>NZ_JAPNTZ010000021.1 GCF_026626335.1 Paractinoplanes pyxinae | reverse complement strand
CAACTGCTCCGGGGCAACCGCTCAAACTTACCCGGTCGGCTTCGCGAGCGCAAGATCAGAAATCTCGCTCGCACCGCCCAAGTTTTCCCCGCGAATCGAACCCGCTATCCGGCGGGTGGATCGTGAGAGTGGCCTCGCGGACCGGCCGACGACCACTTGGTGATCTGTTTGCCCGGTTCCCGCTGGCCTGACTAACTTACCCGGTCGGTCTCGCTGGCGCAAGTCTCCCTGCCCCGCTCCGCCCGGCTTTGCCGGTCAAGCTTAACGCCTGCCCTCGGAGACTTCCTGACTGGCGTCGCTTTCGCGTCGTTCGTCCGGGTTTCCCTCGGGCAGAGAGAAAGTTACTTGACCGGGTGCCGCTCATGCAAATCGGCCCCCGTGCCCATCGGTGGGCCGAGACAGCCCGAATCCTCTGCACAACGTGAAAGAGTGGGCACATGGGAGCTTCGCGGACGCTGGCAGCCGACGTGCTCATGGACATGATCATGCCGTTCGGCCAGTTCGTCATCGGGGCTCTTGTGCTGGTCACGCTGGTGGTGTCGGTACGCCGGCTCCTCGAGCGGGGGCCGTCGCGCATGGGCGGCGCCATGCTTCTGTCCGGCGGCGCGGTCATCGGTTTCGCCATCGTGGGCTACCTGATCCAGCTTCTGTGACGCCGCTGACATACCCCGGAACAGCCCACGTGAGCGCCTGAAGCAGGCCTTTACAGACGCCGGTTGGCCAGGCTGGGCAACTCGGTACGGATCTTGTCGAGCCGGTCGAGGTCGAGCTCGGCGGTCACGATGCCCACGGTGTCGGGCGCCTGGGCCAGCACCGTTCCCCAGGGGTCGACAACCATGCTGCGGCCGAAACACGTACGGCCGGGGTCGTGGTCCCCGATCTGACCGGCCGCAACCACGTAGCACTGGTTCTCGATGGCCCGGGCCCGCAGCAGGACCTCCCAGTGGTCCCGCCCGGTGTGCATCATGAACGCCGCCGGCACGACCAGGACGCGGGCCTCCCCCTCGACCGCCAGCCGGCGGTAGAGCTCGGGGAAGCGCAGGTCGTAGCAGATCGACAGGCCCGTACGAACCCCGGCGATCTCGGCCACGACGGTCTCGTCGCCGGGCGCCACCGAGCGGGACTCCTGATAAGAGACCCGGTCCGCGATCTCCACGTCGTACAGGTGGATCTTCCGGTAGCGCGCGACGAGACCGCCGCTCGGGTCGAAGACCAGGGAGGTGTTGTAGGTGCGTCGCGCGTCGGGGCCGCTCTCGTGGAAGGAGCCGGCGTGCACCCAGAGGCCGAGCTCCCGCGCGGCGTTCGCGAAGAACTGCGCGAACTCACCGTCGATGCCCTCCGGTTTGGGGGCCGTGTCGCCGGGACCCAGGTAGTCGACGTACTCCGGCAGGACCGCCAGCTCGGCGCCCGCGGCCGCCGCCCGCTCCAGCTGGTCGCGAGCCACCCGCAGGTTCTCGTCCCGGTCGGCTCGCGAGTTCACCTGACACACCGCAACACGCATACCTGGAGCCTACGAGCGCTCGCGACGCCGTCCAACCCTCGGCGGCCTGTACCCGGAACCCGTGGCAGCACAGACGGTCATGACGAGGTCCGGCTCAGGCCAGCCGCTGCCGCATGGCCTCGGCGAGAGCCTGGATGCCCTTCAGGGGCCGGATCATCACGGTGAACTCGGTGATCCGCCCGTCCGGGTCCTCATGCAGGAAGTCGCAGCCCTCCAGGTGCATGTCGCCGACGCGGGCCCGGAAGACGAGGGCGTGATCGGGAGGCGACGTCAGCTCACGGGTGTACTCGAAGTCTTCGAAGACCTCGATGACCGCCTTGAGGATGGGCTCGACGGCGAAGCGGCCGCGGTACGGGGTGTAGACGACGGGGCTGCTGAAGACCACGTCCTCGTGCAGCAAGGCCACGGCGGCGTCGACGTCACGGGATTCGATGGCGGCTCGGAACGAGTGCACGGCGCGACCCCTATACTCAACTAATTGAATAGGTGCGGATTACGCTAACCCGGTACCGCGGAGGTGTCCAGGTGTCGCTACGCCACGCGCTGCTCGCCGCCCTCGCCCAAGGGGAGGCGTCGGGCTACGAACTGGCCAAGCGGTTCGACGTCGGGGTGGCGAACTTCTGGTCGGCCACACCGCAACAGCTCTACCGAGACCTCGAGCGGCTCGAACAGGACGGCCTGATCAGTGCCCGGGTCGTGGAGCAGAGCAAGCGGCCCAACAAGCGAGTTTTCACCGTGACACCCGCGGGGCAGGAAGAGCTGCGGGCGTTCGGCCGGCGACCGGCCAAGCCACCGGCGATGCGGGACGAATTCCTTGTCAAGCTGCAGGCCGTCGACCCCGACGACCCGGCGGCGATGATCGCGGCGGCCACGGAGCGCCTAGCGTGGTCGCGCGGCAAGCTCGCCGGGTACGACAAGCTGCGGGAACGCATGCTCGCCGGGCGCGACGAGGACGAGTATCTGCGGGCCGGCGAGCAGATCGGGCCCTACCTGACACTCATGGCGGGGCGGTTGTACGAGCAGATGAACATCCGCTGGGCCACAACCGTGCTCGAGACGCTGACCAACCGCCGGACGAACCGCAGCGCCGGGTAGCGGCTACACCCGGCGCGCCGACGACGGCCGGGCGGGCTCAACCCGTACACGGAAAAGCCGCCGCCCCCGCAAGGGGACGACGGCCATGGCTTCCGGCGACGTCAGGCGGACTTCTCCTCGCGCTCACGACGGCGGCGACCGACGAACTCGCGCGGGACGATCGTCGGGTTCACGTTCTCGAGCACGACCTCACGCGTGATGACCACCCGGGCCGCATCGGGGTTGCTGGGCACCTCGTACATCACGGAGAGCAGAACCTCTTCCATGATGGCGCGCAGACCGCGGGCGCCCGTGCCGCGCAGCATCGCCTGGTCGGCGATCGCCTCGAGCGCGCCGAAGTCGAACTCGAGCTCGACCCCGTCCAGCTCGAACAGGCGCTGATACTGCTTCACGTACGCGTTGCGGGGCTCGGTCAGGATTTTGATCAGCGCCTCGCGGTCGAGGTTGCGGACCGTGGTGATGACCGGCAGACGACCGATGAACTCGGGGATCAGGCCGAACTTGAGCATGTCTTCCGGCATGACGCGGCTGAAGATGTCGTCGGTGTTCCGCTCCGAGATCGAGCGCAGATGGGCGCCGAAGCCGACACCGCCGTGACCCACGCGGGACTCGATGATGCGGTCGAGCCCGGCGAACGCGCCACCGACGATGAACAGCACGTTGGTGGTGTCGATCTGGATGAACTCCTGGTGGGGGTGCTTGCGGCCGCCCTGCGGCGGAACGTTCGCCACCGTGCCCTCGAGGATCTTCAGCAGGGCCTGCTGGACGCCCTCACCGGAGACGTCACGGGTGATCGACGGGTTCTCGCTCTTCCGGGCGATCTTGTCGACCTCGTCGATGTAGATGATGCCCTGCTCGGCCCGCTTCACGTCGTAGTCGGCGGCCTGGATGAGCTTGAGCAGGATGTTCTCGACATCCTCGCCGACGTAGCCGGCCTCGGTGAGCGCCGTGGCGTCAGCGATCGCGAACGGCACGTTCAGCATGCGGGCCAGCGTCTGCGCCAGGTGCGTCTTGCCGCAGCCGGTGGGGCCGATGAGCATGATGTTGGACTTGGCCACCTCGACGTCGCTGCCCGCGCCGGGCGCGCCGCTCGACTCGGCCTGGATCCGCTTGTAGTGGTTGTAGACGGCGACCGAGAGCGCCTTCTTGGCCTGTTCCTGGCCCACCACGTACTGGTCGAGGAACTGGCAGATCTCCATCGGCTTGGGAAGCTCTTCCCACTTCACCTCGCCGGTCTCGGCCAGCTCTTCCTCGATGATCTCGTTGCAGAGGTCGATGCACTCGTCGCAGATGTAGACCCCGGGGCCCGCGATGAGCTTCTTGACCTGCTTCTGGGACTTCCCACAGAAGGAGCACTTCAGTAGGTCGCCGCCGTCGCCGATCCGTGCCACCTACGTTCTCCTAAGGCTCATCGGCCAGCTTGTGCCGACCCCTGATCGAGGACTGATCGCCTCGTTGCCATTCCATCGTCTGCCGAAGCGCGTAACTGAGGCTGCATGCTCGACGTTACCCGCAAAGGTGCCGTTCTCCGACCCCCCAAAACGGGCGTGTCAGGGGTCGGCCAGTCTATATCGCGCCAACCGGCCCCTGACACCGTGCCCAACCGCCCCGCCGCCACCGCTGTGCGGCAGCGCGGGGCGGCCTTTCGTCAGCTGCCCGAGCCCACCGACTGCAGGCTCTTCTTACGGCTGGCCAGCACGACGTCGACGATGCCGTACTCCTTGGCCTCGTCGGCCGTCATGATCTTGTCGCGGTCGACGTCCTTGCGGACCTGCTCGACCGGGCGGCCGGTGTGCCGCGAGATCATCTGCTCCATCTGGGTGCGCATGCGCAGGATCTCACGCGCCTGGATCTCGATGTCGGACCCCTGGCCGTAACCACCCTCGGTGGCCGGCTGGTGGATCAGCACGCGGGAGTTCGGCAGCGCCATGCGCTTGCCCGCCGTGCCGCCGGCCAGCAGAACCGCGGCGGCGCTGGCGGCCTGGCCGAGGCAGACCGTCGAGATGTCCGGGCGGACGTACTGCATGGTGTCGTAGATCGCCGTCATGGCGGTGAAGGAGCCGCCGGGCGAGTTGATGTACATCAGGATGTCGCGGTCCGGGTCCGAGCTCTCCAGCGTCAGCAGCTGGGCCATCACGTCGTTGGCCGACGCGTCGTCCACCTGCACGCCGAGGAAGATGATCCGGTCCTCGAACATCTTGTTGTAGGGGTTCGTCTCCTTCATCATCCCGTTCGAGGAACGCTCGACGAAGGAGGGCAGCACGTAGCGGTTGTGCACCGGCGCGAACCCAGAGGGCAAGGTCAGGTCAGTCATCTTTCAGCTCCTCAGTTCAGCGTTCCGGCGCCCTCGGGAACCTGGTCGGCCCCGGTGATCACCTTGTCGATGAAGCCGTAATCCACAGCCTCCTGAGCCGTGAACCAACGGTCACGGTCAGAATCCTGCTCGATCTGCTCCTGGGTCTGGCCGGTGTGGAAGGCGACCCGCTCCTGGAACATCCGCTTGGTGTAAAGCATCTGCTCGGCCTGGATGGCGATGTCGGCGGCCGTGCCGCCCATGCCACCGGACGGCTGGTGCATCATGATCCGCGCGTGCGGCAGCGAGAAACGCTTGCCCGGGGCGCCGGCGCAGAGCAGCAGCTGCCCCATCGAGGCGGCCATGCCCATGGCCACGGTCTGCACGTCGTTGTCGATGAACTGCATCGTGTCGTAGATCGCCATGCCCGAGTAGACCGAGCCACCGGGCGAGTTGATCCAGAGGTTGATGTCGCGCTCAGGGTCCTCGGCGGAAAGCAGCAGCAGCTGCGCGCAGATGCGGTTGGCCACCGCGTCGGTCACCTCGCTGCCGAGGAAGATGATGCGCTCACGCAGCAGGCGGTTGTAGACCGAGTCGTCGAGGTTGCCACTGAGGGAATCGCCGCGGAGCACGGGGCTCGCGGGGAGATGAAGATCAGTCATGGCAGCCCTTCACAGCTGACTGTGTCGGCCAGTGGCGGCCGGCAGGTTGTCCGTCGTACGACCAACCTAACCGGTCCATTGCGCATCAGCTTCCCGCTCGGGCAGGTGTTCGCTGACAGCGCACGGACCCTGGGAGAAACACCGGAAGCCGCCGCCGGCAACGGCGACGGCTTCCGCCGAGAACTAACTAGTGGTTGTGGCCGGCGTGCTCGTCCTCGCTCGCGGCGCGGAGGTCGTCGAGGGTCAGGACGGTGCCTTCGCTGTCCTTCATCTCGACCTGCTCCATGACCGAAGCGAGCGCCTTGCCCCGCCGCACATCGCCGAACACGGCCGCGGCCGCCCCCGACTGCACCAGCTGGTCGTAGTACTGCTGAGGCTGCATCTGAGCCCGCTGCGCCCGGTGCACGATCTCGTGCCCGAACTCGTCGTCCGACACCTGCACGTCCTCGGCGTCGGCGATCGTGTCGAGCAGCAGCTGGATGCGGACGCCCTCCTGAGCGGCCTCCGTCAGCTCCTCGTCGATCTGCTCCTCGGTCTTGTCCTCCGAGGTCAGGTAGTCCTGCAGGGTCGCGCCGATCCGCTCCAGCTGGTCGGTCATGGCCTGCTTGCGACCCTCGACCTCGTCCTTCACGACACCCTCGGGAGCCGGGATCTCGGCCGCCTCGACCAGCTGCTTCAGCGCCTCGTCGCGGGCCGCGTAGATCTGCTCGACCTTCTTGACCTTGGTCAGCCGCTCACGCAGGTCGTTCTTCAGCTCGTCGAGCGTGTCGAACTCGCTGGCCATCTGCGCGAAATCGTCGTCGACCTCGGGCAGCTGCTTGTCCTTGACGCTGCGCACCGTCACCTCGACCTCGGCGTCACGGCCGGCGAAGTCGCCGCCCACGAGCTGCGTGGTGAAGTTGGCGTCGGCGCCGGCGACCAGGCCGACCAGAACCTCGTCCAGGCCCGGCAGCAGCTGCTTGCTGCCCACCTCGTGCGAGATGTTCGTGGCCGAACCGCCCGGCACCTCGACACCGTCGACGGTCGCCTTCAGGTCGAGCTGCACGTAGTCGCCCTCGGCGGCCGGCCGCTCCACCGTCTTCAAGGTGGCGAACCGCTCGCGCAGGCCGTTGATCTGCTCGTCGATCTCGTTGTCGCCGATCTCGACCGCCGGGACCGTGACCGAGATGGTCTTCAGGTCAGGCACGGTGATCTCGGGACGGACGTCGACCTCGGCCGTGAACTTCAGCGGCTCGTTGTCGCCGAACTCGGTGATCTCGACCTCGGGGCGGCCCAGCGTCTTGACGTCGTGCTCCTGCACGGCCGCCAGGATCTGCTGCGGGATCGCCTCCTGAACGGCCTCGTTGAGGACCGCGCCGCGCCCGACCCGCTGATCGATGACCGCAGCCGGGATCTTGCCGCGACGGAAGCCGGGCACCTGAACCTGCGCGCCGATCTCCCGGTACGCCTTCTGCAGGCTCGGCTTGAGCTCGTCGAACGGCACCTCGATGGCGAGCTTCACCCGAGTCGGGCTCAGAGTCTCGACGGTGCTCTTCACAGGCGTACTCCTTGTTGCTGCCGAATAGATGATGTCAGTCGGGGTGGCGGGATTTGAACCCACGGCCCCTCGCTCCCAAAGCGAGTGCGCTACCAAGCTGCGCCACACCCCGTGGCGACGGCCAGTGTATGCGGTCCGCTTCCGCACGCGTGCGCTGGAGTCACCTGGTGGGGAATCCGGTTCGCGCCGACGGGAGATGATTCAGTAAGCTATCGCCAGAACCCCGTCCCAGGGCGAGGTTCACGCGGGCGTAGCTCAATGGTAGAGCCTCAGTCTTCCAAACTGATTACGCGAGTTCGATTCTCGTCGCCCGCTCGCCGGTGGAGGAGTCTGTCCGCGGAACGCGCGGACCTCGCCGCCTCGCATTCTCACCTGGGGGCCGAGCCCCCAGACCCCCACGTTACGTCCGGTAACTGGCCGTGGGTGGTCAGGCGCCTTGGGCTGCGCCCCGCGTCGCGTTCTGTTGCTGGCCGTGGGTGGTCAGGCTTCTTGGGGCTGTGCCCCTTTTCCCCTTTTCTTGTACGAGCTATGGGCTCGCTGTGCCGTCGGTGCGCAGAGGTTTTGTGCAGCTTTGGGGGTTCTCGTTGTCTGTTTACAGCATCCCAGTGGGTGGTTCGGGCGTTTGGGGGTTTATGAGCGGAAAGTATCGTCCACTGCCTGCTTGACTGGTGGTCCATCATGGAAGTTCGGTGGCCGTGTGGCGCCGGTGGTGGTTCGCGCGGGTGCCGGTGGAGCGAGCCGTTGCTGGTCGTGAGTGCGAGCAGGGTGGAGTGCGAAGGTGCGGATTCAACCTCGGCAACACCTGCTGGATATTTGGCGGGCTACGGCCAGGTACTCGTGGCGGGACGGGAAATGGAACTGGGGCGGGCGGGACGGGTCGAACTCGATCAGTGACGCCGAGCAGCTGCTGAGCATTCTGTTGCCCGCCACCCAGGTGCCGATCTTCGCGCTGGACCGGCCGGACACGACCGGGCACCGCATAGCGAACGCGCTGCGCACCATCGGCGACGTGCACGCCATCCCCGTACGCATGGTCGGAATCCTGACCGACTACTACGAGCGCTACCTCGACAGCAAGAAACAGCCGGTCTTCAGCGGCGGCAGCTACTTCCGGGTCAGCACCCCGGGCGACCTGCCGCAGCAGCAGCTCGACCTCGACATCGTCGACTCGTTCGCCGTGTCGATCACCCTGTCGCTGGCCACCACCGGTTTCGCCCGGGTCTTCCGCGAGACGCCGGGCGGCCAGCCGGGCCAGCTGCGGGCCGAGATCGACCGGCTCGAGGAACTGGCCAGTCAGCGGCTCACCGCGGCCATGGTCGGCCTGCTCCGCAGCTTCGCCGTCTCCACCTTCGCGGTCGACTCCGAGGAAGGCCAGGCGCTGCTGCGCACCGTCAACCAGGGCAACGAGGACGACGAACCGGTCGCCCAGCGCCTGCGCGACGCCCTCCAAGAGACCACAGCCTCCCTCGGTGAGGTCCTGATCGGTTCCGGCCAGGTCACCGAACTGCGCGCCCGCCCGAGCGACCTGTACGAGTGCGGCTGGTCCTGGGGCGTCATCGACAACGCGCCGCCGGTCAAGCTCGAGGACCCCAAGGGCCCGGCCATCCACCAGCCGTCCGGCATCGCGCAGAACGCGCCCTACCTGTACTTCACCGTGCTCGCCCTCGACGCCATCGAAGACCTCTTCTCCGAGCGCACCCGCGTGCTGAACCTGCTCAACGAGGAACAGCAGCGGCTCACCCGTGCGCTGCAGCTGCGCTGGGACCTCACCCGCCGCTACTGGGCCACGGTGGCCACGTTCGGCGACGGCACCCGGTGGCCGCTCGAGGACGTGCCCTGGCGCACCACCGACCGCGACGAGTCGGACTACTACACGCTGCTCGCGACCTCGGTGGCGGCCAAGGGCCTGGCCCAGCAGCGCGGTTCCGACCTCGAGCTGTCCCGGATCGGCTCGGTGCTGGGCGAACTGGCACAGCGGGCCCGCATCACCCGGCGTCCCACTCAGTCCGACCCGCGCGCGCAGGCCCTGCACTCCCCTGGCGTCGAGCTGACGCTGGAGGGCAGCGAGAAGTACGGCGACGTCCGGCTGGTCTGGGCGGTGAGCGAGTTCTCCTCGCTCCTGCTGCAGCGCACCGTCGTGATCGCCGGCCTGCTGCGCGACGTCGAGCAGCGCGAGCGCATGCTCAACCTGGCCGACCGGGCGTGGGACCACCTCGACGGCCGCAAGGTCAGCGACCTGCAGCTGTGGGACCAGCCGAACACCGTCTTCCCGGCGATCAAGACATTCACCGAGCCGTCCTGGTACCACACCGAGCGGGTGGTGCAGGCCCTGGTCACCACGGCCAAGCTGCTCACCCAGGCCCCGCTGGTCGACAACGGGCTGGTCGAGCACGCCGCCGCGCTGCTGGCCGAGGCCGAGCACCTGTACGACCTCGAGCTGATGAACGGCTCCGAGCCCTCGCACCGCAACGACCTCGGCAAGAGCCTGCTCAAGGTGCATCTGCAGCTCACCCGGGGCCGCAACATCTACCGCTCGCTGCCCGCCACCGCCGTGTCGCTCGCCAGCGAGTCACTGCGGATGCTCGACGAGCTCACGACGGCTCGCCAGGAGCGTGACTGAATGTTCGTGTTCGCCACCTCCGACAAGGGCGGCACCGGCCGGTCGGTCACCAGCACGAACGTGCTGTACCGGGCGGCCCTCAACGGCGAGGACGTCTGCTACCTCGACTTCGACTTCGGCTCGCCGACGGCCGGCGCGGTGTTCGGCGTCAGCGGCGTCGAGCGGGGCACCACGCAGGGCCGGGGCCTGCACCGCTACCTGCACGGCAAGGCCGTGGAGCTGCAGCGCATCGACGTCTGGCAAGAGGCGCGAGTGCTGGGCGGCCGCCCGGCCGGCGCCGGTCAGCTCGTGCTGATCCCCGGCGACGAGGGCGGCGGCGAGTTCAACCAGCCGCCGTCGGACGAGTTGATCCAGCGCTGCGCCGACCTGCTGAGCCACCTCAACGAGGAGTTCAGCGTCATCCTGGTCGACCTGAGCGCCGGCCGGTCGCTGGCCACCGAGCTCGCCCTGGCCGCGACGGGCCTCGAACGGATGTCGCGGATCGAGAGCCGGTGGCTGGTCTTCCACCGCTGGACCAGGCAGCACGTGCTGGCCGCGGAGGGCCTGGTCTACGGGGTGAACGGGCTGATCCGCCAGGCCGAGGCGCGCGGGCACGACCCGGTGATCTTCCGGCGGCGGATCCGCTTCGTGCGCACCGCCACCACCGAGCCGTCGAGCGAGCGGGAACGGCTGGGCGGGCTGTCGGCCGCGCAGGTCGCCTGGCTGCAGCAGCGCAACAAAGAGCTCGATCTGCTCGCGAGCAACCGGCAGGTGGGACGGGTGGTCCGGCTCGGCACTATTCCGCTCGATCCTGTGCTCCAATGGCAGGAACAGCTTATTTCTAACGAAGATGTTGGCCGCGGTGTCGCCAATGAGGCCACACTGGAGGCGTTCGACGATCTGGCGGAGCGCATCACGGACAAATCGACGTGGGAGCAGCCCTGATGACCACCACCGTGTACCAGGAGAGCAGCGCCGAGCGGCGTGACCAGCAGGTCGGGCTCTCACACGTCTCCATCGAACTGGGCCACCTCTACGCCGAGGACTTCAACCGCGGGCCGGGCTACCTGCGCGAGCACTTCCAGCGGGTGAAACCGTGGATCGCCGCGGTCAGCGCGCTGCACGAGGCCCGCAACGGCCGCAAGCCCCGGATCAGCACGTGCTTCCTGATCGACGACTACTTCGCGCCGTTCGGCCACCCGCCCACGGTCTTCGAGGCGCTGCGCTCGGCGGCGGACGACAGCGGTGTCCAGCTCGACTACATCGCCCGCGAGTCAGGCTGCGCGGTGGCCGACAACGTGAAGGCCGCCGAACTCGTGCTCGACAAGCTGACTCCCGAGCCCCCGCCGAACACCACCGGCGCGCGTCCGCCGGTGGAGGACAGCGGCTGGCTGGCCAACGGCGAGCGCTCCGGCGGCAGCGACCAAGCCATGTCGTACGTGCCGTGGACCCCGCCGCGCGAGAACGCGCCCAACCGTCATTCGATCTTCGTCGACCTCGAGTTGTGGGACAACCCGCCCGGTCAGGGCCGGCGCTGGTCGTGCACCTACCTCGCGGCCGTGTGGCAGCTGGCCCGGCTGGGCGTGCTACGCGACGAGCGGGGCGACGCGATCATGCAGGCGTACAAGGTCGATGAGATCCCCGACCGCTGGGCCGACCTGCCCGCGGTGGTGCAGGTCAACGAGGACGCGAAAGACTTCAGCGCGTACCGCACCTTCTCGATTTTGAACTCGCGCTACCTGCCGGTCGAGCTGGGCACCCGGGTGATCCTCAACCAGGTCAGCATCGACGAGAACGTCCTGCTGCAGGTGGTCGAGCGGGCCGGCCGGGAAAGAATCCTGCTCGAGAAGGCGCCCGTCGACCGCATCGAGTACACGTTCGTCACCGAGCCCGCCGGCGTCAGCTGAACCGGTCCGGGAACTGCTCGACGTCGACGAGTCCGGTCCAGATCAGCGTGCCCTCGAGCACCCGGCGCACCTCGGGTGCGGACTCCTGGTGCAGCGCCGCGATCAGGACGGCGCGCACCTCGGCGTCGTGACCCAGCGCCCGGCCCAGGGTCCGCACGGCGGCCGAACGGACGGCCGGCTCCTCGTCGCGCAGTGCGGTCAGCAGCAGCGTGCGCACCTCGTCCCGGCCGGCGGTCGGGCCCATGGCGGCCAGCGCCGCGCAGCGCAGCGGGATGTCGCCCGTCGTGGCCGCCTCGGCCAGGCTCCGGCGCACCTCGTCCTTCTCGTCGCACCAGTGGGCCAAAGTGCGCGCCACGGCGCAGGCGATCTCGGTGCGCTCGCCGGTGAGCCTGGACAGCAGCAGGCCGGGCAGGTCGGCCCGGTCGGCGAAGCAGCGCACCGCCTGCTCGGCGGCCACGGCGACGACCTCGGGGTGGTGGTCGGCCCGCAGCCGGTCGCGCACCACCCGGTAGGCGTGGTCGGCGGCCGGGGACTGCTCGGCGAGGAGACGTACGACCGCGGAACGCACCTCCGGGTTGGCGTCGGTCGACCGCCGCTCCAGCTTCTCGAGCAGAGCCCCGGCGTCCTGGTCGCCGGTCTGGGCGAGCGCGGCCGCGGCCGCCGTGCGGAAGACCACAGCGTCCAGCTCGCGCACGGTCAGCTCTTGCAGCAGGGCGCGCAGCGTGGGGTCGGGCCCGTCGCGCAGCAGCCGCTCGAGCCCGGCCAGCCGCACCTCGGCCACCGGATCGCGGCGGACGGCGGTGACCAGCATCGACTTCACCTGGCCGGTGAGCTGCCAGCGGGGCAGGGCGGCCACGGCGGCCAGCCGCACGCTGGTGTCGTCGTCGGTGACGGTGATCGCGGCCAGCGCGTCGGCCTCCTCCAGGGCCGGTGAGCCCGGGGTCACGGCGTGCACCGCGGCCAGGCGTACGGCCGGCGCCGCCGACGAGTCGCGGGCGATCGTCAGCACCTCGGCGCGGCGCTGCGGGTTGCGCAGCAGCCGGGCCGAGGCCAGCACCGCCAGCAGAGCCATCCGGACCGTCGCGTCGGGTTCGTCGCGGACCCGGCGGACCAGCTCGTCGGCCAGCCGGTCGTCGGCCAGCAGCACGTCGGTCAGGATCTCGGGGATGGCCGAGCGGACCACCTCGTCCGGGTCCGTTCGCAGCCGGTCGAGCAGGATCGGGCTGGCGTCGGCCGGCGCCAGCGCCTCGACGGCGGCCCGGATCACCACGGGCGACGGGTCGTGCCGGGCCCGCTCGAGGAACAGTTCCGGCTGGGAACCGGTGTCGATCTCGCGGGTCAGCAGCCGTACGGCGGCCGCGCGCACGCCGGCCTCGGGCGCCTGGCGGGAACGGTCGGTCAGCAGGTTGCGGACCTGACCGGCCCGCGTGGACCGGGCCAGCAGCGGGCGGGCGGCCGCGATGATCACCTCGGCGTGGTCGTCGCGCCGGCATCGGTCGTAGAGGGCCTTCTCGACGTCGTCACCGGGGTCGGGCAGCTGGGCCAGCAGGTCGACGGCGGCGACCCGGACGATGTCGCGGGCGTCGCGGGCACAGACGAGCAGCAGGGCCACCAGCCGCTCGTCGGCGCCGAACTCCGCGCCGAGTCGTTGCACGGCGGCCAGACGGACCTGGGGCGAGCGGTCGTCGCGGGCCAGGGACTCCAGGACCCCCCGGACGTCCGGAGCCGTCAGGAAGCGGCTCAGGGCCTCCACCGCGGCCAGCCGCACGACGGCCCGACCGTCGCCCCGGGCCGCCTTGATCAGCTCGTCCAGCGGGGTCGGGCCCATGTCGTCGGCCGTGCCCCGGGCCCGCGCCCGCTCGGCCGCCTCGGTCAGCCCCTGGACGGCCGCGTTGGCGATGCGCACGTCGCCCTGGGTCTCGAGCACCCGGCCCAGCAGCACCGGCAGCTGGTCGGCGGGGCGGGCAAGCATGCCGGCCAGCCGCGCCGCGAAACCGCCGACGGCGTTGTCGATCCACCGCCCGCGCCGGCTGTACCAGCTCAGGTACAGGTCACGGCCGGGCCAGGCGGGCCCGATGACCGCGGCGAAGGGCAGGATCTCTTCCTCGATGAGCGCCGCGGCGCCGTCGATGGTGTCCCGGGGCAGCCGGAACCCGGCCACCGGGTCCTCGCCGGCCGCCTCGATCAGCGGCGCGCACTGCTCCATCAGCAGGACCAGCCGGCGCAGCAGCAGCTCGGCGGGCACGCGGACGAGGATCATCTTGCGCACCTGGGACAGGCATTGCACGCCGAGGGCCAGGTTCCACGGCAGAGGCGCCTCCTCGGAGACCAGCCAGTCGGGGTTGGCCAGCGCGAGCAGTTCGATCACCTCGCCGTTGTCGGCCTCGCTCAGCACGGCCGCCACCAGGCGCAGCACCTCGCGCCAGGACGCCTCCGGCCAGTGCTCGGCGAACGTCTCCTTGATCCGGTCGAACGTCCATGCGCGTTCGTGGCGGAACTTGTCGAGGATCGCCTCGGCCGCGAAGAACTCGAGGAACGTGCGGTGCACGAAGCCGTACATCTGGGAGCCGTACAGACTCAGGATGAAGTTGCGCTGCCGGAGCTGGTCGATCATCTGGCCGGCCAGCCGGCGGGCCAGCCGCGGCTCGTGCTCGTAGCGTTCGGCCAGGTAGGCGACGAAGACCTGGATGAGGTCGTCGCGGGCGATGTAGTTGCCGCGCAGGCCGGTGCTGCCGGTCTGCATCTCGTAGGCCAGGCGGCGCAGCAGCTCGTGCTTGTCCTCGGCGTCGGACAGCGCGGCCTCGCCCCCGGCGGCCAGGTCGCGGCTGACCTCCCAGTGCTCGACGAGGACGCCGGCCGCGTGCTGATAGAGCGTGCGCCGGTTGCGGGGCAGTTCCTGATGCCGGTTGATGATGGCCAGGATGGTCAGCAGCATCGGGTTGCCGGCCAGCTCGCGCAGCGGCCGCGACCGGACGATGTCGCGCACGAGCCCGGCGCTGCGCTGCAGGGCGTCGGCCCGGTTCTGCTGCAGCACGACCACGAACCAGCGGGTCAGGAACTCGGTGATCTGGTCGATGCCCAGATCCTGCAGGGTGAAGTGCTCGAAGCCGGCGTTGGTCAGCGTCCGGCGGACGTGGCCGTGGGCCAGCGACGTGTACTCGAGGATGCGCGACGTGACGATGACCCGGGTGCCCGGGAACTGGGCCGCGAACGCCGCCACCTGCTCGGCGACCTCTTGGCGGCGCTGCCCGTCGAAGATCTCGTCGAGGCCGTCGAAGATGATCGCGGTGGGCTCGCCGGCGTCGAGGTGGTTGCGCAGGGTGCGCGGGTCGAGCGGGAAGATGCCGGTGCGGTAGCGGTAGCTCAGGTAGCCCAGCAGCGTGGAGCATTTGCCCTCGGCCCGCATCGCCGCGTACATCCGGACCTCGACCACGATGGGCAGGAAGTCGCGGATGGCGGCCAGGCGCGGGTCGGGATGCTCCTCGGAGGCCTGCAGCGCGACGTAGCGGGCCACCGTGGACTTGCCCGCGCCCGGGTCGCCCAGCAGCACCACGAGCCGGCGCCGCGGGTCGGAGAGCACGTCGAACACCGGCTGCTGGGGCTTGGCGCGGTACGCGTCGTGCAGCACCGCCATCGTCTCGGTGTCCACGTCGTCGGGCAGCGACCGGTCGGCCATCGCACCGTCGGGCGGCTGGGACCATTCGCGGGGCAGCTCGACCGGGGGCGGATCGGCGCGCACGCTCGGCTCGACGAACACCGACGCCAGCTGGATGCGGGTCATGCCCTGGTCGTGCTGGGGCGGGGTGAGGGCGTCGAGGTCGAGGTTGCGCAGCTGCAGGTGCAACCAGTCCAGATAGGCCCGGCGGGCCTCCTGGCTGATCATCAGGTGCAGGCCGCCGCTGTCGATCGCGTAACCGGCCAGGGCGGCCGTGGCCAGCTCGGCCAGGTGGGCCGGATCGGTGAACATGCCGCACAGCAGCTCGTCGGCCAGGCGCCGCCGCAGGTTCTCGATCGCGTCCGGATCCCGGTCGACGTACTTGCGGGGCCAGGGCGAGTCCTCGTGGAGCAGGAAGATCAGGCGGGGCTTGCCGGCCTCGACGGCGGCCTCGTACTCGAGCTCGGTGATCGAGCGGTCGTGGCCCGGCGGGACGAAGCCGTAGCGCCAGGCGAAGATGCCGACGTAGACGTCGCACCGGCGCACGTCGGTCAGGCACCGGTCGAGCGGGCGGCGCGACTCGGCCACATAGGACTCCATGGCCACGTCCTGCATGCCCAGCCGCCGGATCGCCGTCGCCACCCGGTCGCGGCACTCCTTGAGGTCCTCATAGGTCGCGGACACATAGACCGTTGTCATCCGCGACTCCCTGCAGGCGTGAATCCGGGGCTCCACGGTAGGCGGATCGCGCCACCCCGGCTACCCACGGTCACGCCGCACCGCTGACTCACGCCGACACACCCCGTACCCCCGAATGCAGACATCGATGACGGTAGAAGATGCCACGGCGGAGCGCCGCGACAGGTCCGGGATTTCGCCGGAGCTTGTGCTCGCAAGCGCGAGAGAGGGTCATATCCTGCACACGGCGCATTGTTGAGTGACCGGATGTCGTTTGTTGCAGCGACCGCGCCCGCCCCGAGCCGTGGGCGCCGGTGACAAGCTGCCGTCGACCACGGAGAAACGATGCTGACGCTGGGCGAAGTCCACACGGGGCTGTTGCAGAACTCCGTCCCGCTCTCGGCCGAGCGGGTGGCGAAGGTGCTGCGCCCGCTCAGCGGCGACCAGATCCAGCACTACGAGCGGCCGCTGACCCGGGGCGTGACGGCCGACCGCCCGCGCGGCGTGGACTGCCGGCTGCCCGCCGCGTCCAAGGCGAACCCGCACGTGGTCGGCACCGTGATGTGGCGGTCGACAGTGGTCGGCGGGCACCTGGTGCAGGGGTCGGCCTACGCCGACGTCGTGGACACCGGCGAGAAGCGCCGCCTCCCGTGGTCGCACTACACCGCGTCGCCGGGCCGGCTCGAGCTGCTGACCCGGGCCGACACCGAGGACGTGGCCCAGGGCTACCTGCGCGGCGCGACCCGGCCCGACCATCTGGACACCGCCGCCATCGCGGCCCACGCCCTCGACCGGGTGCAGCGCTCGGCCCTGCTCGACCGGGCGCCCAGCCTGAAGACCAGGCGCACGCGGTTGCGCTGGGCGGTGATCGGCACCGGCACCATGCCGCAACCGACCACTGCCACCTTCCGAGTCGTCTCGCCCGACCTGCGTACGGTGGAAGTTCGGGTGGCCGACGACCTGATGCCCGGCGTCATCGGGCTGTGTGAAGACCTTGCCCTGCACGACTGGCTGCTGACCACGGTGGCCCGGCTGCTCGACAACACACTCACCACCCGCCGGTACGGACACGTGCAGCGAACCGAGCTGCTGCGGCCGGCCGTCGACTACTTCCTGCACCTGTGGATGCCCGGAGCGCGGGTGGACGAGAGCCTGACCTCGGTGTGGGAGTCGCTGGAGCGGCGCCCCGGCTTCACCCGGCAGTGGGACACGTCGGTCGCCCGCATCCGCGACCAGATCAACCTGACCACCATCGAGCTGCTGCGTCTCACCGAGTGCGCGACGGGTACCTCCGCGCCGGCCCCGCGCGGCCGGCCGCGGCTGCCGCTGGGCCCGCGACCGCCCCGCCGGCGCTGAGAACGAGCGAGGGACACCGGCCGGGGCGCGGCGCCGGGCCGCCACCCGGCGCCGCGCGTCTCGGCCGGTGGTGCGCCGGCCGGGAGCTTCTGGAGACCGGAGAGGTCCCAGACACCCGCGCAGAACTTAGTCCCACGGTTTGACGCTCGTCTATTAGGTCTGACTTAAATCGCACCGAGGGATGACGCGGCCGACACGGTGGGCAACCATGACCGGCCGATGACCAGGGCACATTGCGCGGATGACGCATAAAGACGGCACACCACGCGCCCGGCCGCCGGGCTAATCTCGCGCGATGACTATGGTCTGGACCGCGTTGATCGTGATCGGTGCCGTCATGATCGTCGTGGCGCTGTGGCCCACCGGGCGCGGCCGGCCCGGCGGCGAACAAGACCGCGACTGACCCGGCGGTTCCCCCGGCCTGGCAGACTCGTCGCGTGAGCACCGGGGAGCTTCAGACCTACAGCCTCGTCGAGCTCGCCGTCGAACGCCTCCGCCACGAGATCCTGAGCGGGCACACCGATCCGGGCGAGCGCCTTGTCGAGGAGCAGCTCACGCGCCGGCTCGGGATCAGCCGGGCGCCCCTGCGCGAGGCCATGCGGCTGCTCGCCCAGCAGGGTCTCGTCGAGCACATCCCCCGGCGCGGGGCGCGCGTTGCGATCCTCTCCGATGACGACGTGCGCGAACTGTACGAGGTGCGGGACGTCCTGGAGCGGCATGCCGCCTCGACGATGCCGGCCCGGCCCGACCTGACCGCGCTGCGGGCCGCGCTCGACGTGATGCGCACGGCCACCGAGACCGGCGACCGCCTCGAGCTGGCCAACGCGCATCGCCGCTTCCACACCGAGGTCGTGGCGCTGGGCGGCAATCGCCAGCTGGCCGAGCTGTACGGGTCGGTTCTGGTGCGGATCCAGCTCTACATGGCGGTCAACATGCGGCGCGAGGCCGAGGCGGCCCGGGCCGAGGACGGCGTGGCCCGGCACGAGCGGCTGTTCGACGCGGTGGAGCGGGGCGACACCGCGGCGGTGCTCGAGGCGCTGAGCGCGCACGGCGCCCGGACGTATCTGAGCTAAGGGAAATCACGCCGTTACAAAGAGCAGCCATCGACGTAACAGAATTGTCGACAATCGACGATGTGGATGTGAACGCGATCGTCGCCGCCGTCCGGGCCCGGCCGGACGTCTGGATCAGTTCGTTCGGCCCCGATGAGCTGCGGGAACAGGTCGAGCGGGTGGACACCGGACTGCCGCTGGCCGGGCTGCCGTTCGCGGTCAAGGACAACATCGACGTGGCCGGGCTGCCGACGACCGCCGGCTGCCCCGATTTCGCGTACACCCCGGAACGGAACGCCCCGGTCGTGCAGCGCCTGGTCGACGCGGGCGCGATCGTGGTCGGCAAGACGAACCTCGACCAGTTCGCCACCGGGCTGACCGGGACCCGTTCGCCGTACGGCGCGCCGGAAAGCGTCTTCGGCGGCGGGCTGATCTCGGGCGGGTCGAGTTCGGGCTCGGCGGTCGCGGTGGCCGACGGGACCGTGGTGTTCGCGCTCGGCACGGACACGGCCGGCTCGGGCCGGGTGCCGGCCGCGCTCAACGGCATCGCCGGGATCAAGCCGACCCGCGGTCTGCTGAGCACGCTCGGCGTGGTGCCGGCGTGCCGGTCGCTGGACTGCGTCTCGGTCTTCGCGCGGGACGTGACCACGGCCGACCGGGTGACGCGGGTGGCACGAGGACGCGTACCGGAGGATCCGTGGTCCCGCGAGGGGACACGCCCGCTGCCGGCCGAGCCCCGGATCGGCGTACCGGAAACTCTTGATTTCTTCGGCGACGCCGGGCAGGAGAAGGCGTTCGCGCGGGTCAGCGGCGACACGACGGTCGACGTCGGACCGTTGCTGGAGGCCGGTGACCTGCTGTATCGCGGTCCCTGGGTGGCCGAGCGGCTGGCCGATCTCGACGAGTTCCTGCGGGCCCGTCCGGAGTCGGTGCTGCCGGTGACGCGGGCCGTGCTCGAGACCGGGTACGGCTTCACGGCGGCCGACGCGTTCCGTGCTCAGCATCGCCTGCAGCAGTTGAAGCACGCCGCCGACCGCATGTGGGAGCAGATCGACGTGCTGGTGCTGCCGACCGTCGGCACCACCTTCACGCACAGCGAGATCGCCGAGGACCCGATCGGCCGCAACCTGATGCTGGGCCGCTACACGCAGTTCGCCAACCTGCTCGACATGGCCGCGGTGACCGTGCCCAACGGCTTCACCGCCGACGGCCGCCCGGCCTCGGTCACCCTGTTCGGGCCGGCCTTCAGCGACGACGCCCTCGCCCGGCTGGCCCGCTCGTGGGCCATCTACGACACGGTGACCCTCGCCGTGGCCGGGCTGCACCTCAGCGGCGAGCCCCGCAACGGCGAACTGCTCGAGCGGGGCGCCACCCTGGCCGGCGCCGCCCGCACCGCTCCCTGCTACCGCCTCTATCACCTGCCCTCGGGCGCTCCCGGGCTCGTGCGGACGGCCGGCGGCGAGTCGATCGAGGTGGAGCTCTGGCAGATGCCGGCCGGTCAGGTCGGCGGCTTCCTGGCCGGCATCGCGGCGCCCCTGTCGCTGGGCCGGGTCGCCCTGGACGACGGCACCGAGGTCACCGGCTTCCTGTGCGAGGCGTACGCGGCGGCCGGGGCCGAGGACATCACCGCCAGTGGCGGCTGGCGCAACCACCGTGCGAGAGGAGCCACCACATGACCGCTTCGATCGGGCCGGTCAAGGCCGACCCCTACCTCTGGCCGTACGACGGCACGGTCCCCGTGTCGAGGACGGCGCTCATCTGCATCGACTGGCAGACCGACTTCTGCGGCGAAGGCGGCTACGTCGACTCGATGGGCTACGACATCGGGCTCACCCGGGCCGGGCTGCCGGCCACCGCGCGACTGCTGGCGCACGCGCGGGAGCTGGGCATGCTGGTGATCCACACCCGTGAGGGGCACGACCCCGACCTGTCCGACCTGCCGGCCAACAAGCGCTGGCGGTCGGCCCGGATCGGGGCCGAGATCGGCAGCGACGGGCCCTGCGGCCGGATCCTGATCAAGGGCGAGCCGGGCTGGGAGATCGTGCCCGAGGTCGCCCCGGTGGCCGGCGAGGTGATCGTCGACAAGCCGGGCAAGGGCGCCTTCTACGCCACCAACCTCGACCTGGTGCTGCGGACGCACGGCATCACGCACCTGATCCTGACCGGCATCACGACCGACGTCTGCGTGCACACGACGATGCGCGAAGCCAACGACCGCGGTTACGAGTGCCTGATCCTCAGCGACTGCACGGGGGCGACCGACCCGTCCAACCACGCCGCCGCCCTGCACATGGTCACCATGCAGGGCGGCGTCTTCGGCTGCGTCGCCACCTCGGACGACGTGATAGCGGCAACGGAGGTTTGACCGATGCCCTCAGTGGACGCGCTACCGCACACCTTCACCTTCGATCCGGACAAGACAGCCCTGCTCGTCATCGACATGCAGCGTGACTTTCTGCTCCCCGGCGGCTTCGGCGAGAGCCTGGGCAACGACTTCGCCCAGCTCAGCCGCACGATCGAGCCGCTCTCCGCGCTGCTGACGGCGTGGCGCGCGGCGAGCCTGCCGATCATCCACACCCGCGAGGGGCATCTGCCCGACCTGTCGGACTGCCCGCCGTCCAAACTGGCCCGCGGCGGGATAGGCGAGCAAGGCGCCTTCGGCCGCATCCTGGTCCGCGGCGAGTACGGCCACGACATCGTCGACGAGCTGGCGCCGCTCGACGGTGAATTCGTCGTGGACAAGCCGGGCAAGGGCGCCTTCTACGCCACCGAGCTGAGCGACATCCTGGACAAACTGCAGGTCCAGAAGCTGGTCGTCACGGGGGTCACGACCGAGGTCTGCGTGCACACCACGGTCCGCGAGGCGAACGACCGCGGTTACGACTGCCTCGTCCTCTCCGACTGCGTCGGCTCGTACTTCCCGGAGTTCCAGCGCGTCGGCCTGGAGATGATCGCCGCGCAGGGCGGCATCTTCGGCTGGGTCGCCGACTCCCCCTCTGTCATCGCCGCCCTCGCCGCTTCCCAGGAGCAGAAATGACGACCACTGCTGCCGCCAAACTGCCCTTCTGGGTACGCGGGGACACCAACGCCTTCTTCGGCTTCGGCGTCAACGTGCTGGTCAACGTCCTCACCCTGACCGCGCTGTGCATCGGGGTCATCAAGATGCCGGCCTCCGACGTCTTCGGCGTGATCCTGCCCGCGCTCGGCATCGCCCTGGTCGCCGGCAACGTCTACTACACGTTCCTGGCCCGGCGGCTGGCCGCGAAAGAGAACCGGACCGACGTCACGGCGCTGCCGTACGGGCCGAGCGTGCCGCACATGTTCATCGTGATCTTCGTGATCATGCTGCCGATCTACCTGACGACCGGCAACCCGGTGCAGGCGTGGACGGCCGGCATCGCCTGGGCCTTCATCATCGGGGTCATCGTGCTGATCGGGGCGTTCGTCGGCCCGTACATCCGCAAGTACACGCCGCGGGCGGCGCTGCTCGGCACCCTGGCCGGCATCTCGATCACGTTCATCTCGATGAACCCGGCCGGCAACATGTGGAACTACGCGTGGATCGCCCTGCCGGTCCTCGGCCTGCTGCTGATCGGCCTGCTGACCGACGTGAAGCTGCCCTTCAACTTCCCCATCGGCCTGGCCGCGCTGCTGGTCGGCACGGCGATCGGCTGGGTCGGCGGGGCCATGTCGGTGCCCGACGTGACCGCGGCCGCCCGGGACATCGCCTTCGCCTTCCCGCATCTCAAGTTCGACCTGCTCGTCGACGGCCTGCGCGACATGGCGCCGCTGCTGGCGACGGCGATCCCGCTCGGCGTCTACAACTTCACCGAGGCGATGACCAACGTGGAGAGCGCGGCCACCGCCGGTGACCGCTACAACCTGCGCAGCGTGCTGCTGGCCGACGGGGCCGGCGCGGTCATCGGCTCGTGCCTGGGCTCGCCGTTCCCGCCCGCGGTCTACGTGGGCCACCCGGGCTGGAAGGCGGCCGGCGGCCGTACGGGCTATTCGATGGCAACCGGGGTGGTGATCGCGCTGCTCTGCTTCTTCGGGTTGTTCGGGCTGCTCGGCGCGATCTTCCCGACGGCCGCGATCGTGCCCATCCTGCTCTACATCGGTCTGCTGATCGGCGCCCAGGCCTTCCAGGCGACCCCGCGGGCCCACGCGGCGGCGGTGGTCGCGGCGCTCATCCCGAACATCGCCTCGTGGGCCACCGGCCAGATGGACAACGCGCTGGCCGCCGCGGGCACCACCGCGGCCGAGGTCGGCACGGGGGCGCTGGCCGGGGCGGGCGTGGTCTACGACGGGCTCAAGACGCTGGGCGAGGGTGCGATCCTGGCCGGTCTGGTGCTGGGGGCGATCGTCGCGTTCATCATCGACAAACGGTTCTGGCACGCGGCGGTCTTCGCCGGGTCGGGGGCGGTGCTCAGCTTCATCGGCCTGATCCACGCCGAGAAGGTGCAGTGGAACGCGGACGGTCAGGTGACGCTCGGCTATCTGTTCCTCGCTGTGGTGTGCGTGTTGTTCGCGCTGAGCAAGCCGGCGCCTCGCGTGCCGGAAGAGGGCGAGCCGGAGAGCTTCGAGGGCAACAGCTTCACCGAGGCGCCGGAAGGCGGAGTTCCGGCTCCGCGTAAGGAAGAAACCGTAGTTTCCTGACCGACGAGCGATCGGAGGAATGCCGTGGACGTGATCGCCGAGGTCGGTGCGGCCTTCGAGGCGTACGAGAAGGCTCTGATCCGCAACGACGTCGAGGCGATCATCGGATTCTTCGCCGATGACGCCGTCCGCTACGGCATCGACGACATGCAGATCGGCCTGGCGGAGCAGCGGCGGTGGCGGCTCGCCCAGCCGCCGCTGCCCGCCGGGCGGTGGCTCAAGGACACGATCATCCAGGCCTACGGGCGGGACACCGCCGTGGTCAACACGCTCTTCGGTTATCCGGGCAGCGCGGTGCTCGGACGGCAGTCGCAGACCTGGGTGCGGCTGTCCCCGGGCTGGCGGATCGTGGCCGCCCACGTCTCCGAGCCGCGAAGTCAGCCGACGTAGCGGCGAGCCTTCGAGCGGCGCTGGGCCTCGTCCAAGCCGGACAGCCGGGCCTCGACGTCGGCCGGGCGGGGGCGGCGCTCGGTGATCAGCCAGGGCAGCCCGCGCACCGCGTCCCAGACGGCCAGCGCCGAGGTGCGGTCGTGCGGCACCGTGCGGGCCAGGAAGACGCTGCGGCGCAGGGCCGGGCCGACCGGGCGGCGCAGCCAGGTGAACCACAGCGTGTTGCGCAGGCCCACCCGCCGGCGGTGGACGGCGTCGCGCAGCACCGACGCGCGGTGGTGCACCACCAGATCCTCCAGATAGCACAGTTCCCAGCCCGAGCTGAGCAGGTCGGTGGCGAGCAGTTCCTCCTCGCCGCCCAGCCACAGCCGCTCGCTGAAGCCGCCGGCCTGCTCGAAGGCGTCCCGCCGGACCACCGAGGCGCCGGCCAGGAAGCTGCCCAGCGCCGGGCCGGGCAGCCAGTCGGGGCCGGGCACGGGCGAGTCGCGCAGCTCCTCGACGATCGGGTCGTCGACGCCGGCCGGCTCCACGACGATGCGCGCGTTCACCAGCGCCAGCCGCGGGAAGGCGTCCAGCGCGTCGGCCGCCCGGGTCAGCGAGCCCGGCTCCCACCAGGTGTCGTCGTCGCAGAAGGCCACATAGGGCGTGCGCAGGCGGGCGACCCCGATGTTGCGGCCGACCGCGCCCCGGTTCTCGGTCAGCGCCACGACGTCGACCTCGGGGAACTCTTGCCGGACGGCCTCGGCCGTGCCGTCGGTGGAACCGTTGTCGACCAGCACGACCGGGGGCTGCTCGGGCAGTTCCCGCAGACGCCGCACGGCCGCCACCGCCTCGTCGCGCCGCTGCCAGGTGATCACGACGACGCCGACCCGTTGATCAATCACGGCGGCCGGAATACCCGGCCGGTTCGCGGGCATACCGTGCTGACCAGCACACCTCGCACCGTAATCAGGAGGTAACACCGTGGATCCCCGCAGCAAGTACCCCGGCCCGGCGCTCGACGGCGGCGACCAGGACCCGCCCGGCTCGACCGAGGCGATGCCGGACCGCCCGGATCACGGTGAGGACAGCTACAAAGGCTCGGGGCGGCTCAACGGGCGCAAGGCGGTCATCACCGGCGGCGACTCCGGCATCGGGCGGGCGGTCGCCATCGCGTACGCGCGGGAAGGCGCCGACGTGCTGATCTCCTACCTGCCCGAGGAGGAGAACGACGCGCGCGACACCGCCCAGTACATCGAGAAGGCCGGGCGCAAGGCGGTGCTCGTGCCGGGCGACATCCGCGACGAGGCGCACTGCCGCTCGATCATCGACCGAGCCCTCAGCGACCTCGGCGGCCTGGACATCCTGGTCAACAACGCGGCCTACCAGATGGCCCAGCCGGGCGGGATCACCGAGATCACCGACGAGCAGTTCGACCGGGTCATGAAGACCAACCTGTACGCCATGTTCTGGCTGTGCCGGGCGGCCGCCCCGCACCTGCAGCCGGGCGCCACCATCATCAACACGGCGTCGGTGCAGGCTTACCAGTCGTCGGCCCACCTGCTCGACTACGCCACCACCAAGGGCGGCATCGTGGCCTTCACCAAGGCCCTGGCCGAGGACCTGGCCGACAAGGGCATCCGGGTCAACGCGGTGGCCCCCGGCCCCATCTGGACGCCGCTCATCCCGGCCACCATGCACGAAGAAAAGATCAAGACCTTCGGCGAGGACGTCCCGCTCGGGCGGGCCGGGCAGCCGGCCGAGCTGGCCGCGGCGTACGTCTACTTCGCCAGCCCCGAGTCGAGCTACACCACCGGTGAGGTGCTGGGCATCACCGGCGGCAAGCCCGTCAGCTGACGGCAGGCTCGCCCGGCGCTAGGCGAACAGGTCGGTCACCCAGTGGAAGGCGTCCATGACCCACTGGGTCTGCTGCAGCCAGGCCAGGCCGACGCCGGCCAGGAACAGGGCCGTGACCAGGTGTGAACCGCGGGCGGTGCGCCGGACACGGCCCAGCTGGCGTTCCAGCACGAGGTGACCGACCAGCCGGGCCAGGCAGAAGACGCCGACCGCGACGGCCAGGGTGACGACCAGCACGACCGTCGGCGTGCCGAACGGCCCGTCGCCCGAGAGCGCCCAGATGCCCCAGCAGACGAAGGCGAACAGCACGGCGGCGCTGGTCCACTCGCCGCCCTGGCGCAGCTCGCTCCACTTCCAGCTGATGCCGGGGTGGGCGGGCGGCGCCGGGACGCCGGGCCAGCCGGTGCCGGTGGGCTCGTGCTCGGCCCGCGGGCGCGCGTTCACCTGGGCCCGGCCCTGGTTGAAGGGCGCGGACGGCGCGGGTTCGGGCGCCGGGAAATGGGCCGTCGGCGCGGGCGGGCCCTGCGACGGCGTGGTGGGCGCGTCGGCCCACGGGTCTTGCGGCGGCATGTCGAGCGTCCGCTCCGACCACTGCGGTTGCTCAGGCATTGGTTCCCCCTCCGGTCGGGCGGTGCGTGCCACCCGCCCTCATCGAGAGTAGCGACCCGGCAAATCATTCGCTCCCAGGCCCGCGGTCCGTTACACAAGTCCCATGCTGGAATCCGTACGCCTGCGCGCTGCCACCGAAGACGACCGGCCCGGGATCGCCGACCTGCTGCTCTATCTGTTCCACGAGCATGCCACCGACGATCAACGTGACCTCGAGATGAGCATTCTCGAGCCCGAGCGGTCGATCGTGGCCGAGGACGACGGCCGGATCGTCGGCAACGCGGCCATCCAGACCCGCGACCTGACGGTGCCCGGGGGCATGGTGCCGGCCGCGCACGTGACCGGCGTCGGCGTCTCGCCCACCCACCGCCGCCGGGGCCTGCTGACCGCCCTGATGCGCCGTCAGCTGACCGGGATCGCCGAGGCCGGGCGCGAGCCGGTGGCGGCGCTGTGGGCCAGCGAGACGGCGATCTACCCGCGCTACGGCTACGGGCCGGCGGCCGACCGGCTGCGGTTCGACATCCGCAGCCGCGAGCTCAAGGTCACCGGGCCGGAGGCGCCGGCCGGCAAGTTCCGGCTCGTCGAGCCCAAGGCGGCGCTGGACGAACTGGTCAAGGTGCACGACGGGCTGCGCATCCACCGGGTGGGCTGGTCGAGCCGCCCCGCCTACTGGTGGGACTACCTGGTGTCCGACATCGACGAGGTCCGCGACGGCGCGACCGCCCTGCGCGGCGTCGTCTACGAGACCGGGAACGGGCCGGTCGGCTATGCGCTGTGGCGGGTGAAGGACGGCTGGGACTCGCACGGGCCGGCCGGCGTGGTTCGGGTGGCCGAGGTGGCCGCGGGCGATCCGGGCGTCTACGCCGAGCTGTGGAAGTTCCTGCTGAGCATCGACCTGACCCGGACGGCGACGTACGACTTCGCGGGTCTCGACGAGCCGCTGCAGTTCATGGTCGACGAGCCCCGCAAGCTCGGCCGGCGGTACTCCGACGCGCTCTGGATCCGGCTGGTCGACCTGCCGGCCGCGCTGGCGGCACGCCGGTACGCGACCCCGGTCGACGCGGTGTTCGAGGTGACCGACCCGGTTCTCGAGGCCAACAACGGACGCTGGCGGCTCATCGGCGGGCCGGACAAGGCTTCCTGCGTACGCACCGACGACGCGCCCGATGTCGCTTGTTCGGTCACCGAGCTGGGCGCCGCCTACCTGGGCGGCACCACACTGGCCGCGCTGGCCACGGCGGGCCGGGTGCGGCAGCTCACCAGCAACCTGCCCTCGACCGCGTTCCAGTGGTACCGCCAGCCCGGCGCGCTGGAGGTGTTCTGACAGTGCCCGGGGTAGCGTCGGCGGCATGGGTGAGCCCGAACGCCGACGCCGCCGCCTGCGTCCCTCCTCCGGCTCGGCGACGCCGGCCCCGCCGCCGGCCGCCGTCGACGAGACCACCGGCGCGGCGGCCGTGACCGAGCCGATCGCCGACCCGGCGCCCGACGAGGCGGCGCCGGTGCCGGCGCCGGTCGAGCGGATGGTGCGGCCCTCGCGCAACGGCGGCCACCGCCGTCAGCCGCCCGGCCCCAACGGCGGCGGGAACGGCGACGACCGGGAGCTCGAACGCGGCCTGCGCGGCCTCGTCGGCTCCGGTTCGTCGCAGGTCAGCGTGGGCGCCGCCCTGCGCGCCCGGGACGCCGCCCGGCCGACCGAGGACGACCTGGCCGACGCCGACCGCAACCTGACGATCGTCCGCCGCAACTGGGTCCCCCGCGAAGAGCTGCCCCGTAACCGCTAGCTCGGCGGGAGCTCCGGCAGCGCGGGGCGGTTGGCCTCGTACTCGGCGAGCTGGGCGATGCGGCGGGCGTGGCGCGGGTTGCCCGAGAACGGGGTGGCCAGGAACGTCTCGACGAAGCCGGTGGCCTCGTCGAGCGTGTGCTCGCGGGCGCCGATCGCGATGACGTTGGCGTCGTTGTGCTGACGGGCCAGCTGGGCGATCTCGGTGCGCCAGACCAGCGCGGCCCGCACCCCGTCGATCAGGTTGGCCGCGATCTGCTCGCCGTTGCCCGAGCCGCCGATCACGATGCCCAGCGAACCGGGGTCGGCCACCACCTTGGCCCCCGTGTGCAGGCAGAAGGCCGGGTAGTCGTCGTCCGGGTCGTAGACGTGCGGTCCCACGTCGACGACGTCGTGCCCCTGCTTGATCAGGTGGTTCACGAGGTGCATCTTCAGCTCGTAACCGGCGTGGTCGGAACCCAGGTAGACGCGCATGGTCTCACTCTCTCAGAAATACCGGCGGTCAGAAGGTCAAGGCCGCGCGCAGGTAGGAGGCGACCTGATCGGTGGCCACCCGCGCGTCGTCGATCACCGCGAGTTTGCGGGCGAACCCATGATTCACCCCCATGTAGCGGGTGTGCACGACGGGCACGCCGGCCGCCAGCAACGCGTCGGCGTAGTCGGCGCCCTCGTCGCGCAGGGCGTCGTACTGGGCCGTGATGATCAGCGTGGGCGGCAGGCCGGCCAGGTCGGCCGCCAGCGGGGCCACGTCGGGCGTGAACCGGGTCGTCGGGTCGGGGGCGTACGTCTCCCAGGCCACCTTCATCGAGGCCCGGTCGAGGCCGTACGAGCCGACCTCGTCGTACGACTCGGAGGCGGTCATCGGGTCGATCGCGGGGTAGATGAGCACCTGCAGGTCGAGCGGGGTGGCCGCGTCGCGCTGGCGCCGGGCGACGACGGTGGCGAGCTGGCCGCCCGCGCTGTCGCCGCCGATGGCCAGCCGGGAAGGGTCGACCCCGAGTTCGGCGCCGACTTTCCGCACGTACGAGACAACGGTCTCGACGTCCTCCAGGGCGGCCGGGAAGACATGTTCCGGAGCCAGCCGATAGCCGACGGACAGCACCGCGCAGCCGGACCGGTCGGCGATGCGCCGGCACGCCCGGTCGACCGTCTCGATGCTGCCGTAGCACCAGCCGCCGCCGTGCACGTAGATGAACACGGGCGCGTCGACGCGGGAGGCGTAGAGCCGGGCCGGCACTCCCCCGGCGTCGACGTCGGCCACCACCGGCAGGGGCAGGGCCGGGCCGCACTCGGCCTCGTTCGAGTCCTCCATCGCCTGCCGCATGAAGGCCAGAATTTCGTACGGGTCAGAAAGATCGGCCGGCGGCTGGGCGCGCAGCCAAGCCGCCGCGGTGATCTGCGGGTTGAGCATGACTAGTCGAGCTGGCTGAGAACGAGACCGCCCCGCGCCTTCGGCGTGAACCACGTGCTCTTGCGGGGCAGCTTCTGCCTCTCCAGGTTCACCCGGACGAAGTCGTCCACGGTGACCGGCGCGATCAGCACGGCCAGCTCGGACCGGCCCGCCTCGACCTCGCCCCGCAGCCACTCGGCCGGGTAGTCGCCGCCCACGTAGTTGATCCGCTTGTCGCCCGGGTCGAGCCCCAGCACGTCGCGCAGCAGCACCCGCTCGACCAGCGCGTGGTCGAGGTTGTCGACGTCGGGCAGGTTGGTGTTGACCGGCAGGCCGACGGTGAAGCTGCGACCGGCCGAATACAGCTCGATCGTGCCCTTGCTGGGGATCTGCGCCGGCCGCGGCACCTCGGTGACCGTCGACCCGGCCTCGCGCAGCCGCGCCAGCAGCTCGTCGAGAGCCAGCGGCAGCTCGCTGACCAGGCGGTTGTACGGCTGGATGGCGACCGAGGCGGGCGTGGTGACGACGGCCAGGAAGCGGGTGAGACCGGCCGTCTGCGCGGCCAGGCTGCGGTGGTTGCCGTCGGCCACCACCAGTTCGCCCCCGCCGGCCAGAGCGGTCAGCTCGTCCTGCTGAGGGCCGGGGCCGACGACCCAGATGGCGTGGGTGCGACCGGTCTGGTCGACGTCGGTGGCGGCGGGGGCGCCGGCGGCCTCGGTGGCGGCGGCCAGCGCGGCGTGCAGCTGCTCGCCCTTACCGGTCTGCAGCAGCAGCACCGGCGACAGCAGCGTCCCCACGGCCTCGGCCAGGGCGACGCGCTCGCGGACCTTCTCGAGGAAGACGTCCTCGTTGCGGATGACCAGGCCCGGCTCGGCGGCACGGGTGGAGATCTGGTCGGTGTCGACCAGGCTCCACAGCCCGTACGCCGGGGATTCGCCGGGCGCGGTGATGCGGTAGAGCACGACGACCTGGTCGGCCGGCGTGTACAGGCCCTCGGCGCGCTCGAGCGCGAGCCGGGCCACCGCGTCGGGCAGCGAAGCGGCGAAGGACTTGCCCAGCGACTCTGGCGCCAGGTGCGGCATCTCGATCGCGAGAGAACTATGCGGATTGTCGGCGATGATGGACGTGATTTCGGCGTCGTCGGCGAATTCGTCGTAGTTCTGGGCGCCCGTGCCACCAGTGGTGACCCAGGCCCGGCTGATCGGGTGCACGACCGTCATGACACAAGAAGTTACCGGGCGGCCCGGCGGTGCCTGCCGACGGGCATGTTCCCCCGCGACCGGGCCAGCTGACCGCGGCGCCAGCTGCCGACCGGTCGCTCGAAGGGCACCGCCGAGACCGTGACCGGCGGCGCGACCAGCGCGGCCAGCTCGGGCGACAGGTTCGTCCAGTCGTCGCGGTGCACCGCGATGGCCGACTGGGCGACGGCGTCGGAGTCTGCCATTTCGGTCTCCGCGTTGAATGAGGTGTGCATCACCCCATCCAACGACGGGCCGGAGGCGCTGGTAGCGCTTTTCCAACGATCAGTCGAATACCGGACCGATGTCGCGTGTGCGCTTGATCTCGTAGAAGCCCGGGGTTCCGGCGACCAGCATGACGCCGTCCCACAGCCGGCCGGCGGCCTCGCCCTTGGGGGCCGGGGTGACGACCGGGCCGAAGAAGGCGATCTTCTCGTCGCCGCCGTCCGGGCCGGGCGCGTGGATGACCGGGGTGCCCACGTCCATGCCGACCGGCTTCATGCCGGCGTCGTGGCTGCCGCGCAGGGCGTCGTCCCAGGCGTCGCTGCCGGCCGCGTCGGCCAGTGCCGGGTCGAGGCCGACCTCGGTCAGCGCCTCGGTGTAGAGCTGCTCGCCGAACTCGTACTTCTGCAGGTGGATCCGGGTGCCGAGGGCGGTGTAGAGGTCGCGCAACACCTGCGGGCCCGCCGCTTCCTCAGCGGCGATGCAGACCCGTACGGGACCCCAGGCCTTCTCCAGGAATGCCGTGTACTCCCCGGGCAGATCGCGGCCCTGGTTGAGCACGGCGAGGCTCATCACGTTGAACTGGATGTCGAGGGGGCGCACCTTCTCGACCTCGAGCAGCCAGCGTGAGGTGATCCAGGCCCAGGGGCAGGCGGGGTCGAACCACATGTCGACCGTGGCGCGTTCAGTCATGAATCAGATACTCCTGCACGCCACCAACTCCTGTCGCTATCGACCCGGGTTGTGGTCCGGGTGAGGTGGGACACCGGGCGTCGGCCTAGGCTGGCGAGGAAAGCTTGTGCGCTCAGAGGAGAGTGACTGTGGCCGGAGTTCGTAATTTGACCCAGGTGGAGGCAGCCGAGCGGGCACGCCTGCTGGAGGTCACCGGGTACGACATCACCTTGGATCTGACCGACGGCTACGGCAACCCCGGCGACGGCACCTTCCGCTCCACCACGGTCGTGACGTTCACCTGCCGCGAGCCCGGTGCGGAGACCTTCATCGAGACCGCGGCCTCGTCGGTGCGGTCCGCGACTTTGAACGGTGAACCGGTCGAGCTGACCGGTTTCTCGGCCGAGAAGGGCCTGACCCTGACCGGCCTGGCCGCCGAGAACGAACTGGTGGTCGACGCCGACTTCTTCTACTCGGCGAGCGGTCAGGGCCTGCAGCGCAGCCTCGACCCGGTCGACAAAGAGGTCTACCTCTACAGCCAGTTCGAGACGGCCGACGCGCAGCGGGTCTACGCCTGCTTCGACCAGCCCGATCTCAAGAGCGTCTACACCTGGCACGCCACCGTGCCGAAGCACTGGAAGATCGTCTCGAACATGCCGGTCGAGGGGGACGAGGCCGCGGGCCCGGGCGCCAAGACCGTGCACTTCCAGCAGTCGCCCCGGATGAGCACCTACATCACGGCGCTCTGCGCGGGTCCGTACCACGAGGTGCGCGACGAGCACGACGGCATCGACCTCGGCGTCTTCTGCCGCGCCTCGATGGCGCAGTACCTCGACCCGGACGACCTGTTCCTGATCACCAAGCAGGGCTTCGATTTCTTCCACGAGCAGTTCGGCGTGCGCTACCCGCTGCCCAAGTACGACCAGCTGTGGGTGCCCGACTTCAACGCCGGCGCGATGGAGAACTTCGGCTGCGTCACCCACGCCGAGTCGCACTACATCTACCGCTCGCAGGTCACCGACTTCGAGTACGAGCAGCGCGCGAACACGATCCTGCACGAGATGGCCCACATGTGGTTCGGCGACCTCGTGACCATGCGCTGGTGGAACGACCTGTGGCTGAACGAGTCGTTCGCCGAGTGGGCCAGCCACTGGTGCAGCTCGCACGCGACCCGGTTCACCGACGCCTGGACGACCTTCCTCTCCGTACGCAAGAGCTGGGGTTACCGCCAGGACCAGCTGTCGTCGACGCACCCCGTCTACACCGAGATGCCCGACCTCGAGGCGGTGGAGGTCAACTTCGACGGCATCACGTACGCCAAGGGCGCCAGCGTGGTGAAGCAGCTGGTCGCGTACGTCGGTGAGGACTCGTTCGTGGCCGGGCTGCGCGCCTACTTCGGCCGCCACGCCTGGGGCAACGCCACCTTCGACGACCTGCTCACCGAGCTCGAGACGGCGTCCGGCCGCGAGCTGCGCAAGTTCGCCGCCCAGTGGCTCGAGACGGCTCAGGTCAACACGCTGCGCCCGATCGTCGAGGTCGGCCCCGACGGCACGTACACCCGGGTCGTGGTGCAGCAGGAGGCGCCGGCCGACTACCCGACGCTGCGCACCCACCGCATCGGCGTCGGCCTGTACGACCTCGAGGACAAGCGGCTCGTGCGGCGCGACCTGCTCGAGATCGACGTGACCGGCGAGCGCACCGAGATCCCGGCCCTGGCCGGCGTCAAGGCGGCCGACGTGGTGCTGCTCAACGACGACGACCTGTCGTACACGAAGCTGCGGCTCGACGAGGGCTCGCTGGCCGTCGTGGTGCGGCACATCGACGGGCTCGACTCGTCGCTGTCGCGGGCGCTCGTCTGGAACGCGGCGTGGGACATGCTGCGCGACGGCGAGATGGCCACCCGCGACTACGTGACGCTGGTCTGCTCGGGCCTGCCCGCCGAGACCGACATCAACCTCACCACCTGGACGGCCCGGCAGGCGGCGACCGCTGTCGCGCAGTACGCCGACCCGGCCTGGGCGCCCACCGGCTGGGCCCGGCTGGCCGAGCTGGCCCGCACCTCGCTGGCCGCGGCCGAGCCGGGCAGCGGCTGGCAGCTCAGCTGGGCGCGCTCGCTGATCACCGCCTCCCGCACGCCGGAGGAGCAGGCCGTGCTGCGCGGCTGGCTCAGCGGCGAAAATGTGCCCGAGGGTCTGGTGGTCGACACCGAGCTGCGCTGGTCGCTGCTGCAGTCGCTGGCCTCACTGGGCGCGGCGACGGAGGAAGAGATCGAGAACGAGCTCAACTCCGACCGCACGGCCAGCGGCGAGCGCGAGGCGGCCGTGGCCCGGGCGCTCATCCCGACCATCGAGAACAAGGCCCGGGTCTGGGCCGAGCTCACCGGCGAGTCCGACCTGCCCAACTGGCTCAACCGCTCGCTGCTGAGCGGTTTCCAGAGCGCCAAGCAGGCCGAGCTGACCGCGCCCTACGCCGAGAAGTACTTCGACGTGGTGGCCGACGTCTGGGCCCGGTCGGACAGCGAGCCCGCGCAGGAGTTCGTGCAGATGGGCTATCCGGTGTACCAGGTCAGCGAGCACACGGTGGAGCTCACCGACACCTGGCTGGCCCGCGACGGGCAGCCGGCCTCGCTGCGGCGCCTGGTCGCCGAGGGCCGGGACGGCGTCGTGCGCGCTCTCAAGGCCCGCGCCAAGGACAAGGCTGCTGGCTAGAGCCAGGTAGAAGGGGCGACCCGTACCGGATAGGGGGCGTCGAGCTTGACCGGCTCGGCGCCCTCGATGCTGTGCACGGCCCGGTAGCGGGCGGCGCCCAGCTCGTAGGTGCGCAGACGCGGGCCCGGCTCGACCCGCCAGTAGGACGGGATGCCGGCCTCGGCGTACAGCGAGGGCTTGAGCAGGCGGTCGAAGCGGCGGGTGGCGGCCGTCTCGACCTCGACGACCAGGGCCACGTCGGCCGGGTCGCACCAGACCGCACCGGACGAGCGAGGGCGCAGCACGGTGACGTCGGGGACCAGGTTGCTCTCGCCGATCTCGACGCCGAGGCGGTCGCAGACCCACCAGTCGGGCGGGGCGGCCGCCCGCAGCGTGGCGACGACCGCGCGGACCAGCGCCTCGTGCGACTCGGGCTCGGGCGGCGCGACGTGCAGGCTGCCGTCGACGATCTCGTAGCGGTGACCGTCCTGCGGGAACAGATGGAGATCCGGTTCGGTCCAGCGGCCCTCGGGGGCCGTGAACCAGGTCGTCATCACCAACCGGACCACCTCCGCGGCGCCTCGTTGCACGGGGTGATCAGCCTACCTACACGGTGTTGTTGCCATCCGGTTTCGAGGCCTTTTCGACGGCGTACAACGACAAGAGCCCTCGTCCCACCAGCGGCGGGGCGAGGGCTCTGTCCTAGATCTGACTATGCGCGACCGGCGTGGGTGGCCAGCTGGTCGAGGCCGGCGACCACGCCGCCGGCCAGATCGCCACCCGCGAACGCGGCCGCCATGGACAGGCCGGCCAGCTTCGCGTCCCGGTCGGAGATGCGCTTGCGCGCCTCGTTGCCGGTGACGATCTCGAGCTTGCGCTGGTTGGGCGACACCGCGACGAGCACGGCCCGGTCGGCGTTGTCGACCTGCTTGTGCAGCCGCTCGGCGAACTCGCGGGCCGGCGTCTCGAACTCGCCGAGATAGACGCTGAAGGTCAGGCCCGTCTCGTCGTTGGCGACGCGCAGCGCGTGGTCGAGCCGCAGCAGCTGCCGGGTGGTGAAGGGACCGTCGGCGGCGTGGTTGTGCGCCACGATGGTGTCGCCGCCGGGGTGGTCGAGCTCGGTCAGGGGCTGGTCTTGTCCGCCCTGAGCGGCCAGGTCACCAGCTGTCACTTGCGCCTCCTGTCGGACCGGCCTTGACCGGGGCGCCGGTGCTGTCCTCGAGCACGGGACCGGTCAGGGCCGCCTGGCCGTGGCCGTGCCCGTCCAGGGCCGGCTGGTGGCCGGTGACCTGTTCCGGAGCGGCCAGGAACCAGATCGGCTGGAACGTGTACGGACGGCCCGGCCGGTAGCGGCGGTCGGGCTTCTCGCTGCGGCTGCCCGCCAGCGAGAGCGTGGCGATCAGCGCGATCACACCCGCCGGAATGATCAAGTAGACCAGAACGGTACTCAGAATCGACAACCTCAACGCCCCCAGGCGCCTGAATTCCCTGATGACACGAACAACTGTCACGGTAGCGGAGCGCGCGCCATCCCGAAGCGCCGGGTCTGACATAGGGCTTGCCTTCAGTCGAGTTCAGGGGCGGCGGTCGGGGTGGTTGGACGGGCTTTAGTCGAGTCAAGGGGCGGCGGTCGGGGTGGTTCGACGGGGCTCACGCCGTCGGGATCTACGCGGAATGGGCCCCCGGATGCGAAAATCACCCACACGCGCCGTTCGTGTCCATGCGCCCTCGAACGGCAGGAGGGGGAATCGATGCGCTTGTCCGTCCCCGCCGCCCTGGCGGCGCTCGTTCTGGGCCTACCTGTCCTGTTCGTCCTGGTGGTGCTGGTTGAACCCGCAGCCGCCGCCCGAGCCGCCGTCTTCCTCGAACTCAGCCCCAGCACCGTCCCAGCGGGCGACGACGTCGGTCTTCGCGCCTCGTGTGACGACAATCTCAAGGCGGCGACGGTCCGGTCGGGTCTGTTCGGCACGGTCACCGTGGCGCCGCGGTTCGGCTTCCTGACCGCGACGGCCAAGGTGCCCTCGAACACCCGGCCCGGCGACTACCGGATCGACCTGCGCTGCCCCGACGGCGCGGCCGCGTCGGCCACCCTGCACGTGGTGGCCAAGGTGCAACCGGCCCGCGGGCCGGCCACCGGGGCCGGCGGCACCGCCCCCGGGCGGAGCGCTCCGCTGCTGATCGGCAGCGGCCTCCCCGTCATAGCGGCGGCAATCGGACTCGGCGTGGTCGCGCTGCGCCGGCGGCGGCTCGGCTGAGGCGCGCGTGGCCACCCGACAGCCGCCCCGGGTGGGCGGGCCGCGCATGCCCGACTCGGTGCTGCGCAAGCGCCCGGCCCAGATCGTCGCGCCGCCGCCCGGCACCATCACGGGCCCGCTGCCACCACCGCCCCGCACGCCCGGCCGCCCGGCCTTCCGCGCCCCCAGCCCTCGGCCCCTGCCCAAGCAGCCGCCCCGGCCGATGCGGGGCAAGAAGCCGTGGCCGATCGGCATGGTGGCGCTGGCCCTGCTCTTCCTCGGCCTGTTCGTGGTCGCGATGGGGCTGGGTGCGGCCACCAACCTCGACCTGACCAGCCTGTTCGGCGGCTCCGAGAAGAATCAGGCGCCGCCGCGGGCGTTTCCGGTGCTCGACCCGAGCCGCCCCGAGCGGCTGAGCATCCCGGCCATCAACGTGCAGGCCCCGATCCTCGAGGTGGGGCTGGCGGCCGACGGGTCGGTGGGGGTGCCGCCGCTCAAGCGGCACAACGAGGCCGGGTGGTTCGACGGCGGGCCGACCCCCGGGCAGTTCGGGCCGGCCCTGATCGTCGGGCACGCCGACACGCGTACGGGACCGTCGGTCTTCCACGGCCTGCCGAAGCTGAAGCCGGGGCAGCGCATCGAGGTGACCCGGGCTGACAACTCGGTCGCCGTCTTCGAGGTCAATTCGGTCGAGCACTTCGACAAGGGCAAGCTGCCGGTGCAGCGGGTCTACGGCGACTACAGCCGCCCCTCGCTCCGCCTGGTGACGTGCGGCGGCCGCTGGATCGGCGGCAGCACCGGCTACTCCGACAACATCGTCGTCTTCGCTTCCATGGTCTCGGCGAAAAAGACCTAGAGAGAATTACGCCGCCTCGGCCGTTGCGGCCGAGGCGGCGGGGAGGTCGAGCCAGTCGGCCCAACGGGGGTCGGGCGTGCGGTGTCCGAGCACCCGCCAGGCCACCCCCCGGGGCGCCGCTGGTATCTGGTGCAGGCGCCAGCCGAGCTCGGCCGGGGTCTTGTCGCCCTTGCTGTGGTTGCACTTGGCGCAGGCCGCGACCACGTTCTCCCACGCGTGCAGGCCGCCGCGGCTGCGGGGGAACACGTGGTCGATGGTCTCGGCAGAGCCCCGGCAGTAGGCGCAGCGGCCCCCGTCACGCGCGAAGATCGCCCGCCGGGAGAGGCCGACGTGCGTACGGTAGGGAACCTTGACATACCTCGTCAGGCGGACCACCGACGGGACGGGCAGGATGGTGTGCGCACTGTGCAGCATGCCGTCACCGTCGGAGACGCATTCTGCCTTGGCCGTCAGCACCAGGATGGTCGCTCGACGCACCGATACGACGCACAGCGGCTCGTAGGTGGCGTTCAGAACCAACGCGGATGAGCCCACTGTGGGTCGTATGTCAGGCATCGCTGTCACCCTTCGGTGTAAGTGCTGTCACCGCTCCTGATGGTGTCCAAGGTCTGATAGCGAGGCCTCGGCGACGAGGTCCCGTGCGCCAATAGTCCCTGACGGATGCCCAAATTGCGAGCACAATCCGTGGCCGGACGGTAAACGTCTGAGGTCACAGCGCTGAGCGGTGGCTGAGAGCCGGCTCAGGGCCGCCCGGTACGGTGGCTTCCCGTGTTGCTGCTAGCCCCCACCCCAACTCCGTCCGGATCGACCGACATCTACCGGACGCCCGATGTGTCGGCCATATGCGACACCGACGTCGTCTGCAGCCGGGTCTACGAGTGGACGAACAGTCAGTGGCTCGCCAACAGCAGCTACGTGGTCATCGTGAAGCCGCTGCGGATCATCGGCATCATCCTGATCGCGATGCTCATCCGGTGGCTGCTGCAGCGGGCCATCGACCGGCTGACCCACACCTCGAGCCGCGCCTCGATGCCCGCGCTGCTGCGGCCGCTGCGCGAGAAGGTGACCGCCACGGCCGAGGACGGCCAGTTCATCCCCGAGCGCCGGCGTCAGCGGGCCGAGGCGATCGGGTCGGTGCTGCGCAGCTTCGTGAGCGCGGTGGTGTTCACCATGGCCGCCCTGCTGGTCTTCGGTGAGCTCGGCTTCAACCTGGGGCCGCTGCTGGCCAGCGCCGGCATCGTCGGCGTGGCCCTCGGCTTCGGCGCCCAGAGCCTGGTCAAAGACCTCATCGCCGGCCTCTTCATGCTGCTCGAGGACCAGTACGGGGTGGGCGACACGGTCGACGTGGGCGAGGCGACCGGCGTGGTCGAGACGGTCGGCCTGCGGATCACCACCATCCGCGACGCGCGCGGCGTGCTCTGGTACATCCGCAACGGCGAGATCGTCCGGGTCGGCAACAAGAGCCAGGGCTGGGCCATGGTCGTGATCGACATCCCGATCGGGTTCGTCAGCTCGGAGCAGGCCATCGCCGTGCTGCGCGAGGCGGCCGAGGCGGTGGCGGCCGAGCCCGAGCACCAGACCGAGTTCCTCGAGCCCCCGGACGTGGTCGGCGTCGAGCAACTGACCGTCGACGGCGCGACGATCCGGACGATCGCCAAGACCACTGCCGACGGTCAACTGGTCGTCCAGCGCGAGCTGAGGCGGGTGCTGATGGAGGCGCTGGACGCGTCGGGCCTCTCCGAACGCATCGCCGCCTCTCGATTGCTGCCGCGCGGGGCAGTGCCGCCGGCGTACCTCGGAAATTCCGGCGGCGACGAGCGGCCGGGCGGGGCGACCTGAGCTGGGATTAGTTCTTCCGGGTGATGTCCGGCCTCGACCGAATGGCCGACAATTCGCCCGTACGCCCTAGCATCGGCTCGGACGATCGGGCAGAATCCGCTTGAGCATTTGCACATGCGGCATCACGTTCCCGTCGGGCGCCGGCCCCGCGCGGACGTGCCCCGGTGACCGCCCTGACCCGGCGGAACGCCGAGATCGATGGAGGACCTGGTGTCCGATGACCCGGATGCGCGCGAGGCAACCAGTGCCAGCGCGCCTACGGAGAGCGATCGATTGATCACCTTTCGTGATCTCTTCGCCAATCGTGAATACCGGGCGCTCTACCTCTCCCTGGTCACCAACTGGGTCGGCGACTACCTGGCCCGGGCCGCCATCACCGTCCTGGTCTACGAGCAGAGCAAGTCGGTGCTGCTGTCGGCGGCGGCGTTCGCGGTCACGTTCCTGCCCTGGGTCATCGGCGGCACCGTGCTCTCGGCCCTGGTCGAGCGCTACTCGTACCGCAAGGTTCTGATCGCCGCCGACCTCTACCGCATGGTGCTCATCGCGCTGCTGCTCATCCCGCACATGCCCATCCCGGTCATGCTGCTGGTCGTCTTCCTGGCCAGCCTGGGCACCCCGCCCACGCAGGCGGCCCGCTCGGCGCTGCAGCCGCTGGTCGTCGGGCGCGAGATGCTGCCCATCGCGGTGGCCACCAACGCGACCAGCGTGCAGGCGGCCCAGGTCTTCGGCTACCTGGCCGGCGCCGCCCTGGCCACCGCCATCAACCCCCAGGTGGCCCTGGTCATCGACGTGGTCACCTTCGCCGTCTCGGCGGCGCTGATCACCTTCTTCGTGCGGCCGCGGCCGCCCGCGCACAACCGCGCCCAGCGCCGCCACCTGCTGCGCGAGTCGGCCGAGGGGTACCGCCTGGTCTTCGGCTCGACCACGCTGCGGTCCATCGCGCTCATGGTGTTCGTCCTGACCATGTTCGCGATCGTGCCCGAGGGCCTGGCCGCCGCCTGGGCCGCCGAGAGCACGTCCGACCCGGCCGCCCGCGGCCTCAACCAGGGCCTGATCATGGCGGCCGGGCCGATCGGCTTCGTCGTCGGTGGCCTGCTGATCAACCGGCTGGCCGGCCCCGCCCTGCGCGACCGGCTGGTGCGGCCGCTCGCCGTGCTGACGGCGCTGGTGCTCGTGCCGGCACTGGCCGCACCGCCGCCGCCGATCGTCGCCATCATGGTGGCGCTGTCCGGCATCGCCCAGGGCGGCGTCGTGCCCACCCTGAACGGCAAGTTCGTGCTGATCCTGCCGCACGGGTACCGCGCCCGGGCGTACGGCGTCATGCAGACCGGCCTGCAGTTCAGCCAGTTCGGCGCCGTGATGGTCACCGGCCTGCTGGCCGACCACTTCTGGCTGCCGATGGTGGTGGGCCTGTGGAGCCTGGGCGGCGCGGTCGCGCTCGGGCTGCTGGCCTACCGGTGGCCCAGCGCGGCCACCTTCGCGGCGGCCACCGACGCCGCCGCGGAGAGCCAGCCCGCACCCGCCGCGCCGGCCTCGCCGCCCGCGCCCCGGCCCACGGTGACCACGACCAGCGTCACACCCGAGCGCCCCTGACCGAGGCGGCCGCCGCTCCTTACGCCTGGCAGGATGGAAAGGTGACCGCACCGACCTTCTTCGACGCCGTCGGCGGCGAACCCACCTTCCGGCGCCTCGTCGACCGCTTCTACGAGGGCATCGCCGACGACCCGCTGCTGCGGCCGATGTACCCCGAGGGCGACCTCGGCCCCGCCGCCGAGCGGATGACCCTCTTCCTCATGCAGTACTGGGGCGGCCCCAACACGTACTCGGCCACCCGCGGCCACCCGCGCCTGCGCATGCGGCACGCGCCGTTCGTGGTCGACGCGGCCGCCCGCGACGCCTGGCTCACCCACATGCGCGCCGCCGTCGATTCCCTCGAGCTCCCGCCGGAGCAGCACGACCAGCTGTGGGACTACCTGGAACGCGCCGCCTACTTCATGGTCAACAGCTGAGATCGTTTCCGGCGGCGTAATTGGGTCGTTGAGCGGGTGACCAACCCGCCGATCACCTGATGACTCGGGTGTAACGATCAGGAGCTCCGCCATGCGCCGCCGCCTGCTCGCCGCCGCCACTGCCGCCGCCGCCGTCGTGGCGTGCGCGCACCCCGCCGCGGCCGACATGGCCCACTCCACCGTGGTGTCCCCCAACCCCGTCGACTTCACCCCGCACGTGCTGGACGGGACCGTCTGGTCGATGGCCGTGGTCGGTGACACCGTCGTCGTCGGCGGCGCCTTCACCAAGGTCACCGACGCCGGCCGGCGGAACACCTTCGCCCGCAAGAACCTCTTCGCGTACGGCCTGCGCGACGGCGCCATCCGCAACTTCGCGCCCCAGGTCGACGGCGCGGTCTACGCCCTCGCCGCCGGCGCCGACGGCACGGTTTACGCCGGTGGCGCCTTCAAGACGGTCAACGGCGCAGGCCAGCGCGGCCTCACCCGGCTGTCGCTCGGCGGGCAGCGGGTCAGCGCCTTCAACGCCCGCATCGGATGGGGCGACGTGCGGGCCGTCCAGGCGCGCGGCTCCCGGCTGTACGCGGCCGGGACGTTCCAGAACATCAACGGGGTCAACCGAGCCGGGCTGGCCCGCCTCAGCGCGGCCACCGGCGCCGTCGACACCGGCTTCGACGCCCGGCTCACCGCGCCCGGCCTGACCCGCACCCGGGTCGAGCACTTCGACATCTCCCCCGACGGCAGCAAGCTGATCGCGGTGGGCGCCCTGCTGCGGGCGAGCGGCTACGACCGCACGCAGATCGCCATGTTCGACGTGTCCGGCTCGTCGGCCCAGCTGACCAGCTGGTACACCGACGCCTACAAGCCGCAGTGCATGAAAGGCTTCGACACCTACCTGCGCCAGGTGAAATTCTCGCCCGACGGCTCGTACTTCGTGGTCGCGGCGACCGGGCGCGCGTCCTCACCCGACCGGCTCTGCGACTCGGCCGCGCGGTTCGAGGCGGGCGGCAGCGGACGGCACAACCCGACCTGGGTGCAGCGGACCGGCGGGGATTCCCTGTACGCGGTGGCGGTCACGGGGTCGGCGGTGTACCTGGGCGGGCACCAGCGGTACTTCAACAACCCGTACGGCACGGACGCCAAGGGCCCGGGGCCGGGAGCGGTGTCGCGGGTGGGGATCGGCGCGGTTAGCCCGAGCACGGGCCGCGCTCTCTCATGGAACCCGACCCGCAAGCGCGGGGTGGGCGTCCGGGTGTTCGTGGCTACGCCGGAGGGGCTGCTGGTCGGCTCCGACACCGACCAGCTGGGCCGCGAGTACCACGGCCGGATCGGCATGTTCCCGCTCCGATGACTTAGTCCCTGGGTGCTGCCAACGGCTGTGCACCCGCGATTTGCCCGTCGATGAGATGGTGTGCGGTTTTCCGCCCACCATCTCATCGGCCTCCCGGGGCAAATCGCCGCGGAGCGAAGCGGAGCCTTATAACAGCGCGCCCTCGTCGTGTAGCCAGTCGACGAAGCTGGTGGCTACGGCGGCGCCGCAGTCCAAGAGCTCTGTCAGTAGGGCGTCGTGGGTGCCGGCGGCCAGGGGGACCTGGAGTTCGGCGTAGATGGGTAGCTGGTTGCGCTCGGTGGGGTCGCCCACGTACGCCTTGCAGAAGCGGCGGGTGTGGTTCCACTCATTGACCACGCGGTAGGCGCGGTCGGCCCAGTCGGGCGGGACCGTCGAGTGCGGGCGGGCGCGCATGACGAGGATTTCGTCGTCGGGGCCCTCCAGGGTGAACAGCACGGCGTGCCGCTCCCACATCGCCAGCAGGCTCCCGCCGCCGTCGGCCAGGAACCGGATGTCGAGCAGATCGAGCGCCTTGCCGATACGCGTGAGCGTGACCGGAGCGACGACCTCGGGCTCCTCGTTCGCGGCTTCCACCGGGACCGGCAGCCGGCTCGGCTCACGCTGCGCCGGGACGCCGACACGGACCGTGCCGCGCGCCGCCGGATCATCCTCGGCCTCCGGCGCGTTACTTGCGGCCGAGCCCGGACGCCATGACCACCACGGCATCTTTGTGCACCTCACTCCCCAGCGAACCCACTGCCGGACGTAGCGAGTGGATCCGAGGGCCGACGGTACCCGTACCGGTCGCGGAGGTCATCCCCCCAACGGGAGGGCGGGACCGCTCGTACGACCATCCATCACCCTTTCGGGTGACCACCTATAGGTAAAACGGTCAATTTCTTGACCGCCTGTAGCCACGCCACTCCATATGGTGCCGAAAGGGCCACCCAGTTCCCCGCCACGCGGACGCGCGTATCCGGAGTCCCAGTGTCACCCGGACCGAGGAAACCCATCCGGGAGATCGCCTGAACGAGTCGCTGCGAGACCTCCACCGGGCGACCGCCGGGCGAGGTGACGGTGAGCGCCACATGGTCGAGGAGGGCGTCCCGTACGGCCCTCTGGCCCACCGCCCGGCCGGCCAGACCGCCCGCCGAGACCTCGCGCAGGGTACCCGCCGCGGCCTCGGCCAGCCGGCTCAGCTCGGCTCCGGCGACCGCCTCGACCGTCTCGCCGCCCGGCGGCGGCAGCGGCCAGCGCCAGTCGGCGTCCCGGCGGGCCGGCAGCTCGTCGCCACCGCGGGCCAGCACGGCCAGCAGCGCGCTCGCCGCGACCGTGGCGTCCTCGGGACCGTGCCCGGCCACCTCACGGGTGACCAGCACCTCCCACGGCAGTTTGCCCCACAGCGCGACCCGTCCGCCGGTGGTGCGCAGCCGCACGGGAGCGGCCGGGTCGAGCCGGGTCAGGCGGGCCAGAAAGGCGCCGGCGTCGGGGACGCCGGTGAGCCCGTGGCCACTCATGACTCGAGATAGGGCCGCAGGAACTCGCGCTCGGCCTCGGTGAGCCGGCGTGGGTGGCCGTTGGCCAGGTTGTACGGGACGCAGACCGACTTGGCCCGGCTGGCCAGCACGCCGTCGTCGAACAACTCGTACGCGACGGTGAATGAGGCCGCCCGCTGCTCGCAGATCCACATCTCGATCCGCACGGGGTCTCCATAGTCGACCGGGCGCAGGTAGTCGACCTCGTGCCGGGCGATGACGATGCCCTCCTCGAAGGACCCCAGCCCGTGCTCGCGCGCGCCGACGAAGAACATGGCAACGCGCGCCTCCTCGTACAGGGTGAGGAAGCGCGCGTTGTTCACGTGCCCGTACGCGTCCATGTCGGACCAGCGCACGGGCACGTCGTGTACAAATTTCTCAGTCACGCGTCAGCTTGCGGTAGGTGACCCGGTGCGGACGGGCGGCCTCGGCGCCGAGACGGTCGATCTTGTTCTTCTCGTACGCCTCGAAGTTGCCCTCGAACCAGAACCACTTGTCCGGGTCCTCGTCGGTGCCTTCCCACGCCAGCATGTGGGTGGCGACGCGGTCGAGGAACATGCGGTCGTGGCTGATGACCACGGCGCAGCCCGGGAAGTCGAGCAGCGCGTTCTCCAGGCTGCCCAGGGTCTCGACGTCGAGGTCGTTGGTCGGCTCGTCGAGCAGGATCACGTTGCCGCCGATCTTCAGCGTCAGCGCGAGGTTGAGCCGGTTGCGCTCGCCGCCGGAGAGCACCTTGACCGGCTTCTGCTGGTCGGGACCCTTGAACCCGAAGGCCGCGACGTACGCCCGGGACGGCATTTCGACCTTGCCGACCATGAGGTGGTCGAGACCGTCGGAGACGACCTCCCACACTGTCTGGTCGCCCTGCAGACCCTCGCGGCTCTGGTCCACGTACGACAGCTGGACCGTCTCACCGACCCGGACCGTGCCGTCGTCCGGCTTCTCGAGCCCGACGATGGTCTTGAACAGGGTGGTCTTGCCGACGCCGTTGGGGCCGATGATGCCGACGATGCCGTTGCGGGGCAACGAGAACGACAGGTGGTCGATCAGCGTACGGCCGTCGAAGCCCTTGGTCAGGTCCTTTGTCTCGATCACCGTGTTGCCCAGGCGCGGGCCCGGCGGGATCTGGATCTCTTCGAAGTCGAGCTTGCGGGTCTTCTCGGCCTCGGTCGCCATCTCTTCGTAGCGGTCGAGACGGGCCTTGCTCTTGGTCTGGCGGGCCTTGGCGTTCGACCGCACCCACTCGAGCTCCTCGGTCAGACGCCGCTTGAGCTTGGCGTCCTTGCGACCCTCGACGGCCAGGCGCTGGGCCTTCTTGTCCAGGTAGGTCGAGTAGTTTCCCTCGTACGGATAGGTGCGGCCACGGTCGAGCTCGAGGATCCAGTTGGCCACGTTGTCGAGGAAGTACCGGTCGTGCGTGATGGCGATGACGGTGCCGGCGTACTTGGCCAGGTGCTGCTCCAGCCAGTGCACGCTCTCGGCGTCCAGGTGGTTGGTGGGCTCGTCGAGCAGCAGCAGGTCGGGCGCCTCGAGCAGCAGCTTGCAGAGGGCCACGCGGCGGCGCTCACCACCGGAAAGCTGGGTGACATCGGCGTCCGGCGGCGGGCAGCGCAGCGCGTCCATCGCCAGCTCGAGCTGGGAGTCGAGGTCCCAGGCGTTGACGTTGTCGAGCTGCTCCTGCAGCTTGCCCATCTCTTCCATGAGCTCGTCGGTGTAGTCGGTCGCCATCTCTTCGGCGATCTTGTTGAACCGGTCGAGCTTGGCCTTGGTCTCGGCCACGGCCTCCTCGATGTTGCCGAGGACGGTCTTCTCCTCGTTCAGAGGAGGCTCCTGAGCCAGCATGCCGACGGTGTAGCCGGGCATGAGCCGGGCCTCGCCGTTGCTGAGCGTCTCGACGCCGGCCATGACCTTGAGCAGCGTGGACTTACCGGCTCCGTTGGGGCCGACGACGCCGATCTTGGCGCCCGGCAGGAAGTTCAGCGTCACGTTGTCGAGCACGACCTTGTCGCCGTGCGCTTTGCGCGCCTTCTCCAGGACGTAGATGAACTGGGCCACGGTGCGCCCTACCTCCGTGATCGTTGATTTTCGTGCGGGGCCGGAACTTCGCAGAATGCAGGGGCAATCTTTCCAGGTCGCCCACCGGCCTCTGTTAACAACCCCTTGACCGTACGAGGGATTCCCGTCAACCGGCGCGGCGGGCCTCGTTGCGCTGGGGCTTGCGCTGCGGCTTGCCCTCGACCTTGGCGAAGGTCAGCTCGAACAGGCTGGGCGTGATCACGAAGCGATTGCCCCTCTGGTCGTACACCTCGTACGTGTCGGTGCCGACTTTGCGCACACCTGGCAGGAACAGCCCGTTGTCACCCTCGACCAGCTTGGCGTCGATGCCGCCGGTCTTGCTCTGATAGAAGAGCGCGCCCTTGGAGTCGGTGCAGATCCAGTACGTGCTGTCGTTGTCGGTGTAGATCTTGAGCACCTGCCAGAGATCGCCGTCGAGCCCGACCTTGCGCGCGGTGTCCAGCGTCTCCTGCGGGCAGAAGTCGCCGGGCGGGGTGAAGGCCGGCGCCGGCGACTCGGTCTGCGAGGCCGGGGACGCCCCGCCGCCGTCGGCGCTCCGCTCCTCGCGCTGCCGCTCGCCCAGCAGAAAACCGCCGACCATGGCCATGATCGTCAAGAAAACCGTGGCAATGACCACAGGGAAGAAGATCGGCCGCCGGGGCGGGGAAAGATCGCTGGACGGTGTCACGGGCTCAGGATGGCACCCGGCCGCCATAAGTGGGTACACGGACGGCGCTCGACACTGGGCACGCCTCCTGCTGCTACGCACAGTAGGCTCACAAGTGGGAACAGAAACGACCCGGAGGTGCACTCAGCGTGGCCGAACGAAGTTCCTTCGTCGTAGTCGCCAACCGTCTGCCCGTCGACGAGATCACCACCCCGGACGGGGAACGCCAGTGGCGTACGAGTCCGGGTGGCCTGGTCACCGCCCTTCACCCGGTGCTGACCGAGCACGGCGGCACCTGGATCGGGTGGGCCGGCGGCACCGGCGAGGCGCCCGAGCCGTTCGACCTCGAGGGCATCCACATCCACCCGGTCCCGCTGAGCGCGGACGAGCTGGAGCGCTACTACGAGGGCCAGTCCAACGCGACGATCTGGCCGCTCTATCACGACGCCGTCGAGACGCCGGTCTACAAGCGTCGCTGGCGTGAGACATACCGCCTGGTCAACCAGCGTTTCGCCCAGGCCGCGGCCGAGGTCGCCGCCGACGGCGCCACCGTCTGGGTGCAGGACTACCAGCTGCAGCTGGTGCCGGCCATGCTGCGTGAGCTGCGGCCCGACCTCAAGATCGGGTTCTTCCTGCACATCCCGTTCCCGCCGATCGAGCTGTTCATGCAGATGCCGTTCCGGGCCGAGGTGCTGCGCGGACTGCTCGGCTCCGACCTGGTCGGCTTCCAGCAGCGGCTGGCGGCGCAGAATTTCGTACGCCTGGCCCGGCACCTGCTCGGCCTGCGCTACGAGGGCCAGTCGATCCAGGTCGACGGGCGCAAGGTCAAGGCGGGCGCCTTCCCGATCAGCATCGACACCAAAGAGATGGAACGCCTCGCGGCCGACCCCAAGGTGCAGGCGCGGGCCAAAGAGATCCGGGCCGAGCTGGGCGACCCCAAGACGATCATTCTGGGCGTCGACCGGCTCGACTACACCAAGGGCATCGAACTGCGCCTCAAGGCGTTCCGCGAGCTGCTGTCGGACGGCAAGCTCAAGGTCGGCGACGCGGTGATGGTGCAGGTGGCGACCCCGAGCCGGGAACGCGTCGAGCACTACCAGTCGCTGCGGGTGAAGGTCGAGCGCGAGGTCGGGCGGATCAACGGCGAGTTCGGCCGGGTCGGCGTGCCCGCCGTGCACTACCTGCACCAGTCGTACAGCAAGCAGGAACTGGCCGCGATGTACGTGGCGGCCGACGTCATGATGGTGACCCCGCTCCGCGACGGCATGAACTTGGTCGCCAAGGAGTACGTGGCCTGCCGGGGTGACACCGGCGGCGCGCTGGTGCTCAGCGAGTTCGCGGGCGCGGCGACCGAGATGCGCCAGTCGTTCCTGTGCAACCCGCACGACCCCGACGGCGTGAAGGACGCGCTGATGCGGGCCGTCGCGGCCGAGCCGGCCGAGCTGAAGCGGCGGATGCGGGTGATGCAGCGGCACCTTCGTACGCACGACGTGGCGCAGTGGGCGCGGACGTTCCTGGACGCGCTCGAGGCGGCGGCCGAGGGCCGCGACCCCGAGCCGGACGGCGTTCAGTCCACGTAGAGGCAGAACGGGTGACCGGCCGGGTCGAGGAAGACCCGGACGTTCTCCTGAGGCTGGAAGTCGGCGAGCGTGGCACCGGCCTTCGTGGCGTGCGCGCACGCCGCTTCCAGGTCCTCGACGCGGATGTCGAGGTGCATGCTCATCTGGGGCTGCCCGGGCTGGGCGGGCCACACCGGTCGTACGTACTGTTTCTCGGTCTGGAAGGAAAGCCCGGCGCCGCCGCCGGGAGCGCCCAGCACGACCCAGTCGTCCTCCTCCTGGGTCGCGCTCCAGCCGAGGAGCCGCCGATAGAAGGCGGCCAGTTCGCGCGCGTCGGGCGCGTCCAGCACCGTTGCGGTCAGGGTGATCTGCGGCCGTCCGTCCATGCGAACGACCTACCCACACAGTGACGCTTCTATACCGCTGCGTGTACGACCTCTCCGATCACCACGACGGCCGGCGGCCGGATGCCGGCCTCGGCGACCGCCGCGGTGACTTCGCCCAGTGTGCTGCGCAGTGAGCGTTGGTGGCTGGTCGAGCCCTCCTGCACGACAGCGGCCGGTGTCTCGGGCGCGCGCCCCTCGGCGATCAGGCGCTCGGTGATCTTCCCCAGGTTCTTCAGCCCCATGAGGACGACCAAGGTGCCGCGCAGCCGGGCCAGGGCCGCCCAGTCGACCAGCGAGTCGGGGTGGCCGGGCGGGATGTGCCCGCTGACCACGGTGAACTCGTGCGCCACGCCGCGGTGGGTGACCGGGATGCCGGCCAGCGCGGGCGCGGCGATCGAACTGGTCACGCCGGGCACGACCAGCACCGGGACGCCGGCCTCGGCGCACGCGATCGCCTCTTCGCCGCCGCGGCCGAAGACGAACGGATCGCCGCCCTTGAGCCGCACCACGAACTTTCCCTCGAGGGCGCGCTCGACCAGGATGCGGTTGATCTCTTCCTGGGCCGCGGCCGGGCCGTACGGGATCTTGGCCGCGTCGACGAACTCGACCTCGGGCCGCAGTTCGCCCAGCAGCATGCCGGGCACCAGCCGGTCGGCCACCACGACGTCGGCCGCGGCCAGCAGCCGGCGGCCCTTCACGGTGATCAGTTCCGGGTCGCCGGGGCCGGCCCCGACCAGGGCCACGCCCTTGTGCTCGGGCGCGACCGGCGGGCTGCTCTCGAGGGCGTGGGCCACCAGGTCGCGGACGGCCATGGCGCGCCGCCGGTCGCCGCCGTCGGTGACGGCCACGGTGACCTGGCCATGCCGGGTGACGGCGGGGGTCCAGGCCGTGGCCGCGTCGCGGTCGTCCGCCCGTACGCAGAACACCCGCCGCTGCTCGGCGGCGGCGCTCACCTGTTCGGCGGCGGCCGGGTCGTCGATCGCGACGTGCACCAGCCAGGCGCCGTCGACGTCGGACGGCTCGAACCGCCGGGCGTTCCAGGTCGCCCGGCCGGCGTCGACCTGGCCGCGCAGGGCCGGGGTCAGCTCGGGCGACACGATCTCGACCACGGCGCCCGCGGCCAGCAGGGCGGGCACACGCCGGGTGGCCACCGCGCCGCCGCCGACCATGAGCACCCGGCGGCCGGTCAGCTTGAGCCCGAGGGGATAGACGCTCACTTCTCGGACACTCCGGCCGAGTCGAAGGTGGCGACCTCGTGCAGCACGCGAACGGCGGCCGTGACGACCGGCAGCGCGAGCGCGGCGCCGCTGCCCTCGCCCAGGCGCATGCCGAGGTCGAGCAGGGGCTCGAGGCCGAGGTGGGCCAGCGCGACGGTGGCGCCGGGCTCGGCCGAGCGGTGACCGGCGACCATGGCGGCCACCGAGTCCGGCGCGAACGCGGCGGCGGCCAGCGCGGCCGAGGCGGCGATCACGCCGTCGATGATCACCGGCACCCGGTTCGCGGCCGCACCCAGGATGAAACCGGTCAGCGCCGCGTGCTCGAGGCCGCCCACGGCGGCCAGCACGCCCAGCGGGTCGGCCGGGTCGAGCCGGTGCCGGGCCAGCGCGCGAGCGACCACCTCGGTCTTGTGCGCGAGCGTCTCGTCGTCGATGCCGGTGCCACGGCCCGTGACGGCCGCCGGGTCGCGGCCGGTGAAGGCGGCGATCAGGGCGGCTGCGGGAGTGGTGTTGGCGATGCCCATGTCCCCGGTGAGCAGGCACTTGGCGCCCGACTCGACCAGCGCCTGAGCCACGCCCAGGCCGACCTCGACGGCGGCCTGGGCCTCGTCGCGGGTCAGCGCCGGCTCGACCGAGAGGTCGCGGGTGCCGCGGCGGACGTTCGCGTCGAGCAGAGTAGCCCCGCCGTGCAGCGGGATGGCCACGCCGACGTCGACCACCATCACGTCGGCGCCGGCCTGCCGGGCGAACGTGTTGACGACGGCCCCGCCGGCCACGAAGTTGGCCACCATCTGCGCGGTGACCTCTTGCGGCCACGGGGTGACGCCCTGCGCGTGCACGCCGTGGTCGCCGGCGAACACCGCCACGGTGGCCGGAGCGGGCAGCGGCGGCGGGCAGACTCCGGCCAGACCGGCCAGCCGTACCGAAAGCTCTTCGAGAGTGCCCAGCGAGCCGGCCGGCTTGGTCAGCCGGGCCTGCAGGTCGCGGGCGGCTCGCATCGCCGTCTCGTCGGCAGGCCGGACGGCGGCGATCGTCGCCTCCAGGTCGGCGGTCACGGGCGTTCCTCCAGTAAGGCGGTCAGGACCTCGATGAATGCGTCGGTAGTGGCAGTGTCGCGCACCGCGACGCGCAGCCAATCGGGGCCCAGCCCGGGAAAGGTGTCGCCGCGGCGGACGGCATAACCCCGTTCCCGCAGCTCAACCCGGGTCTTGTCGGCGCCGGGAAAGCGTACGGCCACAAAGGCGCTGGCCGGATCGCCGGCGACCGTGAGGTTCGGCACGTGCCGCAGCCGCCGCACCAGGTGGTCGCGCTCCACCGCCAGACGGGCCGCGATCTCTCGTTCCGCGGCGACCGCCACCGGCGAGGCACACGCGGTGGCGGCGGCCAGGGCGGGAGTCGACACCGCCCACAGCGGCTGCGCGGCGGCCAGCCGGGGCAGCAGATCGGCCGGGCCGAGCAGGTAGCCGATGCGCAGCCCGGCCAGCCCCCAGGTCTTGGTGAGGCTGCGCAGCACCACCAGGCCGGGAAGATCACGCCGGCCGGCCAGCGACTCGGGCTCGCCGGGCACGCCGGACCGGTAGGTCGTGTCGGCGAACGCCTCGTCGACGACCAGCACGCGGCCGGGCCGGGCCAGCGCGGCGATCTCGCCCGCCGGGTGCAGCACCGAGGTGGGGTTGGTCGGGTTGCCGACGAAGACCAGGTCGGCGTCGGCGGGCACGAGCGCGGCGTCGAGCCGGAAGCCGTCCTCTTCGCGCAGGAGCACCCGCTCGACGGAGTGACCGGCGTTGCGCAGCGCGGCCTCGGGCTCGGTGAACTGCGGGTGCACCACGACCGGGCGGCGGGCGTCGCGCAGGGCCTGGGCCAGCAGGACGAAGGCCTGAGCGGCGCCGGCCGTCAGCAGCACCTCGCCGGGATCGCGTCCGTGCCGGGCGGCCACAGCGGCCGTGGCTCCGGTCGCGTCGGGGTAGGCCGCGAGGTCGTCCAGGGAAGCGCGCAGCGGGCCCGACAGCCAGGGCGGCATGGGCTCGCGGCGCACGTTGACCGCCAGATCGACCAGCCCGGCGCCCACCTCCGTGTCGCCGTGGTGGCCGAGGTCGATCGTCATGTCCTCAGGATGCCCGACCCGGATCGGCGTCTCACTTTCGGCTGATCCGTACGGTCATGAGAGTTTTTGTCCTACCTTCATATGGTGGCAGCCGGAAAAGTCGCACCCCTCGTCCGCACCGGCCTGATCGCGGGTCTCGTGATCGCCGGTCTCGCCTACCCCCTGGCCGCCGTGGCCGGTCTCGGCGTCAAAGCCGGCACCGAAGCCCTTCAGGCCATGCCCGAAGAGCTGATCGAGGTGCCGAGCGCCCAGACCACCTACGTCTACGCCAACGACGGCAAGACGCTGCTCACGATGTTCTACGAGGAGCATCGGCGGCCCATCAAGATCAAAGACATGTCCCCGTACGTCACCCAGGCCATCGTGGCGTCCGAGGACACCCGCTTCTACGAGCACAACGGCGTCGACGCCAAGGGTGTGGCCCGCGCGTTCGTGGCCAACCAGCAGGCGGGCGGCGTCTCGCAGGGCGCTTCCACGCTGACCATGCAGTACGTGCGGATGGCGCTGCGGGACAGCGCGCAGACGCCGAAGGAGGCGCTGGAGGCCACCGAGCAGACCACCCAGCGCAAGCTGCGGGAGATGCGGCTGGCCATCGAGCTCGAGAAGCGATTGAGCAAGCAGGAGATCCTCGAGCGGTACCTGAACGCGGCGTACTACGGCCACCGGGCGTACGGGATCTACGCCGCCGCTCAGGTCTTCTTCTCCAAGGCGCCCAAAGACCTGAATCTGACCGAGGCCGCCCTGCTCGCCGGCCTGGTCAAGGCCCCCTCGGCGTACGACCCGGCCAGCAACGACCGGGAAGCCGCCACCGACCGCCGCAACTACGTGATCGACCAGATGCTCAAGATGAAGGCGATCACCCCGCTGCAGGCGACCGAGGCCAAGCGCGAGAAGATCCGGCTCAAGCTCAGCTCGCCGGCCAACGACTGCATCGGCATCGACAACAAGCACAACAACTGGGGCTTCTTCTGCGACTACCTGCGGTCGTGGTGGAAGGAGCAGCCCGCCTTCGGCCCCAACCCGCAGGAGCGCGAGGCCAACCTGCGCCGCGGCGGCTACCGGGTGATCACCTCGCTCGACCCGAAGATCCAGGCGTCGGCGATGAAGCACATCCTCGACAAGGAGAAGCGGCGCAGCCGGATCGCCCACGGCCAGGTGATCATCGAGCCCGGCACCGGGCGCGTGCTGAGCCTGGCCGTGAACCGCCGCTACTCGCTCGACCAGAAGGGCAACGCGAAACACAGCCGCTTCAAGGGCGTCAAGGGCAACTACCCCAACACGGTGAACCCGCTGCTCGGCGGCGGGACGATGGCCGGCTACCAGGCCGGGTCGACGTTCAAGATCTTCACCATGCTGGCCGCGCTGGACGAGGGGATGCCGCTGAGCACGTCGTTCTACAGCCCGCCGCGGTTCTACTCGAAGTACATCACCGCGCCCGGGCCGGCCACCTGCGGCGTGCACTGGTGCCCGAAGAACTCGACACCGTCGATGACCGGCCGGCAGACCATGTGGAGCGGGTTCGGCAAGTCGGTGAACACGTACTTCGTGCAGCTCGAGCAGAAGGTCGGCGCCGAGAAGGCGGTCAAGATGGCCGAACGCCTCGGCCTGCGCTGGCGTACCGAGATCGACCGCAAGCTGGCCTCACCCGAGCACGCCGGCGGCTGGGGCGCCTTCACTTTGGGCGTCAGCGACGTGACCCCGGTCGAGATGGCCAACGTCTTCGCCACGCTGGCCGCCGAGGGCACGTACTGCCAGCCGCTACCGGTCGCGGCGATCAAGACCCGGGACGGTACGGACGCCACCTACCAGGGCAAGGCCGTCGCGGCGCCGCGCTGCCACCGGGCGGTCAGCCCGGACGTGGCCCGGGCGGCGACTGACGCGGCCCGCTGCGTGACCGGCTACGGCGCGGCCCGCGGCAGCTGCGGCGGTTGGGGCACCTCCGAGATGGTCTACGGGACGCTGAAGCGGCCGATCGCCGGCAAGAGCGGCACCACCGACAGCAACAAGACGGCGTGGTTCTGCGGCTTCACCCCCCAGCTGGCGGCGGCCGCCTTCGTGGCCGACCCGGACAACCCGGAGATGAACGTCGGCTCCAACCGGTCGACCACCTCGAAGTTCACCGTCGCCGAGACCCTCAAGGACGCGCTCAAGGGCCAGCCGAAGGCGAAATTCACCCCGCCCTCGGACGACATGGTCTCGCGCTGGGGCGACGAAGGCCGCGACCGCGGTCGGGATCGGGACCGGGATCGCGACGACGAGAACGAGGACGACTAGGCGGCGGCCGCGGGCCGGCGGCGGGGCGGGCGCCACTTCGCGTCCCGGCCGGCCAGGGCCAGCGCCTGGTCGAGCAGGGTGGCCTCGTCGTCGGTGGGCACGACGGGGCCGAACAGGCCGGGGGTGCCCTCGGCCGGGCCCTGGCTCAGGAACTCGATGATGATCTCGAGGGTGCGCGGGTCGGCGAAGTATTCCTGACCGGTGGCGCGGGCCAGGTCCCAGCTGTGCATGATCAGCTCGTTCATGGCGACGTGGCCCAGCGCGGCGGCCGGCATGGTGACGCCGCCGGCCTGGGACGTGCCCGTCCAGGCGTCCGGGTCTTTCCACGACGTGCTCAGGTCTTCGAGCAGGACGGGCAGGCGGCTGCGCCAGTGACGGGAGAGATGCTGCGCGGAGGGCTCGGGGGCGGAGGACGTGGCGGGATCGTCGATGCGTTTGCGGGCGGCCTGGGTGAAGGCCACGGACAGGCCCATCAGGTGGTCGAGCAGGGTGGCGACGCTCCACCCGGGACAAGGGGTGGGATTGGGCAGCTCGCCGTTGTCGACGCCGAGCAGCAGAGCCCGCAGCACCCGGACCGGCGGGTCGAAATCCAGAGGAACACGATCGGCCACGGCCATCCTCCTTCGCGTCATGCCTGTTAACCCCACGTTACGGGTGAGGTGCGACACTTTCGCGTTCGGCGAGGGGCGTTTTCACGGATGCTTCCCGGAGTCAGGCATTCCGACATTTCGATCTTGCCCAACATCGCATTCCGGATTGACGATCGGGGTCAGGACGTGGTGATGTCCACCGTGTCGTTCAGGTTCACCGTGGGCGGCGCGGGCGCTTTCACCGCCGGCGCGTTCATCGCGGGCTGAGCCGGGGCCTGCGGTTGCGGCGGCGTGGGGCGCAGCGGAATGGGCGGCAGCAGCGGCGCCGGGCCGGCCATCGCAGCTGAGACGACCCGCTTGGCGATCTCGGGCGCGGCCGCCCAGTGCAGACCCAGCTGCGAGGCGTGCACCTGACGCCAGACGAAACCCTCGGGGTTGCCGCCCGACCAGGTCCACGCGGGCACGGCGCCCGCACGCGGCGTGACGACGGCCCGGTGCTGTTTGTAGCCGGTGATGCGCGCGCCGGCCGGGGCCAGCGGCGAGGTAGCGGGCGCGGTGGCCTCGCGATAGCCGGCGACGGTCTGCTCGCCGGTCACCGAGGTCGCGTCGAGCACGCCGCACATGGGGCGCCCGTCCAGGTCGCGGCCCAGCCACGGCAGCGCCACGCCCTCGGCGATCACCGGCCAGCCGTCGGCGGCGAATTGGGCCACCGCGGAACACAGGCGGCGGTTGGCCGACAACTCCTCGGCGTACCCCTCGGGCAGACCCGCTCCCACGACCAGAGCCCGGGTGCCGGCGGGCAGGCCCTCGTCCCGCAACGGGTCGACGACAGCCACATCGGCGCCGGCCGCAGTCAGCAGCTCGGCCGTCTCGACGTACGTGTAAGGAGCCCCCGGCCCACCGGCCAGCGCGACCACCGGCCGCTGCTCGAACACCTCGGCCCCGGCCGCTTCGGCCGGCGTCCACAGCGGCCCCGGCAGCGCGGGCGCGGAACCGGCCAGCGCCATAATCCGATCCAGGTCGAGGCCGCCGGCGACCGACTCGCCGAGCCGGCGCACCGCCCGGATCGCCTCGACGGTGCGATGCGCGACCGGCACCGGCCCGTGCGAGCGAGCGGGCAGGACGTTGGGCAGGTCACCGCGGCGCAGGGCGCCCAGCACCGGCATGCCGATGTCGTCTAGGGCGGTCCGCAGCATCTGCTCGTGGCGGGGCGAGGCGACCCGGTTGAGAACCACGCCACCGAGGTGGACCATCTCGTCGAACATGCGAAAGCCGTGCACGAGAGCGGCCAGCGAGTGCCCCATCGAGGCGACGTCGACGACCAGGACGACGGGCGCCCGCAGCACGGAGGCGACAGCGGCGGTGCCGTCGATCTCGGGCTGACCGGTGAGCGAGTCGAACAGGCCCATCGCGCCCTCGATGACCGACAGCTGGGTGCCGGTGGCGCCGTGCTGGAAAAGCGGGGCGATGCGCTGGGCGCCGACCAGCCGAGGGTCGAGGTTGCGCCCCGGCCGCCCGGCAGCGAGCCCGAGATAGGCGGCGTCGGTGTGGTCCGGGCCGACCTTGAACCCGGCCACCGGGACGCCGCGAGCCGCGACCGCCGCCAGCAGGCCGACCGCGATCGCGGTCTTGCCGTGCCCCGAGGCGGGGGCGCTCACGACCAGACGGGGCTGGGCGCTCATCGTGTCTTCCCGGGCCTTTCTTCTGCCGGCGTCGCCGGCCGGTCTTTTGCCGGCATCACCGGCTGGTCTTTGCCGGCGTCGCCGGCCGGTCTTTGCCGGCGTCGCCGACCGGTTTTTTGCCCGCGTCGCCGGCCGGTTTTTTGCCGGCATCACCGGCCGGGGCCACCGGTGTTCCCGGCTGATCTTTTAATAGTCCGTCAACGGCAACTTCCACCCGTCGGCGTGACGACAGTCACCGGCCGGCCTGGTGCCCCCGCCGCCCGGGATCGCCGGGGCCGGCCAGGTGTTTCGATTGCCGGACAGGGACAGTACCCGGCTGCGGCCGGCGCCGGCGGGGCGACGGGTAGCCTCGGTGCGTGTACCGCTTCCTGCTGAGCCCGCGCTGGCTGGCCGCGCTCGCGCTCGCGGTGGCCGCCGCGGTGGTCATGGTGATGCTCGGCAACTGGCAGCTGCGCCGGTACGAGGAACGCAGCGCCATCAACGACCGGATCGACGCCGCCGACTCGGTGGCCGCCGTTCCGCTCACCTCGGTGCTGTCGCGGCCGACCGCGCCGGGTGCGGCCGGGACCTCTCCGGGCAAGGATTCGGCCTGGACAAAGGTCACAGTTTCCGGTCAATACGACCCGTCGCACGAGATCCAGGCGCGCGGCCGCACGGTCGACGGCGACGTCGGGTTCGAGATCGTGACGCCCCTGGTGCTGACCGACGGCACGGCGGTGCTGGTCGACCGCGGCTGGGTGCCGGCCCCCGAGGGCGGCGCGCTGGCGGCCCCCGTGGTCCCGCCCGCGCCGACCGGCCCGGTCACGGTCGTCGGCCAGATCCACCTGTCGGAAAGCCGACCCGTCGCGGTGGAACGCCGGGACGGCCGCCTCGACACCCGGCGCATCTCTCTCCCCCGCCTGGCGCCCGAAATGCCCTACCCGGTGTACGGCGCCTACGTGCTCCTCACCGAGCAGACGCCCGCCGCCGACGCCGCCTTCACCCAAATCCCGATCGACCACGAGGACGCCTGGCAGAACGGCGGCTACGCCGTCCAGTGGTGGCTGTTCGCGCTGATGGCCCTGGGCGCGTATGTCTACTACGCGCGCAAAGAGGCCCGAGGCCCCGAGCCCACCCCCGACCGCACTCCCACAAGTCCAGGTCCCACCTCAGGCGACCGAGTCGAAGAGGCCGACCGCCGCCGCAACGGCGGAGGCGACCGGGTCGAGGAAGCCGACCGCCGAGCCGCAGCGAAAGCGGCGGAGACTGCCCGCCGGCGCTCCGAGTCTGGTGACCGCGTGGAGGAAGCCGACCGTCAGCGGGCCGCAGCTGCCGCTACCCAGGGTGATCGGGTGTCCGATGCCGACCGTGCTCGCGAGGCCACCAGCCCGGGCCGACCGGCGCAAGACTGAGCACCCACTCGCCCGCCGGACCCGCGACGTGCCCGTCCGGCCGGACGTCGCTGCCCCTTCCTACCCGCCGCGTGTTGCCTTGGCCCGACTTGCCGGCACTCGACCGTGCCCAAGTCGCCGATCAGCCTGACCAGTCCGGCCGTCCTCGCGGTGCCGTCTCGGTCGTCCACGGGCGGGGTTGCCGGCGGCTACTCCGGGGTGGGGAAGGTGCCGATCTTGCGGACCATGTCGATGGTGTCGGCCTCGGCGGCGGGCTTGTCGTCTCGGTAGCGCAGGACGCGGGCGAAGCGCAGGGCGACGCCGCCGGGGTAGCGCGGGGAGGTCTGGACGCCGTCGAAGGCGATCTCGACCACCTGTTCCGGGCGGACCCGGACGACCCAGCCGTCGTCGCCGGTGGCCAGCTCTTGGAAGCGTTCGGTCTGCCAGCGGAGCAGTTCGTCGGTGAGGCCCTTGAAGGTCTTGCCGAGCATCACGAAACCGCCGCCTTCCGGGTCGCGGGCGCCCAGATGCAGGTTGGACAGCCAGCCCTTGCGGCGGCCGTGGCCCCACTCGACGGCCAGGACGACCAGGTCGAGGGTGTGCCGGGGTTTGACCTTGACCCAGGCCGAGCCGCGCCGGCCCACGTCGTAGGGGGCCTCGGTCGCTTTGATGACCACGCCCTCTTGCCCCGCGGCCAGCGCGGCGGCGAAGGCGGCGGCCGCCTCTTCCTCGCTGGTCACCGCGGTGCGGCCGACCAGCAGCTCGGTGGGCAGCGCATCGGCCAGGGCGGCCCAGCGCACCCGGCCGGGCTCGTCGAGCAGGTCGGCGCCGTCGAGGTGCAGGAGGTCGAAGAAGAACGGCACCAAGGCGAGCGACCCCGCCGCCGGGGAAGCCTTTCGGGAGGCGGCGGCGCCGCGCGTGGCGGCACGGCTCGACGTCTCTTGGAACGGGCGGGGACGACCCGAGGCGTCGAGCGTCATCGCCTCGCCGTCGAGCACCACCTCGCGCAAAGGCAGCTTGCGGACGGCCTCGACCACCTCGGGCATGCGGGTGGTGATGTCGTCGAGGCTGCGGGTGAAGACGGCCACCTCGTCGCCCGAGCGGTGCACCTGGATGCGGATGCCGTCGAGCTTCGCGTCGACCGTGGCCGGCGTGCCCGTGGCCAGCAGCGCCGCCCCCACGTCGGGCGCGCTCTGGGCCAGCATCGGCGTGAGCGGCGTGCCCACCCGCAGGCTGATTTCGGCCAGCGCGACGGCCCCGCCGGCCAGCGCAGCCACGGCGACCTGCTTCAGGTCGCCCGACAGGAGCAGCGCCCGCCGCACGGCAGTCAGCGGCACCTCGGCCGCCTTGGCGATCGCGTCGGCGAGCAGACCGGCCTGCGCGCCCTGCCGCAGCTCGCCGCTGAACAAGCCGACCAGCAGCCGCTGCTCGTCGGCCGTGGCCGCCCCGAACAGGGCCGCCACCAGCTCGCGCCGCCGCGCCTGCGACCCGGCCCCGGCGACCACAGAGATCTCGGCGATCAGCGCATCGACCGCGCCCACGGTCAGAGTGGGCGCCTCGGCCGGAGCCGGCCGGTCGCGGAGGCTCGCGTAGCCCACCCCGGTCTGCCGCTGCCGCAGCTCACCGGCCAGATAGGCCGAGCCCGCGGCCACCTCGTCCGGATCCAGCCCGCGCAGGGCGTCGGCCAGCAGCTCGACTTTCGCCTTGCGCCCCGAGGTCGCGGCAACGGCCGCCGAGGTCGCCGCCAGGTCTACGAATCGCACCCCCATATCCTGGCAGCACCCCCTGACACTTTCGGCCCGAAGCTTCACCCGGCCCCAACCGCCAACGAGCGGAAATACGGATCGGCCCGCGCAGCGCCGACAATCCGGGAGCCGGCCAGGCCAGCAATTAGCGCCAACATGGCCCGGCGGCTCGGCTACAAGCACGTCTTCGAGGCGCCCGCGCCGAAGGCCAAGTGCCGACCACCCGAGCAGCACGCGCGCACCGAGCGAGGGGACGAATGGATATGGCACCGCGGGTCGATGCCGGGAACACCAGGAAAGCCACTCTGAGCGGACTGACGCCGGGAACGGCGGAGGATCAACGGCCACCCGCACATCACGAGGGCGGACAGACGCGCCGGCTCGGCGAAGCGGGACCTGGGGAGGCCCGGCCCGGGTCAGCCAGGGAGGGGAAGAGAGGCTTGACCGGCAGGCGGGCGGGAGGGGTGGAGGGTCAGGCGGCTCGGGGCTCGGCGATGCGGAAGCCCCGGGCCCGGACGGACTCGGCCACGCGGGTGACCTGGGCGTCGATGGCGCACAGGGTGGCGGAGAGCTCGTCCAGATGGTCGGTGAGGGCGCCGTCGTCCCAGTTGGCGACGTCCAACTGGTCCATGGCGAGGACGGCGGATCGCAGGCGGGCAATGGATTCGAGACGGTCTCGGGAGCGGAGACGGTCAAGCGCGTTACGCGGCCCGACGGGCATCGGCCGCACCACCAGAGACACTGAGCGAGGCACATCGTTCGAACGCATGTTCGATATCCTAACAGGACGAGATCGTCGCCCGCACCGGTTTGCTGTGCGTGACGACGGCCTCGAAACGCTCAGCCACGCATCAGCGCCGGGAAGACTCCCGCGGCCTCCGAGACGGCGGCCTCGGCGGCCACGAACCCGTCCGGGCGCACCAGATAGAGCCGTCCCGGCTGCAGGCCCGTGCCCGGCGCCGGCGGGAAGACGTGCACCGCGAGGCCGAGCTCCGGCACGTCGGCCGCGACTACCCCGCCGTACGCGTGAATTTGCCACCGCAATTCCCGTAGAGACGAGAAATTGTCGCCTGCCCAGGGCAGCCGGCGCCCGACCACCGGATCGCGGCGCCCACCGGCCGCGGCCTGAGCGTTCGGCGTCATCCAGTAATGCACTCGGATCTGTGACACGTACTGGAACAGCCGCCCGCCGCCCGACAGCCTCGGCACGAAGCGCACCCCCAGCGGCGCCGCCACCGGCACCAGGAACCGCCGCAACAGCCGCGAGACGGGCCGCTGCGAGGTGATCGCGCCGAAGATCCGGTCGGTCGTGGCCACCAGTGTCTGCGCGACCGGGCGGCGCTCCGCCTCGTACCGGTCGAGCCATGGGTCCTTGCGGCGGCCCTGCAGCACGTCGGCCAGCTTGAAGGCGAGATTGTGGGCGTCCTGCATGCCGGTGTTCATGCCCTGGCCGCCGACCGGCGAATGCACGTGGCCCGCGTCCCCGGCCAGGAAGAACGGCCCGTCGCGGAAGGTCGCGGCCACCCGGTGGTGCACCTTGTAGGTGGCGAACCACCGCGATTCGCCGTACGTGACCGCGAAGTCCTTGATCCGCGGGCGCACGTCCTCCTCGGTGAGCCGCGAGTCGCCGTCCTCGTCACGTACCAGGCCGAGCAGCCGCCACGCGTGCCGCCCGCGCATGGGGAACGCCAGCAGGAAGTCCGAGCCACCCGGTCGTACGTTGATCGCGTTCTCGACCAGCCCGGCCACCCCGACCGCGTCGATCACATAGAACCGGTGTGGGTTGGTCACGCCCTCGTACGCGATCCGCCGGGCCTTGCGCACCACCGAGTTCGCCCCGTCGCACCCCACGCAGAAGCGGGCCCGCACGGTGTCGTTGCCGACCTTGACCTCGACGCCGTCCTCGACCTGCTTGAGCCCGGTCACCGGCGTCTCCCAGCGGACGTCGGCCCCGAGCTTCTGCAGGTTCTCGTACAGGATCTCTTCGTTGCGGCTCTGCTCGAGCACTTCGATGAACGGGTACGGCGTGAGCTTGCCCCCGAGCGGGCCGAGCGGGATGCGCCCGAACGCCCGGTCGAGGAAGCCGGGGGCGAGCGCGTCGGCCCGCTGCGCCGCCTCGAGCACCTGGTCCACCAGGCCGAGCTGGTCGTAGATCTCCAGGCTGCGGGCCTGGACGACGAGGGCGCGCGACTCGCGGGTCGGGCCCTCCTTGCCGTCCGCCACGATCACCTGGACGCCCAGTTTGACCAGCCAGTTGGCGAGCATCAGCCCGGTCGGGCCGGCCCCGACCACCAGCACGTCACACGACAGCTCGGCCATCGGCCGCCCCTTACTTCGTCGACAGTGTCTCCGCCACGTTCTTGAGGAGCAGGGCCTCGGCCACGCACACGCGCTCGAACTCGCCGAGGTGCAGGCTCTCGTCCGGGCCGTGGGCCGCCGAGTACGGGTCTTCGACGCCGGTGACCAGGATCGCGGCCTGCGGGAAGAGCTGCTGGAAGGTGGCGATGAACGGGATCGAGCCGCCCACGCCCATGTCGACCGGGTCGGTGCCGTCCCACGCCGTACGGAAGGCGGCGCGTGCGGCCTCGTACGCCGGGCCGGTCGCGTCGATCACGCAGGGCTCACCGTCGGCCTCGAGCGTCACCTCGACCTGCGCACCCCAGGCCACGTGCTTCTCGAGGTGCGCCTTCACGGCCGCGTAGGCCGACTTCGGGTCGTCGCCCGGCGCCAGACGTACGGAAATCTTGGCTTTGGCCTTGGGCTGCAACGCGTTGGCGGCCTCGAAAGTGCGGGGCGCGTCGATGCCCAGCACCGAGATCGAGGGCTTGGTCCAGATGCGGTCGGTGATCGAGCCCTTGCCGACCAGTTCGACGCCGTCGAGCATGCCCGCCTCGTGCCGGAAACGGTCGGCCGGGTAGTCGACGCTCGCGCCCTCGCGGCCGACCAGTCCGTCCACGGCGATCTCGCCGCTCTCGTCGTGCAGGGTCGACAGCAGGCGGGCCAGGCTTGTCAGCGCGTCGGGCACGGGGCCGCCGAACATGCCGCTGTGTACGGCCGCCTTGAGCACGCTGACCTCGGCGAACAGGTTGACCAGGCCGCGCAGCGAGGTGGTCAGCGCGGGCCGGCCGATGTCCCAGTTGCCGGAGTCGGCGATCACGATGACGTCGGAGCGCAGCTCTTCGCGGAACTCCTCGAGGATCGCGTCGAGCGACTCGGAGCCGTACTCCTCCTCGCCCTCGACGAAGACGACCACGCCGACCGGCAGCTGGTCGCCGAAGGCGCGCAGCGCGGCGACGTGGGCCATCACGCCCGCCTTGTCGTCGGCGGCGCCCCGCCCGTACAGGCGGCCGTCCCGCTCGACCGGCTCGAACGGGTCGCTGGTCCAGAGCGAGACGTCACCGACCGGCTGCACGTCGTGGTGCGCGTAGAGCAGAACGGTCGGAGCGCCCGCCGGCGCGGCCTTGCGACCGATCACGGCCGGCTGTCCCCCGCGTACGACGATCTGCGTCTCGAGGCCGCAGCCGCGCAGCAGCTCGGCCACCGCCTCGGCCGACCGCTCGACGTGGGAGTGGTCGAACCCCTCGAAGGCGATGCCGGGGATGCGGACCAGCCGCTCCAGGTCGGCGCGGACTCCGGGGAACTCCCGCGCGACGGCCGTGCGCAGATCGGTCTCACTCAAGCTCATAGGAATGATCCTAAGGCTCGTTCAGCTCTCCTGGTCGTCCCGCCGGCCGCGCCGTGAGGCGTCACCCATCCACCCGCGAGCGCCCCGCACCGCCGATCCGGCCAGGTCACCCGCGCCGTCGCCGAGCTTGCGGAGCAGGCCGACGAGCGGATCCTGCGAATTGTTGAACGTCTCGCGGTACGACTGGGCGGCCGACTTCACGTCCTCGCTCACCGAGGCGTCGCCATCAGAGTCGCGGCGCGGGTAGTCGCCCTCGAGGATCGCCGCGTACGCCCCCGAGTCGACCCACTTGCGCAGCTCGGAAGCCCGGGCCACGGGCACCGGGTGGGTGCTGCCGAGGGTCATGCCGATCTTGTGGATGCTGTCGCGCAGGTCGCCGCCGCTCTCGTACTCCGCCGCCTGCTCGAGGAAGGCGGCCGTGTCGATCTGCGACAGGTCGCCGCCGCCGGCCAGCTTCATCAGCAGGCGCAGCGAGGCCGCCGGGTCCTGCCCGGCGAGCAGCCCGGCGCGGTCGGCCGACAGCTCGGCCTTGCGCCACCACTCCAGCATCGCCGTGATGATCGCCCGCAGCGCGATGGCGCCGACCGGCAGCCAGCTCAGGCTGGCCGCCCACCGGGTGAGGATCATCAGGATGGTCTTGTAGACGGCGTGGCCGCTGCGGACGTGGCCGATCTCGTGGCCGAGCATGGCCCGCAGCTCGTCGTCGTCCAGCTTCTCGACGGCGGCGGTGGTGATCACGATGAACGGCTTGTCGAGGCCGATGGCCGAGCCGTTGATGATCGGGTCCTGGCTCACGTACAGCTCGGGCAGCTCGACCACGTCGAGGGTGGTCGCGGCCTCGGTGAAGCGCTGGTAGACGCGCGGGTACTGCCGGTGGTCGACGCGGATGGCGCCGGCCAGGAACTGCAGCCGGAAGCCGCGCTCGTTCCACATGCCGAAGAACGCCTTGACCACGTCGTCGAAGCCGCGCAGCTCGCGCAGGGCGGTCAGCGCGCCGCGGTCGGCCGGGTGTTCCCAGGCCCGCGAGCTGATGCCGGTCAGGGTGATCCGCCGGCGCACCGGGCGGTTCTCGTCGTCGGTCATCGTGCCCACCCTCTCGTCGCGCCGTCGACGATCAGGTCCGCGTGCGCGGCAGTGTCGTCCACGGCGAAGTGCCTTTCCTCGGCGGCCCGCCAGCGCTCAAGGTACTTCCGATACGCAACGCTGTCGTCCCCGTCGCGGCTGATCGCGCGCTCCCAGCGAAGTCCGGGCGGCGCGTCGACGAACACGGAAAACGTCAATTCCGGACGAATCTCGCGCCGGGCGGCACTCACCCCTTCCAGCAGTACGGCTGATTGGGGAGGCACTGTGACTGTCTGACCGGCGAAGTCTTGTTTGTCCCAGTCGTAGCCCTGATATGTGGCGGTTCTCCCTTGGCGCAAAGGAGCGAGCACCTTTTCCTCGAGCCGCGCCCAGAAGGTGAACTGGTCGTCCCAGCCGTTGAGCAGGTCGTCGGTGTGCACGACCGGGGCGTCGCCGAGGGCGGCGGCCAGGCAGCCGGCGAAGCTGGTCTTGCCGGCCCCGCTCGGGCCGTCGATCGCTATCAGGCGCACGTCGCCCAGGCGGGGTGGCAGTCCCATGACGTACGCGGCCAGGGCGTCAAACAAGGGCCGGCGCTCCGGGCGGAAGGAACGGCGGCTCCTCCGGCGGGCCGTTCTCGATCAGGCGCCACAACGCATCGGTGTCCAGGTGCTCCTCGACCAGGTCACCCAGCACGTCGAGCGCGTGGTCGCGTACACCCGCGAAGGTGGTCTCGGCGGCCACCGTGAATCCGTGCCGGCCGGCCTGGCGGGCGACAGTCGTCAGGAAGCGGCGGCGGAACTCGTCGGATTCGAAGGCGCCGTGCCAGTGCGTGCCGTAGACGTGATCACCGACCGCACCCTCCGGCCGTCCATCGGCGTACCGGAGGAAAGGCTTTTGACTGCTTTGAGTGACGACGCCGTGGTGAATCTCGTAGCCGGAGACTGGCGCACCGAGTCCTTCGCCGGTCGGCTTGCTCAGATGCTTGCGCTGCTCGAACGCGATCCGGACAGGCAGAAGACCCAGGCCCGGTACGGTGCCACGGCGGCTCTCGACCTCGTCGGTGATCGATTCGGCCAGCATCTGGAAGCCGCCGCAGATGCCCAGCAGAGGCTTGCCGGCCGCCGCGTGCGTGACGATCGCGTCGGCCAGACCGGTTTCGCGTAGCCAAGCGAGATCACTGACGGTGGCCTTCGAACCGGGGATGACCACCAGATCGGCGCCGGCGATCTCAGCCGGCTCCACCGTGAGACGCACCTGGACGCCCGGTTCGGTGGCGAACGCCTCGGCGTCGGTCGCGTTCGACAGCCGCGGCAGACGGACGACGGCCACCCGCAGCCACTCGGTGCCGCGCGGTCCCTGCGGCCGGCCCAAGGTTTTCCCGTACGCGAGAGAGTCCTCACCGTCGAGCCAGATCTCCGGGTGGAACGGGAGCACGCCGTACACCGGCCGCTGCGTCACCGACGTGATCATGTCGAGTCCCGGCCGCAGCAGGCCGAGGTCCCCGCGGAACTTGTTGACGACGAACCCGGCCACGAGGGCCTGATCCTCGGGGCTGAGCAGCGCGACCGTGCCGAAGAGAGCCGCGAAGACGCCGCCGCGGTCGATGTCGCCGACGACGATCGCGGGCAGGCCGGCCCGCCGGGCCAGACCCATGTTGACGAAGTCGCCGTCGCGCAGGTTGATCTCGGCCGGGCTGCCGGCGCCCTCGCAGATCACGGCGTCGTACTCGGCGCGAAGTTCCGCTAAAGCCGCGTGCGCTGTCTCGGCCAGGCGCGGGCGCAACGACCGGTAGTTGCCCGCGGTCACCGTGTCGACGGCCTCGCCGAGCAGCACCACCTGACTCGAGAAGTCGCTGCCCGGCTTGAGCAGGACGGGGTTGAACCGCAGGTCGGGGGCGAGACCGGAGGCGGCCGCCTGCATCGCCTGGGCCCGGCCGATCTCGCCGCCGCGCCCGTCCGGGCCGACGACGACCACCGAGTTGTTCGACATGTTCTGCGCCTTGAACGGCGCGACCTTGACGCCGCGACGGTGCAGCCACCGGCAGATGCCGGCCGTGAGGATGCTCTTGCCGGCGTCCGAGGTGGTGCCGGCGACCAAAAGCCCGCCGGTCATGGGCGCATTTTCCCGCGTACGAGGGCAGTCCCGACAGCCAGGGCGGCGGCGGCCAGTCCGACCGCCCCGGACACCCGCGCGGCGCGACGCAGATGCTTGGCTGACGGCCGAGGACCGTCCCCGAGGAACGGCCTCGTCTCGCTACGTCCGAAATAGACGTTGCGCCCACCCAGACGTACGCCCAAAGCCCCCGCCATGGCCGACTCGCACTGCCCGGCATTGGGCGACGGGTGATCGTTGCGGTCGCGGCGCCACACCCGCAGCGTCTCTTTCGGGTTGCCGCCGGCAATCGGCGACACCGCGATCGTCAGCACCCCGGTCAGGCGGGAAGGCAGCAGGTTGAGCCCGTCGTCGAGCCGGGCCGAGGCCGTGCCGAACCGGGCGTACCGCGCCGACCGATGCCCCACCATGGCGTCGAGCGTGTTGGCCGCCCGGTAGGCCAGCAGCCCCGGCAGCCCTAACAGCCCGCCCCACACGAGCGGCGCGACCACCGCGTCCGACGTGTTCTCGGCGACCGACTCGACGGTGGCCCGCGCCAGCTCGGACTCGTCGAGCCCCGAGGGGTCACGGCCGCAGAGGTGGTTGAGCCGTCCGCGGGCCGAGTCGAGATCGCCGCCGTCGAGGTGCCTGGCCATGACCCGCGACTCCCGCCGGAGGGTCCTTCCGCCCAGCACTGTCCACGTCGCGGCGGCGACCAGCGCCGTACGGGCGATCGGCAGCTTCCGGGTGGCGGCGGCCGCACCGAACCCGGCCAGAGCCGGAACCCCGACTGCGATGGCCGTGAAGGCCGCCCCGGACCGGCGGTTGGGGGCGTAGATCCGCTTCTCCAGCGCGGCGGCCGCCGTCCCGAAGCCCGCCACCGGGTGGAACCGCCGCGGATCCCCGAACACCGCATCGAGCAAGTAGCCCGCGGCCAGCCCCGCCGCGTCAGCCGCCCCCGCCACGCCTTGATCCTTTCGTTGCCTCAGCTTGCCGTCCTGTCGATCATGGGCGCAGGTCGCACACCCAGACCGGGATTTCCTCGACGTCCGGGCCCGGCCCGTGCGGAACCGGCACCGGATCGAACTCGCCCCAGACGATCGCCCCCGGCGCGCGGTCCTCCAGGAACTCGACGACGATCCCTCGCAGGTCATCCGTCGTCCGGTACTTCTCGGTGAAGGGCAGCTCGTCGCGTCGGCACGACCCGGTGGAGCAGCGCAGCTGCCCCGCCTGCAGGTCGTGCCAGACATAGAAGGTCGCCGGCCCCACGTGCGTCGAGGCGGCGACCTGCTCCCGCAGCAACTCGATCGTCTCCTCGAAGGCGCCGATCACCTCGTCGGCCGACAGGCCCATGCGCTCGTGCGGCGGAGCGCCGAACCAGCTGGTGTTGGCGGTCTCGGTGTCCTGGTCGTCTGGGGCAAGCACGAGTGTCTCGCCCGCGATCGCGCGGATCTCCTTCAACAGCACGCGCCCCAGTCTGCCGGTCCGCCCCCACCCGGGCCCAACCGGGCAGCTCGGCCACCCGGCCCATTCCCCCGGCCCGATCGGACCACCCCATTCGGGGGCGGAGTCGGCCTTCCCGGTGACCGCGCACTCCTGACCTGCTTTTCCTGGGGCCGGGTGGCCCGGAGGGGCCACCCGGCAGTGAGATCAAGCGGCGACGGGCTCCTTTCGGGTTCGGCGGGAGCGACGGGCGGGAGCGGGCTCGGCGGCGGTCAGCTTCTCGACTTCGACGGCGATCTCCTCGTCGGTCGGCGCCTCTTCGCTCGGGGACTCGTCGCGCTCGTCGGAGGAATCGGCCGGGGCGTCGTCCTCGGGCGGGGTGGCGGCGGCGACCACGTCGAGGAATGTGGGGGCCTCGTCGTCGGGGATGCCCTCGCCGAAGATGGCGGGGGCGTCGTCGGGCGGGACCGGGCTCGACGGTTCGCCGCCGATGAAGGCCGCGTCCTCGACCGGGCTCGACGAGCGGGAGTTGCGGGCGAAGCGGGACCGGCCGCGGGCCAGGTCGTGGCCGATCGAGACCGCCTCCAGCTCGTACGTGATGTGGTCGTTGCCCTCGGCGTCCTTCCAGTCGCGGGTGAAGAACCGGCCGTACACGATGATCGGGTCGCCGACCGAGATCGACGAGATCACGCCCTCGGCCAGCTTGCGCCAGGCGGTCACCCGCACCCGCAGGCTGCGGCTGTCGACCCAGGTGTTGGTCTCGCGGTCGAACCGGCGCGCGTGCGACGCGACCCGGAAGTTGGCGACCATCGAACCGGACTGTTCGAGCCGCCGCCATTCCGGCGCGACGAGCACATTGCCCACGATGCAGAGATTCGTGTCGAACACTTGTGACCTCCTGTTGTGTTGCGGTGAGGTCGGCAGCTTCGCGCTCGGAACGCACCGGCCGGGGATCTTGAGCCGTGGGCTGTGGACAAGGCGGGCGGCTGTGGATATCGGCCGCGCGGCTGTGGTTTCTGATACTGCGCGCGGGTGCGTACCGGTGGGTAGCCTGGGGGCCGTGGAGATCGACGTACTCGGAGAGCCGTACGAGCGGCACACGATCGACTTGGGTCGCGACGACGAGGGCGCCGTGGTGGCCACGCTGGTGCGCCGGCGCGGCAACGTGCCCAGCCGGCGGGCCGTGCTCTATGTGCACGGTTTCGTGGACTATTTCTTCCAGACCCATCTGGCCGATTTCTTCGTCGAACGCGGCTGGGATTTCTACGCGCTCGACCTGCGCAAGTACGGCCGCAGCCTGCTCCCCCACCAGACGCCGAACTTCGCGCGCAGCCTCACCGACTATTTTCCCGAGCTGGACGAGGCGGCCCGCATCATCCGCGGGCAGGACGGCCACGATCAGCTGCTGGTGGCCGGCCATTCCACCGGCGGCCTGATCACGTCGCTGTGGTCGCACGCGCGGCAGGGCCAGGGCATCGTCGACGGACTATTCCTGAACAGCCCGTTCTTCGATTTCAACGTGCCGTGGCTGGTGAAGCGGCCGCTCATGGCGGCGACGATTGCCGCCACCCGTCGTACGCCGTATCGGAAGATCCCGATGGCGTCGCTCGGCCTTTACGGCCAGAGCCTGCACACCGAGCACCGTGGTGAATGGACGTACGACCTGGCCTGGAAGCCGGTGCTCGGCTTCCCGGTGACGGCCGGCTGGCTGGAGGCCGTCCGGCGCGGTCAGCAGCGGTTGCGCGCCGGGCTGGGCATCGACGCGCCCGTGCTGGTCGCCTGCTCGACCCGTACGTTCCGGGGAAAGGCCTGGCACGACGATCTACGCGTCTCGGATTCCGTGCTGGACGTGGAGCACATCGTGCGCTGGGCGCCGCGCCTCGGTCCGCGGGTCACGATCGCCCGTTTCGACGGCGGCATGCACGACCTCACGCTTTCCGGGAAAGAGGTACGCGTCGAGGTTTTCCGGGAGCTGGCCCGATGGACCGACGCTTTCCTCCCGCCCGTCGGGACGCCTGAGATCGAGGTACCACCGGCACCGGAGGACGAATAGAGTTCCGTACCTATGACCAAGGAGTCCGACTCACCGCCGCCCGACCCGGACGGCTGTCACACGCTGGACGAATTGGCCGCCACCCTGCGTGCGCTCAAATCGTGGGCGGGTGATCCCACCTTCGACACGATCAAGACACGCGTCAATACGCGGCTGCCGTCGACGGGTCGCGGCACGATCGCCGACTGTTTCCGCGACGGCCGCCGCCGGATAAACGCGGAACTGTTGCTCGCAATCGTCGCCGCGTTGCACGACAACCCCGAATATCTGGCCCGCTGGCGCCGGGCGATCCGGGTCACCCTGGCCGAGACGCAGGCCGCGGCCCAGGTACGGGTTCTCGCCGGCCTGCCCGGCGACGCCGACCCGTTCGTCGGCCGTGAGCCGCACCTGACCGCCCTCGACCGGGCCACCGGCGTCTGTGTGATCACCGGGATGGCCGGTGTCGGCAAGACCCGGCTCGCGGTGCACGCGGGTCATCGCCGTACGGCGGGAACTTCGCTTTTCGTCGATCTTCGAGGTTTTCACCCGGACGAGGCTCAGCCGCCCGCCGACCCCGCCGCCGTTCTGGACGGCTTTCTGCGCGCGCTGGGCGTCCCGGCCCGGCAGATCCCCCACGATCTCGCAGCCCGGTCGGCGCTGTTCCGCGAGCAGTTGGCCGGTCGTCGGGCGCTGGTGATTCTCGACAACGCCGCCGACGAGGAGCAGGTGCGCCCGCTGCTGTGCCCGGACGCGCTGACCGTCGTGACGTCCCGGCGCGACCTGGCCGACCTGGCCTCCGCGACCCGCGTCGACCTGGATGTTTTCACTCCAGCCGAGGCCGCCCAACTGCTCGGCAACGACACTTCCGAGGCGCTGGACCGGGTGGCGCGCCGATGCGGATACCTGCCGCTGGCGCTCACGATTGTGGCCGGTCAGATGGCGGCCACGCCGGACTGGACGGTGGCCGACCACGCCGACCGTCTCGAGGAACGCCACCGCAACTATCACCTCGACGACGGTGTCCAGCTGGCGTTGCACCTCTCCGACCAGCGGCTGCCGCCCGCCCGGCGCACGCTGTTGCGGCGGCTGGCCGGCCATCCGGGTCAGGATTTCGACGCGTACGCGGCGGCCGCGCTGCTCGACGCCGACCTCGGCCCGACCGAGGAGCATCTGCGCCGCCTGACGGCGGAGCACCTGGTGCAGCAGCCGGTTCCGGGGCGCTTCGTGCTGCACGACCTGGTTCGCGCGTACGCCGCCGAGCGCGCCACCGACGAGGAGCGCCCGACGGATCGCCGAGCGGCGCAAACCAGGTTGTACGACCTTTACCTGTACGCCGCGGCGGCTGCCATGGACGCGTTGCACCCCGCCGAGAAGCACCGACGACCCACGTTGCCCCCGCACGCCGTACGGCTGCCGGAACTCGACGACCCCAAGGCCGCCCTGCATTGGCTGGACACGGAAAGGTCGACGCTGGTCGCCGTGTGCCTGGCCTCCCCCGCGCACGCAGTGCCGCTGGCCGCAACCATTTACACCTATTTGGACAACGGCGGCTATCCGGCCGACGCCATCACCGTGCACAGCGCCGCCCGCGAAGCCGCAGTGGCGAACGACGACGCGGCCGGCGAGGCCGGCGCCCTGATCAACCTGGGTGTCGTGTTCTGGCAGCTGGGCCGCAACGCCGAGGCCCGCGACCGGATGAGCGAGTCGCTCGTACTCTTCCGCCGCCTGGCCGACGCCCGCGGTGAGGCACGCGCGCTGGGCAATCTCGGCGTGGTCTACAACGCGTTCGGCGACCAGGAGGCGTCGGCTGAACACCACGCGCAGGCGCTGGCCAAGTTCGTCGAGATAGGCGACCGCGTCGGCGAGGCCAACACCCTGACCAACCTGGGTGACGTGTACGTCCGGATGGGGCGCGTGCCGGAAGCGGCCGGCCACCATCGACGGGCGCTGGAGCTGTTCCGCGCCCTCAACCATCGAGGCGGCGAGGCGACCGCGCTCACCAACCTGGGCGACGCCGACACACGCCTGGGCAACCTCGCGGAGGCGCTCGACTCCCTCGACCGGGCGGTCGCCATCTTCGGCGAACTGGGCGAACGGTACGGGCAGACCTGCGCCCTGAACGGCCGGGCTGAAGCGCTGGCCGCGCTGGGCCGTAACCCCGAGGCCATCACCACGTACCGCCTGGCGCTGGGCCTGGCCAAACTGATCGACGACCCGGCCGAACAGTCCCGGGCCCGAACCGCCCTGACGGCGCTGGGCGCCCCACCTGTTGGCGACCCGCCAACATAGCCGTTCGGTCACCCTGGCGGCCGACTGCCGGTTACCCCCGGGCCGCCTTCGGCAAGATAAGCTGTGGCCCTCGCGCTCGTAGCTCAGCGGATAGAGCAACGGACTTCTAATCCGTCGGTCGCAGGTTCGAATCCTGCCGGGCGCGCCCTACTCGCCTGGGGCCCGAGCCCCAGACCCCACGCCGTGGGGGCAAGCCCCCCGGACCCCCCATCATCGTGTTGCTTCCCGCGGTCGCCTCGGCCCACGCCTTTTGCGCATCCGGCCGCCGGCCAACCGACCGTGCTGCTCGAAAATGCCCCGAACTGCCGGTTACTTCGGCGACCCCAGGTCCCCTCGTACATCGCATAAGCCGCCGGGCTAACACCGCCGCAGGTGCGCCGGTCCGAAAGCACCAGGGCGCGGAATCCGCAGGGCCGACGTTACGAAGACATCCAGCAGAAGAGGCGGTCACCTGCTGTCGCTGCTCGGCGTGCGAGGCCGACGAGATCGGTGAGGATTCGCAGCAATTCTCCTGGTGTCGTGGTGCCGCGCATCTCATCGATCTGCGACCACCACGCAGCCGACTCGGGCAGTTGTCGATCGTCGGTGCGAGCCAGCGGGTCGACAACCTGATCTCTCAGGGACACCGCCCAAGGCCCGTCGTCGTCATCCGAACAGACCTCTTGGAGGTCTACGAGGTCGACGCTCCAAGGGATTCCGAGCCGGTACGCGACCAGTTTGCCCAGGGTCACCACGGGTTCGATTCCGGCGGCATCGACACCGTCGGCAAGCTCGCGAGTTACTGGTGAGGCGCCGCGAGCGGCCTGCATAAGCTTGGCGACGGCTTCCTCATCAGCGGCTCAGAAGTAGTCGTAAAGGTTGGCCATGAAGAGCACCCCATCACAGCGAAGCTCAAACCCTGAATCGATCGCGATCTCGTGACGGCCGAGTTGGCTCCGGCTTGCGAACCTTGAAGCGGGCGATCTGTTTCGTGGTGGTGCGGGGAACCTCGAGGAGCAGTTCGTCGCCGGCGGAGACACGAAAGGCAGCCGACGGAGACACGAAAGGCAGGACGCCGTGGTCGCCGCGGACGGTCACTCGACGCCCGGCGAAGTGGAAACTCACCGGATGTTGACGCCCTGCCACAGCGAGCAGGCCAGTGACGTTGATGGTTCGTTCCACTTCGATGGCGTCGCCTGGCCCTACGCGGCCGGTGCTCACCGATGGCGCTCCGGCTGGCCGGCCGCCGTCGGTGAGTAGCTGGCGCAAGTGGGCGGGGCTGAGCCGGGACGGGACGGTCTTCCGGCCGACTCTGTCGAGGATCAAGTGAACGACGCTGGTGTCGGCCATACGGTGAGGTTGCGTCCAGCCCGGGCCGGTCCGAGCCAAAACTGCTGGCCACAGATGCCGAGGTTACCGGACGCGGGAGCAATCCGGCGGAGCTCAACTGCGAGGCTGGTCGAGTTCGCAGGGACGGCCGGTTCCGCACAGCCGCACGCTGCTGTGAAGAATTCCGGCTTGCGACTCGAGAGTAGGAGCTCACGTGGTCACACATGTCGTTCAGGTCGAACAGGATCGAGAAGTCCTTCAGGTTGTGCAGGGAGAGGTCGACCGGCTCGGCCTCAGCAGCGCCGCCATCACCCTGATCGGGGCGGTCAAGGAGGCCGAAGTCTCAGTGATGGCCAAGGACGACGAGAACGTCGACCACGTTCGCCGGTATGAGCAACCGATGGAGTTGTCCGGGACCGGGGAAGTCGTTGCAGGGCGGGTCCACCTGCACGTCGTTCTGGGCGGTGAGGACGTCACGGTGGCCGGCCATTTGCATCGCGCCGTTGTGGGCGGGTTCTTCGTCAGGGCTTACTTGACTGCCCTTGGTGAGTGACGGCATGGAGGACGAGGTCGGGCACCTGCTTTATGAGCTTTGCGTCCAGCTCGGGTTCTGCCTGTCACCTGAGGCTCAGCAGCGGCTGGTTCAGTCACCGCTGGGAAGTGTGGATGCGTTTACTGACGCCGTATTCGAAGCTGAGGGCCTCGGCGACATGAGCTACACGGATCTTCGCGAGAAGGTGCGGGAGCTGGTGGCAACGCACATGGGGCGGTGGGCCGAGGCGTGAGCGTTCACGCATGGTGCACTACTTCTTGCGTAGGAGAGGTGGGCGGGTCAGGATGAGGGCTGCCGTCGCTTGTCAGTGTGGACATGGGAACGGCACCCGGTTGCCGCCGGATGCCGTTGTTGCGACTGTCTCTTCAACTCCGCCCTTGTTGCCCCTGCAGTACATCACGCCTCCCCGCGGCTCGCCACCCTTCAACTTGCCATGTTGCAGATTGCGTACAAGCCGATGGGTCGAGGGTGGCCGACAGACCTCGCTCGCCGCGCTCTCGAAACGAGACGATCAGCGGCGTAGCTTGAGGTTGGCAGATGGTCACCAGCGGTGAGGAGCCACCCATGAAGAAGCTCATCAACGATCCCGCCAATGTCATCAGCGACGCGCTTCTCGGGTTCGCCGCGGCGCACCCGGACGTGCGCGTCGATTATGAGAACCGCATCGTGGTGCGCGGGGACGCGCCCGTGCAGGGCAAGGTCGGCCTGGTCTCCGGGGGCGGGTCGGGGCACGAGCCGCTGCACGCCGGGTTCGTCGGGCCGGGCATGCTCGACGCGGCCTGCGCCGGCGAGGTCTTCACGTCGCCCGTGCCGGATCAGATGGTGGCCGCCACCAAGGCCGTCGACGGCGGGGCGGGCGTGCTGCACATCGTCAAGAACTACACCGGCGACATCATGAACTTCGAGCTGGCGGCCGAGATGGTCGAGGCCGAGCACGGCACCCAGGTGGTCTCCGTCGTGGTCGACGACGACGTGGCCGTGCAAGACAGCCTGTACACCGCGGGGCGGCGCGGGGTCGGGGCGACCGTGCTCGTCGAGAAGATCGCGGGCGCCGCGGCTGAGGAGGGGCGGCCTCTCGGTGAGGTGGCCGACGTGGCCCGCAGAGTCAACTCGTACGCGCGAAGTATGGGTCTGGCCCTGACCAGCTGCACCGTCCCGGCGGCCGGCAAGCCGACGTTCGACCTGCCGGAGGGTGAGATGGAGGTCGGCATCGGCATCCACGGCGAGCCGGGCCGCCGCCGGGTGCCCGTCGCGCCGGCCAACGAGATCGCCGACATGCTGGTCAGCCCGATCCTCAGCGACCTCGACTTCACGGGCGGGGAGGGGGTCATCGCCTTCGTCAACGGCATGGGGGCCACGCCGCTGATCGAGCTGTACGTGATGTTCAACGAGGTCTCGCAGATCCTGGCCAAGGCGGGCATCCCGGTCGCCCGGTCGCTGGTCGGGCCGTACATCACAAGCCTCGACATGGCCGGCTGCTCGGTGACGCTGCTGAAGGCGGACGACGAGATCCTGCGATTGTGGGACGCGCCGGTCAACACGCCGGCCCTGCGGCGCGGGGTCTGAACGTGGACACCGAGGCTCTCACCGCCTGGATCCGGGAGTTCGCGCGCCTGATCTCGGCCAACAAGGCCGAGCTGACCGAGCTCGACTCGGCCATCGGCGACGGTGACCACGGCGCGAACATGGACCGGGGCATGACCGCCGTCGTGTCCGTCCTGGACGCCGAGCCCCAGGAGTCCCCGTCGGCACTGTTCAAGAAAGTCGGCATGACGCTGATCAGCAAGGTCGGCGGGGCCAGCGGTCCGCTCTACGGCACGGCCTTCCTGCGGATGGCCGCGGCCGCCGGCGACGACGTCGACCTGGCCAAGGTGCTGCGGGCCGGTCTGGACGGCGTGATCGCGCGGGGCAAGGCCGAACCGGGCGACAAGACGATGGTCGACGCGCTCGCCCCGGCCGTGGCCGCGCTCGAGGCGGGCAAAAGCGTGCAGGCCGCCGCCGCCGCCGCCGACCAGGGGCGCGAGGCGACGATTCCGCTGGTCGCGCGCAAGGGCCGGGCCAGCTACCTGGGCGAACGCAGCGCCGGGCACGCCGACCCGGGAGCCACTTCGGTGACGCTGCTGCTGGCCGCGGCGGCCACGACGCTCGGAGACAAAGCCTGATGGTCGGTCTGGTGGTCGTGGGCCACAGTCGCGCTCTCGCCACGGCCGCGGTCGCCCTCGCGTCCGAGATGACGCAGGGGCGGCCGCTCGCCGTCGAGGTCGCGGCCGGGCTGGACGAGACGACCTTCGGCACGGACGCGGTGGCGATCAGCGAAGCAATCACGGCGGCCGACAGCGGTGACGGCGTCGTCGTCCTGATGGATATGGGCAGTGCCGTGCTCTCGGCCGAGCTGGCGCTCGAGATGGTCGACGAGCCCGATCGCGTCATTCTCTCGCCCGCGCCGCTGGTCGAGGGCTTGATCGCGGCCGCGGTGGCCGCTGCTTCGGGCGCCGACCGGCACGAGGTCGCGGACGAGGCCGCCAACGGTCTGGCCGGCAAGCAGTCGCACTTCCAGCCCGAAAGCCCCGCGGAGGAACAGCGGGGGGGAACCCGTTTCAAGGTCGTCAACGAGCACGGTCTGCACGCTCGTCCGGCGGCTCGCCTGGTCACTGAGGTACGCGCCTTCGACGCGCGGGTCGAGCTGCGCAACGCCACGACCGGTTCGGGCTGGGTGCCCGCGTCCAGCCTGACCCGGGTGGCCACTCTGGGCGCTTTGCAAAACCATGAATTAGAGGTACGAGGGCAGGGCCGCGAGGCGGCGGAGGCGGTGAACCGGGTTGTCGCGCTGGCCGCCATCGGGTTCGGCGACACAGACGCAGCGGCCGCCAATCACTCGCATGCGGGCGGTGCCTCCCCCGGTGTAGGCATCGGCCCCGCCGTCCACCTCAGCGAAAAACCGATCGAACTCCCCGACGCCCCGTCTCAAGGCTCCGACATCGAGTGGCGCCGCCTGACCGAGGCGTTGCAGAAGACCCGTGACGAGATCGGCCGCCTGCACAGCCCCATCTTCGACGCCCACCTGCTGCTGCTCGAGGACGACGACCTGCTCACCGACGTACGGGCCCGGCTCGACCGCGGCGAACCGGCACCCCAGGCGTGGTCGGCGGCCACCACCCGGATCGCCGACGAGTTCGACGCGCTCCCCGACCCGTACCTGAAAGGCCGTGCTGCCGACGTCCGCGCGGTCGCCCAGCAGGTTCTGCGCGCGCTGCTGAAACTACCGCCGCCCACTTTGGACGGCGACGGCGTGCTGCTGGCGGCCGACCTCACGCCTGCCGACGCGGCCGCGCTCGACCCGAAGCGCATCGCCGGCGTGGTCCTGGCTTCCGGCAGCCCCACCTCGCACGCCGCCATCCTGACCCGCACCCGTGGCATCCCGGCCGTGGTCGGCGCCGGCCCGCGCATCCTCGAGATCCCCGACGGCACCCTGGTCGCGATGGACGGCGGCACCGGCGACGTGGTGGCCGACCCGTCCCCGGGCGTGCTGGCCGCGTACCGCGAAAAAGCGCGACAGCACGACGAACGCCGAGCCGAGGCGGCCCAGCACGCCTCGGCCGCCTCAGCCACCGGAACCGGCGTCACGATCGACGTCGGCGCGAACGTCGGCTCGGTCGAGGACGCCCGAGCCGCCGCCGCCAACGGCGCCGACCTGGCCGGCTTGGTCCGCACCGAGTTCCTGTTCCTCGACCGCGATCAGGCGCCCACCGTCGACGAGCAGGTCGCCGTCTACCGCGAAATCGCCCAGGCCCTGGGCGGCCGCCGCATCACCCTGCGCACGCTCGACGCCGGCAGCGACAAGCCCCTGCCCTATCTGCCGCCGCCGACCGAGGCCAACCCGTTCCTCGGCGTCCGCGGCCTGCGCCACTCCCTGACCCACCCCGAGATGTTCGCCGAGCAGCTGACGGCAATCGTCCGGGTGGCCCGCGAAACCCCGGTCAGCATCATGTTCCCGATGGTGACCACAGTGGACGAGCTCAAAGCGGCCCGAGCCATGCTGGCCGAGGCCGGCGACGCCCCCGGCCTGCAGGTAGGCATGATGGTCGAGGTGCCGGCCGCGGCGCTGCGGGCGGCCGACTTCATACCGTACGTCGACTTCTTCAGCATCGGCACGAACGACCTGACCCAGTACACGCTGGCCGCCGAACGCGGCAACGCGGCCCTGTCAAACCTGACGGCCGGCCTCGACCCGGCCGTGGCCCAACTGATCGACCACGTGTGCCGGGCCGCCGGCGACACGGTCCTGGTCTCAGTGTGCGGCGAACTGGCCGGCGACGAGGAGGTCGTGCCGAGGCTGATCGCGTCGGGTGTACGCGAATTGAGTGTCGCCCCCGGCCTGGTGCCCCTGGTCAAGCGGGCCGTCCGCGCCGCCTGACGACGCCCGGGTAAAGAGAGCCGTCCGCGCCACCCAATACAGGTTGACGGTGTTGGCCACCCCGACCAGCGCCTTGAGCGCGTAAAGGTCCATGAACTTGAGCGCGGACGGCGTCGCAATCACGCACACAGGTCATCCGGCAGTCTGCATCTAAACGATGAACGGCGACAGGTCGGCGGCCGGACGCCCACCGCATGCGACTGGATACATCACCGGTTGGTCGACGCTCGGCATGACGCTGCCTCACTCATCTCGTGCTGGTCCAGCACCATACGGTGAGGCATTGGTTACGGACCGGCCGGAAACTGGCACAACCTCGCTGGTCACCGCTGAGTCAGGTACGCCGCGGGGGCGCAAGTAGGGCCAGTTCTTATCGGGCGTTGCGCCCCTGAGGTCGTCGCGGGTCGTAGGTTCCCTCGAGGTAGGCAATGAACCGTTCCGGGTGCTGGACGTAGGTCGTGATGGTGCTTGGCCGATGGTTACCGCTATCGAGCAGCGCTCGGTGGTACCGGGCCAACCCGTCGCGAAGTTGAGCGGCTGTCCATGCTTGATTTGTCATGCGGTCCAGCGTGGCTCAGGCCATGAGGTTCAGATAGAAACACTCCCGTGCCAACTTGAGAATTGCTGCGGTGTCGCCCGTCGTGGGCCGGCCTGGATCAATCACCGGTGTCGCCTGACCTGATCATTCGCGGCGCCAGGAAATCGGACCTGCTTCGACGCTATCCGTGGGGCGACGCAGGACTGGTCGGGTGATCGGCAGCCGGATGCACAGAAGGCGTGGGCCGAGGCGACCGCGGGAAACAACACGATGATGGGGGGTCCGGGGGGCTTGCCCCCACGGCGTGGGGTCTGGGGCTCGGGCCCCAGGAAGGCTCAAGCGCGCCCGGCAGGATTCGAACCTGCGACCGACGGATTGGAAGTTCCATATAACCCGAATTGATCAATCTCGAATAGTTCGCGGCGGTATCTATTCGTCCAGCTAGACAACACTTTCGGTGCCGGGTCGTGACCACCCGTGATGCTGCCTTCGGCGGTGTCCGGGCACACATCGGGCACGCACGATCGCGCATCGCGCCCTGCCGTGATGCACACCCCAGGTCTATCCGCCCGCGTCTAAGGCTGGGTCGCTCTGCTCTTGACCACCTCACCAAGGCATTGACTCAACTCTCTGCATATTGTTAGCTACGCGCTGTGACTCGAACTGTCAAAGGGCGTAAGTCTCGTATCGCCACTGTCGCTCTGGCAGGCGGGTTGTTCGGGGCTGCGTTGTGCCTGCTGCTGTTGGCGTTCGTTCTGCGAGCTGGCGGTCTGCAGACCGCCGCGAACGTAGCTCAACTGATGTCAATCCCACTGGGGTTGCTCTCCCCGCTGGTGCTGCTACTGCTCTGGTGGCGTCGCGTGCGCCAGCCGACTCCGGTCACCTCGACTGATGTGGCTCAATTGCGTGAACATCTTGTCCCGCTGGTTCTTGAGAGATGGCGAACCGAGGCGCGGATACGTGCGCTCGACGACCCTGATCCGATCCCGGTGCAGTGGAGGGTCACCGACGATCACCGGCTTATCGACGTACCCGGCAACCTCACCAGCGGTGCGCTGACCGTCGCGTCTAGCGCTGACATCACCACGCTGGTCGGTGAGTTCCGGCGCCTGCGGCGCCGCCGGCTGGTGATCCTCGGCGGTCCCGGTGCCGGGAAGACCACACTCGCCATGCAAATTCTCTTGGGGCTTCTACGGGAACGTGAGGGAAACGATGCGGAAGCAGTGCCCGTGCTGCTTTCCGCAGCGAGTTGGAACCCTTGGCGCTACGAAGATTTATGGGAGTGGGTAGCCGACCGGATCGAGCAGGACTATCCGGAACTAGCTGCCGCGAACTATGGCGTCCAGACCCTGCAGGTGTTCGCGAAGCAGGGTCACGTGTTGCCGGTGGTTGACGGACTAGACGAGACAACACCGCAGGTGCGGCCGACTCTGCTAGCAGCTCTGCACGGCGCAATGGACGCCCAAACTCAGATGATCTTAACGAGCCGCGGCGATGAATATCTGGCCACGGTCGAGGCGTACGGGCGGGTAATGCCGTCTGCGGTGGTGATCGAGCCGGAACCGCTGTCCGCCGGCGCAGCGGCTGACTATATCGAGCGATGCCTGCCTGCCGAGCCGGGACTTGGGTGGCGCGCAGTTTTAAAGCGACTTCGGAATGCGGGGAACTCGTACGGCTCCGCTCATGCCCTTGCGGAGGTTGCCTCTGCGCCTCTGGGGCTGTGGTTACTACGGGTGACCTATGTAACGCCCCGGACAGATCCGGCGCCGCTAATCGACGAAGAATATATCGCAGGGGCCGACGCGCTACGGTCCCATTTATTCGACCGGCTCATCGAAGCCACGATCACGGCACGTCCGCCGAGCGATAGCCTGGCCGACTTATTCCGGCCGAAGCGGCAGTACGAGACTGCCGACGCCGAACGGTGGCTCCACTTTCTGGCGGTAAACCTGAACCGGCACGACACCCGAGACTTCAATTGGACACGAGATGTTCCCGCGTTAGCTCGAGCAGTACGCCCGGGCAGGATCACCCATCTGATAGAGGGAGCCGCTTCGGTTACCAAGACGTATGTTGACGAGCTACTGTCGCGAAGTCCACGCCGGGCCCTTCCCTTGATCGTGCCACCGCTGGCGGTGGCCATTCTATTGATTCTCTTACTGGGCAAGGTCACGACTGCTTTGAGCGGGCTCGTACTTGGCAGCGTCGCAAGCATCGTGCTCGGGGTGATCTCCGGTGCTGGCGCGGTGGCTGGTTTGCTCGCCGTAGCATTTCGGCTCTACGAGGCCGCCGAGTTCCCCGATCGATATGGTCCCGCAGACTTGGCGAATGATCTTATCGAACGCTGGCAGGGCGCTAAGCGGTTCCTCCGGGCTGCCGTTCCCACTGTCGCCTACGGGCTCATCTACGCCACGCTGACCGGCGTATGCGCCGGCGTGCCTTTGGCGCTACTCGCCCCTCACGTAAATGTAGGCCAGGCCAGTGTCGTCATCGGCGCGATGTTCGGCATCCTCGCCGGTTTTCGTTACCAGATGGACCTGATGATTCCGCCGGGGGGCGGCACTCGAACGCTCTGGTACGGCCTGCGTCCTTGGACCGGACTACGAAGCGGAGTGCTTTTAGGATTGCCTGTCGGCCTGCTTGGTGGCACTGCGAGCACGTTCATTTACGATCAGCAAAGCGCCTTTCTCCCATTGGTCGTGCTCACGACATCCGTCGCGTGCACACTGATCGTACTGTTGAGGGCACTCCTCATTCCGGTCTTCTGCAGCATCACCAGTCTTTGCGTGGCGGTTTTGAGACGACCGCAGCGCCATACGCATAACGAGGGCTCGCTCGGACTGTGGCGCGCCGCGGAGGCGGGCCAAAAGACTCGATTCGTCTACGCGGCAATCTTGACTGTATTCCTGAGCACGGCGGCCGCCATCGGTTGCCGAATTTTGTGGTCCACGCCGGCGTGGATTGCGCTTCGGCAGCATGGCCCCGCCGACTGGCTCGCCGCGCGGGTGCATGACTTCTCTTTTGTCTGGACCGGTCAACTCCGGTACATCGTCGCGTTGATGCTGGCTTGGATAGTCACAAGACTACTCCCGCCTCGCCGCCGAACGTGGTGGAGATGGGTGCCCTTCCTAGCGATCGCCGCGATAGTGATCAAACTCTGGCCGCGGTGGGCACCGCCGGACGCGTTTCGTCTTGTGCTGACCGGCCACTTCCAAGCGTTGGAGGTCGATTTCCGGCTGCAGGCATCAGCCAATGTCGCATCCCGGTGGGGACCCGGCACCGTACGCAGTACGTTGAATCTTGCAGACCTGATTAACCCGGGCCCGCTCCGGCAAGCGCTATTGTTTTGGCTTGCGCTACTCGGCCTTGGCATCGCAGGCACCCTGCTCGCGCGCGTTGAGGCGGCAAAACCCAAAACTTGGTGGATCAATCGGCTAACCAGCCTCCCGCACGTACTGGCCGGTCGGCTTCCGGCAAACCTGATCGACTTTCTCGACGATGCTCACCGCCTCGGCCTCCTGCGTACGGTAGGCACCACCGTCTACCAGTTCCGGCATGCTGAGTTTCAAGACCACCTCGCTCGCGACGACGGTGACCGTGAGTGGCGGGCCTAGCACATGAGACATCCCAGATTCCCGGGTGGCTATCCGGCGTTGACTGACGTATAGCGGACCCTGCAATGTGTCATCTGTGCCGCCGCACTCGGCCTTCTGGTAGGAAGCTGAGGCGTGTGAGGAGTCTTTGTGACGCGCGCTGACCATTCTGGGACGTGCTATCACCAGCAGTCCTTAGACGACTTCTCGCTACTCAAGAAGAGGCTGAAGAGGCCCGCCGCCTAAGCGCAACACAAACGCGTCGAGGCCGCTAGCTCAATGCTGGCGGCCTCGACGACGATCCGGGTTAAGAAGCGGGCGGGAGCTGATTCGGAGGCTCCGGAGGATCGGCCGGAGGCTGAGGCAAAAGCCAACGCCTCGGGTCGAACTTGCTGGACAGGGAAGCCCACCTCTCAAGGGCCTCCAGCCCATACCGATGAGCGACGTACAGCCCGGTTCCCAGGTGCGCGAGATATGCGATCAGCACGACGCATACGGACAGGAAGAACCACATCGTTGGGGATGCACCCTTCGTGCGGCACGCGCTGAGCCACGTGATCAACACGGATGCATCGGTTGGTTCTGTGCCTGATGCGACGGTTCGCTGACCCGCTCAGAGGTCGCGGAAGATGTGTTCCTTTGTTGAGCGCGACAATCACAACTTCCGTCCATCAGATCGTATTCCCGCTGTGTCAGGCACCCGACAGAACGACAGCCCGAACCTCGGTACTCCTCCATAAGAAAGAACCGCAAGACGGAGGCCGCCGCTGTGTACTGGCGGCCTTCTTGCTACCCGCCGGTGATTCGGCGGTTGATGACTCCAGCGGTTACGTCAACCGCGACATCGCCGCCAGGGCCTTTGAACCACGCTGCCGCCCGACGGAGATACCCCTACTCTCTTCATCTTGTTCTCCATCGGCAGCGCGGTTCAGCTCGGTGACCAGCCGTTCCGCCATTTGTTCTGGTGTCGGCCATGCGCCAACGGTCCGGCGGGCATGCCCCGACACATCAGCGATGCGATTGACCTCGGTCTTCCCGCTCGATCACACGCGAGTTGTACCGCTGGGTGTACGGCCGGGGCCGTGGGCGAGCACAGCAGGTGTTTCCGCTGTTGGGCTCAAGCGCGCCCGGCAGGATTCGAACCTGCGACCGACGGATTAGAAGTGGCTCCGCCTTTGCGGTTCGCCCGGTCTATCAGGGCCTATGTGGTCTCGTCGATGTCAGAAGACCCCAAGAAACTAAGCGCTGGTCTGTAGTTCGCTCCACGCTCGGCTCCACGAGGGGCCGAGCGGCTAGCTCCGCGTATGGCGGAGCTAGCCGCGGTTTAGAAGAGGCTCAGCTGAGTGAACCTGCCTGGCTTGGACTGGCCGCTCACCCGCCGCCTGGTCTTGGGCGCTGGAGCGATCGGCACGGCCGCGATCACGTTGCCCGCGGCCGTGAGGAACAGCCCGGCCTCGCGCGTGCCGAGGTTGACCACGCTCACCCCGGCCAACGCGAACACCCGTGTTTGACCGGGCGCGACCATGTGCGCCTCGACCACCAGGTCCGGCCGCTCGTCTGCCTGAGGGCCGGACCATCCCGTCGCGAGTCGCACCCGCTCTCACCGCCCCTCGGTGAGCTTGGCCAACTCCCGGTCCATCCGCCGCCGGCCCGACTTCACCAGCCGGTCCGCCGTCGCCTTGTTCGCCGCCCGCGTCGCCCGGCCCTTCGACGCCGCCGCGACTCGCTTCGCCGCCTGCTCCCGCGCGTCATCGACCTCGCGGCCCTCGATCCAGTCCGACAGCCACTCGCTGAACACGAATAGCGCCACGATCAGCACCCCGTACACCCGCTCGCCCACCGTGTCACCGACGAACACGTTGCACGCCAGGCTCAAGGGCCGCCGCCACCTGCACCCGGAAGCCCAGCTACCGGGTGTCGCGGCTGAAAGCCGCGCCCCGCATCACCATGCCGATCACCGCGATCCCGTCGATCGCGAACAGCGTCGTCCACGCCTACTAACAGTGCAGCTCCAGCTTGTGCCGGAAGCCCCTCGGCGTGCGGCTGTGCGGAAGGATTTCACCGTGGAAGAGAGACCTTCGTGAACGCCACGGCCTACTCGTTCGCCCGGACGGCCGAAGAACGCGACGCGTTCCAATTGGCCGCACAGGATCTGGTCGGCCTGGTGATCGCGTGCGCTACGTCGGCATCGACTACGAGCGGAGCGATCGGGCTCCCGACCACCGCGGTCCCCGTCTCATCGTCGACGAGGACGAGTGGGCCCAGCCGTCGTGGCGTTACAACGACTTCGACGCGATCGACTACGGCGTCGAGATCGAAACCACGGCTGACCGGGTGTTCACCATGACCTGGGATTCGCCCGGCTGGACCGAAGGGATCAGCCTCCGGGAGACGCCGATGCTCGGCTTCGCCGCCGCGCACGATGCGGACGTCGCGATCTGGGACGTCAGCGAATACAGCAACTGGTCGCCCTACATCGGCCGGCCCATCGACGAAGTCACCCTGCACTACCAGCCATCCGGCGGCACGACCCCACTCGACAGCGGCTTCTGGTGCCCCGCCATCACACTCGCCGTCGGCGGCAGCCCGATCCACATCCTGCTCGGCGACGCAGACCCGTCAAAGGAGACGCTCAACTACTCGGCGGACAACATCGCCGTGGTCTTTCCCCCGAACAACCCCCCTAGTTGGGTCAAGCACTAGCGGGCTACACCCGAAATCGCTGCGGGGCGCCGCTCATCGGCTTCCGCAAACGACTGGGAGCAACCCGACGATGGAGGTCCGAGGGGCTTGCCTCCGCGGCGTGGGGTCTGTGGCCTGGTTCCGAGGACGGCTCAGCGCGCCCGGCAGTGCCCTGCCCGCCGGGATTCGAACACGAGCCCAAGGGAAAGGTTCCCTTCGTCGGATCGGCCAGATTGTTCGACCTGGTCAAGCGAGCCGCCCGCGTCGCTTGAGTACGCCGGTCAGCCCGCCCGGCGCGAAGTAGACGGCCAGCACGAACAGCGTGCCCAGGATGAACAAAGGCTGCCCGAGCGGTCCGGGCAGCCCGCCGCCGATCTGGGTGAGGCGTTGGTCGAGGTACGCGTAGACGACCCCGCCGACCACCGCGCCCCAGCGGGTGCCCGCTCCGCCGAGCACGGCCATGACGATCAGCGAGAGGGTCAGGTCGGCCGAGGCCAGGTGCGGCGACGCCCCGCCGACGATCAGCGCGTGGACCGCCCCGCCGAGCGCGGCCAGGGCGCCGGCCAGGACGAAGGTGCCGAGCTTGAGCCGGTACGCGGACAGGCCCAGCACTGACACCCGGCGCTCGTCGTCGCGCAGGCCGGTGAGCACCCGGCCCAGCGGCGCCCGGTCGATGCCGTGCACTACGACCACCACGAGCAGCAGGAAGGCCAGCGCCACCCAGTACAGGTTGACGGTGTTGGCCACGCCGACCAGCGCCGCGGGCAGGCCCGCGCTGTCCAGCGGCAGTCCCTCCTCGCCGCCGGTGAGGCCGCCCGGGTCGCGGTTGACGACGATCCACCCGACCTGCGCGAAGGCCAGCGTGACCATGGCGAAGGCGATTCCCGTCGTACGCAGGGCAACCGCACCCAGCAGCGCCGCGAGCACGGCCACGGCCGGCACCGTCGCCGCGACTGCCGCCCACAGTGGCCAGTGCGCATGGCTGACCAGGATGTCGGTGCCGTACGCGCCGGCCGCGATGTAGAGCGCGTGCCCGAACGACAGCAGCCCGGCCCGCCCGAAGAGCAGGTCGTAGCCCAGCGCCAGCCCGCCGAAGACCAGGCAGATCGCCAGCATCTGCAGCGTGCCGGGCGAGTTGAGCGTCCCCTCGAAGAGGCCCGGCACCGGCAGCGTCGAGTACGGCAACGCGAGCAGCGCGACCAGCACGAGCAGGGGAACGAAGCGTTTCATGCGGTCGCCGCCGTTCTCGCGAGGCCCGAGGGACGCAGAAGCAGAACCAGGGCGAGCAGCACGACCACGCTGACGTCCCCCGCCCCCGCGGTCCCGTAGTAGTTGACGAATTGCTGCAGCAGGCCGACCACGACGGCGGCCACGGCCGACCCGGTGACCGAGCCGAGCCCGCCGATGACCACCACGATGAACGCGAAGATCAGCAGCGACGCGCCCTGCCCGGGCGAGACCGAGCCGAAATACATGCCGCCCAGCACCCCGGCCGTGCCCGCCAGCGCCCCGCCGATGGTGAAGACCAGCGTGAACGCGCGCCGCACGTCGATGCCGAGGGCGCTCACCATGTCCCGGTTCTCCACGCCGGCCCGGATGATCAGGCCGTACCGGGTCTTGTGCAGGAACGCCAGCAGCGCCAGCAGCACCACCACGGCGGTGCCGATGAGAAGGAAGCGGTCGTCGGGCACCTGGGCCGAGCCGATCGTGGTCACCTCGCTCGCCCATGCCGGGCGGGGATACGTACGCGGATCGGCGCCCCACACCGACTGCAGCAGCGCCACCCCGGCCAGCGACAGCCCGACGGTGACCAGCACCTGCTCGGTGGGCCGCTTGTAGAGCGGGCGGATCAGCACGACTTCGACCAGAGCTCCGGTGGCGGCGCCGGCGGCGATGCCGAGCGGCACGGCCACGGCGAGACCCCAGCGCGGGGCGGCCCACCAGGTGGCGTACGCGCCGATCGAGAGAAACAGGCCGTGGGCGAAGTTCAGCACGCCGGCCAGCCCGAACACGAGCGACAGCCCGCTGGCGATCAGGAAGTACAGCGCGGCCAGCCCCAGACCGGTCAGGGTCAGCAGAATGACGGTGGACATCAGGACCTCCCGACGCCGAGCAGGGTGCGGGTGCGGCCGGCGTCGCCCAGCAGGTCGCTCGCTGTGCCAGTCCAGGCGACCCGCCCGGCTTCCAGCACGACGGCCCCGGCGGCGAGCCGGCGGACCACGGCCAGGTTCTGCTCGACCAGCAGGATCGGCACGTGCTCGGCCACCCGGGCCAGCACGGCAGCCACCGACGAGACCACGGCAGGGGCCAGGCCCTTGGTCGGCTCGTCGACCAGCAGCAGGCGGTTGCGGTTGAGCAGCACGCGGGCGATGGCGACCATCTGCTGCTGACCGCCCGAAAGGGTGCCCGCCCGTTGACCGGCCCGGGCCCGCAGCTCGGGGAAGAGTTCGTGCACGGTGTCGTAGTCGGGATCGGGCCCGCGGACGGCCAGGCGCAGGTTCTCGGCGACGGTGAGCCCACCGAAGACGCACCGGTCCTCCGGCACGTAACCGAGGCCCGAGCGCACCAGCTTGTGGGTGGGGCGGCCCAGCACGGGTTCGCCGCCGAACTCCACGGCCCCGGACGCCGGGACCTCGCCCAGGATCGCCCGCAGCGTCGTGGTCTTGCCGACCCCGTTGCGGCCCAGCAGGGCGGTGACACCGGCCGGGGGCACGTCGAACGTGACGCCCTGCAGGATGTGCGAGCCTCCGAGCCGTACCGACAAATCGCGAAGCCGCAGGATCACAGTTCCTCCCCCAGGTACGCCTCCTGCACGGTGGCGTCGGCCATGACCTCGGCCGGCGTGCCGATGGCGAGCAGGGCGCCGTGGTGCAGCACGGCCACTCGGTCGGCCAGCTCGAGCACGACGTCCATGTGGTGTTCGACCATCAGCACGCTGCGCCCGTCCCCGGTCAGCCCCTTGATCACCTTGACCAGCGCCGGCACGTCCTCGGCGCTGACCCCGGCCATCGGCTCGTCCAGCAGCAGCAACCGCGGCGAGCCGGCCAGCACCAGGGCGATCTCGAGCTTGCGCTTCTCGCCGTGGGCCAGTTCCCCGGCCGGCCGGGCGGCGCGATCGTCCAGGCCGACCTCGGTCAGGATGCGCTCGGCCGTCTCGGTCACCGCCCGGTCGGACCGGCTGCGCCAGGGCCGGGTCGCCCCGCCCTCGCGGGCTCGCACGGCCAGCTCGACGTTCTCGAGCACGGTCAGCGAAGCGAAGACGGCCGAGGTCTGGAACGTGCGGCCCAACCCGCGGCGGGCCCGCTGGTGCGGCTTGGCTTTCGTGACGTCGTCGCCGCCCAGCACGACCCGGCCCGCGCTCGGCCGGCGCAGCCCGCTGACCAGGTTGAACAGCGACGTCTTGCCGGCGCCGTTGGGGCCGATGAGGGCCACGAACTCGCCCGGCTCGACGGCCAGCGTCACGTCGTCGACGATCGGGACGGCGCCGACGCGCCACGACACCCGGTCGACCAGCAGTGCGGTCATGCCGCCGGGGGCGCCGCGTCGGTGGCGCTGATCGTGGCGGTCGGGGTCGCCGTGTCGCCGCTCAGCTTCGCCTGGAACATCGGCTGCAGCAGGGCGTGGTCCTCCGCGCGTACGGTCAATTGGCCCTTGACCGAATCGAAGCTGTAACCCTCGAGCGCGGTGACCATCTTGTCGGCGTCGTAACCGGCCTCCAGCGCGTGCACGATCATCTGCGCCGCCGCGAAGCCGTCCGGGTGGAACAGGTCGGTCTTGCCGCCCGGCACGGCTTGGGCCAGCGCCTTCTGGGCCGCGTTGTCGGTCGCGCCGTCGAAGTAGTGCGCGAGCAGGTGCAGCTTGGCCCCGCCGGCGCCGAAGGCGGGCCACGAGGCGCGGATGTCGAGGCCGGTCACCACCGTGGTCGACGACAGCACGCCCTGCTGGTCGAGCGCCTGCCACATCGCGCTGGCCGTGCTGCCGGCCCAGGCCACGAAGACGAGGTCGGGCTTGGCCGCCTTGACCTGGCCCGCGAACGGGGTGAAGTCGGTGGCGGTGGCGGGCACCGCGATGTCGCTGACGGTCACGCCGTTGCCGCCCAGCACCGACTTGACGGCGGCCACATTGGACTTGCCGAAGGCCGAGTCAGGCGCGAAGACCAGCACCTTGCGGCCGTCGCCGAGATAGGCCTTGGCCGTCTGCACGTCCTGGAACGACTGCCGGCCGGACCGGAACGTGTAGCGGTTGACGCCGGTGATGCCGTCGGCCGCGGCCGGGCCGGACACGAACAGCACCTTGTTGGTCTCGGCGAGCGGCGCCACCTGCAGCGCGACGCCGGACGAGGTGGAGCCGGCCAGCACCTTGTAGCCCTTGCCGATCAGGTCCTTGGCCGCCGACACCGCCTTGACCGGGTCGCCCGCGTCGTCGGCGTAGGTCACGTTGACCTCGCGGCCGCCGACCTTGCCGGTGCCGCCGGTGGCGTACGCGAGCCCGGCCTTGAAGCCGTCCACGTACTGCTGGCCGTAGCTGGCCAGCGGCCCGCTCTGCGAGTACACGATCCCGACGTTCAGCGGGGACGACGCGTCGCCGCCGGTCGCCGCGTCCTGCGGGCTGCCGCAACCGGCCGCGACGACGGCCACGGCGGTCAGGAGGCCACCGGCGAGCAACGCCCGCCGGGATGTCGCCGATCCACTCATGGGAGGCCTTCCAATGCATCGATGGTGTGCGTTGGCTCACGTTAGGACGGCGCCCGGGACGTATCCATGGGCTTCGAACCCACATGAGGAGGCCGGAGTGTGTGGGCCGCATCCATGTGCGTTCCCGGCGTCCCGGCCTTAGGTTCAGCGCATGACGACGACACAGGTGGTCGCACTCCAGCTGCACGGTCGCACCGCGCTGGTCACCGGGGCGGGCAGCGGCATCGGCCGGGCCTGCGCCACCCGGCTGGCCGCGGGCGGCGCGCACGTGCTGGTGGTGGACGTCGACGAGCCGGCGGCCAAAGAGGTGGCGGCGGCGATCGGCGGCCGGGCGGTCACGGCCGACCTGGCCGAGCCGGACGCGGTCGACGCCCTCGACGAGCGCGTGGACATCCTGGTCAACAACGCGGGCCTGCAGCACGTCGCGCCGCTGCCCGAGTTCCCGCCGGAGCGCTTCGCCCACCTGCAGAAGGTGATGGTGGAGGCGCCGTTCCGGCTGGTCCGGCGGGTGCTGCCGCACATGTACGAGCAGGGCTGGGGCCGCGTCGTCAACATCTCGTCGGTGCACGGGCTGATCGCGTCGCCGTTCAAGGCCGCGTACGTGACCGCCAAGCACGCCCTGGAGGGGTTGTCCAAGGTGGTGGCGCTCGAAGGGGCCGGGCGCGGGGTCACCTCCAACTGCGTCGACCCCGCTTTCGTCCGTACGCCGCTGGTCGACAAGCAGATCGCCGACCAGGCCGCGGTGCACGGCATCAGCGAGTCCGAGGTGATCGAGAAGATCATGCTGGAGCGGGCCGCCATCAAACGCCTGATCGCCCCGGACGAGGTGGCCGAGCTGGTGGCGTACCTGTGCACCCCGGCGGCCGACCTGATCACCGGCGCCTCCATCCCGCTGGACGGCGGCTGGACGGCCCACTGACATGCCCTCGTCCGCGTGGGAGTTCCTCGACCTGCTGGCCCGCGAGGCGGCGCCGGTCGAGTTCGAGCAGCCGCTGCTGGCCGCCCGGGCCGCCGGCGCCCCGGCCGCCGACCTGGCCGAACTGGAACAGGTGAAGGTGCGCGCGCTGCAGGTGCGGGCCTTGCTGGAACGCCGGCGGCGCCGCGAGGAAGAGCTGTCCGCCCTGTACGACACCGCGGGCGACCTGGCCGGGCTGCGCGGGCTGGACGCCGTGCTGCGGGCGATCGTGCACCGGGCGCGGACGCTGCTCAACGTCGACGTGTCCTACCTGACGCTGAACGATCCGGAGCGCGGGGACACGTACATGCGGATCACCGACGGCTCGGTGGCGGCCAGCTTTCAGCGGTTGCGGCTGCCGCCCGGGGCGGGGCTGGGCGGCCTGGTCGCGTTGACCGGCACCCCGTACGCCACCGCGAACTACCCGTCCGACCCGCGGTTCGAGCACACGGAAGAGATCGACGGCGGCGTGGCCGACGAGGGGCTGGTGGCCATTCTCGGCGTGCCGCTGCGGCTGGGGCCCAGCGTGATCGGCGTGCTGTTCGCGGCCAACCGCACCGAGCGGCCGTTCGCCCGCGAAGAGGTGGCTCTGCTGGTGTCGCTGGCCGCGCACGCCGCGGTGGCGATCGACGCCGCGCGGCTGCTCACCGAGACGCAGACCGCGCTGGCCGAGCTGTCGGCGGCCAACCAGGTCATCCAGGCCCACAGCGAGTCGGTCGAGCGAGCCGCCGCCGCCCACGACCGGATGACCGCCCTGGTGCTGCGGGGCGGCGGGGTCGACGACGTGGCCCGCGACCTGGTCGACGTGCTCGACGGCGCGCTCCTGGTGTTCGACGCCCGCGGCCGCGAACTGGCCACCGCCAAGTCGGGCGCCGATCTGCCCTCGCTCGACCCGGCCGAACTGGCCGAGGCGATCGCCGCCTCGCGCGGGCAGGGGCGCAGCGTGCGGCGCGGCGACCTGTACGTGGCGGCGGTGGTGGCCGGGGCCGACAACCTGGGCGCGCTGGTCTTCCACCCGTCGCGGCCGCTGGCCGAGGCCGATCAGCGCACCCTCGAACGGGCCGCGCAGATCACCGCGCTGCTGCTTCTCTTCCGCCAGACGGTGGCCGAGGCCGAGGGCCAGGTACGCGGCGAACTGCTCGACGACCTGATCAGCCGCCCGGTCCGCGACCCCGACGCCCTGCGCTCGCGGGCCCGGCGCATCGGCGTCGACCTGGACGCTCCGCACGTGGTGGTGGTCGCCGACGACGCCCGGGGCGGGCAGCGGCAGCAGGTCACGTCGTGGGCCCGCGGGTTCGCGGCCGCGCACGGCGGTCTGGCCATGACCCGCGACGGGCGGATCACGCTGCTGGTCCCGGGTACCGACCCCGGACTCGCCGCCCGTCAGGTGTCCAAAGAGGCCGGACGGGTGCTGGGCCGCCCGGTGACGGCCGGCGCGGCGGGCCCGGCCACCGGCCCGGCCGAGATCGCGCCCGGTCATCAAGAGGCCGATCGCTGCGTCCGGGCCCTGGTCGCGCTGGGGCGGGCTGGCGCCGGAGCAGGCGCGAGCGAGCTGGGCTACGTCGGGCTGCTGCTGGCTCAGCGCCACGACGTGGGCGGATTCCTGCACGACGTCCTGGGCCCGGTCCTGGACTACGACCAGCGCCGGGGCACCGCGCTGATCCAGACGCTCGACGCCTACTTCGCGGCCGGGGGCAGCCCGGCCCGGGCCGCGGAGGGCCTGCACGTCCACGTCAACACCGTCAGCCAGCGGCTCGACCGGGTGGCCCAGCTGCTCGGCGAGGACTGGCACGATCCGGACCGGTCGCTCGACCTGCGGCTGGCGCTGCGGCTGCACCGGCTACGCGAGGAGACAGAATGACCGACCCGGAAGAGTTCGACGTCGCGGTTGAGGGCGGCCAGCTGCGGGTGTGCCAGTGGCCGGGTGACGGGCCGGTCGTGCTGGCCGCGCACGGCATCACGGCCAACGCGCTCGCCTTCACCCGGCTCGCCCGCGAGCTCGGCGGGCGGGTGCGGCTGGTGGCGCCCGACCTGCGGGGGCGGGCCCGCAGCAACGCGCTGCCGGGGCCGTACGGGATGGCTTCGCACGCGGCCGACCTGATTGCCGTGGCCGACCACCTGGGCGCCGAGCGGGTGACGCTGGCCGGGCACTCGATGGGCGGGTTCGTGGTGGCGTCGACGGCGGCGCTGCATCCCGAGCGGGTCGAGGCGGCGCTGCTGATCGACGGCGGGGTGACGTTGCCGGTGCCGCCGGATGTGGACGTGGACGCGGTGCTGCAGGCGGTGATCGGGCCCGCGATGCAGCGGCTCGGCATGACCTTCGCCGGCCAGGAGGAGTACGTCGGCTTCTTCCGCGCCCATCCCGCGCTCCGGGACGGCTGGAGCGCGGACGTCGAGGCGTACGTGATTCGGGACTTCACCGGCGATCGGTCGTCGTGCTCGCTGGAAGCGGTGCGGGCGGACGCGACCGACACGCTGATCGAGAAGGACACAGTGGACGCGGTGAACCGGCTCGCCTGCCCGGCCCGGTTGATGTGGGCCGACCGCGGGCTGATGAACGAGAAGCAGGGCCTGTACGACGAGAGCCGGCTGGCCGGAATCGAGATCGCCACGGAACAGGTAGCCGACGTCAACCACTACTCGATCCTGTTCGACGACCGCGCGGTGGCCCGGGTGGCCGGGCGCATCGTCGAGATGGCCGCCGGGCACACAGCCCGCCGCTGAGCTGTGGCGCTTAACGCCATCGAAACAATTCTATGAACCGGCCTATCTTCACCTCAGGTCACCGGCTGAGGAGGTTTGGTCATGCGGATCCGATGGTGGTTGGCAGTGGTCGCGATGGTCCTGGGGCTCGGGCTGGCGGCGCCGGCCCGAGCCGCGGCCGGCCTCACTCAGGTGACCGGCTTCGGCAGCAATCCGGGTGCGCTGCGGATGTACAGCTACGTGCCGGCCGGGCTGCCCGCGGGCCGGCCGCTCGTGGTGGCGTTGCACGGCTGCACGCAGAACGCCGCCGGCTACTACGCCGGTTCCGGCTGGGGCAAGTACGCGGATCTGTATCAGGCCGCGCTCGTGGTGCCCGAGCAGACGTCGGCCAACAACGCGCTCAGCTGCTTCAACTGGTTCACCGCGGGCGACATCGGGCGCGGGCAGGGCGAGGCGCTGTCGATCCGGCAGATGGTGGCGTACGCGGTGGCGACCTACGGTTCCGACCCGGCCCGCGTGTACGTGACCGGGCTGTCGGCGGGCGGCGCGATGACGGCCGTGATGCTGGCCGCCTACCCGGACGTGTTCGCGGCCGGGGCGGTGATCGCCGGACTGCCGTACAACTGCGGGACTATCTGCCAGTACCAGGCGGTCGCCAAGACACCGGCGCAGTGGGGTGACCTCGTACGGGCCGCCTACCCGGGCTACAGCGGGCCGCGGCCGCGGGTGGCGATCTGGCACGGCACCGCCGACAGCACGGTCGTGCCGGCCAACGCGACCGAACTGCGCGACCAGTGGACGAACGTGCACGGCGTATCGCAGACACCGACGGCCAGCACGACGCTGCCGGGCGGCACAGTGCAGGAAAGCTACGGGACGGCCGTGCAGCTCAACCGGGTGCCCGGGCTCGGCCACGGGACGCCGGTGAACCCGGGCGGCGCCGAGGACCAGTGCGGGACCACCGGGGCGTACTTCCTGGCCTCGATCTGCTCGTCCTACTACATCGCCCGCTTCTGGGGCCTCACCGGCGGCTCGGTCCCGCCGACCACGCCGCCGACCACACCGCCGACGACGACGCCGCCGCCTGCTCAGTGCGTCACGGCCAGCAACTACGCCCACACCACTGCGGGCCGGGCTCACCAGTCGGGCGGATACACGTACGCCAATGGTTCGAATCAAGCCATGGGCCTGTGGAACGTGCTCGTCAAGACCGGCCTGCGCCGCACCGGCGACAACTACTACGTGCTGTGCGGAGGCTGACGATGAACCGACCCCTGATCAAGGTCATCTTCGCGTCGCTGATCGGCACGGCCGTCGAGTGGTACGACTTCTTCCTGTACGGATCGGCCGCCGCACTCGTCTTCGGGACGCTGTTCTTTCCGACCTCGGAACCGGCCACCGCCACCCTCCTCGCGTTCGGCACGTACGCGCTGGGGTTCGTGGCCCGGCCGCTCGGCGGCATCGTCTTCGGGCACTTCGGCGACCGCGTCGGGCGCAAGAAGATGCTCGTCGTCTCGCTCATGACGATGGGCCTGGCCACGATCGCGATCGGCCTGCTGCCCACGTACGCCTCGATCGGGGTGGCCGCCCCGATCCTGTTGCTCGTCTGCCGGCTGGCCCAGGGCTTCGCGGTCGGCGGCGAGTGGGGCGGCGCGGTGCTGATGGCGGCCGAGCACGGCGACAACAACCGGCGCGGCCTGTGGACGTCGTGGCCGCAGGCCGGGGTGGCGCTGGGCAACCTGCTGGCCACCGGGGTGCTGTGGGTGCTGGCCGCGGTGCAGTCCGATGAGGCGTTCAACGCGTGGGGCTGGCGCATCCCGTTCCTGCTGAGCGCGGTGCTGGTGCTGGTCGGGCTGTGGGTGCGGCTGTCGGTCGAGGAGTCGCCGCTGTTCCTGGCCGCGCGCTCGGCCCTGCCCGCCCGGCATCAGCCGCTGCTCGAGGTGGTGCGCCGCTACCCGCGCGAAGTGCTGCTGGCGATGGGCATGCGGCTGGCCGAGAACATCGCCTACTACCTGTTCACCGTCATCTCCATCACCTACCTCACGACGTACGCGGGAAGCTCTTCCGATCGCAGCCTGATCCTCAGCGCCCTGCTGATCGGCTCGGTCGTGCAGTTCTTCGTCATCCCGCTGGTGGGCGCTTTGTCCGACCGGGTCGGCCGCCGCCCGCTCTACCTGGCCGGCGCGGTGGGTGTCGCGGTCTGGTCGTTCGTCTTCTTCGGCCTGGTCGGCAGCCGCTCCGAAGGCCTGATCATCGTGGCCGTCGTCGTCGGCCTGGTGCTGCACGCTTTGATGTACGCACCGCAGGCGGCCTTCTTCTCCGAGCTTTTCGGTACGTCGGTCCGCTACACGGGTGCGTCGGTCGGCTACCAGCTGGCGTCCATCTTCGCGGGCGCGCTGGCTCCGATCATCGCCCTCCGCCTGCTCGGCGACACCGACGCCCCCAACACCACAGCCGTCGCCATCTACATGACCGTCGCCTCGGCCCTCACCATCGCCGCGGTGCTGGCCGCCCGGGAAACAGCCGGCACCTCACTCCACCACGACCGCGTCACCCCCTTTGTCTCTCTCAGCCACGAGCGCGATCCGTCTGGTGACCAAGGCGCGACACTCGAAAAATCCGGGGAGGACGGAAAGAGGGGGTAACCGTGCTCCGACGAAACGTTCTTCTCTCGCTCCTCGCCGCGGTTCTCACCGTGCCGGTCGCCGGTGCGCCCGCGGCGGCGGCCCGGCCCGACCAGGACACTCTTCAACCGCTGCTCGAGGCGGTGCACGCGGCCGGCATGCCGGGCCTGTTCGCGCAGGTCCGCGACGGCCGGACCACCCTGCGCCTGGCCGCCGGGGTGGCCGACCTGGAAACCGGGCGGCCCGCTCAGCCCTGGTTCCGGCACCGCATCGGCAGCCTCACCAAGACCTTCGTGGCGACAACCTTGTTGCAGCTGGTGGGTGAGGGCCGGCTCAGCCTGGACGCGCCGATCGCGCGGTTTCTGCCCGATGCTCTTCCGGCCGAGCTGGGCCGGAAGGTGACGGTCCGGATGCTGCTCAACCACACGAGTGGGCTCGGCGACACGCCCAGGTGCTCCTGGCCAGCTTCGACTCGGTGGAGGCGACCCGGTTCCACGTCTTCACGCCGCGCGAGCTGATCGGCATCGGCCTCGGGCTGCCGCCGGCCAACGCGCCCGGCGCGGGGTGGTCCTACTCGAACACCAACTACGTCATCCTCGGCCTGCTGATCAAGAAGCTGACCGGGCACCCGTACGCCGAGGAGATCAGCCGCCGGATCCTGCGTCCGCTGGGTCTGCGGGACACGTACTTCCCGGGCCGCGAACTCCGGATCCGCGGCCCGCACCTCGACGCGTACATGATCTGGAGCGACGGCCGGTTCCGCGACCTTTCGGTGTACAGCTCGACGTGGGCCGACGCCGCGGGCGAGATGGTCTCGACGGCGGCCGACGTCAACCACTTCTACCGCTCGCTGCTCACGGGCCGGCTGCTGCGCCCGGCCCTGATGGCGCAGATGCAGACGACCGTCCCGATGGTGCCCGACGCTCCCGAAGTCGCCGGCTACGGCCTGGGCATCTACTGGCTGGCCCAGCCGTGCGGCAGGTTCTGGGGCCACACCGGCGGGGTGGTCGGCCAGACGACCAGCTCGTTCCACAGCCCCGACGGCAACCGCCAGATCACCGAGGCCGACAACCTCTTCCCCAACCCGAACCCGGCCATCAACCAGGCGCTCAACGTCTTCATGCAAACGGCGGCGTGCGGCTCGGCCGCACCCCCGAACCCGGCCCTGACGCGGGCGCTCGCGACGATCGACTGACCACCGCCCACGCGGCGATCAGCACCACCGTCACCACCTCGGCCAGCCCCAGCAGGCGTTCCACCCCACCCAGCGGAATGGCCCGCCACCAGCGGACACCCGTCCACGGCTCGGCCAGCACCGCCCACAGGATCGGAGTGAAGCAGAGCAGCGAAACTAGCCCACCCAGGGCGACCCAGCGGGCCGCGGTGTCGCGCAGCGAGCGCGCCGCGGCCCCCAGGGCGGCCACCGGCAGACTGAGGAACGCGACGACGCTCGCCACCCGGTGAACGTCCCCGCTCACCGACGGGCCGACCGACCAGTTGTGCTTCTCGAACCACACCACTCCGACCAGCCCGGCCACCCACAAGCCGAAGGCCACCGCCGCGCCGCCGCGCATCACGCCGGACCTCAGCGCCGCCACCAGCACACCGACCGACCCCGCGGCCAGCAGCAGAGTGGCCGCGTCGAACCACCACCCGTTCTCGAGCAGCGCGTAGTGGCTGATGGTCCGCCGGCTCCAGTCCAGCTCGGCCGACGGCGACACGAAGTGCAGCGCCGCATAGAACCCGAGCGACACCAGCACACAGGCGATGCCCAGCCCGGCCGGGATCAGGACCGTACGTGATCGTTCCAGCACCCGATCCAGAATGCCATCATTCCGGCGTCTCACGCCACGACCAGCGCCTCCGTCGGAGCGAGGCGGGCCGCTCGGATCGCCGGGTAGAGGCCCGCGATGGCCCCGATGACGACGGTGGCGCCGACGCCGCCGGCCAGGGCCCACAGCGGCACCACGGTCGGCCAGGTCTGGGTGACCGCGTACAGGCCGGTGACCAGATAGCCGAGCAAGACCCCGGCCGCGCCGCCCAGCAGTGACAGCAACAGGGACTCGGTGACGAACTGGGTGCGGATGTGGCCTCGCGTCGCGCCCAGGGAACGCCGCAGGCCGATCTCGGAGCGGCGTTCCAACACCGAGATGACCATGGTGTTGGCCACCCCGATGCCGCCGACCAGCAGCGCCACCGCGCCCAGGCCCAGCAGCAGCGCCGTGAACGTCTCGTCGGTGGCTTGGCGGGCGGCCAGGGCGTCGGACGGCTTCGACACCTTCACCTCGTCGGGGCTCGACGGGTTGGCCGTGGGCGCCAGCACCGACCGCACGGCCGACACGTGCGCGTCCGCCGATCGCGTGTAGACGGTGGTCGGGTGGCCGTCGAAGCTGAGGTACGACCCGGCCGCCTCCCAGCCCACCAGCACGGCCGTGTCCAGCTCGGGCGCGAGCGGCACCGGTTTCAGCACGCCGGTCACCGTCCACCACCGGCCGTCGATGGACACCGCCGGCACGTCGCCGAGCCGGCGGGCCGCGGTCGCGCCCAGCACCACCGTCGGGTACGTCGGCTTCACCCAGCTGCCGTGGGCGAACGAGGCGCCGACGGTGGCCAGCAGATCCGGCTGTGCGGCCAGCACGGCCAGCCCGCCCGTCTCACCCGACGGGATCCGGTCGGTCCGATACACCGCCGTCGACGCCACCTTCCCGGTCGCCGTGGCCGACTGCACCGGGCCGATCCGGCGGATCATCGCCACCGCCGTGTCCGGCAGCACCGCCTCATCGCCGAACATGGTCTGGCCGGGTGTCACTGTCAGCAGGTTGGTGCCCAGCGCGGCCAGCTCACGGTCGAGGTCGGCCCGGCTCGACGCCGAGATGCCGACCACCGCCGTCATGGCCGCTATGCCGATGGCGATGCCCAGCGCCGACAGCACCGCCCGCAGCGGGCGCGACCTCAACCCGTACGCACCCAGGCGAAGCAGATCCGGCAAGCGCAACCGATTCATGACCCGACCACCCGACCGTCACGCATCGGGATCTGCCGGGGCAGGCCGCCGGCGATCTCGTGGTCGTGGGTGATCACCAGAACCGTCGTGCCGGCCGCGTTGAGCTCGCGCAGCAACTCGACCACCCCCGCGCCCGACACCGAGTCGAGGTTGCCGGTCGGCTCGTCGGCCAGCAGCACGGCCGGATCACCGGCGACGGCGCGGGCGATCGCCACCCGCTGCCGTTCGCCGCCGGAGAGCTGATGCGGCCGGTGGCCCAGCCGATCGCCCAGGCCGACCCGGGCCAGTGCGGCCTCGGCGCGCCACTCGCGCTCCTTTCGGCGTACGCCCGAATAGAGCAGCCCATCGGCCACATTGGCCATTGCGCTTCGCCCCGGCGCCAGATGGAACTGCTGGAACACGAAACCGATCCGGTCGGCCCGCAACGCCGACAGCTGCCGGTCGCTCAGCGTCGCCACGTCGTGCCCGTCGATGCGCACCGTGCCCTCGGTGGGCTGGTCCAGCGTGCCGATGAGGTGCAGCATCGTCGACTTGCCGGAGCCGGACGGCCCGACGATGGCCACCAGCTCGCCGTACGCGACGGTCAGGTCGACCGACCGCACGGCGGTGACCCCGCCCGGGTAGGCCTTGGTGACGCCGGCCAGTTCAATGACGGCGCTCACGACGGCATCCCCACCTTCTGGCCCGCCTTGATGCCGCCGCCCGACACCTCGACCCGGCTGTCGGCGAACAGCCCGGTCTTCACCGCGACGATCCGCGGGCCGCCGGCCTCGACGATCTGCAACCCGTAGCCGCCTTCGGCCAGGGCGAGCAACGCCGCCACCGGCACGGTGAGCACGTCCGGCCGTTGTGACGCCACGAAGTCGACGCTGACCGTGGCCGCACCGAGGTCCTTGGGCGTCCGGGCGAACGTGATCGTCACGTCGACCCGGGTGGTGTCCGGCTGGTCGCCCTGCCCGGGCTCGACGACCGTCTCGACCTCGGTGATCTTGCCTTTTGTGGTGCTGCCGTCGGGCATCTCGACGTCGACGGCCGCCCCCGTGCGGGCCAGCCGCTGGTCGTCGACGTCGAGCGGGACCGTCGCCACCATCGACGTTCCGGTCGTCTTGAGCAGGCCGGCGCCCGGTTGCACGACGGCGCCGCGCTCGACGGTCAGCGAGTCGACGCGAACCGGACCTTCGGCGTACGCGATCTGGTCGGTCCCGATCCGGCCGGTCTCCGCCATTCCGAGGTCGTCCTGCCAGTCCTCGACGGCGGCGGCGGTGGCCGACGTGTACTCGTCGTCGACCGTGAAGCCGGTGTAGCCGAGCGCCCGCAGGTTCTTCTCGAACTGCAGCACGTCGGCGCCATCGACGCCGGGGCGCAGGGTGCGGTACGCGGGAAGTGACCCGTACAGGAGGGGAACCGGTTTGTTGTCGAGCCGGTAGAGCGGCTTGCCGCGAGTGATGACCGCACCGCCGACCGGCAGGGCGGTAACCGTTCCCGAGGCACGAGCTGTGACCGTGGCCGTGTCGCCATGACCGAGCGTGCCGTCGTGCGACTCCTGATCGACCAGCGTCTCCCGGGTGATCTCGGCGGTCTCGGCCGGCCCGGTGGCGCCGGGCTGGTCGCCGCTCTCGGCCTCCAGCAGGTTGAAGAACGCGACCGCGCCCACGGTCAGCACGCCGGCGACCACGCCGGCCGTCGTCCGCTTCCTCATGCCGTGGCCTTCTCGCGGCCGTCCGGCATGAACTGCGAGCACTTCTGCTCGGCCTGGTCGAACGCGGGATCACCGGGGCCGACGCCGCTGCCGTCCTTCTTGCGCTCGAGCCGGATCCCGCCGTCGGGCTGCGGATCCGGGAAGTCCGGCACGCCGTTCTCGCGCATGCACTTGGCCAGCTTCCGGCCCTGCTCGAGCATCTCGGGGTCGACCTCGCCCGGGTCACCGCCGTCGGGCGCGTACTTCTGGCAAGCCTCGTGCGCGGCCTGCATCTTCTCCGGGTCCGTGCCCTTGGGCGTCTTGACGATCGTGCGCCCGTTCGGATCCGGGTCGGGGAACCACGTCAGCCCCTGCTCGCGCATGCACTGCGCGAACTTGAGCGGCGCGTCCTCGTCGAGCGTCTGCGACGGAGTCGGTTCCGCCGTCGCCGCGCCGCTCTGCGCGGTGGCCACGCCGTCCCCGTCGTCGCCTCGGGCGCCACATCCGGCCGAGGCGAGCACCAGCATCAAACCCGCGATCAAAACCTTTCCCGTACGCATCAAAGCCTCCTCACCGGGCAGCGGAGCGCTGCTACGGCGAAGTGAAGCGGGCGCCGGGTTTCCCGGCCGTCAAGGAAAAACGTGACGCCCAGGTGACGCGCCCGCGCGGCAGGATGGGCTCATGCGGATCCTGGTGGTCGAGGACGAGCCGCTGCTGGCCGACGCGGTGGCCCAGGGCCTGCGGCACGACGCCCACGCGGTCGACGTGGTCTACGACGGCGCCGCCGCCCTGGAACGGGTCGGCGTCAACGATTACGACGTTGTCGTGCTCGACCGTGACCTGCCGGCCGTGCACGGCGACGACGTGTGCCGGGCGCTGGTCGAACGCGACGGCGACACGAGGGTGCTGATGCTGACGGCCGCCGCCGGCGTCGACGACCGGGTCACCGGGCTGTCGCTGGGCGCCGACGACTACCTGCCCAAGCCGTTCGCGCTGCGCGAGCTGAGCGCCCGGGTGATCGCGCTGGGCCGGCGCTCCCGCCCGGCCGTGCCGCCGGTGCTGCGCCGGGCCGGCATCAGCCTCGATCCGCACCGGCGCGAGGTGTACCGCGACGGCCGGTACGTGCCGTTGTCACGCAAAGAGTTCGCGGTGCTGGCCGAGTTGCTGCGCGCCGACGGCACGGCGGTCTCGGCCGAGGCCCTGCTCGAGAAGGCGTGGGACGAGAACGCCGACCCGTTCACCCACGCCGTACGCATGACGATCCTCAAGTTGCGGCGGAAACTCGGCGACCCGCCCGTGGTGCTGACCGAACCGGGAGTGGGGTATCGGATCCCATGAGACTGACCGTGCGCGGCCGGCTCACCCTCGTCTACGGCGGCCTGTTCGTGGTGGCCGGCCTGGTGCTGCTGGGCGCGACCTACGTGCTCGTCTCGCAGCGCCTGCCCAATGTGCTCGCACGGGCCGAGACCACGGCGCCCCCGCCCGGGTCGGCCGGCGGCGCGGTCGAGATCCGGCAGTTCATCGAGGGCACCCGCGACGACGCGCTGCACACGCTGGTCACCCAGGGGGCGATCGCGCTCGTCCTGGTCAGTGCCGTGGCGATCGCGCTGGGCTGGCTGGTCGCCGGGCGCATGCTGCAACCGCTGCAGCAGATCACCGCGACCGCCCGCCGCATCGCCGACGCACCCGACGCCGACCGCGGCCTGCACGAGCGGATAGCCCTGACCGGCCCGGCCGACGAGATCAAGGAGCTGGCCGACACGTTCGACATCATGCTGGCCCGCCTCGACCACTCGTTTGACGGCCAGCGGCGCTTCATCGCGAGCGCCTCGCACGAGCTGCGCACCCCGCTGACCCTGAACCGCACGCTGCTCGAGGTGGCGCTGACCCAGGAGGCCGCGTCGGAAGAGGTACGCCAGCTGGGCACCACGCTGCTGGCGATCAACGACCGGCACGGACGGCTGATCGACGGCCTGCTGCTGCTGGCCCAGTCGGAACGCCCGGTGGCCGAGCGGTCCTATGTCGACCTGGCCGACATCGTCGAGCACGTCGCCGTCTCGGACACGGTCAAGGTGGACACCGAGCCGGGCGAGGCCACGGTGGCCGGCAACCCGGTGCTGCTCGAGCGCCTGGTGCAGAACCTGGTCGAGAACGGCGTCCGGCACAACCTGCCCGCCGGCGGCTGGGTCCGGGTGCGTACGGGTTCCCGCCCCGACGGCTGGGCGGTGCTCGAGGTCAGCAACTCCGGCCCGGTGATCCCCCGCTACGAGGTGCCGGGACTGTTCGAGCCCTTCCACCGCTACGGCACGGAACGGCTGCACTCGCCGGGGGCCGGGCTCGGCCTCTCGATCGTCCGGGCGGTGGCCCGCGCCCACGGCGGCGAGGCCCGAGCCGACGCCCGCGACGAGGGCGGCCTGGTGGTGACGGTGACCTTGCCGCGCGCCCTGTAGGTCAGTCCGGCTCCATCTCGCCGCCGTTGCGGTGGTCGGCCAGCACCGAACCGTCGACCTCGCGCACGGTGATCCGGTCGAACAGCGGCGACAGATCGGGCGTCAGATAACCCGGCCCGACCGTCATCGCGGCGCCGCCGGGCAGGCACAGGCCCAGCGCATCCGGCCCGGTCTCGCGCTCGATCACCCACCGGTCGGTGTCGTCGTGCCGGCAGCGCACGTTCTCCCTGATGACCGCGTCGAGGTAATGATTGCTCCGATCGTCCGGCCGCAAAGTCATCGACACGATGTAGCGCCCGGCCCAGGTGCGGTTCACCTCGTAGCCCGGCACCTGCGGCACGAACAGCGGCAACCCCACCGCCTCGAACTTCTGCGCCCGCCACCGGTGCTGCAACCCCCACGTGAGCAGGGCCGCGACGACAAGCACGACGACAACCGCGTTCGTCGCCCGCGGCCGCTCGATAAGCACGTGCACGGCAATCGCGGCGCAACCCCAGAGCAGCGCCGCCTCCACGTTGTTCCGCTCGAGCCCGGCCACCAACGGCACCACGGCCACCGGCACCAGCACGAGCGGAACCACCGCATGTCCCCGCTTCCGCAACGGCAGCACGGCGATGACCAGCGCGGCCCCCAGCGCTCCCAGCAGCGCCCCGACCAGGCCGATCGTGGTGTCCTGATCGGCGTAGTCCATCACCTGGTACTCGCCGAGCTGCCCGAACACCAGCCCGATGGCCACCGCCGTGACCGCCCCGCAGACCAGCCCGCGCCCGATCCCCCGTCGCGCCGGCGTCACATCGACCAGCATCGTCCGATGGTCGCAACCTCGGGCAAGCGAATTCATCCGGTGGTGATGACGCGCGCCGGCGCCGGCCGCCGCACGCTGCGGGGATGGCGCACTATCCACTCATCGCCGATCACGGGCTGATCGGGGACATGCGAAGCGCGGCGCTGGTGGCCACCGACGGCACCGTCGACTGGTTCTGCGCGCCCCGCTTCGACTCGCCGAGCATCTTCGGCGCCCTGCTCGATGCCGAGCGGGGCGGCCACTTCCGGACGCGCCCGGCCGCGGGTGACGTCACCACCCGGCAGCTGTACCTGCCGGACACGGCCGTGCTGATCACCCGCTTCCTGACCCAGGCCGGCGTGGGCGAGGTGGTCGACTTCATGCCGATCGAACCGCCGGAAGCCGGGCCGGACGAGCGTCACCTGGTTCGCATGGTGCGCTGCGTCCGCGGCGAGATGACGTTCGACATCGAGATCGCCCCGCGCTTCGACTACGGCCGCGAGCGGTTCGAGACCCACCTCAACGGTCACGGCGTCGTGTTCCGGGGTGACCGCACGGCCATGACCGCCGACCTGGTCCGCGAGCCGGGCGACGAGCGCAACGCCCGGATCTGGCTGGACGAGGGCGGCGACGTGCACGCGCGGCTGCGACTGACCGCGGGCGAGATGCGGGGCGTGGTGCTGCGAACCGGGTACGCCGGGCCCGTACGCGAGGTGCCGGTGGCCGAGGTGCGCCGGTTGTTCGACCGGACCGTCGCCTTCTGGAAGACCTGGCTCGGCCGGGGCACGTACTCCGGCCGGTGGCGCGAGGCGGTGCACCGCTCGGCCATAACGCTGAAACTGATGACGTACGCACCAACTGGCGCCCTGGTCGCCGCGCCCACAGCCGCGCTGCCCGAACAGGTCGGCGGCGAACGCAACTGGGACTACCGCTACACCTGGGTCCGGGACGCCTCGTTCTCGGTGTACTCGCTGCTCGGGATCGGCCTGACCGACGAGGCGGCCGCCCTGGGCCGCTGGCTGCGCGACCGGGTCGACGAGCAGGCCGCGAAGGATCCCTCGGGCCCGCTGAAGATTATGTACCGGGTGGACGGCTCGGCCGACCTGAGCGAGGAAATCCTCGATCACTGGTCGGGCTACCGCGGCTCGGCGCCGGTGCGGATCGGCAACGGCGCCGCCGACCAGCTGCAACTCGACATCTACGGCGAGGCCCTGGACAGCGTGTACGTCGCCGACCGGCACGGGGTGGCGCCCGGGCACGAGGGCTGGGGCAGTATCCGGCAGCTGCTCGACTGGGTGGCCGAGAACTGGTCGCAGCCCGAGGAGGGCATCTGGGAGACCCGGGGCGGGCGGCAGGACTTCACGTACGGCCGGTTGATGTGCTGGGTGGCGCTCGACCGCGGCGTCCGGCTGGCCACCGCGCACGGCCGCCCCGCGCCGGTCGACCACTGGCGCCTGCAGCGCGACGCCCTCTATGAAGAGATCATGGACCGGGGCTGGAGCCCGCGGCGCCGCGCGTTCCGCCAGCACTACGCGACCGACGTGCTCGACTCGGCGCTGCTGCGGATGCCGGTGGTCGGCTTCATCACCCCGACCGACCCGATGTGGCTGTCCACTCTCGAGGCCATGGAGTCGGAGCTGGTCACCGACAGCCTGGTCTACCGCTACGACCCGGCGGCCTCGCCGGACGGGCTGCGCGGCGCCGAGGGCACCTTCTCGCTCTGCACGTTCTCGTACGTCACCGCGCTGGCCGCCGCCGGAGAGGCCGACCGGGCCCGGCTGACCTTCGAGAAGATGCTGACCTACGCCAACCACCTGGGCCTGTTCTCCGAGGAGATCGGCCTGAGCGGCGAACAGCTCGGCAACTTCCCCCAGGCCTTCACCCACCTGGCCCTCATCGACGCCGCCATCGCCCTCGACCGCTGCCTCGACACCGCCCGCCACCCCTGAGACGCCGCCCCGCCCGCCTCGCCGCCGAGACGGCACCCGCCACCTGCTCTGGAAGCCGCCCGCGCCAAGACGGCGCGCGGCGGGTCCCGGGGCTCAAGCCGTGATGCCGGCTCGCCCGGTCGGCGTGGGCGCGTCGTCCGACGGAGAGTGGGTGGCGGCGTGCCGGGCCAGCCCGACGACGCCCAGGGTCATGAGGATCGCGGCGACGGCGATGACGACCTGCCCCACCACGCCGAAGCGGAAGCTCTCGCCGAACACGACCACCCCGGCGATCGCGGCCACGATCGGGTTGGTGACGCTCACCGTGGCCAGCGGCGCCGCCAGGCCGGCCCGCCCGTAGGAGAGCTGGCTCAGCAGATAGCCGCCGGTCGAGAAGACCAGCACCGCGATGGCGCCGACCGGCGACACCGTGCGGACACCCCCGTCGGTCAGGGCGGCCAGCACCGCCTTGGACAGCACAGAGGCGATGCCGAACGCCGTGCCGGCCGCGGCCGCCAGCAGCACCGAGCGCACCCGCGGACCGCCCCACCACGCGCCGAGGGTCAGCACCGCCACCGCCACGAGCGTGATCAGCGCGAGGTGGCGGTCGCCCGGCTCGCCGAGCCGCCGGGGCTCGGACGACTCGACCGACAGCGACAGGATCAGGGCCAGGCCGACCACCGTGAGCACCGCGTCGACCCAGGCGGCGCGGCTGATCGGCACGTGCAGGCGGACGGCGGCGATCGGCAGCGCGAACAGCAGGGTCAGCGTGCCCAGCGCCTGCACCACGGCCACCGTGCCGAAGTTGAGCGCGACGACGTGCAGGACGACCCCGCCCCCGGTGAGCAGCAACGCGATGGCCCACCTGGTCAGACCCCGCTGACCATGCTCGGCCAGGCGTTCCTGAGCGACCGCCGCGGCCGCGTAACTGGCCGCGGAGAGCACCGAGAACGCGACCGCCCACCCCAGCGATCCCATGAGCACCCCCTCGTCCGAGTCTGCCAGACGGCGGGGCGCGCCTCAGCCCGTGTCGCGCCGGGCCCGGGCGTGGCGGCGGACCTCGGCCAGCCGGGCCGCGTTCCGGTCGATCAGGCCGTGGGCACGGCGGCGGGCGAATTCCTGCCGCTCGGCCGAGCGGGCCTCGCGGCGGCGCACCGACTGCTCGACGGCGGCGCGAAAGCGTTCCTCCCACGACTGCGACCCGGTGGTGGACGGCGGCTCGTTCCAGCTGATTCTCGGTGACATGACGGCATTCTTCCGCGGGGGTACGACAGAAAATCCCCTTCGCGCGGGCCGCGCCCGGCTGTCACGATGCCCCCATGGTGATGGCAGCGGGAACCAGGATCGGCTGGGGTGATCTGCCCGCCGCCGTGCGGGAGCGGGTCGAGGGCATCGTCGGCGGCCGGGTGGTCGAGGCCGTGTCGCAGACCGGCGGCTTCTCCCCCGGCACAGCCGACCGGGTGCGCACCGCCGACGGCCGCCGGGCCTTCGTCAAGGCGGTCACCCCGGCCGTCAACGAGCGCTCGGCCGAACTGGCCCGCCAAGAGATCCGGATCACCTCGGCCCTGCCCGGCCACGTCCCGGCGCCGCGGGTGCTCGGCTCGCTCGACGACGGTGACTGGGTCGTGCTGGTCCTCGAGGACATCGAGGGCGCCCACCCTCGTACGCCATGGGTGAAGGACGAGATCGACGCGGCCGTGACCGCGCTCGCCGAGCTGGCCGACGCGCTCACGCCGGCGCCCCTGACCGTGCCCGACGTGACCGCGGTGATCACCGAGGGCTTCGGCGGCTGGCAACGGCTGGCCGCCGACCCGCCGGCCGACCTCGACCCGTGGGCGGCCGCGCACCTGCCCGAGCTCATCGCCGCCGCCGAGCGCGGACTAGCCGCCTCGAGCGGCGGGAACACCCTGGCCCACTGCGACATCCGGGCCGACAACATGCTGGTCCGCCCGGACGGCCGGTTCGTGATCGTCGACTGGCCGTGGGGCGCCACCGCGCCCATCTGGTTCGACCGGGTGCTGCTGGCCCTCAACATCACCGTGCACGGCGGCGATCCCGAACGGGTGATCGCGGGCCTCGACCGGAGGATCGTGACCGACGTCTTCGCCGGGTGGGCCGGGTTCTTCCGGGACATCTCGCGCCTCCCGCCGCCCCCGGGGCTGCCCTCCGTCCGGGCCTTCCAGCGGTGGCAGGCCGACGAGCTGCTGCCCTGGCTACGGCGTGAACTGGGCCGCTGAACCCGGAAACGGTCAGATCCGTATTCGAAGCCGTCCGCGCAACAGGTGGGAGGTCGAGCACACCGGCCGGGGGCAGGCCGTACCGGGCACTAGTCTGGGTAGTCGGGCTTCGGCGTGGCGGCCCGGGCAGGCCACCAATCTCACACGGAACGGAACATGATGACCGACCAGGCCAAGGTGCGAGTCCTTCTGTTGGAGAGCATCCATCCCGACGCGGTGTCCCGGCTCGAGTCGGCCGGATACGAGGTCGAGTCCGTCCGCAACGCCCTCGACGAGTCCGAGCTGATCGCCCGCATCCGCGGTGTCCACCTGCTCGGCATCCGCTCGAAGACCAAGGTCACGGCCAAGGTGCTCGAGGCGGCCGACAGCCTCGTCGCGATCGGCGCCTTCTGCATCGGCACCGACCAGATCGACCTGACCGCAGCCTCGGCCAACGGCATCGCCGTGTTCAACGCGCCGTTCTCCAACACCCGCTCCGTCGTCGAGCTGGCCATCGCCGAGATCATCGCGATGACCCGGCGGCTGACCGAGAAGAACGCGCTCATGCACGAGGGCGTCTGGGACAAGTCGGCCGAGGGCGCGCACGAGATCCGGGGCCGCCGGCTCGGCATCATCGGCTACGGCAACATCGGCACCCAGCTCTCCGTTCTGGCGGAAAACCTCGGCATGTACGTGTCCTTCTACGACACCGCCGACAAGCTCGCGCTGAGCAACGCCCACCGCTGCGCCACCATCGAGGAACTGCTCGAGACCAGCGACGTCGTCACCATCCACGTCGACGGCCGCCCCGGCAACGCCGGCTTCTTCGGCACCGAGCAGTTCAAGCGGATGCGCGAGGGCTCGCTGTTCCTCAACCTGTCGCGCGGCATCGTGGTCGACCACGTCGCCCTGCGCGAAGCACTCGAGAGCGGCCATCTGGCCGGCGCCGCGGTCGACGTCTTCCCGACCGAGCCCAAGGGCCGCGGCGACGAGTTCGTCTCCGAGCTGCGCGGCCTGCCCAACGTCATCCTCACCCCGCACATCGGCGGGTCGACGGAGGAGGCGCAGTCCGACATCGGCGGTTTCGTGGCCAACAAGCTGGCCTCGTTCGTCGAGGAGGGCAACACCACGCTCAGCGTCAACCTGCCCGGCGTGGGGCTGCCCGAGCAGGCCGGCCAGAGCCGCATCGGCCACGTGCACATCAACACCCCGGGCGTGCTGGCCCAGGTCAACAGCATTCTGGCCGAGCACAAGGTCAATGTGGAGGGCCAGCTGCTGAGCACCCGCGGCGAGTACGGCTACCTGATCACGGACATCAGCGGCGGCTTCAGCGACGAGGTGCTGGAGCGGCTGCGGTCGATGGAACAGACCGTCCGCCTCCGCGTGCTTTCCTGAATTATTTCGTACGGAGTAAAGGAGCGCCCGGCTCGGCCGGGCGCTCCTTTTGTTGTCTCGATCAGCCGTTTTCCACAGTCAGCGCACTGATAGGGGCGCCCGCCCCGACGTCGTAGCGGTTCGGCACCGCCCAGTTCTTCGGCGTGAGCGTCGAGCCGGGCGGAACGTCCTTGATCGTACGGTTGCCGGCCCGCACGGACTTGGCGCCGCCGCCCACCTTGACCCGCACCGGGCTGCCGGCCGGCGACTTCACGACCAGCTTCTCGACCGCGCCGTTGACCTTGATCGGCACGGTGCCGTCCGGGCGGGCCAGGGTCAGCTGCGCGGAACGCATCCCGCCGACCATCTCGACCCCGCTGACCTGCCCGCCGCTGAGGTCGATCATCTGCTCCTCGGCATAGCCGGAGAGCCGCACCGCCCAGCGCACCTTGGCCGCCAGCACCACGTCGATCACCCCGCCGGTGCCGTCGCCGTCTTTGGTTACCTGCAGCTTGAGGTCGTCGTTGCGCAGCACGGGGCTGGGCAGGAAGCCCGCGTCCTCGGGGGTCGAGATGCGGAACAAGTCGTCGCCGAGCTCACCGATCGTGACGTTGACCCGGTTGGTGGCGGCCAGCATCTCGAAGCTGGCCCGGCTGCGGTTGTCGAGCGGGGCGCTCACCGTCCGCTTGCCGGACTCCCCCGCGCCGAGCTGCAGCACCGAGTCGAGGTCGTCGTCGTTGCCGGTGAAGTAGACGACGCCGACGATGCCCCCCGCGATCAACACGAACAAGCTCATCAGCACGATGCCGACGGTGACTGCCCGCGACTGACGCGGCGGCTCCGGAATAGCGGCACCCCGCGACGGCGGCCCAGCCTGCCGGCGGTCGGCCGCCTCGGGAACGGACGCCGGCTCGCTGGCGTCGAGGAACCGGCGGAACTCCCCGGTGTCACCGACGCGACGCATCTCCCCGGTGTTCCCGATCCGCCGCTGCTCCCCAGTGCCGTCGAAACGCCGCTGCTCCGTGCCGTCGAATCGCCGCTGCTCACCCGTGGCGTCGAAGCGCCGCTGCTCGCCCGTGTTCCCGAAGCCCGCCCCGCCGAAGCCCGCACTGCTGGAGCCCGCGGTGCCGAAGCCCGCACTGGAGCCCCCGCTGCCGAAACCCACGCCGCTGGAGCCCGCAGTGCCAAAGCCCGCGCCGCCCGAGCCTGCAGTGCCAAAGCCGACACCTCCGGAGCCCGCACTGTCAAAGCCCGCGCCGCTCGAGCGGGCAGTGCCAACGCCCGCGTTGCTGGAGCCTGCAGTGCCATAGCCCGCGCCGCCGGAACTCGCACCGCTGAAACCCGCGCTGCTGGCACCCGCGCCGCCGAAACCGGCGTCACCAGAGTCCGCGCCGCCGAAACCGGCACTGCTGGAACTCGCGCCGCCGAAACCGGCGCCGCTGGAGCTCGCGCCGGCGAAGCCTGCGCTGTCTGGAGCGGTGCTGACGGAGCCGGCTTTGGTCACGCGGCGTACCGGAAGGTCGGAGGGCGTCGTGCCGGTCGGGGCCGGTGACGCGGGCGCCACCGACGGAGCAGCCGGCGACGTGGGTGAGGCCGGGTGGCGTACCGGCGAAATCGGCCCCGACGTGAAGCCGAACGAGGTGCGGCTGGTGCCGGCCGGCGTGGCCGGACCGTAGTCGGGCGCCGGCTTCTCACTCGAGGTCGTCGCGCCGGGCGCGGCCTCACCGGTTGTGGTCGCGGCGGATTCCCCGAACCACATGGGCGGGTCGGACGCCGGACGAGCCGGTGGCCGACGGTAAACAGTGTCGCGGGAGCCGCCGCCAGGCGATCCCGGTGCCGACGGCTCGGCCACCGCCACATCGGACGGTGTCCCACCAGCCGCTGCTCGGTCAGCTGCTGTTCGGTCCACGCGAAGCCCTTCCCCTGCCGGCGCCCTGTCGCGCGCCATCCCGGAAACAGGTACGGATTTCGCGTCTTCCCGGATGAGTACCGAGCAGAACTACTTAGGGTTACTGCCGGTTGGGGCGCACCAGGCCACGCCGGGTGGCGATCGCCACCGCCTCGAGCTGGCTGTGCGCGCCCAGCTTGGCCAGCACCGCCTTCACGTAGCCGCGGCAGGTGTGCAGGCTGATGCCGAGCCGCCGGGCGATGGCCCGGGCGTCCAGCCCGGCCGCCATGAGCTGCAGCACCTCGTCCTCACGGGCGGTGAGGCCGCCGCCACGCGGGCCGACCACCGGGCTGGTGCTGCGCAGCAGCCGGGCCAGGATGTCGGTCGACACCGTCATGCCGCCGCCGTGAGCCGTACGCAGCGCATTCAGCACATCGCCGAGAGCGCCGTTCTTCGACAGGAACCCGGCCGCGCCCGCCGCGGTGGCCCGGCCGACGAGGGCCGACTCATCGCTGGCAGTGAGGATCACCACACGAGTGTCCGGTTGGCGTACGCGCAGCAGTTCCGCGATCGCAATTCCGTCCGCATCGGACAAATCCGGGTCGAGCAGTATCACGTCGGGACGCAGCTCGGCGGCGAGCCGCAGGGCCTCGGCCCCGGTGAGCGCGTGGCCCACGTACTTGAGGTCGGGCTGCCCGGCCAGAGCGTGTCCGAGCAGCTCGGCAAACGTCTGGTGGCCGTCGACGACGAGCACGCTGATCGCATCGCCGTTAGTCATGCGCCACCTTTCACCGAGTCCGACCGTGGAATTCTAAGGAGTATCAGCTCTCATCTTTGCCCTACCAACAGGCTGGTGGTGCACCGCCCCGGCTCGGCCCGGCCGGTACACCCGACGAGCGGTTGAGTCCGAGCGGCCGCGATAACCAGTCTTTCGGGTGAGACCACCCCCCGCATTGGGGCTTGCTGCCACGAGTCCCGCGCCAGCAGAGTTCCGAAATATGTTCGACATCCAGCTCTTCGGCCGGGTCGAGGTCCGGACCAGGGGCGTCGTCCTGACTGGAACCGACTTCGGCGGCGACCACCCCCGGCACATCCTGGCCCTTCTCGCCCTGCGGGGCGAAATGTCCACCTCGGAGCTGGCCGGCCTGCTGGGGGAAAAGAAGAAGAGCGTCGAAAGCGACATGTCGGTCCTGCGCACCAAACTGGAGCCGGATGCGACACCGCGCGACTCCGTGGTCCGCCGCGAGGCCGGCCGCTGGTTCCTCAACCCCGAGCGGGTCCGGGTCGACGTCGCCCGCTTCGACGAGCTGGTCGCCGCGGCCCAGGGCCGCCCGGCCGAGCGCGCCGTCAAGCCGCTGACCGCGGCCGCCTTCCTCGCCACCCGCCCGCTGCTCGAGGACGAGAACGAGCCCTGGGCGGCCGAGGCCCGCGCCGAATACAGCGCCAAGCTGGCCACCACCCGCCCCACCGACGCACCCCAGGCCGCTTAGCCGACACGGCAGAGCCTTTCGGCGCAGAATCGACGCGTGCCCGCACCGCCCACAGCCCTGCGCCCCCTGCCCCTCGTACCGGAAATCTCGCTTTTCCTGGCCGACTCGTCGGCGGGCCTGTTCGATGCGGCGGGCGGCGAGTTCCGCAGCGACGAGCCCCCGCCGTTCTGGGCCTTCGCCTGGGCGGGCGGTCAGGCCCTCGCCCGCTATCTGCTCGATCATCCGGAGACGGTGGCCGGACTCAAGGTGCACGACCTGGCCACCGGAAGCGGCGTGGCCGCGATCGCCGCTGCCCGGGCCGGCGCGGCGGAGGTGGCCGCGACCGACCTCGATCCGGCCGCTGTCGCTGCTGCCCAGGCCAACGCGGCCGCCAACAACGTCACGCTTCGTGAGCAACCCGACGCCCGCCCGGACGTACTGCTAGCTGGTGACGTCTTCTACAGCCCCACGGTCGCGGCGGAGATGACCCAGCGACTGCGCGCGGCCCGCCGAAATTCGGCTTACGTCCTGGTTGGCGACCCCGGACGGGGGTACTTCCCGGATCGGCTCTTCGAGCGGGTAGCCGAATATCCCGTGCCGGTGCCGGCCGCCCTGGAGGAGACCGAGACGCTCGTCACAGCGGTTTGGCGGATGCGCTGAGTTAGTTTCACCGCCCAAGTAGTTGTAGGCTACACGCATCTTCCTGTCCCTCTTCTCTAGGCAGACACGTGCGCGAATCAGACACCGGTGACGCGATCCCCCGGATCGCCGACGAACTTGTGCGGTTCCACCGGCTCATGGCCCGGGCCCGGGGCATGCTCAATGTCGGGGATCTGGGTGCGGAGTTCTCGGCGCTGATGCACCTGTTTCCGCTGCGCTATCGGGGTCCGATGCGGGCCACCGATCTCGCCGAGATCAAACAGGCCGACCCGTCGACGATCAGCCGGCAGGTCGCCCAGCTGGTCAAGGCCGGTCTCGCCCGCCGCGAGGCCGACCCCGGTGACGGCCGCGCCTCCCGGCTCGCGATCACCGACGCGGGCCTTGCCGCCGTCGAACGGCTCGAAGAGGCACGTTCGGCCTGGCTGCGCGACGTGCTGAGCGACTGGCCCCCGGGCCAGGCCGCCACCTTCGCCGGCCTCTTCTCAGAATTCAACAGCTCGGTCGAGGCCCGCCTCGCCCCACCTCGGGAGAACGTGTGAGCAACTCCGACTCCACCGCCGCCGCGCCCGCGCGGGCGTCGACGGAATTCACGCATCGCCAGATCCTGACGATCCTGGCCGGCCTCATGATGGGCATGTTCCTGGCCGCGCTGGACCAGACGATCATGGCCACGGCGACCCGCACGATCGCCGACGACCTGCACGGCTTCGACATCCAGGCCTGGGCCACCACGGCGTTCCTGATCACCTCGACGATCTCGACGCCGCTCTACGGCAAGCTCTCCGACCTCTACGGCCGGCGCCCGTTCTTCCTGTTCGCGATCGGCATCTTCGTCGTCGGCTCGTTCCTCTGCGGCCTCTCGCAGAACATGTACGAGCTGGCCGCGTTCCGGGCCATCCAGGGCATCGGCGCCGGCGGCCTCATGTCGCTGGCGCTGGCCATCATCGGCGACATCGTCCCGCCCCGCGAGCGCGCCAAGTACCAGGGCTACTTCCTGGCTGTTTTCGGTACGGCGAGCGTGCTCGGCCCGATCCTGGGCGGCTTCTTCGCCGGCGCCGACAACATTCTGTGGGTCGACGGCTGGCGCTGGGTCTTCTACCTGAACGTCCCGATCGGCATCGCCGCCATGGTCGTGGTGGCCCGGGTGCTGCACCTGCCGCACACGCGCGTCGACCACCGCATCGACTGGCCCGGCGCGGTCGCCCTGATCGTCGGCCTGGTGCCGCTGCTGACCATCGCCGAGCAGGGCCGCGCCTGGGGCTGGGACTCCGGCCGGGCCTTCCTCTGCTACATCATCGGCGCGATCGGCCTGGTCGCCTTCGTGCTGGCCGAGCGGGCGTACGGGGACGAGGCGCTGCTGCCGATCCGGCTGTTCCGCAACCGGACCATCGCCGTCGGCGCCACCTCCAGCACCATCCTGGGCATGGCCATGTTCGGCGGCCTGATGACCGTCCCGCTGTACTTGCAGATCGTCAAGGGCTCCTCGGCCACGCTGGCCGGCCTGCAGATGATCCCGTTCGTGTTCGGCATCATGTCCGGCTCGATCATCTCGGGTCAGCTGATCGCCCGCACCGGCCGCTACCGCATCTTCCCGATCATCGGCAGCACGCTCATGGTGGCCGCGCTGGCCCTGTTCGCCACGATCGGCGCCGACACCCCGCTCTGGCGGGTCATGCTGATCATGGTGCTGATGGGCCTCGGCCTGGGCGGCAACATGCAGCCGATGATCACCGCCGTGCAGAACGCGGTGTCCCCGCGCGAGATCGGCGTGGCCACCAGCTCGGTGACGTTCTTCCGCTCGATGGGCGGCACGCTCGGCACCGCCGTCTTCCTGTCGGTGCTGTTCAACGTCCTGCCCAACAAGATCGGCAGTGCCTTCACCACCGCGCAGGGCACACCGGAGTTCCAGCAGGCTCTGGCGGCCAACCCGGCTCAGGCGCAGGTGTTGCAGCAGGCCGCCGGGCAGCAGGACGACACGTCGTGGCTCAACAGCCTGCCCGACGTCCTCACCCACCCGTACAAGGTCGGCTTCTCCGACGGCATCCAGGTGGTGTTCCTGCTGGCCCTGGCGGTCATGGTGGTCGGCCTGATCGTGGTCTTCTTCCTGCCCGAGATCCCGCTCAGCATGCGCTCGGCCCAGCAGCAACGGGCCGACGACGCTCTGGCCGCCGAGAACAGCATGGGCGTCCCGGGTGAGGTCGGCGCGGGCCCGCTGACCGACGAAGAGATCCACACTCCCGACCGCACATCGAAGTCCCATTAGCGCCGAGCAACCACCACGGCCCGCCTGCACTCACCGCAGGCGGGCCGTTCTCGTAGCCCCGCCTTCGCCGGTTAGCGTTGGCGCATGGCTGTTGTGAAGATCAACGCGATCGACGTCCCCGAGGGCGCGGGCCCCGGGCTCGAGGCCCGCTTCGCCGCCCGCAAGGGCGCCGTCGAGAACTCGCCCGGCTTCCTGGCGTTCGAGCTGCTGCGCCCCGTCGCCGGCGAGACCCGCTACTTCGTCTACACCCGCTGGGAGTCCGAGGAGGCGTTCCAGGCCTGGTCCAGCGGCAGCGGCCGAGCCGCCCACGCCGGCGAACGAGCCCGCCCCGCCGCCACCGGCGCCAGCCTGCTCGAGTTCGAGGTGATCCAGCACGTCGAAAAGCCCGCCACCGCCTGACCGTCCCCGGGCCGCCCGGCGATCAGGCGTTGCGGGCGGCTACGGCGATGAGGCGATCGGCCACGGCGTGCCGGTCCAGGCCCAGGCGCTGGGCGGTGTCGCGGAGGATGTCGTACGCCTCCTGCACACCGCAGCCGCGCTGGGCGATGATGACGCCGATGGCCCGGTCCACGGCGGCGCCGGCGTTCTGGGCCTCCCGGCGGCGCAGTTCGTCCAGCAGGATCTCGGACTGGTTGGCCACGGCCATCGCGGTCAGCAGGTGGTCGGCGCCGGGAGCCTCGGCCGTGTCGAAATAGAGGCTGAGCGCGCCCACCTCGGCCCGGGGCAGGTCGAGCGGGATGGCGGCCACGGCGTGGATGCCCTCGGTCCGCGCCGCCTCGGCCAGTTCGGGCCAGCGCGCGTCGGTGGCCAGGTCCGGGGCGGTCACCATCGCCCGCGTACGGGCCGACTCCAGGCCGGGGCCGGTGGTCCCTGCGGCGTACTGGATCGCGTCCACTGCCGCACCCGGCGCGCCGTGGCCGGAGTGGGTCAGCGGGCCGCCCTCCCCGATCAGCACGATCGAGGCGCGGACGGCACCGGGCACAGCGCCGGCCGCGAACGCGGCCAGACGCTCCAGCGCCTGGGTGAACGTGTCGGCGGAAAGCAGGCGGGCCGTGAGCTCGTGCAGCAGGCCGGCCAGCTCTACGGGGTGCGGTCCGACCGGCGCCGCCGGACGGGTCACAGACGTACGCCGGGGTCGGGTGACCAGGCGACCGGGGCCGCGATCCGGCGAGGAAACCCGGCGATATGGGACAGGCACGCCGCGCATCCTGTCATGGCCATCGACAATCACGTAAGTCGTGTGCCTCTACCGAGTGGTTTCGCCGGGGTCGACGGTCTGCTCAGAGTGGCGGCGCTCCAGGAAAGAGTCCGGCGCGGCGTTCGGGTCGTGCTCGCGCTCGTCCGACTCCTCGAGGATCGCCTCGGCCTGGGCCCGCGGATCGGCGCTGCCGGCCGCCTGCTCCTCGGGAAGCAGCTCGGCCGCGCGCTGCCCGATCCGGTCATCACTCATAAGAGATCAAATACCCCGGCCGCCACCCGGGAAACGCGGCGGAAATAAGGAGCGCCGCCCTCGGCTGAACCGGGGGCGGCGCGGGTGTCGGCGTGCAGGTCGCCTCGCGGCGAGTGGCTCAACACGGCTCCAGCCGAACGGTATTCCGTGAAGGCAATGGGTGAGGCCCGGGGACACTGGGCACGCTGACATCTGTTCTCAACGGTCGGGTGACACTCGGGATTCCGGCAGGTGATGTGATCGGCGCCACAAAGTTTGGCCGACATCGGGCCGGGTAGCCGGAACCCCGTGACCGATGAGATTCGCGAGCTGGACGCCTTCCTCGAGGACGCCTTCGACGGCCAGGAGCGCCTGAGCAGCGCCGACCTGCAACGCCGGGCCATCGCCTCGGACCTGACCGCAACGGCGCTCACCCGCATCGACGCGCTGCCCGAAGGCGAGTACGCCCAGGACGAGGCGGCCGAGGCCGTCCGAGCGCTCGAAGTCTGACGAAAGGACGCAGCCATGGAACCCATCGGCGACCCCGACGAGCAGGAAGACTTCGCCGGCGAACACGACGCCACCGCGGTGGACAAGGACGTCACCGCCGACAACGACGACGACACCGAGCCCGAATCCCCCGACGGCTGGTCCGGCTTGGACCGTGACGGCCCGCCCTGACCCACACACAAGAACGACGAGGCCCGCCCGGCGCACATCGCCGGGCGGGCCTTCAGTCATGATCGTCCGCCGAACCTAGCCCACCCTCCCAGGGGGAGCCCCCTCAGCCATTATCTCGGAAAGAGGGCGAGCAAGGCGGAAGGGCTGTGGACAAGTAGGGACTGTGGAAAACGGCTAGTCGCCCTCGGCGGCCTTCTTGGCTGCGTCGTAGGCGAGTTGCAGGAAGTCGGAGACGGCCGTGGCCGTCAGGGCGGTTGCCACCAGGCGGGTCAGGCGCGGGGCCAGCACGAGCCCGCCGGTCAGGCCGGCGGCCACCCACACGGCCAGGCAGAACGGGCAGCTGATCAGCTCGCCCACGCCGTGCTTGAGGGTGCTGTCGTGGTCGCGCACCTCTTCGTTGAGTTCGGCCGCGCCGGCCGGTTCGGTGTAACGCATGAACGGGGCCCGCAGGGGGCTGGTCACCGAGTCCTTGGCGATCAGGCGGCTCAGCTTGTGCGTGGCCAGCGACAACAGCACGACGTCGGCCGTGGCAGGGCGTTCAGGGGCCGGCTTACCGGTCACCTTGGCCGCGGTGGCCAGGGACGCGGCCAGAGCGGTGAAGCTGCCCATCGCGGCTACGTAGCCGCCGAGCGGGCGGTGATCGTGGGGGGCGTACGACTGACCGACGCGCGACAGGCGCGTACGGAGGGACTCGGTCAAAAATTCTCCCTAGAACGCCTGGGTGAGCCGGTCGGGGTCGACCTCGCGGCTGGGGTAGCGGGTGATGTATTCGGTCTCGAGCTCGGCGGTCCGCTTGAAGTGGTTCGACAGGGCGGCGTCGGGGCCGTGCCGGAGCGTCTCGAGCCGGGTGCGGTAGAGGCTGCTGAGTTCGCGGAACAGGTCCTCGTCGCTCAGTGAGGCCGGGTCGATCCCGGTTTCCATCAGCGGTGAGTCACCACGGGCGTCTGTCATCGTGCACCTCCGGTCGTTTCGGGCCAGGACAGCCGACGAGGGGTGGGTGGAACGTTTGACGGTTGCCCGTGCGGGCCGTCGCCAAACACACGCCGGTACGCTTGGTGGCCATGAAGGGCCTGTGGACGCCGGCGTGGATCGCCCGGCACGTCCTGGCGGTCGTGCTGACCGTGGGCTGCCTCGGGCTGGGCTGGTGGCAGTTCAGCCGCGCCCAGTCGGGCAACGCGATCAGTTGGGGCTACATGTTCGAGTGGCCGGTTTTCGCGGCCTTCGTCGTCTTCCTCTGGTATCGGGAGGTCCAGCTGGCCCGCAGGAAGGGGCAGTCGGCGCCGGCGGAGGAAGAAGCAAAAGAGGAAGAAGCAAAAAAAGAGCTCCCAGGTACGGCTGTTACCGTCGGCCGGCCGGTCCGTGTGGCCGTCCGTGCCGCTCCGGACGCCGACGACCCCGAACTGGTCGCTTACAACGACTACCTCGCCTGGCTCAACGCGCATCCCGGCGCCCGGCCCGGCGACTATCCCGGATAGGACAGAAGTGACGTGCAGGGTGCCCTGACCCGCTACCGGATCATCGCGTGGATCGTCGGCGTCTGCCTGCTCGCGCTGGTCGTGGTCGGCATGCCGCTGAAATACCTGGCCGACAACCCGGTCGTCGTGGCGGCGGTCGGCCCGGCCCACGGCTTCCTTTTCATGATCTATCTGGTCGCCACGTTCGACTTGTCGCGCCGGGCCCACTGGCCGTTCGGCCGCATGCTTCTGGTGATGCTCAGCGGCACGATCCCCTTCCTGTCGTTCTGGGCCGAGCGTAAGGTGAGCCGCGATTGGGTTCCGGCCGCCGAGTTGGCGAAAAGTCCCGTTTGACAGTCCGGCTGGACGCATTGCAGTCGCGGAATTACTTGCTGTTATCGGGATCATTAACGCGTATCGGGCCATTGTCTTAAATCACTCTTTGAGCCCTTGCTTTTCGTGATCTCATCGATAAGTTAATGCGGTTGGTTCGGTCCGCAGCCACTCCCCCTCCCGTGGCGCCGGCCAACGCCGCCGAATCTTCGTGACGCCACGAGTGCCACGCAAGAGCCGGGGAACCGCGTTACCGGGGCGAATCCGCGCGAGCGGAAGGGTGCTCTTCCCACCCGAGCCCGTCAGCTAACCCGGTAGGCGGCCGAGCGGAAGAAAGGCCACTGACCGGTGCCCCACCCCCGTACGAGGCTTCGGGTCCTCGTCGTCGCGGCGCTCGCCGTCGCGATCACCGGCTCGCTGGGGACAGCCGCCCACGCGGCGCCCTCCGCCAGCGAGCTGAAGAAGCAGATCGAGACGGCCTCGAACAAACTCGAGGACGTCACCGAGGCCTACAACGCGATGCGGATCAACCTGAAGAAGACCCAGGCTGATCAGGTCAAGCTCCAGGCGTCCCTCAAGCCCGCCCAGGCCAAGCTCAAGGCGGCCAGCGCGCAGGTCGGCAACCTGGCCACCACGTCCTACAAGCAGGGCCGGGTCGGGCCGATGACGGCGCTGCTGACCGGCGGCCAGGACAGCATGATGGACCGCATGGCGTACCTGGACATGATCACCAAGTCCAACCAGCGCGACATCGACACCTTCACCGAGGCCACCCAGGGCTTCGCCGACCGGCAGGCTGCCCTCAAGCAGACCCAGGCCAAGCAGACGGCTCAGGCGAACGCGCTGAACAAGCAGAAGACGTCGATCCAGAAGGACCTCAAGAAGCTGATCGCGATGCGTGAGGCGGCCTTCGGCCAGGGTCAGGAGACGGGCGGCAAGTACAACGGCCCGATCCCGAAGATTTCCGGCAGCGCCGGCGTGGCCGTCACGTTCGCGTACAACCAGCTCGGCAAGCCCTACCTGTTCGGCGCGGACGGTCCGGGCAGCTTCGACTGCTCGGGGCTGACCTCGGCGGCGTGGCGGGAGGCCGGCAAGTCGCTGTCGCACCAGACCAAGGCACAGTGGAACGAGGTCACCCACATCAGCCGGGGCGACCTGCAGCCGGGCGACCTGGTGTTCTACCGAAGTCTCGGGCACGTCGCCCTGTACGTGGGCGGTGGGCAGATCATCGACGCGCCGCACTCCGGCACGGTGGTCAAGAAACGGACGATGGACATCATGACGCCGTACGGCTACGGGCGGGTCTGACGCCCAGGCCCTGAACACGAAGAAGGCCGGTACCCCGATCGGGTACCGGCCTTTTTGTGGGTAACGGGGGGGAAGGAAGGTCAGGCGGCCTGCAGGCCCTCGGCCCGGGCCAGCTCGCGCAGCCGGCCGAGCGCCTGGATCTCGAGCTGACGGATGCGCTCACGGCTCAGCGAGAAGCGGGACGCCACCTCGGTGAGCGAGTGCTCGCGGCCGTCCTCGAGGCCGTAGCGGGCCCGCATGATGCCGGCCGACCGGTCGTCGAGGTGGTTGAGCAGACCCTCGATGCGCTGCCGCTCGAGGGCGGTCAGCACGATCTCTTCCGGCGAGGGGGCGTCGCTGTCGGCGACCAGGTCGCCGAGGTTGGTGTCGCCGTCGTCGCCGACCGGGGTGTCGAGGGAAACCGTGTCCTGCGCCCAGCGGGTGAGCTCGTTGACGCGCTCGACGGTCACGCCGAGGGCGGCCGCGATCTGCTCGGGCTCGGGGTCACTGCCGAGCTCACGGACGAGCTGGCGGGTGACGTTGCGCATGCGGTTGACGTCCTCGACCAGGTGCACCGGGAGACGAACCGTGCGCTCCTGCTGGGCGATGGCCCGGCTGATGGCCTGGCGCACCCACCACGTCGCGTAGGTCGAGAACTTGTAGCCGCGCTCGTAGTCGAACTTCTCGACCGCGCGGACCAGGCCGGTGTTGCCCTCCTGGATGAGGTCGAGCATCGGCATGCCGGAGCGCACGTAGCGCCGGGCGATCGACACGACCAGTCGCAGGTTGGCCCGGATGAACAGGTCCTTCGCCTTGCGCCCCTCGGTGACGAGGCGCTCCAGCTCTTCCCGGCTCACACCGCGCCGGATCTCGCCCGTCTCGAGCAGGTGCTCGGCATAGAGGCCCGCCTCGATTGCCTTGGAGAGCTCGACCTCCCTGGCGGCGTCCAGCAGCGGCGTCCGGGAGATCTCGTGCAGGTAAACGCCGACAAGGTCACGCTCTTCGGCGACCTGATCGGTACGCATCACGGTGTTCTTCTCCACGTTGCCCACGGTCCCCTCATTGCCTTCACTACTTACCCCGCTACGGGTGATACCTGTATCCATCAGTTCCTCCCCGTAACGTCCGCAGTTCGCACATTGCGGTTACTGGCATCTACACAACAAATGGCTGGCTGCACTGATTCCGGCTGGTGCGTCGAAAGTGTCACGAATGCCTGGGTGACAGCTGAGAGCCCAGTGCGTAGTTGCTGAACAGGGCCCCTGCGCGCCGGCATTCCCACCCGCGACCGCTGCGTCGCGCAGACAGACTCATACCCGTCGCTCGCTTCATGACACCATCGGCCCCTTGTCCCTCACAGCGACGCCCATCACCAATGACCTTGGGACGTCCGTCACCACCCAGTACGTTCCCGGGGCGCGCCAGGTTCACCGTGCTGGATCGGCAGCTGCCGGACGGTGTTGAAACAAAAGCACCATCAAAAAGATCCCGTGCTGTACCGAACGGGACCACCTGCCACAATGCGGCACTTGGCCGTGCAGTTCACTAGCCCGTCCGGGTGACATCCCAGCGGATGACGTCCCCTTCAACAACGGTTCGGAGCCGACCGGCCATCCGCTGGGCAGGGTGACGAATCACACAGTGGTTGCCGGGTGGTGCGAGGCACCATGAACGGCATGTCTGACGGTCGTACGGCTCTGATCACGGGTGGAACGGGCGGCCTGGGCGCCGCGACGGTGGCCGCCTTCGTCGCTGACGGGTGGCGCGTGGTCGCGCCGGTGCGGCCGGGGCGGGCTGACGGGCTGCCCAAGGGCGCGATTCCGGTCGAGGGTGACATGTCGAATGAGAGCGATGTCACCTTGGCGGTGGCGGCTGCCTCGGGCGATTCCGAGGCGCCGCTGCGGGCGGTGATCAACCTGATCGGCGGGTTCGCGAGCGGGCCGCTGGTGGGCGAGACGCCGTGGAGCGATTTCGAGGCGCAGCTGCTGACCAATCTGCGGCCGACGTATCTGGTCACGGCCGCTTCGCTGCCGCGCCTGGTCGAGTCGGGCGGCGGCAGTGTCGTGTGCGTTTCTTCCCGTACGGCGTTGGCCCCCTTCCCCGGGTCGGTCGGCTACTCAACCTCGAAGGCGGCAGTGATCGCCTTCGCCAACTCCGTGGCGGTGGATTACCGCAAGCAGAACGTGCGCTGCAACACCGTGCTGCCGAGCGTGATCGACACTCCCGCCAACCGGGCCGCCATGCCGGGGTCGGACTTCGGGCGCTGGGTGCGGCCCGAGCAGATCGCGCCGACCATCCTGTTCCTCGCCTCGGACGCCTCCGCCCCCACCAGCGGCGCTCAGATTCCCGTGTACGGGCAGGCTTAGAACCCCGGCGGCGCTTTTGGTGGGTGGGGGCGTCAGAGGGCCTCGGCGAGCTGGTAGCCGGCGGTGGCCAGGGCGGCCACGATCGGGGCGCCGGCCAGGATCGCGGTGCGGCCCAGCGCGCTGCGCACGGGTTCGGGCAGGTCGGCGCGGCGGCGCAGTTCGGCGTGCAGGGCGGCCGAGACCTCGTCGGGGGTGCCGTTGGCGTCGATCACCACGAAGTCGGCGAACTCGGGCAGTGACAGGTAGGCGGCCCGGGCCGATTCGAGGTAGTCCATCGACTCGCTGTCGTAGCCGCGCGCCTCGATCCGCTCGTGCGCCACCTTCGGGTCGACGTCGAGCAGGAACGTGAGGTCGGGCTTCGGGAAGAAGTGGTAGGCCAGGCGGGCGCGGCGCTCGGCGGCCGGGGCGGCGTGCCGGGCTCGCAGGCTCGCGTACTGGCAGACGGCGTAGCGGTCCATCACCACGGTGCCGCCGGTGAAGCGGCGGCGCAGCAGGGTGCGCAGGATCGCCAGCCAGCGCAGCACCGACTCGACGAACAGAGTGCCGCGGCGGCCCAGCAGGTCTTCCGCGTCGCGTTTGCCCAGGCGAACGGCCAGTTGGCCGAACCAGTGCCGGCCGCCGGCGTTGCGGCGGTAGGCGACGCGCAGACCCGAGGCGCTCAGCTCATCGGCCAGCCGGTGGGCCTGCGTGGTCTTGCCCGAGCCGTCCATGCCCACGAGCGCGATCGTGCGAAGGGTCATACCAACCAACGGTAACCGGCGAGCGCACGCCTGGTTTCCGGCGAATGTCGCGCCCGCGCGGGTGGGCGGCGTTCGAGTGGTGGGTGGGTGGCTGAGCCCCGGCCTTTGGTAAGGCGTGTGGTTGTCGGGTGGGGGCACCGGATTCTCCGGCGTAGGGGCTCGCCACGTACCAAAATGGCGTTTGAAAGGGGTTTTGCCCGGAGGCTCGTGCGGCGGCGATTCAATGACAGGCGTCACGGGTAGTCGTATCCGACACATATAACCGTCGACAGGGGGATCGTCATGCCGCATCGCGTGGACGAGGGCCTGGCAACCACGCTCAAGAAGGTCGCCTCGACTCTGAAGTCCGCGGGCATACCGTTCGCGCTCGGCGGGAGCTTCGCGGTCTACGCGCACGGCGGGCATTCCAGCGACCACGACGTGGATTTCCTGCTGCGCGAGCAGGACCGCGACCAGGCGCTGGCCGAGCTGGCCAAGGTGGGCTTCCGCACCGAGACGCCGCCCGAGGACTGGCTGGTCAAGGTGTACGACGAGGACCGCATGGTCGACCTGATCTATCGGCCGGTGGAGACGCCGGTGACGATGGAGACGCTGGCCGACACCGAGCAGATCTCGGTCGAGGCGATCTACATGCCGGTGCTCTCGGCGACCCAGCTGATGGTGCACAAGCTGCTCAGCTACAGCCAGCACTACTGCGACTTCGCGACCGGCCTGCCCGTGGCGCGTTCGCTGCGCGAGCAGATCGACTGGGCCCGGGTGCGCCGCGAGACCAGCAAGTCACCGTACGCGGAAGCCTTCCTCATCCTTCTGGACCGGCTGGACGTCGTGCCGGCCGAGCCGGAGCTGGCCAAGAACTAGAAGGGGGTTGGGATGACGAACGACACCGATCTCGAGGCCGAGATCCAGCGGCTGCTCACCGAGCACGACCGGATAGCCGAGCAGGGCATCACCGTGCAGCGCCGCGATCATCTGATCGTGCTGGGCGGCGAGGTGGAGAGCGCGCAGCGCCGCGACGAGATCTGCCGGCAGATCTCGTCGCACTTCCCGGAGCTCGAGATCACTTGTGACATCGGGATCACCCGGGCCCAGGCGCCCAGCGAGGTGGAGGAGATTTCATGATCCGGATCGCCGCCGTGGGCGACGTCCACGTGGACAAGGACGTGGTGGGCCGCTACCGGCCCGCCCTGGAGGAGCTGCCCGACCGGGCCGACACCCTGCTGATCGCGGGCGACCTGACCCGGCACGGCACCGTCGACGAGGCCAAGTGCTTCGCGACCGAGTTCGGCGGGCTGGGCGTGCCGGTCGTGGTGGTGCTGGGCAACCACGACCACCAGAGCGATCAGCAGGACGACGTCACCAAGGTGATCGAGGACGCCGGGATCACCGTGCTGGAGGGTTCGGCCACCGTGCTTGAGCTCAACGGGCACCGGCTGGGCGTGGCCGGCACCAAGGGGTTCGGCGGCGGGTTCGCCGGGGCCTGCGCCAGCAACTTCGGCGAGCGCGAGATGAAGGACTTCGTGGGCACCGCCGAGCGGTACGCCGAGGACCTGGAACGGGCGCTCAAGTCGGTGGAGTGCGACGCCCTGGTGGCGCTCACGCACTACGCCCCGGTGCCCGAGACGCTGGTCGGCGAGCCGCTCGAGATCTACGCCTTCCTGGGCTGTTACCAGCTGGGCCGCTCGATCGACGCGGCCGGGGCGGCGCTGGCCCTGCACGGCCACGCGCACGCCGGTTCGGAGCGCGGGCGGACGCCGGGCGGGGTGCCCGTGCGCAACGTCGCGCACCCGGTGATCAAGCAGGCGTACAACGTCTACCAGCTGTTGTCCGAAGAGGTGGATACCACACTCGTCGGCGCCCGGTAGGCAGGTTTCCGATTTTGCGGGTCCGGGTATCCGATCTGCATGGACCTACTTCTTTGGATCATCGCCGTCATCCTGGTGGTCGCCGGTATTCTCGCGCTCTTCCGGCGGCAGCTGCTCTGGGGCATCGTGCTGATCGTCGTCGGCCTGCTGGTCGGCCCCGGCGGCGTCAGCATCTTCACCTGATCGGTTACGAGGCTCTCCACAACTCCATCCCCCACGTCCGATTACCGGGTCACCCCTAACGGGTGGCCCGGTACTTTTTGTCCGCGTTGCCGCACCCGCGGTGCGACGAACAGGTGACGTGAAGTGACTGAATCACTCGCGGAAATTCTTCGATACTCCGCGAGGTGTGCCGGTGGCCGAGGTCCATCACTTCACGTACGGCGCGTTCAATCCGATCGCCGCCTTCCTGCTCGCCTTTCTGGGCTCGTTCTTCGGGTTGCTCAGCACGGCCCGGGCCCGCGACGCCCGCACCAAGGGGCGGCGCAACCGGTGGCTGCTGATCGCCGCGTTCGCCATCGGCGGCGGCGCCATCTGGCTCATGCATTTCGCCGCGATGCTCGGCTTCGAGGTGCCGGCCAGCCCGGTCCGCTTCGACGTCCCGATGACGCTGGCCAGCCTGGCCTTCGCGGTCATCGCGGTCGGCTTCGGGCTGCTCATGGTCGGGCACGGCCGGCGCAGCGTTCCCAAGACACTCGTCGCGGGCGGGCTCACCGGCGGCGGCGTGCTCGCCATGCACTACACCGGCATGCTCGGCATGCACGTGTCGGGCGATATCCGGTACGACATGGCGCTCGTGGCGGCTTCGGTCATCATCGCGGTGGTGGCGTCGACCGTCGCGCTGTGGTTCACCGTCTCGGTGCGCGGCTGGGCGCCGATCAGCGGGGCCGCCGTCATCATGGCGATCGCGGTGTGCGGCATGCACTACACCGGCATGGCCGCCCTGTCGGTGCGCCTCGACCAGAACACGACGCACCACGTGGCCGGCTTCCGGCCGCTCACCCTGATCCTGCCGATCACCCTGATCACGGCGGCGACGATCATCGGTGTGGCCCTGAGCGCGCTGCAGGCCATGACCGAGGAGGAGTTCACCGACGGCGCCGGCACCCCCAAGCGGGGCGTGCACGCCGAGGCCGGGAACCCGTGGTCGCTCAAGCAGGCGACGATGGCCACGGCCGCCCGGCGACCCTCGCCCCGCCCGGTTCCCGTGCGCTCACCCACCAACGGCTGACGCTCCGGTACGTTCTCGGCATGGCGCCCCGCATGCTTCTGTCGATGCCGTTGCACGCGATCACCGAGGTGTACGGCGAGGCGGGTCTGCGCGAGCGGCTGCTGCTCGAGCTCGAGACGTTCCCCGAGGCCGAGCGCAAGCAGTTGATCGAGGCGCTCGACCTGGCGGCCCGGCTGCACGCGGGCGACCGCCGGGTGCGCGAGCCGTACCTGAACCACCTGCTGCGGGTGGCCATCCGGATCATCAAGTACTACGGCGTACGGGATGTCGACGTGCTCACCGCGGCCCTGCTGCACGACGCGGTCGAGGACCATCCGGACGAGCTGGCCGGCACCACACAGGGCACCTACACCGAGCTGACCGAGGCGGCGATCGCCGAACTGGCGTCCCGCTTCGGTCCGCGGGTGGCCGAGCTGGTCCGCTCGGTCACCAATCCCGAGTACGACCCCGAGCGCGACCGCCACGAGCAGTACCGCGCGCATGTGGCGGCCAGCCTCGAGCGCGACCCGTGGGCCCGGGTGATCAAGGTCTCGGACTTCACCGACAACGGCGTGGGCGTCGTCCACACCACCCCGGAGAAGGCGGTCTCGGCCGCCCGCAAGTACCGCCCGCTCGTGCCGAAGCTGCGCGAGCTCGTCGGCCGCCCGGACACGCCGCTGTCGATCGCCGCCAAGGACCACATCCTCGACCAGCTCGACCTGGCCGAGGAGCGTTTCGCCTGCATCCTCGACGGATAGCGTAGGGGCCATGCTCCACACCGACGCTTGGTGGCGCGACGCCGTCATCTACCAGGTCTATCCCCGCTCGTTCGCCGACAGCGACGGCGACGGGATGGGCGACCTGCCCGGCATCACCGGGCGCCTGCACCACCTCAAGGAGCTCGGCATCGACGCCGTGTGGCTCTCCCCGTTCTATCCCTCGCCGCAGCACGACGCCGGGTACGACGTGGCCGACTACCGCGGGGTCGACCCGCGCTTCGGCGAGCTCGGCGACGCCGACAAGCTGATCGCCGAGGCGCACGGCCTGGGCCTCAAGGTCATCGTCGACCTGGTGCCCAACCACACCTCGAACGAGCACGAGTGGTTCCGGGCGGCGCTGGCCGCCGGGCCGGGCAGCCCCGAGCGGGAGCGCTACATCTTCCGCGATGCTCCGGCGAATTCGTGGACCAGCGTCTTCGGCGGCAGCGCGTGGGAGCAGACGCCCGACGGGCAGTGGTACCTGCACCTGTTCGACGTGAGCCAGCCCGACCTCAACTGGGACAACCCCGAGGTGCGGGCCGAGTTCCTCGACATCCTGCGCTTCTGGCTCGACCGCGGGGTCGACGGCTTCCGCGTCGACGTGGCGCACGGCATGGTCAAAGAGGCGGGTCTGAAGGACTGGACGACCACCAGCACGATCCTGGGCGGTCTCGACCCGGCCGGCCCGCCGCCACCCATGTGGGACCAGGAGGGCGTGCACGAGATCTACCAGTCGTGGCGGCGGGTGCTCGACGAGTACGAGGGCGGCCGGATCCTGGTCGCCGAGGCGTGGGTGGCCCCGGCCGACCGGCTGGCCCGCTACGTGCGCCCCGACGAGATGCACCAGGCGTTCAACTTCCCGTACCTCGACGCGCCATGGAAGCCGGCCGAGCTGCGGGCCGTCATCGACGAGTCGCTGCGGGCCAACGACGCGGTGGGCGCGACCACCACCTGGGTGCTGTCGAACCACGACGTGGTCCGGCACGCGTCGCGGCTCGGCTTCCCGGCCGGTACGCCTCGCATGCCCGGGATCGGGGCCGGTGATCCGCAACCCGACGCCGCGCTGGGCCTGCGCCGGGCCCGGGCGGCCACGCTGCTGATGCTCGGGCTGCCCGGCTCGGCCTATCTGTACCAGGGCGAGGAACTGGGGCTGCCCGAGCACACGACGATGCCGGACGAGTTCCGCGAGGACCCGGCCTGGGAGCGCTCGGGGCACGCGGAGCGCGGGCGGGACGGCTGCCGGGTGCCCCTGCCGTGGGAGGCCGACGCGCCCTCGTACGGCTTCGGCCCGGCCGACGCGTCCTGGCTGCCGCAGCCGGCCACCTGGGCCGAGTACGCGCTCGACCGGCAGCAGGGCATCCCGGGCTCGACCTGGGAGCTCTACCACTCCGCCCTGGGCCTGCGGCGCGAGCACCACCTGGGCAGCGGCTCGGTGACGTGGCAGGACGGCGAGTTCGCCTTCCGCAACGGCGACGTGCTGGTGCTGACGAACTTCGGCGCCGAACCGGTCGAGCTACCGGCCGGCGCCCGGCTCCTGCTGAGCAGCGAGCCCCTCGACGACGACGGGCGGGTTCCCACCGACGTCACCGTGTGGGCTCTGGTCTAGTTCGGCCGCGCGGGCCAGCAGGGCGGCGTGCGTGTCTTCCATGTCGCGCGCGACCGTCTTGCTGGCCAGCCAGAACATGACCCCGGTGGGCACCCAGAAGAGCTGGAAGGCGGCCAGGCCGACCGCGTAGTTGAGCGGCGGCGGGAAGGCCCCGGCCAGCCCGCGGAAGGCCGCCGCGACCATGATGTTGCCGCCGGCCCGGCCGAAGCCGTTGACCAGGTTGCCCAGGCTGTAGACGGTGCCGCGGTGCTCGGGCGGGTTGACGTCGGCGATCAGGGCGAACCAGTTGGGCGAGTTGGCCGACGTGAGCATCAGCGCGAACACCGCGAAGAGCAGGCAGATGCCGACCGTGGGCTCGGTGAAGACGTCGGTCAGGACGGCGCCGATGATCGTGCCGGTGCCGGCCCCGTCGGGCACGTCGATGCGCATGGGCACGAAGAACAGCACGATGTAGAACGGCACGGCCGCCAGCACACCGACGGAGGCGACCAGGGCGCGGCCGCGCGGAGTGCGGCGCTGCAGCCGGTCACCGATCAGGCCGCCGAGGATGGAGAGGGCGCCGCCCAGCTGGAACAGGGTGGCGAAGACGCTGCCGACCAGCACTGCCGTGCCCGCGGTGTAGCCCTGATCCTCGGCTCGGGCGCGGAACAGCACCGGCAGCCACACCAGCGAGCCCAGCGCGATCTGGGCCGTGCCGCCCTGCAGGATGAGCCAGACGTTGGTGCGCCGGCGCAGGATGCGGGGCAGGTGGTCGTGGTGGATGCGCTCGTCGTACTCGACCCCGGCCAGTTCGGGCTGGCTGTCGCCGCGGGGCACGTTGTAGGTGAACAGGTAGGCCACCGTGGCCACGCCGCCGGCCACCGCGGTCACCAGGAACGGCTCGCGCCAGTTGGCGTGCCCGAGCAGACCGCCGGCCAGGGTGCCGGCCAGCGTGCCGACGCCCTGCGAAAGGCCCCAGAAGCTCATCACCAGGCCGCGGCGCTTGGGTGAGATCAGGTCGCTGACCACGGCGAAGCTCACCGACGCGACGGCGCCGAGGCCGAACGCGGCGACGACCTGGCTGATCAGGAAGCTGGGATAGCTGCCGGAGAGGCCGGACCAGGCGGTGCCGGCGATCCAGATGAGCGTGCCGGCGATGAGCACCGGCTTGCGGTCGGTGCGGTCGCCGGCGTACGCGAAACCGATCGCCGCCACCGCGCTGATCAGGAACATGATCGTGGTGGCGAGCGCGATGTGGCCCTCGCCGACCCCGAACGCGTCGCCGATGCTGCCGTAGAGCGGCGGCACCAGCCCGATCGCCACGTTGTCGAGCGAGGCGAGGACCACGAACACCACGACGCTGTACGCGCGGTGGGCCGAGCCTCCCCTTCTCACCCCGAAAGGTTAGCGGGGGCGGTCGATGACCGCGTTCTGAGCTGCCGCGTACTGCTCCCTGATGATGGGTGCGCTCTTGGCCTCGTACGTCTCGGGGGCCGCGGCCGACCAGACCGGGGGCTCAGCGCTGCCGGTGGCCACCCAGGCGGCCTGGCGGGCGGCGCCGTCGGCCACGTACTCGCCGGGCGGGGGCACCAGCACGGGCAGGCCGAACAGCTCGGGGGCGATGCGGCGGACCGCCTCGCTGCGGGCGCCGCCGCCGACCAGCACGATGCGGTTGGCTGTGGCGCCGTTGGCGACCAGCGCGTCCAGCCCGTCGGCCAGCGCGCACAGCATGCCCTCGACGGCGGCCCGGGCCAGGTGGGCCGGGTCGGACGTCTTGAGCGTCAGGCCGTGGATGGCGCCGGTGGCGTCGGGGCGGTTCGGCGTGCGCTCGCCTTCGAGGTACGGGATGAGGACGAGCCCGTCGGCGCCGGCCGGCGCACTGAGGGCGAGCCGGGACAGCTCCTCGTGACCCACGCCGAGCAGCTTGCCCGCCGCGTCGAGGACCCGGGCCGCGTTGAGCGTCACCACGATCGGCAGGAACCGGCCGGTGGTGTCGGCGAACCCGGCCACCGTGCCGGTCGGGTCGTTGGGCGAGACGTCGGACGAGACGAAGACGGTGCCGGACGTGCCGATCGAGACGATCACGTCGCCCGTGCCGGCGCCGGTGCCGAACGCGGCGGAGGCGTTGTCGCCCGCGCCGGGCCCGAGCGGGGCGCCGTTGCGCAGCTGACCCGCCACGCCGGTGGGGCCGAGGACCTCGGGGACTCCGATGACCCGGCCGAAGCCCAGCTCGAGCAGGTCGGGGCGGTACTCGTTGGTCTTGGCCGACCAGTAGAGCGTGCCGCTGGCGTCGCTGCGGTCGGTCTTGATCGTGCTGATGTCGGTCGACCCGGACAGCTTCCAGGTCAGCCAGTCGTGCGGGAGGCAGACCGCCGCTACTCGAGCCGCGTTCTGCGGCTCGTTGCGGGCGAGCCAGCGCAGCTTCGTCAGCGTGAAGCTGGCGACCGGCACGATGCCGACCGCGTCGGCCCACTTGTCGCCGCCGCCGAGCTCCTGAATGAGGTCGGCGGCCGCGCCGGCGCTGCGGGTGTCGTTCCACAGCAGCGCCGGGCGGACCACTTCGCCGTTCTCGTCGAGCACCACCATGCCGTGCTGCTGGCCGGCCACCGAGGCGGCGGCCACGTCGTCGAGGCCACCGGCCTCGTCGATCGCCTGTTGCAGCGCGGCCCACCAGGCGTCCGGGTGCACCTCGGTGCCGTCCGGATGCGCGGCGCGGCCCTGCCGGACCAGTTCACCGGTCTCCGCGTCGCGGATGACCACCTTGCAGGACTGGGTGGAGCTGTCGATCCCGGCTACTAGCGTCATGTCGTTCCTTATACGGAGGTCAGTTGGCGCGCAGAACGTGGTCGATCATCAGCTGGTGGAGCTTCACGAAACCGTAGCCCTGGGCACCGGCCGCGTCGACATCGAAGTCCTCCCACGCGCTCTTGTCGTTGAGCAGGTCCTGGTAGGTCTCGCCCGGGTTGAGGGTCGGGGTCTCCAGGTCGAGCACCTTGCTGGCGCGCAGCGCCTCCTGCACGGCGGGGTCGGCCCGGAACTCCTGGGCGCGCTCCTTGAGCAGCAGGTACATGCGCATGTTGGCCTTGGCCGACTCCCACACGCCGTCGATGTTCTCGGTGCGGGAGGGCTTGTAGTCGAAGTGACGCGGGCCGTCGTACTTGGGGCCGCCGCCGATCGGGCCGTTCTCGAGCAGGTCGACCAGCGAGAACGCGTTGAGCAGGTCGCCGTGGCCGAACACCAGGTCCTGGTCGAACTTCACGCTGTGCTGACCGTTGAGGTCGATGTGGAACAGCTTCTTCTGCCACAGGGCCTGAGCGATGCCCTGGGTGAAGTTGAGGTTGGACATCTGCTCGTGCCCGACCTCGGGGTTGATGCCGAACAGCTCGGGGCGCTCGAGCTCGTACGTGAAGGCGATGGCGTGGCCGAGGGTCGGCAGCAGGATGTCGCCGCGGGGCTCGTTCGGCTTGGGCTCGATGGCGAAGCGCAGGCCGTAGCCCTTGTCCTCGGAGTACTGCGCGACCAGGTTCAGGCCCTCGCGGTAGCGGTCGAGCGCGGCGTTGATGTCCTTGGCCGCGTCGTACTCGGCGCCCTCGCGGCCGCCCCAGAGCACGAACGTCTCGGCGCCCAGCTCGGCGGCCAGGTCGACCTGACGCAGCACCTTGCGCAGCGCGTACCGGCGTACCGAGCGGTCGTTGCTGGTGAACGCGCCGTCCTTGAACACCGGGTGGCTGAACGTGTTGGTGGTGACCATGGGGACGACGATGCCGGTCTCTTCCAGCGCCTTCTTGAAGCCGGCGAGGATGCCGTCGCGGGTCTGCGCGTCGGAGCCGAAGGGCACCAGGTCGTCGTCGTGGAAGGTCAGGCCGTAGGCGCCGAGCTCGGCCAGCTTGTGCACGGCCTCGATCGGGTCGAGCGGCGGACGCGTGGCGGAGCCGAACGCGTCGACGGCCTGCCACCCGATGGTCCACAGGCCGAAGGAGAACTTGTCTTCACGAGTGGGTTGGACCGGCACGGTTACCTCCACGTAACAGCTCGGATTTGTTTATTGGTTGAATTATTTGGCGGCCGTGTGGCAATGTCAAGGGCGTGAGCGGCCGCTTGATGAATGCTTCCCGCAGCCCCGTCCGGCAATCGAGCGTGCGAGCCCACAATCTCGCGCTCGTGTTGCAGACAGTGGCGAACAGCGCAGATCGCCCATCCCGGGCGGCCATCTCGGCCGCCACCGGGCTCACCCGGGCCACCGTGTCGGCGCTGGTCGACGACCTCATCGCGGGCAGCCTGCTCACCGAGCTCGACCCGGCCCCGCGTACGGGCGCCGGCCGCCCCGCCGCCGGCCTGGCTCTCACCCCCGACGGCCCGGGCGGCCTCGGGCTCGAGATCAACGTCGACTACCTGGGCGCCTGCGTGGCCGACCTGACCGGCGAGGTCCGCCACCGGTTCGTGACCCGGGCCGACCAGCGCCTGCTGCCCCCGGCGGCCGCGCTGGCCGCCCTTCGTGAACTGGCCGCCCAGGCGAGTGCGGCGGCCGCCGCCGACGGCATCGAGCTGGCCGGCGCCGCGCTGGCCGTGCCGGGCCTGGTCGCCCCGGGCGGCCTGGTGCGGGTGGCGCCCAACCTGGGCTGGCAGGACGTCGACGTGCCGGCCCTGCTCGGCCTCGACCTGCCGCTCACCGTCGACAACGAGGCCAACCTGGCCGCCCTGGGCGAGCTGGGCGCGGGCGACGGCACGCCCACCTTCCTGTACGTCTCGGGCGAGATCGGCATCGGCGCCGGCATCGTGCTCGACGGCGAGCTCTACCGCGGCGGCCGGGGCTGGAGCGGCGAGATCGGGCACGTCACCGTCTATCCCGACGGCCGGCCCTGCCGCTGCGGCGCCGACGGCTGCCTGGAGCAGTACGCCGGCCAGGAGGCGGTCGCGGCCGACCCCGAGCTGGCCGCGTCGGCGCTCGGCATCGCGCTGTCGGCTGTGGTCAACCTGCTCGACCTGGGCGTGATCGTGCTCGGCGGCGGCTACGCGCCCGAGTTCGACCGGCTGCGCGACGGCATCGACGCCGAGCTGCGCCGCCGGGTGCTCACGGCCGGCCTGGCCCCGGTCGCGCTGCGGCCGGCCACGCTGGGCGCCGACGCGGCCATGCGCGGCGCGGCCGGCGTGGTGATCGGCGCCGTGCGCGACGACCCGGCGAGCTGGCTGGCCCGCCCTCAGGCAGTCTGAGCCGAGGAGGCGGCGTCGCCGTTCTCGCCGGCCGCCACCGCGAACTCGCTGAGCCCGCGCAGAAGTGCCGCCCGGCCGCCGGGCGACATCTTCTCGAGCACGCTGGAGAGCGTGCGGCGCCGGATGCGGCGCAGCTCGCCCAGCAAGGTGCGCGAGGCCGGGGTGAGGTAGAGCGCGATCTCGCGGCGGTCGGCCCGGCCGGGCACCCGTTCGACCATGCCCGAGGCGACCAGGCGGTCGCACAGCCGGCTGGCCGACGAGAGCAGCATGCCCAGCTCGGCGGCCAGACCACCCAGATTTATGCCCTCGGCCCGCTCGACGGCGAGCAGGGCGTTCAATTGGACGGAGGAGATGCGCGGAGTCACCTGCTCGCGAGCCGCGTCCCATGCGAGCAGCAAGGATTTCGCGGCGTCATCGATCGCCGCGGTCTGCATCGGGTCCGGCCCTTCCGGCCCATGGTGAACGGCCATGGTGCAGGAGAGACTACTCGTACGGCCGGATCTGTTCGAGGAGGTCGCCATTGATCGACAGGCTACTGGTGCTCCGGCGAATTCTCACCGATGCCGCCGCCGACGCCGTTCCGGACCGTCTGGCCGAGGCCCTGGCCAAGGAGTTCGGGCTCGTCCGCACCGAGTTGTTCCTGGTCGATTACCGTTTGGCCGCCCTCGTGCCGGTCTTCGGGGACAACCCGCGCACTCATCCGGGTGACCCCGCGTGGCGCTGCTTCGATCACCAGTCAGTGGTGAATGAGAACAGCGTGACGTTCCTGCCGGTATCGGCCCGCGGGGAACGAATCGGCGTGCTGGCCTGTGAACCGGCCCCGGCCGAGCCCGAGGTGGCGGCCGAGCTGCTCGAGGTCGCCGTGGCCCTGGCCCACGAGCTGCGGGCGGCCGAGGACGGCACCGACCGTTACCAGGCCGCGGCTCGCATGCGCCGGCTCACGCTGGCCGCCGAGATGCAGTGGGGTCTGCTTCCGGCGCGCAGCCGCGTGCGGCCCGCGTTCGGCCTGGCCGGGCAGCTCGAGCCGTCGTACGCGGTCCGCGGCGACAGCTTCGACTGGGCCGACCAGGACGGCCGCCTCTCTCTGAGCGTGCTCAACGGCATGGGCGAGGGCGTGTCGGCGGCGCTGCTCACCTCGCTGGCCACCTTCGCGCTGCGCAACGCCCGCCGGGCCGGCATCCCGCTGGCCGACCAGGCAGCCCTGGCCGACCAGGCGATCTACGCCGAGCACCGGGGCGCCGCGCACGTGTCGGCCCTGCTGCTCGAGCTCGACCTGACCACGGGCGAGGTGCTGGTGGTGGACGCCGGCTCGCCAAGGCTGTTGCTGCTGCGCGGGGGTGAGGTGCGCGAGCAGAAGCTGGACAAGGATTTCCCGCTCGGCATGTTCGACGAGACGGACTACCAGGTGCAGAGCTTCCGCCTCGAGCCCGGCGACCGGCTGATGCTGGCCAGCGACGGTGTCTACGCGGCGGTCACGACGACCGGACGGTACGGCGATGTGGCTCTGGCCCGCTTCGTCCGCCGTACGCGTTCCCTGGCGCCGCTGCAGGCCGTGCGATCGCTGCTCGGCGACCTGCGGACGTTCGTGGGCGACGCCGACCTCGAGGACGACGCCGTCGTGGTCTGCCTGGACTACCACGGCATGTGACCTGAGGCCAGGAAAAAGGCCGCCACCCGCGAAGGGTGACGGCCTGTTCTCGTACGCGTGGGGTCAGCCGCTGCTGGCGCCGGTGCGCCGGCCGATCGCCTCGACGAAGATGGCGCTCATCTTGGCCGGGTCCTTGGTGACGAAGACGCCGCCCGCGGGGGTCGCCTTCACGATCGTCTGCAGCTCGGTCTCGCTGACCTGGTCGCCGATGCCGATGATGACCAGACGGACCGGCTTCTTGGCGTCGTTCAGCCGCTTCAGCTCACTGAGCAGCTTCGGGAGCTTGATGCCGTCGTCGTTCTCGTTCTTGCCGTCGGTGAAGAGGATGACGGAGTTGACCCGGCCGGGCTGCCAGGTCCGCTTCACCTCTTTGTACGCGTCGAGCACCGTGTCGTAGAGGCCGGTGTTGCCGTCCTCCTTGGGCACGATCTGGCTGATCGACTCCTGCAGGACGGGGCGGCTCGTGGTGAGCGGGCTGATCGGCACGATCTGCTTCCACGGCCGCTTGCCCACCATCTCGGTGGAGAACAGCCACACGCCGACCGCCCATTTCTCGCCGAACATGGCCAGGCCGGCCGCGGCCGCCTTGCGGGTCACCGCCGCGCGGCTCTGGTTGTCGGCCGTGGGGACCTTGGTGTTCATCGAGCCCGAGACGTCGAAGACCGCGAGCACCCGGCCGGGCTGGGTGATGGCGTTCCAGCTGCCGATGACCTGGCTCAGCGCGCTGGCGTCGAGACCGGCCGCGGCGGTGCCGCCGTTGTCACCCGAGCCGCCGCCGACGGTGTTGCTGGCGGGCGGCGAGGCGTCGGGGGCGCCCAGCGGACGGGCGAAGCCGGCGCCGAACGAGCCGTCGGGCGAGCGCAGGCCGGCCGCGCCCAGCGCGTTCTTGAACGTGGCGCTGGCCAGCTGCGTGCGCAGACCGGCCGCGGCCTTCTGCTTCTGCAGGTCGACCTCGGGCATGACCGCGTACGGGTAGTCGAGCGGCATCGGGTTCGGCTCGAGGTAGAGCGCGACCAGCGGCACCGGCGGCTTGGCCGCGTTGTAGGCGACCACGTTCGCCTCGGAGACCGGCGCCGCGCTGAGGCTGTTGCCGATGTCGTTGGGGTCGTTCGAGCGCGGGAACCGCTCGAGCAGGTCGTCGCGCAGGGCGGACGCGCTGCCGGCGAGGGCGTTCATCGCCGTGACCTTTGCCGCCTGCGCCTTCTCGCCGGCGCCGGCCGCCTGGCCGATCGCCAGCAGGCCGGCCAGACCGACCGAGTCGAGCGTCGGGTTGGCGATGCCGGGCTGCAGGGTGGTGCTGGTCTGCATGAGCTTGAGCAGCTGGGCCCAGCTCATCTTCTTGTTGGGCCAGCCCATCTGCTCGGCGACCGGCTTGGGCATGGCCAGCACGACCGGGCTCTGCGCGATCGGCTTGTTGTCCGACGGCACGAAGCCGGGCGCCTCGGACTTCAGGCGCAGCAGCCAGGCCGAGGAGTCGGCGACCCAGACGTCCGGCACCTTGACCGACTCGGGCGCCTTGCCCAGCCCGGCCAGGGTCACCTGGTGCTCGCCGGCGACGGCGGCGGCCATGGTGGAGGAGTTGACGTCGGACACGCTGACGGCGACACAGGTGCCGTCGACGTTCGCGCCCTCCTGCACCCACCGTTGCGCGACCTGGTCTATGGCAGGGGCGACCTCGCCGGTCGCGGCGACGGTCAACCGGATGGAACCGGTGCAACCGTCGTCGGCGAGCTGCTGGTATCCGTAATAGGACCCACCCATGACGACGACGAGCGCCATCGCAGCTCCGACGACGCCCGCTCCCCTGAGATTGAAGTTTCTACGATGGCGGCCAGACACGCGCTCCATACTGCGCACCTGCGTACCTGAATGCCATATACGTTCGGCCGAAAATTACTCGGATTGGCATACTTGGCATCTTGCGTGACCAACCGTAGTGATGCCATCTCGATCAGTGGCGACTGCTGCCCGATTTGCGCAGCGGACTGCCCCAACGGTCGTCTATCCCTTTACGCGTCAGCTATGCGCGCTGACGTTCCAGCGGAGCAGGCCGGTGGGAGTGGGCTCGGACGCGGGCTCGCCCTGAAGCGCGGGCACGCCGGTCTCGACGTCCACCCGGAACGTCGTCACGCTCTGTGATCGCTGGTTGGTTACGTAGAGCTGATCCCCGACGAGGATCATGTGGCGTGGCCAGTCACCTTCGGTGGGCGTCTCGGCCACCAGCTCGGCCGTCTCACCGTCCCAGCTGAAGGTGGCGACCGTGTTCGGGCCCCGGTTGGCCACGTAGATGAAACGGCCGTCGGGGCGCACCATGATCTCGGACGGGTAGTTCTCGCCCTCGGCCGTGGTGGTCGCGACTTTGCCCGCCGCGGCCAGCGAACCGTCGGGCGACGGGCGCCACCAGGTGAGGTCGCCGCTCAGCTCGCCGACGACGAACAGGGCGCCGTCGGGCGAGAAGCGCACGTGGCGCGGGCCGGTGCCGGGCTCGGCCGACACCGCCGCCCCGAGCAGGGTCAGGCGGCCGGAGACCGGGTCGAGGCGGGCGCGCCACACCTTGTCCGAGCCGAGGTCGGCGATCAGCACCTCGTCGCCTACGGGGAAGACCATGTGGGCGTGCGGGCCGGCCTGCCGGTCGGCCACCGGGCCACTGCCCTGCAGGTCGAGCAGGTCGGAGCGCTCGCCGGGGGCGCCCTCGGCGTCGAGCGGGAAGACGGCGACCGAGCCGGTGCCGTAGTTCGCCACCAGCAAATGCCGGCCGTCGGCGGTGACCGCCAGGTGGGCCGGGTCGCTGCCGCCGGTGGGCCGGGTCGCCAGCGGGGTGAGCAAGCCGTCGCCGGCCACCGTGAAGGCGGTGACCGTGCCGTCCGGGTCGAGCTCGTTCACCGCGTACAGGACGGAAAGCGACGGATGCCGGGTGAGGAACGACGGGCTGGGCGTACGGGCCACCACTCCCCGCCGCGAGAGCACGCCGGTGGCCGGGTCGCGCGTCAGCAGGACAACGCCCTCACCGTCACCGCCCTTGTCCGCCGTGTAGCCACCGACAAAGACGAAATCATCGCTCGCGCCCATGGTGTGATCCCATCACACCGGGCCGGTCAGCGGGACGCCGCGGCGGCCAGTTGACGGCGGGCGACGTACTCGACCAGCTCGATCAGCACGTTGCGGGCGCCCATCGGCTCGCGGGCGTCGAACAGCACGACCGGCACGCCCTCGTCGAGGTCGAGCGCCCGGCCCACCGCGTCGGCGCCGAAGCGCTGATCCGGGTCGAAGCAGTTGACCGCGACGACGAACGGGGTGCCGCGCTGCTCGAAGTAGTCGATCGACGGGAAGCAGTCGGCCAGCCGGCGGGTGTCGGCCAGCACGACCGCGCCCAGCGCGCCCTCGGACAGCTCGTCCCACAGGAACCAGAACCTGTCCTGCCCGGGGGTGCCGAACAGGTAGAGCTGCAGGTCCTCGGTGATGGTGATGCGGCCGAAGTCCATGGTCACGGTGGTGGTGGTCTTGCCCTCGACGCCGCCGGTGTCGTCGGCGCCCTCGACGCCGGTGAGCACCTCTTCGGTCTGCAGCGGGCGGATCTCGCTGACCGAGCCGACCATTGTGGTCTTGCCGGCGCCGAAGCCGCCCGCGATCAGGATCTTGAGCGCGACCGGGATGCGCGACGACGCGCCGTTGCGGTCAGAGCGCACGGAGTCCATTGACAACCGCCTTGAGTACGTCGACGTCGTGCGGCTGGGACGCCGCCGGGGGTTCGTACAGGGAGATGAGTCCCGCCGAGCGTAGATCACCGAGCAGAACGCGGACGACACCGATCGACAGGTCGAGCGCGGAGGCCAGCTCGACGACCGAGATCGGCTCCCAGGACGCGGCCACGATGGCGTGGTGCTCCGGCTGCAGCGTCTCGGGGCCCGGCTCGTCCGACGGGGTGGCCACGACGAACGCCACCAGGTCGAACTCGTTGCCCTCGGGCGCCACCCGGCCCTGGGTCATCGCGTAGGGCCGGACCACCGGTCCCGCGTCGTAATCGAGCCAGTCGTGCGTCACGCGCGGCCGATCAGCCTGCATCGGCCGAGCGTGCGGGTGCGTTCATGTTCTGCCCGACCCGGGTCACCAGCATGGCCATCTCGTAGGCGATCAGGCCCAGGTCGGCGTCGCTCGACGCGACCACGGCCAGGCAGGCGCCCTGGCCGGCGGCCGTGACGAAAAGGAAGGCGGATTCCATCTCGACCACGGTCTGGCGCACCGGGCCGGCCCGGAAGTGCCGGCTCGCGCCCTTGGCCAGACTCTGGAAGCCGGCCGCCATCGCCGACAGGTGCTCGGCGTCCTCACGGGTCAGCCCGGCCGACGATCCCATCAGGAGCCCGTCGGCCGAGAGCACGACCGCCTGCTGCGCCGTGGGCACCCGCTCGACCAGATCGTCGAGCAGCCAGGTGAGGTGCGCGCGCTGGTTCGTCGTCTGTGTCACTTATGCGTCCTCTTCCGGCCTGGTCGCCTTTTCGCCCCCGGAGCCGGCGGCACGGTGCTCCCCCGCCTCGTGCCCGCCCCCGGTTGATGCCTCGCCCCGGGCGAGCGCCTGCGTGACGATCGCCGGGAAACTGACGGTAGCCGCATCCGCAAAGGAATCACGGCTCAGTCGAACATCAATGTCCGTGTCGTCAGCATTAGACCTATCTTCAGATGCGGAATTCGTGACTTGGTTAACGTTCCCTCCGCGCTTTCCGCTTCCGGGCGCATCGGGGACATTACTCTGCGTCGTTGCGTCTTCATTCGTAAGGTAGCGAGCCGCGTCAATGCGACCGCGGGTGGTGCCGCTCTGCAGGGCGCTCATGATGCTGCGGACCTGTTCCGGCGAGCGGAGCTGGGCCGGCTGCTCCACGCGGGGCTCGCCGGCCGGGCGGCGCAGCTGAGGCACCAGGTTGGCCTGACGCACCCGCCGGGGCAGACCGTCCTCAGTGGGCGCCTCGGGATTTACCGCGGGCCTTTCTGCGGGCGCGGGCTTTACCGCGGGCGTTGGCATTGCCGCGGGCGCGGGCCTTGCCGTGGGCGTTGGCATTGCCGCGGGCGCGGGCCTTGCCGTGGGCGTCGGCTTTACCGCGGGCGCCGGCTTTGCCGTGGGCGTCGGCGCGCCGGTGGGCGCGGGCTCGAGCGGTGTCGCGGGGGCCGAGTTGCGGGGGACGGAACGCTGCGCGGGGATCGAGCGCAGGCCCTCACGCTGCGGAAGCTCCGGCAACGTCTCGGGTTCGGGCCGGCGGCGTACGCGTTTGCGCTGCACCAGGCCTTCGCTGCTCAGCCCGTCGGCGACCGAGCTCGGCGACGGCCCGCCGGCGGCCATGCCGCGCACCGGCTGCGGCTCGTCGGCCGCGGGCCGGGCGGTGCCGTCGATGATCGGGTGGCCGGAGGCGGTGACCTGCCGAAGCTCCTCGGTGCCCTGCCACTGCAGGGCGGCCAGCGAGGGGCGCGACGGGTCGTCCGAGCCCGAGCCGACCAGCGGGCGCTCCCCCGTGGACGACCCGGACGGCAGCGCGGCGACCGGGGCCGCCACGACCAGTTCGCCCGGGACGAGCACGATCGCGGTGACGCCGGCGAAGGCGGACGCGCGCAGCGACACCCGGATGCCGTGCCGGTGAGCCAGCTGGGCCACCACGAACAGGCCGAGGCGGGCGCTGTCGGCCGGGTCGAAGTCGGGCGGCTCGGCCAGGCGGCGGTTCGCCTCGTCCAGCGCCTCGGGCGTCATGCCCAGGCCCCTGTCCTCGATCTCGATGCCGTACCCGTGCGGCAGCGCCTGACCCGTGACCTGCACGCGGGTCTGCGGCGGGGAGAACGAGGCCGCGTTCTCGAGCAGTTCGGCCAGCAGGTGGATCACGTCGCCGACCGCGCGGCCGAGCACCGAGGCCGACTCGACCGAGCGGATGTCGACCCGCTTGTAGTCCTCGACCTCGCTGATCGCGCCGCGGACGACGTCGATCACCGGGACCGGGTTGCGCCAGCCCCGGCCGGGCGCGGCGCCGGCCAGGATGACCAGGTCTTCCGCGTGGCGGCGCATGCGGGTGGCCAGGTGGTCGACCCGGTAGAGATCTTCCAGCTCCTGCGGCTCGGTCTCGCGGCGTTCCATGCGGTCGAGCAGGGCGAGCTGGCGGTGCAGCAGGGTCTGGCTGCGCCGGGCGATGTTGAGGAACACCTCGTTGAGGCCGCGCCGCACGTTCGCCTCTTCGACCGCCGACTGCAGGGCCGTACGCTGCACCTCGTTGAACGCGTGGCCGAGCTGGCCGATCTCGTCGCGGCCGTACTCGAGCGGCGGCGTCTCGACGTCGACGTCGACCTCCTCGCCGCGCTGCAGGCGGCGCACCACGGTGGGCAGTCGCTCGGCCGCCATCTCGCGCGCCTCGCCGTGCAGGCGTCGCAGCCGGCCGACGATGGAACGCCCGACCCGTACGGAGAGATAGAGCGACGCGGCCAGGGCGGCCAGACCGAGGATGCCGGCCAGCCCGAGCCGGAACAGCACCCGCTCGGCGACCGGACGGGCCCGGTCGGTGAGCGCGTCGGTGGCCGTCACCTCGAAGGTTCGCAGCTCCTGGGCCACCGCGACGTAGGCCGGACGGAAGTCGGAGCTGCTGACCGGGGTGGCCGAGCCGTCGCGGCTCTGCTGCACCAGCTGGTCGAGCAGGCTGTCGAGCCGGTCGTAGGCGGTGCCGCTGCGCAGCTGGTTGAACGCCGTGCGGTCGGTCGCGGCCATGTCCTCGACGCCGCGTTCCAGCAGGAAGCGGGCCGTGCCGACGTCCTGGATGAGCTGGCCGCGGATCTCGGGCGTGAACCGGCCGGCCGCGGTCGCGCCGCCGACCAGGGCGTCGACCCGGCTCAGATACTCCTGGCCGTGCCCGACCGTGGTGAGCGCGCGCAGCTCGCCGTCGATCCGCTGGTCGTTGAAGGTGGCGGTGGCCGCGAAGGTCTGGAAGCCGGCGCCGATCACGCTGTTGAACAGGCCCTGGGCGCCGATCGGGTCGATCGCGCGGCGGTCGATGTGCCCACGGTTGCCGGTCAGGCTGGACAGCTGAGTGAGGAACTGGTTGATGCGGGCCCGCAGCTCGTCGCTGGTGGCGCCGCGCGCGTCGCCGCCCTCGGCCAGCCGGCGGAAGTTCGCCACCGAGCGGTCGGTGGCGCTGCGCTGCTCGAGCAGGGCCTGCGAGGGCGGGCCGGTGGCGGACAGGTATTCCACGCTGAACAGGCGCTCGCGCTGCAGCTGGCCGACCAGCTCGATGCCGGGGTTGCCGACGTTGTCCAGCACCGTGCGGGCGGACAGCAGGTTGAACGCCGGGCCGGCGGTGAGCGTCGTCGCGAAGAGCCACAGAGCCAGCACGGCCGTCAAGGGGACGGCCGCGAGGATGATGATCTTCGAACGGATCGACCAGTAACGCTTCTTCATCAGGCTCCGCTCTTCCGGCGTACGCCCTCGGGAGGATACGGAAAACCGGCGTGACCAGCCACCGCGGTGCCGTACCGAAAAAAGGGTTTAAGTCCTTTTTGGCGGGTGAGAATGGCACGGCTCGCCGCGTCGTCCTTATGACACTGTGATCAGGCGGTTACTTGACGAAAGGAAAACGCGGTCGCGGGAACGGGATTGACGGGACACCCCGGGTGGGAATACCGGACGTTGATAGGAGGAGGCCCCATGTCCCCCACAGCCACGATCATCCTGATCGTCGTCGTCCTCATCGTCATCGCCGCCATCGTGTACGGCGTCCAAGTGATGCGTCGCAAGCAACTGCAGAACACCTTCGGGCCCGAGTACGACCGGGTGGTCGCCGACACCGGCAGCCGCACCGAGGCCGAGAAAGAGCTGCGCGAACGCGAGAAGCGGCACGCCTCGCTCGAGCTCAAGCCGCTCTCCGCCGAGGCCCAGGCCACCTACGCGGCGAACTGGGAAGAAGTGCAGATCCAGTTCGTGGACGACCCGGAGCGGGCCGTCACCGCGGCCGACGAACTGGTCACCCGGCTGATCGCCGATCGTGGCTACCCGACCGGCGAGTACGACGAGCGGCTCGCCAACCTCTCCGTCGAGCACGCCCGCACGCTCGAGCACTACCGCCAGGCGCACGAGATCTCGCAGCGCAACACCGCCGGCGAGGCCAACACCGAAGACCTGCGCCAGGCGCTCGTGCACTACCGGGCACTCTTCGCCGACCTGCTCGGCACCGATCCGGTGCCCTCGACTGGTACTACTGATCCCACTCCCGAGTCCACTTCGGAGAGCGCGGCGCCCGCTCCTCGCGCCGCTGACGACTCCACCGCCCGCGACACCAGCCGCTAGGAGCCACCGCCATGAAGTTCTTCTCCAACGAGAAAGAGACCGAGGTCGAACCTCAGGCCGACCCGGATCGCACGCAGCCCGTCTCGTCCGGGCCGGTGACCGTGCCGCCGCAGCGGGCCGGGTCGCCGTGGAGCGACGCGCCGTCCGCCCCCGACGGATCCCGGCCGGCGGACGACACCGCCACCCGCTCCGACGACGTCTTCCGCCCGGAGGACCCGTCGCGCACGGACGACGATGTCGACGCCTCCCGGCCGGACGACGCCTCGCGTCCGGCCGACGCCTCGGTGGCTGACCGGGACCTCCGGGACGGCACTACGGACAAGGCCGCCACGACCACGACGTACGGGCCGGACGGGTCGGTCGTCGAGGACAGCGACTACCGGGCCACGCAGACCGGCGCGCAGCGGGACGACTCGCCGGTCGACCTGCCGCTGACCGACGACGACGACAAGACCGGGCCGGCGGCCGTCAAGGACGACGGGACGTTCGACAGCCCCCGGGCGGTCGACCCGGCCACCGGCAAGACGCTCGACGACACCGACCGGGACCGGGCCGACGCCGACCGCGACCGGGCTGACAGCTCGGACCGGCTCGACGGTTCCGACCGGCTCGACAGTGAGGACTTCCAGCGGGCGTCGGACACGCCGGTCGCCTCGCCGGCCGACTCGCGCGCCGACTCGCCGGTCGACTCGCCCGTCGCCGAGGCCGCCGCTGTGCCGGTTGCCGCCGCTCCGGCCGCTGCTTCTTCCACCACCTCCGCCTCGTCCGCCAAGGCTTCAGGCTCCGGCGAGAAGCTGCTGCCGGACGGCGACTCGTTCGCCGAGCGGTTCCGCGACATCCAGCTGCGCTTCGTCGACGAGCCCAAGGAGGCCACCGCCGAGGCCGCCCAGCTGGTCGGCGACGCGGTCGACAAGCTGACCAGCGCGCTCAAGGCGCAGCGGGACGGCCTGGCCGGCAACTCCGACGACACCGAGAAGCTGCGTGTCGAGCTGCGGGCGTACCGGGAAATTCTCAACCGCTTGCTCGCGCTCTGAGACAGCGGACCAAGCGAAGGGGAGCCCCTCGGGCTCCCCTTCGGCGTTAGCGTTCAAGTGTGCGCGCCGACCGTCTGCTCTCTCTACTGCTGTTATTGCAGACGCGTGGGCGCATGACGGCGCAGGGCCTAGCCGACGAGCTCGAGGTCTCTGTGCGCACGGTGTACCGCGACATCGAATCGCTCGGCGCGGCCGGGGTGCCGGTGTACGCCGACCGCGGGCCGGCCGGGGGCTATCAGCTGCTGGACGGCTACCGGACGCGGCTCACCGGGCTCACGTCGGACGAGGCCGGCACGATCTTCCTGGCCGGGATGCCCGGGCCGGCCGCCGAACTGGGCCTGGGCTCGGTGCTGGCGGCGGCGCAGCTGAAACTCCGGGCGTCGCTGCCGGGCGAGCTGGCCGACCGCGCGGACCGCGTACGGGAAAGGTTCCACCTCGACGCACCCGGCTGGTTCCGGGCCGGCGAGCCGGTGCCCTACCTGTCGACGGTGGCCGACGCGGTGTGGAGCGGACGCCGGATCGAGATGCGCTACCGGCGGTGGAAGGCGCCGCGCGAGGTGACCCGCACGCTGCACCCGCTGGGCATCGTGCTGAAGGCGGGCCGCTGGTATCTGGTGGCGGCGACGGACACGAGGACGACGGCCTACCGGGTGTCGAACATCCTGGACGCCGAACTGCTCGACGAGCCGGCGTCACGTCCCGAGGGTTTCGAGCTGGCCGCGTTCTGGGACGAGTGGACCGAACGGTACGAGCGGAGCGTCTACACCGGCACGGCCACCGTGCGGATGACCGCGGCCGCCCTCGACCGGATGGCGTTCGTCTTCCCTCCGGAGATGTCCCGGGTGGCCCGGGCCGAGGCCGGCGACCCGGACGAGGCGGGCTGGCTGGTCACCCGGGTGCCGATCGAATCGGTGAGGCACGGCCACATCGAACTGCTGAAACTGGGCGCGGACGCCGAGGTGCTGGACCCACCCGAGCTGCGCGCCGCCTTCGCCGAGACAGCCCGCGGCCTCGCCGCCACCTACCTCGAGGCTTGACGCCTAGCGGGCGTCGGACGAGACGTACTTGCCGACGCTGCCGCCATGAGGACTCGGGTCTTCGTACGTCCAGTCGTCGTCCGGCGACTCGGTCGGGTCGCCGCTCTCGTCCTCCACCGGCGGGGTGGTGGTGGTCTCGGTCGGGTCGGGGGCCGGCACGGTGGTCGACTCGGGCGAGCCGGCCGGATCGGTGGTGCCCGGGTCGGTGGGAGTCGTCGGCTCGGTGGTGGTCCGCGTGGGCTCGGGCGACGGCGAGGTCGTCGAGGCGGACGGTTCCGGTGACGCGCTCTCACTGGGCGACGGCTCGGCCGAGGGCGAACTGGTCAGCGGCGAGACGTTGGCCTGCGGGTCGACGTCGATGGTGTTGTTGTCGCTGGTCTGCTCGCCGGCCCCGGTGCCGCCGAGCAACTGCCCGGCCTTCTCGGCGCCCTGCTCGGTCACGACGGCGGGCGGACTCGCCGGCCCCGGCTGCGACGACGCCCCCAACTGAACGCCCATCCACAGTGCAGGCCCAAGCCCGACCGCGATGATCGCTCCGAAGAGCGCCAACGGCCCCCGCTCCATGATGTGGCCTCCCCGCCTCGATGGGATCATCCCGCCGGTCCAGGCACTTCCTCTACCCGATATCAGAAGCGGTAAAGCGAACACTCCGCAAGCACATTGTGACTTGAGGTGACAGCGTGTTCATTTACCTGTCGCCCATGCGACGCGCTTCGCCAGGTAGCACGGGCCGTCCTCTTAGGAAGTTCACTCAGCGTGTTGCCCCTTTCGGCGCAATCTGCAACCGCCCCCACACACAAGATCGCCGAACGATCGCCGCGCACACGTCCCACAAGCCCACCACCTGCGAGAACGCAGCCAAGACAAATATCGCGACCACCAAATGCGTGCACACAAAACGATCCCGCTGCAGTCACCTGTAACCAAATCGAAAGCTGCCACGCTTTGCCCGCCCCTCGGACGCCAACCAATTCACCATCCCGATCGGGTGACCAACGACACGATCGACGGAAGTGCCACGCCGGCCCACCATCACCGCCGAATACAGCCGACGCGACCAGCCCAAAGATGCAGGCAGCCAATTCATAACGATCATCGCAAGCGCGGCTCCGTCAGACGCCGGAGCGCGGCATAACGGTCTCCCACGCACGCCGGCGGCCGGCGTTGTCGGCGCAGACACCAGCCGCACAGACGCCCACGCGCGCCGTGATGGCCGCGCACGCACGCCGGCGGGCGGCATCGTCGTCGCAGACCCGGACCGCACAGACGCCCACCCGCGCCGTGATGGCCGCACACACACGCCGACAGGCGGTGAGGTCGGCGCAGACCCGAACCGCACAGACGTCCACGCCCACCGTGATAGCCGCGCACATACCCCAGCGACGGCGTCGTCGTCTCAGACCCGAACCGCACAGACGCCCACGCCCGCGTGATGGCCGCGCACGAACCCCAGCGGGCAGCGTCGTCGACGCAGACCCGAACCGCACAGACGCCCACGCCCGCCGTGATGGCTGCGCACGCACACCGACGGGCGGTGGGGTCGGCGCAGACGCGGGCCGCACTGACGCCCACGCCCACCGTGATGGCCGCGCACACACGCCGACAGGCAGCGGGATCGGCGCAGACCCGAACCGCACCGACGCCCACCCGCGCCGTGATGGCCGCACACACCCCAGCCGGCGGCGTCGTCGACGCAGATCCGGACCGCACAGACGCCCACGCCCGGCGTGATGGTCACGCACACACGCCGACGGGCGGTGGGGTCAACGCGGACGCGGACCACATAGACGCCCACACGCGTCGTGACGGTCTCGCACGCACGCCTGCTGGCGGTGGGGTTGGCTCAGACGCGGGCCGCACTGAACACCGCGCGCAGGGTTGGGGTCAGCGGGTGCGGGTCAGGAAGGCCACGGCGTCGTCGAGGGCGGCCCAGCCGCCGGGCAGTTCCTCGCTGTCGAGTGTGCTGCGCACGTTCAGGGTGCCGCCGTCGCGCAGGTTGATCGCCCACGAGCGGCGGCCGTTGCGGGTGGCTGAGGCGGTGGCGACGTCGGCGAACGGTACGAATCGGCTGCCTGCTGTCGAAGGCTCGGTCGAGGCCGAGGCAGCCCGCGCCGACACCGGCTCGGCGACGGCTACGGCCGGATCTGAGGCGCCGCTGCCAAAGGCACCCGGTTCCGAGGCAGCGCCGACCGACGCGCTGTGACCCGGGGCCGCGCCGCCCGGGACGCTGTGGCCCGAGACGGCCTCGGCTGGGGTGCTGTAACCCGGGGCAGTGCCGGCCGGGGCGCTGTAGACCGAAGCAGCGTCGGCCGGGACGCCGTCACTCGGGACGCCGTCACCTAGGGCAGCGCCAGCCGGGTTGCTGTAACCCGAAGCGGCGCCGGCCGGGACGCCATCACCCGGGGCCGCGCCGGCCAAATCGCTGTGCGCCGGAGTGGGCTCGGTGCGAGGGCTGGGGACCGCGGCGACCGGATCGGGGGCTGCGCCCGGCGGGGTGGCGTGGGCCAGGGTTGCTGTGGGCGTCCCGGGGACGGCGAGCTGGTCGGTGGCGGGGGTGCCGTTGGGGAGGACGCCGTCGGTGGCCAGGCGGGTCAGGCGGCGTTTGGCCTCGTGGTGGCGGGAGCGGGGCAGGCCGGGGACCAGGAACAGGCCCGTCTCGAGGATCAGCAGGTCGGTGCGGGCGCCGTCGACCTGGACGCCGACCACGCCGCCCAGGACGGGGACGCGGGCCGAGTGGTGGCGGGCGGTGCCGGCCGACGCGGTCAGGTCGACGCCGATGGCGGTCAGCCACTCGCGAACCTCGGCCACGGTGGCGGGGTCGCCGGCCATCTCGGCCGGGGCCTGAAGTTCCAGATAGGAGCCGTCGATCGCGACCAGCTCGGCCGTGCCCGTCCAGCTGTGCCGCCAGCGGGCCACGCCGCTGTGCAGGGCGGCCAGCGCCAGCAGCAGGGCGATCAGGTCGGTCACGCGGCCGGCCACCTCGCCGGGCGGCAGGTCGCCGAAGACCGTCTCGGCAATCTTGTGCAGGCGGCCCTCGGCGGACAGGTCGAGAACCTCGGCGGCGCCGGTCACGGAGGTGCCGGCGGCCCGGGACAGGGCTCGCAGGGACGCGTCGGCCTCGCGTTCCATCTCGGCCAGGCGGGCCACGCCGAAGAACTCGTCCCAGCTGACGACCGCGCGGCCGCCGACCGGGAACGCGACCGCCTGCAGGGCCCGGCCCAGGCCGGGCAGGTCGGGCACGAGCTCGCCGGCCGGTTTCTCGGGCGCCTCGGGGCCCTCGGGAGTGAGGGCGGACAGCGCGGCCAGGCGGACGGCCAGGGGCGGATGCGGATCCCACTCGCCGGGCGCCTCGGGCTCGCGGGAGCGCAGGGCGGTCATGTCTTCGCTGCGGGCGGCCAGCACCCGCAGGAAACCACCGAAGACGTCCTCGGGGATCAGGCCGGTCTGCCAGCCGGGGCTGAGGTATTCGGCGTGGAAGAGCTGTTGCATGCCCTCGAGGGCCGGGCGGTCGCGCAGCACCGCGGCCGCGGCCCGGGGCCCGGCGAAGGAGGCGGCCACCCGGTCGGCCGCCAGCTCGTGCGCGTGGCTGTACGGGGTGTCGACCCGCAGATAGAGCCGGGCCCAGGCGCGCAGCAGCGGACCGGCCGGGCTGCGGCGGGGAATGCGCGGCACGATGCGCCCGAGCGCGATTCGCCCGCGGCGGGCCAGGGGCGCGAAGCGGCCGCCCAGGGCCGGCGAGCCGTGCGCCAGCTCGTGAGCCACGGCCGCGCGCAGCCGCGACTCGTCCCAGGCCTGCAGCAGCGGCAGACCCAGGTGCAGCTCGCGCCGCCCGCCCAGCAGGCCACCCAGGCGCAGCGGCTGGAAGATCGAGACGGCGGCGCCGGCCACGACGGTGACGCCGTCCGGCGGCTTGACCCCGGCCGCCGCCGCGGCCTCGTCGAGCATGGCCCACAGGGCGGGTGCATGATCGCGCGGCACGGGCACGCCGGCCGGCGTCGAGCGCCGCAGGCGCAGCGCCCGCACGGTGGCCCACCACAGCAGCCCGGCCACGGCGATGACCAGCGGCACGGCCACGCCGAGCGCGAGCGACCCGGGCAACGGCTGCAAGATCAGCAGCACGACGAGCAGCACGACGCCGACCTGCAGCCAGGCCAGCACCAGGAACCCGAGGAATGCGGCCACCGACCGCCCGGCCGCGGGCAAAGGCATGCGGGCCGAAGAATCGGGCGCGCCCGAATCCTCGTACACCTGGGAACCTGACGCCCCCGCACTCGGTCGCACCACAACCTCCGGCCTCTCGTGGACCACTGGAACGCGCCCCACATTAGGGCCGCCCTCCGACAGAAAGCCCAGACGGACAGTCCGCCGGAGGGAAAAATAAGGAAGATTTTCGAGCCGGTTTCGCGCCGTCACCGGAGGGGATACGGACTGCCATGGCGTTTGGAGACCAGACCTTGCCGTTCGCGACGAAGGGGTACGCCTGGCTGCCCGACCTGCGCCGGCGCAGTCACAACCGCCCGATCCCGATGCGGTTCGGCGGGCAGCGCGCGGTGGCGGTCAGCGGCCCCGACGCCGCCCGCTTCTTCTACGGCGAGGGCCATCTGGAACGGCACGACGCCCTGCCCGAGCCGGTGGTCGACACGCTGTTCGGCCGGGGCGTGCACACGCTCGACGACGAGGCTCATCGGGCTCGCAAGGCGCTGTTCGTGGCGCTGCTGATGCATCAGGACGGCATCGACACGCTGGCCACGCTGACCGGCAAGATCTTCGACGAGGCGGCCGACGGCTGGCGCGGCGACAAGCCCGTGTCGCTGTTCGACGGGACGGCCCGGGTGCTCACCGACGCGGTGTCGCGCTGGACCGGCGTACCGGACGAATTCGACCTGGATGCTCCGACCGCCGACCTGGTGGCGATGGTGGACGGCTTCGCGACGCTCGGGCCGCGTCATGTGCGAGCCCGGCTGGCCCGGCGGCGGCAGGAGAAGGCTTTCGCCGAACTGATCGAGGCCGTACGCCGTCAGGAGCCCGCTGACACGCCGGTGTCCCGCATCGCGCACCACCTGGAGGACGGCTACCTGCTCGACGCGCGGACGGCGGCCGTCGAACTCATCAACATCATCCGTCCCACGACGGCGGTGGCGTGGTTCGCCGCCTTCGCCGGGCACGCGCTCGACCGCTGGCCGGGCACCCGCGCCCGGCTGCGCGCGGGCGACGACGAGTACACCCTGGCCTTCGTCCACGAACTGCGCCGGTTCTATCCGTTCGCGCCTTTCCTGGGCGGCCGCGCCCGCCGCGACCTGACCTTCCAGGGCACGAGCATCCCGGCCGGATCGCTCGTGCTGCTCGACGTCTACGGCCAGCACCACGACGAGCGGGTCTGGCCCGAGCCGTACGAGTTCCGGCCCGAACGCTTCCTCGGCCGCCGGGTCGGCGAGTTCGAGCTGATCCCCCAGGGCGGCGGCGACCCGCGGACGGGCCACCGCTGCCCCGGCGAGAAGATCACCGTCGCCGTCCTCGGCACGCTGGTGCAGCGGCTGGCCAAGCTCGACTATTACCTGCCGCCGCAGAACGCGGCCATCGACCTGAGCCGGGTGCCCGCCCAGGTCCGCAGCGGCCCGCAGATCGTCGTGCCTTAAGGCCAGTCGATCTCGGCCGAGCGGTGGTAGTTGATGCCCTGGGCCTCGAACCGCGGGCCGAACTCGGCCAGCCGCTCGCGGAAGGACGACCAGTCGCGGGCGGCCCGGGGCGTCCAGCCGATCTCGGCGATCGCGAGCAGCCGCGGGAACACCATGAACTCGACGTCGGCCAGGCTGCGCAGCGTCTCGGACCACAGTGGCGCCTCGACGCCGAGCAGCGACTCCTCCCCCACGCCGGGCAGCCGGTCGGCCGGGTCCCAGTCGTAGGACCGCTCGACGCTGACCAGGCCGGCCCAGTCCAGGCCGAGCGGGGTCGACTCGTCGTACTTCATGTCCAGGTAGCTGCGGTCGGCCGGCGACATGATCACCTGGTGGCCGGCCGCGGCGGCGCGGGCCACGCCGTCGTCAGTGGGCTCGATACGCCAGTACTGCGGGATCGCGTCCTGAGGCAGGTCGACGGCGGCCATCTCGTGCCAGCCGATCGCCCGCTTGCCGTACTTGCCGGGCAGGGGCAGCACCCGGGTCATGAAGGTGCGGTAGTCCTCGGCGGTGGTGCTGAGCGCCTCGTCGCCGCCGATGTGCAGGTACGGGCCGGGGGTGAGCGCGGCGACCGTACGGATGACGTCCTCGACGAAGGTGTACGTCTCTTCCTTGCCGGCGCACAGCGAGCTGTAACCGACCTCGGCGTCGGTGCGCGGTTGCACCGGCTCCCCGTCGCAGGTCAGTTCCGGGTACGCGACCTGGGCCGCGTTGACGTGGCCGGGCAGGTCGATCTCGGGAACGATCGTGATGTGCCGGGTCGCGGCGTAGGCCACCAGATCGGCGTACTCCTGGGCGGTGAGGAATCCCGGGCCGGCCCCGTCGATGCCGGTGCCCTCGCCCCCGCTCACCTCGGTCAGGCGCGGCCAGCCGTCGATCTCGAGCCGCCAGCCCTGGTCGTCGGTGAGGTGCAGGTGCAGGTGATTGATCTTGAACTGCGCGATCGTGTCGAGGTAGGACCGAATGTCGGCCGGCTGGTAGAAGTGCCGGGCCAGGTCGAGCATCGTTCCGCGGTACGCGAAGCGGGGCGCGTCCTCGATCCGGCCGCCGGGCAGCACGACCTCGCCCTTCAGCGGGAGCAGCTGGCGCAGCGTCTGGAAGCCGGCGAACAGGCCCTGCTCGGTGGGCGCGCCCAGGGTCACGCCGTCGGCCGCGATCGCCAGCCGGTACGACTCGGGCGACCGCGCCTCGCCGGCGGCCTCGATCTCGAGGCGGATCGAGCCTTCCTCCGTACGCGGCACCGGGAACCCGGTCACCTCGCGCAGCACTTCGGCCAGTTCGTCGGCCACGGCGGCGGCGGCCGGGGCGGCGCTCACCGACACATCGGCCGGGACGCGGAAGTCCGCGCCGGGGTCGGGCCGGACCGAAGCCGGCAGCGGAATGACGTCGCCGAGGTGTTTCACTGTGGGAGCGTGCACGCGGAGAACAATAAACTGTCTTTCCATGTCGATCACGACCCGTCGCGCCGAACTTGCCGACACGGAACTGCTGCACGATCTGGCCGAACGGACCTTCGGCCTGGCCTGTCCGCCCGGCACGCTCCAGTCGGACATCGACGATTTCGTCGCCACCCACCTGTCCGAGGCGAGCTTCCGCGGCTACCTGGCCGACCCGCAGCGGATCATTCTGCTGGTGGTCGACGGCGACCTCCCGCTGGGCTATTCGATGCTGGTCAGCGGCCCGATCAAGGACCCCGACGTGGCCGCCGTGGTCGACGAGAAAGTCAGCATCGAGCTCAGCAAGTTCTATCTGGCGCCGGACAGGCACGGCTCGGGAGCGGCCGCCACGCTCATGGACGCCACGCTCGCCTCGGCCGCGGCGACCGGCGCCGCGTTCTGCTGGCTGGGCGTCAACCAGCAGAACGTGCGGGCGGCCAAGTTCTACGCCAAGCACGGCTTCGAGGTGATCGGGGTCAAGCGCTTCCTGGTCGGGTCGGAGTGGCACGACGACCACATCCGCCGCCGGCCACTGCCCTAGGCCGGGTTGATCTCGACCCAGTCGACGTACTTGCCGGTGCGGTTGTCGCCGGAGGAGCGGCCGCGGAACCGCCGGTTGATCCACGGCAGGACGTGTTCGCGGTAGTAGCGGGCCTCGGCCAGCACGCGGCGGCTCTCGGCCGGGCCGGGGTCGATGACGTGGGCCGCGGCCTCGTAGCCGAGCGCGCTCAGCACCAGGCCGGCCACCCGCTGGTGGCCGGCCGCGTTGAGGTGCAGCCGGTCGGGCGACCAGTAGCCGGCCCGGCGGATCTCGGCGTCGTGGAAGACGTCGACGAACGTGATGTCGTAGCGCTTGGCCAGGTCGATCGCGGACTGGGTGAGCGCCTCGCCCTTGCGGCGCATCATGCCGCCCAGCGGCAGCCGCTCGGACGGGTCGCCGCCGCTGAGCAGCACCATGCGCACGCCCGCCTCGAGGCAGCGCTGGATCGCCTGCTCGGTGAGCTCGGCCAGGCGCAGCATGTCGCTGCCGGGACGCATCATGTCGTTGCCGCCGCCGTTGAGCGTCAGGATCGTGGGCGGCGGCGACAGGGCCAGGGCGGCCGGAAGCTGCTCGTTGACGATCGGTTCGAGCAGGCGCCCGCGGATGGCGAGGTTGGCGTACCGCACCGGCTCACCCTCGCCGGCGGCCAGACCGGCGGCGACCAGATCCGTCCACCCGCGGACCGAGCCGTCGGGCAACTCGTCGCCGACGCCCTCGGTGAAGCTGTCGCCGATCGCCACGTACCGCGTAGTCACGGTGATCGTTCCCCCGTCTTCCTCAATCTCGGACCTCGGCGCAGGCTAACCGACCGGGCCCGAGGCCGGCCCGGTTCCGCGACCAGCGTCATACCAGGGGCTTGATCTCTTCGGCCACCCAGCGCACGTACGCCTCGGGGTCTTCGCCGGCCACGGTCTGCAGGATCACCTTGCTGGCGCCGGCGGCGGCGAACTCGGCCAGGCCGGCCGCGATCTCGGCCGGGGTGCCCCACAGGCCGGGCCAGTCGGCCTCGTACTTCTGCATGTCGGCCAGCAGCTTGGCCTCGGCCCCGGGACCGGTCATGGCGGGCACGAAGACCGTGATCTGAGCGTCGGTGACGACCTTGGCCGTCTCGGCCACCTTGGCCGGGGAGGTGCCGCCGGCCAGCACGACGGCGTCGCCCACCTCGCCGGCGAGCGCGATGGTCTTGGGGCCGCCGGCCGCGACCGAGAGCAGCGGCGGCACCGCGGGCGGCCAGTCGAGCCGGACGTTGTCGAGCTTGACGTACTTGCCGGAGACGGTGACGGACTCGCCGTGGAGCAGGGCCTGCAGCGCCGTCGCGTACTCGCGCAGCAGCGTCAGCGGCGACGCGGCCCGGGCGCCGACCTGGCCCATCCACTCTTGGACGCCGTGGCCGATGCCGGGCAGCGCGCGGTCGCCGAACATGCGGCCCAGCGTGGCCAGTTCCATGGCCAGGGAGGCGACGTTGCGGAACGGGACCGGCATGATGCCGATGCCGACGCGCAGATTCTGCGTCCAGGCCAGGGCGGCGGTGGCGGCGGTGAGGCCGCCGTTGAGGAAGCAGTCCTCCCAGATCCACAGCTCTTCGAGGCCGGCCTGGTCGGCGGCCTGGGCGACGGAACGCAGGGACTCGGGCGGGTTCGATGGCAGGAAGATCGCACCGATCGTGGTCATGGGCCGATTCTGCCCGCCACCCCCGACATTTTCCGGCCGCCCCAGCACCGTATCCGCCGAAGTTTATATAAGCACTGGCTTACGGAGGCGCGGAAATTGTCGGAGGCGGCCGATAGCGTTCCCAGTGCGGATCGGCGCCACGGGGGCGCCGATCCGTCCATAAAGGCCGGAGGGAATCAGGCGGCGCCCCGGCGCAGCGTGTCGGCGGTTTCGCGCACACGGTCACGCAGTTCGGGCGGCGACTCGATGGTGAACGGCACGGCCAGCACCCCGAGCACCATCACCGGCCAGCCCAGGTCGTCGGTGTTCATGCGCAGGCGGCACGAGCCGGGCGTGAGCTCTTCGACCGTGCCGTAGTGCCCGACGAAGCCGCTCACCTGCGGCCCGGTCGTCTGCAGCACGACCGACACGTCGTACCGCGCGGGAATTTGCGACATGCGCGAGCGCAGCCAGGCCGCCGGATCGCCGCCGGGAATTTCGCGCGGCCGGAACCGGGCGTTGGTCAGCACCGGCGACGCGAGCCGGTCGACGCGGAAGCTGCGCCAGTCGCCGCGGTCCAGATCCCACGCGACCAGATACCAGCGCCGGCCCAGTGGCACCAGGCGGTGCGGCTCGACGAAGCGGGCCGCCGTCTCGCCCTCGCGCGGGGTGTAGTCGAAGCGCAGCCTCTCCTCCCCCCGGCAGGCCATCGCGATCGTGGTCAGCACACCCGCGTCGAGGGCCGGCCCACCGCCGAGGACGCCGGGCGCCGTCACCTCGCGCAGGGCGTCGATGCGGCGGCGCAGCCGGGGCGGCAGCAGCTGGATCACCTTGGCCAGGGCGCGCACGGAAGTTTCTTCGAACCCCGCCACCGCGCCGGCCGCCGCCGTCCGCAGCCCGACCGCGATCGCCACCGCCTCGTCGTCGTCGAGCAGCAGGGGCGGCACGGCCGCGCCCGCCTGCAGTTGATAGCCGCCGGCCACCCCGCGGCTGGCGTCGACCGGATAGCCCAGCTCGCGCAGCCGGTCGACGTCGCGGCGCAGCGTGCGCGGGCTGACCTCGAGCCGGCCCGCGAGCTCGGACCCGGGCCAGTAGCGGTGGGTCTGCAGCAGCGACAGCAGTCGCAGCATCCGGGCACTCGTGTTCGCCATGAATCCAGACTCCGCCGCATTGAGGTCAGAAAGTGTCCGCAAGCGACCCTAGCGTGAGAGACATGATTGAGACACAGGGGCTGACGAAGCACTTCAAGGACGTGCGGGCCGTCGACGGCATCGACCTCACCGTCGCGCCGGGCGAGCTGGTCGCGCTGCTCGGACCGAACGGCGCCGGCAAGTCGACGACGCTGCGCATGCTGACGACGCTGATCCCGCCGACCTCGGGGACGGCCCGGGTGGCCGGCTTCGACGTGGTGCGGCACCAGCGCCAGGTGCGGCTGCGGATCGGCTACATCGGGCAGGGCAACGGCGCCGGCCACAGCCAGCGCGGGCGCGACGAACTGATCAGCCAGGGCCGGGCGTACGGGCTCGGAGTGAAGGACGCCCGGGCCCGGGCGGCCACCCTGATCGACTCGCTGGGCCTGGCCGAGGTGGCCGACCGCCGCGTCTCCAGCCTCTCCGGCGGCCAGCGCCGCCGGCTGGACATCGCGATGGGCCTGATCCACGCGCCCGACCTGCTGTTCCTGGACGAGCCGTCGACCGGCCTCGACCCGCAGAACCGGGCCAACCTGCAGGAGCACATCCTCGACCTGCGGGCCGAGCACGAGACGACGATCGTGCTGACCACCCACTACCTCGACGAGGCCGACTCGATGGCCGAGCGGGTGATCGTCATCGACCACGGCCGGATCATCGCCGACGACAGCCCGGCCCGGCTCAAGGCCGAACACGTGGGCGACCGGATCATCCTCGGCTTCGACGCCGAGACCGAGGCCGCCCGGGCCACCACGACACTGGCCGCGTACGACCCGGCCCGGGAGGGCGCCCGGCTGACCATCGCGACGCAGGGCGCGCCCCGGCAGTTGCCCGGATTGCTCGACGACCTGCGCGCGGCCGGGCATCCCGCCGCCGAGGCCGAGGTGATCCGGCCCACCCTCGACGACGTCTTCCTCAAGCTCACCGGGCGCAGCCTGCGCGAAGGCGGCGCCGCCGAGACCCGCGAACTGGTGGAGGTCTGAGCCATGACAACGCTGATCACCGACACGACCACCGTCTTCAGCCGCGAGTTGCGCCCGCTGCTGCGCGACCCGTTCACGATCATCTTCTCGATGGTCCAGCCGCTCGTCTTCCTGGGGCTGTTCGCGCCGCTGCTGCCGGACAATTCCCTGCAGTGGTTCGTCCCCGGCATCATCGTCATGTCGTGCCTGTTCGCGTGCTCGATGACGGGGTCGAACCTGCTCTTCGAGATCCAGACCGGCTCGCACGAGCGGATGCTGGTGACTCCCTTGCGACGGCCGGCCCTGCTGATCGGGCGGGCGCTCAAAGAGATCGTGCCGATGTTCGCCCAGGCTGCCCTGATCGTGGCCGTCTGCGTGCCGTTCGGGTTCCGCTTCGAATGGGCGGGCGCGGTGGTGGGGCTGATCATCCTGGCGGCCTTCTGCATCGGGCTGGGCGCGCTGTCGTACACCCTGGCCCTGGCCTCGAAGAACCAGGAGTGGATGTTCTGGACCGTGCAGCAGACCCTGCTCTTCCCGTTGCTGCTGCTGGCCGGCGTGCTGCTGCCGATCGAGAACGGCCCGGGCTGGCTGCAGGCCCTGGCCAAGGGCAACCCGCTGAGCTACGTGGTCGACGCCGAGCGGTCGCTGTTCAACGGCGAGATCTTCACCTCGGCCACCCTGTACGGGTTGATCGCCGCAGCCGCCGTCGGCGCCCTCGGTCTGTGGGCCGGCGTGCGGGCCATGCGCCGGTCGGACTGAATCGCGCCGGGCCGCTACCGTCGGCGCGTGCTGAAGCTTCTGGGCCGGCTGGTCGAAGGCATCGCCCCGCGCCCCTCCGGGCCGATGACCGAAGCGCGCCGCCACAATCCGGATGCCGTGGTCGATTGCGCCGTCTATCACAACGGGCGGCGCAAACCCGGCACCGTGCACTACGCCTCGGCGCACCGGCGCCGGGGCGAGTTCGTGTGGCTGGGGCTGCACGAGCCCGACGTGGTGACGATGCGCACGGTCGCCGAGACGTTCGGCCTGCACGAGCTGATCGTCGACCAGACCACCGAGGGCGGCCACCGGCCGCTCGTCGAGACGGTCGGCGAGGTGACCCGGCTGGTGCTGCGGACCGCCCGCTACGTCGAGCACGAGGAATTGACGGCGACCAGCGAGGTGGTCGACACCGGCGACGTGACCCTGCTGATCGGACCGTGGTTCGTCATCACCGTGCGTCATGGCGCGGCGGGCGCCCTGTGGCAAGTCAGGCGGGATCTGCAGAAGCGGCCGGAGCTGCTGCGGGCCGGCCCGTGGGCGGTCGCCTACGCGGTGGCGGACCAGCTGGTCGACGACTACCTGGACGTCTCGCTCCGGGTCGAACACGACCTCGAGCGCCTCGAGGAGGAGACGTTCGCCACTCGCCGCTCGGCCGACGTGGCGCACTTCTACCAGCTCAAGCGCGAGATGGTCGAGCTCAAGCGGGCCGTGCTGCCGCTGCACGAGCCGCTGACCCGGCTGACCGGAGCGCCTCCGGCGCTGCACCCCTACTTCGAGGACGTGCGCGGCCGCCTGGCCCGGGCCACCGACCGCGTGACCGGCTTCGACGACCTGCTCAACTCGATCCTGCAGGCCCGGCTCACGCAGGTCACTCTCGAGCAGAACAACGACATGCGCATGATCGCCGCCTGGGCCGGCATCGCCGCCGTGCCGACCGTGGGCGCGGGGATTTATGGGATGAACTTCGCGAACATGCCCGGTATCGACTCCCGGTACGGGTTCTCGGCCACGATTGTGATAGTTGTTCTCGTCTGTAGCGGCCTCTTCTGGCGTTTCAAACGAGCGGGTTGGTTGTGATGATCCACGTCACCTGGAGTGACCGGATGATTCTGGTGGGACCTCAGGCGTACCAAGAATCGACCGAACGGCCAGCCGGATCCGCCAGATCAATGATCGTCCATACCGGACAGTACGCAAACCGTCGGCCGCTCTCCCGTAGCACCCGAAACCGGCGAGTAACTACCCTTTCATCGTCGTTCCGTGGGGAGGCTGTGTGACCGCGACCGAGGTCAGAGTGCCGCAAGGCTCGCTGCCGCAACCGGCCAAGCGCCGCAGCAGCATCATTACCGCCCTCAAGGGGCACGTCGACCTGTTCCTGAACGCCGGGTCGCTGATCGCGACGACGGCGATCACCTCGCTGTTCGGCTTCGCGTTCTGGTGGGTCGCCGCCCGCTCGGCGTCGCCCGAGGCGGTCGGCCAGGCGTCGGCCGCGGTGTCCGCGATGACGCTGATCGGCACCATCGGCATGTTCGGCATGGGCACCATGCTGATCTCCGACTTGTCGCAGTTGCGCGGCCCGAAGTGGGAGCTGATCACCACCTGCCTGCTCGTGGCCGGCAGCGCCGCCACGGTGGGCGGCATCGCGTACGTGGTCGTCGCCCAGCTGTGGATCCCGGGTCTGCAAGAGGCGCTGGGCGGCACGTTCGGCACCGTGCTGCTGGTGATCGGCATCGCCCTCAACTCGGTCACCCTGGTGCTCGACGAGGCGCTGGTCGGCCTGCTCAAGGGTCCGCTGCAGCTCATGCGCAACGCCTGGTTCTCGGTGATCAAGCTGGTGCTGCTGGGCGGGCTGGCCCTCGCGCCGATCACTCTGACCGGCAACGAGCTGCTGCTCACCTGGGTGGCCGGCATCGTCCTGTCGACCGCCATCCTCAGCGTCGCGCTGCGCCGGCGCCGGATCATCGACTCCGCCCGGCCCAACTTCGCGCTGCTCAAGGGCCGCGGCAAGTCGACCTTCGACCACAACCTGCTCAACCTGGCGACCTACCTGCCGCGCGCGGCGCTGCCGCTGGTCGTCACCGCGGTGCTGTCGGCCGAGGCCAACGCGTCGTTCTACACCGCCTTCATGGTGCTGTCGTTCCTCGCGATGGTGCCCGGCAACGTGGCCCTTACGCTGTTCGCGGTGGCCAGCGGCGACAAGCGGGCGCTGACCTCCAAGGTCCGGGTCGGCCTGATGATCTGCCTCGGCGGCGGCGTGCCGGTCGCGGCGGCGGTCTACTTCCTGGCCAACCCGATCATGTCGGTCTTCGGCGCCCAGTACGCCGAGACGGCGGGCGACGCGCTGCGCATCCTCGCCCTGACCTACGTGCCGTTCGTCTTCCTGCACTTCTTCATGGCGATCTCGCGTGTGCAGGACAGGGTCCGCGGGGCCGGCATCTTCTCGCTGTTCGCGGGCGTCGCCGAGCTGGGCGCGGCCTGGTACGGCGGGCACACCGGCGGCCTGACCGACCTGGTCATGTGGGTCGCCATCGTGATGGGCGTCGAGACCGTGCTGGTCGCGCCGACCGTGCTGCGGGTCGTCTTCGGTGGCGCCAAGCGCCGGGGCGACAGCGCCAACTCGACCAGCATGACGCTGCACGAGCGCGCCTGGCTCCCGCTCGAGTACATCCGGACCGTGGGCCCGCTGTACGGCGTGACCGTGGACGGCGTACGCCGGGCCTTGATCGGTCTGCACGCGGCCGACCCCAAGCACCGGGCCGTCTCGAAGCTCGACCGCGTCGGCGCCCGCTGGGAGCACATGGACGGGGCGGAGTTCGCCCAATTCGTGCACCGGGCCGTGCAGGACTCCGGCGACTGGTCGCTCGACATGGACGGCATGACCCGCAAGCTGCAGTCCGAGCCGCGCGGCGTGCACCCGATCCGCATCCTGGTCGGCGCCGGCTACATCGCGATCAAGGTCTCGCACGCGTACGGCGACGCCGGCCCCGTGAACTCGCTCGTGCACGAGCTGGTGCTCGCGGCCAGCCAGGGCCGGGCCGCGGTGATCCCGCCGCTCGAGCGCAACCGGATGGCGCTGCCCAAGGCCTGGTGGAAGCAGTTCGGCACCAAGCCGGCCCGGTGGAAGGAGGGCATCAGCTTCGCCCGCCCGCCGGAGCCGGAAGAGACCCGGATGCGCAAGTGGCAGCCCAACCTGACCGTGCGCTCGGCCCGCTCGGCCACCACGCTCAAACTCATGCGCAAGTGGCGGGACGAGTACTCGCCCGGCGTCACCACCTCGGCCATCACGTTCGCGGCGTTCACCGCGGCGCTGAACCAGCTGGGCCTCAAGCCCGACACGGGCGGCGCGACCTTCCTGGCCGACGGCCGGCGCTTCCTCGACAAGGACACGCGCATCGACAGCAACTTCTGCATGGGGCCGTACCTGTCCCCGCAGAACATGATGGACCCGGCGTCGATCAACACGACGATCAAGAACGAGCTGGCCACCGGCCGCATCCTCACGATGATGGTGCTGCGCGAGGGCAAGATCGCTCTGGACGGCGCGCCCGGCATGCCCGACCCGTACCCGTCGGAACTGGCCATCCCGCCGCGGCCGCGGCTGACCTTCAGCAACCAGGGCCGGCACGACCTGCTCGGCGACCTGCCGTGGTCGGTGGGGCCGGAATGGCGGGTCAACCTGAGCGTGCCCACGCTGAACAGCCCCGAGGGCGTCACGCTGACCACCAGCGAGATGAACGGCGTGCTGCACCTGGAGGCGACGTTCCACGCGTCGACCTTCGACCCCAACCTGATCTCGAAGGCGATGGAGATGGTGCTGACCGACCCGTCGGCCCTGATCATGAACGCCCGGCGGGAGTCGGAGGAGCAGACCCAGGTCCTCACGCGGGTCTGACCCACGAACGGCGAGCGCCCGGCCAGTGTTGCTCTGGCCGGGCGCACCTATGTCCGGCGTCGATAGCCGCTCGTGTCTGGCGGATCTCGGCCGCCTCGTTCATCCGGCGCCGTGGTCGCGGCGCCCGCTATGTTCCGGCACCGGGTGCCGCTTGCCTCAGCTCCGCACGGGGAGCATCAGGGTGGTGTCGCTCGACCAGGTCCGCGAGTCGCGGCTGCAGTCGGTGTAGCTGATCGTGGCCTCGAGCAGGGCCCACGAGTCGCGGTCGTAGTTGGCCTCGACCCGGATGGCGGTGAAGTCGGTCCCGCCGCGGCCCAGGGAGTCGCCCCGCGAGAACGAGGTGAACTCCCGGTCGCCCGGGTAGGTGATCTCCACGTCGTCGTCGGCCCAGACCACGACCCGCGCGTCGCAGATGCGGCGGTCGGTCTTCCACCGCACGCGGACCCACTGCGGCTCGTTGGCCTCGACCGCCTGCAGGGTCCGGGTGACCGGGCGTGGGCCCTTGACCCGCTTGCGGGCGTCGGACGTGTCGCTGCCGGCCGCCTGGTGCACGGCCAGGGCCGGCGTGGCGGTGACGACGGTCGCGATGCTCATCGACGCGGCCAGGACGGCGGCGGCGAATCCGATTCGGCGGCCCGTACTCATGTCGGTTCCCCTCCTCACCCGGTCGGTTCCCCGTGTGACCGGCGCGATGATCATGCTAAGCGCCGATTTCCGGTCAAGGGCGCGAAAACCCTATTTCGTACGGGTGGGAGCAGGCCGGAGCGGGCCCCGGCTCGCCGACTCAATCGGCGGTCCCGGGACCCGCGGCTGGGGATGCGCTGCCGTACGCCTCAGCGGGTGGCCGGCGCCGACGAGCTCATGGACGGACGCGGGCTGGACGGCCACGAGTGACCACCGTTGGGCCGCCCGTCGTTGTTGCCGTTGGGGCGACCGTCGTTGTTGCCGGGACGACCGTCGTTGCCCGGACGCCCGTCGTTGCCGGGACGGCCGTCGTTGCCGGGACGGACGGGGCCGCCCTGGTGACCGACGTTGCGCAGCACTGGCAGGGCCAGCGCGAACGACTTGTACTGCGTGCGGTCGCGACGGCCGCACAGGTCGTACGAGATGGTGGCGCGCAGGCGGGCGACGCCGGCCCGGTCGTAGTCCGGGTTCACCTCGAACGCGGTGAAGTCCGTGCGGCCCGGGCGCAGGATGTCGCCCCGGGTGAACGACGTGAAGCGCTTGCGGCCCGGGTAGTCCACGTCCACGTCCCGGCCACCGCTGACCCGCACCTCGACGTTGCAGACAGCCCGGTCGGTACGCCAGTTGATCTTGACCCAGCTGTCCGCGTTGGCCCGGACGGCGCTCAGCCAGGTCGAAACCGGCTGCGGCCCACGAACGGGCGCCGCCGAGGCGGGAGCCGTCGCGGTCACTGTTGCCATGCCGACCGCCGCGCTAGCCATAGCCACGAGCGCCCCGATGCGCCGACTGTTCCTCATTGAAATTCCTCCAGTGACTGGTGGTTGTCCGGTGAAGTGGCCAACCGACAAAACGGACCTTAGGAGCACCGGAAGATCATGTCTCGGGCATCTCGCGCGTTTCGGACCAATTTCTCTTTCTTGTACTAAATGTTTAGGCCGCGCAGCCCGAAAAGACGATGCCGGCCCCAGCCGTTCGAGACCCGAACAAACGCTGCGAATTCTCGCAATGACAAGATCAATAATTGAATGGCCAGCACTTATAGACATTTACAAGAATCCGCGCCGTCGTCCGGAATCGCGGCTTGGAGGTGCGAGCCGAAGCGGCAAGGCGGCACGTCGGCGCGGCGCGGCGTGCTGAGGGGGTGGGATTTGGTCGACCCGGCCTCGTGCGGCGTGAGCATGCCGGACGATGAGGGTGCTTGATCAAGATGGGAGATGGCGATGTCGCTCAGCGGGGCGCACCGGGCAGCCTTCCGGCGGGAGGCGGGCCGGGAAGGGCGCGTGTTCTCGATCCGCGACCCGGAGGGCATGCCGGCCCCCGCGGGGGACGACGGGCGGCGGGCCGTGCCGTTCTGGTCGAAGCCGACCCGGGCCGGTCGCGTGGTGGATCAGGTGGCCGCCTACAGCGGGTTCGAGGTGCTGGCCGTCGACGTCGACGAGTGGCTGGACCAGTGGCTGCCCCGGCTCGAGAAGGACGGCATGCTGGTCGGTGTCAACTGGTCCGGCGCCCGCGCCACCGGCTACGACCTCACCCCGGCGCAGGTGAGGCAATGGTTCGCCGACGAGCCGGCCGAGGATGCCGAATTGGAACTGCCCGGGCGTAGTTGAGACCCGTCCCTGCCCCTATGCTTGCGGCACAGCAACCAAAGGGGCCCCTGTGCGCAGCCTGCAGATCCTGGTCGTCGACGACGATGACGCCGACGCCCTCATGATTTCCGAGGCGCTGGAGAACGCGGACACCGACGCCAGCGTCGACCGGGTGGCCGACGGGCGGGAGGCTCTGGACTATCTGCGCCGCGAGGGCGCGTACCCGGGGGCGAGCCGGCCCGACCTGATCCTGCTCGACCTCAACATGCCGCGGATGGACGGGCGCGAGACGTTGGCCGCCATCAAGACCGACGACCGGCTCAAGGCGATCCCGGTGATCATCCTGACCACGTCGGGGGCGGCGCCGGACATCGTCGCCAGCTATCAGCACCGGGCCAACGCCTACGTGACCAAGCCGTTCGGCCTCGACGAGTTCGAGACGACCGTACGTCAGATCAACCGCTTCTACCGCGAGGTGGCGACCCTCCCCGCCGACCGCGAAGCATAGGCAGCCTCACCTGGGGGTACGGGGAGGGCCATGACCCAGAACGAAGCTCCCGAAGACCTCGGCGCGCCGGTCGCCTATCTCGTGCTCAAGGACGGCACGCCCGTGTACGACGAGTCGGGCGCGCGCGCCGGCGAGGTCGAGCATGTCTTGGACGACGAGCAGTCGGATCTCTTTCACGGGCTGATCGTGAAGACGCCGGAGGGGCACCGCTTCGCGCCCGCCGACAAGGTCAGCGGCCTGTTCGAGCACGGCGTGATCCTGACCGTGCCGGGCGCCGACCTGCCCGAGCCGAGCGAGGACCCCGCAGCCCAGGCCGCGGACGACGCCGGGCTGCAGGACACCCTCAAGCGGGCGTGGAACTGGCTGATCCAGCCCAAGTAGGACGGGGTCAGCGGCGGGTGGTGCCGCCCCAGCGCAGCAGGGACGCGCCGACCGACATGCCGCCGCCGAAGCCGGCCATCAGCACGATGTCGCCGTCCTTGAGCGAGCCGTTGCGGGCCGCCTCGTCCAGCGTGACCGGCACCGACGCGCTGCCCACGTTGCCGTAGCGGTCGAGCGTGAGGTGGGTCTTGGCCTCGCTCAGGCCCGCCTTCTCGACCAGTTCGGCCAGCATGATGCCGTTGGCCTGGTGCGGCACGAAGTGGGTGACCTCTTCGACGGCCACGTCGGCCCGCTTGAGCAGAGCCTCGAGCGCGGGCGGAACGCCGATGTTGACGAAGTCGCGCACGCCGCGGCCGTTCATCTTGAAGTAGTGGTCGCCGTTGGCCACCGTCTCGGCCGAGGCGGGCAGGCGGCTGCCGCCACCCGGCACGTGGATGAGCTCGCTGGCCTCGCCGCGCGACACCAGTTCCATGTCGAGGAAGCCGTAGCCCTCGGCCACCGAGCCCACGACCGCCGCGCCCGCGCCGTCGCCGAAGAGCACGGCCGTGCGGCGGTCGCCGAAGTCGAGGATGCGCGAGTAGATGTCGGACGCGATGACCAGGACCTTGGCCGTCGGGTTCATCGACACGAGGCTGTTGGCCAGCGCGACGCCGAAGACGAAGCCGGCGCAGACGACGTTGATGTCGAAGCAGGCGGCCCCGTTGGCGCCGATCTTGTGCTGCACCAGCGTGGAGGTCGGCGGTTGCGGAGAGTCACCGGTGGAGGTCGAGACGATCAGGTAGTCGATGTCCACGGCCTCGAGCCCGGCGTTCACCAGGGCCTCGCGGGCGGCCTCGGCGGCGAGGTCGGAAGCGGCCTCGTGCGGGGCCGCGAAACGACGGGCCTGGATCATCGTCTTGCGGCTGACCCACTCCGGATCGGCATCCGGCACGAGACGCACCAGATCCTCGTTGGTGACCACCTCGGCCGGCAGATAAGAGCCGGTACCCAGGATGCCCACGCTCATGTTGCCCCCACTTAGATCGAACTCGCCCACTCCCTGAGGAAAGAGGCTATCGGGTTTAGGCTATGACAGGCAGACAAGATCGAGCGGCCGGGCGGACCCCGGCGGTCAGCCGATCGGCCCACCCGTGAAGCCCCCGGAAACGGGTCGGTAACAAGTCGAAACCAAATGCACCGCCGTCGTTCGCTGCGTCGAACGGATGAATACGCAGCGTGACCAGGACCGTTGCATTCGACGCCAAGAAAAGTGGTTTCGACATCTTCAGATAGTGAAATCCCGTTCGGGACTGGAGAGAAAGAAGGGGCCGGCCGCAGTGGCCGACCCCTCTTTGTTAACTGCGTCTCAGCGCGACGTGCGGTCCCGGTCGCGGTAGGTCCAGGCGCCCGAGGCCAGGCTGCCCGGCGCCGGCGGTCCGGCCTGCTTCGGGATGCGAGCGGCGGCTTCCTCGCGGCGCTGGGCCAGGTAGGCCGAGGCCGCGCGGTCCTCCTCGGTCGGGGCGGACATCAGCGCGTACGCGAGGCCGATGATGCCGAAGACGACGGCCACCCCGATCGGCACGATCATGCCGCCGGCCGTGGCCCCCGGAAGCTGGACGGTGGACGCGTCGGTGTCGACCGACATCGCCGTCATGCCGGTGAAGTGCATGCCGTTGACGGCGATCCCCATGACCAGGGCGGCGGCGAAGACCACCAGCGGGCGGCGGACCGTGACGGCGAGCCAGAGCGCGACGGCCGCCGCGACCACGGCGATGCCGACCGAGAGGCCGACCCGGCTCATCGCGTACGACACGTCGCCGTGCAGTTTCATGGCGGCCATGCCCGTGTAGTGCATCGCGGCGACGCCCAGCCCGGCGATGACACCGCCGGACAGGATGCGCAGGTTCTGCGCGCCCTTGCCGAGCAGCGCGATGGCCAGGCCGACGCCGACCGCGACCACCGCGATGATCGCGCTGGCGGCGGTGAGGCCGATGTCGTAGCGGATCGGGGTGCCGACGACGCTGAAGCCCATCATCGCGACGAAGTGCATGCTCCAGATCGCCGTGCCGCCGATCGACACCGACGCCAGCACGAGCCACCAGATGCGCTCGCCGCGCCCGGCCGCACTCCGGAACCGGATGGCGCACGTGAGTCCCAGCATCGAGCCCAGCACGGACAAGATGTAGCTGATGGTGGGCGTGATCCACCCATGGTCGAAATGATGGATCTGCGCCATCGCGGTCTCCTTCTATCTCTCCCGCTCCGGTAGTGCATCCTGCATTGCCGAAGGCCCCTACGGATGGGATCGTGACCAATTCGTGTCACGATCCAGCCGCCGAGCGTGATCGGCCTGCGCGGGACGCCGACCGATTAGACCTCCGGCCAGCGCTTTCGTGATCATCCGACGGTCTGCAGCCCGCTGTCCGAACAGACAGTCGACATGTCCGAGGCGGCAGCTCCCACCGCGGCTACGGCGTCCGGTTCGGTGTCCTTGCCGGCGGCGGCGACGGCTTGCGCGTACGCGGTGGCGAGGCGCTGGGCGGCGTCGGCCACCGGCGCGTCGGCTGTCCCGCTCGTGGTGACGATCCCGTCGACGATCCCGGGCGTCATGAGCGAGGAGTCGGCGATCGCCGCGGCCAGGGCGGCGCAGGTCAGAGTGCCGGGCGGGTCGTCCTCGGGCAGAGGCGAAGCCTCGATCGAGGGGGAGGCGCTGGGTGGCGCTGGTTCTGGTTCCGGGTCGGCGCCGCTGCAGCCCGCCAGCGCCGTCAACACCAGGATCAAAGGTACGAATCGGGACACGTGGTCAGGCTAGGCGTGCTCCACCCCGTGCGTACGCGAAAGGCCCGGCCGAAACCGGCCGGGCCCTTCATTTCAGCAGCTCAGAGGTAAGAGCCCTTTTTGTACTCTTCCCAGCTCATGTTCCAGTCGGTCCAGCCGTTGCCGTTCTTCAGCTTCTCTTCCGTGCCCGAGACGGTGATCGGGTCACCCATGAGCGTGCGGTCGAACAGCCAGGCGCCCATCTTCTCGCTGACGTTCACGCAGCCGTGCGAGACGTTGACCTTGCCCTGCTTGCCCTCGGACCACGGCGCGGCGTGGATGAACTGGCCGCTCCAGGTGATCCGCTGGGCGAAGTCGATCGGGGTCTTGTAGCCCTCGCCGGCCGGCAGCTCGTCGGTCGTGTCGAAGATCGTGTGCTTCTTCTTCTCGATGACGACCATCGTGCCGCTCGACGACGGGGTGCTCTTCTTGCCCAGGCTGACCGGGATGGTCTTGATGATCTTCCCGTTCTGCTTGACCGTCATCTGCTTGCTCTTGTTCGAGACGTTCATGATGAACTCGCGGCCGATCTTGAGATCGACGGTGAGGTCGGACCGGCCGTAGTAGCCGTTGCCCAGCGGGACGCCGGCCAGCGACACCTTGTAGAAGACCTTCGAGTTGGCCTTCCAGTAGACCTTGGTGCGGTAGTGCACCTCGGTCGGGCTGGTCCAGTGCCAGGTGCCCTCCTGGGCCGGGGTGGCGGTGACCTTCATGCGGCGCTCGACGTCGTCGCGGAAGCTTTCCGGGATCGCGCGGCCGAACCGGATGATCAGCGGCATGCCCACGCCGACCTGCTGGCCGTCGCCCAGGAAGCTCGAGACCCGGATCAGCTTGGCCGGCTTCGCCATCGTGGTGAAGGTGCTGGTGGCGGTGTTGTTCTTGCCGTCGGCCTCGGGACCGGTGACGGTGACCGTGAACTTGGTGCCCCAGGGCAGCGCCTTGGACGGGGTGAACGTCTTGGCGTCCTTGTCGAGAGTGCCCTCGACCTCGTCGCCCTTGGCGTCGGTCACCTTGACCGTCGTGTCGTCCGGGTTCTCGCTCTCGAACTTGATCGGAGCGATGGCCTGGACGTTCTTGGCCTCGGCGGCCGGCGAGGACACCGCGACGGTGCTCGGCAGCGGCTCGGGCGAGGCCGGCTGCTCGCCGTTGGGCGAGGCGCTGCTGCCCGGCTGGCCGCCGCCCTGCCAGGACGATTTCTTGTCGCCGTCACCACAGCCCGAGGCGAGCAGCACGCTCGCAGCGGCCAGCACGACGGCGGCCTTCTTGATTCCCCAGGTCTTCATGGTCCCCTCACGGCGTCGTTCGTCCCGGCGCCCAATACTGCCTTTATCTTCCCCCGCGACCAATCCCGGAATCGTGCCGCCTGAACAGGTGGCTGTCCATTTTGATCACTTATGAAACATTGGTCACTTCAGCGACGCGGGCACCGGCAAGGCGCTGCCCTTGACGAACTCCGACCACGGTTTGTCCCAGGGTGTCCAGCCGTTTCCGTACGAAAGCTTGTCTTCCGTCCCCCGCACGGTGACCGGGTCGCCGACCAGGGTGCGGTCGAACAACCAGCGCGCGTTGCCGGGGGCGACATTGACACAACCGTGTGACACATTTCGCCGCCCCTGGTCGCCGACCGACCACGGCGCCGAGTGGATGTACTGCCCGCTCCAGGTCAACCGCTGGGCGAACTCGATGTCGGTGACGTAACCGTCGTCGCCGTCGGTGTCCGTGGTGTCGAAGACGGTCGACTCCTTCTTCTCCATGACGACCATCACGCCGCTGGACGACGGTGTGCCCTTCTTGCCCAGGCTCACCGGCATCGTCTTGACCGTCTTGCCGTCCTGCACCACGGTCATCTTCTTGCTCTTGTTGTCGACCTTCATCTCGAAGCTGCGGCCGATCTTCGCGGTGGCCGCGCGGTCCCGGTCGCCGTAGCGGCCGCCGCCGGTCGGCAGGCCGCCCAGCGCGATGCGGACCTTGAGCGTGGTGCCCGACTTCCAGAACTCGGGGCCTCGGTAGTAGGCCTGCGTGCCGTTCGGCGTCCACGACCAGACGCCGGGCTGGGCCGGCGTGGTGGTGACGAACATGCGGCGCTGCACGGCGGCCCGGTCGGCCTTCTTGATGCCCGGGCTGAACTCGACCACCACGGGCATGGCCACGCCGTACGTGTGGTCGTCGAAGAGGTAGAGGCCGGTGCCGGTCTTGCGGGCCGGCTTGCCCATCGTGGTGAAGGTGGTGCTCGCGGTCTTGGTGGTGCCGTCGCCGGCGGTGGCCACAACGCTGGCCGAGTACTTCTGCTTGGTCTTCAGCGGCGCGCTGGGCACCCAGGCCGAGCCGTCCTCACGCAGGGTGCCGGCGACCGGCTTGCCCGCGCCGTCCTTCAGCGTGACGGTGGTCACCTTGGCCCCGGCCACCTTGAAGCCGATCTCGGCGCTCACCGGCACCTCGGTCTTGCCGGCAGCCGGCGTGACGGCCAGGCTGACCGGCACCGAGGCGGACTCCTCCCGGCCGGTCGGCGCGGCGGCACTGGCCCCGGCGCTGGCCGACGGCGTGCCCACCCAGGCCGAAGCGTCCTTGTCGTCGTCGCCCTTGCCGCACGCGGCCAGCGCGACCGGCGTGATCACCGCCATCGCCATGACTGCCACGAGCGTGCGCCGCATGCTGACCGTCCGTCCGTCCCGTTGTGAAGTTGCGGGGACATCCTGCCTCATGAATGCAAGAGATCGAGTCCTCCGTCCGGGTGGCCGACCTCGTCCGCGGGTCGCGGGGAGGGGCCGATTTCCAAGATCACCGGAGGGCGTGCTAACGTTTTCGTCGTTGCCAACGAGCGCCGCTAGCTCAACTGGCAGAGCAGCGGACTCTTAATCCGCGGGTTGTAGGTTCAAGTCCTACGCGGCGCACCAAGCAGCAGCAAGGCCGTACAGCTTCTTCAGCTGTGCGGCCTTGCTTCGTTTCGATCCCGACTCGGCCCGCTCAGGACACCGCCTCCGCCGCCTTCTCGATGCCGCGGGTGATCGTTCCGGCTTCGGAGATCAGGCCGAGGTGGCCGCCGTCGTACTCGGTGACTGTCGAGCCGGCCCGCTTGGCCATCGCTCGTTCCGCCGTAGCCGGAATGATCTTGTCTTGGCGGCCGATCAGGTACCACGACCTGATCGTCTTCCAGGCCGGCTCGCCGGACTGCTCGTTGAGGCCGCCGAACGCGGCCGGCTTCTGGGTGGCCAGCACCAGTTCCTTCTGCCCGCGGCTGAGGCCGGTCGCGAACGAGTTGAACACCGTCGACCGGTTCAGGTACAGGTCGGTGGTCGCGGTGGGCGGCAGCGTGGCCGGGACGAAGGTGAAGATCGTGGTCGGGTCGGCCGACAGCGCCGAGTCCGGGCCCGCCAGCGCGACCGGTGATTCGCCCTTGTCCGGCGCGAACGCGTTCACGTACACCAGGGCCTTGATGTTCTTGTTGCCGGTGGCCGCGTTGGTGATCACGGCGCCGCCGTACGAGTGGCCGACGAGCACCACCGGTCCCGTGACGGTCTGCAGGTACGTCCTCACGTACGCCGCGTCGCCGGCCAGCGACCGCAGCGGGTTGGGCGGCGCCACCACGGTGTAGCCGTCCCGCTGCAGCCGGGGTATGACCTCGTTCCAGCTCGACGAGTCGGCCCATGCCCCGTGCACCAGCACGATCGTGGGTCGCGCCTTGCTGTGCGACGAGGCCTGGGCCGTGCCGACGCTCAGCGCGGCGACGCTGACCGCCGCCAGTGCCATCGCCAGCACCTTCCCTGTGCGCTTCATGGTCATCCGCTCCTGTCCGTGACACCGGTTCGCGCGCGGGCGCGCTCAGTGCTGTGACCGGACGATCATCGGAGGATGTGACGCTCAGGGGGCGACGAGATCACCGAGGTCGCCGGTGGGCAGGGCGATCCACCCTTCGAGGCGCGCGGCCTCCTTTTGCGCCGGGGTGGGCGCCAGGGTCTGGCCCAGGGCGGCGGCCCGCGTGGCCAGGGCGGCGATCAAAGCGTCGAAAGCGTCATGACTCGTACGACACAAAGGCTCGAAGCCGGCCAGCTCCAGCCAGGGCGCGGCGGCTGTCAACTCGTCCACAAGGGAGGCCTGGCCAGGGCGTTTGTAGCCGCGATGGGTCAGGCCCCAGCGACGCAGGGAGGCCGCGGGATAGACCTCGACCACGCGGCCGGCGCCCGAACGGTCGATCGGGAGGCCGGCGGCGGCCAGGTGGGCCAGCAGGTTGGCGCCGCGGAAGGCCACGTACGCGATGCGGTCGGCGGCCACGCTGAGCGGGTTGAGACCTGCTTCGGCCCGTACGACCAGGTCGGTGACCCGGTAGGCCAGGCCCCGCCGCCAGGCCGCGTCCGCCGCGACCGGCCGCAGATCACCCGAGCGCTGGTCCGCCACGAACTCGGCGAACAGCGACGGCCAGCCCAGCGGGCAGTCGAGCCCGGCCTTGCCGGCCGCGCCGATCGCCTCGATCAGCTCGTCGTCGCCGACGCCCAGCCGCAGGTCGCGCACGACCGCCGCTTCCCCGGTCCACTCGACCAGGGCGGTCGCCGTGCGTTCATCGGCCGAGGCGAGGTCGACTCCCAGGGTCAGCACCCCGACGACGATAGGCCAGCGCCGGCAACGCCACCGCGCCCAGCGCCAGCGGGATCAACACGGCCAGGTACCAGAGCCGGGACGAGCCGGGTGACGTCGTCTCGGCGGCTATCCAGTCGCTGATGTTGTCGGTGCGAGCGCTGTAGTCGGGGCCGGTGTGCGGGCAGCCGGGGCCGGCGCTCACCACCGCCACCAGTTCGGGGCCGCCGCCGGAGTCGCGGAAGTACGGGCCGCCCGAGTCGTGCGGACACGGGCTGGTGTCGTCCTGCGGAGCCACCCCGGACGTCTCGAGCAGGGAATCCCCCACCGCGACGATGGTGAAGCGGCCGGTCTGCAGGCGCTTGGCCGGCGTCTGGTCGGCGGTCAGCCCGAAGCCGGTCAGGCGCACGTCCTCGCCGGACGACGGCGGGTAGGTCGCCACGCGCAGCGGTGTGACGTCAGTGACCGGTGAGGCCAGCTCGGCCAGGGCGACATCGGCCGTCTTGGCCTGGCGGACGGCGACCACCTCGACCACGTGGCCGCCGCGGCCGGCGACCTTCGCGCGGCCGATCGTGGCAGTCGTGCGCTTGGCCACCGTACGGCTGACCTTGCGCCCCGCCGCGTCCCGGAAGCAATGCCCGGCGGTGACCACCCACTTCGGCGCGACCAGCGCACCCGAGCACGAGCTGTCCCGGGTGCCGCCGCCGTCGGCGGGCAGGCCGGTCATCGTGAGCAGAACCGAGAACCGGTAGGCGCCGTCGCGCGCGTTCTCCCCGTACGCGATGGCCGAGGCCGGGCTCGCGACGCCCAGCACGACGAGCGTGGCGGCCGCAGCCGCGGCGAGAGACTTGAACACGCGAACGATTTTTCGAAACGGGCCGTCGCGCCGGTGTCAGCGACGTCCTTATGACTTCTTTATCGCGGGTGTGTCAGCGTGGGGGGCGTGAGGCGACGCATCCTGCTGCTCTGTGCGGCGCTACTCGTCGCCGGGTTGCTCGTGCGCCCGGTCGCCGAGACTCTGCTGTCGGTGTGGTGGGACGTCACGCCGACCTTCTGCGGGGCCGGCCCGGACAGCACGCACGTGATCTGCCGGCAACTGTTCCGCCGGCCCAGCATCCCGATCATCCTGGCCATGACATTCGTGCTGCTGGTGCTGCTGGCGGCCTGTTACCCCGTGATCCGGTGGTGCCTGCGCCCGCTGCGCGACCTGGCGCCGGTGATCGCCAACGTCGGGCCGCAGAACCTGGGCCACCGCCTGCGCCCCGGCGACGGGCCCGACGAGCTGGCCGTCCTGGGCCGCTCGATCGACGAGATGATGGACCGGATAGCCGTCGGCTACGAGGCGCAGCGCCGATTCGCGGCCGACGCCTCGCACGAGTTGCGCACTCCGCTCGCCGTGCAGCGGACGCTGATCGAGGTCGGGCTGGCCCGCACGCTCGGCAAGGAGCAGTTGGAGCTGCTCGCGGCCCAGCTGCTCGAGACCAACGAGCGGAACGAGCGCCTGATCGAGGGCCTGCTGGTGCTCAGCGAAAGCGATCGGGGGCTTGTTTCCCGTACGCCGTTACGGCTCGACGAGATAGCCGGGTCCGTCCTCGACGCCCACCGGGCCCGGGCCGACGAGGCAGGTGTGACGATCACCAGCACCCTGAAGCCGCGCACCGTGCTCGGCGAGCAGGTGCTGCTGGAACGCCTGATCAGCAACCTCGTCCAGAACGCGATCAAGTACAACCGCCCCGGCGGCACGGTCGACGTCGAGGTCGGCGACGACCCGGCCCTGATCGTCACCAACACCGGCGACGACGTGCCCGCCGACGAGGTCACCGGCCTGTTCGAGCCGTTCCGCCGGCTCAGCGGCACCCGCATCGACCACAGCGGAGGCGCGGGCCTCGGCCTGGCCATCGCCCGCTCGATCACCCGCGCCCACGACGGCATCATCGCCGCCTCGTCGACCGGCCGCGACGGCCTGCGCGTCGAGGTCACCTTTCCCTGACGGACGCCAGAACCACCGAGGCCGCCACGGCCGCGACCGCGGCGGCCGCCCAGGCCACCCACGGCGTCCGGTCGGTGGCTCCGGGGATGCCGGTCGTCGAGGCCGCGACCAGTAGCAGCACCGCCGTGCCGAGCGCCGTCCCCAGCTGAGCGCTCGTGTTGGCCAGACCGGCCGAGGTCGCCCGCCTCTCCTCCGGGACGTCGGTGGCCAGGGACGTGGTGGCCACCGAGGCCAGTCCCAGCCCGAACCCGGCCGCGGCTACCCCGGCCCCGATGAGCACCACCGAGGCGGGTGCGATCAGCGGCACGGCCAGTCCGGCGCCGATCGCGAGCAGCCCGGCCGCGGCCACCCGCTCGGCCGGCCGCCGCACGATCAGCCGGGCCGCCACGGCCGAGCCCGGGATCACCGCCAGGCTGAGCGGCAGAAGAGTGGCGGCCGCCTCCAGCGGCGTACGCCCCAATGCGCCCTGCAGATGAAGCGTGACCAGGGTGACCACCCCGGTCGTGGCCGTATTGAAGAAGGCTCCGCCGGCGCCCCGCCGCACCTGCGGCAGCCGCAGCACACCCGAGAAGACCAGCGGCGCCGACGACCGCCGGTCGACCAGCACGAACAGCCCGGCCAGCAGGGCCGACCCGAGAAGCAGCCAGGGGGCCTCGCCGAACAGGATCGCCAGCATCACCGCCCCGGTCAGCAGCACCGAGCCGGCCAGGTTGAGCGCCCCGCCGCCGGTCTCGGTGGCCCGCGCCGGCACGAACCGGATCACGGCCGCCGCCAGCACCGCCGATACTCCCAGCAGCCCCCAGAAGACCAGCCGCCAGCTGCCCACAGCCGAGACCAGCCCGCCCACCACGAACCCGGACGCGCCCGCCGCCGCCCCGGCCGCGCTCCACGCCGCCACCGCCCGCGCCCGCTGCCGCTCGTCGGTGGCCACCGCCGTCAGCAGCCGCAGCGCCGAGGGCACCGCGATCGCCGCCGCCGCACCCTGCACGCACCGCCCGGCCGACAGCACGAAGACCGACGTGGCAGTGGCCGTGAGCAGCGAACCCGCCGCGAAGGCGACCAGGCTGCCGAGGATGCACCGCCGATGGCCGAAGCGGTCGCCCAGCCGCGCCCCGAACATGAGCAGGCCGCCGAAGAACATGGCGTAGCCGACCGCGACGATCGTGCCGTCCTCGGGCGAGGCGCCGACGTCGCTCAGCATGGCCGGCAGCGTCGTCACGACCACGGTGACCCCGAGGACGTCGACGAACTGGACGAGACACAGCGCCACCACCGGCCATCCCATGCCGGGGTCTTGCCCGGTGGCGGCCGGCAATGAACGTTTTGCCGTGAGCACGACATCACCCGTTGACGAACTAGTGATGTATCTGAAACCTTGAATGCCTGTCTACGAAAAAACTCAGCAGCACAGCGAAAAATCGTGGCAGACATCCCCGTCCCCCTGGTGGTCGCCGGGTTCCCCGCCCGGCGGCCACGTGCGCACAGAAGAGGGATCCATGAGAGGACGAAGACTCCTTACCGGCATCCTGGCGACCGCTCTGGTCACCGCCGGGATCTCGGCCACCCCCGCGAACGCGGCCGGTGGACCCAACCTCGCGCAAGGCAAGACCGCTACCGCCAGCGGCGTCAACGGCCCGTACGGCCCCGCGAACGTCACCGACGGCAACGCCTCCTCCTACTGGGAGAGCCCGAACAACGCCTTCCCGCAGTGGGTGCAGGTCGACCTGGGCAGCAGCGTGGCGATCGACCAGGTCAAGCTCAAGCTGCCGCCGCCGGCCGAGTGGGCCACCCGCACGCAGACCTTGAGCGTGCAGGGCAGCACCAACAACTCGAGCTGGAGCACGCTTTCGGCCAGCGCCGGGCGCACCTTCAACCCGGGCAGCGGCAACACCGTCACCATCGACTTCACCGCGGCCACCGTCCGCTATGTCCGCGTCAACGTCACCGCCAACACCGGCTGGCCCGCGGCGCAGCTCTCCGAGCTCGAGGTCTACGGCGTCACCGGCGGGAATCCCGATCCCGATCCCCCGACGGGCACCAACTTGGCGGCCGGCAAGCCGATGGAAGCGTCCGGCAACGTCCACAATTTCGTCGCTCCGAATGCCAACGACAACAACCTGGCCACGTACTGGGAATCGAACGGTTTCCCGGCCACGCTGACGGCCAAGCTCGGCTCCGACGCCAACGTCACCGGCGTGGTGGTCAAGCTGAACCCCGATCCCGCGTGGGGCGCACGCACCCAGAGCATCCAGGTGCTCGGCCGGGTCACCGGCGCCAGCGGCTTCACCTCGCTCAAGGCCCGCGCCGACTACGCCTTCGGGTCGGGCAACACCGTGACCATTCCGGTCACCGGGCGCGTGTCGGATCTGCAGCTGCAGTTCTTCAGCAACACGGGCGCCCCCGGCGGTCAGGTCGCCGAGCTGCAGGTGCTCGGTTCGTGGGCGCCGGCCGCCGATCTGGTCGTCACGGGCCTCAGCTGGACGCCCACCAACCCGGACGAGTCGTCGACGATCAACGTCTCGGCCACCGTACGCAACTCGGGGACGGTCGCCTCGGCCGCGACCACTGTCGACGTGCGCCTGAACGGCAACGTCATCGGCAGCGCGAACGTCGGCGCCCTGGCCGCCGGGGCCTCGGCCACGGTGAGCGTCAGCGCCGGACGGCGAGGCCAGGGCAGCTACCAGGTCTCGGCCGTGGTCGACCCGGCCAACACCGTCGCCGAGACCGACAACAGCAACAACGCCTACACCGCGCCGGCCTCGCTCGTCGTCGCCCAGGCGCCCGGCCCCGACCTGCAAATCCTGAGCGTCACCCCGAACCCGGCCAACCCGGCCGCGGGCTCGGCGGTCACCTTCGCGGTGCAGGTCAACAACCGGGGCACCAGCGCCGCCGCGGCCAGCGTGACGCGGGTCGTCGCGGGCAGCAGCACGCTCAACGCCAACACCGGAAGCATCGCGGCCGGCGCGACGGTCACCGTCAACGTCGGCACGTGGACGGCGACGAGCGGCGGGGCGACCGTCACCGCGACGGCTGACGCGACCAATGTGGTGGCCGAAACCAACGAGAACAACAACTCGCGTACGCAGTCAATCGTGGTCGGCCGAGGCGCGGCGACGCCCTACACCTCGTACGAGGCCGAAGCCGCCCGCTACAGCGGCACCCTGGTCGAGGCGGACGCCCTGCGGACGTTCGGGCACACCAACTTCGGCACCGAGTCGTCCGGCCGCAAGTCGGTCCGCCTGACCAGCACCGGCCAGTTCGTCGAGTTCACCTCGGTCAACCAGGCCAACTCGATCGTCGTGCGCAACTCGATCCCGGACGCACCGGGCGGCGGCGGGCAGAACGCGACGATCAGCCTGTACGCGAACGACCAGTTCGTGCAGAAGCTGACGCTCTCGTCGCGCAACAGCTGGCTGTACGGGACGACCGACGACACCGAATCGCTCTCGAACACCCCGTCGGGCGACGCGCGCCGGCTGTTCGACGAGTCGCACGCGCTGCTGTCCACGTCGTACCCGGCCGGCACCCGCTTCAAGTTGCAGCGGGACTCGGGCGACTCGGCGGCGTTCTACTACATCGACCTGGTCGACCTGGAGCAGGTGGCGCCGGCGCTCAGCCAGCCCGCCGGTTGCGTCTCGATCACCACGTACGGCGCGGTGCCGAACGACGGCATCGACGACACCGCCGCCATCCAGCGCGCGGTGACCGACGACGAGAACGGCGTGATCCCCTGCGTCTGGATCCCGGCCGGCCAGTGGCGGCAGGAGCAGAAGATCCTCTCGCCCGATCCGACCCGCGGGCAGTGGAACCAGAAGGGCATCCGGAACGTGGTGATCCGCGGCGCCGGCATGTGGCACACCCAGCTCTACACGAACACCGAGCCGCAGAACGTCGTGGGCAACATCAACCACCCGCACGAGGGCAACGTCGGCTTCGACATCGACGACAACACGCAGATCTCCGACCTGGCCATCTTCGGCATGACGACGAACCGGGCCAACCGCGGGCACGGCATCAACGGCCGGCTCGGCAAGAACACGAAGATCAGCAACGTGTGGATCGAGCACGTCAACGTCGGCGCCTGGGTCGGCCGCGACTACTCGGACACCCCGGCCTACTGGAACCCGGGCGACGGGCTCGAGTTCAGCGGCATGCGCATCCGGGACACGTACGCCGACGGCATCAATTTCAGCAACGGCACGCGCAATTCCCGGGTCTTCAATTCCTCCTTCCGTACGACCGGTGACGACTCACTGGCCGTATGGGCCAACCCGCGCGTGAAGGACACGTCGGCCGACGCCGCGTCGAACAACCACTTCGTCAACAACACGGTGCAGTTGCCGTGGCGGGCGAACGGCATCGCCATCTACGGCGGTTCCAACAACTCGGCCGAGAACAACCTGATCTACGACACCATGAACTACCCGGGCATCATGCTGGCCACCGACCACGACCCGCTGCCGTTCGGCGGGACGACGCTGCTCGCCAACAACGGCCTCTACCGGGCCGGCGGCGTGTTCTGGAACGAGGACCAGGAGTTCGGCGCGATCACGTTGTTCCCGTCGGGCAAGGACATCACCGGTGTGACGATCCGGGACACCGAGATCCTCGATTCCACGTACGACGGACTTCAGTTCAAGACCGGCGGCGGCAACATGCCGAATGTCGCGATTTCCAACGTACGGATCGACAAGTCCAACAACGGCGCCGGCATTCTCGCCATGAGCGGCGCCCGCGGCAACGCCAACCTCACCAACGTGACCATCACCAACTCGGCCGACGGCAACATCGTCATCCAGCCGGGCTCGCAGTTCGTCATCAACGGCGGCTGACGCCGGAAAGGTGCGGTGCCGCCCCCGGGCCGGGAGTTGGGGACGGCGCCGCACCGCCCGCGTACCCCTTGTCGGCAAGAACACTCGTGCTGTTTGTCATCGATCTGCCGGGGAACCCGCCCCGCCGTGAAAAACAACGTTCTCTCCGGGGCGCTGCTCGGGCTGGGTCTCGCCACCACCCTCGATGAGGTCGTGTTCCACCAACTGCTGCACTGGCACCACTTCTACGACAAATCGACGCCCGCCGTGGGGCTGGTCTCCGACGGCATCCTGCACGCGGCCAGCTTCTTCGCGGCCGTGGCGGCCCTCTTCCTGCTGGCGTCGCTGCGACGCCAGGGCACTTTCCAGGCCCGGCCGTGGTGGGGCGCGCTGCTCGTCGCGGCCGGGGCGTTCCAGCTGTACGACGGGACCGTGCAGCACAAGCTGATGCGGCTGCATCAGATCCGGTACGGGGTGGACCTGACCGCGTACGACTGGAGCTGGAACATCGTCGCGGTGCTGCTGATCGTGGCCGGCACGGTTCTGCTCGCCCGTTTCCGCCGCGCGGTGGTCGCTTGATCTGGGCGCTGATGGCGGCGGCCGGCGCGTACGCGATGGGGGTGGAACGCCTGCGCCGGCGCGGGGTCGACTGGCCCCCGAGCCGGTCGCTCGCCTGGTACGCGGGAGTGGCCGTGGCCGCCGCGGCCGGGCTCGGCCATCACCACGACTTCCGGGCTCACCTGTCGGCCCATCTGCTGCTCGGGATGGCCGCGCCGATCCTGCTCGTGCTGGCCCGGCCGGTGACGTTGCTCCTGCGCGCGCTGCCGGTGGGCCCGGCCCGACGGGTCGCGCACGTTCTGCGTACGCCATTTATGACCCATCCGCTGACCGCGGCCGTGCTCGACGCGGGCGGACTCTGGCTGCTGTACACAACCGACCTGTACGCGCAGGCCATGGCGCGGCCGTGGCTGCACACACTCGTTCAAGTGCACATGCTGCTCGCCGGCTACCTGCTCACGGCCGCGATCATCGGCCGCGACCCGGCGCCGCACCGCCCGGGCCCGCTCACCCGCGGTCTGGTGTTCCTGGCCTTCGTGGCCGCCCACGGCATCCTCGCGAAATACCTGTACGGACATCCGCCGCCCGGCGCGAACCCCGGCGACGCCCAGATCATGTACTACGGCGGCGATCTGCTGCACCTGGTCGTGATCGTGCTGTTCTTCCGGCGCGTTTCCGCCGTCGCGGGCGGGGAACCCGGGCGCCATGCATCCCGATACCCCGACCCAGCCGTTGCCGATCGCCCGGGTCAACGTTGGCATGTCCGTGGCCGACTCGGCCGGTGAGGAAGTAGGAAAGGTGGCCGACGTGCAGATGCCGGACACCGGCGTACGACCGGAAGTGGCCGACGGCGTGGCCGAGCGCCTCATGGCCGCCGGCTACCTGCGGATCGACAGCGCCGGACTGTTCTCGGGCGGCGTCTACGCCACGGGCGACCAGATCGCCGGATCCGTCGAGGGCGCCCCGGCCACCGTCACCCTGAACGTGCCGCGTTCGGAACTCTTCAGCACGGGAGACTGACCCGCGGGCCGCCATGACATATCGTGCCTGAGTGGTTGCATTCCGTCACTCTGGAGGCACGATGGCCCGCCGCTGGCACCTCGCCGTCCTCGGTTCCCTGGCCGCCTTCGCGCTGGCCTGCGAGGCCGGCGCCGGGGCCGGCGGCACCGGCGGCGGGGGTGGCTCCACGCCGGCGAAGGGCTATCCGTCCTCGATGGCCGCGCTCGGCGACTCCATCACCGCCGGCTTCGGCAGCTGCGGCTCGTTCCTGGCCTGCGGACGCAACTCGTGGTCGACCGGCACGGCCGAGGCCGTCGACAGCCACTACCGCCGCATCCTGGCCAAGAACCCGAAGATCAAAGGCAAGGCCCGCAACTTCGCCGAGCCCGGGGCCGAGGCCCGCTCGCTGCCCAGCCAGGTCGTCCAGGCTGTCGACATGAAGGCCCAGTACGTCACGATCCTCATCGGAGCCAACGACGCCTGCGCCCCCAGCCCCGCCGGCATGACCCCGGTGGCCACCTTCCGCCGCGACGTCGACCGGGCGTTGACCCGCCTCAAGAAGGGCCTGCCCAAGGCGGACGTGCTGGTCGCCGGCATCCCCGACCTCTACCGCCTGTGGCAGCTGGGCCGCAAGGACGACCGAGCCGTCCGAGCCTGGCAACGCTTCAACACGTGCCGCTCGATGCTGGCCGCCCCCCGCTCCACCACCGACCCCGACGACGCCCGGCGCCGCCAGGTGCAGGCCAGGATCAACGACTACAACGACGAGCTACGCCAGGCCTGCGACAAATACGGAAGCCGGTGCCGCTGGGACAACGACTCGCACGAGACCAGCTTCAACCTCGACCTCGTCAACCAGGTCGACTACTTCCACCCCAACCAGAAGGGCCAGGCCCAACTCTCCGACGCCACCTACACAGCCTTCGGCTAGCGAGGCCATAGCGGCCGCGGTTGATCCTGGGCCGAGGCTCGCACCTCGGCGTCCCGTCGCCGGGCCGTCCGGGTCTTGGTTCGGATGATCTCGCGGCGAACGGCCGCTCGGGTGTAGGCGTACGGCGCCTCGATCTCCGTCCAGTGGCACAGAGCCGTGCGCATAGCATCCTGCACCACGTCCTCGGCGTCGGCCGTGGACGACGCCCCGATCCGGATCGCGAACCAGGTCAACGACGTGAAGTCGTCCAGGTAGTAGTCGTCGAACGTGGCCGGCTTACCGGCGGCGAACCAGCACAACGATCATCACGACGGCCACCCGCGCGGTCACCGCGAGCGAACCGGAGATCAGATAGGTGCTGGCAGCGCGGCCCCGATGACGTTGACGACCTTCTTGACTTCGCGGCCACGGTTGATTTCGCTGTTCACTGTTCAGCTCCTTTCACCAGCGGGCGGCCTCACCCAAGGAGTGCGAAGCGGCCGCGCCAACGTGCACGGCGCGGCAGGGGAACGCGGAGGCTAGGTCGACGGCTCGAAGGCGTCGCCGGTGACGTCGGCGGCCAGTTCGGTGAAGTCGGTGCCGTAGGCGTGGGGCTCGACGATGCGCAGGACCAGGGCGAAGGGGCGGTCGGCGCCGTAGGTGCGGGCCAGCTCGGCGTGGCGTGCGGCCAGGTAGCGGGCGCCGGCCAGGTTGCTGCCGGCGCTCAGGCCGCCCGATGAAGAAGACCGGGCGGCCGCCGGCCGGGCCCCAGAAGCGGGCCAGCAGGACGTAGCTGGCTTGCGGACTCAGCTCGTACTGGTGGCCGCCGACGGTGAAGGACATCCGTCGCTTCTCGTCGTCGAACACCTCGTACGTCACGCCGCGCAGGATGGTGCGTACGTGGGTGGCGCTGCGCGGGCTGGCGCCGCCGGGACCGCCCACGCAGAACTCGGTGAGGCGGCCTATCTCGCCGGTCGGCTGGTTCTCGCCGACCCGGTCGGCGTGGGCGCCGCACCCGCGGGCGATGGTCGCCAATTCCACCAGCGCGGCCACGTCGCGGCGGTGGACGCTGAACTCGCGCGGCGACGACGCGTGCCGGGACACCACCAGCAGGCAACTCGCCCCGGCGCTGAGTCCGAAGAAGGCGCGTTCCCGGCTCAGCTTGCGCCGGCGCAGCCCGAACCCCGCCACCCAGACCGCCGTCCCGGCGATGACGCTGGCCAGCAGATTGATCAGAAGGTCACCCACACGTCGATGATGGCCGATCAACGACGGCGCGGCGGGGCGGCCCAGACGAAGCGGGGAGCGGCGGCGGCCGGCAAGGCCAGCGCGCGGTAGGTCGGGTCGACCGGGCGGCCCCTATCCGGCGGCCGCCAGATCGGGGGCGGCCCCCACCAGATGATCCGCTCGCCGGTCGGCTGGGGCAGCACCGGCAGGGGTGGCGCGGCCAGCGCGTGGCGTGGGGCCTGCGCGGGCAGGGCGGCCGGGCCGGCGGGAGCCGGGTCTTCGACGTGGGTGGCATGGGTAGCGGGGGCGGTGGCCAGCACAACGGCTGCGCCAACGGTCAGGAGGCAGGCGATGCCGGCGGGCAGCAGCCAGCCCTCGCGGACGGTGTCGCCCAGGAAGACCACGGCCACGATGGACGGGGCCATCACCTCGGCCGTCCAGTGGATGGCGGTGACCGGGCCGACGTCGCCGTGTTGCAAAGCGTGGGCGTAGAGGGTCATGCCGGTGCCGGCGAAGACCAGCAGGGCCGCGGTCAGCGGCTCGGTGACGATGGCCAGGGCCACGTCGCCCGCGCCGACGCCCTCGGGGACCGGGAGGGAGCGGCCGACCAGGGCCGCGCCGCCCAGGGAGAGGCCGGCGCAGGCCGCGATGACGCCGCCGGGGGCGTTGACCTTGGCCGCGCCATAGCCGACCAGGACCATCGCGGCGGCCGCGCCGCACAGGGCGAAGCGCAGTTCGTTGGTGGTGTGCACCGCGTGTTGCGGGCCGGCAGAGAAGGCCAGCGACGTCAGCGAGATGATCGTGACGGCCACGGCCACCATGTCGCGCCGGCGCAGGCGGGAGCCGAGGACGATGCGGGCGCCCAGAACGGTGAAGGCGAGGGAGCCGGCCAGCACCGACTCGACCACGTAGACGGCCAGGGTCTGCAGCGCGATCATCGCGCCGACCCAGGCCAGGATGTCGAAGAAGATGCCGGCCAGGTAGAGCGGGTGGGCCATGGTCTGCGCGGTGCCAACGCTGCGGCGGGCGCCCACGCCCTGCAGGATCGACGCGGTGGCGTAGCAGAGCGACCCGACACTGACGATCGCCAGTGCGACCCACCCGGCGCCGGTCATGACCGGGGCCCGAGGTCGTGACGCTGAGTAGATCGAGCAATCACGATCTGAGCATAGGCGTCGGGCGGGGGTTCTAGATAGGGGCGGTGGCGAGAACCTGTCCCGCGTACGTCTCGACCTGGACCGCCGTCACCTCGGCCGGCGCCACGAGCGCGCTGCCGTCCACCGTGGTGCCGGACGCGCCGACCAGCCAGCTTCCGGCGAATTCGCGGGAGCCGTCGCGCGCGACCACGAACAGGCGGCATTGGGAACCGGCCGGCACGCCGTCGACCGTGGCCTTCAATCGCACCCAACCCGCGGCCGGTGTGATCGTGACCTGCATCGACGTGCCGGTGCCACGGTCGATTGCGGAGATCGTGCGAGGCGCGGCCACGACTGCCGCGGGCGGCTGGACCGAACCGGGCGAACCCGAGCCGGACCGCCCGATGAACAGGCCGCCGGCCACCGCCACCAGGACGGCTGCGGCGGCAGCCAGGGTCCACACGGCCCGCCGGCGCCGATCGTGGCTGCGGCCCTCATCGCGTACCTGGGAAAGGGTTTTCTGCAACAGCAGATCGGCGTCGGGTGGCGGCCCCTCGAGGAAGGCCTCGGGCGGGATCTCGCCCAGCCTCTCCTCGATCCGGCGCAGGTCACCGACCTCGTCGCGGCACCGCGGGCAGTCCTCGACGTGGGCGTGCACGGCGGCCCACTCGTCGTCGTCGAGAACCCCCAGCGCGTACGCCCCGAGCTGCTCGGTCTGGTGCCCGCTCATCCGGCTGCCTCCATCGTGACGTCGGCCGCCAGCGCCTCCCGCAGCCGGCGCAGAGCCTGATAGCTGCGGGACTTCACCGTCTCGGCCGGAAGACCGAGCGACGCTGCCGCCTCTTTGACGTCACGCCCGTGGAAGTACAACTGGTTCAGCACCTCGCGTTCCTCGGGCGCAAGAGTCCCGATCGCGCCGAGCATGGGCAGCGGGTCGGCCGGCGCTCCGGCGACGCTTCGCAGAAGACCGAAAAGATGGGCGCGTACGGCTCCCCGCTCCTCGCTGAGGGCGGCGGGCTCGGTCCAGGCGCGCCGCAACGTCTCGCGCACGATGCCCTCGGCCGCCGCCCGATCGCCGCTCAGTCTGGTCGCGTACGCGAGAAGGGCAGCGCCGTGCTCGGCGTACAGCCGCCGCACCAGCACTTCGCCGGCGGTGCGGTCGCGTCGGCTCACTCCCCCACCCGCAGGACGGAGAGAGTGTTGTCGCCGCCGTTGGAGACGTAGGCCAGCCGGCCGTCGGGCGACACCCCGATCGTGCGAGGGCTCTGGCCGACCTTGACGGTCGAGGTCACTGCGCCCGTACGCCCGTTGAGCACCGTGATCGTGCCGTCGCCCTCGTTCACCGTGTAGCCGTAGCGGCTGTCGGCCGAGAACGCCACGCTCTGCGGGTCGCGGCCCACCTTGAACGGCCCGGTGCGTTTCAGGGTGACCGTGTCGATCAGGTTGGCCGCGTCGGCCTCGTAGCCGGCCACCAGCGCCATCCGCCCGTCCGGCGAGACGGCGATGCTGTGCGGCGCCTTGGAAACCGGAATGCTTTGCAGTACGCCGTTGGTCCGCATGTCGATCACGGTGACCGCGTTCGACTCGTGGTTGGCCGTGAAGGCGCGCATCTGGTCGCTCGAGAAGCCCACGGCGTGCGGGTTGGGCTTGACCGGCAGCTCGCCGACCATGCGCAACGTGCCCGAGCTGAAGATCTCGAGCCGGCCGTCGCTGTGGATCGGCACCCACAGCTTGTTGTCGGGCGCCACGGCCAGTGTGTACGGCATGTGGCCGGTGTCGAGGTAGCGGAGCACCTTGCGACTGCGGCTGTCGACCACCGCGACGCCGCTGCCGGTGTGCTTGTCGTCCTCGTACATCGAGGCGAAGACCGTGTTGCCGTCGCGCGATACGGCGACGAAGCGCGGCGTGTTGCGCAGCGCCACCGGGGTCACCTTGCGGCTGGCCGTGTCGACCACGGACAGGATGCGGCTGTTCTGGTTGGCCACGTAGACCGTGCGGCCGTCGGGCGAGACGGCGACACCCTCGGGTTCGGCGCCGACCGGGATGGTGGCGATCACCTTGGGCCTGGCCACCCCGCGCACGCGCTGGGCGAGCGGCACCCGGGTGACCTCGGGCTCGGGCTGGGCCGGATCGGCCGACCCGAGGGCCGTGTCGGGCTGCAGCTGACTGCCCTGGGCGGTGGCCGGTGGCGCCTCGGACCGGTCGTCGTTGAGCAGGGCCATCGCGACGCCGGCCCCGCCCAGCACGACCAGCGTGGTCAGGATGGCGACCAGCACCGTGGTGCCGACCTGGCGGCGGCCCGACGAGGGCGGCGCGGGCAGCACGGTGACGCGGGCCGGGCCGTAGCCGTTAGCCACCATGCCACCGTCGTACGTGCGCAGGCCCTCCGGTTCGGCCCCGCGCGAGGTGCCGTAGGCCGCGGCGACCGGGGCGGCCGGGGCGAAGGGCGCCGCCGCGTTGCCGACCTGGCCCGTGACGCGGACGTCGGCCCAGCCGGCCGGCCCGCGCACGGTGACCGACCCGTCGAGCCAGTCGGAGCGCGGCAGCCACATGATGCGCAGCGTGCGGTCGCTCAGCATGGCCCGCAGACCGGGGCCGCTGACCGTGACCGTGGCCCCGGCGAGGGCCAGCGGCGGGCCGTCGACGCGCACGTCGGCCACCAGGCGCTGGGTCTCGGCGGCGACCGTGCCGAAGTCGACCCGTTCGGGCTCGAGGCGCACGGCGGTGCGTTCCAGCGCGGCGGCCGCCGCGGCCGAGACGCTGCGGCTGTCGTCCTCCATCATCTGCTGGAGGGCATGGCGGGCGGCAGCGGCCAGGGCGAGGTCGGCGCCCCAGGCCAGCCGGGCGAGCTCGTCGACGCCGGTCAGACGAGACTCCCGGATCGGACTGCCGATCTCGGTCAGCACACTCTGCGGTAGCCCAGTTTCACTCATAGTGTCACCGCGATCATCTTGCAGTGACGAAGGCCCACTTAGGAAGGTGTAGCAGCCGAAGTTGGCACGCTCAGCGGTTCATCAGCCAGATCGAGAGGTTGAGCGCGCTGGCGAAGGTCACCCAGGCCCAGTACGGCAGGAGGAGCACCGCCGCCGTCCGGTGCACCCGCCAGAAGCTGACGACCGTGGCCCCGATCAGCAGCCACATCAGCACGATCTCGGCGAAGGCCAGCCCGTACTGCCCGGCCCCGAAGAACAGCGGCGTCCAGATCGCGTTGAGCACCAGCTGGGCCGACCACAGCCAGATCGGCCGGGTGAACCCGACGCGCTGCCAGACCAGCCACCCGGACACCGCGATCATCACGTACAGCACGGTCCAGACCGGCCCGAACAGCCAGGACGGCGGCGCGAAGGCCGGCTGCTCCAGGCTGTTGTACTCGTTGCTGGTGCCGCTCACCCCGAGCCCGCCGATCGCGGCCGCCACGAAGACGGCCAGACCGAACCCGGCCAGCGCGAGCCAGCGGTGGCGGTGCGGGGAGCGCAGGTGAAGGGCGGCTTGGGTCATACCGTGGCAATGCCCACCATCTGCGATTCCATGCCTGAAGGATTGATGACCTCGCTCTGGGGCGGCTTTGAGAAAACGCTCCTACAGTCGATGAATGGAGATGGAGGTGCTCCGGTCCGCGGGCCCGGAGCAGGCACCACCCGAAGCTCCGGCGCCTTGGTACAAACGGTCCGATCTGCGCCGGAAACTACTGATCGGCGCCGTGGCGCTGTGGGCCGTGGCGATCACGGCCGTGGTGCTGCTGCGCGACAGCGGTGATCCGGAGGCTCCGGCTCGCGCTCTGCCTTCGGCCTCACCCTCCGCCTCCGACGCCCCTCTCACCGTGCCCGAGGTCTACCAGGCCCTGCGCCCGTCGGTCGTGCTGATCAAGGCGACCGGCAGCGGGGCCGGGGCCGACACGGGAACCGGAGTGATAGCCAACGCCGACGGCACGATCCTGACCGCCTTCCACGTCGTCGAGGGGGCCAAGGCCATCACCATCGCCTACGCCGACGGCACCGAGTCCCCGGCCGAGCTCGTCACCTCCAGCGCCGCGCAAGACATCGCCACTCTCAAGCCCGCCAAGCTGCCCGAGACGCTGGTCCCGGCCGTGCTCGGCGGCGGCGCCGCGATCGGCGACGACGTGGTGGCCATCGGCAACCCGCTCGGGCTCACCGCCACCACCACCAGCGGCGTCGTCTCCGGCCTGGACCGCACGCTCAGCCGCGACCGGGGCGGCGACATCGCCGGGCTGATCCAGTTCGACGCGGCGGTCAACCCCGGCAGCTCGGGCGGCCCCCTGATCAACGACCGGGGCCAGGTGATCGGCGTCGTGGTCGCCCTGGCCAACCCGACCGACGCCGGCACCTTCATCGGCATCGGCTTCGCCGTCCCGATCGGCGCCGCGCTCGGCGCCGGCGAGGGCGACGGCCAGAACCCACCGCTGTGAATCCCTCGGACCACCAGAAGGACGGACGCATGAACATGCCGGCCCGCGGCGCCTACAACTGGAACGACGCCCCGCCGGCCTCGGCCGGACCGATCGAGAAGGTGCTCTACGAGGTCAAGAAGACCATCGTCGGGCAGGACGTCCTGCTCGAACGGCTGCTCGTGGCCCTGCTCTCGCGCGGGCACATCCTGGTCGAGGGCGTGCCCGGGCTGGCCAAGACGCTGGCCGTGAAGTCGCTGGCCGAGGCGATCGGCGGCGACTTCCACCGGGTGCAGTTCACGCCCGACCTGGTGCCGGCCGACATCGTCGGCACCCGCGTCTACCACCAGCCCACCGGCGAGTTCCAGGTGCAGCTGGGCCCGGTCTTCACCAACCTGCTGCTGGCCGACGAGATCAACCGCGCCCCGGCCAAGGTGCAGTCGGCGCTGCTCGAGGTGATGCAGGAACGCCAGGTCACCATCGGCCGCGAGACCCACCAGGTGCCCAATCCGTTCCTGGTCATGGCCACTCAGAACCCGATCGAGACCGAGGGCACCTATCCCCTGCCCGAGGCCCAGGTCGACCGGTTCATGATGAAAGTGCTGGTCGGCTACCCCAGCGTCACCGAGGAGTTCGTCGTCGTCGAGCGGGCGCTCACCCCGGCCGCGGTCATCCAGAAGATCATCGACCCCGCGACGCTGGTCGGGCTGCAGCAGCAGGCCGATCAGGTCTACGTCGACCCGTCTTTGATCGAGTTCGCCGTGCAGCTCGCCCACGCCACGCGCGACCCCGCCCGCATCGGTTTGAACGACATTTCCCGGTACGTGACCTTCGGCGCCAGCCCGCGCTCGTCGATCAGCCTGGTGCTGGCGGCCCGGGCACTCGCCTTCATCCGTGGTCGCGAATACGTCGTACCGGAAGATCTGACCGACCTGGCCCTGGACGTGATGCGGCATCGGCTGGTGCTCTCGTACGAGGCCCTGTCGGACGACGTGACGGCGGACGTCATCCTGCAGAAGGTGCTCGCGAACGTGTCGATCCCGGAGCCGGCCGGCCGGGGACGCTGATCATGACCTCGGCTCCCGACCGGTTGCTCCGGCGCCTCGAGTGGCGGCTCGGGCGGCGCCTCGACGGGCGGCTGCAGGGCAACTACCGCACGGTGTGGCACGGCGCCGGCATCGACTTCACCGACCTGCGGCTCTACGCGGCCGAGGACGACGTCCGCCACATCGACTGGAACGTCACAGCCCGCCTGGACGAGCCGTACGTGCGGCAGTACACCGAGGATCGCGAGCTGACGGCCTGGCTGGTGATCGATCGCTCGGCGTCCATGCGCTTCGGCCAGGGCGCCGGCAAGGAGTCCACCGCGACCGAACTCGCCGTCAGCATCGCCCGCCTGGTCTCCCGCGGCGGCAACCGGGTCGGCGCGATCCTCTACGACAACGCCGGCCACCAGGTGATCCCGCCCCGCGGCGGTCGCGACCAGGTGCTGCGGATCACCCGCGAGCTGCTGCGCCCGGCCCCCAAGGGCAAACCGGGCAAGACCACCGACCTGGAAGCCATGCTGCGGCTGGCCGCCACCACCACCTCGCGCCGGCGCAGCCTCGTCTTCGTCATGAGCGACTTCATCGGCGACCCCGGCTGGGACAGGCCCCTGGCCCGGCTCACCCACCGCCACGAGGTAGTGGTGATCCGGGTCGTCGACCCGGCCGAGGTGGAACTGCCCGACGTCGGCGTCATCCTGGTCGAGGACGCCGAGACCGGCGAGCAACTGCTGGTCGACACCAGCGACCCGCTGCTGCGCGGCCGGCTCGCCGAGCAGGCCGGCGCCCGCGAGACGGAACTGGCCGAGGGCATGCGCCGGGCCGGGGTGAGCGCTCAGCGCATCACCACCGATCAAGACCTGCTGGCGGCCCTGATCGACCTGGTGCAGCGCTCGGGGCGGGGGCGCCGGTGAGCTTCCTCTATCCGGTTCTGCTGGCGGTCGCGCTGCTCGTCACGGCCGCGGCCGTGTACGCGTATGTGCACCTGCAGAGAAGGCGTACGGCGGCGTTGCGCAAGGCCGGCTTCACACCGACGGGCCGGGTGCGCCGTCATCTTCCGTACGCGCTAATTCTTTTGGCCTTGCCCGTTCTGCTTGTCGGCTTGGCGCGGCCGCAGGCGGAAGTGACCGTGCCCCGCGTCTCCGGCACGGTGCTGCTCGCCTTCGACGTGTCGAACAGCATGAAGGCGGGCGACGTGCAGCCCACCCGGCTCGCCGCCGCCCAGGCCGCGGCCAAAGAGTTCGTCGACGACCAGCCCAGCACGGTCGACGTCGGCGTGCTCGTCTTCGGCGACCAGGCGCTGCTCACCCAGGCCCCGTCCGACGACCACCAGGCCGCGCTGTCCGCCATCAGCCGTCTCGCGGCCGGCGGCGGCACCTCGCTCGGCCAGGCCATCCTCGTCGCCGTCGGCACGATCACCGGCAAGCCGATCACCCTGCCCGAGGAGGGCGCGCCGCCACCCGACCTGGGCTACTGGCCGTCGGCCACGATCGTCGTCTTCTCCGACGGCCAGGAAACCGGAGGCCCCGACGTGGTGGCCGCGGCCGAACTGGCAGCGGCGGCCGGCATCCGCATCCAAACCGTCGGCGTCGGAACCGAACGAGGCGCGACGGTCGAGGTGGACGGCTTCCAACTGGGCACGGCGCTGGACCCGGCCCTGCTGACCACGGTCGCGCAGACGACCGGTGGCGCCTACCTGCCGGCCGGCGACGCCGCCACGCTCAACGACACCACCAAGGGCATCGACCTGCGGCTCACCGCGAAGAAGGAACCCCTGGAACTGACCGCGCCGTTCGCCGGCGCCGCCCTGCTGCTGCTCATGCTGGGCGCCGTCCTCGGCTCCCGCTGGCACGGAAGGATCATCTGATGTCGTTCAGCTGGCCGTGGGCCCTGACCGCATTGCTGGCGGTGCCGCTGCTGCTGGCCCTCCGCTGGTGGTTCAACCGCAGGCGGAAGCGCTCGGCGGTCACGGTCTCGAGCGTCGCCCTGATCCGGGCCGCGCTCCCTGGCCGTACGTCGTGGAAGCGCCGCATCCCGGCCGCCCTGTTCGTCCTGGCGCTGCTCGCCCTGGGCGGCGCACTGGCCCGCCCTCAAGCATCGGTCTCAGTTCCGTCCAACAGCACATCGGTGCTGCTGGCCATCGATGTGTCAGGTTCGATGTGCTCCACCGACATCGAACCCAACCGCTTCACGGTGGCAACCGAGGCGGCCAAACAATTCATCCAGAAACAAGAAGACGGAACAAGAATCGGCCTGGTCGCCTTCTCCGGCATAGCCGGCCTGCTGGTAGCCCCCACAACCGACAAAGACGCGCTGCTGGACGCCATAGGAACACTACGAACGGCCCGCGGCACAGCAATCGGCCAAGCCATCCTGACCTCGATCGACGCCATCGCCGAAAGCAACCCCAGGGTCGCCAAAACCGGCGTCGAACTCGACACCCCAAGCCAGCTGGGCGACTACGAACCCGACACCATCGTGGTGCTCACCGACGGCTCCAACACCACCGGAGTAGACCCGGTGACAGCAGCGGAACAGGCAGCCGCCCGAAGGGTGAGGGTCTACACGATCGGCTTCGGAACAACAGAACCAGCCCCCATGGTCTGCACAGCCGACCAGATAGGCGGCGATTCGCCCTTCGGGGGTGGCCGAGGCTGGGGTGGAGGCCGAGGTGGCCGGAACATGGAGATCGACGAGCAAGCGTTGACGCAGGTGGCCGATACGACGGGGGCCAAGTATTTCCGGGCCGAGGACGCGGATCAGCTCGTTGATGTGCTGACTGATTTGCCTCGTGAGTTCACTCTGCGCAAGCAGGAAGTTGAGATCACCTTCTGGTTTGTTCTGGCTGCATCCGTGCTCGTTGTGGGGGGCGTGTTCTTGTCGCTCTGGTGGAGTCGGGTTCCTGGGCGTAAGTGAGAGATTGGTTGCGGTGGGACGGACGGGCCCGAGGGTGACCACGCTGGGCTGAAAGGCGATACGCCCTGCGTGGTCACCCTCGGGCCCGTCCTTGCATGGTTTCAACTCGCTCTAGCGTTGTGGTCAGTGCTTCTCTCACTGCATGGCTGAGCTGGGGAAACCCGTGCGGCTGGGTGGTCTGGCTGCCGCGCTGTGGACGAAGCTGGGCGTCCTTCTCACCCGGGCGGGCCTTTGTGGTGGGTTTCGCGTTCGCACCGTGCCGGTTGCGCTTCTGGGTGGGAAAAGCCAGGTGCTTGGTTGAGGTGGGTGGGCTACCTCGGGGGGTGGGAGACAGAGGTGGAGGGGGTGGCAGCCGTGGCTATACCTCAGCAGATTGTGGGTGGCAGAGCCTGTGGAGGTAGCCGCCACCTGTGGAAGTAGCAGAGCCGGTGGGGGTGGCGACCGTGGGTTTTCCTCAGGGTTGGGCCTAGCTTGGTTGGTCTCCCCGGGGCGGCTGTCGTAGCTCATCGTGAGATGG
>NZ_JAPNTZ010000020.1 GCF_026626335.1 Paractinoplanes pyxinae | reverse complement strand
GTCCGTCTGACCCCCGCGGCCGCCGCCACCTGGCCCAGTCCGTCTGACCCCGCGCCCACCGCCGTTGCGCCCCTTGAAGGTCGAGTGCGTGTACGTCCTTTTCCGGTCGGCTGCTTCGGCCGTCGTGGGCGGGCCGTCGAACTGTTCCTCAGCCATCCCTGAGCGGTCGGTCCTCTCGTTCCGGGATCGGAGCTGCAGCGGGACCGGACCGTTGCGGGATGGATCAGGGGAGGGACCAGCGCTGGTTGGCGGAGCCGGTGCACGGGGTGACAGTGACGCCGGTGCCGGAGTTGCGGCCGGAGGAGGGGTCGGTCAGGCACGTGCCGGTGGCGGCGTTGATGAGGCGCTGGTTCGAGACGCGCCACTGGGCCGGGGTGCGGCCGTCGCAGCCGACGATTTCGACCGTGTTGTCGCCGACGGCCAGGGCGCACTTGCCCTGGACGCGCAGCGTGCCGTCGGTGGCCAGCGTCCAGCTCTGGGCGATCGAGTTGTTGCAGTCGTAGACCTGGACGTGGTTCCCGTCGACGGCGACGGCGCCGTTGAGGTCGAGGCAGAGGTTGTTCTGGCCGCGGATCACGCCGACCCGGTCGCTCGCCGGGGGCTGGGGTGCGACGCCCGCCGGGGCTTTGGTGGGAGCCGTGGTCGCGCCGCCACCGCCGGTCGGGCTGGGGACGAGCGAGATCGGCTCGCCGGGCGACGGGCTGGTGGTCGCGCCACTGCCGGGGGCGGTGGTGGTCGCTGACGACGATGCCGTGCCGGTCGGCGCGGTCGTGGCTTTCGTTCCGGTGCCGGGAGCGGCGGGGCGGCCGGTGCCGGGGTCGGTGACGGCCGACGTGCCGGGCGCGGGGGAGCCGGCCGCGCTGGTCGGCAGCGGGGCGGTGGCCGCGGGCAGCGGGCCGCCGGGCAGACCGGTCGTGACCGCCGGACGGACGTCGTCGCGGAACGCCGCATAACCGGCGGCCGTGGCCCCGAGCACGACCGCGGCGGCCGTGGCGGCGAGCACGAACACTCGCCGGCGGTGGCCGTTGCCGGCCCGGCCGGGAGCGGCGTGCTTGCGGCGGAACGGCAGGTGCAGGATCGCGGTGGGCGCGTCGGCGTTGTTCGGCCCCTGCTCGGCCCGTGCCTCGGAGGTATTGGCCGCCGGCCACGTCTGATGCGACTCGTCGTCGTCGAGCGTCCCGGAATCACGCAGCACGAACGGCCGCACGAGCAGAGGATCCCGCTCGTCGCCTTGATCACCGTTCGTCATGCTTCACCCGCCGCCATCGAGCTGACAAGACACGATCGTCCAAGCTACCCCCGAAGATCGGGATGTGCCGCTTCCTGAACATCCGACTTTCCGCCCCTTGCCGCCGATCAGGGCAGGGAACGACCGCCCCGGTCGGCTTGGCGACACCGTGCGGCAACCCCTCAACTCCAAAGCGGAGAACCAAGCAGATCTCGCACGAACCTATCTTCTTGATCATCCAAGCGCGACCAGCCGCCGGCGTCCGTGCCTGCTCCACCGCCGGTGAACAGGGTCAGAGCGCGAGCGCCGCGGCCAGGTCGGCCGGGTTGTCGAGCCACGGGAAGTGAGCGCTGCCCGGGAGCGTCACCACGGTCGCCGACGGGAACAGTTTCGCCACTTCGGCGGCCGCGGCCGGGGTCGGGGACGCGTCGAGCTCGCCCGCGAGGACCAGGACCGGCGCGGTCAGGGCGGCCAGCTTCGCCGTGATCGCGTCCCGGTCGGGCACGTACCCCTCGAAGAATCCGTCCCGCGCCGCGGGCGCGAACTCGGTCCGGCCGGCGGCGGCATGGGCGGCGGCCGCGGCGTCCCACCGCCCGTACGAGAACGGCGCCGCGGCCATCTCGAGCGGCCGGATGTCTTCCTCGCTCGCGTCCTCGGGCAGCTCGTCCCACGCGGCCCACGCCGCGACGGCTGCGGGGTACCAGGGCTCGGCGGAACGGGCTTCGTAGGCCTCCTCCATCCCGATCGGCGGCACGCCGGCGGCCCGGACGAGTCCGGTGAGCAGAATGAGACGTTCGACCCGGGCCGGGAAGCCGGCCGCATAGAGCGTGACCACATTGGCGCCGGCCGAGTGACCGAGCAGTGTCATCGTCTCCAGCCCGAGATGAGCGCGCAGCGCCTCCAGGTCGCGCACCAGCGCATCCATCCGGTAGGTGGCCGGATCCGACGGCACTTCGGAGTCACCGGTGCCACGACTGTCCAGCCTGATCACCGTGCGGGTGCGAGTCAGGCCGCCGAGGTCGCCCAGGTAGGTGCCGGCGCGACCGGGCCCACCGGGCTGGCAGACGACCACGGGCCCGGAGCCTTCGACGTGGTAGGCGAGCGTCGTTCCGTCATACGAGCTGAAGGTCGGCACGGCGGGATCCTGTCATGAGCTCGTCATCTGCGTTGCCCGGGAAAACCCCTGTTGCCGCGAGCCGTGGCGTGGGGGCACGCCACGGCTCGGCAGGTCAGCGTTTCCAGAAGGCCTTGCGCTCGGGTGCCGACGGCTCGGGCGCGGCGGATGGTTCGGCCGTGCCGGCGAACGCCAACAGCACCTCCAGCGCCGCCGTCCACCTTTCGGCGACGGGGGCGTCGGAGCGGAGCTGCGCCACGAGATTCTGCAAAGCGGCGAACTCGGGTGCGGTCTGACCGCCGACCAGGACGTCCAACCGGCTGGCCAGGTCGTCCAGCAGTTCGCGTCGCTCCCACTCGGGTCGGTCGGAGGCGTCACGCAGGCGCTGAACCTCAGTGGTGGCCAGGGCGCGGACGTCGTCCAGGGCCAGCGCGTTCGAAGCGGCCCGGGCCTTGCCTGCGCGCAGCGAAGCCGGGGCGCCGGCGATGCCCGCCCGGCGGGACCGGGCCGCGCCCGCGAACCCACCGCCACCGCCTTCGGCCGTGAAGCTGGCGCCCTGGGCCGTGTAGGCGGTGTCACCGGCCGAGGCGGGAGCGAACCGCCCTGGGCCGCTGGGCATCGGCGGCGGGACGGGAGCCGCCGCGGCCAGGCGCATCATGGCCGGGGCGACGGAGCCGGGCGCCTCCCAGCCGTCCGGCAGCTCGACCGGCTGGGTCACGCGGCGAGTCTCGCCACCCTCGTTGACGACACGGCTGTCGACCGCGACGTAGGCGGTGAAGCGGCACAGCACGCCGTAGCGCAGCGACGTCGCCACGATGCGCTCCTCGAGGCTGCGGTCGCCGGCGGCGTACGCGTCCTCCAGGTCACGAACGCGGGCCCGCGCCCACTGAGCGGTGACGGCGGACTCTTCCCGCTGCTGCACGGGCACCGTCGTACGGAACTCACGGTCGTCGCGGGTGCGGCCGGTGACCACCAGCTCGCCGGCCGGCCGGCCGGTGTAACGCCCGCTCACCACCAGCGGAACACCCGGGTAGAGACCGGGCAGCCGGGCCGGCGCGCGGTCGTCGTCGACCAGCTGCACACCTGTGGCGGCGATCCGCAGGTCGGTGACGACCGGTGACCCGATGCGGCGGTGGATGTGGTCCATCGCCTCGTCCAGCCTGTCCTCGCTCTCGACCAGCTCAGCTCGGCCGGCGCCCAGCGCGGCAAGCCGCCCCAGGAATCCGGCGTTGACCGCCCGGTCGATGCCGATCGTGTGGATGCGGGTGCTGCGGATCAGCGGCGTGACGTCGTGGACAATCTGGTCCTCGTTGCCGACCTGGCCGTCGGTGACCAGCACCAGCACGCGGTCACGACCCTCGCTCGCCTGCAGCAGGCCCAGCCCCTCGGTGAGCGGGCTCAGCAGTTCGGTGCCGCCGCGGGCGGTCGCCTTGGCCAGGTGTTCGACGGCCCGGAAACGGTGGCGGTCGGTCGCCTCGGCCAGGCCGGCGGGCAGGTCGTCGGGGTGCTCGACCTGGTGGTCGAAGGTGAGCACGGCGAACCGATCGGCCGCGGTCAGCGTGTCGACGACGCGGGCGGCGGCGCGACGGGCGGCCACCATCTTCCAGCCGCCCATGCTGCCCGAGCGGTCGAGCAACAGCACCACGTCTTTCGGGCGCGGCGCGGCGCCCTCGGCCGGCGGCAGGACGACCAGCTGGTAGACGCCCTCGGGCTGCTCGGCCGACTCGTCGGGCACGGCGATCGCGGTCTGGCCACCGCCGGCATAGGGCAGGCGGAGGATGAAGTCGCGGTTGGCGCGCTCGTCGGCGCCGATGCTCAGGACGCCGTCTTTGTCGAACACCGTGTGCAGGCTGCTGCGCACCTCGCCCAGCTCGAGGCCGGCCGGGTCGACCTCGACGGTGATGCCGAGCCGCAACGGGTTCGGGAAGCCGGGCAGCAGCACCGGCGGGGTGATGCGCGAGGCGTCGGGCACGGCGTCGGTGTCAGGCGCCCAGCCGTCGCCGACCGCCGTGCCGGGCAGGGGAGTGCCGGGGATGTAGCGGGGGGCCACGACCAGCGGGAACCGGAAGGTGGCCTCGCCGTCCTCGAAGGGCAGCGGGCCGACCAGGCTCAGCTCGACCGCCACCCGCTCGCCGGGCAGGATGTTGCCGACCCGCATGGTGAAGACGTCGGGCCTTTCCTCCTCGGCGATGGAGGCCCGCTGACCGGCCCGGATGGCCTGGTCGTAGGCCTCGCGGGCCTGGCCGCGCTCTTGCAGCTCGGCTGTGATCGTGCGCTCGTCGGCCGTCATCGTCATGCCGGTGACGGCGGCCCGGTCGGGCAGCGGGAAGACGTACGTGGCCTCGAGAGCCACGTCGTGCACGTTGACGAACTCGGTGCGGACCACCGTGCGCGCGACCAGGCCGCTGATGCGGGCCTGCACGTCCAACCGGTCGAGCGGCAGCGCGCCGCGGTCGGTGCGCAGCATGCCGAAGCCCGAGTCGGGCAGGACCTTGATGCGGCTGATCTCCCCGGGATCCATCGAGGTGACGGAGAGGGTCATGACGGACTCCCATCGATCGAGCCTTCGGCGACGGTCAAGCCTCGGGCAGTGAGCAGGGCGAGCAAGGGTGCGGCGGCCTCGGCGACGGCGTCGAGGTCGCTTTCGGAGAGGGCGTGCGGAACGAGCAGCAGGACGCCGCCGCCGAGCGCAAGCCCGGTGAACGGTTGCGCCGAGGCGGGCGGCGGGGTTGCCGCAGGAGCGGAAGGGGCCGGCGGCGAGGCCCAGAAGCGGGGGCGGGGAGCGTGCTGGTCAAGCGCCTCGTCGTCGACCATGACCAGCAGGCCGGGCGGCACGTGCGCGATGTCGGTGAGCGCGGACGGGGACAGGCCGGTGAGCTCGGCCTGGATCTGAGCCAGGGTCAGCCCCTCGGCCTGGCGGCGCTTGATGGCCACCAGTTGCTCGAGGTGGCGGGGGCCGTAGAGCGCGGAGCGGCCGCGCATGCCGAGCGGCCGGTCGACCAGGCCGATCGACGAATACCACCGGATGGCGCGGCGATCGGGCAGGTCGCGGACGCGGCCGTTCGGTGCGCCGGGGTATTCGGCCTCGAGGGCCTCGCGCACCCGTTCCACCAACTCGTCGAGCGTCCACATGCCGACCACTCTGACACTGTCACGGTGACACTGTCAATGAGCTAGCATGGCCGTCCTAGCCGCCCGACTGCAGGACGCCGTTGGCGACCAGGCGGTAGCGGGCGGAGCGCGTCTCCGTCTCGGACGGTGCGTCATGCGAGACGACGGCCACGACCTTGGGATAGGAGGTGAGCCGGGTGAAGTCGGTCAGGGCCACCACTTCGGCGTGACGCCCACGCAGGCCGACCAGGCGCACGTTCCAGTTGTGCACCGGCGTCGGCACGATCTCGGTGGGCGCCTTCCAGCCGGTCAGGGTGCCGCCGGTGCTCAGGGTGCGCCCGGCCAGGGTCATGGTGCCGATGCGCCAGCCGCCCTTGGCCACGGCGCCGTCCGTCACGTAGCGCAGCCCGAGCAGTACGTCCTTGCCGGCGTACGGGGAAAGGTTGTATCTGACGGTGACGACACCGCCGCTGGCGCCGGTCAGCCCGGGCCCGAGCGGCCCCGGCACCGTCTTGTCCCCGGTCACCGAGTGGAAGGTCCGCCCCCCGTTGATCGAGATGGTGACGTAGCCGAAGTCGTGGCGTTCCTCGGCCGCGTACGCCGTCTCCAGCGCGAGCTCGGGCCGGCCGGCCGGAATCCTGACGCGCCGGACGGCGTACGAGTCGAGGTTGTTCCGATTCCCCGAGAAGAGGGTCTTGTCGGCGACCGTCCACCCCAGCGGCAGAGGGTCCAGCTGCTTCGCGCCGTCGAACGACACCGAGGTCAGCGGCGTCGGCAGCGGCACGTAGTCCGCGCCGTTCGGGGCCACCCCCGGCGCGCCGAAGGCCGTCTTGTTTTTCAGGTTGACCGACGATCGCAGGCTCGCCGCCGTCACGGAGGCGAGCGGCACCCCCGCGACGCTTCGCACTGTCCCGTCGAGCAGCGTCATCAGTTGGTAGTCGTGCAGCACGTCAGCGAGCGCCACCCCGGCCGGCAGCGCCGCCTGCACCGCCGCCAGCCCTTGCTGCTGCCGGTCGCGGTGCAGCGCCGACACCACCTCCGTGCCGAAGCGATCGCGCAGGTAAAGCACGAACTGGAAGGCGTTGCCGTAGTCGGCCAGCACCTCGCTGGGCGTGCCCTCGTCCCACAGGTTCAGCGAGTTCTGCGGCCCGCCGCAGTCGCGCGGGTTGGCGTTGTACCTCGTCTTCACCGGTCCGTAGCCCTGGAAGCACATCAGGTGGGTGTCGTTGCCCGGCTGATCGATGGCTGCCCGCGCGTCGGTGTAGCCGGTCAGCGTCGCCGCGAAGTCCGAGAGGCCTTCGTCGAGCCAGGTGGTCTCGTCGGGGTCGGCATAGTACGAAAGCAGGTGCTGCCACTCGTGGGCGTAGGTCGCCTCGTACATGCGGGGCCGCGCGGGCCGGCTGGTGCACAGGTCGTCGGTGGGGTCGTCCCCCGGCCGCGCGCCGAGCCGGTGCTTCCAGTCGTAGGCGTCGATCGTGAGCACGTTGCGGTCGACGAGTTCGGTGAGCTGCTGCGAGAAGAAGCCGGCGATGTAGGTGACGGCCTTCGGGAAGGTGAAGTAGTTCGCGTCGCGGACGTTGTCGACCAGCGTCACCGTCTTGTCGCCGTCGCCCGTGAAGTCGCCCTCGGTCGTCGCGCGCGTGCCGTCCCGGTCGGGCGGCGTGCTGAAGACCGCCGTCTCCTTCGGATAGATGGTGTGGTCGAACTCGTCGACCAGCGCCGCGATGTTGGCCTCGGTGACTTCGATCGCGTTCTTGCGGCAGTCGGCGGCCGGGAAGGCGAGGTCCTGCGCCACCCACACCTCGACGTGTTCGCCGACCGCCTTCAGCGTGTACTTCTTGGGATAAAGCTTGCCTGTCGTGTCGTCGAGTCCGAGCCACTCGCGCACCGTCCCGACCGGCGGTGTCGGTTGCGCCGTCGCACGGCCTTGCGGCCGCGGTCGCGGTGGGTCGGCCAGGGTGAGATCGGTGCGGGTCATTTCCCGTACGTCGGAGGAAGCCGCAACCTCGTTCGCCTGCGCCTGCGCCTGCGCCGGCACCGGAGCGCCGGCCACCAGCACGACCACCAGAAGAGCTGCGATCCTCATGCAAACGGACGCTACCCACCAGAAGTGGCAGGTGAGCGCCTATTCGAAGAGCGAGTGGTCGCGACCGCCCTCGGCCCGGCGGCGGGCCCGGCGGCGGAACTGCACCACCACGATGTCGACCAGGGCCACCGCGGCCCAGGCCAGCAGCAGCCAGCCCGGCACCGTCCAGCCGGCCCGGAACAGCAGGACGGCCAGGACGGTGCAGACCACGAACCCGAAGGCGGCCAGGATGAGCCGCAGGTTGAGCGGGCTGTACGGCTCTTCGACCGTGCCGCGCCGCCCGGGGGGTTGGGCACCGATGGGCATGCCCCCGACGGTACCCCCGTGCCTACGAGACCTCGCGCCGCAGCACCCGCCAGATGCCCAGCACCAGCGGCACCAGCACCCAGATGGCGGCCGAGACGCCGACCCGCGCCCACTCGCCGCCCGTCATGTTCGCCTCGCCCATGGCGGTGGTCGTGGTGTTGATGTCGATCCACTCCGAGGCCGTGGCCAGCGCCTTGATCGTCGAGCCGAGGATGGTCCACACCATCGGCAGCGCGAAGAACCCCACGATGGCCAGCGGCGAGTTCAGCAGCAGCGCGCCGAAGCCCAGCCCCATCAGCACGTACAAGACCTGCATGGCCAGCCCCTGCCAGATCAGCGAGCCCGCGATGTCCCAGCCGGCGTCGGCGCCGAGCGCCCCGCCCAGCAGGTTGGCCGCCGCGGCGAGAGCCAGCGTCGCAACCGTCGAGGCGATCGCGATGATGACGCCGGCCGCCAGCTTGGCCGCGATCACCCTTTCCCGGGCCGGCACCAGGGTGAAGGTGGTGAGCGCGGTCCGCTGCGACCACTCGGCGGTCATCGAGAGGATGCCGAGCACAGGCAGCAGCACGGCCGAGGGGAGCAGGCCGAAGCCGAAGAAGCCCTCGAAGGTCTGCTCGGCGTCGGGCGCCCAGCCCAGCATGATCGCCGAGGTGCCGACGGTGGCCAGGCCGATGACGATCAGCAGCCAGAGCCCGGCCCGGGTGTCGGCCAGCTTCCGCAATTCGACCAGGGTCAGCCGGGTCAGCGGCACGGGGCGGCTGCTCTCCGAGCGTACGGAAGGAACTTGGGTCTCGGTGAGAACGGCGGTCATCGGACGGCCTCCTTGACGGAATCGCCGGCGGTCAGGGTGAGGAACATCTGCTCGAGGCCGCCGGACCCGGCCGGGCGCAGTTCGAGCAGGACGAGCCCGGCGTCGGCGGCGGCCCGGCCGATCACCTCGGAACCGGTCGGCACCACGACGCCCCCGTCGGTCGTCCTGGTGCCGGTCAGGCCCGCGCGTTCGAGCACCATCGCGAGCGCGGCGGGATCGGCCGCGCGCACCAGCGTTCCGCTCTGAGCCAGCAGCTCCGCCTTGTCACCCTGCGCGACGATCTTCCCGGCGCCGATCACGACCAGCCGGTCGGCCACCGCCTCGACCTCGCGCAGCAGGTGGGACGAGAGCAGCACCGTGCCGCCGCGGTCGGCGAAGTCGCGCAGCAGGCCGCGCATCCAGTAGATGCCCTCGGGGTCGAGCCCGTTGGCCGGCTCGTCCAGGATCAGCACGGCCGGGTCGCCCAGCAGGGCCAGGGCCAGGCCGAGCCGCTGCCGCATGCCCAGGGAGTAGGCGCGGACGCGGCGCTTGCCCGCTGTCGCGTTGAGCCCCACCCGGTCGAGGGCCTTGGGCACCTCGCGCTTGTCGATGCCCATGGTGATGGCGGCCAGGGACAGAACTTCCCGTCCCGTACGGCCGGAGTGCTGGGCCGACGCGTCGAGCAGCACACCGACGTGGCGCCCGGGGTTGCCCAGCCGGCGGTAGGGGGTGCTTCCGACGGTCGCCGAGCCGGACGTGGGCGGGGTGAGCCCGCAGATCATCCGCATGGTGGTGGACTTGCCGGCGCCGTTGGGCCCGAGGAATCCGGTCACCGTGCCGGGCTCGCAGGTGAAGGACACGTCGTCGACCGCGGGGTGGCCGCCGTACCTTTTCGTGAGTCGTTCGACCGTGATCATGCTTCTCAGCGTGCCGGGAGCGACCGGTGGGGCGCGTCGGCCGGAGGTCGGCCGGCCAGAACCTTGGTCGGGCCCGACCACCGACTTTGGTAGGTATCCGGCCTCGCCGACCGGCCGTAGAGTCGGCGGCGTGAGAAAGGTGAAGCCCGAATACCGCTGGTTGCTCCCGGCGGCGTTCGAAACGCAGGCCACCCGGCGCAGCACGCGCGACTGGATCATCGATGCGCTGTGCTTCGTCATCGGCTACGGCTTCTGCGTGCTCGCCACCTGGGATCTCAACAGTGCCAACGTCAGCGTCGTGCCCGAGTGGGAGGGCTCGGCTCTGTGGCTGGTCTGGCTCGACTTCGCGGTCGGCACCGTGCTGGGCGCCGGGCTGTGGTGGCGCCGGGGCCGGCTGCTGATCCCGCTCGCCGTCTTCGCCGCCGTCGTCTCGGTCTTCGCCGTGTCGGCCGGCCCGCTGTGTCTGATCGTGCTGTTCACCGTGGCCGTGCACCGCCGGTTCGGGGTGCTGGCGGTATTCGCGGCGGCCGGGCTCGTGACCAATGCGATCTTCCCGCTGTTGCGCCCCGAGGACGGGCGGCCCTACGGCCAGACGGTGGGCTGGGGGGCCGCCTTCGTCATCATCGTCAGCCTGTGGGGCATGGTGATCCGCTCGCGGCGGCAGCTCGTGCTCTCGCTGCGCGACCGGGCCGAGCGGGCCGAGTCCGAGCAGCAGCTGCGCGTGGCGCAGGCCCGTTCGGTCGAGCGCACCCGCATCGCCCGCGAGATGCACGACGTGCTGGCCCACCGCATCTCGCTGCTGAGCCTGCACGCGGGCGCGCTCGAGATCAAACCGGACGCCACACCCGATGAGGTCAGCAAGGCGGCCGGGGTCATCCGGGCCAGCGCCCACCAGGCCCTGCAAGACCTGCGCGAGGTGATCGGCGTGCTGCGCGCCGACCGGCCGGACGGCGAACCCGAGCCGCCGCAGCCCACGCTGGGTGCGCTGCCCGCGCTGGCCGAGGAATCGCGCTCGGCCGGGGTGAAGGTCAGCCTCGACGTCCGCATCGAGCCGGCCGCCGTTCCCGCCGGCACCGGCCGCACGGCCTACCGCATCGTGCAAGAGGGCCTGACCAACGCCCGCAAGCACGCCCCCGGCACGGTGGTCCGGGTCGACGTGGCCGGCTCGGCCGGTGACGGCCTGGTGATCCAGGTGAGTAACCCGTGGCCGATCGGTGGCCCGTCCGCCGCGATCCCGGGCACCGGCACCGGTCTGGTCGGCCTGACCGAGCGGGCGACGCTGGCCGGCGGCCGCCTCAGCCACGGCCGCACCCCGCAGAACGAGTTCGCGCTGACCGCCTGGCTGCCGTGGCCGCGCGAGGCCGAGCCGGCATCCGAACGGGTGGAGGCGGCGGCGTGAGCGGGTGGGCGCAGCGGCGTGAGCGGGCGTGTGGGGGCAGCGGCGTGAGCGGGCGGGAGGCGGCGTGAGCGAGCCCGTGCGGGTGTTGCTGGTCGACGACGACGCCCTGGTGCGGGCCGGCCTCGGCATGATCCTGTCGGCCGCGCCCGATGTGGCCGTCGTCGGCGAGGCGACCGACGGGGCTGAGGTGCCGGGCGCGGTGTCCCAGCACCAGCCCGATGTCGTGCTCATGGACATCCGCATGCCCCGCGTCGACGGGCTGGCCGCCACCGAGACCCTGCGCAGCCGGCCCGGCGCGCCCGAGGTCATCGTGCTGACGACGTTCGACGCCGACGAGTACGTGCTGCGCGCGCTGCGGGCCGGGGCCAGCGGCTTCCTGCTCAAAGACACGCCCCCGGCCGAGATCCTGCGGGCCGTGCGCCGGGTCGCGGCGGGCGAGGCCATGCTCTCGCCCACCGTCACCCGTCAGTTGATCGCGCACGTGGCCGCCCCGGCCCCGCCCTCGCGCAGCCGGGCCGCCCAGCGGCTCGACCAGCTCAGCGAGCGCGAACGCGACGTGGCTTTCGGCCTGGCCCGGGGCAGCTCGAACGCCGAGATCGCGGCCGAGCTGCACATGTCCATCGCCACCGTGAAGGCGCACGTCTCGCGCCTGCTGATCAAGCTCGAGCTCAACAACCGCGTCCAGGTGGCGATCCTCGTCCACGACGCCGGTCTCGCCTGACGGGCGGGCGAAACCCCAGCGGGCGGGCGAAACCCCAGCGGGCGGGCGAAACCCCAGCGGGCGGGCGAAACCCCAGCGGGCGGGCGAAATCCCAGCGGGCGGTGAAAACCTAGCGGGCGGGAGTGAGGGGCCAGAGCGGCTCCTCGGCCAGGCGTTCCGACTCGCGCAGCACCCGCAAAATGTTCCCGCCGGCCAGCTTGCCCAGCTCCTGCTCCGACCAGCCGCGGCCGGAAAGCTCGGTCAGCAGCAGCGGATAGCTCGACACGTCACCCATCCCGTCGGGCAGGTCGACCGTGCCGTCGTAGTCGCCGCCCAGACCGACGTGATCGAGGCCGGCCACGTCGCGGGCGTGCTCCACGTGATCGGCCACCTGGGCCACCGTCACCGGCGGGCGGGGGTTGGCGGCCAGCCACGACGCGAACTCCGGCTCGACCAGGCGGTCCGGTCCGGGCCACTCCGGCATTGCCGCCGGGTCTTCGCCGGGGCGGGGCGCCCGCGGCCAGTCGGCGGGGCGCGGGGCCGGTCCGAGGCGCTGCCATTCCGCGTCGGCGGCGGCCCACCAGGCCCGGTACTCGGCCGACAGGAACGGCGCGACAAACGTCAGCTGGATCACCCCGCCGTTGTCGCGCAGCCGGGTCAGCACGTCGTCGGGCACGTTGCGAGGGTGATCGTGCAACGCCCGTACGCCGGAATGGCTGAAGATCACCGGAGCGAACGCTGTGTCGAGCGCGGCGTGCATCGTCACCGGAGCCACGTGGGACAGGTCGACCAGCACGCCTATGCGCTGCATCTCGCGTACGACCGCACGCCCTTCGTCGTTGAGACCCCCCACCTGCGGCTCGCGCGCGGCGGAATCGGCCCACGACAGGTTCTCGTTGTGGGTCAAAGTCACGTAGCGGACGCCCAGCCGGGCGAACGACCGCAGCACGCCGAGCGAGGTGGCCAGGCTGTGCCCGCCCTCGATCCCGATCAGGGAGGCGATCTGGCCGGCCGCCATCGCCTGCTCGACGTGGTCGGCGCTGTACGCGATGGCGAAGTCGTCCGGGTAGGCGGCGGCCATCCGGTAGACGGCGTCGATCTGCTCCATGGTCGCCACGACGGCCTCGGGCTCGCCCAGGTCACCCGGCACGTACACCGACCAGAACTGCCCGCCGACCCGGCCCGCCCGCAGCCGCGGAATGTCCGTCTGCAGCTCGGGGCGCGGCTCGTCGAGCCCGTCCACGCGATAGCCGAAGCGCCCACGCAGCTGCATGGGCAGGTCGTTGTGCCCGTCGATGATCAGTTCCATGGTCCCTGGCTACCTGCCGCAAGCACCGAAAAGCAAGACTTGAGGAAAAGTACGGCCGCAACCTGACCGCACCAGCACGGGCACTGGACGCGCACCGAACCACCCGCAATCTCTTCTCATGCCCGGCCGACAACGGCCGGACAGAGCGGGGGAGTGCAAAGTGCGTCGTTCGAAGCTGAAGAAGTACTCGGTCCTGACCGCGGTTCTCGCCGGTGCCGCCGGCGTCACCGCCGCGAGCCCGGCGGACGCCGCCGCCGCGACGACCCTGAAGATCACGGCCGGCGACGACGCGTACGTCTCGAGCGCCCGCACCGGCGTGGTCTTCGGCGCCGAGAACAAGCTGGTCGCCGGCGTCTCCGGCAAGGAGACCAAGACCTCGTTCCTCAAGTTCGCCGTCCCGGCCGGCACCAAGGTCGCCGGCGCCCGCCTCACGCTCACCACCCAGGCCTCGACGCCCAGCACGGTCGCCGTCCGCCAGGTCGCCAACACCACCTGGACCGAGGGCAAGCTGACCGCCGCCAACGCCCCGGCCCTCGGCTCCGTGCTGATGTCGGCCGTCCCCGGCGCGACCCTCAGCGTGGACCTCGGCAAGGTCGTCAAGGGCCCCGGCACGTACGCGTTCGCCCTGTCCTCGACCGGCGCGGCCGTCCGCTTCAACTCGGCCGAGGCCACCAGCGGCGCCCCGGTCCTCGAGGTCACCACGCAGGGCGACGTGTCGCCGCCCGTGCCCTCGGCGCCCGCGAAGCCCGTGAACAACGGCAACTGCGTCACCGACGCGAAGCTTGTGCCGAGCTGCGGCGTCCTGTGGGGCGCGGCGGCCGGCGGTTTCACCGACGCCCCGCGTGACCAGGCTCTGCGCGACTGGGAGAAGCTCAGCGGCCGCACCTCGACCATCTTCCACACGTACCACAAGGGCGACGAAATCTTCCCGACCAAGTCCGAGATCGCGATGACCTCCGAGACCGCCAGCCCCCGCGTGCTGCTGACGAACTGGAAGATCGCGTACGGCTCGACGTGGGCCAAGGTCGCCCAGGGCCAGCAGGACAAGCGCATCGACGCGTTCGCCGCGCGGGCCAAGGCGTACGGCAAGAAGTTCTTCCTCGTCCTCAACCACGAGCCCGAGAACGACGTGGTGGCCAAGGCCGGCTCCGGCATGGAGGCCAAGGACTTCGCCGCGATGTACCGCCACACGATCCTGCGCCTGAAGGCCCAGGGCGTCACCAACGTCGTCAACGTCATGGCCTACATGGGCAACGAGAAGTGGATGGCGCAGAGCTGGTGGAAGGACCTGTACCCCGGTGACGACGTCGTCGACTGGATGGGTCTGGACTCGTACGTGAGCGCCGAGGCCGGCTACTACCACTACGGCAAGTTCAACGACCTGCTCGACCGCGCGCCGACCGGCGGCGGCACCAACTGGTACGACTGGGCCGTCACCAAGCACGCCGCCAAGCCGATCATGGTCGCCGAGTGGGGCGCCTACCACCGCGTCGGCAAGATCGCCGACAAGGCCCCGGTCTACAACAGCGTCCTGCCCGAGCTGGCCAAGCGTTCCGCCATCAAGGCGATCGTTTACTTCGACACCAAGAAGGACGACGAGGGCGACCGCGACATCAGCATCGACAGCACCGCCACGGCGCTGGCCGCGTTCAAGAAGCTGGCGGCCGACCCGATCTTCAAGGTCAAGCTGGGCTGAACGGGAGTTTCAAGAGTTTCCCACGATCATGTTCGTGGCTTGTGACACATCTTGTTCATCTGCGTTGGGCTTCCCGACGGATTGAATTTCCCTATCGTTAACGCGAGGCGCCGATGGCGGCGCCGACGACGACGTTGATGGGAGGTCCACCATGGCGAAGAAGTCCAAGAAGGACAAGAAAAAGGACAAGAAGAACAAGAAGAAGAAGTGAACTGACTTCTTCCGCTGCGGCGGCCTTCCCCTCGGGAGGGCCGCCGCAGTCATTTTCTCAACTAATGCCGGCCGGTTCCGATCCTGAAGGCATGGGCGAGGGGGAGGGGACTTGATGACGTCCGGCGCCACGCTTCCCGTGCTCATTCTGTTCTCGGCCGTCGTGCTGGGCCTCACGGCGCCGCCGGCGGTCATCGCGGTGCTGATCGTCCTGGTCACCACCGCGCTCGCGACGGCTTGCGTCGTCGTCTCGCGAAGGCGTTCGGGCGCCGTACGGCTGGCGTGGATCGCTCTCGGCGTGGGCATCATGGCCAGCCTGTCCAGCCCCGGTCGTCTCGCGCTGGTCGGCCTGGCGACGCTCTGCCTGTTCGCCATCCCGTCGCCCAAGGGCAGCAGCCGCCTGACCCGGGTCCGCACCGCCATCGACGCGCTGCTCGTCGGCTTCTCGCTGTTCGTGGTCTCGTACAACGTGGTGATTTTGCCGGCCCTGGCCGCCGGGGTGGCCGACGCCATCGTGCGCCCGGTGGCCGACGTCCTGCTGGCCACGGTCGCGCTTTCCGCCCTGTCGCGGTGGAGCGCGCACTATCCGGGTTCGCGAGCGCTCACCCCCGTCTGCGCCGGGCTGTTCACGATGGCGGTTGCCGACAGCGCCGCACTCCGGTTCGCGGCCGGCGGCGGCACGGGGCTCTCGCTGGCCGGCGCCGGGTGGTGCGCCGGCCTCGGGCTGATCCTGCTGGCCACCGTACGGGCCGTGCGCAGTTCTCTCGCCACCTACACGCCGGATACCCAGGCCGGTGCGGGCCGCTGGTCGGTGGGCGTCGTTCTTCCGTACGCCGTAGTGGTCCTGACTCTTGTCGTCGGCGGGCTGTGGATGGCTCAGGGCGGTCACCCGACCCGCGTCGGCACCTGGTGCCGGTTCCTGTGCATCCTGCTCATCGTGTTGCGCGGTGTGCTGCTGGCGCGCGACAACCACCAGCTGGCGCGCAAGCTCGAGGACAGGGTCACCGGCCGCACGGCCGAACTGGCCAACCGCGAGCAGCACTTCCGCGCGCTCGTCGAGCAGAGCTCCGAGTCGCTGGCCATCCTCGAAGCCGACTCGACCGTCCGCTACCAGAGCTCGTCGGTCGAGCGCATCTTCGGCTTCCCGCTGACGACGCTCGTCGGCAAGCGCCTCGTCGACGTGGTCGGAAGTAAGGCCGCCGCGAGCATTCAGGCGGCGATCGACGACGTCGTCGGCCGGCCCGGCGGCACGGTCACCATCGAGGTGCGGCTGCCGCACCAGGACGGCAGCCGCCGCCTGTCCGAGATGATCATCACCAACAAGCTCGAGGACCCGTACATCCACGGCCTGGTCTTCAACACCAAGGACGTGAGCGAGGCCCGCGAGCTGCAGGACCAGCTGCGCCACGACGCGTACCACGACGCGCTGACCGGGCTGGAGAACCGCGCGCTGTTCCGCGAGCGGCTGGCCACCGCGGTCGCCGAGCAGGAGTGCCGCGAGCACGTGGCGGTGCTGTTCCTCGACCTGGACGGCTTCAAAGAGGTCAACGACAGCCTCGGGCACGCGGCCGGCGACCAGCTGCTGGTGCAGGTCGCGGCCCGGCTGCTGCACGCGGTGCCGCCGCCGCACACCGTGGCCCGCCTCGGCGGCGACGAGTTCGCCGTGATCGTGGCCTCGCCCGACGCCCGCACGGACGCGGAGGCGCTGGCCGCCCGCATCCTCGAGCACCTGGACGAGCCGTTCGACGTCGACGGCCGGGTGTTGCACGTGGGCGCCGGCATCGGCATGGCCTCGGCCGCCGACGCGAGCGACATCGAACAACTCCAGCGCAACGCCGACCTGGCCATGTACCGCGCGAAGGAGGCGGGCGGCGGCGTGTACGCGGCCTACCACCCGAAGATGCACGACGCGCTCATGCAACGGCTGTCGCTGGCCGACGATTTGCGCTTGGCGCTCGAACGTGACGAGCTGGTGCTGCACTACCAGCCGACGGTCGACCTGACCTCGGGCGAGATCGTCGGCTTCGAGGCCCTGGTGCGCTGGAACCACCCGACCCGCGGCATGGTGCCCCCGCTCGACTTCATCGGCGTGGCCGAGTCGACCGGCCTGATCGTGCCGCTGGGCCGCTGGGTGCTGGCCGAGGCGTGCCGCCAGGCGGTGGCCTGGGGCCGCCCGCTCAAGATGGCGGTCAACGTCTCGGTGCGCCAGTTCGAGGCCGGCGACCTGGCTCTGACGGTGGCGGAGGTGCTCGCCGAGACGGGCATGCCGGCCGACCAGCTGTGCCTCGAGATGACCGAGAGCGTGCTGCTCACCGACACCGACGAGAACCTAGCCCGAATCGTCAGCCTGAAGGCGCTCGGCGTCATGCTGGCCATGGACGATTTCGGTACGGGGTATTCGTCGTTGGCCTACCTGCGCCGCTTCCCCATGGACGTCCTGAAGATCGACCGCTCCTTCGTCGACCGCCTCGGCAGCGGCGACGCCGAGGACGAGACGCTGGTCCGCACAATCGTCCGCCTCGGCCAGCGTTTCGGCATGAAAACGGTGGCCGAAGGCGTCGAGAATGCGGCACAGGTCGCCGTCCTGCGCGAGATGACCTGCGACTACGGCCAGGGCTATTTCCTGTCCCGCCCGCTGCCATCCGCCGAAGCCACCCGCCTTCTCGAAACAGGCCTCCCCAGCCTCACCGCCGCGAGCTAATGCCGACCTGCTAGCTAGCCTCCTAGGAAGCCCTAATTACTGCGTACGAGGTCACTTGCGCAAACCGTGGCCAGTGACCACACCGCACAAGAACCGTCTGCTCTGCCGTCGGCACCACTCAACAATGGCCGCGGCTAGCTCATCGAGCGGCCAAGGCGTTCGTTGGCGCTTGGGTCGCTCGGTTGGGTGGTAGCGGTGGTTGAGGGTTTGAGCGATCGCAAAGAGGGGATGCCCGGCGGAGCCCCGCGTCTGGCGGGACGCGGGGCTCCGTATTCGTTGTGTCAGCCGGCTGTTTGGGTCAGGTCGTAGACGGTGGTGCTGCCTACTGTCGTGGCTGTGTAGTGGTCGGCTACCCAGCTGGCGATCTGACTGGCCTGAGTGGACTCACCGCCCGCTCCGCCACCGCCGCCCATGCCGCCGCCCGAGATGTAGTAGTGGACCTGGCCGGCGGCCACGTAGGCCTGGAACTGCGCGAGGGTGGGGGAGGGGTCGCTGCCGTTCCAGCCGCCCAGAGCGATCACCGAAGTTCCACTGGCCAGCTCGAGGTCGGCCGCTGAAGTCGCACCGCTGATGGCCGCGGACCACTTCGTCGTGCTGGCCTTGAGCAGCGCGGTCAGCTCGCTGTTGGCGCTCGTGCCACCACCCATGCCGCCGCCTCCGCTCGGCGGTTCGCCCGCCGACGCCCCGTCGCCGGCCGGCGATCCCGCCTCGCCGCTGCCGGTCGTAGCGTCAGTGCCGGCGCTCGAACCCGAGCCAGCCGATCCCGAACCTGTGTCCGCCGCGCCGGCCGTGCCGCCCGAGCCGATATTGGTCGCGCCGCCCGAGCCGGAATCGGAGGCGGCCGACCCCGAGCCGACCGACCCCGAGCCGACCGACCCCGAGCCGGCCGCGCCCGAGCCCGCGCCGGCCGCGCCCGAGGTGCTATCCGTCGAGTCAGAGTCGGAAGTAACCGAGTCGGAGCCGGTAGCCCCCGTACCGGAGCCGGTTGATGAGGACGAACCTGTTCCGGAGGCGGCCTGGTTTTCGTTGTCGAGCGAGGGCGGTCCGCCCTGCCCGCCGTCGCGGTTGAAGCCTCGGCCGCCCATACCGCCGCCCATTCCGCCGGTGGAGACGCCGGACGGGCCGGAAGAGGGGATCGAGCCGGTGTGCGGGACCGTCACTGTTGCCGCGGCGTAGGCGGCGCTGCCGGCGCCGGCCGAGAGGATGGCTGCGGCCAGTGCCACCACCGCGAGCCGCCGCCACCGGAGGGCGAGCACCAGCAGGAACAGCGCCAGCGTCACGCCGAGGGCGAGCGAGACCCACCGCAGGGCCGGCAGCCAGTCGGTGCGGCCGAGCAGCACCCAGCCCCACACCGCGGTCGCCGCGATCATCGCCGCCAGCAGCGCGCGACCCCAGAACTGGTCGCGGCGCTGCCACAGCACCCGGCCGCAGATGCCTACCAGCGCGGCGATGCCCGGGGCGAGGGCCACCGTGTAGTACGGGTGGATCGTGCCGCTCATGAACGAGAACGTGAGCCCGGTGACCAGCACCCAGCCGCCCCACATCACCATCGCGGCCCGGGTGCGGTCGGTACGCGGAGTCCTCCAAGTAGCGGCCAGCACCGCGACCAGCGCGATCAGCGCCGCGGGCAGCAGCCACGAGATCTCCAGGCCCATGGACGATCCGAACAGCCGCCCGATGCCGGTCGCCCCGCCGAACCCGGTGTTCCCACCGCCCCCACCGCCACCGCCCCCGCCTCCGTTGCCGGAGCCGCCCAGGATCCGCCCCAGCCCGTTGTACCCGAGCGCCAGCTCCCACAGTGTGTTGTTGGTCGATCCAGCGATGTACGGCCGTGACGACGCCGGCCACAGCGACACCAGCGCCACGTACCACCCGGCCGACACGACCAGCGCGAGCCCGGCCACCAGCAGGTCCCGGATCCGCTTGCCCAGTCCGGTCGGCGCCGCGACCAGATAGACAAGCGCGAACCCGGGCAGCACCAGGAATGCCTGCATCATCTTCGCCAGGAACCCGAAGCCGAGCAGCACCCCGGTCAGCGCGAGCCACTTCCAAGAAGCCTTCTCGACCGCTCGTACGGTCGTGTACGCGCCCGCCGTCATAAGCAGCACGAGCAGCGCGTCCGGGTTGTCGTAGCGGAACATCAGCACCGCCACGGGTGTCAGCGCGAGCGCCGCCCCCGCAACCAGCCCCGCCGTCGTACCGAACCAGCGCTTGACCGCCGCGTACAGGAACCAGACACTCGCCACCCCCATGAGCGCCTGCGGAGCCAGGATCGCCCAACTGTTGACGCCGAAAATGCGCGCCGACAGCCCCATCACCCACAACGCAGCCGGCGGTTTGTCGACGGTGATGGCGTTACCCGCATCGAGCGACCCGAACAGCCAGGCCTTCCAGCTCTGCGCCCCCGCCTGGGCCGCCGCCGCATAAAAGTTGTTCCCCCAGCCCGACGCGCTCAGGTCCCACAGATAAAGAACCGCCGCCCCAACCAAGAGCGCCACAATCGGCCACTTAGGTTCCCTACGTACGCGCGGCGCCTCATGCCGTGCCCGGGCCCCAGCCGCAGGCCGTTCCATCAACGTCGTCATGCCGCAACGTTCGGCCCCGCCCCTACGCCCCCTCTGTGCCAACCCTGTGCACCCTCTATGAGCCCAACACCTAACGTCCGCGCGAATGCACAGCCAACAGCCAAACGCGCAGCCGATGGCCAAGCGCGCAGCTGCTGAACGATCACGGGGGAGCCGGCCGACGCGCAGTGATTGAGCGGACCGCGCGGTAGGCGGGCGACTATCCCAGCAGTTGAGCGAACGCACGGTGGTTGCTAACGCTCAGCACATGGCCGAACGCGCAGTCGATGGCCGAACGTGCAGCGACTGAGCGATCGCGGGGTGGCCGGCCCAACGTGCAGTGATCGAGCGAACCGTCAGCAGCTGAGCGGTCGCGCAGCGGTTGAGCGAGCACGAAAGTGAGCGAACCCCTGCGCGGGGTTGAGCGAACGCGCACCTACGAACAGATTCGCGCCACCTCGTCGGCGCCAATCGCTCAGTGGACGGGCAGAACGGCGTCCAACCATGAGCGAGCGTGCAAAGTGACCAACAAGCGCTCAGCCGATGAGCGAACGCCCGACGGATGAGCGAACGCTCAGCGAACGAACACAAACAGCCACTCTCACGCGGTCAATCGCTCGGCTGCGGCCCACAACTCCTCCTCGCGCGCCTCGTCGTACGACTCGGGCGACGACGGGACGACGCTGGAACGGTCGATGTAGCTGCCCGAAGGCGCCGCCAGCGGCCCCACAGCGGCGGCGGCCAGCTGGGCGCCGGCTCGTTGGGCGGTGTTGACGCCGGGGATGAGCGGGAACACCCGTCGGAAGAGCACGTTGCCGATCCGGTCGGCCCGCACCAGGCCCGTGCCCGGGGTGAAAGACGGGTTCCACGTGTACGCGTTGACCCCGCGCCGGGCGAGCGCGTGCACCAGGTAAAGCACACCCAGCTTGCTGTCCGCGTACGCACCCCGCCCGCTGCGCGCCGGGTTGGGCCGGGCCAGCCTGTCCGGGTCGGTCCACCGGGGCGCCGGAACCAGCCCGAGGTTGTGCCGGAAGTCGCCGAAGTGAGCGTCGCTTCCCGTCACCACCACGCGTGCACCTTCGGCCAACGGCACGAGCCGCAGCAGCAGGAAGTGGGCGAGCACGTTGACCGCGAACGTCGTCTCGAAGCCGTCCGCCGTCGGTGTCGTCGCGTTGGTCATCTGGATGCCGGCGTTGCCCACGTACCCGTCGACCGGCTCACTTATCTGCGCCGCCGCCTTGCGCAAGCTGTCGAGCGAGGTCAGATCGGCCCGCAGCATGCTCGTGCGCGGCAGGGGCGGTTGCTCGCCGCGGGCCATCACGATCAGCCGCAGCGTGGGATCGCTGTCGAGCATGCGTTCAGCAGCGTGCAGCCCGATGCCGCGGCTGGCGCCGTTCATGAGGATCGTCGGCATGGCTTCTCCTTCGAAGTGACGGTACTGAGTACTAACTGGTACTCAGTACCGTAACGTACTCAGTACCACTCCGATAGGGTGAGAAGCGTGACCCTGCGCGAACTGAAGCAACAGCAAGCCCGCGAGCAGATCGTCGAGGCGGCGTTCGCGCTGTTCGCCGAGCGCGGCTTCGCCCAGGTGTCCGTGACCGACATCGCCGCCCGCGCGCAGGTCGGCCGTACGACGTTCTTCCGCTACTTCGGCGACAAGCAAGAGGTGCTGTTCGCCGACGAGCAGCGCCTGGTCGACGAGTTCTCCGCAGCTGACATAACGGGGCCGGCCCCGCGCGACCTGGCCGGTGCGCTGCTGCAGCTGTGGGGCTTGACGCATGGAATGCGTGACGTCGTTATCGGCGACAAGGCCTTGTTTCCCGTACGCCAGCAATTGATCGCCGCCGTGCCGGAGCTGCAAGATCGGGCCGCCCGCAAGATGCAGCGCATCGCCGAGGCGCTCGAGCGGGTTCTGCTGGCTCGCGGCGCCGACCCCGAGCTGGCTCTGCTGGCGAGTCAGGTCGGGATCGCGTGTTTCCGTGTGGCGCTGCAGACGGCGGGGGAGGATCCCGAGAAGGTGATGCCCGCAATGGAACGCGTCGTTCGCCTAGTGATCTCCACGGCGTCGCCGGTGACCTGACACGATTCGTGCCAGGATTAGGCCGAGAGTCCGGGTTCGAGGAAGAGACTGGAAAAATGAGCGATCACGTTTCCGACAGCACCGAGTGGCAGACGCTGCAGAGCCAGGCCGAGAAGTTCGCGGCCGTGCACCTGCGCGACCTGTTCGGCAGCGACCCGAGCCGCGGCGAGCGCCTGACCGCGCGGGTCGCCGATCTCACCGTCGACTACAGCAAGAATCTGGTCACCGACGAAGTGCTGAGCGCTCTGCTGGCGCTGGCCGAGAAGGCCAAGCTGCGCGAGCGGACGGCCGCGATGTTCGCCGGCGAGCGAATCAACGTCACCGAGGACCGCGCGGTTCTGCACACCGCCCTGCGCCTGCCCCGCGACGCCCAGCTGGTGGTCGACGGGCAGGACGTGGTGGCCGAGGTGCACGAGGTGCTCGACCGCATGGGCGCCTTCAGCGACAAGGTGCGCTCGGGCGAGTGGGTCGGCCACACCGGTTCGCGGATCAAGACCGTGGTCAACATCGGGATCGGCGGCTCCGACCTGGGCCCCGTAATGGCGTACGAGGCTCTGAAGGCCTTCAAGACGCCCGAGATCGAGTGCCGCTTCATCTCGAACATCGACCCGACCGACCTGTACGAGAAGACGCACGACCTCGACCCGGCGTCCACGCTGTTCGTCGTCGTCTCCAAGACCTTCGGTACGCAGGAGACGCTCACCAACGCCACCGAGGCGCGCAACTGGCTGCTCAAGGGCCTCGGCGGCGACCAGGCGGCGGTGGCCAAGCACTTCGTGGCGGTCAGCACCAACGCCCAGCGGGTGTCCGACTTCGGCATCGACACCGCCAACATGTTCGGCTTCTGGGACTGGGTGGGCGGCCGTTACTCGCTGCCCAGCGCGGTCGGCCTGTCCGTCATGATCGCGATCGGCAAGGAGCAGTTCGCCGACATGCTCGCCGGCTACCACGCCGTCGACGAGCACTTCCGCACCCAGCCGCTCGAGTCGAACGTGCCGGCCCTGCTCGGCCTGCTCAACGTCTGGTACGACACGTTCCTCGGCGCCCAGTCGCACGCGATCCTGCCGTACTCGCAATACCTGCACCGCTTCGCCGCGTACCTGCAGCAGCTGACGATGGAGAGCAACGGCAAGTCCGTACGCCTCGACGGCTCCCCGGCCACGTTCCAGACCGGCGAGGTCTTCTGGGGCGAGCCCGGCACCAACGGCCAGCACGCGTTCTACCAGCTGATCCACCAGGGCACCAAGATGATCCCGGCCGACTTCATCGGGTTCAGCAAGCCCAACCACGACATCGGCGAGATGCACGACCTGTTCATGTCGAACTTCTTCGCGCAGACGGGTGCGCTTGCTTTCGGCCGTACGCTCGACCAGGTGCTCGCCGAGGGCACGGCGCCCGAGATTGCTCCGCACCGGGTCATGCAGGGCAACCACCCGACGACCACGATCATCGCCGAGTCGCTGACCCCGGCCGTGCTGGGCCAGCTGATCGCTTTGTACGAGCACATCACGTTCACCCAGGGCACGATCTGGCAGATCAACTCGTTCGACCAGTGGGGTGTAGAGCTGGGCAAGGTCATGGCCAACCAGCTCGCGCCCAAGCTGACCGACTCGTCGGCGCCCGAGGCGGACGACGACTCGTCGACCAACGCGCTGATCAAGCTGTACCGGTCGCAGCGCGGCCGCTGATTTTTGTCGGACCCGGGCTCTAGGGTCGTCGTCATGGCTCTGCTCCAAAAATCGGTGACGACGGCCCTCGGGCTCCGGATGACCAGCCTGTTGCTGCGCGGCAACGCTCCCGGCGATGTCGCCGGCATCGTCGAGTGGTTCGGTGCCATGCAGGCGCAGGATGTGAACAGCGCCCTTTGGTCGTTCGGCTGCCGCCTGCCCGGCGTCACGCTGGCCAAAATCAACGAGGCCATCGAAGACCGGTCTGTGCTGCGCACGTGGCCGATGCGCGGCACCGTCCACTTCGTCCCCGCGGTCGACGCGCATTGGATGCTCGAGCTCATGGGCGTGCGCGCCCTGAGCGGGGCCGCCAAGCGCCGCGAGACGCTCGGGCTCGACGAAGCGACGGTCGACCGGGCGGTCGACGTGCTGGGTGAAGCGCTCGCCGGCGGCAAGCGGTTCACCCGGGCCGAGTGCATGACCGCGATGGTCGACGGCGGTGTCGAGGTCGCCGGCCAGCGGGGTTATCACCTTCTCTGGTACGCGTCACAGCGCGGCGTCACGGCCATAGCTCCCCATGTCGGCAAGGAGCAGACGTTCGTGCTGCTCGACGAGTGGGTTCCGGCGCCCCGCCGCCCGTCGCGCGAAGAGGCGCTGGCCCTCATCGCGCTGCGCTATTTCCGCAGCCACGGCCCGGCGACCCGCAAGGACTTCGCCGGCTGGACGGGCCTGACCATGACCGACTGCCGGGCCGGCATCGCCGGGGCCGGCGACGCGCTGACCACGGTGGAGGTCGACGGCGCGGAAATGATCATGGCGGCCGACGCGCCAGACCTGGGCCCGGGGGAGTGGCTGGCCCTGCCCGGCTTCGACGAGTACATGCTGGGCTACAAAGACCGCTCGCTCATGACCGACGACTTCGAGGCGGTCGTCCCCGGCGGCAACGGCGTCTTCCGCTCCACGCTGGTCGAGGCCGGCCGCGTGCGCGCGACGTGGACCCGCACGCTCACTCGCAAGGGCGTCACCGTGACCGTCGAGCCATTGACCAGCTTCAGCCAGCGTGATCGCGACGCCGCCGCGAAAGCCCTGGAACCGTACGCCGCCTACCTCGATCTGGCCCTGACTGTTAAGAACCCTTGATATTCACACATGTGAACTCCATGATGTGCGTAACGCAGATCCCGTACGCATCTAGGGAGTCGCCATGGGTGTCCGTCATCGATTGTTGGCGCTGGCCGCAGCGCTGGGAGTGGCCGCCGGCGGGTTCGCCGTCGCGGTGACGGGCGGGGGTGTCGCGTCCGCCGCGGTGGCCTGCTCGGGCACGGTCTGGCGCGAGGGCCCGACCTACACCGCGGGCCAGCAGGTCACGTACAACGCCCACCTCTACCAGGCGCTGGTCACCCACACCGCGTACGCGGGCACGGGCTGGAACCCGGCCGCCACCCCGACCCTGTGGCGCGACCTCGGCGCGTGCACCGGCGGCCCGACCACCCCGCCGCCCACCACGACTCCGCCGCCGAGCACTCCTCCGCCCACCACCCGGCCTCCGACGACTCCGCCGCCCACCACGACCCCGCCGCCCGTCGGCTGCGCGACCCGCGGCAAGCCGGCCGGCAAGGTGCTGCAGGGCTACTGGGAGAACTGGGACGGCGCGTCCAACGGCGTCCACCCCGGAATGGGCTGGATCCCGATCAACGACAGCCGGATCACCCAGCACGGGTACAACGTGCTGATGGCGGCCTTCCCGGTGATCCGCTCCGACGGCACGGTGCTGTGGGAGAACGGCATGGACGCGGGCGTCAAGGTGCCCACCGCGGCCGAGATCTGCGCGGCCAAGGCCCAGGGCGCGACCATTCTGATGTCGATCGGCGGCGCCACGGCCGGCGTCGACCTCAGCTCGGCCGCTGTGGCCGACCGGTTCGTGTCGACGATCGTGCCGATCCTGCGCCAGTACAACTTCGACGGCATCGACATCGACATCGAGACCGGCCTGACCGGCAGCGGTAACATCAACCAGCTGTCGACCTCGCAGGCCAACCTGATCCGGATCATCGACGGCGTGCTGGCCGCCATGCCGTCCAACTTCGGCCTGACCATGGCGCCCGAGACGGCGTACGTCACCGGCGGCAGCGTCACGTACGGCTCGATCTGGGGCTCGTACCTGCCGATCATCAAGAAGTACCTGGACAACGGCCGCCTGTGGTGGCTCAACATGCAGTACTACAACGGCTCGATGTACGGCTGCAGCGGTGACTCGTACGGCGCCGGCACGGTCCAGGGCTTCACCGTCCAGACCCAGTGCCTGAACAACGGCCTGACGATCCAGGGCACCACGATCCGCATCCCGTACGACAAGCAGGTGCCGGGCCTCCCGGCGCAGCCGGGCGCCGGCGGCGGCTACATGACGCCCGCGCTGGTCACCCAGGCCTACAACAGCGTCCCCGGCATCAAGGGCCTGATGACCTGGTCGATCAACTGGGACGGCTCGAAGGCCTGGACCTTCGGCGACAACGTGAAGCGCCTGCAGGGCCGCTGATCACATGAGCGTCCGGGCCGGTGCCGTCGCATCGGCCCGGACGTCGTCACCTAGTGCGGCCGGCCGCGACTTCTCGATGATGTCGGCCACGATCTCGGCCACCGCGTCGGCGCAGCCCCACGAGAGGCTGACGCCCGAGCCGCCATGCCCGTAGTTGTGCACGACGTGGTGATCGCCGAAGTCCTCGTGCTCCAGCCGGACCGTCGCGCGGTGCGGCCGGATGCCGACCCGTTCGCCGATCGGCCTGATGCCGGCGAGCTGCGGCAGCACCGCGCGGCAGCGTTCGAGGATCCGGCGGCTGACTTCGGGATCCGGCTGCCCGGCCGAGACCCCCTTCTCGGCGCTGCCGCCGAGCAGCAGGCGATCACCCTGAGGGAGCACATAGGTGGTCTCGCCGAGGTACGGGTCGGGCACATGCTCGACGAAGAATTCGCCGATCCCCGGGTTGGGCAGCACGACGAGCTGCCCTCGGATCGGCTGCATCTGCGTCTCGCCCGGGTCCAGGCGGTGCGCGCCGATGCCGGTGCAGTTCACCACGATGTCCGCCTCGGCGAATCCGGCCCTCAGCGATTCCACCGTCCGTATCCTCGTGTCGACGCCGTGGTCGCGGAGCTGGTGACCGAGCCACGCGAGGTACGGCGGCATCTCGATGAGCAGCGACCGGTATCGCCACCCGGAGACGAACCCGGGCGGCAGTTCACCGAGGCCGCATTCGCGATAGTCAGGAAGGTCGAGCGCCCAGGCCGGCGCCGACGCCGGGACACGCGACGCTTCGACGCCGTGGAGTTGTCGAGCCCAGGCGTGACCCTCGTCGTGCAACCGTTCGAATTCGCGCCGGGTGGCCGCGGCCCACTCGTCGCGCTGCCTGTGCTCGGCCATGTACGGATCGAAGATGGCCCCCGCCGCGAACGAGCAGGTCTCCGTCGTCTCGCGGGAAGTCCAGATCATCACGTCGAGGCCGCGCCGGGCCAGCCGGAGGGCCGTGGTCAGGCCGATGACGCCGGCGCCGACGACCAGTACATCCGCTCGCGTGGAGACCATTTTCTGAGCGTAGCCGTCGTGCGCACCCGCGCCTCGGACGCTTTCCCTCCGGCCGCGCGTGTCATTTCCGGCGGCCCGTGGCCACGATCATGCCGTCGTAACCCGGGCGCAGACCCTCGCTCGTCACGCGTTCGATCATCACGTTGCGCGCCACCGGTGCGAGGGCGCGGCTGACGTCGTCCTCATTGATCGAGCAGGCGGGAAAGTGCTTTCCGGCCACGTCGTAACCGAACGAGTGGCGCATGAAAGCGGCTGCGAAGGGCGCGTTGCGCCGGAGCGCGTTGACGAACAGCCGGGTGGCCCGCTCGAACTCGTCGGTCCGGGTGGTGATCGATTCCGCCACGAAGAACATGGTGCCGACGTCGTACCTCTCCGGCGCCAGACTGAAGACGTTGCCGCGTTCGACCCGGACCCGCCCGTGCAGGGTCTCCATCGGCTCCTTGATCGGGGCGTAGGCCGACCGGCCGGCCGAGATGACCTTCCAGAACAGCTGCCAGGACCGGTGTGGCAGACCCAGTTCGGCCGCCAGCCACTCACGGTTGGTGAACGACCGCTCGACCAGGGTGACCTGGGAGGCGTACGGCAGCATGACCATCGCCGGATAGAGATTCGCGCCCGAACCGACATCGATGGCCCGGCCCATGTCCGACGGGGGTGGATTGCCGTCGAAGAAGTCGGCGACGATCTCGATGATGGCGGTGTCGTCCGCCCGCAGCTCGCCGTAGTTGTGACTGAAGTAGGCAGCCGAATTGAAGGCGTCCCAGTCGACCTCGCCGTTCCCTGAGCGTTCGGCCACATTGACCGGTGACATCATGGAACGCGGATAGCTCACGGGGCCTCCTCCGTCGAATCGCCCTTCGGATCGCTAGCGCGCCACCGGGGGCGAGTCAACGTGATCAGCATCCGAAGCCACGACCTCGGGATCGTGGGCGGCGGCCCACAGATCCTCGAATCGCTTCTTACGCTTTTCCGTAAGGATGGGATTGGACACCAGAGCGACATTGTTGATCGAGGGGGTCACGTCGCTCCGCAGCACCCTTGCTGTCTGAAGTTCGTAGCTTACCTTCTGATCGAAGAGGATGAAGTCCTCAAGATCCTTCCGATAGAGGAAGGGCACGTCGTCGTGCCGCAGCACCTTGATCTCCACATCGATCTTCCGGTGCGGTTCCAGCAGGCGCTTCAGCCGTACGGCATCGGTGGCGTCGTCGGTGAGCAGAAAGAGTCGGCGAATACGCACGTTGCGCTCGATCGCCTGCCGCTGCCGGTCGAGATACCGCAGTCCCAGTTCGCTCGACCAGAAGTCGCCCTCATCCACGAAATTGTGCGTGGTATCGAACGAGGTCATGCTCGTCGCGTCGATGCTGATCGTCGCGGCGTCGGTGAGGTCGAGCAGCCAATCGGGGTTCTCGCCCTCGTGGTCGGCCCGTCCGGAGCGCAGGCCCTCGACCAGTGTCGTGAGCCCGTCCAGCTGACGGTGCGCGAACCGCAGCAGGAACTCCTCCTTGGGATCCATCCGCCCGACCGACTCGACCAGGCGGACGACGCTGTCGCGGCCGAGGAGGCGCTCGACCCGAGCCAGGTGCGTGGCTGCCTCGCTGATGCCCTGGATCTTCTCGGCCAGGCTCTGGGCGTCCCTCGAGCCGTCGTCGCCGATGGCTCGCACCAGTTTTCGTGACTGCTCGGACGACTCGATGAGGAACTGGACGATCACCACGACCCCGGCCACGAAGATCGATATCGTCAGCTGCCAGATTTCCGGCTGGTCGGTCGCGTTGGTGAGGAAGTAGGTCAGGCCACCCGCGATGCTCGTGACCATGATTTTGATCAGGATCTGCACGTGTACTCCCCAGAGTCCGTTGCAGCAATCACAGCCGATGACCAGAACCTCACGCAACGCACATGTGGGTGGAGATGTGACCCGCGCCGCAGCGCACTTCCTTAAGTTTTGAAATAGTTCGGCCGTCAGGGTGGTTGTGCGGGTCAGTAAACGGGATGCATCGAGTCCCGGCGGAGAGGGAGCGGTCATGCAGTTCGGAATCTTCAGCGTCAGCGACATCACCACCGACCCGACCACCGGGCACACGCCGTCCGAGGCCGAGCGCATCAAGAACATCGTGACCATCGCCAAGCACGCGGAAGAGGTCGGCCTCGACGTCTTCGCGCTCGGCGAGCACCACAACGAGCCGTTCTTCTCGTCCTCGCCGACCACTACGCTTGCCTACATCGCCGCGCAGACCGACAAGCTGCTGCTCAGCACGGCCACCACGCTGATCACCACCAACGACCCGGTGAAGATCGCCGAGGACTACGCGATGCTGCAGCACCTGTCCGGCGGCCGCGTCGACCTGACCATGGGCCGCGGCAACACCGGGCCGGTCTACCCCTGGTTCGGCAAAGACATCCGGGCCGGCATCCCGCTCGCGATCGAGAACTACGCGCTGCTGCACAAGCTGTGGCGTGAGCACGTCGTCGACTGGCAGGGCAAGTTCCGTACGCCGCTGCAGTCCTTCACCTCGACGCCGCGCCCGCTCGACGAGGTGCCGCCATTCGTGTGGCACGGCTCGATCCGCAGCCCCGAGATCGCCGAGCAGGCCGCGTTCTACGGCGACGGCTTCTTCGCCAACCACATCTTCTGGCCGGCCTCGCACACCCAGCGGATGGTCGAGCTCTACCGGCAGCGCTTCGCCCACTACGGCCACGGCGACCCCGACCAGGCCATCGTCGGCCTCGGCGGCCAGGTGTTCATCAACAAGAACAGCCAGGACGCGGTCAAGCAGTTCCGCCCGTACTTCGACAACGCGCCCGTCTACGGCCACGGCCCGTCGCTCGAGGACTTCACCCGCGAGACGCCGCTCACCGTCGGCAGCCCGCAGCAGGTCATCGACCGCACGCTCGGCTTCCGCGACTACGTGGGCGACTACCAGCGCCAGCTGTTCCTGATGGACCACGCCGGCCTGCCGCTCAAGACGGTCCTCGAGCAGCTCGACCTGCTCGGCGAAGAGGTCGTGCCCGTGCTCCGCAAGGAGTTCGCCGCCCTCAAGCCGGCCCACGTGCCGGACGCGCCCACCCACGCCTCGCTCCTCGCGAAGAAGCTGGCCGCCAAGGAAGAAGTAGCCGCATGAAGCAGCGCACCCTGGTCGTCGTCTCGGCCGGCCTGAGCCAGCCGTCGTCGACCCGCCTGCTCGCCGACCAGCTCGCTGCCGCCACCGCGGCGGCGGGCGAGGCCCGCGAGATCGAGTTCGTCGTCACGACGATCGAGCTGCGGGACCTGGCCCACGACATCATGAACCACATGCTCACCGGCTTCCCGCCCGGCGCCCTCAAGGAAGCCCTGGACGCGGTGGCCGGCGCCGATGCCGTCATCGCCGTGTCGCCGATCTTCACGGCGAGCTACAGCGGTCTGTTCAAGTCGTTCTTCGACGTCGTCGACAAGGACGCGCTGGTCGACAAGCCGGTGCTGATCGCCGCGACGGCCGGGACGGCCCGCCACTCGCTGGCGCTCGAGCACGCCCTGCGCCCGATGTTCGCGTACCTGCGGGCCGTTGTCGTTCCCACCTCGGTCTTCGCCGCCAGCGACGACTGGGGCGCCGACTCGGCCGAGGGCTTCCTGCAGTCGCGCATCACCCGCGCCGCGGCCGAGCTCGCCACCGAGGTCGGCCGCCGCGAGGCCGCCACGGTGACCGACCCGTTCGCTCTGACAGTCGATTTCGAAGATCTGCTCAAGTAAAAGGAAATGGCGGCTCCGCACACGCGGGGCCGCCATTTTCGTGTCCCGCGGCGGGCGCCGGGGTACAAAGAACCGAAGCGACGAAGGAGTCACCATGGGCGAGATCGTGCTGATCCGGCACGGGCAGACCGAGTGGAGCGCCAACGGCCGCCACACCTCGTACACCGATCTCGACCTGACCGAGGAGGGCGAGCGCCAGGCGCGAGCCGTCGCCGACCGGGTCAAGGACCGCAAGTTCGTGGCCGTCATCTCCAGCCCGCGCCACCGCGCCCTGCGCACCGCCGAGCTGGCCGGCCTCAAGGTCACCGAGACGACCGACGACCTGGTGGAGTGGAACTACGGCGAGTACGAGGGCATCACCTCGGCCGAGATCCACAAGACCGACCCGGACTGGTGGCTGTTCCGCGACGGGGCGCCCGGCGGCGAGACCCCGGCCCAGATCTCCGAGCGCATCGACCGCGTACTGGCAAAGGTCCGGCCCCTGCTCGAGCAGGGTGACGTGGCGCTGATCGGGCACGGGCACGCGCTGCGGGTGGTCGGGGCGCGCTGGGTCGGGATGCCGGCCGAAGGCGGCGGGCGGCTCAAGCTGGGCACCGCTACGCTGTCGATCCTCGGCTTCGACCACGGCCGCACCGCCATCGACGTCTGGAATTCCCCCTGCGGCTAAGCGAGCCCCGGAAGATCACGCAAGCTTTGCATCGACGCCGCCTGATGTTGCGCTGCGGCCGAGATATTGAGCTGCGTGGAACGAAGGAATCTTCTGAGGGCCGCCGTCGCCGCGCCCGCCGCAACACTCGTCACGACCGCCGCCGCCGGTGTGGCGCCCGCTCAGGCCTCGGGCGGCCGGTTCGACGACGACAGCCCGCGCTTCGCGATCGCTGTCCTGCCCGACACCCAGTACCTGTTCGACGCCGACAGCGCCGACCCGGCGCCCCTGCGTGAGACCTTCGGCTACCTGCTGGAGCAGCGCGCCGAGGACAACATCGCCTTCCTGACCCACCTGGGCGACGTCACCGAGCACGGCACCGAGCCAGAGATCGTGCTGGCCGGCCAGACCTTCACGAAGATCGACGGCAAGCTGCCGTACAGCGTGCTGGCCGGCAACCACGACATCGACGGTTCGAAGGACGACCAGCGCGGCCCCAGCGCGTACCTGTCGCAATTCGGTCCTCAGCGGCAGAGCAAGTCCAAGACCTTCCTGGGCGCCTCGAAGGACGGCTACAACAGCGCCCACCTGATCGAGGCGGCCGGCCGGAAGTGGCTGATTCTGGCCCTCGACTGGCGCATCTCGGACAGCGGCATCGAGTGGGCGCAGGGCCTGATCAACCAGCACGCCAAGACGCCGACGATCGTCACGACGCACGACCTCGCGTACGCGGACGACGCCGGTCAGGCGTACCTCTCGGGCAACGGTCAGCGGATGTGGGACAAGCTCGTCAAGGGCAACGACCAGATCTTCCTGACGCTGAACGGGCACTACTGGCCGCCCGGCCGCACCGTGCTGAAGAACGACGCCGGCCACGACGTCCACGTGCACATCACCAACTACCAGGACAGGTACTACGGCGGCGCCGGCATGATCCGGCTCTACCGCTTCGACCTGGTGCGCAACCGCATCGACGTCGAGACCTTCGCGCCCTGGTTCCTGGCCCGCGACCCCTCCAAGCGCACTCCGCTCGAGGCCGAGACGATCGAGCTGACCAGCGACGTCGACCGGTTCAGCCTGGAGTTCGACTTCGACGCGCGCTTCCCGCCGGCCAAGCCCGGTCCGCGTCCGGCCGCCCAGGTGGTCGACCGGCACACCGCCGCCTACTGGCGGTTCGACGCGGCGGGCCAGTCGGTGGCCGACGGCGCCACGGTCAAGGACCTGAGCGGTAAGGGCAACCACTTGACCGTACGGCGTCTCGCGAACAGCACCGACCAGACGCTCACCCTCAGCCAGGAGCACCACGTCGGCGCGCCCGCCCACGCCAGCCTGAAGTTCGACGGCGGCAAGGGCCCCGACCGCGGCGCGATTCTGCAGACCGCGGCCGGCGCCCCGATCACGACGGCCAAGTTCCTCGGCGGCTACACCATCGAGGCGTTCATCAAGCTGCCCGAGCCGTTCGAGGGCGACCACGCCTGGATGGGCATTCTGAGCTGGGAGGGCCGGGCCGGCGACGCGGGCAAGCACAGCGGCTGGTCGGACCTCGAGCCCACCTGCAGCCTCAACGTCTCGGGTGAGCGGTTCCTGCAGTACGTGCTCTACTCCGAGGTCGGCGACCACAACCCGACCTCGTGGAGCCACGCCATGCCGACCGGCGTCTGGCAGCACCTAGCGGTCGTCAACGACGGCAAGCGCTCGATCGTCTACATCAACGGCTCCAAGATCGCGCGTAACCCCACCCAGCCCGCGCAGGGCATCGCCACGCTCGGCCTGCCCTTCACGATCGGCGCCACGTCGTTCGACCTGAAGTACGGGCAGGGCTTCTACGGCTGGATCGGCGACGTGCGGATCACGAGCCGCGCCCTGCGCCCGGCCCAGTTCCTGCCCGGGGGTCACTACCGCTGACCTCGCGGCACCGCCGATGATCGGGGGATGGACAGGAAGGCCCGGAGTCTCGCACTGCTGGTCGCCGGGGCCTTCTTCATGGAGATCCTCGACGCGACGGTGATGGCCCCGGCGGCGCCCCACATCGCCGAGGACCTCGGGGTGCCGCCGGTCACGGTCAACGTGGCGATCACCGCCTACCTGCTCACGCTGGCCGTCTTCATCCCGATCAGCGGCTGGCTGACCGAGCGGTTCGGGGCCCGCCGGGTCTTCACCGTCGCGATCGTCGTGTTCACGCTGGCCTCGGCCGGTTGTGCCCTCGCGGTCAACCTGCCGATGCTGGTCGGCACCCGGGTGCTGCAGGGCGTCGGCGGCGCCCTCATGGTGCCGGTCGGCCGCCTGGTGGTCATCCGGACGACGGCAAAAACCGATCTCGTACGGGCCATCGCGTACCTGACCTGGCCGGCGCTCACCGCTCCCTTGATCGCGCCCGCGCTCGGCGGCGTGCTCAGCACGTACGCCAGCTGGCGCCTGATCTTCCTGGTCAACGTCCCGCTCGGCCTGATCGCGCTGCCGCTGGCCCGCCGCCTGATCCCCGACGTCCGCTCGGACGCTCCGGTCCGCCTCGACCGCCGCGGCTTCCTGCTCGTCGCCGCGGGCACGGCCGCCCTGGTGGCCGGCCTGGAAGGCGTGGCCGAGCAGCACCCGCGCTGGCCGCTGGCCGCCGCCCTGCTGGTGGCCGCCGCGGCCACGCTGGCCTTCACCGTGCGCTACCTGCGTCGTACCGCGAACCCGCTGGTCGACCTACGCATCCTGCGCGTTCGCACCTATCGCGTCACAGCCCTCGGCGGTTCCGTCTTCCGGGCCGTCATGAACGCGATCCCGTTCCTGCTCCCGCTGCTGTTCCAGCTCGCCTTCGGCTGGACGGCGGCCCAGGCCGGGCTGGTGGTGATCGCGCTCTTCGCCGGCAATGTCGGCATCAAGCCCGTGACCACCCCGCTGATGCGCCGCTTCGGCATGCGCCCGGTCATGCTCGGCGCCGTCCTGGCCTCGGCCGCCGGTCTGCTCGCCCTGGCCTCGCTCACCGAGTCGACCCCGCTGCTGCTGATCATCGTGGTGCTGGCGCTGAGCGGCACGTTCCGCTCGATCGGCTTCACCACCTACAACACGGTCGCCTTCGCCGACGTCCCACCCGAGCGTATGACCAGCGCCAACACGCTGATGTCGACGATCCAGGAACTGGGCGCCGGCCTGGGCGTCGCGCTGGGCGCCCTTCTCGTACGCCTGGGCGCCACCTTCACCGAGGACACGGAGCCCCGCTTCCGCTTTGCCTTCCTCGCCCTCGCCGCCCTGCTGATCGTCCCCGCCGTGGAGGCTTTCCGTCTTCCCGCTGCGGCTGGCAACGTCGTCGCGGGCCGCTCGAAGCCGGCCGGAAATCGGGGCGGCCGTACGGGAACATGACTGTCGTGAATCGACAAGTACGGGTATGACGCCGATACGGGCCGCCGCGCAGCGGGAGGAACTCGCTGAGCTGTTCGACCGGCATGCGCGCGAGTTGCTGCGGTACTGCACGCGCCGGGTGGGGGCGCAGCTGGCCGAGGACGTGGTGGCCGAGACGTTCCTGGTGGCCCACGAGCGGCGGGACAGGTTCGATCCCGAGCGGGGCGAGTGGCTGCCCTGGCTGTACGGGATCGCGACGAACCTGTTGCGGCGGCATCGGCGGGCCGAGATGCAGGCGCTGCGCGACAACATGCGGGCGGTGGCGGGCGACGAGGCGGGGCACGACGAGGCCGCGGCGCAGCGGGTGGACGCCGAGCGGTCGGTGGCGCGCCTGTCCGCCGTACTGGCGAAGTTGCCGGCCCGTCAGCGGGACGTGCTGATGCTGTTCGCCGTGGCCGAGCTCGAGTACGCGGAGATCGCCGAGGCGCTGGGGATTCCGCTCGGATCGGTGCAGTCGGCGCTGCACCGGGCGCGGACCAAGGTGCGGGCGGCTCTGGACAAGGACGGTGCGCGATGAAGCACAGCGACGAGGACCTGGTCGCCGTCCGCGACCTGCCGCCGGGGGTGACCGAGCCGTCGGACGAGGCGCTGGCCCGGGTCCGGCAGCGGGTCTTCGCCCAGCCGGCGCCGCGACGGCTCGCCTGGCCGCTGACCGTGCGGCGGTTCTGGGTGCCGATCGCCGCCGCGGCGGCAGTGCTGCTGGTCGTCGGCGTGGGGCTGGCCTATCTGCGGCCGCGGGCGATCGGGCAGCCGCATCCGGTGTCGTCCGACCCGGCGACGGTGCGGCGCGTGTTCGACAAGCTGATCGCGGCGGCCGGGAACGCCACGCCCTACCGCCCCCGAGCCGGGCAGCTCGTCTATCAGGACGACCGGTTGGTGGAGCTCGATGCCCTGGACGGGCGGCCGTTCGAGTATCACATCGTGAACTGGATCGAGCCGGCCAGCACGACCTACGTCGGGTCGACCCGGCTCGGGCCGGGTGCGCCGGCGAGCACGCCACCCGGGGTCTGGGCGTCGGAGAACGCGAAGGACCGCTTCCGGTCCACGCCGCTCAGCGAGCGGCCGCTCCTCGAGCTGACCGACTTCCTCGACGGCCCGGCCGACCCGGTGGCGGCCCGGCGCGAGCTCATCGACCTGATCCGGACCGATACCGCCGTACCCGAGGACGACCAGGTCTGGGGCGCAATCTACGAGATGGCGGTTCTCGACGCGCTCATTCCGGTGGAGCGGCGCAAAGCCCTCTACCAGGTGCTGGCGGGGCTTCCGGTCGGCGTCGGCGAAACGGGGGTGGACGGCCGCCGCCTGGTGATCGTTCGCTTCGCCACGCCGGCCGGAGGCTTCGTCGGCTCCCTCGGCGAGGACAAGGTGTACGACCTGCTGATCGACCCGGTCACCGGGACCATCGCCGGCACCCAGGTGCTGCTGGCCGATCCGGCCGCGGCGGAAACGCCGGCCCGGGTCGCCGTCGAGCTCACTGGCCCGTCCGTCTCGGGCTCGACGCCGGCGCTGGTCCCGCTTGCGCCCGGCGCCGTCGACCCGGCGCTCGTCCGGCGCGACCTCTACAGTTTCGGCCTGGTCGAGGACATCGGCCAGCGCCCCTGACGGCTCAGCGCAGGCGGAGCGTGAGCACCGTGCCGCCGACCTCGATGGTGTCGCCGGGGCGCAGGTCGACGGTGGCGATCGGGTGGCCGTTGACCCGGGTGCCGTTGTGCGATCCGAGGTCGGTCAGGGTGATCCGGTCGTCGTGGACCTCGATGATCAGGTGCCGGCGGGAGACGCCGGGGTCGCGCAGGCGCACGCCGGCCTCACGGTCGCGGCCCAGCACGGTCAGGCCGGACGGCAGACCCCAGGCCTGACCCTCGGCGCTGACCAGCGTGGCCACGGCGTCGTCCGGGGGAGGGGCCCGGCGGGGCGAGGGCGGGTCGGGTTCGAGCAGGGCGGCCACCCGGAACGTGCCCGTGTCGAGGTCGTCGCCCTGGAAGACCTCGACCGAGACGTCGCCGTAGACGATCCAGGCCTGCTCGGCGATCAGCGCCGCCTGGTGGGTGGCCAGCTCTTGCGCCAGCTGGGCGGCGTGCGGGGCCCAGCGGCGGTGGTCGTACGCCGACAGCCCGACCGTGTAGTGGTTGGGCACCATGGCGCGGCCGCCCGCCAGCAGCGCCTTGTGCCGTTCGGCCTCGCGGCGCATGGCGTCCAGAATGTCCGCCGGGCGCACCGCACCGGAGGGCTCGAGCCTCTCGAGCCCCACACGTTCGGGCGCTGCGGTCACGGGTGCCGAGTATGCCAGGCGAAGTCAGCCTCGATCAGGAGACCGCCGCCCGGATGTCGCCCAGACCCCGGGCGACCAGGAACTCGCCGCCGTCGGCGAGCCGGTCCGACCAGGTTTGTGCCTCGGCGTCCCACCGGCGCCACAGCCGGCGGTCGGTGCGGACGGTCACCCGCGCCGACTTGCCCGGCTCGACCGTCACGGAGGTCCACCCGACCAGGCGTACGGGCTCGTCGGGCTCCACCGGCCGCAGGTAGACCTGCACGACCTCACGGCTCTCGTGCCGCCCGATGTTGCGCACGGTCACCGTAATCGCGGGCGCATCGCCGGTGACCAGCCGCACGTCGGTGTACTCCCACTCGCCGTACCCGAGCCCGTGGCCCAGCCAGAACGCCGGCTCCGCAGCCTTCGCGGCGAAGTGCCCGCGGTAACCGATGAACGTGCCCTCGGTGTACTCGAGCCGGCCGTCGACCGGCGTCACCGACCACGCCGGGGCGGCCTCGTCGGCGGCCGGGAACGTGGTGACCAGGCGCCCGGCCGGTTCGATGTCGCCCAGCAGGGCGGCCGCCACGGCGTGCCCGCCTTCCTGCCCGGGCAGGCCGGCCCACAGCACGGCGTCGACCCGGGACAGCCACGGCATGAGCACCGGGGTGGCCGCGTTGACCACCACGACCGTACGGCGGGCGGCCCCGGCCACGGCCTCGACCAGCGCGTCCTGGGCGCCGGGCAGGCGCAGCGTGGTCTTGTCGACCGATTCGGTCTCCTGCTCCTCGGTCAGGCCGACCACGACCACCGCCACGTCGGCGCCGGCGGCGGCCCGGACCGCGTCGTCGATCACGTCGACCGTCTCCCGCGACGCGGCCTTGCCGATCAGCCCGTACAAGCCCATGCCGTCGATCGCCACCTCGGCCTCGAGCCGGCCCGGAGCCGCGGACGGGACGAATGTGCGGCTGGGCGGGGTGAGGACGTCCTCGCCGATGCCGGTGCCCGAGGTGCGCAGGCTGAACGCCGTGCCGTCGGACACCTTCCAGTCGCCGACGCCGATGACACCCAGCTCGGCCGGCCCGTCGCTGTGCACGTCGGCCACCAGGCGGGCCGAGACGACCGTACCGGGGAAGTCGTCGTCCATCCCGATCATGGTCTTGGCCTGGGCGCAGAAGCGTCGTTCGAGCTCATCGCCGGCGGCGTCGTAGAGGATCACGTCGATGCCGGGCTTGCCGTTGGAGGGTGCGGTCAGGAAACCCCCGCGAGCCGGTACGGGCTGGGTGCGCACGTCCACGCCGTCGATCACCGTGACCTGGTCGCCGAGCCGTTCGCTCAGCCCCTCGGCCACGCTGACCTGGTACGGCGGGTTCACCCCGGCCGAGCCGCCGCCCATGGTGATCGTCTCGACGGCGTGCCGCCCGATCAACGCCACCGATGCCGACCGGTCGAGGGGCAGCAGGTCGTGGTCGTTCTTGAGCACGGTGATACCGCGCGCCGCCAACCTGGTCAGCTGCTCACGCCGTACGGGGGAACTGGGGTCTGGAAGGTCTTCGGGGTATTCGCGCGGCGTGCCCAGCGCACCCACCCGCTCGGCCAGGCGCAGCAACCGCGTGACGTGGTCGTCGATGGTCGCCTCGTCGACCTCGCCCGCCTTGACCGCCGCGATCAGCGCATCACCCCACGGCCCACCCGGACCGGGCATGACCAGGTCGAGCCCGCCGTTCGCGGCCGGCGCCGCCGTCTTGGTGGCGAACCAGTCGGACATGATCAGCCCCTGGTAGCCCCACGAACCCTTGACGACCTGGTTGTTCACGTAGTCGTTCTCGGTCGCCGCCACGCCGTTGACGTCGTTGTAGGCGCCCATGATCGACCACGCGTCGGCGTCCTCGACGGCGATCTCGAACGGCAGCAGGTACAGCTCGTGCAGCGTCTTCGGGTCGACGACCGAGTTCACCGTGTTGCGCTCGGTCTCGCTCTCGTTGGCCACCAGGTGCTTGAGGCAGGCGCCGACGCCGCTCTCCTGCAGGCCGCGCACATAGGCGGCGGCGAGCTTGCCGGTGAGCAGCGGATCTTCCGAGTACGCCTCGAAGAGCCGGCCGCCGAGCGCGGTGCGGTGCAGGTTGATCGTCGGGCCGAGCACGACGTGCACCTGCTGGGCCATCGCCTCCTCGGCCAGGAGCTTTCCCACCTCGTACGCGGTCTGCTCATCCCACGTCGAGGCGAGCAGCGTCGCGTTGGGGAACAGGGTGACCACCCGGCCGCCGGTGAACTTGAGACCGCGTACGCCGGTCGGGCCGTCGGAGAAGTTCATCGCGTGCAGGCCGATACTGGGCTCATCGGCCAGCGTGAACGTCGAGGCCCCGGTCAGCAGGCGCACCTTGGCCGGAAGGTCGAGCGATTTGACGAGGGCGGCGAGGTCGGACGTCATGACCCCATGGTTACACGTGTAAGTTCGTATGTCATGGCCGACTCAACCACCAAGCGAGTCACCAGCGCGGACGTCGCCCGCCTGGCCGGAGTCTCCCGCGCCACGGTCAGCTACGTCCTCAACGACACGCCGCGGCAGACCATCTCGGCCGGCACCCGCGACCGGGTCCGCGAAGCCGCCGCCCGGCTCGGCTACTCGCCGTCGGCGGCCGCCCGCACCCTGCGCACCGGCCGCTCCGACGTGGTGCTGTGCCTGCTGCCCGACTGGCCGATCGGCCCCGAGGTCGGCTCCAACCTGGGCCACCTGTCGGCCGCGCTGGCCCGGCACGGGCTCACGCTGGTCGTGCACCCGGGCAACCGGGAGGACCGCCCGATGGCCGAACTGTGGAAGGCGATCACACCGGCCGCGGTCATCGCGTACACCGGGTTCTCCGACGCCGAGACGGCCGCCATGCGCTCGGCCGGGGTGACGCTGGTGCTGGCCCTGCCCCGCCGCGACCGGGGGCGTGAACTGGCCGTTCCGCAAGAGCTGGTCGGGCGCCGCCAGGCCGAGCACCTCGCCCAGGCCGGTCACACCACTTTGGGGTACGCGTATCCGGACGACCCACGTGTGCGGTTCTTCGCCGAGCCGCGGCTGGCCGGCGTCCGTGCCGCGTGCGCGGCCCGGCGCCTGCCCACACCGGTCGGGCTGACGGTCCCGCTCGATCCGTCGGCCGCTTCCGACGCCGTACGGCGGTGGCAGGCGACCGGGGTGACCGGGATCTGCGCCTACAACGACGAGGTGGCACTGGCCGTGCTCGCGGGCGCCCGCAAGGCCGGCGTGGTGGTGCCCAGCGACCTGGCGGTGATCGGCGTCGACGACATCGTGCCGGCCCGGCTGGCCGACCCGCCGCTGACCACGGTGACCACCGACCAGGCGGTCGTCGGCGCCCACCTGGCGGCCACGGTGGTGGCCGCGATGCAGGGCCGGGCCGCGCCGACGCTGCCCGCGGCCGACATCGTGCGCGTCGTTCCCAGGGAGTCGGCGTAAGGCTGACAACAAACCCACAGCGAGAGCACATGGGCGGCTCAGGCGGTCGGCGAAAGGTGAAGGGGTACCGAAAGCCCGCCGAAAAGGGGGATGAGCGGCATGCTCGTATCGCTGAACAGCAACACCGGTCACCGCGACTTCACCGCCACCGCGACCGACCTCCCGATCAACCCGGCGAGCCTGCCCGCCGTCGCCGCCGGCCCGCTGCCGGTCGTGGCCTACCTGGGCCACCCGGGCCGGGTGGCCGGCCTGCCGCAGCACCTGCCACCCGGCTGGACAGTGCGCCGGGCGGCAAGCCTGGACGACCTGAACCCCGACGAGATCGTCCTGGTGGCCGCCGCAACCGTTCGCGACGTCGAAGCGGCCCGAGACGCCCTGCCGACCCGGACGATGGTGGTGGCCCTGGTCGACGAGGAGGCCCCGGCCGAAATCGTCGCCGGCGTGCTGACGGCCGGCGCCGACGCCTGCGTGCGGGGCGGCCAGCCCGCCATCCTGGCCGGCCACCTGGTCGCCTGCCGCCGCCGCGACCGGGCCGGGCGCTGGGCCAAGCTGAACGAACAGGCTCGTCGCTACTGAGCTGTCTTCCTCGCGCCCATTTCTTGGGTGCTGGCCCGCTTTCCGGGTGCTGACCCGTGCCGCCCGTGAGGCGTGGGGGCCCGATCCCACGGGCGGCACGGAATCCGGGCCGCGCCGGCGTTGCCACCACGGGGGTCGCGGCAACGCCGACGCGGAGCTCTATCTACGCGGTCGGCGTGGCGCTCGCCGACGGCCGCAGCACCTTGCACGTCTCGACGGCCTTCTTGACCGCGGCATCGTCGCTGTTCACCTTGGACAGATCGGTGACGCCGTTCTCCTTGAGGCAGTTCTCGTAGGCGGCGTTCCGCCCGTCACCCCGATTGCCGTTGCCGCCACCCGGCCGCCCGGACGGCCGCAACGACGAGCACGCCGCCTGCGCCTTCTGCCAGGTAGCGTCGTCGACCCCTTCGGGCTTGCCACCGCCGGGAAAGCCGCCCCCGTTCCGGAATCCCGCACTACCCGACGGCCGCGGCATGCCGGACGGGAACCCCTCCCCGTCAGGACCACCTGACGGCCGCGTCCGAGGCCCACCCGACGGCATCGTGATCGTGACGCCGTTCTGCTTGAGACAGTCGGTGTACGCAGCGAACGCGTTGTTCCTACCGCCGTCCCCGCTCTCAGACGCGTCGGAGCTCCCGCCGCAGGCCGCGCTCAACACAACGACCGCCGAAGCCACGATCAGCCCCGCCGCCCGGCGATACGCCTTCGAACCGGCTCTGCTCACGGTGCCCTCTTCCCTCGGCTGCGGATGACGCCCCACACCCAAGCCGTCGCACCTCGCCGCCACATCGACGCAGCCTCGGAATCAGCTCGGAGCACCTGTGCCCAGCCTGTGCCGCCCAGATCAAGCCGTCCCGAGCTATGACGTCCACCCGGGCTACGTCTTCCGGAACCGGGTCCCGCGCGCAACAAATCCGCTTCTCACTCGGCTGTTTCGATCTTGAACAACAGGCCGACCCATCCCTAACCCCCTCCCTCCTCGGGGCGATGGGCGTTGAAGTTACGCGGCTGTCAAGCTCAGTGCGCTGAGTTGTCCACAGGGCCTGCACTCCGCGTACCGCAGCGTCCGGTTGCCACAGAACCGGCTTGCCCGTTGACGACCGCGCCTCGTTGGCACTCACTGCGGCGCCGCGCATGCTGCGGGTCTGCGGGATCGCCAGCACGAACTCGGGTCGTTTGGGGGCCACCTGCTGGTGGTCGGCCTGAACAGCACTACTCGCTCGCTGCGGCGCGGCTCGTGCTGTCGTCCGGCGGGAACGATTCCTCGCGCGGCCTTTGCTGCCGGTGTGCGTGGTCGTCGGCGCGGGCTTGGTCCGATTGCTGGTGGCTGGCCTGAACGGTGTTGTTGGCATCGCCTGTGCTGGGTGGCTGCGGGATCGCCGGCGCGAGCCTGGCCGAGTGGTGGTTGCTAGCGTGAACGGTGTTGTTGGCGTGGCCTGCTTCTATCCTGCGGAGTCGCCGGTGCGGGCCTAAGTCGACCTCATGTGCTGCCGGCTGGGGGGATTGCCGATGTGAGCCCGACCGTCTGCCGGCGAGCTGGGCGATCGGCTCACTCCAGTGGCGATCCGGCCGGTCTGTTGGCGGCGGCACAGAGGTGGGCGCGCAGTCACCGTCGGTGGGGTGGGCTCCTAGGGAACTTCGAGGTGGGATGGAGGCGGTGGGGAGGCTCGGGCGGGATGCTTTCGCGCCATGGGTGAAGCACTGGCCGGGCGGCGGCGCTGGATCTGGGGTGCGGCGGTGGTGGTCGTGCTCGCGCTGGTGGTGTTCGGGGTGGTGCGGGCGTTGACTGCGGACGCCGGGGAGAAACCGGATGCCGTGGAGACGGTGGCTGTGGACAAGGGTGCGGTGACTACTGAGGTGGCCACCACGGGCACTGTGCAGCCGGCGCAGACTCGCAGCCTCGGGTTCTCGGTGGCGGGGACCGTGGAGAGCGTCGCCGTGCGGGCTGGCAGCGTGGTTACGGCCGGGCAGGTGCTGGCGGCGGTTGACGACACTGATGCGGCCAAGGCTGTGGATGACGCCCAGGATGCCTTGGACGATGCGGAAGACGCTCTGGACGAGGCTCAGGACGCTGCGGCCGCGAGCCCGTCGGCCGGAGCCGGCACGAGTTGCGGCTCGGATGTGCTCGCGGCGGCTGCAACGACGGCCTCGCCCATCGCAGCTCTGACGAAGACGGCCGCGCCCACCGAGACAGCCGCGCCTACCAAGACAGCCGCGCCTACCAAGACAGCCGCGCCTACCAAGACAGCCGCGCCAACCAAGACGGCAGCGCCCACCAGAACAGCTACGCCCACGAAGACAGCGGCGCCGACAAGGACGGCCGCCCCGACGAACCATGCGGTCCCGACAAAGACGGCCGCGCCGGGCGGAGAAAGCGGGCGGACCGGCGCCGACGACAACAACCCGAGCTGCACCGCTAACGGCGGGCAGCAGGGTGAGCGGGGTGGTAGCGGCGGCGACGCGATTCTCAGTGCTGAGCAGCGGGTCACCCAGGCTCGCACCACGCTTGAGAACGCTGAGGACGCCCTGGCCGGGGCGACCATCAAGGCGCCGATCGCGGGTCGCGTCCTCACCGTCGGCGGCAAGGTCGGCAGCCAGGTCGGCGTTGGTAACAGCTTCATAACGCTGGCCGACATCTACGACATGCAGGTCAGCGCCCAGTTCCCCGAGGCCGATGCGGACCGGCTCGCCGTACGGCAGAAGGCCGTGGCCACCCTGGGCGATCGGCAACTGGCGGCCACCGTCGTTCAGGTCGATCCTGTCGGCACCAGCGACGGCACAATGGTCCGGTACGGCGTTCTGCTCGCGTTCGACAGGAAGCCCGAGGAGCTGCTGGTCGGCCAGAGCGCCTCGGTCCGGGTCACCACCGGCGCTAAGGATGAGGTGCTGCGCGTGCCCAGTTCGGCCGTCCATGACGTGGCCGGCGCCGACGGGGTCGTGCGCCGGAACGACGTACAGGTGAAAGTGAAGATCGGCCTGCGCGGGGACCAGTACACCGAGATCACCGGCGGTCTGCGGGAGGGTGACGAGGTCGTCCGATCCTGGTGAGGGGCAGTGATACAGCTGACTCCTCGCAACTTCATAGGCAATTCCTAGGCGGCGTTGATAGTTCTTCGGCGTGCTGACCGAAACTCGTACCGCCAAGGTGCTGGTCGTCGACGACGAGCCGAATATCTGCGCGCTGCTCAGCGCCACCCTGCGTCTCGTCGAGTTCGACGTTCGCGTGGCCGATTCCGGCCATCGCGCCCTGCTCGCTGCGGCCGAGTTCGAGCCCGACCTGATCGTGCTCGACGTCATGCTGCCCGACCTGGACGGCTTCGACGTGGCCAAGCGGCTGCGGGCCTCCGGCTCCCGCGTGCCCGTGCTGTTCCTGTCCGCGCGCGACGCCCTGGAAGACCGGCTCTCCGGCCTGTCCGCGGGCGCCGACGACTACGTCACCAAGCCGTTCAGCCTGGAAGAGGTGGTGCTGCGGATCCGGGCGATCCTGCGCCGCACCCAGCCCGGCCTGGACGCGCCGGAGGCGGCCGGGGTGCTGCGCTACGCCGACCTCGAGATGGACGAGGACGCGCACGAGGTGCGCCGCTCGGGCCGCGTCATCGACCTCTCGCCGACCGAGTTCAACCTGCTCAAATACCTGCTCACCAACGCCGGCCGGGTGGTCAGCAAGGCGCAGATTCTGGACCGGGTGTGGAAGTACGACTTCGGCGGCGACGGGCGGATCGTCGAGTCGTACGTCTACTACCTGCGCCGCAAGATCGACAAGCTGGACCCGCCGCTGATCCACACCGTCCGCGGCGTCGGGTACTCGCTGCGGCTGCCCCGCGGCGAGGACTGAGATGCGCCGCTGGAACCACTGGACCCTGCGCGCCCGCCTCGTGCTCGTGGTGGGCGTGCTCGCCGCGGTCGCGCTGATCTCGGCCAACGTCGCCGGGCTGCTGCTGATCCGCTCCTACCTGGGCGACCGCATCGACGACCAGCTGCGCGGCATGTCCCGGATGCTGTCCAAGCCGCCGCCGGAATACACGGTCTCGCGGGAGGCCAATGGCCTCCGCTACTCCCACTACGCCCATCCCGACGACTCCAACCCGTTGAAGAAGGTCGGCCCGGACCAGGTCATCTACCGGTGCGAGAGGGACGGGACGCTGATTCCGGGGCTGAGCTCGTCGGCCGATCTCGGGCGCCCGCCGATCCCGGTGTCGGACGACGTGGTGACCGGTGAGCCGTACACGGTCGAGGCGAGTGACGGCAGCGCGCAGTGGCGCATGATCGCGGTCGCCAACACGGCCGACGACGGTTTCACGGTGGCCGGGGTGTCGCTGGCCGAGGTGGACCAGACGACCGACCAGCTGCTGCTGATCGACCTGGGCGTGAGCGTGCTGGTGCTGGGCCTGCTCGGTCTGGGCGCGGCTTCGGTCGTACGGCTCGGTCTGCGCCCGTTGAACGCGATGGAACGCCTGGCCACGGACATCTCAGCGGGCAACCTGAGCGGCCGGGTGGCCGACACCGACCCGCACACGGAGCCGGGCCGGCTGGGGCTGGCGCTCAACTCGATGCTCGGGCGCATCGAGGCCGAGGTCGGGGCCCGTACGGCGTCCGAGCGCAGGATGCGTCAGTTCCTGGCCGATGCCTCGCACGAGCTGCGTACGCCGCTGACCTCCATCCGCGGCTTCGCCGAGCTGTACCGGCGGGGTGGGGTCACGCCCGGCCCGGCGCTCGACCGCATCGAGTCGGAGGCGGGCCGGATGAGCGTGCTGGTCGAGGACATGCTGATGCTGGCCCGGCTCGACCAGCAGCGCCCGCTGGCCCGCGGCCCGGTCGACCTGCTCGAGATCGCGGCCGACACCATCAGCGACGCGCACGCCCGCGCCCCCGAGCGCATCGTGCGGTTGGCCGGTCTGCGCGACGACGAGGAGACGTTCGAACCGGCCACCGTGCTGGGCGACGCGCACGCGTTGCGGCAGGTCGCGACGAACCTGGTGGCGAACGCGCTCCAGCACACGCCGAAGAACGCCCGGGTCACCGTACGCGTGGGAGTGCTGCCCGCCCGGTCGCCGAACCCGGGCAGTGTCGTCTCGGGGCCGGTGTCCGTCGCCGCCGGGGGCGAGGTGGCCGTGCTCGAGGTGAGCGACGACGGTCCCGGGATCGCCGCCGAGCACGCCCCGCGGGTCTTCGAACGGCTCTACCGCGCCGATTCCAGCCGGTTCCGCGGCAAGGGCGGCGGTTCCGGGCTGGGGCTGTCCATCGCCGCCGCGCTCGTGCAGGGCCACGGCGGGTGGATCGAGCTCGACCCGGCCACGGGCAGCGGAGCGACTTTCCGGGTGGTGCTGCCGGTCGCGCTCTGAGCTGGTTCCGAGGTTGCCCCGAAGCTCCTCCGAGCCCCGGCCGCCACAGTGTCCGGCATGCCTGCGCGCCTCACCCTGCGACGTCCCGCGGTGGCGGTCAACACCGCCCTCGGCGTCGTCCTGCTGGCCGGAGGTTTCTGGGCCTACCGGACCCTGACCGGCGACGACACCCCGGCCGCGGCCGCCTCCACCCGTACGGTCGCCGTCCAGCAGGGCACCGTCACCAAGACCGTGACCGCGGACGGGACGGTCGAGAGCTCGAGCACGGCCACGGCCAGCTTCGTGACGGGCGGGACGGTCACTTCGATTTCCGTACGGGTCGGTCAGAAGGTGGTGAAGGGGCAGGTGCTCGCCAAGGTCGATCCGGCCGAGGCGCAGCGCTCCCTCGACGCGGCCGGCGCCAACCTGGACGCGGCTCGCGACGCCGTCGACCGGGCCGAGGACGCCGATGCCGACACGTCGACAGCCGAGAACGAGGTCGAGAAGGCCCAGCTGGCCGTCGACGAGGCTGAGGCGGCCGTCGCCGGCACCGTCCTCAAGGCGCCGATGGCCGGCACGGTCACCGCCGTCAACGGCACGCTCGGCAGTTCCTCGGAATCCGGCGGCGGCAGTCAGGCCAGTCAGAGCGGCAGCAGCAGCACCGCCTCCTCCGAAGAGGGCTTTGTGGAGATCCAAGACCTGACCAAGATGCAGGTCACCGCCGACTTCGCCGAGGCCGACGCGACCAAGCTCAAAGAGAAGCAGGCGGCCACCATCACCTGGAACGCGCTCAACGGCACCTCGGCCACGGGCAAAGTCACCGCCATCGACCCCTCCGCGACGACGGCCAACGACGTAGTCACGTACGGCGTAGCGCTCTCCCTCGACAAGCTGCCGACCGGCGCCAAGGCCGGCCAGACGGTGAGCGTCGCCGTCACCACCGGCAGCGTCGCCGACACCTTGATGGTCAGCTCGGCCGCGATCACCACGGTCGGCGACCGGCACTCGGTGACGGTGCTGAACGGCGCGGCCGAAGAGGTGCGGCCGGTCGAGATCGGGCTCGAGGGCGACAGCGCCACCCAGATCACCTCGGGCCTGCAGGCGGGCGACCGGGTCGTGCTGCGAGCGACCGCGACGAACACCGGGCAGACCAACAACCGAGGCGGCTTCCCCGGAGGAGGCGGCTTCCAGGGCGGCGGCTTCCCGGGCGGCGGCGGTGGTCCGCGATGAGCCCGGTCCTGGACGTGCGTGATCTGACCAAGACGTACGGCGAAGGCGAAGCAACCGTGCACGCGTTGCGGGGCGTGTCGCTGACCGTGGAGCGGGGCGACTACGTGGCGATCATGGGCTCGTCCGGCTCCGGCAAGTCGACGCTGATGAACATCCTCGGGGCGCTCGACGTGCCGACCTCGGGCACGTACCGGCTCGACGGGGTGGACGTCAGCCGCCTCGCCGACCGGCAGCTCGCCCTGGCCCGGAACCGGCTGATCGGCTTCATCTTCCAGGCGTTCAATCTCATCCCGCGGACCAGTGCACTGGCCAATGTGGAGCTTCCTCTCGCGTACGCGGGAATCAAGCCCAGGCAACGTCGGCGCCGAGCCCTCGCCGCTCTCGACGTCGTCGGGCTCGCGGAGCGGGCCCGGCACGAGCCGAACCAGCTCTCCGGCGGCCAGCAGCAACGCGTGGCCGTGGCCCGCGCGCTGGTCACCGAGCCGGCGCTGCTGCTGGCCGACGAGCCCACCGGCAACCTGGACACCCGCTCCACCGAGGACGTGCTGACCGTCTTCGACCAGCTCAACGCGGCCGGCCGCACCATCGTGATCATCACCCACGAACCGGAGGTCGGCGCCCGCGCCAAGCGGCTGATCCGGCTGGTCGACGGGCAGATCGTGCACGACGTCCGCCAGGCCCCGGTGTTCGCATGAGCTTCGGCGAGGTCGTCCGGTTCGCGCTGCGCGGGCTGTCGGCCAACAAGCTGCGCTCGTCGCTGACCATGCTCGGCATCCTGATCGGCGTGGCCGCGGTGATCCTGCTGGTCGCGGTGGGCAACGGCTCGGCCCAGGCGATCAGCGACCGGATCGAGGCGCTGGGCACTAACACGATCACCGTCATGAGCACCAGCCGGAACAGTTCCACACTGACCAAGCCGATGGCCGACGCCCTGGTCGACCCGGTGCTCGCGCCCGACGTGAAGTCGGTGTCGCCGGTGGTCAGCGCGTCGGCCACGGTCACCTACGAGGGCTCCGACCACGAGGTCAACAGCTTCGTGGGTACGACTCCCGGGTGGTTCACCGCGTCGAACACCCCGGTCGGCCGGGGCGCCGCGTTCACCGCCGACGACGAGGCGCAGGGCCGGCGCGTCGTGGTGATCGGCTCGACTGTGGCCGAGGAGCTGTTCCCCGGCGCCGACCCGATCGACCGGCAGGTCACCGTCGGGGGAGCGCTGTTCACCGTGGTCGGCGTGCTCGACGCGAAGAGCTCGACCGGTTTCCAGGACGCCAACGACACCGCCGTGGCCCCGCTGACCGCCGTGCGGCAGGTGCTCACCGGATACGGTCCGCTCACCTCGATCCTCGTCGAGGCGTCATCGCCTTCGCTCGTCGACGCCGTGGAGTCGCAGGTGTCGACGGTGCTCACCTCGCATGGGGCCACCGAATCCGACTACCGGATCCAGAACGCCTCCCAGCTGCTGGAGACGCAGACCGAGACCGCCGACACGTTCACCACCCTGCTCGGCGCGGTGGCCGCGATCAGCCTGCTCGTCGGCGGCATCGGCATCACCAACATCATGCTGGTCACGGTGACCGAACGAACCCGCGAGATCGGCATCCGCAAGGCGCTCGGCGCACCCCGCCGCACGGTCCTGACCCAGTTCCTGATCGAGGCCACCCTGCTCAGCGTCATCGGCGGCCTGCTCGGCGTCGCGGCCGCCCTGATCGGCAGCCGCTTCGAGATCGCCGGCGTCCACCCGGTGATCGTGCCCAGCTCGGTCGGCCTGGCCCTCGGCGTCTCCGTCGCGATCGGCCTGTTCTTCGGCGGCCTCCCCGCCGCCCGGGCCGCTCGCCTACGCCCCATCGACGCCCTCCGCTACGAGTGAGGACCCCCGTGACTGACGACACCGCCGTGCTCGACACCAGCCTGGCCGCCGAACTGGCGAAGGCTGCTCCCCGCCGCTGGTGGAACCGGGGGACTGTGGTCCTGGCCGCGATCACCCTGCTGGTCGGCGGTTTCGTGGGCGGCCTCCAAGCCCAAGAGAATTGGGGTACGCCGGACACGTCCACAGCCCGCCCGGGGGCCAACTTCGGCGGCCAGAACAGGGCCGGCTACGGCCTCCCCGCCAGCAGTCAACCCGCAGCCGCCACGACCGGAAAGGTCAAGCTGGTCAACGGCACCACGATTTACATCGAGACTTCCGACGGCTCAGTGGTAACGGTCAAGACCGACGGAAAGACAACCGTCTCCACCGCGTCGAAGAGCAAGCTCACCGACGTCAAAGCCGGCCAATCAGTCACGATCCAGGGCACCACAGCCGCCGACGGCACAGTCACCGCAACCACAGTGACCGCAACGAAATAGCACCCGTCAAACCCCGAGCAACGACCGTTCCCGGAACCGCTCGGTGACATCCTCGCTCCGCACGCGCAGAGCCGCCTCCAGGTCCACCCGTACGTCCTTCGAGACGACTTCCGTCCCCGTGCCAAAGGTGACCGGCGCGCCCGACAAGGGACTGACGAGGTGCCCGGCATCCCGGTGGAAACGCTTGAGGTCGAGCTCGGCCTGGCACACGTCGAAGAACCGAGCCCGCAAGACCTTCACGACACTGGCCCCGCCGCGCAGGTGCGCCCGAACCCGCCGGTCGTCACCGACGCCGAACTTGAGAAGCCGGCCGTGCTCCACAAGATAGAGCAGATAGGGGTCGTCACGACGGGCCCGCGCGCTACGCGACCCCGGCGGCGGCGGGCAGGTGACACATTCGAGCCGGCGCTCCCGCGGCCTGAGCTTCTGCAGTGTGCCGCACTCATCATGAGTGCCCCACGTGCCGTGCGACCGCGACTCCTGCCGCCCGGAACCCCACGGCATCCCGTAGAGGTCCATCGCGTGCAGCGTCCATCCATCCCGCCGGTACAACCGCGCCTCGTCCTCCACCGCGCGGCTGTTCAGGAACGCCGCCGCATCGCCGAACAGATTCGATGGGCGGGCCAGACCAGCGCGAAACTCGGCGAACGCGCGGCGATCGGCCGCCGGGGCGAATCCGTCGACAAGCAGAGACGCCCCACGACCCAGGTGGAGCATGTCGGTACGTTCGTCCGGGCAGACGTGGCAGCGGGTGCGCCAGCCGCGCGCGCAAGCCCGCACCCGAGCGCAGCGCCGGCAGCGGTGGAACTCGATCGCCACGTCGGTGTCGCCGGGCAGGTCGACGATCTCCATGCTCTCGTCGACGAGATCGGCGCAGGCCCGGCAGCTGAAGTGCCAGGCGATGTCCGGTCCGCGCAGACCGCCGGCCCGGCCGCGGGGCAACGGTCGAAGGCAGTTCCCGCAGCAGATCCCACTCATCAGTCCGGCAACCTTCCAAGCCTCGGCAGCGCAAGTGCACCGACTATCGGTCGTCGCGCCGGTCACCTGAGTTGATCGGCGGGTGGGGGCAGCACCACTGCGGATTCGGGGGCAGGCCGGGCTGATTCGGCGGTGGGGGATGCCTAGCGTCGAGCGCATGAGGAAACTGCTGAGTTTGGGCATCGCGGGGGCGCTCATCGCATCCTCGCTCGTGGTGGCCGTAACACCGGCCACGGCGGCATCGGGACGGTTGGTCTCGGTGACCGCTCTGCGCACCTATCCGACCTGGGGTGACGTCGACGCCGCTCTGGCCGCCGACAAGTTCGATCCGGGAACCGACCGCTTCGGCGTACGGACGTACCGGCTCGTCTATCGGACTACCGACGCCACCGGGAAGCCGACGACGGCCAGCGGGCTGGTCGCGCTTCCGATCAACGGCTGGCGATGGCTTCGTACGGTGTCGTTCGGGCACGGCACCGAGATCTTCAAGGGTGACGCTCCTTCCACTTCGGACGACATCTTCGTGATCGGGCCGGCTCTCACGTTCGCGTCGGCCGGCTTCGCGGCGGTGGCGCCCGACTACGTGGGTCTCGGGGTGGGGCCCGGACCGCACCCGTGGATGGACGTGCCGTCCGAGACCACGGCATCGCTCGATCTGCTTCGGGCGGCTCGTGACTTCACTCGTACGCAGGGAAAGCAGTTGACCCGCGACGTCTACGCGTCGGGCTTCTCGCAGGGCGCCTCGACCGCTCTCGGACTGGCCCGGGCGTTGCAGTCGGGAGCCGACCCGTGGTTCCGGGCGGCCGCGGTCGCCCCGATCAGCGGCGCGTACGACTTCCGGCGCGCGGAGATCCCGGCGTTGTTCACCTCGGAGGTGCACCCGGTTCTGGCTAGCGCGTACACCTCGTACCTGCTGGTCGCCTTCGACCGCCTGCACGACATCTATCCCACGCCCGGCTACGTATTCCGTAAGCCGTACGTTGGTCTGGCCGGGCTTTTCGACGGCAACCACACCGGCGAGGAAGTGCTCGGCGCGCTGCCGGCCACGATCGACGACCTGCTCACGCCGCAAGGCAAGGCGCTGCTGCTGCACCCGACCGGCCGTTTCGCCGAGGCGCTGGCCGAGGCGGACAGCGTCTGCACCAATTGGACGCCGCGGATGCCGGTGCGGCTCTACTACAGCCCCGGCGACGAGCAGGCGGTGAACGCCAACACCGACCACTGCCACACGGCGCTGGCCGCCCGCGGCGTCCGGGCCCCGACGGTCGATCTCGGGGTGAACACCGCCTACAACGGCTTCGTCCACGAGGGCTCCGAGGTGCTGGGCGTCCCCGCCGCGACCCGGTGGTTCGCCGAGCTGAGCAAATAGAAGATGCCCCGGCCGCTGAACCCGGCGGCCGGGGCAACAAAAGTCAGTGCACCGGGGCTTTGAGCTGGGCGGCCACGCGTTTGACGGCGTCGGCCAGGTCGGGGAGCTGGCGGTTGGCCACCGAGCCGGCCCGGACGTTGGCTGTGATCAGGGCGCTCTGCGCGGTCAGGGCCGGGGTGCCGGTGGCCTTGCCGATGTCGTGGTTCCAGATGTCGTCGACGCAGCCTCGCACCTGCTTGGCGATCTCGGCCGACAGCCACTTCTTGTCGTCGTTGGTCAGTGCCACTTCGATGTCCTCCAGATGCCAGGAGGCCGTCGAGGCCTCTCGTTGCGGGTCGTAGTCGGCGGAGAAGTGCGCGTGCCCGGTGTGCGGGTCTTTTCCGTCGTACGGGTTCTGCCTCCAGCCGTCCGAGGCCGACCAGATGCGGCGGTTGAAGATGATGTAGCGCAGCCGGGCCTCGGCGCCCGAGCGGCAGCGGCCCAGCAGCAGCTGCACGACCGTCTCCATGCTCGCGCCGGGCAGGCGCAGGCCGGCGTCGATGTCGAGGGCGTGCACCTCGTTGCGGTCGTCGGCGTCCTTGTGCCGCAGATGCTTCGACTGCTCGTCGGGGGTGTGGTCGGACGTCGAGTCGTGGTTCTCGTCGCCGATCGTGCCTTCCTCGCTTTTCTCGCGGTGCGGGGCGAGCTCGTCGAACTCCGTCCGCAACCGCAGCAGGCAGGGCACCACAATCCAGTCCGCCATGGGTCACCTCGCGTGTGGTTTCTCGTCGGGTCAGTGCTGAAGGGCCCGCGCGGACCTCCCGGATACGTCGCCTCGCTGACACAATGCGGGCATGGATGAAGTGAAGAGCGAAGAGCAGGGCTTGAACCGGCGCGCGTTCTTCGGCCGGGCTCTGCTGCTGGCGGGCGGCGCGGCCACCGTGCTCACCCTGTCCGGCTGCCCGGGCGGCGACGGCGATGACGACGACGATGACGGCGGGGACGACGACTAGGGCCGGGACCATCCCCGCGGTGATAGGTAACTGTTGGCATATGTGAATCTATTGATAGGTGTGTCTGTCACTTCCTAGGCTGAGGCCGATTCAGACCTAGGAGTGGCAGCATGCACGGTCGCGACGATCTGCTGGCGACTATCGAGGGCCGCCTGGTCACCGGGGGCGGCGTGGCCCTGCACGGGCCGGCCGGCATCGGCAAGACGGTGCTGCTCGAGGCGGCCGCTTCGGCCGCGGCGGCGCGCGGCGAGTTCGTCGTCTGGTTGCGCCCGGTGCGTAGCGAGAGGCTTATCGCGTACGCGGGAATCAGCGACCTTCTCACCCAGCTGCAACCGTCGTCGCGCCGCGTGCGGCGTCCGGGCCGTCTGGTGCTGCCGGCGCTGCTCGAACACCTCGCGCAGGCGCGGCCTGTCCTGCTCGTGCTGGACGACTGCCAGTGGCTGGACGCCGAGTCGGCCGAGCTGATCGCGTTCGCCATGCGGCGTCGTCCGGGTTCCCGCGTACGCGTGATAGCCGCGCAGCGGCATCCGGGCCCCGCGGCTCGCCGGCGCGCCACCCGCCTCTGCCCGGCGCCCGCCCTCGAGCTCGAGGTCCCGCCGCTGGCCGCCGACGACCTCACGGAACTGCTCGAGGCGCGCGGCCTGCCGTGCCGGGTGGCCAGCCGGATGCACGAGGTCAGCGCGGGCAACCCGTTCCTGGCCATCGCCCTGGGCGAGGCGCTGCCGCCCGGCCCGGCCTGGCGTCCGTCGCCGCTGCCCGAGCCGGCCCGTGAGCTGCTGCGTGACCGGCTCACCGCCCTGCCCGCCGAGACCCGGGGCACCTTGCTCGTGGCCGCGCTGGCCGCCGAGCCCACCGTGTCCCTGCTGCTGCGGGCGGGCCGCGAGGACGCCGTACGCGATCTGCGCCTTGCCGCCGCGGCCGGCGCGGTAGTGGTCGACGGCGAGCAGATCCGTTTCACGCCGCCCCTGCTGGCCACCGTGATCGCCGAGGACGCGCCGGCCGCCGACCGCACCGAGGCCCACACCGCGCTCGCCGCCGGCGCCGTCGACGAGATCGAGGCGCTGCGGCACCGGGCCCTGTGCAGCTCGGTGCCGGACGCGGCGGTCGCCCGTTCGCTGGCCGCCGCCGCCCAGCGCTGTGCCGCGCGGGGCGCGAGCCGCACCGCCGCCGAGCTGTTCCTGCTGGCCGCCGACCGCTGCCCGCACACGTGCACCGCCCACCGCCTCGACTGGCTGGTCGCCGCGGCCCGCAGCGGTCTCAGCGCGGGCTCGGCCGCCCTGGCCGGACGCGCGGCCGAGGCGGTGCTGGCGTCGGACGCCCCGGCCGGGCACCGGGTGCGGGCCCGGCTGGTGCTGATCGACCTGGCCGGGCAGGGCCTGGCCGAGATGGGGGAGATGGTCGCGGCCGCGCTCGAGGAGGCCGGCGACGACCCGGCCCTGTCGGCCCCGGTGCGGTTGCGGGTCACCTGGGCGTCTCTGCTCGCCGGCGACCCGGACCGGGCCGCGGACGAGGCGGCTCGGACGGCGCTGGCCGCCCGCCGGGCCGGCGACCCGACCACCGAGGCGATGGCGCTGAGCGTGCTGGCCCAGATCGAGCGGCTGTGCGGCGACCCCGGCTGGTCCGACACGTTGACCGAGGCGCTGGTGCTGCCGGCCACGCCCGCGCCCGACTGGCTGCACTACGGCCCGCTGTACGTCGCGGCCCGCTTCGCCATGATGGACGATAGGCTCGACGAGGCCCGGGCCACCCTGCTCAGCCTGCTCGCCGTGGCCGGCCGCGACCGGGTCGGCGAGGCCCGGGTGTGCGTGCTGCGCAGCCTGTCCGAGGTGGCCACCCGGGCCGGGCGCTGCCGGGAAGCGCTCAACTACGCCCACCAGGCCGTGCGGGCCGCGCAGCGGGCGGGGCTCAGCCCCGGCCCCACCTGCTACACGGCCGCCATCGCCGAGCTGGCCGGGGGCAGCCTGGCCGCCGCGGCCGGGTTCGCCCGCCGGGGTGTGCGGGCCTCCGAGCAGGAGGGCGACACCCTCTATCTGCGGCGCAACCTGCACGCGCTGGGCCAGGCCGAGCTGCGGGCGGGCCGGGCCCGGGACGGGGTGGCGGCGCTGCGCCGGCTGCGCGACCTGGAGTCCGGCTCGGGCGGCGGCGACCCGATGATCGTGCGCTGGCACGGCGACCTGGCGGGCGGGCTGGCCGCGCTGGGCGAGCACGCCGAGGCGGCCGTCACCCTGGCCGCCGCGCGGGCCGCGGCCGAGCGGCTGGGCGACAACCCGGGGCTGATCGGCTATCTGGACCGGGCCGCCGCGGTCGTGCTCTCCGAGAGCGGGCACGCCGATTCGGCCGTGCAGCTCTCGGCGTCCGCGGCTCAGCACTTCGAGCAACTGCACCAGCCCATCGAGCAGGCCCACGCGCTGCTGGTGCAGGGCAGCGCCGAGCGGCGACGGCGCCGGTACGCGGCGGCCCGGCTGGCCATCGGCGCCGCGCTGGCCATCTTCCTGGCGGCCGACGCCAAGCCGTGGGCCGAGCAGACCGAGCGGGCCCTGGCCGGCGCCTCGGCGGCCGGCACCACCCCGGTCGATCTGGGGCTGACCTCGACCGAGCTGCGCATCGCGGCGCTGGTGCGTGACGGCGCCAGCAACCGGGAGATCGCCGTCCGGCTCTACTTGAGCGTGAAGACGGTCGAGGCCACGCTGACCCGGATCTACCGCAAGCTCGGGGTGCGCTCGCGGACGCAACTGTCTTCTCGCCTGACGACAGTGGTGTCCGAAGTCACTAAGAGTGCCTGACCAGCCACGACGCCACGGACAGTGATCCCGGCTACAGGAATCCGGTGGCCCCCGTCACGCCCGTATCCCACTGTTTACCTGCGCGATTTGGGGATGAAGCGTCGCTCCTGGAACGTTGTAGAAGAAGGCGACGAGGCCTATCGCCATCACTATCCGTTAAGGAGACGGCCATGCAGTTCACGACCAAGCTTCGCGACGCCCGCACGGCGCTGGCGAACCGCCGCACCATGCGCGTCGCCAACCGCCGGCTCGCCGACGAGCTCGCGTCGTTCCGCACCACCTCCGAGCGCGCCGAGCTCGACCAGCTCCTCTCCCGCCACAGCAACGAGGAGACCGAGGTCATCCGGGAGATCCTCTACCGGCAGGACGCCGCTCGCCTGCAGAGCGCCAACCGCCAGACCGCCGGAATGGGCGGCTACCTGGGCTGACGCCCGCACCACCAAAAAAGCCGGCCGGGGCAGACCCGGCCGACTTCTTCGTCTGCGGATCAGCGTCTCTGCCGCTCCTCCGACCGCCCTCGCAGGCTGCCGGCGTGCGCCTTGGTGTCCGGGTCCCGCTTGGACTTCATCAGGCTGGCGACCGTGGTGACGGCCAGGACGCCGATGATGACACCCAGCGACAGCGGCGTCGGGATCTCGGGCACCGAGGTGTTGATGTCGACGTGCAGCCAGTGCAGCACCAGCTTGACGCCGATGAAGGCCAGGATGACCGACAGCCCGGCGGACAGGTACACCAGACGGTCGAGCAGGCCCTTGACCAGGAAGAAGAGGGCACGCAGGCCGAGCAGCGCGAACGCGTTGGCCACGAAGACGATGTACGCCTCGTTGGTGACGCCGAAGACGGCCGGGATCGAGTCGAGCGCGAACAGCAGGTCGGAGCTGCCGATCGCGATCAGCACGATGAGCATCGGCGTGACGACCCGGCGGCCGTCCACCTTCGTGATCATCTTGCCGCCGATGTAGTCGTCGGTGACCGGCAGGACCCGGCGGCTGAACTTCACCAGGGCGTTGTCCTCGACGTCGGGATCCACATCGCGATGCCGGAACAGCTGGACGGCCGTGAAGATCAGGACCAGGCCGAAGATCAGGAACATGAACGAGAACAGGTTGAGCAGCGTCGCGCCGAGCGCGATGAAGATGACCCGCAGCACCAGCGCGATGATGATGCCGAAGGTCAGCACCTCCTGCTGATACTTCTCGGGCACGGCGAACGTGGCCATGATGATCACGAACACGAACAGGTTGTCGACGGACAGGCTCTTCTCGACGATGTAGCCGGCGAAGTACTCGGCGCCGAAGTCCCATCCGGCGACCTGGCCGAACACGACACCGAACGCGACGGCGACCGCGATGTAGAAGACCGACCAGACAGCCGCTTCGCGGAAGCCGACGGCGTGCGGCCGGAACACGCCGACGGCGAGATCGAGGGCGAGCAGGGCGACGATGACTCCGATGGTCAGCGTCCAGCCGAGCGCGGTGACCTCAAGCATGGGTGGGGAACCTCCGGGCGATAAGCGGGGCGGCAACCGATCAATCGTCCCCGCTTACCCTGGGAGATTGCTGAGCAATCCGCCGCCCACCTGCGACTTTACCGGCCGCTGACGCGGCTGCGGCCCTTTCGCGGCGCTCGCCCCGATTGCTCCCGGCGGTGACTACGCAGAGTGCAAGAGCGATCGGGAAGGCACTCTGCGTCATTGACGCTCAGGGTCATCGACGTTCCTCGACCGGGGTACGCCAAATGCATGGACAGGCGTCTATTAAAACGTTAACAGTCCTTTACGCGCCTTTTGATGGCTCGGCAAAGATGCAGGTCAGAGAGTTGATGCACGATGCATCGAAGCTCGTGCCACATCGGACTAAAACTTTGTCTGATGAGGACATTGCGCTCAGTTGACCACGCTGGCATGCTACGCGATGTCGTTCTGGGGGGCGCACACCGTAACGTTCGCTATAAGCCGCGAGCATCACTTTCGGTAATCACCTGGCGGGGAAGGCCGAAGTAACCCCTTGTGACACCGAACCGAGAGGAGACGTGCCGTGACCGCTTCGGCACAGCTACCCCTCGCCGATGATCTGTTCCTCACCGCCCATGACTCGGTCAAGGGCAAGTGCCTGCTCTCCCCGGCGACGCTGGGGCTGGGCATGGCGTCCGCCCTCATCGGCGAACTGGTGCTCTGGCGCCGGGTCGACGTCGTGGACGGCAAGATCCAGATCATCGACGACCGCCCGACCGGCGACCCCGCCGCCACCGCCGTGCTCGACCAGCTGCTGCGCGAGGGACATCATCGCGCCGTCCGCGACTGGATCTCGTTCCTGGCCACCGGCGTCGCCACCGACCTGGTCGAACGCCGCCTCGCCCGCTCCGCTCTCGTGCAGCGGCAGGAGAAGCGCGGCCTGTTCGGCTCCAAGGTCTCGTTCGTCCCGTCCGACACGATGATCGCCGGGTGGCCCGCCACCCGGATCCGCACGTTCATCGGCCGCGGCGAGCTGCTCGACATCCCCGACCTGGTCCTGGCCGGCCTGATCCTGGCCACCGGCCTCGACCAGCATGTCTTCCTCACCCTCGACGCGCGCGGCCGAGGACAGCTCTTCGACCAGCTCAAGCGCCGTCTCCCGGCCATGCTGCTCGAGCTGATCAGCCAGTCCGAGGCCGCGGTGGGCGACGCCGTGATGGCCCGTCGCGCCTGAGCCTCGCTCCACAACCCCCTTTCACAACCCCCTCATGGAGAGACGCGTGTCCTCGACCGCAACAAAACCCCCGCAGAGCCAGCTGTCCACAGCGCTGGCCAAGGACCGGCTCGGCGTCGCCGCGGTGGTCTTCTTCGTCATGTCCGCCGCCGCGCCGCTCACCGTCGTGGCCGGCGTCGTGCCCACCGGCATCGCCGTCACGGGCCTGACCAGCATCTCGATCGCGTTCGTGGCGGTCGCCGTGGTCCTCGCGATCTTCGCCGTGGGCTACGTCGCGATGGCCCGGCACATCGCCAACGCGGGCGCCTTCTACGCGTACATCTCGCAGGGCATCGGCCGCCCGCTGGGTGTCGGCGCGTCCTGGGTGGCGCTGCTGGCCTACAACATGTTCCAGATCGCGGCGTACGGCGGATTCGGGGCCATCGCCTCGCCGCTGTTCGACAAGTGGTTCGGGCTCGACATCCAGTGGTGGGTGCTGGCCTTGATCGTCTGGGCGCTGACCGCGGTGCTCGGCGTGCGCGACGTGGCCGTCAACGGCAAGGTGCTGGCCACCCTGCTGGTCGCCGAGATCGTCGTCGTCTTCGCGTTCAGCGTGGCCGACCTGTTCTCGCCCAACTTCACCGCGTCGTCGGCCCCGGTCGACGTGAGCAGCCTGGTCGGTTCGGGCTCGGGCGCGCTTCTGGCCATGGCCATCACCGGCTTCGTCGGGTTCGAGCAGTCGGTGGTGTTCAGCGAGGAGTCGCGCGACCCGCGGCGTACGGTGCCCCGGGCCACGTACATCGCGATCGCCCTCATCGCCGTGCTGTACGGCTTCGCGGCGTGGGCGATGATCTCGGCCGCCGGTGACGACGTCGTCGGCCGGGCCGGCAACGAGGGCCCCGACCTGTTCTTCAACGTCGCCTCCGACCAGCTCGGCGGCCGGGCCGTCGACCTCGGCTACGCGCTGTTCCTGACCTCGCTGATCGCCGCGATGATCTCGTTCCACAACATCATCGCCCGGTACATGTTCTCGCTCGGCCGCGAGGGCGTGCTGCCCCGCGCGTTCGGCCGCACCGTGCCCGGCACCGGCGCGCCCAAGAACGGCTCGCTCGTGCAGAGCGCCCTCGGCCTGCTGGTCATCGTCGTCTACGCCGTCGCCGGCTGGGACCCGCTGGTCAACCTGTTCTTCTGGGGCGGCAGCGGCGGCGGCATCGGGGTTCTGCTGCTGATCACGCTGACCTCGTTCGCGGTCATCGGCTACTTCCTCAAGCACCCCGAGGGCGAGGACTGGTGGCACCGGCTCGGCGCGCCGGTGCTCGGCTCGCTCCTGCTCATCGTGATGTCGTACCTGGCCCTGAGCAACATCGCGACGCTGTTCGGCGTCGAGGAGGGCAGCAAGCCGACCTGGGTCGTGCCGCTGGCCTTCGCCCTGCTGCTGGTGGCCGGCATCGCCTGGGCCCTGATCCTGCGCGGCAGCCGTCCCCAGGTGTACGCGGGCATCGGCCTCGGCGCCCGCAGCTCGACCGCCGCCGGCACCGGTGGGTTCACCGCCGCCCTCTCCAGCACCGACAACCCGAAGGACCACCTGTGACGTTCCCCCCGATCCGCCCCGCCCGTGACGAGGAGATCCCTGCCGTCGGGCACCTGATCAGCCACTCGTTCTTCCACCTCGACGCGAACGCCTACCTGGTGCCGCCGCTCGAGGACCGCCTCAAGGTGATGGCCGACTTCTTCACGCTGCTGACCGAGCACGCCCAGAAGTACGGCCGGGTCGACGTCATCGACCTGCCCGACGGCAGCGGCCTGGCCGCCACCGCCGTGTGGTTCGACTACACCAAGGACTCGCCCGACCCCGAGGCGTACGACGAGCGGCTGCGGGAGCTGGCCGGTGACTACATCGAGCGGTTCGTCGCCCTCGATCTGCTGTTCGAGAAGCACCACCCGCACGAGGCGCACTGGCACCTGGCCTTCCTGGCCGTGCACCCGGACCACCAGCACCACGGTCTGGGCGGTGAGCTGATGAAGCGCACGCACGACGAGCTCGAGGCGGCCGGGGTGCCGGCCTACCTCGAGGCGACCAACGAGAACAACGTGCGCCTCTACCGGCGTACCGGCTACGCCGACATGGACCCGTTCGAGATGCTGCTCCCCGACGGCACGCCGTTCTTCCGGATGTGGCGGGCCGTCTGATCTCCTGACGGGTCGACGAGGGGCGCGGCTACCGTCCGGCCGCGCCCCTCACCACCCTCACCAGCTGAACACCGGGCCGCGGGCCTTGCCTCCCGGTAGCAGCGGGCGCTGGGTGTACTCCCACGTCTGCACCAGCACCAGCTTGCGGCCGCGCGGCGGCTGCAGGTCGACCGGGCCGCAACTGTGCTTGAGCGCGAAGTCCGTGAACATCAAACCCTTGCAGGTGTACGGGCCGGCCAGCACATCGTCGCTGTCGGCGTCGCGCAGGGTCAGCGCCACGTCGGCCTGGACGCCGGGCATGGCCTCGATCTGGCCGATCACCTTTACATCGCCGCCCAGGGAGTGGCACGGCCGGGCCAGCACCGGATGCCCGAGATCCCAGTCGTACTGGTCGCCGCACCGCCACGGGCCGAACGTGGCCTCTACCTGAGCCTGACCCGGGCCGGCCGTCGCCCCCACGCCGACGCCGACGCCGGCCGGGGCCTTCTGTTCCGGGGGCCGGGTCGGCTGCGGAGCGGCGCTCGCCCCGTTCTTTCCGGCCGGCAATCCGGCGGGAAGTCCGGGTGGCATTTCGGCCGGTGCGCCGCCGGCGTTGCCGCTCACCGGCGGCGGAAGCGGCGCCACCGGCTTGCTCGTCGCGGCTTTGCTTGCGGTCGGGCCGATGGCGCCGTACGCCGTGACCGGAGCCGATACCTGCGGGGCCGCCGCGGCCGGGGTGTCGCCCGAGTCGAGCAGCTGCCACGCGTTGAAGCCGCCGAAGCCGGACAGCGCCACCGTCCCGGCCAGCAGCGCCACCATCGCCCACGGCCGCCGCCACATCCACGACCGCGGACCGTTGCGCGGGCGTTTGCGTGACGGTTCCCGGCGTACGGACGGGTGGGAGACCCCACGCAGGCCGATCTGCGCGGTGCCGCCGGTGACGACCGTGGCCTCGCCGCACGCCGGCAGCGCGGCCACCCCGGCGGTCTCGCGCGACAGCTCGCGCAGCGCGGCGCCCAGTTCGGCGGTGCTGGGGCGCTGATCCGGGTCTTTGGCGAGACACCACGCGATCAGCTCCCATGCGGCGTGCGGCATGCCGGCGGGTCGCTGAGGAGTCTCGTCCAGGTGACCCCGCAGAACGGCCAGAGGCTCCCCGGCGTACGGGGGAAGGCCCGTCAAAAGCTCGTAGAGCACGATGCCCGCGGAGTACACATCGGACGCGGGGACGGCCTCGCCCTGAATCGCCTCCGGGGCCATGTAGTGCGGCGTGCCGACGATGGCCTGCGGCGTGGTCAGGCCGGCCGTGTCGAGGACGCGCGCGATGCCGAAATCGGTGAGACGCACCTCGAGACGGCCGTCGTTCTCCTGCAGCAGGATGTTGTCGGGCTTGACGTCGCGATGCACGACACCCAGCTCATGCGCCTGAGCCAGCGCGGCGGCCACCTGAGCCAGCAGATCGGCCGCGTCGGCCGGCGCGAGCGTGCCCTCGGCGCGCAGGTGATTGCGCAGGCTGCCACCGGCCACATAGTCCATGACCAGCGCGAGAGAGCCGCCCGCGCTGAACAGGTCACGCACGCCGACGATGTTCTCGTGCCGCATCATCATCAGGATCGTGCGCTCCTGCACGAACCGGATGACCAGTTTCGGCTGCCGCAGCAACCCTTCGTGCAACAGCTTGACGGCGACGTCGGCTCCCGTGCTGCGGTCGATGCCGCGCCACACTGTCCCGGTGGCGCCGTGCCCGACGGGGCAGACGAGAACGTACGAGTTGCCGACCAGGCGCCCACTGAGGTCGGCGGTGGCCGCCTCGCCGCTGAGGCCGCCGGTCAGGGAGGGGATGGACTGCACGTGAAGTAGAAACCTTCCTATCGCAGACGGTTCGACCCGGATCGCGACGATGATGGTCCCGATCGATCCGCGGCCCGGCAACCGTGCGCCGCCCGTTTTGTCACGGACGGCGACACCGTGCCCGGGCCCGTCACCCGGGCCCGGCGTCTGTCGTTCGTCCCTCAATGCCGCCTTTGCGCCGGCAGCTGCAAATACGAGGCGTGGTCGCCGCCGGTGTGGATCACGTGCTGCCCGGCGTTGTCCGGGGCGTACTCGACCAGGTTGGGCATCATCGGGCCGAGCAGGTTGCGGCTGCTGACGACGAACCGCAGTTGTTCGCCGGGGTGGAAGATCAGGCCGATCGGCAACAGGTCGATCTCGACCTCGACGATCTGGTCGGGAGTCAGTTTCTCGACGCGGTCGAAGGTGTGCGCCGGGACGTCGTCGGTGGAGAGGGCGTCGTCGAGGTGGCGCAGAGAGACCCGCAGCCGTCCGTCGGAGCCCTTGTACCGCAGGATCGTCGCGCCGCGTTCGGTGACATCGTGCAGGCGTGCGCCGTGGTTGGGCGTCGTGAACTGCTGCAGCGGCGTGCCGTGCCGGTCGAGCTTCTGCACGAGCACGAACAGGTCCATGTCGTCGGAACCCTTGGCCTCCACGAACAGGCGGGCCTTGGGATAGCCGACGAGCACGGTCTCGGCGTCGAAGCGGGTCACGAAGGACACCAGGTCGGTGGTGGCGGCGACGTCGTAGCCGGCCGTGGCCGGGACGGCGGGGGCGGTGGTGGTCAGGGTCCGGGTCAGCCCGTCGAGGTAGAACTTCGTCGCGGTGACATCGGCCGGCGGGAACTCGCCGGCCATCAGGCCGACCCGGTCGCCGCCGTGGAAGTCGTGCAGGCTGTAGCGGACCCGGGCGGTCTGCTCCCAGCCGTTGTCGACGCCCTTGAGGTAGTGGTCGAAGAACCGGCGCAGATCCTCGACGTTGTCCTGGTCGTAGTAGTCGGGCCACTCCTGGCTGTTGTGGATGCGCAGCCACTTGTCCCCGGAAGCGATCTGCCGCCAGGCGCGAAACGTCCCGGCGGTGTGCAGCGTGTTGGAGTAGCTGGCCACGACGTACGCGGGAACGGTGATCCGGTCGAAGGCCGGGATCTTGTCCGCCCACAGCTCGCTCATCAGCGGGTCCCGGTCGGCCTCGGCCAGGATGTCCTCCTTCCGGCTCTTGCCCCAGAAGCTGTAGTCGCGCAGCTGGCGGGCGAAGCCGGTGTCGGGCATGCCGCCCCGCATGACCAGGTCGCGGTAGACGTCGCTGACCCCCTCCCACGGGTTGATCGCGGCCAGGTGCGGGGGCTGTTCGGCGGCGGTGAACCACTGCGAGACGGCGAGGTACGAGGTGCCGCTCATGCCTACTTTGCCGGTGCACCACTCCTGGACGGCCAGCCACTCGATCAGGTCGTGGCAGTCGCGGCCCTCCTGGCGGTCCCAGAAAACACTGTCGCCCTCCGAATTGATGACGCCTCGGGGATCGGGGTGGCAGACGGCGTAGCCCCGCGCGCACCAGTAGGCGGGGTCCGGGCCCTCGAACTTCTCCAGTCCGGAGACGACCTGGTTGTCCAGGCCGACGAGGGCGAACACGCCCATCACGCTGGTCGAGGTGCCCTGGCCCTTGCCGTACGGGCTCCACGCCACGAGGACCGGCACCTTCTCCGAGCCGGCCGGGCGCAGCACGTCGACGTAGATCGTCACGCCGTCGCGCAGGACGACCGGCACGTCCTTCTCCAGGACGATGTCGGTCTCGACGGGCCGGAACTGCGGGGCGATCCGGAACCCGGCGGGCAGGGTGCGGGCGCCCGGTTCGAAAGCGCTCAGGATGCCGTACCGGTCGCCCGGCTCGAGCGGGTGGGACGGCATGTAGATCTTCAGGTCGTCGCTCATGGCGATCTCCTCGGTGATTCGCTTGGTCTTGTCCATGCAGGCCACGGCCGTGTCGACGGACCGACCATACGACCGCCCGGCCGTTTTATCAACGGCTGTTGAGAAAATCGCGGACAGCTCTCGGGGCTGTCGAAGACAGCTCTCAGGGCCGCAAGATCAAGCGACGGGGGAGACCAGAACGGCCTGGATTCCGGGAGCCAGGAACCCGACCAGAGCCTCGCGCTCCTGCTCGACGAGGACCGGGACGCGCACGATGCGGCGGCCCACGACGACCCCGATGAGCATCGTCGAGGCCAGCCCCGCCCGGACCGCCGCGGTCGGGTCGCCGGGCAGCCGGGCGCTGATGCCCTCGAGCAACCGGGCCTGCACGAACTGGCGCAGATGCTCGGCCGCCTGCTCGTTCGCGATGGCCGAGCGCAGCATCGCCAGCAGCGGCTCGGAGTCGTCCGGGTCGCCCTCCCACAACTCCAGGTAGGCGCGGGTCACCCGCTCGCCGAGACCCTCATCGGGCCCTTCGAAGACCTGCTGGAAGCGTTCAAGGACGGCCGGCGAGACCGACATGACGGCCGCGAACAACTCTTCCTTGGACCGGAAGAACTGCATGACCAGGGCAGCGTCGACCCCGGCGTCGGCCGCGATCTTCCGAATGGTGGCCGCCGCGTACCCGTCCGCGGCAAACCGGGCCCGCGCCGCGCCGAGAATCTGCTGCCGGCTGTCGCTACCGCTGGGCCTTCGCCCCCGCCGAGGCCGCGCCGCGGCCCCACCAGCCTCCGTGGACATGCCGCGATCCTACCGATCAAGCCGGCTTCATTCCGACCGTCCGGGCGCACCACGAGTCAGGACGTCTCAGGCCGCCCCGAACCATTCGGACATGTCGAAAACCTCGGAACAGTAGTCGTCCCGGCCGGTAACAGTTTTGCCCGGCAAGCGTTCCCCGTCCCGAAGGAGCGAGGCAAGCTCTTGCGGAAGACTTCCGTAGTCGACCGGTCGATGAGTTCGCGGGTGCCGAAGTGGAATGTCAGCTTCCCATACGGTTCGACGGCCGGTGAGGCTCACATAGAGTCGCGCCTGCTCGCTCGGGCGAAGCATGAAACCCATGCTCGTGTAAGTGTCCTCGAACCACGGGTAGCCGCCTCCGTGGATCAGCATGCTGAGCAGCCCGAACAGGCCGTGATCGAGCGCTGTTTCACGGTGCGGATCAAAGCCGGCGTCGATGGCGTCGACAATCGCGTTGCCATGACTGTCCAGGCCACGATCAGGCTTTTCGGCCGAGCCGCGAATGCCGGCGGAATCACTTTCTCTGACCCAGTCGATGGCTGCACCGGCAGGAAGCGGGTCTCCGGATTCCAACCTCAAGGGGAATTGGAACGCTACGCCCGTAGACATGGAGAGATCGGAACTGACGACAATCCGCGCGTGCGACTCGCTCGCGCGCACGACGCCCCGCAGCCGAGGGCATTCACCTCCATGCGAGGCCGCGCCCGACATCACCATCGGCGCGATGGACCTCAGCAAAAGCCCGAAGGTGTGATCCTCAACATCTGTCACGTACTCGCTCATTCTCGATTTTCTGACCGCCCACGAAGCTCCGTTGCACGTGATTTGCGCAGGAGCGCGGCCAGGCGCGAAGCGTTGGGGCGCGGGGCGAGGGCTCAGCCGGCGCTGAGGTTCAGTTCGAAGCTGTATCTGCTGGCTCGGTAGACGTGGCTGCCGTATTCGAGGGCTCGGCCGCCCGCGTCCCAGGCCGTTCTGGTCATGGTCAGCAGGGAGGCGTTGCGCTTCTCGTCGAGGATCTTGGCTTCGGCTGAGGTGGCTGATCTGGCCCCGATCACCTGGGTGGCTATGCGGGGGGTCAGGCCGTTTCGGCGTAGCAGTTCGTAGAGGCCGTGGGCGGCCAGGTCTTCGCGGGTGAGCGGCAGGACGTCGATCGGGATGGCGTTGTGCATCAGGGCCAAGGGTTCGCCGGCGGCGTAGCGCAGGCGTTCGATCCAGGTTACGGGGGTGCCGGGGGCCACCTCGAGGCCGTTGGCGATCAGGTCGGGGGCGGGCATCACCTCGAGGCGCAGCACCTCTGTCCTGGGGGCTCGGTCGCCTGCGACCAGGTCGTCGTAGAGGCTGCTCAGTTCCACCGGGCGGCGGACCTTGGGGTGCACCACCTGCGTGCCGACGCCTCGCTTGCGGACCAGCATTCCCCGTTCGACCAGGTATTGAATGGCGCGGCGGGTCGTGGGGCGGGAGACGCCCAGGCGTTCGGCCAGGTCGACCTCGTTCTCGATCCTGGCCCCGACGCCGATCTCGCCCTTCTCGATCAGCTCTTGCAAACGCGTCGCGACCTGGAAGTACAGAGGTACGGGACTGGTCCTGTCCACCTCGACCGGACGGACGCGACCCTGCAGTTCGGACGTCACCGCGAACCCTCGCTCCTGGAGTTTGTCATGACAAAGTATTGACGTACGCGGCTCCAAGTTATTACATCGAAGGCAGCAAACCTAGAGTCGCCGGGACGCTACCGACGGCGATCGCCTGATTTTCACCGCGCCGTAACGAGCACGGCATCCCTCTCGCGGAACACCGCCCGACACCGAAGGCCGGAGGCTGACGCATGCCCGCCGATGAGGTACTGACAATGGGACGCATAGGCGTCGACCTGTACCCGCAACAGATCGGCGCCTCGCTGCGCGAAGTGCGCACCTTTGCCAAGTTCCTCGGGGGCAGCGCCACCAATGTGGCCGTGGCCGCGGCGCGGTACGGCCGGCGGTCGGCGGTGATCACGCGGACCGGTGACGACCCGTTCGGCGAGTTCCTGCACGACGCGCTGCGCGGGTTCGGGGTGGACGACCGCTACGTCACGCCCGTGTCGACCCTGCCGACGCCGGTGACGTTCTGCGAGATCTTCCCGCCGGACGACTTCCCGCTGTACTTCTACCGGTTCCCGAAGGCGCCCGACCTCGAGATCCATCCGTCCGAACTGGACTACGACGCGATCCGCGCGGCCGACATCTTCTGGATCACCGGCACCGGGCTGTCGCAGGAGCCGTCGCGCACCGCCACGCTCAACGCCCTCAAACATCGCAATAAATCCGGCATCACCGTCTTCGACCTCGACTACCGGCCCATGTTCTGGCAGTCCCGCGAAGAGGCCCGTCACTGGTACGCCCACGCCCTGCCCTACGCGACGGTGGCCGTCGGCAATCTCGACGAAGCCGACACCGCAGTCAACAAACGGAAGCCGGAAGAGGCGGCGCAAGCGCTGCACGATGCCGGCGTCGATCTGGCCGTCGTCAAGCAGGGCCCCGCGGGCGTGCTGGCCTCGTCAAGAACCGAGAACACGGAGGTCCCCCCGGTCCCGGTTGAGGTGGTCAACGGCCTGGGAGCGGGGGACGCGTTCGGCGGCGCCCTCTGCCACGGCCTGCTCGCCGGCTGGGACCTGGAGACGACCATGCGCTTCGCCAACGCCGCCGGCGCCATCGTCGCCTCGCGGCTGTCCTGCGCCGACGCCATGCCGACCGAGACCGAAGTCCGCGACCTGCTAGGGGAGGCCAAGCATGCCTGACCTCGACGACCTCCTCGACATCCGCACCCGGCGCCCGGCCGCCATCGCCGCCGCCGCGTCGGCCCGGCGCCGCCCGACCGGCCTGTTCGGACCGCACGGCAAGCTGATGATCATCGCCGCCGACCATCCGGCCCGCGGCGCGCTGCGGGCCGGCGACGACCCCCTCGCCATGGCCAACCGGGTGGATCTGCTCGACCGCATCCGTACGGCTTTGGCCCGCCCGGGCGTGAACGGCGTGCTCGGCACCCCCGACATCCTGGAAGACCTGCTGCTGCTGGGCGCCCTCGACGACAAGGTCGTGATCGGCTCGATGAACCGCGGCGGCCTGGCCGGCACGTCGTTCGAGATCGACGACCGTTTCACCGCGTACGACGCCGAGAGCATCACCACGGCCGGCTTCGAGGGCGGCAAGATGCTGCTGCGCATCGACCCGGCCGACGCGGGCACGGTGTCGACGCTCGAGGCGTGCGGCTCGGCGGTCAGCGCGCTGGCCGCCCGGCGGCGCATGGCGATGGTCGAGCCGTTCATCTCGCACCGGGTCGACGGCCGGGTGCGCAACGAGCTGACGGCCGAGGCGATGATCCGTGCGATGTCGGTGGCGGCCGGGCTGGGCACCACCTCGGCCTACACGTGGCTGAAGGTGCCGGTCGTCCGGGACATGGAAAGGGTCATGGCGTCGACCACTCTTCCCGCGCTCATTCTCGGCGGCGAGGGCGAGGCGGCGTACGGGGAATGGCGCAAGGCCCTTGACCTGCCGACCGTGCAGGGGCTGGTGATCGGGCGGTCGCTGCTCTACCCGGCCAGTGGCTCGGTGACCGACGCGGTGGACCGGGCGGTGAGCCTGCTGTGAACCCGAATGCCCGAGTCAACCCGGTCATGCCCGCGGGCAGCACCGCCGATAAGCCGTTCGACGTGGTGGTGACGCCCGAGAACGCCGGCTGGGACTACAGCGGGCTGCGCATCCTCGACCTGGCGGTGGGCGCCCGCGCGAAGTTCCTGACCGGCGACGACGAGATGCTGGTGCTGCCGCTCTCCGGCGGCTGCGACGTGACCTGCGACGACGAGCGCATCACGCTGACCGGGCGGCGTTCGGTCTTCACCCGGGTGACCGACTTCGCCTATGTGCCGCGCGAGTCCACGGTGACCGTGCGGGCGCCCAACGGCGGGCGGTTCGCGCTGCCCTCGGCCCGCGCGACGAGGCGGTTGCCGTTCCGCTACGGCGCGGCCGAAGACGTCGCAGTCGAGCTGCGGGGGGCCGGGCAGGCCAGCCGGCAGGTCAACAATTTCTGTACGCCGGAAAGGTTCGAGGCCGACCGGCTGATCGCCTGCGAGGTGCTGACCCCGGGCGGCAACTGGTCGTCGTACCCGCCGCACAAGCACGACGAGCCGGGCGAGGGCGAGTCCTGCCTCGAGGAGATCTATTACTACGAGGTCGCGCAGTCGCCGGCCGGCACCGCGGGCAGCGCCTACCAACGGGTGTACGGGCACCCCGACCGGCCGATCGAGGTGTGCTCCGAGGTGCGCAGCGGCGACGTCGTGCTCATCCCGTACGGCTGGCACGGCCCGTCGATGGCCGCGCCCGGCTACGACCTCTACTACCTCAACGTGATGGCCGGCCCGGGCGAGCGCGAGTGGCAGGTCCGCGACGACCCGGCGCACGGCTGGGTGCGGGCCTCGTGGAACGGCGTGCCCGTCGACCCCCGCCTGCCGCTGACCACCCGCAACGAGAGGACGCGTTCGTGAGACTCACCGTCGGCCAGGCCGTGGTGCGGTTCCTGGCCAGCCAGTGGACCGAGCGGGACGGCGTCGAGCGCCGGGCGATCGCGGGCTGCCTGGGCATCTTCGGGCACGGCAACGTGGCCGGTCTGGGCCAGGCCCTGCTGCAGGCCCAGCGCACCGGCGAGGCCGATCTGCCGTACCGGCTGGCCCGCAACGAGCAGGCGATGGTGCACACCGCGGCCGGTTTCGCGCGGATGAGCAACCGGCTTTCCACGTACGCGTGCACGGCCTCGATCGGGCCGGGATCGACCAACATGCTGACCGGCGCCGCACTGGCCACCGTGAACCGCCTGCCCGTCCTGCTGCTGCCGTCCGACGTCTTCGCCACCCGCGCCGCGTCGCCCGTGCTGCAAGAGCTGGAGGATCCGGGCGGCTACGACGTGTCGGTCAACGACGCCTTCCGGCCGCTGTCGCGCTTCTTCGACCGGGTGTGGCGGCCCGAGCAGCTGCCGTCGGCCCTGCTCGGCGCGATGCGGGTGCTGACCGACCCGGCCGAGACGGGCGCGGTGACCATCTGCCTGCCCCAAGACCTGCAGGCCGAGGCGTACGACTTCCCGGAGGAGCTGTTCGCGAAGCGGGTCTGGCACGTCGCCCGTCCCGTCGCCGAGCCGGCCTTCGTCGAGCGGGCGGCGGCCGTCCTGAACGGCGCGACCAAGCCGCTGATCATCGCCGGCGGCGGCGTCATCTACTCGGAGGCGTCGGCCGAGCTCGACCGGTTCGCCCGCGCGACCGGCATCCCGGTGGCCGACACCCAGGCCGGCAAGGGCGCGCTGAGCTGGGACCACCCGAACTCGGTGGGCGGCGTCGGCTCGACCGGCACGCCGGTGGCCAACCGCCTGGCCCGCGAGGCCGACGTGATCATCGGGGTCGGCACGCGTTACAGCGACTTCACCACCGCTTCGCGTACGGCGTTCCAGAACGCGGACGTGCGGTTCGTCAACATCAACGTGGCCGCGTTCGACGCCGCCAAGGAGTCGGCCCACCCGATCGTCGCCGACGCCCGCTCCGGCCTGTCGGCGCTGCTCACGGCGTTGGACGGACGGCGCTTCGCGAGCGACGTCGCCGCTGAGGTCCAGGCCTGGCAGGCCAGGGTCGACCACGCGTACCACCTGGGACACGGACCCCTGCCCGCCCAGACCGAGGTCATCGGGGTGGTCAACGAAGCGTGCGGAGCACGCGACGTCGTGGTGCAGGCGGCCGGAAGCCTGCCGGGCGACCTGCAGATGCTGTGGCGCGCCCGGGACCCGAAGCAGTACCACGTCGAGTACGGCTACTCGTGCATGGGCTTCGAGATCGCCGGCGCGCTCGGCATCAAGCTGGCCGACCCCACCCGCGAGGTCTTCGCGATGGTCGGCGACGGCAGCTACCTCATGATGGCTCAGGAGATCGTCACCGCGGTGGCCGAGGGCATCAAGCTGGTCATCGTCCTGGTGCAGAACCACGGCTTCGCCTCGATCGGCGCGCTGTCGGAGTCGCTCGGCTCGCAGCGCTTCGGCACCAGCTACCGCTACCGCAGCGCCGACGGCGACTACCAGGGCGGCTACCTGCCGGTCGACCTGGCCGCCAACGCCGAGAGCCTGGGCGCCAACGTCATCCGTTGCCGCACCATCGCCGACCTGGCCGACGGCCTGAAGCGCGCCCGGGAGGCCGACCGCCTCACCGTCGTGCACATCGAGACCGACCCGCTCGCCCCCGTGCCCTCTTCCGACTCGTGGTGGGACGTGCCCGTCCCCGCCGTCAGCGAACTGGAAAGCACGAACGAGGCCCGAGCGGCCTACGACGACGCCAAGCGTCTCCAACGCCCCTATCTGTAAGGACTGTCATGGCAACCATCGAGCACTGGATCGGCGGCGAGTTCACCGCCGGCTCCGGCGACCGGACCGGACCGGTCTTCAACCCGGCCACCGGACAGCAGCAACACGATGTCGTGCTCGCCACCCCGGCCGATGTGGACGCTGCCGTCGCCGCGGCGCGGACGGCGTTCGAGAGCTGGAGCCAGGCCTCGCTCAGCAAGCGCACCAAGGTCATGTTCAACTTCCGCGAGCTGGTCAACGCGCGGGTCAAAGAGATCGCCGAGCTGGTGTCGGACGAGCACGGCAAGGTGCTCTCGGACGCGGCCGGCGAGGTGCAGCGGGGCCTCGAGGTCATCGAGTTCGCCTGCGGCATCCCGCAGCTGCTCAAGGGCGAGTACAGCGACCAGGCGTCGACCGGCGTGGACGTGTTCAGCTTCCGCGAGCCGCTGGGCGTGTGCGCAGGCATCACGCCGTTCAACTTCCCGGCCATGGTGCCGATGTGGATGTACCCGGTGGCGATCGCCTGCGGCAACACCTTCGTGCTCAAGCCGAGCGAGCGCGACCCGTCGGCCTCCAACTATGTGGCCGAGCTGTTGAAGGAGGCCGGGCTGCCGGACGGCGTGTTCAACGTCGTGCACGGCGACAAGACTGCGGTCGACGCGCTGCTGCAGCACCCGGACGTGGCGGCCGTGTCCTTCGTCGGCTCGACGCCGATCGCCCGCTACATCTACGAGCAGGGCAACGCGCACGGCAAGCGGGTGCAGGCGCTGGGCGGCGCCAAGAACCACGCGATCATCCTGCCCGACGCCGACCTCGAGTTCGCGGCCGGTCACCTGACCGCGGCTGCCTTCGGCTCGGCGGGGGAGCGGTGCATGGCGATCTCGGCCGCGGTGGCCGTCGGGGGCGCCGGCGACGCGCTGGTCGACCTGGTCAACCGCAAGGCGGGCGAGGTCAAGGTGGGCAGCGGCCGGGACGCGGCGAGCGAGATGGGCCCGGTCGTGACGGCGGCGGCCAAGCAGCGCATCGAGGGGCTGATCGACAGCGGCGAGCGGCAGGGCGCCAAGGTCACGGTGGACGGGCGCGGGTTGTCGGTACCCGGTTTCGAGGAGGGCTTCTTCGTCGGGCCGACAGTGCTCGACCAGGTGGAGCCGTCGATGGACGTGTATCGCGAGGAGATCTTCGGGCCGGTGCTCTCGGTCGTGCGCGCCGACACTGTGGACGCCGCCATCGAACTGATCAACAGCAACCCGTACGGGAACGGAACCGCGATTTTCACGAGCAGCGGCGAGGCGGCGCGGCGGTTCCAGCGGGGGGTCAAGGTCGGGATGATCGGCATCAACGTGCCCATCCCGGTGCCGATGGCCTACTACTCCTTCGGCGGCTGGAAGGACTCGCTGTTCGGCGACAAGCACGTGCACGGGCCCGAGGGCGTCTCGTTCTACACCCGCGCCAAGGTCGTCACCTCCCGATGGCCGCACGTCTCCCACGCGTACGACGCCTCCCTGCATTTCCCCACTGCGAGTTAGGGCCTCTTCATGGAAATTCGTCACCTGCAACTCGGTAGCTGCCCCGACTCGTGGGGTGTGTGGTTCGCCGACGACCCCCGCCAGACGCCCTGGAACCGCTTTCTCGACGAGATGGTGGCGGCCGGCTATTCCTGGCTCGAGCTTGGCCCGTACGGATACCTGCCCACGGATCCGTCGCGGCTCAGCGACGAGCTCGCGGCCCGCGGGCTCACCGTGGCCGGCGGAACGGTCGCCGGCGCCGGCGGCCCGCACAAGGACTTCGAGAACGTGCTCGCCGAGACCCGCAAGGTGGCCGAGCTGACGGCCGCGGTGGGCGGGAAGAACGTCGTCTTCGTGCCGGTGCCCGGCTATCGCGACGACAACACCAACGCCTACCTGGAGCCGGGCGAGCTCGACGCCGACGGCTGGCAGGCGCTGGTGAAGAACTCGAACACGCTCGGCAAGGTGCTGCTCGAGGAGTACGGCGTTCACATGCGGTTCCACCCGCACGCCGACTACCAGGTCGAGACGCAGGCCCAGACCGAGCGCTTCCTCGCCGACACCGACCCCAGGTACGTCTCGCTGTGCCTCGACACCGGCCACCTGGCGTACCGCAAGGCCGACGTCCCCGCGATCATCCGCACCTATCCCGACCGCATCGGCTACGTGCACATCAAGCAGATGGACCCGGTCATCGCCGAGCGCGCGGTGAAGGAGGACCTGGCCTTCGGCAAGGCGGTGGCCCAGGGCGCCAGCGTCGAGCCGCCGGCCGGCGAGCCCGACATCCCCGACGTGCTGGCCGCGCTGAGCGAACTCGACGCGGAGCTGTTCGTCGTCGTCGAGCAGGACATGTACCCGGTCGAGTTCGACGTGCCGCTGCCCATCGCGGAGCGCACGCGGACCTACCTGAACTCCGTCGGCCTCCACTCCCGGGCCGCCGCCGAGAATCCCCGTCCAGCCACAGGAGAGAAGATATGACCGTTCGGACACGCACCTTCCGGTTGCTCGCCGCGTCGGCGGCTGTGCTGGTGGCCGCCGCGGCCTGCAGCGGTGGTGGTCGCGAGAAAGAGGACGATACCGAGACGTCCGGCGGCAACGCGGCCGGAAGCTCGGGTTACACGATCGCCTTCATCACGCACGAGACCCCCGGCGACACGTTCTGGGACAAGGTCAAGAACGGCGCTCAGCAGGCGGCCAAGGACACCGGCGTCACCCTGAAGTACTCCAACGACCCCGAGGCGACCAAGCAGGCCGTGCTCATCCAGAACGCGGTCGACTCGAAGGTCAACGGCATCGCGACCACGCTGGTCACCCCGGACGCCCTGGCCGGCTCGGTGAAGGCGGCGAGTGCGGCCGGCATCCCGGTCGTCGGCTTCAACTCCGGCATCGACGACTACAAGCGGCTCGGCGCGCTGATGTACTTCGGCTCGGACGAGACCCTGGCCGGCACCACCGCGGGCAAGCGGATCGCCGACGCGGGCGCCAAGAAGCCGCTGTGCGTCATCCAGGCCACCGGCTCGGTGGCGCTCGAGGCGCGCTGCGCGGGCGTGAAGAAGTCGGCTCCGGGCACCGAGAACATCCAGGTCAACGGCGCGGACGACGCCGCCGTGGTCTCGACCCTGCAGGCCAAGCTGGCGCAGGACAAGTCGATCGACTACATCGTCACCCTGGGCGCCCCAATCGCCGTCGACGCGCTCAAGGCGATCGAGCAGGCCAGCAGCAACGCCAAGCTGATCACGTTCGACCTCAACGAGGAAGCCGCCCAGGACATCAAGGACAAGAAGATCGAGTTCTCGATCGACCAGCAGCCGTACGTCCAGGGCTACATGGCCGTCACCTCGCTCTACCTGAACCTGAAGAACGGCAACGACATCGGCGGCGGCCAGGCCGTGCTGACCGGTCCCTCCTTCGTGGACAGCACGAACATCGACAAGATCATCCCCTTCACCAAGAACAACACTCGGTAGGCGGGTGGCGACATGAGCCAGACACTCGAGGCGCCCGCGCCGGCGCCCTCCGAACCGACCAACCGCGTACGTCTCGGCCTGGCCCAGCGCCTGCTCGGCCGGCCCGAGATCGGCGCGCTCGTGGCCGCCGTCATCATCTTCATCTTCTTCCTGGTGGCGGCCCCGTCGTTCCGCTCGGCGGAATCGTTCTTCACCGTCCTCTACCAGTCGTCGATCATCGGCATCGTCGCCGTCGGGGTCGGCCTGCTGATGATCGGCGGCGAGTTCGACCTGTCGGCCGGCGTCATGGTCTACACGGCCGGGCTGGTCACCTCGATGTTCTGCTGGTACTACGGGGTCAACCTGTGGATCGGGGCCGCCCTGTCGCTGGTCTTCTGCCTGGCGCTGGGCTTCCTGAACGGCTACCTGGTGATGAAGACCGGCATCCCGAGCTTCCTGATCACGCTGGGCACGTTCTTCGTGCTGCAGGGGGCCAACCTCGGCGTCACCAAGCTGGTCACCGGCACCGTGTCGACGCCGGACATCAGCGGGATCGACGGCTTCAACTCGTTGCAGTCGGTGTTCTCGTCGAGCTTCAAGATCGGGTCGGTGACGGTCTGGGGCTCGGTCATCTGGTGGATCTTCTTCGTCGCCCTGGCCGCGTGGACGCTGCACCGCACCCGGACCGGCAACTGGATCTACGCCGTCGGGGGCAACCTGGACAGCGCCCGGGCCGTCGGCGTGCCTGTCATCCGTACGAAAATCGGGCTATTCATGACGGTCTCGTTCCTGGCCTGGTTCGTCGGCATGCACCAGTTGTTCCGCTTCAACACGCTGCAGTCCGGCAGCGGCGTCGGCAACGAGTTCCTCTACATCATCGCCGCGGTCGTCGGCGGCACGCTGCTCACCGGCGGATTCGGCAACATGGTGGGCGTCGCCATCGGCGCCTTCATCTTCGGCATGACCAGCCTCGGCATCATCTACGCCGGGTGGGACCCGAACTGGTTCAAGGCCTTCCTCGGCGTCATGCTGCTGCTGGCCGTGCTGGTCAACCTCTACGTGAAGCGGATGTCCACCGCCCGGAAGGTGGGATAGCGATGACCGACACCCTGGCCTCGCACGCCGACCAGACCCTGAACAAGGGTGAGCCGCTCATCGAGATGGAAGAGGTCGGCAAGTCGTACGGCGCCATCCGGGCCCTGCGCGGCATCAACCTGCGCGTCGGCGCGGGCGAGGTGACCTGCGTGCTCGGCGACAACGGCGCCGGCAAGTCCACCCTGATCAAGATCATGTCGGGGCTGCACCCGCACAACGAGGGCAACCTGCGCGTCGACGGCAAAGAGGTCTCCTTCTCGTCGCCGCGCGAGGCGCTCGCCCACGGCATCGCCACGGTCTATCAAGACCTCGCGGTGGTGTCGCTGATGGAGGTGTGGCGCAACTTCTTCCTCGGCTCCGAGATGACCGCCGGCAAGTACCCGCTGGCCGGACTCAAGATCAAGCAGATGAAAGAGATCGCCGACGCCGAGCTGCGGAAGATGGGCATCGTCGTCAAAGACATCAACCAGCCCATCGGCACGCTGTCCGGCGGCCAGCGGCAGTGCGTGGCGATCGCCCGGGCCGTGTACTTCGGGGCCCGCGTGCTCATCCTCGACGAGCCCACCGCCGCGCTGGGCGTCAAGCAGTCCGGCGTGGTGCTCAAGTACGTGGCGGCGGCCCGCGACGCCGGGCTGGGCGTCGTCTTCATCACGCACAACCCGCACCACGCCTACATGGTCGGCGACCACTTCGTCATCCTGAAGCTGGGGCGGATGGCGCTCGACAAGACCCGCAAAGAGGTCGGGCTCGACGAGCTGACCCAGCAGATGGCCGGCGGCGACGAGCTGGCCGAACTGTCCCACGAACTGAAGCGGTGATGCGCATGCTGCAGGTCGGAGTCATCGGCACCGGCATGATCGGTCAGGACCACATCCGGCGCATGTCCTCGGTGCTGGCCGGGGTGCGGGTGACCGCGGTGGCCGACGTCGACACCACGGTGGCGGCGTCGGTCGGGGCCCGGGTCGGCGCGCCCGCCTTCGAATCGGGCGAGGCGCTGATCGCCGATCCGTCCGTGGACGCGGTCGTCGTCTGCTCCTGGGGGCCGACCCACGAGCAGTACGTGCTGGCCGCGATCGCCGCGGGCAAGCCGGTGTTCTGCGAGAAGCCGCTGGCCACCACGCAGGAGGCCTGCCTGCGCATCCTCGAGGCCGAGGTCGCGTACGGCAGCCGGCTCGTGCAGGTCGGCTACATGCGGCGGTACGACGACTCGTACCGGGCGCTGAAGAAGGTGCTCGGCACGGGTCAGATCGGCGCGCCGCTCATGATGCACTGCGCCCACCGCAACGCCAGCGTGCCCGGCTTCTACGAGAAGGAAATGGCGATCACCGACACCGCCGTCCACGAGATCGACATGGTGCGGTGGATGTTCGACGACGAGATCACGGCGGTGCGCGTGCTGACGCCCCGGCGCAGCAGCCTCGGCGGCGAGCTGCAAGACCCGCTGATGCTGTTGTTCGAGCTGGCGTCGGGGGTGCTGGTCGACGTGGAGACGTCGGTCAACATCCGGTACGGCTACGACATCCGCGGCGAGATCGTGGGCGAGGAGGGGACGGCGTCCCTGGGATCGCTGAGCCCGGTGCACGTACGGCGGTCGGGTCTGTCGGCCGACCAGGTGCCGGCCGACTGGCGCGAGAGGTTCCTGCGCGCGTACGACGTGGAGTTCCAGGAGTGGATCGATGCGTTGCGCTCCGGCGGCCAGCCGGTGGGGCCCTCGGCGTGGGACGGATACGCCGCCGCCGTGGTCTCCGACGCCGGCGTGCACGCGCTGCGCACCGGCGAACGGGCGCCGGTCGCCCTGGTCGAGAAGCCCAAGTTGTACGGCGTAACCGGGGGCGTCGTGGCATGAAGATCGCACTGGATCCCTACATGCTGCGGCGGACGCCGCTGCTCGAGCTTCCGCGCGTGGTGGCCGGCCTGGGCTATCAGCACATCGAGCTGTCGCCGCGGGACGACTTCCTGCCGTTCTTCCTGCACCCGCGGGTGGACAAGGCCGGGGTGGCGGCGTTCCGCAAAGAGCTGGCCGCGGCCGAGGTGTCGGTCGCGTCGGTGCTGCCGCTCTACCGGTGGTCGGGCCCCGACGAGGACGAGCGCCAGGCCGCCGTACGGTATTGGAAGCGGGCCATCGAGATCACCGTCGACCTCGGGGTGAACGTCATGAACTCCGAGTTCAACGGACGGCCGGATCGCGCCGCCGAGAGCGAGGCCCAGTTCTGGCGCTCGATGGAGGAGCTGCTGCCGATCTTCGAACGCGAGGGCGTACGGCTGGTGCTCGAGCCGCACCCGGACGACTTCATCGAGGACGGCATCGAGGCGGTCAACCTGATCCGCGGTATCAACAGCGAGCTGGTGTCGTTCCTCTACTGCTGCCCGCACACGTTCCACCAGGGCGGCAACCTGGCCGAGATCATCCGCAACGCCGGCCCGCTGCTGACTCAGCTGCACATCGCCGACTCGTTCGACTTCCGCGCGTCGTCGGGGCTGCGCTACATCGTCAACCCGCCCGGCAGCACGGCCCGCATCCACCAGCACCTGGACATCGGCCAGGGCGAAGTGGACTGGGACCTGTTCTTCCAGACGCTGGGCGAGGTCGGCTTCGACGGCATCGCCACGGTGTGTGTCTTCGCCTGGGAGGAGCGGGCCGAGGACAGTGCCCGCTACAACCTCGACCGCATCAACAAGTATCTGGCGTCCTGACGTCGCCGCCCCGGGCTGCCTCAGCGGTCCGGGGCCTCGGCTGCCGCACGAACCAGCTCCCGCAGCTTGATCAGGTTCTGGGCCAAGGCGGGAACGTCGACCTCGGCGTCGGTGCGCACCCGCACTTCCAGGCTGGCCCCGAGCGGCGCGGCCTCGGCCAGCCAGCGCGGCCACGACTCGGCCAGGTGCCGGTCGTCCCCGTAGAAAGCCGGCCGCGTGCGCCGGGCGTACCGCTCGCGCGCCACCTCACCCGGGACGTCGCACCAGACCTCGACGACCTGACGGGTGCCCGTCCGGCCCAGGCCCTGCCACACGAAGTCCCGGTCGCGGGGCCGGAACCACCAGGACTCCAGGACAACCTCGCCCGGGACGGCGGCGGCCAGCGTCCACAAGAGCTCCGACGCCGTACGCCCGAGGGCGGCGGCCGGAACCTGCGGCACGGCCGCCGCCAACGCCTCCTTGAGCGCGTCCTTCGAGATCAGCGGGACGTCGAGCTCGGCCGCCAGCGCCGTCGCGAGGGTCGTCTTGCCCGAGCCCGGCAGCCCGTTGACCAGGATGACGCGCTCAGCCACTCCTACCCTTCCCCGAAGAGGGCGGCGAAGCGGCTCAGGTACAGCGGCCAGCCCTGGTCGTTGCCGAGCTGGTCGATCAGGGCGCGCCAGCCCGGGCCGTGCCGGTCGAGGTGGCGGTGTTCCAATTCCACCCGCGTACGGTCGGGGGCCTCGGCGATGAAGCGGACCTCGACCTCGCTGGCGTTGGCCGGATCCGTCTCGAGCTCCCACTGCACGCCGATGTCCCAGCTGAAGACCAGCCGGTCGGGCGGCTCGAAGGCCAGGACGCGGGCCCAGGCGAACTCGGTGCCGTCCTCCGCCCGGTCGTAGATGCGCCCGCCCACCCGAGGCTCGAGCACCGTCTCGGCGATCGGTGAGCTGAGCAGGGTGTGGTCGCGCGGCTTGATGTCGTTGAAGCGCCCGGTGAACACCTCGAACGCCTTCTGCTGCGGCGCCCGGACGACCACCTGCCGCAGAACCACCTCGGTTGCTGCCTCGGTCATGACTTCTCCTCGTCTGCTTCCTCGACGATCTCTTGCAAACCCTCCAGGGTCCGCCGCCAGAACACGTCGAGCTGGTCGCGGAGCGCGGAGACGCCGGCGGGGTTGAGCCGATAGACCCGGCGCGTGCCCGCGGCCTCGTCGTCGACGAGCCCCGCATCCTTGAGCACGCGCAGATGCTGCGACACCGCCGGCCGGCTGATCGGCAGTTGCGCGGCCAGCTCACCGACGGCATGTGGCCGCACCGCCAGGCTCTCCACGATCGCGCGACGGCTCGGATCCCCGAGAATTTCCCACCCGTCGGGCCCTGGCCCGTCAGGCCCTGGTTCGCCGGGCCCTTGGTTAGTGGCCACGAACGGTAAGTTACGACTTACCAACCGCCTCGTCAACCCTCACAGCGGCGCAATCGTCAACCCGCGCGGCGGCGCGATTGTCAACCCGCGTGGCGGCGCGATCGTCAACTCCGCGCGGCGGCGCGATCGTCAACCCGCGTGGCGGCGCGATCGTCAACTCCGCGCGGCGGTGCGATCGTCAACCCGTGCGGCGGTGCGATCGTCAACCCGTGCGGCGGCGCGATCGTCAGCTCCGCGCGGCGGCGGGATCGTCCATCCGCGCGGCGGTGCGACCGGAACGGGATCGACGATCGGCGGCCGGCTCGGGGATCATGCCCGCATGGCGGCGGAGACATGGACGGCTCTGACATCACTGGGCGGAGTCGCGCTCGGCGGCGGACTGTCGTACCTGGTGCAGAGGACAACGCAGCGCATGACGGCACGCCTCGAAGAGGGCAAACAGGCGGCGGCCCGGACGGAGGCGCGCCGGGCCGAGCGGCTGGCCCTGCTCGAGCGTTTCGTCGGCGTGGCGGCCGAGGCCGAGCGCTGCGCGTTCGACCGCCCGCCCACCTGGCAAGAGGGCGACGAGTGGCACGCCCGGGCGCAGGAGACGATGAACCGTTTCTGGGTGGCCGAACGCATGATCCGCCTGCTGTTCCCGCCCCCGGTCCACGACGCCGCGCGCGCCTACTTCTTGATGCTCAACGGCGCGGTCTGGGAGGGAACCCCCGGGCGCGACGAGCTGAGGGACGCCTTGGAGAACCCCCGCCTGGCGTTCCTCGACGCGGCACGAGCCAAACTCGACTGAAAGCGGCGGCCACCCGGCTGCGTCGGCGTTTTCCCTGGGCTTGGCGCGGCCACCGCGGCCCCGCCTGCCACCGCGGCCACCGCTGCCACCGCGGCCAGCGCGGCCACGGCGGGCACCGTGGGCAGCGCGCCCACGGCGGCCACGGCGGCCAGCGCGCCCACGGCGGCCACCGCGGCCAGCGCGCCCACGACGACCACCGCGCCCACGGCGGCCACCGCGGGCAGGCGATCGGTGGCACGATCGGCCGATGCGGATCGTCTTCGACGGGCTCGTTCCGGTCGCCTACGGGCAGGCCTATGTGATCAGTCGCGACCTGCCGGACATGGGCCGCGCGTTCGCCGGTCAGGCGAACGGGCTCTGCGGTGTCGGCGAGCCGGGCGCGCTGCTCCTGATGACCGGCACGCATTCCGGGCGGGTCCGCTTCACGATCGAGCTGCACGACGCCGAGCCACCGGCCGCCGCTGACGAATGGCAGGAGGTGGTCGAGGTGGCCTTCCACCCGACCACGGCAACGGTGGATCTCGTGCCGTGGGGTCAGGGCTCGCTCGCCCGCCTGCCGCTGGCGCCCGACGGTGGCCCGCTTCCGGCCTTCCGCGTGCGGTACTGCGCCCTCGGCATGGACGAGGGCCGCAACCCGTTCGGCCTCTTCGACCCGGACGAGATCGCCGAGGACGACTACACCTACATGGACCAGCGCCCGGACCGCTACCTGCTGAGCTTCTGGCCCCAGGGCGGCGGCGGCCGATCAGCCGCAGGCGCGCCGCCCGCCGACGTGATCGCGCGACAGACCAGCCGGTCGGCCGCCTACCGGCACGGGTGGGCGCGCGGGCTGGCGGCGCCGCCGGCGTTCCGGGAGCGGGACGAAGCCGAGGCGGAACGGTAGCGCCGGAGCTGATCCGCGCCGGTCAGATGCCGGCCTTGCGGCCGGCGGCGATGAGGTTCTCGGCGGCCAGGCGCAGGCCCTCGATCTGGTCGAGTTCCGTGTCCTCGTGCTCGATGTTGACGGCCATGTCGGGGTCGACCTCGTGCAGGGCCTGCAGGAAGGGCACCCAGAAGTCGTCGCCGTGGCCGCGGCCGACGGCCACGAACTGCCAGGACGGCTGGGCCGGCCACTGGTTCAACGTGTTGTGACCGCCCAGGTTCAGCGGATTCTGGTCGGCCGGGGTGCGGGTGAACCGGTCGTCGAGCACGCCGAAGAGGCGGACGTTCTCGTCGTTGATGCGGGTGTCCTTGGCGGCGGCGTGGAAGACGCGGTCGCCCAGATACCTGATGGCGGCGACCGGGTCGATGCCCTGCCAGAACAGGTGGCTGGGGTCCATTTCGGCGCCGACGTGGGTGGCGCCGGTCTGCTCGATCAGGCGCAGCAGCGTGGGCGGGTTGAACACGATGTTGTGCGGGTGCATCTCGATGCACACCTTGACGTCGGCGTCGGCCGCGCGGGCCTGGATGTCGCGCCAGAACGGGACGGCCACCTCGTCCCACTGGTAGTCGAGCGCGTCCAGCCATTGGCTGTCCCACGGGTTGACCACCCAGTTGGCCGCCGTGGCGCCGGCGTGAGCCCCCGGCAGGCCGGACATCGTCACAACGCGTTTGACCCCGAGCAGGGCGGCCAGTTCGATGCTGCGGCGCAGGTCGGCCGCGTGCTTCGGGCCGACCAGCGGGTCGGGGTTGAGCGGGTTGCCGTTGCAGTTGAAGCCGGTCAGCGTGATGCCGGCCTGGGCGTAGCGGCCCAGGTATTCCTCGCGGGCGCCCGCGCTGGCCAGCAGGTCGTCGATGGGGATGTGCGGCGCGGCGATGAAGCCGCCGGTGTTGATCTCGGCACTGGTCAGGCCCAGCTCGCCGAGGATCTTCAGGGTCTCGTCGAGGGAACGGTCGTGCAGGCAGGCGGTGTAGGCACCGAGGCGCATGGCGGGGTCTCTCTCTAGAGGGTGACGGGCTTGCCGGTGGCGGAGACGACCGCCTCGAGGACGCGCAGGTTGTGCAGGCCGTGAGCCAGGTCGGGGCAGGGCGGCAGGCTCTTGACGCCGGCGATCTGGTCGAGGAAGGCGCGGGCCTGATAGACGAAGAAGTCGTTCTGGCCGTGGCCGACCGTGGGGAAATCCATCGGCAGGCCGCGGGCGACGTACGGATGCCATGGTCCGATGAAGACAGTGCGCGCGCCGTTGACGGCCGCGTCGGGCCCGCCGTCGATGACGCTGAACTCGGCCGGCCGGGTCATGTCGAACGAGGCGGTGCCGCGCTCGCAGAACAGGTCGACCCGCAGCGTGTTGGCGTGCCCGAAGGCCACCCGGGACAGCGAGAACGTGCCGACCGCGCCGCTCGCGTAGCTGGTGGTGAAGGTGCAGACGTCCTCATTTTCGACCGGGACGAGTTCGTCGCTCACCTGCACGCCGCCGGCGTGGCCGACCGCGACGCCCAGCGGCTTGGGCCTTTCCGTGACCAACGTGGCCATCGTCGTGCCCTGGACGCCGCTGGTGGGGCCGCAGAAGAACTCGGCCAGGTCGGTCAGGTGGCTGCCGATGTCGGCCAGCACGCCCGACCCGGGGCCGCCCTGGTAGCGCCAGCTCATCGGGCGCTGGGGGTCGAAACCGTAGTCGCACCAGTAGTTGCCGACGAAGTGGCGGACCGGGCCGAGCGCGCCCTCGACCTGTTGCTTGAGGGCGTTGAGGGCGGGGGAGCGGCGGAAAGTGAAGCCGACGGCATTGACCTGGCCGGGTGCGGCGGCGGCCGCGGCCACCATGGCCTCGCCGTCGGCGACGCTCGGGGCCAGCGGCTTCTCGCAGAGCACGTGCTTGCCGGCCGCCAGCGCGGCCTCGACGACCTCGCGGTGCAGGCTGTTGGCCACGGCGACGCTGACCGCGTCGACGTCGGGCGCCTCGACGACGGCCCGCCAATCCGTCTCGGCGCGGGCGTAGCCGTAGCGCGCGGCGGCATCGGCGGCGAACGGCTCGTGCAGGTCGGCGATCGCGACCAGCCGGGGCGGAGTCGCGAGGTCGAAGACGGTGGCGGCTTGACGGTACGCGTTGGCGTGCGCGCGGCCGACCATGCCGGCGCCGATCACCGCAACTCCGAAGGTCATGAGGACTCCCTTAAAGCGCTTTAAGAACTCCTGTACTATCGACGTTGATCTCGCTGAGTGTCAAGGCGTGCACGAGGAGTGAAATAGTGGATCAGCGACCGCGACTGTCCGACGTGGCCGCTCGCGTCGGCGTCTCGCCCGCCTCGGTCTCGCTCGTGCTGCGCGGCGCACCCGGCCCCAGCGCCGAGACGCGCGAGCGGGTGCTGGCCGCGGCGGCTGAGCTGGGCTATCGGGCCGACCGCACGGCCAGCCTGCTCGCCCGCCGCCGGCGGCACCTGCTCGGTGTCCTGCTCGACGTGCGCAACCCCTTCCACGCCGAGCTGGCCGAAGAGATCCACGTCCAGGCCGACGAGGCCGGCTACGAGGTAGTGCTGTCGACCCTCACGCGCGACCGTGACGAACCCCGGGCGATCGAGACCCTGCTCGACTTCCGCTGCGAGGCGCTGATCCTGCTCGGCCCTGACGCGCCCGAGGACGAGCTGGGCAAGCTGGCCGCCCAGGTGCCGTGCGTCGTGGTCGGCCGCATGGCCCGCGGCGTGGACGTCGACATCGTGCGCCCGGCCGACGACGTGGGGGTGGACGCCGCCCTCGACCATCTGATCGGTCTCGGTCATCGGCGCATCGCGTTCGTGGACGGCGGCCGGGGCGCGGTCGCGGCGGCTCGCCGTCGGGGTTACCGGCGCGCGATGCGGCGGGCCGGGCTGCCGGCCGAGGTGCTGCCCGGCGACCACACGGAGGAGGGCGGCGTACGCGTGGGACGCAGGCTCGTCGCCGAGCGCGACCTGCCCACCGCGATCGTCGCCTCGAACGACCGCCTCGCCGTGGGCCTGATGGACGCGTTCGTCCGGGCCGGCGTCGACGTTCCCGGCCGGGTCTCCGTGGTCGGCTACGACGACAGCACGCTGGCCCACCTGGCCCACATCGACCTGACCTCGGTCAACCAGGACGCGCCGGCCCAGGCCCGGGCGGCGGTGTCGGCCGCCGTGTCCCGGCTCGACGAGGGCCGCACGGTGTCGAGCGAGATCGTGCTGGTGCCGCACCTGGTCGTGCGGGGCAGCACGGCCGCACCACCGAATTGAGGGAAACCACATGGCGGGCCCTTCCGCCCAGTGGGTAGCATCGTCGGCGCAGGGCACTGATGGGGACGAGTAAGACCGCACGCAGCCACGAGAGACCCGGGGACGGTGGAAGCCCGGGGGTGTGCGCGGCCCGAAGATCACCCCGGAGCCGTCGGAAGAAAGGCCACCCGGCCGACTAGAACCGACTGCAACCACTTCGAGTGGGTCGTGATCGCACGGCCAAAGAGGGTGGTACCGCGGGGCTGATCGGGTCTCGTCCCTCTGTTGATGACGGAACGACGTCCGACGGAGGAACAACGGTGTATCGCCCGGTGCCCGCGCAGGTCGACCTGCCCGCGCTCGACCACGACGTCCTGCGGTTCTGGCAGGACAACAAGATCTTCGCGCGCAGCCTCGAGCAGTCGGCCGGCCGCCCCGAGTGGGTCTTCTACGAGGGTCCGCCCACGGCCAACGGCATGCCCGGCGCCCACCACATCGAGGCCCGCGTCTTCAAGGACGTCTTCCCGCGCTACCGCACCATGAAGGGCTTCCACGTCGCCCGCAAGGCCGGCTGGGACTGCCACGGCCTGCCGGTCGAGCTGGCCGTCGAGAAAGAGCTCGGTTTCAGCGGCAAGCAGGACATCGAGGCGTACGGCATCGCCGCCTTCAACGACCGCTGCCGGGCCTCGGTCACCCGCCACACCGACGCGTTCGCCGAGCTCACCGAGCGCATGGGCTACTGGGTCGACATGGCCGACGCCTACCGCACCATGGACCCGGACTACATCGAGTCGGTGTGGTGGTCGCTCAAGCAGATCTTCGACAAGGGCCTGCTGGTCGAGGATTTCCGCGTCGCTCCCTGGTGCCCGCGCGACCAGACCACCCTCTCCGACCACGAGCTGGCACAGGGCTACGAGACCGACGTCGACCCGGCGGTCTACGTCCGCTTCCCGCTCACCTCGGGCCCGCTCGAGGGCCAGGCGTCGCTGCTGGTCTGGACGACCACGCCGTGGACGCTGGTCTCCAACACCGCAGTCGCCGTCAACCCCGACGTGACGTACGTGGTGGCCACCGACGGCACCGAGCGGCTGGTGCTGGCCGAGCCGCTGATGGCCCAGGTGCTGGGCGACGAATGGCGCGCGACCGGCGAGTCGTTCACCGGCCAGCAGATGGAACGCTGGACCTACCGGCCGCCGTTCGAGCTGGTCGAGGTGCCCGACGCGCACATCGTGATCCTGGCCGGCTACGTCACCACCGACAGCGGCACCGGGCTGGTCCACCAGTCGCCGGCGTTCGGCGCGGACGACCTGGCCAGCTGCCGCGCGTACGGGTTGCCCATGGTCAACCCGGTCCGGCGCGACGGCACCTTCGACCCCGAGGTGCCGCTGGTGGGCGGGCTGTTCTTCCGTACGGCGAACGAGCCGCTGGTCGAGGCGCTGCGGAGCTCCGGCCTGTTGTTCCGCCTGGACCCGTACGAGCATCAGTACCCGCACTGCTGGCGCTGCCACACCGCGTTGATCTATTACGCGCAGCCCTCCTGGTACGTGCGCACCACCGCCGTACGCGAAAAGATGTTGGAGGAGAACGAGCGCACCACCTGGCAGCCCGAGACGGTCAAGCACGGCCGGTACGGCGACTGGCTGACCAACAACGTCGACTGGGCGCTGTCCCGCAACCGCTACTGGGGCACGCCGCTGCCCATCTGGCGCTGCGCCGAGGGCCACCTGACCTGCATCGGCTCCCTGGCCGAGCTGGGCTCGCTGGCCGGCCGCGACCTGTCCGCGCTCGACCCGCACCGCCCCTACATCGATGACGTCACCTTCGCCTGCCCGCAGTGCGCGGCGACGGCCACCCGGGTACCCGAGGTCATCGACGCCTGGTACGACTCGGGTTCCATGCCGTTCGCCCAGTTCGGCTACCCGTACAAGAACAAAGAGCTGTTCGAGCAGCGCTTCCCCGCCCAGTTCATCAGCGAGGCGATCGACCAGACCCGCGGCTGGTTCTACACGCTCATGGCGGTCAGCACGCTGGTCTTCGACCGGTCGTCGTACGAGGCCGTGGTCTGCCTCGGCCACATCCTGGCCGAGGACGGCCGCAAGATGTCCAAGCACCTCGGCAACATCCTTGAGCCGATCCCGCTGATGGACACGCACGGCGCCGACGCGGTCCGCTGGTTCATGGCCTGCGTGGGTTCGCCCTGGTCGGCGCGCAGGGTCGGGCACACCACCCTGCAAGAGGTGGTGCGCAAGACCCTGCTGACCTACTGGAACACGGTCGCCTTCCAGGCCCTCTACGGCCGCTCCTCGGGCTGGCAGCCTTCGGCCGGCGATCCCGCCCCGGCCGACCGCCCGCTGCTCGACCGCTGGGTGCTGTCCGAGCTGAACGAGCTGATCCGCAAGGTCGACGCGGCCTACGCCGCTTTCGACACGCAAGAGGCGGGCCGGTTGCTGGCGGCTTTCGTCGATGATCTCTCCAATTGGTACGTACGCCGGTCCCGCCGTCGCTTCTGGCGGGGCGAGCCGGCCGCGCTGGCCACGCTGCACGAGGCCCTGCGCACCGTCACGTTGCTGATGGCCCCGCTCACGCCGTTCGTCACCGAGCGCGTGTGGGGCGACCTGGTCTCGCCGGTCGACCCGTCGGCGGCCGAGTCGGTGCACCTGGCGGCCTTCCCCGAGGCCGACGAGGCGCTGATCGACCCCGCCCTGTCGGCGCAGATGGCGCTGGTGCGGCGGCTGGTCGAGCTCGGCCGGGCCGCCCGGGCCGAGTCGGGCATGAAGGTGCGCCAGCCGCTGTCGCGCGCCCTGGCCTCGGCGTCCGGCTTCAGCGACCTGCCGCCCGCCCTGCTGGCCGAGATCGCGGCCGAGTTGAACGTGGGCGAGGTCGGCCCGGTGGCCGGCTCCTTCGTCGACACGACGGCCAAGGCCAATTTCCGTACGCTCGGCAAGCGCTTCGGAAAACAGGTGCAGGCGGTGGCGAAGTCGATCGCCGCGGCCGACGCCGCCGAGCTCAAGGACTCATTGCGTACGACGGGAACGGCGCAGCTGGAGGTCGACGGCGAGCCGATCACGCTCACCCCCGACGAGGTCGTCATCACCGAGACCCCGCGCGCGGGCTGGGCCGTGTCCTCCGACTCCGGCGGCACGGTGGCGCTCGACCTCACACTCACGCCGGAACTGCGCCGGGCCGGCGTGGCCCGCGACGCCGTCCGTCAGATCCAGGAGGCCCGCAAGGCCAGCGGTCTCGAGGTGTCCGACCGGATCGAGCTGCGCTGGTCGGCCGAGGGTGAGACGGCGCAGGCCCTCGGCGAACACGCGGCCCTGGTCGCCGACGAGGTGCTGGCCACGAGCTACGAGCCCGGCGCCGCCACCTGGCCCGAGGCCCGCGAGTTCACCGACGAGTCGATCGGGCTCACGTTCTGGCTGCGCAAGGCCTGAGGTCAGCCGCAGGTGAGCAGGCCCGCCCGTTTCTTGGTCTCCAAGACGTGGCGGGCCGCCTCGTCGACGCGGGCGCGGAAGGACTGATCGCTTTCGGCCTTGGCGATGAGGGCGCCGGCCATGGGGGCGGCGTCCGAGGCCACGATGGTGAGCACCATGTCGCCGCCCGCGCCGACGAAGCGTACGGCTCGCTGGGCGGGTGGGACGGCGGTGACCGCACGGGCCGCGCCCAGGTCGTCCGAGATCACGAGGCCGTCGAAGCCGATCTTCTCGCGCAGCAGGCCGGTGATGACCGGGCGCGAGAAGGCGGCGACGGCGTCCGGGTCGATCCTGGGATAGCGGGCGGACGAGATCATCACGGCCGCCGTGCCCGACTCGATGCCGGCCTTGAACGGCGCCAGGTACGGGTCGTTCACCGTGGCCACCGTGTCGGTCGCACCGGTGGACACATCGGTGTTGACGCGGACCCGGCCCAGGCCGGGGAAGTGCTTCAACGTGGTCAGCACGCCGGCATCCTGCGAGGCCGGGACGACCGTACGAATGGCCGCCGCGACCTTCGCGGGGTCGGAGCCGAACTCCCGGCGGAAGGCGCCGATCGGCGGGTTGCCGGTGCCGATGCTGGTCGGCACGGTGTCGGCGACCGGGGCCAGGTTGAGGTTCACGCCGACCGCTTCGAGACGGCGGGCGCTGGTACGGGTGGTGTCGCGCAGCGTCGTAGCCGGGCCGCCGCCGAGCCGGTAGGCCGAAGGCAGCCGGGGGAAGTCCGGCCCCTTCAGGGTCTGGACGCTGCCGCCCTCCTGGTCGACGGCCAACAGCATCGGCAGGGGGGCCCGCTTCTGCAACGCGGCGATGTCCGACTTCAGCTCGGCGGCCGGGTGGGTGCTGCGGCCGCGCAGGAAGACGCCGCCCAGGTGGTAGCGGCGGACGGTGTCACCGAGGCCGCTGGGCGCGTTCACCGCGGCGCCGATCATGAGCAGCTGGCCGACGCGCTCGGGCAGGTCGAGGCCGTCGAGGGTCGCGGTCACGCAGTCGGGCTGCGGTGCTGCGGACGAAGGGGAAGGTGAGGGCGACGGCGAAGCCGAGGGCGACGGGGAGGCCGAGGGGGACGGCGGCGCCGCGACCGGGGGCTCGTCTTTAGCAGTGCACCCGCTGACGGTCAGAACCACGGCGACCGCGACGGCGGCCAGGCTTCGCTTCATCGACCGCCACGCTAGCCAATCACTGCGGCGGGGGTGGTGTGCGGCCGGGGGAGATCGTGTGAAGGCCCTCGAAGGCGAGGGCGGTCAGCGCGTCCGCGATGGCGTCGGCGCCGCCGGGGCGCGGGCGGTACCACTCGGTGAGCGAGTTGACCATGCCGAGCAACAGGCGGGCCGCCGTGGCCGGGTCGATGTCGGGCCGGACGCCGCCCTCGGCCTGAGCCTGCTTGACCAGCTCGGTGACCACCAGGTCGAACTGCCGCCGCCGGGCCAGCGCGTGCTGCTCGACCTCGGTGTTGCCGCGCACCCGCAGCAGCACCGTCACGTACTCGAACCGCTCCGACAACACGAGCACGCTGCGCCGGATCAGTTGCTCGAGCCTTTCCAGGGCCGACACGTCGAGAGCACGAACCTCGTCGGCCGCCTCGAACAGACCGTCGAGCGCCCGGTCCATCGCCATCTGCAGCAGCTGTTCCTTGCCGCTGATGTGGTGGTAGACGCTGGATTTCGTGATGCCCAGGGAGACGGCGATGTCGAACATGCTCGTGTAGTCGTAGCCGCGCTCGTTGAACAGCCGCACGGCGGCGGCCAGCACGGCATCCTGGTCATAGCCGGGACGACCGCGCCGCCGGGGTTGATTCGCGGGTGTCGGTGCCATTCTCTCTCCCGGGCTTGATTACCGACCGACCGGACGGTAGATAATGATGGCACGCGAGCGCAAGGGAGCGCAGGATGACGACCCCCGCCGGGTTCTACGAGACGCATGCCGAGCTGCTCGACCAGGCTGTCCGGGCGACGACCGTCCGCGACTACTGGTCGGCCTTTCCCGAGTCGCCGAGCAAGTCGGTCTACGGTGAGCAGGCCGCCCCCGAGGGCGAGCGCGCGTTCCGGGCCCTGCTCGGCGCCCAGTTCCCCGTCGAGGTGCCCGGCGCCACCGGCACTGTCTCCACCGAGCGCTCGCCGTGGGGCCTCGAGCTGGGCATCAGCTACCCGAAGGCCGACCCGCTGGCCCTGGTCGCCGCCGCCCGTGCCGCCACCCCGGCCTGGCGCGCCGTCGGTCCGCAGGGCCGCGCCGGCGTTGCCGCCGAGATCATCAAGCGCATCAACGCCCGCTCGTTCGAGCTGGCCCACGCCGTGCAGCACACCACCGGCCAGGCCTTCGTCATGGCGTTCCAGGCCGGCGGCCCGCACGCGCAGGACCGGGCGCTCGAGGCCGTGGCCTACGCGCTGGCCGCCTCCACCCGCATCCCCGCCACCACCGACTGGGCCAAGCCCCAGCGCGGCGGCGACCCGCTGCGCCTGAGCAAGACCAGCACGGTCGTCGGCCGCGGGGTCGGCCTGGTCATCGGGTGCAACACGTTCCCCACCTGGAACAGCTATCCCGGCCTGTTCGCCAGCCTGGTCACGGGCAACCCGGTGATCGTCAAGCCGCACCCCGGGGCCGTGCTGCCGCTCGCCATCACCGTGCAGATCTGCCGCGAGGTGCTGGCCGAGGCGGGCCAGAACCCCGACCTGGTCACCCTGGCCGTCGAGGAGCACGGCGACGGCATCGCCGCCACCCTGGCCACCCACCCCGACGTCCGCATCGTCGACTTCACCGGGTCCAGCGAGTTCGGCAACTGGCTCGAGGCCAACGCCCGCCAGGCCGTCGTCTACACCGAGAAGGCCGGCCTCAACACCGTCGTGGTCGACTCCACCGACGACTACAAGGGCCTGCTGCGCAACCTGTCCTTCTCGCTCTCGCTCTACAGCGGCCAGATGTGCACGACCCCGCAGAACATCCTGGTCCCGCAGACGGGCATCGAGACCGACGCCGGCCACCGCAGCGTCGACGAGTTCGGCGCCGACCTGTCGGCCGCGCTCGACAAGCTGCTCGGCGACCCGGCCCGGGCCGCGGGCACGCTCGGCGCCATCGTCAACGACGGCGTGCTGGCCCGGCTGACCGAGGCCGACAGCGCGGCCAGCGTCATCCACCCCACGGCCGAGGTGGCCGACGAGCAGAACCCCGGTGCGACCATCCGCACCCCGGTGGTGGTCCGGCTCGACGCGGCCGACGAGAAGGCGTACACCCGGGAATGGTTCGGCCCGGTCTCGTTCGTCATCGCCACCGAGTCGACCGAGCACAGTCTGCGCGTCCTGACCGAGACGGTCCGGGCCCACGGCGCGCTCACCGCCCTGGTCCACTCGACCAGCCCCGAAGTTCTGGCGGCCGCTCGCGAGGCTGCACTCGACGCCGGGGTGCACCTCGCCGAGAATCTGACCGGTGGGGTGTTCGTGAACCAGACCGCCGCGTTCAGCGACCTGCACGGCTCCGGGGCCAACCCGGCCGCCACCGCCTCGCTGACCGACGACTACTTCGTCACCGGCCGGTTCTTCACCCTCCAGTCCCGCCACCACGTCTGAGCACCGGAGGATCTTCATGCCTGAGGCCTACCTCGTCGGCGGCGTCCGCACCCCCCAGGGCAAGTACGGCGGAGCGCTCGCCGGCATCCGTCCCGACGACCTCGCCGGGCTGGTCGTCCGCGAGGCGGTCGGCCGGGCCGGCGTGCCCGCCGAGGCGATCGACGAGGTGATCCTCGGCGCGGCCAACCAGTCCGGTGAGGACAATCGCAACGTCGCCCGCATGTCCGTGCTGCTCTCGGGCCTGCCCGACACGGTTCCGGGCTACACGGTCAACCGGCTGTGCGCCAGCGGCCTCACCGCGATCGTGTCGGCCGCCAACCAGATCCGGGCCGGCGAGGCCGATCTGATCGTGGCCGGCGGCGTCGAGTCGATGACCCGGGCACCGTGGGTGATGCAGAAGCCGGGCACCCCGTGGGCGCGGCCGGGCGAGGTCGTCGACACGTCGCTCGGCTGGCGCTTCACCAACCCGCTGTTCAAGGCGCACGACAAAGAGGCCGGCACCACCCCGGACGACCGGCGCATCACGCTCAGCATGGGCGAGACGGCCGAAGAGGTGGCCGCGCTCGACGGCATCACCCGGGCCGAGAGCGACGCGTTCGCGCTGCGCAGCCACGAGCGGGCGATCGCCGCCATCGACGCCGGCCGCTTCCAGGGCGAGATCGTGCCGGTGGGCGAGGTGAACACCGACGAGATTCCGCGCCGCGGCTCCACTCTCGAGAAGCTGGGTTCGCTCAAGCCGGTCTTCCGCAGCGGTGGCGTGGTCACTGCCGCTTCGTCGTCCCCGCTCAGCGATGGCGCCGCCGCGCTGGTCGTGGCCAGCAAAGAGGCGGTCGAGCGGTACGGGCTGACCCCGCGCGCCCGCATCGTGACGGCGGCCAGCGCCGGCGTGCCGCCCCAGATCATGGGCCTGGGCCCGGTGCCCGCCACCGAGAAGGCGCTGGCCCGGGCCGGCTGGTCGGCCGGCGACCTCGACGCGGTCGAGCTGAACGAGGCCTTCGCCGTGCAGTCGCTGGCCGTCATCCGACGGCTGAAGCTGGACGAGGAAAAGGTCAACGCTGATGGCGGCGCGATCGCCCTCGGGCACCCGCTGGGCTGCTCGGGCGCTCGCCTGACGGTCACCCTGCTGGGCCGCATGGAACGCGAGAACGCCCGCCGCGCGCTGGCCACCCTCTGCGTCGGCGTCGGTCAGGGCGTGGCCATGCTGGTGGAGCGGCCGTGAGCACCCTGCACGTCGAGGAGCTCGACGACCGCGTGGTGGTGACGTTGCGGCGCCCCGAGGCCCGCAACGCGATCAACGCGGCGATGGTCGGCGAGCTGCACGACGTCTGCGCCTCGCTGGAACAGCGGCCCCGGTTGCTGCTGATCACCGGCGACGGCGGCACCTTCGCCGCCGGGGCCGACATCGGCGAACTGCGCGAACGCGGGCGCGAGCAGGCACTGCAGGGCATCAACAGCCGCCTGTTCGACCGCATCGCGCGGCTGCCGCTGCCCACGGTGGCCGCCGTCGACGGCTACGCGCTGGGCGGCGGCGCCGAGCTGGCCTACGCGTGCGACGTCCGGCTGGCCTCACCGGCCGCCGTGTTCGGCAATCCCGAGCCGGGCCTGGGCATCCTCGCCGCGGCCGGCGCCTGCTGGCGGCTGCGCGAGCTGGCCGGCGCCTCGGTGGCCAAGCAGGTGCTGCTGGCCGGCCGGCGGCTCGACGCCGACGACGCGCTGCGCTTCGGGCTGGTGGCCGAGGTGGTGCCGGCCGGCGAGCTGCTGAAGCGGGCCCACGCGCTGCTCGACCGGATGGCTCGCTCCGGGCCGCTCGCCCTGCGCCTCACCAAGCTGGTCGCCGACGGCGGCGGCCACCCGCTCACCGACGACCTGGCCCAGGCCATTCTCTTCGAGTCGGACGACAAGCGCGTACGCATGGACGCCTTCCTGGCCGGGGGCCGCTCGTGACCGCGCGGGCCGCCACGAGCGCGTTCGTGGTCGTCCGGCCGGCAGCGATCGCGGCCGGTGGTTGCTCATGACCGCGCCCGAGGCCGTGGTGCCCAAGGTTGTCGCCGTCGTCGGCGGCGGCCGGATGGGGGCCGGCGTCGCGCAGGTCTTCGCGGTGGCCGGCTCGGTCGTCTGCCTCGTCGAGCGTGATCCCGCCGCCGCGGCGGCCGCCCGTGACCGGGTGGCGATGGGCCTGCTCCGCGCCTCCGAGAAGGGCGCGCTGAGCGAATCCGCCGACTCGGTGCTCGAGCGGCTGGTGCTGCTGGACGACCTGGCCGGGCTGAACCCCGGCACCGACCTGGTGGTCGAGGCCGTACCGGAAGAGGCGGAACTCAAGATCCGGGTGCTGGCCGCGGCCGAGCAGGCGGTCGGCGAGTCCACCGTGCTGGCCAGCAACACCAGCTCGCTGTCGATCACCGGGCTGGCCGAGGGGCTGCGGCGGCCGGAGCGGTTCCTCGGCATGCACTTCTTCAACCCCGTGCCGGCCAGCAAACTGGTCGAGATCGTGACCGGCCCGCAGACCGGTGAAGCGGCTCTCGAGGCCACCCGCGGGTGGGTGGCCGGGCTGGGCAAGAGCGAGATCGTCGTCCGGGATTCGCCCGGCTTCGCCACCAGCCGGCTCGGCGTGCTGCTCGGGCTGGAGGCGATTCGCATGCTCGAAGAGGGCGTGGCCGAGGCCGAGGCGATCGACCGGGCCATGGAACTGGGCTACCGGCACCCGATGGGCCCGCTGCGCTCGACCGACCTGGTGGGGCTGGACGTGCGGCTGGCCATCGCCGAACACCTGCACCGTGAGCTGGGGGAGCGGTTCGCCCCGCCCGCCCTGCTGCGCGACAAGGTGGCCCGCGGCGAACTTGGCCGCAAGACCGGTCAGGGCTTCTTCACCTGGGACGCGTCATGAGCGCGAGCCGGGGCCAGCGTCGGGCGAACGGGCTGGGACGCGTCGTGAGCGCTCGAGCTGGGACCGGCGTGGGATGAGCAGGCCGGGACGCGTCGTGAGCGCGCGAACTGGGGTCGGCGTGGGACGAACGGGCAGGGAGGCGTCATGAGTGAGCAGGTCTTCGAGGCGACGATCGCCAAGGATCAGCGGATCGAGCCGCGCGACTGGATGCCCGACGGCTACCGCAAGACCATGATCCGCCAGATCGCCCAGCACGCGCACTCCGAGATCATCGGGATGCAGCCCGAGGGCGCCTGGATCACCCGGGCGCCGTCGCTGCGGCGCAAGGCGATCCTGCTGGCCAAGGTGCAGGACGAGGCGGGCCACGGGCTCTACCTCTACTCCGCGGCCGAGACGCTCGGCGCCGACCGGGGCGACCTGACCCGCCGGCTCATCGAGGGCCGCCAGAAGTACTCCTCGATCTTCAACTACCCGACGCTGACGTTCGCCGACGTCGGGGTGATCGGCTGGCTGGTCGACGGGGCCGCGATCTGCAACCAGGTGCCGCTGTGCCGCAGCTCGTTCGGGCCGTACGCGCGGGCGATGATCCGCATCTGCAAAGAGGAATCGTTCCACCAGCGGCAGGGCTACGAGCTGCTGATGACGATGATGCGCGGCACCCCGGCCCAGCGCGAGATGGTGCAGGACGCGGTGAACCGCTGGTGGTGGCCGTCGCTGATGATGTTCGGCCCGCCCGACGGGGAATCGCCCAACACGGCCCAGTCGATGGCCTGGAAGATCAAGCGGCACACGAACGACGAGCTGCGGCAGCGGTTCGTCGACATGAGCGTGCCCCAGGCCGAGGCGCTGGGCGTCACCCTGCCCGACGCCGACCTGCGCTGGAACGCCGAGCGCGAGCACTACGACTTCGGCGAGATCGACTGGTCCGAGCTCAAACGCGTGATCTCCGGCGACGGGCCGATGAACGCGGAACGGATCGCCAACCGGCGCCGCGCCGATGAGGAAGGCGCCTGGGTTCGCGAGGCCGCGGCCGCCCACGCGGCCAAGAAGCAGGAGGTGCCGGCATGAGCGACTGCACCGGAGTAAGCGAAGTGGTCGTAGGGCCAGGAGGGCATGCCACAGGGGGCTCAGCATGAGCGAGATCAAGCACGAGTGGCCGCTGTACGAGGTGTTCGTGCGGGCCAAGCGCGGCCTCAACCACGTCCACGTCGGATCGCTGCGCGCCGCCGACCCCGAGATGGCGCTCCACCACGCGCGTGACCTGTACACGCGCCGCAACGAGGGCGTGAGCATCTGGGTGGTGCAGTCCGACGACATCGTGGCCTCGGGCCCCGACGACAAGGACGCGTTCTTCGGGCCCAGCGGCGACAAGGCCTACCGGCACCCGACGTACTACGCCATTCCCGACTCGGTCCCGCACATCTGAGGCCGCGATGAGCTTCGACGACGCCTACCAGGCCCTCACCGACCACGACGACGATGCCCGCTGGGCGTACGGCACCGGCTTCGCCGACCCGCTGGCCGGGGTGCCGACCGAGCTGCCCGAGGGCGTCGACGCCGCCGACCTGGCGGCCTACTGCCTGATGCTCGGCGACGACGCGCTGATCCTGTCGCACCGCCTGCAGCAGTGGGTGACCCGCGCGCCCGAACTCGAGGACGAGATGGCGATCGCCAACATCGCCCTCGACCTGCTCGGCCAGGCCCGGCTGCTGCTGACCCGCGCGGGCGAGGCCGAGGGCGCCGGCCGCGGCGAGGACGACCTGGCCTACCTGCGCGAGGCGGCGGAGTTCCGGCACGTGCGGCTGGTCGAGCGCCAGGACGAGCACTTCGGGCACCTGATCGCGCGGCTGCTCGTCTTCTCGGTGTGGCGGCTCGCGCTGCTCGACCGGCTTTCGGCCAGCCGCGACCCGGTGCTGGCGGCGATCGGGGCCAAGGGCGTCAAAGAGGTCGCCTACCACCGTGAGTACGCGGCCGGCTGGGCGGTCCGCCTCGGCGACGGCACCCCGCTCTCGCACGAGCGGATGCAGGCCGGCCTCGACGCGGTGTGGCCGCTGATCGGCGAGCTGTTCGAGCCGCACGAGGTCGAGCAGCGCCTGCCGGGTGTGGCAATCGACCGGGCCTCGCTGCGGTCCGAGTTCGATGCGGTCATCGCCCAGGTGCTCGAGGCGGCAACACTTGACCGGCCGACGTCTGCGCCCTCGTCCGAACGGGGGCACGGTCCCGAACTGGCCGAGATTCTGGCCGAGATGCAGGGCCTGGCCCGCGCCACGCCGGGTGGTGTCTGGTGAGGACGGCCGAGAGCGAGCGAGTGGCGCCGACCGACAACCAGGCGACGGCGAGGGCGGCCGAGATGGCGCCGGCCGACGGCCAGGTGACGGCGAGCGCGGCCGAGGTGACGCCGGGCGCGGCCGGGGTGGCGGCGAGCGCGGCCCGGGCGTCGGCGAGCGCGGCCGAGGTGGCGGCGGCCGTCACCGATCCGGAGCTGCCCATGGTGACGCTGGCCGAGCTGGGCATCCTGCGCGACGTGCGCGAGACCGAGGACGGCGTCGAGGTGACGATCACGCCGACCTACTCCGGATGTCCGGCCATGGAGGCGATTCGCGCCGATCTGCTGCGGGCGCTGCGCCGGGGCGGCTTTGAAAAGGCGAGCGTGCGCACCCAGCTCGCCCCGGCCTGGACCACCGACTGGATCTCGGCCGCGGGCCGGGCCAAGCTGGCCGCGGCCGGCATCTCGCCGCCCGGTCCGGCGCCCCGGCGCGCGGCCGGCCCGGTGCCGCTCCGGCTCGGCCTGCGTGACGAGCCGATCGCCTGCCCGCGCTGCGGCGAGCCGCAGACGGAGCGGCTGGCCGCGTTCGGCGCCACCGCGTGCCGTGAGCTGCGGCGGTGCCCGGCCTGCCGGGAGCCCTTCGAGCACGTGAAGGAGATCTGACGTGCGGGACTTCAACGCGCTGCGCGTGGCCGAGGTGGAGCGGCTGTGCTCCGACGCGGTCGCGGTGACCTTCGAGGTGCCGGCTGATCTGGCCGAGTCGTACGCGTTCCGGCCGGGGCAGTCGCTGACCGTGCGGCGGCCCGGCGACGAGCGGGACGAGCGCCGGTCGTACTCGATCTGCGCCCCGGCCGGCGACCGGCCTCGGATCGGGGTGCGCGAGGTGCCCGGCGGCCTGGTCTCGAGCTGGCTGGTGCACGAGCTGCGGGTGGGCGACGCGGTCGAGGTCGCGCCGCCGTCCGGCACGTTCACGCCCGACCTCGAGGCGGGCGGCCGGCACGTCATGATCGCGGCCGGGTCGGGCATCACGCCCGTGCTGTCGATCGCGTCGTCGCTGCTGCGCAACCCGAAGGCTCAGGTCGCCGTCCTGTACGGCAACCGGCGGGCCGACACCGTGATGTTCGCCGAGGAGCTGGCCGACCTGAAAGACCAGCACCCGTCCCGCCTCGAACTGGTGCACCTGCTGTCGCGGGAGGCGCGCGAGGTCGACCTGCTCAGCGGCCGGCTCGACGGCGAGAAGCTGCGCACCCTGTTGCCGATGCTGCTGGATGTGGCCGCCGTCGAGCACTGGTGGCTGTGCGGGCCGTACGGCATGGTCATGGACGCCACCGAGGTGCTGGCGGAGGCCGGCGTGGCGCCCGAGCGCATCCACCGCGAGCTCTTCTGGGTCGACGAGGCGCCGCCCGAACCCGTACGGGAAAACGAGATCTTGACCGAAGGCAGCGAAGTGACGGTGCTGCTCGACGGGCGGTCGACCACCGTCACCGTCGGCGCGGGCGACACCGTGCTCGACGGCGCCCAGCGGTCCCGGCCCGACCTGCCGTTCGCCTGCAAGGGTGGCGTCTGCGGCACGTGCCGGGCCCGGGTGGTCGAGGGCGAGGTGACCATGCGGCGCAACTTCGCCCTGGAACCGGCCGAGGTGGCCGCCGGATTCGTCCTGACCTGCCAGACGATCCCGGCGTCCCCCCGGGTGACGGTGACGTTCGACGACTGACCCCGGCGCGACGCGGCGCCGGGGTCAGAACGCCGGATTCAGAGCGGCTTGCGGGCCAGGGCGAAGATCTGGCTCTCCTCGGGGCCGTCGGCCGGCGTGAAGGTGACCGTCTCGATGCTCTCCACGGCGAGGCCGTGCGCCTCGAGGACGGCCGCCAGATCGGGTTCCAGATAGCCGGAAACGGTCACCGGCACGCCCATGAAGTCGAACGGCAGGCTGTCGCCGTCGAAGTTGACCATGCCGACGCCGAAGTAGCCGCCCGGCTTGAGCCAGCCCGCCACCTTGTCCAGCGTGCTCTCGATGTCGGCCTTGCTCAGCATCAGCAGCGAGAAGAACGCGGTCACCGCCTCGAACTGCCCGAAATCGCCGGCCAGGTCCTTGAAGTCGGCGTGCACGAACTCGGCCGCCGGCACCTGCTCGCGGGCCAGCCGCAGCATCCCCTCGGAGATGTCGACGCCTACGACCCGGTGATCCGAATCGGTCAAGATCTTGGCGGTCGGCACCCCCGTCCCGCAGCCGAGGTCGAGCACCGAGGCGCCGGCCGGGAGCAGGGCGGCGATCCGTTCGATCAGCGCGGCCTGAAAGGGATTATGACTGTGTTCGCCCTGGTACTGCTCGGCGAGTTGATCGAAAACCTCCATGCGCCGCAGGCTACCCGGCGAATGCATCGATCTCCATGAGGTGATCGTCCCCAGTGGACGGGATCATCGGAGGACTGTGGTGACGCCTTTTCCGGCGATCCGCTCGTCGAGGCGGGCCGGGTCGAGGTTGGCGCACAGGACGATCGACGCGCCGGCGGTGAGCGGGGCGAGCAGCCAGATCAGCGGCTGCTCCTGCAACGCCGTGTCGATCAGCACGCGGTCGCCGCGGCCGATGCCGTTGTGCTCGGCGACGGCGGCCGCCGTCCGCGCGTACTCCTGGTAGGTCGTTCCGTCGGTCACCGCCGGGCGCAGCTCGTCGATCGTGTGGTGCGGCGGACGACTGCCGAGGTAGGGGCGCAGGGCCGAGGTGTAGTCCCGATAACCCGCGGGCACCTCGCCGGTCGCCGCGCCGTGCGGGGCCAGCCCGAGCACGAACTGGTGCCGGCCGGCCGGGACCTCGTCGAGCCAGTTGCCGATCCGACGGTGTTCCACAAACGTCACGTCGAGCGGGTCGCCCGCCGGAGCAAGGCCGGCCGTCGACCAGCCGCGGATCGAGAGCTCGAGACCGGCCGACCAGGCCCCCAGCAGCACGGCGGCCGTCTGCCAGTGCGGCGGCAACAGCACCGCGGCGGTTTTCCCGGGGCCGAGCCCGCATTCCTCGGTCAGCAGCGCGGTTGTCGCCGCCGTCCAGCCGCCGAGCTCGCCGGCGGTGAGGCCGAACCGCTCGCCGGTCGCGTCGTCGTAGTACGTGATCAGGTCTGACGCGGTCATCCTGAGATGTTAGGCGGCCGGATCGAGCCGCCAGGCGCGCCGCTGGATCGCGTACCTCGTCAGGAAGTGAACAGTTCGTGGCCCGGCCTCGCCGTCGGGTCGCAGGCCCACGCGGGACTGGAAGGCCCGCACGGCCTCGGCCAGATCGTCGCCGGCCGGCATGCCGACCTCGGCCAGCAGGCCGCGGACCTCGGCCGGGTCGAGCGGCGGCGGGGTGCCCAGGCCGATCATGCCGCCGACCGCGGAGCCGACCACCGTGAGCATTCCTCGTGCGGACATCTGGTGCCTCCTGCCGGTTGTGGGGGGTGACTCCAGCTTCCGGGGACGGCCTGTGCGCGGCATCGGACCAGCGTTTGAAGAAACCCTGAGGTCGCTGCGACTTTCGGCCTAGGAGAAGGCCCTAGGGGTGATCGGCGGCATACAGCGAACCCACAGACGGCTCACCGGTTTCCGACAAGGTGCGGGGTCACTGTTGGCCCATCAGAAACGAAGCGAGTCAGCCAACGAAGCGAGGCGGCGCCATGACCGACCTGATGACCCGGCCCACCAACCCCGAGCACTCCGCCGGTGACAGCTGGAGCTACGGCGGCAACCACGACGACGTGACGCCGCCGCCTCCGCCCGCGCCGCCGCTGGGAGGATCGGGCGACCGCCGCTGGCCGCGCCGCGTGGCCGGGGGAGCCGCCGTGCTCGCCCTCGTCGCGGGCGGCGGCACCGCGGGCGGCGTGGTCGCCGAGCGCTACCTGATCGACCACCCCACCACGACCGTCTCGTCGACCGCCGCCGCGACCACCACGGCCGCCACCACCGACAGCGACAGCCTGGCCGCCATCGTCAAGCAGGTGCAGCCGAGCGTGGTCACCGTCATGGTCGACACCGAGCGTTCCTCCTCCCTCGGCTCCGGCGTGGTGATCTCGTCCGACGGCCTGATCCTGACCAACAACCACGTCATCGAGGGCGGCGGAACCACCAGCGTGCGGCTCTCCACCGGGCAGACCGTGCCGGCCCAGGTGGTCGCCACCGACACCACCCACGACCTCGCCCTGGTGCAGGCGACCGGCTTGAGCGGCCTGACCCCGGTCACGTTCGGCACCGACGACAGCGTCGCCGTGGGTGACACCGTACTGGCCTTCGGGGCGCCGCTCGGCCTCGAGAACACGGTCACCTCGGGCATCGTCTCGGCCCTGGACCGCAGCATCGACACCGCCACCGAGTCGGCCACCGGCGGCGGCAGCGAGCAGCTGACCGGCCTGCTGCAGACCGACGCCGCCATCAACCAGGGCAACTCGGGCGGCGCGCTGGTCGACCTGTCCGGCCACGTGATCGGCATCAACGTCGCGATCGCCACCGCCAGCCAGTCCGACTCGGGCAGCATCGGGGTCGGCTTCGCCATCCCGGCCGACACCGTGGTGGCCGCCGTCAAGCAGATGGAATCCGGCCTTTCTTCTTGATCCAAATGTGGCCGATCGGGGCTGCCGCGGGGGAGAGCCGGACCGTACGGTGCGTCCGTGACTTCGGCCCCCGCGGAAAGACCCGCCCGCCCCACAGTGGTCAGTGTCGCCTTCTGGTTCCAGGTGGCGCTGGTGGGACTCCTGTTGCTCGTCATCGGGGTGTCGATCGCCGCCACGATCCACTACGACGGCCTGATCGACCAGGCCGCCCAGGGCACCGGCATCGACCCCGACGAGGTCGCCTTCGAACGCGACTCCAACCTCGGGTTCGCGCTGATCCTCGGACTGCCGTTGCTGGTGCTGACGATCTGGCTCGGCGTCACGGTGGCCTTCATCCGGCGCGGCAGCAACGTGGCCCGCATCCTGACCTGGGTCGGGCTGGGCGCGCCGGCCGGCCTGGTCCTGCTCTCCTGCCTGTTCGGCGGCGTGTTCGGATTGTTCGGCGTGCTGGCCTTCGCCCAGTTCGACGAATCGGACTTCGACGACCCGGACTTCAGCGACGGCTCGCTCGAGTTCACGGACGGCTCGGGCGGCGACTTCTACGACCGCCTCTACAACCTCGACAGCGGCGGCTTGTCCCTCGCCTACGACGCCATCCAGGCGGTGGCCGTCACGCTGGCGTTCCTCCTGGCCATCGCCATCGTCGTGCTGCTGCTGACCGGTCCGGCGAACCGCTTCTTCCGGCCAAATCGCGGTCAAATGCCTTTCTCGTACGGGGGTCTGGGGCTTTACGGTCCCGTCGGAGCGCAGCCGTTCCCTCCACACGCCGCGGCGAATTACTACGGCGCACAACCGACGGGATTCGGTTTCCCACCCCCGCCGCCGCAACAGCTTTGGGCGCCGCCCGCCGGAACGATGCCCGCCCCGCCGCCGCAGCATCCGTGGGCGCCGCCCGCCGGAACCGTGCCCGCCCCGCCGCAGTACCCGCCGGCCGGAACCGTGCCCGCCCCGCCGCCATGGGCGGCGCCGGCCGCGCCGTCAAACCCCGCGCAATTCGAGCCTCGCCCGGATCAGCCGGGGCCGGACGAGCCCCGGCCGGATCGGCCGGCGGGGGAGTGAGCCGCTGAGGTCGGAGCGGACCCCCTCCCGCTCCGGCCTCAGCCCGCCAGGTGACCCCAGCGGTCCTCCAGCTCCTGCCACGTGCCTTGGTCTTCCACCTTGCCGGCGATCAGCACCACCACCCGGTCGGCCTGGCTCAGTGCTGCCCGCTTCGACGTCGACCCGACCACCGTGACGCCGTGCGAGCGCAGCGCCCGCCACAACTCCAGCTCGGTGGTCACGTCGAGCGCCGACGACACGTCGTCCGCGATCAGCAGCTCGGTCCGCGGCGCCAGCGCCCGGGCCAGGGCCAGCCGCTGCAGCTGGCCACCGGAGAGCCGGGTGCCCTTGTGCCCGATCAGCAGCTGCAGACCGCCCCCGGCGGCCGCCAGGTCGTGCTCGAGCTGGGCCGTCGACACCGCGTCGGCCGCGTCGACCTCGTGCCCGAGCTGGATGTTGTCGGCGACCGTGCCGGACAGCACCCGCGGCAGCTGGGCCACGTACCCCACCTGGTTGGGCCGTAGGAACACCTCCGGCTCGTTCACCGGCTCGCCGTTCCACCGCAGCTCACCGGCGTGGTGCACGATCCCGGCCAGGGCCCGCAGCAGCGACGACTTGCCTGCCCCGACCGGCCCGACCACCAGCACCAGCTGGCCGCGCTCGACCGTGAGGTCCACGTCCTGCGCCCCGACCGTGCCGTTCTCGTGCACCGCGCTGAAGTTGCGCAGCTCCAGCGTGCGCAGCGGGTTGCGCGGCGCCGTCGGCGGGGCCGGCGCCGTCCCGGCCGCCAGGTCGACGCCCGGGATGTCGGACGAGTAGTCGGACACGCCGGTCATCGCCACCGTGCGTTTGGTCCACACCCGGGCCGACGGGAACTGCGAGATCAGCGAGGCCGTGGTCCACGCGAACCAGCGCGCCGCGCCCAGCACCGCCACCGCGATGAGGGTGGCCGCCGCCGACAGCGACCCGGCCAGATACAGCCCCCACGCCGCGATCGGCAGCAGCCCGCTGGCGATCGACGGCGTCGACCGGGCCCACACCTGGATCGCGATCTCGCGCCGCTGCAGCTCGCTGCGGACGCCGTCGAGGCGGGCCAGGTGGGCCAGCACCGGCTTGGTCGCCCCGGCCAGCTTGACCGTGCGGGCGGCCGACAGCGACGACACCAGCGCGGTGGCGAACGCCGCCCGGGCCGCCACCGTGCGCCGGGCCGCCTTTTCCAGGCGGGGGCCGAACAGCGTGGCGGCCAGGCCCGAGATGACCATCGTGCCGGCGAAGAACAGGGCCGGCACGATCGACCCCGAGGCCCAGGTCATCGCGACGATCATGACGATGCTGGTGGCGTTGTCGATGAGGTTGTCGGCCAGCATGACGACCCGTTCGGTGTCGCCGCCCTGGGCCACCACCTCGGCCGGTGTGTGCTTGCTGACCCGGCGCGGTCCGATCTGGCCGTGCACCAGGCGCAGGCTGATCCGCAGCATCTGCCGGACCCACCACTCGGGGAACCAGGCGCCCGTGTAGTACAGGGTCGGGATGGCCACCAGCAGGCCGACCGCGATGCCCACGGCCGGGTAGAGCGGGCTGCCCATCCCGTCGACCACGTTGGCCCACAGCAGCGGCAGGATCGCGCCGTCCAGGCCGAGCAGCACCAGGATGGCGAAGAGCGCGACCGCGCCCAGCCCGTACCGCTTGTCGTTGAGAGTCAGCCGGACGATCTCGCGCATCGTGCGGGCCGGCGGCTCCTCGGGCAGGGGCGGCGGCTCGACCGGGGTGAGCGTGTTGGCCAGCGCCTCGGCGCCCAGCTCGACCTGGGCCGCGGTGTCCCAGTCGTGTTCCTCGACCAGCACCCCGCCGCCGCCCGACGGGCTCGCCGGGACGGCCAGGTTGCTGCTCGCCATCAGCTCGGCGAAGCGCCGCGACTCGCGCAGCGGGCCCGACTCGAGCACCTCGCCGTCGGCCAGCACCACGACCTCGTCGCAGCGCTGCACGGACGACAGGCGGTGGGCGACGATCACGCCGATCCGGCCCTCGAGCAGCCGGTCGGTGGCCCGCTGCACCCACGACTCGGTGACCGGGTCCATCCGGGCCGTGGCCTCGTCGAGGATCACCACCTGCGGGTCGCGGACCAGGATGCGGGCGAACGCGACCAGCTGTTCCTGCCCGGCCGAGAGTTTGTAGCCGCCCTCGCCGAGCTTGGTGTCGATGCCCTCGGGCAGGCTGTTGGCCCACGGCGTGAGTCCCAGCTCGTCGAGCGCGGTGGCCGCCCGGGGCAGCAGGTCGTCGTCGAACAGGGCGATGTTCTCGGCCAGCGTGCCGGACAGGATCTCGGTGCGCTGGGGCACGATGGCCGTCCACCGGCGCAGGCCCTCGACGTCGAGGTCGTTGAGGTCGACGCCGCCCAGGAAGACCGTGCCCCGCGGCACGTCGACGGCCCGGGTGAGCACCTTGGCCAGCGTCGACTTGCCCGAGCCGGTGCGCCCGATCAGCGCGTACGAGCGACCGCGGGCGAAGGTGAGGCTCACGTCCTTGAGCGCCGGCGGGCGACCGGAGTCGGTTTCGCCGTACCGGAAGGTCAGATCGCGCACGACGAGGTCGCCGTCGACCGGCGGGCGGCCCTCGGTCGGCTCCTGCGGCACGTCCTGCAGCAGCTGCACCCGGCTCCAGGCGCCCAGCGCGTTCTGCAGCTCGGGCACCATGCGGGTGACGTGCTCCAGGGTGCCGCCGAAGCCGAGCGCGAGCAGCCACACGGCGGTGAGCCGGGCGCCGTCGATGTGGTTGTTGATCAGGGCCCACGCCCCGACGACGACCAGGACCGCGATGAGCGAGCGGGTGATCGTGCCGGCGCCCATGGTGATGCGGGCCGACGAGCGCCAGACGAGCCGCCCCCGCCGCAGCACCTCGGCCGCCCGGCGGGCGTACAGCCGGCGCACGTAGGGCGCGGCCAGGCTGGTGCGCACGTCGTCCTGCCCGTGCACCGACTCCTCCATCACCGCCGCCAGGTCCGACCAGGCCTCTTCCTCCGAGATCCGCAGCGGCGAGATGCGCTGGATCGGCTTGTTCATGGTGACGTAGAGCAGAATCGACACGAGGACCATCCCGATGCCGGCCGGCCACCAGACGAAGAACGCGGTGACGATCGAGAACACGGCCACGGCGATCGACTGCGCGATGCGTACGCCGCTGCCGCGCAGCTGGGAGCCGACCTCGTAGACGTCGGAGTCGATGCGGTCGAGCAGCTCACCGACGGGCGTGTTCTCGAGCGTGGGCAGTTCTTGCCCGAAGGCCACCCGGTTGAGCCCGCGGCGCACCCGGGCCGCCCAGTCGGCGGTCAGCCGCGCGGCCACCAGGCCGACGAAGACGTCGCTGAGCACCGAGGCCACGAGGGCCGCGGCCAGCACGGCGAACAGCGGCATGGACCGGTTGACGAGCACCTGACCGGAGAGCGCCAGCGCCCCCGCCGAGCCCGCCGCGCCGAGCAGGATGAGAGCCACCGTGAGGGCCGATCGGCCCTTCGAGGTGGCCCACAGATCGCGAAGCAGGCGCATAGACGTAGTCCTCTGGCTTGGGCGGGGGAGGCGGTACCCCCATCCTCATCGCCAACCCGGAGGTCTTCAACGCAATTACGGGGTGTACGGGCATGGCGCCCGTCACCATGACCGCTCGCGCGAGATTTTCCGGCGTCAGCCCGCGCGCAGCGTCAGCAGCGTGATCTCGCTCGGCGCGAAGATCCGGAACGGCGGGCCCCAGAAGCCGGTTCCCCGGCTCGTGTAGAGCTGCGTGCGCTCCGAGTGCCGGGACAGCCCCTGCAGCGCGGGCTGGTCGGTCAGCACGAGGTAGTGGAAGGGCCACATCTGGCCGCCGTGGGTGTGCCCGGAGATCTGCAGGTCGACCCCGTGGGCCACCGCGCCCGGGATCTGAGCCGGCTGGTGGGCCAGCAGCAGCACCGGCAGCGACGGGTCGGCGCCCTCGAGCGCGGCCTCGTGGTCGGCGTGGTGGCCCGGCACACCCGACCCGGCCGCCGTGCGGTCGTCGACCCCGGCCAGCACCAGCGAGTCGCCGCCCCGGGTGATCACCACGTGCCGGTTGTGCAGCGCCTCCCAGCCCAGCTCGGCCATGTGCTCGACCCAGCGCTGGGCGCCGCTGAAGTATTCGTGGTTGCCGGTCACGTAGACCCGGGCCAGCGACGCCCGGATGTCGCCGAGCGGGGCGGCCTGGCTTCGCCGCTGGGCGACCTCACCGTCGGCGATGTCGCCGGTGTGGGCCACCACGTCGGCGTCGAGCGTGTTGACCACCTCGGTCACCCGCCGCGACCAGCGCGAACGTTCGATCGGCCCGTAGTGGGTGTCGGTCAGCTGCACCAGGCGCAGGCCGTCCAGCCCGGGCCCGAGCCGGGGAATCGTCACCTCGACCCGGCGCACCCGGGGAACCCGGCGGGCCTCGGCGTACCCCCAGGCCAGCAGGACCAGAGCGACCACCGCGATCACCGCCGTGGCGATGCGGAAGCGAGCCGGACCGTCGACCCCGGCGATCCAGAGCGCCAGCGTGACGAGCTGGCCGAGCAGCGACCACACGAACAGCTGCCAGATGACGCCCAGCATGGTGTCGGCGATGACGGCCGGGCCGTCGCGGTGATGACGGCCGTGGCCCGAGAACATGAGCAGCGGGAACACCACCAGCGCGGCCGCGAAGACCACGGTGCCGGTCACCCGCACGGCGAGCGGCCAGTCGTTGCCCGAGAAGAACAGGAAGAACCACGGCACGCCGAACAACAGCAGCAGCACCGCGATCAGGGTCAGCGCGAACCGGATCGCGCGGCCCGGCCGGCGGCGGCTCGGCTCGGTCTCGACTGTTTCACCCACTGACACGGGTTGAACTATGCCCCGCCGGGCGGCGGCGTGCCCACTCGATGGATGACCGCGGCCGGCACGACCAGGTCGGCCCGCTCCCGGGTGGCGGCGATCAGCACGGCGTTGCGCTCGTCGGTGCCGGTGGCCCACTCGATCGCGGCCGTCTCGTCCTTGCCGAAGCGCACGTGCCGGTCGATCAGCCGGCGCAGCCGCTCCGGCTGGTCCAGGTCGGCGTACCAGACCTCGGCCAGCAAGGCCCGCACCGGCCGCCAGGAGGGGTCGTCGAGCAGCAGATAGTTGCCCTCGCTGACGATCAGCCGGGCCGCGCGGGGGATCGGGATGGCCCCGGCGATCGGCTGCTCGATGACCCGCTCGAAGCCGGGCGCATAGATCACGTCGTCCTCGTCCTCGCGCAGCCGCCGCAGCAGCGCCGCGTAGCCGAGCGCGTCGAACGTGTCCGGCGCGCCCTTGCGGTCGCGGCGGCCCAGGCGTTCGAGCTCGACGTCGGCCAGGTGGAAGCCGTCCATCGGCACGTGGGCCACCCACGCGCCGGCCGTCAGCCCGGGCGGCGGCGCCGGGGCGAGCGCGGCCACCAGCTCCTCGGCCAGCGTGGTCTTGCCGGCGGCGGGCGGCCCGGCGATGCCGAGCACGGCCCGCCGCCCACCGGCCACGAGGTTGCGGGCCCGCTTCACGAGAGCGTCAAACGTGAGCGTCATGGCCGTCACCGTAACGGCGGTCGGATCGAGGACTGACAGCCCCCGCGGGCACGTCCTATAACGGTGGCACGGGGGGATTCACATGTTCATGGCTGCTCTGCTTGTCGCTGCCCTGGTCGGCGTCCCGGTCGAACCGCCCGGCGAGGTCGTGGCGGCCGGGCCTTTCGATTCCGCGGTCGATCGCCGGGGCCGGGTCTACGTGACCGAGGGGGACACGTTGGTCCGGCTCAGCCCGCGCGGCCGCCGGGCCACCGTCGCGTCGTTCCCGAGCCGCCTGGTGCCCGCGCCGGCCCGGCTGCCCGACGGCACCCCGCGGGGCACGCCGGTGCGGATGCCGGCGGTGCCGACCGCGGTCGCCCAGGGGCCGGACGGCGCCTTCTACGTCGGCGAGCTGACGGGTTTCCCGTTCCCGCCGGGGCGGGCGCGCGTGTGGCGGGTCGTGCCGGGTCAACCGCCCGAGGTGTACGCCGGTGGCCTGACCGCCGTCGTCGACCTGGCCTGGGGTCCGGACGGCCTCTACGTGCTCGAGCTGGCCAAGAACGGCCTGCTCAGCGGCGACCGCACCGGGGCGCTGGTGCGGGTCGGCGAGCAGGGCCGGCACCGCGAGGTGGCCTCGGCCGGGCTCACCGCCCCGACCGGGCTGACCATCCGCGGCCGATACGCGTACGTGACCAGGGAGGACGAAGTGCGCCGGATCGAGCTAGGCCGTCAGACCGAGGCGTAGGCCGGCCACCCCGGCCGGGGAGAGCGGCCGGGCCGTGGCGCGGGACAGCTCCTCGCGCACGGCGGCCGGCAGCTCGTCGGCCAGCGAGCGCAGCCGCGGGTAGAGGTCGAGCACGTCGCGGTGGGTCAGCGCGCCCACCCCGATGAGCAGCCCGTTGACCGCGCCGGGGGTGTGCGCCAGTTCGGTGCAGAGCTCGCGGCGCCACTTCGGGTCGTCGACGCGGGTGGCGAACTCGCGGGCGATCCGGTTGCCGGCGGGCGACGGCTCCTCGGGCGCGGCGTGCCGTCCGGCGCGGGCCGGCACCGGGGCCAGCCGGCAGGCGATGCCGAGCAGCCGGGCCAGCTCGGGCACGGTCAGCACGTCGAGGCCGGTCGCGCACGTCTCGCAGAGGCGGTAGTACGTGGCGGCGTGCACGAGCGTGGCCGGGCGCGGGCAGTCGCCGAGCGGGCCGCACAGCCGGTCGAGGATGATCTCGGCCAGGGTGCCCTCGTGGTCGAAGCGGCCGACGCCGAAATACGCGGCCGGGGCGCTGCGATATCGGGTCAGCGCGATGCGGGCACTGGCGTAGCCGTCCGAAGCCACGCTTATACGAGGTATGCCGCTCTCGGCCTGCAAGTGGATCAGTCGGAACATGTCCCGTCGCCCCCGGGTGCTGAAGAACCGTGGTCGACGGGGGGTACGGGCGGAAGAACTTAACGGTTCATTCATTCTGGGGCCTGGTCGGGAAAAGTCGCCGGCCGGTCAGCCGCAACGAGTCGAAAGTGACCGCGTGCAGGGCGTAGATGCCGGCCGAGACGATCACGAACAGGGTTGCGAGGACGGCGGCGAGGCCCGGATCGAGGGCTCGCCAGGCGGCCGGGAGCAAGGTTGCCCCTAGCACGACGGCCGCCTGACAAGTAGCCTCCGCGCAGCGCAGCGGATCGAATGTCATAACCTCACTCTTCCGAGTGGAGCTCCCTGCGCGCCTCTGCCCGGAGCGGGACTTCGCCTACGACTTTCGGCAGAGGGACAAAACGGAGAAACCCGCGACCAGCGCAAGGGTTCCACCTAGCGTGGGACCTCAGACCACCAGGCGTACGAGGACGACCGCGTGACCGTGACGACGAGGCCGGGCTGGAGCACCCTTCCGGCGCTCATGTACCACTCCGTGTCCGCCGTGGGCGGCCCGATGCGCGACCTCGCGGTGCCCCCGGCGCTGCTCAGGGAGCAGCTGCAGGCGCTCACCGAGGCCGGCTACCGCCTGGTCGGCCTGACCGAGGCGCTCGACCTGCTGGCCGCCGGCAGCACCGAGAAGCTGGTCGCGGTCACCTTCGACGACGGCTACCGCGACTTCCTCACCGAGGGCGTGCCGGTGCTGAAAGAGACCGGCGCGGGCGCCACGCTCTACGCCTCGGTGGGGCACCTGGGCGGCACGGCGGGCTGGCTGGGCGAGTCGGCCCCCGACTTCGGGCCGATGCTCACCTGGGACGAGCTGGCCGAGGTGGCCGCCGCGGGGGTCGAGATCGGCAACCACAGCCTGATCCACCACCCGCTCGACGTGCTGCCCCCGGCTCAGCTGCGCAACGAGATCCTGAGCAGCCACGAGCAGCTCGAGCAGCGCCTGCAGGTCAAGGTACGGTCCTTCGCCTACCCGCACGGGTACAACAGCCGTCGGGTGCGTGACCTGGTGGCGTCCACCGGGTACGACAACGCCACCGAGGTCGGCCGCCGGCTGCACACGCCGGGGGAGAAGCGGCTCGCCGTCCCCCGCCTGCAGCCCACCCCCGACCACAGCGGCGCCGACCTGGTCGCGCTGGTCCGCGACGGCGAGCCCGGCCTGGCTCCCAAGGTCAAGCAGATCGCCCAGCCCGGCTGGCGAGTGGCCCGCAAGGTGGCCCGCACGTTCGGGCGGAACCTGACATGAACCGCCGGAACCTGCTGGGCCTGGGCGCCCTCGCCGCTGCCGCCGTGCCGCTGGCCGGCTGCCAGAAGTACCGCTCGAACGACGCCGTGCCGCCGGTGGTCTCGCACTCGCCCCAGCCGTCCAGCGGCGAACCGAGCGCGGCCGCGGTCACCGAGGGCGGCGGAGCCGTGCCGTTCGAGCCGGGCAAGGTCATGCTGGGCGCGTACGTCGATCTGAAGGGCCGCAGCGCCAACGCCGGGATCGACCTGCGCCGGCGCCAGCTCGGCCGCCCGGAGCGCATCGTGCACCGCTACTACTCGTGGACCGACAAGCTGCCGGTCTCGCTGGGCTACGTCTCGGGCAAGAGCACGCTGATGCTGTCGTGGCGCGGCCCCGAGTACAAGGACGTCAACGGCGGCGCCGCCGACAAGCTGATCGCCAAGGCCGCGCAGCGCATGGCCGAGCGGAAGAGGCCCACCCTGATCCGCTGGGCGTGGGACATGAACCGCGACTTCTACAAGTGGGGCGGCCCGGCCAACAACAAGGACACCAAGGGCTACATCCAGGCCTATCGCCGGATCCACCGGATCTTCCGCGAGGAGGGTGCGGACAACGTCTCGTGGGTGTGGAGCCCGAACTGGAACTCACGCCCCAGTGAATCTTGGAACACCTACGCGAACTATTATCCGGGTGATGAGTACGTCGATTGGGCGGGCGTGTCCGGCTTCGCCCAGGCGCAGTCACCGGGGGACATGTTCGACGAGTTCTACGAGACGTACGCCTCCCGGAAGCCGATCATGATCCCCGAGGTCTCCGTGGTCGACCGGGGCGGCAACACCAAGCCCGAGTGGATCGCCTCGCTGCGGGAATGGATCAAGGCGCACCCGGCGGTCGGGGCGGCGGTCTGGTTCGACACCGACACCCACCCGACCTCCCGCGAGAACTGGCGGATCGACTCGACGCCGGCCTCGCTGGCCGCGTACAAGGCGATGTCGAACGACCCGGTCTTCATCGGGTGACCGGAGCGCAACACCGGTTGGAGCGCCGCAGTCATCGCGCTCCGGCCGGTTCCCGCCGCCGGTGGCTGGGCCTGCTCGTCGTGCTGGTGCTCGTCGGAACGGTCGCCGCCGGATACCGCACCTACTTCTACGAGTCGCCACCGGACGTCGACGCGGCCGGGCCCGGGTTGTGGGTGTCCACGCACGGCGCCGACGATGCCGACGGCAGCCCGGACAAGCCGTGGAAGACGATCTCGCATGCCGTGGAGGTCGCCCCGGCCGGGTCCAAGATCTTCGTACGCGAGGGAACCTACGCCCCCTTCACGGTGACCCGCCCCGACCTGAGCGTCAGCAGCGCGCCCGGCGAGGAGGCGACCGTCGAGGGGGTGGCCGGCGTGCGCGACGGTGTCCTGGTGGCTGCGGCCGGCACGACCATCGCCGACATCACCGTACGAGGATGTGTGCCCAAGCCGAACGCCGACGTCAACATCACCGGCGATCACGGCAGCGGCATCCGCGTGCACAAGACCAGCAAGGTCACCATCCGCGGGGTGACCGTGCGCGACAGCCACGGCGAGAACGCGGCCGGCAAGCCGGTGGGCTGCTACGGCATCCTGGTCACCGAGTCGCAGGACGTGCGGGTCACCGGCTCCGAGGTCTTCCACAACGGCGCCGGCATCTCGATCAGCCGTGGCGGCAAGGGCGTGCTGGTCGACGGCAACGACGTGCACGACCAAGACAGGATCATCCAGAACACCGACCCGGACGACGACGACTTCGGCGGGTACGGGTTGTCGGCCACCTTCATCACCGCCAAGCCGGGCCCGGTGTTCCGGAACAACACCGTGCGCCGCAACTACGGACCGTCCACCGACTACGGCGTCGACGGCGGCGGCATGGAGATCTACGACGCCGCCAACACCACGATCACCGGGAACACGTTCGAGACGAACGACGGCGTGATGGAGACCGGCACGGGCAACGGCGGCGGCTGCGCCAACAACGTGTTCAGCGACAACAAGGCGATCGGCGGCAGCGGGCCCGAGGGTTTCGAGGGCGACACCGGGCTGGTGCTGCGCTGCGCGGCCGGCCTGACGGTCAGCGGCAACACCTTCAGCGACATGTCCAAGTTCACGTTCCTGCTGGCCACCGGCAGCGACTTCGCGGGCAGCATCGAGGGCCTGAAGATCACCGGCAACACGGTGACCCGCAACGACAACGCGGCCGTCTACCGCCTGCAGATCGACGGCGGCGCCTCGCCCAACATGGTGATCAACCAGAACCAGTACGAGACCGGCGACAACCATTTCGGCATCCTCAACGGCAGCTTCACCGAGGCCTCGGTCACCTACGACCAGTGGGTCGCCCGCACCGGCTTCGACCAGGCGTCGAGCCTCAAGCGCTGATCAGGGAGCGGTCCAGCCGGCGTCCCGGCAGGCCTGGGTGAGAGCGTTCGCGCTGGTGCGCCACGCGGCGTTGCCCTCGTCGGCGCTCCGGCCCAGCTCCATGGCCCTCGCCCGTACGGCGTCGTTGTCGCTCTTGGCCGCCGAGGCGGTGACCTTGTCGGCCAGGGCCAGCCGGGTGGCGTCACTGCGGGCCTTGGCCGAACCGGCCGCGAAGTCGTCGCAGGCCACCACGGCCCCGTTGTCGAGCGAGCCCGCGCTCTGCCCGGACTCCCCGCCGTCGTCGGCCCGGTTGCCGGTGACCAGGGCGAACACGACGAGGGCGGCGATCACCAGGGCGATGATCTGCTTCTTGCCCCACTTGAGCTTGAGCTTCACATCCACACACTAAACGGACGAACGCCCACCCGGCAGGCCGGGCGGGCGTTCACTCATCGTCCGTACGAGTCGTCCGTACGCGTCAGTTGGCCGCCGGCGTCGCCGCGGTGCCGACCAGCTTGAAGATCTGCACGCCGGGCCCCTGGTAGAAGACCTGCCAGTTGGACGAGGCCCGCAGGGCGTCGTTGAGCGACTGCATCGCGTTGTCGTCGGCGGTGCCGAAGTAGTCGGTGTAGTCGTCCATCGCGTCGCTGACCACCAGGTAGTTGGTGGGGTAGTTCATGTTGCGGATGTACTGCTCGATGTCGGGCAGCCGGCTGCCGTTGATGTTGCCGGTGAACTCGGGGTCGCCGATCAGCGAGATGTCGACCGACACGTGACCCTTGTTGTAGTCGCCGTAGTTGGCCTCGAGCTTGGTCGGGAAGTTCGGCGCCACCAGCACCAGGCCCGAGCCGGGCTCGGCGTGCTGGTAGAAGAACTGCGCCGCCTCGATGTCGGTCGCCCGCACCTGGTGCACCATCAGCTGGCCCTGCAGGCCCTGCAGACCGGCCAGCATGAGCACGGCCAGCAGCACGCCCGAGGCGAGCATCGCGGGCACCCCGCGCCGGCCCTTGCCGGCCCACAGCACGCCGATCAGCAGCCCGACGAACGGCATCGAGAACGCGAAGACGCGGTAGATGGCCTCGCCGCCGTAGTTGCCGGCGACCAGCGTGACCATCGGCAGGAAGCCGATCAGCGCCGGCACCAGCACCCGGCCCAGCTTCTTGCGGGTCAGGAACACCGCGACCAGGGCGGCCAGCCACAGGCCGATGGCCAGGGCCCGCGAGACGGTGGCCGAGAACTCCTGCTCCGGCGTGTTCCAGCTGGCCGAGTTGCCCGAGGCGTTGGACAGCAGGTCGAAGCTGAACAGGCTGTACTGGCTGTTCACCGAGCCCAGGCGGGGCACGAAGAAGATCAGCATGATCGCGACCAGGCCGACCAGGAACACCCGCGGCTTGAGGATGCCCAGGATCGTCAGCGCGAACAGCGGCACCATCATCAGCACCGGGGTCAGCTGGTGCGACACGATGATCGCGGCGAACAGGCCGGCCGCGCCGAAGGCGGCGAAGCGACGCGTACGGGGGTCGGTCTCGATGCCCTGCGGCATGCCCCGCACGGCCCAGGCCCGCAGCCGGCCGATCCGGCCCTTGGGCTCGGCCTTGATCACCGGCGGGCTGATCAGCCAGCGGGCCACGATCACCCAGAACGCCAGCATCAGCGCGAACACCATCGCCTGGGGCGAGAAGTAGCCGATGTCGACCCACATGCAGGCCTGGAACAGCAGCACGGCCAGCGCGATGATCCGCCTGTCCTTGGTGAACTGACGCAGCAGCGCGGCCACCATGAGCGAGGTGATCAGCGCGAACGTCAGCGACGACCAGGCCGCGAACGAGAGCCCGTCGAGGCCCGAGACGTGCGAGAGCAGGGCGACCGCGGCGAAGAAGCCGGGCCACTGCTGGTAGATGTCGCTGCCGCTGATCAGGCTGCCGTTGGCGTTGATCAGGTCGACCACGCCGATGTGCTTGTACGTCCAGGCGTACTCGATCGTGCCGTCCAGCAGCGGGACGGTGGCCTGCATGATGATCGGCACGACGATGAGGTGGGCCACCAGCACCAGCGGCCGGGCCCGGCCGAACAGCTCGACCGCGAAGCCGATGAACAGCACGACGGCGCCGATGATGAACGGCACGCCGAGCGCCGCGCTGAAGCCGTAGAGGCCGACGTCGTCCGGGTTGAGCTGGGTCAGCGACAGGGCCCAGAGGCCGACGCCGAGCACGAGCGTGAGGAACGGCAGGACGCCGAACACGAGACCGTTGTCCACAGTGTCGCGGGGCTTGCCGACCCGGCCCAGGATGAGCGGCACGCCCGAGCTGGTGAGCCGGGCGAACTGGACGATCGACCCGATCACGGTGACGCCGGCGAGCACACCGACCCAGAGCGACGGCTTCCAGACCTGGGCCCACAGCGTGATCACGGCCAGCATCGTGGTGACCGCGATGCTGCCGGCCACGGTCAGCGCCCACGAGACCAGCCGGTTGCGCACGTTGGCGATCGACAGGATGGCCGCGCCGGGGCCGACGAGGACGAAGACCAGCTCGAGCAGCAGGCTGAAGGCGCCGTTCGGCACGAACAGACCGGCCAGGCCGAGCAGACCCGCGATGCCGCCGGCCAGAGCGAACTCGGGTCGGTGGTCGGCGCCGGTCTCGGGCTCGGCCGCGGCCGGCTCGGCCAGCGCGGCCGCACCACCGGTGGTGGTGAGCACGGGGGCCGGCATGTACCGGGTCTCCGAGGAGTCGTCCGGGCCGATCGGGATCTTGACCGTCCGGTCGCCCACCTCGAGGCGGGTGGTCGCGTCCTTGTCGACGGCGGAGATCACCGCCGTCGCGTCGGGCGCCGGAAAGGATTCGCCGGCGGCCCCCACCACGATCCGGACGGTGGAGTCCGGCGCCGGTTGGTCCGGCGTTTCGGCCGAGCGTTGCTGCATGGGTTGTGGGCCTCCGTGTACGTCGTGGCGCTGAGGCCGGACGCGTTACGGGCAACGCGCCCGGTCTGTCCGGCGCATCAAGCGCCGGCTGGAGCTAAGCCTGGGTGGCGGCGCGTACCTTAGCCCGTGCCGCGCGGCGCGAGTTCAGGTAGGCGCGCGGTCCCGCCAGCATGCCACGCCGGTTGGCCGAGAGCAGCTCCTGCGGGAAGTCCTCGCGGATGGTCGCGGTGCGCGCCGTGTCCTTTCCGGTCATGTCCTTCAGCGCGCTCGGCACCAGCCGGAGCAGCGGGAAGATCAGAAGCGGACGGGACATCAGCAGGCTCGTGTACGCGGCGACCAGCCCCGTGCCGTAGCCGACCATCTGCTTGCGCAGCCCCTCGAGGTCGCGCCGGTGGTAGTGCCGGGTGACCGCGCTGGGCTGATAGACGATCGTGCCTCCGGTGAGCAGCACCTGGGTGAAGGCCAGAGTGTCCTCGGAGCCCATCGCCGGGGTGCCGGCGCCGAGCGCGGTGTCGAACAGGCCGATCCGCTCGATGACGCCGGGCCGGAAGGTCATGTTGGCCCCGGTGCCGAACGGCGGCAGCGGGTAGAGCGGGCTCTGGATGTGCTTGGTCTTCGGGCCGAACACATCCGGCTTGAAGCCGCGGCCCTTGCTGTGCCCGCCGAACTGCTCGAACCAGATCTGCGCCTTGGTCTCGAGCTCGGCCGGCACGATCACGCCGGAGACCACGTCGGCCTCCGGGTGCTCGTGCAGCGCGCGGGCCACCTCGGCCAGCCAGTGCGGGTCGGCCACCTCGTCGTCGTCGAGCCAGGCCAGGATCTGCCCGGGCGCGGCCTGGACGGCGGCGTTGCGGGCGAAGGACAGGCCGCCCTTGGGCTCGACCAGGTAGTCGACCGGGCCGCGGGCGGCGGCCGCCCGTACGACCTCGGCGGTGTCGCCGGTGACCGGCGCGTTGTCGACGACCAGGACGCGGAAGGCCGGATATTCCTGGGCGAGCAGGCTGTCGAGGCACTTGGCCAGCTCGACCGGGTGCTCGCGGGTGCAGACGACCACGGTGATGTGCGGGGCGGTGGTCAGCACCGCACGCCGCTGAGCCAGGAACTCGGGCTCGCTGGCCGGGTTGAGGCCGTGCATCGGCACCGGGACGTCGCCCAGCCGCCTGCGGACGGCCTCACCGAGCTCGGCCTCGACCGCCTGGGCCAGGTCGGCCGGCCGCAGACCCTTTTCCGGTACGTCGAGCAGGAGCGCGCCGAGCGGCTCGGAGAACAGCCGGATCAGCAGCCAGGCCTGCTCGGCGCGGCGGCCGTCGGGCTGCGTGGCCGGGATCAGCGGCAGCGGCTCGGCCAGCTCGACGTCGCGGACGATGCCGGGCAGGATCTTGTCGTCGAGCGGGGTGCGCTGGGCCGGGATGACGCTGCGGCCGAGGTCGGCGCTCATCGGGCGGCCTCCAGAGTCTTGCGCGGCCGCGGGGCGCGCTTGGCGGCGACCGTCTCGACGACGCCGCCCCAGCCGGCCGCGGCCACCCCGGCGACGATGCCGCCGGCCCGCAGGAAGTTGTCGGCGCCCTTGCCGGTCAGGCCGGCGCCCAGGTTGCGCAGCGCCGCCTTGGGCAGCGACCACACGTACGAGCGCTCGGCGCCCAGGGTGTCGCGGCCGCCGTCGTCCAGGCCGGCCATCTGCACCTTGCCGCGGCCCTCGGCGTAGCAGCGCTTGACGAACCAGGAGAACGACGAGCGGTTCGCCGGCACCTCGTGGCGGATCGTCGCCCGCGGCACGTACATCCAGTGGCCGCCGTCGTGCGCGCTCATCCGCAGGCAGAGCTCGGTGTCCTCGGGGCGGTTGCGGTCGCCCAGCTTGCCGAAGCCGACCCGGAAGCCGCCGACGGCGTCGAACACCTCGCGGCGGACCACCATGCTGGCCGACCACACGTTGCGGATCGGCGAGGTCTCGGTGGGCATGCCGGCGTACGAACCGCCGACCGCCCACAGGAACTCGTCGGGCATCCACCGGGGGGCGGGGCCCTCCCAGTCGGGGAGGATGCCGCCGCCGGTGCCGACCACGCGCGGGTCGGCGAACGGCTCGACGAGTTGGGCCAGCCAGTCGGGGCCGGCCGTGATGTCGTCGTCCATGAAGGCGACGAGGGCGGTCTTCGCGTGGAAGGCGCCGGTGTTGCGGTTGCCGGAGACGCCCTTGGCGTAGGCGTTCTCGAGGACGGTCACGCCCGGCAGCTCGCGCTGGATGCGCTCGAAGAGGCCGCGGTTGTGATCGGTGACCACGACGACCTCGGCCGGCTCGGGCGACTGCGACCTGGCGCAGGCAACCGTCCGGACGAGCGAGGACCAGCGTTCCTCCGTGTGCGTCGGGATCACGATGGTCGTGTCGAGGGGGGTGGAATCCACGGGAGCGTCTCCTGAGCGAGGGGTGGGGACGGGCGCGGTGGAGGTCAGTTCAGGGGCTTGATGTCGCGGCTGGCCGCGCCGACCTCGTCGCGCTCACGGACGACCGGGGCCTCGGCGGCGGGGGCCGGCGTGGGCTTGATGTCGTGGGCGCGGGTGCCGGGCTGCTGGTGCACGATCACGCCACCCGGGCGGCGCTCGCCGGTGCGCTTCTGGCTGCGCATGCGGCCGAACTCGCTGAAGATGGTGCGCAGCACGCGGAAACCGTCCCGGAACGTGTTCAGGTTGGTCTCGCCGTGGATGCGGCGGTGCTCGATGCTGCCGACCTCGCCGACCTTCATCCCGTCGACCGCGGCCCGGATGTTGATCATCGTCTCGATCTCGAAGCCGTCGCCCCAGTGCTTGGTGCCGTCGGTCTTGCGGGGCAGCTTGGTGTCGGGCAGGTCGAGGACCGGCACGACGGTGCGCCAGAACGCGTTGTAGCCGTAGCAGAGGTCGGTGAACTTCGTCCCGAACAGAACGTTCACGACCACGTTGAGGCCGTCGTTGCCGAGCTTGCGCAGCTTGGTGATGTCGTGGCTGTGGCCGCCGTGGTTGAACCGGCTGCCCTTCACGAAGTCGGCGCCGTCGGTCAGCTTCTTGACGAACAGCGGGATCTCGGCCGGGTCGGTCGAGCCGTCGGCGTCGATCATCACGATGATGTCGCCCGTGCAGGCCTCGAAGCCGCACGCGAGCGCGTTGCCCTTGCCGGTACGGGTCTGCTGCACCACGACCACGTCGGGCCGCAGCTCGCGGGCGACCTCGACCGTCCGGTCCTTCGAACCGCCGTCGACCAGAACCACCTCGTCGATGTTCGCCGGCAGCTTGGCGAAGACATGCGGGAGGTTGCGCTCCTCGTTGAGGGTCGGAATCACCACGCTTACGGTCGGTGACGTACCTCCGTCACCCCACGTGTTCGCGGCGGGCGTCGAAAACTCCATGTCGGTCCCTTCCCGGGGGCGGCAAAGCGGTTCGATCGGCAAATCTGACGGCAAGAAGCGTAGGGCTTTCGCTTCTGTCGACCAACGTAGCAAGTCGCTACCAAGCGTCAACTGACCGAAAAGACAACCTACTGGGGACCGGGTGGATCATTCACGCCAACCGGATGACCGCGGTGTATTCACACGGACAACTGGGAAAGATTTTCGTCACATCGTTACCAGTGGTTATGGATAAATGCGCTCCACTGCCACCTTTTCCGGCGGAAAAGACAAACGTCGTAGACCACGACTTAGATGCCGCAATTCGGACAGGTCCAGAATGCCGGTTTACACGCAGTGAATTGGGTCACCGTATACGGACATCACCCAGCGTAGGGATTCGGTTGCAGATCGGTTGCCGGTCCATCGATGAGTCGACCGCCGCCGGCCGGGGTATGTATTCACGCAGGTCACCCACCCGATTGATCCCCGTAGCCTCCGGGCCGCCTTACCGTTGGTGAGACGATGAACGCTGATGAAGCCCTGTGTGTCTGCGGGCATGATCCCCACGCCCACCGGCACTACCGGCGAGGAACCGAATGCTCCCTGTGCGGGCCCGGCGAGTGCCCGCGCTATCGCCGTGTCACCTGGTGGCGCCGGTTGCTGCCGGGGTTCTAATTCCCTACTTGATCTGTAGGCTGACTTCCATGGCGCTCCCCGACTTCCTGATCGCCGGCGTGCCCAAGGCCGGCACGACGGCCCTGCACGCCGCGCTGACCGGTCATCCCGAGCTGTTCCTGCCCTCGGTCAAGGAACCGAAGTTCTTCCTCTCTGACGGACCGCCGCCCACCCGCGGCGGGCCCGGCGACGTGCAGACGTACCAGGAGCACGTGTGGCGGCAGGCCGACTACGAGGCGCTGTTCGCCCCGGCCCCCGAGGGCACTCTGCTCGGCGAGGCGACCCCGTTCTACCTGCACGATCTGGCCTCGCACGAGCGGATCAAGTCGCTGGTGCCGTCGGCCCGGCTCATCGTGCTGCTGCGCGACCCGGTCGACCGGGCCCACTCCAACTGGACGCACCTGTGGAACGCCGGGCTCGAACCCGAGGCCGACTTCCTCACCGCGTGTGCGCGGGAGCCGGAACGGATCGCGGCCGGGTGGGCGGCGTTCTGGCACTACGTGGGGCTCGGGCGGTACGGCGAGCAGATGCGCCACCTCTACGAGCACATCCCGCGCGAGCAGGTGCTGCTGCTGCGCTACAAAGAGCTCAAGGACGCGCCGGCCGCGACGCTCGACCGGGTGTGCGACTTCCTCGGCGTACGCACCGGGGTTCTGACCGCCGTGCCGCGGGAGAACGTGAACAGGCACGTCGTCGAGGACAACGGCGTGAATCAGGTTCTGCGCTTTCTTCTCCGCGGCGGGGGTGCCTTCGGGCATCGGTTCCCGGTGCCGCTGCGCCTGGCCGCCCGCGGGCCGCTGCTGACCCTGCTGCACCGCAAGCAGGGCACCCGGCCGGTCACCACGCCCGAGGAGAGGGCGGCGCTGCTGCCGCACTTCGTCGATGACATCGAGCTGCTGACTGAGGTCACGGGGGAGTCCTACGACGACTGGCTGTCGGTCGACCGACACGCGACCTCCCGCTAATCCCCACTTTCCCCATAGATGTTGCACACTTGGGCGTCTACCCTTCGTCGCGTCACCGCCGACTACGCCTAGGAGCCGCCTTGTCCACGGGAATCACGACCCTGCCCTTGCCACGCTGGGACGAGTCCACCGTCGTGGTCGAGCCGCCCGGTGACGAACCGGGAGCCTGGTCGGGGGCGCCCAGCTCGATCGTCGCGGACGGTCACATCTACCTGGCCTACCGGGTGCGGCTGCCGATCGGTGAGGGACGCGGCATCGCCAACGTGGTGGCCCGCTCGGCCGACGGCCTCACCTTCGAGACCGTGGCCGAGGTGACCAAGGAGCAGTTCGACGCGGAGTCGCTGGAAAGGCCGGCCCTGGTCCGTACGGTGGACGGGCGCTGGCGGCTCTACGTGAGCGCGGCGACCCCCGGCACCAAACACTGGCGGGTCGAACTGCTCGAGGCGGCCACCCCCGAAGGGCTGGCCACGGCCACGCCCCGAGTGGTGCTGGCCGGCGATGAGACCGTCGGGGTCAAAGACCCGGTGCTGCACCACGACGCGTACGGGTGGCACCTGTGGGCGTCGGTGCACCCCCTGGAGAGCTGGGACGACGCCGACCGGATGACCACCGAGTACGCGACCAGCCCGGACGGGGTGCAGTGGACGTGGCGGGGAACGGCGCTGGCGGGCCGGCCGGGCGAGTGGGACGCCCGGGGCGTACGGGTCTCGTCGGTCCAGGTCGAAGGCGACGAGATCACGGTGGCCTACGACGGGCGGGCCACGGCCGGCGAGAACTGGGAAGAACGCACCGGCGTGGCCCGGGGCAAGCGGCTCGACGACGGCAGCTTCGGCGAGCTCACGGCCGAACCGGGCGAGCCGCTGGGCAGCCCGCACGCGCCCAACGGGCTGCGCTACCTGTCACTCGTGGCGCTGCCGGACGGGCGCCGGCGCGTCTACTACGAGGCCACCCGGCGTGACGGTGCGCATGACCTGCGTACGGAGCTTCTGCCGTAGGTGAGAGCGTTATCACGATGTCCGGGCTCCGTGTCCGGCCGTCAATCCGGGTGCACTAGCGTTCCTGACTGACGCGAGGTGCGAGCGGTAAACGGCCGCACTGTCGGTGGCGGGGTTTCTCCCACAAGGAGGAACTCCGCCATTCTCGTTTCCGCGCTGCTCCCGTTGTGCCTTTTGGTGCTGCTCCCGTTGTGCAACCGGCGATCTTCTGCAGGCCTGGTCAACCCCGCCGATGGTGGCTGGCGTTCGACGACAGCAACCAAGGGCCCAGGGGAGAGATCAATGGTCGGAGCAGCAGCGGTATCAGTCGTTCCCGCGTTCGTCGCGCCGGAGCTCGGCCACCCCGCGCCCGTCGCGGACTGGTGCACCGACCTCGCCGAGCCGACCATCCTGGTCGCCGACGACGACGAGGCGGTCCGCGAACTGGTCACCCACAAGCTGGTCGCGGCCGGCTACCGGGTGGTCACGGCCGACAACGGCGCCTCCGCGCTGCGCATGGTGGTCACCGAGCAGCCCGACATGGTCATCCTCGACGTCTCGATGCCCGGCCTCGACGGCCTCAGCGTCTGCTACGAACTGCACTCGTCGGCCGACACCGCCCGGATCCCCGTCCTGATGATCAGCGGGCACGGCCGCAAGGTCGACATCGACCTGGGAATGACCGTGGGCGCCGACGACTACCTGGTCAAGCCGGTCAACCCGGCCGAACTGGTGCAGCGCGTGCGCTGGCTGCTCATGGCCAACGAGGATCTTCCCGGCGCGCTGTGAGGAAAGATCGAAGAGCGTTCCGGTACGGCGTGACGGTGCGGAGATCGGCGTACTCCACAGCGCTGTGCTGACCGTCGCCGCCCGGCCCGAAAATGACGGCGTCGACGCCCACCGCAGTGTAGTGCCGGCCGTCGGCGGCGCCGTGCTTGGCCAGCAAATTCCCGGGGAAGCCGGCCTCCCGAGCGGCGGCCCGCAGTAGGCCGACCTCGACACTGTCGGGGTCGGCGTGATGAGGGTGGCCAAGAGCCTCGACCGTCGCGGACAAACCAGTGACCGCACCGAGATGGGCAGCGACCTGCCCCGGCGTACGACCGGCGAAGTCAGCGTCGTCAGGCGGGAAACGCACATCGAGCCAGGCCGAAGCCTCGGCCGGCACCTGATTGACGGCCCGGTTCGGAGTGTCGAACCGGGCGACGTTGACGGTGGTGCGCCAGACCTCGGCCTCAGGCACGGGGTAACGCGCCAGCAGCCGAGCGACGCCGTCGGCCACGGCCGTGAGGGCGTTGTCGCCCAGCCAGGGATAGGCGGCATGAGCGGCGCGGCCCTTCGCGGTCAGGCGCACATGGGCCAGGCCGCGCGACTCGGTGACGATCTGCAGCCGGCTCTGCTCCCCGATGACGACAAAACCGCCCCGGACCCCGGCGGCGATCTGATGGGCGGTGCCGTCGGCGCCGCCCACCTCCTCGTCGGTGACCAGCTGCAAGGCGATCGGGAAGTCGTGGCCGAGCTCCCGGAAGACATCAGCCATGATCAAGGCGGCCAGCTTCATGTCGTGAGCGCCGCGGCCGTAGAGGCGGTCACCGTCGACCCGAGGCACGAAGAGGTCGTCGTCGCCGGGGACGACGTCCAGGTGGGCGTTGAGAATGACCCGGAAGTCTCCGGTGTCAGGGGCATGGACGAGGGCGCTCGGCTTCCCGTTGGACTCGAAGCGGCGTACGGCGTAGTCAGGGCCGATGTGCGTCAGCACCAGATCAAGGGCGCGTTTCAAGTCGTCGGGGCGGTCGGCGGTCGAACGGACGGCGATCAGGTCGCAGGCCTGGTCGATCAGGTGATCCACCGGTATACGCCTCCTCGCCAGCCCACCCGCCCTGGGAGTGCCACGGTACGCGCGAAATCGTCGCGCCATCGGCGGTTGTCCACAGGTGGGTCTGATTCGGTGGACGTCGATGTCCACAGGGTTGCTCCCTTGAGCTCGGCTTTTCTGCGCCTTCGTGCGCCTTGGTGGGCTGGGCTTTCTTGCGCCCTTGTGGGCTGGGCTTTCTTGCGCCTTGGTGGGTTGGGCTTTCTTGCGGTGGGACGGTCGGGCCCGAGGGCGACCACGCTGGGCTGAAAGGCGATACGCCCTGCGTGGTCGCCCTCGGGCCCGACCTTGCGGGGTTTCACCTCGCTGTCGCGTTGTGGTCGGCGCTTTCTCTGGGTGCTTGGTGGCGCTGCGTAGACCCGTGCGGGTGGGTGGTCTGGCTGCCGCGTTGTGGACGAAGCTGGGCGGTTGCGTCACCCGGGCGGGCCTGGGTGGTGGGTTGCGCGTTCGCACCGTGCCGGTTGCGGTTCTGGTGGGTCGCCGATTCGAACTCTTGGTCGGATGGTGCTGCCGACGGGTCCTCGCCAACACCGCCGTCGAGGTCGCAGCCGCCGCCCGCCGCCGCCCGCGGCCGCGCCGCATCCCGCAGCTGGCAGTCGCGCCGCATCCCGCAGCCGGCAGCCGGCAGCCGCGCCGCTTTCCGCAGGCGGCAGCCGCGCCGTAGCCCGCAGCGGCGCCGCTTTCCTCAGCCGGCAGCCGCGCTGCATCCCGCAGGCGCGCCGTAGCCCGCAGCTGCGCCGCTTCCCTCAGCCGGCAGCCGTGCCGCATCCCGCAGGCTCGCCGTAGCCGCAGCGGCGCCGTATCCCGCGGCCGTAGTCCAAGCCTGATGCTGCGGCGCGTGTCCGGCGGCGTGGCGCCGGTGCCGGCTGGCTCGGTTACAGGCGATCGAACGGGGCGGCGTAGGCGAACTGGCCGGTCGTCCCGTCGTAATGCGTGAGGGGGCGGACCTGGAAGTAGTCGCCCCAAGACGGGTCCGGCGCGAGGATTCCCATCGATCGGGCCGGGACGAAGCCGAACCGGCGGTAGAAGGCAGGCTCGCCTAGGAGGCCGACCAGAGCCTCGTCCAGGGCGTCGGCCGCACCGAGGACGGCGTGCATCAGCGCAGAACCGACGCCGGCTCGCTGCCGCGCTGGTAGAACGCTCACGGGGCCAAGACCGAGAGCCGGTCGGTCGGCGACGTGGGCACGTGTGGCGACCACGTGGCCGACCACCACGTCGTCCTCTACCGCCACCAGCGACAGCTGCGGAATCCATCCGGCGTCGGCCCTCAACCACGAGACCAGGGTCGCTTCGCCCGGATCTCCGCCGGGCTCCAACGGCGGCGCGCTGTGCGCGACCCCTCGGAACGCCGCCGCCGTCACCGCACGGATCGCCTCAACATCGTCGGAAACCTCACGCCGAACAATCACCTTGGAACCATCGACCTCCCGCGACTCCCCGTCAAACTTCAGCACTTGTGCGGGTCGGTGCTGGGCATCGCTCGGTCCCGAAGGTGCCGGCTGGCCGTGAGGATGATCGCCAGTCCACACCGTCGGAGCGTCACTGAAGGTGAATGTCCGCCTGGGTGGGTCGGGTCGTGGCTCGTTCGAGGGTGGGGGAGTGGGTTGGCGGGGTGGGTGGGGCTGTATGCTCGCTCGGCGACCGCAGGGGGAGGTCGGGCGGCCGAAGGGTGCGCGGGGAATTCCGGCGCTTTTCCGGGCGTAATCTGATCGCAACAATCGGTCGGTTCCTCAAGCGACGGAAACAGCTGCCGAATGTGCACAGTCGACTCGTGCAGGCACGCGGTTGCGGAATTCCGCACTCATTTGCTCCGTCAAGGAAAAGCCGCGGTCCATGTATTCGACACCGCGCCCAGCCCGTATAACGCTGCGTGGCGGTCAATCACGCAGCGTTGATCGACATGACTCTTTGTTGTTGCGCTGCGACACGCTATGAGCACTGTGGGTTGATCAAAGCCGCACATCCAGCGGGTGGCACGCGTGTTTGCTGTCTGGTCGTCGTGTCTCACGCTGTCCGACCAGCGTCGTCTCCATTGCGACCGCGAGCTCAACTTCGGACCTGCGGGCACCCGCGCCGCTGCTCAAGACTCGGGGCCGTTGGGCCGCAGAGTCGCGTGAAGGGTGAACGGCCAAGGACAACCCGGACGACTCCGACGGCCAACCGGCCCACCGAGCGGCTCGGCCGCTGACACACCGGCCCACCGGGTCTCCGGGATTCCGCCAACTGCCGGGCCGGCCATGATCGGGGCTGCGGCCGGACTCACCGCTTGAGCGGAACCTTGCGTCGACATCCACCCGCGCTCGTGGCGGTCCGCTGGCTGTTGGTGCTCGGAGTCGGCGAGGGCGACCAAGCGATCCCATCGACAGTGCCCTGAATCGGGATCGACACCGTCCCGCGGCGGGCTGACCAGGGCTGACGTCATCTCCTCACATGGCCTGGCACTCGCCGCCCTGCGCGGTTGCCGGGGGAGCGAGTGCCGGGTTGTGGTCAGCTTGTTTCAGGCCTTTGCCGTCCGGCACCGGTAGAGGCTTCCGAACCTGCTGGGGGTGGCGTTCTGCGGTGGGTCGGGGATCGGTTACCGGGGACGGGAAGGCTGTTGGCGTGGGTGTTGACGTGGAGTTGCCTCGGGGGCGGGTTGATGATGTGGCGGCTGTTTGGGCTGAGGGATGGCGGGACGGGCATCTGGGGCACGTGCCGGAAGCGTTGGTTCGGGCTCGTACGGAAGCGTCGTTCGGGGTTCGGGCCGGGGAGCGGGTGGCGGACACGACTGTTGCGGTGGTGGAGGGGGTTGTCGCCGGGTTTGTGATGGTCGCGGGGGATGAAGTCGAGCAGGTTTATGTCGGCACTTCCTTTCGGGGCGGGGGGATCGCTGGGGTGTTGCTGGGGGAGGCCGAACGGCTGGTCGCGGCGGGCGGGCACACGGACGCCTGGCTGGCGGTCGTGCCGGGGAACGCCCGGGCGCGGCGGTTCTACGAGCGGTCAGGGTGGACGGACGCGGGGGCGTTCGACTACGAGGCGGAGCACGAAGGCGGGGCGATCCTCGTGCCGTGCCGGCGGTATACCAAGCGAGTTGCCGGCTAGGGGACGCAGCGAGGCCGTGAGCAGGGGTCTGCCGACGGACTCGCCTGGGGCGATGCCTGTGCACATGAGGCTGGGAACGGGGTCGGGCCGTGCGGCTGGCGGGTACGCGCGGTCGGGTGGGCGTTGGGCTGTGCGGCTGGAGTTGGGGTCGGGGAGCGTGACCGAGGCGAAACGGCTGTGGGGGCGGTCAGGCTGAGTAGTCGCTGCCGAAGAGGTGGCGGTTGGGGTGGTCGCGGTAGAGGAGGCAGTGGTTGTCGTCCTCGTGGCCGGCGGTGCGGATGGCTGTGCAGTTGGCTATGGCGTTGATTTCGGTGGCGGCCAGCGACCACTGGACCCACCAGCCGATGCCGGCGGCGTGCTGGCCCAGGCCGGCGTGGGCGCCGGGGTGCGGGTGTTCCAGTTCGCAGTGCAGTACGCGGTCGAGGCCGTGGGCCGGGCGAGGGAGGCGGCTCAGCCAGCCGACCTGCTGGTGATCGAGTTCGACCCGGGCGGGGCAGCGGTGGGCGTCGACGACGGCCAAAGCCGTGACGAAGTTGCCGGCGCCCTTGCGGGAGGAGATCAGGCCCTCGGTGCGCAGCACGCGCAGGGCCGACTGGACGGTGGTGCGGGCGACGCGATGCGCGCCGGCGAGCGTGTGCTCGGACGGGAGCTTCGCGCCGACCGCGAGGCCACCGGTGAAAATCTGGTGGCGGAGCTCGGCGGCGATCTTCTGATAGGGCGATAAGGTCGTGGCGGTGTCGGGGGACATGCTGGCACTCTGCGTGACGGATCAGGGCCGGAACAAGTGCGCAACTGCGTGGATCACGAAGGCTGGTCGAAGTGCGCGGAAGTCGTCCGGAAAACGCCACATGGTGCACAGGGAGGCTTCCGGGGTCGCGCCGGAGGCCGAATGGGCATCGATCCGTGCCGCTGTGGGGTCGCTACTCAGCGTCAGATTGTCACGATGGCAGGCGGGGCACGCTGGCGAGCAGTTTCCGGGTGTACGGGTGAGTGGGCGCACCCAGAATCTGTGTCGTCGGGCCCTGTTCGACCAGCCGCCCACGCTCGAGCACGGCGGTCTGCTCGCACAGCTCCGCGACCACCCCGAGGTCGTGCGACACCAGCAGAATCGTGAGGCCATGAGACGTACGCAAATCGGCCAGAAGATCGACGATGCGCACGCGAGTGGTCAGGTCGAGCGCGCTCACCGGCTCGTCGGCCAGCAGCAGGCGCGGCTCACCGACGATGGCGCGGGCGATCGCGATCCGCTGACGCTGGCCGCCGGAGAACTCGTGCGGGTAGCGGCTCGCAGCGTCCTCGGGCAGGCCGACCGCGTCCAGCGCCGACGCCACCTTGACCGGGTCGGCGCCGAGGCCGAGCCCGCGCAACGGCTCGGCGACGATGCGCCCGACGGTGTGGCGAGGATCCAGCGACGAGTACGGGTCCTGGAACACCGCTTGGGCCGTACGCCGGTACGACCGCAGCCGCCCCCGGGTCAGCGGCATCCCGTCGAACCGCACGACCCCGCTCGTCGGCCGGGCCAGCCCGAGCAGGATCCGCAGCAGCGTCGTCTTGCCCGCCCCCGACTCACCCACCAGCGCGACGTTCTGCCCGGCGTGGACGGCCAGCGACACCTCGCTGAGCACCGGCACGCCCCCGCGATAGGCGAACCCGACCTGGTCGGCCTGCAGAATCGGCTCAGTCATCGTGGGCACCCCTCAGGGCGGCGTCGAAGCGGCGGGCGCTGTCGACCAGCGTTCGTGTGTACGGGTCGGTGGGGTGCGCGATCAACTCGGTGATCGGCCCGGACTCGACGACCCGCCCGGCCCGCAGCACGTGTGCCTGCCGCGCGACCCGGGCCACCACCGGCAGGTCGTGCGTGATGAACAGCAGCGCCGTGCCGTGCACGTCGACCAGCCGGTCGAGCAGGTCGAGGATTTCGGCTTGCACGGTCACGTCGAGCGCCGTGGTCGGCTCGTCCGCGATCAGCAGCTTCGGCCGGCAGGCGAGCGCCATCGCGATCGCCACCCGCTGCCGCTGCCCACCCGAGAGCTGATGCGGGTAGGCCCGCGCGATCCGATCAGTGTCGGTCAGCCGCACTTCGTCGAGCGCGGCTCGCACCGCCTCGTCGAGCGCCGCGCCCTTCATTCCCTGGAAGCGGCGCAGCGGCCCGGCGATCTGCCGCCCGGCCGTCATCAGCGGGTCGAGCGCCGTCAACGGTTCCTGAAAGACCACCGAGGCGACCCGCCCGCGAACCCCGGTACGCCGCCGTTCCGGCGCACGGATCATGTCGACCCCGTCGAGCTCGATCCCGCCGCTGGCGGTGAGCCCCGGCGGCAGCAACCCCATGACGGCGAGCGCGGTCAACGACTTTCCCGACCCCGACTCGCCGATCAGCCCGATCCGATCACCCGGCTCCACGGCGAACGAGACGTCACTGACCAGGCTCCGCCCCGACTGGTCCCGCACGCCGAGCGAGTCCACGCTGAGGAGGCTCATCGCTCACTCCGTCCCGTCGGATCGGACGGTTCAGCCACGCCGTCAGCACCGGCCGCCCGCCGAGGCGAAATGTCCCGTTCCGCGGCGGAGGCGGCGGCCGAGGCAGTGGCGGTGGCGGCGGCCGTGGCCGAGGCGGCCGTCGCGGCGGCGGGCTCCGAAGCAGGGGTCGCGGCAGTCTCGGGTGTCGTGGCGGGGGATGTTGACGAAGCGGGGGACGTGGCGGTTCGGGCTCTGCGGCGGGTCGGGTCGGTCAGGTCGCGGAGGCCGTCGGCGGTCAGGTTGAGGCCGATCACGAGGGCGACTAGCGCGATCCCGGGGGCGAGCGCAGCCACGGGGGCCGTCAGGGCGGTGGCCTGCGCCTCGAAGAGCATGCGGCCCCAGGAGGCGTTGGGCGGCGGCGTGCCTAGGCCCAGGTAGGAGAGGCTCGCCTCGGCCAGCACGGCCAGGCCGGCCTGCAGCGCCAGGTTGACCATCAGCGTCGGGGCGATGTTGGGCAGGATGTGGCTGGCCACGATGCGCGGCCACGAGATGCCGGCGACCCGCGCGGCGGTGATGTATTCGCGGGCCAGCACCTGTTTGACCAGCACGCGAGTCAGGCGGGCCACGATCGCGGCCATGCCGATGCCGATGGCGAGGATGGCCGCGCCGAGCGAGGCCCCGGCGCCGGCCACGATGATCATGGCGAGCAACAGGGTGGGGAAGGCGATCAGGATGTCGAGGGCTACGGCCGCGGCGTCGTCGAGCCAGCGGGTGGCGAAGCCGGCCAGCAGGCCGAAGCTGACGCCGAGCAGGCTGCCGACGGCGACCGCGCCGATCCCGGTGGCGAAGGCGATCCGGCCGCCCAGCAGCAACTGCGTGAACAGGTCGCGGCCGAGTTTGTCGGTGCCGAGCAGGTGGCCGTCCCCGGGCGGGCTGAGGCGTCCGCCCGAGGTGTCGTCCGGAGCAAACGGCAGCCACAGATACGACACCACGACCGCCGCCGCCAGCAGGAGCACCAACGTGAGCCCGATGCCCAGATGCAACGATCGCCGACGGCTCACGACGCGGTCCGTTGCAGGAGGCGGGGGTCGATCAGGCGCTGGGCGATGTCGCCGAGGAAGCCGACCAGCAGCACCGCCGCGGTGCTGACCAGCATGACGCCCTGGATGACCGGGTAGTCGTGCTGGCGGATGCCGGTGACGAGCAGGCTGCCCAAACCGGGCAGCGCGAACACGCTCTCGACGACAACCGCTCCCAGGAACGTGGTGGCCAGCTCGACGGCCAGCACCGCGATGACCGGGACCGACGCGTTGCGCACGCCGTGCCGGCGAAGTGCTGCGCCCCGGGACAGGCCGAGGGCTCTCGCCGTACGCAAATAATCGGCCCCGACGACGTCCAGCGTCGCCGCCCGTACGTACCTGATCAGCGAAGCCGACATGACCAGCGCAACCGTCACGACCGGCAGGACGATCGCCTCGATCGCGAGGCCTGGCTGCGCCCAGCCGTCGGGCGGGAAGCCGCCGGCCGGCAGCACGCCCAGGCGCAGCGCGAACACCGTGACCAGCAGAACGCCGATCCAGAAGGCCGGCACCGCGATGCCGAACTGGGCCACCGCGTTGAGGATCGGCCCGTACCAGCGGTCGGCCCGGATCGCCGCCAGCGCGCCCACCGGCACCGCGATCACGATCGCCAGCAGGAAAGCGGCCAGCGTGACCGGGACGGTGACCGGCAGCCGGCCGGCGATCTCGGGGCCGACCGGCAACGTGCTGATCAGCGACCGGCCCAGGTCGAGCGTGAAGGCGTCGCCCAGCCAGCGCAGGAACTGGACCGGCAGCGACGCATCCGTGCCCAGCTCGCGCCGCGCGGCCTCGATCTGCTCGGGCGTGGCGCCCACCGGCAGCAGCGCGTTGGCGGGATCGCCGGGCAGCAGCCGGAGCAGCACGAACAACACCACCGCGGCGAGGACCAGCGACGCCAGGAGGATCGCGGTCCTACGCAGCAGGTAGCGCTTCATCGAGGTCAGCTCTTCACGATGTCGTACGCGAAGAACTGGGCGTTCAGGCCGTTGACCGGGTAGCCGGACAGCTTCGAGGAGGCCACGACGATCTGCGGGTAGAGGTAGAGCCAGTCGCTGGCCGCCTCCTCGGCGATCGTCTGGTTGGCCTTCTTGAGCAGGGCGGTCTGCTCGTCGGTGGTCCTGGCCTGCTCGGCCGCGTTGATGTCCTTCGTGACCTGCGGGTTGCTGTAACCCCAGTAGAAGTCCGGGTCGCCGTACCAGACGACGTCGCGGTCGTTGACGTGCTCCTGCATCGTCGCCTGGAAGTCCCGCTTCTGATAGACCTTCGTGTACCACTCGTCGGCGGTGATCGTGTTGATGTTCACCGTGACGCCGACCTTGGCCAGCTCCGACTTGATGAAGGTGGCCGCGGTGGGGTGCGGGTCGTAGTTCGGGGTGTCCAGCGTGAACGTGAAGCCGTTGGGCAGACCGGCCGCGGCCAGCTTCTGCTTGGCCACCGCCGGGTCGTACGCGTTGACCGAGGTCAGGTCCTCGTACCAGGGGTCGCTGGGCGGCACCATCGAGCCGATCGGCGTGCCGTAGTCGCCCCAGATCGAGGTCAGCAGCTTCTTGTCGTCGATGGCCGAGCTGATCGCCTGCCGCACCTCGACCTTGTTGAACGGCGCGACCTTGTCGTTGAAGGCGAGGAGAAGCTTCGTGGTCGACTTGCCGTTATTGACCTTGTACGAGGTGTTGTTGTCGAACTGCGCCAGTGCATCGGGGCTCTGTTCGCTCGTGACCACATCGACGGCATTGGTCAGCAGCGCATTGTTGAGCGCAGTGGCGTCGGCGTAGTAGTGGAACACCACGCCGGCGTTCTTGGCCGCCGTGCCCCAGTAGCCGTCGAACTTCGTCAGCGACAGCGTCGAACCGCGCTTCCATTCGCCCAGCTTGTACGGGCCGGTGCCATCCTCGCTGGTGGTGAGCTCCTTGGCGTCGGCGTTGACCACCCACACGTACGAGAGGTTGTAGACGAACGAGATCGAGCGCTGCTTGAGCTTGACCACTACCGTCGACTCGTCCGGCGTGGTGATCGTCTGCACCACGGCCAGGTTGCTCTTGCGGGCCGACTTCGAGTTCTCGGCGGTGACCCGCTCGATGCTGGCCTTGACGTCGGCCGAAGTCAGCGTCTTACCCGAGTGGAACTTGACGTCCGGCCGCAGCGTGAAGGTGTAGGTGAGGCCGTCGTCCGAGACCTTCTGCTCCTGGGCCAGCAGCGGCTCGACCGTGCCGGTGTCGGTCAGTTTGAACAGGCCCTCGTAGACGTTGCCGTTCAGCGCCTCGGTGACGCCCTGGCCGCCGCCGGCCGTGTTGTCGAGGTTCTGCGGCTCGTAGACCGACCCGACCTGGATGGTCGCGGCCGCGCCGCCGCCGTCACCGCCGGAGGACGAGCCGCCACCGCAGGCCGCGAGCACTCCGGCCAGGCCGAAGGCAGTGGCCGCCAGAAGCAGTCTTTTCACGATATGTCCTTAAACAACGAAGTCGTCAGTGAAGATCGGAAGCTTTTCGCCGGCCTCGACCGGCGTCGCGATGCGGTTCTGCGGCGGCGGCATCGGACAGTTGAAGGCCGCCGAGAACCCGCACGGCGGCACGAACGCGCGGTTGAAGTCGAGCCGCACCCGATCCGTGCCGGGTTCCCGCTCGGGGAAAAGAAAACGTCCGGCCCCGTACGTGTCGCGGCCGTTCGTCGGGTCGCCGAAGACCAGCAGCAGCGTGCCGTCGTCGTCGAACGCGTGCAGCGTGTAGTCCCGCCCGGCGATCGTCACGTGCAGGTCGCCCGGCACGGGCAGGTCGCGGGTGCGGCCCTCGTCGCGGGCGTGCTCGAACGGCACCCGGCGCTCGCCGTCGGGCGCGTCGGTCCAGCGCGCCTCGAAGACCCAGGCCGGGTCGTACGGGTACGCGTCGATGCCGTCGAAGTGCTGGATGGCCGGCGACTTGGAGTCCCACAGCCGTACGCCTGACTGCTTCAAGCCGCTGAGCAGGTCGACGCGCTCGAGCGTGGAAGCGGTGACCGTGGCCGGTTGGCCGACCAGAGCGGCCGCGGGGTCGTCGGCGCCCCAGCGCGTCTCGATCAGCGCCAGGTTGCCCGTGGGGGCGGTGACCTTGCGGCGCCGGCTCTCGCGCCAGGCTTCGTGCTCGTCCGAGCTCATGGTGGGTCCTTCCGGCCGCAGTTGATCTTGGTGACGGCCGGATCCAACCCTACAACTCCGGTAGGTTTACGACAGGGTCACGCTGGTCACACCGGCGGCGGGGTGCCCCGGCCCTCGAGCAGCGGAGTAGCGCGGTTCCAGCGCGGCCCGTCCCCGTCCTTGCGCCGGCGGGCCATCCCGGACAGCGCCTCGAGCACCACCCGGTTGCCCAGCATCGCGGTGATCTCGGCGTGGTCGAACGGCGGCGACACCTCGACGATGTCCATGCCGACCACCGGCAGCTCGTGGCAGATCCGCGAGACGCTGTCGAGCAGCTGGCGGGCGGTGAAGCCGCCCGGCTCGGGCGTGCCGGTGCCCGGGGCGTGACCGGGATCGCAGACGTCGATGTCGACCGAGAGGAAGACCCCGTCACAGCCGTCGAGCGCGATCGTGAAGGCCTGGTCGAGCACGGCGTCGAGGCCGCGGTCGACGATCTCGCTCATGTGGAACGAGTTCATGCCCTGGTCGGCCATCCAGTCCAGCGTCTCCGGCCCGGGCCAGTAGCCGCGTAAGCCCAGCTGCAGGAACCGGTCGCCGCGGACCGCGCCCGACTCGATCAGCCGGCGCATCGGCTGACCGTGGCCGTAGAGCGAGCCGAACTCGATGTCGCCGGTGTCGGCGTGCGCGTCGAAGTGGATGACCGAGATGTTGCCGGCGCCGTGGTGGCGGGCCACGCCGGCCACGTCGGGCCAGGTGATGGTGTGGTCGCCGCCCAGGATCAGCGGGATCGCGCCGTGGGCTGTGACGAAGGCTACGGCGTCCTCGATGGTGTCGCAGCTGCGCTGGATCTCGCCGCTGAACACCTCGAGGTCGCCGGCGTCCTTGACGGTCAGGTCGCCGCTGAGCGCATCCACCCGCATCGCCATGTGCGGCCGCGAGGCGTCGGCCGGAAGGTAGTCCGTACCCCGGATGACCTGCGGTCCGAACCGGGCGCCGGGCCGGTGCGAGGTGCCGCCGTCGAACGGGGCGCCGAGGATCACGACATCGGCGTCGGCGTACGTGGGCGGGTCCTGCCAGTCGCAGGCGGGCACCCCGAGGAACGTGTAGTCGGGGCCGAACATGGGTCCGTAGCGGGTCACGCTCGGGACTGTATCGGCTCCTCACGAGTTTCTGCCGCGTGATCGAGGGGTACCGCGATGCGAAGATTTCAGGGAGGGGTCGGTACATGCGGACGCTCGGCGGGCGCTACCAGCTCGTGCGGCGCATCGGGATCGGCGGCATGTCGGAGGTGTGGCGCGGGCACGATCGCGTGCTCGACCGCCCGGTCGCCGTCAAGATCATGGCGCCCGCGGTGTCGGGCACGCTGGGCGAGGTGGCCGGGGTCGATCTCGTACGGTCGGAGGCCCGCTCGGCGGCGCGTCTGGCCCACCCCAACGTGGCCGGCGTGCACGACTTCGGCACCTCCCGGCCCGACCCGTCGGCCCACGAGGTCCCGTACATCGTGATGGAGCTGGTCGAGGGCCAGACACTCAGCGCCCACCTGGCCGCCGGCCCGATGGACTGGCGCATCGGCGTGCGGATCTGCGCCGAGGTGGCGGCTGCGCTGGCCGCCGCGCACGCCCACGAGGTGGTGCACCGCGACATCAAGCCGGCCAACGTGATGCTCACCCCGTCCGGCGCCAAGGTGCTCGACTTCGGCATCGCGGCCGCGGCCGGCGTGCCCGACCCCGACCCGACCATGCCGGTGATGGGCACCCCCGCGTACGTGGCGCCGGAGCTCTTCGAGAACCACCCGCCGACCCCCGCCAGCGACATGTTCGCCCTGGGCACCGTGCTGCACCAGTGCATCACCGGCCGCCTGCCGTGGCGGGCCGAGTCACCGACCGAGCTGGTGCACGCCCAGCGCTACCTCGACCCCGACCCGCTGCCCGAACTGGACGGCATGCCGCCCGAGGTGGAAGACCTCGTGTCCCGCTGCCTCAACCGGGACCCGCAGGAGCGCCCCACCGCCATGGTGGCCGCCCTGATGCTGGCCGAGTCGGTCGACGCCCGCGTCTACGTCCCCATCCAGGACCTGAGCGCCGACTCCTCCCGCTCGTCCATCTCCCCCTGGGACCAACGAGCCGCCGAGGAGGCGACCGCGGCCGTAGCCGCAGACGCCGCCGTAGCCGCAGACGCCGCCGCCGGCCGCCACCGCGCCGACTAACTTCGCGGCACCACGACCAGGGGGCGGCAGGCGCGGCGGACCAGGCGGGTGGAGACGCCGCCGAGGAGGACGCGGCGGGTGGGGCCGTAGCCGCGGGAGCCGCAGTAGAGGACGTCGACCTCGGTCAGGTCGGCCAGGGCGTCGACCACGTTGCCCGCGATCACCTGCCATTCGGCGGTCACGCCGGGGACCGACTCGGCCGCCTTGCGCAGCGACAGCTCGTACGTCTCGCGGGCCGTGTCGAGGAAGGCGCGCTCGACGTCGTCGCCGATCAGGAAGGGCAGGCTCGCGTCGCCCTCGGCCACCACGGTGTAGAGGCGCAGCGTCGCGCCGGTGCGTCTGGCCACCTCGGCCGCGGCGGTCAGGGCGGCCCGGCCGTCGGGGGTGTCCACGTAGGCCACCCCGATGGTGCGGCGGGCGCCGGGCGGGATCGGCAGGCCGGCCGGGGCGATGGCAACGGGGCAGACGCTGCCGGCGAGCAGTCTTTCCGCCGTACTGCCGGCCAGCAGTCGCTCTTTTGCTGCCTGCCGGCCCGAGCCGATGACGATCATCGAGGCGCCGGTCTGCTCGGCCAGGTCGTGCAGGCCGTGCGACGACGACGAGGACGCGACCATGCGGTACTCGATGTCGCCGGTCGCGCCTTCCAAATCCTTGCGGGCGCCTTCCAGTACGCGTTCCGCCGCCCGATGGCGGTCGGCCACCCACTCGGCGTCGACCCGGCCCGAGCCGAGCGCGGCCGGCGCCGGGTGCACGACGGCCACGATCAGCGGGGCCGCCGTCGCCTCGGCGAACCACCGGCTCAGTTCCAGGGCGTCGGGCGAGGTGGGGCCGCCGTCGACGCCGACGATCACCGGGCCGGTCATGGCTGGGCCTCCTTTGTCATGCCCTCCTGGCCCTCGCCGACGAGGCCGTCGGGTTGTTGCGCTGGGTGCCGCTCGGTGCAGTCGGTCATGACGGGTCACCGTCCTCGGGCCGCTGCGGGTCGTGCTCGCGGGCCCAGTTCGGGGTCGACGACTGCTCACGCCGCAGACGCGAGTTCTTGTAGCCGTACAGCCAATAAATGATCATGCCGATCGCCAGCCAGACGACGAACCGCACCCAGGTGTCCCAGGGCAGGTCGGTCATCAGATAGATGGCGAACGCGATGCCGAGCAGCGGCAGCACCGGCGACCACGGCACGCGGTAGGGGCGAGGCATCTCGGGCCGGGTGCGCCGCAGCACGATCACGCCGATGTTGACCAGCACGAACGCGAACAGCGTGCCGATGTTGACCAGCTTGACGATCTCGCTCAGCGGCACCAGCGCGGCCAGGATCGCGATCAGCACGCCGAGCACCAGGGTCAGCCGGGCCGGGGTGCCGTAGCGCTGGTTGACCTGGGCCAGGCGCTGGGGGAGCAGGCCGTCGCGGCACATGGCGAAGAAGATGCGGGTCTGGCCGTACATGATGACCAGCACGACGCTCGTGATGGCGACCACCGCGCCCAGCGCCAGGACCGCCGCCGCCCAGCTGATGCCGGCGCCCTGGTCGAGCGCGGCCGCCAGGGGAGCGTCGCTGCCCTCCATCTGCTGGGGCGAGGCGATGCCGAGCGCGCCGGTCGCCGTGGCCACGTAGAAGATCGTGCAGATGATCAGCGAGCCGATGATGGCCAGCGGCAGGTCGCGCTCGGGCCGCTTGGCCTCCTCGCTGCCGGTCGAGACGGCGTCGAAGCCGATGTACGCGAAGAAGATCACCGCGGCTGCCGCCGTCACCCCGTCCACGCCCTCGGGGGCGAACGGCTGGAAGTTGCCGGTGCCGAAGTTGGCGAACGCCACGACGATGAAGAACAGCAGCACGGCCAGCTTGATGACGACCATGACCAGGTTGACCCGGGCGCTCTCGGTGACCCCGCGGATCAGCAGGAACGTGATGGCCAGAACCACGAAGACGGCCGGCAGGTTGAAGATGCCGCCGTCCTCGGGCGACTTGGCGATCGCGTCCGGCAGTGCCACCCCGAACGCGGCGTCCAGGAAGGCGTTGAGGTTGCCGCCCCAGCCGACCGCGATGGCGGCCACCGACACCCCGTACTCGAGGATCAGGTCCCACCCGATGATCCAGGCGACGAGTTCGCCCAGCGTGGCGTACGTGTAGGTGTAGGCGCTGCCGGACACCGGGATGGACGAGGCCAGCTCCGCGTACGACAGTGCCGAGAACGTGCAGGCCACGGCGGCCAGCACGAAGGACAGGATGACCGCGGGCCCGGCGATGCCGGCCCCCTCGCCGATCACCACGAAGATGCCGGTGCCGATGATCGCGCCGACGCCCATCGCGGTCAGCTGCGTCGCGCCGACCGCCTTCTTGAGGCCGTGTCCCTCTTCCGCTGTCTCGGTGATGAGGGACCGGACGTCGCGCACCGCGAAGATGCCCGGCCGCCCTGATGTTGTCGCCATGCCCACCCCTCCCGCCATCGGCTCACGCCTATGTGACTTTGGGCATACAGATGGTCATCGCGCAAGTGCTGAGCGTCCGGAGGTGTGCGCACAGGTTGTCCGGTGACATCCCGGAAACAGGCGGCAGCCTGCGGGTAGGGCGAATTGCGGGGTACGGTGGCGACGAACGGGGCCGATGGTACGGAGGTTCGGTGATGGGCGAGGCGGTGATGACGACGCGGCGCCAGGCGGACGGTGCGCTCGTCGTCGACGTGCGCGGCAGCCTCGACGCGGCCACCGTGGGCGCCCTGCGCGAAACGCTGATCGGCACCGTGCAGCGGGAACGCCCGGTGACCCTGATCGTCGACCTCACGTACGTCACGTTCATGGATTCGCAGGGCATCGGCACGCTGGTCAGCGGCTACAACGTGGCCCGCGAGGTCGGCACCCGGTTCGTGCTGCGCAACCCGAGCGAGTTCGTGCACCGGCAACTGCGCGTGACCGGCCTGACCGAGATGTTCGGCCTGCCGCCGGAACCGTCGTCGTCGCAGACCTACACCCCCTGAATCTCATCGGCTCACAAGCCGCGCGCCCGGCCCGCGCGGCCCTTAGAGTGCGTTCATGGAACGGGTCTCTCTGCGGCGTGACCCCGACTGGTGGAGTCTGCCCGCGGCCACCGGCACGTGGTCGTCGCTCGACCTGCCCTCGAAGAACCTGCGCGCCACGCTGACCGCCCGCGTGTGGTCGCCGGCCGAGTCCACCGGCCACGTGCTGGTCGCCCACGACGGGCCCGACTACGACAAGCACGCCGACCTGGCCCGCTACGTGGCCGCGTCGATCAACGGCGGCCGCATCGAGCCCTGTCACCTGGTGCTTCTTCCGGCTGGGGACCGGAACGAGTGGTATGCGGCCCTCCCGGCGTACGCACGCGGCCTGGGACAGGAAATCCTGCCGCAACTGGCCGAGCTCCTCGCGTCCGGCCGGCCGGTCGTCGGCCTGGGCGCCAGCCTGGGCGCCCTCGCGATGCTGCACTGCCAGCGCCGCCACCCCGAGATGTTCGCCGGGCTGTTCCTGCAGTCGGGCAGCTTCTTCCAGCCCCGCTTCGACAAGCAGGAGTCGGGGTTCCAGCGCTACCTGCCGATCGTGCGGTGGACGGGCCGGGTGCTGCGCAGCCCGGACGGTCCCGAAGTGCCGGTGACGATGACTTGCGGCAGGCTCGAGGAGAACCTGGCGAACAACCGGAGCATGGCCGAAGCCCTGCGCGCGCAGGGCATTCCGGTGACGTTCGCCCAGATCGAGGGTGGTCACGACTGGCCGGCGTGGCGCGACGCCTTCGACCCCCACCTGACCTCACTGCTCCGGAAAGTATGGCCGTAATTGATCCTTGGGGAGGCACCCGTGGTCGACGTCGAGCACACCATCGGACTCTTGCTGGGCATGGAAGACGACTGGCCACGGGCGTACGAGGCGCTGCTGCGGCGGCTCGGGGTGGTCGGCGGGCCGGACGGCAAGTCGCACCGCACGTCGTCGGTGCGGGTCACCATCGAGCCGTTCAACCTGCGCTACAAGCCCCGCCACGACCTGGTCATCGACCGCCTCGCCTACTGGTACTACCACCCCCGCGAGTGGCTCAAGAAGATCGCGCTGATGGACGACGTGTACCTGCTCAACAGCCCGTTCACGTTCCAGTCGATGGAGAAGCACGCGGCGTACTGCGCGATGATGCGGCTGGGGCTCAAGGTGCCCGAAACAGTGCTGGTGCCGTACAAGAATCCTCTCGACAACAGCCGGTACGCGTACACGGCGGCCCGATACAACCAACCGTTTGATCTGGACGCGACAGCGGCCCAGGTGGGCTATCCGATGTACATGAAGCCCTACGACGGCGGCGCCTGGGTCGGCGTCTCGAAGATCCGCAACGCGGACGAGCTGCACTCCGCCTACGACGCCTCCGGCGAGCGGCTGATGCACCTGCAGGCCTCGGTCGAGGGGTACGACGTCTTCGCCCGCTCCCTGTCGATCGGGCCCGAGACGATGGTCATGAAGTTCCGCCCCGAGCAGCCCATGCACTCCCGCTACGAGGTCGAGCACGGCTTCCTCACGGCGGCCCAGGGCGACGAGGTGGTGACCATCTCGCGGCTGGTCAACGCGTTCTTCCGGTGGGAGTTCAACTCGTGCGAGTCGCTGGTGCGCGGCGACGACGTGCACCCCATCGACTACGCCAACGCCTGCCCCGACGTGGCGATCACCTCGCTGCACTACTACTTCCCGTGGGCGATGGCGGCGCTGCTGCGCTGGACGGTCTACTGCGTGGTGACCGGCCGCAAGCCGCGCCTGGACACCGACACGGCGGCCTACTTCGCGATCGGCGACGACCCTTCCCTTTCGTACGCCGAGAAGCTGGCCGCCTATCGCCGGCTCGCGGACGACTATTTCGAGGCCGACAAGTACGCCGACTTCTGCGCCCGCTACCTCGGCAACGTCGACGAGATCGTGTACGAGTGGGTGAGCTCCGACGAGTACCGGTCGCTCCTGCGCGAGACCGTCCGGGCCACCTATCCCGTGCACGAGCACGAGAAGTTCCTGGCCCACTTCGGTGGGTTGACCGACGCCTGGATCCGCGACAACGCGCCCTCGTAGCCCTTCCGACCACCCCGGCCACCACCCCTTGATCGGACTGAAGGCTTCTCCTGGGCGTTCTTGTCGGACCCCCGGGCTAGGGTCTTTCACGTGCGGATCCGGATCGAAGGGCACGACCTGCCGGCCCAGCGGGGCGGGGCGCAGGCCGATGCCCTGCGCCTGGCCAACGTGCACGTCGGGGTGCAACGGCAGCGCGAGGTGGTCGACCTGGTGCCGGCGTGGGCCCTGGCGGCCGCGTGGGATTTCGAGATCACCTCGCGCGAGGTCGACGAGCTGCTCGACGTCGGCGGGCCGTGGGTCCACGGGCGTCCGGGGGCTCGCTTCCTGTACCTGAGCTGGGGCAACGTCGGCGACTCGGGGTTCGAGATGTTCCGGCGGGCCAAGCTGATGTTCGGCGACGTGCCGACCGCGGTGTTGCGGGCGGCTCACAACGGGCTCCTGCTGGCCGGTTCGCTCGGGCTCACCGATGAACTGGGCGGGCCGGTGAGCGCCCGGGTGCGGCCGCCCGCGATCGAGTGGTCGGCGCGATGACCTCGGTGGTGGCGGTCGACGTCCGCGTGCTTCACGGGTTCGTGGGGCGCGACGGGTCGATCAACCTGTGGGGCGAGGGCGGCCCGTCCGGTTCACCCGGCCATCCTTTCGCCGTGCCGGCGGCTGAGCTGCCGCTGGGCGACCCGCGACCGCCGGCCACGCTCGTGCTGCCCTCGACGAGCGCCGGGCCGCTGCCGTCGCCGCAGCTCGGGCTGCCGCCCCGGCGCGGCACGCCCAAGCTACGGGCGTGGCCGGTGCCGGCCGTGACCGTGCCGTTCCTCGACGACGAGGTGGTGGGCGAGTTCGACGGGCGGCTCGGCCGCTCGGTCGAGTGGCTGATCGAGCTGTGCGAGTTCGCAGCCGATCTCGTCCGGCGCGGTCGCGTGCTGCCGGCGGTCCACCCGGACGGGCCGATCGCGCGATGGCGGCCCGTGGTCACCGGCTTCGACGCCGTCCACCGCGACGACCTGCTGCGCCGCCTGCCCGCGGCGGCCCGGGCCGAGCGGGCCCGGCCCGGCGACGTGGCCGGCCTGCCCGCCCCGGACGCGCTGGCCGCCGCCCTCGACCGGCTGGTCGACGGGCTGGTCCGCACCCGGCTGGCCGAGTCGGGCGTGCGGCTGGGCCACGGCTGGCTGGCCGCGCTCACCGGCGAGCCGTCCTTCACCGCTGCCCCGGCTCTGGTCGACGAGTTGACCGAGCGCCTCGACGCCTGGCACACCGGTGCCACGACGGGTGCGGCCGTGCGGCTCTGCTTCCGGCTCAGCCATATCGACGAGCCCGGCTTCGAGGAGCCCGACGCGGTCGACCCGCATCCGGCCGCCGCCCCCGCCCGCGACCTGTGGCTGCTCGAGTTCCTGCTGCAGGCGGTCGACGAGCCCAGCGCGATGGTGAGCGCGGCCGACGTCTGGCGCGACCGCTACGCCCCGCTGCGCCGCTGGACCAGCCATCCGCAGGAACGCCTGCTGGGCGGGCTCGGCCGGGCGGCCCGGCTCTATCCCGATCTCGAGTCCGCGCTGCGCCGGCCGCACCCGGTCGACATGGTGCTCGACACCGAAGAGGCCCACCGGTTCCTCACCCACGCCGCCGCGCTCGAAGAGGCCGGTTATGGCGTGCTGCTGCCGGCCTGGTGGCGCGACCGGCCCGGCCTGGGGCTCGGCCTCAACCTGCGCCCGCGCGACGCGGTGCCGGCCGTGCTGCGCGACCAGGCGGCCGACCTGGCCCACATGGTCGACTACGACTGGCACCTCGCGCTGGGCGGCCAGGTGCTCACCACCGACGAGCTCACCGACCTCGCGAAGGCCAAGGTCCCCCTCGTACGTCTTCGGGGGCGCTGGGTCTATCTCGACGCCGACCGCCTCGACGCCGGCCTGCGCTTCCTCGCCCGCGGCGGCGGCTCGATGACCGCCGGTCGCGCGCTGCAGACGATCAAGCTGCTTCCGCCGGAGGAACTGCCGCTGCCGGTCACGGCCACCAGCGGCGAGGGCTGGGCGGCCGATCTGCTCTCGGGTGAGCTCGAACAGCGGCTGGAACTGCTCGATCCGCCGCCCGGGCTGCAGGGCTCGCTGCGCCCCTACCAGCTGCGGGGTTTCTCGTGGCTGGCCTTCCTCGACTCGCTCGGGCTGGGCGCCTGCCTGGCCGACGACATGGGGCTGGGCAAGACGATCCAGCTGCTGGCGCTGCTGCTGCACCGGCGGAACGGGCCGGCGCTGCTGATCTGCCCGCTGTCCGTGCTCGGCAACTGGCAGCGTGAGACGGCCCGGTTCGCGCCCTCGCTGCGGGTCGTCGTCCTGCACGGCTCCTCGCGGCCCGCCTCGTTCACCGACGCCGACCTCGTGTTGACCACCTATGCCACGGCCGTGCGCGACGCCGACCAACTGGCCACGGTCGACTGGGATCGCGTGGTGCTCGACGAGGCGCAGCAGGTCAAGAACAGCGCCGGTACGGCGGCCCGGGCCATCCGGCGGTTCCCGGCCCGCATGCGCATCGCGCTGACCGGCACACCCGTCGAGAACCGCCTGGCCGAGCTGTGGTCGATCCTCGACTATCTGAACCCGGGCGTGCTCGCCTCGGCCCATACGTTCCGGGCCCGGTTCGCGGTGCCGATCGAGCGGTTCGCCGACGAAGAGGCGGCCGCCCGGCTGCGGCAGGCCACCCGGCCGTTCATGCTGCGGCGCACCAAGTCCGACCCCATCGTGATCAACGACCTGCCCGACAAGCGGCACGTGCGGCACCTGTGCGGGCTGACCGGCGAGCAGAGCACGCTCTACCGCGCGATCCTCGACGAGATGACCAACCGGCTCGACGAGAGCACCGACCGGTGGAACAAGGGCATCGTGCTGGCCGCCATGACCAAGCTCAAACAGGCCTGCGTGCACCCGGCCCTGCTGCTGGGCGACGGCTCGCCGCTGCCCGGGCGCTCGGGCAAGCTGGAACGCCTGGAAGAGATCCTGGACGGGGCGCTGGCCCAGGGCGAGAGCGCGCTGTGCTTCACGCAGTTCGCGCGCTTCGGGTCGATGCTGACGCCGCACCTGGCCGCCCGGTTCGGGGTGCCGGTGCGTTACCTGCACGGCGGCACGTCGCGGAAGGAACGCGACGCGATGGTGGCCGAGTTCCAGGCCGACGAGCGGCCGGGCATCTTCGTGCTCTCGCTGAAGGCCGGCGGCACCGGGCTGAATCTGACGGCGGCCAACCACGTGGTGCACGTCGACCGGTGGTGGAACCCGGCCACCGAGGAACAGGCCACCGACCGCGCGTTCCGCCTCGGGCAGCAGCGAGACGTGCAGGTGCACACGCTGGTGTGCCTGGGAACGCTCGAGGAGAGGATCGACCGGCTGCTGGCCGACAAGGGCGTGCTGGCCGCTCGGGTGGTCGGCAACGGGGAGGGGTGGCTCACGGCGTTGTCCACCACCGAGATCCGCGACCTGCTCACGCTCGCCCCGGAGGCCATCGTTGACTGACTCTCCTGCACTTTCCGGGTCGTGCTCCGCGGGGTCGCCTCATGACTGACGATCGGCTCGCTGTCGCGTTTCTGGGGACGTTCGAGTCGCTGCGGATGGGGCCGACGTTCGCGCGCGGGCGGCGCGACGAGCGGTCGGGGCACGTGCGCAGCCTGACGATCTCGAGCAGCCTGGTCGTGGCGCAGGTGCGAGGGCCGGACGATCCGCGGGCGTTCCGGTCGCGGATCGCGGTGCGGGCCTTCGGCGCCTCGGAGTGGGCGGCCCTGGAAGAGACGATGGCGGGGGAGGCCCGGTACGCGGCCTCGCTGCTGGGCGGGCGGATGCCCGACGGGATCGCTGACGTCTTCGCCGGGGCGGGGCTCAGCCTGGTGCCGTTGTCGCTGGACGAGGTGGCCATGGACTGCTCGTGCGAGCGGTGGCCCATGCCGTGCGTGCATCTGGCGGCTACCTGTTACGCGGTGGCGCGCAGCTTTCAGGAGGATCCGTTCGGTGCTTTCGCGTGGCGGGGGCGCGGGCGGGACGAGTTACTGGTTCATCTGCGGGAGCTGCGCAATGCCAAGGCGGTCGCGGCCATCTCGTCCGGGGCCGGCGGTGGGAGCCGCACGTCCGGCATCGGCGATCGGTTAGGGGCAGGTGCCACCGCGGCGGATTCGACTGCGGGGGCCGGCTCGACTGCGGGGGCTGGCTCGGCGGCGGGCGCGGGCGCCGACGCTGGCGGGGCCGCGGGCGCGGGCGCCGACGCTGGCTGGGCTGCGGGCGCGGCTGCCGACGCTGGCTGGGCCGCGGGCGCGGGTTCGGGGTCGGCGCTGGGGGAAGAGCTTGGCGAGGCGGACGAGTTCTGGGGGAGTGCGGTGCCGGCGGCCGTGCCCGTTGGTGGGCGGCCGGGGGCTGTGAGCAGGCCGGATGCGCTGCTCGACCAGCTGGATCCGCCGCCGTTGGCCGAGGACGGGCGGCCGATCGTTGAGGTTTTGCGGCCCGCATATCTGGCCCTGCCGGACGAGTAGTCGGGCGGCTTGGCTGGTTGGTTTACCCCCATAGACGGCCTTTCCGCCCGAACGGGGTAAACGCTGGGCAATATCGGGGTCACGCAACGTGCGGATGATCTTCTTCTCCCGACATGGCGTTTGCTCAGGAGAAGGTGTGAAATGAACCGTATTGCCCGGATGCTTTCCGTTTCCAGTCTTGGTGTTGTCGCCGGTGTCACCATGGGTGCCGGCCCGGCCATGGCGGCGACCGGGACGGACGCGGGCGTCTCCAAGACGGCGTCGGCCTCGCAGGGGGCCGACCGCGACCGCGTCGTCCGGTACTTCCGGAACTACCGCGACTGCGTCATTGCCGGCCGGATCGGGGAGCGCCTCGGGCGCTGGGACGACTTCGACTGCGACCGCGTGGGCCGGCGCACCTTCGCCCTCGAGGTCAGCTGGGACCGCTTCGGTCACGGCAACCGGCACCACGGCGACCGCTTCCCGTTCCGCGACCGCGACGACCGCTTCGGCGACCGCGACGACAACCGCGGTGGCCGCGATGACAACCGTGGTGGCCGCGACGACAACCGCGGTGGCCGGGATGACAACCGTGGCGGGCAGGACGACAACCGCGGCGGGCAGGACGACAACCGCGGCGGCCGGGATGACAACCGTGGCGGCCAGGATGGCAACCGCGGCGGCCGGGATGACAACCGTGGCGGCCAGGATGGCAACCGCGGCGGGCGCGACGACAACCGCGGCGGCAACGGCAACGGATCTGGCACCGGCACCGGCTCGGGTAGCGGCACCGGCACGGGCTCGGGCTCGGGCTCGGGTAGTGGCACCGGCACCGGTTCGGGCTCGGGTAGCGGCACCGGCACCGGTTCGGGCTCGGGTAGTGGCACCGGCACCGGTTCGGGCTCGGGTAGTGGCACCGGCACCGGGGCGGGCGCCGGTACTGGCACCGGTACTGGCAGCGGCTCGGGCACCGGTACCGGCAGCGGCTCGGGGACTGGTAGCGGCTCGGGCACTGGAACTGGCAGCGGCACCGGCACCGGCACTGGCAGCGGCTCAGGCACTGGCACCGGCGCTGGCGGCTCCGCCTCGGGTGGCGGCTCGGCCTCCGGCGGCGGGGCGGCGGGCGCGGGCAACGGCACCACCGACGGCGGCCGTGGTCAGGGTGACGGTGGTCGTGGGCACGGCGACGGTGGCGGCCGCAAGCACGGCAACGGCGGCCCGGGCGACGGCGGCACCGACCGCACCTGAGTACTCAAGGGCTCGGGGTCGAGCCGCGGCCCGGCAAAGCCGTGGCTCGACCGCCGGCTACCAGTCGACCGGGGCGTAGTCCTTCAGGAAGACGCCGTACAGGTCCTCGCCCTTCTCGCCGCGCACGATCGGGTCGTACACGCGGGCCGCGCCGTCGACCAGATCGAGCGGGGCGTGGAAGCCCTCCTCGTGCAGCCGCATCTTCGTCGGGTGGGGGCGCTCGTCGGTGATCCAGCCGGTGTCGACGCTGGTCATCAGGATGCCGTCGGCGAACATGTCGACGGCGCTGGTGCGGGTCAGCATGTTCAGCGCGGCCTTGGCCATGTTGGTGTGCGGGTGCCCGGCGCCCTTGTACCCACGAGCGAAGATGCCTTCCATGGCTGACACGTTCACGACGTAGCGCCTCGGGTGGGGCGAGCGCGTCATCGCCGTACGCAAGCGGCTGACCAGCACGAACGGCGCGGTGACGTTGCACAGCTGCACCTCGAGCAGCTCCAGCGGGTCGACCTCGTGCACCCGGTCGCTCCAGCTGTTGGTGGGCGCCGTGTCGGGCACCAGGCCGCCGGCGTCGATCGCGACCGAGCGGGCGGTCAGCGCCATCTCGGTGATCTGCTGCGGGGTCAGCACGGGGGCGCCCGACGTCAGCGCCGCAGCCGGTGAGGCGCCTGCCGTGCCGAAATACTCCAGCTCGGGCAGGGGGCCGTCGGGTAGGGGCTCGGCCTCGGCGGCGGCGATGGCCGCGTACGAACCCGGAGAGCGACGCACCGTCTGGGCCGCGTTGTTGACCAGGATGTCGAGGTGGCCGCGCGCGGCCACCGAATCGGCCAGGCCGACCACCTGGGCTGGGTCACGCAGGTCGAGACCGACGACCCGGAGCCGGTGCAGCCACTCGGCGCTGTCGGGCATGGCCGAGAAGCGGCGCACAGCGTCGTGCGGGAAGCGCGTGGTGATCGTCAGGTCGGCGCCGTCGCGCAGCAGCCGCAGCGCGATGTACATGCCGATCTTGGCGCGCCCGCCGGTCAGCAGCGCCCGGCGGCCGGTGAGGTCGGTGCGGGCGTCGCGGCGCTCGTGGTTGAGCACGGCACAGTCGGGGCAGAGCTGGTGGTAGAACGCGTCGACCTGGGTGAAGCGCTGCTTGCAGACGTAGCAGCCGCGCGCCTGGCGCAGCACTCCCGCCGTACCGGAAATGACCGAGGACCGCAGCGGGATGCCCGCCGTCTCGTCGTCGATCCGGCCCGGGGCGCCGGTGGCCGTGGCCTCGGTGACCGCGCGGTCGGCGGCCAGGATCGCGTCGCGACGCTCCCGCCGGCGCTTAAGCTTCACGGTCTTGAACAGCCCGGCGGTGGCCCGGCGGACGGCGACCGCGTCCGGGTGCTCGGCCGGCAACGCCTCCGCCTCGGCGATCACGGACAGGCAGAGCGCCAGCCGCTGCGGATCGATGGCGGCCGTCTGAGGTTCGCCCGTCATGCCTACTGACCATCCCTTACAAGCAAATTCCGACCCGAGAACTGTACTGAATGCGGGTTTCAAGCCGGGATCGGCAGTGCGGCCACCGTATCGTGCAGCGCCCGGACCAGGGCGTCGGTCAACGGGTTGGGGCGGCGGCGGGGAGTGACGATGCCGATGTAGCGGCACGGGCAGGGCGGGGCCAGAGGTACGGCGGCCAGGCCCGGCTGGGCGCCGGCGGTCAGCGCGACCTGCGGGATCATGCTGATGCCGACCTCGGCCCGCACCAGCGACTGGGCGAAGATGTAGTCGGTGCCGCGGCAGGCCGTGCGGATCTCGAAACCGGCCAGCGCCGCGTAGTGGTCGAGCATGTCGACGATCTGCAGGCAGCCGTGCACCCAGCGCTCGTCGGCCAGTTCGGCGATCGTGACGGACTCGCGCCGGGCCAGCGGATGCGCGGCGGGCATCACGATCCACATCGGGTCGTCCAGCAGCGGGGCATAGGCCAGACCGGAGCGGTCCCCCGGACGTACGGGGGGAAGTTCGTCGAAGTGATAGACGAGCGCGAGGTCGGCGGCGCCCGAGCGCACCAGCGGCAGCGCATCCTCGGGTTCGTTCTCCATGACGGTGAACTCGACACCGGGACGCTCGGCGGCGAACCGGGTCAGAGCGGCCGGCAGCAGGCCCTGGCCGCCGCTGGTGAAGGTGGCCACGGTCAGGCTGTCGGCCGTGCCCAGGCGGGCGATCTCGCGCTCGGCGTGGGCCAGCTCGGCCGCGATCGCCTCACCCGCCTCGACCAGCACCCGGCCGGCCCCGGTGAGCTCGACCCCGCGCGTGCTGCGCAGCACGACGGCCGCGCCGAGCTCGCGTTCCAGCGCGGCGATCTGCTGCGACACGGCCGACGGCGTGAGGCGCAGCGACGTCGCGGCCTGATTGAAGCTGCCGAGCCGCGCCACCTCGCGGAGCACGGCCACCCGGCGTACGTCGATCATAAGCTCACCTAATTACGGCTTCAGCAAGTCGGTACTACCGCTTACTACCGTACGGGAGCAGGGTCGAGGTGTGAATCGACGCGCCTGGTTTCTCTTCCTCGTGGTCTCGGTGCTCTGGGGCATCCCGTACTTCCTGATCAAGATTGCCATCGAGGACCTGTCGCCGCTGCTCGTGGTGTTCGGCCGGGTCGCGATCGCCGCGCTCGTGCTGCTGCCGATCGCCGCCGCGCGTGGTTCGCTGGCCCGGCTGCGCGGTCGCATGGGCCCGGTCGTCGTCCTGGCCTTCGTGCACATCCTCGGGCCGTTCCTGCTCATCACGTACGGCGAAACGCACATCAGCTCGTCGCTGACCGGCCTGCTCATCGCGGTCGAACCGGTCGCCATCGCCCTGCTCATGGCCCGCACCGAGCGGCTCACCCCGATCCGCGTGGCCGGCCTGGTTCTCGGCTTCGGCGGGGTGGCCCTGCTGGTCGGCCTGGACCTCTCCGGTGGCCGCCTCGGCCTGCTCGGCGCCGGCATGGTGCTGGTCGCGGCGATCAGCTACGCCGTGGCCACGATGCTCGTCCAGCGCCGCCTGGCCGACGTGCCCACCGAGTCGCTGGTCGGCGCCACCACCGGCATCACCGCGCTGGCTTTGCTGCCGTTCACGCTGTTCGCTTTGCCGACCGATCCCGTACGCATGGAGGCGTGGGCGTCGCTGGCGGTGCTCGGCCTCTTCTGCACCGCGCTCGCCCTGCTCGCCTTCTACCAGCTCATCGCCCAGGTCGGCTCGACCCGCGCCGGGCTGGTCACCTACGTGAACCCCGTGGTCGCCGTGCTGCTGGGCGTGGCCTTGCTCGACGAGCACTTCGGAGTGAGCACGCTCGCCGGCTTCGCCCTGGTCGCCGCGGGTTGCTGGCTCTCGACCCGCCCCGCTCCCACCCAGCCCGCGCCCGTTCCCACGTCCGCGACGGCCGCGTTGGCCGAGCGCAGCTGACCGACACCTGTCCTCGGCGCAGTGCGATGACCGCCGCGGCGGGGCACCATGAAGACAGGCGTGGCCGAGCGACCCAGCGCCAGCGGGCCGCTCGGCCACGCCCCTTTCGGCCGGCGGCGTTCAACACATCGATGTTCACCTGGTCTTTTCCGAGGTTGATCGGCTTAAGGTGAACGGCATGGGGCGGCGGATTCTGATCACGGGCGCTCGGCGCGGCATCGGGGCGGCCCTGGCCGTCGGCCTGGCCCGGCCGGGACACCATCTGTGGCTGCATCACCTGGACGCCGACGAGGAAGCCGAGAACGTCGCCCGACTCTGCCGCGACCTGGGCGCGGAGGCCACCCTGCTCGACGCGGACCTGGCCGACGCCGGCGCCGTGCGCGGCCTGGCCGAGCGCGCCGGCCCGATCGACGTGCTGGTCAATAACGCGGCCAAGGCGTCCAATGTGGCGTTCGACGAGCTGCCGCTGACCGAGTGGCAGCAGACGTTCGCGGTCAACGTCACGGCGCCGATGCTGCTCGCCCAGTCTCTCAGCCCCGGGATGGCCGAGCGGGGCTGGGGCCGCATCGTCAACGTCGTCTCGCCGACCGTGCGCATGGGTGGCCCGTCCGGTCCCGCGTACGTGTCGAGCAAGGCCGCCCTGATCGGCTTGACCCGGTCGCTGGCTCGCGCGCTGGGACCGGCCGGCATCACCGTCAACGCGCTGTCGCCGGGCGCCATCCGCACCGAGGGCGAGGCCGAGCTGGCCGCCGGCCGGGACGCCGAGGCGCACGCTCCGCTGCTGGCCACCCAGGCGGTGCCGCGCGCCCTGGTCCCCGAGGACCTGGTCGCCACCGTGCGGCTGCTCGTCTCGGAGGGTTCGGGCGCGCTGACCGGCCAGGTGCTCGAGGTCGGCGGCGGCCTCGTCTTCCGCTGACCCCTCAGCTCGAGGGCTGGTCGCCGTCAGCCTTACGGCGGGGCTTGGGCAGTTGGTCGGCCAGGGTGGCCGGGCGCCGGGCGGGCTTCGGCTCGTCCGGCTTCTCCGAGGTCGCGCGGCGGGTGCGGGTGCTGTACTGGGCCAGGTCGGCCGGCCGCGACTCGCGCAGGTGGTCGCCCAGGTCGGCCGGGCGGGTCTCGCGCAGATGGTCGCCGAGGTCGGCGGGCCGGCGCGGGGTCGATTGCGCCGCGTACGCCGGTGGGGCGGACTCTGCGGTCGGCTGAGGCGTGGCCGTCGGCTCAGCGGTGTCCTGGCCGGGTCGGAACGAGTAAGGGCGGTCGCCGAGCGTCGCGGGTCGCCGCAGCGGAGTCGGATCCGCGAACTCGTCCGGCTCCGCGGTGCGGCCGCCGGCGAACAAGTTGCCCAGGTCCGTGCTCGGTCCAGCGGTGGTCGGCTCCGGGAAGGGCGTCCGCTGAGCGGGTGGCTCGGCTGGGGTCGGCCCCGCGAAGGGCGTCCGCTGAGCGGGTGGCTCGGCGGGGGCCGGGTCGGGCAGCCGCCGCGGGAATGAGTCCGCGACCGAAGGCCTGGCGTAGGGGGAGCGCTGAGCGGGTGGCTCGGCGGGCGACCCCTGGGCCGGGTCCGCGTTGGCCGATCGCTGCGGAAGTGGACTGCTACGGAAGGGATCCGCGGCGGGCGAGCGCTGGGGCAACGTCGGGGAGGGGTCTGCGCCCTGCGCTCGCCGCGGAAGCGGATCAGGGCGGGAAGGGTCCGCGGCGGGCGTCCGCTGGGGTAGCGGCTCGGTGGGGGTCGGGCTCGCGAAGGGCGACCGTTGGGGCAGCGAATCGGTGGGAGCCGGGCTCGCGAAGGGCGACCGCTGGGGTAGCGGCTCGGTGGGAGTTGGGCTCGCGAAGGGTGAGCGCTGGGGGAGCGGGTCGGTCGCGGACGGGCGAGCGGTGTCGGACAGGGGCGAGCGCGGCGGCAGCGGCTGGGCTGCCGGGGGCAGCAAGGGCCGCTGGGGCAGTGGCTCGGCCAGGGAGGAGCGCGACGGCTCGGCGACGGACGGCGTCGACCGCTGCGACGGCACGCGTCGCGGCAGGGGCTCGGCGAACGTCTCGGACGTGGTGGGCCGCTTGGGCAGCGGGTCCGTGCCGGCGCCGGGAACGACCGGCACCGAGCGCGGAGGCGAACTTTCCGCGGGCCGTTCGGCCTCGGAAGCCGTGGGCTTCGGCTGAGCGCCGGCCTCCGGCTCGGGCTTCGAGGCAGGGGAGCCGAGGCGGCGGGCGCGTTCGATCGCGTCGGCCGGAAGCTGGCGGGTGGATTCGAGCCCGGGCACCTGCAGCCGGCGGGTGGCGTCCAGGTCCGGCGCGTCGAAGCTCCGCGTGACGTCGAGCTCCGGGTCGGCCTCTTCGGCGCGCGCCTGCGGGGTGGCCGATGCGGAGAAACGGCCTGCGGACTCGGCGTCAGCGTCCGCGACGGGCCGGTCAGCATCGAAGACCGGCAGGTCGGCGTCGTCGCCGGCCGGGCCGGACGCGCTGCCGGGCGAAGCGAGGGTGTCCGGTGTTGCCGCCGTCGCGGCGGGCGTGGTGAGAGACGGGTCGAAGGTTCGCGGCGTCGCGGGTGTGGGATCGGGCGTGCTGCTGGGCGAAGCGAAGGTGTCCGCCGTCGCCTCGGGCGTGGTGAAAGGCGAGTCGAACGCGCTCGGAGTCGCAGCTGCCGGGTCGGGTGCGCTGTCGGGCGAATCGACACTTTCCGGTGTAGGGGCCGGCCGGTCGGTTGCGGGCGGGTCCAGGTCCGGGAGGACGATGCTTCCCGAGGTCGCCGGGTCGGGAGCCTCGAAGGTGCGCGCCACCTGGCGGTTCGGGGCCTCGAAGAGCGGGGGGTCGTCGTCGGGCGCGTCGAAGCGGCGGGGAGTGGCGAACTCCGCGAGGTTGCGGGTGCTCTCGAAGTCGGGGCGGTCGCCGAAGTACGGGACCGTCGACTCCGTCGTGGACGGCAGCTCGAGCGAACTGGCGAACGTTCCCGCCGACGAAGGCCCGAAGAAGAAGTCGTCGGGCGCCGAGTAGTCGGGTTCGGTCGCCCGGGCCTCCGAGCGGTAGACGCCCGGCATCGGGTAGTACGGCTCGGGCAGGTACGAGGGAACGTAGGGCTCGTCGAAGACGGTCTCGCCCTCGACCACCTCTTCCTCGACGACCGACGCCTCGGCAACCGTGTCGTCAGCGCCCGTCGGCTCGGCATCCCGCGAGTCGGCCCGGCGCTCATCGGGCGACGCGGCATCGGGCTCAGCTACGACCTCTGGCGAAGCAACGGGCGACTCAGCCTCGGCCGCGACCGGCTCCTCGACGGCAGCCCCGCTCCGCGAGCCGGCAACCGGGTCGGCATCCCAGGAGCGGACATCCTCGGAGTCCGCGTCCGTGGAGTCGGTGTCCTGGGGGCCATCGTTGATGGATGGAGCGTCCGCGGAGCCGACACCACTGGAGTGGGCAGCCGCGGAGTGAGCGTCCACGGAGTCGGCGCCGGTGGAGTCGCTATCCCGGGAGTGGGCGTTCAGCGAATCGGCGTCCCCGGGGTGGGCTGGCGGCGAGTCAACATCATGGGCGCCCGCGTCCCCGGATCGGGTGTTCGCAGAGTGGGCTGCCAACGAGCCGGCGTCCTGGGAGCCGGCGTCCGTGAAGTGAGCATCTGCGGAGGCGACATCCCTGGAGCGGGCGTCCGCGGAAGGAGCGTCCAGGGAGTCGACATCCTCGGAGCGGGCGTCCGCGGAAGGAGCGTCCAGGGAGTCGACATCCCTGGAGCGGGCGTCCGCGGAAGGAGCGTCCAGGGAGTCGACATCCTCGGAGCGGGCGTCCGCGGAAGGAGCGTCCAGGGAGTCGACATCCTCGGAGCGGGCGTCCGCGGAAGGAGCGTCCAGGGAGTCAACATCCTCAGAGCGGCCATCCGTGGCAGGAGCGTCCAAGGAGTCCGCGTCCGTGAAGTCGTCATCCGTGGAATGAGCAGTCAGGGAGTCGGAGTCGTTTTCCGCGGAGTGAGCACTCGTGGAATCGGCATCCGCGGAGTCGGCTTGCTCGGACAGGGCGTCCATAGAGTCGGCGTCCTCGGAGCGGGCGTCCACCGAGTCGGTATCCGTGGAGTGGGCGTCCTTGGTGCCGGCAGCGGCTGAGTCCGCACCCGTTGCGTCGGCATCCGCCGGGTTGCTCGACTCGTCGGTGACCGGGGACGTGGCGTCGCGATCGATCGGCGTGGCCGCGGCGGCAGCTTCGTCATCTGGCGAAGCGGCGGCCGGCGAGGCCTCGACGGAATCATCCGCCGAGGCCGAGGCCGATTCGTCACCCGGCGAGTCGGCGCCGTCCGCCGGAGGGGCGGCCGCGGGGTCGGCCGGCTCGTCGACGATCTCCGCGTCGACGTGGTCCTCGTCCGATTTGTCATTCTTGGCGGGCGATTCCGGCTCGTCGTCCTCGATGATCTCGGCGTCGACGATGTCGTCGTCCAGCGAGGCAGCGGCCGAACCAGGAACGGCGGCGGAGCCGGAAGCCGATGCGGACCCGGAAGCGGCATCCGGCGCCGGCGTCTCGTCGGTGATCTTCGGGATGATCTCGGTGGCCGCCTCGGAACCGGCCGGCAGGGCCCGCGGCATCATGTCCGGCGGCAGCAGCATGACGCCCGCCGCCTCCCGGTCCCACGCCGAGTACTTGGCCGGGCCGGGCGGCAACGCCAGAACCGCCGTCACCTCACCCGCCGCGTGCCGCCCCGACGGCAGCGCCGGCGTTTCCTCGCCCGCGTGCTCCGACAGCCCGGCCCTCTCCTGCAGCCGCTTCAGCGGCCCCGGCGCCCACCACGACGCGTTCCCCAGCAGCCCGAGCACGGCCGGCACCAGCAGCATCCGGACGACCGTGGCGTCCAGCAGCAGCGCCACGATCATGCCGACGCCGACGAACCGCATGGTGGTCACCGAGGACAGCGCGAACGCCCCGGTCACCACGATCAGCAGCAGCGCCGCCGCGCTGATCACCTTGCCGGTGCGGGCCAGGCCGGCCGTCACTGCCTCGTTCGTCGACGCCCCGTGGGCTCGTGCCTCGACCATCCGGGAGAGCAGGAACACCTCGTAGTCGGTCGACAGGCCGAACACCACGGCCGCCATCAGCACGACGATGCCCGCCTCGAGCGGGGCCGGCGTCACGTTCAGCCAGGACGCCCCGTGCCCGTCCTGGAAGATCCAGACCAGGATGCCGAAGGTGGCGCTGAGGCTGAGCGCGCTCATCACCACCGCCTTGATCGGCAGCAGGATCGAGCCGAACGCGAAGAACATCAGGATCAGCGTGGCCCCGACCAGCATCGCGACCATCCACGGCAGCTTGGCCGCGGTGGCCGCCAGGCTGTCCACGTTGCGGGCCGTCGTGCCGCCGACCAGCAGTTCGGCGCCGTTGGGGACGGCCAGCGACCGGATCTGGTCGACGACGTCGCGCGCCTCGCTGCTGAACGGGTCGGAGGCGCGCAGCGTCGCGTTGAAGACGGTGATGCCGCCCGCGCGCTGGGCCGGGCTGATCTGGGCGATGCCGGGGATCTGGCGCAGGGTCACCGCGAACGCCGACGTGTCGGCCTGCCCGCGCAGCACGATCGGCATGCCGTTCCCGCTGAACTGCGGGAAGTCGGCCTTGAGGGTTTCGATGGCCTGCCGGGCCGAGTTGCCCGGGGGCAGGGTGCGCTCGTCGGCCTCGCCGAACCGCACGCCGGCGATGGGCGCCGCCAGCACGATCAGGCCGGCCAGGATGGGCAGCGCCACCACGACCGGCCGGCGCAGCACCGCGGCTGCCAGCCGGCCCCAGAAAGCGCCACCCTTACCCCGTCCGGGCAGTTTGATCGGCAGTTTGTCGACGCGCGGACCGAGGATCGCGAGCAGGGCCGGCAGCAACGTCAGCGACAGGAGCGCGGCCAGACCCACTGCGGCCAGACCGCCGTACGCCAAGGATTTGAGAAAGCCCTGCGGGAACAGCAGCAACCCGGCGAGCGCGGTCATCAGCAGGGTGGCCGAGAAGACGACCGTACGCCCGGCGGTGGCGACCGTCCGTCGCACGGCCTCGGCCGGGGTGCGACCGGCCGACTGTTCCTCGCGGAAGCGGCCGACCATGAACAGGCCGTAGTCGATGGCCATGCCCAGGCCGAGCAGGCTGGCCACGTTGACGGCGAACGAGTTGACCTCGTGCACCCCGGCGATGGCGTGCAGGATGCCGAGCGAGCCGAGGACGGCGGCCCCGCCCACGAGCACCGGCAGCGAGGCGGCGACGAGCGAGCCGAACAGGAACAGCAGCAGAATCAGCACGACCGGCAGCGAGATGATCTCGGCCTTGGCCAGGTCTTCGGTCGAGAGGGTGGAGGTCGTGTCGGCCAGCACCACGCCGCCCGCGAGCTGCACCGTGGCGCCCTCGACGGCGAACTTGTCTTTGACGTCGCGGTACGACTCGAGCTTGGCCCCGTCGTCGGCGCCGACCAGGGTGACGAGGGCGACCGCGCTCGTTTTGTCCTTCGACACGAACTGCGGTGACCGGGTCGAGAAGTACGAGGTGCTGCCCTTCACGGCCGACTTGGGCAGCGCGGTCAGCTTGTCGCGGACGCGCTTGCCGAGCGGGACGTCGGTGATCTTGACCTTGGTCGGCGTGTAGATGACCACGAGGTCGCCGCCCTGGGCGCCGAACGCCTTCTGGACGGCCTCCGTAGCTTGGGCCGACTCGCTGTCCGGGTCGTTGTAGCCGCCCTCGGTGAGCTGGCCGAAAACCCCGAGCCCCCAGACGCCCGCGCTGATCACCGCGACGAGCGCGACGGACAGCACCGGCCACCGGAAGCGGGCGACCCACGATCCCCAGCCCGCGAACACGTCAACCCCTCTGGTCGTTCCTCACTACCGCCGGATCCCGGCTGGAGTGTTATGAGAACACTTCACGAAAGCGTGGCCGCCTGCAGGGCTACCCCTGCGCAACCTTCCCCGTACGCCGCGTCGGTGGTCCAGTTCAGCCGCACCTGCCCCGATTCGGGGGCCTGGTACGCCACGGTCAGAACCGCCGTGCGCGGCGTGTCACCGCGTTGCTCCAGAACGGTAGTGCCGGTCGAGTCGCCGGTGCTCAGCCGCGCGGTCAGCTTTCCGCGGGCCGCGAAGACCCCGACGTACAGCTTGAGAATGCGCGGGGTCTTGCCGGCCGGCGCGGTCAGCGTGAACCCGTTGCCCTTGCCGCAGGTGCGGATGCCGGTGGTCGTCCCGCCGCTCGTGCCCACCGGGTCGCCGCCGCTCCACTTGAACTTCTGCGGGCTCAGCGAGTGCCGGAATCGGGGCGCGGTCGGCGCGCCCTCGAGGATCCGGAAGTCGCCCTTCTTGTCCCGTTCGAGCGAGAACGTGCCGTCGAGCCCCCAGTGCACCCAGTCGCTCTCACCCTCGGCCGAGAGGTCCACTTCCGCCGGCACGGAGTCACGGGCGAGCCGGAGGACGTCGAGCGAGGGCGGCGGCGCGCTGGTGGCCTTGGTGGTGCTCGGCGACGGCGAGGGGGACGGGCTGCCCAGCGGGATGAGCCCCTGACCGTCGCTGCTGCTGCTCGGGGGCGGCGGCAGGCGCAGGTCGCCCAGCGCGGGCGCGGGCGGGTCGATCGGCGGCTCCGGGTCGTCGCCCTTGAGCCCGCGGACGGCGACGAAGCCGAACCCGATGACGACGAGCACGCCGGCGAGGATCACCGCGGCCGAGGACAGCGCCTCGTTCCACTGGCGACCGCCCTCGGCGAACCCTGAGGGGCGGCGGGCGCGGTGGCCTGTCCGGCGCCTGCGGCGACCCTCCTCGGTCGACGGCAACCGACCCTCCAGTGCTGGCAGTACGAATTCAGAGCGCGAAGAAAGCTGTGCAGGGCGTCAACAATGGCACTTCGATCCGTGACGGTGAAGAGCGGAATGAGTGACCGCCCGTTCGGGTGATCACGGCCCTAGGTGGTTCGGACGAGGTTCCGCGTGGGCTTCGTCACGAGGACGGGTACCGTGTCCGAAGTTTCCGGCCGACGCCGATACAGGAGAGTCGACGACATATGAGCACCGAGACCGCCCGACCCATCACCGGCGACACCGCCAAGCGCCGCAGCCAGGCCATCGGCGGCGCCGTCGCCGGGCTGGCCGTGGTCGCCGTCCTGGTGACCGTCTTCGTCACGGTACGGGGTGGCGACCCCGAGCCGGCGGCGCAGCCGGCCGCCCCGCCCGCGTCCGCCGCCGCGCCGACCGAGCAGCAGGCCGTGCCGTCCGAGCCGGCCGCGCCGTCGGCAGAGGCCGCGCCGCAGCCCGCGCCCGTCGACACCCCGCCCGCGCTGTCGAAGGAGCCCGTCGTCAAGGGCGGCACCGGCACGGTGAAGGACCTCAAGGTGACCGCCCTGGTGCCCGGCACCGGCCCCGCGGTCAAGGCGGGCCAGACCGTCACCGCCAACTACGTGCTGGTCAGCTACAAGACCGGCCAGATCATCGACTCGTCGTGGCAGCGCGGCGAGCCGTTCAGCACCCCGATCGGCACCGGCCGGGTCATCGAGGGCTGGGACAAGGGCATCCCCGGCCAGAAGGTCGGCAGCCGGGTCCAGATCGACGTGCCCGCCGCCATGGCCTACGGCGACGAGCAGGGTGACCTGCGGTTCGTCGTCGACATCCTGGCCGCGCAGTAGTCACAGCTCGCTGACCACGACGTCCAGCTGACGGGGGCGGCCCGGGCCTGCGGGCTGCTCCTCGACGGTGTACTTGAGGTCGCGCAGCGCGGTGGCGATCTCGTCGACCGAGGCCGGGGTCGCTCCGGCCTCGGCCAGCGCGCGCACGATCCGGCCCTTGGTCGCCTTGTTGAAGTGGCTGACGACCGATCGCTTGGTCACGCCGTCGACCACGCGCTCGTGCAGCACCCGCACGGTGGCCGAGGTGCTTACCGGCGGCGTCCACATGGCCCCGTAGGCCCCCGACCGCAGGTCGAGCACCGGTCCGCCCGCGGCCACCGGGTCGAGCGCCTTCGGCAAGACCTTTTTCCAGTACGCCGTGAGCCCGCCGACCGAGGGCAGGGTGACGCCGACCGAGAGCCGGTAGGCCGGGATGCGGTCGTCCAGCCGCACCACACCCCACAGCCCGGAGAACACGACCGCCCGTTGATCGACCCAGGCCCGCGCCTCGGGAGCCAGGCTGTGCGCGTCCAGCGCCTCGTAGAGCACCCCGCTGTAGATCGAGGCGGCCGGCGCGGCGGGGGCCGAGTGCAGCCCGGCGTTGCGGGTGACCTCGCTGCTCTGCCCGGCCGACAGCCCCAGCGTGGCCAGCGAGTCGGCCACCGCCCGGGCGCTGGTGCGCTTGCTCATCGCCACCAGCCGGGTCAGCACCCGCTTGCGCGCCGTCCCCAGCCCCGGCATCCACAGCGACCCCGGGTCGACGGGATCACCGGCGGTGGCGGCGGTCTTGCCCTCGGACGGCGGCAGCAGGATCAGCACCCCGCGATGCTAGTCCGCGTCCCGCCCGACCAGCGCGTCACCCACCGTGGGGTAGACGGCCAGCCGCGACGTCAGGCCGACGGTGTCGAGCAGGCGCTCCAGGAACTCGCCGGGCGCGGCCAGCCGCAGCCAGCCCCCGTCCGCGGCGGCCCGGTTGTGCCCCACCACCAGGGCACTGAGTCCGGTCGAGTCGCAGAACTCGATGCCGGACAGGTCGACCACCACCCGCGGCGCCGGCCGGTCGAGCACCTGGTCGAGCGTCGTCGTCAGGGTCGTGCCGCTGTCGATGTCGAGATTGCCGCGGATCGTGACGACCACCGATTCGTCGCTGTTGTCGACCACTGACACGTGCACGACTTCCCCCGCTCCCACTCCATCGTCAACGGGATGTCTCTGCCCAATCAGTGACCGAAAGTCACCTTGTTGATGTACCGGAACTCAACTGCTGGACAACGGCGTACCGAAGCGCTGTGCGGGGAAGGGGGTATCGATACGCTCCAGGCAGGTCCATGCTCCGAAGGAGGCCACCACCATGTCCGTCAACCCCCGCGCCGGACAGCCCGCCGAGCCGCGCGATCTGATCGACGTGCCGAAGGTGGTCTCGCGCTACTACACCGAGCACCCGGATCCCGAGGTCGTCGGCGAGCGCGTCGCCTTCGGCACCTCCGGCCACCGCGGCTCCAGCCTGAAGAACGCCTTCAACGAGGACCACATCGCCGCCACCAGCCAGGCGATCGTCGAGTACCGCCGCGCGCAGGGCACCGACGGCCCGCTGTTCCTGGGCCGCGACTCGCACGCGCTGAGCGAGCCGGCCATGATCACCGCGCTCGAGGTGTTCGCGGCCAACGACGTGACCACGCTGATCGACAGCCGCGACGGCTACACCCCGACCCCGGCCGTCTCGCACGCGATCCTCACCTACAACCGTGAGCGCTCGACCGGCCTGGCCGACGGCGTGGTCGTCACGCCCTCGCACAACCCGCCCGACGACGGCGGCTTCAAGTACAACCCGCCGAACGGCGGCCCGGCCGACACCGACGCCACCAGGTGGATCCAGGACAGGGCCAACGAGATCGTCGCGGGCGGTCTGCGTGACGTGAAGCGGATCCCGGCCGCCCGGGCCCGCCAGGCGTCCGCCGTCTCCGGCTACGACTTCCTCGACGCGTACGTGGGAGACCTGCCCGCCGTCATCGACCTCGACGCGATCCGGGGGGCCGGGCTGCGCATCGGGGCCGACCCGCTGGGCGGGGCCAGCGTCGCCTACTGGGGCGCGATCGCCGAGCGGTACTCGCTCGACCTCACGGTGGTGAACCCGGTCGTCGACCCCACGTTCGGCTTCATGACCCTGGACTGGGACGGCAAGATCCGGATGGACTGCTCCTCGCCGTACGCGATGGCGTCCCTGATCCAGCAGAAGGACCGCTTCCAGCTGGCCACCGGCAACGACGCCGACGCCGACCGGCACGGCATCGTCACGCCCGACGCCGGGCTGATGAACCCCAACCACTACCTGGCGGTGGCGATCAACTACCTGTTCGCCGCCCGCACCGACTGGCCGTCCGGCGCCGCCATCGGCAAGACGCTGGTCTCGTCCTCGATGATCGACCGGGTCGCGGCCGACCTGGGCCGCCGCCTCGACGAGGTGCCGGTGGGGTTCAAGTGGTTCGTGCCCGGCCTGCTCGACGGCTCGATCGGCTTCGGCGGCGAGGAGAGCGCGGGCGGGTCGTTCCTGCGCCGCGACGGCGGCCCGTGGAGCACCGACAAGGACGGGATCCTGCTCGACCTGCTCGCCTCCGAAATCCTCGCGGTCACCGGTCGTACGCCCAGCGAGCACTACCGCGACCTGACGGCCAAGTTCGGCGAACCCGCGTACGCCCGGATCGACGCCCCCGCCAGCCGCGAGGAAAAGGCGATTCTGGCCAAGCTCTCGCCCGAGCAGGTCACCGCCAAGGAGCTGGCCGGCGAGCCGATCACCGCCGTGCTGACCACCGCCCCCGGCAACGGCGCCCCGATCGGCGGCCTCAAGGTGGTCACCGAGCCCGGCTGGTTCGCGGCCCGCCCGTCCGGCACCGAGGACGTCTACAAGATCTACGCCGAGTCGTTCCACGGTCCCGAGCACCTGGCCCGGATCCAGGAGGAGGCCCGGGCCGTGGTCTCGGCGGCGCTGAAGGGCTGAACATTTCTCAGAAAACGCGTCCGGCGGCCGACAGGAAGGCGGTAGGGAAACCGACTCAGCCCTAGGACGCGCATGACTGAACCCGTGGGGCCCGCCGCCCGGCGTGCCGGTAGCGGGCTCACCTCCCTGCTGGTCACCGCGGTGGCCGCCCTGGCGGTCGCCGGGTGGCTGGTCGTGCGCGACCAGCAGGATGTGGTGCTCGGCTACATCGGCGGGCCCGTCGCCATGATCGCGGCGGTCTGGTCGCTGCAGCGCCTCGGCGCGATGGTGAAGCTGCCGCGCGTCGTGCGGGCGTTCTGGCGCCAGCTCGGCCACGGCGCGGTGATCCTGCTGCTGAGCACGGCCACCTCGCTGGCCCTGGCCAACAACAACGCGGGCATGTCGATCTACGTCGCCGTCCCGATGCTGACCGGCATGTTCTGGGTGATGTCGGCCTTCCTGCGGCTGCCGATGGGCGACCGCACGCCGCTGGGCTGGGCCCGGGTGCTGCTCGACGGGGCCACCGTGGCCGTCGCGGGCGCCTTGATCTTCTGGTACGTCGTGCTGAGCTTCGCCCCGCCCGGCACCGACCTGGCCACCCGGGCCACGGCCGGCGTCGTCGGCGTGGCCGGCCTGCTCTGCCTGGCCGTCATCGGCAAGGCCGCGGCCCGCCCCGACGGCCCGATCGACCCGCTCGCGCTGCGCCTGCTGGCCGTGGCGCCCATCGTCGCGGTCGCCCTGGCCGTGCTGCTCATCGCCGGCAACGACTTCTTCCGTCTGCTGCTCTCGGTGCTGGGTAGCCCGCTGGTCGCCCTGTCGTTCGCCGCCGCCGCGTACCGGCAGCGGGTCACCTTGCAGCGTCCGGCGGCCGCCCCGGCCGTCGCCCGGCGGCGCCGCTCCGCCTACGAGCTGCTGCCGATCGTGGCCATCGTCGCCACGGCCGCCCTGCTCACCATCGTCTCGGCCCAGCAGATGGACGGCCGGGAACGCGCCGTGATCGTCGGCGCCGTGCTCATCACGGCGCTGGTGGTGACCCGCCAGCTGCTCGGGGTCAGCGACCACCGGCGGATGCTGGCCGGCCTGCGCGAACAGCAGGCCGAGCTGGAACGGCTGGCCATGACCGACCCGCTGACCGGGCTGGCCAACCGCACCCGGTTCACCGCCGCCCTCAACGAGCGCCTGTCCGCCCACCAGCCGGCCACGGTGCTGCTGATCGACATCGACGACTTCAAGACGGTCAACGACACCATGGGCCCGGCCGTCGGCGACCAGCTGCTCTACCAGGTCGCCCAGCGCCTGCAGCGGACCCGGGCCGACATCGACCTGCCGGCCCGGCTCGGCGGCGACGAGTTCGCCGTGCTGCTCGACATCGAGGAGGAGGCCTCGGCCGAATCGGCCGCCGACCGCCTCATCCACGCCCTGGCCGAGCCGTTCAAGGTGGGCGAGCACCTGCTGCTGGCCCACGCCAGCGTGGGCGTCGCGATCGCCGGCTCCGGCGACACCGCCGACGAGGTGCTGCGCAACGCCGACATCGCCATGTACGCGGCCAAGGAAGGCGGCAAGGCGGCCTGGACCCGGTTCGAGCCGCGCATGCGCCAGGAGGTCGTCAACCACGCCCGCCTCGGCAGCGAGCTGCACAACGCGATCATCCGGCACGAGCTGTACCTGCTGTACCAGCCCGTCTTCGACATCGTGACCGGCCGGCTGCACGGCGCCGAGGCGCTGGTGCGCTGGAAGCACCCCACGCGCGGGTTCGTCTCACCGGGCGACTTCATCCCGGTCGCCGAGCGCTCCGGGCTCATCGTGCCGCTCGGCTCCTGGGTGCTGCGCGAGGCCTGCGAGCAGCTGGCCCGCTGGCAGAAGGAGCACGGCGAGGGCGCGATCAAGGCCATCAACGTGAACGTGGCGGTGCGCCAGCTGCGCGAGTCCGGGTTCGTCGACGAGGTGGCGGCCGTGCTCAGCGACACCGGGCTGCTGCCGCGCAACCTGGTGCTCGAGGTGACCGAGTCGTCGGTGGCCGACGGGCGCCAGGTCCGCGAGACCCTGCACGCCCTGCACGAGATGGGCGTACGGCTGGCCTTGGACGATTTCGGCACCGGCAGCTCGTCGCTCAGCCTGCTGCGGGCGTTCCCCGTCGACGTCCTCAAGCTCGACAAGTCGTTCGTCGACGGCATCGCCGACGGCGAGGACCGCGGCCGTCTCGCCGTGGCCGCGGCGGTCGCCCAACTGGCCGAATACCTGCAGCTCGGCGCCGTCGCCGAGGGCATCGAGACGGAGGCCCAGCTGGAACGGCTCCGCGAGATGGGCTACCGGCTCGGCCAGGGCTTCTTCATGTCCAAGCCGCTGCCGGCCGACGAGGCCGGCGCGCTGATGAGCACGGCGCCGGTGCTGCGCGCGGTCTGAGCCAGACGCAGCCCGGCCGCGGCCAGCGGCAGACCGACCTCGGTGGCCAGCGCGAACAACGCCGGACGGGCGAGCCGCCGCTGCCACCGCAACGCCGGCCGGGCCTCGTCGACGGCCCGCGGCGCGTACCGCAGCAGCCGAGCCTGATAAGTCGCGAGCGCCTGGGCCGTCGGCATCGTGGCCAGGTCACGAGCGAGATGCACCGCGTCCAGGATCGCCGTGCTCGCCCCGGCACCGGCGGTCGGCGGCATCGGGTGGACGGCGTCCCCGAGCAGCGTCACCCGTCCAGCCGGCCACGGCTCGAGGGCGGCCGGGAAGAAGAACGGGAAAGCGGCGACGCTGCCGGGCTCGGACTGATCGATGAGCGCGTGGAGGTCAGCGGTCCATCCGGTAGTGAGCCGGTGTGCCAGCTGTTTCAACTCTTCGTCGGCCGTCTGCAGCGGAGCGGCGACCGACCACACCACGTACGGCTTCTCGGCCGCCGGATCGTCGCCATGCTCGGCCTGCAGGCTGAGGAAGGCGCCGACCCCCCGCGGCCCGATCATGAAGGCCAGCCCGTCGCGCAGGTCGGCCGGGATGCGCTGCGGCAATCGGGACCGCCCGGCGATGCCGATGACTCCCGCCGGGCGGCCGGTCGGCCGGCCCACCCACTGCCGGGCGATCCGCGACCCGGTGCCGTCCGCGGCAACCACCAGGTCGAACTCGGGGCCCGGCGGCTCGGTCACCGTCGTACCCCAGCGAATGTGGTTCTCGAGGCCGCGAGCCAGGATGGTGCGCAGCGGGCGGCGGCCGATCAGCAGTACCTCGCCGGAATGCCTGACCGGGATCCGCAACCGGGTGTGGCCTCGATGGTCGAGCATGGCGAACTGCCGGAATGTCTCGTTGCCGGCGCCGCAGGCGCGCAGCGCCCGCACCGACGATTCCGGCAGCACCTCGGCCAGCGCCGCGAAGGCCTGCTCGGTGAGGTGCAGCCGGTAACCGTCGGTGGCGCCGGGGCCGGCGTCGCGGTCCAGGACCACGCAGTCGATTCCCCGGCGCCGCAGGGCGTGGGCCAGCGTCAGGCCGCCGATTCCGGCGCCCACCACCGCGACCCGCAGTCCCATCGGATCAGGCGTCGATTTCCTTGCGGTCGTCGGTGGCCCACAGCGTGTGGAACGCGCCTTCCTTGTCCACGCGGCGGTAGGTGTGGGCGCCGAAGAAGTCGCGCTGGCCCTGGATCAGGGCGGCCGGCAGGCGGGCGGCGCGCAGGCCGTCGAAGTAGGCCAGGGCGGACGCGAAGCCGGGAGCCGGGATGCCGTGCTGGGCGGCGGTGACGACCACGCGGCGCCAGGCGTCCTGGGCGCCGCTGACGGCGTCGAGGAAGTACTGGTCGACCAGCAGGGTGGTCAGCTCGGGCGACTTGTCGTACGCCTGCTTGATGAAGTCGAGGAACTTGGCCCGGATGATGCAGCCCGCGCGCCAGATCTTCGCCATCGCACCCGGGTCGATCGACCAGCCGTACTCCTTGCTGGCCGCCTGGATCTGCTGGAAGCCCTGCGCGTACGCCACGATCTTGGACGCGAACAGCGCCTGCTCGACGTCGGCCTGCAGGTCGCCCTCGTGCGCGCCCGCCGTCGCCGACGGACCGGGCAGACCGGCGTCAGCGGCCGCCTTGCGCACGTCCGCGCCGCCGGAGAGCGCCCGCGCGAACACCGACTCGGCGATGCCGCTGACCGGCACACCCAGGTCGAGCGCGGCCTGCACCGTCCAGCGGCCCGTGCCCTTCTGCTCGGCCTGGTCGAGCACGATGTCGACGAACGGCTGGCCCGACTCGGCGTCGTTCTGCTTGAGCACCTCGGCCGTGATCTCGATCAGGTACGACCCCAGGCGCCCCTCGTTCCAGCCGCGGAACACGTCGGCGATCTCGGACGGCGTGTGCCCGCCGACCTGACGCAGCAGGTCGTACGCCTCGGCGATGAGCTGCATGTCGGCGTACTCGATGCCGTTGTGCACCATCTTGACGAAGTGCCCGGCGCCGTCCGGCCCCACGTGCACGCAGCACGGCTCGCCGTCGACCTTGGCCGAGATGTCCTCGAGCAGCGGGCCCAGCGCCTCGTACGACTCGGGGGAGCCGCCCGGCATGATGCTCGGCCCGTGCAGCGCGCCCTCCTCGCCGCCCGAGACGCCCGTGCCCACGAAGTGCAGGCCGCGCTCGCGCAGCGCCGCCTCACGCCGGCGCGTGTCCAGGTAGTGCGCGTTGCCCGCGTCGATGAGCATGTCGCCCTCTTCGAGCAGCGGGGCGAACTCGTCGATCACGGCGTCGGTCGGCGCGCCGGCCTTGACCATGATGACGACCCGGCGCGGACGCTCCAGGCTGGCCACGAAGTCCTCGGCCGACTCGGAGGGGATGAACGTGCCCTCGTTGCCGAACTCCTCGACGAGCTCTTTGGTGCGGTTGTACGACCGGTTGTGCACGGCCACGGTGTGCCCGTGCCGGGCGAAGTTGCGAGCCAGGTTCCGACCCATGACCGCGAGGCCGGTGACCCCGATTTGTGCCTTCTCCGACATCATTGACACCCTTCCCTAGCAGCAAGCCACGCCGCCTATTCTTACGGCTCGGCGCCGGTCAGGGTTCATCCCGGTCCACGTGGTGGGCAGAGCGTCATTTTCGGCCGGTGTGCCCCGCGGTGGCCTAAGATCGCGCGGCGGTAGGGTTGGCCCATGCCGACCGGGACGAGCCTGTGAGGCGCGGCGAGATCTGGACGATCGGCAACGCCACCGACCTGCGCTACCGGGTTCTCGTGCTCTCCGCGGATTCGTACAACGAACGCAAGAACGCTTCGCCCTTCTGCGCGCCGATCGTGCGCCAGCGCGGTGTCACCGAGCTGCCGCCGCACGCCGTGCCCCTCACCGAGCAGGATCCGATCACCGGCGTGGTGGTGGTGAACCGGATGCGGCGGATCCCGGCCGAGGTCGGCGCGGAGCGTATCGGCATGGTCACCGGGGCCAGCATGGCCCGCGTCACCGAGGTCATGCGGTCACTCTTCGAACTGTGACGCGGACGGTCCGCTGATCGATGCACTCCATCGGGTCACCCCCGGTCGGGTGACCAGCGCGAGGTCGCGCCGCAGGTAGCGACCGGTCGAGATGAACGGCCGATGACGACCCCCTCCCCACTGGCGTATTCAGGAACCGGACAACTGAGCCTGGGGAGGGCGTGTAGTGACACAGGCGTACGCGGCGGCGGTCGAGAGCCTCCGCCCGAGCGCCCCGGCGGGGGCCGGGGAGGCGGGCCGCCTCACGATCGAGCGCGCCGTCGGCCTGCTGGCCGGCCGGGCCCGCTGCCGCCTGGCCGACGCCCACCGCCACCTGCTGCGCATGGCGGCCGAGGAGGGCCGCGGCCTGCTCGAGGTGGCGACCGGCGTGATCCGCCTGCTCGACGTGGCCGACGCCGACACCCCGATGATCTCGGGGCTGGACACCGGTCGGGTGCCGCCGCTGCTCACCGCCCCGGTCCGGCGGTTCGCGCCGTGGATCGGCATGGTGCAGCGGGTTCTCGACATCACGCCCGGCATGGCCTCCTTCCTGAGCGCCGAGCGCACGCCCGACGGCCGCCTGGCCGATCTGATCTGGGCCGCCGCCAGCCCCGACGCGGTGGCCCCGAACGGGCTGCGCGGCGCCGAGCTGCTGGGCCTGAGCATGGCCGAGCACTTCCCCGAGGTGTTGCACAGCGACCGCTGGCCCGTCTATCAGCGTGTTCTCGACACCGGCGCGCCGGCCGTCATGGGCCCGTTCCCGCATCGCGACGGCATTTATTCGGTACGGGCCAACCGGCTCGGCGAGGGGCTGATGCTCAACTGGACCCGGCACGACGACGCTCCCGGCGGCATCGGTGACCGCCTGGCCAGCACCGAGCGCCTGGGCAACCTCGGCTGGGGCGAATGGGACCTGGTCAGCGGCGAGATCTACTGGTCCGACCAGCTCTACCGGATCTACGAGCGCGACCCACGCCTGGGCCCGCTCGGCCCGGGCGACGCCGGCGGCAGCGCGCTGGCCGAGGACGAGCCGCTGCGGGCCGCGGCCAAGGCCCAGCTCGACCGGGGCGACCGGGTCGACGTGATCACCCGGATCCGGGTCAACGGCCGGATCAAGCACCTGCGCACGGTGGCCGACGCCAGCCGCGACACCGACGGCCGCCCGCTGCGCGTCTACGGCATCGTGCAGGACGTCACCGAGCAGGAGGCGGGAGCCAAGCGGCTGGCCGAGGTCGAACGCCAGCTCGACGAGGAGCGCCGCAGCCTGGCCGCCGAGCACGAGCTGGCCGCCCGCCTGCAGCGCATCATCCTGCCCATCCCGGAGGGGCCGATCGTGCTGCCCGGGCTCAAGGTGGCCCTGCGCTACCTGCCGGCCGGGGACGAGAGCCTGGTCGGCGGCGACTGGTACCACGCGGCCGAGCTGCGTGACGGCTCGGTGCTGCTGGCCGTGGGCGACGTGGCCGGGCACGGCACCCCGGCCGCCACCACCATGGCCCAGCTGCGGCACGCCCTGCGCGCGCTGGCCGTGACCACCAGCTGCCCGGCCCAGCTGCTGGCCCACCTCAACACGCTCTCGTGCGAGCTGGCCCGCGAGACGCCGGAGCTGGCCTCCACGGCGGTGATCGCCCGCTTCGACCCGGCCCGCAACGAGATCGTCTGGGCCCAGGCCGGTCATCCGCCGCCGCTGCTGAGCCGCGGTGGGCGTACGGCCGCCCTCGAACGCCCGGCCGGGCCGATGCTCGGCGTGGTCGAGGACGCGACGTACGAGACGGCCCGGCTCGACTTCCGGATCGGCGACGTGCTGCTGCTCTACACCGACGGGCTGGTCGAGCACCGCCGCCGCGGCCCCGACGACGGGCTGGCCTCGGTGATCGCCACCGTCGACGAGGCCGTGCGGGCCTCGCCCGGGCAGCCGCTGGCCCAGCTGCTGTCGCGGCTGCGCCGTACCAACCCGGACGACGACACGTGCATCCTGGCCGCCCGTCCCGTTACCGGAGAAACGCAGGACTTGCGCCGATATCTCTCATCCACGACCCCGCGCGCCTAGTTTCGGGAGATCATGTCGGCCGTGGGTCGTCGCACGTACGGTGTCCTGTCGCCCTTCGTCGGGGGCGACTACTACGGGACCATCATCGCGGGGGCGAACCAGGCTGCCGTGTCCGCGGGCGACCGCCTGCTGGCGCTGCAGACGCTCGACCCGGGCTCGTACAACGCCGACCGCAGCGGGGTGCCCGACTATCGGCGGCCGGTCGCCTGGGAGCATCTGGCCGGGGTCATCGTGCTGGCCGGGGCGGTTCATGAGGCGTACGCGGAATCGGCGCAGGCCGTGGGCATCCCGGTCGTGACGGTCGGCCACGAGATGGACGGCTGCTCCGCCGTCTTCGCCGACAACAGCGGTGGCGTGCGGGCCGCGGTCGACCATCTGCTCGAGCACGGCCACCGGCGGATAGCGTTCGTCGGGCACCTGGCCCACTTCGACATCCGGGAGAGGCGCGAGGGCTACGAGAGCGCGCTGCTCGAGTTCGGCCTGATCCCGCCGCCCGACCTGCTGCTGGACGCCGGTGACAACCACGAGAGCGGCGGCGAGCTGGTCGCCGAGCGGCTGGCCGGAGCCCGGCCGCCGGTCACGGCCGTGGTCTGCGGCACCGACCGCAACGCGATGGGCGTGATCCGCCGCCTGACTGAGCTCGGCCACCGCGTACCCGAGGAGATCGCGGTCGTCGGCTTCGACGACCTGGCCGGCGCGATGTACATGAAGCCCAGCCTGTCGACCGTGCGCCAGCCGTCCGACCTCATCGGCGCGGCCGCGGTCGCCCTGCTGGCCGAGCTGACCGGGCAGCCGGACCCGCAGCGGACCGTACGCCGGGTGCCGACCAGCTTCGTGCGGCGCGACTCGTGCGGCTGCCCGCCCAGCGGCCTGCCCGTCACCGAAGACCTCACCCGCTACCTGTTCGGCCAGGTCGTTAGCCTCCAGGAGACGCTGAACGTGCAGCACGAGCTGGGCATCGACCTGCTCGGCGCGCACGACAACGATCCGCGCGAGATGGCCTGGCTCAAGCGCACCACCGCCTTCGCCGGCTGCCTCGGCCTGTGGCGCGACGGCACGGTGCCGGTGCTCGACGCCGAGCTGCGCGTCGAGGGGGAGTACCCGGCCGGCCACGAGCTGACCGGCTCCACCATGCCGGCCAGCCGGTTCCCGCCGCCTGAGCTGTTCGATCTGGCCGACGGCGCGGCCGGCGACGCCGTGTTCGTGGTGCCCGTCCGCAGCGCCACCCGGGACTGGGGGCTGCTGGCCGCGGTCGGGCACATCCAGGAGGCCACCCCGCCCGGCAGCGAGATGATGAACCAGTCGGGGGCTCTGCTGGCCGCCGCGCTCGACCGCAACGCGATGGTGGCCGCCCTGCGCGAGCAGGAGGAGCAGCTGCGCGACGCCGCGCTGCACGACGCGCTGACCGGCCTGCCCAACCGGGTGCTGCTGGCCGACCGGATGCGCCAGGCCGGGCTGCGCGCCGCCCGGCGGGCCGGCCACCGCTTCGCCGTGCTGCTGCTCGACCTCAACGGCTTCAAGGCGGTCAACGACTCGCTCGGCCACGCGGCCGGCGACGTGCTGCTCATCGAGGTGGCCGGCCGCCTGACCGGCCTGCTGCGCGAGTCGGACACGGTGGCCCGCCTCGGCGGCGACGAGTTCGTGGTGCTGCTCGACGGTCTGCCCGCCGACGGGGCCGAGGAGCTGGTGCGCGACACCATTGCCACCCGACTGACCGAGCCGTACGCCATCGACGGGGGCCGGGTCACGGTCGGCGTCAGCATCGGCGTGGCCCTGAGCCGCGACGGCAGCGACCCGGACAGCCTGCTGCGCGAGGCCGACGCCGCCATGTACCGCGCGAAGCTCGCCTCTAAGGCAGGCTCCAGCTCTGGCTCGAGTCGCCCGAGCACGCGCTGACCGTGGTGGTGGCGCCGGCCCGGCCGGGGTCGGTCAGGCAGCCGCCGCCGGCCGAGTTGATCAGGGTGCCGTCGCCGCCGGCCCGCCACTGGGACGACTCGCCGTCGCCGCAGTCGGTGACCCGGACCGTGCCGTCGCCGGTCGACTGCGCGCACTTGTTGCTCACCCGCAGCGTGCCGTCGGCGGCCAGGGTGAACGACTGGTAGGCGACCGACATGCAGCCGGCGACGTTCACCGGGCTGCCGTTGGAGCCGAACAGGCTGCCCAGGGCCAGGCAGCGGCCGCTGGCCGCGGTGACCTTGCCGGTGCGGTCCGAGGCGGGCGGCGCCAGCGTGGGCTCGGTGGCCGGGGGCGCCGCACTGGTCGCGGGCGGCGGCGCCGCCGAGGAACCACTGGGCACGACCGGAACCAGCGGCTGCAGGGACGCGTCGGCCGAGACCGAGGGCGACACGCTGGCCGACACGCTCGCCGACGCGCTGGGCGACTGGCTCGCCGCCGAGGGCGCGACGCTGCGGACCTGGTCGAGAGGGGCCTGGCCCGGGGCGGCGGGCAGGGCGACGCCGGGCTGCGGCAGCGCGGGATCGGAGGCCGGGCCGAAGATCAGGTAACCGACCACGCCGAGCGCGAGCGCCACACCACCCACGAAGATCCCGGCGCGGGCCAGCGGGTGCATGGTCAGGCGGGGCTTGGCCGGGGCGGGCGGCTCGTCCTCGACGGCGGGCTGGACGAGGGTGTCGGCCTCCACCGGTTCCTCGGCGGTGGCGGGCCAGGTCTCGGCCTCCTCGTCGGGGGCCCGTTCGGCCTCGGCCACGGCCTTCACGTACGGCCGCACCAGCACGGGATCCTCGCGCTTTCCGTCGTCCGGCATGGCTCTCCTCTGCAAGATCGCGGTCCACCGTGGACCGGTAGCAGAACATACGCCATATCGGACCCTTTCGATCACCCGATACCGGACTATTACCGTACGTATTGGCGCGGTGATCGATGCGGAATGATGATCTCCATGAATCGCCCCGAGGTCTCCTGTGTTTTCGTCTGTCACGACGGCGACGGGCGCATCCTGCTCGCCCGTCGTTCCGCCCGGGCCCGCGACGAGCCCGGGGCCTGGGACTGCGGGGCCGGCGCCCTCGAGTTCGGCGAGACGTTCGAGCAGGCGGTCACGCGCGAGGTCACCGAGGAGTACGCCACCGCGCCGCTGACGATCGACCTGCTCGGCGTCCGCAACGTGCTGCGGCCGGGCTCCCACTGGGTGGCGGTCGTTTTCGCCGTACGCCTGGACCCCGCCGCCGCCCGAATCGGTGAGCCGCACAAGTTCGACGAACTGGGCTGGTTCGCGCTCGACGCCCTGCCTGCGCCGCTGCACTCGCAGCTGCCGGCGACGCTGGAACTGTTCCGGCCCTGACGCACGGGTGCCAGATGTCGGACGTATGGGAAAAACCGGTCGGGGTACGTCACCCCCATGCATCGGTACGGTGATGAGGTCGCCGCCATCGCCCGGCCCCTGGTCGACGAGGGTGACCTGGACGTTCTGCTCGACCGGGTGGGCGACGCGCGGGTCGTGATGATCGGCGAGGCCAGCCACGGGACGCACGAGTACTACGTATGGCGGTCGGCGCTGACCCGGCGGCTGATCGCGGAGCGTGGTTTCTCGTTCGTCGCCGTCGAGGGCGACTGGCCCGACTGCCAGCGGGTCGACGCGTCCGTCCGTGGTGGCGACGCGACGCCGCTGGAGGCGCTGCTCGGCTACGAACGGTGGCCGACGTGGATGTGGGCCAACGAGGAGGTCGTCGACTTCGCCGACTGGCTGCGGTCGTTCAACGCGTCATCGGAGCGCAAGATCGGCTTCCACGGGCTCGACGTGTACTCGATGTGGGAGTCGCTGCGCGAGATCCTGACCTGGCTGCGCGAGCACGATCCGTCGCGGGTCGACGCCGCCCTGAGTGCGTACCACTGCCTGTCCGCTTATTCGGAAGACCCCCAGTCGTACGCGTGGGCCACGAAGTTCCTGCGCGCGAGCTGCGAGGACGACGTGGTCCGGATGCTGATCGACCTGCGCGGGCGCGACCTCGCCGCGCCGAACGACTCCGCGCCGAACGACTCCGCGCCGACCGGCTCCGCCACGCGGCCGAACGACTTCGCCGCGCGGTGGAACGACTTCGCCGTGCGGCAGAACGCCGAGGTCGTGGCCGGCGCCGAGCACTACTATCGGGCGATGGTGCGCGGCGGCCCCGACTCGTGGAACGTGCGCGACCGGCACATGGACGCCACGCTGGCCCGGTTGCTCGACCACTACGGCGACGGCTCCCGTGCGGTCGTCTGGGCGCACAACACGCACGTCGGCGACGCCAACGCCACCGACCAGGCCGTGCAGGGCGAGGTGACCATCGGCTCGCTGGCCCGCGAACGGTTCGGCGCCGACCAGGTCGTGCTGGTCGGACTGGGCGGCCACCGCGGCTCGGTGATCGCCGGCCGCACGTGGGGCGGGCCCATGACCGAGTTGGCCGTGCCGCCCGGCCGCCCCGGCTCGCTCGAGGACATCCTGCATGCCACCGCGCCGCCGCGGGCGCTGTTCGTCTTCCCGCCGCTGGGGGAGCGGCCCGACCTGCTCGTCGACGCCCTGCCGCACCGCGCCATCGGCGTCGTCTACCGCCCCGAGCATGAGCAGTACGGCAACTATGTGCCGTCGGTCATCGGCGACCGCTACGACGCCTTCCTGTGGTTCGACGAGACGCGCGCGCTGCGCCCGTTGCATCCGCTGCACGTGGACACGCACGAACTGGAAACGTACCCGACCGGGGTTTGACAAGACGCGCGTCCGGCGTATTCTCAACCTACCAGTTTATAAACCAGGTGGTTGTCATGCCGGATCCGATCGACGGCGTCTTCGCCGCGCTAGCCGACCCCACGCGCCGCGCGATCCTCGCCCGGCTCGCCACGGGCGACGCGACCGCGGGCGAACTCGCCGGGGACTTTCCCATCAGCGCCCAGGCCGTCTCGAAACACCTCAACGTGCTCGAGGCGGCCGGGCTGATCGTCCGCACCCGCGAGGCGCAGCGGCGCTGGTGCAGCATCGTCCCCGCGCAGGTGCGAAGCGTCGCCGAATGGGCGTCGCAATACGAACGCCTGTGGACCGAACGGTACGACGCGCTCGACAAATACCTGGGCCGGATCGCCAACGAGGAGGAATCGTGAGCATCACCGTCCAGACCCCCACCGACACCACACTCGTCATGAGCCGCACCTTCGACGCGCCCCGCGACCTCGTCTTCGCCTGCCACACCCAACCGGAGCACATTCGCCACTGGTGGGGCCGCGGCAACCCGCTCGACGTCGACATCGACTTCACCGTCGGCGGCAAATGGCGTTTCGTCGAACACGCCGACGGCACCGAACACGCCTTCCGCGGCGAGATCAGGCAGATCGACGCTCCCAACAGCTTCACCTGGACGTTCGAGTACGAACCGATGGCCGGCCACATCCTCACCGAGCAATACGTCTTCACCGAGGAAAACGGCCGGACAACGGTCACGTCGACGTCCCAGTTCGACTCCAAGGAAGACCGCGACGGCATGGTCCAAAGCGGAATGGAAACCGGAGCGGAACAGTCGTACGCCGCGCTGGACGCCTATCTCCTCAAGGTGGCGTGATTTCTCGCGCTTAATGCAAGAGTCAAATGCCGATGTCGTAGCGGGGTGGTGGGTTACAGACCGTCGCTCCCGCCGAGGGCCCGGGTGGGGTGAGCTGGCCGCTGGCGCGTCCAGAACGCTCACCCCACCCGGGCGACCTGCGTGAGTGGTTGCGCTCAGAACCAAAACCCGCCGTCTGGCGGTCCGGGGTTCAGTCGGCCGAGACCCGGACCAAGGCCACGACCGGGATCGTCCTCGTTGTCTTGGACTGGTAGTCGGACCAGCCGGGGTCGTCGGCGGCGGCCCGGGCGAAGGCCTTGTCGCGGTCCTCACCGGTGAGGGGGATGGCTGTTGCCTCGTAGGTTTCGGCGCCGGTTTCGACTGTCACTTGTGGATTGGTCCGGATGTTGTGGAACCAGTCGGGGTGGTGCGGGGCACCGGCGGCGGAGGCGATCACCAGGAGGCGGTCGCCGTCGGGCAGGGGGCCCAGGGGAGTGGTGTGGGGCCGGCCGGACCGGGCGCCGCGGGTGGTCAGAAGGATGAGGGTGCTGCCGGCGAAGGGCCCGCCGACGCGACCCTTGTTGGCGCGGAACTCGTCGATGATCTGCTGGTTGAACGGGTTGGGCATGGTCCGCTTTCTGTAGGTCCCGGAATGTTGGAACGGGCTGTACAGAAAGCAACGGCGGGCCACGAGCCCGCCGACCGGTCACGCCTCAGCCGGGCGCCCCACTCGGTAATGGCCCAAGGCCGACCCGGCAGTCACGAGAAGCACCCTACCGAACTTCAGCGCCCGGACGACCTCGCTTCTCGCCGGTCACACTTCGCCTGCGAGGTAGAGGGCGTGGTCGAGCCGGTGCATCGCCGTAGGTGACAGAGACCCGATCCGTTCGATGAGGTGGTCGGCGGTCAGCCCTGTCCGCCAGGTGCAGAAGATGTGGCCCTCGTGTGGCAAGGCCAGGCGCACAACGCCGGGCGGGTCAAGTCCTTCGTCGGGGCCGACGGGCACCTCGATCCCGGTGATGCCGGCTCTCGCCCCGGCCGGCGCCTCGTCCGGCAGGAAATCCGGATCCAGAAAGGTGAAGCCGCGCTTCTGCTCAGCAGTGGCCGGCTCGACAACCTGAATCGCAGGCACCTCGCCGCCCACGCCTGCCTCACCGAGCAGCACCACCGGCTGCGAACCGTTCACGTCGGCCACCCACACCTCGCCCCGTCGCATCCCCAAACCGTAGCGACGCCCCCTCCCACTCCGCTGGCCCCGAACACGTGTCGGCAGGGGTTGGGCGTTCGCGCTGCCCGTTCTACACCGCAGGCCGCCGGGCCGCAGCCGGCAGTGGGGTGGGGCTGTCTGCGAGATGGCGGCCGTGGCCGTCTTCGCACTGCCCCATTCGACTCCACAGGCCGCCGGGTAGGTGCCGGCAGTTTGATGGGCTGTATGCGGAATGGTGGTCGCGGCTGTCTTCGTGCTGGCCCGTTCGGCTCCGCAAGCGGCCGGGCCGGGGCCGGCAGTGGGGTGGGCTGTCCGCGGATGGTGGCCGCGGCCGCCTTCGCGCTGCCCCGTTTGGCTCCGCCCGCCCAGGGCAGGGTCCGGCGGCGGGTGGGCTGACCGCGGGATGGCGGCTGTGGCCGCCTTTAACCCGCCTCACGCGAAGCACAGCAATCGGCCCGGTGCTGGCGGGCGTCCTCGCGCGGGCGCCGGAGGTCGGTCAGCGGCTGAGGACGGTGGCTTCCTGGACCTCGGGGTAGGTGGGTGGCGTCCATGGGGTGCCGTGGGTGGCTGACTGCAGGAAAGAGCTCACGAATTCTGTGGTGATGGTCAGAGCGTGGCGGCCGTTGATCGTGCCCAGGGGCAGGGCGCGGCGCAGGGGGGCGGAGACGTGGAAGGCGGCCAGGTCGGTGAACGACAAACGCTCGGCGCCCCGCAGGGTGAAGGTGCGGCCGGTCCCGAGTGGGGCCGGGCCAGGGGTGTTGAGTAGCAGCAGTGGGCGGCTGAAGCCGTCGGAGGCGGGGGCGCCGTCCAGCGAGGCAGCGGTGCCGGCCGGGGCGCTATCCGACGACGCGGCGGCGCTGACGGGGGCGCTGTCCGGCGAGGCGGCGGCGCTGACGGGGGCGTCGTCCGGCGAGGTGGCGGCGCCGGCGGGGGTGCCGTCGAGTGAGGCGGCGGCGGTGCAGCGAGCGTCCAGGTGGCAGGCCTCGATGGCTGCTGTGCCGCCGAGGCCGTGGCCCACGTACGAGAGCTTGGCGCTGTTGACGTTCGAGCCGAACTGTTGGGTGGCTCGGGCTGCGGCGAAACGCGCGTCGGCTGCCCAGACCGAGACCAGTTGGTCCTCGCGGCCCGTTGCGGAGCCGGCGGCGGTGGCGGGCACGCGGTGGCCGTCGATGACGCTCAGGCGTGAGCTGTATGTGGGTGTCACGCCGACCACCACGCTGCCGCGCGCGGCCAATCCTGATGCCACCGCTGCGTACTGGGGAGCTGCCAGGCCCAGATCGGGCAGCAGCACCACGATGGGGAAGCGGCCTTTGGCCCATGACGGCTCGTCGCGCGTGCCTGTGCGTACGCGGTCGAGGCTGGTCGACGCCCAGCCGTAGCGCTGCATCGCTGACCACTCGCCGGGTGCGTACGCCGACTCGGGGCCGGGGCCGCCCGCTGGATACCAGATCCAGGTGGACAGCATGCGGGGCGTGCCGCCGATCGGCGCGAACTGGTCGGTGCGGGAGCGGTCGACCCACAGGTCGGTGATGCGGCCGACCGGATATGGGCCGGCCGGGGCGATGCTCACCGGCCGCTGCGACTGCACCCTCGCGTACGTCAGGAAGCCCGCCACCACCGCGAGCAGCATGACCGTTGCCGCCAGGATCCGACCGATTCGCACCGGTGAATTGTGCCGCACCGCGCCGGGGATGCCCGGCCTGTCCCGAATGACGGATCGGGCCGTCCGGCCGAATCCTATTTCCGGGACATTAAGCAAGGGTTTTCGAGTGTGGGATCACAAACGGCTCAGGTGGTCGACGCAGGATGCATTCGCGTCGTAAAGTGGTCGAGCAGTTATACGGAGGGTAACGGAGGGTGAGATCGTGGTGGACGTGCGAACGGTCGCCGACGGCAGTGTCGTCATCACCCCGCGCGGCGCTCCCGATTCCGAGCGCGGCGGCGAACTGAGGCGCGTCCTCGTGCACACGGTGCGCCGGGTTCGCCCGTTCCGCCTGATAGTCGACCTGGCCGAGGTGCCCGAGATCGACCCGCTGGACGCCGGATCGGTCGCCGCGGCCTGCGAGCTGGGCGACGACCACCACGTCACGGTCTTCGTCGACAACCCCCGCCGGGACGTGGCCACCCGCCTCGCCGCGGCCGGTGTTCCTCGTCAGCGGCTACGCGGAGCAACTGCCTGAAGAATGGCAGATGGCCGCCAGGTTAACGGCGGGAATAGCGCGATGCCGCTGATCTAAGAATGGTGCAGGTGCATTACCTTGGGGCCGTGCCCGTCGTAGAAAGGGCTCTCCGGCCCGAGACCCCGGCCAGGCTGCGGCTCTGGGCCGGCGCCACCGTCCTGACCGCCGCCGTGCTCCTCGTCTCGGCCTGCCTGATCATGGCCCGGGTTCAGCAGCAGGCCCGCATCATCGGCGACCAGGCCGCACCACAGGCGGCCAACGCGGCCGACCTCTACTTCGCGCTCAGCGACATGGACGCCCAGGTGGCGCGCCTCGTGCTCACCTCGGGGCGCGACGATTTGGCCGGCAGCAACATCGACGCCCTCGGCACGTACCGGGAAAGAGGGCGACAGGTCGACGAGAGCCTGCAACGCTCGCTGACCACGGCGGCCGGCGACGACGAACGCGAGATCGTGCTCGGCCTGCTGCACGACCTCGGCGCCTACCGCGAACGCGTCTGGCAGGCGCTGACCGCGGGTCCGGGCGCCGCCGGCTACTACACGCAGGCCACGAACGTGCTCCACCTCGACCTGCTGCCCGCCGCGACGAGGCTGCGCCAAGCCGGCGAAGACAGACTCGATTCCGCGTACGGGGCCAAACGCGCTACGGAGATCGCCGGGGTGACAGTCGCCGTGGTGCTCGGCGGGCTTCTGCTCGTGCTGCTGATCGGCCTGCAGGTGTGGCTGGCCAAGCGGTTCCGCCGGCTGCTCAACCCGGCCCTGATCACCGCCACCGTGCTGACCGCGCTGCTGCTGATCCCGATGGCGGCCGTGCTCGTGCTGCAGGGGCAGGTGCTGAGCAAGGCCCGCGACGAGAGCCTGATCCCGTTCCTCGACCTGACCCGGGCCCGCGCGGTCAGCTACGACGCCTCGGCCGACACGTCGCGCTACCTGATCAGCAACCGCCTCGGCCTCTACCGGCAGGACTTCGACCGCAAGGCCGACTCGCTCGAGAACGGCGACACCGGCCTGCCGGCCGTGGCCGGCGGCCCGGACATCGGCCCGTACTACACCGACCAGGTCGTCGAACGCTGGAAGGCGTACCGCACCGGCCACGAACGCATCGTCAAGCTGGCCGACGCCGGTCAGGAGGCCGAGGCGATCACCGCGCTGACCGGCATCAGGCGCGGCGACGCCCAGTTCGACTTCTCGTACTACGACGCGGCGGTCGCCGAGATCACCGAGTCCCGCCGGGACGACTTCGACCGGGCCCTGCGCGACGCCGAGATCCTGCTGACCGGCTGGCCGTTCGTCCCGGCCGTCCTGCTGGGCCTGGTGATCCTGCTGGTGCCGCTGTCGGTCCGTAAGCGTTTCGCCGAGTTCCGCTGAGGAGGCTGCCATGAGAAAACGCATGTTCGCCGCGGCCCTCCTGCTGCTGGGGGTCGCCGCGTGCGACTCGACGAGCACACCGGCCCGCGCGTACATCGACTGCGCCGGCGGTTCGATCGCCGCCCAGGGCTCGTCGGCCCAGGCCAACGCCGTGAGCGCCTGGATCAAGGACTACCAGGTGAGCTGTTCCGAGGCGACCATCGAGTACGCCAGTGTGGGCTCCGGGGCGGGCCGGCGCAGCTTTTACGCGGGCACCGGCGACTTCGTGGGCTCCGACTCGCCGGTCGCGGCCGACGAGCAGGCCAAGGCGACGGCCCGCTGCAAGGGCCCGGTGTTGCACCTGCCGATGGTCGTGGGCCCGATCGCGCTCGCCTACACGGTGACCGGCGTCGACGACCTGCGGCTGGCGCCGGCCACCATCGCCCGCATCTTCACCGGCAAGATCACCCGTTGGAACGACCAGCGGATCAGGGCCGACAACCCCGGCGTCGAGCTGCCGTCCACGCCGATCCGCCCGGTGCACCGCTCCGACAGCTCGGGCACGACCGACAACTTCACCAAGTTCCTGGCCGCGACGGCCGGCACCGACTGGGGCCTGAAGGCGAGTTCGACCTGGCCTGCCCCGGGCGGCGTGCCCGCCGACGGCAGCAACCGGCTGGTGTCGGCGATCGAGCGCACCGACGGGGCCATCGGCTACGTCGAATCGTCGTACGCCCGCTTCTCGAACCTGCCGACCGCCCGCATCGGCAACGCGGGCGGCGAGTTCGTGTCCCTGAGCGACGCGGCCGCCGCCCGCACCGTCGCCGGGGCCAAGGTCGTGGGCACGGACGGCGACCTGCGCCTGGAGCTCAACTACCGCATCGCCGATCCGCTGGCCTACCCGCTGGTGCTGGTGACCTACGAGATCGCCTGCCGGCAGGGTTCCTCCGCTCTGGCCAAGAGCTTTTTGGCGTACGCGTCGAGCAGTCTCGGCCAGGACACGGCCGCACGCACGGGTTACGCCGCGCTACCGGAAGAGCTGCGCGCCCGGGTCGAGCAGTCGGTCGCCGGCCTCTGACCCACCCGCGGCGACGCTTACCCGCAGCCCGTCGAGCTGGTCGGCGTCGCTCGTGCCTGCGGCGACCCTTTCCCGCAGCTGGTCGAGCTTGGCCGCGTCCGGGGTGCCGGGGTCGGCCCAGTTGAGGACGATGTGCAGGTCGGCGTGCTCGATGGCGAGGATGTCGCAGTCGAGCGTGATCGGGCCGACCTCCGCGTGCACGACCGTCTTGCGGGAACGGCCGAGCGGCACTGTCTCGTAACGCGTCCACAGCTCGGCGAAGCGCGGGTTGGCCTCGCGCAGACCGCTGATCAGCTCGGTGACGGCGCGGTCGTCGGGGTATCGGCCGGCCGCGCGCCGCAGGTCGGACACCATCATGCGCTCGAAGGCGTCGGTGTGCGCGGCGTCCCGTTCGACCCGGGAGGCGCCGGCCGGGACCGCTCCGGCGAAGTGGCCCCAGATCAGGTTGTGCATGCGGGCGTCGACCGCGGCCGCGTCGCCGAACAACTCGCCCCACAGCGGGTTCCACTGCACCGCGTCCCACGACGCCGTGAAGACGGCCAGCGGGGTGTCGCTCATCCGGTCGATCATGCGCTGCACACCCCGCGGCACCTCGCGCGGCACCGAGCCGGACGGCGGGACGACCGAACCGGCCAGGCGGAACAGCAGCTCCCGGTCGACCGGGTTGAGGCGCAGCACCCGGGCCAGCGCGCCCAGCACCTGCGCCGAGGGGTTGGCGGCCCGGCCCTGCTCGAGCTGCACCAGGTAGTCGAACGAGATGCCGACCATCAACGCCAGCTCCTCGCGCCGCAGGCCGGGAACGCGGCGGCGGGTGGTGCCGAGCGGCAGGCCGACGTCGGCCGGGCTGATGCGCTCACGCCACGCGCGGAGGGCGCTGCCCAGTTCGGTGCGGGTGCTCATGATCCGAGTATGCGCCGGTGCGCAGGCGGCTGACTGGTACCGCAACTCATAGGCTGAGCGGCCCCTGGCACCTGTTTCCCGGCCGGCCAAGCATCGACTCCAGCGGATCCACCGCAGCTTTTCGGCAAGGGAAGAAACAGCTATGAATCAGACAATCGGCATCATCGGCTCTGGTCTGTCCGGCAGCGGGCTGGCCCGCCTGGCCGTCGCGGCGGGCCATCACGTCGTGCTCAGCAACTCCCGCGGCCCCGAGACGATCTCGGATCTGGTCGCCGAACTCGGCCCGCTCGCCCGGGCCGGAACGGTCGACGAGGCGATCGCGGCCGGTGATCTCGTCGCGATCCCGCTCCCGCTGGCCAAGTTCGAGGCCCTGCCGGCCGGCAAGCTCGCCGGAAAGGTGGTCATCGACATGACGAACTACTACCCGGCCGACGATTTCCGCCGGGCCGACCTCGACAACGCCGAGCTCACCTCGAGCGAGCTGGTTCAGCGGCACCTGCGGGACTCGATCGTCATCAAGGCGTTCCACAACCTCGACTGGCATCACCTGTCGTTCGACGCGCGGCCGAAGGGCGACCCCGGCCGGACGACGCTGCCGATCGCCGGTGACGACGCTGCCGCCAAGCAACTCGTCACGCGGTTCATGGAAGAGGTCGGCTACGACGTGGTCGACGCCGGGTCGCTGGCCGGCAGCTGGCGGATCGAACCGAACACGCCGATCTACTTCTGGCCCTACGCGCCGGCCATCCCGGACGGGCTGACCGAGGACGAGTCGAAGAAGTTCTACCTGCAGAACGTGGGCGAGCCCGTCTCGCGTGAAAGGGCGCAGGAACTCATCGACCAGGCCGTGCGTCCGTCGCCCGTCGGCGGCACCCTCGACGGGCTGCCGCCGGCTCACGTCGCCATCTTCCTCGAGCTGGCCGGCGCCGGGACCTGGAAGAGGTGAGACGACGATGCCCGGCGGACGCGGGTCCGCCGGGCATCGGGTGAGAGGGGCTCAGCTGGTGGTGTCGACCAGCTGCTTGGCGCGCTCGGGCCACGTCGGCAGGGTGGGGGCCAGGCGGAGGCCGGCCGAGGTCACCGCCGTGCGCAGGGTCGGGACGTCGGTCTCGGCCAGTTGACGGAACGTGGTGATGCCGCCGGCGGCCAGGGCCATCGCCATCTTGGGGCCGATGCCGGCGATCTTCGTCAGGTCGTCGGGCTCGGTCACGGCGGCCACCGCCACCGGGGCGGGGACGGCGGCGACCTCGTCGGCCTCCGCGATGCCGGGAACGGCGGCTGCGGTGTCGGCCGCGGCTTCGGAGAAGACCGGCGCGGGCTCGGCCACGACTGCTGCCGAGACGACGGGCTCGGCGAAGACCGGAGCAGGCTCGGCCACGACCGGCGCCGCGGCGACGGGCTCGGCGATGGGCGCCGCGGCCGATGCCGGCTCGCTGACGGGCGTCGCGGGGACGGCGGCGGGTTCGGCGATCGGCTTGGGCTTGGCCGGCGTACGGGTCCGGGCCGCACGCGGCTTCGGGGCCGGCTTGGCGGCGGGCTCCGGAACGGCGGGCGGCTCGACGACGGCAACCGGCTCGGCGGCGACCGCCACCGCGACGGGCTCCGGCTTCGCGACGGCGATCGGCTCGGGCTCCACAGTGGGCTCGGGCTTGGCGGCGGGCCGGCGCTTGGCGGCCGGACGCTGCCGGACGATGGGCTCGGTCACGGCCTCCGAGTCCACAGCCTCAGCGACCGGCTCAACCGCGGCGACCGGGACGGCCGCGCTCACCGGCTCGGTCTTGGTCGTTGGGATCGGCTCGTTCGCTGCCACCGTCTCCGGCTTCGCGGCGGGGGCCGGCGTGTCGGCGGGCTCGGACGCGGCGATCGGCTCGGGCGTCGCGGCGACCGGCTCGGTGTCGACGGCGAGCTTGCTGTCGGCGGCCGCATTCGCATCCACCAGCTCGCTGTCGGCGTCAGCGTCCGCGAGCGGCTTGCTGTCGACGGCGGGATCGGCCGCCTTGATCGGCTCGGCGTCCGCGGTGAGCGCCTTAGTGTCGCCGGTGTCCGCGGTTTCGGGGAGGGGAGTGTCGGCTTCGATGGCCTTCGGCTCGTCCTCGGCTGGGGTGGCTTGGGCGGCCGTCGCCGGCGCGCTGGTGGGGGCGGCGCTAGGGGCGGGCGTCACGTCGGCGGCCGGCTTGGGGGACCGCTGCGCGCGCAGCAGCCAACCGGCCGCGAAACCGACGACGACCCCGGCAACAAGGAAGAGGACCGATGCCATATGAAGGGCTCCGAAACGATGAGAGCTGCGTATGTGGCGCGCAGCATCGCACATCGCCCAGCGTGTTCACCATCAGGGTGGTATCGGCGCGGCGGAAAAATCACCGGACGTCAGCGACCCGTCACCCCGGCGGCATTCCGCAAAGGAACGGAAACAAAGACGCAGTTATCGCCGCCGCCACATGCCCGTCGCCAGGGCCACCCCGCCCGCCGCCAGCGCCACCTGCAGGATCAGTTCGATCCAGTCGATGCCGCGGGTGTCGTCCACACCGAGCAGCGCGGCCAGGAACGTGCCGACGATGGCCGCCACGATGCCGATCAGCAACGTCAGCCAGATCGAGATCTTCTGCCGGCCCGGCAGGACCAGCCGGCCCAGCGCGCCGATGATGAGTCCGATGATGATGGCGGTGAAGAAACCGGAAATCTCCATGTGACGGCTCCCGTGTCGAGGCGATCCCCTTCAGGATGACGCGCCCGCGCCACCCAGTTGAAGCCCGCGTTTGGCGGCCTGGATCTGTTCGTACACATGGGTCCGCAATTCCGTGAATCGCGGGTCGGCACGAGTGTGCAACTGGTCGCGGGTGGACGGCAGGTCGACGGTGATCTCGTCCTGCACCACGGTCGGTGACGACGACAGCATCACCACGCGTTGCCCCAGATAGACCGCCTCGTCGATGTCGTGCGTGATGAACAGGACGGTCACCTCGAGCCGCTGCCACAGCGCCCGCACCAGATCCTCGAGGTCGGCCCGGGTCTGCGCGTCGACCGCCGCGAACGGCTCGTCCATCAGCAACGTCGACGGCTCGTAGGCGACGGCGCGCGCGATCGCCACGCGCTGTTGCATGCCGCCGGACAGCTGCCACGGGTAGGCCGACTCGGTGCCCGCGAGCCCGACCGCGTCCAGGGCCTGCTCGACGAGGGTTTTCCGCCTGTCTCGAGTGATCTTCTTCTGTTTCAGCGGGAGCTCCACGTTGTCGCGCACCGACATCCACGGGAACAAACTCCGCCCGTACTCTTGGAAAACCATCGCCAGACCCGGCGGCGGACCGCTGACCTCGCGCCCGTCCAGGCGGACCTGCCCGCCGGTCGGCTCGAGCAGGCCGGCGATGCAGCGCAGCAGCGTGGTCTTGCCGCAGCCGGACGGCCCGACCAGGCAGACCAGCTCGCCGCTGTCGACGGTGAACGTCAGGTCGCGCAGCGCCTCGACCTCCCGCGCCCCCGAGCGGTACACCTTTTTCAGCGAAGAAACCTCGAGCATGACGGCCCTCTCATGACCTGCGCTGCGCGTCGCGCAGACCGTGGTACCAGCGGAGCGCCCGCCCCTCGGCGAGCCGGAACAGCAGCGACAGGCCGAATCCGAGCAGGCCGAGCAGGATGATCCCGCTCCACATCTCGGGGATGGCGAAGCTGCGCTGGAACTGGACGATGGTGAAGCCGAGCCCGTTGCTGGCCGCGAACATCTCGCTGATCACCATGAGGATGATCGCGATCGACAGGGCCTGCCGCAGACCGGCGGCGATCTGCGGCGACGCGGCGGGCAGAATTACTCGCCCCAGGCGGGCCGGGCCGCTTATCCCGTACGCCTTGGCGGTGTCGATCTGAACGCTGTCAACCGCCCGGACACCCTCCACCGTGTTGAGCAGCACCGGCCACACGCAGCCGAACACGATGACGATGATCTTCATCCCGTTCCCGATGCCCGCGAACAGCATGATCACCGGGACCAGGACGGGCGGCGGGATCGCGCGGAAGAACTCGAGCACGGGTTCGACCGTGGCCCGCACCCGCCGGTTCAGCCCGATGGTGACGCCCACGGCCACGCCGATGACCGCCGCCAGCGCGTAGCCGGCGACCAGCCGCAGCAGGCTCGGGACCACGTCGGTGCCGAGCCGGTCGAGCGTCCACGTCTTGCCGAACGACTCCAGGATGGTGGACAGCGGGGGAGCGTAGAAGCTCTCGCTGCCGGCGCTGAGCAGATACCAGGCCGCGAACAACACGACCGGCAGCCCGAGGACGTACGCCACCCGTTTCATGCGGGCACCTCCCCGCGTACGGACTGATGCCACGCGAGGGTGCGGCGCTCAAAGGCTCGGGCGGCCAGATTGATGGCGACACCGAGTAAGCCGGTGACCGCGATCAATGCGTACATCAAAGGAACCGCCCCCGACGTCTGCGCCACGGCGATCGACTTGCCGAGACCGGGCGCGCCGATGACCAGTTCCGCCGTGACGGCCAGGACCAGGGCGACGGACGCGGCCAGCCGTACGCCGGTGAAGACGTACGGCAGCGCGGTCGGCCACAAGACGTGCCGCACCCGAGCCCACGTCCCGAACCGGAAGCTGCGCGCGGTCTCGTCGGCGATCGGGTCGACGTCGGCCACGCCGTACAGCACCTGCACCAGCACCTGCCAGAACGCCGCGTACACCACGAGCAGCAGCGTCGACCCGAGGTCGGTGCCGTAGAGCAGCACCGCCAGCGGGATCAGCGCGACCGACGGGATGGGCCGCAGGAACTCGATCGTGGACGCGGTGGCCGCCCGCAGCACCGGCACCGCGCCGACCGCGATGCCCACCACGACCCCGGCCGCCACCGCGATCACCAGCCCGATGGCCCATCCCATCAACGTGTCGCCGACCGCCTGCCAGAACTCGGCGGTCACCAGCTCGTCGCCCAGCGCGGCCGCGATCCGGCTGGTGGGCGGCAGGTACGCGTCGTTCACCAGGCCGAGCCGCGGCAGCAACTCGACCAGGACGAGCAGACCGGCCAGCCCGGTCAGGCCTCTCACGGCAGCAGCTTCGCCACGTCCGGGGTGGCACCGTCGAAGATGCCGTCCTGCGCGCCCAGCTTGGCCAGCGTGTCCACCGACTCCTTGTTGATCTCGACCGGCCACTTGGGCAGCGTCAGGTCGGCCCGCGTCTTCTCGTCGATCTTCGTGTAGCTGCCGAGGACCGCGCGCACCTCGTCCGGGTGCCCGTCCGCGTACGTCAGCGACTCGTTGATCGCCTCGGTGAACCGGTTGACCAGGTCGGCGTCCTCGCCGGCCAGCTTGGCCGAGGTGAAGTACGCGGCCACGCTGAGGTTGGGCGCCGCGTCGACGTAGTTGGACGCCACCATCCGCCCGCCGGCCGCCTTGACCTGCGTGAGCGACGGCTCCACCACCCACACGGCGTCGACCTGACCCTCCTCGAGGGCGGCCGGCGCGTTCGCGAACGGCACCTCGACGAAGTTGATGTTCTTCGGATCGCCGCCGGCTTTGCGCACCGATTCCCGTACGGTCGTGTCGCCGATGTTCTTCAAGGTGTTCACGGAGACCTTCTTGCCGGCCAGGTCGGCCGCGGTCTTGATCGGGCTGTCCTTCTTGACCATGACGGCGCCGAAGTCCTTGCCCTGCTCACCGGTCGACGCGACGCCGTTGGCGACGGTCTTGATCGGCACGTTCTTGGTCTGCGCCAGCAGCAGCGAGGTGAAGTTGCTGAACCCGAACTGGAACTGCCCGCTGACGACACCGGGCACGATAGCCGCGCCGCCCTGTCCGCTCTCCATGGTCAGCTCGATGTTGCGGTTCTTGAAGAACCCCTTCTGCTGTCCCAGGTAGATCGGCGCCACGTCGACGATCGGGATGACCCCGACCTTCACCTGGTCGACGCCGTCGGCGTCGGTGTCGCCGCCCGATCCGCCGGACGAACCGCAGGCGGCGGCCGAGCCGATCAGCGCGGCCAGCGCTACCCCTGTCGCTATCCCCGTGAAGACCCGTCGCATTCGTTTCCTCCGGTAAGCTGTGCGCATTGCGAACGAAAGTTCTCGATGTGAACGCTAGGATGTGGCCCGTGTCACGTCAACGATCTTCGTCGATCTATGTTGGATCGAGATGAGAGAGCCGCACCACGTTCAGTCGCTGGAGCGCGGCCTCGCGGTCATCCGCGCCTTCGACGCCCAGCACCCCGAACTGACGCTCAGCGAGGTCGCCAAGATCTGCGACCTGACCCGGGCCGCCGCCCGCCGCTTCCTGCTGACCCTGGCCGATCTGGGTTACGTCCGCACCGACGGCCGCCTGTTCAGCCTGACCCCCCGGGTCCTCGAGCTCGGTTACGCCTTCCTCTCCAGCCTCTCCCTGCCCGAGCTGGCCGCTCCCCACCTGGAACGCCTGGTCGCGCAGGTCCACGAGTCGTCCTCGCTGTCCATCCTGGACGGCGACGACATCGTGTACGTGGCCCGCGTACCCACCAGCCGGATCATGGCCGTGTCGATCAACCTCGGCACCCGATTTCCCGCGTACGCGACCTCGATGGGCCGGGTCCTGCTGGCCGCACTCCCGCCGGCCGACCTGGACGCCTATCTGGCCCGCGCCTCGCTCGACCGCCTGACCGCCAAGACGCTCACCACCCCCGCCGCACTGGAAGGCGCGCTGGCCCGCGTGTCGGCGCAGGGCTACGCCATAGTCGACCAGGAATTGGAAGAGGGCCTGCGAGCGATAGCCGCCCCGATCCACGACCGTTCCGGCGCGGTGGCCGGCGCCGTCAACATCTCGGTGCACGCGGCCCGGGCCAGTGTGGAGGCGATGCGCCGCCGCTTCCTGCCCCCGCTGCTGGCCGCCACCGCCGCCATCGACGCCGACCTGCGCCTGAACACCCACCACGCCGCCCGGGCCTGATGGCACCTATTCCCAGGTGCTGCCGTAGCCCACGACAAGTGCGGTGACCGCAACAATAATTGCCCCGGCGATGGTGGCGATCACCAAGGCCGACGTCATCGGACGAAAGCGTGTTGCCCGCAAGACAAATGCCGCGGCCAGGGTAATGGGAACGATATAGATTTCGAACAGTCCGTACAGAGCCGCGTAACCACGATAGGTTCCCTCGGCATTTTTCACCGAGAATGAAGACATCACTTGTCAGGCCCAGCGTAAATCCGAGCCGCCGCACAATCTTGTCCGTCCCACCGCCACTGCTACCCATTGTGCTCGCCCCGGCGGCCGGCGGAGGTGGGGATCGGCCGAACCGCGCTCACCCCGCCGCCGGTCGGCCGCGGGAACCCTGGCCGGTCGGTCAGGTTTTCGTTAAGCGGCGCTCATTAATAGCGCTCGAATTCCCCTTCCAGGTGACTTCCATTGCGTGCCTATCCGCCATTTCCCTACGCTGCAACTACGCCAAGGTGGCCGGATGAAGCGCAAAAGTAAGGGGACCATCGTGCGACGTCGTGCCTGATTTACAAAAGTGAGACGGCCGCCCCCGAATGATCGCGGGCGGCCCTCTTTATGCCTTCCTCCCCGACGTTTTCCCGAACCGGAGCACCCATGCCGAAAGGCCGCACCATCGCTCTGCTGCGCAGTCCCAACATTCTGCGGCTGCTGGCGGCTCTGGCCGCCTCCCGGATAGGTGACTGGGCCTTCAACACGGCCCTGATCGCCGTCGTCTACGAGCGGACCCACTCCGCGGGCTGGCTCGCCGCGACCGCGGTCGCCCGGATCGGGCCGGTGGTCGTGCTGGGCCCGATCGGCGGCTCGCTGGCCGACCGCTTCGACCGCCGCCGGCTGCTCATCGGGGCCGACCTGTACCGGGCGGCCATCATGGCGGCCGCGGCCTACGCCGTCGTGGCCGAACTGCCCGTCGCCGTGCTTCTCGTGCTCACCGCGATGACCACCGCGGCGTCCGCGCCCTTCGACACCGCCCTGGCCGCCCTCGTGCCCCGGCTGGCCGAGAAGGACCAGCTGAACGCGGCCAACTCGGCCCGCGCCGCGGTCACCGAGGTCAGTTCGGTGCTGGGCCCGCTGGTATTCGCTATCGGCTACGGCCGCTTGTCCGACGCCGGGCCCTTCCTGGTGAACGCGGCGAGCTTCCTCGTCTCGGCCGCGTTCCTCGTCCAGCTGAAGGGGATCGGCGCGCCGCCCGCCGACCGTGAGCCGGAGGCCCGGTCTTCCTTGCTGCAGGACGTGGTGGTCGGCTGGCAGGCCATCCGGGGCCGCCCGGCTATCTGGCGGCTGGCCGGCGCCGACATCCTCGAGAGCGCCATCTTCGGCAGCCTCACCGTGCTGCTCCTGCTGCTGAGCCACCGCCTCACCGGCGGCGACGCCGCCTACGGCACGCTGATGGCGGCCACCGGCATCGGCGGCGGCGCCGCGGCCTTCGGCACGGCTTGGCTGGGGCGCCGCTTCCGCCCCCTGCCCCTCGTGCGTACGGCCCTGCTGGCCACCGCCGTCCCCTTGCTGCTGCTCGGCTTCTGGACCGACCAACTGCCGATCATCATGGCCGCCGTCCTGGCCGCAGTCCTGGGCGGAGCCAACGTGGTGGCCGAGATCCAGTGCGATTCCGCCCTGCAAACCCAACTGGACGACGAGGTGCTGGGCCGAGCCTTCGGCCTGGTGCTCCCCGCCTGCATGCTGGCCGTAGTGATCGGAACCGCAACAGCCCAGCTGCTGGCCGACGCCCTCTCCCTGCCCGGTGCCTTCCTTCTGCTCGGCGTTCTGGTCCTGCTCTACATCCCCGTCGCCACGTTCCGCCAGCCCACCGTCGCCGCCCCACCCGCCAAGGCCGAGCTCGTGTAGCGTGCCCCGACGTGTCGAGCCCGGCGCCCACTGGCAGTTCGTGGCCGGCGCCTACCTCAGCTTCGCCGAGGCCGACATGGACCAGCCCGCGCGTCGGCTGGGATCGGTGATCGGCCACCGGCCCACCGTGGCCTGGGCCGCCGCACCGTGGTTCGGCGACGACCGTTTCCTCACCACGGTGACGGCCACCGGCCTGGCCGACCGACCGACGATGCTCGCCCAGGTCGTCCGAGCCGGCACGTGGGGTTACCTCGGCGACCGCCGCCAGCAGGCCACGGCACTGCGCCAGGCGTTGCGCATCGACCCGGCCAACTGGTCGCCTTACCTGGACCTGGCCGACCTCGCCGCCCAGGATCACGACTTCCGCGCGGCGGCGGACCTCGTACGGAAAGGCCTCAGCCACAAAGCTGAGGACAGCACGCTTCGGGCGGCCGGTGCGGCGTACCGCTTCCTGGCCGAAGGCTCACCGGCCGACTCCGACCTCCTGCTCGAGCTGGCGCCGGATGTCCCCCACGAGGGCTACCGGAACGACCTCATCAAGTTGGCGAGGGACCGCGCCGGCCTTCAGGCGAAGTAGTCGGCCATCATGCCGCTGACCCAGCCCGGCTGCGTCACGCCGGACGGGACGAACTCCGCGATCACCGGCTTCACGTCGATGACCGGAGTGCCGGTGACCGCGTCCAGGCCCGTTACCGTCAACTCGCGCCCCCGGACGGACACAATCGCGCAGCACGTCACCCCGATGCGGTTCGGGCGCCGGGGACCGCGGCCGGCGAAGACACCCATCGGCGGAAGGTCGGCGCGCCCGCGGTAGGGGAGCGGTTCGCGGAAGTCGCCCTCGTCCGGGAACTGGTCGAAGACGAACAGAACCTCCACATGCGAGAAGCCGTCCAGCCCTTGCAGGCTCGCCTCACCGAAGCGCTCGTCGACGGTGATCGTGCTGCGGACGGCACCCCAGTTGTCGGTGTTCTGCACGTCCGTACGCTCGTTGCGGACCGTGCCGATCGAGGCGATCGCGAAGCTGGCCATGGCCGGCACACTAGCCCGGCCCGGCTAAGGCCGATTCGCAACCCCGTCCAGCCACAGCGTGTCCGACTCGTCGCGGTGACTACCCGACGTCCCCACGTGCTTGTCGCTGATCTGAGCCCCGTTCTTGATCACGTGCACCAGCGCCATGGCATGCCCCCGCCCCAGCCCGTAGTCCTCCTTGAGCCATTCCACGATCTGCCCCGCCTTGACCGACGGCCCATCCAGCCCCCGCTCGTGAGCCAGCGCCATGAACTGCCGAGGCGTAAGCCCCGTCTTGCCTTCAACATTGTCGAGGTACGCCTGAAAGCTCATCGCCGCTGCCTTCCCCTGCTTCTTCGGTACGTGACACCCCCTCAGACCACCCCGGCGCCCGCATCTCATCGCCACCCGGATGTGACCTGGCTCTCACGCCGCGCACCAACTCCCTTCCGGCCAGATGTGGCCGCGCCTGGTCGAGGCAGGCGTCAAAGACTCGTCCGCCGACCAGCTCCGGTAGGCGCTGGTGACGGCCGCGCGAACCAGCTCGAGCTGAAGGGCACCACTCAGTCCGTCGCCCCCGCGCAACGCGACCCACTCACGCAGCTCGGTGCCGAACTGCTCCCCAAAGGCCAGAGTCGACCGGCCGAGCACTGGGGACTAAGCCTTGAGCCGGCGTTGTGGGCGCCTGCTGAGCGGAGCCGCCACGCTGGTACAAGGCAAACAGCGCTGGGCGCACAGGTGGGTGGGCGTCGCCACGAAGCGGATCAGCTTGAGCCTTGCGACGGTCGGGAGCCGACGGCGGCAGTGCATCGCCGTACTCGGCGGCCAGATCGTCGAGAGTGCTGAGGTCGCGGGGCGTGGGGGCGGCCTGGTCGCCGTGATCGAGCGCTGACTCGGCGAACTGGCGGCCGGAACCGTGGGACGTGCCGGTGAGGAACCAGACCTTGCTCGTGACGCCTTCGGACGTTGGACTGCCTGGCGGGCGATCCGCACCGCCGCCTTCGCCTGTTCGAGGAACAGGGCTACGAGGCCGCCATCATCGAGCGGATCGCGGCTGCGGCCGACATGTTGCGGGCCACCTTCTTCGGCTGCTTCGCCGGCAGAGGGGCTTCGCGGTCGAGGCCCACCCACCTTGCACCCAGCGCCGATTGCCTTGAACCAGCGCGGCCGCTCCGTTCAGCAGGCGCCCACCCCGCGAGGCTCAAGTTCATCTCCCCACGTGCCGCCGACCACCGTTTGCCCACAGATACCGTCGGACACCGCCGCGGCGGTGCCATTCAAGTGGCGCCCACCCCGCGAGGCTCAGCCTCTCTCTCCCGGACGACGCCCACCCCGGCCCCCCACGCCCTTCAACCACCCACAAGCGCAACCGGCACGGTGCGAACGCGAAACCACCACAAAGGCCCGCCCGAGTAAGAAGAAGTCCTGGTTCGTCCCCAGCGCGGCAGCCAGACCCCCAACCCGCACGGGTCTACCCCGCCCAACCATGCACCCAGAGAAGCACCAACCACAACGCAAGAGCGACGTAAATCTATGCAAGGCCGGGCCCGAGGGTGAGCACGCAAGGCATGGTGACGGTTGTAAGCCTGGCGTGCTCACCCTCGGGCCCGGCCGTCCCAGCGCAACAGAACAACGACGCCCCCCGCGCAGGGGAAAACCCGAAACTTCCGGCGCTTAGCAAAAGGCATAGACCCAGCCCAAACCCCCAACGGCTGAAGGTCAAGGGCTACTGGAAACAACATTGCCCGTTGCCGATACCGGAACCCGACGTTAAAGTTTCGATCGATCCGGGTCACTTTCTGTCGCATCCCCGGGAGCGCTCCCACCGATCGCTCCACAGCTCGGAAAGGCTCCACCATGGACCCCAAACGCCGCCGCGTCCTCCTGGCCACGGCCGCCCTCCTAGCCACCACGTCCGGTGCCATAGCCGTCGCTTCCACGGCCGAGGCCGCCACCACCCTCGGCGCCTCCGCCGCCGAAAAGGGCCGCTACTTCGGCACCGCCGTGGCCGCCTACAAGCTTTCCGACTCCACGTACTCCGGCATCCTCAACCGCGAGTTCAACTCGGTCACCCCCGAGAACGAGATGAAGTGGGACGCCACCGAGCCCACCCAGGGCTCTTTCTCGTACGGTTCCGCCGACCAGATCGTCGCCCGGGCCAAGTCGATCGGCGCCAAGGTCCGCGGCCACGCCCTGGCCTGGCATTCGCAGCAGCCCGGCTGGGCCCAGAACCTCAGCGGCACCGCGCTGCGCAACGCCATGCTCAACCACGTCACCCAGGTCGCCACCCACTACAAGGGCCAGATCGACTCGTGGGACGTCGTCAACGAGGCGTTCGCCGACGGCGGTTCCGGCGCCCGCCGCGATTCGAACCTGCAGCGCACCGGCAACGACTGGATCGAGGTCGCCTTCCGGGCCGCCCGCGCCGCCGACCCCGCCGCCAAGCTCTGTTACAACGACTACAACACCGACGGTCAGAACGCGAAGAGCAACGCCGTCTTCGCCATGGTGCAGGACTTCAAGGCCCGCGGCGTCCCGATCGACTGTGTCGGCTTCCAGTCGCACTTCAACTCGCAGTCCCCGCTGCCTTCGGACTACCAGGCCAACCTGCAGCGTTTCGCCAACCTGGGCGTCGACGTGCAGATCACCGAGCTGGACATCGAAGGTTCCGGCACGGCCCAGGCCAACTCGTACGCGTCGGCCGTCCGTGCTTGTCTGGCTGTCACCCGCTGCAACGGCATCACCGTCTGGGGCATCCGTGACTCCGACTCGTGGCGGGCCAGCGGCACCCCACTGCTGTTCGACGGCAGCGGCAACAAGAAGGCCGCGTACACAGCCGCTCTGGACGCTTTGAACGGCGGGACCACCACCCCACCGCCGACCACGACCTCGCCGCCCCCGCCGACCACGACCACCCCTCCGCCGCCCACCGGTGACGGGTGCACCGCGACGGTTTCGCTCAACCAGTGGACGGGCGGCTTCGTCGCCACCGTGAAGGTCACCGCGGGTTCGGCGCGCATCAACGGCTGGACCGCCGGCCTCACCCTGTCGTCCGGCTCGTCGGTCACGAACTCGTGGAACGCCACGGCCAGCGGCTCGAGCGGCGCGGTCAGCTTCTCGAACGTCGCCTACAACGGCGGCGTGAACGCGGGCGGCAGCACCGAGTTCGGCTTCCAGGGCACCGGCACCGGTCCCGCCACCGCGACCTGCACGTCGCGATGAGGAGGTTCCTGGCCGCGGTCGGGGCGGCGCTCGCCCTGGCCCTGGTCGCCCCGGCCGCGCCGGCGTCGGCCGCGAGCCTGCAAGAGGTCACCGGCTTCGGCGCCAATCCGACCAACCTGCGCATGCACCTCTACGTGCCGGATCGCGTGGCGGCCAACCCGGCGTTGCTGGTGGCCGTGCATTACTGCACCGGCACGGGTCCGGCCTTCTTTTCCGGTACGGAATTTGCTTCGCTGGCTGACCAATACGGCTTCATAGTCGTCTACCCGTCGGCTACCCGGTCGGGTCAGTGTTTCGACGTGTCCACGCCGGGCGCGTTGCGGCATGACAGCACCAGCGACCCGGCCGGCATCGTGTCGATGGTCCGGTACGTGCAGCAGCGCTACGGCACCGACCCGAACCGCACGTTCGTCACCGGCGCCTCCTCGGGCGCGATGATGACCAACGTCCTGCTCGGCGACTATCCGGACGTGTTCGCGGCCGGTTCCGCGTTCATGGGCGTGCCGTTCGGCTGTTTCGCCACCACCGACGGCTCGATGTGGAACAGCGCGTGCGCCAACGGCCAGGTCAGCAAGACCCCGCAGGCCTGGGGTGACCTGGTGCGCGCGGCCTATCCGGGTTACACCGGCCGTCGTCCGCGCATGCAGGTCGTCCACGGCACGACCGACACCACGCTGCAGTACCCGAACTTCGGCGAGTCGATCAAGCAGTGGACGAATGTGCTGGGCGTCAGCCAGACGCCGGTGCTCACCGATTCGCCACAGGCCAATTGGACCCGTACGCGTTATGGGTCCGCGGCCGTGACGGCCCCGGTCGAGGGCATCAGCGTCGCCGGGGTGGGTCACTCGCTGCCGTTGAGCGGCATGGCCCGGCTGGCGATCGCGTTCTTCGGCCTGGACTCGACGACGCCACCTCCGACAACGCCACCTCCGACGACACCGCCACCGACCACGCCTCCGCCGACCACGCCGCCTCCCACGACGCCGCCGCCCGGCAACCCGAGCGCCTGCCGGGCGACGACGACGGTCAACTCGTGGAACACCGGCCTGACGGCGCAGGTGACGATCGCCAACACCGGCAGCGCGGCGGTCAACGGCTGGAGCCTCGGCTTCACGCTGGCCGCCGGGCAGACGATCACCTCGGGCTGGAACGCCACCTACTCGCCCACCTCGGGGCAGGTGACCGCGCGCAACGCGAGCTACAACGGCACGATCGCCGCCGGTTCCAGCGTCTCGATCGGCTTCCAGGCCAACCACTCCGGGAACAGTTCGGCGCCGAGCGGCTTCACGCTCAACGGCGCGGCCTGTTCTCCGGCCTGAGCCGCGCGGCCGGCCATCGGGCTGGGCCGGCCGCGCTTCAGGCCCGGGCGCCGCGACAGGATCGTCCCCTGCCGCGGCGCCCGCCAAAAACCGGTGCCCGCCAGAGCTTTACGGGATGTAGTCCTCGAGCTTGGCCGGCGTGAGGCCGGCCTTGTGGATCGCCTGCAGGACGGCCAGGAAGTCGTCGGGGAAGCGGTCGCGGAAGTGCATCAGGATGATGTCGCCCGGCTTCACACCCGGCCCCTCCTGAAAGCGGACCTTGCCCTTGTTGGTGGTCTCTTTCCAGAAGAACGCGGCCTTCATGCCGCAGTCGTGCGACGCCCGCAACGTGTTGTGGTCGTGGTTGCCGAACGGCGGCCGGAACAGCACCGGCCGACGCCCGTACAGGGTGGCCAGCTGGTCGGCACCCCCGCAGATCTCCCGCTTCTGTGACTCGTACGAGCGGCCTTTGAGGTTCGGGTGGGTGATCGTGTGGTTCTCGATCGTGGCCCCGGCCGCCTGCATCTTCGCGAAGTACTGCGGGTCGGACTTGACGGCGTCCACCTCGAGGAACAATGTGACCGGCACGTCGGCCGCCTGCATGAGCTTGAGGGCCAGCGGGTGCTTGACCCATCCGTCGTCGATCGTGATGAAGGCGACCTTCTGATCGGTCGGGATGCGCGAGTACCAACCGGCGGTGCCGTCGGTGGGCAGCTTCACCTTGGTCGCGGCCGGGGGCGCCGGCGCGAACTGAGGCACCCGGCCGCGCAGGTTTGCCGGCAGGTGGGACAACGCGATCGTCCGGGCCTGCGGCTTCGCTTCGGTCACCGTCGGTGCACTGGGTGTGACCGGAGCCGACGCGCTCGGCGGCGGTTCGACCGGCTTGCTGCTGCCGCCGCAACCTGCGACAACTGCCATCAGGACGGCCGCCGTCAGAGCCCTTACCCGCATGCGTACTTCCTCACGGTAGGTGAGTGTCCTTCATGCAGACGTACGAGCGCGGGCGTTTGGTCGCTCAGTGTGGCACTTGTCATGATCGGTCAAGGCACTGCACGCAGGTCGAGGGTGTGCCACGTGATCTCTTCGTCCTGAGTGGCGGTCGACCACCAGAGCAGGCCGCCGCGCGAGAAGGCGCCGTCCGCGTCCGGGGCGACGTCGACCGTACGGCCGGTGCTGATGTCGTAGACGACCAGCGCCGCCGCCCCGGTGAGGTCGGTGTCGGGGCCGGGCTCACTCAGGATCTCGAAGCGGTCGAGCACGGCCACGTCGGTGATCGCCGACTGCGCCGCCCCTCCGGCGATCTTGCGGCGGTCGGAACCATTCGGGCGTACGAGGTCGATGCGCGTCAGCGTCTCCTCGCCCATCACCATGGCCCGGCACCACACCGGACCGCAGGTGAGCACGTCGAGGCCGCTGCTCACGATCGGCGTGTCCCGGGCCGTGGCCAGATTGCGCAGCCGCGGCTCGCCCGACGTGCTGCCGTCGTCGACCAGCCACGGCCACGCCGACAACGACCATTGACCGGGCTCGGTGCGTACGGCGACCGGTCCGCCGCCGACCGGCACCGACCGGATTTCGGTGGTCTTGGCGACGTCGCCCGGCGCGGCCGCCCAGTGCAGCTTGCCGTCGGCCACCACCAGGTCGTACTGGTTGCCGAAGAAGACCGCGTTCCCGGAGTCGGCGGTCAGCATCCGGGCCGCGCCGCCGCTGCGATTCGCGGTCCACAACCGTACGGCGGGTGTGTCGGCAGTCGACTCGGCCCAGAAGATCTGGTTGCCGGCGGCGGTGAAGGCCTCGAATTGCGGGTTGCGGTCCAGCGGTACGCGTCGCAGCTCCCGCACTTGGCGGCCGGTGCGCAGCAGCAGCCGCGACTCGTCGCCCTTGGGCGTGGGCGCCGTGCCGACGGCCGTCGTGGCGTCGAGGAAGATCGCCGGCGTGAACAGCGGCCCGTCCGGCAGGGTGGCCGCCAGATCGGCGCGCGGAACCCCGGGCCAGGCGCTCCTGGCGTCGGTGCGGGTCGGCGGTGCGGGCGCCGGATCGTCCTTCGCGCCGCCGAACAACAGCACGGAACCGGCCCCGAGAGCGACGACCAGGGCAGCGACCGTTGGCCAATGCCTTCGGCGGGCCAGGAGCCGGTCGGGAGAACTGGGCGGCGGCGTGGTCATCGGCGGTGACTCGGATGACGCGGCGAGGTCATGCATAGGGCTGCTTCGGCTCAGCGACTTCCTGCCACGTCCGGACGTCGAAGTAGGCGACATCGACGTTGTTGACCGGGTCCTTGCTCGTGCGGCCGGTGTGGACGCCGGTGACCCGGACCCAAGTGTCGGCGGGCACGTCGATCGGCGCCCGCCCGTCCAGCCCGATCTTGATGGGACGGCCGTCGGCGGCGCAGCACGAAAGCACCATCCGGGCCAGCATCGGCGACCCGTCCGGCGCGACGGTGATGAACCCGGTGAGGCTCAATTCGCGCCCCGCCAGGCTCTGGCCCGCGTCGAACAGCGACCGCGACGCGTAGTCGACCAGACCGAGCTCAACGGGATCCCCAGCGGGCAACGGCGGATAGTCCGACCCGCCGACCGGCTCCGCGACCACACTGCCCGCCTGGTTGGCCGCGTACGAACCCAGAGCCGGCGGCGCGACCAGCAGCAACCCCAGCACCGGCAGGATGAGCAGCCACCCCACGCCCGGCCCGTGATGCTCGTGTCCATGATCGTCGGGCGACGAGGAGGCCGACTCGCGGAACGAGTACCAGATGGTCATCACCGCGGCCGTCACCAGCAGCACGCCGGTGGCGATGAGGAACGGCCGCAGTCCCTCCTTGACGTAGCGCAGGTACAGGTCGGTGACCGACGCCCGCAGGATCGCCCCGCCGAACAGCAGCAGCACCACGCCCTGGGTCAGTTTGTTCACAGCAGGACCACTCCGAAGATCGTGCCGACCGCGACGGCCATGACGAACGTGGCCGGGGCGAAGCGGGAGGCGAACCGCGAACCGAACACGCCGGTCTGCATGCTGATCAGCTTGAGGTCGACCATCGGCCCGACGACCAGGAACACCAGGCGTGAGGTGAGCGAGAACTGGCTCAGCGAGGCGGCTACGAAAGCGTCGGCCTCGCTGCAGATGGACAGCAGGACGGCGAGGACGGCCAGCGCCAGCACCGACAGCACGGCGTTGGCGGCCAGGCTGGTCAGCCAGGCTTCGGGCACGACGACGTTGATCGTGGCCGCGGCGGCCGCGCCGATGACCAGGAAGCCGCCGGCGTGCAGGACGTCGTGGCGGCAGGCGGCCCAGAACGCCTGCCACTGGGGCAGGGTGTCGAGTTCGGGCCGGTGCGGCAGTTTGATCCATTCGGTCTTGCCCAGGCGCAGCCACAGCCAGCCGATCAGCACGGCCACGACCAGGCTGGCCAGGCCGCGCGCGACGGCCATCTCGGGGCGGCCGGGGAAGGCGACCACGGTGGCGGTGAGCACGATCGGGTTGATGGCCGGCGCGGCCAGCAGGAAGGCCAGCGCCGCGGCCGGGGTGACGCCGCGCCGGATCAGCGATCCGGCGATCGGCACGCTGCCGCACTCGCAGCCGGGCAGCACGACACCGGCCAGCCCGGCCGTCGGCACGGCCAGCGCCGGATGGCTGGGCAGAGCCCTGGCCCAGAACGAGCGCGGCACGAACACGGCGATCACCGCCGACAGCGCCACCCCGAAGGCCAGGAACGGCGCCGCCTGCACGAGCACCGACACGAACACCGTGGTCCACGTCGACAGGGCCGGCCCGGAGACCAGATCGGACAGCGGCCCGCGAAACACGACCAGCAACACGAGCAGCCCGGCGAGAATTTCCAGCGAGCCGACGCGGCGCTCCGTCCGCGTCGCCGGTGGTCTGGTGTCGAGCTGGGGCGGGGGCAAGGGTCACTCCAATGCGGTCGGCCGCGCCCCACCATAGCGGGCTCGGGCCGCCGTTCCAGTCCCCCTGAGGGCGTTTCCATTGAAGCTTTGACCTGCGAATATGTTCACTTGTGCATGCGTTGGAACCCCCTCGGGGTACGATCCGGCGGTGCCGGCGCTGACTCCGGCCGGGCCCGCCGGCATCGACCGCCTGGACCGGCAGATCATCCACGGGCTGCAGCTCTCACCGCGCGTCCCGTTCGCCCGCCTGGCCGCGGTGCTCGACGTGTCCGAGCAGACCGTCTCCCGTCGGTACCAGCGCATGCGGACGCACGGCCTGATCCGGGTGTTCGGCATCGCCAACCCCGTCTCGACGACGAGCTCGTGGCTTCTGCGGATCGTCTGCCGTCCCGGCACTGCTGCCGCCACGGCGGCCGCGCTGGCCCGGCGTACCGACACCAGCTGGGTCTCGATCGGGGCCGGCGGCGCCGAGCTGACCTGCCAGGTCACCGTGGACGAGGGCTCGCCCGAGAGCCGGGAAGGCCTGCTGCACCACCTGCCGCGCGCGTCCAACGTGCTCTCGCTGAGCTCGCATCAGGTGCTGCACCGGTTCATCGGGCGCGGCGAGGCGGACTGGATCACCGCCACCGACCAGCTCGGCAGCGACCAGCGGCGTGAGCTGCTGGCCGACGGGCCGGCCGTCGCCGAGCCCGCCGCCCCGGCCGAGCTGACCCCGGACGACCGGCCACTGCTGGTGGCGCTGGCCCACGACGGCCGGGCCAGCTATGCCGCGCTGGCCGAGGCGACGGGCTGGACGCAGCGCAAGGTCGGGCTGCGCCTGCAGACTCTCGCCTCGGCCGGGCTCGTCCGGTACGACCTGGACACGGCCAGCACCGCGCTGGGCTTCCGCGAGGTGGCGTACCTCTGGTTCACGGTCGCCCCGACCGACCTGGCCTCCGTGGGAGCGCGGCTGGCCGATCACCGCCAGCTGGCCTGGGCCTCGGCCGTGACGGGGGCCGCGTCACTGGTCGCCATCGCGCTGTGCCCGGACGCGGCCGCCCTCTACCGCTACCTGACCACCGACGTGGCGGCGATCCGCGAGGTGCGCACCTGCGAGACCGTGCCGCTGGTGACCCGGGTCAAGCTGGCCGTGTCACTGCTGGAGAACGGCGTCCTGCGCGGGCCGGTCGTCTGACGGCGCGGCCGGGCGGGCCGGGCGGACCAGCAGCAGGACGGCGATGCCCGCGACCACTCCGGCCGCGGCGGCGACGAGGAACGCCGCGTCGAGACCGGCGATGGCGGCGCCTCGCAGTGCTGCCTCCACTGTGGCCCGTACGGAATCGGGAACTGCCGCCAGAATGCGGCCGGCCTGTCCGGCGGCGAGCCCGTGCGCGGTGTCGGCGGCGTTCGGGGCGCCCGCGTCCGTCAGGTGCGCACGAGCCCGACCGGCGAAAGCGGTGCCCAGCAACGCGATGCCGATCGCGAAGCCCAGCTGCCGGGCCGTGTTGATCGCGCCGGCCGCCATGCCGCTGCGGTCCCGCGGAACCGCGGCCATGGCCGCCTCGGCCAGCGTGGGCATGACCAGGCCGACGCCGGCGCCGATGACCGCGTAGCCGGCGATCAGCGCGGGCCAGCTCGAACCCGGCTGGAGCAGCAGAACCGTGAGAGCCGAGCCGGCGCCGATCAGCAGCAGGCCGAGACCGATGATGAGCCGCGGCGAGCGGCCGTGGAGCCGGGCGCCCGCGATGCCGGAGACGATGACCGACACGATCGACATGGGCAGGCCGACCAGCCCGGCCTTCAGCGGCGACAACCCTTCCAGGCTCTGCAGCCAGATCGAGGTGTAGGTGAAGGCGGCGAACGCGGCCATGTTGACCAGCAGCGCGCCGATCAGGATGCCGCCGAACGAGCGGTTGCGCAGCAGCTTGAGGTCGAGCATGGGGTGGGCGCTGCGCCGCTCGACCAGCGCGAAGGCGATGAGGCCGACCACGCTGAGCAGCAGCAGGCCCCAGGTGGCGAACGCCGTCCAGCCCTCGGTGTTGGCCCGGATCACGGCCAGGGTCAGCGCGGTGGCGGCGACCGTGAAGGTGATCGTGCCGGGCAGGTCGAACTTGCCGCGACGGTGACCGGGGTCGGCCCGCAGCACGACGAAGGTGGCGACGACGGCGACCACACTGATCGGCAGGTTGACGAAGAAGATCCAGCGCCAGTCGATCCACTCGGTGAGCACGCCGCCCAGCACCGGCCCGACGGCGGCCGCGGCGCCCGAGACGCCACCCCACACGCCGTACGCGATGCCCCGCTCCCGCCCCTGGTACGAGCTGTTGAACAGCGCGAACGTAGTGGTGAACATGGCCGCGGCGCCGACGCCCTGCACGACGCGGGCCGCGATCAGGGTGCCGCCGTCGGTGGCCAGCCCGCAGGCCAGCGAGGCGAGCGCGAACACGATGAGCCCGCCCGCATAAAGGCGGCGATGCCCGTACAGGTCACCCAGCGCGCCCGCGCCGAGCAGCAGGACGGCCAGCGACAGCGCGTAACCGTCGACGACCCACTGCAGGGCCGTGAACGAGGTGTGCAAGTCCACCGCCATCGGCGGCAGAGCGACATTCACAATGGTGACGTCGATGAGCAGCATGAAAGTGCCCAGGCAGATCGTGACAAGTGGCCACCACTTGCGCATGGTTCTTCTCCTTGACTATCCGTGACCACTACACGATCGCCATTCGCGGTCCCGAGATCCAGCCAAGTGTTGTTCCGCGTCGAAATCCTCCCCGAAGGCGGAACCGCGCGTGGAAAAAGTCAGAACCCGATCGGCAAGCCGGCGTAATTCTCCGCCAGCCCGGTCGCTCCGGCGGTGCTGGTGGTCACCCACCTGAGCTGGCTGAGCTGGAGCTGTGCGTCGAACGGGTCGCCGCTGGCGTGCAGCATCGTCGTCATCCACCACGAGAAGTGGGTGCAGCGCCAGACCCGCCGCAAGGCGTCGTCGGAGTAGCTGTCGGCGAGGCGGGAATCGCCTTGGCGGAGGAGGGCGACCAGCGCCGCGCTCAGCAGGGCCACGTCGGCGATGGCCAGGTTGAGGCCCTTGGCGCCGGTGGGCGGCACGATGTGGGCGGCGTCGCCGGCCAGGAACAGGCGGCCGTGGCGCATCGGGGTCTGCACGTAGCTGCGCATCGGCAGCACGCTCTTCTCGGTGACCGGGCCGGGCGTCAGCTTCCAGCCGTTCTCGCCGTCGCCGAGCCGGGTCGCCAGCTCGGCCCACACGCGGTCGTCGGGCCAGTCGGCCGGGTCGGTGCCGTTCGGCACCTGCAGGTACAGCCGGCTGACGGTCTCGGAGCGCATCGAGTGCAGCGCGAACCCGTCCGGGTGCCAGGCGTAGATCAGCTCGTCCGTCGAGGGCGCGACGTCGGCCAGAATTCCCAGCCACGAGTACGGATACACGCGCTCGAAGGCCTGCCGGGGCTCAGCCGCCGCCCGGGACGGGCCGAACGACCCGTCACACCCGGCGATGACCTCCGCGTCCACGCGCTGCGCGGCGCCCGCAGCGTCGACGAATGTCACGTACGGGTCCGACTCGACGGAATGCAGCTGAACGTCCGTGACCTCGTAGTGCACCTCGGCCGTACCCGCCGCCACCAGGTCCTTCTGCACCTCGGTCTGGCCGTAGACCCAGACGCTGCGGCCGGCCAGATCGACGAAGTCCAGGTGGTGCCGCTCGCCCGGCATCTGCAGATAGATGCCGCGGTGCTCGTGGCCCTCGGACCGCAGCCGGTCGCCCAGCCCGACCGACTCCAGCAGCTCGACGCTGGAGCTCTCGAGGATGCCGGCCCGGATGCGCGCGGCCACGTACTCCTGCGAGCGGGTCTCGAGCACCACCGCGTCGACGCCGCCGCGGCGCAGCAGATGGGCGAGCAGAAGTCCGGCCGGGCCGGCGCCGATGATGGCGACCTGAGTGCGCATGGGCTCAGCCAACGGCAGCGCGGGCCCGGCGGCAAGGCCGGGTTTTCATTCAGCGGAAGCCAGCGTGCGACCGATGCCCCGCGCCGCCACCTGCAGAGCGGCCACCAGGCGGGCCTTGTCGCGGCGCAGATCCGGCACGACGATGCCCAGCGCGGCCACCACGCCGTCGGCCCCGACCGGCACGGCCACCGAGCATGCGCCCAGGCTCATCTCCTCGCCCGTGGTCGCGTACCCGTCGGTCCTGACCCGTCGAAGTTGCTCGGCCAGACGCGACGGCTGGGTGATGGTGTACGGGGTGATCCGGGTCAGGCGGGTGAACACCTCCGCACGGACGTCCTCCGGCGCGTACGCCAAAAGGACCTTGCCCACCCCGGTGGCGTGCAGCGGCAGGCGCGAGCCGATCTCGCTGACCACCGGCACCGAGACGTGCCCGGCCAGCCGGTCGACGTAAAGCACCTCGCACCCGTCCCGGACGGCCAGGTGCACCGTGGCCAGCGTGGCCCCGTACAGGTCGTGCAGGAAGGGCGAAGCGGCCTGGCGCAGCCCCGACTGCACCGGCGCGAGCAGCCCGAGGTCCCACAGCCGCCGCCCGATCACGTACTCGCCGGACTCGAGCCGGGCCAGCGCGCCCCACTCCCGCAGCTCGCCGATCAGCCGATGCGCGGTGGCCAGGGGCAGACCGGCCCGGCGGGCGAGCTCGCTCAACGTCAGGCTCCGATGCTCGGCGTCGAACGCGCCCAGGACGTCCAGCGCCCGCGACGTCACGCTGGCCGCCATCGCCACCCCTTCCACTGAACGGAAGCCAAGTATCGTCTCGCCTCCCGCGCTGCACTAGCGTCGCCAGCGTGGAGACCCAGGCCGACATGAGTCGCGAGATCGAGGCGTTGCGGGGGAGCGGCGGTCCGCAGCCACGCCGGGACTACCCGCCCTACCGCAGCAGCGTGCTCCGGCATCCGACGCGTGACCTGCACCAGGTCGATCCCGAGGGGGTCGAGTTGTGGGCGCCCTGCTTCGGCGCGGCCGACATCGACGACGCCGAGGCCGACCTGACGATCCAGCGCTCCGGGGAGCCGCTCGGGGAGCGGATCGTGGTGACCGGCCGGGTCATCGACGGCGACGGGAGACCCGTACGGAATCAGTTGGTCGAGATCTGGCAGGCCAACGCATCCGGCCGCTACTGGCATCAGCGCGACCAGCACCCGGCGCCGCTCGACCCGAACTTCATCGGGGCCGGGCGCTGCCTCACCGACGACGACGGCGGCTACACGTTCCAGACGATCAAGCCCGGCGCGTACCCCTGGCGCAACCACCTCAACGCCTGGCGGCCCGCGCACATCCACTTCTCGCTGTTCGGCACCGACTTCACGCAGCGCCTGGTCACGCAGATGTACTTCCCGGGCGACCCGCTGTTCGACCTCGACCCGATCTTCCAGTCGGTGACCGACCCGAAGGCCAGAGAACTACTAATTGCCGCGTACGACCATAGTGTGACCACGCCCGAGCGGGCCCTCGGCTATCGCTGGGACATCGTGCTCAGCGGCACCCACCGCACGCCCCTGGAGGAGTCGTGAGCTTCGCGCCGGGCCAGACCGTCGGGCCGTTCTTCCACCTGGGGCTGCCCTTCGAGGGCGGGAACCTGCTGGTGCCGGCGGGACACCCCGACGCCGTACGCCTGCACGGGCGCGTCCTGGACGGCCGGGGAGCAGCAGTGCCGGACGCCCTGATCGAGATCTGGCAGGCCGACCCGTCGGGCGCCGTGCCCCGCGCGACCGGCTCCATCCGCCGCGACGGCTTCACGTTCACCGGCTGGGGCCGCGCCCAGACCGACGGGGACGGGCACTACTGGTTCTCGACGCTCGTGCCGGGGGCGACCACGCCCGGGCGGCGGCCGTTCTTCGCGGTCACCGTGTTCGCGCGCGGGCTCACCGACCGGTTGTTCACCCGGGCCTACCTGCCCGGCGACGAACCGGATGCGCTTCTCGACGGGCTCTCCGGCGAGCGCCGCGCTACGCTGATCACCACTCGCGAGGAGCGCGGGCTGCTCTTCGACATCCACCTGCAGGGCGAGGGTGAGACGGTGTTCCTGAGCTATCCCCGGCAGGCCCGATGAGCCGGCGCCGATGAGCGACCTGCTCTGGCCCGGCGACGCCCGCAGCGGCGACCTCTGCACCGACGCCGCCGTCCTGACCGCCCTGCTGCGCGTCGAATCCGCCTGGCTCGGCGCCGACCTGTCCGGGCTGGCCGGCCCGGACGATCTGCCCGCCTTGGCCGTCCGGGCTGAGGAGGGCGGCAACCCGGTCATCCCGCTGCTCGCCCTGCTGCGCTCACGAAACGCTCCCGACGGACTGCATCGCGGCCTGACCAGCCAGGACGTGCTCGACACGGCCCTGGTGCTCTGCCTGCGCGAGGCCGCCAAACGGATCCGCGACGACCTGGCGGCGCAGATCGCCACGCTGGCCGAGCTGGCCGACCGGCACCGGCACACCGACATGGCCGGCCGCACGCTGACCCAGCACGCCATCCCGATCACGTTCGGGCTCAAGGTGGCCGGCTGGCTGCAAGGGGTGCTCGACGCCCGCGACCTGTTGGCCGCAGTTGACCTGCCCATCCAGATCGGGGGAGCGGCCGGGAGCCTGGCTGCTGTGGTCGCCATCGAGGGGTCGCCCGATCTCGCAGTCGCACGGGTCGCCTCCACGGCCGCGCGGCTCGGACTGCCGCTGCACCAGCCCTGGCACACCGGCCGCGCGCCTTTCACCCGCTTCGGCGACGCGCTTGTGACCTGTACCGACGCGTGGGGCCGAATAGCCAACGACGTGCTGACCTTGACCCGCCCCGAGATCGGTGAGCTCTCGCTCGCTGCCGTCGGTGGATCGTCGGCGATGCCCAACAAGCGCAATCCGACGCTGGCGGTTCTTGTTCGCCGTGCTGCTTTGGCCGGCCCGCCGCTGGCCGCAACCCTGCACACAGCGGCGGCTTCCATGGTGGACGAGCGGGCCGACGGCGCCTGGCACGTCGAGTGGGCGACGCTGCGCACGCTGGCCCGCCGCACGGTCGCCGCGGGCTCGCAGACGGCCGACATGCTCGCCGGCCTGCGCGTGGACGAGCAGCGGATGGCCGCCACGCTGGCCGCTGCACGCCCCGGAATCGACGCCGAGCAACGGAAGTACGCGGACGCGGCGGCCGCCCTGTGGACAACCGAGCCGTCCGAGCTTGACAGCAGCGTAAAGTCCCCTTCCTCTTCCCCAGGGAGGGTGGGGGCTCGGGATGGCAACCACCTCGCCGACCAAGATCATGACGAGCCGCCGACCGGCGGAAGCGCGCGACAAGAGCCGTACCGCGGGGCCACCGACGAGATCATCGACGCCGCCCTGGCCCGAGCAGGGGAGAAGTGATGCTGACCGCGACCACCATCGTCGACGCCCCCGGCCGTCCGCTGCTGCTGCTCGGCCCGTCGCTGGGCACGTCCGTCGACGCGTTGTGGCGGCGCACCGCCGAGAGGCTGCAGGGCCAGCACCACGTCGTCGGCTGGGATCTGCCCGGTCACGGCGGCAGCGCTCCCGCGCATGGCGGGTTCGGCGTCGCCGGGCTGGCCCGGGGCGTGCTGACGCTGGCCGATCAGGTGCGCCCGGGCGAGTCGTTCCGCTATGCGGGCGTGTCGGTGGGTGGGGCGGTCGGCCTGCAGCTGCTGCTGGACGCGCCCGAGCGGGTGGAGTCGGCCGCGCTGATCTGCACCGGGGCCAAGATAGGCGAGAGCACCGGCTGGCGGCAGCGGGCCGAGACCGTACGCGCGGACGGTGTGCACGCCGTGGTCGGGGCCTCGCAGCAGCGCTGGTTCGCGCCCGGGTTCGCCCAGCGTTCACCCGCGGTCGCGGCTGCATTGCTCGACGCGTTGCGGGCGGCCGACCCGGAAAGCTACGCGCTCGTGTGTGAGGCTCTCGCCGCTTTCGACGTACGGGATCGACTGGGTGAAATTGTTGCGCCGGTGCTCGCCGTGGCCGGCTCCGACGACCAGCCGACGCCGCCGGACGGGTTGGCCCGGATCGCGACCGGCGTACGGAACGGCCGTTTCGCCCTGCTCGAGAACACCGCCCACCTGGCTCCGGCCGAGAAACCGGACGAGGTGGCGGCCCTGCTCGACGAGCACTTCGGCGGCCCGGTCACGCTCGACCGGGTGCGCGAGGCCGGGATGGCCGTGCGGCGGCAGGTGCTGGGCGACGAGCACGTCGACCGGGCCGTGGCCGGTACGACCCCGTTCTCCCACGATTTCCAGGAGCTCATCACCGCGTACGCATGGGGTGAGATCTGGACCCGCCCGGGCCTGGACCGCCGCAGCCGCTCGATGATCACCCTGACCGCGCTCGTGGCTTTGGGCCACCAGGAGGAGCTGGCGATGCACCTGCGCGCCGCCCGCCGGAACGGGCTGACCGACGACGAGATCAAGGAAGTGCTGTTGCAGAGCGCCATCTATTGCGGCGTGCCGGCCGCGAACACCGCCTTCCGCATCGCCCAGCAGGTGCTGGCGGAGCCTTCATGATCGTCTCCGCTCCGGAAGCCGTCAGTGCGGTCGAGGACGGCCACACCGTGCTGGTCGGCGGGTTCGGCATGGCCGGGATGCCGGTCGAGCTGATCGACGCGCTGATCGAGCACGGCGCGGGCGATCTGACGATCGTCAGCAACAACGCGGGCAACGGCGACACCGGCTTGGCCGCATTGCTCGCGGCCGGTCGCGTACGCAAGGTCGTGTGCAGCTTTCCGCGGCAGTCCGACTCGTGGGTGTTCGACGGCCTCTACCGCGCCGGCCAGATCGAGCTGGAAGTCGTGCCGCAGGGCAACCTGGCCGAGCGCCTGCGCGCCGCCGGGGCCGGGATCGGCGCGTTCTTCAGCCCGACCGGGGTGGGCACGCCGCTGGCCGAGGGCAAGGAGTCCCGGGTCATCGACGGCCGCGAGTACCTGCTGGAGTACCCGATCCGCGGCGACGTCGCCCTGATCCGGGCCCACGTCGCCGACAAGATGGGCAACCTGGTCTACCGCAAGACGGCCCGCAACTTCGGCCCGGTGATGGCGACCGCCGCCGCCGTGACCATCGCCCAGGTGTCGCGGATCGTGGAGGTCGGCGAACTGGACCCTGAAGTGGTCGTGACTCCCGCCATCTATGTGAATCGGCTGGTGCAGGTATGAGCCTGTCGCGTGAGCAGATGGCCGAGATCGTCGCCCGGGACATCCCGGACGGCGCCTACGTCAATCTCGGCATCGGCCAGCCCACGATGGTCGCCGACTACCTGCGCCCGGACAGCGGCGTCGTCCTGCACACCGAGAACGGCATGCTCGGCATGGGTCGTCCGGCCATCGGCGACGAGATCGACCCCGACCTCACCAACGCGGGCAAGCAGCCGGTCACCGAGCTGCCCGGCGCCTCGTACTTCCACCACGCCGACTCGTTCGCGATGATGCGCGGCGGCCACCTCGACGTCTGCATCATGGGCGCGTTCCAGGTGTCGGCCCGCGGCGACCTGGCCAACTGGTCGACCGGCGCGCCCGACGCCATCCCGGCCGTCGGCGGAGCGATGGACCTGGCCATCGGGGCCAAGCAGGTCTTCGTGATGATGAGCCTGTTCGCCAAGGACGGCAAGCCGAAACTCGTGCCCGAGTGCACCTATCCGCTGACCGGAAGAGCCTGTGTGAGCAGGGTTTACACCGATGTGGCGACGTTCGCCGTCGAACCGGACGGGGTCCGGGTCGTCGAGACGTTCGGGATCACGGTCGACGAGCTGATCACCAGGGTTGGCATCCCCCTGGTACCTTCGCCGTTCGATTGATCTTCACGTACGCGTCGCCCGAACGTCATCGGCCGGCAGTGATCAGTTTCTCACTGTGAAAGATTGCCGGGACTGCAACTTCGGGACGATCCTTGGTCGTCTTGGGGGTGCAGATGAACGGCACAACGGTGCGTCGTGCGGTGCGGGAGTTCGCTCTGGTGGCCGTGCTGTTCCTCGCCTACAAGGCCGGGCGGCTGCTCGTCGACGGGCACGTCACCGAGGCGATGAACAACGCCGGCGCAATCTGGCACTTCGAGCGGTTGTTGCACCTGCCCAGCGAGGCCGGTCTGCAGACCAGCCTGCTCGGTCACGAGTGGTGGATGCGGGCGGCCAACTGCTTTTACGCGTACGTGCATTTCCCCGCGACCGCGCTGGCGCTCATCTGGATGTATGTGCGCAAGCCGGAGACGTACCTGTGGATGCGCCGCACCCTGGCCACGCTGACCGCGTTCGCCCTGGTCATCCACGCCGTCTTCCCGCTCGCCCCGCCGCGCATGCTGCCCTGGGCCGGGATCGTCGACTCGGGCCGGCTGCTCGGCCCCTCGGTCTACGGCTCGCCCGACACGGACACCCTGAGCAACCAGTACGCGGCCATGCCGTCCCTGCACGTCGGCTGGGCCGTGGTGGTGGCGCTCGCGCTGATGGCCACCACCGCCGGCTGGAAACGCTGGCTGTGGATCGCCCACCCCGTGCTCACGCTGCTCGTCGTGGTGGTGACCGGCAACCACTACTGGGTCGACGCCATCGCCGTGCTGGGCCTGATCGTCATCGTGGGCGCGCTGGTGCCCCGCCCGGGCGCCGTCCTCATCCCCGCCCAGCGCCTGGCGCCGGCCTCGGTCACCCGTACACCCGATCTCCACCGACGTAAGTGAGCGCCACCGACGCGTCCCCGATCTCCTCGACCGGCGCCGCGAACAGGTCCCGGTCGAGCACGACCAGGTCGGCCCGGAACCCCGGACGCAGCTGTCCTGTGTCGTCGAGCCGATTCACGTACGCCGACCCGGCCGTGTAGGCGGTCAACGCCGTACGCAGGTCGAGCGCCTGCTCGGGCAGGAACTGGTCACGTTGCTCGCCGTGCAGCACCCGGTTGACCGCCACGTGGATGCCCTGCAGTGGATCGGGCGAGCTGACCGGCCAGTCGCTGCCCCCGGCCAGCCACGCCCCGCTGCGGTACAGGTCACCGAACGGGTACTGCCGGGCTACCAGGCTCGGGTCGAGGAACGGAATGGTCAGCTCGTCCATCTGCGGCTCGTGCGCCGCCCAGAGTGGCTGCATGTTCGCGGTGGCCCCGAGCCGGGCGAACCTCGCCACGTCGTCGGCGTGCACCACCTGCAGGTGCGCCAAATGCGGCCGGGTGTCGCTCGGGCCGTTCTTGGCCCGCGCCGCCTCAATGGCATTCAAAGCATTGCGTACGGCTTGGTCGCCCAACGCGTGGAAATGCGTCTGCAAACCGAGCCGGTCGAGCTCGACGACGTACTCTTTCAACGCCTCAGGATCAATGAACGAAAGCCCCCGATTAGCCGTGGAACACCCACACGAATCGCGGTAGGGCTCGGTCATAGAGGCCGTGAAGTTCTCGGCGATCCCGTCCAGCATCAACTTGACGGAATCGGAGCGCAGCCGCCCCACAGTCAGCCGCTCCCGATTGGCCAGGATGTCAGGGATCTGCTCGAGCCCCCGATCCCGATCCCACCAGAGCGCCCCGACGACGGTCGCGGTGAGAGCTTCCGCTTGCGCCGCTTTCTCGTACGCATCAGAGACGTCCGCGTATCCGTTCGATGCGGCTAGCATGGCGTCCTGCCAGGCAGTGATGCCGAGACCATGCAGGAGCTTCTGCGCCCGCAGCAACCCCTCATACATGACTTCCTGAGTCATCTCCGGCACGGCGACCAGATCCATCGCCCCCTCCTGCAAGGCGCCCACCGGATTGCCGTCCGCATCCCGATCGATCCGCCCACTGGCCGGATCCGGGGTGGCGCTCGTAATGCCGGCAACCTCAAGGGCTTTCGTGTTGACCCAGGCCGCATGGTGATCCCGGTTGAGCAGATAAACCGGCCGATCCGGAACCACCCGATCCAGCAGATGCCGATCCGGCACCCCGTTCTCGAAGCTCTCCATGGACCACCCGCCCCCGACAATCCACTCGGCCTCCGGGTGCTGCTCGGCATAGACCTTGATCCGCCGCAGATATTCGTCCCGGTCCACGGTCCCGGTGAGGTCGCACTGCCCCATCTCCACCCCACCCATGACGGCGTGGATGTGCGCGTCCTGAAACCCGGGCAGCAAGAGCCGGCCGTTCAGCTCGACGGTTTCCGTGCGGGCGCCGATCAGTTCGCGCACCTCGTCGTCGGCTCCGACCGCGACGATCCGCCCGCCCGAGGCCGCCAGCGCCGAAGCCGGCCGGCCTCCTTCGTCAGACGAGAAGACATGCCCCCCGACGAACACCAGATCTGCGTCAGCCACAGCCTTCTCCGTTCCTCAGATCCTGCTCACCCACAGCCATCCCATCATCGAACCGCCCCGCCATGATCAGTTGGGCTTGCTTGCGGTGGACGGTCGGGGGCGAGGGTGAGCAAGCTCGTCCGAAAAGCGCATGTCCGTGCTTGCTCACCCTCGCCCCCGACCTCGGATGGTTTCAACTTCTGGCAGCGTCGTGGTCGGTGCTTCTCTGGTTGCATGGCTGAGCTGGGGAGACCCGTGCGGCTTCCGGGTCTGGCTTCCGCGCTGTGGTCGAGGGACTGAGGTCTTGTCACCCGGGCGGACCTGGGTGGTGGGGCGCGCGTTCGCACCGTGCCGCTTACGCGGCAGGCGGGAACGAACTAGACCGATCCATGAACGCTTGAGCTGGGCGGGCGGCGCAGTCCCGTTCCCCTCGGGCGTAGGCCCGGTGACGCAGCCTTAGGTTCGCCCTAACGACAGGCCTTAGCTAGGTAGCGGAGCTGTACCTCGCTCTCAGCCTTGGGCTTCAGCTCAATGGCGCAGCCCTACCTTCTCCTCAATGTGATGCCTTGGCTTGGCTGGTCTCCCCGGGGCGGCAGCCAAGTCCCATCGTGAGCTGCCGGGATCCGCAACCTGGGGTTTGGGTTGCGGATCCCGGCAGCTTGCGATTCGCTCAGGCCGCCGCCCCGGGGAGGCCAGCCAAGCCCGCAGTTGACCTTCAAATCTCCCCACGCGTCTCCCAACGGCGCCGGACTTAGTCCATGCGCTCCGCGCCGGCTCCATCACGGCGCCGGAGTTAGTTCACGCGCTCCGCACCAGCCCCATCACGGCGCCGGAGTTAGTTCATGCGCTCCGCGCCGACGTCAGCCGCGCTCACCCCCCACCCACCCCGCCACGGAAGGGTGAGCCACGCCATGGGGACCCGATTTGGCGGTCGCGCGAACAAGGGGTAATGTTTTCCGAGCCGCCAGGGAGACGGGCGAGCGAGCGGGACTCTTCGGAGGTCCGGGCGCGGCCGTCCTGACGGAACCCACGAAGATCCAACAGGGTGAAGCACTGCGCCGTCAGCGGCCAGCTATTCTTCCTGCGGAATTCGTGGTGCCCAAGCCTTTCGGTTTCGGCGAAATGCGGGTCGCAACCCGGATTTGGCGGAACGGAAAGCGCCGGGTAAAGTAGTTGAAGTGCCCCGGAGCGGTCAGCCGGGTGTGGTTGTTCTTTGAGAACTCAACAGGGTGCTTGATAAGCCAGTGCCAATTAAGTAATACCCCGGCCGGCTTGCTCGTTCTTCGGAACGAGTAGTTCGGTGGGAGATTCCTTTGGCAGTTGATTTGACTGCCGGGACGCTTTTCCAAAGT
>NZ_JAPNTZ010000002.1 GCF_026626335.1 Paractinoplanes pyxinae | reverse complement strand
CGGCGGGGTCACCGCCCTCCTCTGCCGGGTCGTCCTCCCCCCCGGACCCCGCCCCGCCCGCGGGGGGGGGGGGGGCGCCCGCCTCGGTGTGCTCGGCACCTGGCTGCTGCCGGTGCTGATCCGGCGGGTCGAGGAGCTGTGAGGAGACCGACCATGGACGTACGCAATCTGCCGGCGCCGATGAAACGCGTCGTGCACCTGGGATCCCGCTCCTACGGCCGGCTGACCGCACCGGGCCGGATGACGCCCTCGTTCCTGATCTGCGGCGGGCAGCGCTGCGGCACGACGTCGCTCTACCGCGCGCTGGCCGGCCACCCGGTGGTGCTCAAGGCCGTGCTGCACAAGGGCGTGCACTACTTCGACACGTCGTACCAGCGCGGGATGGCCTGGTACAAGGGCCACTTCCCGCTGACCCGCAGCGCCGAGAAGATCGGCGAGCGGTACGGGGTGACCCCGCAGACCTTCGAGTCGAGCCCGTACTACATGTACCACCCGCAGGCGGCGGCCCGGATCGCCCGCGACCTGCCGCAGGCCAAGCTGCTCGTGCTCGTGCGCGACCCGGTCGAGCGGGCCTACTCGCAGCACCACCACGAGATCGCGCGGGGCTTCGAGACCGAACGCGACTTCGGGGCCGCGCTGGCGCTCGAGCCGGCCCGCCTGCACAAGCAGGAGGAGAAGCTGGCCGAGGACCCGGAGTACTACAGCTTCAGCCATCAGCACCACGCCTACCGCTCGCGCGGCGAGTACGCCCGCTACCTGAGCGTGATGGCCCAGCACGTCGGCCGGGAACGCATCCACGTGGTGGAGAGCGAGCGGTTCTTCGCCGACCCCGAACCGGTCTACGACGAGGTGTGCGAATTCCTCGGCCTGCCCAGCTATCTGGAGCGGCCGGCCTTCGAGCGGCACAACGCCCGCCCCCGGCAGAGCGACATGGACCCCGACCTGCGCCGCGAGCTCACCGACTACTACCTGCCCCACGACGAGGCCCTGTCACGCTGGCTGGGACGCATGCCGGTATGGCGGTCCTAGAGAAACCCGTTACGGGCACCCGCGGCGCGGCCCGGGGCGGGCTGGCCAACATGGCCGGCTCGGCGCTGGCCGGCGGCGCCGGCGTGGTGGTCACCTGGGTGGTGGCCCGGTCGCTGGGGGCCGAGCAGGCGGGCGCCTTCTTCGCCGCCACCGCGGCTTTCGTGCTGGCCGGCGGGCTGGCCAAGCTGGGCACCCAGACCGGACTGGTCTACTGGCCGGCCCGGTTGCGCGCCACCGGCCGGGAACATCTGCTCGGCGCCTGCCTGCGGGCCGGGCTGGGCCCGGTCATCGTGTTGTCGATCGTGCTGGCCGGAGTGATGTGGCTGGCCGCGCCGGCGATCGCCCACGTCACCGCGCGCGAGGCGGCCCACGTGGTCGACGCGCACACCGCCGGCCTGCGGGTGCTGGCCGCCTTCCTGCCGCTGCAGGCGATGACCGACGCGCTGCTCACGGCCACCCGCGGCTATCGGGCGATGCGCCCGACGGTGGTGCTCGAGCGGTTCCTGCGCAGCGGGCTGCAGCTGCTGCTGGTGGGCGCGGCCGGCGTGATGACACTGTGGACGGCGGGCTCGCTGCCCGGCTTCGCGCTGGCCTGGGCGGCGCCCTACCTGCCGGTGACGGTGCTCTCGGCGTACGCGCTGCGCAAGGTCTATCGCGCGACCAAGCCGCCCGGGGTGAGAACGCACCGGGCCGAACGCCGCGACCTGCGGCGCGAGTTCTGGCGGTTCACCGGGCCGCGCGCGCTGGCCAGCGTGGCCCAGCTCGCCCTGCAACGGATCGACGTGCTGCTCGTGGCCGCGTTCGGCGGGCTGGTGCCGGCCGCCGTCTACGCCGTGGCGGGCCGGTTCGTCATCCTCATCCAGTTCGCCAACCAGGGCATCTCGCAGTCGGTGCAGCCCCGGCTGGCCGAGGCTCTGGCAGTCGGCGACCGGCGCACGGCCAACCACCTCTACCAGACGGCGACCGGCTGGCTCGTGCTCGTGACCTGGCCGGTCACCCTGCTGGTGATCTTCTTCGCGCCGGTGTGGCTGCGCCTGTTCGGCGACCGGTACGCGGCCGAGGGCGTTCCGGTGGTGGCCGTGCTGGCCGCCGCGATGCTGGTCGCCACCGGCTGCGGCATGGTCGACATGGTGCTGGCGATGGCCGGGCGCACCAGCTGGAACCTGGTGAACGTGCTGATCGCGCTGGCCGTGACCGTCGTGCTCGACCTGCTGCTCATTCCGCGGTACGGGGCCCTGGGCGCGGCGATCGGGCTGGCCTGCTCGATGGTCGTGAACAATCTGCTGCCGCTGATCCAGGTCGGGCGGTCGGCCGGGCTGCACCCGTTCGGGCCCGGCACACGGGCCGCCGCGCTGCTCTCGATCGCCTGTTTCGGCGTGCTCCCGTGGGCCGTCGCCGCCCCGACCAACCGGACTTTCGCCGCGCTCGCCGCCGTGCCCGCGTTCGTGGCCGGCGCCTGGCTGTTGCGCTCCCCGCTCGCACTGAGCGCGTTCAAACCGAAGAGGAGGACGAGTTGACCACCGACTACACCAAGGTGTTCCAGGACAACGAGGCCGTCGAGAAGTACGAGAACATCACGTACGCCCCGGACAGCTACGCCTCGCAGATCAACGAACGCCAGCAGGACTACCTGCGCACCCTGGTCCGGCGCGAGTTCGGCCCGCTGGCCCCGGTGCAGCACGACTTCGCCTGCGGCACCGGCCGGGCCATCCGCACGCTGCACGGCCTGGTCCGCGAGGCGCACGGCTACGACACGTCGGCCGAGATGATGGCCAAGGCGGCCGAGGTCGGATCGCGGGCCACCTGGCACCAGGTGGCCGAGGACGGGCCGGTGCCGCACCCCGAGCCGGCCGGCTTCCCGGCCATCGTGACGATGTTCCGCCTGCTGCTCAATGTGGACGACACCGTCCGCGACCGGGCACTGGCCTTCGCCGCCCGCGCGCTGCCCACCGCCGACTCCGGCATCCTGGTCGTCGAGAACCACGGCAACGCCGGCTCGGTGCGGCACCTGCGGGCCCGCAAGCACAAGAACGAGCGCTGGTTCGCCGAACTCTCCCACGAAGAGGTGGCGACCCTGCTCGACCGGCACGGCTTCGTGATCGTCGAGCGCCGCGGCTTCTCGATGATCACGCCCTCGCTGCACAGCAACCCGGTCGCGCGGGCCGCCGACGCCGCCGTGCGCCGGCTGCCGGGCAGCGACGCGTACGCCGTCAACGTCCTCTACACCGCGCGGCGCGTCCATGCGTAGGGTCGCCTTCATCCTCGCTTTTGCGATGCTGCTCGCCGGGTGCTCGTTCGGCAAAAAGGACGAGCAGCCGCCCCAGCCGCCCGCGCCCGACCTGACCAGCGCGCCGGGAGCGGTGGCGGTGAACAAGGGGCCGTTTCAAAGCGGGCCGGTGGCCGCGCCTCAGCGCGGGGCGCTGTTCGGGGCCTGGATCAAGCCGGACGCGCTGACCCACGTGGGCCGGCTGGCCGCCGTCGACAGCCTGCAGAGTGATCTCGGACGGCCGCTGAAGATCGTGAACACGTACCGCCGCTTCGAGCAGATGGTGGGCACCCCGTCGGACAAGGAGTTCCTGGCCCGCGGGTCCACGCTGATGGTCAGCTGGGCCACCGGCGACAACCGGTCCATCCTGGACGGTGAGCACGACGACCTGATCCGCAAGCAGGCCAAGGCCGTCCGCAAGCTCAAGGTGCCGGTGCTGCTGCGCATGCGGTGGGAAATGGACCGGCCCAACCTGCGGGCGACCATGTGGTCGGGCGCCGACTACATCGCGGCCTGGAAATACGTACGGGAAATCTTCCGCGAGGAAAGGGCGAAGAACGTCTCGTGGGTGTGGTGCCCGACGGCCGAGGGGTTCATCCGCGGCGACGCGCCGGCCTTCTATCCGGGCGACGACCAGGTCGACTGGACATGCGTGGACGTCTACGCCGGCGAACGCTTCGAACCGATCGGCGACCTGATGGGCCCGTTCCTGACGTGGGCCGCCCAACGCCCCAAGCCGATCGTCATCGGCGAGTTCGGGGTGGCCAAGGCGTGGGGTTCGGCCGGGCGCGCGGCCTGGATGAAGGACGCGCGGCGCACGTTCAAGGTCAACCCGCAGATCAAGGCGATCGCCTACTTCGAGTCGAACCCCGAGGGCAACGGCCCGAAGAAGCAGTTCCAGCTGACCGGTGATCCGCCGGCCTTCAAGGAGCTGGAGTCGATGGTCCGGGACCCGTACTTCAATCCCTGACCGCTTCCAGGAACTCCAGCCGATTGCCGTGATCGTCCTGCGAATAGAACCGCCGGTGGCCCGGAAAATGGGTATCCCATTGAACCGGGCGACCGGCGGTTTCCAATTGCGCGGCCAACAGGTCAAGACCCTTCACCAGTACGCCGGGGTGAGCCCGGGTCTGCGGCGTGAACCCCTCGACCGGGCTGACGTGCACCTCCCAGCCCCCGCCCCGGAACCAGCACCCACCCCGAGCCGCGAGGACGGGCGGCTTCTCCAGCTCGGCCATTCCCAGCACCCCGCCGTAGAACGCGCGAGCCGCCTCTTCCCCACCCGGCGGGCACAACACCTGAACGTGATGCAGACGCTCGAACATGCCGCCCATTAAACCGTACAGTCGTACGGTTTTCCATCCAGGGTTAACATGTACGCGGGATCGTACTTCCGAACGTACAGCTCAGGAGCGTGTCATGAAGGTCTTGACCATCTCTGACGTCCGCAAGAACTTCGCGGCCGTAGTTGATGCCGTCATCGACGACGCCGAGGAGTGCGTCATTCCCCGCGGCGGAGGCAAAGCCGTCGTCATCGTCTCGCTCGACGAATGGAACGCGATGAAAGAAACCCTGCACGTCATGGGCTCACCGGCCGACGCGCGCCGCCTCCTCGAAAGCATCGCGCAAGCGGACGCCGGCCTGCTGGAGGAGCGGCCGCTCGCCACCCCCGAGGCCCCGGCTCCTCCGGAGCCGAAGGACGCCGCCGCGTGAGCCTGCGCATCGTCTTCACGCCGAATGCATGGCAGGAGTACGACGCCTGGCTTCGGCACGATCTGAAGATGGCCCGCCGCATCAGCAGGCTCATCCACGATGTTCAACGCGACCCGGAAGGCACCGGCATCGGCAAGCCCGAACTACTGAAGGGGCCACTGTCAGGCTGGTGTTCTCGCCGGATCAACGATGAACACCGTCTCATCTGTCGCATCCGAGGCGACGACATGGAGATCGCCGCCTGCCATGGGCACTACTCCGGCAAATAGGTACGGATTTTCGCTCGCTGGGCGGGGGCCTGGGCCAGCAGACGCAGGGCGTACGGGGCATCGTGGCGTAGGTAGCGGCTCGCCAGGCGGCGGGGCTCGGTGCCCAGGCGGTGGGCCCACTCGAGGCCGGTGCGTTGCATCCAGCGGGGGGCCCGTTCGATGTCGCCGGCCACGAAGTTGACGGCGGCGCCGCAGCCCAGGAACCAGGCCTGCGGCAGGTCGGCCCGCAGGCGCGTGATCACGCGTTCCTGCTTGGGGTAGCCCAGGCCCACGAAGACCAGGTCGGGGCGGGCGTCGGCTACCTTGGCGCAGACGTCGGCGTACGTCATGGGGTCCTCGTCGAAGCCGAACGGGGGGCACGTCGTGCCGGCCAGGCGCAGGCCGGGGCAGTCGGCGAGCAGCTTGGCGGCGGCGCGGGCGGCGCCGTCCGGTGTGGAGTCGTCGGTGGCCGGGGCGCCGCCCAGCACGAAGATCGAGCGGCCGTCCAGGCCCAGGCCGGCCGAGAGCGAGTGGATCAGGCTGCTGCCGGCCACCCGCTCGGGCAGCGGCGACCCGCTCAGCTTGCTCGCCCACACCAGCGGCATGCCGTCGGCCACGATCAGGTCGGCGTCGGCCAGGTGGCGGCGGCACTCGTCGTCGCGCTGGGCCCGGCGCAGGATGTCGATGTTCGGGGTGAGGATGCGCCCGCCCCGGCCCTGCCTGAGCGCTTCCCGGACGACCGCCACGACCTCGGCCTCGGTGATCCGGTCGATGCCGGTGCCGTCCAGCTGCACCCGGTCGAATGCCTCGACTGGCACTTCGACGCCTCCTTCACTGTTGTTGCCTCGTTATACGAGCGAAACGAGCGAAGGTGGGCCAAAGTGGCACGAGTGCTATTTCTGGGTGGATTAGGACGAAGCGGCACAACGCTCGTCGAACGCCTGCTAGGCGAGCTGCCCGGGGTGTGCGCACTCGGCGAGGTGGTCCACCTGTGGCAGCGCGACATCCGCGACGACGAGCGCTGCGGCTGCGGCGCCCGCTTCTCGGCCTGCCTGTTCTGGCACCGGGTCGGGCAGTACGCGTTCGGCGGCTGGCAGAACGTCGACATCGACCGGGTGCACGAGCTGCGCGGCCTCGTCGAGCGCACCCGGCACATCCCCCGGCTGGCCACCGCCGTCGAGGCGCCCGACGAGGTGCACGAGTACGCGCACTTCTACTCACGGGTCTACGCCGCCGCGGCCGAGGTGTCCGGGGCCCGGGTGGTGGTCGACTCGTCCAAGCACTCGGCGCTGGCCCACGTGCTGCGCTGGGCACCTGACATCGACCTGCGCGTGGTGCACGTGGTCCGTGATGCGCGCGGGGTGGCGTACTCGTGGACCAAGACGGTGGCCCGGCCCGAGACCGACGGCGCCGACCAGATGACCCGCTATTCGCCCGGGCGCTCGGCCCTGTTGTGGAACGCTCACAACGCCGCCTTCGGGCTGCTGGCCAAGCGGGGCGTGGCCGTGCACCGGCTGCGCTACGAGGAGTTCCTGAACGACCCGCGCTCGGCTCTGCTCTCGATCGGCGACTTCGCCGGGCTGCGGCTCATGCCCGAGGACCTGGGTTTCCTGGGCGACGGCTACGCCGACCTCAAGGTCGGGCACAGCGCGGCCGGCAACCCGATGCGCTTCACCGTCGGCCGGCTGCCGCTGCGCACCGACGACGCCTGGCGGCACTCGCTGCCGCGCAACCAGAGACGACTGGTCGGAACGGTCTGCGCTCCCATGCTGCGGGCCTACGGATACCCGCTCTCAGTAGAGGAGTCTTGATGAACTGGCCCTCCGTCGGCGTCATCATCCCCACCCGCAACCGGCCCGAACTGGTCCGCAAGGCGATCGGCGCGGTCCGCGACCAGCGCTACCCGGGCGAGATCAAGGTGCTGGTCGTCTATGACCAGACCGAGCCCGACTATCTGCTCGCCGCCACCGAGGGCGTGCAGGTGCTGGTGCTGACCAACTGGCGCACCTCGGGCCTGGCCGGCGCCCGCAACACCGGCATCCTGGCCCTGGACACCGAGTTCGTGGCGTTCTGCGACGACGACGACCAGTGGCAGCCGGACAAGCTGCGCCGGCAGGTGGCGGCGCTGATGGCCGAGCCCGACGCCGAGTTCGCCACGTGCGCGATCGAGGTCGAGTACGACGGCAAGTGCACGCCCCGGCTGGCCGGCCGCCCCCGCGTCACCATCGACGAGCTGGCCCGCTCCCGGATGGCCATGCTGCACTCGTCGTCGTTCCTGATCCGCCGGGCGGCGCTGGCCGACGACGCCATCGGCCTGGTCGCCGAGGACGCCCCGGGCAGCCAGAACGAGGACTGGGACCTGCTGCTGCGGGCCGCCCGGCGGGCGCCCATCGTGCATCTGGACGAGCCGCTCGTGCGCGTGCTGTGGGGGCGCACCTCGCATTACGCGTACGAGTACGCCACCAAGATCAGCTCACTGCGCTGGATGATGCAGCGGCACCCCGAGATCAGCGGCTGCAAGCCCGGTGCGGCCCGGGTCTACGGGCAGCTCGCGTGCTGGTCGGCCGCCACCGGCAACCGCAGTCAGGCCTGGCAGTTCAGCAAGGAAGCCGTACGGGCCAATTGGAAGGAACCTCGCACGGCGATCGCTCTTGCGGCGATGACCGGAGCAGTGAAGGTTGAGAACGTTCTCTCCGCGCTCCACAAGCGAGGACGCGGGATCTAGAAGGTAGGTCACTTCACTCTTTCGGTCACGCCCACTCACAAGGTAGTGTTCGGGCGTGTTCGAATTAGTGCGGTTCCCGGCGGCGGTCCGCTGATGCTCGCGCAGCAGCGGCAGGCCGCGATACTTGACCGAGTCCGGGCCGCCGGCGGCGTCCGGGTGAGCGAGCTCGCCACGGAATACGGCGTCTCCGACATGACCATCCGCCGCGACCTCGAGTCCCTGGCCGACCGGGGCCTGCTGGCGAAGGTACACGGCGGCGCCACCACGGTGAGCCCGGGCTCGGCCCACGAGCCCGGCTTCGCCGCCAAGAGCGTGCGCCAGCGCGGCGAGAAGGCGGCCATGGCCATGCGCGCGGCCGCCCTCGTCTCCCCCGGCGACGCCATCGCGCTCTCGGCCGGCACCACCACCGCCGGGCTGGCCCAGCGCCTGGTCGACGTTCCCTCGCTGACCGTGGTCACCAACTCGATCCCGGTCGCCGACATCTTCTACCGCGCCGGCCGTCCTGATCAGACAGTGGTGCTGACGGGCGGCACGCGTACGCCGTCGGACGCGCTCGTCGGACCGGTGGCGGTGGCCGCGATCGGCGCCCTGCACCTCGACATGCTCTTCCTCGGCGTGCACGGCATGAGCGAACGGGCCGGCTACACGACGCCCAACCTGATGGAGGCCGACGTCAACCGCGCCCTCGTCGAGGCGGCCGAACGCCTCGTCGTGCTGGCCGACCACACCAAGTGGGGCACGGTCGGCATCTCGTCGATCGTCCCGCTCGAGCGGGCGGACGTCCTCATCACCGACGACGGACTGGACGAGCCGGCTCGTGCGCTGCTGTCCGAGACGGTTCGAGATCTGGTCGTGGTGACCGCGCAATGACGTTCAAGAGCCGGGCGGCGATCCGCCTGTCCGACGGGCGTGAGCTGATCTATTTCAACGAGGGGGCGAACGACTGGGCGGACTTTCCGGACACCCGGCAGCTGCCGCCTCCGCCGCCGACCTCGCAGCTGCGCTACGACCCGCTGATCGACGAGTGGGTGGCCGTCGCCGCGCACCGCCAGACCCGCACGTTCATGCCCCCGCCGGATGCGTGCCCGCTCTGCCCGAGCAAGCCGTCGTTCGCCAGTGAGATCCCGGCCCCCGACTACGACGTCGTCGTGTTCGAGAACCAATTCCCGTCCTTCAGCGACCGCGTCCTGGCCGGCGAGATCACCGAAGTCACAAACCTGGTTCCGGTACGGGCGGGAATCGGCCGGTGTGAGGTCGTGTGCTTCACCAGCGACCACAACAGCGCCTTCGTCAACCTCCCGCCGTCCCGGGTGCGCACCGTCGTCGACGCGCTCGCCGACCGCACCGCCGAGATGTCCGGCCTACCCGGCGTCGAGCAGGTGTTCCCGTTCGAGAACCGGGGCGTCGAGATCGGCGTGACCCTGCAGCACCCGCACGGCCAGATCTACGCCTTCCCGACCGTGCCGCCGCGCACGAAGCTCATGCTGGCCGCCGCGGCGAAGCACAAGCAAAGTACGGGCGGGGACCTCTACACCGACGTGCTGGCCGCCGAACGGGCCGACGGCGCCCGGGTGATTGGCTCGAACGAGCACTGGACGGCGTACGTGCCGGCCGCCGCCCGCTGGCCGTTCGAGGTGCATCTGGCCCCGCACCGCAAGGTGCCCGACCTGCCCGCCCTCTCGGACGCCGAGCGGGACGCGTTCGGGCCGCTCTACCTGGACCTGCTGCGCCGCTTCGACGGTTTATTCGGCCGGCCGATGCCCTACATCTCGGCCTGGCATCAGGCCGTCGTGGGCGAGGGGCGCGATCTGGGCTACCTGCACTTGCAGTTGTTCAGCATCCGCCGCGCGGCCGACAAGCTGAAGTACCTGGCCGGCTCCGAGTCCGCGATGGGCTTCTTCGTCAACGACATCGTCCCCGAAAAAGCCGCCCAGCTGCTGCGCGAAGCGAATTAACCGCGGTCACAGGCGCGTTGCGCCCGTCGGTGTCGAGGGCTCCGAAGATGGCGAGGCGCAGCCGATGTCATTTTTGGCGCCCTCGGCGCCGACCTCTCGGGGCGCAATGCCGCCGAGCGGAGGCGAGGCCATAGGTAGAGCGCGGGGGGCCCGGGACAGAGCCCCCCGCAGGGAAGGGACGGCTGGTCGCGAGGAATCGGTCGGCGCCCGGGACAAGGCGGCCGGACCGATGGGCGACTTCCTCGGCGTCGCTGCCGTCGTCCGTTCGCTGTTAGAAACGACGCTGCTACCCCGTGGTTACGGAATCAAACATGCGTTTTCACGCATGAAAAAGCCGCCGGCCCCAACGGGACCGGCGGCCTTTCGCGAGCGTCAGGCGAGCTTGCGGGCCAGGTTCTCGTCGAGCGCGTTCATGAACTCGTCGGTCGACAGCCACGGGGCGTCGCGCGAGATGAGCAGCGCGAGGTCCTTGGTCATCTGGCCGCCCTCGACCGTCTCGACGCAGACCTTCTCGAGCGTCTCGGCGAACTCGGTCACCGCGGGGGTGCCGTCGAGGATGCCGCGGTGCTTGAGGCCGCCGGTCCAGGCGAAGATCGACGCGATCGGGTTGGTCGACGTCTTCTCGCCCTTCTGCCACTGGCGGTAGTGCCGGGTGACCGTGCCGTGCGCGGCCTCGGCCTCGACGGTCTTGCCGTCCGGCGTCATCAGCACCGAGGTCATCAGGCCGAGCGAGCCGAAGCCCTGGGCCACGGTGTCGGACTGCACGTCACCGTCGTAGTTCTTGCAGGCCCAGACGTAGCCGCCCTCCCACTTCATCGCGGCCGCGACCATGTCGTCGATCAGGCGGTGCTCGTAGGTGAGGCCGGCCGCCTTGAACTGGTCGGCGAACTCGGACTCGAAGACCTCGGCGAACAGGTCCTTGAAGCGGCCGTCGTACGCCTTGAGGATCGTGTTCTTGGTCGACAGGTAGACCGGGTAGTTGCGGGCCAGGCCGTACCGGAACGACGCGCGCGCGAAGTCGCGGATCGAGTTGTCGTAGTTGTACATGCCCATGCCGACGCCGCCGGCCGGGAAGTCGGCCACGTGGAACTCGATCGGCGCCGACCCGTCCTCGGGCGTGAAGGTCATCGTGAACTTGCCGGCGCTGGGCGCGACGAAGTCGGTGGCCTTGTACTGGTCGCCGTGGGCGTGGCGGCCGATGATGATCGGCTTGGTCCAGCCGGGGACGAGCCGCGGCACGTTCTGCATGATGATCGGCTCGCGGAAGACGACGCCGCCCAGGATGTTGCGGATGGTGCCGTTGGGCGACCGCCACATCTTCTTGAGGCCGAACTCTTCGACGCGGGCCTCGTCCGGCGTGATCGTCGCGCACTTGACGCCGACGCCGTGCTGCTTGATGGCGTTGGCCGCGTCGATCGTCACCTGGTCGTCGGTCTCGTCGCGGTACTGGATCGACAGGTCGTAGTACTCGAGCGTGACGTCCAGGTAGGGCAGGATCAGCTGCTCCCGGATCTGCTTCCAGATGATCCGGGTCATCTCGTCGCCGTCGAGCTCCACGACCGGGTTTGTGACCTTGATTTTCGCCATGCGGCCGGCGCTCCTCTCCCGAAAACCATGCTTAGCAGTACGAGCGTACTGCAGGACTCGTCACGTTCGCCCGGCGACCCCGGCTCGCTGTTGTCCGGATCGCCAACACCAGTTTGGCCGCTTGTCGGCGCCGTGTGACCGAAACCCGATGGCATCGAGAAATGTCACTGTCTTCGATCAGCCGACGCTCGTTCCTGGCCGGCGCCGCTTCCGCGGCGGCGGCCCCGATGCTGCTGCGACCCGAAGCGGGATACGCGCAGACCAACGCGCCCGTCCCGGCCGACGTCTTCCGGCTCGGCGTGGCCTCCGGCGACCCCCTGCCCGGCTCGGTGGTTCTCTGGACCCGGCTCGCCCCGGATCCGGTGAACGGCGGCGGGATGCCGGACCGCGCCGTGACCGTCGAATGGGAGATCGCCGAGAACGAGCGGTTCACCCGTCGTCGCCGTACCGGGAAGGCCCTGGCCCGACCGGAACTGGGCCACTCGGTGCACGTGGACGTGCGGGGCCTGCGCCCGGACACCGTCTACTTCTACCGCTTCCGCATCGCCGGCCAGCTCTCCCCCATCGGTCGCACCCGCACCGCGCCGGCCGCCACCGCCCAGCCGCGGGACCTGCGGTTCGCGTTCGCCAGCTGCCAGGACTACCAGGCCGGGTTCTACACCGCCTACCAGCACCTGGCGGCCGAGGACCTGGCCTTCGTGGCGTTCCTCGGCGACTACATCTACGAGGGCCCGCGCAACGCCGCGGCGGCCCGGCAGCACGAGGGCACCGACGAGCCGTACACGCTCGCGCAGTACCGCAACCGGCACGCGCAGTACAAGACCGACCCCGACCTGCAGTCCGCGCACGCCGCGTTCCCGTGGATCGTCACGTTCGACGACCACGAGGTCGACAACAACTGGGCCGACGAGATCCCGCAGGATCCCCAGCTCCAGACCCCGGAAGCTTTCCGAGCCCGGCGGATCGCGGCCTTCCAGGCCTACTACGAGCACATGCCGCTGCGCCGGTCCTCGCTGCCCCGCGGCCTCGACATGCAGCTCTACCGCCGGTTCCGCTACGGCTCGCTGGCCAGCGTGCACGTCTTGGACACCCGGCAGTACCGCAGCGACCAGCCGGCCACCCTGGCCGAGGCGCAGAGCCCGGAGCTGACCATGACCGGCGCCGAGCAGGAGAAGTGGCTGGTCGACGGGCTGCGCCGCTCCGGCAGCCGGTGGAACCTGCTGGCCAACCAGGTGATGTGGGCGCAGAACGACCGGACCGCCGGGCCCACCCAGACCTTCGACTTCGACAACTGGGACGGCTACCGCGCCCAGCGGACGCGCCTGCTCAACCACTTCAAGAGCGTCGACAACCCGGTCGTGCTGACCGGCGACCGGCACTGCACCTGGGTGAGCGACCTGCGGCCGGACTTCGACGACCCGTCCACCCCGGTCGTCGGGGCCGAGATCACCGGCACCTCGATCACCTCGGGCGGCAACGCCAACCCGGCCACCTTCCACGCCACCTACGACCCGATCATGGCCGAGAGCCCGCACTGGCGTTACATCGACAACCAGCGCGGCTATGTGGTCTGCGACCTTTCCCGTACGGAGATGGTGAGCAGCCTGCGCCTGGTCGACACCGTCCTGGCCCCGGCCGCCACGGTGCGCACCGAGGCCCGTTTCGTCGTCGAGGCGGGCCGGCCGGGGATCGCCGACGTGTCCACGGCCACCAGCTAGCGGCCCGATCGGCCCCTGTCCGCGCGTCCACGGCCGTGTCACTATTTCGAAGGCCGTGGACGCGACAAGGAGGCCCGTGAGCCGATCTCTTTCCAGTCCCACCCGGCTCGATTCCCTCCTGCGCACCCGGCTCGACGCGGTGGCCGACCCGGCCTTCGACCGGTTCGCCGAGATGGTCCGCGTCGTGCTGCGGGTGCCGGTGGCCCTGGTCACCCTGGTCGGCGCCGACCGGCAGTACTTCCCGGGCGCCTGCGGTCTGGGCGAACCGTGGCAGGCCGCGCGGCAGACCCCGCTCTCGCACTCCTTCTGCCAGCACGTGGTCGTCTCGGGTGAGCCGCTGATCGTCACCGACGCCCGCCTCGACCCGCGGGTGCGCGACAACCTGGCCATCGACGACCTGGGCGTGGTCGGCTACGCCGGGATGCCGCTGACCGACGCCAACGGCGAGGTGCTGGGGTCGCTGTGCGCGATCGACACCGAGCCGCGCGTCTGGACCGCGGCCGAGCTGGGTCTGCTCACCGAACTGGCCGCCAGCTGCTCGGACAGCCTGCGGCTGCGCATCTCGAACTACCGGGCCGAGGTTGCCCTCGACCGGGGCCGGCTGCTGCTCACCGCCAGCTCGGCGCTGGCCGCCACCACCACGCTCGACGAGGTGGTGGCCACCGTGCGCGAGCTGTTCACCGGGCCGCCCGAACCGGCCGACGTCAGCATCACCCCGCTCGGCGAGGCCGGCCCGGCGACCGAGGAGTCGCTGAGTCTGCCCCTGCCGGGACGCGACGGGCCGATCGGCACGCTCACCCTCGCCTGGAAGCGGCCGCACCACGCCGACGAGGAGGAACAGGCCGCGCTGGCCACGCTCGCGGGTTACGTGGCCCAGACGGTGACCCGCATCCGGCTGCTCGAGGACCGTCGTACCGCCGCCGCGACCATGCAGAAAGCCCTGCTGACGCCCCTGCCCCGCCACGAGCACCTGAAGATGGCGGCGCGCTACCGGCCCGCCCACCACGAGGATCACGTGGGCGGCGACTGGTACGACGCGATCAGCCTCGGCGGCGGCCGGCTCGCCGTCGTCATCGGGGACGTGGCCGGCCACAGCATCGACGCCGCGGCCAAGATGAGCGAGTACCGCGGCATGCTGCGCACACTGCTGATCGACCGCCACGAGCCGCCGTCGGCGCTGCTGCGCCGCCTCGAACACACCGGGCGCGCGCTCGGCCTGGACGGCATCGCGACCGCACTGCTGGCCTACCTCGACCCCGCGCCGACCGGCGGGCACACGCTGACCTGGTCCAACGCCGGCCACCCGCCGCCGTCCCTGCTCACCGGGGGCGAGATCGAGGTGCTGGGCGGCCGTGACCCGCTGCTGGGGGCCGCACGCTGGGTCTCACGCCGCAATCAGACGCGCCACCTGCCCGCGGGCAGCACGCTCGTGCTGCACACCGACGGGCTGATCGAGACGCGGACCGCCCCCATCGACGAGGGGATGGCCCGGCTGCACGAGACGCTGGCCGCCCACGCCGGTGACGAGCCGGAGGCGCTGGCCGACGCCCTGCTGGCCACGGCCGCCTCGGGCGAGGACGACGTCGCGCTGCTGATCGTGGCCACGCCCGCCCTTGCGATCTCATAAGCGCAAGCGGAATCACCCGGGAGGCGCGTAGGCGCTCATGCAGTTGTCGCGCGCCTACGCCTCGTACGAGAAAGGGCCGGAACCAACGACGGCCCGGCCCTTCTCGCGATTTTGCTGATCAGAGGTTGGCGACGTCCGCCTGCTTGGCCCGGACGGCCTCGGCGGCCTCCTTGAGCCCGGCCACCTCGGTGTCGGTCAGCTTGTCCTCGACGACCTTCTTGATGCCCTTGGCGCCGATCTGGGCCTCGACACCCAGGTAGACGCCGGAGATGCCGTACTCGCCGTCGACCCAGGCGCAGACGGGCAGGACCTCGCCCGAGTCCTCGACCACGGCCTTGGCCATGCGGGCGGCCGCGGCCGACGGGGCGTAGTAGGCCGAACCCGTCTTGAGCAGGGCGACCACCTCGGCGCCGCCATTGCGCGTACGCACCACGAGCTCTTCGATCTTGTCGGCCGGCAGCAGGTCGGACAGCGGCTTGCCGTCGACCGTGCAGCGGGACGGGACCGGCACCATGGTGTCGCCGTGCGAGCCCAGGGTCAGCGCCTTGACGCTCTTGACCGGCACGGCCAGCGTCTCGGCGATCGAGTTGGTGAAGCGCGCGGTGTCGAGCACGCCGGCCTGGCCGAACACCCGGTTCTTGGGGAACTGGGTGGCCAGCTGGGCCAGGGCGGTCATCTCGTCGACCGGGTTCGACACCACGATCACGACGGCGTTGGGCGCGTATTTGGCGATGTTCTCGGCCACCTGACGCACGATCTTGGCGTTGACCTCGAGCAGGTCCATGCGGCTCATGCCGGGCTTGCGGGGCAGGCCGGCGGTCACGACGACCACGTCGGAGCCCTCGATGGCCTCGTAGCCCTCGCCGTTGGGGCCGGTGGTGACGCCGACGACCTTGGTCTCGAAGCCCTCGATCGGCCGGGACTGGTTCATGTCGAGGGCGAGACCGGCCGGCTTGCCGTCGATGATGTCGGTCAGCACGACGGTCTCGAAGATGTCGTACTCGGCCAGGCGCTGCGCGGTCGTCGAGCCGTAGAAACCGGCACCTACGACGGTTACCTTCTTGCCCATAGCTCCATCCACTCCCAGTCTCCGGCGCGTTTTTCCGGACGCTATCAGTCGGTTAACGGGGTATTACCGGCCGGTCGCCTCAACGCGAGTTAAGCCACTGTCGCACCGTAAGCGGTGGCGAACCGGACCGCTTGGTCCATGTCGATCGTGGCTCCCGTGAGGTCGACGCCGCGAAGCTCGACCCCGTCGAGGTCGGCGCCACGCAGGTCGGCCCCTTTGAGCGTCACGTCGGTCAGCCGGGCGTTGGACAGGTCGGCCCCGCGCAGGTCGGCCCGGCTCAGGTCGGCGCCCAGCAGGTCCGCTTCGCGCAGCCGTAGGCCGCCGAGCCGGGCGCCGGTCAGGTTCTGCCCGCGCAGCGAGACGAAACCCCAGTCACCACCCTCAACGGTGATCGGCCGCAGCCCGCAGTCGATGAACTGCGTGCCGGTCAGCTTGCAGTCGCTCAGCGTGGCGTCGAAGAACGAGCTGCGCTGCACGGTCGACTGCATGATGGCCACCCGCTCCAGCGTGGCCGCGTTGAACCGCACGTTGCCGAACGTGCAGTTGGTGAAGACGCAGCCGGTCAGCCGCGCCTCCGACCAGTCGACGTCGTGGAACGCGCAGTCCTCGTAGCGGACGCCGACAACCTCCTCCAGCGCCCAGTCCCGGGCGCGGAAGGTCTCGTCCTGGACGAGGTCGGTCATCAGCCGTGGTAGAAGTGCCGGGTGCCGGTCAGGTAGACGGTCATGCCGGCCTTCGCGGCGGCCTCGATCACCTTTTCGTCGCGGATCGAGCCGCCCGGCTGCACGACCGCCTTGACGCCGGCCGCGATCAGCACCTCGAGCCCGTCGGGGAACGGGAAGAACGCGTCGGACGCGGCCACGCTGCCCTTGGCCCGCTCGGCGCCGGCCCGGTTGACTGCCAGGTGAGCCGAGTCGACCCGGTTGACCTGGCCCATGCCGACGCCGACGGTGGCGCCGCCCGAGGCCAGCAGGATCGCGTTGCTCTTGACGCTGCGGATGGCCCGCCAGGCGAAGGCCAGGTCGGCCAGCTCGTCGGCGGTGGCCGGTTCGCCGGTGGCCAGCGTCCAGCTGGCCGGGTCGTCGCCGGGGGCGTCGATGCGGTCGGCCGTCTGCACCAGCACGCCGCCGCCGATCTGCTTCATCTCGGCCGGCGCCGGGTTCCAGGCCGGGGCGGCCAGCACGCGCAGCTTCTTCTTCTGCCGGAAGATCTCGAGCGCGCCCGGCTCGTACGAGGGGGCGACGATGACCTCGGTGAAGATGCCGTCGAGCTGCTTGGCCATCGCCTCGGTGACCTCGCGGTTGACGGCGATGACGCCGCCGAACGCGGAGACCGGGTCGCAGTCGTTGGCCTTGCGGTGCGCCTCGGCCACGTCGGCCCCGACCGCGATGCCGCACGGGTTGGCGTGCTTGATGATCGCGACGCAGGGCTGGTCGAAGTCGTTGGCGCTGCGCCAGGCCGCGTCGGCGTCGACGTAGTTGTTGAACGACAGCTCGCCGCCGTGCACGAGCTCGGCCTGGGCCAGCCCGACCGGCGCGTTCGGGTCGAGGTAGAGCGCGGCCTGCTGGTGCGGGTTCTCGCCGTACCGGAGGGTGTTCTTCCTCGTCAGCGCGAGGCCGGTGAACGCGGGCCAGTCCGATTCCTCGGCCAATGTCGTCGCCGTCCAGTTGGCCACGGCCACGTCGTACTCGGCGATGTCGGCGAAGGCCCGGGCCGCGAGCGCCTTGCGCTGGGTGAGCGTGAAACCGCCGTTCTTGACGGCGTCGAGAATCAGCCCGTACGCCTCGACGGTGGTCACCACGGCGACCGAGGGGTGGTTCTTGGCCGCCGACCGCACCATGGCCGGCCCGCCGATGTCGATCTGCTCGACGCACTCGTCGACGCTCGCGCCCGACGCCACCGTCTCGGTGAACGGGTAGAGGTTGCTGACCAGCAGGTCGAACGGCTGGACGTCGAGCTCGGCCAGCTGGGCCTCGTGCGATTCGAGCCGCAGGTCGGCCAGCAGGCCGGCGTGCACCCGCGGGTGCAGCGTCTTGACCCGGCCGTCGAGCGACTCGGGGAAGCCGGTGAGCTGCTCGACCCGGGTCACCGGCACGCCCGCGGCCTCGACGGTGGAGGCGGTCGAGCCGGTGGAGACGATCTCGACGCCGGCCGCGGCCAGCGCCTGGGCCAGCTCGACGAGGCCGGTCTTGTCGTACACGCTCAGCAGTGCCCGCTTGATCGGGCGACGGCCCTCGTCGGAGGTCATGGAATGCGTACCTTCCTGTTCTCGATGGTCCAGCCCTCGCGCACCAGGCGGCCGACGAACTCGACCAGCTGGGCCCGCTCGGCCACCTTGATCCGCTCGGTCAGCGTGTCTTCCGTGTCGTCGTCGAGCACGGGCACAGCGACCTGGGCGATGATCGGTCCGGTGTCGACGCCGGCGTCGACGAAGAAGAGGGTCGCCCCGGCGATCTTGACACCGTAGGCGAGCGCGTCGCGCGGGCCGTGGATGCCGGGGAAGGCCGGCAGCAACGCGTTGTGCGTGTTGATGTAGCGGTCGCCGAACGCGGCCAGGAAGTGCGGGCCGACCAGCTTGAGGAAGCCGGCCGAGACGACCAGGTCGGGCTTGAACTCGGCCACGTGGGCGGCGAGGGCGGCGTCCCAGTCCTCACGGGTCTCGTACGCCTTCACCGAATCGACGAACGTCGGCACACCGGCGGCGGCCGCGCGGTCGAGACCGGCGATGCCGTCACGGTCGGCCCCCACGGCCACCACCTGGGCGCCGTAGGCGGGGTCGGCGGAGGCGTCGAGCAGGGCCTGCAGGTTGCTGCCCGAACCGGAGACGAGGACGACCAGGCGGGCTGGCGCGGGGTCGGTCACCCGAGCACCCTATCGCCGCGGCCGCCGGCGACCGACAACGGGGCACTTCGCAGGCAGGCGAAACAGCTGATCATCAGATACGCTGCCGGACCCTGAGAAATTCGATTTGCTCACTGCTGAAAAGCGATAGGTAACTGGAGGAGCCCGTGACTACCCCACCCCCTTACTACGGTCCGCCGGGCGGCGAGCCGGGTGGCGTGCCGGCCGCCCCGCAGAACACCCAGGGCCTCGTCGGCATGATCCTCGGCATCGTGTCGATCCCGCTGGTCTGCTGCTTCTACCTCGGCATCCCGCTCGGCATCGCGGCCGCGGTCGTCAGCTACCTGGGCCTGCAGAAGGCCAACGCCGGCCGGGCCACCAACCGCAGCCAGGCGATGGCCGGCCTGATCACCGGGGCCGTCGGCGCCGTGCTGGGCATCGCGCTGCTGATCTGGGCGATCACCGCCGGGCAGAACATCAACTGGGAAGACATCACCAACAACTCGGGTAACTGAGCCCGGTGATTCGAGGGGACGCCCGCTTCGGGCGTCCCCTTCTTCATGCCCTGGTTCTTCATGCCCTGGGCGTACGGATCATCCGGGCCGCTGTTGCGCCCGGGCTTCAGGCTTTGGGCGTACGGATCATTCGCGCCGCTGTTGCGCCGAGGGCCGCGGCTACGGCCAGCACCACCGCCGCCAGCAGGCCCACCGCCCACGGGTCGGGGCCGATCGTCGCCAACCGGCCGTCGCCCAGCGAACCGCCGGAGAACTTGGCCGCCAGGCCCAGCAGCAGCCCGGCCACCGGGCCGGCGATCAGGCCGCCGCCGATCACCAGCGACCAGGCGACCTCTTTCGATCCGCCGTCGGCTTGCTTGGCCTCACGGATCAGGCGCAGCGTGAACAGCCAGCCCGCGGCCATGCCGGCCAGCACGGGCAGGGCCAGCAGCAGGGTGCCGCCCGCGCCCATCGGCCCGTTGGGCAGACCGGCCAGCAGCGGCAGGGTGGGCAGCGGGCCGACGGTCACCTCGGTGAGCCGCACGATCGAGCCGGTGCCGAGCGCGAAGCCCGGGCCCAGCAGGTAGGCCGCCGCCCAGACCGAGCCGTTCACCCCGTACGCGAGGCTGACCAGCGTGATGCCGGCCTGCCCGGCCACTCCGGTGCGGTACGCCGAGATCATGTCGGCCGCCTGGCCGCCGCCCAGCGCCACCGAGAGCCCGGTGACCGCCGCGCCGGCCGCGAGCACCAGCAGGGCGGCGATGACCCCGGTGCGTACGCCGTGCCGCAGCACAGCGGGCAGCCGGCCGGCCCATACGCGCAGCGCGTCGGTGCCGCGCAGCGAACCCGCCAGCGCCCCGGCCAGGCCGATCAGAAAGAAGTTGAGCGCGGCCCGGCCCGGCGTGACCTCGGTGCCCTTGCCGTCGACGACGAGCGCGAGGACCGAGCCCAGCAGCGAATACGACAGCGCGATGGCGAAGGCCACCGACAGGGCACGCACGGTGGAACCGGTGCGGCGGGCGCCCACGGCCCGGGTGACGTGCAGGCCGGCCCGGTTGAGCCGCCAGACGACCAGCATGCTGAGCAGCAGCGGGGCCAGCCCGAGGGCGCCGATCGAGGTGCCGATGGGCACGCCGTGCCCGAGCATCCAGCCGGCCAGCCCGGCGTGCGCGGCGCCGGCCAGGCCGCCGCTGCCCTCCAGCGTACGGGCGAGCCCGATGACGGCGGCGACCGGAAGGTACGACAGCAGGGCGGCCCAGAGCGTGGCGAAGGCCGCCGCCACCGGCAGCGGGGCGCGGCTGCGCGGGCCCGGCGGCGGGCGGCGCTGGGCGGGCAGCCGCACCGTCTCGCGGTTGGCCAGCACCTTGTCGTCGACCAGGACGGTGCGCTGTTCCCGCTCGACAGCTTCCGTGTCCCGGGGCACGGCGCCGGTCGAGTTCACGACATCGATCGCCTCGGTGTCGCGGGCGACCTGATCCGGCTCGGCGACCACGGGGTCGTCCGAGTCGCCGGGACGCTCGGGAGTGCTGGACATCGGCGACTACTTTTCCACGCCGGAGCCGGTACGGCATGGCAAAAACAGCGGCGCGCCGCCGAACGGGTCGCGGGGACCCGGACGACGGCGCGCCGGCGGCTGTGGCGTGGTCAGCTCATGACCTCGCGCATGAGCCGGGCGGTCTCGCTCGGCGTCTTGCCGACCTTGACGCCCGCGGCCTCGAGCGCGGCCTTCTTGGCGTCCGCGGTGCCCGCGGAACCCGAGATGATCGCGCCGGCGTGGCCCATGGTCTTGCCGGGCGGGGCGGTGAAGCCGGCGATGTAGCCGACCACCGGCTTGGTGACGTTGGCCTTGATGAACTCGGCCGCCCGCTCCTCGGCGTCGCCGCCGATCTCACCGATCATCACGATCGCGTCGGTGTCGGGGTCGTCCTGGAACGCCTTCAGCGCGTCGATGTGCGTGGTGCCGATGATCGGGTCGCCGCCGATGCCGACCGCGGTCGAGAAACCGAAGTCGCGCAGCTCGTACATCAGCTGGTAGGTCAGCGTGCCGCTCTTGCTGACCAGGCCGATGCGCCCGCCCGGGGTGATGTCGGCCGGGATGATGCCGGCGTTGCTGGCGCCCGGCGAGGCGATGCCCGGGCAGTTCGGGCCGATGATCCGGGTCTTCTGACCACGGTCGACGTTGTAGGCCCAGAAGTTGGCCGAGTCCTGCACCGGCACACCCTCGGTGATGACCACGGCCAGCGGGATCTCGGCGTCGATGGCCTCGATCACGGCGGCCTTGGTGAACGCCGGCGGCACGAAGATGACCGACACGTCGGCGCCGGTCTCTTTCATGGCCTCGCCGACGCTCGCGAAGACCGGGAGCTCGGTGCCGTCGAAGTCGACGGTCGTGCCGGCCTTGCGCGGGTTCACGCCGCCGACCACGTTGGTGCCCGCGGCCAGCATGCGCCGGGTGTGCTTGGAGCCTTCGGAGCCGGTCATGCCCTGGACGATGACCTTGGAGTCCTTGGTGAGCCAAATCGCCATGACAGTCACTTCCCCGCAAACGCGAGCTCGGCGGCGCGTGCGGCCGCTCCATCCATCGTGTCTACTCGCTCGACCAGCGGGTTGTTCGCGCCGTCGAGGATGGCCCGGCCGGCCTCGGCGTTGTTGCCGTCGAGGCGCACCACGAGCGGCTTGGTCACCGTCTCGCCGCGCTCACCGAGCAGGGCGAGGGCCTGGATGATGCCGTTGGCGACCTCGTCGCAGGCGGTGATGCCGCCGAAGACGTTGACGAAGACCGACTTCACGGCGGGGTCGCCGAGCACGATCTCGAGGCCGTTGGCCATCACCTGGGCGCTGGCGCCGCCGCCGATGTCCAGGAAGTTGGCCGGCTTGACGTTCCCGTGCTGCTCACCCGCGTACGCCACCACGTCGAGAGTGGACATAACCAGGCCGGCGCCGTTGCCGATGATGCCGACCTCGCCGTCCAGCTTCACGTAGTTGAGGTTCTTGGCCTTGGCCGCCTGCTCCAGCGGGTCGACCGCGGACTGGTCGATCAGCGCCTCGTGGTCGGGGTGCCGGAAGGCCGCGTTCTCGTCCAGGGTGATCTTGGCGTCGAGCAGGAGCACCCGGCCGTCGCCCACCTTGGCCAGCGGGTTGACCTCGACCAGGGTGGCGTCCTCGGCGACGAAGGCCTGCCAGAGCTTGACCGCGATCTCGACGATCTGGTCGGCCACCTCGGCCGGGTACTGCGCCGCGGCCACGATCTCGCGGGCCTTGGCCTCGTCGACACCCTTGACGGCGTCGATAGCGATCTTGGCGACCCGGTCCGGCTGCTCCTCGGCGACCGTCTCGATCTCCATGCCGCCGGCCACGCTGGCGATGCAGAGGAAGGTGCGGTTGGCCCGGTCGAGCAGGTAGGAGAAGTAGTACTCCTCCTTGATGTCGGCCGTCTCGGCCAGCATCACCTTGTGCACCGTGTGGCCCTTGATGTCCATGCCCAGGATGTCGGTCGCCCGAGCCTCGGCCTCGTCGGCCCCGTCGGCCAGCTTGACGCCGCCCGCCTTGCCGCGGCCGCCGACCTTGACCTGCGCCTTGACGACGACCTTGCCGCCGAGCCGCTCGGCGATCGCCCGGGCCTCCTGCGGGGTCTCGGCGACGCCACCGCCCAGCACGGGCAGCCCGTGCCGTTCGAAGAGGTCGCGCCCCTGGTATTCGAACAGGTCCACGTGTCTCCTTTCGCTCGCGACGCCAAGCGCCGGCAAGCCGCACCGTTGCGTCCCGACCTGTGTGCGCGGCGGCCAAGCGGCGTCGCCGGCGTAAAGAGTCTTCGGCCCTTCGGGCCATCATTCGCAGACTAGCGACCGGGGCGGTCGCTTCGGAGGCGCGGGTGCACGGTGTGCAAGACCGCACACCCGGGGTTGGTGTGACCACCGGGAAGAAAGGGCCGTAACCCCGTCCCCGAGGCGTCGTTGAGAGTGATGTCGGAACGCTGAGGCGAACCGGCGCGCAGGCGGCCGATGCCCTGTCGGTCGAGGGGTGGCGGCGGGGCATCGTGCATAGAGAGGCCGGACGTGTGAGGGGTGCGTCCGGCCTCTCCCCTTGCCCTCAATTGTCGCGTAGCGGCAGGTCACACCACCGGCGATGAGACATTGGCGCGTACCCATTCGATGATGGACGCGGTAGTGGCGCCCGGAGTGAAAATGCGGGACACCCCGAGCTTTTCCAATTCCGCGATGTCGTCGGCCGGGATGATGCCGCCCCCGAATACGACGATGTCGCGAGCGTCACGTTCTGCCAACAGCTCAACTACACGCCGGAACAATGTCATGTGTGCCCCGGACAGAACGGACAAACCGATCGCGTTGGCATCCTCCTGGATGGCCGTCTCGACGATTTGCTCCGGCGTCTGGTGCAGGCCGGTGTAGACCACTTCCATGCCGGCGTCGCGCAGCGCCCGGGCCACCACCTTGGCCCCGCGGTCGTGCCCGTCCAGCCCCGGCTTCGCGACGACCACCCTGATCCGTGCTTGCATCCTGACCCTCCGAGCCACTGACCGCGTTGTCACCTGAACGAACGGTAACCTGCCGGGCCGCCGCGAAACAGATGCCGCACCGAACCCGTGATCACCTGCGGTGACCGAAACTGTATTCTGCGTCACCTCACTTTCTGTTTTTTACTCCATTACTCCGCGTGCGCGAACGTTTCTTCAAGAAAGGCCGTTAATTCGGACATTCACTGAGCAATGCGGACCAGGAACTGTCAGCGATTTGGCGCTTCGACTTGTGACCCGGCAGACGTTTGGCTACCGTGGCTCCCGGCTGTCAACCGGTTAACACTGATCTGACGGCGCGGATGGCCTCGATTCACCGGAAGTTCGGCCTCGGGAACACCGCACCTTTGCCACCGACGGAGGGTTGTTCGTGCGCCAGCGCTTGTCGTCTGAGCCCGATCGTTATCGGGGTCGTCGCCGCGTACCCACCCCTCCGCGCAGCCGCTACGCCATCGCCGTCACCGCCGCCTTCGCCGGGGCCGGTGTGGTTGCCATGGGCGCCTCGAACATGCCCGACGCCAAGCAGGTCGACCCGCAGGCCCTCAAGGGTCTGGGTGGCAACCAGGTGGCGGCCGAGGCCCTGGCCGAGCGCGACGCCGGCGCCGACGCCGCCTCGCGTGGCGAGAGCCGCGACTCGGCGGCCAAGACCAAGGTGAGCGCCGAGCAGGCCGCGGCCGACGTCTGGCTGCTCCCCCTCGAGCAATACACCTTCACTTCCGGCTACGGCATGCGGTGGGAGAAGCTGCACGCCGGCATCGACCTGGCCGCCTCCGAGGGTCTGCCCTTCAAGGCGATCCACGCCGGCAAGGTCACCCAGGCGGGCTACTTCGGCGCCTACGGCTACGCGATCACGGTCGAGGACAACGAGGGCAACGAGGTCATCTACGCCCACTCGCGGCGGGTGCTCGTCAAGAAGGGCGACGTCGTCAAGGCCGGGCAGGTCATCGGCCAGGTCGGCAACACGGGCGCCTCGTACGGCACCCACCTGCACATCGAGATCCACGTCGACGGCGCGCCGACCGACCCGATCCCGTTCCTGCGCCAGCGCGGCGTCGACATCAAGCTCCAGGTCGAGTCGGTGTACGCCGGCATGGCCGCCGCTTCCTGACCCGCTTCGGTTGCAACCCGGTTGAACCGGGCCGTACCTCTTCAACATCTCTCCAGGCAGGCCGACAGGCAGATGTCGGTGATCAGTTCTGCCTGGGAGGTTGTGCCGCGTGGCGTTTCAAGCCGAGACCCGTTCCGCCGGGCGACACCGCCGGGAACAGGCCGGGCGGCACCGCGCGCCGCTTTCCTCGGCCGGTCCGCTGCACACCTCTCTCGCCGCCGCCAGCCCGCTGCGCACCTCCCTCGCCGCGATCAACCCGCTGCAGAGTGACCGCGGGCGCGCTGTCTTGCTGACCGCCGCGCTGAGCGGCGCCCTCGTCACCGGCGTGGCCGGTGGCGCCGCGGCCGCCACGGCCGCCGGCTCGGCCGCCCCGGTCGCCCTTGTCACGGCCGCCCCCGCGCCCGAACCCGACGCCGCGACCCCGGTCGACGACAGCCCGTGGAAGCCCCCGGCCGCGGGCACGGCCGCCGGCACCCCGCGCAAGCTCAAGACCCGTCTGGTCGCCCCGCCCCCGGCCAGGATGAAGACGCCGGCCGCCACCGGATGGGTGAACCCGAATCCGACCGGCCGGGTGACCTCGTGCTACGGCCAGCGCTGGGGACGCCTGCACGCGGGCGTCGACATCGCCGCGCCCGACGGCTCGCCGATCCTGGCCGCGGGCCCCGGCGTCGTCGTGCGGGCCGGCGAGGCGCAGGGCTACGGCCTGGCCGTGCTGATCGACCACGGCAACGGCTACCTCACCCACTACGGGCACATGTCGGCCATCGCCGTCCACGAGGGCCAGCGGGTCGAGGCCGGCGAGCAGATCGGCAACGAGGGCTCCACCGGCCACTCGACCGGGCCGCACCTGCACTTCGAGGTGCACCAGGGCTTCTACAAGAACCCGATCGAGCCCACCGCCTGGCTGCGTGCCCACGGCGTCACCGTGCCCGGCTGCTAACCCTCCCCGCCCCACGGCCGGCTCCGGCCCGGCGGGCCGCTCGCCGCTGGGCGGGCCGGCTCGGGCCGGGTGGGCCGCACCTCGCTGCGCGGGCCGGCTCGGGCCGGATGCGCCGCTCCTCGTTGGGCGGGCCGGGTGCGCCGCACCGCGCTGGGCGGGCGGGGCTCTCGGCGTACGGGCTAGATCTTTTCGATCGGGGCGTGGCGGAGCACCAGCCACATCACCTGGTCGCCGAAGTCGATCTGGGCTCGGGCGCCGGGGCCCTGACCCTCGACCGAGACCACCCGGCCCAGGCCGTAGCGCTGGTGGTTGACGCGGTCGCCGGCCGAGACCTTGGGCGCCTGGCGCAGTTCGCTCGCCGTCGACAGCTTGCTGCCGTCGATGCCGAGCCGGCTCGCCAGCTGCTGCGCCTTGGGCGTACCGCCGGAAAAACCCCCGCCGCGATAGCGATCGCCGCCACCGCGACCACCCACCCCGCCGCCCGTGCCCGACCAGGAGGTGTAGGAACCGCCGGTGCGTTCCCAGCGGACCAGTTCGGGCGGCAGCTCGTCGGTGAAGCGGGACGGCGGGTTGTACTGCGGCTGGCCCCACGCGCCCCGGGTGACCGCGCGGGACAGGTAGAGCCGCTGGCGAGCGCGGGTGATGCCCACGTAGGCCAGGCGGCGTTCCTCTTCGAGCTCGTTGTTGTCGCCGAGGGCGCGGGTGTGCGGGAAGACGCCGTCCTCGAGGCCGGTCAGGAAGACCACCGGGAACTCGAGGCCCTTGGCCGTGTGCAGCGTCATCAGCGTGACCACGCCCTGGTGGTCGGGGTCGTCGTCGGGCAGCTGGTCGGCGTCGGCCACCAGCGCCACCTGCTCGAGGAAGCCGGCCAGGGTGGCCGCGGGCGCCTCGTCGTCCTCGTCGGCCTGGGCCTCGACGCGCTCGGTGTACTCGCGGGCCACGCTCACGAGCTCTTGCAGGTTTTCCACCCGGCCCTGGTCTTGCGGGTCGAGGCTTTCCTCGAGCTCGGAGAGCAGGCCCGACCGCTGGAGGGCGACCTCAAGAACCTCTTCGGGCGGGGCGGTCGCCGACATCTCGCGCAGGTCGTCGAGCAGCTGGACGAAGTCGGCGATGCTGTTGGCCGCGCGGGTCGAGATGCCGGGCGCGTCCTTGGCCCGGCGCAGCGCCTGGCCGAACGAGACGCGGTCGCGGCTGGACAGCGCCTCGACACAGGCCTCGGCCCTGTCGCCGATGCCGCGCTTGGGCGTGTTGAGTACGCGGCGGATGCTCACCGTGTCGTCGTCGTTGACCACGGCGCGCAGGTAGGCCAGCGCGTCGCGGACCTCTTTGCGCTCGTAGAACCGGACGCCGCCGACCACCTTGTAGGGCAGGCCGACGCGGATGAACACCTCTTCGAAAACACGGGACTGAGCGTTCGTACGGTAGAAGACGGCCACGTCGCCGGGGCGCACGCCCTCTTTGTCGCCCAGCCGGTCGATCTCGCGGGCGACCCAGTCGGCCTCGGCGTGCTCGGTGTCGGCCACGTAGCCGACGATCTGCTCGCCGGCGCCCTGGTCGCTCCAGAGCCGCTTGGGCTTGCGGGAGGTGTTGCGGTCGATCACCGCGTTGGCCGCGGACAGAATCGTCTGGGTCGAGCGGTAGTTCTGCTCGAGCAGGATGGTGCGGGCGTCGGGGTAGTCGCGCTCGAACTCGAGGATGTTGCGGATGGTGGCGCCGCGGAAGGCGTAGATCGACTGGTCGGCGTCGCCCACCACGCACAGCTCGGCCGGCTCGACCTCGCCTCCCTTAACCCCCACCAGCTCTTTCACCAACATGTACTGCGCGTGGTTGGTGTCCTGGTATTCGTCGACCATGACGTGGCGGAAGCGGCGACGATAGGCCTCGGCGACGTGGGGATGCGACTGGAACAGGTGGACGGTGCTCATGATGATGTCGTCGAAGTCGAGCGCGTGGGCCTCGCGGAGGCGGCGCTGATAGAGCTCGTACGCCTCGGCGACGGCCCGCTCGTTCGGGCCCTTGGCCTTGTCCTTGAACTCTTCCGGCTCGACCAGCTCGTTCTTCAGGTTGGAGACCTGGGCGGCCAGGCTGCGCGCCGAGTACCGCTTGGGGTCGAGATCGAGCTCGCGGATCACCAGCGTCATCAGGCGGCGCGAATCGTCCGCGTCGTAGATCGAGAAGCTGCTCTTGAGGCCGGCGTGCTCGTGCTCGGCCCGCAGGATGCGCACGCAGGCCGAGTGGAACGTCGACACCCACATGAGCCGGGCCCGGGGGCCGACCAGGTGGGCGACCCGCTCTTTCATCTCGCCCGCGGCCTTGTTGGTGAACGTGATGGCGATGATCTGGCCGGGGTGGACGTCCCGCTCGGCCAGCAGATAGGCGATGCGATGGGTGAGCACCCTCGTCTTGCCCGAGCCGGCGCCGGCCACGATGAGCAGCGGCGAGCCGGCATGGGTGACCGCGTCCCGCTGGGGGCCGTTGAGGCCGGTCAGCAGCGCCTCGGGGTCGCGCTTGGGGCGCGGCCGGGACTCGGCGGGCGGGCGCGTGGCAGGCACGGCGAACAGGGCGCCGTCGGGGGTTTCGGAAGAAGGTCGCATCGCGGGGGCAAGTCTATGCCGACCCCCCGACAAGAATTGCTCGCCGCACAGACGCCTACTAGTTATCCACAGGCCATAGCGCGCATCGACGTCGATGCAGCAGGCTGTCGTAGTTGACCGGACACTCAATCGGGAGATCGAACATCATGGACCGTCTCCGTCGCCGGACCGGGCTGCGTCACCTCGCCGCACCGGCCCTGGCCCTGGCTGTGGTCGCGGCCCTGCCGCTGGCCTCGAGCCCCGCGAAACCCGCGGCCGCCGCGCCGCCCGAGTTCCAGCCGGTGAGCGTCAGCTCCGGGCTGCCCAAGGGCGCGACCGTCAAGGGTCAGTTCCTGAGCTACAACGACTTCCACGGCGCGATCGACCCGCCGTCGGGCAGCGGCGCCGTCGTCAACGCGTCCGGCACGTCGACTCCCGCCGGCGGCGTGGAGTATCTGGCCACGTACCTCAAGAAGCTGCGAGCCGAGGCCAAGGCCGAGGGCCGTCAGACGGTGACCGTCGGCGCCGGTGACCTCGTCGGGGCGACCCCGCTGGTCAGCGCGGCCTTCCACGACGAGCCCACGATCGAGCTCATGAACCAGGTCGGGCTGCAGGTGAGCTCGGTCGGCAACCACGAGTTCGACGAGGGCGTCGACGAGCTGATCCGCCTGCAGCGGGGCGGCTGCCACCCGACCGACGGCTGCCAGGACGGCGACGGGTTCGGCGGGGCGAAGTTCACGTACCTCGCGGCCAACACGATCAACAAGAAGACCGGGCTGCCGATCCTGCCGCCGATCGACATCAAGATCATCAACGGCGTGCCGGTGGGCTTCGTCGGCCTGACGCTCGAGGGCACGGCGGCCATCGTCAACCCGGCCGGCATCCAGAACGTGCGCTTCGCCGATGAGGTCGAGACGGCCAACAAGTGGGGCAACCTGCTCAAGCTGCTCGGCGTCAAGGCGCAGGTGCTGCTCGTGCACGAGGGCGGCTCGCAGGCCACGGCCACCCCGACGCCCGGCGTGAGCGACTGCAACGGCTTCAGCGGCCCCATCGTGCCGATCGTGGCCGGGCTCAACCCCGAATTCGGGCTGGTCGTCAGCGGGCACACGCACCGGTTCTACTCGTGCAAGCTGCCCAACAAGAAGGGCACGTCGGTCGTCACCAGCGCCGGCACCAACGGGCAGCTGATCACCGACATCGACTGGTCGGTCGACCGGCGTACGGGCAAATTCGCCGACATCACAGCCAAGAACGTCATCGTCGAGAACGGCGTGCCCGACGGCAACGGCGGCTGGCAGCGCGACGCCAACGGCGTGTACCTGAAGAACCCGGCCACGGTCGACGCCGGGGCCAAGAAGATCGCCGACAAGTACCGCACGGCGGTCGCGCCGATCGCCAACCGCGTCGTCGGCCGCATCACAGCCGACATCACCCGCACCGCGACCCCGGCCGGCGAGAGCCCCCTGGGCGATGTGATCGCTGACGCGCAGCTGGCCCGCACCACGGGCGAGGGCGCACAGATCGCGCTGATGAACCCGGGCGGCATCCGGGCCGACTTCGACGCCGAGGCCTCGGCCGGCGGCGAGGCCAACGGCGAGATCACGTACGGCGAGGCGTTCACGGTCCAGCCGTTCAACAACCTGGTGGTCACCCAGACGTTCACCGGGGCGCAGCTCAAAGAGGTGCTCGAGCAGCAGTTCGTGGGCTACAACGGCCAGACCTCGACCAAGATCCTGCAGGTGTCGGCCGGCCTCACCTACACGTGGAGCGCGTCGGCCCCGCTCGGCTCCAAGATCTCGAACCTGGCGCTGAACGGCACGCCGATCGACCCGGCCGCCTCCTACAAGATCACCACCAACGACTTCCTGGCCAACGGCGGCGACGGCTTCTCGACGCTCACCGCCGGCACGGGCCGCGTCACCGCCCCGGGCTTCGACGTCGACGCCCTGGTGGCGTACCTGGGCGCCGGCGACCCGGTCGCCCCAGGCCCCGCCAACCGCATCACTGTTACATGACCTCGCTCCGCTCGGTGGGCACTTCGCCCCTGGGAGGTTGACGTCGAGGGCACCGAAAAGCACCTCGGCTTCGCCTAGCACTTTTCGGCGCCCTCGACGTCAACGGGGCGAAGCGCAACTTCGGTCGCGGTTCGCCCCAGCCGGCAAAGGGCCGGGTCTGGAGGCCGAGGGTGATTGCATCCCACTCATCGGGCGGTTTTCTTGCGTAGCCGTGCGGGGCGGGGGCATACTCGGCCTCGTGATCCAGCAGGCGCGATTTTATGGCTACGGCACCGGGGCTCCGGCGACCGTAGGCTGCGTCTGAACGACAGACCTACATCAAGCCCCGGGCCTTCCCGCCCGGGGCTTGATGCTGCCCGGGCCGGGTCGACCGGGGCGCCAGCACCCGAGGAGCACGACATGAGCGCCGAAACGACGACGAAGATGGACCAGAACACCGGGGCCGCCGAGCCGCTGGCCGCCGAGGAGATCCGCGCGATCCGCGAACGCATCGACGAGATCGACCAGCAGATCATCGACCTCTGGCAGGAACGCGCCCGCCTCTCCCAGACCGTCGGCAAGACCCGCATGGCCAGCGGCGGCACCCGCCTGGTCCTCTCCCGCGAACGCGAGATCGTCGAACGCTTCCGCGAGGCCCTGGGCCCCGACGGCGCCCAAGTCGCCCTGATGATCCTGCGCGCGGGCCGCGGCCCCCTCTGACCTTTCAGCAGGTGCGTAGCCCGTTCGGCGGGGTGTCGCCCGGCTTCTTTGGCAACGTTGTCCACATGTCCGGGATCCAGCGGCCGTTGGTCAGTTTGTCCCAGACCGCCCACGTGGCGGGCTGACCCGGCGCTGGGTCTTCATCCGTCACCGCCTCACCGTGCCGTTCCTGGCAGACCACTTCTACGACGGTGCCGTCCAAGTAACCGTCGGGGTAGTGCGCGCCCCGACCGGCCTGCGGATAGGTGAAGACGCCGTCCGGGCCGGAGTTGACGATCCGAGCCCAAACCGGCGCGGCGGTCGCGCTCGCTTCGTTTGAGACCGATGGCTTCGGCGGCGGCGCGGCTCGCCCCTGCCGATCGAGTGCAACACCTGCGATCACCGTGCCGATGACAGTGGCAATGGCGGCCAAGGTGCCCAGCAGACCTGGGCTGCCAATGGTGATCTTCGAGTTTTCAACTTGGCTGATCTGGTGGCCGTCGCGCCCGATCCCGCCGTTGGGTGGAGTCGCGGCCCGCCGGGCCGGCTTGCGCTTCGGCTGCTTGGTCGATGTCGTCATCGCACACCTCCTCAAGCGTTCAGCCTGGCCGAAAGAGCCGTCAATTCTGTCCCTCAGGGGACAACCATGGTCGAGTTCGGACCTCTGACCAGGGCAGATACCCTCGATCGGGCGGGACGGACAGGGAACACCGCATACTGGACAGGTGAGCCGGGAAGGCGCAGAGCGGGCCGCGCGGTCCTCCGCGCTGCGCGACTTCTTCGCTGAGTTGCGCGAGGTGGCTCGCCTCCAGGAGGGCTCGGCCGTGTCCGGCCGCGAGATCGCCAAACGGGCCAACCTTTCTCCGGCGCACACCCACCGGGTGCTGTCCGGCGAAAAGGTACCCAGCGTCGAGTTCGCCGAGGCCCTGGTGCGAGCGCTGGGCGGGTCTGCGCTTCACCGGAGCCGGGTCAAGGCGTTGGTGGAGGCGGCGCCTCGGCCGGAGCCCGGTCCCGTCAAGCCGTCGGATCTGCCCGAAGAGACGCGATCGTTCGCCGGCCGACTGAACTACTTGGAGACGATCTCCATGTCGTCCCGGACGTCCAGCCGACTTCTGATCACCGGCACCGGCGGCATAGGCAAGAGCTGGCTCGTGTCGCGGTGGTCTCACCACAACGCCCGGCGTTTCAGTTCCGGCCAGCTCTACGCCGACCTGCACGGATTCGACGACGCGGTGCGGCCCACCACGCCCGAGGAGATCATCGAGGAGTTCCTGCTCGCGCTCGGCGTGACCAAGTTGCCGGAAAGCCATGCACGTCGTACAGCTCTTTACCGCCGACTGACGAACCGCAAGATGCTGGTCGTCCTCGACAACGCCGCCGATGCCAAGCAGGTGCGGGCTCTGCTCCCGGGCAAGGCGGCCACATTACTGGTGACCAGCCGGAACGACCTGACCGACCTGCAGGTGCACCACGGCGCCCACCGCATCGTCCTCGACCCGATGACCGACGCCGAGGCACTTGAGCTGATGACCGTCCGCCTCGGCCAGGATCGCATCGAACGAGAGCCCGAAGCAGCCACCGCGATCATTGCAGCGTGCGCCGGACATCCCCTGGCCCTGAGCATCGTGGCCTCCCGTCTGGAGACCTATCCGGACTGGTCGCTGGCCTCACTCGCGTCTGACCTCGGCCGCGAGGATCGTAGACTGCGGGTGCTCGACCGGCTGGCCATCGTGCTGTCCTGGTCCGACCGATTCGAACCGCCCATGCGGCGGGCGATATGCCTGCTAAGCACCGCGTCCGTCACCGAGCTCGGCGTGGATGCGGTCGCCGCGCTGCTCGGCCTGCCGGCCCGGGGCGTCGACGACTGCCTTCATGAATTCGAAGGCGCCGGTCTGTTGCAGCGGACAGCGAACTCCCGGTACTTCATGCACCCGCTCGTCCGCCTGTATTGGCTGCACCAAGCGCCGGAGGTGCTCGGCGCCGACGATGCCCAGTCGGCGACTCGGCGGCTCGTCGACTTCCTGCTCCACACCGCCTTCGACGGCGAGCGGCTGCTGTCGCCACAACGTCCGGCCATCCTGCTCACCGGTACGACCAGCGAAGCCGAACCCGCTCCCTTGAGAACCGCCGCGGACGCCATGCGCTGGTTCGACGCCGAGAACGCGACACTCTCCGCCATGCAACAGGCCGCTTCGGAGCAAGGCTGGGACACCGCAGCGTGGCAGCTCGCGTGGTCGATGGACGACTACCTCTACCGACGAGGACTCGCCGAACCGCACCGCCGGGCATGGCGGCTGGGCCTGGAGGCCGCCGAGCGGCTTGACGACCCGCGGATCATCGCCCTCGCGCACCTCTGCCTTGGCAGGGTCACCAAGGAGCCTCTCCACCTGGAGCAAGCGCTTCGGCTGATTCCCGACGATGACCTCGCGAGCCGCGCACAGGCCCACCGGGTCATGGCGTTGATTCTGGAACATGGGCCCGGCACACGCCGCTCGCTGCACCACGCAGTCGCCGCTTTGCGTTTGTTCCGAGTGCTCGAACTGCCCGTGTGGGAGGCCGTGCAGCTGAACGCCATCGGTGAGCAGGTAGTGGCGTTGGGCCACGCGGATACGGCCCGGGTGTTCTGCCGGAAGGCTCTTCGACTTCACCAGCGGCACGAGCACCTTCCCGGTGAGGCGGCCACCGAGGACGGCCTTGGAACAGTCGAGTGGCACGCCGGTGCGATCGATGCGGCCCAGCGGCACTACCAGCGTGCGATCGAGATCTATCTGAAGATCGGCAACGAGTCCTCCGCGGCCGACTCGCTGGGCCGGCTCGGGGAAATGCTCATGGAGAGCGGCGCCGCAGAGGCCGATTCTATGCTGCGCCGGGCTCTTCGACTATTCCGGGAGCAGCGACGCATGGGCGAGGCCGATCGAATCCGGAAGCTGATGCGCCGTTGAGTCTCAGAAGCGGCGCATCACGTCTCGGACTTCGGCGTAGTGGCAGGCGCTGGGGTGGGGGCTTCGTTGGCGGATCTCCAGCAATGGCTCGTGGTCGGCGCAGGCGGGTTGGGCCTTCCAGCAGCGGGTGCGGAAGCGGCAGCCTGAGGGTGGGTCGGCGGGGGAAGGGACGTCGCCCTCGAGGGTGATGTGGTCGCGGCGGCCGCGCAGGCGGGGGTCGGGTACCGGGACGGCCGAGAGCAGCGCCTGCGTGTAGGGGTGGGTCGGCTGTTCGTAGATGGCGGCGTGGTTGCCGGTTTCCACGATTTTGCCGAGGTACATGACGGCTACGCGGTCGGAGATGTGGCGGACCACCGACAAGTCGTGCGCGATGAAGACGTACGCCAGACCTAATTCTCTTTGCAGGCCCTCCAGCAAATTGATCACCTGGGCCTGGATGGACACGTCCAAAGCGGACACCGGCTCGTCGCAGACGATGATCTCGGGGCGCAGGGCCAGCGCCCTCGCTATGCCGATGCGCTGGCGCTGGCCGCCGGAGAACTGGTGGGGATAGCGGTTGATGTGGTCGGGGTTGAGGCCGACGATGTCCAGCAGTTCCTGCACCGCGCGCGCCTTGCCGGTGCGAGGGACGGCGTCGGGGTGGATGTCGTACGGCTCGCCGATGATGTCGCCCACCGTCATGCGGGGGTTGAGCGACGTGTACGGGTCCTGCAGCACCATCTGGATGTTGCGGCGCGCCCGGCGCAGGGCCGGCCCGCCGAGCCGGACCATGTCCTCACCGCGGACGCGGATCTCGCCGGCCGTCGGCTTCTCGAGGCCGACCAGCAGCTTGGCCAGCGTCGTCTTGCCGCAGCCGGACTCGCCCACGACGCCCAGCGTCTCGCCCCGGCGGAGTTGGATGTCCACCCCGTCGACCGCGCGCACCGCACCCTTGCGGATCTTGAAGTGCTTGGTCAGGCCCCGGGTCTCGAGGACGACGTCAGACACCCAGAACCTCCCGGACGAAGTGGCAGCTGGTGACCCGCTGCGGCGCGATCTGGTAGGCGGGCGGCGGCTCGAGGCGGCAGATCTCCCGGGCGTACGCGCATCGGGGGTGGAACGCGCAGCCGGACGGGATGTCGGTGAGGGCCGGCGGCAGACCGCGGATCACGTTGAGCGGCCGCCCCTTGAGGTCGAGGCGCGGGATCGATTCGAGCAGCGCCTTGGTGTACGCGTGAGCCGGGTGGGCGTAGATGTCGTACACCGGCGCTTCCTCGACCACCTTTCCGGCGTACATGACCGCGATCCGATCGGCCACGTCGGCCACCACGCCCATGTCGTGGGTGATCAGCATCAGGCCCATGTTCCGCTCGCGTTGCAGCTCGGCCAGCAGGTTCATGATCTGGGCCTGCACGGTGACGTCGAGGGCGGTGGTGGGCTCGTCGGCGATCAGCACCTCGGGGTCGAGGGCGAGCGCCATGGCGATCATGACGCGTTGCCGCATGCCGCCGGAGAACTCGTGCGGGTAGTCGTCGACCCGGCGTCGCGCGTCGGGAATGCGAACCTGGTCGAGCAGTTCGGCCGCGCGGCGCTTGGCCTCGCGGCGGGAGGTGCCGCGGTGCACGCGGAAGAGTTCGCCCAGCTGGAAACCGACGGTGTAGACGGGGTTCAGCGCGCTCAGCGCGTCCTGGAAGATCATCGCGATGCGGTTGGCCCGCACCTTGCGGCGCTCGCTCTCGGGCAGCTGCAGCAGGTCGACGCCGCGGTAGAGCACCCGGCCGCCGGTGACGTGGGCGGGCGGGGTGTCGAGGATGCCCATGATCGCCTGCGCGGTCACCGACTTGCCGCAGCCGCTCTCGCCCAGCACGGCCAGCGTCTCGCCCGGGTTGAGCCACAGGTTGACGCCGTTCACCGCGCGGGCGACGCCGTCGCGGGTGCGGAACTCGACGTTCAGGTCTTCCACGTGCAGCAACGGCGCCCGCGGGTCCAGGCCGGGCAGCACGTCCACTTGAGCCGTGATGTCGGTCATCGGCGCCTCACCGCAGTTTCGGGTCGAAGGCGTCGCGGATCGCGTCGCCGAGCATGATGAAGGCGAGCACGGTGGCCGCCAGGAACACCGACGGCCAGACGAGCGGGGCGGCCGCGGTTCGCGCGTACGGGCCGGCGTCCGCGATGGCCAGGCCCCAGCTGATCGCGTCGCCCTTGAGCCCGACGCCCAGATAGGACAGTGTGGCCTCGCCCGCGATGTTGATGCCGAGCAGCACCGTCAGCACCACGATGAACGGGCTGATCGCGTTGGGCAGGATGTGCCGCAGCATCAGCCGGGCCGGGCTCGCCCCGAGCATCCGGGCCGCCGCCACGTAGTCCTGGTTCTTGGCCGAGATGACCGCCGAGCGCATGACCCGGGCCGCGGTGGTCCAGCCGAGCACGCCGAGCGTCACGATCACGGCCACGATGCCGTTGCTCTCGGGGTTCGACGACAGCCGCCGGGCCAGCACGATCGCGGCCAGGATGAACGGGACGGCCAGCACGATGTCGACGAAGCGGGACAGCAGCGCGTCCACCCAGCGGCCGAAATAGCCGGCCACCAGCCCCACGACCAGGCCGATCACGCCGGCGATGAGCGTGGCCGTGACACCGACGAGGATCGAGTCGCGGGCCCCGTACACGGTCTTGGCGTAGACGTCGCAGCCCTGGAAGTCGTAGCCGAAGAGCGCGCCGCCGCCGGCTCCGGCGTTCTTGCGGGCGAGCAGGCAGTCGCGCGGGTCGGCCGAGGTGAAGAGCGAGGGCCAGACGGCCATCAGCAGCACGACCACGACCAGCACCGCCGCGATCCAGAAGATCTTCCGCGTACGCAGGTCGAGCCACGCGTCGCCGGCCAGGCTCCGCGGTGCGGTCGACGGCGCCTCGGCGACGGCGACGGCGTTGGGGTCACTCATAGCGGATCCGGGGGTCGAGGGCGGCGTAGAGCAGGTCGACGATCAGGTTGATGACCAGGAAGACGATGACGAGCACGCTGACGAAGCCGACCACCAGTGGGCCGTCCTCGGTGCGGATGCCGCGCAGCAGGTTGAAGCCCACGCCCGGGATGTTGAAGACGCCTTCGGTCACGACCGCGCCGGACATGAGCACGCCGATGTCGACGCCGATGAGGGTGATCACCGGGATCAGCGAGTTGCGCAGCACGTGCACGCCGACCACGCGCTTCGGGGCGAGGCCCTTGGCCCGGGCCGTACGGACGTAGTCGGCCCGAAGGTTCTCGGCCACCGACGCCCGGGTCACCCGCAACTCGGTGGCGACCACGAGGGTGCCCAGCACCAGGGCCGGCAGCAGCAGCTGGTAGAGGTTCGCGTCGCGGGTGGCCGTGGGCGGGAACCAGCCGAGCTGGATGCCGAACACCAGCTGGGCCAGCGGCGCCAGCACCACGATCGGCATGGCCAGCACGATCAGCGTCAGCACCAGGGTGACGGTGTCGAACGCCCCGCCCCGGCGCAGGCCGGCGAGCACACCGGCTCCGACCGCGATGACAGAGGCGATGACGATTGCCAGCAGGGCCAGCCGGATGGTGACCGGCCACGCCTGGGCCAGCATCTCGCCGATCGAGCGGCCGGTCAGCGACCGCCCGAAGTCGCCGGTGAGCAGGCCGGTCACGTAGTGCCAATACTGCGTGAGGAAGCCGTCGTCCAGGTGGTACTGCGCGTTCAGGGCGGCGCGCTGAGTGTCGGTGAGCGGGCGGTCACCGACGAGGGCCTGGAACGGGTCGTCGATGTTGGCGAACATCAGCGCGTAGACGACGAAGGTGGCCCCGAAGAAGGTGAGAACCATCTGAAGCAGGCGCCGCACGATGTAGCGGAACATGGAGAAGCCTTTTGGGCGCGGAGGGGACGGGCAGACAGCGGTGGCGCCACGGTTTCACCTCAACCGTGGCGCCACCACCGTTCGAACGGTCACTCAGTCGGCGAAGTCGATCGAGTAGATGTCGACCTTCTGGTAGAGATCCATCGTCACGTCGGTGACGCGATCGGAGTAGCCGAACACGTTCTGGCCGAACCGCAGCGGCAGCACCGGCATGTCCCGGACCAGCAGGTCCTCCGCCTCACGCCACAGCTTCTCGGCCTGGGTGGTGGTGGGGGCGGCCGAGCCCTGCCGGACGAGGCTGTCGAACGTGCTGTTCTTGTAGCCGTAGTAGTTCGACGAGCCGTCGCTGGTGTACAGCGGGCCGAGGTAGCTCTCCATGAGCGGGTAGTCCATCGCCCAGCCGAGCCGGATCAGGCCGACGTCCTCCTTGGCCCGCGCCTTGTCGACCAGCGTGCCCAGCTTCGGCTGCGGGGCGCCGGTGCAGTTGACGCCGAGGGAGCCCTTGATCTGGTTGCACATCGCGTCGATCCAGGCCTTGTGGCCGCCGTCCGCGTTGTAGCCGATCTTGATGTCCTTGGGGCCGTTGTTGGCCGTGTAGAGCTGGCGGGCCTTGGTCGGGTTGTAGTCGCACGCCTCGCCGCAGCTGTTGGGGCGGGCGCCCGACACCACCGGCGACACGAACGACTTGGCCGGCGTCTCGGAGCCCAGGAAGACCTGGTCGGTCATCTCTTCCCGGTTGATCGCCATGGACAGCGCGCGCCGCACCTGCGGGTTCTTCCATTTGTCCTCGTACAGGGGGAAGCCCATGAACGAGAACGAGGAGCTCGGGCTCTTGCCGAGGCGGGCGCCGAGGTCACCCGAGGCGGAGCCCAGGCTCTCGATCGGGATCTTCGTCTCGACGTCGAGGTTGCCCGCCATCAGGTCGGCGTACTGCGCGCCCAGCTCCTGATAGATCTTCCAGGTGATGCCGCCGATCTTGGGAACCGTGCCCTTGAAGTCGGGCACCTGCTCGACCACGATCTTCTCGTCGTGGGTCCACGTGCCCTTCATCTTGAAGGGGCCGTTGCCGATCGGCGCCTCTCCGTACTCTTTCTTCAGCACGCCCTCGCTGGCGAAGGCCGCCTTGGGCAGCGGATAGAAGGCGTCGTAGCCCATGACCGATTCCCAGCCGGCGAAGTTCTCCGACAACGTCACGGTGAAGGTCAGGTTGTTGACCTTCTTGAGCCCGCTCAGCTTGGTCGCCTTGGGCTCGGGCGCCTTCTCGGGACCGCCGTCGTCGGGATCCTTCGACTGCAGGTCGGCGAAGCCGTCGATGCGGCTGAAGAAGTACGACGCGAGCTGGCCGTTCGGGCCGTAGGCGCCGAAGTTCCAGGCGTCGATGTAGTTGTCGGCGGTGACCGGTTCGCCGTTGCTGAAGGTGAAGCCCGGCTTGAGCTTGACGGTCCAGACCCGGTTGGCCTTGTCGTGGGTGATCGACTGGGCGGCCACGGGGTACGGCTTGTTCTTCGGGTCGAACCGCACGAGCGGGTAGAAGAGCGACGCCAGCACCTGCGAGGCGTTCGACTCGACCGAGTTCTGCGGGACGAGGCTCGAGGGCTCGCCGATGCCGATGCTGATGCTGTTGGGCAGAACTTCGGTGTCATCCGACGTGCTACCGCTGCAGCCGGCCGCCACTAAGGCGATGGCGGCCAGGGAGGCCACCACCTTCCACGGGCTTTTCCCAGGCATGTGGGGGGTGCCTCCTTCAGGGGCGCTCACGGGGGTCGTGTGAGACGCAGCAACTGTGACACAGAGCCAACGTATGCCAAGGCCCCGTTATCAAGCCGATACTAGTCAGACCCTTCGATCACTCCGTGAAGCAGGCCCCTGAGCTGCGGCGATGCCGTTCGGTGCACGATCCGCAACCGACCGTCAGACCAGGCGACGATCAGCCGCCCATCGTGACAATTCGTAACGGTTGCTCATTTGGAGCTTCCTCAGGACGTTCGAGACATGCGTCTCGACTGTCTTGATCGAGATGAACAGCTCCTTGGCGATTTCCTTGTACGCGTAACCCCGCGCGAGCAGGCGCAGGACCTCACGCTCGCGGTTGGTGAGCTGGTCGAGCTCGGGGTCGGCCACCGGCACGTCGGGCCGGGAGGCGAACGCGTCGAGCACGAACCCGGCCAGGCGGGGGCTGAACACCGCGTCGCCGTCGGCCACCCGGCGGATCGCCGCGGCCAGCTCGTCGGGCGAGATGGTCTTGGTGACGTATCCCCGGGCGCCGGCCCGGATCAGGCCGATCACGTCCTCGGCGGCATCCGAGACGGACAAAGCCAGGAAGCGTACGTGGGGATGCGTGCGCCGCATCGCGTCGAGCACGGCCCGGCCGCCGCCGTCGGGCATGTGCACGTCGAGCAGCACCACGTCGGGCTCGATGGCGGCGATGCGGCTGACCGCCTCGGCCACCGAGCTCGCCTCGCCGACCACCTCGACGTGGGCGCCCAGTTCGGCGCGGACGCCGGCCCGGAACATGGCGTGGTCGTCGACCAGGAAGACGGTGAGCCGCCGGTCGGCCGGGGACTCCTGGGGCTCGGTCATCGTGCTGTCTCCTTCCCGGCCGCCACGCTCTCCCGCGAGACGGACATGGTCAGCCGGACTTCGGTGCCGTCGCCGGGGGCGCTGCGGATCTCGGCCTTGCCACCGTGGCGCTGCATACGCCCGATGATGGAGCCTCGCACGCCGTGGCGCGACTCTTGCACACCGGACAGGTCGAACCCGGCGCCGCGGTCGCGCACGAAGACGCTCAGCTCCTCCGCCTCGACCTCGGCATAGAGCGAGACCGTCTGTACGCCGGAGTGGCGGGCCGCGTTGACCAGGGCCTCACGCGCCGCCGCGACCAGGGCGGCGACCCGGTCGTCGCACTCGGTGTCGCCGACCACAACTGTCTCGACCGTGATCGCGTACGTGTCCTCGACCTCGGCCGCGGCCTGCTCGAGGGCGGCCGCGAAGCGCTCGGTGGGCGAGGCGGTCGGCTTGTAGAGCCAGTTGCGCAGGCTGCGCTCCTGACCCCGGGCCAGCCGTTGCACCTCTTTGATGTCGGCCGAGTTGCGCTGGATCAGGGCCAGCGTGTGCAGCACCTGATCGTGGATCATGGCGGCCAGCTCGGCCCTTTCCTGCTCGCGGATGCGGCCCTCACGCTCGGCGCGCAGCTGGTTGAACATGCGCCACAGCAGCGGCGCGGCCACCACGCCGACGCCGAGCAGGCCGACCAGAGCGAAGATGACACCGTTGACGACGGCGGACAGGCTGCCGGCCGGGGCGTAGACCGCGACGACGCCGATGATGCCGGTGGCGACCAGCACCCCGCCGCCGATGAAGCGGAACAGGAAGAAACGGCGGTCGCTCTCGGCCACCACGGCGGCCAGCCACGGCTGCTGCGGCATCGAGCCGCCCAGCGTGCGCCGGCTGGGGTCGGACTGGTGCCAGATGATGCCGGCGCCGACGGCGACGACCGCGATGAGCCAGCCGACCGTGCCGGCCACGCTGTCCTCGAAGACCAGGGCCTGCAGCAGCACCACGCCGAGGCCGATGGCGCCGAACGGCAGCAGCATGGCCCGGTCGCGGCGCTGGGGCGGGTCGGCCGTGACGGCCTGCTGCGGCAGCACGGCCCAGAAGGCCGCGTACAGAAGGAGGCCGAGGCCGTTGAAGCCGAGCAGCACCACCAGCGCGATGCGCACGACCAGCACGGGAACGCCCAGGTGCTGCGCCAGCCCGGACGCGACACCCGCGACGATGCGGTGGTCGCGCGGCCGGTAAAGGCGGCGCGTGGGCTGGGTGGCGGCGGTGATGGCTCCTCCTCGGCTTGTGTCCTCCGATCGTCACACGTCCGGGCGGCTTGAGCCACGGGGAACTCCCCCAGGTATCGGCCCTGGGATCTCAGGGTGGCCTCAGGGTCGGAGCCGGAAGCGGATCGGGTGCCCCCGGGGTGAGGATCGATGGCATGAACGACGAAGCTGCCGCCGCACGGGGTCCCGCCGGTCCGTCGCAGGACGTGCCGCCGGCCACCGAACCCGGTCCGGCCACCGAGCCCGGCCCCGGCACGGAGCCCGGCCCGGGCACGGAGCCCGGCCCAGCGACCGAGCCCGGCCCCGCCTCCGAGCCGCCGCCGTGGTTCTCGGCGGCCGGCGACGGTCCGACCTTCTCGCGGGACAATTTCTCTCGGGACAAGCTGGTCCGCCCTCGCCAGGGCCGCTACCTGGCCGGCGTCTGCGGCGCCCTGGCCCGCGCCACCAACACCGACCCGGTGCTGTGGCGGGTGCTGTTCGCCGTGCTCGGTGTGATCAGCGGGGTCGGCGTGCTGCTCTACCTGATCGGCTGGCTGGTCATGCCGGCCGAGGGCGACACCGCCTCGCCGATCGAGTCGCTGCTGGGCAAGGGCCGCTCGGGCATGACGCCGGTCTCGGTGGTGCTGCTCGGCGGCGCGGCCGTGCTGTCGTTCGCCTTCATCGTGCAGGACGGCATGCGCGCCAGCCTGCTGGCCTGCGCGGTCATCCTGGGCGCGATCCTGCTCATCAAGCGCAGCGGCAACAACCAGCAGCAGCCGTCGGCGTTTCCCGCGGCCCCGCCACCACCGCCGCCGCCCGGGCCGTTCGAGCCGGGCCCGTTCGACAAGACGGCCGAGTTCGGCGCCGTCCCGCCCACCGCGCCGGCGGCGGCCCCGGCCGCATCGCCCGCCGAACCGGTGACCGAGCCGGTGGTGCCGCCGGTCCCGCCGCCGCCGTACGCGCCGCCCGCCGGTGGGTACCGGCCGCCGTTCGCGCCGCACGGCCCGTACGCCCGGCCCACGCCCGTCACCTATCCGCCCGGGCCGCCGGCGCCGCCGGTGCAGGTCAAGCCGCCCAAGCCGCCGAAGCCGCCGCGTGAGCGCTCCAAGCTGGGCCGGCTCACCTTCTTCGGCCTGATCATGGTGATCGGCGTGATGGCCGCCATCGACATGGCGGGCGCGAGCATCGCGGTGTCGGCCTACTTCGCCGCCGCGGTCGCCACCATCGCCGCCGGCCTGATCGTGGGGGCCTGGCTCGGCCGGGCCCGCGGGCTGATCGCGCTGGGCCTGATCGCCTCGGTCGGGCTGCTCATCTCGACCGGCGCCGAGCGCTGGGGCAGCGAGGTCGGCAACAGCACCTATCGGCCGGCCACCCTGGCCGGGGTGGCCGACCGGTACGACTTCACGGCCGGTAACGCCACGCTCGACCTGCGGCAGGTCAACTTCGCCGGGCAGAGCCAGGCGATCACCGTCACCATGAAGGTCGGCCAGGTGCGGGTGCTCGTGCCGGCCAACGTCGACACCACCACCTCGGTGCAGATCGACAACGGCCGGGCCGTGCTCTTCGACCAGGAGTTCAACGACCGGGACGCCGACGGCCGGACCGTGACCGACCTCGGGCCGGACGGCGCCGGTGGCGGCACGCTGAAACTCGACCTGCAGATGGACACGGGCAACGTGGAGGTGCTCCGATGAGGCCACATCGCACCGATGGCGTCTCGCTCAGCTTCGGCATCCTGTTCCTGCTGGTCGTGGCCTGGTGGGCGGTGTCACGGGTGATCGACGTGCACCTGCCCGCGGTGGGCTGGCTGGTGGCCGGCGGCCTGATCGTCTTCGGCGTGATCGGCCTGCTCGGCGCGCTGCGGTCGGCCCGCTCGGCCACGCCCCCGGCCCCGGCGCCCGAGCCCGAGCGCCCGGCCGAGCCGGAACTGCCCGGTGACCTCTCCCCCGAGGTGCACGCCTCGATCGTGCGGGAACTGCTGGACGACCCGGGCGACCGGTTCTCGCAGCAGCATCCCGGCCTGGCATCCGACCAGCCCCGCAAGGACTAGAACGGTGCGCGCAATATGCTCGTCGGCATGACTGCGTTCCCCGTTGTGTCCCGTGCGCCGATCGTCGGAGTCGGTCTCACGGCCGCCCGAGCCCTGACCGCCGAGTTCGCCCGGCACAACGCGGCCACGTCCGCGATCGTGATCGGCGCCGACCACTCCTCGCCGGTGGTGGCCAGCGCGGTCGAGGCCCTGCTGCCCGGCGACCGGCTCACCCTGGTCGCCGGCGAGCGCAGCACGGCCGATCTGCTGCGTGACCACATCGACGGCCTGGGCGGCTGGATCGCCGACCGGGTCCGGGTGGTCGAGTCGCTCGACGAGGCCGAGCCGGCCGACGTGGTGATCGTCGGCGAGCCGCTGAGCGGCACCGCCGGCGACGTGCGTGACCTGCTCGACCAGCTTGGCAAGCACCTCAGCGACGGCGGCGTGGTCACCCTCGCGGTGCCGGCCACCCCGGGTCGCACGGGTGGGGCCGCGGCCGAGCTGTTCCGGCAGGGCGCGCTGTTCGGGGTCGGCTCCGACCTGGTGGTGCGCAACCAGCCGCCGCTGCGGGTGCACAAGCTGCGCTTCACCCCGGCCGACCCGAGCGTCGCGGCGACCCTGGCCCCGGTCTACCGGCCGTCCAGCGTTCCGGTCACCCGGGCCATGCACATCGACTCCAACGGCGTCGCCGCCGCGGGCATCACGCTCGGCCTGGCCGCCGTGGCCCGCATCGCCCGGCCGAAGTCGAAGCTGTGGCTGCTGCCGGCGCTGGCCGCGGCCCCGGTGGCGGCGTTCTTCCGCGACCCCGAGCGCGAGCTGCCCGACGACCCGGCCGCGGTGGTGGCGGCGTCGGACGGGCGGGTGCTGTCGGTCGAGCGGATGACCGACGAGCGCTTCGGGCCGGGCGAGTTCCTGCGGATCGCGGTGTTCCTGTCGGTGCTCGACGTGCACGTCAACCGGGTGCCGGTGGCCGGGCGGGTGTCCGACTACTTCGTCGAGGAGGGCGGCTACGCGAACGCGATGACCGCCGCCGCCGAGCACAACGTGGCCGCGTACACGGTGCTCGACACCGACCACGGCACGGTGGTGGTGGCCCAGCGGACGGGTCTGATCGCCCGCCGCATCGTGCAGCGGGTCCCGGCCGGCACGCTGGTGGCCCGGGGCGAGCGCATGGGCCTGATCCGCTTCGGCTCCCGCACCGACGTCTACCTGCCCGCCGACCGGGCCGAACCCCTGGTCAGCGTCAACGACAAGGTGCTGGGCGGCGCGTCAGTCATCGCCCGCTGGATCTGAGGAAACGAAAAGGGCCGCCCCGGTCGGGGCGGCCCTTTTCGTGTGTCTGGTTTAAACGGCTGCCTTGCGGGCGCGAAGCCACATGACCGGGCCGCTGAGCAGGTACATCCCCACCATCAGGACGAAAGTGAGCCGGGCGTCGACCAGCGCGCCGACGATCGGGACGAGCCAGAACCAGGCGGGCAGCCGGACGAGACGGGCCAGTTTCGCGTACGGGAAACTGGACACCATCGCGAAGGCGAGCACAGCCACCCCGCCCAGGATGACCGGCCCGGGCAGCGGCAGGTCGATCAGCACGGTCAGCGCGAGCACGGCGGCGACCAGCGTCGTCGGGACGCCCGAGAAGAACTTGCCGTCCTTCGGCGAGACGTTGAACCGGGCCAGCCGGATGGCGGCGCAGGCGGCGACCAGCATGCAGGCCACCGCGGCGGCCGGCGTGGGCACCGTGTGGGCCAGCGAGGCGTACACCACGACGGGCGCGGCCAGGCCGAACGAGCACATGTCGGCCAGCGAGTCCATCTGCGCGCCGAACGGGCTCGAGACGCCCAGCTTGCGGGCCAGCGCGCCGTCCAGGCCGTCGAAGGCCACGCACGCGACCAGGAAGGCGGCCGCGAGCCGGGCCTCGCCGTGCATGGCGAGCAGGATCGCCGTCAGGCCCAAGCCGAGGCTGGCCAGCGTGCAGCCCTGCACGAGCGCGAAGCTCAGCCGGCGCGCGGTCGTGTGCTCGCCGGGAAGCAGCGAGACCTCGGCCGGCGGCTCGACCGGCGCCGGGATCGCGAGGTGCGGAGCGACGGGCCCATGGACCCGGCCGTGCTCGGCACCGGTGTAGATGACTTCGGCCCGGGTGGCGGTGGCGGCGCGGCCGGACTCGGCCCGGCGCCCCACGCGCACCAACAGGGCCTGCCGCGCGATCGTTCCGCTGCGGCGCAACCGGCCTGCCCAACGACGACCGGCGGGACGGGGACTATCCGTCGAGCGACGCCGGCGCCAAGGGGTTCTCGGCACGTGTTTCCTCCATGGGATCAGGTGGCCCACCACGATCGCGGTGGGCGGCGGCCCGGTAGCCCTTCGCACATGGGGCCCGGGGAAATGTGCGGGTAACACCATCGCACAGCGAGTCGACCTTGGCGAGAAGCCGAATCGTCAGTCGTTGGCCCGTTCGCTCCGCCTGTTCAGAGCCGCTCGGCTCGGAGACAGCGGAGGGGACAGGTCACTTGCCTCACCTCTCCCTGAGGCGATTTTACCTCGCCCGTTCCGCCCCGACCCGGGCTACGGCCGTGGCGGCGAGTTCGGTGAGCTCCAGACCCTTCGCCTCGGCGAGCGTGAACCAGCCCGCCTCGGCGGTGGATCCGCCTGCTTCCTCGGTCACTAATGATTCCGTCGGCACGTCGATCGAAACCCTGAACAGCACACGAATGACGTGCCAGTCCATCGGCACGCCTTCCGGGCCGAGGGCCGCCGGGTCGTACCGGTGCGACGTGCCGAGCAAGCCGGTCACCCGGCCGTGTTGCGAGGTCTCTTCGATCAGCTCGCGGGCCAGCGCCGCCTCGGGCGTCTCGCCGTGGTCGGTGCCGCCGCCGGGCAGGTGCCAGCGGCCGGCGCCGGGATAGCCCGGGGCGATGCGGGTGAGCAGGATCCGGCCGTCCGGGTCGGTTGCCGCCGCGTAGGCGCCGAAGCGCTGCACGCGGGCCGGCTTGGCCAGCTCTTCGCCGGGGTTCGGGGTGTCCGATTCGACCGCGGTGCCGACGCCCAGGACGGCCGCCGTGAACGGCATGAGCGGCAAATCAGACAGATCGGTCTGTGCAATCCAGTCGACGTGCTCCGTGGTGCCCTGCGTCTCGAAGCGCAGCGACCCACCGGTCACCCGTACGTCGTAAATAACCCGATCGGTGTGCTCGAGTTCGCCGGTGGGCAGGCGGAAGACGTCGGCGGTGACGGAGTGCAGCGCCTCGATCTTGACAGACAGACCGGTCTCCTCACCGAACTCGCGCACCACCGCGTCGTCCGGGTGCTCATCCTGCTCGACACCGCCGCCGGGCAGCGTCCACAGGCCGGGGAACGAGCTCAGCGGCGAGTTCCGGGCGAGGAGCACCCGCCCGGCCTCGTCGCGGCAGATCCCGTACGCGCCGACCCGTCTGATCTTCACCGGGCCTAGATTAGTCCGGCCTTCCTCAGCGCCTCGGCGGTTACTTCGGTCAGCTCGTCCTCGGGGAGGTCGGCGACCTGCTTGACCGGCACCCAGCGGGCCTCGGAGGTGGAGCCGCCCACATCCTTGACGGCGACCTCGGTGGGGTCGTCCACGATCACCCGGTAGAAGGCCCGGACGCCGTGCCAGTCGATCGGGTAGCCCTCGGGGCCGAGCGAAGCCGCGTCCCGGTGACTCGCCACTCCCAGCAGCTCGACCAGCCGACCGGCCTGACCTGTCTCTTCGACCAGTTCGCGGATCAGCGCGGGCCCGGGCTGCTCGCCGTAGTCGGTGCCGCCGCCGGGCAGGTGCCAGCGCCCCTCGCCGGGATAACCGGGGGCGATGCGGGTGAGCAGCAGGGTGCTGTCCTGCGGGTCGGTGGCGATCGCGTACGCCGCGAAGCGCTGCGCGCGGTGCAGCCCGTCCGGCCCGGGGTAGGCGTAGAACGACGGGAAGGTCGGCGCCGGCTCGGGGCGCAGGTCGGCCGAGGCGCCGCCCAGCCCGAGCGCGTTCGCGGTGAACTGCCGCAGCTTGAGGCGCCCGGCCTCGTCCAGCGTGTGCCAGCGGGCCAGGTCGGTCGGGTGGCCGACCCGGTCGACCAGCGTGCCGCCCCGGATCGAGACCGAGTAGATGAGGCGGTCGGTGTGGATGGTGACGCCGCGGTGGGGCAGCGCGCGCATGTCGGCCAGGACGTCGCGCAGGCCGGCGACGGCGACGGACAGGCCGGTCTCGGCCGCCGTCTCGCGGACGACGGTGTGGTTGGGGTCTTCGCCGTGGTCGACGGCGCCGCCGGGCAGCGACCAGACGCCGGGCGTGCCGGAGCTGCTGGAGGCACGGACGAGCAGCACGCGGCCGTCGTCGTCGGTGGCAACGGCGTAGGCGGCGATCCGGCGGAGCGGTTCCAGTGCGGGGGTCACAGGGCGGCATTCTGCCCGGATTATGTGAACTCCAGAAAACGTCTGTCGGATTCCTGACAGGTGGTTTGCGCTGCGTAATCGCTGATCAGAGCGTTTCCCTGCACAAAGCGCTCGTGATCCACTACACGGCGTAATGGCTAATTCAGGGTCCGCATCCGGGGGTTCACCGAGGTCGGCGGGGCCTTGACACGGCCACCATGGGCTTATGAATCAGCTCCCCCACGGCAGCTTCGAGGCGCCGTACAAGCAGCTCCGCCGGCCTCTCGACGACCGTCTCGCCGCGGGCGTCTGCAGCGGGGTCGGCCGCTACTTCGACATCGACCCCGTGCTCGTGCGCGTCGCCTTCGCGCTGCTCGCGGTGATCACCCTCGGCGCGGCCCTGATCGCCTACCCCATCATGTGGTTCCTGATGCCGGAGGAACCCGTCACTCCCATTCGATAGTGCCCGGGGGCTTGCTCGTGACGTCGAGGACGACCCGGTTGACCTCACGCACCTCGTTGGTGATCCGGGTCGAGATCTTGGCGATCGTCTCGTAGGGCAGGCGCGACCAGTCGGCCGTCATCGCGTCCTCGCTCGAGACGGGGCGCAACACCACCGGGTGACCGTACGTACGCCCGTCGCCCTGCACGCCGACACTGCGCACGTCGGCCAGCAGCACCACCGGGAACTGCCAGACGTCGCGGTCGAGGCCGGCCGCGGTCAGCTCTTCCCGGGCGATCAGGTCGGCCGCGCGCAGCAGGTCGAGCCGCTCCCGGTCGACGGCGCCGATAATGCGGATGGCCAGGCCGGGGCCGGGGAACGGGTGCCGCTGCACCATCTCTTCCGGCAGGCCCAGCTCGGCGCCGAGGGCGCGAACCTCGTCCTTGAACAGGGTGCGCAGCGGCTCGATCAGCGCGAACTGCAGGTCGTCGGGGAGGCCGCCCACGTTGTGATGCGACTTGATGTTGGCCGTGCCGGTGCCGCCGCCCGACTCGACCACGTCGGGGTAGAGCGTGCCCTGCACCAGGAACTCGACGTTGCGCTCGGCGTCGAGCTCGCGGGCCGCCGCCTCGAACGTGCGGATGAACTCACGGCCGATGATCTTGCGCTTCTGCTCGGGGTCGGTGACGCCGGCCAGGTGGCCCAGGAACGACTCGGACGCGTCGACCACCTTGAGCCGGATGCCGGTGGCGGCCACGTAGTCCTTCTCGACCTGCTCCGCCTCGCCCGCGCGCAGCAGGCCGTGGTCGACGAAGATGCAGGTCAGCTGGTCGCCGATGGCCTTGTGCACGAGCGCGGCGGCAACCGCCGAGTCGACCCCGCCGGAGAGGCCGCAGATCACCTGCTTGTCGCCGACCTGGGCCCGGATCGCGGCCACCTGGTCGTCGATGATGTTGGACGGCGTCCAGGTGGGCTCGAGGCCGGCGATGTCGTACAGGAAGCGCTCGAGCATCCGCTGGCCCTGCTCGGTGTGCGCCACCTCGGGGTGGAACTGCACGCCGGCCCGCCGGGCGGTCAGGTCTTCGAAGGCGGCCACGGGGGCGCCCGGGGTCGAGGCGGTGACCGCGAAACCCTGCGGGGCGACCGCCACGCTGTCGCCGTGGCTCATCCAGACCGGCAGGTCGTCCGGCAGCTCGCGCAGCAGCGTGCCGCCCTGGGCGGTGAGCAGAGTGCGGCCGTACTCACGGGAGCCGGTGTGGGCCACCGTGCCGCCGAGCGCCTGCGCCATGGCCTGGAAGCCGTAGCAGATGCCGAACACCGGCACCTCGTTGTCGAACAGGCCCGCGTCGAGCACCGGCGCGCCGGGCTCGTAGACGCTGGACGGGCCGCCGGACAGGATGATCGCGGCGGGGTTCTTGGCCAGCATCTCGGCCACGGGCATCGAGTGCGGGACGATCTCGGAATAGACCCGCGCCTCACGCACGCGGCGGGCGATCAGCTGGGCGTATTGAGCGCCGAAGTCGACGACGAGAACCGGGCGGGGAGTACTCACCCGCCGAGTTTACCGTTGACGACCCGCGGGTTCCCGGCCCGGTCGTACGCCCGGACCTGTACGCTGCGTGCCTTCGCGGGCACGGCGAACCGGCCCGTGGCTCCGGCCTTACGCGCGGTGACCCGGCCGTTGACAAGCAGTTCGAGCCGGGCCACGCCGGCCGGGTCGGTGGCCCGGACGGTCACGGTGCGTCCGGCCGGTCGGGCGCCGGCGGCACGCATGGTCCGGGCGACGGTCAGCTGCACGGCCGGCCCGGCGTTGTCGGCGCGCACGTTGCGGCGGACCACGGTCAGGTTGCCGCGGCGGTCGTAGGCGCGCAGCTCCAGCGGAACGGCGGCCGTGTTCGGCGCGGACTGCCAGGCGAACGAGTACGGCGCGGTGGTGTCAGTGGCGACCAGGCGACCCCCGGCGTACAGCTGGACCCGCGAGACGCCGTGCTGGTCGGAAGCCGCAGCCGTGATGGTGACCCGCCCCCGCACGAGGGTTCCGACCGCGCCGAAGGCGACGGCGGGCCGGGTGACGTCGCCGTCGATGGGCAGGGCCCGCAACGCGGCCGGCACGTCGACCCGCCCGGACGGCAGCACCCGGGTGGCGGTGAGCGCGGTCCGGATCTGCGCCGCCGAGGGCGCCGGGTCGGTCGCGGCGAGCAGGCCCGCCACCCCGGCCACGAACGGCGTGGCCGACGAGGTTCCGCAGTACGGCCCGACTACCCCGGACGGACCCTGGGCCGAGTTGCAGCCGGGCGCGGTGACGTCGACCCAGCTGCCGTAGTTGGACCAGTCGTAGCGGCTGCCGGACGACGTGATGCCGCCGACGGCCAGCACCGACGGGATGGCCGCCGGATAGTGCGGGGTCGAGACACCCCGGTTGCCGGCCGCGGCCACCACCAGCGCGCCCTTGGTCTCGGCGTAGTCGACGGCGTCGCGCAGCAGCGGGCTGTCGTCCGAGCCGCCGAGCGACAGGCTGATGATCGAGGCGCCCCGGTCGGCGGCGTAGCGGATGCCCAGGGCGATGTCGGTGTAGCTGCCGCCGCCCTTGGCGTTGAGCACCTTGACCGGCAGGATCCGGCAGTACCAGCAGACGCCGGCGATCCCGGTGCGGTTGTTGCCGGACGCGGCGATCACCGTGGCGGCCATCGTGCCGTGCCCGTTGTCGTCGGACGGGTCGGCGTCGTGGTTGACGAAGTCCTGGCCCGGCAGCAGGCGACCGGCCAGGTCGGGCAGCGGGCTCACCCCGGTGTCGACCACGGCCACGACCACCCGCGACGAGCCCCGGGTGGACGACCAGGCCTCGTCGACGCGGGTCTGGGTCACGCCCCACTGGGCGGCGAAACCGGGGTCGGACGGGCGGACCGGTGCGGCCTGGGCCGGCGCCGCGACCAGCATGGACGCGCCCGCGAGCAGACCGGCGACGAGCTTGCGCATGCTGAGGACCTCGCAAAAGGAAAGAGCCGGCCACGATGGCCGGCTCTTTCACATTCGGTCCGTTGCTCGCCCGTCCGGTTGGATCACCGGAGCGGACGGGGTGCTATCGGGTGTAGCTCAGCGCCTAGTTCCTGACGGTGACGACGCCCTTGACGACCTTCTGGTTGTTGGCCTTGTCGAAGATCCGCAGCTCGATGTTCGTCTTGCCCGAGTAGCCCTTGGTGTTGAACATGATGCCCCAGGGCGCGTTGCGGCTGTAGGTCTTGAAGACGCCGTTCACGTAGAGCAGCGACCGCTGGATGCCGGAACGGTCGTCCTTGAGCCCCACCGGGCGGACCGCGATGGTGCCCTTGACGGTTGCGTTGTTCGGCGTGATGCCGGTGGCGGTCGGCGCGACGGTGTCGGTCGGGATGTCGAACGAGGCCGAGGCGTCGACCAGGCCGTACGTGACGCCGGCGACCTTGCGGGTCGAGGCGCCCTTGTAGATCGAGCTGGCGACCGACCATCCGGTGTAGCTGGGATTCCTGGTCTTCACCAGAGCGGCCACACCGGAGACGATCGGCGCCGAGAACGACGTGCCGCTCGTGCCCGAGTTGTAGTTGCCGTAGCGGTCCATGGTCATGACGTCACCCACGGCGGCCACGTCGACCCAGGTCGCGCCGCTCGCGTTGCGCGAGGAATACGGCGTCAGGGTCTGGTTGCCGTAGGTGCAGTCGGCGTCGGTCTGCCAGTCCGGGCAGCGCCGGGTCGCGGCGACCGTCACCACGTCGGGGTAGGCGGCAGGGTACTGGAGGGCGGTGTTGCCCTCGTTGCCGGCGGCGGCCACCACGACAGCGTTGTTGATGTTGGCGTATTGCACCGCGTCCTGCAGCACCTTGGCGCCGGGACCACCCAGCGACAGGTTGATGACGCGGGCGCCGTGCTGGACGGCCCAGACGATGCCCTGGGCGACGCCGCTGGCCGTGCCCGAACCGTTCTTGTCGAGCACCTTGACCGGCATGATCCGGCAGGACCAGCAGACGCCGGCCATGCCCTTGCCGTTGTTGCCGCGCGCGGCGATCAGCGCGGCCACCGAGGTGCCGTGACCGCGGTCGTCGTACGGCGTGGCGTCGTTGTTGACGAAGTCGTGGCCGGGAACGGTGGCGCCGTAGAGGTCACCGACGCCGTTGACGCCGGTGTCGATCACGGCGACGATCACGCTGGAGGAACCGCGGGTGGTGTCCCACGCCTTCGGGGTCCTCGCCGCGTACAGCTCGTTCTGGTACTTGAAGGACGGGTCGTTGGGAATCGTGTCGAATTCCTTGACCGCCGTGTCCTTTTCGACGTACGACACGTTGGGGTCACTGCGCAGGGCAGCGATCACCGAGGCGCTGCGACCGCTCGACACCGTGACGCGCGAGGCGTTGATCTCGGCCAGCGCCGACTGCGAGGTGACCGAGTCGGTGGTCCGCAGCCCGGCCGCGGACAGGATGCGCGCCGAGGCGGTCTTGGCCACGCCGGCCTTGTAGCCGACGATGAGTTGGACGGGCGTATTGGCAGCGGCCGACGTCGTCTTGGCGTCGTCGGCGGCCAGGGCCCAAGTGGACACGCTCGTCATCGAGACGACGACGGCGGTGGAGATCAGACCGACGGTGACCCGTCGTTTGTTGAGCTTCATTGAAGCACTTGCCTCCCCCGTTGATTCGCGGCGGTCAGCGTACGGGTGAAAGCGGGGAAAGCAATCACCCGTTTCACATTTCGAGATCTTGAGTGATTGAGCTGCCGCTATCGCTGCTCTACTGTTCCGGCATGCGGAACAAGAGGGTGGGCCTGGCGGTCGCCGGCGCGGTGGCCGTGGCGCTGCTCGCGGGCGGTGGCATCGCGCTGGCCGTCCGCTCGGGATCGGACAAACCTACAGCATCGCCGCCATCCGCCGCCCCGCCGACGCCCTCGGCCGAGCCCGCGACGCCGCCGCCTTCACCCGGCGCGGACATCGACGGGCCGCTCGACCTGCTGCTGATCGGCGTCGACACCCGGGTCTCGATCCCGGGCTGGGAGCCGCACGCCGACGCCATCATGCTGCTGCACGTCGAGCGCGGGTTGAAGTCGGCGTACCTCTACTCGCTGCCGCGCGACCTGCGGGTCGCCGTTCCCGGTCACGGCACCCGCAAGGTCACCGAGGCGATGAGCGTCGGCTCCCGGGTCGCGGGAAGCAAGCAGCCCAGCACCGAGAAGGGCTACCAGCTGCTGACGAGGTCGCTCAGCGCGTACACGGGGATCAAGCAGTTCCAGGCGGGCGCCATCCTCAACTTCGGCGGGCTGGCCAAGCTGACCGACCAGCTCGGCGGCATCGACCTGGTGATCGACCAGCGGGTCGAGTCGCGGCACCGCAAGCCGGACGGCACGCTGCGCCCGCTGCGGGGCGGCGACTACATCGGCCCGCAGGCGGTGTACCAGCCCGGCCGCCGGCACCTGGTGGGCTGGCAGGCGATCGACTACGCCCGCCAGCGCTACGGGCTGCCCGACGGCGACTACGACCGGCAGCGCCACCAGCGGCAGGTCGTGACCGCACTGCTGACCAAGGCTCTCGGCCAGGGCTTCGCCACCGATCCGGACAAAGTGGACCCGCTGATCGACGCGCTCGGCGACACCTTCGTCTATCTGGGCGGGCGCAAGCCGGTCGAGTACGCGTACGCCCTGCGCGGCCTCTCCCCCAGCAAGATCACCCGGGTCAGCCTGCCCGGCCGCGGGGTCGGGCGGGGCAGCGGCTACCTCGGCGAGCAGCTCACGGCCGAGGGGCGGGGCTTCGTCGAGGCCGTCGCCGACGACAAGGTCGCCGCCTATCTGAAGAGCCACCCCAAGCTGATCGACAAATGACCGTCAGGGCTTGGCCGGCTTGCCGGTGGTGAACAGCCACGACTGGAAAAGGTCGTCGAGCTGCTTGCCCGACACCTGCTCGGCCAGGGCGATCAGGTCGTCGGTGCTGGCGTTGCCGTCCTTGTGCTCGGTGGTCCACCGCTTGAGCAGCTGGTCGAAGGCGGCGTCGCCGATGGTCTTGCGCAGGGCGTAGACCGTCATGCCGCCGCGCTGATAGACGGCGTTGCCGAAGATCCGCTCGGCGCCCGGGTTGCCGGCCTCGCCGGGCTGGTTCCACGGGTACGAGTTGTAGACGTCGTCGAAGCTCTGCTCGATCGTCTGGGTGCCCTTGTGCTCGTCCCACATCCACTCGGCGTAGGTCGCGAAGCCCTCGTTGAGCCAGATGTCCTGCCACTTCTCGAGGGCCACGCTGTCGCCGAACCACTGGTGGGCCAGCTCGTGGGCGATCACCGACTCGTTCGGGCCGCCGTTGAAGAACGCGGGACCGTAGACGGGGCGGCTCTGCGTCTCGAGCGCGTAGCCGATCTTCCGGTCGTCCACCGCGACCCCGCCGTTGGCGTCGAACGGGTACGGCCCGAACTTGGTGGCCAGGAAGTCGGTGATCTCGGCCGTCTTACCCAGCGACTGAGCGGCCGGCCCGTTCGCCGGCAGCGACTCGGCGACGGCGAGCACCAGCGGCTTGCCGTTGTGCGTGGTGGTGGTGACCCGGTACTGCCCGATCACCACCATGGCCAGGTAGCTCGCCATGGGCGAACCCTCCGACCAGCTCCACGTCGTCCAGCCGCCGGTGGTGCGGCGCGGGCCGGGCACGCCGTTGCTGATCGCCTCGACGCCCTCGGGCACGGTCATCTCGAGCTTGAAGGTGGCCTTGTCGGACGGGTGGTCGTTCACCGGGAACCAGGTGCTGGCCGACTCGGGCTGGCCGAGCGCGATGGCGCCCTGCCCGTTCTCGAGCCAGCCGCCCTGGCCGAGCACCGCGTTGCCCAGCTGGGCCGGCCGGCCGCCGTACTCGACCACCACGGTGAACGGGCGGCCGTTGACGATGCCCTGGGCCGGGGTGACGACCAGCTCGGTGCCCTCGGCCTTCGACGACGCCCGGACGCCGTCGACCGTCACGTTCTTCGCGGTCAGCTTGGACAGGTCGAAGTTGAACCGGGACAGGTCCTGGGTGGCGGTCGCGGTGATCGTCGCGGTGCCGGTGAGCTGGTCCGTCTTCGGGTCGAAGCGCAGCTTCAGGTCGTAGCCGGCGACGTCGTAGCCGCCGTTGCCGTACTTCGGGAAGTACGGGTCACCGATGCCCTCCGCGCCGGGAGCGAAGGCCGGCGCGGAGGAAGGTGTGGCCGACGGGGTCTGCGCCGGCTCGTCGTCAGCGGAACAACCGGCCACCGTCAACGCGACACAAAGAACTGCGGCAACACCCGTACGCCTCATAGGCGCGAGGTTAGCGCCGTCACCCGAAAGGACGGGGAAAGGGCGTCAGCGGTCGAGGACCAGCGCGACCTTCTGGAACTCTTTGACGTCGCGGTAGCCGCACTTGGCCATCGCCCGCCGCAGGCCGCCGAACAGGTTGAGCTGCCCGTCGGGCCGGTCGGCCGGGCCGAACAGCAGCTCTTCCAGCGTGCCGTCGGGCTCGCCGGCGATGCAGAAGCCGCCGCGCGGCAGCTGCGGGTGGCTGGCCGACGAGTGCCACCAGGCGCCACCGGCCGGAGCGCCCTCGGCCAGCGACAGCGGCTCGCCCAGCATGACCGCGTCGGCGCCGCAGCCGATCGCCTTGGCGATGTCACCCGAGGTGGAGATGCCGCCGTCGGCGATCAGGTGGACGTACCGGCCGCCGGTCTCGTCGAGGTAGTCGCGGCGGGCCGCGGCGGCGTCGGCGATCGCGGTCGCCATCGGCACGCGGATGCCGAGCACCGTGTCGGTCGTCGACCACTCGTCGGCGCCGACGCCGACGATGACGCCGGCCGCGCCCGTACGCATGAGGTGCAGCGCCGTCTTGTAGTCGGTGCAGCCGCCGACGATCACCGGCAGGTCGAGGTCGGCGATGAACTCTTTGAGGTTCAGCGGTTCGTCCGTCGTGGACACATGCTCGGCGCTGACCAGGGTGCCCTGGATGACCAGCAGGTCGACGCCCGCGTCGAGCACCACCGGGGCCAGCGCGAGCGTGTGCTGCGGCGACACCCGCACGGCGACGGTGATGCCGCCCTCGCGCATCGTGCGCACCCGCTCGGCGATCAGCTCGGGCTTGATCGGCTCGGAGTAGACCTCTTGCAGGCGCCGGGTGGCGTCCGCGTCCTCGTCGAGCGACGCGAGTTCTTCGAGGATCTTGCTCGGGTCCTCGTAGCGGGTCCACAGGCCCTCGGCGTTGAGCACGCCCAGGCCACCGAGCTGGCCCAGGGCGATAGCCGATTCCGGGCTCATGGTCGCGTCGGAGGGATGCGCGACGCAGGGGATCTTGAAGGGGTACGCGTCGACGCGCCACTCGGTGGACACGTCGTCCACGTCGCGGGTGCGCCGGCTCGGGACGATGGCGATCTCGTCCAGGTGGTACCCCCGCTGGGCGGTCTTGCCGAGACCGATCTCCACTACGTCGCGCATGCCTTCTCTTCTTCCTAGCGGGAGTGGTAGTTCGGGGCCTCGACGGTCATCTGGATGTCGTGCGGGTGGCTTTCCTTGAGGCCCGCCGCGGTAATCCTGATGAGCTGGCCACGCTGCTGCAAGTCGGGAATCGTCTCGGCCCCGGCGTAACCCATGGCCAGCCGCACACCGCCGACCAGCTGGGCCACCACCCGCGAGAGCGGGCCGCGGTAGGGCACCTGACCCTCGACGCCCTCGGGAACGAGCTTCTCCTCCGGCACATCATGCTGGAAGTAACGGTCCTTCGAGTACGACTTGGCCTGACCGCGCGACTGCATGGCGCCCAGCGAGCCCATGCCCCGGTAGCTCTTGTACTGCTTGCCGTTGACGAAGATCAGGTCGCCCGGGCTCTCTTCCGAGCCGGCCAGCAGGCCACCGAGCATCACCGTCTCGGCCCCGGCCACGATCGCCTTGGCGATGTCGCCGCTGTACTGGATGCCGCCGTCGGCGATCACCGGGACGCCGAACGGCGAGCAGGCGCGCTGCGCCTCCATCACGGCGGTGATCTGCGGGACGCCGACCCCGGCCACGATGCGGGTGGTGCAGATCGCGCCCGGGCCCACACCGACCTTGACGGCGTCGGCGCCGGCCTCGGCCATGGCCTTGGCCCCGGCGTACGTGGCCACGTTGCCCCCGACGATGTCGGTGCTCGTGTCCCGCTTGAGCCGGGCGATCATGTCGAGCACCTGGCGCTGATGACCGTGCGAGGTGTCCACGATGATCACGTCGACGCCGGCGTCGATCAGGCCGCGGGCCCGCTTGTAGGACTCGTCACCCACGCCGACCGCGGCGGCGACCCGCAGACGGCCCTGGGCGTCCTTGGTCGCGTTGGGGAACTGCTCGCTCTTGGTGAAGTCCTTGACCGTGATGAGCCCGCGCAGCCGGCCGTTGTCGTCGATCAGCGGCAGCTTCTCGATCTTGTGCTGCTGCAGCAGGGCCAGCGCGTCGTCCTTGCTGACGCCGACCGGGGCGGTGATCAGCGGCATCTTCGTCATGACGTCGCGCACCTTGGTGTCGTCGTCGGTGACGAAGCGCATGTCGCGGTTGGTCACGATGCCGACCAGGGTGCCGTCGGCGTCGGTGACCGGCACGCCGGAGATGCGGTAGCGGCCGCAGAGCGCGTCGACCTCACGCAGCGTGGCGTCGGGGCTGCAGGTCACGGGGTTGGTGATCATGCCGGACTCGGAGCGCTTGACCAGGTCGACCTGGGCCGCCTGGTCCTCCGGCGAGAGGTTGCGGTGCAGCACGCCGATGCCGCCCTCGCGGGCCATGGCGATGGCCATGCGCGCCTCGGTCACTGTGTCCATCGCCGCGGACAGCAGCGGGATGGTCAGTTCGATGTTCCGGGTGAGCCGCGTGTTGGTGTTGACCCGGCTCGGCACGATGTCCGATTCGCCGGGCTGGAGGAGCACGTCGTCGAAGGTCAGACCGAGCGGAACCGTACGGGCCGAGTCAGTTTCCACGGAGCATCCCTAAAAGCTGGAAGACGGATGGTTCATCGTACCCATCCGTTCTCCGGAGCCTCGCGCGACGGACAGCACGTGCGGGCCAGCACACATCCGTGAAGGGTGAGTACGGTAAGGGGGTGCAAGATGAGCCGATCGACCCGTTCAACGGCGATCCCACCGACCCGGCCGCCGGGCTCGACGACCTCGAGGAGGACGCCGAGGCCGAGCCGCTGACCGACGCCGAACGGCAGGACGTTCTCGAGGATCTTTCCGACCTCGAGATCTATCAGGCGCTCCTGAGCCCGACCGGCATCCGCGGCCTCGTCATCGAGTGCGAGGACTGTCACGAGCCGCACTATTTCGACTGGGATCTGCTGCGCGGCAATCTGCGCCATCTGCTGAGCAGCGGGCGCCCGCGCGTGCACGAGCCGGCCTTCGACCCCGACCCCGAGCACTACGTCACGTGGGAGTACGCGCGCGGCTACGCCGACGGCGTGCACGACACGCTGACCGAGGGCAACGAGGAAGAGAAAGAATAAAAAGGGGGACGGAGCCTGCCAGCTCCGCTTCGCTCCGCGGGCGATCGCCTTGTAACCGGTGAGATGGCAGGCGATTTTCCGCCACCCGCAAACCCCGCGGGCGTCGAAAAACCGACTGCCATCTCACCGGCGGCGCTCGCCGGCCCCCGCTGTTACGCCACCAGCCCGGCCCGGAAGCCGGCGGCCACCGCGTGGGCGCGGTCCCTGGCCCCCAGTTTCCGGAAGAGCCGCCGGGCGTGGGTCTTGACGGTGTCCTCCGAGACGAACAGTTCCCGGCCGATCTCGGCGTTGCTCTTGCCGTCGGCCATCCCCCGCAGCACCTGCAGCTCGCGCTCGGTGAGCGTGAGCCGCCGTCCAGCGGGCGCCGGGTCGGCCACGCCGACCTGCGTCTCGTTGCCGGGCCAGGCCACCATCGGCCGGCCGGTGGCCGGGTCGATCGGGGCGTCGCCACGCTGGGCCGGCACCATCGGCGCGTTGGGCCCGAGCACGGCCGGCACGGAGGCCGCGTTGGGTGAGCCCATGCCGAGCCCACCGTTCTGATAGGCGGTCCGGGCCGCCGTCGAGTTGTTGTTGCGGGCCCCGCCGGCCACGGTGGCGGGCTGGGCGTTGGCTCCGTTGATCGGCATGCCCTGCGGGCGCACCGGGAGCAGCAGCAGGAGCAGCGCCTTGGCGACGACGCTGACCAGGTCGTGCTCGACGCCGCGGATGACGCCGCGGGCGCCGGCGGCGACGGCCGCCGCGGCCACCCGGGGGTCTTCGGCGCCGAAGAGCACTACCTGCGCCTGCGGGGCACGGGCCAGGACGCGCCGGGTGAAGCCGACGCTGTCGGGACGAGTCACGGCGGTGTCAGCCAGGACCACTTCAGCCGGCCGTTCAGCCAGGCGGATCATGGCCTCGGTCTCGCTGACCGCGGTCCGGACGACGCCGGTCATGCCGAGCCGGGCCGCGGTGGACGCGACGGTCTGGGCCGCCAGCGGGGTACGGACGCACACGAGGACGGTACGCACAGTGATCCTCCTTCTCTCTCAGAGGAGATCACGCGAGGGCCGCAGCATTACGCGCTTTAGATGGAAAAAATGGGAAAGATCGGTATGACTTGCCAGGCCGGTGTCATGCGACTTCAGAAGACATCGACGAGTTGCGTGTGAGCCGGGGATCACCGGGGTAACACCGCGGCAGGCCTGAGCAAGGGCCCTCATGACGACACACCGCGGTGCCGCGCGGGAGGAGGGTGTTCCATGTCGAACGTTCGCAGATTGCCCGGGCCCATCGCCGACCTGTGGGACTGGCAGCGACTGGGCCTGTGCCGGGGCCGGGACAGTGCGCAGTTCTTCCACCCGGACGGCGAGCGCGGGTCTTCCCGCAACCGCCGGGAGGCCAAAGCCAAGAGCATGTGCGGCGCGTGCCCGGTTCGGGCCGAGTGTGCCGCCCACGCCCTCGCGGTTCGTGAGCCGTACGGAGTCTGGGGCGGCCTCACCGAGGCGGAGCGGCTGCGGCTGCTCGCGGTCGGTTGGGAGGACACCGCCGACCGCCATCACGGACGTGTCGACCTTGCCCGGCTCGAGGCCCGGCTCGGCCGGCCCCACAAGTCGGCAGTTCCGGCGCAGCGGCAGGCACCCGCGGCCTGACGCCGGCGAGCCGGTATGACCATGACGATCCGGTCCCCTGTCGGGGGCCGGGTCGAGTTGTTCGACGGCTCTTCATCAACCGCATCGGTGGACATGCAACCCACCGTATGAGCGACTTGCGCACCGACGACGGACCACTGGTGCGGCCTTCAAGTAACCGGCACTTATTCGACCTGGACCTTGATCGTGTGCCAGCCCGAGGCGCCGTCGGGCGCGGGCGGCGCCGGTGTGCTCGTCTGCGTCGCCCCGGAGCCGTCGGTGGCCCGTACGCGAAGGCGGTGTTCACCCGCTGTCGCCGGCCACTCGAAGCTCCACTCGCGCCACGTGTCGCTCGAGACGGTGGCGGCCAGCGTCGCCGTGGCCCAGGGCTGATCGTCGACCTGGACCTCGACCTTATCGATGCCGCGGTGCTGAGCCCAGGCCACTCCCCCGACAACCACGCGGCCGGGTTTGCGCGAGGCCCCGTCGCGGGGCGTGTCGATCCGCGACTCCGTCTTGATGGGCGCCTGCTGCGACCAGCCGCGCGGCACCCAGTAGGCGTCGAAGTCGGAGAACCGGCTCAGCTCGATCTCGGTGATCCACTTGCAGGCGCTGACGTAGCCGTACAGGCCGGGCACCACCATCCGCACCGGGAAGCCGTGATCGACCGGCAGCGGCTCGCCGTTCATGCCGACCGCGAGCAGCGCGTCCCGGCCGTCCATCAGCACCGACGTCGGGCTGCCGCAGGTCCAGCCGTCCACCGCGCGCTGCACGACCTGGTCGGCGCCGGGTAGCGGACCGGCCTCCTCGAGCAGTTCCCGGATCGGCGTTCCGAGCCACAGCGCGTTGCCGATCAGGTCGCCCCCGACCTCGTTGGACACGCAGGCCAGGGTCACGTACCGCTCGATCATCGGCCGTTGCAGCAGCTGAGCCCAGGTGATGGTGATCGGGTTGCGGACCATTCCGTGGATGCGCAACTGCCAGGTCGAGGGGTCGACCTGGGGCGGGATCAGCGCGGTGTCGATGCGGTAGAAGTCCTTATTGGGCGAGATGTACGGCGTCACTCCCGGCACTTGGACGCCGGCGGGCAGCGGCGGCGCGGTCTGGCGAGGCGTGGGCAGCACGACGTCGTTGCGGGCCGCGGTCACCGCCCGGCGCGAGGCCAGCCATCGCCCGCCGAATCCGGTCGCGGCCGCCGCGCCGAAGGCGATGCCGAGCAACTTCAAGAAGTAACGACGGTCTTCGACGTACGGCGTCACGGGCGCAGCCGGCGGCGGCGCCCCCGGACCGGGGCCCGGGCCGCCCGCGCCGACCAGCACCGGCGTCTGAGCCGGCACCGGCTCGCCCGCCCGGTCGAGCAGCAGGCGCAACACCCAGACGGCCAGCGCGGCGCCCACCACCGTGGGCAGCCAGGCGAAGACGCCCGCGTCGTGCCGGGTCTGCGCGGCGGCCACGCCGATCACCGCGAACAACCCGATGCCGGCCAGACCCAGGCGCCACGACCGGAGGGCGGCCACTCCCACCCCGTACGCGTAAATCGCCAGCAAGACGCCCGTGCCCACGATCAACGCGGTCTTGTCGTGCACGCCGAAGACGCTGACCCCGAAATCCTTGACCGGCCCGGGCACGTTGTCGATGACCACGCCGCCCACGGCCGGCAGCGGCGCGGTCAACGGCCCGCTCGCCACCGCCACGACCTCGGACACACCGACCGCGACCGCGGCGGCGGCCACGCCGGCCAGCCCGGCGCCCACCGAAAGCTTCACCCTCCCATCCTGCTCCCGGTCCGGGCGGGCGACGACGGCTCAGGCCATCGCGTAAGCAATGCGTAAGCAACGCCACATGCGCCGATCAGCGCGGTGCTCAACACCACGGCACAAAGTTCAGGGCTTGAAGGCGTCCCGGACGGTGTTGACGATGCCGATCACACAGAGCACGGCCAAAACGAACCCGCCTACGACGGCCAGGATGCCGAAGAGAATCCCGGTGAGACCGTTCACGAGCTCATATCCGACCTGGCCCGCCGTCGCAAATCCGGCCAGGGCGCCCAGCATCAGCAGCAGAACCCTTCGCCACTCACCCGCCATCCCTCGGCGCGGCTTCGCGGACTCGGCCGGCGCGGCCTTCTCCGGCTCCGGCTGCGGGATCTGGCCGGGCTCGCGGGCGGGCTGCTCGACCCGGACGGCGGGCGCGACGCTGGCATCGATCTTCTTGGCCGCGTCGGCCGCCCCCTCGAACAGGGTGGGCTCGACGAACACCACGATGCCGTCGCTCCCGACCAGCTGACGGCCGCCGTCGGGCCAGGCCCGCACGATGGCGCAGTCGGCGAACCGCACGGTCGCACGGTTGTCCCCGGCGACGATGCTGACGCCATCGAAACCGACGATCAGCTTCTCGCCCGGCGTGTCCAGCGAGGGGTACTTGGTGCCGGTCACGGCGCTGTCGGAGGTGGTCGGGGCGGCGGTGAACCCGGCCCAGTCGGCCCGGCTGTGCGAGGTCTGCAACAACCCGGCGTCCCAGGCCTCGGCGGCCACCTGCGCCACCTCGGCCGCGGTGACCGCGCGCAGCCCGTCGATCACCTCGTCGGCGCTGAGCACGTCGCGCCCGGAGAGCAGGTTGAGCGCCTGACCGGGCAGCCGCGCGCCCTGCTCCTCGGCGTGCCGCAGCGCCTCGGTCTGCTTCTTGACCACGGCGGCCACGTCGGCCTCGTCGATCCGGCCCACCCGCAACGCAGCCAGCACGTCGACGAACCCGCCGAGCACAGCACCCTGCTTGTCGGGCAGCGCATCGGCGACGGCGGTCACCTGGCCGTGGTCGGCTCCGACCGGCTCGTAGGAGGCGTGGGCCGCGTACGACAAACCGCCTTCCTGCCTCAGCTCACGGAACATCACCCGCTCGAGCACGCCGGCGAAGACGGCCGAGCGGGGCGCCCGGGGCACCACGGAATCCCAGACCAGCATCCCGGAGTGGCCCGGGAACCAGGCCGGAGTGGTCGGCAGCGCCGACGACATCGGGGGCGCCTTCCGGCGTACGCCCGAAGGAAGATCCAGCCGCAGGCCGGCCGGCACCTCGTCGCCGGCCACCCACAGCACGGCGTTCTCGCGGGTGAAGTAGCGCTCCACCCACTCGCGCAGATCGGCCTCGGTGATCGCGGGCAGACCCCACTCGGGATAGCTGGACAGGCCGTAGTCGCGGGCCCCGTGCCGCCACAGTGCCATCTGGTCGGCCGGGCCGGAACTGCGCCCGTTCGCCTCGGCCCGCAGCAGGTCCTTCTCGACGGCGAGCCGGTGCATCGGCAGGTCACGCAGCGAGGCGCAGACCGCGGACAGGAACTCGCCCAGCTCGCCGGCCGAGCCGTGCATGTGGAAGAACGTGTACTCGACGCCGGTGGCGCCGTTGTAGTGGTAGTCGGCGACCCCGGTCGAGAAAAGCGCCAGGTGCTCGATCAGGTGCGTGATGCCGCGCCGGGCCAGGGGCTCGTCGGCGAACCCGACCCGGAAAGCCAGGCCGGCGTGCGTGACGCCGGTGGCCGGGGCCAGCAGAGCGGGCACCCCGTCGATCTCGGTCTGCTTGATCATCGGGCCGCTCCGGCCAGCGCACGACGACGGTGGTTGCTGACCTGTTCAGCCGTGTCGTCGCCCAGGTAGGTCCAGGGGTACTCGGTCGCCAGGTCGCCCAGCATCTCGAAACAGGGTGCGGCCGAGCGGCGGTCGCCGAGCAGGCTGAAGACGAAGGCGAAGGTGCTCGCCGCCTCGACCCAGCCGTGCTCGCGGCCGAAGTCCGGGTGCAGCACCGACCGCTCGGCCGCCTCGCGCAGTTCCCGGCGGACCGGCACGCCGTTCAGATAGGCCGTGCGGGTGCCGCCCGGCAGATCGAGCCAGTGCTCGATGTGCGCCTCGGCGACCAGCACGCCCTGCACGGCGCCGGGCGGTGCGGCCAGCATCTCCTCGCGGGTCCACGGGTGCAGCAGCTCCCAGCTGCCGCTCCACTTGGGACAGAGCTGCTGCAGCATCTGGAACTGGGCCGTCAGGTTGTGCGGGTCGATCGACTTGACCTTGTCGTAGCGGCGCCGGGTCTCGGCCAGGCCCACTTCGAGGCCGCGGGCCGACACCAGGCGGGCCGCCCAGATCGCCGGGTCGCGGGGAGTGCGGGCGGCCCCGTCGATCAGCACCGCCTCGGCCCGGCGCAGCCAGTCGTGGAACTGCTCGAACTGCTGTGAGCTCACGTGGTCGGCCCGGGCCGCCGAGCGGATCTTCCAGCCGATGTCGATGAGGCGGTAGCCCAGCATGGCCGCGGCCGCCCCGTCGGCGGGATCCCGGTCGAACGCCTCGCGCAGGGTTCGCTCGGCGCCGTCGACGGCGGAGCCGTGCCGGAGGACCAGGGTGCGGCCGGCCGGCGGCAAGCCGTCGACCACGCGACGGACGCCGGCCCAGTCCTGGGCGGCCAGCCGCGCCCGCACGTCAGCCACCGCGGGATAGGCGTCCGCGGGGTCGAAAAGGACAGTCACGGGCCGGGAGCATAGACGATCTTGATCGGTCCCGCGTGCCCACCGGGCGTCGCCGGAAGCCGGGGACGGCCGGGACCGAAGACGAAGCCGTTCCGCATGGGCGGAACGGCTTCATTGCTTCTGCGAGCGGGACACCCGTACGTCATCGGTCGAGAAGTTGATCTTCAGTTGTTGACCTTCAACTTTTGCCCTTCACGACCCTCAGTTCAGCAGCGGATCCTCGAGGAGGTGCTCGAAGGCCAGCTCGGCCGCCCCGATGAGGGCCGCGTCGCCGCCGAGTTCCGGGGTGCGCAGCCGGATGTGCTCACGACAGGCGGGCAGGGCGATCGCGGTCAGCCGGCTGCGGATCTGAGCCGCGGCGACCAGGTAGACGTCGCGCAGGGTGCCGCCGAAGATGACGGCCTCGGGGTTGAAGATGTTGACCAGGTTGCCGACGCCGAAGCCGATCCACTCGCCGACCTGGCGCACAGCGAACTGGGCCTGGCTGTCGCCGCGCATCGCCGCCTCGACCACCCCCAGCACCGCCTCGCGTCCGCTCAGCTCGGCCCGGCCGGCGTGCTTGAGCAGGGCGTACTCGCCGATCTCGGTCTCCCAGCAGCCGCGCGAGCCGCAACTGCACTCGCGGCCGTACGGGTTGACCACCATATGGCCGACCTCGCCGCCGTAGCCGCCGTGACCGGCCACCCGGCGGCCGTCGGCGATGATGCCGGCGCCCACCCCGACGTCGCCGTACAGATAGATGACGTTGTCGCAGCCGGCCGCGGCCCCGCGGCTGTGCTCGACCAGCGCGGAGACGTCCGCGTGGTTGCCCAGCGTCAGCTTCCCCACGTCACCGAGTTCGGCGCGGAGCGCGGCGCCGACCGGTTCCTCGACCCAGCCGATCGTGGGCGCCAGGCGGACCATCCCGTCCGCCCGGCGCACCATGCCGGCCACCGCCACGCCGGTGCCGACGTAGCGGGCGTCGCCGGGCACGTCGGCCCGCATCTCGTGGACGAACTCGGCCAGCGGCTGCACCGCGTCCAGCACCTGCATGCCGCGCGGCCGGTCGGTCTCGCGGCGGTCCAGGATGCGGCCGCCCAGCCCGACCCGGGCCGCCCGCAGGCGGTCCACCTCGATGCTCAGCGCGTACGCGTACACCTTGGACGACTCGGGCCGGACGACCAGCGACGGTCGCCCGGCCCGGCCGGTCTCTCGTGGTGCCGCCTCGGTGACCAGCCCAGCGGTGGTCAGGTCGGCGGTCAGGGCCCCGATGGTGCTTCGGTTCAGGCCGAGCCGGCTGGTGAGTTCCGCCCGGGACGTGGCGCCGTGCACGTGTACGTACCGCAGCAGCGTCCCGAGATTGTGCCGGCGAACCTCCTCCTGGCTGGGGCCGGCCCGCATCAGCGTGCCGTCCCCAGAACCAGGTGGATCTCGTTCATCGGTTGCCGGTTGCGGCCGCTCTGCGCCGGGCCAGGGCGTCGACGCTGGCGGCGATCAGCAGGATGACGCCGGTGAAGATGAACTTCTGACCGGAGCTGAAGCCGAGCAGACCCATGCCGTTGTCGATGACGGCGATCACCGCGCCACCGATGACGGCGTTGATGATCTTGCCCTTACCGCCGAAGAGGCTGGTGCCGCCGATGACGGCCGCGCCCACCGAGTACAGCAGGATGTTGCTGCCACCGGTGTTCGGGTCGACCGAGCTGGCCCGGCTGACGGCCATGATGCCGCCGATCGCGGCCATGAACGAGCCGATCACGAAGACCGAGATGCGGATCCGGTCGACCGGGATACCGGCGCGACGGGCCGCCTCGGTGTTGCCGCCGACCGCGTAGACGTGCCGGCCGTAGCTGGTGCGACCCAGCACGAACGTCCACAGCACCAGGAAGAACCCAATGATCGGGACGACGATCGGCACACCCTTGAGCGAGTTGATGGCTGGGTTGATGGCGCGCTCCTGGGTCAGGATCGCGGTCGCCACCAGGATCAGCACGGCCAGCCCGCCGATGCGCAGCAGCACGACGCCCAGCGGGTCGGTGACCAGGTTCCGCTTGGCCCGGCTGCGCACCTGGTTGAACTGCACCGCGGCGTAGGCGAGAACGGCGGCGATGGCCAGGATCCAGCTCCAGGTCACCGACAGGTTGTCGTTGTTCAGCGAGTTGAAGAACTCGTTGCGGGTCGAGATGTTGGTGCCACCGCCCAGCAGCACCAGCAGCAGGCCCTGGAAGCCGAGGAACGCGGCCAGGGTGACGACGAACGACGGGATACCGATCTTCGCGACCAGGAAGCCGAGCACGAAGCCGATCACGATGCCGGTGACCAGCGCGACCGGGATCGCGGTGTACCAGTCCCAGCCGTGGTTGGTCAGCAGGATGGCGACGACAGCGCCGCACACACCACTGGCGAAACCGGCCGAGAGGTCGATCTCGCCCAGCAGCAGGACGAAGATCAGGCCCATCGCGATGAAGACGACCTGGGCGCCCTGGTTGAACAGGTTCGCGAAGTTGAGCGAGCTGAAGAACGTGTCCCGGGCGATGCCGAAGATCAGGCTCAGCACGATCAGGCCGAGGATGGCCGGCAGCGACCCGAGGTCACCGCCGCGAACCCGGCCCCAGTAGTCGTTGATGTAGCTGCCGACGGTCGGCTTGACGACCTTGACGCCGCCGGCCGTGGTGGTCGTGGTGGTGGTCACTTGTCGCCTCCCGGCGTGATGTCGACGACGTCTCCGCCGAAGTCCGCGGGCTTCTCGGGAGGCAGACCGAGGTTGCCGCTGCGCCCGGCCGTGATCAGCTCGACGACCTGGGAGTGCGTCACGTCGGTGGTCTTGACCTGGGCCGCCATCCGGCCGAGGTAGAGCGCGGCGATCCGGTCGGACACCGCGAACACGTCGTTCATGTTGTGCGAGATGAGCACCACGCCGAGACCGTTGTCGGCCAGGCGGCGTACGAGTTCGAGCACCTGAGCGGTCTGCGCCACACCGAGGGCGGCGGTCGGCTCGTCCAGGATCACGATCTTCGAGTTCCAGAGCACGGCCTTGGCGATCGCCACGGTCTGCCGCTGCCCACCCGAGAGGCTCGCCACGAGCTGTCGCAGCGACTTCACGGTGCGCACCGAAAGGCTGGCGAGCGTGTCACCGGCCATCTGCTCCATGGTCGGCTCGTCGAGCACGATGCCGCGCTTCTTCTCGCGGCCCAGGAACATGTTCTGGACGATGTCGAGGTTGTCGCAGAGCGCGAGGTCCTGGTACACGACCTCGATGCCCAGCGCCGACGCGTCGCGGGGGCTGTGGATGGCCACCTGGTTGCCGTCGAAGGTAACCGTGCCCGAGTCGATGGTGTAGATACCGCTGATGCATTTGACCAGCGTCGACTTGCCGGCGCCGTTGTCGCCGACGAGGGCAGTGACCTCGCCGGGGTAAACGCTCAGGCCGACGTCGTGCAAGACCTGAACGGGACCGAAGCCTTTGTTGATCCCGCTGATCTCCAAGAGGGGTGTCGCGGCCACGGTGGTTCTCCTTCGCTAAGTGACCGGTTGCCGACCGGGACGACGCCCCGGCCGGCGGATTGGGGGGAAAACCCAACTCCGGCGCCGCCCTCCGCCCCGTTTGGGGAGGTGAGCGGCGCCGTCGTCAGTTCGGGTCTAGCCCGTCATCAGTTGAGGATTCTCAGCTGATTCCCGCGTCCGTGCAGGCCTTGGCGAAGTCGGCGGTGCAGACCGCGTCCTTGGTCACGAAGCCGTCGGCGATGACGTCCTTGACGTTCTCCTTGGTGATGGCCTGCGGCTCGAGCAGCACCGAGGGGACGTCGGCACCCGACTCCGGGTCCTTGGTGGTGCCGGTGGCCGTGGTCGGCTTCTGCTGCTTGGCCAGGGCGACGGCCAGCTCGGCAGCCGCGTCGGCCTCCTTCTTGATCGCCTTGTAGACCGTCATGCACTGGTCGCCGGCGAGGATGTTCTGCAGGCCCTGAACGGTGGCGTCCTGGCCGGTGACCGGGACCTGGCCGTTCAGCTTGTTCTTCTTGAGGACCGCGATGGCCGCGTTGCCGAGACCGTCGTTCGCCGCGAGAACGCCCTTGATGTTCTTGTTCGAGGTCAGCATCTGCTCGAAGATCGTGCCGGCCTGCGCGTTGTCCCAGTCCGGAACGTCCTGGTTCGGGCCCTTGGTGAAGGTGCCGTCCGAGTACTTCGGGTCGAGGACGCCGTCGTAGCCCTGGGCGAACAGGGTGGCGTTGTTGTCAGTCGGCGAGCCGTTGAGCTCGGCCACGACCGGCTTGGTGTACTTCTTCTCCTCGAGGCACTTGACCAGGCCCTCGCCCTGCAGCTTGCCCACCGCGACGTTGTCGAACGACACGTAGTAGTCGGCGCCGCCGCTCAGGGTCAGACGGTCGTAGTCGATCGTCGCGATACCGGCCTTCTTGGCCTTCTCGAGGACGGCCTTACCGGTGCCGGAGTCGAGGTTGACGATCATGAGGACCTTGACGCCGCTCGAGATCATGCCGTCGGCGATGGTCTGGAACTGCGTCTTGTCGCCCTGCGCGTTCTGGATCTCGACCGGAACGCCGGCCGCGTCGAACGCCGCCTTCAGGAACTTCGGGTCGTCGGTGCCCCAGCGCTGCGAGCTCTTGGTGTCGGGCAGGATGATGCCGACCTTGCCGGCGGCGGCGCTGTCGCCACCCGTGCTGCCGGAGTCGCTGCCACTGTCGTCGCCGCAAGCGGCGATGCTGCCGGTCGCCAGCAGGCTGACCGCGGCAAGGGCGAACAGTCCCTTACGCATTCCTAGTGTCCTTTCGGGTAAATCCGGGCTACATCGGATTCGATGGTGTGCGCTGCGGGAGTGTCGCTCCCCGAGACGCGGAGTGATCGAAAGTGATCAGGAGCTAGTTTGTTGTGTCCGGCAACGTATTCCCGTTGCGGCCGGTTACACAAGCGGTGTCGCCGGGCGATCTCGTAACCCGGCATAACAATCCGGCAACACGGCGGTGATAGGGGCCGGACGGCCCTGGTCCAGGCGGGTCCGTCGTCTCCGATCGATCGCTGACGTGGCTCACCCTGTGACGCTAAGTCAGGGCCCTGACCGGTTCGTACCGTTCTCGAGAGAAAGATCCTCTCGGCGCGTAACGTTGTCGTAACGGCTCGCGGCTCTTCGGAAGTTTCTTCCCCTATGTCCGGATCGTGGCGGCCACGGCGTCGGTGAGGCGGATGAGATCGGCCGGTTTCAGGCCGGCCTGCAGACCCCGCCGGCCCGCCGAGACGTACATGAGATCGAGGCTCAGCGCCGAGTCGTCGACCACCGTGGGCAGCTTCTTGCGCTGCCCGAGCGGGCTGATTCCCCCGCGTACGTATCCACTGCTGCGTTCGGCGTCGGCGCGCACGGCCATGACTGCCCGTTTGCCCCCCGCGGCGTGCGCGAGCGCCTTGAGATCGAGCTCGCCGGTCACCGGCACCACCCCGACGACGAGCGCGCCGTCGACCTCGGCGATCAGGGTCTTGAAGACGCGTTCCGGCGCCACCCCGAGGGCCTGGGCCACCAGCGCACCGTAGTTCGGCGCGTCCGGCGACACGACGTACGGGTGCAGCGTGTGCTCGACCTTCTGCGCGGTCAGCAGCGCGGTGGCCGGGGTGCCGGCCGCGGCCTTCTTAGCCATGCCGCGCACGCTACTCGCGGCCGCTGCCCGATCGCGGGCAACCCCGGCCGCTCGTGCCCGGACTTCAGGGCTCGCAGAGGATCACCGCTGGCGCGCCGGCCACGCGGGTCAGCACCAGCGAAGCCGCCTGCGAGCCGGACAGGCGCAGATCCTTGCGTAGCTGATCGGGCTCGAGGGCCGAACCACGCTTGCGGATCTCCAGGCGGCCCACGCCTCGCTCGCGCAGCAGAGCCCGCAGGCGCTTCAGCGAGAACGGCAGCACGTCGGTGATCGCCAGCCGCCGGGCGAAGGGAGTGTCGACCGGGTCGTCGGTGTAGACGTAGGCGATCGAGGGGTCGGCCAGCCGCCCGCCGACGGTGTCGGCGAACTCGGCCACCAGGTGGGCGCGCACCACCGCCGGGTCCGGGTCATAGAGGTACGCCCCGACGCCGCCCACCTCTGCCAACCGGTCGCCGCCGCCGGTCAGCTCCGTAACCCCGCCCTTGGCCGCGTCTTCGCTCGCAGCGCCTGCGCTCGCAGCGCCTGCGCTCGCAGCGCCCGCGCTCGCGGCGTCCTCGCTGATCGCGGCGTGCGGGCGGGTCAGCAGGAGGGAGGCTCGGCGGGGGGCTCGAGCCAGCGGGCCGCACCAGAACGCGGCCTCGACCAGGTCGCCGCCCACGCTGACCCACTCCCCCTCGGCGCCGGGCGGCAGCAGATCGTGGTCGATGCCGGGGGCCAGCTTCAGCACCGTGCGCGGCACCCTTTCGGCCAGGCCGGCGATGAAATCCCACGGCGGCGAGTACGACTTGGGGTCGAACACCCGCCCTCGGCCGGCCTTGCGCCGGGCCGGGTCGGCGAAGACGGCGTCGTAGTCCTCCACGCGCACGGCGGTGGCGTCGGCGCACTCCACCGTCACGAGATCGGCCAGGCCCAGAGCCCGGGCGTTGGCCGCGGCGTACTCGGCGGTGACCGGATCGGCGTCGACGGCGAAGACCTTGATCCCGGCGCGGGCCGCCGCGAGTGCGTCCGAGCCCAGCCCGCACCCGAGGTCGGCCAGCGTCCGGACGCCGGCGGCGGCCAGCCGGGCGGCCCGGCGGTTCGCCACGACGGCTCGGGTCGCCTGTTCGAGGCCGGCTCGCGTGAAGAACATCTCGGCCGCGTCGGCGCCGAACTTGGCGGCCGCACGCCGGCGCAGACCGACCATCGTGAGCGCGGCGGCGGCCAGATCGGGTTCCACCCCGGCCGAGCGCAGGGCGGAGGCGGCGGCGAGCGGATCGCCACCGGCCGTCCCGGCCGCCAGGGCCAGGGCGGTCACCCCTTCGGGCGTACGAAATCGGGCAGTTGACTCGGCAGTCACGCAGGCATTCTCCACGGCACACCGGGTCTGGCACTCTGGTTGACGGAGTGCTAGTTCCGGCCTAATCTCCGATTAGCACTCTCAACATGAGGGTGCCAGCCGAACACCCGTCCCGGGGGTTCGGTGGGCACCAGGCGGACCGGCACCCGCGACGACGGTCCCGCCCGGTGGCATGAGGCAGCTGGCCGGCCTGTCCTGGCCGGCGAAACGATACCCAGGAGGGTATGCCCGTGACTACCGCGACCAAGGTTGCGATCAAGCCGCTCGAGGACCGCATCGTGGTCCAGGCGAACGAGGCTGAGACGACCACGGCGTCGGGCATCGTGATCCCCGACACCGCCAAGGAGAAGCCGCAGGAGGGCACCGTCCTCGCTGTCGGCCCCGGCCGCATCGACGACAAGGGCAACCGCATCCCGGTTGACGTCAAGGTCGGCGAGACGGTCCTCTACTCGAAGTACGGCGGCACCGAGGTCAAGTACGCCGGCGAGGAGTACCTGGTGCTCTCCGCCCGCGACGTCCTCGCGGTCATCGAGAAGTGACCTACTGACAGTGCTAATCGCCCTGGCCCGTGCTCACGGGTCAGGGCGGTGGTGCGTGAAGGGCTATTGAACAATGGCGAAGATTCTCAGCTTCTCGGACGACGCGCGCCACCTGCTCGAGCACGGCGTCAACTCGCTCGCTGACACGGTCAAGGTCACCCTCGGCCCGCGCGGTCGCAACGTCGTCCTGGACAAGAAGTTCGGCGCTCCCACGATCACCAACGACGGCGTCACCATCGCCAAGGAGATCGAGCTCACCGACCCGTACGAGAACCTCGGCGCGCAGCTGGTCAAGGAGGTGGCGACCAAGACCAACGACGTCGCCGGCGACGGGACCACCACCGCCACGGTGCTCGCGCAGGCGCTGGTCCGCGAGGGCCTGCGCAACGTGACCGCGGGCGCCAACCCGATCGCGCTCAAGCGGGGCATGGACCAGGCGGCCGAGGCCGTCTCCAAGGCTCTGCTGGGCAAGGCCGTCGAGGTCGCCGATCACAAGGCGATCGCCAACGTGGCCACCATCTCGGCCCAGGACGCCACCATCGGCGAGCTCATCGCCGAGGCGATGGACCGGGTCGGCCGCGACGGTGTCATCACCGTCGAGGAGGGCTCGGCGATGGCGACCGAGCTCGAGGTCACCGAGGGTCTGCAGTTCGACAAGGGCTTCATCTCCCCGAACTTCGTGACCGACGCCGAGTCGCAGGAGGCCGTCCTCGAGGACGCGCACATCCTGATCACGACCCAGAAGATCTCCAGTATCGAAGAGATGCTGCCGCTGCTCGAAAAGGTTCTGCAGTCGGGCAAGCCGCTGCTGATCATCGCGGAGGACGTCGAGGGCCAGGCCCTGTCCACCCTGGTGGTCAACGCGCTGCGCAAGACGCTGAAGGTGGCCGCCGTCAAGGCGCCCGGCTTCGGCGACCGGCGCAAGGCGATGCTGCAGGACATGGCGATCGCCACCGGCGGCGAGCTCGTCGCCCCCGAGCTCGGCTACAAGCTCGACCAGGTCACCCTGGAGATGCTGGGTTCGGCCCGGCGCGTCGTGGTCGACAAAGAGAACACCACCATCGTCGACGGTGGCGGCCAGTCCTCCGAGGTCTCCGACCGGGTCCAGCAGATCCGCAAAGAGATCGAGGCCTCCGACTCCGACTGGGACCGCGAGAAGCTCCAGGAGCGGCTCGCGAAGCTCTCCGGCGGCATCGCGGTGATCAAGGTCGGCGCGGCCACCGAGGTCGAGATGAAGGAGCGCAAGCACCGCATCGAGGACGCCATCGCGGCGACCAAGGCCGCGGTCGAGGAGGGCACCGTCCCCGGCGGCGGCGCCGCCCTGGCCCAGGTGGCCACGGAGCTCGACGGCGGTCTGGGCCTGTCCGGCGAAGAGGCGATCGGCGTGTCGATCGTCCGCAAGGCGCTGGTCGAGCCGCTGCGGTGGATCGCGCAGAACGCCGGCCACGACGGCTACGTCGTGGTGGGCAAGGTCGGCGAGCTCGGGTGGGGTCACGGCCTGAACGCCGCCACCGACGAGTACGTCGACCTGGCGGCGGCCGGCATCATCGACCCGGTGAAGGTGACCCGCAACGCGGTCTCCAACGCCGTTTCGATCGCGGGCCTGCTGCTGACCACGGAAAGCCTCGTGGTCGACAAGCCGGCCGAGCCGGAGCCGGCCGCGGCCGGTGGCCACGGGCACAGCCACGGTGGCCACGGCCACCAGCACGGCCCGGGCTTCTGATCCGCAGCTCGACAAAGAAAGGGCGCGCCCCCTGAAGGGCGCGCCCTTTCGCGTTCTCTCCCGCCCGCCCTGTCCTTCGCGTTTCCCCCGCGGCCTTGGCGTTCAGCGCGCGTCCGCAGTCGGGTCGCACTTGTCCGTTCGTGTTCAGCGCCTGCCCGGGGTCGCGCCGCGGCGGTAGAGTGCGGCCGTGGAGATCCGGGCATCCGACGACGACCGGCAGCGCACGGTGGCCGCCCTCGAGCGGCACGCCGGCGCCGGCCGCCTCACGCTGGACGAGTTCGCCGAGCGCGCCAAGGTCGCCCACAACGCCCGCACCCTCGACGAGCTGGCCGCGATCGTCGGCGACCTGCCCGCCGAGTCCGCCGGCGGCACAGTGGCCGCCGAGCCGAGCCGCGACCTGCTCATCCTCTTCGCCGTGGCCGCCGCCACCCTCATCCTGCTCGGCGTCTTCATCGCCATGATCCGCGCCTGACCAGCGTCAGCGGGTGGCGCCCGCCCGGGCGGCGTCCTCCTCCCAGGGGTCGTCGTCGGGGTCGGGGACTCGCTCGCCGTGCCAGGAGCGCCACAGCGCCGCGTAGGGGCCGCCGGCGGCGACCAGCTCGTCGTGGGAGCCCAGCTCGGTGATCCGCCCGTCCTCGACGACGGCCACGCGGTCGGCGTCGTGGGCCGAGAACAGCCGGTGCGCGATCGCCACGACCGTGCGCCCGTGCAGCACAGCGGCGAGAGAGCGTTCCAAGTCGCGGGCCGCCCGCGGGTCGAGCAGCGACGTCGCCTCGTCGAGCACCAGGGTGTGCGGATCAGCCAGCACCAGCCGGGCCAGCGCCAGCTGCTGGGCCTGGGCCGCCGACAGCGGATGGCCACCCGCCCCGACCACCGTCTCGAGCCCCTGCGGCAGCGCCAGCGCCCAGTCGAGCGCGTGCACGGCGGCCAGCGCCGCGCGCACCTCGTCGTCGCCGGCGCCCGGCCGGACCATGGCCAGGTTGTCGCGCAGGGTGCCGATGAAGACGTGGTGCTCCTGCGTCACCAGCGCCACCTCGTTGCGCAGCTTGTCGAGCGGCAGGTCGTGCAGGGCCACGCCACCCACCGTGATACCGCCGGCGGTCGGCTCGTGCACCCCGGCCAGCAGCCGGCCCAGCGTCGACTTGCCCGCCCCGGACGGACCGACCACGGCCAGCCTCTCCCCCGGTTCGAGGGTCAGGTTGATGCCGTGCAGCACCTCGCGACCGGCCACATAGGAGAAATGGACGTCGCGCACCTCGATCCGCGTGCCCACCGGTTCGGCGCCGTGCGGCTCGGGTTCGCCGGCACCGGCCGCGACCCCGAGCAGCCGGGCCAGCGACGCCGCCCCCACCTGCACCTCGTCGAGCCAGCCGAGCAGCCGGTCGAGCGGGTCGATCAGCATCTGCACGTAGATCACCGCGGCCGTCAGCTGCCCGAGCGACACCGAGCCGCCCAGATAGAGCCACCCGCCGACCAGCAACGTGGCGACGACGGGCAGCACGTAGCTCACGTCGATGACCGGAAAATACGCGGTGCGCAGGAACAGGGTGTACTTCTCGGCCGCCCACGACCGCCGCAAGTCGGCGTCGGACCGTTCGATCCGCTGCTGCCGGCGGTGCAACGCGTCGACAGTGCGCGCGCCCTCGACCGTCTCGGCCAGCCCGTCGGTCACCGTCGAGTAGACCGCGTTCTGCCGCAGGTAGCCCTCGGGCGCCCGGCGCAGATACCACCGCGTGCCGACGACGATGATCGGCACTGCGATCAGCAACGGGACCGCGAGCAGCGGACTGGTGATCACCATCGCCACGACCACCAGCACGACAGTGATCAGGCCGATCATCGTCTCGGGCACGGCCAGGCGCACCGAGCGCGACAGCGCGTCGACGTCGCGGGTGGTCCGCGTCAGCAGGTCGCCCGAGCCCGCCTTTTCCACAGTGGAGAGCGGCAGGGTGAGCACCCGGTCGACGAATTCCTCCCGCAGCCGGGCCAGCACCCGCTCGCCGAGCCGGGCCGAGGCCAGATGGGCGAACCGGGTCAGCACGGCCTGCAGCACGACGAACCCGGCGATGGCGGCGGCCAGCCGGTCGACCACCCCGACGCCCTCGCCGTGCCGGATCGCCTCGACCAGATCGCCCAGGAGCCGCGGCCCGACCAGCCCGGCCACGGCCGCCAGCACGTGCAGCCCAAGGGTGAGACTGAGCGCGCGCGGGTAGCGCCGGAACAGATCGCGGGCATAGCGCCGCACCTGGGCGCCGTCGGCCACCGGCAGCAGGTTGGTCACTGGTCCTCCTCGCGCAGCACCGTGCGGGCGTAGCCGGGCTCGCTTGACAGCAAGGCGTGGTGGTTGCCGTCGGCGACCACCCGGCCGTGCTCGACGAAGAGCACCCGGTCGGTGCGGTCGAGCACCAGCGGGCTGGACGTGCAGATCACCGTGGTGCGGCCGGCCCGCGCGGTGATCAGCCGGTCGGCGATGCGGGCCTCGGTGTGCGCGTCGACGGCGCTGGTCGGCTCGACCAGGATCAGCACATCGGGATCGGCCACCAGCGCCCGCACCAGCCGCAACCGTTGCTGCTGGCCGCCCGAGAAGGTGCGGCCCCGCTCGGCGACCTCGCTGTCGAGGCCGTCGGGCAACGCCTCGACGATGTCGGTGGCGGCCGCGGTGTGCAGGGCGGCGGGCAGGCGGCCGCTGTCGTACGGGTCGAGGTCGGCCCGCATCGGGCCGGTGAACAGCCGGGCGTCGTTGTCGGCCACCAGCACCCGCTCGCGCACCGTGGCCAGCTCGAATTCGCCCAGCGGCACCCCGTCGACGGTGGCCCCGTCGGCGTAGCGGCCCAGCCGGTCGGCGATGGCGGCCGCCTCGGCCGGCACGGAGGCGACGATCGCGGTGATCTCGCCCGGCCGGATCGTCACGCCGGACGCCGGGTCAGCCAGCTCGCCCCGGAACCGGTCGGCCGGCACGGCCGCCGCGGGGTCGGGCAAATCGGTCTGCGCCCGCAGCATGTCGACGACCCGGCGGGCCGAGACGTGGCCGCGGGTCAGCTTGTCGATCGTCTCGGTGAGCTGCCGCAGCGGTGTGACCAGGAAGGCCGCGTACGCGTAGAAGGAAACCAACTGACCCACGGTGATGTGCCCGCTCAGCGCGAACCGGGCCCCCAGCCACGTGACGAGCACCAGGAAGATGCCCGGGAGCAGGATCTGGGCCGCCTCGAGCAGCGACTCGACCCCGGCCGTGCGCACCCCGGCCGCGCGCAGCCGTTGCGACTCGTGCCGGTAACGCTCGCCCAGCACCGCCTCGCCGCCGATGCCGCGCAGCACCCGCAGCCCGCCGACCAGATCGGCCGCGCGCCCGGTGAGCAGGCCCTGCTGTTCGCGTGAGGCCGCCTGCCGCCGGTGCAGCGGGCGGATCAGCAGGCCGACCACGGCCATCAGCAGCGGCACGCCGAGCACCACCACCAGGCCCAGCGGCACCGAGGTGGTGAGCAGGATGACCGACACCGCGACGACCGCGATGAGCGAGCCCGTGCCCCGGGCCGTGATGTCGATCGCGCCGCCGATCTGGCGGATGTCGGACGTGCCGATCGCCACCACCTCGCCGGTGTCCAGGCGGCGGGAGAGCGCCGACCCGAGCCGCCCGGCCTGGCGGACCGTGACCTGCACCGTGGTGAACATGGCGCCCAGATAGTTGACCACCGCGAACCGGTGCCGGGCGATCCCGAACACGGCCTGCCCGAGGCCGGCCGCCAGCAGCACCAGGCTCCAGGTCAGCAGCCCGCGGCTGTCGCGGCCGGTGGCCGAGTCGATCGCCTTGCCCACGACGGCGGGAACGAAGGCTTGGCACAGCATCCAGAGGACGGCGAACGCGACTGCCGCGTACACCGGCCGCCAGGCACGGCGGATCAGCCATCGCAGGTAGGCGAGGGCGGACCGTTCGTCGGGAACGCCGGGGTCGGCGTCGGGGAGGTTTCGCATCGTGCCCCGACGTTACGGGCGGGGTCCGACAGTTTGCGACGGCTTTTCTCCTCGTACGACGGGATTCAGCGATCGACCGGTGTGAAGTCCCATACATGCGGGGCGCGGGCGACCAACTTGGCCGGCGGGGCGGGCAGATCCTGCGGCGTGTGGCGCCACTTCGAGATCACGACGATGCGGTTGTCGGTGGACGAGTAGACGTCGCTCGACACGTGTTGCGGCAGCACCTCGATGTGCGGCACCGCCACGTCGCAGACCCACGCCAGCAGCTCGTCGAAGCCGCTGAGCGAGGCTCGTATCTCCCACATCCGAGCGATCATGCTGGCTTCCTACCCCGCCACGCTGACCGCGGTCAATGGCATCGCGGAATCGGCGGGCAGATCGAGACGACTGGGGGCGACGCCCGCGGCGACCAGACGGGAGCCGAGCGCGGCCACCATGGCGCCGTTGTCGGTGCACAGCTGCGGCCGGGGCACGCGCACCTCGATGCCGTGCTTGGCCGCTCGCTCCTCGGCCAGCACCCGCAGCCGCGAGTTGGCCGCGACACCGCCGCCGATCAGCAACGTCCCCACCCCGTTGGCCCGGCACGCGTCGATCGCCTTGGCCGTGAGCACGTCGCACACCGCCTCTTGGAACGAGGCCGAGACGTCGGCGATCGGCACCGGCTCGCCGTCCCGCTCGCGAGCCTCGACCCAGCGTGCGACCGCTGTCTTCAACCCCGAGAACGAGAAGTCGAACCGGTGCGCGGCCAGGTCTTTCGGCGCGGTCAGGCCGCGGGGGAAGGCGATCGACCGGCGGTCACCCTCTTTCGCCGTACGATCGATGACCGGCCCACCGGGGAAGCCGAGCCCGAGCAGACGCGCGACCTTGTCGAACGCCTCGCCCGCGGCGTCGTCGATGGTGGCCCCGAGCGGGGTGACCCCGTTGGTCAGATCGTCGACCAGCAGCAACGACGAGTGTCCACCCGAGACCAGCATGGCGACGGCGGGTTCGGGCAGCGGGCCGTGCTCGAGGGTGTCGACGGCCACGTGCGCGGCCAGGTGATTCACGCCGTAGATCGGCTTCTCGGCGGCCAGGGCGTACCCCTTGGCCGCCGCGACCCCGACCAGCAGGGCCCCGGCGAGCCCGGGCCCGCTGGTCACGGCGATCGCGTCGATGTCGGCCAGGGTGACCCCGGCCTCGGTCAGGGCGCGCTGCATGGTCGGCACCAGCGCCTCGAGGTGGGCCCGGCTGGCCACCTCGGGCACGACGCCGCCGAACCGGGCGTGCTGGTCCACACTGGACGCCAGCGCGTCGGCCAGCAGGGTGTGCCCGCGCACGATGCCGACACCGGTCTCGTCGCAGGAGGTCTCGATGCCGAGGACCAGGGGCTCGTCAGCCATTGCGCATCATCACCAGGGCGTCCGTGTTGCTGGGTTGGTAGTAGCCGCGCCTGACCCCGACGGGCTCGAAATCGTACCTCGCGTAGAGATGCTGAGCCGGTGCGTTGTCGACCGCGACCTCGAGCAGCGTCTGCTTGATCCCGAGGCGGGCGACCTCGTCCAGCAGCGACTCGAGCAGGACGCGCCCGGTGCCGCGGCGCTGACCGTCACGGCGTACGGCGATGTTCTGCACCCAGGCCTCGTCCGGGGCGGCGGCCAGACCGGCGTACCCCAGAAGCTCGTCGCCCTCGGTCGCGACGACGTAGAAATTGTGCTGCGCCAGTTCGTTCCAGAACATGGCGCCCGTCCACTTCTCGTCGCCGAACAGATCGGCCTCCAACGGCAGCACCTCGGCTATGTGCCACCAGCGGAAACGCTCGATCCGCATCAGGTCAGCACCGGCTTGCGGCCGGACGGTTCGACGGCGTCGGGGCGGCGCAGATAGAGCGGGGTGAGCGCCTCGGTGGGGGCGGCCGCCCGGATGCGATCGGCCGCCAGCGCCACCAGCGCGGCGCCCGGCGGGTAGAGCAGGTGTTCCTCGACGGGCACGCCCAGCACCTCGCCGTACTTGAGGCCGCCCTCGCCGGCCACCCGGTCGACCAGGCCGTGCACGTTCGACGGCGGAGTCACCGGCTCGCGCCCGGTCACGTCCACGCCGTCGTCGCGGGTGGTGGCCTGGCCGATCAGGGTGTCAGCCTCGGCCCGGGCCAGCGCGGCGGCGACCCGGGCCGCGTCCGCGCCGGCCAGCGAGGTGGCCGCCTCGAGAACTTCGGACTCGGCCAGGGCGGCGGCCTCGGTGGCAGCCCGATTGCGGGCCCGGCTGCTGGTGGCGGTGCCGGCCCGCAGGATGCGGGCGCCGACGTCGGCCGGGCGGGCCACATCGGGGCCGAGGACGCGTACGCCGTCGAGGTACGTGGCCCAGTAGACCTCACGCCGACGGGCGTCGGTCGCGATCAGCACGCGCCCCGGCCCCGCGGCCCGGCCCAGACCGTCGAGCGAGCACACCCCGTACGCCGGGATGCCGAGCGCCTGGGCCATGCTCGCCGCCGTGGCCAGCCCGACCCGCAGCCCGGTGAACGGCCCCGGCCCGAGACCCGCGACGATCGCGCCGAGGTCACGCGGGCGCACGCCGGCCTCGGCGAGGGCGCCCTCGATCTCGGGGGCCAGCTTCTCGCCGTGCGCGCGGGGGTCGACCGTCCGCCGCTCGGCCACCCCGCGCAGCCCGTCGGCGGTCACCTCGACCAGGGCGGCGGTCGACGCGGGAGTGGCGGTGTCCAGAGCCAGCACAAGCACGCTCCGACCCTAACGCGCCGGGCGCGCTGCTCACGCGCGGCGGGCCGTGGCGCTCAGCTCACCGCCGGCTCGGGGCGCGGATCCCAGTTGATCAGCTCGCGACCGCCGTCGGCCAGGGCCTTGTTGGCCGCGCTGAACGGGCGCGAGTCGAGGAAGCCGGCCCGGTTGAGCGGGCTCGGATGACCGGCCTCGAGCACCACGTGGGCGGGGTTGTCGATCAGCGCGGCCTTCTTCCGGGCGTAGCCGCCCCAGAGCAGGAAGACGACCCGGTCGTCGCGGGCGTTCAGCGCGCGGATCGTGGCGTCGGTGAACGCCTCCCAGCCCTTGCCGCTGTGCGAGGCGGCCGCCCCGGCCCGGACGGTCAGGACCGCGTTGAGAAGCAGCACCCCCTGCCGGGCCCAGCCGGTCAGGTCGCCCGACTTGGGCGGCGCCACCCCGACGTCGGCCGCCAGCTCTTTGAACACGTTGCGCAGCGAGGGCGGGATCCGCACGCCGTCGCGCACACTGAAGCTGAGCCCGTGCGCCTGACCAGGGCCGTGATACGGGTCTTGCCCGAGGATCAGCACCCGGGTCTGCGCGGGCGGGCACAGGCGGTAGGCGGCGAACAGGTCTTCGATCGGCGGATAGATGGTGTGCTCCGCGTACTCCGCGGTCACGAACTCGCCCAGCGCGGCCGTCGCCTTCTCGTCGAGGAAGCCGGTCAGCTCGGCCCGCCAGTCGGCCGGCAGCATCTCCGCCAGATTCACAGTCTGCCCTTCTCAGCTAATCGGTGAGCCGCGTCGTGGCTAGTCGGTGAGCCCGTGTCGCGGCTAATCGGTGAGCCGCGCGACGCGGGCGGCCCAGTCCCCGCCGTGCGGCACCAGCTCGACCACGCGGGTGTCGTCGTCGAGGCGGTCGATGCGCACCTGCAGGTATTCGTCGTTGAGCTGCTCGACCAGGCCGGCGCCCCACTCGACCACGGTCACCGCGTCGTCGGCCGAGGCGTCCAAGTCGAGGTCGTCGATCTCGGCCCGCGGGTCGGGGCTGTCGCCCAGACGGTACGCGTCGGCGTGCACCAGCGGCGTGCGGCCCTTATGGACCCGGGCGATGACGAAGGTGGGCGAGGTGATCGGCCCGGTCACATGCAGGCCGACCCCGATGCCCTGCACCATCGCGGTCTTGCCGGCGCCGAGCGGGCCGGTCAGCAGCACCAGGTCGCCCGGGCGCAGGATCGCCGCGAGACGCCGGCCGAACTCGCGGGTGTCGTCGACCGTACGAAGCTTCACGAGATCTTCTCCACGAACGGCAGCAGCGCGGCGTTGACCTGGTCGGCCTTCTCGAGCATGACCACGTGGCCGCTGTTGTCCACTTTGATCAACTCGGCGTCGGGCAGGTGCCGCAGGATCTCTTCCGAGTGGGTGACCGGGGTCAGGTAGTCCTTGGTGCCGACGATCACCAGCACCGGCACGCCGCGCAACGCCGACAGGGCCGGGAAGCGGTTGTGCGTGTACAGCGTGTGCAGGTATTTCGTCAGCGTCTCGACCGAGGTCTTGGAGTTCATGTGCTCCACAAAGGTGACCAGCGACGGGCTCGGCTTCGGCTCACCGAACCCGTACCGCCGGGTCAGCAGCCAGGCCAGGTCGGACGACACCACCCGGGCCCGATCGATCGTGGTGCCGCCCAGGTCGGCCGCCTTGCCCCAGAGCGGGAAGAACGGCGCGCTGGCCCGGGCCACCAGGGTGGGCAGCCCCAGCTTGGACTTGTCGATCAGGCCGGCCGAGGTGGACATGAGCACGACACCGGTGACCCGCTTGCCGAACCATTCCGGGTACTGCTCGGCGAACGCCATGATCGTCATGCCGCCCATCGAGTGGCCGACCAGGATGATGTGCCCGTCCGGCACGGTCGCGTTGAGCACCGCGGCCAGCGACTTGCCGAGCGCCGCGATGTCGTACTCACCGGACTTGAGCCGGCTCGACCGGCCGTGCCCGGGCTGGTCGTAGAAGACCAGGCGGTGCTCGCCCTGCTCGGTCAGCGCCTGGCGCTGGAAGTAGAAGGTGCCCATGTCGAGCGCGAAGCCGTGCACGAAGACGATCGTCGGCTTGTTGCCGGGCTTCGTGGGCTCGACGATCTCGACGTGCAGCTCGGTGCCGTCGGCCGCGGTGACGGTCAGCTCGCTGTCGTGCGCCTGGTCGCCGAACGGCTCGTCGACGTACGGGTCGCCGGGCAAGTTGACCGAGCGGCGCACCAGCACCCGCTCGACCGCGAACGCCGTGGCCAGCCCGGCCGCCAGCACACCGACGGCCGCGCCGGCGATGCCGACCTGCTTGGCCCGCCGGGACGGGCCCTTCGCGGACCCCTTGGCCGGGCTCATGCCGCACCCCCGTCGTAGACCCGGGGCACCCGTGTGCTGCCGAAGCGGGTCACGATCTCGTAGTTGATCGTGCCGGCCACGGCGGCCCAGTCGTCGGCGGTCGGGCCGCCGTCGTCGCCCGGGCCGAACAATGTGGCCACGTCGCCCGAGACCACCGGATCGTCGCCGACGTCGAGGACGATCTGATCCATGCAGACCCGGCCGGCGACGGTGCGGCGCTTGCCGCCCAGCTGCACCGGCCCCGCGTTGGAGGCGGCCCGGGGCACCCCGTCGGCGTAGCCCAGCGGCACCAGGGCCAGCGTCGTCTCGCGCTCGGTGAAGTAGGTGTGCCCGTACGAGACGCCCTGGCCGGCGGGGACCCGCTTGGTCAGCGCGACCCGGGCCCGGGCGGTCATGGCCGGCCGCAGCCCGAAGGTCTCACCCGCGACGGGCGACAGGCCGTAGACCGCGAGGCCCGGGCGCACCAGGTCGTAGTGGGAGTCGGGCCTGGTCAGCGTGGCCGCCGAGTTGGCGATGTGCCGGTAGCGCGGGGTGATGCCGAAACGCTCGGCGACGGCCAGCCCGTCGGCGAAGGCGGCCAGCTGGTGATCGTTGGTCGGGTGGGCGGGCTCGTCGGCGTACACGAAATGGCTCCAGACGCCGACCACCTCGACCTCGCCGTCGGCCTGGGCCTTGGCCGCCGCCTCGAGCAGGGCGGGCCACTCGGCCGCGGTGGCGCCGCCCCGGGCCAGGCCGGTGTCGAGCTTCAGGTGGACGCGGGCCGTGCGTTCGGCCCGGCGGGCGGCGGCGACCAGCTCGCCCAGCAGCTCGAGGCTGCCCGCGTTCAGGTCGATGCCCGCCTCGACGCCCTCGTGCAGCGGCTGACCCGGCGAGTGCAGCCAGGCCAGCACCGGCACCTCGAAGCCGGCCCGGCGCAGCGCCAGCCCCTCGCCCAGGGTGGCCACCCCGAGCCAGCTGGCCCCGCCGGCCAGCGCGGCCCGCGCGGACGGCAGCATGCCGTGCCCGTAGCCGTCGCCCTTGACCACCGCCATGACCTCGGCGGTGGTGCCGGCGCGCAGCAACGCGACGTTGTCCCGGATGGCGTCCAGATCGATCCGGACCTCGGCCTGCCACATACGCCCAGCCTACTTATGCGTATGACAATTCTTGTTACCGCAGCTCGAGCCCGAGATCACGGACCGTCGGCGGCAGCGCCGCGGCGATGTCGGGCGCGGTCACCGGACCGTGGCCGGCCGCCCGCCGCCCGGCCAGCCCATGGGCGTACGCCGCGGCCGCCGCGGCCCGCTCGGGCGGCAGCCCACCGGCCAGCAGCGAGCCCAGCAGTCCGGCCAGCACGTCGCCGCTGCCCGCGGTGGCTAGCACGGACGTTCCCGTGGGGTTGACCAGCACTTCGCCGGCCGGGGTGGCCACGATCGTGCGGTCGCCCTTGAGCAGCACCACCGCGTTGGTCCAGGAGGCCAGCTTGAGGGCGGCCCCGGCCCGGTCGGCGCCGGGCCCCTCGCCGGCCAGGCGCTTGAACTCGCCGTCGTGCGGGGTCAGCACCATCGGCGCGTCGCGGCGCATGTCCCGGGCGTGCTTGCCGTCGACGAGCAGGGTCAGCGCGTCGGCGTCGAGCACCACCGGCAACGAGGTGGCCAGGACGCTGCGCAGGGTGGTGCGGGCCTCGTCGCCGGTGCCCAGGCCGGAGCCGCAGACCCAGGCCTGCACCCGCCCGGCGTCGGCGACCCGGGGCGCGGCGACCACCGACGGGTGGGCCCGGACGACCTCTTCGTGAGCGCTGCCCGCGTACCGGACCATGCCGGTCGGACCCGCGAGCGCGCCGCTGACGCCGAGCAGCGCGGCGCCCGGATAGGTGGCCGAACCGGTGGCGATGCCGACCACGCCGCGGGTGTATTTGTCGGAGTCGGGGCCGGGCTGCGGCCACCACCCCGCGACGTCGATCGAGTCGGGCACGGACAGCGCCGGGTCGGCCCGCAGCACCGGCCCGAGACCGATGTCGACCAGTTCGACCTGACCGCAGCGTACGGCGGCCGGGCCCACCACGTGCGCGGGCTTGAGGCAGCCGAAGGTGACGGTGACGTCGGCGGTCACCGCCTCGCCCGGCACGTCGCCGGTGTCGACGGCCACGCCGCTCGGCACGTCGACGGCGACCACGGCGGGGCGCGCGCCCGTACGACCGCGCAGCTCACCCAGCCGATGCACCACGGCCGCGGCCGGTGGGCGCAGGCCGCCGCTGGCCCCGATGCCGACTATGCCGTCGAGCACCAGATCGGCCCGCTCGGGCAGGTCACGCACGGTGAAGCCGCCGGCCGCACGCAACGCCTGCAGACCGGCCAGATGAACGCGGTCGGGCCGCATCAGCAGCGCGCGCACTTGGGCGCCCCGCCGAGCCAGGGCAGCCCCCGCGTACAGCGTGTCGCCGCCGTTGTCGCCGCTGCCCACCAGCAGCACCACCCGCGCGCCGTAGACGCCGCCGGTGTCGTCGAGCAGCAGCGCGCACCGCCTCGCCAGCCCGGCCGCCGCCCGCTGCATGAGCGTGCCCTCGGGCAGCTTCGCCATCAGGGTGCTTTCCGCCGCGCGCACGTCCGCGACGCGCCATGCCTGCCGCATCCGTCCTCCAACCTTCCGACGAGATGATCCCGGCCGGGCCGCGACCGTCAGGATTCCGCGACCACCATCGCCGAGGCGATGCCGCCGTCGTGCGAGAGCGAGAGGTGCCACCGGTTGACCCCGCGCTCGGCGGCCACGGCGGCCACCGTGCCCGAGACCGTGAGCCAGGGCCGGCCGTCCGGGTCGGCGACGATCTCGCAGTCGTGCCACAGCATGCCCGCGGGCGCGCCGAGCGCCTTGGCCACCGCCTCTTTGGCCGCGAAGCGGGCGGCCAGCGACTCGGCCGAACGCGGGTTGCCCGAGGCGCTGAGCCGCTCGCCCTCGGTGAACAGCCGCACGGCCAGCGACGGCGTCCGGTCGAGGGCGCGCGCGAAGCGCTCCACCAGGACCACATCGATGCCGACAGCCACGATCACGGCCACAACCCTATCGGTCGGCCCCTTTAGCACGGGGGCGAGCGCCCGACGAGCCCTGTGGACAGCCGCCGGCCGTCGTCCACAGGGCGTCCCACGGCCGTCCCGGGCCCCCTAACGTCGGCGCATCCCACCGCCGGATCCAGAAGGGGCGTCCCGATGAACCCTGACCTCGAAGTCGACACCGACGCGCTGCGGCGCGCGGCTTCCGACGTGGCCGCCACCGGCGCCGGCGTCGCCGCCGCGACCGCCGGGGAACCGCCGATCCCGGTCGTGCCGCGCTGGACCACCGCCGACGCGGCCCAGCTGGCCGCCGAGGCCGCCCGCGGCCAGCTCGCCCTGCTCGGCGCCGACATCGGCGAGACCGCCCGCCGCGTCGGCGACTGCTCCGCGGCGTACGAGCTGGCCGATGCCCGCGCCGTCACCCGCCTGCGGCTGACCCGATGACCACCGCCTCGATGACCCCCGCCGCCGTGCACGCGCGCCTGCGTGTCACCGATCCGGCCCGCTGGCGGGCGTTCGCCCTGTCCTGGCGCCGGTGGGCGGCGCTGGCGGGCCGGCTGGCCGCCGAGTTCGGTTCCCGCGTGGCCGCCGTCGCTGGCGCCTGGCGTGGCGCCGCCGCCACGGCGGCCGGTCGCCGTCTCGACGAGTTGCGGCGCCGGCTCACCCTGTTCCGGCTGCACTGCTGGCGGGCCGACCAGGCGGCCAGCGAGTTCGCCGCCGCCCTGGCCCGGGCCCGGGCGCTGCTGGCCGGCGACCGGGCGGCCGCTCTCGCGCTGGCGGCCCGGCCGACGCCGAGGCCACCGAGCGGCTCGAACGGCTGGCGTTGGCGATGCGCACTCCACCCTGGGCGCCGGCCGAGGCGAGCCGGCCCAGTTGCGCCAGTCCGCCGGCCGGCGTGCGCCGCTGGTGGTCCGCCCTGCCGGTCGACGAGCGCAACTGGCTGCTGGCCACCGAGGCGCCCTGGCTGGCCCGGCTCGACGGGCTGCCGGCGGCCGACCGGGATATCGCCAACCGCCTGCTGCTGGACGACCGCCGGACCGAGCTCGACCGCGCCATCGCCGCCGCGTCCGGCCGCGAGCGGGGCCGCCTGCGGAAGGTGCGGGACGGCCTGGCCGCCCTGAGCGACCGGCTGGCCGACGAGGACGGCCCACGGGCCTACCTGCTGAGCCTGGACACCGGCGAGGAGGGCCGGGCCGTGGTGGCGCTGGGCGATCCCGACCGGGCGAGCAGCGTGCTCACCCACGTGCCGGGGATGACGGCCGACCTGGCCTCGTTCGGGGGCGAGCTGGCCCGGGCCGAGCGGGTCGCCGTGCGCGCGGCCGAGTTGGACCCGAGGTCGCCGACCAGCGCGATCCTCTGGCTCGACTACGACGCGCCGGACTTCGTCGACGAGGCGGCCGGCGCGCGCCGGGCCGAGGCCGCCACGCCCGCGCTCCGGCACTTCCAGGAGGGACTGCGAGCAGCGCACGAGGGATCGCCGGCCCGGCAGGTGGTGCTCGGCCACAGCTACGGGTCGCTGGTGGTGGGCCGGGCGGCGGCCACAGACGGGTTCGAGGCCGACGGCGTCGTCTTCGTGGGCTCGCCCGGGGTCGGCGTCGACTCAGCCCGCGACCTGCGGGTGCCCGCGGGCGAAGTCTGGTCGACCACCTCGCGGAGCGACGTCATCCAGTACGCGGCGGTCGCCCCCGGCGGGTTCGTCCGCGACATGGCCGTGGCGAGCGGCGTGCCGGTGGCCGGCCCGTGGCTGGCCTTCGGGCGCCCCGAACGCGACTTGTGGTTCGGCCACAACCCGAGCGATCCCGGGTTCGGCGGCCACGTGTTCGCGAGCTCGCCCGGCAGCGGCCACATCGGCTACTGGGAGCCGGGCACGCCCTCGCTCGACACGATGGCCGCCATCACGCTGGGGTCAGCGCGATGACGGCCACGGGACGCAACGGGCTACTCGACGGTGACCGACTTCGCCAGGTTGCGGGGCTGGTCGACGTCGTGGCCCCGGGCCGAGGCGATCTCGCAGGCCAGGATCTGCAGCGGCACGGTGGTCATCAGCGGCGCGAGCAGGGTCGGCGTGGCCGGCACGGGGATCAGGTGGTCGGCGAAGGCGGCCACGCTGTCGTCGCCCTCCTCGGCGATCACGATGGTGCGGGCGCCGCGGGCGCGCACCTCCTGGATGTTCGAGACGACCTTGTCGCGCATGACGCCCCGGCCGGCCGGCGACGGCACCACGCAGACCACCGGCGTGCCCTCGTCGATCAGGGCGATCGGGCCGTGCTTGAGCTCGCCGGCGGCGAAGCCCTCGGCGTGCATGTAGGCGAGCTCCTTGAGCTTGAGCGCACCCTCCAGGGCCACCGGGTAGCCGACGTGCCGACCGATGAAGAGCACCGTCGACGCGGTCTTGAGGTCACGGCCGAGCGCGCGCACCTCTTCCATCGAGCCCAGCAGGCGGCGCAGGCTGTCGGGGGTGCTCTGCAGCTTCTCGACCACGGCGGCGACCTCGTCGGCGTACATGACGCCGCGGATCTGGGCCAGGTGCAGGCCGATGAGGTAGCAGGCGGCCAGCTGGGTCAGGAAAGCCTTGGTCGAGGCCACCGCGATCTCGGGACCGCCGTGCGTGTAGAGCACTGCATCCGACTCGCGGGGGATCGTCGAGCCGTTGGTGTTGCAGATGGCCAGCACGCGGGCCTTCTGCTCCTTCGCGTGGCGCAGCGCCATCAGCGTGTCCATCGTCTCGCCGGACTGGCTGATCACGATCACCAGCGTCGAGCGGTCGAGGATCGGGTCGCGGTACCGGAACTCGCTGGCCAGCTCGACCTCGCACGGCAGGCGCACCCAGTGCTCGATCGCGTACTTGGCGACCATGCCCGCGTTGTACGACGTGCCGCAGGCGATGATGAAGATCTTGTCGACGTCGCGCAGGTCCTGGTCGGTGAGGCGGACCTCGTCGAGCACGATCTCGCCCCGGTCGGACAGCCGGCCCAGCAGGGTGTCGGCGATCGCCTGGGGCTGCTCGGCGATCTCTTTGAGCATGAAGTAGTCGTAGCCGCCCTTCTCGGCGGCCGAGGCGTCCCAGTCGATGTGGAACTCGTTGCCCTGCTGGGGCGAGCCGTCGAAGCCGGTGATCTCGATGCCGGCCGGGGTGATCAGCACGACCTGGTCCTGGCCCAGCTCGATCGCCTCGCGGGTGTGCTCGATGAACGCCGACACGTCGCTGGCCAGGAAGTTCTCGCCCTCGCCGCGGCCCACCACGAGCGGCGAGTTGCGCCGGGCGGCGACCACCGCGTCGGGCACCTCGACGTCGATGGCGAGCAGGGTGAAGGCGCCCTCGAGGCGGCGCACGGTGCGGCGCATGCCCTCGGCCAGCAGCTCCGGCCCCTCGGCGTGGCCCGACTCGCGCAGCGCGCGCACCTCGGCCGCCAGCAGGTGGGCGGCGCACTCGGTGTCGGTGTCGCTGGTGAACTCGACGCCGGTCGCCTCGAGCTCGGCCCGCAGCCGGGCGAAGTTCTCGATGATGCCGTTGTGGATGACCGCGACCCGGCCGTCCTGCGAGACGTGCGGGTGCGCGTTGCGGTCGGTCGGGCCGCCGTGCGTCGCCCACCGAGTGTGCCCGATGCCGGTGAGACCGGCCGCGATGCCGGGATCGGCCGCCTCGGCCAGCGCCTTCTCAAGGTTGGCGAGCTTGCCCGCCTTCTTCTCGGTCAGAACGGCGCCGTCGTCCACGACAGCGACACCGGCGGAGTCGTACCCGCGGTATTCCAGCCTGCGCAGTCCGTCAATCACGATGCTGAGCGCCGGACGACCGCCGACGTACCCCACGATGCCACACATGGCGGTGACTCTAGCCGACGATCGCTCACCCGTCATGCTCGAGAAGCACCCTTTCGAGCACACGGTCTGCGCAGAACAGACCGAAAGGCCGACGGCGCCCTCGGACGGCTGGCGTCGTTGGCGTACCGTCGGCTACCGCGCCACAACAGCGCGCTCGCTTCGGGAGACATGGTGAGCAATCAACCCGACAATCGGCCGCCGGACGGCGGTTCTGAGCCGGGTGCGCCGCGCCCGCCGTCGTTCACGCCGGGGTCCGCACCCCTGCCTCAGCCGCCGAATCCGGACTACCCGCCGACGTCCGAGTTCCCGGCCACACCGACCGATCAGTTCCCGCCTCAGGCGTACGCGCCCCCGGGTTACGGCCCGCCACCCGGCTACCCACCGCCGGGCTATCCCCCTCCCGGCTATCCCGGGCAGCCGCCGTACCCGGGCCCGCCCGCCCCACGGCCGCGCAAGAGCAAGCTGCCGATCGTCGCCGTGCTCGTGGCGATCACCCTGCTTCTGTGCGGCGGCGTCGCCACCGCGGGCGTGCTCATCGCCCGCAACGTGGCCGACCGGGCCGAGAAGGCGGTCGAGCCGATCAACCAGCTGCCCACGGCCGTGCCCGAGATCCCGGACCTGCCGACCGAGCTGCCCGACCTGCCCAGCCTGCCGGCCGGGCCCGGGCTGGACGGCCGGCAGATCTCGGTGACGTACGAGGTGAGCGGCGAGGGTCAGGCGTCGCAGATCCTGTACGTGGAGAAGCTGGGCGAGGCGCCCAAGCGGCTCGAGAACGTCGACCTGCCGTGGAAGGTCACCACCCGGATGGAGACGCCGGCCCTGGTCTCGGTCGTCGCCATGCGGATCGGCGACGCGGAGGGCACGATCAGTTGCCGGGCCCTGGTCGACGGGGCCGAGGTCAAGCAGCGGACCTCGAGCGCCAGTACCGTCGCCACCGCCTCGTGCACCCACTTCGCGATCGACTGAGCGAGCGCGGCTACTAAAGGCAGAGCAGAGCAGATGACGAGCGACCCGCTGGTCGAACGGATGCGCCCGTTCGGCACCACGATCTTCACCGAGATGTCGGCCCTGGCCACCCGCACCGGATCGATCAACCTGGGCCAGGGCTTCCCGGACACCGACGGCCCGCCCGAGATGCTGGCCGCCGCCGCGCGGGCCCTGCAGACGGGCGCCAACCAGTACCCGCCTCTGCCGGGCATCCCCGCCCTGCGTGAGGCCATCGCCGGGCACGAGCAACGCTTTTGGGGCCTGGAACGCGACCCGGGCGGCGAGGTCGTCGTCACTGCCGGGGCCACCGAGGCGATCGCCGCCGCCATCCTGTCGCTGTGTGAGCCCGGCGACGAGGTCGTCACGTTCGAGCCGTACTACGACTCCTACGCCGCCTCCATCACGCTGGCCGGCGCCGTCCGGCGGCCGGTGACGCTACGTCCCGGCCCGGGCGGGCGCTACGGCTTCGACGAGGGTGAGCTGCGCGCCGCGTTCGGGCCACGCACCCGGCTGGTGCTGCTCAACTCGCCGCACAACCCGACCGGCAAGGTCTTCACGCGGGCCGAGCTGGACCTGATCGCCGCGCTGTGCCAGGAGCACGACACGTACGCCGTCACCGACGAGGTCTACGAGCACCTGGTCTTCACCGACGCCGCCGAGCCGCACGTCCCGCTGGCTAGCCTGCCGGGCATGCGCGAGCGCACGCTGCGCATCTCGTCGGCCGGCAAGACGTTCTCGTGCACCGGCTGGAAGGTCGGCTGGGCCACCGGACCGGCCCGGCTGGTGTCCGCGGTGACCCGGGTCAAGCAGTTCCTGACCTTCGTCAACGCCGGGCCGCTGCAGCCGGCGGTGGCCGTGGCGCTCGGTCTGGGCGACGACTACTTCACCGGCTTCCGCGACGAGTTGCAGGCCCGGCGCGACCATCTGGCGGCGGGGCTGACCGAGGCCGGTTTCGCAGTGCAGCCGTCCGACGGCACCTACTTCGTGACGGCCGACATCACGCCGCTGGGCGGCACTGACGGCATCGAGTTCTGCCGCCGGCTGCCCGAGCGCTGCGGCGTCGTGGCCGTGCCGACCCAGGTGTTCTACGACCACCAGGCGGCGGGCCGCCACCTGATCCGGTTCGCCTTCTGCAAGCGCGAGTCGGTGATCGACGAAGCGGCCCAGCGTCTGTCGAAGCTGGGCCGCTGAAAGTACTGATCAGGCCGGGGAGGCCGACCGGACCTCGTCGGCGATGCGCTCGGCCACCTCGCGGGCCTGCTCTTCGGTGGCCGCCTCGACCATCACCCGGACCAGCGGCTCGGTGCCCGACGGGCGCAGCAGCACCCGGCCGGTCTCGCCCAGCTCGTTCTCGGCCAGCGCCACGGCGGCCTGCACGGCCGGAGCCGACGCGCCCGCCGCGCGGTCGCCGACGCGGACGTTGATCAGCACCTGCGGCAGCGGGTGCACGACCGACGCCAGGTCGGCCAGCGACTTGCCGGTCGAGGCCAGCTGGGCCATCAGGTGCAGGCCGGTCAGCACGCCGTCCCCGGTGGTGGCGAAGGCCGGCATCACGATGTGCCCGCTCTGCTCGCCGCCCAGGGCCAGCCCGCCCGCGTTCAGCTCCTCGAGCACGTACCGGTCGCCGACCTTGGTCTCGATCAGCTTGATGCCGGACTGCTTCATGGCGATCCGCAGCCCGAGGTTGCTCATCACCGTGGCGACCAGCGTGTCGTCGGTCAGCGTGCCGGCGTCGCGCATGGCCAGGGCCAGAATGGCCATGATCTGGTCGCCGTCGACGACGTCGCCCGAGGCGGTCACGGCCAGGCAGCGGTCGGCGTCGCCGTCGTGGGCCAGGCCCAGGTCGGCCCCCTCGGCCAGCACGGCGTCGCGCACCTTGTCGAGGTGGGTCGAGCCGCACTCCTCGTTGATGTTCAGGCCGTCCGGGTCGGCGTGGATCGCGATGACCTCGGCGCCGGCCTCCTCGTAGGCGACCGGGGCGACCTCGCTGGCCGCACCGTTCGCGCAGTCCACCACGACCTTGACGCCGGCCAGGCTGTGCGGCGTCGAGCCGACCAGGTGCTTGACGTAGTGCTCGGCCCCGTCGAGCAGGTCGTGGACCCGTCCGATGCCGGCGCCGGTCGGCCGGCCGATCAGCCCGTGCCCGTCCTCGATGGCCTGTTCGATCCGCTCCTCCAGCTCGTCCGGCAGCTTGGTGCCGCCGGCGGCGAAGAGCTTGATCCCGTTGTCGGGCATCGGGTTGTGCGAGGCCGAGAGCATCACGCCGAGGTCGGCGTTGGTCTGACCGACCAGGTAGGCCACGGCCGGGGTGGGCAGCACGCCGACCCGCACCACGTTGGCCCCGGCGCTGGTCAGACCGGCGACCACGGCCGCCTCGAGCATTTCACCGCTGGCCCGCGGGTCACGCCCGACGATCGCCAGCGGCTGGTGGCTGCGGTCGCTCTCGACGAGCACCCGCGCGGCCGCGACCGCGACCTTGAGAGCCAGTTCCGGGGTGAGGAGTTCGCCGTTCGCGAGCCCGCGTACGCCGTCGGTGCCGAACAGACGCCCCATGGCGGCTTCCTTTCCCCGATTCACCCCTGAGGGGAGGTGGAACGGGTGCGTTGAGAAGGGGAGGGAACGCAAAACGGCCGGGCCGGCCCCCTGAAGAACACCAGGGGGCGCAACCCGGCCGTGTCAGACTCGGCGCAAAGTCAGCGCTTCGAGTACTGAGGAGCCTTGCGGGCCTTCTTGAGACCGTACTTCTTGCTCTCCTTGACGCGGGCGTCACGGGTGAGGAAGCCGGCCTTCTTGAGGGCGGGACGGTCGTCGGGCTCGTTCGTGATGAGCGCCCGCGCGATGCCGAGGCGCAGAGCGCCGGCCTGGCCGGTGATGCCACCGCCGCGCAGGTTCGCGATCACGTCGAACTGCTCTTCCTTCTCAGCGGTGACGAGCGGCTCGCGGATGAGCTGCTGGTGCACCTTGCTGGGGAAGTAGGCCTCGAGGTCGCGGCCGTTGCAGGTGATCTTGCCGCTGCCGGGCACGAGGCGCACCCGGACGATGGCCTCCTTGCGGCGGCCCACGGTCTGGATCGGACGGTCACCGGGACGCGGGGCGCGGACCGGGGCCGGAGCGGGCGTCTCGACGACGACCACGGTCTCCTCGGCGGGCGTCTCGACAACGACCGTGCCGGCGGGCTCCTCGACGGTCTCGACGACCTCGGGCTCGATAACGTCGGACATGCTGCTGCCTTCTCCCGCGCTCACTGCGCGATCTGGGTGATTTCGAACGGCTGGGGCTGCTGAGCGGCGTGCGGGTGCTCGGCGCCCGGGTAGACCTTCAGCTTCTTGATGATCTGCCGCGCGAGCTTGTTGTGCGGGAGCATGCCCTTGACGGCCAGCTCGATCGCCTTCTCGGGGCGCTTGCTCAGCAGCTCCTCGTAGCCGACCTGCTTGAGACCGCCCGGGTAGCCCGAGTGGCTGTAGGCGACCTTGGTCTGCCGCTTGTTGCCGGTCAGAGCGACCTTGCCCGCATTGATGATCACCACGAAGTCGCCGGTGTCGACGTGCGGGGCGAAGGTCGGCTTGTGCTTACCGCGCAGGAGGTTCGCGGTGTGGGTGGCCAGGCGGCCCAGAACGACGTCAGAAGCGTCGATAATGTGCCACTGACGCTCGATCTCACCCGGCTTCGGGCTGTACGTACGCACAGAATTACCTTGTCTTGTCGTCGGTCTGGGGTCGCGCGCTGGTCGCGGCGAACGCGAGCATCGAGCCTACCCCCGGGGAGCGGGCTCGCAGCTGTCGCACAACAGCAGGCAACAATACCCGCCTGCGCGGCGCGTGGTCAAAACGTGCGAGGAGCAACACGATCGGTGGCCCCGTGCACGGACCCCGGTGGGTACGGACGCGACCTCCAAGAATAACCGTTGCCAAGCATACCCGCCCTACCAGACGCGCCCGGCACCGGGATCCAAGGTCGCGAAGGTCACAGGTCGATACCTCTTAGCAGGCTTGAAACAAACGGGACGCGAGGGCGAAATTCCATACCGGCACGCTTCCGGCATGGCCAATGGTGCTGACACCTCGACGACGCGGGCCCGGCATGGCTCCCGCGTGCGGGGAGGACGCACTATTGAGAGGCCACCGTCAGGGTTGAGGACGGACCTGACGGTGACCGCCGGACCGGCTTCCCGGTTCGGCGAAGAGGAGTCGTGGCGCGTGCCGGCCGGAGGTACGGCGGAGAACGCAGGCGTGACATGGGAGCGGGTCGACGCTGAGGACGGCGGGCTCCGAGCGTGCCCTTCGGTGGACCGGACGGCCGCGCCACGACTTCTGATATCAGTCCTGATCCCGGCGGAAGAGCCCGGATGATCATCCCGGCCGCCGCACTGGCCGAGCCGGCCGCGTCCCTGTCCGGCTTCACGGTCGGGGTCACCGCCGACCAGCGCCGCGACGAGCTGGCCCACCTGCTCGAGAGCCGCGGCGCCCGGGTGGTGCTCGCGCCCGCCCTGCGGATCGTCCCGATCGCCGACGACGCCCAGCTCCGGGCGGCCACCCGGGCCTGCCTCGACACCCCGCCGGACATCGTGCTGGTCAACACCGGCATCGGCATGCGCGGCTGGCTCGAGGCGGCCGAGGGGTGGGGCCTGGCCGAACCCCTGCTGGCCGTGCTCGCCCGCGCCTACCTGGTGGCCCGCGGCCCCAAGGCGCGCGCCGCGGTCCGGGCGGCCGGCCTGCACGAGCAGTGGTCCCCCGAGGGCGAGAGCTACGAAGAGGTGGCCGACCACCTGCGCGCCCGTGGATTGGGCGGCCTGACCGTGGCGATGCAGCTGCACGGCGAGAGCCAGCCCGAGTACACCGAGGCGCTGGAGCAGGCGGGCGCCCGGGTGATCGAGGTGCCGGTGTACCGCTGGGCGGCGCCGACCGACGCCGCGCCGCTGCACCGCCTGGTCGATCTGATCACCGCCCGCCTGGTCGACGCGGTCACCTTCACCGCCGCCCCGGCCGTTCAGGCGCTGCTGCGCACGGCCGGTCCCGGGGCCGACGCCGTTCTCGAGGCCCTACGGGGCGACGTGCTCGCCGCCTGCGTGGGTCCGGTCACGGCCGCTCCCCTGCGCCGGCACGACGTTCCCGTGATCACCCCGGCCCGGGCCCGGCTGAGCGCCCTGGTCCGTACGATCGCCGACGAGCTGCCCAAGCGGGCCCTGTCGCTCGAGGTGGCCGGCCATTCGCTGACCTTGCGCGGGCACGCCGCCATCGTCGACGGCGAGCTGCGCCCGCTGGCCCCGGCGCCGATGGCCGTCCTACGTGCGCTGGCCACCATGCCCGGCCGCGTTCTCTCGCGGGCGGCCCTGCTGCACGCCCTGCCCCGGGGCGCCGACGAACACGCGGTCGAGATGGCCGTGGCCCGCCTCCGGGCCGGCCTGAGCGCCCCCGGCGTCATCCAGACGGTAGTCAAGCGTGGCTACCGCCTGCCCGCGACTTGAGTAGGCCTAGCCGACCGGCGCCGGATACCCGCCGCTCTGCTCGGCCACCAATGTGGCCATCGCGTGCTCGACGACCCCCACCAGCACCTGCTTGACGGAGTCACGGTGGCGGGCGTCGCACATCACCAGCGGCACGTGCGCCGGAATGGCCAGCGCCTCGCGCACCTCGTCCGGCTCGTACCGGGGCGCGCCGTCGAAGCAGTTCAAGGCCACCAGGTACGGCAAGTGGCGGTTCTCGAAGTAGTCGAGCGGGGCGAAAGCGTCGGCGATACGCCGGGTGTCGACCAGCACCGCCGCACCGACCGCGCCGCGGATCAGCTCGTCCCACATGAACCAGAAACGGGTCTGGCCGGGGGTGCCGAAAAGGTAGAGGATCAGGTCGTCGGCCATCGTGATGCGGCCGAAGTCCATCGCCACCGTCGTGGTTCCCTTGCCGGGCACCTTGGACGCGTCGTCGATTCCCTGTCCGGCTGAGGTCATGACGGCCTCGGTGGTCAGCGGCTCGATCTCCGAGACCGCTCCGACCAGCGTCGTCTTACCCACGCCGAACCCTCCGGCGACGACAATCTTCGCCGAAGTGATCTCTTTGGGTTGCGCCCCCGCCCGCTCAGAGCTTGCGAAGTCCACTCAACACCCTTTCCAGCAGATCCATCCGCTCCGTGAACCCAGTTTTGGGAGCGGCGCTGTGCAACGACAGCAGCCCGTCGGCCACCATGTCCGCGACCAGCACCCGGGCCACACCCAGCGGAAGCCGGGTCAGCGCCGAGAGCTCGGCCAGCGATTGCGCCTTCGCCTCGCACAGCACGGCGATGCGGTATTTGTCATGCCCGGCGAACCGGGCCTCCTGCAGACCGGCCTGGCTGGCGACCAGGACCGCCTCGATCGGGATGTCCCGACGCGGCTCGGTCCGTCCGCGGGTGACCGCGTACGGGCGTACCAGGTTGCCTCTCGGGTCCTGTGGCTGGCCCATGCGCGATCACCCCCTTCCGTCGAGCCGGCGACTAATGACTGACTGCTTCGCGTGCCGCCGGCGACAGCGAGGCGCCGACCCGCTCGACCAGCAGCGCCATTTCGTAACCGACCTGGCCGACGTCGCAACTGCGGGCGGCCAGCACGGCCATCGAGGAGCCGTCGCTGATCGACATGAGGAACAGGTATCCGCTGTCCATCTCGATGATCGTCTGCTGGACCTCGCCCGCGTTGAACATGCGGGAGGCGCCGTCGGTCAGGCTGACCACGCCGGAGGTGATGGCGGCGAGCTGGTCGGCCCGGTCGGCCGGCAGGTCGCGGGACGCCGCGAGCAGCAGCCCGTCGGCCGACACGGCCACGACGTGGGCGATGCCGGCCACGCTGTTGGCGAAGTTGTTGAGCAGCCAGCCCATGTCCTGCATGGTGGGGGGCCTGGTCACCGTTCGTTCTCCTTAGCCTGGGTGGAGGCCTCGGCGGAGCCGTCGGTCCGTCCACGTTGCACACCCCGGTGGTACGCGGACAGCAGACCGCGCACCTCGTCGGGACTGCGCCTGTTCTGGTTGCGCGGCCCGGGCTGTACGCCGCCGGGCACCAGCTGCGCTTGGGGGACTCGCTTGGGAAGGCCGGACCGGGTGGTGCCGGCGTCGACGGGTTCGGCCGCTGCCATTGCCTTCTGCCACCCCTCGTCGGCCGACGTCCGCCACTTGTCCTCGGCCGCGGGGCGCGGCTTGGGCACGGACCGTCCATTGTGCCCGTTGTCCGCCGGTGCGGCAGCGGGCGGCGGCGAAACCGGCGGCGACACGGGCGCGGCCGGTGGGGCCGGGGCCGGGGCGGCGGCCGGGGCCGGCTTGGCCTGACCGGCGGAGCTGTTGGGCGGCGGGGCGTAACCGGCGGTCGGCATGCCCCACTCCTCCTGACTCGCCGCGTCGTGGTCGCGGAACCAGCTCTGCTGCATCTGCACGAAGATCGGGGCGTCGCTGCGCTCGTCGGGCGCCGGGGCGACCGGCGGCTCGGGCACCGGGGGCATCGCGGCCAGCGCGGCGCCCCACGAGCTGCCGGTGGGCGGGGCCGGAGGCGACACCGGATCGGGAGCGACCGGGGCCGGCGCCGGAGGCGCCGTGGCCGCGGCGAAGCCGTTCATCGTCGGCGCGCCGGCCGTGGCGTCGATCGTCTTGGTGACCCGGGTCGGCAGCGGCGGGCGGTTCGGCGTCGGACGCACGTCGGGGTCGGACGGGGGACGCTGCGACGGGAACATCGGCAGCTGCGGGTGCGCGTTGTGCGGCTGCGGCGTCGGTTCGCGCCATGGTTCGGGCGCGATAGTCGGCAGGGTCGCGGTGGCCGCGCGGCCCGCCTGCGCGTCCCAGCTGCCACCCCCGTACGGGCTGGTGCCCAGCTCTTGCGACCGGGCCGGCGGGTCGAGGCGCCGGCTGGGCAGCACGACGATGCTGCTCGGCAACGTGACCTGGGCGACCGTGCCGCCCTCGATGTTGGCCCGCAGCTCGACGCGGATGCCGTAGCGCGAGGCGAGCCGGCCGACCACGGCCAGACCCATCAGCCGGAACGCGGCCACGTCGACGCTTGGCGGCTCGGCCAGGCGCCGGTTGAGCTGGTCCATCTGCTCCTCGGACATGCCGAGGCCGCGGTCCTCCACCTGGATCACCACGTAGTCGCGGATGCGCCGGCCGTCGGCGACCACGATCGTGTTGGGCGGCGAGAACCGGGTGGCATTGTCGAGCAGTTCGGCCACCAGGCGGACCACGTCGTTGACGGCGAGCGCGGCGATGGAGATGTCGGTGTCGACGGTGCCGAACTCGATGCGGTTGTAGAGCTCGACCTCGGACTGGGAGGCGCGCAGCGCATCGACCAGCAGCGCGTCCTCGCGGCGGGGGGCGCTGGAGTCGGCGCCCGCCAGCACCAGCAGGTTCTCGTCGTTGCGGCGCATCCGGGTGGCCAGGTGGTCGAGCTCGAAGAGCTGGGCCAGGCGCTTGGGGTCTTCCTCGGTGCGCTCGATCTGGTCGAGCTCGCCGATCATCCGGTCGACCAGCGACTGGGACCGGCGGGCCAGGTTGAGGAACATCGTCGAGACGCTGGTGCGCAGGGCCGCCTGTTCGGCCGCGATGCGGACCGCCTCGCGGTGGACCACGTTGAACGCCTGGGCGACCTGGCCGATCTCGTCGCGGTTGGGCAGTTTGATCGGGTCGCGGACCTGGCGGACGATGTCGTCGGCGCCGCCCTCGCCGAGGTTGCGGGCGTCGCGCAGCCGGGCCACGGCGTCGGGCAGGTCGCGGTTGGCCACGGCCAGCGCGCCCTCGCGCAGCCGGCGCAGCGCCAGGTTGAGCGAGCGGGCCAGGATGACGGCCAGCACCACGGCCACGATCAGCACGAGCACGACCAGCGCCGATTCGATGGCCGCCTGGCGTACGACGCCGTCCCGGTCGGCCGCCGCCTGATCGACCACTTCGGACTCGAGCTCCTGCTCGGCCCAGCGCATCAGGTCGACCACGGCGCCGAAGGACTCGGTGATCTCGTCGGGCTGGACCGCGCCGCCGCTGCCGGCCCGGCCGAGGCGGGTGGCCACGCCGTCGACCAGGTTGACCGCGTCGCCGCTGACCACGTTGTCGACCAGGGCGCGCTGGCCCGGATCGGCCACGAGCGAGAACGCGAGCAGGGCCTCCTGCTGGCTGGTCTGGCTGGCGATGAACGCGGTGCGCTGCTCGGGGCTGAGGTCGCCGGTGATCCGGGCGGCGTAGGAGACCGCTTCCTGCTCGGCCGTGCCCGCCTTGGCCCGGGCGAACGCGGCGATCGCGCGCAGCCGGTCGGCCACGTCGCCGTCGCCGGCGTACTGGCTGACGGCCTCGCCGTAGGCGACCAGGTCGGTGATCACCACGCTGTAGCGGGACACCGCCTCGGCCACGGCGATGCCGTTGCGGTCGCCGACCGCCGTGCGCGTGGCGTCCATCGTGTTCAGGTGGTCGTCGATGCGCGCGAGGCGGTCGCGGACGGCGCCCGGCGGGTCCTCGATGTCGGCGCGGTGCGCCCGGTAGACCTGGATCTGCGCGTCGCTGGCCCGGACGGCCGCCTGGTAGGCATCGGGCTTGGTCGCCGCCGCACCCACGTACTCGGCCGCGGCCATGCGCTCGACGTGCAGCAGCTGGGTGAGACCGGAGATGTCGGTCTCGAGTTTGGTCAGTTCCTCGACCGTGCCCGCCTCGGCGGCGCGCTGTCCGACGTCGACCAGCCGCGTGGTGGCCAGCGCGATGACGGCGACCAGGGGGACGACCAGGATCAGAGCCAGCTTGGCACGGATGCGGGCGTCTCTCAGGCGAGGGAAGACACCGCGGCGCGCCGGCTGGGTCGAGGATCCGGTGCTCAAGACTTCTCCTCCGTGGTCTTCCCCATGGCTGTCCGCCCGCGGAACCTCGCGCGGCCCGGGAATTTCATCAGAACGGACATCCGTTTGGGAAGTCTGGAAACATCCGGAAACGAACTCCGTGTCCGAGTGCAAGTACTCACGTGCGTTCTACTTTCGACACGCAAAGCGCTTTGACGTGCACGAATATGTTGACCACGACATTAAGTGACCAGTCGGTCACCGCGTACCCCCCGATTTTCTACCAGTATGTGAGACAAGCGTCTCGCTCCATCGATGGACCGCCGCTTGACCAGGGGCCTTCACGTTGGCAAGGTTTGGCGCGATCGAACGGACATGCTGTCCGTGTCGGCCCTCCCGCCGGCGAGCCACGATGCTGCCGGCACCCCGCCTTCCCGCCCCTCTAGGAGGCACCTCCAGTGCGGCTCCCCCGCATCACCGCGGCCACTGCCGTGGCATCGATGCTTCTCGCCGGCGCGGCCGGCTGCACCTCCGACGACGACGCCTCCGGCGGCGGCGACACCGTGGTGATCGCGGCCGATCTCAACAACTCGTCGGCGGTCGACACCGCGTACGCCCGGGCCCTGCAACTGCGGATCGAGCAGATCAACGCGTCGGGCCAGCTGGGCGAGCGCAAGCTGGCACTACGCACTCAGGACAACCGGAACGACCCGACGGCGTCGCTGCGCAACATCAGCACGTTCGCCGACGACCCGGCGGTCGCCGCGGTCGTCACCGGCACCTGCGACCAGTGCGTGGTGGGCGCGGCGAAGACGATCAACGACAAGACCATCCCGACGATCTCGCTGGCCGCCTCGGACGAGGTCGCCAGCCCGGTCAGCGCCCGCCAGTACGTCTTCAAGCTCGGCCCCAATTCGGCCGACAGCGCGGCCGCCCTGGTGAGCGAATTCACCCGGCAGAAATACAAGAAGATCGCGGTGCTGCACACCGACGACCTCTACGGCCGGGGCGCCAACTCGGCGCTCACCGACGCCCGTGAGGGCACCGGCATCACCGTCACGGCGACCCGCTCGGTCAAGCCGGCCGCCAGCGACATCGCCCAGTCCGTGAGCACGCTGACCGCCACCCAGCCGGACGCGCTGCTGGTGCTCGCCCCGCCCGACCTGGCCCAGCAGGCCGCCACCGACGCGCGCACGGCGAACTTCAGCAAGCCCATGTACTTCGACTCGGCTGCCGCGAGCGATCTGTTCATCCCGCGCGCCGCCGCGAAGGCGACGGACAACGCCACGATGGTGTTCACCCAGATCCTGGCCATCGACGACGTGATCGCGACGACCCCGGCCAAGTCCTCCCGCAAGCAGTGGTTCCGCGACTACACGTCCCGCTACGGCAGCTATTCGGGGGTGGCCTCGTTCGCGGCCGACGCGGCCGACCTGATCGCCGACGCCGTGGCCCGGGCCGGGGCCGACCGCCGCCAGATCCGCGAGATCATCGAGACCTCGCAGGTCGACGGGCTCTCCGGCCCGATCCGCCTGACGCCGGACAACCACTCCGGCCTGATGCCGCAAGCGCTGACCCTGCTGGTGGCGCGCAGCGGTCGCTGGCGGCTCGCGTCATGATCCGGATCGACCAGGTGTCCCGGACGTTCACCGGCCGCTCGGGCACGGTCGAGGCGCTGCGCGACGTCAGCCTCGAGGTCGGCAACGGCGAGTTCGTGGCCGTGGTGGGCCGCTCCGGCTGCGGCAAGTCGACGCTGCTGCGGCTCATCGCGGGCCTGCTGCCGCCGACCGCCGGACGCGTCGACGTGGGCGGCGAGCAGGTGGTCAAGCCGCGCCGGGACGTGTCCATGATGTTCCAGCGCCCGGCCCTGCTGCCCTGGCGCTCGGTGCTCGACAACGTGCTGCTGCCGGTGCAGATCTTCGGCTGGCGCAAGGCCGAGTACCGCGACCGGGCGCACGAATTGCTCACGCTGACCGGCCTGACCGGCTTCGAGAAGCGGCTGCCGCACGAGCTCTCGGGCGGCATGCAGCAGCGGGTGGCGTTGTGCCGCGCGCTGATCGGCCGGCCTCAGGTGATGCTGATGGACGAGCCGTTCTCGGCGCTCGACCCGCTGATCCGCGAGGAGCTGTCGATCGAGCTGCAGCGCATCCACATGGAACAAGAGGCGACCACCGTCTTCGTCACCCATTCGATCGACGAGGCGGTGCTGCTGGCCGACCGGGTGGTCGTGCTCAGCCCGCGACCGGGCCGGGTACGCGAGATCGTCGATGTGCGCATCCCGCGTCCCCGCACGCTGGGGCGCACGGCGCACTCCGACGAGGTGGCCCGCTGCAGCGCGCTTCTCCATGATCTTTTGATGGCTTGATCCGCCACTCTCCGTATAAATATCTAAGCGGGATTTTAAGAATCGACCCCCGCTGTTGAGCGCGTAGGCGAGGAAACCGTAACGTGCCGGGCATGGCTTTACGCACCTGGGCGAAGTTGGTGGGAACCGCATTCGGCGCGGCCGCGCTGGTTGGGGCCGGTCAGCTGGGCCTGGCCTACGGGCTGGGCGTCCTCGACTTCGCCCGTGTCGTCGAGGTCACCGCGCGTGACGGATGGACCGCTCAGCTGGCCTGGGTCGCGTGGTTCGCGCTGACCGCGGCGGCGGCCGGCGGCGTGGCCGCGCGGGGCCATCTGACCGCCCGCTCGGGCGCCGGTACCCGCCTCACCGGTGGCGTCGCGGCCGGCCTGGGCGCCGCCGCGATCGTCCCGCTCACCATGCAGCCGGCCCGCGGCGCCGAGGTGGCCGGGGTGAACCCGGTCTTCGTGATCGGCGCCTGCGCGGTGCTCGGCGCGGCGGCCGGCATCTTCGCCGCGTGGGCCGCGCTGGGCCGCAACGCCGCCCGCTGGAACCTGGTCGCGGTGAGCGCGGTGATGTGGGTGCTCGCGCTCGTGTCGGTGGCGCCGTCGCTGCGCTCGGGTGAGCAGAATTCCCCCGTACGGCTGGGAGTGCTCGACGCCGGCTTCGTCCCCGATGATCTGGCCGAGCGCGCCTCGCTGTTCACCATGCCCGCCATCGCCTTGATCTGCGGCCTCGCGGTGGGCCTGGCCGCCCGCCGCCGACGACTGTCCATCGTGGCCACCGCCCTGGCCGGCCTGCCCGGCCCGGCGTTGCTCACCGTCGCCTACCTGATCGCGGGCCCCGGCTCGACCCGTGTGCAGGAAATGCCGTACTGGGCCGCCATGACCGCCGCCGGCGCGGGCGTCCTCGGCTCGGTGCTCGTCGCCGTGCTGGGCCGCGGCTCGGCGACCGACCGGCCGCGCAAGCCGGCCGCCGAGCCCACCCCCGACCGCCCGCCGCTGCCGCAGCGCGACGCCCAGCCCGAGTCGGCCATCGCCAAGGCGGCCACCAAGTCCGGCCCCGGCCTGCCCGGCACCGGCGCGGCCGCCGCGATCACCGGCCGCGCGACGGTGGCCGCCCGGGCCACCGTCGCCGCCCGGGCCGCGGTGGCCGCTCAGCGTTCCGACGACGAGATGCGCCCCTCGGACACGGGCGTCATCACGATGCCGCCGTTCGACGGCTTCACCCCGCCCCAGCCGCCGAAGCAGGGCCGCCCGGACGGCGAGATCTCGGACTGGGTCAGCGGCCTGGGCCGCTGACCGGGGTCACCGGCACATAGACCTGGCTGCCGCCGGCCACGAACTCGGCCGACTTGAGGCCCATGCCCTGCTTCTTCAGATCGTGGCTGATCTTCATGGAGCAGAACTTCGGGCCGCACATCGAGCAGAAGTGCGCGGTCTTGGCGGGTTCGGCCGGCAGCGTCTCGTCGTGGTAGGCGCGGGCCGTCTCCGGGTCCAGCGCCAGCTCGAACTGGTCCTCCCAGCGGAACTCGAAGCGGGCCTTGGACAGCGCGTCGTCCCAGGCCTGCGCGCCCGGGTGACCCTTGGCCAGGTCGGCCGCGTGCGCCGCGATCTTGTAGGCGATCATCCCGGCCTTCACGTCGTCCTTGCCGGGCAGGCCCAGGTGTTCCTTGGGCGTGACGTAGCAGAGCATCGCGGTGCCGAACATGCCGATCATCGCGGCGCCGATGGCCGAGGTGATGTGGTCGTAGGCCGGGGCGATATCGGTCGTCAGCGGCCCGAGTGTGTAGAACGGCGCTCCGCCGCACAGCTCGACCTGCAGGTCCACGTTCTCTTTGATCTTGTGCATCGGCACGTGACCCGGGCCCTCGACCATCACCTGCACGTCGTGCTCCCAGGCCAGGTGGGTCAGTTCCCCGAGCGTACGAAGTTCGGCGAACTGGGCCTCGTCGTTGGCGTCGGCGATCGAGCCGGGTCGCAGGCCGTCGCCGAGCGAGAACGTGATGTCGTACGCCGCGAAGATCTCGCACAACTCGGCGAAGTTCGTGTAGAGGAAGTTCTCCTCGTGGTGGGCCAGGCACCAGGCCGCCATGATCGAACCGCCGCGCGAGACGATGCCGGTGACCCGGTCGGCGGCCAGCGGAACGTGCGGCAGCAGCACGCCCGCGTGGATCGTCATGTAGTCGACGCCCTGCTCCGCCTGCTCGAGAATCGTCTCTTTGAACACCGGCCAGGTCAGCTTGACCGGGTCGCCCTTGACCTTCTCGAGCGCCTGATAGATCGGCACGGTCCCGATCGGCACCGGCGAGTTCCGGATGATCGCCTCGCGCGTCTCGTGGATGCGTGGCCCGGTCGACAGATCCATCACCGTGTCGGCGCCCCAGCGGGTGGCCCAGGTGAGCTTCTCGACCTCCTCGGCCACCGACGACGTCACGGCCGAGGTGCCGATGTTCGCGTTGACCTTCACCAGGAACCGCGAACCGATGATCATCGGTTCCGACTCCGGATGGTTGCGGTTGGCCGGCAGCACCGCCCGACCGGCCGCGATCTCCTCTCGTACGAGTTCGACGGGCACGTTCTCGCGGACCGCCACGAATTTCATCTCGGTCGTCACTTCGCCCGCCCTCGCCGCCGCGAGTTGAGTGCGGCCGGTCGCCCAAGGTTTCCGCAATGGCGGCAGCCCGACTTCGGGGTCGCTGCCCGGACCGGACGTGTCGTAGAGCCGGACGGGATCGTTGCCCCCGCTCAGCTCCACCTCCATGAACGGCACCCCTTCGACGTACGTCTTACGTCTCACAATTCCTCCCCTATGTCTACAAAGCAGGCAGCAATTGGGCGTACGAATCCCCGGCGCTGCCCCAAGCCGGGCTCAGGAAATGAAGTGGTCCAGCGGCCCGGGACCCGCGCCCAGCCGCCAAGCGCGCCCGCCGATGAGCGCCGCCGTCACATAGCTCTTGGCATTCCGTACGGCCGACGGCACCGGATCCCCGGCCGCCAGCCGCACCGCGATCGCCGACGAGAACGTGCAGCCCGACCCGTGGTTGTTGGCCGTGCTCACCGGCTCGCCGCGCAGCAATTCCGTCGTACCGCCGAAGCGCAACACATCCACCGCCGCCTCGCTCCCCGTCACCACCACGGCCCGCGCGCCCCGCCCGGCCAGCGTTTCCGCCGCCTCCGCCATCTCCCCCGCCGTCTCGACCACCCGCCCGACGAGAGCGCCGGCCTCCTGCCGATTCGGGGTCAGAACGCACGGGTACGAGACCAGGGGCGCCACCGAGGCCGACTCCGCCAGCCGGGCCCCCGAGGTGGCCACCAGCACCGGATCCACCACCAGGTTGGGCAGCCGCTCGGCCCGGCTCAGAATGAGTTCGGCCACCGCCGGATCACCGATCATGCCCACCTTGACCGCGGCCACCGGCAGGTCGTCGAGCACGGCGTCCAGCTGCGCCGCCACAACATCAACCGGGATCGGGTGGATGGCCGTGACCCCGAGGGTGTTCTGCGCAGTCACGGCTGTGATTACCGAGACGCCGTACGCCCCGAGCGCCGCAAAGGTCTTGAGGTCGGCCTGAATCCCCGCTCCGCCACCGGAATCCGACCCCGCGATCGTCAACACCACCCGCGGCGTCATGACGCACCTGTGGATAACTTCAGCCGATTCTCAGCGCGCTCCCCTAGGCTGCCCACCCTGGGTGGGGCGGCGGATGTGGCGGCGGATGTGGCGGCGGATGCGGCGGCGGATGCGGCGGCGGATGTGGACGTTGACGAAGCGGATGAGCCGCCCGCCCGTCCGGGATCACCGGTTCTGCCGTCGGGCCGCCGGGCCGCCTTCGCGGAGCCGAACGCCCGCGCCAGCTCCAGCGCGGTCCGCTCGGGCTCACGCGAACGCATGATCGCACCGAGCACCGCAATTCCCGCCGCGCCCGCACCCGCGCACTCTCTCGCCCGCGCGGCCGAGTCGATGCCGCCCAGTGCCAGCCACGGAACATCCCCGGCCAGCTCGGCTGCGGCGGCCAGGCCCAACGCCGGCCCGTATCCAGGTTTCGTGTCCGTCAGCCAGATCGGCGAGAGCGTCGCGTAGTCCTCATCGGACAAACATCCGTGCCGGGAGCGGCCGACCAGCCGCACTTCAGCGGTCGGCCGCGGATCACGTTCGGCCAGGTGAACAGCATCGCCGCCGAGTGGATCAGGCCCGGCCACGATCAACCGCCCCGGTGGCAGCACCTCTCGCAGCGCCGCCGCCAGCTCGGCCCGTTCGGCGTACGGCAGATCTCGCTCGCGCAGAATGACCCACGATGCGCCACCGCGAACCGCGGCCCGCACCACGTCGACCAGCGGCCCGCGAGCGATCCGCCGATCGGTGAGCACGACGAGCCCGCCCGGCGTCACCATTGCGCCAAGCCTTCGTCCGATGTGGACGCCAGCGCATGGAAGCGCCGCGGGATCCGTCCCGCCTCGAACGCCAGCCGGCCCGCGATCACCGCGTGCCGCATGGCGTCGGCCATCGCGCCGGGGTCGTCGGAGCGAGTGATGGCGCTCGCCACCAGCACCGCGTCGCAGCCCAGTTCCATCGCCAGCGCCGCGTCCGAGGCGGTGCCGATGCCCGCGTCGAGCACGACCGGCACGTCCACGCTCTGCCGGATCAGCCGGATGTGGTGCGGATTCGAGATGCCCAGGCCGGAGCCGATCGGCGACCCGGCCGGCATCACCGCCGCGCAGCCCACGTCGGCCAGGCGGCGGGCCAGGATCGGGTCGTCGCTGGTGTACGGCAGCACCGTGAAGCCGTCGCCGACCAGTGTTTCCGCCGCTCGCAGCAGTTCGACGCCGTCGGGCAGCAGGGTCCGCTCGTCGCCGATCACCTCGAGCTTGATCAGGTCGGTCTCGAAGGCGTCGCGGGCCAGGTGGGCCGTCTTCACCGCGTCGCCCGCCGTGTAGCAGCCGGCCGTGTTGGGCAGCACCCGCACCCCGAGCTTGTCGAGCATCGGCAGCAGGCCCGGCCCGGCCGCGTCGACCCGGCGCAGCGCCACGGTCACCAGGTCGGTTCCGGAGGCGACGACCGCCTCCTCCAGCGCGGCCAGGCTGTTCGCGCCGCCCGTGCCCAGGATCAGCCGTGATTTCCCGAACAGCATGGTCAGCCTCCCTGAGCGGCCGTGAGCACTTCGACGGAGTCGCCCTCGGCCAGCGCCGTGACGGCCCACGTCGATCGGGGCACAACTTCGCCGTTAACCGCCACCGCCACGCCCCGCTGCGCCTCGGTGATCGTCTCGACCAATTCGCGTACGGACAGATCGCGCACGAACCCGTCGGAGCTCCGCCCGTTCACCGTCAGCCGCATCAGAACCTCCCCGGGGAGAAAGGCGATGGGGGCGAGGAACCGTCCAGCACCAGGCCGGCGATCAGGTCGGCGGTGACCGGCGCCAGCAGCACCCCGTTCCGGAAGTGCCCGGCCGCCACGATCACCCGCTCGTCGAGCCGCCCGAGCAGTGGCGCGTTGTCGGGTGTGCCGGGCCGGTGTCCCACTGTCGTTTCGGTGAGCTCGAACTCGGCCAGCCCCGGCACCAGGTCGAGGGCCGCCCGCAGCAGGTCGCGCACGCCACCCGCCGTGACCAGCCGGTCGGTCCGTTCCTCCTGGGTCGCTCCCACCACGACTTCGCCATCAGCCCGCGGCACGATGTAGACCTCGCGCCCGTCGACCGCCGCGTCGAGCACGTGCCGCAGCAGGCCGGGTTCGCCACGCAGCCGCAGCACCTGGCCCTTCACCGGTCGCACGGGCAGCCCGGTCAGCGCGGCCGTGCCACATCCGGCCGCCACCACTACCGTCGCCGCGTCCACATCAGACAGCGAGCTGACGCGTTTCAGCACGACCCGCGAGCCGAGGCGTTCGCGCAGTGCCCGCACCACCTTGCGCGGGTCGACCTGCCGCTCCTCACGAGCGAGAACCCCGGCCCGTACGCGTGGGGACAGCGCTGGTTCGAAGGTGCGCAGCTCCGAGGGGCGCAGCAGCGGCAGTTGCTGCCGGCTCCACACCCGCGCCCGTTGGGCCAGGTCGTCCGGGGTCATCGCGAGGCTCAGGGTGCCCGTGTCGTCGTACCCGACGTCGACGCCCAGCTCGGCCGCGAACCCCGGCCACAGCTCGGCCGAGCGTTCGAGCAGGCGGATCAGCTGCGGGTCCTCGTGCTCCGACTCACCGCCGGGCGCGAGCATCCCGGCCGCCACGTGCCACGCGCCGTCGTCCCCGCCGTCGAGGACCGTCACGTCCGCACCACGGCTCATCAGGCGGTAGGCGATCGAGAGCCCGATGATCCCGCCTCCGACGACGACGGTGCCGCTCATGCCGGCGCCCCTTCGAAAGCGTCGAGGGCTCGCAGGAACGCGCCGGTGGCCGCGGCCGGGTCGGCCGCAACCGCCGAGATCGCGGCCACGCCGTAGCAGTCCAGTTCGGCCACTCGGGCCGGGGTGATGCCCGCGATGGCGATCACCGGCGTCCCCGGCACGGCTCGGGTTATCGCCGCGACTCCCTCGGGCCCGATCGGGTCGGGCAGCCCGGTCTTGCTGCTCGTCGCGAAGGCCGGACCGACACCCAGGTACGTGGCGCCGGCCGCCACCGCCTCCCGCGCGGCCGCCGGATTGCGGCAGGTCGCGCCCAGGATCAGCGCCGGCCCGAGCGCGCGCCGGGCGGCCGCCACCGGCAGGTCGTCGGCGCCCACGTGGACCCCGTCCGCCCCGGCCGCCAGGGCCACCCCGACCCGGTCGTCGACCAGGCAGAGCGCGCCGGCCGCCCGGCACAGCTCGAGGGCGGCCACCGTCAGCGCGTACGCCTCACGGTCGTTGGTCTTGACCCGCACCTGGACGGCCACCGGCCCGTGCCCGAGCACGCCCCGGACGACATCGAGCGAGTCGGTGACGACATGCAAACGTGGAAACGACAACTGACGCTCCTCCCTGCGCCGGCATGATCCGGATCAGGTTCGACGGTCGGGGGCCGCGTCAGCCCCCCTCTCAGCCCGGTGCACCGGACTCCCGCGGGGTTGTGTTGCCTCGGACCATAACCCGGCCCGAGGCCAAAAAACTAGCGCACGTCCCACACTGGTTCGGGCGTCTCGACGACCTCGCCGTCGCCCTGGAACAGCACGAAGCGGTCGAAGGAACGGGTGAACCAGCGGTCGTGGGTGACCGCGATCACCGTGCCCTCGAACTTGTCGAGGCCCTCCTCCAGCGCCTCGGCCGAGGCCAGGTCGAGGTTGTCGGTCGGCTCGTCGAGCAGCAGCACCGTCGCCCCCGACAGCTCGAGCAGCAGCACCAGGAAGCGCGCCTGCTGCCCGCCCGAGAGCGTGCCGAACCGCTGGTCGCCCTGGGCCGCCAGCTCGTACCGGTTGAGGGCCTTCATCGCGCCCGCCCGGTCCATTCCGGAGCGGTGGTCGTCACCCCGCCACAGGATCTCGACGAGCGTACGTTCCAGCAGCTCGGGCCGGTCATGCGTCTGCGAGAAGTGCCCCGGCCGCACCCGCGCGCCGAGCCGGGCCACACCGTGGTGCGCGACGTGGGCCAGGGGTGCGCCGTCGACCGGCTTGTTCTCGGCCTCGGGGTCGCTGCCGCCGGCCGCCAGCAGCCGCAGGAAGTGCGACTTGCCGGTGCCGTTGGCGCCCAGCACGGCCACCCGGTCGCCGTACCAGATCTCCAGGTCGAACGGGAACGTCAGGTCTTCCATCTCGAGCTGCTCGCAGATCACCGCGCGCTTGGCCGTGCGCCCGCCGCGCAGGTTCATCCGCAGCGACTGCTCCTTGGGCGGGGTCGGCGGCGGCCCGGCCTCTTCGAACTTGCGCAACCGGGTCTGCGCGGCCTGATAGCGCGAGGCCATGCCGTCGTTGAAGGTCGCCTTCTGCTTGAGCGACAGCACCAGATCCTTGAGTTTCTGATGCTCCTCGTCCCAGCGCCGGCGGTTCTCCTCCATCCGGTCGTGGCGGTGCAGGCGCGCCTCGTGCCACGACGCGAAACCACCCGGGTGCGTCCACGCGGTGCCACCCTCGACCGCCACGACGCGGTCGGCCGTTTGGGCCAGCAGTTCCCGGTCGTGCGAGACGTACAGCACGGATTTCGCCGATTCGCGCAGCCGCGCCTCGAGCCAGCGCTTTCCCGGTACATCGAGGAAGTTGTCCGGCTCGTCGAGCAGCAGCACCTCGTCGTCCCCGCGCAGCAGCAGGTCGAGCGCGAACCGCTTCTGCTGCCCGCCCGACAGTGTCCGAACCGGACGGTGGCGCACCTCGTCCCAGGGCTTGCCGAGAATAGCGACGGCCACGGTGTCGAAGAGCACTTCGGCGTCGTAGCCCCCGGCCTCGCCCCAATGGGCCAGAGCGTTCGCGTACGCCAGTTGGCTGCGCTCGGTGTCGTCGAGCCCCGCCGCCGCCTTGGCCAGCCGTTCGCCCGCGGCACCCAGGTCGGGCTTGACTAGCGACAAGGCCAGATCTTCCAGCGTACGGTCGTCGCCGATCATGCCGATGAACTGGCGCATCACGCCCAGCCCACCGGACCGTGCGATCGTGCCCTCGGGCAGCGCCAGGTCGCCGGCCACCATGCGCAGCAGCGTCGTCTTGCCCGCGCCGTTCGGCCCGACCAGCGCGACCTTGGCCCCCTCGCCGACCCGGAACGCGACGTCGGCGAAGAGCCGCCGCCCGTCGGGCAGCACGAAACCGGCTCCGGCGACATCCACGTAACCCATGGCCGCCATCATCCCTGGGGCCGCCGCTTTACGTCAGTCGGTTTTTCTGCCGACCCGCAGCACGCGGAAGCCCCGCTGGCTGGCCATACGCTCGACTTCCCAGCCGCCCTCGACCAGCCAGGCGTGAAGCGAGTCACCGCCCAGATGCCGGTTGATCACCAGCCAGGCCACGCCCTCGGGGGCCAGCCGGGGCAGCCAGCGTTCCATCAGCGCGCGCAGCTCGGCCTTGCCCACGTGGGTCGGCGGGTTGCTCCAGATCTGGTCGAACGTGACGCCGGCCGGCACGTCGTCGGGCGCGGCCACCCGTACGCGATCGGCCAGCCCCAGCGCCGCGGCGTTCAGGACGGTGAGCTCGCGGGCCCGGGAGTTCACGTCGACCGCGTGCACGACCGCCCGCGGCGACTCGGTGGCCAGCACGCAGGCGATCGGCCCGTAGCCGCAGCCGAGGTCGAGGAATGTGCCGGTTGCCCCGGCGTCGGGCAGGTCGCCCTTGCGCAGCAGCACCGCGGTGCCCGGGTCGAGCCGGCCCGCGCTGAACACGCCGTTGGCGACGGTCAGCCGGTAGTCGCGGCCCGCCACGCTGAACGCGATCTCGCTGCGCTCCTCGGGCGCGGCGGGATCGGCGCTGAAGTAATGGTCGGCGGTCACCGCACCAGTTTGCCGCCGGTAAACGCGCGGGCGTTCGGCGGGGTGCCGCACAATCTGTGCGTTCATAGATCACCGTGCGCTTCTAGCGTGGTCGCCATGCGGTACGGCACCCCTCCTCGTCCAGCCCACCGCGCGACCGCCGACGGCGGCCTGGTGCTCCTGGTCCGCGGCATCGGATCGGGTGGCCAGCACCGGCCGCCGCCGGCGCCACCCCCATCACGCGTCCGGCGGGCCCCGGCCCGGCGCCGGGCGGCCCGGACCGGTGTCGAGCCGCAGCGCGCGGTGCTCTGGCTCACCCAGGGCATCGCGGGCGTCATCCTGCTCGGGCTCGCGCTGACCATCGGCTTCCTGATCCTGGCCTCGGACCGGCACCAGCAGCAGTCGGTGACCCCGGTCGCGCCGGCCACACCCGACCTCGGGCAGGTCTTTCCCGGTGACGAGATCCGACCGGCCGGCGCCACGGGGGCCTACCGGATCGAGATGCGCCACCTGGACGCCGACTGCGCCACGGCCACCACCGGCCGGCTGGGCGCGGTGCTGCTGGGGCACGGGTGCAGCGAGGTCGTGCGGGCCGGGCTGACCGCGCCGTACGGGGATTACCAGGTCACGGCCGGGGTGTTCACGCTGGCCGACGCGTCCGCCGCGGCGGAGGTCGACGATCTGGTGCGCGGCCTGGTCGAGACCGGGGACGGCGGGTTCACCACGGTCCCGGCCGGCCCGGCCGACGCCTCGACGGCGCAGGTCGGCTGGCGCACCCGCGGGAACTTCCTGCTGTACTGCGTGATCACCCGGCCCGACGGGCATCTGGTGCCCGCCGACGACCCGTACGCGGCCCGGATCACGGCCGAACTCGTCGACACCCACCTCGGCGGTTCGGTGGCGGGCGCCCCGGCTCCCCCGCAGCCGCCGGGCGTGCTCGCCGCCTCTTGAGAGCGGTTGATCAGGCCCGCAGTCGGCGGGTCGCTTCGGCCCGTACGGCGTAGTCGCTCTCGTCCGGGTAGCCGACCGCGATCAGCGTGAGCCCGTGCGCCGGCGCCACCGTCACTGAGCTGGAGCGCTCGGACAGCGCGAGCAGCTTCGACGGCCAGCCCGGGTCGCGCCGCCCGTCGCCTACGGCCAGCAGCGCCCCGACCAGGCTGCGCACCATCGACTGGCAGAACGCGTCGGCCTGCACGGTGGCCACCACAATGCCGTCCGGATCGCGCCGCCAGTCGAATCGCGTGATGGCCCGAATGGTCGTCGCGTGCTCTTTCCGCTTGCAGTAGGCCGCGTAGTCGTGCTCCCCGGTCAGCCCGAACGACCCACCATTCAGCCGTTCCACATCAAGCGGCCGCACCCACCCAATGGTGTCGTGCCTGCGCAACGGCTCCGGCCCCCAAACAGTGTCGGCAACCCGGTACTCATACCGCCGATAGGTAGCCGAGAACCGAGCATCAAACGAAGACGGCACCGGCACAATTGCCTTGACCCGAGCATCCCCCGGCATCAACGCAGCCAGCCGCCGCAACAACGACGACTCAAGCTCCTCCCACACCGTTTCCGGCAGGTCCACATGACACACCTGCCCCGAGGCATGAACCCCCGCGTCCGTACGTCCCGCGACCGTCAGCCCCAGCGGGGTCTCAGCTCCGACGAGCCGTCCGAGGGCCTCAATGAGCACACCGGCCACAGTTCGCCGACCAGGCTGGATCGCCCACCCCGAAAAATCGGTGCCGTCATAAGAAACGTCCAGCCGCAAGCGGATGGATCTCATAAGCGCAACACCCCTCCACGGCCCGAACCACCAACGGCGCCGGGGAACACTCCGACGTATTCATGCGCACCAGAACTCGTACAAGAAAAGAGCCCGACACCCACACGGGGTGCCGGGCCCTCAAAAGAACCGACTTGCTTAGGCCTTCGGCTCGTCTTCGCCTTCGGCCTTGTCGCCCGGGCCTTCGGCGCCCTTGTCGCCGGAAGCGCTCACCGGCGGCTCGGCGTCCTGGTCCGTCGTGGCCTCGGTACCGACAGCGGTCGAGGTGGAGGTCGAAGCCGGAGCCTCGTCCTCGCGGGCCAGAGCCTCAACCTTGTCCTGCTGAGCGGTCGCCTTCCGAGCGGCCTTCTTGGCAGGAGCAGTAGTAGCGACCTGCAGCTCCTCGACCAGCTCGATGACGGCCATGGGAGCGGCGTCACCCTTACGCGGGCCGGTCTTGGTGATGCGGGTGTAGCCACCCGGCCGGTTGCCGTAACGCGGAGCGATCTGCTCGAACAGGGCGTACACGACGTCCTTGTCCTTCACCGTGGCCAGCACCCGGCGACGGTTGTGCAGGTCGCCGCGCTTGGCCTTGGTGATGAGCTGCTCAGCCAGGGGGCGCAGCCGGCGCGCCTTGGCCTCGGTGGTCTTGATCTTCCCGTGCCGGAAAAGCTCGGTGGCCAGGTTGGCCAGGATGAGCTTCTCGTGCGCCGGGCTGCCGCCGAGGCGGGCTCCCTTGGTGGGCGTGGGCATTCCAAATGCTCCTTGTGAATGGCGGCCGGGCTCTTAGAGCTGCTCGGTCTCGCGGTAGTCGTCGGTGTCGTAGTCCACGTCGCCGAACGAGTCCACGACGTGCGCGGGGTCGAAGGACGGCGCGCTGTCCTTGAGGCCCAGCCCCATTCCGGCGAGCTTCATCTTGACCTCGTCGATGCTCTTCTGACCGAAATTCCTTATATCCAGAAGGTCGGCCTCCGTCCGCCCGATGAGTTCACCAACGCTGTTGATGCCCTCACGCTTGAGACAGTTGTACGACCGGACGGTCAGGTCCAGCTCCTCGATCGGCAGCGCCAGGTCGGCAGCGAGCTGCGCGTCCTGCGGCGACGGGCCGATGTCGATGCCCTCGGCGGTCTCGTCCAGCTCGCGGCAGAGGCCGAACAGCTCGACCAGCGTGGAGCCGGCCGAGGCCAGCGCGGTGCGCGGCGAGATGGAAGCCTTGGACTCGACGTCGATGATCAGACGGTCGAAGTCGGTGCGCTGCTCGACACGGGTCGCCTCGACGCGGTAGGTCACCTTCATGACCGGCGAGTAGATCGAGTCGACCGGGATGCGGCCGATCTCGGCGCCGGCGCTCTTGTTCTGCGCCGCCGTGACGTAGCCACGGCCCCGCTCGACGGTGAGCTCCATGTCGAGCCGGCCCTTGCTGTTGAGCGTGGCCAGCTTGAGGTCGGGGTTGTGCACTGACACGCCGGCCGGGGGCTGGATGTCACCGGCGGTGACGTCGCCCGGGCCCTGCTTGCGCAGGTACATGCTGACCGGCTCGTCGTGCTCGGAGCTGACGGTCAGCTCCTTGACGTTCATGACCAGCTCGACCACGTCCTCCTTGACACCGGGGATCGTGGTGAACTCGTGCAGGACGCCGTCGATCTTGATGCTGGTGACCGCCGCGCCCGGGATGGACGACAGCAGGGTCCGCCGCAGCGAGTTGCCGAGGGTGTAACCGAAGCCGGGCTCCAGAGGCTCGATGGTGAACCGGGAGCGGGTCTCGCTGATCGACTCTTCGGAGAGGGACGGCCGCTGGCTGATGAGCACGCTGTTCTTCTTTCTGTCAGGCCATCCGCTATTTGATGGCCATCCATTGATGCACCGGGGGCGCCACGGTCGGCGCCCCCGGCGGGAGCACTACTTGGAGTAGAGCTCGACGATCAGCTGCTCCTGGACCTGGGTGTCGATGACAGCCCGGGCCGGGAGCGAGTGAACGAGAACCTTCATCTCGCTCGGGATGGGCTCGAGCCACGCCGGCACGGGCCGCTGACCGGCCTGGGCCTGGGCGACGACGAAGGGAGTCATCTCCTTCGACTTCTCCCGCGTGGTCACGATGTCGTGCTCCTTGACGCGGTACGACGGGATGTCGACCTTGACGCCGTTGACCAGGAAGTGGCCGTGCTTGACCAGCTGCCGGGCCATGTCCCGGGACTGCGCGAGGCCGGCCCGGTAGACGACGTTGTCGAGACGCGACTCGAGGATCTGCAGCAGCACCTCACCGGTCTTGCCGGGCTTGGTGACAGCCTCCTCGTAGTAACCGCGGAACTGCTTCTCGAGCACGCCGTAGACGCGGCGGGCCTTCTGCTTCTCGCGGTGCTGGAGCAGGTACTCGGTCTCCTTGGTCCGGCCACGGCCGTGCTGGCCGGGCGGGAAGGGACGCGACTCGAACGGGCACTTGGGCCCGTCGCACTTGCTGCCCTTGAGGAACAGCTTCATCTTTTCGCGGCGGCAGCGCTTGCAGTCCGCACCTGTGTAACGAGCCATGCTTCTCGATCTCTCCCTTAGACCCGGCGGCGCTTCGGCGGACGGCATCCGTTGTGCGGCTGCGGCGTGACGTCACTGATCTGCCCGACCTCGAGGCCGGCGGCCTGCAGCGAACGGATCGCGGTCTCGCGGCCGGAGCCGGGACCCTTGACGAAAACGTCGACCTTGCGCATGCCGTGCTCCATGGCCCGGCGAGCGGCGGCCTCGGCGGCCAGCTGCGCGGCGAACGGGGTCGACTTGCGGGAGCCCTTGAAGCCCACCTGGCCCGAGGAGGCCCAGGAGATGACCGCACCGGTCGGGTCGGTGATCGACACGATGGTGTTGTTGAAGGTGCTCTTGATGTGCGCCTGCCCGTGGGCGACGTTCTTGCGTTCCTTGCGCCGGACCTTCTTGACGGCGGCCCCAGCGCGTGCCTTCGGTGGCATAAGTCAGTGCGCTCCTATTACTTCCGACCCGGCTTCTTCTTACCTGCAACCGTGCGCTTCGGACCCTTGCGCGTACGCGCGTTGGTCCGGGTGCGCTGGCCCCGCACGGGGAGGCCCCGGCGGTGGCGGATGCCGGCGTAAGAGCCGATCTCGACCTTGCGGCGGATGTCCGCGGCGACCTCGCGGCGCAGGTCGCCCTCAACCTTGAAATTGCCCTCGATGTAGTCGCGGAGCTGGACCAGCTCCTCGTCCGTGAGGTCCTTGGCGCGCTTGTTCAGGTCGATCGCGGTGGCGGTCAGCGCTTCGACAGCGCGGGTGCGACCGATCCCGTAGATGTAGGTGAGCGCGATCTCCATCCGCTTTTCGCGGGGCAGATCGACGCCGACGAGACGTGCCATATGCGGGCATGCTCCTCAGAATCATTCGGAGGTCTGTGCCAGTCCCACCCCGTCTGCCCGGACGGGCCCCGGCCTCCGCGCCGGGGGTGTGGCCACTGGACGTGGCCGGGACGAGCTTGTTCGTGATGCCGGATCTGGCAGCTGTACCGGGGACTCAGCCCTGGCGCTGCTTGTGGCGCGCGTCGGTCTTGCAGATGACCATGACGCGGCCGTGCCGCCGGATGACCCGGCAGTTGTTGCAGATCCGCTTGACGCTCGGCTTGACCTTCACGGTTTGCCTTAACTCTCAGCGGGACGGGAACGAGGTCCCCGCGCCCAGTCACTTGTAGCGGTAGACGATTCGCCCACGGGTGAGGTCGTACGGCGAGAGCTCGACGACGACTCTGTCCTCGGGAAGGATGCGGATGTAGTGCTGCCGCATCTTGCCTGAGATGTGTGCAAGAACCTTGTGACCATTGGCGAGCTCAACGCGGAACATGGCGTTCGGCAGGGGCTCGATCACACGGCCCTCGATCTCGATGGCTCCGTCTTTCTTAGGCATGTCCTCCGCTACCTGACACTGGGGTTCGGGGCTTGCCGCACAACGTCTTACCCGAGTCGATGACCGACCCGGACCAGCCGCGGCTCCTGCCCGTCCTCGAAGCGCTGAGGACATGCCGGAGTGGACGCTGCGCGCCAGCTAGCCAGTGTACGCGCGCCGCAGCGGCGACACCAAACCGAGGTCGCCGTTACCCGGGGTCGGGTGTGTCGCTGCCCGGAAATCCGGACAAACAGCGTTATTGACCCCGTCTTGGCTTCGGTGGCAGGTCGCCTCGCGCCACCGCCTCGGCGATGAACGCCTTGCGCTGCTCCTTGCTCGGGTTCTCGGGCAGCTCCCCGGCCGCGATGGCCTGGGCGTAGAGCGCCTTGCGGTCGCGCTTGTGCTCCCGCAGCCGGCGCCGGTGCTCCGCCTCTTCGGCGTGCTTGCGCGGCTCGCCCGAGGCCAGGCCCGCGACGGTGCGGACGAGAAGGACCACACCCCACGGCCCGATCACCCAGGCCGGCCAGTAGAAGACGGCCTCATTGCTCGCCAGCGACGAGATGCCCCAGATCAGCGTGAAGAACGCCGCCGCCTTGGCCCACGAGCCCCACACGTGAGCGAGCCAGGCCTGGCGCACGCCGTCGTCCGGCACCTGAACGGCGACCTCGGCCGGCTGGGCCGGCACGAGCGGGGCGGCGTTGGGCAGGTCGGTCAGCAGGCGGTCGAGTTCGGCGTACGTCTTGGCCGCGTACGCCCCCTGCAGGCGCTCGTCGTACTCGGCGAGGTCGAGGCGGCCCTCCTCGAGGGCGAGGCGCAACTGGTCGGCGACCTGCTTGCGGTCGTCGTCGGCCGCCCGCATCTGCTCCCGGCTCACATCAGCCATGGTGGCACCCCCGATCCAGCATGCCCGGTCAGCGCCCCCGGCCGCCGAAACGGCGGCCGAAGAACCCGAGGATCAGCGGGATCAGCGTCCAGACCGGCCAGAAGTACAGCAGCTCGCCCGACGCGATGCTGGTGATCCCCCAGATCAGCACGCAGACGGCCACCACGCCCGCATAGCCCCCGAGCCACTGGGCGTCGTTGCCCTTGTCCGTGCCACCGGCCGCGGCGGGCGGCTGGGGCTGGGCGGCCGGCTGGATCTGGGAATGCTGCACCGGGACCGTGCCGGGCAGGTCGTCGAGCAGCCCGTCGAGGTCGCGGAAGGTCTTGGCCCCGTACGCCCGCTGCAGGCGCTCGTCGTACTCGTGCAGGTCGAGACGGCCCTCGTCGAGCGCCGTCTTGAGCTGTTCCGCGACTGCCTTGCGGTCCCCGTCACCGGCACGCATGTCCTCACGACCCATGCGTCCCAGCATGCCCGAGAGAATCACCGACCGGTAGGTCAGGACTGGCGGGCGGTGACCAGATCGCCGAGCCGGGCCCGGCCGCCGTCGACCGCGGTGGTGACCCAGACGCCGTCCTCGAGCAGGCACATCGTGTGCTCGACGTGGGCGGCGATCGAGTTGTCGCGGGTGACGACCGTCCAGCCGTCCGAGAGCTCGGCCGTCCGCGGCGAGCCCAGCGTGATCATCGGCTCGATGGCCAGGCACAGCCCGGGCACCAGGCGCGGGCCCTTGCCGGGCTTGCCGTGGTTGAGCACGTGCGGGTCCTGGTGCATCTCGGTGCCGATGCCGTGCCCGCCGTAGCCGTCGACGATGCCGTAGCGGCCGGCCTTGCGGACCGTCTTCTCGACGTTGAACGAGATGTCGGTCAGCTTGCCCCGGCCGTTGGCCGAGCCGCGGGCGGCGGCCGCGATGCCGGCCCACATCGCCTCCTCGGCGACCTCGGCCATCTTGAGCAGCGCGGGATCGGTCTCGCCGACGCCGACGGTGATCGCCGAGTCGCCGTGCCAGCCGTCCAGGATGGCGCCGCAGTCGATCGAGATCAGGTCGCCCTCGCGCAGCACCTGCTCGGCGCTGGGGATGCCGTGCACGACCTGCTCGTTGACCGAGGCGCAGATCGAGGCCGGGAAGCCGTGGTAGCCCTTGAACGACGGGATCGCCCCGGCGTCGCGGATCACCTTCTCGGCGATCGCGTCGAGGTCGGCGGTCGAGACGCCGGGGGCCACGACCTCGCGCATGGCCTGCAGCGCGGCGGCGACGACCAGGCCGGCGCCGCGCATCTTCTCGATCTGGTCCGGGGTCTTCAGCTGAATGTCCAGTTGGGGGCGGCGCACGTCAGCCCCCGTAGGACCGCAGGGCGTCGATGGCGCGCACCGTGACGTCCTCGACCGGGCCGGTCGCGTCGATCCCCACCAGCTTGCCCTGGGCGCCGTAGAAGTCGACCAGCGGCGCTGTCTTGTCGGCGTACTCGACCAGACGGTTGGCGATCGTCTCGGCCTTGTCGTCGTCGCGCTGGAACAGCTCCGACCCACAACGGTCACAGATGTTCTCTTTACTGGTCGGGTCGAACTCGACGTGCCAGATCTTGCCGCAGCCCCGGCAGGTGCGCCGGCCGGACAGCCGCCGGATGACCTCGTCGTCGTCGACCACGAGCTCCATCACCAGGTCGAGCGCGGTGCCCAGGTCGGCCAGCAGCTTGTCCAGGGCCGAAGCCTGCGGCACCGTGCGCGGGAACCCGTCGAGCAGGAAGCCGTCGCCGGCATCCGGCTCGGCCAGCCGGTCGCGGACCATGTTGATGGTCACCTCGTCCGGGACCAGCTGGCCCGCGTCCATGTAGCGCTTCGCCTCGACACCGAGCGGCGTCCCCTGGGACACGTTGGCCCGGAAGATGTCGCCCGTCGAGATCTTCGGTACGGCGAGATGGGCGGCGATGAACTCAGCCTGGGTCCCCTTGCCGGCCCCCGGAGGGCCCACCAGCACCAGCCGCACCTACATCGCCTCGCTTAGGTGAGTAGAGATCCTCGACGCAAGAGCCCCCCGGCTCCGCGGCGCCACTACCGGAGGAACCCTTCGTAGTTGCGCTGCATCAGCTGGCTCTCGATCTGCTTCACCGTCTCCAGACCCACACCCACCATGATCAGCACTGCCGTACCGCCGAACGGGAAGTTCTGGTACTGCTGCTGGTCGAGCCAGATGAAGAAGAAGTTCGGCAGTACCGAGATCAGACCAAGGTACAGCGCGCCGGGCAAGGTGATCCGGCTGAGGATGAAGTCCAGATAGTCGGCGGTCGGCTTGCCCGGGCGGATGCCCGGCACGAAACCACCGTACTTCTTCATGTTGTCCGCGACCTCGGTCGGGTTGAACGTGATCGAGACGTAGAAGTACGTGAAGAAGATGATCAGCAGGAAGTAGACCCCGATGTACAGCTCGCTCGTGGGGTCGGCCAGCCACTTCTGGATCCAGACCTGGTAGCCCTTGAGGTTGTTCGGGTCGAAGAACTGCAGGTACAGCTGCGGCAGGTAGAGCAACGACGACGCGAAGATGACCGGGACGACACCCGCCTGGTTGACCTTCAGCGGGATGTAGGTGGACGTGCCGCCGTACATCCGCCGGCCGATCATGCGCTTGGCGTACTGCACGGGGATCCGCCGCTGCGCCTGCTCGATGAAGACCACCAGGCCGATGATGACCAGGACCAGCACGATCACCAGGATGAACTTGCCGACGCCGCTGGACTCCTTGATCGACCAGCCCTCGCCGGGCAGGCGGGCGGCGATCGAGGTGAAGATCAGGACGGACATGCCGTTGCCGACGCCGCGGTCGGTGATCAGCTCGCCCAGCCACATGACCATGCCGGTGCCGGCGGTCATGGTGAGGACCAGGACCGACAGCGTGAGCCAGAGCGGCAGGCCGGTGTTCTCGGGGATAATTTGCAGCGTCGGGTCGCTCTGGTCACAGGCGTTGCCGAACAGCTGCCCGGTCCGCGCCAGGGCGACGAACGCCGAGGACTGCAGGACCGCGAGGCCCAGGGTGAGGTAGCGCGTGTACTGCGTGATCTTCGCCTGGCCGGACTGGCCCTCCTTGCGGAGCTGCTCGAGGCGGGGAATCACCACGGTCAGCAGCTGCAAGATGATGGAGGCCGTGATGTACGGCATGATGCCCAGCGCGAACACCGACAGCTGGAGCAGCGCGCCACCTGAGAACAAGTTCAGCAGGTTGAGGACGCTACCGCTGTCGGAGGAGTTCACGATGTCGAGGCAGCGCCGCACGTTGGTGTAGGACACACCAGGACTGGGCAGAGTGGCCCCGATCCGGTACAGCGCAATGATGAAGACCGTGAACAGCAGCTTCTTGCGCAGGTCAGGCGTCCGGAACGCACTGGTAAAGGCGGAGAGCAACTTCTTCCTCCTGCGCGAGGTTACCGCCGCAATCGGCGGGTGGGGGAAGGCATCGGTCCGGACGACCGATATCCCTAGCTGGGAACGGACTCTAACAGTCTTATTGGAGCGCGGTGTGTCACGGTAGCCTGCACCGCGCGTAGGCATCTGGCCCGTTCATAAAAGGCCAGGTCAGACGCCACAATGGGGATGACTGCCCGAGCGACGCGTTCGCACCGCCCGGGCAGGCATCCCCAGGAGCCTCACAGCTCGGTGGTGGAACCACCGGCTGCGGCGATCTTCTCCTTGGCCGACTCGCTGAACGCGTGCGCCTTGATGGTCAGCGCGACACCGCCCAGCTCGCCCGAGCCGAGGACCTTGACCGGCTGGTTCTTGCGAACCGCGCCGGCCTCGTGCAGCTCGTCCGGTCCGACCTCGCCGCCGTTCGGGAACAGCTCGGCGAGGCGGTCCAGGTTCACGACCTGGAAGACGACCTTGTTGCGGGGCCGGTTCTTGAGCCCCTTCAGCTTCGGCAGGCGCATGTGGATGGGCATCTGCCCACCCTCGAACGCCGCCGGGGTGTTCTTGCGGGCGCCGGTGCCCTTGGTGCCGCGACCGGCGGTCTTGCCCTTGGAACCCTCACCACGACCCACGCGGGTCTTGGGGGTCTTGGCGCCGGGCGCCGGGCGCAGGTGGTGGACCTTGATCGCCATTACTCGACCTCCTCAACATCTACGAGGTGGCTCACGGCGAAGATCATGCCCCGAATCTCGGGGCGGTCCTCCTTGACCACCACATCGTTGATCCGCTTCAGGCCGAGCGACCGCAGGGAGTCCCGCTGGTTCTGCTTACGGCCGATCTCGGACCGGATCTGGGTGACCTTCAAGCGTGCCATCAGTGCACCGCCGCTTCCGCACGCGCCGCGAGCATGGCGGCCGGGGCGACGTCCTCGACCGGAAGGCCACGGCGAGCCGCGACGGCCTCCGGCGACTCGAGGCCCTTGAGGGCCGCGACGGTCGCGTGCACGATGTTGATCGGGTTCGACGAGCCGAGGCTCTTCGAGAGCACGTCGTGGATGCCCGCGCACTCGAGCACGGCACGCACCGGGCCACCGGCGATGACGCCGGTACCGGCGGACGCCGGCTTGAGGAGCACGACACCAGCCGCGGCCTCGCCGGTGATCGGGTGCGGGATGGTCGCACCGATCCGCGGCACCTTGAAGAAGTGCTTCTTGGCCTCCTCGACGCCCTTGGCGATGGCCGCGGGCACCTCCTTGGCCTTTCCGTAGCCGATGCCGACCGTGCCGTCGCCGTCGCCCACGATCACCAGGGCGGTGAAGCTGAAGCGACGACCACCCTTCACGACCTTGGCGACGCGGTTGATCGCGACGACCCGCTCGAGATGCGGGGTCTTGTCGACGGGCGCGTTGCCGCGGCCGCCCTCACGGCGGTTGTCCCGGCGGTTGCCACCCTCGGTGTTACCGCCGGACCCGCCGCCTCGGCGCTGCTGACCAGGCATTGGTCAATTCCTCCTAGAACTCGAGTCCGGCTTCGCGAGCGGCAGTCGCCAGGGCGGCGATCCGCCCCGCGTACTTGTTGCCACCGCGGTCGAAGACGACCTTGGACACGCCAGCGGCCTTGGCCCGCTCGGCGAGCAGAGCGCCGACCTTGCCGGCCTGGGCGCTCTTGTCACCCTCGCCACCCCGCAGGGAGGCGTCGAGCGTGGACGCCGAGGCCAGCGTGTGGCCCTTGAGGTCGTCGATGATCTGCGCGGTGATGTGCCGCGAGGAACGGCTGACGACCAGGCGGGGCCGGGTGGCGGTGCCGAAGACGTTCCGGCGGACTCGGAAGTGCCGACGCGCCTTTCCGACGGCCCGCTTGGCCGAGACACCGGCGCCGTTGCGACGCTTGAGCAGCGTGGCGGTCACTTCTTACCTGCCTTTCCGGCCTTACGGCGGATGACCTCGCCCTGGTACTTGACGCCCTTGCCCTTGTAGGGCTCCGGCGGGCGGATCTTCCGGATGTTGGCGGCTACCTCGCCCACGAGCTGCTTGTCGATGCCCGCGACCGTGAACTGGGTCGGGCGCTCCACAGAGAACGTGATGCCGGCCGGCGGCGTGACGTTCACCGGGTGCGAGAAGCCGAGGGCGAACTCGAGGTCCTTGCCCTTGGCCGTGACCCGGTAACCGGTGCCGTTGATCTCCAGCGTCTTCTTGTAGCCCTCGGTGACGCCGACGATCATGTTGGCGACCAGGGTACGGGAGAGGCCGTGGAGCTCCTTGGCCTTGCGCTCGTCATTGGGGCGGTTGACGTGCAGCTCGCCACCCTCCTGCTCGACCGTGATCGGGTCGGAGACGGTGTGCGAGAGCTCGCCCTTGGGGCCCTTGACCTTGACGGTCTGGCCCGTGATGGTGACATCGACGCCGGCCGGGACCGGGATCGACTTACGTCCGATTCGCGACATGGTTTCTCAGTCTCCAGTTACCAGACGAAGGCGAGGACTTCCCCGCCAACGCTCCGCTTGCGGGCCTGCCGGTCGGTCAGCAGCCCCTGGGACGTCGAAATGATCGCGACGCCCAGGCCGCCGAGCACGCGCGGGAGCTCGTCGGACTTGGCGTAAACCCGGAGGCCGGGCTTCGAGACGCGCTTGATGCCGGCGAGGCTGCGCTCGCGATTCTGGCCGTACTTGAGCTCAACGACCAGGCGCCGGCCGACGGCGCCTTCCTCGGGCTCCTCAGCCGTCCAGGAGGCGATGTAACCCTCGGCCTTGAGGACCTCGGCGATGTTCGCCTTGATCTTCGAGAAGGGCATGGTCACCTTGTCGTGGTACGCCTGGTTGGCGTTGCGCAGACGCGTCAGCATGTCTGCGATCGGGTCCGTCATCGTCATGGGTGTTCGTCAACCTTTCTCGCCGGGGTTCCCACGGATGTCGCAGGCCTACGGCGAAGCGGTGTTGCTATCGGTTACCAGGAGGCCTTGGAAACGCCGGGCAGCTCACCACGGTGAGCCATGTCCCGCAGGCAAACCCGGCACAGGCCGAACTTGCGGTAGACCGAGTGCGGGCGTCCGCACTTCTGGCAGCGGGTGTAAGCACGCACGGCGAACTTCGGCTTCGCGGCCGCCTTCAGGATCAGCGCCTTCTTAGCCATGCTCAGTTCTCCTTGAACGGGAAGCCCAGGAGCTTGAGAAGCGCCCGGCCCTCGTCGTCGGTCTTGGCGGTCGTGACCACCGTGATGTCCATGCCCCGCGTGCGATCGATCCGGTCCTGGTCGATCTCGTGGAACACCGACTGCTCAGTCAGACCGAAGGTGTAGTTGCCGTGCCCGTCGAGCTTGCGCCCGTCGAGGCCGCGGAAGTCACGGATACGGGGCAGCGCGATCGACAGCAGCCGGTCGAGGAACTCCCACATCCGGTCGTTGCGCAGGGTCACCTTCGCGCCGATCGGCATGCCCTCACGCAGCTTGAACTGCGCGATGGACTTGGTCGCCCGCCGCACCAGCGGCTTCTGACCGGTGATGGTGGTCAGGTCGCGCACGGCGCCGTCGATCAGCTTGGCGTCGCGGGCGGCCTCGCCAACACCCATGTTCACGACGACCTTCACCAGGCCGGGAACCTGCATGGGGTTGCCGTACTTGTACTGCTCCTGAAGCGCGGAGATGACCTCACTGCGGTACTTCTGCTTCAGGCGCGGCAGCGTCTTGGTCTCGGTAGCGGCAGTCATCAGAGTTCCTTACCGGTCGTACGCGCGATACGGACCTTGTTGCCGTTCTCGTCGACCTTGTAACCGATGCGCGTCGGCTTGCCCTGGTCGTCGACGATCTGCACATTCGAGATGTGGATCGCGGCTTCCTGGGTGACGATGCCACCGGTCTTCGAACCACGCTGGGTGGTGCGGATGCGTTCGTGCTTCTTGACGCGGTTGACGCCCTCGACCAGGACCTTGTCCTGCCGCGGGAAGGCCGCGATGACCTTGCCCTTGGCACCCTTGTCCTTGCCGGCGATGACGACGACCGTGTCGCCCTTCTTGATCTTCACGGTCAGAGCACCTCCGGCGCCAGGCTGATGATCTTCATGAACCGCTTGTCGCGCAGCTCGCGCCCGACCGGGCCGAAGATGCGGGTACCGCGGGGGTCCCCGCCGTCCTTGATGATGACGGCGGCGTTCTCGTCGAAGCGGATGTACGAGCCGTCGGGACGGCGCTTCTCCTTGGCGGTGCGCACGATGACCGCCTTGACGACGTCACCCTTCTTCACGCCCGCGCCGGGGATGGCGTCCTTGACCGTGGCCACGATGACGTCGCCGATGCTCGCGTAACGGCGACCGGAGCCACCGAGCACGCGGATGCACAGGATCTCCCGGGCACCCGTGTTGTCAGCGACGCGCAGTCGCGACTCCTGCTGAATCACGTCTGTCTCCTATGTCTGCCAGTTCTCCGGTGGGGCACCGAAGCTTGGCGGAACGATGGTGGGCGGGGCCGGCGCTAACCGGCCCCGCGCACTCACTTGGCCTTTTCGAGGATCTCCACGACACGCCACCGCTTGGTGGCCGACAGCGGACGGGTCTCCATGAGCAGAACCCGGTCGCCGATGCCGCACGCGTTCTGCTCGTCGTGCACCTTGAGCTTGCGGGTACGACGCAGAACCTTGCCGTAGAGGGCGTGCTTCACACGGTCCTCGACCTCGACGACGACGGTCTTGTCCATCTTGTCGCTGACCACGAGACCCTCGCGGACCTTGCGGTTCGCGCGGACCGTGGCCGTGCTCTCGTCACTCATGCTGTCACCTCATCCGGCGCAACCGAGAGCCCGAGCTCACGTTCACGCATGATCGTGTAGATCTTCGCGATGTCCTTGCGGACGACCTGCAGCCGACGGTGATTGTCGAGCTGGCCGGTCGCGCCCTGCACGCGAAGGTTGAACAGCTCCGCCTTGGCCTCCCGCAGCCGCGAAACCAGCTCCTCACCGGAGAGTTCGCGCAGCTCGGAAGCCTTAACGCCCGCTGCCATCAGCTTTCACCCACTTCGCGTGTCACGATGCGGCACTTCATCGGGAGCTTGTGGATCGCACGGCGCATCGCCTCGCGCGCGATCGTCTCGTTCGGGAACGACATCTCGAAGAGGATGCGTCCCGGCTTGACGTTCGCAACCCACCACTCGGGAGAACCCTTACCGGAACCCATGCGGGTCTCGGCCGGCTTCTTGGTCAGAGCGTTGTCGGGGAAGACCGAGATCCAGACCTTGCCACCACGCTTGATGTGGCGGGTCATCGCGATACGGGCCGACTCGATCTGCCGGTTGGTCACGTACGCGGGCTCCAGCGCCTGGATACCGAACTCACCGAAGACGACCCGGTTGCCGCCCTTGGACGCGCCGTGGCGGTCCGGGTGGTGCGGCTTGCGGAAGCCCTTCGGGGGCTTACGCGGCATCAGCATGTGTCAGCCCTCCTGCTGCGTCTCAGCCACGGCCGGACCAGCGGCGATCGCGGCGTCGTTGGCGTTCTCGCCGGTCCCGGCGGCGTTGTCGCCACCACGGGCCTGCGCGGCCGCACGACCGGCCTCGGTGCCGCCGGCGGTCGTGCCGGACGAACCGGAACGGCCACGGCGCGGACGCTCGGCGCGGTCAGCGCGGTCGCGGCGCGGGCGAGCGGGCGCCTCCTGCACGGCCTCGCGGCCGGGCACGGCGTCGCCCTTGTAGATCCAGACCTTCACGCCGATGCGGCCGAACGTCGTGCGGGCCTCGAAGAAGCCGTACTCGATGTTGGCGCGCAGCGTGTGCAGCGGAACGCGACCCTCACGGTAGAACTCCGTGCGGCTCATCTCCGCGCCGCCCAGGCGGCCGGAGACCTGCACCCGGATGCCCTTGCAGATCGGGTTCTTCATGGCCGACTGCATGGCCTTGCGCATCGCCCGGCGGAAGCTGACCCGGGAGGACAGCTGCTCGGCGACGCCCTGGGCCACCAGCTGAGCGTCCGACTCGGGGCTCTTGACCTCGAGGATGTTCAGCTGGACCTGCTTGCCGGTGAGCTTCTCGAGCTCGCCGCGGATGCGGTCGGCCTCCGCGCCCTTGCGGCCGATGACGATGCCCGGCCGGGCGGTGTGGATGTCGACGCGGACCCGGTCACGGGTGCGCTCGATGTCCACCTTGGAGATGCCGGCGCGCTCGAGGCCCTTGGACATCATGCGGCGGATCTTGACGTCCTCGCCGATGTAGTCCTTGTAGAGCTTGTCGGCGAACCACCGCGACTTCCAGTCGGTGGAGATACCGAGGCGGAATCCGGTGGGGTGAACTTTCTGGCCCATTACTCGGACTCCTCCGTGGTCTGGGACTGCGCGGCGGGCGCGGACTTGGCCGGCGCCGCCTTCTTCGCCGCGGCCGCCTTCTTGGCGGGCCGGGCGACCTGGACCGCCTCGACGGCGATCGTGATGTGGCAGGTGCGCTTGCGGATCCGGTACGCCCGGCCCTGCGCCCGCGGACGGAACCGCTTGAGCGTCGGGCCCTCGTCCACGAACGCCTCGCTGATCATCAGCGCGTCCGGGTCGAGCCGTTCGTTGTTCTCCGCGTTCGCGATGGCACTCGCGAGCACCTTGTAGACCTGCTCGCTCGCCGCCTGCGGCGCGAACTGCAGGACCGTCAGAGCCTCCTTCGCGGGCAGACCGCGGACGAGGTTGACCACACGGCGAGCCTTGTTCGGCGAGATGCGAACGTGCTTCGCAACCGCCCGACTGCCCGGAAGAACCGGAGCGTCGTTCTTTGCTGGCATCGCTGTAACCCCTCTCTTATCCGTGGACTGACTAGCGACGACGGCTCTTGCGGTCGTCCTTCTCGTGACCCTTGAACGTGCGGGTCAGAGCGAACTCCCCGAGCTTGTGACCGACCATGGCCTCGGTGATGAACACCGGGACGTGCTTGCGCCCGTCGTGCACGGCAATCGTGTGCCCCAGCATGTCGGGGATGATCATCGAGCGCCGCGACCAGGTCTTGATGACGTTCTTCGAGTTCTTCTCGTTCTGGACTTCCACCTTCTTGAGCAGGTGGTCGTCGACGAACGGGCCCTTCTTCAGGCTGCGTGGCATCTTCTAACTCCCGTTACCCGCGCTTGCGGGTGGCGTAGCGGCGGCGAACGATCAGCTTGTCGCTCTCCTGGCCCTTGCGGCGGGTACGACCCTCGGGCTTACCAGCCGGGTTGACCGGGTGGCGACCACCGGAGGTCTTACCCTCACCACCACCGTGCGGGTGGTCGATCGGGTTCATGGCGACACCGCGGACGGTCGGGCGCTTGCCCTTCCAGCGCATACGGCCGGCCTTGCCCCAGTTGATGTTCGACTGTTCGGCATTGCCGATCTCGCCGACCGTGGCGCGGCAACGGATGTCGACCCGGCGGATCTCGCCCGAGGGCATACGCAGCGTGGCGTACGCGCCCTCACGGCCGAGCAGCTGGATGCCGACACCGGCCGAGCGGGCCAGCTTGGCGCCACCGCCGGGACGAAGCTCCACACCGTGGACCGTCGTACCGACCGGGATGTTGCGCAGGGGAAGGTTGTTCCCCGGCTTGATGTCCGCGCCCGGGCCGGACTCGACCCGGTCGCCCTGCTTGAGGTCCTTCGGCGCGAGGATGTAGCGCTTCTCGCCGTCGGCGTAGTGCAGCAGCGCGATGCGGGACGTGCGGTTCGGGTCGTACTCGATGTGCGCGACCTTGGCCGGCACGCCGTCCTTGTCGACCCGCTTGAAGTCGATCAGCCGGTACTGCCGCTTGTGGCCGCCGCCCTGGTGCCGCGTGGTGATGCGGCCGTGGACGTTGCGCCCGCCCTTCTTGGGCAGCGGGACCAGCAGCGACTTCTCCGGCGTGGACCGGGTCAGCTCGGCGAAGTCGGCGACGCTGGAGCCACGACGGCCCGGCGTGGTCGGCTTGTACTTACGGATAGCCATTGTTTTACAACCCCTTAGCTGACCGGGCCGCCGAAGGCCTCGATACGGTCACCGTCAGCCAGCTTGACCATCGCGCGCTTCGTCGCCTTGCGCTGACCGAAGCCGGTCCGGGTGCGCTTGCGCTTGCCCTCGCGGTTCGCGGTGTTCACCGACAGCACGCGGACGTTGAAGATCTGCTGGATCGCGATCTTGATCTGGGTCTTGTTCGCGTCCGGGTGGACGAGGAACGTGTACCAGTTCTGGTCGAGAACGCTGTAGCTCTTCTCGGAGACGACCGGGCGGACGATGATGTCGCGCGGGTCGGCGATGGTGCTCACTTGTTCTCCCCCTCGGCGGTCGCCGGCGCGCCCAGGAACTCGTCGAGCGCGTCCTTGGTGAAGACCACCTCGTCGGCGACCAGCACGTCGTACGTGTTGAGCTGGCCCGCCTCGATCAGGTGCACGGTCGCCTCGTTGCGCAGCGACAGCCAGTTCAGCTCGTCGGTGCTGCTCAGCACGACCAGGACCTTGGTGGACTCGGTGGCCTTGCGCAGCGTGGCGATCGCGCCCTTGGTCGACGGCTTGTCGCCGCTGACGAACGCCTCGACCACGTGCACGCGGCCGTCGCGGGCCCGGTCGGAGAGGGCGCCACGCAGGGCGGCGGCCTTCATCTTCTTGGGGGTCCGCTGGCTGTAGTCGCGCGGCACGGGACCGTGCACGACGCCACCGCCGGTGAACTGCGGCGCGCGGATCGAGCCCTGACGGGCGCGACCGGTGCCCTTCTGCTTGTACGGCTTCTTGCCACCACCGGCGACCTCACCGCGGGTCTTGGCCTTGGCCGTGCCCTGACGGGCGGCGGCGAGCTGGGCCACGACGACCTGGTGCATCAGCGGGATGTTGGCCTGAACGTCGAACACCGAGTCCGGCAGCTCGACGGAGCCGGCCTTGTTGCCCTCAACGTTGATCACGTCGACCGAGCTCACTTGGCACCGCCCTTCTTAGCCGCGGTGCGAACGAGAACGAGCGCGCCCTTGGGGCCGGGCACAGCGCCCTTGACCAGGATCAGGTTGTTCTCGGTGTCCACCGCCTGCACGGTGAGGTTCTGCACGGTGAAGCGCTGGCTACCCATGCGACCGGCCATCCGCACGCCCTTGAAGACGCGACCCGGGGTCGCGCAGGCGCCGATGGAACCGGGCGAGCGGTGCTTGCGCTCGACACCGTGGCTGGCCTTGAGGCCGTGGAAGCCGTGCCGCTTCATGACACCGGCGTAGCCCTTGCCCCGGGTCTTACCGGTGACGTCGATCGGCGAACCGACCGCGAACGCCTCGACGGTGACCTCCTGGCCGAGCTCGTACTCGCCGGCGTCGGTGGTGCGCAGCTCGACGACGTGACGCCGCGGCGACACACCCGCCTTCGCGAAGTGACCGCCCTCGGGCTTGTTCACCTTGCGCGGGTCGATCGCGCCGTACGCCAGCTGGACGGCGGAGTAGCCGTCCTTCTCATCTGTGCGGACCTGGGTCACGACGCAAGGGCCGGCCTGCACCACGGTCACCGGGACAACCTTGTTGTTGTCCCAGACCTGGGTCATGCCGAGCTTGGCGCCCAGGATCCCCTTCACTTGCCTGTCCATCAGTCGCGATCCCTACAGCTTGATCTCGATGTCGACGCCAGCCGGCAGGTCGAGGCGCATGAGCGAGTCGACCGTCTTGGGAGTCGGGTCGATGATGTCGATCAGCCGCTTGTGCGTGCGCATCTCGAAGTGCTCGCGCGAGTCCTTGTACTTGTGCGGCGAACGGATGACGCAGAAACGGTTGATCTCCGTGGGCAGCGGCACCGGACCTGCGACCGACGCACCGGTGCGCGTGACCGTCTCGACGATCTTGCGCGCCGAGGAGTCGACGACCTCGTGGTCGTAGGCCTTGAGCCGGATGCGGATCTTCTGTCCCGCCATGGTGGCTTCTGTTTCCTTCTCTCGATGCCGCTACGTGCGAAAGCGGTGGCTCTCGCATGCCCGCAGGACCGTTGATCCTGCGTTGTCCGACCCCCGCGGTCGGGCGTGTCGCGTTGACTCTCAGAAATCTGCGCAGGGCAGCTCTCTAGATCGCGGGGATCTTGAGGTGTCTTTGACCCCATCAGGGCTCAGCGGGGCGGCGGTAAACACACCCCAGACACCCGGCGAGGGTGGGCAACTGCCCAAGGCAGCTACCCACCCCGCTCGGACGCAACCTGACTAGTATGCCGGATACACGCCGGCAATGCTAATCGGGGTCACCGTTCGTCAGACGTTGATCTTCGTGACCGTTCCGGCGCCGACGGTGCGGCCACCCTCACGGATCGCGAACTTCAGGCCCTGCTCCATGGCGATCGGCTGGATCAGCTTGACCGACATGCTGGTGGAGTCGCCCGGCATGACCATCTCGGTGCCCTCGGGCAGCGTGACGACGCCGGTGACGTCCGTGGTGCGGAAGTAGAACTGCGGGCGGTAGTTCTGGAAGAACGGGGTGTGCCGGCCGCCCTCTTCCTTCGAGAGGATGTAGACCTGGCCCTCGAACTCCGTGTGGGGAGTCGTGGTGCCCGGCTTCACGACGACCATGCCGCGCTCGACGTCCTCGCGCTTGATACCGCGCAGCAGCAGACCGACGTTCTCACCCGCGCGGGCCTCGTCGAGCAGCTTGCGGAACATCTCGATGCCGGTGCAGACGGTCTTCGTCGACTTCTCGCGGATGCCGACGATCTCGACCTCCTCGTTCGGCTTGAGGATGCCACGCTCGGCGCGACCGGTGACGACCGTTCCACGACCGGTGATCGTGAAGACGTCCTCGATCGGCATCAGGAACGGCTTGTCGGTGTCGCGCTCGGGCTGCGGGATCGCGGTGTCGACCGCGTTCATCAGCTCGAGGAGCTTGCCGGTCCACTCCTTGTCGCCCTCGAGCGCCTTGAGCGCCGAGACGCGCACGACCGGAAGGTCGTCGCCCGGGAACTCGTAGGTGCTCAGCAGCTCGCGGACCTCGAGCTCGACGAGCTCCAGGAGCTCCTCGTCGTCCACCATGTCGCTCTTGTTCAGGGCGACGACGATGTACGGAACGCCGACCTGGCGGGCCAGGAGCACGTGCTCCTTGGTCTGCGGCATCGGGCCGTCGGTCGCGGCGACCACCAGGATCGCGCCGTCCATCTGCGCGGCACCGGTGATCATGTTCTTGATGTAGTCGGCGTGGCCGGGGCAGTCCACGTGCGCGTAGTGACGCGCCGCGGTCTGGTACTCGACGTGCGCGATCGAGATCGTGATACCACGGGCCTTCTCTTCAGGCGCCTTGTCGATCTCGTCGAACGGGGTGTACGGGTTCAGGTCCGGGTATTCGTCGTGCAGGACCTTGGTGATGGCCGCAGTCAGCGTCGTCTTACCGTGGTCGATGTGACCAATGGTGCCGATGTTGACGTGCGGCTTAGTCCGCTCGAACTTCGCCTTCGCCACTGGTGTCCTCCTGTGGACTGTGGAATTACTTTCGCCCGGCACGCCCGATAAGGCGATGGGGACTCTGTCGACTGCTCGTGCGCGTGCGGTCCTCGACGGACCGCACGCGCCTCAACGCATCAGGCGCCGGTGGCCTTCGCGATGATCTCCTTCGCGACGCCCTGCGGGACCTCGGCGTAGGAGTCGAACTGCATGCTGTAGCTAGCCCGGCCGGCCGTCTTCGACCGCAGGTCGCCGACGTAGCCGAACATCTCGGAGAGCGGGACCAGAGCCTTGACGACGCGGGCGCCGGAACGCTCCTCCATCGACTGGATGATGCCACGCCGCGAGTTGAGGTCGCCGATCACGTCGCCCATGTTGTCCTCGGGCGTGGTGACCTCCACCGACATCATCGGCTCGAGCAGCGCGGGGTCGGCCTTGCGAGCCGCCTCCTTCATCGCCATGGAGCCGGCGATCTTGAACGCCATCTCGGAGGAGTCGACCTCGTGGTACTGACCGTCGACCAGCGTGAACTTGACGCCGACCAGCGGGTATCCGGCGAGAACGCCGTACTGCATCGAGTCCTGCGCGCCCGCGTCCACCGAGGGGATGAACTCCTTGGGGATGCGACCACCGGTCACCGCGTTGACGAACTCGTACGTGGGGCCGTCCGCCTCGAGCGGCAGCGGCTCGATGGTGACGACGACCTTCGCGTACTGGCCCGAACCACCGGTCTGCTTCTTGTGGACGAACGTGTACTTCTCCACGGTGCCGCGGATCGTCTCACGGTAGGCCACCTGCGGCTTGCCGATGTTGGCCTCGACGTTGAACTCGCGGCGCATGCGGTCCACCAGGATGTCCAGGTGGAGCTCGCCCATGCCGGCGATGATCGTCTGGCCGGTCTCCTCGTCGTTGAAGACGCGGAAGGTCGGGTCCTCCTCGGCCAGGCGCTGGATCGCGGTGCCCAGCTTCTCCTGGTCCGACTTGGTCTTCGGCTCGATGGCGACCTGGATGACCGGCTCCGGGAAGGTCATCGACTCCAGGATGACCGGGTTGGCCGGGTCGCTGAGCGTGTCACCGGTGGTGGTCTGCTTCAGACCCTGGACGGCGATGATGTCGCCGGCCTGCGCGGTGGCGCGCTCCTCACGCTTGTTCGCGTGCATCTGGTAGATCTTGCCGATCCGCTCCTTGCGGTCCTTGGTGGAGTTGACCACCTGCGAACCGGAGTCGAGCGTGCCGGAGTAGACCCGCACGTACGTGAGCTTGCCGAGGTGCTTGTCGGTCTGGATCTTGAAGGCCAGGCCGGAGAAGGGCTCGGAGTTCGACGGCTTGCGCTGCATCGGCGTCTCGCCGTCGGTGGCGGTGCCCTCGATGGCCGGGATGTCCAGCGGCGACGGCAGGAAGTCGATCACGGCGTCGAGCATGGGCTGAACGCCCTTGTTCTTGAACGCCGAACCGCACAGCACCGGGTTCGCCTTGCTGGCGATCGTGGCGCGCCGGATGGCGGCCTTGATCTCGTCCTGGGAGAGCTCCTCGCCCTCGAGGTACTTCTCCATGACCGCGTCGTCGACGTCGGCCAGGGTCTCGATCAGCTTCTCGCGCCACTCGTTCGCGGAGTCGACCAGGTCGGCCGGGATCTCCTCGATCGCGTAGTCCTCACCCTTCTGGGTCTCACCACGCCAGGTGAGGGCGCGCATGCCGATCAGGTCGACGACACCGATGTGGTCGGCCTCGAGCCCGATCGGGATCTGCAGCACCAGCGGGGTGGCGTTGAGCCGGTCGATCATCATCTGCACGCAGCGGAAGAAGTCCGCGCCGGTCCGGTCGAGCTTGTTGACGAAGCACATCCGGGGAACGTGGTACTTGTCCGCCTGGCGCCACACGTTCTCGGTCTGCGGCTCCACGCCGGCCACACCGTCGTAGACCGCGACCGCACCGTCCAGCACCCGCAGCGACCGCTCCACCTCGACCGTGAAGTCGACGTGGCCGGGCGTGTCGATGATCTGGATCGTGTGGCCCTTCCACTCGCACTTGGTGGCGGCGGAAGTGATCGTGATACCGCGCTCCTGCTCCTGCTCCATCCAGTCCATGACGGCGCCGCCGTCGTGAACCTCACCGATCTTGTACGTGATACCGGTGTAGAACAGGATTCGCTCAGTAGTCGTGGTCTTACCGGCATCGATGTGCGCCATGATGCCGATGTTGCGTACGTTGGCGAGCGCGTCTGCGGCGGCCACTTCAATCCCTACTTTTCTTCGTCGTCGTCTCGTGGACCGGTACGACTTGCGCTGTGGCCCGGCTCGCGCCGGGCCCGCAGCGGCGGGGTCTTACCAGCGGTAGTGCGCGAAGGCCTTGTTGGACTCCGCCATCTTGTGGGTGTCCTCGCGTCGCTTGACGGCGGCGCCGAGGCCGTTGCTGGCGTCGAGCAGCTCGTTCTGGAGACGCTCGATCATGGTCTTCTCGCGGCGGGCCTTGGAGTACTGGACCAGCCAGCGCAGACCGAGGGTGGTCTGGCGCGGGGTGCGGACCTCGACCGGAACCTGGTAGGTCGCGCCACCGACACGGCGGCTGCGGACCTCGAGGGTCGGCTTGACGTTGTCCATCGCGCGCTTGAGGGTCACCACGGGGTCGGTGCCGCTCTTCTCACGGGCCCCCTCGAGGGCGCCGTAGACGATGCGCTCAGCGAGCTGACGCTTGCCGCCGATCAGGATCTTGTTGATCAGCTGGGTCACCAGCGGCGAGTTGTAAACCGGGTCCGGGACCACTGGGTGGCGCGGAGCGGGGCCCTTACGCGGCATGTCAGCTCTTCTCCTTCTTCGCGCCGTAACGGCTGCGGGCCTGCTTGCGGTTGCGGACACCCTGGGTGTCCAGCGAACCACGGACGATCTTGTAGCGGACGCCGGGGAGGTCCTTCACACGGCCACCGCGCACGAGCACGATCGAGTGCTCCTGCAGGTTGTGGCCGACGCCCGGGATGTACGCCGTCACCTCGATCTGGCTGCTGAGCTTCACACGAGCGACCTTGCGCAGCGCAGAGTTCGGCTTCTTGGGGGTGGTGGTGTACACGCGCGTGCACACGCCGCGCCGCTGAGGACTACCCTTCAGCGCCGGCGTCTTGGTCTTGCTCGTCTTCGCCTGACGGCCCTTTCGGACCAGCTGCTGGATCGTGGGCACCGGGTTTCTCCGCTCCCTTCGGCCGCTTCCTAGGCGGCCGCACCGTCTTAGTTATGCCTCTGTGCGCCGGTCCCTCCCCGATCCCGGGGAGTTGTCCGGCACCCGCGGTCGGGCGTGTCGTCCGGCTCACGGTCCCGCCGCGCGTTTGTCAACGCGCATCGGGTCTTGTCTTGGTCGACGCCCCTCACACGGGGCGCCGGCTCGGCGCATCGCCATGTCGTCGGTATTACCGACTCGGGCCCACGCACGAGTTGCCCGGGCAAGCCCGGGCACGAGGGGAAAGCCTACCCACCCCGAGCACCCAGGTCAAAATGAACGCTGGGGCCGCGCGACGGATATCTCCGATACAAGTGTACCGGGTGCCTCACGGTGGCAACGCCGCGGTGCCTGATCCGGCCCTACACCGAAATTTGCAACACCAAAGTCAACGCGAGGGACAGCAGAGCAATTCCCGCGCCGATCGATCCGCACACGATTCCCGCCATGCCCAGCCCGGCCCCGGTGAACCGCACCTGGCCGGTCTGCCCGGAACGGCGGATCTGCCGGCGCGAGGCCACCCCGAGCGCGATCGCACCCCCGCCGGCGGCCACGCTGAGCAGCGTGAAGGCGCCGGCCACCCAGCCGCCCCAGCCCTCGGACGCGCCGACCAGCCCGAAACAGACCACCAGCAGCGACACCAGGATCGACCCGATGCCGGCCATCAGCGAGCCGATGGCCAGGCCCGACGTGATCGGCTCGACCCGCAGCTGGACCAGGCCGAAATCCGTGCCGGGGACGGGATCGACCCGTTCCGGACGCCAGCGGCCCGAGGGCGGCGGCGGGGGCACGGCGGCCGGGTACTGAGCCGGAGGCTGCGGCGGCACGGTCATGAGAAGAGCATGTCACTCGTACGGGGCGAGCCGCACCCCGCCTCAGTCGGTGCCCGGCGCGAAGTCGGGACCGCCGGGCGCCCCGGCCAGGTGCAACAGGCCGGCGATGGACGCCACCACCAGCGAGGTGAGGGCCAGGACGATGCCCGCCCAGGCCAGCCGGCGACCGCGGCGGATCCAGGCCGAGCCGGTCAGGTAGCCCTCGGAGTCGTAGGCCTGCCGGGCCGCCTGCCGGGCCATCAGCAGCGCGACGGTGGCAGGAATCACACCGCCGAGGAACGCGCCGGTCAGAAAGCCCACCAGACCGAGCGCGAAGACCGCCCGCGCCTTCGACGAAGGCGCCGGATCCGGGTCCATCGGATGGCGGGTGGGAACGGGGGCCGGAAGCGTCACGAGAACCATTCTAGAAAGGCCGAGAGGCGGCCGCGCCATGCGCGACCGCCTCCGGTTGGGAACTGCTTAGCGGTACGACCCGAAGTCGAAGTCGTCCAGCGGCACGGCCTGCCCGCTGGCCGGCCCGAAGCCGTAGTCGGTCTCGGGGTACCCGGTCATCGAGTACACCTTGGCCTTGGCCTCCTCGGTCGGCTCGACCCGGATGTTGCGGTACTTGGAGATACCGGTACCGGCCGGGATGAGCTTACCGATGATCACGTTCTCCTTGAGGCCGACGAGCGAGTCGCTGCGCGAGTTGATCGCCGCGTCGGTCAGCACCCGGGTGGTCTCCTGGAAGGAGGCCGCCGAGAGCCAGGAATCCGTGGCCAGCGAGGCCTTGGTGATACCCATGAGCACGGGACGACCGGCGGCGGGCTCGCCACCCTCGCCGACGAGCCGGCGGTTCTCCGACTCGAACAGCGCCCGGTCGACCAGCACACCCGGCAGGAACTCGGCCGCGCCGGAGTCGATGACCGTCACCCGCTTGAGCATCTGGCGGATGATGATCTCGATGTGCTTGTCGTGGATGAGCACACCCTGCGAGCGGTAGACCTCCTGGACCTCCTGGGTCAGGTGGACCTGGACCGCCCGCGGACCCATGATCCGCAGAAGCTCGTGCGGGTCGATGGTGCCCTCGGTCAGCTTCTCGCCGACGCCGACGTGGTCGCCGTCGTGGGCGCGGAGCTTGACGCGCTTGGAGATCTTGTCGTACACGATCTCCTCGCTGCCGTCGTCCGGCACCACGATGATCTTCCGCGAGCGCTCGCCGTCCTCGATGCGGATGCGTCCCGGGGTGTCGGCGATGGGCGCCTTGCCCTTGGGCACGCGGGCCTCGAAGATCTCCTGCACACGCGGCAGACCCTGGGTGATGTCCTCACCCGCGACACCACCGGTGTGGAAGGTGCGCATCGTCAGCTGGGTGCCGGGCTCACCGATGGACTGGGCGGCGATGATGCCGACCGCCTCACCGATGTCGACGCCCTTGCCGGTCGGCAGCGAACGGCCGTAGCAGGCCGCGCACACGCCGAGCTTCGACTCGCAGGTCAGCACCGAGCGCACCCGGACGTTCTCGACGCCGGCCGCGACGAGCTTGTCGACCAGGATCGAGTTGAGGTCCGAGCCGCGGGCGACGACCAGGTTGCCGTCGGCGTCCTTGATGTCGTCGGCCAGCGTACGGGCGTGCACACCGGTCTCGGCGTGCACGTGCACGACCAGGGTGCCGTCCGCCTCGCGGTCGCCCACCTGCATCGGGATCGCGCGGTCGGTGCCGCAGTCCTCCTCGCGGATGATGACGTCCTGCGAGACGTCCACCAGACGACGGGTCAGGTAGCCCGAGTCGGCGGTACGCAGCGCGGTGTCGGCCAGACCCTTGCGGGCGCCGTGCGTGGAGATGAAGTACTCCAGCACGGTCAGACCCTCGCGGTAGGACGAGGTGATCGGCCGCGGGATGATCTCACCCTTGGGGTTGGCCACCAGGCCGCGGATCGCGGCGATCTGCCGGAGCTGCAGCAGGTTACCGCGGGCGCCCGAGTTGATCATGACCCAGAGCGGGTTCTCGTGCGGCAGCGAGTTCTCCATCTCCTTGGAGATCTCGTTGGTCGCCTTCGTCCAGATCTCGATCAGCTCGCCGCGACGCTCCTCGGCGGTCATCAGACCACGCTGGTACTGCTTGTCGATGCGGTCGGCCTCGACCTGGTAGCGGGCCAGGATCTCCGGCTTGCGCGGAGGACCGATGACGTCGCCCATGCCGATCGTCACGCCGGACCAGGTGGCCCAGTGGAAGCCGGCCTCCTTGAGCGCGTCCAGGGTCGCCGCGAGGGCCACCTTGGGGAAGCGCTCGGCGAGGTCGTTGACGATCGCCGACAGCTGACCCTTGCGGATCTCGTAGTTCACGAAGCGGTAGCCCGGGGGCAGCGTCTCGTTGAAGATGACCCGGCCCAGGGTGGTCTCGACCAGCAGGGGCTCGCCCTCGGTCCACTCCTCGGGCGCGGTCCACGCGGCGGCCTTGGCGCCGTTGTCGACCCCGATGACCTCGCGCAGCCGGATCTTCACCGGCGCCTGCAGGTGCAGCTCGCCGTTGTCGAAGGCCATCCGCGCCTCGGCGTCCGAGCTGAACACCCGTCCCTCGCCCTTGGTGCCGGGCGTCTCGTGGGTCAGGTGGTACAGGCCGATGACCATGTCCTGGGTGGGCATGGTGACCGGCTTGCCGTCGGCCGGCTTGAGGATGTTGTTCGACGAGAGCATCAGGATCCGGGCCTCGGCCTGCGCCTCGGCCGACAGCGGCACGTGGACCGCCATCTGGTCACCGTCGAAGTCGGCGTTGAACGCCGTGCAGACGAGCGGGTGGATCTGGATCGCCTTGCCCTCGACCAGCTGCGGCTCGAAGGCCTGGATGCCCAGGCGGTGCAGGGTCGGCGCGCGGTTCAGCAGCACCGGGTGCTCGCTGATGACCTCTTCGAGGACGTCCCACACGACCGGCCGCTGACGCTCGACCATGCGCTTGGCCGACTTGATGTTCTGCGCGTGGTTCAGATCGACCAGGCGCTTCATCACGAACGGCTTGAACAGCTCCAGCGCCATCTGCTTGGGCAGACCGCACTGGTGCAGCTTCAGGCGCGGGCCGACGACGATGACCGAACGGCCGGAGTAGTCGACGCGCTTGCCGAGCAGGTTCTGACGGAACCGGCCCTGCTTGCCCTTGAGCATGTCGGACAGCGACTTGAGCGGCCGGTTACCCGGACCGGTGACCGGCCGGCCACGACGGCCGTTGTCGAACAGGGCGTCGACGGCCTCCTGGAGCATCCGCTTCTCGTTGTTCACGATGATCTCGGGCGCGCCGAGGTCGATCAGACGCTTGAGGCGGTTGTTCCGGTTGATGACCCGGCGGTACAGGTCGTTCAGGTCGCTCGTGGCGAAGCGGCCACCGTCGAGCTGCACCATCGGGCGCAGGTCCGGCGGGATGACCGGGACGCAGTCGAGCACCATGCCGAGCGGCGAGTTGCGGGTGTTCAGGAACGCGGCCACGACCTTGAGGCGCTTGAGCGCACGGATCTTCCGCTGGCCCTTACCGGTGCGAATGATCTCGCGCAGGTTCTCGGCCTCGGCGTCCAGGTCCATGTTCTGCAGCAGCGCCTTGATGGCCTCGGCGCCCATGCCACCGGTGAAGTACTCACCGAAGCGGTCCCGCAGCTCGCGGTACAGCAGCTCGTCGGTGACCAGCTGCTTCGAGTCGAGCTTGCGGAAGGTGTCGAGCACCTCGTCGAGGCGGTCGATCTCGCGCTGGGCCTTGTCCCGGATCTGGCGCATCTCGCGCTCGCCGGCTTCCTTGACCTTGCGACGGACGTCGGCCTTGGCCCCCTCAGCCTCGAGCTCGGACAGGTCCTGCTCGAGCTTGGCCGCGCGCTTCTCGATCTCCGAGTCGCGGCTGTTCTCCGACTGGCGCTTCTCGGCGAAGATCTCGTTCTCGATGGTGGACAGGTCGCGGTGACGCGCCTCGGCGTCAACGCTCGTGACCACGTACGAGGCGAAGTAGATGATCTTCTCGAGGTCCTTGGGGGCCAGGTCGAGCAGGTAGCCCAGCCGGCTCGGCACACCCTTGAAGTACCAGATGTGCGTGACCGACGCGGCCAGCTCGATGTGACCCATGCGCTCACGGCGGACCTTGGACCGGGTCACCTCGACGCCGCAGCGCTCACAGATGATGCCCTTGAACCGGACCCGCTTGTACTTGCCGCAGTAGCACTCCCAGTCCCGCTGAGGACCGAAGATCTTCTCGCAGAAGAGTCCGTCCTTCTCGGGCTTGAGGGTGCGGTAGTTGATCGTCTCGGGCTTCTTGACCTCGCCGTGCGACCACTGCCGGATGTCGTCAGCGGTCGCCAGGCCGATGCGCAACTCGTCGAAGAAGTTGACGTCGAGCACTTGGACTATCCCTCGTGTTTCGTTGCTCGGGTGAATTCAAGGCCGGCGGGGGCGTCCCCGGCCCCTCGCGGGGCCGGGGACGCTTCCGTCAGATCTCTTCGACGCTGCTGACGCCCTCGTTCGGGCGGCGGGACAGGTCGATGCCGAGTTCCTCCGCGGCCCGGAAGACCTCGTCGTCGGTCTCGCGCATCTCGAGGGCCACGCCGTCGCTGGAAAGCACCTCAACGTTCAGGCACAGCGACTGGAGCTCCTTGAGAAGCACCTTGAACGACTCCGGGATTCCCGGCTCCGGGATGTTCTCGCCCTTGACGATGGCCTCGTAGACCTTCACGCGGCCCAGGACGTCGTCGGACTTGATGGTCAGCAGCTCCTGCAGCGCGTAGGCGGCGCCGTAGGCCTGCATGGCCCAGCACTCCATCTCGCCGAACCGCTGGCCACCGAACTGCGCCTTACCACCCAGCGGCTGCTGCGTGATCATCGAGTACGGGCCGGTCGACCGAGCGTGAATCTTGTCGTCGACCAGGTGGTTCAGCTTGAGGATGTAGACGTACCCGACCGAGATCGGGTCCGGCAGCGGCTCACCGGAGCGGCCGTCGAAGAGCTGCGCCTTGCCGTCGCCGTTGACCAGCCGCTTACCGTCGCGGTTGACCAGCGTCGACTCGAGGAGGCCCTTGATCTCCTCCTCCTGCGCACCGTCGAAGACGGGGGTCGCGACGTTCGAGTCCGCGACGGACTCGTGCGCCTCGATCGCGCGCAGCTGGCGCTTCCACTCCTCGTCCTCGCCCTCGATCGACCAACCGGTCTTGGCGATCCACCCGAGGTGGGTCTCCAGAACCTGGCCGATGTTCATGCGCGAGGGCACACCGAGCGGGTTGAGCACGATGTCGACCGGGGTGCCGTCCTCGAGGAACGGCATGTCCTCGACCGGCAGGATCTTGGAGATGACGCCCTTGTTGCCGTGGCGGCCCGCGAGCTTGTCACCGTCCTGGATCTTGCGCTTCTGGGCGACGTACACCCGGACCAGCTCGTTCACGCCCGGGGGCAGCTCGTCGCCGTCCTCGCGCGAGAACGTGCGGACGCCGATGACCGTGCCGGTCTCGCCGTGCGGCACCTTCAGCGAGGTGTCCCGGACCTCCCGGGCCTTCTCACCGAAGATCGCGCGGAGCAGGCGCTCCTCGGGGGTCAGCTCGGTCTCGCCCTTGGGCGTGACCTTGCCGACCAGGATGTCGCCGGGGACGACCTCGGCGCCGATCCGGATGATGCCGCGCTCGTCGAGGTCGGCGAGCATTTCCTCGCTGACGTTCGGGATGTCGCGGGTGATCTCTTCCGGGCCGAGCTTGGTGTCGCGGGCGTCGACCTCGTGCTCCTCGATGTGGATCGAGGTGAGGACGTCCTGCTGGACGAGGCGCTGCGACAGGATGATCGCGTCCTCGTAGTTGTGACCCTCCCAGCACATGAACGCGACGAGCAGGTTGCGGCCGAGGGCCATCTCCCCCTCGTCGGTGCACGGGCCGTCGGCGATGACCTGGCCGGCCTCGACCCGGTCACCCTCGAACACGACCGGCTTCTGGTTGACGCAGGAGCCGGCGTTGGAGCGGCGGAACTTGTGCAGCAGGTACGTACGGCGGTGACCGTCGTCCTGGTGGACCGTCACGTAGTCGGCGCACAGGTCTTCGACCACGCCGCCGACCTCAGCCACGACCACGTCGCCGGCGTCGACCGCGGCCCGGTACTCCATGCCGGTGCCGACCAGCGGCGCCTCGGCCTTGACCAGCGGCACGGCCTGGCGCTGCATGTTCGCGCCCATGAGGGCACGGTTGGCGTCGTCGTGCTCGAGGAACGGGATCATCGCGGTCGCGACCGACGTCATCTGCCGCGGCGACACGTCCATGTAGTCGACCTCGGTGCCGGGCACGTAGTCGACCTCACCGCCCTTCCGGCGGACCAGGACGCGGTCGTCGGCGAAGGTGCCGTCGCTCTTCAGCGTGGCGTTCGCCTGCGCCTTGATGTACCGGTCTTCCTCGTCCGCGGTCAGGTAGTCGACCTCGTCGAGGACGACGCCGTTCTCGACCTTGCGGTACGGCGTCTCGATGAAGCCGAACGGGTTGACCCGGGCGAAGGTCGACAGGGCGCCGATCAGGCCGATGTTCGGGCCCTCGGGCGTCTCGATCGGGCACATCCGGCCGTAGTGCGACGGGTGCACGTCACGGACCTCGAAGCCGGCCCGCTCACGCGAGAGGCCACCGGGGCCGAGCGCGGACAGGCGCCGCCGGTGGGTCAGGCCCGCCAGCGGGTTGGTCTGGTCCATGAACTGCGACAGCTGCGAGGTGCCGAAGAACTCCTTGATCGCCGCCACGACGGGACGGATGTTGATCAGGGTCTGCGGCGTGATCGCCTCGACGTCCTGGGTCGTCATGCGCTCGCGGACGACGCGCTCCATCCGGGACAGGCCCACGCGGACCTGGTTCTGGATGAGCTCGCCGACCGTACGCAGACGGCGGTTGCCGAAGTGGTCGATGTCGTCCGCCTCGTAGCCCTCCTCACCGGCGTGCAGCCGGGCGAGGTAGTCCACGGTCTTGACGATGTCTTCCTCGGTCAGCGTGCCCCGGACGATCGGGACGTCGATCTCGAGCTTCTTGTTGAACTTGTACCGGCCGACCTTGGCTACGTCATACCGCTTCGGGTTGAAGAAGAGGTTGTCGAGCAGGGTCTGCGCGTTCTCCCGGGTCGGGGGCTCGCCGGGGCGGAGCTTGCGGTAGATGTCGAGCAGGGCCTCGTCCTGCCCGGCGATGTGGTCCTTCTCGAGGGTGGTCATGATCAGTTCGGACCAGCCGAACCGCTCACGGATCTGGTCGGCCGACCAGCCGATCGCCTTGAGCAGGACGGTGACGGCCTGCCGGCGCTTGCGGTCGATCCGGACACCCACGGTGTCGCGCTTGTCGATGTCGAACTCCAGCCAGGCGCCCCGGCTGGGGATGACCTTGACGCTGGAGAGGTCGCGGTCGGAGGTCTTGTCCGGCTCCTTGGTGAAGTACACGCCCGGCGAACGGACGAGCTGACTCACCACGACGCGCTCCGTGCCGTTGATGACGAACGTCCCCTTGGGGGTCATCATCGGGAAGTCACCCATGAACACGGTCTGGCTCTTGATCTCACCAGTCGTGTTGTTGGTGAACTCCGCCGTCACGAACAGCGGCGCGCAATAAGTCAGGTCCTTCTCCTTGCACTCCTCGATCGAGGCCTTGACCTCGTCGAATCGGGGAGACGAGAAGGACAGCGACATAGTGCCGGAGAAGTCCTCAATGGGACTGATCTCTTCGAGGATCTCTGCGAGGCCCGAGTGGGCGTGCGGGTCGTCCGTCGACCGGGCCTGCCAAGCCTCGTTCCCGACCAGCCAGTCGAAGGACTCCGTCTGGAGGGCGAGGAGGTTGGGGACCTCAAGTTGCTCGGTGATCCTGCCGAAAGAGACACGGCGGGGTGCGTAAGCGCTCGACGTACGGCTGGTCTTCGCAGGGCGGGAAGCTGCCAAGATGCGTCCTTCCGAGGACCGGTGCTGCTGATGCGGCTGCAGCTGCGGTATGCAACTGTCTGCGTGCACTCTGACGAGCCCCCAGGAATTCATCCGGATGGATGTTCCTGGCAGGGCTCAAGACAGAAGGCAGCGCAAACTAGCAGTGTAGCCGCTCGGCTAACCGCTGTCCAGCCCACACCTGAGGGGGCCTGCGGAACGTGTCCCCGTCGGCCTCTGACCTGCGCCTCGATGGCCAGGGCCGTCAAACACGGGGCCGCTCGGAACGCGGCAACTCTCCCTCGGTGCCCCCGCCGCGAGGAACCGGTGAAACCGGATTACCCACGGGGCGGCTGTCGCAAGCGCGGAAACTTGCTGCTGTCAGCGTGCCTGTCAGCGGACACACAGTCAAGGGCTGCGAGGCGGGTCGGCCCCGCGCCGCCCGTTGCCCGGCGCGCTTAGGCGACCATACTCTACGGCTTGCCCGGTTGGACCCGCTTTGTACGTCGCGAGCCCGACAGCCGGCGGAATCGCTCTGACCAGCAACAACGGTGGAAATATACGAATGGCGAGGACCCGCACACGGGTCCTCGCCATTCGCAAGAGAAAGCAGTGGAGCGTTAGATCACTTGAGGGTGACCTTGGCGCCTTCACCCTCGAGCTTGGCCTTGGCGGCCTCGGCCTTCTCCTTGTTGACACCCTCGAGGATCGCCTTGGGGGCGGACTCGACGGCGTCCTTGGCCTCCTTGAGGCCCAGGCCGGTCAGCTCACGCACGACCTTGATGACCTGGATCTTCTTGCCACCGTCGCCCTCGAGGACAACGTCGAACGAGTCCTTCTCGGCCTCGGCCTCGGCCGCGGCACCCGGGGCGCCCGGGGCCGCCGCGACGGCAACCGGAGCGGCCGCGGTGACCTGGAAGACGTCCTCGAACTGCTTCACGAACTCCGACAGCTCGATGAGCGTCATTTCCTTGAACGCGTCGAGCAGCTCGTCGGTGCTGAGCTTCGCCATGTCTGGCAACCTTTCCTAGCTTCTTGTCAAAAAGTCTTGCTGGTGCGCGGTGGCTCAGGCCTCCGCGGGACCGTCCTTCTCGCGCTTCTCCTGAAGAGCGGCCGCGAGGCGCGCCACCTGCGACAGCGGAGCCTGGAACAGACCCGCAGCCTTGGTCAGGTTGCCCTTCATGGCGCCGGCCAGCTTGGCCAGCAGAACCTCACGCGACTCGAGGTCAGCGATCTTGTTGACGTCATCCGCCGTGATCGCCTTGCCCTCGAACACACCGCCCTTGATCTGCAGGGCGGGGTTGGCCTTGGCGAAAGCCCGCAGGCTCTTGGCCGCCTCGACCGGGTCGCCGTTGATGAAGGCGAGCGCGGTAGGACCGGTGAACAGCGTGTCGAGGCCTTCGATGCCCGCGTCGGTAGCTGCGCGCTTGGCCAGGGTGTTCTTCGACACCGCGTACTTGGTGTCGCCGCCCAGCGAACGCCGCAGCTCGGTGAGCTGCTTGACCGTGAGACCGCGGTACTCGGTCAGCACGGTGGCCGACGAGTTACGGAAGTCGTCCGTCAGCGCCGCGACGGCACTGGCCTTGTCGGCCCGGACCGGCTTGTCCGCCATGTCCCTCCTCTCTCAGTGCTCGAACCACCGGCCGAACGCGAAGGAGGGGCAGAATGAGAAACGCCCCGGCGCAGGGCGCACGGGGCGGAGCAGGCAAATTCCGGCGCGATTGCTCGCGGGGCCCGATCACGAACCGTCCAACCTGCGCGGGCCGCCCGCATCGTGCGGGACCTTCGACCGCGGCGCCCGTCTTGCGACGAGGCCACGACGACCAGCGGTCTGTGGGTGGAACTTCGAGAAGCAACTGTACGCGACCCGGTCGCGACCGCCAAATCAGGTGCGCGAGCGACGCAGACCGGCATAGGCGCCGAACGCGACGGCACACCAGGCGACGGCCCAGCCGGTGAGCAGGGCCAGGGTGCCGGCGGGCGGCGGCTCGACGTCGTTGAGGGCGCGGGCGGTGGCCATGACCGGCGGAACCAGCCACGGGGCCAGGGAACCCTGCAGGCCCAGGACGACCACGAGGACGGCCGCGGTGACCAGGACGGCCACCCCGTTGCGGACGCCCCGAGTGACGGCCCGGCTGGCCAGGGCGCCGATCGCCACGGCGGGCGGTACGGCGAGCAGATGGGCCAGGACGCCCAGCAGCGTGCCGCTCAGCAGCCCCCGGCCGGTCTCGATGCCGTGGAACAACCAGGGCGCGACCATCGCCAGCGCGCAGACGAGCAGCGCCAGCAGGCCGGCGGCCACCACCCCGGCCACGGCCTCGCGGCGGCCGCCCACAGCGACCCGGGCCAGCCGGCGCTGCACGTCGGGCTCGGCGTCCAGCAGCAGCTTCGACTGCCAGGCCAGCACCGGGAACAGGGCCGCCGCCGAGTACCCGTAGGCCACGGACGCCGGCGACGCTCCCCCGCCGTAGATCGCCCCGAGCACCACCAGCACCGCGATGGCCGGCGCCATGATCCGCCCACTCCGCAGAAACCCGGCCACCCGCATCCGAACCAACGACGTCACTGAGCCGGTCGTGCCCGGCAGTTCTGCTTTCATGAGCCGCCGCCGACCTCTCGGCCCGGGGAACCACCTGGCGTACTAGTCCACGCCGGCCCTGAGCGGCCCTGCTGCGGTTGTGACACGGCGATGTCCCGTACGTCCAAGATCTGATGCCCTTCGGCCTTGAGCCGGGCCACCGCCTGAGATGCCGCGTCCCGCCGGACCTTGACCTCGATGACCACCTCGCCGGACGACGGCGCGGCCGGCGCTGAAGCGGGCGACACAAGACCATCGGATACCTGCCAGTGGATGGCGTCGGGTAGGCCGGCAATCTCGCCGCGATGGTCGCTGACCAGCACCATGCCGCCCTCCGCGGTCACCTCCGCGACGATCTCGGGGATTAAAGTGCGAGCGACCGAGTCCAGCCCCTCCCACGGCTCGTCCAGGATCAGCAGGCCGGGCCGCGCGATCAGGGCCTGGGCCAGACCGACCTTCTGTGCGGTGCCCTTGGAGAGATCGGACAAGCGGGTGCCGGTGTGCTCGGTGAGCAGCAGCCGCTCGATCCACTCGTCGGCGGCCCCTCCCCGGAGCGACGCCATCCGGCGCAGGTAGTCACCGGCGGTGAAGGCTTGATCGGCCGGAAAGCGCTCAGGCACCCAGCCGACGACCGGCGGGCGATCGCGTACGAGGCCGCGGGACGGGCGCAGCACGCCCGCCGCGAGCTGCAGAAGAGTCGACTTGCCGGCGCCGTTGCGGCCGAGCACGACCACCGTGCTTCCCGGCTCTATCGACGCGTCCACCTCGCGCAGAGTCCAGTCGGCTCGGCGGCCGTAGCGGAACCAGACCCCGTCAAAACGCACGACGGAACTTTGCCACAGAAAAGCCCCCGGGGATGTCCCCGGGGGCTGCTCCTCAGTTCCGAAAAAATCAGGCTTCGGTGGCGCCGGTGAAGCCCTTGACCACGTTCGGGTCGACCGGCACGCCCGGGCCCATCGTGGTGGTGACGACGACCTTCTTGAGGTACTTGCCCTTGGCGGCGGACGGCTTGGCCCGCAGCACCTCGTCCAGCACCGCCGCGTAGTTGTCCACCAGCTGGTTCTCGCTGAACGAGGCCTTGCCGATGATCAGGTGCAGGTTGGAGTGCTTGTCGACGCGGAAGGTGATCTTTCCGCCCTTGATCTCGTTGATCGCCTTGGTGACGTCCATGGTCACCGTGCCGGTCTTCGGGTTGGGCATGAGACCACGCGGGCCGAGGATGCGGGCGATGCGACCGATCTTGGCCATCTGGTCGGGGGTGGCGATCGCCGCGTCGAAGTCGAGCCAGCCGCCCTGGATGCGGGCCACGAGCTCGTCGGTGCCGACCTCGTCGGCGCCGGCCGCGACGGCCTCTTCGGCCTTGGCGCCCTGCGCGAAGACGATCACGCGGGCGGTCTTGCCGGTGCCGTGGGGCAGGTTGACCGTGCCGCGGACCATCTGGTCGGCCTTGCGCGGGTCGACGCCCAGACGCATGGCGACCTCGACGGTGGCGTCGAACTTGGTCGGACTGGCGTCCTTGGCGAGCTTGATCGCCTCGGTCGGCTCGTAGAGCTTGTTCTGGTCGATCGACTCGGCGCCCTTGCGGTAGCCCTTGCTGCGCTGCATTTCACTTACTCCTGTGGTAGATGGCGGGCCCGCGCTTGATCGCGAGCCCTCCCACTGACTGCTGTATTACAGGGTCAGATCTTGGCGACCTGGTTGAAGTTCAGCTCCACCGGCGTCTCACGGCCGAAGATGGAGACCAGAACCTTCAACTTCTGCTGGTCGGCATTAATTTCACTGATCGAGGCGGGCAGCGAGGCGAACGCGCCGTCGGTGACCGTGACCGAGTCGCCCACCTCGAAGTCGAGCACCTTGACCTCGGGCTTGGCCTTCTTCTCCTCCTGCTCGACGGCGGGTGCGAGCCACTTCAGCACCTCGTCGAGCGAGAGCGGGGCCGGCCGGTCGACCCGGTCGGTCGCGCCCACGAAGCCGGTCACCCCGGGGGTGTTGCGGACGCAGGAGTACGACTCGGGGGTCAGGTCCATCCGGACCAGGATGTAGCCGGGGAAGACCTTGTTGTTGACCTGGACGCGCTTGCCGCCCTTGACCTCGACCTCTTCGCGGGTCGGGACCTCGACCTGGAAGATGAAATCCTCCATGTCGAGGCTGGTGATGCGGGTCTCGAGGTTGGTCTTGACCTTGTTCTCGTAGCCCGCGTAGGAGTGCACCACGTACCAGTCGCCCGGGGCGTAGCGCAGCTTCTGCCGCAGCTCTTGCACCGGGTCGAAGTCCTCGTCCGGCTCGGCGGGGGCAGCCTCGGCCTCAGCTTCGGGTTCCGCCGCCTCGGGCGTGGTCTCGGTTGCCGCGGCCTCGACCGACTCGTCGGTTTCCGCCGTGGCCACTGACGACTGCTCGTCGACGGCCTGCGGGGTCTCGTCGTCGTACTCAGGCACGCTAGCTCACTTCCAGATCGGTCTTGCTCAAAGCGGGCTCAGCCGCCGAACGCCCAGAGGATGACCTTGCCCAGGCCGAGGTCGAGGAAGCCGACGATCGTGGTCATGACCGCCACGAAGACGATCACGATCGACGTGTAGGTCAGGAGCTCCTTGCGCGTCGGCCAGATGACCTTACGCAGCTCGCTGACGACCTCACGGAAGAAACCACCGATACGGCCGAAGAAGCCGGTGCGGCGAACCTCTTTCTTGGGCTTGGCCGATCGCTCGGCGACGGCGGTGCCGCCACGACCCACCGGCTCGGCGTCGTCGTCAGCGACGTTCTCGTCGTCAGCCACGACGTCGTCGTTGAACACCTCGTCGTCGGCCGGGTCGCCGGCGTCACCGGGTCGGTTCCTCTCGGCCATGGCGCCCTACTTCCGTCATCGATGGAGATGGGGTCCCCCGTCGGCGCTCGGGACCGGGGCGCGGGGATGGTGACCGCGCACCGGGCGGGCACGTCTAGGAGGTTTGCGCAGGGGTGACAGGACTTGAACCTGCAGCCTGCGGTTTTGGAGACCGCTGCTCTGCCAATTGAGCTACACCCCTGTGCGGGGCTCGTACCGCCCCTGAGGCAGCGTGCCTCAGAGGGGTCATTGCCCCACGGCGCACCAGTGTACGGGTTCACACCGGCCTTGCCCAACCCGGGCTCGCCCTAGCGTTTGCGGATGGTCGCCTGAGCCAGTGAGAGCACCTTTTCGCCCTGGCAGGTGGCGGTCAGCACCAGCCTGGTCAGGCCCTCGGCGGTGGTCTCTTTCACCGTGCCGGTGACCAGCACCTCGGTTCCCTCGTCGGTGTCGGGCACCGGCACCGGCCGGGAGAAGCGCACGCTGTACTCCACGACCGCGTCGGCGGCGCCGGCCCAGGTGGTGACGGCCCGGCCGACCAGGGCCATGGTGAACATGCCGTGCGCGATGACGCCGGGCAGCCCGACCCCGGTGGCGACGCGGTCGCTCCAGTGGATCGGGTTGAAGTCGCCCGAGGCGCCCGCGTAGCGGACGAGGTCGGCCCGGGTGACCCGGAAGGTCTGCGGCTCCAGGGTGTCGCTCATGTCAGTGTTCCCCTCGCTGCACGAGCTTGGACCAGACCGTCACGACCGGCTCGCCGGCGGCCGTGGTGACCTCGGTGCGGGTGGTGATGAAGTCGTGCCCGCCGCGCGAGGTGATCTCGTCGACCGAGTTGACGCAGACCAGTTCGTCGCCGGCCACGACCGGGCGCGCGTACGCGAACTTCTGGTCGCCGTGCACGACGCGGCTGTAGTCGAGGCCGAGCGCCGGATCCTCGATGATCTGCCGGCTGGCGGCCATCGTGATCACGACCGGGAAGGTGGGCGGGGCCACCACGTCGGCGTAGCCGAGGGCGCGGGCCGCCGCCGGGTCGTGATATTCGACGTCGGCGGCGCCGATCGCGCGGGCGAACTCGCGGATCTTCTCGCGGCCGACCAGGTACGGCTCGGTGGCCGGCCAGCTGCGGCCGACGAATGACTGGTCGAGGGGCATGCCCACAACCTACTGGGTTCGGAAATGACTCTGCGCCGCCCGGTCGTGACCGGACGGCGCAGGGTGAAGCTTGAGGGGTGTGTCAGCGGGTCTCGCGGTGAAGCGTGTGACGACCGTCGCGCGGGCAGAACTTCTTCAGCTCGATGCGGTCGGGGTCGTTACGACGGTTCTTCCGGGTGATGTAGTTCCGCTCCTTGCACTCCGTACAAGCCAGGGTGATCTTCGGACGGACGTCGGTCGCCTTGGCCACGACGGGTTGCCTTCCTGCTAACGGGGTTGAACGACGCTCCAGATTACTCCGGAGGAGCGCCGACATGCAAAGTGGGACCCCGTGGGATCCCTCATTACAAAGTAGCGGTGGCCGGACTTGAACCGGCGACACAGCGATTATGAGCCGCTTGCTCTGCCATCTGAGCTACACCGCCAGAGCCAGGCTCAAGTCCAGCACCTGAAGCTATTCAGCGCCTGAGGCGGGAACGAACCCGGTAGAGCCCCCTTACGGAATCGAACCGTAGACCTTCTCCTTACCATGGAGACGCTCTGCCGACTGAGCTAAGGGGGCTTGCGCGCGATCTCTCGCTTGGTGCGCAGGGAAGAGCTTACACGGCCCGCCACGGGGGGTGAAATCGACTCCCCCAAAGCCGTGTCGCCGCAGGTCAGATGACCGCCCGGAGCCGGCGGACCTCGCCCGTCTCGGTGGTCGCGGGCTCGGTCTGGGCGTTGAACCAGGCCTCCAGCCGCTCGTACGGCAACGGGCGGCTGAACAGGTAGCCCTGGCCGATCTCGCAGCCCATCTCTTCCAGCAGGTCGAGGGTGAGCTCGCTCTCGACGCCCTCGGCCACCACCGTGAGACCGAACTCACGGGCCAGGCTGATCACCGCGCGCACGATCGCCAGGTCGCCGGTGTCGGTGGCCATGCCCTGCACGAAGCTGTCGTCGATCTTCACCTCGTGCACCGGCCACTGGCGCAGGTACTGCAGCGAGGACGCGCCGGTGCCGAAGTCGTCGACGCTGAGCCGGACCCCCAGGTCGCGCAGGCGGTAGAGGGTGGGCAGCACGCGCTCGATGTCGCTCAGCATGCCGGGCTCGGAGATCTCGAAGGTCACCTGGGCCGCGGCCACGCCGTAGTGCTCGAGCAGGCCGGCGACCTGGTCGGGGAAGCGGGAGTCGAGCAGGGTGCGCACCGAGAGGTTGACCGCGATCGAGAGCGGGCGTTCCTGGTCGGCCCACTCGCGGCAGCGCCGCAGGCCCTCGGTGAGCACCACCTCGGTGAGGCGGGACAACTGGCCGGTGTGCTCGGCGACCGCGATGAAGTCTTCCGGCAGCACCTCGCCCTGGGCCGGGTGCTGCCAGCGGGCCAGGCACTCGACGCCCACCAGGTGGCGGTCGGTCAGCGTGACCTTGGGCTGGAAGTAGACGTCGAGGGCGCCGTTGTCGAGGGCGGTGCGCAGGTCGGCCGCGATGCCCAGGCGGCGGACGGCGCGGGACTCGAGCGCGGGGTGGAAGAGCTGGACGCCGTACGGAAGGACCTTGGCCGCGTTGCCCGCGAGCTCGGCCCGCTGCAGAAGCGTCTCGGGATCGGCGCCGTGGTCGGGATAGACCGACACCCCGACGGCCGTGTCGACGTCGAGGGTGAGCGTGCCGACCGTCATCGGGCCGCGCAGCTGTTCGCGCATCTCGGTGGCCAGCTGAACGGTCGCGTCGGTGCTCTCGGCGCGCAGCGTGACCACGAACTCGTCGCCGCCGATCCGGCCGACCAGGGCGCCGGGGCCCGCGATGGCCCGCAGGCGGCCCGCCACCTCGGCCAGCAGCTTGTCGCCGGCGGCGTGGCCCATCGACTCGTTGACGTCGCGCTGGCCGTCGACGTCGAACAGCAGCACCGCGACCACTTCGTCTTCCGCGCGCACCTTGACCGACTCGGCCAGCGCGTCGATGATCCGGCGCCGGTTGGGCAGCCCGCTGAGGCGGTCGTGATACGCGTCGTAGAGCAGACGGTCGACCAGCCGGGAGTTCTCCACCGCGGCGGCCGCGTGGGCCGCGATCGTCTCGAGCACCTGTATGTCGGCTGCGCGGAAGGACCGGGTGTCGCCGAGCCGGTTGACCACCTCGAGCGTGCCGATCGTGGTGTGGCCGGAGCGCAGCGGGACGATCAGGACGTCTTTCACCTTCGAGGCCCGCAACTGCTTGCGCAGATCCTGGGTGGCCGCGAAGCTCGGCCCGACCGCCAGCGTGCCGCCGTCGGCGAGCGCCCGCTCGCGCACCGTGGACGGAGTCGGGGAGATGTCGAGCAGGCCCTTGTTCTCCACCCGGGCGGTCAGCAGGACCTCGGGATGCCGGCCCTGCGGCGCCAGCCAGAGGGTGGCGTACTCCGAGCGCATCAGCGCCTGCACCCGGCCGAGCAGCACGTCGGGCAGGGAGGCGTCGTCGCCGGCCTCGCGCACCGCCTTGGTCAGCTCGTAGACCTCGGCCAGCGTGCGGTGCTGGCGGAAGAACTCGGCGAACGAGCGCAGCATCAGGATGAGCGCGACGACCAGCACCGCGAGCAGCAGGGCCGACCAGCTGGTGGCCTCGAGCGCGACCAGGAAGACCAGGCCGATCACGATGTTGATGCTGGCGAAGATCAGCGCGGAGACGCCGCCCCGGAGCACGTCCTGCCCGGCGCGGAAGCCGGTCACCGCGCCGACCACGCCGGCCAGGCTGAGCACGTCGGTGATCGTGTAGACGAGCAGAGCGGTGGCCAGGAACAGCCAGGTGCGCGGGTCGGTGCCGCTGTGGCTGGGGAGGGCGGCGAACACCAGCGAGGCCATCGTGATGCTGGCCGAGTTCTTCGCGACGTTGAACCACAGCTTGGCCGGCGAGATCACGGTCGAGCGGATCGACTGGGTGATGACGGTGGCCGCGGCGACCACCAGAACCACCATAGGCCGCGGCAGATAGAACAGCGTCAGGACGAAAGGAACCTCGACCAGGACGATGTTGTAGGTGCTGCGGCGGATGACGATCTGAAAGACACCGACGTAGACCAGGCAGATGCCGGCCAGCGCGAGCAGGCCGTAGGCCCAGTCGTCGAACCAGTCGCGATCAAGGGTCCAGAAGACGGCGAAGCAGCTGAGCGTGAAAACGGCCAGCGGACCGGTGATCAACCATGCGTACTGCGCGGAGCGCGGCCGCGCTCGTGGACGCTCGGCCATCGCGCTCCTCGTCGGTTGATCGCCCCAGTGATCTTCCCGGCTGCCCGGCTGGGATTTCCTAGTCCCACTCCACGCCGAAGTTGGCCGTCTGGGTGGGAGCGGAGTAGGACGAGCGGTCGGCGGCAGTGCTGTCAGCCTCCGCACCACTCGCGGACACGGCAACACCGCCGAAAACGGCGGCGAGCACGAAAACCAAGCCGGCGACGCGGCCTAGCTTCCTTGCGAACATGGTGGCTCCTGTTGCGCGCTCCGGTGGGGTTCCATGATGGTGCCACACGGTATGTGCGACTGGCAGTGTCCACCGGCGGGTCGAAACCGCACATTAGGAAATCCTGACCGAACGGTTGAGTTCTCACCCCCACGCACCAGCGCAGAATTGACAACTTTATGACCGAAATAATGGGAGAAGTGAGGGCAATTCGCATGGCGGTAGCGCCCTCACGGAGTCCATGACAGCCGGGCTAGGACGTCGCCGCCGGGCGGTCGGTGGCGCTGTACTGCGACCACGAGCCCGGGTAGAGACGGCCCGGGCCGAACCCGGCCCGCTCGAGGGCCAGCAGGTTGTGGCAGGCCGTGACGCCCGAGCCGCAATAAGAGATGACATCGGCGTCCCCGGTCACTCCGGCCGCCTCGAAACGCTCCCGCAACTGCGCGGCCGGGAGGAAGCGCCCGGTGGCGTCGACATTCTCGCGGCAGGGGACGTTGCGGGCGCCCGGGATGTGGCCGGCCCGCGGATCGATCGGCTCGGTCTCGCCGCGGAACCGCTCGGGCTGGCGGGCGTCGATCACCACGGAACCGCCCGCGATCGTGTCGGCCAGATCGGCCAGGCGCGCGGCGGGCCACGGGCGCGGGGTGAAAACAGCGTGGTCGCGCTTGGGCGCGCCGGTCTCGCGTTCTGTCCCGTACGCGTCGAGCCCGCCATCAAGCAAAGCAGCCGACCGCCCCGAAGCGCGCAGCATCCAGACCAGCCGGGCGGCCATCACTCCCCCGGCGTCGTCGTAGGCGATCACGGTCGCGTCGTCGCCCACGCCCAGCGCGGACATGCGCTCGGCGAACCGCTCCGGATCGGGCAGCGGGTGCCGGCCGTCGGCGGCGCTGGGCGCGGCGGCGAGGTCGGCGTCCAGATCCACGAAGATCGCCCCGGGCAGGTGGCCCGCGTCGTACGCGTCCCGGCCCTTCCGCCCGTCCAGGTAGGCGCGGACGTCGGCCAGAATCACCCGGTCGTGGTTGGCCCGGACCCACTCGGCGTCGACGACCGGCTCGATCACTCGCGAACTCCCCTGCTCTGCTCTATCTGTTCACCGGGTTCCGGCGGCCGCGGGGGCGGAACCGGACCAGCGCCACCCCGGCCACGATCACCGCCAGCACGGTGATCGTGGTGGTGACGACGCCGTTGCTGAGGCCCGTGCCGACCACGACCAGGCCCAACGCCGTACCGAAAAGCAAGTGATAGAAACCGGCGTCGCGCACGGAGCGAAAAGCCCGGGCGGTCGGCTCCGGCGCCCGGCCGGTCACCAGAATGACCAGGCCGAACACCGCCAGCACAGCCCCGGCCGCGCCGCCCGCCACCATGGTCCAGCTACTGGTGCTCATCGCCCCAGTCTGGGCCCTTGGCGGCCGCGGTCAGCGGTAATTGGTGAACTGCAGCGCGACCCCGAAGTCCTCGGCCTTGAGCAGGGCGATCACGGCCTGCAGATCGTCACGCTTCTTGCCGGTGACCCGCAGCTGGTCGCCCTGGATCTGGGCCTGCACGCCCTTGGGGCCCTCGTCGCGGATCTTCTTGCTGATCGCCTTGGCCTTGTCGGTGTCGATGCCCTCGATCACCTTGCAGTCGATCTTGTAGGTCTTGCCGGACTGGCGCGGCTCGCCCGCCTCGAGCGACTTCAGCGAGATGTTGCGCTTGACCAGCTTCTCTTTGAAGACGTCGAGCGCGGCGCTGGCCCTCTCCTCGGTCTCGGAGGTGATGGTGACCCCGGAATCGCCCGACTTGGCGACGGTGGTGCCGGTGCCCCGGAAGTCGAACCGGGTGCCGAGCTCCTTCTCCGCCTGGTGGAAAGCGTTGTCCACCTCCTGCTGGTCGACCTTGCTCACGATGTCGAAGGACGGGCTGGCTGCCATGATCAGAACTCCCGCGATGCTGGCTCTCGTCGATGAAGCGTCGGCCCGGTGAACGGGCTCCGACATGCCGACCGTACCCGGTTGCGAATCCGGCCGGCGGTACGGCTAAGCTGTTCTCCGCTGCCACGGGAGACCGTGGTGGTGTGCCCAGGCGGGTTGCCCGAGCGGCCAATGGGAGCGGACTGTAAATCCGTCGCGAAAGCTACAGAGGTTCGAATCCTCTACCCGCCACACAGGCAGGAAGAACGGCCCCGGTACCAGCGGAAACGCGGTCCGGGGCCGTTCTCGTCGATCTGGCAGGTCCGACAAGATCCGGCCGCCTGCAAGGAGACAGCGCCCGAGTGCACCGGTAGATAACGGCCGTACGCCGGCACCGCTGGACCGCGCACGCCGTGCCGCTTTCCGCCCGCATGGTCAACGCCTCCAACAAGCATTGGCGGCATCCGCTGCATACCGACGATGGAGTTGAACAGCCGCGTCCGGCCCGGTCAACCTCGGGTGATGAGCACTACGAGCGCACCTCAACCCGGTCAGATCATCTTGAGCATCTGGAACTCAGGTGACAGGTTCGACGAGCAGACCGCCTTGTTCAAGTCCCTCGGCGCCGCCTTCGACGGCGCCACGAAGATGTGGTGGGTGGAACTTGAGCGGATGCTGACTGGCGACCGTCCGGGCATCGACGTCTTGTTCGAAGTCGCCAAAGAGTACGGAACCATTGTGCGGCTGGAGCGGCCAAGCCCGACAGCGTCCTAACGCCCCGGATTCAGCGGAGACTCTGGCCGGCGCTCCCTCGTACTTTCCTACGAGCCGCCCATGGGCAGATCGGCCGGCAACGAGCGCTTCGCATTCAGGCGGGCTTGACCAGGGTCAACGATTGGAAGCGGAAGTCGGTGCCGTCGTTGCGGATGTGGAAGTCGAGAACTTCGAAGGCGCGTACGGCGTACGCCAGTAGTTGCTGGTCGGAGCGGAACGAGAAGAACCTTGGCGGCTCGTGTACGTCTTCGGGGACCACGCCCTCTTCTTCCTTGCCGCCGCCGTAGACGCCCAGGAAGAACAGTCCGCCCGGCGTGAGAACCGTGCGGATCGCGGCGAGTGCGGCGTCCAGGTCGGCGTTCGGGACGTGCAGCAGGGTATTGAGCGAGTAGACCGCGTCAAACGTCGATTCCGGGAAACCGAGAGCCAGCACATCCCGTACGGAAGCATTGAGGCCTTTCGATCGGGCGTGCGAAACCATCGCGGGTGACAGGTCGGCCGCGGTCACCTCCAGGCCTTCCTGCTGGAAGTACAGGCTGTCCTGTCCGGTTCCGCAGCCCACCTCGAGCAGGGTGCGGGCCTCGGCTGCGCGCAGCCGGTCGAGGAAGGCGGCCCGCTCGTCCTGCTTCCACTGTTCTTTGGGATGGGTGTCTCGGTTGGCGGCGGCCCGTTCGTTGTAGGCGGAACGGTTCCGGGCCACCACGTCGGCGTACGTGAAACTCATGGTTTTTCCCCCTGCCTGGCGATCGTGCGGCTCCGATAGCCTGATCCGACCGACGGGGGTGTGTGAAGGAGCGTCCGATGGCGAGAGACGTGCGGGCCGACATCGAGACGATGCGCGCCGCCGACACGGATCGGCAGAAGGTGGCCGATCAGTTGAAGACCGCTCTCGACGAGGGCCGCCTCACCCTGCACGAGTATGACGAGCGGGTCAGTTCGGCGTACGCCTCCAAGACCTACCAGGAGCTGCTGATGCTCCTCACCGACCTGCCCCGGCCGGGCCTGAGCGCGAGCGAGGTGCGCGCCCGGCACGAGGCCGAGCAGCGCCGCCGCGCCCGCCGACTGCCCACCGCGATGCTCGTGTTGTGGACTATCTGGGCCGCTCTGGCCGTGGTCAATCTGGTCGTCTACGCGCTGGTCGAGGTGAGCGTCGAAACCGACATCTACCCGTGGCCGGTGTGGCTGGCCGTGCCGGGCGCCGCGCTGGCCGCGGTGACCGTGGGCGTTCAGGTCATCCGCAGCCAGCAGAGACGCTAGGGGCGGGGGAACAGGGCCCGCTCGACCACCGGCGCGACGGCCTTGGCGTAGGCGACGGTCAGGTGACTGTTGTCTTTGTAGACGAGCGTGTTGCCGATGATGATCGGGCACTTGCCCTGGCCGCACAGCCACGGCGTCGGGTCGATCACCCGCAGGCCCGAGGCCTTGGCCGCGTTGGCGATCAGGCTGCGCCGGCCCCGCTCGCTGATCGCCCGCACGACCCGGCGGTCGCATGTGGCCAGTCGCCGCGCGTTGACCGCCGCGCATTCGGGGGCGTTGCCCTTGGGCAGTGGCGTGTCCTGCAGCAGGATCATCGGGGTCCCGCTGAGGCGGTGCCACGTCTGCTGCCAGCCGCGCACCCAGAGCGGGTCGGCCTGCCGGGCCTTGATCCGGCCGCCGGGGCTGATGATGCCGCCGTTGTCGAGGTCGTTGGAGGCCATCACGACCAGGTCGGGCTTGTCCCGTACGACCCGCTGCACCACCTGGTTCCGCCAGGTCACGCATTCGGTGTACGGCCTCTTCAGCACCTCGTTGTAGGTGAGCACCTGCGGCATCTGGCAGGCCGCCTTGGTCAGCGCGATCAACCGCCAGCCGTGGTCACGGGCGGCGGCCTCGACGGCCGGGAACCAGTGCGCCGCGTGCGAGTCGCCGATCAGGTACATCGTCCGGGCGCCGGCCGGGTCGCCGTAGACGCAGTCCTGGTCGGTGCGGGCCTGCGTGTAGTTCGAGTGGCACTGGTCCTGGTAGATCTGCGGGCTCTGCTGCTGCGCGTCGGAGAGCCGCGGCGCCAGATTCGCCGGCAGCTTCTCGGCCCCGATCGACTGGGTGATCAGCTGGGTCAGCCGGTTCCGCGGATCGGGGGCGCCGGCCAGCTGGGCCAGCAGGTCGGGCGCGGCCGGGCCGGTGGGCAGGGGCGGCGTGAACTGCCCGGCGATCAGCGCGAGCACAGCCGACGAGGCCGACAGCGCCACTCCCAGAGCCACACCGCGGCGGGCGCGCCGGCGCAGCCACGGTCGCGTCCGCACCGGGTTCTCGACCAGGTGATAGGTGACCCAGGCCAGCCCGAGCGCGGCCGCTGCGAAGGCCAGGTTGGTTTTGACGGTCGGGTTCCGGCCGAGGGCGAGCGGCCAGATCATGAGCACCGGCCAGTGCCAGAGATACCACCCGTACGACAATTTGCCGATAAAACGGAACGGCCCGGTGCCGATGACTCGGCCCGCACCCCAACCGCCCGCCCCGGATCCGCCGGCGATCACCGCGGCCGTGCCCAGCACGGGAAGCAGAGCGGCATAGCCCGGGAAAGGTGTCGACTCGTCGAAGGTCACGGCGGCGATCAGCACTGCCCCCAGCCCGCCCCAGGTCAGCAAGGCGGCAATTCCCTTCGGCGTACGTCGCAGGAAGCCCCCCAGCACGGCCACGAGCGCACCGATACCCAGCTCCCAGGCCCGCGTGTGCGACCCGAAATAGGCCCACGGCGCGGCCGCCGTCGTCTGCTGCACACTGACCGCGAGCGACACCACGACCAGCACGGTCAGCGCCACCAGCACCCGGCGGCGCGCCCAGAAGGCCAGGAGCAGCAGCGGCCAGACCAGATAGAACTGCTCCTCGACCGCGAGCGACCATAGGTGCTGCAACGGCGAGGGCGCCGCGGTCGCGTTGAGATAGTCGGTTCCCTCGTACGCGAGCCGCCAGTTGATGCCGTAGAAGGTGCTGAACAGCGCATCGGTCGAGATCGAGGCGAACCGGGTGGCCGGCACCCAGAACCAGGCCGCCGCCACGGTCGCCACCAGCACCACGGTCGAGACCGGCAGCAGCCGCACCGCCCGCCGGGCGTAGAACCCGCGCAGCGAGACCGTCCCCGTCCGGTCCAGCTCCTTGATCAGCAGCGTCGTGATCAGGAAGCCCGAGATCACGAAGAAGACGTCCACCCCGACGTAGCCGCCGGCGAACCGGCTCAACCCGGCGTGGCTGAGCACCACCAGGACGACGGCGATGGCCCGCAGGCCCTCGATGTCCGGCCGGAAGCCGATGTGCGGCCCGTCGGCCGAACGCGGGGCGATCCCCCTGACTTCTCCGGCAGGGGACGGCCGGCGCTGGCCGACGATGGTGGTGTGGACTGAGTAGCTCATGGTCTCCGTCTGTGCTGAATGAGCTGCGAGCTATGGTCGAGGCGTGACGCCGTCTGACCGTGTCCCCCTGTCCGTTCTCGACCTGGCCACGGTCCGCGAGGGGCACTCCAGTGCCGATGCGCTGCGCGGCACGATCGAGATCGCGCGCACCGCCGACCAGCTCGGCTACCAGCGCTTCTGGGTGGCCGAGCACCACAACATGCCGGCGGTCGCCTCGACCGCGCCGCCCGTTCTGATGGCATCGGTGGCGGCACAGACAGCAACGATCCGGGTGGGATCGGGTGGCGTGATGCTGCCCAACCACATGCCTTTCGTGGTGGCCGAGCAGTTCGCTCTGCTCGAGGCGCTGCACCCGGGCCGCATCGATCTCGGTATCGGTCGCGCGCCCGGTACCGACCAGGCGACGGCGGCCGCTCTGCGCGGGGTCTCGCCCTATCTGACCGTCGAGCAGTTTCCCGACCATCTGCGGACGGTGCTGGCCCTTCTCGGCGACGAGCGCATCGACGTCGGGCCCGCGGCCCGCCTGCGCCCCACCCCGGTTCCGGAGAGCTACCCCGAGGTCTGGATGCTCGGTTCCAGCACGTACGGGGCTCAGGTCGCAGCCGCCCTCGGACTGCCGTTCTGTTACGCGTATCACTTCGCGACGGGCACCGATGTGGCCGCGGCTCTTCAGCTCTATCGGGCCGGTTTCCAGCCGTCACCGCGCTTCCCCGAGCCTCACGCGATGGTCAGCGCCTCGGTCATCGCGGCCGAGACCACAGAAGAGGCTCACTACCTGGCCGGTCCGAGCCGGGTGATGCTGCAGAGCCTGCGTACGGGCCGTCTGGGCCCGATCGTCTCGCCCGAGCAGGCGGCCGAGATGGGCGTCGACGAGACGTTCCCCGGCACGCAGTACGCCGGCACCGCCGAAGAAGTGGCGGCCGACCTCGACGCGCTGGTCGCCCGCACCGGCGTGCAAGAGCTGATGCTGGCCGGCACCGTCTTCGACCCGGCCACCCGGCAGGATTCCCTCACCCGCATCGCCAAGGTGTGGGGCCTTTAAGGGGTCGCGCGTGACGGACCGCGACGACATGATCGCTCTATGGCCTGGCAACTGACCGAGGATGTCGAGACCTTCCACTCCACCGCGGGCGAGTTCCTGCGCTCCCGTCCGATCGAGCACACCAACCTGCTGACGCTGGTCGAGACCCTTCGGAACGACCTTCACTCGTACGGGTCACCCGCCCCGATCTTCGGCTGGTGGAGCACACCGGCCGGTCAGGTCGCGGCAGTGCTGCTGCAGGCCCCGCCCTACCCGGTGATCTTCAGCGAGCTGCCGCCCCGGGCTGTCTCGGCCGCCGTCGAGGCGCTGGGCGGACGCCCCCTGCCGGGCGCCAACCTGCCCGCGAGCGTGGTCGACGGGTTCCTGGCCGGCTGGCGCAGCCGGACCGGGGTGCGGACCCATGTCGTCCGGCGCGTCGGCCTCTACCGGCTGGCCTCGCTCGTGCTGCCGGCCACGCCGCCGCCGGGCAGCGCGCGTTACGCCGGCCCGGACGACGTCGACCTCGTGGAGGGCTGGCTGCGCGCCTTCCACGACGAGGTCGGCGAACGGCGCCCCACCTCAGTGCCGTACGAGGGAACTGTGCTCTGGGACGACGGCCGCAACGCCGTCTCGATGGCGATCCGGTCCCGTCCCGCGGCCGGCACGGTCCGGATCCAGCGGGTCTACACGCCACCCGTGCAGCGCGGCCGCGGCTACGCCGGAGCGGTCACCATCGCCTCGGTCCAGGCCGCCCAGGCCGACGGCGCCCGCGACGTGGTGCTGAACACTGACTTGGCCAACCCGACCAGCAATGCTTTGTACCAGCGGCTGGGCTTCCGCCCGGTCGAGGAGCGAGTGATCGTGGAGTTCACGGCATGACAGACGGCAAGGTGCTCTCGGTGAACGTCGGCGTGGCCCGGCCCAACCCGGCCAAACGCTTCGGCGGCGTCACCGGCATCGACAAGCTGCCGGTCGAGCACGCGGTCGACGTGCGCGCCCCCGGCCCCAAGACGACCGGCCTGCACAGCGGCGTGATCGGCGACCCCATCGGCGACGTCAAGAACCACGGCGGCGACGACCAGGCCGTGTACGCGTACTCGCGCGAGGACTACGACTGGTGGGAGGCCTCGCTGGGCCGCCCCCTGGCCAACGGCTGGTTCGGCGAGAACATGACCACGACCGGCCTCGACCTGAACGCAACCAGGATCGGCGAGGTCTGGCGCATCGGCGACACCCTCGAACTGCAGCCCACGTTCGGCCGCATCCCGTGCATGACGTTCCAGGTGAAGATGGGCGAGAAGAAGTGGCTCAAGCGCTTCGCCCAGGCCGCCCGCACCGGCACCTACCTGCGGGTCATCACCCCAGGCCCGCTGCGCGTCGGCGACCCGATCGAGATCGTCCACCGCCCGGCCCGCAGCATCGGCGTCTCCGAGGCCTTCGACATCTACATGCACCGCTCCGAAGAACTGGCCCGCATCCTGGAGGCCGAGGCCCTGCCGGCCGGCCTGCGCGAGGAACTGGAACACCGTCTCGCCCGCCGCTGACCGGAAAAACGAACAGCCCCGGATCCGAAGATCCGGGGCTGTTGCTTGCCTGTGGCGGGTAGAGGATTCGAACCTCTGTAGCTTTCGCGACGGATTTACACGGCGCACCGGGTCTCCCCTGCCCTTGCGCCGTCCACCAGGCGTTCCTTCATGTTGTGCAGAGCGCAATGGCCGGTGTTCCTGTCATGTTCCCGCAGCGGGAACATGCACTCGATGGTAGAAGAGGAAGGGTCTGCCGCTAACTGGCGTCCCTGAGCGACTTCCGGTGGGCGTCCAGACGCCGCAGTTCGTCTCGTACCTGATTTATGGCCTCGGTCAAGCGTGTGCGGTACCAGAACACCATGTCGGACTCGGCTTTGACCGTAACCGCCTCGATCGGTACGCCGCAGTCCAACAGCATGCATGTTCGAACCACTGCGAAAACGGATTCAGTTAGGTAGAGCAAATGACTGCCGCTGAAGTTTGGCGATGTGCTGTTGATGTGGGTCAGTTCGTTGCGAACTCTAGAGATCGTTTGAGCCCAGCGGTCTTTGTCGCCGATCAAAGGGCGGTTCGCGGGGCCGGCGCGCCCGGCGAGTCTACTTAATCTCTTGACCAAGGACGGATCGTTACTGGAACCGATCTTGCCTTCGAGCCATTCCCGATGCTTCTCCGGCGTAGCGGAAAGACAAGCTTCGAGAATGCTGGCAAATTCGCTCTGATCCATGTAGGTGAAATTTTGGGTGAGGCGATGGTAAGCCTCGGCGCCGTACGTTGCGTTAAGGAACCGATTTTCACTAAACATGTCTTCGGCATACTTGACGCTCAATAATGAGTCGATCGCGCGGTCAAATTGAGGCGATACATCCAGCCACCGCGCGATCGCCGGAAGGCCGCCCAGCTGATCGAACGTGAGAAGCATTCGATGCTCGTGGTGGGGCTTTCTTGACTCCGGCTTGGTGTACGGGATCACTGACGCCACGAATTCAATGGATTTTGGGAACCCCATATCGCGGCCGTTGATGGATGTCTCGTTAATGCCATTCCGCTGCAGTGTCAGCTTATCGAGGATGACTGGGGTGTCGACGCAGAAGGTGATCAGGTTTTGCACTCGCCTGACATCCGCCAGTATCGTCTCGAGTTCTTGAGGTTCGTCGTAGCTGAAAGTGAGAACTGGCCACTGTTTAATGCTGGCATCGCTGATCTGATCCCCGTCAGTCTCCCAACTGTGCCGCAAGCCGACAGTGCCGCGACCGTAGGGAGACGTTTCCTGGCGGATCTTAATGAGCATTGACGAGTATATGGTGCCACCGTCGGCGACCGGGTGCTGGTCTGAGTACTTAGCTCGAATCCCCGTTCGCCCAACCCAAAGGTCTGCGTTGCTGAATGTGGCTTCAGCGTGCGTGAATTTATGGGCCTCGGCCTCAAGGTGATGGCCGATGAACATTCGATTGGCGTAATAGCGGCTCTCTCGGACGCCGTTCGCAGGCTCCTTCGACCCTTTTCGGAAGCATCCCTCGAGCGTAACCTGGTTGGCGCCTATCCAGCCGAAGATGCGAAGGTTCGCCTCGCCCTCGCTGTTGTCTTCTCGGTCGAATATGCCGACAAGGGAGAGTTTCACACCGCTTCTGCCCGGCTCGAACTGAACTCTCCCGGAAAGTTGATCACCTTCTTCTCCGGCTAGCCAAAAAACGCCAAGAGAGTCAATCGCTTGCAAAGCTCCTCCAATCCTTGACAAGATCGGCGGGTGCTGCTCGCCGTGGCGGCGAGAGTAGATCCACACAGGGAAAGTTGCTAGCGAATATCCGTCCCGGACGAGGCCGGTCATTCGGATCGTTCAGTCCCACTGAAAAAATGCTTCCCCGATGCGGCCGTTCGTTCCACTGTCTCCGCCGTCGATGCGGTTGGGGTAAACCCGAAGGAATATCGCGACGCTGTGCCCAAGTCTGCGGGCGACCTCGGTCTGCCGGAACTCCGGCGTTCAGCCAGAGCGAAGCAGCAGCGTGCCGAAGACCGTCCGGACACTTTGCCACCCGCGCGGCTCGTGCGGCTTGCCGTCATCCGTCCAAGCTTTGTCAAACCTTGGCGCAGTTTTGGTGAGCGTGATCTGGCCCATCTGTACTCGATCTTGTCGTGCCTACAAGCTCCGGACGAGTAGCCACCACGGCTCTTCACTTTCTCTCCGACTGACCATGGTTAAGCCCGCATCAACCTCACCTACGCGAGGTTCAGCAGGTGCAGGTCGCCGCCGCGGATCATCCAGTCGTCCCAGTAGCCGAGTTGGCCGCAGGCGACGCAGCGGCTCGTGATGGCCAGCGCCCGGATCCCGTCGTGGCCCTCGTAGAGGGAGAAGCCCACGGCGATGTTGAAGTCCTCTTCGTCGCCGTCTCCGTCGCACTCGCAGACCATGATGCCGGCCTGGCTGCCGTCCCAATAGTCGCCGCTGTCAGCGATGAAGTGCTCTTCACCGCAGCCGCGGCACACGCGTTGGGCGGCGTGCTGTTCGAGGTCTCCCAGGAGGCCGAACACCTGGCCGCCGCACGTGGCGCACCGGCACAGCCGTACTTCGTGCACGTCGTAACCTTCGGCGCCCTCGGCCCTCGCGTACTCGGCGAGGTTCTGCCCGATCTTCCAGCCACCGGCTTCAGTGATCGCCACGGACCGGGAGCCTAGACGGGTTCGGCGGCCAAGGCCTCGCGCAGGCGGTCGGTGGCCTGCTCGTCGGCCCGGGCGATCGAGCCGTGCGGGATGGCGGCGATCAGGGCGGCGACCGCCAGGACGGCTGCGACCATGACGAAGGCCCAGGTCAGGCCGCCCGGCTGGTCGACGATGGCGCCGGCCAGGGCGCCGCCGGCGGCGCTTCCGGCCACCGAGACGGTGACCACCCAGGTGTAGGCCTCGTTCAGCATCGCGGGCGGGGACAGGCGGCCGACCAGGTTGGTCTCGACGGTGAGGGCGGGGGCGATCGTGGCGCCACCAAGCACGAGGGCCGCGCCCAGCCAGAGGGGGCTGGGCATGAAGGCCAGCACCACGAAGCTGAGGGCTACGGCGCCCAGCAGCCAGGCGAACTGGCGGGGCAGGGGCATCGCGGGGCGCCGGGTGCCGAACCAGATGCCGCCGATGGCGCTGCCGACGCCCCAGATTCCCAGCAGTACGCCGCCCAGGCCGTCGCCGCCGCCGTGCTGACCGGCGTAGGCGGGGACGATGACGCCGGCCGCGCCGAAGCCGATGCCGAGCGCGATCACGCATAGCAGCAGGGCCGGAAACCCGGACACCTTGAGCGGGCCCAGGCCGCGGGCCTCGTTGGTGTGGGCGTGGCGGTGGTGGTGACGCATGACGGGCAGGCGGGAGATCGCCAGGGTGCCCAGCAAGGTGGCCGCGGCCGCGCCCAGCAGGGCGGCGGCGGGGCTGGCGACCACGACGAAGCCGGCCACCAGGATCGGGCCGAGCACGAAGACCAGCTCGAACAGCGAGGTCTCGGCGGCGATGGCGGCGCCGCGCAGGTGGTGGTGGCCGCTGCCGGGTTCGGTCATGTCGGTCCACGCGCGACGGATGGCGGCGGTCAGCGGCGGATAGGTGGCGCCGGCGACGGCCGCGGCCGCGAAGATCGCGGACTGCTGGTTGATCAGCACCAGGGCGATGAGCGCCAGCGGGTGCAGCACGGCGGTGGTGACCAGGATCGGGGACGGGCCGATGCGGTCGGCCAGGCGGCCTGCGATCGGGCTGATCGCGGCGCCGGCCAGCGCGTACAGGCCGCCGGCGAGACCGGCCACGGCGTAACTGCCGGTGGACTGCTCGACCAGCAGCAGCAGCGCGAGCGGGGTCATGCCGATGCCGAGGCGGGCCAGGATCCCGACGCTGAGGAGCACCCGCCCGCTCGGCAGATGCCAAACGCCCAGGTACTGACGTAGCGCGGTCACTTTTCCACTCCTCGGTAACGACTCAGCGGGCCTTCGGACCTTAACGCCGGGGGCCCGCGTAACACATCCGAAAAACGGGGAGTGGTGTGCGGAAACACAAAGGGCCGCCCCTCGACGGACGGCCCTTCGCTCGGTACGTCAGCGGGTGAACTGGATGGCGCCGGCCTGCGCACGCAGGCGGGCGACGCGCTGCTCCATCGGCGGGTGGGTCGAGAAGAGCTTCGAGATGCCGCCGGCCCGGAACGGGTTGGCGATCATCAGGTGGGCGGCGCTGGTCAGCCGGTTGTCGGCCGGCAGAGGCAGGCGCTGTGCACCGTACGATATTTTCTCGAGCGCACTGGCCAGAGCCAGCGGATCACCGGTCAGGGTGGCGCCGTCGGCGTCGGCCTGGAACTCGCGGTTGCGGCTGATCGCCAACTGGATGATGGTCGCGGCCAGCGGACCGAGGATCAGCATCAGCAACAGGGCGGCCGGGTTGGGGCTGTCCTCGTCGTCACCGCCGCCCAGCGGCAGGAAGATCGCCAGGTGGGCCAGGCTGGTGATGATGCCGGCCAGGGCGCCGGCCACGCTCGAGATCAGGATGTCGCGGTTGTAGACGTGCGACAGCTCGTGCCCGATCACGGCGCGCAGCTCGCGCTGGGTCAGCAGTTGGGTGATGCCGGTCGTCACGGCGACGGCGGCGTGCTGGGGATTGCGGCCGGTCGCGAACGCGTTCGGCTGCATCGTCGGGGAGACGTACAGGCGCGGCATCGGCTGCCCCGCGCTGGTCGCCAGCTCGCGCACCGTCTGGTGGAGCCAGGGCGCCTCGGCCTCGCTGACCGGCTGCGCGCGCATCGCCCGCAGGGCCAGCTTGTCCGAGAAGAAGTAGGAGCCGGCGTTCATGGCCAGCGAGAGGAAGACCGCGAACACGAGACCGCCACTGCCGCCGAGCCAATAGCCGGCGCCCAGGATGATGGCCGTCAGCAGACCCAGCAGAGCGGCCGTCTTGAGGCCGTTGTGATGGCTGTGCAACAGGAACTCCTTCGGTATGCGGCCCGGTGGGGCCACGCACCAATGGAACGTCGCTGGCCTGCGGTTTCATCCGGGTTGCGCTGTGAGTTCCCTGTACGCGATCACGTGCACACAGCGAACCGGAGGCAGCACTCCTGTGGATAACCGGGCCTAGCCCCTTGACAAGCGCGTAGCGTGGGCCCGCCCCCTGGTCGGGTGGGGTGGGCACGTTGGGGGGCGCGAGGGCTCAGGTCGCCGGATTGTGGGCCGAATCATGTGAGGCCACGGACCGGCACCGCACGCGACCCAAGGACGGCACATGAGCAACGACGACCCGCGCTTCTTTCCGTCCGCGAACCAGCCGCAGCCGCCGTCGGGGTGGCTGCCGTACGGCGGCGGGACGTCGGAGCACCGGTCGAGCGGGGCGCTGCCGCCGGCCGGCCAGGCGTGGGGGCCCGAGGCCAGCGAGCAGCAGTTGTGGGCCGACGAGCCGAAGCGCAACTGGTTCATGCGGCACAAGGTCCTGACGGGCGTCGGTGGCGGCGCGCTGGGCGTGACGATGCTGCTGTGCATGGTCGGCGCGGTGGCTTCGGCGGGGGCTTCCGAGAGCCCAGAGTCGCCGGCCGCGGTCTCGGCGGAGCCGATCGTCAACGAGCAGCCGGCCGAGCAGCAGGCGGCCGAGGCGGCCGCCGCTGCGCAGAAGGCGGCAGCTGACAAGGCCGCGGCCGACAAGACGGCGGCCAAGAAGGCCGCCGCGGACAAGGACGCGGCGGTGAAGAAGGCGGCCGCCGAGAAGGCCGCCGCGGCGAAGGCGGCCGCTGACAAGAAGGCGGCGCAGAAGAAGGCTGCAGCCGAGAAGAAGGCGGCTGAGAAGCGGGCGAAGGACAAGGCGGCCGAGGAGCAGCGGGCGAGCCTGCCCGTGGGCACCGACTGCAAGCTGCTGGCCGAGGAAGCCGTACGGATCTCGCGGGAGTCCAACTACAACATCAAGGTCATCAAGATCCGGTCCCTCCGGATCGTCAAGGACAAGCGGGAGACGTTCACGATTCCGCGGGGCGACCGGAGCACGCTGGTGCTCTCGTGTCGCGGTCAGGCGGCCACCTCGGACGGCGCCGAAGGGCAGCCGGTGCTGGTCAAGATGACGGTGGACGCCGACAGCGACTACTTCATCGGCTACAACTTCCTGTAGCGCCCCTATGACAGGGCGTCGAACAGGATCTGTGGGGCGAAGCCCAGGACGACGGCGGCGGCGGTCGCGGTGATCAGGGCCGCCGCTACCGCCCGGGTCACCGGCCGGCGTGGGTTCAGGGCCGATTCCAGCAGGTTCGGGTCGGCCACCGCGATGCCGATCCGGGGCGGGCCGGCGTAGAGCAGCGCTGCCACGCGTACGTAATAAGCCAGCGCGATCACGGCGTTGACCGCCACGACCACGGCCAGCCAGGTCTGGTCGCCCTCGATCAGCGCGTCGACGATCGTGACCTTGGCGAACAGGCCGGCCAGGCCCGGTGGCAGGCCGGCCAGACCGGCCAGCGAGAGCACGAGGGCGGCGCCCAGCCACGGTGAGCGCCGGGCGGCGCCTCGGTAGGACGCGATGTCACCGCCGTTCGCGCCGGGCGGGCGCAGCGCGACGACCACGCCGAACGCGATGAACTCCAGGACCACGAAGAAGACCGTGTACGCCGCGGCTGCCTCCAGGCCGTCGGCGCCCAGGGCCAGCGGGGCCAGGATGTAGCCCGCCTGGGCGATCGACGACCAGGCCAGCAGGCGGACCATGCGGGTCTGGCGCAGGGCCACCAGGTTGCCCACGGTCATGGTGAGCAGGGCCAGGAAGGCGGTCAGGGTCGCCGCCTCGAGCCGGGTCACGATCGCGGCCAGGGCCAGCACGCCGCCCAGCTTGGAGGCCGTGGACAGGTAGGCCGCCACCGGCAGCGGGGAACCCTCGTAAGTGGGTGGGGCCCAGGCGTGCAGCGGGACGGCGGCGACCTTGAAGGCCAGGCCGATCACCATCAGGGCCACCCCGGCCGTGGCCACCGGAGCGGTCAGGCCGGTGCCCTCGATGAGGCGGTCGAAGTGCAGGGCGCCGGTGGCCGCGTAGTTCAGGGCCGCGCCGAGCAGGGCGATGGCCGTCGAGATGACGCTGATCAGGAAAAACGTCACCGAGGCGGACGCGCCCGACGTGCTGACCCGCTCGCCCGGGGCGAAGCGGCGCAGACCCACCAGCAGGTAGAGCGGCAGGGTGAGCGTCTCCAGCCCGACGATCAGGGTGATCAGATCTCCGGCGTACGCGACCACGACGCCGCCGGTCATCGAGGCGGCCAGCAGGAAGCAGAACTCCCCCACGGGCGCCGTGCCGAGGCGCAGCGACGGCGTCGAAAGCGCCAAAACACCCACCGTGAGCAGCGCGAAGACGACCGCAGCGGTGGCGGCCAGCGGGGTCGGCACCCAGGAGCAGGCGCTGCCGTTCGGGTCGCAGAACGTGCCGGCCCGGTCGCCGGTGACGATCGCGCAGACCACGGTGGCTAGGCCGCCGGCGGCCAGCGTGGCGATGGTCGCGGTGCGGCGGGCGATCAGCAGGTCGGCCAGCAGGACGAGGACGGCGGCGCCGGCCGCGGCGTAGAGCGGCAGAAGGGAAAGGTGGTCGACGGCCTGAGCCCTCATCGGAGTGCCTCCGTCAGGGCTCGTACGGGGAAGCTGGTCGCGGCCAGAACCAGGGAGGGCGCGACCCCCACGGCCAGCGTGAGGAGCACGAGCGGCGACCAGGCCAGCCATTCGGTGCGGGTGATGGCGTACGGCTCGGCCACCGCGACCGCCGGACCGTGCGTGACCTTGCGGAGCAGACGCAGGAAGTACGCCGCGGTCAGGGCGCCGCCGATGGCGGCCAGCACGGCCAGCGTCAGCCACAGACCGCCGCCGCGCTGCACGGCCGCGACCACGGCGAACGCTTCACCCCAGAAGCCAGCCAGCCCGGGCAGGCCCAGCGACGCGATCGCGGCGAAGCCGAGCAGGCCGGCCAGCCGCGGAGCGGTCTCCCGCAGGCCGCCCAGCTCGGCCAGCTCGCCGGTGTGGGCCCGGTCTTTGATGGTGCCGGCCAGGAAGAACAGCAGACCGGTGATCAGCCCGTGGGCGACGTTGCCGAGCAGCGCCGCCTGCAGGCCGGTCGCGCTCAGCGTGGCGATGCCGAGCAGCACGAAGCCCATGTGGCCGACGCTCGAGTAGGCGATCAGGCGCTTGAGCTCGGTCTGGCGCAGGCAGATAAGCGCGCCGGCCAGGATCGCGGCCGCGGCCAGGATGCCGAGCAGCGGGGCCGCCCACTCCGCGCCCAGCGGGGTGACGCCGACACCGATCCGGATCAGGCCGTACGTGCCCATCTTGAGCAGCACGCCGGCCAGGATCACCGAGCCGACGGTCGGGGCCTGGGTGTGCGCGTCGGGCAGCCAGGTGTGCAGCGGCCAGAGTGGGGCCTTGACGGCGAAGGCGATCGCGAACAGGGCGAACGCGGCGTACTGGGTTCCTCGCGAGAGTTCGGTGCTGCCGGTGAGCTGTACGAGGTCGCCGGTGCCGGCCGCGGCGGTGACCGTGATGACGCCGAGCAGCAGCAACACCGAGCCGAACAGCGTGTAGAGCACGAACTTGCGGGCCGCGCGCCGCTTGTCCTCGCCGCCCCAGCCCGCGATCACCGCGTACATGGGCAGCAGAACGACCTCGAAGAACAGGAAGAACAGGATCAGGTCGAGGGCCAGGAAGGTGCCCAGGATGCCGACCTCGAGTACCAGCAGCAGGGCGACCAGCGTGCGACCGGAGCCGCCGGTAGGGACACGCCACATCGTGTACGCGCAACAGAGCACCGTGAGCAGGCCGGTGAGCACGACGAGCGGGTACGAGACGCCATCCACGCCGAGGTGAAAGTTCAGGTGCAGCGCGGGAACCCAGGCAACGTCAAGATCCACCCACGGCAGTACGGCGAGGGGGTGGGCCGACAGGACCGACCAGCCGTCGTCACGGCCGAAGGGCAGCACCGCGATCGGGATCAGGGTGACCGCGGCGAAGATCGTGCCGACGAGGCGGGCCGTGCGGTCGAGCCGGGCCGGGAAGAGGGCGAGCACGCCCGCGCCCACGGCGGGGATCAGCAGGACGGCGAGCAGGGCCACGGTCATGCGGCGGCTCCGAACAGGACGGCTACGGCCCCGAGCAGCAGGGCGCCGGCCAGCACGGCGCCGGCGGCCGCGGGCAGCGGGAGGCGATGGGCGTAGGCGAGCGCGGCGCCCACGCGGGAGGTGGTGGTGCCGGTGCCCTCGACTGTGGCGTCGACGACTTTGGTGTCGAGTGTGAGGACCGCTCTGGCTAGTGCTTTCACCGGTCGTACGAGGAAACGGTCTTGAATGTCGTCGAGGCGGAAACCGGCGGCGAGCAGGGGACGCGCGCGGCCCAGGGCCATCGCGGGATCGACGCCGGGGACGGCCCGCCACAGCCACCACGCGGCGGTCGCACCGGCGGCGAGCAGGATCAACGGCAGGACGATGGCCACGCTCAGGTGCGGTTCGTCCAGCTCGAGGGCGGTGCGGAAACCAGGGGCGTACGCGGCCAGGCCCAGCAGCACGGCCGGGATCGCCAGCAGCAGGATCGGCCAGCGCATCAGACCCGGAGGATCGTGTGGCGCGGCCGGCTGCGTGTAGCGGGCGTCGTCGAAGCCGACCTCCCAGTCCGGGCCGTCGGGACCGTGCGCGCGCGAGATGCCGAAGAAGCCCCAGAGCAGCAGGCGGGTCGCGTACCAGGCGGTGATGGCGACCGCGAACAGCGCGGCGATCCAGACCAGCCAGCCGACCCAGACCGGCGCCGTCTCGCCGCCCTCGGTGGCATGCGCGGCCGCGGTCAGGACGTTTTCCTTGGACCAGAAGCCGGCCAGCGGCGGGACGCCGGCCAGCGCGCCCAGGCCGGCCACGAACGACCAGAAGGTGACCGGCATGTGCTCGCGGAGGCCGCCCATGCGGGAGAGGTAGTTGGTGCCGACCGCGTGGATGACCGCACCGGCCGCGAGGAAGAGCAGGGCCTTGAACGCGGCGTGAGTGAGCAGGTGGAACAGGGCGGCGGCGGGTGAGCCGACGGCCAGCGCGCCGGTCATGTAGCCGATCTGGCTCACCGTCGACCAGGCGAGAACACGCTTCATGTCGTCCTGGGCCATCGCGCTGAACGCGCCGAGCAGGATCGTGATCGCGGCCATGACCCCCAGGACGGCCAGGGCGGCCGGGGACTGCTCGAACAGGGGGTAGAGCCGGAAGACGACGTAGACGCCGGCCGCGACCATGGTGGCCGCGTGGATCAGGGCCGAGATCGGGGTGGGGCCGGCCATCGCGTCGGGCAGCCAGGTGTGCAGGGGGAACTGGGCGCTCTTGCCGGCCACCCCGGCCAGGATCAGCAGCAGGGCGGCGGTGTGCGGCGGCTCGGCCAGCACGTCGGCCAGGCGGCTGCTGCCGGCGTCGACGATCAGGAAGGCCACGCCGAGCAGGAAGCCGACGTCACCGATGCGGGTGACCAGGAAAGCCTTCACGGCGGCGGCCGGGGCCTCGGGCAAGCGGCGGTCATGGCCGATCAGCAGGTACGAGCAGGCGCCCATGATCTCCCAGCCGACGACCACGCCGATCAGGTCGCCGCTGGTCACCACGAGGAGCATGGCGCCGGTGAAGAGGCTGATCTGAGCGGCGTACGGGGCATAGCGCGGGTCGTCGTGCAGATAGGCCACGGAGTAGATCTGCACGAACAGGGCGACCGTGGCCACGGCCAGGGCCACGTACAGGGCGGCGTGGCCGACCGAGATGCCGAGCGTGAGGTCGATGTCGCCGATGCTCACCCAGTGTGTGGAGAGCTCGACCGGCTTGGTCGCGAAGAGTAGAACGCCGAGCGTCACCAGGAGTGAGATGGCGGCGCCGGCGATACCGAGGGTGGCGGCCGGCTTGTTCTTGTTGTCGTCGCCGGGTGGCAGCAGCAGGCCGGCCAGCCCGAGGAGCAGGGGCACGACGGGGATCAGGACGGCGGCGTTCACCCGGTCACCCGCGCGCTCTTGTTGTCGGCGATCTCGTCGTCGTCCTCGTGGTCGTGCAGGGCGATTTCATCCAGGACGACGGCGCGGCGCAGGCGGTAGTACTGCAGGATGATCGCCAGGCCCACGCCGACCTCGGCGGCGGCCAGGACGATGACGAACAGGGCGAAGATCGCGCCGGCCCGGGGCTCGGGGACGGGATAGGCCCAGGCCTCGGGCTGGACGCCGTCGAGCGCGGACTTGATGGTGGCGTCGGCGGCGACCAGGATCAAGTTGACGGCGTTGAGCATGAGCTCGACGGCCATCAGGACGAGGATGGCGTTGCGGCGGCGCAGGACGCCGTAGACGCCGAGCGCGAAGAGCAGGCCGGCGACGACATACGGGATGACCGCGTGCATCAGGTCTCCTCGTCGTCTTTCTCAGGGGCCCGCGGCAGCGCTCGGTCGTTGCCTCGCGGCAGGGCTCGGTCTTCGCCTCGCGGCAGGGCTCGCTCCGGGTTTTCGCGGCTTGTGCCTTCGATGACTCGCGGGTCGCTCTTGCCGCCTTCGGACAATTCCGCAATTTCCGGTACGCCGAGCTTGGGACGGGCGTCGCCGGCGCGGAAGACGACGTCGTGGGCCTGCTCCTTGAGGACGTCCTCGCGGGTCTTCTCGAGCGGCGGCGCCTCGCCGGGGTCGGGACTCTCGGCGGCGCGCATCCTTTCCCGGGCGGCGGCCTGGCGGGCCGCGATGCGCTCCAGGCGGGCCTTCACCTCGGCCGACTCGTCGACCGGGCCGGGCGGGGGCAAGTCGGGGACAGCAGCGGCACTGGGGTCGGGGCGGGCGCCGATGTCCGGGCGGGAGAGGACGATCGCGCCGACCAGGGCGGCCAGCAGCAGGATCGAAAGCACTTCGAACGGCAGCACCCAGGCGCCGAAGATCTGTTCGCCCACGCGGCGACCGGTGCCGGGCGGGGGAAGCTCGTACTCGGTCCAGCGGAAGGCGTCGACCAGCAGGACAGTCAGGCCCAGCCCGACGCCGCCGCCGATCAGGGCGGCCGGGGCCACGGGGCGGTCGAGATCCTTGGACGGCCCGATCGGAGCCCGGGTCAGCATCACGGCGAACAGCAGCAGCACGACGACCGCGCCGACGTAGACCAAGATCTGCACCCACGCGACCAGTTCGGCACCGAGCACGAGGTACAGGCCGGCGACCGCGCCCAGGCTGACCACCAGGTAGAAGCCGGCCCGGACCAGGTGTGCGCTGGTGACGACGTACACGCCGGAACCGACAGCGATCGCGCCGAGAGCCAGCATCAGCGCGTCCGCTACGGTCACCGGCCCGTCTCCGGTCGCTTCACAGCGGGACGGGCCGTCTTGGCGGCAGTGGCCGCACCCGGACCGGCGGCCTTGCGCGCGGCCGTGGCCTCTTCCTTCGAGGGCTCGCCGAGCACGTCGTGAGCCGGGGGCGGAGGCACGGTGCGCATCCACTCCCCCAGGCGGTTCTTGTCGTGCAGCAGGTCGAGGACGTCGGTCTCGGCGTACTCGAACTCGGGCGTCCAGTGCAGCGCGTCGAACGGGCAGACCTCGATGCAGATGCCGCAGTACATGCAGAGCGAGAAGTCGATGTCGAACCGGTCGAGCACGTTGCGCTGCCGAGCCCGGGCCGCACCCGGAACGACGACTTCTTCCTTGTGCGAGTCGATGTAGATGCACCAGTCGGGGCACTCCCGGGCGCACAACATGCAGACGGTGCAGTTCTCCTCGGAGAGCGCGATGACCCCACGGCTGCGCGGGGGCAGCTCGGGCTCCACATCCGGGTACTGCTGGGTGGTCGACCGCTTGGTCATCGTCTTGAGCGTGACGGCGAGCCCTTGCACAAGCCCCTTGCCGGGCAGGCCGCGGTCCCCGTCGTCACTCACAAACGCATATCCTGCCCCGTCACCCCATTTGATGCGAGCACACCCCCATCAGATCTTGCGGTAGGTTTCCGGGAGGAGGAGCGATGAGGGCTGTCAGAAACGACTGGACCGCCGACGACCTCGACAACTTTCCCGAGGACAACATCCGCCGCGAAATCTTCGACGGCGTCCTTCGTACGAGACGCGCCCTCCCCAGTGACCATCAGACCCTCACAATGCTGCTCGCTGCCGTACTCATGCGGACCTGCCCGGACCACCTGTTCGTCACCCAAGCGAATGAGGTGGAGCTGGGACCTCGCCGCCGCGTCACCCCGGACTTCATGGCGGTGACCTTCGCGTCGGCCCGCGCGAGCCCGTCGGTTTTCGCCCCGACCGACGTGGCTCTCGCGGCCGAAGTGATCTCCCCCGGCACCAAGCGCATCGATTCGGTGATCAAGTTGGCCTACTACGCCCAGGCCGGCATTCCTCACTTCTGGTTGATCACCATGCGCCCGGACATTTCCGTGACGGCCTTCGACCTTCGGCCGGATTTCTCGGGCTACCACCCCATCGCCACGTTCACCGGCGACCAACACATCCGCCTCGATCAACCATGGCCGGTGGATATCTCGCTGCCGTCCATTCGCCCTCGCAATCTCTGAATCCACAGGCGCGGCTGGCCTTTCTGACCTTCCGGTACGGTGAAGCTGACGCCGCTTACATGATCACTTTCACGACCGCGGTCAGTACGAGCTGGCCCAGGGCCACGGGGACGAGCACCAGCCAGCAGAGCCGTTGCAGCTGGTCTTCGCGCAGGCGGGGGTAGCTCACGCGGAACCAGATGATGACGAACGAGACCGCGAAAATCTTGACCAGCGTCCACAGCCAGCCGAGCTGGTCGGCGAACGGGCCGTGCCAGCCGCCCAGGAATAGGACGGTGGTCAGGGCGGCGATGACGACGATGCCCACGTACTCGGCGAGCAGGAAGAACGCGAACCGCAGGCCGGTGTACTCGGTCATGTAGCCGAAGACCAGCTCGGAGTCGGCGATCGGCATGTCGAACGGTGGGCGCCGGATCTCGGCCAGGCCGGCGATGAAGAAGACGAGCGCGGCCGGGGCCTGCCACAGCAGCCACCACGGGTTCCAGGCCTCGACGATGCCGGGCAGGCTCAGGGTGCCCGCCGCCATGGCGACACTGGCCGCGGCGAGCACCAGCGGAAGCTCGTACCCCAGCAGCTGAGCCGCCCCGCGCAGGCCGCCGAGCAGGCTGTATTTGTTGGCGGAGGCCCAGGCCGACATGAGCACGGCCAGCACGCCGACGCCGAGCACGGCCAGCACGAAGAAGAGCCCGACGTCGAGCGCCTGGGCGACCAGGCCGTTGGGCCCGAGCGGGATGGCCAGCAGAACCAGCAAGTACGGAAACAAGGCGACGATCGGGGCCAGCCGGAACACCCGCCGGTCCGCCTCACCAGGTGCAACGTCTTCCTTCTGTACGAACTTGACCCCGTCCGCCACGAGCTGGGCCCAGCCGTGGAACGCACCGGCGTACATCGGGCCGAGCCGCCCCTGCATGTGCGCCATCACCTTGTGCTCGGCCTGCCCCACCACAAGCGGCAGCACGAGGAAGGCCACCACGACGGCCACCACCCGCACGATCAGCTCAAGCCAGATCGGCATCAGGCGCCGCCCTCTTCGGCAGCCGGGTCACCGGCAGGGCCGCCGGCCGGGCGATCAGTCGCGGCGCCGCCGACCGGGCGCTCGGTCGTAGCGTCACGCGCCGGGCGCTCGGTCGCAGCACCATCGGCCGGGCGATCAAGCGCGGCTCCGCCAGCCGGGGGCTCGCTCGCGGCGTCAGGCGCCGGGCGCTCAGTCGCAGCGCTATCGGCCGGGCGATTGAGCGCGGCGCCGCCGGCCGGGCGTTCGGTCGCAGCATCACGGGCCGGGCGTTCGGCTGCAGGGCCTCGCGCTGGGCGGTCTGCTGCGGTGCGGCGGGCCGGGCGGTCGGGTGCGGCGCCGCCGCCGCGGGTCGGGCGGGCTGAGGCGGGCGGGGCCTGGCCGGCCTTGGGGCCCCACTCGTTCGGGTCGGGGACGCCGGGCGGGCGCATGGGCGCGCGCTTCGCCGTGCCGGCCTCGGACTCGCCGGGCTCTTTGGCGCCGGGCCAGGCCTTGGCCACGCGGGAGGCCAGCACGAACTCTTTGCGCAGCGGATGGCCCTCGAAGCCGGGCGGCAGCAGCAGCGGCCGCAGGTCGGGGTGCCGGGCGAAGGTGATGCCGAACATCTCGTACGTCTCACGCTCGTGCCAGGCGGCGCCGGGGAACAGCTCGACCACCGACTCGATCACCGGGTTGTCGCGGGGAACGAGCGTGCGCAGCAGCAGCGCGTGCCGGCGGCGGGTGGAGTAGATGTGGGCCACCACCCGGAAACCCTCGTCGAGCTCGTCGACGGCCGACAGCCAGTCGAAGTAGTCGCAGCCGAGCGCCCCGTTGTGCTTTGCCGTGCCGATGGTTTCCCACCATCGGGCGACCGGGACGTCGACCACGGCCCGCTCGTGCCCAGGGCCGCCGCCCGAGAGGCCGGCCACGATCTCACCCGGCGGCGCGTCCGGGGAGTCGTCCGTCAGCAGCGCCACCAGGCGCTCGCCGACCTCTTCAGGCGTCATGGCCTCATCCTATGATCCGGCCCACCGCCCGAGAGGGCCGCGCTGCTTCAAAAGGCGGTCGGTTCACAGTCCCGGCAGGCGGCCGTTGCGGAAGACGTCGACGAAGTCCTGGTGGTCCTCGCGGGCCTGGTCGCCGTAGCGGTGGGCGAACTCGACCAGGTGCTGCACGAAGCCCGTCTCGTCCTTGTCGACCTCGGCGACGATGGACTCCTCGGTGGAGAAGTCGACCAGGTCGTGGCTGGATTCGTCGTCGGCCACCGAGTGCATGCGGGCCACGGCCCGGCCCAGGTCGGCGATGACGCCGCGCAGCTCGTCGGGCTCGTTGACGTCCGACCAGTCCAGGTCGGCGGCGTACGGCGAGACCTCGGCGACCAGCTGGCCGACACCCTCCAGAGTGGTGTAGCCGACCCACGAGTCGGCGTGGGCCTGCAGCGCGTGCTGCGACTCGGCCGTGCGGTGGCCCTGATGCTGGAAGTAGGACCGCACCCGGTCGTCGTCGATCCAGCGGGCCACGGCCGGCACCTGGGCCTGCTTCATGTAGATGATGACGTCGTTCTCGAGCGCCTGGGTGTGCCCCTCGAGCAGCAGGTTGTAGGACGGCAGGCCGGCCGACCCGATGCCGACACCCTTGCGCAGCTTGATGTCTTTGATGTTGGTCGCCCCGGGGCGGGTGGCCGCGGGCAGCGTCTCGAGGTAGCGCCCGAACGCCTCGTGAACCGCCGCGCCGGTGGCCTCGTCGACCTCGAAGACGCCGTCGGCCAGCGCGAAGCGCCGCTCGTAGTCGTCGATCGTGGTCTGCGAGTTGAGCAGGTCGATGCGGGTGTTGAGCCGCGCCTGCTGCAGCACGCGGCGCAGCACACCGGTCGCGTTGTCCAGGGTGATCGAGCCGATCGCATCGTCGCCGCCGTGCGCGATGGCCCGCAGCTCGGTCAGGTAGGACCGGGCGAACTCGGTGACCAGTGTCGAGATGTCGTCGTCGGAGAGGGCCTTCTGGTAGCCGATCAGCGCCAGGCTGGCCGAGAACCGCTTGAGGTCCCACGAGAACGGCCCGACGTACGCCTCGTCGAAGTCGTTCACGTTGAACACGAGCTGCCCGGACGAGTTCATGTAGGTGCCGAAGTTCTCGGCGTGCAGGTCGCCGTGGATCCACACCCGGCTGGTCCGATCGTCGAGGAAGCTCGAGTCGGCGTAGGCGTCGGTGAGGTCGGCGTAGAAGAGAGACGCGCTGCCGCGGTAGAACGCGAACGGCGACGCGGCCATCTTGCGGAACTTGCGCCGGAAGGCGGCCGGATCGACGGCGATCAGTTCGCCGAATTCCCTGCTCAGAACGTCGATGATGAAGTCGGCCCGCGACTGATCGCTCATGGTGCGGACACTAGTCCCCACTTGCCACCGGCGGGGCCACCCTGGGCGCGGTGAGTGCCGCCGCGTCGCGGCCCGCGGCCAGCGGGTCGGGCCGCGAGACGCCGCCCGGGCCGGCCTGCTCGGCGGCGATCTTCTCTTGCAGGCGCAGGATGCCGTGCAGCAACGCCTCGGGCCGGGGCGGGCAGCCGGGCACGTAGACGTCGACCGGGATGATCTGGTCGACGCCCTTGGTCACCGAGTACGAATCCCAGTAGGGGCCGCCGCAGTTCGCGCAGGAGCCGAACGAGATGACGTATTTCGGCTCGGGCATCTGGTCGTATAGCCGCTTGATGGCCGGGGCCATCTTGTCGGTGACCGTGCCCGAGACGACCATGAGGTCGGCCTGGCGCGGACCGTGCGCGAACGGGATGACCCCCATGCGCATGAAGTCGTGCCGGCTCATGCTGGACGCGATGAACTCGATAGCGCAGCACGCCAGCCCGAAGTTGAACACCCAGAGCGAGTAGCGCCGACCCCAGTTCAGCACGAACTTGATGGGTTCCCCGAGCACTCCTGGCAGACCGGCCACGACGTCAACCTACTCCGCGTCCGGCGCCGGCGTGCCCGCGGATCGCGGCCGGTGCAGCGGATGACCGAAGAAGGGACTGCCCGGCGCGGGCGCGGCCGACGCGGCCGGCGTCGGCGCAGCGGGCGTGACCGGCTCCGGCGCAGCGGGCGCGGCCGGCGCTGACCCAGCGGGCGCAGCTGAGGCGCCCGGCGTCGGCGCAGCGGGCGTGACCGGTTCCGACGCAGCTGGCACAGCGGTAAACGGCGCGGGGCGCTGCAGCAGGCTCAGGAAGCCGGTGAGCAGCGCCTCGCGCAGCGCGGGCGGAGCCACGTTGAGCAGCGAGTTCACCGCGGCCATGCGGGTGAAGTCGCCCGCGCCCAGGCCCAGGCCGTCGGCGAGGCCGCCGATCAGTTCGGGGGTCACCATCTCGGGAGTGAGCGCGGCCGCCGCCTCGAGCAGCGGAGGCGGGATGTCGGCCGGGCCCGACGCCTGAGCCGCGGACACCGCGGCGGCCAGGTCGGCCGCGAACTCGGCGGCGGTGGCGGCCACCGAGGCGGTGACCGTGAGGTGGATGGTGGCGGGCATCTGGTCGAACGCCATCTGGGGCTGGGTGTGCCAGCCGCGGGCGGCCAGCTCGTCGGCCAGGACGAACAGGTCGACGCCCTCGGAGGCCAGGCAGACGACGCTGGTCTCGGGCGGGGCGAACAGCCGCACGCCCTCGGTGGCGCGCACCGCCTCGGCCAGGACGGACACGGCCTCGCGGGTGCGGGCGGCGAGCTCGAGATAGCCCGCGTCGCCGATGTGGCGCAGCGTGGCCGCGGCCGCGGCGATCGGGCCGCCGGACCGGGTGGACGAGATGACCGGGTTGATCATGGTGTAGCCGGGCCAGCCGGCGTAGGCGAAGTATTGCGGCAGGCGCAGGGCCTCGTCGCGGTGCAGCAGGATCGAGACACCCTTCGGCGCGTACGCGTACTTGTGCAGGTCGACCGAGATGCTGGTTACCCCGGGCACGGAGAGATCGAAGGGCGGCAGGTCGGCGCCGAGGCGGCGCAGGTAGGGCAGGACCCAGCCGCCGAAGCAGGCGTCGACGTGGAACCGGACGCCCCGCTCGGCCGCGAGCGCCGCCAGCTCGGGAATCGGGTCGACCACGCCGTGGGCGTAGGAGGGCGCGGAGGCGGCCACCAGCACGGTCTCGGGGGTGATGGCCGCGGCCATGGCAGCCGGGTCGGCCCGCAGGTCGGCGCCGACCGGAACCACGTCGAGGGCGACGCGCAGATAGTGCGCGGCTTTGGCGAAGGCGGCGTGCGCAGTCGAGGGGATCACCAGGCGGGGGACGGCCAGATCGGGCCGGGAGTCGCGGGCGGCCTTCACCGCGAGGATGAGCGATTCGGTGCCGCCGCTGGTGACGCTGCCGACCGTACCCTCGCCACCGCCGAGCAGCCGGGCCGCGGCGCCGACCAGAGCATTCTCCATCGCCAGGAGGGAGGGGAACGCCGTCGGGTCGAGGCCGTTGACGTGGGCGGAGATCGCGTAGGCGGCCCGGGCCAGCTCGTCGAGACCGTCGAGCGCGGGGTCGTAGACGTAGGCGAACAGCCGGCCGCCGTGCGTGGGCAGATCGGCGGACCGCAGCCCCCGCAGCTCGGCAAGGATCTGGTCACCCGGAACGCCCTGTGCGGGCAGCGCCTCGAACATGCGAGAAACCTAGCTGACCTTGCCGGGGGCGGGGACCGACGAAGGTACTGGGTCGGGGCAGTACCGATGGCGCTATCGGGTGACGTCCCGATAGGCGCGTAATAGGACGACCGCGGAGCCGACCAGCACGGCCGGCAGCACGGTGAAGCCGAGCAGCACGCCGAGCCGCGCGGTGTCGTCCTGGGTGGCGGCCTCACCGGTCGACGACGAGACGTACCCGAAGATCTGGAGGACCAATGCGTAAAGACCGGGGCCGAGCGCCAGCCCGAGCGTCTCCCCCGCCGTCCACAGACCGGTGAAGACGCCGGCCTGGCGGCGGCCCGTCCGCTCGGTGTCGTAGGCGATGCAGTCCGGCAGCATCGCCATCGCGAAGACCTGCTGGCCGGCATAGCCGACGCCGATCACCGCCACGAGCAGATAGACGGCGACCGGGGGCAGAGCCGGTGCGGCCAGCAGAGCGAGGGCGCCGGCCGCGAAGAGCAGCGAACCGGCGGCCAGCGAGCCGGGCTTGCCGACGCGGTGGCCGACACGGCTCCACAGTGGCATGACCAGCAGGGCCGGCCCGACGAAGGCGGCGAAGAGGAAGGTGGCGCCCGACTCACGTCCGACGACGTGGTCGGCGAAGTACTGGACGCCGGCGAGCATCGTGCCGATGCCGACGGCCTGGATGATCCAGAGGAGCAGCAGTGCCCGGAAAGGACCGTTGGCCACCGCGACCCGCAGCTGAGTCCGCAGGTCGGGCTCCACCGCCTCGACCGAGCGCGAGTCGGCCGAGCGCGTGCCGAAATAGACGCCGAGCGTGCCCACCACGATGAGCGCGCCGACAAAGACGCCGGACCAGCGGTGGCCGGCCAGGCCGCCGCCGGTCTGCTCGACGACCAGCGGGGCGAGCGCGCCCGAGATGAGGATGGCCAGCGCCAGCACGGCCACCCGCCAGGTCATCAGGCGCGTGCGCTCCGCGTAACCGTCGGTCAGCTCGGCCGGCATCGCGACGTAGGGCACCTGGAAGAACGCGTACGCGGTGGCGGCGGCCAGGAAGGCGAGGGCGACATAGGCGCCCGCGCCGGCGCCGCTGCCCACCGGCCCGGCGAAGATCGCGGCGAAGAGAACGGCCAGCAGCAGACCGGCGACGAGCAGAAAGGGGCGCCGGTCGCCGCGACGGTCCGAGATCCGGCCCGCGACAGGGTTGACCAGCACGTCCCAGGCTTTCGGTAGCAGCACGAGCAGGCCCGCCACGCCCGCCGCCACACCTAACGTATCGGTCAGATAGGGCAGCAAGAGCAATCCCGGCACGGTGCCGAAGGCGCCCGTGACCAGCGAACCCAGGGAATATCCCGCCAAAACACGACGTGGCAGGGCGGCCGCCGCCCGTACGCCGGGAGAGGGATCAGCGGTCGTCATGAACGCGGATGGTAACCATGATCTTGGGTTGACGCCTACGCTTCGCCAGATGAAAAAGGTTGCGGCCGGGGTCGCCGCCAGCCACCCGGCCACGGCCGAGGCGGGGCTGCGAGTCCTGCGGGACGGAGGCACGGCGGCGGATGCGGCCGTCGCGGCAGTGCTGGCTTGCTGTGCCGCCGAGACGATCTACACCGGACTGGGTGGCGGCGGGTTCGCGACGTACTTCGACGCGGGCACCGGCCGGGCCACCTGTCTCGACTTCTTCGTCTCGGTGCCGGGCACCGACGGTGATCTCGAGGCAGGACCGATGGTGGCGGTGGACGTCTTCTTCGGGGGCATGCCGCAGGTCTATTCGATCGGCGGGGCCAGCGTCGCGGTGCCGGGGGTGCCGGCCGGCTGCGGCGAGGTGCACCGGCGCTGGGGGCGGCTGCCGTGGGCGGAGGTCGTGCGGCCGGCGATCGAACTGGCGGCGGGGGGCGTCGCGGTGCCGGCCGCGCACGCGCAGACGCTCGACTCGTGCGCGCCGGCGCTGGCGTGGGGCGAGGGCGCGTCGGTTTATACGCCCAATGGGCGCCGGCTCCAGGGCGGCGACCTGCTGTTCCACGATGGACTCGATCGGGCGCTGACCATGCTGGCCGAGGCTGGGCCGCAAGTTTTCTACACCGGTGAGCTGGCCACGATCATGGTCGACGCGGTCCGGACCGCCGGGGGTTGCCTCGGGCCGCAGGATCTGGCCGGCTACCGGGTGCTCGAGACCCCGGTCGACCACGCGACGCTGGCCGGGCACCGGGTGCTGGCGCGGCACGACCTCAACCGCACGGTGGACACGATCGCCGGGCTGCCGGGCGACCTGTCCCGGCCGGGCCGGGTGCTCGGGGTGGCCGAGGCCCTGCGCGACCAGGGGCGGCAGAAGATCGGGGACACCACTAACGTCTCGGTTGTCGACTCGGACGGGAATGCGTGTGTGATCACGACGACCCTCGGCCTGGGCTCGGGGGTCTGGCTGCCCGGGCTCGGCATCAACCTCAACTCGATGCTGGGCGAGGGTGAGCTGGTCACTGACGACATGGTGCCCGGTCGGCGGATGTCGTCGAACATGTGCCCGCTGGTGGTGATCTCGCCCGAGGGCGAGCTCGCGGTGGCGGCCGGGTCGGCCGGGGCCAGCCGGATCCGCACCGCGCTGGTCGACACGCTGCTCGGGGTGCTGGCCGACGGGCTCGACATGACCAAGGCGATCGGGCGTCCCCGCTTCCATGTCGTGGGCGACACGGTGCACGTCGAGCCCGGCTACCCCCGGGACGAGCTGGGCGCGCTGGCCGCGGCCGGGTGGCAGATCAACCAGTGGCCGGGGCTCAATCACTACTTCGGCGGGGTCACAGCGGTCGGTCAGGCCGGCGCGGCGGGCGATCCCCGCCGCGACGGCGTCGGCCTGCTTCTCTGAGGCGACAAGCGCGGCGCGGGAAAAGCGGCGCGGGAGAGTGCGGCGCGGGAAAGCCCGGCGCGGAAGAGTGCGGCGCGGGAAAGCCCGGCGCGGGAAAACGCGGCGCGGGAAAACGCGGCGCGGGAAAACGCGGCGCGGGAAAACGCGGCGCGGGAAAACGCGGCGCGAGGCGGCGCCACGTGTGGCGTGCCTCGCGCGAACGACCGGATGTCACATGGTGCGGTTGGCGATGGCCTTGGCGTCCTCGGCGGTCTCGCGGATGCCGACCTCGATGTTGGTGGGGGCCAGGCCGAAGGTCTGCTCGGTGTGCGAACTGTCCAGGTGGAACGGGCCGTAGAACTGGTAGTCCATCTCGGCCAGCTCACGCGACATCGGGTGGACCAGGCCGGCCGTGTGCATCACGAAGCGCGGCAGTTTGTGGATCTTCACCGGCGGCTGGCCGGTGAGCGCGCAGTAGCGGTCGGCCAGCGAACGGATGGTGATGGCGGGAGCGGTCGGCGTGTGCCAGGCCTTGCCCCAGGCCCGCTCGTCGTGGGACAGCGCGACCATTGTGCGGGCCTGGTCGCCCACATAGGTGAAGCTGTGCGGCAGATCCGGGTCGCCGGGCGCCCAGGCGGCCCGGCCGGAGTTGATCGCGGGCAGCAGCACCGACGAGAAGACTCCCACCGCGCCCGCGCCGACGTAATCCGACCCTCGCACCTCCACCGTGCGCACCCCGCTGGCCAGCGCGTCCTGCCACATCTTGATGCGCACCTTGCCCTTGCGGCCGACGGCGGCCATGGGCGTGTTCTCGGCCATGTGCCCGCCGGGCTGCGGCCCGTACACATAGAGGTTGCCGGTGATGACGTACACCGCGCCGGCCGCCTTGGCCGCGGCGATCATGGCGTTGTTCATCGGGAACCAGAGCTTTTCCCACTCCGTGTACTTCGGGTTGGCGCAGTTGTAGATGGTCGCGGCGTCCTGGCTGAGCTCGGTGAGGCGCCGGGCATCGGAGGCGTCGGCCGCGACCCGCTCGATCAGCGGGTGCGCCGGGCCGCCACCGCTGCGGGTGACCATGCGGACCCGCTCGCCCCGCTCGGCGAGGAGGCGGGCGATCGTGGAACCGATCGGGCCGGAGCCGACGACAACGTGGTTCGACATTGCTGTTCTCCTTTGCGAGCAGTGCTCTCTAACAAGAACAACGATTACACGCGGCCGAGCGAAAAGCAAGAGCAGTGCTCTCGTTGTGGCACACTGGTCTCCATGAGCGCTTCCGGAGTGCGGGCCCGCGTGCGGGCCGAGATGACCGAAGAGATCAAGGCCGTGGCCCGCCGCCACCTCGCCACCGACGGGGCCAACCTGTCGCTGCGCGCGGTCGCGCGAGACCTGGGCATGGCCTCGTCGGCCGTCTACCGCTACTTCGCGAGCCGCGACGAGCTGCTGACCGCGCTGATCATCGACGCCTACAACTCGGTGGGCGAGACGGCGGAGCGGGCCGCGACCGGCGACAGCGCGCTCGACCGCTTCCTGTCGCTGACTCATGCCGTACGCGATTGGGCCTTGGCCGACCCGCACCAATGGGCGTTGATCTACGGCAGCCCGGTGCCCGGCTACGAGGCGCCGCAGGACACGATCGGGCCGGCCACCCGAGTGGTTCTGCTGATCGCGGCCGTGGTCCGCGACGCGTACCAGAACGGCGAGATCGAAGATCGGGAACCGATCACCGGCCGGTACGCCGAGGAGCTGGCCGCCGTCGGCGAGAGGTTCACCCCGGGCGCGCCGCCGCGGCTGGTCGGCGCGGCCATGTCGGCCTTCATCCACCTGAGCGGCGCGGTCAGCGCGGAGCTGTTCGGCCAGCTCAAGAACTCGGTCGACGAGGATCGGCGCGGCTTCTTCGAGTTCCAGATGCGCGGCGCCGCCCACCTCATCGGGCTGCGATGACCGCCCGCAGAACATGGCCGCCGGGCGTGTCCGGCGGAACGTCGGTGCGGCCGAAGAACGTGGCCGCCAGCTGGGACGGGCCCAGGTCTTCGATCTCGGTGAACCCCAGCTCGGCCAGCTGGGCGGCGATCTCGTACGGCTCGAAATAGGTCAGCCAGGGCTCGCCCAGCTTGGCCACCCGCGCGGCCCGCGCCTCGAGCATTTCCCGCCGGGCCGCCGCCATCCGTTCCGGCGACTGCGCATAGTCGAAGACGACCTCGTTGCCGGGACGGGAGGCGACCACCCGCAACGTCGCGCTGAAGCCCTCGGCCGTCAGGTACGGCACCACGCCGAGCCAGAGGAAGAAGGCCGGACCGTCCAGCTCGAGGCGGTCGGCCAGCGACTCCCGCTCGAAGTCGACACCCAGGTAGGTCACCGACGAAGGCGCCGGAATGCCCGATTCCTCGAGCCGCGCCCGCTTCCAGGCCTGCGTGTCCGGGTGGTCGACCTCGGTCACCCGCAGGCCCGGATGCGGGTTGCGGTAGGCGAAGGTGTCCAGGCCCGCGCCCAGTACGACTAGGTGGCGGACGCCCCGGGCCACCGCCGCGGCCAGCGCGTCCTCGGCGAAGCGGTGGCGGGCCGCGATGAACACGCGCATCGCCCGCCGGGGCGCGTCGGCGAGCAGCTGCTCCTCAGGCAGGCCGATGATGCGTACGGCCAAGGGGTCGGTGAAGATCTTGCCGTTCTCGACGACTTGGTGCGCCGCGCGATAACGGGCCGCGCTCATCGCCGTACGGCTGGGTTCACCGGACCTCATTCGGGCCGCCACGAGGCGAGGGCCATGTTCACGTGCTCCCCCTTCAGCGGAACGCCCTCGGACAGTAGCCGCTGACGCGCCTCCTGCTCGTGCCCGGGTGGCATGCGGCCGGCGCTGGTCACGACCCGGTGCCAGGGCACCCCGCCGCCGTGCCGGGCCATGATCGAGCCGACCAGCCGGGAGGAGTTGCGACCCGAGCGCTCGGCCAGGGCGTCGGCCACCGCGCCGTACGACATGACTTTGCCTTCGGGGATCCGCTCAACGAGTGAAAGCACCTCTTCGACGTACTCCTGCGGTGTCACCCGGGCCACGATATGGGATCTCGGCCCGGGTCCGCCGGGACGGCCGAGCACAATTGGCCGGTGCGCGAACTGGTGACCGGTGCGCGCCGGATCGTGGTCAAGGTGGGCTCGTCCTCGCTGACCACGGCCTCCGGCGGAATCGACGATCAACGCGTCGACAATCTCGTCGACGTGCTGGGCGGGCTCGCCTCGGGCGGGCGTGAGGTGGTGCTGGTGTCCAGCGGCGCGATCGCCGCCGGCCTGGCCCCGCTGAACCTGCCGCGCCGGCCGCGCGACCTGGCCACTCAGCAGGCGGCCGCCTCGGTCGGGCAGGGGCTGCTCATCGGGCGCTACGCGGCCGGCCTGGCCCGGCACGGCCTGACGGTGGGCCAGGTCCTGCTCACCGTCGACGACGTGACCCGCCGCACGCACTACCGCAACGCCTACCGCACGCTGCGCAAACTGCTCGATCTGGGCGCGCTGCCGATCGTGAACGAGAACGACACGGTCGCCACCGAAGAGATCCGCTTCGGCGACAACGACCGCCTCGCCGCCCTGGTCGCCGCCCTGGTGCAGGCCGACCTGCTCGTGCTGCTGTCCGACGTCGACGCCCTCTACACCGGCAGCCCGGCCGATCCGTCGTCGCGCCGCATCGCGTACGTGGAAAGCGACGAGGACCTCGAGGGCATCAACATCGCCACGCCGAGCAAGTCCAAGGTCGGCACGGGCGGCATGGTGACCAAGGTCGAGGCGGCCCGCATAGCGACCGGTTTCGGCATTCCGGTCGTGCTCACCGCCGCTCCCCTGGCCGGTCCGGCGCTGGCCGGCGACGAGGTCGGCACGTTTTTCCGCGCGGCCGAGCACCGCCCGACGGCCCGGCTCTTCTGGCTCGCGCACGCCACGGCGCCGCGGGGCCGGCTGCACCTCGACCCGGGCGCGGTGACCGCGGTGGTCGCGCGTCGCAAGTCGCTGCTGCCGGCGGGCATCACCGCGGTCGACGGCTCGTTCGCCGCCGGTGACGCTGTCGACCTGGTCGATGCCGGGTCGGGCGCGCCGGTCGCGCGCGGCCTGGTCAATTACGACGCGGTGGAACTGCCCGCGCTGCTCGGCCGCTCCACCCCCGACTTGGCCGCCGAACTCGGCCCGGGATATGAACGTGAGGTCGTTCACCGCGACGACCTCGTCCTCCTTTAAATCAAACCCAATTAGGGGTACGCCATGACGACCGTCCTGCAGCAGGCCGCCGACGCACGCGTGGCCGCCATCGACCTCGCCGCCACCACCCGGGCCGAGAAAGACCGCGCCCTGCTGCTGATGGCCGACCGCCTGGTCGAGCGCTCGGCCGACATCGTCGCCGCCAACGAGGTCGACGTGACCAACGGCCGCACGGGCGGCCTGTCCGAGGCGATGATCGACCGGCTCACGCTCACCCCGGCCCGGGTCGAGGCGATGGCCGAGGGACTGCGGGAACTGGCCGCGCTGCCCGACCCGGTGGGCGACGTGGTGCGCGGCTCGACGCTGGCCAACGGGCTCGAGCTGCGTCAGGTGCGGGTGCCGTTCGGCGTGGTCGGCATCATCTACGAGGGCCGGCCCAACGTGACCGCCGACGCCGCCGGCATCTGCCTGAAGTCGGGCAACGCGGTGCTGCTGCGCGGCTCGGGCTCGGCGCTGAGCTCGAACGCGGCGATCGTCTCGGTGCTGCGCAAGGCGGTGGCCGACAGCGGGCTGCCGGCCGACACCATCCAGCTGCTGGACGCCACGAGCCGCGACTCGGTCAAGGAGCTCATGCGGGCCCGCGGGCTGGTCGACGTGCTGATCCCGCGGGGCGGGGCCTCACTGATCAAGACCGTGGTCGAGGAGTCGACCGTGCCGGTGATCGAGACCGGCGTCGGCAACTGTCACGTCTATGTGGACGAAGCCGCCGACCTCGAGAAGGCGCTGGCCGTCGCGGTCAACTCGAAGACGCAGCGGCTGTCCACTTGCAACACTGCCGAATCGCTGCTGGTGCACGCGGCCATCGCCGACCGGTTCCTGCCGCTGGTGCTGCCCGAGCTGGCCGAGGCCGGGATCACCGTGCACGGCGACCCGCAGGTGGCGGCATACGACTCGGCGGTCGTGCCGGCCACCGACGAGGACTGGGGCAAGGAGTATCTGTCGGCTGACCTCGCGGTGGCGGTCGTCGACTCGCTGGACGACGCGGTCGACCACATCCGCCGCTACGGCACCGGCCACACCGAGGCCATCGTCAGCGAGTCGGTGACGGCGACGCGGCGCTTCACGGCCCGGGTCGACGCGGCCGCGGTGATGATCAATGCGTCGACCCGGTTCACCGACGGCGGCGAGTTCGGGTTCGGGGCCGAGATCGGCATCAGCACCCAGAAGCTGCACGCCCGGGGGCCGATGGGCCTGCCCGAGCTGACCTCGACCAAGTACGTCGTGACGGGCAACGGCCACATTCGACGGTGAGCCCTCAGGCCGCGTCCGAAGCCTCGGAGGCGGCAGGAGACGAGGAAGCTGCCGAAGACGGGGAAGCGGCCGGCGACGGCGAAGAGGTGGGGGCCGGCGCCTCCGTGAGCTCGGCGGACGGTGCCGTGCTCGCGGTGGGCGCCGGCCCGACCGGCTCCGATGACGGCGCCGGGCCGGACGGCGACGGCTTCGAAACCGGGTAGGACGGAGCTGGGGTGGCCGGTTCGGTCGGCTTGGTCGGCACCGGGGTGGCTGGCTCGGTCGGCGCGGACGGGACCGGTGGCGGGGTCGGCGACGTCGAAGGGGCCGGTGTAGTGGGGGCCGGCTTGGTCGGCGCCGGGGAGGCCGGCGGCGGCGCGACGGCGGGCCGGGCGATCGTCGTGGGCGCGGCAACGCCCGGGGCGGAACGCCAGGAATCACCGACCAGCGCCGTCACCTCATACGCCCAATGCCCGGGCGGAACGCTGCCCTCGGTGCACCGGGTCGTGGTGCGCAGGCCCGAACAACCCCGCTCGGCGGCGACGGTTTCCCCGGTGAGGGCGTTGCTGCGGAGCAGGCGATAGCCGCGCACGGCCACGCCCGACGCCGCCTTCAACGCGGGCCAGTCGACGGTCACTGACGAGCCGTGCGCCGTGACCGAAGGCATGCCCACGGCCGGCAGTTCACCGGCCCGAGCTCCGGCGATGGCTGTGCCGGCATCCGCGTCCCAGGCCGCGAACGCAGCCGCGGGACTCGCGAACAGGGTGGCCGCGACCAGGCCGGCGGTGGTGACGGCGTACGCGGAGCCTCGCAGTCTCATGACAATTCCTCAGCGGGGAAAGACGGGCCGGGCACGGCGAACGCGGGAGTGGGGCGGACGCGGTGAACGTGCGAGCGGGGCGGCACGGCGAACGCGGGAGTAGGGCGGCACGGCGAACGCGGAATCGGTGCGGGCATCGCGAAAGCAGAAGCGGGGCCGGGCACGGCATTGCCGCGCCCGGCCGGGCGAATCTCAGATCAGCTGGCGTTGCTCTCGCCGGTCGCCTTGACCTTGATGCTGAAGACGGCGCCCTGGCAGCCGTTCTCCGAGTTGTTGATCATGCGGACCGACTTCGGCAGCGTGAACGTCTTGGTCTCGCCGGCGCCCAGGTCCAGCTCGAGGCCGCCGAGAAGGCCGTTGGTGCCGACCGGTCCGGCGCTGAAGTCACCGAAGTAGACACCCGTGTTGTTGCAGGTCGAGCCGGGCTGCACGTGCGCGGCCTGGACGCCGTCCGACGGGGTCCACTTCAGAGTGTCGACGCGGACCGGGTACGGGTTGGGGTTCTCGATCTTGATCGAGGAGTCCCCGGTGACGCCCGGGTAGAGCGTGGCCGTGGTCTGGGCCTCGTGGATCACGAGCTCCTTGGCCGTGCCGGCCTCGGCGTAGGCGTTGCCCGAGCCGTTGGCGAGCCACGAGGCCCAGGCGGCACTGGCCACGCCGGTCACGGCGAGGGCGGAGACGATGACGACGGCACGCTTGACGGACTTACGCATGGTGGCGCTCCTGACGAAGTGGACACAGGGGGGCGCCGGTTTCGCCACTGACTCCCCGCCGGACTGTGGCGACCAACCTTCATCGCCCAGCGGATCCTCGCCTCGCCTGGACATACTGTGCCGGAGCTGCGCCCCGGCCCTCTACCGCCTTTGTTACATACGGTGACGTCGGCCGTGTAGCCGAACGGTAGCCGATCGGCCTGTTTCGGGTGCAAATAGGTTGCAGCCGTTGACGCGGCTCACCGTGCGTGATGGTCAGCGGCAGGCGCGCAGCACGGTCAGGGTGGTGTTGACGTCGAAGATCGGGCCCTCGGCGCTGTCCCAGCCGCCGTCGGTGCGCTGGGTCTCGCCGAGCCGCTTGCGGGCGCTCTGCAGCAGCCAGTCGTCGCCCAGGTTGACCCGGCGCAGGGCGGCCGCCATCGAGGCCACGTCGGCCGGCGCCATGTCGGGCAGCCGGTCGCCCAGCACGAGCTGCACCCGCGCCGACTCGTAGAAGTACTGCTGGCCGTAGAGCAGGCCGGCCGCGTGCCAGCCCGCCGCCAGGAAGGACGGCCAGGTGCCGTCGGGCCGCAGCTGGTTGGCCACCCAGGTGGCGGCGGCGCCGAGCGTGCGGCCGTGCCGGGCCGGGACGTCGAAGTGGGGATGTGCCTCGTACTCGGCGAGCGTCATCCAGAAGCCGGCGATCGTGGTGAGGTAAAGCGTGGCCTCGGGATCGCCGGGCATGGCCCACGCGGGCGCCTCGGCCGCCAGTTCCTCGGCCTCTTGCCAGGTGCCGTCGGGCCGCTGGACGGTCGCCAGCCAGCTCAGCGCCCGGTCGACCGGCTCGCCGTGCAGGCCGCCCAGGTCGTCGAGCTCGTTGAGCCGGAAGCAGGTGGCGTCGATCGAACTGACCGCGCCGTCGGTCGAGGCGGGCCAGCCGCCGGCCTCGGTCTGCCCCTCGACGATGCGGTCGAGCACGTGCGGATCGGGGCGCTGACCGGTGCGCAGGTAAGAGAGACGCGCGCGCTCGACCGGGTCGCCGTGAGCGACGACGTAACCGATCGCAGCGTCGATGTCTACCACTCCCGTGACGCTACAACCCGTACCTGTATTTCGCTGCGCCGTCTCACCGTCACGCTAGGAAACCGCCCTCGCGATTCCCTAGCGTGATCAGGCGATTACACCTCAGTACGACGGCTGCGACGGGTCGACCGTGTTGACCCACGAGACGATGCCGCCCTGGACATGCACGGCATCCTTGAAGCCGGCCGCCTTGAGGGCCGCCAGCGCCTCGGCCGAGCGCACGCCCGACTTGCAGTGCAGCACGATCTGCCGGTCTTGCGGGAAGCGGGACAGCGCTTCACCCGAAAGGATTTCGCCCTTGGGGATGAGCGTCGCGCCGGGGATGCGGTTGATCTCCCACTCGGCCGGCTCGCGCACATCGACCAGGAACAGGTCTTTGCCCGAATCCTGCCAGTCCTTGAGCTCGCGGGCCGTGATGGTGGCGTTCAGCGTCGCCTCTTCGGCCTCGGCCGAGACCGCGCCGCAGAAGTCCTCGTAGTCCTCGAGCAGGTCGGTGACGGTCGGGTTGTCGCCGCAGAGCGCGCAGTTGGGGTCCTTCCGCACCTTGATCTTGCGGTATTCCATCTCGAGGGCGTCGTAGACCATCAGCCGGCCCACCAGCGGCTCACCGATGCCGGTCAGCAGCTTGATCGCCTCGTTGACCTGGATCGAGCCGATCGAGGCGCACAGCACGCCCAGGACGCCGCCCTCGGCGCAGCTCGGCACCATGCCGGGCGGCGGGGGCTCGGGGTACAGGCAGCGGTAGCAGGGACCGTGCTCTTCCCAGAAGACCGAGGCCTGGCCGTCGAAGCGGTAGATCGAACCCCAGACGTACGGCTTGCCGAGCAGCACGGCGGCGTCGTTGACCATGTAACGCGTCGCGAAGTTGTCGGTGCCGTCGACGATCAGGTCGTACTGACTGAAGATCTCTTTGACGTTGTCGACGTCGAGCGCGGTGTTGTGGATGACCACGTTCACCAGCGGGTTGACCTCGGCGATGCTCGCGGCGGCGGACTCGGCCTTGGGCCGGTCGATGTCGGAGACGCCGTGGATGATCTGGCGCTGCAGGTTGGACTCGTCGACCGTGTCGAAGTCGACGATGCCCAGCGTGCCCACGCCGGCGGCGGCGAGGTAGAGCAGCGCCGGCGAACCGAGGCCGCCCGCGCCGACGACCAGAACCTTCGAGTTCTTCAGCCGCTTCTGACCGTCCATCCCGACATCCGGGATGATCAGGTGCCGCGAATAACGGCGGATCTCATCGACGGTCAGCTCTGCGGCCGGCTCGACGAGCGGGGGCAGTGCCACGTTAACTCCCCGGGTTGGCGGTAAGGATCGGTCACCATTGTCACTCGCGACGGCCGTGATCGACCATGACGTTACCCATAGGCCCGACATGCGGGACACGGGAATTTTCCAGGCCGTTCACAACGACGGACCGGTGAGCGCCTTCCCCTTCAGGCGAGGCCACGCGTACGCGTGACAGCCCCGCAGCGTGAGGGTCTGCTGCACCATCACCGGGGCCGGCCCACCGGCGCGCGGGCACCCCTGGTGGTGATGACCCAGCTCGTGGCCGACCTCGTGGTTGATCACATATTGCCGATAGATCGAGAGGGGAACCTTGGCGCTTACGTACGGCGGAGCCGAGAGCCGCCACCGGTCGAGGTTGATGATCGCCTTCCCGGTCGTCCGGCACGACGTGTACGGGCGTCCGCCGACCCGGATGTTGGTCCCACCGGCCAGGCACATCCGCCCGGCCGTGTCCCGGGTGGCGAGATAGACCGTGAAGTCGGCCGGGTCGGCGCCGCCCACCCGCTGCAGGCGCAACTGCCCGCCGCCGGTCCAGCTGCGCGGATCGCCGAGGGTGGTCGCGACCTGCCCGGCGAACGCGGCGGCGTCCTCGTTGCTGCCCTTCTCGACCGCCACCCGGAAGCGCCGCAGCTGGCCCTTGCTGCCCATGACCGGGCCACGACCCGCCGCGTACGCGAACTGGCCCGACCCTCGAACGGGAACGGCGCCTGGCAACTGCAGCGGCGGCGTGCTCTTCGAAGGAGACGCCGAAGGTGTCGGCGAAGGCGAAAGTGAGGGCGACGGCGGAAGCGACGCGACCGGCGAGGGCGCGATCGACCGGACCGCCACCGCGGTCGGCCCGCCCCCCTGCTCGACCCGCCGGCCCACCGCGAACCCGGCGCCGACAATGATGACCAGGGCGAAGGCGGCCAGCCACCACTTGCGCCACCTGTCCCGGCGAGGCGGGGGGCGCAAGGCGGGCGGGGCCACGACTTCGTCGATCATCGCCCGCCAGCGTCGCACACCGGGCTGAACGCTGTCCGGCCCTGATGGATCTTGTGAGATCCGCGTCGCGCGTGTCTTTCCCCGACCGGGGAGCAGAGCGCGCCTATCCCCCGACCGGGGAGCGGAGCGCGCCTATCCCCCGACCGGGGAGCGGACGCTGTCCAGCATGCCCACGACGGCCCGCGCGACCACACGCGGCACCTCCATCTGGGCGACGTGGCCGACGCCGGGCAGGATCAGCAGGCGGGAGTCCGGGATGGTCCGGGCGACCTGCAGCGGCACCCGGGGGTCGACCAGCTTGTCGTTGAGCCCGCCGACCACCAGCGTCGGCGCCTCGACCCGGGCCGCCAGCCGCCACTGCGAGTTCTCGCCCGGCAGATAGGCCCGCAGGAAGCTCGATACCAGCCCGCGCAGGGTGCCCAGATAGGCCTTGGGATAGTGCTCGACGGTGTAGCGCAGCCGGATCTCTTCCATCGCCTCGGCCCGGCGCTGCGGCGAGACCTTGCGCGTGTCGCCGAAGCAGGCCTCGAGCACCTGCTCGGCCATCTCTTCGGCGGTGAGGCGCGAGAAGGCCCACCCGAGCAGGCGGTCGGCCCGCGGCAGGGCCAGCAAGGGCAGGGCACGGGCTTGGGCCGTACGCCGGATGTCGAGGAACGGCATGGCCGGTGAGACAAGCGTCAGCGTCCGTACGAGGTCGGGGCGCAGGCCCGCCACACGCACCGCGATCGAGCCACCCAGCGAGTTGCCGACCAGGTGGACCGGCCCCCGCCCGTCATGCTCCAGGTAGCTGATCAGCTTGCCCGCGAACGACGCGATCGAGTAGCGCGGGCTCGGGTCGCTGTAGCCGAAGCCCGGCAGGTCGACCGCCTGCGCGTCGAACCGGTCGGCCAGCAGACCGGCCAGATCGGTGAAGTTCTGCGACGACCCGCCCAGCCCGTGCACGTAGACGGCCGGTTCGGCGTCGGGCCGGGTGGCCGGGGTGTCGCGGACGTGCAGCATCGCCCCGCCGATGGTGACTCGGCGGGCAGGCCAGGGTACGGGAGCTTCGCCCTCCGGCAGCAGCGCGCTGTCGGGGGCCAGGTTGGCGCCTCTCATCGAGACAAGAGTGCCTCAAGCCGCCGGTTCACGGCGGCCAGCGTCGCCCGGACCATGGCATGCCGGTCGTCGCTGCTCACCACGGCCGAGCCGGCCAGCTGCTCGACCCAGCCGCCGCACGAGAGCAGCAGCACGACCACGGCGACCTGGGTCGCGCCGAACGGCACGGCCGCCGCGTGCTCGACGAAACAGCGGGCCGGGCCGTCCGGGTGGTCCGACTCGGCCAGCAGGTCGTCGACCGCGCCGGCCGTCGCCATCGCGCACAGCCGCAGCAGATAGCCGTCGACGGCGGGACCGCTGGCCACACCGGACGCGGTGCGGTTGCCGACGGTGAGGCGGACCTCCACCGTGGCGTCCGACCCGAACGTGTTGACGTGCACGTTCTCGATGACGATGCGGGGACCCGGGTGTTCGCCGGGGTAGAGCGGGCGCGGTGGTCCGTACTCGCCGGTGGGGACGACCTCGGCCGACTCGTCGACCTCGGGGACGAGCCGGGCCGCAGCGGCGTGGCGGTCGCGGGCCTCGCGCTCGCGAGCTTCCCGCTCGCGAGCCTCCCGCGTCTCACGTTCGCGGGTCTCCCGCTCCTGCTCCTCGCGTTCGCGGGTCTCGCGTTCCTGCTTCTCCCGATCCTGCTTCTCGCGCTCGCGCGTCCTGGCCTCGAGCTCGCGGGCAGCCCGCTCGCGGGCCTCCTTCTCGCGAGCCTCGCGGGCTTCCTGCTCGCGCGCCGCGGCCTCTTCCGCGCGGCGGTCCGTCAGGGACGGCGGACGTACGGGCGGGGCCGAAACCGGAGGAGCCGGGGCGGCAGCGGGCTCGGCGAGCCGGCTGCGGGGCACCAGGGCCGACGGTGAGACGGGTGCGGCCGCCGGAGCCGGGGCCGGGACCTCACCGGGCATGGCCGCGTCCAGGCCCATCCGATCTTGCAGCAGGCGGGCCACCCGTCGGCTCACCTCGGCCGGGTCGGCGCCCTCGGCGAGGTCCAGCCGCAAGCTGTGCGCGCCGGTCGGGGTCTGACGCAGCGACGCGTCGCGCACCCCCTCGACCTCACGCACCGCGGCCAGGATCGCCTGCACGTCGAAACCTTCCTGCCTTTCCTGGGCCGGCAGCACGTCGCCGCGGCGCAGATGGGTGGCGATGCGGGCCAGGGCCGGAGTCTCGGCAGTGGCCTCGACCAGCGGCGGCTCCGGGACGCCGCGGGGCAGGTCGGGCTGCGCGGGCACCCGCTGGGGCAGGCCACGCGGCTCGACCGCGGACTCGAGACGCGCGGTGGTCTCGCCGAAACCCGAGTAGGGCGCGGGCGGCTCGTAGGGCTTCGGTTCGTACGGGCGGGGAGCGTCATAGGGCTTCGGTGTCTCGTACGACAGGCGGCGCGGAAAGCTCGACGGGTCGTACGCCGGCCGGGCCGGACCGGGCTCGTCGGAGGCGACGCGCGGCACGCCCTGCACCGGGGTGCCGCCGCTCAGCGCGTGGCGGGGCGGCTCGGTGGTCTTGTGCTCGGCCGTGCCCCAGTCGGCCCGGCGGCCGCCGGGAGCAGCCGGGCGCACCAGCGGCACGGCGGCACGCTGCTGCACGATCGGCGGCGCCGGCTCGGGGGTCGCGTCGTCGAGGTCGCCCTCGTACGGGTAGGGCGGGGCGCTGCTGGGCGTCGGCACGTCGTAGGCGCGCAGCGGAGCGGGCCGCGCAGACGGCACGTTCCCGCTGGTGAGCCCGGGCGTCATGGTCCCGCTGCCGAGGCCGGGCTCGCGGCGGTCACCGGCACCCAGACCAGCCTCGCGACGATCACCAGTGCCTAGACCAGCCTCACGGCGGTCACCGGAACCCAGACCAGGCTCACGGCGGTCACCAGTGCCCAGACCAGGCTCGCGGAGGGAGCCGGCGCCTAGCCCGAGATCACGGCGGTCACCGGTGCCGAGACCGGGCTCGCGACGATCGCCGGTGCCCGGACCAGGCTCGCGGAGGGAGCCGGTGCCGAGGCCGGGCTCGCGACGATCGCCGCTGCCCAGGCCGAGATCGCGACGGTCACCCGTGCCGAGACCGGGCTCGCGTCGGTCGCCGGTGCCGAGGCCGGGCTCAAGACGATTGCCCGCGCCCAAGCCGGGCTCGCGGAGGGCGGCCGGCGGCTGGGGCGGTGCGCTGGGCGCGGCGGGGCTGGTGGCGGCGGGGCTGGTGGCGGCGTCGACCGGGCGCAGGGCCGGGGGCGCGGCCGGGCGGGGCGGCTCGGCGGGCGGCGTGGCCGGGCTCAGCAGCTCGGAGAAACGGGACCTGTCCCAGCGGGAACCACCCGTTCCGGGATCCACGGACGGGGGAATTTCGCCGCTTTGCTGGGCGTCGACGAAGCCGGGCGGGGCCGGAGCCGGGGCAGGCGCCGGAATGCTCGACGAGGGCAGCGCGGACACCGGGACGGCCGACGAGGGAAATGCCGGATTACGCGGGAACGAGCGCGTCTCGGCCCCCGGGCGGCGCCAGGCCGGCACCTCGGCCTCGGTGTCGACCGTGGAGCCCGTGAAGGACCAAGGACTGTCCGACGTCGCCCAGCCGTTCACCCGAGCGCGCTCGCGCGAATCGGCACCGTTGCCGCTGTCCGCGGCCCCGGCGTCCCCGGAATGCCCTGATTCATCCACCGCGTGCTCCTCGCTCGCCCCCGCTGAGGCTACCGTGTGCTTGCAGTGGCGATAAGTTGCAGCGGCGCGACAATTGCCCATCGACAGCATCACGCGCCGATCCGGGCAATACGCGCCGGCGAATGGGGTCCGACCCCCTGGAGGTTCGAGAGACATGACCGCTGCGTCCGGCGGAGCTCAGACGGCCCGTCCCACCCGTCTGCCTCGCTCCGCGCGCCGTAAGCAGCTGCTCGCGGCGGCTCAGCAGATCTTCGTCGCGCATGGCTACCACGCCGCCGCGATGGACGACATCGCCGAGCGGGCCGGCGTCTCCAAGCCCGTGCTCTACCAGCACTTCCCGGGCAAGCTGGAGCTCTATCTGGCCCTGCTGGACACGCACTGCGACGCGATAATCGCCAAGGTTCGCGACGCCATGCTGGCCACGGCCGACAACAAGGAGCGGGTCAAGGGCGCCGTGCGGGCGTACTTCGACTTCATGGATCACGAGAGCGAGGCCTTCCGGCTCGTCTTCGAGAGCGACCTGCGCAACGACCCGCAGGTGCGCCAGCGGGTCGAACGGGTCGAGCAGGGCTGCATCGCCGCCGTGACCGACACCATCATCTCGGACACCAACCTGCCCGGTGAGTCCGCGCGGCTGCTCGCGGCGGGCCTGGTCGGGGCGGCCGGACAGTCGGCCCAGTTCTGGCTGGCGAACGGACGGCGTACGCCCAAAGCTGAAGCCGAAGCGCTCGTAGCTGCGCTTATCTGGCGGGGAATCGCCAGCTTCCCCCTCCAGGGCGGCGCATCAGGCGGCACGACGGCCGAAATCGGATAGCCTTGCACGCGGTAAGACCGCGAGAAGGAGGGCCCCGTGGAGGTCAAGATCGGCGTGCAGCACACGCCGCGTGAGCTGGTGCTCGAGAGCGCTCAGACCCCGGCGGAGGTCGAGCAGGCCGTGACCGAGGCGATGGCCAAGGACAGCGTGCTGTCGCTCACAGACGAGAAGGGCCGCAAGGTGATCATCCCGATCGCCAAGGTGGCTTATGTGGAGATCGCCGAGTCGAACACGCGTCCGTTCGGATTCACCACCCGCTGAGTCAGCTCGATATTCGCTGAGGGCGTCCCCGCACGGGGGCGCCCTCAGCGTGCTTTCGGCGCGAAAGTCCGCTCTGAGGTGCACGATCGCCCAGTCGGGTAGACTGGCGGCGTTGCCGTCGACGTCGATCTCTACCGATCGCCGCGGCAACCCGCGCGTGCGGCCCGCTTTTCTCCAGTGAGCGTGTGGCCCGCGCCCTATCCAGACCGCGCCCCAGCTTCCGACGGGCGCACCACGAGAGGCACCCGTAAAACTTCATGACCGACAACATCGAGATCTCCGAACCCGCACTGGTACCGGTGACCAACCGCGCGCCGGTCCGGCCCGACAGCCCCACGTTCGCCGAGCTGGGTGTCCGCGCCGAGACCGTGGAAGCGCTGGCCAAGGCGGGGATCACCCACGCCTTCGCCATCCAGGAATACGCCCTGCCGATCGCCCTGCGCGGCACCGACCTGATCGGTCAGGCCCCCACCGGCACGGGCAAGACCCTCGGCTTCGGCCTGCCGATGCTCGAGCGGGTCACCGCCGTGTCCGAGGGCGCCGACGGCCGCCCCCAGGCGCTCATCGTCGTCCCCACCCGCGAGCTGGGCCTGCAGGTGGCCCGCGACCTCGCCGCCGCCGGCAGCACCCGCGGCGTCCGCGTCCTGCCCATCTACGGCGGCGTGGCCTACGAGCCGCAGGTCGACGCGCTCAAGAAGGGCGTCGAGATCCTGGTCGGCACGCCCGGCCGCCTGCTCGACCTGGCCAAGCAGAAGCAGCTCAAGCTCGACTCGATCAAGACGCTGGTGCTCGACGAGGCCGACCGGATGCTCGACCTGGGCTTCCTCGAGGACGTCGAGAAGATCCTGGCCATGATCCCCGAGCAGCGGCAGACCATGCTGTTCTCGGCCACCATGCCCGACCCGATCGTCGCCCTGTCGCGCCGCTTCCTGCGCCACCCGGTGACCATCCACGCCGGCCACACCGCCGACAGTGGCCCGTCGCCGTTGACCAAGCAGGTCGTCTATCGCACCCACCCGCTCAACAAGGTCGAGATGGTGGCCCGCATCCTGCAGGCCCGCGGTCGCGGCCTCACGATGATCTTCACCCGGACCAAGCGGGCCGCCGACCGGCTCGCCGAAGACCTCGACTTCCGCGGTTTCGCGGTGGCCGCGGTGCACGGCGACCTCAACCAGGGCGCTCGTGAGCGGGCCCTGCGCGCGTTCCGCAGCGGGAAGATCGATGTGCTGGTGGCCACCGACGTCGCGGCCCGCGGCCTGGACGTGTCCGGCGTCACCCACGTGATCAACTACGACTGCCCGGAAGACCCCGAGACGTACACGCACCGCATCGGCCGCACCGGCCGGGCCGGCGCGACCGGCGTCGCGGTGACCTTCGTCGACTGGGAAGACATGCCGCGCTGGGTCCTCATCGACAAGTCGATGGGCCTGAGCATGCCGCAGCCGCCCGAGACGTACCACACGAGCCCGGCGCTCTACAGCGACCTGGACATCCCCACCGACGTGTCGGGCACGCTGCCCACCGCCGACCGCAGCCGGGCCGGCCTGTCGGCCGAGGTCGAGGAAGACCTGGGCGGCGGTCGTCGGGGCCGTCGCGAGACCGGCCCGCGGGGCCGCGGCGGTCGCAGCCGCGGCGGCTCGGGCTCGGGTTCGTCCCCGGCGCCGTCCAGCTCGTCCGACGAGCCGGAAGGCGGCGAGCGGCCCAAGCGGCAGCGTCGCCGGCGCCGGGTCAGCGAGGACGCCGCGGCGGGTGCCGAGACCACCATCGGCGAGGGCGCCGATGCCGCCGTCGGCGACGGTCCGGCGACGGCGGACGCGGACGCGGACGCTCAGCCGAAGACCCGCACGCGGACCCGTCGCCGGGCGGCCACGCCGACGTTCTCCGACGGCAGCGAAGAGGCCGCGCCCACGGCCGACGCCAAAGACGCCGACACCGATGAGGACGGGGCGCCGCGCCGTCGCCGCCGCCGTGGTGGCCGCGGAAACCGCGGTTCCGGCTCCGGTTCTGAGAGCGCTGCCGCCGAGGCGGTGCCGGCCGAGATGACCGGCGGCTCTGAAGCCGGCGTCGGCACGACCGCCTGACATCCGTACTGGGAAAGCCCCTTGGTCCGTCACCTGGACCCGGGGGCTTTTCTAATGGCGGGGCTCGAGACCCAGCGCGGAGCAGGCCTCGCGATACATGCGGACGGCCTCGGCCCGCACCTGACGGCGTTCGGTGAGGCGCTCGGCGAACGGGACACGCACCGGCACCTCGATGCCGTCGACCACCGCCTGGAACTCCATCGCGTCGGCGTCCAGACCGGACATGCGGGCCGCGGTCGCCGACGGCACGCCGCCGAGCGCGCGCACGATCAGCACGTTGTCGTCGGCGTGGTCGTCGTTCATGTGCCGGGCGATCTGGGCGACCACCTCGGGCGGGAACGGATCCGTCACGTCAGCCCTTTCTAGGCCCAGCGGCTCTGCAGTTCGTTCAGGACGCCGATGTTCAGCCGGTAGGCCTCGGTGACCTCGGTGATGAACTCGTCCTGCTCGGCCAAGGACCAGGGCACCGAGTCGAGCAGGACGCGGTAGTGGTTCTTGAACGCCATCGGGTCGACGCCGTTGAAGACGAAGAAGCGGTGACCGTCGGTGGCGGGCAGGCCGTAGGACTGGGCGATCGCGGGGCCCAGATACTGCCCGCCGGAGAGGTCGCCGATGTAGCGCGTGTACTGGTGGGCGACGAAACCGGTGGCCGCGCGGTGGGCGACGTCGCGCAGGCGGGTGCAGTACGTCGTGGTGGCGGGCAGCGCGAACAGGTGATCGGCCCAGCGTGGCCCGTACAGGAACTGCAGGTCGGACTCGAGGGACGGGAGCCGGCGCAGCTCGGGGAAGAGGAACGTGCCGACCACGGGGTCGTCGGCCATCGTGGTGGCGGCCGACTCGAGCGCCTCGTAGATGAACCAGTGCTGCGCGGTCAGGTCGGCGTAGGCCTCCCAGGGCAACTGGCCGGCCGCCAAGGCGTCGAGGAAGCCGCTGCGCTGGGCCGCGTCATGCGACCCGACTGTGTTGCGGCGCACACGAACGGAGAGCCGGTCGGTCCCCGGCGGATCGGCCATCAGCGACATCGGCAAGGCACCTCACATCCCGGCTCATCAGCCTATCCATAGATCAACTCGGCCCCCACGGCACCTCACGGCGCGTGTGCGGCGGGATCTTACGCCGCGCTGGTTTCCGAAAGACGCGCGGCAGAATGGAGGGATGCCACAACAGCTCGCCGATGCCCTCGCCGAAGTCCGGGATCTGCTGCTCGCGCCCGGATTGACCCGTGCCGTCGCGGCCGGCCGCCGCCGCGGATTCACTCCTTCGGTGACCCGGGCCGAGATCCGGCCGGTAACACTCAAGGGTGGTCCGCGACTGCAGATCGTGACGGACGACGGCTCGCGGCCGTTCACTCGCAACGTCGAACCGGGCGCCGAGGCGGGCGCCGCGATCGACGAGCTGCTGGCCGAGCCGTTCGGCAACTGGCACGTCGAGACGGCCTCGGTCACGCTGCAACTGCGGGTGACCAAGAAGGGTGACGCTCAGGTCCACCGGGCCGCGGCGTCGGGGGCGGTCGCGGCGCCCGAGGGCCACGACCGGCAGAAGCAGTGGCTGCTCGACCCGGGCGACCCGCTGTTCCAGGTGATCGGCGGCAACGCGGCCAAGCGGCGGCAGATCGACGCCTTCCTGCGCGCCCTGGAGGCCACGCTGCCCGAGACGCTGCCGTCCCCGCTGCGGGTGGTCGACCTGGGCTGCGGCAACGCGTATCTGACGTTCGCGGCCTATCGCTACCTGGCCGGGCGCGGCGTGCCGGTCCAGGTGGTGGGGGTCGATGTGCGCGAGGACCAGCGCGTACGCAACACCGCCGTGGCCGCCTCGCTCGGCTGCGCCGACGACGTGACCTTCGTGGCCGGCACGATCGAAGAGGTGAGCCTGCCGTTCGAGCCCGATCTGGTGCTCGCGCTGCACGCCTGCGACACCGCCACCGATCAGGCGCTGGCCCGGGCCGTGGAGTGGAACGCGCAGTGGACGCTGGCCGCCCCGTGCTGTCACCACGACATCGCGGCCCAGCTCAAGGGCCGTCCCGCGCCGGCCCCGTTCGGCGAGCTGACCCGCCACGCGATCATGCGGGAGCGGTTCGCCGACGTGCTGACCGACTCGTTGCGGGCCGCGCTGCTGCGCCTGAACGGCTACAAGGTCGAGGTCGTCGAGTTCATCGACTCGGCCCACACGCCGCGCAACCTGCTGCTGCGGGCCCGCCGCACCTCGACCCCGCCGACCGAGGCCCAGCGGGCCGAATACGAGGCCCTGACCACCGAGTGGGGCGTGACCCCGGCCCTCGAAAAGATGCTGCCCTAGTCGATTTCGAGGGTCCATTCCGCGGTGTGCACCTGGCCGTCCACCTGGTAGTCGAAGAACATCCGGTAGCGGCCGCTGCTCGGGGCGGTCAGCCAGAACTTCACCTTGCCGTCGACCAGCGTGGCCTCGGGGTGAACGTGCACGTAGGCGAGGTCGCCCTCTCGCATGACCACCAGGTGTCCGAAAGCGCCGAGGTAGGGGTCGAGCCGGGCCGTCTTGCCGTCGGCCCCGGTCACCGTCATGAGGAGTGGCTGCGTCGCCTTGGTGTCGGGTGTTCCCTCGTACGAGACCGTGAAGCCGTCTGGCTTGTCGGTGTTCACGGGAGCGGGCAGGGCCTGCGGCGCGTAGTCCCCAGGCACGGTGAGGTCGCTGCCCAGCGTGGTCGCGAGCTGTTGCCCGCCGACGATCGCGGTGAAGTCGGCGATCATGCGGTAGATGCCCGGCTGGGCCAGCGTGAGGTCGATCCCCCAGGTGCCGTCGGCCGCCATGGTGGGGTGCAGGTGCTGGAACCCGGTCAGATCGCGCCGCACGACGATCAGGTGCAGAGGCTTGTCATGTACGACCGCGTACGTGGTGACGGGCGCTCCGCCGGCCCCGGCGATCCGGAAGCTGAGGCGCTGGGCCCGGCCGGCCGGGAAACTCGTCGTCGCGGGCACCAGGGTGAGCCCGCCCGAGCTGAGCGACAGCCCGCCCACGCTCGACCCCATGGGCATGGCCGCGCCCGCCTGCACAGAGGCGCCGTCGGCGTTGTGCGCGTGCGGCTGGTTCTCGTCCACGGTGGCGCTCGGCATGGCCATGCCCGGCATTGCCCCGCCGGTCTGCGCCCCGGCCGTGGGCGGGGCCGAGGCCGAGGTCGTCGAGTTGTTGAGCCGCCCCAGCCCGTACCCGGCGAACAGCACAACGATCAGCACCGCGCCGAAGGCGGCCAGCCGGAACCCGGCCTTGTCCCCCACCGGCGTCTCGGCCACCTCGACGGGCGGCTCGTCGACCATGCGGGGTGGGGCGTCAGGCATTCGCGAGCTCGTAGCCGGCCTCGTCGACCGCGGCGCGCACGGCGTCGTCGGTGAGCGGGGCCTCGCTGGTCACGGTGACCGCGCCGGAGGCGAGATCGACCTGCACGTCACCGACGCCCGGCAGGGCGGACAGTTCGCCCGTCACCGCCTGCACGCAGTGCCCGCAGGTCATGCCGGTAACGGTGTAGGTGCTGGTCACAGCCATGGCAAAGCCTTTCGAGAACGCGGGGAGATCAGGAGCGGACGAGCCGGGCGATCGCGTCGGACGCCTCTTTGACCTTGGCCGTCGGGTCGCCGGCCCGGGCCGCGTCGACGACGCAGTGGGCCAGGTGATCCTCGAGCAGGCCCACCGCCACCGCCTGGAGCGCGCTCTTGGCGGCCGAGATCTGGGTCAGGACATCGATGCAGTACGTGTCCTCGTCGACCATGCGCTGGAGGCCCCGGATCTGCCCCTCGATGCGGCGCAGGCGCCCGAGCAGAGCGGCCTTGTCGCCCGAGTACCCATGCGGACCGTGCTGCGGCGTCGACTCATCGGACATGACCCGAGCATACCCCCTCCCCGTATCTACCCTCGCTTCTGGTCACCCGGCCACGGCCAGCGCCAGCGGCAGCACCCCCTCGGCGCCCGCACGGCGCAGGGCGCGACCGGCCAGCGTCATGGTCCAGCCGGAGTCGACCAGGTCGTCGACCAGCAGCACCGGGGCGGACAGGGCGCCCAGCTCGGCCGCCACCTCGGAGGGGACGGTGAAGGCGTCGTGCAGCGCCCGGACGCGCTGGGCGCTGTTCCCGCGCGCGTCGGAGCCGTCGGCGTGGGCCACCGCGACCGCGCCCAGGAAGGGCAGGCGGCCGACCTTGCTGATGTGGGCGGCCAAGCTGCTGATCAGCTCGGGGTGGTGGCTCGACGCGACGGCGACCACGGCGGCGGGCCGCTGAGCCCAGGCGTCGTCGCCGTGAGCCCAGTCCTTAAGGATCTCGACCACGGCCGCGGCCAGCTCGTCGGGGATCGGGGCGTCGGGTGACTCCGGGCCCAGCAGGCCGCGCAGGCGGCTGCCCCAGCCCAGGTCGGAGAGCCGGCCGACGGCCCGGCCGGGTTCGATCTGCTCGCCGGCCGGGATCTTGCCCTTGAGCCCGATGCCGACGGCGGCCAGGCCGGTCGGCCACATCTTCTTGGGCGCGATCACGATGCCGGGGTGACCCAGGAACGCGTCGGCCGCGGCCAGCGAGCCGGCCGACACCTCGGCGTCGAACAGCGGGGCGGCGCAGTTGTCGCAGCGGCCGCACGGCTGAGCCTCGGGATCGTCGAGGCAGCGGCGGAGATATTCCATGCGGCAGGCATCCGTCGACGCGTACTCGATCATGGTTTTCTGCTCGGCCGAGCGCGCCTCGGCGACCCGGCGCAGGCGGGCGGTGTCGTACGTCCACGGTTCGCCGGTGGACAGCCAGCCGCCGCGCGACCGCCGGACGGCACCGTCCACATCGAGCACCTTGAGCATCATTTCGAGCCGGTTGCGGCGCAGGTCGACCAGCGGCTCGAGGGCCTGGGTGGACATCGGGCGGTCGCCGGACAGGTTGGCCAGCACGGCGCGCACCTGATCTTCCGGTGGGAAGGCCAGCGTGGCGAAGTAGCGCCAGATCGCCGCGTCTTCGGCGCCGGGCAGCAGCACCACCTCGGCGTGCTCGACGGCCCGGCCGGCCCGGCCGACCTGCTGGTAGTAGGCGATCGGCGAGGGCGGCGCGCCCAGGTGCACGACGAAGCCGAGGTCGGGCTTGTCGAAGCCCATGCCGAGCGCGGACGTCGCCACCAGCGCCTTGATCTTGTTGTCGAGCAGGTCTTGCTCGGCCGCGCGGCGCTCGGCGTCCTCGACCTGGCCCGTGTACGACGCCACGGGGAACCCGCGCGAGCGCAGGAACTCGGCCGTCTCGGTGGCCCCGGCGACGGTGAGCGTGTAGATGATGCCGGAGCCGGGCAGCCGATCGAGGTGGTCGGCCAGCCAGGCCAGCCGGTGGGCCGGATTGGGCAGGTCGAGCACGGCGAGACGCAGGGAGTCGCGCTCGAGCGAGCCGCGCAGCACCAGCGCGTCGCCCAGCTGGTCGGCCACGTCGGCGGTGACCCGGGCGTTGGCGGTGGCCGTGGTGGCGAGCACGGGCGTGTGGCCGGGCAGGCCGGCCAGGAACGTGCGGAGCCGCCGATAGTCGGGGCGGAAATCGTGACCCCAGTCGGAGACGCAGTGCGCCTCGTCGACCACCAGCAGGCCCGTCTCGGCGGCCAGGCCGGGGAGCACGTTGTCACGAAAGTCGGGGTTGTTGAGCCGCTCGGGGCTGATCAGCAGGACGTCGACCTCGCCGGCGCGGATCTCGGCCTCGATCAGCGACCACTCGTCGAGGTTGGCCGAGTTGATGGTGCGGGCCGTGATGCCGGCCCGGGCGGCCGCCTCGACCTGGTTGCGCATGAGGGCCAGCAGGGGTGACACGATGACCGTCGGCCCGGCGGGGGCGCCGCTGCCACCCTGCCGCAGGAGGGCCGTGGCCACGAAATAGACGGCGGACTTGCCCCAGCCGGTGCGCTGGACGCAGAGCACGCGGCGGCGGTCGACGGTGAGCGCCTCGATGGCGCGCCACTGATCCTCACGGAGCACCGCATGCTCACCGGCGAGCCGGCGCAGCACCGCCTCGGCCCGCTCACGGACGGCGGCACGGTCGGCTGGGCTGACTGCTGGGGTCGTCTCGGTCACGGGGCATGTCTATCAGGCCGGTCCGACAGAACCCGGAGTTATCCACAGGCGGAGCCGTTGTCCACAGGCAGCAGAAAACCGGGCCGGACCGGCGCAGAATCAGGGCATGTCGAAGACGATCGCCGAGAAGCTGCTCATCAAGCCGAACACCACGGTCTGGCTGTCCGACCCGGCGCATCTGCCGCTGCTGACGCCGATGCCCGACGGCGTTCGCGAGGCCGACCTGCTGGCCACGGCGAGCACGGCGGTGCTGTTCGCCGACGATGCGGCGTCCGCCCGCAAGCAACTCGAAGAGCATCGGGCCGACCTGTCCAAGCCGGCGGTGTTCTGGGTGGCGTATCCGAAGGGCAACGCGACCGACATCAACCGCGATTCGCTGTGGCCGATCGTGGCCGACTTCGACATGCGCCCGTGCGGCCAGGTGGCGATCGACAACCGCTGGTCAGGCCTGCGCTTCCGGCCCAACCGCGAGGGCGAGGGCCGCTTCACCGGCGGCGCTCAGTAAGGCCGGCGGGTGCCGGACGCGCTGAATGTGGCGGCGCGGGCGGCACGACATGATCGGCGCCGGACGCGCTGGATATGGCGGCGCGGGCGGCACCGGATCGCCGGGTGCCGCCCACGCCACGGTGAAGCCGGTCAGGAGCCGAGGGCCGCTTCGGGCGTTGTGCGGAGTGTGGCGGCCTTGAGGGGGCGCCAGGCGGCCGCGGCCACCAGCGCCATGGCCACGGTGGCGATCCAGTACGGGGCGATCAGCCCGTACGCGGTGGCCAGCGCACCCCCGAGCAGGGAGCCCAGCGCGGCCCCGCCCAGTTCCAGGAACGAGTAGACGCTGGTGACCCGGCCGAACATGGCGGGTGGGACGTCGCGCTGGCGGATCGTCGTCACCACCACGCCCCAGACCGTGGTGTGGATGCCGAAGACGACGATCATCGCCGCCACGGCCCACGGCTCACGGGACAGGGCCAGCGTCGCGTGCAGGGAGACCTCGATCAGCAGGCCGGTCCGCAGCAGGAAGCTCGCTATGACCTGCCGGATCAGGGTCGGGGCGACCAGCGTTCCGAGGAAGCCGCCGGCCGCGAAGGCCACGAGCAGCACGCCGTAGCCGACGTCGCCGAGGCCCAGGCGGCGCATCGCGTACAGCACGAACACCGCGAACGCGGCGCAGAAGACCACGTTGCCGACGGCCATGGTGAACGCGAGCGTGCGCAGCAGGCGGTGTCTCAGCAGCCACCGCACGCCTTCGCCGATCTCCACCCGCAGACCGGGCCGGCGCACCCCGTCATCGCCGGCCGACGGTGCCGGTCGGAGGGCTCGGATGGTGGCGATGAGGGCGGCTGAGAAGGCGAACGTCAAGGCGTTGACGGCGAACGGCACCGCGGCGGCCAGGACGAACAGCCAGCCGCCGAGGGGCTTGGCGGCGAACTGGTTCAGCAGGTTGAAGTTGGCGTACAGCAGGGAATTGGCCTTCGGCCGCAGCGGCTCGGGCACGATCGCCGGGACGAAGGCCGCCGACGCCGTGTCGGCCAGGGTCTCGCCGGTGCCGAGCACGAAGAACACGGCGAGGACGAGCGGCACCGTGACCACGTCGAAGGCGACGGCGGCGGCCAGCCCGGCCATCGCGGTGGCCCGCCCGGCGTTGACCGCGACGACCAGCCGGCGCCGGTCCAGGCGGTCGGCCCAGGCCCCGCTGATCAGCGCGAACAGCAGCCACGGCAGCTGCTGGGCGAAGACCGCGGCGGCCACCGCGGCCGGGCTTCCGGTGATCGAGGCGACGAGCAGGGGGCCCGCCACCATGAGAATGCCGTCACCCAGGTTGGAGACGGCGGACGACGTCCAGAGCTTCCAGAAATCCGCACCCAGGGGCGCGGCGAAAGGGGCACGCAAAAGAACTCCTCGAGCGAAGGAAACGGTCTGCGTCGACCGCCCCGAGGCGAGGAGAAGCGTGGGCCCGCCGGCTTTCTAACGGGCCGAGACACGCCCTCGCGTCGAGGCGAGAACGGTCACCGAGGTGTGCTGCATGCGAACCCTCCGTCCGGCGGGATCAGGACGAGGCTGACCCTAGCCGAACCCGGCAATCGGGCACGAGCGGAACGGGTTTCGCCGGACCGGCATCGAGCAGCCCGTCCCTCGGGTCACAATCGGCACATGGGGCGGACGGAGCGAAACGGTCAGTTTGCCTCGCTTCGTATCGCCGGGCGGTACCGGCTCGTCGAGAAGCTGGGCGCCGGTGGCATGTCCGAGGTGTGGCGCGGCTACGACGAGCGGCTCGGGCGGGCCGTCGCGGTCAAGGTGCTCTCACCCCGGCTGGCCGACGACCAGATGTTCCGTGATCGGCTGCGCCAGGAGGCCCTGGCGGCGGCCCGGCTCTGCCACCCGCACATCACCGGCGTGTTCGACTTCGGCGAGTCACCGCTCGACGAGCGGCTGACCGTCCCGTACGTCGTGATGGAGCTGAACGACGGCGAGTCGGTGTCGGCCCGCATCGTGCGCCAGGGCCCGCTGCCGTGGCGCGACGCGGTCACCGTGGCCGTCGAGGTGGCGTCGGCCCTGGCCACGGCGCACGCCCGCGGGGTGGTGCACCGCGACGTCACCCCGGCCAACGTGATGCTCACCGGCGGTGGGGCCAAGGTCGTCGACTTCGGCATCTCGGCGATCGTCGGCCAGCGGGACGCCGCGCCCGACGGCAGCCTGCTCGGCACCCCGGCCTATCTGGCCCCGGAACGCCTCGGCGGGGCGCAGGTCTCGACGGCGACCGACGTATACGCGCTGGGGCTGCTGCTGTATCGCACGCTGTGCGGCCGCCATCCGTGGCCGGCCGACAACACCGCCGAGGCGCTGCGCGCCCACCTGTACGCCGACCCCGATCCCCTGCCCGCCATCCCCGGCCTGCCGCCGTCCGTTGCCGAGCTGGCCCTGCGCTGCCTGGCCAAGGATCCGGCCGACCGTCCCGGCGCGGCCGAGGTGGCCCACGACCTGGCCGTCACCGTCGGCGTCCAGCCGATCATCCCGCCGCTGGTCGAGCGGGCAGCCGACGCGCCGCAGGCCGTACGCGGCGCGGCCGGCCCGCCCGCGGTCGTGCCGCGACGCCGTCCGGGGCTGGGCCGCTCGCTGCTGGCCTATCTGGGCCTGCCCGGCGGTGTGCCGGGGCCCCGCCCGGCGGCCCGGGTGCTGCGGCTGCGGGTCGCCCTGAAGATCGGAGCAGCCCTGCAGCTGCGCGGGGCACGGCCCCTGGGTGGCGGCCTCTTCCAGGGCGGCCGCGTGCGCCGCCGGCCAAGAACGGCGACGGTGGGCTTTCCGAGCGCGCGGCACCGGGCTCAGGCCGCGATGGTGACCCTGATCGTGGTGGCGACGGCCGGGGTCGCCTGGTCGGCGGGCCGCGAGACCTCGGAGGTGCCGGAGGCGCAGGCCGCCGGGAACGGCGTCGTGGCGGCCGGCCCGGGCGACGAGGGCCAGTGTTCGGTCCGCTATCAGCTCCGCCAGGATTCGGGACGCAGCTACGAGGCCCAGTTGACCGTCGCCACCTCGGCCGCCGGGTCGTGGAAGGTCCAGTTTTCGTACCCGGGCAGTCAGAAACTCACCGGCGGATCGAAGGCGGTGACGCAGAAGGGCCGCCGGGTGACCGCGAAGGGTCACGGCAAACTCAAGTCCTTCACGTTGCGTGGGGAGTACCGCGACTACAACCCGTTGCCGCTGACGTTCTCGGTGGACGGCGTCGAGTGCCGGGCCGAGGTGATGGCCAACGTCGCGGCCAGCCGGCGCGACCGCGCCCGGTCCCCGCGCTCCGACGCCGCCCCGGTACGACGTGGAAGCTACCCGGCCAGGAGCTGGTCGACCGGGGCGTAGTCGTCGGTCAGGACGCGCGCGTTGTCGACGAACTCGGCCAGCGGCTCGCCGGTCAGGACGATCGCGGGGTCGGCGACCTTGGCCACGCGACGGGCCACGTCGGCCTCGGGCAGCGGCGACTTCGAGGCCATGATGACGAAGTTGGCCCCCACCTCGCCCGCCAGCGCCTCTTTGCTGCTGATCACCGCCACGTGCGGGAACGCCGCCGCCACGGTCGCCAGCTCGGCCCGGATGAACCGGTCGGGCGGGTAGTCGATCACGTTCTGGACGTAGACGCCGCCGGGCCTGAGGACCCGGGCGATGTCGGTCGCCATCTCTTCCGTGGCCAGGTGCCAGGGCACGGTGAGGTGGCCGAAGGCGTCGCCCACGACGAAGTCGTACGACTCGTCGGCCTGATCGGCGACGCCGACACGAGCGTCCCCGACCCGTACGCGAAGGTTCTCGTCGGTGCGAAGCCCCAGCTTGGAACGGTCGAGATCGACGAGCCCGCCGTCCAGCTCGATGACCAGCTGATCGCTGCCGGGGCGGGTGGCCCGCAGGTAGTCGGGCATGGTGAAGCCGCCGCCGCCCAGGTGCAGCGCGTCGACCGGGCCCATCGGCAGCACGTCGGCCACCGCACCGATCCACTGGATGTACGCGAACTCGAGGTTCCGCGGGTCGTCGAGGTCGACGTAGGAGTGCCGGGCCGAGTTGAGGATCAGCTCGCGGCCGCCCGGCTCGGCCGGATCGGTGCGCACCTGCGCGCAGTGGTACGCCGTCTCGACGTCGCACGGGGTGGGCGAGGCCACGCCCAGCCCGGCCCCGACCAGCCCGACCGAGGCCAGAACGGCCCGCGTCCGCGGCTTGCCCGGCAGCACCGCCCCGGTGCGCCGCAGCCACCAGGCCAGCGCGAGGCCCGAGGCCGCGAGCAGCACCGCCAGCGTGATGATGATCCAGCTCGACGGCACCGCCGCCACGAAGATGAACCCGGTGGCCAGCGTGGCCGTGATCGCCCCCAGCGTGCCGACGCTGGACAGCCGCCCGACCACCGACCCCGTCCGGTTGAGATCGCTGAGCTGCAGCTTCACCACCAGCGGGGTGATCGTCGACAGGATGAACGCGGGCAGGAAGACGGCCAGGGCGGCCAGCAGCAGCACGGCCGGCGCGGCGCCGCCCCGCAGCACCTCACCGCCGAAACGCACCAGCGGCAGCGTCAGCGCCGTGCCGATGGCGCCGAGCAGGAAGGCCGGGGCCATCAGCAGGCGCGGATCGAACCGGTCGGCGAGCCGGCCGCCCAGCCACGTGCCGTACGCGATGGCGGCCAGCGAGATGCCGATGACCGAGCTGCTCACCTGCAGCGTCACGCCGACGTAGGGCCCGACGAGGCGCAGCGCCAGGATCTCGAGGACGAGCACCGCCCCGCTCGAGCCGAAGACCAGAGCGGTGGCGAGGCCGGACGGCAGAGCGCGCGGCGGCGGGTTTCCCATCCGCCGGATGCTAGCCGCCCGAACCTGGCAGTCGCCTGGGACTAGAGCATCGACACGTGCACGTGGTTGGTGTGCTCGGCCGACGCCCCGCCGCTTCCGCTGTAACTTCGCCAGCCGTCGCCCGGGAACCAGATCTGCCGAAACCAGATCACGTACATGACGCCGAGCCGGTCGGCGTTCTTCACGAAGTAGTTGGCCAGCCGGTCGCCGTACGCCCTGTCCCCGCCCGTGGCCGGCGAGTTCTTGTACGTCGTCGCGTTGGACGACATGTCGCAGGCCCGGCCCTTGGGGTGCTCGCCGGAGTTCCGCTGGCTCCAGCAGACCGTGTAGCGGGTGAAACCGTCCGACTTGGCCTCTTTGTAGGCGTTCAGCGTGCGCGGCGTCAGGCAGCCCGAACTGGTCGGGTCTTTGATCGTGCACTTCTCGTCGGGCCAGGAGCCGTCGGAGTTGCGCGGGGCCGGCTTGGCCAGCGGCGAGTTGCCCGAGACGAAGCCGCCCGCGACCGAGCCGCCGCCGACACTGGCCAGCGCGAGCTCGGCCTCTTTCTTCTTCTTGGTGAGCGCGGCGACCTGCTTGGATTGCTCGCGCACCTCTTTGTCGATCGCCGCCTTGGCCGCCTCGGCCTTGTCGAGCGTCTCGCGGTAGCGGATAAGGGTCTGCGAGTCGAGCTGGGCCATCATGTCGAGGCGTTCCACGCGCTCGAGGAAGATGTCGGGCGAGCTGGAGTCGAGCAGCATCGACATCGTGCCGGGCCGGCCCAGCCGGTACGACCGGGTGGCGATCTCGTTGACCTGCTTCTCCATCGCCTTGGCGCCGGACTGGGCCTGCTTCACCGTGGCCTGCAGCTGCACGGCCCGCTTCTTCGACGCCTTCAGCTTCTGGATCGCCGTCGCCTGGCCCTTGGCCGCGGACTCGAGCGCGTTGCGCAGCGTCTTGTCGTCGCCCTCGTCGGGGTCGGCCTGCGCGGCCACGGGGGCCACCAGCAGAAATGCCATGACCATCGCGAGCACGATGCTGAGCCGGCGCTTGAATACCGCCGCCACGGATTACCTCCCCAGGTTAAGCGCGGGCAGACTCTACCGTGATACGTACTCCAGCGGCAGATCGATCAACTGGCCGAGTAACCGCCGTCGACGAAGAGTGTCTGGCCCGTGACGGCGACAGCTGCATCGCTGGCCAGGAACACGGCACACGCCCCGAAATCGGCGGGTACGCCGTTTCTGCCGATCATCGTGCGGGCCGCGTGCTTCGCGACGATCGCCGGATCCGCGAACACCGGCTCGGTGAGTGGGGTGTGGACGACGCCGGGCGCGATCGCGTTGCAGTTGACGCCGTGAGCCGACCACGCCTCGGCCTGCGACCGGGTCAGGCCGACCAGGCCGGCCTTCGACGCACCGTACGCGCCACTGTTGCCGTACGCGCGGAAGGCTTGTTGCGAGACCACGTTGATGATCCGCCCCCAGCCCCGGTCGGCCATCCGCGGGCCGAAGGCCTGACCGAGCAGGAACGGGGCGGTCAGGTTGGCCGCCAGCGTCACGTCCCAGTCGTCCTCGGTGAGCTCGCCCAGGGGTGGACGTCGATTCACCGCGGCCGAGTTGACCAGAATGTCCGGCGCCTCGACGGCGGCGACGACCCGTGCGACGCCGGCCCGATCGGCCAGATCGGCCGAAATCGCCTGCCCCTCGGCGCCGAAACCGCGCAGCTCGTCGATCACCTCGGCCATCGGCTCGGGACGGCGGGCCACCAGCACGATGCGTGCGCCGGCCCGTCCCAGCGCGACGGCCATGGCCCGGCCGATGCCCGAACTGCCACCGGTCACCATCGCCGTCCGGCCCTGAAGACCGAAAACGCTTTCCAGGTACGAGGTCACAGGCCCTACAGGATGGTCGTGTCCGGGAAGAGAGTGTCCCGGGCGGTGCGCCAGATGTCGTCGTTCGCGGCGACCAGCAGCCCCCGCTCGCTGTCCTGCGGGCTGTAGGGCGTCCCGTCGAGGTGCAACGCCGTGCCGCCGGCCTCGCGGATGATCAGCGTGCCCGGCACGTGGTCCCACGGCAGGATCCGCCAGAACAGCGCGAACTGCTGCTCGTCGAGGGCAACGGCCGGGTATTCGTAGCCCGCGCAGTGGTGTCCCTTGGTCACCTCGCCGAACGCGCGCGCGTTGGCCGCGGCCACCGACCGCAGACGCTCGGGCAGGTAGTGGCTGGCCACGACGCCACGCAGGGCGGCCGCGCCCGGGTCGTCGGTGCGGGTCTTGACCCGTACGCCGTCCCGGTAGGCGCCCGAGCCGGCCTCAGCCACCGTCAGGTTGTCGCCGACCACGTCGAGAATCCACGAGGCGGCGGGCTCACCGTCGCGCAGCAACGCCACCATCACCGCGAACGGCGTCTTGCCGGCCGCGAAGTTGTTGGTGCCGTCGACCGGGTCGACGATCCAGACCGCGCCGCTGTCGCCGAGCCGCCCGAGCAGCCCCGGGTCGGCCGCCACCGACTCCTCGCCGACCACCTGCGAGCCGGGCAGCAACGCCGTCAGCCCCTTGGTCAGCGCCCGCTCGGACTCTTTGTCGGCGATGGTGACCAGGTCACCGGGCGCCTTCTGCTGGATCTCGCTGGACGAGAGGTGACGGAAGCGCGGCAGGACGACCGTCGCCGCGACCTCGCGGATGAGCTCGCCGACCTGGTCAAGCACGCGGCGGCAACTTCACGACGCTGACGAAGAACTCGTCGATCTGCCGGATGACCGCGATGAACCGCTCGAAGTCGACCGGCTTGGTCACGTACGCGTTGGCGTGCAGCTGGTAACTGCGCAGGATGTCCTCGTCGGCGGCCGACGTGGTGAGCACGACGACCGGGATGCGGCCCAGCTCGTCGTCCTTCTTGACCTCTTCCAGCACCTCACGGCCGTCCCGCTTGGGCAGGTTGAGGTCGAGCAGGATGAGGTCGGGGCGCACGGAATTCGCGTACTCACCCTCGCGCCGCAGGTAGGCCAGCGCCTCGGCGCCGTCGGAGACGACGTTGAGCCGGTTGCGGACCTTGTGCTCCTCGAACGCCTCCTGGGTCATCATCACGTCGCCCGGGTCGTCCTCGACCAGCAGCACCTCGATCGGGGTGCCGTCGGCCCGTATCGCAGACGTCATGCCGTGACCTCTTCTCTCGCCTCTTGTTCCGGCGCCGCGGATTCCTCGTCCGGAGTGCCCGGCAGCACCGGGAGGGTGAACCAGACCGACGTGCCGTCCTCGACCTCGAGGTCCAGCCAGATCCGACCGCCATGATATTCGACGATCTTCTTGACGATGGCCAGGCCGATCCCGGTGCCCTCGTAGGCGTCCCGGGCGTGCAGGCGCTGGAAGATCACGAAGACCTTGTCGGCGAACTCGGCCTCGATGCCGATGCCGTTGTCGCGTACGTTGATCCGCCACTCGCCGCCGTCGCGCTCGGCGCTGACCCGGATCACCGGGGGCACCTCGGGCCGGCGGAACTTGAGAGAGTTGCCGATCAGGTTGACGAAGAGCGTGGTGAGCAGCGGCTCCTCGCCCTCGACGGTGGGCAGCTCGCCCCAGCTGATCTCGGCGTCCTCGCCGGCCCGCACCTCGAGCTGCGAGCGCACCTCGGTCAGCACGTGGTCGAGGTCGACCTCGGTGAAGCCGGCCGTCAGCCGGCCGATCCGCGAGAAGGCCAGCAGGTCGTTGATCAGGCGCTGCATGCGCTGGGCGCCGTCCACGGCGAATGCGATGTACTGGTCGGCGCGTTCGTCGAGCTGCCCGGCGTACCGGCGTTGCAGCAGCTGGCAGAAGCTGGCCACCTTGCGCAGCGGCTCCTGCAGGTCGTGCGAGGCCACGTAGGCGAACTGCTCGAGGTCGCGGTTGGACCGGGTGAGCTCTTCGGCCTGCACCTTGAGCTGGTCGTTGACCCACTCGATCTGGCTGCGGGCCTCGCGCACCTCGCTCAGCTCGGCCGCGATCTTCTGCCGCATGCCGTCGACGTCGGTGGCCAGGCCGGCCAGCTCGGGCGAGCCGGAGCTGGCGATGTGCCGGTCGTAGTCGCCGTCGGCCACCTCGCGCACCTGCTCGGCCAGCTCGGTCACCGGGCGGCTGACCATGCGGTCGAGCAGCAGCAACAGGGCCGAGCCGGCCAGGATGATGATCGCCGCGGCGGTGATCTGGATGGCCACCATCGTGCGGCTGCTCTGCTTGGCGGCGTCGGCCGACTTCGTCCGCAGCACCTGGATGTCGTCCTGCATGTCGGCGATGGCGACCCGCAGGGCGTCGAACCGCTCGGTCGAGGTCGACTTGAGCCTGTCCTGGCCGGCCTGGGTGCCCTCGGCCTTGATCAGCGCGATCACCGGCTCGGCGACCTCGCGGTGCCAGACGTCGGCCCGCTGCCGCACCTCGGTCAGCTCGTCGCGGATGGCGGTGTCTTCCGGGTGCAGCAGCCCCTCGATGCGGCTGACCAGCCGCTGCTCGTCGGCCAGACCCTGGTTGAACGGCTGCAGGTTGGCCTCGTTGCCGGTGATGGCGAAGCCGCGGATGCCCGTCTCCTGGTCGACGTAGGCGGTGTTGAGCGATTCACCGGCCGCCCGCATGGGGCTGGCCCGGTTGAGCACGTCGTCGAGCTGGCGGTTGTTCTGGGCGGCGGTGATCGCGGCGAACACGCCGAGCGCGCTGAGCAGCACGCCGACCGCGATGCAGAGGGCGACGATGCGCCGCCGCAGGGTCCAGGTGCGCACGGAGAACAGACTCATCGGCCGTGCCCCCGCGAGATGAGCAGCATCGCCACGTCGTCGGCCAGCGGGCCGCCGTTGGCCTGCTCGGCCCGGCCGACCAGCCAGGCCGGCAGCGCGGCCAGCGGCACCGAGCGGGCCGCCGTCTCGTCGAGCAGGCCGCACAGCCCGCTCACGTCGAGCCGTTCGTTGCCGTGGCCGGTGTGGCCCTCGATCAGGCCGTCGGTGTACATCAGCAGGGACCAGTCATCTCCGGAGAACGGGACCTCGGTGGCCGGGGTGGGCTTGGGGCGCACCCCCAGGACGATGCCGCGGCGGGCCTCGACCGGGGTGACCTGGCCGCCCTGCAGCAGCACCGGAGGCGGATGACCGGCCAGCCGGAAGACGGCCTTGTTGCCCGCCAGGTCGAGCACCACCGAGGCCACTGTCGCGAAGACCTCGCGGGCCCGGCGCTCGCTCATCAGCACCTGCTCGAGCGAGCCCAGGATCTGCTCGTCGGGCACGCCGGCCAGCACCAGCGCCCGCCAGGCGACCCGGAGCTCGACGCCCAGCGCGGCCTCGTCCACCCCGTGCCCGCAGACATCGCCCACGATCACGTGCAGCTTGTCCGCCCCCACCTGGACGACGTCGAAGAAGTCGCCGCCGAGCAGGCCCATGGCCCGGCCCGAGCGGTAGAACGTGTGCACTGCCACCCGTTCGGTGGACATCAGCGGCTGCGGCAGCAGGCCTCGTTCGAGGCGGGCCGACTCGGCCTGGCGCAGCTCGACCTCGCGCAGCCGCTGCGCGTTCTCGTCGGCGCGCTTGCGCTCGACCGCGTAGCGCAGCGAACGGGTCAGCAGGACGCCGTCGACCTGGCCCTTGACCAAGTAGTCCTGCGCGCCCTCGGCGACCGAGGCGACACCCAGGTGTTCGTCGGAGCGGCCGGTGAGCACGCAGACGGCCGCGCTGCCCGCCACCGCGAGGAGTTTGCGCAGCCCGTCGATGCCCTCGGCGTCGGGCAGGCCGAGGTCGAGCAGGACGCAGTGGATGCCGGCGAGCTGGCCCCGGGCCTCGCGCAGGCTGGTCGCCACCCGCAGGTCGAACGGGGCGTCGGCCTCGTGCAGCAGCTCGCGGACCAGGAAGGCGTCGCCCTCGTCGTCCTCGACCAGCAGGACGCGCAGCCTTTCCTGATAGACCGGATCAACGGGACGGGCCCGCGGCGCGACCGAGCGCTCAGTCATGCCGTGTCCCCCCACATGTCCTCCGCCCGGCGCTGACCCGCTGATAGTTCCCCACCGGGGAGCGGCGCACAACACCGGCACGGTCTCACGGGACGTCCTCGGCGGCCACCCGGCGGGCGTGCTGGGCGATGACCTCGCCGAGGATGCCGTGCAGCCGTCCGCACTCCCGGCAGTGCAGATTCTCGTCGAGGTGGCGGCTGCCGCACTCGACGCAGGTGCCCCTGTCCTCCGGGTCGCGGTAGGCCGCGAGAGCCTTGATCATGGCGCGGATCACGTGGTCGCCGACCGCGTAGGTGGCCTCGCCGAGGGCGGTGCGCACACCGATCAACGCGACCGGCGGGTCCTCGGGGCGAGGGTCGTACGGCTCGACGGCGTCGATGAACGCCGCCATCACTGCGGCCGGGTCGATGGGCGTGCTCACCCCGACAACGCTATTGCACGCCGTAAACGATCTTCCCACTACCCGGTGTCGTACCCAGCCGCTTAGATACACCCATGCGCGCTCCCGCGATCACCGACCCGGCCCGCCGGGCTCCGGCCGCCGCCCTCGCCGTCGTCGTGCTGATCCTGGCCGGGCTGGCCGGCCTGTGGGCCATCCGGCCGCCGTCCGCGCGCCCCGCCTCGGCCCCGGCCACCGAGTTCAGCGCCGAGCGCGCCTTCGGCCAGGTCCAGGCGATCGCCACCCGCCCCCACCCGGTCGGCAGCCCCGCGAACGACGAGGTGCGCGAGCACCTCCTCACCACCCTGCGCGGCCTCGGCCTGACCCCCGAGGTGCAGGACACGGTGTCGATCGAGGGCGCCGGTCTCTCGGCCAGCGCGGGCGGGGCCAGCCTGGCCCGGGTGCGCAACGTGATCGCCACGATCCCCGGCACCGGCTCCACCGGCCGCATCTTCCTGGTCGCCCACTACGACTCGGTGCAGGTCGGCCCGGGCGGCAACGACGACGCGGCCGGCACCTCGGCCGTCCTCGAGACGGCCCGCGCCCTGCTCGCCTCTCCTCGCCTGCGCAACGACGTGGTTCTGGTGCTCACCGACGGCGAAGAGGCCTGCCTGTGCGGGGCCAAGGCCTTCGTCGACCAGCACCCGCTGGCCCGCGACGGCGGCGTGGTGCTCAACCTCGAGGCGCGCGGCAGCAGCGGCCCGGCGATCATGTTCGAGACCTCGGCCGGCAACAGCAAGCTGGTCGCGGCGTACAGCCACGCGGTCAAGCCGGTGGGCACGTCGTTCGCGGTCGAGATCTACCGGATCATGTCCAACGACACCGACTTCACCCCGTTCCGCAAGTCGGGCTTCGCCGGGCTGAACGCGGCCTACATCGACGGCGCGGCGGTCTATCACGGGCCGACCGACCTGCCCTCGGCGATGGACCGCGGCAGCCTGCAGCACCACGGCGACAACACCCTCGCCGTCGTCCGTGAGCTGGGCGGACGTGACATCGCCGAGCTGAAGGTGACCGGCGGTGAGGACGCGACCTACTTCCCCGCGCCCGGCTTCCTCGTGCGCTACCCCGGCTCGCTGGTCTGGCCGATCGCCGTCCTGGCCCTGCTCGCCGTCGCCGCGCTGGCCTGGGTCGCCCGTCGGCGGCGGTTGACCGGCGGGCGGCGGCTGCTCAAGGCGGGCGTGCTGACCCTCGTGCCGATCGTGCTCGCCCCGGTGCTGGCCCAGGCGCTGTGGTTCCTGATCACCCTGATCCGGCCCGAGTACGCCGCGATGCCGATCGACCCGTACCGGCCCGGCTTCTATCGGGCAGCCGTCGTCGTCCTGACCGCGGCCGTCGTGATCGGCTGGTTCGCGCTGCTCCGCCGCCGCCTCGGCCCGGCCGCCCTGGCCATCGCGGGGCTGGGCTGGCTGGCCGTGCTGGGCGTGGTGCTCGCTGCGGTCGTGCCCGGCGGTTCCTATCTGGCCGCCCTGCCCGCTCTGGCCGGTGCGCTGGCCGGCCTGGTCGCGGTGGTCACCCGGGGCTGGCTGCCGGTGCTCGCGGTGACGCTCGGCGGCGCGGTGGCGACGGTCATCCTGCTGCCGACGGTCGTCATGCTCTTCCCGGCGCTGGGCATGGGCCTGGGCGCGGCCGGCGCCTTCCTCACCGTGCTGCTCGGGCTGGCCCTGCTCCCGGTGATCGACCTGATCCACCCGGTGGCGGGCGGTCAGCGCGGCGTCGAGGCGCTGCGCAGCCGCCGGCGGGGCGCTCTGCCCACCCTGGCCGCCCTGGTGGCCGTGCTGGTGCTGGCGGCCGCCGGCCTCGCGACCGACCGCTTCACCAACGACCGGCCCGCCCTGACCCAGCTCATGTACGCGATGGACGCCGGCGACGGCACCGCCCGCTGGATCAGCGACGAGTCCGCCGTCCAGCAGTGGACCGGTCAGTTCGTCTCGGGCGACCGGCACCGGATCGACGACACGATGCCGGCCTTCGGCCCCGAAGAGGTGCGCACCGGCGAGGCGCCAGCCGCCGACCTGCCCGCGCCGCAGCTCACGGTCGAGTCGGACACCCGCTCGGGCGACACCCGCACGATGACGCTGCGCCTGCGGCCTCAGCGCGCGGCCCGCCTGGTCACCCTGCACGTGCCGGGCGACGTGAAGGTCGGGTCGGCCACGGTCGAGGGCCGGCCGGTGCCGGTGCACTCGCCGAACTTCGGCTTCGCCTTTCACGCCCCGCCGGCCGACGGCATCGAGGTCGAGCTGACCCTGCAGGCCGCCGGCCCGGTGAAGTTCCGGGCCATGGACGCCAGCGACGGGCTGAGCGAAGTGCCCGGCTTCCAGCCCCGGCCGAGCGGCGTCGGCATCGTGGGCTCGCACACCAGCGAGATGCTGGCGGTGGCCAAGACCTACGAGTTCTAGCGCCCGCGGCCGCGGCGGCCGGTCGACTCGTTGTGCTTGAAGTGCACGAAGAGCCGGCCCCAGTTGTCGCCGTCCTTCTCGACCCGGTGATAGAGCTGCTTGATCTCTTTCTGGTCGAGGAAGCGCAGCACCTTCTTCTTGAGCGCGCCGCTGCCCTTGCCCGGGATGATCTCGACCGTGCTGGCCTTCTTCTGCACGGCCTCGTCGATGATCCCGCGCAGCGCACGGTCGATCTCGGTGCCCTTGTTGAAGATGTCGTGCAGGTCGAGCTTCAGCTTCACGTTTCTGACCTTATGCGCTCTCGGCCTTGCCGAGCCATTGCTCGGCCCGGTGCAGGGCTTCCTGATAGTCGGACTGCTGGTTCATCGCGGCGGCCAGGCGCAGGTGCGGCAGGGCCTCGCGGAACCGGCCGCCCCGCTCGAGCGTGCGGCCCAGCACGTGGTGGGCGTAGTGGTCGGACGGGTCGTGCTCGATCAGGCTGCGCAACTGCTCCTCGGCCTTGGTGAGCTGGGCCGAGTTGAAGTAGGCGCGGGCCAGCAGCTGGCGCACGGCCGTGTTGTGCGGCTCGGCCTCGACTATCGGCTCGAGCAGGCGGGACGCACCGAGAGGATCCCCGGACTCGAAGAAGAAGGTGGCTCGGCGGTACTCCTCGAGAAGATCCACGTGCGTGCTCCTCATCTCGGCGGCCTCTCTAACGCTGGCACAACAACGCGCCAACGGCGAGTGTTCCGATGATCCAAGCTTCCCGACAAAACGGCTCATACGGCAACTCAGTCGTCAGACAATGCCTGCGTGGGGGACTTTCCGAGCCATCTGGTGACCGCGCCGGCCCGTCCGCGGTCCGGGCGATTCAGGGCGACCGTGATCGGCGTCTTCGTGCTCGGCCTGTGCCTGTTGCTGGCCGGCGGCACGGCGGCGCCCGCGCTGACCTCGCCCGCGTTCCTGATCGCGGGCATGCGGGAGATCCCGTCACCGCCCCTGGGCACCTCGTGGGCGCCGGCGCCGCGCACGGCCGACGGGCTGAAGATGGTGGCCAGCACCGACGGGCAGGACTTCCAGCTGCACACGGCCGGGGGTGACCGCACCTTCCTGCCCGGCGTCGACCTCGGCGACACCACGCCGGGCCACCTGCCCGGCGAGGGGGCCATCTCGGCCGCGCAGTACCGGGCCTGGTTCGCGGCCATGAGCTGGCTGGGGCTGCGCGTGGTGCGGATCTACGAGATCCACCCGCCCGCGTTCTACGAGCAGCTGGCCGCCTGGAACCAGGCCAATCCGGAGCGCCCGCTCTATTTCGTTCAGGGCGTGCGGCTGCCCGACGAGACGTACGTGAAGAAGCGCAACCTGTTCGACAAGCCGTTCACCGACGCCTTCCGCCGGGAACTGCAGGCGGCCGCGAAGGCGGTGAGCGGCGACCTCACCCGGCAGGCCACGTTCGGGCAGGTCGGCGGGGCCTGGACGACCGACGTCACCCCGTGGCTGGCCGGCTGGATCATCGGCCGCGAGATCGACCCGGGCGCGGCCGCCGCCTCGGACCGGCGTAACGCCTCGGCGCCCCGGTTCACCGGCCGCTACTTCCGGAACACGCCCAAGTCGACGCCGACCGAGCGCTGGCTCGCCGCCCGCATGAACGACCTGGCCGGATACGTGGCCAAGCACGGCGTGAGCCAGCCGATCGCCTTTGTGAACTGGCCGACCACGGATCCGCTGCGCCACCCGCAGGAGCCCCTGCCGCAGGAGGATCTGCTCCCGATCGACGCCAACCACGTGCTGCCCACGGCGGACTGGCCGGCCGGGACGTTCGCCAGCTACCACGCGTACCCGTTCTACCCGGACTTCCTGCGGCACGAGCCGGCCCTGATCAACTACGACTACGAGGGGCATTCCGACCCGTACGCGGGATACCTGGCCGATCTGCGCCGGCATCACGCCACGATGCCGACCCTGATCACCGAGTTCGGCGTGCCGTCGTCGATCGGCTCCGCCCACAACGCGCCGCTGGGCCGCTCGCAGGGCGACCACAGCGAGCAGGACGCGATGCGGATCAACGCCGAGCTGCTGCGGATGATGAAGGACCAGAAGCTGGGCGGCGGGTTCGTCTACAGCTGGGCCGACGAGTGGTACCGCTACACCTGGAACACGGCCGGGCAGCAGGACCCGGCGCGGCGGCAGCTCTGGCACGACCCGCTCACCAACGAGCAGCATTTCGGGCTGCTCGCGATGGACGCCGACGGCGCGCCCGATGCCGGCGAGCAGCGCCTGCTCGACTCCGACGGGTGGCCGGCCCGCGAGGTCACGGCCCGGGTCGACGAGGAGTATCTGCGCCTGACCGCGAAGCTGGGCGACTCCAAGCCGGGCTCGATGATGGTCTCGTTCGACGTCCTGCCCGGTGTGAGCGGCGCGCCGATGCCGGGCAGCAGTGACCGCCGGCCGGACGCTGTCCTCGCGCTCAACCTCGTCGGGCAGAGCGGTCAGGCGTACGTCCGCAATCAGCTCGACCCGATGCGGCTGGACTTCACCGTGCCGGCGGCCGACCGTGGTCCCGCGCCGAACGGCTGGAAGCCCTTCGAGCTGGTCGTCAACCGCGCGCTCACGGTTCCCGGAACGGGAGCCAAGCTGCCGGTCGAGCTGCAGAACGCCGGCCGGCTGCGGCACGGGTCCTGGGATCCCGCCGACGACCAGGCCGACAGTCGTGCGCTCTGGCAGATCGACGGCGACGACCTGACCGTACGGGTCCCATGGGCCCTGCTGGGGTTCGCCGACCCCTCGGCGCGGCGGGTCGGCGTACCGAAGAACGGCAAGCTCACCACGCAGGTCAGCCCCGGCGTGACCGTGTCGTTCACGGCGTCGGGCACCGACCAGGCGGTCGGGCAGGTGCGCTGGTCGAACTGGAACCGCCCGTACTACACCGAACGCCTCAAGCAGGGCGCGGCGGAACTGCGGGACGCGGCCCTCGTGGTTACCAGCTAGCTCCCGGCCGAGGCGACTCCGGCCAGCACCGGGGTGGCGGTGATGGTGTCGGCCGCGGTCACTGTCGCGTAGCCGGCCACCTCGCTCGCGCCGAGGCGGGTGGTCCCCAGCGTGCCCGGGCCGAAGGTCGCCGCCACGGCCAGCGCGGCGCCCAGGGCCGCGATCCGGGTGCGCCGCTGCCAGCTCGTCGTCAGGTGCTTCGTCGTCGTCATGACCACCACGATCACGGCGTACGGTGTCAGTCGGCTGTGCTCCTTTTCTGCGTTTTCTGTGAGCCGGAATCACAGCTGGTACACAGGAACGGGAAAGCAAGCGCATAGCGTGGCCCACGACAGTAGGGGCATGACGATGGCGAACTCAGATTCCAGCACCGACCTGCGCCGGCCCGACGGGGGTCCCGTCCGGGTCCTCGTGGTCGACGACGAGCCGACGCTGGCCGAGCTCCTTTCGATGGCCCTGCGCTACGAGGGCTGGGACGTCAAGAGCGCGGGCGACGGGCAGACCGCCGTGCGCACCGCCCGCGACTTCCGCCCCGACGCCGTCGTCCTCGACATGATGCTGCCCGACATCGACGGGCTTGAGGTGCTGCGCCGGCTGCGGGGCGAGACCCCCGAGGTGCCGGTGCTGTTCCTCACCGCCAAAGACTCGGTGGAAGACCGGGTCACCGGGCTGACAGCCGGCGGCGACGACTACGTGACCAAGCCGTTCAGCCTGGAAGAAGTCGTGGCCCGGCTGCGCGGCCTGATGCGCCGGATGGGCCACTCCCCCATGCGCACCGACTCGCAGCTGATCGTCGGCGACCTCACCCTCGACGAGGACAGCCACGAGGTGCGCCGCGGCGGCGACCTGGTCACGCTCACGGCCACCGAGTTCGAGCTGCTGCGCTATCTGATGCGCAACCCGCGCCGGGTGCTGAGCAAGAGCCAGATCCTCGACCGGGTCTGGAACTACGACTTCGGTGGTCAGGCCAACGTGGTCGAGCTCTACATCTCGTACCTGCGGAAGAAGATCGACGCGGGCCGCTCACCGATGATCCACACGATGCGCGGAGCCGGCTATGTCCTCAAGCCCGCCGACTGAGCACCCGGCCCGCTGGCGCAGCCCGGCCGGCTGGCCGCTGCGCACCCGGATCGTGGCCATCATCATCGTCCTGCTCACGGTCCTCGGGCTCGCGGTCGGCGGCACGGCCTACTTCTTCCTGCGCAACACGCTCTACACGCAGCTCGACGCCAAGCTCGACCAGACCAGCAACCCGTTCCACAGCCGGGGCAGTGGCGGCCCGCCGCCGTCGTTCAACCGGGATCGCCCGTTCGGCGGGGCGGAACCGGGCTCGATCGGCATCACCTACACGGTCCCGACGGCCGTCAGCGGCGGCCTCATCGTGACCGCCGAGGACGACGGCTACGCCGTGCTCGCGTACGAGCCCCTCAGCGACGCCGCCCAGGCCGAGCTCACCGCCGTCCCGGCCGACGGCACCAAGAGCGACATCACCCTCGACGGCTACGGCTCGTTCCGCGTCGTCGCGCTGACCACCGACAGCGGCGAGACGAGGGTCGTGGCGCTCTCGCTCAAGAACACGAACTTCACGCTGCTCCGCGTCGCGCTGGTCACGGGCGGCGCCGTGCTCATCGCGATAGGGATCGCCGGATGGGCCGGGGCGCTCATCGTCCGCCGTACGCTGGCCCCGCTGGACAGAGTGGCCGCGACCGCGACCAAAGTCTCCGAGCTGCGGCTCGATCGCGGCGAGGTGCAACTGGCCCAGCGCGTGCCCGAGCGCGACACCGACCCCCGTACCGAGGTGGGCCAGGTCGGCGCCGCGCTCAACCAGATGCTCGACCACGTCGGCAACGCGCTCGAGGCCCGGCATGCCAGCGAGATGCAGGTACGCCAGTTCGTGGCCGACGCCAGCCACGAGCTGCGCACCCCGCTGGCCGCCATTCGCGGGTACGCCGAACTGAGCCGCCGCAGCCGGGCCCCCGTCTCCGACGAGATCGCCCACGTGCTCGGCCGCGTCGAGTCCGAGGCTCAGCGGATGACCGGGCTCGTCGAAGACCTGCTGCTGCTGGCCCGCCTGGACGCCGGCCGCCCGCTCGGGCACGACCCGGTCGACCTCAGCATGCTGGTCGTCGACACGGTCAGCGACGCCCACGCGGCCGGCCCGCGCCACAACTGGCAGCTCGATCTGCCCGAGGAGCCGGTGGTGGTGATCGGCGACGGCGCCCGGCTGCACCAGGTGCTGGCCAACCTGCTGGCCAACGCGCGCACCCACACACCCGAGGGCACCACGGTCACGGTCGGGGTCACGTCGGAAGGCGGCGCGGCCGTGCTGCGGGTCGAGGACGCCGGTCCGGGCATCCCGGCCGAGCTGCAGCCGCACATCTTCGAGCGCTTCGCCCGCGGCGACAGCTCCCGGTCGCGGGCGGCCGGCAGCACCGGACTCGGCCTGTCGATCGTGCACGCCGTGGTCACCGCGCACGGCGGCGGCGTGTCGGTCGAAAGCCGCCCCGGCCGGACGGTCTTCACGGTCGTGCTGCCACTGGGGCACGCCGTCCCATCAGCTGAGCAGTTCGCCCAGATCGCTCCACCGCCGAACTGAGGCGCTATGCTGGCCCACATGTCTCGCTGGTATTCGTGGTTTAGTGGGCCGGCTCCCGCCGGTGCCTCAGCCATGACCTGAGACACCCCGCCAGAGCCGGCCCGGGCAGCGACACGACGTCGCTGCCTTTTTGTTTGCCGCCGGCTCTCACCGTGGGCGCCGGCGTCAGGAGTGGAGACCCACCGTGACTGCCCCCGAGGTCCAGCGCGTTCGTGACCAGCGCATCGAGAAGGTCGTGCCGCTGATGAGCCCGGCCCTGCTGCACCACGAGCTGCCGCTGACCAGCGAGTTGCACGACACCGTGCTCGACGGCCGCCGCCAGGTCGAGGACGTCCTCAATCACCGAGATCCGCGGCTGCTCGTCGTGGTCGGCCCGTGCTCGGTGCACGACCCGGCCGCCGCCGGCGAGTACGCGTCGCTGCTGTCGACAGCGGCCGCGCGCTTCGCCGACGACCTGCTGATCGTCATGCGGGTCTACTTCGAGAAGCCGCGCTCCACCGTCGGCTGGAAGGGTCTGATCAACGACCCCGCCCTGGACGGCACCGGCGACGTCGGCACCGGCCTGCGCATCGCCCGCAAGCTGCTGCTCGAGATCGTCGGCCGCGGCCTGCCGACCGCCGTCGAATTCCTCGACCCCATCACCCCGCAGTACATCGCGGACACCGTGGCCTGGGGTGCGATCGGGGCCCGTACGGTCGAATCGCAGGTCCACCGGCAGCTGGCCTCCGGCCTCTCGATGCCGATCGGCATGAAAAACCGGCCCGACGGCAGCATCGCCACCGCCATCGACGCCATCCAGGCGGCCGAGGTGCCGCACGTCTTCCCCGGCATCGACTACTCCGGCACCCCGGCCATCCTGCACACCACCGGCAACCCGGACACCCACCTGGTGCTGCGCGGGGGCGGCGGCAAGCCCAACTACAGCGCGCAAGACGTGGCCGGCGCGCTCGAGCTGCTGCGCAAGGCCGAACTGCCGGAGCGACTGGTGATCGACTGCTCGCACGGCAACAGCGGCAAGGACCACCTGCGCCAGCCCCTGGTGGCCGACGACGTCGCCACGCAGATGGAGGCCGGGCAGCGCGGCATCAGCGGTGTCATGCTCGAGAGCTTCCTCGTGCCAGGCCGACAGAACTTGGGGGGCGAACTCACGTACGGGCAATCGGTGACCGACGCCTGCATGGGCTGGGACCCGACCGTGGCCGTGCTGGAGCGGCTGGCCACGGCCTCGGCCAAGCGCCGGACTCACAGCTAGGCCACAGGGTCGGCATAACGGCGGGACAGGGGCAGCGCCGAATCTGGGTTCCATGACCACGACGTTGCCCGTCCCTCCCCCGGTGGCGCCCGATCTGCCGCCGCCCCCGCCGGCCCGCCGCGCCGCCGACCCGGTCTGGGTGCGCCCGGCCCTGCTGGCGTTGCTGCTGATCACGGGTGTGCTCTACATCTGGGGACTGAACAAGAACGGCTGGGCCAACGCCTTCTACTCGGCCGCCGTGCAGGCCGGCTCGGAAAGCTGGAAGGCGTTCTTCTTCGGCTCGTCGGACGCGGCCAACTCAATCACGGTCGACAAGACGCCGGCCGCCCTGTGGGTGATGGCGCTGTCGGCCCGGATCTTCGGGGTCAACTCCTGGAGCATCCTGGTGCCGCAGGCGCTCATGGGCGTGGCCAGCGTGGGCCTGCTCTTCGCCACGGTGAAGCGCTGGTACGGCCCGGTGGCCGGGCTGATCGCGGGGGCGGTGCTCGCCCTCACCCCGATCGCAGTGCTGATGTTCCGGTTCAACAACCCGGACGCGCTGCTCGTGCTGCTGATGGTGGCGGGCGCCTACGCGACCGTACGGGCCATCGAGAACGGCTCGACCAAGTGGATCATGCTGGCCGGCGTCTTCGTCGGCTTCGGCTTTCTGGCCAAGATGCTGCAGGCGCTGCTCGTGGTGCCGGCGTTCGCGCTGGCCTACCTGGTGGCCGGCCCGCCCAAGCTGGGCAAGCGCATCGGGCAGCTGCTGCTCTCCGGGGTGGCGCTGGTCGTCTCGGCCGGGTGGTACATCGCGATCGTCGAACTGGTGCCGGCGTCGATGCGGCCGTACATCGGCGGCTCGCAGAACAACAGCATTCTCGAGCTGACGCTGGGCTACAACGGGCTCGGCCGGCTCAACGGCGACGAGACCGGCAGCGTCGGCGGCGGAGGCGGTGGCTTCGGCGGCGGCGGAGGCATGTGGGGCTCGACCGGGCTGACCCGCATGTTCGACAGCTCGCAGGGCGGGCAGATCTCGTGGCTGCTGCCGGCGGCGCTGATCGTGCTGGTGGGCAGCCTGGCCGTCACGGCACGGCGAGCGCGTACGGACCGGGAGCGAGCCGGGCTGATCCTGTGGGGCGGCTGGCTGCTGATCACCGGGCTGGTGTTCAGCTTCATGCAGGGCATCTTCCACGCGTACTACACGGTGGCGCTGGCGCCGGCGGTCGGCGCGGTGGTCGGCATGGGAGCGATGCTGCTCTGGCGCAGTCGCTTGCTAGGCCGAGTCGTGCTGGCGGTGGCGGTCGGGGTCACGGCCTGGTGGTCGTACCACCTGCTGGCGCGCAGTGCCGACTTCCTGCCGTGGCTGCGGTGGGTGGTGCTGATCGGCGGGATCGTGGGGGCGGTCGCGCTGCTGGGCGCCCTTCGCCTGCCGGCTCGGGTTGCTGCGCTGGCGGCGGGGGTTTCGCTGGCCGCGGTGCTGGCCGGTCCGGCTGCGTACGCGGTGCAGACGGCGTCGGAGGGTCATTCGGGGTCCATTCCTTCGGCGGGGCCGGCCGTGTCGGGTGGCGGCTTCGGTGGCGGAGGGCCCGGCCGCGGTGGTCGGGGTGGCTTCCCGGGCGGCGGTCAGGGTTTCCCGGGCGGTGGTGGTCAGGGCAACTTCCCCGGCGGTACGCAGGGTGGCGGCACTCAAGGAGGCGGTGCTCAGGGCTTCCCGGGCGGGGGCTTCCCCGGCGGCACCAACGGCGGAACCGGCACCGGCGGGACTGGACAAAACGGCGGCGGTTTCGGCGGCCGCGGCAACGGCGGCGGGATGCGGGGCGGTGGCATGGGCGGCCTGCTCGACGCCGCGACGGTCAGCGACGAGATGAAGGCCCTGCTCGAGGCCGACGCCGACCAGTACACCTGGGTGGCCGCCGCGGTCGGCTCCCAGAACGCGTCCGGCTATCAACTGGCGACCGGCGACCCGGTGATGGCAGTCGGCGGCTTCAACGGCAGCGACCCGTCCCCCACCCTCACCCAGTTCCAGCAGTACGTGGCCGAAGGCAAGATCCACTACTTCATCGGCGGAGGCGGCTTCGGCGGCGGCCGCGGCAGCTCGGGCGGCAGCAGCGCCAGCTCCGAGATCGCCACCTGGGTCTCCGAGAACTTCACCGCCCAGACGGTCGGCAACACCACGGTCTACGACCTGACCCAGCAGACCGGCACCACCGCCTGACCACCACTCACCACCCCCACGATCGGCCGGCTCCCGAGGGAGCCGGCCGATCCCTTTTGTGCAGGCCATGGGTTCACAGGCGAGACACAGTGCGGCCACAAAGCGCGCTTAAGCCGCGCGATCATCGTTGGGGCATGAGCCTTTCGACGCAGCCGGCGCACGCCGCGGCCCCGACCCGATTCGATTCGCCGGTGCTCGACGTGGTCGTCCCGGTCTACAACGAAGAGATCGACCTCGAGCCGTGTGTGCGGCGCCTGCATGCGTACCTGGAAGCCTCGTTTCCCTACCGCTTCCGCATCACGATCGCCGACAACGCGAGCACCGACTCGACCCCCGAGGTGGCCGGCCGGCTCGCGTACGACCTGCCCGAGGTCGCATCGGTGCGGCTGGCCGAGAAGGGCCGGGGCCGCGCCCTCAAGTACGTCTGGACCCAGTCGGACGCGGCGGTGCTGGCCTACATGGACGTCGACCTGTCGACCGACCTGGGCGCGCTGCTCCCGCTGGTGGCGCCGCTGATCAGCGGCCACTCGGACCTGGCGATCGGCTCCCGCCTGGCCCGCGGCTCCCGGGTCGTCCGCGGCGCCAAGCGCGAGTTCATCTCCCGCAGCTACAACCTGATCCTGCGCGGCACCCTGGCCGCACGGTTCTCCGACGCCCAGTGCGGCTTCAAGGCCATCCGGTCGGACGTGGCCGCCCGCCTGCTGCCGATGGTCGAGGACACCGGCTGGTTCTTCGACACCGAGATGCTGGTGCTGGCCGAACGGGCCGGCCTGCGCATCCACGAGGTCCCGGTCGACTGGGTGGACGACCCCGACAGCCGAGTCGACATCGTCGCCACGGCCGTGGCCGACCTGAAGGGCATCGTGCGCCTGCTGCGCGCCTTCGGCTCCGGCAAGCTGCCGCTGGCCGCCCTCCGCGACCAGCTGGGCCGCGACCCCCTTCCGGTGGCCGGCGTACCCGCGGGCCTGACCGGCCAGCTGATCCGCTTCGCCGCCGTGGGCGTGGCCAGCACCCTGGCCTACCTGGCCCTCTACGCCCTGTTCCGCCTGGGCGTCGGTCCCCAGTGGGCAAACTTCGCGGCCCTGCTGCTCACTGCGATTGCGAACACCGCCGCCAACCGCCGCCTGACTTTCAACGTACGGGGAAACGACGGCGCCTGGCGCCACCAGACCCAGGGCTTGATCGTCTTCGGCATAGGCCTGGCCCTGACCAGCGGAGCCCTGGCCCTCCTGGGCGCTTTGCACTCGGCTCCCGCCAAGCCGGTGGAACTGGCCGTCCTGATCGCAGCAAACCTGCTGGCCACCGCCGTCCGCTTCCTCCTGCTACGCATCTGGGTCTTCCGCTCCCGAACCCCCGACCCCGCCGAAGCCACCACCTGACCAGACGCGTCTACCGACGCAGGCGCCGTCCACTCGGCGGCATCTCCCAGCCCGCCCGATCAGAACCCGTGCGCTGCCGAGGTCGCGTCCACCACCGGCCGCATCCTCAGCGCCGCTGCTCGGTCGACGGCAAGCGCAAGGCCCACTGCGAATGCGACCCGCCCAGCGCAAGACGACACATCCCGCCTCAAACGCATGTCTGGCCGTGCACAAGACGGCACGTATCGCCTCGCCCCACCCGGAGCCGGCGGCGCGCAAGCAGTGCAGCTCGTCTCGCGCCGACGACCGTGCGTAGCGGCGTCGAGCCTCGGTGACGGGGCTAGAGGTCTGGTGGGAGTTGGTCGGGGGTTATGCGGCGGGGGCGACCGGGTGGGCGGCGGAGGACGGCGGCCGCGATGACCACGGTGGCGAAGAAAGCGGAAGCGGCGGCGGCGATCCACCAGCCGAGGACGCCGAGGATCAGGGCGGCGATCCAGATGACGACGGCCGTGAGTATCAGCGAGAGGGAAGGACGTCTGGGACGCGGCGGCTCGAGCCGGCCGCTGGTCATGCGGGCGCAGAACTCCGGGTCGTCACGACGGAGCTGACGCTCGAGCTGCGCCAGGCGTCGGCTGTCTTCCCTGCTCAACATGTCGCCACCTCCGGTCGGGCCGCGGCCACACTCAGTCGGACGGCACGCACTCCGATCAATGCCATTGTTACTCACACGTTGCCTTCCGGATACCACCAGAATTCCGGGACGCCCACAACCCGGGACGACCCGCATCCGCACGACCCCAACCAGGCACTTCCGATCCCATCCAGTGGACGCGTCATCGCCTTCGCCCGGTTGCACTCCCACGACATCCCGAACCAGAGATCGCCGCCAAGGCCAAACGACCCGGAAGAAGCACACCCTCGAGACCAGCCAACGTTTCCGCTCGCGCGGCGAGACTTCGCGGGCGCGGGAGTTGCAGAAGCAGCCGGTTCGCGGTGGTGGGTGGCTAGTCGAAGGTGAGGGTGGCTTCGGGGACTTCGCGGGCTCGGGCGACCTCGGCGGCTTCCTTTTCGATCTGTTTGCGGCGCGAGGCGGGGATGGCGCCGAATGTGGTGATGGTGAGGTCGACCCGTTTGCGGGCGGACATTTTGGCTCGCCAGACGCCGGTGATTTCGCCGTCCAGCAGGAGGGCGCCGGGGTTGCCGAGGGTGCGCCAGATCTCTTTCTGGTGAGCGCGGTCGGGCACCAGGACGTCGCGGTCGCGAGCCTGGAGTAGTTGGTCCATCGGTGGGACGAAACGGGCGCCGGGGGTGGGGGACGCGGACTTCAGCGCCTTGACGGCATCGGTGGGGAGCCAGGCTTTGCGGCCCTCGACGGTGACCTCGGTCAGGCGGTCGGTGGGCCAGACGGATTTCATCTCGGCTGTGGAACTGCCCAGGTATTTGCCCACCTCGAGCGGGCCGGCGGGGCCCAGGAAGCGCAGGTAAGTGAGGATCAGCTCGTCGATGCCCTCGTTCTCGGTCGGGAGGGGCGGCGCGTCGGGAATCGGGCCCAGCATGGCGTCGCGGCCGCGGGACTGGACCTCGACGCCGCCGGGCAGGCCGGAATGCTGCCACACGTTGCCGGCGATGTGCCGGGCCTGGCAGCTGCGGCAGTCGTAGGTGAGGGCGCGGGGCACCCGCTTGCTTACCTGGGTGCTGACCTCGCCGCGGGGCATCGGCTCGTGCACGACCTCGCGAAAGGCCTCGGCGGTGACCCGGAAGGCCTCGACGCCGAGCTTCATGCCCTCGGGGATCTGGCCGCTCTTGATGCGCGCCGCGGCGTCGGCGTCGCTGATCGGCCACAACTGTTTGACCAGGGCGGCGAGATCGGCCCGGCGATGCAGGTGCGGGGCGCCGCGGGCGGCCCAGACGGTGATCAGACGGTCGTCGGCAGGGTCGGCGCTGGTGCGCGCGGTGAGCGCGACCTGGGCCGAGCCGGGCGTGTATTCCTGCACGCCCAGATCGAGAACCGGCAGGTCGGCCGGGCGGGCGGAGCTGCGCTCGGCGAGACCCAGCGCGGCCACCCGATAGGCCATTGCCTGGGCACGGTCGACGTTGACCACGGCACCCCCTCGAGGAACTTAGGTGCGACGACCGTACCGCCGGGCTGCGACATTTTTCTGCCGATCGCGGCGGCCGTCGGACTGGCCCTCCACCAGCTCCCACGTGTCCAGCCGGCTTGATCCGTGCGGACCCTCCTGCAGGATCGGCGCCTCGCCGGTGAGCCGGTAGCCGCAGCGCCGGGCCACGGCGGTGCTGCTCGCGTTGCGCGGATCAATCCTCAGCAGAAGCCGACCGAGGTGGAGGCTGTCTTGGGCGTACCGGGAAAGAACTGACAACGCCCCCGACGCGAGCCCGCGCCGGCGCTCGTGGACGTCGACCAGATAGCCCAGTTCGGCTTCTCTCAGGCCGAGGTCGACCCCGAAGAGCAGCACCTCACCGACGGGCCGGCCGCCGTCGGTGGTGATCGCGAGCTGGATGCGCTGACCGGTGACCCGATTCTGATAGCAGCGTTTCAGGTACGCGATGCCGGCCTCGACGTCGAACGGGGAGGGCATCGGCGACCACCGGGCGATTTCGGGCTCGTCGAGCATGCGCACCAGGTCGTCGAGGTCTTCGGAGCGCCATTCGCGCAGGATGATGCCGTCCCCCGTCAGTGTGAGCGGGAAGGGAAGACGGCTGACGGCCATGATTGAATCCTGCCTGTAAGGACCGGTTCCGGCCAGTAGCGCAGGATATGAAGCCCGTGAGTGATTGGTCATGCCCGAAACGTCGGATACCCGCTACCGATGACGGCCGGAGCGCGGGATGATGTCCGGATCTTGGGCCTGAGCTGTGGGTCTCCGACCAATGTGGAGGGTTGGCGCGTGGGATGATCCCGGTAGTCGTAACGTAGTTGCCGTGGAGGAACCAACCACGACGGCGACCCGGCGGGGCGAGACCTACGCCGGGCGGTCACGCGAGGAACGGGCCAGCGAGCGGCGGGCCCGGATCGTGGCGTCGGCGGTGCACCTCTTCGGCACGCGCGACTACGAGGACGTCACGGTGGCTGACGTCTGCACCGCCGCCCGGGTGTCCAAAAGGTACTTTTACGAGCACTTCGCCGATCGGGCCGACCTGCTGCTCAAAGTCAACCGCGAGCAGAACGAGTGGCTGCTGCGCGGTGTCGCAGCGTCGGTTCCCGACAAACCGGGCAACCTCGCCGAGCTGTTCCGGCCGGCTCTGCACACCTTGATCTCGCTGCTCCGCAGCAATCCGGAGAGCGCCCGCGTGATCTATGTGAACGCTCCCCGCATGGAGACCCGCCGCCGCGGTGTGCTGCGCGAGGACGCGCAGTTCGTCGCGGCCGTGCTGCAGCGTGCGGTGGGAACCCCCAAAGATCAAATTGGGTACGACCGTACGCTGCTCGCCCTGGTGGCGGGCCTCAGCGAAGTGATCATCGACTGGATCTCGCACGACATGGCCGGCGACCCCGACGACCTGGCCGAGCACCTGACCGGCATCGCCCTGGCCATGGCCGAAACCGCAATCAAAGCCGGCGGGCGGTGATTTCCATGCCGGCGGCGCGCAGGCGGTCGACCAGTGCGTCGCCGAGGGCGGTGGCCGGGGTCAGCACGCCGCCCTCGGACGGCGGCAGCGCCTCTCGGTTGTGCACGAGTGTCAGCGCCGACTCGCCGAGCATCACCGCGGTGGCCGCGTAGCCCGGGTCGCCCTGGGCTCGGAAGCGGGCCGTGTAGCGGGCGCCGGTGGTCGTCGTGGTGAAGAAGTCGACGGTGAAGTGGCCTTCACGCTGCGCCTTTTCGCTGGGGCCGGTGCCGGGCTTGGGCAGCACACGGTCGAGCACGAACCTGGTCGGCGGCAGCATCAGCCCGGCCACAAGCGCCCCGAAGCCCAGTTTGACGCCGTTCGCGATCACCGGGGACAGCGGCGACGTGCCGACGCTCATCGTCTCGCGGTAGCGGAACTTGCGACCGTACTGGTGGGCGCGCAGAGCGTTACTGCGGCGCACCACACGCGTGTTGTAGGAGGCCATGAAGAACGGCGCCAAAGTGCCGCGCAGCGAGGGGTGGACCTCGGCGCCGCTGACCGTGGCCGTGTCGCTCTGCCGGCCGAGGGCGGGCTCGGCGTCGCGGTCGGGGCTCAGCGAGTACGGGCTGGCGGCCACCCGCCGCAGCCGGCGATCACCCTTCATCACGTCCATCTGGTGGCGCAACGTGTCGATCGTGCCGCCGCTGACCCCGCCCCGCATGCTGGTCACGACCATCGTGGTGTCGGTGAGCTCTCCCGCGCCGTCCGCCGCCACCTGCCGGGCCAGCACGTGCACGCCGATGTCGGACGGGATGGAGTCGAAGCCGCAGGAGTGCACGATGCGGGCGCCGGTCGCGCGGGCCCGCTCGTGGTTGGCGTCGATGCTCTGCCGGGCGAAGACGACCTCGCCGGTCAGGTCGACGTAGTCGGTTCCCGCCTCGGCGCAGGCGCTGGTGAGCGGGGTGCCGTACTTCAGGTAGGGCCCCACGGTGCTGATCACGACTCGGGTCGAGGCGGCCAGGCGAGCGAGGGCGTCGGTGTCGGCCGCGTCGGCCACGACGACCGGCCAGTCGACGCCGAGCTTGTCGCGGACGGCGGCCAGCCTCGGTTCCGACCGGCCGGCCAGCGCCACGCGGGTGCCCGCCGGGGCGTGTTCGGCCAGGTAACGGGCGGTCAAGATGCCGACGAACCCGGAGGCGCCGTAGACGACGATGTCGTAATCCCGCACGCGATCGCTCATAAAGGTGGATTCTGCATCAGCGCCCGCGAAGGCGCTCGGCCGGTTTAGTCTCGATCCGTTTGCTTCCTTACCCACTTTCGTCCGCACCCTGCGGATACCTCGGGCGGAACGCCGAGTCCTGCCGCCGCCCGCGGTACGACCCACTCACGGCATGGAGCGGGGGACCCACGTTCCTCGGCGCGTCCGCGCGCCTCGGGGTGAAGCCGTCACGGTCTCCGGAAGAGATCGTGCGGCCGGGCGCCTCAGCCCGAACCCGACAGCTGACCTCGCAGGCGTGGAGGACTTCTGTCATGCCACAAAATCAGAATTCGACCTGCCTTTCCCTCGTCGCGGCAGCCGCCGCCACGCTGCTCGGAGCCCCGGCCGTGGCCGAGGCCGCGCCGGCCGACGTCAACTGGGACGCCATCGCGCATTGCGAGTCGAGCGGCAACTGGAGCATCAACACCGGCAACGGCTACTACGGCGGCCTGCAGTTCAGCCGCAGCACCTGGCGGGCCTACGGCGGGTCACGCTTCGCCGCCACCGCCGACCAGGCCACCAAGGCCGAGCAGATCCAGATCGCGGAACGCGTGCTGGACGGGCAGGGGCTGGGCGCCTGGCCCACCTGCGGCCGACACGGCTAGCCCTTCGAAACAAGACGCGACTAGCCCTTGGAGATGAACTCGGGCTGGTCGAGAACACGCAGCCAGGTGCCGTCGGGCTGACGGCGGACGACCTGGGCCCGGGCGCCGGCGCCGTCATTCGGCGGGGTCGCCGTCAGGGCCAGGTCGCCGCTGATCAGCGTGGGCAGAGGCTCTTCCGGAGTGAAGGCCGGCATGTGGGGCAACGCCTCGGCCCAGAGCCGCCGGATCGCCGCGCGGCCGACCGTCTGTTGACCGGGCGGATAGGCCATGACCGCGTCTTCCTCGTAGAGCAGGGCCAGGCCCTCGGCGTCTTTGGCGTTCGCGCGCTCGACGAACAGGCGAGTCAGGTCTTCGGGCCGTTGTGCCTTCTCTCGTTCTGCCATGAGTTCATGCTTCTCCGGCGCCATCCACAAGTCCAACGCATAGTTCTTATCGGAACTAGAATCCGCGGTTATGGAACTGCGGCAGCTCGAATACTTCGTCACCGTCGCCGAGGAAGCCAACTTCACCCGGGCCGCCGAGCGCGTCCGGATCAGCCAGTCGGGCGTGAGCGCGCAGGTCAAGACGCTGGAACACGAGCTCGGCACGACGCTGTTCGACCGTTCGGCGCGGACGGCCCGGCTCACTGAGGCGGGCAGCGCCGCCCTGCCGTACGCGAAAGCGGCGCTCGACGCCGTGGCCGACCTGAAACTGGCGGTCGACGAGGTGCGCGGCCTGGTGCGGGGGCAGCTCACCGTCGGGATGGTGACCGGCTGCGAGGTGAAGCCGCTGTTCGCCGCCCTGGCCGCCTTCCATCGCGAGCACCCGGCGATCGAACTGGATCTCGTCGAGGACAACTCCGACCGTCTGGTGGCCGGCGTCCGGGTGAGCGCCGTGGACGTGGCGCTGGTCGGCGTGGCCGGCGGGCCACCGGAGAATCTGGCATCCGAGGTCATCGTGAGCGAAGGCTTGGTCGCGCTGGCTCCGCCCGGATCGGAGGCCGCGCGGTTCGATCGGATGTCGCTACGGGAGTTGACCTCCCATCCGCTGGTCACGCTGCCGTCCGGCACCGGCATCCGCACGGTTCTCGACGACTCCTGCCTCGCCGAGCGCCTGTTCCCCGACGTGGTGCTGGTCGCCTCGGCGCCGGGCGCCGTCGTCGAGCTGGCGGCTCGGGGCCTGGGCCTGGCCGTGCTCAGCGAGTCCATGGCCGCCGCTTTTCCGCAGCTCAAGGCCATTCCCATTGAGGGCGTACGGATTCCCGCGCTACTCGCCCTGGTCTGGCGCCCACGCGTCAGCCCCGCCGTGGCCGCCCTGCTGCCCCACCTGAACCGCTGCTTCACCGCGACCGAAGACACCGCGGGCTGAGGCCCCGTCAAAGCGACCGAGGGCAGCGCTAGCTGAGGTCTGTCAACGGGACCGAGGGGTCGGTCAGCCGCTTGCGGTCGACGACCGCGCGGGAGCGGATGAGGTCGCCGATCTGGTCGGCCACGTCCCAGATGTTGACGTTCATGCCGGCTGCCACCCGGCCGTCGACCAGCCAGAACGCGATGAACTCGCGGGCCGCCACGTCGCCGCGGACCAGCACCTCGGCGTCGAGGGGCGCGGCGCCCGTGTATTCCATGCCCAGGTCGTACTGGTCGGTGAAGAAGTAGGGCAGGCGGTCGTACGCCACCTCGCGCCCCAGCATCGCCCGGGCCGCGGCCTGGCCGGTGTGGATGGCGACGTCCCAGTGCTCGACCCGGATCCGGCGGCCGAGGAAGGCGTGCTCGAGGTGGGCGATGTCACCCGCGGCAAAGATGTCGGGGTCGCTGGTGGCCAGGCTGGACGACACCAGCACGCCGTTGTCGACGGCCAGGCCGGCCTCGGCGGCCAAGGCGACGTTCGGGGTGACGCCCACGCCGGCCACCACCACGTCGGCCGGCAGGCGGGTGCCGTCGGCCAGCACGACCTCGGTCGGGGTGACCTCGGTGACGTGGGTGCCCATCCGCAGGTCGGTGCCGTTGGCCCGGTGCAGGTCGGCGAAGACGGAGGCCATCTCGTCGCCGAGCACCTTCTGCAGCGGCAGGGCGGTCGCCCCGATCACGGTCACCTGCGCGCCCCGGCTGCGCATGGCCGCCGCGACCTCGAGACCTATCCAGCCGGCGCCGACCACCACGAGGCGCGTGGTCGCGGTGACGGCCTCGGAGATGCGGTGCGAGTCGGCCAGCGTACGCAGCAGAAGCGCTCTTTCCCCGCCGGGCACCGGCAGCGGCCGGGGCGTCGAGCCGGTCGCCAGCAGCAGACGCTCGTAGGCCACCTCGTCGCCGCCGGCCAGCCGCACGACCTTGGCCGCCCGGTCGACGGCGGTCACGGTGGCGCCCAGCCGCAGGTCGACGCGGTGTTCGTCGTACCAGGCGAGCGAGTGCACGAAGACGCTCTCGGGCTCGTCGGCGCCGAGCAGCAGGCCCTTCGAAAGCGGCGGACGTTCGTACGGCCGGTCGACCTCGGCCCCGATCAGGGTGACCGGACCGTCGTAGCCCTCGTCCCGCAGCGCCTCGACCGCCTTGGCCGCCGCCAGCCCGCCGCCCACCACCACGTAGCTCATCGCTTCACCCTCGGGGATCGATGTGTATTTTCGGTGCCGATCCGCGGCGCCGACCGGCCAGCACCTCGGCCGCCTGGTCCAGCCCCACCGTCTCGGCGACCAGCAGCCTCGGGTCGACCGCCCCGGACCGGTACGCCTCGACGGTCTCGCCCAGCCCGCCGGAAGCGCTCAGAATGCCGGTGAGCGTAACGTCTTTCAGCACGGCCTGACGAGTGTCCACCAGGGACGGTTCGGGTGCGATGCCGATGCAGACGACCCGCCCGCCGGGCTCGACCCGTTCGAGGGCGAAGGCCGGCAGCGCGGGCGCGTTGGTGGCGTCGACGATCGAGTCGTAGGGCACGGAGGGCAGCTCGTCGCTGGTCCACGTGTGGTCGAAGCCGAGCGAGCGGGCGAACGTCAGCGATTCGGCGGTCGCACCCAGCAGGTGCACCTCCGCCCCGCCGGCCCGGGCGAACATCGCGACCAGCAGGCCGATCGTCCCCGGCCCGAGGACGAGCACGGTCTTGCCCGGCGCGGGTTGAGCCGCCCGGACCGCGCGCAGCGCGTTGCCGCCCGGCTCGACCAGCGCGCCCAGCGTGGCGTCGACCTCGTCGGGCAGCGCGAACAAGGCCTTCGCGGGCACCGGCAGCTGTTCGGCCAGGGCGCCCGGCCAGCCCCGGCGGATGCCGATCTCGTACCGGTCGGCGCACAGATGTTGCCGCCCGTTGGTGCAGCGAGCGCACTTGCCGCAGCCGAGCATGGTGTCGCCGGTGACCCGGCGGCCGAGCCACGACGGATCGACCTCGGCCCCGATCGCCGACACCGTGCCGCTCCACTCGTGCCCGATGCGCACCGGATAGGCGGCGTCGCCGGTGGCCAGGTAGGCCATCTCGCCGCTGAGGAATTCCATGTCAGTGCCGCAGACGCCGGCCCGCTCGACGTCGACGACCACCTCGCCCGGGCCGGCCACCGGCGGTTCGACGTCGACGACCTCGGACCGGCCGGGCCCGGTGATCACGAATGCGCGCATGCCATCAGTCTGCCGCGCGGCCGGGCGTCAGACATCGGCGCCCGCTCTTTCCGGCAAGGGGCTGCGGCTGGTGGCGAAGCGGGGCTCGGCCAGCACCACCAGCAGGGCCAGGACGCTCAGGGTGGCGCCGGCCAGGACCGGGGCGCGGGGGCCGACGTTGCTCAGCAGGACGCTGCCCAGCAGGGCACCGGCCGTGATGCCGACGTTGAACGAGGTGGACGTGCCGGCGCCGGCCATGTCGGTAGTGCCGGGGGCGACCTCGAGCACCCGGGCCCCCAGGATCGAGGCGGCGCCGGAGAGCGCGAAGCCGGCCAGCGCGGTGGCGACGGCCGCGGCCACCTGATGGCTGCCGAAGGCGAACAGGGCGCCCAGGGCCACCGCCTGGATGACCGTGGCGGCCAGCCAGCTCGGCCAGCCCCACCGGGTGACCACCAGGCCGGCCACCACGACGCCGAGCAGGCCGGCCACGCCCCGCAGCAACAGGATCGGGCCCAGCGCGGAATGGTCGAAGCCGCTGACCCGGGTGAGGAACGGGTCGATGTAGGTGAACGCGACGAACGCGCCGGACACGGTAACCGCGCTCGCGACGACCAGCATGCGGTAGCGGCCGGCGTCGGGCGCTGTGCCGCGGTCGGCCGCGCCGGTGCCGCGCGGCGTCTCGGGCAGCAGGATCAGCACCACGACCAGCACGGCCAGGCCCAGCACGCCCAGGGCCAGGAAGGGCAGCCGCCACCCGGCCTGCTGGCCCAGCCAGGTGCCGAGGGGGACGCCGACCAGCGGCGCGGTCGAGCTGCCGGCGAACACCATCGAGATCGCGCGACCCCGCAGATGCGCCGGGAACAGGCCGGCCGCGGCGGGCGTGACGACCGCCCAGAAGACCGACTGGCTCACCGCGATCGCGACCCGGGCGGCCAGCAGCGACGGATAGTTCATGGCCAGCGCGGACAGGGCCGTGGCGACGGCGAAGAGGGCCAGCAGCACGACCAGCAGGCGGCGGCGCGGCCAGGACGAGGTGAGCCGGGTGAGCGGCACCGTCACGACCACGACGACGAACCCGTACGCCGTGACCAGCAGACCGACCGAGGACTCGCTGACCCCCAGGTCGGTGGCCATGGCGGCCAGCAGGCCGATCGGCAGCGTCTCGACCGTCACGTAGAGGAACGCGCCGAGCGACAGCGCCGCCAGGGCGACCCATGCACGCGTACGACTCATGGCCTCGAACCTACCGGCGGCCTCCGACAAAAATTTCGCCGGAAGGGCTTGGCACTCCTTGGGGGACAGTGCTAAAAAATTACTTGTCGCTGCTGCTCACCGCGGTGATGAGCCACCTCGGGACGAGCCGCACGACCTCGGCGCATTTGATCTGAGCCGAGCGCCACGCGCACCGCCGGAAAGGCCGGCGGGCTGTCTGCAGGAGGTGGATCCCGTGGTGCTGACTTTCGATCCGTTCCGTGAGTTCGACCGTCTGGCCGGCCAGATGCTGGGGGCGTCCGGCAACGGCGGCACCGCCCCGATCGCGATGCCGATGGACCTCTACCGCTCGGGCGACCACTTCGTTCTGCACTGCGACCTGGCCGGCGTCGACCCCGGCTCGGTCGACGTGGGCGTCGACGGGCGCGTGCTGACCATCCGCGCCGAGCGTTCGCCGCGCACCGACGCCGAGGTGCAGTGGCTGCGCCGCGAGCGGGCGACCGGCTCGTTCGAGCGGCGGCTGACCCTGGGCGACGGCCTCGACCTCGACCGCATCAGCGCCACCTGGCAGGACGGCGTGCTGACGCTGACCATCCCGGTGGCCGAGGCGGCCAAGCCGCGGCGCATCGCCATCACCACCGCCGAGTCGCGCGACGAGCGAGTGCTCGAAGGCGAGACCACAAAGTAAGCGGCTACTAAGAGGCCACGACGTAAGAGGCGATCAAAGGGTGGCGGGCGTCGATCCGTTCGGCCGATCAATGCCCGCCGCCCGCGCCCGTACGATGCCCGACGTGTCTCATCGGATCACGCGAGCAGCGTTGTCGGCCGCCCTCGTCGCGGGCTCGACCGCGTTCGCCCTGAGCGCCCCCGGCCCGGCCGCCGCGATCGACCTCAAGGTCGCCCTGCCCATCACCTCGTTCGGCGACATCGTGGTGGACGGCGCGAACCAGCGGGTCTACATCAGCGACCCGGCCGCCGGCCAGGTGATCACGACCGACTACGCCGGCGTGGTCAAGTCGACCGAGAAAGACCTCGCCGGCGTGAGCGGGTTGCTGCTGGCCAAGGACGGTGACGTCTACGCCGCGGTGCCCGACCAGAAGGCGATCGTCGCCTTCAACGAATCCGGCAAGAAGATCGAGACCTACCGGACCGACGCCGACGTGCACCCGGCCACGCTCGCCGAGGCCGGCAACGCGCTGTGGTTCGGCGACGAGGACGGCGCCATCGGCAAGCTGCCGCGCGGCGGCGAGGAGGAACCCGAGCCGATCCCGGACGTCATCGCCACCACGTTCGACGAGGCGCCGATCCTCACCGGCAGCGGCAGCTCGCTCGTCGCCGCCGGCGGAACAAACGTCACCGTCTTCGACGTCTCGACCGCGAAGCCCGCCGCCTCCGTGGCCAAGGACCTTGGTCGTACGCGGGACCTGATCTTCACCGCCGACGGCAGCCGCCTGCTCGCGGCCGGCCCGCAGAGCCTGACCCGCGCGGTGAAGCCGGCCGACCTCAGCACGATCCAGAGCTACAGCGCCGGCGCCGACGGCAACGCCGTGGCCGTGCGCGCCGACGGCACGGTGGCCATCGGCATCGGCGGCACGGCGACCAAGGCCGTCTCGGTGTTCGCGTCCGGCTCGGCCACGCCCGCCAAGCAGTTCACCGTGCAGGGCGGCGGCACGCTGCAGCCCGGCGGCCTGGCCGGGCAGCCGGACGGCCCGCGCCTGTTCGGCGTGGCCGGCAGCGGCAGCCAGTACACCCTGCAGATCTTCGGCGACCCGGCCAAGCTGCCCACGTCGCTGCAGCTGACCGTGCCGTCCAAGGTGGACCTGGGCCGGACTACCACGATCACCGGCGTCTTCGGCAACCCGGTTCCGGCCGGGCTGCCCGTGGTGATCACCCGTAAGGATGCAGCCGGCAGCCGCCGGGTGGGGCCGACGACCGTACCGGCGAACGGTCGTTTCTCGATCAGCGACCAGCCGACGCGCAGCGGCACGGTCACCTACACGGTCGCTTTCGCCGGCAACACCGACTACACGCCGGTCACCGTCACCAAGTCTTTCCAGGTGGGCACGGTCAAGGCGACGACGCTCAGCATCGATCGCAACGGCAGCACGTTCGCGGCCGGGACGACGGTGACCTTCACCGCCAAGCTCGGCGCCACCTCGTCGAACCGCACGGTCGAGATCTGGGCCGACCCGTACGGCACCGACCAGCCGAATCGCCTGGTGCGCAAGGCCGTCGCCAACAGCCAGGGCGTCGTGACCGCGCCGTTCAAGCTGACCCGCACCACCACGATATCGGCGATCTTCCGCGGCGACAATTTCACCCCGGCCCGCACCGCCCGGTCGACGGTCGCCACCAAGGTCAGCGTTTCGGTCGCGCTCGACCGGCACTACGGCACCGGCAACATCGGCTCGGTTTCGTACCACTTCCTGCGCTCGACCGTGGATCCGCGCTTCATCACGAGCATGTCGCCGTACCCGGGCCGCTCGGCCTATCTCGAGATCCAGTTCCACGACGGCAAGCAGTGGCGGCCGTGGATGAACGCCTATTCCAAGCTGTACGGCAATCAGGCCTACAACGAACTGGCCGGCACCCACACCATCGGGCTGAAATATCGCGTACGAGCCTCCTACCTCTACGGCAAGTCGGGCGACACGGTGAACACCACCACGTACGGCGGCTACAAGTACTTCACCTTCACGAAGTAGGGCGGGCCGACGCCTCGACACCGTTGATCAGAAGCTCGATGCCGAACGCGTAGTACCGCTCGACCTCGGGCTCGCCGGCGTAGGTGGCCCCGAACCGCACCATCATGGGGAACCGGTCGACGGGCAGGCACTCAAGTTCGAGCCGCCGCTGCCGCCGCCACTCGCGCCCCTCCGCCGCCGGCACGTTGACCGGCAGTTCGGGCTGCGCGTCGACCAGGCCGATGGCGCCGTGCAGCAGGTAGCTGCCGATCCAGAAGCCCTCCTGCACGTCGAAGCCGGCCTCGGCCAGCAGGGCCAGCGCGTCCTCGGTGGCCCGGGTGAAGCTGGTCACCTGATTCTTGTCGACCGAGTGGAGCAGGTCGGGCAGCACCGGGTGCCGGCGGCAGACGTCGACCAGCGCCTCGATCATCGCGCGCAGCTGCTTCTGCCACGGGTCGCCGACGCTGCGGTCGGCCCGGACGGTCGACAGGGCGTGGTCGAGGATGCCGATCAGCAGCTCATCCTTGTTCTTGAAGTGCCAGTAGAGCGCCATCGGCGTGACGCCCAGCTCGGTCGCAAGCCGGCGGATCGTCACCGCGTCCAGGCCCTCGTCGTCGCCCAGGCGGAGCGCCGCCTCGGCCACCGTCACCCTGCTCAGTCTCTCTGCCGCCACTTGACAACCATACAACGTACAGGTCTCATGTACGACGTACATCTACAACGTACAGGTACGTCGTACAGGGGGACGCGATGGAGAAGAACCGCAGGTGGTGGGCGCTGGTCGCGGTGGCGCTGGGCACCTTCATGACCTACCTCGACAACAACGTGGTCAACGTGGCCCTCCCCTCGATCCAGCGCGACCTCGGGCTGAGCATCGAGGGCCTGGAGTGGATCGCCAGCTCGTACATCCTGGTCTTCGCGGGCCTGCTGCTGGCCGGCGGCCGCATCGCCGACGTGCTGGGCATGCGCCTGGCCTTCTTCTCGGGCCTGGCCGTGTTCACCGTGGCTTCGGTGGTCGCGGGCCTGGCTCAGAACCAGGAGATGCTGATCGGCGCCCGGGCCGTCCAGGGCATCGGCGCCGCGCTGCTGACGCCGGCCACGCTGGCCCTGCTGCCGGCGCTGTTCCCCGATCCGCGCGAGCGGGCCACGGCAGTCGGCGTCTGGGGCGGCGTGGGCGCGCTGGCTCTGGCCTTCGGTCCGCTGACCGGCGGCTGGCTCAGCGAGCACGCCTCGTGGGGCTGGATCTTCCTGATCAACGCGCCGATCGGCCTGGCCACCGCCGCGCTGGCCGCCTGGAGCATCCCGGCCGGCCGGCGGGGCACGAACCGGGGTCTCGACCTGCCCGGCCTGGCCACCTCGTCGCTCGCGCTCTTCGCGCTGACGTTCGCCCTGATCGAAGGGGAATCGCGAGGCTGGACGTCGGGGCTCATCCTGGCCGGCTTCGCCGTCGCGGCGGCGAGCGCCATCGCCTTTGTGATCATCGAGGCCCGGTCGGCCAACCCGATGATGGACCTGGCCTTCTTCCGCATGCGGGTGTTCAGCGGCGGTCTGCTCGCCATGGGGCTGTGGGCGTTCGGCGTCTTCGGCATCTACTTCTACACGGCCATCTACATGCAGAACGTGCTCGGCTTCTCGCCCACCGAGGCGGGCGCCGCGTTCGTGCCGATGGCGCTGGTCATGGCGGTGATGGCCACCCTCGCACCCCGGCTCGAGGCACGGTTCGGGGCCGGGCGCACGGTGGCCGCGGCGCTCGCGCTGATGGCCGTCTCGGTGGCGGGCATTTCCTCGTACGGCGAAGGAACTTCGTATCTCGACCTGCTGCCCTGGTTCCTGGTCTACGGCGTCGGCGGCGGCCTGCTCGTGCCGCTGAACAACGTCGTGGTCGGCGCGCTGCCGCTGAGCCGGGCCGGCATCGCCTCGGGCATGCTCAACGTCTCACGTGAGGTGTTCGGGCTGCTCGGCATCACCATCCTCGGCGCCATCCTGACCAACCGCTCCAACGCCGCCAGCGGCACCGAGCTGCACCGCTACCTCGAGGGCTACCAGTTCTCGCTGGTCGTGGCGGCGGCGCTGGTCGCGGTGGGCATCCCGATCGCGCTCTGGTCGCTGCGCTCGGCCGAGCCCGCGGAAAAGGACGAGGAGCCGGTGCTCGAGCCCGCCTAGACTCGGCGCTTGTGACGAGAACACCCCGCCTGGAGATCGAGTACTGCACGCAGTGCCGCTGGTTGCTGCGGGCCGCGTGGACGGCGCAAGAGCTGCTCACCACGTTCCAGAAAGAGCTGGGCGAAGTGGCTCTGGTTCCCGGTACGGGTGGGGTGTTCGACATCCGGCTCGACGACGAGGTGATCTGGTCGCGGAAAGAGAGCGGCCACCCGGAGCTGACCGAGCTGAAGCGGCTGGTGCGTGACCGGATCGCGCCCGGCCGCTCGCTCGGCCACTCCGACCGCGTGCACACAGAAGTGAGCGAGCCGTGATCTATCAGCAGCCGCTGCACTATCTGCTCGGTGTCGAAGGGCTTGCCCTGCTGCGGGCCTACGGGGGTGAGCACGACCGCGCCTTCGCCGAGGCGCGGGTGGCCGAGATCCGCAAGCTGCTCGACGACCCGGGCCTCACCGGCGGGGTCGAGGCGCGCGCCGTCGACACGGTCACCGGCTACCGGGTGTGGGCCGAGACCTACGACCAACCGGGCAACGGCCTTTTCGCGTACGAGGAACCGTTCGTCCGCGAGGTCGTCGGGGCACTCGAGCCCGGCGTGGCCCTCGACGCCGCCTGCGGCACCGGGCGGCACACCCAGCACCTGGCGTCGCTCGGCTTCCGAGTGACCGGAGTGGACAGTTCGCCCGACATGCTGGCCCATGCCCGCGTACGCGTGCCGACGGCCGAGTTCCACCAGGGCGACCTCAGCCGGCTGCCGGTGCCGGACGAGCACGCCGACCTGGTCGTCTGCGCGCTGGCCCTGGCCCACCTGCCCGATCTGCGGCCGGCCTTCGCCGAACTGGCCCGGGTGCTCAAGCCGGGCGGCCACCTGATCGTCACCGACATCCACCACGAGCGGGTGCTGCTCGGTTCGATGCCGCACGTCCGCACGCACGACGACGAGCCGGCCCTGATCCCCTCGTACCAGCACCGGGCCAGCGACTATCTGGCTGCCGCCCTACCCGTCGGTCTCGAAGTGCGGGCCTGCGCCGAGCCTCGCGACAACGGTGCCGTCGGCGAGCGCTTCCCCATCGAGGAGTGGGACACCTGGCCGTGGAGTCTGGTCGGCCAGGCGCCCGAGGCCTATCAGGCGGCGTCGGCCCCGTCGCCGGTGGCGATCCTGTGGCACTTTCAGCGCGCGAAAAGCACGTCGAGGTCGCGCTCGGCGTAGAGCCGGTGCTGCCACTCCTCGTTGAGGACGATCGACAGGCATTTCCGTACGGGGAACGCCTGCGGCGGTGGCCAGCCCGCACCCTCGACCGGTGTCGTATCGGCCGCCAGCGACTCGTCGGTGAGCCCGTCGATCACCCCCCGGACGGTGGCCATCCGGTCGTGCCGGAGCGCCAGGACCTCGTCGAGGGTGGGCCGGACCGTACGGTCGCGCGGCACCCCGGGCGTGTCCGGCATGCCGTCCCACGGCAGCGACAGCGGATGCCACGGCGACGGGTCGCCCAGGATCGCCCGGTGCACCCATGATTCGGAGGCGAAAGCCAGGTGCCGCAGCGTCTCGATGAACGACCACTCGCCCTCCACCGACACGTGCAACTGGTCTTCCGGCAGCTTGCGGGCCCGCTCGACCGTGCCCGCCCACAACCGCTCGACGATGTCCCACGCCTCGCGGAACCCGGCCGGATCGGTGGGCCGCATCCTGGGCCGGTCCGGGTCCCGCCGGTCCAGTTCGGCCTCGATCAGCGGCGCCACGTCGACGCCGTTGATCACCAGGTTCTGCACCTCGCCGTCGACTGTCACGTCGACCAGCTCGACGCCGCGCATCACCGTCCCGAAGAAGTCCGTGTCCCGGAAGACGGAGCGGCGCAGGTCGACGAAGCTGAACCGGGACCCGCTCAGATCCTCGTGCTCGAAGTCAGCCATCCCCGCAGGCTAGGCCCTATTCCGGACGATCACCTTCCGGGTTGTGGGAACCGACGCGGTGGCGGCCGATGGGGACGATCATCGGCGTGTCCGAGATGGGGTCGTTCACCAGCCGGCAGCGCATCCCGAAGACGTCCTCGATGATCTCCGCCGAGAGCACGTCGTTGGGATCACCGGCCGTCACCACGGCGCCGTCCTTCATCACCACCAGGTGGTCGGCGTAGCGGAAGGCCAGGTTGAGCTCGTGCAGCACGATCACGATCGTGGTGCCCTCGGCCTCGTTGAGGTCGGTCAGCAGATCCAGCACCTCGACCTGGTGGCTGATGTCCAGATAGGTGGTCGGCTCGTCGAGCAGCAGGATGCCGGTGCGCTGGGCCAGGGCCATCGCGATCCACACCCGCTGCCGCTGCCCGCCCGAGAGCTCGTCGACCGGCCGGGCCGCCAGCGGCAGCGTGCCGGTCGCGGTCAGGGCGGCCGTCACCGCGTCGTCGTCGTCGCTGCTCCACCGCCGGAACCAGCCCTGGTGCACGTGCCGGCCCCGGCTGACCAGGTCGGTCACCGTGATGCCGTCGGGCGCGATCGGGCCCTGGGGCAGGATGCCGAGCCGCAACGCGACCTCGCGGCTGGGCGTGGCGTGGATCGACTTGCCGTCGAGCAGCACCTCCCCCGACGAGGCCGGCAGCAGGCGGGCCAGCCCGCGCAGGAACGTCGACTTCCCGCACGCGTTGGGCCCGACGATGATGGTGACCTTGCCGGTGGGCAGGTGCATGGTCAGGTCGCGGACGATGGTCCGCTCGCCGTATCCCAGCGACAGCCGTTCGGCCTGCAGATCCAAGGGCACGGTCAGCCTCCTCGGCCGGAGCGGTTGGCCGTGGCCAGCAGCCACAGCAGGTAGGGGGCGCCGATGACGCCGGTGACGACGCCGACCGGGAACTGGCGGGAGCCCAGCAGGTGCGAGCCGATGAAGTCGGAGACGAGCACGAGCAGGGCGCCGACGAGGGCGGCCTGCACGAGCACGGGACGGCCGCCGCCGACCAGCCGGGCCGCGATCGGCCCCGACATGAATGCGACGAAGGCGATCGGACCGGCGGCCGAGGTCGCCATGCCGGCCAGGCACACCGCGATGATCAGCAGCAGGAAGCGGCTCCACTGCACGCGTACGCCGAAAGCAGTGGCCAGATCGTCGCCGAGCTGCATGCCGGTGAGCGTGCGACCCAGGATCAGGGCCAGCGGCACGAGGATCACCAGCGCGACGGCGAGCGGGACGATCTGGGGCCACGTGCGGCCGTTGACGCTGCCGGTCAGCCAGATCATCGCCTCGGCCGCGATCTTGACGTCCGAGCGGGTCAGAATGTACGAGGTGATGCTGGTCAGCACCGTGCCGATGCCGATGCCGACCAGGATGAAGCGGTAGCCGCCGACGCCCTTGCGCCACGAGAGCGCATAGATGGTCAGGGCGGTCAGCACCGCGCCGGCCAGACCGGCCGCCGCGGCGACGCCCCCGTCCAGCCCCAGCAGCAGCACCGTCACGATGCCGGCGGTGGTCGCGCCCTGACTCACGCCGATCACGTCCGGGCTGGCCAGCGGGTTGCGCAGCAGCTGCTGGAAGAGCGCCCCGGAGAGGCCGAACGCGAGCCCGGCCAGCGCCGAGACGGAGGCCCGGGGCAGGCGCAGGTCGTGCATGATGTAGTCCACCCCGGCCGGGGTGGGCAGCCCGAACAGCGAGCGGACCACGTCGGGCAACGAGATCTGAAATTCGCCGTACGACAGCGTGAGCGCGTACATCGCGATCACCGCGACGAACAGCGCGACGGCGACCGTACGGGCCCGGCCGGTCTCGCGGCGCCGGGTCGCCTCGACCACTCCCGCGCTCACAGCTCGGCCAGCTTCTCGCGACGGGCCAGGGCCACGAAGATCGGCGCCCCGATGATCGCGGTGACGATGCCGACCTGCACCTCGCCCGGACGGGCCACGACCCGGCCGATCACGTCGGCGATGAGCAGCAGCAGCGGCGCCAGCAGCATCGAGTAGGGCAGCAGCCAGCGGTGGTCGGGCCCGGTGATCGACCGCGCGATGTGCGGGACGACCAGGCCGATGAAGACCAGCGGCCCGGCCATCGAGGTGGCCGTGCCGCACAGCAGCACGACCGCGCCGGCCGCGACGAGCCGGGCCACGAGCACGTTCTGCCCGAACGAGGTGGCCACGTCGTCGCCCAAAGCGAGCGCATTGAGCGCGCGGGCCGAATAGAAGGCCAGCAGCGCCCCGGCGATCAGGAACGGCACGCTCTGCACGGCGATGTCGGTGCCCCGCCCGGCCAGCGAGCCGACCTGCCAGAACCGGAACTGGTCGTAGGCGTCGACGTCGGTGATGAGCACGGCCGTCGTGAAAGAGATCAGCGCCGCGGTGACCGCGGCGCCGGCGAGGGCGAGCTTGACCGGCGTCGCGCCGCCGCGGCCTATGGAGCCGATCGTGTAGACCAGCACCGAGGTCACCGCGGCCCCGAGGAAGCCGAACCAGACGTACCCGGTCAGGCTGGTGATGCCGAAGAAGCTGATCGCGACGACGATGAAGAGCCCGGCCCCGGCGTTGACGCCCAGGATCCCGGGGTCGGCCAGCGGGTTGCGGGTGACGCCCTGGATCACGCCCCCGGCCAGCCCGAAGGCGGCCCCGGCGAGCAGACCGACGATCGTGCGGGGCAGGCGCGACTCGGTGACGATCAGGTCGTTGGTGGAGTTCGGGTCGGGATTGACGAGCGCGTGCAGCACCGTGCCGAACGGCACGTCGCGGGCGCCGACGGCGAGACTCAGCAGTGCGGCGCCCGCGAGGGCCGCCGCGATCACCACCAGTCCGGTGGTGAGCACGACGGCCCTGCGGTGCCGGATGTCCGTGTCCGGCACCGGTGGTCAGCCGAGAGGAGCGGCCAGCAGCGGCACCGCCTGGTCGACGGCGTACGAGAGCCCGCCGACCGAGGCGCTGGAGAACGCGTTGGAGATGTCCTTGTTGTCCATGTAGGCCACGTGACCGGCCTTCACCGACGGCACGGCCTGGAACAGCTTGTCGCTCTTGACCTGGTCGAGCGTGGACTGGATGAGGAACACGACGGTGAGGTCGGCGTCGGCCAGGTCGAGCTGCTCGTTGGAGAGCGGGATGTAGAACGAGTCCTTCTTCAGGGCCTCGATGGCGGGCGCGTTCTTGAAGCCGAGCTTGGTCAGGAAGTCGACCCGGCCGTCGCCGGTGACGTAGGCGCCCCAGCCGTCGCCGGTGCGGGCCACCGCGGCCACCGTGGCGTCCTTGAACTTCGGGTTCGCGGCGGCGGCGGTGGTGAACTTGGCGTCCAGGTCGCTCTTGAGCTTGGCCGCCTCGGCCTGCTTGCCGAGCGCCGTGCCGATCATGTCGAGCTGCTGCTCCCACGACGTCAGGTACATCTCGCCGCCCTTGGGGACGTCGATGACCGGGACGCCGAGCGCGGCCAGCTGGTCATGGCGCGCCTTGTCGCCGCTCGAGCGGGTGTCGAGGATCAGGTCGGGCCGCAGGGCGGTCACCTTCTCCATGTCGAGCTCGAGCGTGCCCAGGATCTCGGGCTTGGTCGTGTACTTGCCCGCGTTCCACGGGCCCTGACCGTCGCCGCCAAAGGCCAGCCAGTCGGCCGCGCCGACCGGCTGCACGCCGAGCGAGAGAGCCACGTCGGCGTCGCTCCAGCCCAGCGCGACCACCCGCTCGGGCTGCTTGCTGACCGTCACGTCGCCGAACGCGGTGGTGATCGTGACCGGGAACTGTGAGGCGGCCGAGGAGGCCGTATCGGGGGCCGCGTCGTCGTCGGTGCCGCTCGTCGAGCACCCCGACAGGGCGACGACGGCGCCGAGAACGGCTACCGGAAGCAGCCGGCGAGCGCGGGAAAATGGCAGACGCATGAAGGCTCCATCAAGATTCAAAGGTGAGCCTAACCTAACGGCCATCACCATATCCGCAAGTCAGAGCCGTTCAGGTCACATTTCCAAACGTCCCGCCAAATGGGCGGCGGCCGCGATGGTCGCGGCGTATTGCACGCCGACCAACCGGCGGATCTCGATCGGCTCCAATTCGGCCACTCGCGCGTCCTCGGCCAGCCATTCGGCGTACCGCTGCTCCACCTCGGCCAGAGCGGCCCGGATCTTCCCGCGCACATTGCCGACTGCGGCCTCGCCCCGCAGCGCGCGCCGCAGGATGCCGCCATAACGCAGGCGGTATTCGTGCACATTGAGCGCCAGCGAGGTGGCCTCGGCGACGGTGGCCGGACGGTCGGAGGCGGCCTCTTTGCTGCGGGCCAGCCGGGCCGGGCCGGTGCCGTCCAGCATGGCGGCGTAGAAGCGGGCGGCCCGCCAGAACGGCGAGGCCGGGGCCAGCAGGTGGCTTTCGACCGAGGCCAGCGTACGGGTGAGAAGCTCGGCCAGATCGGTGATCCCGGTCGCGTTGGCGGCCAGCGCCTCGGCGTAGCTCACCCCGGCCGGCGATGTGTCCCCGGCGCGCGGGTCGAGCCAGTACGGCAGCTCGCTGACCAGCATGAACGAGCCCCACCGACCGGAGTACCAGGTGGTGCTGCCGCCCTCGAAGATCCACGGCTCGTTGCGGGCCATCGTGCGCTCGTAGACGGTGGCCAGCGGCGTCGCCTCGTAGATGGCGTCGTCCAGCAGCACCAGGTCGGGCGCCTCGGGCTCGCCCCGGTCGAGCGGGATGCCCAGGTGCTCGGGCACCCGCTGCAGGATCGGGTGCAGGGCGGGCTCGGCCCGGCTGAGCCAGTAGTACGCCCCGCCCAGCTCGCTGTTGTGCAGCGAGGCGATCAGGGCCGGCCGGTGGGCGTCGATCAGCCGCATGAGCGCCTGCGTCTCGGGGATCGGCTCGTCGAAGTACGCGTCCTCGTGGTTGACCGGGAAAGTCCACTCCACCTGGTCGCGCCCGGCCGGACGGTAGAAGTGCTCGGCGTAGTGGGCCCGGGTGAACGGCCCGTCCAGCCAGCCCTCGTTGAGCCGCAGCCCGTCCGGATCGGCGCAGTCGACGATCCGCCACGTGTGCCCCAGCCGCGCCCGCAGGTCCGGGTCGGCGCACAGGCGTTCGGCCAGGTGCAGGGCGGTCAGGCCGCCGATCGGCTCGTTCGGGTGGGGCAGGCCGAAGGCCAGGGCCTCGGGCGCGTCCGGGGTGTCCGAGGCGATGGTCAGGCACCACAGCGGGTTGCCCTGCCGCGAGCTGCCGCAGCGCCGCAACGACGCGACGCCGGGGTGACGGTCCGCGATCCGCCGGAGCCCGGCGTGCAGGTCGTCGACCCCGGCGAAGGCCCGGTAGGCCGGCACGGTCTCGATCTCGGCGAGGAGCCAGGCGGGAAGGTTGTCCACCCGGCCATCTTCCTCGTTACTCCTTGGTGCCCGCCGCGCGCACCAGCGCAGCCGCTATTCCTTCGTGCCCGCCGCGCGCACCGGCGGAGTTCGGAGCAGGCGGCTCACCGGCAGGATGGTGGTGACCAGGGCCAGTGCCGTCGTGCCGCCCAGCACGATCACCCAGCCCAGCGGCGGGATGTAGGGCAGGAACGTGCCGGTCAGCGCGTGCACCACCGCGATCAGCGTGGCCGCCGCGATGGCCGCGCCGACCGTGAGCGCCGTGCCCAGCAGGCCCACCTGCTCGGCGTTGACCATCCGCCGCACCTGACGCCGGGTCACCCCGGCCAGCCGCAGCAGGGCGAGCTCGCGGCTGCGGGCCAGCGCCGCCATCACCATCGTGTTGCCGGCGGCCAGGGCCGCGTAGCCGACCATCACGGTGATCAGCAGCTTGTTGAGCCAGGCGCTGACGGCCAGGTCGCGGCTGAGCTGTCCGGTGAGCTGGCCGGCCGTGGTGACCGTGCCGAAGGCGGCGAGCGGCTGGTCGGCGTTGCCTCGAGTGCGAACCAGCAGCTCGTCGTAGGTACCGCCGCTCTGCGGCAGGAGGACGTCGCCGAAGCCGAGGCCCCGGTCGTAGATGGCGACGACGCGCGGCTTGACCGGGGTGCCGTCGGCCAGCCACATGTCGGCCGTGTCGCCCACCTTCCAGCTGGAGGACGACGCCTGCAGGGCCGAGACCGCGATCGTGCCGTCGGTCAGGCCGGCCAGGCTGCCCTCGCGCACCTTGAGGTCCATGGTGGACGCGAGCTGGGCCGGATCGGCGGCCCGGGCCACGGCCGGCTCGGCGCCGTCGAAGATGCGGACCACCACCGACGTACGCCGGACACCCGTCGCCGCCTCAACGCCGGGGATCTGCCGCACCTTGGCCACTGACGCCGCCGTCAGCCCTCGAGGAGCGGTCACCACCCGGTCGGCCAGCATGCCGTCGCGGCTCTGGGCCACGGTCTGCCGCTGCAAGTTGTCCTGCAGGAACCAGACCGAGCCGCCGAACCCGACCGACAGCACGAGCGCGCTCAGCACGGCCGACATGCCCTTCGCGTTGGCCCGCAGGTTGGCCACCGCCAGATCGCCCGAGACTCCCCAGACCGTACGCAACACCGGCGCCAGCACCCGGGCCGCGAACCCGTTGACCCAGGGCGCCAGCAGCGCGATCGCCATCACGAAGAGGTAGAGCATCCCGATCGCGGCGGCCAGCGCCGCCGTGCCCGACAACCCGGCCGCGAAGAACACCGACACCCCGGCCCCGGCCAGCGTGAGCAGCCCGAAGGCGAGGCGGATGCGACCGCCCTTGGGCGGCTCGACCGCGATCTCGCCCAGCGCCTCGGCCGGCCGGATCCGAGCCACCCGCCGGGCCGCGATCCGGGCCGCCAGTACCGCCACTCCCATGGTCAGCGCGATGGCGACCACGGCGCCGAGCGCGGGATTGACGATCGGAAAGTCGGCCGGCAGAAAGCCACGGGCGACCATCTGGTCGTGGGTCCAGTGGGTGGCCCAGAGCCCGGCCGGCACCCCGATCACGGCCGAAGCCAGGCCGACCACCGCCGCCTCGGCCACCACCAGACGACGTACCTGGGAAGGGGTGGCCGCGACCGCCCGCAGCAGGGCCAGGTCGCGGCGGCGGTGCCGGACCGACAGACCGACCGTGCCGGCCACCACGAAGACGATCAGCAGCACCACGTACCCGCCGAAGGCCGAGCCCGCCTCGACCAGCAGCGACCGGGCCTCGATCGAGGTGGACCACTCGGCCCAGCCGCGCTCGTCCCCCGCGTACGACTCGACCCCGGCCTCCGTCGCGAGCTTGTCGATCGCCGCGTGGGTCCCGGCCGGTGCCTTGATCGCGATGGCGCTCGCCCGGCCGCCCTGAACGCCGACGGCCTGGACATCGGTGACGCCGGGCAGCGCCCGGATCTGGTCGGCCAGGCCGGCCGGGACGGTGCCCTCGGGCAGCGGCACCTCACTCGTCGTCGTCTCGCCGTCGAACTCCTTTGTGGAGACGGTGATGTGGCGGTGGGCGACCACGACGTCGGCCGCCGCGAACTGCTTGGGCTCGGGCTTGAACTGCAGGCCGGACTGCACGAAGACGGCCAGGCTCATCAGGATCATCACGCCGCCGGCCAGGGCGACCAGGGTGGCGATCGAGGTTCCGGGGCGCTGCCGCAGCAGGCGCATCGCTAGCTTGATCATGACGTCAGGCCTTCCACCGCGTGGCGAGAACTTCGGCGATCTTCTCGGCGCCCACCTGGGGCAGGTCGCGCACGATCCGGCCGTCGGCCAGCACCAGCACGCGATCGGCGTACGAGGCGGCGACCGGGTCGTGGGTCACCATGACGACGGTCTGGCCGAACTCGTCGACCATCGAGCGCAGCAGCGCCAGCACCTCGGCCGCTGTCTCGGTGTCGAGGGCGCCGGTCGGCTCGTCGGCGAAGACCACGTCGGGCCGCACGGCCAAGGCGCGGGCGATGGCCACCCGCTGCTGCTGCCCGCCGGAGAGCTGGGCCGGGCGGTGGGTCAGCCGGTTGGTCAGGCCGACCCGCTCGATCACGCTGCCCAGCCAGTGCCAGTCCGGCTTCTCCCCCGACAGCTTCGAGGGCAGCAGGATGTTCTCCTCGACGGTGAGCGCGCCGATCAGGTTGAAGGACTGGAAGACGAAGCCGATGCGGTCGCGCCGCAACTCGGTCAGCTTCGTCTCGGACAGTTTCGAGAGCTCGGTGTCGCCCACCCAGACCCGGCCCGACGAGGGGCGGTCGAGGCCGGCGGCGGTCTGCAGCAGGGTGCTCTTGCCGGAGCCGGACGGGCCCATCACCGCGGTGAACGTGCCGCGGGCGAAGGCCGCGTCCACCCCGGCCAGGGCCGTGACCGGCTGCCCGTCGGTGGTGTACGTCCGGGTGAGGCCCTCCACCCGGACCGCGAGCATGTCGTTCATCTCAAGCGCCTCTCGGTGTCGATTGCTGACACCGGAAACGCTATTTTCGGCAGCGGTGAAGATCGATGAAGCCAGCGGGCGTCTTCCAGGTACAGCCTGCTGTACTTGGCGCTATTGCCGCAGGTAACGCAGCACGGCGGTCACGCGACGGTCGGCCCGGTCGTCCGGGGCCAGGTCGAGTTTGGCGAAGATGCTGCGGATGTGTTTGTGCACCGCGCCCTCGGTGACCACCAGCTTCTCGGCGATCGCGGTGTTGCCCAGCCCCTCGGCCATCAGCGCCAGCACGTCGCGCTCGCGCGGGCTCAGCCGGGCCAGCGCGTCGTCCGGCCGGTTGCGGGCCAGCAGCAGGCCGACCACCTCGGGGTCGACGGCCGTGCCCCCGTCGGCCACCCGGTGCAGCGCCTCCAGGAACTCCTCGACCCGGCCCACCCTCTCTTTCAGCAGATAGCCCAGGCCGGCCGCGCCCCCGGCCAGCAAGTCGGTGGCAAAGGCCTGTTCCACGTACGCCGAAAGCACGAGCACGGCGAGGCCGGGCAGCCGCCGGCGGGCCTCGACGGCGGCCACGATGCCCTCGTCGGTGTGGGTGGGCGGCATGCGCACGTCGACGATCGCCACGTCCGGCTTGTGCTCGTCGACGGCGGCCAGGAAAGCGTCCGGATCCTCCGCCGTCGCCACCACGTCCAGCCCCTCGGCCCGCAGCAACAGCGCCAGGCCCTCCCGCAGCAGCGCGTCGTCCTCGGCGATCACGATCCGCACGGCAGCTCCACTCGCAGGGTCGTCGGCCCTCCGGCCGGGCTGGTCAAGGTCAAGTTTCCGTCGTACGCCTCCACGCGCCGCCGGATGCCGGTGATCCCGGATCCGCCGTCCTCGTCGGCGCCGCCGCGGCCGTTGTCCTCGATGCTGATCTTCAACTTCTGATCCTGGATGCGGACGGTGACCCCGGCCGCGGTCGCTCCGCTGTGCTTGGTGATGTTGGTCAGCGCCTCGGCCACCACGAAGTAGGCGGTGGCCTCGACCGAGGCGGCACAGCGGTGCGGCAGGTCGACATCGAGGCGGCACGGCACGGCGCAGTCGTGGGCCAGGCCGGCCAGCGCGCCGTCCAGCCCGCGGCCGTCGAGCACCGGCGGCAGGATGCCCCGGACGACCGTGCGCAGCTCGGCCAGGGCCTGCTCGGCCGCCTCCTGAGCCCGTTCCAGCACGTCGCCGGCCGTGGCCGGGTCGCGCGCGACCGCCCGCCGGGCCGCCCCGAGCAGCACGCTCACCGCGACCAGGCGGTTCTGCGCGCCGTCGTGCAGCGAGCGCTCGATGCGGCGCAGCTCGGCCGCGTGCGCGTCGAGGGCGGCCGCCCGGGTCGCGGTGAGCTCGACGATGCGCAGCGAGAGGTCGGTGCCGGGCGGCGGGGCGAGCAGACGGCGGCCGGGCCAGGCCTGGGCCCGGGCCAGCCAGGGGCCGCCGAAGAAGCCGATGACCAGCCAGGCCACGCCGTACAGGCCGACGGCCAGGGCGTCGAGCTGGTTGTGCACCGGCCAGAAGACCAGCCCGGGGGCCGAGTCGGGCGGCACCGACCACCACCAGAACGGGTACGTCAGGTCCTGCACCGCCGAGAGCGGGATGGTCAGGCCGAAGATGCTGACCACGAAGCCGAGCGTGGCGTGCTCGACCAGCCACACCACCTCGCGCCAGAGCGCCTTGTCGGTCCAGGCGTGCAGGCCGGACAGCAGCGGCTCGGGACCGATGATCTCGGGGCCCCAGCGAGAGAGGCGGGCCCGTTCCCGGTCGGCCACGGCGCGCACGGCCTTGGCGGCCGAGGGCGCGAACACCAGGCCGACGCCGGCCAGGCTCGTGAGCGCCACGATGAACAGCCAGAACACCAGGGCCAGGGCGAGAACCGCCGTGCCGAGCCCGCCGACGAGCCGTTCGAGGGCGTCGACGGCCGCGTGGGTGCGGCGGCGCAGCCCGTCGAGGGTCATAACCCGTGACCTTAAGGCACGCGATCGAGCCGCCGGGCCTCGCTCGGCGGCCCGGTCGTCACGGCCGGCTCCCGCCCTTCCTCTCGCGTCGGCTCTCGCGCCGCCCCTCGCCCCTCCTTTCGCGCCGGCTCTCGCGCCGCCCCTCGCCCCGGCTCTCGCGCCGCCCCTCGCCCCGGCTCTCGCGCCGCCCCTCGCGTCGCCCAGATGGCGGCGTTCAGGACCGCCCAGGCCACGCCGAGGATCAGCGCGGCGATCGTCTCGCTCAGGCGGCTCCAGCCGAGGTAGACCCACGAGCCGGCGCAGACGGTGAGAACGGCCGCGGCCGTCGTGCCCACTGCGACCCACCGCGGCCAAGTGAGGCGGCGCGACAGCAGCCAGGCGAGCAGACCGATCACCGCGGCGAGCAGCGCGGTCTGACCGGCGGCCATGGACGCCAGCGCCGGACCGGCCTCGCTCAGCGCCTCCCCGGCGCCGCGCACGACCAGCGGCATCGGGCCGTCGTACTCGGCGGCGGACGGGAAGATCGCCTCGGGCGGGCCCTGCCACGAGGGCGGCGAGACGACGGCCAGCACCAGCATGAGGACGGCCACGGGCGCCAGCGGGGCGAGACTGTCGAGCAGATCGCGGCGCTGCCACCAGGCATGTACCAGGGCGACGACGGCCGCCGCACCGAGCAGGATTTCTGGGCTGACCGAGGTGGCTAGTTCTAATGCGAAGCGGTAGCCGTCGGAGGTCCACTGGCCGCGCGCCCAGTCCGTGACGGCTTCGTCGGTCGCGGCCAGGCCGCTGAGCTGCACGATCAGCGGGATGACGGCGACCAGGAGGGCAGCCAGAAAGACCAGCGCTCCGAGGCTGGTGAGCACGGGAGTCAGCCGTCCGCGCACCAAGCCGTTGATTTTGCGGTTGAGCGGCCTGGCGTCGAGAGCGAGGCGGTGGGGCAGCCAGGCCGGCGCGCTCGGCGGGTGATCGCCCAGCCAGCGGCCGGCCAGCACCAGGCCGATCAGCAGCGCGGTGAGGACGGCCAGCGCTCCCCCGGCCCGGCCGGCCCGCGCGGCCAGCACGTCGTACGAGGCGCCGGCCAGATAGCTGCCCACCACCAGCCACAACGTCCAGCCCACGGCGGCCGGGGTGTGCCACGCGGCGAATCTGCGATAGGGCACGCCGTTCATCCCGGCCAGCCGGGGCACCAGCGTCCGCGCGCCGACCACCCATTGTCCGAAGAAGACGGCCCGCCCGCCGTGCCGGTCGAAGATGCGCTCGGCCCGCCGCCAGTGTCTCTCTTTGACCCAGCGCGCCCGCGGTCCCCGGCGACGACCGGCGACGTATCCGCCCGTGCCTCCGAGGACCGCCGCCCCCGTCGCGACCAGCGCGGCCGGCCCGATGCGCACCACCCCCTCGTTGGCGAGCAGGCCCAGCGCGACGAGCGCCGTCGCCGAGGGCAGCACCAGCCCGGCGAGCAGCGCCGCCTCCGCGGTCACCAGCGCGGCGACGACGATCAGCACCAGCCCCGCGGGCAGTGCCCCGATCAGATCGCCGACCATCCGCACGCTGAGCAGCCTAGGAACGCGAACACCCGAGGCGGATCGGTGAAATCCCCCTAAGAACATGGGGGCACAGACACTCCGGAAATTCCTTATCCCGAATTAGCGCTGCCGAAACGTCTTATTGCGCATCCCCTTTTCGGCTATCGATCGTCCGGGTTACCCGGCGTGTTGAATGGCGTGTTCCGGGGCCGCCGGATGCTTTCCTGATCATGCAACACGGAAATAGCAACAATCGCCTCCGGGAAGGAATACGGACATGAACAAGACCACGCGATTCCTCACGACGGCCGGTCTGGGTCTGCTGGCCGGGGTTGCCTTCGGGGTCGGCCCGGCGCAGGCCGCGGACACCTCGGCGCCGAGCGCGGCCAAGTCCCAGTCCGCCTCCACCCAGGCCGACCGGCACCGCGGCCGCGACGTGGTGGTCGGCTACTACCGCACGTACCGGGCCTGTGACCTGGCCGGACGTATCGGTGAGCGGTTCGGCAAGTGGGACGACTACGACTGCGACTTCCAGCAGCGCGGGTTCAACCGCGGCGTGTTCGCCCTCGAGGTCGAGCGCGGCTGGGACTGGAGCCGCCCGGGCCACAACCGGTTCGACCACCGCGGCCCCCACGGCCACCGCTCCGGCCGCTGAGAATTGCTTTCTCTGATATTTCCATCGATGCCTGGAATAGGCTTTCGGAAAGGAGCCGCTTAACGTATTGAATCCTCGTCACAACCCCACAGGTCCCCGGTCGGTGCCGGGCGCTACCCGGCGCCCGGCACCGCCGCCTGTTTCCGTGGGAACTTCCGCGCGCCCGCGGGCGACCAACTCCGGAGAACTACGATGGTCGCCACGAACGCCCGCTAGGGAAGGACCCCCGCCCCCATGGACAGACGCCTGACCCGCCCGCTCGTCGCGCTCGCCGCGATGCTGGCCGTCCTGCTGCCCGGCGCCCCGGCGTTCGCCCACAACGCGCTGGCCCAGGCCACCCCGGCCAAGGGCGCCACCGTCACCAAGGCCCCGACCAGCGTCAAGCTGAAGTTCCTGCAGAAGCTGAACCCGGACTACACGACCATCACGGTCACCGGCGCGGCCAAGGTGCAGACGTCGGAGCCCAAGGTCGAGGGGGCCACCGGCACTGTCACCTTCGACGCGCTGGCCAACGGCGCCTACACGGTCGCCTACCGCGTGGTCTCCAAGGACGGCCACACGGTCCAGGGGTCGTACAAGTTCACCGTGAACGACCCGTCGACCAAGGCCGAGCCCACCACCGAGCCGACCAGCGCCGCCCCGACCGCCCCGGCCGCCGACGAGTCCCTGGTCGCCGCGCCTCCGCCGGCCACCAGCGCCGCCCCCACCACCGAACTGGCCTCCGACGAGGACTCGGGTGGCAACGGCCTGCTGATCACGGTGATCGTCGCCGCCCTGGCCGTCGTCGGGCTCGGCATCTTCCTGGTCACCCGTCGCCGCAAGACCACCTGACGTGGCCGCCCTCGGTGTCGCCGTCGTCGGCTTCGGCTGGATGGGGCGGGTGCACGCGCAGGCGTACGCCCGGGTGCCGCACCACTTCCCCGGCGTGCCACCGGTCCGGCTCGTCTCGGTGGCCGACGACGTGCCCGGGCGCGCCGCCGAGGCGGCCGAGCGCTACGGCTTCGACGAGTCGACGGCCGACTGGCGGCACCTCGTCGGCGACCCGCGGGTCGGGGCGGTCAGCATCACCGCGCCCAACTTCCTGCACCGCGAGATGGGCAGCGCGTTCGCGGCGGCCGGGCAGCACATCTGGATCGAGAAGCCGGTCGGGCTCACCGCGGCCGACGCGCGCGCCATCGTCGGCGACGGACAGGTCACCGTCGGCTTCAACTACCGCAACGCGCCGGCCGTCGAGAAGGCCCGTGCGCTGATCGCCGACGGTGAGATCGGCGCGGTCACGCACGCCCGGTTCCGGTTCCTGAGCGACTACGCGGCCCATCCCGAGGGCGCGCTGAGCTGGCGGTTCGAGCGGGCCCGGGGCGGCAACGGGGTGCTCGGCGACCTGGGCGCGCACGGCGTCGATCTGGTGCGGTATCTGCTCGGCGAGATCGACTCGCTGGTGGCCGACACCGCCGTGTTCATCCCGCAGAGGCCCCGGCCGACCGCCGCCACGGCCGGCCACGAACGCGGCAGCGGGGCGCCCGGGCCGGTCGAGAACGAGGACTGGTTCGGCAGCCTGCTCCGGATGGCCTCGGGCGCCCGGGTCACACTCGACTGCAGCCGGGTCGCCGTGGGTGAGCAGAACACGTACGGCTTCGAAATTCACGGCACCAAGGGCGCGTTGTTCTGGGATTTCCGGCGGATGGGCGAGCTCGGCGTCGGCACCGGCCCGTCCTATCAGGACGAACCGGTGCGCACTCTCTTCGTCGGCCCTCACGACGGCGACTTCGGGGCGTTCCAGCCCGGCGCCGGCATCCCCATGGGCTACGACGACCTGAAGGTCATCGAGGCCGCGCGCTTCCTGCGGTCGGTCGCGGACGGGCAGCCGTACGGGGCCACGCTGGCCGACGCCATCCGGGCCGCCGAGGCCTTGGACGCGATGGAACAGTCGGCCTCCACCGGACAGTGGGTCAGGCCTCGTTGAACAGCTTCCAGTGGCCCTCCGAGACGACCTCGACGACGTCGCCCACCACCTTGATCGCGGTGTGGTCGTCCATCGCATAAGCCGGGTTGGGAAGGGTGGCGGCCCACTTCTCGGCGGCGGCCATGGTGTTCTCGGGCAGGTCGGGGTGGTCGAGGTGCGGGAAGATCGAGAAGTCGACGATCCCGAGCGTGCTGTCGTCGCCGCCGGCGGGCGGCCTCCACCCGACGAAGTCGTCGCCGATCCGGGGCGTCATGATCATGCTGCCGGCGCTGAGACCGACCCAGACCGTGTCGTTCAGCGAAGGCAGCAGGTCGGCCAGCCCAGACTCTCCCATCCAGTAGTTCAGATAGAGCGGGTCACCGCCGTTGACCAGCAGGACGTCGGTCTCGCGGACCGCGGACGTCCAGAGCTCTTCCTTCAGGCTGGGCAGTGCGCTCAGTTCCAGCACGCCCACCGACTTCCAGCCGAGCTCGGCCATGGGGCACTCCGGCTCGTTGCCGCTGATGAAGTTCCAGGCCCGGCCGATGCCGCCCGGATTGGCGTAGCCCGCGGTGGGGATGCAGAGGGCGCTCGACTCGGCGATCGGCTTGTCCAGCAGGTCGAGCAGGGCGTCGTGGATGCTCTTGTTCTTGACGCCGCCGGAGGTGAGCAGAAGTCTCATGGAACCATCCCGTCGAACTGGTTGCATACTGAAATCGGCTTGATGAAACTATCATCACCGGTTGCGAAGTACCATCGGTCTCGATGAGTACAGAAACAGAGCCGGTGCACCGGTCGGGCTGCCCGATCAACCTCGCGGTCGAGGTGATGGGCGACCGCTGGTCCCTCGTCGTGCTGCGCGACGTGATGTTCGGCAACCGGCACTACTTCCGCGAGCTGCTGGCCGGCTCGGAGGAGCGGATCGCCTCCAACATCCTGGCCGACCGCCTGCGCCGCCTGGTCGCCCACGGTCTGCTGTGGCGTACCGACGACGAGACCCACAAGCAGAAGATCCGCTACAGCTTGACCGAGGCCGGCGTCCAGCTGGTGCCGGTCATGGCGGCGCTCGGCTCCTGGGGCCGCCGGCACATGCCGGCCAGCCACGAACTGTCGGTCCGCGCCGAACTGCTCGAACGCGGCGGCCCCGAGCTGTGGGACAGATTCATGGACGAACTACGCGAGCAACACCTCGGCGTGGCCCGCCCGCCCGGCACCCCGTCGGTCTTCGCCGAACTGCAGGCCGCCTACGAGGCCGCGGTCGCGATCAAATAGCGCCGGAACCACTCCACGGCCAGGCGGTCGACCTCGGCGGCGTGCCGAGTCTGCGGCGCCGCCTCGATGCCGGGTTCCTCGGCCAGAGCGTGTGCCATATCCGGTACGACATGGTGGTCGGCCGTCGCGCCGCGTTCCGCGAGTTCGGCAACGATTCGTTCGACGGGCGCGATGATCGCGTCCCGCAGGTCGTCGGCGCCGGTGATGTAGCGCAGCGACACCCCCGCCAACTCGCCGGCCCGGGCGACGAAGTCGAGACGGTCCGCGACCTGGTCGGACGCGGGCGACCACGCGTAGGTGGCACCCATCGCGGCGACGATGCCGTCGATCGCGTCGTGCAGCCGCACGACCGGATTGATCAGCACGGCCGCCCGTACGCCCGGCACCTCGGCCGCGACCAACTGGGCCGCCGCCCCGCCCATCGAGCCACCGAGCACCCCCAGCGGCACGCTTTCGGCGATGCCGAAGTGCTCGCGGACCTCGGCGAACGCGGCGGGGAACTCGTCGCGGGCGCCGAACGCGACGGGAGCGTGCCCGTTGAGAACCGGGTCGCCCTCCTGGAGCAGCGGCTCGAGACCACCTTCCGGTTGACGCGAACCGCTCAGGGGCAGTCCGAAGTAGACGCGGCAGGCGTCGAGACCGTCGAGCGGCACGGCGCGGCCAGCGCGACCTCGGTGCGGGGCGCGTCGAGCAGGTGATAGGCGACGACGACCGGCGCGTCCGGCCGCGGGCCTCCGACGGGAGCCTTCACCACGTACGGAACACCGGTGGCCACTCCTCGAGATTCCATGCTTTATTCGTACACTCCGGCACTGAAGCGGCGGGTCAGCTCGGCCAGGCGGGCGCGCTGGACCGAAGTTGCCTGCTTGACGACGAACGAGCGCAGCAGGGTGGGCGAGCTGACCTCGATGGTCTCGGTCAGCGTGGTGCCCTCGGCGGCCGGCGCCAGGTCGATCGTCGCGGTCAGGCGGACGCCGCCGGGGCTGACGACGGCGCTGGTCAGCTTGCGGTCGGGCTCGACGCCGGTGAGGGTGACGCGGATGTTGTTGTCCCAGTGGAGCGGGCCGAGGCGGAAGCGCTCGACCGCGACGTACGAGTCGCCGCGGATGTCGCGCACGGCTACGACCAGCGGCGACAGCCCGACATAGCTCCGCGGATCGAGCAGATGGGCGTAGACGGCGGACGGCGCGGCGGCGAGGTGGACGGTGTCGCTGAACCGGTCGGTCGGCATGGCCCAGGATCGTACGGCTTTATTTAAGGATGTTTAAGAAGCGGTCTTGCCCTGACATCGATGTCGGTCTTTTACTGTAAAACCTCTTGCCAATTCCCCTCAGACGGCAGAAGAGGTATCCCCCATGAAGAAGCGCACGCTGCTCGCCGCCGCCTTGTCCACGGCCGTGGTGGCCGGGCTCGGCGTCCTCGGCATCACCAACGCCAACGCGGCCGCCCTCAACCCCAACGTCTCGCCGGGCGGCAACTTCAACCTCTCGATCTGGTCGCTGCAACTGCCCATCGGCTCCCCCGGCGCGCCCCAGACCATCCAGCCGGCCCAGCTCAAGGGGGCCAACGGCTACTCCAACCCGGCCTACTTCTGGACCGACAAGAACGACGGCTCGATGACCTTCTGGGCGCCCGAGAAGGGTGTGACCACACCCAACTCCAAGTACGCGCGATCCGAGCTGCGCGAGATGAACGCCAACGGCTCGGCCGCCAACTGGTCGCTGGCCGGCAACCACACGCTCAGCGCCGAACTGCGGATCGTCTCGGTGACCAAGAACGTGGCGGTCGGCCAGGTCAAGCTGGGCACCGGCGGCACGTCGACCAAGCCGCTGCTCGAGCTCTACTACCGGGCCAACGGCGACATCTACCTCGGCCAGCAGCGCAGCCCGACCGACGGCCAGACGCTGCACAAGCTGGGCAACGTGGCGATCGGCCAGAAGTGGACGTACGTCATCAACGTGCAGGGCAACAAGGCCAGCGTCACGATCAACGGCAGCAAGACGAACTACACGATCCCGTCCTCGTTCAACCCGTACAAGCAGTACTTCAAGGCCGGCTCGTACAACCAGTCGTCCTCCGAGAGCACCTCCAACGGCGCCAAGGTGAAGTTCTACAACCTCACCGTGAGCCACGCCTAAGAGGCGACGGGAAGGGCGATGCCCGAGCCGGACTGCTTCGCCTGGTACATCGCCTCGTCGGCCTGGGCCAGCAGGCGGCGGTGGTCCATGCCCTGGCCGACGGCCACGCCGATGCTGCCGCCGACCGGGGTGCCGTCGGTGGCCCGCACGGCTGAGATCCGCTGACGCAGGCGGTCGGCCACCGTACGGGCGTCGCCGGCGCAAGTATCCGGCAGCAGCACCACGAACTCGTCGCCGGCCAGGCGGCAAGCCAGGTCCTCGCGGCCTGGCCGGGACGAGTCGCGCAGGGCGCCGGCCACCTGCTTGAGCACGTCGTCGCCGGCGGCGTGGCCGAGGCGGTCGTTGATCTGCTTGAAGCCGTCCAGGTCGAGGAAGAGGACAGCGACCGGATCGGGCTCGGCGCAGCGGCGGCGCAGTTCGGCGGTGAACACGGTCCGGTTGGGCAGGTCGGTCAGCGGGTCGTGGTGGGCCAGCCGCTCGAGCCTGCGCTGGGCCCGGCGCAGTCGACTCGTACGCCAAGCCAGAACCTCACCCGCGATCAGATAGATCGGCAATGCATAACCGATGGAGGCCAGGTCCGACGCCGAGGCCCCGGCCATGACCAGCGGCAGCAGGTAGGCCGGCAACATCCACGGGAGCAGCTTGAGGCTCGTGCCGCGGGGTTCGCACAGGCCGGCCCAGATGAAGGTGACGAAGTAGAAGAAGCCGTACCGGAACGGGTCGAGTCCGGTGGCGATGTTGTGCACCGCGATGAACCCGAGCGCCAGAACCGGCAGCGTCAGACGCAGGATGTCGGGCAGGCGGCCCCAGGGCAGCGGCGCCACGACCAGGCCGAAGATGACCGCGCAGATGCCGATGTTGAGCACCGCGCTGATGTCGAACCCGGGCGGCGCCGGCAGCAGCACAGTGATGCAGGCGTAGAGCCCGCAGGCAACGATGAGCGCTCCGGCCACGGCGCCGCTGACCGCCCGGCGGTCGTCGGACCGCAGGCCGTCGCGCACACGCCGGACATAGCTCACCGCGCCCTGATCGGCCCGCGCGGCCGCGACTTTAGGACTGTGGCGGGCGCAACGCGTTGGACAGCGTGCGGGTGAGCAGGTCGAGCACGTGGTGGCGGGACGCCTCCTGGCGCTGGGCGCGGTATTCCCAGGCCGCGTAGAGCTGGCTCCAGAGCAGGGTGAGCACCCAGTCGGACGGCAGCGCCGGGTCGATCGAGCCGTCGGCGTGGCCGCGCTCGATGACGCCGATCAGGTACTGCTCGTCCTGCGATTCCCAGCACTCGCCGCCCTGACCGCTGAACATCAGCGACAGCAGGGAGCCGAGGTCGAAATACTCCCGGCAGAGCCGCAGCAGCGCCTCGGCCCCGGTGCCCCGGTCGAGGTCGGCCAGGGTCGCCGCCCGCCCCAGACGCTCGCCGCCCTCGGAGGCGACGGCCGAGAGAAGATCGGCCCGCTCGCCGAAGTAGCGGTGCAACGTGGTCCGCCCGACCTGCGCCGCGGCGGCGATCTCGCCCAGCGAGCAGGCCGGGTTGCCGGCCAGCAGGTCGATCGCGGCATCGATGATCGCCTGCCGCGTGCGGTTCTTGACTCCGGAGGTCACGGCCATACTGTACGGGAATTGGCATTGCCCGTCATGGAACAACTGTGTTCCACTACGAACCATGCAGATTCTGCTGCGCCTCCTCCGTCCGCACCTCCCGGTCCTCGCGCTCGGGCTCGTCCTCGGCCTGATCTCCAACGCGGCCAACCTGGCCGCCCCGCTCGCGACCAAGCGGATCATCGACACGCTCGGCACGGGTGACGCCCTGGCCGGCCCGATCACCCTGCTGCTGGTTCTCGTGGTGATCGGCGCGGCCATCGGGCTGTGGCAGTGGATCCTGATGGGCACGCTGGCCGAGCAGGTCGTCCTGGACGCGCGGCTGTCGGTGATCCAGCGCTACTTCCGGGCCCGGCTGGCCGAGCTGACCGGCCGCCCCACCGGCGAGCTGGTCACCCGGGTCACGGCCGACCCCGGCCTGCTGCACCAGGCGTCGTCCAGCATCGTCGGGCTGATCAACGCGTCGCTCGCCTTCGTCGCGACGCTGGTGCTGATGGGCACGCTCGACGTCGTGCTGCTGCTGTGCACGCTGGCCGCGGTGGCGATCGTCGGCCTGGTGATGGCGCTGCTGCTGCCCACGATCAGCAAGAGCCAGAAGCTCGCCCAGGACGCGGTGGGCGAGCTCGGCGGCGAGCTGGAGGGCACGCTGCGGGCGATGCGCACGGTCAAGGCGAGCCGGGCCGAGGAGCGGCAGGGCGGGCGTATCGAGGCCGACGCCCGGCGCGCGGCCTCGTACAACATCCGCGCCGCGCGCCGCGCCGCCTGGGTCTGGACGGTCTCGTGGAGCGGGGTCTCACTGGCCATCATCGCGGTGCTGGGGGTGGGCGCCTGGCGCGCCGACGCCGGTCTGCTCGAGGTCAGCAGCCTGATCGCCTTCCTGCTGTACGCGTTCCAGCTGATGGGCCCGATCGGCGAGCTGACCCAGAACGTGACCGCCCTGCAGTCCGGCATCGCCGCGGCCCGCCGGATCAGCGAGGTGTACGCGATGTCGTCGGAGACCTCGGACCCGCGGCCGTCGGCCGCGATCGCCGACGCGCCGGTGCTCGCGATCGAGGACGTGAGCCTGCGCTACGCCGAAGACGCGCCGCCGGCCCTCGACGGTGTCTCGCTGACCATTCCGTCGCGGGGTCACACCGCGATCGTCGGCCCGTCGGGCGCCGGCAAGACGTCGCTGTTCTCGCTGCTGCTGCGCTTCCTCGACCCGCAGTCGGGCCAGATCTATCTGCACGGCCGCCCGTACCGCGACATGACCCACAGCGAGATCCGGGCCGAACTGGCGTACGTGGAACAGGAGGCGCCGGTCGTCCCGGGCACCATCCGCGACAACCTGCTGTTCAGCCACCCCGACGCCACCGAGGAGGAAGTGCGGTCGGTGCTGGATCGCGTGCACCTGACCGACAAGGTCGCCTCGCTGCCCGACGGGCTCGACACGCAGCTGTCGGGGGCCGAGCTCTCGGGCGGCGAACGCCAGCGGATCGCCCTGGCCCGGGCGCTGGTGCGAACCCCGGCGGTGCTGCTGCTGGACGAGGCCACGGCCCAGGTCGACGCCCTGACCGAGGCGGCGCTGCAGAATTCCGTACGGGAAAGGGCCTCGACCGCCGCGGTCGTCACCATCGCCCATCGCCTGTCCACTGTGGTCGAGGCCGACCGCATCATCGTCCTCGACCACGGCCGCGTCCGAGCCGTCGGCACCCACGAGTCCCTGCTCGCCTCGGACGACCTCTACCGGGGCCTGGTCGAGGCGTTGCGCATCGCCGTACCGTCCGGGGCCGCGGCGTAACCCCTGGTTGTTATAGCTTCTCCGCGTGGGGTTAGGTGACCGGCTGGCCGCGTCGGCGGTGTTCGGTGGGCTGCGGCAGCGGGCCTGGTCGGTGCTGATCGTGACGGCTTTCCTGGTGCTGGGGGCGGCCGGCTCGGCCGGGCCGATCTTCGCCGAGGCGTCGGACAACGCGGCTTTCCAGCTGCGGCGGGACGAAATTCCGGCTTCGGCGCGGCAGAACGACGCGGCCGTCGTGCGGGTGTCGGCCGATGTCGGGCCGCGCAGCGTCGACCAAGAACCGGTCATGCGGGACATCCGGGCCGTTCCGGGGCTGGGCGAGCCCGACCTGACCGGGCAGTCGGTCGGGGCCGAGGTGGCGTCGCCGCAGTACTGGGGATTCACCGTCAGCGCGGGAAGCAAGAACGAACGCGGGCGGCTGTTCGCGGTGCAGGATCCGGCGGCCGAGCTGGTGGCGGCGCCGGGGGTCAAGGACGGCTTGTGGCTGCCGAAGCCGATGGCCGACGAGCTCGGGGTCGGCGCCGGCGACCGGATCGGGCTTTCGCTGCGCCAAGGCACCCGAAGTAAGCCGCGGAATGCGACCGCGACCGTCAGCGGCGTCTACGCGGTCGACGCCGGCGGGCGGCTTCCGGCCGACGAACCGGGCAGCCGCAAGTGGGCACTGCGCCGCGGGGACACGCCGCCCGACACGGAGTACGAGACCCTGCCGGCCTACCTGCTCGTCGGGGATGTGCCGACGGTGGAACGGCTGGCCCAGACGGTCGACGACCCGCTCTTCTGGTCGGTCGAGGCCGCTCTCACTCCGGACACGACGCTTTCCGAGGCCCGGCGTACGGCCGCCGACATCGAGTTGCTGCGCCGCCGGTACGCCAGCCAGGTGCCCGACCCGAACGACTCCGCCGACCCGACGGCGCTGCGGTTCGCGACCGGCATCGGCCGCATCGTGGCGACGGCCCAGACCACGACCGAGGCCGTCCGTCAGCGAACCCGGCCCGTGGAATGGGCGGCCATCGCCGTCGGGCTCGCGTCGGTGCTGGCCGTGGCCCTGCTCTCGGCCCGTCGCCGCGAGCGGGAGTTGCGCCACGCCGCCGCGGTGGGCCTGGCGCCGATCCGGGTGGGTGGGCTCTGGCTGCTCGAACATCTGCTGCCGGCCGCGCTCGGGGCGGTGCTCGGCTGGCTCGCGGCCTGGCAACTGGTCGCCCGGCTCGGCCCGCCGGGGGCGATCGAGGAATCGTTGGCCCCCGCCGCCCGGCTGGGCGGTGCGGCCGTGCTGGCCGGGCTGGCGGCGGTCGCCCTGGTCGGCGCGCTGGCGGCTTCCCGGCGCGTACGCCCGGCGCCTCCCGCCACCATGCGGCGCCCCCTGCCGTGGGGCGCCATGGTGGTGATCGCTGCCCTGATCGCCGCGGGTGGCTTGGTCGGCGCGGGCGGGCCCGCAGGCGGGGTCGACCTGCTGGTGCCGCTGCTCGTGCTGGCCGCGGTCGGGGTGGTGGCCGGGTGGCTGCCGGCGCGGCTGGCCGGCGCCGGGGCCAACTTGCCGAGCTCGCCGCGGCGAGCCGTGCTGTGGCTCGCACGCCGCCGGCTCGGGTCGGGCGGGGCGGAGCGCCGGCTCACCGTCGTGGTGGTGACCGCCGGCCTGGGCATGCTGCTGTTCGCGTTGTCGGCGGTGCACTCGACCGAGAACTCGGCGATCGACCGGGTGGCGGTGGCCGCGGGCGCGGAGGGGGTCGGCGTTCTCGAGGGATCCTGGCAGCTCGACAAGCAGGCGCCACTCGTACCGAAGCAAGAGCCGTTCCGCGCGCCGCCCGAGGGGCCCGTGCCCGGCGTGCGCGTGCCACCGACGCCCGAGGGCAGCACCCTCGTGTGGCGCACCGACGTGCGCACGCTGCTCGACGACGACCAGAAAGACCTGCTCGTCATCGACCCGGCCCGCTTCGGCGAGGTGGCGCTGTGGGGCCGCGGCGCCGACCTGGCCGCGGCCCGCACGGCCGTGGCCGGCCTGGCCGCGCATCCGATCGACGAGGCCGGACGGCCGCGGGTGATCACCGTGGCCGATCCGGTGTCGGACGGCGAGGACACGATCCGCATGCAGCTGGGCTTCGGCGACGTGTACTTCGCGGTGGCCGGGCGGGTGCGGGCCTTCCCCGGTCAGCGCGGCCGGCCCATGTACGTCGCCGCGGCCGACCCGACGCTGGGCAAGCTCGGCGTCGACGACCCCCGCCTGCGGCCCCGCAACCAGTACCCCAACCAGGTCTTCTCGCAGGTCTACGTGTGGAGCTCGGCCGGCGCCGACGGGGTGCAGGCGGTCGTCGCGCCGTACGAGAACGAGGACGTGCAGCTCGAGCGGACCGACACCGCCGCCGCCCTGCGCAACGCCTCCGACTACGTGGCCACGGAGCGTGCCCGCGGCTATCAACTCGCGATCGCCGGCTACCTGGCGTTACTCGCCATCCTCACGCTCGGTATCTACGCCCAGCGGACGGCTGCGCTGCGTCGCCCGGCCGATCTCATGCTCGCCCGCATCGGTCTGAGCCGGAGCCGGGTCGCGCGGGCCCGCACTGTCGAGTTCGTGCTGCTGTCGCTGGTCGCCTTCGCCGCCGCCGTGGCCGGGGTGTACGCGCTGGCGCCGCTGGGGGCGCGCCTGCTCGACGACCAACCGCTGCTGCTGCCGAGGTTGCTGTTCACCTTGTCGCCCACCGCCCTGCTGGTCACGGCCGGCGCGGCGGTCGTCGCCACGCTGCTCGCCGTCCTGGTCACCCGCGACCGTTCGTCCTCCGAGGAGGCGGCCTACCGTGACGAATGATCCGCTGCTGGAGGGGCGCGAACTGCTTCAGCTGTACGCCGCCCGCACCGGCCCGACCCAGGCGTTGCGCGGCGTCGACGTCACCGTGACCGAGGGCGGCATCCGGGCCATCACCGGGCCGTCCGGCAGCGGCAAATCCACTTTGCTGGCCGTGCTGGCCCTGCGCGAACGCCCGGCCGGTGGCGAGCTACGCCATCGTGGCCGCCTGGTCTCGTCGCTGTCCCGCCGCGAGCTGCAACGGTTGCGCCGCAAAGAGATCGGCTGGGTGGCGCAACGCCCCTCGCACAGCCTGTTCCCCCAGCTCGACGCCCGCGGCCAGATCACCCAGATGGCCCAACTGCGGGGCGTACGAGTCGACGCCGACGCCGCCCTGGCCGAGGTCGAACTGACGTCCCGCGCCGCCGCCCGCCCGTACGCGCTCTCGGGCGGCGAACAGCAACGCCTGGCGGTGGCCGCGGCCGGGGTGGGCGCGCCGGCCCTGCTGATCGCCGACGAGCCGACTGCCGAACTCGACGACGACTCCGCGGCCCTGGTGCTGCGCCTGCTGCGCGCCCGGGCGGCCGAGGGCAGCGCGGTGGTCATGGCCACTCACGACGCGCGGGCCATCGACTTCGCCGACACCGTGCTGCGCCTGCGGCACGGTGTGCTCTCCGGCGAGCACGGCACCGGCCAGAACCACACCGCCAACCTCGACGGGCTGGGCCGCCTGCAGCTACCGGAAGAGGCGCTGCCGCTGTTCCCCGACGGCCGGGTGGTGGTCACCGTGGTCGACGGTCACGTGGAACTGCACGCGCCCCAGGCTCCGTCCTAGGCGATCGGGGCGCGCTCGCGGGTCAGGTCGACGGCGTCGATGTCGACGGTGATGGGTCCGCCCGAGAGCGGATGGGCCGTCTGGGCGGACGCGGTGTCGAAGGCCACCAGGTAAGCCGGGCGCCCCTGACTGGCGGCGTAAATACGACCCACGTACTCACCGAGCAGGCCCAGACAGATCAGCTGAACCCCGCCGAGCAGCAGAACCGCGATGTAGAGCGACGTCCAGCCGGGCACGGTCGCGCCCGAGCCCCAGGCCACCAGCCCGGTCACGATCAGTACGACGCACAGCAGGAAGCTGAACAGGCCGAGCCAGGTCGCGATCTTCAACGGCGACGCCGAGAACCCGGTGATGCTGTCGAAGGTCAACCGGATCATGCGGCTGAGCGGGTACTTCGTCTCGCCGGCAACCCTTTCCTCGCGCACGTAGCCGACCTCGGCGCTCGAGAAACCGAGCGAAGGCACCACGAGGCGGTACACCGGCCGCGGCTCGGGCAACTCATTCAGTACGTCGACAACCGCCCGGCTCATCAGCCGGAAGTCACCCGCCTGGTCGCTGACCCACGGCCCCACCAGCCGGCGCATCATCCAGTAGTAGAGGCCCGCGGTGTTGCGCTTGAACGCCGTGTCGGTGCTGCGGTCGCTGCGCACGCCGTACACGACGTCGACCTTCTCGCTGCGCGCGGCGGCCAGCATCTCGCCGATCACCTCGGGCGGATCCTGCAGGTCGGCGTCGATGCTCACGACATAGTCGCCCTGCGCGGCCTTGAGCCCCGCCCGCAGAGCCGTCTGATGTCCCACGTTGCGCCGCAAGGCCACTACGCGCAGTTGCGGCCAGTCGACCCGAAGCTGCATCAGCCGGGACACGGTGGCGTCGCTGCTGCCGTCGTCAACGGCGATGACCTCGTACGAATCCCCCAGCCCGTCGAGCGCCGGCCGCAGCCGTCCGACGAACTGGTCGACCGCCTCACGCTCGTTGAACATCGGCGTCACCACCGACAAAGTCACCACCTGGCGTACTTCCCTTCAGCGTGACGGACCGACGGCCAGCAAGGATAGCGGGGCTTTGTGACCACGGTGTGGCCACCTTGTGCGACCCGTTTCCTTTGACTCAGCGCGACGATTGCCGAAACAAGCCGTCATGAGACCCTGGCCCTGGCTGATGCTGGCCGCAGCCGCCCTGACCACAACCGGCTGCGCTACCCCGGCCGAGCCGGTCAACACCCTTTTCTCGTACGCGGTGACATCCCACACCTGCGACGCCACCATCCCCGGCGCAACCCCTCAGGGCCACTTCTGCACCATCACCGTCACCGTCCGCAACACCACCACCGCCGCGCACAAGCCCGGCATAGCTTTCGCCAAGGCGAAGGACACCCAGGGCGCCACCTACCTGGCCGACGCCATAGCCCAGATCCGCGCCGACGGTAACGGCCCCTCGCTACTCGACGACCTGGCCCCCAAATCCGCGATCACCAGCCGCCTGGTCTACGACCTCCCGAAGGACCGCACCCTCGCTTCGGTCGTTCTGCAAGAGTCCGGAGACACGATCGGGCTCGGCTGACCAGCGGATGCCGGGGCTCACCACCGGATGCGACGGTGGCGGCGATGAACAAGGCGATCTGGCTTCGGATCACGCTCAGCGGCGTCCTCCTTCTGACGCTGACATCGGCGTGCACCCGCGACAAGCGCGACAGGAAGGAAGCAGCCGCCCCGGCTCCGAACATCCAGGTAACGGTCCAGCCGGACGCACCGACGAAGCTGACGACGGACGGCGTGACGGTGATCCTTCCCGCGGGCGCGTCCAAGGCCGGCACCACTGTGAAGCTGACCGTCGACTCCGGCCCGCCTCCACCATCAGTGCCGGCGGGTATCACGGTTGTCGGCCGGAAGGCGACCGTTGAACTGCCCGGACGCCTGGCCAAGCCGGCCACTGTCACGTTCCCGGCGCCCCGAACGATTGCCGACGGAACGCTCCGCCCGGTCGTGGTCTGGCAGAACGCCACCGGCGCGTGGCGGTGGACGCCCACCACGTACAAGGCGGGCGCCGCCACCGTGACCGCGACGGTTGACCACTTCTCCGGAGGTTTCCTGGGCGGAATCGACGTTCAGAAGTGGATCAAAGACCGCGGCCAGGCCGTCAAGAACTACGCCACCGGCCGCTCCGGTGTGAGCCAACCGTCCTGCGGTGACGAGAAGGCCGCCCGCGCCGGCGGGCTGCGGGTCAGCAGCGACCAGGGGGACCGCGTGAAGTGGTGCTTCGGCCTGCAGGATGGCAAGCGGGTGTTGAAGGTCGCCAACAACACTCGCACCTATCAAGAGATCACTTATCCGGCCGGGTGGAAGGTCGTCGGCGGCGGTTCAGCGAGCTTCAACGCCGACACCGTGGCCAGAGCGTTCGGTATGGCCGCGTCGACACCGCGAGGCAAGGCGTCGCGGATCATCGACGGCGGCGACACCCTGGCGTTGAGTGTTCCGGCCGGTGCGACCGGCCGGGTGCGCTCCGAACTGTCGACCACCGCGTGGCTGGTCTCGGCGATCTGGTTCGGCGCCGAGGTCTACAAGATGGTCGCCGACGCGGCCGGCGACGCCTTCGCCGCAGCGGCCAAGGGCGCGCTGGACCGGTTCGCCCTGGTGCTGGGCATGTCCGGCGAGGCCGATCCGGTCGACGGGCTCAAGGAGTGCCTGAAAGGCGTCTCCGACCTCACTGAGATGACCGCGGACACCGGCCGTGAGATTGTGAAGTTCGCGTTCAAGTGCGTGCCCGCCATTATGAAGTCGCAGCTCGACGACGTGCAGGTCTGGGCCGCGGGCACGATCGTGTCGATGATCGGCACTCTGGTCGGCACGATCTTGACAGGCGTCAACCTGCTGGCCAGCGGAGCCCGCGACATATGGGACAGCATCGCGAGCTTCGGCGGCGGCAGCGATGTCCTCTACGACATCGCGATCACCGCGCCGACGACCAAGGTGACCGGCGCCGACCTCGCCCGGGCGGGCTGTCCCGGGTGCCGTCTCACCGGTCAGATCCCGTTCAACCACCCCGCCTGGGGACCGTCGGCGTTGGTCGTCGCGCTCTCCGAAGAAACGTCCGACCTGCTGGCGTTCGACTCGGCGGGCAAGGTCCGCTGGCGCCGGCATTACGACCGCATGTGGTACGAGGGTGCGCCGGCCCGGCCCGGCACCGATGCCACCGGCAACCTGTTCGTGAACTTCAACCCCGGCCGCTACAACGGTGTCATCGTCCTGCGTCCGGTGGCCGACGGGTTCCAGGACTTCGCAACGCTGCCGGATCTCGACAGCGGCTATGCGGAACGGTTCTACAGCGCCCGCCTGGTTCTGAACAAATCCACCAACACGTACAAGGTTCGCAGCGAACTGAACGACTGCGAGCCCGACTGCGCCAGCGGCACCATCCACGTGCAGGACTACCACTACAACGGCAAGGACTACGTTCCTCGCTGATCAGTTCGTGGTGGGCTCGCCGGGGACGGTGAACAAGGGCTTCCAGGGGTCGTCGGCGTCGATGGGGAACTGGGTGGAGGGGGACTCGTCCTTGGTGGTCCACTTGGCCTCGTAGGGGAGGCCGTCGAAGAGGACTTGGGCGCCTCGGCGGTAGACGACTCCGGGGGTCCAGATTCGGGTCACGCCGGCTACGGCGGGGGTCGGGCGGGGGGCCTTCTCGACCGGGCTGACCGGGCCGATCACCGACCAGGCGCTCTGCGTGCCGGACGGTGGGGCGGCGGCGGGGTCGGTTCCGGAGTTGGCCCACTTCGCCTCGTAGACGACGCCGCGCCAGACGACCTTGTAGCCGCCGGTGTATTGGGCGGTCTGGCGCCAGATCGGGTAGGGGCTGGTCTTAGGGTCGTCGACCGTCTTCGCCTGGTCGGGGATCTCGACCGAGTCCTGAGCGTCGCTGCCGGGCGCCTTGCCGGGCAGGCCCGCGAAGACCTTCGAGAACGCCAGCGCGTCCTGGTCGACGCCGCTGCAGGTGTTGGAGTGGACGACCACGTTGGCGAAGGTGCCGCGGCAGGCGGCGTCGCGGTTGAGCGACCACATCGAGACGCGGCCGAGGCCGTTGTCGACGGCGAAGCGGGCCAGGCCCTCGGCGTCGTCGAGGGTGAAGCGTTCGCTGTCGACGTCGTTCTGGCCGATCATCGGGGTGGCGCCGATCCGCGACCACACCTGCGGCGACGTCAGTTTCTGGCCGAGCCGCAGGTACAGGTCGGTCAGCTGCTTGTGGGTGCCGTTCAGCGCGCTGGTGCTCAGGGCCAGCATGTCTGGCTTCGCGTCGCCGTTGTTGTAGTCCATCGTCATGACGTTGACGCCGCGCAGCTTGACGCCGCCCTCGAGCATGCCGCGGACCACGCCCACACCGGCGTCGGTGAGGCCGGTCGGCGCGACGGGCAGGGTGAGCCACACGGTGAGCGGTTTGTTGGCTTTCTCCCGTTCCCGCTGCACGGTCGCCACCGCCAGCACCCGACGGGCGAGGGACGCCTGGTCCGCGGTGGCGGTGCCCTCGATGTCCAGGTCGAGCGTCTTCACGTCGTACCGCTTGATCAACTGCCGGTATGCGGCGGTCAGCTTGGCCTGGTCGGTGCAGGCCACGGCGAGTTCGGAGTTGTTGAGCCCGCCGAGGCTGAGCGTGATGTCGCCGCCGGCCTGGCGCAGCTGGCTGATCCGCCGGTCGAGTTCGAGCGAGGACGCCGCCTCTCCCAGCGTGTAGGCGCCGCCCCAACTGGGGGCGCACGGGCTCTTGGGGTCGGCGACGACGAAGCCGAGCGCCACGTCGTTGGCCGGGTTGGCCGTCGGGTCCTGGAACTGGAACGTCGGGGTCAGCGTGACGTCGACGTACGGGACGGCCCACGACTTGGCGGTCGGCCCGGCCGTGTTGAGCAGGTGCTTGACCTCGTACGTGCCACCCGCCCCGACGAGGCCGAGCACCACGATCAGAAGGAGGAGCCGGGTCCACGACAGCCGGCGGCGGGGCTGTTCCGGTTCCTGCCAGTTCGGATCGGCCAGCGGGTCATATTCCGGGCGCACGGCGGTGGCGCGGTCCGACATCAAAAACCTTTCGTTGTTTCACTCGCGCCACACGCTGGCCCATTCCGGCCGCCTTTGACGATCGGGCGAACGGGGGACGACCGGGGGGTCGCGGGCCCCGCCGTTCCAATCTGGATCTAGGAGCGCCAAATGGGGATCTTGGAACGACAATTCCGCCGGGCACCGCCGTGCGGTGCGGCCGTAATCCGTACCGAAAGGCTCCAAAACGCATGCCACGCACACCGGCGGACCACCGCAAGCGGGACGCCCAGCGCCAATGGGGAGCCGATAGGCGGACGGAACCCCACCCGATCGTGCCGCCGCCGGTCTCCGAAGGCCGGATCACCCGCGGGCGCCTCGCGATCGTGGTGACCATCACGGTGTGGGCGTGCTACATCACGTACACGATCATCGAGCAGTTCATCGTGGGTCACGCGTCGAGCGTGCGGCTCGCGATCGAGGCGATCGTTTACATGCTTGTCGTCACCGGCCTGGCCGCCTCGGCGATCGCCTATCTGATCACGCGGATCGGCTATTTCTATCGGGCTCGCGGCCACCAGCGGGCGCCGCGCATCATGCTCGACGAATTCATCGGCGGGAAGACGCCGTCCCTGACGGTTCTGGTGCCCTCGTACCAGGAGGACGAGCGGACGAACCGCACGACATTGCTTTCGGCGGCGCTGCAGGAATACCCCGGGCTACGGGTCACGCTGCTGATCGACGACCCGCGGGCGCCCAAGACCCGGGCCGCGCGAGACATGCTTCTCGCCGCCCGCGCCCTGCCCGGCCAGATCGAGGCCGAATTGCAGGGGCCGTTCCGCCGGGTGTCGACTGCTTACGCGCACTTCGACGAGCAGGTGCGCATGCGCGGCGGTTATCTCGTGGTGCTCGAGGACATGCGCCGGCTGGCCGCCGAATACCGCTTCGCCTCCGATTGGCTGTACGACCTGGGCGCGCGCCAGGAAATCGTCGACCACACCGACATCTTCTTCGTCGAGCACATTCTGCACCCGCTCGCGGTGGAGCTCGGCCAGATCTCGGGCGCACTCGCCAAGGGCGCCGACGAGCAGGTGACGCTCTCGGTGGCGCGGATGACCCAATTGCACCGCCGGCTCATCGGCATCTTCGACGCGCAGGTCACAAGCTTCGAGCGCAAGAAGTACGTGTCGCTGTCGCACGAGCCGAACAAGGCCATGAACCTGAACAGCTACATGGGCCTCATGGGCGGCGCCTATCAAGAGGTGAGTACGCCGCTGGGCACCGCACTGGTGACGGCCGGCCCCAACCGAGCCGACCTGGTCGTGCCCGATCCTGATTATGTGCTGACCCTCGACGCGGACAGCGTTCTTCTGCCCGAGTACGCCCTGCGCCTGGTCCACCTGCTCGAGCAGGGCGCCTATGCGCAGCACGCGGTGGCCCAGACGCCGTACAGTTCCTACCCCGGTTCGGCGACGCGGATCGAGCGCATTTCCGGCGCCACCACCGACATCCAATACATCGTGCACCAGGGCATGACGCATTACGGCGCGACGTTCTGGGTGGGCGCCAACGCGGTGCTGCGGAAGAAGGCTCTGGACGAGATCTGCGAGGTCTCGTACGAGGGCGACTGGGAGATCAAGCGGTACATCCAGGACCGCACGGTCATCGAGGACACCGAGTCGACAATCGACCTGGGCGTGCGCGGCTGGCTGCTGCACAACTACCCGGAACGGCTCGCCTACAGCGCGACCCCGCCCGACTTCGGTTCGCTGACCATTCAGCGGCAGCGCTGGGCCAACGGCGGACTGCTCATTCTGAGCCGGCTGAAGGATCAGTTCCGGGCGAAGTCGAAGCGCGAGGACAAGAACCGCTTCGGCGAGTACTTCCTGCGGGTCAACTACATGGCCTCCATCTTCTGGAGTTCCGTGTGCCTGGTGGTCATGCTGGCCTACCCGTTCAACAGCCGGCTGCTGAACCCGATTCTGCTGCTCGTCTCGGTGCCGTACTTCTTCATGATGGCGGCCGACCTGAAGCACCTCGGCTACAAACGGTCGGACATGCTGAGGATCTACGGCTTCAACCTGATTCTGTTGCCGGTCAACCTCTCCGGCAGCATCGCCTCACTGCTGCAACTCCTGACCGGGGAGAAGAGCGCGTTCAAACGTACGCCGAAGGTGCGCAACCGGACGACGGCCGCGACCAGCTATCTGATTCTGCCGCTGGCGCTGATCGCGCTCTGTGTCTACACGGTGTGGGTCGACATCGAGCACCACCTGTGGAACAACCTGGTGTTCGCGGCCTTGAACCTGACCCTTTCCCTGTACGCGATGATCGCCTTCGTCGGCCTCGGCAACACTGTCGTCGACCTTTTCACCCATCTGCGCGACTGGCTGATCCGGCCGGTCAAGACCAAGACCCCGCGTCGCCAGAAAGCATCGGCTCCGAAGCCCGCGGCGGTGGGTGATTGGGCGCAGGTGTTGCATTACCGGCATGAGCACGGCTCGAATGCGGGCCAGACCACCGTACGGCTGCAGCGAACCGCCACCGGCGACTGGGCCTCTTCATCGTCGTCGTCGAAGGCGCATTCGTTCGAGGAATTCAGCTTCTTCACCGTTTTCCAGCCGGTCTACAACATGATCACCGGCCACGTCGCCGGCTACGAGGCGCTGACCCGCTTCGCCGACGGCAGCAACCCCCGGCAGGCGCTCTCGTCGGCCGCCCAGCGCGGCGTGCACATCGCCCTCGACGCCGCCCTGGTGCAGGCGGCCATCACGTCGGCGTCGGCGCTGCCCAACGGCACCTGGCTGTCCATCAACGTCTCCCCCGACCTGCTACGCCGTCCCCAGCACCTCGCTCCCCTGCTCGCCGAGTCCCGCCGCCCGCTGGTCGTCGAGGTCGGCGCCGTCCCCGAGCTTCCCCCGCTCGGCGTGCCGATCGCCATCGACGACCGGGGCGCCGGCTACGAGACGCTGTCGGCCATCGAGTCGCTGCGCCCGGCCTTCCTCAAGCTCGGCATGGAATCGCTGCTGGGCATCGAGCACGAGACGGCCCGCCAGGCCGCCATCCGGGCCCTGGTCCAGTTCGCCGAGCAGCACGGCTGCACGGTGATCGCCGAAGGCATCGAGACCGCCGCCCAGCGCGACGCCCTCGTGGCCTGCGGCGTGCCCTTCGGCCAAGGCTTCTACCTGGGCAAGCCGGTCCCGGTGGAACGAGTCCTAGCCGGCGTCGGTGGCTGGTAGCGCCGATCGAGCTTGCGTGAGACTCTGGCGGTACTCCAAGGCCTCAGGCAATTCCTCGTACTGCAACAAGCTGCCGGTCAGCTCGGCGAGGTGCTGCCGTGCCTCGGCCGGGGTCGCGTAGAAGAATTCCCGCCGCTGGTTGATCAGGTTGACCCGGCGGTCCGCCAATCGGACGTGCATCTGCGCTTCTATGCCGACAGCGTCGTCGGAGAAGAACAACGCATGCACGTCGAACGAGAACGGCACCGAAGCATCACCAAGTTCTCGTACTCGGTCCATTGGCTCCAGCCTGCGGGTCATACCCACTTTGATCATCTTCTCGCCGAAAGCGCCGACGTTGGAGATGACGTATACGTACCCGGCACGCACGTTGGCTGCTCGATAGTCGACATCCTGAATAGCGGCATCGATCTGCTCCAAGCGCTGCTTCAGCTGGGCCAGCCCCTCCGTGCTGCCTTGGGCCTGCAGTGCAGCCACGGCGTTGGCGTAGTGCTGCCTTTCCTTGTCCAGCCGTGCCCGCTCGCGCTCGATCTCCTGCTGCAGCCGCCGTTCCTCGCGGAGGCGAGCCTTCTCCTCCCGGTCCCGTTCCTTCTCTTCGGCGAGCTTCTCCTGGTAGTCGGCGGTGAGACCGAGCTCCCGCACCCGCAGGCGGTGATAGTCCTCGGAAACCCTGATGTCCATCGTCTTACCAAGACGGGCGATCGTGGCGGCCACCTTGCCCAACCGCTCGACCGCTGCTTGCAGCTTGTAGGGCTTCAAGGTGCGAACGAGGTTGTCCGCCTCCGCGTTGTAGGCACGCAGCATCAGCTTGGAGTAGTCGCGCAGCATGGTCCGCCCTTGCGCAGCCGAGCCGTTGACGGTCCAGCCGGAGGCGGCCAAGATGGCACCGCCCTCCGCCTTGGCCATGGTCTTGATCTGCTCCTGGAGGGCAGCCAGCGGTTCCCGGTAGGCGACGGAGTCACCCAATGGATGCTGATAGTTGTAGATGCCGGCCTCCTGCAAGAGGGCCTTTTCTTCGGTTACTACCACCTGCTCGCGCAGATCGGTCAAACGACGCTGAAGCTCGGCCTGCTCGGCTTTGGCCTGCGCCTTCAATCCAGCGACCTCGTCTTTGAGCCGTTGGCGGTAGGACTCCAACTCTTGGATCTCGGACATCCCGAGCCGGTCCATCTCGGCACGGAGCTGACCGAGCTCGGCGCGAAGAGATGTCACTTCAGCGGCCAGCTCGCGCGCCTTAGCCCTGGCCCCGAACAGGGGAATGTCCTGCTGGACAGAGCCGGACCGGCTCGGCCCGACAGGTGCCGGCACGGGTGGAACCGGCACGGACGGAGCCGCCACCGATAAAGCCGGTACGGGCGGGCTCATCGGAGGATCCTCGACCCACAATTGCCATCCCGAGGGCAGCGGCCCCCATGCGGGATCAGGTGACCACCCCGGCGGCGGTGACCATCCGGGAGGTGGCGTTGGCCAATTGGGCGGAGCGTTGAACCGGTATCCGCCAGAACTGCTTGTGCCGCCGTGCTGTTGCTCACTGACCGTTGCCGGAGCGGTGACCCCGCGAGATTCGACAGGTGCCTCTTGAACATGGGTCGCAGCAGTCGGCGCAGACCCCGGCAGGACCCGCACGGGCACGCCTGAGGTTGCAGGAACTGAGGCAACCGGCGCCGAGCCGGTCACCCGAGCTGTCGGCGCGGGCGTCGGTGGCTGGGTCTGCTGAGTGGATTCCGGAGAATCAGCGAGCCAGCTGTCCGGCAGCTCGTGCGCCCGTGCCACGTACAGGACGACTTCGGTCTTGATCCGGTTGCCCTTGACAATCGCTCGGGCCGCGGTGACCACCTTGCGCTGGTCGAGGTGCCGAACGGCCGCCACCAGCTCACCGCTCATCCGCTGGGTGAGTTGCCCGATCCGTCGGCCGTCGATGCGAACTTCCACTACCGTCCGCGCAGTGCGGGCCAACTGTTCGGTGACCTCGTGCAAGGTCGCATAAACCCAGCATTCGCCCTCTTGCCGAAGCCATGGCGCCAGGTCCGCCAGATGATCTTCCTCACCGGTAACCTGAACGGCCGCGCCCAAAGGCAACAGCTGGTGCGGCGCCTGTGGTTCCCGATTAGCCGGCACCAGCATGTGCGGCTCAGCCAGCTCGAGCCACACCGAGGCACTGAATCCGTCTCGATCCGGCCATTGACCGGCCCAGATCCGCGCAGATACTTGCGGTATCCACCCTCGAGCCACGAGGTCCATTAGCACCGGCGAGTAGCGACCCGCCTCTTCACGGGGCAAATATCCGATCTGCCCCGCGCCGCTCCACACCCCGACCGCATTGCGGTCGTGCTTGTTCAACGGTTCTGGCAGCAGTTGCACGGTGGCAGTGGTCTCTACGCCGTCACGTGTGATGCGAGTATCGAACAAGGCCTTGATGGCCGCCGAGTAGTGCGATTCGCCGGTAACTTCCATCGAAGCCCAGCCCCGCTGGCCCCACAAATCAAATGGCACCGCCATGCCCACGCACGGTAGGGCCGTACACACTCCGGCACTTCCGCCGAACCGTTCGCAGTACGCGCCAAGAAGTCCGTGTACGAAGGAAGATCCGCTGCCCCCGACGACCGAAACGCCGACCCGCGGCTGGCTCTGGTGGAGTCCTTGCTGGTGTCAAAGATGATGAGCGTCATGCAACCTGGCCGGCGCGCCGTTCGTCAACGGGGTGTGAGACGAGACAGAGACGAGCAGTTCCACGATTTCGTGGTGAGCCGGCGGCCTCGCCTTCTCCATACGGCGACCCTGCTCACCGCGGGTGACACCCACATGGCGGAGGACCTGGTCCAGGCGACGCTGACGAAGCTGTACGTCGCCTGGCCGGCCTTTCAGCGGGCCGACAACCCGGACGGGTACGTGCGACGCGTACTCGTCAACGCGCTGATCGACGAGAAGCGGCGGGTCTGGCGGCACCGGGAGCGCAGCATGGCCGAACTCCCGGACGTCGCCGGCAGCACGCCGTCCGGCGCGGGCGATGCGGGCGAGGCGGTCAAGCTGGCCCTGCGGGAGCTTCCGCCCCGGATGCGGGCGGCCGTGGTGTTCCGCTACTTCTACGACCTCGACGTGGCAGCGACGGCGGACGCGCTCAGCTGCTCGGAGGGCAACGTCAAGAGCCAGACAGCGCGGGGTCTGGATCGTCTCCGAGCCGCCTTGAACAGCCCCACCTTTTTGAGCCAGGGAGCCACCCGATGAACGACCTGCGCGACCACTTCCAGCAGATCGCCGGTCCGATCCCCACCACCACACCCGACCAGATCGAGGCCGACCTCACCCGCGGCCGCCGCGCCCTGCGCCGCCGCCGCGTCGTGCAGGCCTGCACCGGTTCCGCCTTCGGCGTGGCCGCGCTGGCCGCCGCCATCGCGATCGCCACCAGCAGCACGGGCGTCCCGCCCACCGCCGGCCAGGAGCAGACCGTGGCGTCCGTCCAACTCGTGGCCTACAAGGGCGAGCAGCCGAAGGGCTTCACCGTCGACAAGGTGCCCGACGGCTGGTACATCCAGGCCAGCAACGAGGGCTACCTGACGGTCGCCCCCGACAAGGCCAAGAACCCGGGCCCCGACGTGAACCCGTCGACCGATCCGGTCTACGACGAGAACTCGTTCGTCGACAAGATCGTCATCATGCTCGAGTCGAAGGACCAGAACGGCCCGTCCCGCGAGGGCAAGAAGGTGCAGGTCGGCGATCAGGAAGGCGTCCTGCTCAAGAGCCTGCAGGGCGAGACCCCCGACGGAAAGGTCCCGCCCGCGGCCGGCGGCGACACCGGCTGGGAGCTGTGGCTGAAGCAGCCGTCCGGCATCTGGCTGATCGTCCAGGTCTGGCAGGGCGTGGGCCTGACCGAGTCCCAGATCGTCGAGCTGGGCGCCGGCGTCCACGTCCACAAGGACGCCGTCCAGGGCGTCGGCTGATCTTCCGCCTCGAACGGCCCGCGACCCTCCCCGGTCGCGGGCCGTTCGCGTTACATTCCGGCCCTATGACTACGGGTGCTCGGGAGCGGGCCGAGCAGATGGTGGCGGCGGTGCGAGACGAGCCGGCGCGGCGGTTGGCGCTGGCCGGGGCTTTCTATGACAAAGGTGGTATTCGGGCGTACCGGCGGGCCGAAGTTGCCTTCATGAAGTGGCAGATTCGGTGCGGGGTGCTGCGGGCCGAGGGCGGCAGTCCGTGGTGGCGGGCGGTGAACGGGTCGCTGCTGCGGGATGCGGCCGAGGCGGATCTGTTGTTCGGCGGGGATTCGGGAGCGCCGAGCAATCGCAGCGTGGAGCTGTGGCTGGCGTTTCTGCGGAGGCCGTCGCCGGAGGGGTGGTATCGGGCGCACAATTCGAGCATCGTCGGCGGGTATCTGCGGCATCGGGATCTGGTCGCGGGCGAGGGCGCACTCGAGCGATTCTTCATGGATGTGGCTTTGCTGCGGGTGCTTTATGCCCACTGCCTTCTCGTACGACCGAAGCTTGCGCTGGGGCGACTGTCGGTGCTGGGCAAGGTTCTCGGTGACCCACGCCTGCGCGGCGCCGACCTGTTCCTTTCGCTCAAGGATGTGCTGCCCGACGCGTACCCGCTCGAGAAGGTCGGCATCGACAAGGTGCTGGCCGACGAGAACTACCTGTCGCGCATCGTGGATTACGGAGTGATCGTGCCGCGAATGGCGCAGCTGTACGCCCACGCCGCCGACGATCTGGTCGAACCGGAACTGGCCGAACTCTGCCGGGACGGATTCCCGGTCTACGCGTGGCCGTACGAGGAAAGGCACGTCTGGCGTACGGAGAAATCGCCCTTCCTCATCGGCCTGGCCCGCGCCGTCACCCGCTCACAGTGAGCCGTGCGCGGCGCGCAACGCGGCCGCTCGCGCCTGGTCGGCGCCCGCCCGCCACCGGGTGACCTCCCGGATGGCGAGCTCCAACTGCAATTGCCATTCCCGCAGCTGCCGTTCGGTGGCCGGCAGATCGTCAATCGCCGGCGGTGTTTCCCCGACCGCCTGGGCCGCCCGCTCGATCGTCCGCCGCAACCCAGGGATCCGGGTGCGCAGCTCGTCGATCAGTTCCTTCTGCCGGCGCCGGGCGAACTCGGCCTCGTGCCAGACCTTACTTTTCTCGACGTCGGGCTTGAGGATGCCCGAAAGCGACCGACGCGCTTCCTCCCCCGCCCGTACTGCTTTGTCGCACGCCCGCACCGCAGCGACGATCGCCTGGAAGCCGGGATCGTCGCGGGCCAGCATCGGCTCGACCAGCCCGTCGACCCGCTCGGCGTACTTCGCGTACTTGGCCTCCGCTTCGGCCAGCGCTTTCTCCGCCGCTTTGCGCGCGTCCTTGGCCTTCCGATATTGCTGCGTGCGCCCGTCGTCGGCGCTGAACAACCCGCCCAGCACCCGATCCCGCCAGTCCGTCCCACCGGCCGATTCGGTCAGCCCCCGCGCCGCCGCCTCGGCGCTGCGCCGGGCCGCCGCCAGCTCTTTCTCGGCCGACCGCAACAACGCGAGGTGCGGCGCCAGCAATACGCGGTCCCGATCGGTCAGCATCCCTCCACGGTAGTGCCGTACCGTGCTCTTCTCATGGGCGCGAAGACGGCACTATTGGCGTTCGCCGACGGCGACATCCGGTCGGCTTTGCGAGCCGCGACGGCATCGAATCAGGCCGAGGCGGAGCGTCTGGTCCGGCGGGTCCTTCCCGGCTACGACGTCACGCCGGCCGGTGAGAGCAGCCTCTTCGAGACCTACCCGCCCGACGACATCGCCCATGTGACCGTGCTGCCCGGCGTTGCCATCGTCTGCGATCAGCGGCTGATCCGGGACCGCCCCTCGGAGCTGCCCGATCATCTGCTCGAGGCCGGCGCCGGTCGCCGCATCGTCATGCACGGCATGCATTCGGTCGTCGATTGGCTGTGCTTCGCCGTCTGGGAGGACGGCGAACTCGTACGGTCCCTGAGCCTGTCGCCCGACAGCGGAATCATGGAAAACATCGGCGAGCCGTACGAGTTCGAGCGCCCCTTCTGGGACGGCGAGCATCCGGTCGAGCCCCTTTTCGGCCCGGGCCCGTACCCCCTGCCTTTCCATCCCCTGCAGTTGGGCGAGGTGGCCCTCAGCAACCTGTTCGGCTTCGTCATCGAAGGCAACCCCGCCCCGACCGACATCGACGCCGACTCGATTCCCATGCACGTCTTCCGCGTCGGCGACCCGTCCGGCGAGGAACAGCAAACCCGCGAAGCCGCCCGCGAGCAGCTGATGCGCGATATGGGCCCGGTCCGGACGTACCGCATGGGCCCCGACGGCACCTTGCAAGAAGTCAGCTGGGACTGAGTTCCGCGCAGCGGCGGCACGGCGTCAGCGGCGCCCGTGTCTTCCGCTGCCGCTGTTTCCGCGGATGACCACCAACGCCGGCTCACTCACCGGTGAACGCCGCTTCGATCTGCGCGCGGTCGAATCCTGCGGCGAGGCACAGATGCAGCAGAATCCGGGCCTTGTACGGGTCGAGGAAACCGGCCGAGATGAGCCCCCGCTCCAGCAGGTCGCGTTCCGAGCCGGCGAATCCGTAGGTCTCCCGCAGCACCGGCCCCGCACCGGTTCTCGAGGCCAGCACCACCGGGATCCGGGCGGCCGCCTCGGTCAGCGCGGGCACCCATTTCTCGGGCACGTGACCCGCCCCGAAACCGGCGATGACCAGGCCGTCGACCCGCTTGGTCAGGACTTCAAGCATTGTTCCGTCGTCGCCGAGCGTGGCTGGGTGGACCACTACCGACGGTGTCCCCGTCGGCCTTGGCAACGCCGGTCGGCGGGTCAGCCGGTTGAGGACGTGCGCCTGCCCCTCCACCACGTAGCCGAGTGGGCCGCCGTTCGGTGAGACGAATGCCGCCGGGCTGGTGGAGTGGGCCTTCCGCACCCGGCGGGCGGCGTGGATCTCGTCGGCGAACACCACCAGGCAGCCGAGGTCGCGGGCGCCCGGACTGGCCGCGACGGTCACCGCGGCCAGCAGGTTCGCGGGTCCGTCGGCGCCGGCCTGGGTGGCGTTGCGCATGGCCCCGGTGACCACCACCGGGTGCGCGCGGTGGAGCAGGTCGACGGCGTACGCGGTCTCTTCGATCGTGTCCGTGCCCTGCACCACCACGATGCCGGAGGCGGTGGTCGCCTCGATGACGTCCATCAGCTCGGCCAGGTCGTCGAAGCCGAGCGAGGCGCCGGGCCGGTTCCGCAAGCTCAGCGCCTCGACCTCGATGCCGGTGGCGGCCAGCCCGGGCACGGCGTCGAGCAGTTGCCGCACCGACAGGCCGGGCGTGACGCCGCCGGTCGCGGCGGTGGTCATGGCGATCGTGCCGCCCAGGCCCACGACAAGAACACGGCTCGAGCTCATCAGCACCAGGTTAAGGCGTGGCCTCCAGACGGCGGGAGCGTTCCTGCATGCCGATCAGGTCGTCGGGCAGCGAATCGGGGACGTCGGTGTCGAGGCGGCGCAGCGGGCGGATCAGGAACCCGGCCACCGTGATCACCGCCAGGATCGCGCCGAAGACGACGTACAGGAAACCGGTGCCGCGACCGGGACCGACGCCGATCACCGCGCCCACCGACCCGGCCAACGCGCCGCCGGGTTGCAGCAGCGGCTCGAAGAGCCGGACGCCGACCGGGGCCAGCAGGGCGAAGCCGATCGGCAGGGTCGACCACGAGATGGTCTGGTTCAGGGCGAAGACCCGGCCGTGGTAGCGCTGCGGCACCTTGACCTGCACGATCGTGGCGTAGATGTCCTGGGCCGTGGCCATCGCCATGGTCATCAGGAACAGGCCGGCGGTCACCACGACGATGGACGGGCGCACGCCGACCAGCGCGCAGCCGGCCGCGGTGCCGAGGTTGCCGACCAGCACGCCGATCATCCGGCGCCGCCGTGGCCCACCCCAGATGGCCATCAGCGTGCCGCCGGCGATCGCCCCCAGCGCCTCGGCCACGGCGACCTGCGCCACCTGGGCGACCGTGCCGAACGACAGCACCAAAGGCGCGGTCAGCACGAGCGCCGGCGCCAGGAAGATGTTGCCGAGCGCGAAGTACCCGAGCATCAGCCGGAACGAGCGGTGATTCCACGAGTAGCGCAGGCCGTTCATGATCGCCACGCCCATCGGCTCGCGGGGCCGCCAGCCGAGCGAGTCCGGGAACTTGATGAACAGCAGCGTCACCACCGCGAACAGGTAGCTCGTCACGTCGATCAGCAGGATGCCTTCGAGGCCGATCCCGGCCAGCAGCCCGGCCGCCAGCACCGGCATGAGCAGCAGCGCGAAGCCGTTGGTGAGCTGGGTGATGCCCATGGCGTGGCCCAGATAGCGCTTGGGCACGAGCTGCGGCACCGCCGACTGCAGGGCGATCCGCTGGAACGACGCGGCCACCTGACTCAGCGCGACCAGGGCATAGACCTCCCACAGCACCAGCCGGTCGGCCCACAGCAGCCCGGCCAGGATCAGTTGCAGGGCGCCCGAGCAGCAGCTCGCGATCATCATGGTCTTGCGCCGGTCGATCCGGTCGACCAGCGCGCCGGCCACCGGCAGCGTGAGCACACCGCAGATCAGGGCCAGGGCGAAGAGCAGACCGAGATTCGCCACCGATCCCGTACGGGTGTAGAGCCAGATCGGCAGCGCGAAGCTCGTGAGGGCCGAGCCGGTGGTGGAGATCAGCTGGCCGGCCGACACGGCGAGGAAGCGGCCCATGCTCGGCTTGATCGTGTTCGGCTCGACGGCGGTGTGGGTCTTCCGGTCGCGCAGAGCCCAGGAGGAATCGGCGCCGGACGCTTCGGCCTCGGCGGCCAGCGCCGGGTGCGTACGGGTGACGATCTCGGCCAGCTCTTCGGCGCGATGCTTGAGGAAGAAGTGCCCGGCCTCGTCCAGCACGACTAGGCCGACCGTGTCGCTGAGGAACTGCCACTCCGCGTACCGCTCGGGGTAGTAGTCGGTGACCGGGTCGGCCGAGCCGACGACCGAGATGATCGGTGCCGCGAGCTTGGGCACCTGCCGGTCGAGCAGGCCGGTGAAGTAGTCCTCGGAGGCGCGCGAGTCGGCCCGCATGGTCGAGATGATCCGGTCGGCTTGCTCCGGGTCGAGCTCGTCGGTGTCGACGCCCATGCCCTTGAGCCAGCTGGCGTAGTGCTTGTTGCTGCGCAACGCCTCCAGCCGCACCCGGATGGCCGAGATCGGGCCCTTGGGCCGGGCGAACGGGAACATGGCTCCGATGTAGACGGCCACCAGCTCACGGCCGCCCGCCTCCAGCTTGCGGGCCACGTCGGCCGCAATGGCGCTGCCCACGCCGCAGTGCCCGTAGATCACGAGCGGGCCGGTGATCCGTTCCCGGATCTCGGCCACCACCCGGCTGGTCAGCTCGTCCAGGGGCAGGCCGGTCTCGTCGAGGCCGACGTCGTGGCCGGGGATGGCCAGCGAGAACAGCGCGGCGCCGGCCGGCAGCGCGTCGGCCAGCGGCTGATAGACGATCGCGCTCCCTCCGCCGTACGGCACACAGACGTACGTGACTGTTCGTTGCGCAGCCGGAATCGGCCGGGTGAGCTCGTGCAGCAGGCGGCGCGGCCCGTCCTCACCCGCCGAGCCGTCGGCGAACTCGGCCAGCTCGCGGACCGTACGGTGCTGGAACAGGTCCATCACGCCGACCGCGCGCCCGCCCAGCTCGGCCTTGCGGATGCGCACGATCACCTGGGTGGCCAGCATCGAGTGCCCGCCGAGGTCGAAGAAGTCGTCGTCGATGCCCACCGCGGGCACGCCGAGCACCTCCGACCAGATGCGCGCGAGAGCGTGTTCGGTGGGCGTGCGCGGCTCGACCAGCTCGGCGGTCGCCTCACGGGTGATCACCGGGGCCGGCAGGGCCTTACGGTCGAGCTTGCCGTTCGGGGTCAGCGGCAGGGCGTTCAGCTCGACGAAGGCGGCGGGCACCATGTAGTCCGGCAGCCGATCCTTCAACGCCGCCTTGAGCCCGGCCACCTCGGTCGCCCCAACGACGTACGCGGTCAATCGCTTGTCACCCGGCGTGTCCTCGCGCACCAGCACGACGGCGTCGGCCACACCGTCCTGGTCGCGCAGGGCGCTTTCGATCTCGCCCAGCTCGATCCGCAACCCGCGCAGTTTGACCTGGTGGTCGAGCCGGCCCAGGAACTCCAGGGCACCGGTTTCGGGTTGGTGGCGCACCAGGTCACCGGTCTTGTAAAGCCTGGTTCCGGAGCCGAACGGGTCGGGGATGAAGCGCTCGGCGGTGAGGGCAGGCCGACGGTGGTAGCCGCGGGCCACGCCGGCGCCGCCGATGTACAGCTCGCCGGGGACACCGGGCGGCACCGGGCGAAGGTGTTCGTCGAACACGTACAGACGAAGGTTGTCGATCGGACGGCCGATGGGCACGGTGGCCGCGCCGGGGCGGCAGTGCCACGAGCTCACGTCGATGGCGGCCTCGGTCGGGCCGTACAGGTTGTGCAGTACACACTCGGGGAACCTGGCCATGAACTCTTCGGCCACGGCCAGCGGCAACTCCTCGCCGCTGCAGATCACCCGGCGTAGCGGGGAGGCGCCCTCCTCAGCCAGAAAGGGCGACAACATTGACGGTACGAAGTGAGCGGTGGTCACTTGTTCGTCGGTGATCAGATTCCGCAGGTACGCGGCGTCCTTGTGCCCACCCGGCTCGGCCAGCACCAGCCGGGCGCCGACCCGCAACGGCCAGAAGAACTCCCACACGGACACGTCGAACCCGGCCGGCGTCTTCTGCAGCACCGCGTCGCCGGAGTTCAGCCGGTACGTGCGCTGCATCCAGGTGAGCCGGTTGACGATGCCGCGATGGGTGTTCGGTACACCCTTGGGCCGGCCGGTCGAGCCGGAGGTGTAGATGACGTACGCGGTGTTCGCCGAACTGCCCACCGCCTCCGGATCGTCGGCAGGCTCGTCGCGCCAGGTCGGCTCGTCGTCGAGCACCAGCACGGTGGCGGCGGTTTCCGGCAGCGCCGACCGCAGCCGGTCCTGCACCAGCACAACGGGTGCACCCGCGTCCGCCACCATGAAGGCCAGCCGATCGGCCGGGTACTCCGGATCGAGCGGCACGTAGGCGCCGCCCGCCTTGACCACTCCCAGCAGCGCCGCGACCAGCTCGACCGACCGCTCGGCACACACCGCGACCAGGGTTTCCGGGCCCACTCCGGAACGCCGCAGCCGGTGCGCGATCCGGTTCGCCCGCGCGTTCAGCTCGGCGTACGAGGTCGATCGGCCATCGAAACGGACGGCGACCGCTTCGGGCGTACGGCGTACCTGCTCCTCGATGGCCTGGTGCAGCGAGGAGAGTTCGTCGAACGGGACAGCCGTGTCGTTCCAGCGGTCGACCACCAGTTCGCGTTCGCCGTCGGCCAGCAGCTCCAGGGCCGAGACCGGTCGCTCAGGAGCGTCCACGATGGAGCCGAGCAGCGTGCCGAAGCGGGCGGCCATCCGCTCGATCGTCGCGCGCCGGAACAGGTCGGTGTTGTAGACGAGCTTGCCCCACAGCCCCGACCCGACCTCGACCAGGTGCAGCTCGATGTCGAACCGGGTGGCCCGCAACTCCATCGGGTCCCAGTCGAACGCGACCTCGGCGCCGCCGGCGGCCGCCTCGAACCGGCCCATCTCGTAGTTCTGCAGCACGAACATCGCCTGGAAGACCGCCGAGCGGCTCACGTCGCGGGGCACGCCCAGCTCTTGCACCACCCGGGCGAACGGAACATCCGCGTGCTCGAACGCGTCCAGCACGACTGGCCGGGTGCGGGTCAGCAGCTCGGTGAACGCCGGGTCGCCGGCCAGCTCGGCCCGCATCGGCAGCATGTTGATGAACATGCCGACGACGTTCTCGAGCTCGGGCGCCGACCGGCCGGCCGACGAGACACCCACCGCGAAGTCGTCCTGGCCGCTGTGCCGGGCCAGCAGCACCTGGTACGCCGCCAGCAGCGCCATGAACAGCGTGCCGTCACACCGCCGGGCCAGCGCGGACAGCCCGTCGGTCACCTCGCGCCCGATCCGGAACTCGACGAAATCACCGTTGTACGTCTGGGTGGCCGGACGGGGGCCGTCGGTCGGCAGCTCCAGTACCGGCACCCCGGCCAGGCGGCCCGTCCAGTAATCGAGGTGCCGGCCGACCGGGGCCTCGGACTCCCAGTGCGCGAAGTCGCCGTACTGGATCGGCAGGTCCGGCAGGCCGTCGCGGCCGTGATAGAGGGCGATCAGGTCGCGCAGCAGCAAGTCGACCGACCAGCCGTCGGAGGTGATGTGGTGCTGGGTCAGCAGCAGGACGTGGTCGTCGCTGGCCAGGCGGATCAGCAGCGCCCGCAGCAAAGGCCCGTCGGCCAGGTCGAACGGTTCGACCGCGGCCGCGTCGACCAGGGCTTGGGCGGCCGCCTCGTCGGACGCCTCGACGATCCGCAAGGGCACCGCGACCTCGTCGGCCACCACCGCCAGCGGACGCCCGTCGGAGTCGGCCGGGAACCGGGTCCGCAACGACTCGTGCCGCCGCACCAGGTCGTCCAGCGCCGCGCGCAGCCGGTCGGCGTCGAGCGGGCCACGCACCCGCAGCGGCACGGCCATGAGGTACGCCGCCTCGCCCGGAGCGATCTGCTCCATGAACCAGACCCGCTCCTGCGCGTACGAGAGCGGCGGACTGGCGCCGTCGGGCCGGCGCGGAATGCCCGGGGCCGGCCGGGTCGCCCGGCGCCGCAGACGCTGGGCGATCAACGCGGCCCGGTCATCGGTCCGGATGGTCATGCTCCGGTGCCCTCCTCCGAGTTCAGCGACGCGGCCACCTCGGCGTCGGACAGCCCGTCGACCTCGGCGGTGATCAGCTCCTCGATCCGGGCGGCCAGGTCGGCCACCACCGGGAAGCTGAACAGCGACCGCATCGGCAGGTCCAGGTCGAGCTCGGAGCGGATCCGGCCCATGGCCCGCATGCCGCGCAACGAGTTGCCGCCCAGGGCGAAGAAGTCGTCGCCCGCCCCGACCTTCTCGACCTGCAGGATCTCGGCGAAGATCTCGGCCACCAGCGCCTCGGCGTCGGTCCGCGGGGCGACGTAGGCCGCCTCGGTGACCTCCGGGGCGGGCAGCCGCTCGCGGTCGACCTTGCCGTTAGCGGTCAGCGGCAACTCGTCGAGCCGGACGAAGACCTCGGGCACGAGCGGCGCCGGGAGGGTCCGCTCGAGGTCTTTCCGCTCGGCCGCTCCGACCGTGTAGGCGACCAGCTGCGGTTCGCCTTGCTCGTCGGTCCGCACGATCACCACCGCCTGGGTGACGCCGTCCAGGGCGAGCAGGGCCGACTCGATCTCGCCCGGCTCGATCCGGTGGCCGCGCACCTTGACCTGGTCGTCGAGGCGGCCGAGATAGTCCAAGGTTCCGTCCGTACGCCATCGCACCCGGTCGCCGGTGGCGTACATCCGGGTTCCTGGAGCACCGAACGGGCAGGGGACGAACCGTTCGGCGGTGAGCGCCGGACGGCCCAAGTACCCGCGGGCGACCTGCTCACCGGCGATGTACAGCTCACCGGGCACGCCGACCGGCACCGGCCGCAACGCCTGGTCCAGCACGTACGCCTGGACGTTCCCGATCGGGCGGCCGATGCTCACCGGGCCGGGCGGCAGCGGCGCACCGGGCTCGATCCGGGCCGCGACGCAGCCGACCGTGGTTTCGGTCGGCCCGTACTCGTTGGTGACCGCCGCCTCGGGATGTGCGGCTCGCCAGGCGGCCAGAGGTTCGGCGGCCAGTGCCTCCCCGCCGAGCACCAGGTCGGTGGTCGGCGACACGCGATCATCCAGAAGGGACAGATGGCTGGGCGTGGCCTTGACGAACGCGGGGCGGGTGGGCGGCGGCTCGTCGATCGCGGCCAGGTGGACCGTGCCGCCGGCGGTCAGCGGGCCCAGCAGCCCGGTGACGCTCAGGTCGAAGGTGAGCGGCGAGTGCAGCAGCGCCGTGCCGGTCAGGCCGGGGTAGGCGTGCCGGGCCCAGGCCAGGTAGGCGGCGACCGAGCGGTGCTCGACCACCACGCCCTTGGGCCGGCCGGTCGAGCCGGAGGTGTAGAGGACGTACGCCGGATTTCCGGGCCGCACCGGCACGGCGACCGGACCAGGATCGCCGTCCGCCTCGTCCACCGTGCGGAGCACCACCATCGGTTTCGCGTCGGCGAGCAGGTACGCGATCCGCTCGGCCGGATGGTCCGGGTCGACCGGCAGGTAGGCCGCGCCCGACTTGAGCACGGCCAGCACGGCGACGACCAGTTCCGGCGAGCGTGGCAGGACCAGCGCCACGATCTTCTCGGGAGCGGCGCCCCGGGCGATCAGCGAGCGGGCCAGCTGGTTGGCGCGGGCGTCCAGATCCGCGTACGTCAGGGAACCGCCGGCGAAAGTCAGCGCGGTCGCCCCGGGAGACCGCGTGACCTGCTCCTCGAACAGCTCGGGCAGCGTGCGTGCGGCAAGAGGGTGAGCGGTGTCGTTCCACTCGCGCACCACTCGGTCGTATTCGGGCTCGCTGAGCACCGGCAGCTCCGACACGCGGAGCTCCGGATCGGCGACCGCGGCGGACAGCAGGCGGACGAACCGGTCGACGATCGCCTCGGCGGTGGACCGGTCGAACAACGCCGTCCGGTAGAGCACCCGGCTGGTGCCGGCGGTCAGGTCGAAGGCCAGGTCATCCTTGGTGGTGCCGAGCGGCACGGGGTCGAAGCCGGTACCGGGGATGAAGTTGAGCGCCGCCTGGAAGATCGGCTGGACGGCCGGGTCCCGCTGCGCCGCGATCGCCTCGACGACCAGCTGGAACGGGGTCCCGCCGTGGTCCATGGCATCCATCGAGGCGTCCCTGACCCTGGTCACCAGCTCGGCGAAGGACGGGTCGCCGCCGAGGTCGCAGCGCACCGCGATCGGGTTGACCAGCATGCCGATCAGCGGCGTGAGCTCGGGCAGGTCGCGGCCGGCGGTGGAGACGCCGACGACGACGTCCGGTGTGCCGGACAGTCGGGACAGCAGGGCCGAGAACGCGGCCAGCAGCACCGGGAACACCGTGGTCGAGGCGGTCCGGCCGAGTGCCGTGGCGTTGTCGAGCACCTGCAACGGAAGGTCGAAGTGGACCTCGTCGCCGGCGAAGCCCAGCTCGGGCGGGCGGGGGCGGTCGAGCGGCAGGTCGAGGACGGGCGGGGCGCCGTCCAGGTGGCCGCGCCAGAAGGCGAGCTGTTGTTCCAGCGCCGGGCCGGCCAGCTGCTCGCGCTGCCAGGCGGCGTGGTCGGCGTACTGGATGGGCAGCTCGGGCAGCACGGCCGGCTCGCCGGCCAGCGTGGCCCGGGACAGCTCGCCCATCTCGGCCCGGAACACCTCGACCGAGTGCGCGTCGAACACGGCGTGATGCAGCACCAGCAGCAACCGCCACGAGTCGTCGAGCCGGAGCAGCCGGGCCCGCCACAGCGGCGGCTGGTCCAGCGGGATCGGGGTGCGGGCCAGCTCGCCGGCCCGGGCCGCCTGCTCGTCCGCGGGCCGCCCGCGCAGGTCGTCGACCGGCAGAACCGGTCGCTCGGCCGGATGCACCACCTGCATGAGGGCGCCGTCGACGAGGGTCAGGTGGGTGCGCAGCACCTCGTGCCGGGCCACCACCTCGGCGAAGATCCCGGCCACCTGCTCCTCGGACAGGCCGGGCGGGAACGTCCACGGGCTGGAGACGTTGTAGACCGGCGACCCGGCGTCGAGCTGGTTGGCCGACCACACCCTCTCCTGGGCGTACGAGGCGGGAAAGGTCCAGCTCATCGCAGGGACCTCGGACGCATGTCGGTCCACACCTGGTCGACGTGGGACAGGCACTCGTCCTTGGCCCCGGTGAACCCGGCGTCCTGCCAGCCGGCCGGCAGCGGCCGATCGGCGGGCCAGATCGAGTACTGCTCCTCGTCGTTGCAGACCACCACGAAACGATCCGGTTCCATGACGCCTCCTAGAGATCGGTGTGCGGCTCGGCCATCGCGACGGCGATCCGGCGCGGCCCGGTGAACGGCTCCCGGCCGTGGGCGGCGGTCATGTTGTCCACCACCAGGACGTCGTCGAGCCGGTAGTCGAAACGCACCGTGGCCGCCCGGTACGCGGCGCGCAGGTGGTCGAGCACGTCGCCCGGGATGGGCTCGCCGTCGCCGTAATACGTGTTGGTCGGCAGGTCGTCCTGGCCGAACATCGCCAGCAGCCCCTCCTGCAGGTCTTTGGGCAGCGTCGACACGTGGAAGAAGGTCGCATGGTTGAACCACCTCGGCTCGTCGCGGCCCGGCCGGAAGTGGACGGCGTTGCGAATGGCCCGCGTACGCAGCCCGTCCCGCCCACGCCATTCGACGTCGATGCCGTTGGCCGCGCAGTAACGGGCCACCGCGTCGCGATCATCGGTGCCGAAGACCTCGGACCAGGGCGTGCCGAAGTCGCCGTGAAAGTTGCGGACCAGCATCCAGCGCCGCCGCTCGAACTCGGCCCGCACCTCCGGGTCGATCTCGCGGTAGACCCGGCGGACGTCGGCCAGCGGCGTGGCTCCCTGCGTCTCCGGCGGCTGCCGGCAGTAGAAGAACAGGGTCAAAGGCCAGTTCGCCTGGTACGAGTTCTCGTTGTGCAGAAAGATCTCTTCGTCCGGCGGGTAGTCGGTCGAGGTGTAGACCTGCCCCTTGATGGTGCTCCGGGGTGACGACCGCTCGGTGTACGTGAGCGGGTCGCCCGCCAGCGCCCGCACGACTCCGTCGAACCCGTCCACGTCGCCGACCTCGAAGCCACGCAGCAGCACCGCGCCGTGCTCGACCAGCCGTTCGCGGATCTCCGCACGCCGGGCCGTGATCACGTCGCTCAGGGGTGTGCCGTCACTCTCGATCGTCCACGGCAGCTCGCTCATCGGTCCTCCTTCTCACCCGCGGGGTAGCCGGGGGATGGTCGGGGCCGCCGGTTCGGCGGCGGTCGCGGTCTCGGCCTCGGCCCGCAGCTGCTCGACCAGGGTGGCCAGCGCGGCGACGGTGGGTCGTTCGAAGAGGCTGCGCATCGGCAGCCGGACGCCGACCGCGGTGCGCATCGAGGCGATGATCTGCACGGCCACCAGCGAGTTGCCGCCCAGCTCGAAGAAGTCGTCGTCCCGCCCGACGTCGTCCACCCCGAGGTTGTCCCGCCACACCCGGGCGATGACCGCCTCCAATCCGTCCTCGGCGGTGTCCGGCTCGGCCGGGCCGGCTGCCGTGTCCGCCGTGTCGACCGGCCGCCGGGTGCGCTCGCGGATCTCGTCGACCGGGTAGGTGGTGATCGCGACCTGGGGGCCGAGGTCCGCGCCCAGGCTGCGCAGGAACGCGTCGGCGCCGTCGGCCGGGCTGATCTGGTCGGTTCGCTTCCGCTCGGCGGCCGGTTGCGGTGCGTCCAAACCACCGGTCACCGCCGTACGGTCCACCCGGCGCAGGACGAAGTCGGTGATCGCGACGATCTCGCGGCCGTCCGCGTCGACCAGCGACAGGTCGGCCACCACGAGGTCACCGGTGGTGGTGTCCCGGTGCCGCAGGTGGCTGTAGAAGGTGGCGGGCAGGTCACCCCGGATCACCACCCGGCCGTACGACAGCGGCAGGTAGCTGCCCTCGCCCCGGCCCTGGCCGAACGAGGTGGCTACGTCGAGCATCGCCGGGTGCAGCCCCCATTCGCCCACGTCGCCGGCGGGCGCCTCGATCCGGGCCAGCTCCTCGCCGTCGCCGACGTGGTGCTCGCGCAGCACGTCCCAGCGCGGCCCGAAGGTGACCATCCGGTTCGCCGTCTTGCCGAAGACCGGGCCGTCGTCGACCCGCCGGCACCGGGCGATCACCGCGGCCACGTCCAGCACGGGCGCGCTGCCGACGGCGGTCCACCCGGCCGAGCCGCGCACATGGTCGCGGGACCGGCTGGCGATCTCGAAGGTTCCGTCGCCGAGGGCCAGCTCGACCCGGTACTGGTCCACGGTTCCGGCCGGCACGGCGAACGGTTCCAGGAACACCACATCGGTGAGCTCGACGGCCTGACCGGGGCCGGGTGGCGGCCCGGCGGCCACCACGGCGGCACGGGCGCACTCGAGGTGGCCGGTGCCCGGCATCACCGGCACGCCGTCGATCCGGTGCTCGTCGAGCACCCAGTGCGTGGCCGCGCCGACCAACCCTTGCACGACCGTCTGCTGCGGACCGGCGGCCACAGTGGTCAGAACCGGGTGCGCCACGGGCTTCGAGGGCGGCCCGGTCTCGGCGGCCATGCCGACCTCGGCCCAGCCACCCCAGTTCTGCGAGGTCACCGGGGCTCGCCAGGTTCCGGCCCGGGCGTACGCGTCGAGGAAGGCGTTGGCGGCGCAGTAGTCCACCTGCCCGACACCACCGGCCACCGCCGTGATCGACGAGCAGAGCACAACGAAGTCCATCGGCTGCGCACCGAACACCTGGGCCAGGGCAAGGGTGCCGGCTAGTTTCGGGTCCATCACCCGCACGGCCTCGGCCTTCTCTTTGACCTCGGCCATCCCGCCGCCCGGCAGGCCGGCCGCGTGCACGATGCCGTCCAGGCCACCGAACTCCGCCTCGATGCGGGCGCTCACTTCCTGCAGAGCGGCCGGGTCGGTCACGTCGGCCGCCACCACCAGCACTTCGGCGCCGGCTGCCTCCATCCGGCGGATCGCGGCTATCGCCCGGCCCACCCGGTCGGCCGGGTCGCTGCCGTGGGTTGCCAGGTGGTTTTCCCAGGTCGCGCGCTCGGGCAGGCCGGAGCGGGTGAGCAGAACCAGCCGGGCCCGGACGCGGCTGGCGAACTCCTCGGCCAACGTGATGCCGATGCCACCCAGCCCGCCGGTGATCAGGTATCGCCCGTTCGTTCGCAGCACGCGTTCACCCGCGTCCTCGATCCGGACCGGCTCATATTCGGTGGTCCACCGGCGCCGCCCCCGCAGGGTGACTTCGTCGGGGCCGGGCCGGCCCAACTCGGCGATAAGCGCCGCCGCACCCGGCGCGGCGGCGCGGACGGCGGCTGGGTCGACGTCGATCAGGCGCACGGCCAGGCCGGGCAGTTCGGCCGGGAGCACCCGGGCCAGGCCGGCCAGGGTGGCGTGTTCCGGACGGACAAGGTCGCCGCCCGCGACGTCCCCGATGCCTGACGCAACCAAGTCGAGCCGGAGCGGTCCGGCGCCCTCGTCGCCGGCCCCCAACCCGGCCGCGGCCAGCGCCTGAGCCAGGTGCAGCACGCTGAAGAAGCCTCGATCCTGGGCGACCCAAGCGTCATGGACGTCGGTGCCGGCGGGATCGCCGTCCAGCGCCCACGCGTGCACGATCCGGCCGGGCTCGGGCAACGCCTCCACCAGCGCGGTGTAGTCGTCGGCCTCACCCGGACGCAGCTGGAAACCCCATGGCGCTGGGCCGAAGTCCGGGCCCGGCCGCACCTCCACCACCTCAGCCCCAACCGCCCGCAGCTCAGCGGCCAGCGCGTCCCCCCGAGGACCGTCGACAAAAGCCACATATCTACCGGTCGGCGGCAACGAGGGAACCGGCGCGGCCTGGCGCCAGGTGGGCACGGAGAACCAGTCGGCCGGCTCGCGCGGACCGGTGGGCGCCGCGACCGCCGCATTGAAGGCGGCCGGCTGCTCCGGGTCCGGGTCGACCCAGTAACGCTTGCGCTCGAACGGATAGACCGGCAGCGGAACCCGCATCGGCGCTTCGAGAGCCGGCGTCCGCACAGCGGTCCCCCGCGTCCACAGTGTGGCCAGCGAGCCGGGCAGCACGGCCGAGTCGCCGCTCGGTTCGCCGGGGCCGGGCAGGCTGGCCAGCGGCATCAGCGCCCGCTGCTCGGGAGCGGCCCGGCCGACCTGCATCCGGGCCAGCCCGGTGAGTTGCCGGCCGGGACCGCACTCGACCAGCGACCACGGCCCCTCGGCCAGCAGCGTCGCCACGCAGTCGCCGAAGCGGACCGGCCGGCGCAGGTGGGCGGCCCAGTAGACCGGGTCGGTGGCCTGCTCGTCGGTGATCCAGGTGCCGGTGACGTCGGACAGGAACCTCATGCGGGGCCGGCCGAGCGGCACGGCCGCCACCACCCGGGCGAACTCGTCCAGGATCGGGTCCATCATCGGCGAGTGGAACGCGTGCGACGTACGCAGCAATTTGGTCTTTTCCGGCCACTGCTCGGCGAACGCGGCGACCGCGTCGGGCGGGCCGGCCACCACGCACGTGCCGGGACCGTTCACCACGGCGACGGTCACCCCGTCCGGCAGGTGACCGGCCACTTCGGACTCGTCGGAGGTGACCGCGAGCATCGATCCGGCCGGCATCGACTGCATGAGCCGGCCGCGCGCCGCCACCACCCGCAGCGCGTCGCTCAGGGTGAAGACGCCGGCCAGCGTGGCCGCCACGTACTCGCCGATCGAGTGCCCGATCATCGCCGCCGGGCGGACCCCGTGGGACTGCCAGAGGGCGGCCAGCGCGTACTCGACGACGAACAGGGCGGGCTGGGTGAAGCGGGTCTCGGCCAGCTTCGCCTCGGCTTCCGGGTCGCGGCCCAGGATCAGGTCGCGCAGGTCCAGGCCGAGCAGCGGTTCAAGCACGGACGCGCACTCGTCCACGACCCGGGCGTACTCCGGTTCCTCGGCGTAGAGGCGGGCGCCCATGCCGGCGTACTGGGCGCCCTGGCCCGAGAACAGGAACGCCACCGGGGGTACGGCTTCCCCGGCCAACCCGGTCGGGCGGCGCTTGGCCCGCAGGGCGGTGACCGCCTCGGCCAGGTCGGTCGCGACCACGGCCGTCCGGTGCGGGTACTCCGGGCGTCCGGCCTCCAGGGTGTAGGCGACGTCGGCGAGGTCGTCGGTGGCGGTGGTCAGGTGCTCGGCCAGTTGCTCGACCGCATTGTCTAGGGCGGACGCCGTACGGGCGGAAACCCGGAGCACCCGGCTGCGCCTCGGCCGCGGTGTGCGCAGTGTCGGTTCGGGGGCCTCTTGCAGAATCACGTGCGCGTTCGTGCCGCCGATGCCGAACGAGCTGACCCCGGCCCGGCGCGGCACCCCGTCGGTCTCCCACTTGGCCAGCGTCGAGGCCACGTGAAAGGGGGTGGTGGCGAAGTCGATCGCCGGGTTGGCCCGCTCGTAGTTGACCGTCGGTGGGATCAGCCGGTGTTCCATCGCCAGCACCGTCTTGATCACCCCGACGACGCCGGCCGGCTGGCTGAGGTGGCCGATGTTCGACTTGACCGAGCCGAGCGCGCACCAGCCCCGATCGGCCGTGTCCTGGCCGTAGACCGCGGACAGGGCGGCCACCTCGATCGGGTCGCCCAGGGCGGTGCCGGTGCCGTGCGCCTCGACGTAGGTGATGGTCCGGGGGTCGACCGCGGCCGAGCCGACCGCCTGGGCCACCGCCGCCATCTGGCCCTCGACGCTGGGCGCGGTGAACCCGGCCTTCTGCGCGCCGTCGTTGTTGATCGCATTGCCCAGAATCAGCGCCCGTACGGTGTCCCCGTCGGCGATCGCGTCGGCCAGCCGCTTGACCACGACAACGCCGGCCCCGCTGCCCCACACCGTTCCGTTGGCGGCCGCGTCGAACGGGCGGCAGTGCCCGTCGGGTGAGGTGAAGCCGTCCATGCCCATGTAGCCGATGTTGTGCGGCATCTCGAGGTTCACGCCGCCGGCCAGCGCCATGTCGCACTCGGCGTTGCGCAGCGCCTCGCAGGCCAGGTGCAGGGCGACCAGCGAGGTCGAACAGGCGGTGTGGACGGTCAAACTGGGGCCGGTGAGGTTCAGCCGGTACGACACGGTGGTCGCCACGTAGTTCGGCGAGTTGCCGGTCGAGATCGAGACCGCGCTGTGCGGCGACCCACTGATCTTGGCGTTCCGCAGGATGTTGTCCCGCAGATACGTCTGGCTGCCGGTGCCGGTGTAGACGCCGACCGCACCGGGGTAGCGGGCCGGGTCGTAACCGGCGTCCAGCAGCGCGGCGTGACTGGCCTCCAGGAACATCCGGTGCTGCGGGTCCATCACCTCGGCCTCGCGGGCGGTCAGCCCGAACAGGCCGGCGTCGAACGTGTCGAAGCCGTCGACCACCGGGGCCTGGTTGACCCAGCTGGGGTCGTCCACCTCGCTGAGCTTGGCCCCCCGGGCTAGTTGCTCGGCCCGGGTGAACGAGGTGATCGATTCGACCCCGTCGACCAGGTTGCGCCAGAACTGCCGGGCGTCGTCCGCACCGGGGACCCGGGCGGCCAGCCCGACAATGGCCAGCGGCTCGACCCCGTCCTCGGGAAGGTCCATGGTGACTCCTTCGGTTCGCGCTTCGGTCATTGGTCGTCGGTGCCGCCGGCCGTCCGGCGTTGCTGCCGGCCCCGGGCGCGGGCCCGCCGGTCGGCCGCCCGTCGCAGGGCCTGGTTGATGCCGTTGCCGGTGTCGCCGCCGTCGAGGTACGCCGCCAGGGCCCGGACGTTGGGGTAGCGGAACAGGTCGACCAGGGGGATCTCGCGTCCGGTGGCCTCGGCCAGGCGGTGCTGCACCTCGGCCAGGGCGAGCGAGTGGCCGCCGAGGTCGAAGAAGTTGTCGGTGGCGCCGACCTGGTCGACGCGCAGGATCTCGCGCCACACCCGGGCCACGAGTTCTTCGGTCGCCCCGGTCGTCTGCGCCTTCGCTTCGGCCGTTCTCTCCGCGGCGGCCGCGGGTCGAACCGCACCGGCGCGGACCCGGGCGAGGGCGGCGGGCTCGTCGTCGCTCGGTGGCCGCTCGGGCGCGGAGGTGAGCGAGTCCAGCACGGCCAGGTAGCCGGCCAGCAGGTGGTCGATCCGTTCGCTTGCGAACAGGTCGGGGTTGTAGACCGCGTCCAGCGCCAGCAGGCCGGCCCGCTCGACCACGTACAGGGTGAGGTCGAACGGCGAGCCGGGCAGCCCGGCCGCCACCCGTTCCGCGGTCAGCCCGGGCAGGTCCAGCGCCGGCTCGGCGAAGTTGAAGACGTTGAACAGCACCTGGACCAGCGGCGAGCGAGCCGGGTCGCGCGGCACCGACAGCTCCCGCACGATCTCTTCCAGCGGCGCGTTCGGGTGGGCCAGCGCGTCCAGCAGCTCGCGCCGGCACTCCGTCACCTGCTCGGCGAAGCTGCGGCCGGTGTCCGGGGTGAGGCGGACCGGCACGATGTCCACAAAGAACCCGACGAGATCGGCCACCGAGGCCAGCCGCCGGTCGGCCACCACCGCGCCGACCACGTGGTCCGCCCGGCCGGTAAGGCGGCGCAGCACCTCGCCGAAGGCGGCCAGCAGCACGGTCGACGGGGTCGCGCCGAGCTCCGCCGCCAGTTGTCGCACCCGGGCGTCCAGGTGCGGCGGGAACGGCACCCCGGTGATCTCGCCGCGGTACGTCTGCACGACCGGGCGGGGCCGATCGGCGGGCAGATCCAGCACCGTCGGCGCCCCGGTGAGGTGTTTCGCCCACCAGGCCAGGTCGTCCGGGCCGCGCAGCCTGTCCCGAGTCGCCCGCCACACGGCGTAGTCGGCGTACGTGGCGGGGAGTGAAGGCGTGCCGCCGTCCCGGTACGCCTGCGCGAGTTGGTCGTACAGCACCGCCTGTGACCACCCGTCGAAGACCGCGTGGTGGAACGTCATCGCCAGCACGTGCTCGTCGTCGGCCAGGCGGTACACCTCGGCCCGCCAGGTCGGGCCGGTGGCCATGTCGAACCTGGTCGCGGCGGTGCGCTGCAATGCGGCCCGCAACGCCCCCTCGCGGTCGCCGGTCGGCAACCCGGACAGGTCGACGACCTCCAGCGGCACATCACCGACCGGGTCGCAGACCACGTGCGGAGCGCCGGCCACCTTGGTGATCCGCCAGCGCAGCACCTCTTGCCGGTCGGCGACGGTCTGCAGGGCGGCGCGCAACCGTGCCAGGTCGAGGGGGCCGTGCAGCCGTTCGGCCATGGCGGTGTTGTAGGCGGCCGAGTCCGGCGCGAGCTGGTCGAGGAACCACAATCGGCGCATCGAGGGCGACAGTGTCGGCGGCTGGCCGGTGACCAGCTCGGGTTCGCCCAGCGGCGCCGCCTCGGCCACCCGCTCGGTGAGGGCGCCGAGCGTACGGGCCTCGAAGACATCCCGTACGGAAATGTCCTTGCCCACCTCGTCGCGCACCGCGGCGACGAGCCGCATCGCCGACAGCGAGGTCCCGCCCGCGGCGAAAAAGTCGCCGGTGCTCGCGCGGCCCAGAACCCGTTGCCAGATGCCGGCGACTCCACCCTCGGTCGGCTCGATCCGGTCAGTCAGACCGACCAGGTCGCGTTTGCCGTTCGCGGTCAGCGGGATCTCGCCGACGCCGACCAGACGCCGGGGCACCATCGCGTCCGGCAGGCGTTCGCGCAGGAAGTCGTCCAGGTCGGCCGGAAGCTCGGGCGCCACGATTGCGGCCAGCTCGCCGGCGACCGGCACCACCGCGGCCTGCCGCACCGCCGGGTGGGTGGACAGCACCGCTTCCACCTCGCCGGGCTCCACGCGCTGGCCGCGAATCTTGACCTGCCGGTCGATGCGGCCGAGGAACAGCAGCTGTCCCTCGGGCAGCCAGACAGCCCGGTCGCCCGTGCGATACAGCCGTGCCCCGGGCTTTCCCGAGAACGGGTCGGGCACGAACTTCTCGGCGGTCAGGTCGGGCCGGCCCAGGTAGCCGCGGGCCAGGCCGACGCCGCCGATCAGCACCTCGCCCGGGGTGCCGGGCGGAACAAGCTCGTTGTCGGGGCCGACCAGGTGGATCCGGTGGTTCGGCAACGGGCGGCCCATCGGCATCGGCCCGTCCTCCGTGCCGTCCACCCGGTAGCTGGTGACGCACACCGTGGCCTCGGTCGGGCCGTACCCGTTGGAGAGCCGGCGGTGCGGCCCGGCCCAGCGGCGGATCTGCGCCGGGTCGGGCGCCTCGATGCCGGTGAAGACCGTGCGCCAGTGCGGCAGCCGGTCCGGGTCCAGCAGCGACAGCAGCGCGGCCGGCACGCAACCCCACGTCACCCGGTGCGCCTCGGCGAAGCGTTGCAGCCGGGCCGGGTCGATCCGGTCGTCGTCGGGCACGAGGTCGATCTCGCCGCCGACGGCCAGCGGGATGAACAGGTCTTGGACCGACGCGTCGAAGCCGAGCGGGGCGAACGCGAACGCCCGGTCGGTCTCGCCGGCCCCGGTGTACTCACCGAACGCGGTCACGTGGGCGACGACGCTGCGGTGGGTGACTACGACGCCCTTCGGCCGTCCGGTCGAGCCCGAGGTGTAGAGCACGTACGCGGCGTTGTCGGGCCGCGCCGGGCATCCGGGCACGATCGCGCTGACGGCGACCGGAACGTCGATCAGCGGGAGGTCGAGATCGAGGGGCTGGTCGGTGACCACGGCAACGAGGCCGGCGTCCCGGGCCACCTCGCGGATCCGGTGCGGCGGGTGGGCCTTGTCCAGCGGCACGTAGCAACCGCCGGCCAGCAGCACGCCGAGCACCGCGACCAGCATCTCCGGCCGACGCTCGGTGCAGATGCCGACCCGGACCTCCGGCCCGGCGCCGAGCTCACGCAACGTGCCGGCCAGCGTCGCGGCCCGGCCGGCCAGGTCGGCGTATGTCAGCACCTCGTCCCACTGCCGGACGGCGACCTCGGAACCCCGGCGGGCAGCGGTTTGCAGGATCAGCTCGGCCAGAGTCAGCTCCGGCACGTCGCGGTGCGGGCCCTCGGCGTACGGCATCATTTCGGACCTCCGTACGGGCGGGCCGGATCGACCACCTGGATGCGCAGTTCGGACTGGTAGCGGCGGCCCTGCCGGTCGGGCACCCAGGCCTGCTCGGGACCGGGCAGGGCCTCGCTGACCACCAGATACGCGCCTTCGCCGGCCTGCTGCCGGGCCGACCGGGCCATCGCGCACAGCGACGAGGCGAACAGCGGGCTCGACAGATCGGCGTAGAACGGCTTGGTCTCGGTGGAAACCTTGACGTAGACCTGCTCCGGCAGGCCGAGAGCGGCCCGCCAACGCCGTACGGCGAGGTAGCGGCCGAGGTTGCCGGTCGCCGCGGCCAAGCCGGACTCGTCGACGGTCGTCCGCCACGTCTCGCGCACCGCCACCAGCCGGTCGATGACCGTGCGAGGCGTGTGCGGCCGGGTGCTGGCCAGCTTGAACGCGTCGGCCGCGTGCATCGACAACAACTCGCTGAACACCTCCAGAACCGGCCAGGGACCGAGGCCGTCGCCCTCCACCACCAGGCCCGGACCGTCCGGGCGGATGCGCAGGGCGGTGACCGGTACGCACGAAGGGGTGGTGCCGGGGGCGGCCGTGAAGGCGAGCTGGACGTCCGTACGGTGCTGGAGCGCGAACGTCACCCGGGCGGTGTGCCGGGGCATGGTCGGCGGGAACAGCAACCGGATCCGCCCGGGGCCGAGGTCGGCCGCGAGCTGCTCGGCCAGCCGGCCCGGGTCGTCGTGGCCCGACGCGAACACCGAGTTGTCGAGTGTGGACCACGCCGTGTGCATCTCGCCCAGCACCGTCAGGGCCTCGCCGCGATCGATCTCGTCGGCGCTGCCCGCGCAGATCTGCAGGTCGGGGCTGTGGATGCGGCCGGCCGACCAGCCGGGTCGCGTGGCCGGGAACAGCTTCTCGACCCGCGTGGCCAGCTCGGCGGCGGAAAGTTCGATCAGCTTGGTGCCGGGTGAAGTGCTTCCCAGCCCGGTCAGCTCGGCGAACCGGGCGGCGAAGTCGGCCGACACCGCGTCGATCGGCTTCTCGCCCGAGCCGAACAACGGGCCCTGGGCCAGATACCAGAAGTCGGTGAAGCTCACCGGTCCGTCGGCCGCCAGCTCCTCGTACAGGCGGCCGAAGGCTTCCCCGTACGCGTCGGCGATGGCCACGGTCAGCCAGCGAGCCGCCTGCAGCAGCACAGCGAGCGGAGCGGCCACCGCATCCAGCACGGCCGGCCCGAGGGCCACGTCGAGGTCTCGTACGGTGTCCTCGTAACAAACCGCACGGCCGGCATAGGTCTCGCCGCCCCGGTGCACGGCCGGCGCGCCGGTCAGCTCGGTGAAAGTCGCATGCAGCGCCCGCAACGACTCGTACAGCCGATCGGGGTCACCGGCCGCCGCCGCGACCTCGTCCCGGCCCGCGGTGAGCCGGCCCAGGTCCGCTTCGGCGGCTTCGATTCCGTTGATCACCTTCCGCAGGTGGTCCTCGGCGGCCGAGGACATCGGCAGGTCGACGCCCCACCAGATCAGGCCGCGCTCGACCAGCCGGTCGAGCAGCAGATAGACGGAATCGACCGTGCGGAACGCCGGCTCCTGCGCGACCAGCTTCTCGGCGATCTCGGCGACCGGGGTACGACCGTCGAGCCGGGACACGACCGCGGCCTCGGCCGCACCGAGCGTGACCGGAGCCGTGGCCGGGCGGATCACCCGGCGGTCAGGGGTCAGGGTGTACGAGGCATGCAGCCCGGCCGGAAGCAGGCGACGGATCTCCGGATCCGCGGCGAGCCGGTCGCCGAACGCGGCCAGCGCCCGCCACTCGAAGCTGACCATCCGGCGTCGCGTCAGGGCCGGCCCGGGCACGAGCGTGGTCGGGTTCTGATCAGTCAGCGTGGCCCAGCAGATCGGGCCGAAGAAGCCGATGGTGTCGTTCTTGGCCGTGTAGCGCTGCCAGTAGCGGCCGATGGTGTGCTCGCGGGCGCGGCGCTTGTCGTGGCTGCGCTCGTCCGGTCCGCCGCGGCGCACCGCGTCCAGGGCGGTCAGGGCGTTGAGGTTCTGCCAGGTGACCGCCTCGCGGAAGGCCGGATCGCCGGCCAGGTCGTAGACCACCTTGCTGGTCTCGGCGACCGCGGCGGTCAGGATCGGCAGCAGCTCGGCCTCGGTGAGGTCGCCGTCGAGGTGCGCGTCGGCCGCGGCGGCCAGGGCGGGCGCGGTCAGCCGCAGCACCCCGTCGGCCGGGAAGCCGGCCGCGCGGAGCACCGCCTCCGGCCACACCCGCCACCCGCTGTCCCCCAGAGGAGGGCCTATCGCCGACTCCCTTGCGGCGTGCGGGCCCTTCGCCGGCTTCTCTTCAGCCGGCTTTTCTTCAGCCGGGACTTCTTTGGCCGGCTCTTCTTTGGCGTGCGGAAGACCCTTTGCCGGCTTCTCTTTGGCGTGCGAGAGGCTGTCGGCGGGCCCGAGCAGGTCGGCGCCAACCACCGAGGCGGCCTCTTCAGCGGCGTCGGTGAGGAACAGGTGGCCGCCGTGGATGGTGTGGACGGTGCAGCCGGCGGTGGTGTGCTCGGCCCAGCCGCCCATGATCTCTGCCCCGGCCTCCCGGTCGCTGTCGCCGGCCAGGCAGACCAGCGGGACCGGTAGCGGCTCCCCCTGCTCGTGGACGTGGGCGTTCAGCCAGTCGAAGTCCGACCGCAACGCCGGGAGCACCAGTTCCAGCAGCTCAGGCACGTCGAGCACGCCTTGCGGCAGCCCACCCAGGGCAGCCAGCCGGGCCAGGAACGCGTCGTCGGGCAGACCGGCGATCGCGGCCACGCCCTTGGGCGCCAGCGGCGGCCGGGTCCCGCCCAGATAGACCTTCTCCGGCAGCGGGTCGTTTCTTGAGCGCAGCGCCCGCGTCACCTCAAACGCCAGCAGGCCGCCCATGCTGTGCCCGTACAGCGCGAAGGGCCCGTCGACCTTCGCACGGATGGCCTCGACCACGTCGTCCGAAGTGAACTGGGGCGGCTCGGTGATCCGGGCTTCGCGACCGGGCAGAGCCAACACGGTCACGCCCAGAGCGGGCGGCAGGGCCGGGGGCCAGCCGCGGAAGCTGCTCGGGCCGGCACCGGCCGGGGGCAGGCAGATCAGCAGCGGCGCCGCACCGGACGGGGCGCGCAGGTCGAGGAACCACGAGGCGCCGCTCATGCCGGCTCGATCCAGTGCCGTACGCGCTCGAACGGATAGGCCGGCAACGGCACCCGCCGTCCGGCGGCCGGCGTCACCTCGCCGCCGCGCATCCATGCGGCAGCGGCGTCTTTCACCGCTTCCGGCGCCTGTTCCGGACTCTGGAATCGCTCCGACCGCAAGGCGGCTATCGCCTCGTATCGGTCGCGAGCCACCACCGCGGCCCGGTAGGACAATCGCCGCCGACCGGCCGCCAGGGTGTAGGCCGCGTCGACCGGCGAGCAGTCGGTGGTGTCGAGGTGGTCGGCCAGCCGTGCGGCCAGCCGCCGCAACGCGACCGGCGAGCCCGCGCTCAACGGCAGCAACACCCATGGCTCGTCGCCGTCCCCGGCCGCGCGAGGTGGCGGCTCTTCCACCAGCACGTGCGCGTTCGTCCCGCCCTGGCCGAACGAGCTGACCCCGGCCCGCCGCGGCCCGGACCACTTCTGTTCGGTGGCGGTCACCACGAACGGGGTCGCCGCCAGGTCGACGTCCGGGTGCGGTTGCTCGAAGTGCAGCGTCCCCGGAATCACCCCGTGCCGCACCGCGAGCACCGTCTTGATCAGGCCGACCACCCCGGCCGCGGCGTCGAGGTTGCCGATCCCGGACTTCACCGAGCCCAGGACGCACTGCCCGGTCTCGTCGGTCGACATGCGGAAGGCCCGGGTCAGCGCCTCGATCTCGAGGGCGTCGCCGATCGCCGTACCGCTGCCGTGGCCCTCGACGAAGCCGACGGTGCCCGCCGGCCAATCGGCTGCGCCCAGTGCCTCGGCGACCACCGACGCCTGACCGGTGACGCCAGGCGCGGTGAAGCCGGCCCGCTCGGCGCCGTCGTTGTTCACGGCCCACCCGGCCAGGACGCCGTAGATGTGGTCGTCGTCCTCGATCGCATCGGCCAGCCGCTTGAGCAGCACCGCCCCGGCCCCATTGCCGAAAACCTGGCCGGTGGCCGAGCCGTCGTACGGGCGGCAGACCCCATCGGCGGCCAGGGTGCCGCCCGGACGGTAGCGATAGCCGGCCTGCCGGGTCGAAACCACCGCGGCCCCGCCGGCCAGGGCCAGGTCGCACCGGAAGTCGAGCAGGCTCTGCGCCGCCTGGCAGACCGACACCAGCGACGACGAGCAGGCGGTTTGCACGGCCACCGCCGGTCCGGTCAGGCCCAGCGCGTACGCCGCCCGGGTGGGCAGATAGTCGCAGGTGCTCCCGGCCAGCAGGTCGTCCCAGTCCTCCATCAACCCGCCGGACGGACGCAACGCGGGGTTGCCAAGCAGGTGATGCCGCAGATAGCGGTTGGCCCCGCAGCCCGCGAACACACCGACCTGCACCTCCGGATCGGTCCGCCCGTACCCGCCGTCCTCCAGCGCCGACCACGCCACCTCGAGGAAGAGCCGGTGCTGCGGATCGAGCAGCGCGGCGACGTCGGGGGTGTAGCCGAACAGGGGCGCGTCGAAGCCGGCCAGGTCGTCCAGCCGCCCGAACGCGGGCACGAAGGACTCGTCGGTCTGCTCGGACCGCTGGATCGCGTCGACGCCGCCGATCAGGTTGGCCCAGAACTCGGTGGGACCGTCGGCGCCGGGCACCCGGCAGGCCAGCCCGACGATGGCTATCCGGTCGTCGTCCATCACTCCGCCCTCCCCGAGCGAGCCCGGTTCCGCCGATGCATGCGACCGGCCGCGCGGACCAGAGCACCGTCTGGTTCGGACGGCTCACCGGCCCGCAGACAGCTGGCCAGGCCGGCGACGGTGGGGAACTCGAACATCCAGACCAGCGGGATGCGCCGCTTCAGCCGGGTCTCCAGGCTCTGCTGTACCAGCGCCATCAGCAGGGAGTGGCCGCCCAGCTCGGCGAAGGTGGTCTCGCGGCCGACCCGGGGCAGGCCGAGCACCTCGCACCAGCCGGCCGCGATCACCGCCTCGAGCGGGTCGGGCTCGGCGTCGTCGACGGCCGGCGGCCTGAGCGCGGCGGCGTCGAGCTTGCCGGTGGCGCCCATCGGCAACGCGTCGGTGATCACCACGGCCCGGGGCACCATGAACTCCGGGAGCTCGAGGGCCAGTCCGGCCCGCAGGACGGTGGGATCACAGGCGGTGCCGGATGCCGGTACGACGTACCCAATAATTTCCAGGTCTCCGACGACAGCGCCGGATGTTCGACGGTGAGGGACGACGGCGGCCTGCCCGACGCCCGGCGACGCGGCCAGCACCGCCTCGACCTCGCCCAGCTCGACCCGGTGACCGCGGATCTTGACCAGCCGGTCGGCCCGGCCCAGGAAGACCAGTCGCCCGTCCGGCAGGCGCTTCGCCAGATCTCCGGTCCGGTACGTACGCACTCCGTCGTGCACACCGAAGCGTTCGGCAGTGAGTTCGGGCCGGCGCCAGTAGCCGAGCGCAACATGGTTAGCGCGCACCACCACCTCGCCGACCGGTTCGTCGGTCAGCAGGATCTCGACACCGTCCAGCGGATGCCCGACCGGGACCACGGCCGGGGTCTCGGGCGCGTCGGCCGGCAGGTGGTACTGGGTGGCGAAGCTGATCTCGGTGGTGCCGTAGCCGTTGACGAACAGCGCCGCCGGGCCGAAGTGCCGCCGCGCCAGCTCGACGTCGTGGCGGATCACCTCTTCGCCGCCGAGCAGCACGGCTCGGATGCTCGGCAGCCGGCCGTCCGGGCCGAGGCCGGCGCACAGATAGCGGTAGACGGTTGGCGTCGAGTGATAGACGGTGACGCCGCGGTCGGCCAGCGTCCGGGCCAGGTGGCTCAGCCCGGTGCGGCGGATGTCGACCGGGACGGCGGCGGCGCCCGAGAGCAGGGCGGAGAACAGGTCGGTGACCGCCATGTCGTAGCCGAACGAGGTGAGCACGCTGGTGCGGTCGGCCGGGGTGAGGGCGAAGTTGCGAATGTGGAGGCCGACGCTGGTCAGCACGTTGCGGTGGCTCTGCACCACGCCCTTGGGGGTGCCGGTCGACCCCGAGGTGTAGAGCAGATAGGCGGGGTCGTCCGGCCGGGCCGTGGTGGCGAGCTCGGCGTTGCCGCCGGTTGTCGTCACCTCGACGATGCTCATGCCCGGTCGCGCCAGCTCGGCCGCCAGTCCGGCGTTCTCGGCGTCGGTCAGCAGAACGTCCGCGTCGCTGTCGGCCAGGATGGCGGCCAGCCGCCGCACCGGGAAGGTCGGGTCGAGAGGCACGTACGCACGGCCCGCGGTGAGCACGGCCAGCAGGGCGACGACCGTGCTCGCGCCGTGCCGGCACAGCAGCGCGACCTGACCGCTCTCACCTGGGATGTTGGCGGCCGCGGTGCCGGCGGCGGCCGCCAGCTCGCGGTAGGTCAGTTGGTGGTCGTCGGCGATCACCGCCGGGTGGTCGGGCGTGCGCCGCACCTGCGCGGCGAACGCCTCGGGAATGGTGTCGCCGTCCATCAGCGGCTGCCCAGGACGGTCGCGGCGATCTCTTCCACCGTGGACACCTCGGTGTACGCGTCAGCGGTGACGTAGTCGTCGCCGGTGTAGCCGCCCGAACCGTGCAGCACGATCTCGACGCCCGGCGGCACCAGTCCCCGGTCGATCGCCTCGAGCACCCCCGTCGACGCCATCACGATCGACCACTCCCGCAGCTCGGCCGGGTCGGCCGGCAGCGGCCGCGAGCTGCCCGCGAACCATTCCCGCAGCTCGGGGTAGCGCCGCACGCACTCCCGCCGGGACACCACGATGCCGTCCCCGCCATGCGTGCGAATCAGCTCGTTCATCGCGGGCGAGGTGACCGGCTGATGGGTGTAGAAGGTCGGGTCGAGGACCTCGTCCGGGTCGTCGGTGACCTGCGGGAAGTGCGGGTCGTCGCGCTGCGCCCAGCCACCGTCCGGGTCGGGCCGGTAGGTGGGCAGGTTGGCCCGGTCGAAGCTGCCGTTGCGCAGGTTGAGCACCATGTCCGGGGTGCCGAGGTGCTGGATCAGCAGGAATCCCGGCCGGTCGGCCGCCTCGGCCCGTCCGCTCGCCTCCAGCAGGTCGCGGCCGAGGTTGTAGCCAAGCAGCCCGAATGCGCTGGACACGGCATGCGCGTGCCACCGCGGCCCGGCGGCCGAAGTGGGTGAGGCGTCCGCCTCGAACGCGGCCCGCGCGGCGTCGGCCACCAGGTAGTTCTTGAGGTCTAGGGAGTACCAGAGGGTCAGGCCGTACTTGGCGTGCGCCTCGGCCGCGTACTCGTCGACGAAGGCGCGTCCGAGCGCCTTGACGCCCTCGGCCGGCCCGGCTGAGAACCGCAGCAACGGGTTCAGATCGGCGTACTCGGAAAGGGGGTCGACCCGGAATTTGTGCGCGGTCGACGCCGGGGCCAGCACGACCACCGACAGCTGATGCGGCTCGACCAGGCCCGCTGCCAGCGCCCGCCCGACCGCGTCGCGCAGGGCGACACCCTTGTTGGCCGAGGTCGGCGTGAAAATGCAGACCGATTCCCCCGTACGCCGGATGTGCTCGACGGCCCGGGCCACGATCAGCAGTGAGGCGAAGGTCTTGGTGGTACGGGTCCCCGGGTTGCCGGTGAGGTCGAGGAACTGGATCGGGTGGTCGCGGTACTCCCCCAGCGTCCGCCAGCCGGCCGTCGCGGCGGCGAAGTACTCGCACACGTCGGCCGTCAGCTCAGGTAATTCGAAGCCCGGCGCGAACCCGGGCGTCCCCGGCGGCCCACCCGCGGTCGCGCCGACCCGGGCCACCGCCTGCGGAATCAGGTCGTAGTAGTCGACGATCAGGTTGCGGGAGTTGATGACGGGCGAGGTGGACAGCATCGCTACTCCTTGGTCCTTCTGAGCTGCTGCCGGATCTCGGCAAGCTCGTGACGCACCTGATCGAGTTCGGTGACCGCCCAGCCGTCCGCACGGCTGGGCAGGACTTTGGCTGCGTCCGGCGTGTATCGGACATGGCCGTCGACGACGGATACGCCGTCCGCGGCGCCGGCCTGCAGGTTCCACGCGACCGCCTCGGCCCGGGTGAGGCCGGGCGGAAGATCGAGTTCGGCGACCCCGCCGGTGATCGTGACCGGGTAGCCGCCCGGCAGCCCCAGCGGCCCGGGGACGCTGGTGCGGACCTCACGCCCCGCGGCCAGGTCGAGAACCAGCCGCGCGGCGGCATGCCCGGCGATGCCGTTGAGCTCGACCCGCGGCAGCGCGCGATAGCCGGCCAGCCGTTCCGTGACGTCGGCCAGCTCCTGGTCGCCCTCCCACGCGCGCGCCTCTTCGGCCGCCTGCCCCAGGTGAACGTGGTGGCCGAGAACCCTCAACCTTTTATGCTGCCCAGCGCCCAGGCAGGCGTTCAGCGTGGAGACGTTCCCGATGCCGCACAGAACCGGCAACCCCAGCGCCGCCAGCAGCGGATTCACCGCATCCGGGAAGGCACCGTTGACGAACAACGTCTGCGGGCTGCTCCGGCTCACTGCGCGGGCCAGCTCAGCCGCGATCGCCGCCTGAAACGGCAGCGTGATCCCAAAGCCGCCCTCGGCGATCAGCGCGGTCCAGGCCGAGGGAGCGAGGACCCGCTCGTACGGTGATTGTTCAGAGACACAGCACAGCAGCACAGCCGGCCGAAGCCGCTCAAGAACAGCATCCGTCTCGGCCAGCGACCCAGCAGCGAACGAGATCGGACTGCCGCTCACCGCCGCCCGAGCCGCGCACGCGAGCGCCAGCTCCCCCGCCGCGGCACCGTCCCGCGCGAGGATGGTCACCCCCACCGACGGGCTCGCGGTTGCGAGCGCGGCCAGCGAGTGCCCGACAGCTCGGGCCAGGTGTCCACTACCGACTAACACGATCTGCTGGCCGGTCATCGATCGCCGACCTGACCAGATCTTCTACCTATTTTGGGCAGGGTCCAACAACTCACGCCTTCCCCCCGTTCAGGCGTTCGCCCGCGTCCGCGAGCAGGGCACAAGATCGACCGCACACTTCGGACGGTCATCGCTCGTTTACCCGAAGTGCATAGTGCCACCGCCCGTCAATCGACGGAACCCCCTAAGCGTGACGATCCACAGTGTTATTGAGCTGCGTCGATGGATATGGGCGGCGGCGCTGGCCTCATGCCGGCGGACCCTCGAGACGCGATCGGAAACATCGGCGGCTTTGATTCCAGCGCCGTCGACAAAAGGTGCGAAACACCAGCCACCGGCTCACCGGAATCGGCCCGTACCTTCGCGCCCGGGGCGGCCGACCGTGGCCATGAGCTGGCATTTCGGCAGTGCCAACCCGGGTCGCTCCCGGTTTGTGTCGGACCCCGACCCTAGGATGGCTGCGTGCCAGCACAGAACATCGACTACAACCGCACACTGAGCGGCCCCGAGCATCAGCGCGTGCGTCTACCGCTCCTCGAGAAGCTGGTCGACGCCGGCTGGAGCCGCGACCAGATCCGCTGGCAGCCCGAATGGCGAGTGCCGAAATCGCCGCATGATGCCGCGTCGCGCGAGGGCGGGAAGTCGTTCAGCTCGTGGCCGGTCGATCTCGCCCTCTTCGACGACCCGGCGCAGATGGACGACTGGCGGCACGTCGTCGTCCTGTTCGAGTTCAAGGCGCCCGACCTGCACGAGGGCATCTCCCAGCTCGAGATCTACCTCGCCCGCGAGCCCCGCGCGAAGCTCGGCTTCTGGACCAACGGCACCGAGGACGTCCGCGTCTACAAGCTGCCGGACGGCAACTTCAAGCACGAGAACAACCGCGGCATCCCCCGGCCGGGCGAAGAGCTGGAGCTTCCCTCCGAGAAGCCGCTCACCTACAACGATCTCCAGGCGCCCCAGAACGGGCAGCTCAAGTCGGTCTTCAAGCGCCTGCTCGACGTGGTGGTGGCTCGCGACAGCCGGGCCACCAGGTCTGAGGCGCAGCTCAACGAGCTGTGCAACCTCCTGCTGCTCAAGATCGAGTCGGATACCGTCGGGCAGTCCAGCCCCCACGAGCGCCTTGAGTTCCAGCTGGCCCAGGGCGGTGAGGCAGAGACAGCGACCCGGATCCGCGCGGATTTCCTCAAGCTCACAAAGTCGCGTCCGCAGGTCTTCACCGACGCCAACGAGGTCAGCCTCAACCTCGACGACCACACCATCCAGGACGTGGTCTACGAGCTCTCCGGGCTGAATCTCGTGACCATGAGCCCCGAGGCGATCTCGTCCGCCTTCCAGGTCTTCCGCCGGGCCAACCTCAAGGCCGGCGAGGGGCAGTACTTCACCCCGCAACGGGTCATCGAGGCGGCGGTCAAGCTCATGGAGATCCGCCCGGACGACATGGTCATCGACCCGGCCTGCGGCACCGGCGGCTTCCTGGTCGAGTCGTTCCTGGCGATGGTCGACTACGCCAAGGCCGGCGGCATCATGAGCGACGACAAGGCGCGGACCTTCGCCACCCGCCAGATCTACGGCGTCGACAAAGACGGCATCAACGTCAAGCTGGCCCGCGCGATCATGCTCAGCCTGAGCGGCGACTCGTCCAACATCCACGCCGGCGACTCGATCCGTGAAGACCGGTGGAAGTCGGACTACGAACACCTCGTCCAGCCCCTGGCCGACGGCCGCTTCTCCGTGGTGCTGACCAACCCCCCGTTCGGCCAGGGCCTGAAGGTCAGCAGCACCGACGCGCGGCGGAACAAGTACACGATCGCCCGGCGAAGCGACGGCCAGTATCGAGCCCTGGAGATCGGCCTGATCTTCCTGGAACGCGCATACCGGCTCCTGGCGAGCGGCGGCCGCCTCGGCATCATCCTGCCCGAGACGTACTTCTTCTCCGCGACCTACAGCTGGTTGCCGGAATGGCTGGAAGACCACTTCGTCCTGCGCGGCGTCGTCAACATCCCGATGGAGGCCTTCCAGGGGTTCTGCCGGGCCAAGACCAACCTGTACATCTTCGAGAAGAAGTAGGCGTCTCATGGTTCACCGACCGAGCTGGTTCGAAGACGGCTCAGTCTTCGTCTCCTTCGCCCCCACAGTGGGTATCAACAAGGACGGCGAAGACCTCTTCGTGGTCAATCCGGAGACGGGCATTCGCACCGGCGTCCTCGACGACCAGGTCCTGGCCGACGTGAACACCCTGCTGGACGAGGGCAAGACGACCTCGACCTCACGGTGGGTGCCCCAGGAAGCGCTCCAGCCCGGCCTGCTGGCCGTTCCGGTGTACTTCGACGACCGCTCACAGGAGCGATTCGACGATTTGCTCCAAGAGCCACAGTTCGCCGGCTTCGAGTCGGCCACGCTGGGCGAGCTCATCGACGACGGCCGCGTGATCGGGCGCCCCGGCCACGGCAGCCCCAGCGCCGACCTGCGCACCGGCACCGTCCCGTACATCAAGGTGTCGGATCTGCGCGCCGGCCAGGTGAACATCAACCCCACCAACCGGGTCACCGAGGTAGTAGCCAAGAAGTTCTGGCGCGGCAAAGAGTCGGGCCTGGCGGCCTACGACATCCTGACCCCGATCAGGACCAGCAAGAACATCGGCGACTTCGCCGTCCTGATGCCCGGCCAGGAGCGCCTGGTGCTGACGAAGGAGGTCCTCGTCCTCCACGCCGCCGAGGACGCGGAGTTCGACAACTTCTACCTCCTATGGGCGATGAGCCTGCGAACAGTCCGCCGCCAGTGGGACCGCATCGTCTTCATGCAGACAAACCGCGAAGACGTAGGCGCCCGCTTCCGCCAGATCCGAATCCCGATAGCACCGAGCCGCGAGCAGGCGGACGAGGTAAGCAAGCCCTTCCGCGACTACTACCTCGGCATGCAAGAGCTACGCCAGAAGTTCCTCGACCACCTGAGCGAGTCGGACAGATACCACATCTTCCTGTCCAGCGCCGAGGCCGTAGCCGAAGAGATCGAAGAGGAACTGGACGACCTACCGGACTGATCCAGCAGCTCATCGGCCGAACCAGGGACCAAAAGGCCCATCCCCTAGTTTTCCAGATGGGCGAAACGATCGGATTTGTGCCCCCGGTAGGAATCGAACCTACGACACACGGTTTAGGAAACCGATGCTCTATCCCCTGAGCTACGAGGGCCTGCGGCCCATATCGTACCTAGCTGGGGATATCCACGAGTGCTCGGGCGTCCCGTCGGGACCCCAAGGGTGCCATCTTGGTCGACCGGTAGGCATTGCGTTGCTGGTCGGAGCGCGTCGAGCAATTCCCGCGCACACGCGGTCGGCGTGGTCGGCAGCACTCATGGGTGCCCAGCACTGACGTCGGGTTACAGTCTTGCAGATCCGTGCCCGCGGGAGCGTAAGGAATGTGTGAACGGTAGCCTTGGAGATGTGTCTGCGGTAGGTTAGTCGCGTGTTGCCGTATCAGTTGCGGGCCGTTGATCAAGAGCTTGATGAACTTCTCGGTGGCTTGCCTGCCATCAGCCTTGAGGGGCCGAAGGGCGTCGGGAAGACCGCCACGGCCCAGCGGCGCGCCGCCACCGTCTTCGCCATGGACGACGCGACACAGCGGGAGCTGCTCATCGCCGATCCGCAGCGCCTCGACCGCGCACCGACGCCGATCCTCATAGATGAGTGGCAGCGCGAACCGGCAGTCTGGGATTTTGTGCGGCGCAGCGTCGACCGTAATCCCGCACCCGCTCGCTTCCTGTTGACCGGCAGCGCCACGCCCACGTCTGCGCCGACGCATTCCGGAGCCGGGCGCATCGTCCAGCTCCGGATGCGACCGATGAGCCTCGCCGAGCGGGCCGTGGCCGAGCCGACGGTCAGCCTTGGGGAGCTGCTTACCGGACGGCGGCCGGCCATGGGCGGCGGCACCGCGTTGAGCCTGGTCGACTACGCCGAGGAGATCGTGCGCTCCGGATTCCCCGCTATCCGTCAACTGCCGCCCCGCGCTCGCAGGGCACAGCTCGACGGCTACCTGAACCGCATCGTCGAACGGGACTTCCCCGAGCAAGGCCACCTCGTACGCCGCCCCGACACCCTGCGTGGGTGGCTAGCCGCATACGCCGCCGCGACGGCAAGTACCAGTTCCTACAACGCCATCCTGGACGCGGCCACGCCGGGCGAAACCAACAAGCCCGCCAAGACGACAACGACCGTGTACCGCGACGTGCTGTCGCAACTGTGGCTGCTCGATCCCGTGCCCGGCTGGCTGCCCAGCCGCAGCGCCTTCAGCAGACTCGGTGCCGCACCGAAGCACCACCTCGCCGACCCGGCACTCGCCGCCCGGCTGCTCGGTGTAGACGTGCCCGCCCTGCTCGACGATTCAGCGCCGGACGCGCCCGTACGCCGGCCCGGTCCCCTGCTGGGCGCCCTGTTCGAGTCGCTGGTGACGCTCAGCGTGCGCGTCTACGCGCAGGCAGCCGAAGCCACCGTTCATCACTTACGCACCTGGGACAGCCGGCACGAAGTGGACCTCATCATCCAGCGCGCTGATCAACGGATCGTGGCGCTCGAGGTCAAGCTCTCCCCGTCAGTAAGCGATGACGATGTCCGTCACCTCACCTGGCTGCGCGGACAACTCGGCGACGACCTACTCGATGCGGCCGTCATCACCACCGGGCCTGAGGCATACCGCCGCCCTGACGGAATCGCGGTCATCCCGCTGGGCTTGCTCCAACCCTGACGGCCTCAGCAAAGACCGAGGCGTTCGTCGCACCAACGGTACAAATGCTGTCTGTCTAACGATCGAGCAGAACAACCCACGGATGGATACCTTGTCCTCCAACGATGACAAGTCCAGGATTCGATTCGTGGGCAGCTGTCAGGGCTCCCGTCGACCCTTACGACGGGGTCAAAGTGGCAGCCGACTGCCACCACCTCAAGCACGGGATACGGCGCCACCCTGCTCCTGTGAATCGGGCCCGCGGCAACCTTCCGGAAACCATCCGGTTCAACCAATACGCCCATCAGATGACTACCGACGTTCTCGCTGTGCCACCCGCGTTTCACCCCGCCAGGCCACCGACCTGGCCTCCGAAGTCGGACGGCTCGGCTGACTTTACGCTATGCGCTGCTCATCGCTGAGTACTGAGCGTTGATCAAGCTCTGCGACCTGTGCCCCAACCCCCTCCGCCGGCAAGATTCCGCACCGCCGCAAGAACACTCAGAATGCCGCTTATGGTGTGCCGCCGCTCGGACGTCGCCGACGTGGCAATGCCCTAGCCCACTCGTCGTGGGAATCGGCGGTGGCCGAGACTGAGTCGACGAAGCCCTCTACCAAATCCTTTCTATTGCGAAGGCCCGGGCTTGCACTGACGGCATGGGTAATCTCAGCGTGGATTCTCTTGTCCTGGTCGTCACCCTTAGCTTCACGTGCTTTCGGACAATTAGTCGGCCGACAGCGGGCGTACTGGCAGCTTGAACTGCGTCTCAATCCGCTCGGTGAGGCGTTCATGATCGTGGACGAGTTCGCGCAGCGAAGCCAACGGCTCCTCGCCGTTCCGTTCGGTCCCTGACCTCCATGTTTCTTGGCGCATGTCCACACACGAGGCGCAGGACTAACTTCGGCTTGCGCGAGCTGACACAATCCGTCGGAAAATCGATGGTCGCTCGGCGATCGAGCGTCTGAAGTGGTTGGGCAACTCATTCGCCGCTGGGGTCGGACGTAGGACACGTCGCTATGTTGGAGCCTATAACTAACCTCGGCCCTCGAGTCACGTAGGTTCTGTCGTACCGGCCGGTTACGGTATCGCCTATTTATCGCCTCGTAGCTGCCAATAGGCATACGTGACCCGCTGCCTAGTTCGGCGATCGTGAGCCAGCGACCGGTACGCACCGACGGACCCGTGCCGGCGAGGCACGTTCGTGAAGGCTCGTTGATGTCGAAGATTGCGATCCTTCGGCGGCCTACATTCATGTGGACACCTGTGATGCCACTGTCGGTTTACCGTCGCCCGAACCGCGCTCACGCAGGCCGGCATCGACGAAACGGTCCAAAGATTTAGGTCCCAACGGCTGAAGCTCCGCTGCGTATGCGCGCGCGCCGGACACGGGTTCTACTAACCCGCGTTGATGCCTGATATCACCGGAGTTGTTCGACGCAGCAACTATTCCGGTAGTCCTCAGCCTCGTGGATCGGTTTGCTCACTTAGGACTGCATAGGCACGGGTCTCAGCGGACGGCCGCCTAGCCACCAGGAATACCCAAGCTCATAGGACGCTGACTTGCTCGTACTGGCTTGTCGGAATGAGGGACGCCGAGGAGTTGTAGGTCCGGGTTAGGGTGCCTCAGCTGCTGCCATCTGTTCGGCCTGTTGGATGATCAGCTCGGTCGCAAGCGGTTCCTTGTCCGGGGGATATCCATGCTTGAGGAGGAGCCGCTTGATCCGTGTCCGTAGTTTCGCGCGCACGGTCTCCTTGATCTGCCAGTCGGTCTTGGCGTCGTTGCGGACAATCGCGGTGAGCTCGTGCGCGATGAGGACCATGACCTCATCCTTCATAGCCTCACGCGCCGATTCGTTGGTGGCCAGAGCGTCGTAGAACGCGAGCTCGTTGTCACTGAGGCCCGTCTCCTCGCCGCGCTGCCGCTGCGCGCGGATCGCCTTGGCGATCTCGACGATCTCGGCGATGACCTGGGCGGCGTCGATGGTGCGGTTTTGGTAGCGGTTGAGCGCCTCCGACAGCATCTCGGAGAACTTGCGCCCGGCCACGACGTTTCGCCTTCCGACGATCCTGACTTCGTTGGAAATCAGGCGCCGCACTGCCTCCAGCTGCAATGACTTGTTGTCAGACGCGGCGAATTTAGCGCGAAACTCGTCGTCGATTACGGAGATGTCAGGCTTCTCGAGCCCGGCCTGGGCGAAGATGTCGATGACCCCGGAGCCGGCCATATGCTCACTGATGATCTGACGCACCGCCGTGTCGAGGACCGCCTCCCCGTCGGAGGAGCGATCGAGCGCCTCGATCTTGGCGATTGACTGGCGTACGGCGTCGAAGAAGGCCACGTCTTCACGAATAGCGGTCGCGCCATCTGAAGTCGGCACAAGCGAGAACAGCCGCTTCAACCGCCCGGCGTGTGCCATGAAACGCTTCTTGAGAGACGGCCCGTCCGGAGTATCGGCGTCGAACTCTCCCGACTGGACGTCATCGCCAGTCTCTTCGACCGCGCCTTCCGACTCCAGAAGGTGATCCACAGTGGCGGTAACTGCATACACGAATGCCTTAGCGTTCCCGGATCCGAGAATGGTGACCCAGTCGATCTCGTGCAGTAAGTCGGAGACGATCGCGTGCTCGGTGAGCATCTCCGGGATCGCGGCGAGGCGCACGTCCTCGCCGATAGCGCGGTCCTGCTTGTCGCGGTCAGTGTAAGTGGTCAGGGCGTCCTTGAGGTTCTCGGCGATCCCGATGTAATCCACGATCAGCCCGGCTGGCTTGTCCTTGAACGTGCGGTTCACGCGCGTGATGGCTTGCATGAGCCCCGCTGAGCGCATCGGCTTGTCCACGTACATGGTGTGCATTGGCGGAGAGTCGAACCCGGTGAGCCACATGTCCCGCACGATTACCAGCTCCAGCGGGTCGTCCACATTTGATGCGCGTACCTTCATCGCACGGCGCTCCTGCTGGTTGCGAATGTGCGGCTGGAACGATGCCGGGTCGGTCGCGTTCCCGGTGATGACGACCTTGACTACACCAGCCTTGTCGTCGTCTGAGTGCCACTCGGGTCGGAGCGCAATGATCGCCCCGTACAGGTCGACGGCGATGCGCCGCGACATGGCAACGATCATCGCCTTGCCCGCCAGCACCTGCCGACGGGCGTCCCATTGCTCGACGATGTCGGCAGCAAGCTGTTTGATGCGTTTGTCCGAGCCGACGATAGCTTCGACCTTGGCCCACTTCGACTTCAGACGCTCGGAGATCTCCTCCTCCGAACCGACCGTGGCATCGTCAAACTCGTCATCGATCTCTGCCTTCGCATCCTCGGGCAACTCGACTCGGGCAAGGCGAGGCTCGTAGAACACCTTGACAGTGACGCCGTCCTCAATGGCCTGCGTCATGTCGTAGACGTCGATGTACTCGCCGAAGATCTCCGCGGTCGAGCGGTCCTTTTCGTCAATCGGCGTGCCGGTGAATCCGATGAACGACGCTTCGGGTAGCGCGTCGCGCACATTTCGTGCGAACCCGTCGATGACGTCGTAGTTCGACCGATGCGCCTCGTCGACCATCACCACGATGTTGTGCCGCTCCGACAGCAGCGGGAAGGAGCGGCCGGCGTCGCGGTCCTCTTTGGTCAAGCCGAATTTCTGCAGTGTGGTGAAGATGATCCCACCCGACTCCCGGCCGGTCAGAAGGTCCTTCAGATGCTGGCGGGACTCTGCCTTTACTGGCGCTTCTGGCAGGGGTGAGCCCGGTTTGGAAGGAGCGAACGTCTCGTCGAAAAGCTGGTCGTCCAGGTCGTTGCGGTCGGTCAGCACGACCAGTGTCGGGTTCTCCATCCCAGGATGGGTCATCACCTTGCCCGCGTAGTACGCCATCTCCAGCGACTTGCCAGATCCCTGAGTGTGCCACACGACGCCGATACGACCGTCGGTCTCGACCGACTCTAGCGTCTGATCGACTGCCTTGTTCACTGCCCAGTACTGGTGGTACTTCGCCACCGCCTTGCGTGTTTCGGTGCCCTCCCCGAAGGTGGCGACGAAGTGCCGTACGAGGTCGAAGAAAACCTCCGGGCGGAACATGCCTCGGGTGAGCACCTCGATCTGGGGGATGCGGTGTCCGTCGAGATTCTTTGGGTCACGAACCGTGCCGTCAATCGTCTTCCACGCTGCCCAATGGTTCCATGGAGCCGAGAATGACCCCGCGAGCGCCTCGTACCCGTCGGAAACGACAGCGACCTGATTCCACTTGAACAGCTCCGGGATCTGGCTGCGGTAGGTCTGCAACTGCCGGAACGCGCCGCTGACCTTCGCGTACGCCTTCCCGATCCGCTTGAGCTCAAAAATCACCATCGGCAACCCATTGACGAATAGCAAGACGTCGGGCCGGCGAGTCTTCTTTGGACCCTCGATTGAGAACTGGTTGACTGCCACTAGGTCATTAGTTCGCGGATTCTCCCAGTCGACCAGCCGCGCCCGGTCGGACCGCAGGCTGCCATCTGCCTCGTGGTACTCGACCGGAACGCCTTGAGTCAGGTAGCGGTACGCAGCCCAGTTCTCCGACTCCACAGCCGGGGACTCGGTACGTGTTGCTGTCGCCACAACGTCATCTACGACCGCCGGCGGAAGCTCAGGATTGAGCTGCTGAACCGCCATGCGCAGTCGGCCAAGGAGAACAACCTCGCGATAGTCCGAGCGCTCCGCAGCCAGCTCGCCCGGCGCGATGTCGGGACCATGGACCTGCGGCCAGCCGAGTTCCTCCAGGATCTCGAGGACCCAGCGCTCGAGGTCGTCCTCCGTCGGCCCAACCATCACGCCACCGCCAAACTCCCCGAGACCCTGACTTTGCCCGACATCAATAATGGCAGAAGTTCGTCACGAGAGCGGGTGAGATCGTCGATCTCCTCTCTCAGGGCTCGGATCGTTGCGAAGGCGGTCTCCGCCGCTGGACGGAACCGAGCCAGTGAGTCCGGGTTGGGTAGCGCCATCGGGTAATTTGCGATCGTGTCGGCTGAGACCCGCTGACGTCCGGATGACCCGTTCATATTGGCAATCGCGTAGTCACGGAAGCGTTGGCTGCGAGTCAGCATGTACGGCCAGTGGCATCCGACGCCACCACGGTCACGGAGCACGAGGAACTCTGTCGAGCCGATCGCCACCTCGTCACCGTCGAGCACATCGACGAATGCCGCCTTGCCGTTCTCGAGGCATGGGGTCAGGCGTGCCAGCAACGTGTCCGAGTTTTGGAAGCGCGAGCCACCGGTAGGCGCACGGCGAACCATAGATGTGATTCGTGATGAGTCCGTGGGAAGAGCGGCCATGTCAACGTAGGCTGCCTCGCCCGTAGGTTTCGCGAGACGCGGATTCACCGCTGCCAGGTCACCCAGGGTGATCCCGCCGAACACCGGGGGAGTGTCGAAGCTCTCGGCCGCGAACACCGCGTGCATCTGGTCTTCGAGGTTACGCGCAAGCCTTCGGTTCGCTTCCATGAGGTCATCGAAGGCGTTTAGCACACCAGCGATCCGCCGCTGCTCGTCCAATGGGGGGAGAGGGAAGAGTTGGGCCCCGAAAGCCTCACGTGTAAGCGAAGGGTTCGAACTTCCATCTTTCAGATGGTTAAGTCCGACGTACCCAACTAGATAATAGGCGAATCTCAGGTCGACGTCCTGGCGAGCTTTCATTGAGTAGGCGGTGTCGATTACCCAATAGTCGCAGTCGACCCATTTGACCCCGAGATTCCCCATTCCCTTGCGGCCGAGGACTACCCCTGGTCCAGTAAAGAGTGCAGTGTCATGCCAGCCGGTCACACCGTTGGAACCGAAGACCGGTATTTGACCGGGTCGTCGTGACGATTCGGTCAGGGCTTTGCCGTACTTAAGATCGAACATCGTCGACGACCGCACGAGCGGCCATGGGATAGCGACGCTTCTTGCAAAGCCGCGGGCAAGCTCCGCACCGCCCGTGGTCGTTGCAGTGTCCAAGTCTCGAACCTCAGCCAATTTCCGGGTCCAATGAGTCAAGAGCGATCAGTACCGCGTCCTGAAGTGCTCCGCGCCGCTCGAACCCCTCGCGAATCTCGGCAGAGAGGCGAGCGATCTTTTCACCAAGAGGCTCGCCGTCGTCTTCGATATCTTCGGAGCCGACGTACCGGCCGGGGGTGAGGGTGTAGTGATTCTGGCCGATCTCGGCCGTCGACACGGAACGGCAGAAACCAGGCACATCCTCGTAGGGCGTGTCGGTACTCGTGTCGGTCCCGCGCCAAGAGTGGTACGCGTCTGCGACGCGCAGAATATCGTCGGTGGTGAATTCACGAAGCGTGCGCGTGGTCATTGCCCCGAGCTTGCGGGCGTCAATGAAGAGCGTCTCATTGGTGCGAACGCGGGTCGTGTGGCCGTGCCGGCTGACCGATCCCTTGTTCTTGGTGAGAAACCAAAGGCACACAGGAATCTGAGTTCCGTAGAAGAGCTGCGGGGGCAGGGCGACGATGCACTCGACGACGTCGTCCTCGATCATCGCCTTACGGATGTCGCCCTCACCGTTCTGCTGCGACGACAGCGAACCGTTCGCCAGGACGGTACCAACCGTACCGATGGGCGTAGTGTGATGCAGGAAGTGCTGCAGCCACGCGTAGTTTGCGTTCTGGATGGGTGGCGAGCCGTACTTCCAGCGCACGTCGTTACGGAGCCGTTCGCCGCCCCAGTCACTGTCGTTAAACGGAGGGTTGGCGATCACGAAGTCTGCCCGGAGGTCAGGGTGGGTGTCGGCGTGGAATGAGTCACCCCACTGCGGGCCGAGGTTGCCCTCTATGCCGCGCAGCGCGAGGTTCATCTTCGCCAGCCTCCACGTGGTCGGATTGGACTCTTGACCGAATACGGAGATGTCATTGCGCGATCCGCCGTGGGCGGCGACAAACTTATCGGCCTGCACAAACATGCCACCCGAGCCGCAGGCTGGGTCGAGAACACGTCCTCGGTAGGGCTGGAGCATTTCGACGAGAAGCTCGACCACCGGGCGGGGGGTGTAGAACTCGCCGGCCTTCTTGCCTTCATTCGAAGCGAACTGGCCCAGGAAGTATTCGTACACGCGACCAAGCACATCCAGGCCGGAGAACTCGGCCGCCGCGAGATCCTGCCGGGAAAATGTGTCGATGAGGCCGCCAAGGTCCTCGCTGCGCAGCTCGGCCTGCGTGTAGTTCTTCGGGAGGACGCCCTTCAACGTCGGATTTTCGCGCTCGATCGCATCCATCGCGTTGTTGACGCGCTTGCCGATGTCGGATTGCTTCGCGGCCGTGCGTAGATCCTCCCAGCGGTGCCCCTCGGGGACCCAGAACACTCCCTCGGCGGTATATTCGTCGCGGTCATCAAGTACTGACTTCTTCGCCTCGAGCGTCGGCATGAAGTAGTCGGAAGACTCGTCGTCGACCAGCTTGGTAAGCTGAGCGTGCCGAACCATGAAGGTGTCCGAGACATATTTGAGGAAGATTAGACCGAGCACGACGTGCTTGTATACGGCTGAATCCATCCTTCCACGAAGCTTGTCCGCGGCAGCCCAGAGTGTTGCTTCCAAGCTCTCGGACTGGTTTCTCTTCTTCGGCGGCACGATCACCCCTCAGTTCTCAGCGTAAGGGCTCCATCCTGGCATGTGCATCGCACGGATCCGACACGACCCGCAAGCTGCCACGACGATCCGGCCGATGGACCGTGGCTTGCCGCACAGCGTAAGGTTGCGGTTCGCCTTGACCACCGCTGTTGACGATCTTCCACACGAGGCGTAAGCGGGACGAACGGGAAATCGGCCGGGCGTGCAGTGCGTTGGTGCGATGCATCGATTAGGCCAAAAGGTCGTGGATTAGGACTGCGAGGTCTTGAGTGAAGGCGGCGGTTGGGCCCGCGATGCGGGAACGGCGGATGGCTGAGCCCGGCGCAGCTGACGCTTACAACGCTGCGCGGCTGGAGTTCGAGCTCGTCCGTTCAGTTGGCGAGCTTCATGAGCCCTTCGCTGCTCGAGCCAGGCGCAGCGGGCAACGCATCGGGCATGATGCAGTCCGCGGTTGCCCGATTCGTGGCCGGCCGAACCATTTCGACCTTGGCGGTGACGGAACGCTTGGCGACCGCGCCGGACGTGGGCCTCAAAGTGGTTTTCGAGCCGCGCGGCGAGGCCGCCTGACCGGTGTCACGAGATTCTGACCTTGCTAGAACCCGTAGCGGAACAGCCGCGATAACAATCGAGCGGTTCGCATGCTGCAACGTCCGGTCCCCCGGGTTCGAACCTCTCCCTGGATCTACGATCCGGGCGGGTCTGAAGTCGGCTCACCGCTGGCCGTCGATCGCTCGACCCGCGGAGCACACCTCGAGCGAGTGCTCTGTAACAGAGGGGCCCTTGCTGGGTGCTTCTGCTAGTTCGCGTAGGGAATCGGGGTCCATCCACATTAGGAAACCGATGCTCTATCCCTTGGACTACAAGGGCCTGCGGCCCACGTCGCATCTAGCACACTCGGTGCCGCGCCGAAACACCACCTCGCCGACCCGGCGCTCGCCGCCCGGCTGCTCGGTGTAGACGTACCTGTACTGATCGACGATTCAGCGCCGGTACGCCGGCTCGGTCCCCTGCTGAGCGCCCTGTTCGAGTCGCTGGTAACGCTCAGCGTGCGGATCTACGCGCAGGCAGCTGAAGCCACTGTTCATGACCTACGCACCTGAGACAGCCGGCACGAGGTGGACCTCACTATCCAGCGCGCCGATCAACGGATCGTGGCGCTCGAGGTCAAGCTGTCTAGTCGGTGAGCGATGACGATGTCCGTCACTTCGCCTGGCTGCGCGGACAAACTCGGCGGCGATCTGCTCGATGCGGCGGTCATCACCACCGGGTTTGAGGCATACCGCCGCGCTGATGGAATCGCGGTTGTCTCGCTCTGCTTGGTCCGAGCCTGACAACCGGCGCATGCAGCGATTCCGGTGAAGAAGTGCCGCAACTACTTGGGCCGGGCGGGAGGCCCGCCCGGCCTTGAGTAGTAGGGGATCACTAGTCGAGGGCGCCCTTGATCTTGTTCACCACGTTGGCCATGCCTTGGGCGTGGGCGCCGGCTCCGGTGCCGGGCTTGCCCTTGCCCTGGGAGCCGTCGTAGGTGACGAACAGCTTGGGGTCGGGGGCGGGGCCTAGGGGCTTGTCGTCGGTCAGGGGCTGGGCGTCGGGGACGTACTCGATCTTGTCGCCCAGGAGGGTTTCGCCGCGGGCCCAGCGGCCTTCGGCGGCCTGGCTTTCGGGGTCGAAGCTGTAGAACGTGCGGCGGGCGAAGTCCTTCTCGACGTCGCCGTTGCTCTGCTCGATCGGGCTGTCGGTGAAGCCGTCCTCGATCAGCTGCTCGATGCCCAGCAGCCACTGTTGCTGGTGGTAGGTGTCGCGGGCCAGGTTGAACTGGAGCATGTCCTTGACGCCGCGGTCGTCGGTCATGTTGTAGACGCGGCTGGTCTGCAGGCGGCTCTGGGCCTCGGCGGCCACGTTGGAGCGGAAGTCGGCCAGCAGGTTGCCGCTGGCCACGATGTAGCCGGCCTGCCACGGCACGCCCTGGCTGTTGGTCGGCATGGGGCCGCCGCCGGTGACGATCGAGTGCTGCGGGTTCTGGCCGCCGAGCACGGCCGCCAGCACCGGGTTGGCCGCGGCTGCCTTCTCCGTGGCTTCGGCAGGGCCGCCCTCGAGCAGGCGGGCCAGCATGGTCGTGAGCATTTCGACGTGACCGATCTCCTCGGTCGCGATGTCCATGATCATGTCCTTGTACTTGCCGGGCACGCGGCACGACCAGCCCTGCCACAGGTACTGCATCATCACGGTCATCTCGCCGAACTGGCCGCCCACGAGCTCTTGGAGCTTCGCCGCGAAGAACGCGTCCGGCTTCTCCGGCTTGGCCTGGAACTGCAAGTAATCGACGTGCTTGAACATGACGTCCTCCAAAAGCGGTGGAAGCGGTACGCCAACCCACCTACCCGGAGGCATGTCCCTGGCGGGTCAGCCGGTGGCCCGCTCGTGCCGAACCACCCGGCGTCGAACCTGGCCCGTACGGGTCCCGGTCTGGCCCGGTCAGGTCACCGGAACGGGGGACAGAGGCGGCCATGGTGGTTCTCGACGTCGCGCTGCCGATCAAGCGACAGGTGGCGCGGGTCGCGCCCTGGTTCGGGCCGGCCTTTGTGGCTGCCATCGCCTACGCCGACCCCGGGAACTTCGCCACCAACTTCACCGGTGGGGCCACCTTCGGCTATCAGCTGGTGTGGGTGATCGTGGCCGCCAACCTGATGGCCATGCTGATCCAGTCGCTCTCGGCCAAGCTGGGCGTGGTCACCGGCCGCGACCTGCCGCAGCTGTGCCGTGAGCACCTGCCCCGCCGGGTGTCGCGGGTGTTGTGGGTGCAGGCCGAACTGGTGGCCATGGCGACCGACCTGGCCGAGATCATCGGGGGCGCGCTGGCGCTGTACCTGATCTTCGGCATTCCGCTGCCGGTGGGCGGGCTGATCACCTGCGTGGTGGCGTTCGCGCTGCTCGGGCTGCAGAGGCGGGGCGTGCGGCGGTTCGAGGCGGTGATCGGCGGGCTGCTCGGGGTGATCCTGCTCGGCTTCATCTACGACGCGTTGCGGGCCGGCACCGACGTGGCCGGGATCGCGGGCGGGCTGGTGCCGACGTTCTCCGGCACCGACAGCCTGCTGCTGGCCACCGGCATTCTGGGCGCCACGGTCATGCCGCACGTCATCTATCTGCATTCGGCGCTGACCAAGTCGCGAGCTCCGGCCGCCGCCGATCCGGCCGAGCGGCGTACGGTATTGCGCTGCCAGCGGGTCGACACGCTGGTCGCCCTGGGTCTGGCCGGGCTGGTCAACCTGGTGATGCTGACGATCGCGGCCCGGCTGTTCTTCGGCAGTGGCATCCCGGGCACCGACACGCTGGAAGGCATCCACGCCGGGCTGGGCGTCACCCTCGACAAGTACGCCGCGCTGGCCTTCGCGATCGCGTTGCTCGCTTCCGGCTTCGCCTCTTCGAGCGTCGGTACGTACGCCGGTCAGGTGGTGATGCAGGGGTTCATCGGCCGCACGATCCCGTTGACCCTGCGCCGCCTGGTCACGATGACCCCGGCCATGGTGATTCTGCTGGTCGGGGCCGACCCCACTGCCGCCCTGGTCTGGTCGCAGGTGGTGCTCTCGTTCGGGGTGCCGTTCGCCCTCATCCCGTTGATCTGGCTGACCCGCCGCCGCGACATCATGGGCGACCAGACCAACCACCCGGTGACGACGGCGATCGCCGTGCTGGCGGCAGGGCTCATCATCGCGCTCAATATGTTCCTGATCATCCGCACATTCACCGTTTGATCGGGAGGCCGCCGGGAACGCGCTGGGCCATGGTGAGTCAGAGCAGCCCGGCACTGCCGGCGAGCGCGGCCGCCTCGGCCCGGCTCGAGACGCGCAGCTTGCGCAGCAGCGTGGCCGTCTGCCGCTTCACCGTCCGCTCCGAGACGTGCAGCTTCCCGGCCATCTCGGTCGTCGACACCCCGGCCGCGATCAGCTGCAGCAGGTCACGTTCCTCCTCGGACAGCGGCACACCGATCCGCCGCGGCCCGGGCGCCTGGGCCATCACGGCAGCCAGCAGCTCCGACGGCAGCACGACCCAGCCGTCCAGCGCGGCCAGCAACGGCTGCAGCAGGTCGGCCGGCTCGCTGCTCTTGGGCAGGAAGCCTTCCGCCCCAGCCCGCAACGCCTGCACGGCCGGCCCGGGGTCGTCGTCACCCGACATCGCCAGCACCCGTACGCGCGGCGCCTCGTGCCGGATGGCGGCGATCGCGCGCACCCCGCCCGGCGGTGGCATGTGCAGGTCGACCATGACCAGGTCGGGCACGACCCGGCGGACCAGGCCGGCCGCCGCCGCGGCGTCGTTGGTGCTGGCGACCACGGTGGCCCGGCCGCTGCTCACCTCGGGCAGCAGCAGCTCGAGTCCACGCACGAAGAGGGGATGGTCGTCGACGATGGCGATCCGGATGCCTGCACGCATGGCGCGCGCATTCCCGAGGGAAGCCGACTCATGCGTTTGAGGCCACGCCGACCTGAGCCGGAGCCCGCGCTGCTGGCGTTGCGCAGCGTCTGCCACGAGTTGCGGCCGCCGGTGGCCACCCTGACCTCGCTGCTACGGGCTCTGGAGGACCAGCCCAGCCCGGAGCGCCGGGCGGCGCTGGCCCAGCTGGCCGCCGAACACGTCTCGCACGCCGAGTCGGTGCTGCGCCAGGCGGCCGCGGTCGCGCGCGAGCTCAACACCCTGCCGGCCGATCCGGCGCCGCTGGACGAGGTGCTGCCGGTCGTGGCGGCCACCGCGCCCGGCGATCGGCTCGCCGTGGGGGCCAGCTCGGCCGCCCGGCGCTGGCTCGTGCATCCGCAGCACACCCGGCAGATCCTGATCAACCTGGTCGGCAACGCGGTGCGCTACTCCCCCGGGCGGATCCGGTTGTCGGCCGGGCTGCACGGGCGCCGGTTGCGGCTGACCGTGGCCGACCAGGGCGGTCCCACGCCGGAGCTGATGACGGCGATGCGCCGGCAGAGTCCGCCGCCGGACGACCGGGGGCTCGGTCTGTGGCTCGTCCGGCAGCTCATCCGCACCCGCGGCGGGACCGTGCGGGCGGTACCGCTGACGCCGGCCGGATTGGTGATGGAAGTGCGGCTGCCCCGCTATCGCCAGTGACCCTTCCGGGCCACGGCGGGCCCGAACGTGTCAGTCGCCCGGGCAACCGATCGGCATGGGATTCGCGTTGTTTCTTCGTACGGTCGTCGTCACGCCGTGGCTCGCCGGGCTTTTCTGGCATGGCGGGGCCGACGCCCGCACCGTCGCACTGGCCCTCGCGCTGGGCGCCGTCTGGGCGTTCCCGCTGCTCCGCCGGCTCGGCGCGACCTCACACAAGAACGCTCAGCGCGGGTTGGCCGCCACGAACGCGGCGACATAGTCGTCCAGCCGGTGTGCCGGCCGCCAGCCCAGCTCGGCCGCCTTGGTGTTGTCGGCCTGGCCGCGGGTGCGCTCGCCGCGCAGGGCCGGGGTCAGCTCGTAGGGCACGCCGAACATCTGCGCCACCTCGATGATCGGCCACTCGTGCCCGGCCCCGAGCAGATAGCCGTCGCCGCTGCCCTTCTGGGCGACCAGCACGATGCCGCGCACGATGTCGTCGATGTGGGTGAAGTCGCGAGTCTGGGTGCCGGGCGAGACCACCGGCAACGGCTCACCCTGTAGGTACTTGTCCTCGAAGATGCCGATCACCGTCGCGTACTTGCCGCTGGTGATCTGGCCGGGGCCGTAGACGTTGTAGAAGTACGTGATCGCGTAGTCGAGGCCGTACCAGTTCGAGTAGTTCCTGATGTACTCGATGTTCTTGGCCTTGGTCCACGCGTACGGGTTGAGGTTCTCGTCCTGCCCGTCGTTGCCGAACTTCGAGCTGGAGCCCGCGTAGATCAGCTTGGCCCCGGCGGCCGAGGCGAACTTGACCACCTCTTTGGTCCCGAGCAGGTTGTAGTCCCAGGTCAGGTCGTGGTCCTCGAACGAGGTGACGATCCGCGAGTACTCACCGAGGTGGAAGACGATCTCGGGGCTGGGCAGCCCGCGATCGGCCCAGATCTTGGCCAGGTCGGCCGTCGACCCGTCGAGGTAGGTGACCCGGGGGTCGTTGACGTGGTTCTCGGGCACGCCGGTGAAGTAGTTGTCGAGCGAGACGATCGCCGCCGCCGGATAGTCCGTCAGCAGGGTCTTGATCAGGGCGGAACCGACGAACCCGGCTCCACCGGTGACCAGCAGCGTGTGACTCAACGTAACCCTCCGACTGACGACTCCCGATCGAAAAGGCTACCAAGAGCAGGCCGTCCCGCCCGAATCGTTCGAGCGGGACGGCACTCCGTCACAACGACGACGAGCTACCAGGGAGCCGGCGCCGGCGGAGCGACCACCGGCGGGCGGTCGTCGCAGGTGATGGTGTTGGGCAGCAGCCACGGCGCGAGCCAGCCGTCGTTGCCGCCACGGTCGGTCACGGTGAACTCGGAGCCGGCCGGGGTGAAGCCGAACGAGCCGCAGTTGTTGACCGGCACCGCGCCCACGTTGCGGGCGTCGACGTTCTCGAAGCTGGCGCCCCCGGCGACGCGTGCGCTGAGCACACTCGTACCCGTGCCGTCGATCTTCACGTCCTTGAAGTGGACGTTCGGGATCGAGTACAGGTCCTTCACCGGCCAGTCCGAGACCATCATGATCGCGTTGTACGTGTTGTCGAGGTAGTGGTCGCCGGTGACCTGGATGTCGGCCTCGATGCTGCGGTCGAGCGCGAAAATCCAGATCGCGCCCAGCCCGATGTTCCAGTTCAGCTCGTACGTGCCCGCCCGCACCGTCGTGTTGTTGGTGATCTTGAGCGTGCCCGCGAACGGCTCGGCGCCGAACCGGGAACCGGCGTGGATCGCGCTGCCCTCCCGGATCGGGTCGGCGATCAGGTTGTTCGAGACGACGTTGTCCTTCCCGCCGTAGATCGCGATGCCGTTGGCCAGCACCGGCGTCTGCACCGTGTTGCGGTCGAAGGTGTTGCCGGCGTTCGTCGTCTTCTCGGCCCACATGGCCAGGCCGTCGTCGCCGCTGTTGCGGACGAAATTGTTGCGCACCAGCGAGCCGGTGACGCCCGTGTGGAAGTTCAGGGCGTCGGCGATCTGGTCGACGATGATGTTGTTCTCGACCCGTACGTTCGACATCGGCCCGTCGAACCAGAGCCCGACCTTGGTGTGCTGGATGTACAGGTTCTTGATCGTCGAGTCGCTCATCGCGCCGCCGATCCCGTTGATCTGGTCGATGTCGATGCGCTCGCGCACGTCGCCCTGGATGGCGAAGCCGGAGAGGTGGACGTTGCGGCTGCCGCCCTCGTCCGCGTACTTGCCGTAGAACCCGACGCTCGTGTGGGTCGAACCGTCGGCGGCCGGCGTCGAGAGGGCCACCGTGCGGCCCTTGATGACCGTGTACCAGTTGCCGGCGCCCTCGATCGTCACGTCGTCGACGATGATGTGCCGGTCGACCCGGAAGACGCCCGGCGGCACGTAAACCTTGAGCTTGGCCTTCTTGGCGAAGGCGATGGCCTTGTCGAAGGCGGGGGCGGAGTCGCGCTTGCCGGTCGGATCGGCCCCGAAAGCCAGCACGTTGGCGGCCAGCAGATTGACGTACGGAAGTCCGACGAGCTCCGAGTCGAGCAGGTCGACCACCGTCCAGGGCACCGCCGACGACGCGGTGAGGCGCACCTTCTCACCCGCCTTGACCGTGCGGCCGAGCAACAGGCGCTGCTCGTCGTAGAAATGGCTGGGCCGGAACGGCTTGGTGATCACCGGAGCCGGCGTGGTGGCGGCGGGCACGCAGGCGCACTCGGTGATCCACCAGTCCGGGTGCAGCAGGTCGGCGTTGGGGTCGTTGGTGAACGGATATTGGTTGTAGAGCCACGAGTACTGCGAGGTCAGCGTCATCGTGCGGCTGGTGTTCCCGGCCTTGACGGCGAGCGGGGCAGTCAGGCCGCCGCCGGTGGCCGAGTCGGGGATGCTGTAGCGCACGGTGATCGCGTTGGCCGCTTTCGGCAGCGTGAACTCGACGTACTGGCCCGGGGTGAGGCGCACGGCCGACCGGCCCGACGCCTCGGCGGGCAGGGTGTAGGCGGTGCGGTCGGGCCCGATCACCGTGCCGTTGGTCTTGGCCCGTTCCGCCTCTTGCTCGAGGAAGGCGACGGACGCGCCGCGGCCTGCCACCAGCGCGGGGTCGAGAGCGGCTCGGGTGACCGCGGGCGCGGCAGTGGGGACGGTTGCGGCTTGGACAGCGCCGGCGGGGACGACCGCGACGGCGCTCAACGCTATGACGGCCACGGCGACGGGCCTTCGGAAAGCCAGGGACATCGACGAACTCTTCTCTGGACGGGGAGAGGGAACGTGGCTGTGACCATAAGATTGCTGTGACGTAGTCCACAAGCTTTAGTCAGCAGTTTCCGGCAGATTGTTTGGTATTTCCGTGAAGCGATCGGTTTCTTTCACGCTCGTCGTGCTGCTGCTCGCCGCTTGCAGCAATCGGCCGCAAGACCTCGCGTGGACCAGGATCGATCTGCCGGCCGACGGCGCCGTGGTGCTGAGCGACGTGGCCGACTGCGACGGCCACTGGTGGGCGGCCGGCGGCATCAAAGCAGCCGACGGTTCGACCCGCCCGGCCGCCTGGAGCGACGGCGCAGCGGTCACCTTCACGCCGCTACCGTCCAGCTACTACGGTCCGCGGCAGGTGATCAAGAGCGTGGCTTGCGCGGGCGGCCGGGTTGCCATGGTCGGAGCCACGCCGGGCGGCGCCCACGGCAATCCGCGGGTCAGCACCTGGCGCTTCGAGGGCGGGCGCATGGCCGAGAACGCCGCACCCTTCGAGACGTACGGCGGGGACGAAGCCATCGATGTCGGCCCCATCGCCGCCGGGCCGGCCGGATTCGCCATCGCGGGCAACCGCACGAGCGGCGCCGCCGCCTGGTTCTCGCCCGACGGCAAGACGTTCACGTTGAGCGAGTCGGGCACGGCCGGCACGGTCGCCCGCGACGTCGTGCCGCTGGCCGACGGGCGGTGGCTGGTCGTGGGCGGAGCGGCCACGGGCGCGGCGGCCTGGATCGCCGGCCCCGGCGGCTGGTCGCCGGACGGGAAGGTCGCCGTCGACACTTCCGACCTCACCGAGCTCCAGCGCGCGGTCCGGGACGGCGACGACGTGGTGGCGGCCGGCCTGGGGAAGGTCTGGCGGCGGCACAACGGCGCATGGACGGTCACCGGCGCCTTCGTGGGCGGGTCAGACGTACGGGACCTGGCCGTCGCCGATGGACAGAGCGTCGTCGTCGCGGAGAGATTGTGGATCGGCGACGAACGTCGCAGCACACCGGCCGAACCGGTCGCCGTGGCCGCACGCGGCACGACGGTTCTGCTCGCCACGGACGACAGCCTCTGGCAGACCACCGTTCACCGCTGAGACATCCATCGCTGTCGCTTTCTTGCGATGCTCGGCCCATGACCGGCCACGAGCACCACCACCACTCCCCCGACAGCCTCAGCCGCCGATCCCTGCTCGCCGCCTCGGGCGGCCTCCTCGTCCTGGCCGCCACCCCCGGCACCGCGCAGGCCGCCACCACCGGCGTCGCCGTCGACAACACGCCCCAGCGGGCCACCGGCGCCTCCCGCAGCTCGCGCCTCACCCAGGGCACCGCGCTCGTCCACGCCGACCTGCACAACCACACCCTGATGTCGGACGGCGACGGCGACCCGGCCAACGCGTTCGCCTCGATGCGCTCGGCCGGCCTGGACGTGGCCGCGCTGACCGACCACACCACGCTGTTCGCGGTCGAAGGGCTGTCGTCCTCGGAATGGCGGCGGGCCGGGCAGCTGGCCGACGCCGCCAACGTGCCCGGCGCCTACACGGCGCTGCGCGGCTTCGAGTGGTCGCACCCGCTGCTCGGGCACGTCAACGTCTGGTACAGCGGCAACTTCACCGACCTGGGCAGCTCGTCCAGCATGGGCAAGCTGTACGACTTCATCGAGGGATCGGGCGGCATCAGCGGCTTCAACCACCCCGGCCGCGAGATTTTGCGGTTCAACGACTTCTCGTACGACGCGAGCCTGCGCGAGCAGATGGTCGGCCTCGAGATGTTCAACCGCGGCGACGACTACCTGTTCGACGGCTGGTCGAACGGGCAGAGCTCGCCGCTCAACGCGTGCCTCAACGCCGGCTGGCGCACCGGGCTCACCGGCGTGACCGACGAACACGGCACCAACTGGGGCTTCCCCGAAGGCAAGGGCCGCACGGGTCTGTGGGTGGCCGAGAACACCCGCAACGGGGTGCTCGAGGCGATGCGGGCCCGCCGCTTCTTCGCCACCCGGGTCAGTGGACTCCGCCTCGACGCCACGGCCAACGGCGTACGGATGGGAAGCAGCCTGCCCACCGCCCGGGGTGACATCCGCTTCGCGGTCGACCTCGACCGCGGCCCCGACTGGGCCGGCAAGCCGCTCAAGCTGCAGGTGCTGCGCCCGGGAGCGCGGGCCCCGCAGGTGGTCGACGTGATCGACGCCGTGGCCGGCACGACCACCGAGTTCACCGTGCCGCTCGACCTGGCCGACGGCGCCTGGGTGGTCATCCGCGTCTCCGACCCCACCCAGGCCAACGCCTCCCCCGGCCCGTCCGGCCACCCGTGCAATGACTGGGGCGTGGCCTACACCAGCCCCTGGTGGCTCACGGCCTGACCGGCGACCTCGTACGGACCAATCCTGGGCGCCCCTTGCGCGATTCACCTCCGGGTTCGCCCGGGGCCTTGACATGCTCCTCGAGTGAGCGTGCCCCACCACCACAACCGTGTCCGACGACGATCCCTGCTGGCCGCCGCCGGCGGACTGGCCGTGCTGGCCGCGACACCCGGTCGCGCCCAGGCGGCCGGCCGCCGGCGACAGTCGAAGATCAGCCGGGGCACCACCCTCGCCTACGCCGACCTGCACAACCACACGCTGCTGTCGGACGGCATGGGCGAACCCGAGCTGGCCTTCGGCTCGATGCGGTCGGCCGGGGTCGACGTCGCCGCGCTGACCGACCACGCCACCGACCAGGCGCTGACCGGGCTGACCGCGCACAAATGGCGGCAATTGGGGAAGCTGGCCGACGTCGCCTACCGGCCCGGCGACTACACGACGATGCGCGGCTTCGAGTGGTCGCACTCGCACCTGGGCCACATCAACATCTGGTTCACCGACGAGTTCACCGACCTCAACGCGGCCGGCGACACCACAAAGCTGTACGACTGGCTCGCCGGCACCTCCGGCATCGCCAGCTTCAACCACCCGGGCCGCCAGCGCGAACAGTTCGGCGACTTCGCGTACGACCCGCGCATCGCCGACCGCATGGTCGCGCTGGAAATGTTCAACAACGGCGACGACTACCTCTTCGGCGGCTGGCCGACACACGCCTCACCGCTGGTCACCTGCCTCAACGCGGGCTGGCGGACCGGGCTCACCGGCGTCTCCGACGAACACGGCGCGGACTGGGGACACGACGAGGACAAGGGACGCACGGGTCTCTGGGTCACCCGGAACACCCGGTCCGGAGTGCTGGCCGCCATGCGGGAACGGCGGTTCTTCGCCAGCCGGGTCGACGCGCTGCGGCTCGACGCGACAGCCAACGGCGTACGGATGGGAAGCCGCCTGCCCCTCGCCAAGGGCGACGTGACCTTCCGGATCGACCTCGACCCAGGGCCCGTGCTGTCCGAGCGGCCGCTCTGCCTGCAGGTGCTGCGGCCCGGGACGGACGCGCCCGAAGTGGCCGGCCTGGTCCACTTCACCCCCGGCCCGGTCGTCGAAGTCACCGTGCCGCTCGACATCGCCGACGGCGACTGGGTGGTGCTGCGCGTCTCCGACCCGGCCCTGGACAACCCGACACCCGGCCCGGAAGGGCACGCCAGCAACGACTTCGGCCTGGCCTACTCGAGCCCGTGGTGGCTGACCGGCGGATCAACACCGGCCAAGTCATCAACTCGGCACCCGTCCGGCCGATAGGCAGCGCGTGAAACCATCGGAGGCAGGCGACGGCACCAAGCTCGTGCACGTCGGGCGCCAACCCATCTTCGATGCGCACGGTGACGTGGTCGCCTACGAACTGCTCTTCCGCGGCAGCATGGACGCGGTGGCGGCCGGCAGGCAGGACACGTACGCCACGAGCACCGTGATGATCAACGCGTTCACCGAGTTCGGCATCCGTGAAGTCGCCGGCGACCGGCTCTGCTTCATCAACCTCACCCGCGAATTCCTGGCCGGCGAGCTGCCCCTGCCCTTCGGCCCGGCCCAGGTGGTGCTGGAGGTGCTGGAGACGGTAGAGATGGACGATGAGGTGATCGCCGGGATCACGCGCCTGGCCGAAGCGGGCTACCGGATCGCGCTGGACGACTTCGTCTGGGGCTCCGGCCACGAGCAGCTGTTCGGCCTGGCCTCGTACGTCAAACTGGATCTTCTCGACGGCGATGCAAGCGTCCTCGACGAGGTGGTCGCGGCCGTCCGCCAATTCCCGAACATCCAGCTCGTGGCCGAGCGGCTCGAAACCGAGGAACAGCTCGCGCTGGCCGACCGCTACGGCATGGAACTGCGCCAGGGGTACGTGCTGAGCCAGCCCCAGGTGCTGACGGTGGCCAGCCTCTCGCCCTCCCGGCTACGCGGGCTTGAGCTCGTGACTGCGCTCAGCGCCCCCGAAACCGACATGCCCCGGATCGTGGCCATCATCGCCAGCGACCCGGCGCTGTCCCTGCGAGTGCTCAGGGCCAGCAACTCGGTCGCGGCGGGGCACGCCAACCGGGTGTCGTCGGTGCGGCAGGCAGTAGTGATGGTGGGGCTGAAGCACATCAGGCAGTGGGCGATGCTGATGGTGCTCGACGACGTGGGAGGGGCCACCGAGGAACACATGCTGGGCGTCCTGACCCGGGCCCGGCTGTGCGAAAACGTGGCCCAATGGTTCGGGGCGCAGCCTGACGCGGCGTTCATGTCGGGTGTGATCAGCGGGGTGGCCAAGGTGTTGGGCATCCCGTCGGCCGAGATGGCTGAACAGTTCCCGCTGGCGCCGGCTGTGGCTTCGGCCCTTACCGAAGGTGCGGGGAGGCTCGGTCAGGTGTTGCGGGCGGTCGACTCGTATGAACGTGGAGAGTTGGGGACTTACGACCTGGCGCCGCAGTACATGGACGCTGTGCGGTGGTCTACTCGTGCCCTCGACGCTTCTAATCGGCTGGCGGCTGCTTAGGTCCTGATGGTCGCGGTGGGACGGTTTGGGGGCGGGGGATGGCCCACTACGGGCGGTCAGGCTTGATCCCTGCGTGGACCATCCCCCGCCCCCAAACCTTGGCTTTCTTGCGGTCGGTTCTCAGGCGGCCGGTGGGCTCGCGGCCATAGGGCTAGCAGCCGGCGAACCCCCTACCGGCAGACTCACGGCCGACGGGCTCGGAGCCAGCGGACTTACAGCCGACGGACTCGCAGCGGACGGACTCACACCCCGCGAACTCACACCCGGCGGCGGACTCACAGCCAGCGGACTCGCGGCGGCGGCAGACTCACACCGGCGAAGTCGCGGTTGGCGGCGATCTCGCGGCTGGCGGAGGACTGACACTCGGCGAGCTCACGGTCGGCGGCGGGCTCGCGGCTGGGGCTTCGGGTGGCTGACTGGCTTTGGTTGGTTGCTTGGGTGGCGGCGGGGTGGGGTGTGGCTTAGCTTCGGGACCGTGGACGTCGCTGTGGTGACTGGGGCGGGTTCGGGGCTGGGGCGGCATCTTGCCGTGGGACTGGCTGCAGCGGGGGCCTATGTCGTCGCCGCTGATCTTGACTTGGCCGCCGCGTCGGAGACTGCTGATGAGGTCAAAGGCTTGGGCGTACGGTGTGACGTCACCGACCCGGCGGACGCGGAGCGCCTGATCGCAGTGGCTGTCGAAACCGGTGGGCCGCACTTGCTGGTCAACAACGCGGGTGGGTGGACGGCTGGGTCGCAGTTTCCGGTGGCGCCCGCTTCGGCCTGGGCGCACACGCTCGATCTCAATCTGCGCGCGCCGATGCATCTGACGCAGCTCGCTTTGGGGCCGATGGAACGGCTCGGCGGGGGTGCCGTCCTGAACATCGCCTCGTCGGCGGGGGCGGAGACCACGCCGTACGGGTCTCCCGAGTACGGGGCGGCCAAGGCGGGGCTGATCCGTTTCACTACCGCGCTGGGGGATCCGGCTCGGATCGGCGGCACGCGGGTGACTTGCCTGGTGCCGGGGTGGATCGGGCTTGACCGGGCCCACGCCGAGCTGGCCGCCATGTCACCCACCGAGCGGGCTGTGGCTGCGCCACTGATTCCACCCGCGCAGGTTGTCGCGGCGGCGCTGGATCTGCTCTCGTCCGGGGCGGGCGGCACGGTCATCGAGATCTGAGACTCAGCCGCGGTCGTCGGACGTGGTCGCGGCGGCGCTGGATCTGCTTTCGTCCGGGGCGGGCGGCAGGGTCGCCGAGGTCTGAGACTCAACTGCGAGCCGTCGGACGTTGTCGCGGCGGCGCTGGATCTGCTTTCGTCCGGGGCGGGCGGCACGGTCGTCGAGATTAAGGCTTAGCCGCGAGCCGTCGGACGTTGTCGCGGCGGCGTTGTGCGTCGTCGCGACGGCGTTGGACTCCTTTCTTCCGCGGTTGCCGAGACCTGAAGGCGGCTTCCTGTCTCGCAGCGACCCACCACCCAGCGCAAGCTGACCGAGGTTTGGGGGCGGGGGATGGTCCACGCAGGGATCAAGCCTGACCGCCCGTAGTGGGCCATCCCCCGCCCCCAAACCGTCCCACCGCAACCAGGCGTCAGGCCCCGGCGGCTAAGGCTGGAGTTCGGCGGCTCGGGTCAGGAGGGCTCGGCGTTCGGGGCCGTCGGTCGTGGCGGCGGCGGCTTCTCGGAAGAGGGTGGCTGCTCGTTGGTTGTCGCCGGCGCGGGCGGTCAGGTCGGCTTCGGCGGCGATGACCATGGGGTAGTCGTTTCTGATCTCTTGGGCCTGTTCGAGCAACTTCAGGCCTTGGGCGGGGCCGTGGGCGTAGCCGTGCGCGACGGCGCGGTTCAGGGCTATCACTGGGGTTGGCTGTATGCGAGCGAGCTCGTCGTACCAGAGTGCGATTGAGGGCCAGTCGGTGTCACTGGGGGTGCGGGCGGTGGCGTGACAGGCTGCTATGCGGGCCTGTAGGGCGTACGGGCCTTCGATGGGCGTACGGTGCAGAATTTGCACTGCCTCGGCGATCGCCGGGCGATCCCAGCAGTCGCGGTCCTGCTTGTCCAGGGGCACCAGGTCGCCGGACGCGTCTCGGCGGGCGTGGCGGCGCGAGTGCTGCAGCAGGAAAAGCGCCAGCAGGGACGACACCTCGGATTCGGCCGGCATCAGCGTGCCCAGCATGCGGGTCAGGCGGATCGCCTCGTCGGCCAGCACCGGCTCGCCGTCGTACCCGCGGTTGAACAGCAGATAAAGCACTGCCAGTACGCCGGTCAGGCGCTCGCCGAGGGCGTCGCCCTCGGGCACGCGGTACGGGATCCGCGCCGCCGCGATCTTGGACTTGGCCCGGGTGAGCCGGCGCGTCATCGTCGACTCGGTGACCAGGAAGGCGCGGGCGATGTCACTCGTCGAAAGGCCCGCCACCGTACGCAGGGTGAGCGCGACCCGAGCCTCCAGCGCCAGCGCCGGATGACAACAGGTGAAGATCAGCCGGAGCCGATCGTCCGGGGCCGGCGGCGCTTCGGTCATCGCGACCTCCCGCAGCTTGCGATCCTCCACCGCGGCCCGGCGCAGCACGTCGAGGGCCCGGTTCCGGGCGACCGTCATCAGCCAGCCGCCCGGATTGCCGGGAACTCCGTCGCGCGGCCACCGTTCGAGCGCGGTGGCCAGGGCGTCCTGTGCGCAGTCCTCGGCCAGGGTCCAGTCGCCGGTCACCCGGATCAGCGTGGCGACGATGCGCCCCCAGTGCTCACGGTGGGCGACGGCGACCGCGTCCATGGCTCAGAGATCCGCGTACGGCCGCAGCTCGACCCGGCCGCCGTGGGCCATCGGATGCGCGGCGGCGACGGCGATGGCCTCGTCGAGGTCGGCGCACTCCAGGATGTCGAAGCCGACGATCACCTCTTTGGTCTCGGTGAACGGCCCGTCGGTCAGCAACACCTCGCCGCCGCGCACCCGCACCGTGGTCGCGGCGCTGGGCGGAGCCAGCACGTTGCCCTCAAGCCGCCGCCCGGCCGCGTCGTTCTCGGCCACCCACACCTCGATGTCGGGCACGCGCGACTCGTCGGTCTCGGGCTCGGTGTCGGTGCAGACGAACATCATGTACTTCATCGTTGTCTCCCTGTCTCGTTCCGCATCTTCACCCACATGACGAACGCCGCCCACCCCGTCCGGACAGCCGGCCGCATCTTTTCTCGGCGCTTGACTGTGTTCCGGCAACCGGGGTTGGGATCCAGCGGTGAACCCTGATGACACGCGCCCCTTCGGGACGCACATCCGGATGGCGTGGTGGAAGTCGCTGATCGTCATCGCCGCGCTGCCGCTGACCCTTCTTCTGCTGCAGCTCGGGCTCTATCTGCTGGCCGGTCTGGTCGAGGACGGCGACCCGCTCGAGTCGACGCTCACCCCGCTCAAGCTGCTGGCGGCCAACATCAGCACCGGCCTGACGGCGCTGCTGGCCGTGGTGCTGGTCGCGCGGTTCGCGCGGGTGCCGTGGCACAGCGTCTTCAGCTCGCCCCGGCGCTTCGACCGGCGGCGTCTGGCGGTCACCTTCGCCGGCTCGGTCGTGATCGTCGGGGCCGGCACCGCCGCTGTGGCCGCCGTGGCGCCCGACGCGACGGGCTGGAAGGAGTTCGGCGTCAGCGGCACGACCGTGGCGTTGCTCGCCGTCGTGCTTCTCTCGACCCCGATCCAGTCGGCCGGCGAAGAGATCATGTTCCGGGGCGCCATGCTTCCGGCGGCGGGGTCGTGGTTCCGCGCGGTGCGGCCGGCCTTCCTCGCGGGGCTCGTGGTCTCGAGCCTCGCGTTCGCCCTCTCGCACGCGGCCGGTGATCCCTGGCTCATCGGCTACTACGTCTTCTTTTCGATTTGCACGGCCCTGATGGGGCTGGTCACTCGAGGCCTGGAGGCCGCGATGGCGTTCCACGTGGCCAACAACATGGTCGCGACCACCGTTAACGTGCTGCTGGCCGACGGCGGCTCGCTGGTCGTCGATCGCAGCGAGGGTGGGGGCGGCGGGGTGGCGCTGATCTTCCCGGCCCTGGCGAGCGCGGCGGTGCTGGTGTTCGTCTGGCTTCGCGAGCGGGCGCGCCGCGATCTCACGCCGGCGGCAGATTGAGCGGGGTGATTATTCGTACGCTGGACGAGGCCGAACGGATCGGGCCGGGCACCGCACCGAGCGCCTGCAAAATGGTCAGGCAGGCCGCACGCAAGTCGGAGCGCAGGTCGTGATGCAGGACGGCGGACAGGTGGCCGGCCCGCAGCAGGGCGGCGTTCTCGTCGTCCAGGCCGTGCGCCACGAAGGCGTCGCAGTTGCGCTGCCCGGCGGCGAACTGAGCGATCACCGCGGAGTTGTGGCCGGCCTCGGGAGTGTAGACGGCCCGGATCGCCGGGTTGGCGGCGAGTTCGCCGGCCAAGCGGGCCGGGTCGGTCGCCAGCAGGCGGCGGTTCGGGGAACGGGAGCTCAGTTCGGTCCGGAAGCCGGCCACCCGGTCGGCGGTGGCCGCCTCGGCCGGCCCGGTCGGACCGCGCGAGGGCCGCGCCCTTCCGGCGGCCGGCGTGGGCGGCCGCGCGCCCGGGGATCGAGCAGCCCACTCGAGCGCCGCGTCCGGGCCGGGCCCGGCGTCGCCGGCGGCGGGACAGGCAGGCGGCCGGACGACGACGAGGACGTCGCCGGCTCGGGCGGCCAGCCACTGATCCAGCAGGTAGGCGGCGGTGGCGCCGGCCTCGGCGTGGTCCGGCCCGACGTGGGCCACGCGCTTGCTGGTCGGCAGGTCGGTGTTGAGGGTGACGACCGGAATCGACAAGCGGCCGACGGCTTCGATCACTTCGGGTGACTCGGGCGCCTCGAGAATCAGGCCGTCGGAATGAGAACGCGCCACCTTGGTCAGCTCGGTCAGCGGGTCGGTGGCCGGGCGCAGCCGCGGGCGGATCACGGCGGGCCGCAAGGTGGGCAGTTCGGCCCGCAGGGCGGCGCCGGCCCGGGAGCGGTCGTGGACGATCAGGTCGACGGTGAAGGTGCGAGCCGGCAGGGGCGAGTTCGCGTGCCGGCGGTCGAGGGCGGCGATGGCCTGGTGAACGTCCCGGACTGTGCTTTCGCGGACGCCGCCTCGGTGGTGCAGGACGCGATCCACGGTGGCCTGGCTCAGACCGGCCTGGGCGGCGATCTCGCGGATCGGGTACGGATGCTTCACGCGGACCCCCACCTCCCCGTCCAGGATGAGGGGTTTTTGAGGGTCTATGGAAGAGCTTTGATGTGTGGTCAGCCCATCGCGGGACTGGTCACGCGTCACCGTCGAGCAGGGCGACCATGCGGCGGTGCTCGTCGGCCATCAGGGCCAGCAGCAGGTGGCGCTGGGTGGCCGGCATGTCGGGATTGTCCATCAGCTGGTCGAGCTGGGCGCCCAGGCCGGCCAGGCTCGGCCGCAGCTCGTCGGCCGCGGTCGAAACGGGAGCCGGCGGCGGCTCGACGGCAGCGGGAACAGGCGGCGGCTCGACGGGGGCGGGAGCCGGGGGCGGCTCGACCGGAGCGGGAGCGGGCGCCGGCGGCTCGACGGCCCGGATCTCTACCGTCGGCGCGGCGACGGCCGCCGATGGCGCGACGGCCTCCGACGAAGGCGAGAGCGGCGACGGCGCGGACGAGGACGCGGACGACGGCGACGGCGTAAGCCGGACGCCGTCCGGCTCGGGTGGCTCGTACGAACGGGCCCGCGCCAGCAGATCGTTGAGCGTCGTCGTCAGTTCGGCCACCTCGCGCGGGCTCTTCACCTCGGGCAGGTGCTGGTCCGGGTCGGCCGGGTCGAGATCGCGCGCCGCCGACAGCAGACGCTGGAAGGGGCGCAGGACGAGGCCGGTGGCGAACCAGACCCCGGCCGCGCTCAGCACGGCGGCGAGCAGCACCAGCAGATCCACGACCAGCACGTTATCGTCGTGCTGCTCCTCCAGGGCGTCCAGGCTGACCAGAATCTGCATCTGAGCCCCGGTCACCAAGGTCTGGGTCAGCGCCCGCCACTCGTCGTCACCGGAGCTGACCGTCGCGTAGCCGTCGCCCTCGGGCAGCGGGAAGCCGGCCGACGAGCCGACCTGCTTGAGCATCTCGCCGTTGCGGATCAGGCGGATCGCGAACGTGCCGTCCGTCGGCAGCGAGCCGTTCTTCGTCGCGGCCGCCTTCACCCGGTCGGCCCGGGCGGCCAGCAGCCGGTCGAGGTCGTCGCGGTCCCGGTGGTCGATGCGCACGACGATGACCAGGCCCGCGAGCGCGACCACGAGGGCGACGAGCGCGGTCACGGTGAGGGTGAGCTGAGTGCGGAGCCTCATGGCCGGGGCTTGATCCTCACGACGGTGGCGGGAAATAAGTCGGGCACTCGGGTTAAGGTATTACCTGCCCGCGTCGAGAGGCGCTGCGACGGAACCGGTTCGGCCGGTCTCCGCCACGCTCGGCCCGGGTTTCATGACCTCAAGGGCGCCTCCTGATGAGGGAGGAGCCCTCGCGTGAGCACAGATCTTGCCAAAAGCCGTCTGACCTCTGTCAACGGGGTCGAGTTCGCGGTCGCCGACCTTTCGCTGGCCGAGGCGGGCCGTCACCAGCTGCGCCTGGCCGAGCACGAGATGCCCGGTCTCATGTCGCTGCGCAGCGAGTTCGGCGAGAGCAAGCCGCTCGCCGGCGCCCGGATCGCCGGTTCGCTGCACATGACCGTGCAGACCGCCGTCCTGATCGAGACGTTGATCGCGCTCGGCGCCCAGGTGCGCTGGGTGTCCTGCAACATCTTCTCGACGCAGGACGAGGCGGCCGCCGCGGTCGTCGTCGGCCCCAACGGCACTGTCGACGCCCCCGCCGGTGTCCCGGTCTTCGCCTGGAAGGGCGAGACGCTGGAGGAGTACTGGTGGGCCACGATGCGCCTGTTCGACTTCGGCGACGGCCAGGGCCCGAACATGATCCTCGACGACGGCGGTGACGCCACCCTGCTCGTACACAAGGGCGTCGAGTTCGAGGCGGCCGGCGCGGTTCCGCAGGCCACCGAGGACGACAACCACGAGTACCGGATCATCCTCGAGACCCTGCGCGCCAGCCTGGCCGACGACCCGCAGCGGTTCACCCGCATCGCGGGCGAGATCCGCGGCGTGACCGAAGAGACGACCACCGGTGTGGCCCGGCTGTACAAGCTGGCCAAGGAGGGCACGCTGCTCTTCCCGGCGATCAACGTCAACGACGCGGTCACCAAGAGCAAGTTCGACAACAAGTACGGCATCCGGCACTCGCTGGTCGACGGCCTCAACCGGGCCACCGACGTGATGCTGGGCGGCAAGCTGGCCGTGGTCTGCGGCTACGGCGACGTCGGCAAGGGCTCGGCCGAGACGCTGCGCGGCCAGGGCGCCCGCGTCGTGGTGACCGAGGTCGACCCGATCTGCGCGCTGCAGGCGGCCATGGACGGCATGCAGGTCGTCCGTATCGAGGACGTCATCGGCGAAGCCGACATCTTCATCACCACCACCGGCGGCACCGACATCATCACGGCCGAGCACCTGGCCTCGATGAAGCACAACGCCATCGTCGGCAACGTCGGTCACTTCGACGACGAGATCGACATGGCCGGCCTGGCCAAGGTGCCCGGCATCGACAAGATCGAGATCAAGCCGCAGGTGCACGAGTGGCGGTTCCCCGACGGTCACTCGGTGATCGTGCTGTCCGAGGGGCGCCTGATGAACCTGGGCAACGCCACCGGCCACCCCAGCTTCGTGATGTCGAACTCCTTCACCAACCAGGTGATGGCGCAGATCGAGCTGTGGACCAAGCCGGGTGAGTACGTCAAGCAGGTGTTCGTCCTCCCGAAACACTTGGATGAGAAGGTGGCCAGGCTGCACCTCGACGCCCTCGGCGTACGCCTGACGACTCTCACCAAGAAGCAGGCGGAATACCTCGGCGTCGACATCGAGGGCCCGTACAAGCCCGAGCACTACCGCTACTGACAGCCGCTCTTTCCCCGCCCGGCCCGCATCGGCGGGGCGGGCGGGGAAAGATGGTTTTGTGCACGTCGAAGAAACGCTGCTCTTCATCCTGGCCGCCGTCGCGGTGATCATCGCCATGCGGTGGATCGCCGAGAAAACCGGACTGCCGGCCGCCGCCCTGCTGACCATCGCCGGCATCACGTACGCGGTCCTGCCCGGGCCGAACGTCGAGCTCGAACCCGAGCTGATCATGACGTACGTGATCCCGCCCCTGCTCTACAGCGCGGCGCTGGATTCGTCGCTGCTCGACATCCGGCGTCACCTGCGCACCGTCATCAGTCTCTCGGTGCTGCTGGTGCTGGCCACGGCACTGCTCATCGGGTTCGGCATCAGCTGGTGGGTGGGCGGCGCCACCCTCGCGGCCGGCATCGCGCTGGGTGCGGCCGTGGCCCCGCCCGACCCGGTGGCCGCGCTGGCCGTCGGTCGGCGGGCCGGACTGCCCGGCAAACTGATCACCCTGATCCAGGGTGAGGGCCTGCTCAACGACGCCACCGCGCTCACCATCCTCACGGTGGCGATCGCGGCCGCCGACGGCGACGGCTTCTCTTTCCCTTCGGCCACCCTCAAGTTCTTCGTCATGGCGATCGGCGGCGTGGTGGCCGGCATCGTGGTGGCGTACGCCGTCCGGTTCCTGCGGCCGTTCCGGAAAGACCCGCTGAGCTCGAACGCCCTGTCGCTGGCGACGCCGCTGGCGGCCTACGTGCTGGCCGAGTCGGTGCACGTCTCCGGTGTGCTCGCGGTGGTGATCGCCGGCCTGATCATCGGGCACGAGTCGTCGCGGCACAGCATCGCGGCCAGCCGGCTGCAGACCACCGCGGTCTGGCGGCTGGTTGACTTCCTGCTCGAGGGCCTGGTCTTCCTGCTCATCGGTCAGCAGCTGCCGACCGTGGTGGACGAGCTGAGCAACTACTCGACCTCGACCATCGTCATCGCGGTGGCGGTCACGGTCGGCGTGACGCTGATCCTGCGCCCGCTCTGGCTGATCCTCACCCAGCTGCTGCCGCGCTCGCTGCACATGCGGCTGGGCGGCGAGTCCGAGGTCGAGGGCGATGCCGAGGGCGGCACGCGGACACCCCGCGACCCCGAGAAGGCGCTCAGCGGACGCGAGGTGACGGCGCTGAGCTGGGCCGGCACCCGCGGCGTGATCAGCCTGGCCGCCATCTTCACGCTGCCCGCGTCGGTGCCGAACCGGGAACTGCTGCACTTCTGCGCCTTCGTGGTGGTGCTGGTGACCCTGCTCGGCCAGGGCCTGACCTTCGCGCCGCTGGTGCGCTGGCTGGGCCTGCGGGCGAACAAGACCGACGAGGCCCGCGAGCGCAACGAGGCCCGGTCGGCGTCGGTGCAGGCCGCACTGGACCGGCTCGACGACATCCAGGCCGAGAAGCACGACCACGTCGAGGACGTGGCCATCGAGCACATGCGCAAGCAGCTCGAGGTGCGCCTGGAGAGGTACCGCCGCCGCCTGGATCTGCTGGAGAAGGCCGATTCCGACGAGGTCCCGGCTTCACCGCAGTACGAGGCCGCTCTCATGGTCCGCCGCATGACCATCGAGGCCCAGCGCGAAGAACTCCTGCGCTGGCGCGACGCCGGCAACCTCAACGACGAAGGCCTGCGCATCCTCGAACGCGAGCTCGACCACGAGGAAAGACTCCTTCCTGACCGGAGTTGAGGAAGGCCAACTTCAACGTCAAGAGCAGGATGTCGTAGCTGGGTGGGGCGTACAGACCGTCGCTCCCGCCGAGGGCCCGGCCGGGCTGAGCAGGGCGCTGGCGCGCCCAGAACGCTCAACCCGACCGGGCGACGTGCGTAAGTGGGTGCGCTGAAACCGTAAATCCATCGATGTTGATCTCGCTTTGCCCTTTCCGCTACACAGACGTGTAGTAAGCTACACACGTGAGTAGCGATCTGACCGCCCGAGCTCGTATCCGTGACGCCGCGATTTTGCTGTTCGCGGAGCGTGGCATCGACGGCGCTACGATCCGCGACATCGCGCAAGCGGCCGACGTCTCTTCCGGCCTGCTGCGCCACCACTTCGGCTCCAAAGAGGGCCTGCGCGACGCCTGCGACGAGTGGGCGTTGAGCGAGCTGACCAAGATCGGCGGCCAGTTCACCGAGTTCAACACCCTCGACGGGCTCACTCCCCGCATCCAGCTGCTGCAGCGCTATCTGATCCGCTCCACCATGGACGGCTCGCCGACCGGCGCCGCCATGTTCGACCGCATGCTGGAATACGGGCACCAGTGGCTCGCCACCACCGATCTCAAGGTCGCCGATCCCGAGGCGTTCGTGGCGGTGGTCGCCGTCATGAAGATGTCGCTGTTCACGATGCGTGACCTCATGTCGCGTGCGCTGGGTAGCGATGTCACCGAGCCGGCCACGTGGGGTCGCATGCTGCAGGCGACCCTCGACCTGTTCTCCCAACCCCTCATCACTGAAGAGCAGGCCGCGCAGGCGCGCGCCGCTCTCGACCGGCTGTCGGCCGGAGAGGAAGCATCATGACCGAGGCCATCGACGCGACGGGGCTCGTCAAACGGTTCGGCAAGGTCACCGCCCTGGACGGGCTCGACCTGCATGTCGCGACCGGCGAGGTACACGGGTTCCTCGGTCCCAACGGGGCCGGCAAGACCACGGCCATCCGCATCCTGCTGGGCCTGATGCGGCACAACGGCGGCCGGGTCACCCTGCTCGGCGGCGACCCCTGGAGCGAGGCGACCGCCCTGCACAAGCGGCTCGCGTACGTGCCGGGCGACGTCACGCTGTGGCCCACGCTGACCGGCGGCGAGGTGATCGACCTGCTCGGGCGGCTCCGCGGTGGCCTCTCCGGGCAGCGCAAGGCGGAGTTGCTGGAGCGCTTCCAGCTCGACCCGCGCAAGAAGGGCCGCACCTACTCCAAGGGCAACCGGCAGAAGGTGGCGCTGATCGCGGCGCTGGCCTCCGATGTGGAGCTGCTGATCCTGGACGAGCCGACCTCCGGGCTCGACCCGCTCATGGAAGAAGTGTTCCGCCAGGTCATCCTGGAAGAGAAGCGGCGCGGCGACCGTACGGTGTTGCTGTCCAGCCACATCCTGGCCGAGGTCGAGGCGCTGTGCGACCGGCTGACGATCATCCGCGACGGGCGCACGGTCGAGACGGGCACGCTCACCGACATGCGCCACCTGACCCGTACGACAATTCAGGCCCAACTGGCCGGGCCGCCCGACGGCCTGGCCACGCTGACCGGCGTGCACGACTTCCAGCTCGACCACGACCGCGTCCGTTTCGACGTCGACACCGACGCGCTCGAGCCGGCCCTGCAAAAACTCGTGCAGGTCGGCGTGCGCAGCCTGGTCAGCCAGCCGCCCTCGCTGGAGGAGCTGTTCCTGCGGCAGTATCAGAGGGCCGACCGGTGACCGGCACCGGGAAGCTCATCCGGCTGATCCTGCGCCGCGACCGGAGCATTCTGCCGCTGTGGGCGGTGCTGCTCGGTCTGGTGCCGGCCGGTTACGTGGCCTCGTTCGAGGGGCTGTTCCCGACCGAGGCCGACCGGGTCGAATACGCGCAGGTCAGCGCGAGCAACGCCGGGTTCGTGACGCTCTACGGACCGCTGCACGGCTCGTCGCTGGGCGAGCTGGTGGCCTGGCGGGCCGGCTTCCTGCCGGTGCTGGTCGCGTTGTGTGCGCTGCTCACGGTCGTACGGCACACCCGCACCGACGAAGAGGTGGGCCGCACCGAGCTGATCGGGGCGGCGTCGATCGGCCGGCACGCGCCGCTGGCGGCCGCGCTGATCACCACGTGCGCCGCCAGCCTGCTGCTCGGGGCTGTGCTCACAGCGGCGATGCTCGGTCAGGGCATGCCGGCCGAGGGTTCGGTGGCGTTCGGGGCCGAGATGGCGTTGGCCGGCTGCGCGTTCGCCGGCGTCGGCGCGATCACCGCCCAGCTCACCAGCAGCGCCCGCAGTGCCCGCTCGATCGCCATCGTCGCGCTCGGAGTGTCCTTTGTGCTCCGCGTCGGCGGCGACGTCTCGGCCATCGGCGACGGCTCGCTCTCGTGGCTGTCCTGGCTGTCACCGCTCGGGTGGGTTCAACACCTTTTCCCGTACGGCGTGAACAACTGGTGGCCGGCGGTCCTCACCATCCTGTTCACCCTGGTGGCCGCATCAGTGGCAGCCGTCCTGCTCACCCGGCGCGACTTCGGGGCCGGGCTGCTGCCGGCCCGATTGGGTCCGGCCTCGGCGTCCTTCGGTTCGCCGTTCGCCCTGGCCTGGCGCCTGCACCGCGGCCTGCTGCTCGGCTGGACGGTCGGTTTCGCCCTGCTCGGCCTCATCTTCGGCGGGGTCGGCGGCAGCGTGGTCGACATCGCCTCCGACAACCAGGGCCTGAGCGACATCTTCGCCCGCCTGGGCGGCTCGGACGCCCTGGTCGACAGCTACTTCGCCGGTACGGCCGGGATAGTCGGCCTGATCGCCGCCTGCTACGCCGTCCAGGCCACCCTGCGCCTGCGCGACGAGGAGCAGACCGGCAACGCCGAGGCTGTGCTGAGCACGGCCGTCTCCCGCTACACCTGGGCCGGCACTCACCTGTTCTTCTCGTTGCTGGGCCCGGCCGTGGTGCTGACGGCGGCCGGAGTGGCCACCGCCCTGGCCTATCCCGCAGGCGACTTCGGCGCGATCCTGGCCGGCACGCTCGTGCAGCTCCCGGCCGTCTGGGTGCTGGCCGCGCTGGCCGTGCTCACGTTCGGCCTGCTCCCCCGCCTCTCCGCGGTGGCGTGGGCCGCACCGGCCGTGTGCCTGCTGATCCTGCTGGTCGGCCAGACCCTGCAACTCGACCAGTGGTTCCTCGACATCAGCCCCTTCACCCACGTCCCCCACCTACCGGGCGGCGAAGCCTCAGCCACTCCGCTGGTGACCCTGACGCTCATCGCGGCCGCGCTGACCGCGGTCGGCATCGCCGGCCTCCGAAGGCGCAACATCCCCGACTGACGAACCGGTTGCGCCGCCCGGCAAGGATGGCGGCGTGCCGATCCCCGACTTCGTCGTCGCCCTGCGGTCCAAGATCGGGCACGACCCGCTTCCCCTCCCCGGAGTGGTGGCGGTCGTGCTCGACAACCGCGACCGCGTCCTGCTGGTCCGCCGCTCCGACACCCACGAGTGGGCCCTCACCACCGGCTGCCTCGAGCCCGGCGAACAACCGGCCACCGGCGCCGCCCGCGAGGTCTGGGAAGAGACCGGCCTCCACGTCACCGTCGAACGCCTGCTGGCCGTCGAGGCCCTGCCCCTCTCCACCGCTCCCAACGGCGACCAGATTCACTGGCTCTGCATCGGCCTGCTGTGCCGCCCCACCGCCGGCGAAGCCCACGTCAACGACGACGAGTCGGTCGAGGTGGCCTGGTTCAACCCGGCCGAGGTGCCCGCCCTGCCCCCACACCAGGCGCGCTGCCTCGAACTCGCCCTCGCTGCCGACGCCCCGGCCTGGTTCGCCGAGCCGGAGCTCAGTTGAATTCGCTGACGCCCAGCGCGAAGTCCCAGTGGCCGACCCCGTTGTTCGCCAGGGCCACCGTGACCAGGCCCATTCCCTCCAGCCAGTGCGCCATGCGCAGGCCGCCGACGTCGCGCGGGCGCAGGCCCAGGCTTTCGACGAACGTTGCCACGCGCGCCTTGGCCGGCGCGTCGTCGCCGGCCAGGAAGACGTCGGGCCGGCCGTTCTCGAGCACGTTGCGGAAGATGGTGTTGAAAGCCTTCACCACGGCGGTGCCGGCCGGCGCGACCTTGGCGGCCTCCTGCGCGACGGACGTCTGATCGCCGTGGGCCAGCCCGTCGAAGGTGGCGTTGAACGGGTTGCTGATGTCGACGATGACCTTGCCCGCGAGCGCTTCCCCGAATTCGGCGACGACCGGAACGACACCGGCGTACAACAGGGCCAGAATGACGATGTCCCCGGCCGGGGCGGCGCCCCACGTGCCAGTGGTCGTGCCGCCGCCCAGCGCCTTGGCCAACTGGTCGGCTTTCGTCTGATCGCGTCCCATGACCTCGACGGTGTTGCCGCCCGCCACGGCGAGCGTGCCGATGGCCCGGGCCATGTTTCCGGTGCCGACAATGGTGATTCTGCTCATGAGATGCGTTTCTCTTTCTGCTTTGCTCCGCTGAATGAATGGCCATTCGGAATGAATAATTTCAGGCTGTCATTGACCCCGATAACTGTCCAAGACCTCTTTCAGCGGCGGTGATACCTTGGGGGCATCACTGGCCGGGGGACGCCGATGGACCTGGACCTGCGCAAACTGCGCTACTTCGTCGTCGTGGCAGACCGGCTGCACTTCGGCCGCGCCGCCGACGAGCTGCACATCGCGCAACCGGTGCTCAGCCGGCAGATCCGCGCGCTGGAACACGAACTCGGCACCGCCCTGTTCATCCGTGACCGCCGCAGCGTGGCGCTGACCGACGCGGGCCGCCAGCTGCTGGCCGACGCCGTCCCGTTGCTCGCCTCCGCGGATGCGGTTCGCCGGCGGACCGCCGCGGCCGCGCACGGCGGCCGGCGGCTGATGGTCGGCTTCCGCATCGGCATTCCGGTCACCCCGGCCGTGCGGGCCTTCGAGGCGCGGCACCCGGATGTGGTCGTGGACGTCCAGCGGATCGAAGGCGACGAGCAGGCCGCGATGCTGCTCGACGGCCGCATCGACGTCGGCTACGTGCGGCTGCCCGTCGACGAGTCCGGTCTGCGGGTCATCCCGCTGTACACCGAGCCGCAAGTCGTGGCGCTCCCCGCCGCCCACCGGTTCGCCGGCAAGGAGCGGATCGCCCAGGCCGACCTGGCCGGCGAGCCGCTGCTCCGGCCGGTCGGCTCGAGCCTGCAGCTCACCCGGCACCCGCACCCCGACGCCGGGTACGTCGTGCGCGGGGTGGACGAGACGCTGGAGCATGTCGCGGCCGGGCGGGGGATCTCGTTCCTGCCCCGCTCGGCGACCGTGTTCGCCGCGCATCCGGAGGTCAGTTTCGTGCCCGTCCCCGATCTGGCACCCGACCAGGTGTGCCTCGCGGTGGCCGCCTCGCCGGCCTCGCCCGTGGTCGAGGACTTCGTCGCCGCGGCCCAGGAGACGGCCGAGATCACGGCGGAATGCGGGGACTACGAGATGGGGCGGCTCGGCCGGCCCTAGTCGTCGTCGGGGGTGCAAAGGTTGCGGTAGTGGGCGGTTTCAGGACCGCCTGAGGCCTCACTGCCTGTGCCCGAAGCGCCGCATCCTTCTCTTGCGTGGCGCGTTGACACGGCGTGCGAATCCTTCAGCATGTCCGCCGCGCGGCCGTCGCCGCCGCCGTGGCCCTCGCGGTGGGTGTCACCGCACAGCCCGCGCTCGCGGTTGTCGGCTCGGCTGCGGACCGGTCGGGACCTTCCTTCAACGGGTCGGTCTACGCGATCGCGCACCGCGGCGACACGGTCTATGTCGGCGGCTCGTTCACGCGCATGACGATCGAGGGTCGCACGGTGACCCGCAACCGGCTGGCCGCCTACTCGGGTCGCACCGGTGAACTGCTCGACTGGGCGCCGTCGGCCGACGACACCGTACGCGCGCTGGCCGTCGTGCCGGGCCGGGTCTACGTGGGCGGCGACTTCGACGAGATCAACGGCGAGGAACGCAGCTCGCTGGCCAGTATCGACGCGGGCGACGCCGAGGTGGGGTCGTTCGATCACGGCATCGCCGGCAGTGTCCGCACACTGGCGACCGGTCACGGCCGGCTGTACGCGGGCGGCACCTTCAACCGGGTGGACGGCGAGCGGCGCGGCAATCTGGCCGCCTTCTCGCTGGAGGACGACGAGCTCGACGACACGTGGACCCCGCGGCCCGGCGGGGTGGTCAACGCGTTGGCCGTACGGGGAAATCGGGTTTATCTCGGCGGCAGCTTCCCGCGCCGGTTGTCGGCGGTCAACGCGACCAGCGGCCGGGACGACGCCGGCTTCCGCCCGGACGCGCCGGCCCTGGTGCACGCGATCGCGGTCGACGACTCCGGTGTCTACGCGGCGCTGGGCGGCGCGGGCGGACGAGCGGCGAAGTTCACGACGAGCGGCGCCCAGCGCTGGACCCGGGTCTTCGACGGCGACGCCCAGGCCATCGCCGTACTGGACGGTGTCGCTTACGTCGGTGGCCACTTCGACCGGGCCTGCGCGAACGGCGACGACGCCGACAACGGCGAGTGCCACGCCGGATCGGTGCGCCGGGTGAAGCTGGCCGCGGTGGAACGCGACGGCTCGCTCAGCGACTGGGCTCCGCAGGCGAACGGCGTGGCCGGCGTCCGCACTCTCGTGGTGAAGGGCGGCTCGGTGCTGGCCGGCGGCGACTTCACCACGATCGGAGGGCGGACCCAGCGGCGCTACGCCTCGTTCGGATGATGCGAGCGCTGCTGGCGGCCGCGCTGTTGGCCGCGGGCGCGACGGCGCCGGTCGACACGGTCCGCTACAACTTCGACGGGCCGGCCCCGCTGACCGACGTCTCCGGGCACGGGCACGACCTGAGCCCGGTCAGCCGCCACGGCGGCGCGTTCAAGCTGGTCACCCGGGACAAGGGGAAGGCCTTGGTCTTTCCGCCGCCGTGTCGGGCCGAACCGTGCCCGCGCATCGCGCTGCGGGCGCCCACGACGACCGACCTCAACCCCGGAGTGCGGCCGCTGCGGTACGGCGCCTCGGTGCGGCTCGCCGCCGACCAGACCACCAAGGGCGAGAACATCATGCAGAAGGGCTATTCGGCGAGCGGCAGCCAGTACAAGCTGCAGATCGACGGCCTGGCCGGGCGGCCGAGCTGCGTGCTGGTGGACGACCGCCGGCGCGAGATCCACGCCGCGATCAGCAGCGTCGGGGTGGCCGACGACCGCTGGCACACGCTGGAGTGCCGCCGCGACGGCGGCCGCCTGACCATCCTGGTCGACGGGGTGCCGCGCGGCCGGGCCACGTTGCCGGCCGACCTGTCGGTGAGCAACCGTCTGCCGTTCAGCATCGGCGGCAAGGGTTCCTACCCGGACAACGACCAGTTCCAGGGCATGCTGGACGAGGTCTGGGTCGGCATCGGCTAGCGGGGCAGCGCGTACGGCTTGGAGACGACCTCGACGTTGCTGAACCACGTGGTCACGTGCACCCGCACCTCGGGTGTGCCGGGCAGGCGAGGCACCGCGGCCAGGTGCAGGTTGCGCGACGAGAAGGCGACCGTGCCGGTCACGTCGACCTCGACGCCCTCGGGCACGATGATCTTCAGCTCGCCGAACGTGCAGGTGCCGGCGATCTCGATGACGTCCTGATCGGTCAGCACCTCGCGCAGGTCGAGCTCGGTCGAGCCGAACAGCGTGAACAGCTTGAGCCGGGGCTCGCGCAGCCGCCACCGGCCGCGGCGCTTGTTCTCGCTGAAGACGGTGACGACCTTGTCGACAGTGCGGGCCGAGCCCACGATCGGGGTCTGGGCCAGGCCCGCCGTGGCCTGGGCCAGCTCGTCGGAGCTGGAGGCGGCCCAGACCGCGCCGACCCGCACGCTGAACTCCTCGAGCGTGAGGCGGCCGTCGCCGCACGCCCGCTGCAGCAACTCGGCCGCCTGCTCCCGCTCGGGTTCGGACGGCGGCACCCGCATCGGTGTGGTCACGGCAGCGATCTTAGGGCTTGCGGGCGACTAAGCCGTAGACCGCGACCTCGGCCGCGGTCGGGCGCGGACCGGCTTCGCCCTCGGCCCGCCACTCGTTGACCGGCGCGATGCCCGGCTCGAGCAGGTCGAGCCCGTCGACCAACGAGCGCACCTCGTCGCGGGTGCGGGGCCAGGCGTCGATGGCGCCGCGGGTGGCCATGGCGGCGAACCGGGCGTGCGTCTCGGCGTCGGCATAGTCGCTGGTGCCATGGCTGAGCACGAGATAACTGCCGGCGGGCAACGCATCGAGCAGGGTGCGCACGATCCGGCGGGCCTCGTCGGTGTCGTCGATGAAGTGCAGCACGGCGATCAGCATGAGCGCGATGGGCCGGTCGAAATCCAGCACGTCCCGTACGGCCGGATCGGCCAGGATCTTCTCGGGCTCGCGAAGGTCAGCCTCGAGATACGCCGTACGGCCCTCAGGTGTGCTGGTGAGCAGGGCCCGGGCGTGGGCGAGCACCATCGGGTCGTTGTCGACGTAGACGACCCGGGCCTCACCGGCGAGGCGCTGGGCCACCTCATGGGTGTTGTCGGCCGTGGGCAGGCCGGTGCCGATGTCGAGGAACTGGCGGATGCCGGCCTCGGCGGTGAGGTGGGTGACCGCGCGGCGCAGGAAGCCGCGGTTCTCTCGTGCGGTGACGCGGATCGTGGGGAACACCGCGGCGATCTGGTCGCCCGACTCACGATCGACGGCGAAGTTGTCCTTGCCGCCGAGCCAGTAGTTGTAGCGGCGCGCGGAATGCACCCGGGTCTCATCCACCATCGCCGCAGCCTAGTCCTTTGTGGAGTTCTCCAGTGCCCCGCGCAGTGACCCGTAGGCGAACGAGGCCAGCGTGGTCGGTGTCGAGCTGCGGAAATCCCGGGGCTGCTCGGGCACGAAGTCGTCGGGGATGCCGGTCGACATCGCGGCGATGCCGGCCGCGGCCACCTCGCTGACCCCGGCGCCGATCAGGGCCTGCTGCAGTTGCTCGTCGGTGATCTGAACGGCCGACACCTCTCGCCCGAGCGCGGCGCCCAAAACAGAAGCGGCCTCGTCCCAGCTCAGGTCGGCCGGCCCGTGCACCGCCTCGACCGCGGAACCGGACCAGCCGGCCAGCAGCCGGGCCGCCGCCACCTCGCCGATGTCGCGCGGATCGACCCAGGGCATGCGCCGCGACGGCGGCGCCGTGGTGGTCAGCACGCCCTCGCGCAGACTGTCGAGCATGCCGAAGAGGTTGGTGAAGTAGTAGCCGCAGCGCAGCGTGAGCAGGTCGGTTCCGGTCGCGGCCAGCTGCTCCTCGTTGCGGGCGAGCCCGTCGATCAGCCCGGCGCCCTGCCGCAGTTCGGCGCCGACGCTGCTGATCTGCAGCACGCGGGCGATCCCGGCCGCGCGTACGGCGGCCGCGGCGTTCTCACCCATCGCCACCATGTCGTACAGCGGGTCGGGCACGTCGAACGCCTCGGGAGTGGCCCAGAACAGGGACTCGGCGCCCTTGAGCGCGTCCGTCAAGAAACCCTGGTCGAGCAGGTCGCCCTGGGCCACTTCGACCAGCGGCAGCACCTCGGCCGGCAGGCGGGCCGGGTCTCGGACGAGCACCCGGGGCCGCACGCCCGCCTGCACGAGCACCTGGACGACGCGGGAGCCGACATTTCCGGTTGGGGTGGTCACGGCAATAGTCATGCCACCCGTCACTACCCCGGATCAGACCTGGCGGAACTCGATACCGAGCAGACTGGCCGCCGCCTCGTAGTCGGCCGCGCGGTGCCCGAGCGAGAGTGACCAGTGGTGGCCGACGCCCGAAGCGCTCCAGTCGTCGACCCACTCGCCGGGGTCGCGGCCGAAGTCGACCCGGCTCGTGGTGTTGCCGATGGCCAGCAACGGACCATCGACCACGGTGCCCTCGCCGGCGATGAACGACAGCGAGCCGTCGCGGTCCTGGCCCAGGCCGAGCAGGGTCACCGGCCCCGGTCGCACGTCGAATTCGACGCTCACGCCCCAGCCCCGCTTGCCGTGATAGACGCCGAGCCCGCGCAGCAGCGGCTGCTTCGCGCTGACGGCCAGGTGGGCCGGCCCGTCGTGGCCCATCTCGACCACGTTGTCGGTGAAGTTCAGCGCCTGAATCTCACAGAAAGACCCGCCCGCCCCGGCGACCTGGGTGGCCAGCTGAGCCACGGTGGTCCGCAACTCGTATTCGCCGGTGGCCGGGATGCCGCGCGCGGTCAGCAGCGACGCGCCCAGGATCATGCCCGCGCCCAGCCGCTCGTGCTGCTCGCCGGCCAGCCCGCGGTGGTAGTAGGCCAGGCTGTCGAGGTCGAAGTCGTCGGCCAGCCGGTCCAGGCCCACCGAGACCCGGGCGCCCCACGCGAAGTCGTCCTCGTTCACCGAGTCGTCCAGCACGAAGATCTTGCGGGCCAGCTCCATCCGCTCGGCCACCTCGTCGTCGGTGACGGCCAGCGTGCGCTCACGCAAGTCGTCGAACTCGAGCACTTCGACGTGCGAGCCGAAGGTCGTGGGCAGCAGCGTCAGGTCGGTCGAGACGTCGAGCATGCCCGGGTAGAGGTGACCCATGAGTCCGTGCCGGGCCGTGCGCAAAGCCGCGCGTACGCGGGCCGCGGTGATCCACTGCGAGATGCGCGCCCACGCCGATTCCTGCCGCAGCCAGCCGGTGACCGACCGGAACGGGATGCCGGCCCGCCGGAACAGGTTGCCGACCTCGGGCACCGGGCACTGCCCGCAATAGGCCAGCCAGGCGCCGGTCTCGAAGGTGGCGTGGTCCATCTTCTCGGTCGGCTGCAGATCGATGACCAGTACGGGGCTGTTCGCGCGCTGGGCGATCGGCAGCACCATCGACGAGGTCAGATAGGTGGTCAGGAACAGCACGATCAGGTCGCAGTCGGCCTGGCGCAGCTTCTCGGCGGCGGCCGCCCCCTCCTGCGCGTCCGAGATGAACCCGACGTCGGTGACCTCGGCGTCCATCTCCTGGAAGCGCTCGGAGACGTAGCGGGCGGACTCCTCGAGCTGCGGGAGCAGGTGCGGGAACTGCGGCCAGTACGTGCCGAGCCCGCCCGCCACGAGTCCGATGCGGATCTTCCGGCGTGGTTTCGGAGTGAGGATCATGCTGCCTCCTGGAGGATGACGTGCAGGTTGCGGGGGCCGTGCACCCCCTCGACCCGGTTGAGCTCGATGTCGCTGGTCGCGGACGGGCCGCTGATCCAGGTCAGCGGGCGTGCGGGGTCGAGCCGGGCCACGGCCTCGGGCACCGAGGCGACCACCTGCTCCGGGCGCAGCACGCAGATGTGCAGGTCGGGCAGGAGCGAGAGGATGCGCCGGCCCTGGTCGGGCGAGGCGTCGAGCACGATCGTGCCGGTCTCGGCGATCGCGACCGCGGCGGCGGTGAGCACGCCGTCGGCCGCGGCGATTTCGGCGGCCGAGAGACCGTGGTCCACTCGGGTCTGTTCGGCCGGCATCCACTCCGGGGGCAGTCCGGGCGGAACAACAAGAGTGCCGTCGCCGATGATTTCCCGCGCTATAACAGAAATGTCCGACCCGCGATGCACGACCGCCTTGTAGTCGACCAGCCGCTCGACCAGCAGGTCGAGATCAACGGGAGCCGGGCCGCGGCGATAGTCGCGCGGGATGTCCACGGCCGCGGAACGCGAGAGCCCCGGCGCGGAGGAGGCTCGGGTGTCCGGCACGGAAGACGGCTGGGTGTCCGGTGCCGACAATGCCTCGCGGATCCGGCCCAGGACCAGATCTCGGCTACTCATCGTCCCCGCCACCAATCGCGGAACGACTCCTCCGGCGGCGCCGGCAGGTCACGGCTGGCCGCCCACCCGTTGAGCGGCGGCGGCAACCCTTTCCCTCGACGGCCCACCAGCTTCGCCAACTTAAAGGCCCGCTGCGCGCGTTGATAGAGCCGGGGCCGGTCCATCGTGTACGCCGCCGCGGCCATCGCCGCCTTTTCCGTACGCGGGTGCGGCGCCTGATTCCGCAGGTGCACCAGGATCGACGGGATGTCGATCTTCACCGGGCAGGCGTCGAAGCATGCCCCGCACAGCGACGACGCGTACGGCAGCGAGGCGTTGTCCTCGACCCCGGTCAGCTGCGGCGACAGCACTGCCCCGATCGGCCCCGGATAGACCGACCCGTACGCGTGCCCACCCGTACGCTCATAGACCGGGCACACGTTGAGGCAGGCCGAGCACCGGATGCAGTGCAGCGCCGAACGCCCCACCTCGTCGGCCAGAACGGCCGTCCGCCCGTTGTCGAGCAGCACCAGGTGGAAGTTCTGCGGCCCGTCCCCCGGCGTCACACCGGTCCACATCGAGGTATACGGGTTCATCCGCTCCCCGGTCGACGCGCGCGGCAGCAACTGCAGGAACACCTCGAGGTCTTGCCACGCGGGCACCACCTTCTCGATGCCCATCACCGTGATCAGCGTGTCCGGCAGGGTCAGGCACATGCGGCCGTTGCCCTCCGACTCGACCACGGCCAGCGTCCCGGTCTCGGCGATCCCGAAGTTCGCCCCCGACACCGCCACCTTCGTCGACAGGAACGTCTCGCGCAGATAGCGCCGCGCGGCCGCCGCCAGTTCGGGCGGGTTGTCGGTCAGATCCGGGTCCACGCCCGGCATCTCGCGCAGGAAGATCTCGCGGATCTCGGCCCGGTTGCGGTGGATGGCCGGCACCAGGATGTGCGACGGCTTGTCGTGGCCCAGTTGCACGATCAGTTCGGCCAGGTCGGTCTCGACGGGCTCGATCCCGGCCGCTTCCAGCGCCTCGTTGAGCCCGATCTCCTGGGTCGCCATCGACTTGATCTTGATGACCCGCTGTTCGCCGGTCTCGCGAATCAGGCCGGTGACGATCCGGTTGGCCTCCTCGGCGTCGGCCGCCCAGTGCACGACCCCGCCCGCGGCCGTCACCTTCTCTTCGAGCTGTTCCAGCAGGCGGGGCAAATTCGCCATGGTGTACGTCTTGAGAGCCGACCCGGCCGACCGGAGCTCCTGCCAGTCGGGCACCTCGGCGATGACCCGGCCCGACTTGCCGCGGATGGTCGTCGTGGCGTGTTGCAGGTTGCGGCGCAGCTGCTGGTTGGCCAGCGCCGTGCGGGCCGCGGCGGGGAACGGCTCGTCGCCGCGCAGATTCCCCACCCCGCGAGGCGCGTGGGCCGGCATGCCGAGGAAGGTGCTCATGCGGCCACCGCTGTGGAAGCCAGGATCTCGGCGAGGTGAACCGTCCGCACGCCGGCCCGCGAACGCGAGAGCCCGCCGCCGATGTGCATGAGGCACGAGGCGTCGCCCGCCGTGCAGACGTCGGCCCCGGTCTCGAGCACGTGCCGCATCTTGTCGGCCAGCATCGCGCTCGACGTGTCCGCGTTCTTCACCGCGAACGTGCCGCCGAAGCCGCAGCACTGCTCGGCCGCGGGCAGTTCGACCAGGTCGAGGCCGCGCACGTTCCGCAGCAGCCGCAGCGGCCGGTCGCCCACCCGCAGCACGCGCAGCGAGTGGCAGGTCGGGTGGTACGTGACGCGGTGCGGGTAATACGCGCCGACATCCTCCACGCCGAGCACGTCGATCAGCAGCTCGGAGAGCTCGTACGTGCGCCCCGCGACCGCCTCGGCCGCGGTGGCCAGCCCCTCGTCGCCGGCCTGCCGCGCCACCATCGCGTGCTGGTGCCGGATCGAGCCGACACAGCTGCCCGAGGGCGCCACCACCACGTCGCACGGCTCGAAGGTGCGCACGTAACGACGTACGAGGGGAAGGGCTTGACTTTGATAGCCGGTGTTGACGTGCATCTGGCCGCAGCAGGTCTGCTCGAGCGGGAAGACGACCTCGTGGCCGAGCCGTTCGAGCAGCTGGACGGTCGCCTTGGCCGCGGCCGGGAACATCGTGTCGGCCAGGCAGGTCGCGAACAGGGCTATCCGCATCGGCTACCTCCGCGCGGGTTCGTAGCGAACCACCTGCTGAGTGTCGCGCAGGACCGAGCGCAGCGCCGTCAGATCACCCTCGACGACTCCGGCCGCGCGGGCCTGGATCAGCAGGTTGCCGAGCGCGGTGGCCTCGACCGGACCGGCCAGCACGGGCAGCCCGCAAGCGTCCGCGGTCAGCTGGCAGAGCAGTTCATTGCGGGCACCGCCACCGACGATGTGCACCGCGTCGACGTGCCGCCCGGACAACTGCTGCGCCTGCTCGACCGCCTTGCGATGAGCCACGGCCAGACTGTCCACAATGCAGCGGGTCAGCTGGGCCGGGCTCGCGTCGGCGGGCAGACCGGCCGCCTTGGCCACCCGCTGGGCCATGGCGCCGGGCGGGATGAAGCCCGGGTCGTCGAGGTCGATCACCACCGGCTTCTCGCGGGACGCCGCCCGCAGCAGCTCGCCGATGTCGGGCGAGCCCCACTCGCGCATGCACTCCTGCAGCGGCCACAGCCCCATCACGTTGCGCAGGTAGCGGATCGTGCCGTCGACACCGCCCTCGTTGGTGAAGTTGGCCGCCCGCGATTCGGCGCTGAGCACCGGCGCCGGCAGTTCCAGACCGACCAGGGACCAGGTGCCGCACGAGATGTACGCGAAGTTCTCCCCCGCCGCGGGAACGCCCACCACAGCGGACGCCGTGTCGTGCGACCCGACCGCCACCACCTTCGTGCCGTCGTACTCGCCGATCACGTCGCCCGGCCGGCGGATCGGCGGCAACAGCGAAGGCCGCAGACCCAGCTTCGCGATCAAGGGCGAAGACCATTCCCGCGTACGCACGTCGAGCAGCCCGGTCGTCGAGGCGTTCGTGTATTCGGCGCCCATCTCACCGGTCAGCCAGTAGGCCAGCAGATCCGGGACGAGCAGCATCTGCTGCGCCACCTCGAACTGCGGGGTGCCCTGAGCGGCGGCCAGCTGATAGATCGTGTTGAACGGCAGCTTCTGCAGGCCGGTGATCTCGTACAGCTGCTCGTCGCCGATGTCGAGGCGCACGCCGTCGGTGCGGCCGTCGCGATAGTGCACCGGGTTGCCCAGCAGAGCGCCCGAGGCGTCCAGCAGTCCATAGTCGACGGCCCACGAGTCGATGCCGATGCTCTCGACCGGGCCGGCCTTCCGCAGACCTTCGAGCACCCCGCGGTACAGCGCGAGGATGTCCCAGTGCAGGGTGCCGCCGATACGCACCGGCTCGTTGGCGAACCGGTACGTCTCGGTGAGCTCGATCGTGCCGTCGGAGAAGCGGCCGACCATGACGCGCCCACTGGACGCGCCGAGGTCGACCGCGGCGAAGGATGTCATCGCAGGAAGGCCGCGGCCACGCCGGCGTCGACCGGGATGTGCAGGCCGGTCGTGTGGGTCAGGTCGCCGCCGGTCAGCGCGAAGACGGCGTTGGCCACGTGCTCGGGCAGCACCTCGCGCTTGAGCAGCGTGCGCTGCGCGTAGTACTCGCCCAGCTTCTCTTCCGGCACGCCGTAGACCGCGGCCCGCTTGGCTCCCCAGCCGCCGGCGAAGATGCCCGAACCGCGGACCACGCCGTCGGGGTTGATGCCGTTGACCCGTACGCCGTAAGCGCCCAGTTCGGCCGCGAGCAGCCGCACCTGATGGGCCTGGTCGGCCTTGGTGGCGCCGTAGGCGACATTGTTGGGCCCGGCGAAGATCGAGTTCTTGCTGGAGATGTAGATGATGTCGCCGCCCAGCCCCTGCGCGACGAGGATGCGGGCCGTCTCGCGCGACACCAGGAACGAGCCCTTGGCCATCACGTCGTGCTGCAGGTCCCAGTCCTGCTCGGTCGTCTCGAGCAGCGGCTTCGAGATGGAGAGGCCGGCGTTGTTGACCACCAGGTCGACGCCGCCGAAGGCCAGGACGGCCTCCTGCAGGCTCTTCTCGATGGCGGCGGCACTCGTCACGTCGGCCTGGACCGCGAGCGCCACATCACTGCCGCCGATCTCGTCGGCGACGCTCCGGGCGGCTTGCTCGTCGCGGTCGGCCACGATGACACAGGCGCCCTCGGCGGCGAGCCGCAGGGCGATCGCCCGCCCGATGCCCGAGCCACCGCCGGTCACGTACGCGATCCGGGTTGCGAGGGGCTTCGGCTTCGGCATGCGCTGGAGCTTGGCTTCCTCGAGCGCCCAGTACTCGATGCGGAACTTCTCGGCCTCGTCGATCGGCGCGTAGGCCGACACCGACTCGGCGCCGCGCATCACGTTGATGGCGTTGACGTAGAACTCGCCGGCGACGCGGGCCGTCTGCTTGTTGGCGCCGAACGAGAACATGCCGACGCCGGGCACCAGCACGATGGCCGGATCGGCGCCGCGGATGGCCGGGCTGTCGGCGGTGGCGTGCCGGTCGTAGTAGCCGCGGTAGTCGTCGCGGTAGGCCTCGTGCAGCTCTTTGGCACGGGCGACGACCTCGTCGAGCGGGGCGTCGGGGGCGGTGTCGAGCACCATCGGCTTGACCTTGGTGCGCAGGAAGTGGTCGGGGCAGCTGGTGCCCTTCTCGGCCAGCTCACCGAGTCGTTCGCTGTTGACGAAGTCGAGGACGACGTCGGAGCCGGTGAAGTGGCCGACCTGGGTGCGGTCGGTCGACGCCAGGCCGCGCAGGACCGGGAACAGGGCGGCGGCGCGACTCTTCTGCTCTTCCGCGGGCAGCGTCTCGTGGATCTTGGCGCCGAACGGGTTCTCGCGGCCGTGCTCGGCCAGATACTGCGCGGCCTTCTGGATGATCTCGAGCGAGTTCCGCGAACACTCCTCGCTGGTCGCGCCCCACGCGGTGATGCCGTGTCCGCCCAGGATGACGCCGATGGCCTGCGGGTTGGCCTTCTGCACGGCGGCGATGTCGAGGCCGAGCTGGAAGCCGGGCCGGCGCCACGGCACCCACAGCACCCGGTCGCCGAAGATCTCTTTGGTCAGCGCCGGGCCGTCGGCCGCGGTGGCGATCGCGATGCCCGAGTCGGGGTGCAGGTGGTCGACGTGCGTTGCTTCGACCAGGCCGTGCATGGCGGTGTCGATGGACGGGGCGGCGCCGCCGCGGCCGTGCAGGCAGTAGTCGAAGGCGGCGACCATCTCGTCCTCGCGCTCGACGCCCGGATAGGTGCGGGTCAGCGCCCGCAGCCGGTCGAGGCGGAGCACCGCGAGACCCTTCTCGGTCAGCGTGCCGAGGTCGCCGCCCGAGCCCTTGACCCACAGCAGGTCGGCCGGCTCGCCGGTGACCGGGTCGGTCTCGGAGCCCTTGGCCGAGGTGTTACCCCCGGCGTAGTTGGTGTTGCGCGGGTCGGCGCCGAGCCGATTGCTGCGCTCCAGAAGCTCACGCACTGCGGGGTTCGTCATGGTGTCCTTCGGCTCTGCTGACAGAACTGGGCTCACGTGGTGAAACGTTTCAGACGTTGCCGACAGATTACGGGCCTGTGGCACTCACGGTCAAGACGCGGTCGTCAATTGAAACGTTGCCCGTGCGTCGCTAGCGGACGGGCGGCCGAACCGTGTCCATCCGACGAATCGACCGCTTCGCCGACGTTCGGACGACCCCGGACGGGTCAACGGGCAAACCCGGCAGATCTTCGGTCTGACCTGCGGTGATCCGCCCGATCATCGGTGTTCAAGCAATCTTGGACGTGCCACTGTTGGGCCCGACATCAAGAACGAAGCCGTTCCTCGTGACCGTGTGTGACGGCCGGCCGCCCGGCGACAGCCCGGGCTAAGCCCCTTCCATGACGGGACGAGAAGGAGGAGTTAAGTGGCGAACATCGAGACTTCGCTGAAGGAAGCCATGACGATCGAGGGCGCCATCGGCGTGGCGCTCGTCGACTACACCAGCGGCCTCACGCTGGGCGTCATGGGTGGCGGCCTGAACATGGACATGAACATCGCCGCCGCCGGCAACACCGACGTGATCCGGGCCAAGGTCCGCACCCTCGAGATGCTCGGCCTGGCCGACAGCATCGAGGACATCCTGATCACGCTGGACTCGCAGTACCACCTGATCCGCCTGCTCCAGGGCCGCGGCAACGAGGCGTTCTTCCTGTACCTCGCGCTGAACAAGAGCCGCGCCAACCTCGGCCTGGCCCGCCACCAGCTGCGCAAGATCGAGAGCGAGCTCGACGTATGACGGCCGTCGACGAGACCGGACTCAGCATCCGGAGCACGACCCAGCTGATCGGTGACGCTGTCAAGCAGTTCCGCGCCCAGGTGCCGGAATGCATCGGCGCCGGTCTGGTCGACATGTCCACCGGCATGCTGCTCGCCGCCGACACGCTCGACGAGCACCCCGGCGAGGTGCTCGACCTCATCGCGGCGGCCACGTTCGACCTGTTCCAGGGGCGCAACGTGACGATGATCGAAGAGATCTTCAAGGCCCGCTACGGCGTGCTCGACGACCGCCACTACTTCCAGGAGTTCCTGGCCCAGAGCGAGTCGCACGTGCACGTCTTCCTGCGCAGCGCCAACCAGGACATCGTCGCGGTGGTCATCGCCCGCAAGACGGCGAACACGGGCATGATCCTCACGCAGGCCCGCCTGGTCATGAAGCAGCTGGACGCCGGCCTCAGCTGATGTCCGTGCCACCGCTGACGGAGGCGCTGGGCATCCCCGGCGCCCATGCGGTGTCCCTGCTCGACCCGGACGGCCCCCGAGTGCTGTGGTGGGCGGGTGAGACCGCGCCGACCGAGCAGGAGGCCGCCGCCGCCGTCACGCTCGCCGCGGCGTCGGCCGGTCTGGTGCTGCTCGACGGAAAAGGGTCCGACGAGCTCGGCGACATCCTTCTCACCAGCGCCGACGCGTTCCACGTGGTGCGCCTGGTGGGCGAGGAGGCGCCGCTCGTCGCCCACCTGACGCTGCGCCGGGCCGGCGCCAATCTGGCGATGGCCCGGCGCGAGTTCGGTGCGCTCATCAAGTCGTACGCCCAAGAGGTCGTGCGGCCGCAGCCGGCGTTGCCCACCACGTCGCTCGACATCGACCTGACGCCGCGCGACCTCGGCGGGGGTACGGTCGATCTGAGCGCCTCGCTGACCGGCCCGGCCGGGTTCCGGTCGGCCGGGTTCTCGCCGGACTTCGCACCGTCGTCTCCCGAGGCGGCGGGCGGCGACTCACCCGCCGACCTGCCCCGGCGGCACCGCCTCGAGAAGTCCGAGCCCGACGAGTCGTCCGACCTGCTCGACCTGCTGGGCCGCCCGTACGTGACCGACGACGACGTCCTCGACCGTGTGCTGGTCGCCCTCCGCTCCCTCTGACCCCCCTGGAGAAAGCGTTGCAACCCTCCGATCCGTACCAGGCTGTCCGAGCCGAGCTGGCCGCGCTGCGGCACCAGGTCACCGGGGTGCGCGGTTGCGTCATCGCCGGCGTCGACGGCCTGCTGATCCTGCACGACACGGTGTCCGGTCCCGAGCCGCACGACATCGCCGCGCTGGCCGCGGGCGCACACGGCATCAGCCGCACCTGCGGGGCGGCCCTCAACCAGGGCACGTTCCAAGAGGTGACGATCCGCAACCAGGGCGGCTATCTCTCCGTGTACGCGGTGGGCGAGCTGGCGCTGCTGGCCGTGATCGGGGACAGCGGCCTCAACATCGCCCGCCTGCACCTGGAGGCCCGCCCGGTGACCAGCCGCCTGGCCGGCCTGCTGCGCATCCAGACCGTGGAGCACTCCGGCTACTTCGGCTGAGACACCCGACGCTTCACCAAGCGCGCGCCCGATTAATCGTCGAGGCGCGCGCCGACAGTTCCGGTTCTACCGACCGCGCGCCCGGCTGACCGTCGAGGCGCGCGCCACCAGTTCCGGGGTGAACTGCAGCTGCTCGTGGCGGTGGTCGGGGTTGGACGCCTCGTCGAGCACCAGCTGCGCCGCGGCCCGGCCCAGCTCTTGCCGGGGCTGGCGGACCGAGGTCAGCGGCACGGCCGCGGCCGCCGCGAACTCGATGTCGTCGAAGCCCACGATGGCCAGGTCGTCCGGCACCCGCAGGCCGGCGCCGATGCCCTGCTGCAGCAGGCCGAGCGCCAGCAGGTCGTTGAGGCAGAACGCGGCCGTCGGGCGGCGCCGCGCGGGCAGGCCGGCCAGGCGCTCCCCGGCCGAGCGGCCCTCGGCCACGGTCATCGCCTCGGTCGGCAGATAGATCAGGTCTTCGGGGTCGCGGCCCAGCGACTGCCAGATCTCGCGGGCGCCCTGCAACCGCTCGCCCACCTGGCCCAGCGAGTCGGGGCCGCCCACCACGGCGACCCGGGTGTGGCCCTGCTCGGCCAGGTGTTCCACCGCGATGCGGCCGCCGAGCACGTCGTCGACCGAGACCGAGCAGCAGCTGTCGGCGCCCCGCACCCGGTCGACGATCACCATGGGGACGCCGCGCCGGGTCAGCTCGTCGAGGTGGGCCGAGGACGGGTCGACCGGCGTGATCAGGATGCCCTGGACCCGCTGCTGGAGCAGGCGGTCGAGGTGCACCTCCTCGCGGGCCGAGCGGCTGTTGCTGTTGCAGATGAACAGCGAGAGGTCGGCGTCCTCGGCGGCCAGCTCGATTCCCTGGGCCACGTCGTGGAAGAACGGGTTGGTGCCGTCGAGCATCACGTAGGCCAGCGTGCGGCTGGTGCCGGCGCGCAGCTGGCGGGCCGACTCGTTGCGCACGAAGCCGAGCTCGGACATGGCCCGCTCGACCCGCTCCCGGGTGCGCGCGCTGACCACTTCGGGCCGGTTCATCACGTTGGAGACGGTGCCCAGCGAGACGCCCGCGGCTGCCGCGACGTCCTTGACGGACGGCGTCCGACCGTTCAGCACTGGGCCCCCCGCAAAAAAGCGTTGAAACGTTGAAGCCGCATCCTACGGCACTCGACGAAGGAGCGACGGCAGTGTTTCCGCAACGTTTCTGACCAACGCTTGACAGGTGTGATCGGGGCCACCTACGTTGCTCATACGTTCACTGAAACATTTCAACTTTACTCGACGGAGGTGGCCCGTGGCGGAGGCAAACGCCCGGCCCAGACTCGAGGTTCACGACGTCACGAAGTCCTTCGGAGCGGTCGCGGCCGTGCAGGGTGTCAGCTTCCCCCTCTACCCGGGCGAGGCGCACGCGCTCGTCGGTGAGAACGGGGCCGGCAAGTCCACCATCGTGAAGATGCTGGCCGGCGTCCACCGTCCGGACACCGGCACGCTTCGGGTCGACGGCGCCGACGTGGACTTCGCCGGCCCCGCCGACGCCAAGGCGGCCGGCATCGCCGTCATCTATCAGGAACCCACCCTCTTCCCCGACCTGTCGGTGGCCGAGAACATCGCCATCGGCAACCAGCCGCTGACCAGGCTCCGGCAGATCGACCGCAAAGAGATGACCGCCAACGCCGAGCGGCTGTTCCGCCGCCTCGGCGTCCCGCTCGACCCGAGCCGCCCGGCCCGCGGCCTGTCGATCGCCGACCAGCAGCTGGTCGAGATCGCCAAGGCGCTGTCGGCCGAGGCCCGGGTGCTGATCATGGATGAGCCGACCGCCGCGCTCTCCGCCGTCGAGGTCGAGCGGCTGTTCGCGGTGGTGCGGTCGCTGCGTGACGAGGGCGCGGCGATCATGTTCATCTCGCACCGGTTCGAAGAGATCACCGCGCTGTGCGAGCGGGTGACGATCATGCGGGACGGCAAGCACGTCGCCACCGAGCTGGTGGCCGACCTGAGCGTCGACGACATGATCCGGCGGATGGTCGGCCGCGATCTGAGCGCGCTCTTCCCCAAGCAGGACGTCGAGCCGGGCGAGGTGGTGCTCGAGGTCGACGGCCTGTCCCGTGAGGGCGTCTTCAAAGACATTTCCTTCTCCGTACGGGCTGGGGAGATCGTCGCCTTGGCCGGGCTCGTGGGCGCCGGGCGCTCCGAGGTCATGCAGGCCGTGTTCGGGGTCGACCCGTACGACAGCGGAACCGTCAAGGTGCACGGCCGGCGACTCAAAGGCGGATCGCCCCGGGCCGCGATGGCGGCCGGCATGGCACTCGTCCCCGAGGACCGCCGCCAGCAGGGCCTGGTCATGGAGCTGTCGATCGAGCGCAACGTGACCCTGCCGCGGGCCCGCAAGCTGGCCCGCCTCGGTCTGCTCTTCGGCGGCACCGAGCGCGAGGCGGCCGAGACGTGGACCCGCAAGCTGCAGACCAAGCTGGGCCGGCTCACCGATGCGGTGGGCACGCTCTCGGGCGGCAACCAGCAGAAGGTGGTGCTGGCCAAGTGGCTGGCCACCGGGCCCAAGCTGCTGATCGTGGACGAGCCCACCCGCGGCATCGATGTCGGCACCAAGGCCGAGGTGCACCGGCTGATGTCGTCGCTGGCCGCGGACGGTCTCGCGGTGGTGATGGTCTCGTCGGAACTACCCGAGGTGCTGGGCATGGCCGATCGGATCCTGGTGCTGCGTGAAGGCCGGATCGCCGCCCAGCTCACCCGCGCCGAGGCCACAGAGGAGTCGGTCATGTACGCGGCCATGGGACAGGAGGTTTCGGTATGACCGACTGCACCGGAGCGCGCGGAGCAGGCGTAGGGCCAGGAGGGCATGCCCAAGGAGGCTCGGTATGACCGCGACCTCTCTCGAGGCTCCGCCGTCCAAGCGGTTCTCCCTCGGCGGCCTGCTCAAGACGCGCGAGCTGGGCATCGTGCTCGCCTTGACGCTGCTGGTGGCGTACACCGCGATCGACAACTCACGGTTCCTGTCCGGGCAGAGCATCCGCGACAACCTGCTCAACACCGCGATCCTGGCCGTCATGGCGACCGGCCAGGCGATCGTGGTGATCACCCGCAACATCGATCTGAGCGTCGGCTCGGTGCTCGGCATCAGCGCGTTCGCCGTGGCCACGTTGATGAGCAACAACCAGGACCTGCCGATGATCGTGGCGCTGCTGGCCGGCCTGGCCATCGGCGCGGTGGCCGGCCTGGTCAACGGGGTGCTGGTGCGCTACGGCAAGGTGCCCGCCCTGGTGGTCACCCTGGGCACGCTCTACATCTACCGCGGCATCACGTACTCGTGGGCCGGCGGCTCCCAGGTCAACGCCGACGAACTCCCCCGGCACTTCCTGACCTTCGCCAACGACAGCATCCTGGGCGTTCCCTGGCTCGTGCTGATCGCGCTGGTCGTGATCGCCGCCGGGTCGGTGATGATGCGCAACTACCGGATCGGGCGCGAGCTGTACGCGATCGGCTCCAGCCCGCCCGCGGCCGAACTGGCCGGCATCAAGGTGGCCCGCAACCTGCTCACTGCGTTCGTGCTCAGCGGCGCCCTGGCCGGGTTGGCCGGGGTGCTCTACGCGGCCCGGTTCGGCACAGTCGACGCCGCGGCCGGCAACGGCATGGAGCTGAACGTGGTGGCGGCGGTCGTGGTCGGCGGCGTGGCCGTCTTCGGCGGCAGCGGTTCGGTCTGGGGCGCGGCCCTGGGCGCCCTGCTGCTCACGGTGATCGGCAGCGCCCTGGCCGTGCTCGACATCAACCAGTTCTGGCAGCAGGCCATCGTGGGCGCGCTGATCATCCTGGCCATCTGCGCCGACCGCCTGGTCGCGGTGCGCATCGCCCGGTCGCTGCGGAAGAGGGACGCGCATGTCTGACATCGACTTGGACCAGCGTCCCGCGAACAACCGCAGCGCCGTCCTCAAGAGCCGGCTGACCAGCTGGGACAGCATCATCCTGGTGCTCACCGTCCTGGTGCTGATCATCGCGTCGTTCACTGTGGACAACTTCGGCACCAGCCGGAACTTCACGTTCATGGTGCTCGACCTGCTGCCGATCATCCTGATCGCACTGCCCATGACGATGATCATCGTGACCGGCGAGATCGACCTGTCGGTGGCCAGCACGCTCGGCCTGACCAGCTCGATGATGGGCTGGCTGTGGAACCAGGGCCTGTCGATCGAGTCGATCATCCCGCTCTGCATCGTCATCGGGGCGATCTGCGGCGTGGTCAACGGCTTCCTGATCACCGGGCTGGGCCTGCCCTCGCTGGCCGTCACCATCGGCACGCTGGCGCTCTACCGCGGCCTGGCGTTCGTCGTGCTCGGCGACGGCGCGGTGGCCGACTTCCCGTGGAACTACACGGGCTGGGTGACCGGAACCATCGGCGACGGGGCCGTGCCCAACGTGCTCATCCTGATCGTCGTCCTGGCCTTGATCTTCGGCATCGTGCAGCACGCCACGCCGTTCGGCCGCTCGCTCTACGCCATCGGCGCCAACGCCCAGGCCGCGCACTTCTCCGGCATCCGGGTCGCGAGGACCAAGTTCTGGCTGTACGTGGCCAGCGGCGCCGTGGCCGGGCTGGTCGGCGTGTTGTGGACGCTGCGCTACTCCAGCGCCCGGGCCGACAACGGCGCGGGCCTCGAACTCGCCGTCGTGGCCGCCGTCCTGCTCGGCGGTGTCTCGATCTTCGGCGGCAAGGGCAGCCTGCCCGGCGTGCTGGGCGGTGTCGTGCTGCTGACCGCACTGCAGAACGCGCTGCGTCTGGAGGACGTATCCGGGCAGGCGCTGAACATCGTCACGGGCTCGCTGCTGGTGCTCTCCGTGCTGCTTCCCAACGTCACTTCCGCCGTACGCGGCAATTGGCATCGCCGCAAGCTGCGCCAAGCCTCCGCTACTTCTGCGCAATAAAACCCTGAGATTGGAGTACGCCGTGCTTCGCTCCCCCCGCACACTACTTTCCGTTACGTCGGCCGCGCTTCTCGTCGCGGGCCTCACCGCCTGTGGTGGCACGACGAAGGACAGCGCGTCCAACACCAGCGGCGGCGGCCAGTCAGCCGCGGCGGCCGACCCGAACGCGGCGGTCAAGGAGGGCCTGAAGATCGCCTTCCTGCCCAAGCAGCTCAACAACCCGTACTCGGACGTCGAGACCGGCGGTGGCAAGGTGGCCGTCGAAGAGCTCAAGGGCGAGTACAAGCTGGTCGGCCCGAACGACGCCTCCGCCTCGTCGCAGGTGTCGTACATCAACACCCTGATCCAGCAGCAGCAGGACGTCATCGTGGTGGCGGCCAACGACCCCAACGCGGTCTGCCCGTCGCTCAACCAGGCCCGGGCGGCCAAGATCAAGGTCATCACGTTCGACTCGGACGCCTCCAAGGACTGCCGCGACGCCTTCATCAACCAGGCCACCACCGAGGGCATCGGCCAGTCGCTGGCCAAGATGGCCCTCGAGCAGGCCGGCGGCGAGGGTGAGATCGCCGTCCTCTCGGCCACGCCCAACGCCACGAACCAGAACTCCTGGATCGAGGTGATGAAGGAAGAGCTCAAGAAGCCCGAGTACTCGAAGCTGAAGCTGGTCAAGGTGGCCTACGGCAACGACGACGACCAGAAGTCGTTCCAAGAGGCCCAAGGTCTGCTGCAGTCGTACCCGAACCTCAAGGCGATCGTCGCCCCGACCACCGTGGGCATCGCGGCCGCCGCGCGTTACATCTCGTCCTCCAGCTACAAGGGCAAGGTCGCGGTGACCGGTCTCGGCCTGCCGAACCAGATGCGCGAGTACGTCAAGGACGACACCGTGAAGAAGTTCGCGCTGTGGAACCCGGCCGACATCGGCTACCTGGCCGCCTTCGCGGGCGCCAACATGGCGTCCGGCAAGATCACCGGCGCTCAGGGCGAGAAGTTCACGGCCGGCAAGCTCGGCGAGTACACGATCGGCGCCGACGGCGAGATCGTGCTCGGCCCGCCGACCGAGTTCACCAAAGAAAACATCGACCAGTTCAACTTCTGATCGATCTGATCGGCTGAGCCTACCCGCGGCGGAAAACCCCAGAAAAGATCAGATTAATGCCTCGCTATTGCTTCCAGCTCCAGGTCCGCCCCGAGCGGATGGCGGAGTACGTGGAGCGGCACCAAGCCGTGTGGCCCGAGATGCAGGACGCACTCCGGGCCACCGGCTGGCGCAACTACTCCCTCTTCCTCCGCGACGACGGGCTGCTGATCGGCTACGTCGAAGCGGACGATCTCGAGGCGTCCCAGGCGGCAATGGCGGCGCTGGACGTCAACACCAGGTGGCAAGCGGAAATGGCGGGGTTCTTCGCCCGCGGCGGACCCAACGACGAAGGGTTCCCGCTGCTCACCGAGGTGTTCCACCTTTCTGAGGATGCACAGGAGACCCCATGACCGACCTCGCCGCCGTCAAGCGCGCCCTGACGGCCCAGCGCATCGAGACCCCGTCGTGGGCCTACGCCAACTCCGGAACCCGGTTCAAGGTCTTCACCCAGCCCGGGGTGCCGCGCAACCCGGAGGAGAAGATCGCCGACGCCGCCACGGTGCACCGGTTCACCGGGGTGGCCCCGGCAGTGGCCCTGCACATCCCCTGGGACAAGGTCGACGACTACCGGGCCCTCACCGCGTACGCGAGGGACCTGGGGGTCGAGATCGGCGCGATCAACACGAACGTCTTCCAGGACGACGACTACAAGCTGGGCTCGGTCACCAACCCCGACGCCGGGATCCGCCGCAAGGCCACCGACCACCTGCTCGAGGCGATCGACATCATGGGCCAGACCGGCTCCCGCGACCTCAAGCTGTGGTTCTCCGACGGCATCAACTACCCCGGACAGGACGACCTGCGCGACCGGCAGGACAGGCTGGCCGCGGCGCTGCGCGAGGCGTACGACCGGCTGACCGGCGACCAGCGGATCCTGCTCGAGTACAAGCTGTTCGAGCCGGCCTTCTACGCCACCGACGTGCCGGACTGGGGCACGTCGTACGCGCATTGCCTCGAGCTGGGCGAGCGGGCCACGGTCTGCATCGACACCGGCCACCACGCGCCCAGCACGAACATCGAGTTCATCGTGGCGTTCCTGCTGCGCCAGAAGAAGCTCGGCGCGTTCGACTTCAACAGCCGCTTCTACGCCGACGACGACCTGATGGTCGGCGCGGCCGACCCGTTCCAGCTGTTCCGCATCATGTACGAGATCGTCCGCGGCGGCGCCCTCGACCCGGCCTACGGCATCGCCTTCATGCTCGACCAGTGCCACAACATCGAGCGCAAGATCCCGGCCATCATCCGCTCGGTGATGAACGTCCAGGAGGCCACGGCCAAGGCCCTGCTGGTCGACCGCGAGGCCCTCACGAAGGCCCAGCAGTCCGGCGACGTCCTCGAGGCCAACGCCGTCTTCATGGACGCCTACAACACCGACGTCCGCCCCCTGCTGGCCGAAGTGCGCACCGACGCCGGCCTCGACCCCGACCCGGTCGCCGCCTACCGCCGAAGCGGCTACGACGAAAAAATCATCGCCGACCGAGTAGGCGGAACCCAGGCCGGCTGGGGCGCTTAGCCCCACGCCACTGAATCCCCGCACCCGGCACCAGCGGGCGCGGGGATTCGTGCCGTCACGCTCCGATCGCCACGTCCCACCCGACCCGCGGGTCGAAGTAGGCGACACTCCAGCCGTCCCCGAGTTCCCGGGCCAGACCCCGAGCGAGCTCCTCACCGCGAGCGGAGAACGCGGCTTCCGCCTGCGGATCCGCGAACCCGGAGGCCACCGGGTCGTCCCGATTCAACGTCCGGTCGTAGTCGTCGGCCCACTGCAGCAGCCCATCCACCAGCCCCGCACTGAGCGGCAACCCGGCCGGGTCGACGTTCACCCCGCCCCGCCACAACGGGAAGCTCTCGTAGTCCGCCATCACCCGGATGGCGCTTCGCTCAGTGTCCAACGGTGCTGTCCGCGTCGCCGGGCCGAGGTGGCGGGGGCGGCCGGTCGCGGCCGGACGGTGGCGGCGGGTCGTCGCCGGGGCCCGAACCGCCGCTGCCGGGCGTGCGAGGTCGGCCGGTCATGGAACAGGCCGCTCAGCCGCCGTCTTCACGGCCCCGACGGTAACAATCCGCATCCATCGAAGAGTGCGGCGAAAGCTAAGGAGGCGGCTTGGGCCGCCGATCCAAGGGGCCGACATTCAGCGACGGGGGGCCACGGATGGACCAGTACCTGCAGACCGCGTACGACGTGACTAGTGGCCTGTTCGGGCCGGAGTCGGGCGTTCCCTGGTGGGCCTGGATGGCTGTGATCGTGGCCCTGTTCTGGAAGGTTGCCGTCAAGGAGCCGAAGAACGGCCGTGAGGCCGCCGCGGAGCGCGACGACCTCATGCTGGCGCAGATGTTCAACGACGATTCCGGTAAGAAGAAGAAGTAGGCTCCGCTCAGGCGGTGTGCGGTGGGGGCTCGGCGGCGCCGGTCATGATGGCCACCGCCTCGCTCATCGAATGGCTCTTGGGCGTGACTACGGTGGCTCGCCGGCCCAGCCGCTGGATGTGGATGCGGTCGGCGATCTCGAACACGTGCGGCATGTTGTGGCTGATCAGGATCACCGGCAGGCCGCGGTCGCGGACGTCGCGGATCAGCTGAAGCACGCGGTTGCCCTCCTTGACGCCGAGGGCCGCGGTCGGCTCGTCGAGGATCACCACCTTGCTGCCGAACGCGGCCGACCGGGCCACCGCCACCGCCTGCCGCTGACCGCCGGACAGGGACTCGACGGCCTGGCCGATGTTCTGCAGGGTGGCCACGCCCAGTTCGCTCATGTGCCGCTTGGCTTCCGAGCGCATGTGGGACTTGTCGAGCATCCGGAAGACCGAGCCGAGCGGGCCGGGCTTGCGCTGTTCGCGGCCGAGGAACAGGTTGTCGGCGATGTCGAGGCCGGGGGCGACCGCGAGGGTCTGATACACGGTTTCGATGCCCGCGGCGCGCGCGTCCATGGGCGTACGGAATCGGACCTGCCGCCCGTCGAGGAAGATCTCACCCTCGTCCGGCACCAGGGCGCCGGACAGGGCCTTGATCAGGCTCGACTTGCCGGCGCCGTTGTCGCCGATGACCGCCAGGATCTCGCCGGGGTACAGCTCGAGGTCGCTGCCGTTGATCGCGACGACCCGGCCGTACCGCTTGGTGAGCCCTTTGGCCTGCAGAACCGGGGTCCGGTCGGCGGCGCGGGGCTCGGGGACGGTCTGGGGAGCCGCGTGCCTTCCCTCAGCGGTGGTCATGTCTTCACCTTCCTGATCCACTGGTCGAGGGAGACCGCGACCAGTACCAGCAGGCCGATCGCGAAGCCCTGCCAGACCACCTCGACGCCACCCAGTTGCAACCCGTTGCGGAACACGCCGACGATGAGCGCGCCGATCAGGGTGCCGATCACGCTGCCGCGGCCGCCGAAGAGGCTGGTGCCGCCGAGCACGACGGCGGTGATCGAGTCGAGGTTGTACTCGACGCCCACGTTGGGGCTGGCCGAGGCGAGCCGGCCGATGAGGATCCAGCCGCCGATCGCGTAGAGCAGGCCGGCCACGGTGTAGACCGAGAACAGCACCCGCCCGGTCTGGATGCCGGCCAGCCGGGCCGATTCGGTGTCGTCACCGGTGGCATAGACGTGTTTGCCCCACGCCGTGCGGCCGAGCGCGTAGAAGAAGAACGCGAACAGCAGCAGCATGATGATCGACCCGTACGTCAGCCGGAAGTTGCCGATCGGGATCGAGTTGCCGGTCCACGTCATCAGGCCGGGCATGTCGGTGCCGCGGACGGTCTCGCTGTTGCTCACGACCGAGTTGAGCGAGAAGAAGATCGTCAGCGTGCCGAGCGTGACGATGAACGGTGGCAGTTTTATCCGGGTCACCAGGAAGCCGTTGATCGCGCCCATCGCGGTGCCGCAGGCGAAGCCCAGCAGCAGCGCGATCAGGCCGGGCATTCCGGCCTTGGTGGCGAACTCGGCCATCAGGATCGACGAGAACACCGCGATGGCGCCGGCCGACAGGTCGATGCCGGCGGTCAGGATGATCAGGGTCTGCCCGAGGGCCAGCGTGGCGATCACCGTCACCTGCTGCAGCACGAGCGACAGGTTGGTGGCGGTCAGGAAGCGCGCGTTGACGATCGAGAACGCGATGATCGCCACGATCAGAACGGCCAGCGGTCCCAGTACGGGGTTGGCGTGCAACAAGTGCTGCACGCGCAGGCCGAGCGAGTCGTTCTTGCGCACGTCGAAGTCGGCGGGAGCGGAGGTGGTCGCGGTCATGTCAGCCCCAGCAGTTCTGCTTGCCCCACGTGGAGTCCTTCGCCTCCACGCCGGCCTGCGGGTCGTCGGTGATCAGTTGGGTTCCGGTGTCGTAGAAGTCCTTGCCCGGTGTCGCCTGGGGCCGGGTGCCGTCCTTGGCGTACGCGGCGATGGCGTTGATGCCCAGCTGGGCCATCTTGAGCGGGAACTGCATCGAGGTGGCCCCGATGATCCCCTTGGACACGTTGTCGACCCCGGGGCAGCCGCCGTCGATCGAGACGATGACGGTGTCCTTCTCCTTGCCGGCCGCCTGCAGAGCCAGATAGGCGCCGGCCGCGGCGGGCTCGTTGATCGTGTAGACCAGGTTGATCGTGGAGTCCTTCTGCAGCAGGTTCTCCATCGCGGTGCGGCCGCCGTCCTCGGCGCCGTCGGTGACGTCGTGGCCGGCGATCTGCGGGTCGTTCTCGTCGCCGATCTTGTTCGGGTCGCCCACGTCGATACCGAAACCGTCGAGGAAGCCCTGGTCGCGCTTGACGTCGACGGAGACCTGGTTGGCGTTGAGGTCGAGCATGGCGATCCTGGCCTGCTTGCCGTCCTTGGCGAACTTGGCCTTGGCCCACTGCCCGATCAGCTTGCCGGCCTGGTAGTTGTCGGTGGCGAAGGTGGCGTCGGCCGCGTTGGGCGGGTCGACCGGCGTGTCCAGCGCGATCACGAGCATGTCCTGCTCGTGGGCCTTGTCGATCGAGGGCACGATCGCCTTCGAGTCGTTCGGCGTGATCAGGAAGCCCTTGGCGCCGAACGACATCAGGTTCTCGATCGCCTGCACCTGGGCCTCGTTGTCGCCGTCCTGCTTGCCGGCGAAGCTCTGCAGTTCGACGCCTTGGGTCTTGGCCTCGCTCTGGGCGCCCTTTCTCATCTGGACGAAGAAGGGGTTGGTGTCGGTCTTGGTGATGAGACCGACGACGTCCTCGCCTGTTCCACGGTTGCAGGCCGCGGTGCCGAGGACCAATGTCACCGCGCAGCCCGCGGCCAGCATTTTCCTGCGCATGCTCCCTCCCAATCGATTTAGCGAAATCGAGGGACAACGTTGTCTCGCAGTAGACGCCCGCCTTCACTTCATGTCAACAATGAGTTTCCACGATGTTGCCGACAGTGATCAACATCGACGGAGGTAGATGGATGACATCGCATCGGCCAACCATGAACGACGTCGCCCGCACCGCCGGAGTGAGCCTCAAGACGGTGTCCCGGGTGGTCAACGGCGAGACAACGGTGGCCCCCGACCTGGCCGCACGCGTGCACGCGGCGGTCGAGTCGCTCGACTACCGCCCGCACGTGGGCGCCAGCATGCTGCGCCGCAACGACCGCCGCACCCGCACGATCGGCCTGCTGCTCGACGACGTGTCCCACCCGTTCTCGGCCGCGCTGCACCGGGCGGTCGAGGACCAGGCCCGGGCGCGGGGCATCCAGGTGCTCACCGGGAGTCTCGACCAGGATCCCGTACGGGAACAGACGCTGGCCGAAGCGTTCGCCGAGCGCCAGACGGACGGCCTGATCCTGGCTCCGACCGGCGCCGACTCCGGCCACTTAGGAGCGCACACCGGCCTGCCCGTCGTCTTCGTCGACCGCACCCCCACCGGCGCCGCGGGCGACACGGTCGTCTCCACCAACGTCTCCGGGGCGGCCGGCGCCGTACGCCATCTGATCGCGCAGGGCCACCGCAGCATCGGCTTCCTCGGCGGCCACCAGCACCTGTCCACGACCCGCGACCGCCACCGCGGCTATCTGCGCGCGCTGGGCAGCCGGGCCGGCCCCGCGGTGCACGATCTGCACGATCCGACCGACGCCGAACGAGCCGCCGTCGCGATGCTGCGCGGCCCGCACCCACCGACGGCCCTGTTCACCACCCAGAGCATGGTCACCCTGGGCGTCGTACGGGCTTTGCGGCGCCTTTCCCGCGAGCGCTCGGTGGCCCTGGTCGGCTTCGACGACTTCCCGCTGGCCGACCTGCTCGAGCCCCCGGTCACCGTGGTCGCCCAGGATCCAGCCCGCATGGGCCGCACGGCCGCCGCGGCCCTCTTCGAGCGGATCGAGGGCTACGACGGCCCACCCCGGGAGATCAGGATCCCGACGACCCTGATCCCCCGGGGCTCGGGAGAGTTACCGATCTAGCCGATTCCGTAGGCGCGGAAGACGGTGGCTTCGGTGTAGGCGCCGCCGGCGACCGTGGCCCGCACCTTGAGGGCCACCGCGCTGGTCGTCGGGTTGGTGACTGTCGCGTACCAGGTGCCGCCGACCTTCGAGACCGGGACGGTGCGCCACGTCTTGCCGCTGTCCGGCGACATCTGGGCGGTCAGCTTGCTCACCTTGGGGTCGGTGCCCCGCTTGGCGTCGGGGTCGACCACCGTACGAAGCAATTTGATCGTGACCTTGGTCTTGGTTCCCGGCTTGGCCTTGTTGGTCATGCTCAGGCCGGCCGGCAACATGTGCACGGAGTAGACCCCGGGCAGCGCGCTGGCGTTCGGCTTGGTCTGGAACCGGTACGTCACCCGGCTGGTCGTGGAGAGCATCCCGGACGGGAAGGTGATCTCCGGGTAGTAGCGGGTGGCGGTGTTGGTGAGCGTGTACCAGCCGGCCTTCTTGACCGTGTAGTACATGTACGTCATCTCGGGCTCCCAGCCCTTGTCCTGCTTCACGGCGACCGCCTTGCCGTTGAAGTACAGGGCCGCCGAGGCCTTGTCGCCGCCCTCGACCGAGCCGGCGCCGGGGAAGGCCGGGTCGGCGAACATGTCGTTCAGGCCGAACGAGAGGTAGCCCCGGATCGTGGCCGGCAGGTGCGAGCTGGGACCCCAGGCCGAGTTGAAGAAGCTCAGGTTGTACGACTTGCCGGCGGCAACAGTGCGCTTCGCGAAGTAGCTGCCGATGTTCCAGTTCTCGTTGGTCTTCGTGATCGCCGACGAGCTGACCCGGAAGTCCCACGTGCCCGGCGTGACGTGCAGGGTGCTGATCGTCGGCTTGTCGGTGTTGCCCATTCCGGCGTACAGGTCGTTGCCGCACCCGCTCGTCTGCGGCTGCACGGCCAGGTCGGAGTAGACCGAGCCGGACGGACCACGCTTCTGGACGATCCGCATCTTGGCCAGCTTGGTCGCGTTGAAGGTCTTGCCCAGCCCGGCCGGAATGCCGGTGGTCTGGTGCAGCACCGCGTAGCTGTCGGTGGTGCCGGACAGGTCGCTCCAGGTGCCCATCGCGGCGAAGCCGACGTACTTCGAGGAGTTGGGCAGGACGTACAGCTTCGAGGCGACGAAGTTGGTGGCCTCGACATCCTCGCTCGCGCTTGTCCGGGTGCAGATGCGCATGTTGAGGGTGTACTGCCGGCCCTTGGGGACGGGGCTCAAACCGAGCCCGACCGGCTTGCCCCGGCGGGTGTCGATCGTCAGCCTGGTCGAACCGGACACCTTCACGGTCTGGCCGGCCAACGTGATCGTGCCGTTGGAGGTCACCGAGGTCAGTACGGCGTACGTGCCCTTGGTCAGCTTCTTGGCCGTGCCCGAGCGGGCCAGGATGGTCGAGCTGGTCGTCACGTCGACCAGCTTCAGGCCGGCGTTGACCTTGGCGCCGCTGCGGTTGATCACGGTGACGGTGAGGGTGTGGGTGGCGGCCACGGCGGCGCCGCCGACGCTCAGCAGCGAGACCGGGACCACGGCGAGAGCGAGCCAGCGGCCGAGGCGGGCCCGCTTGACGAAAGAGAGCATGGGGTTCCCTGCGGCGAAGGAGAGGGGCGAGGCCGCGATCATGCCATAGACGACGGTACGGTGTCGTCCCCTTCTCCAGGAGACGACACCGCACCGTCATGGTCAGAACGATCAGGGGAAGTTGGTGATCGTGGAGGGGACGACGTTGCTGGCCTGAGCCGGCGCGCCGATGTTGTTGACCACGTGGTCGATCGTGCCCGCGGCCAGCGAGATCGTGAAGATGTTGTGGAACTTCACGCCGCCGTGGGTCGGGGCCTGGAAGCCGTTGGCCGAGTGGATGGCCGGGTTGTCCAGGAAGACCGCGTAGCTGCCCATCGCCCACGCCTCGTGGGTCTGGACACTGTCGGCCACCTTGTAGGCCGGGTAGCCGAGCACCCCGTCGGTGCGCCAGGCGGCGTTGGACGGCGGGTCGTACGGCTGCTCGTTCTGCAGGAAGTACGTACGGCCGCCGTTGCCGTTCCAGAGGACTTCAGTCTTCTGGTAGTGCTCGACGAACAACCCGTACGCTGTCACGTTGTTGCCGTTGACGATCAGGCCGCTGTCGGCCGTGTTGACCGTCCAGCCGTACGTGCCGGCGTTGCCGTGGTCGGCCCGCCAGGCCCAGATGTGGTCGATGATCACGTTGTTGCTGTTGACCAGCAGGCTGTTGGTGGCCTTGCCGGCGATGTAGCCACCGATCCGGAAGAACACGTCCTGCACGGTGCTGGGGTTGGCGGCGTGGTTGGCCGACGAGCCCGACTGACCCATGACCAGCAGGTTGGGCGAGTTGGTGGTGCCCGCGTCGAACAGCACGCCGGCCACCTTCACGCCGTCCACATCGGCCACCTGCATCGCGGTGACGCCGTTGTCCGGGATGATCGTGGCGTAGCCGAGGCCGAGGACCACGGTGTTGGCCCGGTTCACGTTGATCGTCTGGTTGATGTGGTAGATGCCGGGCTGGAAGATCAGGTTCAGGCCCTGGGCCAGCGCCTGGTTGATCCGGGCGGCGGTGTCACCCGGCTTGGCCACGTAGAACTGGCTGAGCGGGATCGACGTACCCGGGCTGTTGCCGTTGACCCAGGTCGCGCCCGAGGTGTTGGTGCGCAGGTTGGGCACGAAGACCGCGTAGTCGCTGCCGCTCTGGTACAGGTACGGCTTCTCGCGGATCACCGGGGTCTGCGGAATGACCGTGTACGGCGGTGTCGGGTAGCTGGCGGCCGGGGCACCCTGCACGCCGACGAAAGTCTGGTTCCACACCGCGTTGGTGTTCGAGCCGATCTGGCTGTCCCGGGTGAACCACTGCTGCTGCGAGTACTGCCCCTCGCTGCCGCTGATGCGCGAGTCCGCGATGTAGCCGCCGGACGCCCAGCCGTACCCGTTGGGGGCCAGGTTCAGGTTGCCGTGGATGTCCATGCGGCGGAACGGGGCGGCCTGCGAGACGGCCCAGCGGTTGGTGCCGTTGACCGGGTAGACCGACACGTTCTCGGTGCTGCGCCAGAAGTTCTGGGTCGCGTTGCCCTGGAACCAGCCGGCGTCGACGGTGATGTCGCCGTTGATCCGTACGTCCTGCGGGTTCTGCCCGAGGCCGACGACCGAGGTGTAGAAGCCGACCTGGATGTTGAGGTTGTTGTACGTGCCCGGCTTGAACGCGAGCACGTAGCGCCCGGTGCCGAACTGCGCCCTCTCTTGCTGGGCGAAGATCTGATCGGCCCGGGCCTGGATGCTGGCGCTGGACATCGACGGGTCGAAGACGACCACGTTGGCGCCGAGACTGCCGCCGCCCGGGATCGGGTCGCCCGTCGGAGGCGGCGTCGTCGGGGGCGGGGTGGTCGGGGGTGTGGTGGTGGTGCCGCCGTAGACCTTGAACTCCCAGAGTGAGTAGCCGTAGCCGGTGGTGCGCTGAGTGCCGTACATGCGCACGTACCGGCCGGTGCCGTTGACCGTCAGGTTCTGGTTGCCGCCGGTCGACGTGGTGGTCGAATAGATGTTGGTCCAGGTGCTCGCGTTGTCCGAGACCTGGAGCTGGAACGCCTTGGCCGCGGCGGTCTCCCAGTTGAGCTCGACGCGGGTGATCTGCTGCGAGCTGCCCAGGTCGACCTGTAGCCACTGCGGGTCACTGGCGGCCGACGACCAGCGGGTGCCGGCGTTGCCGTCGACAGCCTCGGACGCCAGGTAGGCGCCGGCCGCCTGGGTGGACGACGCGGTGGCCGGCTTGCCCTGTGAGAGCAGGGTTTCGGCGGCACTCGCGCCGACCGCGGTGACGGCGGCGTAGCCCGCGACGACGGTGGCGACCAGGCCGCCGATCGCCGCGAGGCGCCAGGGGGAGCGCCTCCGCTCGGGTGCGGAGGAGATGGGGATGGTCATTGCTTCTCCTTGGGCGGGGATGCGCAAGGGGGACTCTTGCGCCCTAGGGAAGGCAGAACTCTCCTTCGTCCGTACGAGGGAAAGCGCTCCCCCGCGACCGACGCTAAGGAACGCGTTCATCGGCTGTCCATAGATGAACACGGTTCCGGAACTCAGCCGGTCTTGCGGTTGTCACAAAGACCCGGCTCGGCGGCCGCCCTCCAAGGTCATAAACCCAGGTCAATGCCGTACGACGGTCAGCTCGGCCGTCGAGGCAGGGCTCGATAACACAGACTTCGGAACCGGTTCCGGCGCGGATCGGAAAAAACGGCATGCCCGCCAATTCGGCCGATCTTGACCCGGAGAGCGCTTCCCGAAGCTTTGTTTCCTACTCTGGAACGATGCGTCTGGTCCTCACGAGCGACACCCATCTGCCCAAGCGCGCCCGCGACCTGCCGGCGCCGTTGTGGGCCGCGATCGACGCCGCCGACGTCGTGGTGCACGCCGGGGACTGGGTCGACGAGGCCGCGCTGAACGCCTTCGAGGCGCGCTCGGCCCGCCTGATCGCCTGCTACGGCAACAACGACGGCCCGGGCCTGCGGGCGAGACTGCCCGAGATCGCGTACGCCGACCTGGACGGGCTGCGGCTGGCGGTGATCCACGAGACCGGGCAGTCGACCGGCCGCACCGAACGCTGCGCGGCCCGCTTCCCCGACGTCGACCTGCTGGTCTTCGGGCACTCACACATCCCGTGGGACACGACCGCCGCGTCCGGGCTGCGGTTGCTCAACCCCGGCTCACCGACCGACCGGCGACGGCAGCCGTTCGCCACGTACCAGACCGCGGTGATCGAAGGCGGCAAACTGACCGACGTGACACTGCACCCGATTCAGAGGTAGCTGGCCAGCTCGAGGGCGGCTCGCCGGGGGTCATCCGCCCACCGGCTGGCGAAGGCGTCGCGCAGGCGCCAGCCCTTGCGAGCCAAGGCGCGTTGCCGGGCGAGATGCGCGGGCGGCCCGTCCGGGTGGGGTCCACAGAAGACGCCGACCGGGTTGCCGGGCGGGCCGATGCACAGGTCGATCGTCCAGCGGCCGACGGCGTACGCGGGCCGGGTCTCGACTCCGAGGCGGCTCAGCTCGGCCGCCAGCTCGGCAATCCAACCAGTTGGTTGGTTGCGGTCGGCGATGGGTTGCGGCTTTCCCGCGTACGCGAAAAAGTCGCCGACCAAGCCGTCGGCGTCCCCGAGGGCGGTGACCACGACGAGCCGCCGCCGGGCCCGGGTGACCATGACGTTGAACAGGTTGGGGTCGGCCACGAAGCGACGGCGGGCGGGCGGATCGTCCGGCGGCAGGCCCAGCGAGACGATCACGACGTCGGCCTCGCTGCCCTGGAAAGCGTGCACCGTGCCGGTGCGCAGGCCCAATTCCTCGATCTTCTCTACCGGGTACGCCTCGACGAGTGCCGCCTCGAGCGCGTCGGCCTGCGGACGGAACGGCGAGATCACCCCGATGCCGCGCGTGCCGGCCGCGGCCTCTTCCTCGACCAGCTTCAGCACCGCGGCCAGTTCGTCGGGCGCGCGCACGATGTCGATCGCGTCGGCGCCCTCGGTGGCCGGGGTGCGGGTGAGCACGTCGAGCCGGTCGCCGTAGAAGCGCCGCGCCGCGAAGCCGATCAGGTGCGGCACGCTGCGGTGATGCTCGGCCAGCCAGGTGGCCGGGGCGGCGCCGGCCGCGAGGTCGTAGGCGCTGACCCGGCGGACGTCGAGCCGCTCGTCCGCGCCGTGCCGCTGCAGCACTTCAGCCACGTCGACATCGCTGACGAACGAGACGAACCGCAACTGCCGCGGGTCGCCGACGACCATCGCTCGCTTCGCCCTAGCCAACACCGGCGCGGCCCGCACCTGGTCCACATGGGACGCCTCGTCCAACACCACCAGGTCGAACATCCCGGGCGCGGCGGGCAGCAGATCCTCGACGTCGGCCACCGTGCCGATCCAGAGCGGGAGAGCGCGTACCAACGGCTCGGCCGGCAATGCGGCCAGCAGCTCACGACGGCGGTTGCGCCCGGCCCGCAACGCGGCAGCCAGGTCCGCGGCCCCTCGGCGCGCGGCGCGGTCCCACCGTTTGCGGCTGCGGGCGGCCCGGCGCATGGCATCACCGACGGTCGCGGCCAGCCTTTCCTCGGCGTCGTGCAGGGCCTGCCACTGCGGCTCGAGGCTGGTGCCGCCGGTCGCGGCCAGCTGGGCGGCGGCTCGCTGCGCGGCGGCCGCGGCGAAGGCGTCGGTCACCCTTTCCCTCGGTACGTCTTTCCGCACGCGCAGCCGCCGCCGGGCCCACCACTTCGCGAGCGCGCCGCCGTCGAGCCGGTGCTCCAGCTTCGCCAGATCGGCGTCGCCGTCGAAGGCGCCGGGCACGTCCACGGCCAGCGCGGTCAGGCGCGGTTGCCATTCGGGCAGCTCGGCCGCTGTGGTTTCGAGGCTGAGGGCCGCGGTCAGACCGGCGCGAATATCCCGTACGGCGTCATGGGCTTTTCGAACTTGCTCGGCGTCCGCCTTGAGTTCGTCGTCGGACGCGCCGTGCTCGAGCCCCGCGGTCAGCTCGGCGGCCAGGCTCTCGCGGCGGGCCGCGTCCCCGAACAGCACCGGAACCGGCCCCGGATACCGTTCGAGCAGCCGGCTCAACACCTCAGCCGCATGCGGCGACTGCGTCGCCACCAGCACCGACCCACCCCGATGCACGACCTCGAGCGCCGCCGCCACGACGGTGTGGCTCTTGCCGTTACCCGGCGGCCCCGAGACCACGGTGATCGTGTCGTCCCGTACCCGGCTCACAACCTCAGCCTGAGCCTCGCTCAGCGGCATTGGCGACAAAACGGTCGCTTGGTCGCCGCCGCCTTTGCTTCCGCCGCGTTCGGCCGCGCCGCTGCCGTCTTCGCCGCGTTTGGCCGCTCGGCCCTCGTCTCCGCCGCGTTTGGCCGCCCGGCTTTCGTCCTCGTTGGCGTAGAGCGCGGCCAGTGCGGTGCCGGCCAGATCCCGCGACGCCCAGCTGCGCAAACTGTCGGCCAACCCGGCCCCGAAAACGTCCCGCACCACGAACAGCGCCGCCTCGGGCACCAGCACGATCCGGTCGTTGGGCGCCTTCCGATCGCCGGCCACCGCGTCCACCGGCAGTCCCGTAGCTTCGGCCGCCGACCACAGCCAGGCCTTGCTGCCGGTCGCCTCCAGCCAGCCCGGCCCGGCCACCCCCGGCGCCGCCTCCAACGCCGCGGCCAGCTTCCGATCCTCGATCAGCGGCGTGATCTCCACGTCCCCGGCCGGCACCACCCGATACCCCAGCAGCCCCCGCTCGAGCTGCACCGGCTGGCTGAGCAACGGCAGCCGGATCTTGCGCTGCTTGCCCTCGATCTCGGTCCGCCCGACCAGGAAGCCCCACCCACGCCGCAGCGGCCGCTCATCGCGATGCAACGCCCCGATCGCCGCGAGCCGATCAGCGTCCTTCTGCCGAGGCGCCCGCTCCGCATCCTCCAGCCACAGGAAGCGCCCGACATCGAGCACGCGGTCGCCCTTGGCCGGCGCAAGCTCAGCCAGCACAGCAAGAACAGTCGACGGCACCATCGCGGCCGAGGCTACCGCCCCGGCACGCAGGTTCGTGGCGGCGTCACGTCCCAGGCGATGACCCGACTCCGCCTGTTCTGCAATACGGCGTCGACCTCGATCTTGCCGCCGGCTTTCGATTTGCGACGCCCGGACTTTCGATTTGCGGCGGCGACACGTTCGATCCGCGACGGATACACCTACCGCAGGTTGATCGGGCCGGCGTCGATGGGCACCCGGAACAGGGAGTACGGGTATTGGCGACGGTCTTCGTCGTTCTGGTACTTGGCCTGGCGGTGCAGCTGGTTGGACGTGACGTAGAGGTAGCCGTCGGCCACGGACATCGTGTCGGGCCAGAGCAGGCGGGGGTCGTGGACCAGGGTTTCGACGGTGCCGTCGGGGAGGCGGCGCAGGACGGCGTTGTGCTCCCAGTCGGTCATGTAGAGGCGGCCCTGGTCGTCGGTTTCGAGGCCGTCCGATGCTCCGCCCTTGTCGCCCTCGTCGACGACCGTGGCGGACACGTCGGCGTCGCTCAGGCCGCGGTCGAACAGGGCCTCGGCCGAGACGCTGTGCCAGCGGCGGGAGATCAGCGGGCAGTAGTAGACGCGCGAACCGTCGGCGGCGATCGCGATGCCGTCGGCGCCCATTTTCACCGGCTCGGGCGGGCCGTCCTTGGGGCGTTCGAAGAACGGCTTGCCCTCAACCATGGGCAGCATGTCGGCCGGCTGGACGGCCTTGGTGGTGGGGTGCTCGTGCAGGCGACGCCAGGCCTCACCGGTGTGCAGGTCGACGACGATGAGGGCGTTGGGGCCCTGGTCGGACGAGTCGGTGATGAAGGCGGCATTGCGGCGCAGGTCGAAGCGGACGTCGTTCAGGTACGTCGTGGGGAGCGCGACGTCCTGGTCGAAGACGATGGTGCGTACGACCTGATTTGTCGCCAGGTCGACGCAGACCAGCTTCGGGCCGCCGTGCTGGGTGGGCTGGAACATCGGGCTGCCGGTGTCGAGGATCCACAGCCGGTCGGCCGGGTCGACCACGATGCTCTGCACCGACACGAACGCCTCGAGGTCGGCGTCGTCCCGCGGCGAGTTCCAGTCGATGTCCGGATACGGCACCACCTCGCCGTCGCGGATCTCGGCCACCGTGAAGCGCACATCGTCGCCCCACTTGGGGAAATTGACGAAGACCCTTCCCGTACGCGAGACGCTGACCCCCGTGGGCATCGGCCCGTCGTCGAAGGTGTGCACCGTTTCCAGGGTGCCGGCCGCTTGATCAGTCGGTTGTTCGCTCACCCCGGGGTGCGTACCCCGGGGTGAGGCGACGTAACGACAGTCGTCAGCCCAGATCGACGCTGGGGTAGAGCGGGAAGCCGGCCAGCAGCTCGTGGGCCTGCTTGTGCACCCTGTCCGACACGGCCGGGTCGAGGTGGAACTTGGCCTTCGACGTGGCGTCGGGCGTGGTTCCGCTGAGCACGGTGTGGATGAGCTCGGCGATCTGGTCCATCTCGGCCACGCCGAGGCCCCGCGACGTGAGCGCGGGCGTGCCGATCCGGATGCCCGAGGTGTACCAGGCGCCGTTCGGGTCGTTCGGGATGGCGTTGCGGTTGGTGACGACGCCGCTGTCGAGCAGCGCCTGCTCGGCCTGGCGACCGGTCAGACCGAACGGGTGCACGTCGATCAGCACCAGGTGGTTGTCGGTGCCGCCGCTGACCAGCTGCACGCCGCGCTTGCTCAGACCCTCGGCGAGGGCCTGGCTGTTGGTCACGATCTGCTGCGCGTACGTCTGGAATTCCGGCCGCCGGGCCTCGGCGAACGCGATCGCCTTGGCCGCCATGACGTGACCCAGCGGGCCGCCGAGCACCATCGGGCAGCCGCGGTCGACCTGGTCGGCCAGTTCGGGCTGGGCGAAGACGGCGCCACCGCGCGGGCCCCGCAGGCTCTTGTGGGTCGTCGTGGTGACGATGTGCGCGTGCTCGATCGGGTTGAAGTCGCCGGTGAAGACCTTGCCCGCGACCAGGCCGGCGAAGTGCGCCATGTCGACCATGAAGGTCGCGCCCACCTCGTCGGCGATCTCGCGCAGCGTCGCGAAGTTCACCTTGCGGGGGTACGCCGAGTAGCCACCCACGATGATCAGGGGCTTGAATTCGCGCGCGGTCTCGCGCAGGGCGGCGTAGTCGATCTGCCCGGTGGCCGGGTCGACGCCGTACGACCGCTGGTCGAACATCTTGCCGCTGATGTTGGGCCGGAAGCCGTGGGTGAGGTGGCCACCCGCGTCGAGGCTCATGCCGAGCATGCGCTGGTTGCCGAACGCCTGCCGCAGCTCGGCCCACTCGGCGTCGCTCAGGTTGTTGATCTGGCGCTTCTCGAACTTCTTGAGGTAGGGCACCTCGACCCGGTCGGCCAGGATCGCCCAGTACGCGACCAGGTTGGCGTCGATGCCGGAGTGCGGCTGCACGTAGGCGTACGGTGCGCCGAACAGGGCCTTGGCGTGCTCGACGGCGACCGACTCGACGGTGTCGACGTTCTGGCAGCCGGCGTAGAAGCGGCGGCCGATCGTGCCCTCGGCGTACTTGTCGGAGAGCCAGTTGCCCATGGCCAGCAGCACGGCCGGCGAGGCGTAGTTCTCACTGGCGATCAGCTTCAGCGACTCGCGCTGGTCGGTCAGCTCCTTGGCGATCGCGTCGGCGATGCGCGGCTCGACGGACCGCACGACCTCGAGGGCGGAGCGGAAGGCGGCGGACTCGGGATTCAGCTCGGGCATAAGGACCTCCCTATCACGGTGAAGAGGCCCAGGCGCACGGCAGGTGTCGTCATCAGACGAGGCCGCTCCCCGATGGTTGACCACCTTGACGCGCCAGTCACGGCCCGCCGACGAGCATACCGGTCTTGTTCTCCCGGCCGAAACCGTTGATCACTAGGGTAAGCGGAGTGAACGGCGTTCAGATCCTGCTCATCATCGGGCTGGGCATCGCGGTGTCGGCGCTCGCGCGCAAGCGGGGCGTCGAGCCCGGCATGATCATCGTGGTGCTGGCCGCGGGCGCGTCCTTCATCCCGGGGGTGCCGCGGCTGGAGCTCGAGAGCGAGCTGATCCTGGCCATCGTCATCCCGCCGCTGCTCTATTCGGCCACCCGCGGGGCGTCGTTCGCGAGCTTCGGGGCCAACCTGCGGGCCATCTGGACGCTCGGCGTGGTGCTGGTGGTGCTCTCCACCGGCGCCCTCGGCCTGCTGACGTCGTGGCTGCTGCCCACGCTCGGGCTGACGGTGGCTTTCGTGCTGGGCGCGGTGCTCGCGCCGCCGGACACGATCACCACCGTCTCGCACGGCGAGGAGATCGGCCTGCCCAAGCGGGCCACCTCGATCCTCACCGGCGAAAGCCTGGTCAACGACGCGACCGCGCTCACCCTGTTCAGCATCGCCGTGGCCGCCGTGAACGGTGAGCACACCACCTGGCAGGGCGGGGTCGGCGAGTTCTTCCGCACCGCGTCGATCGGGGTCGGCATCGGCGCGGCGTACGCGGTGATCGCCCTGTGGATCCGCAAGCGGCTGGGCAATCCGACGCTGGAGACCGCGCTGGTGCTGCTGGTGCCGTTCACCGCCTTCCTGACGGCCGAGGAGGTGCACGCCTCGGGCATCCTGGCCGTGGTCGTGGCCGCCTTCTCACTGAGCGTCAACCTCACCCTCGACCCGAAGCACCAGTACCCGGGCGCCTACCGGGCCCGGCTGCAGGAGGGCGAAGTCTGGCCGGTCATCGACTTCCTGCTGGAGACGTTCGTCTTCGCGTACATCGGTCTGCAGTTGAAATGGGTCTTGGAGGAGCTGGCCGACTCTGACGACCCCGGGCTGGGCCGCACGCTGGTCGCCGGCGCGGTGCTGCTGGTGGCGGCGATCGTGATCCGGCTGATCGGGGTCGAGGTGCTGTTCGGCCGGTGGACGGCCCGCGAGAAGCGGTCCGAGGAGCGGGCCAAGCAGGACGTCCGCTACCGCACCCGGCTGCAGGCCATGCGCGATCGCCGCCGGCAGCGACGCGGCGAGGACCCGCTGCCCGCCCCGACCCGCAACGAGCGCCTGCTGGTCGGCTGGACCGGCATGCGCGGCATCCTCACCCTGGCCGCGGCGGCCTCGATCCCCGAGCACACCTCGTCGGGTGAAGAGTTCCCGGGCCGGGCTGCCATCCAGGCCATCGCGCTGTTCGTCACCCTGGGCACCCTGCTGCTGCAGGGCACGACGGTGGGCTGGCTGGCCCGCAAGCTGAAGTTCGACCTGACCGCCGAGCGGGCCGCCACCGACGCCGAACGCGCGCGGGGCCGCGAGATCGTCGCCGAGGCCGCCGCCCAACCGGAGCCCGACGTCGACGCCGGCTTCGAGGCGCAGCGCCTGGCGCTGGGCAAGGCCGTCCGCGACCGCGAACTGAGCGAGGAGATCGCCCGCGAGCTCATCGAGGACATCGACCTGCGCCAGGCCGCCCGCCACACCGCGTCCTCATAACGACGCGGCGGCGTGCCGCACGAAGCGGGCCACCGCCGTGCTGTGAGTCAGCCGGCGGCGTACGTGCGGACGTAGTCAAAGCGCGCGGTGGCGCCCGTTCCGCCCATGGCCACCACACCAATGCGGAAGGGGCGCGGCATGGTCCAGGCCGCGCCCCACGTCCAGGTCACGCCGTCGCGGCTGGTGGCCATGCGGGCCACGCCGTCGCGGTGCAGCAGGCGCAGCCACATCGTGCCGGGGGCGGGACCGCCGAACGACGGGCCGGACCGGCCGCCGTCCTCCTTGGTGAACTCGGTCTGCTGCAGGAACGTGTTCGCGACGCCGTTGAGCGGCAGCACCGAGTGGGCCAGTTTCACGAATCGGTCATCGGTGTCGTAGAGCACGAGACCGGCTTGCTGATTTCCGCGTACGCCGTCGAACTGCACTTTCGTCTCGACCACGAACGGACCGGCCGGGGCGTCGCGCAGCAGGACCCCGGCGTTGTTGGCGCCCAGGGCGAGGTCGCCGGCCTGCGTCGGGCGCACGAGCGACCCGCCGCTCACCGTGACCGTCGCATCCGGCCGCACCCAACTCCAACCGGCATTCGGCGCGGTGGAATCAAATTCGTCCGAGTACGCCGGAAGGAGAGCCCCGACAACCGGATCGGCCACGCGGGTGGTGACCGGCACATACAGCGGGGCCGCACCCAGGTTGTCCACATCGGCCGCCCCGGACCGGGAGACCGCGCCGATCCGCCCGCCCGTGAAGGACGACGGCAGGGTCAGCGAGACCGTGGCCGTGTCCTGCAGCAGCCGGTCGGCCGAAACCGAGACGGTCAGCGAGGTTCCGCGCCGAGTCAGCACGATCGTGTGCCACGACTGGTAGTTGAAGTTGGCCGGCAGTGCCACCGAGCCCACGACCGCGCCGTCGACCACCAGCCGGCGTGCGGAGCTGTCGAGCCAGGCGGTCACCGAGCCGTACGAGATGCCGGCCGCCGTTCCCCGCACGTCCCCCTCGACCCGGACGTTGCCGGTGACCGATCCGGCGCTGAGCGAGGTGGCCGCCGCCGAGGTGGTGAGCAGCCCACCCGACCAGGAGAAACCGCCCGTGAAGCCGGCCGCGTTCCCGTCAAAGGTGCTGCCGACGGTCCAGGTGGTGACCGGTGCCTTCTCCGCCCCACGCGACGGCCCGGCGCCCGCGCGGACCACCGGCCAGCCGTTGATCCAGTCCAGCCGGTCGATCATCAGGGGCCGCTTGCTCAGGTTGAGCGTGGCGCCGTTGGCCCCGGTGACCGGCGGAAAGACGGGATCGTTCTGCGGGATCGCGTGATAGACCAGCCAGTCCTGCCCGGCCAGGTCGGTGGCGATGGCGTTGTGCCCGGGCCCGACCCAGCCGTTCCCGGAGGCGGCCAGCACGTCGCCGTCCTTGCTGGTCAGATCCGTGAGCGCGACGCCGGTCGGCGTGGTGAACGGACCCAGCGGCGACGTCGCGCGGCCCACCTTGACCGTGTAGCCGCTGAACGCGCCGTCGCAGCAGCCGCCGTCCGAATAGAACAGGTAGTAGTAGGCGCCGCGGTGAACGACGAAGCCGCCCTCCATGCGCCGGCCGTGGCCGATTTGCGTGACCGGACCGGCGATGGCGGTGCCGTCCGAGTTCATCCGGGCCACGCAGATGGTGTCGTAGCTCCCCCAGTACAGGTAGTACGAGCCGTCCGTGTCGGTGATCAGGGCCTGGTCGATAGTGCCGCTCGGACAGCCGCTGGCCGCCGGCAGGATCTGGCCGCGGTCAGTCCACGGGCCGTTGGGGCCGGAACTGGTGGCGAGCCCGATGCCACCGACCGACAGCGAGTAGGTCAGACGATAGGCGTTGTTGTAGTAGCGGATGTCCGGCGCCCACGGCCGGGTGCCGGCGGGCCACCAGGCCGGTTTCGCGGTGAGAGGGAAGACGTCGCCGGCGTAGGTCCAGTGCACCAGGTCGGGCGAGGTCAGAGTGGGGAGGATGTGCTCACCGGTCTCGCCGCGGCTGTTGAAGATCGGGTTCGTCGTTCCGTACGCCCACCAACGGCCGTCCTTGCCCTTGATGACCGCCGGATCGGGGAAGGTGTCGACGGCGCCGGCACTGACCGGATTCGTGTACGCCGCCGCGGCGCTCGCGGACGCGGCGTTCCCGGGCGCGTCGTTCGCGGGCGCGGCGTTCGCGAGCATGGCGGGCGCGGGCGCGGCTTGGGTCGAAGTTGGCACGGCGGCCGAAGCGGACGCGGCTCGGGCTTGGGCCGGACTGGGGGCGGCGGCGAAAGCGACGACGGTCAGGACAGAAACCCAGAGTGGGGTACGCGCGTGGGCCATCCGTGGCTCCCGGGGGCGAGTGGGGGTTGGGGATAACTTGCCGGCCCGAGGGGTGCGGGCTGGGCTTTCGGTCGTACGCGCCTGTGGATAACTCGGCCGGTCGGCTTGACAGCGCGTAGCGTGGGCCCGCCCCCTGGTGGGCGGGGTAGGCAGGTTGCCGGGGGTGGCAGATTGCGGTGGTAGGCAGATTGCGGGAGTAGGCGGGTTGGGGAGGGAAAACGGTCAGAGGGCGACGGTCCGGAAGCCCGTGTTACCGGTGGAGGAGTCCGGGGTGTTGGCGGAGCGGGCGGCGTTGCGGTAGCGGTTGCAGTACGAGTCGTGGCACAGGTAGGAGCCGCCGCGGATCACGCGGGCGGCGCCCGTTTTGGGGCCCCGAGGATCGTCCAGTGGGGACACTGCGTAGTAACTCGGCGAGAACCAGTCGGCGCACCACTCCCATACGTTGCCGATTGGTTGGTACAGGCCGTAGTCGTTGGGTTCGTAGGAGCGGGCCGGGGCCGTCGTGACCCAGCCGTCGTCGGCCGTGTTGACGGTGGGGAACGTGCCTTGCCAGATGTTGCAGGGCCACTCGGCGGGCAGGGTGTCGCCCCAGGGGTAGCGCTGGGACGGCTTTCCTCCGCGGGCGGCGCACTCCCACTCCGCTTCGGTCGGCAGGCGGCGGCCGGCCCAGGTGCAGTAGGCCTGGGCGTCGTTCCAGCTGACGTGGACGACCGGGTGGTCGTCGGCGGCGGTCGAGGTGGGGCCGGCGGGGTGGGCCCAGTCGGCTCCGGAGACGCCCAGCCACCACGGTGTGCCGGCCATGCGGCCCGCGATCTCGGATCCCTCGGCGACGGCCAGGTGGAACACCGCCGACCAGCCGTAGGTTTCGGCTTCCGTTCGGTAGCCGGTCGCCGCGACGAACTCGCGGTAGTCGCTGACGGTCACGGTGGTCGCATCGATTTCGTACGCGGGCAGTCGCACCGGGTGAACCGGCTGCTCGCCGTCCGGCCGGACGCCGTCACTGAACACATCACCCATGGCGAACGTCTGGCCGGGCACCGACGCCTGCGGCACCCGATGACGGCCGCGCGCCGTGATCTGCACCGACGGGAGAGACGAGTGCCCGCCGGACGGGCTGCAGCAGTGGCTCACGACGTCACCGGCCGGGGCTGGCTCGGGTGCGGCTTGTCGCCGAGGCGGGCCTGCTCGTTCCACATGGCCACGGTCAGGTCGTGCCGTACGGCCGCGTACGCCGGGTCCTCGTACACGTTGCGGGTCTCGGAGGGGTCGGCGGCGAGGTCGTAGAGCTCCCACTCGGGCGGGTAGGTTCCCCAGCCGGTGCCGGGCAGGCCGAGCCCGTCGTTGTAGAAGTAGATCAGCTTGTAGCGCGCCGTCCGGTAGCCGTAATGGGCCGGCGCCTTGTGAAAGACGTCGTCGTGCTCCCAGTAGCGGTAATAGACGCCCTCGGCCGCGATGTAGGCGGAATCGACCAGCAACGGCCAGAAGCTGCGGCCCTGCATGCGCGGATGAGCCGGGACGCCGGCCGCCTCCAGAATCGTCTGGGCCCAATCCACATTGGTCACCATCTCGTCAACGACTCCGGGCCCGACCCGCCTGGGGTACGACAGCACGAGCGGCATGCGGAGCGATTCCTCGTACATGAAACGCTTGTCGAACCACCCGTGGTCGCCGAGGAAGAAGCCTTGGTCGGAGGCGTACATCAGCATGGTGTCGTCGAAGTCGCCGCGGGCGCGCAGGAAATCGGTGACCCGCCCGACGTTGTCGTCGACGGATGCGACACAGCGCAGGTAGTCCTCCATGAACCGCTGGTATTTCCACAGCGCTTCTTTGTCGTACGAGAGTCCGGCCGGGGGTGGGCTTTTGAGGTCTTCGTGCGTGAGGTGCTCAGCGATCCGCATGGCCGCCCGGCGGGCCGACGACGTACGGGTCGCATAGTCGTCGTCGAATGTCGGCGGGAGCGGAATGGGATCGGTGAAGTTTTCCTCGGAACCGGCCGGCGGAACCCACGGCCGGTGCGGCGCCTTGTGATAGATCAGCGCGCAGTAGGGCTCGTCCGAGGGAAGGGACGCGATCCATTCGAGGGCCAGGTCGGTGATGATGTCGGTGGCGTAGCCGGTCACGACCCGCCGGCCCGATTCGCTCAGGAAGACCGGGTCGACGTACTCCCCCTGGCCGATCACCACGTCCCAGTAGTCGAAATGCTGCGGGTCGTGTCCCGGCCCGTCGCCCATGTGCCATTTGCCGACCATGGCGGTGCGATAGCCGGCTTCGCGCAACGCGCTCACGAAACTCGGCTGTGCGGCGTCGATCGGCGTGACCAGCGTGGTGACGCCGTTGACGTGGCTGTAGGTGCCGGTCAGGATGCTGGCCCGCGACGGCGAGCACAGCGAATTGGTGGCGAAGCAGTTGTCGAAACGCCGGCCGAGCCGCGCGATCTCGTCGATCCGCGGTGTCGTGTTGACCTTCGAGCCGTACGCCGAAATGGCGTGCGCGGCGTGGTCGTCGGTCAGGATCATGACGAAGTTCGGCCGGCGCCCGCTCATCGGTAGGACGCCTCGTCGAGCCCGCTGAGCGTCGGGTCGTGGTCGACCACGCCGACGTCGTACATCGAGGTCATCCAGTGGTAGAACCGGTCGTCCCGCTCCACCAGCAGAGCGTAGAGCCGCCGCATCATGCGGCCGACGACCGGAGCCATTTCCGGATGCCGGTAGATGTTGATCAGCTCGTCTGGGTCGCGTTCGAGGTCGTACAACTCGTTGGTCGAATCCGGGTTGACCACCAGCTTGTAGCGGTCCTCGCGAAGCATCCGCTGCGGGTACGGGAAATGGTGCCCGTGGAATTCGGCCACGATGTCCTGCTGCCACGAGGGGTGCTCGCCGCGCACGATCGGCGCCAGGCTGCGCGAGTCGACCGCCTGGTCAGCGGGCACGCCGGCCAGGTCGAGGATCGTCGCCGTGCAGTCGAGCAGGCTGACGAACTCGTCCCTGGCCTGCGGCGAAGCCCCCGGGATGCGCACGATTCCCGGCGTACGGTAGATGTCCTCATACATGGCCGGGCCCTTGTCGTGCAGGCGATGCGAGCCGGTGAACTCGCCGTGGTCACACGTGAAGAAAACCGTCGTCGCGTCGGCCAAGTTGAGCCGGTCGAGTTCGTCGAGAATGCGCCCGACCTGCTCGTCGATCAGCGTGACGTACCCCCAGTAGACCGCGATCAGCTTGCGGGTGACCTCGATCGGCATGGTGTCGAACGTCCAGTGCTCGCTGTAGTTGCGCTGCACCGGCGGCTTGCCCTCGAACGTCTCGGCGATCGACTTCGGCAGGTCGACCACGGCCGGGTCGATCAGGTCGAAGTATTCGTCGGGAACGATGTACGGCAGGTGCGGCCCGAAGAAGTGGGTCGCCAGATAGAACGGCTTCCCCTCGGAGGCGTAGGCGCGCAGCATCTCGATCGTTCGCGTCGCCATGTAGTACTCGAACGTCGCCTCGACCGGTTGCTGCAGTCGGGCGGCGAGCAGATTGCCCGGCCCGCCATTGGGCAACGTCCCGCGAATGTGGTCCGTTATCGCGTACGGCGGAAGGTCGTTCTCTTTCAGATAGGCCTGATAGTCCTCGTGCTCGACCGGATTGTGCCAGCCCGGCAGGTGCGGCCCGTCGAACCCGTAGTCGGCCGGCGCCTTGAGCGTGCCCGCATGCCATTTGCCGATCAGGCCCACGTTGTAGCCCTGCTCGCGCAGCGCGACCGGAAAGGTGAACGTGCCGTCCGGCAGATCCTCCTGATAGCCGACGTTGCGCTCGTGGTTGGCCAGCACCTTGTGCCGGAAGGGGGCCTGCCCGGTGAGCAGGCTGGCCCGGGCCGGCGTACAGATCGCGGTCGGCGTGTACCAGCGGTCGAAACGCGTGCCGGTCGCGGCGAAGCGGTCCAGGTTCGGCGTACGCACATGCGGATTTCCGTACGCCCCGAGCGTGTCGACCCGGTGCTGGTCGGTCATCAGGAAGAGGAAGTTCACTTCGAAGCTGCCCCGGTGAAGGTCTCGCCCAGGTAGTACGACTTCGGGTCGGGGTTCTCGGTCAGCTTCTTGGCGCCGACGAAATAGTCGCCCATGCCCTTGAGCCACTTGTCGATCGTGCCGTCGGCCGTGTAGCCGTCGAGGGTCTTCGAGTCGAGCATCTTGCTGTTGCCGGCGTCGGCCTTGACCGCGTCCACCGGCTGCTTGAGCAGGGCCGCGGTGAGCTCGACGGTCTTGTCGCCGTTGGCCGCCCGGTAGTCCATGGCCTCGCGCAGCACCTGCACGACCTTGGTCACCTTGTCGTCCTGCTGGGCCACCTCGTTGCCGGCCACGAAGGCGGTCGGGAACGAGACGGTGGACGAGAAGTCCTCGTTCTTGGCCAGCTCGACCAGGTCCGGCTTCTTCTGCTTGATGTTGTTGAGCAGCGGGTACCAGATGCCGGCGGCGTCGATCTGGCCCGCGGCGAAGGCCGAGACGATGGTGGCCGGGTCCATCGGGACGCGCTGGACGTCGCTCGCCGACAGCCCCGCCTTCTGCAGGGCCAGGGTGAGGATCATGTCGCCCGAGGTTCCTTCCGGTACGCCGACCTTCTTGCCCTTGAGCTGTGCGAGATCAGTGATGCCGGGCTGGGCGATCACCCGGTCGGCGTTGCCCAGCGAGTTCAGCGCCACGATCTTGGCCTTGCCCGAGGCGGGCAGCCACACCGCGCCCGGCCCGATGTAGCCGAAGTCGAGGTCGCCCGCGTTGATGGCGGTGATCTGCAGCGGGCCGTTGGTGAAGACCTTGGTGCTCACCTCGAGGCCGTGCTTGGCCCACAGCTTCTGGTCGTCGGCCACGGCCAGCAGGCTGGTGCCGTTGTAGTCGGCGATGTACCCGAAGTTGACCTTCGTGGTGCCACCTTCGGACGAGGCGTTGTCATCGGATGATCCGCACGCGGCCAAGCTCAAGAGCGAGGCCGCCGCGAGGGCGGCAACAAGGCGTTTCATGCAACTGGCTCCTGGTGATAGACGGCGCTCCAGACGCGGTTGCGCAGGGCCGTGAAGGCGGGGCTGAGCCGGAGCTCTTCGGTGCGGGGATAGGGCAGGTCGACGTCGATGACCTCGACGATCCGGCCCGGGCGGGCGGCCATGACGACGACCCGGCTGGCCAGGAAGACCGCCTCGTCGACGTCATGGGTGATGAAGACGACGGTGCGTTTCTCCTGGCTCCAGGTCTGGAGCAGCTGTTCCTGCAGGCGGACCCGGGTCAGCGCGTCGACCGCGCCGAACGGCTCGTCCATGAGCAGGATCGACGGGTTGACCGCGTAGGCGCGGGCGATGGCGCAGCGCTGCTTCATGCCGCCGGAGAGCGTGCGGGGCAGCGCGTCGGCGAAGTCGTGCAGGCCGACCAGGTCGATGAAGTGCTGGGCGCGGTCGCGCCGCTCCCGGCTGGGCACTCCGGCCGTACGCAATCCGAATTCGACGTTCTTGCGGACCGTCAGCCAGGGGAAGAGCGCGTACTGCTGGAAGATCACGCCGCGGTCGGGCCCGGGGCCGGTGATCTTGGATCCACGGACCAGCGCCTGCCCGGCGTCCGGCGTTTCCAGGCCGGCCAGGATGTTCATCAGCGTGGTCTTGCCGCAGCCACTCGGCCCGACGATGGTGACGAACTCGTTCTCGGCCACGCTGAGGGACACATCGTCCAGCGCGACAAATCGGTCGTTCTTCAGCGGGAAGGCCTTGCCGACCCGGTCAATGGCAATCATCGGCGCTCCTGCCAGTTCGTCAGGCGGCGCTCGGCGAACAACAGGACCCGGTCCATCAGCAGGCCGAGCACGCCGATGCTGATCAGCCCCACGAAGATCGTGGGCAGGTCGTAGTAGAGCTGCGCGCTCTGCATGCGGTAGCCGAGGCCCTGCTGGGCGGCGATCAGCTCGGCCGCGACCAATGTGGCCCACGACGAGCCGAGGCCGACCCGCATGCCGACCAGGATGAACGGCATGGACGCCGGCACCACGACCCGCGCGAAGATCGTGCCGTCCTTGGCCCCGAGCACCCGGGCCGCGTTGATCAGTGTCTTGTCGACCCCGACGACGCCCTGGAAGGTGGCGATCACGCAGGCCAGGAACGAGGCCAGGAAGATGACGAAGATCTTCGGGGTCTCGCCGATGCCCATCAGCACGACGGCCAGCGGGATGATCGCGAGCGGCGGGATGGTGCGGAAGAACTGCACCCACGGCTCGATCAGGCCGCGCACGATGCCGTACCAGCCCATCAGGAAGCCGACCGGGATCGCCAGCGCGACGCCGAGGACGAACCCGGCCAGCACCCGGCCCAGGCTGGCCAGCACGTCGTCGGCCAGGGTGCCGTCGGCGATCAGCTCGCCGCCGCGTTTCAGCACCTCGGGCGGCGCCGGAATGTCGTAGCCGGCCAGCGAGAAGCCCCACCAGATCCCGATGCCGAGAACGACGGAAAGACCGTTCCAACCCCATTTCGGTACGCCGCGACGACGGCGCTCCTCGGTCGGCGGACTGCCGGTGGTCGTCTCGGCGCCCACCTGGACGACGGTCATGAACGGCTCCCAGGGACGGCGGACGGATAGTCGGCGAGCAGCGGCGACTGCAGGAAGCAGGCGGTGATGGCGCCCCGGGCGCCGTCGTCGTCGCCCAACCGGGCGGCCCGGATCAGCGGCCCCGAGCCGACCGGGATCATTTCGGTCGCGATGACGGCGGCGGCGCCGGCCACGATCTCGGGTACGGCGAACGGCAACGGGCCGCCGATGACGATCAGCTCCGGGTTGAGGATGAGGGCCGCGTCGGCGAGCACCCGGCCGAGCGCGTCGGCGGCCCGGTCGGTAGCGGCCCGAACCCTCGGCTCGTCCCGCCGGACGGCCAGTTCACCGAGGTCGTCGACGCCGGCCGCGGCCAGCACGGGACGCACCGCGGCCACCGTCTCGAGGCAGCCGCGCTTCCCGCAGCGGCAGATGCCACCGGACGGGTCGACCTTGACGTGCCCGAACTCCCCGGCCGCGCCGCCCGCGCCGGAAACCAACCGGCCGCCGACCACCAGACCCCCGCCGATGCCGTCGGCCAGCCGCACGTACAGGACGTCGCCGGCCTCGGTCTCGCCGCTCGCCTCGGCCAGGGCGGCGAACCGGGTGTTGTTGTCGACGAGGACGGGCGCCGCGAACCGCTCGGCGAACGCGGCCAGCACGTCCTGCCGGGAGCCGCCGGCCGGGTAGGGCCCGGCGACCCCCACGCCGATGCCCTGCAGCGCGGCGAGGTTGATGCCTTGCTCGCTGGCGATCCGGTCGACCAGATCGACACCGGCAGTCAGCCGCCGCGGCCACGAGCTGCCGGGCGGATATTCGTCGACGCCGCTCGCGATGATCTCGTGGGTCGCGTCGGCGACCGCCACGCGCGCCCGGGTGTGCCCGAGGTCGACGCCGAGGAACTGGCCCGACCGCGGGTCGAGCGCCAGCAGTTCGGCCGGGCGCCCGCTACCCGCCCGGTCACGTGCGTCGGTGTTCACCACGACGATCGCGCCGCGGGCCAGCAGGTCGCCCGTTATCTCGGACAGAGTGGTGCGGGAAAGCCCGGACCGGGCCGCGATCTGAGCCCGGCTGAGCCCGCCACGTTCACGCAGAATCGCCAGCACACGCTCCTCATGAGCGCGTCTGACCAGCGCATGAACGCCTCCGGATCCGGACACGAGGCCACCGTAGGCGGGGCCGAATTTTTCCGTCAACAGTCCGGCAGAATTATCTCTTCTAAACCGGTAGGAAAACTTCCTGGGTAACGCGCCTGTCACAGCCCGGTCAAAGGAATTCCACAAGAAACGGACTTACTGTGACCGAAACACCGCGAGCCGCACGATGGGAGAAACCGATGTCCAAGGACCCGAGACCGACGTACCAGGGACGGCGCCTGCCCCGGCCCGACGAGGAGGTCGTCGACCAGGGCCTCGGGTTCGATCTGGGTACGTTGATGAGCCGCCGCCGCCTTCTGCGGGGGTTCGGCCTCGGGGCGGCCGCGATCGGCCTGGCCGCGTGCAGCAGCAACAATTCGTCGTCCGGCACGGCGACGCCGACCGCCTCGACCGCCTCCGGCGAGATCCCGGACGAGACGGCCGGCCCCTACCCCGGCGACGGGTCGAACGGGCCGGACGTCCTAGAGCAGAGCGGCGTGGTCCGCAGCGACATCCGGTCGAGCTTCGGCACGGCCAGTGGCACCGCCGAGGGCGTACCCATGACTCTCGAGCTGACCGTTCTCGACATGGCCAATGACAACAAACCGTTCACCGGCACGGCCGTCTATGTGTGGCACTGCGACCGCGCCGGGCAGTACTCGATGTACTCCGAGGCCGTCCAGAACGAGAACTACCTGCGCGGCGTCCAGATCGCCGACGACTCGGGCCAGGTGAAGTTCACCAGCATCTTCCCGGCCTGCTACTCCGGGCGCTGGCCGCACATCCACTTCGAGGTCTACCCCAGCCAGGCCGACATCACCGACGCCACCAAGGCCATCGCCACCTCCCAGGTCGCCCTGCCCGAGGACGCCTGCGACAAGGTGTACGCCACCACCGGATACGAGGCCTCGGTGACCAACCTCGGCCAGATCAGCCTGGACAGCGACAACGTCTTCGGCGACGACTCGGCGGCGCTTCAGCTCGGCAGCGTGACCGGCGACGTCTCGAGTGGGTACGCCGTGTCGCTGACGGTCAAAGTGGACACCACGACCACCCCCAGCGGTGAGCAGGCGCCCGGAGGCGGCGGCCCCGGTGGCCCGGGCGGACCTCCGAGCGGCGCTGACGGCGCCCCGAGCGGCGCCCCGCCCGCGTAAACGGTTCCGTAACCGGTTTTACTTGCCTGTAACAGTTACATCGACAAGACTGACTGCGTCGGACGCACCCCGCCGCCGATCCCCCACCGGATCACCTCGGCCGTTCCCCGGACCGATACCGGCGCGGCGGCGAGGGTGCGCCCCTAACTCGCGATCTTCAAGCTCAGCCAGAGCGCGAGCACGCCCGCGATCAGCGCCGGCGGCACGGTCAGCAGCCCCAGCCGTAGAAAGTCGCGCGGATCCGGCGCCGCGTCGTGCGTGTGCAGAACTTGTCGCCACAGCAGCGTGGCCAGCGAGCCCACGTAGGTCAGGTTCGGGCCCACGTTCACCCCGATCAGCATGGCCAGCAGCAGCGCCGGGCTCGACTCCACGACCGGCAGCATCACCAGCGTCGCCGGCAAGTTGTTGAGCAGGTTGGCCAGCGCGGCGGCCAGGAAGGCGACCGCCAGCAGGCCGAGCAGGTCGGCATGGTCGGGGGTGATCGCGTGGATCAGGTTCTCGAGGCCGTGCTGCTGCACGGCGAGCACGACGATCCCCAGGGCGAGCACGAACGCGCAGAACGCCGGGTTGGCCTCGCGGATCAGCGTGCCAACCGGCACCCGGCGGGGCACGGCGAGCAGGATCGCGCCGGCCACGGCGACCCAGGCCGGGTGGACGCCGAACGAGTGCGAGACGGCGAAGCCGACCAGCGTCACGGCCAGGACGATCAGCGCGTAACGCGGCGCCGGGCCGTTGCCGGGCTCGGGGCGTGGCTGCTCCCGGACCCGCAGGTCACCGGCGAAGTAGACCCGGAAGACCAGGTACTCGACGGCGATCACGGCGATCCAGGGCAGCGTCATCAGGCCGGTGAAGCCGAGGAAGGTGAGCCCGCTGGCCGCGAAGGCGAGCAGGTTGGTCAGGTTCGAGACGGGCAACAGCAGCGACGCTGAGTTGGCCAGGTGCGCGGCGGCGAAGGCGGGCGGCCGCGAGCGAGCGCCGACCCGGGCGGCGGCGGCCAGCACGACCGGGGTCAGCAGCACGACGGTCGCGTCCAGGCTCAGGAAAGCGGTGGTCAGGGCGGCCGCCACGAAGACCGCCCCGAGCAGGCGGGTGGGCTGATCTCCGCCTCGACGAGCCGCGACAGTTCCCGCGTACCGGAAAACGCCATGCTCACCCGCGAGATGAGCCAGCACGAGCACGGCGGCCAGAAAGCCCACGGTCGGCCCGAGCTCACGGACCTCGGCCACAGCGTCGTCCCACGACACGAAGCCGGCCCCGATCACGACGGCAGCCGCGGGCACGGCGGCCACCGCCTCGGGCAGACCGCGCGGCCGGACGACGGCGAAGGCCAGCACGACAGCCAGCAGCACCGCCGAAAGGATCAAGGACACCGCGGCAGGTTACGAGTCGAACAGCTCCTGCGCACCTGAGACGTTCAGCACGCGGGCCACCCCGGCCTGCGCGTTGACCACGCGGAAGCCGACGCCGACGGCCAGAGTCGCGTTGTAACCGTCGATCAGCGCGCCGAGCGCCTCGGAGTCGAGAAAGGTGACGTCGGCGAGGTCGACGACGATCCGCCCGGCCGTGCCGAGCGCGTCGACGATCATCGCGTGCAGGTCGTCACGGGAGTTGATGTCCAGCTCGCCGTGGGGCCGCAGAACCGTCGCGGCCGGGTCGGCCGTGTGATCCTGGCCGATCTGGTAGGAGTCCGCCACGGGGGCATTTCTACCAGCACGACGGGGATTCAGCCCGGGAAGCTGGCCCAGACATTCTTGGTCGAGCTCGTGCGGTACCAGCCGACGTCGATCGCGAAAGTCTTCGTGAGCTGCAGTCCCAGCCCGCCGGCGCCCAGCGGTCGCCCCTGGTCAAGCTCTGGGAGCGTGCCCATATCGTGATCCGCCACGTCGAGGATCAGATGGTCGTCCTCGCGGAGCAGCCGCACCTCGGTCGGCGGCAGCCCGTGCCGCAGGGCGTTGGTGGCCAGCTCGGTGGCGACCACGGCCATCTTGTCGAAGAGATCGTCGACCTCGTCGGTGTGCGTCTCGATCGCCTCGCGCAGGGCGGCCCGCAAAGTGCGCAGCTCACCGAAGCTGTCGAGCGTCCAGCAGCGCAGCTCGACGGCCGCCGGGTGGGGAGCCGAGGAGCGCAGAGCAGACATGGTCCTCATCTTTCCCGGTCGGATGTGTTTGACACTGGCCCGTGCGGGTCACCACTAACACCGTACGGACTAATCCCTCGAACGGAGGATCCAGGGTTCTCGATCTTCCGAGGCAGCACCCATGATCCGCTGCGTATATTTGCTATCACGCAAAGTAACTCATACTTTCGGCTAGTCTTCTCTGGTCTTGTCGGCTAGGTTGGTCATATCCGAACGGCCTAGTGTGCGCGGACGGCAGTTTCCACATCGAAAGCTGTCGACCAGTAGATAGGGACACCCGACCGACCCGGGCCCCGCTTTTTCAGCGGAGCCGGCTCTCCGGACAGGTGCCAGGGAGGACCACCGACATGACCGTCACCGAGACCACCACGAGCGTTGAAGTCAGCGCCGTCCCGGCCGCCGCGAGCGCCCCGGTCGACAGCGCCGCCGAACTGCTGAACGCGATGGCCGCGATGCCCGCCGGTCACCCGTCGCGCGCCTCGCTGCGCGACCGCGCGATCGAAGCGTGGCTGCCGCTGGCCCGCCACCTCGCCCACCGCTACTCCGGCCGCGGCGAGCCCACCGACGACCTCGTCCAGACCGCGACCGTCGGCCTCATCAAGGCCGTCGACAAGTTCGACCCCGAGCGCGGCGTCGACTTCGCGGGCTACGCGATCCCCACCATCATCGGCGAGATCAAGCGCCACTTCCGCGACCGCACCTGGTCGGTCCGGGTGCCGCGCCGCCTGCAAGAGCTGCGCCTGGCCATCACCGAGGCCAACGCCACCCTGACCCACAGCCTGGGCCGCTCCCCGACAGTCGCCGACGTGGCCACCCACCTCGGTGTCACCGAGGAAGACGTGCTGGAAGGCCTGGAGGGCGCCCGCGCCTACAACGCCACGTCGCTGTCGACCCCGATCAGCGCCGACGGCACCACCGAGCTCGGCGACACCCTCGGCGGCGAGGACTACGAGTACGAACTGGCCGAGACCCGCGTCGCCCTAGGCCCCGCCCTGGCGACCCTCGACGAGCGCGAGCAGAAGATCCTGACGCTGCGCTTCTACGGCAACCTGACCCAGTCGCAGATCGCCGACCAGATCGGCATCAGCCAGATGCACGTCTCGCGCCTGCTGACCAAGGCCCTCACCAAGCTGCGCGGCCAGCTCTCCGCCGACACCCTGTAAGACCCCAGTCGTTCGTGGCCGGCCCGGTTCGGGCCGGCCACGAGTGTCTCCAGCGGTTTCTCCTGCCTGCCTGCTGCGCTCGATGCCCGGGCCGGCCCTCACCGCAATGGCCGACTCCCTGCCCGGCACGCTCCGCGCCGCGCGAAGCGTTGACAGCCCCCGGCAACTCCCGCCCGCCGCCTCCGCCCTCTGCGGCGCACAGCGCATGCGACCCGACGCGCTACTGGCAACGCCGGCCGACATTCCGATGTAGCCCTCGCGGCCGTCCCAGCGTGCGCCGCAGGAACTCACGCGCCGAAGCGCATAACCGGTCCGCTCCGCCAAGATCATGCGACAGCGACGCCGCTACGCCAGCGGTGTGATGGTCGCGTAGCCGGTGGCTAGGCGGAAGGGTGGGCGGAGGGTGGTGCCGGCGCCGGCCAGGAAAACCAGGTTGCCGGTGGACTTCTGGACTGCGGTTAGGTCGGGGTAGCCGTCGCGGTTGAAGTCGCCTACTCCGGTCAGGTCTCGTAGGTCGGTGGCGGCCGTGTTGAGGGGTACTCGGGCGCCGGTGAAGCCGCCCTTTCGGCCGGGCCACAGGTAGAGGCGGCCGTCGGTGGTGAGGCGGGCGGCCAGGTCGGGGAAGCCGTCGCGGTTGAAGTCGCCTGCGTTGGCCAGCTCGGTGCGGCCGGTCCAGCCGGTTCCTACCAGCTTCTGGCCCGACAGCTTCGTGCCGCTCTGACCGGCGTACAGGAAAAGGTTGTTGCCCGGTGAGAGGGCCAGCAGGTCGGGCAGGCCGTCGCCGGTGAGGTCGCCGATCGGCGTTAATTCCCGCATCTTCTGCCAGCCGCGGGTCAGGCGTTTGCGGGCGCCCAGGCCGGTGCTTGTGCCGGGATAGAACCACAGGTCGCCGTTGGTCTGGCGGGTCACCACGTCCTCGCGGCCGTCGCGGTTGAGATCGCCGATGCGGATGATGGCGTTCATCGCGCGGAAGTTGGGGGCGAGGGTGCGGCGCTGGTTGTTGTCGACGAGGGAGCCGTTGCCCATGAAGGCCGTCAGGGCACCGCTCGGGGAGCGGCCCAGCACGTCGGACCAGCCGTTGCCGGAGATGTCGGCCGTCTTCGTCTTCGGGAGGGGCGCGAAGTCGACGTAGTCGCTGTCGATGTTGATCGTGACGCCGCCATGCGTCTCTTTGTGGCCGCCGCGCCACTGTTTCATGCGGCGTTTGCCTGGCCAGGCCGTGGCCGGGATGGCCTTGTCGGTGGTCACGGGGTTGAGGTCCCAGCGGGCGAAGTCGATGTAGTCGGGCCGGGTGTAGCCGGGGGTCGCGTAGTTCGCGACCTGGTGGGTGATGCCCGACGAGACGCTGGAGTAGAAGCCCGAGAAGTAGCCGTTGTCGTGCAGCCGGGCCGTCCAGCCGTTCATGAAAGCCAGTACGCCCTTGCGGCACGCGTCGTCGTCGGTGCGGTACGCCTCCATGTCGTAGATGAGGACGCTCTCGCGGGCCAGCCCGAGCCGGGTGGCCTGGGCGACGGCGTCCGAGGCGGTGAGGCGGCCCTGGGTCTCGGCGTGCGCGTTGTCGATCAGCTTGCGGCCGCCGCCGATCGTCGTGCACGTCGCCTGCGGTCCGACGTAGAGCGGCAGCAGCTTCCAGCCCGCCTGCACCTGCTGTTTCACCCAGTCCGGGGTGAGCTGGGGCTGCGCGCACCCGCGGTTGACCCCGCCGATGTAGATGCCGATCGCCCGGTACTCCGAGTCGGCCCGCCACGCCTTCATGGCCGCGCTGGTGGGAGCGGTGCAGGCGTCGAAGGCAGGGCCGGTGAAGGCGCCGGGCTGCACGGTCGACCAGGTGGCGGCATCGGCTCGTTGCAGCGCGATCGAGGACGCTCCGACCACCACGGCGGCGATCAACGTCCCGATGGCGATCTTGCGCCGGGCGGGTGTCACGACAGACATGACTGCCGAGCAAAGCAAGCCGCGGGCTAGAACACCTCGGCCGAACGGCCTCTGTCACCCGTACGGGTAGACATCCGACCCACCAGGAGCAGGGCTCCCGCCAGCGCCAGCGCGCCGACCTCCATGGCCGCCCCGACCAGCGGCGTCGAGTCGTACCCCCAACCGGCGGCGATGGCCCGGCCGCCCAGGTAGGCGCCGGCCGCGTTGCCCAGGTTGAAGGCGGAGACGGCCGCCGCCGAGACGACCAGGTTGTCGCCGTCGGCCGCGGCGATCACCCGGGTAGTCAGGCCGGGCACGGTGGCGTACGCGGCCACGCCCAGCGCGAACAGCGTCACGGCGGCCGGCGTCTTCGAGTGCGAGCTCCACGCGAAGGCGACCAGCACGATCAGCATGGCCGCGGACGCCGCGACGATCGTCGACATGAGATGCCGGTCGGCCGCCCGCGCCCCGATCACGTTGCCCAGCACCAGCCCGAGGCCGAACAGCACGAGCAGCCAGGGCAACGCGCCCGCCCCGAACCCGGCCACCTCGGTCATCAGCGGAGCCACATAGGTGAAGGGCGCGTAGACGGCTCCGAACGCGAGCGCGGTCATGCCCAGCGCGAGCCAGACCGCCGGGCGGCGGAAGGCACTCCAGGTGGCGCCGGGCTGGTCGCCGGCCCCAGCGGCGGGCACGAACGCGGCCGTGGACAGGGCGGCCACCACGCCCAGCAGAGCCATCGCCCAGAACGTGGCCCGCCAGCCCAACTGCTGGCCGAGCAGGGTGCCCAGCGGCACGCCGGCCACGTTGGCGACGGTGATGCCGCTCAGCATCGCGGCGATCGCGCTGCTGCGGCGCTCGGGGCGGACGAGGTCGGCCGCGGTGATCGTGGCGATGCCGATGAACGCGCCGTGACAGAGCGCGGCCACGACCCGGCCGGTCATCATCGCCGCGAAGCCGGGGGCGAGGGCCGAGATCAGGTTGCCGGCCACGAAGAACCCGATGAGAGCGATCAGCACCGGCTTGCGGGCCCGGCGGGCGACCGAGGCGGTCAGCAGCGGCCCGCCGATCACCACGCTCAACGCGTACCCGGAAATGAGCAGACCCGCGGTGGGGATCGAGACGGACAGATCGGTGGCGATCTGCGGCAGCAGGCCGGTGATGACGAATTCGGTCATGCCGAGCGCGAACGTGCCGACGGCGAGGGCGGTGAGCGCGAGGGCCGGGCGCGTAGACACCGGCACACAATGACAGAAGGAGCGCCGGCCAGAAAGCAGCGCCGGCCAGGCGGTAGCGTCGGCCGGGTGGAGCCCGCCTTTGTGCTGCATGACCACCGCAAGCCGCGGCCGCATTTCGACCTGCGGCTGGAGGAGGACGGCGTGCTGCGCTCGTGGGCCGTACCGAGGGGACTGCCGACCGACCCGGCGCGCAACCGGCTGGCCGTCGCGGTGCCCGACCACGACCTCGACCACCTCACCTACACCGACGCGGACAAGTCGATCGCGGACATCGGCTGGTGGCAGGAAGAGGACCGCAACGACAAGCGGATCGTCTTCACCCTGCACGGGCGGGACGGGTCACATCGGTACGCGCTGATCCACACGGATGGGGTCAATTGGCTCCTGCACCGCACTAAGGAGCAACCTCGGTAGCGGACCCGGTTACCGTTGACCCGATGCCACCTCCAGCCGACCTTCCCGGATTCCTGCACGGCGTGGCCCCGATCCTCGACCGTTGGGGCTATTACGCCATCGCGGGTGTGATCGGCGTCGAAAGCTTCGGGGTGCCCGCGCCGGGCCAGACGATCATGGTGGCCGCGGCCGTCTACGCCGGTGCGGGCCGGATGAACGTCGTCGCCGTCGCCGCCATTTCGTTCGTCGCCGCCGTGGTGGGCGACAACATCGGCTACTGGATCGGGGCGCGCGGCGGCCGCAAGCTGGCGCTGCGGTGGGGGAAGTACGTGTTCCTCACCCCGGAAAGGCTCAACCGGGCCGAGGGTTTCTTCGCGCGCCGGGGCGGCCGGGTCGTCGTGGTGGCCCGGTTCATCGACGGGCTGCGCCAGCTGAACGGTGTGATCGCGGGCATAACCGCTATGCCGTGGCGCACGTTCCTGCTCTACAACGCCATCGGCGCAGCGCTGTGGGTAGGCTTCTGGACGACCATCGCGTACCTGTTCGGCACCCATCTCGTCGAGATCATCGAGCACGCGCACCGCTACAAGTGGTGGGCCATCACGGCTGTCGTGCTCGCCGTGGCGGGTTACGTGACTTTGCACGTGCGGCACATCCGCCGCCGTCGCGCCCGTAAGGCCGACCCCGCCGCGGTGCAGGACACGTCGTCCTGACGATTGCATCGATGAAGCGCGGGTACGGCTATGGGTTAACGGAAGGAGAAGCCGTGACCAGCAAGCAGCTCGACCGCCGCCGTGAGCAATCGGCGGCCGCGAACACCGCCGCCGAGCGGACGAAGACGACCGTCACCGAGCTGGAGAACAGGCTGCGCACCAACGCCGACCTGACCCGGCAGCAGACGCAGGCGCTGCGCAACGCCGAGGCCGAGGCCAAGCGGCTCAAGCGCGCGCTCAAGACCCAGGCCCGCGACAAAGACCGGCTGGAGAAGGCGCACCGCAAGGCCTCCGCCCGGGCCGAGAAGGCGCAGAGCAAGGCCTCCTCGCTCGAGGAGAAGTACGACAAGAGCCTGCTCGCCGACCTGATCCGCCGCGAGAAGGAGCGCGACCGCGCTTCCGCCTCCGAGAGCAAGGCGCCCGAGGGCAAGGCGCCCGAGACGAAGGCGGTCGAGGCAGCGGCTCCCGTGAGCCCCGCCCTTCCGGCCGTCGTGCCGCCGGCGCCGGTCGAGACCTCTTCCCCGGCGCCGGTCGAGACCGCTCCCCCGGCGACGTCGAACACCGCCCGGGCCACCGCCGCCCGGCGGACGGCCGCGAACGCCGCGTCGTCGGCCGCCGCGCCCACCCCGCGCACGCGGGCCCCGCGCAAGACCGCCGCGGTGGCCGAGGCGCCCACCCCGGCCCGACGCGCACCTCGCAAGCGCACTCCCTGATTTACTCGTACGAAGGACGGCCCCCACCCGGGGTCGTCCTTCGCCGCGTCCGACGACCAGACAGAGGTTCCCGTGCCCGATTCGGAGCAGTTCGACGTCAGCACGGTGCGGGCCGTGCTCTTCGACATGGACGGCACCCTGGTCGACTCGGACGGAGCCGTCCTGCGCTCCTGGCTGTCATGGGCGGCCGAGTACGGCGTCGACGGGCAGCAGGCCTACGAGATGGCCCACGGCAGCCCGAGCGCGTCCACCGTACGCAAGCTCCTGCCCCACCTCGACGAGGCGGCCATGGTCGTGGCCTCGGCCCGCCAGCTCGAGCTGCAGTACGACGACCTCTCCGACGTCACCGCGACGCCGGGCGCCCACGAACTGCTCATCCACCTCACCCTGCGCGGCTTGCCCTGGGCCGTGGTCACCAGCGCCGACAGCCGCCTGGCCAAGGCTCGCCTGGCCGCGGCCGGCATCACCGCGCCGGTGCTGGTGACCACCGACGACATCGCGGCCGGCAAACCCGATCCGGAGGGTTACCTGCGCGCGGCCGAGCTGCTCGGCGTCGACCCGAAGGACTGCCTGGTGGTCGAGGACGCCGAGGTGGGCCTGGCCGCCGGACGGGCCGCGGGCGCGCACACCGCCGCCCTGCGCGGCCTCGAGGGCGACCTACGGCTGGACACTCTGGCCGACCTCACCCGGCTCATCGGCTGACGGGGCCTCCGGCAGGTCGTCGAGGAAGTCCGCGGTCGGCACGTAGAACAGCGACCCGGTGAGAGCCGTCGAGAAGTCGAGGATCCGGTCGTACGTGCCGTAGGGCTCACCCAGGAACATGCGACGCAGCATCAGCTCGGGCACATCAGGCGTGGCCGCGTAGGCGATGTAGTACGTGCCGAACTCGCCCTCCTTGACCGAGCCGAACGGCATGTTGTCGCGCAGGATCTTGAGCTCGTTGCCGTCCGCGTCCTCGATGACGTTGAGCTTGACGTGCGAGTTGGGCGCCTTGTCGTCGTCGGGGATCTCCACGTTGTCGAGCTTGCGCCGGCCGATCGCGGCCTCCTGGTCCTCGACCTTGAGGGCGTTCCAGGCCTCGAGGTCGTGAATGTACTTCTGCACCATCACGTAGCTGCCGCCCGCGAAGACCTCGTCCTCCTCGCCGATCACGACCGCGTCCATCGCCTTGGCGCCGGTCGGGTTCTCGGTGCCGTCGACGAAGCCGAGCAGGTCGCGCTCGTCGAAGTACTTGAAGCCGTGCGTCTCGTCCACGATGTCGCCCGCCCCGCGCAGCCGCTCGCCGATCTTGGCGGCCAGCTCGAAGCAGACGTCCATCTGCCCGGCCCGGATGTGGAACAGCAGGTCGCCCGGCGTCGACGGCGCGCTGTGCTTCGGGCCCTTCCAGGCACGGAAGCGGTGCAGCTCGGCCGGGCGCGGGCCGGCGAACAGCCTGTCCCACACCTCGGAGCCGATGCCGGTGACGCAGGAGAGCTGGGCCGCGGGCAGCCGGAAGCCGACCGTGCGCTGCAGCCCGCTCAGGTCTTCGAGCAGGTCGCGCACCGTCTGCTCGCCGCCGGGGCGGACGGTGGCGACCAGGAAGATCGCGGCGTCGGTGAGCGGGGCCAGCACGGCCTGCGAGGCCACGGCCGGGGCGACGGAGCGAGGCGCTGTCATGGCCGAATTTTATGGGCCCGCCCAGGTAAAAGAGCCGACTAGTGATCGGGCTGACTAGAACGCGGCGAACCGGCGGCGGTCCTGGCCGTTGATCGTCGTGAAGTCGCCGCCGGCCTCGATCGCGCCGGCCACGTGGTTGACGCTCAGCACCCGTACGCCAATGACCCCGTTGGCGGTCGGGGCCCAGCCGGTGAGCTGGCCCTTGGACGTCACCGCGGCCAGCTTGAACCGGGCCCGCGCCCCGTCCACGCAGCCGCCCTTGACGCCGTTGCGCTCGGTCAGGCAGGCGTTGTCGAAGTGGCCGCCCACATAGGTGATGCCGCCGGTGGTGACGATGGCCGACGCGTCCCCGTCGAAGACCCGCTGCCAGCGCATCATCCCGGTCCAGCCGTAGGCGATGGCCCGCCCGCCCACTCCGGCCGTGGCCACGTGCACGCCGAGCGGGTCGAGCGAGATCGCCCGCACCTCGGCCGGCACCCGGGGCCGGAACACCGGCACGACCTCCCCACTGACGCCGTTGACCCCGGCCAGCCGGAGCGTGCCCTTGACCGCGTTGACCGTGTGGAAGCCGCCGCCCAGATAGACCCGCGGGCCGGTGACGGCCAGCGCGTGCACGGTGTCGTCGGCGGCCGGGCGCCACCCGGCGTCCAGCTTGCCGGTGGCCAGCGAGAAGGCGGCCAGGTTGCTGCGCTTCTGGCCGGACACATCGGCGAAGCTGCCGCCCAGGTAGAGGCGGCCGTTGCCGACGGCCAGCGTGTACGCCGTGCCGGCCAGCGTGTGCCGCCACGACCGGAGCTCGCCGCTCGTGGGGTGCAGGCGGGCCAGGGAGTCGCGGGGCTCGCCGTCGATCCGGTGGAAGTCGCCCGCCGCGTACACGCTGTCCGGGGTGGCGGCCAGGGCGCGCACCACGCCGTCGGCCCCGGGCGCCCAGTCGAGCAGCTTGCCGGTGCGCGAGTCGAAGGCGGCCATCCGGTCGCGCGGATAGGTGCGCCCGCCCGCCGTGGCCGTGGTGAACGCGCCCCCGACGTAGACGGTCGCGCCGCGGTGGGCGATCGCGTAGACACCGCCGTTGAACGTGGGCGCGGCCGAGCGGGCCTGCGGGACGGCCGCGAGCGCGGCGGACGACGGGACGAGCAGGCCGATCAGGACGACCAGGGGGACGAGAAGTCGAGGCACAAAGTGCCTAACCGTCGTGCGTCCTCGAAAGTCTCGCGACGTCCTGATCTTCGATCGGCTCGTGCTCCAGCGCGGGCTGGGTGTCGGCCGCCGGCGGCTGGGTGCGCAGCCCGAGCATGGCCAGCCACTCGATCAGCTGGCGGTGCACGGCGTCCGGCCCGTCGAGTTCGTCCTCGGTGACCGGCCAGCGGGCCGGGTGCACGAGCATCGCGTCGGTCTGCCAGCCGCCCAGGCCGCCGTGTGAGCCGACCAGTTCCTCGAACGCCGCGACCTCCTCGGTCACCGGGTCGACGCAGCTGATCAGCACCAGGTCGCCCATGTGCTCGGCCGACTGGTGACGCAGCAGGTCGTGGCGGGCCCGCGGCCCGTACGGCAGAAGCGGGTCGACGCCCTCGACGACGCCGTCGGCCAGCCGGTGGCGGCCGGAGCCGCCCAGCGCGACCGGCCCGTCGTCAGTCTTGACGATGACCAGGCCGATGCCCGGATGGGCGACCAGGCCGTGGATGAGCCGGGGGTAGGCCCGGTCGATGGCGGCCCGGTCGAGCCGTTCGGGGAAGCGGGTGAGGTAGACCAGGGCCAGATTGCCGGACGACACGACCAGCAGCGGGGCCAGCGGCGGCTCGGGGAAGTCGGGTTCCTGCGTGGCCTCGCTCTCGGCCGGCGTCGCGGGCGCGTCGGCCTGGTCGGGCGCCGAGAAGCGCTCGACCACCTCGTCCAGGGTCTCGCCGTAGCGCTGCTTGAACGTGGCGCCCTGGCTCTGCCCGTGGTCGCTGAGCACCACCAGGTGGTAGCGCCGGGCCGCCTCGGGGGCCAGCCGTTCGAGCACGCCGAGCATGCGGTCGAGGCTTTCCAGCTGGCGCATCGACTCGGGCCGGGCCGGGCCGGCGTGGTGCGCCACCTCGTCGTAGTCGACCAGGTCGCAGTAGATGGCCGGGGCGCCCCGGGCCATCTGCTCGGCGATCAGCGACACGTTCACGTCGCGCAGCAGCATCGAGGCCGGGCGCAGGGCCAGGAAGGCGCCGGAACGGCTGACCCGGGGCTGCAGGTTGCGCCGGCGCTGCAGGCGGGCCTGGTGCAATTCGGTGAAGACGTCGCCCACACCGAGGACGAGGGCGCGGGTGAAGCCGTACGGCGAAGCCATGAACGCCGCCCAGCCGCGGGCCGACCGCCCGGGCAACGCCGCGTGGCTCACCGTGAGCAGGCTGACCGCCGCGTCGCCGCTGAACGCGTTGCCGATGCTCACCCCGCCGTCGCGCAGCAGGCCCCGGCCGTCGCTGAGCCGCGGCTCGAGCACCGCCGCGTCGCGCGGCCGGTTGGTCACCATGAGCTTGCCGGTGTCCTTCTCGAACCACCGGAAGGCCGGGATCTGGCGGGTCGCGCCGTGCAGGATGCCGGCCTGCGAGGCGGGCGTGGTCGAGGGCAGGCCGGTGTGCCAGCCACGCATGGTGTGGCTGCCCGAGCGCAGCCAGTGCCCCAGGGTGGGCAGGTTGCCGGCCCGCACGGCCCAGCGCAGCACCGGCTCGGACAGGCCGTCCAGCTGCACCATGAGCAGACCGGGTTCGGTGCCCGGGCGCGGCCGGCGGAACGTCAGCAGCGGGCCGCCGGCCAGCCGGGACTGCCGCCGGCGGACGCCGCGCATGAGTCGCCGGGCCTCGCGGACGAACGTGTCCTCGGTGCCGCTGTCGGCCATCCAGTCGACGATCGCGGCGAACACCACGGCCAGGACCGCGGTCACCACCAGCGACGGCAGGCCGCTGATTCGGTTGGCCGGGTCGAGCTCGAGCGCCACCACGATCACGACGACCTGGGCGATGACCCCGAGCAGCATGGCGCCCCAGCCGCCGAGCGCGGTGATGCCGACCAGCAGCAGCGGGCGCAGCACGGCGCCCACTCCGGCCACGATCGCCACCAGGCCCAGCGTGTCGACGATGTCGTTGCTCTCGACGCCCGGCATCAGCCAGAGCGTGACGGTGAGCACGACGAAGGTCACGAGCGCGCTGCGCAGCACGGCCCGGAGCCGGTTGAGGATCCGCCGCCAGCTCAGCAGGACGCGCAACTCGGCCCGCCAGCTGCGGGTGACCGGGACGTCGGCGGGTTCGCGAGGGCTGATGGCCACCGGGAAACGATCGCACAACCGGCGGCGGTGGTGACCGGCCGTGCCGGGAATCACCCCGCTCCGGCGGTACACCCGGACGAGTGATCACTTGTGGCCGGGTTGTCCCGTCCGGATAGCTTCGGAGCGGTGCGCGCCCGATTCGTCTTGATCATCCTTATCCTGCTCGGCCTGGCCGCCTGCGGCGCTCCCGAGAAGAAGCCCGCTCCGGCGCCCGCACCCAAGGTGGTCGGCTATTTCACCGGCTGGGGCGTCTACGCCCGCGACTTCCAGGTGCGCGATCTGGACGAGAGCGGCGCGGCCGGGCGGCTCACTCATCTGCTGTACGCGTTCGGCAAGGTCGCCGGGGGCCGGTGCACCACCGCCGACAAGTGGGCCGACTACGAGAAGCCGATCGCGGCCGAGCACAGCGTGGACGGCGTGGCCGACGGTCCCGGCGCGACCCTGCGCGGCAACCTCGGGCAGTTGCGCAAGCTCAAGCAGAAGCATCCCGGCCTGCGGGTGCTGTGGTCGTTCGGCGGCTGGACCGGCTCGGCCGGGTTCACCGAGGCGGCCCGAGACCCGGACGCTTTCGCCGAGTCGTGCCACAAGTTGCTCACCGACCAGCGCTGGGCGGGCCTCTTCGACGGCATCGACGTCGACTGGGAGTATCCGAACGCCTGCGGCCTGAGCTGCGACAAGAGCGGGCCGCAGGCACTGTCTCGCCTTCTCTCCTCGTTGCGTGAGCGGTTCGGCCCCGACTCGGTGATCACGGCGGCGGTGCCGGCCGACGTGTCGAAGCTGACCGCCACCGACTACCGGACGGCGGCGGGCACGGCGAACTGGCTGAGCGCCATGACGTACGACTACTTCGGGGCCGGCGGGGACACGCGCAAGTTGCAGAAGACCGCGCCGCACTCGCCACTGACCGCGTACCCCGGCATCCCGCGCGACACGGCGACCACCTCGACCACCATCGACGAGCTGCTGAAACTGGGCGTGCCGGCGTCGAAGGTGCTGCTCGGCATCGGCTTCTACGGTCGCGGCTGGACGGGGGTCACGGCCACCGAGCCGGGCGGCGACGCCACCGGCCCGGCCGCCGGCCGCTACGAGAAGGGCCTGGAGGACTACGAGGCCCTGGTCAAGCGGTGCCCGCCCACCGGAACGATCGCGGGCACGGCCTACGCCCGCTGCGGCTCCCAATGGTGGTCGTACGACACTCCCGAGACGATCAGGGGCAAGATGGCGTACGCCCGCGGCAAGGCCCTCGGCGGCGCCTTCGCCTGGGAGCTGTCGGGCGACACCCCGGGCGCCGAGCTGCTCACCGCGGTGACCGACGGGCTGTCTGGCCGACCCTGACCCACACGTTGTCCAGGGCCCCGTTGAACTGGTCGTTGTCGGCGAAGGCGCCCTTGCCGCCGATGCTCATCGGGCGGTTGTTGGTGACCGAGAGACTGGCCGGCACGGTGATGCGGCCGCGCAGCAGGTCGTCGACGAAGACGGCCAGGACGCTGCCCGAGCGCGAGCACCGCACCCGGTGCCAGCGGCCGTCGGCCACCGACACCGAGCTGGTGACCATCCGGATCCGGCGCAGCCGGTCGCCCACGAGCACGCAGCTGGGCCGGCCGGCCACGCCGTCGATCTGCAGCTTCCACTGGCTGCTGGTCTTCGAGAAGCCCTTCTGGATGACGTTCTGGCCCTTGCTGGTCTGGGTCGGGCTCAAGTAGACGTCGGCGCCGAACGAGATGTCCCGTGTGCCCGGGTTGAGGTCGGGCGTGGACGGCGTCTGCAGGGCCACGTGCGGGCAGACGCGCAGCAGGCATCGGGACGGGAACAGCAGCGCCGAACCCTGCCCGTGGGCGACCTGCCGCACGGCGCCGCCGTGGCCCGAGATGACCCGCAGGTTGTGCCCGCGGCCGGAGCCGTCGAGTATCGGGCGCTCGTTGAACGCGTACTGGGCCATCAGCACGGCCGGGGTGTCGGCGGTCGCGCGCGCCGGGACGCCGGCGCCCGTCAGGAGGGCGACCAAGATCAGCGCGGCCGGTCCGGCGGCCCATCTGGATGCCATGCGTTAATTATGGCTTGTGTACGGTTTGTCGGCCTCGGGAAGCCCCCCGCCTTATCCCTCGAACAGGCGTCAACTCGACACCGAGGTGCTTTCCAGCGGAACCGCCGTGCCCCGCACCAGACCCAGCTGCACCCCTTGGCGCGGCAGGATCGCGTCGAGCAGCCAGTCGGCGCTCACCCGCACCCGGTTGCCCGGCATCGACAGCAGGTGGTAGCCCCGGGTGACCACCTTGGCCGGCAGCCCCTGGAGCGGCACGCCGACCGGGTTGGCCGCCGCGTCAAGACCGCCGAGGTCGACCACGAAGCCCAGGTCGTAGTGCTTGTAGGCACGGCGGCGGCCCTGGCCGTAGGAGGCCGCGATGTTCTTGGCCACCGCCGTGCCCTGCCGGGTCGCGTGCTGCGCGGTCATGCCGGTGAGCTCGCCCGGGCGCGTGAGGTCGGGCACGGCGGCCGCGTCACCGACGGCGTAGACATCGGGGTGGCCGGGCACGTTGAGGAACTCGTCGACCACCAGGCGGCCGTTCTTCAGCGGGAGGCCCAGGTCGGCCACCAGCGGGTCGGGCCGCACGCCGACGCACCAGATGAGCGAGCGGGTGGGTACGAAGTCGCCCGTGGACAGGTGGACACCGTCCTCGGTGGCCTCTTTCACACTCGTACGCAGAAGGACCTCGACCCCGCGCGAGCGCAACACCTCATCGGACGCGCCGGCCAGGCGCTCGTCGAGGCTCGGGAGTACACGATCGGCTGTGTCGAGCAGGATCCAGCGCACCTTGTCGCGCAGCTCGGGACGTTCGGCCGTGAGCGCCTTGGTGAACAGGACGCCCTGGGCCGCCACCTCGGTGCCCGTGTAGCCCGCGCCGGCCACCACGAACGTGCACCGGGCGCGACGCTCCTCGTCGGTGGGCGCGTTGACCGCCAGCTCGATCTGGCGGGTGATGTGGTCGCGCAGATAGAGCGCCTCGGGGATGCCGCGGTAGCCGTGGGCGTACATCGTGACCCCGGGCACCGGCAGCAGCTTGTTGACGGTGCCGGCCGCGATGACCAGACGGTGGTAGCCGATCGAGCCGGCCCGGCCGTCGGGGTCGGTGAACGAGACCGTGCGCTGGTCGAGGTCGAAGCCGTCGACCTCGCCCAGGATCAGCCGGACGCCGGGCAGGGCGGCCTGCAGCGAGACGGTGACCCGCCGCGGCTCGAGGATGCCGGCCGACACCTCGGGCAGCAGCGGCAGATAGAGGAAGTAGTCGGTCGGGTTGATCACGACGATCTCGGCGCCGCCACGGGAGAGCTTGGCCAGACTGCGGGCCGCCGTGAACCCGGCGAAGCCGGCCCCGACGACAACGATGCGAGGGCGTGCCATGGGAGATCCTTCCCTCCTGGGCGCCACCACGCCCGCCGAGCGAACCGATGCCCGACCGACGCTAGGCGAAAACCGCTCCACCCGGGATGTGAGCGGGGTGACAATCCGGCACGCCCACGGATTGACCGTTCGGCCGATTCTCGAAATCGGCCGAACGGTTGTCGTCCGGCAAGCGACCCCCCAGCGTCTGTAACGGACGCCGGACAGTGCCCACACGGGGAGGCATTGCACGGTGTATCCGCTGGTCGGTGCCCACACGGGGTGGCATCGCCCGGCCAGTTCGAAGGTGGAGGGGGCGGACGTGACCGGCAGCGCGGTGCTTGAGCCGCCTGGGTACGCTCACGTCTCCCTCGACACCTCGAACGGACACCTACGAATGGACGCCCGTGAGGCCGACTATGCGCAGTTCGTCCGCACCCGGACGCACGCATTGTTGCGCTCGGCGTACCTTCTGACCGGGGATCAGCACCTGGCCGAAGACCTGGTGCAAGAGGCTCTGGCCCGCACCCACCGGGCGTGGTCGCGGCTCGACCGGGTCGAGAACGCGGAGGCGTACGCCCGCAAGGTCATGTATCACGCGCAGGTGTCGATCTGGCGCCGGCCCAAGGTGGCCGAGGTGCTGCCGCCCGACTTCGAGCCCGACCGCCGCCGCGGCGCCGACGACCCGGCCGACGCCGCCGTCGAACGCCTGGTGCTGCGGCGCGCCCTGCTGACCCTCAGCGCGAAGCAGCGGGCCGTGATCGTCCTGCGCTTCTTCGAGGACCACACCGAGGCCGAGGCGGCCCAGATGCTCGGCGTCTCGGTCAGCACGGTCAAGACCCAGACCGGTCGCGCCCTCGACCGGCTCCGCTCGATGCTGCCCGACCTGCGGGTGCTCACCGAGGTGCCGGAGGCCGGCCGATGAGCCCCGAACACGATCAGCTCCGGTCCTCGCTGCGCGACCTGGCCGACGTCGCCGAGCCCACCGACATGTACGAGCGGGCCCTGCACCGCTCGCGCCGGATCGGCCGTCGCGAGGCCGCCGTCGGCACCGGCGCCGCCCTGCTCGTGCTGGGCGTGCTGGCCAGCGGGCTGTGGAAGATCCCGCAGCACAAGCCGGCCGAGGTGCCGGTGGCCGCGCGCCCGCAGTCGTCGGCCGCGAGCGAACCGCCCACGGTGACGGTCCCGCCCGCGCACGCGGGCGCCAAGCCGACCCGCAAGCCCCCGACCGCGACGCCACCGGCGCGCACACGCGACACTGCCGGACGGCCCACCAAGAAGCCCCGCCCGGCCAAGCCGCAGTCCCGCGTGCTCTCCGACATGACGGGTCACGTCTTCTACGCCGAACGCGACACCGCGCCCGACGTCGTCCGCATGTCGCCCACCGACGGCGCCCACGAGGTCGTGCTGCGCGACGCGCCGTCCTCGGTCGGCATCTCGCCCGACGGCAACCGGGTCGCCTACGTGGCCGACGGGACGCTGCTGGTCAGCGAGTCCGGCGGCGAGCCGGAACAGGTGCTGACCGGGGTGGTCGCGGCCGACCAGGCGCCGGTGTGGTCCCCCGAGGGCGACCGGCTGCTGATCGACGCGACCGAGCTCGACTCCGCGCCGGGCATCCTCGACGTCGAGACCGGCACGGTCACCCCGCTCCCGGCCGGCCTGTCCGCCGGGCAGCACTTCCGCTGGTCGGGCGACGGCAGCACGCTGGTCTACGCGACCTCGTACTGCGGGCTCAAGCTGACCGCCGACAACGCCGACACCAGCACCAGCGTGCCCGTGCTGGGGGCGACGCAGACCCGCGACAACCCGGACGGCCTGGCCGCCTGCAAGCCGACCAGCGTCGACGCCACCGGCCGCCGGGTGACCGTGCCGCTGCAGACCACTGGCGAGAGCACGACCGGCACCGACACGGCCGACACGATCGTCGACACGTCCACCGGCCAGCTGGAGGATCTGCCGGTCGGCGGCACGGTGGTCGGCGCGGTCTTCGACGCCGAGGGCAACCTGCTGGTGCGCACCGACGACGACGGCAAGCGGGTGCTCTCACTCTTCGGCCCCGACAACACGCTGAAGGTGCAGGCCAAGGAGCCGGCCGCGATGCGCGACCTCGACCTGATCGCCTACACCCGCTGATCATCTGCGCGCTCCGCGCCGGAGTGCGACGATCAGTCAGATGGCCGTGCAGCAGCAGACCGCCCGGCCCACGACCGGAGTGCCGCCGTGGTGGCGGCGGGGACCCGCCGTGGCCGTCATCGTCGTGGTCGTGCTCGGCGTCGAACTGATGCTGGGATGGTCGTCGCTGGCCGGGGCGCTGGCCCAGCTGCGTGCACCGCAGTGGAACTGGGTGGCCGCCGCGCTCGCGGCCGAACTGGCCTCGATGGGCACGTACGCCCGGATGCAGCGCGCCCTGCTGCGCGGGGCCGGCACCAAGGTCAGCATGAAGAAGCACGTGGCCACGGCGTACGCGGCCCATTCGCTGAGCGCCACGCTGCCGGGCGGCCCGGTCTTCTCGACCACCTTCAACTTCCAGCAACTGCGCCGGTACGGGGTCTCCCCGGCCGTGGCGTCCTGGTGCATCGCGCTGAGCGGGGTGCTGTCGGCGGGCGCCCTGGTGGTGATCGGCGCGGTCGGCGGCCTGCTCGCCCGCCACACCGGCAGCTGGCACACACTGGTCTTCTACGCGGTCGGGGCGGTGGTGGTCGCTTTCGGCGTACGGCAACTGGCCGAGCACCCGCAGCTGCTGGACCGCCCGGTGCGGGCCCTGCTGGGCGGGGTGAACCGGGTGCGCCGGCGCCCGCCCGGGCACGGTCACGACCGGCTGCTCGGCTTCGTGGGTCAACTGCGCGAGGTACGCGTACACCCGGCCAATTTCGCGCTGGCGGTCGTGCTGGCCCTGCTCAACTGGCTGTTCGACGCGCTCTGCCTGTGGCTGTGCTGCGTCGCGGTGGGCGCCGGCGGCATCAATCCGGTGGCGCTGGTGATCGCCTACTGCGCCGGGATGGCCGCGGCCAGCGTGCCCATCGTGCCCGGCGGCCTCGGCGTGGTCGACGCGGCGCTGGTGCTGGGCCTGGTCGCGGGCGGCCTGGCCAGCGGGTTCGCGGTGGCCGCGGTGGTGCTCTACCGCCTGATCAGCTTCGGCTTCATCATCGGCCTGGGCTGGCTGGTGTGGCTGGCCATCCGCTACAAGTACCGGCACACGGTCAGCGCCTGAACAGCCGCCAGCCGCGTTTCTTGCTCTCGGCCGGCCGCTCGGCCTCGCCGTTGAGCACGGCCAGCCGGTGCTGGGCGACCGGGTTCTCCGGCTCCATCCGCAGCGACGTCAGCAGCGCCTGCCGGGCCTGGTCGAGGTGGCCGAGGGCGTCCAGCGTCACGCCGTGCGTGTAGTAGTAGTGCGCCTCGGTCGGGTCGAGCCCGATCGCCGTCCGGGCCGCCTGCTCGGCGTCGGCGATCTGCCGGTCGGCCGAGAGCAGCGCCCAGGCCACCCGGTCGTGCCACAGCGCGTTGCGCGGGTCGGCGATGACGGCCCGGTATGCCATGGTGACCGCTTCCTCGTGCCGGCCCAGCACGGTCAGGGCGCGGCTGGCCAGGGCGAGCGCCCGCGGGTCGGCCGGGTCGAGCCGGACGGCCTGCTCGGCCGCGTCGAGCCCGTCGGTGGCCTGGTCCAGCGCCAGCTTCAGGCGGGCGAGCAGGATCCAGGCTTCGCGGGCCGCGGGGTCGGCGGCCAGCACGGGCTGGAGCGTGGCCACGGCCTGCTCCAGCTCGAGCTGTTCGAAGAGGGTGGCCGCCTGGGCCACGGCGATCTCGGTGCGGCCGCTGAAGGCGCGCGGGCCGGGGGCCGCCGGCCCGTCGGCGTGAAGCTGCTGATCGGGGTCGGCCCGCAGGGGGTTAGCGGTCACGTGGACCTATTCGGCCGATTCGGGCCGAGGATGAGCCTTATCGGCCCGAAGGCTGCCAGCCCGCCGACCTCGTGTGATCATGCGGCTCGTAGTACGGGACCTGGGCGTACGCCCGCACCGGGAACGTGCCGACGGCGGTGATCCGCGGCGGCGCGGCGGTGAAGCGGGCGCCGTGCGGCGGCAGGTCCTCCAGCCCGGTCAGGTGCTCGACGATCGGGATGCCCGCGGCCAGCAGCACGGTGTGGGCCGGGCGCTCGCCGCCGGGCACCGCGTCGTCGATGTTGACCGAGTCGATGCCGACCAGCGCCGCGCCCCGCTCGACGAGTAGCGCCGCCGCCTCGCCGGTCAGGTAGGGCGCGTCGACCGTGTATTCGGGCGTGCCCCAGCCGCGGTCGCCCCCGGTGTGCAGCAGCACGGCGTGCCCGGCCACGGTCAGCGGCTCGAGGTCGGCCTCGGTGACCGCGCGCCGCCCGCTGCCGGCCGTGCGCACCACGACGGCGGGCAGGTCGGCCAGCCGTTCCAGCGGCATCCCGGCCAGGTCGGTGCCGCCCTCGTAGCGGTGCCGGGGCGTGTCCAGGTAGGTGCCCGTCTGCCCCAGCATCTCGACGCGGTCGAAGCTGAACGCGGTGCCCTCGGCGTAGTGGGCGCTCGTCTGCTCCCAGCTCTGGTGCACCGAGATCACCGGCGCGGCCAGGCCCGGATAGGTCGTCAGGCCGTCCGAGATGACGTGGCTGAGCTCGACGAACCGCAGGCGCGGCGGACCGGGCGGACCGGCCGGCACCGGCTCGGCGAACGTGCGTACGCCGGTCAGCTCGACCCGCTCGACGTCGCGCAGCCCCAGCGAGCCGACCAGGATCCGGGCCAGATCGGCCTCGGTGACCTCGGCCTGCGGCACATCGACCCGCAGTCCCTGCGCCTGCAGGCGGCCGCCGGTGGTGAAGGTGACGTCGGCGGTCAGCTCCGCCCGGTACTGCTGCACCTTGAATCCCCTAACGCAGCTCGATGATCGCCTCGATCAGCAACCAGATGCCGAAGATAGCGAAGAGCGCGGCCGCGCCGTACTTGATGGCCTTCTCGGGCAGGTGCCGGCCCAGCAGGCGGCCGACGAGGATGGCGAGCGCGTCGGCCGCCACCATGCCTACCGTCGAACCCAGCCAGGTGCCGAACCAGCCGTACTGGGTGGCCAGGGTGATCGTGGCCAGCATGGTCTTGTCGCCCAGCTCGGCCAGGAAGAACGCGCCGCCGACGGCCAGGATGGCCGAGCCGGTGCTGCGCTCGGCCTTGGTCTTCTCGTCGTCGGTCAGCTTGTCGCCGCGCAGCGTCCAGGCGCCGAAGGCGAGGAAGGCCACCGCCGCGATCAGGTTGATCCAGCCGGTCGGCAGCGTGGCGCCCAGGCCGTAGCCGATGCCGACCGAGACCAGGTGCACGATCGCGGTGGCCACGGTGATGCCGATGAGCACCGGGACGGTCTTGAAGCGGGTCGCGAACGTCAGGGCCATGAGCTGCGATTTGTCGCCCAGCTCGGCCACGAAGATCACCGCGAAACTGACCGCGGTCGCGACGAGGAAGCCTTCCACAGATAACTCTCCCGGTTACCAGGACCGGGCAGAAGGTGCGCATGGGCGACCTCGACCCGGCCGTCAGACGTCAACAGCCAAGCCGAAGGTCTCGCTCGCCTTGTGGAAAGGCCGCGCGGCCGGACCCGAGAAGTGAATCAAGGGTCAGTATGTCGACCGCGACATTGGGAGCTACTCCCCTTCGCGGAAACGAGCATAGCCAACGGCCCCCGCCCGAGGGCGGGGGCCGTGATCTCTTTCACCGGCCGGTGATCAGTTTCCGCACTTCCAGGCGCTCGGCGGGCGCCGGCGCCCGCTTGGCCTTGGTCGCCGCGATCGCGACCGGCGGCTCGAGCGGGCGGCAGCGCTTGTCCGAGCGCTCACCGGGCAGCCGCTTCGGGAGCTTGCCGGTGGCCAGGTAGTCGGCCACCGTGTTGTCGACGCACCGGTTGCCGCTCAGCGAGCCCGAGTGGGTGGTGCCGTTGACCCCCTCGAGCAGCACCGAACGCGGGAACCGCTTGCGCACCTCGAGGCTGCCGCTGAACGGGGTGGCCGCGTCCAGCGTCTCGCTGATCAGCAGCACCGGCGGCACGGTCTCGCCGGAGACGGTCACCGGGATGCCGCTGCGGGCCGGCCAGGTGCGGCAGGGCGCGTTGTACCAGGCGTTGGCCCAGGTCTCGAAGGGCGCCTTGCGGTGCACCTCCCAGTTGTCGGCGGTCCACTTGGCCCAGCTCTGCGGCCACCCGGCGTCGGTGCACTGCACGCCCAGGTACACCGCGTAGTTGTTGTCGGCGTCCGGCCCCGGCGGGTTGTTGGTGTCGTACAGCCGCCGCAGCCCGGACGCGTCGTGGTCGCGTACCCAGTCGCTGTAGGCGCGGCCGATGTCGGCCCAGCCGAAGTTGTAGTAGCCGGCCTGCAGGAAGATGTCGGTCAGCTCGGACGGGCCGATCTTGCCGCCGGCCGGCTTGCGGGTCAGCTTCTTCTGCTCGGCGTAGAAGCCGCGCTCGACCTCGCGGGCCGTGCGGCCCAGGTGGTAGACCCGGTTGTTCTTGGCCAGCCAGCGGAAGTACAGCTTGATGTTGCGGTCGAACGCGATGTCCTGGTCGAGGTTCGAGTCGTACCAGACGCGGGCCGGGTTCACGTTGCCGTCGAGCACCATGCGCCGCACCCGCTCGGGGAACCGGGTGGCGTAGACCTGACCCAGATAGGTGCCGTACGAGAAGCCGTAGTAGTTGATCTGCCGGGCGTTGAGCGCCTGCCGCAGATAGTCCATGTCCCGTACGGTGTCGAGCGTCTTCAGGTGCTCGAGCAGCTTGCCGCCGGCCTTGCCGCAGGCCTGGGCGTATCCCTCGGCTCGCTGCAGCCACTTGCGCTCGATCTGGGGCGACTTCGGCACGTACGGCGGCCGGTTGTAACCCGCGTAATCGGCGTCGCAGCTCAGCGAGGGCTTGCTGGCGCCGACCCCGCGGGGGTCGAAACCGATCCAGTCGTACGCGGCCCCGGCGCCGCCGGGAACCAGGGTGCCCATCACCGACAGCGCCCGGCCCTTGCCACCCGGCCCGCCCGGGTTGACCAGCATGACGCCCTGGTACTTGGCCTCGGGCACGGTGTGCTTGATCCGAGACACCGCGATCTGGATCTTCTCGCCCTCCGGGGCGGCGTGGTCGAGCGGCACGGCGAGCAGACCGCACTCGGCCTTGCGCAGGCGCAGGGCCGGCTCGGTGCAGGCGCTCCACTTGATGGTCGGCGCGATCCTGCTCGCCGGTTCGGTGTGCGGCCCGGCCGCCTGTGCATCGCTCGCCGGGGCCGCGATCACCGTCAGGGCGATCGTGGTGGCCGCCGCCAGAAGTCGTCTCATGCCAGCCTCTCGTGTCCAATTCGCCCCACTATGGTGGGGCGTGGACGGCCCAATAGCTGCCGCCCACGCCGAGGCGCCACGAAAGGTTCAGGCGGTCTTGCGGGTCCGCTGGGCGATCAGGGCGGCCGCGCCGAGCACGGCCACGACCAGGCCATAGACCAGCGCCGTGTCGTGCAGGCCGGCCGAGGTGGCGGCGAAACCGGCCACCACGGCGGGAACACTGAAGGCCACGTACGCGATGACCAGCGCCACCGCGAACAGCTCACCCCGCTCGTGCGGGGCGGCCAGCACGGCCAGCGTGCCGAACGAGGCCAGCGACGAGGCGCCGAAGCCGACACCCGAGACCACCGTGCCGACCGCGGCCAGCAGGGCGCTGCTCAGTTCGAGGCCGGTGACGCTGATCGCCGCGCCGATCGTGAGCAGGCTGCCCGCGAGCAGGAGCACCCGCTTGGTGGGCACGTTGCGCAGCAGGAACGAGCTCAGCGCGCCGGTGCCGCAGAGCAACGTCACCACCAGGCCGCCGACGAGATGGCTGCTGATGCCGAAGACGCCCGCCGCGACCGACGGGCCGAGCGAAAGGTAGAGGCCGCCGATGGCCCAGCTGGCCACGATGATCGGCACCAGCGCCAGCAGGTCGCCGCGCAGCCGGGCCGGCACGCCGAGCCTGGGCGCGAGGGAGGCGGCGGCGCCGGGCCGGCGGGCCGAGGTCTCGGGGATGCGGGCCACGACGACGCCGGCCAGCACCATGCCCGCCAGCAAGAGCGCCCAGACGAAGTGGGTGGGCGAGGGTGCGTACTGCACCAGAACGCCGGTGCCGAGCGCGCCGATCGCGAGGCCGGCCACCGGGGCGAGGCCGTTGATGAGGCCGGCCCGGCCGGGCGCGTGCGGCGGGTTCAGGTCGACCAGGGCCGCGCCCAGCGTGGTCATGGCGGCGCCGGTCGCGATGCCCTGCAGCAACCGCGCGGTCAGCAGAATGCCGACGTCACCGGCGGTCAGGAAGAGCACGAGCGAGACAGCCTCGAGCGCGATCGCGGCGGCCAGCACGGGACGGCGGCCGATGTGGTCGGACAGCGCCCCCAGGATCAGCAGCGAACCGATCAGCCCGACCACGTACACGGCGAAGACCGCGGTCAGCGTGGTGGCCGAGAAGTTCCAGAGGTGCTGATAGACGACGTAGAGCGGGGAGGGGGCGGCCGAGGCGGCCGAGAACGTCACGAAGATCGCCGCGATGGCGGCGAAGGCGACCGGGCGGGACAGCCGCCGGCCGCGAACGGACGGCGGAGCGTCAGCAAGGGTGGTCATGGAGCGTTCCTCGCTCTGGACGGTGAAAATACAGACAGGTCTGTCTGAACGCTCGAGACTAGACAGGTCTGTCTGCTATCGTCAACCGCATGTCCGCCGCGTCACCCTCAACCACCCGTAAGCCCTCGGCCCGCGACCGCCTCCTGGCCGCCGCCGACGAACTGTTCTACGCCGAGGGCATCCACACCGTCGGCATCGACCGCGTCATCGAACGGGCCGGCGTCGCCAAGGCCTCGCTCTACAGCACCTTCGGCAGCAAGGACGAGCTGGTCCGGGCCTATCTGGAAGGCCGGCACGCGCTGCGCCGCACCCGCCTGCTGGCCGGCCTCGAACGCTACGACGACCCGCGCGACCGCCTGCTCGGCGTGTTCGAGGTGCTGGCCGAACTGACCGGCACGCCCGGCTTCCGGGGCTGCCCCTTCTACAACGCCAGCGCCGAGTCGACGCGCGGCGGCCCGATCGAAGAGGTCTCGAACGCCAACCGCGCGTGGACCCGCGGCCTGTTCTTCGAGCTGGCCCGCGACGCCGGCGCCAAAGACCCGGCCGGCCTGGCCGACCAGCTGGTGGTCCTGTACGACGGCGCCTCGGTCGGTGGCCGCATGGACCAGAACTCGACGGCGGCCCTGACCGCCCGCGAGATCGCCACCATGCTGCTGGCCGCCGCCACCCTCTGACCATCGGGGATTCCGCGCCGCGGCGCCCCGAAGGGCGCGGAACGGCGAGAGCGGCGCGTCTCAGCCTCGCGGCCGCACGCCTTCCAGCGCCAGGTCGGTCAGGCGGGTGGCCTCGGCGGCCGCGTCGGCGCCACCCTCGGTGGCCAGCGAGATGGCGTTGATGAGCGTGAGCAGGTCGATGATCGACACTTCCGGGCGCACGGTTCCGGCGTCGTGCGCCCGCTTCAGAAGATCGCCGCCCGCGTCGACCAGCATCGTCTCGCAGGAGCTGTCCGGCGGCGGTTCGGGATTGCGGCCGCCGTCGAGCAGCGAGCGGGCCAACCCTCGCGTCGTTGCCCCATAGCGCGCGACCGCCCGCAGCCAGTCGGCCAGCGCGGCACCCGGGTCAGGACGCTCGGCGAACTCTCGGGCCTGCTCACACAACACCACGACCCGGTCATGGAAGACCGCCTCGAGCAGCGCCTGCCGCGACGGGAAATGCCGGTGCAGGGTCGCAGAACCCACGCCCGCGCGCCGGGCGATCTCTTCCAGTGACGCCTCGGCCCCGTGGCGGGCCACCTCAGCCTCGGCCGCCGCCACGATCTGGTCGTAGTTGCGCCGCGCATCCGCCCGCTTCGGCTTCACCAGAGCCACGCCAGGTCCTCCGAAGCGTTGAAATGGTGGGGTGCCCCACTTCGTGTTGGCAAGTGGGGCGGTCCCCCATATCGTAGCGGAGGTAAGCGGGGCGCCACCCCGTTTCACTGCGACGGGAGAGATCATGAGCGGCAACGTTCGGCAGGTCGTGCTGGTTACAGGTGCAAGTTCGGGCTTCGGACGGTTGACCGTGGAGGCGCTGGCCCGGCGCGGGCATCAGGTGTTCGCCGCCCTTCGTGATGTGGGCGGCCGGGGAGCCAAGGCGGCCGCCGAGCTGACCGCGCTCGCGGCGGCCGAACGCCTTGACCTGCGAATTGTCGAGCTCGACGTGACCGACCAGGCGTCAGCCGACAAGGCAGTCGAGACCGTGATGGAGGCCGCGGGCCGCCTCGACGTGGTGGTGAACAACGCCGGCGGGATCTTCCCGGGCCCGCTCGAGGCCTTCACCGCCGAGGAGGCGCAGCGCCAGTTCGACGTGAACGTCTTCGGCGCGCTGCGGGTCGCCCGGGCCGCCCTGCCTCAGCTGCGGCAGCAAGGTCAGGGCGTGCTGATCCAGGTCGGCTCGATCTCCAGCCGGGTCACGATTCCCTACTCGGGGCTGTACGCGGCGAGCAAGGCCGCCCTCGGCAGCCTGACCGAGGCGTGGCACCACGAACTGGCGCCGTTCGGTGTCGAGTCGGTCATCGTCGATGCCGCTCCCTACCCGACCAACATCGGCAACAATGCCGTGTTGCCCGCCGATGCCGCCCGCTTCACCGCGTACGGGGAAGGGTTTGGAAGTTTTGTCGGTGAACTGACCGGGCGGCAGACCGAGAACCCCGGCGACCCGACGGCGGTTTCCGATGCGATCGTCGCCCTGGTCGAGATGCCGGCCGGAAAGCGTCCACTGCGGACCGTTGTCGCCCCGCCCGCCCAGCGCGAAGCCGTCGAGTCGCTCAACGCCCACGCCGCCGAGACCGCCCGTATCGTCGGCGCCGACATGGGTGTGTCCGCCTTCCTGGTCGCGTAGGCGCCAGGGTCACTCGGCCAAAGCGTCGAGACGGGCGACGGCGGCCGTGGGCAGGACGACGTCGGCGGCGGCCACGTTCTCGCGTAGGTGCTCCACAGAGGACGTGCCAGGGATCGGCAGGATGGTCGGGCTTCGCTGCAGGAGCCAGGCCAGAGCGGTCTGCTGCGGCGTTGCTCCCACCGATGCCGCCACCTCTTCGAGCACAGTGGACTGCAGCGGGCGCCAGCCGCCCAGCGGGAAGAACGGCACGTAGCCGATGCCGTCCGCCGCGAGGCTGTCGATGAGGGGGTCGTCGCCCCGCAGCACCAGGTTGTACATGTTCTGGACGAAGACGATCGGTGCGATCGCGCGGGCCTCGGCGACCTGCTCGGCGGTGACGTTGGAGAGGCCGAGGTGCCGGATCAGTCCCTCGGCCCGCAGGCCGGCCAGCTCGTCGAAGGCCCGGGCCAGCGAGCCGGGGCCCGCGACGCGGAGGTTCACGGCGTCCAGTGCGTCCAGGCCGAGGTGCTCGAGGTTCGATTCGACCTGTTTCCGCAGGTCGTCCTGGGCCGGGTTCCAGCTGCCGTCGGCTCCGCGCCGGAAGCCGACCTTGGTGACGATTCGCAGGTCCGACGGGTACGGGTGCAGGGCCTCCCTGATGATCTCGTTGGTCACGAAGGGCCCGTAGTAGTCGCTGGTGTCCAGGTGGGTGACGCCCAGCTCGACGGCCTCACGCAGCACCCGGATCGCCGCGGCGCGGTCGCGGGGCGGGCCGAACGCGTTGGGGCCGGCCAGTTGCATCGCGCCGAAGCCGATGCGGGTCAGGGTCAGGTCTTCGGCGAGCGTGACGGTGTTGTTCATGGTTACCAGCCTGCGCCCGCGGCGACGGCAACGGGAGCCAACGGATGTGGTGGTAAAGCCTGTACCACCCACGGGCCGGACGGCCGCGCGACCATGGACGGCATGAGTGACCTCGGTGCGGCGCTGCGGGCCTGGCGAGACCGGCTTGATCCGGCCGCCGTGGGGCTCGCTCACCACGCGCCGCGGCGGGTGGCCGGTCTGCGGCGGTCGGAGCTGGCCCTGCTGGCCGGCATCTCGGTCGAGTACGTGGTCCGGCTGGAACAGGGGAAGGCGGCCACTCCGTCGGCCCAGGTCTGCGCGGCGCTGGCCCGCGCGTTGCAGCTGTCGGACGACGAGCAGGCTCACTTGATGCGCTTGGCCGGGCATGCCGCCGGTCCGGGACGGGTGCCGCGTCTGGTGCCGGGCAGCGTGCACCGGATAGTGGATCAGCTGGCCGGCAGCCCGGTCGGGGTCTACGACGCCACCTGGCAGCTGCTGCACTGGAATCCGTTGTTCGCGGCCACGTTCGGCGATCCGACGCGGCTGCCCGAGGCGGCCCGCAGCGCGCTGATCAGCCAGTTCGAGGGTGGCTTCTCACGAGTCCGCCAGACCGCGGCCGAGCGCGCCGACTTCGAGACGTCGCTGGTGGCCGACCTGCGTTCGACCACCGGCCGGTATCCCGGCGATCCCGGCCTGGTCGCTCTGATCGCCCGGCTCGTCCGCACCGACCGCTTCCGGCAGCTGTGGGAGTTGCGGGCCGTGGCCGAGCACGAGACCGCGAGCAAGACCGTCGTGCACCCCGAGGTCGGTGACATCCCGATTGACTCGAATGTGCTGACCACCCAGGGCACCGACCTGCGCCTGGTGGTGAGCACCCCGCGGCCGGGCACCGACGCGCGGGGCAAACTCGACCTGCTCGCCACCATCGGCTTGCAAGAGATGAGCTCAGGGCTTGAGGGGCTCGGCGACTCCCGTGGCCGGTGAGAGCGGCTGGGCGCCGAGTTCGGCCTGCACCTCGGACTCGTGCACGACGTAGTCCGAGGTCGGGGCCGGCTTGCCCTTGACCAGGGAGGCCAGCGCGCCGACGACGGCCATGGCGATGGCCAGCCAGAAGACGATCACCAGGCCGCTGTGGAACGGGTCGGAGATCAGCTGGGGGAAGAACTCCAGACCGGTGAGGCGGTCCGCGTTGCCCGGCGGCAGGGCGGCCAGCACCTGCGGTCCCAGCAGTTCGCCGATCGGGTTGTAGCCCAGGAAGGCCGCGAACAGCGTGCCCACCGGCGGTAGCGCGGCGATCGCCGAGGCCGTCTGGGCCGGCACACCTTGGCCGGTCAGGCCGCTGCTCAGCGCACCCGGCAGGTGGTCGGCCAGACCGGCCACCATCAGCGAGAAGAAGACGCCGATCGAGAGCACCTGGCCCGCGTTCTGGAAGGTGGCCCGCATGCCCGAGGCGGCGCCGCGCATGGTGGCGGGCACGCTCGACATGATCAGCGACGTGTTGGGCGCCGCGAACAGGCCGCCGCCGACGCCGTTGATGAAGATCAGCACGGCGAACACCGCGTAGTTGAAGTCGCCCGGCAACAGCAGCAGGCCGAGGAACGACAGGGCCATCACCAGCAGCCCGCCCGACGCGAACGGGCGAGGGCCGAACCGGTCGCAGAGCCAGCCCGCCACCGGGCCCGCGGCCAGGAACCCGATCGTCATCGGCACCAGATAGATGCCCGCCCAGAGCGGCGTCGACTCGTACGAGTAACCGTGCAGCGGCAGCCAGATGCCCTGCAACCAGATGATCAGCATGAACTGGAGGCCGCCGCGGGCCACGCTGGCCAGCAGGTTGGCCGCGTTGCCGCTGGTGAAGGCCGCGTTCCTGAACAGGGCGAGCGGGAACATGGGCTCGGCGACCCGGGCCTCGATCAGCCCGAACGCGACGAGCACCAGCGCGCCGCCGATCAGGCCGCTCAGCACCCACGGATTGGTCCAGCCCATCGCGTGGCCGCCGTAAGGCTGAATGCCGTACGTGATAGCCGCCAGCACGGCCGTGAGCCCGATCGCGAAGGTGGCGTTGCCCCACCAGTCGATCTTGGCTTTCCGCCGTACGCCGGTGTCGTGCAGCGAGCGGTAGGCCCACACAGTCCCCAGCAACCCGAGCGGGATGTTGACCCAGAAGATCGAGCGCCAGTCCCATTCGGCGAGCACTCCCCCGGCCACCAGCCCGATGAACGAGCCGGCCAGCGCCGAGACGATGTTGACCCCGAGCGCCATGCCGCGCTGCTCGGCCGAGAAGGCGTCGGTGATGATCGCGGCCGAGTTGGCCATCAGCATCGCGCCGCCGACCGCCTGCAGCACGCGCCAGCCGATCAGCCACAGCGCGCCGCCCCCGCCGTCGAACGGGTCGAGCGACAGGATGATCGAGGTGAGCGTGAAGATCGCGAAGCCGGCGTTGTAGATGCGGACCCGCCCGTACATGTCGCCGAGCCGGCCCAGCGTGACCACCAGCACGGCCGTGACCAGCATGTAGCCGATCAGCATCCAGAGCAGGTAGCTGACGTTGCCGGGCTGCAGCGGGTCGACGTGAATGCCCTTGAAGATGGCCGGGAGCGAGATCAGCACGATCGACGCGTTGATCGTCGCCAGCAGGGTGCCCAGCGTCGTGTTGGACAGGGCGATCCACTTGTAACGCGGATGATCCACGGACAGCACGCGGCTCATCTCCTCTTCACTTATATGGACATTTCGGGCAGCGGCAGGCGTGCTGCTCCCGGCCGGCGAACCGCGGCTTGCTAAGAAGCGCGGTCGGCCGCGAGGTCGCTGAGCCGTTCCAGAGCGGGCAGAGCGGCGACGACGGTCTCGTACTGCTCGGGCGTGAGCCCGTGCAACAGCTCGGACAACGCCGAGGCCCGCACCTCACGGCGGTGAGCCACCGCCTCGCGCCCGGCCTCGGTGATGCTCACGACCACGGCCCGCCCGTCGTTCGGGTCGCTCGTGCGCTCGGCCAGCCCCTCCTTCTCGAGCCGGGTGACCAGCTGGGTCATGGCGGGCTGGCTGATCCCCTCGGGCGCGTAGAGCTCGCAGAGCCGGTGCGGGCCGGAGCGCTCGAGGCGGCGCAGCGTCGAGGCGGCGGTCAGGCTGAGCGGGCCGCGCGGGGTCAACCGGCGAAGCGTCTCGTAGAACCGCTCGAATCCGGCGGCGACGGCCGCGTCCCCGGCCGACATGGACTGCTCGGTGATGGCAGGCTGCACACCCCAACTTATATCACCAGCTTATGTACGGCGGAATTCGCCCGTACGTGCGGGGCCTTCCAGCTGACCGGCGCACGACCGAAATGTCACCATGCAGAAATGGCCGACGCCGCGGAGCACTTCTTCTGGCTGCACCCGCACCTGGGCACCACCACCCGCGGCGGCCACGCCCCGCGCGAGTACGTGATCGCCCTGCAGCACGTCGCGCTGACCCTGGACGCCGACCCGCGCTGGCGATCCTGGTGGCGCCAGTCCGGCCTGACCGCCTGTGAACTGGGCATCGTCGCCGAGGGCAAGCTCGACCACCTGCGGCCCAGCGCCGACATCCGCCGGCTCGACGACCGGCTGCAGGCCAACTTCACCTGCGCGCTGCCGACCGGCACGGCCACCGCCGAACGGACCGCGGCCGACGAGGTGCGGGCCATGTTCGAGGTGATCCGCCAGGCCCTCACGCTGCCCGCACTGCCGCCCACCCCGCCCATGCCGTGCCCGCCCCGCGACGTACCGGACGTGCCCGTCACCGCCAAGCGCCTGCCCGAGCCGACCCAGGAGCCCGAGGTGCAGGGCTATCTGACGCTCACCCAGATCCAGGAGTTCTTCGCCTAGCGGCCGTCCTCCAGCCAGGTCAGCGCGACCAGCTCTCCCAGCTGGGCGATGGCGTCACTCTTGGCCGGCCCCTCCGGAAGTTCGCGGCGGGCGGCCGCGACCAGGTCCGAACGCAGCAGCGCGAAGATCTGCGCCCGGCCGGCGTCGGGCAGGTCGGGAAGCCAGAGGCTGCCGAGGTTCTCGGCGACGACCATGCGGAGCCAGTCCGCGGTCTTCCGGTCGTCGAGGCGCGGGATGAGGTATTCCAGCGTCCACTCGAAGAGCCCGCCCGTCGCCTGCCAGTCCCGCCCTTGCCGGACCATGATGAGAGCCGCCATTGTCGCCGTCCCAGGATGAAGACCCGCGGTGCCAAGCCCTGCTCCGCCACGAACTTTTCCACCTTCGCCACCTGGTCGGCGGTGAACTGCGAGACGTCCACCGGAACCAGGTCGGCTTTCTTCAGGTGCAGCACGATCTGCTGCGAGAACCGTGCCCACTGCCGTTCGAACCGGTGCGCCGCGAACGGGCCCACCGCGTCGTACGAGCGTCCGCCCTGGTCGAACCAGTCGGCCCGGCAGCCGGGGGCGGCTCGGGTCAGGCGTACGCCCAATTCGATCTCGATGCGGACGGCGGTCACGGCCTCGTTGTGCCGGTAGCGGCCGGTGGCCGGATCCATGCCGAGCGCCCGCACCCGATCCCGCTCCGGAGCCGGTCGCACCGCACCCGCCTCGCGCGCACGGATCAGTTCCCGCTCGGCCGCCGGTCGCACCGCGCCCATCTCGCGCGCACGGATCGGTTCCCGTTGGGGTGGCAGATCCGGCGCGCGCATGTCAGCGCTGCACTCGCTCGGGCCGGTGCGCGCCCGGCTCTCGCGGCGGGCGACGCGGCCCCGGCTGCGCGGACGGCTGCTCCGGCCCGCCCGGCCGATCCGGCTCGTCGAGCGACCGCCCAGGCTCGTCCGGCGACAGGTCGGGCTCGTTGAGCGACCGCTCAAGCTCGTCGGGCGACCGTCCGGGCCCACCGGGCGAACGTCCAGGCTCGTCGAGCAACGGCCCAAGCTCGTCAGGCGACCGTCCAGGCTCGTCGCGCAACCACCCAAGCTCGTCCGGCGATCGTCCTGGCTCGTCCGGCGACCGCCCAGGCTCGCCCGGCGGCCGCTCCAAGCCGGGATCGGCCGACGAAAGCCCGTGTTCGTCCGACGGCCGCCGCTCCGGCAAGGGGCGGCGCTCGTCCAACGGACGGCGCGGTGCCGGCGGCGCCACGGGCGTGATCACCACCGGGACGCCGCCCTGGCCGATGCCGGCGTAGATCACCGGCCGCGCCCCGCGCAGGACCAGCGCGTGCAGCACGCCCAAGCCGGCCACGACAGCCAACCCCGCCGGCACGATCCAGCGCAACGCCGAGCCGCCCGGCACGCCGAGCAGCAGGGCGAGATCCCGGAACGCGAGATACGCCACGGCGCCCAGAGCCACCGTCGACAACACCGGCGCGACGAAGCGGGTGAACGCGTCCTCGCCGTTCGGCACGCGGTTGAGGTGCAGCAACGCCGCCAGCGAGGTGAGGATCAGCAACACCAGCAGGCCGAGCCCGCCCGCGATCATGAGGCGCCGCCCGGTCACCGGGGCGTCGGCGACGTTGGTCGCCGCGGCCGCCAGGAACAGTGCGGTCACGGCCGTCTGGGTCAGCGAGGCGGCGCGGGGTGCGTGCGTACGCCGGGACGTGCGCCCCAGCCCGGCCGGCAGCACCCTTTCCCGCCCCAGCGCGAACAGGTAGCGCGACATGGTCTGATGCAACGCCAGAATCGCCGCGATCAGCGCGGTGAGCAGCACCAACCGGCCGAGCGTGACCGCCCACGGCGCGAGCCGGGCCCCGGCCAGCTCGAACAGCAGCTCGGAGCCGCGGGATCGGGAGAGATCGGTTATCCGGTCGGGTCCGGCCGCCGCGCTGAGCGACCACGAGGCGCCGGCCAGCACGATTGCGAAGACGGCCACCGTGGCGTACGTGGCCAGGCCGGGGTCCCGACGGGGGCGGATGGCTTCCTCGGCGTACGGGCCGGTGGTCTCGAACCCGGCGAACGCCAGCACCCCCACCGCCAGCAGCAGGCCGAGCGCAGGCAGGTCGACAGTGGACGGCAGCACGCTGTCGGCGACGAGCTGCCCGCCGGCCGGGTCGAGCACGTTGGCCGTCGCGAACCCGGCCGCGACGGCCACCTCGACCAGCACCAGCAGCGCGACGAGGCCGCCGGCGATCTCGGCCCGGATCGTGCCGCACAGCGCGACCACCAGCCAGCACCCGGCGGCGACCAGCCACCAGTCGGCGGTCACGTCGAACCAGCTGCGTAGCAGGGGCGCCGCGGCCGCACCGACCAGGCCGTACAGCCCGAGCTGAATGGCCTGGTAGCAGGCGAGGGCGAGCCACGCGGCGCCCGCACCGGCCGGGCGGCCCAGCCCGCGTGCGACGTACGTGTACATCGCACCGGCGAAGGGCGCGCGGTTGGCCATGGCCGCGTAACCGGCCGAGAAGAGAACGAGGATGACGCCGAGGGCCACGAAGCTCAGCGGAACCAGAGCCCCGCCGCCGGTGGCGTAGGCGGCGGGCACGACGGTGATCAGAACGGCGATCGGTGCGGTCGCCGCCAGCGCGAAGAACGTGACGGCGGCCGCGCCGAGACGGCCGGGGGCCAGGGTGTGCGATGGCTCCGGGGGCGTACCCACACCCCTATTTGATCCTGAAGAGTGACCACCTGACAACCGGCCGTAAGGTTTCACTCACGGCTCGATGAGGATCTTCCTTCCGACCCCGGCCCGGAACTGGTCGAGCGCCTGCGCGTAGTCGCTCAGCGGGAACCGGTGGCTGACGAAGATCGACGGGTCGAGCACGCCGGCCGCGAGCAGCTGCCCGGCCCGGTCGAAGCTGTGCAGCACGGCCATCGAGCCGGTGATCGTGATCTCGCGCCGATAGATCTCGTACGGTTCGATCGCGACCCGGGCGTCGTAGCTCGACACTCCGAACTGGAGATACGTCCCACCCCGCCCAACCCGGGACAAACCATCCCGGATGGCCGCCTCGGCACCGGTGCAGTCGATCACCACGTCGAATCCGCGCGGCGCGTCCAGCTCGGCGGCCGAGGTGGTCGCGGCCGTACAGCCCAGCCGCTTCGCCGTCTCGAGCCGGGCGGGATTGAGGTCCACCACGGACACCGACTCGGCCCCGGCCCGCTTGGCCAGCTCGAGCATCATCAGCCCCATCGTGCCGGAGCCGTAGATGAGGTACGAGGTGGCCATCGCCCGCGGCAGCACGTCGAACCCGCGGACCGCGCACGAGAGCGGTTCGATCAGGGCCGCGTCCTTGGCCGCGAGGTGGCTGGGCAGCTTGAACAGGTTGGCCATGGGCGCCGCCACGAATTCGGCGGCGCCACCGCTGACCGTCACCCCGATCGCCGCCCAGTTCTCGCACTGGTTGCCCCGGGCTCGCTTGCAGTAGTAGCAGTAACCGCAGTACAGAGACGGGTCGACCGCGACGTGATCGCCCACCGCGTACCCGGAAACCTCCGAGCCGACGGCGACGATCTCGCCGGCGAACTCGTGACCGGGCACGATCGGGAACGACGGGGCGAACTCGCCGTCCATGATGTGCAGATCGGTGCCGCAGATGCCGGTCGCGGCCGGTTTGACCACCACGTCGGTGGGGCCGGGGGTCGGGTCCGGCACCTCCTCGATCGCGATCGTTCCCGGCGTGACGACGACGGCTGCTCTCACTTGACGGCTCCCATCGAGAGGCCCCGGACCAGCTTGTTCTGCGCGACCCAGCCGGCGATGAGCACCGGCAGCGAGACGATCGTCGCGGCCGCGCACAGCCGGGCCAGGAAGGCGCCCTCGGACGAGATGAAACCGACCAGGAAGATCGGCGACGTGCCCGAGTTCGTGGCGGTCAGGTTCACGGCCAGGAAGAACTCGTTCCAGGCGAAGATAAAACAGATCAGCGCGGTCGCGGCCAGTCCGGGGCTGACGATCGGCAGGATGATTTTGCGGATGCTGGTGAGCAGGCCCGCGCCGTCGACCTCGCCCGCCTCGAGCACCTCGCGCGGCACCTCGAGCAGGAACGAGCGCATCATCCAGACCGCCAGCGGCAGGTTCATGCTCGTGTAGAGGATGACCATGGTCCAGATGTTGTCGAGCATGCCCAGGTGCTTGACCAGCAGATAGACCGGCAGGAAGGCGGCCACGACCGGCATCATCTTGGTGCTGATGAAGAAGAACAGCGAGTCGCTCCACTTGGCCACCGGGCGCAGCGACAGGGCATAGGCGGCCGGGGTGGCCAGCAGCACGACCAGGATCGTCGAGAAGACGCTGGCCATCAGCGAGTTGAGCAGGAACGGCGTGATGTTGCGGTCGAAGACCTGGGTGTACTGGGCCAGCGTGGGTGCGAAGAACCAGCTCGGCGGGTTGGTCGCCGCGTCGGCCTCCTGCTTGAAGCTGGTCAGCACCATCCAGATCACCGGAAATACGAAGACGATCCCGGCGACCCAGGCCGCGATGCCCCAGATCGAGTTCTGGAGGCGCACCCTCATCGGTTCTCCTCCATCTTGAACAGGCTCGAGATGACCCGCAGGGCGAACGTGGCCACGATGATCGTCAGGATCACCACGATCACGCCGGCCGCCGAGGCCTCGCCGTACTCGAACTTGCGGAACATCGTCAGATAAATTTCGTACGGCAGGTTGGTGGTCGCCGTGCCCGGCCCGCCCTGCGTGATGCTGAAGATCGCGTCGAACGTGTTGACCAGATAGATCGAGCCCAGCAGCGCGCCCAGCTCCAGGTACTGCCGCAGGTGCGGGATGGTCATCCGGCGGAAGATCTGCCACGCGTTGGCCCCGTCGACCTTGGCCGCCTCCAGCACCTCGTGCGACTGCGACTGCAGGCCGGCCAGCAGGATGAGCATCATGAAGGGCGTCCACTGCCAGACCAGCGTGGTGATCACGGCGGCCTTCGGGTACGACGAGACCCAGTCGGTCGAGCCGCCGAAGATGCCGTTGATCAGGCCGTAGGTCGGGTTGAAGAGGGCGTGCTTCCAGAGCAGCGCGGCGGCGATCGGCATCACCAGAAACGGCGTGATGAGCAGGGTCCGCACGATGCCGCGGCCGAGGAACTTGCGGTCCAGCAGCAGCGCGAACACCAGGCCCAGGATGAGCGAGAAGATCACCGCGCCGGCCGTGAGCACGACGGTGTTGACCAGCGCCGACCGCAGCCGCGAGTCGGAGAGAACCGTGACGTAGTTGTCGAACCCGACGAACGGCTTGTCCCCGGGACGCAGCGCGTTCCAGCTCGTGGTCGACAGATAGATCGTGTAGAGGAACGGCACCTGCGTGACGACGATGGCGAAGATCAGCGCGGGCAGGAGCGGCGCCCGGCGTACCCAGCGGTCCTTGGCCCCGCCCTTGGTGGGCCGGACGGGCGGCTGAGTCCGCTCGTCCGGCCGGGCGACCATGGTTGTCACTTGTACTTCTTCGCCACGTCTTCGGCCTGCTTCTGACCGTCGGCCAGGGCCTTGTCGACGGTGTTGCTGCCGGCGATGGCCGCGCTCACCTCCTGCGACACCTTGGTGCCGAGGTCGGCGAACTCGGGGATGCCGACGAACTGCACGCCCAGCGCGGGCCGGGGCTGCACGCCCGGGTTGGTCGGGTCGGCGTGCTCGATCGAGCCCAGCGTCACGTCGGCGAACGCCTTGGCCGACTCCTTGTACTCCGGGATCGAGTACGTCGAGGTGCGCTTGCCGGACGGCAGCCGCGACCAGCCCAGCTTCTCGCCGACCAGCTTCTCGTAGTCCTTGCTGGTCGCCCACGAGATGAACTTCCAGGCGGCGTCGGCCTTCTTGGTGGTCTTGGGCATGGCCCAGGCCCACGTCCACAGCCAGCCCGAGTACTCGGTCTTGTTGACCGGGGCGTACGCGTAACCGACCTTGCCCGCGACCTTGCTGGCGTTCGGGTCCTCCAGCGTGCCGGCGGCCGACGTCGCGTCGTACCACATGGCCGCCTTGCCCTGGCCGAACGTGTTCAGGCACTCGGTGAAGCCGGACTGCGGGGCGCCGGGCTGACCGTGCTGCTTGAGCAGGTTGACGTAGAAGTTGGTGGCTTCCTTGAACTCGGGCGAGCTGACCTGCGCGTTCCAGTCCTTGTCGAACCAGGTGCCGCCGTAGGTGTTGACGACCGTGGTCAGCGGGGCGAACAGCTCACCCCAGCCGGGCAGGCCGCGCAGGCAGATGCCGGAGACGCCCTTGCTCTTGTCGTCGAGCTTGGCCGCAAAGTCGGCGACCTGGGCCCAGGTGGGCTTCTCGGGCATCTTGAGGCCCTTGGCGTCGAAGAGTTCCTTGTTGTACATGAGGAACGACGACTCGCCGTAGAACGGGGCCGCGTACATCTTGCCGTCCTCGCCGCTGAGCGACGACACCATCGGCTTGATCAGGTCGTTCACGTCGTACGCGGAGTCGGCCTGAGCCTGCGTCGACACCTCGTGCAGCCAGCCGTTCTTGGCCCAGATCGGCACCTCGTAGGCGCCGACCGTGGCCACGTCGTACTGTCCGCCCTGGTTCGCGACGTCCTGGGTGACCTTGTCCCGCAGTTCGTTCTCCGGGAGGATCGTGAACTTCACGGTGATCCCGGTCTGCTTGGTGAAGTTGTCGGCGGTCAGCTTCTGGATGTCCTCCATCTGCGGGTTGCCGACCATCAGGGCCGTGATGGTGTTGTCGGCCGAATCGCCGCTGCCGGTGGTCGTCGAGCCGGCGCCCGAACAGCCGGCCGTGAAGGCCAGCAGTCCGACCGCTATCGCAGCCAGTTTTTTGGACATGGTGGAACCTCCGTTTAATGGAAAACGGCGAGTGAACAGTGGTGTGAATCAGACCCGGATGACCTGCGGTCCCAGCCGGGCATAGCGGTTCGCCTCGGAAACCGGTAATGCGGTGTCCGTGACCAGTGACTCGAAATCAGATATCTCGGCGAATCGGCAGAATGTGCGTACGCCGAATTTCGTGTGAATGCCGACGAAGACCCGGCGACGGGCGGCCGCCACCGCCCGCGCCTTCACGTCCGCGACGGCCGGATCCGGCGTGGTGAGCCCGACCTCACGGGAGATCCCGTTGGCCCCGATGAAGGCCAGGTCGATCACGAAGCTGGAGACCATGGCCGCCGCCCAGTGATCCACGGTGGCCAGGGTGCGCCCCCGCACCCGGCCGCCGAGCAGCAGAACCGTGGCCGGCGTGGAGGCGGCCAGCCAGGCCGCGGTGTTGAGGGACGCGGTCAGAACGGTGAGCGGCCGGTCGGTGGGCAGCTCCTCGGCGATCAGCTGCGGGGTGAAGCCCTCGTCGATGAAGATCGTTTCCGCGTCCCCGATGAGCCCGGCCGCGGCGGCCGCGATCCGCCGCTTCTCGGGCACCCCGCGAACGGTCCGCATGGCCAGGTCGGTCTCGAATTTCGCGGTTTCCACGGGGTACGCCCCGCCGTGCGTCCGCCGGATCAGGCCATGCTTTTCCAGCAGGCGCAGATCGCGGCGAATCGTTTCGGCGGACACGTCGAGTTCGGCCGCGAGTTTCGCGACTTCGACCTCACCGTGCCGGCGGGCCAGGGCGACGATCTGATGCTGTCGCTCATCCGCATTCAATTGCCGCCACCTCCCCGCTCGTCGACCGACCTATTTGTAACACCGGAGAAACCTGTGGCCTCCATCACAAGGTCACAGACTTCGTTGTTTACTTGCCCGTTTGCCCGGCCACGGAGGTCGACCAAGATCGCTCCAAACTATGTCCAAGCGCGCGAATCGCTTGACCGTTTCCGGCGAAATCATGACCACATCGTGACCGGTCGTGTGAGCTCGGGCGGCGCCGTTTCCCTCAACTCGGGCCGCCCGCGGACGACTGTCAATCCGTGCTAGCGACAGACCAGCTTGGTGAGTTCCTGTCCGCGGTCGCCGACCGTCCCGCCGGTCCGGCCGCGCACCACGCTGCCGTGGAATGCGCGGCCCGAGCCCTCGACGCCGACATCGCCGTCCTGATGATCGACGGCGGCGTGGTGGCGGCCGTCGGACTGCCCGCCGACCGGGTGCCCGCGCATCCGCTGGCCGAGATCGCCGCCGGTCGCCGGGCCGCCCTCGAACTCAACGGAACCCGCTACGCGGTCACGCACGCCACGATCGGCGACTCCGCCTCGGGCGTGCTGGTTCTGGGTCGTACGCGCGGACCCTTCACCGCCGAAGAGGTGTGCCTGCTGCGCGGCCTAGCCCGCGTGCTCGAGCTGAGCCTGCAGTCGCTGCACATGATCGAGTCGGAGCGCCGCTACGCCGAGGAGAACGGCCGCCTGCTCGGCTACCTCGACCAGGGCCGGCGCGTGTTCGAAGAGATGGCGGCCGTGCAGCGGGCCATCGGCCGCCGCGTGCCCGTGCCGCAGATCTACGACATGGTGCTGGGCGCGGTGCGCGACCTGCTCGGCGTCGACATGGTCGCGATCAACCTGCTCGAGCCGGACGACCGTACGCTCGGCAGCACCGTCGCCTCGCTCGGCGTACCGCCTGGCGCCGCCGCGAAACGCCGCCGCATCCCCATCGCCTCGGGCGGCGTCTCCGGCCTGGCCATCCTCGGCGACGAACTGGTCGCGGTCGAGGACTACGCCGCGTGCCCGATCGCGCTGCCCCCGATGACCGCCATCCAGCTCGAATCGGTGATGGCCACGCCCGTACGCGTCAACGGCCAGGCCGTGGGCAGCCTCACCGCCGGCACGTTCGGCGCCCGCCGGGTCTGGGAGAAGCCGGCCCGCGAGATCCTGCAGGCGTTCGCCGAGCACCTCAGCCTGGCCCTGACCGACGCCCGCACCCAGGAGGCGATGAACCAGGCGTTCCTCGACTCGCTGACCGGCCTGGCCACGCGTGCGCTGTTCCAGGCCCGCATGGAGGAAGCGCTCGGCCACAGCGGGCTGGGCGCGGCCGTCCTGTTCGTCGACCTCGACCGCTTCAAGGTGGTCAACGACTCGCTCGGGCACGCGGCCGGCGACGCGTTGCTGACCGGCGTGGCCGGCCGCATCCAGAGCTGCCTGCGCGACGGCGACACGGCCGCGCGCCTGGGCGGTGACGAGTTCGCGGTGCTGCTGCCGGGCGTGCTCGACGCCGACGAAGCAGTGCCGGTGGCCCGGCGCATCCTGGACGCGCTGCGCGAGCCGTTCGACCTGCTCGGCTCCGAGACCTTCATCAGCTCCAGCATCGGCGTCGCGTTCAGCGGGCCCGACCAGCACGCCGTGGCCGAGCTCATGGTCCACGCCGACCTGGCGATGTACCAGGCCAAGAAGCACGGCAAGGACCGGTTCGAGGTGTTCGAGCCGGCCATGCAGGAGGCCTTCCAGGCCCACATCGCGCTCGAGGCCGACCTGCGCCGGGCCGTGGTGCGGCACGAGTTCGAGCTGCGCTACCAGCCGATCGTTCACCTGCGGACGGGCGAGATCACCGGGGTCGAGGCGCTGATCCGCTGGATGCACCCCGAGCGCGGCATCGTGCCGCCGATGGACTTCATCCCGCTGGCCGAGGAGACCGGCATGATCGTGCCGATCGGCGAGTGGGTGCTGCGCGAGGCGACGACCCGGGTGGCCGAGTGGAACGCCCGGCGCGACGGCCCGCCGCTGACGGTGAGCGTCAACGTCTCGGCCGTCCAGCTCGAGCAGGCGGCGCTGATCCAGGTGGTGGAGTCGGCTCTGCAGGCGGCCGACATGCGGCCCGACCGCCTGGTGCTCGAACTGACCGAGTCGCTCCTGGTCGACCACCGCCCGGCCACGCTGGAGCGCCTGGGCGCGTTGAAGGCCCTGGGCGTACGCCTGGCCATCGACGACTTCGGCACGGGCTACTCGTCGCTGGCGTACCTGCGCCGCTTCCCGGTCGACATCATCAAGATCGACAAATCCTTCGTAGACGACGTGGTCGACGAGCCCACCGCGGCGGCGCTCACCCACGGCATCATCCAGCTGGGCCGGGCGCTCGAACTGTCCACCATCGCCGAGGGCATCGAGCACGCGGGCCAGCTGACCTCGCTGGCCGGCGGCAACTGCGAACTGGGCCAGGGCTACTACTTCGCCGAGCCGCTGACCGGCGCCGCCATCAGCGACCTGCTGTTCCCCTGACCGGTCGGCCGCTGCGGCACAATGCGGGTCGTGCGCGAGCGACCCGAGGGCTTGACCGATGACGATGTCGTACGGGGCCTGGCCGACGGCTGGCGGCTGGCCGTCAGTGAGCTGGAGTTCCTGCCGGTCGGCGCCGGCGGCTACCACTGGTCGGCGACCGCGGGCGCCGAGCGATGGTTCGTCACGATCGACGTACGAGCCGATCTGCCCACGCTGAGGCGGGCCCTGGGCACGGCCGCGGCCCTGCGCCGAGCCGGCCTCGACTTCGTGCTGGCCCCCATCCCCGACCGCGACGGCGACGCGGCCCGCCCCCTCAGCCACCAGCACGCGCTGTCGGTCTATCCCCTGGTCCCCGGAACCGCCGGCGACTTCGGCCCCCACCCCGCAGCCGACCGCTCAGCCGTCCTCGACCTGCTGATCGCCCTGCACCAGACCGAGCCACCGCCGATCGCGCAACCCACCGACCTGCGGCTACCGGGCCGAGCCGACCTGGAGGCGGCCCTGAACGACCTCGAGGGCCCCTGGACGAGCGGCCCGTACGCCGAACCGGCCCGCCAGGTCCTCAGCCGGCACGCCGCCCGCATCACCGCCTGGCTGCAGGACTTCGACAACATGGCCGCCGACGTGGCCCCAGCCACCGACTGGGTCGTCACCCACGGCGAGCCCCACCCCGGCAACGTCCTCAAGACCCCCACCGGCCTCCGGCTGATCGACTGGGACACCACCCGCCTGGCCCCACCCGAACGCGACCTCTGGATGCTGACCCCCGCCATGATCGGCGCCCCACCTCACCCCGACGACGGCCTGCTGGCCCACTACGAGCACCGAACCGGCCGAACCGTCTCCCGCCGGACGATCGCCTTCTACCGCCTCTGGTGGATCCTGGCCGACCTCGCCGTCTACACCACCGAACTGCGCCGCCCCCACACCCCCGGCCCCGACCTGGCCAACTCCCTCCACTACTTGACCGCCAACCTCGAGTAGCCCTCAGAGGCGCGCGACGACCTCGGCCAGGTGGGGTGGTTCGAGGCGGTCGGGCAGGGCCGGGAAGTCGGCCGGGGCTATCCAGGCGTGGCCCAGCAGCTCCTCGGCCTCGTAGGGCATCAGGCCGGCCGCGGAGAGGGCGGGCCGTGCGGTGTCGTAGCGGGCGGCGAAGAACTGCTCGTTGCCGGTGTAGAGGCGGCCCTTCCACTGGGACGCGCGGTGAACGTCGATGTACGTCTCGCCGACTCGGGAGGGGTCGAGGCCGGTCTCTTCGGCCAGCTCGCGGCGGGCCGTCTCGAGCGGGCTCTCGCCCTCCTCGATGCCGCCGCCGGGTGGTTCCCACAGGCGGGAGCCGTCGTGCGGGTCGCGCCAGTTCATCAGGAGCACCCGGCCGTCGGCGTCGAAGCAGATCACCCGTACGGCCGGGCGGTGAAAGATCTCCATGATCTGAGCCTAGGCGGAGGCCTCGACGGGCAGTAGCGCCTCGAAGTCGGCGGCCGGCAGGGGGCGGGCGAAGTGGTAGCCCTGGGCGGCCTGGTAGCCCAGCTCGCGCAGGCGTTCGGCCTGCTGCGGGGTCTCGACGCCCTCGGCCACGGCGTGCAGCTTCAGCGCCTCGGCCAGGTGGGCCACGCCGGCCGCCACCGACACCCGCTCGTCGGGGTCGGCCTGGGTGAACGTGCGGTCGAGTTTGACCTCGTCGAGGGGCACGTCGTGCAGCAGGCTGAGCGGGGAGCTGCCGGTGCCGAAGTCGTCCAGGGCCAGCTTCACGCCTAAGGTGCGCAGCTCGTCGAGCACCGTGAACGAGTCGCCCGGTTCGACGGGCATCGACTCGGTGATCTCCAGGGTGATCTGGGCCGGGGTCACGCCGTACTCGTCAATAAGGGCTTTGACGGCGCCGGCGAAGTCGGGTTCGCGCAGGTCGCGGGCGGAAATGTTGATGTTGAGGAGGGTGCCGGCGGGCCAGGCGGCCAGCTGGCGCAGCGAGGCCCGAAGCACCCAGCGGCCGAGGGGCACGATCAGGCCCGTACGTTCGGCGACCGGGATGAACGCGTCGGGCGCGAGAGTGCCGTGCACCGGGTGGTTCCAGCGCACCAGGGCCTCGGCGCCCAGCACGCGGTGGCCCTCGTCGAGCGCCACGATCGGCTGGAAGAGCAGGAACAGCTGCTCGTCGCGGATCGCGTCCTGCAGTTCGGCGCCGACCGAGGTGGCCGTCATGTCCTCGTCGTAGTGCAGCGCCGCCGTGCCGGGCAGGGCCTTGGCCGCGTACATCGCGATGTCGGCCTGCCGCAGCAGCACGCTCGGGTCGTCGCCGGAGCGGCCGTCGGCGATGCCGATGCTGGCCCGGATGGGCAGCTCGTGACCGTCGGCCAGCACCGGCGCCCGCAGCGAGTCGATCATGCGGCGGGCGGCCAGACCGGCCGCCTCGGGGTCGGCGCCGTCGATCACCACCACGAACTCGTCGCCACCGAGCCGGGCCACCGTGTCCTCCACCCGCAGGCAGCCGGCCAGGCGGTGGGCGACTGCGATCAGCAACTGGTCGCCGACCTCGTGGCCCAGGGTGTCGTTGACCTCTTTGAAGTCGTCCAGGTCGATCAGCGCGACGGCGACCGGGCGGGCCCCCGGCGCGTCCAGGGCCCGGCGCAGCCGCTCGTGGAAGAGCACGCGGTTGGGCAGCTGGGTCAGCGCGTCGTGGGTGGCGTTGTGGTCGAGGCGGCGCAGCAGCCGGCCGTTGTCGCTGAACGCGGTGATCTGGCGGAGCACGACGACCGCGGTGAGCAGCACGGCCGCGACCACGACGGTGCGCTGGGCGGCGCTGTCGTCCTGCCAGGTGACGACCAGCAGCAGCCCGTCGACGACGGCGACGGCCAGGTAGGGCAGGAAGCTGAACGGGCGCCGGCGCACAGGTTTCTCACCGCGCCGCGGCCCCGGCCGGACGGCCCGCTGCCGGCGGTTGGCCAGGATCGCGCACAGGAAGAGGGCCGGCAGATCGATCATGTCCGGGTACAGGTTCGGATCCCAGGCCGACAGCAGCGGGCGCAGCGCGGGGCCGACCGCGCCGATCACCACGGCCAGGCCGATCAGCCGCAGAGCGCCCGGGTCCATGTGGTTCTGGCTGGTCAGCAGGAACTTGGCCACGGCGAAGACGGCCAGCAGGGCCAGCACGCTCAGGGCCAGCGAGGCGAAGAGCATGCCCGGGTCGCCGCCCTCGAACGCGTACCGCCCGCTGAAGTGCCACAGGTAGACCGCGCAGGCCAGCATGACGGTGCCCGCGTCGAGCACCACCCGGAACAGCTCACCCCGCGTCTGCTGGCCGAACGGCAGGCGGAGCAGGGCGTACATGACCAGGACCACGGCGACGCTCTGGATGGCGATCTGACCGATGCCGACGCCGGCGTGAGCCGGGTCGGGGGCGACGAGGGCGTGGTACGCCTGGGCCGCGTTGCCGAGGCCGACCGGCACACAGATCACCCCGATCCGTCGCCAGAACTGACGGACGGCCAGCGGAAGGTGCTCGGCCCGGGCGGTCTGGAAGCAGTCGACGGCGAGCACGGCCGCCCCGGCCACGCCGGGCACCCAGAGCAGCACCCAGGGGATGACCGGGCTGATCGCGTTGACCACGACGCCGGCGATCACCGCCGCCAGCAGCGCCACGGAGATCCGCAAAGTTCGGCCCATCCGGGCGCCTCCTAGGGGAAAAGTGCTTCCGGCTTGATCGGCCGGCGGGCCCCCGAGGTGAGGAATCGCGCTGTGACCCAGGTCCCCGGCGGGAACGATCGCGGGGCGGCCATACTTTGACACTGTGCTGCGACCTGCGACCTACGCCGAACGGGATCTGATCCTGCCCTGGCGCAACCATGAGTCGGTGCGTGCCGTGAGCCTGACCACGCACGAGATCAAGCCCGAGGAGCACGCGAGGTGGTGGGAAAAGCGGTGGCGTGATGTGCTGATCTACGAAGACGATGCGGGTACGCCCGCCGGCGTGGTCATCTTCGACGGCAACACCTGGTCCTTCTATCTGGACGCCGCGGGGCTGGGCGACAAGCTCCTGTTCGCGTGGATGCGGCTGGAGAAGGAGGCCGTCGACTACGCCTTCGGCACACTGGGCCTGGAGACCCTGGGCGGCGAGACACTGGCCGAGAACAAGCAGGTGCTCGCCCTGCACCGGCGCTTCGGCTTCAAAGAGACGCGGCGCTACGAACGACTCGTCGACGGTGAGATGAAGACCGTCGTCTGGACGGAGAGAGGGAAGTAATGACTGAGTTCGGGCCCGAGAAGCGGCCGTACATCGTCGCGGAGATGTCGGGTAACCACAACGGCTCTCTCGACCGGGCGCTCGCGCTGGTCGACGCGGCGGCGGACGCCGGCGCGGACGCGATCAAGATCCAGACGTACACGGCCGACACCATGACCGTGGACGTCAAGCACCCGCGCTTCCAGATCTCCAAGGGTCACGAGCTGTGGTCCGAGGCCTACCTGTACGACCTGTACGAGCGCGCCCACACGCCGTGGGACTGGCACCAGCCGATCTTCGAGCGTGCCCGCGAGCGGGGCATCACGCCGTTCTCCAGCCCGTTCGACCGTACGGCGGTCGAGCTCCTCGAGAAGCTGGACGCCTCGCTCTACAAGATCGCCTCGTCGGAGATCACCGACCTGCCGCTGATCCGCCTGGCGGCCAGCACGGGCAAGCCGATCATCATCTCGACCGGCATGGCCTCGGTGAAAGAGATCGCCGCCGCGGTCGAGGCGGCCCAGGGCGTGGGCGCTACCGACATCACCGTGCTCAGCTGCACCGCCTCGTACCCGGCCCCGCCGGAGTACACGAACCTGCGCCGCATCCCGGTGCTGGCCCAGATGCTCGAGCTGCCCATCGGCCTGAGCGACCACACGCACGGCATCGGCGTGCCGATCGCGTCGGTCGCCTTCGGGGCCTGCCTGATCGAGAAGCACGTGACGCTCGACCGGGCCGACGGTGGTGTCGACTCGGCCTTCTCGCTCGAGCCGGCCGAGCTCAAGGCGCTGCGCATCGAGTCGGAGCGGGCCTGGCAGGCGCTGGGCACCACGCACATCGGCCCGACCGAGGCCGAGAAGGAGGGCCTGCGGTTCCGCCGGTCGCTCTACGTGGTGGCCGACGTCAAGGCGGGCGACAAGGTGACCCCCGAGAACGTCCGGTCCATCCGCCCGACCGGCGGGCTCGAGCCCGACGCCATCGGGCTGGTGCTGGGCCGCACCTTCGTGGCCGACGCCGCCAAGGGCACCCCGCTGACCTGGGACCTGGTCTGATCCGGCCATAGAAAAGGGCCCCCGAGCGGGGGCCCTTTTTTCTTGGCTCAGCCTTGCTGTTGCTGCGCGGTGGCCGCTGCCTTGGCGGCGGCCTTGCGGGCCCGGCGGCCGCGGACGAACTTGCGGCCGTCCCGCACGATCACCCGGTAGCCGCTGCGGGCGACCATGAGGACCCGGCCGGGCCAGGTCTTCTTGTAGAACTGAACCTCCCAGTCCATCTTGCTGACCGCGAGGTCGCGCGACTTGATCATCTGCTCGGTCCACTCCATCATCGCCAGCAGATGGCTCGCCTCGTACCGCTGGCGCCACAGCGCCTCGGTGAGCTCGCGGAAGCCGGGCACGTCGACCGAGGCCGTGCCGGGCGAGACGGCCAGCAGCTTCAGCCGCCGGTCGTGCTGGTCGGCCAGGCTCAGGTCGAACTCGGCCGTCTCGAGCCGGACGTGCAGCTCGACCGCCGCGCGGACCCGGTCGGCGTCGACGCCCCGGCCCACCATGCCCAGCATGATCGCGGTCAGGTCGACCGCGCTCGACGTGATCTGCCACGGGTGGGGCTGACCCGAGGTGATCAGCTGCACGGCGAACTGCCAGACCGCGCGGACCACGGCCGTCTCGACCGGCACCGGCTCGACCGGTTCCCACCGGGTGGGCAGCAGCGCCGGGCCCTGGTCGGTGACCAGCACGTCGGCCAGGCCGGCCAGCGCGACCGGGCCGGTCAGCAGGCCGTCCTGAGCCTGGCCGCGCAGCCAGGAGTCGAACTGGGCCAGCTCGGTGCGCAGGGCGCGCAGGTCGTTGGTGGCCGCGAGGTGCAGCAGGCGCTCCTCCAGCACGTAGCCGGAGTCGGCGCCGGGGGCGGCCGGCTCGCCGATGCGGCGCAGGCCGGCCCGCTCGAGCGGTCCGGCGAGGGGCTCGATGACGGTGGTGCGCACGTCACCGGCGGCCGACGAGACCTCGTACGCGAAAGTGCCGCTGGGGTCGCCGACCAGCAGCTCGTGCCGGTCGACGACGGACGCGTCGCCGGCCCGGGCGATGACCAGCCAGGCCGGGGCGACGGTGGCCTCGGCCCCGGCCCGCAGCGAGCGGCTGATCAGGCGGCGCGGGTCGCTGAGGACGGGACGGCTGCGGTAGGCCGCGGTGAACGCCTGGGACAGCGCGGTGCCGAGCCGGGGGCGCAGCGGGGACGAGACGACGCCGAGCAGACCCTCGCCGACCAGCACGGTCGGGACGGACGGCTCGGGGAACACCGCGTACGAGGCGCCGACGGTCAGGCCGGACTCGGCCAGCCGGGCCGCCAGCTGCTCCGGCGAGGCGGGGCGCTGCGGGTCGTTCTCGTCCTCGGGGGCGTTCCAGTCCGAGTCGAGGCGCTCGCGGGCGCCCGGCTCGAGGCGGACGGTGTGGTGCACGCCCAGGTGGTTGTCGTGCACGAGCAGCAGGACGCCGTCGGGGCGGACCGCCTCGGCCAGCCGGTCGATCAGCCGGGCCGGGGCCATCTGCTCACCCTCGGCCGAGTTCAGCCGCTCGACGCCGTCGGCCGCGACGACCAGGTCGAAGCGCTCGCCGGCGTCCAGCTTGACGGCGGCGCCGGAGAGAACGGTGACCCGCGAGTGGTTGCGGGCCGCGTCCTCGGCGTCGATCAGCGAGCGGAGCAGCCAGGTGACCTCGGCCCCGCTGTCGGCCAGGGCGACGACGACCTCGTCGGCGTGCGGGCCGGCGACCAGCACCGTGCGGCCGGGACCGGCGTACTGCCCGATCAGGTGGCGAAGGACGGCGCCCCGGGGCAGCGCCTCGCTGCGCTGCGGGTCGCGGTCGCTCCAGTTGAACATCTCGCCGCCGATGCGCCGCAGGTTGTTGACCGGCGGCGCGCTGAGCGCGGCGACGAAGTCCGTACCCTGGTCAGGAAGCAGGGCAGCGGAGCGCTCCGACATCACTTCACCCTCTCTGTGGAAGCTGGCCGACCCGAAATGTGCTGAGGGGCCGGCGGGTGGTCGTGACCGCTGTGATTGATGACGTGCTGCATTCCCTCGTCCATCGCCGGCTGCTGGTGCGCTGCCCTCTCGTGTTCCTCGGGCGCGCGATATCGCCAGGTCTTCGAAGACCTGCAAAGTCGGACGCCGAAAGGTACCACTCAAGGTTAAGTTCCGCGCAGACCGTTAGGGAATCGTTCCCCGGTCGCCCCGGCGAGCCGGACGGGCGAAATGTCCCTGGGTGACCAGCAAACGGACCCCCGGCGGCACCCCGGCGGCAACCACTCCCGGATGAACGGTGTGTCACACATCACCCGATCGACCCGTAACCCGTCGGGCCGGGGGCGGATTCCAAGATCGTAATTTACAGTGGACAGTCCGGCCGGGGCGGACGCCGCCACGTTCGCCCCGGTCACGGGCGCGCTACCTTGATCAGCGTGAAGTCCGGGACACTCGCCGTGATCGCCGCCGGGGGCATCCTGGGCGCCCTGGCCCGCTACGGCCTGGGCGTCCTCTGGCCCCGGGCCGGAGACGGTTTTCCCTGGACCACCTGGGCGGTCAACGTGTCCGGATGCTTCCTCATCGGGATCGTCTCGGTTCTTGTTCCGAATCAGGGTCGATTGCGGCTTTTCCTGGCGACCGGCTTTCTGGGCGGCTATACGACGTTCTCGACCGCGATGACTGATGTCGTGGTGTCACCCACCGTGATCGGCATCGCCTACCTGTTCGCCACCGTGATCGGCGCCCTGCTGGCCGTCTGGGCCGGCAGCTCCCTGGCCGTCCGGCTGCGGCGATGACGGTTCTGCTGGTCGCCCTGGGCGCGGCGGTCGGGGCGCCGCTGCGCTACCTGACCGACCAGGCCCTTCGCCGCCGCGCGGGCTCGTTCCCGCTCGGCACGTTCGTCGTCAACATCGCCGGATCGCTGCTGCTGGGGTTCCTGATCGGCCTGCCCGTGCCGCACGCCGCCGGGGCACTGCTGGGCACCGGCTTCTGTGGCGCCCTCACCACGTACTCGACCTTCAGTCTCGAAGCTCTGACTCTCTTTCAGCGCGGCGAGCGGTTCCGGTCCCTCGCGTACGTCGTAACGAGCCTCATCCTCGGCCTGGCCGCAGCCTGGCTCGGCCACCAGGCCGGCGCCGCGCTCTGAAGCCGCCGGACGGAGGCAGGATCGACACATGGAGTTGGCGAAGATTTTGGACGCGGCGGCCGGTGGCGAGTTCCCGCCGGCCGACGGCGGCACGACGGTGGTGCCGCAGCCGAGCGCGCGTGACGCCGGTGTGCTGGCCTTCACCGCGCACACCGTGATCTTCCTGGACGACGACCCCGAGTGGATCCGGGCCACGATCGCCGGGCTCGACTGTGATCCGCTCGCGGCCACCATGAACCCGGTCTTCCTGGCCATGCTCATGACCCGAACCGGGCGCACCACCGAGACCATCGACCTTCTGACCGTGGCTCCGGCGCTGCCCGGGCCGCCGCCGCTGCCGCTCACCGAGCAAGATCAAGACCATTCCCGCGTACGCCGGGCCCGCGCGCACCGCGACGAGGTGCGCATCTGGTCGGTTCCGGGCGGGCTGCTCACGCTCGGCCGTGGGGTGGCCGGCCGCTGGGAGGTCTCGATCGAGGTCGACGAGCAGGCCCGCGACCGGGGGCTGGGGCGGGCACTCGCCCTCTCCGCGCGCCACCTCGTCCCGGCCGGCGCTGTGCTGTGGTCGCAGCAGGCTGCCGGCAACGCCCGCAGCGTCCGCGCCTTCCAGTCCGCCGGTTACCGCCCGGTCGGCGCCGAACTCCTGTTGCACGCGGAATCGGGGCCCCGGCCGGACGCCGGGACCCCGATGTGACGGGTCGGATCAGGAAACAGTGGTCAGCTCGCGGTGGCGACCCTCGGCCGCGGGGGCCTGCTGCGGCGGCTCGTGGGCGATCTGCGGCAGCCAGCCCAGCCAGCGCGGCAGCCACCAGTTCTTCTCGCCCAGCATCGCCATCACGGCGGGCAGCAGCACGGCCCGGATGATGGTCGCGTCCAGCAGCACCGCCGCCGCCAGCCCGATGCCCAGCTGCTTGGTCGACGCCATCGGCAGCGTGGCGAACAGCGCGAACACCGCCACCATGACCACCGCCGCGCTGGTGATGACGCCGGCCGTACGGCCGATGCCCTCGCGGACGGCCTGCCGGGTGCTCAGGCCGCGGTCGTGGCCCTCGCGGATCCGGCTCAGCACGAAGACGTGGTAGTCCGTCGACAGTCCGAACAGGATGACGAACAGGAACAGCGGCATCCAGTTGGTGATGCCGTCGGCGGCCCGGAAGCCGAGCTGGTCCTCGAAGTGGCCGTACTGGAAGACCCAGACGAGCATGCCGTACGCGGCGGCCACCGACAGCAGGTTGAGCACCACGCCGGTCAGCGCGACCACGACCGAGCGGAACGACACCAGCAGCAACAGGAAGGCCAGCCCGAGCACGAAGCCGAACACCCACGGCAGGCTGGCGTTCAGCCGCGCGTTGAAGTCGGCGCTGCCCGCCGCCTCCCCGGTCACCAGGGCTCCGGGTCCGAAGGCGGCCGGCGCCACGTCCTCACGCAGCAGGTCGAGCGCCTTCTCGTCGACCAGGCCGACCGAGACGACCGCGACCGTGCCGGCCGGGTTGAGCTCGACGTCGACCGGACCGGCCAGCCGTCCACCGCTCTTCTCGACCGCGGCGCGGAACGACGTGACCTTCTGCTCGAAGCCGGCGCCGGGCGACTGCACCACGACCTCGGCCGGCGAGATCTCGCTCGGGAAGGCCTTCTCGACGGCCAGGTAGGCCTGCACGATCGGCGCGTCGGGCGACAGGTCCTCGATCCCCTCCCCCTTGGTCTTCAGGTCGAGCGCGGGGGCGGCCAGCGCGGCCAGCGCGCCCACGGCCAGCACGGCCGAGATCAGCGGCTTGGCCAGCACCAGGCGCAGGAAGCCGTTCCACATCCGGCCCTCGCTGTTCTTGCGGTACAGCCCGGGGATCTTGACCGCGTCGACCTTGTCGCCGAGAGCCGACAACAGGGCCGGCAGCACGGTCAGCGAGCCCAGCACGGTCGTCGCCACGACCAGGATCGTGCCCACCGCGAAGCTGACGAACGTCGTGTCGTACGTGAGGAACATGCCCGCCATGGCCACGATGACCGTGAGGCCGGAGATCCAGATCGAGCGGCCCGACGTCTGCGCCGCGATCACCAGGGCGCGGTGCGGGTCGGCCCCGTTGCGCCGCTCGTCGCGTTCCCGGCGGATGTAGAAGAGGCAGTAGTCGACGCCGACGGCCAGCCCGACCAGCAGCATGACGTGGGCGGTGGTGTCGACCGTGGGGGCCAGGCGGCTCGCGAAGGCCAGCAGGCCCATCGCGGCCATCACGGCCATGATCGCCAGCGCGACCGGCAGCAGCGCGGCCACCACTGCCCCGAAGGCGACCAGAAGGATGCCCAAAGTCACCGGGATGGACAGGATGCCGAGCTGGGTCAGGCCCTTCTCAAGGTCCTCGCCGATCAGCTTGTCGCCGCTGGCCGAGCCGCCCTGGGCCACGTAGAGGTCGGTGTGTTTCGCCTGCACGGCCGCGACCGCGTCGAGCGAGGGCTGCACCCGGTCGGAGGCCGTCTCGGGGTCGCCGCTGATGCTGAACGTGACGAGCGAGGAGCGCTTGTCCGGCGACTGGACCGGCGGCTGCACGTCGATGACGTTCGCGGTCTTCTTGAGCGCCTTGGTCACGTCGCTCACCGCGGCCGTACGGTCGGTGCCGGCCCGGTTCTGCACGATGACCATCTCGCCGGCCGGCTGCACCGGGAAGCCGGCCGCCTCGACGATTTTGTCGGCCTTACCAGAATCCCCGTGTCCCTGGTCCGACCCCTTGGCCTCGATCGTCCCCAGCTGTCCACTGAGCACGGTCACGCCGATCACGAAGGCGATCCACCCGAGGATCGCGAGCGCCCGGTGGCGGGCGCTCCAAAGCGCGGCGCGGGCCGCGATTCCCTTGACTTGTTCCCTCGTCTCCATGGCAACGACGCTATGAAGAAGCCCGATCCCGATCGATCCCGCTGACCCGCGTATCGGCAGTAGTGGTAGCCCTACCCCTGCAGGTAGGCCAGCACTGCCATGACGCGGCGGTGCTGTTCCTCGTCCTGGTGCAGGCTGAGCTTGGTGAAGATGTTGCGCACGTGCTTCTCGATCGCGCCGTCGGTGACGACCATCTTGCGGGCGATCGCGTTGTTGGACAGGCCCTCGGCCATCAGGCCCAGCACCTCACGTTCGCGCGGGGTCAGGTTGCGCAGCGGGTCGTCGCGGCGGCGGCGGACGAGCAGCTGGCTGACCACCTCGGGGTCGAGCACCGTGCCGCCGCCGGCCACCCGGCGCAGGCCGTCCAGGAACTCGGCGACCTGGGACACCCGGTCCTTCAGCAGATAGCCGACCGCGCCCAGGCGGTCGGCCAGCAGGTCGTCGGCGTACGAGACCTCGACGTATTGGGAGAGCACGAGAATCGGGGTGCCGGGCACCAGGCCGCGCGCCTCGACCGCGGCCCTCAGCCCCTCGTCGGTGTGCGAGGGCGGCATCCGCACGTCCACGATGGACACGTCCGGCTTGTACTCGGCGATCGACGACACGAGGGAAGGCCCGTCGCCGACGGCCGCCACCACTGTGTGGCCGTTCTCTTCGACGAGCCTGACCAGTCCCTCACGCAACAGCACCGCGTCGTCGGCAATCACCACCCGCATGCCGACATGCTGTCACACAGGCTCAGACGGGGAGGGCCGCCGTGAGCCTGGTCCCACCGCCGACCGGGCTGCTGACGTCCAGGACGCCGCCGGCCGCCCGCACCCGGTCGTCCAGCCCGGCCAGACCGTGCCCCTTGGCCACGCTGGCCCCGCCCACACCGTCGTCGGCCACCGAGACGATCAGGCCGGTGGCGTTGCGGCGCACGCTGACCTGCACCTCGTTGGCGTTGCTGTGCTTGGCCACGTTGGTCAGGGCCTCGGCTACCACGAAGTACGCGGTCGACTCGAGTGTCGGCTCGAGGCGCTCGGCGAGCGGGGCGTCCAGCTCGACCGGCACCAGGCTGCGGCCGGCCAGCGCGGTCAGGGCCGCCTGCAGCCCGCGGTCGACCAGGATCGGCGGGGCGATGCCGCGGGACAGGGCGCGCAGCTCGTCCAGCGTCTCGCGGGTCTGGGTCAGCGCCTCGGCCACGGTGGCCCGGGCCGCCTCGGGGTCGGTCGCGAACTGCTGCTCGGCCCGGCCCAGGTCCATCGCGAGGCGCACCAGGCGCTGCTGCGGGCCGTCGTGGATGTCACGCTCGAGCCGGCGCAGGGCGTTGGCCTCGGCCGAGACGGCGGCCGCCTTCTGCTGCTGGGCGACCGTGCGGGCCGCGTTGGCCTCGGCCACCTGCTCGCGCAGCTCGTTGACGCCGCTCAGCAGGCCGCGGGCGAACCATGCCTCGAGCAGGGCCGACGCGCGGACCACGGGGTAGAGCGTGCCGGCGAAGAACACGCCGCAGGCGAAGTAGAACAGCAGCCGGGTGCCCGTGCCGTCGCCCATGCCCAGCAGCTCGGGCAGGTCGGTGTTCGATTCCGGGTGCGGGATCGACCAGTCCCACAGCAGCACGGTGAGGCCGCCGATCGCGCCCGCCCACCACGTGACGACCAGGCTGAACGAGATCGTGCTGGGGATGAAGCGGAACATGCCGTGCAGCATGTCGAGCCAGGACTGCCCGTCGCCCAGGACGCCGAGCGCCTGCCGCACGAACCCGCCCTCGGCCGCCTTCTTGTAGTACGGGTGCGGGAGCTTCTGGCCGAACACCGGGCCGATCCGCGCCCTTTCCAGGGTGGCGAAGCCACGGGCGGTCATCAGGGTCGCGATCAGCAGGGGGATGCCGACCCAGATGATCAGGAGGCCGAGACCGGTGAAGAACAGGGTCATGAAGACCGTGACGGTGATGATGCCGATCGGGAAGCCGAGCAGCACGTACTGCGTGTCGATGCCGACCTGGCGCACCAGCCGGGCCAGGGGTGAGCGCGTGAGGGAGGCTTGCGTCGTCATGGTGTTGACGCTAGGCATCGGCGCGCTCCGTTCCGATCCTGCCCGCCGCCCGATCGACGGTAGGGTTAACCCCACCGTACGGGTCAGGGCAACTCATAAACCGAGACCGGCCCCGACGAGTAGCGCAGCGTCGCCACCTCGGTCAGGTTGGCCGAGCGACCGGCCCGATCGTCGGCGAAGAGCCACTTGACGTTGTAGAGCCGCTTGAGCTCGGCCACGTCCTCGGGCTGGCCGTGCGCGAACACCCGCTGGTTGAGCAGGTATCGCATGGTGTCCGGAGCCGGCTGCTTGAAGTAGCGCTCGCCGTTCACCCCGTCCGCGGCGACCGCCTCGTCGGTGTAGCCCCAGCTCTCGATCACGGTGCGCCGCCCGGCCAGCCCGGCCACCCAGAACGCGCGGGAGTCGCAGCTCTGGGTCCAGTCGATCGGGATGCAGTGCACGTTGGTGGCCACCACGTCGTCCCGGCCGGCGTTCTGGTCGAGCCACTGGGCGGCCGCCATCTCGCCGCTCAGCACGAGCTTGCCGGGGTCTCGCAGGCCGGTCGGCACCGCGGCCAGGGTGGTGTCGACGTCCTCGATCTGGCGTTTGGCCCCGCCGACCAGGCCGGCCGCGAGCACGGCGGCCAGCAGCGCCGGCAGCACCGCCCGCCACGGCGTACGGCCCTTGATCACCTTGTGCAGGATCAGCCCGATCGCGGCCAGGCCGACGGCGATGATCGTGGTGCGGATCAGCGGCTCGGCCAGCACGAAGATCCAGTTGACCACCCGGTCCATCCGAGGCGCGTACATCTGCGGGGCCAGCAGCGCCCAGGTGCCGCCGGCCAGCGCGCCGGCGAACACGGCCTTCCAGCCCCGGGCCAGGTCGGCCATGACCCAGGCGACCGCGACCGTGCCGAACGGCGCCGCCCCGGTGTAGAAGTACACCTGGCTGGCCGACGGGTGCCACAGCAGGAAGGTGGCGCCGAAACCGGCCGCGGTCATGCCGGCCAGCAGCCAGATCGACGGCTCGCGCTTGGTCGTGCCGGTGACGATGCCGAGCAGGGCCAGCATGCGCGGTGACTGCATGGCGAGCCACCAGATCAGCAGGCCGGCGATGAACAGGCGCCCCGCCGTGCCGGTCGTCTCCACCCCGTACAGAAGGAAACGGGAACCGTCGATGACGTCCTCGTGGCCGATGGTGTCGCGGTACGGGGCCATCCAGTACAGGACCGAGAGCGGCTGGAAGCCGAGGGTGCCCGCGCCGCCGCCGGCGAAGAGCCGGAAGCCCAGCCCGACGCCGGCCACGGTGAGGGCGAAGAGCGTGAGCACGGGCAGCAGCCGCCGCCGGTAGCCGATCAGCACGACCACGGTGGCGGCGAGCAGCCCGGCGATGAACGGCGGCAGGGCGCTGGACTTGGCGCCGGCGCAGGCCAGGGCGAGCGGGAAGATCAGCGCCCAGCCCCAGCGCAGCGGGCGGCCGCGGAGCACGTCGACCGTGAGCACGACCATCAGCGCCTGCAACGGCAACACGTACGTCTGGGACGGGCTCTCGGCGTTGACCGGGCTGCCGCCGAGCGGGGTGTAGGCCGTGCCCAGCAGCAACGGCAGGCCAAGGATGGAGGCGGTGCCGCCGAGCGCGCCGGCCCACCACTTGCCGCTGAGCGAGCGCACGAGCGCCGCCATCACGACGACCGCCGTGCCCGCCACCGGCACGATCCACAGGCGCATCAGCACGACGGCCGGGTCGATCTTGGTGATCATGCTGGCCGCGGCGATGTCGGCGTCGGACAGGTAGTGGTAGTGCAGCGGGGTGCCGGACATCTGCGGCACCTGGAACGGCATCGGCCGCATCATCTCGTGGATGAGCGCCAGATGGTAATAAAGGTCCTGGTAGATGATGCCCCCGGCGGGCGGGAGCGGCGTGTTGGTCCAGCCCGGGAACTCCGAGAGCACCAGCAGCACGAGCCCGGCCGCGACGAGCCACGACCAGCGCAGCGGCAGCGGGCGGGGCCGGCTCACCCGCCAATAGCGATGCAACCGGGGCACAGCCAGGAAAGGAACCACGATCAGGGCCGGCCACCAGGGCAGCAGCACGAACTTGTCGAGGGCGGCCGACAGCGCCCACGAGCCCAGCATGATCAGCAGGCCGGTGGCGGCACCCAGCCCGACGTCCTCGGGCACGTTGCCGCGGCTGCCGCGCAGGGCCCGGAAGACCAGCGTGCCGGGCAGCACGACATCGACGGTGAAGTAGAACGCGTACATCGCGATGTCGCGGCCCGATACGCCGGTGTCGAGCAGCGTCACGACGAGCGTGACCGCCGGGAAGAACCAGGGCAGGATCGCCAGGGGCGTCCGCAGCCGGCGGTAGACGGTGGAGGGGCGGCGGGGAACTGCCGAGGGGCGCGGGATGGTGGTCGCCGGCGCCGCCTCGGCAGCCTCGAGCACAGCGGTCACTCTACGAGTGTCGTCAACCGGGTGAATTCGCGTGGAAGGTCGTAGCCATCCCAGATCGAACCGAAGGTCAGAGCCGACCCGAACGGGACGATCCGGTCGACTCCACGCCCGCCGAGGGCCAGCGCGAACTCCCGCAGCTCGTCCCGCGAGAAGCCGAAGTGGCTGAACGTCTGGTCCTGCCGGTTCATCGCCGGCACCAGCTCGAGCAGGGAGCCGACCTGGGCGAACGGGAAGGCCCCGGCCCCGATCCAGCGGCGGGGCGCGTCGGGCACGGCGTTCAGCGACATCGAGGTGACCGAGTTGGCCGGGAACGCCATCGACGAGACGGCGCCGGTGGCGGCCAGCCCGTAGGCGTTCACCCGCTTCTCGACGGCCATGGCGGCGTCGATCTCCCACCCGCGCTGGTCCACCATCTGCAGCAGCAGCTCGATGAACTCCTCGCGGACGTCGTCGGTGTTCTCGCCGACCAGGAAGACCGTGCGCGGCGACGAGCAGGCCGCCTGGTCGAACCAGTACGAGTCGTTGGTGAAGGCCAGCACCGCGTCACGCCGTTTGGCCGGCTCGGCCTTGCGCCACCCGTCGGCCGACAGCGCCGCCCAGGACGTGCGGTCGGGGAAGGTGAGGTCGCGGGCCGAGGGGCGCAGCGGGTGCTTGCGGATCGCCTCGACGGCCGAGTCGCCGCCCCAGATGACCCGCAGGTCGGCCCACTGACTGAGCGCCGCGGTCACCTTGTCGTCCCGGCCGTACGTGATCATGCGCTGGGTGCGACCGATCACCGGGTCGGCGTCGGCCAGCACCTCGTTCAGCGCGGTCAGGATCGTGTCGGCCGCGGTGGCCGAGCGCTCCGAGATCCGTACGACGTTGTGGTTGCCGGCCAGGGCCGAGAGCGCCCACGAGTACACGAAGATCGTGTCGACGTTGGCCGGCGGGATGTGGAAGACGTTGCCCCGGGGGAAGACGATCGCGTCCTCCCGCTGCAGGTGCTTGACCGTGCGGTTGAGCTCGGCCGGCCGCAGGAAGAAGCCGAGCGAGCCCAGCTCGGGGTGCCGCCGGGCCACCGCGGGCACGAGCAGCTTGCGGGCCAGCTTGCCCAGGAAGTCGATGACCCGGGGGTCGCCGACGGTCAGACGGTCGTCGGAGGGCGCGGTGAGGTCGCCCTCCGCGCCGAAGCGGTACTGGATCACGCCGCCTCCCGGTAGGTGTCGGAGCAGCCCCGCGCCTCGGCCCGCGGCAGCCGGCCGAGCACCGAGAAGCGCTTGCCGGGCCAGTCGCCGTCGTCGACGCCGTGCACGACGCCCAGGTCTTCGGTGAGCAGCACGTGGCCGGGGTACGAGGTGGGCAGCGTGCTGATGACCTCGATCAGACCCGGCTTGCCGACCGGCTGCTCGGCCCACGTCTCGGGGTCGCGGATCACCACGTCGGCGAAGTCGGGGCAGTAGAGCGAGCCCCCGGTGGGGCCCTCGAGGAAGATCGTGCCGATCTGCTCGATCATGCCGTAGTAGTTGTGCACCTTCGTCAGCCCGACGGCGGCCAGCCGCTTGCGGAACTCCTCGGGCGAGACGGCCTGGTCGACCAGCTTCTTCCAGCCGCCCGAGTGGATCAGGATGCCGTTGCTGAGGTCGAGATCGTTCTCGAGCGCGACCTCGTACAGGTGCAGCCAGACCAGGTAGGTGAAGCCGAAGATCAGGAAGGGCTCGTCGCCGTACTGCTCGAGGAAGCCCTTCAGCGCCTCGACGTCGACGTGGCCCTCGTTGTCGAGCGCCCAGACGTGGTTGCGGCCGAAGTTCGACATGCCGAGCACGCCGGCGCCGCGGGCGCTGAACGACTTGCGGTCCTTCAGCATGGCCTTGGTGTCGACCAGGATCATCGGCAGCCGCTTGGGGCCGAGCACCGACTGCACGGTGGCGCCCAGCTTGCGGGTCTGCTCGCCGGCCGCGGCCTTGTCGAGGTAGATCTTGCTGACCTCGGCCCCGGTGGTGCCGCTGGACGTGAGGACCTTGTACACCTCGTCGTCCGGGATGCTCTTGAGCTCCAGGTTCTTGAACAGGCGAACCGGCAGCCAGGGCAGGCCCTCGACCGAGGTGGCGCCCTGGTAGCCGTTGGCGGCGAGGATTCGCGCGTACGGCTCGCAGTTCTCCCGGTGGTGTTCGGTCAGCGCGGAGAGCTCCTTGAGCAGGACCTCTTCCTTCGCGGCCTGAGACAGGGTGAAGACACTACTCACAGCGAGGACTCCAGCGCCCGATAGTCGGTCTTGCCGTTGGGCATCAGCGGCAGCGCCTCAACACTACGCACGATCACGCCGGAGAAATGTGTCCCGAGCCACTCGGCGATCTTGGTCCTGAGGTCGCGCACCTCGTCGTCCGAGGCGCCGACGGCGAAAACGACCAGCTTGTCGTCGCCGGCCACGGCGGCCACGGGAAAGTTCTTCTCGACGTCGTCCAGATTGATGCGGACGCCGAAGACCTTGGCCATCCGCTTGATGCGCCCGGTGATGAACAGGAAGCCCTCGTCGTCGACCCGGCCCAGGTCGCCGGTGCGCAGAACCCCGCCCTGGACGTCGCCCAGAGCCAGGTCGGCGGCGGTCTCGGCGTAGCCCATCATGACGTTCGGCCCGCGATAGACGACCTCGTCGTCCTCGATCGTGAACTCGCCGCCGGGCAGCGCCTGGCCGACCGAGCCCAGCTTCTCGGCCAGGCGGGCGGGCGGCAGCGTGGCCATGCGCGGGCCGGCCTCGGTCTGGCCGTACATCACGTAGAGCTTGCCGCCGACCGTCGCCATGCGCTCGGAGAAGTCGGTCACCAGGTCGGTGCGCAGCCGGCCGCCGGCCTGAGTGAGGCTGCGTACGGTCGGGTACTTGGCCGGGTCGAAGCGCAGGCGGCGCAGCATCTCGTACTGCGAGGGCACGAACGCCAGCGAGGTGACGCCGTGCTCGTTCACCGCCGTCCAGAAGTCGCGCTGCATGATGCCGGTGCGCTCGAGCACGATCGTCGCGCCCTTGATCAGGTGCGAGTTGAGCACCGACATGCCGAACGAGTAGAAGAGCGGCAGCGTGGTGACAGCCACCTCATCGCCGGTGATGCCCAGCACCTCGGCGATCTGCTCGGCGTTGGTCCGCACGGCGTCGGCAGTGAGCCGCACCAGCTTCGGGTTGCCGGTCGAACCGCTGGTGGTGAGCAGCACCGCCAGGTCGGGGTGCACCTCGGTGGTGGTGAACCGCTCGACGAAGGACGCGTTGTCGTGCTCCGGGTCGAGCAGCAGCACCGGACGGCCCAGCCGCAGCGCCGCGAGGTAGCGGGCGACCACCGGCAGCGTGGTCTGCATCGGCAGGAACACGACACCGCCGGGCTCGCCGGCCAGCTGCGCCTCGGCCGCGGCGATCATGTCCTCGGTCAGCGTCTCGCCGGTGACCGCGTCGATCACGCGAGCACCCGGGTGGAACAGATTCACAGCGTCAGTCCTCCGTCGACCCCGAGCACCTGGCCGGTCACGAACCGGGCCTGCTCGGAGAGGAGGAACGTGATCACGTCGGCGACCTCGTCGGCCTCACCCAGCCGGCCCAGGGCCGTGTCGGCGATGCGCTCCTGGCGGCCCTTCTCGTCAAGGGTGTCGAGCATGTCGGTGGCGATGAAGCCCGGCTCGACGGCGTTGACCCGGATGCCCTGCGCGCCGAGCTCTTTGGCGGCCGACTTGGCCAGCGCGGCCACGGCGGCCTTGGAGGCCGAGTAGACGGCCTGGCCGGCGATGCCGCGCGAGGCGGTGATCGACGAGACCAGCACGACGGCCGGGTTGGTGCCCCGGGCGAGCAGGCGAGCGGCCCCGCGCAGCGTGTAGACCGCGCCGGCCGAGTTCACCGCGAACAGCCGCTGGATGGTGGCGTCGTCGGTCATGCCGAGCATGCCGGCCGCGTGGGTGCCGGCGTTGATCACCAGCGCGTCCAGGCGCTTGAAGTTCTTGAACGCGAGCTGGGTGAGCTCTTTGGCCGTCTCGGGCTCGCCGATGTCGCCGTGGCCGCTGACCACGGTCACGCCGTACTTGCCGGCGAGCTCTTCGGCGACCGGGGCGATCGACTCGGGGCGGTGGCCGTGCACAACGAGGTCGTAACCCCGCTCCGCGAGACGCGTGGCGGTGGCCCGGCCGATGCCGCGGGAGGCGCCTGTGACCAGGGCCGCCCGATCACTCATTGAAGTCGACCCCGTACTTACCGAGGATGCTGACCGCCTCGGTGAAGCTGGACATGTTGATGACGTCGTCTGTGTCAATCATCACCGAGAACTCGTCCTCGAGCGCCGCCACCAGGGACATGTGCGCCAGGGAATCCCACTTCTCGTTGTCCTGGTACTGCAGTTCGTCCACGGGCGCATCCGCCGGAAGGTCCAGGGAGGTGCGGAACGCCTCGCGCAGTCGCTGCAGGTTACTCACGGTGGTACTCCCAAAGGGGGGCGGGTGGACAGAGGCCTCTCAAGTTCGTCGCAAGTGTCGACGAAGTCGTTAATGCTAGCGGAAGCCCCGATGAACTACGGTTAGCGTTTGATGTTGGCCCGCGAATCGGCTGGTGAGGTGGTTATGCTTCCGCCTCGTACTGCGTCCTGCCCACCCCCCGGGAGAAAATCAAGTGTCTGTACTCAGCGGATCGTCGATCCTGGTCACCGGTGCCACCGGGTCCTTCGGTAAGGCGTTTCTGAACTACGCCCTGACCCACCTGGACCCCCAGCGCATCGTCGTGTTCTCCCGGGACGAGCTGAAGCAGTACGAGCTCCGGCAGATGTTCGGTGACGACCCGCGCCTGCGCTTCTTCCTGGGCGACATCCGGGACAAGGCCCGCCTCGAGCGCGCCATGCACGGTGTCGACTACGTGGTCCACGCGGCCGCCCTCAAGCAGGTGGACACGGCGGAGTACAACCCCTCGGAGTTCGTCGAGACGAACATCAACGGGTCACAGAACGTGATCGACGCCGCCATCGACAAGGGCGTCAAGAAGGTCGTCGCGCTCTCCACCGACAAGGCGTCGAGCCCGATCAACCTGTACGGCGCGACCAAGCTGGTGGCCGACAAGCTCTTCATCGCCGGCAACCACTACGCGGCAACCCACCCGACCCGCCTCGCGGTGGTTCGTTACGGAAACGTTATGGGCAGCCGCGGCTCGGTCGTCCCGCTGTTCCGCAAGCTCGCCGCCGAGGGCAAGAGCCTGCCGATCACCGACAAGCGGATGACCCGCTTCTGGATCACGCTCCCCCAAGCCGTGAAGTTCGTCGTCGACTCGTTCGACGTCATGCAGGGTGGCGAGCTGTTCGTCCCGCGCATCCCCAGCATGAAGATCCTCGACCTGGTCGAGGCCGTGGCGCCGAACTCGGCCACCCACGAGATGGGCGTCCGGCCGGGCGAGAAGCTGCACGAAGAGATGATCGCCTCCGACGACAGCCGCCGCACGCTGCGCTTCCCCGACCGCTACGTGGTGCAGCCGGTCGTGGCCAGCTGGGGCTACGAGGCGCCCGAGGGTGGCCAGGAGGTCGAGGACGGCTTCAACTACCGCTCGGACAACAACGACCTGTGGCTCTCCGTCGAGGACATGCGCAAGCTGCTCGAGGAGAACTGATGCTGCCGTACGGACGGCAGTCGATCGACCAGTCCGATGTCGAGGCGGTCGTGGCCGCCCTCGGCAGCGACTGGCTGACGACCGGCCCCCGGGTGGCGCAGTTCGAGGCCGACATCGAGGCGATCGCCGGCGCGCCGGCGGTCACCGTCACCAACGGCACGACCGCGCTGCACACCGCGTACGCGGCGGCCGGCGTCGGCCCCGGCGACGAGGTCGTCACCACCCCGATGACGTTCGTGGCCACGGCCTCCTCGGCCGCGCTGCTCGGCGCCAAGATCGTCTTCGCCGACGTCGAGGACGAGACGGCCAACATCGACCCGGCCGCGGTCGAGGCGCTGACCACCGGACGCACGAAGGCGATCGCCGCGGTCGACTACGCCGGCCACCCGGCCGAGTACGACGCCCTGCGCAAGATCTCCGAGGGCGCCGGCGCGGTGCTGATCGGCGACGCCGCCCACTCGATCGGGACGACCTACCACGGCCGCCCGGTCGGCACCCTGGCCGACCTCACGACGTTCTCGTTCTTCCCCACGAAGAACCTGACGACGGCCGAGGGCGGCGCGGTGGCGTCGATCCGGCCCGACCTGCTGCAGCGGGCCCGCACCTTCCGCACGATCGGCCTGGTGCGCGACAAGAACGTGATGCGCTACCCGGACGAGGGCCCGTGGCACCAAGAGGTCCACGAGTTCGGCAACAACTACCGGCTGCCCGACGTGCTCTGCGCGCTCGGCAGCTCGCAGCTCAAGCGGCTGGCCGCGTTCAAGGCCCGCCGCCAGCAGCTGACCGCGCGCTACGACGAGCTGCTGGCCGACGTGCCGGGTCTGCGCCTGCCGATCCAGCGTGAGGGCGTCGACCCGCTGCGTCACCTGTACCCGGTGCGGGTGCTCGGGGGCCGCCGGCGCGAGGTCTTCGAGCGCATGCGCGAGGCCGGCATCGGCGTCCAGGTCAACTACATCCCCGTGTACTGGCACCCGGTCTTCGAAGACCTGGGCTACCAGCGCGGGATGTGCCCGGTCGCCGAGGCCTTCTACGCTGAGGAGCTGTCGTTGCCGCTCTTCGTCGACCTCAGCGATGCCGACCAGGACCGGGTCGTCGAGGCGTTGCGGACCATCCTCGGGAGCTAGTCCGGTGCACCACGCCAACCACTTCTACGGCCACGCGCACATCCTCGCGGAGTACTGCGGCCTCGATCCGGAGCAACCGCCCCGGATCGACGGCTATGTGCAGCACGGCTGGAACGTGGTGGACGGGCTCGGCCTCGGCACGCCGTATGTGCCGGGCCGGCCCATCTTCGTCTACTCCGAGCGGACGAGACGACGCGCGTGGTCGATGGGGCGCCGGCAGGCCACGGTCATCGGCGCTCCTTTTCTCTACCTGCTTGCCCTGCGGCCCGAGGCCGCGGAGGCGCCCGCCCGCGAGGGCACGATCTACTACCCGTTCCACGGCTGGGAGCAGCAGAAGGTCCTCGGTGACCACCAGCGCCAGGTCGACGAGATCCTCGAGACCGAGGCAGGCCCGGTGACCTTCTGCCTGTACTGGAACGAGTATCGCGACGATCAGGTGCGTACGGCGTACGAGCAGTACGGCCGGGTCGTCTGCCACGGCTATCGGGGCCGGCAGTGGCTCGACACCGACCGCCACTTCCTCGACAAGCAGCTGACCGAGCTGCGGCGGCACAAGCGCGTGGCGTCCAACCGGCTCAGCAGCGCGATCTTCCACGGCGTCGCGGCCGGCTGCGAACCGGCCGTCTACGGCGACCCGATGCAGCTCGACCGGGAGGACGCACCCACCGCCGCCCGGATCCGCCGCGACTGGCCCGAGCTGCACGGCAAGCACCTCGACCCCGAAGCCGCCCGCGCCTCGGCACTGGCCGAGCTGGGTGAGGGGTTTGTCGCGTCTCCAGCCGAATTGCGGGCCATGCTGGGGTGGACGGAACACTTCTCGAAGGCGACAGCTAGGGTGCCCGCGTGATCGAGATGATCGGGGGCGAGATGCCCTCCTTCACCGAGGACCGGCCTCGCGCCGGCGGGGCCCTGCTGGGTTTCCTCGCCGAGCGGCTGCCCGCCGACGCGCGCGTGCTGATCGCCGGGCCGCACGACGACGCCCTGATCGACGCGCTGGCCGCCCGCTTCCCGGTCACCTGCCTGGTCCGTTCTCAGCCCGAGGCGATTGCCCTGGACGCCCGCGGCCTGCGCGTGCTCTGCGGCTCGCTGGCCAAGCTCACCGGCGACGACCAGTACGACGCTGTCGTGGCGCTGGACGGGCTCGGCCGGCTCTGCTCGGTCGAGGGACCGCAGCTCGACTGGGCCGAATGCCTGCGGGCGCTGCACCACGCGCTGCACCCCGGCGGCACGCTGCTGCTCGCCGTCGAGAACGAGCTCGGCCTGCACCGGCTGGTCGACCTGGGCAGCGCCACCGCGGCCCGCACCGACAGCGACTGGAGCCCGCTCGGCGAGTTCGGCTCCAAGCCCGGCAACGCGGACCGCCTCGCCGCCCACCTGACCACCGAGGGGCTGACCGTGGGCTGGCTCGGCGCGGCCTGGCCGGTGCCCGAGGCGCCCACCCTGATTGCCACGGCCGAGGCGCTGCGGGACGGGCCGGCCGGCGTGCTGTCCGCCCTGACCGCCAGTGCCGCCGCTCGCGCGTACGCCGGGAAAGAGGTTCTCAGCGACCCCCGCCGGCTCGCCGCCGCGGCCGTGCGCGACGGACTGGGCCTGGAGCTGGCCGCCGCCTGGCTCGTCGTGGCCCACCGCGAACCGGGTCCGGCCGCCGCCCCGGACCTGCCGCCCGTGCTCATCGGCGACGGCCCGGTGATCGAGCTGAGGTCCGGCGATGACGGCCCGTGGACCCGCCGTGTACTGCGCGAAGTTCCTGGTCGCGACGTTTCTGGCCTGAACGGGCCACTCCCGGCGGGTCGCCTGCTGGAGGAGTTGCTCTTGGCCGCCTGCCTGCGGCACGATCTGCCGATCGTGCGGCGGCTGCTCACCGGCTGGGCCTCCGCACAGCCTGGCGCCGCCGCCGACAACGTGGTGGTCGACCAGGACACGTACGCGATATTGGACCCGAGCGTCCCGCCGCCGACCGACGTGATCCGCCGGTTCGCGCAGACGCTGCTCGGCGGGGGCTACGCGCACCCCTGGCCCGCCGCCACCGATCTTCCGACCCTGACGGCGATCTTGCACGGCGCCGCCGGCCTGCCTTCCCCGGACGAGCAGGTGCCGGCGGTGGATACACTCCCGGCCTCACGCCGGGAACAAGAGGAGCAGATCCGAGCACTGCGGCGGCAACTGGCCGACGCCGAATCCCGCGCCCAGCGGTTCGAGCGTGAGCTCGTGAAGAAGGACAAGGAACTTCGTAAGGCTCGTATGCAGATCGCGACCTTCAGCGGCTCCGTCGGCTTCCGCGTCGCGAAGCTGGGTATGGGAGTTGCCCGCAAGGCACGCAATCGCCTTCGAAAAGGACTTTCATGACAACCCTCGGCATCATCCAGGCCCGGATGGGCTCTTCCCGGCTTCCCGGCAAGGTGCTGCGCAAGCTGGGCAGCCGCAGCGTCCTGGAGCGGGTCGTCTACGCCGCCCAGCAGAGCGGCGTGCTCGACAAGGTCGTGGTGGCCACCACGACCGAGGCGGACGACGACGCCGTGGCGGCCGAGTGCGCCGCGATCGGCGTGCCGTGCTTCCGGGGTTCGGTCGACGACGTGCTCGACCGTTTCCTGGGCGTGCTGGACGAGCACGAGAGCGACATCGTGCTCCGCTTCACCGCGGACTCGCCGCTGCTCGACCCCGAGCTGATCGCGCTCACCCACCGGGTCTTTCTGGCCGCGGGCGTCGACTACATGACCACGTCGATCACCAAGACGCTGCCCCGCGGGCTGGACGTCGAGATCGTCCGTACGCCGATCCTGCGCGAGATCGACGCGCTGGCCACCGAGCACCACCGCACCCACGTGACGTCGTACATCTACACGCACTCCGAGAAGTTCGACGTGCTCGGGCTGACCCTGCAGCCCGACCTGTCGCACCTGCGCCTCACGCTCGACACCGAGGACGACTGGAAGCTGATCGAGGCGATCGTCACGCACTTCGGCGACGAGCCGATCTCGGTGCGCAAGCTGACCGACTGGCTGGCCGGGCGGCCCGAGCTGATCGAGCTGAACGCGCACGTCCTCCAGAAGGCCCTGGTGCAGGCGTAGCAGTGACGATCGTCGGTATTCGCTGCGACGCCGGTGCCCGCACCGGCGTCGGTCATCTCGTCCGGTGTGTCGCGCTGGCCGAGGAGCTGGTCTCCCGCGGCGTCGCGGTCGTCTTCCTGAGCGACCTCGGCGGCGTCGAGTGGGCCGAGTCCCAGCTCACCCAGCGCGGCCTGCCCTGGTTCCCGCCCCCGGCCGACGACGCCGCCCTGGTGGCGCAGGTCGAGCGGCTCGAGCTGGACGCGCTGGTCATCGACTCGTACACGCTGCCGCCGTCGCACTCGGTGGCGGTCCGTGCGACCGGCCGCCCGGTGCTGGCGATCGTGGACGGGGACTTCCGCGGTCAGACAGCCGACATCTACGTCGACCAGAACCTCGATTCGGTGGTCGACGTCGAGGGGGCACTGGGCCTGGCCGGGCTCGACTACGCGCTGCTGCGCAGCTCGGTACGCGAGCTGCGGCCCTCGGCCCCACCGGTGCACACGTCATCGCGTACGCCCAAGGTCGTGGCCTTCTTCGGCGGAACCGACGCCTACCGGGCCGCCCCAGAGATCGCCGTCCGGCTCGCTCAGACCGGGGCGCCGTTCGAGGCGACGATCATCGGCGCCAACGAGAGCCTGCGCGACGAGCTGCACGCGGTCGTGCCGGCCGAGGGACAGCGCTTCGACATCGTCGCGCCCACCGACGACCTGCCCAAGCTGCTGGCCGGGGCCGACCTCGCGGTCAGCGCCAGCGGCACGTCGACCTGGGAGCTGCTCTGCCTGGGTCTGCCGGCCGCCCTGGTCTGGGTGGTCGACAACCAGATCCTGGGGTACGACCGGACGATCGCCCGCGGCTACGGCGCCGGGCTCGGCCGGCTCGGCCACCTGGGCGCCGACGCCGTGGACACCCTGCACCACCTGCTGACCGACGCGGCCGCCCGCACCGAACTGGCCCAGCGGGCCTGGTCGGCGGTGGACGGCCGCGGCGTGGAACGAGTGGCCGACGCGCTGCTGGCTAAGGCGCAGTCACCTCGATGACGACCTTGCCCACGGCGTTCTGCTCGACGGCCTCGTGGGCCTGGGCCACCTGCTCGAACGGGAAGCGGACGATCGGCAGCCCGGCCTCCTCCCCCACCCGGAAGGCGCCGGCGTTCACGGCCTCGGCCACCGCGGCCACGGCGTTGTCCTTCTCCTGCTCCGAGGTGGTGTAGGTCAGCACGAAGTCGAGGCTGGCGTTCTTGAGCATCGCCTTGAAGCTGGGGATGGTGAACTTGCCGCCGACGTAGATCGCGATGTTGCCGCCGGGTGCGATCACGTCGAGGTCGAGGCCCAGGTTGTCGGTGCTGACCTCGACGATGACGTTGGGCCCGGTCTCGCTGAGCTCGCGCACCCGGGCGGTCACGTCCTCCTCGCGGTAGTTGATCACCGCGTCGACCCCGGCCGCCGTGGCCAGGTCGGCCTTCTCCTTGGACGAGACGGTGGTCAGCACGGTCGCGCCGGCCCACTTGGCGAGCTGGATGGCGGCGTTGCCGACCGCGCCCGCCCCGCCCGCGACGAGCACGGTGCGGCCCTCGAGCGCACCCGGCTCCAACCGCTCGGGCCCGTCGCTGGCCAGGGTGAGGCAGCGGTGGGCGGTCAGCGCGGGGATGCCCAGGGCGGCGCCGACCTCGAACGGGACGTCCTCGTTCATCCGCACGACCTGGCGGCGGGGCAGCACGACGTACTCCTGCGCGGTGCCGTTCTCGCGGCCGTAGCCGGCGTCCCACACCCAGACGTGGTCACCCGGTTCGAGCCCCTGCACCCCGTCCCCGACCGCGTCGACCACGCCGGCCCCGTCCTGGTTCGGCACCCGCGGCGGCGCGACACCGTCCGGCACCCCCTTGCCGGCCCGGGTGCCGGTGTCGGTCGGGTTGACCGCTGACAACACGATCCGCACCCGCACGTCACCCGGCCCGGGCGGCGGCAGATCCCGATCGACGATCTGCAGGACGGAGGCCGGACCAGGCTCATTGAAGACGGCTGCACGCATCATGCATCCCACCCTATGTTCACCTTCGCCCGACAAGACACCATCGCCAGATGTGACGGCTCGGCGGAGTAGTGAGGCACACAGGCTCACCAGTCGCTCGACCGATCCTTTTCGGGGCTGCTCAGGGTTACTGTCGCCGCATGGATCTGACGACCGGTCAACCGGTCCGGTACAGCACGGCGGCCGGCCGGTGGGTGCTGCTCGCGACCGTCCTCGGCTCGAGCCTCGCCTTCATCGACTCCACCGTCGTCAACATCGCGCTGCCCGAGATCGGCCGTGATCTCGGCGCCGACGCCGCCGGTCTGCAGTGGACCGTCAACGGCTATGCCCTCAGCCTGGCCTCGCTCGTCCTGCTCGGCGGTTCGCTGGGCGACCGCTACGGGCGCAAGCGCATCTTCCTGCTCGGCGTCGCCTGGTTCGCCCTGGCCTCGCTGCTCTGCGGCTTCTCGCCCAACATCGAGACGCTGATCTTCGCCCGCATCCTGCAGGGCATCGGCGGCGCGCTGCTCACCCCGGGCGCGCTGGCCATCCTGGAGGCGTCGTTCACCAGCGAGGACCGTGGCAAGGCGATCGGCGCCTGGTCCGGCTTGGGCGGCATCGGCGGCGCGCTCGGCCCGTTCCTGGGCGGCTGGCTGGTCGACATCGGCGACTGGCGTTACATCTTCCTCATCAACGTGCCGCTGGCCGCGATCGTGATCTGGGTCGGCGCCAAGCACGTGCCCGAGTCGCGCAACCCGGCGGCCGCGCGCAACATCGACGTGGTCGGCGTGCTCACCGGCGCACTCGGGCTGGCCGGTCTCACGTACGGCTTCACGGCCTGGCCCATGGACGGGCCCGGCAGTCCCGTGGTGCTGGTCTCGCTGGCCGTCGGCGTCGCCTCGCTGGTCGCCTTCGTGATGTACGAGCGCCGGGCGGCCCACCCGATGCTGCCCGTACGTATCTTTGCCAACAAGGCCTTCAGCGGGGCCAACCTGGTCACCTTCGTGGTGTACGCGGCCAACGGCGGCGTCTTCTTCCTGTTCGTGATCAATCTGCAGGTCGTGTCCGGCTATTCGCCGCTGGCCAGTGGCATCGCGTTGTTGCCGACGACCGCGCTCATGCTGGTGCTGTCGGCCCGCGCGGGTGGGCTGTCGCAGCGGATCGGCCCGCGCATCCCGATGACCGTGGGCCCGGTGATCTGCGCCGTCGCCCTGGTGCTGATGTCGCGCATCGGGCCCGGGGCGAACTACTGGACCGACGTGCTGCCCTCGGTGATCATCTTTGGGCTGGGCCTGTCGACGCTGGTGGCGCCGCTGACCGCGACGGCCCTGGGGGCGCTGGAGGATTCGTACGCCGGCATCGCCTCGGGCGTCAACAACGCCGTGGCCCGGGCGGCCGGCCTGCTCGCGGTGGCCGTGCTGCCGCTGGCGGCCGGGCTGGGCGGCGGCAGCCTGACCGATGCCGCCCAGCTCGAGCCGGTCTACCGGAACACGATGATGATCTGCGCCGGCCTGATGGTGGCCGGGGCCGTGCTGGCCTTCCTGCTGGTGCCGACGAGGCTGCCGGCCCACCCGCCGGCCCGCACCTTCTGCGACCCCGGCTCGACGCCCGCGCAGCCTCAGGTGCCCGAACGGGTCGCCTGATCAGAAGTGCGCGACGATGCGGCGGCCGGGACCGTCGACGGTCATCCGGCCGCCGTGGGGCAGGATCCACTGCGGTGAGGTGTGTCCGAAATCGATCCCGAACACGGCCATCGCGGCGGGGTTGTAGGTAGCCAGCGCCTTGAGCGTCGCCTCCCGCTGTTCGTCGCGGTAACGGGCGCGCTCTTCCGGCGGCGGGCGGTGCGCGCCGTGGCTGGCCTTGGCCGCCGCGAAGAGCACAACCGGGAACTGCTCGAGCAGGCCACGCTCGCCCGCGTTGCGCAGCATCCGGAAGACCTCTTCGGCCGGCGGCATCTCTTCCGACGTCTCGAGGAGAAGGATCGAGCCCGCGTAGCGCTCGGGCGGCAGGATCCACCGCGAGGCGGCCAGGTTCCAGTGCAGGATCTCGAGGTTGCCGCCCCACGTCGGCGCGGTCACCACCTTGTCCGGCTGGTGCCAGTGCCACCCCGGGCTGGGCACCTTGGGTTTCGAGGTGGTCAGCGTGGCCGGGTCCCGCCAGCTCTCGTCCTCGTCGCTGAACCCGGCCACCGGCTCGATCGGGAAGTCCACGGTCTCGAAGAGGGCGGCCCGCAGCGACGAGAGGTGCTCGGCGTCGATGCCGCCGCCCCGCGCCAGATGCACCATTGTGGAGCCGCCGTGATAGCCGGCCACCCCGTGCATCCACAGCCAGTTGAGCAGGTTGGTGTTGTCGGAGTAGCCGAAGTACGGCTTGGGGTCGGCCACGAACGGCGCCGGGTCGAGGTGCGGCAGCACGGTGATCTGGTCGTCGCCGCCGACGGTGGCGAAGACGGCCCGGATGGCCGGGTCGGCGTAGGCCGCCATGAGGTCGGCCGCCCGCGCCGCGGCCGGTGAGCCGGGCTTGCGGGTGGTCGGGAACTCGACCGGTTCCAGGCCGAGGTCGTCGCGGATCCTGCGCATGGCCTGCTCGTGCACGGCCGGGAACACCCCGGGACCGGCCCACGAGGGCGAGACGACGGCGACACGGTCGCCGGGCTTGAGCTTCACCGGGGCATCCATGACCCCAGCCAACTCTCAAATCATGCCGGCGCGAAGCGCATATGCCACAGCGTGGGATCGGTTGCGCAACTTCAGCCGGTGCGTGACGCCATAGATCACGTTCTTCACGGTCCGCTCCGAATAGCAGAGCTTGCCGGCGATCTCGTTGGTGTCGAAGCCGTCGGCCATCAGGCGCAGCACGTCGATCTCGCGCGGGGTCAGCCCGGAGGCGTTCAGCCCGTTCGGGGTGAGCACGTCGCGCTGCATGCGTTCGACGTGTTTGAGCAGCTCACCGACCAGATTCGGGGGCAGCACGCCGCCGCCCGAGGCGGCCGCCTTCACGCTGTGGGCCAGCCGGTCGGCCGAGACGGCGCCGCGCGGCAGGATGGCCACCACGCGACATTCGACGGCAGTCAGCAAGTCACCCTCGTCGATCTCGCCGACCACCAGCACAACCGGAGCGCCGGTCTCGGCACCCGCGCGGCGCAGCGTCGCCACGACTTCGGTGCTGAGCCTCTCCGCGGCCACGACCAGCACGTCCGCTTCCGCTCGCTGGGCATTGCGCACTACGGTGAGGTCGCCGCGGAACTGGAGCAACGCGGCGAGGCCGGCGTGGCTGAGCGGGTCGGTCGCCTGGACGGCGACGCGGATCTGTTCCATGGCTGCCTCCCCATAAGGTCAGGGAGTCAGTCTGCGAAAAGTGCCTTCAGGGAACCTTCACGGATCCTTCATCACCGACGGAAGGCCGATGAACTAGTTCAGCAGGGGTAGCCGCCAGGCGAAAGAGCGCCCGGCGAGGAGTGCCCCTCCGTGCGCTTTCTGTTATCCGTTGACACCTCGACACGTCTCCATTCACCACCATCGACCCGGGAGGACACGTGACGAACGACTTGCGCGTCTGCGTGCTCGGGCCGGTGCGGGCCTGGCTGGGCGGGAGCGAGCTCGATCTGGGCCCGGCCCGGCAGCGGGCGGTGTTCGCGGTGCTGGCCGCGCACGCCGGGCGGGTGGTCGGGCGCGACGAGCTGATCACCGCGATCTGGGGCGATTCGCCGCCGGCCACGGCGGTGGGCAGCATTTACACGTACGTCTCGGGGCTGCGGCGGGTGCTCGACCCCGAGAACCTGAGCTCCGGCTCGGGCGGCTACCAGTTGCGCGTCGAATCCGGCGATCTCGACTCGGCCCGGTTCCAGCGGCTGCGCGCGGCCGCGGCCGAACTGCTCACGGCCGGGGACGCGGCGGCCGCCATCGAGCGGCTGGACGAGGCCCTGACCCTGTGGCGCGGGGACGCGTACGCCAATCTGGCCGGCCCCTTCCTCGAGCTCGACCGTCAGCGGCTGGCCGAGCTGCGCCTGGCCGCGGCCGAGCAACGGGCCCGCCTGATGCTCGAGGCGGGCGGCGACGACGGGCTGATCGCCGAGCTCACCGCCCTGGTCCGCGACCACCCGTTGCACGAGCCGCTGCACGAGTTGCTGATGCGCGCGCTGCACCGGGCGGGCCGGCACGGCGAGGCGCTGGAGGTCTTCCGCACGGCCCGCCGCACCCTCGTCGCCGAGCTGGGCATCGAGCCCGGCCCGGCGCTGCGCTCGCTGCACCGGCAACTGCTCTCGGGCTCGGCCGACCGCGGCCCCGCCCGCCCCTCCCCCGATTCGTTCCGCACGGTGGTGCCGACGCCGATCGCCAAGGCGCTGCGCGACGGCCTCGGCGGCCGTTCCTGGGTCGGCCGGGTGGCCGAGATCGATCATCTGCGCGGCCTGGTCCGCGCGGTGGCGGCCGGCGCCGGCGGCGCGGTCTGGATCTCGGGCGAGCCCGGCATCGGCAAGACCGAACTGCTCACCCACGCCTTCGCCGACGCCGCCCGGTTCGGCTGCCGGGTGGCCTGGGGCGCGGCCGACCAGCTCGGCTCGCGGGTGCCTCTGCAAGTGCTGTCGCGGGCGCTCGGCCTCGAGACGGCCTCGCGGCGTCCACAAGAGACGGAAGGACCGGCCGAGGATCAGATCGTCGCCGCCGTCCGGTCCGCCTGCGCCACGTCCCCGCTGGTGCTGGTGGTCGACGACATGCAGTGGGCCGACAGCGCCACCGTGCGCGTGTGGGAGAGGCTGCTCGGCCTGGTCGGTCAGCTGCCGCTGCTGCTGGTGGCCGCGGCCCGGCCCGACGCGCACCAGGCCGAGCTGCGCCGCCGCATCCGGGCCCGCCAGCAGATGCCGCTCGACCTCGGCCCGCTCGCCCCGGCCGACCTCGACCGCCTGGTGACCGCCCTGGTCGGCGCCCCGCCCGGACCCAACCTGCGCGAGGTGGCGGCCCGTTCCGGCGGCAACCCGCTGTTCGCCCGCGAGCTGGTCGCGGCGCTGCGGCAGCGGGACGCGGTCGAGATCAGCGGGGGCCGGGCCGACATCGGCCCCGAGGTGACCGTCGAGCCGCCGCCGACCCTGCTCGACGCCGTGCACGCGGCGCTCGATGTGCTCTCCTCCGAAACCCGCGAGGTGCTGCGGCTGGCCGCGCTGCTGGGCTCGGAGTTCTCGGTGAGCGAGGTCGTGGCGGTCACCGGCCGGTCGGCGCTCGACCTGGTCGGCGCGCTGGAGGAGGCGCTGGCGGCCGCGGTGCTGGTCGACAGCGGCACCGACCTGGCCTTCCGGCATCCGTTCCTGCGCCAGGCCCTGGTCGCGAGCGTGCCGCCGGCGCTGCGCGCGGGTCTGCACCGGCACGCCGCCGAGGTGCTGGCGGCCGGCGGCAGCCCACTCACCCGGGTCGCCGAGCAGCTCAACGCCTCGGCCCCGCTGGCCGACTCGTGGGTGCTCAACTGGCTGGTCACCCATCACGCGGCGGTGGTGCGCCGGGCCCCGCAGATCGCCGGCGACCTGATCCGGCGCACGCTGGCCACCGACCTGCCCTCGGCCGAACAGCGGGCGACCCTGCTGGTCGCGCTGGTCCGGCTCGAGTACCGGCACGGCCGGGTCCCGCTGCACCAGGCGGAAGAGGCGATGAGCCTGACGAGTGATCCCGGCGACCGGGCCGAGATGCGTCAGTTGCTGGCCACCATGCGCCATCACCGGGGCGAGACCGCCGAGGCCGAGGCGATGCTGCACGAGGCGGTCGACGACGAGCGGGTGCCGGAGATCTGGCGCTCGCGGCACCGGGTGCTGCTGGCCAACTTCCGCCGGGGCGACCTCGACGATCTGGACGCGGCCGAGCGGCGGGCCACGGTCGTCTACAACGAGGCGGTGGCGGCGGGCCAGCCCTACGAGACGGCGTTCGCCCTGCAGACGATCTGGCTGACCAGCTCGATCCGCCGCGACCACGAGCGAGCGCTGGAGCACGTGGATCGGGCCCTGAACGTGGTCCGCGGCCGGCCCGAGCTGGCCGGCACCTATGTCGACCTGCTGGACAACCGGCTGTTCTCGCTGCAGAACCTGGACCGGCTCGACGAGGCGCAAGAGACGCTGCGCACCGCGCCGGCCGGGCTGCAGGTGGCGACGGCCGTGCAGGACTACTGGCTGGGCCGCTGGGACGAGGCGCTGGCCGAGGTGGGCGCGGTCACCGAGGACGGCCCGGGCATCACGTTCCACGGTCAGCGCGAGCCGGGCGCGGTGACCATGCTGCTGCACGGGGTGGCCGCCCTGATCGCCCTGCACCGGGGCGCGCGCGACCTCGCCGCGGCTCACCTGGGCGCGGCCGACGCGGTGCCGGCCAGCGAGGCCGAGCGCGAGAACTGCGACTTCCTGCTGGTGGCGCGGGCGCTCGCGGCCGAGCAGCGGAACCGGCCGGACGAGGCGCTCGACCTGCTCGGGCCGCTGCTGCAACCGGCCTACGCGCCGATGATGCTGCGCCACCAGTGGCTGCCCGACGTGCTGCGGCTGGCCCGCCGGCACGACCGCCCGGAGGTGGCCGACCAGGCCGCCGCGATCTGCGCGACCGAGGCCGCGCGTGAGGTGCGACCGGCCCGGGCGTACGCGGCCAACCTGCGCTGCCAGGCCCTGCTGCACGGCGATCCGGCCCCCGCCCTGGCCGCGGCGGCCCACTACCGCAAGGTCGGCCGCACCTTCGAGCTGGCCGCGGCGCTCGAGGACGCCGCGGTGCTCAGCGGTGAGCGGCCCGAGGAGGCCCGCCGTCTGTACGCCTCGATGTCGGCGCGCTGGGACGTCGCGCGCACATCGACTCCCATGGTTTGATCAAGCCGAAGTTGCCAAGACGATCTTGAATCGCGTGCATTCGTGCGCGCCTATGGTGCGGAGTCTTGACAGAAAAAGTTTGATAGTGCGTGAATGTGTTTCGAGGTGGTTACTCCCCGATGTCACATCCACCGCTAAGGAGCTCTGTCATGAGCGTTTCTCCCGGCCGCTGGCGGCCGGCGGCCGCGATCCTGGGTGCGGCCCTTCTCTTCACCAGCGCCTGCGCCAAGTCCGAGGACGACGGAACGACCGCGAGCGACACGCCCGCGTCGGCCGGCGCCCAGGTCGTGCAGTCGGCCGATCCCAGCGCCGCGACCTGCACCCTCGACCAGTTCGGCGGCACCAAGTTCGACCTCAAGACGGCGAAGGTCGGCTTCTCGCAGTCCGAGAAGGAGGCTAACCCGTTCCGCATCGCCGAGACCCAGTCCATCAAGGACGAGGCGGCCAAGCAGGGCATCACCCAGCTCACCACCACGAACGCGAACTCCCAGTTCAACAAGCAGATCAGCGACGTCGAGCAGATGATCGACTCCGGTGTTCAGCTGCTGGTGATCGCGCCGCTCAACTCGGACGGCTGGGACTCCGTCTTCGCCAAGGCCTCGGCCAAGAAGGTCCCGATCATCACGATCGACCGCAAGATCAACGCTGACCCGTGCAAGGACTACCTGACCTTCATCGGGTCGGACTTCGCCGAGCAGGGCAAGCGCGCGGCCGACGAGATGGCCAAGGCGATGGGCAACAAGGGCAAGGTCGCGATCCTGCTGGGCTCGCCCGGCAACAACGTGACCACCCTGCGCACGAGCGGTTTCAAGGAGCAGATCGCCAAGGTCGCGCCGGACATTCAGGTCGTGTTCGAACAGACGGGCAACTTCGCCCGCGAGGAAGGGCAGAAAGTCACCGAGCAACTACTGCAGTCCAACCCGGACATCAACGGGATCTACGGCGAGAACGACGAGATGGCCCTCGGCGCCATCACCGCCCTGAAGGGCGCGGGCAAGAAGGCCGGCGACGTCAAGGTGGTCTCGATCGACGGCACCAAGGGCGCTGTGCAGGCCATCGTGGACGGCTGGGCGTCCGCGGTGATCGAGTCGAACCCGCGGTTCGGCCCGCTGGCGTTCGAGACGGCGACGAAGTTCCTGAACGGCGAGCCGGTCGGGCAGGACATCATCATCGAGGACCGGCAATACGGCACGGACAACGCCAAGTCGGACATCGGTAGCGCCTACTGAGTGACGGGCCCGGCGGCCTCTGTCGCCGGGCCTGTTTACACATTGAAGTTTGTCTATTGCTGACTGTGTTCGTTCACGTCAGTATGTGTGCATCCCCGCACGGCTCACTCTTTCGAAGGAGAGAGAACGTGACCGCACATCCCCGAAGATTGCTGGCCCTCGCCGTGGCCGCGCTGACCGCCACCGCCGGCACGCTCGTCGCCACGACCGGACCGGCCGCCGCGTTCGTCCCCAAGACGCCGCCGCTGACCACCCCGTGGACGGGCCAGGTCAGCACCACCAACCCGCTCCCCGAATACCCCCGCCCCCAACTGACCCGTACCGACTGGCAGAGCCTCAACGGCATCTGGCAGTTCGCGGGCGCCTCGAACATCAACACCCCGCCGACGGGACAGACCCTGGGCGAGGAAATCCTCGTGCCATATCCGATCGAGAGCGCGCTCTCGGGGATCATGCGACGCCAGGACTACTCGTACTACAAGCGCACGTTCACCGTTCCGGCCGGCTGGTCGGGCAAGAACGTGCAGCTCAACTTCGGCGCCGTCGACTGGCAGTCCAAGGTCTGGGTCAACGGCACGCTGCTGGGCACGCACGAGGGCGGCTACGACAAGTTCTCGTACGACATCACCAGCGCTCTCCGCAGCGGCAGCAACGAGATCATCGTCGGCGTCTGGGACCCGACCAACGGCCAGGACATCCCGGTCGGCAAGCAGCGCCTCAGCCGCGGCGGGATCTGGTACACGCCGTACTCGGGAATCTGGCAGACGGTGTGGCTGGAGCCGACCAACCCGGCCCGGATCACCCGGCTCGACACCACCCCCAACGTGTCGGCCGGCGGCCTCGACCTGGTCGTGCAGGCCGCCAACGCCAGCGGTCAGCAGGCCACCGCGCAGGTGCTCAGCGGCGGCACGGTCGTCGGCTCGGCCACCGGCACGGTCGGCTCGTCGTTCCGGATCCCGGTGCCCAACGCGCACCTCTGGACCCCCGACGATCCTTTCCTGTACGACCTCCGTGTGACCCTGGCCAGCGGTGACGCGGTCGGCGGCTACTTCGGCATGCGCTCGCTGGGCAAGGCGATGCTCGGCGGGGTGCTGCGCCCGACGCTCAACGGCAAGTTCGTCTTCCAGCTGGGCACCCTCGACCAGGGCTACTGGCCCGACGGCATCTCGACCGCGCCCACCGACGCCGCGCTGCGCTTCGACCTGGAACAGCAGAAGGCGCTCGGCTTCAACATGGTGCGCAAGCACATCAAGGTCGAGAACGACCGCTGGTTCTACTGGGCCGACCGCCTGGGCCTGATGGTCTGGCAGGACATGCCCGCGCTGGCCAGCGGCCGCGAACCGTCGGCTGTCGGTCGTACGCGATTCGAGAAGGAACTCAAGGAGATGATCGACGAGCACAAGGGCATCACGTCGATCGTCCAGTGGGTGCCGTTCAACGAGGGCTGGGGCGAGTACGACGCCGGCCGCATCGCCGACCTGGTCAAGAGCTGGGACGCGACCCGGATGGTGAACCACAACTCCGGTTCCAACTGCTGCGACTCCGACCCTGACCCGGGCAACGGCGACGTCATCGACGACCACCAGTACGTCGGTCCCGGCATCACCCGGCCGCCGACGGCCACCCGGTTCGCGGTCAACGGCGAGTACGGCGGCCTGGGCCTGCGCACCCCCGGGCACGAGTGGCCGACGACCGGCAAGTTCGCGTACGAGTGGCTGCCCGACTCGACCGCGCTGACCAACCGATACATCCAGATCACCGGCCGCATGGTCGACCTGATCAACGGCAACGGGCTGTCCGGCTCCGTCTACACCGAACCGACCGACGTCGAGGAGGAGCTCAACGGCTTCTTCACGTACGACCGGCAGATCCGCAAGATGGACTTCGCCCGCGTCCGCGAGGTCAACCTGCGGGTGCTCGGCGCGGCCAGCGGCGGAACGCTCTCGGTCAACCGGCTGGCCTCGCTCAAGGTCACCACGCCCGGCTACACCAACCGCTACCTGCGGCACGCCGCCGGCGTCGCGCGCACCGACGTCATCTCGACGTCGAGTTCGACGACCGACCGGCAGGACGCCACCTTCTGGGTGCGTCCCGGCCTGTCCAACGCGGCCTGCTACTCGTTCGAGTCGCGCAACTTCCCCGGTCAGTACCTGCGTCACCGCAACTCGCAGGTCTACCGGGAGGCCAACACCGGCGGCTCGTTCGCCGGGGACGCGACCTTCTGCGCCCGTCCCGGCCTGTCGGGCGGCGGCACGTCGCTCGAGTCGGCCAACTTCCCCGGCCGCTACCTGCGGCACCGCGCCGAACAGGTTTGGGTCGAGGCGAGCACCGGCGGGTCGTTCAACGACGACGCGACCTGGGCCGTGGGCGCCCCGCTGTGGCGCAGCGGGGCCGACCTGACCGTCGGGCAGAACCGGTCGTTCCGGGTCACCACGCCCGGCTACGACACCCGCTACCTGCGGCACCGGGACAGCCTGGCCCGCACCGACGTGATCACCACGAGCAGCCCGGCCACCGACCGGCAGGACGCCACCTTCACCGTCCGCACCGGCCTGGCCGACAACAGTTGCTACACGTTCGAATCGGTCAACTACCCGGGCCGCTTCCTGCGGCACGCCAACTACCGGCTGCAGACGGCGACCAACGACGGGTCGGCGACGTTCCAGCAGGACGCCACCTTCTGCGGCCAGCCCGGCCTGAACGGCGGGGCCGGAAACATCTCCCTCGAATCGATCAACTACCCCGGCTACTACTGGCGGCACTACGCCGAGGCCGTCTACATCGCCACCAACGGCGGTGGCAACACGTGGGACGGCGCCGGCAGCTACAACGCCGACGCCACCTGGAACAACGCTGCCCCACTGGGGTAGCGCGAGAAACGCCGGGCCGGGTGGTTCCCTGACCATCCGGCCCGGCACCCGTACGAAGGAGAACCATATGGCGTTGCTGGAAGTCGTCGACGTCTCGAAGACCTTTCCGGGCGTACGCGCCCTCGACGGAGTCTCCTTCACGCTGAAACCGGGCGAAGTGCACGCGCTGGTCGGCGAGAACGGCGCTGGCAAGTCCACTTTGATCAAGGTGCTGACCGGCGTCTACCAGCCAGACGGGGGCGAGCTGCGCTACCAGGACAAACCCTCGCAGTTCGGCACGCCGATGGACGCCCAGCGGGCCGGCATCTCGACCATCTATCAAGAGGTCAACCTTGTCCCGCTGATGAGCGTGGCGCAGAACCTCTTCCTCGGCCGGGAACCCCGCAACCGCTTCGGCCTGATCGACCGCAAGCGGATGGACCGCGAGGCCCGTACGATCCTGTCCGACTACGGCGTCTCGGCCGACGTCCGCCGCCCGCTCGGCACTCTGGCCCTGGGCGCGCAGCAGATGGTCGCCCTGGCCCGCGCCGTCATGATCGACGCCAAGGTCGTCATCATGGACGAGCCCACCTCGTCGCTCGAGCCGCGCGAGGTGCAGACCCTCTTCGGCGTCATCCGCGACCTGCACGCCCGCGGCATCGGCATCGTGTACGTCAGCCACCGGCTCGACGAGCTCTACGAGATCTGCGACGCGGTCACCATCCTGCGCGACGGCAAGCTCGTGCACACCGGCCGGCTGGCCGACCTCGAACGCATCAAGCTGGTCTCGCTCATGCTGGGTCGCGACATGGCCGAGGTACGACGGGAGGGCGCGACCGCCTTCTCCGGCGCGGCCACCGGCGACGACCAGGCCCCGCCCGTGCTGCGGGTGCGCGAGCTGAACAGCCGGCACAAGCTGCACGACGTCAGCTTCGACGTGCGCCCGGGCGAGGTGGTCGGGTTGGGCGGCCTGCTCGGGGCCGGGCGCAGCGAGACGATCAAGGCCGTGGGCGGCGCGTACCACCTGGACAGCGGCGACATCGAGGTGGACGGCAAAGACCTGAGGAAGCCCACGCCCGTACGCGCGGTGCGAGCCGGCATCGCCGTGCAGCCCGAGGACCGCAAGGCCGAGGGCATCGTCCCCGGCCTGTCGGTGCGCGAGAACATCGCCCTCGCCGTGCTCCCCCGCGTCTCCCGCGGCGGCCTGGTGTCCGACGCGAAGATCGACGCGATCGTCGAGCGCTTCATGACCCGCCTGCGGATCAAGGCGTCCAGCCCGGACCAGGCGGTGGGCGACCTCTCCGGCGGCAACCAGCAGAAGGTTCTGCTGGCCCGGCTGCTCGCCACCGACCCCAAGGTGCTGCTGCTCGACGAGCCCACCCGGGGCATCGACGTCGGGGCCAAGGCCGAGGTGCAGTCGCTGATCGACGAACTGGCGGCCGAGGGGCTCGGCGTCGTGCTCGTCTCGTCGGACGCCGAAGAACTGGTCGAAGGCTCGGACCGGGTGGTGGTGCTGCGCGACGGGGTCGTCGTCGGCACCCTGACCGGCGACGAGGTGACCACCGAGGACCTGATGTCCACGATCGCTAAGGACACCCGTGAGCACTGAAACGGTGGCCGCCCGGCCCACCATCGACGGCGCCCGCCTGCGGGCCTGGCTGCCCAAGTACGGCGTCTACATCGCCATCGTCCTGCTGGTTCTGTACAACATCTTCTTCACCCCGTACTTCCTGACCTGGAGCAACCTGCGCATCCAGCTGATCCAGGTGGCGCCGATCGTGATCGTGGCGCTCGGCATGGCCCTGGTCATCGGCACCGAGGGCATCGACCTCTCCGTCGGCTCGGTCATGGCCCTCGCCGCCGCCCTCATACCCCTTTATCTGGGGTACGGCGTGGTGGCGGCCGTTCTCGTGTCGTTGCTCGCCGGCGTGGCGGTCGGACTGATCAACGGGGTGCTGGTGGCCAAGGTCGGGTTGCAACCGATCGTCGCCACCCTCGCGCTCTTCGTCGGCGGACGTGGTCTGGCCGTGGTGATCAGCGAGGGCAAGCTCAAGGACATCCGCGACCCCAACCTGCTCTACCTGGGCTCGGGCGACCTGCTCGGCATTCCGGTGCTGGTGTGGATCGCCGCGGCGCTCGTGCTGGTGATCGCGTTCGTGGTGCGCCGCACCGTCTTCGGCCGGCGGCTGCTGGCCATCGGCGGCAACCGGCCGGCCACCGAACTGGCCGGCCTGCCGGTCAAGCGGGTGCTGATCACCGTCTACGTGGTGTGCGCGGTGCTCGCCTCGATCGCCGGCCTGCTGTCGGTGGCCCGCATCCAGTCCAGCGACGCGTCCGCCGTGGGCCTGCTCATCGAGCTGTCCGCGATCACCGCCGTGGTCGTCGGCGGCACCCCGCTCACCGGCGGCAAGGTGCGGGTGCTGGGCACGGTGGCCGGCGCCCTGCTCATGCAGCTGGTGATCGCCACGATGATCAAGCACAACCTGCAGCCCTCCACCACCGAGATGGTGCAGGCCGTGATCATCCTGATCGCGGTCTACGTGGCCCGAGAGAGGAAGACCCGGTGACCATGGGAGTCGTCTCGGACCCTCCGGCGATCGTCGCCGAGGACATCCGCAAGGCCGACCGGAACGACCGGATCGTCGGCGTCGTCCAGCGGCAGGGCGCGCTGGCCGTCCTGATCGTGGTGCTGCTGATCGCCGTCGCGGCCTTCCCCAACTTCCGCAGCCTCGACAACGCGGCCACCATCCTGGTCGCGGCCGCGCCGCCGATGCTGATCGCGCTGGGCATGACCTTCGTGATCATCACGGGCGGGATCGATCTGTCGGTCGGCTCGCTCTACGTGCTCGGGGGCGTGCTCGCCGCGTGGGCGTCGCAGTACGGCATTCTGGCCGCATTCGCGCTGCCCCTGGCCGTCTGCGGGGCTATCGGCCTGGCCAATGGGCTCCTCATCGCGTACACGCGAATGGCGCCCTTCATCGTGACGCTGGCCGCGCTGCTGGGCGCCCGTGGGCTCATGCGGGCGATCAGCTCCGAAGGCTCGAACACCTATCTGGTGCAGAACGACGCCTTCCGCAAGCTGGGCAACGGCTCGTTCCTCGACATCGGCTATCAGGTGTGGCTGGTAGCGGCGCTGGTCGTGATCGGCATGGTGGTGCTGGCCCGCAGCCGGTTCGGTCACTCGGTGTACGCGGTCGGTGGTAGCGAGGACGCGGCCAGCCTCATGGGGGTGCCGGTACGCCGTACGAAGGTCTGGGTCTATGTCTTGTCGGGTCTGCTGGCCGGCCTGGCCGGCTCGATCAACGCGGCCAAGCTGGGCTCGGGCGTGACCGTGCTGGGCACCGGCATGGAGCTGGACGCGATCGCCGCCGTGGTGATCGGCGGGACGCTGCTGACCGGTGGGGCCGGCACGATCGCCGGAACCATCGCGGGTGTGCTGCTGCTGGGCGTGATCCAGAACCTGATCAACCAGGTCGGCAACGTCAACAGCAACTGGCAGCAGGTGATCAGCGGCGCCTTCCTGGCCCTGGTCGTGGTGGCGCAGACCTATCTCGTACGGCTGAGACGAGTGACCTAATCCACGTCGGCCGAGCCGAGCACGTGACCGTCGTGGTCCTGCACCTCGATCCGGCTGACCTCGCGCAGCTGGATCGAGCTGGCCCCGATCACCTTGGCGTTGCCGCTCGGCGTCGGCCCCCACACCATCGCCTGCTCGACCTGACCCGACGAGCCCCGGACCTGGCAGTGGAACGGGCCGTCGCCGCTGAGCTTGCTGACGTCGAGCGACACCGACACGCCCCACGTCTTCGGCGTCAGCACCGCCTGACCGGCCATGCCACTGCCCTGGGCCGGCTGGAACTGGGCGGTCACCAGCTGCGGGCTCGGCAGCACCTGCGGCTGCCGGGACTCGCGGCTGCCCCGCACCACCCCGATGCCGACGGCCACCGCCACCAGCACCACGGCCGCGGCGGCCAGCCAGCGAACCCCGGCCATGCGGCTCTGCCGGGTGCGTTCGGCCCGCATGCGGCGCAGCAGGCCGTCGATGTTCTCTTGGCTCGGCCGGGCCGACATGCTCACCGGCGCGGCCGCGACATCGTCGTCGACCTGCTCGGCCTCGGGCAGCCGGCGCAGCAGCTCGGGCACGGCGGCCAGCCGGTCGAGTTCGTCGCGGCAGCGGTCGCAGTCGCGCAGGTGTTCGTCGAGCCGCTCGGTGTCCGCCTCGTCGAGGCCGCCGAGCAGGTAGCCGCCGAGCAGGCGGTGCAGCTCATCGTGGTCGGTGCTCACCGCAGCACCCCCATCTCTTCGAACACTGTGCGCAAGGCCCGCACCGCGTAATAGGCCCGGGACTTGACCGTGCCCTCGGGCACCGAGAGCTGGCGGGCCGCGTCGGCCACGCTCTGCCCCTCGTAGTACATGGCCCGGACCACCGCCTGGTGGTCGGCCGAGAGCCGCTCAAGAGCCTCGGCCACCAGCCAGCCCTCGACCATCCGGTCGACGTTGTCGGCCGACGGCATCGCGTTGACCGCGGCCTCGTCGGCCACCAGGTGGGGGCGGCGCTGCTCGGCCCGCCAGGCGTTGGTCACCACGTTGCGGGCAATGGTCAGTAGGTAGGAACGGGTGCGGCCGGGGTCCGGATCGAGATGGTCGATGTGCTTCCAGGCCCGCAGCAGAGTTTCTTGCACGAGGTCTTCGGCGCGGTGCCGGTCGTGCACGTAACGCAGGACGAAGCTGAGAAGGACCGCGTAGTGCTCGGTGTAGAGCGCGGTCATCAGCTCCTCGTCGGGGCTCACCCGTCGCCTCATCCGCGCCCGCTTTCTCGACCAACGCTCCGCCACCACGTTGTACACCGCGGTGGTGAACTCGGTTCGACCGGGCTTGCGACGACGTGCCTCACAATAAGAACGATGCCCGGTCCCCCTCGCCGGGACCGGGCATCGCGTCACATGTCAGGAGGCAGGCGGCTTGCAGAACGCCTCCGGATAGGCCGGCCCGCCGAAGCGGAACGACCGCTTGGAGTCGACCGGCGGTTCGACCGATACGTCCTTGGCCGGTTTCAACTGATAGAACGGCGTCTCGCTGCGCATGAAGAGGTCGACCGGCGGGCCGTCGACGTAGCCGACGCTGGAGAATCGAGCCGCAGTGTCCTTGTCGGGGCCCGTGCCGTTACCCATCGCGGTGCCGCACGGCAGCGGACGGCTGGAGGCCACCTCACCGAAGACCTGCAGGAAGCCGGAGCGGTCGAACTTGATGCCCGCGTTGTTCCAGATCTTCTCGGGGAAGTAGCCGACCCACTCACTGTCGTAGGCGACCCACCACGCGTCCTTGAAGTACTGGATGCCGAACTTCTTCGTGACGCCGTAGGCGAGCGTGGCACCCGGCTTGACGTTCGGGCTCACCTGCTCGAAGCCGCACTTGTTGTAGCAGGTGGGCTCGCCGTTGACCCAGTGGAAGACGAACAGGTGCGGGTCGTCGTCGCCGTTGACCAGGCGGTCGACGGTCCAGCCGATCTCGACGATCTGCTTCCCGTCAGGCGACTGGAGGGCGACCTCAGCCAGCGAGTGGAAGTCGGCCTTGTCGAGTTCGGGCTTGCCGATAGTGACGTTCGCGAAGACGCCTGCGGTGTCGGCGTTGTGCGAGCCGACGGTGTAGAGATAGCTCACCTTGCTGTCGGCCGCCTTCACACCCAGCGGCTTCGGCGGCACGGCATCGGTCTGCTCGGCCTTGATGACCCCGGCCCGCCCGCCGCTGCGGCCTTTCGGCCCGTACTTGGGCCGCGGCACCAGCGACCCGGTGGTGTCGGGCGGCGCGGCGGAGAGGCCCTCGGCCTTCAGCGTCTTGCTGGTGGCGCCGCTGCGACCCTTCTTGATCCGGGTCGGCCGAGCGCCCCAGGGCAGGACCGGCGGCGGTGTCGCTGCATCGGCGGCGCCGGCCACCACGGCATCGGCGTCGGGATCGGGGGCGTCGTCGGCGACCGCCGGGGCCGAACTCGCCTCGGGCGGGCTCGCGATCTGGTCGGCGCCCGCATTCACGGTAGAGACGACGCCGATGGCGCCGACCACGGCAACCGCTAGGCCTGCAGCTAGTAGACCGCGGCGTGACTTCAACACGTGTCCGTCCTCGTTGATCGGGGGGTCGGAGGAGGGGGCGAGGCTGCCTCCGGCACCGGTTCTCGGCGGCGACGTCACCATATAGCTTTCTCGATTGCCGAGCCCCTGCTCAGCTTGATTTCCGCCTTAACGGCTGAGGCCATCAACCGATCCGGCGACCCATCGGCGCATTTCGCTGACGGAGCGTGTCGGCGCGACTCCGGAGTGCCGCATTCCATCTTTGTCAGGAAAGAGGCTAACTGCTGTGAGCTTCTTTCAAGTACGGCAGCCGGGCCCGACCTCTCAAGCGGACAGAAAGCCTTGTGCGTACGGGGATGAGCCATGCCGAACCGGTTCGATCGGCCGATTTGGATAACCGGCCGCCGTACGCAATGGAATGTCTCGCCCCTGTCCGGATTTATCCGGATCAGCAATAGCGATCTTGTTCCCTTCCTATTGCCGGCTCTCAGATCTTGGACGGCGTTTGACGACAAACTCCCGGCCGGGCAGCATGTTGACCATGCAGCGGAAGGGCATCCCTCTCATCGCCGACCTGGCGATCGATCTGGCGCGGTGCGCCAGCGCTTGCTGTCCCAGCTGACCAGCACCTCCCGCGCGGCCGGCGAGCGCCGCGTGATCCTGATCGGCTGACTTCCCGCCACCCCGGCCGCCCACGCGGTAGTGTGGCCCTAAACCTACTGGACTGATAGGCAATGTATAAAAAGCGAGGAGCTCCCGTGACAGTCGTCGACGCCCGTCCCGACCATCTCGCCGCCGCCGCCCGCTTCGCCGCCGCTCCCGAGCAGTGGCCGGTCGCCCCGCGGTTCAACCCGGTCGACCGGTGGTACCACCGGCTGCATGTCGCCGACGACCACGAGGTCTGGCTGCTGACCTGGCTGCCCGGTCAGGGCACCGAGTGGCACGACCACGGCGGCTCGGCCGGCGCCTTCCACGTCTTCGGCGGCACGCTCACCGAGGACACAGTGGTCGTGGCCGACGGCCGCCCGCCCCGCGTCACCTCACGCGAACTGGGCGAGGGGGCCGGCCGCCGGTTCGGCAGTCACCACGTCCACCGCATGACCAACCGCTCCGGCCGCCCGGCGATCAGCGTGCACGTCTACGGCCCGGCCCTCACGACGATGACCAAGTACCGCCTCGCCGCCGCGGGGCTCGAGGTGCTCGAGGTCGAACGGGCCGGTGCGCAATGGTGACCGCGGCCCCCGCCGGCTCCCTCGGCATCGACCAGATCCTGGCCAACGCGCGGGCCCGGCTCACCCGGGTCGGCCCGGCCGAGACGGCCGCCGCCCTGGGCCGTGGGGCCGTCCTGATCGACATCCGGCCGGCCGCCCAGCGCGCCCAGTTCGGCGAGATCCCCGGCGCCGTCGTCATCGAACGCAACGTGCTGGAGTGGCGGCTCGACCCGCGCAGCGACGCCCGGCTGCCCTTCGCCGGCTCGTACGACCTGGAAGTGATCGTCACCTGCCAGGAGGGCTACACCAGCAGCCTGGCCGCCGCTGCCCTGCAGGACCTCGGCCTGTGGCGGGCCACCGACCTCGACGGCGGTTTCGCCGCCTGGCGCGACGCCGGCCTGCCGACGACCCGGAGTCAGTGAGCTTCCGCGTCGGGACGGGCCCGCCTCGGCAAGAGGAACGACAGTCCGAAAGCGAGCGCCAGCAGCAGGAACGAGACCCCGGCGGTCCCGATCGTCGCGTCCTGGAACCCGGCCCGCACCTTGTCCTGGGCGAACGCCTGCAGCTCAGGCTGTGCCGGGGCGTTCCGGCAACTTGGCGGGGTCACGTCGGGGTCGTCCTCGGCCGTGCGGTCGCGCAGGCAGTCACGCAGGCTCAACGCCACCGCGTTCTGCGCGTCCGCCGGCACACCGGCGGCCGTCAGCACCGTACGAAGTTCGGCCCTCGAGTCGTCGACGTGCCGGGCGACCTGACCGGGCACCAGCGCGAAGAAGATCGTGCCGAGCATCGCGAGGCCGAACGCCCCGCCGAGCTGCTGCACCGAGGTGAGCGCGCCCGCGGCTGAGCCCGTCTCCTCGTCGTCCACACCGGCCAGCACGATGTTGAAGAACGGGGCCATGGCCAGGCCCATCCCCGCGCCGATCAGCACCAGCGCCGGGCTCAGCCGCCACGGGCTGATCGCCGCCCCGGCCAGCCCGACCGTGAGCATGAAGCCGAGCGTGCCCGCCATCATCACCGCGGTGCCGATCAGCAGCAGCTTGCGGCCGAGCCGCTCGCTGAGCCCGACGCCGGCCGCCACGAACCCGGCCACCGTGCCCAGCGCCTGCGGCAGCGTGGTCAGGCCGGCCTTCAGCGGCGAGTAGCCGAGCCCGATCTGCAGATAGAAGGTGAAGACCAGACCGGTGCCGATCAGTGCCGCGAAGAACACCAACCCGACCGCCAGCCCGCCGCTGAACGCACGCTTACGGAACAGGCTCGGGGTGACCAGCGGGTCGAGGCCCCGCCGCTCGCGACGGCCCTCGTAGATCGCGAACAGCCCGAAGACGATCACGCCGACCGCCAGCAGCGCGAAGCACCACACCGGCCAGTCCAGTTCCCGGCCCTGCACCAGCGGATACAACAGCAGGAAGGCGCCGACGGCGGCCAGCGCCACGCCCAGCCAGTCGAGCCTCGGCGCGCGCTCACTCTTGAACTCGGGCAGGAACTTGATCGCGCCCAGCACGGCGAACAGGCCCAGCGGCAGGTTGATGATGAAGATCATGCGCCAGCCGGCCCCGAAGAAGTCGGCGTCGACCAGCCAGCCGGCCAGGATCGGCCCGGCCACCGAGGACAGGCCCAGCACCGGCCCGAACGCGCCGAACGCCTTGGCCTGCTCGGCCGGCGAGAACATTTGCTTGATCATGCCGAGGCCCTGCGGCAGCATGACCGCCCCGAACAGGCCCTGGACGGCGCGGGCGGCGATCAGCTGACTCGGTGTCTGCGCGAGGGCGCAGGCCAGCGAGGCGAGGGTGAAGCCGGCCGCGCCGATCAGGAACAGCCGGCGCCGCCCGTAGATATCGCCCAGCCGGCCGCCGGTGAGCAGGCCGATTGCCATGGCCAGCGTGTAGGCGGCGCCCAGCCATTGGACGAGGCTGTACGACCCGCCCAGTTCGGCGCGGATGGACGGTCCGGCGATGTTGGTGACGAGCGCGTCGAGAAGGTCCATCACCTCGACGGCCAGGATCACGAAGAGCGCGACCCAGCGGTAGCGGTAGGGCGCGCGCGGCGCCGCCGACCGCTCGAGTACGGCATCCATGACTACGACCTCTCCCCCGACGAACGGTGTTCGTTTGACGAACACCGTTCTACGCGCGAACAGTGTTCGTGGCAAGGTAAATTCGCCTACGTGACAGAGCTGCCCTGGCCGCCCGGCGCCCGACCGTCCCGGCCCGCGAAGACTCCGCTGGTCCGGGAGCAGATCGTGCGGACCGCATTGCGGATCGTGCGGGACGAGGGGGTCGACGCCGTGAGCATGCGGCGGCTCGCGGGCGAGTTCGACACCGGGCCGTCGAGCCTCTATGCGCACGTACGCAACAAGGACGAGCTGCTTCAGCTGATGTTCGACGAGATGTGCGGCGAGGTCGGCGTACCGAAGCTCGATCCACCCCGCTGGAAGGAGCAGGTCAAGGAGCTCGCCCGGGCCGGGCACGCGGCGATGCTCAGCTACAACGACCTGGCCCGGGCCGCGCTCGCAACCATCCCCAGCGGCCCCAACGCGCTGCGCATCTCGGACGCGATGCTGGGCATGATGCTGGCCGGCGGCATCCCGCCGCGGATCGCCTCGCTGGCGCTCGACCGGATCTTTCTCTACATCACCGCCGACGCGTACGAGTACTCGATCTGGCGCCGGCAGGCGGTCGGCCGCGACAAGCAGACGTTCATCGACTCGATCAGCGACCAGTACTTCTCCTACCTCCAGCAGCTGCCGGCCGAGGCTTATCCGAACCTGGCCGAGCACGCCGAGTCCCTGATCGGCGGCGGGCCCGAGCTGCGCTTCGACCTCGGGCTGGAGCTGCTGGTCGACGGCTTGGACAAGTACGCGACACCGCCCGAGTGAGATAAGTCGATATCCCCTGTAGTTGATCGCGTCGTCCAGTGTTGATACTGGGACCATGGCGGGCGAGATCGGTTCGGGTGCGCGGCTGCCGGTGCCGGTCACCGTGAAGGGCCCGCTGCATCTGCTGGCGCTGCGCGTGCACCGGCTGGCCGACACCGGCCACGGTCACGAGGCGCTGCTGGCGGCCGACGCCTATCTGGCCATCGCGCACGCGGTCGGCGACCACCGCACGGTCCTGTTCCTGGTGCAGGGTCAGATGTACGCCAACCTCTACATGGGACGGCTGGTCGAGGCGGCTGACCTCGGCGATCGGCTGCTGCGGCTGCACCAGGCGGCCGGCTCGGCGCTGGGCGAGGCCAAGTGCCTGTGCGACCTGGCTCAGGTCGAGGTCCTGCGTGGACGGTATTTCCTGGCCATGCGCTACCTGGCCCGCGCCGCCGTGCTGCTCGATCAGCCGTACACCGATGTCGACCGGCGCATCTCGGCGCTCTGCTCCTTCGCCGAGGCGGCGACGGCGGCCGAGATGTACGAGACCGCCGCGACCACCTACGAGAAGCTGAGCATCACGCACGCCGGCTTCGGCCTGGTGCACGCGGCCACGCTGCTGCACTGGGGTCTGCGGCTGAGCCATGTCGGCCGGCACGACGAGGGCGCGACCCGGCTGCGGCGCAGCGCCGAGATCACCCGGCGCCACGTCGAGCAGCGCCCGGACGACATGGTGGCGTCGGCCATGCTCGCGCTCGCCCTGGCCAAGCTGGGCGACGTGGTTCCGGCCGAGAAGCTGGCCCGGGAGGCGGTGATGCCGCTGCGTCAGTCCGAGAATTTCCGGTACGCCCGGATGGCGCACCTGGCCCTCGGCATCAGCCTGCGCGCCCAGGGCGCCTTGGCCGAGGCCCGTACGGAATTCGTGGCTGCCCGCGAGTTGTGCGCCTTCGGCCCCCGCCCCGACGAGAAGCCGATCATCCGCTTCGAGATGGCGCTGACCGCGCTGGCCACCGACGACGGCCAGGCCGGGCGGGACATGTTCTCCGCGGTCGAGGGCCAGACCCGAGAGCTGTGGCGGCTGCGCATGCAACGGCTGGCCATGCTGCGCCAGGCCCGCCAGCGGGAGGAGTCGGAGGCGGCCCGCGAGCGCGCGGAGCGGGAAGTGCTGCGCGACCCGCTCACCGGGCTGGACAACCGGCGCCGGTTCGACCTGCTGATGGACCGCATCGACGAGGGCCGGGTGACGACCCCGCTGGTGCTGCTGATCGTGGACGTCGACCATTTCAAGGCGATCAATGACGCGTACTCGCACGCCGCCGGCGACCGCGCGCTGCGGGAGGTGGCCCGCATTCTGCGCGCCCACTGCCGGGCCGAGGACGTGCCGGTCCGGTACGCCGGCGACGAGTTCACCGTCTTCCTGCAGGGCGACCTGGCCGTCGGGCGTGAGGTGGCCGAGCGCATCCGGGCCGCCGTCGCCCGGACCGACATCATTCCCGGCGTCCGGCTCACCGTGAGCGTGGGACTGGCCGCCCTGGGCGAGGGCATGTCCGGCGAGACCCTGTTCCGTGAGGCCGACGACCGCCTGTACGCCGCCAAGTGGAGCGGCCGCAACACCATCGCGTCCTGATCAGTTCGGCTTCACCACGCCGGAACGGCCGCTGTAGAGGCTGCGCGAGTTGTCCGGGCCGCGCGGGGTGTCCGGGGCGTCGAGCCACACGATGTACGCCGCGCCCGACTTGAGCCCGCTGAGGGTGGCCGTGCCGGTGCAGCCACCGTCGGTGGTCACCGTCTGCCACTTCGGCTCGGGCTGGGCGCCGCTGACGATCTCCTGCGGCACGGCGGCCAGGCGGTAGACGTTGCCGTAGCGGGCCGGCCACTGGACCTTCAGCGAGCCCGCCCCCGGCGTCACGGTCATCGGGATGAGCACCTGGCCGATGTCCTCGTTCCAGGCGATCGCGCAGGCCGAGCTCTGGGGCAGGAACGAGACCGGCGGCAGGGCGGGCGGGAAGGTGCCGCTGAACTTGGTGGCCGGGCTCGACGTGGCGTTGCCCGGCTGGACGGTCACCCAGGCCGGGCCGGGCGTGGCGGCCGGGCTCGCGCTCGTCGACGGGCTCGAGCCGCCGCACGAGCCCAGCAGGAACGGCAGCACCGCGAGCACGAGAACTCGGCGCATGTTTCCCCCTCTCCCCTCCCGTTCGGCGCGGAGAGACGAGGGCTTAGGCGGCGGGCGGGCCGGTCGTCCCCCGGACCACCAGGCGGGGCGGGATCACCACCTCGCGGTGCACGATCTGCGCGCCGTCGATCCGTTCCACCGCGCGGGCCACGGCCAGGGTCGCCATGGTCTCGATGTCCTGCGCGACGGTGGTCAGGTCGATGTGCGCGAGCCGGCTGAAGCTGCTGTCGTCGTAGCCCACCACGCTGATGTCGCCCGGCACCGACAGCCCGTGCCGGCGCAGCACGTCGAGCAGGCCGGTGGCGCTCAGGTCGTTGAAGACGGTGACCGCGGTCGGCGGGTCGTCGAGCAGTTCCCGGGCCGCGCGCGCCCCGTCCTCCTCGCCGTAACCCCCGTTCACCACCCGCTCGTACGCCTGCAGGCCGTGCCGCCGCATGGCATCCCGATAGCCCTGGCGCCGCTCCGCCGACGACAGCCATCGTCCGCCGTCGACGTGCGCGATGTTCCGGTGCCCGAGCGCCACCAGGTGGTCGACGGCGAGGTGCAGGCCACGCCCGTCGTCGGTGCGCACGACATCGACCTGGCGCTGCCGGACCGTACGCATCATGGCCACCACCGGCAGCCGCCCGGCGAGGGTGGCGAGCTCGGCAGTGGGAATCTGGGGGCCCAGCAGCACGAGGGCGGCACATCGATCCTGAAGAAGACCCGCGATGGCCGTGCGTTCGTCGCGCCGGGGAGTGACGGCGCTCAGCGTCAACTCGTACCCGATCTTCTCGGCCGCGTCGTACAGCCCGGTCAGCAGGTCGTCGTGGAACGGGTGCATCACGCTGAACACCACCCCGAGCAGCCGGCTCTGGCCACTGCGCAGCAGGCGGGCCCGGCTGTCGGGCTGGTAGTCGAGCCGCCGCGCCACCTCGAGCACCCGGGCCCGCGTGGCCGCACTGGCGCCGGGCGCATCCCGCATGACGATCGAGACGAGCGCCACCGAGACACCGGCCGCCGCCGCCACATCGGCCAGGGTCGCGCGCCGCTCGCTGCTCATGCCCCGGGAATTTACCTGTGATCACTAGAACGTTCTACGGCTGACACGACTAGAACGTTCTAGAGTCGAGGACGTGGAGAACCTTACCGCCGGTCGCCGCTGGGCGGCCCTGCTCGCCCTGGCCCTGGGCGGCTTCGGCCTCGGCCTGACCGAGTTCGTGGCCATGGGCCTGCTGCCCAACCTCGCCCAGGATCTGCTGCCCGAGGCGTACGCCCGATCGGCCCCCGACGCGGTGGCCACGGCCGGATGGATGATCACGATCTACGCCTTGGGCGTGGTGGTCGGCGCGCCCACCATTGCCGCGCTGACCGCCCGCCTTCCCCGCCGGCGCTTGGTTCTCCTGCTGCTCTCGCTCTTCGTGGTCGGCACCGTCGCCTCGGCCTTGGCCCCCACGTTCGCGCTGGTGCTGGCCGGTCGCTTCGCGGCCGCCCTGGCCCACGGCGCCTACTTCGGCGCGGCCGGCCTGCTGGCGGCGTCGATGCTCGGACCCGGCAGCCAGGGCAAGAGCTTCGCGATCGTGCTGGGCGGGCTCACCGCGGCCAACGTGTTCGGCGTGCCCCTGATCACCGCCCTGGGCCAGGCCGCCGGCTGGCGTGCCGCCTACCTGGCGGTCGCCGGCGTCTTCGCCTTCACGCTGCTCTTCGTGCTGTTCACGGTGCCCGAGGTGGCCGCGGCCCCCGGCGGCTCGCCGCGCGCCGAACTGGCCGCCTTCAAGTCCCCGCACGTCTGGCTGGCCGCCGCGGTGGCCGCCGTCGGCTTCGGCGGGTTCTTCGCGGTCAACAGCTACATCGCCCCGGTCACGACGCACGTGACGGGCCTGTCCGAGTCGTACGTGCCCTGGGTCCTGGCCGTGATGGGCCTCGGCATGACGGCCGGCAACGCGCTGGGCGGTTTCGCCGCCGACCACAACCTCAAGCGCAGCGTCCTGCTCGGCTTCGTGGCCATGATCGCCACCATCACGCTGTTCGGCCTGGTCGCCCGCAACCCGATCGGCCTGTTCGCGGGCGTCTTCCTGGTCGGCGTGGCCGCCCTGTTCATCGGCCCCGCCCTGCAGGCCCGCCTGATCGCCGTGGCCCCCACCGCCCAGCTCATGGGGGCCGCGGTCAACCAGTCGGCCTCCAACGTCGCCAACAGCGCCGGAGCCGCCCTGGGCGGCGTGGTGATCGCCGCCGGCTGGGGCTACCTGTCCTCGGTCTGGATCGGCGTGGCCCTGGCCGCCGCCGGCCTCGCCCTGGCCGTCCTCAGCTTCCGCCTCGACCCGGCCCCCACGCCCACCGAGGCGCCCGACCACCGAGAGCCCGCCGTGATCTGACGCCTATCGGGCTCGAAGGTTCAGTCAGGCGGTGCGGCCGAGGCGGTGGCCGGCCATCTCGAGCACGCCGTCGCCCACGGCAACCGGCGTGTGCAGGCCGGAATCATCGCTGAGGGTCAGCGTGCGGCCGGCGAGGAAGTACGTGCCCTGCGGCCGGCGCTTGCGTCCCGCCACCTTCCCCGCGTACGTTCCGTCAGTCCTGATATCCAGACGAACCGTGCCATCCGCGCTGAGCCATTGACCGACCGGCGCCGAGACCGCGACCTCGGCCAGGGCGGTCGCGAAAAGGGCGGAAGCGTCCAGAACGGCGGTGTCCACGTGCTGCTGCATGAAGGCTCCGGGGTCAGAGGGCGGGGAGCCCTCCCCTTCGGCAGCCGCGGGCCCGCCTCGCGGCGAACCGCCGGTGCAAGCCGGTTGCGTTCAGCCCGCCGTGCTCCGGAGCGCGGCCGTGACCGCCGCCATCAGCTTTTCCAGGTACGCCTCGTCGGGCTTGCTGCGCGACACGGCCAGCCGCCAGTAGAGCGGGCCCAGGATCAGGTCGACGGCCAGGTCCGGGTCGGTTCCCTGAGGCAGTTCGCCCCGGGCCACGGCCTGACCGACCAGACTTTCGCCGACGGCCTGCTGGTGGGTGCGCAGCGCCTTCTGGAGGGTTTCGGCGATCTGCGGGTTGCGGGCCGCCTCGGCCATCAGGTCGGGAATGATCTGGGACGCGATCCGGTGTTGCAGGGCCCGGTTCACGATCATCATGATGAGCTGGAGGTCGCCGGCGAAGCTGCCGGTGTCGGGCAGCGGCACGCTGCGGCCGGCCACGTCCGACACGATCTCGAGCACCATCTCGAGTTTGTTGCTCCAGCGCCGGTAGATCGCGGTTTTCCCGACGCCGGCCCGGCGGGCCACAGCCTCGATCGAGAGCCGGCCGTAACCCACCTCGGCCAGCTCGTACATCACGGCGTCGCGGATGGCCACGGTGATGTCGCTCCGCAGCACGGCCGCCCCAGCAGGTGCACGCTTTCCTGTCGCCACACGGTCACTATACGCCAGGACGTTACGGTTGCGTTCCGCCGTTTGGTCCGATAACCTCTCCGGACGTCGATACGAAGCCGTTCCATCGGCAGCGACTTGACATGCTGCTTAAGTGTTCTCGCCTAAGGAACCAGGGCCCAGCACCCCGCACGGGCCGACGAGATCGGAGCACCACCCCATGGCTCAGACGGCGGTTGCCGATTCCGACACCGGGCCATCGCTCAAAGAGCTGGCTCGGAGTCATGGCCTGACGAAGGCCGGGCGCCTGCCCAGCCTGCCGGAATACACCCGGCACCTGTGGTCGTACCGGCACTTCATCGCCGCTTTCGCCAACGCGAAGGTGAACGCGTCGCTGGGCAGCACCAAGCTCGGTGTCGTCTGGCAGCTCCTGACCCCGCTGATCAACGCCGGGGTGTACTACCTGATCTTCGGTGTTCTGATCAACACCAAGCAGGACGTCGACAACTTCATCGCGTACCTGTGCGCCGGCGTCTTCATCTTCGGGTTCACCCAGTCGGTGGTGCAGGCGGGCTCCCAGTCGATCACGTCGAACATCGCGATGATCCGGGCCCTGCACTTCCCCCGGGCCAGCCTGCCCATCGCGGTCAGCCTGGTCGAGGTGCGCAACATGATCGCCTCGATGATCGTGCTGATCGCGATCGTGCTGCTGACCGGCGAGCCGATCACGCTGCAGTGGCTGCTGCTGCTCCCGGCCCTGCTGCTCCAGACGATCTTCAACACCGGCCTGGCCCTGTTCGTGGCCCGGCTGATCTCCAAGATCACCGACATCCGCCAGCTCATTCCCTACATCCTGCGCATCTGGATGTACGGGTCGGCCGTGCTCTACCCGGTCACGTTCTTCGCCGAGCGGATCCACGGCTGGCAGCTCGCGCTGGTCGAGTCCAACCCGATGCTGATCTACATCGAGCTGGTCCGGCACGCGCTGATGGAGAACGTCGAGCTGGCCACCTCGGCCCCGCTGCTGTGGCTGCAGGCGGCCATCTGGACCGCGCTCGTCGGCTTCGGCGGCTACGTCTACTTCTGGCGCGGAGAAAAGGGTTACGGCCGTGGCTGACCAGCGGGGCATCGCGAAGCGCGCAGAGAAGGGACACGGCCGTGGCTGACCAGCGGGAACCAACCGTCATCGCGGACAACGCGCACATCGTCTACCGCATCTACGGCTCGGTCGCGCCCGGCGCCAACACGCCGCTGGCCAGCCTCAAGCGGATCGTGACGGGCAAGAAGAGCGCAGCCGTACGCGAAGTGCACGCGGTCAAGGGGGTCAGCTTCATCGCCTACCGGGGTGAGGCGATCGGCCTGATCGGCACCAACGGCTCCGGCAAGTCGACGCTGCTGCGGGCGATCGCCGGGCTGCTGCCGGTGGAGCGCGGCGGCGGCATCTACGCGGCCGGCCAGCCGTCCCTCCTGGGGGTGAACGCGGCCCTGATGAACGACCTGTCGGGCGAGCGGAACGTCGAACTCGGCTGCCTCGCCATGGGCATGACGCCGGCCCAGGTCAAGGAGCAGGCGCCCGGCATCATCGAGTTCTCCGGCATCAACGACCGGGGCGACTTCAGCTCGCTGCCGATGAAGACGTACTCGTCGGGCATGTCGGCCCGGCTGCGGTTCTCGATCGCCGCCGCCAAGAAGCACGACGTGCTGCTGATCGACGAGGCGCTGGCCACCGGCGACGCCAAGTTCCGTAAGCGCAGCGAGCAGCGGGTGCGCGACCTGCGCAAAGAGGCCGGCACGGTGTTCCTGGTGAGCCACAGCGAGCAGTCGATCCGGGACACGTGCGAGCGCAGCATCTGGCTCGAGTCGGGCGTGATCCGAGCCGACGGCCCAACCGACGACGTCCTGAAGGAATACGAGACCTACGTCAACAAATAGACGTAAGCCTCGCACGCTGAGCCTGATGGCTCCGCTTCGCTCCGCGGGCGATCGCCTTGTAACCGGTGAGATGGGGCGCGATTTTCCGCCGTCCGCAAACCCCGCGGCCGTCGAAAAACCGAGCCCCATCTCACCGGCGGCGCTCGCGACTTAATTAGCGCACAGAGAGATGGACGTGGTTCGTGTGGTCGCTGGAAGGGTCTCCGTTGCCTCGGGAGTACGCCTTCCAGCCACTACTCGGTAGCCAGATGCGTTTGAACCAGATGACGTAGAGCACGCCCAGCCGGCTCGAGTTGTTGATGAAGTAGTTGGCCAGATCCGTGCCGTACGCCTTGTCACCGCCCGACGCGACCCCGCCGAACCCCTTCTTCTCGGCCGCGAAGTCGCACGCCTGCCCCTTCGGGTGCTCACCGCTGTTCTGGTGGCGGAAACATGCCACGTAGCGGGTGAACCCGTCGGCCTGGGCCTGCTTGAGCGCGTGCAGCATGCGCGGTGTGATGCAGCCGTTGGTGGTCGGGTCGTTCTCGGTGCAGCCCTCGTTGGGCAGCGAGCCGTCCTTGTTCCGCGGGGCCGCGGTGGCCTTGTCGCTCGATCCGGCCTGCTTGTCGGACGGCTCGTCGGCATCCCCACCCGTGTTGGCCGCCTTCAGCGCGGCCTCGGCCTGCACCTTGCGCTTGGCCATCAGGTTGACCTGTTTGACCTGGTTGCGCACCTCGGCGTCGATGGCCAGCTTGGCCCGCTGCTGCGCGTCCCGGTTGGCCTTGAGGTCGGCCACGGCGGCGTTCTCTTTGACCGCCACGGTTTCCAGGGTCTCGGCCCGGTCGAGGAAGCTGCCGGACGAGCTGGCCGTGAGCAGCGCCGTCATCGGGCCGAGCCGGCCCGTCCGGTACGACTGCTGGACGATCTCGTCGATCGCGGCCTGCCGCGGCCCGAGTTCGGCATCGAGTTGTTTGACCCGCGCGGCCAGCTGTGTCTGCCGCTTGCGGGAGAGTTCCAGCGCCTCTTTGGCCTCGACGAAGCCCTTGGAGGCCGCCTCGAGTTGCTGGATGAGCGACTTGGGGGCGCCTTCGCCGTCGTCGCCGTTGTCGCCGGGCGCCGCCGCGGCCGGACCGGCCACCGCGACCATGAGGCCGGAGATCGCGACGAGCAGCGCCGTTATGGACGCCAATCTTCGCCGGACAGTGTTGTGCCGCACACCTGTTCCTTCCGTCGGCCGCCGACCGAGTTAGCTGACGGGTTCGGGACGGAAGTGATCCCTACCGCTGACGCGGATGCACCCCGGAAAGCTGAGCCAGCTTTCAAAATCGTGGTTCCCCGGCTCGCCGAAGGCGATTAGGCGGCGGCCTCCTGGGGGTGGAGACCGCCACCGACCATACCGAACTCATCGAACAATCGACAGTTATCGCACGCACCGCAATTCGTTCACAACTAGCTGTCACGGCCGTCACAGAATGTGTCGGAACGAATACGAAATTGCCTTTCCGCGGCGCTGAAGCTACGCGAACTCTCGGGTAAACTGGCCGCCGGTTCTGCCACCTAGGCGCCGCCCCCGAGGTGCCGGCAGGCCACCGCCCAATCGCCGCGAGGCGAGCCGGGGAACCAGGTCAGTGGGGTGCATCCGCGTCAAGCGGTAGGGATCGCTTCCGTCCCGAACCCGTCAGCTAACCCGGTCGGCGGTTTACCGGAAGGAACTGCATTGACCGTACGACCCCGCCGGTGGCTGATGCTTGCCCTGGCGCCGATCGTGGCCCTGTCCTTCTTGGCCGCACCCGCCTCCCCGGCGATGGCCGAGCCCGGTGACGGCGCCTCCGCCACCCCCGACGAGTCAGGCGGTTCGGTCGGCAAGAACGCGACTCTGGACGACGTCATCGAGTCCTCCAACCGCCGCTTCGTCGCGGCCAAGGCCGCGGTGGCGAAGTCGACGACGGCCCAGAAGAAGCTGGCCAACGACATCAGACTGGCCGAGGGCCGGCGCCTCGCGCTGCTGCCCGAGGTCAACGCGATCGCCGGCCAGCAGTACCGCACCGGCCACCTCGGCACGGCCGGCTTCCTGCTCGGCAGCCAGGGCTCGAGCGACTTCCTGCGCAAGGCGGTCTCGCTCGAAGAGATCAACACCCTGCAGGACCGCAAGCTGGCCGAGCTGAACAAGGTCATCGACGAGGTCAACTCGAAGAAGGCCGCGCTCGACGCCGAGGTCCGCAAGCAGCAGACCAACCTGGTCGCGATGCGCAAGCAGAAGGACGCCGCCAACAAGGCGCTCGCGCTGGTCGGTGGCGAGAGCCTGACCCAGGGCGTCGTGCTGGCCAAGTCGCCGGTGGCCGCGCCCGCGCCGCGTGACTCGAACGGTGGCTTCGCCAGCCTGCCCTGCAACGTCGACGACCCGACGACCGGCGGCTGCATCACCGCGCGCACGCTGCACATGTACAAAGAGGTCAAGAAGGCCGGCTTCGACAGATTCGTCGGCTGCCATCGCGACGGCGGGCCGTTCGAGCATCCGAAGGGCCGGGCCTGCGACTGGTCGTTGCAAGATCGGGGCTTCGCGGTCGCGCACAACGCCGACATGAAGACCTACGGCAACAACCTCATGGCATTCCTCGTGCGTAATGCCGACCGCCTCGGCATCTACTACGTGATCTGGTACAAGCAGATCTGGTTCCCGACCCGGGGCTGGAGCACTTACCACGGTCCGAGTGCGCACACCGACCATGTGCACGTGTCGATGCTTTAAAGAATTTCCCTGTACGACGAAAAGGGCCCCGGATTTCTCCGGGGCCCTTTCTCGTTGTCCGCCCGCTTACGACGTCGCGCGTCGCACCGGGGCCCGGCCGGCCGGCTGGGTCGGCGCCGGGCCGACCGGGTGGGCCGGCGGGATCGGCACGGTCACCGGCTTCACCTGGGTGACCTCGACGTCCTTGCCGTGATGCTGCACCACCAGGCGGGCCGAGCCGCCGCCGTTGCGCAGCGAGTAGGTGACGTCCTCGGCGGTCACGTTCACCCGCAGCCGCAGCCCGCGCCAGAGCAGCGAGAACTCCAGGTTGTTGATGCGGCTGGGCAGGCGCGGCGAGAACGACAGCTGACCGTTGAAGTCGCGCATGCCGCCCAGGCCGGCCACCAGCGAGATCCAGGTTCCGGCCAGCGACGCGATGTGCAGGCCGTCCCGCGAGTTCTGGTGCAGGTCGTGCAGGTCCATCAGGGCGGCCTCGCCCAGATAGTCGTGGGCCAGCTCGAGGTGGCCCACCTCGGCCGCCAGCACCGCCTGCACACAGGCCGAGAGCGAGGAGTCCCGGACCGTACGGGCGTCGTAGTAGGCGAAGTTGCGCGCCTTCTCCTCCGGCGTGAACGCGTCACCCCTGATGTACATCGCCATGACCAGGTCGGCCTGCTTGACCACCTGCTTGCGGTACAGGTCGAAGTACGGGTAGTTCAGCAGCAGCGGGTAGGCCTCGGGCGGAGTGTTCTCGAAGTCCCACTCCTGCAGCCGGGTGAAGCCCTCGGACTGCTGGTGCACGCCCAGCTCTTTGTCGAACGGGATGTGCACCGAGGCCGCCGCGTCCCGCCAGCTCGCCGTCTCCTCGTCGTCCACGCCCAGCTTGCGGGCGAGGTCGGGGTGGCGCTTGGCCGCGTCGGCCGCGGTCATCAGGTTCTGCTGGGCCAGCAGGTTGGTGTAGATGTTGTCGTCGACCACGGCCGTGTACTCGTCCGGGCCGGTGACGCCGTCGATGTGGAAGCGCCCGTGCCGGTCGTGGTGCCCCAGCGAGCGCCACAGCCGTGCGGTCTCGACCAGCAGCTCCAGGCCGACCTCACGCTCGAAGTCGTAGTCGCCGGTGGCCTGCACGTAGCGGCGGACGGCGTCGGCGATGTCGGCCCCGATGTGGAAGCCCGCCGTGCCGGCCGGCCAGTACGCCGAGCACTCCTGCCCGCGGATGGTGCGCCACGGGAAGGCGGCGCCCTGCAGGCCGAGCGTCTGCGCCCGCTCCCGGGCCAGGTCGAGCGTCGAGTGCCGCCAGCGCAGCACGTCGGCCGCCGCGGACGGCTGGGTGTACGTCAGGGCGGGCAGCACGAAGGTCTCGGCGTCCCAGAACGTGTGGCCGTCGTAGCCGGGGCCGGACAGGCCCTTGGAGCCGATCGGTCGCTGCTCGGCCCGGGCGCCCGCCTGCAGCGTGTGGAACAGCCCGAAGCGGACCGCCTGCTGCACCTCGGGGTCGCCCTCGACCTTGACGTCGGAGTGGTCCCAAAAGGCGTCCAGGTAGTCGCGCTGCGCCTCGACCAGGCCCTCCCAGCCGTCCAGCCGGGCGCTGGCCAGCGCCGCGCCGACCTGGTCGCGCACGGCGGGCAGGGAGCGGTGGCTGGACCAGCCGTACGCGGCCAGCTTGACCACCCGCAGCTTCTGACCGGGCTCGAGCTTGCAGGCGACGGTCGTGCGCAGCCAGTCCGGGTGGCCCTCGGTGGTCACCGCGTGCTTGCCGGGCGTCTCGACAAGGTGTTCCATGGCCGCCGCCATGCGCAGGTCGCTCGCCTTGGTGCGGTGCACCAGCAGGCCGCCGGTGCGCTGCTCAAGCAGCTCCTCGGCCTGCAGCGGGTGGTCGAGGACGGCGGCGACGCGCGGGTCTTTGCTCATCGGCGGGAGCTGCTCGTTGGCGACCAGCTCGGACTGCAGGATGAGCCGCGACGGCCCGTCGAGCGGCTCGACCTCGTACAGGAAAGCGACGACGGCCCGCTGGGTGAACGAGACCATGCGCACGGTGCGCACACGGATCGCCTGGCCCGACGGGGACACCCACTCGACGGTGCGCTCGAGCGTGCCGGCCCGCAGGTCGAGCACCCGCTCGTGCGACCGCAGCTCGCCGTAGCGCACGTCGAACGGCTCGTCGTCGACCAGCAGCCGCATGAGCTTGGCGTTGGTCACGTTGACCATCGTCTGGCCCGACTCGGGGAAGCCGTAACCGGCCTCGGCGTACGGCAGCGGCCGGAGCTCGTAGAACGAGTTCAGGTAGGTGCCGGGCAGACCGTGCGGCTCGCCCTCGTCCAGGTTTCCGCGTATCCCGATGTGACCGTTGGCCAGCGCGAACACCGACTCGGACTGGGCCAGCAGGTCCAGGTCGAGTCGCGTCTCCCGGATGTGCCAGGGGTCGACGGGATAGGCCCGTTCACGGATCACGGTGGTGCCTCTCGCAAATGAGAAAGGTGAAAGTCTTGAAGATATAAACGCTGATACGCGTTCAGCGCGTCAGGATTTCGGACAGGTCGGTGACCACAATGTCGGCGCCGTTGTCCAGAAGGGCCTGAGTCTGACCCACGCGGTCAACCCCGATGGTGATCCCGAACTTGCCGGCGTGACCCGCCGCGACCCCGGCCAGCGCGTCCTCGTACACAGCGCAGTTCTCGGGCGGGAGTCCGAGCTGCTCGGCGGCGTACAGGAACGTGTCGGGGGCAGGCTTGCCAGGCAAGTTTCGCTCACGGGCGGTCACCCCGTCCACGCGTACCTCTATGAGGTCCGCGATACCGGCCGCCTCGAGCACGTCCTTGCAGTTGGCGCTCGCGGAGACCACGGCCCGGCGCAGGCCGGCGTCCCGCGCGGCTGTCAGATAGGCGACCGATCCGTCGTAGACCTGGACGGCGCCCTCCTTGATCTTCTGCAGGACGAGGAGGTTCTTGCGGTTGCCGACGCCGTTGACGGTCTGCAGGTCGGGACCGTCGTCCGGGCTGCCTTCGGGAAGGGTGATCTGCCGAGAGGCCAGGAAGGTGCGAACACCGTCGGCGCGCTGCCGGCCATCGACGTATTTGTGATAGTCGGCGCCGGAGTCGAAGGGCACGAACTCTTGCCCGTGCTGCGCCGACCACTTCTCGAGGAACTCGTCGAAGGTCAGCTTCCAGGCAGCATTGTGCACAAGGGCGGTCTGGGTGAGCACGCCGTCAAGATCGAAAAGGCAGGCGGTCACGTGAGGAGGTAGTCCGAGCACGCGCCCAATGTAGTCGCCCCCGGGCACCCGTGAGTCCGGAAGGGCTGCTTCACGTTTTGACGGCGGGTTTACGGCCTGTTCAAAGTGCTATTGCGGACCCGTGTCGACCGGCGTGGCGAGTAAGATCCGCAACCCGATCGTGGTACCGATCGGGCCGGTCGCCACGGTCACCTCGTCGCACAGCTGATAGGCGAGCCAGATGCCCCGGCCGCCCACCTCGAACGCCTCGGGAACCTCGGGGATCTCGGGAGTGGCCAGGAACCGCGCCGGGATGCCGGGGCCGGAGTCGGTGACCGAGCACCACGCCGAGCCGCCGGCCACCCAGAGCGCCAGCCGGCCGTTGCCGCCGGCGTGCAGCACGACGTTGGTGACGACCTCGTTGACGGCCAGGATGAAGCCGTGCAGCCGGTCGCCGTCGAGCCCGGCCTCGCGCAGCCGGGCCGAGACCTCGTGGCGCACCAGGGTGATGTCGTCGCGGCCGAAGCGCCGGTCGGCCAGCCGACCGGCCCTGGGCGACGGCTCGGCGAGGACCGCCTCCGTCACCGGAGCCGGCCGCACACCCTGCTTCACTGTGTCCTCCACCGTGGTGCAGCCTACGCGGTGTGCCACCGTGGTGGCACCACGCGTCCATGATCAGCCCCCGAAGGAAATCAGAACAGGTCGGCGATCGTCCGGAAGATCTCGGCGTAGAAGTTGCCGTCGATGTCCCGATACAGGCTGAAGCCCTTGTCCGGGCTGCCGAAGAACGGCCGCAGCGTCCACGCCAGCTGAGTGCCGACGAAGCCGAAGAGCAGGATCCAGATGTAGAGCAGGCTCATGCTGGGCGGAGTCGAGGCCCCGGCCGGCTGAAGCGGACGCTGTCGCGGGTGCTGCTGCGCGAAGCCGGGCGGCGGGATCTGCACGGTCGGCGGCTGAACCGGCATCGGGACCGGAGCCGGACCCGCGGCCGGCGCCGCGCCGTTCGTCGTGGCTTCGGCCGCCACCAGCTCCTTGACCGGCTCCGGGGCCGGGGCCGGAGCGGGGGCAGCAACGGCGGGCTCGGCGACCTTCGGGGCGAGCAGCCCGTGCTCGTTGAGCACCTTCATGCCGCCGGTCAGGAAGCGCAGCCCGACCAGCGCTGACAGGCCCAGGATGGCCACGTTGAGCAGCTTGAAGAAGGCGTAGTCGGGCGCCGTGATCAGGAAGAACAGGCTGATCGGGGCGAACGCCAGGGCCAGCATGGCGGTCACGGTCAGCGCCACCATGACCAGCGAGAGCGACTGCCGGATCGACAGCCGGGCCCCGAAGACCAGGTTGAACAGGTAGAGCGTGGGCAGGCAGATGGCGAGCGTGACCATGAACAGCAGCGGCAGCTTCACCGCCGAGGTCAGGGCCATCAGCACGCTGTGAAAAGAGCCGAGCACCGCGCCGTAGACGGCGAGGGCCACCACCGAGCTGACCAGCATCTGGCCGGCGAGCCGCGGTAGCTCGCGGTCCTCCACGATCTGCTGCCAGATGCCCTGTTTGTCGCGCAGGATGCGCTCGATAACCAAGAGTCCGGACGCGTTCGCCACGTGCCTACCCCCTAGGTCGGGTCCGTATCGTCGATACGCCATCGCACCGACGTGTGGGCGGAACGGTACGCCATGGGTGCAACGAAGGGGAAGTGTCGAAGTTTCAGCGCCAGCCGACGTCGATGCGGTCGCCGCGCTCGTCGAAGAAGTGAAGCGCGTCCATGCGGACGGCCACCGACAGCGGATGGCCGGCCGACACCGGCGGGTAGGGCGCCAGCCGTACGCCCAATTCGGCCGGACGGCGGTGATGCCGGCCCGGGTCGTTGAGCACGCTCTCGGGCCCTGACTCGCGAGCAGCGCCGTCGGAGGAGCCGTTCGAGCGCCCGGCCAGCCGCTGCAGGGCCCCGCCGATCCGCTTGAGCGGGCTGTCGGCCGGCACCTCGTCGTCGCGGGCCCGCGCGCCGGGGTCGTCCAGCACGATCGCGGTGGCGCCGATGTCGAGGAACGCCAGCGACTCGTGCCCGTGGTGCTCCAGGTAGCGGATCCGGCCCCGCAGCACGTCGCCCGGCACGTCGGGGGCGACGGGAGTAAGCGCCTCGGCCCGCATCCCGACCACGATCCGCTCGCCGTGGTAGTGCGACACCGCCCGGGCCCGGATGTCGTTCCAGGGCAGGTAGAGCGCCTGCTCGCCGAAGTTGAGCTCGATGTAGCGCTCGAGGTGCACGTAGACCGCCGCCTCGAGCAGGTTCATCCGCGGGGCGCCGAGGAAGGCCGCCACATAGAGGGTGGCCGGTCGCCCGTACACCTCGGTCGGCGTGCCGATGTCCTGCAGGACGCCCTTGCGCATGATCGCCACCCGGTCGGCCATGGTCAGCGCCTCGGCCTGGTCGTGGGTGACGTACATGGTGGTGACGCCGAGCTCGCGGGTCAGCCCGGTGATCTCGGCCCGCAGCTCGGCCCGCAGGCCGCTGTCCAGATTGGACAGCGGCTCGTCCATCAGGAACAGGCCGGGCCGGCGCACGATGGCGCGGCCCATCGCGACCCGCTGCCGCTGGCCTCCGGAGAGCTGGCTCGGCTTGCGGCGCAGCACGTCCCCGATGCCCAGGGCGGACGCCACGTCACCGACCCGCTCGACCCGGGGCGTGGGCTCGACGCCGGACAGCTTGAGCGGGAAGCCGATGTTGTCGCCCACCGTCATGTGCGGGTAGAGGGCGAAATCCTGGAAGACCATGGCGATGCTGCGGTCGCGCGGCGCCAGCTCGAGCACCGGATCGCCGTTGAGCAGGATGTCGCCCTCGGTCGGGTCCTCGAGCCCGGCGATCATCCGGAGGATCGTGGATTTTCCGCAGCCCGACGGCCCGAGGAGAACCAGGAACTCACCGTCGTCGACGTCCAGGCTGACGTGGTTGACGGCCACCGTGCCGTCAGGCCACACCTTGGTGACGTCCTTGAGCGAGACGGTCGACACCGCCTACCTCCCCTGCCGGGCAACATCAATGTGATCCCGGTCCCACGACGGCCGGCGATCGGCCTAATTTGACGAGGAGTATCGATGTCACACCATCGGGTAAAGGTGCCATTTGCACTGGGTAACGGCGTAGTTACTGCTTTTTGTCGAGGAAAACCCGGCGGACGACACGCTCGGCGGCATGCCCGTCGTCGAGCGAACAGAAGCGCTTGCGGAACTTCGACCGCACCGAGGCGGCCGATTCGTCGGCATATGCCCCACTGTGGAACAGGCCGATCAGGGCCGGATACCCGGTGGTGACCGCCCCCGGCGGCTCGGCGAGCAGATCGAAGTAGACGCCCCGGACGTCCCGGTAGACCGGCCAGTCCGGCGCGAAAATAACTACCGGCCGGTCGAGCACGGCGAAATCGAACATCGCCGACGAGTAGTCGGTCAGCAGAACGTCGGCCGCGAGGTAGAGATCCTCAACCACCGGATGGTCCGAGACGTCGACCGCGGCGCCCGACGCGGGCTCGGCCGGCGTGGTGAAGTAGTGCTCGCGGACCAGCAGGGTCGTGTCCGGCCCGAGCTCTTCGGCGAACCGCTCGGTGTCGAGAACCCGGCGCCCGGGCGGCAGCCACTCGCGGTGCGTGGGCATGTAGAGCACCACCCGCCGGTCGGCCGGGATGCCGAGTCTTTCCCGGGCGGCGGCGCTGTCGGCGGCCGTCGCGGCGGCCAGCCGGTCGTTGCGCGGATAACCCACCTCGAGCGTCTCGTGGGCGCTCGGATAGGCCGACTCCCACGCCACCGTGGTGAACGGGTTGGCCGTGACGCTGAAGTCCCACCGGTCGGCCCGGCGCATCTGGGCCTGGAAGTCCGGATCCTTCACACCGGCCGGGTGGTCGGCCTGATCGGCGCCCATCTTCTTCAGCGGGGTGCCGTGGTGGGTCATCACGTGCGTGGTGCCGCGGCGCTTGACCAGGCGGTTGGGCCAGTTGACGTTGTTGACCAGGTAGCGGGCCCGGGCGATCGCGCGGTAGTAGGGCAGGGTGCCGGCGACCACGTGCTCGACGCCGGGCGGCATGGATTTCGCGTACGGCTCGGCGACCACCCACACCGGCCGCAGGTGCGGCGCCAGCTCGGCCGCCTTGGCGGCGATCGCAGCCGGGTTGCAGGTGACCCCGCGGAACCAGTACGCGCCATACAGCGCAAGCGACTGGTCGACCGGCAGCCGCCGCTGCACCCGGTAGTAGACCTGCCCCGCGGCCTGCCGGGCGCGCCGCTTGACCCATCCGGCGGTCCGCCGCAGCACCCGCTTGCCCCGCCGCGCCTGAGCGATAGTGAAGTCGAACAGCCGCATCGACCGGTAGGAGCCGCGGGCCACCATGCGGTAGCGCACGCCCTCGGCCCGCGCGGGAACCGGGTAGCCGGCCGGCGGCAGGTACGTCTTGTACATTTCGGACATTCGCCCGAAGAACCGGGCCCGCGACTCGCGCGGCACCCGGGCGTCGTGCCGCAGCACCCGCAGGAAGTGCCAGATCATCCGCCGGAAGAGCAGGCCGCGCACCTCGTCGGTGGGCGAGGCGTACTTGGTGGCCAGGGCCTGCGCGTGCTCCCAGTGGTCGAAGACCTCGAAGTGCCGGTCGCCGACGGTCCGGGTGATCGCGCCGGTGCGCCGCTGCCGGTAGTGCACGCACGTGCGGGGCAGGGTGCTGATCCGCGGGGCGGCCAGCATCACCGGGAACGAGAACGACACGTCCTCGTACCAGCCGGCCTCGAACACGAAGCCGAGGCGCAGCAGGAACTCGCGCCGCACCACCTTGTTCCAGGCGACGTGCAGGATGTTGAGCACCTGGGGCCACTGCTCGACCGAGAAGACGTCGGGCGCCGCGGCCAGCGACTTGCGAGCCGTGCCGGCCTGCACCCGGCCGTCCCAGTGCACCCTGTCCCAGCCGACGATCAGCAGGTCGGCGTCGGTCTCCCGCAGGCGCTCGGCGGCCGCGTTCAGCGTGCCCTCGGAGAGCCAGTCGTCGGAGTCGACGAACCAGACGTACTCGCCGGTGGCGTGTTCGAGGCCCAGGTTGCGGGCGCGGCCCAGGCCCACGTTCTCGGGGGCGGTCACCACGCGTACGCGGGGGTCGCGCGCGGCGTACTCGGCCAGGATGGCGCCGCTGTAGTCGGGCGACCGGTCGTCGACCGCGACCACCTCGAAGTCGGTGAACGACTGGCTCAGCACCGAGTCGAGGCACTGCCGCAGATAGCCCTGCACCTTGTAGACGGGCAGGACGATGCTCAGGAAGGTCACGGGCGGGAGCCACCTGTCCGCCAGTCGGCGATCGTGTTGACGAGGAACATGCCGCCGACCAGCACGGCCACCACCACCATGCCCGCGGTCGGGATCCCGGCCAGGGCGGCGGCGGTCAGTAGCACGACCCGGCCGTCCCAGCCGAACGGGTCACCCGTGGCCCGGCCGGCCGGGGTGCCCTTCTCCATCCGGGCGACCAGGTCGTAGTGGTGCAGCGTCAGCATGAAGACGAGCAGGTAGACGACGGGCGTCGGCACCGAGCCGGAGACCCCGACGGCCACCACGAAGAGGTATTCGGCGGCACGCAGGGCGGCCGGGATCAGCCAGTCGAGCGGGCCGCCGTGCCGGGCCCGGGCGGGCAGACCGGCCCCGAGCACCAGCAGGGCCACCACAACCAGGGCGACCTTGGCGGGCGGCTCGAGCCAGCCGGCGAGCAGAGCCACGACCAGGGCCAGGGCCGCTATAGCGGCGAGCGCAGCAAAGGCCAGGGGGACCGGCACTTTGGCCCGTCCGACGATCTTCCGGACCAGAAAACCGTCGTCGCGGAACCGGGCCGTGTCCACTTTGTCGAGCACGCCGATCCGCATGCTCAACGCTCGCAGAGAGCGCAGGCCCAGCGTGTACGCGAAGGCGAAGAGCCCGCAGACGACCATGCCGGCCAGCGCGATCCGCCCGTTCGTGAAGATGGCCAGCACCGACAGCAGCGCCCAGCGCTCGCCGATCGGGAAGACGACGATCCGCTTGAGCCAGTACGCGACCGAGCCGGTGTCGCCCTGCACCCGGGTCGAGGCCGCGCTCAGCCGGGCCCCGACGCCGCCGGCCGCCTGCGGGCGCGGGTGGGCCGCGGCCTCGTCGTGCAGCGCGCCGTACCAGGCGTCGGTCATGTGCCGCACGGTCTGCAGCACGATCGCCGTGATGGCCAGCGGCCACGCGTACGGGATGCCGACCCGCTCGGCGCCCGCGGCCAGCCCGGCGTACGCCGCGTACTCCTTGGCCCGGTCGGCCATCGTGTCGAGCCAGCCGCCGAACGCCCCGAACCGCCGCGTGTAACGGGCCAGTTGACCGTCGACGCAGTCGAGCACGAAGCCCAGGTAGAGCAGGATGCCACCGGCGATCAGGGCCGGCCGCGAGGCCTGCCAGAAGGCGAGTGCGGCGGCCACGGCGAACAGGACCGAGATGAACGTGACCCCGCTGGGGGTCAGGCGCAGGCGGGCGGCGGCCTTGGTGACGTACGGGGACCAGGTGCTGACCGCGTACGTCGTGAAGAAGTCGTCCTTCTCTTTGACCGCCATCCGCAGGCGGGCCTTGTCCTCGTCGACGGCGGCGACCTCGGCCCGCGTCCGGCTCAGCTCGGCGTGGTCGTGCACCAGCTCGGCCCGCAGCAGGCGCAGCGGCGTGGCCACCGGCACCAGGCCGGCCTCGAGCAACGCGGGCAGCAGGTCGGGGCGGTCGGCCACCTTGGCCAGCACGGTCAGGTCGGCCGGGGCGACCCAGATCGCCCCGCCGTAGCGCACCGTCCCCGGCCCGTCGGTGGCCGGGAGGATCTTGCCGCGGTCGTCGCGCAGGTCGCCGGTCGGGTCGGGCACCACCAGGGCGGTGGTGCGGCCGGCCGGCTCGGTGGCCAGCATCCATAGCAGAGCGGGATGCGCGACCAGATTGCCCGCGCAGATCAACACGCCCTCGTGCGACTGCTGCGCCCGCTTCACCACCTCGGGCAGAGCCGACTGCCCGGTTTCGACCGCGCTCGCGCCGGCCGCGCGCAGAGCGGCGGTGAGCTCGTCGGCCAGCTGGGCCGACTCGGCGGGATCGAGACCGGGACCGGCACTGGTCAGGACGGCTAGCGTCACCGGGAAGTCACCGTGCGCCTCCAAGGGTGGGCAGCGAAGAGACGGGGCTGCGGCGTGCACTTCGAGGAAAGATCCGGGACGCCGTCGCTCGACCTGCGGCACGCGGGAGCGCCCGAGAAGCCGGAAATCGGCACCCAGGTTAACAGCGGATAGCGCGAGGGTACGGGTCACCCTTACGGGAGCCGGGTCGCCCTTCTCCACCTGGGGACCGAGGGCGGACGGTCACCGCGCCCATACCGTTGAACAGGAACCGGCGGAACAGCCGGAACCTTGGATAAGGAGTGAAGTGACTGTGACTCGCCGTCTCGCTCGCCCCCGGGACGACCGCTGGGTCGCCGGTGTCTGCGCCGGTCTGGCCCGCCGCTTCGGCGTGTCGCCGGGCGTCATGCGGCTGATCTTCGTGGTCTCGATCCTGCTGCCCGGCCCGCAGGTGCTGATCTACTTCATCCTCTGGGCCCTGCTGCCCAACGAGTAACCCCCAGACCACCGGGCGCCGCCGCCCCCGCCCCCGGATCAGCGGCGCCCGGTCCGCCTCGTCACGGACTGCCGAAGGTCACCGTCACGGTCTGGTAGCCCAGGCGCGTGAACAGGCTTTCCAGCATGCTCTCGGTGTTCTTCCGGGCCCGCTCGTCGAGGCCGCTGGCCCGGGCCGCCTCGGTGATGCGCTGCTGAGCCAGCGCGTACACCTGCTGCTGCTTGCCGGGGTCACTGCGGAAGGCGTCGCCGAAGCGGTTGAGCAGGCCTCGCTCCTCGGCCACGACGTAGCTCTTCTGCAGGTCTAGATTGGCCGTGCCCTGCTGCGGCGGCGGCAGGGTGATGGTCACCGTGTTCTTGTCCTCGTCGACCTGCAGCGCCTTCTCGGAGAGCGAGCCGAACTCGACATACTCCTCGACGGTGCCGGAGCCGACGAACAGCGTGCGGCGGTTGACCAGGAAGTCGGGGATGTTTTCTTTGTTCTCCTGCAGGTCGACGATGACCTGGAACGTTCCGTCGGCCGCGACGTAGCGGCTGAGGTCGCGCATCGACTGCAGCAGCACGGGCTGGCTGCGGTCGGTCGTCTTGTCGGAGAACGGGTTGTCGAAGCCCGGCAGGATGTTGACCGCGCGCAGGCCCAGGCAGGCCGCGACCATGAGCGCGAAGACGAAGAACGTGAAGATCAGCAGGCGGGCGAAGCCGCTGATCTTCGAGGGGGGCTGAGCCGGCTCGGCCGAAGGTGGCTCGGCTGAAGGCGGCACGGCCGGATATTCGCTCGTGGGCTCGCTGACACCCCCGTGCGCGGAGACATCGGTGGTGACATCTTCCGGTGACTTGGCCATGCTTTCACGGTACGAGGGGGGTGCGACATTTGCAGCGAACCCTCAGGCGAAAGCGTTCAATCCGGTCAATTTCTGGCCGATCACCAGCTGATGGATCTCAGAAGTTCCCTCGTACGTGAGGACGCTCTCCAAATTGTTCGCATGGCGCATGACGGGATATTCCCCACTGATCCCGTTCCCGCCGAGGATGGTGCGGCACGTCCGGGCGATGGCGATCGCCTCACGCACGTTGTTGAGCTTGCCCACGCTCACCTGTTCCGGCCGCAGCGCCCCGGCCGAGTCGCGCAGCCGGCCCAGATGCAGCGCGAGCAGAAAGCCCTTCTGCAGCTCGAGCGACATGTCGGCCAGCTTGGCCTGGGTGAGCTGGAAGCCGCCGATGGGCCGGCCGAACTGCTCGCGCGTGGTCGCGTAGTCGAGCGCCACCCGCAGGCAGTCGCGCGCCGCGCCCATCGAGCCCCAGATGATGCCGAAGCGGGCCTCGGTCAGGCACGACAGCGGCGCCTTGAGGCCGCGCGCCTCGGGCAGCCGCGCGCTCTCGGGCAGGCGTACGCCGTCCAGAGTGATCTCACCCGTGCTGGACGCGCGCAGCGACATCTTGTTCTTGATCTCGCGCGCGGCGAAGCCGGGGGTGTCGGTCGGCACCGCGAAGCCGAACACGCCCTCTTCGCCCCGGGCCCAGATCACGGCGACGTCGGCCACCGGCGCGTTCGTGATCCACATCTTGCCGCCGTCGAGCACCCAGTCGTCGCCGTCGCGGCGGGCCCAGGTGCTCATGTTGGCCGGGTCGGAGCCGTGGTCGGGCTCGGTCAGGCCGAAGCAGCCGATCAGCTCGCCCGCCGCCATGCCGGGCAGCCAGCGCTGCTTCTGCTCCTCCGACCCGTATTTCCAGATCGCGTACATGGCCAGTGAGCCCTGCACGCTGACCAGGGAGCGGATGCCGGAGTCGGCCGCCTCGAGCTCCATGCAGGCCAGGCCGTACGAGACCGCGGACGCACCGGCGCAGCCGTAGCCCGTGAGGTGCATGCCCAGCAAGCCCAGCTTGCCGAACTCGCGGGCCAGCTCACGCACCGGAACGCTGCCCGCCTCGTACCAGCCGGCCACGTGGGGGCGGACCTTGTCGTCGGCCACCCGGCGCACGACGGCCCGGATGTCACGCTCCTCGTCGCCGAGCAGCGTGTCGAGATCCAGCAGATCGAGGGGCGCGACCATCAGTCGACGACCAGCACTCGCGCGTGGATCTGGTTGCGCTGCTGCAGGGCCGCCCGCAAGGCGCGGTGCAGACCGTCCTCGAGGTAGAGGTGGCCCTGGTATTCGACGACGTGCGGGAAGAGGTCGCCGTAGAAGGTCGAATCCTCGGCCAGCAGCTTGTCCAGCGCGAGCTCGCGTTTCGTGGTGATCAGGTCGGCCAGCCGGATCGGCCGCGGCGGGATCTCGGCCCACGCCTTGAGGGTGGTGTGATGGTCGGGATAGGGAGCGCCGTCCCGGACCGCCTTGAAGATCACGGCCGATCCCCCTCTCCGAAGCTTGTGCGAATGCTCGACCAGCCTAGCCCGCGGTCCATCGGCCATGATGCACCACATCGTCCACCGGCTTGTGTCCGCGCTTGAGTGACGGAGACCTCTTGTCCGGTGCCCGATAGCCAACGGTCAGGGTGCCGATCGGCGTGTATTCGGCCGGCACCCCGAAGGCGTCCTTGAACTTCTGGACCGTGGGCACCGGGATGCCGAAGAAGCACGACCCCAGCTCCTCGTTGACCGCGCTCAGGTGCATGAGCAGCGCGGCGAAGCCGGTGTCGATGTCCCAGTACGGCACCGGCCAGTGCGACTCGCTGCGATCGGTCCACCCCTTGTCGGGCTGGGCGTACCGCTCCAGATAGGCCGACTTGTTGGACAGGCAGACGATGATCGCCGGGGCGGTCCGCATGCGGGTGAGCCAGTCGCCCTTCCACGCCTCGTCGGTCTTGGCGTCGCCCAGGTCGCCCTCGGTCGTCGACTCCCAGTAGAGGTCGCGATCCTTCTGCTCGGTCAGCACGAGGAAGCCCCAGCCCTGCGAGAAGCCGGCGCTGGGGGCCCGCAGGCCGTGCCGGACGACCTTGTCGAGCAGCTCGGCCGGGACCGGGCGGTCGGGGTCGTAGCTGCGGATCATCCGCCGCCGGCGGACCACCTCGTCGAATTCCATCAGCCCTTGATCCCCCACGAGGTGGTCCAGCGCTCGCCCGGCGCCAGCACGATCAGGTCGCGGCCGGTGCGGAAGGCGTCCGGCGGGCAGGTCATCGGCTCGATGGCGACCGAGCGGCGGAACCGCTCGCCGTGCAGCGTGTCGCCCGAGAAGACCTGCCAGTACTTGAACTTGTCGTCGGCCCAGACCACGACCTTGCGGTCGGAGTGCGGGTCGGCGATGGTCACCTCGGTGATGCCGTCGGCGTCGTGGCTGATGTCGCCGAAGGTGGTGTCGAGGACCAGGTCGCCGATCTTGCGGGGCTCGCTGAAGTCGTACTCGGTGCCGGGCACCGGGTTGGCCCCGATCGGCAGCAGCCGGCCGTCGGCCACGACGCGCGTGCGGCCCGGCACGTGCAGGAGCGTGTCGTCGACGCTCACGCCCGGCAGCTGCACGTACGGGTGCACCGAGTAGCCCCAGGGGGCGTTGGACGACGAGTTGTTCACGACCTCTTGGTCGCAGCGCAGACCGTCGGCCGAGATCGACCAGGTCGTCCGCAGGGTCAGCCACCACGGGTAGCCGATCTGGGCCGGCAGCTCGTACTCGAGGGTCAGGGCCGACGCGCTCTGCTCGACCAGCGTCCAGCGGCTCCAGTTGACCAGGCCGTGGATGGCGTTGTGCCGGGCCGGCTCGGTCAGCGCCAGCTGGTACTTCTGCTCCTCGAAGGTGTACTGCCCGTCGCGGATGCGATTGGGCCACGGGGCCAGGATCTGGCCGGCCGACGCCGGGGAGAGCTCGTCCGCCTCGAAGCCGTCGAGCACTGGCACGCCGCCGGCGGAGTAGCCGCGGAGCGTGCCGCCGACCTCCACGACGACGGCGCTCTGCCCGTCCGCCTCGATGGACCACTGGGTGCCGGACTTCGCGGCAACGACACTCGTCATGGCTTGGACATTATCGGTTCGCGTCGTCGCCGGTGGCGGCCGGTGGCCGGTACTTGACCAGGGCCGGGAAGGCGACGGCGAGCACGACGGCCAGGCCGGCCGCCGCGAAGCCGCCGCCGGCCCACGAGGCGGTGGTCGACGTGAAGTCGGCGGTGGCGCCCGCGCGCAGGTCGCCCAGCCGCGGCCCGCCCGCGACCACGACCGTGAAGACGCCCTGCAGGCGGCCGCGCAGCCGGTCGGGCGCGTACACCTGCAGGATCGACTGCCGGTAGACCGCGCTCACCAGGTCGGCCGCTCCGCCCACGGCGAGCAGCAACACCATCAGCCACAGACTGTGGGCCAGGCCGGAGAACCCGATGGCCACGCCCCAGCCCACCACGGCGATCACCAGAGCCACGCCCTGCCGTTTCACCCGGCCGATCCAGCCCGAGGTCAGGCCGCCCAGCACCGAGCCGATGGCGATCGCGGCGAACAACCAGCCGACCGCGCCCTCGCCGCCGAACCGGTCGGCCGCCACCTCGGGGAACAGCGCCCGCGGCATGGCGAAGACCATGGCCACGATGTCGACCGCGAACGAGAGCAGCAGCACCGGCTGGGTGACCAGGAAGCGCAGGCCGACCAGGATGCCGCGCAGGCCGGCGGTGGGCTTCTCCTCGCCCGGCTCGTGCTCGACGGGCGGGATGGGCGGCAGCTTCCAGGTGGCCCAGAACGAGACGGTGAACAGCAGCGCGTCCACGGCGTAGGCGACCGTCACACCGGTGCCCGTGCCCGAGACAGCGAAGATCAGGCCGGCCGCCAGCGGTCCGAGCACCCCGCCGGCCGTGGTGGTCGTGTAGGCCAGCGTGTTGGCCGCGGGCACCAGGCCGGGCGACACGATCCGCGGGATGATCGCCTGCCGGGTGGGCGAGCTGATCGCGAAGCCGGCCGACTGCACCGCCGTGAGCGCCAGCAGCAGCCATCCGCTGTTCACGCTGAACAATGCCTGCACCAGCAGGCCGACGGTGGCGATCCAGGCCAGCATCGAGCTGGCCAGCAGCAGCTTGCGCCGGTCGACCACGTCGGCCGCGGCGCCGCCCCACAGCCCGAAGATCAGCAGCGGGATCAGGCCGGCGATGCCGAGCAGGCCGACCCAGGCCGAGGAGTTCGTGATCGCGTACATCTCGACCGGCACGGCCACCGAGGTGAACTGGAAGCCGAAGAACGAGAGCCCGTTGCCGACCCACATCCGGCGGTACGCGGTGACCTTCAACGGCCGGATGTCGATCACCCAGGACTTGCGTTCGACCACCTTTTCCGTGGCCTCGACCGAATCCTGGCTCACGGAGCGAGCCGTTCGACGATCCAGACCCCGTTTTCCGTACGCCGGAATCGCAACCGGTCGTGCAGGCGGCTGCTGCGTCCCTGCCAGAACTCGACCGTCTCGGGCACGACCAGGAACCCGCCCCAGTGCTCGGGCGGTGGCACCGGCCCGTCGGCGAACCGCTGCTCGGCCTCGGCGTACGCGGCGTCGACGCTTTCCCGGCCCGGCACCACCGACGACTGCGGGCTGGCCCACGCGCCCAGCTGCGAGCCGCGCGGCCGGGTGGCGAAGTAGGCCTCGGTCTCGGCCCGGCTCACCCGCTCGACGGCCCCGGTCACCAGCACCTGGCGCTGCATCGGGAACCAGGGGAAGACCAGGCTCGCGTACGGGTTGGCGCCCAGCTCGCCACCCTTGCGCGAGCCGTAGTTGGTGAAGAAGACGAAACCGCGCTCGTCGTATTCCTTGAGCAGCACCGTACGGGCGCTGGGCCGGCCCTCCGGCGTCGCGGTCGACACGATCATCGCGTTCGGCTCGGGCAGCCCGAACCCGGCGGCGTCGGTGAACCAGGCCTCGAACTGGGTACGCCAGTCGGCCGCCAGGTCGGTCTCGAGGAGCGCCCCGCGTGCGGTGTAGTCGCGCCGCATGCTCGCGGGCGAGGGTGGTTCCAGGGTCACGAAAGCTCCCGCGTCAGGTGTCCGGCCGATCGTTAGCACTGCAAACGACCCTAAGTCGCTCCGGGCCCCACGTCAGGTCGGTGAGGATGGGTGTCGCGGAGAGCACATCCCGGTGGGTCGACCCGCCGTTACCCGGCGAGCAAGATGAAACACCTACAACATTCTGTCCCAGGGAGGGTCGTGACCGACTTCAAGCCCGGGCTCGAGGACGTGGTCGCCTTCGAGACCGAGATCGCCGAGCCCGACGAGGCCGATGGCGTGCTGCGGTACCGCGGCGTCGACATCGAGGACCTGATCGGTCAGGTCTCCTTCGGCGACGTCTGGGGACTGCTCGTCGACGGGCGGTTCGGGCCAGGGCTGCCACCGGCGGAACCGTTCCCGGTGCCGGTGCACTCGGGCGACATCCGGGTCGACGTGCAGTCGGCGGTGGCCATGCTCGCGCCCTACTGGGGGCTCAGCCAGCTGCTCGACATCAGCGACGAGCAGGCCCGGCGCGACCTGGCCCGGGTGTCGGTGACCGCGCTCTCGTTCGTGGCCCAGGCCGCCCGTGGGCTGGGCCTGCCGGCCGTGCCGCAGAAAGACATCGACAAGGCCGGCACGATCGTCGAGCGGTTCATGCGGCGCTGGCGCGGCGAACCCGACCCGCGGCACGTCAAGGCGGTCGACGCCTACTTCATCTCGGCCGCCGAGCACGGCATGAGCGCCTCCACGCTGACCACCCGCGTGGTCGCCTCGACCGGCGCCGACGTGGCCGCCTGCATCTCGTCCGGCATCGGCGCCCTGTCCGGCCCGCTCGACGGCGGCGCGCCGTCCCGGGTGCTCACCATGCTCGAGGACGTCGAACGAAGCGGCGACGCCCGGGCGTACGTGAAAGAAGTCCTCGACCGCGGCGAGCGCCTGATGGGTTTCGGGCACCGCCTCTACCGCGCCGAAGACCCGCGAGCCCGTGTGCTCAAGCGCGCCGCCCGCGAGCTCGGCGCCCCGCGCTACGACGTGGCGGCCGCGCTCGAGCAGGCCGCCCTGGCCGAACTGGCCGAACGCAAGCCCGACCGGCCGCTGCCGACGAACGTCGAGTTCTGGTCGGCCGTGGTGCTCGACTTCGCCGAGGTGCCGGGCCATATGTTCAGCTCGATGTTCACCTGCGCCCGGGTGGCCGGCTGGAGCGCGCACGTGCTCGAGCAGAAGCGTCTGGGCCGCAACGTCTACCCCCGTGTCCGCTACGTGGGACCAGCCCCCCGCAAGCCGCAACAGGTCGAGGGCTGGGAGGCCCTTTCGCATAGCATGCCCTCGTGACTGACATCAGGATTCCTGACTCGATCAAGCCCGTCGACGGACGCTTCGGCTCCGGCCCGAGCAAGGTGCGCCCCGAGGGCGTCGAGTCGTTGTCCGCGGTGTCCCGCACCTTCCTGGGCACGTCGCACCGCCAGCGCACGGTGAAAGACCAGGTGGCCCGGCTGCGGCGCGGCCTGGCCGAGTTCTTCGCCATGCCCGAGGGCTACGAGGTCGTGCTGGCCAACGGCGGCACCAGCGCGTTCTGGGAGGTCGCGACGTTCGGCCTGGTGCGCGACCGGGCCCAGTTCGCCGAGTTCGGCGAGTTCGGGGCCAAGTTCGCCAAGGCCGTGAAGGACGCGCCGTTCCTGGCCGAGCCGACGGTGCACCGGGCGCCCGGTGGCCAGGCCGCCTTCCTCGAGGCCGAGGCCGGCATCGACGTGTACGCCTCGGTCCACAACGAGACGTCGACCGGCGTGGCCGTCCCGGTCCGGCGGGTCGAGGGCGCCGACCAGGGCGCCCTGCTGCTCACCGACGCCACCTCCGGCGGCGGCAGCCTCGACGTCGACCTGCGCGAGACGGACGTCTACTACCTGGCCCCGCAGAAGGCGCTCGGCTCCGACGGCGGCCTCTGGATGGCCCTCATGTCGCCGGCCGCGATCGAGCGGGCCTTCGAGATCAAGGCGAGCGGCCGCTACATCCCGCAGTTCCTCGACCTGGTCACGGCGATCGAGCAGTCCCGCCTCGAGCAGACGTACAACACCCCGGCGCTGGCCACAGTGTTCCTCGCCGCCGAGCAACTCGATTGGATGAACGCGCAGGGCGGTCTTTCGTGGGCGGTCAAGCGCAGCGCCGAGAGCGCGGCCGTCATCTACGGGTGGGCCGAGAAATCCTCGTACGCGACGCCGTTCGTCACCGATCCCGTGCTGCGCTCGGCCGCGGTGGCCACGATCGACTTCGAGGGGGTCGACGCGGCGGCGATCGCCAAAGTGCTGCGGGCCAACGACATCGTCGACACCGAGCCGTACCGCAAGCTCGGCCGCAACCAGCTGCGGGTCGCGCTCTATCCCACCGTCGAGCCGTCCGACGTGGCCGCCCTGACCGCCTGCGTCGATTACGTGGCCGAACGGCTCTGAGTGGCACCGGTAAATTTTCATGATCATCGCAGCTCAGCCACTTTGACGGCGTGGCATACCACCATTAGGTGACCAAGGCGCGTACCGTGTTCCGAAACGCGCCCGGGTGGCTGACTCTCGGGGCACAGGCCAACGCGACGGGACGGAGGCAACGCATGCGGCCGGTACGCTTCGTCGCCCTCTCCGAGGACGGTCAGGCCATGGTGCTCGCCGATGAGGTCGGCCGGCTCCTGGCTCTTCCCATCGACGACCGCATCTCTTCTGCGATCAGTCACGAGGGGCACCCGGTCTCACCCGGGTCCGCGGTCGCCGTCATGGCGCCCGACGCTCAGCCCTCCCTGTCTCCGCGCGACATCCAGTCCCGCATTCGCTCCGGCGAGTCGGCCGAAGAGGTCGCCCGCATCGCCGGCGTCCCGGTCGACCGGGTGCTCCGCTACGCGGGCCCGGTGCTGCAAGAGCGGGCCATGCTGGCCCAGCACGCGCGCCGCACCCGCCTCAAGACCTCCGACTCCGGCGCCGCCCTGGCCGAGGTGGTCGACAGCCGCCTGTCCCAGCACGGCATCGACACCGAGAAGATCTCGTGGGACGCGTTCCGGCGTGAGGACGGCACGTGGCGCATTGTCGCCACCTGGCCGTCCGGCAAGGCGACGGCCCAGGCCATCTGGGATCTCGACAAGGGACGCCAGGTCGTCTCCCCGCACGACGACATGGCGCAATACCTGTGCGCCGAGCGCCCGACCCAGATCCTCGGGCAGGAACCCGCGCCCGAGCGGGCCTTCACCGAGCGGGGCGGCCACGGCCTGCCCGGCCCGGCCCGTACGGCGGAACCGGCCCGCGGCGGCCACGGCCTGCCCGCCGCCGAGGCTCCGCAGCGCCCCACCCGCGACCCGATCCGGGCCGGCCGGGACGCGTTGCTGGCCTCGCTCGACCGTCCACTCAGCCCGTCCGGCGGCCGCAGCCTCGACGCCGGCCCGGCCGAGTCCCCGCGCCGCCCGGTCGCCGGTGGCGCCGCCGCCCTGCTCGGCGGCGGTTCCGGCTCGGCCTTCGACGAAGACTCCGACCTCCCCAAAGAGGTTCCCGCCGTGCCGTCGCTGGCGGTCCTGCGCCCCCGGCGCACGGTCGGCCAGGGTCAGCAGCCGTCCGAGACCGACGAGGCGAAGCCCCGCAAGCGGCTCCCGAGCTGGGACGACGTCCTCTTCGGGGGCGGTCCCGCGGCCCGCGAGTCGTCCTGACGCGGCTCTTCGTCGGCATCTTCCCGCCGGCGTCTCCGCTGGAGGCGCTGCGCGGTGTTCTCCCGCCCGCCTCACGGCTGACGCCTGTCGAGAAGTGGCATCTCACCCTGGTCTTCCTGGGCGACGCGCCACCGTCGACGGTCGCGCCCGTGCTGGCCGACGTGCCGTCGCCCGGCCCGTTCGAGCTGCGCCTGAGCGGTGGCGGCCAGTTCGGCTCGGCGGCCTGGGCCGGCGTCGAGGGTGATCTCGCGCAGTTGGCTGAGCTGCGGGAAGACGTACGGGAAGCGCTGACCCTAGGCGGTTTCCCCAGCGACGATCGCCCGTTCCGTCCGCACCTGACAGTCTCGTACCACTCGGACGGCGCCCTACGCCGTGCCTTGGCCGCTCATGAGGGCGCTCCGTGGCCGGTGACGTCGTTCGAGCTGATGAGCAGCAGCGAGGGCCGCTACGAGCGCTTGGCTTCCTGGCCGCTCTGAACCCACCGGTCGACCAGCAGTTCCGTCCGGCGTTCGGCGTGCTCGGACGGCAGCCGTCCCGCCCGGGTCAGGGTGGCCAGCCCGTGCAGGGCCGCCCAGAACACCTCGGTGAACAGCCCTGGGTCGACGCCGTCACCCGCGACCTCGCTCAGGCTGCCCAGCAACGCGGCGAACCCCTCCTTCAGCGGTTCCGGGGTGTCCGCCTGGGCGAACGCCAGGCCGCCGTCGAGCTGGAACATGGCGTCGTAGACAGCCGGGTTGCGGGCGGCAAAGTCCAGGTAGGCCTGAGCCAGGGCGGCGACCCGCCCGCGCGGCTCGTCGGCCGTGGCCGCCGCGGCCCGCAACGCCGTCGCCATCTCGGCCGCACCCTGCAGCGCGACGGCGCCGATGATCTCGCGCTTGCCCCGGAAGTGGCTGTAGAGGACGGGCTGGCTGTACTCGATGCGCTCGGCCAGCCGGCGGGTGGTCACCGCCTCCCACCCCTGCTGCTCGGCGAGTTCGCGGGCCGTCGCCAGGATCAGCCGCTCGCGGTCCGCTCGTTCGCGCTCCTTGCGTCCCTGTACCGACATGAAGAAATCCTAGCACCGCTAGACAACCGAGCGACAGCAGATATAGCGTTGCTTCATTCGCTATCAACGCTAGATTCTGGATGGAGTCGTCATGCTCACCTCGCTCCAAGTTGTCACCACGGTGGTCGTCGGCGTGATGGTCGGGGTCGAATTCGCCGTCGCCGTCGTTCTCAACCGGATCCTCGACGCCCTCCCGGGCGACAGCGGTCAGCTGGGTCGCGCCCACGGCGGCCGGATGCTCGGCGCCGCGATGCCGGTCTGGTACATCAGCTCGCTGGTCCTCGTCGCGATCTGGGCCGTCGCGGGCTGGGGTGACGGCGGCACAGGCCTGGTCATCACGGCCGGCGCCCTGCTCATCGTCAGCGTGGTCATGTCGGTCCTGCTGCTCGTCCCGATCAACAACCGGGCCAAGACGTGGACGCCGGAGACCCGGCCCGCAGACTGGAAGCAGCAGATGAGCCGGTGGGACCGCTTCCACTACCTCCGCGTCGCGGTCATCATCGCCGCGTTCGCCCTGCTGGTCACCGCTCTCGCGTAAGGCGGCGCGCTTGTTGCCCTGGTCACCGCTCTCGCGTAAGGCGGCGGGCTTGTTCGCCCTCGAGCCGGATGCCGTTGAGCAGCAGCCGCAGGCCGTACTCGAACTGCTCGGCCGAGCCCACCACGGGCATCTGATCACCGGGCAGGCCCTCCATGGCGTCGCTAACCTGCTGCCAGCGCGCATCCCGCTCCCCCGCGTCGACCGCCATCTGCAGCCCGGCCGCCGCATAGGCGATCAGGGCTTGAAAGGCCCGGACGACATCGGCCGGCGGCAGCCCGGCCTCCGCCAGGGCCCCGAACAACGTCCCCGCCACCCGGCGCCCACGGGGGCCGAGCGGCGGCCGGGAGGCGACGTGTCCCGCGATGCCGGGGTGGCGCAGCGCGACCGTCCGCATGCCGGCCAGAACGACCCGGATGCGCTCGTCCCAGGAGTCCTCGTCGCCGGGCGCGGGCACCTCGTCGACCACCGCGTCGGCGACGGCATCGAGCAACGCTTCCCGGTTGGGGAAGTGCCGGTAGATGGCCATCGGATCGCAGCCCAGTTCGGCGGCGATGCGGCGCATGGACATCGCCTTCTCGCCCTCCCGGTCGCCGAGCGCGAGCGTGGCCTGGGCGATTGAGGCAGGTGACAGCGGCACGGCACACCAGTCTACGCCGTAGACAACTCAGGCGGCCTTGTCTACGGTGTAGACATGCGACTCCTCCAGTGGGGCCGGATAGCGGCGGCCTTTCTCAGCCTGACCACGCTCGTCTTTCTCTTCGTCCACGACTCGTGGCGCCCGGACAACCTCTTCTTGGTGCCCGACCTGATCCTGATCGTCGCCCTGGCGGTCGCGGCGGTGCTGCCCGACCGGCTCGCCCGGGTGGCTCTGCCCGCCGCCTTCGCGTACAGCGGGGGCGTGCTCGCCACCTCGGCGGCGTCCTACGCGGTCGAGGGCGAACTCGGGCTCCCGAGCGTGCTGGGGGCGGTGCTCGCCGTGGCGTTGGCCGTGCTGGTGCCCGCGCGGCCGGCCGGTCAGCGCAGCTGAAGACCGGCCTCTTCGAGCGCGCCCTCCACGCGTACGCGCTCAATTTCGCGATCGAGACCATCGAGCGGACGCAGGTTTTCGGTGACGCCCAGGCATTGGCAGGCCAGGCAGAGCCGTTCGTCGTAGGCGCGCATGACGGCCGCCCGCCAGCGGACCGACTCGAGCGTCACCCCGCCCCGCCGCTGCCGGTCGAGACGGCGCAGGTCACGCGCCAGCCACTCGATCGGGGGCGGCGCCAGGCGGGCCAGCACGTGGGCCGGATCGGTGCCCCGGATCGACTCGTCAAGACGGATCAAGGCACCCACGTGGGCCGGGCTGTCGGCGCACGCGCGCTTGCGGCGGAACTCGTCGCGCCGCAGCCGGACCGCCACCGCGTAGGGCACGGTCAGGGGGAGGACGAGCGCCGCCGTCAGCACAACCATGTGCGTCAGGGCCACGCACTGAAGCTAATTCGAAACAGCCCTGTACCGGAATACCTTTTTCTGCCAAATACCCGTCAGGCGGCCGACGGCAGTTTCTCCTCCGCCGACGCCTCGAAGGGCTCCCGGACGGACTGCACCAGGCGGAGGCGCGGCCTCGGGCGCAGCGTCACCGAAAGGCGCTCGCCGCTGGTGCGCAGCTGCCACACGAGCGCGGCCAGCGAGGCGACGAAACAGACGATCCCGGCGCCCGAGATGCTGGACGCCACCCCGAAGCGCTCACCCCACCAGCCCGCCAGCGACGCCCCGATCGGCGTCGTGCCCAGGAAGACCAGCACGTAGAGCGCCATCACGCGGCCCCGGAACTCCGGGTCGACGCCCATCTGCACGCGGTGGTTGGCCGCCTGGGCCAGATAGATCGAGAAGAACCCGGTCGGCACCAGCAACAGCATGGCCACCACGAAGGTCGGGGCGAACCCAACCACGAACTCGAGCACACTGAAGGCCAGGGCGGCCCCGATCACCACGTACGCCCCGGGGCGGGCCCGCCGGCCGCTACCGGCCAGCGCCCCGCCCAGCGCACCCACCGCCAAGGCCGTGGTCAGCAGGCCGAAGGTGGACGGCCCCGCGTTGAAGTCGATCTTCGCGAGGGCGGCCAGGGTGACCGGGAAGTTGAAGCCGATCATGCCGACCACGAACATCAACCCGATCGGCAGCATCAGGTCGGACCGCTTCCACACGTACCGCAGGCCGTCGGCGATGCGGGCGTCCTTCTTGGCCTGTCGCTCCGCCGGTCGCAGCTCGGCCGCCCGCATGCGGGTGTAGCTGAAGATCGGCGCCACCGCGAGCACGGTCGCGATCAGGAAGACCGGCCCGGTGTCGAACAGCGCGAGCGCCACCCCGGCCAGCGCCGGCCCGCCGATCCGCGCGGTGTTGAACGTGGCCGCCGACAGGGCGAGCGCGTTCGGCAGCAGCGGCAGCTCGACCAGCTCGGAGACGAAGGCCTGCCGCACCGGGGTCTCGACGGCGTTGGCGATGCCGAGCAGGCCGGCGAAGAGGAAGACGTGCCACAACTGGACGTGGCCCGAGGCGACCAGCACCGCGAGGGCGATCGCCGTGACCGCGAAGGCCGCGTTGGCCGCCACCAGCAGGCGCCGCTTGTCGAAGCGGTCGGCCAGTTTGCCGGCATAGAGGGTGAGCAGCAGCACCGGCAGGAACTGCAGCGAGGTCACCGCCCCGAGCGCGCCCGGCGAGTTGCCGGACAGGTCGAGCACCAGCCAGTCCTGCGCGGTGAACATCATCCACACGCCGACGAGCTTCACCAGTTGGCCGGTGGCGAAGAGCCGGTAGTTGCGGACTCGCAGCGAGCTGAAGGTGGTGCTGAGCACTGACCGCACGCGGCTGTGCCTCCTGTTCGGTCGTACGCGTCATCGTCACGTGACGAAGCGCCGCGTAGCCGAACCCTCAGGCGCGGGAGATCTTCTGCAAAATCTCCGACGCCTTCGCGAGCGTCTCCCTGTCCTCGGGCGCCAGAGCGGCCAGCTGGGAGGCCAGCCACTCGTTACGCGCCTTCTCGAACTGGGCGTGCACGGCCTGCCCCTGTTCGGTGGCCGACAGGATGACCTGCCGGCCGTCGGTCGGGTGCGGGGTCCGGGCGACCAGCCCACGCTCCTCCAGCTTCCCGACGATCTTGGTCATCGTCGGGGGCTGGACGCGTTCCACGTCGGCCAGTTCGCGCGGGGTCAGCGCGCCGGCCAGCTGGAGGCTGGTCAGCGCGGAGAGCTGGCTGAAGGTGAGATCACCGACCGGGCGGGCCTGACGGATCCGCCGGTTCAACCGCTGAATCGACTCGCGCACGGTCTTGGCCAGCTCGTCGGCACTTTCCCGACCGGCCAGGCCATGATCCGCCACCACGGGCCACTCCATCACGATTCTTAGCCTAGCTAATGAGCCTGGCTAACGACATTCGAACAGGTCATGACTGCGGTCACAGGATCCAGCTCTCCAACGGCCCACGCAAGAAGTACAGGACGAAGAGCACGGCGACCCCGTACAGGATGGGGTGGATCTCGCGGGCCCGGCCCGTGGCGACCTTCAGAACGACGTACGAGATGACACCGGCCCCGATGCCGTTGGAGATCGAGTAGGTGAAGGGCATGAGCGTGACCGTCAGGAAGGCCGGCACCGCGATCGTGTAATCGGTCCAGTCGATCTGCCGGATCGCGGTCAGCATCAGGAAGCCGACCACCACCAGCGCGGTCGACGCCGCCTCGAACGGAACCACCGAGACCAGCGGCGTCAGGAACATCGCGAGCAGGAACAGACCGCCGGTGACCAGGTTCGCGGCGCCGGTGCGGGCGCCCTCGCCGACGCCGGCCGCGCTTTCGATGTACGCGGTGTTGCTCGACACGCTGGCGGCGCCACCGGCGGCGGCCGCGACCGAGTCGACGAGCAGGATTTCCCGCGTACGCGGCGGCATGCCCCGCTCGTCCAGGAGCCCACCCTCCTGGCCGACCGCGACCATCGTGCCCATCGTGTCGAAGAAGTCGGTGATCAGCAGGCTGAAGATGAACATCAGCACGACCAGCCAGCCCGCCCGCGACCACGAGTCGAGCACGTTGAAGTGGCCGATCAGCGACAGGTCGGGCGTGCTCACGATCTTCTCGGGCAGCTTGGGCACGTTCAGCGACCAGCCCTTGGGGTGCGCGATCGCCTCGACGATGATCGCCAGCACGGTGGTGCCGAGGATGCCGATCAGGATCGCGCCACGAACCTTGCGCACGAACAGGATCAGCGTGAAGAGCAGGCCGATCACGAACACCGCGGCCGGCCAGGTGGCCAGCTTGCCGCCGACGCCGAGCTCGACCGGCACGGTGGTGTTGGCGGCGTCCGGCACGCGGTTGACGAAGCCGGCGTCGACCAGGCCGATGATCATCAGGAACAGGCCGATGCCAACCCCGATGGCCGTCTTGAGCTGGGTCGGCACGGCCCGGAAGACCAGCTCGCGCAGGCCGGTGAGCACCAGGATGGCGATGAGCACACCCTCGATCACGACCAGACCCATGGCGTCGGCCCAGGTCATTTCGGGTGCGATCTCGTACGCGACCAGGGCGTTGACACCGAGCCCGGCCGCCAGAGCGAGCGGGAACCTGGCCACGACTCCCATCAGGATGGTCATGACGCCCGCCACCAGCGCGGTGCCGGCGGCCAGGGCGGCGATCGGCAACTGGCCGCCGTCCCCGTCGACCCCGTTCCCGATGATCAGCGGGTTGAGCACCACGATGTAGGCCATCGTGAAGAAGGTGGCCAGGCCACCACGGACCTCGCGGCCGAGGGTCGAACCCCGCGCCGAGATCTCAAAGAACCGGTCAAAACCATTCTTCGACGTACGTGTATCGGCTGCGGTGGACATGCGGCTCTCTCCGGATCACGGGGTATGCGTCGCCGGAATGTTCTCAGCCCTCGATGACCTGCGCAAAACCGAGGGATGTCGGCCCTGTCACAGGGACGTACCCGTGATCTCCGCCGACCTATCCTGTCCGTGTGAGTGAACCGAAGCCCCGGGTCGAGCCGCTGGATCCACCCATGGTCCCGTTCGCCGTCGGCGGGCTGGCCGCCTTCGCCGTCGCCGCGCTGATCGTGCTGCTGGCCGACGGTCCCGACCGGTGGCTGCACGTGTGCATCGCCGGCTTCCTGGCCGGCATCCCCGGCCTGATCACGATGATCGTGCACGACCGGCACCGCCGCCGCCGGCGGGCCCTGACCCACCCCGAGTTCCGGGTGACCTCACAGACCTAGCTGTGGCCGTAGTCCTCGGCCGGTTCGCTCTCTTCGACCGAGCCGTGGCCCCGGCTGACCGCGACCGACTCGACCTCGCTGTCGTCGAACACCGTGGGCAGCTCTTCGACCGGCTGCTCGGCCGAGCCCAGCAGCGCCTCGGAGTGCGCGCCGCAGCCGTGGTCGGAGCTGACCGCGCGGCCGTCGTCGGGGGCGTAGAGGTTGCCGCAGACGCCGAACATCGCCCGCAACGAACCGGCCAGCGGCAGGTAGAAGCCGCAGGTGCCGCAGCGGGCGTTGCGCGGCGCGGCGGCGGAGATCGGCGCCTCGGGGCCGGCCTCGCCGTCGTACCACCGCTGGGCCGTGTCGATGCGGCCCTCGCGCGACATCACCCGGGACCGGCCGAGGCCGAGCTCCCAGCTGACCTCTTCGACGGCGGGGTCGTCGCTCAGCACGTAGCCCTGGGCCAGCCGCTCGTCGTCGGGCGCGGTGGGCATGAGGTCGCCCACGCCGAGGTCGCCCGGCTGCAGCCGCTCGTTCCACGGCACCCAGCCCGGGGCCAGCAGCGCGTCGGGCCCCGGAAGCAGCACCGTCTCGCACACCGTGACGTGCCGGCTGCGCGGAACCCGGGTCACCGTGACGGCCCAGCGCCAGCCTCGGTAGCCCGCCAGGTGGCTCTCGAAAAGGTGGGTCACGAGACGGTCGCCCTCGGCGATGGCCTCGAGATGCTCGCCGATGTCGGCCGGGTCCACATCGGTGATCGCGCCGCGCGCGATCCCGACCGCGTCGGCACAAACCTGGTCGAGACGGGCGGCGCGAGTGGTGGTGCGAGTCGTCACATATTCATTGTCCCCCACCGGGACTGATGTTCCGCACCGACTCCCCCACATCCGGCGCGCGCGGGACGGGACAGCACTCGCCTGGATCAGTCAGGATGGGAACCATGCCGCTGCTTCCCTCGCTCGGACGCACCGTCGGCACCAGCATCAAGGCGGCCCGCCTGCTGGTGCGGGGCTCGGTGCGCGGTGGCGCGTGGGCCACCCGCCGGGTCGGCACGGCGCGGGCCCGGGGCGCCGCCAACGAGCAGGGCATGATCCGGCTCTTCGACCTGCACGCGCTCTCGTGCGCGGGCGACACGCTGATCGCCATCGGCCTGGCCGGCACGATCTTCTTCAACGTGCCCTTGGGCGAGGCGCGCAGCAAGGTGGCGCTCTACCTGCTCATCACGATGGTGCCGTTCGCCCTGCTGGCGCCCGTGGTGGGGCCGCTGCTCGACCATTTCCGGCACGGCCGCCGCTACGCGCTGGCGGTCACCATGCTGGGCCGGGCGTTCCTGGCCTATGTGATCTCCGATCATCTCTTCGGCTGGGGCCTCTATCCGGCGGCCTTCGGGGTGCTGGCGCTTTCCCGCGCGTACGGCGTAGCTCGCTCAGCTGCCGTGCCGAGGCTCCTGCCCGAGGGCATCGGCCTGTCCCAGGTCGGCGCCCGGGCCAGCGTCTACGGCACCTTCGCGGGCGCAGTGGTCGCCCCCGTGGGCCTGCTCGCCTTCAAGTTCGGCCCGCAGTGGCCACTGCGCGTCGCAATGATCATTTTCATCGTCGGCATGGTGGTCTCCCTGCGCCTGCCACCCCGAGCCGACTCCGACCCGCCCGAGGCGGTGCCGCGCCCGTGGCGGGCGATGCTGCGCCTGCCCCGCGGGGAAGACCGCCCTCTCGCCGGCAAGTTGGTGATCGCCACGCTGATCGGCAGCGCCAGCCTGCGCCTGCTGTACGGCTTCATGCTGCTCTTCCTGGCCTTCGTCATCATGGCCGACGAGCTCGACACGACGGTCCTGGGCAACGACATCGGCCGCCAGGGCGCGGTCGGCCTGATCGGCGGCGCCCTGGCCGTCGGCACGTTCCTGTCCACCGCCGTCGGCACCAGGCTGCGCATCCGCCGCCCGCTGGCCCTGCAGTCGACGGGCCTGACGGTGGTGGCCGCCGTGGGCGTGCTGACCACGCTGTTCTACAGCCTGGCCACGGTCACCCTGCTGGCGCTGCTGGTGGCCATCTTCAGCGGCATAGCCAAACTGGCCGTCGACGCCAGCATCCAGGAAAGGGTGCCCGAACGCCTGCGGGCCAGCGCCTTCGCCCACTCCGAAACAGTGCTGATGATCGCCTGGGTCCTCGGCGGCGGCATCGGCATCATCCCCCTCCCCGGCCGCCTCGGCGTGGCCCTGGCCACCGTGCTGGCCGTGGCGGCCGCCGCCCGCGCCGGCTGGGTGGCCGCCCGCCTGCACAACGAACGCCTCAGCGGCCGAGTCGACGAGCCCACCCCCGCCGCCACCGACCGCGAGCCGGCCCACGCCGGCACCGCATCATCCACATCCAGCTCAGGTTCCACCTCGGGCTCGGGCTCGGGTTCCGCTTCCGCGACCAGCTCCGCTTCCGCATCCGGCTCCGGCCCAGGGACCGGCTCCGGCTCAGGGACCGGCTCCCGCTCAGGGGCCGGCGACGCCGCGTATTTCAACCCGGAAGCTGACGAGCCCGCCTCGCCCTGGGCACCGCCGAGCCCGCCCGGAACCCGCCGCCCAGCCGACAGCTGGATCCGAGGATCAGCCGACCCCAGCGACCCGTGGCCGGACGCCCCCACCGTCCCCACCCACACGCGCCCCAACAACACTCCGCCGCCCACCCGAAGCGCCACCAGCGGAAGCGGCCGAACCACCCAAGGACGCGGCGACCGCCCCACCACCGACGGCCCGCCCACCCGAGTCGACCCCGGCGAGCCCAAGAAGAGCTGGTTCAGCCGCCGCAAAGACAAGCGCGCCACCCAGCCGCCGCCACCCCCGCCGCCAGCCGCCGAGCCGCCGCCCGCCCCGCCGGAGCCCACTCCACAGCCGAAGCCCGACGCCGCGCTCGCGCCTCCCGGCTTCCACGTGTACCGGCCGACCTCAGCCGACCACCCCACCAACGGCTCGGGCCCCGACGACCAGAACCGCTGAATGGCGCAGTCCCGGCCCGAGCGGCCGGCAGGTCAACCGCTGCTCGGCGACGAGCGCGTTATCCACAATTCCGCCCTATCCACAGGCACCCGGCTCGCGCTCAGCAAAGATCCACAAAACTCGCCACAATGTCCGAGGTGGGGGTCCCCCCTCAGGGAGGGTGGGCTCTGTGTGCGGGTCGGCTTCTGGCGCGTCCCAAGCGTGTGAGCTGAGAAAATGAGGGGCTGACTGATGACTTTGCCGCTGTTGGTGGTCACGGCTGTGGCCGCTGAGGCCGAGGCCGTACGCGCCGGCGCCGACCCCACCCACGTCGTGGTCGAGCCGGTCGGTGTCGGTCCGGCCGCGGCCGCCGCCGGCACGGCCCGCCTGCTCGCGACCGGCAACTACTGCGCCGTCATCTCGGCCGGCATCGCCGGCGGATTCGTCGGCCGGGCTCCCGTCGGCTCGGTCGTCCTCGGCGTTCGCAGCATCGCCGCCGATCTGGGCGCCGAGACCTCCGACGGCTTCCTGCCCGTCGACGAGCTCGGCTTCGGCACCAGCGTCATCAGCGCCGACCCGGCCCTCGTGAAGGCTTTGGCCGCCGAACTGCCGGATGCCGTCGTCGGTGATGTCGTGACTCTCAGCACGGTCACCGGCACTCAGGCGACCGCCGATCGCCTGGCGAAAAGTTATCCACAGGCTGTGGCCGAGGCCATGGAGGGGTACGGCGTCGCCGTGGCCGCCGCCGGTCTTCCCTTTGCCGAGCTGCGCACCATCTCGAACCCGATCGGCCCTCGGGACCGCGGCGCGTGGCGGCTGAAGGAGGCCTTCGCCGCGTTATCCACAGCTTCCGGCCGGTTGTGGACAGCCTGTGGATAACTTCACCGTGTGGGATGAGAGACAGCCGTCGTGACGCCTGTTGACCTCGGGCACCCTCTAGCGTGGACGCCGTGGCGCTCTCTCTCGCGGTCTCCCCGTGTCCCAATGACACGTTCGTTTTCCACGCCCTGGTGCACGGGCTCATCCCGGGCACGCCCGAGGTCAATCTGACCTTCGCCGACGTCGACGTGACGAACACGGCGGCCGAGCGGGGCGAGTTCGACCTGGTCAAGGTGAGCTACGCGGCGCTGCCCTGGCTGCTCGACGACTACGAGCTGCTGCCCACCGGCGGCGCGCTCGGCCGCGGCTGCGGCCCGCTGGTGCTGGCCCGCGAGCCGGGGCTCGACCTGGCCGGCAAGACGGTGGCCGTGCCCGGCGACCGGACGACGGCCTATCTGCTGTTCCGCCTCTGGTCGGCCGACCGGGCGCCCGAGCGCATCGAGGTGGTCCCGTTCCACCAGATCATGCCGGGCGTGGCCGAGGGCCGGTTCGACGCCGGCCTGGTCATCCACGAGGCCCGCTTCACCTACCAGCGCTACAACCTCACCGCCCTGGCCGACCTGGGCGAGTGGTGGGAGTCGGACACCGGCCTGCCCATCCCGCTGGGCGCGATCCTGGCCAAGAAGGGCACGGTCGACCCGGCCGAGGCCACCGAGTGGATCCGTAACTCGGTGAGCATGGCGTGGGCCAACCCCGACGCGAGCCGCAAGTTCGTGCTGGCCAACGCGCAAGAGATGGAGCCCGAGGTCGTCCAGCAGCACATCGACCTCTACGTGAACGAGTTCACGCTGGAACTGGGCCGGGACGGACTCGCCGCCGCCGACGCCCTGTTGCAGCGTGCGGCAGCGGCGGGTCTCACGCCTGCTGTGAAGCCGTTCCTCTGAGAGCTCAGACCTCGAACTCTTTCGCGACCGCGTGGACCAGCTGCGCGATCTTCTGGGCGACTCGCTTGTCGGGGTAGCGGCCGCGGCTCAGGCCCGGCTGCACCTGCGACTCGAGCACCTTGATCATGTCTTCGACCATGCTGTGCAGCTCTTCGGCGGGCCGGCGCCGCAGCTCGGCCAGCGACGGCGGCGCGTCGATCAGCTTGACGCCCATCGCCTGGGCGCCCTTGCGGCTGTCGACCACGCCGAACTCGACGCGCTGACCCGTCTTCAACTCGGCCACCCCGGCCGGCAGCGCGCCCTTGGGCAGGAACACGTCGCCGCCCTCATCGCTGGTGACGAACCCGAATCCCTTCGTCGCGTCGTACCACTTCACTCGACCCGTGGGCACCGCTGACCTCAACTTCACTCAAAGGAAACATCCGCTCACGGCAAGGCTACTTAAGCGGCGGGCCCGGTCCCAACTGCAATCTCGCGCAGCAGGGGCGGCAAGCCGGTCAGATCCTTCAACACGTACGCGGCCCCGGCGTCCCTCAGCTCGTCGGGCGAGCACGGCCCGGTGGCCACGCCGATACCCGGCACGCCCGCGGTGTGCGCCGCGACCATGTCGGCCACGTGATCCCCGACGTACCAGCCCACGCCGTGCTCCGTGATCGCCGTCGCCTTGCCCTCAGCGAACAAATCTCCGGCCACCTCGTCGGCCACGATGCCCAGATGGTCGAGGTGCAGGTGAGCCAGCCGGCCCAGCTTCGATGTGACGACCACGACACGGAGGCCCATCTCACGCACGGCGGCCAGCGCCTCGACCGCGCCCGGCATCGGCACGGTGGGAGTGATCGCGTACTCGGCGTAGAGGGCCCGGTAGGTGGTGACCGTCTCTTCGATCCGGTCGGCCGGGAACCAGTGGGCCAGCTCGGTGCGCAGCGGCGGTCCCAGCCGGCTGACCGCGAGGTCGGCGTCCACGAAGACGCCCGTCTTGGCGGTCAGCGCCTGGTAGGCGGCACGAATGCCCGGCCGGGAGTCGATCAGGGTCATGTCCAGGTCGAACCCGACCGCCTGCGTCATGACCGGCGGCCCCGACCGGCACGCGGCCCGATCACATGAGAAATCCGCAGGTGAGAGCTCACGCGGGGGTCGACGGGATGTAGTGCAGCTGCTCGACCGGCAGCGGGAAGCTCTGGTCGTCACCGAAGGGCGACGGCGCGGCGGCCCGGTCGGACACGATTTCCGACACGTTGAAGTGATCCTCGGGCCCGCGCGGCTGCGTCTGACGGTCGGCCGCGCCGCCCTTGACGTCGGTTCCCGGCAGAGTGTTCTTCGCGGCCACTGATGTCCCCTTCAATCCCGACGAACGAAGCCCCGGACGAGCCGGGCACTCCAATATCGTCCCACGGTCGCTAGCGTTGAACACGATGGCCACCACATTCGCCGATCACCTGCGGTCGCTCACCGACGAGGCGCTGAGCGCGCTCGTCCAGCTGCGCCCCGACCTCGTCGTGCCCGTGCCCGCCGACGTGTCCGCTCTCGCCGTGCGCGCGCAGTCCCGCGGCTCGGTCGCCCGCTGCCTCGACGGCCTGGACGAGTTCACCCTCGCCGTCCTCGACGCGGCCCGGCTCAGCCGGTCGGCCGAGACGGCGCTGACCTCGATCGACGCGATTCTCGAGCTCGCCTGCGACGTCGAGCCGGCGGACGTCCGCGTCGCCGTCGAACGCCTCCGCGTCCGGTTCCTGATGTTCGGCGCCGACGACGCCCTGCACTTGGTGGCCGCGATCGACGAGGTCACCTCGCCCTATCCGGCCGGTCTGGGCCGGCCCGCCGACTTCCTCGATCCGCAGGCGGCGGCGCTCTGCGCCGACAAGGCCAAATTGCGCCGTACGGTGCTCGCGGCCCCACCCGGCGCTCGGGCCGTCCTGGACAGGCTGGCCGCCGGTCCGCCGATCGGCGCGCTCGGGCGTGACTCCCAGCCAAGCGCCCCACCGGTGCGCTGGCTGGTCGACAACCACGTGCTGGTGCCGATCAGCGAGGCCGGCCGGGCCCCGCGCCCCGACGGTGAGCTGGTCGAACTGCCCCGCGAGGTGGGCCTGCTGCTGCGCCGCGACACCGGCCCGCTGGGCCCGCTGCGGCCGTTCCCGCCCATTCCCGAGGGCACGGCTCGCGATCCGAAGTCCGTCGACTCGGCCGGTGCGGGCCAGGTGATGGAGGCCGTCCGCAGCGCGGAATCGCTGCTCGAGGCGCTGGCCGCCGAGCCGGCTCCGGTGCTGCGGGCCGGCGGTCTGGGCGTCCGCGACCTGAAGCGTCTGGCCAAGGCGGCCGGCCTGGACGAGCCGAACGCCGCCCTGCTGCTCGAGGTGACGCACGCGGCCGGCCTGCTCGGCGAGGCCGACGCGGCCGGCACCTCGCGCTCGGTGACCGTGAGCCGTGCGTCCGGCGCGGTCGACGAGATCTTCCTGCCCACCGGCGCCTACGACCTGTGGCGCGCGCTCAGCAGCGCCCAGCGCTGGGTGTCGCTGGCCCGGGCCTGGCTGGCCATGACCCGGCAGCCGAGCCTGGTCGGTCAGCGCGACGACCGGGACCGCCCGATCAACGCGCTGGCCCCCGACGCCGAGCGGGCCGGCGCCCCGCAGGCCCGGCGCGAGGGTCTGCTGGTGCTGGCCGACCTCAAGCCGGGCACGGCGCCCCAGGTCGACGAGGTGCTGGGCCTGCTCGCCTGGCAGACGCCCCGGCGGGCCCGCGGCCGTGAGGCGGCCCACCGTGATGCTCTGGCCGGCGCGGCCGCGCTGGGGGTGACCGCCCTCGGGGCCATCACCTCGTACGGGCGTCTGTTGTTCGAAGATGTCGACGACGCCGACGGCGATCCGCTCGGCGTGCACCCGGGCGCGACCGAACCGCCGGGCGACGTCGTGCGCACGCTGGACGCCCTGCTCCCGGCCCCGGTCGACCACGTGCTGGTGCAGGCCGACCTGTCCGTGGTGGTGCCCGGGCCGCCCGAGCCCGAGCTGGCGGCCGAGCTCGACGTGGTGGCCGAGCCCGAGTCGGCCGGTGGCGCGAGCGTGTTCCGGGTCACCGCGGCCAGCGTGCGGCGGGCCCTCGACGTCGGTTACACGGCGGCCGACCTGCACTCGCTGTTCCGCCGCCGGTCGCGCACCCCGGTGCCGCAGACGCTGAGCTACATGATCGACGACGCCGCCCGTAAGCACGGCGGCCTGCGGGCCGGGTCGGCCGGGTCGTATCTGCGCAGCGACGACGAGGCGCTGCTGGCCGAGGTGATGGCCGACAAGCGGCTGGGCTCGCTCGGGCTGCGTCAGATCGCGCCGACCGTGCTGGTCAGTCCGCTGCAGGTGGCGCGGCTGCTGGGCGGCCTGCGGGAGGCGGGCTTCGCGCCGGTGGCCGAGGACGCGGGCGGCGTGGCCGTGCTGACCCGGCCCAAGGTGCGTCGCGCCCCCACCCGTACGTCGGTGGCCGCCCGCCTGACCGAGCAGGCCGGTCCGCCGGTGCTGGCCGGGCCGCGGCTGGCCGGGGTGGTCGAGCAGATCCGCCGCGGGGACATCGCCACCCGGGCGGCCCGCCGGGCGCCGGTGAGCGTGCGGGCGGCCAACGGGCAGGGCGTGCCGGGGCTGACCTCGGTGCAGCAGCACGGCCAGGCCATGGCGGTGCTGCAGCAGGCAGTACGGGAAAAGGCACGCGTGTGGGTGGGCTATGTCGACTCGCACGGGGCCACGCTCTCGCGGCTGGTGCGCCCGGTGTCGTTGAGCGCCGGCTATCTGCGGGCGGAGGACGAGCGTACGGAAACGCTTCACACCTTCGCCTTGCACCGGATAACCGCGGCGGTGCCGGACGAAGAGAACTGAGGCGCGCGGGTCGCACACCCCCGTCGGGTGCGACCCGCCTCCCCCGCGCTCCCTATCAACGTGATCGCGGGCCGGAAGGTTGCACCGAACTCGTGTCAGACTGGAGGGTCGGTGTGAGCTCTTCGAAGGGTGTTACAGGTGAGCGGCGGACCACTTATCGTCCAGTCCGACAAGACCCTCCTGCTGGAAGTCGACCACCCGGACGCGAAGGCGTGCCGGATGGCCATCGCCCCGTTCGCCGAGCTCGAACGGTCGCCGGAGCACGTGCACACATACAGGCTGACCCCGCTCGGCCTGTGGAACGCGCGCGCCGCCGGGCATGACGCCGAGAGCGTGGTCGACTCGCTGATCAAGTTCTCGCGCTACCCGGTGCCGCACGCGCTGCTGGTCGACGTGGCCGAGACGATGGACCGCTACGGCCGGCTGCAGCTGGTCAACGACCCCGGCCACGGCCTGGTCCTGCGCGGCCTCGACAAGATCGTGCTGGTCGAGGTGGCGAAGTCCAAGAAGCTGGCCGGCATGCTCGGCGCCAAGATCGACGACGAGACCATCGCGGTCCACCCGTCCGAGCGGGGCCGCCTCAAGCAGGCGCTGCTCAAGCTGGGCTGGCCGGCGGAAGACCTGGCCGGGTACGTCGACGGCGAGGCCCACCCGATCGACCTGGCCGAGGACGGCTGGACGCTCCGGTCGTACCAGCAAGAGGCGGTCGACGGCTTCTGGGCCGGCGGCTCGGGTGTCGTGGTGCTGCCCTGCGGCGCCGGAAAGACGCTGGTCGGTGCGGCCGCGATGGCCACGGCCAAGGCCACGACGCTGATCCTGGTCACCAACACGGTGGCCGGCCGGCAATGGAAGCGTGAACTGATCGCGCGCACGTCGCTGACCGAGGACGAGATCGGCGAGTACAGCGGCGAGCGCAAAGAGATCCGCGCCGTCACCATCGCGACGTACCAGGTGCTCACGTCGCGTCGCGGTGGCACCTATCCCCACCTCGACCTGTTCGGCGCCCGCGACTGGGGCCTGGTCATCTATGACGAGGTGCACCTGCTGCCGGCCCCGATCTTCCGGTTCACGGCCGACCTGCAGGCCCGCCGCCGGCTCGGCCTGACCGCCACCCTGGTGCGCGAGGACGGCCGCGAGGGCGACGTGTTCTCGCTGATCGGCCCCAAGCGCTACGACGCCCCGTGGAAGGACATCGAGGCCCAGGGCTGGATCGCCCCCGCCGAGTGCGTCGAGGTGCGGGTCACGCTGACCGACGCCGAGCGGATGGCGTACGCGGTGACCGAGGCCGAGGAGCGCTACCGGGTGGCCGCCACCGCGCGCACCAAGCTGCCGGTGGTCAAGGCGCTGGTCGACAAGCACCCCGACGAGCCGGTGCTGGTCATCGGTGGCTTCCTCGACCAGCTGCACCAGCTCGGCGAATATCTGGACGCCCCGATCGTGGAGGGCTCGACCACCAACAAGGAGCGGGAGCGCCTGTTCGACGCGTTCCGGGCCGGCGAGCTGCGCACGCTGGTGCTGTCCAAGGTCGGCAACTTCTCGATCGACCTGCCCGAGGCGGCGGTGGCCATCCAGGTCTCCGGCACCTTCGGCTCGCGGCAGGAAGAGGCTCAGCGCCTGGGCCGGGTGCTGCGCCCGAAGGCCGACGGCCGCCAGGCGCACTTCTACACGGTCGTCTCGCGCGACACGATCGACACCGAGTACGCCGCCCACCGCCAGCGCTTCCTGGCCGAGCAGGGCTACGCGTACACAATCGTCGACGCCGACGACATCCTCGGCCCGGCGCTGCCCCAGATCGACTGACTCAGGTCGTCGGTGACGGCGCATCCGCCGTCACCGCCGGCTGGGCCGGGCCTTCGACGCTGCTGTCGCGGCCGGTGAAGGCCAGGAAGGCGCAGAGGAACAGCACGAGCACGACCGCCCCGGCGATGATCGCGGCGATCAGCCAGGTCTTGTTGCGACTGCGGGCGGGCGGCGGCGTGAAGCGGGTGCCCGCCTCTTCGTGAGCGGCCGCGGCCACCACCTCGGGGCTGCCCAGCCGCTCGAGCACCTCGATGATCTCGCCCTCGCTGGCCAGGTTGCGCTCGGCCTGCTCGGCGGCGATGTGCGCGGCCAGGTCGTTGAGCAGTTCCCGGCGCTGCAGGACGGGGATGCCGGCCAGGCGCTGGTCGACCTCGCGCAGGTATTCGGCGACGACGTCGTTCGGTTGGGTCTTCATGCGGCCTCACCTGTGCCCACAAGTCGGTCGACGGTCTGTCGGAACTGCACCCACTCGGTGCGGAAGTGGTCGAGCGCCGAGCGCCCGCCCGGGGTCAAGCCGTAGTAGCGCCGCGGGGGGCCGCTCGGCGACTCGACCCATTTGCTCTCCAGCCAACCCGACCGGCGCAACCGGGAGAGCAGCGGATAGATCGTGCCCTCGCCGGCGGCAAGGCTCGGCTCCTCGCCCAGCCGTCGCACGAGCTCGTTGCCGTACCTGTCCTCGGTCTCGACCATGGCCAGGACGCAGAACTCGAGCGTGCCGCGGCGCAGACTCGTCGCCAGCTGCGAATCATCTGCCATGCGCGACACAGTACCTTGCGTCGCAAGGTAGGTCTAGACGGGTAGCTCCGGGCCGCGTTCGAGCAGGTCTTTCATGAGGTCGCCGTGCTTTTCGACGCGCTCCAGCACCTCGGCCGCGCGGTAGTGCCTGGGCTCCTCGGCGCCGGTGGCCACCGCTTCCACCTCGTCCCAGGTCAGGGGGGTCGAGGCGGTCGGCTCTGCCTGGGCCCGCAGCGAATAGGGCGTCACCGTGGTCTTGGCCGCGTTGTTCTGGCTCCAGTCGATGAAGATCTTGCCCGGCCGCACGGCCTTGGCCATCTTGGCCGTGATCGAGCCGGGAACCATCGCCGCCAGCTCTTCCGCGACCTTTTTGGCGTACGCGGAAACGAGCTCGGAGTTCTGCGTTCCCGAGATCGGACAGCAGAGCTGCATGCCCTTCTTGCCCGACGTTTTCGGGTACGCCGAGACCCCGTCCGCCTCGAGCCGGTCGCGCATGAGCATGGCCACCGCGCTGCACTCCTTCAGCCCGGCCGGTGCTCCCGGGTCGAGGTCGACCACCAGCAGGTCCGGGTCCTCGCCGATCCGCCACTGCGGGGTGTGCAGCTCGAGCGCGGCCAGGTTGGCCAGCCAGACCAGGGTGGCCAGCTCGTCGACGACCACGAAGTCGATCGTCTCGCGGCTCTTGGTCGACCCCGGCACGGGCAGCGTCTCGAGGCGGACCCACCCCGGCGTACCCCCGGGCTTGTTCTTCTCGAAGAAGTGCATCCCGTCGACGCCGTTCGGGAAGCGGATGCGGGTCACCGCCCGGTCGGCCAGGTGCGGGAGCATGACCGGGGCGATGCGCGTGTAGTAGTCGATGACCTCGCCCTTGGTGAACCCGGCGGCCGGGTACATCACCTTGTCGAGGTTGGACAACTCCAGGTCGCGCCCCTCGATCGACACGGGGAACCGGTCAGGCATCCTCGTCCTCCTCCGCGCATTCCTCGGGAGACTTGTCGTCGCGCAGGCGCAGGTACCGGGGGAAGCGCAGCCGCCCGTCCGGCGTCCGGTTGCCGTAGCGGACCTCGACCACCAGTTCCGGTCGTACCCAGTGGGCTCCTCGGGAATCCTCACGGGGAACCGCACCGGCCGCGAACGGCGACTGCCGCGTGGCCAGCGGCTCCAGGGCGGCCAGCAGCTCTTTCTCGGCCACGGCGCCGATGCCGCCGCCGACCCGCCCCCGGAAGGCCAGCCCGTCCGGCGTCGGCACCCCGACCAGCAGGCCGCCCAGCTTGCGGACGCCCGACCGCCAGCCGCCGATCACGTAGTCGCCGGTGCGGTCGAACTTGACCTTGACCCAGTCCGGCGAGCGGCTGCCGGGCAGATAGACCGAATCGTCCCGCTTGGCCACCACGCCCTCGAGGCTGTTCTCACGGGCCGCGTCGGCGGTGGCCGGCCCGTCGCCGAACGACGGCGGCACCATCCAGTGCGGCCCGGCCAGGCCCAGTTGCTCGAGCTTCTCGCGCCGGGCCCGATAGGGCAGCCCGGTGTAGTCGTCGCCGTCGTGGAACAACAGGTCGAAGACCATGTACGTCACCGGGAGGGTCGCCGCCAGCCGGGCCGCCCGCAGACGTTCGCGCACATGCATGCGCTCGGCCAGCGCGGTGAACGACGGCCGCCCGGCCGCGTCCAGCACCACCATCTCGCCGTCGACCAGCGTGCCCGCGGGCAGGCGGAGCTCGGCGATCTCGGGGTACGCCGCCGTCACGACCGCCCCGGACCGCGCGAACAGGTCGGGTGGACCTTCGGTGAAGAGCGCGAGAACCCGTACCCCGTCCCACTTGAACTCGTAGCTCCACCCCGGCCCGACCGGCAGCGCGCCGGCGGTCGCGAGCATGGGAGACAGCGGCGCACCAGGCACCCGATCACCATAGGCAGGATCGAACACCTTACGCAGGGGTCTCAGTGATGCCATCCTGATCAGGTCGTCTCACCCTGGGTACAGGAGTTGTCATGCGAGCGATCTGGAAGGGCGCGGTCTCCTTCGGCCTGGTGTCCATCGCCGTCAAGCTCTATTCGGCGACCGAGGAGAAGGACATCCGGTTCCACCAGGTGCACCGCACCGACGGAGGCCGGATCAAATACCAGCGCACCTGCTCGGTCGACGGCGAGGTGGTCAGCTACGACGACATCGCCAAGGGCTACGACATCGGCGGCGGCGAGATGGTCATCCTCACCGACGAGGACTTCGCCGATCTGCCGCTGACCACGTCGCGCGCCATCGACGTGCTCGAGTTCGTGCCGGCCGAGCAGATCGACCCGATCCTGTTCGCCAAGTCGTACTACCTCGAGCCCGAGGGACAGGCGGCCAAGCCGTACGTGCTGCTACGCGACGCGCTGCAGGACGCCGACCGGGTCGCCATCGTCAAGATCGCCATCCGCCAGCGCGAGCAGCTGGCCACGCTGCGGGTGCACGAGGGCGTGCTGGTGCTCAACACCATGCTCTGGCCGGACGAGGTGCGCACCCCCGACTTCGGCTTCCTCGACGAAGACATCGAGACCAGGCCGGCCGAGCTCGCCATGGCCAGCTCGCTGATCGACTCGATGGCGGGCAGCTTCAAGGCCGAGGAGTTCACCGACAACTACCGGGCCGCGCTGCAAGAGGTCATCGACGCCAAGGTCGAGGGCCGCGAGATCGTCCAGCCGGAAGAGACCGAGGAGGCCCCGGCGGCCGCGGTCGACCTGATGGCCGCCTTGAAGGCGTCGGTGGAAAGGGCGAAGGCCGCGCGCGGGGAGGCGGCGCCTGCGCCCGCCAAGAAAGCGCCGGCCAAGAAAGCGCCGGCTAAGAAAGCTGCGGCCAAGAAGACCGCTCCCGCCGCCAAGAAGGCCGTCAAGAAGTCGGCGTGACTAGAGTTGGCCCGTGGCATTGACGTGGGCTGAGTCTTACCTGGGCAAGGTGCGGGCGAGCGTCGGGGACTCCGACACGATCCTCTTCGTCGGGGCGCGGGGTGTGATCCTCGACGACCAGAACCGGCTGCTGCTGATCCAGCGGTCCGACAACCACCGCTGGGCCATCCCGGCCGGGGCGATGGAGCTCGGCGAGAGCATGGAGGACTGCGCGATCCGCGAGGTGTGGGAAGAGACGGGCCTGCGGGCCACGTCGCTCACGCCGTTCGCCTTCTACAGCGCGTACACCTACACGAACGACTACGGGCACACGTACCAGCAGATCCTCATGTCCTTCCGCATCCACACCTGGGAGGGCGAACTGCTGCGCCAGACCGAGGAGTCGGTCGACGCCGGCTTCTTCCCGCTCGACGCGCTGCCCGGCACCAAGTCGTTCGTCCTCGACGAGACCCTGGCCGACCTGGCCGAGTTCGAGTCCACCGGCCGCCTGGTCATGAAATAACGGTCGCCCGCCGCCGGTCCCGTCAGGCACGATCCCCTGCGTGGACCTGACCCCGCTACGCACCTCGCGCGACTACCGCCTCGTCTTCGTCGGCGGCTCGATCAGCGGCTTCGGGTCCTTCATCACGTACGTCACCATCCCCTTCCAGGTGGCGGCGATCACCGACGACCCGTTGATGGTCGGGCTGCTGGGCGTCTGCGAGCTCGTGCCGCTGCTGGTCATGGCGTTCGTCGGCGGGGCGCTGGCCGACTATCTCGACCGGCGCCTGCTGGTGCGGGGCGGCGAGTTCGCTCTGGCCGCGCTCACCGGCGTACTGCTGGTCAACGCTCTTTCGCACGAGCCTCACCTGTGGCTGCTGTACGTGGTGGCGGCGCTGACGGCGACGGTCGACGGCCTGCAACGGCCGGCCCTCGAGGCGATGGTGCCCCGGCTCGTGCGTCCGGAGGAACTGCCCGCCACGATGTCGCTGCAGGCCTTCAGCTCACAGATCGCGCAGGTCGGCGGGCCCGCCGTCGCCGGTCTGCTGATCTCGGCGGTCGACCTGGCCTGGGTGTACGCGTTCGACCTGCTCACGTTCACCGCGTCGCTGCTGTGCCTGACGCTCGTACGGGCCGTGCCGCCCCCACCCGACGCCGACCGCCCGTCGATCCGCGCCGTGGTCACCGGCCTGCGCTACGCGCGATCACGCCCCGAACTGCTTGGCACCTATCTGGTCGACATCAACGCCATGTTCTTCGGCATGCCGCAGGCGCTGTACCCGTTCCTGGCCACCCAGCTGGGCGGGCCGAAAATCCTGGGCCTGCTGTACGCGGCACCCGCGGTCGGCTCGATGCTGGCCACGCTGACCAGCCGCTGGACCGGACGGGTGCACCGGCACGGCCTGATGGTGGTGATCGCGGCCGCGCTGTGGGGCGTCGGCATCGTCGGGGTCGGGCTGTCGCACTGGCTGTGGCTGACGCTGCTGTGCCTGACCTTCGCGGGCGCGGCCGACATGGTCTCCGGGATCTTCCGCTCGATCATCTGGAGCCAGACCATCCCCGACCACCTGCGCGGACGCCTGGCCGGGATCGAGATGCTGTCGTACACCACCGGCCCGCTGCTGGGCCAACTGCGTTCGGGGCTGATGGCCCGTACCCGGCTGGGTGTCGGAGGCTCGATCTGGGTGGGCGGCGTTCTGTGCGTCGCCGGCACCGCGGCGCTGGCCCTGGCGCTGCCCCGCTTCCTGCGCTACGACGGCAAGGACGGCATGGCCCTCAAGAAGGCCGCCGACGACGCCTGGCTGGCGGCTAGCGCAGCTCGTGCGCCAGCAGGCCCATCGTGAACTTGTCGATCCACTCGCCGTCGCGGCGGAACACCTGGCGCAGGCGGCCCTCCTCGATAAAGCCGACCTTGCGGTAGATGTGGACGGCGGCCTCGTTCTCGACCACCGCAGTCAGGTTGATCTTGCGCAGGCGCATCTTCTCGAACCCGTACCGGCAAGCGGTCCGCATCGCGTCGGTGCCGTAGCCCTTACCCCAGAAGTCCTTCTCACCGAGGTAGATGTCCAGCTCGGCGATCCCGGTCTCCGGTTCGGCGCCGTGCAGGCGCACCAGCCCGATCAAGGTGCCGCCGGGTTCCTCGACACCGAAAAGCACGTCACCGTACGCGTTCTCGGGCCGCTCCCCGAGCCACTTGGCCACCTGGGCGGTTGTTTCGGCGTACCCCTCGTCCATCCACCGCATGACCTCAGCGTCGTGGTTCCACCGCCACAACGCCTCGGCGTCGGCCACATCCATGGCCCGCAACCGAACCTGATCCCCGTAAGCGTCCATGGCGGGTCAGCTTAGAGATTCTCGCGGGTCTCCACCGGCCGGGTGAAGTCGTGCCCGCACGGCAGCACGACGAACACGACCGACTCGACGAGCAGCGACCCGTCCTCGAGCTCCTGATAGTCGAGCGGCTCGGCGTTCACGTCGGTGACCACCTTGCCGCAGGTGGGGCAGCGGCTGTCCGCGGTCACCACCCCGAACACCTGAGCCGGCATCGACTCCGCGTCGCCGGGTGCCGCTGTGTCGTCCGATGCCGCGGGCGGGCGCATTTGAGGCTTGGCCATGCCCCCACCGTACGACGTTTTCAGACACCCAGCCCGGACGCCGCGGCCTCGTCGTAGGTCATGGTCAGCGGCCGCGCGTCGGCGAATTTGAGCGCATGCACGATGGCGTGATGCCACTCGACGGCGTCGCGAGCCCCCTGCCGCAGCGCCGCACTCAGCTCACCCTCGTCGACGGACCCCACCCCGAGCGGCGCGAAGGCGGCCGCATCGGCTCCGAACGGCCCGGTCGGCGGAGTGTCGTCGGGCAGATAGGGCCGGCCCAGCATGTCGTACAGGACCTCGTTGTCGTCGTCGTCCCAGCCCTCCATCAGAAAGGACTGGTCCGACAGGAACTCGTGGTACGCCGCGCCACCCCGGAACAGCATGGCCACCAGAACGTCGGAGTCGAACACACTGAACGACGCCGCCGGCCCACCCACGCTGAGCCGAGCCGCCAGCCCCTCGGTCTCGGCGTACACGCCGTCCTCCTGCGCCGGCACCACCGCCCACCGACGCTCGCCAACCGGCATGATCACCGCCCGCTGCCCGGACGCCGAGACACCGGCCCTCACGTCGTCGAGCTCACCACTGGCCAGAACCGTCTGATAGCTGCTCCCCACGACCCAAGATCGTACGCACCCGCTGAGCCCCGCAAGCTCGCCCGAGGCGCTGGCCTGCGCACCGAACGGATCGAGCGCCCGCTAACCCGCCCGGGCGCTGGGCTGCGCACCGTACGAGCCGAGCGTCCCTAACCCGCCTGAGTCGCTGGGCTGGGGCACCGAACGGATTCAGCGCCCGCCAACCCGCTGTGGCGCACGGCTGCGCACCGAACGAACCGAGCGCGCCCCAACCCGCCCGGGGCGTTCGGCTGCACACCGAACGAACCGAGCGCGCCCCAACCCGCCTGGGGCGCTGGGCTGGGGCACCGAACGGATTCAGCGCCCGCTAACTCGCCTGTGGCGCACGGCTGCGCACTGAACGAACCGTGTGCGCCCTAACCCGCCGGGGCGCTTGGCTGCGCACCGAACGAACCGTGTGCCCATAGGTCGTACGAGATAGAAGCCCAAGCCAGCACCCACCGCAACCGTCACGACGGGTCTCGCTTTTGGATTCGCCGGCCAGGAGAAGTCAGCTCATCACTTCTGGTTCGGGTAGGGGTTTTACCGCGCCTGCGATGGTGATGGAGACGATCAGCAGCACCGCCACCGCGACCAGCGCGTTCTTGACCGTGACGTGGTCGCCGAGGAAGCCGATCAACGGCGGCCCGCCCAGGAAGGCGCAGTACCCGATCGACGCGACGACGCTGACCCGTGACGCCGCGTGGGCCGGGTCGTCGGCCGCCGCGCTCATGCCCACCGGGAAGCCCAGCGATGCCCCCAACCCCCAGAACAGCGCGCCCACGAAGGCCAACGGCGTGGCCGGCCCCAGGATGTAGAGCGCCAAGCCGCCCAGGCTCACGGCCGCCAGCACCCGGACCACAGCCACCCGCCCGTACCGGTCGAGCAGCGCCGGCCCGAACCAGCGACCGACCGTCATGGCCGCCAGGAACAGCGCGAACGCCAGCGTGCCGACCGCGGCCGACGTGCCGTAGCTGTCGATCATCGAGACGCTGATCCAGTCGATGCCGGCACCCTCGGTGAAGGCGAACGCCAGCACGAACACTCCGACCACGAGGGTGCGGGGCTCACGCCAGGTAGCCAACGCGTCGTGCAGGCGGCTGCGCTTGGTGACGGGCGCGGTCGAGCCGACCATCGTCGGGTCGGACGGGGTGACGACGGGCGCGGGGCCGGCGTCGTCGGGCACGAACGCGCGTACGGACAGAACCACGATGACGGCGATCAGCACCGCCGTGACGGCGAGGTGGATCGTCACCGAGAGGCCGAGCGCCACCGCCGCCGCCCCCACCAGGGCGCCCGCGACCGTGCCGACGCTGAAGCCGGCGTGGAAGCGCGGCATGATCGCCTTGCCGAGGCGCCGTTCGACGATCGCGCCCTGGACGTTCATGCCGACGTCCCACGAGCCGTTCGCGAAGCCGAAGGCGAACAGGCCGACGACCACCGGCAGCACGCCGAACTGGTAGCCGATCGCCACCGCGACCAGGGCCACGCCCAGCAGCACACCCATCGCGGCGACCGTGCGGCTCGAGCCGAACCGGGCGACGATCTGCCCGGCCAGCAGCAGCGAGATGATCGATCCGGCGGCCAGCGAGAGCAGGACCAGGCCGATGCCGGACGGGGTCAGGCCGAGCTCGTCGCGCACCTGCGGGATCCGCGACGCCCAGCTGGCCGCGGCCACCCCGGCCAGGATGAAGGCGGCGTAGACGGCACGGGTCGCCGCGCGCACCTCCGGCACGGTCTCGACAGTCGAGCTCACTGCGGCACTCCGAGGAAACGGCCGACGATGGTCCGGGTCTCGGCCCGGTCGTACGTGGCGGTGGACAAAGTGAGGTGCATGACGAGGCCTTCGATGAGCGCGTCGACGCCGCGGGCGGTGACCGGATCGATGAAGCGCTCGAGCACGATTCGTGACCGGCGCATCCAGGCGTCGGTCACGCTGCGGAGGGCGGGGTTGCGCAGGGCGGCCAGGTAGAGCTCGTACGACACGGCCCAGTCGCGCGGGTCGCCGCCGGCGTCCCCGTTGATCAGGTCGGTGACCGCGTCGGCGAAGCCGGCCAGGTCGGTGACCCCGTCGAAGTGCGCCTCGTAGCGCGGCGACATCAGCTCGGCGTGCCGGCGGAAGGCCTGTTCGAGCAGGTCCTCCACGCTGTCGAAGTGGTACGTGATCGAGCCCAGCGGCACGTCGGCCGCGGCCGCGATGCGCCGGCTGGTGGTTCCGGCGACGCCGTGGTCGGCGATCACCTCGATGGCCGCGTCAATGATCCGGCTCTTGCGGTCGGGGTCGTAGCGGCGGGGCGAGCGGGCGGCGGGCACGGCGGTCACGGCTCCACCTCCCGGATCACGCGGGCCGGGTTGCCCACCGCGACCACGTTCGGTGGCAGGTCTTTGGTCACCACGGCGCCGGCCCCGACCACCGTGTTGTCGCCGATGGTCACCCCGGGCAGGACGATGACACCGCCGCCGAGCCAGACGTTGTCGCCGATGACGATCGGCGAGGCGGCCTCCCACTTGTCGCGCCGCGGACCGGCCGCGACCGGATGCCACGCGGTGAGCAGTTGCACGTTCGGCCCCATCTGCACGTCGTCGCCGATGGTGACAGTTGCCACATCGAGGCTGATCAACCCGAAGTTGGCGAAGGTGCGGGCCCCGACGAAGGTCTGGTAGCCGTAGTCGCAGCGAAACGGCGGGCGGATCTCGCTGTCCTCGCCGAACCGCCCGAGCAGCTCGGTCAGCAGCCGCCGGCGCAGGGCGTGATCGGTGGGATCGGCCGTGTTGAGCTGGTGAGACAGCTTCGCGGCCCGGTTCATGTCGTCGAAGAGGGCCGGATCGTCGGCCCGGTAGAGCTCACCGGCGAGCATGCGCTCGCGCATCGTGGTCATGCGTACGAGCGTACATAAGCTGGCGCGGTTAGACTTCCGCCCCGTGATCGCGGAGCCGGCTTGGGATGTGGCGGTTGTCGGCGGCGGGCCGGCCGGTTTGTCGGCGGCGCGCGCCGCGGCCTCGGCCGGAGCACGCACGATCGTGCTCGAACGCGCCGAGCACCCGCGCTACAAAACGTGCGGCGGCGGTCTCATCGGAACTTCTTTGGCGTACGCCGACCAGCACATCGACGTGCCGGCGCGCGACCGCATCTCAGCGCTGACCTTCACCCGGGCCGGCCGCCACACATTCACCCGCCGCGCCACCTCGTCACCATTCCTGACTCTCGTCCGCCGCGACGACTTCGATCACGCCTGGTATTCGGCCGCCGTGACAGCCGGTGCCGTGGTCCGGCAGAACGCTCAGGTACGTGCGGTCGACCAGGGCGTCGTCACGCTGACCGACGGTGAGCAGATCACCGCCCGCGTGATCATCGGCGCCGACGGTTCGGCCGGCATCACCTCCCGATACGTCGGGGTCACGTTCGCGCAGCAAGACCTCGGCCTCGAGGTGGAGCTGGCCGCCACGCCGGAGGACCGCGCAACCTGGCAGGGCCGGGTCCAGCTGGATTGGGGTGCTTTTCCCGGTTCGTACGGGTGGGTCTTCCCCAAGGAAGACGAGCTCACCGTCGGCGTGATCATGGCAAAGGGCCACGGCGCCGAGACGAAGCAGTACCTGGCCGACTTCCGCGAGCGCCTGGGCCTAACCGACCGCAAGGTAGTCCGCGATTCCGGACACTTGACGCGCTGCCGCCGCCCCGACGCCCCGTTACGGCGCGGCCAAGTCGTGGTGGTCGGCGACGCAGCCGGCCTGCTCGAGCCGTGGACCCGCGAGGGCATCAGCTACGCGCTGCGCTCGGGCGATTGGGCCGGCACAGCATGGCAAGATCTTTCCCGGTACGAACGTCAGGTGGCCGCCGAGCTCGAACCCGAGATGACAGCGGGCGCCCGCATGCTGAGCGCCTTCTCCCGCCATCCCAGAATCGTCCACGCCGCGATGGCCACACCCTTGGGCTGGCGCGCCTTCGAATCCTTCTGCCGAGGCAACCTCTCCATGGCCAGCGTCGTGCAACGCCCCAGCATCCGAGCCCTGCTGACCCTGTTCCGCGCCTGACGCCTCACCCGGCCGACGCCAGCCTCACTCCTCGCCGCGTCCCGCCGCCGAGCCGCCGTTCTCATGTGCCGACGGCCCGCCTTGCTCTTCGGCGTTCGGGCCGCTTTGCTCTTGGGATGCCGGGCCACTACCGCTTGCCGCCGCCCGGCCGTCGTTGTCTTGGATCGGCCGCGGCGGCCAGGGCGCCCACTGCACGGCGGCGGCGAAGCCGCTACGCCTCGCCTCACGCGAGTCCTGCCTGGTCAGCGGCCCTTCCCGACGTGCGTTGAGCCCAACCCCGATGAGCCGGCTCTCGAACCACGAACCGCCCACCCCGCGCCGCACCCGCTCCCACAGCCCACCCTCCACGAGGGCGGAAACCTGCAGGTGAAGCATCTCGACCAGCGGCTCGGGGTCTTCGTCGCACACTTCACACGCGCACCCCGGCATGGTCTCGACCCACCATCGACCGAGACGCAGGGTGATCCCCGGCGTCTCGGTGAACGCGATGGCGAGCGGTGCGGCCGCAGGCGTACGCGGCATGAGTCTTTCCACCCGCACCAACGCGTCGGCCGCCCCAAGAGCTTCTTTACTCTCCCGGCGGTCGACCATGTACCGCTCTGCCAGCCCATCCAGCAACGCCTCGGCCGCGTCCTGCAGGACGGCAAAGCGGGCAACGTGCGGGTCAGCCCTCACCAGCGCAGTATGCCGCCCCCGGCCGACGACCCACCAGCGCTTCGCCAGGACTTCCCCTCATCAGAAGGAGAACTCCCCCTTCTTGACGCCGTCCACGAACGCGTCCCATTCCTCAGCGGTGAAGGTCAGGATCATGTTCGGGTTCGTCGAGTTGCGCAGCAGGACCTGCCCCTCGGCCTCGGCCGCCTCGACGCAGTTACCCCCCGTGCAACGTTTAGCCTTTTGCCAGAGCAGGGCTTCGGTGAACTGGATCTTCATCGTGCACCTCCATGCCGGTTCCCGAAGTCCACGTTAAGCGACCATTTCAGGATCCAGCAGGAATGAATGATGTGAACTCCAGACGATTCGCCCGTTTTGTCAGATAAACGCCTAGGCGAAAGATCCCGCTCTGAAAGCTGGAGTCCGTTCTACGGCGCGCGTAACGCAGGGCGGAGCCGGACGGGGGAATTCCGAGCGGGAAAGCCGTTACTCTACCCGAAATCTTCGCCTTTTCTTCCATCCGGACGGCCACGCTGCACCGTTCTCTCTCCTCTCGCCAGGACCGCCCTGCGCGGTGACCCACGCAGGGCGGCTTAAGCCCGGTCGAATCAGAAGATGAATTCGCCGGAGTTGACCCCCTGAACGAAGGCGACCCACTCGTCTTCGGTGAAGGAGTGCGGGGCCCGTTCCGGGTTCTTGCTGTCCCGAATCAGATACTGCTCGCCGACTTTGGCAACCTCGATGCAGTTGCCGCCGGTGCACTGACTACCCCGGCGCCACTGCGGCGCTTGAACGTCGTGCATCATGACTCTCCTGTGATCTAGCAAGTGATCAGTGGAATGACGATTACCTGTTCCATCTCAACCTCGGGCCTCCGGAGAGTTTTTCTCAAGAGCCTCCATGCGCTTCTTGATGAAAGTGATCGTGTCACTTTCACTGTCGGCAGCGCTCCAAAGTTGTTCGAAACGGTCGCGGTGCCGCGCCACCTCGGCGCGGTTCTCGACCAGCTGGTCGTAAACTCCGTTCTCTCGGTAGAGAACATCGCCCTCCCTCGCGTCGGCGCCGACCGTCAGGAGGTCGAAGCTGCCGTTGTTCGCGATGGCGATGGAGAGGTCGAACGGAAGCATCCGAATCTGGAACATCGCCTGACTCGACAGCTCGACGATTAGCCGCAGCTGATCGGCGAAGACCTCGATGCCGCCGATCGGGCGCATGAGCACCGACTGATCGATCAGGATGAAATACTTGAACGACCCGGGTCTCGCCAGCAACGCTTCGCGACGCCGCTGCCGGGCCTCGACGAGGACTTGGACCCGGGTCTGTGAAAATTCGTCGCCGAGTTCCTCGACCCAGGGATTGGTGAGCGCGGCGCCGTAGGCCGGCGTCTGCAACGGACCTGGCACGAACAGGAGATTGAACGACCGGATCGCCGTCGCCTCGGATTCGTACTCGAGTAATTGACGAAGCGCATCGGCCAGAACGTCATCGAACCGGGGACTCATCCACCAAGCCGGCTGGACCTTCGGACGGATGCGGCTGACTCGCGCGTCAGCCACCAATGAATCAACTATGGCACGGTCGCTGACATCGAGGAGACTCAGGACGCCCCTGAGGTCATTGATCGAGATGGTGACGTCGCCGCTCTCGATTCGAATGACTTTGCTGAGCGACCACTCCATCGCCTCAGCCACTTGCGCTTGAGTAAGTGGTACCGCCTCACGCGCCTCGCGCAACGCCAGGCGTACGCGCCGGCGCGCAATCACAGGCGAATCGCCTTCGGCCATATTTCCTTCGTCGTTGAAGTCTGCTCAACCAATAAATACCGCCGTAGACAGTATGCCGCCTTCCTGCCACGAAACACCAGCCTTGCGTCGAACTTTTCTCCATTAGAATGAGAGCGTCATAATGCTTGACATCCCCGACGAATTTCTGCAGCATATAGGCAGTTAAGCACGTCTTTTCGGCTTCGCACGACAAGCGTAAAGCATGATCAAAAGGACTTGAATTAAAAGGGGCGACATAAAATACATGTCGCCCCACACGGAAAAACTCCCGCACCAGGCGGGTGACGCGGAAAACCGATCAGAAGTCGAAGTCGCCGGCCCCAATTCCTGCCTTGAACGCGACCCACTCGGCCTCCGAGAACGTGTGGGGCTGCTGGTCGGGATTCTTGCTGTCCCGGATCAGGTACTGACCGTCGACCTTGGCCACTTCGACGCAGTTCCCACTCGCGCAGCGGCTGCTCTTACGCCACTGAGGCGACTCGACCTCTCGCATTTTCCCTGTTTTCCCTTCGGTGTTTATATAATATTGTTGAGTTAGTCAACTTCGAGGGCTCGGAGAGGTCGATCCCAGAACTTTTATTCGCTCTCTGACGAAAGCAATTGTGTCGCTCTCGTCAGCAGCAGCCTGCCAAAGTTGGTTGAAACGCTTTCGATGCCGCCGGATCTCGGCAGGCTGTTCCACGATCTGGTCTTCCACGCCGTTCTCGCGATACATCACTTCGCGATCCGGATGAAGTGGGTCGACCGTCAGAAGTTCGAAGCTGCCGTTGTTCGCGATGGTCTGGGCGAGGTCGAACGGCAGCATGCGCATCTGAAAGAGTCCGTCCTCGGCGAGTCGGACAATCTGTTCCAGCTGCGGAATGAAGATATGCAAACCGCCGATCGGCCGCATGAACACGGACTGATCAGCGAGGAAGTAGTACTTGAGCGGGTCCGTACGCCGAAGCATGGCGTCGCGACGCTGGCGCCTAATCTCGACCAGAGCGTCGATTTTCTCTTGTGAGAACACGCCATCGGAGTCGTCGGTGCCGTCGTCCACCCAGGGACCGGTCAGCGCGGCCGCGTACTCCGGAGTCTGCAGCGGACCATGCACGTAGTAGACGTTGAACGACCGCAGCTCCGTCGCCTCCGCCTCGTACTCGAGGAATTTCCGGAAGTCGTCCGAGGTGTTTCCGCGGAAGCGCGCATCCTCCCACCAGGCGGCCCGCTTGCGAGTCTTGGCGATTCGCGCGTCGGCGAGCAGCGACTCCACCCGTGCCTTGTCCCGTATGCCGAGCAGGGTCATCAAGCCACGGAGGTCGTTGATCGAGAGTGACACGTCACCGTTCTCGATACGGATGACCTTACTGAGGGACCACTCCATCTCTTCCGCGACCTGTGCCTGGGTAAGCGGAATCGCCTCACGGGCCTCGCGGATCGCAATGCGAACACGCCGGCGCGCGACGGTGGGCAATTCACCCTCGGCCATAAATCCTTCAACGTTGAAGTAGGTCGGTGTTACCGATGAAGCTGCTACCTCGCTGACTGCTAGCTAGCAGTCAGCGAGGTGCACTCTAGTACCGTCCTATCAGAACGATTGCGGAGGGGTGCGGTTTTGGCAAACTACGAGGTCAACAGCGCCTCGGTTCAAGCTGCCGCCAGGTCAAGCCCCCTCTCGGGTGGTCTCGCGTCCTCCAGCGACCGCCGCAAAGCCCGCTTTACCTGGTTGAATTGACGTTCATCAGCGCAGGCATAGAGAACCACCTCGGAACCGCGATAGAGGGCGTGCAGCTCCCATCCTCGTGGCCGGCGGACCATCGAGGGCAGGATGCAAGCCAGGGGAACCGTCACGGCGAGTAGTCCTACGGCGAGGGCGGTAGAGGGCTGGAACATCGTCCATCCGGCGCCTACGGCGACTACTGTGATGACGGCGGCCGCCATCACGATGGCCGGGGAGGCGGGCCGGGCGGTGGCCCGCACGACTCCTACATTGCGCAAGTCTCGTACGGCGAAGCTCTTCAGGGGCTTAGTGCGCCAGATGAAGAGTTGGTCGGTCACCACGGCGTCTTTACGGCTGTAGTAGATACGTTTACTCATGGTGCACTCCTCTCCGCTGCTTCTTGCGAGGAAAGGAAGACCGGGCCACCATGGGCTCTAGAGAGAGATAGTTTCCAGCCTCGCGCGTCAGACATCAGCTTCGAAGTCAACAGAGAACGCTGCAGAGGCGATAACGGCACCCGGTTGCCGCCGGGTGCCGTTGTTTTGGACCTCTCCCCTCCAACTCCGCCCTTGTTGCTCTGCAACCAGTAGAGCATGCCGTACGGCTGTCCGCTACAAAGCAATCTGCCATGTTGCAGATTGCGTACAAGCCGCCTGGCGTGAGGGGCGCGTCACTCTGACCGGGTTGTGGCGTTTCATAGACGAACCGACCGGGTAGCCCAAGCGTCGGAAGCCACTGTCAATCCTGTGAAAGTGCAGGTAGAAGGGCGATTATCCGCATGGAGAGCCGACTGAAGATCGCGGGCCAAGCGGTGCAACCCATCCTGGTGATGTTCCCCCTGGGACTGTTCGCGATGGCGATCATTTTCGATCTTGCCAACCTGCTCGGGGCGCCGGCCATCGTCGGATCGCTGGCCTACTGGAACGTCGTGGCCGGTCTGGTCGGCGGCGTGGCGGCTGCCGTCGCGGGCGCCGTTGACCTGGCCTTTGTCCACCGGCCGGTGGCCAAGCGGATCGGTGTGCTGCGTCTGCTGCTCAACATGGGCGTGCTTTTTCTCTTCGCCGTGATCGTCATGGTTCGCGTCGGGGATCCGAACCGTCAGGCCGGCGTCGGCCTCTTCCTGCTCGAACTGCTCGCGCTGGCCATCTCCGGCTTCGGCGCCTGGTTCGGCGGCGAGCTCGCCAATGGGCGCACCCCGGCGTTTGCCCGGGCCGCTGTGGGGAACCGCGGCTACTAAAGCCGAAAGGAGCCCCTCATGACGACGTCGATCCAGGGCAAGCGGATCGCGTTCCTCGCCACCGACGGGGTGGAAGAGGTCGAATACACCGAGCCTCGCAAGGCAGTCGAATCCGCCGGCGGCACGGCCGAACTGGTTTCGATCAAGGACGACGAGATCCAGGCCGTCAACCACATGGATCCGGCCGGCAAATATCCCGTCGAAAAGCCGATCAAGGACGCCAGCGCGAGCGATTACGACGCCCTTGTGCTCCCCGGCGGCGTGGCCAACCCCGATTTCCTTCGTACGAATCCCGACGCCGTCAATTTCGTTCGGGAGTTCGTCAACGCGGGCAAGCCGGTCGCCGCTATCTGCCACGGCCCGTGGACGCTGATCGAGGCCGGGGTTGTCGACGGCCGCACGCTCACCAGCTGGCCCAGCCTGCGCACCGACCTGACCAACGCGGGCGCCACCTGGGTCGACGAGCAGGTCTTCGTCGACGGCAACCTGATCACCAGCCGGAAGCCGGACGACATCCCCGCCTTCACCGACGAACTGCTCTCCGCTGTGGCCAAGGCCTGAACACCGTACGCCGAAATGCCAGAAGCCCAGGTCGGTGACCTGGGCTTCTGCGTGGAGCCGCCTGACGGAATCGAACCGTCGACCTACGCATTACGAGTGCGTCGCTCTAGCCGACTGAGCTAAGGCGGCAACGAGAAACAAGTGTACGGTATGCCGCCGGACGCCTCGCGGGGCCACCCCCAGAGATCGACGGAATCGGACAGCGGTTCTGTCGGAGGGCGGGTCTACTCTGCCTGGCGTGACCGTCGATCACCCGCAACCGCCCCCCACGGGCCAGGTCGTGCCGCCCCGGCCCGCGAGCATGGATCCGCAGGAGCTGGGCTTCACGCCGCAGCGCCCGGTCGGCTGGCTCGCGCCCCTCCTCCTGCTCAGCACCGGCTTGCGCACCTTGCTGGCCGTCCTCTTCGGGGCCTATCTCGACAAGCGTGAGCTGCAGAACGCGCTCGACGGCGACTGGTTCGACCATTCGCAGACCGAGGACGGCGAGCTCTGGCTCGACTACGTGGCCGACCTGGGCGACGGCTTCGACGCGACGTATTCGGTGGCCTACCTCCTGGCTCAGCCGAACCTCCAGGTCGACGGCGCCTCGCTGCCCCGCGGCCGGCTGCTGCTCATGGGCGGCGACCAGGTCTATCCGCTGGCCAGCGGCGACGGGTACGAGAGCCGGATGAAGGGCCCCTACCGCGCCGCGCTGCCCGAGCCGCCGATCGGTTCGCCGCAGCCGACGCTGTTCGCGCTGCCGGGCAACCACGACTGGTACGACGGTCTCACCGCGTTCATCCGGCTCTTCGCCCGCCGCCGCGACGGTCACATCGGCGGTTGGCGCACCGAGCAGCGCCGCTCCTACTTCGCGGTCAAGCTGCCGGCCGACTGGTGGCTGTTCGCGATCGACGAGCAGTTCGGCGCCTACATCGACGACCCCCAGCTCGGGTACTTCGAGCAGGCGGCCCGGCACGTCGGCCCGCAAGACCGCGTGATCCTGATGACCCCGTCGCCGAAGTGGGTCAAGTCGGTCGACAAGCCGGAAGAGTACGACGCCATCGACTACTTCATCCGCAAGACGCTCGACCCGACCGGCGCGTCCACGCGCGTGCTCGTCTCCGGCGACCTGCACCACTATGCGCGCTACAGCCACCCTGACCGCGAGCTGATCACGTGCGGTGGCGGCGGCGCCTACTTGCTCGGCACCCAGCAACTGCCGAAAGAGCTGGTCGTGCCCCAGCCCGACACGTTGACCCGCGGTCGGAGCGTCAGCAAGCCGTACGCGTTCCAGTCGTCCTATCCCGACGCGGCCGCCTCGAAGCGGATGGCCTGGGGCGTGTTCCGCCGGGTGCCGACGCGCAACCCCGGCTTCGTCACGATGCTCGGCATCCTGCACGTGCTCACCATGCTGGCCATGGCGGGCGCGGCCGCCGGCAATGCGGGCATCGTGCAGCGACTGTTCAGCATCCCGCTCACTGTCATGCTCGTGCTCATCCTGGCCGGCTCGGTGGCGTTCGCCCAGCCGCCGAAGGCCGACAGGCCCAAGCACGCCCGCCATTGGATAGCCGGCTTGCTGCACGCGTTAGCCCACATCGGCCTGGCCATCGGCGGCACCTGGGTGTGGCTCCAGCTGCCGTTCCACGACTGGGCCTGGCCGGGCCCCCCGCTGGTCGCCGCCGTCTTGTACGGCCCAGTCATCGGCTTCCTAGCCACCCAGCTGACGGCGCTGTACCTGCTGATCGCATCCACAGTCGACGTCAATGTGAACGAGCTCTACGCGGGCCAGAGCATCGAGGACGCGAAAAGCTTCCTACGCCTGCACATCGCCACCGACGGCACGCTGACCATCCACCCCATCGGCGTCGACAAGATCTGTCGCAAATGGACCTCCGACCCACACGGCGCACCCGACACCGCCTGGCTGCACCCACAAGACCCGCTGATCCCCCACCGAATCGAGGCACCCATCGTGATCCGCTGAGCACGGCCTGATGCCGACGCCGCCACGAACACGGCCGCGCCGCGTTCAGCAGCGGTTGCTCGAGTTCGTCGCAAAGACGTACCTCGACGAGGGGCGAACCTCGGCTCGTGTTGGGAAGTTGGCGCGCCGACTGGTGTCCCCGCCGCCGGCTGGCGTTGGTTGTAGTGCTCCTCGGGGCCTTGAGGCCGGCCGACGTCAGTTGTCGCCGCCCCTCGCGGACTCGCCGCTGGCGGGCACTAGTTGTCGCGCCCGTCCCGGGGCTCGCCGTCGGCGGGCGCTAGTTCTTGCGCCCCTCGCGTTCTTGCGGCACTCGCGAGCTCGGGGCCGGCGGGCGCTGGTTGAAGCACGCCTCGGACTCACCGCCGCCAGGCGTTAGTTGCAGTGCTCCTCGGCCGGTCGAAATAGGCACTCGTGAACCTCGCGGGGCTCACCGCCGAGGGGCGCTAGTTGTCGCGCCCCTCCCGGAACTCGCCGCCGGCGGGCGTTGGTTGAAGCGCCCCTCGCGGACTCACCGCCGGCAGGCGCTAGCTGCAGCGCTCCTCGCGAGCTCACCGCCGACGGGCACTAGTTGTCGCACCCCTCCCGGGACTCGCCGCCAGCGGCCGTTGGTTGAAGCGCCCCTCGTAAGGCTCGCCGTCGGCGGGCGCTAGTTGTCGCGCCCCTCGCGGACTCGCCGCTGGCGGGCACTAGTTGTCGCCGCCCGTCCCGGGGCTCGCCGACGGCGGGCGCTAGTTTGTAGCGCTCCTGATGGGGCTCACCGCCGACGAGCACTAGTGGCAGCGCCCTTCCCAGAACTCGCCGCCGGCAGGCGCTAGCTGCAGCGCTCCTACTAAGCCTCGCCGCCCGCGGGCACTGGTTGTAGCACCCCTTCCCGGGGCTCTCGCCGTCGGCGGGCGTTGGTTGAGGCACCCCTCGAAGGGCTTGCCGCTGGCGAGCGCTCGTTGTCGCGCCTCTCCCGGGGCTCGCGCCGTCGGCGGCGTTGGTTGAGGCACCCCTCGAAGGGCTTGCCGCTGGCGGGCGCTCGTTGTGGCGCCTCTCCCGGGGCTCGCGCCGTCGGCGGGCGTTGGTTGAGGCACCCCTCGAAGGGCTTGCCGCTGGCGGGCGCTCGTTGCGGCGCTTCTTGTGGGGATCGTTGCTCGTGGGCGTTAGTTGTAGCGCTCCTCGTGGGCCTGGCGGGGGCCGCAGACGGAGGCTCGGCTGCATGAGCAGCGGGAGCCGTCGGCGTCCATGCGGACTACCACTGCGTCCTTGGGGACGCTGTGGGCTACCACTCGGCCGTCGCCCTCGGGGGTGGTTACGCGGCTGCCGACGGCTGGGGCGGAGGCCTGGAAAGACTGGTACAGCGGGTGCTCGTACTTCAGGCAGCACATGAGGCGGCCGCAGGCGCCTGAGATGCGTAGGGGGTTGAGCGGGAGGTCCTGGTCTTTCGCCATGCGGATGGTGACCGGCTCGAAGTCGGTCAGGAACGTGGCGCAGCACAGGTCACGGCCGCAGGAGCCGATGCCGCCCTGGACGCGGGCCGAGTCGCGTGCTGAGAGCTGGCGCAGCTCGACCCGGCAGTGCAGTGTCGCGCCGAGGTCTCGTACGAGGGAACGGAAATCGACCCGGTGCGGGGCGGTGAAATAGATCGTGGTGCGGGCGCCGCCCGAGCCGGTCTGGTCGAGCACGTGGTCGACGGCCACCACCTTCATGGGCAGCTCGTGCGCCTTGATCAGCTTTTTGGCGGCGACCTTGGCCTCCGCCTTGCGCTTGCGCAGCATCTCGTCACGGCGCAGGTCGTCGTCGCCGGCCAGACCCGCGACCTTGGGGAAGGCCGACGTGTCCTCGCTCACCCACTGCGCCGCCCAGACGCACTCCGCCACCTCGGGGCCGTCGTCCGTGGGCACGAGCACACGGTCGCCGACCTGGGGCGAGAACTCGCCCGGGTCGAGGTAGTAGAGGCGGCCGTAGCGGTTGAAACTGACCGCGCAGAGCATGCCCATGGTCACCACAGTACGACGCCGGACAGCCCGCACCAAATGCCTGTTTTGGGCTACCCGACAGGGTTGTCGCATCGACGCTTCACAACCACCCAGATAGACCTTCGTTGGGCAGACCCGTAGACGCCGCAGCAGTGCGGCCCAATCGGGAGGAACCTTCATGACGCCCGCCAGGTCGCTGGCCGCCAGTGTCGTCGCGTTCGGTTTCGCGAGCGCCCTCACCGCACCGCAACCAGCCCTCGCGGCGCCCGCATCCTGCGAACGGGCCGAGAACTTCGCCGCCCAGTCCGGGGCCGAGATGCTCCGGATCGACCGGTTGGAGGTCCGCGCGTTGGCGAACCAGCCCCGAGCGAACAGCGACCGGCAGGAGAAGGGCACGGTCGGGAACACCGCCAACCGGGTGCTGAGCGGCGGCGACGACCCGATCATCCCCGATCCCGAGGACAGCGACACCCTGAGCGAGGGGATCGGCCTGATCGGGGAGGGCGCCCTGGGGTACCTCGGCGTCCTTCCGGGGCAGGAGGCGCGGACCGGCAATTCCGCACCCAAGGACGGGCTCGTCGGCGACGTCGCGCAGCGTGGTGGCGCGGTGGTCGACGGCCTGAAGGAGGGCCTGGACTCCGGCGGCACCGGTGGCGGTGAGCCCGTAGACGAAGACAACGCCGACGACGATGAGCCCGCAGACGAGGACGGCGCCGGCGACGGTGAGCTCGCAGGCGAGGACAGCGACGGCGAGCCGGTGGACGAAGACAACGCCGGCGACGGTGATTCTGCGGACGAAGACAGTGCCGGTGGCGACGACGAGGCTTCGGACGCCCCGAGCAGCGGACAGCGCGCGAAGTCCGTTTCGCTGGCCGAGGTCAGGCTGGGTGAGGCCCGTACGGCGATGATCGCGCAAGCCCCGATCGCGTCGGCCGCCTATGCCCGGACGCTGGACGGCTACCCCGGCGACAAGGCGTCGGGGAAGTACGCGGCAATGGTGAAGCCGCTGCTCCAGCAGGCGCCGCCGACCAACATCAAGGCGACCCGGCGTTCGACTCCGGCCGGGAAGGCCGGTCCGCTGCGTCTGGGCAAGGGCGGTTTGGGTACGCACGCCCAGTGGGACACGGAAATGGCCTGCGGCCGGATGGCCGGCGAAACCGGGCGGGCCGACGCCTCCCTGAACAGCGTCAGCCTGCTGAACAACCTGGTTCGCGTGCCGGGCCCGATGACGAGCCGCGGCACGACCGCCCTGGACCGCCGCGGGGACGAGACCCGCTCGATCGCCCGGTCGACGATGACCGCCGGCCGGGTCGAGCTGGCCGGCGGCCAGATCCAGCTGCGTATTCTGCAGGCTCCCGTTCTCGAGGCGACGATGTCGGCCGGCTCCGGCGGCAAGATCGACTATCGCCCCGCGGTCGTCGAGGTTTCCGGCGACGGCATCACGACCCGGCGGCTGAGGACGGCCGGTGAGCACGTCGACATCTCGGTGACCCCGCAGTACCACGAGATGGAGTCCGCGCCGAACCTCACCGAGGCCGACCGCCTGCGGAAGGCCGAGCCGATGCCCGTGCCGGCCGTGCCGGACCTTCCGCCGGTCGCCGCGCCCACGACCGAGTCGGCGCCGACCGCGACCAGCGGGATCAAGCTGCGGGTGGCGCTGGGCGACGTGCGGCACGCCATCAAGGGCCAGGCCATCGCGGCCCGGGCGTCGGCCATCAAGGTGTCGATGACCAAGTCGTCGGGCTCCAAGGGCTACGGCGCCGCCTCTGACGTGTCGCTGACCATGGCGCTGGGCGTGCTGGAGGCTGCGGCGGTCTCGCCCGCGGCGGGAGAGGTCGCGTCGTCGGGCGGGGGCGGCGGACTTCCGGTCACCGGCTCGAACGTGACCCGGGTGGCCCTGGCGGGCGGAGGGCTGCTGCTGGCCGGTGTAATCGCTGTGCTGCTGACTGTGCGCCGCCGCCGTACGCACTCCTGACGGATCGACGGGCGGTCTCGTGCGGGGCCGCCCGTCCGCCCTTACCGGAACCGGGTCATCCGGATGGAGACATGTCGATCTCCTGATGGGTGAGCCGCACCCGAACGGATGTCCCATCCTGATCGTCCGAGCGGCCGGAAGCCGCCCGAACCCCGAGACAATCATCGATGCGTAGCGTTGAGTGGTCCCTACACCTGCGGGGGGTGCAGGAGGTCGCGGCGTCGCATTCGGGTTCTTCCGGTTGTCCGAATGTGGCGCCGCGCCCATGCGAACAGCCCTGGGGCGATCGCGACCAGGTTGGTGCGAATGCGGCGCCGCCTCATGCGAACAGCCCTTGGTCACATCGGGACCGGGTTGGCCAGCTCTTGAGAGCCGTGCAGAAGATCTTCCGCCTCGGCGTAGTCGGTGGCCACAACGTCGAGGACGTGCGAGGCCAGATCGGCCGCCGCCTTGATCTCGGCCGGCGAGGGCGGGTACGCCAGCGGAGCAGCCAGAATCACGGCCTCGGCGGAGCTCAGCGCGTCGGCCAGGGCGGACGCCAGATTGTCGCGGGTGCGCACCATCCAGTCGTGCAGGGCCGCGGCCAGATCGGCGGTCGCTTCGAAGCGCTCGTCGAGGCTTTCGCCCGTACCGGAGAGATGGCCGGCGAAGCGGCGGCGCTGGTCTTCGTAGGCTTCGGCCGCTTCCCCTTCCCACTGGCCGGGCGAAGGCAACGAGGAGGCGACGCCGGCACACACCCGGGCGTCCGCCCGCAGGTCGGCGGCGGCGTCGGCCAGGGCCGGAGGACGTAGCCCGGCCACGGCGGCGGCGGCGTCGGCGGGCATCAGTCGTACGCGGCGAAGGTGCCCCCACAGCGGGTGGCCGATCGGAGCCCCGGCGGCCTCCAGGACCTCTTCCGCCCGGCGCAACAACGGCGTGGCGGCATCGAGAACCGAGTCGAGCCGATCCATCACACCTCCCGCTGGAAACGGCGCTCGACCGCCTCGTCAGTTTCGGCGTACTGCTGGCGGGTGATCCGCACCGAGCGCGACAACTCGGCCAGCCGAGCGGCAGCCGCCGACGCCTCACTGGCACGCGCGTCGAGCACGGCTGTCCAGTGGTCATGCAGGGCTCCCCCGAGCCGAGCGGGCAAACCAGGGCCGCCAGCAGCGGCCAGGGGCGGAGGCGCCGAGAAAGCGCCGGGCGCCACGGCCAGAGCCGGAACGTCGCGGGAGAGGGCGGTCAGGGCGTCGGCGGCCTGGTCGAGCCGGTCGGGCAGATCATCCACGTCAGGCCTCGCCCAGGGAACGGAACTTCTCGAAGACCTCGTCGTGCAGCTTCTCGCGAGCCCAGCGGGCCGCGTCGGCGGCGCTGCCCACCGCGGCCTGCAGCTCGCGGCTGAACTCGGCCGGGTTGCGATGCTGCAGACCGCCGTGGATCTGGATATTAGTGATGCGACCGGATGCGGTCACGGTGACCTCGATGGTGTTGTCGGGTGAGTGGACCGAGACCTCGTGGGACTCGACGGCCCGGTCGTAGTCACCGCGCAGCTCTTCGACACGTCGATGCCTCTCGATGGCTTCGCTGATCCAGGCCTCGTCGATCTCACGTGCCATGCCGAGGCTCCTCACGGTGTGTCAATGCGCCGTCGCGGACCGGGACCAGACCGTACCCGGAAGAGTGACGCCTTCGCTACGGCTTGTTTTCCACTGTGGATAACTCGAGGCCGCTATCCACAGGGCGGGCATTCTGTCGGAGGTCCGCAATACCATCGGTGCCGTGAATGACGTCTTCGCTGATCTGGTGGGCCAGGCCGAGCCGGTGGCCACGCTGCGGCAGGCTGCCGCGGCGGCGGCCCGGGTCGTGGCCGGCGAACAGGTGCCCGCCGGCGCGATGACCCACGCCTGGATCTTCACGGGTCCGCCGGGCAGCGGCCGGTCGGTGGCCGCGCGCGCCTTCGCGGCCGCTCTCCAGTGCGAGCGTGGCGGGGCCGGTTGCGGCGAGTGTCACGGGTGCCACACCACGCTGGGCAAGACCCATGCCGACGTACGTTTTGTGGTGCCCGAGGGGTTGTCGATCGGCGTCAACGAGATGCGCGCGCTGGTTCTGCGGGCGGCGAGCGCGCCGTCGGGCGGCCGGTGGCAGATCGTGGTGATCGAGGACGCCGACCGCCTCACCGAGCAGGCGGGCAACGCGCTGCTCAAGGCGATCGAAGAACCGCCTCCTCGTACGGTTTTCCTTCTTTGTACGCCGTCGACCCATCCCGACGACATTTCGGTGACCATTCGGTCCCGGTGCCGGGTGGTGGCGCTGCGGCAGCCGCCGGCCGATGCGGTGGCCGAAGTCTTGGTGCGGCGTGACGGCGTGAAGCCCGACGTGGCGTCGTGGGCCGCCGCCGCCGCGCAGGGCCACGTGGGGCGGGCGAAGCGGCTGGCCAACGACCCCGACGCCCGTGGGCGGCGTGAGGCCGTGCTGTCGGTGCCGCGGCGGCTCACCGGGGTGGGCGCCTGCTTCGAGGCGGCGAGCGCTCTGATCAAGGCAGCCGAGGCCGAGGCGGCCGAACTGCTGGTCGAGACGGACGCTTCGGAACGCGCCGCGCTGGAACAGGCGCTGGGCGCCGGCGGCACCGGCCGGGGCGCGGCCGGTGCGATGCGCGGCGCGGCCGGCCAGCTGAAAGATCTCGAGCGCAGGCAGAAGTCCCGGGCCACTCGCTCGAAGCGGGACGCGCTCGACCGCGCCCTGGTCGACCTGGCCGGCTTCTACCGCGACGTGCTGATCACGAACATGCACGCGCCCGTCGGCGTCGTGCACACCGACGTGGCCACGCAGTCCCAGGCCGCCGCCGGCAAGTGGTCGCCCGAGAGCGCCCTGCGCCGCCTCGAAGCGGTGCTCGCCTGCCGCCAGGCCATCGACGAGAACGTCAAACCCGAGATCGCCGTAGAGGCCATGATGCTCACCCTCTGGCGCGGCTGACCCGAGCCGCAGGCAACCCCGATCGACCCCGAGCCGCAGGAAGCCGCGACTGACCCAGACCGCAGGCAACCGGCGCGACGCGCAGATCGCGGCTGTTGAGCCGGGCTGAGGGCTCGGCGCGCGGACACTGGACGTCAGCGGCGGCCGGCGTTCGTCGGGCCACAGGTAACCCGGCTGACGTCGAACAGAATGCGACTCGGGCCTCGAGCCGCAGGCACCGCGGGCTGATCCAAAGCCGCAGGCAGCCGGCGCGAAGTGCAGAGCGCGGTTGCTGAGCTGGCCTGCCCCGCCGGCGATGGTTGGGCACGGACCGGATCGCGGCGCAGCGCGGGCCGGATCGCGGCGTAACGCGGGCCGGATCGCGGCGTAACGCGGGCGCTGGGCGTCAGCGGCGGCCGGCGTGGGTGGGGCCGTCCGGGGTTTCGTCGTCGTTGATGCCGATCAGTTCCGCCATCTCTTCGAGCGGCGGCTCCCCGTCACGGCCGTCGGCCCGGCGCGCGGGCCGGTCGCCAGCCGGCGCACCGTTGTCGGCCCTGGTGGCGCTGGTGGCGCTGGTGGCGGCTCGGCGGTCGTCGGGGCCGATTCGGCGGTCGGGGACGGCGGTCAGGTCGGGGGCCTCGAAATCGGGTGTGGGAGGCAGGTCGGTCGAGGCGGGGGCCGGGTGGGCCGGTTCCGCGGCGCCCAGCAGGGTGGTGAGGCGGTCGCTCACGGCGGTGGACAGTTCGTCGATCGGGCGGGCCGCGTCCAGCACCAGGTAGCGCTTCGGGTCGGCGGCGGCCAGGTCGAGGAAGGCGTAGCGCACCCGCTCGTGGAAGGCCCTGGACTCGCTCTCGAGGCGGTCGGCGCCCTCGCCCCGGGAGTCGACCCGGTTGAGGCCGACGCCCGGGTCGACGTCGAGCAGCACCACCAGGTCGGGCTTCAGGCCGCCGGTCGCCCACGACGACAGCCAGCTGATCTCGGCCACCGGCAGCGTGCGGCCCGCGCCCTGGTAGGCCAGGGACGAGTCGACGTAGCGGTCGCTGATCACCACCGCGCCGCGGGCCAGGGCCGGCCGTACCACCGTGGCGACGTGGTGGGCCCGGTCGGCCGCGTACAGCAGGGCCTCGGCCCGGGCCGACGGGCTTTCGCTCTTGTCGAGCACCAGCTGGCGGATGCGGGCGCCGACGTCGGTGGCGCCCGGCTCGCGGGTGACCACCACGTCGCGGCCCTGCTCCTGCAGGGCGGCGGCCAGGCGGGTGACCTGGGTCGACTTGCCGGCCCCCTCGCCGCCTTCGAAGACGATGAAGATGCCGCTGCGCACGAACTGCTCGGCCGGGGACAGCGGCCGCCCGCGCAGCGAGCCCCACAGGTCGGCCAGCACCGGCACGCCGCGCTTGTCGTCCATCTGGCGGAAGGAGCCGATGCCGACGAACACCCCGACCGCGCCCGCCACCAGCAGCAGCACGCGGGTGAAGGAGATGTCGAAGCTGAGCGCGCCCAGGTCGACGCGGCGGGAGCTGCCCAGGCCGACCAGGAAGCCGGAGAGCGTGATGGCCAGCAGGAGCACCATCCGCACGCCGATCTGCACGACGGCGAAGACCCGACCGCGTACGGCGTCGTCGACCTCGCCGTAGAGCAGGGTCGTGCCGGCCAGGAACGCCATGCCCGCCCCCGCGCCGACCAGCAGCGCGCCCACCAGCGCCATGGACAGGTGGAAGGCGACGCCCAGGAACATCACCGATCCGCTGGCCAGCACGATGCTCATGCCGAACCAGCGCCGACGGGACAGATCCCGGATGATCATCGGGCCGAGGCCGATGCCGACCGCCAGGCCCATGAAGATGGTGCCGAAGAGCAGGTAGAACGCGGCCTCACCGGCGCCCAGCGAGGTGGCGAAGGTCTTGGCCGCGCCGATCACCACGCCGCCCGCCGCGAACGCGCCGAAGATGCCCAGCACCAGGCCGCGCACGAGCGGGGTGGTGCCGATGTACTTCCAGCCGTCGAGGAACTGCTTGGTCATGCTCTGCTGCTGGGCGTCCTGCTGCCGCTGCTCGCTCTTGCCGCCGATCTCTTTGATTCCGAAGAAGACGGTGAGCGCGGTGGCGAGGCGCGAGATCGCGTTCAGGTAGAGCGCGATCTGCACCGGCTGGGCCCAGTCGGGCAGGGTGGCGCCGGATTGCTGGATGCCCGCGGTGAGGGCGGAGAGGGCCAGGGCGGCCAGGATGGGCGTGATGCCGTAGGTGGTGACCAGAGTGAGCTGGTTCGAGACCTCGATCCGCGACTTAGGGATGAGATTCGGGACCGCAGCCTCTTTGGCCGGGATCCAGATCAGCGTAATCGTCTCGCCGATGAACGTGGCGATGGTCGCCCAGGCCACGGTGACGCCCGGTGACCCGCCGAACAGCGGGACCAGCGGAATTGAGCCGTAGAAGACGAACCGGATGAGGTCCGTGATGACCATGGTGTAGCGCCGGTCGAACCGGTCGGCGAAGACACCGGCGATCGGGCCGAGCAGCAGGGCAGGCAGGAGGCGGACGGCGATCGTGCCACCGAACGCGGCGCCCTGGCCGGCGCTGCTCTCGAACTGGGCGGCGGCGAAGATGCCGGTGGCCAGCAGGCCGATCCAGTCGCCGAACGAGGCCAGGCCCAGCACGAGCCAGAGACGACGGAAGGGCCGGATGCGCAGCACTGATCGCAGCGCCGCCGCGCCCGACAGGTCAACCGGTCCGGAGTCCCGCTTTTCGCTGTCGATGGCCTTACCTCCCGTGATTGCTGCAGGTGCACTCTATCGGGCGGCCACACGCGGCCAGGTGACCCACGTTCGGGTATCGAAGAAGTGAAGAGGTTTCGCATAACCGGTAACGGCGATACCGTGCTGACGTGATCGAAGACCGCACTGCTTTGAAGGAGCGGCTCGACCGGGCCACCGCGCATCTCGAGACGCCCGTCGCGGCCGTCGACCTCGCCGCCTTCGACGACAACGCCGCCCAGTTGGCCGCGCGGTCGCAGGGCAAGCCGCTGCGGGTCGCCAGCAAGTCCGTGCGGTGCCGCACGCTGCTGGAACGTGTGCTGGCCGCCCCCGGCTGGCACGGCGTGATGGCGTACACGCTGCCCGAAGCAATCTGGCTCGTGCGCTCCGGGCTCACCGATGACGTGCTGGTGGCGTACCCGTCGGTCGATCGCACCGCGATGCGCGAGCTGACCACCGACCCCAAGCTGGCCGCGGCCATCACGATCATGGTGGATCACCCCTCGCACCTCGATCTGGTGGATCAGGTGACTCCTCCGGGTGACCGTCCGGCGGTGCGGCTGTGTCTGGATCTCGACTCGTCCTGGCGTCCCGGCGGCCCCCTGCACCTGGGTGTCCGCCGCTCCCCCGTGCACACCGCCGGTCAGGCCGGAGCGCTGGCCCGCCGTCTGGTTGCGCGGCCCGGCTTCGCATTGGTCGGGATGATGTCGTACGAGGCCCAGATCGCCGGACTGGGCGACCTTCCGCCCGGCCAGGCGCTGCGCGGCCGGGTGATCCGGCTCATGCAGTCCCGCTCGTTCCCCGAGATCCTGCGCCGCCGCGCCGAGGCCGTGGCCGCCGTGCGCGAGCACGCCGACCTCAAGTTCGTCAACGCCGGCGGCACCGGCAGCGTGGCCGCCAGCGGCTCGGACCCGGTGGTCACCGAGGTCACCGCCGGCTCCGGCCTGTACGGGCCGACCCTGTTCGACGCCTACTCGGCGTGGCGCCCGACCCCGGCCGCGTTCTTCGCGCTCAGCGTCGTGCGCCGCCCGGCGCCGCGGATCGCCACCGTGCTCGGCGGCGGCTGGATCGCCTCAGGCCCGGCCGAGACGTCCCGCCAGCCGACCCCGTACCTGCCCGAAGGTCTGGCCTTCAAGCCCGACGAGGGCCCCGGCGAGGTGCAGACGCCGCTGGTCGGCGACGTGGCCGGCACGCTGCGCCCGGGCGACCGGGTCTGGTTCCGTCACGCCAAGGCCGGCGAGCTGTGCGAGCACGTCAACGAGTTGCAACTCGTCGACGGCGGGTCAGCGACGCCGGCCCCGACGTACCGGGGGGAGGGTCATGCCTTCCTGGGGTGACCGCGGATCAGGCGGTCACGTGGCGGTGCAGGTACTCCCGGATGAGGGCCTTGGCCTCGGTCAGGACCGCCTCGTCGCCGCTCTGGTCGCGCCGGAAAGCCAGCTTGATCAGCGCGTCCGCCGCCTCGACCGAGATCTCGAGCGAGAACCGCAGCCTCTCCCGGTCGATCAGCTGGAACTGGTCGACCAGCAGCTCGGCCAGGCGCTCGGCGATGACCGCGTTGTTGTCGCGTTCGACGTCCAGCAGGTGCACGTCGACCACGTCGCCGAAGTGCAGCGTGCGGAAGCCGGGCACCGTGCGGTGCATCTGGATGAAGATGTCGATCGCCGCGTCGACGCCGTCCCACCAGTGGGTGAAGGTCTCGCGTCCGAAGCGGTCGGACAGGCCCTGCAGGTACGCGTCCATGTTGCGCATGGCCAAGGCCTGGACGATGGCCCTCTTGTCGGGGAAGAACTGGTAGACCGAGCCGATGGCTACCTCGGCCCGTTCGGCGAGAAGCGTCGTGGTCAGCCCCTCATAGCCGACCTCGTCGACAAGCTCGGCGCAGGCGTCGAGCATGCGCTGGACCCGGGCAACGCTTCTGCCCTGCACCGGGACACGCCGCAGCGGCCCGGTGGTGACGGTTGGTGTCGACACGCGTCGCCACTCCCTCTCAGCAGTGATAATCGGAACGTTACTCGGATCAACGAGCGAAACGCATCGACGGGACGCGCCGGGTGCTCGTCCGCTCGTACGGAGGACAAGGGCCTAAATGACGACCCCTCGTAACGCCCGGCGCTGGATCAATTGGGGCGGCAACCAGCAGTCACTCGCCGTAGATGTTTTGACCCCTGGCACTGTCGACGAGGTGGCGGCCCACGTCAAGGAGGCGTCGGGAACCGGACGCCGGGTCAAGGTCGTCGGCAGCGGTCACTCGTTCACCGCCATCGCCGTCGCGAACGATCAACGGCTGCTGTTGGACCGGATGACCGATCTCATCGCGGTCGACGGTCCCCTGGTCAGGGTGCAGGCGGGCATGCCGCTGTGGAAGCTCAACGAGACGCTGGCCCGGCACGGCCTGGCCATGCCGAACCTCGGTGACATCGACGCGCAGACGGTGGCCGGGGCGGTTTCGACCGGTACGCACGGCACCGGCATCACGCACACGACGCTGGCCGCCTGCGTCGAGGGTGTGACCATCGTGACCGGCACCGGCGAAGTTCTCACCCTCAGTAAGGGCGATGACATCTTCCCGGCCACCCAGCTCGGCATCGGGGCGCTCGGCATCCTGGTCGAGGTGACCCTGCGCTGTGTGCCGGCGTTCACCCTCCTGGCCGACGAGCGGCCCATGGCGCTGCCGGACGTGCTGGCCGGGCTGGACGAGTGGATCCCGAGCAACGAGCACGTCGAGTTCTACTGGTACCCGTACACCGACCGGGCCCAGCTCAAGCGCAACAACAAGGTGCCCGCGAACGACCGGCCGCTGTCGTCGTTCCGGGGCTGGATGGACGACGAGTTCCTGGCCAACACCGTCTGGCAGGGCGTGTGCCGCCTCGGGCGCCGCGTGCCGGCCGTCGTGCCCACAGTCCAATCGATCGCCGCCCGGGCGCTGACCGCCCGGACGTACACCGAACGCTCCGACCGGGTCTTCTGCACGCCGCGACGCGTGCACTTCACCGAGATGGAGTACGAGATCCCCCGGGCCGCCCTGGGCGAGGCGCTGGGCGCGCTGCCGAAGATCATCGACGGGCTGCCGTTCAAGGTGCAGTTCCCGGTCGAGGTGCGGTTCACCGGCCCCGACGACGTGTGGCTGAGCCACGGGTACGGGCGGGAATCGGCCTATATTGCGGTGCACCAGTTCACCGGGGCGCCCTACGAGCCGTACTTCCGCGCCTTCGAGGCGGTCTGCCGGCCGCTCGGCGGGCGGCCGCACTGGGGCAAGCTCCACTACCGTACGGCCGAGGATCTGCGACCGGTCTATCCGAAGTTCGACGACTTCGTGGCCGTGCGCGACCGCCTCGACCCGGCCCGGGTCTTCACCAACGACTACCTGGACCGGGTTCTCGGCGACTGATTACTCCGCGCTGGCGGCGGCCTTGGCCGGCGCGGCCTTCTTGGCCGGCGCCTTCTTGGCCGGGGTCGCCTTCTTCGTCGCGGCCTTCTTGGCCGGTGTCTTCTTCGCGGCCGTCTTCTTGGCCGGGGTGTCCGCCGCCGCCTTGGCCGGAGCCTTCTTGGCCGCCCGCTTCTTGGGCGCCGGACCCTTGGCCCGCTTCTCGGCCAGCATCTCGGAGGCCTGCTCGATCGTCAGCTCTTCGGGCGTCTGGTCGCGGCGCAGCGAGGCGTTGTACTCGCCGTCGGTGACGTACGGGCCGAAGCGGCCGTCCTTGATGACCATCGGCTTCTCGGTCACCGGGTCGGGACCCATCTCGCGCAGCGGCGGCTTGGCCGCGGCCCGGCCCCGGGTCTTCGGCGCCGCCAGCAGGGCCAGAGCCTCTTCCAGGGTGACCGTGAACAGCTGATCCTCGCCGGCCAGCGAGCGGGAGTCGGTGCCGCGCTGCACATACGGGCCGTAGCGCCCGTTCTTGGCGATGATCTCGTTGCCCTCGGGGTCCTTACCCACGACCCGGGGCAGGGACAGCAGCTGGAGCGCCTGTTCGAGCGTCAGCGTGTTGGGCGACTGCGAGCGGAACAGCGAGCCACGGCGTTCGCCGCTCTCGACGTACGGCCCGAACCGGCCCGACTTGAGCACGACGGCGGTGCCGGTCTGCGGGTCGTCGCCGAGGCTGCGCTCACCGCTGCCGCCGAGGAACAGCTCCTCGACCTTCTCGGGAGTCAGCTCGTCGGGCGCGACCCCCTCGGGGATCGAGACCCGGTTGCTGGGGTCGTTGGTCTGCTCCTCGGACGCGCCGGGAACCTGCCGCTGCAGGTAGGGCCCGTACCGGCCGACCCGTACGACGATGTGCCGGCCCTCGTCGTCGTCGAAGAGCGGAATCGAGTTGATCAGGCGCGCGTCGATGTCGCCCAGGTTCTCGGTGACCATCTTGCGCAGGCCGCCGGCCTTGGCGATCTCGTCGTCCTCGCCGGCCGTCTGGCTGCCGAAGTAGAACGCGGTGAGGAAGTCGAGCGAGGCGTGGTCGCCACCGGCGATGCCGTCGAGGTCGTTCTCCATGGCCGCGGTGAAGCCGTAGTCGACCAGGCGTGGGTAGTGCTTCTCCATGAGATTGACCACCGCGAACGCGATGAACGTCGGGATGAGCGCCTGTCCGCGCTTTTCGACGTAACCCCTGTCCTGGATCGTCTGCATGATCGACGAGTACGTCGACGGGCGGCCGATGCCCAGCTCTTCCATGGCCTTGACCAGCGAGGCCTCGGTGTAGCGGGCGGGCGGCGAGGTGTGGTGGCCGGCCGGGTTGAGCTCGTCGGCGTCCAAGGGCTGGTCTTTGACCAGGTTGGGCAGGCGACGCTCGGCGTCCTCGGCGTCGGCGCTCTCGTCGTCCGACGACTCGACGTAGGCCCGCAGGAAGCCGGGCTCGGTGATCGTCTTGCCGGTCGCGCCGAAGTCGACCTCTTCGCTGGCCGTGGAGACGGCCCGGATGCGTACGGAGATCGAGTTGCCGACCGCGTCGATCATCTGGGAGGCGATGGTGCGCCGCCAGATCAGCTCGTACAGCCGGAACTGGTCGCCCTCGAGCTCATTGGCCACCTCGCCCGGGGTGCGGAACGAGTCGCCGGCGGGGCGGATCGCCTCGTGCGCCTCCTGCGCGTTCTTGACCTTGCCGGTGTAGCGGCGCGGCTCCGGCGGGACGCTGCGCTGGCCGAACAGGTCGGCGATCTGGCGGCGGGCGGCGGCGATGGCCGTCTCGGAGAGGTTCACCGAGTCGGTACGCATATAAGTGATGTAGCCGTTCTCGTACAGCCGCTGCGCGGTGCGCATCGTCTGGGCCGAGGACATGCGGAGCTTGCGGGCCGCCTCTTGCTGCAGCGTCGAGGTGATGAACGGCGGGTACGGCCGGCGGCGGTAGGGCTTCTCCTCGACCCGGGTGACCTTGAACGGCTGGTCCTCGAGCCGGGCGGCCAGGCCGCGGGCGCCGCTCTCGTCCAGCTGGACCGCGCCCGAGCTCGGCTTGAGCTTGCCGGTGGTGGGCTCGAAGTCCTTGCCGGTGGCGATGCGGTCGCCGTTGAGCGCGATCAGGGTGGCGCCGAACTGGCGCGGGCCCTCGACCTCGCCCTGGACGGCCAGCAGGGCGTTGATGTCCCAGTACTCGGCCGTGCGGAACGCCATGCGCTGACGCTCCCGCTCGACCACGATGCGGGTCGCCACGGACTGGACCCGGCCCGCCGAGAGCTTCGGCATGACCTTCTTCCAGAGGACCGGGCTGACCTCGTAGCCGTACAGGCGGTCGAGGATGCGGCGGGCCTCCTGCGCGTCGACCAGGTTCTGGTCGATGGCGCGCGGGTTGGCCACGGCGGCCTGGATCGCGGGCCGGGTGATCTCGTGGAAGACCATCCGGTGGACGGGGACCTTGGGCTTGATCGTCTCGAGCAGGTGCCAGGCGATGGCCTCGCCCTCGCGGTCCTCATCGGTGGCGAGGAAGATCTCGTCGACCTCTTTGGCCAGCTTCTTCAGCTTGGCGATCTGCTGCTTGCGGTCGGCCGAGATCACATAGAGCGGGTGGAAGCCGTTGTCGACGTCGACGCCGAGCCGGGCCCACGCTTCGCCCTTGTACTGTTCGGGCACCTCGTCGGCATTCTTGGGCAGGTCGCGGACATGGCCGATGGAAGCCTCGACCAGATAGTCGGGGCCCAGATAACCGGCGATCGTCTTGGCCTTCGACGGGGATTCGACGATGACCAGACGGGTCGTCCTGGCGTCACTCGGCACGGCACTCCCAAACTTCGACTCAGCGTTCCCGCCATCCGGACCGGCGAGGCGCAGACTTTCAACGTAACGCGCCGGACGAGCACACATTCCCCGACGGCCCCGGAGCCGGATGGTAACGGTCCGGCCACCGTATGCCTCCGACGGCGACACCGTACACCGGGAACATGCTGTCGTGTCGCACACAATCCAGGAAGATCACGCACCTGCGCCGCCGGGCCACAACTCGGCGGGTGCCGCCTCGGGTCGCTCGCCGACCAGCTCGGCCAGCCGCGCGACCCGCCTTTTTCCCATAATCAAATATTGTCGCCCGTCATCTGACAGCCGCCCCGCGAGACCCGCTCGCACCAGCGCCGCATCGATCTCCGCCGTGTCCTTGGCCGGGTCGAGACCGAGCGCGTAGCCGCCGGGAACCGGATCGCCCGCGGCGGCCACCCACAGACGCAGGCGAGGGCCGCTCAGGAAAAGCTGCGCGGCGGCCCGGGGCCAGGCCTGGGCAAGACCATTCAACCTTCTTGAGTACGCGGTGAGGACTTCGAACCTCGGGACGGACAGCGCTGGTTCGGGCCTTTCCGCCTCAGGGTCGGCAATCCCGGACTTAACGGCATCACCTTCGTCGTCGGCGCCGGCCTCAGCCGCTTCCTCAGCCCCAGCCTCGCGCTCGGCGGCGGCCTCACTGTCGCCGTCGATCTTGGGGCCGCCCTCGTTCTCGTCGACCGGACGCCAACTTACGACCAGGCCGCGGATCACCAGCTCGCCGACCAGCACGTGCACCCGCCAGGCCCCGTCGACCACGACCGAGACGCGGGCCGTGCCGCCCATGCGCCCGAGCCGCCCCGGACCGGCCAGCAGACCGGCCAGGTCGGCCGGCGACGGCTCGGTGGTCTCGGCCCCGAAGAACGGCAGCTGACGACCGGCGTCGTGGGGCTGAGCCGGCCGCGGATGGGCGGGACGCTTGGCAGCCGGAACCGGCGCGGGCAGCACCTCGCGCGGGATCAGCGGCCACCCCGTCTCGGTCATCTCACCGGCACTCGGGCGCTTCGTCGAAGGCGGCCTTGAGCTCGACCGAGTTGAGGTTGCTGGTGTCGAGACTGCTCGCCGCGTAGTCGGCCTGCATCTGCTCGACGACCTTGGTGACCTGCTGGTAGAACGCCTCGGCGGGCGCGGTCGCCAAGCCCTCGATGCCGGTCTTGGCGCGGGCGTACGCGTCGCGCGTGGCCGCCAGCGAGCCGGTGAACCCGTCGGCGATGCGGGCGCCGTCGTCCACGTCGGGCACGCCGGCCTTGACGACCCCGGCCCGGGCCTTCTCGCTCGCCTCGGCCGCGCCGCCGAACAGCCGCATCAGGTTTTCCTTGGCCTGGCCGGGTGTGGTCGCCTTTTCCATCTGTTGCTGGGTGCGCGTGGTCAAGGAGCCGATCTCGGTGCGCCACGGCTCGAGGGTGGTGCACACCGAGGCCGCCCACGCTCGCGCGCCGGGGCTGCCGGAACAGCCGGCGAGCGAGGCCAGGAGCGCGAGAAGAGCCACTAATGCGAGGGGTCGGGCCGGGCGCATGGGAAGCAGCGTACGGGCAAGGTCCGACAACCTCATCTATGGTGCGGGGCACCCGGCGTTCGCCGAGTGCCCCGCGGTCGTTCTTCAACTCGATCAGGCAGTGACCTTGGTGGTCGGCGTGCTGTTGTTCGACGGGGTGTCGTCGCCCATCGAGATGGGCTTGCGCTTGCTCCACACCACCGCGCCCGCGATGATCAGCGCCGCCACGACGGCGATCGTGATGCGCAGCGGGTTGTTCTGGTCGTTGCCGATGCTCCAGGCCACCACGGCCGGGGCGATCAGCAGCGAGACCAGGTTCATCACCTTGATCAGCGGGTTGATGGCCGGGCCCGCGGTGTCCTTGAACGGGTCGCCGACGGTGTCGCCGATGATCGTGGCCTCGTGCGCCTCGGAGCCCTTGCCGCCGAAGTTGCCGTCCTCGACCAGCTTCTTGGCGTTGTCCCAGGCCCCACCGGAGTTGGACAGGAAGACCGCCATCAGCGTGCCGGTGCCGATCGCACCGGCCAGGTAGGACGCGAGGGCGCCGGCGCCGAGGCCGAAGCCGACGGCGATGGGGGCCATGATCGCCAGCAGGCCGGGGGTGAGCAGCTCGCGCTGCGCGTCCCGGGTGCAGATGTCGACCACCCGGCCGTACTCGGGCCGCTGGGTGCGGTCCATGATGCCGGGGAACTCGCGGAACTGGCGGCGGACCTCCATGACGACCGCGCCCGCCGAGCGGGACACGGCGTTGATGGCCAGGCCCGAGAAGAGGAACACGACCGCCGCGCCGACCAGCAGGCCGACGAGGTTGCGCGGGTTGGCGATGTTGAGCAGGCCCAGGATCTCGTTGCCGACCTGGTCGGCGTCGATGCCGGCGTCGGCCAGCGAGGTGGCCAGGCTGTTCGTGTACGAGCCGAACAGCGCGGTCGCGGCCAGTACGGCCGTCGCGATCGCGATGCCCTTGGTGATCGCCTTGGTGGTGTTGCCGACGGCGTCCAGCTCGGTGAGGATCTGCGCGCCCTTCTCGTCGACGTCACCGGACATCTCGGCGATGCCCTGCGCGTTGTCGGAGATCGGGCCGAAGGTGTCCATGGCCACGATGACGCCGACCGTGGTCAGCAGACCCGTACCGGCCAGCGCGACAGCGAACAGCGACAGGGTGAGCGACGAGCCACCCAGCAGGAACGCGCCGAACACACCCGCGCCGAGCAGCAGGGCCGAGTAGACCGCGGACTCGAGGCCGACGCTGATGCCGGCCAGGACCACGGTGGCCGCGCCGGTCTGCGACGACTTGCCGATGTCCTGCACCGGGCGCCGGTTGGTCTCGGTGAAGTAGCCGGTCAGCGCCTGGATGGCGGCGGCCAGCACGATGCCGATGACGACCGCGCCGATCGCGAGCCAGCGGGGGTCACGTCCGCTGTTGAGGATGTCGGCCGCGATGCCCTCGTCCTCGAAGCCGGCAAACGTCGACGGCAGGTAGATGAAGCTGACGACGGCGACGGCGACGGCCGCGACGGCGGCGGAGATGTAGAACGCCCGGTTGATGGCGGTCAGACCGTTGCGGTCGCTGGGACGCAGTCGTGTGATGAAGACGCCCAGGATGGCGATCACGACACCGACCGTCGAGACGATCAGCGGGAAGATCAGACCGTCCTGACCGAACGCGGCCGAGCCCAGGATGAGGGCGGCGACCAGGGTCACGGCGTACGACTCGAAGAGGTCGGCCGCCATGCCGGCGCAGTCGCCGACGTTGTCGCCCACGTTGTCGGCGATGGTGGCCGCGTTGCGCGGGTCGTCCTCCGGAATGCCCTGCTCGACCTTGCCGACCAGGTCGGCGCCGACGTCGGCGGCCTTGGTGAAGATGCCGCCGCCGACCCGCATGAACATGGCGAGCAGCGCCGCGCCGAAGCCGAAGCCCTCGAGCACGGTCGGGGCGTCGCTGCGGAAGATCAGCACGACCAGCGCGCCACCGAACAGGCCGAGGCCGACGGTGAGGAAGCCGACCACACCACCGGTGCGGAAGGCGATGCCCATGGCGGTCTCGCGACCGCCGTTCTCGCTCGCCGCCGCGGCCACCCGCAGGTTGGCCCGGGTGGCGAGCGCCATGCCCGCGCCGCCGATGAACGAACTGAACACCGCGCCGACGATGAAGAACAGCGAGCGTCCGATCTTGACCCAGACCTCGTTGTCGGTGTCGTGCACCGGCAGGAGGAAGAGCAGGACGACCGCGATCACCACGAAGATGGCGAGGGTCTTGAACTGGCGGAACAGGTAGGCCGACGCGCCTTCTTGGACGGCTCCGGCGATCTCCTGCATGTTCTTGGTACCCCGGCCGGTCTTGAGAACCGACTGGACGAACATCGCCGCGAAGCCCAGCGCAATGAGCGCGAAGACCAGGGCGACGATGACAAACGTGACGTTAGAACCACTTAATGAGGTCCCGGACATCAATGTCCTCCTGTACACCGACCGCGCCCGGTTCCGGCGGACGGCACCGGCGGGCGCATCCCCGTCCAAGGGGAGACGACAACTGGGTCCCGCGGCCGCGGGACCAGGAGCAGTAGCTGATAACTCGCGTACTGTATCGGCCGATGGTGGTGATGGTCACACCTGAGTTCAGCCGTGTCGTGGTGATGTTTGCCGCTGTGTTAGCAGCCGGATGTCTGGGTATTGATGCCGGTTGATATCGTCGCGGATTTGTCCAATTTGTTTTGAGCGTCTCAGCGACGCTGGACGGGCCACACCATCCGGACCTCGGTGCCCGGACCGTCATCGACCGGGCGGACCTGCAGGTCATCGACGAATCCGGCGAGAAGCGCGAAACCGACGCCGGTCGTGAGCGCGTCCTCGGTGAGGGACTCGTCGGCCAGCTCGTCCGGCGGCAACTTGGTCAGGCCGACGCTCGCCTCGATCGGGGCGTGGTCGATGACCCGTACGGTGTACGCGTCCGAATCAGACATTTCGACGGTCACCAGGTCGGCCAGGCCGTACTGGTTGTGCAGGGCGACCGCCCGGGTGCAGGCCTCACCGATGGCCAGCCGGACCTCGTCCAGCAGTTCCTCGGCGACGCCGGCCCGCCGGGCCACCGCGACGCCGACCAGCCGGGCCGTGCGCACATGCACGGGAGCGGGCGAGAAGGACAGCCGAACCGTCGCCATCACGAAAGCGCGCTGTCGTCGCTGCCTCGGGTCGCCGCCTCGATCGTGGGGAAGATCGGGAACACCTGGTCGAGCGCCGTGATCCGGAAAATCTTGAGGAGGGCTTCCTTGGAGCAGACGAGGCTGAACCGCCCGTTCGCCACCCGCAGTCGCTTCATCGCGCCGACCAGCACACCCAGGCCCGTGGAGTCGAGGAACTCGACACCGCCCAGGTCGACGACGACGCTGCGCACCCCGGAGTCGACCAGCTCGACAAGGCGCTCGCGCAGCCTCGGAGCCGTGTAGACGTCGACCTCGCCACCCACCTCGAGCACCGTGTGCTCGTCGACGGTCCGGGTCGCAAGGGACAGCTCCATCGCTCCTCCTCCCTGCGGGGGCCTTTGATCCGACGGCCGATCTCCCCAGCGAATCTAACCATCGCCCGCTATCGGGCCGCCGTCCGGCTCCACCGTCGTACCCGTTTGAGGTTCGCCCCATTCCGGTGTCACAGTGCTGGGCGTGACGTCGACCGCCTACAGCCCCGCCGAGTTGCTCCACCGGTTGCAGGCGCGAACGTCGGCCTCCCCCATCACCCATGTCGAGCGGATCCCGGCTCGTTTGGGTCACGCTGTGCCATGGCCGTCGTGGGCCTCGCCGACGGTGGTGGCCGCCCTGAACGATCACGGAATCACGCGCCCGTGGGAACACCAGGCCACCGCGGCGTCGCTGGCGGCCGAGGGCACCCATGTCGTGGTGGCCACCGGCACGGCGTCCGGCAAGTCGCTCGCCTACCAACTGCCGGTGCTGTCGCGGCTGCTCGACGACGAGCGCGCGACGGCGCTCTACCTCTCACCGACGAAGGCGCTCGCGGCCGACCAACTGCGCGCGGTGGCGAGACTCGGGCTCGACGGGGTGCGCCCGGCCACGTACGACGGTGACACCTCACGCGAGGAGCGGGAGTGGATCCGGCAGCACTCCCGGCTGGTGCTGACCAACCCCGACATGCTCCACCACGCCCTGCTGCCCGGCCACGCGCGCTGGGGAACCTTCCTGCGCCGGCTGTCGTACGTGGTGATCGACGAGTGCCACGCCTACCGGGGGGTGTTCGGCTCGCACGTCGCGCATGTCCTGCGCCGGCTGCGGCGCCTGGCCGCGCGCTACGGCGGTTCGCCCACCTTCGTGCTGGCCTCGGCCACGTCGGGCGATCCGGCCGACGCGGCATCCCGCCTGACGGGTCTGCCGGTGACGGCCGTGACCACCGACGCCTCCCCGCGCGGGGCGACGACGTTCGCGCTCTGGGAGCCGCCGCTGCTCCCCGCCGATCCGCTTGACGAAGACCTTCCCGAGGTACGCCGATCCGCGCTCAGTGAGACGGCCGACCTCCTGGCCGACGCGGTCGCCGCCGGCACCCGCACCCTGGCCTTCATCCGCTCCCGGCGCGGGGCCGAGGTGGTGGCCACCATGACCAAGCGCAGCCTCGACGAGGCGGTGCCGGGCCTCGGCGATCGGGTGGCCGCCTACCGCGCCGGCTACCTGAAGGAAGACCGCCGCCAGATTGAGCGGGCCCTGCTCTCGGGCGAGCTGCTGGCACTGGCCTCGACCAACGCGCTCGAGCTGGGCGTCGACCTGGTCGGGCTGGACGCGGTGCTGATCTGCGGTTATCCGGGCACCCGGGCGTCGCTGTGGCAGCAGGCCGGGCGGGCGGGCCGGGCCGGCGGCGAGGCGCTGGCGGTGCTGATCGCCCGGGACGACCCGCTCGACACCTATCTGGTGCACCACCCGTCGGCGCTGTTCGGGCGGCCGGTCGAGGTGACCGTGCTCGACCCGGCCAACCCGTACGTGCTGGGACCGCAACTCTGCTGCGCGGCCTCCGAAGCACCCCTGCGGGCCGACGACCTGGAGCTCTTCGGCGGCGAGGCAGCGCGCGCGGCCGTCGACGGGCTGACCGCCTCGGGCGCGCTGCGCAAGCGGCCGTCGGGCTGGTACTGGACGCATCCCGGGCGGCCCGACGTCGACCTGCGCGGGGCCGGCGGGGCCCCGGTCTCGGTGGTCGAATCGGCCACCGGGCGGCTGCTCGGCACGGTCGACCAGGCGTCGTCGCACTTCATGCTGCACACCGGGGCGGTCTATCTGCATCAGGGCGTGAGCCACCTGGTCGACCAGCTCGACCTGGACGACGCGGTCGCGCTCGTGCACCGGGCCGACCCGGACTGGTCGACCCACGCCCGCGACGTCACCGACGTGTCGGTGCTGGGCGTGCGCTCCCACGTGGACGCCGGCCCGGTCGGCCTCTATCTGGGCGACGTCGAGGTGACCAGCCAGGTCGTGTCGTACCAGCGGCGCCGGCTCGGCTCGGGCGAGGTGATCGACACCAAGCCGCTCGACCTGCCGGTGCGCGAACTGCGTACGGTCGCCGTCTGGTTCACCGTCACGCCGCGCGCGCTGGAAGCGGCCGGGGTGGAGCCGCCGGATGTGCCGGGGGCCCTGCACGCCGCCGAGCACGCCGCGATCGGGCTGCTCCCGCTGATGGCCACGTGCGACCGCTGGGACATCGGCGGCCTGTCCACGGCCAACCACGTCGATACCGAAGCCCCCACGGTCTTCGTGTACGACGGCCACCCGGGCGGCGCGGGCTTCGCCGAACGCGCCTACGCCACCGCGTCCGCCTGGCTGGCCGCCACCCGCGAGGCGATCGCGGCCTGCGGCTGCGAGTCCGGCTGCCCGTCGTGCGTCCAGTCCCCCAAATGCGGCAACGGCAACAACCCGCTACACAAGCCGGGCGCCGTCCAGGTCCTCGACACCGTCCTGGCCGCCCTGCGTTCTGCGGCCTAGGCCCAGAATCCGGTCGGCCCGCTCGAAGAACTCCTGCCGAGCCTCCGGCGGCGCCTCGAGAAGCGCATCGCGCAGATGGTGCTCCGGGTGGAACTCGGCCGCCCACTTCGCGGACCACTCGGCGTGCCACTCACCCAACTCGATCACCCTGCGCATGCGCTCAGTCACCTCAGGAGGTTATCGACCGCTGCTCCACCACGGGTGCCATCGCGTAGACCGGCCCGGCCCGAGCGGTAGCCACGGCTCGGCGTCCCAGGCCAGGCACGGCGACTTCGGCCCGCACCACCACGTCGAGACCCTCGACCACGCACGACGCCAGGCGGCCGTGGTTGGCCGCGACCAACTGCCCGGCCCGCGCGCAGGCGACCTCGGGCCCGTAGATCGCCTTGGCCGCGCCCGCCAGCGCACCCAGGTCGGCCGCCGTGCGGGCCTCGTGCCGCCCGACGCGCGCCGTGCCGACGCCGGCCGCCGCCACCCCGGCCACGGTCAGGAACAGCCCGAACGCCAGCACCAGAATCGTCGCCGCACCGCGATCCCGCCCAGCCCGGCTTCCCGCTGCTCCGCGCCCGGCCCGGCTTCCCGCTGCTCCGCGCCCGGCCCGGCTTCCCGATGCTCCGCGCCTGGCCCGGCTTCCCGCTGCTCCGCGCCCGGCCCGGCTTCCCGATGCTCTGCGCCGGCGGGCGGCGCACGGTTTCACAGCACCGCCTCAGGCTCACGCGCGGCGGTGGCCGTGCCCTCAACGGTGATCACCGACAGGTTGGCCCCCAGCACCCGCAGCCGCGCCCGGACCCGGGCCGTGACGACATCGCTGTCACCGCCGATCTCGACCTCGGCGCCGGGCGGAGCGACCCGCTCCCCGGCCGCCGCACCGGAATCGCCGCGGGCCTCGGCCAGCGCGGCCTCGCGGGCGGCGTCCACGCACTGGCCCTTGGTGGCCACGGCCGAGACGGCGCCCAGCCCGGCCGCCAGCAGCAGCATGAGCGCCGGCAGCCCGGCCGCGAGCTCGGCCGTGAACGCACCCCGGTCGCGGCCGGGCCACCGGCGCCGGGTCACTTCAGCGCCCGGTCGATGACCGCGTCCAGCGCCCCGGCGACGCCGGTGCTGGTCACAACCTTGTAGAGCACTCCGGCGAACGCGACCGCGGCCAGCGTGCCGACGGCGTACTCGGCCGTGTTCATGCCGGCGTCGGCCGCCTCGGCCCGCAGCCGGACGAGGTTCGCGATGAGTTTGCGCACGTGGTTCTCCTTCGGTTTCCGATTGACGACCGGCCCGCGGCCGGCCGTGGTGGCCCACGGGTCAGAGGACGTCCCCGAGGACCGCGATCAGCACCGGGACCAGCCCGGCCAGCAGGAAGGCGGGCAGGAAACACAGCCCGAGCGGCAGCACGATGAGCACGCCGGCCCGCTGGGCGGCCGCCTCGACGGCGACCGCCCGGTCGGCCCGCAGGTCGTCCGCGAGCCGGCCCAGGGCGCCGGCCAGCGCGCCGCCGCTCGCGCTGGTACGGACGGCTGCCGCGATCAGCCGCTCGGCGCCCGGAATCTCGGCCAGGTGGGCCCAAGCCTCGGCTGGCGCGGCGCCCAGGGTGAGCGAGCGCGCGGTGCGGCGCAGCCGGAGGCCGAGCGGCCCGTCGAGCGCGTCGGCCACGGCGGCCGCCGCCCCGTCGACCGGGGCGCCCGCCCGGAGCGCGGCCGCCAGCAGGTCGGCCCCGAGCGGCAGATCAGCCGCGGCAGCACGGCGCTCTTGCCGCACGCGGGCCGGCTCGCGCCGCCGCAGGAAGCGTTCCGCACCCACGCCCGCGGCCACGCCCAGCAGCCCGCCCCACCACGTGCCGACGAACCCGGCCACCGCGAGCCCCGCCCCGACGGCCAGCAGCCACCGAGTCCGGCGCGCGTTCCGCTCAGCCGAGGCCGAGGCGGGCGACGAGGACGACGACAAGGCCGCCCGAATCTGCCTCAGCCGGCCGCGCACCACCCGCCCGCCGGCCACTGGGGCAACAACCAGAGCCAGCGCCGCCGCCACGATCAGCAGAGCCGTCACAACCCCACCGCCACACTCGAGCCGGCCATCACAGCGCCGCCTGCTCGGTGGCCGGCACGCGCCCGGTGACTGCTTCGTGCCGGTCGGCTGGCTCGTGGTCGCCGATCGAGGCCCGCCCGACCGGCCACGACGGGCAGCCGCGACCGTCGGCCAGCAGCGCGGCCACGCAGCAGGCCCGCAAGGGCACCCGGCCCGGCCGTCCGACCCGCAGAAACTCCGTCAGCGCACACCCCGCGCTCATCGCGTCGCCCGCACTTATCGCGTCGCCCGCGCTCATCGCGTCACCCGTGCTCATCGCGTCGCCCGCGCTCATCGGGTCACCCCGCCGACCAGGCGCTCGGACCACAGCAGGCCGGCCGCCTGCAGTACGACCGCGGCCAGCCCGCACGCCGCACCCAAAGGCGTGCGCAGCAGCACGTGGAACGGGTCGGCCCCCATCAGCACGCCCAGCCCGAGGCCGGCGAGCGGCAGAGCCGCCAGCAGCATCGAGGTGGCCTGAGCACCGGCCGCCTGGGCCGCCGCCGCAGCTCCGGCCCGGTCGGTCGCCCGGGCGTCGGCCTCGATCCGCTCGACCAAATCGGCCGCCGGCGCCCCGGTCCGTTCGGCGAGGTGCCACACCGAACCCGTGAGCCGCCGCAGCCGGTCGCCCTCGTTGCTCCGGGCCTCGGCCGGCGGCAGCCCCGCCCGCAGGTCGGCCGCCAGTCCGGCCAGCGCGTCCAGGGCGGCCGACCGTTCCGCCGCCGCCCGCCGGCGAGCCACCCGCCGCAGCCAGGCCCGGCCCCCGAGCCCCGCGTACGCGCAGGCGATGGCCGCAGCCACCGGGCCGCCCAGCAGCAGCCCCACCACCCCGGCCCCGGCGATTCCCCCGGCCAGCGCTTGCTTCGGCGCCACCGAGGCGTAGGCAGCGACCCGCCGGCCCAGCGCCACCACCGACACCCGTGGCGCCGACCGGATCCGCCCGATCGGCAGCACGACCACCAACGCGCCCACCACGAGCAGCAACGGCCCCCACGTCACGGCGCCACCACCGGAGGCCGGAGGACGGCCGGGGCGCCCACCCCGCGAACGGCCAGCATCCGGGCCAGCGCTGCCGCACCCGGCCCGGCCCCGTGCAAGCGGCGCCAGGCCGGAACCACGGTCGCCAGCCGCTCCTCACCGGCCGGCAACAGCACGCTGACCGACTCGAGGACGCGCCCCTGTTCCGTACGCCGCACCTGAAGCACCACCTGCAGCGCGGCCACCACCTGGGCGTGCAGCGCCGCCCGGGGCAGCCCACCGAGCAACCCCAGCGCCTCGAGCCGGGCCGGAACGTCGGCCGGCGCATTGGCGTGCAGAGTGCCCGCGCCGCCGTCGTGCCCTGTGTTGAGCGCGCCCAGCAGGTCGACGATCTCGGCACCGCGGCACTCCCCCACGACCAGCCGGTCGGGCCGCATCCGCAGCGCCTGCCGCACCAGGTCGGTCAGCCCGATCGCGCCCGCCCCCTCGACGTTCGCGGTGCGGGACTGCAGGGCGACCACGTGCGGGTGCAGCGGACGCAGCTCGGCCGCGTCCTCGACCAGGACGATCCGCTCGGTCGGCGGCACCATGCCCAGCAGCGTGGCCAACAGCGTCGTCTTGCCGCTGCCGGTGCCGCCGGTGACCAGGTAGGCCAGCCGGGCAGCGACGATCGCGGCCAGCACCGGGGCGACCGTGGCCGGGACGGTTCCGTGCTCGACCAGGTCGTCGAGGCGGAACGGGCGGTGGCGGAAGGTGCGCAGCGACAGGTACGGGCCGTCGGTCGCCACCGGGGGCAGCACGGCGTGCAGGCGGGTGCCGTCGGGCAGGCGGGCGTCCGCGTACGGCTGGCCATCGTCGAGCCGGCGCCCGCACGCTGCCGCGAGCCGCTGAGCCAGGCGCCGCACCTCTTCCAGGTCGCCGAGCACGACGGGTGCCCGTTGCAGCCCGGCACCCCGGTCGACCCAGACCGCGAGCCCGTTCACCAGTACGTCGGTCACCTGCGGATCGGCCAGCAGAGGCGCCAGCGGCCCGGCCCCGACCAGTTGGTCGTGCACCCGGTCGGCCAGCCGGAGCACGGCCGTGTCGCCCAGCACGGCGGCCGTGGACTCACTGCGCACGGCCTGCACCACGGCGGCCGGGGTCGCTTCGACGCCGTCGACGGCGAACTGGTGGCGCACCCGGTCGGCGACGCGCGGCGCCGATGCGGCCAGGCGGCTGCCGAGTCCCGCGTACGCCGTCATGCCGCCACCGCCACGGCCCCGTCGCGCGTCAGGTCGTTGACCACCCGCCGGCACAGCCGCGCGAGCGGCCCTTTGCCGTCGGCGGCCGGCGGCAGGCCGTGCTCGATCCGCTGCGAGATCGCCGGCTCGGGCCGCAGCGTGCCGATCAGCGGCAGCCCCAGCGCCGACGCGATGTCGCGTGCTCGCAGCCGGCCCGGCGCCGGCCCCCGCACCACCAGGGACAGCTCCTCGCGGTGAGCCCGCACCAGGCCGGCCACCCGGGCCGCCGCGGCGGAGGCGCGCACCTCGGCCGGCACGATGAGCACTGCCTGGTCGGCGCACTCGAGCGCGAGCACGCCGGCGTCGTCGAGGCGGCGCGGCAGGTCGACCACGATCACCTCGCGGGCGCGGCGGCCGGCGTCGATCGTGGCGGCCATCGCCTCGGCGGGCAGGGCGGGCGAGGTGCCGCGGTCGAACGAGAGCAGCACCAGGTCGCCGTCGCGCGGCAGCGCCCCGAGCAGGCTCGGCGGATCGACCCGGCCGCCCGCCTCGGCCAGGGCCGACCAGCGCAGGCCGTCGCGACGCTCCCAGCCGAACATCATGTCGAGGCCGCCGCCGAGCGAGTCGGCGTCGATCAGCAGGGTGCGGCGCCGGCCGCGGGCCGCGGTCACCGCCAGCCCCGCGGCCAGGGTGCTGGCACCGGCGCCGCCCCGCCCGCCGATGACCGCCAGCACGCGGCCCACCGGCTGCTGAAGATGCTCGGCGAAGCGATCGACCACCCAGGTGTCGGCGGTGGGCAATTCTGCGATGTGCTCGACGCCGTGGGCGTTGGCGGCGTGCCACATCGGCTCGGCCACCTCGCCCCGGCCGACCACGGCGACCCGGGAGCGGCGCGGGAGCCGGGCGCGCAGGCAGGCCTCGAGCTGGTCGGCCCCGATCATGACCATCGGGGCGGTGCCGTAGCGGGCGCGGGCGGCGGCCGGGTCGGGCGCCACGTCGACCTTGGTGCCCCCGGCCGCGGCGAGGCGCAGCAGATCGTCGAGCAGGTCGGGGTCGGCGGTGACGACGAGGGGCAGGCGGGCAGGGGGCATCGGCGGTCTCCAGCGCTCGGGTGGCAGCGGGTGAGGCGCCCACCTTCGCGGGAGACGGAACCGGCGGCCAGGCGCGGCGACGCAGCCTGTGGACAACCGGGCCGCTTGTGGATATCGCGTCGCTGTCCCGCCAGTCTGCTAAGGGCGGTCTCGGCGTGGAGAGTGGAAGCGGCGGCCGTTGGGTATGTTGGTGCCGACACGGACCTGTGGGGTTGGCATGGAAAGTTCGATCACCCGTTCGCTCGACGACGACGGTTCCGCCGTCGTGTCCGTCGTGGGCGAGATCGATTTCTCGAACGCTGACGAGCTGGCCGGATGCATCCGTGACGCCGTCGACGAGTGGTCCGCGGCCGTCGTCCGGGTCGACCTGCGCGCCGCCAGCTTCATCGACTCCACCGGTCTGGGCGCGCTGATCGAGGGCTACCGAGCCGCCACCGCGGCCGAGGCACGCTTCCTGGTCGTCAACCCGAGTCCGTCGTTCCGCCGTGTACTCGACGTAACCGGACTGTGCGACTTCTTCGGCCTGGGCGAGGTCGTCGCGGCCGAGCCGACGCAGGCCACAGGGGCCTGATCCGGCGCCGGAAAGGGAACGACCCCCGTCGGGGGAGACGGGGGCCGTCCGAGGATTCGGCTCCGGGGGGGTCGAGCCGAATCGACTCGGTGATCGCGGGGGGCGCAATCACCGAGGGTTCACGGAGTGTTTTCAAGTGGTGATGTTCGTCGGGTCGCAACGTGAATCCCGGTCGCAACAGCACAAGCATGCCTCACAGAAGCAGCACAGTCGAGTACTGAATGTGGCTCACTGCGATAGTGCTGCCTGTCTGACCGATTTCACTGCCAGTCACGGGCCGCCCTGAACCGACGCGCCGGGACGACGGTGATGAACCACTTGCGACTACACTTTCGGCCCGTGGGCCTGAGCGCCGCGTTTTTCGACCTCGACAAGACCGTCATCGCCAAGTCCAGCGCGTTGGCCTTCGGACGGCCGTTCTACCGTGACGGCCTGATCAGCCGGCGCGACATGGTGAAATCCGCTTACGCACAGCTGATGTTCCGGCTCGGTGGCGGCTCCGACGAGCAGGCCATGGCCCGCACCCGCGACTACCTGGCCGCCCTCTGCAAGGGCTGGCGCGTCGAGCAGGTGCAGCAGATCGTCGCCGAGACCTTGGACGAGCTGATCAACCCCTATGTGTACGCCGAGGCCGCGACCCTGATTGCCGAGCATCAGGCGGCCGGCCGCGACGTCGTGCTCGTCTCCGCCTCGGGCGACGAGATGGTCCGCCCGATCGGCGCCCTGCTCGGCATCACCGACATCATCGCCACCCGCATGAGCATCGTCGACGGGCGCTACAGCGGCGACGTCGAGTTCTACGCGGCCGGCCCCAGCAAGGTCGTGGGCGTTCGCGAGCTGGCCGCCGAGCGGGGCTACAACCTGGCCGACTGCTACGCCTACTCCGACTCCAGCAGCGACCTGCCCCTGCTCGAGTCGGTCGGCCACCCCAGCGCCGTCAACCCCGACCGGACGCTGCGCCGGGCCGCGGTCGAGAACAAGTGGCCGATCCTCGAGTTCCGCCACCCCATCCCGCTGAGCCGCCGCCTGCGCGACAAGCCGGCCGTCCCGGTGGCCGCGGCCGCCCTCAGCGTGGGCGTGGGCGCGGCCATCGGCTTCGCCATCTACGCCCGGCACCGCCGCACCCGCACACCTGCCTGATCAGGTTCTGCCGAGGGCCAAAGAGCAGCGCGAATGGCTTTGGTCTGACTAATGCGGAAAGCCAGATTTGCCGGGCCGAATCCCTGGCGATCAAGCCGGTACGGGCGTAGAAAGAACAGGCGAGGATCGAAGCGGAGCCGGGGTTGCCCGGCGTAAAAGCACCGGTTCTCGTGCACGGCCACCGGGAACCCACGCGCGATCAGCCACGGCAGGCACGTTGCGGCGGGACCGCGGCCCCCCAGGCTCACATTTGAGGAGCCGTGAGGCTAAGGACTGCCGACAACGACCCAGGTGCACGCTTGATAACCCGGTCCGGACGCGCAGCAGCCGGCGCCCCTCAAGGGACGCCGGCTCTAAATTTTTCCGGCCGCGGCCAGGTGACGGGTGCGCAGCTCGTGATAGACCGCGCGGAACAGCTTCGGCCGCGAGTGAAAGTCGACCCCCTGCGCCCACAGCTCCGTGTTGACGGTCGAGCCGTCACGCCGCTCGATGAGCACGGTCAGGCCGCTCGGGATGCGGAACGGACCGATCTGGTGGCTCGCCTCATGCAGGTGCACCTGCGAGATCTCGGCCCAGGCCATCGTGCGTGAGCGCAGCAGGCCGTGAATGCGCAGGCCGCGGGCCCCGACGTAGGCGCCCATCTGCAGGATGCGGTGAGTGCCGAGCACCCACACGGCGGCCAGCGCACACGCGAGCAGGCGCAGGCCGTGGTCGTTCAGCTCGAACGTCTCGATCGACGTCCAGCCCAGCAGGGCCAGCGCGAAGGCTTCCCAGCCGATGATCAGCCAGCGGCCGGTGCCGGGCGTGTACGGGCGCGTCCAGGACTCCACGTCTGGAAGTGTAGAAACTCCTGGTCACGACGTGTGCTGTTCGCACATACGCACAGTACGACGGCTGGTCATACCGTCGCCAGCACCTCGTCGCCGATCTTGGTGATCTCGTCGGCGGCCACCGTCACCGCGGCGGCGTAGTGACGCAGCCACGAGCGGACCCCGTCGGGCGTGCCGGTGGCATAGGCGCCGGCCGATCCCACGTACTCCGGCTCGCGGGCCTGATGCCCGACCTCGACCGCGACCAAACCGCGTGGATCAAGGCCGCGGCTGATTATAGTGAGGCGCGCGGCGGCGCGGGCGACGACCCCGGCCGGGCCGGCGAACGGCCGTAGCGTGATGAGCTCGGCGTGCACGACCGCGGCGAGCAGCAGCGGCGGCGTACGGTCGTTGCCCGCCACCAGGCCGGCGAGCATGTCGACACGCTCCGCACCCCCGGTGAGCCGGCCCAGGTCGGCCGGCGGCACCACCCCGCGCGCGGCCAGGACGTGCAGCTTCGCCAGCACCTGCCGGGGTGCGCGGGGCCAGAGGTCGACCAGCCCGCCGACGCCCTCGGCGACCCGCAAGGCGCCCTGCACGACCGGATCGGTGACGGTCCCACCCCGTACGTCGTCAAGCTCGTGGACATTGCCCTCGAGAGCAGCGCTCGCCACGGCCGCCCGCAGACTCGCCTCAGCCGCGACCTGGCCACCGTGCCGGCGCAAAGCGCGGTGCCGCATCGCGGCGTCCACCCGGTCGCGCGCCTCGGAGAGTGCGGGCGCGACGTCGGCAAGGTCGAGAAGAGGAGCTAGCGGATCCACGCCGAATACCGTAGCCGGTAAATCGGACGAAACATGGGGTGCGCAAAGAGGCTCACAACTGGCAAGATTCGCGCAGGAACAAGCACCTGTTGGTCATCCGGCGCGACCACGACGCCATCTGGCGCGCAGTTATCCACAGGTGTCGCCGGTACCCACCGGCGGAACTAGTGTGCAACGAAGATGCCCGGTCAGCAGTGAAAGAGGAGCCGCCCTCATGAGCGAGACATTGGCGAACTTGTCATCGGAGAGCCGGCAGTTCCCGCCGCCCGAAGAGCTGGCCGCGGCCGCCAATGTGAAGGCGGGCGCGTACGAGGAAGCCGCCGCCGACCGCCTGGCCTTCTGGGCCACCCAGGCCGACCGGCTCACCTGGGCCAAGAAGTGGGACCAGGTGCTCGACTGGTCCAACCCGCCGTTCGCGAAGTGGTTCGTCGGCGGCGAGCTCAACATCGCCTACAACTGCGTCGACCGGCACGTCGAGGCCGGCCGGGGCGACAAGGTCGCCATCCACTGGGAGGGCGAGCCCGGCGACACCCGCACCATCACGTACGCCGAACTGCTCAAGCTGGTCAGCCAGGCCGCCAACACGCTGACCGAGCTGGGCATCGCCGCCGGCGACCGGGTGGCCATCTACATGCCGATGATCCCCGAGGCCGCGGTCGCGATGCTGGCCTGCGCCCGCATCGGCGCCACTCACAGCGTCGTCTTCGGCGGCTTCTCGGTCGACGCGCTCTCGACGCGCATCAAAGACGCGGACGCCAAGCTGGTCATCACGGCCGACGGGGGTTACCGCCGCGGCAAGCCGTCGGCCCTCAAGCCCACGGTCGACGAGGCGGTCGCGAAGTCCCCCAGCATCGAGAACGTTCTTGTCGTACGCCGTACCGGTCAGGACGTCGAGTGGACCGACAAGGACAAGTGGTGGCACGAGACGGTCGAGCAGGCCAGCCCGGAACACCAGGCGCAGCCGTTCGACGCCGAGCACCCGCTGTTCATCCTCTACACCTCGGGCACGACCGGTAAGCCCAAGGGCATCCTGCACACCACCGGCGGCTACCTCACCCAGGTGTCGTACACGCACAACGCCGTCTTCGACCTCAAGCCCGAGACCGACGTCTACTGGTGCACGGCCGACATCGGCTGGGTCACCGGCCACTCGTACATCGTCTACGGCCCGCTCTCCAACGGCGCCACCCAAGTGATGTACGAAGGCACGCCGGACACGCCGGGCCGCGACCGGTTCTGGCAGATCGTCGACAAGTACAAGGTGTCGATCCTCTACACCGCCCCGACCCTGATCCGCACGATGATGAAGTGGGGCGACGACATCCCGGCCGGCTACGACCTGTCGTCGCTGCGCGTGCTGGGCAGCGTCGGCGAGCCGATCAACCCCGAGGCCTGGATGTGGTACCGCGAGAACATCGGCCGCAACCGGACGCCCATTGTGGACACCTGGTGGCAGACCGAGACGGGCGGCGTGATGATCTCGCCGCTGCCCGGCGTGACCGCGACCAAGCCCGGCTCGGCGATGACCCCGCTGCCCGGCATCACGGCCGACGTGGTCGACGACCAGGCCGAGTCGGTGCCCAACGGTGGCGGTGGCTTCCTGGTGCTGCGCGACCCGTGGCCGTCGATGCTCCGCACGATCTGGGGCGACGACAAGCGCTTCCTCGACACGTACTGGTCGCGGTTCGGCGCGGGCGCGGGCTCGGGCGACGAGTGGATCTACTTCGCCGGTGACGGCGCCAAGAAGGACGAGGACGGCGCGCTCTGGCTCCTGGGCCGGGTCGACGACGTCATGCTGGTCTCGGGCCACAACATCTCGACCACCGAGGTCGAGTCGGCGCTGGTCTCGCACCCGTCGGTGGCCGAGGCGGCGGTGGTGGGCGCGACCGACCCGACCACCGGCCAGGCCATCGTGGCCTTCGTGATCCCGCGCGGAAGCGTGGACACCGAGGGCGACGCCGGCGACCAGCTGAACGTCGAGCTGCGCAACCACGTGTCCAAGACGCTCGGCCCGATCGCCAAGCCCCGCCAGATCATGCTCGTGCCCGAGCTGCCGAAGACCCGCTCCGGCAAGATCATGCGGCGGCTGCTCAAGGACGTGGCCGAGAACCGCTCGCTGGGCGACGTCACCACGCTGCAGGACTCCGCGGTGATGGAGCTGATCTCGAAGGGCATGCAGACCGGCAAGTCCGAGGACTGATCCGGCCTGCGGCGGCGTCTCTTCCCCGGCGGAAGAGACGCCGCTCCCCACGGAAGACCTGAAACCGTTACGCTTTGGCGCCGCGGTCCCGCCCGACCGCGAGGTTCGGTCACGGGGGTGCATGGTCATGCTCAGGTCCATCGCGGTGACGGCGGGCGCGCTGTCACTGGCGTTGCTGCTGGCCGGCGGCTGTTCGAGCGACGACGACAAGCCTGCCGCGAGCGCGCCGGCGCCGGTCTCGGCCGACGGTTCGGTCGGCGGCTCGGTCCCCGCGCCGGGTGCGTCCGGTCCCGCTGCTCCGCTCGGGTCGGCGCCGGATGCGGCCGCGCCGGGTGGCCAGGCGGCGCAACCGGGCACCGCCGACTCCACGGCCAAGCCCAGCCGCCCAGCCGGGCACGACTTCCCCGACGTCGGCGCCATGCGTGTGGGCTGGGTGAACGCGACGGTCACCAGGGCCGGCGGGTCCTGCTACGGCCTGAAGACGGCCGACGGCGAGACCTGGGCCGCGTACTCGAAAAAGGCCGTGCCGATGGACAAGGGCGACAAGGTCCGGGTCCGGATCACGCCCGGCAAGACGCCGGTCGACTGCGGCAGCGGCAAGCCCGCGACCCTCGTCCGCGCCCTCATCAATCCGAAGTAACCAGGCGCACTCCGTCCCGTTCGCCCCCAGCGCCTACGCTGGTGGTCATGGGCGGTCGGGTTGACGAGTCGTGCGTGCTGGTGGACGGGCCGTGGACCCATCGCTTCGTCGGCGCCAACGGCAGCCGCTTCCACGTCGTCGAGGCCGGCACCGGGCCGCTCGTGCTGTTCCTGCACGGCTTCCCCGAGTTCTGGTGGGCCTGGCACGACATCCTGCCCCGCATCGCCGACGCGGGCTTCCGCGCCGTCGCGATAGACCTGCGCGGCTACGGCGCGAGCGACAAGCCACCCCGCGGCTACGACGGCTACACCATGGCGGCCGACGTGACGGGGCTGATCCGGGCGCTCGGCGAACGGAACGCGACGATCGTCGGCGCCGGTGCGGGCGGCATGATCGGCTGGGCCGCCGCCGCGTTCCACCCGAAACTGGTCAACCGGCTCGTCGTGCTGGGCGCGGCCCATCCGCTGCGTCTGCGGGCGGCGCTCTTCGCCGACCCGCGCGGCCAGTTCGCGGCCTCCTCCAGCGCGCTGCGGTTTCAGGTCCCGCGCTACGAACACGTGCTCACCCGCGACGACGCGGCGATGGTGGGCGAACTGATGACCCGCTGGACCAGTCCACAGTGGAGAGAGACACCCGAATTCGCCGACTACGTGGCCCGGTGCCGCGAAGCCATGCAGATCCAGCAGGCGGCGTTCTGCGCGCTCGAGGCGTACCGCTGGGTGTTCCGCAGTGCCGTCCGGCTGCAGGGCTACCGCTTCGTGAAGCTCATGCAGCGCCCGCTCGTGACGCCGACCCTGCAACTGCACGGCGAATTCGACACCGCCACGCTGCCGCGCACGGCCCAGGGCTCGGGACGTTACGTGCTCGCGCCGTACGAGTGGCGCCTGATCCCCGAGGCCGGCCACTTCCTGCACCAGGAGGCCACCGACGTGGTCACCGGTGAAGTTCTGCGCTGGCTCAAGACCAACTAGATGCGCTGTTCGCTCAGGTCGGACACCTCGTGCAGCGGCGCCCAGCCCTGGTAGACGCCGAAGTCGAACTCTTCCAGGCCGAGCTGCCGGGCGATCGGCGCCCGCCCACCCGCGTACTCGACGCGCAGCCATGAGTTCGCCTCGGCCAGCACGATGAACGGCGCCCCACGCCAGGTGCACGTCGTGCGTACGTAAATAAGCTCGTCGTACTCCTCGGGCGTGAGCACCCGCACGTGACGGCCGGGACGAACCTCGTCGAAGCCGTCGGCCGGGTCGGCGCGGTAGATCCGGACGTTGTCGCCGTCGGGCGAGGCGTCGTACTCACGCCCCTGCCAGGCCACCACGTAGCCGTCCCGCATCACTGCTCACCCACCCGGCGCCAGATCGGACCGTCGTTGTCGAAGATGGCGACCATGCGCTCGGCGCCGTCCGCGTCGATCCGCCACAACTGCGCGCCGTGCGGCAGGCGGACACTGTCCACCTTGAACTCGGCGATGACGTCACGACCCTCGCCGGGCGCGAAACCGTTGCCACGGAACGGCGCCCGCTCGATCACCCAGCCGTCCATCGCGCGCAGAGCCTGCTCGTTCTGACCGCCGTAGGGGATGCGGTAGAGGCTCGGGCGGTAGGCCGGCCAGCGCAGCACGTACGCCTCTTTGGCGTCCGTCTGATGCGGCGAACCGTCGTAGCTCAGGCCCAGCGCGCCGAGAAGTTCCGCGGGCGTACGCAGATGTTCCACCTCGGTCGCGCGGTGCACGAAGCCGGCCACCCGGTCGTATCCGCGCTCGAGGTAGTAGTCGACCTGCTCGGGCGGCAGCGTCTTCTGCATGACCGTGGCGTGCTGCGCGTCGTCGCTGGCCGGCTCGGGCGCGGGCACCGGGTCGGCGTCCTCGAGCGGGCCGTCCTGGTCGCCGCCCAGGCCGGACTCGGCAGCCCAGCTGGCCAGGGCGATGACCTGCGGGCCGGGGTACTTGGCGCCGATCGGGCCGTCCGGGTTGACCGCGAACGACCAGGCCGGGTCGGGCCAGTTGCGGATCAGCTCGTAGAACCGGACACCGACCGTGCGGGTCGGCTCCGAGTAGTGCTCGGCCAGCCTGTCCTTGCTCGTGAAGACGATCAGGAAGGTCTCGCCGTCGACCTGCTCGGTGCGGAAGGCGAAGCCCGACTCGCCGGGCGAGCTGCCCGGGCGCGAGTGGTTGGCCACCGGGACGAGGACGGTCGCGAGCAGCAGGGTGGAGAGATAAGCGTCGGTGCTGTGCCCGCCGGCTGCCTCGAACAGGTCCCGCTCGACGTCGTTGGCCGGGACGAACGACTCGGCTCGGCTCTCGGCCCGGTTCTCGGCCGGCGGGGCCGGCTCGAACGCGGCCTGAGCGCCCAGGCGGGCCGGGCGGTCGCTGCCGGGCGAACCCGGGATCACCGGCGGGGCCACCGGCTGCTGCGGGGCGTCGGACCGGGTCTGGAAGGCCGGGAACGACGTGAGACCGGGGCGCTCCGACGGCGGAGTGGCCTGGCGGCGCGGCAGGGGCGTGCCGAAACCGGGGCTGGGCTCGGCCGGCATGGCCGGTGAGGGCGAAGCCGGGGCCGGAGGCGCCGAGATGGGCGGCATCATGGCCGGCGGCGTGCGCTGGGCCGCGGCGGCCTGCGGGGAGGCCGGACCCTGCGGGAAGCCCGCCGGGCGGCCCTCGGTGGGCTCACGGCGGGGCAGGTCGCCCGGCGCGCCCTCGATGGGCTGGCGACGAGGCAGGTCACCCATCCGGCCCTCGGTGGGCTGGCGGGGTGCATCGCCCATGCCGCCGTCGGTCGGCTGGCGACGGGGCAGGTCACCCATCCTGCCCTCGCGGCCGGGTGCATCGCCCATCGCGCCCTCGGTGGGCTGGCGGCGAGGTACATCGCCCAGCGCGCCTTCAGTGGGCTGGCGGCGGGGCAGGTCGCCCAGCGCGCCGGACGGGGCGCCGCTCGTGCCCGACCAGTTCGGGTTGAACGGGGTCTCTTCGGGGTTGTGCGGCGTGATGTGCTCGGGCACCGGCGGGGTCTGCGCCATGGGGGTGCGGACCGGCAGCGGGCCGCTCGGGTTCTGCAGGGCACCGCGCGGGTCATCGCCGGGACCGGCCGGCGGGCGCGCGCTCATGGGCGGCGCGGACGACACCGGCGGCACGGGCGGAGGCTGGTAGGCCGGCGGCACCGCGGCCGGCGACGTCGGCTGCTGGTAGGCGGTGGGCAACGTCGGCTGCTGGTAAGCGGGGGGCGTCGTCGGTGCGACCGGCGAGGCCGGGCCGGAGGACGGCGTGGCGCCCGGGGTGCGAACCGGAAGGCCGTTCGGCACGCCGTTGGGCATGACCGAGCCGGGCGTGCGGACCGGCAAGCCACCGGGGCCGGACGGCGCCGGGGACTGAGCGGGCGCAGCCGGGCTGGTGGGCTGGCCGTACGCGGGCGGTGCGCTCGCGGGACGCCCGTAAGCAGGCGGAGCGCTGTTGGGCTGACCGCCGGAGGGCTGACCGTACGCCGGAGGTGCGCTCGCGGGCTGGCCGTACGCGGCCGGCGAGCTGGCGGGCTGGCCGTACGCCGGCGGCGCGCCGGCGGGGCGGCCGTAGGTTGCGGGCGGGGCGCTCGCGGGGCGGTCGGTCGCCGGGGGTGCGCTCGCCGGTGGGGCACTGGCCTGGGCGTTCGCCGCGGGCTGGCCGAAGGCCGACGGCGTGCGGGTCGGCAGGGCGTCCGTAGCCGACGGCGTGCGGGGCGGCAGGGCATCCGCGGCCGACGGCGTACGAGTCGGCAGACCACCGGGACCAGATGGCGACCGCGACGGCAAGGCGTCCGCGATCGAGGGTGTGCGGGCGGGAAGCGCGTCAGTGGCCGACGGCGTACGAGTCGGCAGGGCATCCGCGGCCGACGGCGTACGGGTGGGCAGGGCGTCCGCGGCCGACGGCGTACGAGTCGGCAGACCACCGGGGCCGGACGGCGATCGCGACGGCAAGGCGTCCGGGCCGGACGGCGTCCGGGCAGGCAGGCCGTCGGGGCTGGACGGCATGCGGGTGGGCAGGCCGCCGGTCGCCGCGGGCGAGTTGTCGCCGGCAGGGGCGCGCTCGGGAAGCGTGTCGGACGGCGGCTGACCGGCCTGCTGGGCGTAGGCGCCGCCGTACGTGTTGGCCGCGGCCTGGCCGTAAGCCGCGGGTGCGGCGGGCTGGCTGTACCCGGGCGCGACCGGAGCCGAAGGCTGAGCCGGCTGGCCGTACCCGGGCGCGACCGGTACTGAAGGCTGACCGTACGGGCCCGGCGCGGGCGAAGCCGGAGCCGGAGGCTGAGACGGCTGGCCGTACGCGGCGGGCACGGACGTGGCCGGAGGCTGAGACGGCTGGCCGTAGCCGGCGGGCGCGGCCGAGGCCGGTCGGCCGTAGGCGGCGGGCGCCGGCTGGCCGTACGTTCCCGACGGGTATTGCGGATAGGAGCCGGTGGCCGCCGTGAGCGGCGTGTCCTCGTGGGTCGGGCCGCCGGGACGCCCGGCCTCTTCCTGGTTGACGGCCGCGGCGTTGGCGGCCATCGCGGCCGCCTGCAGATCCTGGAGCTTGTTGTTGCCCGTCTTCGACTCGGCCCGGCCGGGGCCGCGGGTGGGCAGCCTCAGGTCGCCGCGGGACAGCTGGGCCACGAACCAGGCGGGCAGATATCCCTCGATCGGCAGGCCGGGGTTGACCGCCAGCCACCACTCGAGATTGGGCCAGGTGTTGGCCAGCTCGGCGTACGGAACCCGCCGAGCGGAACCGGTGTAGTCGGCCAGGCACGATTGCAATGCCGCCGTCGACGTGAAGGCCAGCACGTGAGTGCGGCCGCCGGTGCTCCAGGTGCCCCAGCCGAGCGGGGCCAGCCCGGCCAGCGCGTCGGCCGAGACCGGTAAGAGCAGGTCAACGCCAGAAAGAATGCGGAAGTAGGACTCCTGGTCGTCGGTGCGCAACGCATCGCGCATAGCGACCTCGGCGTCCGTAGCCGGCTCCCACTCGGACACGTCCACCTCTCCCCACCGCGCGACGAGCCCATCTCAACGCGTACAACCTACAAGGTCAGCCCGCGATCACAATGGGCGGCGGTAGGCAGACGTGCGAACGGTGTGTAAGAGGCCCTCCGTACGCGCCCCGAAGCGCTCAGGAACGCCTTTTTCGGTCGCGCGAAGCGATCAAACAACAACCGATCGTAGCGATATCGGCCACTCGGGCCAGTACGCGTTCGAGGGACAACAAGCTTCGCAACAACGGACCAAAGGGACGGAGGGTGAATCGGTCACCCGCCCGGAAAGGAAACGGGAGAGGAAACGGAAAGGAAAACGGCCGGCACAGCCCTGAAGGACTGGTCCGGCCGTCGGTGCGGCTCACTGGAAGCGGGCGGTCGCCTGCTTCTCGGTGCTGACGTAGTCGTCGACGGACTGGCCGACGGCGCCGTGGATGTTCTGCAGGATGTTCGTCAGGTTCTCCGAGGCCGCGCGCCAGGTCGCCTGGCGCTGCTGGTAGGCCTGCTGAGCCTCGCCGTCCCAGGTGGCGACCAGCGGGGCGGCGTCACGCTCGAGCTGGTCGAGCTGCGAGCGCAGCGTGTTGATCGCCTTCTGGATGTCGGAGCCCGCCTGCTGCAGAGCAGCGAAATTGACGAGGAGCACTCCGTCGTTGGGCATGTCTGGTTCTCCCCCGGGTCAGAGCGGCAGCGAGAAGTTGCCGCCGGTGCTGGACACCCGGCTGGCCGCCTCGGTGTCGGTCGCGTCGTAACTGGTGCCGGACTGCTTGATCGACTCAGCAGTCACTGCGAGAGCCGAGTTGAGCTTCTTCAGGTCTTGCTCGTACTGGACCTTGACCTGCTCGAACGCCGCGGCGCCAAGACCCTTCCACGTGCCACTGAGCGTGGACAGCTCGGACATGAGCGTGGACAGCATCGTCTGCAGCTGCTCGTTGACCTGGTCGAACTTGACGGCGGTACTCGCCATCACCTGGGATTCAGCTTGCGTTCCGGCCACCCCGGATGTCACCCCGCTTCCTCGTTCGGGTCGCCGATCATGTCGCGATCCGTTGTGGACGGACGGTGAGCACCGTCCTCGACATATCGACGTCGGCCACCAGGCTAACCCCTGTCCACAAGCGGCGGGGGGCGGCCCGTGAGCGGCCGATTACTCTTCCATGACGTCGCCGACCGTAGCGAAAGGCGTCAAGCGGAGGTGAAGTGGGGATCGGAACCTGTGGATAACTCGGCGTTGTCCACAGGGCGCCCCGCGGGGTGACCGGAGCCCCTACGATGGCCCGCACAAGGACGAATGCGGGCGAGGGGCGGTGTGTCGTGACGGTTGGCGTGGCGGGTGAGCGCGACTATCGCGAGCTCTCCGGTCCGGTCAAGCAACTACCCAAGGTCAATACCAAGCCGCTCCGACGTGGACGGTTGTTCGGCCTGCGGGCCGGCCAACTGGTCGCGACCCAGGTCGCCGCCGTCGCGGTCGCGGTCGGCGCCGTCAACGGGCCGATCGGGCTCGTCGCGGGGGCGGTGGTCGCCCTGGCCGTCCTCGGTCTCACGTGGCTGCGGCTGCGCGGCCGCTGGGCGTTCGAGTGGCTGGGCGTCGGCCTGCGCTTCGGCGGCCGGCGTCATTCGGCCACGCTCGCGGGCGGCCCTACGGCCCTGCTCCAGTTCCTCGCCCCCGGCGCCCGGGTCGAGCAGACCGACCTGGCCGGCGACCCGTCGGCGGTCCTGATCGACGGGCACGGCCTCACCGCCGTTCTCGAGCTGGGCGACCCGGCCGGTCTGCTCGCCGAAGAGACGCCCGACCTGCCCTCACCGGCGAGTTTGCTGCCCTCGGCCGAGGCCGAGGTGCCGCCGGTGCTGATCCAACTACTGCTCACCGGGGCCCCGGCGCCCTCACTGCGGGCCGGGGCGGGCACCCCGGCCAACTCCTACCGCCAGCTCACCGAGGGCCGCCTGCTCGGGCACAGCCGCGCGCTGCTGGCCGTGCGGGTGCTGCGCGCCGAGGGCTGGTCCGAGGAAGAGTTGCGGCGGGCGCTGTCCGGCCTGGTCCGCAAGCTGGTGCGCCGGCTCTCGGCAGTGCCGGCCCGCCCGCTGGGTGAGGCGGCCGCGCTGCGGGTCATCGCCGAACTGGCCCATGACGACGGCGCCGGTTCGGCCCACGAGTCGTGGCCCGGTCTGCGGGTGGGCGGGCTGGCGCAGACCACGTTCCGGCTGCGGCGCTGGCCCGACCTGCGGGTCGAGACGTCCCGGCGGCTGGTGTCGCGCATGCTCACCCTGCCCTCCGCCGCGACGACGGTGTCACTGACCGCTGGCCCGCAAGCGGCCCACGGCCCCACCCCGATCGACGTGACAGTCCGGCTGGCCGCCCCCGAGCCGGGTTCGCTCGGCACGGCCACCCAGGCCCTGCGCAAGCTGCTGGCGGCCGAGCATGCCGGGGCTCAGCGGCTCGACGGCGAGCACGTGCAGGGCCTCTTCGCGACTCTCCCGCTCGGCGGCCGGCCCAGCGCTGTCCCCGGTCTCGCCCTCGACGGTGTGCAGCCGGCCGAGCAGCTGGAGGGGTTGCACCTCCAGGTCGGGGTGTCCGGCCTCATGCTCGGCCGCAACCGGCACGGCAATCCGGTGGTGGCACGGCTGTTCCGGCCCGAACAGACCCGCGCGCTCGTGGTCGGGGGCGTCCGCTGCGCCCAGCTGGTCGCCTTGCGGGCCATGGCCCTGGGGGCCCGGGTCGTCGTGCAGACCGCGCGGCCGCGGGCATGGGAGCCGTTCGTACGCGGCGCGGCCGTCCCAGGCGAGTCGATCGCCGTGGTGCCGCCCGGCCGCCCGATCGAGATAGCCCCCGGCTCTGCCCTGCACCCCCTGCTCGTCGTGGTCGACATCGGCCCGGTCGGCGCCGACAACCGTCCCGGCGACGGCTGGCAGGCCACCCTGGTCGTCCGCGACGAGTTCTCGGCGGCCGACATCGACGTGGCCTCCCGGGCCGACCTGCTCATCCTGCAGCCCCTGCGGCCGGAGGAGGCCACCCTCGTCGGCGGCGCGCTCGGCTTGGGCGAGGTCGCCCAGTGGATGACCCGGATCCGCCCCGACATGGTCGGCGTCGTCAACCGCCGCGCCGTCCGCTGGGCCGCCCTGGCCTACACCCCGATCGAGGCGCAGCTGATCGGCCCGCCAGGCCGCTGACCGGGAAACATAGACGAGCTCAGGGAGTGTCGCGGCCCGGATTTGCATGATCGTGGCACCATTCGGGGCCATGGGCCTCATCATTCGGCTTCTGATCACTGCGTTCTCGTTGTGGCTGGCCACCGTCTTGATCGACGGGATCGAGCTGACCACCGACTCCGTGTCGGAGCAGATCATCACGCTGTTGATCGTCGCGGTCATCTTCGGCGTGATCAACGCGGTTCTCCGGCCGATCATCAAGGTCGTGGGGTGCGGGTTCTACGTGCTCACGCTCGGGCTGATCGCTCTTGTCGTCAACGGCGCTCTGTTCCTGCTGACCAGTTGGGTCGCCGGCCAGTTCGACCTGCCGTTCCACGTCGACGACTTCTGGCCCAGCGCCGTGCTCGGCGCCCTGCTGGTCGGCGTGGTCAGCTGGCTGCTCAACATGCTCGTCCCCGACGGCGACGACTGACCCACCACCCACCCTCCGCCGACGCAAAACCGGCGGTAGGAATCGGTTGGTGGCGTGACGATTGACCCCACCAACCCATCCTCGGCCGACACGAAAGCGGCGGCGGGAATCGGCGGGCGGCGGGGCGATGACCCCACCGCCATCCTCCGCCGACGCGAATGTGGCGGCGGGAATCGGTGGGCGGCGGGACGACTGAACCCGCCACCCGTCCTCCGCCCACGGCGAAAGCGGCGGCGGGAATCGGCTGGCGGCGGGGCGATGGCCGGGTTTGAATCTGGCCGTGCTGCACGAACGCGAAGACGGATATGAGCTGAGCTCCGACCGGGAGCGGATCGACCTGACCCGGGTGCACCGGTGGATCTCGACCGACGCCTATTGGGCGATGGGGCGGCCGCTCGAGCGGATGCGGGCCGCGCTGGCCGGGTCCGAGCCGTACGGGATCTATGAGCGCGGCGGCGAGCAGGTGGCGGTCGCGCGGGTGGTCACCGACGGGGCCGTCTTCGCTTATCTCTGCGACGTCTACGTCGAGCCGGCGCATCGCGGTCGCGGCCTCGGCGGCTGGCTGGTGAAACATCTGCGCGACCACTACGCGGCCCGGGGGCTGACGCGCTTCGTGCTGGTCACCCGGGACGCGCACGCCGTCTACGCCCCGCACGGCTTCACCGACGTGGAACCGGGCCGCTGGATGGAGTGCGACCTCCGCACCCCCGCACACTCGGACTGACTCGCAACAGGCGGCGAGCGCCTGAAGCCGCACCCTCGAACCGACTCGCGGCGGGCGGCGAGCGCCTGAAGCCGCACACTCGGACTGACTCGCGGCAGGCGGCGAGTGCCTGAAGCTGAAGCGGACAGTAAGCGCCTGAAGCGGCTCGTGGGCCGTGAGGTCAGCCATACGGCAAGGGGCAAAACGTCGTACAGGCCTTACGGTGAGGGCATGAGCGACGAGCGACGCGGATATCTCTACGGCCTCGCGGCGTACGTGTTGTGGGGATTTTTCCCGATCTACTTCAAGCATCTGCAGCCGGCGTCGCCGTTCGAGATCTTGGCTCATCGGGTCATCTGGTCGGTCGTCTTCATCAGTTTGCTGCTGGCTGTCGTTCGCAATTGGGGATTTATCAAGCGTCTCGCCCGCAGCCCCCGGCTGCTGGGCGGCCTGGCGCTCGCGGCCCTGCTGATCGCGGTGAACTGGGGCACCTACATCTACGGCGTGAACTCGTCGCGGGTGGTCGAGACGGCGCTCGGGTACTTCATCACGCCCCTGGTCATCGTGCTGCTGGGCGTCACCGTGCAGCGGGAGCGGCTGCGCGTCCTGCAGTGGGTGGCCGTCGGGGTCGGTGCGGTCGCGGTGGTCGTGCTGACCATCGACTACGGGCATCTGCCGTATATCGCTCTGCTGCTGGCGGCCAGCTTCGGCGCCTACAGCCTCGTGAAGAAGCGGTTGTCACTCCCGCCGGCCGAGGGCCTGTTCGTCGAGTCGGCCGTGCTGGCCGTGCCCGCCCTGGTCTTCGTCGGCTGGCTCACCGCCTCGGGCGACGCCAAGTTCGGGAACGTGTCGGCGACGCACACGGTCCTCATGATCTTTTCGGGGTTGGCCACCGCGCTGCCGTTGCTGCTGTTCGCGGCCTCGGCCAACCGGGTGCCCATGGTGGGCATCGGGATCCTGCAGTACGTGGCGCCGATCCTGCAGCTGGCCGTCGGGCTGCTGATCTATCACGAGCCGATGCCGCCGGCCCGCCTGGCCGGCTTCGCCCTGGTGTGGGTCGCGCTGATCATCTTCACGTTCGACGCCCTGCGCCGCCGGACCCGGGCCGAAAAGACGGCGGCCGGCGCGACGGCCGCCACCGTCGAACCGGCCACCACCCTGCCACCCCGCTGATCCGGAATCAGAGGATCAGGGGACGTCGTAGGCGAGAAGCGCCTTTCCGTCGAACTGCACCAGCTCGAGCCGGCTCAGGCTGCCCGGGCCGAAGTGGGTGACCCCGGGCATCGTGAATTCCGCGCCGGGTGCGGCCTGCCAGGAGCCCAGCTGTTCGGTCTGCTCGTCGGGCCCGTACGCGACCAGTCGGAACGTGTAGGGCCGCGACGCCGCGCTGCTGTAGGAGCAGACGAGGTCGATCTTGGTGCCGCCGGGCGTGCTGGTCAGCCGGACCGAGGCCTTGACCGGCGACGACTTCTGCACCGCGGTCATGGCGATGGCCGGACCGGCCGGCGGAGCCGCGGGGGCCGCATTGTCGCGGGTCCAGGCGAACAGGCCGACGCCGATCAGCGCCACGAGGACGGCCGCGGCGGCGGTGCTCAACACCCGTACGCTGAAGGTCTTGCGCTTCTTCTTGCCCCGCTTGGCGTCGGGGTTCAAGGTGGCCCACTCGCTCGTCGCCCAGTCCCGCAGCTCGGCCCCGGGGTGGCCCGACCCGCTGGTCAGCGTGGGGTCGAGCAGCTTGGCGAACTCTTTCGCGTCGAGCCGGGAGAGCACGTCGGGCAGGGCCGAGATGTCGGCCACCGCCTCGCGGCAGAACGAGCAGGTGGCCAGGTGACTTTCGTACGCGGCACGTTCCGCCGGTGACAAGGCGCCGAGCACATAGGCTCCGTCGTCGTGCTCGTGCTCGCAGTGCACCCCGTCACCACCCTCCGCTGATCTCCCGCCTGCAAACTGTCTTACGGGTCAGCCCGGCGGGAGGTTCAACGGAGTCTTAGATACGCAAGTCAGGCCGTGGCCGACTCCCCTGCCGAGAGGGCTTCGGTGACATTTCGGGCGGCCGCCGTCAACTTGGCCCGCACCACACGGGCCGAGGTGAGCATTTCGGCCGCGGGCAGCGCGCACGCCAGCACCAGCCGCCGCTCGATGTCGCGGTCGGCGATGACGAGCACCGACGCGCAGGCCAGACCCTGCCGGAACTGGCCCATCTCGAGCTGCATGCCGCGCCTCTCGCCCGCCGCCAGGTCGGCCTCGAGCGCCTCGGGCGTGGTCAGGGTGGCCGGCGTGAACTGCCGCATGCCGTAGTCGCGCAGGTAACGCGCCCGCTGGTCGGGAGTCAGCGTGGCCAGCAGGGCCTTGCCGAGCGCGGTGGCATGACCGCCCTCGTCGAAGCCGGGCGACATGTCGTCGACGAACGGCGACCTCGCGCCCTCGGCCGACGCGGTCACCGCTATGCGGCCGCCGACGAACCGGCCGAGATAGTGGGTGTAGCCACTGTCGAGCGCGGCCCGCCGCAACGCCTCACCGACGGCGGGCGGGCCACGGAAGGCGGAGACCAGCTCCCGGTACCGGTCGGCGATCTCCAGGCCCACGATGTACGTGCCGTCCTCGCGGCGGATCACGTAGCCCTCGTAGGCCAGGGTGCGCACAAGGTGATACGTCGTCGCGACGGTCAATTCGCACCGTCGCGCTATCTGCTTCACGGTGAGTCCGCGGGGCGCCCGGCCAACCGACTCGAGCACGCGCAGGGCACGTGACACGCTCCGAATCAGGTCGGACGGCTCCGCCAGGGGGTCGCGCACTGCTACCTCCGACGCCAGGGACTTACACCATATGAATAATCTTCCTCTGAGGGAATGCCAAAAGCATGTGGATCACGGTCGATTTACACGACCCGTGTGGTCATTAGCACTCAGCGCGCTCGGATGCATTCTGTCGGCCTAGGCTGCGAGGAGTGATTGTCTCGCCCCCGGCCGCGCCGACCAGTGCCTTACGAGCATCGATCGGCGCCCTGACGACCACGATCGCCGTCAGCGTGCCGGTCTTCCTCGTCGGTGGCCTCGCCGTGCAGATCGGCGACGAGCTCCGCTTCTCGCCGGCCGGGCTCGGCCTGGCCGTCTCGGCCTACTTCGGCGCCAGTGCGCTCGCCTCGGTCCCGGCCGGCTTTCTGGTCGAGCGGTTCGGCGCGACACGGGTCTCCCGGGCCGGCATCGCGCTCTCCGTCGCCTCGTTGCTCGGTGTAGCAGCGTTCGCGAATACACTGTGGAGTCTCATTCTGATCTTGGCGCTGGGCGCCGGGGCCAACGCGATGGGGCAGCTGGCGAGCAACACCGCACTGTCCCGGCACGTGCCGCCGCGCCGGCAGGGCCTCTCGTTCGGCATCAAGCAGGCCGCCATCCCGGTGGCGACGTTGCTCTCCGGCGCGGCCGTGCCGGTGGTCGCGCTGACCTTGGGCTGGCGGTGGGCGTTCGTCTTCGTCGCCGGGCTCGCCGCGGCGGCCCTCCTGTTGGTTCCGGACGAGCCCGCGGCGGCCGCGGCCAAGCCCGCGAAAGCCGCGAAGCGGGCGACCGGGGCGCTCATCGTCGTCGGCGTCGGGGCCACTCTGGCGGCCGGGGCGGCCAACGCGCTGGGCACGTTCCTGGTCGACTCGGCGGTTGCTCGCGGTATTTCTCCGGGCCCGGCCGGTCTGTCACTCACGCTCGGTAGCGCCGTTTGCGTCACGTCCCGCGTTCTCGGCGGATGGCTGGCCGATCGGTGGCCGGGCCGCGCGGTCACCATGATCTCGGGCCTGCTGCTGGCCGGAGCGGCCGGACTGGGGCTGCTCGCCGTGCCGGGCGGCCTGCCGCTCGTCGCCGGCGTGGTGCTGGGCTTCGGATTCGGGTGGGCCTGGCCCGGCCTGATGAACTTCGCCGTGGTGCGGCTGCACCCGCAGGCGCCGGCCGCCGCCACGTCGATCACCCAGACCGGCGTGTACGCGGGTGGCTGCCTCGGTCCGCTCGGGCTCGGCTTCGTGGCCACGCACGCGAGCTACCCGACGATGTGGGCGGTGGCGGCCGTGGCGATGCTCGGCGCGGCCGCCGCCATGCTGCTCGGCAGCCACCTGTTGCGCCGGCACGCGGATGGCGGCGACCCGCGTGCCAGAAGTTCATTTTGATCTTGCTCGCCGCGACCCTGAGGCCATGAGCATCGGACTCATGTGGCATCGTGAAAGTGTGGTGAGCACTGGTGAAATGACGCTGTCGTCGCTCGGCCTCGACATCGATCCCGCGATCGATGCATCGGTGTCGGCGACGCTGGCCGCCGTGGAGGACGCGCTGCGCGAGAACGTCGCCAGCGCCGACCCGCTGGTGGCCGAGGCCGCACGCCATCTCGCCGACGCGGGCGGCAAGCGAATCCGGCCGATCCTGGTCGCGTTCGGGGCCCAGTTCGGCAACTCGGACGCCGACGAGATCATCGCCGCCGCCAATGTGGTCGAGCTGACCCACCTGGCCACGCTCTACCACGACGACGTCATGGACGAGGCTCTGGTCCGGCGCGGCGCGCCCAGCGCCAACGCCCGCTGGGGCAACTCGGTGGCCATCCTGGTCGGCGACTACCTGTTCGCCCGCGCCGCCGACATCGCCGCCTCCCTCGGCCCCGAGGCGGTGCACCTGCAGGCCCGCACGTTCGCCCGCCTGGTGCACGGCCAGATCGCCGAGACGGTCGGCCCGCGCGACTCCGACCCCATCGAGCACTACCTGCACGTCATCGGCGAGAAGACGGCGTCGCTGTTCGCCACCTCGGCCCGGTTCGGCGGCCTGTTCTCCGGCGCCCCGGCCGAGTACGTCGAGGCCCTGGCCGGCTACGGCGAGACGATCGGCGTGGCCTTCCAGCTCTCCGACGACCTGCTCGACATCGCTTCCGAGTCGGTGCAGTCGGGCAAGACCCCCGGCACTGACCTGCGCGAGGGCGTGCCGACCCTGCCGGTGCTGTACGCGCTGGCCGGCGACGACACCGACGCGTCGGCCGTGCGGCTGCGCGAGCTGCTGTCGGCCGGGCCGATCACCGACGACGCTCTGCACGCCGAGGCTCTGGGACTGCTGCGGGAATCGGCCGCGATGAAGAAGGCCCGCGAGACCGTCCGCACCTACGCCGAGGACGCGCGGGCCCAGCTGGCGCCCCTGCCCGACGGCGAGGCCAAGCGGGCCATGGCGGCTCTCTGCGACTTCATCGCCGATCGCACCAGCTGAGACCAGATAAGAACGGGCCCCGGCGATGTCGCCGGGGCCCTTTTCGTCGTACGGGTAAATCAGCGCACGAACTGCGCGGCGTCCCGGGTCAGATCGATCAGCGGCGCCGGCACCACACCCAGGGCGATCGTGGCGACCACCCCGATGACCAGGGCGGCCGACGTCAGGAAGCCCGGGATCGACACCGTGGGCGTCGTCTCGGACGGCTCCGACAGCCACAGCAGCACGACCACCCGCAGGTACGGGAAGGCCAGCAGCATGCTGGTGATCACGCCGAACACGACCAGCCAGGTCTGACCGCCCTCGACGGCCGCCCCGAAGACGGCGAACTTGGCGGTGAAGCCGCTGGTCAGCGGGATGCCGGCGAAGGCCAGCAGGATGAACGTGAAGGCGCCGGCGACCAACGGACTCTTGCGCCCGAGCCCGGCCCACCGGGCCAGGTGGGTGGCCTCGCCGTCGGCGTCGCGCACCAGGGTCACGATGCCGAAGGCGGCGAGGACCGAGAAGCCGTACGCCACCAGATAGAACATCGTGCTGCTGAGTCCCTCCTCGTTGAGCGCGAGGACGCCGACCAGCACATAGCCGGCGTTCGCGATCGACGAGTACGCCAGGAGCCGCTTCATGTCGGTCTGGGTGATCGCCAGGACCGCCCCGACCAGCATGGTGAGCACCGCGATCGTCCCCAGCACCGGCTGGAAGTCCCAGCGCACCCCGTCGAAGGCCACGTACAGGATCCGCAGCAGCGCGCCGAACGCGGCCACCTTGGTGCAGGCGGCCATCAGCGCGGTGACCGGCGTCGGCGCGCCCTGGTAGACGTCCGGCGTCCACACGTGGAACGGCGCGAGCGCGGCCTTGAAGAGCAGGCCGATCGCGATCAGGGCCAGACCGCCGTACAGCAGCACCTGGCTCCGCTCCGGGTTGGCCACCGCCTCGTGCACCTGCGACAGCGCGATGCCGCCCGCAAAGCCGTAGATGAGGGCCACGCCGAACAGGAAGAACGCCGAGGCGTACGAGCCGAGCAGGAAGTACTTGAGCGCGGCCTCCTGGCTGAGCAGGCGGCGACGGCGAGCGAGCGCGCACATCAGGTAGAGCGGCAACGAGAGCACTTCGAGCGCGATGAACATGGTGAGCAGGTCGTTCGCCGCGACGAAGAGCAGCATGCCACCGAGCGAGAAGACAGTCAGCGGGTAGACCTCGGTGGCGCCGGGCTGGTCGCCCGCCTGCCTGAGATCTTTCTGCGAACCCACCGTGATGGCCGCCTGCGAGACGAACGGGCCGCCCCGCTCGATCTGGCGCTCGCCGATCAGCAGCAGCGACACCAGGCCGAGGGCCAGCAGCGAACCCTGCAGGAACAGCGTGGGCCCGTCGATGGCGACCGCGCCGCCGATGGTGATCGTCCGGGTGTCGTGCTGGAAGATCACCGCGACGAACGACGCCACGACCGCCAGCAAGGCCAGACTCAACTGGATCACGTTGCGCGACCGGCGCGGCGTGAACACCTCGACCAGGATGCCGACGCACGCCGCCCCGAAGAGGATCAGCATCGGCAACAGCGCGCCGTAGTCGATGCCGGGTAGTTTCAGGTCCTCCATGGCTAGCGCGCCACCCTTTCGTTAGCGACGACCGCCGTCGGTCCCGGATCCTGCTTCCCGACGTCCTGCATGGTCGCCTCGACCGCGGGGTTGATCACATCGGTGACCGGCTTGGGATAGAAGCCGAGCACGATGATGAGCAGGATGAGCGGGGCCACCACGACCTTCTCGCGGAGCGTGATGTCCTTGCGCATCTCCGGCACCTCGGTGAGGGCCGGGTTCAGATCGCCCTGCGTGGTGCGCTGCACCATCCAGAGCACGTAGGCGGCGGCCAGGATGATGCCGGCCGTGGCCACCACCGCGTACGCCGGGTGCACGGTGAAGGTGCCGATCAGCACCAGGAACTCGCTGATGAACGGGGCCGTGCCGGGCAGGGCCAGCGAGGCCAGACCGGCGAAGAAGAACACCCCGGCCAGCACCGGGACGAGCTTGCCGGCCCCGCCGAAGTCGCTGATCAGGTTGGAGCCGCGGCGGGCGACGAACATGCCGACCACGATGAACAGCAGACCGGTCGCGAGGCCGTGGTTGACCATGTAGAGCACCGAGCCGGTGCCGGCCTGCGTGGTGAAGGCGAAGATGCCGATGCCGATGAAGCCGAAGTGCGCGATCGACGTGTACGACACCAGGCGCTTCAGGTCGTTCTGGCCGACCGCCAGCAGGGCGGCGTAGATGATGCCGATGACGCCGAGCACCAGCGCCGCCGGGGCGAACCAGCGCGACGCCTCCGGGAACAGCGAGAGGCAGTAGCGCAGGATCCCGAACGTGCCGACCTTGTCCATCACGCCGACGAGCAGCGCCGCCGCGCCGGCCGGGGCCGCACCACCGGCGTCCGGCAGCCAGGTGTGGAACGGGAAGAACGGCGCCTTGATCGCGAACGCCACGAAGAAGCCGAGGAACAGCCAGCGCGCGGTGTTCTGGTCGATCGACCCGGCCGCCTCGGCCAGCTTGCCCCAGTCGAACGTGTGGCCGCCGACCACCCACAGCCCGATCACCGCGGCCAGCATGAACAGACCGCCGACCAGGCTGTAGAGGAAGAACTTGACCGCCGCGTACTGGCGCCGGGGACCGCCGAAGGACCCGATGATGAAGTACATCGGGATAAGCATGACCTCGAAGAACACGTAGAACAGGAAGATGTCGGCGGCCGCGAAGACGCCGATCATCGTGAACTCGAAGGCCAGCAGCAGCGAGAAGTAGATCGGCGCCGAGCGGTTGGACTTCTCGACGTCGTGCCACGACGCCAGGATCACGATCGGGAACAGGATCGCGATCAGCATGAGCATGACCAGCGCGATGCCGTCGGCGGCGAAGGTGAACCGCGCGTCCCAGGACGGGATCCAGGCGTACGACTCGCGGAACTGGAAGCGGTCGCCGCCCACGTTGAAGGCGATCCACATGACGATGCTCAGCACGAGCACGACCAGCGACCACGCGAAGGCGATGGTCTTGGCCAGCTCGGCCTTCTGCTTCGGGACGAGCGCCACGACGATGGCGCCCACCAGGGGCAGCAGCGTCAGAATGGACAGGAACGGAAAGTCGTTCACGCCAACCACCCAAGCTGGATCGCGAGGAAGGCGCCGACGACAAGAACGGCACCGGTGAGCATGGAGAGGGCGTACGACCGCACGAAGCCGGTCTGCAGCCTGCGAAGCCGGCCGGACGTGCCGCCGATGCCGGCCGCGATGCCGTTGACCAGCCCGTCGATGCCCTTGTTGTCGAGGAAGACCAGCGCCCGGGTGAGGTAGATGCCGGGCCGCTCGAACACCGCCTCGTTGATCGCGTCGGTGTACAGATTGCGGCGGGCCGCGGTGACCACGACCCCGGCCGGCTGCGGCGCGAGCGCGGTTCCACGGCGGAACATCGCCCAGGCCAGGCCCGCACCGAGCACCGTCACGACCAGGCTGAGGATCGTGATCAGCGTGTGCGACAGGACCGCCTCGTGGTGGCCCTCCTCCGCGCCGAAGACCGGCTCGAGCCAGTCCGGCACCGAGGTCGACATCAGCCAGCCGGCCCCGATCGAGCCCAGGGCCAGCAGCATCAGCGGCACGGTCATGATGAACGGCGACTCGTGCGGGTGCTGGTTGTCCTCGGTGTACCGCTCGGGCCCGTGGAAGGTGAGCACGAACAGCCGCGTCATGTAGAACGCGGTGAGGCCCGCGCCGAGCAGCGCCGCCATGCCGTACAGCCAGGAGGTCCAGTCGCCGCGCTCGAAGGCCGCCGCGATGATCGGCTCCTTGGAGAAGTAGCCGGACAGCGGCGGGATGCCGATGATCGCGAGCCAGCCCATCATGAAGGTGAGCCAGGTCCACTTCATGTACTTGCGCAGGCCGCCGAAGCGCCGGATGTCGACCTGGTCGTGCATGCCGTGCATGACCGAGCCGGCGCCGAGGAACATGTTGGCCTTGAAGAAGCCGTGCGCCAGCAGGTGGATGATGGCCAGCGCGTACGCCCCGCCGCCGAGCCCGACGCCGAGGAACATGTAGCCGATCTGGCTGACCGTCGACCAGGCCAGCACCCGCTTGATGTCGTCCTTGGCGGCGCCGATGATGCAGCCCATCAGCAGCGTGAGCGCGCCCACGCTGACCACGACCGTCTGCAGCACGGTGTTGGCGGTGAAGATGGCGTTGGAGCGGGCGATCAGGTAGACGCCCGCGGTGACCATCGTCGCCGCGTGGATGAGAGCCGAGACCGGGGTCGGGCCCTCCATGGCGTCGGGCAACCACGCGTGCAGCGGGAACTGACCGGACTTGCCGGCCGCGCCGAGCAGCAGCAGGAGGCCCAGGATCAGCACTGTCGTCGAGCTCAGGGCGCTGACGTTGCCGAAGACCTCGTCGTACTGGGTGGTGCCGAGCGTCGCGAACATCACGAAGATGCCGATGGCCAGGCCGGCGTCGCCGACCCGGTTCATCAGGAACGCCTTCTTGCCGGCGGTGGCCGCGGACGGCCGGGTGTACCAGAACGAGATCAGCAGGTAGGACGCCAGACCGACGCCCTCCCAGCCGAAGTAGAGCATCACGTAGTTGTTGCCGAGGACGAGCAACAGCATGGCCGCGACGAAGAGGTTGAAGTAGCCGAAGAACTTGCGCCGCCCCGGGTCGTGCTCCATGTAGCCGACCGCGTACAGGTGGATCAGCGAGCCGACGCCCGTGATCAGCAGGACGAAGACGCCGGCCAGCGGGTCGAACAGCAGCCCGAAGTCGACGTGCAGGTTCCCGACGGCGATGAAGTCCCACAGGCTCACCTGGGCCGACCGCGCCTCGGCGTCGAGCCCGCGCAGGTCGAGGAAGAAGATCAGCCCGAGGACGAAGGTGGCGGCCACCGCGAGGACGCCGAGCCAGTGACCCCACTTGTCGGCCCGCTTGCCGAGCAGCAAGAGGATCGCGGCGCTGGCGAGCGGAATGGCCACGAGCAGCCAGATTCCGCTCAGCACCCCCGACGCGGGAGCGAACTCCACTGTCTGTTCCACGTGAAGGCCCCTTTAGTACTTCAGAAGGTTCGCGTCGTCGACGCTCGCGGAGCGTCGCGTACGGAAGATCGACATGATGATCGCGAGCCCCACCACAACCTCGGCCGCCGCGACGACCATCACGAAGAACGAGATGATCTGGCCGTCCAGGCTGCCGTTGATGCGGCTGAAGGTGACCAGCGCGAGGTTCGCGGCGTTGAGCATGAGCTCGATGCACATGAACAGCACAATGGCGTTGCGGCGGACGAGCACCCCGGCGGCGCCGATGGTGAACAGAATCGCCGCTAGTACGAGGTAGTAGTCGGGGGTCACTTGTCCGTTCCCTTCGGAGCCGCCTCATCCGCGGTGAGTTCACGGACGGGCAGGATCGGGGAGATGCTGCGCTCGGAGCCGTTGCCGTCCGGCAGCCGCGCGGGCGCGGCGACCGACATGGTGTTGGCGTAGACGCCCGGACCGGCCTTGGCGCCCGGGTAGTTGCCCGGCCGGAAGCGCTCCTTCATCCGAGTCACCTGGTCGGCGATGTCGGCCTTGGCCCGCTCGACGTGGGCCAGGATCATCGCGCCGACCGCGGCCGTGATCAGCAGGGCCGAGGTGACCTCGAAGGCGAACACGTACCGGGTGAACAGCAGCGACGCCAGGCCCTGCACGTTGCCGTTGGCGTTGGCGTCGGTCAGCCCGACCGCCGTGGTGTCGCCCAGCGAGCGGGCCAGGCCGGTGCCGATCAGCGCGGCGAAGCCGACGCCGAGCAGGATCGCGGCCACCCGCTGGCCGCGCAACGTCTCGATCAGCGAGTCCGAAGCGTCCCGGCCGACCAGCATGAGCACGAACAGGAACAGCATCATGATCGCGCCGGTGTAGACGATGATCTGCACCGCGCCCAGGAACGGCGCCGCGTTGACCACGTACAGGAAGCCCAGGCAGAGCATCGTCACGACGAGCCAGAGGGCGGAGTGGACCGCGTTGCGGGCCAGCACCATGCCCAGCGCCCCGATGACGGCGAGCGAGCCGAGAATCCAGAAGGCGACGGCCTCGCCGGTGGACACGTGGTCCATCACACGGCCTCCTTCGAGGCCGGGCCCGTGGCGTCCTCGGCCTCGTTGGTGGCCCAGGGCGCGCGCTCGGCGCCGACCGAGGTGCCCGGGTTGGTCAGAGCGCCGACGTAGTAGTCCTTGTCGGTGTCGCCCAGGCGCATCGGGTGCGGCGGCTGCTCCATGCCCGGCAGCAGCGGGGCCAGCAGCTCCTTCTTCGTGAAGATCAGGTCTTGCCGGCTGTCGCGGGCCAGCTCGTACTCGTTGCTCATGGTGAGCGAGCGGGTCGGGCAGGCCTCGATGCAGAGCCCGCAGAAGATGCAGCGGGCGTAGTTGATCTGGTAGATGCCGGCGTAGCGCTCACCCGGCGAGAACCGCTGCTCGTCGGTGTTGTTGGCGCCCTCGACGTAGATCGCGTCGGCCGGGCAGGCCCAGGCGCACAGCTCGCAGCCGATGCACTTCTCCAGGCCGTCCGGGTGCCGGTTGAGGATGTGCCGGCCGTGGTAGCGCGGGGCCGGCGTCGGCGGCGTGAACGGGTAGTCGGTCGTGATGACCTTGCGGAACATGTGCGCGAAGGTCACCCCGAAGCCCTTGAACGAGCCGGTGAACGTACCCACGTCACACCTCCTTGTTTTCTTCGTCGGGCAAGGAGTCGGCGCCGACAGTGGCCGGGGCACGCTCGGCCACGGCCCGGCGGGCCCGTGGACTGGGGGGAACCTGCAGGTCCATCGGTGGTACGGGGAAGCTGCCCGGTGGTCGGGAGGCCAGCTCCTCCTCGATGGAGAGTTGCCGTGGCTTGCGGGCGGCCGGCCAGAGCATGGCGATCAGCAGGATCACGACCACGATGCCGACGATCGAGAACCACTTGGCCTGCTGCGACAGCTCGTTGTTGGCGACCTTGACGTAGCTCAGGAAGAGGATCCAGACCAGGTTGACCGGGATGAGGACCTTCCAGCCGAAGCGCATGAACTGGTCGTAGCGCATGCGGGGCAGCGTGGCCCGCAGCCAGATGAAGCCGAAGAGCAGCAGCAGCACCTTGGCGAAGAACCAGATCAGCGCGAAGTAGCCGGAGTTCGCGCCCTCCCAGAACCAGGTGATCGGCCAGGGCGCCCGCCAGCCGCCGAGGAACAGCGTGGTGGCGAAGGCCGAGACGGTGATCATGTTGATGTACTCGGCCAGGAAGAACAGCGCGAACTTGAACGACGAGTACTCGGTGTGGAAACCGCCGACCAGCTCGGACTCCGCCTCGGGCAGGTCGAACGGGGCGCGGTTGGTCTCACCGACGGCCGCGATGCAGTAGATGATGAAGCTCGGCAGCAGCAGCACCGCGTACCAGCTGGGGGTCGTCGCCTCCCACCCGAAGATGTTGATCGGGTTGCCGTGGGCCTGGGCGGCCACGATCTGCGACGTGCTCATCGACCCGGCCGTCATGAAGACCGCCACGATCGAAAGACCCATCGCGACCTCGTACGAGATCATCTGCGCACTCGAACGCAGGCCACCGAGCAGCGGGTATGTCGAACCCGAGGCCCAGCCGGCCAGCACCACGCCGTAGACGGCCATCGACGAGCAGGCCAGCAGCACCAGAACCGAGACCGGCACATCGGTGAGCTGCAGGGCCGTCTGGTGGCCGAACATGTTGACCACACCGCCGAACGGGATCACCGAGAACGCCGTGAACGCCACCGTGGCCGAGATGACCGGCGCGATGAAGTACACGACCTTGTCGGCCGTCTTCGGGATGATCTCTTCCTTGAACGGCAGCTTCACGCCGTCGGTGAGGCTCTGCAGCCAGCCCTTGGGCCCGACCTGGTTGGGGCCGGGCCGGACCGCCATCCGGGCCACGACCTTGCGCTCGTAGTTGATCGTGAAGAGCGTCAACAGGAGCAGCAGGACGAACACGCCGAACAGCTTGATCAGCGAGATCCACCAGACGTCGTTCTCGAACGTCTGCAGCGTCGGATCGACGGCGTGGGCCGCCAGGATCGACGTGTTCATGCGGTGACCTCCGACGAGGCGAGGATCGGACCGGCCTTACCGGCGGAGAGCCGGACGACCGCACCCGCGGTGACGCCGAGGCTGCGACCGACGGTCGAGCCGGGCGAGTTGGTGGGCAGCCACACCGTGCCCGGCGTCAGGTCGGTGACCAGAACCGGCAGGGTGACAGCGCCGCGGTCGGCGCCGACGGTGACCGCGTCCCCGTCGATAACGCCGAGCGAGCGGGCCAGCTCCTTGCCGATCCGCACGACCGGCGGCCGGGCGGTGCCGGCCAGCACGTCGTCGCCGTCGAGCAGCGAGCCCTGGTCGATCGCCTGACGCCAGGTGGCCAGCACGGCCTCGTGCTCGCCGGGCTCGGGCAGCGCGACCGCGGCGACCGCGGGGGCCACCGGGCGGGCCGAGCGGGTCGCCGGCATGGTGCCGAGCTCCCGGCGGATCGCCATGACGTCGCCGGTTCCCAGCGTGACGTTCATCAGGGCGGCGATGGCCTCGAGCACGCGGCCGTCGGTCATCGCCGTCGTCCGCAGCACCGTCTCGAAGGACCGCAGCCGGCCCTCCCAGTTCAGGTAGGTGCCCGACTTCTCGGCCGCCGGAGCGACCGGCAGGATGACATTCGCGCGGCGGGTCACCGCGCTGTGCCGCAGCTCGAGGCTGACCACGAAGCCGGCCGCGTCGAGCGCCTGCTCGGCCAGCCGCGGGTCGGCCAGGTCGGCCGGGTCGACGCCGGCGACCAGCAGGCCGCCGAGCTGACCGGCCGCCGCCGCCGCGACGATGCCGTCGGTGTCCCGGCCGGGCGCGCTGGGCAGCGCGCCCGCCTCGGTGTCCCAGGCCAGCGAGATCTCGGCCCGGGCGGCCGGATCGCCGACCGGACGGCCACCGGGCAGCAGGTTGGGCAGGCAGCCGGCGTCGATGGCGCCGCGGTCACCGGCCCGGCGGGGCACCCACGCGAGGCGGGCGCCGGTGCGGGCCGCCAGCGCGGCCGCCGCCGAGAGACCGCCGGGCACGGTGGCCAGGCGCTCGCCCACGATCAGCAGGGCGCCGGGCACGGCGAGCGCGGCGGCGACCGCCGGGTCGCCGGCCAGCAGCCGGGCCTCGTCGCCGGGCGCCGCCGCCACGAGGGCCGCGCCCAGCTTCTCGAAGCCCCGCGACAGGAACGGCGCCACGGCCGTGACCTGCAGCTTCTTGCGGTTGTGGCCCTTGCGCAGGCGCAGGAAGAGGATCGGGCACTCCTCCTCGGGCTCGAGCCCGACGATCACCGCCGAGGGCGCGTTCTCGACATCCTCGTACGTGACGTCGGAGACCCCGGCCACCGAGGACGCCAGGAAGTCGGCCTCCTCGGCGCTGAGCGGGCGGGCCCGGAAGTCGACGTCGTTGGTGCCCAGGGCGACCCGGGCGAATTTCGCGTACGCGTACGCGTCCTCCACCGTGAGCCGGCCCCCGGCCAGCACCCCGACGCCGCCGTTGCCCCGCGCCGCCGTCAGCCCCTCGGCCGCCGCCAGCAGGGCCTCGCTCCAGGACGCCTCCCGCAGCTCACCGGTCGCGGCGTCGCGCAGCAGCGGCGTCATGATCCGGTCGTTGGCGGTCTGGTACTGGAAGCCCCAGCGGCCCTTGTCGCAGTTCCACTCCTCGTTGACCGCCGGGTCGTCGCCGGCCAGTCGGCGCAGCACCTTGCCCCGGCGGTGGTCGGCCCGCATCGAGCAGCCGGCCGCGCAGTGCTCGCAGGCGGTCGGCGTCGAGACCAGGTCGAACGGGCGGGCCCGGAACCGGTACTGCTCGCCGGTGAGCGCGCCCACCGGGCAGATCTGGATCGTGTTGCCCGAGAAGTACGAGTTGAAGGGAACGTCGCCCTCGCCCTCGCCGGCCTGCCCGTCACCGGTGCCCCGGCCGCCGAAGAAGTCGTCGCGGTAGACGTTGATCTGCTCGCCGGACGAGCGGTCCATCAGGTCGATGAACTTGTCGCCCGCGATCTCTTCGGAGAACCGGGTGCAGCGCTGGCAGAGAATGCAGCGCTCACGGTCGAGCAGCACCTGGCTGGAGATGTGGATCGGCTTCTCGTACTCGCGCTTGTGCTCCTTGAAGCGCGAGTCGGCCCGCCCGTTGGTCATCGCCTGGTTCTGCAGGGGGCACTCGCCGCCCTTGTCGCAGGTCGGGCAGTCCAGCGGGTGGTTGGCCAGCAGCAGTTCCATCACGCCGCCCTGCGCCTTGGCGGCGACCTCGGACGTGAGCTGGGTCTTGACCACCATGCCCTCGGCCACCGTCTGGGTGCACGAGGCGACCGGCTTGCGCTGGCCCTCGATGTCGACCAGGCACTGGCGGCAGGCGCCGGCCGGGGCCAGCAGCGGGTGGTCGCAGAACCGCGGGATCGCGATGCCCATCCGCTCGGCGACCCGGATGACGAGCTCGCCCTTCTCGGCGGTGACTTCGATCCCGTCGATGGTGAGGGTGACGGTGTCGACCTTCTTGGCGACGTCGGTCATGTCAGTGCGCTCCAACCAGGGCCTTGGCGGACAGCCGCGGAGCGGTCCGGCCCTCGATGTAGTCCAGGTAGTCCTGGCGGAAGAACTTGAGCGTGGACATCACCGGGGTCGCGGCGCCGTCGCCGAGGCCGCAGAACGACCGGCCGAAGATGTTGTCGGCCGTGTCCTGCAGGGTGTCCAGGTCGGCGTACGTGCCCTCGCCGGAGAGGATCCGGCGGTAGGTCCGCACCATCCAGTAGTTGCCCTCGCGGCACGGGGTGCACTTGCCGCACGACTCGTGGTGGTAGAACTCGAGCCACCGCCAGGTCGCGTAGACCGGGCAGTCCTGGTCGCTGAAGATCTGCATGGCCGTGGTGCCCAGGATGGAGCCGGCCGCGGCGACGCCCTCGAAGTCCATCGCGGTGTCGATGTGCTCGGCCGTCAGCAGCGGCGTCGACGAGCCGCCGGGCGTCCAGAACTTCAGCGTGTGCCCGGGCTTCATGCCGCCGGCCAGCTCGATGAGCTCCCGCAGCGTGATGCCCAGGCCGCACTCGTACTGGCCGGGGTTGGCGATGCGGCCGGAGAGCGAATAGATCATCGGGCCGGACGACTTCTCCGTGCCCATGCTCTTCCACCAGTCGGCCCCGCCGAGCACGATGTACGGCACCGAGGCGATCGTGCCGACGTTGTTGACCACCGTGGGGCTGGCGTACAGGCCCGCGATGGCCGGGAACGGCGGGCGCAGCCGGGGCTGGCCGCGGAAGCCCTCGAGCGAGTCGAGCAGTGCCGTCTCTTCACCGCAGATGTAGGCGCCGGCCCCGCTGTGCACGACCAGTTCCAGGTCGAAGCCCGAGCCCAGGATGTTCTCGCCCAGGTAGCCCTTGGCCTTGGCCTCGGCCACGGCGTTGCGCAGGCGGCGGGCCGCGTGGACGGCCTCGCCGCGGATGTAGATGAAGGCCCGGCTGGCGCGGATCGCGTACGAGGCGATGATCGCCCCTTCGATCAGCGAGTGCGGGTCGTACGTCATCAGGGGCAGGTCTTTGCAGGTGCCGGGCTCGCCCTCGTCGGCGTTGATGACGAGGTAGTGCGGCTTGCCGTCGCCCTGCGGGATGAAGCCCCACTTGAGACCGGTCGGGAAGCCGGCGCCGCCGCGGCCGCGCAGACCCGAGTCCTTGATCAGCTGGATCAGATCGTCGGGGTGCACGTCGAGGGCCTTGCGGAGCGCCGCGTAGCCGTCGAGCCGCTCGTAGACGTCCATCTTCCAGGCATCCGGCGACAGCCAGCGCTTGGTGAGGACGGGGGTCAGCTTCTGCAGGATCTCACGCCGCGGCTGAGTCACTTCGCCTCCTCGGTTCGGGCGGTGTCCCCGGCGGGCTTGCCGTCGCCGGCAGGCTGGTTGGAGGACGTCCCAGCGGCCTCGGCCGGGTTCGACGGCACGGGCTTCTTCTCGTCGGCCGTCCCGGTCTTGTCCGGTGTGCTCGCGTCGGGGTTGCGCTGCTCGGCCGTACGGGTCTGGGGGTCCTTGACGTCGCCGGCCCGCGTGGTCTTGCCGGCGTGGCCGGGGGTGACGCTGCTGACCGCGCTCTTGACCTTGTCGACCACGGTGGCGACCTTGCCCTTGTTCTCCTCACGGGGAGACGGCTTGGTCTTCGTGATCGGCGTGTCCAGGTTGAAGTCGGGCACCGCGACACCGTGCTCCTGGGCCAGCGTCACGCCGCGCAGCGTCGGGGCCCCGGCCAGGCCGTCGGCCACCGCACCCTCGCGGGGGTCGGCGAAACCGGCCAGCTGGGTCTGCATCTCTTTGAGCGAGCAGATCCGCGCGCCCCGGCTGGGCGTGGGCCGCTCACCGGCGCGCAGCTTCTCTACCAGCCCGATCGCCGTGTCCGGCGTGGCCTCGTCGATGGCGAAGTCGTAGTTGACCGTCACCACCGGCGCGTAGTCGCAGGCGGCCAGGCACTCGGCGTGCTCCAGCGTGATGCGGCCGTCGCCGGTGGTCTCGTCGTGACCGACGCCCAGGTGCTCGGAGAGCTGGTCGTAGACCTCTTGGCCGCCCAGCACGTTGCACAGCGTGTTGGTGCACACGCTGACCAGGTATTCGCCGGTCGGGCGGCGCTTGTACATCGTGTAGAACGTGGCGACGGCGCCGACCTGGGCCTTGTTGATGCCCAGCACCTCGGCGCAGAAGGCCACGCCGTTCGGGCTGACGTGCCCCTCCTCGGTCTGCACGAGGTGCAGCAGGGGCAGCAGCGCCGAGCGGCTGCGGTCGGCCGGGTAGCGCGCGATGATCTCGAGCGCGGCCGGCAGCAGACGCTGGGCCAGAGGAGCGGCGGCGGGAGAGAATTCCACCTCGGTGTTGGTCATTTAGCGGTCACACCCACCCATCACGGGGTCCAGGGACGCGCCGCCGGCGATCACGTCGGCCAGCAGCGCACCTTCGGCCATCGCGGGAATGGCCTGCAGGTTCACGAAGCTCGGGTCCCGCATGTGGACCCGGTACGGATGGGTGCCACCGTCCGAGACGGCGTGCACGCCCAGCTCGCCCCGAGGGTGCTCGATCGAGACGTAGACCTGTCCCGGCGGCACCCGGAAGCCCTCGGTGACGAGCTTGAAGTGGTGGATGAGCGACTCCATCGACTGGCCCATGATCTTGGCCACGTGCTCGAGCGAGTTGCCCATGCCGTCGAGGCCGACGGCCAGCTGCGCGGGCCAGGCGATCTTCTTGTCGCTGATGAAGATCGGGCCCGGCCGCAGCTTGTCCAGAGCCTGCTCGACGATCTTCAGCGACTCGCGGATCTCGGCCAGGCGTACCTGATAGCGGCCCCAGACGTCGGCCGTGGTGGCGGTCGGCACGTCGAACTCGTAGTTCTCGTACCCGCAGTACGGCATCGTCTTGCGCAGGTCCCAGGCCAGGCCGGACGCGCGCAGCACCGGGCCGGTGACGCCCAGGGCCAGGCAGCCGGTGACGTCCAGGACGGCCACGCCCTGCGTGCGCTCCTGCCAGATGACCTGGCCGGAGAGCATGTCCTCGTATTCCTTGAGCTTCTTGGGCAGGTAGACCAGGAAGTCCCTGATCTTCTTGATCGCCGACTCGGGGATGTCCTGCGCGACGCCGCCCGGGCGGAAGTACGCGTGGTTCATCCGCAGGCCGCTGGTCTCCTCGAAGATGTCGAGGATGTACTCACGCTCGCGGAAGCCGTAGAGCATCATCGAGATGGCGCCGAGCTCCATGCCCGTGGTGGCCAGCCACACCAGGTGCGACGAGATCCGGTTGAGCTCCATGAAGAGCACCCGGATCGTGTTGGCCCGCTCGGTGATGTCGTCGGTGATGCCGAGCAGCTTCTCGACCGCGAGGCAGTAGCCGGCCTCGTTGAACAGCGGCGCCAGGTAGTCGGCGCGGGTCACGAAGGTGGTGCCCTGCGTCCAGTTCCGGTACTCGAGGTTCTTCTCGATGCCGGTGTGCAGGTAGCCGACGACCGGGCGGACGTCGGTGACCGTCTCGCCCTCGAGCTCGAGCACCAGCCGCAGCACGCCGTGCGTGGACGGGTGCTGCGGGCCCATGTTGACGACGATCTTCTCGTTGCTCAGCGGGTCGACACTGCCGGTGACGGTGTCCCAGTCGCCGCCGGTGACCGTGAAGACGCGGCCCTCGGTGGTCTCTCGTTCGCTGGCGTATCCGGACTGTGTCATTGGTAGACCCTCCGCTGGTCAGGAGGCGGAATCTCGGCGCCCTTGTACTCGACGGGCACGCCGCCGAGCGGGTAGTCCTTGCGCTGCGGGAAGCCCTCCCAGTCGTCCGGCATGAGCACCCGGGTCAGGTTGGGGTGGCCGGTGAAGATGACCCCGAACATGTCGTACGTCTCCCGCTCCTGCCAGTCGGCGGTCGGGTAGACGCTGGTGACGCTGGGCAGGCTGCCACCGGCCGGGACGGCCGCCTCGAGGCGCACCCGCCGCCGGAACGTCATCGACGTCAGGTGGTAGGTCACGTGCAGCCGGCGGGCGTCGCTGTTCAGGTAGTCCACGCCGGACACCGAGGAGCACAGCTCGAAGCGCAGCGACTCGTCGTCCCGCATGATCTGCGCGACCTCGAGGATCCGTTCGGGCTTGATGTGCAGGGTCAGCTCGCCGCGGTCGACGACGACCTTCTCGATGGCGTCGGCGAAGCCCGGGTACGCCTCTTCCAGCGCGTCGGTGACTTCGTCGAAGTACCCGCCGTACGGCTTGGGGGTGCCGACGACCTCGGGGTGCCGGCGGACCAGGCCACCGAAGCCGGAGACGTCACCGGTGCCGGTGATGCCGAACATGCCCTTGCGCGGGCTCGAGGGCACCTGGGCCGGCGCGTCGATGTCGGCGCCGACCGGTTCGGCCTTGACCGGCACGCCCTCGGTGGTGGACTCGTTGGGTTCGATGGTCACTTGCCCTCCTCCCGGAGGTGCGGCTGCAGCTTCATCCAGTTCTCGATGCGCAGCTGTTCCTCGCGGCCTTCCTTGACCGCCTGCGTCCATTCCGCGCGCCGGGCCTTGTCGACCCGGTACGACGACGGCATCGCGCCCGGCGCCACCACCGGCACCTTGCCCTCGGCCTTGCGCGCCTCGAGCATCTTGCGCCCGTTCGGGCCGAGCGGCTGGGCCATGACCTTCTCGCGCATCTTGAGGATGGCGTCGATCAGCATCTCGGGCCGCGGCGGGCAGCCGGGCAGGTAGATGTCGACCGGGACGATGTGGTCGACGCCCTGCACGATCGCGTAGTTGTTGAACATGCCGCCCGACGAGGCGCACACGCCCATCGAGATCACCGAGCGCGGCTCGGGCATCTGGTCGTAGATCTGGCGCACGACCGGGGCCATCTTCTGGCTCACCCGGCCCGCCACGATCATCAGGTCGGCCTGGCGGGGCGAGGCCCGGAAGACCTCCATGCCCCAGCGGCCCAGGTCGTAGTGCGGTCCGCCGGCCGCCATCATCTCGATGGCGCAGCAGGCCAGGCCGAACGTGGCGCCCCAGAACGAGGACTTACGGGCCCAGTTCGAGACCTTCTCGACGGAGGTGAGCAGGATTCCAGCGGGGAGTTTCTCTTCGATACCCATGGCGCATCAGTCCCAGTTGAGTCCGCCGCGCCGCCACACGTACGTGTAGGCGATGAAGACGGTGACGATGAAGAGGACCATCTCGATGAATCCGAAGAGGCCGAGCGCTCCGAAGGAGACGGCCCACGGGTAGAGGAAGATGGTCTCGATGTCGAAGATGATGAAGAGCATCGCGGTCAGATAGAACTTGACCGGGAAGCGGCCGCCCCCGACCGGCTGCGGCGCCGGCTCGATGCCGCACTCGTAGGCGTCCAGTTTGGCCCGGTTGTAGCGATGCGGGCCGACGATCGGCGCGATCGACACCGAGAACAACGCGAAGAGCGCGCCGAGGATCAGCAACCCGACGATCGGGACGTATGGGTTGACCGTCATGAGATCTCCTGCTCGAGTACCCGATTTGGTTTCTTTCGGTTTTCCGCTGCGGGCAAGCTCAGCTCGTGCACACTATTAGTCCGTTTTAACCTAGTTTCACGCGGGGTGTTCATACGGCAGGCGCCACCTTCGTCAGACCGTTGATCACCCGGTCCATCGCGTCACCGCCGCGCGGGTCGGTGAGGTTGGCCAGCAGCTTCAGAACGAACCGCATCAGCGTCGGGTGCGGCATGCCGTGCTTGGTGGCGATCCGCATGATCTGAGGGTTGCCGATCAACTTCACGAATACGCCACCGAGGCGGTAATAGCCGCCGAACCGGAGACTGAGTTCCGTGGGGTACGCCCGCAGAGCCCGCTCGCGGTCGGGGCCGGCGGGCCGGGCGAGCGCCTGGACGGCCACCTCGGCCGCCAGCTCGCCGCTCTCCATGGCGTACGCGATGCCCTCGCCGTTCATCGGGTTGACCATGCCGCCCGAGTCGCCCACCAGCATCAGGCCGCGGGTGTAGTGCGGAACCCGGTTGAAGCCCATCGGCAGCGCGGCGCCCAGGATCGGCCCGTCCGCGTTGGCCTCGTCGCGCAGCCCCCAGTCGGCCGGCGTCCCGGCCAGCCAGTCGGTGAGCATCGCGCGGTAGTTGGTCTTGCCGAAGGCGCTCGAGCTGTTGAGGATGCCCAGGCCCACGTTGACCCGGCCGTCACCCAGGCCGAAGATCCAGCCGTACCCGGGGAGCAGGCGGTCGCGGTCGCTGGCGCTGCGCAGCTCGAGCCACGACTCGAGATAGTCGTCGTCGGCGCGGACCGGCGACTGGTAGTAGCGCCGGACGGCCACGCCGAGCGGGCGGTCGTCGCGCTTGGTCAGGCCCATCGCGATCGGCAGCTTGCCCGAGACGCCGTCGGCCGCGATGACCAGCGGCGCCCGGAACTGCACGACCTCTTTCTCGGGGCCGGTCTTGGCCTCGACGCCGATCGCGTGGCCGTCCTCGTCGAGCACCGGGCCGGTCACGTTGACGCCGGTGCGCAGGAGGACGCCGGCCTCGACGGCCCGCCGGGCGAGCATGTCATCGAAGTCGAGGCGGGTGCGGACCAGGCCGTAGCTGGGGAAACTGGCCAGGTCAGGCCAGTCGAGCTCGAGGCGGACGCCGCCGCCGATCACCCGCAAGCCCTTGTTCTGTAGCCAGCCGGCCTTTTCCGAGGTGTCGATGCCCATCCGCACCAGCTGGCGGACGGCGCGCGGGGTCAGCCCGTCGCCGCAGACCTTCTCGCGCGGGAATTCGGTTTTCTCCAGCAACAGGACTCTGAGTCCGTGCCGTGCCAGGTGATAAGCCGCCGCTGAGCCGCCCGGACCGGCCCCGACGACGATGACATCAGCCTCGTCGGCGATGAGCCCGGATGGTACTTGGTTGCGCACACCACACCTCCGTCTCGCAGCGGCTCGTGAAACAGTTCACAAGCAGCCCAAGTCGGAGTCTAGGACGGCCATCGAAGGTCGTTCCGGTAAGGGAACCCTAACTATTTCGGCTGGGTGAATTGCCCTGTGCGAGAACTCTGTCCGCCGCGGTGCGGGCCTCACCCTCCAGGTAGTCGCGGAAGTTGCCCTCCATGGCCTTGTCGAGGGCCACGATCAGGCTGTCGACCAGCTCCTGGGCCAGATCGGGGTCCTGCGCGGCGACCAGGCGGAGGCGGGTGGCCAGCTCCATGCCGCGGCGCTCGCCGGCGTCGCTCTCGTCGATCGCGATGTCGATGTCGGTGTCTTCGAGTTGCCCGAACGTCGTCATACATCGAGCGAAGCAGCGTTCGGCGCGTTTCGGGGCCAAAGCCCGCTTTTACACTCTTATGGCTCAGATCTTCGTAGCGCGGTGCAAAGCGACGATGCCGCCGGTCAGGTTGCGCCAGCCGACCCGGCTCCACGGCCCGGCGGTGGCGATGCGGGCGGCCAGGGCCTGCTGGTCGGGCCAGGCGCGGATCGACTCGGCCAGGTACACGTACGCCTCGGGGTTGCTCGACACGCTGCGGGCCACCGCCGGTAGCGAGCGCATGACGTACTGCATGTAGACGGTGTGGAAGGGCGCGAGGGTGGGGTGGCTGAACTCGCAGACCACCAGCCGCCCGCCGGGCCGGGTGATCCGGGCCAGCTCGCGCAACGCCCCCTCGACGTCCACCACGTTGCGCAGCGCGAACGAGATGGTCACCGCGTCGAACGTCTCGTCGGCGAACGGCAGCTTCAGCGCGTCCCCGGCGACCAGTGGCACCTGCCGTCCCGCCCGGCGGCCGGCCCGCAGCATGCCGGTCGAGAGGTCGGCCCCCACCGCGTACGCGCCCGACCGGCTCAGCTCCTCGGTGGAGATTCCGGTGCCGGCGCCGACGTCGAGCACCCTCTCCCCCGGGCGCAGGCCCAGCGCCGCCCGCGTGGCCCGCCGCCATCCCCGGTCCTGCCCGAACGAGAGCACCGTGTTGGTCAGGTCGTACCGCTCGGCCACGCCGTCGAACATCTCGGCGACCTCGTGCGGCTGCTTGTCCAGGTCTGCGCGCGTCACGCCCACAAGCCTCTCACCCCCATCCGACCGCCCCGCCCACCACCCTGAACCCGACTGAAGGCCGGCATACAGATCGGGCGGGATGGTGACCCATCCCGCCCGTTCCTTGTGCGTTATATATACGACCGCCATCGGTCGGGTCCGCTGCCATCACCGGGCTATCAGGTCCCGACGATGAAGTTCCTCGGTGTTACGCAGGCAACGTAACCAGGCGTGCAACACCGGCAACAGAGGTTCACGCTCCTCGTTATCGAGGAGCAACCCGCCCTCGCCGATTCGGGGAGGGGCACCTGACCGAACGGTCAACCGCGACTGGCTGTCAGGACGCTTCGACCAGCGGGAGCTGGGTGCGTCCGGCGCCGCCGCCGGGCATCGCGATCGATGAGAAGTGCGAGACCACGCGGTCGTCGGTGGGGTCGTCGGCCGGCGTGTGGTGCACGGCCAGGTGGCGGTAGAGCGTGTCGCGCTGGGCCGGGATGCGGTCACCGGTGCGGATCATCCAGATCAGCTCGTGCAGGTTGGACCGGTGCCGGGCGCCGGCCGACGAGATCACGTTCTCTTCCAGCATGATCGAGCCCAGGTCGTCGACGCCGATGTGCAGCGAGAGCTGGCCGACCTCTTTGCCCGTGGTGAGCCAGGACGCCTGCAGGTGCGAGACGTTGTCGAAGAACAGCCGCGACATGGCCAGGAAGCGCAGGTATTCCATGGTCGTGGCCTGGGTGCGGCCCTTGAGGTGGTTGTTCTCGGGCTGGTAGGTCCAGGGGATGAAGGCCCGGAAGCCCCCGACCGCGTGGCTGGTCTCCACAGCGTCGTCGCGGTAGCCGTTGGCCACGGCCAGGTCCTGCACGTCGCGGATCATGCGGATGTGCTCGATGCGCTCGGTGTGCGTCTCGCCCGTGCCCATCATCATGGTGGCCGTCGACGACAGGCCGTTGCGGTGCGCGACCGCCATCACCTCGAGCCAGCGGGCGCCGCTCTCTTTGAGGGGGGCGATCGCCTTGCGCGGCCGGTCGGGCAGCATCTCGGCCCCGGCCCCGGCGATCGAGTCGAGCCCGGCCGCCTTGATCCGGATGATCGCCTCTTCGATCGAGACGCCCGAGACCTTGGCCATGTGCAGGATCTCGCTCGGGCCGATCGAGTGGATGGCCAGCTGCGGGTAGGCCTGCTTAACCGACGAGAACAGGTTCTCGTAGTACTCCACGCCGAACTCGGGGTGGTGGCCGCCCTGCAGCATCACCTGGGTGGCGCCGAGGTCGATCGCCTCGCCGCAGCGGTGCAGGATCTCTTCCATCGGGTGCGACCAGCCCTCTTTGTGCTTGGGGGCACGGAAGAAGGCGCAGAACTTGCAGGCCGTCACGCAGACGTTCGTGTAGTTGATGTTGCGGTCGATCAGGTACGTGACGATCCCGTCCGGGTGGCGCCGGCGGCGGACAGCGTCGGCGGCCTCGCCCAGCGCGTGGAAGGGCGCCTCCGTGTAGATGAGCAGCGCCTCCTCGGGCGTGATCCGCCCGCCGTCGGCGGCTCGCTGCAGGATGCTGTCGATCTCCGGGTTCGCCGTCACACCGTCGACATTACGTCCCCTCCCCGCGGTCGTCAGGCGGCCGGTCGCGTGGCAATGAGCACTTCGGGTGGCGCGTCGCTACTCTCGATGGGTTCTTTCAGGGGGTGAAGGTGCTCGTCGTGCATGGCGGCTGGCTGCCGGGCGCGGGCCGGCCGGGTCAGCTCGCGCTCTGGGCCGAGGACGTCTCGCTGCCCCTCACCACTTCGTCTCGCGCACGGCAGCGCCCGCATCCGTTCGCGGTGACCGGCGAAACCCTGCTGGCCGCTTTGACCGAAACTTCCGATGACGTCCGGAGTGAAGTGGTCAAAGCCGACGTCGGAGCACTGCCGCTTCAGCTGCCCGGTTCCGCCCGCGGGCCGCACCCCTCGCCCGACACCGGCGCCGAGGCGGCCACCCGCGGCGCTCGGCTCGACACCTGGGAGGTGCCGGTCCTCCTGCTGCCCGGCGAGGCAGCTCTGTCGGCCCTGAGCGTCCTGTCCGACGGCGACCCGGCCGGCGTGTGGCTGCCGGGCTCGTCCTTGCGCTACCTCGGCGTCCTGGCCGGCCACGCCTGCGACCTGGCCCGCCGCGGCCGGATGCTCCCCCAGCTGGTCACCGAGTCCGGCCTGGCCACCGCCCGCTGGCGACCGGTGGTCACCGGCGCCGACGCCGCCACCTATCGCGACTTCGCCACCGCCATGCCCGCGGTCGTCCGCGCAACCGGCGCCGGAGTCTCCGCCACCCTGGGCGACGCGCTCGACTCGCTGGTCGACGGGGCCGCGCGGACCGTCATGCCGGAACGCATCCTGATCGGGCACCGCGCCGGCCCCAAGGCCCCGCTTCCCGACCGATGGATCGCCGCCCTCACGGCGGACGACCCCACGCTGCCCGGCGCCCGGCCCGAAGAGGAACGGGAACTCCGGTCGGCCCTCGACGACTGGCTGCACGCCGCGCACGAGGCCAACGGCCCGATCCGGGTCAGCTTCCGGCTGTTCGAGCCGGAGCCCGAGACCGACATGTGGCGGCTGGAGTTCGCGCTGCAGTCGGCCGAGGACCCGAGCCTCTATCTGCCGGCCACCGACGTGTGGGACGGCGGATCGTTCCCCGGTCTGCCGTCGCGGCCGGACGAGGTGCTGCTGGCCGGGCTGGGCCGGGCCGTGCGGCTGTTCCGGCTGCTGCACGTGGCGCTGCGCGACCAGCAGCCGACCGGCTTAAAGATCGACACTTCCGAGGCGCACGAGTTCCTGCGGCAGGCGGCGCCGCTGCTGCAGGCGGCCGGCTTCGGCGTGCAGCTGCCGGCCTGGGCCGGGCGCAAGGGGGTCGGGCTCAAGCTGACCACCCGTTCCAAGTCCCGCGGCTCGTCGTCGCGGGCGGTGGCCGATTCCGGCTTCGGGCTGGACGAGATCGTCAGCTTCAAGATCGACTTGATCATCGGCGACAGCGAGGTCACCGCCGAGGAACTGGCCGAGCTGGCCCGGCTCAAGGTGCCACTGGTCCGCGTGCGCGGGCAGTGGGTCGAACTCGACGACCGGCAGCTGAAAGCGGCGCTCAAGGCCGTCGGCCGGCGCCGCGACGGCGAGCTGACCGCGGGCGAGGTGCTGCAACAGGTCGTCGACGGCGGTGAGGAAGACCTGCCCCTGGTCGAGGTCGACGCCGACGGCATGCTGGGCGATCTGCTCTCCGGCCAGGCCGCTGAGCGGCTGGCGCTGGTGCCCACGCCGCCGGCCTTCCAGGGCACTCTCCGTCCGTACCAGGAACGCGGTCTTTCCTGGCTGCACTTCTTGTCGCGCCTGGGGCTGGGCGGCATCCTGGCCGACGACATGGGCCTGGGCAAGACGGCACAGACCCTCTCGCTGCTCCTGGCCGAGCGCGTCTCCACTGTGGATGCAGACGTGCCCGAGTTCCTTCAGCCGCCCGATGTCGCGCCGACCCTGCTCATCTGTCCTATGTCGCTGGTCAGCAACTGGTTCAAAGAGGCGGGCAAGTTCGCGCCGAGCCTTCGGGTCTACGTGCACCACGGCGGCACCCGGCAACGCGGCGCCGACTTCGACGCGGCCGTTGCCAACGCGGATCTCGTCGTCACCACGTACGGCACCGCGGTCCGAGACTTGGAGACGTTACGCAACGTCCACTGGGGACGCGTCGTGTGTGACGAGGCGCAGGCCATCAAGAACAGCGGCACCCGGCAGGCGCAGGCCGTCCGCGCGGTGCCGGCCCGCACCCGTCTCGCCCTCACCGGCACACCCGTCGAGAATCACCTGGCCGAACTGTGGTCCATCATGGACTTCTGCAACCCCGGCCTGCTCGGCCCGGCCAAACGGTTCCGCCGCCGCTTCCAGGAGCCGATCGAGGTGCGCCAGGACGAGGACGCCGCGGCCGCGCTCAAGCGGGCCACCGGCCCGTTCGTCCTGCGCCGGCTCAAGACCGACAAGACCATCATCTCGGACCTGCCCGAGAAGAACGAGATGAAGGTCTGGTGCACGCTCACCCCCGAGCAGGCGACGCTTTATCAGGCCGTGGTCGAAGACATGATGGACGAGATCGAAGGCAGCGAGGGCATCCAGCGCCGGGGCAACGTGCTGGCCGCGATGACCAAGCTCAAGCAGGTCTGCAACCACCCGGCCCACCTGCTCAAGGACGGCTCGCGCCTACCCGCACGCTCGGGCAAGCTGGCCCGCCTCGAGGAGCTGGCCGAGGAGATCATCGAGGACGGCGACAAGGCCTTGATCTTCACGCAGTACGCCGAGTGGGGCTCGCTGCTGCAGCCGTATCTGGCGGCCCACACCGACCGGCCGGTGCTATGGCTCCATGGTGGACTGTCGAAGGCCAAGCGCGACGAACTGGTCGACCGCTTCCAGACCGACGACGAGCCGATGCTGTTCCTGCTGTCGCTCAAGGCGGCCGGCACCGGCCTCAACCTCACCGCGGCCAACCACGTCGTCCACTTCGACCGGTGGTGGAACCCGGCCGTCGAGGATCAGGCGACCGACCGCGCATTCCGCATCGGACAGTCGCGCAACGTGCAGGTCCGCAAGTTCATCTGCACCGGCACGCTGGAAGAGAAGATCGACGCGATGATCGAGCGCAAGAAGGCGCTGGCCTCGTCGGTCGTCGGCACCGGCGAGGACTGGATCACCGACCTGAACACCGACCAGCTGCGCGAGTTGTTCGCGCTCGACCCCGCGGCGGTGCGCTGACATGCCGATCGACCAGAACGAACGGTTTTTCGAGGGCGGCAAGGCGATCGAGGTCGAGGGCGGCATCGCCGTCCGGGCCAAGCGCGGCAAGATCGGCGAGCAATGGTGGTCGCGCCGCTTCGTCGACGTGCTCGAGCAGATCTGCGACGGCGGCCGGCTCGCCCGCGGCCGCGCCTACGCGCGCAAGGGCCAGGTGATGGATTTCGCGCTTTCCCCCGGGCGGGTCACCGGCCGGGTGCAGGGTTCCCGCCCCCTGCCGTACGAGGTGACGATCGAGATCGCCGCATTCGGCGAAACACAGTGGACGGAGTTGACCGAAGCCCTCGGATCACAGGCGCTCTACCGAGCGGCCTTGCTGGCGGGCGAAATGCCGCACGAGATCGTCGACCTGTTCACGGCCCACGAGGCGCCACTGTTCCCGGAACGCCTCGACATCAGGTGCAGCTGTCCAGACTGGAGCGTGCCCTGCAAGCACGGCTCCGCGGTGCTCTATGTGCTGGCCGAGGCGTTCGACGACGACCCGTTCCTGATCCTGGCCTGGCGCGGCCGCGAACGCGACGTCCTGCTCGACGCCCTGCGCGGCACCGCCGAACCGGCCCCGCCGATCGACCCGCTGGCTGTAGATGAGTCCCCATTGGAGGCTCACCTTGCCGACTTCTACACCCCGGCGATCAGCCTGAGCCGCCTGCGCGAGCGCCCGTCCCGCGTCACCGCCCCGCCCGAACTGCTGCTCCGAGCTCTCGACGCCCCACCGGTCCGGGTCCGCCACATCCCCCTGGTCGACCTGCTCCGCCCGGCCTACCGAGACCTGGCCACCCCACCCGACGCCTAGCCGGCGAAGGGCTGCGCGCCGGCCTCGGGGCTCCACCGCCCGGCCAGCGGCATCAGGTCGGTGACGGCCACGCTGCGGACGCCGTCGGCCGTGGGCAGGATGACCCGGATGCCCGGGTGGTAGTCAAACAGGATCTGACGGTCACGGCCGCACGGGTCGATGGGCCCGCGCCCGTAGTTGCCGACCGCCACGATCGTCGTCAGCTCCCGAGCCCCCGAGGCCCGGGCGTGACCGAGCGCCACCAGTTCGGCGCACGGCCCACCGGTGAAGTGGTAGAGGTTGATGCCGCCGTACATCCGCCGGTCGGCGCCCCGGACGGCGGCGCCCATCGTATGGATGCCGTCCTCGCCGTCGGTGTTCTCGTCGACGATCTTCTGCGCGAAGGCGATCAGCTCGAGGTCGTCCGCGGTGAGGTCACGCGTGGGGATCTTCACGCGCCGAGCGTAAAGGTCTCTCCTGCGGCATAAGCAGTGACGGCGCCGGCCGTGATGACGTGGACGGGCGACGGGCCGGCGTTGCGAGCCTGGACGCCGTCGACGATGACGCCGGCGGTTTCGGGGATCGCCACAACGGGCGCATGGGTGCCGACTTCCTGCCCGACGGTGTAGTGCGGCAGGATCACGAAGCCGGAGAGCAGGTCGGCGCCCGTGGTGTCGGTAAGCCCGACGTCGTTCGGGTCGAGGACGCCGGCGATCGCGATGTCGGCGCCCAGCAGGATGGCGCCCGCGCTGCCGCCGTACACGTGACCGCCGCGCGCCAGGAAAGCCGGCAGCTCGCCCAGCCGGCCGCGCACGGCATGAAGCAGATCGAACGTGTTTCCGCCGGGTATGACCAGCACGTCCGCATCGGCCAGGGCGTCGGCGAAGGTGAACTCGCCGCGCGGCGCCAACGCCTGGCGAAACCAGGACAACGTCGCCGGCCACTGTGGACGCGGCATGGCTTCAGGCCATACAGCGAGGCGGGCCCCGGGCCGGAAGACCTCATCCCAGAGCCGCGCCTCGTCGTGTTCGCTGCCGCCGCCGCCCAGAAAGATCACGCGACCAACGTAATGCTCGTCGCGGACCGGCCCCAACCGGTCCGCGACGAAACCACTAGGCGGTCAGCCCTTGCGCCACTTCTGGTTGCTGGCGCCGACGCAGTCCCACAGGTGCAGGCGGGCGCCGTCGTTCTGGTTCACTTCCTTGATGTCGACGCACCGGTTGGCCTGGGGGTTGACCAGGTCGCCGGCGCCGCTCAGCACGAACTGCTGGGCCGCCGTGCCGTTGCAGGTGTAGAGCTGGATCGGCGTGCCGTTGGCGGTGCCCGCGGCCTGCACGTCCATGCACTTGCCGCCGGCCTGCAGGGTGCCGCCGGTGAAGGTCCACTTCTGGGCGCCCGAGTTGTTGCAGGTCCACATCTGCAGCGGCGCGCTGTCGACGAAGTTGCTGCTCGGCACGTCGATGCACTTGTTGTTCAGCGAGCTGATCACCGAGACGCCGGTCGGCTGGGGGTTGGACGGGCCGCCGCCCCCGGTGAACGGGGTCAGGTGGATGCCGGCCGAGCGCGGGTCGCCGTCGTGCACCAGCGACTCGAAGGCGCCGACGTCGTCGAAGGCGAACGCGTAGGCCTTGCCGTCCTGCATGTTGGCGTGGATCGCCTTGGCGTACACGTTGGTCGGGTTGCTCTTGTAGAAGTCGGCCGCGTTGGTGCTCGGCTGGGTGTCGATCGTGCCGAGCGTGCCGCGGTTGAGCGCGGCGCACAACGTACGGGAAATCGGTCCGACGACCTGGTCGTTGGGAGCCGGCAGATCACCGTCGCAGCCCCACACAGAGGCCGACGACGGGCGGTTGAACTGGGCCACCTGCGCGCCCGCCGAATTGGTGAAGCGCATGACGTTGCCCGAGGTGCGGCCGAAGTACTTCGTGTTGGGCTGGTCGCCGAACGGGACGACGGTCAAGGTCTTTCCCGTGTACGCGTTCCAGGCCGACGAGATGTACGGGTCCAGGTAGGTGGTGCTCAGCAGCCCCGCGCCCGCTGCCTTGCCCGGCGCGAGCACCCGCAGAACTGTGCCGTCCGACCGCGTACGCACGGTGTTGGCCCAGCCCGACGCCCCGCGGAGCGTGTTGATCACGTTGTCCCGGCCGTTCGCGACCAGGTCACCCGTGCGCTTCGAGGCGCCCGAGGCCCCGGTCACCGACACCGCGTGCGGCACGGCGAACATGTCGACCTGCGAGCTGTTGAGCCACAGTCCGGCGTCGTTGTAGGTGAACTCGCTCCAGTCGAACAGGGTGTTCGCGTTGGCGTCCCCGCCCGCCCACGGCGCCGGCTGCACCAGCCCGTCCGGGGTGAGGAAAAACTTCAGCTTCTCGCCCAGCGAGAAGTACACCCGGCCCGAGAAGCCGCGCGGGAAGTTGATGGTGGTGCTTCCACCGTTGCCGGCGCCGGGGATGGACACGTCGGGCGCGGGCGCCGGGGGCAGCGCCCCGCCGGTCCAGGGCGAGAAGGTGCCGCCCTGGTTGACGTAGCCGAGCCGGCCGGACGACAGCTGGATGCCGATGACGTACAGGTAGACCGCGTCGCCGCGGCCGGTGTTGTTGGAAACGGTGACGGGCAGGATGTTCGGCCCGATGGCCTGGGCCGCGGGCGGGGACACCGCGACCGCGGCCGGCACGGCCATGGCCAGCGCGGCCAGAGTTCGAAGGACGGTACGCACGGGGGACACCTTCCGCAGAAGGAACGGGGAGAGCGCTCTCAGGAAAGAGTCCTTTTTGTTTCGGAACTATGTCAATAGATGCCGGCCGATGTCGTGGCGTCCCGGGCAAACGTCGGCACCTTCGGGCATAGGGTTCTGCTCATGAGTGAGATGAGCTACCGCCGGCTGGGCCTCTCGGGCCTGGTCGTCTCGGTCGTGGGCATCGGCTGCAACAACTTCGGCCGCAAGCTCGACGCCGACGGCACCCGCGAGGTCGTGGACGCCGCCCTGGACGCCGGGATCACGCTGTTCGACACGGCCGACGTCTACGGCACCCCGCACGGCGCCTCCGAGGAATGCCTGGGCGCCGCGCTCAAGGGCCGGCGCGACGACGTGGTGGTGGCGACCAAGTTCGGCCTCGACATGGAGGGGCTGAACGGCAACGACTTCGGGGCCCGCGGCTCGCGGCGCTACATCGTGCGCGCGGCCGAGGCCTCGCTGCGCCGGCTCGAGACCGACTACATCGACCTCTACCAGCTGCACAGCCCCGACCCGCAGACCCCCATCGAAGAGACGCTGGCCGCCCTGGACGACCTGGTGCGCTCGGGCAAGGTGCGCTACCTGGGCAACTCGAACTTCGCGGGCTGGCAGATCGCCGACGCCGACTGGACGGCCCGGGCCGGCAACCTCACCCCGTTCATCAGCGCCCAGAACCAGTACAGCCTGCTCCACCGCGAGGTCGAGGCCGAGGTCGTGCCCGCCTGCGAGCAGTTCGGGCTGGGCCTGCTGCCGTTCTTCCCGCTCGACTCGGGCCTGCTCAGCGGCAAGTACAGCCGCGACCAGAAGCCGGCCGCGGGCACCCGGCTGTCGCTGCCCCGCTACCAGCGCTGGATCGACGGCGCCGACTGGGACACCATCGAGGCGCTGAAGAACTTCGCCGCCGACCGGGGCCACAGCCTGCTCGACCTCGCCATCGCCGGTCTCGCCGCCCGGCCCGCCGTGACCAGCGTGATCGCCGGCGCCACGACGGCCGAGCAGGTGCACGCCAACGCCGCCGCGGCCGCCTGGCAGCTGTCCGCCGAGGACGTCGCCGCCCTCGACGAGCTGCTCCACCGCTAGAGGTCGAAGCCGCCCGAGACCTCGACGTTCTGCGCGGTGATCCACCGGCTCTCGTCGGAGAGCAGGCTCGCGATCGCCGCGCCGACGTCCTCGGGCTCGCCCAGCCGGCCCAGCGCGGTCTTCCCGGCCAGCATCGGGATGACCTCGGGGTACGCCTCGAAGCCGACCACCCCGTCGGCGTCGGCCAGCCGCGTGCGGGTCGGCCCGGGCGAGACCGCGTTGACCCGGATGCGGCGCGCCGCGAGCTCCTTGGCCAGGAACCGGGTCAGCGTGTTGAGCCCGCCCTTCATGGTCGCGTAGGCCGAGTAGCCCACGTCGACGTGCCCGGTGGGCAGGGCCGACGAGCTGCTGACGTTGACGATTGCGCCGCCGTCGGCCAGCCGCGGCAGCAGCGTCTGGGTCAGGAAGTACGGGCCCTTGAGCAGCACCCGCAGGAACCGGTCGAACAGTTCGTCGGTGGTGTCGGCGAACATCGCGCTGCCGCCGAAGCCGGCGTTGTTGACCAGGTAGTCGAACGTGTCGCGCTGCCAGTTCTCCCGCAGCGCGACGACGACCTGGTCCCGGAACGCCGGGAAGCCCTCGGTGCGGCCGATGTCGAGCCGCAGCGCAATCGCCGTGCCGCCCTCCTTCTCGACCAGGGCCACCGTCTCTTGCACGCCGGCCGGGTTCCCGTTGTAGGTCACGATGACGCCGACGCCCCGCCGCGCCAGCTCGACGGCCGTCGCCTGGCCGATGCCGGAACTGCCCCCGAGCACGATCGCGACTCGCATGATGCAACCCCTCATTTCGTACGGTGTTGTTTCCTCCTCTCCATGGCACCAGCTCACGCCCGTGGTCAGTAGAACGAGCCTCGCCGATCCTTGCCTATTACTCTCGATGCTGTGCCGCTCGAAGAATTGCGTACGCTGCTCGACCGCCACGCCCGGCCGGATGCCTCGACCGCCATCGACGGCGTGCTGATCGGCCGGGCCACCCGGGCCTACGAGTCGTCGGCCTCGATGTCGGGCACCGTGCTGGCCCTCATCGCCCAGGGCGCGAAGACGCTGGCGCTGGGCGACCGCGTCTACGAATACCGCGCCGGCCAGTACCTGGTCGCGTCGGTCGACCTGCCGGTGAGCGGCCACTACACCGAGGCGCCGGCGATCGGCTTCGGGCTGGTGCTCGACCCGGCCGAGATAGCCGAACTGCTGCTGACGGTGCCGCGCGGCTTACTGCCTCAGCCCGGCGGCCCGACGTCGGCCATCGCGGTCAGTGACGCCCCGGACGAGTTGATCGACGCCGCCGTCCGCATGCTGCGGCTGCTCGAGACCCCGCGTGACATTCCGGTGGTGGCGCCGCTCATCCGCCGCGAGATCCTGTGGCGCCTGATCACGGGTGAGCAGGGCGCCGCCGTACGCCAATCGGGTCTCGCCGGCAGCAGTGTCACCCAGGTCGCGCAGGCCGTGCGCTGGATCCGCGACCACTATCGGGAGTCGTTCCGCATCGACGACCTGGCCCGGCGGTCCGGCCTCAGCGTCTCGGCGTTCCACCGCCACTTCCAGGCGGTCACCGCGATGAGCCCGATCCAGTTCCAGAAGCGCATCCGCCTGCAGGAGGCCCGGCTGCTGCTGGCCGCCCACCCGAACGACGTGACTGGCGTCAGCCAGCGGGTCGGCTACGACAGCCCGTCCCAGTTCAGCCGCGAGTACCGCCGCCAGTTCGGCGAGCCCCCGAGCCGCGACGCCGCCCGCCTGCGCGAAGGCGCTCCGGCACCCGCGATGTCAGTTCTTTAGGCCGACCGCCAGCAGGGCTTCGGCGGGCAGCGCGAGCATCCCGCCGCTCCCGCGATACCGGGCGGTGACCTGGTCGAACGCCGCGCGCACCTCGTCCACCACGGACGGTGGCTGGTGGTCCAGGATCAGCCCGGCGGTGCTGAGACCGGCCGCGGGCCCGGCCCACCAGTCGTCGGGATCGATGTGCAGGGTCCACGAAACGGTGGTGCAGGTGACCCCGATGAGGCCGGCTCCCTCGAGCAGGGCCGAGACCCCTTCCCGCGTACGAGGGAAGTCGTTGCCCGGGTCGAGGCGGGGCAGACCCGACGGCCGTTCCGCACCGGCGGCATCGAAGATCTCACCCCACAGGCGCTGGGCCGTCGGCGGCGGGGACGGCCAGACGGTCAGCGCGATCCGTCCGCCGAGCCGGGTCACGCGGGCCAGTTCGGCCACGGCGGACGCCGGATTGCCGACGTGGTTGACCACGAAATTGGCCACCGACGCGTCGAAGATCCCGGCCGGGAACGGCAGCACCGGCAGAGTGGCCAGCACGGTGGCGCCCTCGGGCAGGCGGGTGGCCGCGATGTCGAGCATGGACGGTTCGGCGTCCACGGCCAGCACCGACGCACCCTGCGAGGCGGCCAGCGCGGCGACCGTGCCGGTGCCCGTGCCCGCGTCGAGCAACCGAGTGCCCTTGTCCACCCCGGCCGCCTCGAGCAGGGCGGCGGCCGGGTGGGCGCAGAGACGGGCGAAGCTGCGGTCGTAGGCGGCGGCGCGCCCGGCCCACCGGGCACGCTCCAGCCCGTCGAATTCGGGACTCCTCATGATCCGTCGGATCCTAGTAAGGACCGGCAACCCCGGGGGCCCCGCTCACAACGACGTCAGGGCCGCCCGGTTCACCCGGACGGCCCTGACGCCTGCGAGATCAGAGGGTGGTGACGATCCGGCGGCGGCGGAAGAGGAACGCCGCCGCACCGCCCGCGAGCAGCAGAAGCGCGCCGCCCAGCGCGACCCAGCCGGCCGGGGCGCCGGTGACCGGCAGACCGCCGCCCTCGCCGCCTTCGTCAGTCAGCGCGACCGTGATCGCGGCCTTGTCGTTCTTGGCGTTGCCGTCCTGCACGCCGCCGTCCACCACGACCGAGCCCGCCTCGGACTTGTCGCCGGTCAGCGTGCCGGTGAAGGTGAACTTGCTGGTCCGGCCGACGCCCAGGCCGAGGTCGGGAACGCAGATGTAGTTCTGACCGTCCACAATGCCGGGCTTCATGAAGTCGCCGTCGCCGGTGTCGGGCATGCAGAACTCGTCGACCTCGGTCAACTTCAGCCCGGCCGGGATGGAGACCCGCGCCGACGCGAACCACTCGAAGTCCTCGCTGACCGGGATGACCGTGGTCGGGCCGAGGTTGCGCACTCCGACCTCGAAGGTCTTCCGCTCGCCGCCGGCTCCGGTGATGGTGGCGCCGATCGCCGTGCTGTCCGCGGCCGACTTGCCGGCCGCGACACCGAACTCGGCGATGTTGTCCTCGGCGTTGATGTCGTCCGGCGCGTCCCCGTCGGCGATACCGGAGGCCTTGCTGACCGCGTCGAGCGACAACGTCTTGCCGGACTTCTTCCTGGCCAGCAGCGCGGCGTCGGCGTCGTTCACGCCGACGGCCAGAACGGCCCCGACGTACGTGTACGGGCCACCCGCGTCCTTGTCGAGGCCGACCTTGATCGGGCTGGCCGCCGGCACCTGGAAGGTCGAGCCCGGCGTGAACTCCTCGTCGAACTTGCAGAGAACACCCGGCTGGTCGACCTCTTCGTCCACCTCGTCGAGGGGAAGGCAGTTGCGGTAGTCGCCGAACGCCGACAGGCCCGGCTCGCCCAGCACCAGCAGACCGATCGAGTCGACCGGCTCGCTGCCGGTGTTGTGCACGGTGATCGGCAGGGCCTTGGACTGGCCTCGGTTGAGCTTCAGGTCACCGATCGGCTCGAGCTCGAGGTCGACGCCGCCGGCGGAGCGCACGACGCTCACGTTGGAGGTGTAACCGCCGATCGTGATGTCGAAGTCGGAGACGAGCTTGTCGCCGGTGATGGCGACCGTGATCGAGAGGGTCTTGCGGCCGTTGGGCGCGAGGTCGCCGATCCGGCACGAGGTGGCTTCGCAGGTGGCCGGAAGGGAAAGCTTCAGCGCCGGGTCGATGTAGGGGAAGTCCACGACGGCGTCCTTGACCGTCCGCGGGCCGACGTTGACGACCTCGGCCCGGACGGTCTTGGTCTTCCCGGCGATGACGGCGATCTGCTCGGGGATCAGCACGCCGATGTCGGGCAGGCCGTCCTCGGGCGCGGCCTGCGCCGGGGCGGCGAGACCGCCGAGGGCCAGAGCGGCGAGGGCCGCCGGCAAAGCGATCGGGCGCAGGCGCATTGTTCCCCGTTCCTATGAACCAGCTGAGAGGTCCGCGGAACGTAGCGTGTGCGCGCCGGAAGATCAAACTTCGGCGAAAAGGGGCCCTTCACCGGGCAACGAGGGCACCTCGCCCCGAGCCGCCGCACGCCGGGCGAACTCACGAATTCCGGCGATCTGGCGCTCACCCAGCGAGAAGTCGAGGGCGCGGAAGTAGTTGGCCAGCGTCGCGGCGTCGAACGGCTCCCACCGGGCGGCGGCGGTGGCGACCTCGTCGAGCTCGGTCAGGCTGAGATCGCGGGAGCGCTGGAAGGCCTCGTGCACGTCCTTGACCACGCCGGGGTGGGCGGCCGCGAAGTCCTTACGGACGGCCCAGACCGCGAAGACCATCGGCAGGCCGGTCCACTCTTTCCACGCCTCGCCCAGGTCGGTGACGTGCAGGCCGTTGCGGGGGGCTTCGTACATGGCGCGCAGGGCCGGGTCGCCGATCAGCACGCCGGCGTCGGCCTCGATCAGCATCTGGGTGAGCTCGGGCGGGCAGCGGAAGTACTCCGGCTCGGCGCCGTACCGCTCGGCCAGCAGCATCTGGGCCAGCAGCACACCCGTCCGCGAGGTGGAGCCCAGCGCGACCGGCCGGCCGTCCAGTTCGGCCAGCGGACGGGTCGAGATCAGGTTGACGCTGAGCACCGGCCCGTCGCTGCCGACGGCCAGGTTGGGCAGGAGCAGCAGCTCGTCGGCGTGACGCAGGTATTCGACCAGCGTGATCGGGCCGATGTCGAGGTGGCCGGCCACGAGGTCGGCGCTGAGCCGGTCGGGAGTGTCCTTGTGCAGGTCGACGTCGAGCAGGGCGCCGGAACGCATGAGACCCCAGTAGATCGGGAGGCAGTTGAGGAACTGGATGTGCCCGACCCGGGGCCGACCGGCGCTGTCGCTCATGCTGCGACGCTATCCCGCGGCGGCCGGGAAGTGCTCGTGACCGGATCCGAAGGTGGCTCACGTCGCACCACGGCCAGCCCGCAAATCGCCGTGACCAGGCCGAACGCACCCACCAGGGCGAACAGCAGGCGAGCGTCGAACCGGTCGACCAGCGGCCCGGCGGCCAGCAGCCCGGCCATCCCGGCCCCCTGCACCGCGGCGCTCAGCGTGGCGAACGCGCGGCCCCGGGCGGCCGCCGGCGTACGGCCCGAGACGATCACCATGATGAACACGTTCATGCCGCCGTTGCAGACGCCGCCGGCGATCCAGAGCGGCAGGATCCAGTACGGCCCGGGGACGGCCGCCGCCACCAGCACGGGCACGCACGAGCCGATCACCACCAGGAGCAGGGCGGGAACGGTGATCAAGCGCGGTGGCACCCGGCTGAACAGCACGTTGCCGAGCAGCATGCCGCCGGTCCAGGCCGCGGCCACGATGCCGAACACCGTGGTCGAGGCGCCGAGCGTGTCCCGGATGAAGAACACCTCGATCACGCCGATCGCGCTGACCGCCGCGATCGTGGCGGCCAGCACCCCGACCATGACGGTGAGCGTCCGATCGTCACGCAGGCGCCACGGAACCAGTGCGCCCCGACTTGATGGGTGGGCCCGTCGACGCGTACGCACCAATAGAGCCGCCCCGACCAGCGCGAGATAGCTCGCGGCGTCGATGAGCAGCGGAAGCTGCGAACCCGTCTGTCCGACCAGCACCCCGGCCAGCGCGGGCGCGACCAGCATGCCGATGTTGCCGGCGGTCTGGCTCAGCCCGCTCGCCTTGGGCAGATCGGCCGGGCGCACCATCTCGGGCAGCAGCGCACCCAGCACCGGCTGCGTGAAGGCGAGCCCGCAGGCGAGCAGAGCGACCAGCCCGATGATCGCCACCGGATGACTGGTGAACGCCAGCACCAGGCAGACGACGGCCTGCAGCGTAGGCACGACGGTCAGGATCACGCGGCTGTCGACCCGGTCGGCGACGCGCCCGGTGATCGGCGCCAGCAGGGCCAGGGGCAGGCTCGCGGCCAGCATCAACCCGGACACGGCCAGGCCACCGTGCCCGCGCTCGGCCAGCACCAGCGCAAGGGTGGTCGCGGCCAGGAAGTCGCCGCAGACCGAGACGGCCCGCGACCCCGCCACCAGATAGACGTCGCCCCAGCGCGACCGCTCACACGACCGCTCGCGCGATTGCTCAACAGATGTGAAGGACATACTTCGAAAGTAATCCTTCACATCTGGCCGGCACCAGATCTCAGTCAGGTATTGGCATCGTCCGGAAAGGCCATGAAGTTGACGTGGACCGCCCGCGCGCCGTCCGGCGCGTCGTCCCGCCGCTCGCGAAACCGGTAAGGCTCGGTCAGCGCGCGGATCTTCTCGTGGAGCGCACGGAGCTCATCGGCCGTGAGAAGCAGCTTCTGGCTGTCGAGCGAGCCGACGTCCCGCCACTCCTCCGACTCGGCGGGCTGCCGCTTGATCCACCGCCGCGCGCGTTCCATGTCCCGCTCGAGAAACACCTCGACGAGCGCCACCGTTGCCGCGGCCGCCGCCGGCTCGTCCAGATCAGCGTCCACCCGCAACGCCGAGCCGGTGCTCCGCCAGACCCGTTCCCGCCCGTCCCCCCGGCTGGGCGCCTGCTCGACCAGCCCGTACTTGGCCAGTTCCCGCAGGTGATAGCTGGTGGCGCTGGGCGACAGCCCAACCAGCTCAGCCGTCTCGGTAGCCGTCACCACGGCCCCGGTGTTGTTCAAATACTCGACGATCGCGATCCGAGCCGGATGAGCCAACGCCCGCATGACCTGCGGATCCGAGATCCGCACCCCACCCCGCCCAGCACCGTCACTCATGCCCTCATTGTCCAACGGGCTCGCGCCTCACCCGTCGAGGTCGTACGCCGCGACGATCGCCTCGGCCAGCGCGGATTCCTGAGCAGGCAGCAGATAGCCGACGCGCCGGCCGATCGCTGAGCGCGGAATGGTCGTGACGTTGTCGCACGACACCACCGAGTCATGGTCGAGCCCATTGGCCTTGCCGACCGGCACTTCGGTCGAAAGCCCTCGAATCGTGCTGGTGATGGGAGCGACGGTGATGGACTTCAGGTAGGGACGGACCTGCTCGCGCGTCAGCACCAGGACGGGTCGGGTCTTGTCGAGGGAGGCGAGGTGAATCGGTCGCATCAGTCGAGGTCCAGCGGCTGGGCGCCAGCCCATGCGGCCAGGCCGTCGAGGTCGCCGGTCTCACCTTCGGCATAAATCGCCGCATCACGTTCGGCCGCCGCACGACGCTTGTCCCGCTCCAGAGCGCGCACCACCACCGCGGCACGACTGGCGGCGGTGCCCGAACTCACCTGCCCGTCCACAAAATCCATGAGCTCGTCCGGAAGCCGAACAGCAATCTGAGTAGTCATACCTAGACGGTACCGCTCTGGTATGCACGTCGCTACCACCGAGTCGATGGTAAATCGGTGGAACGGGGAGCGCACGGGGCGTAACGTTGTCGGCCGCTTGACGGCCGTGGTGAGCATGCACCGCACCGGACGTCCCGCGCGCCGGGGGTGAAGCCGATGCGCCCTTCGGATACGCGAGCAGATGACGAAACACCTGCCTGAGGATGCACCGTGCGCGCCTTCGACCTGGACACCGAACTCACCGCCGAACGTCACCACCTCACCGAGTCGCGGGCCGCCCTGGCCCGCATGCGGGGCCGCGCCGAGGCCCTGTTCTCCACCGGCGACCGCGTGGCCGGCGACGCCTACACCGCCGAGCAGCTCGGCCGGCACATGGCCCGCCGCGTCAAGGAGCTCGCCGACGACCCGACCACGCCGCTGTTCTTCGGCCGCCTCGACATCGAAGAGGCGGCTTATCACGTGGGGCGGCGGCACGTCACCGACGACGCCGGCGAGCCGATGGTGCTCGACTGGCGGGCGCCGCTCTCCCGCTCCTTCTATCGGGCCAGCGTCCGCGACCCGCAGGGCGTCTCGACCCGCCGCCGGTTCGGTTTCGTCCGGGGCGAGCTGACCAGCTTCGAGGACGAGCACCTGGATCGCGGCGAGGAGCTGGGCACCAGCAGCCGCATCCTGACCGCCGAGATCGAGCGCCCCCGCGTCGGCCCGATGCGCGACATCGTGGCGACGATCCAGCCCGAGCAGGACGAGCTGGTGCGGGCCGACTTCGGCGACTCGATCTGCGTGCAGGGCGCCCCGGGCACCGGTAAGACCGCCGTCGGCCTGCACCGGGCGGCGTACCTGCTGTATCTGCACCGGGAGAGGCTGCGGCGCTCGGGCGTGCTGATCGTCGGGCCCAACACGGCCTTCCTGTCGTACATCTCGGCTGTTCTGCCCGCGCTCGGCGAGGTCGAGGTGCAGCAGGCCACCGTGGACGAACTGGCCGGCCGGGTGCCGGTGCGCGCGACCGACACCCCGGACGCGGCGCTGGTCAAGCACGACGTCCGAATGGCCGAGGTGCTGCGTAAGGCGCTCTGGCGCAAGCTGACCAAGCCCACCGAGCCGATCATGGTGTCGGACGGCTCGTACCGGTGGCGCATCGACGCCGAGCCGCTGCGGCGGATCGTCGACGAGGCGCGTCGCGAGGGATTGCCGTACGCGGTGGGCCGGGAGAGGGTGCGGGCGCGCGTGGTCGGCCTGCTCCAGCGCCAGTCCGAGTACCGCACCGGCAACTCCCCGAGCGAGCCCTGGCTGCGCAAGATGAGCAAGGTCGCGCCGGTGACCGAGTTCCTCGATGCGGCCTGGCCCGCGGTGACGCCCGAGTCGCTGGTGGCCGAGGTGCTGACCGATCCGCCCGAGGGCGTGCTCTCCGACGACGAGCGCTCGGCGATCCGCTGGGCCAAGCCGCCCCGTACGGTCAAGGCGGCCAAGTTCTCGGCGGCCGACCTGCTGCTCATCGACGAGGCGGCCGGCTTGCTGGAGCGCGCGGCCAGCTTCGGCCACGTGGTGATCGACGAGGCCCAGGACCTCTCCCCCATGCAGGCCCGCGCGATCGCCCGGCGCAGCGAGCACGGTTCCATCACGGTGCTCGGCGACCTGGCTCAGGGCACGGCTCCGTGGGCCGCCGCCCAGTGGCGGGACACGCTGGGCCATCTTGGCAAGCCCGAGGCCGCCGTGGTGCCCCTGACCATCGGATTCCGCGTGCCCGCCTCGGTGCTGACCCTGGCCAACCGGCTGCTGCCCGCGCTCGGCGTGGACGTGCCCGAGGCGGTATCGCTGCGCCGCGACGGCGAGTTGGCCGTCGTGCCGGTCGCCGAGCCATCCGATCTGGACGCCGCGACGCTGGCCGAGGTGACCGCGGCCCTGGCCCATGAGGGTTCGGTCGCGCTGATCGCGGCCGACGAGGCGGTCAAGCGGCTGCGCGGGCATCTCGACGCCGCGGGCATCGAGAACGCGACCCCCGACGACGTCGAGTCCGAGGCTCGGGTCACCGTGGTGCCGGCGACGGTGGTCAAGGGCCTGGAGTACGACCACGTGGTCGTTCACGAGCCGGCCGACATCGTCGCGGCCGAGGCCAAGGGCCTGAACCGGCTGTACGTGGTGCTGACACGCGCGGTCTCGCGGCTCTCGGTGGTGCATGCGAAGCCTCTGCCGGGGCCGCTCGGCTGAGGGCCGCCAACTTTATGGCACAAACCTCTTTGACTTTGTGCGGTAAAGTTCTTTGCATGACCCCGATCGATGACGACGCCCCTCCGCTCGACCCGGCCGAGTCGCTGGCCCTGATCGAGCGCGAGCGGGCCCAGGTCGGCCGCGACCTCTCACCCGATCCGCGCCTCATGTACTGGCCGTGGGGCATCGCCTGGCTCGTCACCTTCACGCTGTTCTTCCTGCGCTACGGCCCCGACGGCCGCGTCTTCGTCGACCTGCCGGGCTGGCTGCCGCTGGTGGCCCTCGCGGTGTGCATGATCGCCGCCGGCATCGTCACCGGCGTGGCGGGCAGCCGGGTCAGCCGCCGCGTCATGGGCCCCAGCAACCGCCAGGGCGCCATGTACGGCATCAGCTGGTCGGTCGCCTTCACCGCCTTCTCCGTGCTCTTCTCGCAGATCAGCGACGTCCTGCCGGAAGACAAGGCGGGCCTGCTGTGGGCCGGCGGCATGGTCGCGGTCACCGGCGCCCTGCACATGGCCGGCGCCGCCATCTGGAACGACCGGGACATGTTCATCCTCGGCTCGTGGACCAGCCTGATCAACATCGTGGGCATCCTGGCCGGCCCGGGCTGGCACTCGCTGATCGTGGCCGTGGCCGGCGGTGGCGGCATGATGGCGGCCGGCCTGATCGGCTGGCTGCGGCAGCGATGACCGACCCGAAACCCATGGTCACCGAGCTCGACCCGGTGATTCACGCCCAGGCCCGGCTGCGCGTCGTCTCGGCCCTCTCGGTGCTCCGCGAGGACGACCGCATCACCTTCCCTCAGCTGCAGGAATCGCTGCGGATGACGGCCGGCAACCTCTCGGTCCACCTGCGCAAGCTCGAGGACGCGCAGTACGTCGAGGTCACCAAGACCCATCACGGGCGCACCCCGGCCACCCTGGTCCGGCTCACCCGCCGCGGCCGGCTCGCCTTCGACGAATACACCGCGGCGCTGCGGGCGCTGCTCAACCCTCAGGAGGAGCCGTGACCCTGGCCCGCGCCGTCGAGGTGACCCGTCGCTACGGCGACAAGCTGGCCCTCGACCGGGTGTCCTTCGACGTCGAGGCGGGCGAGCTGGTCGGCCTGCTCGGCCCGAACGGCGCCGGCAAGAGCACCCTGGTCAACCTGCTCACCGGCATCCGGCGGCCGACGTCGGGCCGGGTCGAGCTCTTCGGCGCCGATCCGCGGGTGCCGTCCGCCCGGCGCGAGCTCGGTGTCACTCCACAAGAGACCGGTCTGCCCGCCTCGCTGCGCGTCGGCGAGGTCGTCGACTTCGTCTCCGCCCACTACGACAACCCCCTGCCCAAGGGGGAGCTGCTCGAGCGGTTCGGGCTTTCCGATCTCGTACGTCGTCAGACGGGCGGCCTGTCCGGCGGTGAGAAGCGTCGTGTCGCGGTGGCGCTCGCCTTCGTCGGCCGGCCCCGCATGATCTTCCTCGACGAGCCGACCACCGGCCTCGACGTCCAGGCTCGCCGCATGCTGTGGGACGGCATCCGCTCGTACTCGGCCGAGGGTGGCACGGTCGTGCTGACCAGCCACTACCTGGAAGAGATCGAGGCCCTGGCCCGGCGGGTGGTGGTGATCGGGGGTGGCCGGGTGCTCGCCGACGACACGGTCGGCGCCGTACGCGGCCTGGTCGCCGTCCGCCGGGTCAGCCTCACCGTCCGCGCGCCCCTGCCCGAGCTGAGCGGCGTCACCGGCGTCGAGCGCGAGGGCGACCGGGTGCACCTGCTGACCGGGGACGCCGACCAACTGGTGCGCGACCTGGTGACGTACGAAATCGGCTTTCACGATCTCGAGGTGCGCCCGACCTCACTGGAAGAGGCGTTCCTCGCCCTGACCCGCGAACCCAGTCCCGTCTAAGGAGCCAGTCCCGTCTAAGGAGCCCTTCCAACCACCCCGGCCAGCCACCCCTTTGACCCGACTGAAGGCTGCTTCCATGACATCCCTCGCGCTCACCCACGCCCGGTTCCAGCTGCTCGAGACCATCCGCATCCCGATCGCCGTGTTCGGCAGCGCGTTCTTCCCGTCGGCCGCCATGCTCGCCTTCGTGGTGCCGTTCGTCGGTGACAACGCGGAGTACGCGACCTACGCCACCGTCTCGATGATCACGTTCTCGGTGATGACGACCAACCTCTTCCAGCACGGCGTCGGCGTCTCGGAGGACCGGGCCCAACCTTGGGACCCGTACGTTCGCACCCTGCCCGCCGGGGCCATGCCCCGCTTCGCCGGCCGCATCCTCTCCGGCCTGTGCCTGATGGCGGTCTCGCTCGTGCCGGTCGTGCTGATCGCAGCGTTCCTGACCGAGGCCACGGTGACCGCGGCCGGCTTCGCCCTGGCCGCCGTGACCACCTTCCTCATCGCGATCCCGTTCATCCTGATGGGACTCGCGATCGGCTACTCGATGCCGCAGAAGGCGGCGATCGTGGTGGCTCAGGTGCTGTTCTTCCCGCTGGCCTTCCTGGGCGGGCTGATGACCGGCCCCGGCATGGCGCCCGGCATCGTCGAGGATCTGGCGCCCTATCTGCCCACCGGTGGTGCGGCTCGGCTGATGTGGGCGGCGGTAGGCGATTTCTCGTACGATTTCCGATCTATCGCCGCGCTCGTGGCCTGGACTTTTGTCCTCGGTGGGCTGGCCGTATGGGCCTATCGACGCGATGAGGGTCGGCGGTTCAGCTAGAACAACGACACTTAAGCCCGTCCAAAGGTGCGCGATGCGACGATGCGGCCATGACCCCATCGACGCCCGGAGCACCCAGCTGGGTCGATCTCGGCACCTCCCACCTCGCCGACGCCGAGCTCTTCTACACCTCGCTGTTCGGGTGGTCGGCCGAGGTGGCCGGTGATTACGTCACGTTCACCCTGAACGGCCTCCCGGTGGCCGGCGCCGGTCCGCTCTACGGCGCCGGCCAGCCGACCGCCTGGAGCACGTACATCGGCACCAACGACGCCGACGGCGTGGCGGCCCGGGTCGCCGCCAACGGCGGGAAGGTGCTGGTGCCGCCGTTCGACGTGCAGGACCAGGGGCGGATGTCGGCCTTCCTCGACCCCGGCGGCGCGCCGTTCAGCGTGTGGGAGCCGGGCACCATGCGCGGCGCCGAGGTGTTCGACGTGCCCGGGGCGCTCACCTGGAACGAGCTGAACACCCGCGACCTGGAGGGGTCGATGGCGTTCTACCACGCGGTGTTCGGCTGGCAGTTCCGCAACAGCTCGATGTCCGGGGTGCCGTACGTGGTGGCCAAGGTGCACGAGACCCCGGTCTGCGGCATCCAGCCCATGCTGGCCGACCTGTGGCCGGACGACGTCAGTCCGCACTGGATGGTGTATTTCTCGGTGCACGACGTGGACGACTCCGCCGGCCACGCGCTGGCCCTCGGCGGCGCAGTCGTGCAGCCCCCGACGACGCTGCCGATCGGCCGGTACGCCGTCCTCGCCGACCCCCAGGGCGGCCTCTTCTCCGTCCTCGCCGGCGCCCGCTAGTGCCGTCGGTCGTCCCACCCGTCGTTCCCGCCGGCCGCATCGCTCAGCAGGACCAGCCCGTGCTCGCCTTGGACGCCGCCGGTCTGGAGTTGCGTCCCTGGCGGGTCCACGACGCCGCCGCGATGGTCGCGGCCGGCCAGGATCCGGCGATCCGCCGGTGGAACCGCTTCGTCGTCGACTCACCCACGGAGGCCCGCCGGCGCATCGAGCGGATGCGCGAGCGCTGGCTGAGCGAGCAGAGTGCGCTGTGGGCCATCGCCCCGACCGGCGCGGGCGAGCCCGTCGGCCTGATCGGCTGGAGCGACATCGACCTGGCCGAGGGCAGCGCCGAGGTTCTGTACTGGATCCTGCCCGCGGGACGTGGCCGCGGCGTCGCGGTCGAGGCCACGAGACGCCTCAGCCGGTGGGGGTTCGACGACCTCGGTCTGCACCGGCTCCGGCTGTGTCACTCGACGGCCAACGAGGCCTCGTGCCGGGTGGCGGCCAAGGCCGGGTTCGCCGTCGAAGGCACGATGCGCAGCGCGCTGCTGCATGAGGACGGGTGGCACGACCAGCACTTGCACGCCCTGGTCCAGGGCGACATCTGATCGGGCGTCAACCACGCACCGGGACGACCAGCGGGCCGTGGTCGCCCTCGATGACCCTTACCCGTACGCGGTAATGCTTGGCCAGATTGTCTTCGGTGAGCACTTCGCGCGCCGTTCCGGCCGCCACGACCGCGCCCTCGGCGAGCAGCACCATGCGATCGGCGTACTCCCCCGCGGTCGTCAGGTCGTGCATCGTCATCAGCACCGTCAGACCGCGCTCGGTCCGCAGCCGGTCGATCAGCTCCAGCACCTCCTGCTGGTGTCCGATGTCGAGCGCGCTCGTCGGCTCGTCCAGCAGCAGGATGCCCGCGCCCTGAGCCAGCGCCCGCGACAGGAACACCCGCTGCCGTTCGCCCCCGGACAGCGTCTCGAGCCGCCGACCCGCGAACCGGGCCACATCCAGCGACTCCAGCACCTCCTCGACGGCGGCCAGGTCGGCGGCCGATTCCCGGCCGAGCGGGGGGATGTACGGCGTACGCCCCAGCAGCGCGTAATCGAGAACCCGCATGCCCGGCGGAACGGTCGGCGACTGGGCCACCGTGGCGATCGTCTTGGCCCGCTCGCGGCGGTGCAGGCGGTCGACCGAGGTGCCGTTCAGCTCGACCGTGCCGGTGAAGGGCAGCAGGCCGCCGATCGCCCGCAACGCCGTCGACTTGCCGGCGCCGTTGGGCCCGATCACCGTGACCCACTCACCCCGGGAGACGTCGAGGTCGATCCCGTCCACGATCACATTCCCGTCCAGCCGTACGCGCAGGTCGCGCGCGAGGACAGCGGTCATCACGCCCCCCGGCTGCGGCGCAGCACCACGATGAAGAACGGCGCCCCGAAGAAGGCGGTGACCACGCCGATCGGAATCTCGGCCTGCCCGCCCGCCGTACGGGCCAGCAGGTCGGCCAGGGCCAGGAACGCGCCGCCGAACAGCACCGAGAGCGGCAGGATCGACCGGTAGCTCGGCCCGGCCAGCAGCCGCATGGTGTGCGGCACGATGATGCCGACGAAGCCGATCAGCCCGGACACCGAGACGGCGGCCGCCGTGCCCAGCGAGGCGGCCACGATCAGCAGATAGCGGCTGCGCTGCGGATGCAGGCCGAGGCCGGTCGCCTCCTCGTCGCCGACGGTCAGCACGTCGAGCTCACGCCGCTGGGCCAGCACGATGACGGCGGTGATCACGGCGTACGGCAGCACGATCAGCACGTCGTGCCAGCCGGCGGTGGCCAACCGGCCGAGCAGCCACGAGTAGACCTCGCGCAGCGTCTCGACGTGCTGCTGCATCAGATAGGTCTGCCCGGCGGCCAGGAACGACGAGACCGCCACCCCGGCCAGGATGAGGGTCGCCGGCGAGCGGTCGCGACCCCCGGCCGCGCCGAGCAGCCAGGTCAGCGCGACCGCCAGCAGCGCACCGGCGAAGGCGGCCACCGGCACCCCGACCGGCAGGTTGGCCGTGGCGTCGCCGGGCGCCGCCGCCCGCAGCGAGATCACCGCGGTCACGCCCAGACCGGCGCCGGCTGCCACCCCCAGCAGGTGCGGGTCGGCCAGCGGGTTTCGGAAGACACCCTGGTACGCGGCCCCGGCCAGCGCGAGCAGGCCGCCGACCAGCAGTCCGAGCACCACGCGGGGCAGCCGCAGCTCGGTCAGGATCGCCACCTCGCGGGCGGTCAGGCCGCTGTGCAGGTGGACGCCGGGCACGAGATTGAGCAGTTCGACGGCCACCCCGCCCGGCGGCAGCGCGACCGACCCGAAGGCCAGCCCCGCGACCAGCGCCACCAGCACCGCAGCGACGCCACCGGCCAGCCAGCCGGCCCGCAGACCGGCCGGCCGGGTCGTGGCCCCGGCCGGGCGAACCGTGGCGGTCACCGCCCGGCCGTGGCGATCACGCCGGGACCTTGGCCACGGCGTCGGCGACCGCTCGCACGAGATCAACTGTCCGCGGCCCCCAGCGGGAGGCGATGTCGTCGTCCAGCGGGAAGATCTGCTTGTTCTTGACGGCCGTGATCGTGCTCCAGCCCTTGCGCGCCGCCACGGTCGCGGCCGTCTGCGCGCAGCACTTGCTGTCGGCCAGGAAGACCGTGTCGGGGTCGGACTTGACCAGCGCCTCCTGCGAGAGCTGCGGATAGCCGCCCTTGGCCCCGTCCGGGTCGGCCGCATCCGCCACGTTGGTCATGCCGAACAGCGAGAAGACCGAGCCCACAAAGGTCTTCGAGGTGACCGTGTACAGCGTCGGGTCGAGCTCGTAGTAGTAGCTGAGCGGCGCGCTGCGAGCCGGCACCTCCTTGACGATCTTGTCGATGTCGGCCTTCATCCGGGTGGTCAGCGCCTCCGCCTCGGCCGGGTGCCCGGTCAGCGTGCCCAGATCCCCGATTTCCCGGTACGTGTCATCAAGATCAGTGGCGGCTTCGAGGAGCAGCACCGGGATCTTCAGACGGTCGAGCTGCGCGACGATCTTGTCGATGTCGTTGGAGAGCACGACCAGGTCGGGATCCTTGGCCGCGATCGCCTCCGCGTTCGGCTTGAGACCGGACAGATCGGTCTTCGGCGCGTCGGCCGGGAAGTTGGACTGGTCGTCGACCGCCGTGACCTGCGACCCCGCTCCGATCGCGAACAGCATCTCGGTGGCGGTCGAGCTCAGCGAGACGATCTTCTCGGGTCGCTGGTCGAGGGTGAGCTTGCCCACCGTCACCGGGTACGAGGCGGCGCCCGCACTGGGCGGCGGACCGCCGGCCGGTTCGGTGTTGTCGTCGTTGCCGCCGCAGGCGCCGGCCAGCAGCAGAGTGGTGGCCGCGAGGGCGGCGGTGAATACGCGTCTCATGAGGTCCTCCGGTCGGCCGGGTGCTTGACCGACGGGCGTCGGCCGGGTGCTTCGCCGACAGGGCCTCGGGGGTGGTCTGTCCGCGAGGCGCCCCTCCCCGGGAGCGCTGGTTCGCGACCGGCGTCCAGGCGACCTGGCTCGACCCTCGGCCGAGGGCCACACAGTTGCGGGACAGCGCCGGGTTCACACCGGCTTCGCTGAACGCGGTCCCTCCGACGCTATCCCACCCGAACAGTGATCAACGGGGCGGTTCGGAGGTCTTTCCGGCCGGGCGGCCGGCCTCGGCGGCACGGTCGCCCGTCTCGGCCACGCGGTCGCCCGTCTCGGCGGCGCGGTCGCTCGCCTCGGCGGCACGGTCGCTCGCCTCGGCGGCGCGGTCGCCCGCGGCGGCGGCCTCTTCGTCGCCGGCCAGCGCGGCCCGCAGGCGCTGCTTCTCGGCCGAGCGGCGGCCGGCCGCCCCGGCCAGTTGCTCGTTCATCTGGTTGCGCCACTTGGCCAGCAGGAAGAACGACGCGACGGCGGACACCACGATCGCGATCATGCCGGTGACCAGGATGTTGAGCGGGAGCGGCGAGAGCAGGGCGAGAACCACCACGAACAGGCCGATCCGGCCGAGCGTGTATTTGATGGCGGGGCTCATGTCTCCCTCTCGTCAGCCCACCCGGTGGCTGAGCCACCGCAGGCCGTAGAACCAGATCAGGCAATAGACCACAGTGAAGCCGGCCGCGCCGGCCAGGCCGCTGACCAGCGTCGGGAACCACGTGGCGGCGAACCCGGCCAGAGTCATGCCCGCGGCCACCGCGAAGCCGACGCCCAGCAGCGCGACCACCACGCGCGAGGCGCCGTAGCCCTCGGCCCGGAACTCTTCGACGAACAGCCACACCGGCAGGATGATGGCCAGCCAGCCGCTGGTGGCGCCGAATTCCGAGACGTGGGTCAGCGACAGGATCGCCTCGAGGATCAGCAGCAGGACAGCGCCGGTCACCAGCCCGGCCAGCGCGGTGCCGACAAGGTCACCGATGGTGGCCAGGCGTCCACTGGGGTCACGGCGCGGGCGGCGCGCGCTCTTCGTCTCGGTCATGACACCTCGCAGGGTACGCGCCGGGCTCAGGCCCAGACCTGCTGCGGCTCGCTGCGCCGGCCGGCCAGCGAGGGCGCCGGCTCGTGCTCGCGCACGACCTCGTGATCGGCGGTGCGCTCGACCGGCCGGAAGCCCGCGTCCCAGATGAGGGTGAGCAGGTCGTCGGTCTCGGCCGCCTCGGCCGGGCCGGCCAGATCGTCGGCGCCGAAGTTCAGCGTGAGCTGGGCGACCGGCAGGCTGTGGCTGGCCCACGAGCACGTCACGTGCCGGACATTGTCGAGCAGGAGGCGGGAAACGGCGAACGTCTTCAGCGTCTCGGTCGGCGCGGCCGCGGTGCCGTCGCCGGCGGGCTGGTGACGCACCAGGACCAGAGCCGGCACAGCGCCGTTCCCGTCCTGCTGGTCGCGCAGCCGCAGCACCTGATCGACCCGGTCGGCCGGGCTCTCGCGATCGCCGTAGATCATCGAAGCCGCTTCGGACTGGGGGCCGGCGAAGAAGGTAACCCGGTCGCCGTTCAGTTCGGTGCGCCGATGGTGGGCCAGCCGGCCGAGCCACGCCAGGTCGTCGCTCGCGTACAACGCCTCGCCCTCGGCCCGGGTCAGCCGGTCGCCGGCGTACACCTTGGCCTCGAGCTCGCGCTTCAGTCCGGCATCCATCTTTGTGCGCCCCTCTCGACAACTGCCGTCGAGAGTACGTGCGCCCTCCGACAACTCTCCCGGCAGCGGTGTCCGCTCGGCTCGCGCACGCTGCCGTTCGTCGGATTCCCAGACTTCTTTCACCTGCGATCAATCGACAGGCATGCGAGCTTTGAGGTAAGTCTTTAGGGGGACGGCACGCGGCGCCCAGCGTCGCGACGGGACGGGGAGCACATGGCGACAGCACGAGTTGGGGTTCGGCGATCACGCAACGCACGCCCATGGTGGCGCCCCGTTGTGTTTTCCGCCGTTGCCGCCACCATCGCTGCCCTGTTCCAGCCCGTTCCGGCCCTGGCCGACCCGGCCACCGCCCCGGGCGACACGTTCAACCTGGCCGTGCCCGATGTCGGCTCCCGCCCGATGGCGCTCGGCACCCTGGCCCTCCCCGGTCAGAAGGCGCCCACCGCCACCGTCACCTCGCTGCCCGGCGCCGCCACCAACCCGGTGCTGCAGCAGATCGAAAAGGGCCGCAACGACATCGCCACCATGGGCGACAAGCTCATCCAGGCCGAGCAGGACCGTGATTTGGCCCAGGCCCAGGCCGAGGCGGCCCGCCTGAAGTACGAGCAGGCGTCGGCCAACCTGCAGCAGGCGCAGGCCGCCGCGGCCGACGCGGCCGCCCAGGCCGTGATCGACGCCGCCGCCCTGCCGCCGGGCGCGCTCGGCAACGCCGGCAGCCTCGACGAGCTGGCCCGCCTGCAGCGCGGCCAGGGCACCGCCCAGGCCATCGCCCGCCAGATCGAGCTGGCCCAGGTCACCGCCCAGCTCGCGCTGGACGAGCAGGCGCTCAGCAACGAGCGCCACACCGGCTTCGCCGCCACCTACAAGTCCCTGCAGTCCCAGCTGTCCAAGAAGCAGGCGGCCCAGCAGGCCCTCGAGCTGGCCAACTCGGACGTGCTGACCGCGGCCGAGGCGAGCCAGGCCGGCGTCGACAGCGCGCTCGGCACCAACTATCTGGCCGGTCCCGAGGCCGGTCGCGGCGCTGACGCCCGGGCCATGAAGGCGCTCGAGTTCGCGCTGGCCCAGCGGGGTGACCCGTACGTGTGGTCCGAAGAGGGCCCGGACGAGTACGACTGCTCCGGTCTCATGTGGGCGGCCTACCGGTCGGTCGGCTTCCAGCTCAACCGCGTCTCGCGCGACCAGTACTGGCAGACGCGCAACCGCGTCGTGTCCCGCTACTCCCTGCTCCCGGGCGACCTGTTGTTCTTCAGCTACACCAACAGCTGGCGCGGCATCCACCACGTCGCCATGTACGCCGGCAACGGCATGATGGTCGAGGCGCCGCGCACCGGCCTCAACGTGCGCCTCACCCCCGTCCGCTGGTCGCGCCTGTTCCAAGCCACTCGCGTGTTCGGCTCGATCGAGGGCATCGTGCCCGGCCCCGAGCTGGGCGCCCCCGATCCCGAGCCGCCGACGACGCCGGACAATCCGAGGCCGACGACCCCGCCCGGCACCACCCGGCCGCCCGGCACCACCCCGCCGGGCACCACCAAGCCGCCGGTCACCACCCAGCCGGGCACGACGCCACCGGTCACGACGCCGCCGGTCACCACCCCTCCGGTGACCACGCCGCCCGTCACGACGCCGCCAGTGACGACCCCGCCGGTCACGACGCCACCAGTGACCACGCCGCCCGTCACGACGCCGCCGGTCACCACCCCGCCGGCGACGACGAAGGCCCCCGAGCCGACGACCGACCCGCCCAAGACGAACCCGCCGGCGACCACGGCGCCGGCCACGGGCGGCTCCAGCTCGGGCGGCGGCTCCAACAGCCCGTCGGGTGGCAACTCGTCCGGCAACAGCCCGTCCGGCGGTAACAGCCCGTCGGGTGGCAACGCCAGCTCCAGCAGCAGCCAGTCCCGCTCGGCCTCGACCCCGAGCGGCACCACCAGTTCGGCCAACGCCACCGAGTCGGCCAAGGGTTCGGCCTCGGCGTCCTCTTCGGGCTCCTGAGGCCCGCGGCGGCCGGGGTGTCCGCTTCGGTCTCGGTGGGTATGACGCACTGGGCCACGAGGTGCGGCAATTTCGTCTTTCCGGTGGTCAGTGCCCGGCCGGGGGCATGGTCCGGTTGATGCCGGGTGTGCTGACGCGCACTGATATGGCACGGTTATGTGCAGCGCCCGACGACCGAATCCGTCGGCGCGCGGCGGTCGGGAGGTTCCATGGACGAGCGGCAGGCGAAACCGGACAGCGACGGCACCAAGCCGCCCGCTACGGGGACGCCGGTGGTCGGTGACCAGGACGAGTACGCCCCGCCGCCGCCGCCCGCACCCGGCGCCCTGTGGGCCGCCAAGCAGCCCGGTGACCGCGCCGGCACCGGCTCAGTCCGCGCCACCGCCCAGGTCTCCGCAGCGCCCGCCCCCTCCACGTCCGCGACTTCCGCGTCCGCCGCCTCCGCCTTCGATGCGGAGCCGCCCGCGCACGACGCCGCTCGTGACAGCGGCCTAAACGGCGACAGCCAAGCCGCCGCGGACGACCGAGCAGGTACCGACAGCCAAGCCGCCACTGCCAACCGAGCAGGCACGGGCAGCCAAGCCGCCAGCGCCGACCGAGCCGGCGCGGAAGACCGAGCCGGCCTGAACAGACGAGCTGTCGGATCAGCGCGACCGGTCAGCCCGGCCGATGCCGAGCGCACACCCGAGCGAGTCGACGGTTCCAGCCGCCGCCTGCCGACGACGCTCGGCTCCGGCGCCGCCCGCGCCAGCGTCCCCGGCGCGATCAACCGCGACTCGGCCGACGCTGTCCGCGCCACCGGCTGGACCACCGGCGAAGCCAAGCTCTACGGCAGCAGCCAGGCCACTCCGCCCGCCACCGGCCCGGCCGGCGCCAAGGTCGTGACTCCCACCGTCTCCGCCTCGGCCCCCGTCTCCGCGGCCCCGTCCGCCCCCATCGTGGCGTCCGCGCCCCCGGCCCCGACGTCGGCGCCGCCCGCCGCCCCGACCTCCACGCCTCCGGCCCCCACGTCGTCCGCCGGGCGAGCCTCCGCACCGCCTGCCTCCTCGTCTTCCGCGCCGCCTTCCTTCACGTCACCGGCCGCCTCAGCCCCCGCGCCGACATCCGCGCCACCTGCCGCGTCGACCTCGACCCCGGCTGCTGCGCCCACTTCCGCGTCGACCTCGACCCCGGCTGCTGCGCCCACTTCCGCGTCGCCTGCTTTCTCGGCCTTCACGCCGGCTGCCGGCCAGGCCTCCGCGCCGCCGGATGCTGGGCAGGGAAGCCGGTCCGTGGTGGCTCGGGCGAAGGTTGCGCCGCCCAAGGCGAGCGAGCCCAGCGAACCCCGGCCGGAACCCACGGAGCCGAAGCCCGAGCCGTCCGAGCCGAAGCCCGGGCCCGCCGAACCGCGGCCCGAGCCGACACCCGAGCCGGCCGACCCGTCGGAGCCGCGGCCCGACCCGGCCGAGCCGAAGCCTGAGCCGTCCGAGCCCGAGCCCGAGCGTCCGGCCCCGGTGCCCACACCGCCTCCGTCGCGCCCCGAGCCCGGTCGGCCGGCGCCGCCGACCCCGGGACCGGATCCGATCGAGCCCACCCCGAGCCCGTTCCCGGCGCCGACCCCGGGCCCGTTCCCCAGCCCGACTCCGAACCCGTCGCCCAGCCCGACGCCGCCCGGACCCGGCCCGTCGCCCAGCCCGACGCCGCCCGGACCGGTTCCGCCGGGGCCCGGGCCGTCGCCTGTGCCGCCCGGGCCTGGGCCGTCGCCCGTCCCGCCTGGGCCCGATCCGTTCCCGGTTCCGCCGGGGCCCGGCCCTAGTCCTGTGCCGCCGCCGCCCGGGCCCAGCCCGGTGCCCGGTCCGGTGCCGCCGATCGTTCCGCCGCCGCCGATGATTGCGACTGGCGGGACCGGACTACCCTCCTACACCGTGCCGCCAGCCACCTCAGGACGCCCCTCACCCGCCACCACCCCGTTCGGGGTCGCCGACCCGCACGGGAGCCCGGCGCCGTTCGGTGCGAAATCGCCTCAGCCGTTCGGCTCTCCGGGCGCGCCCGCCGAGCCGACCCAGGTCGTGCCGACCGAAGCGGCCACCCGGGTGAGCGACGTCCCGGCCTATCCGCCCGGTTTCGACCCGGAGCCCACGATCGCCGTTCCGCCGCAGCGGCCGATGCCGGGCACCGTCTACGGCACCGGCGGCTACGAGACGATCGACGCGACGATGCCCGTATCTACCAACCCGGTGGAGAATTCCGGGTCGTTGACCGGACACATCCTGGCCCAGGGCTGGCGCGACGAGGTCATCGACCGGCGGCGCGGCAACCTCAAGGTCGCGGTGGCCATGCTGGTGGTGTTGGGCCTGCTGGTGACCGTCAGCGTGGTGTTCCTGCTGACCGCCGGCAGCTCGTTCAGCGACTGGCTTGGCGGCGTCTTCTCCTGACCCGGCACGGCCCGGCGGGCCGGTCGGAGGATTTGGCGTGACGCCGAGCGCGACCTAAGCTTGCTTGGTTTGTGCGCTGGGCTCGGTTCCGTGCGGTCCGCGTGTGCCAGGTCAGGGGTGAGCCTGCCCACTACCAGCGCGGAATGCGGTCGGCGCGTCAAACGTTGAGCCGTACACTTATGACAGTTATTCCAGCGGCGTGCCTAGCGGGCGCGCCACGGGCGTTCTTGCGGGCATTTCAGCGGTCGGCTTCTGTAGCCGCGGCGGGCCACTTGCGAGCATGCGCCCCCGTAGAGAGGTTCTCTTGACCACTTTCGCTGATCCCAGCACGTTCCCGTCCGTCTTCGAAACCCGTTCCACCGACGAGCAGCCGGCCGTCGAGACCACCGAAACCGTCGTCATCGAGGCCCCGGCCGACGAGACCTCCGTCACGGCCGACGAGGCCGTCGAGGCCCCCGCCGAGGCGCCCGTCCCGACCTTCGCCGAGCTGGGCCTGCCGGCCGAGCTGGTGCGCGTCCTCAACCGTGAGGGCATCACCACCCCGTTCGAGATCCAGGCCGCGACGATGCCCGACGCACTGGCCGGCCGGGACGTCCTGGGCCGCGGCCAGACCGGCTCCGGCAAGACCCTGGCGTTCGGCCTGCCCCTGCTGGCCCGCGTGGCCCAGGGCGGCAAGGCGCGCCCGCACCACCCCAAGGCCCTGATCCTGGTGCCGACGCGTGAGCTGGCGATGCAGGTCGCCGACGCGCTGATGCCGCTGGGCCGCTCGGTCGGCGTCTTCCTGAAGACCGCCGTCGGCGGCGTGCCCTACGACCGTCAGATGGACGCGCTCCGTCGCGGCGTCGAGGTCATGGTGGCCACCCCGGGCCGCCTGGGCGACCTGATCGAGCGGGGCGCCTGCAAGCTCGACGACATCGAGATCACCGTTCTCGACGAGGCCGACCAGATGGCCGACATGGGCTTCCTGCCCGAGGTCACCGAGCTGCTGGCCAAGACGCCCGAGAACGCGCAGCGGCTGCTGTTCTCGGCCACTCTCGACGGTGACGTCGACGCGCTGGTCAAGCGGTTCATGCACGACCCGGTCACGCACTCCACGGCCCCGGCCGAGGCCAGCGTGTCCACCATGGACCACCACCTGCTGCTGATCCCGCCGCACGACAAGTTCCCGATCGCGGCGTCGATCGCCAACCGGGAGGGCAAGACCATCGTCTTCGCCCGCACCCAGATGGGCGTCGACCGGCTGGTCGAGCAGCTGCGGCAGGTCGGCGTCCGGGCCGGTGGGCTGCACGGCGGCAAGACCCAGCGGGTCCGCACCCGTACGCTCGCCGAGTTCAAGGAGGGCCGCACCAGCGTCCTCGTTGCCACCGACGTCGCTGCCCGCGGCATTCACGTCGACGGCATCTCGCTGGTCATGCACGTCGACCCGCCGAAGGACCCCAAGGACTACCTGCACCGCGCGGGTCGTACCGCCCGGGCCGGCGAGTCCGGCGCTGTCGTCACGCTGGTTCTGCCGAAGCAGCGCCGCAGCACCCAGGCCATGATGTCGAAGGCCGGTGTCTCGCCGGACGAGACCCGCGTGCGCCAGGGCGACGAGAAGCTGATCGCCATCACCGGCGCCCGCGAGCCGAGCGGCGTGCCCGTGGTCGACGAGCCGGAGCCCCGCCGCGAGCGTGGCGACCGTCCGCGTGGCCGCTTCGGCGACCGGTCCCGCGGCTCGTACGGCGAGCGGCCGCGTGGTGACCGTCCGGAGCGGTCGTACGGTGACCGTCCGCAGCGGTCCTACGACGACCGTCCCGGCAGTGACCGTCCGCAACGTTCCTACGGCGACCGGCCGGCCGGCGAGCGCGGCTCGTTCGGCGACCGCCCCCGTGGTGACCGTCCGCAACGGTCGTACGGCGACCGGCCCGAGCGCGGCGGCTTCGGCGGCGGCGAGCGCGGCGGTTACGAGCGCGGCCGCGACCGTGGCGGTTTCGGCGGCGAGCGCACCGAGCGCGGCTACGCCCGCAACGGCGAGCGGACCGGCAACTTCCGGCGCGACAGCAACCAGCGCAACGACCGCCGTGAGGGCCCCGCGGGCCGCTTCGGCACCCCGCGCCCGGCTCGCAGCTACTGATTCACCCTAAAAGCAGCACCCGTGACGCCCGGCACCTCGATGTGCCGGGCGTCCGGCTTTTCCGGGCCGGGCGGGCCGGGTACACAGAAGACATGTCGCTGCTGCCCCACTCCCTGTTCTGGCAACGCAAGGACACGGCCGGCTCCGAGCACACGCTGCTCGACGCCACCAACGGCCTCTACGCCCGCGGCACCGCGCTCGCGGTGGATCCCATCCCGTACACCTGCCGCTACGAGCTGCGCACCGATCCCGGCTGGGTGACCGCCCACTTCGACGTGGCCACCGAGGGGGCCGGCTGGGCTCGCACGCTGCGTCTCGAGCTGGCCGCCGGCACCTGGCGGGCCACCACGGCCGAGCAGGGCAACCTGGACGCGGTGCTGTCGGCCGCGGGGCACGCCGGCGCGGGTCTGCCCGGTCTGGAGGATCCGGATCTGTTGTACGGCGCGTTCGACGTCGACCTGACCGGCTCGCCGCTGACCAACACGCTGCCGGTCCGCCGTCTCGGCCTGCACCGGCCCGCGGCCGACGGCGTCGGGGTGGCGCACCGGCTCAATGTGGCCTGGGTGCTGCTGCCCAGCCTCGAGGTGGTGCAGGCCGACCAGATCTACACCGCGCTGGGCGAGGGCCGGGTGCGCTTCGCCAACGAGACGTTCAGCGCCGACCTGGCCATCGACGAGGACGGCTTTGTCGTCGACTATCCGGGCCTGGCCGAGCGGGTCGGTGATCCACACCCCAAACGGCCGTCCTGACGGCGGAGAGGGGCGCTGAGGGGGCCGCGGCGTGGTGCTCAGCCGAGGTTGGGCTGCGGCCGGTTCTCCCACTTCGTCGAAAGAGCGATTGCCGTACGCGTGGAGGCCACGCCCGGCGTCCGGTTGACGCGGACGATGAGCTGTTCGAGCTCGGCTATCGTGCCGACCCGTACGGTCAATTGATAAGACTCCACGCCCGCCATGAAGTAGCAGCTCTCCACCTCGGGCATCGCCCGCAGCGCGGTGAGCACGTCGTCGGTGTCGGCCCCGGAGTCCTCGATGATGCCGATCAGCGCGGTGACGCCCAGGCCCAGCGCGTCGTAGTCGACCTCGGCGCGGTAGCCCCGGATCGTGCCGGCCGTCTCGAGCTTGCCGACCCGCTCGTGCACGGCCGGCGCGGAGAGCCCGACCTTGCGCGCGAGCTCGGCGTACGAGGAGCGGGCGTTCTCTCGTAGCAGCTCGATCAGCCGGAGGTCGATGGAGTCCATGTCGATGACCCTAAACGGGTGGCACTTCGTCACTCACGCCCGGTAGCAGCGTAAACGGCGGCAGGATAACGATCACTGTCGCAATTAGGGCTTTTTCCGCATTCCAGGGACTCGGTTCCGGGGCAATGCTCTAATGGCTTTACGTCCCGATCGAGCACGCCGACACTCACCGTGATCACGGCCGCTCCAGAAGACCGACGCGAGGAGGGGGCTGTGGACACTGGAGATCGCTTGCTCACACCAGGCGAGGTGGCCGCGCTGTTCCGCGTCGACCCGAAAACGGTGACCCGCTGGGCCGCCGCCGGGCGCATCGGCAGCATTCGCACTCCCGGCGGCCACCGCCGATTCCGTGAATCCGAGGTCCGCGCGCTGCTCGAGGGCGACGGCGTGGTCGAGGAGATGCGCGAGGACGACGCCGCCAACCGGCCCCGCAACGCCGGCCCGACCAACCCGGGCATGGGTTACGGCCCACCCAACGGGCTGCGCTGAGCGTTCAGCTCACCCTTCCAGCGGGTCAGCAGCGTGTGCGGCACGTCCAGGGCGTCCAGCGCCTTGCCCGCCACGAAGTCGACGAGTTGTTGTGCGGTGGCCTGCGCCCCGGCGCCGTAGAAGCCCGGGCTCGCAGGCAGAACTACCGCGCCGGCGTCGTGCAGCGCGATCAGGTGCTCGAGGTGACTGCGCGTCACCGGCGTCTCGCGAGGAACGATCACCGTGCGTCGACGTTCCTTGAGGTTCACCTCGGCCGCCCGCTGCAGCAGATCCTTGCTGAGTCCAATCGCGATACCCGCACAGGCGGCCGTGCTGGCCGGCACCACGATCATGCCCTTGGCCGGGTACGACCCACTGCTGGGCCCGGCCGCCAGGTCGCTCGCGGGCCAGTACGTCAGGTCGCCCAGTTCCCGCCCGAGCCACGCCGCGACGTCGTCCTTCCAGTGCGCGTCCCGCACAGTGGACCCGGTCTCGTCCAGGATCGTCAGCCGCGCGGCCTTCGAGATGACGAGATCGACGGATTCCCCCGCGTCGAACAACGCCGACAGCACAGCCCGGGCATAGGGCGTCCCCGAAGCTCCCGAGACCCCCACGACCCATGGTTCACGCATGCCTCAAGTGTGCCCGCTGGTCCCGCGACAGCTGGGCCGAAGTGGGGAAAGACTCTCACCGCTCGACCCAGGCCGAGGCGGGCAGGGCCTCCCGCGCGGTCGGCCACGTCTCGGGATCGTTGATGACGCCTACGGTCCGGGCCGCCGTGGCCACTCGCTCGAGGTCGGCCACCGGCACGTCGTAGCCGGCCCGGGCCACCACGTTGCTCGTCGCGTCCGGTGCCGCCACGCACTGCCTGGCATGGAACTGCAGGGTGAACTCCGCACAGTCGGGCGTGGGCCCGGTTCCGGGCACGAAGCCGCGCTGGACGCCGATCACGATGCCGCCGCTCGGGGCCGAGGCCTTGCCTGGAGTGCTCCGCGGGAACGACAAGCCGATCGGGCGCGGCGCCGAGTTCAGGGCCGGGTCGGACCAGGCGTCGACGAACGCCGCCTGTTCATAGACCGGTTCGAGCTCGAAGCCGATGCCGTCCCGCGCGGGCGTCACCAACGCCGTGGCGGCTTCGGGCCGGCTGACGTCGACCGCGACCAGTCGCATGGTGGGCGGCATCCACGAGATGGCGAAGGGCAGCCGGGCCGGGCGCGGTGCGGTCACGCGGAAGGCGGTGGCCAGCCGCACCATCTCCGCCCGGCTGAGGCGATTCTCGTGCGCCGCCATGAGGACCATCGAACCGTCGGCATTTTTCCAGGTGAGCAAGCTGGTGTCCTTGACCAGCGCGTTGCGGCTCACCGTGATGAAGTTGGCCGCGTGGCCGTTGATGACGCCGGCCGGCTCCATCGGGCCACCCAACCAGGAGGTCTGCGCCAGGGACCCGGCGGGATAGAAGGCGATCCGGCCGACGGACCGGTACACGCCCGGCGACACCTCCCGGCCGATCGAGGCGAGCTGGTTGGTGAGGCTCACCCATTCCGGATCGCCGACGCGCAGGTCTCCGCTCCGGTAGCCCGAAAAAAGCAGGTCGAGGGATCCGGACCGGGGTGGGGGCGGGGTGGCCGGTGGGACCGACGGCCGGGCGACCAGTTGCGGCACCCCGATCGCCGCGAAGACGGCCAGCAGGGCCGCGATGGCCCAGCCGGTGTTCCGTCGCCGTTTGCGCCGGCGGCCCGCTGCCACGACGTCGTCGACGGTGTAGCGCGCGGCCGGCGCGTCCTCGCGGGCCGTCTCGAGCAGGTCAGACAGCTTCATGACGGGCCTCCACGCGCTCGTCGATGCTCAGGCCGGCGCCGAGGATCCGCCGCAGGGTGTCGAGGCCACGGGACGTGTACGCCTTGACCGTGCCCTCCGGGCAGCGCAGCGCCGCCGCCGTCTGCGGCACGCTGAGCCCTTCCAGGAAGCGCAGCACGAGCACTGCCCGGTGCTTCACCGGCACCTGCAGCAATGCCTGTCGCAGATGCACCCGGTCGTCGACGTTCAGAATCTCGTCGGGCGCCATCACCTCGGGCAGCGCGTCGCCATGTGACTGCTCGCGCCGCCACCACGGTCTTCGCGTCTCGTCGATGGCCGCGCGCACCACGGCGCTGCGCGCGTACGCCTGCGGATTCTCGACCCGCCCCCACTTCACGTAGAGGCGGGCCAGAGCGCCGAGCACGGCATCTTCCGCCACCTGCCAGTCGCCGCACGTCAGGTAGGCGAGCCCCCGCAGCGCCTCCATCTGCGTGCCGACGAACTCGCGGAACTCGGCTTCTTTGTCGCTCACGGGGGTTAGACGGAGATCGCTGCGCGAACGGTTACAGCAGGAGCAGGTCGAGCAGCGCGAACAGGAACAGCGCGATGCCCACGAAGCCGTTGGCCGTGAAGAAGGCCCGGTTGACCTTGGACAGGTCGTTCGGGGTGACGACGATGTGCTGGTAGACGAAGGCCACCGCGGTCAGCGCCAGGCCGATCCACCACAGCCAGCCCAGGCCGACCACGGCGCCGAACCAGACGAACAGCGCGAACGTCACGACATGGGTCACGGTGGAGATGTGCAGCGCCGTGCGCACGCCGAACCGGGCCGGGGTGGAGTGCACGCCGATCTGCCGGTCGACCTCGACGTCCTGGCAGGCGTAGATGATGTCGAACCCGCCGATCCACAGGCCGACGGCGACACCCAGCAGCCAGGCCGGGCCCGACCCGTCGAACGGGCCGGTCATCGCGAGCCAGGCCCCGACCGGGGCCACAGCCTGGGCCAGGGCCAGCACGTAGTGCGGGAAGTTGGTGAACCTCTTCGCGTACGGATAGACGACCAGCGGAATCACGGCGAGCGGCGACAGCACCAGGCAGAGCGGGTTGAGCAGGCCGGCCGCCACGAAGAGCACGACCAGCGAGATCGCGGCACCGGTCCAGGCCGTCCGCAGCGAGACGGCGCCGGTGACGAGTTCCCGGTTCCGCGTACGCGGATTCAGCGCGTCGATCTTGCGGTCGAGGATGCGGTTGGCCGCCATGGCGAAGGTGCGGCCCGACACCATGGCCACCGTCACCAGAAGCAGGTCGACCCAGTGGACGCCCGTGCCGAGCCGGTCGAGCGCGACCGCCGCCGAGAGGTAGGCGAACGGGAGCGCGAAGACCGAGTGCTCGATGGCCACCAGGCGCAGGAACGCCTTGACCTTGCCCGGTTTCTCGGGGACCGCCGCGACCGCCGTCATAAGCCGTACTCCTTCCAGCGCTTGTCGACCAGGCTGATCACCTCGGGCGACATCGCCATCGCTTCGGGCCAGCCTCGTGAGTAGCCCTCGGAAGGCAGCTTACGGGTGGCGTCGATGCCCGCCTTGCCACCCCAGAACTGCTGGTAGGACGCGTGGTCGAGGTGGTCGACGGGGCCCTCGGTGAGCAGCAGGTCGCGGCTGTAGTCGACGTTGCCGAGCGCGCGGAAGGCGACCTCGTTGTAGTCGTGGACGTCGCAGTCCTCGTCGACGATCACGATCAGCTTGGTGAAGGCCATCGAGTGGGCGCCCCAGACGGCGTTCATGACCTTCTGCGCGTGCTTGGGATAGCGCTTGCGGATCGAGACGATCGCGCAGTTGTGGAAGACGCCGGCCGACGGCAGGTCGTAGTCGACGATGTCGGGGATCATCATCTTGAGCAGCGGCCGGAAGATGCGCTCGGTCGCCTTGCCCAGGCCGTGATCCTCCTGCGGGGGCTGCGACGTGATGATCGAGTGGTAGATCGGCTTCTTCCGCATGGTCATGCACTCGATGTGCAGCACCGGGAACGGCTCGATCGGGGTGTAGAAGCCGGTGTGGTCGCCGAACGGGCCCTCGGGCAGGCGCTCGCCGGGCTCGAGATAGCCCTCGAGGATGATCTGGGCCTCGGCCGGCACCTGCAGCGGCACGGTGAGGCAGTCGACCATCTCGACCCGCTCGCCGCGCAGGAAGCCCGCGAACAGGTATTCGTCGATGTCGGAGGGCAGCGGAGCGCTGGCCGAGTAGCTGACCACCGGGTCGCAGCCGATCGCGATGGCCACCGGCAGGCGCTGACCGAGGCGTTCGGCCACGGCGTGGTGGGCCGTCGAGTCTTTGTGGATCTGCCAGTGCATGCCCAGCGTGTTCTTCGAATGCTGCTGCAGCCGATAGAGCCCGAGGTTGCGCTTGCCCGTCTCAGGGTGCTTGGTGTGGGTGAGGCCGAAGTTGTGGAAGATGCCGCCGTCACCGGGCCACACCTGCAGGCCGGGCAGCAGGCCGAGGTCGACCTCGTCACCCTTGAGCACCACCTCTTGGCAGGGGGCGGTCTTCACCTTGCGCGGCGGCAGCGACTTCAGCTGCAGCACCTTGCCCAGGCCCTCGCGGATGCCGGACCAGCCGACCGGGAGCTCCGGCTTGATCATCCCCCCGATGCGGTCGCCCACATCGTCGAGTTTTTCGACCCCGAGGGCCATCGCCATCCGCTTCTCGGTGCCGAAGAGGTTGATCGCCAGCGGCATCGAGCCCCGGGTCGGTCGCTCGAACAGCAGCGCCGGCCCACCCTCGCGAACCGTGCGGGTCACCACCTCGCTGATCTCGAGCGTCGGGTCGACCGGGACGGTCACCCGGCGCAGCTCACCGGCCGCCTCGAGGGCGTCCAAGAAGCTCTGCAGATCTTGGTAGGGGAATCCACGAGGCGCCATGACACCAAGTCTCGCGCACGGGTCCGACAGTTCCGCGCGCGGGCGATCACCGTCACTCACGCTGTCCGATACGCGTTGAGTGGGCGATTGATCCGTGACAGCAGGCGAGGTGCAGGTGAAGGTCCGGAAAGTGGCGCTGTGGTGCGCGATGGCCGCTCTGGCCGCCGGCCTGACCGGCCTCATGCCGACTGTTTCCGCAGCTCAGATCGATAGTTCCGGGTCGTCGGCGACGAAACGGCTGCCGGCCTGCGCACCGGCTCGGGCCTCGACCCGGGCGCCGGCCGGACGGGCCGGGCCGCAGGCGCCGGGAGCGTGCCGTGCCACAGGTCACATTCTGGAATCGGGCGTACGGCTCTCCGGGCGCGGCCAGGGCGGCGTCACCCCCAGTGGCTACCACCACCTGGGGGCCAACACGAGCGGCGAATGGGCCGGGGTGTCCGGCCGCATGTCAGTCGTGGACGGCTCGGTCCGCGCCCGCTCGTACGACTTCGTGGCCGGCCGCTTCATGGCCAAGCGGAACATGGGCCGCGGCAACATCGCCTGGCTCGAGGCCGGCTGGGCCGAGACCGGCTGGGCCGGGCCGGGCCGCCAGCAGATCTACACGTTCAACACCAACACCAAGACCTGGCAGTTCTACGGCCAGTACGCGGTGAAGCCGGGCGACAAGATCTGGATCGACCTGCACTCCGACCCGAGCGGGCTGTGGAGCGCCTGGCTGTGGTGGGGCGACCGGTGGAACCTGCTCACCGCCCAGCTCCTGCCGATCGGCCGCACCGCCACCGTCGAGCAGTACGTCGAGGTGCACGTCGACGCGGGCAAGCCCGGACTGATCGACGTCCCGCCCGTGATGGTGGACAACGTACGGCTGCGGCCCGGCGAAGGCGGCGAGGCCAAGCTGTGGCGCGAGGACGTGCCCACGCTGACCGGGACCGACCCGGCCCAGCGCCGGCTCAACGGCGGCTTCTGCCTGGACTGGCTGACCCGCTACGACACCTGGACGGCCGGCGACTGCGGCTCGGACAAGGGCTAACCCGCGTTGGCGTACGAGTGCAGGCCCTCGAAGAACAGGTTCACGCCGAACAGGTTCATCAGCATGGTCACGAAGCCGAGCAGTGCGATCCAGGTCGCCACCGTGCGCTTGACGCTGGGCGTGGCCCGGGCGTGCAGGTAGCCGGCGTAGACGACCCACGAGATGAACGCCCAGACCTCTTTCGGGTCCCAGCCCCAGTAGCGGCCCCAGGACGCCTCGGCCCAGATCGGGCCCGCGATCAGCGCGCCGAAGGTGAACAGCGGGAAGGCGAAGGCGTGCAGCCGGAAGGTCAGCCGCTCGAGCGTCACCGCGGCCGGCACGTGCTTGCCCAGCGTGTACGGGAACCGGCGCTTGCCCTCGTCGTACCCGTTGCGGATGAGGAACATCGCGGCCGGCACGGCGCCGATCAGGAAGATGCCGGAGCCGATGATGATCGTCGAGACGTGGATGACGAACCAGTACGAGTTGAGCGCCGGCACCAGCGGGCCGACCGGCGTGTAGGCGACCATGGAGGCCGCGCCCAGCATCACGACCAGCGCCAGCGAGGCGAACAGGCCCAGGTGGCGGACGGCCGGGCGGCGCAGCACGACGCCGATCCACACCGCCGACGCGATGAACGTCGTCGACAGGATGTACTCGTACATGTTGCCCCACGGCATCCGGTCGGCCGCGACGCCGCGGGTGACCAGACCGCCCAGGTGCAACAGCACGGCGAGCACGTTGATGCCGACCGCGATCATGCCGATCAGCTCGCCGCGGCCGCGCTTGGCCGGCGGAATCGGGGCATCGTCGGCCACCGGCGGCTCGGAGGTGACCGGACCGCCCGCGCCGACGAGCTGCTTCGCCTCGACCGGCCGCACGGCTGCGCGCCCGACCCGGCTGCGCTTGCCGAACGCGTACTCACCGGCGTAGCAGACCATCGCGAACAGGTACGCGAGGACGGCCGCCGCCATCAACTGATTCGACAACTCCGCCATCAGGGCGTCCCTTCTTCGGCGGCCTTCACCACAGCCTTGAATTCTTCCGGGAAGCCCGGATAGTCGGTGCGCGGCAGGCCACCGGCCGTCACCACGCTACCGCCGCGAGCCGCCGCGGAACCCGGCAGGTCGGCATTTGGCCGGACACGGAACCACACCCGGCGCCGGTGCCCGGCCAGCGACAGCATCAGGCCGAGCAGCCCGACCACCGCGCCCACGAGCAGCAGCCCCTGAGCCGGGTCGTGCCGGATGGACAGCGTCGCGAACTCCCGGGTGCCGACGAACTCGAGCTTGGTGCCGTCGTCCAGCGTCCACGTGTCGCCCAGCTTGAGCGCGTGCGGGCGGGCGCCGCTGACGTTCTTGAGCTCGCCGGTGGCGATCTGGCCCTGGTCGAGCGAGTACACCGAGCCCGGGGTGCCGACGTCGAGGCCCAGGTCGCCGCGGTAGGCGGTCAGGTAGAGCATCGGGTTGTTCTCGGCCGGGAAGGCCGAGGTGGCGCGGCCGTCGGTGGGCGCGGTCGGCAGGTACCGGCCCTCGAAGCCCATCTGCAGGTTCGGATCCCGTTTGTCGGTCTTGGGGTCGATGTTGATGTCGGGGAACTGCGCGACGCCCTCGCTGGTCTGCATGGCGTCGATCGGCAGGAACGGCACCACCTTGGTCTGCGAGACGCCGTTGCGGTCGGTGTACTTCAGGATCGGCGCGTAGCCGTGGCCGAGCAGGTAGACGCTGGCGCCGTCGAGCCGCAGCGGGTCGTTGACCGTGAACTTGCGGGTCTCGGCCGCGCCGTTGTCCTGGGTGACCTGCACGGTGGCCAGGAAGGTCTTGGGCTGGCCGGTGGTCTGGAAGGTGGCGTCGAAGTCGGTCAGCTGCAGGCAGAAGATCGGCAGGTCGGCCGGGTGCACCCGGGGGCCGAGCGTCGAGTCGTCGTACTGCGTCAGCGTGTTGCAGAAACCCTGGTCGGGACCGCCGACGAGCAACCGGTTGGCGTGCCAGCCGTACCAGTGCCCGAACCCCACCCCGATGAGCACCGCCAGCAGCGAGAAGTGGAAGAGCAGGTTGCCGGTCTCTTTGAGGAAGCCCTTCTCGGCCGAGACCGTCCAGACGCCGTCCTCGCGCTCGCGCACCTTCGTCCGGAAGCGGCGGCGGCGCAGCCCGGCGGCCAGGCTCTTCGCGACCTCGTCGGGAGCGCCCGTACGAGTCAGGTCCTCCGCGTGCTGCGGCAGCCGTTCCATGCGCTTCGGCGCGTCCGGCGGAGCCATCCGCAGCGCACGCACGTGATCGATCAGCCGCGGCACCACACAGCCGATCAGCGACGTGAACAGCAGCAGGTAGATCGAGGCGAACCAGGGCGAGGCGTAGACCTCGAAGCCGCCCAGCCGTTCCAGCACCGGCGCCAGGTCGGGGTGCTGCTGGTAGTACTGCGTGACCCGTTCGGCGTTGACCGCGCGCTGCGGGAACACCGAGCCCGGGATGGCCGCGACGGCCAGCAGGAAGAGCAGGACCAGGGCCGTACGCATGGAGGTGAGCTGCCGCCACGAGTTGCGCAGCAGAGCCCACAGCCGGTTCACCGGCCGCGGCGGAGGGGCGGCGGGCGGGGCGGGACGTTCCTCGACAACTGTCACAGCAGCGTCCCCGCGCCGAAGTCGAACGTGGTCATCAGCCACACCAGGAAGTGGTTCCAGCCGCCGGTCACGAGCATGATCCCGACCAGGATGAGCAGCACGCCGCCGATCCGGGTGACCCACTGGCTGTTGCGGCGGATGAACCGGAAGACGCCGAGCAGCTTGCGGAAGAAGAGGCCGAAGGCGATGAACGGGATGCCGAGACCCAGGCTGTAGGCCAGAGCCAGCACCACCGCCCGGTTCGTCTCGCCGCTGGTGGTGGCCAGGGCCAGCACGGCGGCCAGGGTGGGGCCGGTGCACGGCAGCCACGAGAAGGCGAAGACCGCGCCGAAGATGGGCGCGCCGACCAGGCCGGCCGCCGGCAGCCTGGTTATCCGGGCCTCGCGCTGCAGGCCGGGGATCCAGCCCAGGTAGCCCAGGCCCAGAACGATGACCAGCACGCCCAGGCCGATGTTCAGGGCGTCCTTGTGGACCAGCAGGAAGCCCAGGTTGGCGACCAGAGTGGCCAGCAGGGTGAAGACGACAGCGAAGCCGAGCACGAAGAGGCTGGTGCCGGCCAGCACCCGCCCCCGGTGGCTGGTGCGAGGCTTCGTCAGGGTGGCGACACCGCCCCCGCCGGCATCCTTTTCCGCGGAATCGTCCAGGTCGGATCCGGCCAGACCGGTGACGTACGAGAGATAGCCCGGCAGCAGCGGCAGAACGCACGGCGACAGGATGCTGACCAGCCCGGCCAGTGCGGAGACACCGATCGCCAGCACCAGCGGCCCGCCGCTGGCGATCTCGGCGAAGGTCGAGGCCATCAGCCCTGCCCCTCGGCCGCGATCTTCTCGACCAGCGGCTTGAGCTGGGTCTCGGTCGTGGCCTGGCGCAGGGCGACCGCGATACGGCCCTGCCGGTCGATGATCAGCGTGGACGGGATGCTGACGTTGGTCACGTCGAACTGGATGCCGATCTTGCCCGGGAAGTCGTAGAGGCTCGGGTAGGTGACCCGGCCCTTCTCGAAGTCGCGGGCCGCGTCCCGGTCGTCGCGCGAGTTGACGCCGATGAAGCTGACGTCCTTGTCCTTCATGGCCTGATAGGTGTTCTCGAGGTCGTCGGCCTCGGCCCGGCACGGCGCGCACCACGAGCCCCAGAAGTTGACGACGACCACCTTGCCCTTTTCCTGGGCTATGTCGTACGCCTTGCCGTCCAGCAGTTCGCCGGTGATCGGTTCGACCGCGGGGCGCTTGTCGGGCGCGCACTCGACCACGCCGTTGGTGGTGGTGCAGTTCTTGGCCCAGTTGCCGTCCTCCCCTCCGCATCCGGCGAGGACACCGGCCGCGAGGGCGGCGGTGGCCAGGACTGCGGCGAGGCGGCGCATGGTCAAGCTCCCTTGGCGGTCTTGGCTGTCGCGGAGAGGGCCACCAGGTGCGCGGCGGGTTCGGCGTAGTCGATGCCGACCACCTTCGAGTCCTCGAAGCGGAACGACGTGATGCTGGCCAGCCCGCACTGGCGGCGGCGCGGGTCGTGCCACAGACGCTTCTTCTCTATATAGCGCCGCAGCGTCCAGATCGGTAGCTGATGCGAGACACAGACTGCCTCGTGCCCCTCGGCGGCCACCCGGGCCGCTTGCACGGCGGCGAACATGCGCTGGGCGATGATCAGGTAGGCCTCGCCCCACGAGGGAGTGATCGGGTCGCGCAGCACCCACCAGTGCCGGGGGTTGGTGAGCGCGCCGTCGCCGACCGAGACCTTCTTGCCCTCGAAGTAGTTCGAGCTCTCGATCAGCCGGGAGTCGGTGGCGATCTTGAGGTCGAACTCGGCCGCGATCGGCACGGCGGTCTCTTGTGCCCGTTCGAGCGGGCTGGCCACGACGTACGTGACGTCGCGCTTGGCCAGCGACTCGGCCGCCGCCACGGCCATCTGCTTCCCGAGCTCCGACAAATGGAAGTCGGGCAGCCGCCCGTACAGCACCTTGCTGGGGTTGAAGACCTCGCCGTGCCGCATCACGTGGACGGTGGTCCTGGTCGGCTCGCTCATGCTTGTGCTCCCCCCGCCGCGGCGGCGCGTGCCGCATGGGGCAACGCCGACGCGATCTGTTCCAGCGCGTCGTCGTCGATCGCGGTCGACACGAACCACGACTCGAAGGCGCTCGGCGGCAGGTAGACGCCGCGCGCCAGCATCTCGTGGAAGAACCCCTTGTAGGCGCCCGCGTCCTGGGTCTTGGCCGACTCGTAGTCGACCACCTCGGTCGCGGTGAAGAAGATCGAAAACATGTTTCCCGCGTACGCGAGCCGGTGCGGCACTCCGGCGGTGTTCAGCGCGTCGGCGGCCAGCGCGCCCACCGTCGCCGACAGCTCGTCGAGCCGCTTGTAGACCGCGTCGTCGGCCAGCCGCAGCGAGGCGAGCCCGGCCGCGCAGGCCAGCGGGTTCCCGCTGAGCGTGCCCGCCTGATACACCGGGCCGGCCGGGGCCAGCCGCGACATGATCTCGCGCCGGCCACCGAACGCCGCCGCGGGCAGGCCGCCGCCCATCACCTTGCCGAAGGTGAACAGGTCGGCGTCGACCGGGTCGAGCCCGGCCCAGCCGCCGGCCGAGACGCGGAAGCCGGTCATCACCTCGTCCACGATCAGCAGGGCCCCGGCCGCGTGGGCGATCTCGGCCAGCCGCTGGTTGAAGCCCTCCCGCGGGGCGACGACGCCCATGTTGCCGGCGGCGGCTTCGGTGATGATCGCGGCGATCTGGTCGCCCTCCGAGCGGAAAGCCTCTTCGACGGCGGCCACGTCGTTGTACGGCAGCACGATCGTCTCGCTGGCCGCCGCGCCGGTGACACCGGGCGAGTCGGGCAGGCCGAGGGTGGCCACGCCGGAGCCGGCCGCGGCCAGCAGCGCGTCCACGTGCCCGTGGTAGCAGCCGGCGAACTTCACGATCTTGGAGCGGCCGGTGAACCCGCGGGCCAGGCGGATGGCCGACATGGTGGCCTCGGTGCCCGAGTTGACCAGGCGGACCTCGTCGACCGGGGTGCGGCGGACGATCTCTTCGGCCAGGTCGACCTCGCCCGCCGTGGGCGTGCCGAAGCTGGTGCCCCGGGCCGCGGCCGCCTGGATCGCGGCGATGACCTCGGGGTGGGCGTGGCCGTGGATGAGCGGGCCCCACGAGCAGACCAGGTCGACGTAGCGGCGCCCGTCGGCGTCGGTGAGCCACGGGCCCTGGCCCTGGACCATGAAACGGGGCGTGCCGCCGACCGCTCGGAACGCACGCACGGGTGAATTGACCCCGCCGGGCACGACGGCCTGGGCGCGGTCGAAAAGGGCCTGGGATGCCGGGGCGTCCTCCGGGTAGGGGAGGCCCTCGGGGCGGTATGAGGTGGTCACAGCGGCTCCCATTGTGTCAGCGCGGTCCGGCGGGAATCTCAAGAGGGTTCCTCACATCACCCGAGGATGACCGATCGTGTCCTGCCTTGATGTCCCGAACGCCCCGATACGCTCGCGCCCAACAGGCCGAACAAGCGCGCAGGCGATAGGCTGGCCCGGTGGAACGACCTGAGCTGTCGATCACGGCTGAGCACGCACCCGACGAGGTCACCTTCCACCTCGCCGGTGAGATCGACGTGCTCACCGTCACCGAGCTGTCGGCGCTGGTCAACGAGGCCTTGATCGAGCCGCCGGCCCGCATCGTGCTCGACATGGCCGGCGTCACCTTCTGCGATTCCCAGGGCCTGGGCACGCTGGTCGTGCTCAGCCGCAAGGCCCAGCATGCCCGGTCCGTCCTGGCTTTGACCAACGTCGGCGACTTCCTGCTGCGAGTGCTCGATATCACGGGTCTGCGCAGCGCCCTCATGATCTCCAGCACCGCCTGACCAAGACGCAGCCTTCAGTCCGGTCTTGGGTGGCGGGCGGGGCGGTTGGATGGCTTCAGTCCGGTCTTGGGTGGCGGGCGGGGCGGTTGGATGGTTGCCTTGACGCCGGTGTCAACGCCTAGCGTCGGGTGACGACGAGGGGACATCGGCATGTTGATCGGGGAGCTGGCGTCGCGGGCCGGAACGAGCACGCGCACCCTGCGCTACTACGAGCAGCACGGTCTCGTCCAGGCTGACCGGGACGCCAACGGCTACCGGCAGTACGACGACGCCGAGTTACGCGTAGTGCACGAGATCCGGTCGCTCTTGGCGGCCGGCTTCGGCCTCGAAGACATCCGCCCCTTCGTCGCGTGCCTGCGAGCCGGGAACGAATCGGGTCACGTCTGCCCCGACTCGGTGCTGGTGCTGCGCCGCAAGCTGGCCGAAGTGGACGGCTTCATCGGGCAGCTCACCGACCTCCGGCAGCAGTTGCGCGCCCAGTTGGACGAGGCCGTCGCACACCGGGAGTCGCCATGTCACACCCAGACCTGCCAGCCCTGACCGATGCCACCATCGGCGCCTACCTCGCCGAGGCCGGCGTTCCGGTCGCCGTCGACGTGTGGGCCGAGTGGTGCCCGCCCTGCGGCCCGATGGCCCGGACGCTGGCCGAACTGCAGCCCGAGTTCGCCGGCCGGCTGCTGATCGCCGCGCTGAACGCCGACGAGAATCCGGAGACCTCCCGCGCGTACGGGATCATGTCGCTGCCGACCCTGCTGATCTTTCAGAACGGCGTGGTGACCCAGCGCCTGGTCGGCGCGCGACCGAAGTCGGTGCTCCGGCCTCTGCTGGCCAGCGCCCTCACGCCGTACGCCAATGTTTGATTAGTTGCCCCAGCGGGCCTTCTCGAGCAGGGCCAGAGCCTCGGCGGCGGCCTCGTCACCGCCGCCGCGCAGCACCCGGGCCGCCTCGTCGACCGTCTCGGTGAGCCGCTGCCATTGCGACTCCCGCTCGCGGGTCGCCTCGGCCTGGGCCTTGAGCTGCTGCGTCTTGGTCCACAGCTCGACGAAGATGGACACCTTGGCCCGCAGCACCCACGGGTCGAACGGCTTGGTCAGGTAGTCCACCGCGCCGACCGCGTAGCCCCGCAGCGCGAGCTGGGCGTCGCGGTCGGCGGCGGTGAGGAACAGGATCGGCACGTGCCGGGTGCGTTCCCGCCGCTTGATGTGGCCGGCCGTCTCGAAGCCGTCCATGTTGGGCATCTGCGCGTCGAGCAGGATCACCGCGAAGTCGTCGGTGAGCAGCTGCTTGAGCGCGGCCTCGCCGCTCTCGACGGCGACCGCGGTCACCGGCAGGCCCTGCAGGATCGCCTCCAGGGCCAGCAGGTTGTCCTTTCGGTCGTCGACCAGCAGGGCCTTCGCGCGCTCGGCCACACCCCATCCTCTCCGTGGGCCTGATCAGCCCAGGTCCGGCTCCGTTGTCTTGTCGGCGTTCACCCAGCGCGCCATCAGCTCGATCAGCTCGTCCAGGTCGACCGGCTTGGTGATGTAATCGCTGGCCCCGGCCGCGAGGGCCGATTCCCGGTCGCCGGGCATGGCCTTCGCCGTCAGGAACACTACCGGCAGGTCCTGGAAGCGCTGGTTGCGCCGGATCCCCCGGGTGGTCTCGTAACCGTCCTGGTCGGGCATCATCGCGTCCATCAGCACGATGTCGACCTCGGGGTGTTCACCCAGCAGGCGGACGCCGTCGACCCCGTTGTCGGAGTACAGGACGTTGAGCCCGTGCATCTCGAGCGCGCTGGTCAGCGCGAAGACGTTGCGCACGTCGTCGTCGACGATCAGCACGGTCGCGCCGTCGAGCTGCCGGCTGGCCGGGCTCACCACGTGCCCCTCCAGCGCCGGGCCCTGGTGCAGCACCGGCATCTCCATGAGCGGGATGTCGATCGGCGCCGGCGCGGGCTGCACCACCACCGTGGCCGAGGGCAGCGTGGGCAGGCTCAGCGGCGGGATCGCCTCGGCGCTGAGCGCGTCCGGCATGTAGAGCGTGAACGTCGAGCCCTCGCCCGGCCGGGACGAGACCACGATCGTGCCGCCGAGCAGGGCGGCCAGGTCGCGGCTGATCGACAGGCCGAGGCCGGTGCCGCCGTACTTGCGGGTGGTCGTGCCGTCGGCCTGCTGGAACGGCTCGAAGATGATGGCCAGCTTCTCGTCGTTGATGCCGATGCCGGTGTCGGTGACCGCGAAGGCGATCACCTGCCGGGCCGAGGCCAGCGCCGGGATCTCGAAGTCGGTCTCGGGCGGGGCGCCGAAGATGCTCAGCGTGACCGAGCCGGTGTCGGTGAACTTGACCGCGTTGGACAGCATGTTGCGCAGGATCTGGTGGAGCCGCTGGGCGTCGGTGAAGATCGCCTCGGGCAGGCCCGGCTGCAGCCAGACCCGGAACTCGAGGCCCTTCTCGTTGGCCTGCGGCGCGAACGCCTGCTCGACGTAGCTGCGGACGCCCTCGAAGTCGACCTGGTCGGGCTCGACGTCCATGCGACCCGCCTCGATCTTGGCCAGGTCGAGGATGTCGTCGATGAGGGACAGCAGGTCGGTGCCGGCGCTGTGGATCGTACGGGCGAATTCGATTTGCTTCTCGGTCAGGTTGGTCTCGGGGTTGTCGGCCAGCAGGCGAGCCAGCAGCAGCAGCGAGTTGAGCGGTGTGCGCAGCTCGTGGCTCATGTTGGCCAGGAACTCGGACTTGTAGGCGCTGGCCCGGCTGAGCTGCTGCGCCTTCTCTTCCAGGCCGCGGCGGGCCTGCTCGATCTCGCGGTTCTTGGTCTCGATGTTGGCCTTCTGCTCACTCAGCAGCTGAGCCTTGTCCTCCAGCTCGGCGTTGGTGCGCTGCAGCTCGGCCGACTGGTCCTGCATCTCGCGGGCCAGCCGCTGCGACTGGGAGAGCAGTTCCTCCGTACGCCGGTTGGCCTGGATGGTGTTGAGGGCGACGCCGATCGTGGACACCAGACGCTCGAGGAACGTCAGATGCAATCCGGAGAAGGTGGCCACCGAGGCGAACTCGATGACGCCGAGCATCTCGCCCTCGAACAGCACCGGCAGCACGACCAGGTCGTTCGGCGGCATCGACATCAGGCCGGAGCGCATGGTCAGGATGCCGTCGTGGGTGGCCCGGACCCGGATCGTCCGGCGGGACACGGCAGCCTGGCCGACCAGGCCCTCACCCGGGCCGAAGGTCACCTCGTGGTTGCGGGCGACATAGCCGTACGACGCCGCCAGTCGCAGCCGCATGACCGCCTGCTCGTTGTCGACCAGGAAGAACGCGCCGAGCTGGGCGTCGACCAGCGGGGTCACCTCGGTCATGATCATGCGGCACACCTCGCCGAGATCACGCTGGCCCTGCAGCAGGCCGCCGATGCGGGCCAGGTTGGAGTCGAGCCAGCCCTGCTCGGCGTTGGCCTTGGTCGTCTCGCGGAGCGTGACGATCATCTGGTTGATGTTGTCCTTGAGCTCGGCGACCTCGCCCTGGGCCTCGACCGCGATGCTCTGGGTCAGGTCGCCCCGGGTCACGGCCGTCGACACCTCGGCGATCGCCCGCAGCTGGATGGTCAGGGTCGAGGCGAGCTGGTTGACGTTGTCGGTGAGGTCTTGCCACGTACCGGAAACGCCCTTGACCTGGGCCTGACCGCCCAGCTTGCCCTCGACGCCGACCTCACGGCCGACCCGGGTGACCTCGGTGGCGAAGCTGGAGAGCTGGTCGACCATCGTGTTGACGGTGTCCTTGAGCTCCAGGATCTCGCCCCGGGCGTCGACCGTGATCTTCTGCGACAGGTCGCCCTTGGCCACCGCCGTGGTCACGCTCGCGATGTTGCGCACCTGGGCCGTCAGGTTGGACGCCATGTAGTTCACGTTGTCGGTGAGGTCGCGCCAGGTGCCGGCCACGCCGCGCACCTGGGCCTGACCACCCAGCTTGCCCTCGGAACCCACCTCGCGGGCCACGCGCGTGACCTCGTCGGCGAACGACGACAGCTGGTCGACCATGGTGTTCACGGTGTTCTTGAGCTCCAGGATCTCGCCCTGGGCGTCGACCGTGATCTTCTGCGACAGGTCACCCTTGGCCACCGCCGTCGACACCTGGGCGATGTTGCGCACCTGGCCGGTCAGGTTGGAGGCCATCGAGTTCACGTTGTCGGTCAGATCGCGCCAGGTGCCGGCCACGCCGCGCACTTGGGCCTGACCACCCAGCTTGCCCTCGGTGCCCACCTCGCGGGCCACGCGGGTCACCTCGTCGGCGAAGCTCGACAGCTGGTCGACCATCGTGTTGACGGTCGACTTGAGCTCCAGGATCTCGCCGCGGGCGTCGACCGTGATCTTCTGCGACAGGTCACCCTTGGCGACGGCCGTGGTGACCGACGAGATGTTGCGGACCTGGCTGGTCAGGTTGGACGCCATGTAGTTCACGTTGTCGGTCAGGTCGCGCCAGGTGCCCGAAACGCCCTTGACCTGGGCCTGGCCGCCGAGCTTGCCCTCCGAGCCGACCTCGCGGGCCACGCGGGTGACCTCTTCGGCGAACGACGAGAGCTGGTCGACCATCGTGTTCACGGTGTTCTTAAGCTCGGCGATCTCGCCCCGGGCGTCGACCGTGATCTTCTGCGACAGGTCACCCTTGGCCACCGCCGTCGAGACCTGAGCGATGTTGCGGACCTGGTCGGTGAGGTTGTCGGCCAGCTGGTTCACGTTCTCGGTGAGGTCGCGCCAGGTGCCGGAGACCCCGCGCACCTGGGCCTGACCGCCCAGCCGGCCGTCGGTGCCGACCTCGCGGGCCACGCGGGTCACCTCGTCGGCGAACGACGACAGCTGGTCGACCATCGTGTTCACGGTGTCTTTGAGCTCCAGGATCTCGCCCTGCGCGGCCACCGTGATCTTCTGCGACAGGTCGCCCTTGGCCACCGCCGTCGACACCTGGGCGATGTTGCGCACCTGGCTCGTCAGGTTGGAGGCCATCGAGTTCACCGAGTCGGTGAGGTCTTTCCAGGTGCCCGCCACATTCGGCACCTCGGCCTGACCGCCCAGCTTGCCCTCGGTGCCCACCTCGCGGGCCACCCGGGTCACCTGCTCGGCGAACAGCCGCAGCGTGTCGGTCAGCCCGTTCATGGTGTCGGACAGCTCGGCCACCTCGCCGCGGGCGGAGACCGTGATCTTCTGGGACAGATCGCCCCGGGCCATCGCCGTCGCGACCTGTGAGATTGATCGCACCTGGTGGGTCAGGTTGGAGGCCATCGTGTTCACCGAGTCGGTGAGGTCTTTCCAGGTGCCGGCCACGCCACGGACGTCGGCCTGACCGCCCAGCTCGCCTTCGGTGCCGACCTCGCGGGCCACGCGGGTCACCTCGTCGGCGAACGACGACAGCTGATCGACCATCGTGTTGACGGTGCGGCCGATGCGCAAGAATTCACCCCGTAGGGGTCGCCCGTCCATCTCGAGCGCCATGTGCTGAGAGAGGTCACCCTCAGCGACGGCCACGATGACGCGGGAGATCTCGGTCGTCGGCCGGCCGAGGTCGTCGATCAGCGCGTTGACCGAACGCACGCTGTCGGCCCAGGCGCCGTCGAGGCCCTCGTCGTCCAGCCGCTCGGTGAGCCGGCCGTCGCGGCCGACGATGCGACTGATCCGTCTCAGGTCGAGATTCTGCCGCTCCTGCAGCGAGACCACCTCGTTGAACGCGTCGGCGACCTCGCCGGGCAATCCGCTGCGGCGGGGCAACCGAACCTTGAGATCGCCACGGCGAACACGCCGCAGGGCCTCGGCGAGTTCACCGAGCACTGCGGTGTCGTCGGGCATGCCGACGCTGGCTTCTTTGGCCGCGGTCATGCTGTCCTCACTCGCTGTCCATCCTTGGTGGGCCCCTATCCTCTCTCGCCCGACCGGGTCAATGCGAGAGACGACTTTGTGCACAGGCCCACCGGCAGGAGAGGATGCATGCGTGTCAGTGGAGGCCGATGCGATCTCGGACACCCCGGCGGGTGGTCTGCTCCGGCGTGTCCGGCTGCCCAACGACCGGCGCACACCGGCGGCGGCGCGCGCCCTCGTCCGCTCCGTGCTCGAAGAGGCGGGGCTCGAATCCCTGCTCAACGAGGCTCTGCTGCTGACCACCGAGCTGTCCACCAATGCTGTGGTGCACGCGAACACCGAGCTCGACATCGAGGTGCGCTCCGACGCCACCGGGCTGACGGTGACGGTCACCGACTTCGCGCCCGGCCCGGTCGAGCAGCTGGCCGTCGGCCCCCGCAATGAGAGCGTGGACATCGGCGAGGTGGCCGAACGCGGCCGCGGCCTCCTGCTGGTCGACCACTTCGCCAGCCGCTGGGGCACGGTGCACGAGGGCACCGGCAAGGGCGTCTGGTTCCGGCTCGAGCGCGAGCACACCGGCGAGGTCACGGCGGTGGTGCCGGCGACGGCGGCCGAGAGCGGGACGCCCAGCCTGGGCGCGCTGACGGCCCTGCTGCACGTGCACCCCGAGCGGCAGTCGGAAGAGGGGGTGGCCGAGTTCGCGGCCGACCTGCTGGCCCAGCTCTCCCGGCTGACCGGCGCGGCCGGCGGGGTCATCCGGCTCGACCGGGGTGACGGCGGCGGCCGCCAGCTGCTGGCCCGCTACGGCCGGGCCCCGCGCGACGACGCCGACACGATCCGGGTGCCGCTGACCGTCCAGCGGCCCTACTCGGGCGAGCTCGAACTCGATGCGTCCCCCATCGGCTACGCCCACCCGCTGGCCACGCTGGTGGCCGAGCGCTTCTCGCTCCACCTCGAGAACGACCGTCTGCGCCGGGCCGACCTGCGCCGGCAGACCTGGCTGACGTTCCTGGCCGAGGCCAGCGAGCTGCTGGCCCAGTCGCTCGACGTCAACCTCACGATGGCGCTGATCCCGCAGCTGGTGGTGCCCCGGCTGGGCCAGTGGTGCGCGGTGCACACCACCGACGCCTGGGGGCGGCTGCAGCTCGCCGCGGCCACCCACGCCGACGAGGGAACCCTGGCCCAGCTGCACGAGATCCTGGCCGAGACCGGGCCCGACTCGATCCTGACCCGGCTCGAGGAGGCGTCCCGGCTGGGCACCCAGGTGATGCTGGGCGCGCCGACCGAGGGCTTCGCGGTGCCGCTGGTGGCCCGGGGCACCCGCCTGGGCACGCTGGCCGTGGGCCGGCACCACCGCATCCGGCACGACTCGGACGAGGTGGCCGTGCTCGAGGACGTGGCTCGTCGCGCCGCCCTGGCCATCGACAACGCCCGCATCCACGACGAAAGGCACAAGGTCGCCCGTACGCTGCAGGCCTCCCTGCTGCCGCCGGCGCTCCCCCGCGTCGAGGGCATCGGCTTCGCCGCCGAGTACGTGCCCACCGGCTCCGAGGTCGGCGGCGACTTCTACGACGTGGTGCCCCAGGGCGACGACACGTGGCTGGTCGTGGTGGGCGACGTCTCCGGCAAGGGCGTGCAGGCGGCCACGGTGACCGGCCTGGTCCGCGACGTGATCCGCATCCTGGTCGACGACGGCAAGCCGATGGGCGAGATCCTCTGCCGGGTCAACAAGACGCTGGTGCAGCGGGGTGGCGGGCGCTACTGCACGCTCGCGATGGCCTCAGTCAGCCGCTCGGCCGACAACGTGCTGTCGGTCTGCCTGCACCTGGCCGGGCACGACCGGGCCGTCCTGGTGCACGCCGACGGCAAGACCTCCTTCGTCGGCGAGGGCGGCACGGCCCTCGGCCTGCTCGAGTCGATCACCTCGCCCGACGTCGAGGTACGGCTGCAGCCCGGCGACTCGCTGATCTTCTACACCGACGGCGTGACCGAGCGGCGGCGCGGCCGCGAGCTGTTCGGCACCGGCCGGCTGCGCGACGCGGCGGGCCCGCTGGCCGGCTACCCGGCCGAGGTGATGGCGGCCCGGCTGCGCTCCACCACGATCAACTTCTCGGTCGAGGAGCCGCGCGACGACATCGCGATCCTGGTCCTGCGCAACGACGCCTGACCTGGTCCGGCCGCCGCGCGCTGCGCAAACGTCCGACCTCGCCCTGTCGGTGCCCCGCTCAAGCCCGCCAATTCGCCCCTTTTCTGCGTTTATTTCGTGGCATGGTGTTTGTCATGGCGAAAACGCAGTACTACACGGCGACGAGCATCGACGGCTATATCGCCGACGAGAACAACTCGCTGGAGTGGCTCTTCGACGTCGACGGGGGCAACGAGAACCCCTTCGGCGGGTTCTTCGCGGGTGTCGGCGCGTTCGCCATGGGCGCGACCACCTACGAATGGGTGCTGGCGAACGACAACGTGCTGGCCGAGCCGCAGAACTGGCACGACCTGTATGGCGACGCCCCGTGCTGGGTCTTCGCCAACCGGGAGCTGCCGCTGGTGCCGGACGCCAACATCTTCATGGTCAGCGGCGACGTGAAGCGCGTGCACGAGGCCATGCTGGTCGCCGCCAAGGGCAAGAACGTGTGGCTGGTCGGCGGCGGCGACCTGGTCGGCCAGTTCGTCGACCAGGGCCTGCTCGACGAGATCATCCTCGGCATCGCGCCGGTCGTGCTCGGCGGCGGCGCCCCGCTGCTGCCCCGGCATCTGACCGCGCAGCACCTGGCCCTCACCGGCACCGCGCAGATCGGGCGCTTCGCCTACCTGACCTACGCCGTGGGCAGCGAGCCCCTGCCCGAGCGCCACCCCGCCGAGCACCGCTACGCCGTCCTGCACTGATCTTGCCGGGGTAACCCACCACCTCCCCCGGCCACCCAGGGGCGTTGGGGGAAGACGCTACGCGATGTCAAGCGGGCGGCGGCGAGTTATCCACAGGCAGCGCATCCACAGGCGGCCGTCAGAAGAAGTCGGGACGGGCGGCCATCTCGAGCTCGCGAGCCAGTTCGGGCGGCGCGGCAACGATCGAAGCGCGGCCGCCGCGGGCCAGCAGCACGTGGCGGACGCTTTCGATGATGGCGGTGATCTGGGCCGGCGCCGCGCGCCCGGGCAGTACGGCGTGCACGCGGCCCAGCCCGGCCGACCCGCGCACCGGCACCGCGAAGCCGGCCGCGTCGCTCAGCGCGTAGAGCGTGGCCGGCAGGTCGGCCGCCGAGACCGAGAGCCGCAGGGCCACGTCGTCGCGCCGGAACGGGTAGGCGCCCCACCACGGCGGCGCGATCGGCGTCACCACGGCCCCGGCGCCCCACGCGGCGGCCAGCCGCTCGGCCTGGTCGACCGCGGCCGCCTCGGCCCCCTCGAACAGCACGGCCAGCGTGCCGCCCTGGCCGCCGACCGGCAGGTCGACCTCGATCGCGCTGGGTTCCAGCTCGTCGGCCGCGGCCACCAGCTTGCCCAGCTGCAGCGGGGTGGGCACCGCGATGCCGGCCCAGCGGCGGGCCTGGGGCAGCGGTTCGAGCCGGAGCGAGGCGGCGGTGATCACGCCGTCGACCTCGGCCAGCCCGGGGCGACCGTCCTCACCGTCGGATTCGGCCGCCTCGCCCGCGCGGTCGATGTAGGCCACGCTCGACACGTATTCGGCCGGGGTGCCGTAGCGGTAGCGCAGCGGGCCCGACTCGTTCACCGCGAGCATGCCGCCGACGGTGGCTGCCCGGGACGGCGGGTCGACCGGAAGCCGCTGGCCCTGCAGCGCGAGCGCCGCCTGAAGAGCGCGAACCGGAGTGCCGGTGGCCACCTGGACCGTGGCGCCGGCGACGTCGTGGCTCCACAGCCCGCTCAGCCGGCCCGTGTCGACCAGCACGTCGACGGGCTCGTGAGGCGTACCCCAATCGATCTTGGATCCGCTGCCGCGAGGCAGGAAGCTGAGGCCGCGGCCGACCGCCAGCCGCAGAACATCGGAGACCGCGCGCGCGGTGGCGGGCACCGCGACGAAGCCGGCCCGGCGGCCATCGACCGTGTCGATCGACCGCGCGACGCGCGCATAGTCGGGACCGCAAATGTCCACAAGCGCGCTCAGCACCTGATCTTCTGGTGGCTCACTCACGTCCAGCTTCCCCACGTCCTCGAAGATCGTCCACTCTGGCATATCGTACACGTGTTCGAACGAGCGCGGTCGCGAGCGCAAGAAGTAAAGAAGACGGGGAAACCGGACTGCCCGGTAACGTAGGGCGCGTGACGAACCCGACTGCCGACAGCCCGCCCACCGCCGAGCAGGGCACCCACGAGCGCACCTTTCACGGCGACACCGTCACCGACGAGTACGCGTGGCTGATCGACAAGAAAGACCCGCGCACCACCGCCTACCTGGAGGCCGAGAACGCCTTCACCGAGCGGGCGACGAGCCACCTGAGCGGGCTGCGGGAGACGATCTTCAACGAGATCAAGGGCCGCACACAAGAGACCGACCTGTCTGTTCCCTCCCGCAAGGGCGGCTACTGGTATTACACCCGCACCGAAGAGGGCAAGCAGTACGGCATCTCGTGCCGGGTGCCGGTGCAGGACGGCCAGACCGATCCCCCGTCGACCGCCGGCCACCCCGGCGAGCAGGTGCTGCTCGACGGCAACGCGCTGGCCGAGGGCAAAGACTTCTTCGCCTTGGGCACCTTCGACGTCAGCCCCGACGGCAACTGGCTCGCCTACTCCACCGACTTCTCCGGCGACGAGCGCTTCACGCTGCGGGTCAAAGACCTGCGTACCGGTGAGGTGCTGGCCGACGAGGTGCCTGACACGTCGTACGGCAGCGCGTGGTCGGCCGACGCCGGCGCGCTCTTCTACGTGACTGTGGACGAGGCCTGGCGCCCCCACCGCGTGTGGCGCCACACGGTCGGCCGTCCCGCGAGCGACGACGTGAAGGTCTTCGAGGAGCCGGACGAGCGGTTCTGGGTCGGCGTCGGGCTCACCCGCAGCGAGAAGTTCCTGGTCATCGAGGCGTCAAGCAAAATCACTTCCGAGGTACGGGTGATCCCGGCCGACACCCCCGAGGCCGAGCCCACGCTGATCGCGCCCCGCGAGCACGGCGTCGAGTACTCGATCGAGCACCACGGCCACCGCTTCCTCATCCTGCACAACAAGGACGCGGAAGACTTCGCGCTGGCGTACACGTCGGCCGACAGCCCCGGCGACTGGGTCGACCTGATCGCCCACGAGCCCGGCACCCGCCTCGAGTCGGTCGACGCCTTCGTCCGGCACATCGTCATCTCGCAGCGCCGCGACGGGCTGACCGGTCTGCGGGTCATCGGCGACGGCAGCACCGACTTCTACGACATGGAGTTCCCCGAGCCCATCTACAACGTGGGGCTGGCCGGCAACCCGGAGTACGACACCACCGCCGTGCGGATCAGCTACGCCTCGATGATCACGCCCGACTCGGTCTACGACGTCGATCTGGTGACCCGGGCGATGACGCTGCGCAAGCGCAGGCCGGTGCTGGGTGGCTACGAGCCCGACGACTACGAGCAGTTCCGCGAGTGGGCGACGGCGCCCGACGGCACCCGGGTGCCGATCTCGATCGTCGCCCGTAAGAACACCCCGCGCAACGGCTCGGCGCCCGCGCTGCTGTACGGCTACGGCTCGTACGAGACCAGCATCGACCCGTACTTCTCGATCGCCCGCCTGTCGCTGCTCGACCGCGGCGTCGTCTACGCCATCGCGCACATCCGCGGCGGCGGCGAGATGGGCCGCCGCTGGTACGAAGAGGGCAAGCTGCTGGCCAAGCGCAACACCTTCACCGACTTCGTGGCGTGCGCCCAGGCCCTGGTGCGCGAGGGCTGGACGTCGCCCGAGCAGCTGGTCGCCCGGGGCGGCTCGGCCGGCGGCCTGCTGGTGGGCGCGGTGGCCAACCTCGCGCCCGAGGCGTTCGCCGGCATCGTGGCCGAGGTGCCCTTCGTCGACCCGCTCAACACGATCCTCGACCCGTCGCTGCCGCTGACGGTCACCGAGTGGGAAGAGTGGGGCAACCCGATCGAATCGGCCGACGTGTACGCGTACATGAAGGGCTACAGCCCGTACGAGAACGTCACGAAGCTGCCCTACCCCCGCATCCTGGCCATGAGCAGCCTGAACGACACCCGCGTGCTCTACCACGAGCCGGCCAAGTGGATCGCCCGTCTGCGCGCGGTCGCCCCCGACGGCGACTACCTGCTCAAGACCGAGATGGGCGCCGGCCACGCGGGCCCCAGCGGCCGCTACGACGCCTGGAAAGAAGAGGCGTTCGTGCTGGCCTGGGTTCTCGACGTGCTCGGCCGGGCCGGAAACTAGCGAGCTGTCACCGGCGGCGCAGGGCGACGATCGCGATGTCGTCGGCCTGTTGCCCGGCGCCGCCGAGCTCGGTCATCAGGCGCCGCGAGAAGGCGTCCAGGTTGGACTCGACGGTCGTGGCCGCCTCGGCCAGCGCGGCCAGGCCCACGTCGATGTCGGCGTCCCGCCGCTCGACCAGGCCGTCGGTGTAGAGCACCAGCGTCCCGCCCGGCGGCAGCACGAACTCGAAGTCGTCGGGACGGGGTGCGTTGATGCCCAGCAGCGGGCCGTGCGGCTCGATGTAACGGGCGCCGTCGCTGGTGTGCAGCAGCGGCGGCAGGTGGCCGGCGCTGGCCATCCGCACCCGGCCGCTCGCCGGGTCGAGCGTGAGCAGGCAGATGGTCGCCGAGTCGGCCGGCAACACCGTACGCATGAAGCGGTTGACGAGCGTGAGCACCGTGCCCGGCGGATGCCCTTCCACCGCGTACGCCCGGACCGCATGGCGTACCTCGGCCATCACCGTCGCGGCGTGCAGCGAGTGACCGGCGACGTCGCCGATGGCCACCAGCAGCTTGCCGTCGAGCATCGTGAGCTCGTAGAAGTCGCCGCCCACCTCGGTCTGCGCGGCGGCCGGCTCGTAGCGCATGGTCAGCTCGATCCCCGGCACCTCGGGCAGCCGCGACTGCAGCAGGCTGCGCTGCAGGGTGACCGCGATGCGGTGCTCCTCGTCGTACGAGCGCTGCGCCTCGACCGCCGCCGCGACCGTCTGGGAGAGCTGGCGCAGCACCGGGAAGCCCGGGTTCTGGGTGCTGGTGGCCACGGCCAGATAGATGGGCGGACGGTCGTTGCGCAGCCGGGCCGCGGCCACCGTCACCGTTTCGTCCTCGGGCCAGGTGACGACGCTCCACGCGGCGGCTTCGTCGGTGCGCACCAGCGAGCCGACTGCCACGTCCTCGTCGGGCATGGGCCACGGGCGTACGACCGGGGGCGAGCCCACCACGGCCACGCCCTCGCCGTCCGTCGTCTCGGTGAGCACCACGACCGGCCCGCCGAAGATCTGGTGCGCACCTTCCGCGGCCGCCTCGAGCAGCCCGATCAGCGTGGTCGACGTGTTGATCGCCAGGGTGGCCTCGGCCAGTCGCACCATGCGCTCGGCCAGCGACTCGGCGCGCCGCCGGGCCGAGTAGTAGCGCAGCACGGCCTGGGCGGTCGCGATCAGCTCGTCCGGTTCGATCGGCTCGACCAGGTAGGCGTCGGCGCCCCGGTTCAGGCCCTGGGTGCGGTCGACCACGTCGACCGCGTGAGCCGACACATGAATGACGGGCATGGTCCCGTACGCGGGATCGGTCTTGATTTTTTCGCAGACGTCGAAGCCGCTCATGTCGGGCAGCTTGACGTCGAGCACCACCAGGTCGACGTCGGAGCCCGGCAGCACCCGCAGGGCCTCACCGCCGGTCTCGGCCTGGCGGACCGTGTAGCCGGCCCGGGTCAGCCAGCTGACCAGCAGATAGCGCTTGGTGGCGCTGTCGTCGACGACGAGGACGGTGACCGGTTTCATGACGCCGGCAGCCGTAACGTGAAGGTGCTCCCCTCGCCCGGAGTGGAGTCGGCCCGCAGGGCGCCACCGAGAATGGCGGCCAGCCGGCGCGCGTACGGCAGGCCGAGGCCGGTCCCCTTGCCACTCAGAGCCTTGCTGCCGGGCACCTGATAGAACTCTTCGAAGATGCGTTCTATCAGCTCGGGCGGGATCCCGGTGCCGGTGTCGGTGACGGTGAACTCGAGGTCGGTGCCCACCTCGCGGACGGTCAGCCGCACCTCGCCCTCGGCAGTGAACTTGAGCGCGTTGGTGAGCAGGTTGCGCAGCACCCGGGCCAGCAGCACCTCGTCCGAGCGCATCGTCGCCACGGCCGGCTCGTCGATCACGAAGTCGACCTCGGGCCGGGTGGCCAGCGGCCGCAGCGTGCCCCGCAACTGGCCGAACATGGCCCGCAGGTCGACCTGCTCCCAGTTCGGCTCGAGCCGGCCGGCCTCGGCCTTGGCCAGGTCGAGCAGGTCGTTGACCAGCGTGAGCAGATCGCTGGCGGAGCTGCGGATCAGCTCGACCTGCCTTTCCTGCTCGACGGTGAGCGGGTCCGAGGCGCCGTCGGCCAGCAGGCGGCTGAGCCCGATGACCGCGGTGACCGGGGCCCGCAGCTCGTGGCTGACGTTGGCCAGGAAGCGGCTCTTGGCCTCGCTGGCCGCGGCCAGCTGCTCGGATTTCTCGTCGAGCTCGGCGTAGAGCGCGACCACGCCGCGGTTGGTCTCTTCCAGCTCCTCGGAGAGCTGGTGGTACAGCGCCATGACGCCGCGGTTGGTCTCCTCGAGCTCCGCGTTGAGCCGGGCCAGGTCGTCACGCTGCGAGCGCACCTCGTCGAGGGCGGCGATGAGCTGCTGATTCTGCACGTGCAGCTCGTCGACCGGGCTGCTGGGAACGTGCCGGCTCAGACCGGCACGGATCTCGTCCATCCGGTCCCGGGTCAACCGCGGCGCGCTGGCCGGCAAGCGTCGGGCCATCCACACGACCGTACCGGTCTCACCATTCTCGACCTCCAACTTGTCGACCAGGCGGCCGACATGTGCGAGTTCTGCCCGCAGCCTGGGCTCGTCACCGTGCGAGCGGCGTTCGACCGCCACCCGGATGGCGGTGCTTACCCCCTCGGAGCGCACTGTGAACGTCACTTCGGCATCGGAACCGTCGGCCATGACCACGCGGCCCACCTCGCTCAGCGCGGTGGCCAGCCGGGTCTGGTCCTGCTGCTCGAGCCCGACCTCGCGGGCCACCTCGCGGCCGAGCTGGCGGGCCACGAAGATGTCCTGCTCCACGCGCAGCCGTACGCGCATCAGCGGCTCGCCCCGGCCGGTCATGGCAGCCGGGCCACGAGCACGCCGGCGTCGTCGCGGCGCACACCCGCGTCACGCAGCACGGTCGCCGCGATCACCAGCGGCGAGTGGGTGAACAGGCCGGGATAGCCGTCCGGGGTCCACCGGTCGGCCACCCCGTCGGAGTGCATGAGCACGATCGCGTCCGGCGTGATCGGGTAGTCGTACTCGCGGATCTGGCGGCGCTGGTGACCGGCGATGCCGGGCAGCGAGACCATGCCGCGCCGCGGGCCGACGGGCGGGATCACCGTGCCGGTGATGTTGCCCAGACCGGCGTACCGGACCAGGCCCGCGTCCGGGTCGAGCTCGGCGATGGCCACGGCGGCGCCCCGCGTGCGGCTGAGCCGGCGGTGCAGCAGTTCCAGCACGCTCGCGGGCGGGCCGGGAGGCGCGTCCTGGAAGGCCCGGACCGCCTCGTGGGCGGCCGCCGCGGCGAGCCCGCCGTGGCCGAGCCCGTCGCACATCATCACCTGACGGCGGCCCTGCGCGTCGCGGACGGCGAAGGCGTCGCCGCTGATCGGCTCGCCGGTCAACGGCCGGGTCACCCCGGCCGCCCACGGCACCACCGGCCGGGCCGACGCCCAGACCTGCGCGGCCAGGACGGTTCCCTTGCCCGGCACGGAGTGCACGTCGCACCAGGCAGCCTGCCGGGCGATCGCGCCCAGCCCGATGCCGAGCGTGCCCGCGGTGGAATGCCCGTCGCCGGCCGAGACGGCCAGATCGGCCATGCCGGGCCCGCTGTCGACCGCCACGAGCTCGACACCGGCCTGCTCCGGCGTGCGGACGGCGCGCACCAGCAGGGTGCCCTGATCGGCGTGCTTGACCAGGTTCCCGGCCAGCTCGGCGGCCACGATCGAGAGGTCGGCCACCCGGCGCTCGGGCAGCCCCAGCTCGACGGCGAGACGTTCGGCGGTCCGGCGGACGGTGGAGGCGTTCGGCGCGGCCTCGACCCGGAACCAGACTCCCCCGTCGAGAAGCCCCTCGGGTAGCGACGCCACCGCGCCTCCGCTCATCGGCACCACTTGGTCACGGTAATGGTCGTACCCTCGCCGACCGCGGTGACGATGTCGAATTCGTCGACAAGTCGCCGGGCGCCGCTCAGTCCGAGACCCAGGCCGCCGCCGGAGGTGTAGCCGTCGGTGAACGCCAGGTCGAGGTCGGCGATACCCGGACCCTGGTCACTGAAAACGATCCGGATGCCTTTCCGCCGGCCGTTGTCGGCCGGACCCACCTCGACCGTGCCGCCCCCGCCGTAGACCAGCGTGTTGCGGGCCAGCTCGCTGGCCGCGGTCACGAGCTTGGTCTGGTCGACGAGCGAGAGCTTCACCGCGACGGCGAGCGTGCGCACGAGCTGGCGGACCCGGACGACATCCTGGTCGGAGACGACCTCGATCCGCTGGGCCGGTTCGCTCACGGTGCGGGTACCGCGGGCGTCTCGGCGTCGTCCGCGCCGTCCGGCTCCTCGTCGGCGTCGTCATCGGCGGCCGCGCGCTCGCGGGCCAGCAGGTCCATGCCCAGCTCGACGTTGAGTGCCGTCCGGATGCCGGGCAGCGAGAGGCCCAGCTCGACCAGGGTGATCGCGACGGCGGGACGCATGCCGACCACGACGGTGTCGGCGTCGAGCACCTTCGAGATCGCGGCGATGGTGGCCAGGGTGCGCCCGACGAACGAGTCGACGATGTCCAGCGCGCTGATGTCGATGATCACACCGTGGCAGCCGGTGGCGACGATCCGGTCGGCCAGATCTTCCTGCAGCTGCAGGGCGACCTGGTCCTCCATGTCGATCTGGATCGAGACGAGAAGTATGTCGCCGATCTTCAGGATCGGAACGCGTTCCACGTCAGCGACCCTTCTTGCCCGTACGAGCGAGCACGTACCGCAGTGCGTCGGCCAGCGAGGACTTGGTCGCGATGTCGCCGAACTCGATGCCGAGGGCGACGATCGTCTGCGCGATCTGCGGGCGGATGCCCGAGATGATGCAGTCGGCGCCCATCAGGCGGGCCGCCACGACTGTCTTCAGGATGTGCTGAGCGACCTGGGTGTCGACGGCCGGCACGCCGGTGATGTCGATGATCGCGTACGGCGAACCGGTGTCGACCAGCGTCTGCAGCAGCCGTTCCATGACGACCTGGGCCCGCGCCGAGTCGAGGGTGCCCACCAGCGGGACGGCGACGACGCCCTCCCACAGCTTCACCACCGGGGTGGAGAGCTCGAGCAGCTGCTCGGCCTGGTCGGCGATCAGCTCCTCACGGACGCGCACGTAGCTGTCGAAGGTGAACAGCGCCGCCTCGTCGACGAAAGAGGAGAGGGCGACATAGTCGCGGAGGGTGGTGGCGTCGGTGGTTCCCTGCGCGTCGAGGGTGGCCAGTACGGCGTCCTTGAACGCGAAGATGCTGACGGCCGTCTCGGTGGCGCTGAAACCCTGCCGGGCCCGCGTCGACGACAGCTCGGCCAGCTGGGCGCGCAGCTCGGCCGCCGGCTCCCCGCTCAGGTCTTGCGCCGAGCCGGCCAGCGCCTGCTGAAAGCCGCGGCGCAGCTCGGTGTTCTGGCGCAGAAGCTCGGTGTGACTCAGCCGGCCCCGCAGAGTGGAAGCCACCCGCTCGGTCCAGGCCGTGACCAGAGCCTCCTGGTGATCCTCCAGCACAACGGCGAAGCGGGCCGCCTCATCCGCACTCAGCGTCACCGCTGCCTCCCGACTCGAGTCCTGCCTGCAACGGGCGGGACTTTACCATCGCCAAGTCAGTTGCTTGCTGTGAGCCAAATAAACCCCGTTCTGCGCGCGGCACACCACTTGGAGTACCGTTCAGCACATAACTGGAGGTCCTGAATGTCTCTGACGGTACAAACGGAACAGCGCGCCGACATGGTCGTCGTGTCGGTCGCGGGCGAGCTGGACATGGCCACCGCGCCCCAGCTTCAGGACCAGATCAGCGACCTGCTGGAGAAGGGGCGCACCCGTCTGGTCTTCGACCTGGCCGAGGTGTCTTTCTGCGACTCCACCGGGCTGTCGGTCTTCGTCCGGGCCAAGAACAGCACCGACGACGCCGGCGGCACGGTCCGCCTGGCCGCCCCGCAGCGCGGGGTCCTGCGCATTCTCGAGGTGAGCGGCCTGGTCGAGGTGCTGCGCACCTACCCCACGGTCGACGAGGCGGTCACCGCCGAGGAAGCGACCCTCGACTGATCCACAGCCCCTTCCCGGGTCGTCCCGGTCGGCGATAGTTTGTCGCCGACCGGTCGTGGGAACCTGCGGCCGGACCGATACGGCTACTTCGGCGCGCGGGAGTGCTTCGTGAGCAAGATGCTTCAAGGCTTCAAAGACTTCATCATGCGGGGCAACGTCGTCGACCTCGCGGTCGGCGTCGTCATAGGCGCCGCGTTCACCGGGGTCGTCACCGGCTTCACCAACGGCTTCATCAAGCCGCTGATCCAGCTCATGGGCGGCGGTAAGGGCATCGAGAAGGGCACCTTCAAGGTCAACGGCGTGCCCTTCGACTGGGCCACGTTCCTCAACTCGCTGATCACGTTCCTGATCACGGCGGCCGTGCTGTACTTCTTCGTCGTCCTGCCGCTCAACATCCTGGCCGAGCGCCGCCGCCGCGGCGAGGAGCCGCCGCCGAAGGCCCCCGCCGAGGACATCGTCCTGCTCACCCAGATCCGCGACGCGCTCGTGTCCTCGTTCCAGACGCGTGGTTACGGCGACGCTCCGGGCCGTCACCAGCAGGAACCGCCCCGCTGAGATCTGCCCGACCTCACGAAAAAGATCATCCCCACCCGGCGCGTCTCGAACAGATGTTCGATACGCTGCCGGGATGGAGCAGCGCAAACACTGGTGGAACGGTAAGTGGGGCCGCGCCGCCCGCAAAGATGTCTACCTGCGGGTGAGCGGCGACCAGTGGTACGTCGAGCAGCGCGCCGGCGGCGCCGACGGCGTCTCCCACTTCTTCGAGTACGACTCGGAAGAGTCGGCCCTCGACACGGTCCGCGCGCTGCTGGCCGCCCCCGGCGACTGGCGCGAGCTCTCCGTCCGCCCACCCACCCGCTGACTCAGCTTTTCCCGTTCCCAGCCGCTCGCTCCAGCGGCACGACGTTCCAGCAGCACATCCGCGCCACCCGGCGCTCATCCTGCCGGGCGGCGCTTGCCATTACCGGCTTAGTCAGGCGGCGCGGCGCTCGTCGTGGTGGGCGGTCATCGGGCCCGGCGGCACCAGGCGCAGGCCGGGCCGGAACGGCTCGGCGAACCGCTCGTCGTCGTCCTCGTCGTTGAAGCTGGCCCGCCAGGCGCCCCCGCCCGCGACCCGCGCCCCCGGCGGCGTGGTGACGAACCCGCCCGGGATCCGCGACAGGGCGACGATCAGCAGATAGCCCAGGATCACGAAGCCGTGGCTGATCAGCCGGGCCAGGTCCACCCGGGCCGCGGTGAGGTCGTTGACCGAGAGCAGCAGCAACATCCCGACAAAGGCCGTGAGCATCGGCACCAGCCCCGACGGCCGCGTACGCCGCAGTGCAATAAAGAGGTAGCCGGCCCCCACAGCCACGTTCCAGGCCGCCGACTCGTGCCACAGATGCCCCGGAGTCGCGTCGAGCCCCGTGTGCACGTGCGCCCCGACCACCCCGCCGCCGATCTGATCGAGCCCGAGGATGAGCTGCACGGCCCCCACCACAGCCAGCGCCACGATCAGCACAGCAGCAAGCGGAAAACGCCCCCACGGAACCCGCCCCACCAGCGGCAGCCCACGCCACCGCCCAGCCGGAGCCGGCTCATCCCGCTTACCCGGCAGGGCGGCCAGGATCGCCGCGCTCAGATCCGGCGGCGTGGCCATGCTCGTGCTGGTCAGGCGATTGACGGAGGCAGCCCGATCAAGCCACTCCCGGCACCCGGCACACCCGGCCAGGTGCGCCTCGACTGCGGGCCGGTCGGCCGGGTCGTCCTCGCCGTCCAGCTGCGCCGAAAGCATCTCGCGCCACCGCTCACAAGCCATGACCAATAGTCGCTCACCCCGGGCCCAAAGTTCCCGGCAGGAAGCGGCTCGTCAATCCGTCTCAAGACCTCGGCGCTCCGCGTCACCATGTCGGCGGTTCGAGGTGGCGTCGCACCTCAGCGGCGAATCTCGGCACTCCCGTGCGTTCGAGAAGAACGAGGATGTCCGGAACGGTGTTGGGCACCCGCCGATAGGACGCCGCTTGGCGGCGGAGCACATCCATGGTGACGCCGGGATAGAGGTCGAGCTGGTCGAGGAGGAACTCGTCGGGATGGATCGCCTCGACGTCGTAGGGCTTGAGTGCCGGTTCCGGGAAGTCGGCGAGGTTGAAGGTCACGATGACCTCGGCATTGGCTCGTACGGCCGCCGCGAGAACGTGCCGATCCTTGGGATGGTTGGTCATCCCGTCCGTCAGCGACTCGTACCCGGCGACCAGCGCGTCGGGAAATGACCGGGACATCTGGGCCAGTCGCCGGTCGACCCGGTCGGCTGAGATCCCGCGTTCGACGAGGTTGCGCCGCAGTTCGGCGAAGATTTCGGCCGACCACAACGGCCGGTAGGCCGAAGCCTCGGCCAGCCGGAGCAGCGTGTCGCAGAGGTAGGCCGGGTAAAGCACACAGGTGTCAAGGAACGCGGGGAAGGCCATCGCCGTCGCCTGTCACCGGCTGGGTCGAGAGTCGATGGTGGCGTCGTAGAGGTCGTCGTCTTCGGCGTCGGCGGCCATCTGGTCGAGGGCGCTGCGGCGTTCGGTTCGGGTGCGCTCGGCGTAATCGAGGATGTCGCGCAACAGGACACGGCGGTGTCGTCCCCGCATGGTGTGCGGAATCTCGCCGTCGGTGAGCAGCCGGACCAGCGTGGGCCGGGAGACGTTGAGCAGATCGGCGGCTTCCTGCGTGGTCAGCATCGTGTTGTGCGGAGCGATCGAGATGGCCAGGCCCTGCGAGAGAGCGCCGACGACGTCGCGGAGCACCTCGTAGAGCTCATCCGGGATGTCGATGTGCGATCCGTCCGGGCCGACCAGCTTGGCGCGGCCGGCCGCCTCGACGTCGATCAGCCCCTGCGCCAGTCGGTTGAGGTCGGCAGGGTCTTCGGGGGGCAGAACGGTTCGCTCACGCAACGCACTCGGCATGAGGCCAGTCTAGCCGTATTCGAAAAAACCGAAAGCGCATCGACGCGTCGCGGCGACTGGATGAAGACAAGGAACTGTCATCTGGCTGCGGAAGCTCTGAGACACCCGTCAGGCATTCAGGAATGAGGAGCCTGAAGGGAGATGTCATGACCGCGGACAAGGTAGGCCGGCCGGTAGTCGTAGGGGTGGACGGGTCTGAGGGCGCAGACCTAGCCGTGCGGTGGGCGGCCCGGTACGCGAGCGAAACCGGCAGCCCGCTGCATCTGGTGTTCGCGGCCGGGCCCCCGACCGGGTTGATCGGGGTCAGCACCGGCGAGGTCGAGACGGCTGAGCGGGTGCGGGAAAGGGTGCTCAGCGCGGCTGCTGCGGCGGCTGCGCCCTACGAGGCTCGTGTCGTCTTGGCCGAAGGCCCTCCGGCGCGCACTTTGATCGAGGCCGAGGCCGACCTATTGGTGCTGGGCGAGAGCCACCGCCGCAGTGGGCTGGCTGTGCAGGTGGTGGCCGAGGCGGAATGTCCGGTTGTGGTGGTGCGGGGTGAGGACGACTGGGGCGCGCCGGTTGTGGTCGCCTTGGACGAGGGCAGTGAGGCGGCGATGGGGTTCGCCGTGCGGGAGGCCGCCCGGCGGGATGTCGCCCTGTTCGCGGTGCATGCCTGGCAGCAGCCGCTGGTGCCGTCGGGGGCGGGAGCGATGGCGGTCGCGGCGTCGAGTGGGGTGGTCGACCGGCAGGACTGGGCCGAGGCCGCCCGGCGGTCGTTGCACGAGGTCGTGGCGCCCTGGCGCAGTGCTTTTCCGGAGGTCGCCATTCACGAGCGGCTGCTGGAGGGGCCGGCCGAGTCGGTGATGACGCGCGAGACGGCCGGCGCCGGGCTGGTTGTCGCCGGTTCGCGGGGGCGCGGGCGACTGGCCGGGATGCTGCTCGGGTCGACCAGTCAGGCTTTGCTGCGTCAGGCCGATTGCCCGGTGGCGATCGTCAAGAGCTGAAGAAGACCGCGCTTTCCACGGCGCGTTTCCAGTTGGCGTATTCGGCGGCGCGCCGGGCCTCGTCCATCGAGGGTGACCAGCGGCCGGCGCTGTGCCGGTTGTTGCGCAGGTCGCGCAGGTCGGACCAGTAGCCGACGGCCAGGCCGGCCGCGTAGGCCGCGCCCAGGGAAACGGTTTCGGCCACCATCGGTCGTACGACGGGAACTTGCAGGAAATCGGCGATGGTGCGCATCAGCAGATTGTCGGCCGTCATTCCACCATCCACATTCAACGCGGTCAGCGTCAGCCCGGAGTCGGCGTTCATCGCCTCGACGACGTCCCGCGTCTGCCACGCGGTCGCCTCGAGCACGGCGCGAGCCAGATGACCCTTATTGATGTACGAAGTGAGCCCCACAATGACGCCTCGGGCCTCACTCTTCCAGTAGGGCGCGAACAGTCCCGAGAACGCCGGCACGATATAGCAGCCGCCGTTGTCGTCGACCGTGCCGGCCAGCGTCTCGATCTCGGAGGCGGTCGCGATCAGCCCCAACCCGTCCCGCATCCACTGCACCAGCGAGCCGGCGACGGCAATCGACCCTTCCAGCGCGTACGCGACCTCGCCCGCCCCGATCCGATAGCCGACCGTGGTGATGAGCCCATGATTCGACCGCACCGGTTCAGTGCCGGTGTTCATCAGCAGAAAACCACCGGTCCCGTACGTGCATTTGGCCTCGCCCGGCGAGAAGCACGTCTGCCCGAACAATGCCGCCTGCTGATCCCCGATGGCCGCCGCGATCGGCACGCCCGGCAGGAGGGAGGCCGTTCCATACACTTCGGCCGACGACCGGATCTGCGGCAACATGGCCCGCGGAATGTCGAACAACGCGAGCAGCTCGTCGTCCCACTCGAGCGTCGTCAAGTTCATCAGCATCGTCCGGCTGGCATTTGTCACGTCGGTGATGTGCAGGCCGCCGGTCAGATTCCAGATGAGCCAGCTGTCCATCGTCCCGAACAGCAGTTCGCCTCTTTCGGCGCGGGCCCGGAGACCGTTGTCGAGCAGCCACTGCACCTTGGTCGCCGAGAAATAAGTGGCGGGGGTCAATCCCGTACGCGAACGAATGAGCTCAGCATCGAGCCGTTCGACCAACGCCGACGTACGCGTGTCCTGCCAGACGATGGCCGGCGCGACCGGCGTGCCCGTGGCCTTGTCCCACACCACCACCGTCTCGCGCTGGTTGGCGATGCCGACCGCCGCCACCTGCGACGACTCGACGCCGGCCTCGCTCAGCGCCCGCTTGATCAGCCGCTGCGTGTCCCGCCATATGCGCGCCGCGTCGTGCTCGACCCACCCCGGCCGCGGATACGACTGGGGATGCTCGCCCCGCGCCACCGCCACCACTGTCGCCCGCCGATCGAACAGGATGCACCGCGTAGACGTCGTCCCCTGATCAATGGCCAGCACGTAACGGTCGGTCACGACGCCGCCAGATCGCGCGAGATGGCCCGGGCCGTGGACAGCACATGCTCGACCTGAACCGTCAGCGCCTGCCGCCGCGTGTCGCACAGCCGCTCGACCGTCCCCGAGATCCCGATCGCCCCCACCACCAGCCCGCCGAAGCTGCGCACCGGCGCCGCGATTCCGGCCCGCCCGGCCTCCCACTCCTCGACCGAGAGAGCCCAACCCCGTTCGCGGGTCTCGCTGAGCGATCGGGCGAGGGCTCGCGCGGTGGTCAGGGTTCCCCGGGTGTACGCCTCGAGCCCGGCCCGCTCGGCCGCCTCCACAGCCGGCGCGTTGTAGGCGAGCAGCACCTTGCCCAGCGCGGTGGCGTGGGGTGGCAGCAACCGGCCGGTGTCCAGCGACTGCACCGAGTCGTCGGGCCGGAACACGTGATGAACCACCACGACCTTGTCGTCCCGCAGCGCGCCGATGCGCACCTCTTCGCCGCTGCGCGAGGCCAGCGCGTCGGCCCAGTTCAGGGCCCGCCCGCGCAGCTCGTTGAGGTCGATGCCGCCGTGGCCGAGGTCGAGCAGACCACGGCCGAGCCGGTAGCGCGCGGTGTCCGGGTCCTGTTCGACGAAGCCGACGTGCTCAAGCGTGCGCAGGATGCTGTGCGCCGTCGACTTGGGCAGGGCCAGCGCGTCGGCCACCTCTTTGACCCGCAGCCGGCCCGGCCCGGCAGCCAGCAGCCGCAGCACGGCCGACGACCGCTCGATGGACTGGATCAGGCCCGGCACGTGCGACATTGTCGCACGGTGGCCGTTGCCGCTCGGGGGCCTGCTTCCTACCTTTGCGCTAGAGCTCGGGAGGCACCTTGACCCACTACGTCGGCGCGATCGATCAGGGCACGACCAGCACGCGCTTCATGATCTTCGACCGGTCCGGGGCCGAGATCGCCCGGCACCAGCTCGAGCACCGGCAGATCTTCCCGGCCGCGGGCTGGGTCGAGCACGACGCCACCGAGATCTGGGAGAACACCCGCAAGACGATCGACGTGGCGCTGGGCCACGCCGGGCTCGCCCCGTCCGACCTGGCCGCGATCGGCATCACCAACCAGCGCGAAACCGTCGTGCTGTGGGACAAGGCCACGGGTACGCCGCTCGCCCCGGCCATCGTCTGGCAGGACACCCGTACGTCGGCCCTGGTCGAGAAGCTTGACGGCGACCTGATCCGCGAACGCACCGGGCTCACCCCGGCCACGTACTTCTCGGCCACCAAGATCCAGTGGCTGCTCGACAACGGCCTGCGTGCCCGCGCCGAACGCGGCGAGGTGCTGTTCGGGACGGTCGACAGCTGGCTCATCTGGAACCTGACCGGCGGCCTGCACCTCACCGACGTCACCAACGCCAGCCGCACGATGCTGATGAGCCTGACGACGCTCGAGTGGGACGACGAGCTGCTCGCGCTGTTCGACATCCCGCGGGCCATGCTCCCCGAGATCCGGTCGTCAGCCGAGGTCTACGGCACGGCGCTGGACGGGGTTCCCCTGGCCGCGGCGATCGGGGATCAGCAGGCGGCGCTGTTCGGGCAGACCTGCTTCGCCCCCGGCGAGGCCAAATGCACGTACGGGACCGGCGGTTTTCTGCTGATGAACACCGGAACCGATCCGGTGCGCTCGAGCCACGGACTGATCACCACGGTGGCCTACCGCTTCGGCGACGACAAGCCCGCGTACGCGTTGGAGGGGTCGATCGCCGCCGCCGGGGCGGCCGTGCAGTGGCTGCGCGACCAGCTCGGCATCCTCGACTCGGCGGCGATGAGCGAGACCTTGGCCGCGTCGGTCGACGACAGCGCCGGCGTCTGCTTCGTGCCGGCCTTCTCGGGCCTGTACGCGCCGTACTGGCGGCCGGACGCACGCGGCGCGATCGTCGGGCTCTCCCGCTTCCACACCGCCGCCCACATCACCCGGGCCGCGCTCGAAGCCATCGGCTACCAGACCCGCGACGTCGTCGAGGCGATGGCGCAGGACAGCGGCGCCGCGCTCGACTGCCTGAAGGTCGACGGCGGCGTCACCGCCAACGAGCTCTGCATGCAACTGCAGGCCGACATCCTCGGCGTTCCGGTCAGCCGGCCGGCCGTGGCCGAGACGACCGCGCTCGGGGCCGCGTACGCCGCCGGCCTCGCGGTCGGGTTCTGGACATCCGTAGACGACCTGCGCGCCAACTGGCGGGAGGACCGGCGCTGGCAGCCGGCCTGGACCGATCAGCGGCGCGCGGAAGGCACCACCCGATGGCGGTCCGCCATCGACCGAACCCTCGACTGGGTGATTTGAGATGGGGATCCTCATGAACACACCGATGATCTCGCCGGCGACCCGGGCCGAGGCCCTGGCCGCCATGTCGGGCGGCGACGAGCTGGACGTGCTGGTCGTCGGGGCCGGCGTGGTCGGCGCGGGGTCCGCCCTCGACGCCGCCACCCGCGGGCTGTCCGTCGCCCTGGTCGACGCCCGCGACTTCGCGAGCGGCACGTCGAGCCGGTCCAGCAAGCTGATCCACGGCGGGCTGCGCTACCTCGAGATGCTGGACTTCTCGCTGGTGCGCGAGGCGCTGCGCGAGCGTGGGCTCCTGATTCAGCGGCTCGCTCCCCACCTCGTACGCCCAGTGCCCTTCGTTTATCCCCTGCGGCACCGCGCGTGGGAGCGGCTGTACGCGGGAGCCGGCGTCGCCCTGTACGACGTGCTCGCTCTGTCGGGTTGGGGCGCCGGGCTGCCGCGGCACCGCCACCTCAGCAAGACCGAGGCCATGAAGGCGTTCCCGTCGCTGCGGCCGGACTCGCTGGTCGGCGCCATCCGCTACTACGACGCCCAGGTCGACGACGCCCGGCACACCATGTTCCTGGTGCGCACGGCCGTGGCGTACGGGGCCAAGGTGGCCTCCCGCACCGAGGTGATCGGCTTCGTACGCGATGGGAAGCGCGTGGTCGGCGCCCGGCTCCGTGACGCCGAGACCGGCCGCGAGTTCGAGGTCCGGGCCAAGGTCGTGATCAACGCGACCGGCGTCTGGACCGGCAACAGCCAGGCCCTGCTCGACGGCGGGAACGGCGAGGACGCCCAGTTCAAGGTCACCGCCAGCAAGGGCATCCACCTGGTCGTGCCGCGCGACCGCATCTCTGGCGGCACCGGCATGATCCTGCGCACCGCGACCAGCGTCCTGTTCGTGATCCCGTGGGACCGCCACTGGATCATCGGCACCACCGACACCGCCTGGACGCTCGACAAGGCCCACCCGTCGGCCTCCGCGGGCGACGTCGACTACCTGCTGGCCGAGGTCAACAAGGTGCTCGCCGAGCCGCTGACCAGGGATGACGTGCAGGGTGTGTACGCCGGTCTGCGCCCGCTGCTGTCGGCCGCGGCGTCGACCACGGCCAAGCTGTCGCGCGAGCACGCGGTCGGCTCCCCGGTGCCCGGCCTGGTCGTGGTGGCCGGCGGCAAGTACACGACCTACCGCGTGATGGCCAAGGACGCCGTCGACATGGCCGCCCGTTACCTGGACTCGCCGGTGCCGGCCTCGTGCACCGACCAGGTGCCGCTGCTGGGGGCCGAGGGCTTCCCGGCGGCCTGGAACCGGCGGGCGACGCTGGCCCGCGAGGCCGGGCTGCAGGTGGCCCAGGTCGAGCACCTGCTGCGCCGCTACGGCACGCTGACCGGTGAGGTGCTGGCCCTGGTGGCGGCCGATCCGGCGCTGGGCCGGCCGGTCGCGGGCGCGCCCGACTACCTGCGGGCCGAACTGGTGTACGCGGTGACCAACGAGGGTGCCCGGCATCTGGAGGACGTGCTCACCCGCCGTACCCGGATCTCGATCGAGACGCCGGACCGGGGCCTCGCCGCCGCCCGGGACGCGATCGGGCTGCTGGCCGGGCCGCTCGGCTGGACCCCGGCCGACGCCGCTCGGGAATTGCAGGCGTACGAGTCACGGGTCGCCGCCGAACTCGCCGCTCAGGAACAGCCGGACGACGAGAGCGCCGACGCCACCCGCCGCCACGCCACCGAGGTCGTGCCCCTGGCGGTCTGAGCCGTGCGGGACCGGCCGGCGGCGGGGCCCGGCGGTGAATAGACCATGAAAAATCTGACGGACTCGGTGGACCGAGGGCCCGGTCACTGCGACGCTAAGCACTGTGTATGACTACGACGTGTTGGTGCTGGGCTCCGGGCCCAGCGGTCAGAAGGCCGCCATCGCCGCCTCCAAGCTCGGGCGCCGGGTCGGCATCGTCGACCGGCGGGACATGATCGGCGGGGTCTGCATCAACACGGGCACCGTCCCGTCCAAGACGCTGCGTGAGGCCGTCCTCTACCTCACCGGTCTCAGCCAGCGTGACCTGTACGGCAGCAGCTACCGGGTCAAGGACGAGATCACCGTGAGCGACCTCGCCGCCCGCACCCAGCACGTGATCAGCCGGCAGACCGACGTCATCCGCAACCAGCTGGCCCGCAACAAGATCACCATGATCACGGGCACCGGCCGGTTCGCCGACGCGCACTCGATCTGGGTCGACGGCGGCAGCGGCCGCGAGAGCAAGGTCAGCGCCGACAAGATCATTATTGCGGCGGGTACGAGGCCGGCCCGGCCCGACAGCGTCGACTTCGACGACCGGACGATCGTCGACTCCGACGGCGTGATCAACCTGCAGGCCGTGCCGCGCAGCATGGTCGTGGTCGGCGCCGGCGTCATCGGCATGGAGTACGCGTCGATGTTCGCCGCCCTCGGCACCAAGGTCACCGTGGTCGAGCGCCGCGAGAAGATGCTCGACTTCTGCGACGACGAGATCATCGAGTCGCTGAAGTACCACCTGCGCGACCTCAGCGTGACGTTCCGCTTCGGCGAAGAGGTGGCCGCCGTCGAGCGCCACCAGACGGCCGCGCTCTGCATCCTCAAGAGCGGCAAGAAGATCGTCGCCGACACGGTCATGTACTCGGCCGGCCGCCAGGGCCAGACCGACGACCTGGCGCTCGAGGCGGCCGGGCTCGAAGCCGACCGTCGCGGCCGCATCGAGGTCGACCTCAATTACCGTACGGCGGTCGACAACATCTACGCCGTGGGCGATGTCATCGGCTTCCCCGCGCTGGCCTCCACCTCGATGGAGCAGGGCCGCCTGGCCGCGCACCACGCCTGCGGCGAACCGGCCCGCGAGATGCACCAGCTGCAGCCGATCGGCATCTACACGATCCCCGAGATCAGCTTCGTCGGTAAGACCGAGGACGAGCTGACCGACTCCGCCACCCCGTTCGAGGTGGGCATCGCCCGCTACCGCGAACTGGCCCGCGGGCAGATCGTCGGCGACTCCTACGGCATGCTCAAGCTGCTGGTCGCGCCCGACGACGGCAAGCTGCTCGGCGTGCACGTCTTCGGCACCGCCGCCACCGACATCGTCCACATCGGCCAGGCCGTGATGGGCTGCGGCGGCACCGTCGACTATCTGGTGGACGCGGTCTTCAACTATCCGACCCTGTCCGAGGCGTACAAGGTGGCCGCGCTCGACGCGTCCAACAAGATTCGCAACATCACCCGGATCGACGGATAAGCCGTTTCTGAGACTCTCCTAACCAGCGAATTTTCGTTACCGGCCGCCCGGTTCCCCCGCCCTTCGGGACAAACTGGATAAAGCGGCCACCCCGTGCTGGTGAAAAACTGATCTCTTAAGGGGAACCAAACCTTTCGCAGAGACGGCCATGAAAAAGAATCAAGTACGCTTCGGCTATGTCATGGATGGCCAGCGCCCGGCACGGCGTGCGGGAGGCACCCGCCGGTTTGGCGCTCCTGCAGGAGCTGCTGAACACGCGCCCACCCATGGCATACGGCACCGACCTGTTGATGGAGGTCGACGACGCCCAGCGCTGGCTCACCGAGGCGCTGGCCACGTGGTCCCACATCTCCGGCCTGCCGGCGCCGACGCTGCTGCTGTCCTCATCCGACCTGCGCTCACTGCGCCGCCTCCGCAGCACCTTTGAAAACGTGATGCTCGCCAGCGGCGGCCCCGCCGGCTCCCTCCCCCCGGCCGACGTCCCGGTGAGCCTGGTCCCCGACGCCGACGGCTGGGTCAGGATCGTCCCCACCGGCCGAGGCACCCGCTGGCTGGCGTCAGCCCTCTGGGCCGAGGCGTTGCTGGCCCAACAGGCCGGCTTGTGGCCCCGCCTGAAGCTGTGCAACAACATCGAGTGCCGGGCCGCCTTCTTCGACACGTCCCGCAACAACAGCGGCGTCTGGCACGACGTAAGCACCTGCGGCAACACTGCGAATTTGCGAGCTTTCCGCGAACGCCGCCGCCTGATGGGTGGGAGTGGAGCTTTGCCCCCGCGCCCCACAGTCCAGGGCCCACCCAGCCTCATCTGACGCCTACGTACGTTCCACTCCGATAGAAACTTAGATCGGAACGTTGAAGAGCTTGGACATATCGGCGGCCAGGCCAAGGTCACCCTTCGCTCTAATCTTGCCGGTCATGAACATCATCATGGGTCTGCCTACGCCAGATATGAGCTTGAGAAGGCTGACAGGATCCATGGTCATGATTAGCAACGGCTTACGCACCGGCTTGCTGGTGACTGTGCACAGACCACTCTCAATTACTGTTTCGTACGTGTCACTACTGCCATTCGGTCCACCTGTGATGGTCCAGTGAATAACGGCCAGCCTGGTGAAGACCGTATCCGGCCCGTAAGCTACCGGGGAAGCGGTTGAAGAGGCCATCGAGCACCTCCGCACGTGAGGCTCCGTCCACTGCTCGGCCAAGCTCCGTGTCCGACGCCGTCTTGACGTACCGTGCGAGCTCGAGCGGGCTCATTGAAACCAGCGAGCCGAGTTTCGACAAAGGCGGTGCGCTATTCCCGGAGTCAGGTTGCGGGCGCACATCCGTCGCGGGGTTCGCCACCCTTGCCGAAACGAACGGCGAAGGCAGGTGACGACGCAGTTGATCAGTGTATGCACCTCCCGGCATGCGTCGGTTTCTGACGTCCTCGAAGTGCACATCTAGGATGCTGAAGTAGCCCGTGCCGGACAACAGTAACGGGAGGATCGGCTTGCCGCGTTGCTGCGCAAGTGCGATCTCGCGTTGCACCCACACCGACTCTTCACCTGCGGACGTCATCACTACGACGAGAGCCGAGCAGCTTTCAATCTGCTTCCGGATAAGATTGAGCCATCGGTCACCGGAGACGATCTCCGCGTCGTACCAAGCCGGTATGCCCGCAGCCGCCAAGTGAGCAGCTAGCAATTTCACATAAGCGGCACTGTCCTCATGGCGATAGCTGATGAACACGTGGCCGTCCACGAAGCAAACCGTACCGCTCGCGGGCCACACCTCCATCTCCTTAACCGTGTCAATCTTCCTTCTAGACCGGGAAGAGGCTAGTAAGACCGACCAGTGACACCGCGCGGGAGTACACCTCCGTCACGGCCAGACGTACGGCGACTTGATGGGCTTGGGCTCCTTCGGCTGGCGGTAGGGATGGGCGTTGAACTGCTCGGTGTGCAGGGCGAACGACCGATCCAGCTTGGGCATCCAATAGGCGTCATCGTGCCGGCCCGGGCCCAGCTGGTAGTCGTGCTTGACGCCCTTGGAGGCCAGCAAAGTGCTCATCTGCTGCGCCGCCGCGCCGAAGCGGTAGTCGTCCTGGTCTCCGCCGTCGAAGTAGAAGCGGTGGCGACTGAGATCCGCCGCGCTCATCGCGGCGACCAGCGTGAGCGGCCGCAACCCGGCGTTGGCGGCCTGCTCCTCGGCCGTGCCGACCAGCGGGGCCAAGCTCAACGCCCCCATGTGGCTGGCGATCGAGCTGAACACCTCCGGGTTCTTCAACCCCAGCGTGAACGCCCCCTGCCCGCCCATCGACACACCGCTCACGCCGCGGTGGTCGCGGTCCGGAATCGTCCGGTAGAACCGGTCCACCAGCGGCACGATCCCGTCGACGATCATGGTGCGGAAGTTGCCGGCCGACGTGTCCACGTACCAGCCGCTGTCGCCGTCCGGGAAGACCACGATGGCGTCGAGGGCCAGGTTGTCGAGCACGGCGTCGATCTTTCGTGACTCCCATTCGATGTTGCTGCCGTTGAAGCCGTTCAGCATGTAGACGACGGGGTACCGCTTGGCCTGCGTGCGCGTGTAGCTCTTGGGCAGATAGACGTTGAACTGCACCCGCCGTTTCATCGCGGCCGACTCGTACTCGTCGCGGAAGAACCGGGAATGGTCGCCCAGTTCGAGTTTGCGCCGCGGGTCGATGGAGAGCAGTTCGCGGGCCGGTGCCAGGTCACCCCATTGCCGGATCGTGTCGACGACGAGCCGGCCCTGGCTGTCCACGAAGACCTCGGCTTGCCCATCCGACACGGAGCCCGGCAACGAGGCCAACCGGCGCGCCGCGGTATCGCCCTGGTGGAAGAAGCCGTCGGCCAGCGTCGAGGCGTAGGCACGCCGATCGCCGGCGGCGACGGCGCGATGCTGCTTGCCCAGCACGGCGCAGACGTGGGCCAATTGCGTACGGCTGGCCGGCGTCCCGCTGATCCCGGCCAGCGCACGCAGCCGCGCCTTCGAGAACAGCCCGACCGGCCCCTGGTGGAAGCCGCCCCCACCCGTCCCGTCGTAGGCCCGCACCGCGATCACATTGGTCGCACCCCAGCGCAGCAGCCCGTCGGCCGGGTAGTACTCGCGCGGCACCTCCCACGTCGAGTCGAAGGCGGGCGGGAAGCCGCCGGTGTGCCCGATCTCGGTGCCGTTGAGGAATGTCTGGTCGGCGTCGTCGATCTTCCCGAGTGCGGCCACCACGGCCGAGTCGGTGACGCCTTCGGGCCGCGCCGGCAGCGTGAACGTCTTGCGGTACCAGGCGTAACCGTCGTACGAGGAGAGGTCGCTGACCGCACCCCAGTTGTCGGGCACGCTCCAGTCGCGCCAGCCGCTGTCCACGAACGACGGATCGGACCAGCTCGGGTCGTCCCCGGTGGTGAACTTCCACCCGCTGCCGGCCAGGTCGATTCCGAAGTCGACGGACCCGGTGGTGGCGCAGGACGGCGTGGCGGCGGACGCCGGGGCGGCCGGCGCGAGAAGCAGGACTGAGCAAGCAAGCAGCGCCATCTTCGGCATCACCGCCATTCTGTGCACGTGCACAGCTCCAGTCAACGGGTTGACGGATAGTGATCAAGCTCGATGCACTGCCATACTCCGCGCTCAATGACGACCGACGTTCAGGCTCCCGCAGTCGCGAGCCACCACGAGAGGCCCCGGACCAGCCGCTTTCCGCTGAGACTGGCCGGGCCGATCGCGGCTGCGCTGGCCGCGATCGGCATGAGTTTCTGGTCGGCCCTCAACAACGACGTCACGTACGCGTTGGGCGGCATCGAAACCGCGGGTCGGGGCGGCGTCAGCGTGTGGGACGTCTTCATCGCCCGGCCGATCGCCTACCGCCTGTTCATGACCCTGATCGACGGGCCGGCCGGAGGCGAAGGGGTCACCCGCCTCGGAGCCGTTCTGCTGGCGGCCGGCGTCGCCGCCGTCCTGTTTCTCGGGCTGCGCCGCGCCTGGAACACCCGCGTCAGCGTCTTCGTGGCGGCGGCGACCGGACTGGCCTTGATCGTCGCGCCGCCGTGGCACTTCCTGGAGCCCGACTGGGTCGCCGCGCTTCTAGCCGTACTCGCCATCGGTGTTGGTCTGGCGCCGCGATCGCTTTGGCTCGGGGCTCTGCTTGGCGGGTTCGCCGCCTTCCTGGCCATCGCCGTCAAGCTGGCCACGTTTCCGCTGGCCATTCTGGCGCTGCTTCTGCTGAGCGCATTCGATCGCCGCCGAGCCGCCTGGGCCGCCGCTCACACCGTCGGCTTCGCGATTATTTGGTACGCCGTGACCAGGCACTTCCTGCCCTGGGAGACCATCTGGCTGGCCGATCAGGCCGGTCTCGTGGCCAACTCGCCGATCCACCACGGCGTCGAGTGGCACAACATCCACCGCCTGCTCGTCGGCCTGGGCGACGTCATGCTGCTGAGCCCGGTGGTGGCCGTCGCGCCGGCCGCCGCCGTGGCGCTGATCCGGCGCACCGGGCGTGGGCGTCCCCGGCGGACAGCGGCCGTGGTGGCCCTGCTCGCCGCCGGACTGTCGCTCGCTTCCGCTTACGGCCAGGGCGAGTTCTTCATGTACCACTTCGCCGCCGTGCCCGTGCTGGCCGCGGGCGTCTGGGCCGCGGCGTTCGTGCTCAGCCCGGCGGCTCGCATGCCGCTGCTGGTGACCACAGTGGCCGTCACCGCGGTCAGCTTTGTGCTGCTGCGCCGCCCGCCGGAGTGGCGGCACGACAACGTCACCGTGATCACCCTGGCCTTCGCGGCGGCCGCCGTGCTCACCGCCATCGCGACCTGGCTGAATCACGGCCGGGCGGCGCGTCCCGCCTCGGCCACGGCCGGCGCCCTCGCGTTGATCGCGGCGATCGTGCTGGCCAACCTGCCGCATGCCCCGCTGGCCTTCAGCGGTTTCAACCACGCCCTCAGCAACGAGCGTCCGGCCGACGCGGGCTATTCAGAGCTGCGCCGACGGATCGGACCGGACACTCCGGTGCTGTATCTGGCCTTCGGCTCGGTCAACCATCGGCTGGGCAATCCGACGCACTGCCGCTATCCGTCGCCGCAGTGGGTTCAGCGCGGCACGTACGTGCGACCGGTTCGCTCCACCCGCAGCTATGCCGACAACCTCCGGTGCGTCACCGACGACCAGGGGGCGCGCTATCTCGTATGGCAGCCCGGCTGGTTCTCCATTTCGCGGTCCAGCGTCGAGGTGCGTACGGCGCTGCGCCACCGTTTCGACTGCTCGCCGGCGGCCCGCCTGCCGGCACCCACGGGCATCGTCGTGTGCCCGGCCCGATAGACAGCAACGATCGAGAGGACCGTGGCATGCGAAGAGTCGCCGGACTGCTCTGCGGACTGCTGCTTCTGAGCACCACGGTCTTCGATACAGACTCCGCCGCTGGGCACGCGCACCAGCACGACCACGGCCACCTTCACGACCACATGACCGAAGATCTGGCCGGCACGCCGATGCGGACCATCGAGGCCCGTACGACCGAGAACGCCGCCCGCATTCAAAAGGCGACCGGAGTACGCCCCGGAACAGCCCGCACAAAAGCGGCGGCCGACGCCGATCCCGGACAGGCCGGATCGTGGAGTCCGGTTGTCGATACTCCGGTCGTTCCCGTCTTCACGGCGGTTCTCCCCAACGGCAAGATGCTCATCTGGGACTCGGTCGGCGACCTGCCGAGCGAGGACTATCCCGACCACAGTTTCACCCGGGCCATGCTCTGGAATCCGGCCGACGACACGTACCGGCGGGTCGATCTGCAAGGCTCGAACATCTTCTGTGCCGGGTTCGCGCACCTGGCGAACGGCAACATTCTGGTCGCCGGTGGAAACGCCAACGCGCAGCTGGACGGCACGGTTCACACGTACGTCTTCGACTGGCGCAACGAAACGTGGACCCGTGGCAAAGACATGGCGGCCGCGCGCTGGTATCCGTCGGTGGCCGAGACGGCGAACGGCGAAAGCGTCATCGTCGGCGGCGGACCGGCCACGGCTGAGGTGTACCAGACGAACGGCGCCATCCGACCGCTCACCGGCTTCACCAAATACAGCGCACGGCTCTATCCCTTCCTGAGTTCGCGCCCGGACACCCAACTCGGCTTGTTCGGCCCGCACGCCACCGCGTACACCATCACCACGTCGGGAAACGGCGTCATCACCGCGACCGGCAACCGGGACAGCATTCTGCGGGACTACGGCAGCTTCGCCACGTACGACATCGGGAAATCCGTCGTCGTCGGAGGCGGCAACATCACCGAGAACGGCGTGGCGAAAGTTCCCACGCGTACGGCGGTGGTGCTGAACAGCGACGCCAGCCTCTTCCCTTCATTAGCCCCGACGGGTTCCCTTTCGACCGGTCGCCGCCAGCTCAACGCGACCCTGCTGGCCGACGGCTCCGTGCTGGCCACCGGCGGCATGACCAGCACGGCCAACAATGCGCTGATCGACCTGCAGAATGCCGCGACCACGGCCGAACGGTGGGATCCCGCGACCGGTTCCTGGACGGTTCTGGCCAGTGCCGGCCGCATCCGGCAATACCATTCGACGGCCGCGCTGCTGCCCGACGGCCGGGTCATGACCGGCGGCGGTGGCGTCTGCCTGGCCTGCCTCGACGCCGGGTATCTCGAGAAGAACATCGAATACTTCACCCCGCCGTATCTCTACAAAAAGGACGGCAGCGGCGGACTCGCCGACCGCCCGGCCATTTCGGCCGCACCCGCCACCGTCGGCATCGGCGCGAACTTCACCGTCTCGTCCCCGCAGGCGGCCGGCATCCGCAAGGTCGCGCTGGTCG
>NZ_JAPNTZ010000019.1 GCF_026626335.1 Paractinoplanes pyxinae | reverse complement strand
GGCGGGGGCCGGCGCGGGGGGCGGGGGGGCGGCCCGCCGCATGTGCAGGTACTGCAGGCGCAGGCCGACCGGCATGAGCAGGCACGGCAGCAGCTGGGACACGTAGATGACGCCGGGGTCGTCGTTGCCCGTCACCAGGGTCACGGTCGAGGCGGCCACGGCCGTGCCGGTCACACCGATGCTGGCCACGATCCCGGGCAGGCGGGCGAAGGGCGCGGTGCCGCCCAGCATGAGCTTGAGCAGGCCGACCGTGATCAGCAGCATGACGGCCGAGGTGGCGGCGGCGCCGAACACCTCGGCCCGGTTGCCTTCGGTGACGGCGCCGGCCAGCAGGAAGTACCAGAGGAAGACGGCCACGCCGGCCAGCACGGTCGCCGCGTCCAGCCACAGCCGCAGCCGCTGCCGGCCGGTGCCGCCGAGCGGGTGGAACACCATGGCCAGCACCACGGTCAGCATTCCGGCCACGACGAAAGCGGTCTGGACGACGCTCGGGCGGTGCCCGGCCGAGCTGTCGAGGAGGGTGAGAACCGTCTGGTAGCCGTCGCCGAGCGCGCAGCACACGCCGGTGACGAAGACGGCCAGCCAGAACCGCCGGGCGTGCCTTTTACCGGCGTTCTGCCGGACCAGCCGCCACGAGGCGACGGCGATGGTCACGTCGAGGCCGGTCTGCACCGCCCACGAGACCCGAGCCCCGCCCGGGCCGGCCAGGAACCACCAGACCAGGGCCAGGCTGAAGACGGTCAGGCCGGCCAGCACGGGGTCCGGGGTCAGCCGGCGCCTTGATTCCACAACCGGGCAGATCGGCACCGGCCGGGACCAGGTAAGGGTTCTCGAGTTTTCCGGCGCATTGCCTTGAGACCGCGCAAGCGCCGCCGATGGGAGGTCCCGCAAAGGGCCGTGACCGACCGGAGGCAGGACGATGGAGCAGGCGAAGCGGAACGCCCTCGCGCTCGGCGGGGCGGCGCTCGTCGTGGCCGACGCGGTGTGGCTTCTGATCGGGCTCGGCCACGAGTGGTCGTATCCCGTCCTGGGTTGGCTCCCGCTCCCGGCCGGGGCGGCCCTGGCCGGGTACGCGTGCCTGTCGGCCGCACGGTCGCGGAAACTCGACCCGGCGACGCGGCGGTTCTGGCGCAGCCTGGCCCTGGCCGCTGCGCTGTTCGGCGCGGGCACGGTCTCGAACGCCTTCGACGCGCTCGGTGGCCCCCAGCCGTCGCAGCGGATCGGCTCCGTCTCGATGGTGCTCTACCTGTCCGTCATGGGCGTGGTCATCTGGGCCCTTCTGCGGCTGCCGTCGTGGCAGCGCACCCGCGGCGACTGGGTGCGGTTCACCCTCGACGCGTGGGTGGTGCTGGTGGCCGGGGCCGCCTTCGTCTGGCAGTTCTCGATCCGTGGCAACCAGGAGTGGGTGACGGCGTCCGGTTCGACGGGCGCGGTGCTCGTGATGGTGGCCGTCGGCTTCGTCGCCGTCGTCACGTTCCTCAAGGTCGCCCTGGCCGGCGCCGGCCGGATCGACCGCCGGGCCCTGCACCTGCTGGCGGGCGGCGCCGCGCTCAGCGCCTTGTTCGGCGGCCTGACCCCGTTCCTGGGCGAGCACCCGTACCTGTCCTCGAGCTTCGCCGCCGTGCCGATCGGCTCGCTCGGCATGATCCTGGCCGCCGGACAGCAGCTGCGCGGCGGCGGGCGCGCCTCTCTGCCCCGGTCGCACCAGCGCCTCAGCGTCGTCCCGTACCTCGCCGTGCTGGCCATGATCGGCCTGCTGCTGTCCACCGGCGGTGGCGACCCGGCCGTGCGCATCGCCACCGCCCTGCTCACCGTTATGGTCATGGCCCGCCAGGTGTACGCGTTGATAGAGAACCGCCGCCTGCTGACCACGGTTGACGCTAACCTCACGCAGCTGCGCGACTACCAGGACCGCCTCTCGCACCAGGCCACCCACGACCCGCTCACCGGCGTCGGCAACCGCGCCCTGTTCGAGGAGGCGACCGGCCTGCTGATCGGCGGCCGGGCCCCGGTGCACGTGGCCCTGCTCGACATGGACGACTTCAAGAACGTCAACGACCGGCACGGCCACCACACCGGCGACGAGCTGCTGGTGCTGGTCAGCCGCCGGCTGCGCGCGGTCGCCGGCCCGCAGGGCATCGTGGCCCGCCTCGGCGGCGACGAGTTCGCGATCGTGCTGCGCGACCTGGAGCCCGTGCACGTCGAGGAGATCCTGAACCGGGTGCTGGCCGCCCTGCGCGAGCCGCCCGGCCTGGCCGGCGCGCCCGTGCGCGGCGTGGCCAGCATCGGCGTGACCACCGCCCGGCCCGGCGACACCCCCGGCGACCTGCTGCGGCGGGCCGACGTGGCGATGTACGCGGCGAAGGCGGCCGGCGGCGACCGGTGGCAGTGGTTCGACGCCGCCCACGACGAGCAGGCGCAGGAGGAGGCCCGGCTCGGCGACGACCTCGACCTGGCCCTGCTCCGGGACGAGATGTTCCTGCTCTTCCAGCCCATCGTCGAGCTGCCCTCGGGCCGTCCGACGGGGGTCGAGGTGCTGCTGCGCTGGCGCCACCCGACGCTGGGGCTGGTGCCGCCGGACGTCTTCGTGCCGCTGGCCGAGCGCACCGGCCGGATCGTCGACATCGGCCGCTGGGTGCTCGAGAACGCGTCCCGCCAGGCCGCGCTGTGGCAGCACCGCTACGGCGAGCGGGCCCCGGCCAAGGTGAGCATCAACGTGTCGGCCCGCCAGCTCGCCGAGCCGGGGTTCGTGGCCGAGGTCGAGGACATTCTCGCCCGTACGGGGGTCGACCGCGACCGCCTGCTGCTGGAGGTCACCGAGACGGCCGTTCTCGGGGCCGGCGCGCCCCTGGAGGCGGTGCGGGAGCTGCGTGAGCGGGGGCTGCGGGTCGCCCTGGACGACTTCGGCACCGGGCAGAGCTCGCTGTCGCTGCTGCTCACCGTGCCGGTCGACGTGCTCAAGGTGGACAAGTCGTTCGTGAGCGGCGAGGCCGCCGGCCAGGCGGGCGCGGTCATCGTCGAGCACCTGATCGGGTTCACCAACGGTCTGCGCATGGAGGCGGTGGCCGAGGGCGTCGAGACCGAGGACCAGGCGCAGCGCCTGCACGAGGCCGGCTACTCGCTGGCCCAGGGGTTCCTGTTCGGGCGCCCGGTCACCGCCGAGGAGATCGAGTCCGGCCTGCTCACCGCGGCCGCCCGCTAAGCCGGCCGGGCCGGGTGCCGATCGGAGCTTTGTGACCGGCACCGATCTGGCGGACCGGGCGGCGTTCCTGCGCCGGCTCGACGAGGCCGCCGAAGGGCTCCAGCGAGGCACCCCACCGGGCGTGCTGGCCGTCGACCTGGACGACTTCGCCAGCGTCAACGACGTGCTCGGCTACGAGGCGGGCGACCGCATCCTGGCCGCCGTGGCCGTCGAACTGCGCAAAGCCGTGGGTGACACCGGCATCGTCGGGCGGCTCGGCGGGGACCGGTACGCCGTGCTGGCGCCGGAGATCTCGGCGCCTGAACTGCAGGAGCTGGCCGAGCGGGTCCGGGTGGCCCTGGCCGGCCCGATCGACTCCGGCGGGCGTCCCGTCTCGGCGCGGGCCAGCCTCGGCGTCGCCCACGGCGCCCCCGGCGACAACGGTTCCGCCTTGCTGAGCAAGGCCGAGATGGCGTTGCGCACGGCCAAGTCCCGCGGTCACGGGCGGCCCGTGCCCTACGAGTCGGGCATGAAGGCCCGCTTCCTCGACCAGGCGACGCTGCTCGAGGGCCTGCACGACGCGGTCGCCGGCGGGCAGCTCGAACTGGTCTACCAGCCGATCGTCCGGCTCGGCGAGGGGTCGCTGACCGGTCTGGAGGCGCTGGCCCGCTGGCAGCACCCGGCCCGGGGGCCGATCATGCCGGGCGACTTCATCCCGATCGCCGAGCGCAGCGGGCTCATCGTCCCGCTGGGGCGCTGGATGCTGGCCGAGGCGTGCCGCCAGCAGGAGGCTGACTGGCCCGAGACGTACGTCAATGTCTCGGCCCATCAGCTGCGCGAGCCCGGCTTTGCCGAGGAGGTGGCCCGCACGGTCACCGCGCCCGACCGGCTGATCATCGAGGTGACCGAGCAGGCCCTGGCCGAGGAGGCGGTCGTGCGCACGTTGCGGGCCGTGCGCGATTCCGGCGTACGGGTGTCGCTGGACGACTTCGGCGCCGGACCGGCCTCGCTGCGGGCCCTGGCCTCGGCGCCGATCGACGTCATCAAGCTGCACGGCTCGATCACCGAGCAGATCATCACCTCGCCCCGGCAGGCCGCCGTGGCCCGGGCCATCGCCGGGCTGGCGGCCGAGCTGGGCATCACCGCGGTGGCCAAGGCCGTGGAGGGCGCCCCGCAGGCGGCCATGCTGCACGATCTCGGCTACCGGCAGGGGATGGGCTTCCACTACGCGGTGCCCCAACCCGCCCGGGCCATCCCGTTGTTCCTGGCCAACGAGGCGCTGCTGACGCCGTAGCGGCTCAGCAGGCGATGTAGCCGCCGTCCACGAACAGCTCGGCGCCGTTCTCTCCTGGATTTTGACGACAACCCGTCGTAATCTTTGCGACAGGTTGTCGCCAAGAGAGGATCCAGCCATGGACGATCGTGCCGAGATCATCGAGTTGTTCGCCCGCTACGCCGACATCGCCGACCTCAAGGAATTCACCGATTTGCCGGGGCGCGTGCTGACCGACCCGGTGACGCTCGACTTCTCCTCGGTCGGCGACATTCCGCCGATGACCCTGCCGCTTCCCGAGTACGTGGGAATACTCCGCGCCTCGTTCGCGCCCTTCACCGCCACCCACCACGCCATCACGGGGCACGCGGTCGAGATCGACGGCGACCGGGCGCGGATCCACGCGCACGTCCGGGCCGAGCACTGGCCGGCGGACAGCCCGGATCGCTGGCTGGTGGTCGGCTTCTACGACAACGAGGCCGTCCGCACGCCGCAGGGGTGGCGCTTGAGCACCGTGAAGCTCACCGTCGCCCACCAGGAGAACGCGCACCTGGCGCCTCAGGCAGGATGACGGCATGCCGCGGATCCGGGGAGCCAGCATCGAGCAGCACCACGAGATGGTGTGGGCCGGTCTGGCCGAGGCGATGCGCGAGTTGCTGCTCGAACGCGACTACGAGTCGATCACCATGGGGCACATCGCGGCCCGGGCCGGGCTGGCCCGCAACACGCTCTACAACTACGCACCGGACAAAAGCGCGCTGGTGCTGGCGCTGACCGAGCGGGCCGGCCGCCCGATGCTGGCCGGCGTCACCGAGATCGCGCGCCGGTCCGCTCCGGCCGCCGACCGTCTGCGCGCAATCGTCGAAGCCGTGTTGAAGGCCTCGACCGACCAGGCCCTGCAGCCGATGTTCCGCCCCGGCGCGGGCTCGCTGGTGGCCGACGTGCCCAAGGGCCCGGACAACCCGTTCAACGCCGTGGTGGCCGAGGTCGAGAACGTCGTGCGGGACGGCATCGCGGGCGGGGAGTTCCGCGACGCCGGGGACGTGCCGCTCACGGTGGAGCTGCTCTCCGGGGCCATGCGGGCGGGCGCCGAGCGGATCGGGCGCGACCCGGCGTCCTACGCGGACACCGTCGGCGCGGCGCAAGAAGTCATCCTCGCCGCACTAGCGCCGCATCCAGGTCGTGGCGTGAGGTGATGCCCAGCTTGGCGTAGGCGTGGGCCAGGTGGGTCTCGACCGTGCGGCGGCTCAGGATCAGGCGGGCGGCGATCTCGCGGTTGGTCAGCCCGCTCGCGGCCAGGCCGGCCACCTGATGCTCGGCGGTGGTCAGCGACTCGGGGCCGTGGGTGGCCGGGCGGCGGGGGCGGGCGCCGGCCGCGTGCAGTTCCGCGGTGGCCAGGGCGGCCGCGCGGTGAGCGCCGGCGGGGGCGGTGAGGCTCAACGCCGTACGCAAGGGATCGCGAGCCGCCTCGCGGTGACCGGCCCGCCGCAGCGCGCTCCCGAGGGCGATCAACGCGTGCGCGTGGGCGAGCCGGTCGGCCGTGCCGTCGCTGACCTTGACCGCGTGCTCCAGCAGGGGAAGCCGCTGCTCGCGCGGGGCCACCAGCGCCTTCACACGCAGGGCCGTACTGAGTGGACCGGGCGCCTCGGCCGACTCGGCCAGCCGCAGGTTCTCATCGGCCAGATCGCCGGTCGGGGTGCCGGTCGCGACCAGGTCGGCCCGCCAGGTGGCCAGGGCCGGATGCCGTACGCCCATCTCGCGCCACATCGCCCCGGCCGCCCGCAGATCGGCGACCGCATCGCTCGTGCGGCCCTGAACCTGGCGCAGCCGGGCCCGGCTCTGCAGGAACATCGGGCTGCTGAGCGCGTACGGCGGTGGCTCGCCCGGGAAATCGTTGCGCAGCAACGCTTCCGCGTCGTCCGGCCGGTTCGCCTCGAGCAGCGCGTCGAGCAGCGGGCACAGCGCGAACAGCAGGCCGCCGGGCGGGGTGTCGCAGCTCAACTTGAAGTCGACGGCGGCCCGGCCGTCGGCTACCGCCTCGGACACGAGACCGGCGGGCAGCACGGCCAGCGAGCGCAGGAACCGGCCGTGCGCCACCGTGCTCAACCAGCCACGCGGCCCGGCGTCGCGGGCCACGGCCTCGCTCATGGCCCGAGCCGTATCCAGTTCGCCGTTCAGGATCAGCGTCAGGCCGGCCAGCGTGGGCAGCAGGGAATCGGGTCTCGGCGGCCAGGGTGCCGTCTTCGAGCAGGGGCCGCAACCCGTCCAGATTTCGCGCGGCCGGCTGGGCGTCGAACGTGTTGTTGATGGCGTCGATCACTCGCCACAACGGCAACGGGGACGGTTGCGTGCGCTGCCGGGCGGCGTACTCGTGGGTCAGCGGCATGGTGCGGCTGTCCAGGCCGGCCGCGGCGGCGATCTCGGCCTCGACCCGGGCCCGGGTGACCGGCGGCGTGTCCTCGGGCGCCAGGCGGAGCACGGCGATGGCGGCCGCGCCGTGGGCGGCGATGGCCAGGGCCCGGCCGCAGCGCAGAGCGGCCTCGGCCCGAGCCGCGGGGTCGGTGATGCGGGCGACGGCCTCGTGCGCGAGGGCGGTGGCGCCCTCCCGGCGGACGGCGGCCAGGGCCAGCGCCAGCTCGAGGCGGATCGCCGGGTCGGGATGCGGGTCCTCGTCGAGCGCGCGGCTCAGATAGGTGGCGGCGATCTCGGGCGCGCCGCGACCGGTGGCCCGGGCCGCCGCCGAGCGCAACGCCCGCACCACCTCGGGCCGCCCGGCCGGTTCGGCCCGCAGCAGGTGCACCGCCGTACGTTCCGGGTCCTCCCCGCGCGCGGCCAGCAGATCGGCCGCGCGGGCGTGCCAGACGGCCCGCTCGGCGCCGCCCAGGTTGTGCAGCAGGGCCGTGGCGATCATCGGGTTGGCCGGCTCCCACTCGTCCGGCGCCACCAGCCCCGCGATGCGCAGAGCGTCGGCGCAGGCGACGGCCCGTTCCAGCCCCAGGCAGGCGAGGTCGGCGGCATCCCGCAGCCGGGCCGCCGAGCCCAGAACGGCCAGGGCGGTGGCGAACGCGGCGCAGCCGTCCGGCATCCGATCCAGCCGCAACGCCAGCCAGCGCGCCACCTCCCGAGCGCCGTCCGTGTGGCACAAGCCGTCCGTGTGGCACAAGCCGTCCGTGTGGCACAGCAGGAACGGGTTACCGCCGCTGGCCCGGTGGCAGGCGGCGGTGAACTCCGGTGTCGCGTGCGGCAGTCGCTCGTGGATCAGGTCGGCCGCCGCCGCCTCGTCCAGCGGCCCGAGCGTCACGACGTCCCCGGCCAGCAGGTCGCCGAGAACCCTTTCCCCAGTACGCATGGTGAGCACCAGAGCCAGCGGCAGCCCGTCGATCCGGCGGGCCACCCCGGCCAGCCAGCGCTGCGACGGCAGATCGGCCCAGTGCGCGTCGTCGACGAACAGCACGGCTGGGGTGCGCGCAGCCACGGCGGTGGTCAGGCAGAACAGGCCGTGCGTGGCCGCGTACATGGCATCGGGGTTGCTAGCCGGCGGTGGGTCACCAGTGGTCAGCACGCGGGCCGCCAGCCCGGCCGGCCCCCGGCAGAGCCGGCGCCAGCCCGGAGCCGACTGCAAGGGCGCGAACGCCTGCCGCGCCACGGCGAACGGAAACTGCTGATCGAGCGGATTGCCGCGGGCCCGCAGCACAGTTAAGCCGGCGTTGGCCGCCCCGGCGAGAGCAGCCTCGGCCAGCGCGGTCTTCCCGATCCCGGCGTCCCCCTCGATCATCACCAGTCGCCCCGAGGCGACGGCGCCCACAGCGATCCGACCGGCCAGCTCGGCCAGTTCCGCATCCCGTCCGCACAGCTCGGTCATCGTCGCGGCGTCCAAATCTCGGTAACGCCTCCACGATGCTCCCGCCGGACCCCAGGGGCCAGCCTGAGGGCACATGCCCGACACCTGATGCCCCCGCGGAGCTGCGCGGGCGCATCCCGAAACCCGACGCTCGCGCAGGGCCGCGCGTGCGCATTCCGACACCTGAGGCTCCCGCGGGGCTGCGCGGGCGCATTCCGGCATCTGAGGCTCGCGCGGGGGCGCGGGCACACCGAGACACCTGAGGGGAAGTCATGAGCAACTACGTGATGGGGCGGACCGCCGAGGAGTACGAGCGGTTGCGCCGTCAGGCCGAGGTCTGGGCGCCGGCCACGGCGCACCTGCTGGATCGGGCCGGGCTGTCGCCGGGCGACCGGTGCCTCGACGTGGGCTGCGGCACCGGCGCGGCCATGGAGCTGATGGCAGCGCGCGGGGGAGTGGTCACCGGGATCGACGTCGACGCGACGCTGGGCGCGCTCGTCCCCGGCACGTTCGTGCAGGCCGACGTCGAGAAGGACGACGACGCGGTGCCGGCCGGCGGGTTCGAGCTCGTGTACGGGCGGCTGATCCTGCTGCACGTGAGCGACCCGGCCGCGGTGCTGCGCCGCATGTGGCGGTGGGTGGCGCCGGGCGGCGTGCTGGTGGTGCAGGACTACGACATGCGGGTGGTCGACAGCTACCCGCCGTCGTCGGTGCTGGACGAGTGGCGGCGCGTGTTCCTGGGCGCGTACGCGGCGGCGGGCCGCGACGTGGGGCTGGGGATGCGGCTGCCGGCGCTGTTCGCCGAGGCGGGGATCGGCGCACCCGACGCCACCGACGTGACCGGCCGCCTCGGGACGACCGCCGACTCGGCCGGGATGCTGGCCGCCACCTTCCGCAGCATCGCGCCGCTGGCCATCGCGCAGGGCCTGACCACCGAGGAGAAGCGAGACGCCTGGCTGTCCGAAATCGATACTGCGGCCCGCGTCTACGGCGACCACAGCGCGATGTGGCCCCTCCTGATCGGCGCGGCCAGGCACAAAGAACCGTGAGGCCAAGCCAAGCCAATGCGTGCCGAACCGACGCATGCCGAACCGACGCGTGCCGAACCAGGACGTGGCAGCACGTGCAGAGCCAAGCCGAGTCGGCCGTGCCGCTCCGCCCAAGACATGTGAACCTAGGTTCCTAGGATGCTTTAGCGATGGTGCCGGACGGCGACACCAACGCGACGGCGGCTACGACCGGCCGAGAGTGCTTTCGCGGGGGATGAGCCGGTGCGCGGCCCGCAGTTCCACGCCGGGCACCGGCTCGGGGCTGCCGATGCGCAGCATGAGCCGGTCAACGGCGGTCCGGGCGATGGCCTTCTTGTCAGGCGAGATCGTGCTGATGGTCGGCCGCCCGTACCGCCCGTCCTCGATGTCGTCGTAGCCGATGATCGCCACGTCCTCGGGCACCCGCAGGCCGCGTTGCAGCAGCGTGTGGATGGCACCCGAGGCGACCAGGTCGCTGTAGCAGAAGACGGCGTCGGGCGGGTCGGCCCGGTCCAGCAGCGCGGCCATCGCGGTCGCCCCGTCGACGCGGTTGAAGCGGGCCGTGCCGATGATCAGCGACTCGTCGACCGGGCGGCCGGCGGCGGCGTGGGCGGCCCGGAAGCCGCGGGTGCGCAGCTGGGCCGCCTCGCCGGTGGGGTACGGCTGATCGCCGATGGCGGCGATGCGCGTACGGCCGATTTCGATCAGGTGCGACACGGCGGCGGAGGAGGCTGCAATGTCGTCGATGCCGACGTGGTCGAACGTGCCGTCCGAGGTGCGTTCGCCCAGCACGACCAGCGGGAGGGCTTGGTCTCGTACGGAAAGGTCTTGTTGGGAGAGACCGAGCGGACTGAAGATCATGCCGTCGAACAGGAGCCGCCTTGCCCCCTGCGAGATCAGTGACGCCTCGTGCGCCGGGTCGCCGTCGGTCTGGTCGACCAGCACGTTGTAGCCGGCCTCACGGGCGGCCGGGATGATCGCCTGCAGCAGCTCCGAGAAGTAGGGCGTGTCCAGATAGGGCACCACGACGACGATCTGTCCGGAGCGGCCGGTGGCCAGGTTGCGGGCCAGCACGTTGGGGCGGTAGCCGAGCTGGGCGATGGCCCGCTCGACCTTCTCGCGGGTGGTGTCGGTGACCCGGGCGTAGCCGTTGACCACGTTGGAGACGGTGCGCGGCGAGACGCCGGCCAGCTCGGCGACGTCGCGCAGCGTAGTTTCCCGCATCGATCACTCCCGATCATGAATGTCCTCTTGCCACGGCCGGGCCGGTGGGCGCATAGTCTTTTGCAGCGCTGCAATCAGACTTTAACCCCCTTGTCACCCGGCGAGCGGTGCTCTCCCCTCACCCTCCTCGGCATCCACCCATAGCGTGCCCGCGGCCGGCGTCATCCCTAGGAAGGTGACGCTGCGTAGAGAGGCGCGCTTCAGGAGGCCAGGAAACTCATGCGCAGAATCCCCGTCGCCCTTCTTGCCACCTTCACCCTCGCCCTCGGGTTGTCCGCCTGCGGGAGCGATGACGACGGCGGCGGCAGTGGTGGAACTGCCGCCAAGCCCACCAACTGCACGAACAAGATCGTCAAAGAGGACGCGCCCCGCGTGCTGGTGTGGGCGTGGTACCCGAACATGGCCAAGGTCGTCGACAACTTCAACAATCAGCACACCGACGTCCAGGTGTGCTGGACGAACGCCGGTCAGGGCCAGCCCGAGTACGAGAAGTTCCAGACCGCCATCTCGGCCAAGAAGGGCGCGCCCGACGTCATCATGCTCGAGGCCGACCAACTGGTCGGGTTCGAGATTCAGGACGCGCTGGTCGACCTGGCCCCGTTCGGCGCCAACGACGTGAAGAAGAACTTCAGCGAGGGTGCCTGGAAGGACGTCTCGCAGGGTGAGGCGGTCTACGCGATCCCGGTCGACGGCGGCCCGATGGCGTTGATCTATCGCACCGACGTCTTCAAGAAGTACGGGATCACGTCGCCTCCGAAGACCTGGGACGAGTACGCCCAGCAGGCGGCCAAGGTGAAGGCGGCTGGCGGTCCCGTGTTCGGCGACTTCGGCAGCAACGTGCCCGCCGTGACCACGGCCCTGATGATCCAGAAGGGCGCGGTGCCGTTCGTCTACGACCTGGCGGACAAGCAGAACATCACCGTCAAGCTCGACGACCAGGCCACCAAGGACGTGCTTACGTACTGGGGCGAGCTGGTGAAGAAGGGCCTGGTCGGCAAGGAGGACCAGTTCACCACCGACTACATCGCGGGCATGGTGGGCGGCAAGTACGCGACGTACGTGTCGGCCGCCTGGGCCCCGGGCTATCTGACCGGGTCGGGTGTGGGCGCCGGCAAGGACAAGGGCAAGTTCGCCGTGGCGCCGCTGCCGCAGTGGGATCCGGCCAGCCCGGTGTCGGTGAACTGGGGTGGTTCGGCGTTCGCGGTGACCAGCCAGGCGGCCGACAAGGCGCTGGCGGCCAAGGTGGCGATGGGCATCTACGCCGACGAGGCGTCGCTCGAGGACGGCTGGAAGACGCAGACGATCTTCCCGCTGAACCAGGGCGTGCTGAAGTCGGACGAGTTCGTCAACGCGAAGGTCGACTTCTTCGGCGGGCAGACGGCGAACAAAGACGTCTACATCCCGGCCGAGAACGCGTACAAGGGCGCGGTCTACAGCCCGTTCACTGTTTACTACTACGCCCAGTTGCAGGCGCAGATCGTGAAGATCAACGCGGGCAAGACGACCGGGGAGCAGGCGGCCGTCGACCTGCAGAAGCAAATTACCGAGTACGCCCGGAGCCAGGGCTTCACGGTGCGGTGATCATGATCGACACACTCCGGGAAGCGCCGTCCGCGACGACGGTGCGGACGCGCCGCCGCCGCGCCACCCGACCAACTGGTTGGCTCTTCATCCTGCCGTTCCTGATCGTGTTCGCGGCGTTCCTGCTCGCGCCGCTGATCTACGCCGGCTACCTGAGCCTGTGGACGAAGGGCCTGGCGACCGGAACCACGTTCGCCGGGTTCGACAACTACACCCGCGCTTTCGGCGACCCGTCGTTCCGTAAAGGCCTGTGGTTCGTCCTGAAGTTCAGCCTCGTCGTCATTCCGCTGCAGATCGTGGTGGCGCTGGTGGCGGCGCTGGTGCTCGACGAGGTGACCGGGCGGCTGGCCCGTTTCTCGCGGCTGGTCATTTTCCTTCCGTACGCCGTTCCGGTCGTTCTGGGTGCGCTGATGTGGGGCTTTCTGTACAGCGCGAGTTTCGGGCCGGTCGAGCAGATCGCGACCGCTTTCGACGTACGGGCGCCGTTCCTGCTCAGCCAGGGCAACATCTTCTACGGGCTGCTCAATGTGGTGACCTGGCAATGGTCGGGCTACTACATGATCATCATCTATGCCGCGTTGCGCAGCATCGACTCGTCCATCTACGAGGCGGCCCGGATCGACGGCGCGAGCGGCCGGCAGATCGCCTTCCGCATCAAGGTGCCGATGGTGTCGTCGGCGCTCGTGCTGATCCTCATCTTTTCGCTGATCGGCACGCTGCAGTTCTTCACCGAGCCGCAGATCCTCGGGCCGATCGCCAACGGCTCGGTCACGCCGGACTTCACGCCCAACATCTACGCGTTCAACCTGGCCTTCCGCTACGCCCAGTTCAATTACGCGTCGGCCATCTCGTTCTCGCTCGGCTTCGTGGTGTTCCTGGCCGTCGCCATCTTCATGGTCGCCACCCGCAAGCGGGGGAGCATCTTCACATGAGACCTCGACACGTCGGGGCGAAACTGTTGCTCCTCGCGCTGTGCTGCTATTTCCTGGTGCCGGTGTGGTGGCTGCTGGTGGCCAGCACGAAGAATGCCGAAGGGCTGTTCTCGGGCTCGGGGGCGTTGTGGTTCAACGGCTTCCACCTGTTCGAAAATCTGGGCGACCTGTTCACTTTCAACAACGGCGAGTTCGTGCGCTGGCTCGGCAATTCGGTGTTGTACGCGTTCGCGGGCGGGGTCGGGTGCACGGTCATCTCGGTGCTGGCCGGGTACGGGTTCGCCAAGTTCACCTTCCGCGGACGGAACGCGGTCTTCGCGCTCGTGCTGGGCTCGGTGATGGTGCCGTTGACGGCGCTGGTGATCCCGACGTTCGTCCTGATGTCGAATGTGGGGCTGACCGACACCATTTGGGCGGTGATCCTGCCGTCGCTGCTGAGCCCGTTCGCGGTCTATCTGATGCGGGTCTACGCGGCCGCCTCGGTGCCCGACGAACTGCTCGACGCGGCGCGCATCGACGGGGCCGGTGAGCTGCGGACCTTCGTACGCGTGGCCCTGCCCCTCATGCGGCCCGGGGTGATCACCGTGCTGCTGTTGTCGGTCGTGTCGACGTGGAACAACTTCTTCCTGCCGCTGACCATGCTGTCGAGCTCGAAACTGTTCCCGCTGCCCGTCGGCATCGGATTGTGGACGCAATTGGCCAGCTCCAACAACGCCGGCGGCCAATCGCTGTGGAACCTCATCATCGTGGGCTCGCTCGTCTCGATCGTCCCGCTCGTCGTCGCCTTCCTGACGCTGCAGAAGTACTGGCAGGGCGGGCTGGCCGTTGGGAGTCTCAAATGACGTTGTCCGCCCGGCTCGGCCTCGACACGGAACGGGTGGTCGCTCCCGTGTCGCGGCGCACCTTCGGCTCTTTCGTCGAACACATGGGGCGAGGTGTGTACGGCGGCATCTACGAGCCGTCGCACCCGGCCGCCGATGCGGACGGCTTCCGGCGGGACGTGCTTGATCTCGTACGGGAAATGGGTGTCTCACTCGTGCGGTATCCGGGCGGCAATTTCGTGTCCGGGTACCGGTGGGAGGACGGGATCGGGCCGGCCTATCAGCGGCCGGTGCGGCGGGATCTGGCCTGGCACAGCCTGGAGACCAACGAGGTCGGCATCGACGAGTTCATGCGGTGGGCGACCAAGGCGAATCTGGACGTCATGTACGCGCTGAATCTGGGCACCCGAGGCGTTCAGGAGGCGTTGGACGTCCACGAGTACCTGACGTTCGAAAGCGGCACCCATCTGTCGGAGCTCCGGCGTTCACACGGGGCCGACAAGCCGTACGGAATAAGGTCTTTCTGCCTCGGCAACGAGATGGACGGCCCGTGGCAGACCGGCCACAAAACCGCCCACGAGTACGGCCGGCTGGCCGCCGAAACCGCCCGGGCGCTGCGCTCGGCCGACCCGTCGCTCGAACTCATCGCCTGCGGCAGCTCGCATTCGTCGATGCCCACGTTCGGCGCCTGGGAGGCGACGGTTCTCGAGCTGGCCTACGACGAGGTCGACGCCATTTCCGCCCACGCCTACTACGAGCCGATCGACGGCGACCTGGCCAGTTTCCTGGCCTCGGCCGTCGACATGGACCATTTCATTGACAGCGTGACGGCCACCGCGGACAGCGTCGGAGCCCGCCGCAAATCGAAGAAACGCATCAGCATCTCGTTCGACGAATGGAACGTCTGGTACCTCTCGAAGTTCCAGTCCCGCCCCACCCCCGTCGACTGGCAGGTGGCCCCGCGCGTCATCGAGGATTCCTACAACGTCGCCGACGCCGTGGTGGTCGGCAGCCTGCTGATCTCCCTGCTGCGCCACAGCGACCGCGTGACCGCCGCCTGCCAGGCCCAGTTGGTCAATGTCATAGCCCCCATCCGAGCCGAACCCACAGGCACGGCCTGGCGCCAGACCACATTCCACCCTTTCGCCCTCACGTCCCGCCTGGCCCAGGGCAACGTGCTCGACGTCAAAATCACGTCCCCCGCGTACGAGACCCCCCGCTTCGGCGCCGTCCCAGTGCTCGACGCCGTGGCCACCCACGACCCGGCCACCGGCGACCTCACCGTCTTCGCCGTCAACCGCCACCAAACCGACCCAGTCGACCTGACAATCCCGCTCCCCGCCTCGACGCAAGTCGCCGAGTCCTGGCTCCTCACCGACAGCGACCTAAAAGCCACCAACACCCAGGAAAATCCGGACCGGGTTGTCCCCCGCCCAGCCGAGCCCACCCTCACCGACAACACGCTCCGCCTGACCCTCCCGCCGGTCTCGTGGTCGGCGATTCGTCTGGCCGGTTAAGACCGCGACAGGGCGACGGCAAACGACCACGATGTAGCCATGACGGCTCCGCGCTCGGTGCGATTCGATGCGGAGGTTTTGTCCCGGTTGGATCGCTATGTGAGGGAACATCCGGGCTCATCCTCTTCGTCGGTCGCCAACATGTTCATCGACGAGGCACTGAGGGCGCACGAGCATCCTGGCATCATCTTCCGTCCCGGCCCGACTGGCCGGAGGGCGGCGCTCTCGGGCGGCCCCGATGTATGGGAAGTCGTCGCGGCGTTGAATGCCATCCGTGATGAAGACCCTGAGATCGACTCCGCCTCCCTTCTCCGTCAGCTCAGCGAGGTGACGGGCCTGTCACCGGCACAAGTCGGCATCGCGTTGCGTTACTACGCGGCTTATCCCGGCGAGATTGATGAACGGATAGTCCTCAACAACGAGGTTGCGGACCGGGAGGAGCAGTTGTGGGAAGCCCAGCAGAAGCTTCTCGAGAAGCGGAAGCCTTGACGGGCCTCCTGCTCGACGAGATGTATCCGCCGGCGCTCGCACAACAGCTGCGAGCCGCCGGCCACGACGCAGTCGCCGTATTGGAGGTCGACGTCGGTCTTGCTGCCAAGACTGACGAGGATGTTTTGGCCTGGGCAGGCCGGAACAGCCGGTGCGTGGTCATCGAGAACATCAGCGACTTCGCTCGCCTGGCTCAGCAGGGCTTCGGACACCACGGAATCGTCTTCGTGTCCGCGCGGCGATTTCCGCGAACCGGGTCCGGACTCCAACGCATCGCCAAGGCGCTCGACGAGCTGCTGGTGGCGGGTGGCCTGCCCGGTCCGGACGGTGTCGTCTGGTTGCGGTGAGCGCAGGCGGCTAGCGTTCGGGCATGCGGGTGAGTTTCCGGGCTCGGCAAGGTGGGCGGCGCGTCGACCTCGTGCTCGGGCTGCTCGTGGCGGTTGGAGTGCTGACCGGGACGGCGGCCAACACCATCGGCGTGAACTGGCCGCTTGACCTGATTCAGCTGCATGCCGGGGCGGCGCTGGCCATTCTGCTGGTGGCGCCGTGGAAATACGTCGTCATTCGGCGGGGGCTGGGGAACAAGCGGCGCGGGAGCGGGAAGAAGGCGTTGTCGCTCGCGCTGCTCGTGTTTGTGCTGGTGACCATCGGCAGCGGGCTGCTGCATTCGACGGGGCGGGTCGAGCGGGTCGGGCCGTTGACGCTCATGCAGATTCATGTGGGGGCGGCGATCGGGGCGCTGCTGGCGGTGGCTCTGCACTTCGTGGGGCATTACGTGCGGCCGCGGCGGACCGATGTTGATCGGCGGGCGTTGCTGCGGCTCGGGGTGCTGGGGGCGGGCGCGGCCGTCACCACCGCGGCGTGGGACACCTGGGGTGCGACCGAGCGCCGCTTCAGTGGATCCGTCCCGCAAGAGAAGCTACTGGTCACATCCTGGTTCGACGACGGCATCCAGCGGATAAGGCAAACCGATTGGTCCGTACGCGTGGGGGACGCCACCTTCGACCTGGCCGCACTTCTGGCGTTGCCGCACGAGCGGTTCGACGCCGTCCTCGACTGCACCAGCGGCTGGTACAGCGAGCAGACCTGGGATGGTGTGCGCCTGAGCGCCCTGCTCGAGGCGGCCGGTGTCCGCGCGGGCGGCTGGCGCAGCCTCGAGGTGCGGTCCACCACCGGTTACGCCCGCTGGTTCGGCGCCGGCACCCTGGACGACGTCTGGCTGGTGACCGCGATCAACGGCAGCCCCCTGACGTACGGGCATGGCTACCCGGCCCGCATCGCCGCCCCCGGCCGACGGGGCTTCTGGTGGGTCAAGTGGGTGGCCTCGATCCAGCCGTCGTCGCGGCCGGCCTGGGCGCAGTCGGTGTTCCCGCTCAGTTGACCGCGGAAGGACGGCTGAGCACGGTGAACCGGCTGATCGCCAGCGTGCCCGCATCGAGGCGCAGGCCGAAGGCAGGGGAGCCGGTCGTCGCGGCCAGCGGCGCGGTATGGATCAGCGTCCAGGCGCCGGCGTGTTCGTGCCACGTCGTCAACGTGCCCGAGCGGGCCACGACGGCGAAGCGGTCGCCGGCCTGCCACTTGACGTTGGCGCAGCAGCCGCCGTCGGGCTGGGCGGCGCCGTTGACCCGTACGTCGGCCCCGGACGTGCCGAAGTGGTTGTTGTACCAGGCCAGCGCGTTCGTGCTGTCGCCCGCCGAATAGCCGACGAATAAGCTGTCCTCGGGGGAGGAGCCGGCGAACTTCGCGGGTTCGACGATGACCGCCGATCCGGTGGTGACGGGCGCGGCCAGTACGGCGAACGAGCGCGCGCCGGCCGCGGCCGTCAGCGTGCCGCCGGCGACGGTCAGTTGTGGCGACGGTTCGGCCGCCGGATGGTCGACGCGGTACTGGGCGAGCCGGTCGGTGGAGAAGTCGTCGTCCCACACCGTCACGGGATAGTCGGCCGGGTCGAACTGGTAACGCGTCGGCAGCAGGGCGCCGCTCACCCCCGCGCCCGCCTGGGCCAGCAGCCGGATCGGCAGGCCGGCCACCGGATCGGCCGATGCGGGAACGGTGACATCCCACGTTGTCGTCAGGGTGGCGCCGGCGTTCAGCACCGAGGCCTGCGCGGCGTTGCGAGCGGTCGCGGTCCAGCCGCGCGGCACCTGCAGCGACGCCTGCACGCCGGTGGTGCGCTGGGCGGCGGTCACCCGGGTCTGCACGGTCACGGTCCGGCCGGCGTCGATCGCCAGTGAGGGCACCGAAAACGAAGCCTTCAGCCGCGGATCCGGCTGCCGCCACACCTGCAGCGCCGTGATGCCGAACGATCCCGGCGCCACGACGCGCAGCCGGTCGGTGGTCAGCGGCGGATCCACCACGATCCGGTTGATGGCCCGACCGGCCGGCGCTTCGGGCGTACGGTGCTGGCCCGGAACGTCCTGCCAGGCGCCGCCAGGTGTCTGGAATTGCAGCGTGTACGACGGGGGAGTGCGCACACCGCCGCCGTCGTCATAGAAGTCGACGCGCACGTCGGAAACCACTGTCGGCGCACCCAGATCGACCGCCAGCCAGTCGCTCGTGTTCGGCGTCCCGTACGACGTCCAGCGCGTCGTCGGCACGTCGAGGTGGAAGTCCTGCCCGTCGATGGCGTTGGCCGCGGTGTCGCCCGACCAGGTGTAGGAGGCACTGGCGGCCGGAAAACCTGTTTCCCGTACGTTGGCCGCGTCGTCCACCAGCTCGGGCTGCCCGGCCGGGGGCGCCGCGGGCGGCACCGGCAACCGGATGTCGCCCAGGGTCGTACGGGAAAGCTTCTGCACCCCGTCGATCCAGACGCGCATGCCCGAACCGCGACCGTAGACGCTGCCGTCCTTGTCCCACACCACCGTCAGGTTGTGCCCGTGGTACGGCACGTTCTCGACCGCGAAGTGCGTCCAGCTCGCCGGCGCGAGAGGCGCGATGCGCACCGTGTCGTCGGACTGGGGCCGGATGCCGAGCAGCCCGGACAGCACCAGGTCGGTGAACGTCGAGTGGTTGTAGTCCTCGCTGTGCCCGCGCCCGTCGTAGATCCAGCGGTCCTCGTCCGGATGGTGCGCCTCGGCCACGTACGGCTGGCCGTTCTTGCGCTGGGTCAACGCGTACGAACGAAGCAGTTGAACGTAGTCGTCGGTGTCCACAAAAGACTGCGCGGGATAGTCGAGCAACTGGTTCGCCAGTGCCGTCAGCGTCTGGCTGGTGGCGAACGGCCAGCTCGGCCCGTCCCACCGGCAGCAGCCGTTCAGCGCCTCGTGCATGAACCACCGGCTGCGGCGCTCGGTGGTGGTCGGCCCGTACGCGGCCGCGAAGCCCTGCGGATCGGTCAGCTGCTCCCACGCTTTCGCCGAGGAGGCCGAGGGCATGTGGAAGTACCACGGCACGTACCCCATCAGCTCCCGATCGGCGATGCGGGTGCTCTGATCCTTCATGACGTGCTTGTAGAAGGAGCCGTCCCACAGCACGCGTTCGGTGGCCGCTTTCAGTTGCGCCGCCTCGGCTTCCAGGCGCCGCGCCGCCGCCGGGTCGCCCGCCTTGCGCTTCAGCAGGGCCAGGGCGCGGGCGTCGCCGTACTGGTAAGCGTTCAGCGTCGGCCGGTACCCGTCGCCGCCGTGGTAGGGGTCGCTGCTCTGGTACGAACTGGCGGTGAACTCCATGGCGTCCCACACCGGCGTCTGCCAGTAGACACCGCGGGCCGCGTCGAAGTTGGTGCGCTTCCACCCCTCGTACTGCCGCTCGAGCGCCGGCATCCGCTCGGTGAGGAACCGCCAGTCCCCGCTGACCTCGGCCCGCGCCACCGCCGCGTCCACCGCCCAGAACGAGTACTGGTGGGCCCAGTCGGTGGTGTTCTTGTTCAGGTCCTCGGTGGCCGGCTTGGCCTCCGAGCCTGAACCGGTGAGCCAGTAGTCCAGATAGTCGTCGAGGTAACGCCGATCCCGCAGCCAGCGCCCCTCGTAGAGGTGGTGCCCGGCGGCCGCGTTGATCCCCCCGAACGGCGCCGAGTAGCCGACCGGCCCCAGGAACTCCGAGACGATCCAGCCGTCCTTGGGCCCGGTGTACTTGAGCGCTTCCTTGAAGGTGCGCCACCGGTAGTAGTACGTCTTCTCGATCTCGTCGTCGGGCAGGTCGACGAACGGAATGTTGGCCTCGTACCACTCCGGCTCGGGCGTGTTGCCCAGTAGCGCTCGGTGATCGAGCACCTGAGTCGTCGTTCCGATCGGGGGATAGACGGGGGGTGCCAGTAGCGCCAGCATCGCCGCGGCCCCGACCGCCCACTGACCCAGCATCATCGCACGCCCCTGTCACCCGAACGAGCATGAACGCCCAAAGTCAAACATCGGCGTTCATCGACGTCAAGGGCGGGGCGGGCTTGCGGAACATCGGCGACCGCCGATATGGTCCAGCCGCTGACCCTGTCACCGACCGGCAGCCACACATCTTCAACGGGGGAACCACCATGAAGGGTGCCAAGGCACTCTCGGCTCTTGCTGTCCTCGCGGTCGCCGGCGGTATCGGCGTGGCCGTCTCGGGCGTCACCGCCGCGCAGGCCGATGACACACCGCCGTCGCTGGTCGAGGACTACACCCACCCGGGCGCCGCAGCCATCCTGGCCGAGCACGACCTGAAACTGTTCAAGGGCGACGGGCACATCCTGTTCGACTCCAAGCGCACCCTCGACGACGGGCAATGCCCGGTCGGGCTGATCCAGGTCGAGAAGTCCACCGCCGGCCTGCCGCCGTTCGGCTACTACTACTGCTTCAAGAGCATCGGCACCAAGGGCTTCCTCACCCTCGAGGTCCCCGGCACCTTCGGCGTGCGCGGCGGCACCGAAGACCTGATCGTCAAGGCCAAAGTCTCCGGCGACCCCAACGCCGAGACCAAAGAGTTCGAGGTCGAGCCCAACGAGCCCGTCGCGATCGACCCCGGCGCGGGCAACGACTTCCCCAAGGCCGTCCTGGTCGAGATCCGCATGAGCTGACCGCCCGCCCGGTCCAGCCCTTTCCCATTACGCGTCGACGCCTGCCGCCACGGCAGGCGTCCCTTCGTGCTGTCGTGTCACAACGGGGGTTTTCCATGGCAGTCTTTCCGACGTACGCCCGAAGGCCGGGCCCGAGAGCGATGCGGGCGATGCGCGCCGTCGGCGCGGGCCTGGTGCTCGCCCTGGGCGCGCAACTCGCCGGCGCGGGAGTGCAGCCCGCCTTCGCCGAGGCGCCGCAATTCACCATCGACGAGCTGCGCGAGGCCGCGGCGTCCGACGTGCTGGGCGGCGGGCCGTCGGTCAAGCGGGCGGCCGAGGCGGCACTGGTCGGTTCGGAGCAGGACCTGCGGACTTACAGCGAGGCCGGCTTCGTGCAGGCCCGCGCGGCCGACGAGCGGCTGGCCGCGCAGGCCCTGGCCGGCACCGACGGTCCCGCCCTGACCGCAGCCGCACTGTCCGCTCTGGACAAGTCGCCGGCCGAGCTGCGGGCGTTCGTCGACGGCGGCTGGAAGGCCGCGTGGGCCGCGGACGAGCGGGTGCGGGCGTTCCGGATCCTCGACGCCGGTGGCCCGACGGTGCAGGCGGCCGCCCAGCGGGCGGTCAACGGCTCGCCCGCCGACCTCAACGACTTCCTGACGTCGGGCCGCCGCGCGGCCGAGCACGCGGACGACCGTCTGGCGGCGACCCGCATGCTGACGGGCGCGGCCAACAACAGCGGCGCGAAGCTCAACGAGGCCGCGCAGAAGGCGTTGTCGGGCACCCCGGAGGAGCTGGCCGAGTTCCTGCGGTGGGGCCAGTACGTGGCCCGGGCCCGCGACGCCGAGCTGGCCTCCATCCGGAGCCTGACCGAACAGGCCAAGCAGGCCGGTGCGGCCACCGCGCGCGAGGCGCTGGCCGCCGAGGAATCGTCGACCCAGGCCGGCAACGCGGCCGCCGAGGCCAAGGCGGCCGCGCAGGCGGCTGTCGCGGAGGCCAAGGCGGCCGGCGGGGACGCGAAGAAGGCGTCGGCCGCAGCCGGCCGGGCCGCGGACGCCGCCGACGGCGCTGCCGCGGCGGCCCGGGAAGCGGTCGAGGCGTCGAACGCGGCCATGCGGGCCGCCCGGACCGCGGCCGACGCGGCGCGCAAGGCCACGGCGGCCGCCTCGCTGACCGCTCAGGCGGCGTCGCGGGCGCAGCGGGCGGCGACGGCGGCGCGGCTGAACGCGGGCGACGCCCGGCTGGCCCGCGAGGCGGCCGAGGCTGCCCGCGACGCGGCCGCCCTGGCCAAGGAGCTGGAGCAGGTCAAGGCGCAGCGGGACCGGGCGCAGGCGCAGGCCCTGGCGTCGGCGGTCGCCGCCGGCAGGGCCGGAGCCAACGCGGACGCGGCCGCGTCCGCCGCCGACGAGGCGTCGGCCCAGTCGGGTGTGTCCGCACAGCAGGCGCAGCGGGCCCGCAACGCGGCCGCGCAGGCGCGTTCGGCGGCCCGGACCGCCGACCGGGCCGCGGATCGGGCCGAGTCGCTGGCCCGGCAGGCGCAGCAGGCCTCGAACGAGGCGTTCGCGCTGGCCGAGTCCGCCGCGAACCATGCCAGCACGGCGGTGACGCAGGCCAACGCCGCCGCCGACGCCGCCGACCGGGCCGAGTACTCGGCGATCGAGGCGGTCAAGCACGCCAAGGCGGCCGACGCGGCCGCCCAGACGGCGGTCGCCGCGGCCACCGAGGCCACCAAGCTGGAGGCCCTGGCCCGTCAGGACGACGCGACGCGACTGGCCGAGTGGACCGAGCAGGGCGTCGCCGACGCCCAGGCGGCGGTCGAGGCCGAGCGGGAGACCGCCGCGGCCGGTGGCGAGCTCGCCGCCTGGAACCGGTCGCTGCTGTGGGACACCGCCGAGCAGGACCGCATCGACGCCGCGACGAAGGCGTTGCTGACCGAGGCGACCGCGACCGGCGCCGACCCGGCCGTGGTGCTGGACCGGGGCCGGCGGGTCGCGCTCGCCCTGACCTACACCGGTGGCGACTGGACCAAGCAGGCGGCGCAGGACGCGCTGGGCGGAACCGACGCCGACCTGCGGGAGTGGCTGGCCACGGGCCGCCGGGACGCGGCCGGTCAGGACGACCGGGCGCGGGTGTGGCGCCTGGTGGACACGTTGCCCGACGGCGCCGAGAAGACCGCCGCCCAGGCGGCACTCGGTGGCGACGACGCGGTGGTCGAGCAGTTCCTGCGTACGCGGAACTACCCCGGCAAGGTGGCCAAGGACCGCCAGACCGCGTACGCGATGCTGCCGAGCGCGGGCGCCAACCTCAAGGCGGCCGCCAATCGGGCCCTGGCCGGCACGGCGGCCGAGCTGCACGAATTCCTGCGCACGGGTCAGTACGCGGCCCGGGCCGCCGACGACCGGATCACCGCGACCGCAGTGCTCGACGGTGGAGGCCCCGAGGTCAAGGCCGCGGCCAAGGTCGCGCTGGCCGGCACGGCCTCGCAGCTGGCGTTCTTCCTGACCACCGGCCAGTACGAGGCCCAGCAGCGCGACCTGGAGCAGGCCGCGCACGTGGCGACGGTGAAGAAGCTGCTCGCCGAGGCCGCCCAGTACGCGCAGAAGTCGCTGGAGGACGCGGGCCGCGCGGTCGAGGCGGCCGAGCGTGCCCAGCAGCACACCAAGGAAGCCGACGCGGCCAAGTCCCGCGCCGACAAGGCGGCCAGTGACGCGACCACGTTCGCCAACCAGGCCGCGGCCTCGGCCGAGGCCGCGCGCAAGTCCGCCGAAGACGCGGCCCGTTCGGCCCAGACGGCCCGGACCGCGGCCAACAACGCGGCCGCGAGCGCCAGCCAGGCGGCCCGTTCGGCGGCCACCGCCACCGCCGCCTCCCGGCGAGCGGCAGCCGACGCGGCGAGCGCGCAGGCGGCTAAGCGGGACGCGCGGGCGTCGGCCGAGGCGGCCGGCAAGGACGCGGAGGCGGCGGCCAAGGCGGCCACCGAGGCCGCGCAGATCTACACCAACCGCGTGAAGCAGGCCGAGCTCGACCGGCGCAGCACGGAGCCCGGCAGCGGGCCGGGCGGGCAGGGCACCGCGGCCGACGACCACAAGACGTGGGGCTGCCTGTCGCTGGAGGCGTCGTCCGCGTCGCGGGAGTGCCTCGACGTCCTGACCGACTTCGCCGACAAGATGCTGCACCAGGAACGGTGCAAGTCGCCGGCCACCGCGGCGTCGGCCGGCTGCACGATGCTGGGCGACGTCAAGGAGTTCATCGGCGAGAACGGCGACCTGCTGCTGGACCTGCTTCAGCTCACGCTGATGGCCTGCGGCCTGGTGCCGGCGGCGGGCGAGGTCTGCGACGGCATCGACGCCGCGGTGTCGTTCAGCCGTGGCGACTGGGTCGGCGGCCTGCTCTCGGCGGGCGCGGCCGTGCCCCTCGTGGGCTACCTCGCCACCGCGGGCAAGGCCTGGAAGAACTCCGACAAGATCCGCGACGTCCTCAAACTCGTCGAGAAGCTCAAGCTCAAGAAGGGCAAGTGCCCCGGCCTCGCGCCCCGCAACAGCTTCGTGGCCGGCACCAAGGTGCTGATCCGCAGCGGTGACGACCCCGAGGACGACACCACCGCGAACATCGAGGACGTCACGCCCGGCGTCACCAGCGTCGAGGCGACCGATCCGCTCACCGGCCGCACCGCGGTCAAGCCGGTCACCGCGCTGATCACCGGCCAGGGCGTCAAGCACCTGGTCGACATCTCGCTCGACGAGGACGCCGACCCGTCGACCGCATCCGCGGTCATCACCGCCACCGACGAGCACCCCTTCTGGGTGCCCGCCCGCAACGCGTGGCTGCCGGCCAAGGAACTGGCCACGGGCACGGCCGTGCAGGCGTACGGCGGCCGGCCGGTCGCGGTCACCGCGGTGGCCCAGCGCACCGAGACCACGACGGTGTACAACCTGACCGTCGCCGACACCCACACGTACTACGTGCTGGCCGGCGCCGTGCCCGTCCTCGTGCACAACGACGAGGAGATCGTGCGCGTGGGCCGGTGGATGTCCCAGGAGGAGTTCGACAAGATGCAGGCCACCGGCAAGGTGCAGCCCGGCTACGGAAGCGGCATGTCGTACGTCGTCTATCCGGCCGACAAGGAGGCTTACCGGTCGGCCCGGCCGGGCTCCGTCTACGCCGAGTTCGACGTGCCCAAGTCCTCCCTGATCAAGGGCGGCCGGCCCGGCGACTACAAGATGGCCGACTCCACTACGATTTTCTCGCGGCTGAACGTGCAGCGCGGCGGCCTGCCGCTCGAACTGCCGGACGCGGGCAACCTGGAGATGTGCTGATGGACGCCGACCTGCTCGCGCACGCCCGGCAGTGGATCGCCGGCGGCCGGGCCGAGAACCCGGCCTGGGACGCCACGTCGGACCTGCGGGAGTCCCCGGCCGGTCACGTCCCGCGCACCCTGAGCTGGGTCGTCGAGGACGCGAACCGGATGGCCCAGGTCGTCCTGTGGGAGGACGGCCAGTCCGAGACCGACCTGGCCGACAGCGAAACCGGCGAGGTGCGAACCCAGTCCCGCCTGCTGTCCGGCCCGCCCGACGTGGACGACCTGCTGAACACCGTCCGCGACTGGCTCCGCCCGGCCTGACCCCGCCCTGACCGGCCGGGCGACCTCCCGTCGCCCGGCCGCGGGGCACACGCTCGATCGATGATCCTGATAGCGTGCCCGACCATGAACTGCGCGGTTTGCGGCACCCCACTGGATCACGCGGGTCAGGGTCACACGTGCCGTGGTGGGGCGGTGGCCGCGGTGCCGCCGCCGCGGCGGTGGCTGGTTGCCATGTGGGTGGTGGCGGGGGCGGCTGTGCTGTTCGCCGTGCATTCGCTGGTGCGGGCGGCGATCGCGGCCGACGTGTTCACGCCGCCGGCGGGGTTGCCGGTCACCGCCCTGTCGTACGCCGTGCCGCTTGCGTTGTTCGTGGCCTTCGTGGTCTGGGCGAACGTCACCCGCAGCGTCGTCGAGGGCCTGGGCGGCGTGGTGCAGGTGGTCCAGAACTGGGCCATCAGCGTGCCGACGCTCGTCATTTTTCTGTCGTACGTGCTACCGGCCAAGACCCCGGCGGCGTTCCACCTGGGCCGGGCCGTGGCCGGTCTGCTGCTGGTGGCCGGGCTGCTGATCAGCCGGAGCAAGCTCCAGCGCTGGCTCGTCGAACCCGCTTCGGAGCCGCTGCCGCCGGTCGCTCCGCCGCGGTCGGCCGTGCCGACGTTTCCGCGGACGGCGCCGCTGTTGCCGCCGGTCGAGGTTCAGCCGCGGGACTGGGACGCCTCGGCCTGGGACCCCGAGATCCAGGCCGACATCGAGCGGCGGCGCCGCCGGGACTGACCCGCGGCGTCTCAAGCTGAGACACCCCACGCCGCCCGCGCGCGGTGGGATGACGGCATGGAACCGACCACGTACGCCGAGCTGGCCACCATGGTCGCCGTGCTCGGGGTGGCCGGCATGGTCCTGGCGTCGCTGACCGTGGTCGCCCTCAAGGTCGTCCGCCCCGACGAGTGCCCGGCCTACGTGCGAGGCCGCATCCGCTGGTGGAATGCGCACAACGTCGCGTTTCTGATCGCCAGCACGGTGGTCGCGGTGGGGGGCCTGGCCGCTCTGAGCATTGCCTGAAGGGGCCGACTATTTCCGTTACGACCGGCTTCCTCTTGACTCGCCGCTGTCAATTTTTAAGACTGTTGCGTATTACCCCCTATCCTCTCCCCGGAGGACATCCCCATGCGCAAGTCCAGGTTTTTCATCGCGGCGACGGTCATGCTGGTCGCCCTCGGAGCCGGCCTCGCCGTCGGCTCCCGCAGTGACACGGCCGAGGCGGCCGTCGTCTGGAACGAGGACTTCAACGGTCCGGCCGGCAGCGGCGTCGACACGTCGAAGTGGAACTTCGACACCGGCGGCAGCGGCTGGGGCAACCAGGAGCTGCAGTACTACACCAACGGCACCAGCAACGTGGCCATGAACGGGCAGGGCCAGCTGGTCATCACGGCCCGCAAGGGCAGCGGCGGCAACAGCTGCTGGAACGGCGCCTGCCAGTTCACCTCGGGCCGCATCCAGACCTCGGGCAAGTTCACCCAGCAGTACGGGCACATCGAAGCCCGCATCCAGGTCCCCAACGGCTCGGGTCTGTGGCCCGCGTTCTGGATGCTCGGCGGCGGCAACTGGCCGACCGACGGCGAGATCGACATCATGGAGGTCGTCGGCCGCGAGCCCAACCAGCTGTTCGGCACGCTGCACGGCCCCGGCTACTCGGGCGGCAACTCGTACGGCGGCATCACGACCTCGAGCACGCCGTGGTACCAGGCCTTCCACAACTACGCCGTGGACTGGTCGCCCAACCTGGTCGTCTGGACCGTGGACGGCCGGGAGTTCTTCCGGGCCACCCCGGACTCGCTGCGCGCGGCCAAGGGCAACGTCAACTGGGTGTTCAACCACGGGTTCTTCATCATCCTGAACCTGGCCGTGGGCGGTAACTTCGGTCAGGGCAACCCGGCCGGGCTGCCCGCCGAGAGCAAGATGCTGATCGACTACGTGCACGTGAGCACGTCGACCACCACGCCGCCGCCGAGCGGGGGCGGCAACGCGCTCAAGTCGAGCCTGAGCGGCCGCTGCATCGACATCCCGGGCGCCAACCCGGTCGACGGGGCCCGGCTGCAGACCTACGACTGCAACGGCACCGGCGCCCAGCAGTGGGCGGCCAACGGCGACGGCACGCTGCGGGCGCTCGGCAAGTGCATGGACCCGGCCGGCGGCGCGCTCGCCAACGGCACCCCGATCCAGCTGGTAACTTGCAACGGCAACCCGGTCCAGCGGTTCACCCTGTCGGCCGCGGGCGACCTGGTGAACGTCTCGGCCAACAAGTGCGTCGACGTGAAGGACCGCAACACGGCCAACGGCGCCCAGCTGCAGCTGTGGGACTGCTCCGGCCAGCCCAACCAGAAGTGGACGCGCGCCTGATCCACTCGCCGGGGCCGGACGGCGCTCGCCGCCGGCCATGACGAGTTGACGCCGTCATGTTGACGTATTGACGTGTTGAATCAACACGTCAATACGTCAACATTCGCGTCAACACATCAACATGTCCCCGCCGCGCCGCGCCGCGCCGCGCCGCGCCGCGCCGCGCCGCGCCGCGCCGCGCCGCGGGCGGAGCGGGCCGGGCCGTCAGGCGGTCGCAGAGTCTCCTCGAGCCAGGCCGCCAGGCGCTTAGCGGGGCTTCGAGCCAGGCCCAGGCCCAGGCGCTCAGCAACGGCACCGGGCGGTCAGGCGGTCTGCAGGGTCTCCTCGAGGCGGGCGGTCAGCGCCTCGGCCGTCAGCGGCCGGGCGAAGTGGTAGCCCTGGGCCGTGTCGCAGCCGATCTCGCGCAGTGCTTCCGCGGCCTCCTCGTCCTCGACGCCCTCGGCCACGACCGTCAGGCCCAGGCGGTGGCCCAGTTCGACCGTCGAGGCGACCAGGGCCCGGCTGCTCTGGTCGTGGGCCAGGTCCTGCACGAACGAGCGGTCGATTTTCAGCTCGGCGATCGGCAACACCTTCAGGTATGTCATCGACGAGTAGCCGGTGCCGTAGTCGTCGATGGAGGCCTTCACGCCGGCCTCGCGCAGGTGCTGCAGCGCTCGGATGGCCGTGTCGGGGTCGCTCATCAGCGCGTACTCGGTGACCTCAATCGACAGCAGGTCGCCGGGCACGCCCGTCTCGGCCAGCAGCGCCGCCACCGTGGCCGGGAACTGCGGGTCGAGCAGGCTGCGGGCCGACACGTTGACCGCGACCGGCACCCGGTGGCCGGCGTCGAGCCAGGTCCGGGTCTGCCGCAGCGCCGTTGTCAGCACGCGCTCGGTGAAGCGGTGCATGAGGTTGGTGACCTCGAGAACCGGGATGAACTCGGCCGGCGAGATCGGCCCGCGCTCGGGGTGGGTCCAGCGGGCCAGGGCCTCGACGCCGACCAGGGCGCCGGTGTCGACCGCGACCTTCGGCTGGTAGTTCAGGGTGACCTGGTCCGGGTCGTCGATGGCCCGGCGCAGGTCGCCGAGCAGCGAGAGCCGCGCGGCCACGTCGAGCCGCTGCTCGGTGCGGAACCGCTGGAAGCCGGAGCGCTGCTGCTTCGCCTCGTGCATGGCCGCGTCGGCGTGCCGCAGCACGGTGGCCACGTCCTCGCCCTCGCGGGTGGTGTGCGCGCCGATGCTCACCTCGAGGTCGACGGTCACCTCGTCGAGCACGAACGAGCGGTCGAAGGCCTCGGTGAGCCGGGCCGCGATGGTCTCGCCGACGCGTGGATCGTCGTCGAGCAGCAGGACGGCGAACTCGTCGCCGCCGAGCCGGGCGATCAGGTCGTTGCCCTGGCGCACCAGCGTCGACAGCCGCCGGCCGGCCTCGATCAGCAGCAGGTCGCCGATGCGGTGGCCGAGCTGCTCGTTGACGTCGCGGAAGCCGTCGACGTTGATGACCAGGACCGTCGGAGAGCCGGGCAGCGTCTCGGCCAGCCGGGTGGTGAACGCGGTGCGGTTGGGCAGGCCGGTCAGCGAGTCGGTGGCGGTCATCCGCTCGACCTGGCGGCGGTGCGCCCGGCGGGACAGGCCGAAGCCGCCCAGCACGATCAGGCCGAGCAGGAACACCACGAGCACGGTGATCACCGAGTTGCGGGAGTCGTGCAGGGCGGCCGTCTGCATGCGGTCGTACTCGGCCAGGTGCTCGGTCTGCTCCTCGAGCAGGTGGCTGAGCATCGACTCGTAGGCCGGCTCGAGCAGGATGTCGACGGTCGTGCGGGCGGCGCCGCGGTCGCCCCGGTCGAGTTCGGCCAGGAAACCGACGATCACCATGTGCAGGTTGCCGTGCTGCTTGGCCAGGGCCGTCGCGTGGGCGCGGTGCTCGCCGTCGATGGCGGCCATCCGCTCCATGGCCTGGGCGGCCTGCTCGTTCACGGCCAGCAGGCGGTGCCGCTCAAAGGCCACGGGTTCGAGCACGGTGGCCTGGACCGTCGCCATCTCGGTGGTCAGCGCGAAGGCGGCCTGCTGGTAGGCGTCGGCGTCGCCGGCCGAGGCGGCGACCTGACGCAGGAGCTGGGCCTGCTGCCAGTTGGCGACCACGGCGTAGCCCGAGAGGAGGGCGAACAAAAAGGCCAGTACAACCGTCAGGACGCGAGGCGCTCGCAGGACCGACACCGCAGCCTCCCCGTCCGTCGTCGCGGGCGCAGTTACCCACTGATGCGAGCATCGGACGTGCGGGTTCCCGGTTGACCCCGTTCGGGTTGCCAACCGGGAGCAGATTGACCTCAGCTCAGAAACGTGTCGTACAGCAGGAAAGCGTTGAGGCCGATGATCAATGTGGCTATGCCTGCGGCGACGGCGGTGGTGAGGGGCTTGTTGACGAAGGTGCCCATGATGTCGCGGCGGCGGGTGAGCAGCAGCAGCGGCACCAGGGCGAACGGGATCCCGAACGAGAGCACGACTTGCGAGACGACCAGGCTGTCGGTCAGCGGCAGGCCGAGCGCGAGCACGACCAGGGCGGGCGTCATGGTCACCGCCCGGCGCACGAACAGCGGGATGCGGCGGCGGATGAATCCCTGCATGACGACCTGACCGGCGTACGTGCCGACGCTGGACGACGACAGGCCGCTGGCCAGCAGGGCGACCGCGAAGGCGAGGGCCGCGCCGCCGCCGACCAGCCGGCCCAGGCCGTCGTGGGCGGACTGGATCGCGTCGCCGTCGCCGAACGGGGTGCCGTGGAACAGCGACGCGGCGATGACCAGCATCGACAGGTTGATCAGGCCGGCCGCGCCGAGCCCGATCAGGACGTCGAGCCGCTGGAACCTCAGCAGTTCGCGTTTCTCCCCGTCGTCCCGGCAGGCGACCCGCGACTTGGTCAGCGCCGAGTGCAGATAGACGACGTGGGGCATGACCGTGGCGCCGATGATGCCGCACACCAGCAGCAGGCTGTCGCCGCCGGCCAGGCGCGGGATCAGCCCCGAGGCGAGACTCCCGGCGTCGGCGCCGACCACCAGTAAGTCGTACAGGAAACCAAGGAAGACGATGCCGAGCAGGCCCGCTATGGCGAGCTCGAAACGGCGGTAGCCGCGCTGTTCGAGCGCGAGGATGCCGAACGCGACGACCGCCGTGATCAGGCCGGCCGGGAACAGCGGTACGTGGAACAGCAGGTACAGGCCGACGGCGGCGCCCAGGAACTCGGCCAGGTCGGTCGCCATCGCGATGACCTCGGCCTGCACCCACAGACCCCGCGAGACGGGCTTGGGGAAGTGCTCGCGGCAGAGTTCGGGCAGGTCACGGCCGGTCGCCACGCCGGCCTTGGCCGACAGGTACTGCACGAGCATGGCGCTGAGATTGGCTACCACGATGACCCAGGCCAGCGTGTAGCCGAACTGGGCGCCGGCGGTGAAGTTGGTGGCGAAGTTGCCGGGGTCGATGTAGGCCACGGCGGCGACGAACGCCGGGCCGAGCAACGCGACCGATCCCCGCAGTCGGCCGCGTGCCCGGATCTGCTGGAAAGGCGGAGCGACGGCCATCTAGGCGACCGACGGGCCCAGGCCCAGCGACTGCGGGGTGCTGGAGTCGGGCGACGGCTGGCGCAGGCCCTCGTCCAGCTCGCCGATCTCGCTCATCAGGGCGGGACTGCCGCCCCACGGCGTCTGCTCCTCGGCGACCAGCGTGTTGGTGGTCAGCAGCAGCCCGGCCACCGAGGCGCCGTTCTGCAGAGCCGAGCGGGCCACCCGCAGCGGGTCGACGATGCCCATCTCGATCATGTTGCCGAACCGGCCCTGCAGCGCGTCGAAGCCCTCGTCCGGCCCCAGCTGCGAGACCCGGGCGACGACCTCCTGGCCCGCGAAGCCGGCGTTGGTGGCGATCAGGAAGGTGGGTTCGGGCAGCGCGCGCCGCACGATCTCGACCCCGGTGGTGTAGTCCTCATCCTTGATCTCCAGGCCGTCGAGCGCGTCCGCTGCGTGCAGCAGGGCCGCGCCGCCGCCGGCCACGATCCCCTCGGCCATGGCGGCGCGGGTGGCCGACAACGCGTCCTCGACCCGGTGCTGCAGCTCCTTGAGCTCGGCCGGGGTCGGCGCCCCGACGTGGATCACCGCGACCTTGCCGGTCAGGGCGCCGATGCGCTCGGTCAGCACGTCCTCGTCGGCGCCGAAGGTGGCCCGTTCCAGCTCGGCCCGCAGCTGGGTGACGCGGAACTCGATGTCGTCGGGGGAGCCGCCGCCGTCGATGATCGCGGTCCGCTCGGACTCGACCCGCACCTGACCGGCCCGGCCGAGCTGGTCGAGGGTCATCGTCTCGAGCGTGAAGCCGGAATGCCGGCTGAAGACGGCGCCGCCGGTGATCGCGGCGATGTCCTCGAGCTTGTGCAGCCGGCGGTCGCCGAAACCGGGAGCCCGTACGGCGACGCACTGGAAGATGCCGTTGACGTGGTTGTGGGTGAGCATCGACAGGGCGGTGCCCTCCACGTTCTCGGCGATGATGATCAGCGGCCGCGGGGCCCGCATGATCTTGTCGAGCAGCGGCATGAGCTGTTGCACCTTGGTGATCTTCTCGCTGCACAGCAGGATGTACGGGTCGTCGACGATCGCCTGCAGCCGTCCCGGGTCGGTGACCATGTAGGGCGACAGGTAGCCGTTGTCGAACTCGAAGCCCTCGACGAAGTCGACGCTCATCCCGTGCCGCTGCGACTCCTCGACGGTCACGATGCCGCCGTCGCCCACCGTGTGCAGCGCCTTGGCGATCACCGCGCCGACCACGTCGTCGTCGTTGGCCGAGATGGCCGCCACCCGCGTCAGTTCCTGTTCGGTGCTCGCCCGGTGGGCGGTCGTCTGCAGGCGCTCGACCAGGCGGTCGACGGCCAGGTCGACCCCGCGTTTCACGAGTACGGGGTTGGCCCCGGCGCCGATGGCCGACATCCCCTCACGGACGATGGCCTGGGCGATCACGGTGGCGGTGGTGGTGCCGTCGCCGACGATGTCGTTGGTCTTGATCGCGGCTTCCTTGACCAGCTGTGCGCCCATGTTCTCGAACTGGTCCTTGAGGTGGATCTCGCGCGCGATGGTGACGCCGTCGTTGGTGACCACGGGCGAGCCGGTGATCTTCTCGATGATGACGTTGCGGCCCTTGGGCCCGAGCGTCGACTTGACCGCCTCGGCCAGCTTGTCGACGCCGGTCTGCAGCAGGACGCGCGCGTCCGTGCCGTAACGAAGTTCCTTGGCCATCGGGGTCTCCTTAAAGGGCCACTTCGCCCTGACCGTCGGTGTCGTAGCGGTGCCGCAGCATGCCGCGGCAGATTCCGGTGTTGGCATCCAGCGAAGTGCGGGTCAGACGCGCCTTGCGCAGATGCAGCGGAACCTCGTCGGCGCCGACCGCGGCGCCGGTCTTCGGGTCGATGAGCAGGGGCGTGTCGTCGGTGCAGGGGAGCCCGAGATCCCGCCGCCGCCTTTTCAAACGGCTCAGCGCGGGGGAAGCGGGCACGTCGCCGAGCGTCATGGTCGCCAGCGGGAAGCCGGCGAGGGGCCGGCACACCGCGTCAGTCCCGGCCAGCACGGCCTTGCGCAGGAAGTCCGCGCGAAGCGAGTCCAGCTCGTCGACGGCCTCCCCGTCGAACGACTTCACGAACCCGGCCCGAGCCGCCACACCCTCGTTGATGGCCTCCGACGCGAAGTGATCATCGAGAACGACGTGGGTCCGATAACCCAGAGCGGCCACCTGGTCGTAGGCGTCGGCCACCATGAGGTACGCGAAATTGGGCGCACAGAAGTAGGTCGGCAGCCGCAGATGCACCTCGGCCGCGCCGTCCTCGGTCACCACGGCCGACGCGACGAAGCCGAGCGTGGTGATGGGCTCGTCCAGCTCCGGGTCGCGCACCTCGGCCAGAGCGGCCAAGATGCGCGAACCCGTGGTCGTGGCGGTCATCCGAGCGAGGCTGCCGGCGACGCCGAGCTGACGCCGACCGAGTCGTCCCGGGCCGCCGGCTCACCCTCGCCCTGATCGAGCTGGAATTCCTGGGGCACCTCGATGCCGTACAGCTTGGCCGCGTTGAGCCCGAGGATCTTCTTCTTGGTCGCGGTCGTCACCCGGGGGTAGTCGCTGAACTCGTCGCTCGGGTAGTCCCAGTCGACGAAGCCCTCGATCTGCCACTTCGGCTCCCAGATGCCGTAGTCGCTGCCGAAGGTCATCTTGTCCTCGCCGACCCAGAACAGCAGCTCGCCCATCACCTTGGCGAAGAACTTGGGCCGGGCGTGCATCAGACCGCCGATGACCACTGACAGACCCGCGTACACGTTGGGCTCCTGCGTGGCCATGAAGCAGAAGTCCTCGATGCGGGGCAGGCCGACGTGCTCGACGATGAAGTTGAGCTGCGGGAAGTCGGTCGCGGCGTGGTCCACGTCGGAGACGTCGAACGCGTCCTTGTCGAGCGGCCAGATCGTCGGGCCCTTGTGCACGTGGACGTTCTTGATGCCGAGTTCCTGGGCCTTCTCGAGGTAGCGGTAGGCGGCCGGGTCCTTCAGCGTCCAGCCGCGCGAGCCGTTGTTCCACTCGGCCGTGTAGAGCTTGAGCCCGATGCTGCCGTACCGGGCGACGTTCTCCTCCAGCTTCTTGAGGCCGTCGTCGCCGTCGCGCGGGTCGAACCGGGTGTTGGCGATGAACTTGCCGGGGTGCTTGGCGCCGAGGGCGGCGTTCTTCTCGGTGGTGTTGAAGCCCTCGCGGTACCACTCGGTCAGGTACGTCGGCTGGAAGATCGCCACGTCGACGTACCCGTCCTGGAAGACGTCCTTCATCAGGTCGTCCTCGGTGTACGACATGAACTTCTCGATCGGCCAGTGCGTCTCCGGCGGGCCGAGGCCCTGGTAGGCGTGGAAGCACTCGATCCAGCCCTTGGCGTACTGCTCGGCCCCCGGCACCCAGTTGTCGGGCCCGGCGTTCCAGTAGTGCATGTGGCTGTCGACGACGAAGTACTTCTCTCCGTCCTTTTCGTACATGCCTTACCTCGATTCAGCTTTGAGGTCGAAACCGATGTACTCCGCGGCGTCCTCGGGGTTGGCGAACATGATCGTCCGGTCGTCCTCGTGGATCATGCGGCCGTAGTGGGTCGACATGCTCTCCTCGAACTGGGCCATGTCGAAGAAGCCGGGCTCCTCGCCGAGCGCCTCGGACACCTCGTCGTAGACGACGTCCATCCGGTTCGTGGCATCGACCCGGATCATCGAGGGCAACGGCGTCACGCGTACGCCGTCCTTGGTCTTCATCACCTCGGCCACGACGACGCCGATCTGGTTGTTCATCAGCGTGAAGCCGCACATGTTGGACGGCGTGTTGTCGCTCTTGAAGGGGCTCTCGGCCGTCTTGAACTGCTGTGTCACCGCTCCAGCTCCTTCGGAAGGTCCAGGCTGAGGTCCTCGACGACGCCGGCGAAGCGGCTCTTGACCCGGTCGAGCGCGTCCTCGAAGCGGGCCGGCTTGGCGTCCGGCTGCGACCAGAGCGGTTGCATCGCGCGTGCGGCGCCTATGGCCTGCCCGGTCCAATCGGCCAGCCACGTGTTGAGGATCCGGCTGTTGTGCTCGGCGAACTCACGGTCGTTGGTCAGCAGTTCGAAGATCGCCCGCGTGTAGCGCAGGTCGCGCTCGGAGAAGTCGTACTCCTCGGCGCCCACGACGGTCGGGGTGACGAAATCGCCGTTGCGCGGCGCCGCCTGCATCACCAGCTGGCTGCGGAACAGCTCGCCGACCAGGGGCTGGAAGACCACGTTGGCCGCGAAGACCGCCTCGGCCCAGTCGCCGGTGGCGGTCAGCCGCTCGGCCATCTCGCGGACGCCCTGCCAGGCGGGGTCCGAGTTCCACGTCTCCAGGTGAGCCGTACCGTCGAAGCCTTCCACCTCTTCGCTCAGGGTGAGTTGATAGAGAGCCAAATCTTGGGCGGCGCGGATCAGGTGCATGCTGTTCACGGCGATGGCGGTGTTGTGCATGTTGGTCGGGCCGCGCCGGTTGGCGTTGGCGAACAGGTAGAGGCCGAGGCCGTGGTCGACGTGCATCCACGCGCCCACGTGCTGCTGCACGAAGCGCACCCAGTTCGGGTTCCACTGGGCGAACGCCTTGGCCTGCTTGGCCGCGTCGACGTTGGCCTGCAACTGGCGGACGACATTGGCGTTGTAGCGGTACAGCGAGAGTTCCCACTCCTCATTGGGGTCACGGAACTCGTGCCAGCCGTGGGCCGGCCACTCGTAGCCCTGGCCGCCCGTGCCCGGTCCTCGTTCCGGCTCGGGGCGGTCGCTGCCCCAGGCCTTGAGCACGGTCCAGTCGAGCGGGTAGCCGCCCTTGCCGTCGGAGAACCCGTACAGCCAGCCCTGCGCGAGGTAGTGCCGCGGGTCGGGCTGCACCTCGACGGTGACGTCCTCGTAGTGGGTCTGCTTGCGCTTCTGCGGTACGAAGTAGTTGAACCGCCGAGCCCGGGAGTCCGGGAACTCCTTGGCGCCGGCCTCGGCGTCGGTGAAGACGGGCTTGGGAACGCTGCGTTCCGTCGCGGTCGTCATCAATCCTCCCCACCTGTCGTCGTGAACTTGTCGTAGTAGATGTGCTTCTCGGGCGTGCCGAGCTGGGCCAGCAGCGGCATGGCCGCCTCGACCATCGGCGGCGGGCCGCACAGGTACGCGTGGGCCTTCTTCAGGTCGAGCCCGTGCCGCCGCAGCACGTCGGTGATGAAGCCTGTCTCGCCGGCCCAGTCCGCGCCCTCGACCGGCTCACTGAGCGCGGGGATGAACTTGAAGCCCGGGAGCTTGTCGCGCAGCGCCTCGATCTCCTCGACAAAGCAAAGATCTTGCGCCGTACGGGCTCCGTAATAGAACACGGCCTTGCGGTCGATGCCGCGCTCCGCCATCGACCGCAGCAACGCCAGGATCGGCGCCAGCCCGGCCCCGCCACCGATGAAGATCAGGTCGCGATCGGGGGCGTCGCGCAGCGTGAAGACGCCGAACGGGCCGGTCAGGTCGAGGCGGTCCCCGACCTTCAGCTTGGTGTCGAGATAGGACGAGAAGATCCCATCCGGGTAGACCTTGATGACGAATTCGAGTTGCCGGCCGTTCGTGCTCGCCATCGAGAACGAGCGCGTGACGTCCGTACCGGGAACTTGAATGTCCATGTACTGCCCCGGGAAGAACGTGATCTCGGCCGGCTCGATGAGCCGCAGCACGAGGTGCCGAAGGTCGTGGGTCACGTGGTTGATCGCCACGACCTCGGCCACCGCGTTCTGGATGGGCAGCCCCGAGCGGATCATCTCCTCGTCGAAGTTGAGCAGTTCGATCGTCACGTCCTCGTACACGTGCGCCCGGCACAGCAGCGTGAAGCCTTCCTCCTTCTCGTAGTCGGGCAGCGCGAACGTGGAGTAACGGTCGAGCTCGATGTCGTCACCGTCGAGGACGAACGACTTGCAGGCGGCGCACTGGCCCTCCTTGCACCCGTGCATGAGCATCAGCCCCTGCTCGGACGCGGAACGCAGCACGGTCTGCTCCTCGTCGACCTCGATCTCGATCCCGACGGGCTCGAATCGGACCCGGTGCTTCTCTCCCATCAGTCCCGTGCCGGCCTTCCGGCTGGACCGCCCTTGATGTAGTTCGCGTGGAACGCCGCCCGCTCCTCCTCCGTCATCTGGTTGAGCAGCACGTTCGGGCTCTGCAGGTTGGGCATGCGGCGCAGGTGGTCCAGCGTCCACATCTTCTTCGGGTCGTCCAGGTTCAGGTGCGGCTGCGCGACCATCGTCTTGCCGTCGTCGCGGACGAAGCCCATGTCGGAGACCACGTCGGCCCAGTTCCAGCCGTGGTACAGCGTCTCCCACTCGCGGGCGCCGATCAGCTGGCCCATGTTCGGCGTCTGCCGGCCCTGGTAGACCGGGCGGAACGCCTCGACGTCGGTCCAGCGGCAGGCCTCGTGGCAGTACGTGCGCCACTGGCCGTCGACCTCGGCCATCACCATGTCCTCGCGCACCAGGCACGGCACCATGCAGGTCCAGCAGCGGTGCGGGTACTGGTAGTCGACGTCCTCGGCCACGATCGGGTGGTGCCCGTTGGGCGTACTCAAGCGGTTGTAGTTCTCCCACCACTTGCCGTACCGGTCGTACCAGCCCGGGTACTTCGACTCGAACCACTCGAAGTCCTTGTCGGTCATCGGGTCGATCCGCCAGTAGTTGGCCAGCCAGCCGGTCGCGAAGAACTGCGCCACCTCGTGCACGTAGCCCTTGTGCCAGATCTGGTTCCACGACTCCTCGATCAGGTCGTGCGGGATGACCAGGCCGTACTTCTCCAACGGCACCAGGTACGAGCGGTAGTAGTCGTCGTAGATCCAGCGGCGCCACATTTCCGCGTACGACTCACGGTCCTTGCGGCGGTCCTTGGTGCCGTACTCGATGAACGTGCCGATCGCGGCGTCGACCACGCGGTGGTTGTTCCACCAGGCATAGCGCAGGTCGCGCTCGAGCAGCTGGTGGTTGCCCTCGTCGGCCAGCGCCATCAGCAGCGTCGCGTAGCCGTTGGAGATGTGCCGGGACTCGTCCGACTGCACCGAGTGGAACACCGTCGGCAGCAGGTAGTCGCCGTTCGCGGCGGCCTCGGCCGGCATCGCGACGAACAGGGTGTTGGTGAACGCCGTCTCGGCCACGATCGTCAGATAGATGCTGGCCGCGGTGATCGCGTCACCGGTGATGAAACCCTCGGCGAACTGGCGGCCGATCGTGCCGCAGTAGTCGTTCTGGAAGTTGCGCAGGCTCGAGTTGAAGCCGGCCGGGTCGATGTAGTTGTTCATGTACAGGCGCTTGAGGTTCTGCTGGATCGTCGAGTGCCGGACCTCGTCGATCATCTGGATGGCCTGGCCGTTGTGCAGTTCCGGGTTGGGCACGTTGCGGAACAGCAGCGGCATGGCGCGGGCGGCCGAGATCTCCGGCAGCGGGATGATCGACAGGAACAGCTTCTGCCACTCCAGCCAGCGCTCCTGCACCTGGCGGAACATGTTGCCGCGGATCGCGCCGTCCGACGCGCCGTACACCCGGTGGTCCTTCTCCTCCTGCATCGGGAAGTACGACCGCAGCACCTGCTTGAGCGGGTCCTTCTTCTGCGCCTTGCGGAACGTGTAGTCGGTTCCGTAGTGCGAGACCGGCTGGTGGTACATCGGTTCCCAGGACAGCTCCTGGATCTTCTGATGAGCCTTGGCCACGCTCTGCCGACTCATGAGTCACTCCTCATCCTTGACTGCGTCCTACCCGACGCATCAGAACCCACCGGCCGGTGAGCGGCGGTCTCACATTGAGTCAGGACCCTCGAAGACGGCCGCGCGGATGTCGGCCAGATGCTTTTTGACTCTTTCCCCGACCTGGCGGTCACCTTCGGCGGCCGGCTCGATCCCCAGCGCCCGCAGCAGTTCGGCCGCGGGCGCGCCCGGATCCGCGCCGCCCAGCACCGGATGCAGGCCCTGAGCAGCCAAGTGGTGGAAGACCACATTGACGACGGTCCACGGGTTGTAGGTCTCGGGCGCCGCATCCATGAGCCGAGTCCACCCCGGACGCGTGGATGCGCCGGTCTCAACTTGAGACAAGGTGACTGGACGGGGCGCGTAGCGTGTAACCAGCCTGTAACAGGGGGTGCCCTGTGCCGCCCGGTGACAACGAGCGTTTAGCCAAGACGCGGGAGCAGTTCCTCACCGCCGAAGAGATCGATCCCGACCAGGTGCGCGACGCGATCCTGGCCTCGTGGTGGCGTTCCCGCCGCTGGAACGTGGCCGCCGACCGCGTCGACCTGTCGTATCTGCGTGACCCCGACCTCGACACACCACTGACCCGCAGTGCATTGCCGGTGCTGCGGCATCTGCGCGAGCACCTGGAAGGTCAGGCGGTCAGCATCATCCTGACCGACCCGACCGGGCTCGTGCTGACCCGGCTCGACGCCGGGCGCGACCTCGACGCCCACCTCGACCGGGTGAATCTGGCCCCCGGCTTCAGCTACGCCGAGGAGTTCGTCGGCACCAACGGCATCGGCACCGCGCTGGAGGGTGGCCGGCCGATGCACGTGTTCGGCCACGAGCACTACGCGGAACATCTGGAGGATCTGGCCTGCGCCGGGGTGCCGATCCACCATCCGATCTCGGGCAAGACGGTGGGCGCGGTCGACCTGACCTGCTGGCGCAAGGACGCCGACCCGCTGCTGCTGGCGCTGGCCAAGACCACGGCCGGGCAGATCCAGCAGGCGATGCTGGCCGACAGCGGCATCCGTGAACTCGAGCTCCTGCAGGAATACCTGCGCACCTGCCGGCGTACGGCGGGAATTGTCTTCGCTTTGAACAACGACGTCGTGATGATGAACGACCATGCGCGCCACGTGCTCGACCCGGCCGAGCAGTCGATCCTGCTCGCGCAGGCGGCCGAGGCGCTGGCCGGGCGCAATCCGACGGCGACGCTGACGGTGGAACTGCCGAGCGGCGTCGAGGCGCGGATGTTCTGCCGCCCGGTGCGAGGCGAGGGTGGCCCCACCGGGGGAGTGGTGCACGTGCGCCTCGAAGAACCCCGATTGGGCGTACGGATGGATCCCGCACCGGCGCCGCGGGCCTTCCTGCCCGGCCTGGTCGGATCGGGCGGCCTGTGGCTGCGCGGCTGCCAGCAGGCGAAGGCGGCCTACGCGTCCGGCGAGTGGCTGGTGCTCGAGGGCGAGGCCGGGGTGGGCAAGCTGGCCGTGCTGCGAGCGATCCACCAGCACGACCACCCCGGCGCCCACTTCGCCGTGGCCGACGCCGCCGCCCCCGGCCGGGCCTGGCTCGACGACGTCCGCCGGGAACTGAGCGCCGGCGGTGGCGTCCTGGTCGTCCAGCACGCCGACCGGGCCGCCGGCGCCCTGCTGGAAGTGCTGTGCCACCTGCTCGAACAGGCCCGGGCCGCGGAGAGCGCGCCGTGGGTCGCGCTCACCCTCAGCCCCCGCCACGACGCCGGCGAGCTGGCCGGCCTGCTGCGCTTCTTCGCCAGCACGGTCGAACTGCCGCCGCTGCGCTACCACCCCGAGGACGTGCAGGCCCTGGTGCCGTTCTTCCTGGCCCGCCTGGTGCCCGACGGCCGCCTCGAATGCTCGCCCCCGGCGCTGCAGATGCTCAGCCGATCAAGCTGGCCCGGCAACGTCGAACAGCTGTGGCAGGTGCTGCGCAACATCGTCCAGCACCGCCGAAGCGGAGCCATCCAGCCGCGCGACCTGCCCCCGGAGTGCCGCACGGTCTCGCGCCGACTGCTGAGCCCTTTGGAAGCGATGGAACGCGACGCCATCGTCCGCAGCCTGCTCGACTGGGAGGGCAACAAGGTCAAGGCGGCCGCCGCCCTGGGCATGTCCCGAGCCACGATCTACCGCAAGATCCACGAGTACGGCATCGTCGCCCCGGCCAAATAGGAGGCAGTTGCATTCATCTCGATAGATCGAACGGTTCGCACGGCAACGCTTAGAGTAGCCGTGACGGAACTGTCCGCTCAGTCGACGCCGGGGGCCTGGATGCCGTTCAAGAAACACCGCATCAAGGAGTCGCATCTCGACCTGTTATGTCACGGGTACGGCAGCGCGGAGCTGACCGAAACGCTGTGGAAGTCCGAATTCAGCCGTCGGCTGCTCCTGCTTGACGCCGTTCGCCGCCTGTTCGCCACGCGGCCGGACCCCATGGGCCCCCTGCCACCGGCGTCGGCCTCCATCGACCTGCTGGAGGAAGTGGATCGGGTCGACCGCGCGACGTTCCGGCAAGTGCTCATGCACCCGCAGGTCGGCAGTTGGGCCGCGTACGTAGTCCGACGCGAGAAAGGTCATGTGTCGGCCTCGGCTCCGAGGTGGGTCGACGCGGGCGGGCTGCACGCCGTGGCTCTCGTGGCCGCGGCCCGGCGAGGGCTCGACTGGAGCACGGTTGTGCCCGCCCGGGACGGCCGGGCGATGCTGCCGGGCCTGGGTATGGCGGTGTTCCCCGGGGCCGAACCGTGGGACGCGGTCGAGGCCGAGGTGGCGGCAGGGGTGTTGACGTTGCGCCACGGCGCTCAGGTGCTGCGGGTGCCGGTCGCGGGCGCGGCGCGGGCGGACGGCGCTTCAGTGCTGCGGGTGCCGGTCGCGGGCGCGCCGCGAGCGGGCGGCCCGGAATGGTGGGAGCTGCGCCGGTTGCGCGTGGGCGGGCCGCCGGCGTTGGCCGTGACGCTCGACGACATCGACCCGTACCGTGACCTCGGCGACCCGGTGCCGGCGCAGCGACTGCCGGCGGCGGACGCCGAACGCTGGACCGCGCTGCTGGCCGGGGCCTGGGATCTCATCGTGGATCGGCACCCGCCGTCGGCCGAGGCCATGGCGCCCGGCATCGTCTCGCTGGTGCCGTTGTCCGACCGGGACGGAGCCGAGGCCCGCAGCGCGTCGACCGGCGAGGCGTTCGGCAGCGTCCTGGTCTCCGAACCGGGCGATTCCCTGTCCCTGGCCGTCGCCCTGATCCACGAATTCGCTCACATCCGGCTGGGTGGCCTGCTGCACCTGCTGCCGGTCACGTCCGGCGGTGAGGAGGAGATCCTGTACGCGCCGTGGCGGGACGATCCACGACCGCTGCCCGGCCTGATACAAGGAATCTTCGCTTTCGTGAACATCTGCGACTTCTGGCGTATGCACAACGCCGCCCAGCCCGGGCCGGGCGGCGAATTCGAGTACGCCCTGTCCCGTGAGCAGGCCCGGCAAGCCCTGGGAGTAGCGGCCGGCTCGGCGGCGCTCACCCCGCTCGGACGGCGCCTCATCGCCGGACTCGGCGAACGGGTGGCCGGATGGGCACCTCTCCCGGAGGATTCCGAACCGGCCCGGGTGGCTGCCCTGATCGCCGCCGGTCATCGGGCCGGTTGGCGGCTCCGGCACCTGCGCCCGGCCAAAGAGACGGTGGACCGGCTAGTCATCGCATGGGCGCGGGGCGAGCAGGCGCCACCGGCCGACCCGGGCTACCGCGTGGTGCCCGGCGCGAAGACATGGTCGCAGGGAAGGCTTGCGCTGGCCCGGCGCCGGTTCGAACGCGGTACGACCGCCGTCACCGCCCGGCTGCGGGCGCTCGGTGTCGACGAGGCCGACGCCGAGCTGCTCCGGGGTGAGAACGCGGCCGCCGGCACCTCTTTCGCCCATCGGATCCGAGCCGACCCGGACGACCTCGACGCCTGGACCGGCCTGGGGCTGACCGTCGAGGGCCCGGCGGCCGCAGTGCTGGGAGAACATCCCGCGATGGTGCGGGCCGTCTACGCAGGAGTGCGCGGCTCGGCGCCGGACCCGGTCGCTTTCGCCACGTGGCTTGGGCCGGCCTTGCTTTAGGCCGCCCAGTTCTCCTCGATCACTTGGCTCACCCTGTCGAACGCAGGAGAGCCCGGGCCGAGCATCATGCCCAAAGCATCCAGCAGCGCGTCGCGACCCTCCGGATAGTCCTGGCAGGCCCGGATGATCGACAGGAAATGGATGCGCGGCGTCGGGCTGTACGGGATGCCGGCCCGCAGATGGGAGGGCAACTCGTGAATGAGGCGCTGCCGGTCGTGCTCGGCTTGAATGGTGGCAATGTCCAGCATCACCTCGAGGACGCGCGACAATGAAGCCGTACCACCGGGCCGGCCCGTCCGGCTCGGCTCCGGCGTCATCACGCCGAGCAGCGCGTGCAGGTAGGCGGCCGATGCGGCCGCGGCGAAGCCATGATATCGATCATCTTTGTTCCGATCGGCCAGGTCGGACACTCCCTTGACCAGATACCACTCGCGGCCATGCATGCGGGCGGCCGCGGCGAGACCGGACGCCTCCATCTCGAAGGCGACGACCCGATGTCTGCGGGCCAGATCGTCCCGCAGCTTCGCGTCGCGGAGTAGCACGTCCGAGCTGCCGAACGCGCCCCGGTGCACGGTCGGCGTCCCTGCCCCGGGTGGGCGGCGGAAGGCGGCGTGCTCTCGCTCGAGCTCGGTCAGCACGGTCGTCCAGGGGCGGCGCTCGTGCAACTCCTCTTGCGCGAGCTTGTGGTCGGCGTCAAGGAAGCTCGCCGAGACGTCACCCGGCGCCCGCCGCAGGGACAGGCCTTCGTCGGTGGCCCTCAGGTGCGCGTAGTCGACAATGCCGTCGGTGGCGCTGACGATGTCGCCGAGACGTACCCCGCCCGCCGGCACCCCGGCCGCTATCCCGCACATGAGGATCGTGCGCAAGGACGGGAAGGACCGGATGAGATTGGTGACGCTGGCCGCCGCGTCGCGGGTGCCGTCCCGGGTCTGCAGAGTGGTCACCACGCGGTGCGGCCGGCCGCGGACCGAGCTCGGAATGTCCCCGACGCGGTACGTCTTCGGATCACCTGCCGCCCGATGGTCGTGGGCGTGATCCAGCGCCTCTCGCAGAGCGGCGTGCTCAACCGGCACGGCCGTGACGATCCCGATGGTGACTTCCGCCGGCATTCGCGCGGCCTCCTACCGTTTCGCTACCGAATTTCTGCCGCCCGCGCCTATTTCGATGATCATCGCCGCCACGTGCGGGGCCGGAGTCGCCCGGTCACCGAACTCGCTCTGGTTGCCGGGCCGGTATGAGGGACTGACGGGGCTGAATGACGAATAGCTTCGCGCTTCACCGTCCACGCGACCGTTCACTCAGCCTTGGCACGGCCGGCCTTGAGAAGGGAATCTGCGCTGTGGATCTCGATCCCCCGGAGATCGAAACTGAATTGATCGACCTTACGGCTACTTCTCTTCACGATCTCGGTGAGACCGACCCGCGACTGTTGGAACCGTCGACGGGCGCGCTGTTCAGTCAGCTGGAGCACAGCCGCGGCAACCTCGGCAGCGGCCCGCCCGGCCGCGTCGACTGAGCCGCCCGGATGGTGGCGGGTCGTGCCGCCACCATCCACGATCGCGGCCGGATCAGAGCGGCATGGGGTCGACATCGCAGTCGGCCCGGTAATTGTTCAGCGCATTGAGCGTGGCCGGGTGACGCTCGCCCAGCGCCTTGCGCAGCCGCGCCAGCGTGTCGGACAGGATCTTGTCCGCCTCGGCCTCGCGGCCGAGGGCCCTGAGGTCGAGGGCGAGGTTGACGCTGCAGGCGAGCGTCGACGGGTGGTCGGTGCCCAAAGCCCGTTCCGAGCTGGCCAGGGTATCAATGTCTTTCTCGTAGGCGGCGCTGATCTCGCCGAGCGCGAACAGGTCGCTGCCGAAGTTGGTGGCGCAGGTGAGCGTCACCGGGTGGTCCGGTCCCAGCGTTTCGGTCAGCACGGCGAGCGATTCCCGGTCGTGCCCGAGCGCCGTGTCGAAGTCGCCGTCGAGGCGAAGGACCACCGCGAGGTTCGTTCGCGCGGAGAGTGAATAGACGTGCTTGGGACCGAAGAGCCGCAGATAGCGCTCGAGCGTGTCCTCTCCCAGCTTTCGGGCTTCCGGCAGATCCCGGCCGTGCCGCAGGTCGACCGCGAGGTTCTGGGCGGTCGCGATGGTGTCGGGATAGTCCTTGCCGTAGCGGCGCTGATATCTGTCGAAAGTGTCTTTCGACATCCGCAACGCCCCCGGGTGATCGCCGGCTTTGCGTCGCGCCACGGCCAAAGCCCGGGCCATGCGCAATGTGGCTGGTGCGTCACGGCCGAAGGTCTCGACGCTTCGCACATAGGCGGCCTCGTGCTCGTTGCGGGCCGCCACGTAGTCGCCCAATTCACGGCGATCGATAAGAAGGTTGTAGAGCGCGAGCATCGACGCGTCGCTGTTGGAGCCGAGCACTTTCTGAAGTCGTTCATAGTTGTCCGCGTCGAGTTTCTCGGCCTGCTGGAACAGGCCGAGCAGACGCAGATTCACGCCGAGATTGTTCGTGCCGTTCAGGGTGATCGGATCATCCGGGCCGAACGCGCGCCGCGCGGCCGCGACGGCTCGCTGGTCGAGGTCGAGCCCGGCCTTGAAGTCGCCGCTGGCCCGCAGGTCGACGCCGACCACCTTCATGGCGTCGAGGGTTCCCTCGTCCTCGTCGCCGAACACGTCGCGGTAGTGCTCCAGAGTCTTGCGGTTCAATTCCCTGGCCGCGGCGTACTTGCCGTTGACGAAATACATCCACCCGAGCCACTTCGCGAGGCGCAGCGTGTGCCCGTCGGTCGGGCCGCGGTCGAGGGTGCGGTGGCGGAATGCCTGTTCGGCCAGCGACTGGCTGCCCTGGTGGTCGCCGAAGTAGTAGAGGTACTGCACGACGCTGAAGACCAGGTCGTGCACGCGGGGGTTGTCGGAAGCCACGGCATCCGAGGCCTCGACGTGCGCCCGCAGTGCTCCGTACCTTTCCCACTGGTCGCGCCGGCCCGGGTCGTTGGGGTCGGCATTGACCAGCAACATGTGCGCGCCGTGACGCATGCGGGTCTGCTGCTCGGCGTCCATGCTGTCGGTCAGCACCAGCCGGATCAGCCGGTGGATCTGCATCGTGTTGTTCTGGTGGTCGTACTTGGCCAGAGCCAGCTTCAGGATGTCGCGGATCGCGCGGCCGATGCTGTAGGTGTCGCGCAGCATGGCGTCCAGCTCGGGCGTGATGTCGGCGTTCGAACCGGTGAAGAGGCTGCGGGGAATGGGTTCCGGCGCAAAGAACGAACAGACCTGCAGCAGCTGGAGCGCGGCCAGATTGTCGACCGCGAGCTTCTCGAGCGACAGCTTCCACGCCGCGCGAACGGTGAGCCGGTAGTCCGGCGGGGGCTCGACATCGAGCAGGTCGAGCCGTTTGTCGTTGAGCAGGCGCAGATATTCGCTGGTGTCCATGCCGGTGGTGGCACGCCAGGCGGACGCGGCCTCGATGGCGAGGGGAAGGTCGCCCAGCGCCTTGGCGAGGCTGTCGGCGTCCCGGTCGCTGAGGTCGCTGTTGCGGTTCTGCAGCAGGGTGATGCTCTCCTCGCGCGTGAAGACGTCGACCTCCAGCGCGCGGGTGCCCCTTTCCCAGTCCGGGTTCCGCGAAGTGACCAGAATTCGCCCGGCGCCGCCGGTCGGGAAGTATTTTCTGGCCTCTGTGGGGTCTTCGGCGTTGTCGAAGACCAGCAGCCAGTCGCGATAGCCGGTGGCGCCGGTGCTCAACGCCTCTTGCACGGCCGGAACTGCCGCATTCGCCTCAGGAGTCACGTCGAGTCTCAAACGCTGTGCGAGTTTGGTCAGCGACGTCAGAATCTGGCCGGTCTCCTCGGCCGGGATCCACCAGACCAAATCGAATTCCTGACTGTGCCGGTGAACATATTCAATGGCGATCTGAGACTTTCCGACGCCACCCATTCCGTGAATCGCCTGAGGAAGGACGGCGGTTTGCCTTCGTTCACTGAGTTCGTTGTGCAGAATTTCCAGAAAATCCTCCCGGCCGGTGAAATCCGGATTCCGCTGCGGAACGTCTCCCCATACCTGAGGTAGCTTTTCTTCCTTGAGCTTCCGGTCGGCGACGGGAGCCATATCATCTCCAATCCCTGCGCTCGTGTCGCCTTGGTCGCCATGGGTCGCCGGCGCGGCCTCGGCATCGCCCCCAGGGGTGGGCGCAACGTCTCTATTTCTGAGTTCAGTTCGCGTCTCGTGCTGGCTCATATCACCATTTTCGTCACCATTGCCGTCAACCTGACCATCGGGGGCGCCGTGGGGCGAAAGACTCGAAGTTGGTGCGGGCAGTGGCGGCGAGGCGGACGGTTCGCCGGGGTCGCGATGAGGCTCCTCGGGCGCGGGGTCGGCAGGCGTGCCGTCGGGGAGTTCGAGCCGGTGACCGACCTCGTCGGCCCACGTTCTCAGGGCGACGCCCACCGGATTCTCAAGATCAGCAGCGACGCGCCGGATGAAGGTGAGTGCGGCGGCGGCGTCGTGGCTGCCGCTGCCGCGACCGGCCGCGGTCTCGAAGGCCTTTACAAGATCGGCTGGCGGATGGTTCAGGCCCGGGACTGTCTGCACGACGATGGCACGCCACCAGGCCGGGTCGGCGGCTTCAGCCTCGGCTTGGTGCAGGAGCTCGTGAGCGCGTTGGTTCTCGCCCTGCAGGAGCAGGCTCGACAGGGAAGCCGACTCGACGAGTGAGGACGCGATCCTCGTTCCGGGCGCCTCGGGCGCCATGACGACCAGTGCCTCTTTCAGTGCCCGCAATCCGCCCCGCGTGCTGATGCAGGCCAGGACGATCTCGATGACGTGCGAGCGGGCCTGCTCGCGTTCGGGCACGTCGGGGAAGGTGCGGACATCGCGCCGCACCAAGTTGATGAGAAGTCGCCGGTCGGGCAGGTTATTGATGATGGGGACGTCGTCGACCAGCGCGGCCACCAGCCCGTTTCGGAGCGCTGCCGCCGGATCTCTTTTTGAGTGCGTCAACGTAAGGGGCCCCCAATGCCGCGGGTGACGTGGGACGACGTGCTTCAATCCTTTGCCGGGCTCAATGAATAGATTGGCAGCCTACTGGGTCTGTGACCAAGGCCGAAACCAGGTAGGTGCCGACTGTGCAAAAGAGTTTCCCACCGCGCCGCCATCCGCATTCTTGCAAGTTGCACGAAAAGGCGGGTCATGCCCGAGTATGTGCACTGTGGAGGCCACCTCGCAAGGGGATGCACAATAGCCGCCCGACCGTGTCGGATGATCGTGTGATCGGATGGCCCGTTCGTGCACCAGGCACAACACCATCGATGACGGCGACTGGCCGAACCCACGCTTGCGGACGCGCCGGCAGGTTCGGCCAGTCGGGCGTGGCGGGGATCAGTTGCCGGCGCCCAGGGTGCTCATCATGGCGGTGGGGTAGCGGTCGCCCCTGGCGGCGCCGGCGGGGACGGCCTTTTCGATCTCGGCCAGGTCGTCGGCGGTCAGGGTGACGTCGAGGGCGGGCAGGGCCTCGGCGAGGCGTTCGCGGGTGCGGGCGCCGATCAGGGGGACGATGTCGGCGCCCTGGGCGGCCACCCAGGCGATGGCCAGCTGGGCGACCGTGCAGCCCTTGGCCTCGGCCACGCGGCGCAGGGCCTCAACCAGCGACAGGTTGTGGTCGAGGTTGTCGCCGGAGAAGCGCGGCGTGTGGCCGCGGAAGTCGCCCGGGTCGCCGCCGCTGCCGGCGTTCCAGTGGCCCGAGATGAGGCCGCGGCTCAGGACGCCGTACGCGGTCAGGCCGATGCCCAGCTCACGCAGGGTGGGCAGCACCTCGGCCTCGATCGCGCGGGAGATCAGCGAGTACTCGATCTGCAGGTCGGCGATCGGGTGGACCGCGTGGGCCCGGCGGATCGTGGCCGCGTCGACCTCGGACAGGCCGATGTGGCGGACGAAGCCGGCGTCGATCATCTCTTTGATCGCGCCGACCGTCTCCTCGATCGGGACGGCCGGGTCGAGCCGGGCCGGGCGGTAGATGTCGATGTGGTCGGTGTCGAGCCGGGTCAGCGAATAGGCCAGGAAGTTCTTGACCGCCTCGGGCCGGCCGTCCTGCCCGTTCCACGACATGTCGGGCCCGCGCAGGCCGCCGAACTTGACGCTCAGCTGGTAGCTGTCGCGCGGGCGGCCGCGCAGGGCCTCGGCCAGCAGCAGCTCGTTGTGGCCCATGCCGTAGAAGTCGCCGGTGTCGATCAGAGTGACGCCCGCGTCCAGAGCGGCGTGCACGGTGGCGATGCTCTCGGCCCGGTCGGTGGGGCCGTAGACGCCGTGGGACATGCCCATCGCGCCGAGGCCCAGCTTGCTGACTGCCGGGCCGGTGCGGCCCAGGGTGACTGACTGCATCACGGTGTCTCCTTGTCGTCGTGTCGTCACCTACCCTGCGCCGCCGGCCTCAGTCACGGCAGCGGAGCGCTTATCGTGGGAGCGGGAGTCCCTGGCTGAGCCGCCCGCCCGAGGGGAGCATTGAGCCATGCAACGTGACGAGCTCGCCGACTTCCTCCGCCGCCGCCGCGAGGCCGTCCGCCCGGCCGAGGTGGGCCTGGCCGACGGGCGGCGCCGTCGCACCGCGGGCCTGCGGCGCGAAGAGGTGGCGATGCTCGCCGGCATGTCGGTCGACTACGTCGTCCGCCTCGAGCAGGGCCGCAGCAGCCAGCCGTCGACCCAGCTGCTGGCCGCGCTGGCGCGGGCGCTGCGGCTCTCCGACGACGAGCGCGACCACCTGTTCCACCTGGCCGGCCACCAGCCGCCGCCGGCCACCGGCACGGCCCAGCTGGCCCGGGCCGGTCTGCTCCGCATGCTCGACCTGCTCGGGGACACCCCGGCCATCGTCCTTTCCGATCTCGGCGAGACCCTGGCGCAGAACCGGGGCGCCCTGCTGCTCTCCGGCGACCAGGTCGGCATCGAGGGTGACCGGCGCTACCACGCCTACCGCTGGTTCACCGACCCGGTCGCCCGTGCGATCCACCCGGCCGAGGACGAGGAACGCCACTCCCGGGTGATCGTGGCCGACCTGCGGGCGGTGGCCGGCCGCCGGCACGACGACCCGGAGATCACCCGCCTGGTCGCAAAGCTGAATGACGAGAGTGACATGTTCCGCAAGCTCTGGGCCGAGCACGAGGTGGCGGTCCGCCGATTCGACCGCAAGACCTTCCTGAACTCGCGGGTCGGGCCCCTGCTGATGGACTGCGAAACCCTGGTCACGCCCGATCTGGGCCAGCTGCTGCTGGTGCTCACCCCGGCCGGCGACGAGACCCGCGAGCGGTTCGACCTGCTGCGTGTGCTCGGTCTCCAGGAGTTCCCCGCCGGGGTATGAGACGCGTCCACGCGGGTACGCTTCGCCGGGTCATGCCTTCAGTCGTCGTCAAACCCCAGTCCCGCCGCCGGTTGTTCCTGCTGCTCGGCGCCGTCGTGATGATCCTGGCCGCGGTGAACGTGGCCGACAAGTACGGCCCGCACCACACCGGCCTCGTGGTCGGCCCGCTGGTCGCGATCGGTCTCGTGCTGCTGGCCCGCCGGTCCGGTCTCAGCTGGCACGATCTCGGGCTTTCCCGCCGTACGTTCGTGCCGGGCCTCAAGTACGCGATCGGCGCCATCCTGGCTGTCGCGGTCGTCTACGCGATCGGGGTGGCCCTGCCCTGGACGCGCCCGGCGTTCCACGACGTCCGCTACCACCTGCACCCCGGGGCGGCCCTGCTCACCGCGTTCATCATCGTGCCGCTGGGCACGGTGCTGCTGGAAGAGATCGCCTTCCGCGGCGTCCTGCTCGGCCTGGTCAACCGGCACCGCGGCGCCGTCTGGGCCAGCATCACGTCGTCGGTGCTGTTCGGGCTGTGGCACATCCTGCCGTCCCTGCGGTTGAACAGCGCCAACGCGGCCGTCGGCTCGGTCTTCGGCTCGGGCGCGACCGGCCGGATCCTGGCCGTGCTGGGCGCGGTCGCGTTCACCGCGCTGGCCGGGGTGCTGTTGTGCGAGCTGCGCCGGCGCAGCGGAAGCTTGCTGGCCGCGGCCGCGCTGCACTGGGCCACCAACGGCTTGGGGCTGCTGGTGGCGGCCGCCCTCGCCACCACCAGCTTCGCCTGAGTCCTGCGCCTGTGGCCGGCGGGTTGACGCGAGCTTCGCCGGGCCCGCGGCTTCCAGCGGCTGGGCCACTCTACTGAGGGATCTGCCGGGTCAGGTCGGCGACGAGGGCGCTGTAGTCGTCGTTGTGGCCGGCGCCCTCGACGGGGAGCACGCGGACCGGGCCGGCGGCGTTGTCGGCTACCGTCCGGCTTTGCTCCGGCGGGACGATTGTGTCGGCGGTGCCGTAGATGATCAGCGTGGGGACGGTGATCGTGCGGATCGGGCGGACTACCGGGAAGTTGTCACGCAGCATTATTCGCACTGGCAGGTACGGGTAGTGCTCCCGGCCCGCTGAGGCCAGGTCGGTGAACGGTGAGCGCAGGACCAGGGCTTGCGGCGGGTGCCGCGTGGCCAGGCCGGTCACCACCGCGGCGCCCAGGCTTTCGCCGAAGTAGATCAGGTGGGGGCCGAACCGGTCGGCCAGGAAGGCGCGCGCGGCGTCGGCGTCGCGAGCCAGGCCCTCTTCGCTCGGTGAGCCGGGGTTGCCGCCGTAGCCGCGGTAGTCGAGCAGCAGGACGGTGAAGCCCTCGGCGGCCAGCGCGGCGGCGAGCGGGGTCCGGCCCAACCGGTTGCCGGCATTGCCGGGGGCCACCAGCACGGCCGTGCGCCGGTTCGGCGTACCGGAAAGGGGTCGGAATAGCCAGGCGCCGAGCTGCAGGTCGTCGCTGGTGTGCAGGGTGACCGGCTCGGCCCCGGGGGCCAGCGGCGGTGTCGCCCGATCGGGGAAGTAGATCAACCGGCGCTGCAGCAGCCACACCGCGGCCAGGATCAGGGCCAGCACCAGCAGCACGATGAGCGCCACCCGGAGCCGGACCATGCGGATCTACCCGCGGCGGTCGGCGGCGAGGTAGGAGGCCGCGGCCGTGAGGGCGGAGACGGCCAGCACCGCCGGCCACGAGCCGATGCGCTTGGCCAGCGGGTGGGAGAGTCCGAAGGCGCCGACGTACGTGGTCACGAGCGCGCCGGTGACGACGGGGCTCGTCCGGCGGGACCACTCGCGGCCGGCCAGGACGCCGCCCGCGGCCAGCACCGCGCCGCCCAGGGGACGGATGCCGGTGCTCCGGGCGAGCTGCCAGCCGCCGATGAGGGAACCCGCAGTGATCGCCGCCGTCGGTATGCGCATGATCCGAAGCCTACTTCCCCAGCCCGAGGAAACCGGCGCCCGCAGCGCCTCGGCGGGCCCCGGCCGGGCTTCGCGGCAGGATTGACGGCATGACCGGGTTGGACGTCGTCGGGGTCGGGGCGCTCAACCTCGACTACCTCTCGCGCATCCGGATGCCGCGGGGCTGGGAGCACGGGGTCGAGCACAGCGTCGACGCCGCGACGATCGAGGCGTTGCTGGGTCAGGCCGACTACCGGGTGACGCTCGGCGGTTCGGCGTTCAACACGATCCACGCGATGGCTCTTGAAGACGCCGGGTTGCGCCTCGGCTACGTGGGCGTCGCCGGGCGCATTCCCCTGCGGGCGCCGTCAGTGGTGGACGCTATGGACGCGTACGGAATTGATCGCCGTTTTGTCTTTGCCGACGAGCGCCTGGGCGGTGTCTGTTTCTCGGTGATGCACGACGGCGACCGCACCTTGTTCACCCACGCCGGGGCCAACACCGCCTTTGCCGATCATCTGGACGCGCACTTCGACGAGGTCGTCGCCTATCTCGCCGGGGCCCGCCTGATCCACGTCACCTCGTTTCTGGACGATCGCACGCCCGGTCGTCTGCTGGCCGTGCTGACCGCCGTGAAGGCCGCGAACCCGCGCGCGCTGATCTCGTGCGACCCCGGCCACGTGTGGTGCGCCAACCGCACGAGCGACATCGACGGCATCCTGCGGCTCAGCGACTATCTGCTGCTCAACCGGCGCGAGCGGCAGGAACTGGCCGGCTCGTTCCCGCACGGGATCGTGAAGCACCCGCACGGCACCGAGGTGGCCGGCACGTTCCTGCCGCAAGTGCCGCTCCCGCCGGAAGAGATAGTCGACGCCACCGGGGCCGGGGACGTCTTCGCGGCCGGCCTCCTGCTGGAGCTGGCCGCCGGGCCCGGCCGCCTGATCGCCGGCTGCGAGCGCGGCATGAGCCTGGCCCGGCAGGAGCTCAGGCGGACGAGGTAACGGGGTGGGCAAAGGCCGCGGCGAAGTCGTTGATGTCGCGGGCCGGGCGGCCGGTGATCGCCCGGACGTGGTCGGTGACGTGTTCGAAGCCGCCGGCCCGGATGAGGGCGAAGACGCCGGCGAACTGGGCGGCCATCCAGTCGGGCAGGCCGGCGCCCTCGAACCGTGGGCGTGCCTGTTCCTCGGTGAGGTCGAGGAAGCGTACGGACAAAGCCTCGGCGACCTCGGCAAAAGTGACCGCGGCGGGGCCGGTCAGCTCGTACGTCTTTCCGATGTGGCCGTCGTCGAGCAGGGTGGCGGCGGCGACGGCGGCCACGTCGCGGATGTCGATCATGGCGACCCGGCGGCCGGCGGTGGGGGAGGGCAGGGTGCCCGAGCCGGTGACCATCAGCAGGTTGGTCATGAAGAACGCGGGCCGCAGGATCACCGACGGCAGGCCGGACCGGCGCAGGTGGGCCTCGATCTCACCGTGCCAGCGGTACGTGGGCAGGGCCGACGCGGGGTCGGCGTGCATGGCCGAGAGCTTCACGATGCGTTCGACCCCATGCGAGGCGGCGGCGTCGATGACCGCCTTCTCGCGCCGGACCTTGTCCGGACCGTCGGGGGCGCACAGATAGACCCGGTCGACGCCGTCGATGACGTTCTCCGGCAAGGCGAAATCGCGACCCAGGGTTCGGACGGTCGCGTTGCGGGCCTGCAGTTCGCGGACGACGAGGGCGCCGACGTTTCCGGTCGCGCCGGTTACCAGGACGGTGTTCATAGGACTGCCTTTCGGGCTGGTGGGATGTTGTGTCCCGTACGGAAGAAATTGGTGGGATCCCAGGAGCGCTTGACCTGGGTCAGCCGGGCGTAGTTGGGCGCGGTGAAGGCGGACCGGGTGCGCGTGGGATCGGTCAGCAGCGTCAGGAAAGAGCCACCCGTCGCGTACGGGCGAACTCGCCGCACCAGACGGTCGAGGGTCACGTCGGTGGCGCTCGGGAACGGCTCGACCGCCATCACCGAGAACGGCACATCGCGATGCCCGGCCGGACCGCCCGCGGCGGCCATCGCGCCACCCCAGTGCCGGACCTCGACGAATGCGAGCGGCGAATCAGGCGCTCCGGCCTCGACGATCGCGTTCAGCACCTCGTCCGGCAGCGTGCGGAACAGTTCGATCTCCTGCCGGATCGGGATCGGCGGCACGTCGGGCCCGTTGGTGGCGTCGCTCGCGTCCGGGAACGAGCGCATCGCGAACGCGTCGGCCAGCGGCGGCCCGGCCACCTCGAGCAGCGGCGCGAGCACTCGCGCGCCGTCGTCGCCGAGGTGGAACGCGCGGATGGCCAGCATGCGCCGGCCGCCGATCTGCGCGAGCAGGATCGCCGTATTCATCGCCTCGGGTTCGGTCAAGGCCCATTTCCGGTACGCGTCGAGCACGTCGAACGCTCGCTCGATCGGATACAGCGACATGCCACTGAAGACACGCTCGACCGGGTACAGGGCGAACTCCAGCGACGTGACGATGCCGAAGTTGCCGCCGCCACCGCGCAGTGCCCAGAACAGGTCGGGATGCTCGCGCGCACTCACGGTCACCGCGGCGCCGTCCGCTGTGACGACATCCGCGCTGATGACGCTGTCGGCGGCGAACCCGAACGTCCGCGACAGCCACGACTGCCCGCCCCCTAGCGTGTAGCCGGTCACCCCGACGCTGCTGCAGCGCCCCGCGAGCCCGGCCAGGTCGTAGCGGGCGGCCGCCCGATTCACGTCGGCCCACACCGCGCCCGGTCCGACCCGGGCCGTACGCCGTCGCGGGTCGATCTCGACGTCGGTGAGCGCTGTCGTCTTGAGCAGCAGCGCGCCGTCGACCGGGGCGACGAGCCCGTGCCCGGTCGACTGCACCGCCAGCGGCAGGTCCTGCTCCCGGGCGGCGCGCACGGCCGCCCGCACGTCATCGGTCGTCCCGGCCGTGGCGATGAGGGCGGGGTGCGATTCGAAACTTCGGTTCCAGCCCAGCCGGTGTTCGTCGTAACCCGGATCGCCGGGCTTGAACATTGTCATGGGCCGAACCTAGGAACAGCCCCTTGTGCTCTGGATGTGGTTCGGATGCGGTCCTAGGTTCAACGTGTGGTGGTGCGGGTCCTAGGAACGGCCAGGGTGGGTGACGCGCGGCTCGACCGCAAGGCGCGGGAGCTGCTGAGCATCCTCACCCTGCGCGCGCCGTCCGCCGTCACCCTGGACGAGTTCGCGCGCCTGCTCTGGGACGACCCGCCGCCGTCGGCCGTCAAAACCTTGCGAGCACACCTTTCCCGCGTACGGGCGTCCCTGCGCGCCACCGAACCCGGAGCCCACATAGAACGGACCGGCCGCGACGGCTACCGGCTCGCCCTCGACCCCGAACTCACCGACGTCGGCCGGATAGCCGCCGCCCGCGCCCGGGCCCGCCGCCTGCCGCCCGACGACGCGGCCGCCGTGCTGGCCGAGGCGCGCGACCTGTGGCGGGCCGACCCCGAACTGCCCGGCACGACCGCCGCCGAGGCGCTGCGCCAGGGCTGGCGCCGGGAACGCCGCCTGCTCGTGCAGGAACACCTCGGCTATCTGGTGGCCGGCAGCGACCCGGCCGCAGCCCTGCCCGAACTCGAGCAGTTGACCACCGCCGACCCCCTCGACGAGCCGCTGTGGGTGCACTACGTGCGGGCCCTGCACCGGGCCGGCCGGCCGACGGAGGCGTTGCGGGCCGCGGCCGCCGCCCGGGCTGCACTGGTCGAGGTCGGCCTCGACCCGTCCCCAGCACTGCGAGATGCCCAAGCCGAGGCGCTGCGCCCGCCCCCTCCGGCTTCGCAAAGGTCGCCGGGCTCGCCTGCGCCGCCGGGCTCGCCGGCCTCACTTACGTCGCCGGCCTTGCTGACCCCGCTGGCCGTTCGCTACGCCACCGGGCCCGATGGCTCGACTGCCTTTACCCGCCTGTCCGAGGGCGGCCGCGACCTGCTCGTGCTCAACCCCGGGATGCTCACGATCGACGGCCTGCTCGACGGCACTCACGCCCGGGCCGCGCTGACCGCTCTATCGCGGCGCGCTTCCGTAATCTGCCTGGATCGGCGGGGGATCGGCCTGTCGGACCCGCTGGACCCGTCCCGAGATCCGCTCGACCAGTGGGTGGGCGACGTGGGCCGGGTGCTCGACGCGCTCGCTGTGGAGCGGGCCGACCTGTTCGCCAACTTCGACACCGGGCTGGTGGCACTCGAGTTCGCCGCTCGCCATCCGGAGCGCGTGCGCTCGTTGGTGCTGGCACAGTGCTATCCCCGCTACACGCGGGGCCCCGATTACCCGTACGGACTGGACCGCGCGACAACCGAGACGCTGATCCGCGACACCATCTCCCCGGCCGACCCCGCTCACGGCGTCGACTCCGTCGCCCAGGCCGCGCCCAGCGTCGCCGCCGACGAGGACTTCCGGCGCTGGTGGAACGGCCTCGGCCGGCGCGCGGCAGGCCCGTCGGTCGCGCTTGCCGTGCGTACGGTGGCCACGAGCACCGACCTGCGTGATCGCCTGCCCGCCATCGGCGCCCCGACACTCGTCCTGCACCGCCGCAACTGCCTGAACGTCGACGCCGGCCACGCCACCTACTTGGCCGCCCACCTGCCGAACGCCCGACTGCAGCTGACCCCCGGCACCGACGCCCTGTGGTTCACCGGCTCCAGCGACCTGCTCCGCCACACCGTCGAGTTCCTGGGGGTCAGCCCATAAGAGCGTGGATCACGTCTTCCAGCGGCTTCCGGAGGTCGTCCTCGGTGGCCGAGGCGAGCGGTTCTAGATCGAGCGCGGCCCGCAGCAGGCTGATCCCCACCGCCGCGGCCAGGACGAGTTGCGCGCGGAGCAAGTCGCCGCCGAGCTTCTCGCTCAGGCCGAGCAGGATCGAGCGGCGCAGGTCGTCGATGCGTTCGTCGCCGGACGACCGGATCAGCAGCAGGAAAGCGTCCAGCTGCCGCCGATCGCCGGGCGGGCCGCTCAGCCGTTGCGCGAGACGGGCCGCGATCTCGGCCGGGGTGGCGGCCGTCGGCTCCTCGCGGACGTCGGAGGCGGCGTGGGTCAGGCAGGCCCGGAACAGGCCCTCTTTCGACTCGAAATACCGGCTGATCAACGCGACGTTGACGCCGGCCTCATCGGCGATGTCCCGGACCGTGGTGGCCGCGTAGCCGTGCCGGGCGAACCTGTTCCGCGCAACGTCGAGCAGGTTCTGCCGGGTCTGGGCCGCGTCACGCCGCTTCCGGTCCGGGACATCCACCGTGATCAGGCGTTCGTGCGGTGCAGCAGGTGCAACTCGTCGGGCTCCGGCGGCAGGTCGTCCACGCCGGCCTCGACCGCTTCCTCGTGGCGCCGGTGGGCGCGGGGGAGGGCGAGCGCGGCGACGACGGCGAGCACGGCCACGCCGGCGCAGACCCAGAAGCCGTTGGTGAACGCGGCGTCGGTGGGCAGGCCCTGCGGCGTGGTGTGGGAGGTGATCACGGCGGCGACGACGGCCGTGCCGATGCTGCTGCCGATCGTACGGGCAATGGTGTTGACGCTTGTGGCCTCACCGGTCTGCGCGGCGGGCACGCTTTCGATGATCGCGTTGGACATGGCCGCGAACGCGAAGCCGATGCCGGCGCCGGTCAGGATGCCGGACGCGAGAACCTGCCAGATCTGGCCGTGCGCGACGGCGGGCAGGGTGAAGGCGGCCACCACGAAGAGCGCACCGAGGAACATCGGCAGCTTGGGCCCGTACTTGCGGTTCAGAATGCCCGCCAGCGGACCGAAGACGACCATCATGACGACGGTCGGCAGCAGGAAGAGTCCTGCCTGCGAGACCGACTTGCCGAAGCCGTACCCGGTGACCGCCGGCAGCTGCAGCAGGGTCGGCACCAGCAGGAACGTGCCGAACATGGCGAAGCCGAGGATCAGCGCGACCAGGTCGGTGGCCCACACGCCGCGGATCTTCATGAGCCGCATGTCGATCAGCGGCTCCTTGACCCGCAGCTCGGCGAAGACGAAACCGATCAGCCCGACGACGCCGAGGGCGAGCAGTCCGATGGTCTTGCCGTCGTCCCAGCCCCAGGCCTGGCCCTTGCTGATGGCCAGTAGCAGAGCGACGAGCGAGATCGAGAGGATGGTCGCGCCGAGGACGTCCAGCTTGCCCGGCGTGCGAACGGCCGACTCCTTCATGCCGAAGATCGCCCCGAGCAGCGCGATCACGACAAGAACCAGCGGCAGCCAGAACAGCCAGTGCCACGACAGGTGCTCGACGATCGGCCCCGCCGCCACGATGCCCACACCGGCGCCGACACCGAAGATGGCCGAGATCAGGCCGACGGTCGTGGCGACCCGCTCCCGCGGCAGCTCATCGCGAACCATGCCGATCGAGAGAGGAAGAATCGCACCGGCCGCGCCCTGCAGCACCCGGCCCACGATCAGCACGGCCAGGTTCGGCGCGAGAGCCGAGACGATGGTGCCCACCGCGAGGACGGCCAGCACGCCGATGAGGACCTTGCGCTTGCCCCGCATGTCGCCGAGCCGCCCGAGGATCGGGGTGAGAACCGAGGCCGACAGCAGGTACGCGGTGACGACCCAACTGACGTCGCCGGTCGACACTTCGAGCTCACGCCCGATGGTCGACAGGGCCGGCGACACCAGCGACTGCAGCACCGCGAAGGCCAGCCCGCCCAGCGCCAGATAAAGCACCAGCAGCGAGCCGCCGGCCTTCTTGCCCGCTTCCATGGTTTCCGTCATGGTCTTCCCAACACCTAGAAGTAAACACCCGCTGACTTATTATGGCCCTCTCCACCCATAAGTAAACAGTTGCTTACGTCACATGAGGTCCCCGGCCCTTGCTCCGTGCCGTCCATCCTGCCCGGTGTGTGACGGTGACCGACGTGCAACTGATCAAGGACGACGGCACTCCGCTGGACGCCGAGTGCGCCGTCGAGCCCGACGGCGACCATCTCGCCTTCGTTCTGGAAAGCATGAGCGGCCGCGCGGCGGGCAGAGAGCCGCGCAACACCGACTACCGCGAGGCCCTTGACCTGACGTTGCAACGGCTGAAGACGCTCGGCGGTGTCATCGAGGCGGCCGTCGTCGATTCCCAGGTCACGCAGCGGCGCCAGATGCCGGAGTCCGAACGAAGCCTGCTCGACGGCCCACTGCGGCTGACGGACGTCGAGGACGTGACGGATCTTCGCCGGCGCCTCACTCGCGCGCAGGCGACCGTCGGTCAGAGGTCGGACGCTCGCATGCCTGGCAACACCACCAAGCGGATCCGGCTCCGCCTGAGCGTGCCCGGCTATGACGACCGCACCCTGGAAGCCGCTTTGCGGGACGGAGTGCCGGTCGAATCCGCGTCCGACGCGGTCGACTTGCTTCGGTCACTCGCCGGTGTGGAACTGACCACCTTGACGGGAAGCGTCAATCGGATCCTGGAAGTCGGGCCCACACAGGTCCTGGTGGCCACGAGCAGGTCACCGGAAGGTCAGCCTGTGCCGATCACATGGGTCGAGGCCGCACTCACCCGGCTGCGCTCCGACGGTGCTGTTCCGATCAGCGTGGACGAGGTCGGCCACCGCAGCTCCTTCATCGGGGCAGTGCTGAAAACCCTGCCCGGGACTCGCGTCGACGCAGGCAGCCCTCCGGTCATCACCTACGAGCCGAGCGACACCGCGACGGGGCTCGGAACGAAATACCGTCCGGAAGCGGAAGACGTCGACGTGGCGCCGCCCGAACCGTCGGTCGCCACCGATCCCGACAGCTACGGCAACGGCTTGCGGGCGCACCGACGGTTGCAGAATTTCCTGGCACAGCTCGTCGAGGCCCACGACTTGGAGCCGCGTTCGCCTCAGCCGAGCGAACCCAGTTTCGACCTGGCCTGGATGACTGATCGGACGCTGACTGTCGTCGAGGTCAAGAGCGCCACAACCAAGAACGAGGTACGGCAGTTGCGCGCCGCGCTCGGTCAAGTCCTGGACTACAGCCATGCCCTTCAGCGTCCCGGCATCACCGTGCAGCCCGCGATCTATCTGGAGCGCGAACCCGCCGACTGCCACCGATGGAACGAGATCACCGGCAACGCGGGAGTGTTGCTGGCCTGGCCCGGAACGGAGGACCGCCTCGACCTGGCCGACGACTCTGAGGTCGGCAAGTAGACATTTACGTACGTCACATGGTGTCGCCAGAATGTGAGCCGTGTTCGAGAGATTTCGGCGCGGCGGCGCCCAGCAGCCCGACGGCAACTACGTTCAGCTGCGGCGCATGATTCTGGGGACCGACCCGGCCGAGGCCGGCATCGCCCCGGCGCCGGACCTGCCCCGGGTGTGGGGACAGCGGTGAGCACGCGGTCCAAGCGGCCGAGAAAGACCTGGGCCGGGGCGGTCATCCACAGGCTCCCATCTTCTATGCCGCGCAGAACGTCATCACCCAGCTGCGGCTGCTGCAGGAATCCCGCTAGCCGGCGCGCCGGTGGTCAGCCGAGGCGAGCACGCCGGCCGAGCGCTTCGCCGTCCACACCTTGTGGAAGCGGCGTCAGGGCGGGCGGCCGGGAGACTCCGGCCGCCCGCGGTGCTCATGATGCCGGGACGCCGGCGTCGGTGATCCGGATGTCGTCGATGTAGCCGCGGTAGCCGCCGGTGGCGGTTGCCTGGTCGTAGCCGATGTCGATCAGCGTCACCTGCTTGCCGTTGAAGGCGGCGCCCAGGTCGACGGTGATGTCGTTCCAGGTGTCCGGGGTCAGCTTGCCGCACTGGGAACCGGGGTGCGCGCGGACGCCCTTCTGGTCGACCGCCGCCGCGGTGTCACGCAGGTTCGCCTGGGTGTTGGTCTGCTGGTCGAGGAAGATCAGGTCGAGGCCCACGCAGCTGCTGTTGCCGCCGGTCACGTTCTTGTTGGCGGTCACGCTCTGCGGGAAGATCCGGTAGGTGAGCCGGGTGCCGGGCCGGACGAAGACGTTGCCCGGGGCGAACGCCTTCAGGTACGCGTACGACTTGGTGGCGTTGTTGTCCTTGCCCGAGTACATGAGCGCGGTCGTGCCGGTGTACGCCTTCTCCGTCCGGGTGGCCAGTTCGGGCCCACTGACCGAGGTGATGATGCCGCCCACGTTCAGCAGGCCGCCGTGCGGTGATGTGCCGGAGTCGGGCGTGCTGGTGAAGCCCAGGGCCGTCTCGCCGGTCTCGAGGCCGGAGGCGAACGGGTTCGACGCCAGCACGTCCGAGATCGCCAGGTCGTCGACGTAGCCGCGGTATCCGCCGGTGCCGGCCGGCTGGTCGTAGGCGACGGCCACGGTGTCGACCGTCTTGCCGTTGGCGACCGCCCCGAGCGGGACGATCACCTCGTTCCAGGTGTCCAAAGTCAGCCGGCCGCACTGGTTCGCCGGATGCGCCCGGTTGCCCCGCTGGTCGGTGGCCCCCGAGCCCCGCAGGTTGGTGCCGTCGGTGAAGCTCAGGTCGACCGCGACGCAGGTGCTGTTGCCACCGGTCACATTCTTGTTGGAGGTCACGCTCTCCGGGAAGATCCAGTACGACAGCGTCGAGGTCGCGCGGAGCTTGAGGTTCCGCAGGCTGAAGGCCTTCATGTACGCGTACGACTTGGTCGCGCTGTTGTCCTTGCCCGAGTACATCAGGGCGGTCGTGCCGCTGTGCGCCTTCTCGGCCCGGGTGGCCAGCTCAGGGCCGGCCACCGTCGAGATGATGCCGACCACGCCGGTCAGGCCGCCGTGACCGTTGGTCCCGGAGTCGGCCGCGCTCACCCAGTTCGTACGCGCGTCGCCTGTTTCGAATCCGGTGGTGAAGCCGGGCAGATTGGCTGTGATCCAACCACGCAGGTCGTCCACGCGGGTTTCGGTCACCGACGGCGCGCCGGTCGCCTCGCCGAGGCAGCCGGCCTGGTTCGACTTCCAGTGCAGCCCCACCAGTTGGTAGGCGTCACCGGTCCGGCGGAGCGCCGGACCGCCCGCGTCGCCCTTGCAGATGCTGCCGGAGCCGACCGGCGTCACGGCCAGGCCGGCCGCCGTGACGCTGTCCACCGTGAAAGCGGCCGCCTTGAGGCGATCGGTGATCCAGTCGCTCCCGGTGCGGCCGAAACCGGCCAGAACCAGCTCGTCGCCTTCGACGGGAGCCGTCGACGCGACCGCGACCGGCGCGACCGTGGTCACCGGCTTCTCCAGGCGAGCCAGCGCCAGATCCCGCTCCGGATGCACCACCACCTGGCTCGCCTCGGACACCACACCGCCGACAGTGACCTTGGTGGCCAGCGGCGGCACCCCGGTCGTGGCCATGCCGTCGGCTCCCGCGAAGCAGGACTTGGCGGTCAGCACCAATTGCGGGCTCACCAGCACTCCACTGCATGAGCGCTGGGTGTCGCCGAGATCGAGCTGCGCCGCGAACGACAGCGTCCCCTCAGCCGGGTCATCGCCGCCGGCGACCGCGAAGGCCGGCGCCGCGGCGGCCAGAGCCAGAACGAGCGCCGGCGCCGTCACCAGCGCAGCACGAATCCGCCCGTGAGATCTCACGTTGTCTCGCTTCCCCCGTTACCGGCCCACCGTGGACCTCGAAGGACTTTACTGTCACCTTCATCGATATGTCCGTCCCGCTCCCGGGGCGCGGACGAGGCACCTGGCACTAACTGGTGATTCAGGGCATAGGGGCGCGGGTAGACGATCGGAGCACAGAGATCACCACTTCTGGAGGTTCTTCCGTGCGCCGCTTCGCAACCCTGACCACCGGCACCGCCCTGGCCGGCTTTGTGCTGGCCCTGTCGGCGTGCGGCACTTCCGATGAGCAGCCGGCCGCCGGTGCGACGTCGCCGGCCGGTGTTGAATCGCCGGCTCAGGCTGCTGGGCCCGCTCCGGCCACGTCGTCGCCCGCGGCGGCGGCCACCTCGGCTGCGCCGGCCCTGGACGCCGGGGAGGCCACCAAGCAGATTCTCGCCGGCAAGCGGCAGGCCCTGATCCACATCACCGAGGACGACAAGGACTGGAGCGCCACCTACGAGGGGCCGATCGCCATCGGCACCGGGACCGACGACGGCGCCCGCTTCCGGCTCGTACCGGCCGGGGACGACCAGTACCTGATCGAAGCGCTGCGGGCGCGCGAGGAGGGCGGCCGCTGGTGCGTGAACGCCGACGTCCGCGACGAGCCGGTCAGCCTGGGCACCGTCAAGTGCGCCGAGAACGAGAACACCCTGTTCCGGGTCAGCCCGACCGGCAAGTCCGACGACAAGGGCCGCCCCACCCACTGGCTCAGCAACGAGAAGTTCGGCACCGTGCAGGTCCGCAACGACGGCTCGGCGCTCTACATCCAGGAGGTCGGCGACGGCGGCAGCCGCGGCACCTTCAGCTTCGTCGACCGCGGCGCCGTCCAGTAACTTCCGCGACGAAGCGGGCGATGTCGTCCACGACGGCGCGGTCGACGTTCTGCGGGCCGTCCTCGGGGATGAACATGTGGTCGTCGGCCTCGTGAATGCGGAACGTGACGTCGGGGCGGCGGGCCAGGCCGTCGCGCCACAGGGTCAGGTCGTCGGCGACGGTCACCTGGTGGTCGCGGCCGCCCTGCAGGATCAGGACGGGGCAGCTCAGCGCGGCGGCGGTGGCAATCTGGTCGTACGTTCGCAGGTCGAGCCAGTATGTGGCGGGCCAGCCGAACAGCAGGTCGGCCGCGGGCGTGGACGGGGAGAGATCCGGATCGTCGACCCGGGCCGCCTGCTGGGTGAGGGCCTCGTCCGCGCCGAGGTGGCGGGCCACGCGGACGGCGGCCTGGCTCAACGGCGCCGCGTCACCGGCCAGAATCGCGATGCCGGCGATCGACGGGTCGGCGGCGGCCACCCGCGGGGCTGCCTTGCCGCCGCCGCTGTGGCCGACGACGAAGATCTGGCCGGTGTGCCGGCGCAGCACACCGACCGCGGCCAGCGCCGGTTCCACGTACTCGTCAATCATTGTCGCCGCCTGGGTGGTCGCCTTGTCGAAGCGGAGCACGGCGATCCCGCGGCTCGCGAGGCCCCAGGCGAGGTCTTTCATCGGCTTGAGCGGGCCGGCGGCGCCGTCACGGTCGAACGGGCCGGCGCCGGCCAGCAGCACGACGCCGGCCCGTGGGCGGCGCCACCGAGGCAACGTGAGAGTGCTGCTTCCGAGATTTTGTTCGCGGAACCGCCATCGCCGGGCGTATCGAGGGGCCGACCACTCCACGTCGGACAGTGCAGCCAGCCGCAGGCCGTGGAGCAAGCCGGTGTTGTCGACCGACATGACGACTTCCAGGCTGCCGCGTTCGCCGGTCACCGGGATGCGCAGGCGCGTCAAGCCCTCCTCCGCGCCGGGCTCCCGCACCGGATCGCCGACGGCCACGATCGGGCCGATCCGAGCCGTCTCCAGCGACCAGGCGCTCTCGACCGCGTCGGCCGAGACGGCCGCGCGCAGCCGCGGCGCGAACTGCGCCTCGATCTCGGCGAAGCGCCCCTGCCGCAACAGATCGATGATCGTTCTCATATCTCGCGCACGGTAGTGCAGTGCGGGCCGCGACCGCGACGGGGATTCAGGACGGGTACGCGAGCAGGCGGGCGTGACGGGATTCGTCGTCCCGCAAGGGGCAGGTGTCGCAGCGAATCTCGTCGGGCGGGCCGGGCTCGGCCTTGCTGCGGTAGTACAGACAACAGGTGCCGCGTACCTGGTGCAGGCGGCCGGCCACCGGGAACGGCCGGCTGCGGGTGAAGCGGACCGGCGCGTACGGGGAAAGGGCGTCGAGCAGACGCTGAGCTCGCGCCCAAGCGGCCTGCTGGTCGCGGCCGGCCAGCTCGGCCAGCCACAGGGCGGTGGCGGTGACGTCGTCGATGGTCAGGCCCCACAGGTTGCGCAGGCCGAACGGGGCTCGGGTGCGCACGGCCTCGAAGAGCGGGTTCAGCGTGGCGGCGGCTCGCGAGGCCCACCAGTCATCGAGGGCGTCCTCGTCGGGCAGCACGACACTGTCCGGGTGGCCGGCCGCCGGGTCGTCGGGCAGGACCGCCAAAGCCAACGTACGCACACCGCGCGCCTCGAATTCGCCGGTGTCGCCGGGGCGGGCGATCAGGTTGGCCATCGACGGGTCGGGGCAGCGCCGGTCGAGCAGGATCGCGCCGACTGTGGGGCCGACCACCGCGCCGGCCAGGGAGGAGCCGAGGGTGCTGCCGGCGACGGTGCGGCCGCCGTGCTCGGCGATCAGCAGCTCGAGCCAGCCGCCAAAGAATCCCTCGGCGGCGTCCAGCGGGACCCAGCCCGCTCCCGGCCGTACGGAGAAACCCGCCCATTCATCGAGCGCCGCGAGCCGGGCGGCGGTCTGCTCGACCGGGGCGGACGTCATGCCGGTAAGGCTAACCTAACCGCCCGCGTCATGATCGGCGCCGCTGAGGAAGCGCTTCCCGGGCAAAGATGCACATGGCGCGTATCGTCGCCCGTCAATATTGAGAGAGCGCTTCCCGGCGGCGAATACTGCGCGGCATCCCCATCCCTGCCCCGAAGGGAATCCCCGATGCGCAGACTCTTGGCGGCGGTGCTGCTCGCCGCCGCGACAGTCCTGGTCGCCTCCGCCCCCGCCAGCGCCGCGACCGTGACGGTGCAGGCCGAGGCGTACGCGGCCCAATCAGGAAGCCAGCTGGAGGCCACCGCCGACACGGGCGGCGGCCAGAACGTCGCCTACCTGGGCGAAGGCGATTGGCTCCGGTACGACGGCGTCAACTTGACGGGTGTGTCAAGTATTACGGCGCGGGTCGCTTCGGCGGTCGGCAGCGGACGGATCGAGCTGCGCACCGGCTCGACGACCGGCCCTCTGCTGGCCCAGTTCGCCATCAGCCCGACCGGCGGCTGGCAGACGTGGAGCACCTTGACCGCGGCAGCCGCTTCCAACCATCCGGTTGGTTCGCAACAGGTGTTCGCGGTGCTACGCACCAGCGCCGGCGGCGACTTCGTCAACCTGAACTGGTTCACCTTCAGCGACGGCACGAAGCCGCCCGCTCAGGACGGCTGGGTGCCTGTGGACAACGCCGCCTGGAACGCCCAACTGGCCGAGTTCCGTGCGTTATCCACAAGGCCGGTGCCGGCCAACGCCGTACGCGTGCCCGAGTTCAACGCGACCTGCGCTTACAGCCACTCGCATCCGGATGATCCCATCATCTTCCCGGGGCTGCCGGGCGCCTCGCACATGCACACCTTCCTCGGCAACAACAGCACCAACGCGTACAGCACGACCCGGACCCTTCTCGCCAACGCCGGAACCACCTGCCGCCCGGCGCCGGACCTGTCGGCCTACTGGATCCCGACGCTGTACGAGAACGACCGCGCCATCGAGCCCAAGGACGTGGTCGTCTACTACGGCTCGCGCCTGACCGACCCGTCCGCGACCGTGCCGTTCCCGCAGGGCTTCCGCATGATCGCCGGGGACGCCAAGCTGCAGGCGCCGACGCCGGCCGGCTCGGTCAACGCGTTCTACTGCGCCGGGCCCGGGGGCGAGATCGGGCGCAGCGCCGACGGCAACTGGCCGATCTGCGCGCCCACCGCCGTCCTGATGTTCCACCTGGTCTTCCAGGACTGCTGGGACGGCCGCAACCTGGACAGCCCCACCCACAAGGCACACGTCGCGTACAGCTACGACGGCACGTGCCGAGGCGACTATCCGGTCGCCATCCCCAACCTGTCGTTCCTCATCGCCTATCCCACGAGCGGAAGCGCTAACGGTTACAAACTCGCATCCGGTATGGCGTCGTCGATGCACGGGGACGCGTTCATGGCCTGGGACAACCGGGCGCTCGGCGAACGCGTGAAGAACTGCCTCGTCCAGAAAGCGAAGTGCAACACCAACGGCGACTTCTAAACCCGGGTCCGCGTACGCCGATCTGGCACGGGTCAAGGCATCCGGCAGGGGGTACGCGGTGGGTAGATGGCGTCGTCCGGCGGCCTGGCAGGTCTACCTGACCCTGTGCGCGCTGGCGTGCGTCGTCTACTACTCGTTCCCGGACGAGATCGTGCAGTCGGTCGTCGTCGGCGTGCTCGGCATGTCGGCGGCGGCCGCCATCGTGGCCGGCGTCAGGCTGAACAAACCCGCCGTACGCTGGCCCTGGTACCTACTGGCGGCGGCGCGCGCCTGTTTCGCGTCGGCCGAGGTCGTCTACTGGCTGCAGCACATGTCCGCCGGGGGTGACGTCTTTCCCGGGTACGCCGACTGGTTGTACCTGGCCTTCGCGGTCATGCTGGCGGTCGCGGTGGTCGGCCTGGTCCGCGCCCGCCGCCCCGGCAAAGACCTGCCGGGCCTGATCGACGCACTGGTGCTCTCCACCGGCGCGGCCATGCTCGCCTGGGTCTTTCTCTTGGTTCCGTACGTACGAGCCGAGGACATGAGCGCCCTCGGGAGAGCAGTGTCGCTGGCGTACCCCGTCTCCGATCTGCTCGTCCTCGCCGTTCTTTCGCGGCTGGTCACCGGCCGAGGCGATCGCCCACCGGCGTACTGGCTCTTCGTCGCCGGCGTTTTCTCCCTGCTGATCGCCGACGTCGGCTACGCCCTGCTCGAACTCAGCATCGGCTACACGGCCGGCAACATCGTCGACCTGGGCTGGCTGGCCATGCAGGCACTGGGCGGCGCCGCGGCGCTGCACCCGTCGGTGACCAAGCTGTCGAGCCGAAGCGTCCCCACCACAGCGACCGCGACCGCACCTCGCCGCCGGGTCGTAGCCTTGGCCGCCGCCAGCCTCACCGCACCGGCCGTCCTGGCCATCGAATGGCTGCGCGGCATGCCGATCGACGTCCCCGTCATCGTGGCCGGCAGCACGATCCTGTTCCTGCTGGTCATCGCCCGCCTCGACGGCCTGGTCCGCCAACTGGCCGGGGCGCTGCGCGCGGTGGAACGCCAAGCCAGCACCGACCAGCTCACCGGCCTGGCCAACCGCCGCCGCTTCCACGACCGCTGGGCCACGGCACTGAGTGCCGACACCGGCCCCACCGCCCTGCTCTACCTCGACCTGGACGGCTTCAAGCCGGTGAACGACAGCCACGGCCACGAGGCCGGCGACGCGGTCCTGGTCGAGGTGGCCAACCGCATCAACGCAGCCGTCCGCCTGACCGACGTGGTAGCCCGCCTGGGCGGCGACGAGTTCGCCGTGATCCTGCCCCAGACCGACGACGCCACGGCCCAGACGGTCGCCGAACGCATCCTCGACTCCCTCGCCGACCCGTTCGACAACGGCATCCGCATCGGAGTCAGCATCGGCGTCATCACGGCAACCCCCGGAGCCACCCCCGACACCGAACTACGCCGAGCCGACCAGGCCATGTACGCCGCCAAACACAACGGCCGCAACCGCATCCACCACAGCGTTCCGGCCGCGACCGCACTCAGTGTCACCCGTGGCTGACGGGACAACGCAATCCGGCCGATCGGAGGACAGTCCGCACACCCCGCTTCGAGAAAGGTCGTATCCGTGACTTATCCCCAAGGCGGAGACCCGCACCAGATCAATGCCGGCTACCAACAGCCGTACGGCTACCCGCCCGCCGCGCCGCCGGCGCCCTACGGATACGGGCCGCCCGTCGCCTATGGTCCGGTGGTCACCCGACCGCAGCGCTCGGCCGGTACGGCTGTCGCCCTGGAGATCGTCCTCGGCATCTTCGGGATCTTCGGCGTCGGCAATCTCTACGCCGGCCGTGTCGGGCTGGGCATCGCGCTGATGGTCAGCTTCTGGGCCCTGTTCTGGATCAACTTCATGCTGACCTTCGTCTTCATCGGCGTGGTGACGTACCCGCTCACCTGGATCGCCTTCCTCATCATCGGCCCGGTCACGGCGGCGCGCGGCGTGGAGCGATACAACGCCCGCTACTGACGCGAGAAGTCCGGAAGCCCGGCTGCCTTTCCCGGCGAAGCCCACCCGGAGTGATCGGCTAGTGATGCGGCTGCGGCAGTGCTGGTGAGGGACGGAGCGTCCAGCGTGGCCAGTTGGTCGAGGAGCCGCCCCCGCGCCTGATGAGCGTTGCCGCCGGCGTGCTCGAGATAGACCCGGATCAGGTGGGGGACAGTGCGGTAGGCGTAGTCGAGGGTCGACCGAACCAGGCGGCTGCGGCCATGGACACGTCTTTCGAACGAGACCGGCGTTGTGGCCGTTCGCAAACCCTGGATCCTTGCGCGCAGGAGCTGTTCCTGTGTGTAGGTGAAGGAGTTCGTCACGGCGCAGGTGTCGGCCACAGCGCTGTTGAAGACGCGCATCCCACTCTGCGAGTCGGTTCTTTGCTCGAGATCAAGCGCTGCTGAGAAGACCGTGGAGAAGACCTGATTGGCCGAATAGCGGACTCGGCGCATGCTTTCCGGACGCCCATCCGCCAATCGGTCGCCGACCACCATGTCGAAGCCCCCTACGCGCTGAAAGTTCCAGAGCCGCAAGAGGTCGGCCGCACGGTACTGGCCGTCCGCGTCGATCGTCAGGAAGGTGTCGCAGCCGGCCCGCCGGCCCGTCCGTACTCCGAGGTTCATGGCCGAGCCCAGACCGGTATGGTCGGAGTCCGTCGAAACGACGAGGGCGCCTGCTCGGCGGGCTTCATCGGCAGTCGAGTCGCAGCTGCGGTCGTCGACGACCACGACCAGATCCGGCCTGATGGTGTTGAGAACGTCATCGATCACTCCGGCGATGGATCGGACCTCATCACGAGCCGGAATGATGACCGCGGACCGGTTCATTCGCGATCCTGCACGCGAGCCGCGATCGCCGAGATGGCGAAGCTGATGGTCAGAACCACCATGAGATGCAACAGCCCAGCAGCCATCCGAGCCAAAGCCGTCTTCGGCGCGATGTAGTCATCGCCGACCGTGGTCATCGTGGCCAGCACGTAGTAGGTGCTGGAGATCAAGGTGGGGATGCCCAGCGTCTCGGGCGCTGACGGGTCGAGATTTTCGTATTGATCGGCACCTTGGGCGGTCACCGAGATGAGCACGCTGCAGGCGAATACGGCGGTTACCGTGACTGCGCCCAGTCCCCGGAAGTCTCCTAATGTGCGCCCGGAAGAGTTCCGAGACCGGTTGGAGAACTTGAGATCACCCCAGACGCGGGCATAGTCCTTGGCGATGACATACCAGACCACGGCCTCGGCGATCAGCATCAAGGAGTAGACGCACACCCAGGTCGCGATAGCGACAGCTACGAGGCGGGCCGGGTTCGACTCGTGCATCAGGCTGGCGAAGAGCGCCAGGAGAGACCCTTCGAGGAGGAAGATCGGAGTCTTCACGAACAACAGATCGAGGATCCGCTGCGGAATTGTGGGATGCGGGCTCCACAGGTTGACGCTCTTGGCCCCGCACGGAATGAAGTCGCCCTCGAATTCTCGAATTTGCCGTACGCGGTCCTCGCGTGTCACTTCTCCCTTGAATTTCTGGACAGCTTCGGCGTAATCATGGCCACGGCTGAGCGCCCACTTCAGCGACTTCCACCAGACGACAGTCTTGATCCAGGCGCCCAAGGCGAATGCGCTGCCCAGCACCAGAACAGCGGCCTCTATCAGCGCGTAGCCGACGCCGAGCCATCCGGACGCCGGGGAATTCACCAGCTCGCTCCCTGGGATCGGCGAATGTCCTGAGAGCGTACGCGGCGAGGTCCGGCCGATGGCCATCAGGCGGTGCGACGATCGTGGTCGGGCTCGGTCTTCCGTAGGGTGTGGACGGTGAAGATCGGGATCAATTTGCCTCAGACCACCTCGTACGACCTGGCCGCTGACGTCACTGTCTTTGCGAAGGCGGCTGAGGGGCTGGGGTTCGACAGTCTCTGGGCGTACGACCGGCTGCTGACTCCGGAGGACCAGAGTGGGCGCCACGGGTTGTACGGGATGGCTGATGTGCCTTGGCCTGAGCGGTACGGGTATACGACGGATCCGTTGATTACGTTGGCCTTGGCGGCTGCGGTTACCGAGCGGGTTGAGCTGGGCACCGGGATTTTGGTGGCTCCGCTTTATGGTCCTGTGCGGCTGGCGAAGTCGTTGGCTGCGCTCGATGCGGCCAGTGGTGGGCGGGTCATCGCGGGGCTTGGGGCGGGCTGGTCGGTGGACGAGTTCGAGGCGGCGGCGCCTCGGCCGATCGGGGAGCGGGGGGCTGCGCTCGACGAGTTTCTGGATGTGGCGGCGGCCGTGTGGGGGCCGGATCCGGTCAGCTTCGACAACGGGCGGTATCGGGTGTCGCCGTCGCGGTTCAATCCGAAGCCGGTGCGGCGGATTCCGATTGTGCTGGGTGGGCGCGGCGAGGCGGCGCTGGAGCGGATTGCCCGGCGGGCCGACGGGTGGCTGCCGACGGGGATGCCGGCTGCGGCGGTGCAGGAGACGCTCACGCGGTTGCGGCAGATGGCCGAGAAGCGGGGCCGGGATCCGTACGAAATCAATTGTGTCTTTCAGGTGGGCATCACGGATCTCGGGGAGCTGGGGCGCGTCGTGGACGACCTTGGCGCCTTGGAGCGAGCCGGTGTGGGGCACGCCTATGTGACGCTGCCGTCGGCCGCCGCGAACGTCGCTGAGCTGCTGGAAGCGGCGGGGGAGCTGTCGGCGCGCCTCCGCGGGCGGTGAGGGAACGGCTGGCAAGATCTTGGAGTGCTGACGGATGAGGACTACTACGACACGTCGAGGCTGACCGAGCGGCAACGCCAGATCCTCACCGTCATTCAGACCTGGGCCCAGCGCCACGGCTACTCGCCGTCGTCGCGGGAGATCGCCGACTCGCTCGGGCTGGCCTCCACCTCGACGGTCGGGCGGCACCTGCGGGCGCTGGAGGACCTCGGCTTTCTGCGGCGTGGTCGGGCGACCAGGCCCATTGACGTACGGATGTTCCTGCTGCCGGAGCAAAGGCAGGCCGCACAGCAGCCCGCCACCGTGGGGGTGCCGTTGCTCGGTGACATCGCGGCCGGCACGCCCATCCTGGCCGAGCAGAACTCCGACGAGGTGCTGGCCCTGCCCCGCGACCTGGTCGGCCGGGGAAGCCTGTTCGGGTTGCGCGTACGCGGGGACTCGATGATCGACGCCGCCATCTGTGACGGTGACATCGTGGTGGTGAAGCAGCAGCACGAGGCGTACAACGGGGACATCGTGGCCGCCATGATCGACGACGAGGCGACCGTGAAGGTCTACCGCCGCCGGGGCGGCCACGTTGTCCTCGAACCGCGCAACCGAGCCTACGAGAACATCGACGGCGACCGGGCCACCGTGCTCGGCAAGGTCGTCTCGGTGCTGCGCCGCACCTGATCACCTGACGGCCGGGAAGTCCAGCGTGGTCTGGCCGACCGAGTTGAAGTAGTTGGTGAACGTGTTGAGCGCGACGGGCCATTCCGGTCTCGCGGATGTGCCTGACCTGCCGCTTCTTCGTGCCCGAAGCGCACCCGGAGAGCCCGGGGCACCCGCATCACTGCAACTTCGTCGATGCGGCGTTCGGCGACGCCGAGCTGCGGGTCACCTGCCCCGATCACGAGACGGCGTAGCTCTCCCCGGCGGGCTCGGCGGTGCAGATCCGGTCGCGTCCGGCCGCCTTGGCCGCGTACAGGGCGACGTCGGCTCGCGCGATGAGGGCCTCCGAGGTCTCGGTGCCGTCCCACTGCGCCTGGCCGGCCGAGAAGGTCTGGCCGGCCGGCGTCACCATGCGCAGGCGCTCCAGGGCGGCGGTCGCCCTGGGCAGGCTGGCCCCGGGCAGCACCACGATGAACTCCTCGCCGCCGTAGCGGGCCAGCACGTCGCCGTCGCGCAGCTCGGCCGACCAGGCGTCGGCGGCCGCGCTCAGCAACCGGTCGCCGGCGGGATGCCCGTACGTGTCGTTGAATCGCTTGAAGTGGTCGAGGTCGATCATGCTGACCACAACCGGCGCGCGCGCCGACCGCGCCTGCTCGAGCAGGCGCGGCAGCTCGTCGTTCCAGGCCCGCCGGTTGGGCAGGCCGGTGAGCTCGTCGGTCCGCGAGAGCGCGCTGACCGTGCGGGCCTGCCGTTCGGCCTGTTTCAGCAGCTGGGTGAAGCGGGCCATGACCAGCGAGAACATGATCGCCGAGCCGACCGCGATGGCCAGGCCGTTGGTGACGTCGCCGCTGAGCTGCTGCGCGATCAGCAGGGCGGGGGAGATCATGACGGCCGCGGTGAGCACGGCCAGCTGAGGCCGGGTGAGCTGGGAGACCGCTGAGGCGCCGAGCCCGTCCCCGCGTACCTGCGGCCAGGCGATGGCCGTCGTCAGCACCAGCACCGAGAGCTCGTAGTCGGCGCTGATCACCTGGCCCACCCAGCGGTTGCCGGCCCACGCCTCGTTCACGTGGGGCAGCACCATCCACACCCAGTCACCGGCGAGGTAGCCGACGACGGCCAGCGCGACCAGCGTCGGCGCGCGGCGGCCCTCCCGCCCGTTGCTGCGCAGAAGGCGGATCGTGATGGCCAGCAGGACAAGATCGGCGATCGGGTACGCGATGGTGACCAGCCGGCTCGCGAGCCCGACGGAGTCGTCCCACAGGGCCGGGCCGATCGCGTACACCCAGGCCAGCAGGCCGAGGCCGGCGGTGACGGTGGCCGCGTCGACCAGGGCGGCCCAGTCGGTCCGGCGGCGGGACAGCCTGATCATCAACGCCAGGCCGGTGCCGATGGCGGGATAGAAGGCCAGATAGAGCGCGTCGGCGATGTCCGGGCCGTCGCCCGGCAGCAGATCGGCGCCCTGGCCGTCGGCCACCGCGGCCAGCGCCGTCAGCAGCAGGCCCACCGCGAACAACCGCCACGGCGCCCGCTCGCCGTGGGGCACCCGCCTCAGGCCGACCAGGATCGCCACGACCAGCGACAGGCCCACGCACAGGTTGAAGACGATCTCGAAGGTGGTGCCCTCGGGCAGCGCGGTGCCGACGACGATCGCGGCGATCATCGCGACGACGTACACCTTCCAGCCGCGCCCCACGCCTAGCGGCCGATCAGGATATCGGCCCCGCGCAGCAGGGCGGCGACCTGCTCCGGGGGCTGCGGGCGGTGGAAGTGGAAGCCCTGCCCGTAGCGGCAGCCCATGGCCAGCAACTGCCGGGCCTGCTCGGGGCGTTCGATGCCCTCGGCGACCACATGCAGACCGAACGCGGCGCCCAGGGCCACCACCGCGTCGGCGATCGCGTACTGCTGGGGGCTCTCGTCGATCCCGGCGACGAACGACCGGTCGATCTTGAGCACCTGGACCGGCAGCCGGCGCAGGTAGTTGATCGCGGCGTGCCCGGTGCCGAAGTCGTCGACCGCGAACGAGACCCCGGTCGCGCACAGCGCCTCCAGGCGGGCCACGGTCACCTCGTCCGGCTCCAGCACCTCGTGCTCGGTCAGCTCGAGGACCAGCCGGTCGGCCGGGAAGCCGGTCTCGGTGAGGATGCCGGTCACCACCTCGACCAGGTTGCCCTTCTTGACCTGTTGCGGAGAGACGTTCACGGTCAGCCAGAGGCCTTCGGCGCTGGGAATGTCGGCCCGCCACGCGGCCGCCTGCCGGCAGGCCTCGCGCAGCACCCACTCGCCGAGCGGGACGATCGCGCCGGTCTCCTCGGCCACGTCGATGAAATCCCCCGGCATCACCAGGCCCCGCTCGGGATGGTTCCACCGCACCAGCGCCTCGGCGGCCGAGACGGCCCCGGTGGCCAGGTCGACCACGGGCTGGAAGTGCACGACGAACTCGCCCCGCTCGACCGCGTCGCGCAGCTCGGCGTCGCGGGCGCGGGTGTCCAGCTCGGGCGTGTAGATCTGGAACTGGCCCCGACCGGAGCGCTTGGCCGCGTACATGGCGGTGTCGGCGTGCGCCAGCAGCTCCTCGGCGTCGCGGGTGCTGTCGTCGCGGAACGCCACGCCGATGCTGGCGGCCACGGTCAGCACCAGGTTGCCGAAGATCACCGGCGTGCTCAGGGCCTCCACCAGCCGGCCCGCGATCCGCTCGGCGGCGGCGCGGTCGGGCAGCTGGGGGAAGACGACGGCGAACTCGTCGCCGCCGAGCCGGCCCGCGGTGTCGCCGGAACGCAGCACCGACCGCAGTGCGGTGGCCACGGCGGTCAGCACGGCGTCGCCGGCCTCGTGCCCGTAGGCGTCGTTGATCGGCTTGAACCGGTCGAGGTCGATCAGCATGACCACGCCCACCCGGCCGTCGCGCGGCGGGTCGGCGGCCAGCTGGGCCAGGCGCTCGCCGACCAGGGTGCGGTTGGCCAGCCCGGTCAGCGGGTCGGTGACGGCCAGGTTGCGGTTCTCGCGCAGGGCGTACATCTGCCGGGCCACGACCAGCGAGGTCAGCACGATGGCGCCGATGATCATGCCGCCGAGCGGGTAGAGGTCCTGCTCCCGGGCCAGATAGCCGAGCAGGCCGTAGGCGATCGCGCTGGCCCCGTACGGCAGAAGAGTGAGCCGGGCCCGTCCGGAGCGCCCGCCCGGCTCGGCCTGGCCCTCGCGGTGCCGCCGGCGGGTGGCCAGGATCAGCAGGTGCAGGCCGGCCAGCCAGAACAGGTCGGGCCAGCTGCCCCCGGTGAACTGGTGGTTCAGCGTGATCCAGCTGTACGCGACGTCGGCCACGATGTAGAGCGCCACCGCGCCCGCCAGCAACAGGGTGGCGTCGCTGCGCTCGCGGCGGCGCAGCAGCATCGAGGCGAGGGCGAGAACCAGCAGCAGGTCGCCCACCGGCAGCGCGGACGACATGAAGACCTGCAGGCCGGTGGCGTCGGCGGCGCGGATCGCGGGGCCGATCACCAGGTACCACAGCACCATGAAGGTGCCGGTGCCGACGATCAGCGAGTCGATGGCCAGCTTGGTGCGTTCGGAGCGGGTCCGGCGTACGCCGGGCAGCAGGAGCAGCCCGGTCAGCATGAACGGCACAAAAGCCAGGAACCAGTAGTCGGCGACGGCCGGATAGGCCGGTGGGCCGTCGAGGAAGTTGTCCTCGACGAACCAGGCGCCGTGGGCGAAAAGCTGACATACGTACGCGCCGGTGATGAACCACCAGGCCCGGCTGGCCCGCGCGTCGAGGCCGCCGCGGCGCACCAGGTGTACCCCGGCCACCACGGCCAGCAACGCCGGCGGCAGGTAGGCGCCGTCGGTCACCAACTGACGCAGCTGGTCGCTGCCCCACCCGCCGACGTAGAAGACGAAGAAGGCGCCGAGGAAGGCCCCGCAGCCGGCCACGGCCACGTCCATCCACCGCTCGCCCCCGCGGGTCACGGCACCTGCAGGCCGAGGCTCATGACCGAGTACAGGGCGAGCGCGAGGCCCAGCGCGTAACCCAATGCCATCGTGCAGCCGAAGGACATCCAGTACGGCGTGGTGGAGGCGCCCAGCAGAGCCGCCTTGCGCGCCCGGACCATGGTCGGGATCAGTCCGACCAGGCCGAAGATGAGGGTCACGATGATGATCGTGCCGATGCCGGGCGGGCGCTGGGCCGACGGCGGCAGGCTGCGCGGCACCGGCCCCTTGCGCTGCTCGGGGTAGGCCGAGGAGGGCGGGGCGCCGAACGGCCGGGCCGGGGCCGGGGCCGACAGGAAGCGCTCGCCGAGCCCGCCGGCCTGCTGCCTGACCTGGTTCTTCTGCGGGCCGGCAGGCGCCGGCGGGGCGGAGCTGAGCCAGGCTCGGCTCGTTCGCGGTTCGGCGGTCACCGGGGGTCTCCGTCCGGGGAAGTGTGCGTACGGTGTCGCGGATCACTTCGGCAGGCAGAGCCGTTCATTGAGTTTTCGGGCCGCTCAGAGTCGTCCGGCCGCAGGCCGGGCGGAATCCGAGTCCCCGCGGAAGCGGCCCGGGGCTCTATCATGTCTTCCCGAACTCGGCTTCAGAAAGTACGCGGCGATGCCGGACGCGTTGTCCGGTCTTGGCAGAGTCGTGTAAATAGGAGATCCACTCCGGCGACGACGAGGATAGATGAACCCCTACGGCGAACCGCAGTCTTCGAGCGCCCGGGCCCGTGTGCCGGGCGCCGGCTCCGCCTCTGTGCCCCCCGCTCCCGCGGGTGGGCGCGCTTCGGTCGGCTCCGCCTCGGTCGGCGGCCGTGCTTCCGTAGGGTCCGCATCCGTCGGCGCGCGCGCCTCGGTCGGGTCCGCTTCCGTCGGCGCTCCGCCCGTCGGTGCGCCGCCAGTCGGTGCGCCGCCAGTCGGTGCGCCGCTCGCCGGCGCGGCGCCTGTCGGCGCGGCCAGGGTCGGCGCCTCGGCCGCCGTCGCCCGGGCCGCCGTCCGCCCGTCGCCTCCCGGTGAGCCCGGCTCGGTCCCGCCCCGGGTCAAGGACCAGAAGAAGGCGGCCAAGAAGCGCCGCCGCACCAACCTGCTCACCGTCGCCGCCGCCGTGCTGGTGATCGTGCTGGGCGCCGGCGTGGTCGGCGGCGCCTACTTCTTCGACGACGTGCAGTTCACCGAGCCCAAGGTCGAGGACCAGGTCAGCCAGATCTTCGCGGCCGACAACAAGACGGTCGTGGCCACCATCGGCAACTCGAACCGCTCGCTGGTGCCCTACCAGAGCATCAACCCGATCATCGGCGAAGCCGTCATGGCCGCCGAGGACAAGAACTTCTACGACCACAACGGCATCGACATGAAGGGCATCGCCCGCGCCGCCTGGAACAACTTCACCGGCGGCGACCAGCAGGGCGCGTCGACGATCACCCAGCAGTACGCGCGGCACGCGGCCGAGCTGAAAGAGATCAGCTACAACCGCAAGCTGCGCGAGGCCGTGATCGCCCGCAAGATGGAGGACCACTACTCCAAGGACGAGATCCTCGGCCGCTATCTCAACTCGGTGTACTTCGGGCGGGGCGCCTACGGCATCGAGGCAGCCGTCAAGGCGTACTTCGGCTCCGGGCGCTCGTCGCTCACCAAGCCCGGCCAGAAGGGCGCCATCACCGCGTCCGAGGCCGCCGTGATCGCCTCGGTGATCAAGCAGCCCGAGCCGTCCAAGACGCACCAGGGCTACGACCCGCAGAACAACCGCAAGGACGCCGAGATCCGCTGGAAGTACACCCTCGACAACATGCTGTCGAAGGGCTGGATCAAGCAGCTGCCCACCGCGTACCCCAAGGTCCAGAAGTTCGACCCGGACGCGTGCCGCACCTCGTGCGGCGCCAACAACCCGACCGGCAAGATCGTCAAGTACGTGAAGCAGGAGCTGCGGGCGATCGGCATCAGCGACGCCGAGCAGAAGAAGGGTGGTCTGCGGATCACCACGACGATCAACCCGGCCGTGCAGAAGGCGGCCGAGACCGCCGCCATGCGCACCAGCTCGAAGTCGCCGCTGCGCAAGCTCGACGCCACGTACAAGACGGCGCTGGTCGCGGTCGACCCGAAGACCGGGCACGTGCTGGCCTACTACGGCGGTCCGAACGGCGACGGCGTGGGCTGGGACTACGCGGGCCCCAACTACAACGTCAGCGGCGACTTCATCGGCGGCGGGCGCCCGCCGGGATCGTCGTTCAAGGTCTACACGCTGCTGGCCGCGCTGAGCGACGGGTACGGCCTCGACACCACCTGGGATGCCGACGCCAAGAAGGTCGGCGGCGACGCGATCAACAACTCCAGCCGGACGAAGTTCACCTGCGACAAGCGGCGCTGCCCGCTCGACGAGGCGACCGTCCAGTCGTACAACTTCCCCTTCTACCACCTGGCCGCGGCGCTCGGCCCGGACAAGGTGGCCGAGGCCGCCCGCAAGGCCGGCGTCGCGTACATCTCCAGCCCCACCAAGATCGGCGCCCGGGTCGAGCTGGCCAGGGCCAAGGACGACGCGCTCAAGCAGTACGGCAACGAGATCGGCTACGGCCAGTACGCGATCACCGCCCTCGACCACGCGAACGGCGTGGCCACGCTGGCCAACAACGGGCTCTACAACAAGGCCCACTTCGTGAAGTCGGTGCAGAAGCGCGACGAGAAGACCGGCAAGTTCAAGGCCTTCCACACCGAGCGCCTGCGGGCCGTCCAGGCCTTCGACCCGAACGTGGTGGCGGCCATCGACCACGTGCTCGAGAAGATCCCCGGCAAGAACGGGCAGAACCTGCGCAGCGGCTACGACGCCATCGGCAAGTCCGGCACCTGGGAGTACAAGGACGGCAAGACCGGCGAGAACGGCGACGCCTGGTGGGTCGGCGGCACCCCGAACCTGGCCGCCTCGGTCTGGATCGGCCGCGAGAAGCAGGTCAAGACCCAGATGCAGCTGCTGCCGATCTACAAGCCGGGCACCAAGAAGGGCATGACCGGCGGCTCGACCCCCGGCGACACGTGGAAGGTCTTCATGGACCTGGCCAACAAGGCCCTGGACGCCGAGAAGACCGACTTCCCGCCGGACGTGAAGGTCGGCGACCCGAGCAAGAAGGGCAACGGCCTCGACCCGCTGCCCCCGCCGCCCGAGAACAACGGCTGCATCCTGAACGGCACGGTCTGCCCGCCCGGCGTCGACCCCAACAACCCGGGCGGCGTCGACCCGAACAACCCCGGCGGCCAGACCCCGCCCATCATCAACGACCCGAACACCGGCTTCCCGGGCAACGGCGGCGGGAACGGCAACAGATAGAGACGCTGACGCCGCGGGCACTCGGCCCGCGGCGTCACCACGTCTGCTCGCCCGCGCGCACCAGCATCTCGTTCACGGCCACCCGGCGGTCGCGGGTGACGACGTACGCGATGGCGTCGGCGACGTCGTCGGCGCGCAGGGCCTCGATGCTGTTGACCTGCTTGCGGGCCGCCTCGCCGACCGGGCCGGTCAGGTGGTCGGCCAGCTCGGTGTCGACGGTTCCGGGCTCGATCACGCTGACCCGGACGTGCTCGGCCAGCAGCTCCTGCCGCAGCGACTCGGTGAAGCCGTTGAGCCCGAACTTGGTGAAGTTGTAGACGCTGCTGCCGGGACGGGCCACCCGGCCCGCCGTGGAGCTGACGTTGACCAGGTCGGCCACCTCGCGCCCGGAGGTGGCGGCCGCGCTGATCAGGTGCGGCACGGCGGCGTGGGTGACGTGCAGCAGGCCGGCCACGTTGAGCGCGACCATGCGGTCCCACTCGGCCACCGTGGTGTGCAGGGCCGGACCGAGCAGCATGATGCCGGCGTTGTTGACCAGGACGTCGAGCCGGCCGAGGCGGTCCAGCACCTCGGCCACCGCCTCCTCCGCGCGATCCGGCTCGGTTATGTCGGCCTCCACGGCGTACGCGGAACCGCCGTTGACCTCGATCTCGGCCACCACCCCGGCCAGCCGGTCGCGGCGGCGCGCCACCAGGGCCACCGCCGCACCCTCGGAGGTCAGGCGGCGGGCCGTGGCCGCCCCGATCCCGCTGCTGGCCCCGGTCACCACGGCCACGGCCCCGGTCAGCGCCTTCATAGCGGCAGCTCGGCTCCGGACTGCTCCTTGACCATGTAGTCGGCGTACCAGTCGGGCCAGTCCGGGTCCTCGGCGCCGATCCGCTTCTCGTGCTCGCCATGGGCGGCGGCGGCCCGGCGCAGGGCGGCGGCCAGGTCGGCCGTGGTGGCGAAGGCCGTGGTGCTGGGGTCGACGCGGCCGGGCAGGCGGGTGGTGATCTCTTGCAGCAGCCAGCCGTTGCCGTCGGGGTCGCTGAACGACAGGAACGAGCCGTAGCTGCCGTGGTCGGGAGCGGGCCCGGTCACTCGGTTGTCGGCGCCGCCGTGGTGGAAGACCCCGCCGGCGTCGTGGAACACCTCGCTGGGCTCGGCGCCCATCCGCTTGAGCTCGTCGTGGGCGGCGTCGATGTCGGTCACGATCAGGTGCAGGCCCTGGGCGCTGCCCGGCTCCTGCTGGGTGACCGAGGCGCCGAAGATGACCGAGGCGGGCGAGCCGGGCGGGGTCACCTGCACGACCCGGAAACCGTCGGGGGCGGCGAAGTCCGCGTCCAGCCGCCAACCCAGCCTCGTGTAGAAGTCCTTGGCCCGGTCGACGTCCGAAACGGGGATCACGACGACTTCGAGCTTCATGTCCATGGCTGCGCTCCTGATTCGTACGGGAAAACTCGACACGTCGAATCTCGCGCCTGACCGACCCTGGTCGCGCCAGGGGGACACACTGGTTGCCCGGGCACCAGGGAATGCCACGGGCGCGAACCAGGGCCCGGGCGCACGAGGCTGAACGGCATGACAGTCAAGCTGCGCTCGCCGGGCGGGGCGGCCCTCGTGACGGCGACCGTGCTGGCGTCGATGGTCGGGTTCGTCGACGCGTACATGATCAACGTGGCCGTGCCGGCGATCGGCCGGGACCTGCCCGCGAGCGTGAATCAGCTGCAGTGGGTGCTGACCGGTTACCTGATCACGGTCGCCTCGCTGTTGCTGCTGGCCGGGGCGCTGGCCGACCACTTCGGACGCAAGCGGGTGCTGATCGCCGGGCTGCTGGTGATGCTGGTGGCCTCGGTCGCGTGCGCCGTCGCGCCCAACCCGGGGGCGCTGATCGCGGCCCGGCTCGTGCAGGGCGCGGGCGGGGCGCTGGTCGTGCCGAGCAGCCTGGCGTTGCTCAACGGGTCGTTGCGGACGCAGGACCGGGCGCGGGGCATCGGCATCTGGGCCGGGATCTCGACGCTGGGCACGACGCTCGGACCGTACGGCGGGGGCTGGCTCGTCGACCACGCCTCGTGGCGCTGGGTCTTCCTGGTCAACCTGCCGCTGATCGCGCTGGCGCTGCTGGTGCTGGCCCGGGTGCCGGCCGACACCGAGGAGCGGCGGCCGCTGTCGGTCGACGTGGTGGGCGCGCTGCTCGCGGTGGTCGGGCTGAGCGGGCTGATCTACGCGCTGACGGTGTCGTCGTGGTGGCCGGGGATGGTCGGCGCGGCCTGCCTGGCCGCGCTGGTGCTGGTGGAGCGGCGGCTGAAGCGCCCGATGCTGCGGACGTCGCTGTTCACGTCGCGGCCGTTCGACGCGATCAACGTGGCCACCGTGCTCTTCTACGGCGCGATCTCGGCCGCCTCGTACCTGGTGGTGCTGCTCTGCCAGCTGCGGCTGGGCTACACCGCGACCGAGGCGGGGGCGGCGCTGATCCCGGAGTCGGCCGTCTTCCTGATCGTGTCGCCGCTGGCCGGCGCGCTGGTGGCCCGGATCGGCACGCGCTGGCCCATGGCGGCCGGGATCCTGCTGGTGGCCGTCGGTTTCGTCTGGCTGGCGGCGGCGCAACCCGGTCAGTCGTACGTCGCATCGATCCTGCCCGGGGCCATCCTCTGGGGTCTGGGGCTCGGCCTGGCCGTCGCGCCGCTCACCGCGGGCGTGCTGGCCGCCGTGCCGGACGGGGATCTGGGCGAAGCCTCGGCCATCAACGACGCCGCCTCCCGGGTCGGCGGGGTCGTGCTGATCGCCCTCGTGCCGCTGCTGCTCGGGGTGAGCGGCGCGACCGACTTCGCCGGGCCGCTGGCCGACCGCTACCGGTTCGCCATGGTCGTGCTGGCCGTCGTGACTTTGGCCGCCGCCGTGCTGACCGCCCTGCTCGTGCCGAGCCGCCGGGTCACCGCCCCGGTTGCCGCGCCAGCCCCTCGCGTGCACGCCTGCGCCGTACCCATGAAAGGAAATTGACCATGAAGGGAACCATCGTCGTCGTCCTCGGCGGCACCTCGGGAATCGGCCTGGAGACGGCCCGGATGGCCCGCGCGGCCGACGCCGACGTCATCCTCACCGGCCGCGACCCGGACCGGCTCCAAGCGGCCCGCGACGAACTGGGCGCCACGGCGGCGCCGCTCGACCTGGGTGACGCGGCCGCCGTGACCGCGTTCTTCGCCGGCCTGCCCGCGCCGGTCGATCACGTGCTGGTCAGCGGGGGCGGCCCGTTCTACGCCCCGATCGCCGACATGGACCTCGGCCGGGCCGGCGCGTTCTTCGACGAACATCTGGTCGGCGGGCTGCGCATAGTCCGCGAATGCGCGACCCGGGTCCGGCCCGGCGGCTCGCTCACGTTCATCAGCGGCACCGGCGCCCGGCACGCGGCCGTCGGCATCAGCATCGCCGCGATCGCCACCGCGGCCACCACCGCCCTGACGGCCAACGCCGCCCTCGAGATCGGGCCGGTCCGGGTCAACGCGGTCGCGGCCGGCTTCGTGGACACGCCGCTGTCGGCCCGCATCCTGGGCGACGATCTGGAGGCCCGCCGTCAGGAGCTGCGTGACACCCTGCCCGTCCACCGGGTTGTGACCGCGTCCGACGTCGCCGATCTGGTTCTGCACCTGATGAACAACACCGCCCTGACCGGGGCCGTCTACGACGTCGACGGCGGTCAGCAGCTCACACGCTGACCAGCCGTCGCAGGGCCAGCCGGGCCAGCGGCAGATACAGGAGCACCGCCGGTGCGAAGCCTTCGATCGCCAGCACCGTGCGGCTTCCGCCCGGGGTCGCCTCGACGGTGTGCCACAGCGTCAACCGGACGCCGGCCGCGGACACCACCCACGACCAAGCCCGCGGCGGCGTCACCCGCAACACGCGGAAGCGAACCGGAAGGCCGAACGGTCCGCGCACCGTGCCCGGCGTGCCGGGCCGCAGCGTCGGCCACGAGTAGTCGACCGCGCGGATCTGCGGCGACCACTCCGGCCACCGCTGGGGCCGGGCGTACCGGTCCCAGACGTCGTCCGCGTCCCGCGGACCCGAGACTTCCAGCGCGCGGCGCAATGTCATCACCACCAGGAGGTTACTGATGAGCAACGACTACGACGTGATAGTCGTCGGGGGCGGGTCGCCCGGCGAGCACTGCGCCGGGTACCTGGCCGACGGCGGCCTGCGCGTGGCGATCGTCGAGCGGGAACTCGTGGGCGGGGAGTGTTCCTACTTCGCGTGCATCCCGTCGAAGACGCTGCTGCGGCCGGGAGAGGCGGTGCACGCGGCCCGCGAGGCGGAGTCGACGGCCGAGGTGGACGTGCGGCGGGCGCTGGAGTGGCGCGACTTCATGGTGTCCAACTATTCGGACGCGGGACAGCAGAAGTGGCTGGCGGACAACGGGATCGACCTGCTGCGGGGCGCCGGCCGGCTGGCCGGGGTGGGGACCGTGGAAGTGAACGGGACCCGATACACGGCGGACAACGTCGTGCTGGCCAACGGGGCGGCGCCGATCATTCCGCCGATCGCCGGGCTGCGCGAGCTCGACGGCGTCTGGACCAACCGCGAGGTGACCGGCATGCGCGAGGTGCCGCGGCGGCTGATCGTGCTCGGCGCCGGCCCGGTGGGGGTCGAGATGGCCCAGGCCGTACGGCGGTTGGGTGGCGAAGTCGTGCTGACCGCACACGGCGACCGCGTCCTGCCGCGTGAGCCGGCGCCGCTGGGCGAAGCGCTCGGTGAGATGTTGCGCCGCGACGGCGTGGAACTGGTGCTGGGGCCGGCCGCCGTCAGCGCCCGGCGGGACGGCGACGACTACGTGCTGACCCTGGACGACGGGCGGGAGCTGCGCGGCGACCGGCTGCTCGTGGCCACCGGGCGGCGGCCGCGCGTGCACGACATCGGGCTCGAAACGGTCGGGGTTTCGGCCGTCGACAGCGGTGTTCCCACCGACAGCCGGCTGCGCGTGGCCGAGCGGCTGTGGGCGGTCGGCGACATCACCGGCCTGCACATGCTCACCCACGTCGGCAAGTACCAGGGCGAGGTGGTGGCCGACAACCTGCTCGGGCGGCCGCGGAAGGCCGACTACCGGGCGGTGCCGCGGGCCGTCTTCACCGATCCGCAGGCGGCGGCCGTGGGCGCGACGGAGGCCCCGTTCAGCGCCACGGTGCCGATCACCGAGGTGGCCAAGATGGAGACGTACTCACGGGCGTACGCGGAATCGCCCGGCTTCCTGACGCTGCTCAGCGACGGCGAAGTGCTCGTTGGTGCGTACGCGTTGGGCCCCGAAGCCGGCGAATGGCTGCAGCAGGCCACCCTGGCGATCCGGGCGCGCATCCCGCTCGACGTCCTGCGCGACACGATCCAGCCGTTCCCCACGTTCTCCGAGATCTACGTGGCGGCTTTGAAGGCCCTCACGAAGTGATGCCGGCCGCGGCGTCCAGCTCTTGCAGGAGGTTGTGGGCGGCCAGCTCGATGCCCTTGTGACGCCACTCGGAGGCGCGGTAGACGCAGGCGATCAGGGCGCTGCGGTGCACACGGCGCAGGTCGCCGTAGACGAAGGCGTAGCGGGCCTTGGTCTCGTCGGTGGCGCCGTCGGTCAGGCCCAGGTGCCAGGCGGCGTAGTCGTCCCAGGAGTGCTTGCCGAGATAGGTGTTCTCGTCGTCGGCGCGGGGCTGCACCTGGCCCCAGTCGCTGTCCAGCACGTACTGACGGGACGCGATGAGACGGGACGCCTGCTCGACCGCTTTGTCGTTGACCTCGTACCTCGCCATGCCCGCAACTTACCCACTTGCGGGCACGGCGAGGCATCCCGTCAGGCGGCCGGGGTCTCGGCGGTGGCGACGATGGTGGCGCGGCCCAGGATGTGGCCGAGGAAGTTGAAGCCGAGGAAGGCCGGCGTGGCCGTGGCCGGCACGCCGATCTTCTCGACGTCGAGCGCGTGCACGGTGATGAAGTAGCGGTGCGCGCCGTGGCCGGCCGGCGGGGCGGCGCCGACGAAGCGGGCCGCGCCGCCGTCGGTGGGCAGCTGGAACGCGCCCTCGGGCAGGCCGGAGCCGGTGTCGTCGCCCGCACCCTCGGGCAGGGACGTCACCGAGGCCGGGATGTCGGCCACGGCCCAGTGCCAGAAGCCGGAACCGGTCGGGGCGTCCGGGTCGTACACCGTCACGGCGTAGCTCTTCGTGCCCTCGGGGGCGCCGCTCCAGCTCAGCTGGGGCGAGGCGTCCTGCCCGCCGGGGACGCCGAACAGGCCGGACATCTGCGCGGCGCCGAACACCTCGCCGTCCTTCACGGTGTCGCTGGTGACGGTGAAGCTCGGCACCTCGGGCAGCCGGGCGAACGGATCGTTCATGGTCGTCTCCTTGCTGAGATCAGATCCTTGCTGAGGTCATGCCCCACGATCGACTAACCTACAGATAATCGATTATTTTCGGTAGGGTGATCGCCATGACAGCGTCCGAGAAGATGTACGCCTCGCTCCGGGCCGCCGTCCTCGACGGCGAGTTCGAGCCGCGTCAGGCGCTGAAGCCGCAAGAGCTGGCCACCCGTCACGGCGTGAGCCTGGCCGTGGCCCGCGAGGTGCTGCTGCGCCTGGTCGGCGAGGGGCTGGCCGACCGCCGGCCCAATCGGGGCTTCGCCGTGCCGGCCACCGGCGCCGAGCGCTGGCAGCAGATCGCCGAGGCCCGCTCGCTGCTCGAACCGGCCGCCCTGAGCCTGGCCGTGGAACGCGGGGACCTGGAGTGGGAGGCCGCCGTCCGCGCCGCCTACCACCGCCTGGCCGGCACCCCGTTCTCGGCCGGTGGCGCCTGGGCCGAGGCGCACCGCCTCTTCCACCGGGCCCTGCTTCAGGGCTGCGGCAACGACGTCGTACTGGAAACGTTCGACCGCCTCTGGACGGCCGGCGAACTGGCCCGCCGATGGTCGTACCAGGCCGACCCGACCCGCGACGCCGCGGCCGAGCATCGCGCGATCGAGGAGGCCGCCCTGGCCCGCGACGCCGACCGCGCGGCCGGGCTGCTGCGCCGCCATGTGCTGCACACCGTGGCGGTACTGCGTTAACTCCCGCACTGCACCAGGTCGCCCGCGCAACCCCCGCGCCGGGATGCCGATGAATTCCCCTGTCCGGATCATCCGGCGTCCAGTGAGGGGGAGAGATGGAGTCGTTGAGCATCGAGCCGCGCCACCTCGCGGCCGGAAGCTACCGGGCGGCGGTCGCCGACGTGCCCGAGGTGCTGGAGCTGGTGGCCGACGTGTGCCAGGCGCCCATGGTCGCGCTCAAAGTAGCCGACGAGGCGCACGCGCACTTCGCGGCGACACTCGGCATGCCGATGGCGGTCGACGTGCCCAAGTCGCGCTCGCTGTGCGACATCGTGGCCGGCCGCAACGACGCCATGGTCGTCGACGACGCCCCGCACGACCCCCGCCTGGCCGACCACCCGCTGGTGGCCGGGGCCGCGCACGTCAACTTCATCGCGGCCGCCCCGCTGCGCCACGACGGGCACATCGTGGGCGCGCTCTGCGTCTTCGACAACGGGCAGCGCAGCATCGACGCCGACACCACCCGCCGCTACCTCGAGCGCCTGGCCCGCCGCGTCGACTCCGAGACCGGGCTACGGCACCTGCTCGAGAACCGTTCCCCGTACGAGCTGGCGGCCCGCGACGACCTGCTGGCCACGGTGTCGCACGAGTTCCGGACGCCGCTGACCGCGATTCAGGGGTACGTCGAGCTGCTCACCGGCATTCCCGGGGCGCTGCCACCGGCGTACGCGCGGCAGTTGGAAGCCATCAGCCGCAACGCCGGCCGCCTGTGCCGCACCGTGGACACCCTGCTGCGCGCTGCCCACCAGCACCGCAACGAGCCGGTGGGGGACCGCCGCACGGTCGATCTGGCCTGTCTGACGTCGGCTCTGGCGGCGAAGCTGGGCTCCCGGATCGAGGTGCGCCGGCCGGCCGGACCCGTGCCCGTGCTGGCCGACCCCGCCCTGCTCGAGGTGGCGATCGGGCACCTGCTGAGTAACGCCCTGGGCTTCAGCGGCGCGGACCAGCCGGTGACCGTGTCGGTCGTCGACGGCGTGCGCCCGACCCTGGAGATCCGCGACCACGGCCCGGGCCTGTGCGCCGACGAGCTGAACATGCTCGGCACGCCGTTCTTCCGCGGCGCCGAGGCCCAGCACAGGGAGACGCCCGGCATGGGCCTGGGGCTGGCCGTGACGCAGCGGATCATCCGGGCCCAGGGCGCCGACCTGTCCTTCACCAGCCCGGCCGGCGGCGGCCTGGCGGCGCGGGTCGTCTTCGGCTGAGGCCGTTTCGACCCACCCGTCCCAGGGCACCTCACGTGCATGTTCCCCGCTGAGAACCTGCGCGACTGGCGCGGTGAGAAGGTCCTCGACCCGGACGGCTCCAAGATCGGCGACCTGGAGGCGGTCTACGTCGACACCGCCACCGACCAGCCGGCCTTCGCCACCGTCAAGATCGGCATCATCGGCCGGCACAAGCTGGCCTTCGTCCCCCTGGACGGCGCGACCGTGCTGCCGAGCGCGGTGCGGGTGCGCTACGACAAGAAGACGGTGGGCGACGCGCCGACGATCGACCTCGACGGCGAGCTCGAGGCCGCCGAGGAGCCCAAGGTTTTCGCGCACTACAACCTGCCGTACCAGACGAGCGCGCCCGGAGTGCGCCGGCTGGCTCGTCGCTAGAGGTTGGCTCGGGCGGCTGTCAGCTGTTGCTCGTCCTCCGTTGGAGCTTGACCCGGGCGGCTGTCAGTCGTTGTTCGCCTGCCGCTGGAGCTGGGCCCGGGCGGCCGTCAGGCGTTGCTCGCCCGGGCGCGGTGAGCGGTCGCCCGAGATGTCGTCGGCCCACGACAGCAGGCGGTGCAGGTGCGGGTCGGCGACGGCCGGGGTCAGGCCCGGGTTGCCCGGCGCGACCTCGCCGCTGGTGCCGTCGATGGTGATGAGCGTGCCCTCGGCCGGCCGCAGATCGGCGGCGCCGACGACGGCGGGACGGCCCATCGAGCGTGCGACGACGGCGGCGTGGCTGGCCAGTCCGCCGCGGTTCGTCACGATGCCGGTCGCCGCGGCGAACCCGTGCAGATCCGAAGGCGAAGTTTCCGGCCGTACGAGGATGACGGGCCCGTCCGAAGCCATGCGCACAGCCCGGTCCGCGCTGAGCGCCACCCGGCCGGTCGCCACGCCGGGGGAGGCGCCGCGGCCGCGGGCCAGCCGTTCCCCGCCGAGCATGCGCGGGACGGCGGCGGCCCGCAGACATTGTGAGGTGATGCGGCGTACGGCCTCGCGCCGGTCGATCAGACCGTCGTCGGCCAGGTCGACGGCCACCCGGACGGCGGCGCGCGCAGTCAGCCCGCCCGGCCGCACCTGCAGCAGCCACAGACGGCCGGACTCCACGGTGAACTCGACGTGGCACGCTTCCCGGAAATGCTTCTCCAGCAACGAAAGCGCATCAGTCAGTGCGGACCAGACGGTCGGTTCCTGATCGGCCAGCGCCGTGAGCGGCAGGGTCGCCGAGCGGCCCGAGACGACGTCGTCGCCGCGATGGCCGAAAAGCACATCACCGTACGGTTCCGGGGCGCCAGTGGTGGGGTCGCGGCTGAAGGCGACACCGCTTCCGCTGTGCTCGTCCCGATCGCCGTACACCATGGCCTGAACGACGACGGCGGTGCCGAGATCGTGCGGAATTCCGTGCAGGGTGCGGTAAGTGCGGGCGCGGTCCGTGTTCCAAGACCCGAAGATTTCCCGTACGGCGGGAGCCACCGACCCGCGAACGTCGAGGAGCGTGGCCATCATGCCCGGCATCGATACCGCGGCCCCGGATCGCACCGAGACGGCTTCCGTTGGCAAGCCGGCCCGAGCGCCTTCCAGCCCCGCCGGCATGTTTCCGTCGCGCAGAAACGCGCGGCATGCGTCAACACTCACGACGAAGCCGTCCGGAACCGGCAATCCCAGCCGCATCAACGTGACAAGGCCGGCCGCCTTCCCGCCGATGACGTCGGCCGGCGCGTCGACGGCCGCCTCGAGCCGCCAGATCATGTGCGCGACTGGCCCAGCGTGACCAGCAGATCCTCGTGCAGCTGAAACCACACCACGTGGTACGAGGTGAGGCTGTCGGCCAGCTCCTCGAGGGCGCCGCCTCTGGCCCGGTCGAGCGCTCCCCGCAATCGAACCTGATACCGGCCGAACCGGGGGAGCGCCTTGGCCAGCTCGTCGAGCACTATGTTGACGCGCCCGTCAAGATCCCCGAAAAGCTCCAAAACCCTTTCGTCGTAAGCGATGTCGCGATGATCGTTCGGCACGGCCACCCCCTCGACGGCGCGCAGCTGCCACGCCGAGCAAAGGTCCAACAGCTCCGGATTGAGCACAAGAAACCGCTCGTACGCCGATTCGACCACCCCTTTGGCCCCGGCCGCCTCAACCTCGGCCGCGGTGCGCCGCAGGTCTTCCGCCCGCCCCGCCGCGGTCAGCCCCCAGGCCCCCATCTCGCGGGTGACCCAGCCGTCGACCGCCAGGTCGATCAGAGCCGACTCCACCTCAGCCTCGTCCACCCCCGCCGCGTCAGCCACCCGACTCAACTCAGCAAACCCCATGCACCGCAACACATGCAGCACCTCAGTCACGGTGTCTCCTCCTAGCTCCGCCCACGCCGCCACCACGTCTCTCACACACCGGCCGCGCGCCACATGCACGTCGTTGGGGCGTTCCGCCAACAACGGCCGCCTTCGAGCAATGTGTCGTGCACAGTTGCGCGTTGTTGCACGTTTTCTCTGGTGCGCGCTGTCGGCGGCTTGACCGGTCAGTGAGCGGTGCGGGTGCACAGTTTCGCGTTTGTCGTGCGTTTTTCTGGTTGCGTGCTGCAGGCGGCTTGGCCGAGCCACGAGCGATGCTGAGCGCGCAAGTGTTCGTTTGTTGCGCATCCCTGGACGAGGTCGCTCGGGTTGAGCCGCGTGGTGGACGCGGTTGCTCGATGGTGCGCGTTTTGGTCGGCGCTGCGTGAACGGAGGCCGGTGGATGTGCGCGCTGGTTGGTCATTGCGTTCTTCCGGCGATCGTTGCGGCGTAGGCGGCGCCGCGGTTGTCGGCTCGGAAGGTGATCTCGCCGCGCTGGATGCGCACGGACGTTTCGGTGTCGAAGGTGGGCGTGACGCCTATGGCTGAGGCGAGTGTGCCGTTGTCGTCCAGAACCAGGCGTAGCGACGGGCGGAAGGCCGGGCCGAAGATGCGCCGCAGGACCGTGGTGAGGTCGGTCAGCCGCAGTCGCACGAGGGCGCCCGTCTCGGCCGGGTCGTCGGTGACGGCGACGATGGTGACGACCTCACCGGCCCGAGCCGCGCGGACGGCGTCCTCGGCGCCGCCCAGCCGGCCGGGGCCGAGGGCCACCACGACACCGTCGCCGAGCTCGAACGGGCGGCCGCTGAGTTCGTCGACCACCTCGCCCGGAGCAGCCCAGGCCGAACGGACCTCCTTAGCCAGTGGCACGTAAGGAAGGTAGGGCGGATTCCACTCGTCGGCGATGTCGAGCCCGGCCAGGTGCCGGCACGCCCGCGCCACATCGAACGCGTCGCCGAAGCCGGGGGCCGTCTCGCCCAGCCCGGCCGCTCCGTGCAGCATCGTGAGGATCAGCTCGGCCAGCCGCACCCGTCGCCCGGCGTCCCGAGCCCGGCACGACTCGAGCGCGACAGCCAGCAGCAGTGCCTCGAGCCACGTGATCTGGGCCAGGGCGGCTCGCCCCCGCTCGTCGTCGAAGACTCCGGTCAACGATCGAGCCTTGAGCCGCCCGACCGTGGCGTCGCCGTAGGCCAGCGGCAACCGCTCGAGCCACACCCGCGCGAACGTCTCGGCCGCACTGGCCACATCCAGCGCCTCCAACCCGCCGCCCGCCGCGGACGAACCAGCGTTCCTGCCTCCCACCGAATCGCCGTGACTCGCAGGGCGCAGATTCGCGTCGCGGTCGACAGCCAAGCCGTTCGCCCAGTCCATTGGCGGATGCGAGTGGTGCTCGCCGGTCAGGCCGTCCCACTCGGCAGCGCTCAGCAGTTCCTCGCCGTCGGTTGCGTTAGTTCGCCCTGCAGCACGCGGTGAATCGCCGCTGCCGGATGCGTCGTTCGGCCCAGCAGCACCCGGCAGTTCGTCGCTGCTGGTTGCGTCGTCGGGCGAGGTATCGGGTGGCACAGCCGTGTTGCGGGGGTAGGGCGCCTCCCACGGGGGTGGGGCGTCACGGGCGGCAGCTGCGTCCTGGTTGGCGGCGGCCAGCAGCACCGCCAGGTAGAGCGACCGCTTGCTTGGGAAGTTCGAATAGACCGCGCCCCGGGTCAGGTCGGCCCGCTCGGCTATGCGCTCGATCTTGGCCTCGGTGTAGCCGCGCTCGGCGAATTCGGCTCGCGCCGCCGTCAGCACGGCCTGGCGGTTGCGGGCCTGTTGCTCGGTGCGCGAGATTCTCACGTCATCAGGATACTCCCATCATTTGAATGACGTGAGTATCTGAAAGTGTCTGGCGCTCAGCGCACCGCTCTTCCGTCCGATCGGAGAGGCGTGGCCGTACTGTCCCGGGTGACCAGCTGGCGGCCGGCGTCACGGGTTGCGGCGGGGCTGGTGGTGCTGGTCGCGGTCAGTCAGATCGCTTCGCTGGCCGAGCCGGGGCTGCGCCGGCCCGTCTTGTACAGCTCGGTTCTGCTGCTCGACGCGATCGGCGCCTTCTTAAGTTTTCGGGCCGCCGGCCGCGATGTTTATCCCTGGGGATGGCGGCTTATCGGGCTCGCCCGGAGCAGCGCCGTTGCCGCTTTCTTCGTGCTGCTCTGGTTCGCCACCACCGGCAACGCCTTCGCCTACTGGGCCGGCATCGGCTTGCGCGGGCTCATGTTCGTGCTGCTGGCCGCGGCCACGTTCCTCTCCCGGCTGGCGGAGATTCGCGGCCGCAACCGCTGGTCCTTCGTCTCCGAGGTCGTCATCGTGGTGTCGGCGGGCGCGATGATGGCCTGGTATTTCGTCATCGACCGCGCCTTCACCCAGGACCTGGCCGGGCCCGAGCTCACCCGCATCCTGGGCTATGTCATCGGCGACCTGCTCGTGCTCACTGCCGTCTGCTCGCTGCTGCTCGGCGGCGCCCGCCCGTCGCACCCGCTGGTCGGCGGCCTGGCCCTGCTGATGATCACCGACATCGCCTGGAACGCCACCGACCTGCACAGCGACGCCCAGGCCGACATCTGGCTGATCGGTCTGGGCATGGTCGGCGCGAGCCTGCTGCTCACGCTCGCTCCGATCGCCCCGTTCCGGGAGAAGCGAAGTCTGGCCTGGTCGCAGCGGCTGGTCATGCTGTCGCTGCTGACCGGGGTCGTCATGATGATCGCGGTGACGGTCGCCGAGGACGACATGTTCCCGTGGGGCGGCCTGGTCGGCTGCCTGCTGTTGATGGTGTCGGCCGTCGTCGTGCACATGAACATGTCGCTGCGCAGCGCTCGCGACCTGGTGATCACCGACCCGCTGACGGGGCTGGCCAACCGTACGGGCCTGGACGACGCCATGACGGCGGCCGCCCGCCGGGGCGAGCCGGTGGCCCTGCTGCTCATCGACCTCGACGACTTCAAGCTGATCAACGACGCCTACGGGCACGCGGCCGGTGACACCGTGCTCGCCGAATTCGGCCACCATCTGAGAGCTGTCGTCCGGGGCCCGGACACGTGTGCGCGGATCGGCGGCGACGAGTTCGCCGTGCTGCTGCTGGGCGGCGTCGTGCCCGATCTGGTGGCTCAGCGCATCCTGGCGGCTATCGCGGCTCATCCGGTTCGCCTCGGCGAGGACACGGTGGTCGTGCACGCCAGCATCGGCCTCACCGACAGCCGGCCGGGCGACACGAGCAAAAAGATTATGCGCCGGGCCGACCTGGCCATGTACGCCGCTAAGCGAGCCGGCGCGCACTCGTGGATGCGGCACGACCCGTCGATGGTCGACCGCCGGGCCATGGACGCGCTGCTGGCTGAGGATCTGACGGGAGCGGCCGGCCGGGGCGAGCTGATCGTGCTCTACCAGCCGATCGTCGACCTGGACACCGGCGGGCCGACCGGCTACGAGGCTCTGGTGCGCTGGCAGCACCCGGCCCGCGGGCTCGTGCCGCCGCTCGACTTCATCCCGGTCGCCGAGCGGACCGGCCTCATCTACGACATCGGCCTGCACGTCCTTTCCCAGGCCTGCACCGACATGGCGGCCGCGCCCGGGAAACCGTACGTGTCAGTCAATTTGTCACCGCGACAGCTGCAGACGCCGACGCTTGTGCACGACGTGCTCGCCGCGGTGAAACGGGCCGGGATGCCGCTGGAGCGGTTGGTGCTCGAGGTGACCGAGTCGGCCATCGTCGACGAGAAGAGCATCGTCACGCTGCACGAACTCCGCGGATACGGTATCCGGATCGCGGTCGACGACTTCGGCACCGGCTACTCGTCGCTGCACTACCTGACCCGGCTGCCGGTCGACATCCTCAAGATCGACCGCAGCTTCGTGGCTCAGCTCGACGGCACCGCGACCGGTTCGGCCATCGCCGACGCGATCATCCGGCTGGCTCAGGTGCTGCGCCTGCGCACCATCGCCGAGGGCATCGAGACCGAGGACCAGGCCCGCGAGCTGCTCACGCTGGGTTGCCGGACGGGCCAGGGTTTCCTGTACGCGAAACCGAGCCCGCTGGAGGCCGTGCTCTCAGAGGCGGGTCGCCGCCTGGATGAGGCCCGCCAGCGCCAGTGACCGGCTGTGCGGCGGCCATGCGATCACCGTCGTGACCAGCGGCGCGTCGAGCACGGGGACGGTGGTCAGCCCGCCGTGCAACGAGGTGCGGACGGATTCCGGCAGCACGGTCACGGCGCGGCCGAGCGCGATCAGCTGCAGCAGCTGGGTGGCGTCGTGCACCTCGGGCCCGGGGCCCGGAAGGTAGGTGCCGTCGAGTTCCGGCCAGCGCGGCATCGGCAGCTCGGCCAGGTCGGACATCCGCACGCTGGCGCGCGTGCTGAACTCGTGGCCGGCCGGCATCACCAGCACCTGGCTCTCGGTGGTGAGCTCCTCGGTGTCGAGCCCGGCCGTCGAGTCGAACGGCAGGTGCAGCAGCGCCACGTCGGCCCGGCCGTCGCGCAGAAGCGCCTCTTGCTGACCGGCCCCGCACAGCACGACCTCGACCGGCACCGCGTGCGGCTCGGCGGCGTACGCATCGAGCATCTTGGGCAGCAGCTCGCCCGCCGCGCCGGCCTTGGAGACGAGCACCAGCCCCTGGCTTTGCGAGGCTCGGCGCGTACGGCGTTCGGCCGCCTCGACCGCCCCCAGCGCCGCCCGCCCCTCGCGCAGCAGCACCGTGCCGGCCTCAGTCAGAGTCACCGACCGACTGGTCCGCCGCAGCAGATCGACACCGAGCCGCCGTTCGAGCTGGCTGATCGCCCGGGACAGCGGCGGCTGAGCCATGCCGAGCCGCGCCGCCGCCCGGCCGAAGTGCAGCTCCTCGGCCACGGCGACGAAGTAGCGCAGCTCCCGGGTTTCCATACCCCCACGGTATCGCCGCCGACCCAGATGGTGTTGGCCCGGATCCGGCCCCGCGGACAGGATCGATTCATGAGCGAGAAGACAATTGCGCTGGTCACCGGCGCGAACAAAGGCATCGGGTACGAGATCGCGGCGGGTCTGGGCGCGCTCGGCTGGACCGTCGGCGTCGGCGCCCGCTCCCAGGAACGGCGGGACACGGCAGTCGAGAAGTTGCGGGCCGCCGGCGTCGACGCGTTCGGCGTACCGCTGGACGTCACCGACGACGCGAGCGTGGCCGCCGCCGCTGACCTGCTGCGCGAGCGCGGACTTGACGTACTGGTCAACAACGCGGCGATCACCGGCGGGATGCCGCAAGAACCCACGGTGGTCGACCCGGCGATGATCCGGACCGTGATCGACACCAACGTGCTCGGCGTCATCCGGGTCACCAACGCGATGCTGCCGTTGCTGCGGCAGTCGTCCGCGCCGCGCATCGTCAACATGTCGAGCAGCGTGGGCTCGCTGACCCTGCAGAGCGGGAGCACCGACGCGACCGGTCCGATCTCCGCGGCGTACGCGCCCTCGAAGACCTTTCTGAACGCGGTCACCGTGCAGTACGCCAAGGAACTGGCCGGCACGAACATCCTGATCAACCTGGGTTGCCCGGGCTATGTGGCGACCGACCTCAACCACTTCAGCGGCTACCGCACGCCGACGCAGGGCGCGGCGATCGCCATCCACCTGGCCACCCTGCCCGGCGACGGCCCGACCGGCGGCTTCTTCGACGACGAGGGCCGCGTCGCCTGGTGACTACGGCTTGCGGCCGACCGCCGTCCACACGTTGATGTCGGAGCGGGCCGGGATCTCGGCGCCCGGCTCGGGCCGCCACTCGCTGGCCGGCACGACACCCGGCTCGACCAGCTCGAGGCCGTCGAACAACGCGGTGAACTCTTCCTTCGAACGGGTCCAGACGTCGGACTTGCCCTGCGCGATGAGCTGCTGATAGAGCGCCTGCTGTTCCGGCGTGCCGAAGTCCGAAGTGGCGTGCGTGGCGACCAGGTAGCTGCCCGAGGGCAGGGCGTCGATCAGCTCGCGCACGATCGGCTGGGCCGCGCCGTCGCCGTGGATGAAGTGCAGCACGGCGATCAGCATGAGGCCGACCGGCCGGTCGAGGTCGAGCGTCTCGCGCAGCGCGGGGTGGCCGAGGATGTCGGCCGGGTGGTTCAGGTCGGCCTCGATGTACGCCGTGCGACCCTCGGGGCTGCTGTTGAGCAGCGCCCGGGCGTGCACCATGACGAGCGGATCGTTGTCGACGTAAACGATGCGGGCCTCGGGCGCGACCCGCTGCGCCACCTCGTGCGTGTTGTCGGCGGTGGGCAGGCCGGTGCCGATGTCGAGGAACTGGCGGATGCCGGCCTCGGCGGCCAGGAAACGCGCAGCCCGCTGCAGCAGCGCCCGATTGGCCAGCGCCCCCAGCCGTACCTTGGGGAAGTGTTTTTGCAGTTCGTCGCCCGAGGCGCGGTCGGCGGCGAAGTTGTCCTTACCGCCGAGCCAGTAGTTGTAGCGCCGGGCCGGGTGCGGCACGGTCGGGTCCAGGCCCGCCGAGGCTGCGCTCGTGTGATCCACAGCGGAACAATAGCTCCCGTTCCCCAGGCGTGTCCCGGCGGTCCACAATGGAAATATGGATGAACTCGACACCGGCGTGCCGCAGACCGCGCGCATCTGGAACTACTGGCTCGGCGGAACGGACAATTTCGCCGTCGATCGCGAGGTCGGCGACCAGATTCGCCAGGCATTTCCCGACATCGTCGACAACGCTCGAGCGTCTCGTGCCTTTCTCGTCCGAGCCGTCACCCATGTGGCTGACACGGCCGGCATCCGGCAGTTCCTGGATGTCGGCGCCGGGCTGCCGGCCGCCGACAACACACACGAGGTGGCGCAGCGCATCGCGCCCGAGTCACGCGTCGTCTACGTCGACAGCGACCCGCTCGTGCTCGCCCACGCTCAGCGACTGCTGACCGGTAACACGCAGTTCGTTGAAGCCGACGGTCGTGACACCGCGTGGGTGCTGGGAGCGGCCGGGCTCGACTTCTCCCAGCCGGTCGCCCTGATCATGTCGGGTTTACTGGGCCACATGACCGACGACGACGCGGCCCTCGAGATGGTCCACGCGTACCTGCAAGCGCTCGCCCCCGGCAGCTACTTCATCGCGCTCGACGGCTCGCACAGCATCGAGCACGGCGAGGCCGAGAAAATCTGGAACGAACAGGCCAACCCACCGTACGTGTTGAGAAGTCACGCCCAATTCGGCCGCTTCTTCGACGGGCTGACGCTGATCGAGCCCGGCGTGACGTCGGCCCCGCTGTGGCGCCCGGCAGAGTCCGATCCGCGCCCTCTGGACGTGGTGTGCGGTGTCGCAGTCAAATGATTCGCGTACGGCGGTGATCACGGGCGGGATGAGCGGTCTCGGCGCCGCGGCCGCCACCCGCCTGCGCGCCGACGGCATCACCGTCCACACCATCGACCTGGCCCCCGGCGCCGACGTGCAGGCCGACGTCTCCGACCCGGCGGCCGTCGAGGCGGCGGCGGCCGAGCTGGGCCCGGCCGACATCCTGGTCAACTCGGCCGGCATCGTCGGCCCCAACGCACCCCTGTGGCAGATCGACCCCGCCGACTGGGACAAGGTCTTCGCCGTCAACGTGCGCGGCACGTTCAACATGTGCCGCGCTTTCGTCCCGCACATGCGCGCGCGGGGCTGGGGCCGCATCGTCAACCTGGCCAGCATCGCCGGCAAGGACGGCAACCCGAACATGAGCCCCTACTCGGCCAGCAAGGCGGCCGTGATCGCCCTGACGAAGTCCCTGGGCAAAGAGCTGGCCACCACCGGCGTCCTGGTCAACGCCATCGCCCCGGCCGTGATCGCCACCCCGATGAACGCCGCCACCGACCCCGAGGCGCTGGCCCACATCACCAGCCTCATCCCGATGAAGCGGGTGGGCCGCCCGGAAGAGGTGGCCGAACTGATCGCCTGGCTCACGTCCGACCACCTCACCTTCTCCACCGGCGCCGTCTACGACATAACCGGCGGCCGCGCCACGTACTAGGCGGCGTGGGCCGGGACCCGGCCGCGGAGGAAGGCTTCCAGGCCGGCCAAGTCGTCGGTGTTGATGTGGTCTACGTCGGCGGCTACGAGCTCGCGCCAGACGGCGTCTCGTTCGGGGCCGGCGACGTCCGGGGTGGCCCAGAAGCGGACCCGCTGGCCGTTGCGGTGGGCGTCGCGGACGAACCGGCGCAGCTTGGTGCGTTCGGCGGCCGGGATGGGGCCTGCGCCCTGCCACGTGAACAGGTTCGTCCAGTTGTCGCTGATCAGCGGGATGAACGACGCGCGGGCGCCCGAGTTCAGGTCGGCCGCGCGGCCGTCGTAGAAGGCGTAACGCACCTTCTGGGCGGCCATGAGGTCGCGCGGGCGGTCGCCGCTGACGACGACAGTGACGGCGTCTTTGAAGACCTTTCCCTTCGCGTACGTCGTGAGGATGCTCCGATACTGCCGGAGCACACGGTCGAGTTCCGTGTAGGTGGCGGCGCCGGTGTTCTTGATGTCGACCAGCAGCTGCAGCGAGGTCGGGCTGCCCCGGTAGACGCGGCCGTGGTTGGCGCGCACCCGCTGGAGCAGCGGGTCGAGGTAGAGGCTTTGCAGCGTACGGCCGGGAACCACGTCTTCCGGATCGTGGGCGACGAGCAGCTCGCCGTCGACCAGGTAGATGTCGGCCTCGACGCTGGTGAAGCCGTGCGACAGCGCGTCGGCCAGGGGGCGCTCGTGCTCGTAGTCGTTGTGGGCGTGCGCGCGGGCCAGCGGCCGCACCCCGTGGTGACCGTTCGCCTGCGCCACGGCCGGCGCGAAGGCCAGCGTCGCGGACACGGCGGCGACCACACTCAGTACTCGGCGAATCATGCGTCATCTCCCGTCACTCATCGACGGCCATGACGCTATGGGGTCGTCCTGACGGGCACCGGAACCGCCGGTGAAGAACAGGACCAGACGAACCTAACGGGCGATAGGCGTACGACCAGGGATTGCGCCGGGTGGGTGGTGGGCGTTTTGTGGAGGGCGCTACCGACGGGGAGGTGCGAGCAGAGGGCTGCGATGGTGAAGACAGTGATCGATCGGAATCTCGACACCGGGGTCACGACGGTTCACCTGGAGGGTGAGCTGTCGCTCGCCACCGTTCCCGAGGTCGGCACGGTGATCGCCAAGGCCGCGGCCGAGTGCCCGCCGGCCGTGATCGTCGATCTGGCCGGGCTGGGCCACGACGAGGACGCGGTGCTGAGCGTGTTCGCCACGATGACGCACGACGCGCAACTGCACTGGGGTGTGCCCGTGCTGCTGTGTGCGGCGGCGACCGGCGTACGGGACGGGCTTGACGCTTTTCGAACCTATGTCGCGCTGTACGAGGACCGGGCGCAGGCGTCGCTGGCGGTCGAGGCGTACGTTCCGCGCTGGGTGCGCCGGCACCTGCTGCCCGAGGTGCACAGCGCCGCCGTCGCCCGGGGTGTGACCGGCGAGGCCTGCCTCACCTGGGGGCTGGGCAAGCTGCACGGGCCGGCCCGGCTGGTCGCCAACGAGCTGGCGGCCAACGCGATCGTGCACTCCGGCGGCGAGTTCGACCTGACGGTGGTGCACACCGGCCGCTATCTGCGCATCGCCGTGCAGGACGGCAGCACGACCATGCCCAAATGCCCGGAAGGTCCGCCGGCCACCAGCACGGTGATGCGGCCGGGCTCGGGGCGGGGCTTGCGCATCGTGGCCGCGTCCGCCACTCATTGGGGCGCCACTCCGCTGCTCGACGGCAAGATCGTCTGGGCGCTGATCCGCTCGGAGTGACCGCCGTAACGATGGTGCCGGGCCACTCTTTCGTGTCATAGTTGTACCTACAACTAACGGAAGAGATCGCCATGAGCATCGGACCGGTGCGGCTCAACCACGCCGTACTCTTCGTCGCCGACCTGGAACGCGCCGAGCGCTTCTACACCGACGTCTTCGGCATGGTCGTCGCCGCCCGCGAGCCGCGCGCCAACGCCGCCTTCCTGCGCCTACCGCGCTCGGGCAACCACCACGACCTGGGCCTGTTCGGCGTCGGCCCGTCCGCCCCGCCCAAGCAGCGCGGCGGCATCGGCCTGTACCACCTGGCCTGGCAGGTCGACACGATCGACGAGCTGGCGCAGGCCCGCCAAGCCCTGATCGACGCGGGCGCCTACACGGGCGAGTCCAGCCACGGCGCCACCAAGAGCGTCTACGGCGCCGACCCCGACGGCAACGAGTTCGAGATCATGTGGATGCTCCCGCGCGCCGATTGGGGCGTCTACGAGGATTCGGCCCCGATCGAACGCCTGGACCTGGCCGCCGAGGTGTCCCGCTGGGCCGGCGTCCGCACAGCCGGCGAGATCGTCGCGTGAGCGCGTCGGATAGTCGTGGCGGTCGTCGCGTGAGCGCCGCCGTGCTTGCTGTGGCTGGCGAGGTCGTGGCGTGAGCGCCCCCGTCGTCGCCACGGCCGGTTCGGCGGATCCGTCGGCGCCGCTGGTCGTCCTGCTGCACGGCCGCGGCTCGCACGAACGCGAGATTCTCACCCTGAGCGATTCGCTCATTCCCGATTGCGCGTACGTGGCGGTACGCGCACCCATAGCCGAGGGCGCAGGCTTCGCCTGGTTCCAGAACCGCGGTATCGGCCGCCCCGTGGCGTCCTCACTGCGCACCACCATGGACTGGTTCCGCACGTGGCTCGACGGCATCGCGCCCAGCGGCCGCCCGGTGTTCCTCATCGGTTTCAGCGGCGGCGCCGCCTTTGCCGGCGGCCTGCTGCTGGACGACCCGTCCCGCTACGCCGGCGCCGCAATCCTCTACGGCACCCTCCCGTTCGACGCCGGCGTCCCCGTCGACCCCGGCCGCCTGACCGGCGTGCAGGTCATGGTTGCCCAGGGCGAGCACGACACAGTCATCCCTCGCGAACTGCTCGACCGCACGTGGCACTACCTACGAGAAGAGTCCGGCGCAGACGTCGTAGCCCGCCGCGATCCGGTCGGCCACGGCCTAGCAGCCCCGGCCTCGGAGGCGCTGGCCGCCTGGCTGCGCGAGGCAGTCAAGTAGACCTTGCCGGTCTCACGAGGGGCTGCGTAGTCCCCGCGCCTGGCCGGATGCGCGTCTCGCCGAACTTCGCTTCGCGCGGTCGCGCGGTCGCGCGTTCGCTCAGTTGCGAGCGGCATCAGCTGCACGGTTGCGCGATGTTGGCGCGTTCGCTCGATCGCGAGCGTCGTTTGTTGCACGGTTGCGCGATGTTGGCGCCTTCGCTCGATCGCGAGCACCGTTGCCTCAGGCGTGCGGTTGCCCGTGTCGGTCGCGCATGCACTTGGCGTTGCGCGACTAAGTGCGCATTGTCGCGCGTTCGCTCAGTTGCGAGCGTCGTTTGTTGCACGGTTGCGCGATGTTGGTGCCTTGGCTCGACAGCGAGCACCGTTGGGGTAGCGGTTGCGGTTGCCCGTGTTGTTCGTGCACTCGAAGTTATGCGACCAGGTGCGCGTTGTCGTGCGTTTGCTCAATAGCGATTGTCGTTCTTTGCACGGTTGCGCGATGTTGGCGCCTTCGCTCGGTCGCGAACACCGTTGCGGTAGCGGTTGAGTTGCCAGCCGCCTTGTTCGCGCGTGCAGGTAGTCGCGCGCGTCGTTCGTTGCGCGACCAACTGCTCGTTGTTGCGCGTTCGCTCGGTTGCGAGTGTCGTTGTTGCACGGTTGCACGGTTGCACGGTTGCACGGTTGCACGGTTGCACGGTTGCACGGTTGCGCGATGTTGGCGCCTTCGCTCGGCCGTGAGCACCGTAGCGGTAGCGGTAGCGGTAGCGGTAGCGGTTGCGATCGCCCGTGTTGTTCGCGCGTGCAGTTGGTTGCGCGCGTCGTTCGTTGCGGGACCGAGTGTTCGTTGTTGCGCGTTCGCTCGGTTGCGAGCGTCGTCTGTTGCATGGTTGCGCGCCTTGCTTGGTCGTTTGGCTTCGAGCGTCAGTGTCGGGCCCGCCTGGCCGCGGTTCTGGGTCTCTCTCTCGACCTGTCGTTCGCTGGTCATGGCGTTCGGATCCGCGGGCGACGACGCCGTAGCGGCACTCGTCAACGAGATGGCGCGGCTGTGGTTGGTCCGTTGGTGGTCGTCTCTTGACAACAACGGCGGCAATGAGGTGCCGGCCCGCATAGGCGAACCGCCTGTCGGCGTGGTGAGGAGATCACCGGCGGGCCCGGCTGGTTGAGCGACGTGCTCGCGCCCACCTGTCAACGTCAACGGGGCGAGCACCGAACTCACGCACATTGATCGAGCTCCGACGTTCGGGCCAGGCTCAAGAGGGCCGCCCATCCGGCACCGCTCTCACGATCGAAGCGAGTCGTCCGCGTTGTTTCGCCGGCGCCCGCCTAGATCGGGCCATCGCCTGACGGCACCTGCGTGAGCCGGGCCGTGCTGTAGGCGATGGCGGCGGACCAGTTACGTGAGGGGCCCTGTGACGCGTTCGGTTGAGTTTGCACTTAGTGCAACGATGCATTTAGTGTAACTACTGTGGTGATCAACACTGATCAACCGGATCGGCGGGCTGCGCTCAAGGCTCGGCACCGGCGGGCGATCCTGGATGCGGCCCGGGCTCTCATCGATGAGGGTGGCGCGGCTCGGTTCAGCGTCGATCAGCTGGTCGCCCGGGCCGATGTGTCGCGGCGGACGATCTTCAATCACTTTGCCTCTATCGATGACGTTGTCACCACGGCCTGCACCGAGATGTTGGGTGTGGTCATCGATAACTTTCGCGAGCTGGTGTCGGCCACGCCTGTCGGGCCCGGCAGCCGTACGTCCATGTTCGAGGCTGTCGTGGCGGCGCTGCGGGCCACCGACGTGCCGAGCACGATCGCTTTCCTGTGGCAGGCGCTGGGCGGCTTCGGGGCCGACGACCCGCGGCCCCAGCAGATCTTTCAGGCCACGTTCTCGCGTACGACGGCCGATCTGGCCCGGGAATTGGCCGAGCGCAACGCCGACCGCGACCCGCTGGAAGCCGAGCTGCTCGTCAGCTCGCTCATGCACGGCACCGAGGTGATCGCCCAGCACTGGCTGGCGGCGACCGGCGCCGCCACCGACGAGGCGGCCCGCGCCCTCTGGCACGAGCTGCTCGACCGGCTCATCGAGACCATCCGCACCGGCTACTAGAACGCCCGGCTACTAGAACGCCCGGCTACTAGAACACCCGGCTACTGAGACCGCACCGGCCACCGAGATCCGGCCGCCCAGAGATCCGGCAACAGAAAGACCATCCGCACCGGCCACTGACCGGCCGGTCAACGAGAGAACGGGAAGCATGGCCGAGTTGCTGTACCGCCTGGGACGCGCCTGCGCCCGGCGCGCCTGGACCGTGGTCGTCGCCTGGATCGTGGTCCTGGGGCTGTCCGTCGGGGCCTACCTTGCCTTCGGGGGCACCCTCTCGTCGCAGGTCACCATCCCCGGCACGGCCACCGCCAAGGTCACCGACCAGCTGGCCGGCAAGTTTCCGAGCGCCAGCGGCGGCACCGGCTCGCTGGTCTTCCACACCGCCGGCGGGTCGGGGTTCACGGCCGAGCAGCGTACGGCGATCGGGCGCCTGCTCGAGTCGACCAAGCAGCTCGACGGGGTGGCCGGCATCAACGACCCGTTCGCCACGCAGCAGCAGCTCGCCGAGCAGACCGCCCGGCTGCAGGCCGGCGAGAAGCAGCTCGCCGCCGGTCGTGCGCAGCTGGCCCAGGCGCGGCAGCAGCTCGCGGCCCTCCCGGCGACCCAGCGTGCGGCCCGGCAGGCGGCGCTGGATGCCCAGGAAACCCAGCTCGAGGCGCAAGCCGCGCAGCTGGATCTGTCGAAGCAGCTGCTGGCGATGTCGGCCGAGATCCGTACGGTCTCGAAGGACGGCACCACGGCCATCGCGCCAGTCATCTTCAAAGAGGCTCAGCTCGACGTCACCCCCGAGACCAAGGAGGGCGTCGTCGACCACGTCAGCGCCGGCGTGCCCGACGGCGTCGAGGTCGACTTCTCCAACGAGATCACCCAGAGCGTCCCCGAGATTCTCGGTGTGGGCGAGGTGGTCGGCGTGATCATCGCGGGCATCACGCTGATGGTCATGCTGGGCACGCTGATCGCCGCCTCGCTGCCGATCATCAGCGCGCTGGCCGGGGTCGGGATCGGTGTCACGGCGTCGCTGGCGCTCTCCGGCGTCGTCGACATGCTTTCGATCACGCCGGTTCTGGGTGTCATGCTCGGGCTCGCAGTCGGCATCGACTACTGCCTGTTCATCCTCAACCGGCACCGGCGGCAGCTGCTCGAAGGGGTGGAGCTGCACGAGTCGATCGGGCTGGCCAACGGCACGTCGGGCAACGCGGTGGTCTTCGCCGGGTCGACGGTGCTGGTGGCCCTGCTGGCGCTCAACGTCACCGGGATCGGGTTCCTCGGCATGATGGGCACGGTCGGCGCGATCTGCGTCGCCGTGGCGGTGATCATCGCCGTGACGCTCACGCCGGCGTTGTTGTCATTGCTGGGTACGCGCATCCTGGGCCGCCGGAAGCCGAAGCCCCGGCCGGCCGCCACCGAGATGAGCAACGGGCGCGCCGTGCTGACAGTGGTCGCCGGGCTGGCCGCGCTGGTCGTCATCGCGATCCCCGCCCTGTCGATGCGGCTGGGGCTGCCCGACGGCTCCACCGAGGCCGAGGATTCGACCCAGTACCAGGCGTACAAGCTGATCGAGCAGAAGTTCGGGGCGGGCGTCAACGGGCCGCTGCTGGCGGTGGCGACCCTGCCCGCGCCGGTCACCGAGGACAAGCTGGTCGCCGAGCAGGTGCGCATCGGCACGCAGATCCTCGGCCAGAACGACGTCACCGCGGTCGCGCCGATCGGGCAATCCACTGACGGCACACTGCTGGCCTTCCAGGTCGTGCCGAATGAGGGCCCGTCGAGCGCGTCGACGGAACAACTCGTACGGGACCTCAGGGATCTTGATTTGGGTGTGGCCGGCAGCGCCAGCGGCAACATCGACATCTCCGAGCAGCTGTCGGACGCGCTGCCCGGCTATCTCGGGCTGGTCATCGGCCTGTCGCTGATCATCATGATCTTCGTCTTCCGGTCGATCCTGGTGCCGCTCACGGCCACGCTCGGCTTCATCCTGTCGCTGTTCGCCACGTTCGGCGGGCTCACCGCGATCTTCCAGTGGGGCTGGCTGGGCGCGATCTTCGGCGTGCACGACCCCGGCCCGGTGCTCAGCTTCCTGCCCACGATCCTCATCGGCATCCTGTTCGGGCTGGCCATGGACTACCAGCTCTTCCTGGTGTCGGGCATGCGCGAGGCGTACGCCCATGGCGCCCCGGCCCGGCTCGCCGTCCGCCAGGGCCTGCGAGCCGGTCGTACGGTGGTCATCGCGGCCGCCATCATCATGATCTCGGTCTTCGGCGGCTTCATCTTCTCGAACTCGGCGATCATCCGATCGCTCGGCTTCGGTCTGGCCTTCGGCGTGCTGGCCGACGCTTTCCTCGTACGCATGCTGCTGATCCCCGCGGTCATGCATCTGCTCGGCCGCTCGGCCTGGTGGCTCCCACGCTGGCTGGACCGCCTGCTCCCCAACGTCGACGTGGAAGGCGCCGCCCTCGAACGCAACCACCCCACGCCGCGTCCGTCATGAGTCGTCAGTACAGGGGTTGACGCCGCCGTTCGCCCACCGAGCGAAACATTGATTGCCCGAGCAGGCTATTGGGTTGCATCACGGAAACCGGTTCGCGCAAGAAATAGCCCTGAGCTGAGCCTTACGTCAACTCCCTCGACATCATATTGAAGAGGGCGTCACTCATCTCGGAGGTGGCTGCCTGAACAGGATCACGGTGACGTCCCCACCACTCGGCATAACGCCGCCCGAGATCCGAGAGCGTGTCATTGACCTGTCGTTCAGCTTCCTGCCTGGCCCGGCGCAGCGGGTCGCCCCCTTGAAGCAGGCCGTCGAGCGCCTTCATACCTAATCCCGCGACTCGTTCGCGGCCGGCTGAAAGTTCTTCCGGGAATGGGAGGTCGAGAACGGCCGCGACCGTTACTGCGCGAAGGTGATCGAGGTGTGCCTCGACTCCCACTGTTCGTGCATCCAGACCGAAGGATTCGGCGACTCGATCCAACTCGCCCGTCGCTCTCTTCTTCACCTGCTCGAATTGAGCACGGTCGGAGAAAGCCGTGAATGCGTCTCTTTGAAGAACGAAAAGCGTGTCTCTGAGGGTGGCCGCCACTGTATGCAACCGGCGGGCCGCCTGTGCGTTTCCGTGGTTGCGAAGCCGGCCGATCTGCTCGGTCCTGCGATCCCATTCCTGACGGATGACCTCGAGGATGCTGCTGCATGCGGTGTGTACCGCTGATGTCCGCTCACTTGCGTCGGCGGTGATCCGATCGGCGTTGTACGTTGCGCTGACAATTCCAAGCAGATCCGACGGGAGGTCCACGCGAGGGCTGTCGGGGCAGACGAAGAAGACGCGTCCGCTGCCTAGTGCTCCGGAGAAGAGACCGAATTCAAAAATGAGGTTGTCCCGCATTTCCGGCGAGGTGATTCCACGCTTGACGACCTCGTCGTCAGGGGTGGCTACAAGGATGGCGAAGTCGTTTCTTCGTATTTCTTGCATCAGCACGTCGAGTGGGTAGCGGCCGGGCATGAAAAGCTGATGCTTCCAGAGTTTGGCCGTCGCCTTCTGGTCCAGGTGTTGGAAGACGGCGTCAGCGACGTCCAAGCCTTCCGTGGAGGACCCGATGAACACTCGAGGTCTGTCCATGTCGTCCATCTCCGTCCGAAGAGGCGTTAGGGTGATGCGGACATGCATTCTCGATCAAGGTGGCCTGGCGGAGGGTCGGGGTTATGGTCGACCTGACGCAATGGTTGGCACACGGCAATATTCTGCTCGAACGTGGATCGCACTCCGGCGCGCGGTGATATCCGGCGGCGAAGCTACTCGGAATTTCATATCCTGCTGAAGCGGATTCCTACGTTAATGTCGTAGATCTGACGGCCGTCACTCACTCGCGATGAATGCCAAACGCTTTTTGGTGAGCCGCCGGCACCGTATCGGCGAGCATGATCGCTGGCTACTACTCTGCAGGGGATGGGGACCTCTGAGCAGCCGGTCGGTGACGTTCAGGTGCTTGGCCGGTCCCGGATCTGGCCCGCCGTCGCCATCCCCGGCGTCGCGGCGGCGGCGTTGATCGTCGTTGCGGTGGCGTTGCGTTACGTCCCCTGGTACCCGCTCATCGTGGTCGGCGCCTCCCTGGTCGTCGCGGTCACGCGCCGCGGCAGCGCTGTCCTGGCGGACGACGTCGGGCTTCTGATCCGGGAACGCCGGGGCACGAGCCGGTCCTATGCGTGGGCGGACATCGAGCGCATGGGGTGGCTGCCGAACAGCATCGGGGGAGCGGTGCTGCAGGTGTATCCGCGCGGCGGCCCGTACGACGTGCCGGGGCCGAACTCGGCGGCCGGCGTGGCGCGCATCTGGGGCCCGGGACGCCGGCGCCTCGAGCAGCCCCTGGCTGAGCTCCGGCGACGGCACGGGATCAAGACGCTGCTCGACGGCTGACGGCGCGGGCCTGGCACGCTTGGACCATGGAGAACGCGAAGACCCAGCCCTGGCCCCGGCTCCGTGTGGCCGACTGGACCGACACCCGCGACACGCTGCACATGTGGACGCAGATCGTCGGCAAGGTCCGGATGGCGTACGCACCGCCCGTCAACCACTGGTGGCACGTCACGCTCTATCCGACCGCACGCGGGCTGACCACCTCGGCCGTGCCGCACGGCACCGGCGTGTTCGACATCGAGTTCGACTTTCTCGACCACCGGCTGCGCCTGCGCACCAGCGACGGCGGCTCGCGCGAGGTCGCCCTGGAACCGAAGTCGGTGGCGACCTTCTACGGCGAGACGTTCGAGGCGTTGGCCGCCCTCGGCCTCGAGCCGCGGATCCGGCCGGTGCCCAACGAGGTCGAGCGGGCGGTTCCCTTCGCCGAGGACCACGAGCACAAGTCGTACGACGGGGCGGCCGCGCAGCTGTTCTGGCGGCAGTTGCTGCAGGCCGAGCGCGTTCTGGGCCGGTTCCGCTCCGAGTTCGTCGGCAAGGCCAGCCCGGTCCACTTCTTCTGGGGCGCCATGGACCTGGCCTACACCCGCTTCTCGGGCGCCGTCGCGCCGCAGCATCCGGGCGGCGCGCCCAACTGCCCGCCGTGGGTGATGCACGAGGGCTATTCGCACGAGCTGGCCAGCTTCGGTTTCTGGCCCGGCGGCGGCGAGGAGGGCGCTTTTTACGCGTACGCCTATCCGGAGCCCGCCGGCTACGCCGAGCGCACCGCGCCCTTCTACAACGAGTCGATGAAGGAGTGCGTGCTGCCCTACGAGACGGTGGCCGACTCGGCCGACCCCGACGCGACGCTCATCGATTTCCTGCGGACGACCTACGCCGCCGCAGCCGACCTGGCGACCTGGAACCGCGCCGCACTGGACGCCTCGCGCTAGCGCCCGCGCTTCAACGGATCACCCGGCGACGGCGTCTCGGCCCCGCGTTCCTCGTGGGCCGCGATCTCGTGGTTGATCTGATGGGTGTGCGGCCGATAGATCAGGTCCACCGGGCCCATGACCTCTCGGCCCACACCGCGCCGCCGGGTGCGGGACGCGAGCCACGTGAGGCCGGCCAGGATCGCCGCCAGCACGGCGGCGAACGCCAGCCACGGCACGAGCGCATCCATCGGGGAAGCGTACGCCGGACGGTCAGGGCTTCCGGGCCACGCCCGCGTACATCGAGACCTCCTCGGCCGGTGGGCGGGGGAGGGCCTCGGTGTCGTCGCGCCGGGCCGGGTGCGGGACGTTCGCATCGAAGACGCTCATTCTCCGGATTCAAGGATCATCCGTCGGGAGTGAAGAGACCTTGGATGCCGACGACGATGGCGATCAGGCCGAAGACGGCCAGCAACAGGGCGGGCGGGGCGCTGCGGCGGGTCAGGCGGTCCCACAGCAGGGCCACGCCGACCAGGATGCCGACGATCTCGTAGTGGAAGACGCGCGGGCCGTCGAACAGGTGGACCAGCAGGTAGTAGCCGCCGGCCACCAGCGCCACCACGCCGACCACCCAGCCGAACGGGGCCAGGCGGTCGGCGGCCCGGCCCATGCCGTCACCGGCGCGGGGGACGCGGCGCAGCAGGGTGATGGCGAGCAGGAAACCGCCCACTATGTTCGCGAGGTCGAGCAACAAAGCCATCAGCACGGCGCCACCCTTACCCGGGAGCGCTCCCAGGCAATCCTCCGGTCAGTCGCCGGGCGGGCCGCCGGCGGCGCCGGGCTTCGGGTCGTCGGGCAGCCGCAGCGGGTCGGTCGGGAGCTCCCAGATGACGCCGGGGTCGTTGAGGGGGTTGCCGTGCCACATGCGGACCTCGATGGTCGGCTGCTGCAGATCGCCGCGGACGACCTTGGCCGGCTTGCCGTTGGCCAGGGTGAACTCGGGCAGGCTGAGGCTGGTCAGGTAGTCGCCCTCGCCGGGCTCGGCCGGCAGCAGGGCGTCGGCCAGCAGCGCCGCGTCCCAGGCCGGGATCAGATAGGTGCCCAGGTCGTTGGCGTCGCACGGCTGGCTGGTCAGCTTGGCCGCGGCGTCCAGCGGGCACGCGTTCGGCAGCTTCCCGTCCGAGACGTTGTCCGCGCGGTCGGCGCAGGCGAACGGGCCTTTCAGCCCGATGAGGCCGCCGTGCCGCTCGATCTCGCGGGTCAGAATTCCGTACGCCTGCTCGGTCAGGTCGGCGCAGCCGGGCCCACCCACGTTGTAGTTGACCGCCCAGTCCGCGTTGCTGACCGCCCGTAGCTGGTAATTGGCCATGAAGCGGCTCACCGACACGTCGGCGATCACCATGCGCGGCCGGGAGTGCCCGCACACCTCGTTGACCCGCTGCACGAATTCGCCGAAGCGGGTCCACCGGTCGGCGAAGTAGAGCACGGCCGGCGGCTGGGTTTTGTCCGACTCGCAGATGGAGTCGTCGATCCGCTCCAGGGCGGGCACGTGCCTCGCGGTCGAGCCCGGCTTCTTCTTCACCGCCGCCAGCAGGTCGTTGACCAGCGACGTCGTGTACTGGTCGGTCGGGTTGGGCTGCTGATAGATGTCCAGCCGGAAGCCGCCCTTGAACGCGTGGGCCAGCCGCTTGGCCGCGTCCTCCGCGTACTCCAGGTTCCAGGGTGCCAGCTGCAGATAGCCCGCCTTGTTGACGAACTTCTCGCCGGGCGCGCCCAGGTCGGCCAGCAGGTTGGGCGCGATGAACGGGATGCCCGCCGTGAGCAGCTTGTTGATCGCGCGCTGGGTGACGTCCCGGCTGTCGCCGCCGCCGATCACGACCACCCGGTCGCCCAGGGCGGGCCGCCGGTCGACGATCATCGAGGCGACGTCGTCGGCGTGGGCGACGTCCGGGCCGGCGTCGGCGATGACCACGTGCACCTTGTGCTTCGTGGTCTCGGCGATGTGCGTCTGGGCGTACAGGAAGGCGCGCAGCTGGTCGCGTTCGGAAGGGTAGTCGCGGCCGTCGGCGCAGCGGGCCGGATCGGACTTCAGCGGTTCGCACGAGAGCGCGCCCAGCCACACCACGGTCAGGTCGCCCGGCTTCAGCGGCTCGTTCTCGTCGAGGATGCTGCGCTGCAGTTTGGTGGTGACCGGGTCCTTGCCGAAGGCGGACGCCGCGAACACACCGGCGTCGGCGCTGTCGATCAGGCCGTAGCAGCGGCCGTCGGCGGTGGCCCGCAGCGTGGTGATGCCGTTCGAGGTGGGCAGCGTGTAGCAGTCGTTGACCACGCCGGGCAGCCACTCGTCGCGGGTCCAGCCGAGGAAGCTCAGGAACAGGGTCAGCACGGCCAGCACGGCGTGGTGGGCCGGCTTGAGGGCCGGCTGCTTGACCAGGCCGACCAGCTTGTCGGAGATGACGATGGGCAGCACGATGGCGGCCACCGAGATGCCCAGCGCCCGCGCCTCGGAGCTGCCCGAGAAGATGTCGGCGATCACGACGGTGGCCAGGGCGAACACGACTGCGATGCCGCCGAGCAGCCCGACCAGCTTGAAGTCGGCGGTCAGCGGCACGGCCACGACGGCCAGACCGATCGCGACCAGGATGGTGCCGACCCCGATGTAGCCGGTGATCGCGGCGTGCACGACCAGCACCAGCAGGGCGAGCACGGCCACCTGCCCGGGCCGGTTGCTCACCGTCAGGAAAGCGGTCAGATGCCTGGTCAGGCGCGCTTTCCGCGTCTCGGGCAGCGCGTCCGCCGCGGCAGCTGGTGCAGCGTCGGGCGCGGAAGCCGGCGCCGCAGACTCCGGCGCGGAAGCGGGCGGCGCGGCGTCGGCGGACGGTGCGGCGTCGGCGGGCGAGGCGGGCGCCGGCGCCTCGGGGGCGGGCTGGGTCATCAGCGCCCGCACCCGGCCGAAGATCCACAGCACGCCCCACAGCGCGGCCGCCCCGGCCACCACGACCACGACCGCCTGCCAGCCGGACGTGCCGGACAGCACGGCCCGCCCCAGGATGGCCGCGGCCAGCCCGACGGCGGCCACCCGCAGCAGAACATCAGAGCTCAGGAGCGAGCGCAGCAGCCTCGACCGCATCGACATCCCTCTCCGTACTGAATGGACACCCAGGGTAAAAGAACGGTGCCAGTCCGTGAGAAGTCTTGAATCGAAACATCGAGATGTATGAGATAGGGGGGACATCTCTGCTGAAGGAGCACGTCTTTGAGGAAACAGAGCACCGTCGTGCTGGCCGCCTTCTCCGCGTTCGCGCTGGTGGCGGGCCTCACGACCACGCCCGCGGCCGCCGCACCCGGCGACGTCGCGCCCCGCTCGGCCGACGCCGAACCAACCGCGTCGCTCGGCGAGGACAATCTGCCCCACCCCCTCGGTGAGCAGCGCGAGGCCGAGCGCACCGAAGCCCTGGCCAAGCTGATCGCCGGCAAAGTGACGACCGAGAAACGTACGGGATCGGAAGTTGTCAAGCTGCGGCCGGGCAAGTTCGTCGAGTTCCGGAAGAAAGAGACCAAGACCGACCCGGTGCTCACGTTCCTGGTCGAGTTCGGTGATGCGACCTACCCGGCGACGGGCGGCACGCCGGGCCCGCTGCGCAATCAGATCGCGGCCCCCGACCGTACGACCGACAATTCCACGATCTGGCGGAGCGACTTCAGCCCGGCCTACTACAAGGACCTGCTGTTCGCCAAGAACAAGGAGTCGATGGCGAACTTCTACTACAAGCAGTCCGGCGGCCGGTACACGGTGGGCGGCGACGTCAGCGACTGGGTGAAGCTGCCGTACAACGAGGCCCGCTACGGCAGCAACGAGATCGGCGAGGACGACGGCTACTGGAACTACATCAAAGACAGTGCCACTGCCTGGTACGAGTCACAGGTGGCCGCCGGCAAGACGCCGGAGCAGATCAAGGCGTACCTCAAGACGTTCGACGTGTGGGACCGCGACGACTTCGACAACGACGGCGACTTCAACGAGCCGGACGGCTACATCGACCACTTCCAGGCCATCCACGCCGGTGAGGGCGAGGAGGCGGGCGGCGGCGCCCAGGGCGCGGACGCGATCTGGTCGCACCGCTGGTACGCGTACTCCGACGACGCCGGCACCACCGGGCCCGAGGGCAACCTCGCGGGCGGCGTGCCGATCGGCGACACCGGCTTCTGGATCGGTGACTACACCACCGAGCCCGAGAACGGCGGCCTCGGCGTCTTCGCCCACGAGTACGGCCACGACCTGGGCCTGCCCGACCTGTACGACACGGCCGGCGGCGACAACGGCACCGGCTTCTGGACGCTGATGTCGGGCGGCTCGTGGCTCAACCGCGGCGGCACGACCATCGGCTCGACGCCGGGCTACATGGGCGCCTGGGAGAAGATGTTCCTCGGCTGGTCCAACTTCGTGACCGTCAAGCCGGGCAAGAGCAAGCTGGTGACCCTGGGCTCGGCCGCCAACGCGGAGACCAGCCTGCTGCCCGAGGCGGTCGTGGTGCCGCTGGCCGACGGCTCGTACTACGCGGCTGAGTACCGGTCGTACACCGGCTACGACGAGACGCTCAAGACCGGCCCGTACCTCTTCGGCTGGCAGAACACCGAGCCCAAGCGGGTGGAGCGCTTCCCGTACCAAGACGGCCTGCTGGTCTGGTACGTCAACCCGGCCGCCGGGAACAACAACACGAGCCGCCACCCCGGCACGGGCCTGACGCTGCCGGTCGACGCGCGGCCCACGCCGGTCGTCTTCCCCGACGGCACCCTGCTCACCAACCGCCGCCAGCCCTTCGACGCCACGTTCGGCCTGCAGAAGACCGACCCGGTGACCTTCCACCGCAACGGCGTCCCGGTGTCGGTGCCCCAGCAGCCGGCCAAGCCGGTGTTCGACGACTCCGACCCGCTGGCCTACTGGAATGCGGCCAACCCGCAGAACTCGGTCAAGGTGGCCGGGGCCGGCGTCAAGATCGAGGTCAAGACGCAGATCACGGGCCTCATCCCGGTGATGACGGTCAAGGTCACCCCGCCCAAGGCGTGACCCGGCGCGCGCCGGGCCGCCTGCGGCCCGGCGCGCCTCACCGGTCGAGCACGATGTCCGGGAAGTGTTTGCGGATCACCTCGGCCGCCTGGCGGATCTCGCCGGCCGCGGCCCGCTGGTGGTGCCCGGCCAGCCCGGTGGCCAGGTCGTGGTTGCTGCCGGCGAGGACGTCGTAGACCCGCGCCTGCTCGTCCAGGATGCTCAGCGCCGTCCACAGCGCTTCCTCCACCTTGTCCTGCTGGGCGGCCAGCAGGCTCTGCGGCGACCAGATGTGCCCGGTGTGGCACGTGTAGTGGACGACGCCCCGGGATTCGACGACGTTCATGCCGCCCGTGCAGTCGGGACAGCTCAGCGCGGCCGGGCGGCCGGGCCGCCGGTCGGGGCCGCCTTCGGCGTATTTCTCGGCCATGTCGGTTTCCGTGATGAGGTCGGTGTCCGGGCGGAACGGGATCGGCTCGATCCGCTCGGCCAGCAGGTTCTGAATCCCGTAAGCGATGTCCTTGCCGGGCAGAACCTCGGCGCCCGGGACGACGGCCAGGGCCGCTCGCGGCATGCTCGGGTGAATGGCGTCGGCCGGGTCCTGCACGATGCAGGCGCCCCCGGCCGCGTCGATGGCCGCGAATCCGACGGCGCCGTCGTCCAGACTGCCCGACAACTGCACGGCAACCGCGCGCGGCCCCCGCCAGCGGGCCGCGCTGCGGAACAGTGCGTCAACGGACGGCCGGGACCGGTTCTGCTTCGGGGCGGCGCTGGTCAGCATCGACCCGTCGCGGACGAGCAGATGCCGCCCGGGCCGGGCCACGTAGATCCGGCCGGCCTCGAGCGGCGCCTCGTTCTCGGCGGCGGACACCGGCAGCGGTCCGTACCGGCCCAGCACCCGCACAAGACCGCTCGGGTCGTGGGCCGACGTGTGCAGGACGATCAGGACAGCCGCGGGCAGTTCGGCCGGGAGGCCGCCGAGAATCTGCTGCAACACCTCGAGGGCGCCGGCCGAACCGCCGAGCAGAACAAGGTCACGCTGATAGTGCTGGTCGGCCGTCACCGTCGAGGTGTCCCCAGGAACGGGCCGGATAAACGTTTGAGAGGTCCTCCCGTCCGGTACTCGGCCCGGATGACACGCATCCTGGCCGCGGCGGTGGTCGTGGCGGGTGGTCTGGTGGTGGCCCGGCGGCTGGCCAGGCGGCGGCGTGCCGTCGCGCCCGCCGCCGACCGGCGCTGGCACTCCTTGACCGTGTATCGGACGCTCGACGAGGTGAGCGCCAATCTGCCGGACCGTCTGCGCACGCTCGAGGTGCAGCTCAGGTCGGCGCCGGGCGGCCGCGGCACCGAACTGCGGGTGCGGGCGGCCGGCGCCGGGCTGCCCGCCGGCGAGGTGGAGCGGATCCTGCGGCTGAGCCGGTCGCTGCTCGAGGTGGGCGAGGTGCTGAGGTGAGAGCTCTTCAGTGGCAGGGCCCGAACCAGCTGGCCGTCGGCGAGGTGCCGGATCCCCGGATCCGCACCCGCGGGGACATCGTCGTCAGGGTGCGCCAGTCGGTCACCTGCGGCTCGGACCTGCACGTGCTGGGCGGCTCCAACCCGTACGTGGAAAAGGGTGACGTTCTCGGGCACGAGTTCGTCGGCGAGGTCGTCGAGCACGGGCCGGACGTGCAGCGGCACCGCAAGGGCGACCGGGTGGTGGTGGCGTCGTTCATTGCCTGCGGCCGGTGCTGGTTCTGCTCGCAGCGCGAGTACTCGCTGTGCGACAACGGCGGCTGCTTCGGCTTCTCGCACGCGGGCAGCCACGCCGAGTACGTGCGGGTGCCGTTCGCCGACGTGGGGGCGTTCACCGTGCCCGACGAGATCACCGACGAGCGGGCGCTGTTCGCGTCGGACTCGGCCGCGACCGGCTGGATGGGCGCCGACATGGCCGGCGTGAAGGTGGGCGACGTGGTCGCGGTGTGGGGCGCGGGCGCGGTCGGCCAGCTGGCGGCGCGGGCGGCGATCCTGCTGGGCGCGGACCGGGTAATGGTCATCGACCGGCACGAGAACCGCCTGCACCAGGCGGAGAAGCACATCGGGGCCGAGACGATCAATTGCGACCGTACGGACGTCGGGGCGGAACTGCTCGACCGGAGCGGCGGCCGCGGTCCCGACGTGTGCCTCGAGGCGGCCGGGGAGCTCACCGCCGTCCGCGAAGCCGTGCAGTTGTGCCGGAAAGGCGGGTCGGTCTTCGTGCTGGGCCTGTTCGCCGGCGCCATGGACAAGTTCCCGCTCGGCTCGGTGACGAGCAACGGCCTGACCGTCCGAAGTGCCCGGATGCACGGCCAGCGCTACATCCCGATGCTGCTGCAGCGCATGGCCAAGGGCGAGCTCACCACCGAGCACCTGGCCACCCACGTGCTGCCGCTGACCCAGGCGCCCGAGGGCTACCGCCTGTTCAGGACGAGGGAGGACGGCTGCGTGCGCTCGGTGTTCCTGCCGTAGGTTTCTGATAGACGAGCTCCATGGTGTCGGTGAAGCCCGACCAGCGCAGGGTGAACCGCCAGCACCCGGCCTCCGGCACGTCGATGACGGACGGCCCGGGACCGCCGCCGACCTGCTGCTCGACCGTCCGGGTGGAACCGTCGAGCTGCGCCGTGACGAGCAGGGGATCACCGGTGATAGGCGGGCGCGAGACCCACAGGATCTTGTTGTTGCGGCCGTTCTCGGGCGGGCTGCTCAGCGGCGCCCCGAAGACCACGGCCAGGATGTCGCCCGCGGCCCCGTAGACGTGCGGCGGCCCGGCGCCGTCACCGCTGAAGCCGGCCCGAGCCCACTCGGGAAGGGCGTCATTGCGTACGGGCGAGCCGCACGCCTTGTTCTGCGGGGCCGGCTCTTCCGGGGCGCTGCAGCCGCCCAGCACCAGCACCGCCACAACAGCGACGACAGTTCTCATGCCTCACCGACACCGCCCGCGACCTCACGGTTCCCGGCCTTGACGGCGGCGCCCTGGATGACCACCTCCAGGCAGTCGCGGAACAGGTCGTCCACCGTGCGGCCGGGTTCGAAGTACTCGGCGATGGCGGCGACCGCGGTCGGGTGGTCGACGGTGAAGGTGGCCATGGGCGGTGACCAGCGCCGCCTTGTTGGGCACATGCCAGTAAAGGGCGGCGACTGCACACCGAGCCGAGCAGCGAGTTTGCACGTGGTCACCGTAAGCAGTCTTCACAGATCGATGTGAGGCTATGTACGGTCGGGGGATGCGGAACCGACTTGCTGTGCTTCTTGCCTGTGCGCTGCCGCTGAGTCTCGCGTCGGCGCCGGCCGTGGCGGCGCCTCCGGCCGTCGCGCTCACCAGTGTGATCCCGGCGCCCGTCGCGGTGAACCCGCACGGGCCGGGGTTCCGGCTGACCGGGCGCACGGTGATCGAGGCGCCGCGGTCGGCCCGGCCGGTGGCCGACCGGCTGGCCGAGGCCGTGCGTGAGGCGACCGGGTATCGGCTGGCCGTCGTCGGGCACGCGCCCCGGCACGCGGCGGCGATCCGGCTGGCGCCGGGGCGGACCGGGGGCGAGGGGTACGAGCTGAGCGTCGGCCGCGACGGCGTCTCGATCCGGTCGGGTGGCAACGCGGGGCTGTTCAACGGGGTGCAGACGCTGCGGCAACTGCTGCCGCTGCGGGCGCCGTACGCCATCGCGGGTGGGGAGATCGTGGACAAGCCGCGGTTCGCCTACCGCGGCGTCCACCTTGACCTGGCCCGGCACTTCCACACGCCGGATGAGGTGAAGCGGTACATCGACGAGATCAGCCAGTTCAAGGTCAATTACCTGCACCTGCACCTGTCGGACGACCAGGGGTGGCGCATCCAGATCGACTCGTGGCCGCGGCTGACCACCGTGGGCGGGGCGGCGGGCACCGGCGTCGATGGTGTCGGCGGCGGTTACCTGACCAAGGCGCAATACCGTGACCTCGTACGGTATGCGGCCTCTCGCCACGTGACGATCGTGCCCGAGATCGACATGCCCGGGCACGTCAACGCGGCCCAGGTCGCCTACCCCGAGCTCACCTGTGACGGCGTCGCGCCGCCGCCGCGCACGGACACGGCCGTCGGGTACAGCTCGCTGTGCATCGGCAAAGAGATCACCTACCGCTTCGTCGAGGACGTGATCCGCGAGCTGGCCGCGATGACGCCCGGCCCGCTGATCCACATCGGCGGCGACGAGGCGCACGCCACGCCCCAGGCCGACTACATCGCGTTCCAGGAGCGGGTGCTCCCGCTGGTCAAGAAGTACGGCAAGACCGCGTACGGATGGAACGAGATCACCCAGGCGCCGGCCAGCCACACCGCGATCGCGCAGTACTGGGACACCAGCACCACCAACCCGACCGTGGCCGCGGCGGTCGCGGCCGGCACCAAGGTGATCATGTCCCCGGCCAACCGGACGTACCTCGACATGAAGTACGACCCGTCGACCCGGCTCGGCCTGAGCTGGGCCGGCTACATCGAGGTCCGCACCGCGTACGACTGGGACCCCGGCACCCACGTGACCGGGGTGCCCGAAAGCGCGGTGCTGGGCATCGAGGCCCCGCTGTGGTCCGAGACCCTGCGCAGCATCGAGGACATCGAGTTCATGGCGTTCCCCCGCCTGGCCGCCGTGGCCGAACTCGGCTGGTCCCCGACGCGCGACTGGGAATCCTTCCGTACGAGGCTCGGCGCCTACGGCCCCCGCTGGACCGCCCGCGGCGTCGACTTCTATCCGTCCCCGCAGATTCCCTGGACGACCGGCTAGCGCAGGGGACGGAAGGCGGCTCGCAGCTCCTCGGTGAACAGGACGGGCTCCTCCCACGCGGCGAAGTGGCCGCCGCGGGCCGCCTCATGGAAGTACGCGACGCCGGGGTAGACCGTCTCGACCCAGCTGCGCGGGGCGGCCCAGATCTCGTCGGGGAACGTGGTGAAGGCGACCGGCACCCGGGTCGGCGGTGGCGCGTGGCCTGCCGCCGCGGCCAGGAAGCGCCCGAACTCCCAGTACCAGCGGGCGGCCGAGGCGCCGGTGCCGGTCAGCCAGTACAGGGTGATGTTGTCGAGGATGGTGTCGCGGGTCAGGCCGCCGGTCGGCTGCTTGTCGACGAAGGCCTGGGACATCTTGTAGTAGCTGTCGGTGTCGTGGTCGAGCATCCAGGCGGCCAGCCCGATGGGCGAGTCGAGCAGGGAGTAGCCGATCGTCTGCGGGCGGGTCGACTGCTCCAGGAAGTAGCCGAAGCCGTCGGTCATGAAGGCGGCCAGCTTCTCGTGCGCCTTCTTCTCCGGCTCGGACTGAGCCGGCAGCAGATCCTTGATGCCGAGGGCGCCGGCCAGCAGGTTGACGTGGATGCCGAGCAGGCCGTCGGGACCCTGACGGCCCATGGCGTCGGTCACGGCGGCGCCGACATCACCGCCCTGAGCCACGTAGCGGGTGTAGCCGAGCTCGTTCATGAGCCGGGCCCAGGCCTGCGCGATCCGGCCGTTCTCCCAGCCCAGCTCGGCCGGTGTGCCCGAGAAGCCGTACCCGGGCAAGGACGGCAGCACCAGGTGGAACGCGTCATCGGCCGAGCCGCCGTGCGCCGTCGGGTCGGTGAGCGGGCCGACCGTGCCCAGCAGCTCGACGATCGAGCCGGGCCAGCCGTGGGTCATGATCAGGGGCAGGGCGTTCTCGTGCGGCGACCGTACGTGGACGTAGTGCAGGCCGACGCCGTCGATCTCGGTCGTGAACTGGGGCAGGGCGTTCAGCCGGGCCTCGAACGCGCGCCAGTCGTGATCGTTGGTCCAGTAGCGGGCCAGCTCCTGAACGGTCGCGAGCTGCACCCCCTGCGAACGGTCGGTGACCAGCTCGCGGCCCGGCCAGCGGGTGGCGGCGATCCGGCGGTGCAGGTCGGCGATCTTCTCTTCCGGTGTGACCAGGGTGAATGGCTGCATAGTGTCCTCCCGACCGATGATGAGGACACGAACTGCGCGTCCGCGCCTCATCCCGGGCGGATGAATTTCGGCAGCCTCAACTGAAGATCGACGACGCCCATTCCGGGTGGTCGATGAACGGGTTGCGGTTGTGCTGGTACGACGCGTAGATGATCTGGTTGCGGTTGCGCTCGAAGGCATCCGGCGGATCCTGCGCGTTCCACTGCAGCAGGGCCGAGACACGACCGATCCGGGGCGCCGTGCCGCTGCCGGTGGCGTTGTCGACCTCGAGATCGGGCCACGAGTCGCCGCCCTCGTAGCGGACGGCCATGTAGAAGATCATGCGGGCCACGTCGCCCTTGACGGCGTTGCGGGGCTCCCAGGAGTCACCGTCGGTGAAGTTGCCGGGGGCGCTCGCCACCGCCGAGCCGCCGTTGTCGAAGTCCTTGTTGTCGCGCAGCGAGTTGACGCCGACGTCCTCGGGGCGCAGGTGATGCAGATCGGTGCCCGGTCCGGCGGCGGTGCCGAAGTCGCCGTGGGACTTGGCCCAGACGTGCTCGCGGTTCCAGTTGCCGCTGTTGCCGCCGTTGAGCGACTTGGCCCGGCTGGTCCCCGAGTACAGCAGGATCACGTTGTTCGCATTGGCCGGATCCTGGTCGGTGGCCTTGAGGGCGTTCCAGACCGCGTCGTACGAGAGAGTGGTCACGCCCCGCGAGATGATCGTGTGCAGCGCGGTCTTGAGCTGCTCGCCGCTCTTGCCCTCCGCCGCCGCGTAGTAGGAGCCGGTCGGGGGCGGGGTGGTCGGCGTCGTCGGTGGCGTGGTGCCGCCGCCGGCGGTCATCGCGGTCGGCGACTTGAGACCCGGGTGCGAGAAGTACGCGGTGAGAGTGCCCGTCACCGTGATGGGATCGCCGAGCAGGCCGGGGTTCGTGCGCAGCCCGAACGACGAGCGGTACGAGCTGGTCACCTGCACGTAGAGCATGCGGGCGGTTGCGGTCTCGCCGCTGCTGTCGGCCAGCGCGATGGCCGTGTCCCCGGTGAAGCCGCTCGTGCGGACGGTGCTGGTGGCGGTCGGTTCGCCCACGACATAGCCGCGGACCGTGCCGGTGCCGCTCTGGCTGCTGATCGCCTGCGCGCCGTCAGCGTGGCGGCGGCCAGACTGGCCGGCACCTGCACGAGCGTGATCGCCAGCGCCAGCAGCGCGACGGAAGATATCGCAACACGTCGATACATGAGCTCAGTATGGGGAGCCGTCGGTGAATCGCCGCCATATCGGTCTTGTCATACGGGTGTACCTTTCTCGGCATGACATGGCTGGACGCGATCTGGTTCCTGGTCAGCATGCTGACCGAGGCCGGGCCGTCCGGGCTGGCTGGGCTGCTGCTGCTCGCCGCGCTGGCGACCGGCCTGGTGCTGCTGTTCCGCGGCGGCGCTGCCGAGCGGGGTGCTCACGCCGGCCGTGCCTTGCGCATCAGGGCCGCGCGCGCAGGTGTGCCGCGCTACCGAGATCCTGATGCCGCGGGCCGCACGCGCCCGAGAGGACCCACCGCACGGCCCTCGGCGGCCGTGTGATCAAGGCGCTCCTCGAAGAAGCGCCTCTGAACTGACGTTCGGCCGCCCCAAGATGCCCATCCACCGCATCGAAGGGTCGTTCCGTCGTGTCCATTTTCTATTCCGGTATCTCCGCACTTCTGATCTTCTGGCACTCCGTCTGGGAAGCCCTGCTGGGCGTCTCCGACTGGTCGTGGGTGCTGGGCATCGTCTTCCTCGTCGTCACCGTCCGGGCGGCGCTGCTGCCCCTCTATGTGCGCCAATACCGCTCGCAGCAGGCGATGCAGCGCCTTCAGCCCGAGATCCGCGAACTGCAGCAGAAACACAAGGGCGACGCCATGGCGCTGGGCACCGAAGTGTCAGCCCTTTACAAACGTGAGCGAGTCAGCCCGTACGCAAGTTTTGTGCCTTTGCTTGTTCAGATCCCCGTGTTTCTGGCGCTGTTCCACGTGCTGCGCCACCTGCGTCCGAGCATCACCGACCCGGCCACCCAGACGCTCTACGGCTGGACGGCCACCCAGTTCCACGACGCCTCGCACGCGCTGCTGCTGGGTGCCCCGCTCGCCTCGAGCTTCAGCAGCGGCGGCGTCACCATGATCGTGGCCGCCGTGCTGATCGCGGCCATGGTCGTGACCACGTTCCTCACCACCCGGCTGTCGATGAGGAACAGCACGCCCGGCGACGACCCCACCCAGCGCCTGATGCGGCTGCTGATGACGTACGGGGTTCCGCTCTCGCTGCTCGTCTCGGGCGTCATCTTCCCGGTGGGCGTGCTGCTCTACTGGACCACCCAGAACGTGTTCGCGCTGGCCCAGCAGGCGTGGCTGATGCGCGGCCGCGAGAAGGTCAGTCCTCCACTCGGAAGCCGATCTTCAGCCTGACCTGGAAGTGCGCGACGTCGCCGTCCACGACCTGACCACGGATCTCTTGCGCCTCGAACCACTCGATGTTCCGCACGGTCTGCGACGCCTTGGCGACAGCCGTGCGGATCGCGTCGTCGATGCTGGTCGGACTGCTCCCGACGACCTCGCTGAGCCGATACACGTGATTGGTCATGACAGCCTCCTCGCTGAGGGATCTCCCGCTCACTCAACCAGACCGGCGCGGTGAGCGGGAGAGACTGCCGATCCCGGACCGGGCCGGGCAGTTCTCAGTCGTGGACGATTTCCTTCAGCATCGTCCGGTGCAGGGCTTCGGCGTACGGCTTGAATTCCTGCTCCAGAGCGGAGGCCTCGGACTCGGTCAGGTGTACGGCGGAAACCTGGGGTGGTCGGGCCGACAGCCACTGGTGACGGCGGCCAGGGGCCGGGTGAGTGGCGAAGAGCGAGGCTTCCGTACGGATGGAGAGCTGGCGCCGGGCCGGGGCGCCGGCCGATTCACGCTCCCGCACCGCGTGCAGCATCCGCCGCCAGCGCAGGGCGGCCTCGCCCTTGGGCACGTGATGCTGAACGAAGCCGGTGAGAACCGGCACCGCGGCCAGCACGTCGACCAGGCGGAGCGCGGCCTCGGTGCCGGCGGCCCGGGCGGCCAGGTCGTCGGCCCGCAACTCGACCGTACGCTGATCACGAGCGGACAATCGGTTGATCGCCACGTGGACGGCGAACAGCAGCCAGGAGACCACGCCGCCGGTGAGCTGCCAGATCAGCAGGCCGGCCAGCTGAATGCTGGGGCCCAGCTCCCAGGGCGAGACGGCCGGCGGCCGGATCAGCTCGGACAGGCGGCCGAACGAGTCCCGGGCCGGCGCCGTGAGCAGTCCGCGGCGGGTGTCGGCGTACTTGAGGTGACCCAGCTCGTGGCCGAGCAGCGCGACCACCTCGGCCGGGCGCAACGCCAGCAGAAGCTGGACGCCGAGGATCAGCACCCGGCGCGGGCGCGGTCCTGTGGTGAGCACGCCGGCGTTCCAGCCGAAGGTGATCAGCACAGCGTCGGGTCGCGGCGTCTCGAGCCGGTCGGCGATGCGCTCCATCACCTCGTACAGGGTCGGCGCCTGCGCCGGCTCGACCTGATAGCTCGTCGTCAGCAACGGCTTGAATCGCTGGAACCGCGGACGCAGCACGGCCGCGAAGCCGAGCAGAAGCAGGCCGATGACGATCGGCCAGAACGGGCCGCCGGCGACGATCAGCCACAGCCCGCCGGCGATCGCGGCGACCATCGCGGCCATGACCACGGCCGAGATCCCCACCAGGACGCGATAGTCGTTGCGGCCGACCGGTTCCGGGTCGGTGGACTCGGCGAGCAGGCGGTCCGAGCGGTAACCGGCCCGGCGGTCGGCGGCCGCCATCCGGTTCCAGAACCAGCTGTAGCGGGGCTCGCCCGGGAAGTGGTCGAGGTTCCACTCGCAGGCCGAGCACCACGGCGCCTCGTCGGGCGCGGTGGCGAGCTGCGTGCCGCACTCAGGGCACGACGGCTCCAAGGTCGTCGATGTCACGGCGGCCATGATGATCGATGCCGCCACTGTGGGCAATACCGGTCACGTTATCCGTTCGGCCAGCGCCGCCCGCGACGCCGGGGCGGGGAACGGATCGGCGAAGTACTGGCGCTCGCGCACGACGTGCCCGTCGGCGAACTCCATGATGCTCACCGAGTAGGACGGCGCGCCGTCGTAGGTGATGATGCATTCGCTGACCCACAGGCTCCCGCCGCCGACGATGCGTTCGACGGTGAAGTGCCGGGTGGCCGGGTGCCCGCCCCGCTGGGCGGCGATGGTGGCCCGGCCCCGGAACCGCTCGCCCGACTGCGGATACTCGAGCACGGCATCCTCGGCGTAGACGGCATGCTCGGCTACGGTGTCACCCGCCTCCGAGGCCCGCCAGTGCTCCTCGATCGCCGCCCTGATCTTCGCATCGGCATCCATCGCAGCGTCCCTCCGCGCGCGCCCGGCAGTCAGCGCGAGCCTAGGCCCGTTCGCGCGGGACCACCAAGGGGGTGATCCCCCGCCGGCGACTGTCCGATTTGTCCGGCCAGACGGTAGCGTGAGCCTCGTGCTCCGTTCCGGTTCTCCGCGACGAAAGCTGCGCCTCCCGGGGTCCGCGCAACCGCCGGTCACTGCCGAGAAGAGGTCGTTCCTGCCGCAGACCGTGTCCGTTCTGACGGCGATCACGGCGGTGCTGGCCATCGTGATCTCGTGGCTCACCCTCAGGATGAATCGGGACGCGCAGTTCTCGACCCGGTACACCAGCGCGGTCGAACAGTTCGGCAACGGCAACGAGCTCACCCGGACCGGCGGCATCTATCTGCTCGGGCGGCTGGCCGTCGAGTCGTCCGACGACCGGTCGATCATCATCGACATGCTGACCGACTACGTGAAGCAGAAGACCGGGCTGGGCAACGCCGACCCCGCGGTGTGTCACACCCGCAGCGCTCCGGCCCCGGACGTCGTGGCGGCCCTGCGGGTGCTGTTCTTCCGGATCGGCCGGGAACCCGGCGACAAGCGGATCGATCTGCGCCGGGTCTGCCTCGTCGGCGTCGAGATGCCGGGCGCCGACCTGACCTGCGTACGCCTGGACCAGTCGGTCATCCGGTCCGCGGTCTTCGACAATGCGAAGCTGGTCGACGCCTCGTTGGAGTATGTGTCGTTCGCCGGGAGCAGCCTCATCGGGGCCGATCTGACCCGGGCGGTCGCCTTCGGCGCCGACTTCACCAACGTCAACACGTACGGGCGCACCGACCTGACCGGCGCCCGGCTGCGCGAGGCCGAACTGGCCGAGGCGAAGCTGGCGGGGGCCGACCTGACCGGCGCCGATCTCACGCGGGCCCGGCTGGACGACGCCGACCTCACGGACGCCGACGTCAGCGGCGCCCGCCTGGCGACCTATCTCGGCCGGATCAAGCATCTGCCGCCGGGCGCCGACCGGTCGGGCGCGCTGGCCTCGGCGACCGCGCTCGCCGTACCTGACCCCGCACGGGTGTGTGCCTGAGCAACCACCGGACGACGAGACCCTGGCCGTCCTACGCTGCCCACATTCACCTTCGCAAACGTACACAGACAGGGGCTGGCGATGGCGTCCGAGGCGCGACCCGCGAAACTTCCCGGCACCGGCGACGAGGCTCCGTGTGCCGGCTACTGGCAGCCGCAGTGCAAGCAGCAGGCGGCACGATTTCTGCGGAAGAGCGAGCGCTTCCCGCGATGCCGCGTAGGCCACCGGGAAGAGGTCTGGAGCCTGCGCGGCGATGGCCCTGTTCGTGGCGCGTACGGACCGAGCCGGTAGGCCGTCAGCCGGGTTCGGACTCGTGGCCGGCCGGGTGGGAGCGCAGCAGGCCGTCGTAGGCGTGTTCGGCTGTCATGTCGCCGGTGATTACTCGGTGGATCGTGCGGGTGATGGGCATGGGCAGGTTGTGGCGGTCGGCCAGCTGGACCGCGGCGTGCACAGTCTTGACGCCCTCGGCTACCTGGCCCATCTCGGCCAGGATGTCGTCGAGGCTGCGGCCCCGGCCCAGCTGTTCGCCGACGTAGCGGTTGCGGCTGTGCGGGCTTATGCACGTGGCCACCAGGTCGCCCATGCCGGCCAGGCCGGACAGCGTGCTGGGTTCGCCGCCCATGGCTACGGCCAGCGTGGTCAGTTCGGCCAGGCCGCGGGAGATCACGCCGGCCCGGGTGTTGTCGCCTACTCCCAGGCCCTGGGCGATGCCGGTGGCTATGGCCACGACGTTCTTCAGCGCGCCGCCGATCTCGCAGCCGATCACGTCGTGATTGGTGTAGACGCGCAGCAGGCCGCGGCGGAACACCCGCTGCAGTTCGGCGGCGACGGCCAGGTCCTCGGTGGCGATCACCGTCGCCGCCGCCATGCCGGCCATGATTTCTTTGGCCAGGTTGGGGCCGGTGAGGGCGGCCGCCGGGTGGCCCGGCAGCACGTCCTTGATCACTTCGGTCATCCGGAGCAGGGAGTCGCGTTCCAGGCCCTTGCTGAGGCTGACCACCGGGATCCACGGGTGCAGGTCGGGCCGCACCTTTTCCAGGGTGGCGCGGAACGCCCCGGTGGGCACGCCGACGACCAGCAGTTCGGCGTGCGCCGCGGCCTCGGCCAGGTCGGCCGTGGCCCGCAGCCGCTCCGGCAGGGGGAAACCCGCGAGGTAACGCTCGTTGGTGTGCTTGGCGTTGATCTCGTCCGCGGCGGCCGGGTCGCGGGCCCAGATCAGCGACTCGTGGTCGCGCCGGGTGAGCACCGACGCGACGGTCGTGCCCCACGAACCCGCGCCCAGCACGGTGACCCGCATGGTTCCCCCCTCGCCCAAGACCTACTGGTTGCGGAGCTTGCCCCAGACGTGCCAGTGCGTGATCTCGACCTGGGCGCTCACCCGGGGGCTCTCGCGGTTGGCGTAGGGCCCGCCGCCGTAGTGGCGGGAGAGGCGGTCGATGTCGCGCAGGCCCTCGTCGGGGACGATGGAGACTACCTTGCCCTGCAGGCTCACGTGGGTGTACCAGTCGTCCTGGGCCAGAACCGTGAGCGAGATGCGCGGGTCACGCTCCATGTGCTTGATGCGGGCGCGCTTGGCGTCGAGGCCGAGCAGGATGCGGCCGTCGTCCTCGAGCAGGTACCAGGTGGCCACGCTGACCGGGCGGCCGTCCTTGGCCACGGTGGCCATCACGGCTGGGTTGGGCAGGCGCAACATGTCGATGACCGGCTGCGGCATGGGAGTCGTAGACATGCCAGCAGCCTAGGCTTTGCCTCATGACGGTGATCGCGAAGGTGTCGGCCATCCTCGACGCCTTCACCGCCGACGACCGCGGCCTGGGGTTCGCCGAGCTGCAACGGCGTACGGGCCTGGCCAAGGCCACCCTGCACCGGCTGACCGCCGAGATGGTCGACGCCCGGCTGCTCGACCGGGCGGCCGACGGCAAGTTCCACCTCAGCGGGCGGCTGTTCGCGCTGGGCATGCGGGCGTCGGTCGAGCGGAGCCTGCTCGAGGTGGCGACCCCGTTTCTCGAGGATCTTTACGAACGTACGCATGAAACCGTGCACCTCGGCTTGCGGGAGGGCACGGAGGTTGTCTACGTCGCCAAGATCGGCGGCCACCGGCAGGCCCGGGCCCCCTCGCGGCTGGGCGGGCGGATGCCGCTGCACGCGACGGCGATCGGCAAGGCACTTCTCGCTTTCGCGCCCGATCCCGTACGAGCTGAGGTGCTGGCAGCCCCGCTGGCCCGGCTGGCGCCCCGCACCGTCACCTCGGCGCTGATCCTGCGCAAGCAACTGGACGAGGCGGCCGAGACGCGGGTGACCTTCGAGGCGGAGGAGTCGGCGGTCGGCATCGTCTGTGTCGGGGCGCCCGTGCTCGACCCGGACGACCTGGCCGTGGCCGCCGTCAGCGTGGCCGGCCCGGCGACCCGCTTCCGTCCCCAGCAGCACGCGGGCTCGGTCAAGGCGGCCGCCGCGGGCATCGCCGCCACCCTCGCCCGGCGGAAAAGTTCCGCCTAGCGGAACTCTTTCGTTCCCGGGGCGGCCGGAAATCAGGCATGGTCGGCCCATGACTACGCCCGCGGCGCAACGCCTGCTCGACGCGCAGCGCACGAAGACCCCGTGCCCGCCCGTCCGCGACCTGATCGGCTCCGACGACGTCGAGGCCGCGTACGCCGTCCAGCGGGAACTGACCGAGCTGCGGCTGCGCACGGCCCGGATCGTCGGGCACAAGATCGGCCTGACCTCGCCCGCCGTGCAGAAGCAGCTCGGGGTCGACCAGCCCGACTTCGGCGTGCTCTTCGACGACATGGACGTCAGCGCGGACGACCCGGTGCCGGTGGGCAGCCTGCTGCAGCCGCGGGTCGAGGCCGAGGTGGCGTTCCTGCTGCGGGCCGACCTGACCGGCGACTTCACGCCGGCCGACGTCGCCGCCGCGGTCGAGGTGATGGCGCCCGCGCTCGAGATCGTGGACAGCCGGATCGCCGGGTGGGACATCAGCATCGCCGACACGATCGCCGACAACGCCTCCAGCGCCCTGTTCGTGCTGGGCGACCAGCGGGTGGGGCTGGGCGCGCTGCGGCCGGTCGACATCCAGATGGAGATGAGCGTCGACGGCGCCGTCGTCTCCAAGGGCTCGGGCGCGGCCTGCCTGGGCGACCCGCTCGCGGCGCTGGCCTGGCTGGCGGCGGCGGCCCGGGACCACGGTGAGCCGCTGCGCGAGGGTCAGGTCGTGCTGTCCGGCGCGCTCGGGCCGATGGTTCCGGTGACGCCGGGCATGCAGGTCACGGCCACGCTGAGCGGGCTGGGCACGGTCTCGGCCAACTTCGGGGAGAACTGATGCGTACGAAGGTGAAGGTGGCCGTCATCGGGTCGGGCAACATCGGCACCGACCTGATGATCAAAATTCTGCGCCTCTCGGAGACGCTGGAGATCGTGGCGATGGTCGGCATCGACCCCGCCTCGGACGGGCTGGCGCGGGCCGGACGGCTGGGCGTGCCCACCACGGCCGAGGGCGTGGACGGGCTGATCGCCATGCCCGGCTTCGAGGACATCAAAATCGTCTTCGACGCCACCTCGGCCGGGGCCTATGTCGCCAATGCGGCCAAGCTCGAGCCGTACGGGAAAATTCTTGTCGATCTGACCCCGGCCGCCATCGGGCCGTTCGTGGTGCCGGCGGTCAACCTCGACCTCGAAGCCGGGGCGCGGAACATCAACATGGTCACCTGCGGCGGTCAGGCCACGATTCCGATCGTGGCCGCCGTTTCGAAGGTCGCGCCCGTTCCGTACGCGGAAATTGTCGCGTCGATCGCGTCGAAGTCCGCCGGGCCGGGCACCCGCGCCAACATCGACGAGTTCACCGAGACGACCGCGCAGGCCATCGAGAAGGTCGGGGGAGCGGGCCGGGGCAAGGCGCTGATCGTGCTGAACCCGGCCGAGCCGCCGCTGATCATGCGAGACACGGTGCTGTGCCTGGTCGACGCGCCCGAGGCCGAGACGCGCGAGGCGATCAAGGACTCGGTGGAGCAGATGGTCAAGGTGGTGGCGGGGTACGTGCCCGGCTACCGGCTCAAGCAGCAGGTGCAGATCAACCCCATTCCGGACGGGCAACCGGTGCACACTCTCGTCGGTGCGGCCGCCGTGACCCATCAGGTGTCGGTCTTCCTCGAGGTCGAAGGCGCCGCCCACTACCTGCCGGCGTACGCGGGAAATCTCGACATCATGACTTCGGCGGCCATCGCCGCGGCGGAGAGGCTTGCGGCATGACGAAGATCTTTGTGCAGGACGTGACGTTGCGGGACGGGATGCACGCCGTCCGGCACCGGATGGAACTCGACTCGGTGGCCAAGATCGTCGGGGCGCTCGATGCGGCCGGCGTGGACGGCATCGAGGTGTCGCACGGCGACGGCCTGGCCGGCAGCAGCCTGACGTACGGGCCGGGCTCGCACACCGACTGGGAGTGGCTGGAGGTGGCGGCGGCCAACATCTCGCGGGCCCGCCTGACCACGCTGCTGCTGCCCGGCATCGGCACGATCGCCGAGCTCAAGCAGGCGTACGCGCTGGGGGTCCGCTCGGTCCGGATCGCCACCCACTGCACCGAGGCCGACGTCTCCGCGCAGCACATCGCCACCGCGCGCGAACTGGGCATGGACGTCAGCGGCTTCCTGATGATGAGCCACATGGCGCCCCCTTCTCTTCTGGCCGAGCAGGCCAAGCTGATGGAGTCGTACGGCGCCCACTGCGTCTACGTCACCGACTCCGGCGGCCGGCTGATGATGGACGGCGTACGGGACCGGATCCGGGCCTACCGCGACGTGCTCGACCCGGCCACCGAGATCGGCATCCACGCCCACGAGAACCTGTCACTGTCGGTGGCCAACTCGATGGTCGCCGTCGAGGAAGGTGTGTACCGGGTCGACGCCTCCCTTGCGGGTCAGGGCGCGGGCGCCGGCAACTGCCCGATCGAGCCGTTCGTGGCCGTGGCCAACCTCAAGGGCTGGGAGCACAACTGCGACCTGTTCGCGCTGCAGGACGCGGCCGAGGACCTCGTGCGCCCGCTGCAGGACCGCCCGGTGCGGGTCGACCGCGAGACGCTGACCCTCGGCTACGCGGGCGTCTACAGCTCGTTCCTGCGGCACGCCGAGGTGGCGGCCGAGCGGTACGGCGTGGACGTGCGCGACCTGCTGGTCGAGGTGGGCAAGCGGGGTCTGGTCGGCGGTCAGGAGGACCTGATCGTGGACATCGCTCTCGACCTGACCTCTTGACCGCTCATTAGTATGTGTCAATGCGTCGCTTGCTTGCCGTGCTCGCGCTCCTCCTGCCGTCCTTCGTGGTCGCGTCGCCGGCCCGGGCCGCGGCCGACGATCTGCTCGACCGCCTGAAGGCGATCCCCGGGCTGACCGTCGTCTCGGAGAGCGCGCCCACCGGCTACCGGTTCTTCGTGCTCACCTATCGCCAGCCGGCCGACCATCGGCATCCGGGTCAGGGCACGTACGAGCAACGACTCACGCTGCTGCACCGGTCGGTCGACGCTCCGGTGGTGCTGGCGACCGGTGGGTACGGGCTGGCGGCCAACCCGACGGCCGGGCGCACCGAGCCGACCCGGCTGCTGGACGCCAACCAGGTGTCGGTGGAGCACCGCTTCTTCACGCCGTCACGGCCGGCGCCGGCCGACTGGTCGGACCTGACCATCTGGCAGGAGGCGAGCGACGAGCACCGGATCGTGCAGGCGCTCAAGACCATCTACTCGGCCAAGTGGATCCAGACGGGAGCCAGCAAGGGCGGCATGACGTCGGTCTACCACCGGCGGTTCTATCCGAACGACATCGACGGCGTGGTGGCCTATGTGGCGCCCAACGACTCGCTGAACGACCTAGACGGGGCGTACGACCGGTTCTTCCGTACGGTGGGCGACCCCGCCTGCCGCAGCGCGCTCGACACCGTGCAGAAAGAGGCGTTGAAGCGGCGGGATCGGCTCGTGCCCCGCCTGGAAGCGTCGGGTTTGTCGTACGCGCGGACGCTCGGGACGGCCGACCGGGCGTTCGAGATGACCGTGCTCGACACGGTGTGGGCGTTCTGGCAGTACAGCCTGGCCGCCGACTGCGCGGACGTGCCGCCCGCCACCGCCACCGACGACGAGCTGTTCGACTGGATCGACGGCGTGGCCGGCTGGTCGTTCTACACCGACCAGGGCCTCGAACCCTATTTCCCGTACTACTACCAGGCGGCCACCCAGCTCGGCTGGCCGTCGCTGGGCTTCGAGCACCTGCGCGGCCTGCGGCGCTACCCCGGCCTCTACACGGCGAACTCGTCGCTGCCGGCCGAGCTGCGCCGTCCGCACAACCCGCTGCCGATGATCGACGTCGACCTCTGGGTGCGCACGTTGTCGCAGCGCATGATGTTCGTCTACGGCGAGAACGACCCGTGGGGCGCCGAGCGCTTCACGCCGAGCCGGCGGGATTCCGCGCTCTACGTCGCGCCCGGCGCCAACCACGGCGCGAACATCTCACGCCTGAACCCGGCCGACGCCGCCGAGGCCACCGCCACGCTGCGCCGCTGGGCCGGCGTCACTGCCACCACCCTGACCCAGCGGCCGGCCGCCGAGCTGCCCTTCGAGGACATGCTGGAGCCGCGCCGCTAGGTCGTCGCGGGTGGTCAGCTCATGCGGATCTCGACCAGGACGGCCTTGGGGAAGTCGTTGCCCGCGCCGGGGTCGATCGCGACGGGCTCGTTGGGCTCGACCTCGAACTCCTTGGTTTCGGCGTTGGGGTCGCCGGAGACTTTGGCCTTGACGATCAGGTCTTCGGTGCCGCCGCGGACGCCGAAGGTGCCGGGGACCTCGAGGGTGAGGAAGCCCTTGGTGCCGATGCTCTTGAAGCAGTAGTAGTAGCCGAACGGTGGCAGGCCGGCGGTGGATTTCTCGACCTGGATGAGCCCGACCGGGCATTGGCCGTCGTCGAGGGTGCGCTTGGAGTCGAACAGGATGTGCCCGTCACCCTTGAACAGTTTCAGGTCGTGCTCGGCCAGGATGGCTGCGGCGCCCGGGTGGGTGTAGTCCTCGACCAGCGACGGCGGTGTGTCATCGGCTTGGGCCGCGGTGACGCCCGAGACGGCCACGCCGATACCGCCGGCGACCGCGAGGACAGCAAGAGCCGAGAGCGCCTTGGCACCCTTCATGTTTGTTTCCCCCGTTGAGAATGTGGCCGCTCACTCACCCCCGTGGCGAGAGCCGGCGGCTGGAACCCTATCCGCGGTGATCAATGCCCGCAACCCGGTGTGACTCTGTGCGCAGAGTTGTTGGCCAACGGCGATCTTCGATATCCTCCGGGCGCCTTGTACAGCTTCCACGGGGGGTGCCGTCACAGTGCGGTCCAATCATGCTGCCCTGATCAGATCAGGGCCTTTCCTTTCCGGCCTCAGATCCTTGGCCACCGTTCTCGTCCTGGTCCTGTTCGCCTCGCTGCTGTCCGCGGGTTCGCCCGCCGCGGCCGCCGAGGACGTGGACATGGACCGCCAGGAGGCGGTCTGGGACCTCTCGGCCGGCGGCCCGTCGGTGCGGCGGGCGGCCGAGGCCGCGCTGACCGGCTCGGACGCCGACCTGCAGACCTATCTGGACAGCGGCTACGACGCGGCCATGGAGGCCGACGAGCGCTCGGCGGCCCAGGTGCTCGCGGCCATGGACGGTCCGACCGTGCGGGGCGCGGCCGAGCAGGCCCTGGCCGGCTCCCGGGCCCAGGTGCAGGCGTTCATCGACGACGGCTGGCACAAGCCGTTCGAAGCGGACGAGCGGATCCGCGCCTACCGGCTCATCGAGGGCGGCGGCCCGACCATGAAGGCGGCCGCTCAGCGGGCGCTCGAGGGCTCGGCCGACGACATGACCGAGTTCATGAGCTCGGGGCGGGACGCGGCCCAGTACGCCGACGAGCGGCTCGAGGCGACGCGGATGCTCACCGGCGCCGTCAACAACAGCGGTCCGGTGCTGGACGCCGCGGCCAAGGAGGCCCTGGCCGGCACCGCCGACCAACTGCACGACTTCCTCGCTCGCGGCCAGTTCACGGCCCGGGCCCGGGACAAAGAGACGGCCCAGCTCACCGCGCTGACCACGCAGGCCCGCGACGCCGGGCTGGACACGGCACGCGAGGCGCTGGCCGCTCAGGAGGCCTCGGAGCGGGCCGAGCAGGCGGCCGCGCAGGCCAAGGGCGCCGCCCAGACCGCGGCGGCCGAGGCCAAGGCGGCCGGCAAGGACGCGGCGAAGGCGTCGGCGGCGGCCGGCCGGGCGGCGGACGCCGCTCAGGGCGCGGCCAACGCGGCCCGCGAGGCGATCAGCGCCTCGAACGCGGCGATGCGGGCGGCCCGGGTCGCGGCCGACGCGTCCCGGCGGGCCCAGTCGGCGGCATCCCTGACGGCGCAGGCGGCGGCCCGCGCCCAGCGGGCGGCGTCGGCGGCCCACCTGAACGCCGGCGACGCCCGGCTCGCCCGCGAGGCCGCCGAGGCGGCCCGCGACGCGGCGGCCAAGGCGCGCGAGCTGGCCCAGGTCAAGGCCGAGTCCGACCGGGCCCAGGCCCAGGCGAAGGCGGCCTCCCAGGCGGCCAAGCGGGCGAGCGGGAACGCGGCCGCGGCCGGTCTGGCCGCCGACGAGGCCGGGCGGCAGTCCGGCGTCTCGGCCGCGCAGGCCGCTCGGGCCCGTAACGCGGCCGGTGAGGCCGCCGCCGCGGCGGCCACCGCCGACCGTGCGGCGGACCGGGCCGAGGCCCTGGCCGCGTCCGCGGCCAAGGCGTCGCAGGAGGCCTTCGCCTTCGCGGCGCGGGCGGCCGAGCACGCCGACAACGCGGCCGCGGCGGCCATCCGGGCTGCCGAGGCCGCCGAAGCGGGCCGCAAGTCCGCGGTGGAGGCGTACGAGCGCGCACAGGCGGCGGTCGAGTCGGCCAACCTGGCCGTGCAGGCGGCCGGTGACGCCGCCACTGTCGAGAAGCTGGCCCGCGAGGAGGACGAGGCGCGACGGGCCGAGTGGACCCAGCAGGGTGTGCTGGCCGCGCAGGAGGCGCTGACCGTCGAGCGGGCGGTGACCGCGTCCGGCGGCGAGGCCGCGGCGTGGAACCGGACGCTGGCCTGGGACACCGCCGAGCAGGACCGCATCGACGCGGGCACCCGGCAGCTGCTGGACCAGGCGAGCGTGTCCGGCGCCTCGACCGCGGTGGTGCTCGACAACGGGCGGCGGGCGGCCCTCGCGCTGACCACGACCGGGGGCGACTGGACGAAGAAAGCCGCCGAGGCCGTGCTGACCGGCGGCGAGACCGAGCTGCGGTCGTGGCTGACCGAGGGCCGGCGCTTCGCGGCGGGCCAGGACGACCGGGCCCGGGCCTGGCGGCTGGTCGACACGCTGCCCGACGGGGCCGAGAAGACCGCGGTCCAGACCGCGCTGAACGGTGACGACGCGACAGTCGAGGCGTTCCTGCGCACCCGGGCCTACCCGGGCAAGGTCGGTCTCGACCGGCAGAAGCTCTACGCGATCATCGCGGCCGCGACCGACATGCCGAACCTGAAGGCGGCGGCCCAGAAGGCGCTGGCCGGCACGGCCACCGAGGCGCATGTGTTCCTGCGGGACGGGCAGCACGCGGCCCGGGCGGCCGACGAGCGCCTGCTGGCGTACCGGGCCATGGACTGCGAATGCCCCGAGGTCAAGGCGGCGGGACAGGTCGCGCTGGCCGGTCCGGCCTCGTACGTGTCGTACTTCCTGGCCGTCGGCCGCTACGACGCCGCGCAGCTCGACGCCGAGCAGACGGCCCACGTCAACTCGATGCGGGCGCTGGTCGGGCAGGCCCAGCAGTACGCGAACACCGCGCTCTACGACGCCAACAAGGCGGGCGAGGCGGCGCAGCGGGCGCGCAACCTCTCGGCCGACGCGGACAAGTTCGCCGCGGCGGCTCGGGCGGCGTCCACAAAGGCGGAAGAGCACCGGCAGAACGCCGCCACCGCGGCCACCGCCGCGCAGAAGTCGGCCGAGCAGGCCGCCGCCAGCGCGACCACGGCCCGCAACGCGGCCAACTCGGCGCAGGCGTCGGCCAGCCGGGCGGCCCAGTCCGCCGCGACCGCCACGGCCGCGTCGCACCGGGCGCAGCAGTCGGCCACCGCGGCGTACCGGGCCGCGGAGTCGGCTCGGGCGGACGCGCAGGCGGCCGGCAAGGACGCGGCGGCCGCCGACGTCGCGGCCAAGCAGGCCGCCGCGATCTACTCGGCGAAGGTGAAGGAGTGGGAGGCGCAGCAGCGCAGCACCGCTCCGGGCAGCGGCGCCGACGGCCAGGGCACCGCCGCCGACGACCAGAAGACGTGGGGCTGTCTGGTCCTCGATCCGTCCGCGGTGTCGTCCGAGTGCATCAAGGTGTACAAGGACTTCGCCGGCGCGCTGATCGACCCGGCCAAGTGCAGCAACCCGGCGAACAACGGCACCTCCGGCTGCGCGATGCTCGGCGACATCAAGGAACTGGTCGGCGAGAACCAGGAACTGCTGCTCGACGTCCTGCAGTTCACCCTTATGGCCTGCGGCCTGATCCCCGGCGCGGGTGAGGTGTGCGACGGCATCGACGCGGCGGTCTCGTTCGGTCGCGGCGACTACGTCGGTGGCATCCTGTCCGGCTTCTCGGCCATTCCGGTGCTGGGGTACGCCGCGACCGGCATCAAGGCGTTCAAGAACTCGGACAAGCTGCGCTCCATCAAGGAGCTGTTCGAGAAGCTCTTCAAGCGGTGCAAGGGAAGCAGTTTCGTTCCGGGCACGCTGGTCGTGCTGGCCAGTGGCCGCCGGGTCGCTATCGAACAGGTCCAGAAGGACGACGAGGTCCAGGCGACCGAGCCGACGGTCGGCGGCGTCGCGGCGAAGGCGGTGGCGGGCACCACGACGTCCGTCGGCGTCAAGCGGATCATCGACATCGGCATCGACGACGACAACAACCCGAGCACCGAGCCGGTCGTCGTCTCGGCCACCCAGAGCCACCCGTTCTGGGTTCCGCCGCTGAACGCCTGGGTTCCGGCCTCGGCCCTGGCCGCGGGCATGCCGCTGCTGGGCCTGGACGGCAATCGGGTGCAGGTCGCCACGGTCACCGAACGCACCGTGACGACCCAGGTTCACAACCTCAGCATCGCCGAGGTTCCGACCTATTACGTGGCGGCCGGCAACGCGGCGGTTCTGGTCCACAACTGCCCGGTCAAGATTCCGGAGGACCCGCCGAAGCCCCCGGTCTACGAGAACAACGGGCACCACGACCCGTACGGCGGAACGGAGCCGTACAACCCGCGGAAGTGCGTTCTGCCGGCCGACGCGGAAGAGCAGTTCGCGAACAGCATCGACATCGAGGGCGTCCGCTGGGCCAAGATCGGCAAGGGCAAGAAGGCCGTCTACTACCGGTACTTCAACGATCAGAACGGCAACTGGCACTTCAGCGGAGCCAGTAACGGCGTCCGGAAGAACGGCCAGCCCGATCCGATCGAGGAACAAGACATCCCGATCCAGATCAAGCGCAAGAAGTGATTGACGAACCGCCCCGCCGGCTCTGGCGGGGCGGTTCTCTTTCTCCATTCCCAGGATGCTAATTTTGGTGACGTCATGACGCAGCCCTTCGGCGATCGCGCCACATTCAGTGTGGAAATAGGCGAATTCACGTCGCCCACTCTTCGCGTCGTCGACCTGTGGGCCGGCGGTAAACGGCTGACCGTGGACGACAACGAGGCTTACGTGTCGTCGCTGGTCCTTTACATGCGTCGGGACGCGGAACGGGTCCGGCAACGCGCCATCAAGCCGTGCCCGTTCCCGGAAAACACGCCGGAAGAAATCTTCGAACTGCTTCGGGCCGACCAGACCGGTTTCCGGCAGCAGTTCTGGTTCATGCGGTGGAGCGAGATCGTCGACAATGTGTCGATGTACGCCTACCTGGACGGCGACCTCGTGATCGTCTTCCAGTTCCGGCGGCCGAGTCATCCCTTCCCGGAAGATCGGGGCAAGGTGTTCGTGGCCCGGATCCGGCCGGACGAATTCGCGGACACTGTGGAGCGGGCGGCCGACCGGCTCGACGCCGAGCGCTAGCTCCGGCCCGGCCGGCGGCCCGGGGTGACCAGCCCGTTCTCGTAGCCGAAGACCACGGCGTGCACCCGGTCGCGCAGGCTCAGCTTGTGCAGGATCCGGCTCACGTGGGTCTTGGTGGTCTGCTCGGCGATGAACAGCTCCTTGGCGATCTCGGCGTTGGACATGCCCATCGCGACGTGCCGCAGGACCTCGCGTTCCCGGTCGGTCAGCGCGTTCAGGGCCGTCGTGGGCGGGGTGGGCTGGGCGTCGACGAAGTTCTCGATCAGGCGGCGGGTGATGCTGGGGGAGAGCAGGGACTCGCTGTTGGCCACCACGCGCACGGCCCGCATGAGCTCTTCGGGCTCGCTGTCCTTCAGCAGGAAACCGCTCGCTCCTGCGCGCAACGCCTCGTACACGTAATCATCGATGTCGAACGTCGTGAGCATCAGCACCTTCGGGCTCTCGCCGGGCGCGGCCAGCAGCTCGCGGGTGGCGGCCAGGCCGTCGAGCTCGGGCATGCGGACGTCCATCAGAACCACGTCGGGGCGCAGCGTACGGGCCTTGTCGATCGCCACCCGGCCGTTCTCGGCCTCGCCGACCACCGACAGATCGGGCTGGGAATCGAGGATCGCGTGGATGCCGGCGCGGATCATCGGCTGGTCGTCGACCACGAGCACGCGGATCATGCGGGGTCCTCCTTTTCTTCCTTTTCTTCCAGCGGGAACGACGCTTCTACGCGATAGCCGCCCTCGGGGCGCGGGCCGGCCTGCAGCGTGCCGCCGGCCAGCCGGGCCCGCTCGCGCATGCCGACCAGGCCATGACCGGCGGCCGGCGATTCCTCGATCGCGCGCGGGACCTCGGTCGGCAGGTCGTTCTCGACGACGACGACCAGCGAGCCGTCGTCCACGCTGACCCTGATGCGGGTCGGCGCGCCAGGCGCGTGCCGCACGACGTTGCTCAGCGACTCCTGCACGATCCGGTACGCGGCCAGCCCCACGGTGTCGGGCAGCTCGGTGTCGGCCACCTCCAGCTCGACCGGGATGCCACCACGGCGTACGGAATCGGCCAATTCGCCCAGATGCTGGAGGTCGGGCATCGGCCGCAGCTCGTTGTCGGCGTCCTCGTCGCGCAGCAGCGCCAGCAGCTGCCGCATCTCACGCAGTGCGCCCCGCGTGCCCGCGGCGATCCGGCCGAACTCGGCCTTCGACTCCGGGTCAAGGTCCTTAATCCGGTACGCGGCCGAGGTGGCCTGCATGTGGATGACCGACATGCTGTGCGCCACGACGTCGTGCAGCTCGCGGGCGATGCGGTTGCGCTCCTCGACCAGGGCCCGCTGCGCGTGCTCGAGCTCGACGTCGCGGTAGGCCTCGGCCAGCTGGCGGCGGGCCTCGTCGCGCTGGCGCCAGGCGATCGCGCCGAACACGACCAGCACCGAGGTGGTGGCGTACAGCACCAACGGGCCGGCGGCGTCGTCGAGCAGCCGGCCGCGCGGGTCGGCCAGCACCAGCAGGATGCCGGCCAGGATGCTGGCCCACCAGGTGACGACGGCGTCGCGCCACGCCCGGGTGGCGGCGATCAGCCCGATGTGCGCCACCAGCAGAACCATCACGGGAAGGGTCAGGGGCCACATGTCGTCGCTGTCCGGCTGCACCCAGGCGAACGTCGCCACCCCGGCCAGCTGCAGGACAAGAGCGAGCCAGGGCCGGCGCAGGGCCAGCGGCAGCGCTGCGCACTGGGCGGTGGCGGCGGCGTACGAGACCAGCAGCGGCACGTCGTAGACCGAGGTCATCAGCAGCGACGTCGTGATCAGCAAAACGCCGGCCGCCGCCCCCACGACCAGCACCCACAGCCGTCTCACCGGTTCCACACCGGCGACGTTACCCACCCGGAACCGCTGCGGGCGTCCCACCGGCGAACCATCCGACCCCCTACCACGGAGCTACGCGGAAGGGCCCCGCGGACGGACGCCCGGTGCGCAACCTTCCCCGGAACCTTCTCGGCATGGATCTGACACAGGCCGTGCTGCAGCACCCGTACCTGGTGCTCGGGCCGATGGTGCTCGTCGAGGGCCCGGCCGCGACCATCGCCGCGGGCACGCTCGTCGGCGCCGGGCTGGCCGTGTTCTGGCCGATCTGGGCGATCGTCGTGCTGGCCGAGGTGGTCGGGGACAGCCTGCTCTACCTGCTGGGCCGGTGGGCGCGGCGGCCGTGGGCGGCGCGAGTGCTGCGCAAGCTGCGGGTGCACCGGCTGGCCGAGATGCCGCTGCCCCGGCTGGTCGTCACGGCCAAACTCGTCGACGTCTTCGCGCTGCCGGCCTTCGTCTCGGCCGGGCTGTCCCGGATCCCGTATCGGCGGTTCGCCGCCTGGGTCGGGGCGATTGCGGCCGTACGAGGTCTGGTGCTGATCGGTCTGGGCGCCCTGCTCGGCAGCCGTCTGACCGGGCTGCTCGACCGGCCCGGCGGCATCTTCCTGCTCACCGCGGCCGTCGCCGTGCCGGTCGCGCTGTTCCACCTCGTCTCTCGTCACTATTTCCGGAAGGGAAACCCCTCATGCGCATCCTCATCGGAGCCGACACCTACGCCCCTCACGTCAACGGCGCCGCCGCCTTTGCCCAGCGCCTGGCCGTGGCGCTGACTGTGCGGCACGAGGTGCATGTCGCCGTGCCGTCCACGGGCTATCGCAGTTCCACCGGAATGACCCGCGACGGCGTGGTCGAGCACCGCGTGCGGTCGCTGCCGATGCCCGGCCATCCCGGCTTCCGCTTCTGCGCGCCGCTGGGGCTGAGGGCGGAGGCCCGGCGAATCCTCGACGAGGTGCAGCCGGACGTGCTGCACGTGCAGAGCCACTTCCCCCTGTGCCGGGCACTGATCGAAGCTGCACGTTCGCGCAAAATCCTGATCGTCGCGACCAACCACTTCATGCCCGAAAACCTGGTCCACTACCTACCGATCGGCGAGGCGGCCCGGCTGAGCGTGCACGGCTGGGCGTGGCGCGACGCCGCCCGGGTCTTCGCCTTGGCCGACGTGGTCACCGCGCCGACGCCTTACGCCGCCGCGCTGGCCACGGTGGCCGGGGTGCCCGGCCCGGTCCTGCCCATCTCGAACGGGGTTGATCTAGCGCGCTTCCGTTCCCACACCGAGACCGGTTCGCAGGTCGACGGCGGCTCGCAGGCCGGTGTCAGCGCGTCGTTTGAGACCGGCTCACGGGCCGGGACCGGTTCGTGGGCCGAGGCTGGCTCGCGGGCTGAGTCCGGTTCGCAGGCTGGGAGTGGCTCGCCGGCTGGAGTCGGTTCGTGCGTGGGAACCGGTTCGCGAGCTGAGACCGACTCGCAGCCTGGGTTTGTTTCGCCGGCTGAAGTCGGTTCGTGGGCCGGAACCGGCTCGCGGACTGAAGGCGGTTCGCATGTTGGGGTCGGTTCACGGGCCGAGATTGGTTCGCGGTCCGAGATCGGCGAGTTCCGTCTGCGTTATGGAGTGCCGGACAAGCCCGCGATCACCTACGTGGGACGACTGGACGCCGAGAAGAACCTGGACGTGGTCATCCGCGCGTTCGCGAAGGTGCGCGCGAGCATGGACGCGCAGTTGTTGCTCGTCGGTGCCGGCGCCGAACGGCCGAAGTTGAGCGAATTGGCCGCGGAAATGAACATAAGCGAGCATGTGACGTTCACCGGTTTCGTGCCCGACGAAGACCTCCCGTCCGCGTACGCCGCCACGACGGTCTTCGTGAACGCCGGCACCGCCGAACTGCAAAGCCTGGTCACCCTGGAGGCAATGGCCAGCGGCCGCCCGGTGGTAGGGGCGGACGCCGCCGCCCTGCCCCACCTGGTCGAGAACGGAGGAACCGGCTACCTGTTCCCGCCCGGCGACAGCGACGCCCTGGCCGACCGCCTGATGCTCCTGCTCGGCGACCCGCAGCACGCGCAGGCCTTGGGCCGCAAAGCTCGCGCCGTAGCCGAACAGCACGACGAGTCCCGAACGGTGGCCGCCTTCGAGCAGCTGTACGCGATCCGCCGCGCCCCCGCACCCGCCGAGGTCCCCGCATGACGACCGCAACCGCCCACGAAGACCCGCTGCCGGGGAAAGCCGTCGGGTCTCCGCAAGACCGCACCGAGCCCGCTCGCTCAGGCGTTGCACGTTCGGACAACGTTCGCTCAGAAACTGCACACTCGCGCAACGTTCGCTCAGAAGTCGCGCACTCAGGCGATGACCGCTCAGAGGTTGCACATTCGCACAGCGCTCGGTCAGAGGTTGCGTATCCGGACGGTGCCGGCTCGGGCGTTGAGCGTTTGGATGATGCTCGCGCGGAGGTTGCACGTTCGCTCAGCGTTCGCTCAGAGGCCGCGCACTCGGACGACGCCCGCTCAGGGATTGCATGTTCGTGCAGTGCCGGCTCGGGCGTTGAGCGTTCGGACGACGCCCGCTCAGGGGTTGCATGTTCGCGCAGTGCTCAGTCAGAGATTGAGCGTTCAGACGATGCTCGCGCAGGGGTTGCACGTTTGCGCAGTTTTGGCTCGGGCGTTGAGCGTTCGGACGATGCTCGCGCAGGGGTTGCACGTTTGCGCAGTTTTGGCTCGGGCGTTGAGCGTTCGGACGATGCTCGCGCAGGGGTTGCACGTTCGCGCAGTTCTGGCTCGGACGTTGAGCGTTCGGACGACGCTCGCGCAGGGGTTGCACGTTCGCGCAGTTCTGGCTCGGACGTTGAGCGTTCGGACGATGCTCGCGCAGAAGTTGCACGTTCGCGCAGTGAGCGCTCGTCCGTTGCTCGCGCTGAAGTTGCACCTTCGCTCAGTGCTCGCTCAGATGTGGAGCGCTCGGACGATGGTCATCGAGACAAAGCTCATGGGATTGTTGCTGGTGGTGAGCCAGCCTACTTCGAGCCGGTTCGTTCGGGCGCGGCGCATGGTGAGCTGGCCGGCTTGGATGCCGCCCTGGCCGAGGCTGCGCGTTCGAACCTCAAACGCTCAGGTGTTGGGCATTCAGGTGACGGTCGCCCGGAGGTTGCGCGTTTGAGCGGGGCTCGCTCGAGGGCTGGGCATTCGGGTGACGGTCGCCCGGGGGTTGCGCGTTTGAGCGGGGTTCGCTCGGGGGCTGGGCATTCGGGTGACGGTCGCCCGGAGGTTGCGCGTTTGAGCGCGGCTCGCTCGGGGGCCGGGCGTTTGAGCGATGGTCGGGCGGGTGTTGAGCGGTTGGAGGTGGGACGGGGGCGGTGGTTTCGGAACGCTCGGCTGAGCCTTGGGGTGTCGGCTGTGGCGGGGGTGGGGCTGCTCTTCGTTGGGGATGTCGATCCCGTCAAGGAGATGTTGAGCGACGCGATTCAGACCTTGCCGGGGGCGTTGCTGTTGATGGTGGCGGCTTCTGGGTTGGCGGTCAGTGGGTTGTGGCTGCTCGCGGGGGTTCGGCGGGTGTTGCCGCGGGCTGGGGTGGTCAGCTGGATGCTTGCGGTCTGGTGTGTGTCGCTCGTGGCGGTGGCGTTCTGTCCTACCAATCTGCCGGGGACGGAACCGGGCCTGGTCGCGGTGGTGCATCGGGTGGGCGCGGGTTTGATGGCTGCTCTGCCGCCGTTGATCGCGCTGATAGTGGCGGAAAAGGCTGGGCGGGTGGGGGAGACGGGGCGTGTTCGCCGCCTCCGCGCGGCGGGGCTGGCGGCGTTGGCTGCCTGTGTCGCGTTCGGCGTCGCGCATGGGCCGACCGTGTTGTTCGGCTCGGAACTCTTTCCGTACGCGGGATTGGCCGAACGCATCCTGCTGGCTCTCGTCCTGGTGGTGGTCGGGCTGTGTGCGTGGGTGCTCGATGGGGTGAACCAGCCCGGCTCGACGAGCGGCGAGGGCAGCGTCATGTCGCCCGGCTCGACGGAGCGGACTTCGGTCGTGATGAGTGAGGCCGGGTCGGCGGGCGTGCGGGTCTGGGAGGGCGAGCCATGATGGAGCTGATCGCGGGGATGATGGCGTCCCCGGCCATCTATCCGGTGGTTTTCGTGCTCGCGCTGCTCGATGCGATTCTGCCGATCGTGCCGTCGGAGACTGTCGTCATCGCGGCTGCTGTCTTTGCTGTCTCGGGTGTGCCGTCGCTGCCGCTGATCATTGTGCTGGCTGCGGTGGGGGCATTCGTTGGTGACCACATCGGGTATGCGCTCGGGCGGTGGTTGAGCCGTCGCCGGCCCGGCGGGCGGCTGGCTCGGGCCGCGGCTCGGGTCGCGCCGCACCTGCACCGCCGTGGGGGAGCGCTCATCATCGCCGGGCGGTTCGTTCCGGGTGGGCGCACCGCGGTGGTGACGGCCGGCGGAGCGACCGGTTATCCGCTGGCCCGTTTCTCACTGTTCACCGCTGTCGCCGCTGCGCTGTGGGCGACGTACTCGGGAATCATCGGTTTGCTGGGCGGAGCCGCCTTCGAGGCCAACCCGGCTATGGGTCTGCTGGCCGGTCTCGGCATCGCGATGGGCGTCACCCTGGCCGGCGAGGTGATCCGGCGCCTGCGCGCGTCGAGAAAAGCGTCAAGAGAAGCATCGAGAAGAGCCGACCTCGCCACGCAACCGGCACCCGAATTGGTGCGGTGATCACTCACATCCGTGTTCTGGCGGGGGAGTCGGTGGCGCAGTGCGGTGAGCTGTGCGTGGGGTGCGGGTACTGCCTAGGCTGGGCGGATACTCGACATACGGGGTGAGGGCGGCCCGGGCGTGCTGCTGTTGCCGGGCGGGGCGGCGGCCGTCGAAGGGTTCTTCCCGGGGCTGGCCGAGGGGCTGATCGCCGATCCGGGGTGCCGCGTGATCCTGCACGAGCGGCCGGGTACGGGCAGTTCGACGGTCGACGGGTCGCTGGCCCGGGCCACCAAGGATCTACATGCCACGCTGGCCGAGGCGGGGATCGGGCCGGTGGTGGTGATCGGGCAGAGCCTGGGCGCGGCGGTGGCGGCGCTGCTGGCCCGGGACTTTCCGGGGGATGTGGCGGGGCTGGTGCTCATCGACCCGTCGCCGGTCAATGACGTGGCCATGGCCAAGCGGCTGGTGCAGACGATGGGTACGGTCGAGCGGCTGCACAATCTTCCGGTGCTCGGGCGGGTGGTGCGGCCGCTCATCGGCGCGGTCGGCGTCAACAAGCACGTGAAGCGGGCGACCCGGCCGGACGTCCGGGCGGCCTGGGAGAAGATGCGGGAGATCGACGTGCCGCAGCTGGGGCGGGCGGCCCGGGGGCTGGACGTGATCGCCGCCGGGTTCCGGGAAGCGGATCTGCCGCGGATGCCGGCCGTGGTGGTCACCGCGGACCGCAAGGCCGAAGCGCCCATGCGGCAGGCCCACCAGCGGCTGGCCACCGCCCTCGGCGCGCAGTTGGTGTCGTGGCCCGGGGCCGACCACAACGCTCAGCTCACCCACCCCGACGAGGTGCTCGAGGTGAGCCGCGACGTCGTCCGGCGGGTCCGGGCGGGCTTGCGCTAGCCCGGCGTACGGCGTGATTGTGGCAGTCAGGATCCGGGGCGTGACACTCGACCGGTTGTCCCCGCGGGCTCGACGGGTGATCGCCGGCGTTGCCGCGGTGGTCGCCCTGGGCACGATCGCGTTGCGCGCCTTCGTCTTCCGCGACCAGACCGGGTGGGAATTCGGTTTGTGGGCGCTGCAAGGCCTGGCGATGGCCGTCGGATGGGTGGCCGCGCGCACCTCCCGGCAGGTCGAGCCCAGGCGCGGCGTCGACCCGAAGGCGAGACGTTTGCACTGGTAGCTGCGATGCTCGTGGAATGCGCATATGTCGCACTTTGTCGGCGGTGTTGATGGTGGTGGTGACGGCCGGCTGCGGAACGGACCGGACCGCCCGGGAGGCATCGGCAGCCCCGACAAGAAGCCCGGCGAGCCCGATGAGCCCCGCCCGCTCGTGGCCGCCCCTGGACTGGCCGACCTTCAAGCTGCCGTCGTCGCCTGTACCCAGTGCCACAACGACCCCGGCGCCGCCTGCCACCACCACGACTAGCCGCAATACCGGGCGGGTGAGCGACGGCTGGGAGGTCACCGTCTATTACACGGCGGTGGAGGAGTTCCACGACGGCGAACCTGAGGAGGTCACCGGCTGCCGCAAGCTGGACTGCTCCAACGGCGACGACAGCCTGGGCACCTACCCCGAGGACTTCGTCCAAGCCGTCCAGGACGAGGGAACCGGGCGCACCGCTTCCGGCCGGTACCTGAATTGGTCGTACGACGTCGGTTTCTGGCTTGATTCGCAGCCACGCAGTTCCGACGGCCGGGCGCTCGTCCCGTTCGTCTCGGCGGCCGCCGACCCCGGCGTGCTGCCGCACGGCACCCGCTTCGCCATCACCGCCTGCGGTCACCAGGACGACGGCTCGGCTCTGCCCGCCGTCACCTGTGCGGCGTTGCGGCGCGCGTCCTGGCTGATCACCGACGAGTTCACGCCCGGGCTGGGCGGTAACCGGCACATCGACGCCTACATCGGCCCCGAGACCGGCCCCGGCTTCACCGGCTCCGACTGGTACGTGACCCTGCACGGCGCCCGACTGACGATCGGCTGAGCCGGCCACAACGGCTAGACCGCGAACGTCGTGCCGATGCCCATTCCCGTTATCCATTCCGGTACGGGTTCGTAGCTGTCCCACACCAGCGGGAGCCCGGCCGCCGCGTGCCCCACCAGCCACGTACGAACCTCATGGCCCCCGCTACCCGCCTCGTGCTCCAGCTTCTCGTGGCCCAGCGCGACGATCGGGCTGAGGTCCCGGGAGTACAGCTGCCGCAGGAACCACTGGTCCCACGACGCGTTGACCGGCGCTTCGGGATTGCCCGCCATGGCCCGTACGCGCGGCTCCCGCACAGCTGCGAAGGCGCGCGCGTCCTTGCGGCCGTGGATGAGCGAGTCGCGCCTCTCGCCGGCCACCGACGGATCGCGCGGATCGTTGGAGGGCAACCAGTGCGACAGCCCGCCGCTGGCCACGATCAGCACCCGCTCGTCCCCGGGCGCGCGGCGGATCGCTTCGCCCAGGGCCTTTCCCAGCGCCACACACCGGGCGAGCGACGGCAGCGGCGGCGCGGCCGTGTTCAGCACCAGCGGCACGAGCGGCACCGAGAACCCGGTCGTCATCTCGTAGCTCTGCACCACGCCGTGATCGACAGTGAGCGCGTACGACAACGACACGTCGAATCCGGCCTCGTCCAGCCCGTCCCGCACGGCCCAGGCCAGCGGGGCGGCGACCGGCAGCTCCCCGGAGAAGCTGCCGAAGTCGCCGAACGCGGTGGCCTTCTCGACGCCGAGCACGAACGGCGGCATCTGGTCGTAGAAGTTGGCGTGGAAGTGGTCCGGCCCGATCACCACGACCGCGTCCGGCGCCAGCGCGGTCACCGCCCGCGCGACCCGCGCCGCATCGCTCAGGAAACGGCCGCCCGGGCCGCCGGTGAAGGGCAGCAGCGTCGCGAACGGCGAGTGCGACATGCCGGCGAAGCCCACGATCTCGCTCATACGCCGGCCTCCCGCTGGAGCAGGAACAGCCGGTGCGTGTCCAGGTATTCGCCGACCTTCTCCCATTGCGGCCAGTGGCCGGCGTCGGCGATGACGTGCAGCCGGGCGTCGGGCAGCCAGTCCAGCAGCATCTCGGCCTCGTCGAGCCCGCCGGTCGGATCGTGCTCCGTCCACAGCAGAAGCGTCGGCGCGGAGATCTTGCCGACCCAGCCCGCCTCCCACGCGTACGCCTTACGTACCAACGGATCCTGCAGCACCAGCGTGTTGGTGATGGCCTGCACGAAACCCGGCCGGCTGTAGACCGCCTGCCGCAGGCCGACCAGCTCGTCGGTCACCATTTCCTTGTGGTGGAACAGGAACTCGATGCGGCGGCGCACCGTGTCGTCGCTGGGGTCGAGCACCGCGGCCATCGTGCTGTCGCGCATCCGGGCCATCACCTCGGGCTTGTTGGCGATGTTGCCCGGCGTGTTCAGCACCAGCCGATCCACGCGCGCGGGGTGGAAGGCGGCCGTCCACGCCACCACCCAGCCGCCGAGCGATTCGCCGCTCAGATGGGCGCGTTCGATGCCCAGCGCGTCCATCAGACCGATCAGGTGATCCGACAGAACATCGATGGTGTACGGGTGATCCGGCGTCGCCGACCAGCCGTGCCCCACCATGTCGTACGCCGTGACGCGGAAGTCCTCCGCCAGGCCGGCCAGATCCCGCGCGTACGCCTCCAGGTGCCCGCCCGTGCCGTGCAGCAGAATGAGATCGGGCCCGCTGCCGGCCTGCAGGACCCGGGTGCGCACGCCGCCCACATCGACGTGGCGGAGCGTGTGGTCCAGCGTCGCCAGCTCACCCCAGATGCTGATGTGCGTCATAAGCCTTCCTTGCCTGTTCGACGGTCACCAGGCCCGCGCTCTGCCGGCGGGCGATTCCGAGTTGGCTCAGCAGCCGCGAGTTCTCGATGGTGAGGAACTCGACCGGCTCGTCGGGAGAGTCGTTGTAGTGGCGGTGCCAGGTCCACGGCGGCGTGTAGACGAAGGCGCCCGTCTCCCACCGCGACGACTCGTCCTCGAGTTCGGTGTGCCCGCGCCCGCTGATCACGAAGTGCACGGTCTCGTGGTAGTGCCGCTGCATGTCCGAGCTGAGGCCGGGCGGGATGGTCTGCCGGAAAATCTCGAACGTGCTCGTCGGCAGCGTCCCGGCCACCCGCAAAGTGGTCGGGTTGTGCACCTGGTTCGCCGGCAGCGTCTCGAGTTCGTGGTCGTGCACCACGAACGGCCGGACCGCGCCGGGCTTCACCACGTCCGAGATCGCGCCCAGGAACGCTGCCATGTCGAAGGACATCAGGGTGTCTCCGTTCTGCCGCCGTCGACCGTGAGCACGGTCCCGTTGACGTAGCTTGCGGCGTCCGACGCGAGGAAGGCGATGGCTTCGCCGATCTCCTCCGGCCGGCCCGCTCGCCCGGCCGGCACGGTGGCCACGTCGGCCGCCTGCGCCGCTTCGAGAAAAGCCGCCTGCGCCGCTTCAACGGAAGCCGCCTGCGCCGCTTCGAGTGAGCCGGCGCGGGCGCTGAGGATCTCGCGCCGGCGCTCGGTGTCCGTCGGTCCCGGCGCCACGCAGTTGACCGTCACGCCCCGATCGGCGTACTCGCGGGAAAGCAGTTTCGCGGCGCTGGTCGCCGCCGCCCGCAGGACCACGCTGGCCGCGAGGTCGGGCTGCGGCTGGCGTACGGCCGTCGACGTCACGAGGACGACCCGGCCGAAACCGCGCGACGCCATCGCAGGCAGCGCCGCCCGGGCCAGCCGCAGCGGTCCTCGGAGCAGCAGGTCGAACGCCTGCTGCCAGCCGTCGTCGCCGATCGCGAGGACGCGGCCCGGCGGCGGCCCGCCGGCGTTGAGTACCAGCACGTCCACCTCGGCCACGACCGGCGGGCACTCGACGGCCAGGTCGGCCACCACCGCGGCGCCCGAGACCGCGGCCGCCGCCTTGTCCAGCTTCTCGCGGTGGCGGCCGGCCACGATGACGTCGTGACCGGAACGGGCCAGGCACTCGGCGGCGGCGAACCCGATCCCGGACCCGCCACCGCCGACGAACGCTCTTCTTCGGCTGTGGGGCACGGGGTTAGCCTGACCGCCATGACTGCCGAGGCCCTACCGTGAGTCCCGCTGAGCGGGACACCGGATCGCTGGGCGGGCTCGACCGGGCCGCCGCCATCCTCGGCGCCTTCGACGAGCAGCACCGCGAGCTCAGCCTGGCCGCGCTGGTGGCCCGGTGCGGCCTGCCCCGCTCGACCACCCACCGCACGGCCGACAAGATGCTCAAGCTGGGCTGGCTCGACAAACCGGCCGGTCGCTACCGCGTCGGCAACCGCATCTTCGAGCTCTCCGGCCTCGCCCCCGTGCGCCACCAGCTGCGCGAGGCGGCCCTGCCCTACCTGCAGGACCTGCACCACGCGACCCGGCTCACCGTGCAGCTGGGCGTGCTCAGCGGCACCCAGGTGCTGCTCGTCGAGAAGATCACCGGGCATCGGCCGATGCCGATGCTGTCGCAGGTCGGGGCGATGCTGCCGGCCCACTGCTCGGCGCTCGGCCGGGCGATTCTCGCGTACAGCGACGAGGAAGCCGTGCAGGCGGTCGTCGACGCCGGGATGGAACGCCGCACCCCGCGCACGATGACCACGGCCACTGCCCTGCGGCGGGAGCTGGCCGCCATCCCGGACCGCGGCTTGGCCGTCGAACGCGAGGAGGGCAACGTGGGGATCAGCTGCGTGGCCGCCCCGATCTTCGGTCCGCTGGGGGCCGTGGTGGCCGCCGTCTCGGTCACCGGGCCGGTCGCGCTGGTGCGGGCCGACCGGGCCGGACCGGCCGTACGCCTGGCCGCGGCGGCCACCTCCCGGGCGTACAGCAGCTTTTCGTCCCGCTGAGCGGGACCGCCGTTTGGGCCGTGAGCGCCGCGAGCCGCAGGCTGTGACCCAGTGCACAGCCCGGCGAAGTGGAGGAGGAGCCGTGAGCCTTGGCGGCGGTTACATGCTCAGCTCGCGCAAGGGGACGCAGATCCCCGCGATCGGCCTGAACATCACGATGAAGGCGAACGGGACGGCCACCCGCGACGCCTATTCGCTTTTCGAGTACGCGATCCCGCCCGAGACCAACGGCCCGCCGGCCCACATCCACACCCGTGAGGACGAGTCGTTCATCTGCCTGGCCGGCCGGCTCGACGTGTCGCTCGGGAGCGAGGAGTTCACGCTCGAGTTCGGTGACTACCTCTACCTGCCCCGCAACGTCGTCCACACGTTCCGCAACCCGTACGGCGACGAGGCCCGGGTCATCTCGGTCGTCTCACCGGCCGGGCTGGAGGCCTACTACCAGGCGCTGGGCGAGCTGCCGCCCGGCCCGAAGGACATGGCCACGCTCAAGCCGATCATGGAGGAGTTCGGGATCGAGCTGCAGTTGCCGCCCGGCGGGGGTCGCTGACCATGCGCATCGGCATCATCGGGGCCGGCGTGGCCGGGCTGGCCACCGCGAAGACGTTGCTGCAGGCGGGCCACGAGGTCGTCGTCTGGGACTCGGCGCCGGACGTGGGCGGGGTGTGGAGCCGGACGCGCCGCTACCCGGGCCTGACGACACAGAGCGCCCGGGCCACGTACGGACTTTCCGACTTCCCGATGCCGAAGAATCTGCCCGAGTGGCCGACCGGCGCGCAGGTGCAGTCCTGGCTCGAGGCCTACGCCCACGAGTTCAAGATCGAGCCGCACCTGCGCCTGAACGTTCGCGTCACCTCGGCCACCGGCGGCGAGAACGGCTGGACAGTCACGTTGTCGACCGGCGAGACCGCCACTGTCGACAAGTTGGTGGTGGCCAACGGCGTCTTCTGCGAGCCCAACATGCCGACGTTCCCGGGCGCCGCCGAATTTACGGCTGCCGGCGGGCAGATCGTGGCCGGAACCGATGTGCACGAAGCCGAAATGGCGCGCGGAAAACACGTACTCGTCATTGGTTATGGCAAGTCGGCGTGCGACGTGACAGTGCCGCTGAGCGAGGTGGCCGCGAGCACCGACGTCATCGCCCGGCAACTGCTGTGGAAAGTGCCGCGCAAGATCGCCGGGGTCGTCAACTTCAAGATGCTGCTGCTGACCCGCATGGGCGAGGCGCTGTTCAAGTACCACCGGTTGCGCGGTCCCGAGCGTTTCCTGCACGGGCCGGGCGACCCCATGCGCCGGAGCATGCTCAACTCGGTCGGTTCGGTGTCCGTGCGCCAGTTCAAGCTCGAGCAACTGGATCTGGTGCCCCGCGGCACGATGGAGGGCATCGTCAAAGGCGCGATCGGGCTGGCCACCGAGGGCTTCTTCGAGGGCGTGGAAAAAGGCGCCATTCGCGTACGCCGGGACACCACCGTCGTCCGTCTGAGCGCGGGCCGGGCCGAGCTCTCCGACGGCACGGTGCTGCCCGCCGATCTGATCGTGTGCGCCACCGGTTTCCAGCAGGGCGTGCCGTTCCTCGACGAAACCGTGCAGCGGCAGCTTCTCGACGAGCGCGGCAACTTCCAGCTGTACCGGCAGATCCTGCCGCTCGGCGTCGACGGCCTCTACTTCAACGGCTACAACTCGTCGTTCTTCAGCCCGCTCAACGCGGAGATGGCCGCCGTCTGGATCACCGCCCACCTGGCCGGCGCCGTGCCCCTGCCCACTCCCGACGCGATGCGGGCCCAGGTGCGCGACCAGCTCGCCTTCATGGACGAGGCTACCGACCGCCACCACTGCCGGGGCGCCAAAATCATCCCGTTCTCGCTGAAGAACGTGGACGAGGTGCTCGACGACCTCGACCTGAACATCAGCAGGCGCGTACGGGCCTCGCACTGGCTCAACCCGGTCGACCCCTCCGCCTACCGCGGCGTGACGCCGGCTCTGATCGCCCGCCTGCGCACCCGCCGGCCCGTCCTCGAGGACGCCTGAGACTGTGCCGGCCCGCAACGTGGCAGCGGGCCGGCACACGCCCTCAGCTCAGATGACCAGGGTCATGCTGTCCGGCTCGCGCGGTCGGTGCTGCGGGGGTCGTCGGGGGCCTGGAACTGGGTGTAGAGGCCGCTCCGGGCCCTGCGGCGCCAGCGGCGGGCGTGGTTCTCGGGGGTCAGGTCGAGGTCGGCGGTGGCCAGGGCCGCCGTGGGTTCGGGCGGGCAGCGGGTCAGCCAGTCGCCGTCGGGGGTGACGAGGCCGGAGGGGGCGTTCGGGGCGTCCTGGGCCGTGCCCGCGTAGCTGACCCAGTAGCTGTTGGCGGCGGCCAGCGCCTGGGCCTGCAGGGCGAACGGGCCGTTGTTGACCGGCGTGCCGGGGCCGTGGGTCGAGAACAGCACGCAGTCGACGTCGAGGCGCTCGTACTCCAGGAAGATCTCGGGGTAGGCCGCCTCCATGCCCATGGCGCAGCCGAACCGGACGCCGTCGACGGTGAAGGTGATCGGGGCCGAGCCCGGCGTGTACATGTGGCTGACCTTGGTGTTCGACAGCAGCCGCTCGTCGTAGCGGGTGACGACCTCGCCGTGGTCGGAGACGACGTACAGGCTCAGGTGCGGGCGGCGGGGCGGGGTCAGCGGGTGGATCGAGCCCACTACCGTCCACAGCCGCAGTTCGCCGGCCAGCTGCGCAATGGCCTGCAGTTCCTCGGCCAGCGTGGTCCAGTCGGCCCGGTCCCAGTCGGCCGGGCCGATGTCGTCGGGGCCGGTGGTGGACATGATCCTCTTGTCGGGGCAGCTCAGTGCCCCCTCGGGCAGGTGCAGCAGCCGGGCCCCGGCCTCGCGGGCCTCGCGCATCAGGGCGCGGATCCGGCGGCCGCACTCCTTGAGCGCGGCGGTGTCGGCCGGGTCGGGCTGGACGGTGGTCTGGGCGACAGACAGTCGCATCGGTTCTCCTCGAGAAGCCGTGCGGAAATGCCTCAGCGCAGCGGTGTAGGACTCGCCGGTCTTGGCGGCACGCGCGCGTACCCGGCGTTTGAGGTTCCTGTTGGCTGTCATCGGCCCTCCGCTGTCCCGTGCGTCGATCCCCCGCGCGACCATGACGTCCGGAACCAGCGAACAACGGACAGCGACCCGAGACAAGAAGTCCCTTTGCCTCCGTCACAGGCCGCGCGTCGGGGACGGCCGAGGAGGTTGGGCGGTGGGCCCCGCCGTTCGTGACATTATCAGCCGGGTGGACGACAGGGGAGTGGGCACGCTTCGGTCGGTCAACGTCGGCCTGCCCGAGGACGTGCAGTGGCGCGGGCGAACCGTGCACACCGGAATCTGGAAGTCGCCGGTCGACGGGCCCACGATGGCGCGGCGCCTGAACCTCGACGGGGACGGGCAGGGCGACCTGGGCGGCCACGGCGGCGAGATGCGGGCCGTCTTCGTGTACCAGCTCGACTCGTACCGGTATTGGCAGAAGTTTCTCGGCCGGGACGACTTCGTGCCGGGGCAGTTCGGCGAGAACTTCACGGTCGACGGGCTGGCCGACGACGAGGTGCGGGTCGGCGACCGCTACCGGATCGGCGCCGCGCTGTTCGAGGTGACCCAGCCCCGCGTCACCTGCTACCGGGTCGGGATCCGGATGGACGAGCCGCGGATGCCGTCCTTGCTCGTGCAGCACCACCGGCCCGGCTTCTACTTCCGGGTGCTCGAGGAGGGCGAGGTGCGGGCCGGCGACGAGATCATCAAGGTCGCCGACGGGCCCGAGGCGTTGACCGTGGCCGACGTGGACGCGCTGCTGTACCTGCCCGGGCACCCGCGCGAGCGGATCGAGCAGGCGTTGCGGATCCCCGCCCTCAGCCCGGGCTGGCAGGGCTCGTTCCGGGCGATGCTCGACGAGCCGGCGTCCGCGAGCGGCAACGCGGGCCTGGTCGCCGCCTCGCCCCCGCCGGCCTGGGCCGGGTTCCGGGCGTTGCGGGTGTCCGCCGTCGAGCGTGAGAGCTCGACGATCGTGTCGCTGCGGCTGGCCGATCCGGAGGGCGCACGGCTGCCCGCCGCGCAGCCGGGCCAGTTTCTCACCGTACGGCTGGGAAGTGGCCTTGTCCGCAGTTACTCACTGTCCGGTCAGCCCGGCGGGCCGGACTATCGGATCAGCGTGAAGCTGGAGCCGCACGGCCGGGCCGGCGCCTACCTGCGCACGAACGTCCGCACCGGCGATCTGATCGACGCGGCCGCGCCCCGGGGGACGTTCGTGCTGACCCCGGGCGAGGGGCCGGTGCTGCTGATCAGCGGCGGTGTCGGGGCGACTCCCGTGCTGGCCATGCTGCACGCCCTGGCCGATCAGAAGTCGGCGCGTGAGGTGTGGTGGCTGCAGGCCGCGCGTAACCGCGACGAGCAGCCGTTCGCGGCCGAGGCACAAGCCCTGCTGGCGCAATTGCCGAATTCCCGCTCGTACGTCTTCTACAGCCACCCTTCCCCGCCGGAGCTCGGCAATCGCCTGACCCCGGACCGGTTGCGGGACCTCAACCTGCCGACCGACGCTGACGCCTACCTGTGCGGTCCCACCAGCTTCCTCGCCGACATGACCGCCGCGCTGGCCGGAACCCGCGTGCACACCGAGATCTTCGGCTCCCAGGCCGGCCTGACCCCCGGCATCGCCGCCCAGCCGGCCCGCCCGCCGCACCCGCCGGCCGGTGAACCGGGCACCGGCCCCGCGGTGTCGTTCGCCCGCAGCGACCTGAGCGTGCCCTGGCCGGACGACGCGGGCAGCCTGCTCGACCTGGCCGAGGCGTGCGACGTCCCGGTCCGCTGGTCGTGCCGGGTCGGCGTGTGCCACAACTGCGAGTCGGGCCTGCTGGCGGGCGCGGTCGCCTACACCACCGAGCCGGTCGACCCGCCGGCCGAGGGCAACGTGCTGATCTGCTCGTCCCGCCCGGACGGCGACATCGTGCTGGACCTTTAGGGCTCTCCGAGGCGTCCGAGGAGGCGCCGCTGCTGTGCGTGATCGACGACGCCCAGTGGCTGGATCAGGCGTCCGCCCAGACCCTGACCTTTGTGGCCCGCCGGCTGCTGGCCGAGTCGGTCGCCCTGCTGTTCGCCACCCGCGAGCGCGAAGAGGTGCTGCCCGGCCTCGAGATCGCCGGGCTGCGCGACGCCGACGCCCACGCGCTGCTGAACTCGCTGACCCACACCTCGCTCGAGCGGCCCATCCGCGACCGGATCGTGGCCGAGACCCGCGGCAACCCGCTCGCCCTGGTCGAGCTGCCGCGCGGACTGTCGCTGACCCAGATGGCCGGCGGTCTCGGTCTGCTGCGGACGGGCGACACCCGGCCCGGCCGGATCGAGCAGAGCTTCCTGGAGCGGATGGCCGGCCTGCCCGAGCCGACCCGTCTGCTGGTGCTGATCGCCGCGGCCGAACCCCTGGGCGACCCGGCCCTGGTGTGGGCGGCGGCCGAGCGGCTCGGCATCCCCCGGCCGCCGCGCTGGCCGAGGGCACCGACGGGCTGCTGTCGATCCGCGAGCAGGTGACGTTCCGGCACCCCCTCGTGCGGTCGGCGGCCGAGCCGCGCCACCGCCGGGCCGTGCACCTGGCCCTGGCCGAGGTCACCGACGAGTTCACCGACCCCGACCGCCGGGCCTGGCACCGGGCGGCGGCCGCGCCCGGCCCGGACGAGGAGGTGGCGGTCGAGCTGGAACGCTCGGCCGGACGGGCCCAGGCGCGGGGCGGGCGGGCCGCCGCGGCCGCGTTCCTGCAGCGGTCGGTGCAGCTGACCCTCGACGCCCCACGCCGGATCATGCGCGCGCTGGCCGCGGCCGAGGCCACCCTGCAGGCGGGCGACATCGAGACCGCGCGCCGCTTCGCCGACCTGGCCCGGCGCGACGCCGGCGACGAGGGGTCGCCGCGCGCGCTCGACCTGGTGCTCGCGGGCTACGGCGAGATGGTGATCGGCCGCCGGGCGGACGCCGTGCGGATCCTGCGGCAGGCGGCGGAGTTGATGGCCGAGCTGCCGGCCGGCGCGCTGGCCCATCTGCCGCTCGACCTGACCGCGGCCGGCATGTCGGCCTCGTTCACGGGCGACCTGGCGGCGGTCGGGGCCGTCGCAGCCGAGGCGATGGCGACCGCGTTGGGGCTGCCGATCTCGCCGTACGTGCGGTTGCGCCTGACCGCCCTGCGCGGCCGTGATCCGGAGGCGCCGGAACTGCTGGCGCGCACGATTGCCCAGGCCGAGGCGAGCGGCGAGGCGCTGGGCGTGACGATCTCGCAGTGGTCGGTCGCGGTGCTGTACAACGGGTTGGGCCGCTTCGAGCAGGCGATGACCGCGGCGCGGATCTCGGCCGGGATGCCCGTGCTGTGGGTGGCCGACCGGGCGCTGCCCGAGCTCGTCGAGGCGGCGGTGCGGGTGGGCGAGATCGCGGTGGCCCGCGAGGCGCTGGAGCGGCTGACCGAGTCGGCCGGGCCGTGCGACACCGACTGGGCGCGGGGCACGCTGGCCCGGTGCCGGGCCCGGCGGGAGCTGGCGGCCACCGGCGAGGTCGTCCGCCGGCGCACGGTCACGGCCGCGGTCCGCGACGAGCTGACCGCTCAGGAAAGGCAGATCGCGGTTCTCGTACGATCCGGCTTCTCGAACCAGGAGGTCGGCGAGCGGCTGTTCCTGAGCCCCCGCACGGTCGAGTGGCACCTGGGCAAGATCTACACCAAACTCGGCGTGACCTCGCGCCGGCATTTACGGGACGCCCTGCCGCGCGATCCTGGCGTAGCTTCCTCGCATGATTTCGGTTGAGCGGGGCTGGCGGGTCCCGGTGGCGCACCGCGCGCCGGTACGGGCGGTGGCCGGCGCGGACGGGCTGATCCTCACCTCGGGCGGCGACGGGATGATCCGGTCGTGGGACGCCGTTTCGGGGGCGCCGGGCGGCTTCGCCGTGGCCGGGCCGGATCGGGCCACCTTCCTCGCGGTGGCGGGCTCGCTGGTCGTCTGCTCGGACGGCACGACCGTGCGGCGGTTCGACCGCGGGACCGGGGCCGAGGTGGGCGAGCGGTTGCGGGCGCCGTCCTCGTTCCTGCCCAGCGGTGGGCTCGGGGTGATGGCGGTGGCCGGGCCGCTGCTGGTGGCCGAGACGACGGGATCGCTGACCCGGTGGGACATCGCAACCGGGGAGCCGGTCGGGCCGTGGTGGACGGGCAGCCTGGGCCGGCTGCTGGCGCTGGCCGCGTGGCGGCGGGCCGACGGTCGTACGGTCGTGGCGACCAGCGAGAACGACGGGACCCTGCGGCTGTGGGACGCGGTGTCGGGTGAGCCGTTGGGGAAGCCGCTCGGCGGGCACGAGCGGCCGGTGGTGGCGCTGCTGCACCTGCCGGAGGAAGACGTGCTGGTCGGGCAGGAGTTTCACGGACCGATCCGGCGCTGGGACGCGACCGGCGGCGAGCCTCTGGAAGCGCTGCCGCAGACGTCGCACGGGATGAACGAGGGCGGTCTCGCGGCGTCCCCGGACGGGCGGCTGCTGTTCTCGGTCGACCAGTCGGCCACGCTCTGGCGGTGGGATCTGGCCTCGTGGCAGGCCGAAGCGTTGCTGGTCGGTCGTTCCCGCGTCACCGCGCCGGCCGTTGTGCCGTCCGCGTCGGGCCCGCTCTGCGTCGTCGGTGACGAGCAGGGTTCCGTACGCCGATGGGACCTGGCCGGGCGGCCGGTCGGCGGCGACGTGGCCGGCCACCCGGCGAAGGTCCAGAAGCTGATAGCGGTGCCCGGCCTTTTCGTCTCGGCCGGGCAAGACGGCGCGCGCTGCTGGGACGCGGCCACCGGGGAACCGGCCGGTGATCCGTCCGCCCTGGCCCCCACGTGCTACGGCCTGGCCGCGGCCCGGCTGCCGGACGGCCGGCTGATGGCGGCCACCGGCACCCATGAGGGGATCCTGCGCTTCGAGCCGCTGACCGGCGACCTGGAGCCGCTCGACCCGGACGACGAGACGCTGGTCTGGACCGTCGCGAACGGGACGTGGCCGGACGGGCGGCCGTTCTTCGCCGGCGGCACCGACGACGGGCTGGTGCAGGTGGTCGACGCCGAGACCGGCGAGCCGCTGCGGCGGCCGTTGAAGGTCTCGAAGGCGCAGGTGCTCGCGGTCGCGCTCACCACGCTCGAGGACGGGACGGTGCTGCTCGCCTCGGGCGGCGAGGACCGGCGGATCCTCCGGTGGAACGCCGTGACCGGCGAGCAGATCGGCGACGCGCTGGAGGTCGGCGAGTATTGGGTGATGGGGCTGTCGTTCGAGTCCGGCGTTCTGGTGTCGGTCGACGACGACGGCGAGGTGCGCCGCTGGCACGCCGTCACCGGCGAGCCGGCCGGCGCCGAGCCCTCGCCGCGGGGTGTGACCGCGATCCTGGCGGACGGGAGAACCGTACGGGCAATCGGCGGCGAGGACGGCAGCCTGACCGCCACCATGTCCTGACCACAGGGAGGATCCATGACCGGCAAGCCGTTCGTCGCCGCCGACCTGAGCGGGGCCATGCACGTCGACCACGACGAGGCGCGGCAGGCCTTCCTGGACGCGCTCGACTCCTTCACCGGCTGCGTCCGGGGCGCGAGCGACCAGGACCTGCTCGCCGCCAGCCGGTGTGCCGGCTGGACCGCCGGTGATGTGGTCGTCCACGTGCACATGGGCCTGCAGGAGATGCTTCTGGGCCTGGTGACCCCGGCCGCCGAAGCGGCCGGCACCGACGCCGCGTCCTACTGGCGGGCCACGCCGCCGGCCACCGACGAGGACGCCGGCCCCACCGACGGCATCCGCTTCGTCCGGCTCGTGGGCGCCGCCTATCGCCGGCCGACCGGCGCCGTGCGGCATCTGCTGCCGACTGCGGACGGCGTCCGGTCGGCGGTGACGCGGCTCGAAGCGGGCGCCGTGCGCTTCCAGGGCCATGTCCTGTCCACCGGCGACTTCCTGGCCACCTGGGCCGTCGAACTGGCGATCCACCACCTCGACCTGCGGATCGGTGCGCCCGCGCCGGCGGCCCTGCGCCTGGCCCGCCGGACGGTCGAGGCGCTGGCCGGCGGCGAGGTGCCGGGAAGCTGGCCGGACGAGCTGGCGGTGCTGCTCGGCGCGGGACGGATCACCCCGGATGCCGCGCAGCGGTCGGCGGCTCCGGCGTTTCCCGTTCTGGGCTGAGCTGTCAGGAAGCGACGCGGACCAGGCGGGCCACGGTGGCGTCGCCGTCCTTGCGGCCGGCCACGCCGACCTGGGCGCCGGTCTTCAGGGTGCCCTTGACCTTGAGCTTGTCGCCCTTCGTCCAGGTGAGGGTGAAGCCGTCGGTGGACTTGACGCTCAGGGTCTTGTCGTCGGTGGCGGTGACCGTGCCGCGCTGGACGACGATCGTGCGGGTGCCGTCCTTGCCCTTCACGGCGACCTCGCCGTGCAGGGTGTTCTTGCGCAGGTAGGCGCGGGCCGGCTTGTGGCCGGCGGCGTCCATCGCGGCCAGGGCCTGCTTCTCGTCGGCGGCGGCGTCGGCCGGAGTCGCGACGGCTGCCCCCACGGCGACCGCGGCCACCACGCCGGTGAGGCCCAGAGCGGTCAGGGTCAAAGTCATTCGCGTACGTGTCATGGGTCGAAGCCTCGTCCCGGCGTACGCGGAACGGGTCAGGGTTTTGTTCGGGCTGTGTAAGGCAGCGTGACCGTGAACATGGCGCCGCCCTCGGGCGCGTGCCCGGCCGCGATCGTGCCGCCCAGCCGGGTCACCAGCCGTGCCGCCAGGGCCAGGCCGAGCCCGCTGCCGGTCTTGCGCTCGTGCCGATAACGCTGCCGCAGGGCGCCCCGCTGGAAGGCGACCTCCAGGTCCTCGTCGGTGAAGCCGGGACCGCCGTCGCGCACCTCGACCACGCCGCCCTGCTCGCCCGCGCGGACGGCCAGCACCAGCGGCGTACCGTCGGGAACCACCCGCAACGCGTTCTCGCACAAGCCGTCGATCACCTGGCGGATCCGGTCGGGATCGGTGTCGACGACGACCGGATCGGGCGGCAGCTCGGTGCGCAGATGCGGGCCGTAGCGGGGGAGCCAGGCCTGCGCCGCCGCGTCGACCAGCTCGTTCAGGTCGACCGGGACGACGGTGACGGGCAGGTCGTCGGCCTCGAGCCGGGACAGGGCCAGCAGGTCGGAGATGAGCCGGTCCAGACGTTCGGACTCGCGCAGGATGGTCTCGCCGGCCTGCTCGGCCGGCACCACGTCGTCGGCCAGGGCCTCGGCGTAGCCCCGGATCGTGGCCAGGGGCGTCCGCAGCTCGTGCGAGACCGACAGCAGGAACTCACGCTCGCGGCCCTCGCTGCGCTGCAGGGCCGCGCCGAGCTGGTTGAGGGCGGCCGCCAGCTCGGCCGCCTCGACCGGTGGGCGCACGGCCAGCCGCACCGACCGGTCGCCGGCCGACATCCGGCCCGCCGCCAGGGCCGCCTGCCGCAGCGGCCGCGCGATGAACCGGGCCAGCAGCGCGCCCGCGCCGATGCCGCCGAGCAGCCCGGCCAGCAGCGCCACCCACACCCCGCCGAGCACCTGCCCGGCCGTCCCCGACGAGGCGGCCCGGGTCAGCACGACCCCGGCGTCGTTGCCGGTCAGCGGCCGCCCGGCGATGAACACGGACTCGCCGGCGACGACGCCGCGGGTGTCCACGGCCGAACCGGCGGCGATCTGGTCGAGGACCCGCCGCGGCAGCCCGGCCCGGTCGGCCACACCCCGCCGGACGAGATAGACCGAGATGCCGTCGTCACGCAGCCGGGCGACGATCCGCTGCCGGGCCGCGAACCGCTCGGTGGTCAGCAGCTCGACGGCGATCGCCGACTTGTCGGCCAGGTCGGCCCGGGCCGTGTTGTTGGCCGAGCGTACGGCGATGGGCAGCGCCACCAGCGCGGTCACGATGACGGCGATGACGGCGGTGGCCGCCGTGACCAGGACGGCCCGGCCGGTGAGAGTTTTAGGCATCGGCGGTGTATCCGACGCCGCGCACGGTGCGGATCAGGCCGGCCGCGTCGCCCAGCTTGGCTCGCAGCTGGGCCACGTGCACGTCGACGGTGCGGGTGCCCGCGTGCGAGGCGTAACCCCAGACGGCGGCCAGCAGCTCCTCGCGCGTGAAGACCCGGCCCGGGCGGCGCAGCAGGTGGCCGAGCAGGTCGAACTCGGTGGGGGTGAGCACGAGCGGGCGCCCGTCGACGCCGGCCGAGCGGCGCGCCGGGTCGAGGGTGAGCGGGCCCAGCGTACGAACCCGCTCGCCCTCACCCGGACCGGCCGCCCGCCGCAGCAGCGCCCGCACGCGGGCCACCAGCTCCCGCGGGCTGAACGGCTTGGTCATGTAGTCGTCGCCGCCCAGCTCGAGCCCGAGGATCCGGTCGACCTCGTCGTCGCGCGCGGTCAGGAACACCACTGGCGTCCAGTCGCCGTCCTCGCGCAGCCGGCGGCAGATCTCGGTGCCTTCCATCGAGGGCAGGGCGATGTCCAGGACGCAGGCCACGGGCCGCATCCTGCGGGCCGCAGCCAGCCCGGCCGCCCCGTCGTGCTCGACGTGCACCCCGAACCCGTCCCGGCTCAGATAGAGCCGCAACAGGTCGGCGATGGGCCGCTCGTCCTCGACGACCAGCACCAGCCCCTTCTGTGTCACCGGCCCATTCTGCCCGCTCCCGGGGCAGCTTTATGTTCGGGCAATGTATAGATTTCGGCGGTGGCGTTCGAAGCGGTCGTGACAGATCTCGACGGTACGGTGGTCCGGCGCGACGGCTCGGTCAGCGAGGCCACGCTGCGGGCCGCCCGGGCTCTCGGCGAGCGTGGTGTGCCGCTGGTCGCCGCCACCGCCCGTACGCCGAACGGGGTGCTGGCCCTGTCGGAGCTGGCGCCGACCTTGGACTTCGCCGTCTGCTGCAGCGGCGCCCTCGGGTACGTGCCGGCCACGCGGACGATCGCCTGGCGCGAGCCGATGCCCCGCGACGCGGTGACCGGCCTGACCGAAACGCTCGCGCGGCGGCTGCCGACGGCCGGCTGGGCCGCCTTCGACGGCTCCGAATGGCGGATGACGGCGGCCTACCAGGCGATGCGGCCGTCCGTCCACAAAGGTCCGGTGTCGGTGGTGCAGGCGCTGGGCGAGATGCAGCCGTGCGCGATGGTCGTCGGCCACGAGGGCTGGGACGCGGTGAAGCTGATGGCCGAGCTGGCCGGCCTGACGACGCTGGGCCTGCACCGCGCCGGATCCCGGTTCGTGGAGGTGACGGCGGCCTCGGTCGACAAGGCGAGCGGGGTGCTGCACGCCCTGCGGACGCTCGGGGTGGCCCCCGAACGGGCGATCGCCTTCGGCGACATGCCGATCGACACGGCGATGTTCTCGGTGGTCGGCCGTTCGGTGGCGATGGCCGACGCCCCGCCCGAGGTCCTGGCGGCCGCCACCGACCGGACGGCGTCGGTCGAGGACGACGGCTTCGCCCGGTACCTTGATCGCTGTGGATAACGGGTCGCTATTTTGATCGCTGTGGATGAACGGGTCGAGGCCAACCGCGCCGGCTGGAACCTCATCGCGCCCCGGCGCTCGGGCGTCGCCGTCGAGCGGCTGCGGGCGGGCGAAATCGTCCTGGCCGACTTCGAGGTGCGGCTGGCCGGCGACGTGGCGGGCCGGCGGGTGGTTCAGCTGGCTTGCTCGTACGGCGATGAGGTGCTGTCCTGGGCCATTCTGGGCGCACGAGCGACCGGTGTCGACCTGTCCGACGTGGCCGTCGCGAAGGCGATAGCCCGGGCGGCCGAGGCCGGGATCGAGGCTGACTTCCGCCAGGCCGACATGCTCCACCCGCCGGACGACCTCGTCGACCTCGACCTGATCTACCTGAGCTGGGGCGCCATCTGCTGGGTGCCCGACCTGGACGCCCTCGCCGCCATGGTCGCCGCCCGCCTCCGCCCCGGCGGTGCCCTGCTGCTGTGCGACCACCACCCGGCCTGGGAGGCGCTGTCCGTCCGCGCCGAAGACCGCCTGGCGGTGGTCGGCGACTACTTCGGCCGCGGCCGCCCGGCCACCGGCCAGGACGACGCCAAACTCCCCGAGGGCGCCCGCGGCGAACCGGACGCGCCCCGCTTCACCACCTTCGTCTGGCCGGTGAGCGACGTCGTGATGGCGCTGATCCGGGCCGGCCTCCACCTCGACGAGTTCTTCGAGGCGCCCGAGCCCGCCCTCTACGCCGGCCTGGGCGAGGCCGCGAGCGCGCTGCCCGCCTACTACGTCGTCAAAGCCGTATTGCCGGTGTCGGCGTGACGGACGCACGAGAGCTGATCGAACGCTTCAACGCGGCGTGGGCCGCGGGTGACCTGGCGGCGGTGTCGGCGTGCCTGGCCGACGATGTCTTGTACTGCCCGAACGCCTGGGACGGGCCGGCGGTTGTCGTTAGTGGCCGGGACGAGGTGACAGCCGTTTTCGCCGACCAGATCGGTCCCGGTGAGGGGCCTGTCCTCGGGCCCGTGTTCGCGGCGGGCGACCGGGTGGTGTGCGAGTGGCAGTGGGCGCCGGCCGAGGACGGCACGGTTCTGCGCGGGCTGGATCTCTACCGGGTGAGCGATGGGCGGATCGTCGCCAAGGACGTGTACGGCAAGATCACCCAAGAGCCGCCTTCTTAAAGGGGCCGGACCTCGGCCAGGCGTTTGCGGGAGTAGTCGTCGTCCCAGCAGACGGCGGCCTCCCAGGCGGCCGACGCTTGGGCGGCGATGTCGTAGGCGTCGACGTCGAAGCCGGCGGCGTTGCCGGGCAGCACCAGGTCGAGGTCGGGGACGTCGACGTGGGACTCGTCCCAGTCGATCAGCGCGACCCTCTCCGCGGTCAGGCGGATGTTGCGGGGGTTGGGGTCGCCGTGCACGACGCGGGTCTCGCGCCCGGCCAGCCGGGCCCACGCCGCCCGGCAGCGGGCCACGCCCTCGGCGGGCATCTCGGTCAGGTCGACCTTCGTGCCGGTCTCGGCGTGCAGCAGGTCGGTCGACGAACGCCAGCCCGGGCGCTGCGGGTAGTCCCGGGTCAGGCGGTGCAGTTCGCGGAGTGTGTCCGCCACGCGACGCCAGTCGGCCGGGGTCTCGGGCGGCCCGCCCTCCACGTAGGTCATGACCACCAGGCCGTCGGCGAACAGTCGGCCGTCCCGGGCCGGGATCGGCACCGGCACGGTCAGGCCTTCCCGGTCCAGGTACGCGAGAAGGTCAGTCTCCCAAGCGAGGTCGGCGTCGCTGCGGCGGCCGAGACGACCGACCGCCAGTTGGCCGCCGACGCGGACGCACCACACGTCGTTGGCCACACCACCGGTCAGCGGCTCCACGCGAACGGCGTCGTCACCCCACTGCGCGAGCGCTTCCCACCCCATTCGCAGCAGTTTACGGCGTCGATCCGAACCCGATGCGCGGGCCGGACGGGCCTCTCTCGATGGCTATGGCAAGGATCGGGCCCGTCGGCGGGATGCTCCAGGTCAGCCGGTCGACGCCCTCGGCCACGGGCCGGCGGCCGGGGCGCGTGTCCCGTCCGGCGCTGTCGATCGCCACGAAGGTGGTCCGCTCCGGGTCGCCGTCGGCGAGCTTGACCCGTACGCCGTCCCCGTCTCGGACCGCGGTCAGCCGCAGGGCCCGCGGCTCCGGATCGATGCGCTCGTCGCCGATCCGGCCGAGCGGCGTGAGCACCAGCAGCGGCCAGACCAGCCGGGCCGGGCCCGTCGAGAAGCCGACCACCACGACCGGGCTCGGCCGGTCATACCGCGCCTCCTCGTCCACCGCGAGCCACCGAGGCGCATCGGCTTCGCGCAGCGCCCGGCCCAGACGATCGAAGACGGGCCGGAACCGGGCCAGATTGCCGTACCGGGATCGCGCCTCATCGGTCAGCAGCGTCCACGCGCCGGGCACATCGCCCCGCCGGACCACGCCCTCGAAACGTACGGCCGCGTCTTGAGCCGGCCCCCGCAAGTTGGGTTCGACGCTGCACGCGCACGCCGGCTCGGGCCTCCCGGCCGCGACCGCGACGGCCACCACCGAGGCGAGGACCACGAAGGCCAGGCTGACTACGAGGACGATCCGGCGTTTGAGCATGCCGGCTTGGACGTCACCCCGGACGGCCGGGTTCCGGCGGCGACGCGGCGTGCAGGGCCTCGGGCAGCGATACGAAGCGGCGGATCGTCGTCAGAGCTCCGTTGCGGGCCCGGAACAGGGTGGCCACCGTCGTTTCGGCGTCGCTGCCGGGCCAGGTCGCCGCCTGCTCGACGACCATCGTGGCGGCGTCGACCGGATGCGCCGACAGCGGGCGCAGCCGGATCCCGGAAGTGACGATCCAGTCAGCGAACTCCTGCGGCGTGATGCTGTGCGTGCCCCGCGGGCCGGACACTTCGACCGGGTCGGTCACCAAGGCTCGCGCGGCATCCAGGTCGCGACGGTTGACGGCCTCGTGCCAGGCGTTGATCAGGTCCTCCAGCGTGGCATCCTCTGCGTATGCGTCTTGCATGCGACGAGCGTATGCGATGCGCATACGATGGAGTCAAGGGGAGGCCGGGTGGCGCGGGGACAGGCCCTGTTCGGGTTCGTACGGTTCTGGTCGCGGCGGTGGACCGGCGCCGGGCTCGGGGCGGACGGGCAACGGGGACGCGACGTCATGGTGGTCGAGGCGGTGCACACGCTCGCCGGGCAGCGGCAGCCGACCTCCGTCAACGACGTCGCGCGGGAGCTGGGGCTGGATCAGTCCGGGGCGAGCCGGATGGTTACCGGGGCCGAGCAGCGAGGACTGGTCGTCCGCAGGGTGCCGGGCCGGGTCGGGGCGGCGTCGGCGGTCAGCACCACCGCGGCCGGCGAGGAACTGCTGCGGCAAGCGCACGCGTGGCAGGACGACGTGCTCGGCCGGCTGACCGCCGGCTGGCCCGACGAGGACGTCGAGACGTTGATCGTGCTCATGGAGCGGTTGGTGCGAGCCCAGAACGCCATCGACAGCGTCTAGGACTTGAGAGAGACCTTGGCGCCGCGGGACAGCGGAGAGTCGTGCAGTTCCAGGCGGACCAGCTTGACTTGGCGAGGCACGTCGAAGACCAGGTTGCCGCTCACGCGTTCGCCGGGGTCCAGCTTTTCCAGGAACGTCTGGGTGTCGCGGTTGGCGTAGACGCCGGCCAGGGCGTCGTCGCCGTAGGCAGTGCCCTCGGCGTCGTACGCCTTCTGGGCGTGGCCCAGGAAGTAGCGGGCGCCGTCGGCGATGTTGCGCACCGACAGGCGTACCAGGCAGAACTTGCCCTTGGCGGTGCGCTGGAGGTGTTCCGGGCCGACGCTGCGGTGGGCGCAGTCGACCTTGGAGACCACGAACTCGAACTTGCCGTCGCGCACCTTGTCACCGAGTCCGGGCGGTGGGGGAGGCGCCTTCGACGTGGGCTCGGCAGCGGCGACCGGTTGCTTGCTGTTGAGCTGCTGGGCGGCGACGCCGGCGAAGAACAGCACAACCACCGCTACGCCCGCGAACAGGACCGCGAGCAGCGGGTTGAGCCGGGACCGGCGACGTGGGTCGGGTGACACCCTTCTTACTTTGAGTCACCGAGCCGGGCGTGACTACCGATTCGTCCGATGGGCGACGGCCGCCACCCCGCAGAACTGGTAGACGTCGCCGGTCGGGTCGCCGGGGCCGGGACGCCACTTGGTGCAGGTGACGACGCCCGGCTCGAGCAGGTCGTGACCCTCGAACCAGCGTTCCAGGTCGGCTCGGCGACGCAACGTGATCGGCGGGGTGGCGGTGGCGTTCCACTGCCGGGCCGCGGCGGCCGACTCCTCCGGCTTGACCTCGATGGTCGGATGCGCGACGGCCAGATAGCTGCCGGTCGGCACGGCGGCGGTGAGGCGGCTGACCACGCCCTGCGCCTCGTCGTCATCGCCGATGAAGTTGAGCACGCCGAGCAGGAGCACCGCGATCGGCCGGTCGAAGTCGAGCGTATGGCGGGCCAGGCGCAGAATCGTGCCGGTGTCCCGGGCGTCGGCGTCGATGTAGTCCGTCCGGCCCTCGGCGGTGCTGGTCAGCAGGGTGCGTGCGTGGGCCAGCACGAGCGGGTCGTTGTCGGCGTAGACCACCCGGCACTCGGGCGCGATCGCCTGAGCCACCTCGTGCGTGTTGTGCGCGGTCGGCAGGCCGGCGCCGATGTCGAGGAACTGCCGGATGCCGGCTTCGGCCACCAGATGCCGTACGGCTCGTTGCAGGAACGCCCGGTCGGCCCGGGCCGACGCGACGATGTCGGGCAGAAAATCGCGCACCTGGTCGCCCACCGCGCGGTCGGCGGCGTAGTTGTCGGTGCCGCCCAGCCAGTAGTTCCAGATCCGCGCGGTGTGCGGCACGTCGACGTTGAGTTCGGCCACGGTCGTCCTCCCGGCAGCGGCGGGCATCCAAGCGTGACTATATGTCCGGGCGGGTCAGGGCCTCCAGCAGTCCGGTCAGCTCGAGCAGGCGGCGGACTCCGCGCTGGGGGCGGACCAGCCGCAACTGCAGGCCGCGGTGGGAGGCCTGCTCGCAGCAGCGGTCCAGGGCGGCCAGGCCGGACGAGTCGCAGAACGTGACCTCGCTGAAGTCGACGACCACGCGCGGCGCGCCGTCGATCGCGATCGCCCGGGCCAGCGCTTCCTCGAAGTCCTCGACGGTGGCGATGTCGATCTCGCCCACGACGGACAGGTGCACCGAGCCGTCGGAGATCGCGTACGTGTGGACGAGCATCGGCGCCGCATTCCCACAAATGGCGTCCCCATGCCGGCGGCCGCGCGGTGGTAGAAAGGGCCGATGAGTGGTGTCGATCCTTTCACCGACCTCGACGCGTACGTCCGCCTGCCCCGCCTGGCCGGGTTGTGGCTGTCGCCGGACGGCCGCCGGCTCGTGGTCGGCGTGGGTACGCCGGACAAGAAGAACGCCCGCTACGCCACCGCGCTGTGGCAGGTCGACCCGGCCGGGGAGCAGCCCGCCCGGCGTCTGACCCGCAGCGTGAAGGGCGAATCGGCGGCCGCCTTCACTGGAGAGGGTGACCTGCTGTTCACCTCGTCCCGGCCGTCGCCCGACGACACCGACGACGACGAGGACGCGAAGGCGGCGCTGTGGCTGCTGCCGGCGGGCGGCGGGGAGCCGCGGGTGATCGCCAAGTTGCCCGGCGGCGTCCACGGTGTGCGGGTCAGCCCGGACGGCACGGTGATCGCCGGGTCGGCGGTGCTGCCCTCGGGCGACGACTCGGTGCGCGAGCAGCGCAAGAAGGCCGGCATCTCGGCCGTCCTGCACGAGGGCTACCCGGTGCGCTACTGGGACCACGACCTCGGGCCGGACAGGCCGCGGCTGTTCACCGGCTCGCTGCCCGAGCCCGAGCTGCGGGACGTGACAGGGCATGCCGGACGGGCTCTGGACACCGAAGGGGACTGGGAGATCACCCCGGACGGGCGCAGTGCCGTCGCCGCCTGGATCGTGTCCGAGGCCGGCGGTTCGGAACGCTCGACGATCGTCGTGATCGACCTCGCGACCGGTGAACGCCGCGAGATCGCAGGCGATGACAGCCACGACTACAACTCGCCGCGGGTGTCGCCCGACGGGTCGCGGGTGGCTTTTCTCGTACGGCGGAACTCCTCACCCGACGACCCGGGTGACGTGTGGCTGGCCGTGGCGCCGGTGAAGGGCGGCCCGGTCGAGCCGGTGACCGCCGCATGGGACCGGTGGCCGCACGAGCCGCGGTGGACCCCGGACGGCACAGCACTGATCGTGGCGGCCGACGACAACGGGCGGTCGCCGCTGTGGCGGGTCGAGGTCGCTTCCGGTGAGGTCAGCCGGCTCACGTCGGACGACGCGGCGTACACCGATCTGCGGGTGGCGCCGGACGGGCGGTGGGTCTACGCGTTGCGCAACACGATCGCGAGCGCGCCGCATCCGGTGCGGGTGGCAATTCCCACAGGCGAGATCGAACTCCTGCCCAGTCCGTGCGCGCCTACGTTCGTACCGGGAAAGCTCGAAGAAGTGACAGCGCAAGCCGCCGACGGAAGCCCGTTGCGCGCCTGGCTCGCGTTGCCCTCCGACGCCGACGGGCCGGCGCCGCTGGTGTTGTGGATTCACGGCGGACCGCTCGGGTCGTACAACGTGTGGTCATGGCGGTGGAACCCGTGGCACCTGGTGGCGCGTGGGTACGCGGTGCTGATGCCCGACCCGGCGCTGTCGACCGGCTACGGCCTCGACTTCATCAAGCGGGGCTGGGGCAACTGGGGCGACAAGCCGTACACCGACCTGATGACGATCACCGACGCGGCGCTGGAACGGCCCGACCTCGACGCCACACGCACGGCCGCCATGGGTGGCTCGTTCGGCGGCTACATGGCCAACTGGGTGGCCGGGCACACCGACCGCTTCGACGCGATCGTCACGCACGCCTCGCTGTGGGCGCTCGACCAGATGATGAGCACGACCGACATGGCCTTCTACTGGCTGCGCGAGCTGACCCCCGACCGGCTGGAGGCCAACTCGCCGCACCGCTTCGCCGACGCCATCACCACGCCCATGCTGGTGATCCACGGCGACAAGGACTATCGGGTGCCGATCGGCGAAGCGTTGCGGCTGTGGTGGGACCTGCTGTCCCGCTCCGAGGGCAAGCACAAGTTCCTGTACTTCCCCGACGAGAACCATTGGGTGCTCAAGCCCGGCAACGCCAAGGTCTGGTACGAGACGGTGTTCGCGTTCCTCGACCACCACGTGCTCGGCAAAGAGTGGCGCCGGCCGGAATCGCTCGGCTAGTTCGCCTCGTCCAGACGCCGGCGCTGCTCGGGGTCGAGTTTCAGGTCGCGGGCGGCCAGCACCTCGTCGAGCCGTTCCGGGGTGCTGGCGCCGACGATCGGTAGCACCGCGGGGTCGCCGCCGAGCAGCCACGCCAGCACTACTTGGTTCTGGGTGGCGCCGAGCTCGTCGGCGGTCGCGGTGAGTGCGGCGAGTCGCCGTTCGGTTCCCGGGTGCGCGTACGCCTCCTCGAGCGGCCGGTCGGCGCGGCCGTAGGCGCCGTTGATGAGCGGCGAGTACGTCCACAGGTCGAGCCCGCACGTCCGCGCGTAGTCGAGCGTTTCCGGGAACACCTGCCGATGCGACCACGATTCGAGGGCGGCGCCCGGCCGGGGTTGCAGGTAGGAGTGCCGCAGTTGCAAGGCTGTCCATTTGTTGTCGCTTAGTGCGCGTGCCTGCTCGACTCGCCAGGCGGGAGTGTTCGAGGCGCCCAACCGCGCGGTCAGCCCCTCGGCGGCCAGGTCGCTGAAGGCGCCCACCGTCTCGGCCAGCGGCACCGAACGGTCCTCGACGTGCGCCCAGTACATGTCCACATGGTCAGTGCCGAGCCGGCGCAGGCTGCCGATTAGGGCTGAGCGGATGACCGGCGCCGACAGCCCTTCCATGGCGTCCAGCCCGCGCGCAGGGTCGGTCGGTTCGGCGCCCACCTTCGTGCTGATACGGACACGGTCGCGCATTCCCGGGCGAGCGGCCAGCCACCGGCCGATCACTTGTTCGCTGTGCCCACCCAGCCCCGACGGGTGCAGCCAGAACGCGTAGTTGTTGGCGGTGTCGATCCAACGGCCGCCACGCTCAACAAAGCGGTCAAGCAAAGCGAACGATTCTTGTTCATTGATGCGCGTACCGAACAACATGGCACCCAACACGATCTCCGTCATGCCGGCGATGATCGACCTTCGAGAGCACTCGAAGTCAAGCACCGGCAGGGTGCGGGGGTGGCTGCGCGGGTGGACGAGCGCTGGTGGTGCGCGGTGGTGGAGTTACGCCGGTGAGTGAGCGGCGCTGGGCGAGCGATGGTGCGTGCGCGGCGTTGGGCGAGCCATGGTGCGTGCGCGGTGATGGAGGAGCGGCGGTAATGCGCGACGGTGAGCGTGCGGTAGCGGACGCGCGGTGCTGAGTGCGCGGTGGTGGACGTGCGGTGGTGGGTGCGCGGCGGTAGGTGTGCGGGTGGCGGACATGCGCTGGTGAGCGCGCGGTGGTGTTAACCGCCCGGGTCTGGCATCGGTCGATCTTTGGAGGATCGAGCTAGGTCAAGCCCTTCGCCGTACCCCGCGGAACCTCGTGAGCGGGCGATGCGAATGGTCGCCGAGGCATGGCCGAGTTAGGAGTCGGAGTACGCCGCGATCGTCGCGGTGGTGGAGAAGGTGGGCGTCGGCGCCGCGGAGACGCTGCTCATCGAACTGATCAAACCGCGAGGCTCGTGGAAGATCTGCGACCAGGTCGAGACTCCCACCTTGGTATACGTCGACTGGTACAACCACCGCCGTCTACACAGCGGCGGCGCCAACCTGCCACCAGGCGCCTGCGAAACCCTGCTCCACCCCGGCCGGATCACAGATCGTCGAAGCGCCAACCCAACTCAACCAGCCAGCACCAACCCGACGCGGTTCAGGTGGGTGCGCGACGGCGGTGCGGGCGCGATCTGCGGGCGCGACGGTGCGGGCGCGCGCGGTGTCGGGCGCGGCGGTGCGGGCAGTGCGAGTGCGCGCGGTCTCGGGCGCGGCGGTGCGGGCGGTGCAGGCGCGGCGGTGCAGGTGCGGGCGGTGTCGGGCGCGGCGTGCCGGCGGTGTGGGCGCGGCGATGCGGGTGCGGGCGGTGAGGGCGCGGCGGTGATAGAAAGATTTGGATGAGCCCTGGCGCCTTTCACGATCCCTTCGCGTACGTTCGTCTGCCTCGGATGGCGGGGCTGTGGCTGTCGCCGGATGGGCGGCGGCTGGTCGTGGGCGTTTCGACTTCGGAGGGCGACAACGGGCGGCGTCGGACGGCGCTGTGGGAGGTTGATCCGGCGGGGGAACGGGCGGCCCGGCAGCTGACGCGCAGTGATGAGGGCGAGTCGGGGGCGGGGTTCACGCCGGACGGTGACCTGCTGTTCCTCTCGTCTCGGCCGGACCCCGAGGGTGGCGGCGAAGGCAAGGCGTTGTGGCTGCTGCCGGCGGCGGGCGGGGACGCCTACGTCGTTGCGAGTTTGCCCGGCGGGATGCACGGGGTTCAGGTCAGCGCGTCGGGAGCGCTTGTCGCCGGGTCGATGGTGCTCCCTTCAGGAAGGAGTGAACGGCGGCTACCCGCTGCGGATTCAGAGCCGGATGAGGTGTCGGCAGAGGTGCCTTCGGGTGAAACGGCTGAGGTCACGGCGATTCTGCACGAGGAGTTCCCGGTGCGGATGTGGGATCACGACCTCGGACCGAAGCGGCCGCGGCTGTTCGCCGGCGCGCTCGGCGAGCCTGAGTTGCGGTCGGTTGGTGAGGGTGGGCTGCGGGACGTGACGGGGCACGTTGGGCGGGCGCTGGATACCGAAGGGGACTGGGAGATCACCCCGGACGGGCGCGCGGTGGTCGCGACATGGCAGGTGGGGGTGGCGGGTGGGGCGCAGCGGTCGGCCCTTGCGGTGATCGACCTGGCCACGGGCGAGCGGCGGATGATTGCGGACGAGGAAGGCCATGACTTCACGTCGCCGCGGGTGTCGCCTGATGGGTCTCGGGTGGCTTTTCTCGTACGGCGGTGGGGATCGGTCGATGACCCGGGTGACATCTGGGTGGGGCTGGCGCCGCTGGGCGGTGGGCCGGTCGAGGCGGTGACCGCGGAGTGGGATCGGTGGCCGCACAGCCCGCAGTGGACGCCGGATGGGACGGCACTGGTTGTGGCGGCTGACGACCACGGGCGGTCGCCGCTGTGGCTGGTTGACGTTGCGGCGGGTGAGGTTAGTCGGCTCACGGGGGATGACGCCGCCTACACCGATCCGCGGGTGGCGCCGGATGGGCGGTGGGTCTACGCGTTGCGCAACACGATCGCGAGCGCGCCGCACCCGGTGCGGGTGGCAATTCCCACGGGCGAGATCGAACTCCTGCCCAGTCCGTGCGCGCCGACGTTCGTACCGGGAAAGCTTGAAGAAGTGACAGCGCAAGCCGCCGACGGAAGCCCGTTGCGCGCCTGGCTCGCGTTGCCCCTGTCAGAGACGCCGGCGCCGTTGATTTTGTGGGTTCATGGCGGTCCGATGATGTCGTGGAATGTCTGGAAATGGCAGTCGAACCCGTGGCTGGCCGTCGCGCACGGTTATGCGGTGCTGATGCCTGACCCGGCGCTGTCCACCGGCTACGGCCTCGACTTCATCAAGCGCGGCTGGGGAGCGTGGGGCGAGACGCCGTACACCGACCTGATGACGATCACCGACGCCGCCCTGGCCCGTCCCGATCTCGACGCCACGCGTACGGCGGTGGTGGGCGCCTCGTTCGGTGGTTACATGGCGAATTGGATCGCTGGTCACACAGAGCGCTTCGACGCGATTGTCAGTCACGCTTCGTTGTGGGCGCTCGATCAGATGATGACGACCACCGACCACCCCTTCTACTGGCTGCGCGAACTCACCCCGGACCGGCTGGAAGCGAACTCGCCGCACCGCTCCGCCGGCGCCATCACCACGCCCATGCTGGTCATTCACGGCGACAACGACTACCGGGTGCCGATCGGCGAGGGCCTGCGGCTGTGGCGCGATCTGATCACGCGGGTCGGCGACCGCCACAAGTTCCTCTACTACCCGGACGAAGGACACATAGTGTCCAAACCCGGCAACCTCGCCGTATGGCACGCGACGATGCTGGCCTTCCTGGACCACCACGTCCGCGGCGAGAAATGGCAGCGCCCGCCCCTGTTGGGCTAGCGCGGGGCGCCGAGGGCTTCGAGCGCCGCCGCGCCGACGGGGATGCGGAGCGGCGGGTTCGGGTCGACGAGAGTGTCGGCGACAACCGTGGCGACCTGCTCGGCGGTCACCGGCGCCTTGCGGGCCCGGGTCACCGCCTCGAGCAAAGGCCGGTACGGGTCGTTCTCCGTCAGATAGACCGCAGCCAAAGCCGCGCCGGCCGAGTCGCTGGATTCCACCCCGCCGGGCTGCAGGCTCGTGACCCGGACGCCGAACTGCGCCGTCTCCGCCGCGGCCGCCTCGACCAGCGCCTCGAGGGCCCATTTGGAACCGGAGTACGTGCTCATCAGCGGTGTGGTGATGCGGCCCAGCAGGCTCGAAATGTAGATCAGCCGGCCGAATCCGCGTTCGCGCATCGCCGGCAGGAACGCCTGCGTCACGCGCAGCGCGCCGAAGTAGTTCAGTTCGAACACGTCGCGCACCGCGTCGAGGGGCACCGTCTCGACCGGGCCGCGCACGGTGGTTCCGGCGTTGGAGACGAGGGCGTCGACCGGCCCGGCCGCCGCCACCGCCGCGTCGACCGAGGCCTGGTCGGTGACGTCGAGCTGCACCTTGGCGGCGACGTCGAGCCCGTCGAGGGTCTCGAGTTTGCGGGCGGTAGCGATCACCCGATGGCCGCGGGCGGTCAGTTCCTTCGCGATGGCCCGCCCGATGCCGCGCGACGTGCCGGTGATGAGGACGTTCAGCATGGCTGCACCCTTTCGGTAGAAGGTAAACGCTAGCGTGTATGTTTTGAAAAGTAAACGCTGGCGTATAGTTGGGGCCGTGGAAACGCTTCGACCGCAAGCCGTGCGCTCTCGCGAGCGGATCCTGGCCGCCGCCGAGTCGCTCTTCCGGGCGAACGGGATCGGCGCGACCGGCATGGACCTCGTGGCCGCGAGTGCTCCGGTGTCGAAACGGACTCTCTACAAGCACTTCCCGGACAAGGCGTCGCTGGTGGCGGCCTATCTGACCGAGCGGGAGGCCCGGCTGCTAGCCACCGGCGCGACGGCCGGCCCGCGTGAGCGGATCCTCGCCTTCTTCGAGGCGCCGGCCTTCACGGGAGCGGTGGCGCCGTGCCCGTTCATCGCGGCCTCGGTCGAGAACCCGGATCCGGCCAGCCCGCCGCATCACCAGGCACGGGAGAGCAAGCTGCGCGTCGCGTCCCTCTTCACGGAGCTGGCGGCCGAGCTCGGCGTGGCCGACGCGCCCCGGCTGGGTGAGATGCTGGCCCTGCTCCACGACGGCGCGCTGGCCCGCTCGCAGGTGCTGGACGACGTCGCACCGCTCGACCATGCGCGGACCATGGCGGCGATGCTCCTGGACTCGCCGGGTTGATCGACAGCGCGCGGGGGGTGTACCGCGCGCCGAAACGGCGGCTTTGCGCACTAGGGTGAAGTTCGTGGGGTCCGAGGACGTGCTGTCGGCCGGCGAGCGACTTCGCCGGCTCGAAGCCGTGAGCGACGCCGCCCTGTCCCGGCTCGACGTGTCCGACCTCCTCGACGAGCTGCTGGAACGCGTCCGGGACCTGCTGGACGCCGACACCGCGACGATCCTGCTGCTCGACCCCCATTCGCAGCAGCTGGTGGCCACCGCGGCCAAGGGGCTGGAGCAAGAGGTACGCCAGGGCCTGCGCATCCCGGTCGGGCACGGCTTCGCGGGCGGGGTGGCTCAGCAGCGCCGGCCGGTGGTTCTGAGCGAGGTCACCGAGGACTCCGTGGTCAGCCCGTCGCTGCTGGTCAAGGGCGTCCGGTCCCTGCTCGGCGTGCCGATCCTGGCCGCCGGTGAGGTGGTCGGCGTCCTGCACGTCGGCGCCTGCACACCCCGGCAGTTCACCCGCGACGACATCCGGCTGCTCGAGCTGGCGGCCGACCGTGCGAGCGTCGCGGGCCAGATCCGGTCGCGCAAACTGGATCAGGCGGCGGCCCTCGCCCTGCAGCGCAGCCTGCTGCCGCCCGTGCTGCCGCAGCTGCCCGGGCTCACGTTCGCGGCCCGTTACGTGCCGGGGCACGACTTCGGCATCGGCGGCGACTGGTACGACATCTTCACGCTGCCCTCCGGCTGGGTCGGCATGGTCATCGGCGACGTCTCCGGGCACGGCCTGGCCTCGGCGATCGTCATGGGCCGCGTCCGCAGCGCCCTGCGCGCGTACTCGCTGATCAGCGACGATCCGGCCGAGGTGCTGGCCCTGCTCGACCGCAAGGTCGAGCATTTCGAGGCGGGCAGTCTGACCACTGCCCTGTACGTGATGATCGCCCCGGATCGGACGGAGTTGCGGATCTCGTCGGCCGGCCACCTGCGCCCGGTGCTCGCCGTGGCCGGCGGCCCGGGCGAGCTGGTCGAGATGCCGATCGACGCCCCGCTGGGCATCGGCCGCCCGCGGGCGCGCCGGGACACGGTCATCGGCTTCCCCGCGGACGGCCTGCTCCTGTCGTACACGGACGGGCTGGTCGAACGGCGGGGCGAGGTCATCGACGTCGGCCTCAAACGGCTCACCGACACGGTGGTGGCCGGCGACCCCGAGGTGTGCGCCGCGACCGTCATGGCGACGTTCGGTCACGAGCAGAAGGCCGACGACATCGCGATCGTCGCCGTCCAGCGCACCGGAGGTTGCTCCGCCTGACGGCCAGGGCGCACAGTGAGGGTCGTGGACAGGCTGGTGGACGCCGAGCGGGAAGCGTTGATCCGGCTGGGCCGGCTCGCGGCCAGCGGATCCATCGACGTCCTGTTCGACGCGATGGCCGAGGAGCTGGCCCACATCACCGACGCCGAGACGGGTGAGACGTTCACCGTGGGCTCCGGTGTCTGCCGGTTCGAGGCGGACGGCGCCCTGACCCTGCTCGCCGGGTGGGGGCGCGTGGTCGACGACTCGCATCCGATCGGCATCAGCCTGCCGCTGCACGGCGACAGCGCCAACCGCCGGGTGTACGAGACCGGCCGACCGGCCCGCATGGACGGTCCGCGCGACGACGTCGGGCCGATCGCCGAACGCCTGAACAAGATCGACGCCCGATCCGTGGTGGCCGTGCCGATCTTCGTCGACGACCGGCTCTGGGGCTCGGCCACGGTCGTCTCCGAGCGGGCGCGGCCGCTGCCGGCGAACACCGAGACCCGTCTGGCCGGCTTCGCCGCGCTGGCCGCGACCGCCATCTCGAGCGCGCAACACCGCGAGCAGGTGCAGCGGCTGGCCGACGAGCAGTCCGCCCTGCGCCGGGTGGCCACGCTGGTCGCCGCCGGCGCCAAGCCCGAGGACGTCTGGGCGAGCGTCCTGGCCGAGCTGGGCGTGCTGTGCCGGGCCAGCCGCAGCGCCATGATCCGGTTCGACCCGCCCGACGTGGTCACGATCGTCGCCGGCTGGTCCGCCGACGGCGCGCCCGAGTCCATCTCGGCCCGCTGGCCGCTGTCGGAATCGGGGCTCTCGCTGCTCATTGACGGTCAGCGTCCGGTCGTACGCATCGACGACTGGTCCCGGATGGGCGGCGAACTGGCCGAAACGCTCCGGGCACGGTGGTCGGTCAACACGTCGGTGATGGCTCCGGTGCTGACCGGCGGCGGCATCTGGGGCGGTGTCGTCGTGCATTCCCCGACCGGCATCGTGCTGCCCCAGGACACCGAGCGGCGGGTCGTCGCCTTCGCCGAACTGGTCAGCACGGCCCTGGCCAACGCCGCCGCGGGGGCCGAGGTACGCCGCCTGGCCGACGAGCAGGCCACCGTGCGGCGCATCGCCACCCTGGTCGCCCAGCAGGCGCCGGTGCCCGACGTCTGCCAGGCGGTCACCGACGAGCTCATCGCGCTGCTGCCGGTCGAGGACGTCGTGATCTGCCGGTACGAGGGCGACGGCACCGCGGTCATCCTGGGCCGGCGGGGCATGCTGGCCGCGCTGCACCCGGTCGGCCTGCGCGGCCGGGTCGATCCGGACACCGCGGCCGGGCAGGTCTGCGAACAACGCCGTACGGTCCGGGTGGACAGTTACGTCGAGGCGGTCAGTGTCAGCGGGCAGGCCGTCCGCGAGGCGGGCGCCCGGTCCACCGTGGCCTGCCCGATCTTCGCCGGCGGCCGGTACTGGGGCTGGCTCAGCGTCACCTCGGCCCAGTCCGGCCGCGTGCCCGACCTGGTCGTACAGCCCGTCACCGACTGCATCGACTTGATCGCGACATCCATCCGGAATGTCGAGACCGAGGATAACCTGCGCGCCTCGCGCGAACGCATCGTGACCGCCACCGACGAGGCCCGCCGCCGCTTCGAACGCGACCTGCACGACGGCGCCCAGCAGCGTCTGGTCTCCCTGGCCCTGGAACTGCGCCTCGGCGCCCCGGACTTCGCGGCCGCCGCCGACGAGATCGACTCGATCCTGGACGATTTGCGCGACCTCTCCCGCGGGCTGCACCCGGCCGTGCTCGCTGAGGGTGACCTGCCCGCGGCCCTGCGCGCCCTCTCCGCCCGCAGCCCGGTGCCGGTCGAGCTGACCTTGCCGCCGCACTGGCCGGGCGTCGACGACAGCGTCCAGGTCGCCTGCTACTACGTGGCGGCCGAGGCCCTGACCAACGTGGCCAAACACGCCCGGGCCACCGCCGCCGACGTCACCCTGGCGGTGCACGAGACCTCCCTGACCTTGACGATCACCGACGACGGCGCCGGGGGAGCCGACCGTACGCGCGGGTCGGGCCTGGTCGGCATCATCGACCGGGTCGAGGCCTTCGGCGGCAGCCTCACCGTCGACAGCCCACCCGGTCAGGGGACGACGCTGGTCGCCACCCTGCCGACCGCCCGCGCGTCGGCCGGCCGGACTACGGGCGGGTGACGCCGCCGGGGCCACCATGCGCCTTGGCCGTCGTTCTGTGTGGCGGCAGCGCTGTCGCGGCCCGGCCGGATCGGTAGACATGTGCGCCGCCACCGTCATGGCGACGTTTGGTCACGAGCAAAAGGCCGACGACATCGCGATCGTCGCCGTCCAGCGCACCGGAGGTTGCTCCGCCTGAGCTCAGGGCATGTTCGATGAGCAAGGTATGCGGGTGCGCCGGGGTGGCTAGCTATTGGCGCCCCAGTCGTCAGTAGTACTCAATAGTCAGCTATAATCGGCGTTGTGAACTTGAAGGAATGGGCAGCGGCTACCGGGATCTCATACGCGACAGCACGTCGGCGTTACGAGTCCGGATCGCTGCCCATTCCTACCTACCGGATCGGCCGCTTAATCATGGTCGGCGAACCGGTCACTGGCGCGACGGCGGAATCCGGGCAGACCGTGGTCTACGCCCGGGTGTCGTCAGCCGATCAGAAAACGGACCTTGACCGGCAAGTGGCCCGGGTGACTGTGTGGGCCACCGGGCAGAAGCTCGGCGTGGACCGGGTGGTGACCGAGGTCGGATCGGCGCTCGACGGAAACCTGAAGAAGTTCCTCGCCCTGCTTCGCGACCCCGCTGTGACGACCATCGTGGTCGAGCACCGGGACCGGTTCGCCCGGTTCGGTGCCGAGTACGTCGAGGCCGCCCTGACCGCGCAGGGCCGGCGTCTACTCGTCGTCTACCCGACCGAGGTCGATGACGACCTGGTCCGCGATGTGACCGAGATCCTGACGTCGATGTGTGCCCGCCTGTACGGCCGCAGTGCTGCCGCGAACCGTGCCCGCCGCGCCGTCGAAGCCGCCACCGAGAGCGGCTCGGCGTGAAGACGATCCAGGCGTACCGGTTCGCCCTCGATCTCACCTGTGTCCAGGAACGCGTCGTGCTCGCGCATGCCGGAGCAGCCCGTGTCGCCCACAACTGGGCACTCGCGAAGGTCAAGGCCGTCATGGACCAGCGCACCGCCGAACGCTCCTACGGTGTGCCGGACGAGCAGTTGACGCCGCCGCTGCCCTGGTCCCTCGCCGGGCTGCGCAAGGCGTGGAACACCGCGAAACCCGACGTCGCGCCGTGGTGGAGCGATGTGTCCAAGGAGGCGTTCAACACCGGCCTGGACGCCCTGGCTCGCGGGTTGAAGAACTGGGCCGACTCCCGCAAAGGCACCCGGGCGGGGCGGCCGCTGGGTTTTCCACGGTTCAAGTCCCGCCGCCGCGCCACACCATCCGTGCGGTTCACGACCGGGGCGATCCGGGTAGAGCCCGACCGCATGCACGTGGTGCTGCCCCGGCTGGGCCGGTTGAAGTTGCACGAGTCGGCCCGCAAGCTCGGCCGCCGCCTGGACAACGGCACGGCGCGGATCATGTCCGTGACTGTGCGGCGTGCTGGCGGACGCTGGCACGTGTCGTTCACCGTCGAGGTCGAGCGAGCCGAGCGCACCCCGACCCGGCCGCAGTCGGTAGTCGGCGTGGACGTCGGAATCAAACACCTGGCCGTGTTGTCCACCGGCGAGCTGGTCGACAATCCCCGCCACCAGGTCGCCGCGCAGCAACGCCTGCGCGCGTTGGGCCGGGCGCTGTCTCGTAAGACCGGCCCCGACCGGCGTACCGGACGACGACCCTCGAAGCGGTGGGAACGAGCAGCGGCCCGCCTCGGCCGCGCGCACGCGCGGGTGGCGAACCTGCGCCGCGACAGCCTGCACAAGCTCACCACCCGCCTCGCCCGCGAGCAAGGCACGGTCGTGGTGGAAGACCTCAACGTCACCGGCATGCTCGCCAACCGGCGACTGGCTTGGCACATCGCCGACGCCGGGTTCGCCGAGATCCGCCGCCAACTGGCGTACAAGACCTCGTGGAACGGCGGACGGCTACTGATCGCCGACCGCTGGTATCCGTCCTCAAAAACCTGCTCGGGCTGCGGCACGGTGAGAGCCAAGCTGGCCCTGCACGAGCGTAAATACCAGTGTCAGGCGTGCGGTCTGGTCATCGACCGCGACCACAACGCCTCCCTGAACCTGGCCGCGCTCGCGGCCGAGTACGACACCGCCGGGAGTGGCCCGGTGGCAGCACGTGGAGCCGACCAGAAGACCCGCGTACGCGGGCAGGTGGCAGTGAAGCGTGAACCCGGCACGGCACCCGCCGGTCAGACCGGGACCGTCCCGCCGCAAGGCAGGACTACCAACCGTGTGCTCACCAAAGCGCACTGAGAGGTAACGGAGGAACCATGCCGGAGCTGCCGGAAGTCGAGTCGGCGCGGGCGGTGATCGAGCGGTCCGGGCTCGGCCGGAAGATCGTCGAGGTGGACGACACCGACACGTACGTGTGCCGTCCGCACCTTCCCGGGCAGATCAGGGACGCGCTGATGGGGCGGACGCTCGTCGCGGCCCATCGACGGGGTAAGAGCATGTGGTGCGACACCAGCGAGGACGGGCCCGAGCTGGGCATCCACCTCGGCATGTCCGGCAAGATCGTGATCGGCGACCCGGACGGTTCCGAGGTCGACGGGGGTGACTACTGGGAGGGGCGCCGCCTGCCCGGTGACTATCGGTGGACGCGGTTCGCCCTGACCTTCGCCGACGGGGGCCGGCTGATGCTGGTCGACCCCCGGCGCCTGGGTCGCGTACGCCTGGACCCGCCCGTCGAGGCCCTGGGGCCCGACGCCGCCACGATCACCCCGGCCGGGTTCCGGGCGGCGCTCGGCTTCGGCACCGCCCCGGTCAAGGCGCGCCTGCTCGATCAGGAGGCGGTGGCCGGCATCGGCAACCTGCTGGCCGATCAGATCCTGTGGTCGGCGCGCATCAACCCGGGCCGCCGCGTCGACAAACTGACCACCGATGACGTCAATCGGCTGCTGCGCGCCACCCGTACGGCCGTGCGCGAGGCCATCCGCGACGGCGGCGTCCACACGCTGAAGGTGATTCCGTTCCGCACGGCCGGCGGCCGCTGCCCCCGTGACGGCGCGCCCATGGTCAAAAGCACGGTCGGCGGCCGTACGAGCTGGTGGTGCAGCCGGGAGCAGGCCTTGAGCGGGTAGGGGCAGTCCGCCCCTACCCGCTCCTGCTCGATCACTCAGTTGGACGGCCGCGTGCTGCCCAGATAGGGCATGGCGGCCCCGGACTTGAGCAGACCCGAGAGGTCCACCGGCGTGGCCCCGGCCGGCGCGTCGATCGCAGCGCCGTCGGTGAACTCGAGCCGGGCGGCTACCCGGCCCTGGGCGCCCTCGACGAACTGCAGCACGTCGACCTCGGCCGCGGTGAACTTGCCGCCGTCCAGCCACAGGTCGATGACCACCGGCTGGTCCTTCTTCGGAGCGGCCGGGAACTCCGACGCCAGCGACGGCTCGACCGCCGTGGCCAGGCGCTTGGCCTCGGCGTAGCCCTTGGCCGTGGACGACGTCACGATCAGGTGCTTGTCGTCGGCGCTGTCGCGGACCACGTCGGCCCCCTCGAGCAGGTTGGTGGCGCTGGTGGTCAGCTCGGCCAGCATCTTCTGCTGCTCGGCGTCCGGCTTGGCCGTGGCGGCGGCCGCACCCGGCAGCTTCTTCGTGTCGACCGAGATCCACTGGCCGGCCGTGAGCGCGTCGAGGCCGGGCGCACCGCCGCTGAGCTCCTTGACGTCGGCCGGGGTGGCCCCGAACTTGGCCGCCAGCTCGTTTACGGGCGCCTTCAGGAACAGCGAGCCGTCGACGAACCGGATCTCGGTGCCGGTGACCCCGTCCACGGTGACCGCGAGGCTCGACTTGTCGTCCGCTTCGCCGTCGCCGCCCTTGTCGGTGGTCATGGTGATCGACGAGTTGAACAGCTGGGCCACGGTGGCGGCGTCGGCTTCCTTGCCGGCCGCGGCGACCAGGTCGGCCGGGTTGCCGGTGAGTTTGACGGTGACGCCGGTCTGCTTGGCGTCGGCCAGCTGCTGAGCGGCGTTGCGCAGCTCGATCTTGGGCTCGAGGGCCTGGATCTGCTGCGCGGCGCACCCGCCCAGCACGGTGAGAGTGGTGACACCGGCGATGACGCCGGCCGTGTAACGCTGAACGCGCATTGATCCCCGTTTCGTGTTAACTGCCCACTCAGCGTAGAACCGCGGATCAACACAATTCAGAGGTGAGCGGTGACCGTCAGCGGGCCGTGCCGACCTTGATCGAGATGAGCTTGACGTCCGGCGCGAGAGGAAATCGTCAGAGAATCTAGGGAATCTCGGATCCACAGCCCGGCCGGTCGCAGGAGAGCGCGACGTAGATTTCCTGCAGCGCGGCGTCGTCGGAGCCGGGCCCGGCGCACAAGTAGCCCTGACAGAGGCCTTCCTGCTGCCAGGAGGTGCGCGGGACATCGGCCGTGCGACTGATCCAGTTGCCCAGAGCGGAGGCCAGCGGCGAGAACTCGCAGGCCGGATCGCATGTCCCGGCTGCGTACACATGGTGCGGTCGTTCCAAGCGGTCGGCCATCGCCGCGCCCTTCGCGACCACTGCCCGGTCGCCGAGACAGGCGCCGGAGAGTGAGAGCACCATCGCGGTTTCGATGGTCTCATGAGCCGCAGGTGGCGAGCGAGCCGACGAGCACAGCGGCGGCAAGGACGCGACGGACGAGCACAGGTGACCTCTGGTGAGAGGGACGACAGCTGGGCCCCGGTCCAGGCGGATTGCCGCCTGGGCCGGGCGACGTCTTGCCCGTCAGGTCAGGGCGACGCTGCTGTACGTCGCCCCGCGGCTCGAGGCGGCGAGCTCACCCGGCGGCCGTCATCGGTACGACGCCGCGGCCGGGAGTAACTGACCGAACAGGCAGATAGAGCGCGGTCACCGTCCCCGGTGGCCGCGCTCGCTCGTTGTCCGGGACATGGGCGCCACTGACACCCGTCGCCGCGTACCTCTGTCCGCCGTCGTGCTGGCCATTGTGGGCGCGCTGGCCGTGCTGTTTGCCGTCATCGTCGCCCTGATCGCCGGCGGCATCGTCTCGTTCGGTGCTGGCGCCAGCAATAGCACCGCTATCGAACGGGACAAGGCGCTGCAAGCGGCCGACCACTACGGCGGGACCGCGTGCAGCTTCCTCGACGCGTTCCTGGCCGGTGGCATGGGGCGGTTTGAAGACGCCAAGCAGCGGGCCGACGAAGCCAAGACCGAAGCCATCCGCAACGCCCCGAACGCCGAGACGATGCGCCAGGCTTGCGTCGACGCGGGCGCTGACATGTCCGAGCCCGGAGAACGCCCGGTCGGGGACTAGCAACCCGCCGAGCGATTCACGCGCCGCCCGGGTAAACCTCGGCCGGGCCCTAACGCGGAAACAGAAGAGGCGGTCATAACTCACGGTGCGTTACCGCCGCCAAGAGCGCCAGCGCCCTCGACGTGGCATGAGAGTGCGTCGGACTGACGCCAGGGTCGAGGAAAGACCGCACCCTCCGACGCTCAGGGCGTCTGATGGGGCCATCGCCACACCTGCAAGGATCGTGGGATGTCCAGGGACCGTCTCATGCGTATCCACAGCACGGAGTACCAGGCCATGATCGAGCGGGTCGTGCGAACGACCGAGCTTACGTCCCGGCTGAATGTCCTGCCCTTCGACGACGAAGCCGGCAAAGCTGCGTTGTTTGAGCAAATCCTCGGCCGACCGCTGCCGGCCAAGGCCACGATTTATCCCCCGTTCTACACCGACCATGGCCTCCGGTTGGAGCTCGGTGAGCGCGTGTTCATCAACCAGAACTGCACGTTCCTCGACTATGCCGGCATCCGGCTAGGCGACCGGGTGATGGTCGGCCCCAAGGCCACGTTCATCACCGTCGGCCATCCAGTGGATCCGGAACACCGACGGGGATGGCTGACCGGCGCACCCATCGACGTGGCCGACAACGTGTGGATCGGCGCCGGCGCGATGATACTTCCGGGCGTCAGCATCGGCCGCGATGCCGTTGTAGCCGCCGGCTCGATCGTCGCCGATGACGTCCCGCCAGCGAGTCTGGTGACGGGCAGCAAGGCAACCGTGCGTCGAACCTGGTAACCGCGTTCTGAGCGCCCGGACCGCGGCAGATGAGTAAGTCATCTGGCGTCATTAGACGCCGATCCTGGATATGTGCTTTGTGAGATGAGAGGCTTACTCTGACGCCGTCACTGGGCGCAAATATTGCAGCTGTTGTCGCCGCCAAAGAGTGAACAAACCGAACTGACGCGAGTCGCATCTTACGCGCTGAAGGCAAGGTGCGGTCTCTGTCGAAAGGCGCGGCTCGATTCAGTCATCGCGCTTGCGTGAGTTGGCGCGGGAGCGCCGCCGAGCGTCGTTCCATTCGATGATCGTGGCCGGCCTCCATGCCCATGAGTCGGCATTCGTATTCTCTGGCGATGGCATTCGGCCCTCTCCGCGGTATCTGCTCACAGTGGCTGGGCGTACACTTAGAAAGGTCGCGACATCTGTCGTCGTCCACCATTCCGCACTAGGATCAGGATCGGATGCATTCGAGCCGTTGGATCTGCTGTCGTATCTAAACGCGCAGCGTCCTGTTGCATCGGCGTCGCCGTTCCGAGCGCTTGCGGGTGCGCTACGGGCAGGTGGGTGAGCAGTCCGTGGCAACGAGTCGAGCTTTTTCCATAGATGGCTAGAAGCAGCAATTGCTATGACAAGCGTCAACTCAAAGGCTAGAACGCGGTCCAATAGCGTAAAGCCGCGGATGTCACTTGGCACCAGCACCTGGCGAAGCGCCAACAAAGCCAACGCTGCCGACGCCAACTCCAAAGGGCTGGTATTGTCGCTCGCTGCCACCGAAGGGTTGAGTCGGCGGCTCAACAGGACTAACGCAATGAGCAGCGGCAATAGGGCCACGGAGAATATAAAGATGAGGTGTGGCACTGGACGCTCGAACGTCAAATTGATCTGCTCATGCAACCCATACGTCGATTCAGCGTCGCTCACGATCGATTCTTCGGATTCTTCAAAGCTAAAAGACCTGCGATCAATTTCCCAAGTCGACCCTATGTCTTCATTGGTAACCCAAAGCAGAAAGAGTCTCCGCTTCGGAAGATTTTCACTGATCGGCCCTTCTAGCTGCACCTCCGGTTCCAGCCAGAATCTATAGTAATCGAACGGATAGTTGGGGGGTACACCCAAGGATAGCTTGAATTCATCGCTCTGACTGTCGGTTGAATAGTATTCGTCATTAGTTTCGTCATATAACAGATCGAAGGTCTTCGTGTCTCCGATCCCGGATAGCGTGGCCGAGGACTCTTCAGTCGAGTCCAAGGGAGGCTGCTTGAAACCGCTTAGGATGAGCGAAATTTCCGCTGCAGCCGTCGGCGGCGAACCATCCGGCTTCATTGCCTCCAGTGACAGTCTTACCAATACGGTGGGGTTGGATGCGTCATAGGAGATGGGGCTTTGTGGGCCGTTGCGCTCGGACACGATCGACCAAATGGACGAACCGCCGACGATCGCTACCGACAAAGATGAGACAGTAAGGACGAATCCTGGACTGACCAACATCTTAAGAATTCTGTGTCCGGGCGACCTGTTCGTTGCAGTCTTCTGTCGGGGTCGGCCGATGCGTATCCCGAGCCGTTTGGTTGGCAACGGAGTCAGTTCTGATGACGCAGGGGCGACGCGGGTAACAGGCGCCTGCTGCTCACGACCTTCGCGACTGGACACTCATCGATGGTGCCGTGGTTGACCAGAAGGCAAAAGGATTATCGGAGATCGAACCGATAGGCATGCGCATATAAATATCACAAAACGGGCGCAATGGGCCGCGTCGATGTCCAGCCCGCCCTCAGGTGGGGCGAATAAGCTCTGCTCTTGCCGCACCGGGGGCCGGATGCTCATTCCGCTCGGCGGCATCGCCGACCTGTCGACGCACCCTTTTCGGCGCGACCGGACATCAGCCGCCCTGCCCGGGGATCTGGCACGTACGACCTTGGTTCACTCGAAGCCGCGGAAGATGCCGTCGCCAAACGCGTTGACGGCAAATTCTTCCAATCCATGTTCGAAATGGTCAGGTTGTTCTAAAGGGGCCACATTTCGGATGGGACGACTCGGAAAGTGGTGCCGTACTGCGGCCCCTTGCCCTGGTCCGTCAGGCCTTCAACGTAGTCGTAGAGGTTGACTACCAGGATCGGCTGGTCAGGGTGGGCCAGTGCCTTCGCGTCGACGAGGAAGGCTACGGCATTGTCTGAGTCTGAGGACACCATCTTCAGGAGCTGCGACGGCGTGATCCCTTCGTAGGCACGATCATCGATGAACTCAACGATCGTAGCGAAGCCTTCTTCCGTCTGTGGCTCAACGATCGCGGCTTGGGTCTCTGTCCATTCCTACGGGCGGGCGAAGTCGATCCGGATGACCAGAGAGACGTCGGAACGCTGCTGCCACATGCGCTTGTCCACGAACGCGAGGGTAAGGCCAACCCGGCAGCATCGAACGCGCTCTCATCGGCATGTCCGCGTGTCGGCGCCGTCCGCCGGCATGACGGATGATGCACGGAGGCGTCCGTCCGGTGAGGGCTATGGATAGGCCCGGTGGCAGACCACGGGTCACGCGAGGCGTGCTGTCCGGGCGTCTCGGGCCGCCATGCCTCAAGGATCAGGTTAATCGGGATGCGCTCGGCGCCGCGGGAAGGATCATCGCTGCCGTGACGCTTCCCTTTGAGGAACTGCCGTCTGTGATCCAGGACTGAGCGTCTGCGTGGGCGGCACTCGGCCTGCGTCAGCGTGAGCGGCCGGTGCACCCGAACTACGGAAAGGCCGTCCCGGGCGTTGAGTTCGAGTCCGCTGCGTGGCTGGTGGAGATCACGACCTTCGTCTATTGGTGGCCGGGGACGGCACACCGGTAATTCACCAGCGGCCCGGACGGTGGGCGCGGGGACCACCGACCGGAGGCGGGCTACGGTGGATCAACAATCCGACGATGGGACTGCAAATTGATCAGTGTCCAGGAGTTCGCGCGGCGGCTGAATGCTCTCGCAGCTGATGTTTTCACCAGCGACGATATCTGGGACCTGGCGACCGCGGCCGGCGTTCGCCTCAGCGCCGGCCGCGAGATCGACGCCAGTACAGCGCAACGCCTGCTCGACCAGATTACGCCCGCCCTGCCGGTCACTGGGACCCAGTTCACGGCGTCGCACTGGCCGCCACTAACGTCGTCGCGTCCCGCAGCGCCTACGGTGTCGTTTTCCAGCCCTGGTGCCGTTGACGGACCGGCTGATCAACCGACCCGACCCCGCAGTTCCCGGCCTGCGCGTAACGGTCGACGACCCGGCTCCCGACGTACCGGTCGGTGAACGTGCACTTCGGCAGGTCGCACGGCTGGCAGGACGAAACGACAGCGGTGACGAGCGGCCGACACCGCAGACGCGCCGATTGACGCGTCCAGATCAGGATGCACTCGTCCGCGCCGGACTCCCGGCCTCGTGCTCTTGATCGCGTCGGCGGGCACCCGACCGCGCCTTGTCGGCGGCAAATCCGCGCACTGATCCTAATCGTGGGATCTGAAGGTGCCCTCGCCTGCTTGCGAATGAAGCTAAGGACCTGCGCCGGTTCGGCGATGCCCGCGGTGCCCGGACGGGGCGGGTCCCATACGCGCGACACCTGCGTAGCCAATAATCGGCCGCGAGCCTCACGACCCGGCGCGCGAAGCATGACTCGAACAGCACCCGGGGACAAGGCCCGGGTGTGTCGACGGGCGGGGCGTGAACACCCCCTCTAGAGAAATGAGCGTGCGCTCCATAGGCTGGAGCCGCTGACGCACATGGAGGGAGGTCGAGTCATCTCTCGACATGCGGGGAGAAGGGGTACTGAAACTATCGCCGATCAGAAGAAGCTCCGGCAAGCGCTGATTAACTACGCATCAGCGACAGCGGTATTGACAACCATTCTGGTCGGCGTGGGACTTGTCTTGGCGGACGACAAGCTGAGTACTGGAACGATATTGTCGTCCATCGGCCTGAATCTGATAGCGAGCGTAATATTCGCGACTGTTTTCACGGTTCTTCTGGAAAGAGTGCAGCAGCGCTCCATCGACGACAACATTCGCGAGTCCATGAACGAGGCCACTGCTGCATTAGTTCAACAAGTGTCGGCGCTGGGGCCGATGTTCATTCCTGCGGCCACCTACTCGAACCCGAATGCCGCACACCGATTCCAGAGTGACTTCAACCTAGACCTGACCACGAGCATGACGAGGACCATGTCGTACGGTTTTCGGGGACCAAGCGCCTGGTACCTTGCCACCCGGCTACAGACGGTGGCTCATAAGCCCCAGCAAGTCAAAGTCATTATCTTGGATCCGTCCAACCCTCGAGCCGTGGCGAAGCGAGCGGTCGACCAGTCCACGCAGCCCCATATGAGTGGACTGAGTCCCGCCGCGATGCAGGACCTTGTGCGCACACATTTGGCGATGGCGATCACAGCACTGTTCGACTGCCGACACATTTGTCCGATCGAGATGGTATACGACGATTATTCGTCGGTGTATCGCTACGAATTTACCGATGACGCGCTTTTTCTGACATGGCTGCACAACCCAGCCTCCGGTGCGGCCGAGTTCCCGCCCGCGTTCCGCTTCTCAGCCGATTCTTTCCTGTATCAGACTCTCCGACTGGAATTCCTGCGCAAATTCGAAATCTCGCAGCAAAGTGTCGTCTTCCAAGCTGAACGAACGGATCAGTTCCTGATCGAACATTTGTCAAACGTCCTGGGAAATCGCGTGACGCAGGAGGACCTTACGCGCTGGCGGCATGATTACGCCGTCGAGCTCGACCCGTTCAAAGAGCACCTCAGATCTTTGAACGGCTCCTAGTCCCTGTCAATCGCATGCCAAAACAGCCTCTTCTGACGACGCCAGCCGCTGGCTCTAGTACCTCATCCTGGACCGCGACGGCAGGTACCCGGCCAAGCTCGGCGAGGTGCTAGTGGAGGAGCGGGGCATCACCATGCTCAAGGCATGCGCTCATCGGCAGATCCGTGCGCTCGTTCGCCGCCGGTTTTGAGTCGTCTTCGTTGAGGGCGACCGGGCCTATGGAGCCCCCACCGCCGCGACCGGCCCAGTCTGCTGCTTGCGGTTCCTCGAGTTCCGTTCTCCGGATTGGCCATCGCCGCCGGTGCGGGTGTCCAGTTCACGGACGTGCCGAGTGTTGACTGCGTCGGCGAATCTGGTCGTGCCGGAGGCGGTCAGCGGCCCTCCAAGGCCGACTGGCGAAGCCGGCTGCGCAATCGAAGGGCTGCGTCCGGGTTGATGTCGTCGAGGATCGCCAATGCCTGGTGTCGGGCGGCACGAGCGTGGACCAGATCGCCCGCTGATTCGCAGGCGTCGCCGAGGTGTTCGAGGATTGTCGACTCGAGATGCCGGTCGCCGACCGCGGGCATGAGTTCGAGCGCGGTCCGGTAGGCGTCGACCGCCTGCTCGGCGTCACCTTTGCGGTGCAAGGCAAGTGCGTACGTGTCCAGGGTCGAGGCCTCTCCGTGGACGTTGCCGGTGAGGCCGTGCAGGACCAGCGCCCGGCGGCAGTGGTCGAGTGCCAGTCCCAGCTCTCCGAGGTGCAGCCGTGCCCACCCGGTGGAGTTGAGCGCGGCTGCCTCGCCGGCCGGATCGCCCGCACGGCGATAGGCGTCGAGGGATTCATCGAAGTGATGGGCCGACTCGCCATGACGATTCTCGGCGTCGTAAAGGATGCCCAGGTCGAAGTGGAAGGCGGCGACGGCGGCAACTTCGCCGGCGTCGCCGGCGAGCTGGATGGCCGTCTCGAGGCGCCGGCGTGCTGCCTCCCGGTCGCCGTTGCGGCTGAGGGCCAGCGCGGACAGCCGCTCGGCGTCGAGACGCCGGCGACTGTCGCCGAACTGGGCGGCTCGGCCGGCGTGCTGCGCGAGCGCAGGTAGCGTACGCCAGCGTCCCTGCCGATCGCTGAAGATGAACAGCGACGAGGCCAGGCGCCACAGGATGTCCGGCTCGTCCCGGTGGGCGGCGTCGCGGACGATGTCGTGCAGCACATTCTGTTCGGCGGACAGAACGGCGACGGCGTCGCGGGCATCACCGAGCACCGGTAGCACAGCACCGTCGAGGTGATCTCGGCCGGCCAGCGGGTGATGCGGGCACATCAGCGCGACGGCCGCCGCGGCGACCGCGGCGTAGTACTGATGCAGCCGCCGTCGCACCGCGTTGCGGGTGGCCGGGCCGACGCTGTCGCCGGCCACGTCACCGGCGTAGGCGTGGATGACGTCGTGCATGACGAAGCGCGCCGGTCGGCGCTCGATCAACAGGTTGGCGTCGGCGAGCTCGTCGAGGGCCGCCCGCGCGGTGCGGATTCCGCACCGGTCGACCGACGCCATGACCTCGGCCGTGATCTCGGGATGCGGGTGCAGGCCGAGGATCCGGAACATCCGGGCTGCCGGTTCGCTGAGCGCCGCGTACGACCAGGACATCGCCGCCTGGACATCGGCGGTGACGTTCACCGCGGCACTGTCCTTGAGGTCGGCCACCACCTCGGCCAACGCGATGTCGGGATAGGTGGCGGCTCGCGCGGCGACCACACTGAGAGCCAGCGGCATGCCGGCGCACAGCCGGACGATCTCGGCGGCGGCCTGTGGATCGGTGGCCAGGCGGGCGGCGCCGAGCCGGGCCGTCAGCAGCGCTCGGGCCTCGGCCGGTGTGCACGGGCCTATCGGCACGGGTGCCGCACCGTCACCGGCGACCAATTCGGTGAGGTGGTGACGGCTCGTCACCACGGCCATCGAGCCGCCCGTGGTGGGCAGCAGCGGACGCACCTGGCCGGCCTCGGCCGCGTTGTCCAGCAGGATCAGCACCCGTCGACCAGCCAGCATTGTCCGGTACAGGTTGTAGCAGTCGGTCGTGTTACGGGGGATGCGTTCGACCGACGTTCCGAGCGCTTCGAGGAAGCCCCGCACCAGCTCGTCCGGTTCGGCTCGGGCCGCGGCCGCGTTGAACCCCTGCAGGTCGGCGAAGAGCTGGCCGTCGGGGAATCGTGGCCGTGCCTGGTGCGCCCAGTGCACGGCCAGAGCCGTCTTGCCGATGCCCGGACCGCCGGTGACCACCGCGACGGCGGGCCTGTGCTGCGCCGCGGTAACGATCTCGTCGAGGGTGTGCAGGACGGGCTCGCGTCCGACGAATCCACCATGCCCGAGTGGTAGCTGGGCCGGCGCCGGGATGCCGTCGGGCCCGGCGACCGCGTTCGGTGCGGTGAGCCGCGCGAATGCCGTGTTGATGGCGTGGCGGGTGTGCGGGCGCGGTCGGGTCCGGCCGGCTTCGAGGTAACGGATTGTCCGTACCGACAGCCCAGCGGCGTCGGCCAGGGCTTCCTGGGTGATGAACAGGGTGTCCCGGGTGCGTCGAAGCCATGATGGGAAATCTTCATCGAGGCCGTCCATGTCCGTCGATGTCACCTCGCCAAACTAACTGAGGTCGGTCAATGGCGTCCGGGCCCGGACGGGGGAGAAGGGCAAGCTACCCCTCCCCGGGCCGACATCGTCGAAGGATTGCCTGCCTTTTTCCTGGTGACCTTTCCGGCCCCGGTGACAGGGTCGTGTTGCTGGTCGCGCGCGCCGCCAAGCCCCATCAGGCAAGCCGTGAAAGAAGGAAACACATGAAGTTACGCATCGCCTTGGCCGCGGTGTGCGCGGCCGCGATCGCCGCCGTCGCCGCACCGGCCGCCGCGCAGGCCGGCCCCAACGACAACAACGCCGCCGGCATCGTCGGAGTGGCCGGCGTGCCCGCCGGCTACTTCTGCAACGACGGCTACGTCTGCCTCTGGACCGGCTCCTACTGGTCAGGCAAACAGTTCCAGCTGTACCGCTGCGGAACCTACAGCTTGACCCAGTGGAACGGCGTCGGCTCGTGGCTGAACAACCAGACCGGTGGCGCGCATGCCAGGTTCCTCGACCGCAACCGCCGGGTCGTGCTTGATTCCGTGCCGGACCAGTACAACGCCGTCTACAACTTCGCGGCGGTCTGGTACGTCAAGCTCTGTTGACCGGGTCGGACCGCGCCTCCTCTGACCAGCGGCGCTTCTCGTCCGGGTAGCCTCGGCGAGCCGGAGCCCGCCGGACAGCGCTCGAACGGGGGCCCAGGCCCGGTGCGACGTCCCGGGCGAGCGTCGCCGATCACCAAAATTCTTTAGCCTGATCACCGATGCCTGCACGTCAACCAAGGCGGGATCCGCTCGACCGGCGCGCTGCTGGTCGAGCGGTTCCCGCAGCTGAGATGTCAATCAACCCGATACGGGGTGACTACGGTGTCCATCGGGCGGCTGCACCACCTGATCTTCGACTGTGCGGAGCCGGCGGTTTCCGCGCGTTTCTGGAGCGCTCTGCTCGGTAAGCCGATCACCTACCAGGACGACGACTTCGTGGTCGTCGCCGACAACGACACGACCTCGGGGCTGGCCTTTCAACGGTCGCCCGGCCAGCCGCGGCCGACCTGGCCCGATCCGGCCGTCCCGCAGCAGATGCACTACGACGTGATGGTCGACGATCAGGCCGCCGCGGCCTCGGAAGTGCTCGCGCTCGGCGCCACCTCGTTGCCGGGCGACTACGTGTTCGCCGACCCCGCCGGCCACCCGTTCTGCCTCATCCCACGGCCAGGCTGGGCCCCTGAACTGGGAAAACTACAGTGATGTAGTTAGGTGATCTTTCCGCGTACCGGTTGCCGCGGCGCGATTTGTGCGCATGACTGGAAGCATGATCAGCCCGATGCTCGCGGCCGCCGGTGCTCTGCCGGCCGGTCCGGGCTGGGCGTTCGAGTTCAAGTACGACGGGGTTCGCGCGATCACCGACGTCCGCGACGGGCGCGTGGAGGCGTACTCACGCAATTTGAACGACATCAGCGGCACCTATCCCGAGCTGGGCGAACTGGCCGGGCTGCTGGCGGGTCGCAGCGCGGTGCTGGACGGCGAGGTGGTCGCGCTCGAAACCGATCGGCCGTCGTTCGCGCGTCTGCAGCAACGCATGCACGTGTCGCTGCCCAGCCCGGCCCTGGTGGCCAGCGTGCCGGTGCTCTTCTACGTCTTCGACCTGCTCGAGCTCGACGATCAAGACCTGACTTCCCAGCCGTACGCGACCAGGCGCGACATTCTGGCGGGCCTCGACCTGGCCAGCGAACACGTCCGGGTGCCGGTCCGCTTCCTCGACGTCGACGGCCGCACCGTGCTGCAGGCGGCCGAGCTGGCCGGCATGGAAGGCGTGGTCGCCAAGCGGCTGGCCTCCCCATACCGCCCCGGCAAACGCTCGGCCGACTGGACCAAGGTCCCGCTCATCAAGACCCAAGAGGTGCTGGTCATCGGGTGGAAGCCCGGCGCCGGCCGCCGCTCGGGCACGATCGGCTCGCTGCTGCTGGCCGTCCACGACGAGCGCGACCGCCTGGTCTTCGCCGGCCACGTGGGCACCGGCTTCAGCGACGCCGCCCTGACCCACCTGCAGAAGGAGCTGACCGCGCTGAAGCGGGCGACCCCGCCGGTCGAAGGCGTGCCGCGCGAACACGCCCGGCACGCGCACTGGGTCGAGCCGTGCCTGATCGGCGAGGTCGCCTTCCGCAACTGGACCCCCGACGGCCGCCTGCGCCACCCGTCCTGGCGCGGCCTGCGCACCGACCGCGCCCCGTCCTCGATCCGCCGCGCGCCGGAGCCCATCCCGCCGCCGTCACAGGGCACGGTGATCGGCGCGATGCAAACCCCCGACGGCCGCTGGCGCGTGGAAGCCGTACGCCGCAATCGCCAGGATTTCTACCGCCTGATTCACGGCGACAACGTGATCGACGGCCTGGTCATCGCCACCGTCCAGCGCCTGCTCGAAGAGGCCGGCGTCCACCTGGGCGACCTGGTCGACGTCCGCACCGCCACGTCCGGCGCGGCCTGACGGCTACTCCTCGCCGGAGAACCGCTCCCAGGCGGACTGCCGGGTGATCCGGAGGGCGGTGCCGATGCGCGCCCACGTCACCTTGCGCTCCCGCAAGATGGTCACCAGCCGTTGCAGGCTGGCCTCGGTCTGAGCCGCAACGGCCGCGACGCGGGGCAGCTGATCGAGGATCTGCTCGTCGGTCATCCGCTGCTCCCAGACCGACAGGCGGGCACCCGATTCAAGCGGATCTTCCTCGGGGGAGCGAAGGATTTCGTTGCACAGGCCGACGCACTCATTGCAGATGTAGACGCCGGGCCCGGCGATCACCTTCTCGACGTCCTGACTCGGCTTGGCGCAGAACGAACAACAAAGTGTGGTCGTCACGGTGCCTCCTTGCGCTGGCGCTTCGTCAGGTCACTCCTGACGTTTGTCAGGCTATACCTGACAATCCACAAGCGAAAGTCGGTTCCGCCGTACGCATCTCTGTCCTACGCCCTCGGCCACGTCGCCACCTCGGCCTTGGCCACGTCGCGATTTCGCCGCCTCGCCACCTCGGCCTTGGTCACGTCGCCATCTCGCCGCCTCGCCACGTCGCCACCTCGGCCTCGGCCACGTCGCCATCTCGCCGCCTCGCCACCTCGGCCACGTCGCCGCCTCGCCACCCCGGCGAGGGAGTTGACCTGGCCGGGCCGGCGATCGCCTGGCCCTCGGCTCCTCGCGATATCGAGCGACCGCAATTCTGGTCCGGGCGGCGGCCGGGACCGCAAAAGTGTCGGAGGGTGGCGTTAGCCTGCCGGGCATGGCGGATCGCGAGTTGGAAGAACTGGTCGTGGCCGACGCCGAGGCGCTGCGGGTGTGGCTGCTGGAAAACCATGGCAGTTCGTCCGGGGTGTGGCTCGCGCTGGGCCGCAAGGGCGGCACGGTCACCACGCTGACCTGGCAGCAGGCGGTCGAAGAGGCGCTGTGCGTCGGCTGGATCGACGGCCAGGCCCGCAAGGGCGACGAGTCGATCTCGTGGATCCGCCTGACGCCCCGCCGGCCCCGCGGCGCGTGGTCGCAGCGCAACGTCTCCCATGTGGGCCGGCTGGAGGAGCAGGGCCGGATGCTGCCCGCGGGCCGGGCCGCAGTCGAGGCCGCGAAGGCGGACGGGCGATGGGCGGCCGCCTACGCTCCGCCCTCCGAGGCCGAGGTGCCCGCTGACCTGTTGGCCGCCATCGCCGCCGAACCGGCCGCGCAGGCCATGTTCGACGTCCTGACCAAGGGCAACCGCTTCGCGCTGATCTACCGCCTCAACGCCGTCAAGCGCGCCGAGACCCGCGAACGCAAGATCACCGAGTTCGTCGCCATGCTGGCCCGCCACGAGTCGTTCTATCCGCAGAAGGCCAAACCCGAACCGCGATAGAGGCCGCGTCCGCTGCTGTGCAATCCCGACCGTTTGTGCCGCCGCAGAGGTCGCGGATCGGCGCCAGCATGCATGGTCCATTCGTCACTTCCGGTGCGGACGGCCTGCCTCGCGTGAGCCGGCCTGCGGTGAGGCCGTGGCGGTCCAGGCCGTGAGCAGGTCGAGGGCGTGCCGTGAGGGGGACGCGGGCTCGGCCAGGAAGACGATCAGCATCTGGTCGGGGTCGCCCGGGAAGGTCATCGCCTCCGTACGCAGGGACAGGTCGCCGACCAGCGGGTGATGCAGTGTCTTGTGGCCTTGGCCGAACTCGACGACCTTGCGGCCGGCCCACCAGCGGCGGAAGTGCGGGCTCTTGATCGACAGCTCGCCGACCAGATCGGCGGTCCGGGGATCGTCGGGGTGCCGGGCGGCGTCCATGCGCAGCACTCCGGTGATGTCGGACGCGACCCGTTCCCAGTCGTCGCCGAACAGCGACCGGGCGCCCTCGTCGAGCACCAGCCATCGGGCCGCGTTGCGCTCCCGGGCCGGCATGGCGGCGAAGTCGGCCAGCAGCCGCCGGGCGGTCACGTTGGCCGCGAGCACGTCGGTGCGCCGGCCCAGCACGAACGCCGGGGTGTCGCCCAGCTGCTCGATCAGGGCGAGCAGCCCGGGCCGCACCGACTGCGCCCTGGACGTGGCCCGGCGCCGGGCCGGTGAGGCCCGGCCGACGGTGTGCAGGTAGGCGCGCTCGGCCGGGTCGAGCTGCAACGCGGTCGCGAGAGCGTCCAGCACTTCCTCGGACGGCGTGATCGGCCGTCCCTGCTCGAGCCGCGTGTAGTAGTCGACGCTCACCCCGGCCAGCAGCGCCAGCTCGTCGCGGCGCAGCCCCGGCACGCGACGCCCACCCGGCGCCGGCAGACCGGCCGCCTCGGGTGTGAGGGCGGCCCGCCGTACCCGCAGGAACTTGCTCAGTTCGTCGTTGTGCGCCACCTCTTCATGGTGCCCGCCCGCGCCGCCCGGGGCGACGGATCGGGTGGCCCTCAGAGGGCCACTTCCAGGCCATCTGACGGCTTCCCGTCGTGGCTGGATGGAAGCGACATCCGAAGCAAGGAGAAACCCATGTCAGAGACCTGGCTCATCACCGGCGCCACTTCAGGGTTCGGCCGCCTGGTCGCCGAGCGCGCCCTGGCCCGCGGCGCCCACGTCATCGCCGTCGCCCGCCGCGCCGACCGCCTGGCCGACGTGGCCGACTTCGCCCGCACGATCCCCGCCCAGCCGAACAACATCGCGCAGAACGCGCAGGAGTTGAGCGCGACAGACAACATCGCGCACAACGCGCACGGGTTGAGCGCGGCGGACAACATCGCGCAGAACGTGCACGAGTTGAGCGCGGCGGACAACATCGCGCAGAACGTGCACGAGTTGAGCGCGGCGGACAACATCGCGCAGAACGCGCAGGAGTCGAGCGCGATAGACAACATCGCGCAGAACGCGCAGGAGTCGAGCGCGATAGACAACATCGCGCAGAACGCGCAGGAGTCGAGCGGGACAGACAACATCGCGCAGAACGCGCAAGTGTTGAGCGCGGTGGACAACATCGCGCAGAACGCGCACACATTGAGCGTGGCGGACAGCATCGCGCGGAACGCGCAAGTGTTGAGCGCGGTGGACAACATCGCGCAGAACGCGCACACATTGAGCGTGGCGGACAGCATCGCGCGGAACGTGCACGGGTTGAGCGCGGCGGACAACATCGCGCAGAACGCCAACATGTTGAGCGCGGTGGACAACGACGCTCAGGCGGAGCGGCGCGGTGCGGACTACGTCGGCGGCGCTCGCCTGACTCCGGTCGTTCTGGACGTTACGGCGCCGGACGCGCAGGCGGTTCTGAGCGAGGTGATCAATGCCGCGGGCGGGCTGGACGTGCTGGTCAACAACGCCGGCTATGGGCTGTTCGGGGCGGTCGAGCAGATCAGCGATGCGCAAGCTCGCAAGTTGTTCGACACCAATGTGCTGGCGAACTTGAGCGTCTTGCGCGCGGCCCTGCCCGCCTTGCGCGCATCGAAAGGGCGAATCGTGCAGATGTCGTCGTTGAACGGTCAGTTCGCGTGGGCGTCGTCCGGCCTCTACTCCGCCTCGAAGGCCGCCGTCGAACTGTTCAGCGAGGCCCTCGCGCAGGAACTCGCCCCCACCGGAGCGCGCGTCACCATCGTCGAGCCGGGCGTGTTCGCCACCGAGTTCGCCACCTCGCTGCACGTGGTGGCGCCCGACGAGGTGTACGAGCCGACGGTCGGCCAGTTCCTGAGCGACTTCTCGCAGCTGCCCGCCTCCGCCTTCGGCGACGCGAACCGGGTGGCCGACGCCGTTCTCGAGGTGGTGTCCATGCCGGAACCGCCACTTCGCCTGGCGGTCGGCGCCGACGCGGTCGCCGGAATCCGGGCATCGCTCGAGTCGCGACTCAAGCTGCTCGATGGTCAGCCCGCGGCCGAGCCTTCGCCGACGGAATAACCCTCGGCGTGGCCGGAATGGCTGGCGGCGTCGGGATCGCCGAGGCGGCCGGAGTGGCTGGCGGCGTCGGGATCGCCGGAGTGGCTGGCGGCGCCGGGAACGCCGGAGTGGCTGGCGGCGCCGGGAACGCCGGAGTGGCTGGCGGCGCCGGGAACGCCGGAGTGGCTGGCGGCGTCGGGAACGCCGGGGCGGTCAGAGTGGCCGGCGGCGCTGAGAAAGCCGGAGTGATCGGAGTGGCGGGCGGCGTCGGAAACGCCAGAGACTTCGGAAACGCCGGGGACGTCGGTAAGGGCGTAGTAGACGGGGATGCCGCGCTCGCGGGCGATGGCCACGTCCTGGTCGGCGCCGCGGGATTCGCCGGGTAGGCGCAGGACCGCGTCGCAGCGTTGCAGCAGGCGGGCGGCGGTGGGATAGAGCACCTGCTCGACGAGCGGATCGGTGGGGCCGGTCGCGCCGGCGCTGTCGAGCACGGGCAGGGCGACCCATTCGCCGATCATGGGCAGGTGGCCGGCCCGGAACAGGGGCCAGGCCGCGGTCTCGAGCCGGCGGAGGTTCTGCCGCATGAGCTCGGGGTCGCCGCCGGTTCCGGACGCGTACGGGCCGGCGATCAGGATCAGCAAGCTGTCAGACATCAGCGTGCTCCTTGTTGGACAGGCGTTTCTCGACACGTTCGGGCAGATGCCGGCGTTCGGGCGCGGCGACGTGCAGCACCTGGAACAGCTCGGACCCGTCCGGAACCGGGCCGGGATGTTCCGGGTGGAGGGTAAAGGTGACGAGTTCCCATGTGCGCGGGTCGATGCCGTACGCCCCCAGCTGAGCCTGGCCGGTGCTCACGGCCTGGGCGAGCCGGGTGTCAGCAGTGCGGGCGATCTCGGCCGGGTCACCGTCGCCGGGCAGCGAGGTCTTCCGTCGTACGGCATAAGCAGGCGCCGCCCCATCGGGCGCCTGATGGGCGGTGCCTCCGATCCAGGTCTGCACGACCGGCCGGCCGAAGTCGCGCAGGATCGCGGTGAACCCGGCGCCCGACCAGAGGAAGGAAGCCGCGCCAGCCGCGTCAGCCCAGAGATAGAACGGCGCGTACTGGTTCGCGGTGGCCCCGTCGACGCCACGCTCCCGGATCAGGAACGCCTTCACACCGAGCCCGGGGTAGTCGTCGAGCCGATGACCGGACGCGGCGACGCGATCGCGGATGATGCGCATGTCGTAGTCGGCGGGAAGCGTGATCTCGTACTGCATCGCGAGCATGAAAGCTCCTCAGTTCTCCTGCTCCTGGATGGCCAGATGGGACAACTCGGATCCGGCGGCGGCGCCGTGCCAGTGCTCCTCGCCGGCCCCGATGCGGACGACGTCGCCCACCGCGATGGGTTCGGCGGCGTGGCCGCGGCTCTGCACCCAGCCCGCGCCGGACGTGACGATCAGCAGCTGCCCGTACGGATGGGTGTGCCAGCGGGTCCGGCTGCCCGCCGCGAAGTGCACGTGCAGCGCCTCGACGCGGGAAGGCGCCGACGGGGCGGCCAGGGCCTCGTAGTGTGCGGGCCCGTCGATGATCGAGGCCGGCGCCGGCTTCGACGGGTGCTGCCGGGTGACGATCACGGAGCGGTCACCGATCCCCGCAGCAGGGCCAGCAGACCGCGGACGGCCGCGTGGAACTGCTGCTCGTCGAGTTCGGCCCGCGCGAGCACATACCCGCCCTGAAGGGTGGAGAGAATGGTCGCGGCCAGATCATCGGGGGCGAGACCGCGTACGAACTCGCCCCGGGCCTGCCCCTGCTCGATCACGGCGGCGATCGTCTTGCGGACGCCGGCCAGCGCCTCGGCGACCGGCTGGCGCAGAAGGTCGTCGGTGAACACGTCGGGATCCTGCGTCATGCGGCCGATGCGGCAGCCGCGGAGCACGTCGCGGTCGCGCAGCAGGAACCGCTCGAGTCGTTCGTACGCGGTGCCGGGGCCGTCGAGCGCCTCGCGTGCGGCCTGCGTGAGTGTGTCGGCGTTGCGGTGGATGCCGGCCACGGCCAGATCCGCCTTGCCGGTGAAGTGGTGGTAGAGGCTGCCCTGCCCGACGCCCGCGCGGTTGAGCACGGCGGACGGGCTGGTGCCCACGTAACCGCGTTCCCACAGCAGGTCGGCCATGCTTTCGACCAGCCGGGTACGGGCGTCGTTGGCGGTTGTCATGATTGCGACCATACCTACTAGTACGTATGGTGGCAATCATGAATGCCTCGGTGCTCACCCTGACCGGCTGCCGCGTCGTCACGCCCACGGACGTCCTTGAACCGGGGTGGGTGAGCATGGCCGACGGGATGATCAGGGCGGTCGGTCGCGGGCGCCCGCCGGCCGGTGGGCGGGTGGTCGACCTGGCGGGCGGCTGGCTGTTTCCCGGCTTCGTCGACCTGCACATGCACGGCGGCGGGGGAGCGCAGATCACCACCGACGACCCCGACGAGATCCGGCGGGCGGTGGCCTTCCACCGGCGGCACGGCACCACCCGTACGCTGGCCAGCCTCGTCACCGACCGGCTGGACCGGATGGTCGCCGCCGTACGCACCATCGCCACCCTGATCGACGCCGGGGAGCCGGGCATCGCCGGCATCCATTTGGAGGGGCCGTTTCTCAACCCGGCCAAGCGCGGCTCGCATCACAGCGAGTTCCTGCTCCCGCCGGATCCGGACGCGCTGCGGCGCCTGCTCGACGCCGGTCGCGGGCACATCCGCGTCGTAACGCTCGCGCCCGAACTGCCCGGCGGCATGGAACTGCTCGACCAAGTGGTCGGCGCCGGCGCCATCGTCGCCGTCGGGCACACCGAGGCGACGTACGTGCAAGCCCGGGACGCCTTCGACGGCGGCGCGCGGCTGGCCACCCACCTGTTCAACGCCATGCGCCAGTTCCACCACCGCGATCCCGGGCCGGCCGGCGCGGCCCTGGCCAACCCGGCGGTGACCTGCGAAATCATCAACGACGGGGTGCACGTCCACGACGACGCCGTCCGCATCGCGGTGGACGCCGCCGGTCCCGATCGCATCGCCTTCATCACCGACGCGACGCCCGCCGCCGGGATGACCGACGGCCGCTACTTCCTGGGCCCGGTGCCGGTCATCGCTGATGGCGGGGACGTCCGCCTGACCGACGGCACCCTGGCCGGCAGCACCCTCACCATGGACGCCGCGGTGCGGCACGCCATCCAGGTCGTCGGCCTGCCAGTCGCCGGCGTGGCGCGGTCCGCCGCCACCACACCGGCCGCCCTGCTCGGCCTGGCCGACCGCACCGGCAGCCTCACCCCGGGCAAGGCCGCCGACGTGGTCGTCCTGGACGACGCGCTGCACGTTCGCGATGTGCTGACCGACGGCCGCCCCGTCCTCGAGCGCCTGCCGCAGCTCAACGGCGGCCCAGCACGCTGAAGGCCGGGTCGAAGGCTCAATGGCGGCTCAGCACAGTGAAGGTGGTCGGGCCGGCTGTTTCGGCGGCGGTGAACCGGAAATCGCCGGTCAGCGGCAGCCGATCACCTTCGCCGGCCACGGTTGGGAACGTGACCAGGCGGTACTCGTCGATCAGGTCTGCGCCGGCCAGCGCCCGCACCAGGCTCAGGCTGCCGATCACGACGATGTCGCGCCGGGTCCGCTCGTCGGCCACCCAGGCCAGCGGGTCGCCCGCGATGGCGGCCGAGTTGGCCCAGGCGGTGGTGTCCACCTTCGTACGCGTCGCAATTCGCTTTTCCACGCCGTTCATCAAACGCGCATAGTCGGTGTCGCGTGTTGGCCATAGTTGCGCGAAGTGTTCCCAGGTGCGCCGGCCGTAAAGTTGCACACCCTTGTCCATTCGCTCACCGAGGCGGAACTTGTCGCCGCTGACCGGCCCCGCGCCGTGCTTGAACGCCCAGCCGCCATGCCCGGTGCCCCAGCGTCCGTCGGGGTCGGAGACGACGCCGTCGAGCGTGGCGAACTGGATGACGATGACCTCGCCCATGGGAGGTGTCCCTTCTCGTGGTGGCTTGTCGTCTGTTACTTACCGGCGGGCGGCGGCAGACTCATCGGCGTGATGCTCGACGGTTTTCGCGGCGAGTTGCTCGCGCACTGCTACCGGATGGTCGGCTCCGTCGACGAGGCGGAAGACCTGGTGCAAGAGACGTTGCTGCGTGCTTGGCGGTCGGCTGACCGCTACGACGCGGAGAAGGCGTCCTTGCGTACGTGGTTGCACCGCATCGCCACGAATGTGTGCCTGACCGCGCTGGAAGGGCGGGCGCGCCGGCCGTTGCCGAGCGGGCTCGGGGCGGCCGGCGACGACCCGTACGCGCCGCTCACACCCAGCCGCGAGGTGCCCTGGCTGCAGCCGTTCCCCGATGTGCGGCTGGGTGATCCGGCCGACGCCGCGCAACAGCGGGCCGGGCTGAGGCTGGCGTTCGTGGCGGCGCTGCAGTTGCTGCCGGCCCGGCAGCGGGCCGCGCTCGTGCTGCGCGAGGTGCTGCAGTTCTCGGCGGCCGAGGTCGCGCAGATTCTGGACAGCAGCGTGGCGTCGGTGAACAGCAGCCTGCAACGGGCCCGCGCGACATTGAGCGAAGCCGGCCCCGTACTGAGCGAATTGCGCGAACCTGTCGACCCGGATGAGCGAATGGTCGTCGAGCGCTACCTGAAGGCGTTCGAGGCGGCCGACGTGCCGGCGCTGGCCCGGTTGCTGGCCGAGGACGTCGCGCTGGAGATGCCGCCGGTGAACCTGTGGCTGGCCGGGCGCGAGCACTACGCCGAGTTCCTGCGCCGTGTCTTCGCCCTGCGCGGAACCGGCTGGCGCATGACGCCCACATCGGCCAATGGCAGCCCGGCGCTGTCCGCCTCGGTCGGCGGAAAGCCGCATTCGCTGCAGGTCTTCACCGTGCGCGCCGGCCTGATCCGCCACTGCGTGACCTTCGTGTCGGCCCCCTAGCCCGGTTTCTCCAGCCCGTTACGCAGCACGTCCGCGGCCCGCCGCACCTGCGCGCGCACCGTCGCCGGTTCGCCGGGATGGCGGCGCAGGCTCTCGTACTGCACGCGCCACAGGCCGAGCAGGGCGGCCGCCATGATCTGCGGTTCCGGATCGGCCGGGTCGGCGCCGTCGCGGGTCGCCAGCGCCTCGGCCGCCACGGCGACGAACCGGTCCATCATGTCGTTGCGGTAGGCCCGCAGCGACGGCGCCGCCTGCAGCCGCTCGCCGAAGCGCCGGTAGCCCTCCGGGTCGCCGGCGAACCCGTCGAGCTCGGCGTCGAGCAGACGCAGCGCGGCCTCGATCGGCGTGTTCGCGGTCGACGCGAGCGCTTCTCGCAGGGCCTTGGCCGTGCCTTCGAGCCGGTCGAGCAGCAGCGCCTCTTTGGTCGGGAAGTAGTTGAACACCGTCTTCTCCGACACCCCGCAGGCCCGCGCCACCTCGGCCACCCGTACGCCGTCGAACCCGAGCTCCAGGAACATCCGGGTCGCCGTGTCGGACAGGTGCTGCCGCATCTGCCGCTTCTTGTCCTCGCGCAGGCTCACGGGTCAACCTTACTGCTACAGTATTTTTACAGTGACAGTAAATAGGAGACAGCGATGAGCGAGTTCCGGATCACCCGCGACTACCCGCATCCCATCGAGCGCGTCTGGCGCGTGCTGACCGACCCCGAGCTGGTCCCGCGCTGGACCACGACCGGCCAGGGCGGCCGCCCCGAGGGCTTCGCGCCGGTCGTGGGCACGAAGTTCCGTTTCATCGCCAAGCCGGTCGCGGGCTGGCGCGGAATCGTCGACTGCGAGGTCCTCGAGGTCGACGCGCCGGCGCTGCTGCGCTACTCCTGGGTCGGCGACGAGGGAGCCGCGCCGAGCTTCGTCGCCTACCGCCTCCGGACCATTGCCGGCGGCACCCGCTTCACCTGGGAGCACACCGGATTCACCGGCGTCGGCGGCTTCTTCATGGGCCGGCTCCTGCGGTCGGTGCGGGCCAAGATGCTGACCGTGGCGTTGCCCGCGGTCCTCGACGATCCCGGGCTCCCGGCCTGACGCTTCCATCCGTGTGGACTCAGTTGAGGACGGCGGTAGCCTCGATCTCCACCACGAAGTCCGGAGTGAACAGGGCCTGGACGCCGATGATCGTGATGGGTGGGGCCGGCTTGGGCAGCCCCTCCTCCTGCTGAACGCGGGCGATGCCGGTCAGCACGTCGTCCCACATCTCGACCGACCAGTCCACGATGTAGAAGGTCAGCCGGGCCAGATCGCCGGCGTTTCCGCCCGCGCCGCGCACCCCGACGACGATGTTGCGCAGCGCGGCCTCGACCTGGCCGGCCAGATCGGGCGCGGCGGGCTGGAAGTCGGGGGTGACGCCGGCCTGCCCGGCCAGCAGGATCAGCCGAGTCCCGGTTCCCACGGCGACCGGCGAGTAGTCGGTCTGCTTCAGCATGCCTTCGGGGTGCAGGAATTCCACGCTCATGTCGTTCTCCTGTCGCGTCTTTCCCCCAGTGCAACCCGTGTTCCCGGAACACAGTCAAGCAACCTTTGGTTGCGCGCATCCGCGGCGGCCGCTAGTGTCGTACGCAACCAAAGGTTGCACTTGGAGGAGCGGGCATGGAGATCGGGTCGATAGAGCGTGAGCTGTACATCGAGGCCTCGCCCGAGGTGGTGTTCGAGGTCGTCAGCGACCCCAAGCACGTGAGCCGGTGGTGGCCCGACGAGGCGCACTACGAACCGGTCCCCGGGTCGACCGGCGAAATTTCCTTCGGCGGTACGAAGGTGGAGGCCTTCACCGTCGTCGAGGCGCAGCCCCCACGCACGTTCTCGTTCCGCTGGACGCACCCCGCCGGCGAGGCCGCCACCCCCGGCAACTCGCTGTTCGTCACCTTCGAGCTGACCCCGTCCGGCGCCGGCACCGTCCTCAAGCTCACCGAGACCGGATTCCGCGAGGAGGAGACGCGCCGCGACCACGTCAACGGCTGGAACTACTTCCTGCCGCGCATCGCACCCTACGTCGCCACCCTGCGGGTCCGGCCGTGACCACCGCCGTCGACGACGACCTGTGGTCGGCCATCGGCGACCCGACCCGCCGCCGGATGCTCGACCTGCTGCTGTCCGGCGGCCCCGGCACCGCCACCACGCTGAGCCGGCACCTGCCCGTGACCCGTCAGGCGATCGCCAAGCACCTGACCGTGCTCGACCGCGTCGGCCTGATCCGCGCCGCCCCCACCGGCCGCGAGAAGCGCTACCAGGTCGACGACACCCAGCTCGAACGCGCCGTGACCCAGCTGGCCGCGGTCGGCGCCGAGTGGGACGCCCGCCTGCGCCGCATCAAGCGCATCGCCGAAACCATCCAGACCGAAAGGAACAACAATGCCTGACATCCTGCACCGCATCGGCGTCAAGGACGCGACCCCGCAGCAGGTCTACGACGCTTTGACCACTGTGGACGGCCTGGCTGCCTGGTGGACGAAAGACACGAAGGAGGCCGACGGGGTACTCCAATTCCGTTTCCCACCCGTCGGCGGCTTCGACATGGAAGTCCTGGAGACGCGCCCGGGCGAACACGTGCGCTGGCGCGTGGCCGAGGGCCCCGAGGAGTGGATCGGCACCACCATCGACTTCAGGCTGCGCCAGGACGGCGACTACACGATCGTCCTGTTCGAGCACCAGGGCTGGAAGGAGCCCGTCGAATTCATGAACCACTGCTCCACGAAGTGGGCTTCCTACCTGCTCAGCCTCAAGTCACTCGTGGAGACCGGCCGCGGCGCGCCCGCCCCTGACGACGTACAGATCAGTAATTGGCATTGATGGCACTCTGGACGGGTGTCCGACGACGGGGGATTCGGGGCGGCCACCGAGCCGTTCCGGCGTGAGCTGCTGGCGCACTGCTATCGCATGCTCGGCTCGGTCCACGACGCCGAGGACGTGGTGCAAGAGACCTATCTGCGGGCTTGGCAGTCGTACGACGGATTCGAAGGCCGTTCGTCGGTGCGCACGTGGCTGTACCGGATCGCCACCAACCGGTGCCTGACCGAGCTCGGCAAGCGGAGCCGTCGCGTCCTGCCGTCCGATCTCGGCGATCCCGAGCCGGATCCCGGCGCGCCGCTGAGACCGGCCGGCCCCGAGGTGCGCTGGCTGCAACCCGTGCCGGACGCGTTGGTGCCGGCCGATCCCGCGGCCGTCGTGGCCGCGCGGGAGGGCGTGCGACTGGCTCTCGTGGCCAGCTTGCAATACCTCCCGCCGCGGCAGCGAGCGGTGTTGCTGCTGCGGGAGGTGCTGGCCTTCCCGGCCGCCGAGGTCGCGGACATGCTCGGCACGACGACGGCGTCGGTCAAGAGCGCGCTGCGGCGGGCCCGGGCCCGGTTCGACGAGCTGGCCCTGGCCGACGGCGAGATCACCGAACCGAGCGCGCCGCAGGCCCGGGCGCTGCTCGACCAGTACATCGCGGCGTTCGAGAACGCTGACGCGGCTGCGCTGGAACGCCTGCTGCTGACCGACGTCACGTTGGAGGCGACGCCGCTGCGCACCTGGTTCCGCGGCCGCGAGGTCTGCGTACCGTTCCTGCGCGATCATCTTCTGGGTTCGCCGGGGGACTGGCGCCTGTCGGCCACCAGCGCGAACGGGCAGCCCGCGGCGGCGGTGTACCTCCGGGACGAGCAGGGGACCTATCAGCCGTACGGCGTTTGCGTCCTGACCGTCACCGAGGCCGGCATCAGCCGGATCACCTCGTTCGGAGATCCGTCGCTGCTGACCGCTCCCTTTGCCGGCATCGGAGGGTCTGCCCGGTTGTAGGTGGTCGACCCGCGACCATCCAGCCGAGGAAGCGAGCGCCGATGCGTGCCCTGCGACAGACATCCCTGAACGGACCGCGCGACCTGCGCCTGGTCAACGACGCCCCCGAGCCGAGCCCGGGCCGGGGGGAGGTGCTGACCCGGGTCGTCGCGGCCGGGGTCAACTTCGTCGACATCTCCCAGTCGCGCGGCCTGTTCGCCGGCGGCCCGCAACCGCCGTACGTGGCCGGCATCGAGGGCGCCGGCGAGGTCGTCGCCGTCGGCGCCGGAGTCAGCGAACCGCGTCCCGGCGCTCATGTCATCGGCGCCCGGGTCGCCGGGGGAGCGTTCGCCGATTACATGCTGCTGCCCGCGGCGGCCGCCGTTCCCGTGCCGCCCGGCTGGACCGACGAGCAGGCGCTGGGCCTGGTCGTGAACTGGCCGACCGCGCTGGCCGCGCTCAGACCGCTGGGCGAGATCCGCGCCGGGCAGACGGTGCTGATCCAGGCGGCCGCGGGCGGGACCGGCCAGCCGGCGGTACGGATGGCCAAGCACTACGGCGCCACGATGATCGCTGCCGCGTCGCCCGAGAAGCACGACGTGGTGCGGGACGCGGGCGCGGACCACGTCCTCGACTCTCAGGCGCCCGGTCTGGCTGCCGAAGTGCTGCTGCTGACCGGCGGCGCCGGCGCCGACCTGGTGCTGGAGTCGGCCGGCGGCGCCGGTCTGGCGGGGAGTCTGGCCGCGGCCAAGCGGGTCACCGGCCGCGTCGTCGTCTACGGCCTGGCCGGCGGCGAGGCCGCGATCACCAACCAGGAACTCGTGTACCAGCACCAGATCCACGTCATCGGCCTTAACATCGGCGTCCTGATCCAGGCCGCGCCGCACCTCTTCGGCGAGCTCATGGGCGAGATGTTTGGGCTCATCGCGGCCGGCGTATTGTCCCCGGCTCGGCCGGCCGTTCACTCGCTGGCCGACGGTCCCAAGGTGCTGGCCGAGATGGAATCGCGCGCCTCCGTCGGCAAGCTGGCTTTGCGGCCCTGAGCGGATCCCAGGCGGGCCAGCGCTTCGGCCGAGGCGCTGGCCGGCTCGGCCTGATAGACGATGAGCTGCTGGCCCGCCGCGCCGTCGACGGTGAACGAGTCGTAGGTGAGGGCCAGCTCGCCGGCCTCGGGGTGGTGCAGCCGCTTCGCCTCGTGAGATTTCCCGCGTACGTCGTGACGGCCCCACAGACGCCCGAACTCCGCGCTGGCGGAGAGCTCGCCGATCAGCTCTTCCAGCCGCTCGTCGCCGGGCAGCTCGCCCGCCGCCGCGCGCAACGCCCCCAGACTGGAGCGGGCGACCTCGTCCCAATCCGGATAGAAGGAACGGGCGTCCGGCTCGAGGAACACGAACGTCACCAGATTGGGCTCGTCCAGCTCGAACACGGGCGCGAACAGGGCGCGCCCCGGCCGGTTGCCGGCCAGCATGTCCATGCGGCGGTCGACTATCAGGGCAGGAGTGTGCGGCCAGCCGTCCATCAGCCGCAGCAGGCTCGGCCGCACCGTCTCGCGGATCGCCCGCCGGGCACTCTCACGATCGTCGCGAGCCAACCGATGCAGGTGCGCCGCCTCCTCCGGATCTAGTCCCAACGTACGAGCAATCGCGTCCAAGACCTGGCGGGAGGGATGCCTTTCCCGCCCCTGCTCGAGCCGCGTGTAGTAGTCGGTGCTGACCCCGGCCAGCCGCGCGACCTCCTCACGACGCAGCCCCGGCGTCCGCCGCCGCCCCGCCGACTTCACCCCGGCCGCCTCGGGGCTGGTCAGCTCACGGCGAGCCCGCAGAAACACGCCGAGGGGAGTCATGAATCCAACCTATACGGTGTCGCCATGCCAGCAGAGAAGCCAGCTGCGCCGGTAGAGCTCGACAGCGAGTATTTCGACCAGTGGTACGCGGACGTGATTGCCTCGCCTACTCGTGACGCGATCATGGCCCGCGCCATGGGATACCGGCCGAGCTGGGAGATGCCGGCGCCCTGGTCTGGCAAGGCCTGGCCGAAGTGGCTGAAGGGCTGCGTCTGGCACCGGACGGCCTGCTGTTCGACGTCGCCTGTGGGCGTGGCGGGTACGGCATCGGTGTCGCTCAACGTACTGGTGCACGCTTGGTCGGGGTGGACATCTCAGCTGTGGCCCTGGAGCAGGCGAGAGCAAACAGCGCACATGACCATGTTGCCGGCGCCGCCGGCGACGCTCATGACCAGCAGCAGGATCCACGGCAGCGTCCACGCGGGTCGGTGGAACCGGACACCGAGCCCGATGGCGGCGACGGTCAGCACCGGATAGCAGTAGGTCACCAACCCCGCGCCGAGCGACCCTTCGGGGACGATGGTCCGCACAACCGTCAGCACGATGCCGATAGCGCTGTAACCGATCCACACCTTGCGGACAGCGTAGGTCGCCACGTCACTGCTATCGGTTCCCGGCCGCCGGAACTGAGGCCAAGATTCAGGGCGTGGCGGTCAGAGCGGCAACGGCCTCCGTCACCACGGCGGCGAGGATGCCTCGCATGCGCTCCAGCGTCTCGGTCACGCCGTCGGTCGCGTACGGACCGGCCATCCGGACCGGGTCGAGGTAGCCGATCCGGGTGGCGCCGGCGTCGTCCCAGACCAGCAGCCGCAGGGGCAGCTCGATGCCGATACGGGGGTCCCGGCGCATCAGAGGGGTGCCTACCGCCGCATTGCCGAAGACGATCACCACCTCGTCGGCCAGGGCCAGTCCGGCCGCGCGGGCGCCGGCCGCGTGATCGATGGTGGCGAACACCGTGATGGCGCGCCGGCGCAGCGCCATGTCCACGGCGGCGACGGTGGCGGTGACGTCGGCAGGCGACACGGAGGTGATGAGGGGCTCGACCATGAACGCCCACGTCCGGAAAGACGGCGAAAGTGTCGCGGTCCAGTTTGCCCTACGAGCGCGCAGAGATCAGGCCGGCGGGCGCTCGGCGAAATAGGAGGTGATGGTGGCCAGGGCGCCGTCGCGGAACTCGTACACATCGCACGACGCCACGTCCGTCACGCCGCCGTCGGGGTCGGTGTAGCGGACCAGGGTGTCCACGGCGACGCGGTCGCCGTCGGCGATCGTGACGAATCTCAGGAACTCGGTGCGGGTGCCGGCGAGGTCGGCCAGCGTCTGCTCACACAAGGCCCGCACCGCGTCGCGGCCGTGCCGGGTCTCGGAACCCTGGACCACCCAGGTGACGTCTGTAGCCAGCGCCGGGTACGCGTCGGCGAACCGATGGGCCGAGAATGCCGCCGCCGCCGCCGCCGCCGCACGCACCGAGCCGGGGCCCGGCGTGACGTCGTAGTGGTTCAGCTGCGGCTCGCCGACCAGATACTTCTCGTCCTGCGGGTAGAGCACCATGGCGTCCACGTCGTCGCCGGTGAAGCGGCGCAGCTCAGCCCAGCCGTCCCAGGTGCTCAACGCCAAGATCTCGGCCGTGCCGTCGTCCAGCTCACGGGTGAGGATGTGCAGCGCTGCGGTTGCCCCGGGTGCGCCGGTACTGGGAGACGCCGGTCTCGTCGACATACTGCGCGTACGCGGCGAGCGTGTCGGCGCGCACCACGCCGCGCCAGATCCGGGCGATCACCGGGCGACTCGCGTCGCCGGGCGGCCGGTGACCGCGGCCGTTCGCGGACCAGGGACGATCAAAGGCATGGGCGCTCCTCGGCTAGTGGGCTTCGTGCTTCCACTCTGGGGCAGGCGGGGCCGCCGACACCAGAGGCGGTCACCTGCGACGGACAACGGCTTCCCGAAGACAAGGACGCGCTGCGTCGTCCTAGGTAGGCTGAATCGTCGGCGCCACGTCCCGCATCGGCTGTCTAATACGTTGGACCTGCCGTCACCGGTGAAGTCGCCGGCCACATACAGACCGGACGGGGGCAACCGGAGCTGGCCAAGTTCTGCCACGCGGTCCGTCTGCCGGACGAGTAAGGCCACTGGTGTTCGGCGACACTGAAGACATCGGTCCGGCCGTCGAAATCGCCGAAATGCAGGGCAGTCAGTTGCTCTGAAGCTGAGGCGAGGTCCGCCCAGCCGGCCGCGCCGGCGGATGAGTATCGCCAGCGGCCGTTGGGGGAACTGAAGACGTCGGTCCGCCCGTCGCCGTCGAAGTCACTGAATCGCAGCTGCGCCAGCTGTTCACCGGATTGTGCGCCGGGCACGAGCGGTCCCGTGCCTCCGGGTGAGGAGTACCACCGATGCCCGGTGGTTCAAGAAACGTCGGTGCGATCGTCGCAGTTGAGGTCGCCGAAGCCGACCTCGGAGACGTCGAACGTGTACGACGCCAACGCCGTCCATGCTGTGGTGCCGTCGGACGACATTACCAGCTGACGTGACGGCTGCCAGGGGAGCAGTTGGCCGGTGCGGTGCTGTAGGTGTTCGCCGAAACGACCAGTTGCCCAGCGGTGCGTCCGGATAGGGCTGATTTTGCTCGACCGAGAGAGCCGGGGTGGCGCGGGCGAAGCAGTTTGCCGGTCACCGTCGCGACCGTGGCCGGCTGGCCACGGATGACGACAGCTTTCTGTGTGGTGTCGCCGGAAGCGTTGTGGTCGATGTGGATAACGGCGCCGGCGTACGGCTGATTGTTCGCCAGTGCCTCGTGCTCACCGTGCATGTCGAAGCTATGCCGGGCGGGGTTGCTGCTCACGGTGTTGAGGCGAGCGTCGTACTGCTGGGTCCTGATGCCCGTGGCGGCGATGGCGTGCTCGAATCGGTTGTCCTCGATGACCGCGCTTGTGTCACGCTCGAGCTCAATGCCGTAGTCGAGACCGGTCTGGCGGTTGTGGTGCAGGTGATTGCCCCGCACCCGGCCCTCGGCCGTGTCGCGCGGCGAGACGGCGGCGTGCGACCAGCCGGGGAGCTCATCGTTGTCGATCAACGGACCGCACTCGGCGGCGGCCCTGACGCCGTCGGAATTGGTGTACTGTCCGTACCCATTGCTAGCGAACGGTCCCAGGACATGCTTTCTGCATCGATCGATCGGCTACGGCGAACTCAAAGGCGACAGCGACGAAGAAGCGAGCTGCTGATCGATGCAACATTCGCAATCAGGAGAAGTAGATCAGCCTGCTGCTTTTTTGCGAAGTCGTCGCTCGTACAGACAACTTAGATTATGATCTTGTTCAGGCCCGCGCTGAGGGTCGCCCGGAGAGCACAACCGCGGCCCTCAGCGCGTCTGACGCGGAGGAGACCCGCCCCGATACCCGTGCACTGCTGATGTGGCGACGTCCCGCAGCCTTAAACCGGACTCAAAATTTCGAGCAGCTGCAGACGGGGCCGCACGTTCCGCGGTCAGCTCCTCCAGACCTGCAGGGCTTGCCGGATCAGTGACCTCATCAAACATCGTGACGATGCCGGTCGGCAACGCCGCGGCGCCGTCGAAGACCGGATAGTAGTTACCCAGGAAACGGCGTGGGTGCGCTCGCCCAGGTGTCGCCGTAACGACATCGAGGTCGAGAAGCGGGACGCAGGTAGCGATCACCTCGCGATGGGCAACTGGCAGTGACGCGGGCAGGTCGGGTAGCACATCCACCAAGTGCCGCCCCAGATGAGCAGCGACGGCGACCCCGTCGAGTAGCGCTGCCCGGCTGTTGGCCAGTACGTAGCGTAGGTCGCGATCGAAGACACTGACCGCCACCGGAAGGTGCAACAGGATCGATTCGAGGAAACTGATGTCGACGGCGCGAGCATTCCCGTCCGGCATATCATTTCCTCCTCGCACCGACAGCTGTATTGAGTCGTAACGGCACGCCCGAAGGAAAGCAGTTCGCTTCGTAACGGTACAGCGAGCTGCACAAAGATGCGCGGGCTGACCACGCCGGCGCGCGCCTGTACATATCCTGACGTTCAGCAGGCCGGCCAACCGCCCGAAGAGAAGAAAGTATGTGGCAGCAGCGCCACTTAGAAGGCATACCGCTCGCCGGGTGGAGACAGGGTTCGGCGGGACGGGATGCCCGACTTGGCGGTGCTGGCAGCGCCGGCACCAGCGAACGGGGCTGCACGGTACACCGATCAATGGCGTGTCGGTAAGCGCAACATGGCAGGTCGTTAGTGCGCTGATGTGGCAGGAGTGAGCAGATCGATGCGTCGTCGGGACACCGTGGCGGTACTGGGGGTCGGGCTCGGAGATGCATCGCTGCGACGTCGGCGCCGGGCGATCGAGCTGTGTGCTCTCCTGGCGCGTGGGCTCGGTGTTGTCGGCACCGCGTGTTACCTGCTGGGGTGGGCCTTTCCGGCCGCTGAGGTTCTTCCCGCCCATCTCAGGCCGGTATGTGCTGCCGCTATCCCGGTGATGATAGTTGCTTGTGCGCTTTCTGCGATCAACTGGTCGCGCCCGTCGAGCCGCTGGTACCCGTGGTGGAGCGCCGCGCAGGTAGTGCTCGACTCGGCGGTGGTCATGACGGTCGTCGGGCTGCTCGTTGTGCACGGAGACCAGGGTTCATGGCCCGCACTTGTCGTTCCCCTGGTTGTTGCGGCCATTCGGCACGGTCTGGCCGGCGCGCTCGCCGTCTGGGTCATCAATTCAGCTGGTTATGCCTGGATACTTCTGGCGACGGACCCGGCGGCAACGCCGGCTGACACGGTCTTCGCGCTCAGTGTCCACCTGATGGTCGCGCTGGTGACCGGTACCCAGTCCAGTGCGTTCGCTCGTCAGCTGACAGAGCTGCACATGACGCGGCGACTGTTGTACGAGCAGCTCACACACGACAGTCTCACCGGCCTGCCCAACCGTGCCCAGCTGGCCGAGTTCGCCCAGCGGCACGTGGGCCAGGCCCTCGCGGTCCTGCTGATCGACCTCAACGGCTTCAAGAACGTCAACGACACGCTGGGACACGCCGCCGGTGACACTGTGCTGCAGGAAGTAGGCCGGCGACTGCACGCCTGCATGCGCGACGGTGACATGGCAATGCGGCTGGGAGGCGACGAATTCTTGGTTCTCCTGCCGGGCGCCGACGCCGACGCCGCTCCCTCTGCGATGTCTCGCATTCAGGAGGTGATTGGCAGGCCGATCACCATCGGCGACGACGTAGCGGTGGTTGGTGCGACCATCGGTCACGCGGTCGGGACTGTCAGCCCGGACGCCGGGCTGGACATGCTGATGAGGGAGGCAGACCTGCATATGTACGCCGCCAAGCCTTACGCGAACAGGTTCGATGGGCAACCGCTGGCCCGTGGGCAGCAGCAGAGCACTAGGTGAGCAGCTTGACATAGAGCGGAGATGTGTAAACATGCTTGACGGGTAAGCGCTCGGTGTAAAGCTCCCGTGGCACCGGCTGACGCATCGAGCGCGGACCTGCTCGACGGATCACCGCCCCCGATCTGGCGAGGAGCTGCCCGATCGTCGCGATCGGGCAGGCGGTCGGCGCGTCGCCCCAGATGCCGCCCAAGGTAATGCGCGCCGGCCGTCCACCACAGTGCCGCTAAGCTCTGAAAATCATGGGAAACACCCCGCTGGACTATCGTGAGGCCAACCATGGTCGGCTGCGTGCGTCTTTAATCGCGGCCGCCCGCGAACTGGCCGTTACTCAAGGGTGGGGCGCAGTCCGGGTGGTTGATGTGGCAGACGCTGTCGGCGTCAGCCGGCAGACCGTCTACAACGAATTCGGCAACCGCGCCGGCCTCGCCGAGTCGATCGCCATCTCGGAAATTGAGCGCTTCGTCGATGTCGTCCGCAAAGAGCTCTACGCTCATGGGGCCGACCTTCGAGCAGCAGCCCAAGCCACTATCACGGCTGTACTGACCGACGCCTCCGCCAACCCGCTGGTACGAAGTATTCTCAGCAGCCCCGGCAAAGAAGCCGATGAACTTCTGCCCTTCCTGACGACTCGCTCAGCCGTCCTGGACATGGCTGGGCAGGTTGTCAGCGATTGGATCGCGGCCGTCGCGCCTGAGCTGAACGACGTCTCTGCCGCGCTGGCAGCCGAGTCGATCGTGCGGCTGACCGTCAGCCACATCGTCCTTCCTTCCGCATCGCCGCAAGCCTCCGCCAAGACGCTGGCCGAGGTACTGATGCAGCTTCTGCGCCCCACCACCACGCCATCGGCGCCGGCTTAACAAGCCCACTCACCGTTTGCCGGAGCCGATCAGCTCCTGAAGATCGTCCGACAACGCTGACAGGTGATTCGCCGATTGCCTCGTCTGGACAACGCTGGACTCCGTCTCACGGGTGACCCTGGCCGTATCCGAGGCCGCGATGTTGACCTGCTCGACCGCGGTGCTCTGCTGCTGCGTCGACAGCTCGATCTCGCGTGTCGCATGGTCAGCGGCCGCTACCAATTCAGCGATGTGCCGCAACGCGGTAATGGCGACATCAAAATTGCGGACACCGGCGTCCACCGCCTTGGCG
>NZ_JAPNTZ010000018.1 GCF_026626335.1 Paractinoplanes pyxinae | reverse complement strand
TCGGGCAGGCTTGATGCTTTGACCAGGGCCTGGTTTTCTGCCTCGAGATCGGACAGGTCCAGCACCACTTGACTGGGTTGCCGTCTGCAGTGGTGCGTAAGCGCGGCACGCAGCGCGGTGACTGAGTCATCGTCGGGTCGGCCATGGATCGCGACGTGCACAGTTGTCGGGCCCGTGTCGGCCTGCCACGTCAGTGGTGACACGACACCGACGCTTGTCTGGCGGGTGTGCGGAGCTGGTCGGGCAAGCATGAGCTCGGATGAGAGATGACAGCAGCAAGGCTCCAGCGTAGGACTGGTCTGTTCCGCGCTTCGACAGCGCCAGTCTTCTTGTGGCTACTGTTATCGACTATGTTGCCGATGCCCTTCATCTGATCCGTGACCATGATCGCTAAGACGGTTGATTGGGATGGTGAGCTTCGATGTGCTGTCACCCGACCTGCGTACCCCGAGGGTTCGCTAATAGCCCTGTGCACTGATTCCCGGAACGTGAGCCGGTGCCCGCCAAACTTGATGCCACCTGCGCTGGTTGGCTGACCTGCGCTGTGGTTGAGATTGAGCGATTGCTCTAGATCAGCTCGATCAAGCGTGGACGTACGACGTCGATCAGCACGGCTGCAAGCTTTCGTCGCTAGCCGAGCCCCGTCGGCCGCACACTCCGGCGACGGGCGGAAGCATTGACGTCCTGCTCAAGCCCGTACATCGCTGTGCGCACTGGCCGCCAGCGGCTTACGGCTACTTGACCTCACGCGGCACCAGAGCCGCCAGAGCATCGCCACCTTACTTCGATCGTCGCAGTTGGACCCGGAATCGACGTCACGCATCTAGGTGGGGCTGGTTCTGTTCGATTACTAGTGCGGCGGTGTCGGTCAGGGAAGTGCCGGCCGCGGCGGCTTGTTCGCACAAGATTAGGTAGCCGCGATGTGTGTCCATTCTGCCTGCGGACAAGATGGCGGCGGCTCGCCGGATCATGGCGCGGAGGGCTACGGCGCTGATGAGGCCCGCGGTCAATTCCCGGCCGCCGGGGTCCAGCGCATCGTGGTTCCAGCAGTCGAAGGGGTCCGGATCGTAAGCGGCCCACACCGCATTTGTCAGCGTCGACAGGGTACCGGCTCGGCGGCTGTAGAGATTAAGTGACGCAAATGTCACACCGGAACCGGCGAAGAGTGGAACCGATAGGGACGTCTTCAGGCCCAAGCTTGCTGCGGTATCGCGGAAACGCGGCCACGTGACGGTGGCGGCGATGTCCGGCACGAAAGCTGGATAATCCGCCTCAAGAGCTTCGAGGCACGGGCCGGCTCCGTCGTCATACTGTGCTTGGTCGACGGCCGCCGCCAGGTCGCTACCTACCGCGGCGGTAACGTATCTGTTCCCCAACCTGCTGGTGACTGATACCCAGTCGACTGCTGTGATCAGCTTCTCGGCCAGTTGAGCAACAATGATGAGATCAGTTGCGATCCGGAAGCTCCCGTTCGGTGTTGCGGCCAATGCTAAGCAATCGGTCCTGTAGCAGACCGGACAATAGTGTCTGCTCTGTTAGCGATGCCACAACTTCTCCTGTCGTCCGGCATAGGTGCCCGAGTCACGCGGCGTCGAAGTACGGGATCACCGTGGCGGCGAGCATGTCCCGGCTGTACACCGCCAATACGTGATGGTGGGCGAGAGCCGCCATATGCCAAGGACGCGGGCTTGAAGCTGATCAACCGTGACTTGACCATTCTCCCCCTCGACGACCGTGCCGTGGCATCGCCGTCCTCGGCGGCCCCGAGAGTCGGGACCTTTGGTGCGCTGGTCATCGACTCCTCCTTAGCGAGAAAGGTTCTCGACCTGCCGCGCATACCCTGCAGTGCGACAGAGATTCGTCGGAAGCGATCTCTTTTGATCCCGTCGTCGAGCCCGACGCTCCGCTTCAGACAGTTGGGAGAGCACCCGACCACGCTGGCGGATGCTCTCCCGCAAGGCGTCCGGCCGGTCCCGTCTGCGGTTAGCAGCGGCGCTCGAGCCCCCTCGCTCCAACGCCGCGAAGGACTTGACCGGCCGTCACGCGGACGGCCGTATTAGCCGACTCGGGCCTGATAAACATCGCCGCAAGCTGTTCTTGTGCAGCCGGTATCGCAGCCCGCCTCGCCGGCCTGCAGCTGCTTGCCACCTACCGGCTCCTCGGCCTGCGCGAGCGATCGCCGCCCGCGCCGGCGTGGTCACCGCCGTACTGGCCGAGCTTGACCGGCGCACCGTGCTACCCGCAGGTCATCTGCGCCGGGTATCTAGGCGGCATCATTATTCGTGACGGGCGGGATCGTCGACGTGCTGTCCTGTCGACGGCACCCTCGCTCCACCGGGGCCACAAGATGATGTCAGCAGCGATCGGGGGAGGCGCGGGAGCCCGCTGATCGGGTGCTGCTCTGCACCGGCGGCATCGTTGAGGCCCGGTTCATTACCGGCGAGCAGGACGGCATGGATCGGCTACTACAGCTGCAGTCCAAACTCGCGCTGATGGAGTCCCTGTGCAGAAGGCGCCAGTCAGGTGGATGGGGCGGGATCGTAGGAATCAGATCGGCCGCTGCTACCGCGATGTGGCTGCCCTCTCCGGGGCGCCGTTCGACTGAACCGGCGCGTGACTGGTTACCTCGTCAGGGCGGCGACAGCTGACGAGGTGAACTGGTGTTCGAAGTCGGCGGCGGGCATCGGCCGGGCGTACAGGTAGCCCTGCGCGTACTGGTAGCCGAGCCGGCGGAGCCGGTCGGCCTGTGCGATGGTTTCGACCCCTTCGGCGACGGCGTCGATGGCGAAGTCGGTGGTGAAGCCGATGAGGTTCTTAACGATGATGGCGCCGGCCTGGTCGGCGGCAGTGCCGCTGACGAAGGACTTGTCGACCTTGAGGATGTCGACCGGGCAGTCCAGCAGCAGGCTCAGCGTGGATTGGCCGGTGCCGAAGTCGTCCAAAGCGATGCGTACACCGACAGTTTTGAGCTGTTCGAGTCGGCGTGCGGCGACGGTGGAGGAGAAGACCGCGGTTTCGGTAACTTCCAGGACGAGCCGGCTGACGTCCATGCCGGTTCGCCGCAGGATCACCTCCATTTGGTCGACGAAGTCGGATTTGGCGAGTTGCCGAGCGGACACGTTGACGCTGATCTTGGCAGGGGCGTTGTCGCCGTAACGATCCCGCCAGGCGGCGGCCTGCCGACAGGTGTGTTCGAGCACCCAGTAGCCGAGTTCGACGATGCAACCGCTGCGTTCGGCCAGCGGGATGAACACGTCCGGGGAGATCAATCCGCGCTGCGGGTGCTGCCAGCGCATGAGCACCTCGCCACCGACGATAGCCCCGGTGGTCAACTCGACGATGGGCTGGTACAGCGCGAAGATCTGCTCATCGGGTAACGCTTGGCGCAGGTCAGCCGACAGCCGTGCAGTCTCGTTGGCGGCCTCGTCCAAGGCTGCGTCGAACCAGTGCCACCGATGGCCGCCGGCCGTCTTCGCGGCGTACATGGCGACGTCGGCGCGGCGCAGCAGATCCTGTGGGTTGTCGCCGGCGCGGCTGACGGTGACACCGATACTGACAGCGGTGACGGTGGTGTGTTCGCCGAGTTCCGCCGGTTGAAGGGCCGTTCGATCTGGTTGTAGTGCTTGTCTGTTCGGTGTCGAGGATTGGTGGTGGCCACCCGTAACCGCCAGGCGGGATCTGGGCCATGCCTTTGCTCCCACCTGATCCACCAACCAGGGCTTCGGCGACGATCTGCGTGAGGCGGTTGTTAGACCGTCAGCGAAAGCAATTTTTGCGGAGTTCGTGACGTGATGTCGGCCGCCGGTAGGAGAATGTCGGTTAGAACCTCCGACTTGTCGCGGCGGAAGTGGGACGGCTATGAGGGATGCGCGGTCCACGGTCGCGCTGTCCTGGGTTGTGCGGTCGTGGCGGCTCTCACCGACTGTGGCTGTCCTGGCGGTCCTGATTTTAGCTGGTCAGCTGGTCGGCGCCTTCGACGGCGAAGCCAGGCCGTGGATCGTCGGTGTGTCGATCCTTGTGCTGGACGCGGTCGGCGCCGCGGCCAGCTGGCGAGCCGCCAAGAGCTCTCTGACCGGTCCGCTGCCGTGGGGATTGATCGGGGCGGGCCGGGCAGCGTCTGTGCTGGCCACGATCGCCTTGTTCGCCGCCGACTCCGGAGCGACGACGATCTGGTGGTGGGTTGGTGCGGTCGCCCGGCTGGTCATGTTTGCACTGATCAGTGCCGGGATGGTCGCTGGCGGCTTACGTCAGTTCTCCGGCCGCCACCGCATCGCTTTGATCGCAGAAATCCTCGTCGTGCTGTGCGCCGGTTTCATGGTGACTTGGTATTTCGACCTTGAGCCCACCCTTGTCGCGCAGGACCCTTCACGGTTGTGGCTGATCAGCGTCGGCTGGCCACTGGGGGACCTGCTTCTGCTGGCCGCTGTCGCCTCGGTCGTGCTGCGCGGCGCGGTGACCCGGTTTGCCGCGCCGATCACCGCGTTCAGCATGGGGCTGGCTGTGTTATTCGCCGCCGATGTCACCTGGTCGATCATCGACGCTCGCGGAACGGCGGCGGCGGTATCCCCGGCCGCGGGGCTGAGCATCGTCACCGCCGGTCTGTTGCTCACTGCAGCACCGATCGTTGCCGGCGCACGCCGGGGACGGCCGTTCCAGCGCCGGTTGAGTGACCCGCCGACTTGGGCGACTCACTTGCCGATGGTCGCGATGGTGACCGGCGGTCTGCTCATGCTCATCGTTACTTTGCGCGAGGGGCAATTGCTGCCCTGGGGAGGTCTGGTCTGCGCGCTGATCGTGATGACCTGCGCGGCGGCGGTGCGGCAGACGATCTCGCTGCGCGAGAGCCATGATCAGGTCATCGCCGATCCGTTGACCGGCCTGGCCAACCGGGTCGGCCTGGACCGGGCTTTCGACCGGCTGGCTCGCCGCGGCGAATCGGCGACGGTGCTGCTGATCGACCTCGACGGGTTCAAGCTGGTCAATGACGCCTACGGTCACGCCGCCGGCGATGCCTTCCTGATCCACGTCGCCCGGCAACTGGACGCGGTCGTCCGCAAGCAGACCACCATCGCCCGCATCGGCGGCGACGAGTTCGTGGTCCTTCTGGCCGGGATCTCGTCTGCGACGCAGGCGACGGCGGTGGCCGGCCGGATCCTGGCCGCGCTCAGCGAGCATCCGGCAGACCTGGACGACGACGTGGTTCCGGTGCGCGCCAGCGTCGGCGTCGCTCTCGCCGAATCCGGCCAGGACAGCAAAATGCTGCTGCGGCAGGCCGATATCGCCATGTATCACAGCAAACGAGCCGGCAGCCATGGCCACACCCTCTACCATCCTGCCCTGATCGACCGGCGCGCCGCCGACGCCGCACTGGCCGACGATCTCGAACACGCCCAGGCCCGCGGTGAACTTCATGTGCTCTACCAGCCTCTGGTGGACCTGAACACCGAACGCCCCATTGCCGCCGAAGCGCTGCTGCGCTGGCAGCACCCTGTCCACGGCCTGATCTCGCCGGTGCAGTTCATCCCGATCGCTGAACGCACCGGAACCATCAACTCGATCGGGATGTGGGTCTTGGAACAGGCGCTGACTCAACTCGACGCCTTCCATCAGCAGAACCCGGCCGGGCCGCGAATGCACATCAGCGTCAACCTGTCACCCCGGCAGTTACGAGAACCGAGCATCGTGCACGACATTCTCACCGTGATCGCCCGCGCCGGCGTCGACCCGCGCCACCTCGTCCTGGAGGTCACCGAGGCCGTCTTGGTCGACGAAGCCGGCGGCATCGCCGCGCTACGGGCCCTGCGAGAACACGGCATCCGCATCGCCCTCGACGACTTCGGCACCGGCTACTCGTCCCTGCAGTACCTCACCCGCCTTCCCGTCGACATCCTCAAGATCGACCGGAGCTTTGTCGCTGAGCTCAACGGCACCGCCGAAGGCACCGCCGTCACCGAAGCCGTCATCCGCCTGGCCCAAGTTCTGCACCTGAACACCGTCGCCGAAGGCATCGAAACCAGCAATCAAGCAGCTGAGCTCCGGGCCCTGGGCTGCCACACCGGCCAAGGCTTCCTCTACGCCAAACCGCTTCCAGCCGGCGAGTTCACTCAGCTGCTGCAGCCGAGCTGAAAATAGTGCAGCACCGGCACCATGGCTTTGCAGCGCAGGAAAGGCATGGACGCCGCTTCGCGACACCCGGCCCGCGGACGCGTCGACGGCGGTTGCGCGCCTCGGCCAAAGTCGACGATTCGCGTCCGTACGCCTACCAGGTAGCGGGGCCACCCTCAAGTTCCCGCCAGGTGCGACCGGCTATCGACACAGTACCGGTTGGCGTTGACGGTCCTTTCGTGCGCACAGATCCACATGGGCCCCGGAATGAATCAGCATCGCTCGAAAGACGGGCATCCATGTGTGGCTCAAGTATTGAGTGCTCAGGCGACGAACTGTGCCCAGGAGGCGGGCGGAACGCGGAAGAGATCGGCCGCTCCGGGCGCCATGGTGAGCGCGACGAGCGCATGCGAAATGGTGTGCAACGGAAGGACCAGATCGACGCAGCCGGTGGCGAGCGCGGCGGCGGGCATCCCGGCGGCTCGGGCGGAAGCGGGGTCTTCAACCACGGTCCGGCCCCCGTGCCGTTTGACGGTGCGGATTCCGGCGGCGCCGTCGTCAAGGCGACCGGTCAGCACGACCGCAATCGCCCGAGTGCCGTAGGCCGCGGCGACACTGCCGATCAGCGGATCGGCGCTACGGGCACTGCCGGCCGGCTGGAGCCGCAGCCGGTCGCCGTCAACGATGCCAGTGTGCCGGGCGGGAAGCACGGTAACCCCGGTTGCGAGCACCTGCTGGCCTTCCCGTGCCAGCCGCACGGGTAGAACAGTGCGCCTCCGCAGGTGTTCGACGAACACGGTGTCGATCCTCGCGGTGCGGTGCTGAACCACCAAGACGGCGGCCGGAAAGTCCACGGGCAGTTCACCGAGCACAGCGGCCAGAGCGGCAGGCCCGCCGAATGACGCGGCGACAACGACCACGTCAAAGCCAGTTCGGCTGTCGCGGATATGTACGGGACCTGACACAGCATCAGCATAAGGCTTATGTACGGTGCCTGGCATAACCAGACTTCAAGAGGGTAGTCGCCGGCCTCGAAGGAGGACTCACCGTGACCGACCTAGACGACGCCCGCATCCACAACTTCCTGTTGTCCGCGCTGCCTGCCGACGAGTGGCAACGGATGCGACCGCACCTGCGGCTCGTGACCGTGCACCTCAAGGAAACGATGTACGAAGCCGGGCAAGCGATCGAGCATGTCGACTTTCCCGTCTCCGCGGTCCTTTCCATGATCACGCAGGTCGACCAAGAGACGGCCGTGGAGGTAGCGACCATCGGCCGGGAAGGCATGGCCGGCCTGCCGGTGTTCCTGGGCGTCTCGGACAGCCCCAACACCGTTGTCGCGCAGATCGAAGGACTCATCATCCGGATGCCCGCCGCGCGGCTGCGCGAGTTCCTTCTCGGCGACGGAATCCTGCACGCCCAGCTGCACCGCTACGTGCAGGCCACGATCGTGCAACTGTCGCAGAACGTTGCCTGCAACCAGCTGCATACTACCGAGGAACGCGCCGCCCGATGGCTGCTGATGACCGCCGACCGTGTCGGCAGCCCGCAGTTCGCGCTCACCCAGGAGTTCCTGGCGCAGATGCTCGGCGTACGACGGGCAACCGTGTCTCTGACCGCCGGCATGCTTCAGTCCGCCGGACTGATCAGTTACCGGCGAGGCAACATCAGCATCACCGACCGGGCGGCCTTGCAAGATGCTGCTTGCGACTGCTATCCCCGTATCCGGTCGGAATTTGACCGGCTACGCAATAACCGTTAGCGCTCAGCCCGTCAACTGGGGCCGTCATTTCCCGCCAGTCGACAAATACGACGGACAGAGGGGAGATCGGCGTAACGAGCTCAGCGATTCCGCCGAACGTGTGGATCGCCCAGAGAGTCTGACGAGAATGTGGGGATGTCGCTCAAAGGACGTCGGTAGCGTGCCGACCTGGCGCGGCAACCGCCGGCTCTGTTCGGCTCGGTACAGGTCGCGCACATAGTGGAGCAGGGATCTCCGGGCTCAGCCAAAGGTGTCGGAGAACTGTTCCCGGCTCTTTGTATTTTGAACCTCGTCTTGGCGGTCAGTTCATCGGCCTCGTGCTCGGTCATGCTGCATGCATGGCGAGCACTTTCATCGTTCGGTATGGGGTTCGAAAGAAGATGTGCACTGGCCGGGGCGATCGCTGGCAGGGTTGGCTCGGTGGGTCTGTCGGCGGCTCTTTGCCCGACTGCGCTGCCGGCTTCCCCGCCCGAGCATCCAGCAACATCGTTCCGGCGATATCGCTCAGGCAAGCACACCGTAACTTTCGAATTGGGGGACACCACGTTCCGAGGTTGCGGCGGCGCTCTATTCGCCAGGCTAGGCCTACTGGTCGCGGATGGCAGCGAGTGCGCAGGCGATGAGGGCTGGCTGGCCGAGCAGCCGCAAGGCTCGTTTGCCGTCGGTGTCCATGCTGGGATCGTCATTGCGCTCGATGTATTGGGCTATATTGCCCGGAAAGACTCCAACGAGGAATGCGGCGACCGCGGCGCCCAGACGGCGGCGGACAGGTGCTGTGGCTACGCGCCCGTCCGTCCGTCCGTCTGGAAAACGATCAAGCGTTCGGCTTGAGTAAGACTTTGGTGTAACCGTCTATGCGCTTGTCGAACTTGTCGTACGCGTCGGGCGCCTTGTCCAGTCCGATTTCGTGCGAGACGATGAATGACGGCTGGGCCTTGCCGGTGATGATGAGGTCGCGTAGTTGCCGGTTGTAGCGTTTGACGGGAGCTTGTCCGGTACCCATCGATTGGCCCTTGCTGAAGAAGGTGCCGTACTGCCAGGTCACCCGGTCCGCTCTTGTCGGCTGGTCGAGGCCTGGGTCCTCGGGGACGTACACCCCGACCACACCGATGCCGCCGGTGCTGCGTACGACGTTGACGAGGTGGTCCAGCGTCAGTCCGGGATGTTCGTCGCCGCCGGCGTCGTGGGCCTGGAAGCCGACGGCCTCGACGCCGCGGTCGCAGCCTTGGCCGCTGGTGTGTTGGAAGATTTGCTCGTCCGGGTCGCCGGCTGAGAAGTCGATCGGGGTGGCGCCGATCTTCTCGGCGAGTTTGAGTCGGTCGGCGACCTTGTCGACGACGAAGACCTCGGTAGCCCCGCGGATCAGGGCGCTGTGCGCAGCCATGAGACCGACCGGGCCGCCGCCGAACACGGCCACGCGGTCCCCGGGCTGGAAACCCGACAGTTCGACGCCGTGCCATCCAGTCGGGAAGATGTCCGACAGCATCGTGAAGTCATTCACGAACTCCGTGCCGGGTGGCAGGTGCAGCAGATTGACATCGGCGTACGGCACCCGCAGGTACTGAGCCTGGCCGCCGGCGTAGGGGCCCCATGTTGGCGTATCCGTAGGCGGCGCCGTCCATGCCCTCGGTCGGGTTGGTGCGGGTGCAGGACGACCACCACCCGGACTGGCAGTTACGGCAGGTTCCGCAGGCGATGTTGAACGGCACCGAGACCCGGTCACCGGGTTTCACCTGAGTGGCGCCCGGGCCGACCTCCTCGACAATGCCCATGTTTTCGTGGCCCAGCACCGTGCCCTGCTCTACAGCAGTGCGACCCGCGTACATATGTGCAGGTCGGAGCCGCAGATGTTCGTGGTGGTGAGCCGGATGACCGCGTCCAGCGGTCCTTCTACTCCGGCGTCCGGCACCTCTTCGATGGCGACCTGCTTGGTGCCCCGGTAGACAAGACCCTTCATCGCGACAGGCTCCCTTGACTGTCGAAGGCGGTCAAAAAGTGTTGGGCGGCCTCCTGCTGCGCCTGCTCGGACTTGTCCAGCACTGCGGAAGCACCGAAGAACTCGTGCATCACTCCGGCGTAGTAGCGGTGTGTTGTCGCGACGCCGGCGGCCTGCAGGTCTTCGGCGAACTGCTGGCCCTGGCTGCGCAGCACGTCCTGCTCATCGGTAATGACCAGCGTCGGTGGCATCAGCCGGCGCTGCTCGTCGCTCCAGTCGAGCAGGGCGATCCGCGGGTCCTCGGCCGCGTCCGGCCTTCCCTCGAAGGCGTGCATCGCCATCCAGGACAGCAGCGCACGGTTGAGCGGCCGGGCGTCGGCGGCATCCTCCATCGACTCACCGAACTGCTCCGCAGTGGTCACCGGGTAAACACATACCTGCGCGAGCGGAATCTGCTCACCCGCCTCGGCGAGCTGCAGCACGGTGGCCGCCGCCATGTTCCCGCCGACCGACTCGCCACCGATGCCGACACGGGCCGGATCACCGCCGAGCTGTGCGGCGTTGGCAACCGTCCACCGGTATGCGGTCAGCACGTCGTCATGGGAAGCGGGAAAACACTGCCTCCGGTGCCCGCCGGTAGTCCGGCGACACGACGATCGCACCGGTCTTGTTGGACAGACCTCGGCACGAGGCGTCGTAGGTGTTGATGTCGAACAGTACCCACCCGCCACCGTGGACCCAAACGATTATCGGTGCGCCGGTCTGTACCCCTTCGGGTTTGTAGACGCGCAGCGTCTGGGCGCCATCGGCGGCATCGGGAATCGTCAGGTCCTCGACCGATCCGACTGGCTCCGGGCCGTCCAGACCACGGTCGGCCATGACTCTCTTGACCGCGTCGTCCGGTCCTGGCTGTCGCCGCGCTTGTGCCGGCTCCAAGACTTCGAACGGCTGCGGCCCGAGTTCGCTGTGCGCGTTGACGATCGCCTGTGCCTGCGGGTCCAAGAGTTCCTGAACCGTCGGTGGCCAGCCGTGTCTTCTTTCCGCTGACGACGGCCTTGAACTGGTCAATCGGCTTGGTCAGCGCACCGACGAGCTTCTCGACGCCGCCACCGTCCGGCGCGCTCGGGTGCGCGGCGGTCGGCGCCTGACGCTTGGCGGCCAGGAATTCCTTACCGAGTTCGGCCATCCGCTGCGCACCCACCTTGGACCGGAACTCCGGCAGCTCCTGATCCTCCTCGTCGTGCACATGATGGCGGACAAGCGGGATCAGCTCGGCGAGGGCCGGTTCGAACTCCGGCTCGCCGGGGTCATTTTTGTCCAGCGTCATCAGCAGGTCCTTCATTCGCTGATGTTCCCCGCGGGCGTCCTCGTTCTCTTCTTCCATGCCCAGTTCGAGCCATGCCGGATACAGCACAACTCCTCGGCGAACGCGTGCAGGGCTAGCTCAAAGCCGATCTGGTCCACGAGGGTCCGGCGGTCTCCTCGTCCAGCCTCCAGGTGCTGGAACTGCCGCTCGACGATGGCGTGATCGTCGGCGATCAGGTGATCGATGTCGCCGGGCTGGGTCGGGTACGACAAAGGCATGGCACTCCCTGACTCGGAACGGCGTGGGCCGGTCGCTTACCCGGAGAAAGCACGACCATGCGGGCTTTCATGTTCGGCTCGGCGGCGTTCACGTGACCCGGCCGGCTGCAGCTATCGTCATCGGATGGCGCAATCAACCGGGACGGCCGGCATCTCCGACGGGCGCCTCCTGCGCGGCCAGCGCACCCGACAACTGATTTCCGCCAGAGTGGTCGACGTAGCCTCCGCGGAAGGCCTCGACAGTCTGTCCCTTGCGCGGCTCGGAGCAGACCTCGACATCAGCAAGAGCGGCGTCAAGGGACACTTCGCCAGTCGTCTTGACCTTCAGCTGGCGGTCACCGGCGTCGCAGCCAGGCTCTACATCGACCGGGTGGTCACACCGGCCATGACATAGAGCCGACGGGCTGCCTCGCCTATGGCATTTCTGCGAAAGCTGGATCGAGTTCATGCGATCCGGCGAACTCAGCGGCCGGTCCTTCTCCCTGACCGCTCTCGTCGAATACGATGCCCGGCCTGGCCCATCCGTGACGAACTCCTGCGCCTACGCTTGGAATGGGAGCACCTGTTCACCGCGTCACTGCACACCGCGGTGAGACTCGGCCACCTGAGCAGCGCCCCCGGTGACGCCCAACTGTTCTATGAGGTTGCCGCCCTCATCGCCGGCGCAACGCTCGAGGCCCAACTACGCCACGATCCCGGCGTCTTCGACCGCGCCCGCGCCGCAACCTTGACTCGCCTACGACTGCTGGCTGCCGCTGCAGACGTACTACCTGTGTCCTGATCGGTGCCGACCGACCCGCCGACTACCTTAGTGCGTCAAGAGATCACCTGATTCGATGGCACCCACACGCGCCGAGTTCTCGTCGACGCCGTCAACTGCCGTTCGACATCTTCATCTAGAACGAAGGCATTGTCGCCATCCCAGGTGCATCGCAGACTGGTACCACGGCACCGACGACCAACCGGCGGCGGCGAGTATCGTCGGTACCGGCGACGGCGACGTCGTGAATTGAATCAGCGCCCGGGCGGGGTCACGAGATGAGTTGACCATGCCCGTACCTTTGAGATGGACCATCAAAGCCGGCAACGGCTGTGCAATCGTGAGAGTGTGGGGGGCGCTGGATGTGGCAGCAGCCGCTCGCCTGCGCACCAGCATATTGAAGTATCTTTGTGAAGATCCGGCCGCTCTATTATTCGATCTGTCTGCAATGACTGTACGTGACCAGCTGAGTCTCAATGTATTCCCTGCTCTTATATCGCAAGCCAATAGGTGGCCGTCCATTCCTTTGCTGCTATGCAAGCCTCAGCCTTCCGTCGCCAGGGCACTGAAAAGCGGACGCTACGGGAGAGTGCCGGTCTACCCGTCGATCGTTGCCGGCCAAGCGGTCGCCCGCCTCGGCGCCGAGGCTTCGCCCACACTGACCGAACTGTTGCTGCCGATCGATGGTGCTGCTCGCCATGCCCGGTCCTTAGCCATCGAGGCATGTCTACGGTGGGGTGTACTGCACCTGGCCATTCCTGCGTGCTTGGTCACCGACGAGCTGGTCAATGGCGCGGTCGATAATGCCGGCACTATAATGACCTTGCGCATTACCCGACGCCCACAATTCTTGCTCGTCGCAGTTCTCCATGGTTCACCGGTACGTCCCGTCTTGCCGCGATTCCCGTTGTCTGATACCGAGGATCACAAACGAAGTCTGGTCGAAAAATTCGCCACCCACTGGGGCAGCTTACCCAGCCGTGACGGCAGAGCCGTCTGGGCGACATTGAAGATCGCGCGGCTTTGATCGGACATCGATGTCGTTGGCCAGCCAAGAAGCTTTCCCAGTGTTATGTCATTGACGGCCGCGTTGCGTTCCTCCTCAATGACCTTGCTGACGTCCCTGATTACGGGCGATGGCTCGGCCCGCGTCCCCCGGTGCCGTGAAAACTGCGCCGGGGCGCCAAGCGAAGATATTGCTCGCTCAAGGCGAGGTATTCACCAAACCGGTGATCACACAGATCGCCCGCCAGACAAGGGAGAACCTGGCGCAGGTCGTCCTGCGCTGGCACATCCAGCGCGGCGACATCATCTTCCCGAAATCGAAGATGGCCGAGCGGGTCCGTAAGAATTTCGCGATCTTTGACTTCGAGCTCGACGGCGGCGCGATGGGTAGCATCACCGCCCTCGACCGCGGCGACAAGGGACGCACGGGAGCCAACCCGGACACCTTGAACTACGGCGCCGAACACTGACCACCGCCGGCCCGGTCCGAAACGGCCCGGGTCTAGATGAGCCGCCCGGCGGCGGCATGCTGTGATCTTGATCGGGTGGGCGTCAGTAAATGCGCTGGCTTGTTAGATCAGCGCATCGGCTATCGTTTCAGGAATTGAACGCACCGTTACGGGTGCACGATGTTTGTTGGAGAAGAGTCTCATGGCCAAGCAAGTCATTACGGTACTCACCGACGACCTCGACGGTAGCGACGCCGACCGCACGCTCGAGTTCGGATTCGATGGTGTCAACTACACCATCGATCTGTCCGAGAAGAACATTGGCAAGCTCCGCAAGGCCCTCGACCCCTATCTGGCGGTGGCCTCTCGAGTGGGTCGCACCAGTGGAAGTGGGCGCATCGCGTCTCGCCCGTCGGCGCCGGCGCGAGCAGACCGGGACCGGAACCGAGCTATCCGGGAGTGGGCCGCGAAGAACGGCTACGAGGTTTCAGAACGAGGACGCATTCCCACCTCGATCGTGGAAGCTTTTGACGCCAAACGCTGAATCAGCCGACTAATCACGACCCTCCGAGATCATCTGCTGCTTACACACGAAGACAGCGAAGCATACTTGGACGTTGCTGCAAGGGGCAAGGCTGCGACGGCATTGCGGTAAACGGCGACTTGCTGAACTAGTCAGGTCGCCGTTCGCAGGCTATGAGTCGCATGGGTGGATGTTCGCCGCCTGTGGGACATTCTTGCCCTGAGCGACTCTGACCTCCACCTGCTGGCTGTCGAAAAGGTTGCGGAGAGTTTCGGTACGTGCGCGCTAGGACAAGCACTCCCGCCGGCCAGCGTAGCGAAAACCACACGACCCTGGCCCGGACGACGACTTGGGCGCCGCAGCAACCGCCCAGCTACCCACCACGACGTCCATATCGTCACCAGCACTGACCGTCCGAACGGCTCATAAAAAGTAGAATCCAACCGTCCACGACCCCGCGGCACGGGTCAAGACGTAAGTAGTCGCCGACGCCGGATCGTCCTTACAACCGGTCCTGGACGAGCAGACCTCGGTCCGCGGGGATCGCCGCGCCGGTCCGCCCAGCTTTAGCTCGATACATCGAGGTGTCCGAGTCGCGTAAGAGCTGGTCGGCGCTCATGCCAGTCGCGCAGTCCGCGTAACCGATGCTGACGCCGATTTGTGCTGTGCGATCGCCCAGTTGGTAAGGGGCGCTGATCGCCGTGCGCAGACGATCAATCAGGTTGTTCAGAGCAGCGCCGGGGGTGGTGTCCCGGAGCAGGACAACGAACTCGTCACCGCCGAAGCGGGCGGCCAGGTCCGACTCGCGCAGACAATGGCGGATGCGATCGGCGACCTGGATGAGCAGTTCGTCTCCGGAGTGGTGTCCCAGGGTGTCGTTTACCTGTTTGAAGCCGTCCAGGTCCATGAACAGCACGGTGCCGGGGCGGCCGACGGCAGCGGGAAGTGCGGCGGTGAATGAGGAGCGGTTGGGCAGGCCGGTCAGTCGGTCGGACTGAGCCGCCCACAGCAACCGGGCCTCCTGCTCACGCCGATCGAGCGCGACGGTGAGCAGAGCCGCGCACTGGTTGACGAGCTCCCGGCCGTCCTCGACGCGATTCTCGACCCGGTCGACAAGGGCGAGCCATCCGCGGTCACTTTCGGACACTTTCGCCCGTACGACGAAGATCGCCTTGCCGGGATCGGTAGCTTCTATGAGCTCGTCCGGAGGGAAGGCCTCGGCGGACGTAGGACCGGCGGGGATCGCAGGACCGGGGTGCCGCCGCCAACCGGGAGTGCGGACGAGGTCTCCGGCCCGGTCGCGCAAGGCGATCGCACCGGCGGTGGCCGGGGTCAGAGCCAACCATGAAGGATCTCGTGGGTCGACTTCGCGGCGGTGGAGAAGCGTGATGCTTAGGTCATAGTTCACGCTGATCAGCGAACGCAGATGCAGCTGGTCACCAAGTTGTAGCCGGTTGAACGAGCGCCCGAGAAACATCACGATGTCTTGAATGCCGCGGAGTGCGCCCGTCGTCGAGGCCGCGTATTCCTGAACCGCACGGCATATTACCCGCAGCGTTTCCTGGGTCGGGCTCGCCGCAAGCAGCGTGTGCAGAACTTCGGCTGCAGGCACAACGGCGGCGGCATCGAGTGCGTCGGCCACGATCGCACCCGTGGCAACGGGGTCGATGCCGGAATCGAACACGACTACATCGGCTAGGCGGATGGCCAGGCGACGACGCGGGTCGGCCGTCGGCAACTCCGGGAGCCGTTCGGCGAAGGCTGTGCACCCGCAAGATGTACGTCGGACGAACCGGGTCGGCAGCCGGTGCTCGACCGGCGGCACCGGCTCTCCCCGCATCTCACGTACCAGCAGATCAACTCCTAGACGGCCCATCGCGTCGAGCGGCTGGGCGACGGTGGCCAGCTCAGGCCGAACGAAGCTGGACCGGTCGAGATCGTCAAAGCCAGTCAGGAGATAGTCGTCAGGACAGTTGAGGCCGGACGCCGCGAGCGCCCGCTGAGCGCCGATCGCGTTGCGGTCGGTCGCCGCGACGAGGGCGTCCTGTCTGCCGTGACGGAGCCAGTCGGCCGCGGTCCACTCGATGCCCATCTCGATGTTGCTGGTGGCGGGCAGCAGCGGCCCAGGTGTCAGCCCATGCTCGTGCAGCACCTCGAGGTACGCCTCATGTCGTTCCCGGATATCGCTTGCTTCAAGGAACCCGGTGAAAGCGATCCGGGAACAGCCATGTTCGCGGATCAGGTGGGTGACGGCGGCTCGCATGCCGTTGCCGTTGTCGGCCAGCACAGCGGGGCGGTTCAGCCCGGCGACCGTGTGGCCGACCAGCACCACCGGCTTGCCCGCGCGGCCGAGCCGGTGCAGATAGCTGGGGTTCACGGCGTCGGCGAATACGACGAAACCGCCGATGTGGTCCCAGGCCACTGAGGCGTCGAAGGCCGGGCTGCCGCCGCTGACGGTGAGGTCGGCCGCCGCGTCCAGGGTTTGTATCGCGAACAGGGGGAGCTTCTGGGCTGCCGCCGCCGTGAGCGTGCCGGCGACTAGCGTGCCGTAGTAGGTGCCGCCGACGAAGGGTGCCAGTACGCCGACGCCATCCTTGGACCCCATATCGGCCCCATCGACCGCCGCGACCGCTTCCTTAGCTGTGATCGAGCAGCTCTTCGTACTCTGCAACTACACCAGGGACAAGGGCTCTAGCATTAGCCGTGCGACGTCCTGAAGAGAACGATCTCGAGCAGTAGGTTGAGCTGGGTCGCTTGCTCCAGTGTCAGGCCAAGTGGCTCTTCGACGTCGTTGACTGCTTCGGCGGCGGCGCAATGTGGCGCGACCGCTTGGTGTCAGGCGGCCGGTATTCGGCGCCCGGGCGCTCTATCGGCGGCAGAATAGCGCAGCCGATCATTGACTGCCGGATTCGGCTTTCTTGCTCTTAATTGGGCGTGCGTTGTGGATGAAGCCGAATCTGGGTGGGGCACCCGCGGACCGGAAAAGTGACAACGAACCGCACAGCCTCGGCGACATCTGCGGGGGCGAGCAGCTCGTGTGGCCGGTCTTTTCCCGCTGGTGTGTTGAGGCTGGCGCCGGCGGCGACCATGCCCGGCGAGATCAGGCTGACTTTCACGTCAAGGTCACGGACATCGAGGAACACCGCTTCGGCAAGCCCGGCCAAGCCGTGTTTGCTGGCCACATAGGCGGCGTTGTTGGCGAACGCGCGGTGAGCGGCGCCGGACCCGACGTACACCAGACTGCTGGGCGCGGCAGCGATCAACATGGGCAGCACGTGGGAGGTTACGGTGGCGGCAGCGGTGAGGTTGACGTCAATGACACGTTGCCAAGTTGCCGGGTCGGCGGTCTGCGCCGGCGCCCAGTCGAACATTCCTGCCGCGTACACCGCGACGGTCAGAGGGCCACGGTCGGCCACCGCTTGGATCGCGTGGCCGACCGCGGCGCAGTCCGCGACATCGACCATATCGACTGAGCAGTGCCGGCCCGTTTGCCGGCAGAGCGCCGCGGCCCGCCGCAGGCGTTCGCGGTCACGGCCCCACAGGCTCATCGACATGCCCAGGGATGCAAGCTCGACAGCAATGGCACTCCCGATCTCGCTGGAAGCGCCGATTACGAGGGCATGAGCTTCCTTCATGTCTACAGCATGCCAGCGCTGAGTCTGACCGACGGACCATGCTGAGGTTACTGCGCGCGTCGTCGGCAGCAGAGTGGTACAGCCGCTCACGGCCAACGGCGACCGTCTTCGAACGCGCCGGTCGGACCGGGCCTACCCTGCAAGGGCGGATTCTGCTCGAGCCACACCGCCGCCTGTCACCAACCGGTCGCGCTCGACGCACCCGACCGTGCTTTATCTGCGGCTAAATGAGTGCGCCGACGGCTCCATGCGGTGCGTCAGCTGCCCCTGGCGGATCTGGTTTGTCTGACTCATGCGGCGAGCGGTGGTGGGCGGTCCAGTGCCGCCCAGACCACTTTGCCGGTGGGCAGTGTAGTTGATCCCCATCTGACGGAGACGGCATCGACTAGTGGCAGGCCACGGCCACCGCTGACATCGGGCTCAATCTTCCGTGGTGTGGCGGCGGCGGGGGAGCCGTCGAACACGGCGATGTGCAGGTGGCACAGGCGTAGCCGGATTTCCAGCGTGATGAGGGTGTGGGCATGAACTGCCGCGTTGGTCACTAGCTCACTGGCGACCAGCATCGCATCGTCGATAAGGTCGGGCTCACCCCACTGTCGGCAAACATCCATGACTGCCGCACGGGCACGCTGAGCAGCACCGGCGACCGGAAGCAGCTCTTCAGTCATCGGTGCCACCCTGGCCTGTACAGCCGAGCGGCCAGCAGCGAGACTGCCGAACAACAGCCTTGGATCCAAAATGTCGGCCTCGAGCAAGGGCAGGACGTCGGTGGCGGGGGCGCAGACCAAGACCATCACGTCCGGCCACTGCACCGCTACCGCCATGATCCTGGTGAACACCGTCATTGCCTCGCGGTCGGCGATCGTCAGCCCGGACACGTCGATCAGCACCGCAGGCCGCCGCTGCACGACATCAACCAGCACGTCGTACAGCACCTGGCCGGAGGCTTGGGTCAAGGAACCTTGCACGGCCAGCGTTGACAATCCGTCGTGGATATCATGACGCCACGACATGGCATCGTCGGTTCCTGGCATGCTCAGTCCTCCTGCGCTCGCACCTGTGCGGAGTCACAAGTTGATGAACCTGAGAGCCGTTACCACGGGGTGAACCGTTGGCCTCCGAGAGTCAGGGTATGCCCGCTGCGACCTACGGCAAACGACCCGCCGTGCCTCCATGAGGTGGCAGGCGGTCAGCGCCCGGCTACTGCCCGGCCACGGATGGTCAGAAAGATGGTCGAGCGATGCCGAACCGATGCTGGCCAAGGGGGAGTTTTTGCACGGCAAGTGCTAGAAAAGCAGGATGGACGACGACTACTTCACCATCAGGAGAAAAGCCGCAGCTCCGGGCAGTGATGGTGTGGTCGAAAGCTACGTCGAACTCACCGGTGAACTCGACATTGGCGCCCGTGATGCGGTACGCGAAGTACTGCTCGACATCGTCGACCGTGAGTCCAGCCGGCGGACCATGGTCGACCTGAAAGATGTCGCCTTCATCGACTCCGAGGCCATCAGCGCCATCCTGGACGGGTACGTCGCCGCTCAGCAAGTCGGCAAGACTCTTGTGTTGATTAACGCCAACGGTGTGGTACGGCGGGTGTTCCACATCATCGGCATGGACGAACTAATGCGCGACCTCCGGTAACACCGCGAGCGGCCTGCCAGCTTCTGCTACCAGAGACGGCGGCTGCTTCAGGTGAGGCGCCCCGTAGCGCCGCAGCCCTGGAATTGGTCACCAGCAGCCGCATTATTACCGTCGAATCGACGTCGACCAGAGTCATTGCAGGGGTGTGATCCTCGGGGAACGGGGCATGCGGGCCGGATGTTAAGGCGATCACTTCCGTCACCCGCAGATGAGCTGCACTGCTGGCTCCCACGGCCAGGTAGTCCACTGTCAGGGCTACGGGCAGAGCTGCGGCAGCTGCTGACCGAGTCCAGGGATCACACTCATCCGGTGGATTCCGCGGTGATGTTCGGGGTGCCTCTGGCCGCGACCGAACTGATCAGCAACGCCTGGCAGCACGGAAGACCCCCGGTGAAGCTGAGACTGCTCCGTACCAACACGTCCTTCATCATCGATGTCGTCGATCATCATCCCGGTGCGCCGCCGGCCCCCAGGCCGCTGCGCTGGTCACCTTCGGACGGATACGGACTGCACCTCATCCGTCATGTGGCATCCATGTGCGGCTGGACCGAAGCGTTGCTGAGCAAACACATCTGGGCCAGCTTCCATATCGACGCCAGCAGAGCATGGCGCCGAGGATTCGACATCAACGCCCCTTTGCTCTAAGCGGCCGCCGTGGTGGCCGCTACTGGCCACAGAGCACAGGTAAAGGGGCCGCCGACATCAGACCGACACCGACTTGGACGAGATCACCGTCCGCCCACCCGCCGGAGAGCCGCGACCTTAACTTTCCTCGAACCGGCGTGAAATAGCGTCATCCTCCCCGCGAGCACGACGGGCCCGTATTCACGAAGAGGTAAGCGATGAGCCTGCTCGGCGATGTCGTCCGTCTGTCGCCGGAACTCCGGGAGGAGATTCGGGGCGACCCGTCAACCGCATACGACCGGGTGACAACGTTCGGTGGGTCGCAGCGTCTCGAACTCGATTGGGAGTGGAAGCTGTTCCGGCCCCTGTTCGCCGCGGCCAGCTTCCGGATCAACCCGTTTCTGTCCGGGGCGTACTTCCCGGACGAGCAGACCGCGTTCGGGGCCGGAGGCGACGCCCGCACCCTGGATCCCGACCAAGTTGTGGAGGCGGCCGCGCTGCTCGAGCGGACGTCCTTCGCCGCGCTCGCCCCTCATCTGCGGGGAGCGCTGGTGGAGCGGGACACGGTGCAGGTCGACTACGACTTCGCATCGCCGACGTACCGGCAGCCGCTGCCGCCAGAGCGGACCAGGACGCCGACGTTCTCCGACGAGCAGGTCGATTCCTACCGGACTCGGCTGGCCGGCAGTTACGACGACCTGGTCGGTTTCTACAACGCGGCCGCGCGTCGCGGTGAGTGCACCATCTTCTGGGCCGCGTGACCCGGCAAACCGGCGTAACGCCTTGACCGGTTAGCTCGCGCTCGGGCAAACTGCCGATCATGATGAAGAAGCCGGTCGTGCCGCCACCGCCGCCCGCGCCCGGCGACGATGCGCTTCGCGCTCAGATCCTGGGCGTGGAGCACTGGAGCCTGCTGGCCACGAGAGGCGCCATCTGGCAAGAGATTTTCAGCCGTACGGGAACGTTCCTCGCGATCCTCTCGGCCACCGTCGTGGCGCTGTCGCTCGTCGTGCAGGCGACCGGCTTCGGGCAGAACTTCCGGATCATCGCGCTGCTGGTGCTCCCGCTCGTCCTGCTGCTGGGCGCGGCGACCTACCTGCGACTGCTCGAGGCCGACATCGAGGACGCCTGGCTGGTCGTCGGCATGAACCGGCTGCGCAACGCGTACGTCGAAATGGTGCCCGGCCTCGACCAGTACCTCGTCACCGGCTACTACGACGACGAGGCGAGCGTCCTGCAGACGTACAACTTCCGCCGCCGGGTCGGCGCCACCCACCTGTTCGCCGGCTCCCCGGTCATCGTGGGCATCGTCAACGCCGTCCTCGGCGGCGTGCTGGCCGTCATCATCGGCCAGGCGCTCGGCCTGGCGACGTGGCTGCAGATCACCGCCGGCGTCGTCGTGGCCGTGCTGACCGCGGTGGCGCTGATCGCCATCTTCGTCCGCCGCCTGCGCAAATTCCGACGCGACCTCGTCCCGCGCTTCCCCCGCCCCCGCGCCGAAACGGTGGACCCCGTTGCTGCCGACTGACGAGGCGCTGCTGATCGCGATCGCCAACACCGGCCACGAGGACGCCGACGAACTGGCCGACGCCGACTCGGTCCGAGCCTGGTGGCCCGCCGACGAGGTGACTACCGGCCCCGATCAGCCCCGATCCGTCGCACGCCTCCGCGCGCTGCGATCCCTCATCAGACGCCTGACGTGGACCAACAACGGCGTCCACCTCGACCCGGACCCGGCCGGGGACGCCCTGCTGGCCACCCTGTCGCTGCGCCCCGAGGTGACCGGCTCACACGTGTCGCTGCGCCCGGCTCGAGCCACCGGCCTGAGCGACGCGATTACCGCAGCCGGTCTGACAGCCTTGCTGCGGGCCGCCGCCAGACCCGGCTGGCCGCGCGTGAAAGCGTGCCACGCCCTCGACTGCGGCTGGGTCTTCCAGGACGCTTCTCGCAACGCCGCCCGCCGCTGGTGCGACATGCGAGACTGCGGCAACCGAGCCAAGGGGGCGGCCTTCCGCATTCGTGAACGAGCGTCGCGCAACGTGACGCAGCCGGGGCGCTGATCCGAGCTCAGCCCACCGAAGCGGTGGCCACCGGCGGTAACGGCCGACGGACACTCTTCGCCCTTCGTCGCGGGCGGGTGTGACAATCGTGAAGGTCCGACCGCCGAGATCCGGGGAAGGCCGCGTGGACCAGCCGCTCAGCTACGCCGACGCCGTCGCCCTGCTCCGCGGTCCCGCCGAACGCTGGGCTGACGCCTTCGACAAGCTGAGCACGACCGGAATGCTGGGGTCACTGATCCACTTTCCCGACGTGGTGGGGTGGTTCGACGCGCGCGCGGAGTTCGCCCGCCTCACCTGCGCGGTGGCCCGGCACCTGCCTCAGCGGTGGCAGGGAGCGAGCGGCACGGAACGCCTGACCCGCCTGGACGCCGCGCACCGGTTGATCGTGATCGCCGCTTACTTCGAGGTGCTCGGCGAGAGCCTGCCGGCCGAGTTCGGTCTCAGCCGGGAGGAGTCGCGGACCGTCGCCGACGGGCCAGCCGCCCGAGAAGGTGGAGCCGCGTCGGCCGTGCTGGAGTCGGCCCTCGCTCCGATCCCGGCCGACCAGGAACACACCGCTCTGCGGGCCTGGTACGCCGCCCTGTCCGAGCGGGTGCTCACCTTCTACCGAGGGACTGGCGGCGTGGGAGCAACTTGCCGTGACCGAACGCGCGACGATCGCCAGGATCATCCGTGACGACCTGCCGGACGCCGCCGTCACCCGGTACCGCGGGGAGATCATCCGGCTCGCTGCCGAGTTTCCCGAGGTGGCAGCCTGGCTGGATCAGGATGGGCGGTCGCAGACCCTTCACCGGCTTGTGGAGTTGACGCCCGAGGTCGCGCTGCTCAGGCGCCACCAGAGCGCAGCGCTCGACCGGCCGGTCCTCGGCGGGCCCGGCGTGCCGGGCGGCCTGACCCTGCCGACGCTACGCCAGGCGTACCTCCAGCCGGCCTTCCGCACCGACAGCGACGACCCACTGACCTTGTACCTGGACGGTGCGGTACCACGTCCGGATCTGGTCACCTACCTGAGCGACCGCGTCGGCGGGCAGTCCGCGCACCGGACGCCGCTGATGGTGCTCGGCCAGCCAGGAGCCGGGAAGTCGATGCTGACCCGGGTCCTGGCGGCCCGCCTGTCGGAGACGGACGGATTGATCGCGGTTCGGGTCCCGCTCAGAGACGTGCCCGTCGGCGCGGACGTGCAAAGCCACATCGAGGACGCCATCAGACAAGCGACCGGCGAATCGGTGAGCTGGCCGCAGTTCCTGCGTTCGACCGGCCGCCGGCGGCCGGTCGTGATCTTCGACGGCTTGGACGAGATGATGTCCGCCGCCGGGCATCAGGAGAGCGACTACCTCGTGCGCGTGGCCGAATTCCAGCTGCGGGAACTCGATCTCGGCCGGCCGGTCACGGCGATCGTCACCGGGCGCACCGGTGTGCATCATCGTCTGGTCATCCCGGCCGATACCGAGGTGCTGCAGATGCAGCCGTTCGCGCCGGAACAGGTGATCGCGTGGCTGACGGTGTGGAACACCACGGACCGGCGGTACTTCGCCGAGCGTGGCCTGGAGTCGCGCAGTCGCGACGTGGCGCTGCGCCAGCCGGAGCTGGCGGAGCAGCCTCTGCTGCTGCTCATGCTCGCCCTGTACGACGCCCAGGCCAACGAACTAACCCGGGCCGACGAGCGGATCGGCGGGGCCGAACTTTACGAGCGCCTGATGATCACGTTCGCTGAGCGAGAGGCGCGGCGAGAGCAACCCCGCCTGGCCGGAGCGCCGCTGGCCGAGCGGGTGGAACACGACCTCGGCCGGCTGTCGGTCGCCGCGCTGGCCATGCTCAACCGCAAGCGCCAGTCGGTGTCCGAAGCCGACCTGGATGCGGACCTCGTCGCGCTGGGGGTCGCGTCGCGGACCGGCGACGACGGCCCGACTCCGGCCTAGGAGACGATCGGCGGGTTCTTCTTCGTCGCCGAGAACCGGGCCCGGACAGGCCCGGCGCAGCTGCGGTCGTTCGAGTTCCTGCACGCCACCTTCGGCGAGTATCTGGCCGCGCGGCTGATCGCGTTCGAGCTGCATGCGCTGGCTACCGAGGCCGGACATACCGGCGACCGTCTGCACGCGATCCTGTCGTTCGGACTCGTCCTGGCCGAACATTAGGAGGTGCTCGCGTTCGTCCGGGGCCGTCTGACCGCCGACCCCTACGACGCGCTCGTCACGGCTCTGGACGCCGCCCTCGATCTGCGGCCGAGCAGCGTAGTTCCCGCGTACCAGCCGATGACGCTGGATGCGCCCACGCGTGCCGCCACTTACAGCGTCAACCTGGTCCTCCTGCTGACGTTGGCCCGCGAGACCCTCGGCGTGCGCGCGTTGTTCCCCCACGCGGCCGACCCGCTGGCCGCGTGGGCGCGGCACAGTTCGCTGTGGCGCTCCTGCCTGGACTTCGACGCCGTGGTCTCCGTCCTGCGCGGACGTCGTGTCCGCGAGACCCGCGACGTGGTCATCACCCGCGAGGACGGCTCGTCAGTCAGCGTGAACGAGAGCATCGGCTTGCACGTCTACCCGGACAACGATTTGTCCGACCACCAGTGCGAGCCCGTACCCGACCTCAAGGTACGGGCGAGCAGCACAGCCGGCCGCCAACTGCGCACCGCGTCCTTACTGGTGGACGCCGAGCGCGACGGTCTGCTCGATGCGCTCGTCCCGCTGATCCGGGTGACAGGTGACCTGTCGACACACCGCGGCTGGAACACCGACCTGACGGACGCCCGCGTCGAGCTGCAGCGGCTGCTCGCCGGGCAATCGCTGCCGCCTCCGGCCAGGCTCGTCCCTCCGCCCCCACCTCCCCATGCCTGACCTGCGGCGCGGATGCGAGGTCGCGGTCGAGGAGCTCGAGCAGGCCATCGCTTTGTACCGGCAGCTCGCCCGGGCTCAGCCCGCGTTCCGCCTACGGCTCGGCACCGCTCTGGTCAACACCGCCGGGATCGTGCTCGCCTTGGGCGACGCGGCCCGAGCGGAGGCGATGATCGCCGATGCGGTCGCGGTGTTGAGCGAGGAACCGGTTCAGCCCTACGCCTTGGCCCAGGCCGAATCCGCGCTCACCTCGGTTCTGAGCTTCACCGGGCAGGCCGACCGGGCGGCCGCCGCGTCAGCGTCGGCGGTGGCGACCTGGCGCACGGCCGCGGAGCTGAACCCCGACCACCAGGTCTCGCTGGCCCGGGAACTCACCCGCAGCGGTGCGCTGGCGATGGACCGTGACGACGGCCCGACCTTCTGGCCGCGTCCGCCGAGGCAGTGAGCATGTTCTCCAACCTTCCCGCCGCCCCGGCCGACCTCGAGGAGGCGCTGTGGACGTACGTCAACGTCCGCTGAACCGTGGCCGTGACCCGCGCCGATCTGGCCGACGCCGCCACCGCCCTGCTCGCCCTGCTGGAGCTGACCGGGCACGGCCCGCGCGCGGTCGCGCACGCCGCCAGGTTCCTGACTGCCTTGGCCGAGCAGGGCGTCGGACGAACTGAAGGCCCGTTCGCCGAGCTGAGCAGCCGCGTACATGCTCGAACCGAAGGCGCCGATGATCCGCAAGCCGTCTGATCAGTCGCCGAGGCCGTTGATGCCGAACAGCACCCGCAGGGCGGGTTCGGTGCGTCGGCCAGAGCGAGAACCGCCCGCGCCGTAGCGGCCGGTCGCACTAGCGGTCCAACTTCGCTGATGATCGCAACGCCTCGGCCTCAGACACTCTCTGGAGCCGGAGCGTCGCTGTCGTACTGTTAGCCCTGCGCAAGGGTCTCCAGTTGGAGGCCGTAATCTAGCCGGCGAAGGACGACGATCGCTATGACGGCGCAGGCCCGACTGCTTAGCGGCAGGTATCAGGTCGGCGAGCTCCTAGCCTATGGCGGCACAGCTGAGGTCCGTTTCGGCCGTGATCTGCGGCTCGGCCGTGACGTGGCGCTCAAGCTGATGCGGTCCGATCTGGCCGGCGACGCCCGGTTCCTCGAGCTTTTCCGCCGTGATGTAAGCAATCTACTGATCCTCAATCACCCGGCAATTGTCGTTGTCTATGACAAGGGCGAAGACACGTCACCGTCGGGTGAGCCGCTGCCGTTCATCGTCTTGGAGCTGGTGAGAGGGCGCACGCTCAGGGAAGTGCTCGCCGACGAGGGGCGATTGCCGATCCGCAAGGCTCTCGAGATCATCGCCGACACCGGAGCCACCCTTGAGTTCAGCCACCGGCAGGGATATCTGCACCGCGACATGGAGCCGGGAAATGTGATGATCGCGCAGACCGGCCACGTCAAGGTCTTGAACTTCGGTGTCGCCCAAGCCCGGGCCGATGCGGCTGACAAGGACTCAGTCATCGGCACGGCGCAATACCTCTCACCTGAGCTGGCGCGGGGCGAGGCAGTCGACGCGCGCTCCGATGTCTACGCGGCCGGCTGTGTTCTCTTCGAAATGCTGGTCGGGCGGCCGCCGTTCGTTGCCGACAACCCGGTCGACGTTGCCTACAAGCAGGTGCAGGAGCAACCCCAGGCGCCGAGCGACCTGGTCGTGGACATTCCGCGGGACGTCGACGCCATCGTGCTTCAGGCGTTGGCGAAAGATCCGCGGGATCGCTACCAGAGTGCGCAGGAGATGCGGGCCGACGCATTGCGTCACATCGCCGGGCGGGCGGTGCTGGCCAAGCCGCCGACTCCGGCGATCATTGCGAGCGGAACCGCCCGCAACATCGGCTACGCGCGGGTGCCAAACAGTGCTCCCAGCGGATTCGTGTTCATCAGCTACAGCCACACCGACCGGGATTACGCAGCCGACCTGGCGAGCTACCTGGCCTCGCACGGCGTCGAAAGCTGGATGGACCACCGCCTCGACTACGGCGCCCGGTGGCCCGACGTGATCAAGCAGCAGATCGACGGCTGCTCCGCCTTCGTCGTGATCATGACGGACGAGGCCGAGAAGTCGAGCTGGGTCCGCAACGAGATCGAGCACGCCCGCCGCCGCGACAAGCCCATCCTGCCGCTATGGCTGTCCGGCGAGGTCTTCTTCGGCCTTTACGACACCCACTATGCCGATGTGCGCGGCGGCCGCAAGCCCGACCGCCGCTACGCCGACCGTCTACTCGCGCTGATCCAGACCTGAAAAGGCGTACTTGCCACGGCATCGACGACGTCACCTACCACCACCTCGGTCTGATCGAGACCCTGGCCGAGCCGCCCATCCTGGTTCAGGTACATCAGTGGCTCGATGGGCTGCCAACACTCGGAGCCTGACCAGCGGAATGCGAAACACTCTGTGTTTGGGTATGCGCGGCCGCAGTCTCGCTGCTAGGCCATTTCAGGACCGCCGGCGCGGCACGCCGACCCGCAGGTTTGTGGACCCCGTTCGGGTGACCTCCCTTGAACTGCGCGGCCGGGTCGTGAGGGGAACGTTCGTGAAGCAGCTAGGAAGATCCGATGACGCGATCCGATCGGTCCGATGATGATGAGGCCGGCAAAGCCCGGATGCGGGCAGCGGTGGCCGAGGTTGTCGGCACCAGCGCTGCCCGTCTGCGTGCGGCGTCAGCTCCGGCTCTAATCGGGATTCTGTCTGCCTCGGCGCTCACGCCGCTCGCTGTCGCACCGGCCGGCGGGATGGTCACGGCAGGTATCGCTGTCCTCGGATCCGTCGGCGCGAACGTGCTGACTGATGTCGTCACCGCCGCGGTCGCCAAGCTGCGTCCCGATGAAGCCGGCGCCCCGCAGGCGGTGGCCGCGGTCCGGCAGGCGTTCCTCGACCGCGTCGAAGCGGCTTTCACATCCTCCAGCGCTACCGACCAGCGGGTACGCGAGGAGGTCATCGCCCTGTTCGCGACCTATGACATCGCCGGTACTGCGCTCGAGGCGGCGGCCGGGCTCGACGACACCGAACTGCTGCCTCGGATGGTAGGCGTGTTCGCCGATCTGACGGCGACCGTCAGTGGTTTTGGATCCGTTCTGGTGAACACGCGGCTCGACGTGCACGCTCTGCACGAGGATCTGCGCCGCGAGATCGCTCGGCAGAGCGCCGACCGGGAACGCTCCCGTCAGACCGGCGCGGATCTGCGGCGGCTGCTGGACGCAGTCCGAGCGTTGCGCATCCCGCAGTCCCGGCCAGCGGATGTCCCCGCTCGGTGGGACGGCTCGCCGTTTCTCGGGCTGATGCCGTTCGAGGAAAAGCACTCCGCCGTCTTCTACGGCCGGCACCGGCTGACCCAGGAGCTCACGGAGAAGCTCGGCGAGCGGCTCAGCACCGGCGAGATCCTGCTGGTCATCGGCGCTTCGGGGGCCGGTAAGTCGTCGCTGTTGCGGGCCGGGCTGCTTGCCGCCGTCGCCGACGACCGCCTCGTACCGGGAAGCAGCCGATGGCCTCGTTGGGCACTGAACCCGTCGGCCTCGCCCGTTCAGCACTTGGCGGCCAACCTCGCTGCCCTCGGCGCCGGAGACGCCGCGAGCGTCTACCAGGCGTTGCTCAGCCACCCGGAACGTGCGCACCTGCTGGCCGCTCAGATCGTAGCCTCCGCTTCGCCCAATCCCGATCCACCGAGGCTGGTCCTGATCGTTGACCAGCTCGAGGAACTGTTCACGCTGGGCATCGAGCCCGCCGAGCAGCAGACGTTCCTCATCGCCCTGCATGCCATGGCCACCAACCCGACCGGCCCGGACGGAGTCCCGGCAGCCCTGGTGGTTGTCGGGATCCGCGGCGACTTCCTCGATCATGCGACCGCATTCCCCGCACTGGAACGGGCGGCGCAGAACGGGGTGTTCACGGTCGGGCCGATGACCGAGAGGGAGCTGACCCAGGCCATCACCGGCCCGGCAGCCGAGGCCGGCGTGGCGGTGTCGGCCGAACTGACCGCCGCCATCCTGCACGACCTGCGTGACCGGACCCCGGTCGTGGGCTTCGATTCCGGCGCTCTGCCGTTGTTGTCGCAGGTCATGTTTGTCATGTGGCAGGCCGGCGATGCCGAGCGCCTTACCGTGGCGGGCTACAACCGGACCGGCGGCATCGCGGGCATCGTGCAGACCAGCGCGGAGAGCGCCTATCTCGGCCTGACCGAGAGGCACCGCGATCTGGCCCGGCGCGTCCTCGTCCACCTCACCCGCGTCACCGACGGGCGGCTTACCCGCAACCTCTCGACGTACGGCGCTCTGCGGATGGCGACCGGTTGCGCGGACAGCGACCTCGACGCTGTCCTCGACGCCTTTACCGCCCAACGCCTGATCACGCGCGCGGAAGGTGGCAGTGTCTCGATCGCGCACGAGGAACTGCTGCGATCATGGACCCGCTTGCACGGCTGGCTGCAGTCCGGCCTGGCTGACCAGGCGCTGCACCGAGCGTTGATCGATGACGTGCAAGATTGGAATGCCCACGGTAACGACGCCTCCTACTTGTACCGCGGCGTGCAGTTGGACGCCGTCCAGGAGGCCGTCGACCGGTGGATCACCGACCCGGGCCGGTCACTGATCGTGGACGACGACGTCCGGGAGTTCCTCGCGGTGAGCACCCGTCGCAACCGACGGCGGCGGCGCGTCTACCAGAGCATCGCCGCGGCGATGGCCGTCCTGATCGTCGCCACCACCGGCGCCGCGGTGCTGGCAGGTCGCAACGCCAGTCTGGCCGCTCGTAACGCCCGCAGTGTTGAGCAGCAACATGCGGTGGCGTTGTCTCGCCAGCTCGCAGCGCAGAGCCAAGCCGTGAGCCCGACGGAGTGGGGACTGGGCCAGCGCCTCGCCGCGGCGGCGCTGCACACGTCATTCACCCGCGAGGCGGCTGACGCGGCGAGTGCCCGCCTCGCCCATTATGGCGACATTCTCCAGTACCCCGGCCAGGCGATGGCGATCGCCTTCAGCCCCGACGGGAGAAACCTGGCGGTCGCCGGTAACGCGCGGATCTGGCTCTGGCATCTGGCGGGCGGTCGGACCACCGGGGCACCGCTAGCCACCGATCCTACGGGCACGGTGAACGCATTAGCCTTCAGCCCGGACAGCACGACGCTGGCCTTCGGCACTGATGACGGAGTCGTTCAGCTGTTGAGTGTCGTCACCGGACGGCCGATCGGTGCTGCTCTGGTCGAGAAGGCGCGCCCACTTCCGGACTGCGACGGGTGTATGACCAGCTCGCAGGTGCAGTCGGTGGCATTCAGCCCGGACGGGAGCATGCTGCTGATCGCGAGCCATTCGTCCATGCGACTCTGGCATCTGGGAGCCACCCGGGCCGTTGACAAGCTGGCTGATGACGGTGCTGAGGCGGGCGCGTTCAGTCCGGACGGAACGTGGCTGGCAGTGAGCCGCGGATCGACGGTCGAATTGTGGAATCCGGCGACTGGCCGCCGCGTCAGAAGCATCCCGGCATCCCGAGGCCTCGTGGAGGCAGTGGCGTTCAGTCCCGATGGGAAGATGCTCGCCACCGGCGGGGGCAACGACCGCGCCGTACGGGTGTGGAACCTGGCGACGGGCCGGCAGACCACAGCCCCAATGGCCGGTCACACTCGCGCGGTGGAAAGTGTCGCCTTCAGCCCTGATGGAAAGCTGCTGGCCTCCGGCGGAGACGACAACGCCGTACGCCTGTGGAATCCGGCCACCGGCCGGCAGATCGGCGCAACCCTGACCGGCCACACCGATGTCGTGTCGACGGTTACGTTCAGCCCGGGCGGGCGCTCGCTGGCCAGCGCCTCCTGGGACGGAACCGTGCGGCTGTGGAACCCGTCGACCGGCTTGGCGCTCGACGGTCCCGTGGTTGCCGAAGGGGGTAGGAAGGCGGTGGCCTACAGCCCGGACGGCAAGCTATTGGCGTACGGGACTGACGACAATCGCGCGTATTTCGTGAATCTGACCAACGGAAGCGCCATCGGCCGAGGGCTGGACATGCAGAGTAACCGCGCGGACGCGATGGCGTTCAGCCCGGACGGACGCTTGCTCGCGACCAACAGCTTCGACCAGGTGCTGATGTGGAGTCCGCACACAGGCTTGCCCGTCGGCGAGCCGATGATCTCGCCGCCGACCAAGGCGATCGAGGACGAGCGATCGGTGAACGTGGTGAACGCGATCTCGTTCAGTCCGGACGGCACGACGATCGCATCCGGATCCAATGACGGCTTGGTGCGCTTGTGGAATGTCGCCACTCGCCAGCAGATCGGCCGGCCGCTGACCGGGCACTCCGGCCAGGTGTCCGCACTGGCTTTCAGCAGGGACGGAAAGATACTGGCCAGCGCGGGCCAGGACATGACCATCCGGCTGTGGGATCCGGCGACCCATCGGCAGATCGGCCGCTCATTGCCAGGCGGGGCAGAGATATTTTCCGTGGCCTTCAACCGGGACGGCAGCCTGCTTGCCTCGGGCGGAAGCGACAACGCTGTACGGCTCTGGAACCCTGCAACAGGTCGCGCAGTCGGACCGGTGCTGACCGGCCACACCGACCCGGTGACTGCGGTCGCGTTCAGTCCGGATGGCACGATGCTGGCCAGTGCCAGCCAGGACGAGACGGCGCGGCTGTGGAATCCGGCGACCGGCGAGCAGGTGGGTGTCCCGTTGACCGGTCACAGTTCCACGGTGTGGTCGGTCGCCTTCAGCACGGACGGCTCAACGCTGGCGACCACGAGCTACGACGAAACTGTCCGGCAATGGCATCTGGCGAGCTTTACTGATCCTATTCGGAGGCTGTGTCAGCAAGCCGGCGAGCTCACCACCGAGGAATGGACAACGTACGCCTCGGACGAGCAGTTCAGCGAAGCCTGCGGCTAGGGTCTTAATCCGGCGTTGCTCCTCTGCAGCCTGTTCGGGCGTCTCACCTCGACCGCGGCTTCCATCGAGCAGGAGTGGCCTGGCTGTCAGCGCATCTGGGTCCGAGAAGCGGATACCTGCCTGTGTTGCGTGGGGACGCCCTCGGCGCGGGCTTTGGAGCAACTTCGTTCTTGAGTCCATTGCATGCATGCCACACTCACCGAGCATGCTCGGTGCCGCTTCGGTGACGAGTATCAGGCTGCGGCCCTGATGAGCGTACGGATCTGCCGCCGATGAAACTCGGTGCCGAGGCAGTGCGCGTGGCGAGCGGCGGATGCTGGCCGTGCAGGGTCCGGTGAAAGTTTGCGGGCACAACGCCCGCCGGCGCGATCGAGACTACGAGCAGGGAAGCCCGATACCGACGAAGCATCCGGGCGGGTGCCATGCGGCTAGCAGTAATCGGCGCATGCCCGAAGTCGACCGGTCGTCGACGCCGCCGTCCAGTCATCTCAGCGACGCGCACCGCCGAGTGCGGGGCAGCAGCTTCACCTGCCGGGTCGCCGCGAGCCGGGTCGCCGACCGCTACGCGCGGGCCCAAAAGTGCGGGCTCTGCTTGGCTGATCAGCCGGTCCGTCGACGGCGCCGGGGCTGGAGAACGACACCGAAGGCGCTGCTGGACGGGAGGACTTCGGTGGCGGCCATTGCGACGCCGTGATTTGGGCCCCGGTGACCGGCAGGGTCGGCGTGATCTGGTCGAGCAGGCGCTGCGCCACAGTGGCGTCGATCTCGAGGTCAGCGCTGATGCGGACATCGGCTGCGGTCGCCAGGTCCACGACGTCATCGCTGGTGAACGCGTCGGTTCCAAGAGTACTAAGCCGCCGCGCGAACTCGTGAACATTGATCATGTGCAGCCTCATCGTCGGATTGTTGATGATTCACCGTAACCCTCGCATCCGGTCGGCGGTCCCTGCGCCCATCGTGCGGGCCACAGCCCTTCCAGTGAGGTGCGCACGCCGCACGGCGGTGGGTACATCTTCGATGAGCTATCGCGCGCGAAGACCAGCGAGGCCGTCACGCTCCGTGCTGTTCCATGCTACTTACGAGGCGCAGATGAGCATGATCGGTTTGCGAATTGTGGTAGTCGCCTCTTGGCTTAAGCGGGAACACTGATCTGCCGCCGTCCATGCGTGTTGGACTGCGCAAGGCGTCACAGCTGCTGACTGGCGGTCGTGCCTCTTTGCCCGGCGCAACTTACTGCGGGTGTGGGGTGCCGAGGTTGTCTTGTCATGCTCAGTGGGCGGTCGCACATAACGCCTGTTCGTACTGGTGCCGATCAAATGCAAAGTCGCGTAGTTCGCGGTAGTCCCACTCGCGATGTCCGGTTCGGTAGCCGGACCAGGTGACCGCGTCCTCGGTGACTGTCACCATTGCGGTGAACGGCCAGCAACCCCAGTCGCTGCAGACGCAGCCGAGTAAGACGGTGTCACCGTCGCCGAACCAGCTGAGGACGGGCTTTCCGAGGTAGTGCCAGCTTGGCCAGCGTACTTCCTGGCCCACAAGGCCCGCGTAGCTGCCTGCGAGGTCAGGTTTTCCTTCACGTCGGGCGAAGGGCAGCTCGGCCCGGCGAACCAGATCGCGCAGAGGAACCCCGTTGAGGTACGGCATCAGTGTGGTGAGCACTCCTATGCCGAGTTCCTCCTCGACGGTGCGGAACTCGATGTGCTCCATAGGCTCAAGGTTAGGAGTGTGCTCCTCGACGTGGCCGAGCGGCCCTTGTCATCGCGGGTCGAGCTTTCCCTCTCAGCCGTCCAGGGCGCTCTTCCGCCGCGGCCCGTGCGCGCTGGTCAGTGCGGCATTTGGAGCACTCATCGTCAGCGGTCAGCCAGGCCCAGCTGATCTCCACGATCAGAAACGGTGCCCGCCAGGCTGATGGTTCCAGACATTGCCGGACCATCCCGTGGTTCAAGAACCCGCAAACGGTTAACGCACGCCTGGGTGCTGCCAACCGACGTCAAGTCGGGACCTTCACCGTGACTTCGCCGCCGCGCTCGGTTTCCCGTCCTACTACGGTGGCAACCTCAACGCCCTGAACGACTGCCTCGGCGATGTCGCGGTCGGCGAGTATGGGGTGTCGTCGGAGAGCACGGGCCTGGTGCTGGTTCTGGTCGGCTATGACAAGTTCGCCGCCACTGAGCCGGAGGTCGCTCAACGCGTGCTCGACATCTACGCCGGCCAGGCACGTCACGCTCTACTTTTCGGCCGTCGCCTGATCTGCCTCGTCCAGACTGACGATCCTGGAATCGCCTTCTCGCCGGTCGGCGCTACGCCAGTCACGTGGAACGACGCCGAATGGCTCAACTCGAGCCGAGAGATCGACTGATGCACCTGGCAGGCGGCAGCTGATCACACTCATTTGCCGCCGAGCGCGCGCGGCGGCAGGCGGTCAACCAGCCCGGCGACATGACGCACGGCCGCGGTGTTCCGACGCACGCTCATGCCGATGAGCGCGCATTGCATCAGACCTGGCTGTTGTTGCTTCTGTTGAAACGAGGGCACACGAACACTGCTCTGTTTTCATTCACCCTCGGATACGATGGGTATGCAAGACGCATCCGCCTACCGTTCGTTCAGCAAGCCGGCAATGGAGTTTTGAAGTCGACACAGCCCTACCAGCAAAGCAAGACAGACAGCCTGGATTCCGAATGCGATGCAGGCGTGTACGCCCCAGGCGCCCATAAGCGTCGGGCCGCCCCAAGCCTCAGGAAGCACCTGGCGGTCAGGGCTGAATGGATGCCCGAGGGCGGCGATGGTGTCCGGACGCAAGGGATACAAATATCCCGACCACACGACAAACAGCTGCATAGCTGTGGCGAGGAATGCCAACGCAGCCGGAACGGCCACGAGCGCACTGTGCATCACCACTCGAACCGCGGTCGTATCCGGTCGTCGCCCGGGGACAGTGACCCCATTCGCTGCAGCCGGAAAGCCGGCTGCCAGCCGCAGCTGGATCTGCGCCGCCGTCCCAGCTCTCCCGGCGAGAGACATCAATAGCGCTGCCAGAGCAAGTGGAAGACCAGTAGAACCACGTACAAGCGTATCGGCAATCCATCTACGCGGCCGGGAGCGAATGGAACGTCCGGATCTCGCCGAGCCGTTGAAGCGCCTGTGAGTCTGCATAGGTCGAGCCTGCCGGTACACCTCAGAACCGAGCAGCCGGAAATCATCCATCTACAGATGCGGGTTATCCCCCATACGAACCTTCATTGCTTCCGCCAGGTCGCGTGCGCAGACCTGCCGAGATGACCGTCGAGAACCCGCCAAGGGCAGAGGACGACGAGTGAGGAAATCCGAGGAATGCCTCGCCGGGGCTGCGTTCGAGGACGTCGCCGTCGGCGCGAAGAGGCGCATTGATCTGCCGCTGGTCGAGCGCTCCACGCTTCGTCCTTGTGCCGCTGGAAGGCTGCTGTGCAGACAACGGGCTCAGCCAGCGATTCGGGTGAACACGACTTGCTGGGCGGCTCGGTCGGCGGCCGCCGTGTAGCCGGCAGCCATCCAACCGAGACGGCTCTGACTGTGCGTGCTGCCGGGGTCGTCTTCGTTGTTCCACCACGCGTCGTACCGGTAGGCGCTCGGCGGCAGGCCACCTGGGAGTAAGTCAGTGATCTCATCGAAGGACATTTGCACCTCTAGCCGACCGGACGTACGAAGTCGGTCCCGCAGCACCGAATACTTACTCACGAATCCAATCTGCCGGAGATCCGCCAGCCAGCGCAATGCGCTTCCTTCTGCCGCAACCAACCTCTGCATCGACTCGGTGCACGGATCTGCCGCGACAAGTGCGTGCCGAAGGGGCTACCAGACCACGGAACGTGAAGTTCAGCGGTCTTTCGCTGGGCTGTCTGTCGATCCGGTGGAAATCGGTGCTGCTTGGAGGTCGACGAGCTCAGCCACCAGATCCTCCGACGTCCGCAGCGGCGCAAGTAGGTCTTGGACGTACGCCCGTTGCTGCTCGCGGCTCATACCGTTCCAGTGGCCTGCGGTTGACAACAGGTGTTGCCGTACCGCGTCAATGCGCTGTTGGTGACCCTCCGCGTCGCGCCATGTCGTCCATCCAGATCCGGGATCAGCGGCCTCAAGCGCGTCGGCAAGGCGATTCTGAATCGCCGCGATGAAAGGACTTCCGGCGTACTCGCTGGAGAGATCCCCACCCTTGCTCTCGAAGAGATACCGGTGCAGAGCAAGCACCTCGTGGTAGCTCTCAATCTGAACCGTCCCGACATCCACGGTGACAGTCTGTCGTACCGCCGATCGTGCTCGCTGCCGAAGACCCGTCCAGCATCCTGCTACCGAGAGTGATGAGCATCCGACGCTGGTCGGAAGGCTCCGATGACAGTCACCGCCGAGAAGCCGTACCGGTGACGCCTGAAGCCGGAACTCGGTGACGACTACCGCCGGAAGTCACACCAGCGCGCTCCGCCCGTCGCGACCAGCAGCGTGAGTAGGCCTGCAGCGGACACGATCAAGAAGCCGGTGGTTGCGCCGTAGTGGGCAGCGATCACTCCCGAGGTTGACAGCCCTATCGCTTGGCCGCCGACCAGGCCGGCGTCTACCAGAGACATGCCCTCATTGATGCGTTCCTCCGGGGTGAGCTGCTGCAGGAGACCCAGAGTCGTGATCAGGAACGGCGCGAACGCGGAACCCACGACGAAGGCCCACGCTCCGAATAACACCAGGTTGCCGTCGAGGAGCAGGGGCACGGGCATCAGGCAGGCGCTCAGGACGGCCGAGACCGCGAGAGTGCGGCGACGCAGGTCGCTTTTGAGTTTGAGTGTGCCGAAGTACAGACCGGTCAGGCATGAGCCGAGGCCGATCAAGGCCAGGAAGATGCCGGAGTAGGACCGGGAGCTGTGCGAAGCGACGTAGTTGACTGTTACCAGCTCCATGGATCCCAAAGCGATCCCGAAGATGGGAAACAGCGCCACAGTGGCCGTGATGCCAGGCGTCAGGAGCCGCACGCGTTTCTGGCTCTTGTCGATCGGCACCGGGATCGGCTCTGTTCTGCGCTGCGCGGCGAACAACAGGGTTCCCACCAGCAGCAGCGTGTTCGCGGCGTACAGCCCAGCGGCCGGGCCGATCGCCCCGCACAGCAGGCCGGCAGCAGCCGGCCCGGTGATGAAGACGATCTCGTCCACGATTCGTTCGAAGGCGTTGGCTGTGTGCATCATGTCCGGTTGCTCACGGTAGATGCGAACCCAGCGTGCCCGGGCCAAGGTCCCGACGAAAGGGCAGGGAGCGGACAGAGCGTACGTGACGTAGATGGCCCACATCGGTGCTCCGTATTGCGCGCAGAGCACGGTACCGGTGCACGCAGCGACCGATGTCACGGTGGCGGGGACGGCGACTTTCGCCTGTCCGTAGCGGTCCACGAGCCTTCCGACGAGGGGCGCGCAGACAGCCATAGCGACGAGGCCGACCGCCGCAACCCGGCCGGCCGTGGCGTAAGACCCGCTGGTGTCGACCATGAGCAGCAGGACGCTCACCCCATACATGCCCATCGGGTACCGGGCGACGACTCCAGCGAGGGTGAAGGCCAAACTACCCTCGGCGGAGAACAGCCGCCGATATTGGCCAAGCATCAAAGGCTAGTCATGGGGTGACGGCCGGCGACGGTGTCCATGTCGAGATCTTGGGCCGCGGGACGCTGAGCGGCAACGCCATTATGCCGTGGCCACAGACGTCGGCTTGTCAGCGACGTTGCCGAGAACGGTCATCGCCCGGCGCACATGGGCCGAAGCGCCTCCGTGTGGAGCACCGCCCCATTCCATGATCACGTGCACGGATCTGCCGCTGACCGTGCGCGTCGGCCGGCGTCATCGGCACGCTGCGTGTCGGGCTGGATCGGGCCGAGCGTGAGTCGGCGATGACATCGGGCTGTGTTGCCGGACGCAGGTGGCCGGATGGTAGGAAGGGCGGGTGGCGTCTCACGTGGTTCTTTTGCCGAGTCCGTTCCTCGGCTCCGTGGTTTGGGAATCGGTAGCCGATGTGCTGCGGGGCGTCTACTCGTGTGCGGTGACGGTGCCGGTGCCGCCGGATCCGGCGGCTGCGGATCCGGCTGTGGTGCTGGCTTCCTTCGAGGCGCAGCTGCCAGACGGTGAGCTGATTCTGGTCGCCCACAGCAACGCGGGGTTGTACGTGCCGGCGATGGCGGTTCGTCGGCCGGTGCGTGGTGTTGTGTTCGTGGACGCGGTCCTGCCGCCGGCGAGGGGGGAAATGTCGGTGGCGCCCGTGGGTTTGAGAGAGTCGTTACGCGATTTGGTGGGGGCGGACGGGAAGCTGCCGCCGTGGACGACGTGGTGGCCGGAGGATGAGGTGGCCCGTCTGTTCCCGGACGATCGCTTGAGAGCACTGGTGACTGCGGAACAGCGCCAGGTGCCGTTCGCATACCTGGCCGCGCGGATCGAGGTGCCCGCCGGCTGGGACGACATGCCGGCGGCCTATCTGTCGTTCGGTGATACGTACGCCGATGAGCGGGCGGACGCGGTGGCCCGGGGTTGGCCGGTAAGTGTGATGGTGGGGGGACACTTGCACATGCTGCACGCACCGGCAGCGGTAGCGGCGGAGGTGATGCGGCTGGTGCCTGGCGGCGCCTGAGAGCGGCCGGGCCCTTGGTAGCGAGCGGGGGCGGTACCCGGATTTGCCGCGGAGCGCGCCTGGTCGGTCGGATTGCCGTCGCGCCGAAGTTGACGCCGCAGTACGGTCCGCACATGGATGGCACCCAGCTGCACGTCGACCGGATCGATGTTCGGCAGACCGATGACGAGCACACGCTGAGCCTCGGCGCTGTGGGCGTCCACGTCATGCTGATCCGGTTACGTTACGACGGCTGGGTGGACGAGGTAATCCACGGCGCCGGCACGGTTGCGGCAGGTCCCGGCGCATGCCGAACCCCGCCTACGCGACGAGGGCCATGATCTCGTTCGGGATCAGATGCTCTCCCTCCGTGATGGCTGTCAGCAACAGACTTTCATCTGCGCCCTCGCAGAGGGCCAGGGCTGATGCTCCACCACAGACGTCGCCACCAGGAGCGGCGCGCGCGAAGCTCATCCGCGTACGCCACCGCCTGACTGCCGGCTTTGGCGGCTTGGGTTTCGTCGGCCGAGCCGGGGGCGAAGCCGACCGTGTTGATGGCGGCGACCAGGTCGTCGAGCGGCGGCAGGTCGCCTGCGGCGGGCTCCGGCACGGCTTTTCGCAAGCGCTTGCGGGGTGGTTGCGGTTTCCCGGCGTACGTCGCAGCTTCCGTCGCGGCCAGATGCGGGGGCACCGGTTGGCCGGCCAGCCGCAACGCGTCGCGGAATTCGGCCCAGGCGCCGGTGATCCGGTCGTCGGGGGTGCCCGTGGACAGCCGTCGCCGGCGCAGCGAGCGGCGCATCAGCACGATGGTCCCGGCCGCGGCGACCAGCACCAGCAGCACCGATCCGGTCGCGCCGCCCGCCACGACCACAGCCGGCGGCCCGCCGCCTTGTCGTGCGGCGAGCACCGCGGGCGGCGCCGAGGACGGTGGGGTCTCGGTCGGTGGCGGCGGTTCCGAGGGCGGGGTCGGCGGTTTGGTCGGCTTCGGTGTGAAGTCCTCCTCGACCGGGCGCGGGTCCTTGGTCTTCGGCATCGGGTCGAAGGCCACCCAGCCCAGCCCGTCGAACAGCACCTCGGGCCAGGCCAGCGCCCGCGCCGCGGTGACGATGCCGCCCGCGGCCGGCGCGTCGAAGCCGACCACGACCCGGCTGGGCAGGCCGGTCAGCCGGGCCAGCAGCGCGAACGACGCCGCGAACTGCTCGGACGTGCCGACCTGGCCGCCCTGGCCGCGCGGCCCGAACAGGAAGAAGTTGAGGTTGGGGAAGGCGTGCCCGCTGGGCGCGTCGGCGACCTTGCGGTAGTGCTCGGCCAGGAACTCCTCGATGGTGATGGCCCGGTCGAACGCGGCCCCGTTGTCCTCGGCGAGTTGGTCGGCCAGGCGCTGGATCTGCGGCGGGACCTCGGTGCCGCCCACGGTCAGGAAGCGGGCCACCGCCTCACCGGAGGGCACGTCGGCGGTCGGCAGCAGGTTAAGGTCCGGCGTCTGCAGCTCGGAGGTCACCGAATAGCGCAGCCCCGGCGTCAGCCCCTCCGGGCGGATCATCGTGCCGGTGGAGGCGTCGAAGGCCACTCGCGCGCCGTCCACCCCGGTCGGGGTGGGCACGACCGGCAGCAGCCGCCCGGTCAGCCCGTCCACGGTGACGGTCTGGCGCACCTCGGTGACCTGGGCGTCGGGCATCCTGGGCGGGGCGGGCAGGATGCGCCCGGCGTTGCGATAGGTGGCCCCGACCCGCCACGTCACCCCGTCGTAGTCGGGCAGCACGGCCAGCCGCAGCCGCAGCCGCTTGCCCGGCGAGGCCGACGCCTTCGAAACCTTGAGCAGCGGTTCCTTGGGCGTGAGGGCCCAGCCGGAGATCCGGTTGAGCGGGCTCTCGTCCAGGCTGTCGACCTGCGGCGGCTCCACGTACTGCCGCGGATCGACCGGTGTGGCGCCGACCTGCCCGCTGATCCACGGCCCGACCGCCACGGTGAGCACCAGCACGGCCGCCAGCCCCGCCGCCGTACTGGCCAAGGACCTGGTTTTGGTTTTCGCGGTTGCAGGCTCGTCGGACGGCGTCTTCGTGCCGTGAGCGCTGGCCGCCAGCGCCGCCACCGCGAGCGCCGCGAAAACGACCGTGGTGGTCCCGGCCGAATCCGCATTGGGCCCCACGACGTAGAGCGCGCCGCCATAAAGCCCGATTGCGGGTACGAGTCCCAGCAGCACACGCCCCGCTCGGACCGCAATCTCGGCCCCCGCCAACCCCGCCACCCAGGTTGCGATCACCGGCACCACAACGGTTTCCGGCGCCGGCTCGACCGGGATGAGCGCGGTGAGCAGCCGCGGAATTCCGTTCTCGATGCTGTCCCGCACGATCCGCAGCAGCGGCCCCGCCAGGTCGGCCCGCGCCGCCGCGATCTTCAAAGCCAATAACGTGTACGCGGCCAGCAACACAGCCGAAAGCGGCGCCACCACCCAGTTCGGCAGCCGCCGGCAGGCCAGGCTCAGCCCCACCGACCCGGCCGCCGCCCCCACCACCAGTTCCAGCAGCAGTGACCCGGAGAAGATCCGCCCCAGCACCACCCCGGACAGCGAGATCATCCCGGCCAGAGCCACCGCCACCACCGAAGCCCGAACCCATCTCACCATCCGCCCACCCCCGCGGCGGCCGTCCGCAGCCCTGCGGCGGTCGGCTCCACACGTGCGCGTCGGAGGGTCACCATTCGCAGGCCCGTGCGGTGACCGGCTTCACGAGCGCGCCAGGAGATCACCATCCGCGCACCCCGTCCCAGGCGGCGGCGAACTCGTCGCCGTCGTCGGCCTCGATGACGATCAGGCCGTCGCCCGCCGACACCGGCGCCCCGTCGCGGTCGCCGAACAGCCCGGCCATCACCACCGGGTACGCGCCGCGCAGCGCGCTCACCGCACCCAGGTCGCCCCGCCCACCCGGACCGGTCAGGAACACCAGCGTGTCACCGAGCCTCTGGGCCCGTACGCGCCGGATTGTCGCCGCCAGATCGCCCGGCCGCAGCGTCGCCCGGGTGAGCACATCGAGGTAGGGCCCGGTCGCGACGTCGGTGACCAGGTGCAGGCTGACCGGGATATCCTCGCGCACCGCCGCGGCCACGATCGACGCCGCGGCTTCGCAGGCCGCCTCGAACGACTCGGCCGTCCCGTCGCGCACCTCCGGATGGGCGGCGGCGCGGTCGTCGAGCAGCACGACGATCGTCGGCTCGGACGTATCCAGCTGCTCGCGCACCATCAGGTCGCCGACCTTGGCGCTGGACCGCCAGTGCACCCGCCGCAGCTCGTCGCCGATCACGTACTCGCGCAGCGTGTCGAACGTGGTCGTCCCGTGCGGCACCTTGTCGATGCGCCCGTCGAGACTACGGGCCATCCCGGCCGGCACGGCGCGCAGCAGATGAATGCGGGGATGAACCCAGACCTCGGCCGGACCCCCGTACGTACGGGCCAGAGTGACCAGCCCGAGCGGATCACCGCGGGTGACCCGCAACGGCCCGATCGGCACGATCCCACGGCGCGTGGTCGGCACCGGATAACCGACGGTCGTGTCCCGCCCCGGCCGCAACCGCAGCAACGGCACCGGAACGCTCTTGTTGCCGCAGCGGTCCGACGCCACCAGATTGGCCGCCCGTAGCCGGCTCGTGTTGCGCACGGTGAGCGTCATCCGTGCCGACTCACCGCGCGCGACCCGGTCCGGCTCGGCCACCCGCTCCACGCCCAGCCGGGGGCGCCACGACGCGAACCCCACCGCACACACCAGCGCGATGCCCGCCGCGGCTCCGAGCATGGCCAGATCCGGGTACCCAGAACGGAATCCCGCCACGAGCAGCCCCACTGCAGCCAGCACGATCCCGAAGCCGCGCGCGGTAACACCTGTCAGAGCCCGCCACCGACTCAGCCCGTGCGCAATGCGCATCGATCGATCGCTAACCCGCCGGCTCCGCTTCCGACCGCTGCCCGCCACGTTTGCCGCGCCGCCCGCCGCGTTTGGCGCGCCGCCCGCCGTGCCTGCCGCGCCGCCCGCCGTGCCCGCAGTGCCTGCCGCGCCGCCCGCCGTGCCTGCAGTGCCGCCAACGCCGCCCGCGCCGCCCGCCGTGCCTGCAGTGCCGCCAACGCCGCCCGCCGTGCCGCTGGGCGCGGCTGCTGCGCCGTCCGGCTGTGGCCAGGCGGCATCTGCGCCCGTGGGGGAGGGGCCGCCGCCGGTCGGCGGAGCGCTGCCGACCGGCAGCGGCGGCTCTCCCGGCGGCGTGCTCACGCCCCGGCCGTGACTCGGGTGGTGTCCGGCAGCGGCACCGGCACCGACTGGACCGCGTCGCGCAGCACGTCGGCCGCCGTCACCCCGCGCAGCTGGGCGTCGGCCGACAGCAGCACCCGGTGCGCGAACACCGGCTCGACCAGCGTCTTCAGGTCTTCCGGAAGCACGTACCCGCGGGCGTTGATCAACGCGTAGGCGCAGGCGGCCCGGGTCAGCGCGATCACCCCGCGCGGGCTGACCCCGACCCGCACCTGCGGGTGGTTCCGGGTCGCGGCGGCCAGTCGCACCGCGTACGTGTAAAGGGGGTCGGCGATGTGCACCCGGGTCGCCATCCGCACCATCTCGCCGACCACCGCCGTGTCGGTGATGGGCTCGAGGGCGTCGGGGGAGCGCAGTGCCGCCCCGCGCAGCACCTCGACCTCGACTTCTTCGCTCGGGTAGCCGACGGAAAGCTTTACCAGGAACCGGTCGAGCTGCGCCTCCGGTAGACGGTAGGTGCCGTCCATCTCGACCGGGTTCTGCGTGGCCACCACCAGGAACGGCTGCGGCACCGGATGCGGCACGCCGTCCACGGTGACCCGGCGTTCCTCCATCACCTCTAGTAGCGCCGACTGGGTCTTGGGCGAGGCCCGGTTGATCTCGTCGGCGATGACGATGTTGGCGAACACCGGCCCGGGGTGGAATTCGAACCCGCGCGAGGCCTGGTTGAAGATCGTCACGCCGGACACGTCGGACGGCAGCAGGTCGGGTGTGAACTGGATGCGCCGCCACTGCCCCTGGATGGACGCCGCCAGGGCGCGGGCCAGCGTTGTCTTGCCCACGCCGGGCACGTCCTCGAGCAGCACGTGCCCCTGCGCGAACAGCGCGGTGAGCGCGAGCCGCACCACCTCGGGCTTGCCCAGCACGACTGCGCCGATCCGGTCGGCGAGCGCGGCCGCCACCTCGGCGAAGCCGTTCACGTGCTGCGGCGGCAGTGGTTCGGTCACTTTTCGATTCCCCAGTAGCTCGGCTCAGCAGGTCGGCAGGTTGTTCAGGTTGTCGCCGCCTTCGAGGTTCAGCCACGCCCACGGGATGTAGTTCTTGCCGCTGTAGTTGACCTGGACCCACCAGGTGCTGCGCTTCTCGTTGTTGTAGATGTAGGCGTACACCTCTTCGCCCGATTTCTTGCAGTACGCCTGCAGGCGCGTGCCCGGCTTGGCCCAGCCGACCTGCTTGCCGTTGTCCTGCCGGGCCACGCTGAAGATCTCGTTGCCGTTGCGGCCGTCGCGATCCTTGTCGCAGTACGTCGCGGTCTCGCCCTCCTGGCCGTTCTTGCAGGTGGCGATGCCGAAGACCGCATCGGTGGTGGCCGTGGTGGTCGCGGTGACCGTGCCGGCCGCGTTCTTGGCGGTCACGGTGAACGTGTATTTCGTGCTCGGTTCGAGGCTGCCCACCTTGAGGCTGGTGCAGCCGCCCGCAGCGGTGCCGCCGCCACTGGACGCGGCCACCGAGCAGCTGGCCGTGCCGCCGCCGGCGTCCACGCTGAACCGTACGGTGGCCGTGTTGAACGTCGGGTCGACCCCGGTGACCGTGATCCGCGGCAGCGCGACGGTCTTGGCGGTGGCCGTGCCCGGCTCGCTCTCGCCGGCCTCGTTGACCGCGCGCACCTCGACCGCGACCGTGGCCCCGGACTCGAACCCGGTCAGCGTGGCCGCCGTGCCCTCGGTGACGTCCAGGCTCTTGTCGCCCGCGCTCACCACGTACTTGGTGATCGGCCGCCCGTTGTCGGCCGCGGGCTGCCAGGCCACCGAGATGGAGCCGGCCTGGTCGCCGGCGGTGGCCGCGTCGGTGCCCTCGGGTTTGCCCGGCTTGGTGTAGGGGACCACGCTGCCGCTGACCGGCGAGGCCTTCGACCCGGCGCCGCGTTCGTTGATCGACACGACGGTGAACGCGTACTGCTTGCCGTACTCGAGCTGCCCGTCCTTGATGGTCAGCGAGGCCTCGGTGGCGTCGCCGGTGGGGGCGCTTCCGCCCTCGCTGATCGCGGTCACCGTGTAGCGGCGGATCTCGAGCCCCTGCCCGTTGGCCGGCGGCCAGCTCACCACGACCGAGCCGTCCGGCTTGGCCTCGGCGGTGACGGCTGTCGGCGCGTCGGGCACCTCCGACGTCGGCCGGACTGCATTACTCGTACGGGCCGGGCCTTCGCCCTTCTTGTTGACCGCCCGCACCGAGAACTCGTACGTCTGCCCGTTGACCAGCCCGGTCACGGTCAGTGCACGCTGGTCGGCGCCGACCTGGAAGCTGCGGCCCGCACCGGCCACCACGTAGCGGGTGATCGCGGCGCCGTTGTCCCGCGCGGCCTGCCAGGTCACCCGCGCCTCGGCGTTACCGGCCGCGGCGCGCACGTTGCGCGGCGCGCTCGGCTTGGTGACCACCGGCTTCCTGGGCTTGGGCGGCGGGGGAGGAGCCTGCGGCGGGGCGGGCGGTGCGTCGCCCCCGAGCACGTCGTCGGCGTACTTGTCGACGGTCCGGACGCCGTGCGAACCGTCCACCACCCGCGCCGTCGACGAGCCCGGCGCGTTGATGAACAGGTAGCCCTCGCGCACCTCGAGCTCGAGCGGCCCGCCCGGGTTCTTGAAGCCGATGTCTTTCTGCCGCTTGCCCGCCGAGTCGAACACCCGCACCGAGCCGGTGGCGTCGGCCACGTAGAAGTAGCCCTCCCAGGCCACAGCCGGCTGCAGGTTCTCGCCGTCGCCGGGTACCGCGAAGTCGCTGCGGAAGCCGTTGTCACCGACCACATAGACGTGCCGCGCGTCGGGCACCGTCACCGGCACGCGCTTGCCGTCGGTGTGCGGCGCGAGGGTGCCCGGACCGGCCAGGGGCAGGGTGGCGCTGGTGAAGCCGGGCTCTTTGCCGAGCACTGTGTGCAGGGCGTTGTTGGTGCGGTCGAGCACGGCCACGCCGTCGTCGAGCGTGGAAAGGGTGAGGTCGTGCGAGGGTTGCGCCACTGATTCCGTACGGACGCGTTGGGGTTCGCTCTTGGCCGGAGCGGACGGGGACGGGGCGGCCGGCGTGATCGCCGTGACCGTGCCCTCGCTGGGCGCGGCCACCCACAGCTTGCCCTCACCGTCGAACACCCCACCGGTGATGCCCGGCGGGAACCTCAGCGGATTGCCCAGCTTGCCCAGCGTGCGCGGGTCGAGCTGCTGCACCTGCCCCTGCACCGCGTCGATGACGAAAACGGCGTCCTCATGCAGCGCCACCCGCACCCCGATGCCCGAGGTGGACGAGGCGTTCCAGAACTCTTGCAACGTGGTCAGGTCCATCGACCCGATCGCGCCGGTGGTCACGTCCCGCAAGATCACGAAGCGGTCGTTCTGCACCACCTGCAGCTGGTGCCCGCGCGCCTTCGGCACATCGACCCGCGTGTCCACCTTGGCCGTGACGCCGTTGATCCGCGCCACCTCGCCCTTCGCCCGGCTCCAGACCCAGGACGCGGAGTCGAAACTGGCGACGGCCTGATCGGCCGAACCCAGCCCCAGCACGGTCAGCGCGAGACCCCCAGCCAGGCTGAGGACGGTGCCCATCGTGACCAGATAGCCGCGACGCCGGCGGCGTTTCGGTCGGTCGACGGTCACCTCGTCTGCGCTGGTCACTGCCACTTCCTCCCCGTGTGGACCTCGGAACGCAGGCCATCATAGGGGAGTGCGGCAGGCGTCGATACCCGCTGTGGATAACCTCGGTCGCTCTGAGTGATCATCCTCTCCGGAGAGTCACAATGATCTATCGCGGCGTAGCCGAAGCCCGGCTCGTGCACGCCTGCGGAGACGTCGCGAACTGATCTCCTCGATAGACAGCCACCACGGCGAAGCAGTAGTTGACGGTCGCATTCAGTCCACTCATCTCGAACGATGTCTGCCCAGGTCCGAGCGTTCCCACCGGCTTCAGCTCGAGCCCCGGCCGGCCCATGATGACCATGAAGGACACGGAGGCCTCGGTCGGATCCGTCCAGCTGACCCGGATCGTCGTGCCCGTGTCCCGCAACTCCACATCGCTCGGAGCCGGCCCCGTCAGAGTTGGCACATTGTCATTGTCAGACGGGTCACTCGTCCGGTTGGCCAGCACAAAGACCAGCGCCGCAACCGCAATGACAGCCGCGAGAACAGCGGCGATGGCCGCGAAAACCCCGAGCCCCTTACGCCCCGTGGGGCTAGTGCTTGCTTGCGCGTACGGGTTGAAGCCCTCCGGCGGGTACGCAGGCGCGAACAATTCCCCCGCACCTGCCGGATGTGCCTGCCCATGTGGATAACTCGGCGCGCCCGGATAGCCAGGCCCTCCCGCGAAACCCGGCGCGCCCGGATAACCCGGCGGCGCGGGGTGCCCGGTACCCGGGTGGGCCGCGGTGGCGTCCCCGTCGAGCGCCGGGGCTGCCGTCTCGCGGACCCGGGGGAGGACGACGGGCTGCACGATCGTCGGCTCCTCGATCGCAGGCACAGGCCGCGGCGCGGGGATCGGAGGCGCAGCCTGCGGAGGCTCGCTCCACGCGGTCTGGTTCTCGGCGGACGGCGGTTGCACCTGACCAGGCCGCGCCGGAGGCGGAACAGCCTCGAACACCGTGGTCGGCGCCTCACCCGCTGAGGCCTGCGGATTAGGCGCGCTCTCCACCCGTACGCCTAATTGGTCAGGGCCGAGATAGGCCCGAGCCTTAGCCACAGCCCAGTGCCCGTCGCCGAGCACGCCCGGCCCCAGCTCAGCCACGCGAGTGAACGCCTTGCGGGCCTCATGCCGATTCCCCAGCTCCTCGGCCACCGCCCCGATGTCGTGCGAGATCTGAAGCATGAGCGGATCAGAGTCCCCCAGCCGCCACTGCCCAGCCGCGTACGCCTCCTCGAGGACCCGGCGAGCCCCCATCGGGTCGTCACCCTGCTGCAAGACCCGCCCCAGCTCGAACGCGGTGGCCAGAACGGCCGGATCATCCTCGGAAAGGTTCAGCTTCCCCAGCTCAACCGCCTGCTCAAGCACAGCCCGAGCCTCCGCCAGATTCCCGGAGGAAGAAAGAGCAAGGGCCCGCTGCCGAGCAGGCGCAAGAGGCGATGGCTGAGACACGCAGGCCATGCTGCCCGCAACAATCCCCCCAGGCCACCCCACCCCGCTCAACAGGAACGTATGCCCCCTTTTGTCCGCACCCCCACCCTCCCTGCAACCCCCTGGCAAGGCCGTGTACAGTTCTCTCCTGTGCGGCCCGCCGGGACGCCGACCTCGGTCGGCCCCGAACAGGCAGCATGCAGGTCCGGGTGGCGGAATGGCAGACGCGCTAGCTTGAGGTGCTAGTGCCCTTTATCGGGCGTGGGGGTTCAAGTCCCCCTCCGGACACGTTAACCCCCACAAATGCCTTTCACGTTTCGTGGGGGGCGGCGGTGGGGGTTTCTCTTTTCCGCCGCTTGATCGGTGTCCCAGCCCCGGGATGGTCGGCTGGATCGGCCCCTTCAGCCCGTGCTTTCCACCGGTCGCCGCTAGGATCTCCAGCGTGGCACTGACTGCGGTGCAGACGATCGTCATCTGACGGGCTCTCATGTGCGCGGTGATGTCGTCCGGGTGGACGTCGGGAAGTTGCGCAGCCACCTGGGTCAGGAGCTGGTCCTCGCGTAGGTAGAGCGTAGGCATCCGGCCGGCGGTGGCGTCGCGGCTGCTGGTGGCGCCGTGCCGGCACCGGTAGCGGGCCCGACCGTTCGCCCAATGTCCCTCGGCACGGCGCCCGCACAGCCCGCAGAGCACCAGCCCGGTGAGTTGGTAGCGGCGCGGCGTGCCGCCGTCGTCGGGGCGGGTGATCGCGTTGACGTGCTGGGCGCGGACGAAGTCGGCCTCACTGATCAGCGGCGGGTGGGCTTGTTGGGTGGAGATCACCCACTGGTCCTTGGTGTTCCAGCCGTGCGTCGGCTTCCGGCCTGGCTCGCGGGTGGTCTTGTCGCCAGAGTCGCTCTCGTGGTGGTCGACCGATTGTCGGTTCCAGACCTGTCGGCCGGTGTAGCGCGGGTTACCGAGGATCGCCGCGACGATGCGCAGCGTCCACGCGGCGCCGGTGCGGTGCGAGTTGCGGGCTCGGTCGTGTGCGGACGGCGGGATGACGCCGAGCGCGTTACTCCTCGGCCTCGCCACGGATGATCGGCAACACGCGGTCGGTGATGACCTGCGCGGCATGCAGGGCGCGTTCAGCCCGTGCCTGGCACTGGGCAGCGATCAATGTGCCGGGCTGCAGTCGCTGCAGGAGGCGACGCTGGCCGTCCGCGTGCGTCTGCAGCCGCGACACCGCGACCCACAGCGCCTCGTCGATCTCAGCGCTCCCGCGTGGGCCCGAACCTCCCGCTGTGTCATGCCCGTCCCGTGCGGCGGGCACGGCGGCATCAATCAGATCAGCGATGACCGGACCGAGCTTGGCGGCAGGCCAGACCGCGGCGTCGGGAAGCTCCAGGGCGGCGAGGGGCATGCCCCGGTTGGCGGCGTCGACCGGATCCTGCACCAGGACAGTCCCGCCGTTCGCGGCCACAGCGGCAGCCCCGTCCGCGCCGTCGCGCAGCCGCCCGGACAGAACCACCGCGATCGCCCGGTTTCGACAGACGCCAGCGACGCTGTGCAGCAGTGGGTCGACGGCCGGACGCGCGCGGTGGACCAGCGGTCCACAGTGCAGACGCAGCACATCACCAGCGGTCAGCACCAGGTGCTGCCCGGGCGGGGCGATCGTCACCAGCCCGGCTGTGAGGCGCTGGCCGGGCACGGCGTACGCCGCGGGCAGCGGCCCGCAGCGGGCGAGCACATCGGGCAGCAGCCTCGGGGACGTGGGCGGCGTGTGGACAACGACCAGTACGCTAGCCGACAGCCCGGCCGGCAGCCCACCGAGCACCTCGTGCAGAGCGTGGATACCGCCCGCGGAGGCGCCGATCACCACCACCCCGTGTTCGTGCACAGCCAGCCACCTCTACGGTCCCGTGCCCGCGCCGCAACGCATCGACGACACAGCGCACTTCCCACATCGCCGATGCACCACCGGGCATGTCCAGCGCGTCGACCACCGACTCCGTAGCTAGCGCGACCCGGCTCCTGCGGTGCGTTCAGGGGCGGGTTGTGCGCTGAGCTGACGCGCGAGCTCAGCCAGCAGTTCAGCGTCAGACAGAGCCACGAATGAGGCTCATGACATAGGCGGCAGCGACGAACGACTCCGCTTCAAGCCTCGTGCTTGGGACGGTTGCCGGATACCCGGCACGGCGCAGAACGGATACGCGAAAAACGAACCGGTGATGCGCTGGGCTACAGGATTCCCCTCGATGTGAGCGATCGCCCGCCGGATGGATTCAACGCTGGCATTCCAGCCCGGTCGTCCTGCCGGCCATCGGCAGCCTCAGAATCGAACACCGAGAGGCAGGTGGCGGCCGGCAGCCGCTCCAGTGCGCCCAGGACCAGCGGGCTCGGTTCGGCCGCATCGTCGGCCAGCACCGTACCGGTCATGTGATCGACCCGGTGCTACCTATGTGGGCAGTTCCGGTGTCACCGAGTCGGTTCGGTATCACTGGGCCAGCGCGCTGCCCGGCTCATCGATGAGCCGATCCAGCAGCGAGGAGGCAATGAAAACGACCTTCATACGGCGCCGCCCACCCAGGAGCGGTAAGTCTCGCCGAGCTGTGCCAGCAGTATGACCTCGCCAAAATGCGCCCGTGCGACGTGCGTAATGTATCGATGTCGGCCGTTCCCCTTCCCCGGATGACGATCAGAGCAACTGGAACAGGTGCTCGTCGCTGGGGCGGAGTCGGGAGAGCGCCGTTGTGCCAATATGGCGGCCCTGCTTGGGTGTTCGACTCGAGCGGTGCCTGCGCCGGGCCGGTAAGACAATGGCTGCGGCTGGTGTACCGCCTGCCGTTGCGACCGACATGTCGGATCAGAACTTTCGCCACGTCGTTGCGTTACCGGGTGGCGACGGTGTGACCCGGAGAGCCCGTGCACGACCATGGCGGGTCGCGCGGTGGGCATGGGCGGTGTCCGGGAGGTCGACGAACAGCACGCGCATGGACCGGAAGGAGGTCAGGCCGGCCGCCCGCCAACGGCCGGTGGCCGCCGGTCGGCGAGACACCCGAGGTCGTGGAACACATAACCGGACCGTACCGGCCATCCGGCTTTCGAGATCAACCAATGTGATTACCGAAAGTGTCGGACTGGTCTCCTAGAATGACGGCGTGTCGGGCCGGGCACCTCACGGCGGTCGATCTCCCGCGGTGTGCGGGTGGGAAGGAGATCACGAGTGCCAAGCGAGTGGGACGTGCCGGTGGAGCCCGTCGACTGGGACATCACCATCCCGACCGATGACACGTCCATCGCCCGGCGCCGGCGCGCACTCGCACCCATTCAGGTTCTGGCCGACATCGAGCGGACGAAGTCCAGCCTCGACGGCGACTTCTGGCACCGGTACGACCTGTTCACCATCGCGCTCGCCGTCATCGATCAAGTTGCGCTGGCGATGGGGATCTCGGCCGGCAAGACGTGGGACGAAACCGTCGACTATGCGACCAGCCAGGCCGCTCGGCAGGCGCCGGACGCCGCCGGCAACCAATGGGCGGCGGTGGCGGAGCGCGTCGTCGTCTCCCTGGTGACCACCGACATCGAAACAGTTCCTTACCTGACGTACACCGGGGCAGGGCCGCAATGGCGCGCGCAGCGTTTCCGGCTGCTGTACGTGCATGCCGGCGGCGGCGACGCTGTGGAATATCTACGCGCCTCCGAGCAGGCGATCAACATCTTCATCGACGCGCTCGACCTGGACATCGAAGCGGCGCAGATCGCCACCGAGGCGCAGCTGACCGCATTGATCGCCCGCGGAGCGATCGAATCCGCGGTGCAGATCGCCCGCTACGCCCGCTACCAGTCGATCCAGTATCAGGAACGGATCCGCCGGATCATCGCCGACACCCTCATCGACCCGGACACCCACGACTGGGTCAGCGAAGTGCCCGCGTTACTCGATGCGGCGTTGCTGCACGTCCGGGAACGTCTGGCGGGCGAGTCCTCGCTGCTGGAGGCGGTCGCCGAGCGGCGGTTCGAACTGGACGACCGGGTCAAGCTACAGGCAGCTAACACGCTGATCGAGATCCTCCGCGAGTGCCGTCACCGGCACGACGAGCTGCACACCCACCTGATCGGCGCGCGGACCAGGCTGCGGGAGGCGCTGGACGACCGATTTGTTCGTGCCCCGCGCTCGACGCACCGTTCCGACCTCGGCCGGGACCTGCTCAACCCGTGTCTGGCCGCGCCGACGGCGACAGCCGCTGCGCTGGCCGATCGGCTGGTCGCGGCCGTCGGCGGCCTGTCGGCCCGGTGGCTGCCGTCGTTGGCCGTCCTGACCGACGAACTGTGCGCCCCAGCCCGGGTGCCAGAGCCGGGGGAGCAGTTCGAGCCGCCGGAGTTCGACGACGATGAAGCGCCGGAGTGGTGGGAGACCTACGAGGACACCGTCGAGGCGATCTTCGCAGCGGTCGACGAGCCGGTACGGCTGTCCCAGCTGGTCGCCCGGTCCGATGAGCTCGCTTCGCAGGTCAGCGACGATGACGGTGAGCCGCTGAATCCCGAACTGCTGGCGGCAGCGATGGTGCACGCCGCCCACCGGGCGTGGGCGGCGCGGCTGGCAGGACGGTCGGCCGGCGACCGGGTCCTCGTCGCCGTGGACACCGGCAGCCAGCTCAGCAGCGACCTGCTCCGGACGGCCGATCTCCTGCTGATGCCGGGATGGGTCACCGCCGACATCGAGGAACCAGCAGCCGGGCGCGTCGATGTCCCGGACACCGCGGAGGCAGCATGAGCGCCAGCAATGACAGCGTCGACGTCGGCCGGATGCTGGCATGGGCCAGCCGGCCGCGAGAAACACCGGGCCGCCACGACGACTACCACCGGGTCGTGACCCGGTACCGCAACGAGCCGGACTTCGCCGCCACCGTCGACGCGGTCTTCACCGGCGCCGGCCTCTACCTGCTTGTCGATGACCGTGACGGCATCGTGGCCACCGCCAACCCTGACTCGCCGCTGCGGGTCACCGCGTCCGACGTCGTCAAGCGGGCGCAACCGGCGCACCGGGCGGCGATCGGAGCGGTGATCCTCACGATCGCCCGCACCGCGTACCCGGACAGCGCGATGCTCGACGACCCGGACCGGGTAGCCGTGTTCACCACCCAGTCCGTCGTCGACGCCCTCGACCGCGCCGTGCAGGCCCACGCCGAGGCGACCGGCGAAGACGGTCCGGTCGACGACGACCTGGTCGAGGCCTGGCGGCAATGGGCCGGCCTGCAGACGGCACGCCCGAACGCGCGACGACGCTCCACCAATGACCGCCCCGGCCTGGTCAACCGGGTATGCCGCCTGCTGACCGACGCCGGCTACCTGACCGCCCGCGGCGACACCGACGGCGGCACCTGGCTGGCCCGGCCACGTTTCCGGCACGCGGTCACCGTGCTGTGCGAGGACTCCGACCTGTACGTGATCGTCAATCAGCTCACCGAGGTCGACGAGGACCGCCCGTGACCGACATCGGACCGCACCACACGATCGCCGCCGTCGACCTGTTCACCCAGGCTGCCGAGCAACCACCGGACCGGCTCCCGGTTCCGCCGTTGCGGCTGCGCCGCATCTGCCTGCACGGCGTCGGCCCCGACGGAGCCCGGTTCGACCCGCTCGACGTGGACTTCACCACCAGCGACGGCGCCGCCTCCCGCGTGTTGCTGTCGTTGACGAACACCGGCGGGAAATCCACGCTGATCACGCTGGTGTGCAGCCTGGTCGTACCCGCCTCCCGTGCCCAGGTCGGCGGCAAGAACCTGGGTGACTACGTCCTCACCGGCGACACCTCCCACATCCTCTGCGAATGGGAAGACGCCACGACCGGAACCCGCACCGTCACCGGCGCGGTGATGGAGTGGAAGGACGGCCGCCGTCAGCCCGGCCACAAACAACGCTCCACCACGAACATGCACCGGGCGTGGTACCTGTTCCGCACCGGGCCGGGCCTGCCCGGCATCGACGACCTGCCGTTCGTCACCGACGGCCGCCGCACGGGCCTGGAAACCTACCTCGCGCAAGTCACTGACCTGATGTCGAGCAATCCTCGAACGCAATGGGTCCTCACCCGGATCCAAACGGAGTGGACGCAGGCCCTGCAGGACCGCACCAGCATCGACCCTGTGCTGTTCAGCTATCAGATGCGCATGAACGACTCCGAGGCCGGCGCCGAGAAACTGCTCGCCAGTTTCGACTCGCCGGACAACGTGGTGCGGTTCTTCATCGCCGCCCTCAACGACGACCGGGAGATCACCGACTTCACCGGCAAACTCGGCCCCTACGCCGAACTCGCCGCACAGCGGCCCTACCTGGACGCCCTCGCCGGATTCGGCACGGAACTGGCCCCACGAGTCGAACTGCTGGCCCAACGAACAGCCGCGCTGGACGAGAAAGTCGCCCTGGCGCTCAAGGCCAGAGTCGCCGGCGGTGAACATGCGGCCGCACTGTCCAACCGCGTGGCCCAAGACACCGCCGCGCTCAGTGATCTGACGAGGGCCGTCGAGGCCGCCGTCCGGGAGCTGGCCGCCGCGCGCCGGGAGTACGGCCAGATCAGCGACATCCGGCTGCAGTTGCAACTGGAACGAGCACGGCATCGGCTCGCCGAAGCCGACGCCGCCGTCCTGCGCCGCGCCGGGCTGGCCGCCGATGCCGCGAGGGAAAGAGACGCCTGGGAGGCGGTCGACCGGGTTCTCGAGGTGGACGTGGCCCGTGAACAACGCGACGCCGCGAAGATCGCCTACGAGGCTGCGCACGCGGAGCTGGCACCCCTGCGCGAACAGGTCACGCGAGCCGCGGCAGCAGTCGCGGGCCGCCTGAACGGCCTGATCGCAGAGGCTGATGCCGTTGCTGAAGCCGCCGACGAACAAGCGCGGGAGGGCGAGCAGGCCCTCGGTGAAGCCCTCGACCTCGAGAAGGAGGCAGAAGGCGCTCGCGACGCGGCACGCCAGGAACTGGCCCGCATCGACGCGGCCATCCAGACCGCCGAGGCGGCCACCGAGGCAGCCTATGAGGCAGGGTGGCTGCTGCCGGGTGAACGTCCCGCGCGATGCCTGCGCCGGTGGCACGATGCGATCGAGGCGGCCGCCGCGGAGATAGAACGGCAAGACGGCCTGGCCAAGACCGCCGAGACCGCCTTCGACGACCTCCAGACGGATCTGGACAACCTTGAGGAACAACTCGTCGAACTGCGCACCGCGGCCAACGCCGACCGGATCAGGCTGGAGGCCTTCGACGCCCAACTCGCCGCCATCGCCGCGAACGACACCGTGACCGCCCTGCTCGGCGGCACGCCCGCCGACGTGTCCGACGTCGGCCGCGTCGTCGAGCTGGCCGGACAGTCCGCACGGCGTGCCGACGAGCGCGCAGCCGACCACGAACGCCAGGTCCGAGCCGCCCGCGACGAGCTGGCGCACCTCGACGAGGCAGGCACCGCCCCCACCGGCGCCGACGTGCTCGCCGTTCTCGACATCCTGCTGGCCGAGCGCATCGGAGCAGTCACCGGCCTGGACTGGATCGAACGCAACATCATCGAGCCCACCGATCGGCCCGCGTTCATCGCCGCCCGTCCGGAGATCGCCGGCGCCGTCATCGTCTCCGATCCCCACCGCTTTGCCGCGGCCATCACCCATCTCACGCAGGCCAAGCCCCGAACCCGTGTACCGGTCACGGTCACCGTCGCACCCACGTCGACGAGCAGTGCCGCCGCCCGCACCGATCCGGGACCGCGGCACGTGGTCGTACCGCACCGCGCGACATGGGACCGTGAATGGGCCCGCGCCGCCCGCGCCGAACTCGAGACCACCCAACAACAGCAGGGCCAGAAGCTGGCCGAAGCCCGCACCGCTGCCGAAGCACACCGGGCAGCAGCCGCGTCATGCTCCGCCTTCACCGACAGCTGGCCCGCCACCACACGATCCGCACTGCTCGCCACCTCGACAAGCTCAGCCGACCAGGTGGAATCGGCCGTACGGCGCAAGACCACCCTGAGCGCCGAACGCGACCGCCAACGTCAAGCAGCCGCCCAGCATCGCCGCCTCGCCGACCAAGCACGACGCGAACACCAGCACGCACGAGACACCGCCGCGCAGGCTGCCCAACTCGTCGCCATCGCCGACACCGCCGCTACTGCAGCCGACCAGCGAGCACACATCGCGACGGCCGAGGCTGACGCCGTACGATGGCTCGCCCTCGCCGAAGAGAACCGAGCCGCCGCCAAGGCCCGGATGTCCGCCGGCCTTGGCGCCGCCGCTCAGGCTCGCGCGGACCGCCGGACCTGGCAGACAGCGCGCGACGAACTGGGCGTCGAAGACGCCGCTGCCGACCCCGGCGGAAACCTCGCCGTCGTCCAGGCCGCCTGGGAGTCACTGCGCAGGGAACTCACCTCTGCCGAACAAGGCCTGCGGGAGGCCGAATTCCTCAACCGCGCGCAACGGCATCTGGACCAGGCCATCGAACGTCGTGACCGGTTTGCCCCACTTGTCGTGCAGCGAGCCGTCGTTCTGGCCCGCTCCACCTCCGCCTCATCACGTGACGCGCTGATCGCCGCGCAAAACCGGTCGCGGGCCGAGGCGGACGAGGCCGCGAAAGCCCACCTTCGAGCAGTCACCGAACAGGAGAACGCCGCCACGGAAGTCCGGGAGGCAACTCCGGCCTCCAGCGACCGGCAGAACCACATCGACTTTTCCAACACCCCGCAGTGGCTACCGGCCACACCCACGGACATCCCGCACCTGCTGGAACGCCTCGAGATTCACAACGCCGAGCTGCTCGCGCGCCGCGAAGCCGCCGAGCAGGCCCAGCACGACGCCGAAGAGTTGCACGCCGCCGTCGTGGCCGACATCAGCGCATTCAACGACACCATCGGCATGTGGCCCGCCGAACTCATGCACACCGACCGCATCTACGCCGGCGGCAAAGACACCGCCCGGATCGACATGCGCACTCTGTTCCAAGCCCATCGCCAAGCGGAAACTGCCGAACGCACCGCTCGTGACCTGCTGGGCGAAGCCGTCACCAACGTCCGCGCCGGCGCCAACGAACCCCGCTGGCGCGACCTGGACGCCCCGGCCGCTGCCCGGCTCCGAGCCCTGCCCGACGCCGACCTGATCACCGAAGCGCAAACCCTCGCCCACCGGATCCAATCCATGGCCGAATCCGCCCGCGCCGACCTCAACGACCTCGACACCCACCGGACCATCCTGCGCGACGGACTACTCACCCTCTGCCGCGAGCAACGCCGGCTGCTGCGCGAAGTGACCCGCGCCTCTCGCCTGCCCGCGGGACTCGGCGAATTCTCCGACCACCCGGCCATCAAGATCCGCTTCGAGGAAGCGACCGACGACGAAGCAGCCGCCCGTCTGGCTGACCGCATCGACGCCTGGGCCACCGAACTCGCCGCCAATCCCAAACGGGCCTCCTCAGCTGAGGTCCGCGCCCGCTGGCTTGCCGACGCCGTCCGCGACACCGTCCTCGACCGCCTCCGCGCCGGCGCGTGGTCCATCGAGATCCTCAAGCCCCGCATCGACGGCAAAGTCATCTACTGCCCACCCGACCGCATCCCGCAGGAATTCTCCGGCGGCCAAGTTCTCACCCTGGCCGTCCTCGTCTACTGCGCCCTGTCCGGCGTACGCAGCACCCACCGCCCTGGCGGCGCCCGACCACCCGGGACCCTGCTGCTGGACAACCCCTTCGGTGCCGCGTCCGCCGAAACCCTCATCGCCATGCAACACCGGCTCGCCGCCCACACCGGCCTGCAACTGGTCTGCGCCACCGGCCTGCACGACGCCGGCGTCGACGCCGCCTTCACCGGCCCCGGATCCGTCGTCGTCAAACTCCGCAACGACGGCGACCTGCGACGCAACCTGTCCTTCCTGCGGCTACGCGCCCGCATCGTCGACGGCATCGACATCGCCGCCGCCCTCACCGCTGGACGCGATCCGAACGAACCGAAGAACTGGGTCGACGCCACCACCTACGAGATCCGCCGATGACATTCGCCCTCACCCGTCCCGCCGAAATCGACGCCCTCGCTGACGGGCTTGGCCGGACCGGATCCGTCCGCGTGCCGCTGTCTCAGGTGTGGAGCCTGTGGACCGCCGCCGCGCCACGCCTGATCGGTGACGCGGTCCAGGCCGCGGCCCTGGAAGCGGCCCTGCGCAACCTCGAGACCCGCGGCCTGCTGGAACTGCCGAGCACCGCGTGGGACACCTCCACCACACCCCCGTTGCCACGATCGGTCACCATTCCAGCAGCCCGCCGTGCACTGCGCGCCAAGGAATGGATCAGGTTTCCGTGGCGGCACGAACTCGGCTGGGTCGCCTCCCTGCCGACGCTGTCCGACGCCCGACTCCGCGAACTCATCGCCATCAACACCTGGCTCGCCCGCACCAACGGCGGCACAACCAGCATCGTCCCGGTGCGCTACCGGTCGGCAGAAATCTTCGGCGACGAAAAGTGCCTGGACGGTATGGCCCGCACCAACCTGTTCGGCTCAGGCCGGCTCAGCTTCGACCTGCTGGCCTGTGTCCGCATACCCGCCCCGCTGCCTTCCGTCCTGGTCGGGCCGGGACCGGACATCTTGGTCGTTGAGAACAGCGACACCTACTGGGTCGCCGCCGACACCCTGCGAAACAGCCACACCCACCGCATCGGCGCGGTCGCCTGGGGATGCGGCAACGCCTTCCCTTCACAAGTCGCCGCCCTCGGCGTCGACATCGGCGGACGCGGCCCCGTCACCGGAACAGTCTGGTACTGGGGCGACCTCGACCCGGCCGGACTCACCATCGCCTCCGACGCCGCAACAGCCGCGGCCGCCGCCGGCTTGCCCGACATCAAACCCGCCGTGGCCCTGTGGGCCGCCATGGCCGAGCGTCCCGTCCAGAACACCGGAAGCGTCAACTGGTCGGCGATGCCCGGCCGGGACTGGCTCGGCGACCAGCTCTGGCAGCAGACCGCTCGGGTCCGCGAAACGCGAGGGCGCGTCGCTCAGGAAAACGTTCCTGCGCATGCTCTCGCATCCTGGGCACACGGGTGATCGGCTCGACGGCCCGTGTCACCAGCGTCCCAAGCCGTCGAACGAGCCGTCGCCCGCTTTCAGTGGATTGCTCGGCCCCTCGCGCGAGGCAGCTCAAGGACGGGACGTCGAGTCGCCCGCGAAAACGGAAATGCCCGGTGCAACTACTGATCGGTCATCCGCCATTGGAGCGAGCCCACCGGCAGTTGTGGCACCTGCCGGCCAGCCCGACGACGCGCTCACGCGGGACGCGTTCCACGCCCCTGCGGGACTGATCCCGCCGACCTGCCCGTAGCTTGGGCCAAGCCCAGTTGCCGGTCGAGCCCATCCAGCCGCGAGCGCTCACCACGAGCCAGCAGATGCCCGTACACATCGAACGTCGTCCTGATCGAGGCGTGGCCCAGTCGTAGCTGGATGGCCAGGAAGTCCCAGCCCGCGGCGATCAGATACGCGACATGGGTGTGCCGCAGATCCTGCAGCCGTGGCCGGACCAGCAGCCGCTCCGGGCAGCGGCAGGCCGAGACGGCTCGCGGGCTCAACCACCCGGATGAGGCGGCTACCGGTGGGTGCTGCGGGCATCGTTGCGCGGCGATCACTGCGGGCTGCCAGTACCGCTGCCGCAAGTTACCCGCTTTCCACGGCCCTCCGCCCGGCGCCGGAAAGACCAGGTCTTCGCCCAGCTTGCCGGCGACCAGCCGGCCGAACAGCTTTCCGGTTCTCGGCGTCATCGCGACCGCACGGCGCGAGCGCGTCGTCTTCGGCTCACCGACCGTGCCGTCGCGGTGCAACGTCCGGTCCACCTGCACCACAGGATCCGGGCCGAGACGCACGTCGCCGACGCGAAGTCCGAGCAGCTCACCGAGGCGAAGCCCCGTCCCGAGCAGCGCCGCTACGACGTCGTACAGGGGAGCCGGGCAGTGCGCCAGCAGGATGCCGGCCTGGGTCGGCTCGAGCACGCACGCGTGATGAGGTGCGACGCGGGGGAGTCCGTTGCCGCGGCGCCCGGGTGGGCGGCGCATCGGGTTGTCGGCACGCAGATGGGGTACCGCGTCGTGCATCACCTGATTCAGCACGGTCCAGTGCTTCCGGACCCCGGCCGGCATCATCGTCCGCGCCAGCTCAGCCTTCCAGGGATCGAGGTGCTCGTAACGGCTGATCCGCGCCACCGGCAGATGCCCAAGCTCCGCGGTGACCCGGCCATGCAGGATGCGCGCGTACTCGGCGTACGTGGTGGCCGCGACGTCGACCTTCAGCGCCAGCCACCGCTCGATCCAGTCGCGCAGCAGCATCGTAGGCGGACGCGGCATCGCCTGCGACGAGCTCGGATCGACCGCCGCGTACACCTGAGCCCTGCTCACCAGGGCACCTTGTGCCTCGATGTACTGCTTGGCCGCAACAGCCTTGATGTTGGAGGGGCCGCGGAACGTGCAGCACTGCTGCCGACCACCGGCGGCCCGCCACCGGACACAGAACGAGGTCCCTCGTGCGTATATGGAAGCCATGGGGTCGACCTTGACTCGGCACACGGGAAACCGTGTACACCGAACAGGTGCCGCTCCTCCGTTCGAAAGTGGCGATACCCCCTCGACCCAGCCTCCTAGGATGGTTTAGAGGTGGTGTGCACCGGAGCAGTCTTGAGTGTGGACTGGCTATCGACGGCGCGGCCCGAGCGTCTCCAGCACGTCGGTCACGTCCGGCGCGAGCTTCGGCTTGGCGATGTAGTAGCTCAGGGTGACCTCTTCGCTAGCGTGACCGAGTTGACGTGAGGCCTCCGTGGTCCTGCCGGCATTGCCCAGGGCTGTAGCTACGGTCTTGCGGAAGGTGTGCGGGGTCGCCCAGTCCAACCCGGCTCGAGCGCGGACCTCACGCCACTGTCGGCCGACGTTGTAGGGCGAGAGCCACGTGCCGTTGCGGCTTTCAAAGACGGCATCGACGGTCGGCCGGCCACGAACGGGATGTGCCCGGTCGTTGAAGCGCCGCCACAACACATCAACCGCAAAATTCGGCAGGACCACGGTGCGGAAACCGGCGTCGGTCTTCGTCCAGTTCTGCCGCAGGAAACCCCGTCCCTTGATGAAGACAATCGTCCCGCAGATCGTCGCTGTGGGGCGGCCGTCGTCGAGATCGATGTCCTGCCAGCGCAGCGCCAGGACTTCGCCGATCCGGGCGCCGGTCGCGATCAACAGTTCGACGATGTCGGCAAGGTTGTTGTTGCGCCGGGGCCCGGTGGTGTGCCGGCGCCGCCAGCCGGCGATGGCCGCACGGATGAGCCCGAGCTCGTCCAGCGTGAGGACGCTGACCGGCTTGCGCGCCCGGGGGAGGCGTCCCACTTCGCGTACCGGGTTGGCTGCGATAGCGCCGTGCCGGACTGCCATCGCCAGCATCTGTTTCAGCACGACCTTGGCGTTGCGTGCCTGCGATGGCTTCGCCTGCGCGAGCGTCTTCAGGAACCGATCCAAGCGGCCCACGGTCAGCTCGCTGATCACCGGGTCACCAAACGCGGGCAGTACGGTCTGGCGCAGACATCCGGTGTAGCGATCGATGGTCTGCGCGACGATCCGTCCCTCGAGCTGCAGCTCCTCGAGCCACATATCAGCCAGGCTGCTCACCCGGGTCGTAGTGGTCAGCTCATGTTGGGCCCGATCTCCGAGCTTTGCGTTTAGCCTGATCTCTGCTCGTTGCCGGCTGCTCTCGTACGCCTCGACCACACGAGCCACGTCGTCGGCGTCCCTGAAGGTTGCCCACGCCCGCCACTTACCTGGCTGCTGCTCGAGATGACGGATGCGGCCCCAGCTCCCGGCAGGGATACGTGACCTTGACATCTAGGCGGAGGTGATCGTGCGTCGAGCAGCGACGTTGCGCAACGCCATCGACAGGACGTCCTCCATCTCCTGCGGAGACAGAGTGTGAGGCCCCTCATCGATGATCTGAAGGCCGAACCTTTCGGTCAGCGGGTTGAGGAAGACCTCGATCCGGATCGCCCCATGAGGTTCGTCTTTCATGATCGTCATGGCGTCAGTCTGCCGCGGCGCACGGTCTCGACGGAAATCTGCTGGACGCGTATGCGAAGCCCGTTCGGGTCATCGTTGATGATCGCTGGGCCGTCGTCTGCGAGTGATGCGGCGCTGTGCGAGCTGCTCGCGTCAGCCGTGCGCGGTGTGTACTTGCCAGCCGGGCTCCGGATGTCAGTGGTCATGCCGGCGAAGACGGCTCAAAGTTCGTAGGAGTGATGCAAGCCGCGATCTGAGTATCGCTCGCATGCCTCAGTGGCTCACTAAGTGTCCGGAGTCCTTCTCCGGCTTAGGCGGGCCGCATTCGGGCGCATGGTGTCAGCCGCGTAGCGTATGGCCTGTGGGTGAGCGGCTCGAGCCATCGCAGTGGTATGCCAGCTTGCCAAGCTTTCTGTCCTCGGCGAGCGCGTTGATCACGGACCCCTCAGGAGGATCCGTACTCGCTGTGAAACCCAACTACCGGGATCACTGGAACGTTCCCGGTGGGATCATGGAGGCCGGGGAGCCGCCGCATCTCTGTTGTGCTCGCGAAGTGGCCGAGGAGCTTGGTTTCGAGCTCAGCCTGGGGCGGTTGCTGGTGGTGGACTGGGTGCCGCCGACTGAGCTACGAAAAGCATGGTTCGGATTTCTGTTCGACGGCGGCGTGATGGATGACCCGTCTCGCATCTCGTTGCAGTCTGAAGAGCTGGAGGAGTTCGCCTTTGTGGCGCGTACGGATCTGCGGTCACGGCTGACGGCGAACACCGCAGATCGTGTCGAGGCGGCGTTGCTGGCTCGAAAGTCGGGCGGCGTGGCCTACCTGTTCAACGGGGCGGTGGTGCAGCACGCCAGTCCGAAAGTCCCCCGCCCGACTTGATCGTCTGTCCGAGGAGGTCACGCGGCTCCCAGCAGCTCGCGGGCTTCGGACTTCCAGCTCAGAACGGCTGAATGCTGGCCATGCGCGGTCAGTCCGGCCGTGTACTCGTGGATGCGGTCGCGAAGCCGCCGTGATCGCAGGTGACCCGTCGCGAGCAGCGCCGAGCGAGCGGTGTGGCACGAGTGTTCGATGTCGCCGAGGCCAGCTTGGACGCGAGCGTGCAGGATCTGATGCAGGGCACGGGCTCGGATGCTGTCGGTCGGCAAGTCCAGGGCAGCGGTGCTGTACTTGTCGGCCTCCGCAAATTGTCCGAGGTCATGGAGGCAGTGCATGGTGGACCCGGCGTGGTGGGCCAGACTGGACGCGCCGAGCCAGCTTGGTGCGCTATCGGGTATCGAACGCGCGAGGGCGGTCTCGGCGCGTCGAAGCGAGGTGCGGCACTCGCCGGCGTCGTGGGCGAGAGCGTGTCCGCGGGCCTCAGTGGTGTGAATTCTGGCGAGTAGCGCCGCAGGAGCACGGCGCGCTGACGCGGATGCTGCGCGTGCCATCTGGGCGGCTTTGGCGCCGTCGCCGAGGTAGACGAGCTGGGCGGCCATGTTGCTCATGACGTAGGCGCCAAAAGCGGTGTCTCCGGCGTGTTTGGCCAAGGCGAGTCCTTGGATGCTCAGGCGCTGGGACAGGCCTTGTTCGCCGGCGTCGAAGGCCATGTAGGAGACGGTTTCGGTCAGGACCGCAGCGGCGGCGAACAAGGCTCTGCCGACGGTGTCGCGGTAGGTGCCGTGAAGGAGGGGCGTCACCTCGTGATCGAGGTAGTCACTGAGCCAGGCGCGAGCGTAACCACCGCCGTGGCGGCGGTCGAGATCGGCGAAGTCGCTGCGGGCGGCGAGGATCCTATCGACGTCGCTCATGCCGACTCGTCGGGTTCCGGAGCGCGAGACGTTCGCGGCGGCGGGCCCGAATGCCCAGCGCCAGCCGGCTTCGGGGCCCGCGGCAGCAACAAAGGGATAGCGAATAGCTTCGCGGCGCATGGCGATGCGGTGCCAGAGGCTGGTGGCTGAGGCGGTGGTCGCGTCGGCGGTGTCGGGCAGGGCGAGATAGGCGACGCCGTCATCGAGCACATCATCAGATGTGATCACACGGTGCAGGCGCCGGGTCAGGACGGCGGCGATCAGCTGAGGCGCCGGCGGGGCGGGAACGGCACCGCGTAGCCACCGGTGGACGGAGCTGGAGTCGTAGCGCAGGTCCAGGCCGCCATGCTCGGCGCGGCGGGCCAACTGGTTGACCTGCCGGGCCAGGGCCGCATGAGAGATGTCCGCCTCGGTAATGAGCCCGGCCAGACAAGAGTTGGCGATCGGACGTTGGGTGCCGGCCACTGTCGGTCCTCCCGAGTGGACGCATAACCAGGAGTGCGCGGGCGTGTGCGCTGGGTGTTGAGGGTAGCGGATTTGGACGGTGATCGACGGCCCCCGCGTATTGAGCACAACCCCGCACAACGAAGGACAGCGACGCACCAGCCGGTACAGCTGCTCACGTCTTCCGGGCTGCCTAGGCGCCGGGCTCTGATGACAACAGGCCCCACTTACTGATGTGCGCTGTCACCAGGAGAACCGATCGTGAGGCAACCTTGCTACCTCATCCATTCGTCGCATCGCATCAGCGCGCCCACCGGCGGTGAACGGCCGTGACCGCCTTTGAAGCACGCGACTTCACGCCCGAGCGTCCAGTGATGATCGGAGAACAGTTCCGAACCGTGATCGCCCAGCCGGCAACGCTGTGCAACCTCGACTGCGACTACTGCTACCTGCCCGGCCGTAACCGGCAAACCTTGATGCCGGCCAAGGTCGCTGAGCGTCTCGCGAGCTCAATCGCCCAGCAACCGGCAGATGTACCGGTCGAAGTCGTATGGCACGGCGGCGAACCGTTGACAACACCCCTGTCCCACATGGTGAAGCTCCTGGCGCCATTTGAATTACTGCGCGCCGCCGGTCGCGTTCGCCACGTTGTCCAGACCAACGCCACCCTGATCACGCCGGCATGGATCGACCTGCTGCGCAAGTATCAAGTCCAGGTCGGTGTCTCACTCGACGGGCCAGAACCGCTAAACGCGACCCGCGTCGACCGTGCCGGGCGCTCCAGTCACGCCCGGACGCTCGCCGGGATCGATCAGCTCAAGACGGCTCACATCGCCTTCAGCGCGATCTGCGTCATCACCACGGACACCATCGCGCACCCCGACCAACTCATCCAGTATTTCGCCAACCTGGGATGCGTGTCAGTGGGATTTAACATCGAGGAACTCGAAGGGCTCAACGCCCACCGGCCCCAGGTCACCACCGCCCAAGCCGAACAGTTCTGGGCCCGACTCTGGCAGCTGCGCAGCACTTACCCCCGGCTGCATATCCGCGATCTGGACCGGCTCCGCAGCTGGCTCACATATGCGACAGGCGGCGGCAAGGACGCGGCCGGCGCCTACGATCCCATCCCCACCGTCGCAGCCACCGGCCAGGTAGTCGTGCTCTCGCCTGAACTGCTCGGCGTCACCGCGCCCCGCTACGACGACTTCATCATTGGCAACATCCTGACCGAATCCCTGCCCGCCATGATGGCCCGCCTGCCGCGCGTGGGCTACGTCCACGAGTTCGACACCGGCCTGCGCCGCTGCGCCGCCCGATGCGAGTTTTGGAGCTTCTGCCGCGGCGCCCAAGCCGGCAACAGATTCTTCGAGCATGGCCGCTTCGACACCACCGAGACCAACTACTGCCGCACCGCCTACCAGGCCGTCGCGCGCTCCGCGCTCGCTCACGTCCAAGGAGGGACACTGTGACTATCGTTCAACAGCTCACCAGCATCGACGCCTCCGTCCTCGAACGCCTCGGCCGCGGCCCCAGCGACTCGGCCCCCGCTCCCGTCGATGGCGCGAAGTTCGACAACCGCCCCACCTGGGACAACACCAAACCGCAGTTCGACAACCGGCCCAGCTGGGACAACTGGAACAACAAGAGATGAGGCTTGCGGGCGGCGGCGCCCTCGCCGCCGCCCGCTGCTTAAGGTGAACCATGCAGATCCGTGCTGTACGAGACGTGAAGGTACTTCTGCCTGGTGAAGAACCTGATGACTTACCCCGATGGGAGAAGGCTCCGCGCGCGGGCGAAGCCGTCAGTGAGGTAGTCATCACCGGCGACACTTGGGCACGCGCAACGCTAGAAGACATCTCCGTGACGCGGTCCTGGCTGACCGACGCCGACCTGTCCGGTCTGACGCTGACCTCAGCCCGGCTGGACCGCTGCGTCCTTACTAGCTGCTCTCTGGTTGGCGCACATCTCGACACCGTCGCCGTCAAAGACGTGATCTTCGAAAACTGTCGCCTCGATTACGCCACCCTGCACCAGATCAAGGCAACCGGCCCCGTCGCCTTCGTCGGCTGTTCCTTGACGGAGACCGCGCTGTCCGCCTGCGCACTGCCAACGGCCGCCTTCGATGGCTGCAAATTCACCGGCCTCGCGATTGAAAGCTGCGACCTGCGGGGGACCGATCTGCGAGGCAACGATCTCAGTGGTCTTGCCAGCGCCACCGCGCTGCGCGGTGCGATCCTCGGCGACTCGCAGCTGCCGGCACTGACACAGTTGTTCCTCGACGAACTGGCCATTACCGTCGCGCTCGAATCTCCTTGAAAGGGAGGGACGCAGTCAGGTTCGTCGTGCACCACGACGCTGCGCGATTAGACAGCTCGCCCGATAGGCCGCGACGCCGCCCGACCACACTGTGGGTCGGCATAGCGCCACACCGATGGTGCGCACGGTGAATCTTCGGTCGGCTGGTGGTGGGGAGGGGCCCGGGCCGTCAAAAGGACGGCTGGCCGGTCGTCCAACAAGAAGCGTCGACCAGAGCCTGTCCTGGGTGATGGCTCGACCTTGTCGGCTCCTCTGTGCCAAAATCAAACATGTGTTCGATAGTCGGTTGGGGTGGAGCTGCGTGCGAGGCTGGACGGGTTCCCTGCGCCGCGCTTGATGGCGGGCTATCGTCGCAGGTGGTGACGGTTGCGATGACGATGAGGGTTGTGCGTGACGATCTGGGACTGAGGTGGTGATGATGACCACTGTCAGTCTTAGCCCGGCCGCACCGTCGACTCGCCCGCTCATCCCGGGCGCTCTGGCCGCCCGCAGGAGAACGTGCGGCTTTGCACGACGCGATGTGGCCGCGCTGGCTGGGATGTCCGGCCGGGAGGTCTTCCTTTTCGAGGAAGGGCTACGCGCAGCGAGCCCGGTGCAGGCAGAGCGCTTGGCGGAGGCGGTGGGGTGTCGCCCCGATGAGTTGATCGACGTTGAGCCCGGTCGTGAGACGCTAGCGGATTTGCGATTCGCTGTTGGGCTGCGGCTCGCTGACGCAGCGACTGCGGTGAGGGCATCTCCGGTTGGCCAGGAATTGGGCGTGTCGGCAGGGGTCTTGTCCGCGCTTGAATGCGGCGAGCCGCTCGCGGGTCAGGGTTGGAACGAGCCCGAGGCGACTGGTCGGCTGGTGACTACGCTGGCCAAGGTCTACCGCGTATCGACGCGGATGGTTTTGGACGCGTGGATGCGTACCCGGCCTCAGGAGTCCGCGCCGCTGGTGGAGGCCCCCGATCGCACTGGCCACTCGAGGGCGGCGATCGCTGCATGGGCGGCGCTCAATGAACGCCAGCGCGTGTATCTGGGTGAGATCATGCGCGACGACCGGATGACGGCCACGGAGATGTGGATGCGGCGGCTGCGGCGGTTGCCCGTGCCGAAGGCCGCCGAGTGGCGTCAGCTCCCGCTGACGCTGAAAGCAGCGCCGACACGGACGGGTTACACCCGCTTGCAGGAGCGGCTACGCCGACGTGGAGTTCACGACCCGGGTACGGGCGGAACAGTTCATGCCCTGGCCCGTCGTGGCCTGGTGATCGTGACCGAGGATGTCATCGAACACCCTGCAGTCGGTGAGGTAGCCCGGGTGCTGGTGGAGATCACCCGGCGTGGGCGGGCAGCGGCGCGCGCGGGGTTGGACGAGCCCGTGCAGGTCGATCATGAGCCGCATTTGCTGTCGGAGTGGTTGTGGGGCGTTCTGGTCCGGGTCGCGGCGGCCGAGCCGGAGGGGTTGCCGGAGGACCGTCTGGCGGGACGGGCGTTGTTCTTTCTCGGTGTCGGCTATCGCCAGGCGGTCGGTGGGTCGCCGAGCCGAGGGCTGATCGAGTCGGTTCCGGTGCTCGCCGCCGGTGGTACGCATGTGGAGGAGTTCCGGTGGAAGTTGACCGAACTTGGGCAGCATCACGTGACGGCGTTCGCTGACCTTTACCGCCAGCGGTATCCCGGGGTGGACGTTAGTGGGCTTCACAACCGCGTCTGATTTCTGACACTGGGCCGGGGCGCCGCTGGGCCGGTTTTTTGTCGGAGGGTGGGTCTAACATCCGCCCTCGTGACCAATGCTGTCAATGATGACACCAGCACATTCAGTGATCTTCATGCTCGCTATCTCGTGACCAAAGCGGCCGTACACGGGGCGAAGGCCCTGACCAGCCCCGGGCAGAACCCGGAACAGCGGCTGGCGACGCTGATGGAGTGCCACGGCACCGTCATGGCTGCGCGCGGGCCCGGCAACCCGCTGCCGTTCGGGCAGTTTCGTGACGCGCTGTCGGGGGATCTGGCGCAACTGCTGCCCACAGGAGTCGACCCGGTCGACCTCCAAGGACTGTCGGTCGTCGATCAGGACGGGCAGGTCGCGGAGAACGCTTTCGACCTGGACTTCGAGCAACGGATGCTGCTGCATACGCTGCGCAGGCTCAACCGGGTGACGAGCGTGGCGGGCGGGCGGGAACTGCGCGAGGAAGTCGAGCAGGAGACGGTGTACCTGGCGTTGAGCAAGCAGGGCGTCCAATCGATCTACGAGAACGGCCGCGAGGACCTGATCCGGTACCCGGCCGGCCCTACCGCCGACCTGGCGGACCTGCGGCTGCCGCCGAGCGTGGTCGAGTTCTACCAGGACATCCCGTACGGCTCGACGCACCAGGGCTGGTGGTACGGGTGCCCGATCTGCCGGTGGCCGATGCGGCTGGTGCTGCGCAAGAGCGCCGGCACCCTGACAGGCTCGGCGCGATGCTGGCACGCCCCGCACGCGGAGATGGGTGCCTCATACCTGTTCAGCCCGGCCAAGGACTCATCCCCGGCCGTGTTGCTTCCCGAACCGCGGCCGGACCGGCTGGCAGCCCGCGAGCAGGTGCTGTTCCCCGACCTGGAGGAGATCCCCGAGCCGAGGCCGGTGGACAAGCACAAGGCTCTGGTCCGGGGCGTTTGGCGCTACACCACCGTCCCGGGCATTCCGGAGCTGGCGCTGCGTGACCAGTTGCGCAAACGCGGCCTAAAAGTGGAACTCTGGCCTTCGCTGGACGCCTACGACCTGCGCGTGACGGTCCCGGGCACGGACAAGCCCTTCAAGGTCGACGTCAAGGACTACACGTCGGCAGCAACGCTCGGCAGCCTCATCCACGCGCAGGAAGGCGACCGCGGCGGTGCCGAATGGCTCGTGGTCCCGGACTACCGGGCCGGGCAGATCCCCCTGCTATCCGAGGTGTGCGCCCGCTGGGGCATGAAGGCGATCACCGCCTCGGCTTTCGGCGAGTTCGTCTGCACCCGGGCGGGGGTGAGCTGGGCATGAGCGATCCCACTGTGCAGACCAGCGTCGTGAACGCCGCCCTGGCGCTGGCGGCCCACTACTTCCCCCGCCGTATGGCCGGGGATGCCCGCGACGCAGCCGGGTTCGCCGACGCGGCGTTCCTGCTGTCGGGCAAGTACACGGCGTGGGACCGTTGGAGCGACCTGACCCACGACGAGAAGCAGCGCATCGCCCTGCTCGGCTCGGTCGCTCCGGCCGATCTGGCCGAGCACCGAGCGTTCTCGGTCGCCGCCCGCACCGCCCTGGTCCCGCAGGATCCCGGCGAGGACGACGAACCGGGCCCGATCGCGGCTTTCGAGCTGGCCGGGGCCAACCCGTTCACGGCCGACGCCGCGTTCCCCCGGGTCGGCGGGAACCTGCTGGACTACGCCGATCGTCAGACCGCCCGGTTCCGGCGGCCCAGCGCCCGCCCGAAGCCGCCGGACTTCGCCGGCCCCGGAACGTGGATCACCCCGACGATCTACGTCAAGGACTGCGGTCAGATTTCCGGCCGGGTGAGCATCCCCCGCTACCCGCACTTCACCGAAGCGTTCGACCTCGATCGGCTGCCGCACGTCTCGACCGTCGCCCACGCGAGCGAGCTGCGAATCCCCAAGGACGAGTTGCTGGCCCTGGCCGCCGAGATCGACGAACGGTTCCCGACCGGCAAACGGTTCCTGCACACCACGCTGTCCGGGCTGTTCGAGGTGTTGCAGACTTCCGACACCGTCTCGCCGGCCGACGTGCTGACGATGTCGGCCGGCGGCCTGGAAATCTTCCACGCCCCCACCGGCACCGGCAAGAGCGTCCTGGTTCGCGTCCTGGCCAGCTGGTTCGCCTTAAACAACCTGCGTCTGACCATCGTGCAGCCCGACATCAAGGCCTGCCTGGCCATGACCTGGAACATCCAAGGCGACCTCGCCCACCTGCAGGCCAAGCCGCGCTCCTGGGACCACACGCCGAGCTGCGCGCACTTGATGTCCACCAGCAGCATGCAGGACCGGGCCGTCAAGCACGCGTCGCTGATCGACGAGGACCCCGAAGCGCCCGGCGACTGGGGTTTGCGCGGGCAACGCGACATCGACCCGCTCGCCTACGGCTGCGCACAACGGGAGTTCACCGAGGCCACGGGAGACTACCCGCCCGGCCGTGAGCCCTGCCTGTCGCTGACCCGTCAGGGCGTCGGTGCATCGGCCTGCCCGTGGATCCCGACCTGCAGCAAGTTCACCCCGGTCTACCAGGCATGCGACGCCAACGTGGTCGTCATGAACCACTTCCTGTTCCTGCAGGGCACCCTGCGGATCGGAATCAACCTCGACGGCCGCCCCGTGTACACGTTGACGGCCGCCGAGTTCGCGCTGCGCACCTGCCATGCCGTGCTCATCGACGAGGTCGACCAGTTCCAGTCGCGGGCCATCGACCGCTGCGCCAGCGACGTGAAGCTGCACTCGCGCCGGCATTGGACCTCCGCCCCGCAGGCGATGGACACCGACGCGAAGCGGCTGCCCATCGACGACGAGAACGAACTGCTGCCGTCGGTCAGCCACGTGCGGCTCATGGCCGAGTTCCTGCTGCTGAGCATCTGCCGCAACAGCCTCAAGCTGACCGTCGTCGAGGACGCGCGGGCCAAGGACCGCGTCCCCGACCAGACCAGCAGCCGCTGGCACATGGCCCGAGGCCGCGACCGTACGCTCGCTGCCCTGATGTGGCCCGATCTTGACCTCGGCGACGCCGGGATCCCCACCGAGGTCGTCGAACGGATCAACGCGCTGATGCCTGAGCGCTACCGGCAAGAGGACCGGCACGGACGCGCCAGCGGCACGCTTGAATCCGTCTGGGCCGATGTGCAACGCGGCCTGAGCGCGCTGGTAGGACCCCGGGGCGAGCTGCTGCTCGACGCTGTCAAGATCCAACTGCACGAACTGCTCAGCGAGTCGATCAGCGACGGGCACCGCCGGGCGCAGATCATCAACCTGCTGGCAACCCGCGCTGTAATGATCGAACTCGACGAGGCCCTGGCCGAGGTCCGCAGCACCGCGCAGCGTTTCCGCTCCTCCGGACTGCGCTCCGCCCAGAAGATCATCGACCAGCTGCAGAACTCGGCGATCACCGCCGTGATGCCGATCGGGATGCTCGGCCGGTCCCTGACCGGCTACCGCGTCACCGGACTCGACGACAAGGAGCGCAGCGCCGAACTGGTCGCGCAGACCATCGGCGGCGACCCGCACCTGTTCACCTCTGAACTTGGTGGGATCGTCTCGCTGAGCCTGGCCGGCGTCGAGCGGCCCGTCATGGGGCTGTCCGCGACCGCGTTCTTCCCGCAAGCGGTCCGCGAGCACGTCAACGCGCCGGTCCGCTGGTGGATGACCGACGCGCAAGCCCGCTCCATCCGCGCCCGCAAACGCCGTATCGAGTACGGCAAAGGCCACCCGCTGTTCGGCGAGCCGATCAAGGTGTCCGGGCTTCACCCCAGCCGCAAACGCGGCGCCCTGATCGAACTCGGCGACCAGCTCTACGACCGCTACATCCGCAGCGAGCTGGAAAAAGCCGTCACCAACGACCCCGACCGCGCGCATGTGCTCGTCGTGGCGAACTCCTACGACCAGTGCGCGTGGATCGCCCGCGGCATTTCCGAGTCCGGCTCCTACCGAGAAGGGCTGTGCGTAGCCGTGCACGCCGAGGATCGGCACAGCCACAACCCGGAACTGCCGCGGGAGAACCGCGCCGTACGGCTGACCAGCGAGGAATTCGAGACCTTCCCCGACCGGGGCAACATCCTGGTCGTGCCGCTATCGGTGATCGCGCGCGGGCTCAACATCGTCAAGGGCATCCGCTCCGCGGTCCGCTCGGTCTACCTCTGCGTGCGGCCGCTGGCACTGCTCAGCGAGCCGTCGGAGATGTACGCCAGCATCAACGCCGCCGGCATACGCGCCCTGCCCGCCGAGGGCAGCAGCAACCCAATCGCCGCGCTCGCCGGCGCCCGCGACGCCGCCTGGGACCGGCTTCGGCTGCTCTTGCGCTCAGCCAACCAGTTCACCTCCATGCAGAAGTCCCTGCAAGAGGAAGTCGTCGCCGGCATGATCGTCGACCTCATCCAGCTCGCCGGCCGAGCTCGCCGCGGCGGCACCGAAGCCGTCCTGCACATGGTCGACCACGCTTTCCACGAGGACACCTGGAGCGCCGACCTCGACACCATCCTGCGCCGCATCCACGCCAAATGGCCACCCGACGTGCGCGCGCAGATGAACGACCTGTACGGCGAAGCACTCAACGCGTTCCTGTCGTACGCCGGCATCGACCCCACCGAGTACCCCCTGACAGATGTCTCCCGAGAAGAGGACGAGTGACCCCCCAACGCCGTGAGCCCGGCCGCTATCTCGACACGCTCGCCTACCGCTGCACCCCCGACCTGGTCGGCGACGACGTCGTGTACCTGCGGCACCTGAGCTCCGAGACCCGATCCCTCTGGGAGAACTTCGAACGCTCCTGCAAGGACCGCTACGGCAACGAGTCCGCGCAGGCGCCGTACTCGATCGCCACCACCGTGCTCAGCGTGCTGACCGGTGGATACGTGTACTTCGAACCTAGCGGCCCGCAGCCGTTTCTGGCCTCGCGGGAGCCCATCGACGACAAGCTGCTGTGCCGGGTGTTCGCCCTCACCCACGGTTTGGCCCACGGGGTGGCGGTCCAAGACATCGATCTGCGGCAGCCACCCGCGGTCGCGCAGAGCATCGCGGAGACGCCGCAAATCGCGACCAACCTGGCCGAACACATTCAACCGAAGGCCGGTACCCAGCCGATCGCCCCGAACTGGGTGTTCCGCACCGTCGCCTGGGGACTGGCGCAGAAGCTGGCTGCCCGCCCATGGAAGGTCCGTGACGGGCTCACCATCGGGTTGCGCCCGGACGTCACCGGCGGGCTGATCGCCCTCGACGATCCGTGGGAGAGTGACCAGGGTGGCCGATACGCGCTGTCGCGGACCACCCTGAGCCTGGAGACGATGCCCAACATCGTTCACCCGGTGCTCATGGTGACCTCCAAGGTGACCCGCATCTCCGACTCGTTGATCTTTGGAAGGACCGTCCTGGCCGTCCAACCGGGAGAAAATCGGCCGGTCCTCGAGGTGGCCCTGCACGGCGGCGGTGGAGCCCGCACGATCAGCCGATACGCGCTCGAAGCGCTCGGACGCCTCGACATGGACTACTCCATCCTGAAGGCCATCGCGACCCGCTCGCAGTCCGAACAGCGGATGCGCGCCGAAGCCATCGCCGCGGCCGGGCCGGACGGCAAGCCCAAGCTGACGTTCCCCCGGGAACGCCCCGGCCAGATCTGGCCAGTGCTGGCCAAGAACAAGCAGTTCCCCATCGGGGTTGGCACCGGCATGCACCACCTGCGCGTGCTCAACACCCACGTCCTCCAGCAATTCGGCGACCAAGCCGAGCCCCTCGTCGCCCGCGCCACCACCCTGACATGGCCGCATCGCCCCACCGACCCGGAAAAAGTGTCCAAGGCCGAGATGGACCGGCGCAAAGCCGCCCGCGAGTCCGGCGAAGACATCCGGCTCCGAGCCAAGGGCTCCGCGTTCCCCGACCCCGCTTCCATAACCGCCGCGGTCAAGGCCGCCGGCTTCACCAAGCTGCGCCTGGTCTGCCTCTGGTACCGCGACGAGACCCGCCTACGGATGCTCAACACCCTCGCCAATACCTACGGCCTCGACACCAAGGGCCTCGACCCCCGCGACGGCCAAGAGATCGACCTCTACGGCGGCACCATCACCGCGGTATTCCACTTCATGGGCGATTTCCTCGCCCACGGCAGCCCGAACGGCCGCACGAAGGCGTTGAAGCCTGCGCAAGCGGCGCTCGACTCTGCCGGCGGTGTCCTGGTCGGCACCTGGTGCGAGACCCACATGCCCACCACCGAGGACGCCCCCGGCCTCAAGAAGGCCGCGTTGCAGGAGCTGGACGCCAAACCACAGACCAAGACCATCCTGGCCGCTCGCGACATCGCCAGCCAGTACCTGCTCGGCGCGAACGACAAGGGCATCATCGAGCAAAAAACGCCCGATCATCCGTGCGAGATGGCACTGCTCGACCTGTACCGCTCGCTGGGCATCATCGACGACCGCATCGCCAACGCCCTGCGGCCCGAAGCCCGGCATGCCGTCTATGGGGCCGACCGCCTCGCTCACGTCGGCTTCCACATCCGCCAGCAGAACAATCGCAAGGGCGAGAAAGGCGCACCCAAAGCCATCGTGACGGCCACCGCCCTGATCCCGCCAACTGCTTCCGGCGACGTGTGGCAACTGCACGGCTGGAGCTCGACCACGGCCCGCTGGCAGCCCTACCGCACCGCCCAGAACCAGTTCCACGCCACCGACTACCCGACGGAGAGCGGTAGTAAGAAGTCCTATCGCCAGCGCTGGGACGACCTCGGCACCGTCATCGAACAAGCCCTCGAAGACCTCGTCGAAGACCTCGACGGACGCCCCTACGTGATCACCGTCGACGAAGACAGCGCCCGGCGCATCTGGGACGGCCTGCAAAACAGCAAGCAAGGTAAACGACCCGACACCGGCAAGAGCAAATACTGGCTGCCCGGCTACAGCCTGCCCGCAGACGAACGGCCCGACGCGATCATCCGTGTCAACATCGCCGATGACCGCGTGCCCCCACCCACCGGGTACACACACCAGCTCAGCAGCCGAGACGCCACGAAGGAAGGCGAGACATCCAACGCGCTGTACAAGATCGAGACCGACTTCGGCACACCGGTCTGGCTGCTGTGCAACGTGCCCCGCAACTACGACGGCGGCAACTCGGGCCGGCTCGGCGCCAAATACACCAGGTGGGACGCGCAATGCGCCGTCATGTCCGACATCAAGGAAGAACGCCGCAAAAGCGAGATCCCCGAGCCGTGGTACTCGATGACCGCCACCGAGATCTTCCCCATCGCGCTCACCGACCGGGTCTCCCACGAAGCGCTCGCGTTCGCCACCGCCCAACTCTGTCACCAAACCATGTACTGGTCCGATCGCGCCCGCTACCCCGTCGCGTTGCACGCGGCTATCCAAATGGACAAAGACCACCCCCAGTACCGCCGAACTGCACAATCAGCCGACGAGGAAGTCGACCTCGACGACGAGGCTTGAGCCCTGATGATGGCGTGGTAACGACTGCGAATCGCGTAGGGGGCACGGCTCTTTGCTCCCTACGCGGTGCTAATTCCGCCGACAGCAGCTGTGTTTTTATGTCCCCGAGATCGGTCAACGCGTGCGCTCGGCGCTGAGCGCTTGTGCTCTCGCGAGAGCAGATCCTGGCGGATGGATTTGTACCCGGCGCCCGGCGCGCGCTTAAACGTGAAACCACTTAGCGGTACCGCGCGATCAGATTTGCTGCACGACGTTGTCAAGGCCGGCAAGGCCGCTATCTCGGCGCGTCGAGTATGTTCGCGTGGCAGTTCGCGAAACTGCAGCACGCTGCCGACTGGCGGGGCTTGACTAGATTCGCGTCCATGTGTCAACGCTCCGCGAAATTTGAGAACCCGACGACCACCCGGGGGTCACGCTTCCGGGAGCGGCGACACCATGCAGGACCAGTACAACTCGGTGCAGCGCGGCGAGTAGCAGGAAATGTTCCCGCTGCTCGCCGATCAGGGCGTAGGCGGCCTGCCGTGGAGCCCGCTCGTCGGTGGGGTCATTGGCCGCGCGCGTGGGGGCAACGACACCCGAACCCATCGCCGTTCGAACCAAATTCCCCCTCATGATCGCCCGGGATTTCCGGCCACTCAGCCTCCTAGGATGCTTTACAGAAGTGGCCCATGACGACCTGCCTCATGCAGTCACCGCAGCACGGCCGTGTGCAAGGGTGCCGGCGTACCTAACGGCTGTTCGCCTGCGAGAGCTCGCACTTATCGCCGGAAACTGTCGTGTGTTTGGGAAACTTGCCGTTCTTGTTCAGCTTCAAGACACGCTGGCAGCACGGACATCGTTGGCCGCTGTGGGTGCGGCGGCAGCCACCGCGCATGTCCCGCTCGGCGGTGTACCGGTCGGTGCCGGAGGCGGGGCATTGCTTCTGCTCGCCGTACGACCACCACCCATGGGTCTCGGCGGAGTAGTGCTTGGGCAGAACCCTCGTCTTGGTCAAGGGCAGCCGCAGGCAGCAGTCGTTGCAGTGAGCCATGGTGATCACTCCGCCCCTGCGTGATGCAGATTGACGGTCGAGGAGAAGGCAGTACCTCGGCGACTTGCTCGGGGTCGTAGAGTTCTGCCGTGACTTCGGATTCCGCCACACGCTCGGCACGGGTACGGGTGTCCGGCGATTTGTACCATCCGGTGGTCCCGCCAGCAGCGATCTATGTGGGCCGTCAAGGTTTCGGGCTGCGGCGCTCGCCCTGGGCCAATCCCTACAGCGCCCGCGTGTACGGCCGAACGGAGGCGCTGCGCCTCTACCGTCAGTGGCTGCACGAGCGGCCCGAATTGATCGAACGGGCCCGGCGGGAACTGCCGGGGCATGTGCTGGCGTGCTGGTGCCCGTTGACGGCCGACTGACATGCCGACGTGCTGCTGGAGGTCATCGGCTGACTCGCAGACGATGCCGGCTTGTCGGCCGCGGTGGTGCGTAGACCCCGCCGATGCTGAACGCCTGCGGGCGTGCGGCTTGATTGCCGACGTAGAAGGCGACGTCACGATCGGCGGAGCACAGCTGATCGAGGAACTTAGCGCGTAGCTGGTTGGCGGCCTCGGTGTCGGTCAGGCTGCCAAGGCGGCGCTGCAACGCGACGAACTCCCAGTCGAGCAGGCTCTGTCGATGGCCGCGGCAGCGTGGGTCGGCGCACCGATATCGGTACGAGCCGGTGAACCGCGGGGCCTGCAGCGGTGCGCGGTGATGGTCATCGAGGATGTCGAGCTGGCTCAGGTAGCCGTTGATTTTGGCTTGTTGTTCAGGTGTCCAGCCCCGGTGCCGGTTGATGGTCATCCCGCTGATGTCATGGGTGCGGATGAGCGCGATCGACGGGGCATCGGACGCCTCGCGTGTCCGCTCGATGAGCCGGCACATCGATTCCTCGACGTACGGGTCGAGATAGCGGCGCCGGGCGGGACCGGGGTTGAGATGGTGCTCGAACCGGACGGTACCGACGATGGGCTGCCAGCTTTCTGGACGCCGGTCGTGGACGGCCGGGACCGCGTCGACGGTGACGATGTCGTACTTGCGGAACTTGTTGTCGTCGTCGAGGTCACGAAAGTGGATCGGGTAGAGGCGGATCCAGCTGCGCCGGCCCGGATCTACGCTCAGAGCTCCCACGCATACGGTCTCGCCGTGCCTGGCTGACGGATTGGGCGCCGCCTTAACGGTGATCAACAGCCGCAACGTCGCTACCTTGCCGACTTTGGGCGCAGGGCTGCGTTGGTCGTCGGGGCCCCAGAAGGACAGTTGGGTCACGCCACCACCCGCACGAAGAGTGTTTACGCTATTACTCCTAGCTAGAGCGATGCTGACAATGTCCTTCATGAACGCGAGGCAGTGACCCACACCGTCGGAATAATGACAATCACCGATTCGTGGTCGTGCGGTCAGCGCCCGAAGACTGACCATGTGGACGGTCACGCTCGCCGATGGTCGCAGCTGTCGGCGAGCCGTTCGACTCGAATCCGATCAGCCCGCGTGCCATCACGCTCAAGCGCGGCCCACATCTCGTACGGTTCTGCGAGCACACTGACCATCCGGCCGTCTCGAAACGCCCGGGGGCCTCGACAACAGCCGCCCTCCGAGTGACGGATGGTGCTGTGGTGGCGGAGATGGCAGTCTGGCTCGCGCTGCTGGTAATGGTGGATCGACTTCTGCGGCTTGTGGGGGTTCCTTCTTGGAAGTGTGGTACGAGCGGATGGCCGCGATTCCGGGTATCCGTTTCGACGGCAGTCCCGGTATTGATTGGTCCCTCTTGCCCGAGTCTCGGACCCGGCCCACTACGAACATGGGATACCTCATGTGGCCCGCAGCGGGCGGCTCGACTACATCAGCTTCACCAGCAAGCCGGCATACGGGTTCTGACGTGACACGTCTTCGACACGAGGATCTTGTGCGGTCGGTCTGGGAAGGGCTGGAACTTCCCGGCACGACAGCGGACTATCACTTCCTGTTGCAAGGCGCTGTGACGGAGCTGTGGTCACGTCGTAAGCGAGAGCCAGCCGGGCTGCGGATGGCAGAGACCTTCGGCTACCTAGACCTGGCCCTACTCGAGGCCGTCCCGCGTACTGCATGGCGGAACATCGATCATCCGAATGATGGCTTTCTGCGCATCACCAGCCTGGAACGCCTGGTCAGCATGTTGGAACGAGAGGGCGCCCTGCGGGAAGCCTTGGCGCTGAGCCGCCGCGCGCAGCGCTTCGGTGACCACTACCGAAGTGAAGAGTTGGAAGCAAAGGTTGCTGCCCTCGACGAGGAGTTGCGGTGATCGGCTCTCGTCTCGTGGATCTAGTCCCAGGGCAGTCATTTCTGGAGACCGCATTTGTTAGGTGGGTGCTGGCCGCCGCGGCGACGCCCGGCATCGCGGGGTGTGTGATCGCGCAGCACCCCGTAGCTGTGGCAGACCGGACGTACTGCTTGGACTACATGCTGGCCGGGTCCGGACTGAGGGTTGTGGTCGAACTCGACGGCTTCGCATTCCATAGCAGCAGAACGGCGTTCGTCTACGACCGGATACGGCAGAACGACCTGACGAGCCTTGGCTTTGTCGTCTTGCGGTTCTCCTACGATGCCATCCGGGACGACACGGCGCGGTGTGTTGCGCAGTTGCAGGCCGTACTAAGCGACGATCCGACGTTGGCGGCTCATCTCATCGCCAACCCCATCGTGCCTGTCCCGGATGACATGACGCCGAACCTTCTCGGATTGGCGACACCGCCAGCGCAGACTGTTCGACCGCAGCCCGACTACTTCGACCACGTGCGCCAGCGCATGGACCTTGGGCCGCTGCGGCTCTGCCAGCGGGAGGCGATGGCAAGCCTCGCCAACTACTACCGGCGCGGAGGCATCAACGCCGCCTGCGTGATGTCGGTGGGTGCGGGCAAGACCGCTCTGGGTGTCGCCGCCGCACTGGCGTTCACCAGGCGTAGGGCGTTGATCGTGACCCCCGGTCGGGTTATCCGCGGTACGTTCGCGACGGCTCTCGACCCCGGCACGGCTGGCAACGCGCTGTACACGCTGCGCGGAGGCCCCCTCATCGCCGGCTGCCGGCCGCCCAGGGTCAAGGTGCTTGACAGCGGCGCCGGGCCCATTCGGTCCGTCAGCCGCGACGAGTTGCTATCCACTGAAATCGTCGTGACGAACTTCCACGCCCTCAGCGCCAACGGTGGTGACAGCGGGCTGCTCGCCAAGCTGAATCCCAACGACATCGACTTCATCGTGATTGACGAAGCACACATCGCAGCCGCTGAGTCCTACCAGCAGCTCTTCGACCACTTCCCACACGCCCGCCGGCTGCTGATGTCCGCGTGCTTCACACGCGCAGACGGCAAGACCGTGGCCGCCGACGTGGTCTACCGCTACCGGCTCATCGACTCGATCACCGACGGACACGCCAAACACCTCCGCGCCCACCGATTCACACCGGACGTCGAGGAGACAACCTACGAAATCATCTGGCCGAGCGGCGACCGTGAGGAGATCATCGGTAAGCAAGCGCTGTTGGAAGTCATGCAGGATGAACGCAAACTCGCCCGCATCACAGCGACTTCAGAGGAACCCATCCGGCGCGTCATGCAGACGGTTCGCCAATGCCTGAACATGCAACACGATGTGCTCGCACCAGTCCGGCCACGCGTCCTGTTCGCTGCCCTCGGACAACATCACGCCGAGCAAGTCGCTCGCATCGCCAATGACCACGGCATCCCCTGCGCCACCCTGCACCACTCGATGAGCGACGCGTCGATCGCCGCGACCAGGGCCCGTTTCGAAGCCGAGTCCGGCAACCTGCAAGGCATCGTCCAACTCAAAATGCTGGGACAAGGCTATGACCTGCCGGCCATCACCGTCGTAGTGCCGATGCGACCCTATGGAAGCTTCGGCGAGTTCTACCAATTCCTCGGCCGCGGTATCCGCATCATCCACCATCCCGCCCTGATCGGCCGGGACGATCGCCAGCACCTCGATGTCGTTTACCACGGCGAGCTCGGGCTCGATGATCACTTGGAGACGCTTCGCCTCGAAAACGACATGGACCCTCGCCCGACCGACGCTGACCAGTTCGGCGACGCCCCCGTGCCCGACCTTTCAAACTTTGGTACGGCTCCTAGCGGTAATCAGTCAGCGCAGAATCCCGACGCGGTCGTCCTCGCCGAGCAAGGGGACACTCCCCAGCAGTTCCTTCACGACCTCGAGCAGGTCGAAGCTCGACGCGAAGAACGCGAACTGCACACCCTCGCCCAGCGGTACGCCGACTACGCCGCTACCAGACCGAACCCACGCTCGTTCGAAGAATTCGTGGCCGTCATCCGGAGCACCCATGGCTGACCTGGGCTATGCGCACGCCATCGCGGCCGCCGCGCCCGAGCAGTTCCTTCGCCTGGAACGCGACGCTGGACACTCGAGCCGTTTCACCGACGTCGACCAGGTCCTCGCCAACCTCATCGCAGCCGCCCTGGCCGGTGCGAAGATCGCGGACATCAAGGCCGGCCCGCCAAGCGACAAGAACAACGACACCATCACCCTGACACCGCTCGGCGCAGCCGAGAAAGCCTACGTCCACACGGCCTTCTCGCTGACCGCGCAGCAGGCCCGCGGCGCCTGGTTCCTCCCGGAGCAAGGCTCCCTCAAAGCCGGAATCATGAACCTGCCCGCGTACATCCGGAACGACCCGTGGTACGCCATAACCCGCAGCGCCGACGACGTCGCCCGCGTCCAGTTCGCCTCCACCGCCGACGCTGTCGCAGCCTGGTCACTTCTGATACCTCTCTTCGAGCGCCTGATGGCGCCTGTGCACACCCGGGCGGCCGGATCAACGGACACTCCTGAGGAGCAAACGGCTACGTGGGAGGCGATCACCAACTCCTTCGACCGCCTCGGGCTCAACACGCGAGCGACGCTGTCGGTCCTCACCTACCGAGGCGGATGGAGCAGCTTGGACCGAACCGGGCAAGCCCGAGCCCGAGCCGGTCTGCTCGACGTCCTTGCCGGAAGCGACCTGCAGCAGATCGCCGCTCGTTACCGCGCCGAACGAGTCCAAGCATTAGCCGCTGCGACGGGGAAGAAGGCGAAAGCCGGCACACCTCTGGCCCGCAAAGTCCTCACCCGATCGCTGCAGCCCGTGCTCAGCGCATACTTCGCAGGCGACTGGTTGGCATTCCTGGACTACCTCGACATGCCGCCCAACCCGAACGAAGAAGTTGTGACAGCTCTCCCGACACCGAAGCTCTACGTTAGTGGCGCAGCCAAAGCCGCGACCGTCGCCGCCGACCATGGGCTCGACGTCGATGACGTGCATGCCATGCTGGCGGCCTTCATGGGCCAAGACACGTCCGTCTCCGCAGTAGAGAAGCGTGTCGAGGTGATGAGCCGGTGGTGGACGCAGTTCGATGCACTGCACGCCAAACAGACCGCCGGTATGCCCGCACTGTGGGGGCTGCGCGAAGAAGGCGGGATATTCATTGGCAGAAGGAACCGACATGTCGAGCCGATCTACCGAACACTTCTGACAACCGACCTGGTCGCCGACGTCGACCAGCTCTGGGACGGCATTGTCCTTCCCCGCTGGCCCGAAACCATCGTCAGTGAGCCGTACCCGCACAGGCTGATGGCCGAGACGTTTGGCCCAGCAATGAAGTTCTGGGAGGGCGTGGCGCTCACAGCCTGGTACATCTGCGAAGGTCCATACTCCCGGACAAGCCTTGAAGGACTCCGCAACTACCACCAGCGAGACCTCCGAGCCCTGGAGGAAGCCGGCACCCCCATCCACCAAAGTCTGTTCGAAGAGCTGGCCAACGCCGAGCAATACCTTGGCCCCGCCCAGGAGATCGGATCAGAATCCTACGAGACTGACATCGCGGAGGTGGAAGGCGTACGTCTCAGCCTTCGCATCTCGAGTGGTGGCCAACGGCGGGACGGATTCGAGATTCTCCGCGACATAGTCACCCGTCATCGCCAAGGCTGGACTCGACGATATCTGAGGGAATACCTCCAGTTCCGTTGGAACAACGAACTCTCAACCGTGGCGCGCGAACTTCACCGCCTTATCGCTGTCCGAGGAAAACCGCCGACCTTCCGCCAATTCGCTAAGCTGGCAGCCGAAGCAGCGAACCACTGGTTCAACGGCGACCTCTCCAAGTTGTACACCACCATCGGCGAGAAGGCTCCGGCCGCGCCTCGCAGAGTTGACCTCCTCCCCACTAGCGCGGACAAATTCGTCAACGCCGTGTACCTCGCGCTTGGAGGGCAGTACTACGACGACGAGCTACATACAAGCGACCCAAAGGCAGTGGACCGCTACCGTGAAATTGCCAGACTCGCCGCCCGCGGCATCTACTACCTGCAGATCGCTGAAGCCACCGGACAACGACCGGAGCCTGCCCAATTTGGCATCAAGGAATACGAGTGGGATTGGGCAGGAGGTGTCGATCGAGGCTGGCCCGTTTTTGAGCGAGCGATCGACCAAGCAATTGGTGGATTCCCGTCCCTCCTACGCGCCCGACCTCAGTAACGTCACCCGGGTCGCGCTAGTCGGTCCTGAATGGGCTTCGCCATCGAGGTCGGCGCCCTCCGACTGGCGGAGCCACCGGAACCCTCAAGGAAGACCGCTGGCGAAACAGTCTTGGTAAAATGGTAGGTCAGGTGCCTGGCGACGACTCCAGGCGAGGAGATTCGTTGGACCCCTTTACTCGGCCGAGTATACTTTTCGGTGACCTGGTAAAACGTTAGTTAGCACGTCGCTGGGCCCTCTAAATGCTGGGGGCCACTTGTAACCGCACCTTGCCGAATCTCGCGGGCAAGGTGCGGTCGGAAGCGGAGAAAGTCTTAACGGTTCGCCCTACCTGAGTTCAGGTTCAGTTGGCGACCCGTATCGTCCGAGTCCCCGGTACGTCCAGCCCACGCCAATCCATTCTGCCGGGTCCAGACAGTTCATCGCGTCGATGATCCGGGTCTGCCGAACCACACCAGCAAGGGCAGCCGGTTCGACGTTGCGGAACTCGTCCCAGGCGGTCAGAACGCATACCAGGTCGGCGTCGCGGGCAGCGTCCTCGAGGCTCTTGGCGTAGGTGAGGTGCGGCGCAGCAGCCTGCGCGTTCTGCAAGCCGGCCGGGTCGTACACCCGCAGGTCGGCGCCGCACCCCTGCAGCAGACTCGCGACGGCGAGTGCCGGAGAGTCGCGTACGTCGTCGGTATTGGGTTTGAAGGCCGCGCCGAGCACCGCGATGCGGCGACCGCTCAGGTCCGGCTGAGTGGGCCGGCTTACGTCGCAGCCCAATAGCGCTGCCGCAAGCTCAACTACCCGGGTACGCCGCCGCCGGTTGATTGCGTCGATCTCGCCGAGGAAACGCAGATCAGTAACTCCGAGCTGTTCCGCCCGGGCGGCAAAGGCACGGATGTCCTTCGGTAGGCAGCCGCCACCGAACCCGACGCCGGCGCGCAGGAACTTGGAACCGATGCGTTCGTCATATCCCATCGCTCTGGCCAGCTGCGCCACGTCGGCGCCGGCCGCGTCGCACATCGTGGCCATCGCATTGATGAACGATATCTTGGTGGCCAGGAACGCGTTCGAGGCTACCTTGACCAGCTCGGCAGTGGCGACGTCGGTGATCACCACCGGGACCTCGCGGTCCTCGTTCATAGCCAGGTCGAAGACACCTTTGTGGGCAGCGTAGAGGGCGTCGATAGCCCAGTCCGAGGAGGCGCCAAAGACTACTCGGTCCGGCCGCAGCACATCCTCGACCGCGTGCCCCTCTTGGAGAAACTCGGGACTCCAAGCCACCTCCACCGCGACATCGGTAGGAGCGAAGCGGCGGCAGAGATCACGAATCCATTCGGTAGTGCCGACCGGCACGGTGGACTTGCCGACCAGCATCACCTTGCGGTCGAGATGGGGGACCAGCGAAGTCACGGCGGCCTCGACGTAGCGCAGATCGGCCACACCTTCCGGACCTTGCGGAGTTCCGACGCAGATGAAGTGGACGTCACCGAAGGCCGCAGCCTCGGCGAAGTCGGTGGTGAACCCCAGGCGGCCGGAATCGAGGTTGCGGTGGAGCACCTCGTCCAGGCCGGGTTCGTGAAAAGGTACGACTCCGGACCGCAGGTTCTCGATCTTGTCGGTATCGACGTCAACGCCGAGCACCTCGTAGCCGAGTTCGGCGAAGCAGATCGCGTAGGTCGCGCCCAGATACCCGGTACCGATGAAGGTCAGCCGGGGCCGGGTGGTTCCCGAGGGAAATGTTCCCGTGCCGACCGCGCGTGAATGGATGGGAAGGGTCATCGCCGGAATCCTCTCGTCGGGTCGTTGCGGCCAGGAACGTTCAGCGCTGTCACGCCGCAGCCCAGTCGAAGCTGCGCGTGGCGCCGTTTTCCCACCAGGTCTCAAAGAAGGCGATGGTCCAGAGCAGGCGGTCATGGTCTGCGGTTCCAGCGGCGTGCTGGTCGAGCAGCTCACCGACGAGATCTGCGCCGACCGCCCCCGCGACCACGGCACGCTCCGACAGCAGCAGGTCCCGCAGCTCACCGGCCCAGGAGCCGCGGAACCACAGGTGGAACGGGAGCAGGAACTTATGTTTGCGCTTGGCCAGCGTTTCCGCCGGAAGCGTGGTAGCTAGCGCGGACTTGAGGAAGCTCTTGTCGTCCAAACCGGCCTGGCGCACATCGGCCGGTAGAGCGGCCAGATAGCGCGCCAGCTCGCGGTCCATCAGCGGGAACGCCGGGCGCAGCCCCTGTGACAGCAGCACCTGGGTGTCTTTCGGGTAGACCCCGTCGACCAGCCAGGTGCGCCACTGGCCCAGCAGCAGCCGGTCGAAAGCGTGGTGCGAGACGTCGGTGCCGTGGACAGCGACCAAATGGTGAACGGGCAGGTCGTGTGGCACGCCGAGGCGGCCCAGTAGCCGCTCGCGCAGGGGTGCGTCTGTGAGCGCGGTCCGGTCTAGATACCAGCTGGCCAGTTTGACCGGGTCGAGCGGGGCGTCGGCGAACAGGGTGGGGCGTCGGGTGCGGGGATGCCCGAGTAATTCGTCACCGCCTTCGCCGCTGAGCACTATCTGGTGGCCGTTCGCGGCTGCTGCTTGGGCAATGAGGTGTTCGGCAAGCACAGACCGGTCACCGTGGGGGAGGTCGAAGCCTCGGGCGATGTCTGGCAGTAGGTTGAGGTGCTCGGCGGAGACTTTGACGAAATGGTGGTCGAGATCGAATTTCTTGGCCACGATCGCCGCGTACGCCGATTCGTCGTACTCGGCGTTGTCGAAGGTTGCGGTGTAGGCGACCGGTCGCACGCCGAGCCTGGTCGCAGCGATCGCCCCTACTGTGCTGGAGTCCATGCCGCCGCTGAGAAACATGGCGGGCGTTTCGTCGCCCTTTAGCTGTCGCCGCAGGCTGCCGGTGATGAGGTCGACGATGTCCGGCCCGGCCTGCCGGATGGCCTCCGGCACGTCTGGGCTGTGTGCACCCGAGGCGTGCAGCGGCTCGGCGATCGGGCTGAATCTGATCTCGCCGCCGGCCAATTCCGCGCTGTTGCCCGGCGGGACCTGGCGGATCTCACGGATCGGGGTGTACGGATACGGCACGTACTGGAAAGTCAGGTATGCGGCCAGAGCGTCTCGATCGAGAGTGCCGTTGGAACCGTTCTCAGCCAGCGCCGCGCGCAGGCGCCCGAACGTGGAGGAGATCCACAGCCGGTCTCCGCCGGCAGCGACGTAGGCCCGTCCGAGCCCCATCGCGTCCCTGAACACCACGGTGCGGCCGGTGGCCCGATCGGCGAGAATTACCACCAATGGAGCGGTCTCCAGCACCGGCCGGAGGGCCTGGTCGCCGTTTTCCAGCCAGGCGTGGGCCAGTTTGTGCGGGTCTATGAGGGTAGCCCCGGAGCCGTATACGGCGCACTGCACCCGTTCGTCGACATACTGGGCGCCGGCTCTGGTGAGGTCATCGGAGGTGAGTTCGGAGGTACGAACGAACATGGGATTCCTAATGTCGTCGAGAACGATGGGAAGCGTCACCTGCGGAGTTCGAAGACGTCTTCAAGGCCGGCCCGGGCCTGCTCATCCGGGAACGCGTCGGCCCATGCGGAGGCCAGTCGTCCGGCCCGTGGGTCCCGATGCCAGCGGTTAGGTGCTCCGGTGCGAAAGACAGATCGGCGTACCGCCCAGATGTCGTTGAGGTCGCGCAGCCGTGCCCGCCCACTGTGCAGCGTCGCGGCCAGCATCGTGAGCAGCGCGTATCCCGGGTCGGACAGTCGCAGTCCGGAGCCGGCCGGTCTGCCCGCCGCAGCGACCACGTCTGCCCAGGCCAGGTCGGGCATGGCGAGCCCGGCAGTCACATCGACGGGTAGCAAGTCGGCCACCGGTGGGGCGAGCGTGAAATCACCCGGGCTGTTGGCTGTCAGATGCCATCCTTGATTGCGCAGGGCGGTGGCTACCGCGCCGGCAGTGTCGTTGTCGGGGACGACGATGTCGAGGTCGTTCGACTCGCGCAGCCCGGGAGCGGGGTAGTTGCCGGAGAGCGCTGGACCTTTGGTGACCAGGTATCGGTCGATCCCGGTGAGTGCCTTGGCGCAGGCGGTGATGGTGTGCTCGAGCCGAGTACGGCGCTCGCTGACCGCGGCAGCCAGGCCGACGAGCGGGGCTGGTATTGGATGCGCGGCCTCCGTGAGCCGTGCGATCACGACCGCGGTTACCCGTTCTTGCGCGGCGGCCGCCGCAATGCAGGTCCAGTCCGCGTCAGGTCTCGGCATCCGGTCTGCGGCGAAATCGTCGTCCTGGTCGAGACGGCCGAGCGCGCCGAGCACCTGCCAGCTCTGTGGGGTCATTGGCTTGCCTCGGCCAGGGCCGGCATCGCAGTGGCCGCTGCGGCCGGCACCTTGGGGTCGCCGTATTGGTTCCACCACAGCGCGATTGTCAGGGCGTGCAGGCGAGTGCGGTCGTATTCGCCGGCCTGCGGCTGACGCGCCCGGCGCAGAGACAGCCGCAGTACCGGTGGCAGGTCCGGGTCAGCGAGTGCACGGGTCAGCTCCGCGTCGCACCAGGCGGCCAGCTCGCCCCTGAGCCAGGTCGGCAGGGGTGAGCCGAAGCCGCGCTTGTTCTGCTCCTCGGTGATGATCCGCGGCACGCCGAGCTTGCGTGCCGCCGTCCGCAGCAGGTACTTGGCGCCGTCCGAGGAATACTTCTTGTAGCGCACCGGCAGGGCGTAGGAGAACTCCGCGAACGTCCGGTCCAGATACGGCGAGCGGCGTTCGAGACCGAAAGCGCTGGACAGCTTGTCCGAGGTGAGCAGCAGTGGTGGAAAGGAGACTGCCAGGTCGGTCAAGGTCAGCGCCTGGCCGAGGTCGCCGGCCGCCTGGAACTGCTCATAGACCAGGCGCTGAGCGGCCGGATCCAGATCGGGGCCCCGCTTGATCAGCTGAAAATAGCGTTCCGCGGCGCGGTCGCTGGACTGCTCATGCCGGGCAAACTTTTGAGCCATGGGCTGATACGACGCGAGCGCCGCTTCCCGTGAGATGAGTTCAGCGCCCTCCAGGATGAGATGATGCCGGATGTAGCCCATGAGGAACTCGTCGGGGCCGATGCCGCCGGCCACTACGCGGACACCCCTGGCCGCGATCTCCCGGTACAGCATGTACTCGGAGAACACGCTCGCGTTGCCGACCGGGTAGTCGAGGAAACGGACGATGTCCCTTGCGTGCTCACGAAATTCGGCGGCACTTGGTTGCAGGACGACGAGCTCGGTGCCCAGATCGTCGGCGATGGCACGGACCTGTTCGAGCTCGTCGAGCTGGGGGATGCCCGGGTACTGCACGGTGACCAACAGCTCCGGGCGCATGGTGTAGGCCAGCACGGCGGAGTCCAGACCACCGCTGACCGCGAGCGCAAGGGGTTCGGCAGGCCGGCACCGGTCGACGGCACCGAGCAGCAGTTCGGTGAATTGCTTGGCTACGTCTCCGGTTGGTTCGCTCACCGGGATGTCGCGCAGCCGCCAGTATTCCTGCTGCTCGATGCGGTGCGACCGGGCGTTGAAGCGCAACATGGCGCCGGGCGGCAGCATCCGCACACTGTCCCAGGGAGTCTGGTCCGTCAGCGGCGTCTCCAGAGTCAGCCAGGACGGGGGTGCCGAGCGGGTCAGCTTGTCGACCGTGTCCAGCGCCTTGACCTCGGAGGCGAAGGTGAGCCGGGCGCCCTCTACAGACCAGTACAGCGGTTTCTCACCGAACCGGTCGCGTGCCAGTAGCAGGGTGGCGTCGCGCGGGTCATAGATGGCCAGCGCGAACATGCCTTCCAGGTGCCGCAGGACGTCGCTGCCGAGGCGCAGGTAGCCCTCCAGCACGACCAATGCGTCACTGTCGCCCGCCTGCAGATCGATCTTCCATTGGCGGGCGAGCTCGCGCCAGTTATAGATCTCACCGTTGAAAGTGAGCAGACAACCCGTCCCGGCGTCCTGGTACGGACCCAAACGGTCCTCACCGGCGAGGATGGCAAGCGTATTCATGCCTAGCGCGGCTGTTCCACCGACCGCGGCACGCACATGGGTCCCGTTGGGGCCGCGGTGTGCGATGCTGGCGGCCATCTGGCTGACCCGGGCGGACAGTGGTGCCGAATCCGCGCTGTCCTCGACGCATCCCGTTATCCCGCACATGACTGCTCCATGGGTGTGCTGAGGGGGAGACGGTCCGTGTAGTGCAGCGTCGTGTCGATCACCAGCCGGGGCCAGCCACTATGCTCCAGACCGGCCGCCGTCATCGCCGCCGTGATTGTTGTCGTCGTGTCCGGACCCCAGCTTCGCGGGGTAGCGAGCAGAATCATCAGGGAGCTGACCGGATCGGTGCCGGCTGGCAGTGATGGGAGTTCGTCTCGGACGATCGACTCGAAGGCCCGCCAGCGTGCAGTGGGCCCGTTCCGCTCGCCTGCGAGAGTCTCGAGGCGCCGGTACACCTCCTCCGTGCGCTCGCGCACGGCGACCGGTGCAAGCCGGCGGACCCGATTTTTCAAACGGATCAGAACACTGACCGGATCAAGGTCGTGTCCGGTGACCGGCTTCGCGGTCGCCTCAATCGTCTGCAGCGCGGCCGCGTGCAGGCCGTCGGCGTCGTGCCCGGCGTGCAGATCGGCGGCCAGCTCCAGCGCCCTGCGCAGGTCTTCTTCGCCGGCGAAGAGCAGGAACTCATGGGCCGACAGCAGCGAGTCGTCAGCCGAGTGGATCATGTTCATTCCCACGTTCGTCGCGAGCAGGTCGTGACGAAGCTGACCGGGGCAGGTCCGGTACGGATCGCTCGGCCCTTTGAGCGTGGTGATGACCTCGGCGGGCGAACGGCCGTCCGTGTCGGGAACGTAGAGCAGCGCAGCGATCGACGGACCAGCCATCAACACCTGAGCCGTCAGCCACCACGAACCGACCATGTTCTGGGGGTTCAGGGTGGACAGGTTGTACTGGTAAAGGCGCTCCCAGCGGCCCGGATCCGGCATCGCCGACACCACGTGCAGCGGCACCGCGCCGGTGGCCACCAGGCCTTTCCAGGCAAGGGTGCAGCAGTCCCGGGCCAGGCAGTCCGGTTTGAGCATGACGAAGACACAGCGAGGCAGGATGTCCCAGCGAGCACCCGGGACGGCGTCGTTGAGCCGCTGCCACAAAGGCGCGGCGAGGCCGACGCTAGCCGGGAAGTTTTCCCCGACCAGACCGGGCGGGGCGTCGGGGAAGACCTCCAGGAAGGCTTTCTCGTAGTCGTTGCCCGTCATACCGGGGCCGCCGCGAGCGCCTCGATCAACCGCCTCGCGAATGGCACCAGGTCCAGCTGCAACGCCTCATCGACGGCGCAGAAGCGCATCTCCTGACCCTCGCCGAGCACCAGGTCATCGATCGTGGCCTCGGTGCGCACGAGGAAGGCGGCCAGGATGTGGCCGCGTCCTTCGCGGTCGACGACGCTGCCGAACGTGACCGGATCGGTGACAGTGAGCTGAAGTTCTTCGTAGAGCTCACGAATTACGGTGGCATGGGCGTCCTCGCCCGGATCGGCCAGTCCGCCGGGGATCGACCAGAGACCCGGATGCACGATCTCGGGCTTGTCGTCGCGTAGCTGGATCAGCACCCGATCTTCCGGATCGACGACCAGGCCGACCGCCCCGTACGACGGATCTGCTGTGCCGGCAGCGAGCTGTGCGTCCTGCGGGCTCAGATAGGGCACGGCTGATATTGGCGTGGCGTTGATCAAGAGGTGCTCTCCAGGTGAAGGACGAGATCGGGTAGGGAGTCCTGAGCCTCCAAGGCCAGGAGGATGGTGAGGCAGAGGGACAACACAGACCCGGTCCACGCCTCGGCATCCCCGACATGCAAACCCTGCATCGTCTGGATCCGCTGGTATCGCTCCAGGGTCAGGAGGCACCCAAGCGGGTCACCCGACTCGGTGAGACGCGTGAAGGCATCACGGCGGCGCGCACCTGACGCAACACGATGACCGGCACCTGTGAGCAGTGCGTCTACCGTCGCGTTCAGGGCGTCGCGGGCGCTTAGCGCCGCGTCGAGTGCATGGCACCGGGTGAGCAGCGCCGTAGTGTTCCCGATGGCTGTCCGGGCCAGTCCGACGTACTGTCCGAGCGTCAGCTCGCGCAGCGCGGAGTCGCGGAGCCGTTCCTTGAGGCCTCGATGCCAGTCTTCGCCCAGCAGCGGTTCGGCGTTCATGATTCGGTTGAGCAGGTCCAGGTGGGTCGGCAACACATCGCCGGCCGAGCTGAGCCCTTCCGCCGCTGCCTCAATTTCGCGAATCGAGCGGTGCTCGCATTTCCAGCTCAGTCCGTGCGCATAGTGGTGATCCAAGCCGGCGGCGATCGGTCTCGCGGCGTGTACGACCAGTAGGTCGATACTGCCTAGCCCGAGCCAGTCGTTGTCCTCGCCGTGGGTGTGCAGCAAGGCTGCGGGGGCAGTCGTGAGCACAGCGTCCGGTACGGCGATGCCGTGCACGGACAGAGTCGATGAGGTGTGAGAGTGTGACACCTTTTTAGCCCCCGTGGCGTTGATAGGCGCTTTAAAAATTCACGCTTAAGAATGCTTCGTTCAGGCCTCTGTGGTGCTGGCGGGCCTATAAAGATCTCCGTCAGAACTCCATCTGCAAATGTCGGATGGTCGATTCGGCGATGGGTCGGATCGTCAGCCTAGATACCCAGCGTAGTTCTGCGTCAAGCAAGAACGTCGATCTGTTAGGTCTCTCACATGATCTCAGGTGGCGTGCCCCTTATGTCTAATTAAGACGGAAATTTTCGGGTGCAAATCGACCCTCCAATGAACGTAAGATTACTAACAAGGAATGCTCAGACCCCCTGAGTGAAGATGATCGCCTGTTCATGTGGGGTGGCCGGAGACGGCGACTACGGCAAATGTCACTCAGAGTATAAATCTTGACGGCTCGAATCATCGCAGCATACGATCCCGATCGATGCCGCAGGGGATCATGCCGCCCATGGCGTGACATTTTCCGTGAGGCATGCTAGCGACACGGGGAAATATGACTGAATGCATGGCCCTTGTTGGGGTCAGCTTTTTGCGCATGCCCATCGGCAGGTGCCGTAGCACTGTGTCGCCGTGCACGGCGGCCAGCAGGTCTGAGGGCCGTTCCCACAGGCAAGGCTCGATCGGCCGCCCCGCGCATCACGCAGTCCATTCCACGCCGAGCGCGTCCGCGTTCTGCGTCCGTTTAGGAGGCGTCGTTGACGATAACCTCGGCAGGAACTTCGTCTCGGTACGACGCGAGATGGCTCGCGGTGACGCCGGCCCAGACCTCGATCTGGCTCAGCGAGCATTTGCGGCCGGGCACCGCGCGCTATGTCGAGTCCCTGGCTTTCCGCCTGACTGGCCCAGTCACGCCAGATCTCGTCGGCCGGTGCTTCGCCGCGCTCGTCGATCGGTACGACGTGTTCCGGAGTTCCTACCGGCTCCACGACGGTCAGGTACGGCGCACGCCAGTGGACGGGTACGAGCCTGATTTCCGGTCCCGGCCGATCGAAGTGGACGCCGAGGCCGAGGCAATCCGTGAGTTCTTGACCGAGCCCATGAATCTGACAGCCGGCGAGGTGGCCCGAGCTCTGTTGCTGTCCCCGTCGTCCCGTGAACACATCCTCGTTCTCGCCTTCCATCACGTCGTAGTCGACGAATGGACGTTCGGGCTGATTATCGAGGAACTCGGCGAGATGCTCTCCGCGGCCATCGCCGGCCGTATGCCCCGGCTGCCGGACGCCGTCGGGGTCGCCTCACCGCGCCCCGAGCCCGGCGAGCCCGGTCACTGGCAGGTACGGCTGGACGGCGCCCCGCTGATAAGCACTATGCCCACCGATCGGCCGCGACCTACCGCACCCACCGCGACCGGCGGCCAGGTCAGTCTAGGGTTGGGCGACAGCGTCCGCCGACTGACCCGGGCACTTCGGACGACACCGGTCCCGGTGCTGTTCGCTGCCGCGTATGTGCTGCTGTCGCGGCACACCGGGCAGAACGATCTAGTGGTGGGCATGCCATGGTCGAGCCGCAACCCGCCGGCCACCGATCGGGTCGCCGGATGCTTCATCGACATGCTGCCGATCCGGCAGGACCTCTCCGGCGCGCCGAGCTTCGCAGACCTGGTCCGGCAGGTGGCCGCCGAGATCGGTGAGTCCAGCCGCAATGGGGTGTCCTACGCACGGTTGGCACAGGAAATTTCCGATCTGCCTCGCTGCCAGGTCGTCGCCACCGTCGGCGAACGAGAGGTACCACTACTGGTTGAAGGGTTGCACACCGAGCGGCTGCGCCCGCATAACGGGACCGCGAAGTACGATCTCTTCCTTCAGATGATCCCCGACGGTGCCGGGCACCTGGGCCTGCTGGAGTACTCCGCCGACCTGTTCGACCACCAAACCGCCGAGCGTTTCCTGGCCAGGCTGAGTCGGCTACTGGATAGCGCCGCCATCGCGCCCGGCACCTCGGTCAACGAGCTGGAGATTCTGACACCCTTCGAGGCAGACCTCGTCGCCCGGGTATTGCCGACTGGTCCGGTCGCCGACCGGCCGTCTCGGCGCCTGCATGAGCACTTCGAGGCGCAGGCCGCCCTGACTCCGGAGGCGCCGGCCGTGATCCGCGACCGTGAGCAGATGACGTACGGCGAGTTGGAGCGCCGAGCCGATCGCCTGGCTCGGGTGCTGCGCGCGCGAGGCGCGGCCGGCGCAGTGGTCGGCATCCTGCTCGACCGTTCATTCGAACTGGCCATCTCAGTGCTGGCAGTGCTCAAGGCCGGCGCCGCCTATCTGCCGCTCGACCCGGCCTATCCGCTGGATCGGCTGGACTTCATGCTGCGTGACAGCCGGGTGGAGCTACTGCTGGCCGACGGCGATGTCTCGGTCTCCGCGCCAGTCAGTGTGATCAGCACGCGCACCGACGCACCGCAGGACACCGCCTCCGGTGGGGACGGCCGGCTTGCCTACGTCATCTACACCTCCGGGTCCACGGGCATGCCCAAGGGGATCGCCATGCCGCAGGCGGTCCTGGATAACCTGGTGAGCTGGCAGCTAGGCGAGTCCACGCATGGATCCGGCCGGACGCTGCAGTACTCGGCGCTGAGCTTCGACGTCTCCTGCCAGGAGATGTTCAGCACCTGGGCCGCGGGTGGCGTGCTAGTTCTGGTCGACGAGAAAGACCGGACCGACCCGGCTCGACTGCTCGACATCCTGACCGAGCATCGTGTCGAGCGGTTGTTCCTCCCATACGCGGGTCTGCAGCATCTGGCGACTTACTGCGCTGCGGCACAGCGATACCCGAGCACCCTGCGCGAGGTGATCACCGCGGGCGAGGCGCTGATTGTGACCGACTCGATCCGGGCGATGTTCCAGCGATGCGCGGGGGCGACACTGACCAATCAGTACGGTCCGTCGGAGACCCACGTCGTCACCGCCCGCACTCTGAACGGCGACCCCAGACTCTGGCCGACGAACCCGGACATCGGCTTTCCCATCGCGAACACCCGTGTGCATCTGGTCGACCAGGCGCTGCGGCCGGTGCCTCCGGGCGCCGTGGGCGAGTTGCTGGTTGGCGGCGTAGCGGTGGCCGATGGCTATCTGCACCGGCCGGAGGCGACCAATGAGCGTTTCGTCGCGGATCCTTGGGAGCCGAGTGATACCGCGATGAGCTATCGCACCGGGGATCTGGGCAGGTTCCGGGCCGACGGGTCCATTGAGTTCCTCGGCCGCAGCGACGGCCAGATCAAAATTCGTGGGTACCGCGTCGAGCCAGGAGAAATCGAGCACCTGCTAACCACTGTCACCGGCGTCGATGAGGCGGCAGTCGTCGTACGGCCAACATCGATGGGCGCGCAGTTGGCAGCCTACGTGCGTGCCGCCGAGCTGGACCCGCAGTCGCTGCGCGCCGAGCTTGCGAGCCGCCTGCCCGCCTACATGGTGCCGCAGACAATCACCGTGATAGAGGCGTTCCCGCTAACGCCCAGCGGCAAGATCGATCGACGTGAATTAGCCGCTCGGCAGCCTGAGACACCGGGCACGGCCGGCAGCCGGCGGCCCCGCGACCGGGTCGAGATCGAGTTGTGCGAACTGTGGTCGCGAGTGCTGGGCCTGCCTGAGGTCGGAATCGACGATGACTTTTTCGACCTGGGCGGAAGTTCCTTCAGCGGCGTGCAGTTGGTGGCGATGATCCGACTCGAGATGGGCCAGCAGGTAGAATTGCCCACACTGTATCAAGCTTCGACAGTCGCGCTGCTGGCCGAGGCACTGCGCGACGGTGAACAGCCAACCCGAACCGCCAGCCTGGTCAAACTGCGCGATGGCGACCGCGGTGTCCCACCGATCTTCTGCTTTCACGCGTTGCCCGGCTCGGTGGTGCGATTCGGTGTATTCAAAAGCTTGCTGCGCCCCGGCCGTCCCATCTACGGACTCCAGGCCCGAGGGCTGGATCCCCGGCAGCCGCCTCATACTGACGTGGTAGAGATGGCCGGGGACTACCTGAGGGAGATCCGCGAGGCGTTTCCCGACGGCCCCTACGTGCTCTTCGGCTACTCGCTGGGCGGCGTGATCGCCTACGAGACGGCGCGTCAGCTACAAGCCGACGGCGCCGACGTGGCGTTGCTCGCGCTTGGCGATACGGACTCCGTGTGGGACTTCGAGAGCACTCGCGGCGACGTCCTCGAGCACCTGGTCACCAAGGCACTGAAGCTCGATCTCGATGTCGCCGAACTTGCCGCAATGAGCGGCCGGGAGCGGGTACAGCGAATCCTCGACGCCGGCATCGCCGGTGGTGCCCTGAGCCGCGATTTCGGCCTCGACCGGCTGCGCCGGATGCTCGAGATGTACGAGACCAACGCCACCGCCGTTGCTACTTACCAGGTCCGCCCCTATGCGGGAGACCTGCTGTTGCTACGTGCCGAACAGGCTCCATCAGCGCCTGACGATCTGGGCTGGGGTCGATTTGCCCGATCAGTACAGGTGGAGTGGGTGCCGGGCGATCACTTCCACATGCTCGAGCCGCAGGCGGCTGCCGTCCTGGCCGACATTCTGGACCGCCAGCTCGAACATCAGGAGTGCCGATGAGCGAGACGCGGTCGGCCGGCGCACGTCTGCTCGGCGGTTTTGGGCCGCCGTTGCAGGTGCGTCGCCTACGGCTGCTGTTGTCCGGACAGGTGGCCAGCCGCACCGGCGACCTGGTTTTCACGGTCGCCATCGCTAGCCACACCCTGTCCCTGAACCGGAACGGTTCGTTGCTGGCGTTCGTGCTTCTGGCCCAGACCATCGGCACGATCGCCATGCTGGTGCTGAGCGGCGCGGTCACCGACCGCCTCGGTGCACGCCAGGTGCTGCTGGCAGCCGACGTGCTGAGAGCCGCAGCGTTGGCCACCCTCTCCGGTCAAGTGTTGTTCGGAGGCACCCATCCGGCCGTGCCAGTGCTGGTGGGCGTGGCACTGGGGGTCGGCGACGGCCTGTTCGAGCCCGCCTTCGCGGTGGCCTTCGCGCAAGTAACCCCGGCTGAGAGCCGGATCGGAGCGAACGCGCTGAAGTCGCTGACCTGGCGGCTGTCCGCGATCGTCGGTGCGGCCGCCGGTGGGGTCCTGGTTTCCACGGCCGGAACCGCCACTGCGTTCGCGCTGGCGGCGGCCAGCTTCCTGCTGGCCGCCGCCGCCGTGCTACGGATGGGTCGGTGGGCAGAGCCGGCACCGGAGCACCGGGAGTCGATCCTGCGCGATCTACGCGCCGGCCTGGGCTATCTGCGCTCGGTTCCCTGGCTGCTGGCATTGATCGCTACGTCCGGACTGGTCACCTCGCTGGTCATGGCACCGTCACGGGCACTGCTGCCGCTCGTTGTCACCGATCGCTTCGGCACCCCCGGGCTGTACTCGATCCTGCTGGTCGCTGAGGCGTTCGGCGGGCTGCTGGCCGCGCTGGTCATTGGCCGCTACGGCGCGCTGCCACGCCGCGGGCAGGTCGCAGTGGGCGGCATGCTGTTCTACTGCCTCGGCTACATCACTGCGTCACAGTCGGCGAACGCAGTGCTCAGCGTCGCCGCGCTGGCGATGGGCGCGATGGCGATCACCGCGAGCGCGGTCGCCTACGTCTCGATCCTGCAGACCTCCGTACCGGAGCGATACCTCGGCCGCGTGGCCGCCTTCGACTCCATCTTGACGATCGGCGGCGCGCCCCTGGTCCTCGCGGCCGTTCCGGTGCTCTCACCGTATGTCGACAACTCGCTCATGTTGGCCGCTGTCAGCGCTGTCGCGGCCGCGTCCTGCCTGTGCTGCCTGACGCTGCGCCGGCTTCGTGTGCTCTGAAACGGAATGCAAATGCCTGAGAGCAGGGAAAGCTTCACCGAGCAGCCCTATATCGCACCGACCGGCGTACATGCCGCCGCGGTAGCCCGGATCTGGGCTGACGTGCTCGACCTGGACCGTGTGGGCGGCATGGACAGCTTCTTCGATTTCGCCGGAACCTCTATCAACGCCGTTGTGGTCTGTGGCCGCGTGGGCGACGAACTTGGTGTACAGGTCGCACCGGAAGCAATCTTCGAGCGAGACGTCCTGAACGACTTCATCGCCTCTCTGAACAATCGCGAAACGGCCGCGTCCTGACATCGAGGAGCACCATGGATCTGCTGAGGCGATTCACCAACTGCGTGAACCAGTATCCCGACCTGGTCGCCGTGTCGCACGGCGACGACTCCGTGACGTACGCCGAGCTGGATGCCTGGAGCCGAGACGTGGCGACACGGCTGCGGGCGACTGTTGGTCAGGCCCACCCGCGTGTCGGTCTCTGGCCGGTACGAGAGATCAGCGACTATGCGGGATATCTGGCGATCCTGCGAGCGGGCGGCATTGTCGTACCACTGAACCCGGCTTTTCCGGCCGACCGTAATCAACGGATCTGCACCCAGGCCGGCCTGCGCGCCGTGCTCACCCAGGACGGCGCGGTGCCCGCGGCGCTGCCGTCGTCGATCCCTGCGGTGGCAGTGCACGGGCCTGACCCGGCCGACGGCACCGTATTGCCGACGCCGCAAGTGGCGCCGGACGACATCGCCTACATCCTGTTCACCTCCGGCTCGACCGGTACCCCTAAAGGGGTACCGATCAGCCACCGCAACGTGAACGCCTACCTCGACCAGGTCCTCACGACCTATGACATCGGCCCCGGGTGCCGGCTGTCGCAGACCTTCGACCTCACCTTTGACCCATCCGTTTTCGATATTTTTGCAGCGCTCGGGACCGGCGCCACGGCGGTGCTCCCGCGTGCCGGAGACCTGATGAACCCAGTCCGGTATGTCACCGAGCAGCGGCTCACGCACTGGTTCTCGGTTCCGTCACTGGTCTCGGTGGCACGTCGGCTTTCCCTGCTGCCCGCCCGCTCGATGCCCGACCTTCGAGTCAGCAAATTCATCGGCGAACAGTTCACCCTGGCACAGGCCGAGGCGTGGGCAGCGGCCGCACCGGGCAGCATTATCGACAACGTCTACGGCCCCACCGAGGTGACCGTCGCCTGCACCGGGTATCGGCTGCCCTCCGACCGGGCCGACTGGCCGGTCACGGCTAACGGCACCGTCCCGATCGGTGAATCGTACCGAGAGGTTGAGGTGACGGTTCAGGAGGACGGCGAGTTGTTGCTGCGCGGAGCACAGCGATTCGATGGATATGCCGACCCGGCCGACGACAGCGGTCGCTTCGTTCCGGACACCGCGCCGATCACTGCCGAACATTGGTACCGCACCGGCGACCGGGTTGCCCGCCTCGACGAAGGTGGATTCCTGCACCTCGGCCGGCTCGATCACCAGGTGAAGCTCAATGGCTACCGTATCGAGCTCGGTGAGGTCGAGATGGCGCTCCGCGAGGACCGCAGAATCCTGGACTGCGTGGTGCTCGCCGTGGAGGAGGATGCTGGTCTGCACCAACTGCACGCCGTCTACTCGGGCAGCCCGGTGACGCCGGCCGAGATGATCCGCGGTCTTCGCGACCGGCTCCCGCAGTACATGATTCCGCGGCGGTTCACCCGACTGCCCGAATTGCCGCTCACCGCGAACGGCAAAATCGACCGGCGGGCACTACGGGACTTGCTGCCGGCTCTGTCCAGGTCGTGAGAACGGTGATTCGGCTGTCCCTTTCTCCCTTCGTCGAACAGGACCGTCTGCCGTGAATGAGCAAGCAGACCAGCGGTACGCACGAGTTCTCGACATCGTCGCGGCAGTGCTACGCATCCCCGAGGTTGAGGCCGAGAAGAGTTTCTTCGACCTCGGCGGTACCTCCTTGCAGGCCCTTCGCATTTGCGCCCGGCTCGAACGTGACCTGTATATCGCGGCCCGGCCGCAGGCCTTGTTCGACAGCGAGTCACTGGCGGAATTCCTGGCCGCTGCCTGCACATGACAGCTTCGTCAGCCACAGCGTCCCTCCCATCGGCCAGGAGTCGGATCATGCCGGAACTCGAAGGCAGCGAGCTCATCCATGAAGCCGTCGGCCGTCAGGCCCTCCGGCGCCCCGAGGCGACCGCTGTCTTCTTTCGAGGCTCGCGAGTCACCTACGGCACGCTGGACGCCGCCGCAGAGGCTTACGCCGACATGCTGGCGGGCGCCGGTGTCGGCCCTTCCTCGACCGTTGCCGTGATACTGCCCCGCGGACCTCAACTCATTGCCGTTCTGCTGGCAGTTCTCAAATGCGGCGCGGCCTATGCGGCCATCGACCGCCGATGGCCGCAGGCCAGGATCGAACAGGTCACGCGTCTCATTGCGGCGGGAACCGTAGTGTCGGGCTCACCGACGGATGCCACCGGTCACTGGCTGACCCTGGACGAGCCGCTGGAGCAGGTGGCCGCACGAGCCCGGCCGCGTCCACGCGTCCGCATCGACGGCGCCCATCCCGCGACAGTGTTCTTCACCTCGGGCAGCACGGGCAACCCGAAGGCAGTGGTGTCTCCGCACCGTGCCACCACGCGTTTGTTCACCCCGGGCGGCTTCGCCGACTTCGGCCCGGGACACACGATGCTGCAGGCGGCTCCGTGCTCCTGGGATGCTTTCAGCTTGGAGGTCTGGGGACCGCTGATAAGTGGCGGTACCTGCGCCGTTGCCGAGCAGGACCATCTACTGCCCGGGATCCTGGCCGATCTCATCAGGACGACCGAGGTGGACACGGCGTGGTTGACCACCTCGTTGTTCAACCTGCTCGTGGACGAAGACGATCCTGGCAAGTCCTGCTTCGCCGGTCTGCGCCAAGTCTTGACCGGCGGTGAGCGGTTGTCTCCCGCGCACGTCGCGAGTCTTCTCGCCCGCCATCCCGACGTCGATCTCATCAACGGCTACGGTCCGGTGGAGAGCTGCGTCTTCGCCACGACTCACAAGATCAGCGCGATGGACTGCGCTCGAGACACCGGGATCCCGCTGGGGACGCCTGTACCACAGACGACGGTGCTCGTGCTCGACGGCGAGCGAGTTTTGCCGCGCGACAGCCTTGGCGAGATCTGCATCGCCGGCGCCGGACTGGCGATCGGCTATGCCGGTGACCCGGATGCCACCGACGCTGCCTTCGCCACGGTACAGCTCGACGGCGTACCTACCCGCGTCTACCGCACCGGCGACTTCGGCCTGATCGACTCGGACGGCCTCTTGCATTTTCGCGGGCGACGCGACCTGCAGATCAAGATCGCGGGTTATCGCATCGAGCCGGAAGAGATAGAGGCCGTCGCGCGGCAACTGCCCGGCGTCCGCGACGTCGCTGTGGTCGCCACCGCGGCCCAGGACGGCGAATCAGCTCGGCTGTTGTTGCTGTACACCACGGCAGCCGGCGATGCTCCGCGTCCGCACGCCGTACGGCGTGCGCTCGTAGCGGTGTTGCCCGCATATCTGGTGCCGCACGTAGTTCGGCAGATGACAACCCTGCCCACCACCGCCACCGGGAAGCTGGACCGCCAGGCCCTGTTGGCTTCCTGCTGACCCGCCCACCGGATGAGAGAGCCCTCAGTGACGGCCGAGCCGCGACCCGCCCGCACCTATCCCATGTCCGCCGAGCAGGAGTCGATCTGGCTCAACGATCAGGCCAACGCCGGGCGCTCCCGCTACATCGAGTCGTGGGCATATCGTCTGCGCGGTGCCCGCCTCGACAGGGCGGCCGTGCAGTGGGCACTCTCCGAGATCGTGGCCCGGCACGAATCGCTGCGCAGCCAGCTGTCACTGGTCGAGGGCGAGCCCCGGCAGACTGTGCTGCCCCCTGAGCCGATCGAGCTTCTCGTCGTCGAGACGACCGAGTCGGAGCTGCCCGGGGCACTGCTCTCAGCAGCCGCCTGGCCGCTCCAGCTCGACAGGACACCCCTTTTGCACGCGACGCTTCTCGAGTTGGGAGACGATGACGCCGTCCTGACCGTCGCCGTCCACCATGCGGTTGTCGACGGCTGGTGTTTCAGTCTTCTGGATACCGAGTTCAGCGCTTTGTACCGGCAAGCCGTTACCGGCGTCCACGCGGATCTACCTGCGCTGCCACAGCAGTTCGGTCCCTATGCCAAGCAGCAACGCGATGCTGGTGAGGGCAGCCCGCGTTCGCTGCAGTATTGGGGAGAAGCGATGCGTGGCGCGCCTGTGGAGTCGTCGTTTCCGCCGGACCGGCCTCGGCCGGTGCTGCTCGGCGCCGATGGAGATCGGATTGAGTTCGACCTCGACGCCGGCGTGCGAACCGGGATCTACACAGCAGCTCGCAGCACACGAAGCACGCCATTCGTAGTCCTGGCCGCGGCGGTGGCGGCACTGATCCACCGTTTGGCCGATCAGCAGGACATCGTCATCGGCACGCCGGTGTCTCGTCGTGACGACGAGTCGCTGGATCCGCTGATCGCCTGCCTTTCCGACGTCAAGCCGCTACGCACCCGGGTGAACGAGGACATGACGTTCCGAGCGCTCGTCACCGCCATGCGGGAAAGGGTGTGGGGCGCAGTGGACCATCGCGACATGCCATTCTCCCGGATGGTGCGCGATCGGCGGGTACCACGGTCCGCGAGCCGTTTTCCGCTCTTCCAGGTCGTCATCGGGCTCGACGACGCCCCGGCGCCGATGCTCGACCTCCCATCCCTGACCGCTGAGCGGCTTTATCCGCACTCCGGAACCACCAAGTACGACATCTTCCTCAACTTCGTTCCCACCCGGGATGGTTTCCGAGGGTTCCTGGAGTACTCGACGGACCTGTTCGAACGGGTGACCGCCCAGCGCCTCGCTGACCGATTCCAGACCCTGCTCACCGATGCTGTCCTCGACCTCGATCGCGAGGTGGGAAACCTTGCCATCATCTCTCCATCGGAACGTCGACTGCTCCTTGGCTCCTGGTCGCAACCGGCCGTCGCAGCGGCGCGCCCGTCGCTGGCACACGAAGCCTTCACCACCTGGTCTTCGCTGACCCCGCAAAGCCCAGCGGTAATTCACGGCAGCGCAGAGCTCACCTACGAACAACTAGCCAGCAAATCGGACGCCCTGGCCGCGCGGCTGGTCGCCGTGGGGGTGTCGGGCACGCCCGTTGGTGTCCTCGTTCAACGTGGCCTGAACCTGGCGGTAGCCGTGCTCGCGGTCCTCAAATCCGGCAGCGCCTGCCTTCCCCTCGACCCTGCCTACCCCGCCGATCGCATCCGTTCCATGGCCGCCGACAGCCGGGCCGAGGTCGTCGTTACCGATCCCGACCTTGTCGGATTGCTCCCGACCGGCCTCGCCGTGCTCGGTCCCGAGGCTTCTGACGATAGGGGTGTCCGTGCCCCGCTTCCCCAGGTGAAGCCCGCTGACCTCGCCTATCTGATCTATACCTCTGGCTCCACCGGGCGGCCCAAGGGCGTGGCCATGTCACACCGCGGCCTCGCGAACCTCCTGAGCTGGCAGTCGGTGAGCTCGATTGCCGGCCCCACCGTACGCACCCTCCAATTCGCTGCGCTCGGCTTCGATGTGGCGTTCCAAGAATTTTTCAGTACGTGGGCCACCGGCGGGACACTGGTCATGGTCGACGACGATGTCCGCCGCGACCCGGAGCGCCTGCTCGATCTGCTGTCCGCCCAACGGGTTGAACGCCTCTTCATCCCTTTCGTTGCCCTGCAACAGATAGCCGAATATGCGTGCGCCGCCGACCGCCGCGCCGGCAGCTTGCGCGAGGTGATCACCGCAGGCGAGCAACTACACGCCACCCCAGCCGTGCGTAAGTTCTTCGCACACCACGCGCCGGAGGCATCACTGGAGAATCAGTACGGACCATCGGAGACTCACGTCGTCACCCGGGAACGTCTGGGCGCCGATCCGGATCGCTGGCCTCGCCTTCCACCCATCGGCCGGCCGGTGCCGGGGGCCCGCGTGCACGTATTAGATCGCCGGAACCGGATCTGCCCGGCAGGCGTAACCGGTCAGATCCACATTGGCGGCCAAGCGCTGGCCGACGGCTACCTCGGGCAGCCAGAACTGACTGCCGAGCGATTCATCGAAGATCCATACAACCCCGGCGAACTGCTGTACCGCACCGGCGATGTCGGCAAGTACTTACCGGACGGAAGAATCCAATGGATCGGGCGAACCGACGACCAGGTGAAAATACGCGGACATCGGGTTGAGCCAGGAGAGGTCACCGCCGCAGTGCGAGCGGTAAAGGGCGTATCGCAGGCGGTCACGCTGACCGAGAAAATCGACGGCATCGGCACGCGTCTCGTCGTCTACTACACATGCCCCGGCGAGGACCAAATCCGCCCAGCAGCACTGCGGAAGCTCCTTTCCCGGCGGCTACCCGATTATCTGATCCCCGCTCTGTGCCTGCTCGTGCCGACCTTCCCCTTTACCCCGAGCGGCAAGCTGGACACAGCCGCCCTCGCCGGCCATCGAGGCCAGGCCGAGGCGGTCACCGTGCCGCCAGCCGAGCAGCTCACGCCGACCGAGCGAGTGATCGCGGGGCACTGGCAGCACATGCTGGGAGTCGCCTCCGTCGGTAACCAGGACGACTTCTTCGCGCTCGGCGGAAACTCACTGCTGGCCACCAGACTGGTCTTGCGCCTGCGAGAAGAGCTTCAGCGAGAAATCCCGCTGTCTGCGCTCAACGCCGACCCGACCGTCGCCGGGCTGGCCGCAACCATCGACAGCAGTCGGTCATCCGTCGGCCGGCAGACCGGCTTGCCGAACGACCTACCGGCAGAGACCACTTTGCCCAGAGACGTGACTGCAGCGGACTCCGTGGTTCACGTGGCCGTCTCCCCGGAGTCGGTCCTGCTTACCGGAGCCACGGGATTCCTGGGCGCGTTCATGCTTCGCGCACTTTTGAACCAGACCCCGGCAACGGTGTTCTGCCTGGTCCGTGGACCCAGCGCGGACCAGGCAGCCACCAGGCTGAGAGAAACTCTGACTCGCTACGGCTTGTGGAACGACGCAGCAGACAAGCGGGTCGAAGTTGTGGTCGGTGACCTTGCGTCGCCGCGTCTTGGCCTGCACGCCGACATATTCGATCACCTGGCACGGACCGTTGATGCGGTGTACCACGTGGGTGCGGCGGTGCACCTCGTTGCGTCCTACGAGACGCTCAAACCGGCCACGGTATCCGGCACTTCGGAGATTCTGCGCCTGGCTGCAAGGCATCGCAGCGTGCCTGTTCACCACATCTCCACGATCGGCGTCTACGCCGGCCCTGCCGACGGGCCTATCGGCCCGGACCGGCCGATAGGCCCGCTACAGCTGCTCGAACATGGCTACACTCGCAGCAAATGGGTCGCCGAAAAGCTTGTCGATTCGGCCCGCCACCGATCGCTGCCGGTCAATGTTTACCGGCCGTCGCGAATCGTCGGCCACACCGATACCGGTGCTTGCCAGACCGGCGACTATATGTGGCTGCTCATCAAAGGCTGCATCCAGGTGCAGGCTGCACCGGCTGTCAGTCAACTTTCCTTCGACTTGGTGCCCGTGGACTACGTCAGCAACGCCATCGTCGCCCTGTCGCAAATGGCTCGGGCGGCAGGCCGAACCTTCCACCTGGCCGCCGGAACGTTGCTGCGTTTAGAAACGGTACTCGACTGGGTGCGCTCTTGGGGATATACCGCGCCGACAGTGCCTGTGCCGCAATGGCTGGCCATGATCGAAGCGGACGGGGACAACGCTGCCTATCCCTTGTTGACGGTGTTTGCGGCCGAACTGTCCGATGAGGGCTCGGAGGGACGCCATCTGATCGACATCAGCGCCACCGAGGAGCTTTTGTCCTCGCAGGTACCGCTCGTCGCGGTCGACGAGGCTACGTTCGGCACCTACCTGCAGTACTTCGTCGACACCGGCTGGTTGCCTCCGCCCCTGGGCCAATAGATGGGCGAAGCGGTATCGCTGGACCGGGCAGAGCGTGGCGCGGCGGTCGATCGTGGCTGCCGGGCGTGAACGGGAACGCGTCGACGACTGCAACGTCTGCGTCGCCCATCCAGCCGGGAATGCGCCCAGCCCGCTCGGCACGTAGCGTTGCCGACTCGGCAGTCCGATTCGTCTAACGGTCTGTGGTCGGACGCCAGGATATGTGTCTGGTCATGCGGCGGAAGTGTGAGCAATGGCCCTCGGGCGACCTTGCCGGCCGTCACAATCATGGGTTCGGGCAGGAACTCTCGGATCGCCTCGGCCTCGACGTGGGTCGGATCGACCGGATCAGGGACTCTGGAGCACGGTCGACCAACGTGCGACAGATCTGACTGTCGTACAGGTGATAAGCACTACGAAACGCGTCACGACGGGGCAACTGACGCCGCTGCGCATTTGCTGACCGAGACCGATGCGACGTCGCCGGCAACCCGAAGAGACAGGGGGACTCGAGTAGCACGCGGTCCCAGGCCGTACGTGCTCGCTCAGCCAGATCAAGCTCCTAGCGGTCGTTACCGGAAGCCATGTGAGGTCCTTCTCGAACGAGGGTCCCGCTCAGGTTGCCGTCAACGACGACTCCTGGACGGACGTCGAGCACTCGGCGCTCGACGTGAACGGACTGCTTGGGGGAGGCGGCTGAGATCTGCGTTCCGGGGCGGGTACACGCGCCTCAGGCCATTGACGAACGGAAGTGCGGTGGTCTACGTGCGCTGGAGGAAATGTATAGGCAGGCCCAGCTCGGGGCCAACTATTGAGCCAATTATTCCCCGTTTTTGCATGCTTCCAGGAATCGTCCTTCCAGTGGCGAACGATAACTATCGACATTGATGGCTATACTATATGCCGCCTGGCCGTATCGTCAAACCTGATACGCAGAGTGACGATGCCGGGGTTCGATGGGCGGCTGACGGTCGGATTGATCAGGGATTCGGTTAACCACAGGAAAAACCAAGGTGCAGTCTGCGTCACTTTCAGTTCACAAAGAGGTATGGGTCGTCATCCTAAATCAGGTTTTTCCGACATTTCGCTCCGGCGAACGCTCCGCTTGTGACGCTTTCAACATATCGATCATCATGCTTGACTTGACACCACGTAAGGTCCTTAGGCTGTCTTCCCGACCTGATCGCAGCGCGGATTCTTCAACCTTGACTTTGTCGGCGGCGTTGGTGGCAAGCGAGTCAAAGGACTTCGTCGCCACCGGAAAGATGCTTCGAGCTGCGCACCTCTGGCAGTTCTCACCGAATGACAAATAGCGCCACGGGGGCCAATAACAGTGTCAAAATCGAACGCTCCATCGACCCCATCTGTCCACGGTCTTGCCATCCCGGATGCACTGCTCACGGACTCGGCCGTTGCCCTGTTACACACTGGCGCCGGGGACAACGACTGGCTCGGGCTAGGCCGTGTTGACCTGCTGGCTGTGCACGCGGTCAAGCCGATCTCAGACGGAACGCTCCGCCACTATGCCGACGGAGTCGTCTGGACATGCGAGCACCGTTCGACTGACGAGATCGAGGTGGCCGCTGAAGCGCTCACGTCCGCCGGTGACAGCGCTCAAGGACAGCTGAGTCTTCTCCGGCGGATTATTGACGCCAAGCCGCTGTCGGGGGAGAGCTGGCATCGGCGACTCGGCGAACATCTGCGGGGCTCGGCCTACCGGGATCTTGTGCGGGAGCACCATGTCCGGCGCGCCCGTACAGCCATCGAGAACACCAACATACTGCTCACTCGCGGCGATCCTCTCGGCGCAGCCATGAGTAGTCGCGCTGCGCTCAATGCCACCGTGGACGCGCTGCTCACCGGCGCTGGCTACGGTGTCCCGGCGGACCCTCGCCGCCGGGACACCGTTGCTCTTCTCGCGGAGTCCGGCCATCCGCTCGGCCGCCTGCTGTCCCCGCAGCGGTATCAGGACGTTCAGACGATGCGGGGTTTGTACGTCGACGACGCCGAGACGTGGGTCGGGTTTGTGCTGACGATCTGTCTGACGATCCTGCTCGCACTAGAAGCTCAGGATGCCCTACCCGACCTTGTAGAACATCTGGAGAGCATCTCTTGACCAGAACCACGCCGAACTCGGCGGCTCCCTACTTCAGTCCGGAGAGTGCACGGCTTGCCGATCGCACCGTGAGCCCTTCATACGGGGCAGTCGGCCCGCTCATCACGCCGGACAGCCGGGTGCTGCTCCAGTTACGTGACGACAAGCCCGAGATCCGCACCTGTAGCGCGCTCGACGAATTGTTATTCGGCGCGGGTCAGGCCATGCGTTTCACGGCCGTCGAGGAGGCGTTGCGGCTTGACCTGGTGCCGTTCGCGAGGCGTTTGATCGAAGCCCTACCGGATGCCGTACGAGCGTGATCAGCAGTCACTGTGGAAAGGCCTTCCCGGAGTTGTTTCCGGAGGGGCTGGTAGGCCTCGTGCCGGGCCGGCCGGATGGTTGCCCGCATCGCACATCGTGGCCCGAACGGCACCCGAGTCCGTGCCGCGCACGGTGGCGCTGCCGCATTCGGCATGAACACGCTCACCAGTCTGGCCGGGGATGATCGCCGGTTTACCCGCCACATGAGATCCCGGACCTGCCTCATTCGCCGCCCCGGCGCGGCCGCCCGCGACGCCGTCATTCATGCCCGAACAGCCAACCCTGGCCACCACACCTGCCACGGTGTCCACCCCACGCCACCTGTGATGCACACAGCTGGCAATCCGCGGAGGAGGCGATATGACTGCACCGAAGGGGAGGTTGCTCCCACTTAATACGGCACAGGCAAGGAATCTGCGTAACTTCACTGCGGAGGAACTGCCCCTCTGGCGGCTCACAATTCTCACCGAAGTTACCAGCCGTCTCACACCCGACCGGGCCAGGGCGGTGCTTGTTACCATCGTTGCCCGGCACGAGGCCTTACGCAGCCGTCTGGCCGTCGGTCCATCAGGGTGCCCGATGCAGGAAGTTCTCCCAGCCCGTGCGGCGGAATCTGTGATGCGTTGGCATCTGGTAGTTGAGAATGCTTTCGACAGCGCCGACAAGCGATTCTGGGAAGAAGCGGAGATCGATCCGTGGTTGCACGCGTTTCATGCGACCGCCTATGTAGTCGACAATGCTGTGGCTGCGGTCAAAGTGACGGTATCTCACGTGTTTGCCGACAGGATCGGTATTCAGGTCATCGAAAACGAGCTCTACGCCGTCTTCGCCAGGAGGGCACCATCGGCGCCCGATCCTCGGCAAGCAAGCTCCTATGCGCTGACCGGGACGGATCCTAAGGTCGCCCAAAATACCGCCTTTTGGCGAGAAGTGCTTTCTGAGGCGCCTCGGTCGTGCACCTATGCCCCGGTCCGTCGGGATGAGATGGAGACGGTACACGGTGTGGAAATCCAGCTGCCCGACGATCTCTTGAGACAGGTAGAAAAGGCTGCGAGCAGTTTGCGCACGACGCCCAGTTGCATATGGACCGCCGCCGTCAGCATCCTTGCCGAGGGGCTGTCCGGGCAGCACCGGCAAGTGTTCAAGACGTGGACAGCCAACCGAACAACCCCTCAGGATTTCACCGCGGTAGTGCATCTGGCGCAAGTAGTTTTCATGCCGCTACTGGGGAATCCTGACGATACCCTGCGCGCGAGAGTGGACTTGGCGACCGAAGTATCGTTCGAAATGTTCGAACGTGGGACCTACGACGCAAGCGCCATTCTTGACCATTTCAACACCGGCTCCGGGTTCGGCGGAATGTTTTTCCATCCAGCGTTCGAATGGCACTACATACCGACTATGCATCATGTGAGATGCACGCCGGGCGCCGCGCCGCGTATCTTCGAGGAGCAGGCTCGACCAAGACTTTCGAGCGCCATGTCGGACCTTCAGGTCTCGCTGTCGTATGAGCCGGGTCCTATTTTGCAGGTTCGGGCACGTCGTCCGATCAGCGAGGAGCGGTCGCCGGAATCGCTCTTGGTGGACCTGATCCGGACAGTCGAATTAATCTGCCGCTCGCCGGATGTGCCGACGCAGCGTGCCGGAATTTCTGCACTTCCTTCACGTGCTGACTTGGTGCCGGGTCATCACAGCGGTGCAGAAATAAGCCTGAGCTTTATCAAAGCGCTTGTTCTGGCAGTTCCGGGCATTGTCGAATGCTACGTGAAAATCGACGACACCGACGGGCAACTCCTCGCGGAACTGGAGCTGGCCGCCGGCTACGATCCCACAACTGTCAAGGCTGAGATCCGGTCTGTGCTGGTGCAAGCCCATGGCACCGCCGTACCTGACGCGTACCTTTTCAGCTTCGCTTGATTTCCCCTTCTTGGGGGCAGCTAATTCTTGGAGCAAGTACATGCGCATAATATCGACGGGACATGCGGGGTTGCTGGTGGAGACGCGCGAAGGCAGCGTGCTGTGCGATCCATGGTTCAATCCCGCCTACTATGGTTCCTGGTTTCCATTTCCTGATAACTCGGGACTGGATCCATCGGTTCTCGGCAAGGCGGATTATCTCTATATATCACATCTGCACCGGGACCATTTCGACCCCGAGTGGCTGCGCCGTCATATGTCGAAGCGCGCTACGGTACTGCTTCCTGACTACCCCGTGCCTGACCTTCGCGATGCCTTGGAAGAAATCGGCTTCCGGTCGTTCATCGTGACGCGGGACAACGAAATAACCGAACTCGACGGTGACTTGCGCGTCATGATCACCACAGTTGCGAGTCCTGCCGATGGCGAGATCGGCGACTCGGCCATAGCATTGGACGACGGCCAGGTTCGTATCTTCAACCAGAATGACGCGCGACCCATTGCGAGCCGGCCGATCGAGGCGTTCGGTCCGCTGAGCGGACATTTCCTGCAGTACTCTGGCGCGATCTGGTTTCCCATGGTTTACGAGTTCCCCGATCGGATGAAATCCACTCTCGGTCGGCGCAAGCGTAAAAATGGGATGAGTCGCGCGCTTCAGTACATCAACCAGTATGGCGCCGCGCAGGTTTTCCCCTTTGCTGGTCCGCCGTGTTTCCTGGACGATGACTTGTTCCACTTGAACGACTTCGCCAACAGCGACGACAACACCTTTCCCGATCAGATGGCGTTTCTGGACTTCTTGACGGAGCAGGGCGTTCAGAATGCTCATCTTTTCCTGCCCGGCACCGTGGTCGAGCTCGGACGGGACGGGAGTTTCGCCATTGAACAGGTGCCGCAGGACGTCATCGACGACATTTATCAGGACCGCACCCGGTACATGCGGGCATATCAGGCGCGGTCACGCCCCAAGCTGGACGCTGAGCGCGCCTCGTGGCCCAGCGACACCAGCGATCTTCTGGCCCAGCTCAAGGAGTGGATAGAGCCGTTGCTGGCCCACGCCGACCATATCTGCGCCGGGGTCAACGGCCGCGTCCTGTTCGATGTTCGTCCTGATGGTGCCGAACAGCAGCCTGAGCACATCGTCTTCGACTTCCTCGACCGGCGAGTGAAGCACTGGGCGGGTGAGGATTGCCGATACGCCTTCCGGGTGGCCCGTCCCCTCGTGGAGGATCTGGTCCGCACCCGCGAACAAGACTGGGTGAACCACCTTTTCTTGTCCTGCCGGTTCGCTGCGCAGCGCAAGGGCGCTTACAACGAGTACGTCTTCAGCTTCCTCCAGGCGATGTCCCCTCGTCGGCTGGAGTACGTGGAACGGTACTACGCGGAGCAGAACGAGGAGGCCGAGTTCGCAAGGGCTGGGGAATTCATAGTGCAGCGGCACTGCCCGCACCTCGGTGCCGACTTGGAGCGCTTCGGAGTGGTCAGCCGGGGTGTCCTCACCTGCCAGCTTCACGGCTGGCAGTTCGATCTGGCTACCGGGAACTGCCTGACGAGCGACGATCGCAAGCTTGTCGCCCGGTTCGAGCCGGCCTCAGGGAGGTGCGACCTGCCCTCGATCTCCGTACTCGACCAGCCGGCCACCGCCGGTCGCGGCGACGCGTGAGAGGCGAGCCGAGGCCGGAACCGGTCAAAGCCGGATTGACGACCGGCTTGAAGTTTCTGTACTTCCCCCAGCTGCCTCCGGATGGTGGGTGCCGGTAGCCCTACGGCGGCGGCCGCCTCGGCGATGTCCGAGGCGCAGAGCAGCCAGGGCGTGAGATGTCATCTTGCGCAGGACATTGAAAGCGAAACACCGGTCCGAGGGAGGAATACCCGGGTGCCCTGCCCATCGAAGCACTCCGAGGATGCACGTCGCAACGCGGTCGGGCTCGCGCCGCCTTCAGGCCGCACGCCGCGCAGCGAGCTGACCGAGCTCGAACACGGCGAGTTGCGCCGGCTCTTGAGCAAGCACGGCTGTCCCGCGGTGACGAAGGAGATCCTTCGGGACGGGGGTGGAACTTCACCTCGTTGTGGGCCCGGGGACTCCGCCACAGGTGCGTCCATCGACGCCGAGGACCGGCTCATGGCTGATTCATTGCCGGCGGATCTCGTCCTCGACGGGAAGGACTGACGCCGTCATGACCGATCTCGACATCGTCGACAGCATCGCCGATCTGGACCCGGTCACATTCGACGCCCTCGACCGGTCAGCCGGCGCCGCGGGCAGCTACCAGCGGATGCTGCAGATCGAAGAAGATCGTCGATGGCGTGTCCGATTCGCGCGGGCATGGCGTACAGGGCAACTGAACGCTGTGATACCGCTGTTCACCTGCCGGGGCCGAGCCTGGGTCGATCCGGTGTACGACCCTGGTACCTGGGGCATCCCGGGCGGCCCCTTTGACAGTTCGCCCGACCGCGTCATGCTCGTCGCGGGTTGTGCCGACCTTCGCACCGGGCTTCGCGTCGGCCCTGGTTCGGCGCCTGAGCAAGTCAAACAGTTGCTGGTGCGTATCGCCGCCCTTGCCGTGACCGAAGAGCGGTTTCTGGCTTTCCCCTATTTCTACGCGGATGCCCGTGCGGCGATCTCCGACGCGACCGCAGGCATGACCTCGTGGACGTACCTCGGGAAAGAGGCAAGGTTCAACGACACGCACCTATCAGATCGTGAGGGCCGGCTCCGCAGCCGGGTACGAGGAGTCCTTCGGCGAGATCGGCGGAACATCGCCAAATACGGCTTCCGGACCGGCGTCGAGCGCTGGGCGGAGTCGAGTGGTGAGGTACTCGACCTGATCGCGACGCACAACGTGACCAAGGGACAGAAGGACCACCCCGAGTTCGTTCGCATGCGACACGACCAGTGGAATCACTGCGACGGAGTGGAAGTCGTCACGTTCACTCTGGAATCCGCGACGACCCGCGGTGTATTGACCGCCCTCGTATGGTCGGGCGAGTTGGAGCTGTACGAAGTGGGTCTCTCCGGCCACGACGGACCCGAGCGCATGGCCGCGTACGCGAGCCTGCTGTTCCACCAGCCGCTCGCCTTCGCCGCCGAGCATGGGCTGCGCTGCGTGCGCGCTGGACTTGCTGCCGAGACTCCTAAGTCGTCACGCGGCGCCAGTTTCAGCGAACTCTCCGGTGGTGTACTCCTCCCCGACAAGACGAGGAGGCAGGCGGATGCCGTCCTTACCTAGGGTGGTGGTGCCAATCGCCGCAGATGGATCCCTGGCCCCCGTAGACATCGCAAAGTCCTCCGACGGCCTGCTGGAGCTCGTCTTCTTGATCAATTCGGAGGAGCCTGAAAGCGCCTCCCTCGCACCGATCGCTTCGGCGTTGGCACGTACGGAGTCAGCGCCGTTCAGTGACCTCGAAGCGTGCCGGCGCGCGATGGAGCGGTGCGGAGCCGGTTCCGCCCAGACGTTTGTCGACCGGTACTGCCGGCTGACCGCCTTGCTCAACGCGGTCGGCTCCGAGCGCGAAACGACGTGGGGCCGCAAGGATGTGCAGCGGCAGCTTTACCGGATGGCCGGCGTCTCACACACCCGTTCGCGGCGTCTGCACAGCGCGGAGTGTCTTCTTGGGTTCATCGCCGCCGAAGGGCTCCCGGTCGTGGTCAAGCCCGTCGACGGTGTTGCCAGCCGTGAACTGTGGATCCTGCGGAACGAGAACGATGTCCGGGAGATTCTTCAGTCTCGGAGCAGACCGGAGAATTTCGCGGGGATGTTCGCTGAGACCTTCATCATGGGGCAGCCGCCGCACGCACCCTACCTCGGGGATTATTACTCCGCCGAAGTGTTTCGCGACCGGTCCGGAAATCCTTTCATCTCCGTCCTGTCGGACCGTATCGCTCCAAGGGAACCGGCGAACAGGGAGGCCGGGGTAATCTTCCCCACCCATCTCGACAACACCGAAGCAGCCGTGCTTCTGCGTACAGCCGATGCCGCTGTCGATGCCCTTGGTGAACACCATGGGGCATTTCACGTGGAGGTGAAGCAGGGTGTGCCGCAGCCGGACGTGATCGAAGTCAACGGCCGGCTCGGGGGATTTGTACACCGGCTTGTGCTGGCCGGCACGGGCGTCGACATGGGCAGGATGGCGCTGCTTGCCGGCCTGGGACGGGCAGCGGATGTGCGTCTGGACTGGCGCCGCTGCGTGGCACTACTCATGTTCCAACCACCCGTCGACGCGTTGCGCATCGAAGCGGGACCGAACCGGCGCGAGTTGATGGATCTGCCGGGCGTCTTCTCGGTTGACCGGCTCGTCAGCCACGGTGCTGTCGTGGACGGGCGGGGCGAGAACGGCGGGGCTCTCGCGCGCGTGTGGCTGACGGCAGATGACCACGACATGCTGCACCGCCGCGTCGGGCGAGTCGTGGAGACGCTCGACGAGCGCTTTGTCCTCGTCGACCGGAACGGTCGACGAGTCTGCGACACCAGGTGGACCCAACAGATTTCACGACACCAGTACAAGGAGTGCGAATGACCGTCGAGAACGTGGCCGCCCTGATGGCCGAGCTTGTCAAGATGGACTACGTGGCGCCGGACGAGAGTTTCTTCGACGTAGGTGGAACCTCGTTTCTGTCGCTGACGCTGATCAGCAGGATCGAGTCGGACTTCGGCGTGAAGCTGTCCATGCTTGATGTCGTCCGTGCGGGCACTCCCGTGAACGTTGCCGAACTCATCGATGCGGGCCGCTAGGTGATGTCAGCCGTCGGCACGGTCTGGGAGCGCGTTCTCGAGCATGTAGACGCTGCGCCTGAGCACACCGCCCTGGAATCCGCGGCCGGGAAACTCTCTTACACCGAGTTCTCGGAGCAGGCGCGAGAGCTGGCCAAGGTTTTGGACGAGCGATCCACTGCCGGCTCGCTCGTGGCGTTCCAGATCCCAGATCTCGCGCGGGCATGTGTCGCGGTGGTAGCTGCCGCTTCGGCCCGTCGTGCCTTCATGCCGCTGGCGAGCGACAGCCCGCAGGCACATCGGGCAAAGGTCCTCCGGGACGCCGGACCGGAGCTCGTGATCAGCATTGAGAAGGACGGAACGTTCCGCTGTGAAGCCGTCGAAGAGACGCAGGTCGACAGCTACTCGTCGGGTATGGCGGACATAGCTTATGTCATGTATACGTCAGGCTCGACCGGGCAACCTAAGGGCGTGGTCGTGTCGCACCAGGCCCTTCTGGAGCGGCTGGCCGGGCTAGCGGCGATTCCGGGCCTGCGTCCTGGCGAATCCATGCTGGCGATGACCGCGCTCTCGTTCGACATATCCATGGCCGAGCTGCTTCTGCCCCTCTATGTTGGCGGCACCGTGGTGGCCGCACCCGAAGAGGCGCGACTGGATCCGTCGGTCTTCATGGACTGCGTGGCCCTGCACCGGCCGGACGTCCTACAGGCGACCCCGAGCTTCTGGCGTCTGGCTCTCGCCGTTGGTTGGCAGGGATCGCCCACCAGCCGGATCTGGTGCGGTGGTGAGGCGATGACGTCGACGCTCGCGCAGGTGCTGCTCAATCGGTGTGCCGCACTGTGGAACGTCTACGGCCCGACCGAGGCCACCATCTGGGCGACGGCCGATCTGGTGCACGATGCGGGTCGGATCTCCCTGGGCCAGCCGCTGCCAGGGAGCGGTCTGTTCATCGTGGACAGCGACGGCTCCGTGGTGTCCAAAGCCGGACGACCAGGTGAGCTCACTCTCCACGGCGCCGGCCTCGCGGACGGATATCTCAACCGGGGCGAACTGACTTCAGAGCGGTTCATCAGCCTGATCACCCCACAGGGCGAACGGACCTGTTACCGCACCGGTGACCGTGTCCAGTATCGCGACGATGCAACGATCGAGTTCCTCGGTCGAATGGATGACCAAGTCAAACTCCGAGGCCACCGCGTCGAACTGGGCGAGATCGAGTCCGTTCTCGAATCACATCCCGAAGTGTCGCAGTCGGTTGTCTTGCTACGCGACACCGACGCGCCCGAGCGGGCCAGTCTCGTGGCCTTCGTGGTCATCCCCCTCGGTGGGATCACCACTTCGGATTTGCGTCGGTGGCTGGCCAGTCGACTGCCACCGATCATGCGGCCGGCGCGATTCTTGCAGGTGGATGAGCTGCCGCGGACTATAGCTGGGAAGATCGACCGGGTCAGGCTCAAGCGGGAGATGTCGGGCATATGAAGCTTCCTGCCGGACTGGAGCTGCTTCGGGCGCCGGGGTTCCGTGCGTATCTGCTGGGAATGATCTGCGTCGAACTAGCCGTCACGACCGTGCAGGTCGCCCTCCCCTTCGCGATCTTCTCGCTGGGTGGTGGGCCGGGTGACGTCGGTGTCGCACTCGGCGTGGGCGTTATCCCCAGGATCGGTCTCGTGCTGTTCGGCGGTGTGGCCGGGGATCGTTTTTCGCGGCGCACAGTGCTCCTGGTGACCACACTTTTCTTGACCTGTTGCCAAGCTGTAGGCGGGGGGATCCTGCTCGGGGGCGGAGCAGGTGTCTGGACCCTGATCGTCCTGCAGACGGCCTACGGTGCCGCCCTTGCCTTCGTGCTGCCTACGCTCACGGGCATTGTGCTCGATGTCGCCCCGAAAGACTCGTTGCTACAGGCGAACTCGCTGGTGCGACTGGCGCGGAACTCCAGCGCGATTGCAGGTCCCTCGCTGGCCGGAATCGTAGTGGCGGTGGCGAATCCGGGGTGGGCATATGTCGTGAGTGGAATCGCATTCGCTTGCGCCCTCATCGTTCTGCGCCTGATGCCCAAGGTGACGCGACCTCAGCAGGCCGGCGGCGAATCCATGCGGCGTGAGCTCCTCGAAGGCTGGAGCGCCTTCTCAGGAACCCCCTGGATCTGGCTCATGGTCGCGAGTTTTGCCCTCTACCAAGCGACGATGATGCCAGCCATTATGGTGGGCGGTCCCACCGTGGCCGAGAGCACGGTGGGTGTGTCGGGCTGGGCGACAGTACTGACGGCGCGCAGCCTCGGCGCGATCATCGTCGGCTTCCTGCTGCTGCGCTGGAGGCCGGCCCGGCCGCTACTTCTGGCCACCTTGATCCTGCTACTGGACATCCCCTTCGTTCTGGCGCTTGTGTACAACGCGAGCCTCATCGTTTTGCTCGCAGCAGCAATACTCTCCGCGGCCGCGCTGAACGTCGGTGACACCTTATGGGAGACCACGCTGCAGGAGCGCGTTGACTCGCACATGCTGTCGCGCGTCAGTTCCTACGACTGGCTGGGGTCGCTTGCCTTCGCCCCCCTGGGGTTTCTGGTGCTCGGTCTGTGGATCCAACACGCAGGTATGCATAATGCGCTGCTTGCCGTCGCGGCCCTTCACGCGGCAGTCCACATAGGTATTGCGCTGCTGCCTCAGATCAGGCGAGCGCTCCTCCCAGGACCTGTTACGGAGGCTGTCTCGGACTCGACGGAACCGGGCTACGAGCCTCTCGAAAGTGAAAAACGAAATTCCTCAGGACCACTCCTGTCCGGCCCGCCTTAGGAACGAGCTGATCCGCATGCAGCAAACGACATGTCCGACGAACGTCAAAGGGATGCTATGAGCCACTCGCAGCGACTGAAGGCTGCCATTGCCGAGACCTCAACCACTCCGCTGATCGGGGTGTTCGACATGCTCTCCGCTTCACTGGCGGCTCTCCACTACGACGGCATGTTCGTATCCGGATTCGGCTTCGCCGCCTCGCACTATGGCCTGCCCGACATCGGATTCATCGCATGGCCGGACATCGTCGCGTTCGTGCAGCGGCTGCGCGTGGCCTTCCCGGACCAGCATCTTCTGGTCGACATCGATGACGGCTACGTGGATCCTGAGACGGCCTGCCATGTGGTTCGCCAGCTGGAGCTGTGCGGTGCCTCCGGGGTAGTTCTCGAGGATCAGAAGCGGCCCCGACGGTGCGGCCATGTCGAAGGCAAGCAGGTGCTGCCGCTCGCCGAGTACCTGGACAAGCTGCAGATGGTGCTTGATACGCGCTCGGACCTGGTGGTGGTGGCGCGCACCGACGCCACTGACGAGGCGGAGATCCTCCGGCGTGCCGAGGCGTTCGCTGCTACGGATGCCGACGTTATCCTCGTCGACGGAGTACGCAGCGTCGATTGGATCCGCAAGGTCAAAGGCGTAATAGGCGACAAGCCGCTGCTTTTCAACCAGATTGCCGGCGGAAAGTCTCCCCGGCTGTCGCTTTCGGAGCTTGATGAGCTGGGCGTCGACCTGGCCATCTATAGCACGCCTTGTTTGTTCGCCGCGCACGGAGCCATCGATGGCGCGCTCCGAGAGCTCAAGGCGGCTGACGGCAGGCTCCCCGAACTCGGCCCGGACAGTATCGGCGTCACGGAGTCCCTCAGACTGTTCGAGCGCAACATCAGCCGGCACCATCCTGTGCCCAAGTCTGCCTGAGCCGGTAGCCGAGGCTCGGTGCATAACGCGCTCGGTAGGGGAGACGCACTGCCGGACGGACTTCGTCGTGGGTTGGAATTCAGCAAGAGCCATCACCACGACGAGGTCTGCCGCCACTGGACGCCCTGTGTACCGCTATGCCCTGTGGTGAACCAAGCGATGATCCGAAGCGGCTCCTGGAGCAGATCTTCGACGTGCGGACGTGTCTGCTGCGACCGGCCCGCAATCGACCACGAATCGCTACGGAATACGACTGTGATTCGCTGGTGAGCCGCGCGGCGAACTCGATATATGACATGGAGGGCGGTGAATCGGTGGAGCGCAGCGTGGCTTAGCATCGCGGCCATGAGATTCGGACTGTTCGGTACCGGTCCCTGGGCGCAGCGGACGCAAGCCCCCGCCCTCCAGTCACATCCGGATGCGGAGTTCACCGGCGTGTGGGGCCGCCGTCCGGAGGCGGCCAAGGAGATTGCCGAGCGCTTCGGCACAAGGGCGTACGACGATGTCGACGCGTTGCTTGCCGATTGTGACGTCGTCGTGGTCGGGCTGCCGCCCGACATTCAAGCGCCGCTAGCGGTTCGGGCTGCGCAGGCGGGCCGCCACCTGCTGCTCGACAAGCCCGTCGCCACGACGGTCGAGGGGGCACGGGCGATGACCGAGGCGGTTGACCGGGCGGGCGTAGCATCGGTCGTTTTCTTCACGATGCACTTCTCCCAAGTTTCGGCCGACTGGCTGGCAGCACGGAGAGCTGAGGGCGGCTGGTTACTCGGCCGAGCCGATTGGCTCTTGTCGGTGTTTGCCGACTCCGACTCGCCGTTCGCGGCCTCGCCTTGGCGGCAGGAGAAGGGCGCGCTGTGGGACGTCGGCCCGCATGCGTTGTCGATGCTTCTGCCGATCCTCGGCGACGTGTCGGATGTCGGCGCCGTTCGCGGTCCAGGCGACACGGTTCACCTGACGCTGCGCCACACCTCCGGCGCAATGTCCACCTGCTCGCTCAGCCACACTGTCCCACCGCAGGCGTCCGAGCGCAGCGTTCAGCTGAATGGCCACGCCGGGAAGGTCGTGTCGCCGGACTGCTCTGATATCGCCATGGTGCCCGCATACCGGCGCGCTATAGACGAGTTGCTAGCGGCCGCCCACACGGGCGAGCGCCATGCAAGCGACGTGCACTTCGGCCGGCGAGTCACAGAAGTCCTCAGCATGGCGGAGTCCCGTCTCAGCGAGTGAGCTGAGCCTCTGGAGACGTTGCATCGTCGAGGCAGGTCGCCCCGGGCTCGGGCCCGTGCCCGGGAGGCGAGATCTCGCCTGCAGCGGCTCCACAGCGAACCGACGGCGCCGCAACCGACTCGGCATCCGTCCCGAGGCGCTACGAAGTTAGGCGAAGCAAGCGGAGAGACGCCGGCATTGCGGTTGCCGGGACGTCCGGTCGCGAACGGGCATCCCCGGGCGACTTCAGTTCCAGCCGTGGATCGTCGGATGAATGTTGAGTGGGACTGCGAGCGTGCGATACATCACAGCCGATGGGCAGAGCTGGTTTTCGCTCGGCAAGAGAGCCGTCTGCTAGGGCGTAACGGACGGATCATCGTGCTGGGTCGTTGTAGTGATGTGGCGCGCCGCTGACCGCTGCCGGCAACGCAGTCAGGTCGAACGCGGCTTCAGCCGGCGTACGCATTGGCGTGGCCGGCAACCCGATAGGACAAGCGAATCGACTCCTACCAGGAGCGTCGCCCCGGGACGCGATCGTCGCGCCCAACTCGCCCCGTCGACGGGCGCGACCGGGGACTGCTACGACAGCGGCATGATGAAGCCATTCCGGGTCTGTATGCAACCTAGCTGTTGAACCGTAAGAAGCGGAAGAACCGCATTGGGCCTGCCAACACGATCCTGAGCCATCCTGGACAACTCGTTCACGAGCGGGTAGAGCCTTTCCCGGCAGGTTCGCCTGCGACAGATACGCCGCTGCCCGCCGCAGGACCTCGTTCTCCTGCTCAAGGAGCGTGATCCGCTTGCGGGCCGCGCGCGGCTCGGAGACTCGCTGCGGCTCACGCCGGGGTCGGCGCCGAGGTCGATGTCGGCACGGCAACATCCTTCCAGCCCGCTGCTCCGCAAAGCCAGGGAGTCTCACACGTGGGCCTTGACACCCACCCCCAAGTGACCGCCGGACATCCAGCCAGGTGAATGGCACTTCAGTCCAGGGCCGACCGAAGTGGACTGTTGCGCGAGATTGCTTGATCGCATACGTTACGAGCAGATCCGGCAACAAACCATCGGGAAGCATGATCGCCAAAGCCTCATGGCTAGTGGCGCCATCCCCGAAGGTTGATCTACCTGTTGACGGCACCTGCGGACTGCCTGGCCGCCATGAGCGAAAGTATTCCCAAGGCATAACGATCCGTCATATCTCCGCTTCCTCAGGTACGAACGTACATTGGCAGCTGTCTGTGCGCGGAGATTGCCCAGCGAGGACACCCCGTGAGCGTCAGCGATTTAGATACTGCACCTATGACCAGGGCGCAGAAGTTCCAGTGGTTTCTGGAAGCAGGGTTCTCCGAGTCGTTGCGGCCGCTCCCGGTGGGCACCGAACTGGCCGCCGCACAGCGCATCGTCGACTGCCTGGAGAACAAGTTTCACGCTCTGCGGACGTCGATCGAGGTCATAGATGGCGAACTGCAGCAGCGGGTCCACCGCCGCGGATTACCAGTACGAGCTGCCGATGTAGCAGCCGACGAGACACCACAGCTTCACATGGCACGCATCGTGGAGCGGTTCAAGGCCGAGGTCCAGGGGCGGACCGGCCTCTACCTGGCTCAGTTTCATCTCCTGGAGCGGGGGGCGGAACGCTGGCTAGGATTCGTTGCAGACCATGTGGCCATGGATGCCGACTTCCGCCGGGTGGTGGAGAACGCGATAGGCGACGCGGTGGCTGATCCCGTCACCGGTCGCCAGCCCGATACCTCCGCTCAACTGTCTGGAATTCAGCCGACAGACATGGCCCGTCTCGAGTCCGGACCACAAGGCGAGGCCGAGCGCCAGCGGGCATCCGACCTCCTTCAGCAGCACTTCGCCACCGCACCACCGCGCATGCACCGATATCGTCCCTCGAGTGGAATCAGCGGCCGGTACTATCGGCGCACGCTCACCCTGCAGAGTGCCGACATCATCTTCGCTCAAGTTATGTCCACGGCTGGCCTGCTGCCGTCGGCGCTCATCCTGGCGGCCTTCACCCAGCTGCTGTGCTGGCGGGGCAAGCTGGACGCCTGCACGGTCAATGTCGCCAGGAACAACCGGCATAATGCCGATCTTCGCAATGTGCGGTGCACCACCGCCCAACGCTCGCCAGTCACTTTTCGGCGGCTGGACCAGGGAATGCGTGCGGCCGCTGCCGGCGCCCAGCGGGCGCTCGCGGAGGGCCACCCCACCTACGGCCGCTACGATCCCTTCGACCTGCTCCGAGAGCGAGTCCTGGCTCAGCACAGCCGGGGAATCAGCCTGTCGACCGATCTGGCCTACAACTTCATACCGCCCCCGCACGGGTGGCATGAAGTGCTCAAGTCCGGGGCAGGCCGGCCCGACCAGGCCCTCGAAGCCATCACATACGAGGTCACGGACGAGAGCTTCTACGAGTACGGAGCCAGCCTCTCGGTGCGCTGGTCCGACGCCCGTACGGTCCGCATATCCATTCATGGAGACTCGCAGGCGCTGGCGGCCGAGGATTGCGGCGCGCTACTTCGCGGCATCGAACTGGTCCTGAGCCGGGTCGCGGCGGGGCAGGACTGCGTGGCCGGCGACGTCGCAGCCCAGGTTGGTCTGGCAGTAATGACGCGCCACGCCGGAGAGCAACTGGTCAACGGGCACTGGGTCGACTTCCAGGCGCTCGAGGACAAGGTGCTCGCCATGGACTGGGCCGAAGAGGTGAAGCTTATCATCGATGCCGGGGAGGCCGGCAACACCAGGCTGACAATCCGGGTCACAGCGGCGGAGGGTAAGTCCCCTGCGCCGCATGATGTCAGGAATGCCCTGCTGCGCCACTTGGATACCGGCGAACTCTTGGCTGTGCCGGATCATTACGAGATCGTCGGAGGCGCCCCCGTGACTCTCGCGCGCGGTCCCGAGGGTTCCACGGAGTCCGCGGTACAGAGCATCATGGCCGCGACCGTAGGGGGCCGGATTCCCGACCTCGACGAGTGCTTCATACGTGCGGGCGGGCAGCTCGCGCGCTACCCCGAGTTCGCGGATCTGCTCCGGCGACGCGGCTATCTCCCCCCGAGCTTCGCCTGCATCAGTGGCATGACGACCCTGCGCACAGTTGCCGGCGGGCTGCGAAGGGCAGAGGCGTCGGCCGATTAGAGACTTCACGGATTGCCGACCGGTCCTCGGCAGTGCTCTTCAACCGCTCGGCAGCTCTGAAGGCAGTCCTGCCTTGGTGAAAGGAACTTCAGCACATGGACTCACCGCCCCAAGTTGAGACGGTCCTTGACCTGCTCGCCAAGAAGCGGACGAGCTCGACCACGACACTCCTCGGGCCGAACTCGTGTATGGCCGGGCTCGAGATCTATGCACTCACCCTCAACGTGAGCGCCGCCCTGGTCGAGAACGGAATCGGCGCCCGCAGCCGCATCGGCCTCGTTTGCGGCACTGGTATCGAGACCGCTGTCGCACTGCTGGCGATCACCACCGTTGGTGTCTGTGTGCCGATCAATCCGACAGTGCCCGTCGACGAGATCGGCCGGTACCTCGACAGTATGGGCGTCCACACCGTCGTGGTCACAGACGACACGGCCGGCAGCATCGACGAGTCCCTCGCACGCCTCGGTAAACGTTGCCTTCGAATCAGTGTGTCCCGAGAGAGCCGGGTCGACCCGGAAGCGGCGTTGGAGCTCATTGGCGGAGCACCCGAGCCGGATGACGTATGTCTGCTGCTGGCAACATCAGGAACCACATCCAAGCCGAAGATCGTGCCCCTCACGCATCGAAATCTGACCACCTCCGCTCGAAACATCTCACGGACACTCCTCCTGTCTCCGGAAGACAGAGGGTTGCTGGTCATGCCGCTGTTTCACATACATGGGCTGGTTGCTGGTTTGCTGGCACCGTTATATGCCGAAGGCAGTATCTATCTCCTGCCCAATCAGCAGCCTGCGGACATTCTGGCCGCACTGGAGAAGTCCGCCATCACCTGGTATTCAGCGGTCCCCACCATTCACTACGCTGTCGCCGACATGGCTGCCAGCCGGCCCGCACTGCGTCATGGCCTTCGCTTCGTCCGATCCTCGTCAGCTCCCTTGGCTCCCACGCTGATGGCACGGTTGGAAGAGTTCCTCGGCGTTCCTGTCATCGAGGCATATGGAATGACCGAGGCAAGCCACCAGATGGCCAGTAACGCTCTGACGGGCAGCCGCATCGCAGGCTCGGTGGGCAAGCCGGCCGGGGTAGAAATTCGTGTTGTGGATTCCGCCGGAGTTGCCAAGCCCGCCGGCGAAGTCGGTGAGATCGTCATTCGCGGAGACAGCGTCACGGCGGGCTACTTGGATAACGCCGAGGCCAACTCCTCGGCGTTCATCGAGTCTTGGCTCCGAACGGGAGACCAGGGCTTCTTTGACGAGGGGGGGTTCCTTCACCTGTCCGGGCGGACGAAAGAGATCATAAACCGTGGCGGTGAAAAGGTGTTTCCGCGAGAAGTTGACGACGTGCTGATGCGGCATCCCGCCGTCGCTCAGGCACTGACATTCTCCATCAGGCATCCGAGACTCGGCGAAGACGTCGGGGCAGCCATCGTGGTCAACCCCGGCGCCCATGTCAACACCGGGGAGCTCCAGATCTTTGTCTCGAACTACCTTGCACCCTTTAAGGTTCCGCGCCGGATCGTAGTTGTTCCTGAACTACCGAAAGGGCCGACGGGAAAGCCTCAGCGGGTCGGAATGGAGGACCGCGTCAATGGCTCTGCGGATGTGCGGCTGGCTCAGCGTGACGCGGGGAAGAATGAGCTCGAGGATTCCGTCATCGCGGAGTGGCGCCAGATACTCGACATTGCTGAGATTTCTCCCATGGATGACTTCTTTCATCTCGGCGGAGATTCCATCCAGGCGGTCCGTCTGATTGGCAAGGTCGAGGAACGATTCGGCGTAACTCTGCCCATAGCATCCATATTCACCTCCGCGTCGTTCCCTCGTGGCATGTCTCATGCCATTGCCGAGATGCAGCGGCCGGACATCGCAACTCCTGTCTTTTGAGAAGCGCCAGTTGAAGGCGCACCCGGATATTCCAGTCAAAACCGTTGACGTAATGTCGTTCAACATTCGGCACTGCGAGGGCCCCGGCGGCGTCCTCGATGTGGCGCGGATTGCCCGCGTGATCCGCGGCAGCGACGCCGAGATCATCGGACTTCAGGAAGTCGACCGGCACTTCGGGGACCGCAGCGACTGGGTCGACCAGGTGGCGGAGTTGAGGCGCCTGGTCGACTTCGACGCGTGCTACGGCGTGAACCAGGATCTGGGACCGCCCGCCCCGGGCCGACCGCGGGCCCAGTACGGGACCGCGATTCTCTCTCGCCATCCGATCAGACGCTGGCGAAACACCCATCTGTTCAAATCCCCACAGGGGGAACAGCGTGGCCTGCTCCACGCCGAGATAGACGTCGGCGGCACTCCGCTGCACATCTTCACCGTACATCTCGAATGGTTCGCACAGACCGACCGGCCGCAGCAGGTGAAAGAGGTAGTCGAGCTGATCGGATCGACGAGTCCGGCGATTTTGCTCGGCGACTTCAACGCTCCGCCCACCGCACCCGAGATCGACATGATCCGCGCCTCGTTCACCGACTGCTGGTCGCTGCTCAGAGACGGCGCGGCGCCGACCTATCCAGCCGATGCGCCAACAACGTGCATCGATTACATATTCGCAGGTCAAGGGGTGGCGCCGGAACGAGTCGGAGTGGTTATGGACGACCCGATGTCTTCAGATCATCTCCCAGTGCTCGCCCGGCTGGTATTGGCGGCCCCGCCCCGATCCATTCTGACGAATAGCGAATGGTGCGACCAGTGATCCTTACAGGTCCTGAAATTACAAAATCGATGGCGAACGGGAAGATTCGTATATCGCCCTTCAGCATTGAGCAGGTGAACCCAAACAGCTATAACGTCTGTCTGGGGGACACGCTGCTCACCTACTCCGACGCGGTCATCGACGCGTACCGGCCGAACCCTACGCGTCAAGTTAAAATCGATCAGAGTGGTTTCGTCCTGCAGCCTACCGAACTTTATCTAGGTCATACTGTCGAAGAAGTCGGCTCAGATTTCTACGTGCCCTTGCTGTTCGGGCGTTCTTCCGTCGGCCGTCTGGGCCTGTTCGTCGAGATCACCGCCCCCATCGGTGACATCGGGTTTCACGGCCAGTGGACGCTGATGCTGTCGCCGGTCAGACCACTGCGCGTATATCCAGGCATGAAGATCGGTCAGATCATGTTCTTCGACACCATGGGAGAGATTGATCTGTATTCGGGAAAATACCAAGGTGCCGCTGGCCCGCAGGAGTCACGCTACTGGCGGGACAAGGTAGGAAAGTCATGATCCTCACCGGTCCCGAGATCGCTAAGGCAATCGAGCGCGGCGACATAACAATTGATCCTTTTGACGACCGTAGACTCTCTCCGAACGCCTACGACTGGCGGCTCGGTGATACCATCCGCGTCTGCGACACCGATCTTGATGCCGCTCGCGACTCGAGCTTTCCCGAACATGCCCTGCCTGCCGAAGGCATGGTCTTGGACTCGGGAAAGCTCTACCTCGGCGTCACGCATGAGCGGACCTTCTCGGAACGCTACGCGCAGATGATTAATGGCGACCGAACCATCGGGACCCTGGGAGTGTGGGTGCACGTATCGGCGCCCCTGGGCCACGTTGGCCACGCTATTAGATGGACGTTGGAAATACGCGCGGCACGACCCGTCCGAATCTATCCAGGAATGACTTTCGGCAAGATTGTCTTCCTGGAAACCCGGGGCGAACTGGCGAGCTACCAGCGCATGGGTCGGAAGTACACGCGGAGCAATGGCATCGATGCCTCGCGGCTACATGAGGAGCTGACATCAAAATCCTGACTGGAATCGACCTGCCGTTCCCCAGCCCGGGCGGAAGCGTGGAACTCTTGCGGGATCTCTATCTGGGGCCTGCACCGCTGGTCGACGCGGACGTCTTCATGCTGGCGCCCGAGCGCAGTGGAGATGTGGATCTGACCTATTCCCCGGAACTGCTCGAAGTCGAGGGCAAGTCTCTGTCCGGCGGAGAGTTCTGGACGTACCTCGACAGGCTCAGTTCCGCCGTGCAGGACACGTTCGGCCAACGCGATTACGATGTGATTCACTTCCAGCATCTCACCTTCGGAGCGACCCCCGCTCTGCAGCGTGTATTTCCGAACCAACCGAAGGTCGCCCTCCTGCACGGCACTGACCTGCTGTTCGCGGCCGAGTACCCCACGCAAGCCGACGTGCTCAAGCAGGCCGCAGACGTCTCCGCTGCCGTCGTGGTGCCTACCAGGGCCATGGCAGATCTCCTGCGTCGGCTGACCGGAGAGGTGCGAGCGGTCCACATACCGTGGGGTGTGCCGGACCGGTTGCTGGCCAAGCCGCCGGCCTGGGCCGAGAAGCCCGTGGAGCTGCTCAGGGTTCTCTACGCCGGCCGTTTGACGGCGCAGAAGGCCACGGCCGAGATCCTCTCAGCGGTCTCCCAATTCGACGGTGTGGAGCTCGCGGTGGCGGGACCTACCGACGATTACGCCAGACTCGCTGAGCGTACCGATCTGTCCCGCGTGCGCTTTCTCGGCTGGCTGTCCCGCGAGCAGCTGTGGCGCGATTTCGCGGACCACGACCTGTTGATCGTGCCGTCCGTCAAGCTGGAGGCGTTTGGACTCGTCACGCTGGAAGCGCAGGCATGCGGTCTGCCCGTCGCCTATCAACCGCTGCCCGGCCTGGTTGAAGTGCTCGGCGATTCCGCTCTCGCCTGTGACTTCGGGAATCTCGGTGCGCTTGACGCACGTTTCAAAGAGTTTCGAACATCACCAAATCTGCTCGCAGAGGTAGCTGCGGCCGGATTGTCGAACAGCGCACGATTCCCGTTGTCGAAAACTGCCCGCGAATTGCGCGAGTTGTCCCAGGAAGTGGCGCAATGACAGCGCATGACAATCCGAGCTGCGTGTTCTGCCGAATAATTGCCAGGGAGCAGCCTGCCGCCCTCCTGTATGAAGACGAGCGCACCATCGCATTCCTCGACATCACGGCGGTTATGGAAGGTCATACGCTAGTGATTCCGAAGCGGCATGCCATGGACATATGGGATATCCCGCCTGAGGACGCGGCGGCTGTGATGCGCACCGCACAGCTTATGGCGGATCATATCAGAGACGTACTGGAGCCGGACGGTTTGACGCTGTTCCAAGCGAATCGGGTGGCGGGCTGGCAAGACGTTTTCCACCTGCATGTCCATCTAGTGCCCCGCAAGGATGGTGACCATCTTCACCGTCCTTGGGTGGCTGATCCTGTTCCTCTGGACAGCCTCGATGCAACTCGTGCGCGGCTCTCCCTGTTGTCCTCCGGGTAATCGGCAGCCTCTCGAGCTGTCCGGACGTCCCCTCAACACGTCAAGGAATTGGATCTAACTATGGGTGACAATGCGCAGGGCTTCGGAGTGGTGCGGCACGCTGAGACGACACCGCTCGTCGGACATGCAACACACCGCTCCATGCAGGACACTTTTGCTCAGATCTACGCGAGCGGCGTGTGGTCCCGGACACACGATTCCGGCCGGCAGGACGTGTCCCTGTCCGGTCCGGGATCAAATCTGCAGCAGACTGCTGCTCTCCGCGCCGAGCTGCCACGCGTCATCGCGGACCTCGGTATTCGAACCTTCCTCGACGCCCCATGTGGTGACTACTACTGGATGTCCAGAGTCGACCTGGGTGTGGAGAGCTACTTGGGCGTCGACGTCGTTCCGGAAATGATACAAAGAAATCGGGACCAGTTCGCCGGTGCGGGCTGCGACTTCCGGGTTCTCGACGTCATCAAGGACGAGATTCCGCCGGTCGATCTCATCTTCTCCAGAGACTGCCTGGTGCACTTCAGCGACGTCGACGTCAATCGGGCACTCGACAACTTCAAGCGGAGCGGCGCCAAGTATCTAGCGACCACTACATTCGTCGGCCGATCGGAAAATGCAGAAGACATCGTTGCTGGGGGCTGGCGACCGCTCAACCTCTCAGCCGCCCCTTTCTCGCTACCCCGGCCCATGCGCGTGATCGATGAGCAATGCACGGAAATCTACCGGTACAACGAACACGGCGTGAAAGTCACGAACGAGGACGAGGTCCGGGAAGAACGCCGATTCGAAGACAAAGCGATCGGCGTCTGGCGTATCGTCGACCTGTAGGAACGCGTCGTGCAGGCCGCAAGCCGATGTGACGACGAGGCAATTCGGGCTGTCCGCCCCTGCGTGTAAGGGTAAGCCTGTGGAATACGTTATCGCCCTGGACGTGGGGGGTACCAATATCAAAGCTGCATTGATAGGAAGAAATGGTTCGGTGCTGTGCAAGGCCCGTCGGCCCACCGCACTCGAGCACGGACCGCAAGCGGTGGTACGGATGATCCTTGACTTCGCCGAGGAACTCGCGGCCGACGGCCGACGACGGCTGGGCGAGGGCCCGGCCGCCATCGGCCTGGCGGTGCCCGGCACCGTGGACCAGGTAAACGGCGTCGCCGGCTATGCAGTCAATCTCGGCTGGCGCGACGTCCCATTCCGCGCGTTGCTAGGTGAGAGGCTCGGTGCCCATGAAGGAACGGTGCCCTTTCCGGTAGCGCTTGGCCACGACCTGCGGAGCGGTGGATTGGCGGAGCTTCGGCTGGGTGCGGCCCGTGGCGTCGACCGGTTCCTGTTCGTCGCCTTGGGCACGGGGATAGCTGCAGCCATCGGCCTCGAGGGACGAATCGAGCCCGGCGCCAGCGGATCAGCCGGCGAGATCGGCCACATCATCGTCCGGCCGGGCGGTCTTCGCTGCCCGTGCGGCCAACGTGGATGCCTGGAGCGTTACGCCTCGGCCTCGGCCGTAAGCCGAGCCTGGGCTGCCGCCAGCGGCATGAGCGGCGCCACAGCGGCCGACTGTGCCCAAGCCGTAGCGAATGGAGATGCAGGTGCCCTAGCGACGTGGCAGTACGCCGTCGACGCCCTCGCCGACGGGCTCACAACAGGCCTGACTCTGCTCGACCCGGCAGCCATCATAATCGGCGGCGGACTGGCCGAGGCCGGCGAAACGCTCCTGGCGCCACTCCGCAAGGCCGTGGCCGAGCGGATAGCCCTCCAGGCGCTTCCCGAGATCATCCGCGCCCAACTCGGTGATGAGGCCGCGTGCCTAGGCGCCGGACTCATAGCATGGGATCTCATCGTCTGATCACAGCGCGAAGATATCTAAGAGCGAACTGCTGCGATTCATGACGGTCGCTTCGCCGAAAAAATCTCGCAATAGGAGTCTGTGGCGCTCCGGAGCTACCCGAAAATACCCGAGGCGGTGTCGGCGAAGCCATTTGCCGGACACCTTGCCTTTACATCGATGCTATGGCATATTTGATCTCCAGCAGAAGCGTGCGCCAGGCAGTCGGAAGCGATTTGGCGTACCGTCCCAGTGACCGCAATTGCGATTTCCGAGAATGCTGAGAGCTGCAGCGTTCAACTCATTCCACGCTTAAGGCAGTCATCGCTGATTGCCCGTCAACCAACCTGCTTCGCTCACCGTGAAGGACGATCACATGGCCACAGTCACCGCCGTCCCCGAATCCGCTGAGTGTGTCATCGTGGGTGGTGGCATGGCCGGCCTCGAGCTCGCCGTTCAGATGGCGAGACGGGGAGGCCGACCTCCACTCGTCCTCGAGGCTGGACCCGACCGCGGTGCGGAGCACTACCGCTGGGCCTTGCACGGGGCCGCCGCCGACCAGTACTGGATCGATCCGTCACAGGACGAATCCTTCTACCGGCCGTACGAAGCAAACGACGGAAGCTTCGTCGGCCTCGCTGGCCTGCGCCGCAGACTCGGTGGGCGGTCTCTCTACTGGCACGCTGTCACACTGCCTGTTGAAGACTGGGCGCTCGACGAGCAGTGGCCCGAATCCGTTGTGCGTGACCTGACCAAGGAATGGCACGGCGGTGAGCCGCTCTACGCGAGAGTCGAACGGGAACTGGCCGAGTGGAGCGGCTCGAACCGTGCGACCACGCGGGCCGGCGACCGGCAGGTGACGCTTGGCGGTTACCTGTTCCAGGACGTACCTTCAGCCATTCGACATGGCGAGGACGGGCGATGGAAGGCATACTCCCCGCTGGAACACCTGACTGCGGAAGACGCGACAATACTGTGCGACAGCGAAGTGCTCGGCGTGCTGACCCAGAAAGGTGTAACCAGCGGCGTGCGGATCCGGCGCCGCGGCGTCGTCCACGACATCCGCGCCGAGAAGGTAGTCCTCGCCGCGGGAACCATCGAAAGCAGCCGGCTCGCCATTCAGGCGTTGTCCAACGAGGGCCTGCTCGACCGGCCCCAGCTCACGGGCTTGGTCGACAAAGTTGCCAACGGCTTCTCGGCGAGTTTGGCACCCGGCAGTCTGCCCGCCGAGATCGAGGAGGCCGCAGCTGCCAACGTCAAATTCCAAGCGCCGGCGCGAGACGGCCTCAGGTCGAACATCTTCCTGATGACCTCAGTAAATGAGCATGGGCTCATCGTATTGCGCACCTCCTTCATCGGCGAGCAGATCGCCGGTCCACTCGGAGTAGTCGAATGCGACGATCGCGGTGTCTGGCCGTGGCATACCTCGGTGCGATGCTCCATGTCGCCTGTCGATCGGCAGCTGGCGCGCGCGCAGCAGGCGGAAATCCAGCGCTTTTGGGGAGAAATCTGCCACCAGGCCGGGATGATCGAGGCGCCGGCACTGGAGTTCGACACAGAAACCGGTTCACCTGACGTGCAACAGCGCCTTGTGGCCTCCCGATCCTTCCTCGCGCCCGGGGCAGTCTGCACCTATTCCTTCCCGCTCGGTACCGAGAACCACGAGGCCGGCACCCTACCTCTCGGCTCGATCCTCGATGACGACCACCAGTTCCGCGGCCTCGCCGGCCTCTACGCGGTCGGTCCAGCCGTCTTCCCGCGCGCCGGGGCGGCCAACCCTGCCCTCACCATCCTGGCGCTCGCCAGGCGTCTTGCAGGCATCTTGGCGCCGCGTACCGCATGAACGCACCGGTAAGCTCTAGCTCAGTAGGGTCACCGATACAAACAGCGAGTCACGTACGCGACTGCCGCCTGTCAGACAAGTAGCAGGGACTGGCAGGGTGGCCTCGGGCTCCCTGCCGGTCCGGCCAGGTATCGGCGGTCTCGCCCCCGCAATGGCATCTCATCTACCAGCGGAAGATCCGTTTTAGGGCTCGGTGAGGGCTTGCCGTTCGTAATGGCGTCGGCCGTGTAGAAGTGGCCGCTGCGGCGAGGAAGGCGTGGGCGGCGATCACGAGGATGGTCCAGCGGTGCCAGGGCGTCCAGCGACGGTGCTGGTGTTGATCGAGGCCGAGTTCGGTTTTGGCGGCCTGAATGACTCGATGGGTCTGGTGGCGAACCCGATCTCGTCGGGAGCACCGGTTGCAGCCAGCCGTCCGTGGTTGCCGGTCCATGATTTGGGCAGGTAGCGCGGAGTCGAGCAGGATGTACCCGTGGGCTGAAGCGTAGGATAGGCACAGCGACGGCTGACAATTCTTGATCTCTCCGGCGGTGCCGGAGTATTGCTGCTGGACGCCGACGGTGTGACGGTCGTCTTCGGATCGCCGGTTTCGTCGATAACGAGAAGGGCATTCGGATGCCCGAGCCGATGGGCGACGAAGTCCCGCACATCGGCCCGCACGAGGGCGTCGCCCCAGCTCGCCCGGCTGATCAGGCTCGCATCCTCCAAGGCTGTCGTCGCCGGCGTCTTCGGCGATCGTCCAGCAGTTCTTCGCTGACAGTGGGGCGGCAGACCTTGCACGAAGCCCCGGACCCGGCGTCGGGGTTCCGGCCGGGCGAACCGTGTCTCGATCGGTTCATCAACTCGTCGAACAGCTCAGGCCATCGCTGAGCGTCTACTCTGTAGGTGGCAGCCATCGCCACTCGCGACATGAGCCAACTGCGGAGAAGCTACTCGACGACGTTGCGCGGCGAGACGGCGAACCCATTCGCCGGCCTTCCAGGTCAGGCCCGGCGAAGGCGATCGTCTGGCGATCGTTCAGGATTACCTGGTGCAGATGTCGATCGTGATCGCCCAACTCCCAGCCGTATGGAATGTGGATGCCAATCTCACCGCAGTGCGCGAGGCCATCGGTAACACCCGCGCGGGTGACGTCGTCGTTCTGCCTGAAGGGATGCTATCGGGCTATGGAGATGACCTCACGCCGCTGGCCGCACTACCGCCAGACGCCATCCACCACGCAGTGGACCAGGTGACCAAGCTCGCCCACCGGCATCAAGTAAATATATTCTGCGGTTCACTGCTGCCAGTTCAGGACGGATGGTGCAACGCTGGCCTCTTTTTCCCCGCCGAGGGCGCTTATCAAGTATACCGAAAAATCAACCTCGCGATGAACGAACGTGGCCGCCTGCAGGCCGGTGATCATTTACCGACCATAGACGTCATTCGGCAGAACGGTAAAGTCACCATCGGTATGCAGCTCTGCCGCGAGATCCGTTTTCCGGAACAGTGGCAATACCTCGCGGCGGCTGGCGCGCGAGTATTTTTCTATCTCACTAACGCTGCCAATCCTCGCGAGGTCGACGGAGTTTGGCGAAGCCACCTGATCAGCCGCGCCGCCGAGAATCAGCGATTCCTTGCGGCCGCCAATATCGCCCACCCGGACCAGCACTGCCCCAGCATGGTGATCTCACCACGAGGCGAAATACTCGCGGAGCTCCCTCTTGGACGCCCCGGCCTACTTCGGCAAACCATTGATACGGATGAGGCCGCCAACTGGTACCTCGAGCAACGCCGTCAGGACGTCGTCTCATTGGCTTATCAAGCAGACAAGCCTTCCACGGCACAAACCATGCGGCCATAAGCCGAACCTTTGTGCTGATCCATGATCTTCTCGCACTGACGGCCGTGCTCGACGCTGACCTCGGGGCGCGGGCCAAGCCGGGCTGCCAAGGCGTGGTCCGCCGTCCACAAACTCACCAACCGGGCCGATCAGGTAAACGCCTGTGGTGTCTGCGGTGTGGTCGAGCTGGCCACCATGCATGACGAGGAGATGGGGGCGCCGCTCGACCGGCATTCGGGCGCGGTGATCACGTACGCCGGGGCCCAGGGCCGGCTCCGGCGCAGCGAGGAAGACGCGAGCCAGGAGAGGGTCGACCAGGCGCACCAGGAGCTGGTCGAGGCGTACGACGCGGTCGAGGAGCTGTGGCACAAGATGCTCCGCGTCCGGAACCGGGTCCGCCTGGTGAACCGCGAGGCGCCGTTCTGGGGCCGGGTGGAGCGGGTGACGTGGGATTTCAGCAAGGTGCTCGGCGATTTGAGTCCGCATTCATCGCCGTATCGGCAGCTTCTGGACTTCGACGGCCAGCACGCGGCGACCTCCCGCTTGGCGGAGCTTCACGATGATGTCGGCGAGGTGATCCAAGGATCAGTGACACGATGCGCCCCCGCCGACGTACCCGTGGCGCCGCTGGTGGATCTTGGCCAAGTGGCACGCACGCCGCCTGACCGGCACACTGAGCCCGCCGGACCCGTACGACATGGAGGCCGCCCTGGCGAAGATGCGGGGGGAGTCGGAGACGCGACGGGTCGCGGCCGGCGAGCTGCAGGGGCCAGCGGAGCGGGAAAGGCCAACGGCAACTGATCGAACAGGCGTTCGATAGCCTCGATGGATGGGATTGGCGGCGCCGATGGTCCTACGAGCTGTGCTGGTGGCCCGGCCACCGAGGCCAGCGAGTCCACTCCCGGGCAGTGGACACGGTCGCGCAGCTCCGCGCCGTGGTTGAATGGGCACGCCGGAATCCGAACGTCCTGCGGTTCAGCTTCAATCCGACGGACCACCTGGTCGGCGACTAGGTCATGGTCTGCCCCGTCGGTCACTCCTGGAGCACCGTATCTTGCAAAGCAGTACCGGATGATCAAGCAGATGCGCATGGTGCGGTGCGCAACCGTCCGAGCCCCGATCGGACGGTCGGCTTTGGAACTCTGTAGCCGGTTCTTCCCTGACGAGGAGATTTCCTCTAGATCAAAGGCGATGCTCGAGGATTTGTTCGCCTCGCAATGACGAAACGGCTCCTTCGGTCATTATCAGATTCGAGGCGAGATCTCAGCAGCATATATGTACGCTCTCGCCAGGACATGATGAGCATCCGACGAGGCAGATGCGGTACCTGCCCGGTCGGATGGATCGCTGAGAGAGTTACGCTGAGGCAAGCGAGTTGGGAAAGCCGCAGGTCAGGCACGATGATGGCGGGGATCAGACGGGCGATAGCGTTGGACCCCTTTACTCGGCTGAGTATACTTTCGAGTGACCTGGCAAAACGTTAGTTAGCACGTCGCTGGGCCCTTCATATTCTGGGGGTCAAGGGGTCGCAGGTTCAAGTCTCGACGGCCGCAGGGGCCTGACTGATGTTCTGTTGGTTAGCGATTCGGGCGTTCGATGCCTCCGAGGTACGCTCGCTGCGACGGGTTGTCGAAGTACTGCCGGAGCGCACGGTAGGCGGGCACAGCGTTCGATCCCAACCAGTGCGCATGAATGATCATGAAGGGCAGGCATTGAGCACCGGGGCCGAGCCGACCGATGTGGCTTCGCTGCCTCGTGGTCGGAGTGGGTAACGCTTTGACGGTGATCCACGGAGTTCGGCCTTCGCGGGCGAGAATGTCGGCCACCGCATCCCAGGGGACGAAGTGCTCGAGCGCCAGCCCGCGGTGGTAGATGCCGCTCGGGGTCAGGATCACCACGCCGGGCGCGAGGCGGAAGATCACCGTTAGGAACCAGCCCAGGAACAGCGCGAACGCGGTGAAGATCGCCGTCAGCGCCAAGCCGGTCACCGTGCCCTGCGCCGCGAAGGCGATGGCGAACCCGGCGGCGGCGAGCACGACGCTGATGAGAACGGCGCCGAGCCAATAATACGGCGATCGTGAGTAGGCGAATGCCAGCCCGCGCTCGCCGTCGTCGATGGTGCCGGTGACCGGCGGGCGGGTGGACGCGGCGGGCCGGTGCATCATGCTCGCCGCCAGACCGGCCAGGTGAGCAAACATCAACGTTGCCACCGCCCAAATCAGTGCTTGAACGGCATCGCCGGCCATAACGTCGGCGACCACGACGGCTGCGGCGATCAGTGCGAGGAGGGCGAAGCCGACCACGGAGAGTACCCGTGCGGCCGAGCGCTGCGGCCTCGGCCATCTGGCCGGTGGGTCCTGGGTGGGCGTCATGTTTCGTCCGTCTCTACGGGGTCGCTCAGAAGATGGAGTTCCAAACCTTCTTGGCCGAGTCACCGACCGCGTCGCCGGCATCCTCCAGGCCGGGACCGACCGCGGTGAAACCGTCCTCGATAGCGTCGCGGGTGCCTTGCGGCAGAGAATCGTACGCGGCGTCCAAAGCGCCACTGGTAGCCATGCCGAAGACCAGTCCGCCGACGGCGCCGGCGACTGTGCCTACCACGGGCACTGGAATAGCGGAACCGATCATCGCGCCGGCGGTCTGGCCGGCTCAGGCCTGCGCTGCGGTGGCGCCTGAGTCCGGCAGTGCTCGGCGTGGGGGAGTCGGCCCGGCGCCGCGAACTGCGCCAAGCTCACGGGAAGCTGTGCTGGCGTCCGGCGCTGGCTGGTCATCGTGCTAGGGCCTGATGCCGTGCCAGCTGGTAAGGATGCTTCACCGCCGGGCTGCTCGACGGTTGCCGGGCGTATTGCCTGTTGGCTAAGGCGGCGCATGACGCCACCACCGGGCAGGTTCGCTCCACGTGCGCGCGTCCCGCGAGTCTCATGAGCCTTTGGCTACGGTTCGGGCCGGAAGGGCGACGCTGCGGCCGGTGAGCTCAGTCGTGCTGCAGGGACCAGTCGGCGTCGCCGTCGGTGACGGTGGCGTCGCTGTATTGGCCGGTGTTGGAGACGGGCCAGACGCCGTTGGGGAAGCTGGTCGGGTCGACGGCGTCGCCGTGCAGCGTGATCATGGCGGTCACCTGGGCGCCGAGGAAGGCGGCCAGGGTGGAGACGGCGGTGACGATGACGGCGGTGCTGACGCCGGCCTCTTCGAGGAACAGCGCGATGCCCGGGGCGGTGAAGATGCCCGAGCTCATCCCGGCGATGGACACGGCCAGGGCGGCGATCAGCTTGGCCAGCACCCCGGCCAGCACGATGTAGAACGCCAGGCCGGCGCCCGCGCACGCCAGCAGGTTGAGCGAGCTGCTGCCGGCGATCGAACCTACGCGTGCAGCGGCGGTGGACTGGGCGCCCGCCGCGGCCAGGTAGGCGTCGCGGGCCTTCCCCGACCAGTCGGAGTCGTCGACCACCAGGTTCTGGCCGGTCAGGTCGGTGGAGATGCCGTTGGCCCGGCCTTTGATGTCCATCCACTGCCAGGAGTCGATGAACATGAAGATGGGGGCGGCGGCGCCCTTGAGCAGGTCGAGGAACCACTCGAGGATGGCGGCGCCGACCTCGACGGTCTTCTCGGCTATCCACTGGAAGCCCTGGGCGACCGGCGGCGGGACGTACCAGTGGCTGGTGGCGCTGTTCGCCGCGGGGATGACCTGGTTCAGCTGACCTTGAAAGGTCTTGAGCCCGGTCTCGATCTCGCGGATGACGGCCTCGTACTGGGCCTGAGAGAACACGACTTCTTCCCGTCAGTAGACGTTGCGGATGCGATGCTCGGAGGCTTTGTCCTCGGCGTCGTAGGTGCCCGCCACATTGCGCAGGGTCGCGGCGATCTCCGTCATGGCGGCTGAGCCCTCGCGGGTGCGCGCCGCCATCGCCTGGATCACGTCGTTGTAGGGCCCGACCATCAGCTGGAACAAGCCGGCTTCGAGCCGGCCGAACTCCATCGCCGCCACCTTCGTGCTCAACTCGGCGAGCTTGCCGGCCTGGCCGTCCCACTCGCCGGCCTCGGTGCGCAGGGCGTTGGTCGCGACGGCCACCTGCTCGCCGCTGGGAGGTTGAGTCACCGGATGCGGCTTGGTCGTGAGGGGTCGCCTTTAGGGCTTTCAGGGTGGCGAGGGCGTCGCCGATCAGCGTGTCCGACCCGGCGCTCGCTGGCGGTGACGCCGCAAGCTGCGCCACCGCCTGCCGGAGCGCGGCGGACAATGCTGCGCTGATCGAGGCGCCGTCGTGTCTTGCGGCCCAGTCTGGCGTGATGGTGCAAGCCGTCAGGCCACCCGCCTCGATCTGGATCGTGACGCGCTGCCCGTCGTCCTGCCCCCGTACCGGGCCCGGGGCCGGCGGGCGGGTCTGCGCAGCTTGCAGCTCGAGCAGGACGGCCTCGGCCAGGTCGTTCTCGTCGCGCGGCCGGCCGGTGAGCGGTTGCGAGTCCGGGTCCGGCCGGGCGGGCGGTGTCTCGCCGTCCTCGGCCCGTGCCCGGCGCTGCCACCAGCCGTCGTCGTCGGCCCGGTCCGTCCACACCCGCTCGGCCCGCCGCAGCGCGTCGGCGTTGGCGTCGAGGACCGCGCCGGCGAGCCGCTTGGGCTCCAGCCGTTGCCACCAGTCCGCCCGGATCTGGATCTGGGTAGGCACCCCGTCACCGCCGAGCACGACGCTGACCCTGCCGGTCGGGTCGCTGCCCTCGACGTGCTCCGGAACTGCGGCGGCCAGGTCGCGGGCAAGCCGGCCCAATTGTGCCGCCTGCTGCTGCAGTCGCCGTATCCCATCCGGTTCCATCGCGTTCAACTTTCCGAGGTGCGTGGCGCCGCCTGCAGCACCGCGCGTCCGATCATCGCGACCGAGACGGCGGTCAGCGCCAGCAGAACCGCCAGGATGATCGGCGAGCCGCCCGCGACGACGAAGAACAGGGCCATCAGCGCGACGACACCCACCGCGGCGAACACCGCAGTCACGACGCTCACCCGAACCGCGGTGCTCGCGCCGCGCCAGGCCACGAACGCCCCGGCAGCGGCCACCACGGCGACGGCCGCGGCCACGGTCGCGGTGCCGGGCCGCCCGAACGGGGACGCCTGAGCGACCTCGTCGAACCCCGCACTCGCCAACGCCACGACGAACAGCTCGATCAACGCCGTGACAAGCAAAAGCGCTACCGCGAACCCGCTGATCCGAGACGTCCCGGACGTCGGCTTCCCCACTTCTGCACCCCCGGCTACTTAGGGTGATCAGAGTGTCCTATTCGTCCGGGGCTGCGCAACCCTGTGGCAGGGCGAAGTCACGTCATCGGCAGCCCGAGATGGCGGGCTTAACCGTTGCGTGTTTCGTGGTCTTGGCAACGGTCTGCTCGGGCGTCGCAATGCCGGAAGGCGGCGGTAATTTCGCCTGAAGTGAAGGTCTTACTCAGCAATCGGGTGGCCGCGTGCATGGCAGCCACTGATGCGAGGCTGCGTACGCGAAGCACCCAGCGGTGAACGGTTTCGAGCCCGACCTCAACGGTTTGCGTCGCGGAGACTCAGATCTGCAGGCGATGCTGCAGCAGACCGCCGATCAGATGCAGCGCTTTGACGCGCAGCTGGCCGCTGCCGGCGAGCCGTGGGGCCGCGACGATCTCGGGTCAATGATCAGCGAGATCTAGAAGGGCGCGTATGCGATGGCCACGAACTGCCTGAACTCGACCATGGACGGCTACGTCGAACGGCTGTCGCTGACCGCTGATGCCCACCAGAGTGCTGATGAGGCGGCGGCGCAGCGGTTACGGGCACCGGGGGCGCTGACGTGCCGCGGTAGGACACATCGACTCACGGGGGAGACAAGATGGGATTGCAGCTGCCTGGCGAGCTCGTCGAGGTGATAAGCGTGCTGGGGTTCACCTGGCCGGAAGCGGACGAGGAGAAGCTGTTCGAACTCGGCCAGTCCTGGATGGACTTCGCCGGGGCGATCGAGTCGCGGGTCGAGAACGCGGACGCCGCCGCAGCCACGGTGTGGCAGCTCAACCAGTCCGAGTCGATCGCGGCGTTCCAGGCGGCGTGGCAGGCAGCGGACAGCCCGTCGCAGCGGCTGGCGATGGCGGCGACCGGTGCGCAGATCATCGGCGCCGATCTGCTGGTGTGCGCCGGCATCGTTCTCGCCCTGAAGATCAACGTGATCGCGCAGCTGACGATCCTGGCCATCCAGATCGCTCAGGCGATCGCCACCGCCGTGGTCAGCTTCGGCGCGTCGTTGCTGGAGATCCGGTTTTCCGGGCGTTGACGAAGCTGGTCCTGGACCAGCTGCTCGACTTCGCCGTCAAGTCGGTCATCAATGGCCAGGCGACGGGGCACCGGCAGACCCCGAGTCGGCGGTGCGGCGGCGCGGGGCGTGATGAGAGCGCTGGAGAACGTGCTCGAGGACGGCAAGGTCCACGACTATGCGGCGCAGGCGGTGGCGCGCAACTCCCGAGGTCGGCCGATCCCGGCGGATGTCAAGCGCCTGCCCAGCGGCAAACTGCCGTCGAACCGGCAGTTCGCGGGCAAGAAGTTCGACGACCCGAAACGGTGGACGCCGAAGCTGCAGGAAAAGTACCCAGACGGGGTGCGGTTCTCCGACGACGGTTTTCCCGACTTTTCGCCGCACGTGACACACACCGTTAAGTTTGATCCGCCCGGTTTCGCAGGCAACCACTCGACAGACTTCACCGAGGCCAACCGTCTGGCCGGGTTGCCGGAGACCCCGGACGGCTACACGGGGCACCACCACCAAGACACCAATACGATGCAGCTGATTCCCAGCGATCTTCACAATGCGGTCCGGCACGCCGCTGGCGTAGCGTTCACGAAAGGCAGAAGCTGAGCATGACGGTCGGATATCGCCGCCAACCGCCGGCAGCGCCTGGCGCCGACATCGAACGCCTCGAGCAGCGCATCGCCAGCCGTTTGCCCAGGATGTACCGCGACTATCTCGCCGGGCAGGACGGCGGCCGTCTGGAGAGCAACACCCGCGCGGCCAAGGAAGTGTTCGGTGTCCGCGATGACGCCCCCGATTGGGCGAACATGTGGGACATGCTCGACACCTATGACGGCCGGGTGCCGTCGTGGCTGCAGCCTGTCGCACAGGACGAGTACGGCAACCTGTTCGCGATCTCCCTGCGCGCCCAGGACGAGGGCAGTGTCTGGTTCTGGGATCACGAGGAAGAAGCAGACGGAGCGAGCCGGCGGAGGACAACATCGAACGCGTCGCGGACGACTGGAAACAGTTCCTGCAGCAGCTGCAGCCCGTCTGAGCACGCTCCACGCTGAAGTAGTGCTGCTAGAGATCACCATCCCGATCGGCAACGCCACCTCCGGCGTATACGTCGCGGCGGCGTCCGCAGGTTGCGACAAGGAGCCTCATCGGCCGTGCTGGCAGGCCTGAACGTGATCGCCAGGCCCGCCGGTAAGTGGGCGTGACGGGAACTCGCATGCTCTCTGTTCGCCGGTGGGCTCGGTCGGATGGCGGCCTTCTCGCCGGCGGGCCCGGCGGCGGCCGTCCCTCACGGACAGTCTTCCATTTGGCTCGGGATGTTTCCGGCCGTCGGCGTGTCTATCGTTGCGACGTCCAGTACGGGCGGGATCGCAGTCTTCAGGCACGAATTGGCACTGCGCTATGACGCGACGGCAGCCGGCCGTCACACGACAGCTGCCTCTGAAGGAGCTTTAGCAATAGACAGAGCGTCGCGGACGTCGAGCTGGCCGATGAAGAGTCGGAGTCAATGGCGAGATGGCTTCACGCCCATTCGCCGAACGGTCACCATCGTTGCGTCAGTCCAAGAATGTGCGGCGTGGGCCGTGTTGATCGTCGACCGCAGGTGCTGCCCGTCATGTGGTACGGGCGCGAGCAGCGAGAACTCCCGGTGAGCGCTGCCCGATCGCCCGTCGTTGCAGCACCGGGATTGCAGCCAATCTTAAGGTTAAAGTCCGACGGCGACTGCAGCGCGAATTCATTCTCAAGGGTTGATGGATTGTGGAAGCCTAAATCCATGATCATGAGACGCTGTAGTTAGCCACCAAGGCCTCACAGACGCTGGTGGCGGTCTCGAGCAGCAGCCAGACGGCCAGCACTGCGCAATATTGGCCAGCAGCAGGTGTAGGTATGCAGACGCCTATGCAGTGGCGGGCTGGTTTGTTGCAGTGCTCGATCTGCAGGTGGTAGCTAGGGCGGTGAGTCGGCTCGTAGGCAACGGTGAAAGCTGGAGTACCAGGCCCGGCGCCTCTGGCAATCAGGTCGTCGGCGTCTCGGTGGGTCGAGTTCGCCGGGATGCCGTGAGAAGTAGCCACGCCAGAGCGCTGAGCGCACCGCACAACAGCAACGTCGACCGGTAGCCGATGATCTGCGCCGCCGACCCGGCCAACACTCCCGAGACGAGCGAACCCGCTGCTGCCGAGTTCGCGAACATGGTTGTCGCCCGCCCGGTGGCGTGCGGCATCAGGTCCTGAAAGTAAGTGATGCCCAAGGCGCCGACGACGGCGATAGCGACGCCCCGGGCGATCTGGGCGAGCAGCAGGACCGTCATGTTCGATGAGATAGCGATGATGACGAAGTAGAGCAGGAGCAGCGCCATCCCGATCAGGATCAGCCGCTTCTTGTTGGCCCGCGCGGGCACCAGCAATAGGGCGAGCGCGGCAGGGATCTCCACGGCCGCGCCCACGCTGAACAGAAAACCGACGTCGCTCTCAGACTGACCGAGTACATCGGTGACATACAGCGGCAGGACGACCGAGCCGGCGAACATGGCGGTGTGGAAAAGCGCGAAGCTGGCTACCAGAACAGCGACCGACCGGCCGCTGGGTGACGCCTCGGCCGGCGCGGACGACGCGGACGCCTCCGGTTGCGGTGGCGGACCTGCTAACAGCACAGGGACGGCGACCGCGGCGAAGCCGACGGCGGTCACGACGAAGAGACCGGTGAAGCCGTACCAAGGCAGTAGCGCCGCACCCACCATTGGCCCGATGGCCCAGGCCAGCGACCAGACCGAGCGCAGCAGGGCGGTGCCCCGTGTCGAGTTTTGCGACGCGGTGCTCTGCAGGTGGCTGCGCGCCAGGACGAACAGCTGGGCGAAAGCGGCTGTGCCGGTGCCCAGAAAGGTGGCGGCGATGATCAGCAACAGGGCGTAGGAGGTGGTGGTCGTCAGCAGTAGGTAGCCGACCGCGGACGCTATTACAGCCAGCAATGCCGGCCAGCGGGCGGGTGACCGATCGTAGCGGCGGCCGAGCAGTGTGCTGACCGCGATGCCGCTGACCGAGACCAGCGAGACGAACACCCCGATGGCGAAAGGCGACAGGTTTGCGCGGTCGGAACCGAACAGAACGAGATACGGGCCGGTCATCGATTCAGCGACGCCGAGCAGGAGCACTCCGCCGACCAGCAGAGGCAGCAACCGCTTGCGAGGCGCAGCACCAGGTGAGTGGGCCGCCGAAGCCGGGCCAGCAGGGGTCTCTTGGTGCGCCGTCACCGTACCTCCGATATCCCGAACCGCGTGTTGAACGCATTGTTTCAATCGGCGTCACTCACTCGGCAAGCGGGATGGCGCGAGTCGGCCACAGCTCAGGCGCCTACCAACGCGGTGACACAAGCCGTGGCCATTGGAGCCTGTCTATCCCGCGTAGCGGTTGGCTTCAACCTCGTGCAGGACGAGGAGGGTTTGCACGATCGCGGTGGCACGGCGTGGGCAGCAGCGCAGCTTGGCCAGGACTCTCCAGTTCTTCAGCGTGGCGATGGCCCGCTCACCTCGGGCGCGGACCTTCGCGTGCGTCATGTTCATGGTCTTCTGCCAACGTGACAGCTTCGGCCGGAATCGGCGCCGTTTGAACGGCGTGCGAACGCTACCGCGGGCGCCTTGATAGCCCTTGTCGGCGAAGGTCATCACATCAGCATTGGTTAGCGCCGCGATGATTTCGTGAATGCGAGCCGCTGTCAGGTCATGGGCCGCGCCCGGCAGCGCCGCCGAAGCCCACACCAACCGGCCCGCTGCGTCGGCGATAACCTGGACGTTCACGCCGTGGCGCTTGTGCTTTCCGGAATAGTAGGGCTTCTGATCGGCGACACGGTCGATCGGGATCAGCGTGCCGTCCAGTATCGCGTACGCCAGTTTGCGGATCCGCCGCATGGCGGTGGCCAAATCCGCGGCGGTCGCTGCGAGCAGAGCGATCGCTTCCTGGACGTACCGCCAGGCGGTAGCGACGCCGATTCCGAACCCGGCAGCAAGACGGGTGTAGGTGTCGCCGTTACGCAGGTGGGCCAACGCAAGCAGGGCTTGCTGTCCCGGGTCGAGGCGTCGCCACCGCGATCGATGCTGCTTGCGGTGGATGCGGATACGGTCGGCCAGGTGATTAAGGGTCCGGCCAGACAAGCTAATCGTGGACGGGTAAGACAGCACTGGCCAGGCTCCCGGTTTGGGCATCGGTCACGATCGGACTGCTGTCTTATCAAGAGCCTCTCGTTCACCGACACTCGCCCCTTCTCCTCCCTTGACCAGCGCCGCCAGGTTGGAAAGGCTCACTGTCGCTTCCCAGCCGAAGTGGCGAGCCAACGATCTGCGGTGGCGACGAACTGGCGAGTTCTCATTGAATGTGGCGAACGAGGTAGGGACCCCCGGCGCTTCGACGGCGAACCGCAGGCGCCGAGGGTGATCACTAGGGTGTGGCGCTGTGGACGATGTGACTACTGGCCCTGGGAACCTCGCTGGTACGGGCGTTTACGCTGCGCGTGACTTCGAAGCTGGCGAGGTCGTGGTGTCTTACGAGCTCACGCCACTCGATGAGGCTGCTTACTTGGCCTTGCCTGCTGGCGAGGACCTCTTCGTGCACAGCTACGGAGGCCGTCGCTACCTCTACCCCGCGCCAGCACGCTTCGTGAACCACTCTGACAATCCGTCTTGCTACCAGGACTTCGACCGAGGGTGCGACATCGCTTTGCGGTCCATCACGCAGGGCGAGCCGATCACCATCGACGCCACCGACGAAACAGCTCGCGAACTAGACACCTTCCTCGACTCCTACCAGCATGCACTCCGTGAAGGGGCAGGTAAACTCCTCGCTGGGTTGATCGACCGCGATGCCAGTCTGTGGCTGGCGGGACGCGCGGTCCGTGGCAGAGGGGCGTTCGTCGCTACGGTGTTCGAGGCTGGATTGGTCTCATTGTCGGAGGTCGAGTGGCTCGTCGGAACCGGACGCTGGGAAGCGCTGTGCTCTGCCGAAGCCGATACTGTGCGTGGTCGCCAGCACCAGACCATGCTGCTTAAGGTCATCGCCGGCAACTGGCAGATCGTCTACCAGCATGCCGGGTGAGCGCCCCCTGCCGATCAAGGCCACCACCGCGATGCAGCCAGGCAAGTGCTGACGCCGTCAGCCCACGAGAAAGGCGGGGTCGAGGGGCAGATCCGGCTGGTTCCGCCGCAACCATCTGGTCCCAATTCCCGAGGTTGACTCGTTCGAGCAGCTCAACGCCATGGTCGAGCGCACGCCTGACCGGGCGAAGCTAAACCACGCCGCCGCCGCGGAGAAGCTGATGCAGCGCAGCGAACCCAACGACGATCTCCTGCCAAGACTCTAGAAGTCTGCGAGGAATACTTGGCCAACGCTAGCCAGCCACCCGCCGCGAGCTCGATGCACTCCTACGCACCGGGAAGATCGCCGGCGGGCCCAGATGGCTGATCGACTTGCTCGCTCTCACCCGCCAGCGCCTGCATGGTGGGTCCCAAGATCAAGCACAATGATTATCACGAGACGCTCAGCGCGGGCCTAAGAGAGCCGCGCGATCGGGACCCGTTCTTACGACCGAAGCCACTTGCGACTGCCACGCCATCGACGCACGTTTCGCCGAGTGGTACGGGCTTGTCGTGGACGGCGTCAACTTCACGGACATGAGCGTGCGGGCCGCCACATCGGATACAGCGGTGGGCTGCCTGCGGCGGTGACCGGCGAACGGTAGTCGGTGAACCCGTGGCGCAGGCAAAGGGCCCGGCTGCGCGGGCTGCCGGCCTCGAGGTAGACGGGTAGTCCGGTCGCACTGACGCAAGTTTCGTGATCGCGCATGAGCCGGCCGCCGATGCCGCGGTTCTGGTGATGCGGGCTGACGGCGAGGCAGGCGAGGTGCTGATAGCGGCCAGTCGGCCGCTGCCGGCAGGCCGCTTGGTCCAGCTGGGTGAGGCGCTGTGCCGCGGCGGTCAGGCGGACGACGGCGGCCAGTTCGCGCAGGTCTGGGCCGTCACCGGGCCGGCTGGTGTGGATAGCGGCGGCGACGATGCGGCCGCCGAGCTGGGCGACGCGGACATGGCAGGAGTTTTGCAGCAGGGCGGTGACGTAGGGCTGGAGCAGCGGCTGGCGCTCGTGCGGGTCGGGTTCGGCCCAGGTGACGGCCGGGCAGCAGGCAAGGGCGTCGGTGAGCACGCGAGCGGTGGCGTCGCGGTCCTGCGGCTGGGCGTCGCGGATGGTGATCGGGTAGGTCACGGTTGCTGACGTCCTTGCCGGCCCGGCTGCGGGTGGGCACTGCCGGCGGTAATGCCGGCTGCCGGCCGGGGAGCAGGAACGGCCTCGGCCCCCGGGAGTGTGGGCAGGTGCTCGACGCTGGGCTGTTGTTGCTGGCGCCGGATCCAGAGCGCGCCGCTCACCCCGGCGGCGAGGTACACCAGTGCGGGCGCCCAGGTCTTGACCGGGTCGGTGGTGCGGACCAGGTCACCGAAGTAGAGGGTGCTCAGCGCGGTGATGACGATGAGCAGAAAGGTGGCGGTGATGGGTGCGAGCCGGCGCCGTCGCCACTTTTCGCCGTGCGGGTGCCGGTGCAGGTGGGCGACGACGGCGACGGCTGCCAGTGTCATGCAGGTCAGCACGCCGAGGCCGCCGGCGGTGGTGCCGTAGAAGAACAGGTCTTTGGCCGGGTCGGCGCCGGCGGTGACGCAGACGGCGAGGGCGAGCAGGGTCAGGGCGGATTGGGTGATGCCGGCGGTGACGGGCACTTCGTCGTGGCGGGTGATGGCCAGCCATGGCGGCAGCTTCCCGTCGCGGGCCAGGGTGAGGGTGTAGCGGCCGATGGTGGTGGCGAACGCGAGCATGGCGGCGAACAGGCTGGTGGCGAACAGCCACACGCCGAGCTGGATGACCCAGGCCGGGACGTGCGGTGCGGCCAGGACGAAGTACAGGTCGGTGGGGTGCTGCTGGGCCAGGGCGATGATGCGGCCGGGCCCGGCGGTGATGGTCATGATCAGTCCGGTGCTGGCGTAGAGCAGGCCGGTGGTGGCCAGGATGGTGCGGATGGCGCGCCGCACGGTGGTGGTGCGGTGCACGGCGATCAGCGCGAAGGCAAGGGGTACTTCGAAGCCGATGAGCCCGGTGATGGCGCCCATGAGTGATCCCATGCCGGTGGGGCTGAGCAGCGGGGCCGGGTTGATGGCTTCGAGCGGGTATCCGTCGGCGGGGTGTGCCAGCAGGACGACATTCAGCGCGAGGACGTAGCTGATTTCGGCGGTGACCAGGATGGTGAGCAGCAGCATGTTGGTGCGTGCTTTGAGCTGGGTGAGCACGGCGATCATCGCCCAGGCGAGCACGGCCCACAGTGCCCACCAGGCGTGGTCGGTGGCGGCGGGGCGCAGTGCCCGGTCGGCGGCGGGGCCGAAGGCGCCGAACAGGCCGACGAGGATGGTGCTGTAGGCGATCAGGGCGATGATCGCGGCGGCGCCGGCTGCTGGTGCGCCGAGTCCGGCGGCGACGTAGGAGTGCAGGGCGCCGGCGTGGGGCAGGTGCGCGGCGACGGTGGACAGGCCGGTGGCGAAGATGCCGAGGATTGCTGCGGCGAGCAGGTAGCCGGCGGGGGTGGCGATCTGGTGGAGCTGGCCGAAGCCGAGGGGGACGGCGCCGATGATGATGGTCAGCGGGGTGACGGCGCCGAGGCCGTGGAAGGTGAGCCGGGTGGTGCTCAGGCGGTGGCGGGTGGCGTGCTGGCGCAGTGAGGCTGGGTGTGGGCGCATGGCGGGGGTGGGTTTCCGTTTCGGGGGCAGGGGTGGGTGCGCCGCGGGCGCGACGGTTGGGTCCCGGGCGGGGTAGCGGTGTGGTCAGCGGGCCAGGGCCAGGTCGTGCAGCAGGTCGGTGGCGGCCTCGAGTAGTGGCTGGTAGGCCGGTCCGACGCCGGCGGCGGGGCCGATGGCCCGGGTGATGGTGGTTTGGCGCAGGTGGCCGAGGGCGATGGTGCCGAGGCTGCTGGCGTTGATCAGGTGCAGTAGGAAACGGTCGCGGGCCTCTGGTGGCCGTCCGCTGTAGAGGGCGGCGACGGGTGCGATGGTGATCGTCCGGTCGGGGTCGGCGGCGATGGCGGTGATCTGCCGTGCCCACAGCAGCCGTCGCCGCCGTGGGCGGGCGGTGCCGGCGCGGATCATGCGGGCGGTGACGCGGCGCCGGATGTCGACGGCCAGCCCGTCGATGACCTCGTGGGTGCTCAGATCTGGTTCGTGCCGGATCTGGTGCAGGATGCGGGTGCCCAGCGCATCGACGGGTGGCTGCGGCGTTGTTGCCACGTTGCCGAATCGGGCCGGGGCGCGGCGCGTGACGGTGATGTGGCCGGCGGACGGCTGGAGGGCGCGGGCGTGGGTGAGGTCGCCGAGTGCGGCGGCGGCCACGACGATGCCGGCGGCGCGCGGGGAGGTCAGCAGGCGCCCGGTCCACGGGTCCTGGCTGGCCCAGACGGCGTCGTCGGCGAGCCAGCGGGGGTAGGGCGTGGTGTCGTTCACGATGGTGTCCGGTCCTTCGGTGCTGCGGGCTGGGGGTGTGGCCGGTTCGGCCGGTTCAGGGTTTGCGGGCGGCGCCGCCGTAGATGCCGACGGCGGTGTCGGGGGCGATGTCGCCGCGGGTGCGGGCACGCCAGCGCTGGACGGGGACCAGGCCCGGAGGGGCAAGTTCGAGGCCGGTGAAGAAGTCGCCGATCTCGTCGCGGCTGCGCAGGGTGGTCGGCACACCGGATTTGGCGATGACGCCGGCGGCGGCTGCGGCGACCTTGGGGACGAGCAGGTCCTGGCTGCCGTGGGAGATGACCAGCCATGATCCGGGTGCGAGCGCGTCGAGTAGCTGCCGGACGAGCGCGTGCGGGTGGTCGTTGTCGTCGAGGAAGTGCAGCACGGCGACCAGGAGCAGCCCGACCGGTTCCTGCAGGTTGAAGGTTGCTTGCAGCCGCTTGTTGTCGAGGATGGCTGCCGGCTGGCGCAGGTCGGCTTCGACGAAGGTGGTGATGGCGCTCGGGTGGGGTCGTTCGAGCAGGGCGCGGCCGTGCACGGCGACCAGCGGGTCGTTGTCGACGTACACGGTCCGGGCGCCGGGAGTGAAACGTTGCGCGATCTGGTGGGTGTTCTCGTCGGTGGGCAGTCCGCAACCGATGTCGAGGAATTGGGTGATGCCCTGCTGGCTGGCCAGGAAGGTGGTGGCGCGGCGCAGGAACTCCCGGTTGGCGATGGCGGCGTACCGGATGGTGGGGAGCGTTTCGGCGATCAGGTCGCCGGAGGCGCGGTCGGCGGCGAAGTGGTCTTTGCCGCCGAGCCAGTAGGCGTAGCGGCGCGCCGGGTTCGGCTCGGTGGGGTCCAGCGGCGGGTGATCGGTCATGCCGGGACCTGGCCGGTGTGCGGGTGGCCGATCGGTGGGCGACGTTCGGTGCTGCGGTGTCGGCTGGCGCGTCGCTGCGCCAGGTGTGGCGTGGCGGTGCTGTAGTCCTGGCTCATCGCGGCACCTCGCGCGGTGCCGTGTGGGGTCCGGGACGCTCGTCGCGGCAGATGTGGGTGGCGTGGTGCCGGCCGAGCCGGCTGGTCAGGTAGTCCGGCTGCGGCTGGCCGGCGGGGCACAGGTAACCGCCGGGGACCGGCGTCCACGCGGAAGGTCCGGCCGGGTCGGTGCCGGTGCGGCAGCTGTCAGCCATCGCTGTCTGGGCGTGGCGCAGCATCACCAGCACGGCGCTGCCGGCGGGTGCGGCGCGGACGAGGTCGTCGAGGGCGGCGCGGCCGCGCAGGCATGCCTGATGCTGGAAGACCGCGACCGCGTGCAACGCCTGCGCACACACCAGCCGGGCCGGGTCGTCGGCGTCGCCGGCGAGGTCGCGGTACATGCTGCACACCTCGGCGGCGTCGTCCTGCCCGGTCCAGCAGTTCAGGTCGGCCAGCACCGCGCACGCCGGTAGGGCTTGCGCGAGTGCGGTGCCGGGCAGGCTGGCGGCGTGCACGGCGTGGCCCAGCGCCCGTTCCGGGTTGCCGTCGAGCAGGTGGGCTTCGGCGAGCAGGGTGTGGGTGACCGCGGCCGGCCAGGGCAGGGTGCCGGCGTGCGCGTTCAGGTAGGCCACGGCGTGCTGCGGGTCGGCCAGGATGGTGTGGCGGATCTGCTCGAGCGGGTCGGCCGGTCCGCGCGGCGCGGGTGGCAGGCCGGTCATGACGCCATCCTCGGCTCGGCGTGTGCTGCGCCCGGCCGGGCGGCGGCAGGGAGGGTTTCCAGGGTGGCTAGCCACTGGCGCTGCTGCTGCTCGAGCGTTCCGGAGGCCGGGGGAGCGGGCGGTGTGGCGCCGCAGCGGTGCGGGTGAGTGATGGTGACGGTGGCCAGCCAGCCGGCGGCCGCATGCCGGCAGGCCGGGTCGAGATCGGCCAGGTGGGCGGCGTCGTCGGTCAGCACCCGGGCGGCGGCGCGGTGCTGCCCGCAGCCGGCCCGCACGGCGGCGGCCGTCAGCAGCACGACGGCGGCGTGGCCGTAGTAGCCGTGCGGGCTGGCCTGCCACTGCCGCAGGCCGATCCGGGACTGCTGCTCGGCTTGCTCGCACTGCCCGTCGCGGTGCAGGGCGACGGCGAGTTCGCACCCGCTGGTCAGGGCCCGGCCCACGTCGGTGCCGGGTTCGCAGGCGGCCAGCCGCTGCTCACACACCCGCACGGCGTCGAAGCTCAAATCCTGGGCGGCCAGGACCTGCTCGTAGACACGGCCGATGCCGATGGTCGCGGGACACGCGCCGCCCCAGAGCCGCTGGGCGGCCCGGTAGGCGTAGCGGCCCCACAGCAGCCGGGTTTCCGCGTCGGTGTCGCTGCGGCGTGCGGTCAAGGTGGCGGCCACGATGGTCTCCGGGTCGTCCGGCGCGGTGATGGGGTCGAGTCCGGCCACCAGCGGCGGCCAGGCGGCGCCCGCACCGCCCGGCCGGGCGAGGTCGCCGGACGCCGGCGGCGCCGGCCGGGCCATGCGAGCCATCGTGTGCAGCCAGGTCAGGGTGCTCATCGCGCACCTGCCTGGGGTGATGCCGGACGAGGTGCTGCTGTGCGGGGTGCTGCTGCGCGGTCGCGGGCGACACGCGACCGCGCAGCAGCGGGGCGGGCCGGGTACGCAGCGCTTCGACCCCTCGCGCGATGCTGCGTACCCGGCCGGTCAGGACCCTCGGCTGGGGAACCAAGAAGGATCCTGACCCGTCCCGGCTGCGGCCGCGTGGCATCGGCGGCAGGCCCGGGGAATCTGCGGTGGATCAAGCTCAGGGCGACGACGGTCATGACAGGCATCCCTGTTCGCCGCTGGTGTTGCCGGCGGGCCGGGGCATCGGCACCACGGTGCGGGCGAGCGCGGCGGCGCGCAGGTCGTCGAGGAACTCGCCGACCCAGGCCGCCTCGAGCCCGGGCATGCAGATGATCCGGCCGGTGTGCTGGTCGCCGCCGAGCACCCACGGCCGGGCCAGCCGCCCGGCCGGCTGGGTCAGGGTGACGGTGAACGCGGGCGGCTGCCAGCGGGCACGCCAGCCGATGCGGCGCAGCCGTTCGTAGGTGTCCGCGGCCAGCCGGCGGGCCGCGTCGGCGCGGGCCCGGTGCTTGTCCAGCCCGCCGGCCGTGGTCAGTGACCACCACAGCAGCAGCGGGGTGTGCCCGTTGCGGGAACCGGCGATGGTGGTGTCGGCCGCCCCGATGTAGGACACCGGCGTCCCGGCGGTGACCGGGCGGCGCGGGTACAGCAGCACCGCGCACGGCATCAGCGTGGACAGGAACTTGTGGCCGCTGACCACGACGCTGGTGGCGCCCGCGGCGAAGCCGAACGGCGGCTGTTGGTGTGCGGGCAGCAGCGCGCGGGGGACACCGGCCAGGGCGGCGTCGACGTGGATGCGGCGCCGGGTGACACCCAGGTGGTCGCACAGCCCGGCGATGCCGGCGACGTCGTCGGCTGCCTCGGTCTCGGTGGTGCCGACCGTGGCGACGATCGCCGCCGGGCGGTCGCGGAACCGCATCAGCTGCATGCGCAGCGCGTCCAGGCGCATCCGGCCGTGAGCGTCGGCCGGGACCGCCACCAGCGGGGCCCGCACCAGGCGAGCGGCTTTGGCGACCGAGTAGTGCGCGGCGGTGGACGCGTACACGACCAGGCCGGGCAGGGCGGTCGCGGCCTCGTCAACGGCGTGGACGGTGCCTTCGGTCGCCCCCGACGCGACATACCCCCACACCTGCTCGCGGTGGCCGCCGAACAGGACACCCAGCCGGCGGACCACGTCGATCTCGTAGTCCTTGGTGTGGTTGCGGCCGTGGCCGGGCTCGAACGGGTCACCGACGTTGTTGAGCAGCTGCGAGCTGAGCACGGCGGCCAGGTCCGGGTAGGTCAGGTCGGTGGCGCCGGGGAAGGCCAGATGGTGACGGCGGTCGGCGGCCAGCACGGCCTGCAGCTGCGCCGCCCGGGTGGTCAGCGGCGGCGCCGGGTCACTGGCCGGCAAGGTCACCTCGGACAGGGTCATGGCCGCCCCCGGCGCGCCCGCGGGCCGTTCTGCATGGCCCGGCGTTCGGCGTCGGCTTGGCGCAGCGTGAAGTCCAGCAGCCGCATCCCTTCCAGCAGTGGCCCGCGCACCGGGTCGCCGTACAGGGCGTGCAGGCCGGCCTCGGCGAACGGGTACGGCGCGCTCAGCCGGTACAGGCTCAGCGCCCGGTAGGAGTGGATGGTGGTGGCGTTGAAGGTGCCGGCGCCGTGCCGTTCGGCCGCGATGATCTGCTGATCCTCTGGCTCGGCGGAGCCGGTGGCCACGTACAGGATGCTGCCGCCGACCTCGAGTTCGGTGCTGGCCGTCTGGCACACCTGGGCGAACCTGCCGGCCGCCGTGTCCAGGCTCGACAGGCCCAGCCCGAGGTAGACGGCGTGCTCGCCCATCGCCGTGTCGCAGCGGTTCGCCAGGTGCTCGCGCAGATCCCACACGCTGCGCGGGTCGCGTTCGCGGGCCTGCCGGGTCAGTTCGGCCAGCAGCGGGCCGGCGTGGCGTGACTCCGGCCCGGCCAGCCACAGCCGGGTTGCCGCGACCACCTCGCTGCGCCGCCCGCCGGCCCGCTCGGCCGTGGCGGGCTGGACGAACAGGAACGCCAGGGCGTGCGCGGACAGCGGTGTCCGGTAGCGCAGCCGGTAACCCTTCTGCGCGTGGTTGACGCTGAGCAGCCGCAGCCGGTGGAACACCTGCCACTGCTGGTCGTGGACGCTGTACTGGTCGTCCTCGAGCGCGTCGTGCGCGTCGCGCTGCTGCTGCGCCACCACCCCGGGCAGCAGATGCCCGCCGGGCACGCTGGTGGCGGAGTACGGGTCAGGGGGATAGGTCACCGGTTCACACCTCGATGTCGTTGAGCTGGGGGTCGAGCACCCGGGCCGGTTGCGGCACCCCGCGCCCGAGCTGCGTGTAGGTGTCAGGGTGGTGCCGTCGCAGCCACGCCCCGCCGGTCAAGCCGGTCAGCACGGCGGCGGCGATCGGCACCGCGATCAGCCACGGCCGGGCCGACCCGGTCGGCACGTCGAGGATCAGCCGCAAGTTCGAAGCCATGAACGTCAGCGCGAACACCCCGGCCACCCCGCCGGCCAGCGGGAACACCCGGCGCACCAGCGGCGGCTCGGCCCGGCCGTGGCCGCGCGCGAAGAACACCAGCGCCGACCAGGCCGCCGCGGTGAGCAATAGCAGCACGCACAACGCCCCCAGCGCCGACAGCCACGGGAAGATCACCGTCATCGGGTCAGCCCCGGCCACACCGAACACGGCCAGCACCGCCGCGGCGGTGACCGCCTGCACCCGGCTGCCGCCCAGCGGGGCGCCGCCCCCGGCGCCGGAGCTGACCGTCGCCCACGAGCGGGGCAGCACCTGCTCGCGGGCCAGGGCGAACACGTAGCGGGCCACCGTCGCGTGGAACGAGATCATCGCCGCCAGCACGCTGGTCACCAGGAATGCTGTTGCCAGCACCGTGATCCCGCTGCCGAACATCGCCTCGAGAAGATCCAGCGGCTGACGGTCCGGATCGGCCGCGCCGGCCTGCAGCTGATCCAGGCCCAGCCAGCTGGCGTACGCCCACGATGCCGCGCAGTACAGCACCCCGCACACCCCGACCGCCGCCGCCAGCGCCGCGGCGACCGCCCGTGCGGAGGTTGCCTCCTCCCCGTAGGCCAGCACCGACTCGACCCCGGCGAACGCCGCCATCGCGAACACCAGCACTGGTGCCGCCGCCCCCAGCACGAACAGGCTCGACGGCATCAGCACATCGGCAGACACTGCTCCGCCGGCGGGGCTGGAGAACCCGGCCAGGACGAAGAACCCGATCACCGCGATCTCCAGCGCCAGCAGCACCCCTAGCACCTGGGCGTTCACCGCACCCGGATGGCGGCCCAGCAGAAGCACCACCAGCCAGGCACCCCCAGCCCACACCCACCACGGCCCTGTGCCGGCCAGCCCGGCCATCGTCACCCCGAGCAGCGGGTACAGCGAAATCTGCAGCGCGTTGTAGCCGACGAACGCCACCCCGGCCGCTGCCAGACCTGCAGCTGGGCTGACGTGCGCCAGCTGCGCGTAGAACGGGGCGCCATGCCGCACGTGTCGGCCCACGGAAATCTTGGCGACCATCAGGACACCAAGCACAACCATGACCAGCAAGAACGACAACGGCACCCCGGCCACGCCCGTACGGGCATACGTCGTCGGGATACCACCGGCCAGCACGGTCAACGGCGAACTGGCCACCACCGCCGCGATGAACAGCAGTCCGCCGGTCATCGAATAGCGAGCGAGCGTTGGAGCGTGGTTCATGAAGCCACCGCCGAGAAAGCCATGAGGCTGGCTGGTGACTTGTTACCGGTTCTACAGTGCGCTTTCAGTCGCTTGACTCGCGATCTGATGTTCGCGCTGAGCAAGGCCGGTAGCCGAGTACGGCGCCGTACTCGGCAGAACCGGTTTACCGGCGGCTCAAGTGATGATCGAATGCTGGCGACCGTTGTCGGAAGATGACGCCCGCCATCTGACGAGCTTCGCCGAATTTCCCACCAGCCACCGAAAGTTATCCGCGCCAAGCGTCGGCCAGAGCTAGCACTCGGTCGCCTGCCCAGGACATGGTGACTCGTCAGGGGGCAACGGAGCTCCAACCTCATCACAGACTCCAATAGACTTAGAGCCGCCATGGCGCGAGCCCAAGTGCATGGCCGGACACGCGTTCCCTAAGCGGCAATCAAGGACGAAGGCGCTACTCGTTCACGATCTCTAGACGTCTGATCAGAAGGAATGCCGGACCCGTGTCCGTTGTAGTGTCCCGTTCTCGTGTCCGTTTACCGCTTGACCAGGCAATGGATGGCTCATGAGCAACGCTCGGTTGAGCCCGCCGTGTGGTCGGGAACGCATCCAGATGGTTGAGAGGCAGCCAACCCGTTTGCCGGCTGCTTCATCGAGCCCGTTGGATAACGCAGGGCACGCGGCACTGGTCTGCCGTTGCACGACCTAGCGTTCGTGTTGCAAAAGCGGCCCAGAACTCGGCAAGATCCGGTACTCACCCAGACGGTGGCTCGCTTGAGATGCTGCGCCTACGCTGGTGTACTGGGACAATCGCCGGGAGGTGTCAGTGCTGTCTCAAGCCGCAGGCGGGGCAGCCCGCGAACCGAACAGACTGCTGATTGCGGCTCGCCTTCAGCGTCGATCGCTGAGCGGGCCCGGCAGGCCAGGCTCACGTGCAGAGATGGCAGATGCCGTCAACGCGGCTCTCGATATCCTATATGCCGAGTATAAGAACCGGGCGCATCTGTACGTTACCGAGCGCTGGATCGGGAGTCTTGAGCGCGGCGAACGTCGTTGGAGTAGCGCCGAGCGTCGGGCTGCTCTGCGATATGTCACTGGCGCTCTCTCCGACCTCGAAATAGGCCTGCACCGACCAGTACGCCCTGAGCGCGGCGTAGCCGCCGAGCTCGCAAGCGAGAGCGCGATCGGCCATCCAGGCTTCAGCCAATCCGAAGAGGTCGGTGCAGCCAGCGTCTTAATCGGTCGCGAAGGTGAGCGTCTTGGGGCAAGCCACCCCGGCACCAGAGGTTCCGTCCTCCCTGCCTCGGGCGATTCGACAAGGGCTGGCGCGCGTGTGCGAGAGGCTGAGACATACGTGCCGTTTCTGCCGGCAGCACTGGACAGGCCAGCGAAGGACTGGTTACAGGGCAAATTTCATCGACCCGTGCGCGCTGCGGCTGGCTCTCGTGTAGTGCAACCAGAGGAAGTGTTGAAGGCAGAGGATCAGCTCGCCGCTCTGCGCGAACTCGATCACAGGACTGGTGCGGGCGTTGCCGGTCCGAAGCTGTCCGCCTTTGTCAGCGGCCCCGTCAGATTGCTCCTCGGTCGGGCATGTGACGATCCCGTCGTTCGATCCGATGTACTCCGCATTGCCGTCAGCGCCCGAGAGCTTGCCGGCTATCAAGCCGTGGACTCTGCGGCTGACGGAATCGCCCAACGTCACTATCTCCATGCATTAAGCTTGGTGGAGGATCGAGTCTTCGGTGCGTACTTGCTGGGCGTGAGTCTCGGACACCTGGCGTTGCACTGTGGCTATCCTGGTTACGGGCTTCGGATGGCGCAGATTGCAATCTCCGGTGCACCACCGTGGACACCGCCATCGGTACAGGCAGCTCTATGGGCTGTTATCGCACGCACCTATGCGCGATCAGGTGACGAGCCAGCGTGTACGGCAGCGCTACGCACGGCAGAAACCAATCTGCATGCTAGTGCGGCGTCGACAACACCCAGCTGGATCAGCTACTTCACACCCGCGTATCTTGCGGATGAGGTTGCTCACTGCATGTTTGACCTGGACCATCATGACTCCGCTCAACGCGAGTTGGCGCAAGCTGTTGACGGCGTCGGGGCGGGCCGAGTGAGGCGTTTGGCGATCGACACCGCCTTAATGGCGTCTTCGCTTGCCCTTGCTGGGCATGTGGAGGAGGCGTGCATGCGTGGGCGTGAGGCGGTTGACTTAGCTGCACGTACGGAGTCTGCTCGGGCCGTCCAACGAGTAGCCCAGGTCCGAGCGGATCTGATTGCTCATGAACACACCGCTCTAGTGATGAATCTAGTGGAATACATTCAGGCGGTCTTGCCCGCCGCCGGAAGCTATCCGTCGGCGAGAAGTCGCCGGTAGAAGTTCAATTCAGCTTCAAGTGCACTTGCCAGCGCATGCTGTGCCGACAGCTCATGTCGAGCGTCGAGGACGATCAGTTGGCTGGGCAAACCACGCGCTGACATCCCTCGGCTGAGCGCCTCGACGTCCTCTAAGGGCGCTACGTGGTCGTCGGTGCCATGGATCAGAAGGACGGGTTTTCGAATCCGCTGAGCCCGAACAGTGCCGGCGGGCCCGGCGAGAGCGGCTGCATGGGGTTGCTGCCATCGGGGCGCTGTGTGACGCCACCGTTGAGGATCGATGATCGCAGAACGCGCTACGGCCCCAGCAAACACCGACGGTTGTGAAATGGCCTGCAGAGCCGTGTATCCACCCGCACTTGCGCCTGTTATGAAAATCTTTCTCCGATGGGCTCGATTTACTTCAATTAGATATTCGGCTACTGCACTGCAGTCTTCTACATCGGCTGTGCCCCAACGCCCGTACAGGCTACGCCGGAAATCGCGACCGTAGCCAGAGCTGCCGCGATAATCGACGTCGACGACCGCGAATCCGTGACCAGTGAAGTACTGCAAGGACCAATCGAGCCGACTGGTCATCGCGGAGGTAGGTCCTGGGTGAACTCGAACGATGAGAGGCGGCGGGTTCCCGGTCGGCTCAACTGTGGGCGGATAAAACAACGCGTACATGGTGCCACCGGAGAATCCATGAAATTCTAATGGTTCAGGCGTAGAAATGGTTGATATATCCAGCGACGCATGGGTCCGCGGAGCACTTGCTTGTGGGTTGTCCGGATCGATCTTGGCGACTTGGGGTGTTTGAGTCGGAGATCCCGCGACCGCGAAAAGGCTCCGGCCATGTGAAACTAAATAGGGCTTGAAAGAAGTGAAGTTTGTTGAAACAACTTCAAGGCTATTTCCTCTCATTATCCGGAGTCTCTGCTGCAGTCCGCCATGAGTAATCAGGGCGATCGAGTTGTCGGCGCGGACGGCATATCCGTGGTATCCGGCTTCCCACTCGGGTGGAGCTAAATCAGCAGGCATGGGTGCCATCGGCGTTGAGGCTTTGCTGACGCCGTTCCAACGGTAGAGGTTCCACCAACCGCTTTTGTCTGAGATGAACCATAGGCGTCCGTCCGGGCCCCAAGAAGGCTGGGTCACCGATTCGTATCTGCTGCCCGATATGGTCGTCGCATCGATGAGTGCGCCATCGTTAAGAGTTCCTGTATTCAGTTTACTGCCATCCCACGGCATCTGGTCGGCGTCCCAGTTCAACCATACCAACTGGGTGCCTCTCTCTCGGGGAGATCCTAGGAAGCTATCGGATGTCAGGATCGATTTCGAGGTTCCGTCTGGGAATACTTCGACGAGATCGTTGCGATCTGCCCTTTCGCGAATGCATAGTAGTCTTCCGCCCGCTGCAGTCAGATCCCCGAGGTTTTCGTCCGCGCGACGCTGCATGACGATGCGGGCTCGGCCTTCCTCAAGAAGCCAAAGGTTTCCGTGTGCGCGGTCGACATACCAGACCAGATTGCCATCGGTCGCATATGCGGCTCCGCCGTAGCCGTGAAGGTCGCTCCCAATGTCAGCTCCCGGATGGCTGAACTCGGCTCCCTCCCCGCCGAGCGGCGCCCGCATTAGGACCACCCTGCCCTGTTCCATTGGACGCGACTCAAGCCACCACAGGGCGCCGGCGTCGACCCGGAGCTCATCGATGGAGAGAGATGATCCAGCGGCATCGAATGCCGAAGGAGCGTTCGGGCCAGTGCGCATCACTCCAGATCTTACTTGCGGTCTGTGCCGCATCAAGGTTCTCCAACGAGGCAGGACGGAGCCAGATCGGCAGCTCCTTGAGCGCTCGTGGCGTTACTAGCGGACCTGGCTGCCTCCTCGACGTGCTGGGTGCTCTCGCCGTCCGCCTGGCGGTAGTCGCCGGCGGTGTCGGCGAGATGGGTAGATAGCGCCGATAGCAGAGCAACGGCGTCCTGATACTGGTCGGCGGCGAAGCGGGCAAACATCTGGGCGGCACGGTCCACGTCGCCGTGGGCGTTCGGGTCGGCGGTTGCTCGAGCTGGCAAGCTCGGGCTGGCCGGCATGGAACAAGCCTGCCAACTCGAGCAACCTGTCGGCGCCTCCGTCGAGTTCTGAGCTTCGCCGCACAGCAGCCGGTGGTGCTCACCTCATTGCGTGAGGCGCTGCTGCTTAGCCCAGAGCTTGTCGGAGTCGAGACCAACGCCCTTGACGCAGACGTCGATGAAGGGGCGGGTCTCCGTGACGAACTCCCGGGCGTTGGTCAGGCAGATGTACAGATCGACGGCTTTCTGACGGCCGCCGGTCTGAGCGGCGGCCAGGAACAACGATGAGCTCAGGTTGTAGTTGAAGCTGCGCCGGCCTGGGTCGTTGCTGTAGAAGTCGTCACTGCCCGGGAACAGCGTGTTCTTTGGCTGGTATTCGCTTTTTCCGTTGCGGACGGTGCGCATCGCGTTGACGGCTCGGCCGGGGTTGTCGAGAGACTCGACCCAGCGGGCGAAGCCTTCGATGGGCCAGATGGCTTGGGTGCTGGTTCCTGGCGGGCCGAGTTCGGCGCGCTTGGCTTCGATGAGGTGCGGGGCGATGCCGTGCCCGAATTCGTGTGTCAGCACGCTCTGGACGTCTTGACCGTTGATGGGCTCGTTCATGTTCAGCACTATCCGGGAACCGGCCGCTCGTTCGATCCAGCCGGGTTCGCCGGGTTCGTGCAGCGGATTGGGGTTGTGACGGGGGAACCGGCCACGGCCGTCGGCTTCGACGACCGGTGGGAACGCGGTGAAGCCGGCGGAGCCGTCGAGGTCGCCGCCGTCGTCGTACCAGGTGGTGTATTGGTTCTCGTTGGCCAGGAACACCACGAAGCCGGGTACCGCGATCCGCTTGCCCCACATCGCTCGCACGGTGGCGGCGGCTCGCTGCGCTGCCGGCAGATACGCTGCCGGATTCCATAGACTGCCGGCTGGGGCGGCGATGGTGATGCCGCGGCTGCGCGCCACGCGCAGGGGCACGTCGTCCCACGGCGGCTGGTGGACGGCATAGGAGGCGGTGTAGTCGTTGCCGCCAGGGGTGATGGCCGTGATGGTCGGCCGCGGGCCTGCGAAGTTGATGGTCCATGTCGCCGTGGTGGCTGATCGTTGCAGATCGCCGGGCAGCCGCATGATTTCCTGGACGCTTGCCTGTTCCACGTTGGTGTCGCCGGTGATGTAGGCGCCGGCGAGGACGTCGTGCGGTAGCAGGTCGAAAATGTTCGGGCGCAGCAGGCGCAGGTTTGCGAACCGCATCTTCTCCCGCGCGATCAGCGGTGCAGCGCTGGCGTCGATGTCGGCAAGCCAGGCGCTGAGGTTCCCGGCACGCAGTGCTGCGCTGCGGCGCTTCGCGATGTCCTTGGCTTGCTGGCTGCGGTTGTCACCGGACACTCGGTAGGGCGGGGCTTTCGCGGCGGCGCTGAGCTGTCCAGCGCCGGCAGGCTCAGAGCCGGACCGGGTTTGGGCGGCGACGACGATTGCGGCGACGAGGACACCGGCGGTAGCCAACGCGACTGGCAGCAGCCATCGGCGAGCAGATGGTGCTGCGGCAGGTGGCGATCCGGCGCGCAGGGCCGGCGGGATCGCCGGTGCCTGCGGCGGTCTGACTGCGAACGCTGGGCGGCGGATCCGCGCCTGCGCCTGCGAATGGTTTCCAGTATCTGTACCGGGTGGCCTACTCGGTTCGCCGGACGCGGGTGCGGCCGGTCGGTCCGAGTCAGCCGGACTGGCGGTCGATGATGGCGGCATCCAGAAGCGGTGATCGTCGGACATAGCTGTTCCTCCCGTGTTGTCTGTGCTGCAAAGGCCGGCGGCAAACGCGATGCCGGCGAATGGCCGCCAGTACTGGTTGCGCCGGTGCTTACTCATGCCGCCCGGCTGCTGCGACGCGTGAGCGGCGGTCTTGTCACTGCTCGTCGACGTCGTCACCGCCCAGGCAGGCGGAGAGATTGGTCAGGCTGACGGTCAAAGCGTTGACGTAGGTATGGATGCGCCAGACGGTTTCGGCGATCCGGGCCGCCAAGGTGCGGACAGCAACGGGCTGGGCGTCGGCGGATCGGACGATCACATCGGTACACAGCTCGCCCACGAGGCCGCGAATTGTGTCGCGGGTCAGCACGATCAAATCCCCGGCGGCGGTGATGGCCACGGCCAGGGCGCTGGCGGCGGCGCCCGCGGCCCGTAACGACCAGACGTTGTCGGCCATGATCGTCACGTAGGCGTGGACGCCGGGGTGGTCGCGGCCGGTGAAGTCGCGCTCGAGACAGCGCCGCAAGTCGTCGCTGACGCCATACAGTTCCTGCGACATGGCGCTCCAGCAGTTGGCGCGGTGAGTGATGACTGGCGGTGTGCCGGTCACGTCCTCGAGCAATTGCCGCAGCGCGTCGATGCCGGCAGTCGCCGCGTTCACCGCCGTGGCCCGCAATGTCGAGTCGTAACTGCCGGCTCGTGCGGGTGCGGCGATGGCAGCGCTGTGCGATAGCCACCCGTCGACCCATTCGCGGCGCGCGATGTGCCCCAGGAGGTCGTCCGTAACTTCGCCAGCGGAGGGCTCACCGCTCGTAGCGTGTTCGCCGCCAGGCGAGGTGCTGTCAGCGGCGGCGAGCTGCGCGAGTTGCGCCTTACCGGTCGCAACTCGGCGCATCCCGCCGACGGCACGCATCAGGTTCTCCTGAAGGCGGGCCATCAGCTCGTCCTGCCGGGCGTACCGAGCATGCAAGGCATCGGGGAAAGAACCACTGTGGCGCCCGAACACGGCGGGGCTCCGGCCGATCTGATGGCCGGTGATGCGGATGAGCACGATTCGCATCCGTATCGCCTCGATCTGCGCCGCATGTGCCAGGAAGTGCTCCGGGCGCAGCGGCTGCCCGGCGGTCATGGTCACGGTCACGAACCGCCACGTCCGGTTGCACTGGCGTGATACTCGGCGCCCGGCAACGCTTCCGTCCGGCGGCGCGCGGGCGGCATGGTGGCCAGCCCGGCCGTGGCTGATAGCTGCAGATGCGGCCAACGCGAACGGAGCGAGGTCGCCAGCAGGTCAGGCCGCTCGCGCCCGGCGCGGTGGCACACGAGGCCGGGCGGCGGCGCGAGTCTGCGGGTAGCTGCGGCCGATGAAGATCGGGGGCAGACGGCGGCGGCGGTGAGATGCCGGCGAGGCAATGTCCGCCTGATGGCGCCCGGGCGGCCGATCTGCCTGATGCGGGCGGCCGGCATGCCGTCGGTGCCGCGATGGACGATGCGGTGAGCTGCACCGGGTGCGGTGACCTCCGATCCGACGTGGTCATTGACGCGGTCAGTGGTGAGCACGTCGCTGGGCTCGAGCGGCGTCACGATCAGCCGTACTTCCTTTCCTGGACATCGCCTCGGCGCAAGCCCGGCGCGGCACCGTATGGCGTGACACGGGGGAGTGCCTTGCCAGACCGTCAGGCCGCCGCGTGGTGAGGCGAAACGTGGCCTTCGAAAGGCTGCCGTTGTTGAGCAGCCGTCACGGACGGCATTGATGATGACGAGTGGAATAGGTGCGCAGCCACGAACGGTTCCATGTCGCCGCCTACGCCGTGCTCGTATTGGCGGTTGGCCGGGAACGCCTCGCGCGGCACGACCGACATGAGCGTGCGTCAACGGCAGTGCCTGGCGGCAAGCGAAACGTCAGTTTGCTGCGACGGCGTCGATGAGTTCGAGCCCGACGCGTGTAGACCGGCGACTGCAACCCGCTACGTGCCACCACCGGCGAAGGCGGCTACCGGCGCGGTAGGCCCGACGTTTCCTCCAGCGCAGCCGGCCCGCTGTGAATCGGCGACCTGGTTCGCTTGGTGACCCTGCTGAGCGGCTATCCGTGCCGGGCCGGTCAAGGTGGCGATGACTTCGATCTCATTCACGGTTTGCAGTCCGTCACCGGCGGGGCGGTAGCGACATCAGGACCCAGTCGTCCTGTCCCTGCGGCGCGGTCATGCGCAGACGCTGCACCATCTGGCGTGCGGTCTTCTCATCGTCAAACTCATAGGTGACTACTTGGCCCTCGGACCCGCCGACGCGGCCGACGACCTGCCAGCCGGTCTCCGTGCGGAGCAGGTAGATGTCGCGTCGGCCCGCTCGCCAGACTCGGTTGAAATGGTGTTCGATCCGCTCCGCCATACTCGCAAATTAGAACGCGTGTTCGATCAAAGCAACTCGGGCGGCCCGCACGAACGCGCCACGAAACGGACGTCAAGCCGCTGTGAATCTGCCTGTGGTGTGCTCGATCAGCTCGCAGCTGACCAGGGCTGATCGCAGCGTGGAGGGGTGGTGGGCTGCCCGGCTGGCCGGTCGTCAAGCGCTACGGGAAGCCACAGGCACCCAGGCCCAGCCCGGGCGCTCCTCAGCTCGTCCCGCGCTGTCGAGCTGACTCAGTCGTCGATGGAGCGGGAGAGCTCCGTCATGCTGGCAGTCAGCGCGGCGATGTAGCACTGCAGGCGCCGTACGGTGACAACCACGACGCCGAGCTGGGCGGGCAACGACGGAGGGTGCTCGCCCGGGGTGTCGATGATCCAGAGGACCACCTGTGCGACCAGGTCGCCGATGATGCCGCGGATGATGTCGCGGGTCAGCAGGATCATATGGCCGGCGCAGGCAGTGATGATCGACAAAGCCGTCGCGATCTCACCTAGAGCCGCCAGCGCGTGAACGTTGTTGGTCATCATGGCGCGGTAGGAGCGCACAGCCAGCTGGTCACGGCGAGGGAAGTCGTCATCGAGACTTTCCCGCAGGAATTGGCTGAGCTGCTGCAGGTCGGCGCTGACCGCAGTCCACGAGCGGGCACATGCGGCGACCTGCTCCGGTTTGCCCGTCAGCTCGTCGAGCAGGCTGGCCAGCCCGTCGACACCGGTCAGCGCGCAGTGCAAGCCGGCCGTGCGCAGCACGATGTAGCTCTCGTCGGCCGGCGCCGCGAACTCGGCGACCGGAGCAGCGCCGGCCAGTAACGGTTCCACCCACTCGAGGCGCTGCACCTGGGCGATCACCGTGTCCATCAATCCGTGCAGTACATCGGCGGGCTCCTCGATGACCGGTGTGCCATCGCGCGTCATCACGTCAGGCCCGCTGGCGCGGCGGATGATGCTTTTTAACGGCACCTCGCCATCCGCCACACGGCGGATCTCCTCAACCATCGAAAGCAGGCTCTCCTCGACGAAGGCAGTTTCGCTGTGCTGGTAGGCCTGTCGGCTGCCGAGCCCGCTGAGGGCGTCGGCGCACGCCGATCCGAACGCTGTCTGATCATCGCCGATCTCCCAGATGGCCCAGCAGACCTCACGCAACAGCGACCGAAGCGCATCAAGGTTCGCCGCATGCTGCCTCAACTGTTCCGCACCGACCGACGGGCCGTCGTCGTTCACGATGATGCCGGCACAGCACGGCGGAGCTCGTCGCTCGTCACGGCGCGAACCGTAGCTGCTCGGCGGCGTCGCTGTGAGTACGCGCATGCGAACGTCATGGACCGTGGCGGGCCCGGCGGTTCTCGGCTCGCAGCGGCTTTGCCGTGGGCTGGTCGCGTCGACGTCACCGCCGGGGTGATGCTCAATCTGGCTTCGTTCGCGAGTTTGGGCACCAGGTGTTCGCGACTTTTGGCACCACTTTGGTCAGCGCTGCCCGCCGCAATATCTGTGAGAACCGGTACCCCACGCCGACATCGATCGTCCGGTGGCGCGGACAGTACCGTGGAGACGCTCACGCTACATGCAAGCAATCATGACGTCACTCAGAGCGTGGATGCGCAGATCTGCCGATGAGAGTGCAGAGTCCGACCTGGTGAGGTCACCCGATCGAGTGCCTTGCTCGTTCCTGTCTCGAAGACAGCGCGTGAATCTGGCACAACCGTACTCGTCTGGACCGCTGTGTACGCGCTGAGCTGCTGGGTGTGGCCGTTCCGTAAGTGCTGGTGTTGTAAAGGCAGAGGACACCACTCACCCGAGGCAAACTGCCATCTAATGCGGCTGTGCTGGTGGTGTCGAGGGAACGGACGACGGCTGCGGATCGGCCGTCGGATATGGAACTCCACACGCAGGCTCCGCATGAATAAAACTCGCGATACGATCTACCTTTAAATACGCGCGTGGGTACGCTGCGTACTCAGTAGTAACCCGCCATGCAGCCCTAGGCGTTTTGTGACATACTTCACTAATTCCAACTATCAGGAACGACCGCTATAAATGAATAACGATTAGTTCATTTAGGGGTTACGGAGCGTATAGATTTCTCCAATGATCGAATGCGCTCCGTTGACACTTCGCGCTTTATCGCGCTAGCTTCACCACGAATACTAGGAGTCTTATTTCGATACTCTCCCCGTAAGTGCCGAGACGGCAACGCCCGGGTGCAACCGGACGCCGCCTCGGATTCCTACTACGGGTCGGAGTAGAACTCCTTGAGAAAGAAAGTACAACGTTCCAGGGATCAGCGCTCGAAGGATCGGCGCGTCGTCCTGGCGCTGATCTCGGTGTTGCCAGCCACGATCCTCGCCATCTCGACGGCGGTGACCGCCTGGCCTCGATGACGTGAGGAGAGCCCCGCTCGACATGATGCGAGCGGGGCTCCGCGCTGTCTGAACTTCGAAGATTCAAGTCGGACGGCGGATGGTGAGCCGAGCCGGCCAACTCCACCATGGGAGCCGATCGTGATCAGCTCGACAAAGGATCATCGGTGGAAACCATCTCTTACGCCTGCCACACCGCCTATCTCGACCCAATGACGGGTTCCGGCCTACTGGTTCGCCCGAACCCCGACGATGACGTGGCCACGCCCACCGAGCCGGGCAAGATCTACGCGACGCTGTCGATTCATGAGGCCGACTGGGACGCTGTGATGCGCGACCTGGGGCACCGAGGCGGGGAGCCCAGCAGGGACGACAAAGACGACCTGATCCTCAACGGTCACACCTCGGACGGCGACGAAGTGATCGCCCTCTACGGCGAAGACTCGATCATCGACGAGCCGACCATTGAGCAAACCCGTGAGAGCTTCGTCGAGCTCCACCGACTCGCAGGAGTCGTCGACGGCCTGGTCTAGGCGGACCACGCCAGGGCTGGGGTTCGTCCGCTCCTAACGGCGATTAGGAGCGGACGGTTCGACTCATCGGCGAAGTCTGCGCCACCTGACAAGCTCGCGGCTGCGCACGGTCCGAGATAGGCATCGATTGGTACGGTCCCAATGTGGCGAAGAGAAACCGTAAAGGCCCTACTGCACGTCGCCCCGTTGATCCGCAGGAGCGGGAAGCTGCCACGGCGGAGTATCAAACCGCGATTGATCGTTTCCAGCGCTCGGCGTTCTGGAACCTCCGGACCCGCATTGCAAACGCCAGCATCCTGCTCGGGGTCTTCGCCGTCGCCCTCATCGTCTGGGGTGAGGCTGACGGAGCAAGGCTGGTGCCGACGCTAGCCTGCGCGGTCGGCGGAGTATGCGGTGCTGGCGTCTACGCCAGCCGGCCTTACCCACAGTTGACCCGCTGGCTTCTCCTGTCGGCCGTCACCCTGACTGTGCTCGGGGTCGTCGGGCTCGCCATCGCAGCGGGGGCAGGCAAGTGACAGCGATGAAGGTCGAGCCAAGCGCGCTCGGTTTCTACGCTTCCCTAGTAGACCGCGCTCGCGAAGACTCCGTGACGATCAGCGACTACGTCAAGAAGAATGCAGCCGCTGGCACGGGAGGCGAGTTCTTCGCCATCGCGCGCGACGGCCACGAGCAAGCGGTTAGCACGATCCAAGGCACGCTCTACCGGCTGAGCTGCATGCTCGAATACTCCGCGCCCGAGCTTCGCGCGGCGAGCAAGTACTACAAGGAGACCGACGCAGCATCCGCCATACGCCTCGACCAGACGCTTCCGGCTGGCGTCGAGCAGTGCCCGACGATCCTCGAGTATGAGATCTCCTCCAACGCTTGCCAGCCCGGAATGTTCCTCGACTCGCGCGATGCGCCTGGCCGGCTCAAGCCGCCGGGCGAACCTGATAAGCCGCCAAACAAGCTGGCTTGGTTCGACTACATCAGCCCGACCTCATGGATGCTCAAGGGCTTCGAGACCGTGTTCGGGTTCGACCCGGTGGCTGAGGTTCAAAACAAAATCTTCGGCGACTGGGAAGCTATGGCCAAGATGTCGGAGGTGGTCTCCAACTCAGACCTTGCTCTCCACGACCTGGCCGTCAACGTCCAGTCAGGCGCCACCCAGCTACACACCTACTGGCAGGGAAACGCGGGCGACACTGCGTATCGGTACTTCACCGACCTCGCTACTGCGATCGAGAACCTGCGTCCTTCTTTGAAGGAAATAGCAGACGGGTACAAGATCATGGCGGACGCGGTGTGGGCGGCTGGTGACGCTCTCGGCGGAGTCATTAAGGCCATCTGCGACTCGGCCATCATCGCCGGAATCGCAGCGGCCGGAGGAACCGCAACGGCGGCTACGGGCGTTGGCGCGGTCGTCGGCTACGGCGTCGCCGCAGTCGAGGTCGCCAACATGCTGAGGCTGTGGGGCGAGGCCACAAAGCTGCTTCAGAACATCAACGCCGCCGTCCTAGCGTTCCGCGCTCTCCTCAACCGCTCGCTTAGCGACCTAAACTCGGTGAAGCTTCCTACGATCGGCGGCGGAGCCGGCTACGACCATCCCCTCACCGGAGCTGGAGCGCATGCCTGACGAACTGCTCGACATTGCTCACGGCGATCCGCGCCTAGCCAGACAGGTCGAGACGATGCTCCGCGACCTCGCCAAGGACGGAAGTCCGCTGATGCGCGAGATGGCACAGGGCGTTCTTGACGGTGGCTCTCTTCGCCAGGCGGCGATCAGCGACGCATACGGCGAAGAGGTGTCGGCAGCGTTCGGCGACTTCTGGTCGAAGTACCAAGCAATGTCTCCCGAGGAGCAAGCTGAGCTTGGCGAGGTCGCCGAAGCTGCACTGCGTGGCGAAACGACGGAAGCGTAGCACGCACCAACAATCATTTGAAAAATGCAATCACGAATGCACCAAAACCGCATAAGGCTGCAACCACGGTAGACCAAAGCATTATGAGTTTGTACATGTAATCGGCTTTTGGTACCGAGTAAGCCCACCTTCCTACGCTTTTCATCTGTTCGACTACCCGCTCATATATTGAAGATGTGTCGATGATCGGCCGCAAGGTAACGCTACTCAACCTTGCCCATGACCAAAACATCAACGTCGTCAAAGCAAGTATAAAGAACGAAGTTAAAGACCACACCGTGGCTTTAGCCAGGTCACCACGAGGACCCACTTGCTCTTTTAACCAGCCGACGTTTCCAATCTCCTCCAAGAGGATTAGCGGAACGGTAAAAGCAATCGTTGGACCTATTACAGCAGCGATGTAATGCCACTTCCGGCCTCGCTTCTCGGCCTTGGATAGTGGCACCACTGCGTTTTGGAAGGTTTCCGACGGCTGTTCACCCGGTCCTTCATACGACAAAGTCACGAACCTAGGATCATCACCCACTAGTAGAAGCGTGAAAGATTGCTCACCAGACTGCGCCTGAACCTCGAATTGATAGACCGCACCCTTCGGCGCGGCAGCACATAGCTCATCGAGGGAATCTGAACGGGTGTAGACATTTTTCCATGACCACGTACCCAGGTGTTCACGCGTGCCGAACCGCCAACTCACCTCATCAGCAGCCAGTGCACGCTCGAATTCGCGAAGATCATCCACCAGGAGCCGGACAGTACGAAACCGCGCCGTCGCAGTGACACTCTTCTCTATCGACACGGTTGTAGCGTACGTAACCACGCGCAAGGGATCCATATCAGAGCGTCCTGCCAGGGCCGGCCTCAGCGATCGCACACCTGGGGGTATGACCCCCTGACGATCAACAAGCCGACCGCCGCGTGATAGCACCCCGAAACTTGCCACAGTTCTAGGGTCGTTCTGGGAGAGTTTTCGCAGGTCAAGAGGCTTTACCCACTCGATAAACGCGCTCTCCGGGACATGCCACTGTTAGAAAGTCGATGTCCAGTAAGTGTCAAAAACACGACCAGTCGCGGGCGGATTGCCGCCGCGTCAAGGCATGACCAGGCGATATGCCGTTCGTATTGCGTCGTTTCTACGATACGGCATCCGTAGAAGCCGCAAGGCCCGACGTGCCTCAATGTCTTCGCGACTCACTTCGACCGGTTCGGCGCAGATCGCCGCTCGGCAGCTCTCTTAGTTGGGCTAGTCGCAGGTAAACTAGCGATGTGACAAGGGAGATGGTCGACCTCTTCTCCGGCAGCGGGGGCTTTGCGCTCCAGCAGGAGCGAGCAGGCATCCATCACACGTAGCGACCGAGCTGCGTCCTTTGTCACCGAAGCCCAAAGAAGGGACTGACCACATGGGCGAAAGGGAGAGCCAAGGGACGGCCTCCGTAGTCCTCGCGATCGGCACTGCGATCGCGGCACCACCAGCATCTCTGTGGGTGATGGGATACCCACTCTGGTGCATCCTGGCCAGCCAGGCAGTAGTGGTCGGCCTGGTGCTGGCCTACCTCTGGCCGGCTATCCGGCAGAGCAGCCGGAACCGCGCGGATCGCAACAACAACCAGCGACCGCATGCGAACCAAGCCCTCGAACGAATAGAGGGACGCGATGAGGCCCAAACCGTGCCTCACCCGCGAAAGAACGGCTCAGGCCGTCGAGACCGGGCTACAGCGCGATCACGCTGAGCCCCACTGCCGGAAGACTCTAGTGGACGTTATGACGCACGGTCCTCCGTGCCAGCCCTTTTCCCTCCTGGGCAAGAAGAAGGGCTAAGACGAAGGGGACGGCTGCGCAATGCAGCCGTCCCTCCGTCTGGACTACCTCAGCCGTTGACTCGGCTGACCATTACAATTCGGCTCGGAGCGTGCACTTCGAGCGGATCGGGCGGCCCACCTCGTTGCGCCGCTTCTCCTCATCCCACACCCACTTGACTGCCGGGCCACTCTCGATTCGGCCGAGCCACGGCGCGATCTTGCTCGGCAGCACCTCGGTGAAAGCTCGGTCGATCCGCCTCCGCAGGGTCACCTCGTCGTGTCGGCCCTGCACGTCGAGAGTGATCGACACTCGGCGGCGGAGGACGTCAGAGTCGGTAGCGACATCGACCAGGTCGAACGCCTGCAACGATCCGCTGATGGAGGACGAGGTCATCTCGTAGAGATACGTGCCCTCCCCCGTCTTAATCTGGTCTCCAGCGGCGACGACCGATTGGAAGACCATGACGCCGAAATCCTTGAGCCGCGTGCTCCGGCGCCTCGATCGGCAGAACGGGAAGTTCCGGCTCGACGTCGACGAGCTCGATCGTCAGCTTGGGTGAAGTGAGCTGTTGCCGCGCGATGACCTCCGCGTACCTGGCGAGGCCAGCGTCGCTGATCAGACGCTTCGCACCCGTGGAGAACGCAATGTATTCCCAGGTGGCGTGCTCGGGCAGCACGACGTGAACCCAGACAGTGCCGCTCATCATGCCGGTACCGAGATCCGTGCTCGTGGGCTTCGTCTGCGTTAGGAACACAGCCGGCCCCTCGGCGTCTTGAGGCACGGTCGGCACGACGGTGATCGGCATGCCTTGAAGGCCGAAGGCGAACGGGTTCTTCTCGATGACCTTGTGGAGCCATTGCGCCAGCGTCGGCGAGGTCTGAGCTTCGTGCGCCTCGACCGCCTTCTCGGCGCGCTTGATGGCTGCCTTGGCGGGCGGCACCAGCAGGGTGGTCCGCTCGACCTGGAAGTGCGCGGTGGCGAGGTCGAGTGCGGTCACCGTGTCGTCTCCAGCGGCGAGCTGGTCGCGCAGTTCCTCGTAGGTGACGGCTGCGGATTGTTGGTCGGCCTCTCGCTGATCGGCCAGAGTGCGCCGCTGGTCAGCGTCGCCAGGCGTTCGGCTGCGGTCAGCAAGCCTGGCTGAACACGGCGACGGCATAGCGGACGACCCCCGTCGCGGGACACCGGCAGCTCTGACTATATCCGCAAGTCTCGCCCAGGTGACTGGCCTGGACAGCGTGCCGTACCGCCGTCAGGTGAAGACCTGCCGACAGGCCTGCCTGCAGGACCTGTCCGAGGCTGCCGGCATGAGCGCCGCCGCTCGGGCGAGCACGGGCCACGACGATGACCTGGCCGGCAGGAGCGAGCAGCGCACGGCAGCCTGCCAGCACAGAAGTGAGCCCGGAGAACACTGCGACGCGGCCGGCACGACCACCGCGGCCTCGTGACGTCGTCCGGCCGGACGGCGTGGTGCCGCAGCCGGATGGGTGGCCGGGCATGGTGCGGGCCGCCGGGGGCGCGGTCAGCACCAGACTGGTAGTTCCCCGCAGACAGTGCGGTATACCGCTGGGCAGACGGGTGGCGTCACGGCACAGGATCCGGGCGTGCCCGCCGGCTCCCTGCTGACGGGCCAGGGCGAGGTTGGCGCGGGCCAGCGCCACCCAGCCGGTCTCGTATTCGACGCCGATGGCGTTGCGGCCGGCTCGGGCAGCTTCGGCCAGCGTCGTGCCGGTACCGGCGAGCGGGTCGAGCACCAGGTTCCCGGGCTGCGTGTACTCGTGCAGCAGGGCAGCGGCCAGGCCGGGAGGCATCCGGTCGGGGTGACCGGCGGATCCTGCCACGTAGCGGCGAGGACCGGCTGCGGCCTGACGGCGCAGGTGGATCACCAGTGGGGGCAGCGCGGGCGGGCACGGCGCGTCGGTGTGGCCTGTCCCGCCGCCGGCGCGGGCGGGGGAGCGGCGGGCGTCAGCCATGGCGGTCCTGCGCCAGCGTGAAGACCAGGAGCTCGAACTGCACGACCGGCAGCGCCGTCGCAGGCGCCGCAGCGCTCGATGGCGCACCGGGCCGGCGGCGGCGATGCCGGGACCCGACCGCGACGATGGACTGCGAGCAGGCAAGACCCGCCTGCCAGGCGGCGGTGACCACGCTGCCGTGGTGATCGGTTCCCTTGTCGAGGTCCGGGCCCGGCCGGAAGACCACCACGGTGCTGCCGTTCGTTTTCAGCAGCCGCCGGCAGCAGCGGAACGGAGCCTGCGGATCGTGCTCGGTCTCGGCGGCTTGCGGCCAGGGCAGCACGATCAGCGTGACGGCGCCGTCCAGGCGCAGCCCGCACAACTCCGGCACGGCGGCTGGCCCGTGGTAGCGGTGCCCGCCCGCCCCGGCGGCGCCCGCGAGTGCCGGGTCGTCGCCGACCGACACGATGATGTCGCCCGCCCGGCTGTAGGCGCCGATCAGGCGGGCGGCGGTGCGCGCACTCAGCGCACCGGCCGGCGCCGGACGGTGCCGGCTCGGCAGATCGGTGATCCGCCACGGCGTGACGGCGACCGGTGCGGCACCGGCGCGCGCCGCGCCACTGCCGGTGCGAGGCGAGCCGGCGTCAGCCGCTGCCGGTACCGGGTGCTCACCGGAGCCGGCTGTTCGTGCGTGGGGTGGCGCAGCCGCCGGAGGCTGCGATTCGGGTACCGGTTCGAAGATATTCACGCCCACCCACGGCTGTACCGGACCCGCCCCGGTAGCCGTCACCGCCTGCTGGAGCGGTCAACCGGGCCAACCGGTACCGGGCCCGGCCGGTAGTTGGCCAACCGGTCGCTCGTGGCGCCACTACCGCCAACCAACGCGTTGGCCAACCGGGCACTCTCGTTGGCCAACCGGGCGTGCACACGACAGGGTTGGCCGGCTCGGCTGCCAGGTGACGAGGTCAACCGGTTCGGGCCCGATGCGCCGCACCGATCATCCGGGCACGCCAGGCAGCATGTCGTCTCCCGGTAGCCGCCCGGCCATCCTTCCCGTGGCGGCGCTCTCCTGCGCGCGGGGCTGGCTAGCCCGGTGCGCAGGCCGGCCATGCCGGTGCGGACCCGGTGCCGTCGCGAGCCGGCCAGCCGGGGACGCCGGACGCCGACCGGGCCGCGAGCGGCAGTTGCGGGCGCACCGGTGCAACGGTCACCGGCCGGTGCTCGCGGGCCCGGCCGGTCACGGTGACGGGCGCACCGGTGACCGTCACCGGGCAGACGGTGCGGCTGGCTGGCCGCAGTTGGCGGGAGCGGTACGGGCGGCCGTGCCCGCACCGCATGACCGGTTGGCCTATCCGCACCGGGCTCGCGGCCGCCGCCACGTCAACCGTTGGCCCACCGGTGGGGTCCAGGTGCGCTCATGGACGGCATCTCGCGCACCGCCCGGCGGTACCGCCGCCTCGCGCCCGTTCTTCAGGAGCCCGCCATGACCACCACCTCGACCCGCCGGACCGCAACGCCACCGGCTGCCGACCTTCAGCGCATGGCAGCGGCCCGGACGTGGCCGGCCACAGCGCTGGACGCCGCGCAGCGCGCATTCGACCTGCTGACCTGCCCGCCTTCGCCGCTCAGCTTCGACGGCCGCCTGGTCGACGGGCTCCCCGACCGGCTTCTGCCGCTGCGCGAACTGAAGAAACTCCTGCTGGCCGACGGCACGCCCCGGGCGGTGCGCGACCAGGTGTGGCGCGAACTCATCGCGCGCCGCACAGATCCGGCCTGGGTGGTGGCCACGGTCGGTCTGGCCCTGCCGGGGCTGCGCCGTGCCGCGGGCCGGCTTGCCCGCGGCTGGCACGGCGACTGCAGCGATCTGGACAGCGAGCTGCTGACCGGGTTCGTCGACCGGCTGCGCACCATCGACGTCCGCGAGTCGCGCCTCGCCGGCAAGCTCATCGACGCGGGTGCCCGGGCGGCGCGCCGGGCCCGCGATCAGGAACGCGACACCGACGTGGTGCGGGTGTCCGGCACGTGGTCGGTGCCGCCACGCCAGCCATGGGACCACCCGGACTGGGTGCTGGCCCGGGCGGTCGCCGCGGCGATTATCACCGTCGACGAAGCGCTGTTGATTGCTGAGACCCGCCTCGAGAACGTCAGCTTGGCGATGCTGGCCGACCGGTTGGGCGTCGGCGTCGCGGTGGCCGCGGCATGGCGGCGCAAGGCCGAACAGCGCCTGGCGCAGGCCATCAGAGCCGGGGAACTCGACGGAATACCGCTGGTGCCTGCCGGGCTCGGCGCGGTGCTGCCGGATGACCGTGCGGGCGCTGCGTAGCCGGCCAACGGCTGTAAGCGTGCGGTAAGCGCCACGGGTGGGCCAACGGTGGGGTGCGCGCCGGGCGCCGGCCGCCGGGTTGGCCACCCCACCGGCGCGGTGGGTGAGTAGCGATAGGCCGCTGCAATCCCGGCTCAGACCGGCCGGCGGGCTATCGCGCCACCGCCGGGCACACCCGGACGCGGTTGCGGCGCTGAGGTTTTGCGAGCGCTGTGCGGGGCCGGGTGCGGCCGGCGGTGGCGACCGCCTACTTCCCGTCGTCCCCGGCATCGCCGGGGGCCGAAAGGTGTGACCGCCCATGCGCCGCGCCCTGCCGCGGCTGGCTGCCCTGCTGGCACCGGCCGCCCTGATCCTGCTCCTGACGGCTGTTCCGGTGTGGGCGGCCGCTCCTGGCCCGCCTCCTGCCGTCAACGACCTGGCCACCGTGATCAACAACCTGCGCTACTGGGTGATGAGCATCATCGGCGGCGTCGCCACGCTGTTTCTGTGCCTGGGCGGCTTCCGCTATCTGATGGCCGGCGGTGACCCGTCGGAGATCGAACGGGCTAAAACCGCTTTCAAGTCCGCCGCGATCGGCTACGCCCTGGCTCTGCTGGCCCCGGTGATCCTGACCATCCTCAACAGCATCCTGGTGCGCTGATCATGTCCGGCTGGCAGATCGACTGGATGGCCGAAAGGGCCTTCGACGCGATGGTCGGCTGGATCGCCGCGGCGGTGCTGCGCGTGATCACCGGGCTGTGGGCGCTGCTGTCGGACACCGTGTTCCTTACCCCTGACGTCACAGGCCTGCCGCAGGTGGCGCAGGTCAGCGCCACCTGCCTGGCCGTTGTCAACGTCACCTTCGTGCTGGCCGTGCTGAGCGCAGGGATCACGGTGATGCTGCGCGAAACCGTGCAGACCCGCTACGGGCTGGCCGAACTCGGGCCGCGACTGGTGATCGGCTGGCTGGCCGCCAACTTCGCCGGCCCGATCTGCTCGCAGGCCATCCAGCTGACCAACGCGGTGACCGAGGCGCTCACCGGTGACACGCTCGCCGGCCCCGACTCCCTGCAGCGCCTGCAGGCCGTCACCACGCAAGCGCTGACCAGCGTGCCCGACGCTCTGCTGGCCGCGATCATCGGCGTGCTCGTCGGGGTGCTGACCGCGGCGCTGCTGCTGGTCTGGCTGATGCGTATCGCCCTGCTGGTGTTCCTGGCCGCGGTGGCGCCGCTGGCGCTGGCCTGCCACGCCACCCCGTTCAGCGACGCCATCGCCCGGCTGTGGTGGCGGGCGCTGGCGGCCACCCTGGCCACGGTGGTCCTGCAAGGGTTCGCGCTGCACACCGCACTGGTGGTGTTCCTCGACCCGCAGGCCAACCTGCCCGTGCTGGGCCTGCCCCGCGACCCGAGCGGCACGCTCAACCTGCTCATCGTGGTCTGCCTGCTGTGGGTGGTGGTGCGCATCCCCGCCCTCATGCGCCGCTACGTGCTGCGCGGCGGCGGCAGTTCCCGCAGCGCGCTGGTCCTGCGCTCGCTGCTGGTGCAGCAGGCGACCGGACGGCTGCGCCTGACGCGCCCGGCCCGGCGTGCCGCCGGGCGCACCGGCGGCCAGGCCCGGCGCAGCGCCGGCGCCGTAACGGTGCCCGGCGGGCCGGCGGTGCGGCTGCCGCGCCCGGTGCACGCCGGCACCAGCCGGCCCCGACCGGCCGGTGCCCGGCTGCCCGCCCCGCGCGGAGCCGGGCCGGGCCGGGTCGCTATCGCCTGGCCCACCGGTCGTCCGGTGCCGCCCTACACCGCCGAAGACCTTGCCGCCGGCGTCGACCTCTACACGCGCAGCCGTCGCCGTCCGTCCGGCCCGCCGCGGATGGCGGCCAGCCCGCCACGGATCGCCGCCACCCCACCGCGGATGGCGCCCAGCCCGCCGCGGACCGCCGCCAGCCCACCGCGAATGGCGGCCAGCCCGCCACGCCGGCGCAGCTCGCCCTGACCGCTTCCGCCACCGCGGCGCCGCGCCACCGCGGCGCGCACACCAGCAGGCCTTGGCCTGGCGCCGTCCCGACCTCACCCGTTACTTCCTCTTGCCTTGGAGTCCGCTGTGGACACTGATTTCGACGTACGTGCCCGGGTACCCGCCGACATCGAAGCCCCCGACCGCATCGTGGCCAACCTGACCGCCCGCCAGGTGGCCATCCTGGCCGTCGCTGCCGCCGCCGGCTGGCTGATCGTCAAAGCGGCCGGGCCGCTGCTGCCCCTGCCGGTGCTCGCCGTGCTGATGGTGCCGCCAGCCGCGATGATCGCGGCGATCGTGCTCGGCCGCCGCGACGGGCTGAGCCTGGACGCCTGGCTGCTGGCCGCGCTGCGCTACCGGGCCCGCCCGCGCCGGCTGGCGGCCGCACCGCAGCAGGTGGCGGCCGCCCCGCCGTGGGCGCCCGCGGCCGCGCCGGTGCCGCCACCGGTGGTGCTGCGGCTGCCCGCGCACGCCATCGGCGACGACGGCGTCATCGACGTCGGTGACCGCGCCACCGCCCTGGTCGCCACCACCACCGTCAACGTGGCGCTGCGCACCGGCGCCGAACAAGCCGCGCTGGTCGCCGGGTACGCCCGCTGGCTCAACGCGCTGACCGGGCCCGTGCAGATCGTGGTCTCGGCACGCCGGGTCGAACTGGACAGCCACGCGCAGCGCCTCGCCGACACAGCACCCGGCCTGCCGCATCCGGCGCTGAGCGCCGCCGCGAGCGAACACGCCGCCTTCCTGACCGAACTCGCCGCCGCCCGCGACCCGCTGTGGCGCACCGTCACCATCGCCTGCACCGCCACCGGTGCCGGCGCGGCCCGGCAGGCCCGCCGCAGCGCCGAGCAGACCGCGGCCGCCCTGGCCGCGCTCGGCGCCGCCACCCGGGTGCTGGACGCAGGCACCACCGCCGCCGTGCTCAGCGCCGCCGTCGACCCCTACCCGCTGGGCGGCGCGTCGTGGCCGCGCAGCCGCCCCCAGGACACCATTACCGGCCCCGCCCTGACCGAGCCCGGCGGTGCGGCATGACAGCGGGCAGCCACCGCGGCCCGCAGCGCACCGGCGACGACCAGGCCGTCCTGGCCGCCGCCCTCGGCCCGGGCACCATCGAGCACCACCCCCGGTATCTGGCCGTCGGTGACGGCTGCACCGCCACCCTGGCCATCACCGGCTACCCGCCCGAGGTGGGGCTGGCCTGGCTGGACGCGTTGCTGTCCTGGCCGGGCCGGTTGGACGTGGTCGAGCACATCGAACCCGTGCCGGCTGCGACAGCCGCCACCCGGCTACGCCGCCAGCGCGCCCGCTTCGAATCGACCCGGCGCCTGCACGCCGACCACGGCCGGCTCGACGACCCGCTCATCGACGCCGCCGCCGAGGACGCCACCGATCTGGCCGAACGGGTCGCCCGCGGCGCCGCCCGGCTCTTCCGCGCCGGGCACTACCTGTGCGTCCACGCGGCCAGCCCCGAGGAACTGGAGGAAGCCGTCGCCGACGTGCGCGCCCTGGCCGCCTCCGTGCTGCTGGACACCCAGCCGGCCACCTGGCGCCAGCTGGCCGCCTGGACCTCCACCCTGCCGCTGGGCGCCGACAGGCTGCAGATGCGGCGGATCTTCGACACCGACGCGCTGGCCGCCGGTTTCCCGCTGGCCGCGGCCGACCTGCCCGCTCCGCTGCCCGGCGACGGCGCCCCGGCCGGCGGGGTGCTCTACGGGCTGAACACCGCCAGCAGCGGCGTCGTCTGGTGGGACCGCTGGTCCTGCGACAACCACAACAGTGTCGTGCTGGCCCGCTCCGGAGCCGGCAAGTCGTACCTGATCAAACTGGAACTGCTGCGCTGGCTGTACGACGGCGTGCAGGTCGCGGTCATCGACCCGGAGGACGAGTACCTGCGCCTGGCCGCCGCGGTCGGCGGCACCACGGTGACCCTGGGCGCGGCCGGTGTGCGGCTCAACCCGCTCGACCTGCCGCCGGGCGAGCGCCGCCCCGATGGGCTGACCCGCCGCGCCCTGTTCCTGCACACCCTGATCGCGGTGCTGCTCGGCGAACAGCCGCCACCGGCCGCCCGGGCCGGGCTGGATCAGGCGATCGCCGCCACCTACGCCGCCGCCGGCATCACCAACGACCCGGGCACCTGGGACCGCCCGGCGCCGCTGCTGCGCGACCTGGCCGCCACCCTGGCCGCCGGCACCAGCGACGCGAAAGATCTGGCCGCGCGGCTCTCCCCGTGGGTCGACGGCTCGTTTAGCGCCCTGTTCGACGGGCCCACCACCGTGCACCCGCGCGGGCACCTGGTCGCCTGGTCGACCCGGCAGCTGGCCGAGGAGCTGCGCAGCGCCGGCATGCTGCTTTCGCTGGACGCGATCTGGCGCGACGTCGACGCCGGGGAGATCGGCCGCGGCCCGCGGCGCCTGGTCGTGGTCGACGAGGCGTGGACGCTGCTGCGCGACGGCGAAGGCGCCCGGTTCCTGTACCGGCTGAGCAAGGCCGCCCGCAAACGCCGCGCCGGGCTGACCGTGATCACCCAGGACGCCGCTGACCTGCTCGGCTCCGAGCTGGGCCAGGCCGTCGTGGCCAACGCCGCCACCCAGATCCTGATGCGCCAGGCCCCGCAGGCCATCGACCTGATCGCCGACACGTTCGCGCTGACCGCCGGCGAAGCGCGCATGCTGCTGACCGCCGGGCGCGGCGAGGCGCTGCTGGTCGCCGGCACCCACCGGGTGGCGTTCCAGGCCGTGGCCTCGACCAGCGAGCACCAGCTGTGCGCCGGACTGGCTGACCTGGCCGACGAGGCCGACGCGTGACCGCGCTGCCGGGCGCCACCCCGGCGCCGTCCTGGCCGACCGCACCACCACCCACCTTCGACCAGCCGCACCTGCCCGGCCCTCTGGCTGACGTGCTGGCCTGGCCGGCCGGCCGGCCGTGGCTGGTCTTGGTCGCCGCCGCCCTGCTGGCCGGCGCCGCCGCGCTGGCTCGGGCGGCCCGCCGCCGCGCCCAGCGGCGGCTCGAGCATGGCGCCCACGACCTGATCATCACCCCACCCGCGCTGGTCGACCCGGCCGGGGTCACCGCCTGGTGGGCGCAGCTGGCCGCGCTGCTGCCACCAGCTCGTACCCGCTGGCAGCCCGGCGCCCACGTCACGCTGGAGTACCGCTGGACCGGCCGGCAGCTGAACATCTGCGTGTGGCTGCCCGGACCGCTGGCCCCGGCCCCGGTCGCCGCCGCCGTGCGCGCCGCCTGGCCCGGCGCCAGCGTCACCGTCACCGACGCCACCAGCCCGCTGCCGGCCGGCGACGGTGTGCCCGCGCGCGGCGGTGTCCTCGCCCCGGCGCTGCCCGCGCAGTACCCGCTGCGCACCGACCAACCCACCGACCCGCTGCGCGCCCTGATCGAAGCCGGCAGCCTGCTCGCGCCCGGTGAACACGCCTGCGCCCAGATCCTGGCCCGGCCCGCCCACCCCCGCCGCGCCACCGCGCTGCGCCGCGCCGCCACCGCACTGCGCACCGGCACTCAGCCGCGCGGATGGTCCGAGCCGGAAACGTGGCTGCGCGCCGGGCTCAACCTGCTCGACAGCGTGCTCACCCCGGCCCGCCCGGCCGCCCGCAGCAGCGCCGCACCCGACCCGGTCCGCGACCGCGACGCCCGCGCCGCCGCGGACAAAGCCGTCACCGCGCAGTGGGAAACCGCCATCCGCTACGCCGTGGCAGCCACCCCCCGCGCCGACACCGACCCGCAGGTCATCGACTCGCGGCTGGCTTTGCTGGCCCGCAGCTTCACCAGCGCCTACGGCCTCTACACCGGACGCAACCGGCTGCGGCAGCGCCGCCTGGCCCGCCCCGCCGAGGTCCTGGCCGCCCGCCGCTTCACCCGCGGGTTCCTGCTGTCGGCGGCCGAACTGGCCACGATCGCCGCCCTGCCCACCGACGTGGCCGTCGCCGGGCTGGACCGGGCCCGCGCCAAGAGCGCCCCCGCCCCAACCACCGTGGCCACCGGCGGGCGCAGCACCAAGGTGCTGGGCCGGGCCCAGGCCGGCGGGCACGCCGTCGCCCTGCGCGTCGCCGACAGCCGCGAGCACCTGCACGTGCTCGGCGCCACCGGCAGCGGCAAGTCCACCCTGATGACCCACCTGATCCTCGACGACATCCGCGCCCACCGCGGCGTGATCGTCATCGACCCCAAAGGCGACCTGGCCGTCGACGTGCTCGAGCGCCTTCCCGTCAGCGTCGCCGACCGGCTGGTGCTCATCGACCCCGACCAGGACGGCGGGGCCACCCTCAACCCGCTGCTCGGTGACGACGACGATCTGGTCGTCGACAACATCGTCAGCATCTTCAGCCGCATTTTTCAGCGGCATTGGGGACCGCGCATCGACGACGTGCTGCGGGTGGCCTGCCTGACCCTGATGCGCCACGCCAACCCCACCCTCATGTTGATCCCGCCGCTGCTCAACGACCGGCAGTTCCGGGCCTCGTTCACCGCCGGGCTGGACGACCCGGAAGGGCTCAAGGGTTTCTGGGAGTGGTACGAAACCATGGCGCCGCCGCTGCGCGCTCAGGTCATCGGTCCCGTCCTGGCCCGGCTGCGGGCGTTTTTGCTGCGCGACTTCGTCCGGGCCACCCTCGGCGCGGCCACCTCGAGCTTCGACATGCGCGACGTGCTCGACGGCGGCATCCTCATCGCCCGGCTGCCCAAAGGCGTGCTCGGCGAGGACACCGCCAAACTGCTGGGTAGCTTGCTGTTCGCCTCCGTCTGGCAGGCCGCCACCGCCCGCGCCCGTCTGCCCGAGGCCCGCCGCCGTGACGCGTCGGTCTACATCGACGAGGCGCACAATGTGCTCAACCTGGCCGGCTCGGTCAGCGACATGCTCGCCGAAGCCCGCGGCTATCACCTCAGTCTCACCCTGGCCCACCAGAACCTGACCCAACTTCCGCGCGACACCCAACTGGCGCTGTCGGCCAACGCCCGCAACAAAATTTTCTTCAACTGCTCACCCGAGGACGCCCACCAGCTGGCCCGGCACACCCTGCCCGAACTCGACGAGCACGACCTGTCGCACCTGGACGCCTACACAGCCGCCACCCGGCTGGTCGTGGCCAACCGGGAAACCGCCGCATTCACCCTGCGCACCAGCGCCCCGGCGCCGGTGCTCGGGCGCACCCGGCAGCTGCGCCAGGCGGTGGCCCGCACCACCCCGGCGGCGCCCACCGCGATCGCGCAGCTCGCCCGGCGCACCCGCACGGCAGGCGGGCCAGCCGGTGAGTAGCCCGCCAGGCCCGCCGCCGGGCGCCACCCCGGGGGAGCAGCCCAGCCCCGGCGGCCAGGCCTCGACCCCCGCCGGCCTGCGGCAACAGGCCGCCCCTGGTGCGGCGCGCGCACCCCGAAACATCCCTGCCGGGGACGTTTCCCCCCAAGGGGCGCCAGACCGGCGCCGCCGGACCGCAGCCCGCCCGGCGCGGGCCGCGGCCGACGACCTGCTGGGCATCTCGTGGCGCCTGGAACCCCGCGACTACGTCATCGCGCACCTGCTCGACGAGCACCGGTTCCTGACCACCGAGCAGATCACCGCGATCCTGTTCACCTCCGCCCGCACCTGCCGCAACCGGCTCGACGTGCTGCGCCGCATCGGCTTCATCGACTGGTTCATGCCGGTGCACCCGGCCCGCGGCAGGCTGCCGGTGCATTGGATCCCCGGCCGGCTCTCAGCCCGCTACGTCGCCCTGCACCACGGCCGGCCAGCACCCAGCGCCCGGATGTGGCGCCAGGCCCGCGACACCAGCCCCGCCCAGGCCACCAGCACTGGGCACCTGGCGCACGCCGACGGCGTCAACCAGTTCTTCGTCGACCTGCTCGCCCACAGCCGCGCCCACCCGCACACCCGGCTGACCCGCTGGTGGTCGGCGGCGCGCACCTTCGCCACCATCAACCACAACACCCGGCCGGACGCGCACGGCGTGTGGCGCGACGGCGCCCGGCAGGCCGCGTTCTTCCTCGAACACGACACCGGCACCGAAAGCCACCCGGTGCGCGCAGCCAAACTGGCCGGCTACCGCACCTTGGGCGACAAAGGACTCAGCTGGCCGGTGCTGTTCTGGCTGCCGAGCATCACCGTCGAAACCCACCTGCACCAGCACCTCGAGCGCCACACCGGCGGGCACGGCGTCACCGTGGCAACCGCCGCGCGTGACTACGCCGCCACCCATGGCGGGCCCGCCGGGCCTGTGTGGAGGATGCCCGGGGACACGCACCGGCTGCCGCTGGCCGCGCTGCCCGGCCCCACCGGACCCGGCGGCCTGGCGTATCACCCGGGCCCGCCCGCCGCCGAGGAAGACCCGCTGTACCTGCTGCGCGGCACCCCGGACCAGCGCGCCTGACCGCGCCGTCACCCGGCACGGCAGGGCCGCTGTGCCCCCGCACCCAACGGGTTGCCCGCGCGACGGCGGCCCGTTGGGTGCAGGCCCTACAGTGAAATCTTCTCTCCGAGAAACCCACTTCAGCAGCACCGCACCACCTCCGGCGTTCACCGCCACGGCAGGACACCGTCTCGCCCACCCGCCAACCCGGCCGGTCGGCCACGGCACCTCCCGCCGTTCGCACAACGCCCCCACGGCTCTGATGCCGTCTGCACCGGTCACGGCGTCGAGCGCGTCCCGGCTCACCGGGCAGCACCACTTGCGCCGTCACGGCGAACACCGGCCGCCCATGGCCATCACTGCCTGCCCGCCGGTCAAGCCCGGCACACGCCGGTAGCTCGCCCAGCGCCACCCGCCTTACTCCTGCTGCTCGACACCGCCCGCACCGCGCACCCGCGCAGCGGGCCCATCGCCATGCCCGAAAGGAGATCCGCCATGTCCCTGTTCCGCACCGCCAGCCCGGCACCCACCCCGACCGCCCCGCCCGGACCCACCATCGTGGTCGCGCTCAACCCCGAAACGGCAGACACCGACGTGCTCGCCGCAGCCGTCGCCGCAGCCCGCCGGCACCGCCTGAGCCCGGCCCAGCCCCGCCCCTACTTCCTGCGCCGCCGCGGCGTCCTGCACGGCAAACACGCCGCCGCGCGAGTCAGCGACGGACCCCTGGCCCGGCTCGACCTCGACGCGATGCGCCAGAGCGCGGTCGCCGCCGCCGGCGCCCAATGGCGGTGGTGGCACCACATCGTCGAAGGCACCCCCGTGGCCCGGCCGATGTGGTCATTCGCCGACCGGCACCGCACCCAACCTGAGCGCTACCCGTACCGGCAGGCCGAGTCGGACTACGCGGCCCAACCACGCATCCTGGCCATGGCCGCCTACAACGCGATGCCCCAGCACTGGCCACTGCCCCTGAGCGCGCTCGAAGCCTTCCAAGCCGGCTGGAGCACGTATCTCAACCTGGCCTGGCTCAGCGCCGTATGCGCCGACGGGCTGATCACCGCCGACGGCCGGTGGCGCACCACCGCAACCGAGCGGCTCAGCGACCAGGTGCACTACCTCAACGGTGCGAACGCCTACCTGGCCACGCTGACCCGCACCGACCACCTGGTCGCGCTCAGCCTGGGCTGAAACACCCCGCCACGACACGTATCCACCCCCTTTGCTCCGGCCCGCCCCGCCGACGGGGCGGCCGGTCGTGCCGTGCGCAACGCACGGCACCCACCCCCATCTCCGACAGGAGGACACACCCATGTCCCTCGAGGACGTCATCGCCGACATCGCCACCCAGTTCGAGGCCACCCAGCGCCTCATCGGCTGGGCCGAAGACGAGATCCGCGCCGCGCAAGCCCGCCACCCCGAAGCCGCCCAGCGCATCTGGCGCAGCTTCCAGCTGCTGGCACCGGCGCTGCCACTGCCGTGGACCGAAACGGTGTACCGCGCGCACTGCCACGAACTGCTCGAGCGAGCCGCCCGCGCCGGCGACACCCGGCCCGGCACCGCCGCCGAATGCTGCCTGGTGCTCTCACAGATCAGCCTGCAGGCACCGCTGCGCGCCAGCGCCGCCGGCCTGTACGCCCGGATGTGGCGCCGAGCCGGTCTGCCCGCCGACGTACTCGACGCCAGCAGCGCCGACTACGAGGCGCTGTACGGCCAGGCCATCGACGACGGCGAACGAGATCTGCGGGCGAAGCTGCGGCAAAGCTGGCGGATCGCGCCGGGCCCGGCCGCGCCGTTCAGCCAGCGCCCGGCACCGAGCTCCGGCCGATGACGGCGAGGCCCGCCGCGTCGCGCGGCACCAATCCCACTAGCACGCACCTGCTCAGGAAGGAACCCGACCAGTGATCACCGGCCTGGCTATCGCACCTCACATCGGCACACCTCTGCACCTGGTCCAGCTCGACGAGCGAAACCCGCTGGCCTACCGGCAGATCGTCGGGGGCGACCCGCACGCCCTCGCCTGGACCGTGCCGTCCGCCACCATGTACATCGACGAACATGCCATCGCCGACCGCCTGCCGGCCAACCTGCGCGCCACCACACTGCTGTGGCTGCACGCCCTGCCGCGGCTCGGCCAGGGCACGCTCGCCGGGCCCGCCCTGCTGGTCGGACCGCCGGGCCCCGACGGCCTGGACACCGACGTCCCGTCCAGCCTGGTGGACCTGTTGATGTACACCGGCGCCTACCGCGTCGTGCTGCAGACGCCCGACGATCCACGGTGGCGGGTCACCGCGACAACCCACGAGGACTGGCTCGACGCGTACACAGTCGCCGTCCACACGGCCCGCCGGATCGGCCCGGCCGGCGCCGTGAGCGTTGTGGCCGCTGACACCGTGGCGGAGGTGTGGCCGCTATGAGCTGCCCGTGCCACGACGACGCGGCGACCACCCAGCCGCAGCCACCCGCGGACGGTGCTGCGGCGACCGTTCAGGTGTCGCTGGAGATCGAGAACCGTTACGAGGGCGACATCGTCATCTACACCCGCGTCACCGACGCCGTCGTCCCCGCGCCCGCGCCAGACAGCAGTGAAGCGCAACTGTATGAGTGGGCGTTGAAGCACCTGTTCCCGTTCACCGGCACCGGGCACGTCGACGGCGACGCCTGGTATGACGTGACCGTCACCGCCAGCTCAGACCCGAGCCTGATCGGCGCCTGCTTCGACTTCGGCTACTGACCTCGTGCTCTGACGCCGGCTGTCCGCCCGCGTCCTAGACCTACGCACGCACCCGGCCGTTGCCCGGCCACCCGCGCACTCCCGCGCATCCCCGGGCACGGCCGATCGGCCGTGCCCGGGGCTTTCTCGCCTCAGCGGAAGGAAACCCCGCCATGACCGCACCCCAGCCTGCCCGGCCGTTGTGCCCGCCGCTGCTCTCGCCGCAGCCGCGGATCGCCGTGATCGGCGGATCCCTGACCGGCCCCGCAGCCACCCTGCTGCTGCTCGCCGCAGGCTTCGACAACGTCACCTGCTACGAGGCCACCCCGTCCAGCGCCCCGCTCGGCGGTGGCCTGATCAGCCTGGAACACAGCGCTCTGGACACTTTGGAAGGCCTCGGCATCAGCCAGGACGAGATCGTGCGCTACCCGTCGGAAAAGATCATCGAGATCCGCCACCAGCGTGGTGCGGCGCCGCAACGCATCGAGCGGCTCTACCCCGGCCGCAGCACCACCTGGAGCCTGCTGCACAACGCCCTGACCGCCCGGGTGCCCGTGCACCGCGGGCGGCGCCTCGAACGGCTCAGCCACCGCGGCGGCACCCCCGTGCTGCACTTCACCGGCGGCGCCAGCACCACCGCTGATGTGATTGTGTTCGCCGACGGGCGCGCCTCCACCGGCCGGGCGCTGCTCGACCCGGCCCGCCGCCTGCACTACGCCGGATACGTCGGCTACCGCGGCCGCACCGGCCAGCCGCAGAACAGCCAGGACGACTTCCTGCGCCTGCAGCCCTGCACCGGCGTGCAGTTCAACATCGCCCCGGTACCCGGCGGGCTCGACTGGACCTTCTACCTCGACGCCACCGCCGAGCAATACACGGCCCAGTTCGGCGCACCACCCCAGCAGCGCCTGTTCGCCTTCGGCCGCCACATCAGCACCGCCGCCCGATCCCACGTCGATCAGCACGCCACGGCACATCTGAGCGCCAGGCACGCCGCCACGGTGCACGCCACCCGCACCCGGATGGCGGTCCCCGTGTTCGACATCGACGCGCCCACCCGGATGGTGTGGCCGATCGGTGACGGCTACGCCGTCCTGCTCGGCGACAGCCTCGCCCCGGTCCGCCCGCACACCGCCCGCGGCGCCAACAACGGCATCGAACAAGCCGCCGGGCTGGCCGTGGCCCTGCGCCAGCACACGCGCCACGGCGCCGACCTTGGAGCCGCCCTCAACGGCTGGCAACGGCGATTCCTGCCCGCCGCGGCAGCCGCCGTCCGGCTCGGACCCGTCATCGGCTCCCGGCTCGGTCTCGGCGCGACCAGCCACCGCACAGCGCCGGCTGACCAGCCGGCGCTCACCGCCAGGTAATAACCCCAGCACTGCGGCCGTTGCCCGGCCACCCGCACCTTCCGGGCACGGCCGCGACGGCCGTGCCCGTTCCTCATCCGGAAAGGAGCACACCTCGTGCTGTACCGCCACTCGTGGGCCTGCCTGCCCAGCGCCGCCGAATACCGGCGCCATTGGCCGCAACTGCTGCACGACACCCGCAGCATCATCGGTCACGTCCGCGCCGCCGGCGTGGTCATCGCCGGGACCAACGGCCTGCGCCGGCCCGTCGTCAACGCCCACGGCATCGCCTTCAACGGCGACGCCACCAGCGACCTCGACGGCCAGCCGTTCACCTTGCTCGCCCCCATCGACGCGCCCGGCGTGCTGACTGTGACCGCCTCCTGCACCACCGGCCGCAAACCCTACGACGCCGCGGTCGCCGCCGTCCTGCTGCGCTGCGCTCTGCTGATGCCCGGGGCGTTCGCCGTGGCCAGCACCGGGCGCTGGGACCAGCAGTGGGCGCGCGGCGCCATGCTCGAGCGCCTCGACGAACCCGGCTACCAGCTGGCCGCCCGCACCGTCATCGCCGAACTGTTCGGCGACCACCCAGCCGCCAACCCGCTGTACGGCTCGCTGGCCGACATCCAGTTCCCCCTGACCGTGCCGGGACCGTCCCGTAACGGCAGCCGCTGAGCACACCCGTCCGCCGTGCTCAGCCAGCCGGCACGAGCACGGCGCCATGGGGCGCCTGCGGGAGCACAGTTGGCCCTGACGGCGCCCTTCGCACGCCGAAGGAGCACCCTGATGTCCCCACCGTTCAGTTCACCCACCGCCCGCCGATCCGTGCCGATCGCCGCCATCGCGGCCGTCATCGCCATGGTCGCTTCGTTCCTGGCCGCCGGGCACCCGGCCACCAGACTCAGTTGTGCCGCAGCGGGAGGCGCGCTGGCCGGCTATGCCCTGGCCGCCCGCCACTACCTCGCCCGGGCACGCGCCGAGATCGCTGCCGCCCAGCGCGACCCGCTGACCGGCCTGCCCACCAGAGCCGTGGCCGAGCGGCTGCTGGCCGACGCCACCGCCAAGGCGACGCCCGTCGCGGTAGCCCTGGCCGACGTCGACGGCCTGCACGCCGTCAACGCCAACTTTGGCCACGCCGCAGGCGACCAATATCTGGTTGCCGTAGCCCAGCGCCTGCACCGGGCCGCGCCTGACGGCGGCACACTGGTCCGCCAGGGCGGCGACGAATTCGCCCTGATCGCACCACACATGGCAGCTGACGCGCTGGCCACCGCTCTCGGGGCCGCCCTGGCCGGCCCCGCCGTCATCGCCGGGTACCACCTGCAGCCACGGGCCAGCATCGGTGTCGCCGCCGGCGTTGACGCCCGCCGTACCCTCGCCCGCGCCGACGCGGCCATGTACAGCGCCAAACGGGCCGGCGGCAATGCCATCCTCACCTACGACCGCGATCGCGACAGCGAACCCGCCGCCGACGGCACCCGGCCCGCGCTGCGGCGCCGCGACCTGATCCCCGACCGCACCGGCGCAGCCGGCTGGGCACCACCAGATGACGAGCTCATGACCCTGCTGATCTCCGTCGACGAATTACGGCTGCTGCACGACGCCGTGCACCGTTCGAACGCGGCCAACGCGGCCGGACCACCGGCGGCAGGCAACGACCGGGTCGCCCCGGCGACGGCGGCCCGCGCGTTGCTGGCGGCGCGGCTGGACCACCTGCTGCAGGCTCCGCGCCGCACCGGGCCCGCGCATGAATGCCCCGGCTCCTACTGAACGGCACCACGGCAACGAGCCGACACGGGCGCGGCAACTGCCGTGCCCGGACACCCAACCATTCAAGGAGCAACCCATGCACCCCGACGACAGCCCCGACGCTCCACGGCCGGTCAGCACACCACCTCGCCACCGCCTCACCCGGTGGGCGCTGCACCCGCTCGGCCACGTCATCAGCCTGGTCTCCCTGCACATCGTGGCCTTACTGGTCATCGACAAGACGCCACTGCTGCTTCTGTTCTGGCTGCACTGACCCGCACCCGGACGATGCCCGCTGAACGCAGCACCACCACTGGTGCAGGCCGCTAGCTGATCAGCGCCGCAGCGGCGCACTCAGCCATAGCACAACACAGCTACCCGAACCATCCCAACGTTGCGCCGGACACCGTGGCGCAGCAGCGCGCCGCGCTGACCCGGCACCTCCACTTTCTGCCCGCTGAGGGCACCGGTCGTCTGCGACCTGTGCCCACGGGCACAGGTCGCGGCCGGTCCCTCGGGCACCGACCCGACAAGGACAGCACCATGCCCTCATTCGACAACCATTCCTTCGACGTGCACCAGGTCGACGAGCTGCTCGATTTCATCGCCCGCCTGCTCGGTTTCACCCCCAACAACAGCGCAGTGCTGGTCGGCATCACCGCCGACAGCACCATCGCGGCCATCGGCCGGATGACCCTGGCCAGCTCCGCGGACGAGCTGCACGCCGAACTGCGTACCGCCACCGCAAGCCTGTCCAGCACTGGCGTTACCCGAGTCGTTCTCGTCGGCTACGGCTACGAACAGCTCGTGCGGGTCACCCTCGATGCCGTCCGGGAATCGCTGCGAGCCGCGGGCATCCGCGCCGAAGGTGCCATCCGCGTCAACGGCGACCACTTCTGGCTGCTGGCCGGACAAGCACTACGAGCCACCACCCCGGCCGTGCACTACCAGCCGGGCACCAGCGCCGCCGCCGCTGCTGCCGTCGCGGCCGGACTGGTGGCGCTGCCTGACCGTGAGACGCTGGTCGCCACGCTGGCCCCGGTGACCGGGCTGGATCGCGAACACATGAGCGCTGCCACAGCGCACGCTGAGCAGGCTCTCGCGACGCTACTGCACGACGCTGCCACCAGCGAGGGCCCAGCGTCATCCGCTGCGCAGCAAAGCCGCGCACACCAGGCCGGTATCACGCTGCTGAGCGAGGTCGAGCAGCTCTACCGGGCCGGTAAGACAGCCGACGACAGCCAGGCCGCCTCCCTGAGCATTCTGCTCACCGTCTTGACCGTGCGCGACGCCGCGGTCCAGCGCTGCAGCGGCGACGACTGGCAGCGCGCCATGTGGATCGACCTGCTGCGCCGCGCCGAACCCCGCTATAGCGCCGCACCGGCCGGCCTGGTTGCCCTCTGCGCCCTGTACGACGGGTGGGGCCCGCTGGCCGGCATCGCCCTCGCCCGGGCCCTTGAGGCCGATCCCGGCTACCGGTTCGCCCAACTGATGGCCGACGCCATGGCGGCCGGGGTTCCCCCGCACATCATCACCGACGGGCTACGCGACGGCCAGATCTGACCGGGCCGTCGCTGGCAGCGGCCGGTATCCGGCCTCCGCAAGCAACGTCGAGCCCGTGACCTCGACGACGGCGCCGACTAAACCTCCTACCGGAACTGCGGCCGGACTCGGCCGCAGTTCCGGCTTCTTCCGCATAGGAGAGAATTGCCATGACCGACCACACACTTGATGACCTTCGTGAAGCACGCGCCGTGCTGAGCATGCTCGGCTGCGGCCACCACGCCGCCCTGCACGAGCTGCTAATCCAGCGCGGACCGGTCGGCGCACTAGCCTGGCTGACCGCAACCAACCGGTCGGCACGCGACCGCAGCATGTACCTGGACGGCATGACAGCCGACAAACTGCACACCCGGGCCACCGCACTTCGGCAGGCAACCCGCCACGCCGGCGCCCGCGTGCTGATCCCTGAAGACCAACAGTGGCCGCAGCAACTCGACGACCTCATCAACGTCGATTTCACCCAAGCCCCAGCAGCCGCACTGTGCCTGTGGGCGCGGGGGCGAAGCGACGCGCAGCTGCAGCAGATGGTGGCCGTCACCGGCTCCCGGGCCGCCACCTCCTACGGCATCACCGTGACCACTCGCCTCGCCGGTGAACTCGCCGACGCCGGCTGGACCGTAGCGGCCAGCGGCGGCTACGGCATCGACGCGGCGGCCCTGCGCGGCGCACTGGCCGTCAACGGACAAACAGTGGCCCTGCTTCCCTGCGGCATCGACCGGCTTTACCCAGATGGCAACCACTCGCTGCTGCAGCGCATCGCCGCCACAGGCCTGCTGCTGAGTGCCTACCCACCCGGCACCTCGCCAAGCCGGGAACTATTGGCCGGAACGGCACGACTGCTGGCCGCGATGACCAGCGGCACCCTCGTCGTCGAAGCCGGTTCACGCAGCGGATCTCTGATATCGCTGCGCGAGGCAGCGGTACATGACCGACCGGCCATGGTCGTGCCGGGCCCGGTCACCTCGGCCATGTCCGCCGGGATTCACCGGGCCCTGCGCCAGCAAGCGGGAATCCGGGTCGTCCGCAACAGCACCGACGTTCTCGCCGACCTTGCCGCTGCGTCCGGCGACCAACCCCCGACAGTCAACGAATCCGACACAGCAGTGACCGAGACCGGTCGACCGTGACTGCGACGGTGTAGAAGCACGGCACTGGTGAGCCTCGCTGTATAAGCCGGCAGCCGGTGTCGGCTCGGCCTAGAAGGCGCGGCGAGCGTTCCGAGATACCGGATCGCTCGCCCGCCTTGGCTGAAATCGGGCCTGAGCAGCTGAACAAACCGGCCGTGCCGCAACTGCGCCACTGCTGCTCGTCTGCACACCGCGCGCCAGGTTTACAGCCATCGACCCCCACCGCCACGGGACCGCACGGGCATGCTCGTCGGATCGGTCACCGGCTGCCGACATCGGCGTGATGTCCAGCCTGCCGAGCTGACACTTGGTCGGCGCTGGGCTGCACGCGGTCGTAACCGTCACCTGCGCCGCCATCAACACTTCGACGACGACAATTGCAGCTACAGCAGCGTCCAGATCAGGCACCGATACCCCTCACCGCCCTCAGGCGGCGCGCACTGGAGTCCCTTTTTCGTTGGTGGGTAGACGTTGAACTCGCGCCCCCTTCCGGTGCATCTCTTCGAGACTGCTATCTAGATCCGTCCGCCAGGCGCCCGTCAGCGTCAACGACGTGAAGCACATAGCCGGCCACGGCCACGGTCGCCGCAGGGGGCGTCCGGCGGCACCGCCAGGAAATCCATCGTCAGGTTTGCAGCCGTCATGCACGACTCCGCCCCTCCACATCGCCGCAAGCGTTCCACGGACCGATCCCGCCGCTCACGCGATCCCATCCGGCGCGGCAAGCCGGGACACGACCGCCAATGGCAGGACCAATCACGTCCTGCCGGGTAGCTCTCCTCGCTTGCTAACCGTCGGAGAATCTGCATGAGCCGGACGCTCATCATCACGCGCGGCCTTCCCGGCGCGGGCAAAACGACACGGGCGATGTCCTGGGTCGCCCAGGATCCGCAACGCCGGGCCCGGGTGGGCTCCGACCAGATCGCTGCGATGCTGCACCCGCACGCCCTGACCGGTGGACCTGCAACCTACAGTTCGGACTTCGCCAAGCGCGAGCAGTTGGTGGTAAATGCGGCGATCGAGGCGCTCTTGCGATCGGGCATCGATGTGGTGTGCGACGATCCCTACCTTTTGCCTCACTACCTGGAAGCGGTGCGTGAGCTGGCGGCACGCTGCGACGCTGAACCGGTGGTGTGGGACATGACTGATATCGATGTCGAAACGTGCATCGCCCGAGACGCGCAGCGGGGACGCCGATCGATCGGTGAGCAAGAAATCCGCCAGCAATACCAGGTCTACCGCTCGCACAAGACAGCGCGAGACGGCGTCTAGGCAGCCGGTGGTGCCTTCAAAGCAGCAGCGACACGGCCGCCGAACCCTGCCGCTGCCTCGCACTCTGCTGACGAGCGGCGAGCTGGTGGCCTGTTCGCAAGTTCGGGCACCAGATGTTGGCGAACTCCAGCAACACTTGGCCGGTACTGCTCGCCGCAATGTTCGTGAGAACCAGCGCCACAAGTTCACCTTGACCGCCCCGGCGGCGCGACCGCCCGCCTAAAGGCCGCGCACGCTACGTGCAAACGATCGTGAAGCCATCCAGGGACGAGTGCACGGATCTGCCGATGTGAGTGTGCCGTTCATTCACATCCTTGAAGCCGGGCGGGCGCATTGCGGATAGTCGTCGGAGTCGGACTAGCCTGGCTTGTCCGTCAAGCTAGCTGTTGCAAATGATCCGTACAGCTTGTTCCGTCGTACGCTAGGCGGGTGGATAGCGAACCAGCGAGCCGCCTGACTTCGACTGCGTCCGGGATTCGGCTATTGTTGAGCGTCTTGCAAACGAGCCAATAGAAAGCCGATCTACTATGACACACATACTGTTGAGCGCAATTAAGGCTGTATTAGTGGCAAGTGTGACAGCTGCGGCCGCTTTAACCGCCGTTGTAATGGTTGCCGATTTCCCGTCTAAACGATCAGAAATTCCTCGCGCTTACTTCGGCTTCAGATGCCCAAACGGGTCGAGCCTGCACATGGGGGTCTCTCCCACCATTCAAATTAACCTCGAGAATGATCGTTATCTCGCACTTTTCGAGTTTTACGCTGTAACTAAAGGTAAGCTACCTTGTCACGTGGTTGCTGAGCTACCCCGTGGGTCCGCCGTTAGTCCAAGCATTACTGCATGGACTCATCGAACCGATGGATCCTATGCCGCGAGACCTTACCAAGGCAACATTTATGACGTTGCCGTTCCTGGAGCACCCCAAGAAGGTGAAGACCCTAACGCTAACTTCGTTTCGATCCGATTTGCAGGGAGCCTTGGGTTCCGACAAGAGGGGTGGGGAAAGCGCTCATTTGCAATGAATATTGGCAACGGTCAGCCCATCATAAGCTACCCTTTTGCCGCTCCCTTTCTTGGAGAAGACGATGGTTTGGAGCGTGAAAGAAGAGCGTTGATTGTAAAAATCATATCTCGGAATAGCTTGCAGCATCTCGACTCGGCTTACCCCTCGTCCTTTCAGGCCGATGCATCGCAGGCGGTTGAGTGGAGACATGACAGGCTCGGCACCGGAGTTTTCAGTGCAACCTACGAGAATGAGCGTGTTAGGTACTGGGCTGATCACGCCATTGACTTCTTCACTTTGGCGGTCGGCGCCCTTCTCGGCGTACTGTTCGGAATGGCCAATAACGCGCGCAACGCACCTTCCGAGTCCGGCGTTAGCCCATCTGAGACTGCTGGCGTTGGGCTAGAACCACTAAAGGGGCCCTATAATCAGCATCCGGCTCCGCCTCGACCGCTCCCCGGAACAGAAATGCTTCGCAGGAAAGTCGAGGAATGGCACGCTGCCAAAAATCTGAAATGACGCACGCGTGCTGTTACTTTCTACCAATCCCCTTGCCCGGACGGCGGTCGGAGATCGGCACGCGCGATCGTCTCGTGAGGTCTAGGTACGAGCTGACGCTGCAGCTTTACTCATCAGCCGCCGATCGTGCGCGGCGGGCAGGCCGAATCGCCGTGTCACTGTCTCGGCACGCCGGACACACGCCCGTGCCGAGACGAGAGCTCAGACTCCGCGTCGCGTCTTCAGTGCTTCCGTTCTGCGGCTGAGCGAGTCAAGCAGAACTCGTTTCCTGCTGGATCGAGCAAAACAACCCAGCCATCGCCGTCAGGCGTCCGATGGTCGTCGAAAACCTTTGCGCCTAGCGCAACGAGGCGATCGGCTTCCTCGTCGCGGTCTCGATCATCCGGCTGAAGGCAGACGTGGATCCGGTTTTTCACAGTCTTGCCCTCGAGAACGGCTTTAAAGAACAGCCGCGGACCCTGCGACGGTTCAATGAAGACCTCCGGGTCTCCTGGAACACAGTCACGATGGACGGGGTAGCCGACCACCTCGCTCCAGAATTGCGCCAAAGCGTAGGGGTCAGCGCAGTCGAACGAAACATTTCGAATGAACGACGTCATGACCCGATAGCGTAGATGTCCTCTGTCGGCCGCATCAGGTCGCGCACTCAACTGCCGCGATCCGCGCTCGGTTCTATTGCAGGCGGCTGAGCGTCAGTAGACCGCCTCGGACGCGATATAGTTTCCTGTTTGCACTTTGCTCCACAATCAGGACATGAAATCTGACTGGGGAAGCGTGCCTGACTGGATCGCAGGAGTCGGCGGCATGCTCGCTTTCGGAGCGGTCGTCGCATCACTGCTACTTGAGAGACGACGGACGGCAGAGGCTCGCCGTGGTGCGCTCGAGAGCGATAGGCGCGCGCAGGCTGAGCGGATCACCTACTACCTCGTTGAGAACCTTGGTCCTTCCGCCACGGTGGTCGATGGCCGCCATGAACGCACCCGTCGACGGCGGCAACTTCTTTTACGGCCCGGGGGATGATGAGAGGTCAGGGCATCTCGTTGTGGTGAACAACAGTCACGGCTGTGTGTACGCGTGTATCGCACACGCTCCTGAGGGTCCAGAAGGGATGCCCGACAGGGCGATCGGAGTGATCCCGCCCGGCGCGACGCATATTAGGATGCCCTTGGGCGGATATTCCGTCGGAGGCTCCGGTTCATACCGTTACCAGGGCGAGTATGCCAACAACAAGCTCGTACCGTGGATTCAGTTCCAGGATGAGGCCGGCCACACCTGGCGACGAGGGAACGATGGCGCACTCTTTGAGCCGCGAGACCCCAATCCTTTTCCGGACCATTCGCCCTGATGGTTCCAAGCGCAGCCCACCGGCGCCTAGGGACGTGTTCATCTGCTGCATATAAGGCGCGCCGGGCTACCGTACTCGAACCGGCTCATACCTCGCGGTCGTCAGCATAGGACTGCTGGCACGGAATTTCCACCCGCCTTTGCCCGGCGCGCCGCACCAGGTTAGCTGCCGGCCAGCGCCGATGCACGGGGGACTTTCTGGGCGCTGTCATACCGCCGACCGTGCGTCAACCGCTGAAGGTGCGTAACGCAACACGAGGCAGCTCCGACCGGGATTCTCTCACTCGATCGCCTTGGACTACAGCGTAGATTTCACTTCATAGAGGTACGACATGTTGATGCAGGCGGCGGTCTGGGGATACTCCTATCCCGGGTGCTTGATGGGAGAGGCTGGTGCCGTGTCTAACAAGATAGTCGTGTGTCCGGCTTGTAAAGGAAACATCAATCGTCGACAGAACTGTGAGCAGTGCTGCGGCGGGGGTCAGGTCTACGAGGACGATTTCATGGCTCTCGAGGAATTTGCGACCCGGTGGCGAAACCGGCGGGAGCCAGAGACACCGACGCAGTTTCCACCAAGGCCGACGACCCGCCAACGGCCCATAGCGTCTCGACCATGCTGGCGACGGGCATTGCAGAAGCTTGGTTGGTAACCCAAATGTCGACGTCCGCTCGGTAGAGGAGGACGGGGTAATCCATCCATGTGTGGTCCCATCCAGTCTATTCTCGCAGCACAATCGGCTAAGAATTAGAGCGATAATTCACGTGCGCCCTAGTTAAGGATCAGGTGTACGGCTCACTCAACTGCCGCGGATAAGGGGCGCCCCGGGCTATCGGACTCGAGCCGGCTCATACCTTGCGGTCGTCAGCACAGGAGTGCTGGTAACGGACTTTCCCATCCGCCTTTGCCCGGGGTGCCACACGAGCGTAGTCGCCGACCAGCGGCGATGCACGAGGGTTCTAGGCGTCCGCTCATTTGCCGCGAACCGAGCGCCACGGAACGTTCACGTTTGACCAGTTGATTCATGTCGACCTAATTGACCGACATGCACGGACCTTCGGTCGTTGGTGGACAGTTAGCTGCCTCAAGTGAACCGCGGTCCAACTCCGCCGATGGTTCTTCAAGAGTCCACTCACGCAGAGTGCAAGCGATCATCAAACCACTCGGTACGCCCACGCGCGGATCTGCCGGAGAAAGTGCACGTGACCGTGCTGATGCCAGTTGGTGTGGCGTTTGGAACGGGCTACGTCCTGACGGTTACGTTCAGGTGTTGAGGCGGCGGCTCATCTAGCCGGGGCGTCACTTGTAGTCCATGATGTCGATGCAGGCTTCGGCGGGCCAGGTATTCATGATCTTTTCGAGCAAATGAGAGTGACGACTTCCCTCACTCCTTTGACTTTACAGAAAAATTGGCCGACGACGCCGTTGGTATCGATGAGTTCGGTCTTAAATTCTTCCCTCATGACGGTTCGGAACCCGGGGAGCCAGACATGTCGCGAGACTCTTCAAATGCTGGCGAAGTCGCATTGAGCTTGAGAAACGCAAATGATACGGTCGCCGCGGAGCAAGGTCGGCTCGATGAAACCTCGAGGCGACTCACGGTAGCCCTCGATCAGATCAGTGAAGCGTCCGACGGTACCGGCCGCAGGGAAGTCATCGGGACGCTGCTGGAAGCCCGGCTCGGCTTGGAGTCCATTTACAGGGCCGGTCTTCGGTTGGATGAGCTGACCCATGCGGTGGAACGCCTTGCTGAAGCACTTGCGGGTCATGCCGGCGGGCCTGCGGGTGTCTCCGCTGAGGCTGGTCCCAGCCGAGCCGTCCCCTCCGGTCACCTCGACGAAGCTGTCGGGCACGTCGTTCGGTTCACCCAGGACGTCTGGAAAGAGCCGGCGGATCAGTCGGACGCGACCAGCGCCGACGATGCGGCGAGCCTAGGGAGCCTTCCCCACGTTGTCTGGGACCGCGAAGCGCCGCTGAGGTCGCTGCTACCAGAGATGGCTGTTGTTGAAGATAGGGCTCGGACCCTCAACGATCCTGAGTTGCGCAACGTGCACGGGGAAGCCGCCCGCGACATCATCGACGCGCTCCGTCTTGGTGTCCGCGGCCTGCTCGTCTCTCGACCTAACCTGGACCGACTACCGGCCTTCGTCTTAAACGATCAGCCAGCAAGTGCGCTGCAATCCCTGGCAGAAGGGATCGACTCTGCCGCATCTGCTCAAGGTCTCGCTTGGCCGCCCGCCGACGTTGGACAGGCGGCGTCCGTCCTCTCGGACCTGAGCTTCTTCTTCCGGTGCGCCGCCACTCAAGCGGAGAATGCACCGTCGCTGCCCACAGCGTTGCTGACTGACACATTGCGGGGCATCGAGCAGCGGTGTGATGCTCTCCTGACCCGATGGCAGCCTGAATTCGCTGAGCCGATTGGCCGGGCTACGGCGGCCAGGGACGAGCCAGGAGCCCGATCAAGGATCGGGAGCGTGTTCAGCGGAGCCGCGCTGATCATCTCCCTGCTTCAGGGTCCGGGCGCCCTCCTCGACCTGCCGGATGATCTCGCCGATCTCGCCTCGGTGATAGCTGCGGCTGCGATAACTCTATGGTCCATCTTGAGCGATTTCATGGCGCTCATCGACGCCCTGCTGAGCTGATCTTACTCGTAAGTCGATTACGGTACCCCGATCGCCGAAGCCATCCGGGCCCAGATCATTTTTCATCATGGCTACCCGTGATCGCCGCGCGTCAATTAGGGTGTCGGCGGCGCGTGGCTATGGGTGCTCACGGAAAGATGAGTCAACTGGCGATCGCGAGGCGGCGGTTTTTAATGGTCGAAACCTTGACCCTGCCGAGCTTGATCGAGCCCACGCCGGCCGGCTGGGCGTCAACGCGAGCGGGGACCGTCGACGGGGACGATAGTCGCTGGCCTGCGAGTAGTCGTCACACAACGATCCCGATCCTCCATAACGTCTCAATCGAACATCCGGATCTGCCGCTGATCGAGCTCGCGGGCCGACAGGGCCGTCACGGTCTGTGCAACCTGTGCTGTCCCGCGCGAGGTGGGAAATGCCGAGCTGAGGATGTTGCCGTGACACGATGAGCCGGTGGGTGAAGACAATCGCGACCTGAGCGCACGACTGGCGGTCCTCGACGGCGCGATCGCCGAACTGGTGCGTGACGGCAAGGTGGCCGGTTGGTTGGCGTTTCAAACCGCGCCATCCAGGAATCTGTTCTTGGTTAGGCAGGTCGGTTGCTGGCTCCTGTTCACTTGGGCAGACGGGACGGTCGAGATCGAGGAAGACTACCCACCCTTCGCTCTCCTGCCCGAGATCCTCGACGGAACGCTCCGAAGCGAGGACGGTGGCCCGGACTACGAAGTGCGCTGGGCGACCGAACGCCGCCAAGAACTCTGGCGACACTATGGGATCCACGAACCACCGGGTCATTACATGGGCCTCGCCGCGAGACAGCCGCGCGATCGCACCTAACTATTCCGACCGCCTCGGGAAGTTTTCCCAGCCCGCAGCCCTGATGCCCTCACATGCCGCGTTCCGAGCGCTAATCGAGTCGAGCGGTCTTGCGCGTCTGGCACCGACATCGTCGTATGGCGTGATCAGCAGATCGCCGGCGTCCACCCGAGACGAAAGGCCAGGGGGCCGTCGTGGATCGGCGTCGGATCGTCACCACGAAGGGGCTTAAATCGAAAGTAGTGGCAAACTCGCTGGCAGGTGTACTTCCGGCGGAGTCAACGTCGGTGATCTGCTGCGCTGACTGATCCACGCCGGCGATCGGCAACGACGTATGGGTTCAGTCGTTGACTGTGCTCGTTACGCTGAACGGCCGACGGAGGGGGCTGCAGATGGCGGGGGAGGTCGAAGCCGTTCCCGATTCGCTCACTGGTGCGGCGGGGACGCTGCACGACCTGGCGCACGATCTGCAGGCCGGTCAGTTAGATCTGTTCCTGCTGGACTGGGCCAAGGATCCGGCGAGTCATTCGGATGTGTCGACGGCGATGCGTAGGTTCGGTGAGTTCGCCCATGATCAGTATCAGGACGTCGTGGCGTTGCTGTCCGCGCTGGCCACCCGGGTGCAGGACTCGGCGGTCGGGTACGGCACGACCGACGATGCGGTAGCCGAAGACTTCACGTCGTTGCTGACTGGGTCGACGTTCCAGCCGGCAGACCAGCGGACACAGTGATGGCTTACCACGACGACGTCGAATACATCGAGAAGATGCGGCCTGACTTCGTCGACGCGGTCGGCGAGGAGTTCCTGCGCACCAAGGGGATCATCGCTCAGGCGATGCCGACGCTGTCCGGTCTGCAGGGCAAGGTCGAGTGGCATTCGGACGCGGCGACGCTGTACGAGCAGCGATTACGGGAGACGGTCGACCTGGTCGAGGGCCTGCACGACGGGTTCGACAAGGCCGGCCCGGCGATCACCGACTATGCGCAGGCGCAGGCCATGGCGAAGGCGTTGGTGGCAGACGGGGTCGCCGCCGAGGCGCAGCTGAAGTCGCTGATCTCCTCGATAGCGAAGACCCAATCGCTGGTGGTTCGTTTCTCCGATGCGCTGCGGCAGTGGAACGACCTGCGCAGCACCACCGGCGCCTTGGATTGGCTGATCGAGGTCGGCCAGCACAGCAAGATCGACGAGGTGCGCGAACAGGCCGACGCGCTGTGGTACCAGGCGACTGGCGCCTACGACGACGCGATCCGGATCGAGAGCGAGGCCCGTGCCGACGCGGTGGCGCGCCTGGCCTCGGCATACAAGATCCTGCCGGACTTCCTGGCCAACTCGGCACTGAGCGCGAAGATCGTGGCGCAAACGCCGGGCCTGCAGGACGAGGGTGGCAAGTACCACGTCGGGCCACCGACCAAGCCGGATTTCACGTTCGACGACGATTTCCCGTATGACCCGAACGCCGAGCCGACCGCCGGCGACTACGCGTCGTACGCCGAATGGAAGGCGAAGCTGCTCGGGGGACGCATCGCCCGTTCCGATCTTGACGACGCCACCGCGTTGTACGCCCACTATCTCGACGCCAGTGGCACTGCGGTGACGGTGGACTACGACGAGGCGTACAAGGAGGATCCGAACATTCGCAGCTCCGTCGATCAGGAGATCGCGCTGGCCCGCTCGGAGGCCGAACGGATCTATCGAGAGACTGGGCAGACCGGTTTCCAGATGACCGGTGACCCACGCTCGGTCAACGACCTCGGCGGCTACCCGTCTACCGAGAACTGGCAGAAGGCGTTGGGCGACCACCAGATCTACGGGACCTCCGACGTCGAGGTGAACGGCAACCAGATCACCATGAAGATAAAGGTGCACGCGGAAGACATGTACAACTTCAACGCCGGCGCCGCGGACATCGCCACCGGTGCGCCCGATAACGACAACGGCCGCTTCTCCACACTGGGCTGGGCGAAAGGTTTCGAGACCAACGGTGAGATCGAGCGGACCATCACCTGGACCGTGGGCGACGCGGCGCCGCCCGATGTCACCGACGGTAGCGGCCCGGAGCGAGGCGTCTCCGCCGGCGAGGACCGTAACGACGGGCGCGGCGATGGCTGACCGGCGCGCCATCTTCGCCGCCGGAGCACTGCTGTTGGCGGTTTCCGCCTGCACCGGTGGCAACAACGACCAAGACCCCTCGGGGAGGACCACCACCGTGAGCCCAGCCGCCGTACGGACCGACGCCGAACCGATCACCAAACGGTTCCCCGCTCTCGGCGCTCCCACCGACCTGCACTGGCAGGGCGCCGCGGCCGGCGCGGACAGCGGCGGAGTTCCCGGTCCGACCGACGTCCGCATCCAGGCACTGATCGTGCTCACGCCCGACCTGGTGGCAGCGGCCCAGAAGGACTACCAGTTCCAACCCGCGACCGGCGCCCCTGACCTGACCACGCAACTGCAGCCCTTCGCGCCGGCCGCAGCGGCTTGGCGGGAAAGCGACGCCTTCACCCAGAAGGTCCGCACCGCCAAGTACAGCGGCACGATCCTGCTCGACCCGGCGAGCCGGACGCTATGGCTGGACGTGATCGGCGGCTGAGCCGAATCGCGTGTGCTTTTTTCTGCAGACAAGGCGCGCCTTGTCTCACACTCGTCACCGTGCGCGAATGGCAGGCCGGCTGATGATGCGTAGACGGGTCTAGGTCGCGTTTCATAAAGCCCTGAGCCATTGGTTGATGGCGGCGATGGTGAGGGTGGCTTCGAAGCGGACGGCGAGTTTGTCGTAGCGGGTGGCCATCGCTCGGTGGTGTTTGAGCTGGTTGATGCCGCACTCGACGGCGTGACGCAGGCGGTAGAGGGCGGGGTCGATGACGATTGGGCGTCCGCCGCGGGAGAGCCTTGGGCTCGGCGGTGGGCGTCCTGGTCGGTTTTGCTGGGGATGCAGGCTCGGATCCCGCGCCGGCGCAGGTAGGCCCGGTTGGCGCGAGAGGTGTAAGCCCGGTCGGCCAGGACCAGGTCCGGCCGTTTGCGGGGATGACCGGCGCCGACGCGGGCCACGGCGATACGGCTGAGCACGACCGGCAGCTGCGGACTGTCGTTGCGGTGGCCTGCGGTCACGACGGCGGCCAGGACTTTACGGCCTTGCTCGCAGACCAGGTGCGTTTTGGTGCCCCACCCGCCGCGGGACCGGCCCAGTGCGTGATCGGCGGGCTCGTGCATGAGCCCGCCGGGCGGTTCCTTCTGCCGGTCACCATCGCGGCGAGCTCCGGCGGCGTGCTGGTGGGCACGGCTTGTCGTGGAGTCCACGCTGACAGTCCAGCCGATCCGCCCTGCCGCGTCCGCGGCTTGTTGCAGCCCGGCCAGGATCCTGACCCAGGTGCCGTCGCGCTGCCAGCGGCGGAACCACCGATACAGGGTTTGCCACGGCGCGTAGGCCGCAGGCACGTCACGCCACGGCGATCCCGTGCGCACCCGCCACCGGATGCCGTCGATGATCTGCCGTTTGCTCCACTTGGGCGGCCTGCCCCGGCCCGGCTCGGCGGGTAGCAACGCCACCAGTCGCTGCCACTGTGAGTCGGTCAGGTCGTGCCGCCTCGCCGCCGCTAGGCTGGCCACGAGGTCTCCGGTATGAAGTTCTGCTTGGTCGCTGAACCACTTACCGGAGACCTCTTCGTCTATCGATCACCGCCACGCCGCGATCTCAACCTCGACCTCGACCACTTATGAAACGCGACCTAGATCAGAGTGGAGCCCGAGCTCGCGAACATCGATAAAGGCGAGATCTCGGTGGTGCCGGACGCAGCGACATCTGGTGCCCAAACTCGCGAACGAAGCCAAGCTGACGCGGTACACCAAGAGAGTCCTACTAGCTATGCACCGACCTGTGGCGACGGCGAAGCCGCTCATTCGCCTTCACCCAGCTCACTGGAGCAGTCGGCACCGCCGTTGCCGGTGCGGTGCTGCGAAGGGCGGACGATCATCTTCGCGTCCGGCGCCTCCCGTCGTTCGTGGCCGGGCGCCGGCGCGACGCGCTGGCTGCGCTCTAGACGCCGGCGCAACTCGAGATTGTGCGGATCGATGTTCAGCGCTGCCGCTAGGAATGCGTTGCTGTCAGCGGAATCACCGCGTGCCCCTAGCGCGAGGAACGCGTCGATCACCTCTCGGCGTAGCGCTTCGCGCAACGGGTGAATCCACGGCCACACGTGGCCGGCGGCCAGCTCACCGCGGTACGCCGCCGACACTGCTGCAGCCGCAGCCCGGCATTCGTCCACGGTAGTGGCCCGGGCGGCCATGGCGATGGCGTCGCGCACAGCGGCAAGGTCGCTGCCGATGACGCGGGTGTTCAGCAGGTAGCGGTCGTCGCGGCGGTCGACCGGATCACCGCCCAGCAGCGGATGCAACTGCCGTTTCAACTCGCTCAGGGTGGTGTACAGCCTGCCGGTGATCGACTCCGATGGAAGGCCCGGCCAGATGGCGCGGGTGAGTTCAGCGCTGGTCGCGCCGACGGTATGCACAGCGAGATAGGCGAGAACCTGACGCCCCGCGGTGCGGCGCAACGCTACCGGCTGCCCGTTGACGCTGAGCTGACAGCTACCGAGTAGGGCAAGGTGCCCAGGCGAGGGCCCGGCGGTGGCTGCCGGGGCCATGATCGGGGGCGCACTCAGAGCCGCCGCGAAGTCGCCGGGGCGAACCTGGTCAATGAGCGTGAGCAGCTCGCGGGCCGCGTGCTGCTCGAGTACGCACATCCGTGCGTTCACACCGTCGGCCACGACATGACCGTCGGTCGCGACGGTCCAGCCTTCACCGGCTGCTTCGCCGCCGACTATGACCAAGACTGTCCGCGCCTGCTCGGGCCGCTCTGAGCCGTTTTTCCGGCCCGCACCGTCCGGCGGCGCGTCGGTGACGTCGATACCGTAGGCAGCCAGCGACGCTGGATCATGATCCGGCAGGAGCAGCCGGAGGTCGTCTCGGCTTATAGCGATCCGCCGCGGTGGCCGCCGGCCTGAGGTGGCGTGCAGCGCGGCACTGACCAGCACGCCCCGCGCGGCGGCATACGCGCCGGGACCGCTCAGGCGCAGCCGGTCGGGGAAGTCGTCCAGTAGCTGCGGCATGCCCTGTGGCGGTGTTACGGCGGCCGGGGGATCGTTGAGGGCTGCGATGACCGTGTCGGCCGTCTGCGGCAAGGGCTGCAAATCAGGATCGTCCAGATGGCTGCTGGAGCGTGGTGGGCCTGGCCGGTAGGCGCGCCGGCGCTGCCACCACACGGCGGCGGCCACCGCGGCGACGACGACTGCGGTTCGTTCGGGGATCCATCCGCCTCCGGGCAAGGCGATCCCGGCCGACGATGCCGGCTGCGTATCACCGCTGTCATGGGGCTGGCCGGCACCGGCCGCTGGTGGCAAGCGGCCAGAGTCGGCCACCGGGGGAATGCCGGCGGCACCGGTGTCTGGTGCCGGCACGGTGAACGCGGCCAGGCCGGCCATCGAGGTGGCGGTCACCTGCGCCGGGCCCGGTATCGACATCTGCCGCAGTCGCGTCCATCGCGCTCGCAACCGCCGTCCGGTCTGGCGCAGCACCACCAGCGCAAAAGTCAGCCAGCCCATCGCAGCGACCGCCAGAACCGCAGCGACGACCGTGGCCGGTGTCAGCGGCTGCTCACGCCAGGTACGCAGCTGCGCCAACCCATTCAGGTTGTGATGTGCCAGCCACCAGCCCACGGCCACCGGCGGGCCGGCGACGACGGCCAGGACGATGAGCGCGTGAGCCAGCCTGCGCGTCCAGCGCATCACCGCTGCGCCCGCCTCGCCGCCATCATCAGCCGGGCACGACCGGCAGACGCAGGACCGTCCAGGCCCGCTGCGCCCACCACGCGGCGACAGCCACCGCGTAGACGACGGCCGGCACGCTGGGCCCGGCCCGGGAAATGATGAGAAGTAGCAGGCTCAGCAGGACCGAGACCGCCACCCGAAGCCCCGCGTGGCGGGTCACGGTGCAGGCCAGCGCCACCGCGACCAGCAACGCCCCGGCGGCGGCGAGCAGATCCGACCAGCCGTCCAGCGCCGACAGGCGACCGTGCCAGGACAGCGCCAGCGCGGCGCTGCCGGCCGCACCGGCGAGCACGGAGCTGACCGGGAAGCTCAGCAGCGGATCCCAGCCGCGCTCGGGTGGGCGCCGGTGGCGCCACACCAGAGCCAGCAGGACCAGCGCGGCGGCCGTGACCGGCAGAACCGGCACCAGCGCCCACTTCAGCAGGGCGGTTGTCGGCTGACCCATGTACACGGCTGCGACCACCGCGTACAGACTGGCCACCGCCACGCCGCCGGCGATGGCCGCACCCAAGCCGGAGGTCAGGGATTGGTTAGGCAGTCGGTCCCCGCCGCTCCGCGCCGCCTGCTGCTCGTGGCGGACGGCGGTGAGCACGGGAGCCGCCTGCAGCAAGGCGACCACGGCGAGAACCGAAGCTACGGTGAGCTCACCCCAGGCGGCCAGCACGTAGAAATACGGCCGGGGAGACTGTGGTGTGCCGTTGTAGAACTCGGCCGAGAACACGAAATGGGCGTACAGCACCAGCGATACCAGGGCGGGCAGGCTCAGACTGACCAGCCGTCGCAGCGGCGGCAGCGCCGGCGCCCGCACGTCGCGTGCCGGTACCGAGGTCACCTGGGCCGCGCCGAGGACAGCCGCTGATGCCGGGCGATCCAGCACCTGCGGCAGAGCGCCGAGCTTGGCGGCGACCACGTCGACCAGCGGCGGGCAGGCGCCGCCGATGGCGTACACCGCGTGCACCCGGTCCACGCTTAGGTCGGCATTGCCCAGAGCTTCGGTGGCCAGCGTGGCCACCCGCTCAGCTGTCGGCTGCGCTACCTCACGCAGCAGCGCAACGCTGACCGCCGCAGGCGGCTGCCCGCCGGGCAAAGGCACCGTCACCGCAGGATGGTGCTCGAGCGCCTGCTGCGCCGTGCGGACCGCGGCGAGCGCCGGCCAGCGTTGCGGTACAGGCAGATCGTCAAGCGAGCCCGCGCCGGTCGCGGCGAGCAGCGCTTGATCGATCCGATTGCCACCGGCATCCGGATCAGTGAGCACAGACAGCACGGAAAGGCCATCCGCGTCGTATTGCAGCACCGTCGTCTCGCAGCCGTTGCCGACGTCAATGACCAGCACCACCTGACCGGGCCGCGATGCTCCGGCCACGGCGTGCAGCGCCGCAACAGGTGCCGCCACCACGGCGATCACCGGCAATCCGGCGTTGCCGGCGGCGCGCCGCAGCCAATTGCGGCGCTGCGGTCCCCAACCGGACGGCACGACCAGCCGCACCTGACTGATCGGCTCACCGGTGACCTGCGCGGCCTCGGCGCCGACGTGGCGCAGCGTCGCCGTGACCAGATCGGCGACCTCGACATCGCGCCCGCCGGCACGCACCTGGCCGGTCCCGGCCCGCAGCGGACTGACAACGAAGCCGTCCGGCTCAATTCCGGCCTGCTGCCACGCCGCCGCGCCGATCAGCACAATAGAACCGGCGACATGCACGGCACTGGACAACTCACCCGCCCCGCCGAACGGCAGCATCATCCCGGTTCCGTCCGGCCACGTCAGGGCGGCACGCGTGTGCGCGGCCCCGTAGTCGATCGTCAGCCACGGATTCACGCCGGACAGTGAAGCAGCGATTCACGGCGCGAACACCATCGCGCTTGCGACCAATCTGGCCGTCCGGCGTGGTGCCCCTGGTCAGCGTGAACCAGCTGGCGCTGCCTTCAGAGTTGCACGCTGGCCGGTCAGAGCCGCCAGCTGTTGTGAGGTTTTGTCAGCGACTGTGAGCTGCGGTGCGCTGAGCGCAGCGGGTCCTGATGCCTACGGTCGAGCAGTCGATGCCGGTGGGCAGACTCGCGGGCATCGACATGGCCGGCAAGCGCGGCCTCGTACTTGAGCGATGTCAACAACTGACCGGAAATGGGGGCGCTATGCGGACCTTCCATACCGCCATCCGTATCGGCCTGCGCACGCTGACGGTGTTCGCGGCAGTGCCCGGCGTGCTGCTCGTTGTCGCCGGCAGTCCTGTGCCGGAGCGCATACCGACCCTCGCGCAGCTGCAGTCGTGGCTCGACGCTCCCTTCGACCCGCGGTACGCGGCCGGTACGGCCCGATCCGCTGCATGGCTGTGCTGGGCGTTGATCGCCGTAACCGTCGTGCTCGCTGGCGCCGCTCGCGCCCGGCGCCGTTCGTGGAGCACCATCGTCACGCGGCTGCCGACACCGCTGCAAGGCCTCGCCGCGACGCTGATCGGGGCGGCCGCTGTGACGACTGCCGCAACGGGCGCGGCAGCGCACGCCGCACCAGTTGCGTCGGCGACAGACGCCAGCTCGCCGGACTTCGCTGCTGCTGCCGGCCGGACGGGGCAACCCGCGCACCGTGCGCCGCAATCAGCTGGCCAGCATCGTTTCGCAGCAGCGGCCCAAGACCAGTACAACAGGGTCGTGGTGCGCCGCGGAGACACCCTGTCCGCCATCGCCGCGCGGCAATTGGGCGACGCCGACCGCTGGCCCGCCATCTTCACCCTCAACCGCAACCGGCACTTCCCCGAGATTGGGGGGACTCTGAGCAACCCGGACGTGATCTACCCCGGATGGCAGCTGCGCCTGCCGCATCAGCCGGCACCGCCTGCCAAATCCCGGCCCGACCCCGGCAGCCACAACCGCGCTCCGGCGCCGACACCGGCGCAGCGCACCCCGGCCAGCCCTCCCAGCACCGGTGGGCACACCCCGTCGCCGGCGAGCGAGCCGGCGAGCACCGATGCCCCAGCGCCTGACACAAGCGGCGATGGGCCGCCCCCGCCCGGCGGCTGGGGCACCGGAGCCCTGGCGGCCGCCCTTACCGCACTCGCCGCAGGGCTATGGCGGCGGCGCTCCGTGCGCCGGCGGCGGTCATCCAGCACGCCTGCCGTGACGCGACCGCAGCCGGAAGTACCAGCGCCGCCGACCGCACCAAGCCGAAGCCGACGCAACGACAATGACGCCGTCCCCGCGCCGCAGCACCCAGGCACGGCTGCACCCGCAAAGCACCCCGCCACGGCAGAAGGTGACGCACCGGCCGCACCCACCGGTCCCCGGATCGCCGATACTAGCCACGACGACCCCTGCATCGGGCACGCTCTGGCCGGGCCCGGTGCCGAGGCAGCTGCCCGCGCCGTCCTGGTCGCATCCCTGACTTCGGGCGCTCACGACGACCCCGATGCCCGCGAGCAGGTCATCACCACCAGCGCCACCCTGACCCAGCTGCTCGGCAACCACCTGCAGCGTCTCAGCTCCGCCGTCCGGCTCACCGTCACCGACGACCTGATCAGCGCACTCAGCACAGTCGACCACATCCTGATCGAGCGGCGACGCATTCTGCAGGACCACGGCGTCGACGACGTCGACGCCCTGCGCCAATCCGGGCCCGGCCACCCGCCGATGCCAGCTGTCCTCCTGCTGGCCTGCACCCCGCCGGAAAACCTACATGCCCGGCTGTCCAACACGATGCTGCTTGGGGCGGGACTGCGCCTTCGGACCCTGCTAGTCGGCGACTGGCCACCCGGCCGAACCACCGCCGTCGACGCAGACGGCGCGACCGCAAGCGGGAACCTGCCGCTCCTCGACGTGCCGACCGCCCTGCAGCTGCTCGACGCCATCGGCGACGCCCGTAGCAAGGAGCCCGGCGCTGACGTCGAACCGGCCCACAAGCCGGCGACACACTCAGCGGCCGACTCGCGCACCGACAGCCAGCAGCACGACACGGCCGCCCCGACCGTCTCGGTGATCGACCGGCCGACCTCCACCGCATCGCCAGCCGGGCCGCAGGAAACCACCGCCGTACGTATCCAGCTGCTGGGCGCCCCCGCCATCTACGACCGCAGCGGCGACACCGTCACCGGTCTGCGCTTCCACGCCCGGGAGATGCTGGTCTATCTCGCCGTGCACCGCAGTGGCGCCAACCTGCCCGACATCATGGAGGCGATCTGGCCCACCGCCACGCTACGGCGAGCCACACAACGGCTGTCAACCGAAGTCGCCGACCTGCGCCGCCGCATCCGGCACGCCGGCGGCGACACCACCATCCAGCCTGTCGTCAACACCGGCGGCCGCTACCACCTCGACCCCGCTGTGGTGGACATCGACCTGTGGCAGCTGCACGACGCGCTCCGTAGCGCCAAAACCGCCGACGCCACCGAACGGATCAGCCTGCTGCAGCTGGCCGTCGACGCCGGTGCCGGAACACTCGCCGACGGTTTCGACTACCCCTGGATCGGCCGCTACCGCGAACACGTCCGTCAGCAAGCCATCCAGGCCCGCCAAGCCCTCGCCGAACTCGTCGCCGTGCACGACCCGGCCGGTGCCGCCGGCCTGCTGCGAGCCGCTGCCGAACTGGCACCCGCTGACGAGAACACGGCCCGGCGCGCCCTGCAGGCTCTGGCCGGCATAGGTGACACCAGAGCCGCCCGCGAGCTGCTGCAGCAGCTGCGCCAGGCACTCGACGATATCGACGAAACACCGTCGGCCGAAACGCTGGCATTGGCCCAGCACCTGCAGCTGACGCAGGACACGCCATGACCGCCCGCCCGTACACCGCGATGCGATGGGCTGTGCGCGCCACCCTCGGGCTCGGCGTGACCGTCTCCATCGCGGCCAACGTGCTGCACGCGCGAGACAACCCGGTCAGCCAGGCCATCGCCGGATGGCCGCCGATCGCGCTGCTGCTGACCGTCGAACTCATCTCCCGGATTCCGGCCTCTAGCCGGGGCTTGGCCGCCGTGCGCATCTGCGCCACCGCCCTGGTCGCCGGCATCGCCGCGTGGGTGTCGTACTGGCACATGGTCAGCGTCGCCGCCCGGTACGGCGAAACCGGAGCCTCGCCCTACCTGCTACCCCTGTCGGTTGACGGACTGGTCATCGTCGCCAGCATCTGCCTGGTGGAGCTGAACGTCCGGGTGCAGCGCACCGGGCCACCACCGCCGATCCCGTGCCCCACCGATCCGACGCAGAAGCCAACTGCGCAGCACAGCGCCACCGGACCAGAATCTACGCAGCCATCGCGGCCGACGCAGCCCGTCCCCGCTCCGGGTCGGACTCGAACGGACAGAACCCATCGCGCCCACCCTCAGCAGCCGGCGACGCCCGTCGCCGCAGCGCAGACGGCGGTGCTCGAGCTTCCGACAGGGCAGACACTGCAAGCGGGCCTCTACCAGCCGGTCAGCGAGCAGGACCGCGCGATGTATGAGGTGTGGCTACGTGCCACCGCAACCGGGCGCCGCCTATCCGGCGCCGATCTGGCCCGTGCCGCCGGTCGCAGCAACGACAACACCGGGACGGGACGGCGCGCCGCGCGCCGCTACACCGACGCCCACAATCACCGATTCGCATCCACTGCGCCCTCGGCATGAGGAGGCCTGCCGGCCTTCCTGTCCGGGCGGCCACCGTGCACAAAGACCCACATTGCTTCTCTGACGTACAGGCGACCGGGCTCAGGGCGTGTCCGGCAGGGCCGCCGATGCTGCAGGTACGATGAGGGCGGGCGGTGGTTTCTATTCGCGCGGTTCTCCCCACACGAAAAGCCGCCGTCCGCTGACTTGCTGGGTGAGCTCACCCTCCCCGGCCGCAATGCTGGACGCGGCCGGGTGGCCCTTCTCAATCTTGATCGGTTCGTCGTCGCAAACGCGCCATAGGATGCACAGGCCGCCCAGCCATCGGTCCACCGGTTGGCGGTTCCGGCCGGCTTCAGCGCATCCGTCAAACGCAGCACCGCGTTCCAGCCAAGCCATCGCAGCAGCGCGGAGCCTCGCCCTTCTTGCATCAGGGCCTGCTGCGGAACAGGTCGTCAACGTCGGGCAGGAAGCAGCCGAAGCTCTGCAGGCTTACTACGTCCAGCTCGATCACACCGAGACTGCCGGCCGGTGACAGCCCGTCCGGGCGATCGGTAACGAGGACGTCAGGCAGCAAGCCGGTGCCGCCGTGCGTTCGCGGTCGATCATCGTCGGATGCGACGTCCGGATGGTCAGATGTCAACGCCCCGTACCGCTCGATCAGCGCGTACGCGGCGTCGCGGACGTCCGTGACAGCTTGCCGCGCCTCCTGCGCGCAGGCTTGCGGGTTATTCGCGAGATAGGCGCGGCGGGCGGCGGCGATGAACCGGTCCGGATCGACGATGATTGCGTCCTGACGCATGCGGAAAACTGATCACCATGCGCTGGCGTGCAGCCACCTTGTCAGGGACGTTCTTGTCAGCCATCCGGTCAGGCTAGGGCAGGGGCGTCCTCGTTGACTGCTCAGCGGTTGCGACGGATCACTGGCCTGGGCGGCTGGCCTTCGGTGCGCTCCTGAGAGCCGGCGGACGTGGAACGGTGCGGCCGTGCCGTGGCCGGGATGTTCGACTGGATGGAGGCGAGCAGCGCGGCGATCCGAGGATCGTCGAGGGCGCCGGGGCGGTGCACGGCATGGAACGTGACGCGCGGCAGATCGACGATCGGCCGGGTCACGAGTCCGGCAGCCGGTTGCACGCAGCCGGCCACCACCGCCAGCCCCACGCCGAGGGCGGCGAAGTCAAGGGTCATCGGAAGTCCTTCGGCTTCCACAGCGACCCTCCACGCAACGTCGGCCTCGGTGAGGGCGCGTTCGAGGTTGATCCGGTGCGGGCGGGCCGGCGGCGGCACGATCAGTTCGCTGCCGGCCAGGTCGCGCAGCCGCAGCCTCGTGCGCCGGGCCAGCCGATGGCCGGAAGGCATGAGTAGCGTCTGAGGAAACGTTGCCAGCTTGACGGTGGCCAGGTCGGCCGGGCGCACATGCAGGCTGAACACTCCCAGGTGTGCCCGTCCGGTGCGCAGAGCGGCCTGCATCTGCTGCCGGTTGGTGTGCAGCGGCCGGATACTGCCGGGCCGTTCGGTGAGCATGCGGCGGATGGTCGGGCCCAGCAGATACAGGTAGGCGGTGTGCCCGGCCGCGGTCACCAGCGGCTGAGTGTCCGGGACGCCGTGCAGGTCGTCCAGAAACACCTCCAGGCGTTGCTGATGTTCGCGGGCGAACGCGGCGATGCGCTCACCGTCCGCGGTGAGCTGCAGCTTGTTGCCGGTGCGCTGATACAGCGTGCAGTCGAGCTGACGCGCCAGGTTCGCCAGCTTCGACGACAGCGACGGCTGGCTGATGTGCAACTGCTCCGCGGCGCGGGTCAGGTTGAGGTGATCGGCGAAAACCACCAACGCGGCCAGCGCATCCGACGACACCCGCACACCGGTCATAGAACAACCCTATGAGCCCTGCGCCACTTCATAGTTCACATGGAGATCGGCAGCGGAGATCATCGATCTATGACATTCATCGAGGGACACCAGCCACAGGTATCGGCCGCGCAGCTGCGGGTGATGCCGTTGCACGCCGTCACAGAGGTTCACGGCGAGCCGGGTCTGCGCCGCCGGTTCACGCTCGAACTTGACCGGCTGCCCGCCGAGCACCGGGGCACGGTCGCCGACGCGGCCGGGTGGGCGGCCCAGCTGCACGCCGGCCAGGGGCGCACCCGCGAACCCTACGTCAACCACCTCTGGCGGGTGACGCTGCGCCTGCTGTGCCACTACCGGGTCACCGACCCGGACGTCCTGATCGCCGGTCTGCTGCACGACGCCGTCGAGGACCAGGCCTGGACGATCACCGGGATCACCAGGCACGGACCGCCCCCGGCACGGCAGGCACTCACGGCCATCGCGGACCGCTACAACCCCGGCGTGGCCCGCCTGGTCGGCGCGGTGACCATGCCGCCTCGGCCCGACGGGACCGACCGGATCCGCCACTACACCGGCCACCTCGCCCACGCCCTCAGCGGCGAGCCGTGGGCCCGGGTCATTAAGCTGTCCGACTTCACCGACAACGGCGTCGGCCTCATCCACACCGTCGGGCCGCTGGTGACCCGATCCGCTGCCAAGTACGACGCCGCTCTGCCGGTCCTGCGAGGACTGCTCGATCGCCCGGACACTCCGCTGCCGGGGGACGTCAAGGACCACATCCGAGGACAGCTCGACCTTGCGCAGCGGCGCTTCGCCGCCATCCTCACTGCGTGAGCAAGCCAGCCAGCCGTACCGATGCTCGCAGCCGGCCTGGTGGGGGCGAATCCCGACACCAGGCCGGAACACTGCCGTGAGTTGGTGGCTGCGCGCGGCAAGCTGGCCGCAGGCATCTCGACATACCTGTGCCGATCCTGCTGAGCAAAGGAGAATGCCGGTCATGATGCTGCTCGTGCCGTACGACGTGATTCACCGGCGACGCGCCGACGACCACTTCGCCGCCGAAGCCGAGGCCGCCCGCGTGCTGGGGTATCAGCTCGGGCTGGTCGACCACGACGCTCTCGCGGCCGGGAACACAGCCCACGCGCTCGCCCAGGTTCCGGACGACTGCGACACGGCGGTCTACCGCGGATGGATGCTGAGCGCCACCGCGTACGCAGGCTTCGCCGCGGCCCTGGCCGGCCGGGGTGTGCGGCTGCGCACCAGCTCTGAGCAGTATCGCCGCGGGCATGAACTGCCCGGCTGGTATGACCTGCTTGAGCCGTTCACGCCCGCATCGGTCTGGACCAGCGGCGCCGACCGTGAGGACTTCGACAAGGCCCGCGCTGCGCTCGGCCCTGGTCCCGCAATCATCCGCGACTACACCAAATCGGAGAAGCACTACTGGCACGAAGCCACCTACATCCCTGACCTGGCCGACCGCGACGCCGCCTGGTCGGTCGCCCGACGACTGCGCGAACTACGCGGCGCCGACTTCACCGGCGGGTTCGTCCTGCGCCGCTTCGAGGAGTTCACCGGGGCCGAAGCGCGCACCTGGTGGATCGACGGAACCTGCCGGCTGGTAACCGCTCACCCCGACACCGCTGATCAGCATCCGGTGGCTGACCTGTCCATCGCCTCGCTCACCGGGGCGGTCGCCGCGCTCGGCCTGCCGTTCGTGACAGTGGACCTCGCTGCCCGCAGCAACGGCACCTGGCGCGTCATCGAACTCGGCGACGGGCAAGTCAGCGACCGGCCCAGCAGCACACCCGCCGAGGCACTGATCACCGCCGTCTCGCACGCTTAGCCCCGGCGGAGGTCGCACTGAACTGAGCACTGGACATCCCCGCAGCGCCGCGCTACTGGAGGTCAGGCGCTTGTATGGGGATGTCAGCAACCCAGATGCTCCCGGGTACCGCTAACGGTGCTACAGCCGGTGCAACCAAAAGCCCTACGTCGTGAGATACGCGCCGGGGACGGGGACAGGCCATGTCGATGCCCAGCAGCTCGAACGTCTCGTCCGTGGTGACGTCGCGAAGCACGGTGCCGACGCGAGCCTCACCCTGCAACACGCTACCCGTCACGGCCAACCAGGGCCGTCCGCTCAACCGGAACACACCGGTGACTCGGAACCTGAACACCGTCACGGCGGCGACTGTCGCAGCCGGAGCCCAGCTTGAATAGTCGGCGCCGCCGAACCGTTAACGCAGCTGCCGCGCCGACACGGCGAGTCGGATTGGCTGCGAGGCCGACGACCTGACGACCCCCGACGAGACTCAACTGGCGCGACGTACCGGATAGCCCCAACGCTGCCGCTACCCAGCAGCACCACGGGGCCTGGCCCTTGAACACCGCGTCGCAGCTGCGATCTGGACGTACAGCAGACCGCGGAGTACAGCCCTTCAAATGATTTCAAACGAGATGACGCCTCCGGCTGTCGTCGCTCGTGTCGCCGGCACTGTACGAGCATGGACGCGTCCGTGGACGTCAGCGTCGTCGTGGCGGCCTTCCGAGCCGGTAACGCCGGGACAACTAGCGACCTCGACCGCACCTCCACCAAACGGATGTTGAAGTACCCGTTCAATCTCATCCCGGCGCGGTGTCCCGGCACACGATCGTCCGGCATTGCCTGGCCCGATTCACGGCCGCGCCGGACTGGTCGTCACGACCGTACCGGCGGAGCCTTTCGCGCGACCAACGCCACGCTCGGCGTCCAGGGCGACGGCGCGCTGGTACGCATCCTCTCGATCATCCCGCTCATTCTGGCCGGGGCAGGAACGGAACAGGGCTCACCCATACCGTGGGTGCCTCCTAGGACCGCCCAAGCCGGGCAAGCCAAGGTCCCGCGCCTCTTATCCGCCTCGAGCGAGGTGGCCGGCTTGGCGATGCACCAAGTAAGTCGAGTCACCCACGTGTGGACGAATAAGACGTTGCTCAGCGCGATGCGGGTCTCTACGCTGAAGCAACGATCGACTTACATTTTGGAGCGCCAATGTTGTCATGGGCCACGCTCGACGGGCAGCGCACGCTGCTGTGCAGTCGAGCAGCCATGCGTGGCTCCAGTCGAATCGCTGAGCAGCCAGCACGCTGAGTCGCAACACTCGATAGCGGCCGAATGGACTTTCGCGTCAAGGAATAGAAATGCTCGCGACGGGCCGCCACCGCATTGCTCACGCTCGTCTCTCGAACACTTCGCAGACTCCCGCGACGCCGATGTGAGACGAGCGATCCCCTCCGCAAATTTCCCGGAGAGCTGGCCGAGTCTGGTTGAAGGCAGCGGACCGCTAATCCGCAGCAAGGGCATCGCTCTTGCCGGGGGTTCGAATCCCTCGCTCTCCGCTCTGCCGCCGCATTTGCGCGGTATCGATACCTGCGTTGAGGGGAGTGGCTTCCACATCCGGTCAGTTTCACGTCATGGAGGCGCCAGCCGATTGGTGCCGGCCGCGGTCCCGAAAACCGTTGGGGCGAAAGCCCGTGAGCGTTCGACTCGCTCCGTCTCCGCGTACAGCTATAAGCACGATGGCTTCATGGAGGAGCCGGCCCGGTCACGGAAGCGCTGCCGGAAACAGCGCGGGCTCACCCAGAGCCCCGTGGGTTCGAATCCCACCTCCTCCGCTGAGCAGAAATCCCGCTGCCAGCCCACTCAGGCGCAGGCGTCTACGGGATTCCGACAGGACACCAGCGACATTCGATCCAGAAACAGCCGACCTCAACGAAAGGTGCCGGCCATGGGCCTCGACATGAGTTGCCTCATCGTGCCGCTTGACGCCGAACCCGTCCGCGCGATCCGCGCCGACATGGCGCTGTTTTCGACTGCCGAAGAATATCCGCCGTTCGGACCGCGCTTCGGCGACGAAGTCCTCCCAGACATCAGCTATCAGCTTCTTGAGGTGGTGTCGGCCCAGTGCCGCTGGACCGAAGTTCTCGGCGGCCGATCGTTCGCCAAAGCCGAGTACCTGCTCAACCCCGCCTCCTACCGGGCCATACACACCTGGGAGAAACGCGAACGCAGCCCTGCCTACCGGATGACCCGCGGTGACGAACCCTTCGCGCGCGAAGGGGTCACCCTCGAAAGATGCAGCTGGCGATGCTCAAGGTCCGCCTCACTCAAGCGAACAGCGCACACCATCGACGCCCTCGACGTCGCCGCCGTCCGCCGAGAGTTTTCCGTCGCCGACATGTGCGAGCAAGGGGTGTACAAGGCAGACCACCCCGACGAAGACGACGAGGAGAACTTCACAGAGATCCTCGGCTACCTCCGCGACTTCGCGAACCTTTGCCACCAGGTCTCCGGACAGGGCCTCGACCTCGTGTTCCGTCTTGATTAAGGAGCCCGCGACTCGGAAGGGGGCAGCGTGGCCCGCTCGCCGGCTATTACCAGCCCAAGGCCGACTCATTGCCGACCGACGCCGGAACGGCCGCTAACCGTCTAGGCCGACGACCTGTAGGGGCACCCAAAAGGCGTGGCGCGTACCCGGCAGCTGGACCTGGACGCCACGGGTCACCGTCATCGACAATCAGATCCAGCCGCCTGGAGAGGGTCCCACGGGTGCAGTTGGCCGGCACCGAGTTATCGCCAGGACTCCGCGGCGCCCTCTGGCGTGCAACGGCGCCGCAGTAACCTGCCGGCGAAACGGAAATGCGGACGAACTGCTCGTCCCGGAGCTTGCGTCCGCAGGCACTCGAAACTACAAACCTGTACTTCTCGTGATCGCCTTGCCGCGCTACCGGGCCTGCCTGTCTAAGCGTGCATTCTCAACCGTGGACAACCGAAGCGGTCATCCGTCACATCAGCACCTTCTACCGCGACGTGGCCAGCCTGCCCTGAGTAAGGGCATCGCGAGGATGCCGGATCTGTCCATCCGCGAGTACGGCTGAAGGTGATCGAGTACGAGCGATCAGGACCTTGGGTCGAGCCGTCAGTGGTCGTCATCCGGCGACGTGCGGATGCGCGCCCAGACGACCTTGCCACCCGGTGCTGCCGGGTGGGCGCCTCAGCTGTGGGCGAGAGTGGCAACGATCAGCAGGCTCCGGCCTCCGACGCGCCGTGGATCCGGGTCGCGTAGCTGCGCTAGATGAGGACAGCGATCAGCAACCTCGACCAGAACGGCACTCTCATGACAGGTGAGGGAAGCTTCGCCGCTCTACTCGGTGTGCTGGATGACGTTCTGGGTTAACTCGGTGATCACCAGCAGAATGTCTTCGACAATCGGGGACGGCGTCTGCCACGAGACCAGCACGTGATCCGCCCAATGGCGTACCGGCGCGGCGTCCAGGTCTAGATCGAAGGGCCACCGTGTAACACGGACGGCCGCGGCTTATTCCAGGGCGCCGGCAGGCCGTCCCCCATCACGCTCACCCCCTTGATTCTCGGTGATCGAATGCCGTAGATCGTAAGGCGTGTACCCACCGCTGTGGATCGTGACGCCTTCGTACGGACGTCGAATCAAAAGAGCGGCGAGAGCTGGTGTGCTGAGGCTGGTTCGGCCGGAAGTCACGAGGAGCGAGGTCCCGCTCCTGCATGCTATGGCCGACGAACTCCGTGACGAGATCATCGGTCTGCTCGCAAAGCCGCCGATGCGGATTTCGGTACACCCGTACTCCGCCGCGCCAATCCTCTGACTCAT
>NZ_JAPNTZ010000017.1 GCF_026626335.1 Paractinoplanes pyxinae | reverse complement strand
ACCCCCGCGACGCCGTCATCCCCAGTCGCGCCGGCGTCGCCCGCCGCACCGGCCTCACCCGCGCAGTCGCCCGCGCCTCACGCGCCCACACCTGCCGCGCCGCCGTCGCCTACGGCACCTGCCTCGCCCTCGCAGCCGCCCGCGCCTCACGCACCCGCGCCTGCCACAGCCGTGCCTGCAGCGCCGACGTCGCCCGCCGCCCCTGCTTTGCATTCGCAGTCGCCTGCGCCAGCGCCGCACTCGCCCGCTCCCGCCGCGCCCGCGCCGCTGTCGTCCGCTGCCACGTCGCCGGAACAGCCCGCGCCTTCCTCGCTTGCCCCTCGCGCGTCGGAGGCCGACGACCAACCTCCCTCGTCCACTCATGCTTCGACAGACGACGGTGCGGCCGGGACGATCACCACGGCCGACAGTGGAGCGGCCGTGCAGGCTGACGACCCTGAAGCCGCAGGTAGTCTGCCGACCGCATCCTCCGGTGAAGAGCGCGACTCCGGCACCTCCTCCGGCGAGAGCCCTGCAGCGGACCAGCCGGGAACAGCCGCCGCCAAGAACAGCGAAGCCAAGCCCGCCGTGACGCCGAGCGCCGGTGCACAGATCGGCATGTACATCGTCGTCAGCGATACGCCGCTCACCACCAACGGTGCGAAGCCCACCAAAACCGCACGGATCACGCCGAAGGCCACGCCAACCGCCGAGCCTTCAGCGCGCAATCCGCAGGTTGCGCCATCGAAGTCATCTGCGAGCGAGCCGGGCGCGCCACCTGCCGAGCCGGGAAAGACCCCATCGACACCCGCCCCGGCCCCCGTGACTTCTGCGAGCGAGCCGGACGCATCCCCTATCGAATCGTCGGCGGGCGAAGCGACAACACCCGTCCAGAAGCAGCCGGCCAAGAAGCGGTCGCTCAGAAGGAAGTCGGCCAAGAAGGCATCGACCGCACAACCGCCGGCCGACCCAAGCGCCACCACACCAGGCGCACCGCCGGCCAACCCCACCGAAGCCAAAACCGAAGCGGCAGCGGGTGAGCCAGCTGCAGGTGAGCCTCATGCCGCGTCCGCCGAACCAACCGCAAGCAAGTCGAAGTCGACGTCAGCCGGCTCGACCAACGGCAAGCTCAAGGCGGCCAAAGCAACCGCTCGCGAAGTTGAAGCGCCGTCGGCCAACTCAACTGCTCGCGGGACCGAAGCGACTTCAGCTGAACCAACAGCCGAAGAGACCGCGGCGGCGCAAGCTAAACGAACGGGCGACGGAACCAAGGCTGCGCAGGCTGAACCAACAGCCGACGGGACCGGAGCGGCGCCGGTCGAACCAGTCGCAGGCAGGCCCGGAGCGGAGTTGGCCGAACCGTCCGCGAACGGGCACAAAACCGTGTCCACTGAGGCCGAAGGCAGCGGACCCGGCCCGGTCAGCCCCTCAACCAGGAGAAGCCATGCTGAGCCTGTGCAAATCGGCCGAATCGGGCGGTCCTTCGCCCGTGTCGACCAGGCCGCGGGCGGCTACGCCGTAGACCTGACTCTTTACGCCGTATCCGCCGTCTTCGCCCTGATCACCGCACTCAACTCGACACTGCTGCCCCACCGGGCCTGGGGATCCATCGCCGTCTGGGCCTACGCGGCCGCTTTCGTGATCGCCGGTTTGCAGTTCACCGGTTACCTGCTGACCCGCCGCCGAGGCACGACCGGCCGAATCTCCCTGCTGTTCGGCAACGGCGGCCGGGCCGCGGTCACCTGGACCGTGTGGGCCGCCGCCGCCCTTGTACCGCTCGTCGTCCAGGCGGTCCAGCGGGCCGGTGGCCGCACCGACCGCGCCCAGGAAGAGGTGCTGGTCGTCGAGCACATGGGCGAACGCCTGCTGAACGACGGCACTCCGTACCTGTCCCGGGACACGATCGCCGCGCTGCCCGAGGGCGAACGGTTGATGGGCTACAGCCCGTACCAGCCGGGGATGTCGATCTTCGGCCTGCCGCGGGCCCTGTTCGGCGACGTCTGGTGGACCGACGCCCGCGTCTGGTTCGCCGTGTTCACCGCCCTGATCCTGATCGCCGCCGTGTGGTTGCTGCGGTCCGCGCGCTCGTTCCCCACCATCCGGGCGTTGCAGGCGGTGACCGTCCTGCCGATCTGCGCGCTCACCCTGGCCACCGGCGGCGACGACATCCCGGTGCTGGCGTTCTGCCTGCTGGCCCTGGCGCTGGCGGCCACCGACCGTTACGGCTGGGCGGGCGTGGCCGTCGGCGCGGCCGCTGCCTGCAAACTTTTTGCGCTACCGGTGGTGGCCGTGCTCGCCATCCTGGCCATGGCCGTCGCCCGTGGCGGCCGGCTGTTGCCGGGCGCGATCGGTCTGCCGATTCTCGTGCTGATCCCGCCGTTCCAGGTCAACGAGGACGGCTTCCTCGAGAACGTGATCCGGTTCCCGCTCGGGCACGGGCTCGTCACCAGTCCGGCGCAGTCCCCGTTCCCCGGCTACCTGATAGCACAGAACGTGCCGAACGGCCGCTATCTCACCCTGGGGCTACTGGCCGCGGTGGCCGTCGTCATCACCGTACGCATGCTGTGGTGGCCTCCCCGCACCGCCGCCACCGCCTCGCTGATCTGTGGCTGGGGTTTGCTGGCGGCGATCCTGCTGATGCCGACCACCCGCTTCGGCTACCTGCTGTACCCGATCGCGTTCCTGGTCTGGGCGGCCGCCCTGCGCCCCGGCCGATCGGAACGCGTCGGCACACAGGAACCACACAGCAACAAGTCGCCCGCCTGATGACACAGCCTTGTACCGTCTGTGAGATGCAGATGACCTGTCCGAAGTGTCACGGCGAGATGCGGGTGTACGAGCGCAGCGGCGTCACGGTCGACCAGTGCACCGAGTGCCGGGGGATCTTCCTCGACCGCGGTGAGCTGGAAAAACTGTTCGAGGCCGAGTCGAGCTACAACACTCGCCAGGCCCCGCCCCAGTCCGCCCCGCCTCGTCCGGCCGCCGCCCCTCAGCCGGGTTACGGCCAGCCGCAGCCGGGTGGATACGCCCCGCCGCCTCCGCCGCCCGCGCCGGGCTACGGCCAGCCCACTCACGGCTACCCGCCGGCTCCGGGCCACCACGCCCCGGCTCCGGCCTACGGCTACCACGGCCACTACCGCGGCGGCCACCACGGCCACTACCACCGCCGCAAGAGCTTCCTGCACAACCTGTTCGACTGAGGTAGTGCCGCATCCGCCCGCCCGTCGGCCTCACCGGGGCCGACGGCGGGCCGACGTGCGCGATGACCGCGTCGAACCGCACGTGGATGCGCTGCCGGTGCCGCCGGGACAGGTCCGCCGGTCCGGCTGATGGGCTACCAGGTGCCGTCGTCGCGCACCCGTCGCGCCGGGCCGTCGCCGGTGAGCAGCCCGGTCAGCGCCTCGTCGAGCGTGCTGCCGGCGAACCACTCACCGGCCTGATCGATGACAAAGACCCGTCCCACCTCGTCGATCGCCATCACCGCGTCCCCGCCCTCGATGCCGATGGGGAACAGCGGCACCCCGATGACCTCGGCGAACTCGGCCAGCGCAGCCGACGCGTAGGCGCCCGGCACCGGATCGAGCCGCAACAACCGGATGGCCCGCCGCAGGCCCGGCCCTCGCCGCGCGCAGCGCACCCCGGGAAAGTCCGCGATCGCCGCCCGCGCCGCCTCGAACGGCTGCAGCCGCCCGCCGGAGGCCTCGACCGCGCGCTCCATCGCCTCGTCACCCTGTGAGCCCGTGCCGGCCCCGATCCACCCGCCGCCGGCCAGCGTGCGCGCCACCTCGTGCGGGAAGCGCCCGGCCACCGGAATCCGGTCGGAACCGTGCCGCCATTCGCCGGCGAACGCCCTGTCCGACCAGGGCAGCACAGCCAGGTCGACGAGGACGTTGATGCAGGTCTCGCAGGGGCGGTGCTCCCGCCCACCATCCGGGTCCCCCTGGTCCCGTACGAGATAAGCAGCGAAAGCGGCCCCGGTCAGCCAAGCCCTCGCATCGTCGACCGTGAGCTCGCGACCACGGGTGCGCGTGGCCTCGTGCAGTGCGTCGGAGACGGCGATCAACTCGGCGTGCCGTTCGACGCCGCGCACCTGACTCTCCGCGCCCAGCATCTCGAGACGATCGACCACCAGCGGATGGTGATTGATCCGCTGGTCACCCTTCGCACCCTGCGCCCGGAACAGCCGCTCACCCACGGTGAGGTGTGCGACCGTCGTCGGAGTCGGCCGGCGACGCGTCAGCCGCAGCAGCGCGACAGCCGGATCAACTGTGCCCGGCGGGGTCGGACGGCGGTCCCGATAGATCGCGGCGATCTCCTCCGGCGGCACCGCGGGCCAGGTCGAGAGCACGCCCGTCTCCCGATCGATCACCGTGCGTGCGCTCTCGCCGGGTACGGACAGCACCGTCGCCGGCTCACGCGTCCAGATCACGTAACCCAAGTCGAATTCGGTCAGCATCGGCTCACATCCGTAGCCGCGCTGCTCGGACTCGTTGCGTGCCCACCGCGCCGCGACCGCCTCGGCCTCCGCTCGTGTGATCACCGTGCCCTCCCCTCCGCCAAGCCGTGAACCCGATCGCCCGTGGCGACGTTCGCAGATTGAAGTTAACCGAACACGCAAAGTCCCGACACGGACGAGGGGTGTGACCCGGTGGCTGTATCCGCGAACCGCGACGTGAATCGGGAACTGCGCGACCGCCTCACTGAGGTGCACGAACGATATGCGCGCCTCCGGTCCGATCTGGACGATCTTCAACGACGTCTGGAAGCGATCCGGGTCACCGTTGTTTCGAGCGACGGACTCGTCCGCGTCACGGTCGGCCCGCGCGGCGAGCTGATCGACCTGCGGCTGATTCGCCGGGCCACTCGGAATATGGACAACGAATACGTTTCCCGGACGATCGTCGCCACTGTCCACACTGCAGCCGAGCAGGCCGCGGAACGCATACAGACTTTGATGGCCGACTATCTCCCGGCCGATTCCGGTTCTCTCCGCTACCTGCGTGACAACAATTTCGGCTCGCTGCTCGGACGGTCCGACGAGGTCGTCCAGGATCTGGCCGGCCGCGATGAGTGACGCCCGGCTGCGGCTCGACGCCGAGGAGGCCCTGGCCGGATCGCGCGCCCTGAGCGCGGCCGGCGAGGACCTGGGCGCGCGCCGCAACCGGGCCGGCGCCGAGATCGCCACGGCCAGCTCCGCCGTCCCGTGGGGCCGCGACGACTACGGGCACTCCTTCGAGAAGCACTACCGGCCGTTCGAGCAGCAGGTTCTCGACGCGTGGCAGCAGCTCGCGGACTACCTGTCAGGGCTTGGCGACGCCGCCGCCCTGTCCGTGCACGACAACCTGGCGGCTGACGCCGACGCTGCCCGGCGCGTCCGTTCCACGTACCGGGGGCGATGATGACCGTCCTGCCGAGCCCGATCCCCCACCCGCTCGAGTTCAGCCCGTTCGACGTGCCGGCCTGGGCCTACGAGGCGCTCGAATGGGTCGTCGGCTTCGACTGGCCCGCCGGCAACGAGGTCGCCACCTGGGACGTCGCCGACCGCTGGTTCTCGCTGGCCACCTCGCTGGCCGAACCCAACGAAGCCGCGATGTCGGCCGCCGGACGGTTCCTCTCCGGCTACGGCGGCGCCGGCATCACGGCCGAAGGTTTCGAAGATGCCTGGCGGATGGTCGCCGGAGACGACAACGCACCGCTGCACGACCTGCTGCGCGTGTCGGGCGAGCTGGGCAAACTTGTCGAAGGCTGCGGCGCCGACCTCGAGGCGGCGAAACTCGAGGCCTGGATCGAGATCGGCATTTTCCTCGTCGAACTGGTCGGCATGGCGGTCAGCGTCGCGCTCACGCTGGGCGCCGCGTCCCCGGCCGCCGGCGGCCTCATCGTCGCGACGAGACTCGCCATCCAGCAGATCTTCCGCCGCCTGGTCGAACAGCTCGGCACGAAAGCCCTCCGGCAGACCGCGGGCCGTGCGATCAAGCAGGTGACCAGCCGCGAAGGCCTGCGCAAGCTGGGCCGCGAAGCACTCGACGAGGGCTTCGACGAGGCCCGCGAAGAGATCGCCACCAACGGCGGCATCCAGATGTACCAGCAGTCGACCGGCCGCTCCGACGGGTTCGATCTCGAAGGCATGGGCCGCACCGCGCTGGCCGGATTCGCCGGCGGAGCAGCCGCAACCGGAGCTCAGGCCGGATCCCACGGTCACGGCGGCATCTTCCGCGGCGCCGGCGGCGAGGTCATGGCGGAATTCGGCGCCGCAGCCACGTTCGGCGAGCTGCCCGACGCTTCAGGGCTGGCCAAATCCGCCAGCTCAGGCGCGGTCGGCGCCGGCATCCACGGAACATCATCGCTGGGAATTGACCAGATAAAGGGCCTCGACGTGCCATCCCTTCCCGTCAGCGACGGTGCGTCGTTCGCGGTCGGCGGGGATGAAGCTTTTGAAGGTACGACGGTAGGGGCTGGCCAAGTAAGCGGTGTATCAGTGGATAACGGGCTGCGCGCTGACGATTCACCGTCGGCAAGCGCAGACGAGGGTCCATCACTCTCCACGTTGACCCCGACCGATCACACTGCGGTCGACCTCCTGCCAAGCGCCTCCACCAGCACCGACGCATCTTCGGCGTCCGCATCCACGCCTTCCACCAGCACGTCCCCAGCGCCGTCCCCCACCGCATTTCCAGTTCACGCCGACACGCCGTCCCCCGCCGCAGATTCAGTTCACGCCGACACGCCGTCGACGACATCGCAGTCCCCGGCTCAGTCGATCCAGTCGTCGCCCTCCCCGTCCCCGGCGCCGTCTCCGCTGCCCCTCCCCTCGGACGCGCCTCCGCCGGTTGTTCCGTCCGCGGATGTGGCGCCGCCGTCGCCGTCCACGCCTTCCTCTCTCTCGGTGTTCTCGCCGTCGGATCTGTCTGTGTCTTCGCCGTCGGACGGGTCGGGAGTGCTGGCTTCGACCGCGACGGTCGGGTTCGCTGATCCGCTTTCCGGCACGTCGGCGCCGCCGGCCTCGCCGGTGTCGACCCCCGTGAGCAGCACGAACGTTCCGCTGATGAGCATGGGGCCGGCCGTCCGGCTGACGTCTCGTCGTCCAGCAGCTCCGGTCAGGGGCACGGGTGGGGTGCCCGTGGACAGTACGAGCGAACCGCCCGGGTCGACCGCGCCGGGGTCGCGGCGGAGCTCACTCTCCGATTTGGAGCGGATCGCGGATGCGCTCGGACCGCGGACGGCGCCGCGTCAACCCGTACGGGAATATGCCGCGACCACCCACCTGCCGTCAGCACCGCAGCCGGAGATTCGTGACGAGCGGGCGTATTTCGGCTACGCCCAGCACGCGCGCCGGACCCACGAGGAGAACCGGCGGAACGAATACGCCGACTACCTGGAATCCATCGCCGAGGACAACCGCGCCCGGATCCTCGATCTGGGTCAACGCGCCGACGAGGCCAACCGGGCCGGCTTCACCTTGCGTGAGGCCCAGTATCGCCATCAGGCTCGCGAACTGAGCGAGATCGTCGCCGAGATCGATGACCAGATCGGCCAGGTCCGCACGGGTGACCTGGCACCGGAACGCGTCGAGGTCGACCCGCCCGACTGGGCCCGGATCAACCGCGACGTCGGCAACCTGGCCCCCGGCGGCGTCCGCACCACCGACCGCTCGGCCCTGGACGGTTTCGCCGGCCGCCCACCGATCGACCGCACCCGCCACTACAACTCACCCGGTGGCCTGCGCCCGCCGCTGGCCGTGCACCAGACCGACATCGAGAACGCCGTCCCGCGCGACCGCCACGGCAACGTCTCCCGCCTACCCGATCCTCGGGAGGGCACGTGGTTCCGCCTGGCCAACGACGGCGGCCCCGCAGCCGACCCCACACGCGGCCTGAACTGCGTGGACGGCACCCTGGCCCTGTTCGACACCTATATCCACGGCCGCCCGCGAGTCTCGGCCCCCCGAACGTTCGACGTCTACGCCAACGGCAACCCCGACCGCCCCCTGGGCGGCGAGACGCACGGCATCAACCGAATCCGCCTGGCCACCGGCGGCGACTTCCAAAACCTGTGCCCCCATCTGGGCGACGCAGACCCCGCCGCCGCCCGCTCCGCCATGGACCAGGCCGCCCAAAACCTGACCAACCACCTGCTGAACACCGGCCACGGCGCCTACGCCTTCATAGTCACCGACCTGGAAGGCGGCGGCAGCCATTCGTGGGCCGCCCTCAACCAGAACGGAACCGTCCTCTACGTAGACCCCCAAATAGGCCGAATCTCCGAACACACCCCCCTCTACCACCACCACGGAGTATCGACCCCCATCAACGTCGTCTCCCTGGAAGCCCTGGTAGTCAACGCCTCCGGCGCCCCGGCCCCGCTACCTCACCACGGCCCCGGCAACTGGTCGGCCACCCCGACCGGAATCGATAACCCTCTCGATGCCATTCGTGCAGCCGAGCGGCAGGCGTTCGAGTCGTTGCCGCCCGAGCATCGCGCTACGTTCATTGCCTCCGTGGCTGTTTCACACGAAGTTGCGACGCGTGTGTCGACTGACCTTCACCGCGTGGTCGAGGCGATCCCTTCAGGCGATGCACGGGTCGTCGACGAAGAACACAACGTCAAGTCCGCCGAGTCGCTGGGCAGGAAGCTCCTCGAAGACTTCTCGTTCGAGGGTGCCGGCCCGGAGCAGTATTTGGCCGAGGTGAAGGATCGTGTCCGTTTCTCCGTCGAGGTGCCTGAAGCTGGGTACGGGCAAACGGTCGCCTGTGTACTCGACCAGCTGCACCGGCTCGGCTACCGCACGACGTCGGCCGCCAGCTTCTGGGCGGATCACGGACGGCACAACGGCTTGAATGTCTGGCTGACTGATCCTCATGGCTTCCGCGTGGAAGTGCAGTTCCCGACGCCGCTGTCTCGTCAGGTTGGCAAAGAGACGCACGTCAGTTACGAGGTCATGCGCTTCGGTGGAAGTACCAGCTGGGAGCGGGTTGATGCATTCCTCCAGATTTTGTCGATCAACAAAGAGGCCTGCATCTATGATCATCGACCGTCCGACTTGCACCTGTTACACCCATTGAGGGAGAAGACCACCACCCTCGCCGCATGGCTAAAGTCGGAACAGGAAACGCTGGCGCAATACCGCGCGGCTCTGTCCGCACAAGGCAAGTCGTTCGAGGATCACATTCGGCAGCACGGGCTGAGCAGAGACGACGTGCCCGGCGCAGAAGGATTGGGCTTGTCGGAATGACGGAACGCAGCTTCGCCTACAAAGTGATCATGCGTCGGGATGACCTATCCACGGTCACGAGCATGGTTGCCTACCAGGCACCGAGCGATCAGCCGCTCCGCGCAGTGATCTGGAGCGTGCCGTATCGCGAGTGGATCTTCGCGCCCCACACCGTGTCGCGCATCCTTTACGACGACGAAGAGCAGGACCGCGGCCGCACAGTCGATCGAGCAACGGCTGAGCAGGTGGCACGCGACGTCCTGCGCACCGAACTTCCCAGCGAGGCCGATCTGACCGAGATATCCGACGAGGGCGAGCGCAACGGCTGGAACTACGGCCCGCCCCGGGGATGACCACTCAGGTGATGGCCATGTCGACGAAGCGGGACAGGTGCAGCTGGGCCGCGACCGTCACCGTGTCGGTGGGGCCGTTTCGGTGCTTAGCCACGATGAAATCGGCCTCGCCCGCCCGCGGTGATTCCTTGTCGTAGTAGTCGTCACGGTGGAGCAGGATGACCACGTCGGCGTCCTGTTCGATGGAGCCGGACTCACGCAGGTCGGACAGCTGGGGGCGCTTGTCGGTGCGCTGTTCGGGACCGCGGTTCAGCTGCGACACCGCGATCACCGGGCACTCGATCTCTTTGGCCAGCAGCTTGAGGCCACGGGACAGCTCGGACACCTCTTGCTGCCGGCTCTCGGTCTTTTTGGGCGAGGACATCAGCTGCAGGTAATCGATCACCAGGAGCTTGAGGTTGTGCCGCTGTTTGAGGCGGCGCGCCTTGGCCCGGATCTCCATAAGGTTCATGTTCGGCGTGTCGTCGACGAAGATCGGGGCCTCGCTGATCTCGCCCATGCGGCGGGCGAGCTTGCTCCAGTCGTCGTCGGTGAGCTGGCCGGAACGCAGCACGTGCAGCGGCACCCGGGCCTCGGCCGACAGCAGACGCATGACCATTTCGATCTTGCTCATTTCGAGCGAGAAGATGGCGCTGGCGCAGTTGCTGCGGATCGCCGCGTTGCGGGCGAAGTCCATGCTGACCGTCGACTTACCGAGACCGGGGCGCCCGGCCACGATGATCAGCTGACCCGCGTGCAGGCCGTTGAGCAGCCGGTCGAGGTCGGAGAAGCCGGTCGGTACGCCGGTCATCATGCCGCCGGCGGCGCCGACCGCCTCGATCTCGTCCAAGGTGGGCTGCAGCATGTCGCCCAGGGCGGCGAAGTCTTCGCTCACCCTCTTTTCGGTGACGTCGTAGATCGCCTGCTGGGCCAGGTCGACGATGTCGTCGACGTCACGGCCGCCGTTGCCGTTGGCGCCGTAGCCGAGCTGCACGATCTTGGTGCCGGCCTCGACGAGGCGGCGCAGGATGGCCCGTTCGCCGACGATGCGCGCGTAGTAGGCGGCGTTGGCCGCGGTGGGCACGCTCTCGATCAGGGTGTGCAGGTAGGGCACGCCGCCGATGCGCTGCAGATCACCGGAGTCGGCCAGCGCGGCCGCCACGGTCAGCGCGTCGGCCGGCTCACCGCGCCCGTACAGATCAAGAATGACGTCGTAAATGGAGGCGTGGACCGGACGGTAGAAATCCTGCACCTTGAGGATCTCGACGACGTCGGCGATCGCGTCCTTGGAGAGCAGCATGCCGCCGAGCACGCCCTGCTCGGCCGCGACGTCTTGCGGGGGCGACTTGTCGAAGGCGCCGCCCCGGGACGGCCCGCCGCCCGATGGCCCGCCGCCGGACGACCCGCCCCCGGAAGGCCCGCCACCCGACGGCCCACCACCGGACTGGGCCGGCGGCCGCGTCTCGTCGGTGATCGACACCCGGACCTCCTCCGCTCGCCGTACGCGCACCCCTGATCAAACAGCTCGGGTATGACACTTTCGGCTGATCCCCGCCATGATCAGGAAGAAAAGTCCCGATCAAATACCGCGCCACTCTACGAACCCCGCCCCCACCTGCCCAACCGCCCCGGTGGACGAGCCTCGGGACAACCTGTGGACATCCCGCCCCAGCCTGTGGGCAGGCCTGTGCACAGCCTGTGTACAACTGCTGGGGACGACGGAGGTCGTGCCTTCGCGAGCAGGCATTTCGCTGTCCCCACCTGTGGAGGGGGAAAAACTCCTGCACAAGTGCGAAAAGGTGCCGGGCGTGAGCAAGCCGTCGCGCGGAGGCGTTGCGGTTCCGACGCGCGGAAGGCACGCTTTTGTCGTGGACCAACGGGAGTGGGACTACGGCGCCCGCATGTCGCGAGAGCGACGCGCCGCCGATCAGCGGTCCCCCCGTGGCCAGGATTCGCCCGATTTCGCCGATCCTGACCGGAAATGGTCATCGCTCACCGACACGGGCAGTCTGCAGCCGAGCGCCGAGGCTCTCGACTGGCAGCGCCGGGCCGACGCCTGGGCGCAGCAGTCCGAGTCCGACCCGCATCAGTCGGTCGAGCCGGCCAACCGCTGGTCCGACGTCGCCGCCACCGGCCGCCCGACCTTCCCGGCCGACGGCGTCGGCTGGCGCACCGAGACGGCCGAGTGGCGCGCGGCCGGCGCCCGCTGGCGGCAGACCACCGAGTGGCGGTCCACGACCGGCTCCCACGTCTGGCGGTCGACCACCGAGGCCTGGCAGTCCGGTGACAACGAGTCCTACCCGCCCGAGGCCGAGACGCCGATGGCTCAGCCGGCCATCTCGAGCAGCGCATGGTCGGCCGATTCGAGTGCCGACTCCCGTCCCTCCTGGCAGCAGTTCGCCGAGTCACCGGCCGAGCCCGAATCGCCGAGCCGGTCGGCCACCCCGAGCTGGCAGCAACCCTCTCCCCGTACGCCCGCCGAGAGCTCACCGTCGTGGCAGCAGTTGGTCGAGCCGGGTCAGCCGTCGTGGAACTCGCGGCCGTCCTGGCAGCGCGACGCCATCGAGGGCTCGGCCACCTGGACCGATCTGACCGAGCAGCGTCCGGCCGACACGGGCACCACGTGGCTGCGGTCCGACGACCCGCGCGACGACGGCCGCCACCTGGTGCGTGAGGACGACCGCGCCGCGTGGCGACGCGAGGCCGGCGCTGGGTCACCCCCGGTCGGGCGGCGTCGCGCTCCCGAGCCGGGTTCCCCTCCTTCCGGCGGTACGGGTTGGTCGAGCGGCCGCTCCGACTCGGAGAACGGCGAGAACACCGACAATTGGGCCCGGCACACCGACACCGGCGGCATTCAGCTGTACGGGGACACTCCCGCCCCGGCGCCGTCGGCCTGGGGCACGGGCACCGGCTTCGGCTCCCGCAACGTCAACCGTCGCGAAGAAACGAGCCGGTCGACGCCGTACGGCGATGCTCCCGCCTACGAGATGCCGCCCGCAACGCCGTACGAGCCGCCCCCGCGCCAGCCTCGCCGGGACGACGCCACCGGCGGCTACGGCGAACGCCCTCGTTACGCCCCGGAGGACGAACAGCCGACCGGGCGGAGCCGGCGGAGCCGTCGCTACGCCGACGAGGCCGACGCTTCGCCGCGCGGCGAGACGGGTTCCTACGCGCCTCCTGAGCCGCGCGCCCCGCGCCGGTCCCGCTCCGAGCCGGACGAGACCGCCACCTTCAGCGCCGTGCCCATGCCGGCCCCGCCGCCGACGTCCGCGCAGCGCAGTGCCATCCCGATGCCGGCCCCGCCGTCCTCCGCTCAGCGCAGCGCGGTCCCCATGCCCGCGCCACCGCCGACCTCGCCGCGCAGCGCCATGCCGGCCCCGTCGTCATCCCCGCGCAGCGCCATGCCCGCGTCGCCATCGTCGTCCCCGCGCAGCGCCATGCCGGCTCCGTCGTCCTCCCCGCGCAGCGCCATGCCTGGGCAGTCTTCCTCGCCGCGCAGCGCCATGCCCGCCGCGCCGGCGTCCGGGCCGACCGGCAGCCCGTCCAAGGGCCGCGCGAGGTACAACGCGGGCAGCACCGACTGGCGTGACCAGACCGGTTCGTGGGAGGCCGAGCCCGACACCAGCAGCTGGGTCCGCGACCCCGACACCGGCCAGTGGAGCCGCTCCAACGACGACCCCCGCATCCTGGCCTGGCGCCGGGAGGCCGCCCGGCGTGAGGCGATGGGTGAGGGCCCGCGCGCGCTGCCCCCGCCGCCGCCCGCCGCGAGCGAGCCCGAGGCGCGCCAGCAGGAGCAGCCGCCCACCGGCTGGCGCAACACGGCCCCACCACCGCTGCCCCCGGGCCCCACACCCCGCAGCGCCACTCCCTACGGCGGCGGCCCGGAGTCCCGTGGTTATGGCGACGCATACGGCTACGGCAATGCGCCGACGAGCTCAGCGCCCGGCCGTGACCCGTATGGCGCCGCCCCGACCAGCCCTGTCCCCGCGCGAGACCCGTACGACGAGCCGCGCGGCTACGGCAGCGGACCGGCCGGCCGCGACGAGGACGACCGGTCCCGCGGCGGGTACGGCGCCGCCCCCGGTCGCGAGCCGTACGACGCTCAGCGAGCCAACGGCAGCGCGCCCACTAGTTCTGCCCCCGGCCGCGACCCCTACGGCTACGGCAGCGCGCCCACCAGCTCGGTCCCGGATCGCGACCCGTACGGAACGTCGGCGCCCACCGGCATCTACGGCGGCTCGGCCCCCGATCGCGACCGGTACGACGAGCCGCGTGGCTACGGCAGCGCGCCCACCAGCTCAGCCCCCGGCCGCGACCCCTACGGCTCCTCGTCGTCCGGTGGCACCTACGGCAGCGCAGCACCCTCAAGCTCCATCCCGGCTCGCGATCGCTACGACGAGCCCACGAGCTACGGCAGCCCGGCCATCGGCCGCGACCCGTACGACGACTCCCGCGGACCCCGCACCTACGGCAGCGCGACGCCCTCAAGCTCCGTACCAGCCCGCGACCGCTACGACGAACCCACCAGCTACGGCAGCCCGGCCATCGGCCGCGACCCGTACGACGACTCCCGCGGACCCCGCACCTACGGCAGCGCGGCACCCTCAAGCTCCGTCCCAGCGCGCGACCGCTACGACGAACCCACGAACTTCGGCGGCCCAGCCGCCGGCCGCGATCGGCGCACCTACGGCAGCGCACCGACCAGCTCCGTCCCCAGCCGGGACTCCTATGAGCCTCGCGGCTACGGCAGTGCGCCCACCAGCTCCGTCCCCGCCCGCGACGACTACGGCAGTGCTGCGACGGGCCGCCGCGCCTACCAGGAAGAGTCCCGCGGCGGCACGGCTTACGGCGCCCAGTACCGCGAACAGCCGGCCCTCCCGAGTGCCCCGCGGAGCGCCCCCGGTTACGGCGACGCGCCGGCCGATGGCGGGCCCGGCTACTCCGGTTCGGCGCCGGTCAGCTCACCACGCGGCTATTCGGGCTCGCCGGCCCTACCGCCCGGTTCCTCCGCGGCCCCGGCCAGCGGCGTCCCGCAGTACATCCCGCTCGAGCAGCCGCAGCGCTCCGGCCGCCGCCGCGCCGACGATGACGCTCCGACCGGCCGGCGAGGCGCAGCGGGCCCGGGCGCGTACGCCGACGAGCCGCTCAGCCCAGAGGCCTGGCAAACCGGCCGCACCGCCCGCCCCGGCGGTCCTTCCTGGTCGCTGGACAGCCCCGACGGCGACAGTTCGACCGGCGCCGACGCGCGCGGTAACGCCCCGTCGTGGTCGCTGGACGAGCCACCGGCCACCGGCTCGCCGTCCGACACCGGCCAGTGGCATCTGGACGAGCGGCGCGAACGCGCCCGCGGCAGCGCGGTTTACCGCGAGGGCGGCGGCAGCGACTGGCGACGCGACTTAGCCGATCAGAGCAACCTGGCCGACGGTGAATCCCGGCGCTTCGGCACCTCGGACTACGTGCCCTTTCGGTCCGGCGGCTCAGCCGCGGTCCAGGGACAATCAAACTTATCCACCACGTCGACGTCGCTGATCTCGCCGGTCGCGGGTGAGGCGCCCGGCCGGCGGGCCGCGGCGAACTGGAACGGTCCGTCCGGTGCGTACGAGCGTCGCCCGGTCACCAGCGGCTACCCGACGGGCCGGAAGAGCGATCTGCTCGATCCGGACGACGAGGAGGATGAACAGGGTTCCGGCGGGCCGCTCGCCGCGGTCGGTTACACCGTCATCTGGTACGGCGTCCCGGTCGTCCTGTTCGTCGCCTACATGCTGGTGGTCGGCGCCGGCGCCCAGGGGCATGCCCTCGGCACGCTGGCCAAGGCGGCCCCGCAGTTCCTGATCTCGCTGGTGCTCAGCGTCCTCGTCGCGGTCGGCCTGCGATTCGTGAGCCACTCGTGGAAGGCGATCAGCGTCGGCCTGGCCGCGGCCGTGGTCGGCGGCGGGCTGGCCACCGTGCTGACCTCGGCCATCACCGGCAACAGCCTCAGCTGACGGCGAACCGGTCGCAGGCAACGAAAAGGCGCGCCGAGATCTTCCGATCCCGACGCGCCTTGACGCGTTAAGCGGTCTTACTTGGCGGCGACGACGTTCACCGGGAACGTCGCGGTCACCTCGGGGTGCAGTTTGACCTGGACGTTGTACGCGCCCGTGGTCTTGATGTGGCCGGGCAGCTCGAGGCGGCGCCGGTCGAGGGACGGACCGCCGGCGGTCTTGACCGCGTCGACGATCTCGGCCGGGGTGATCGAGCCGAACAGCCGGCCGCCGTTGCCGGAGCGGGCCGTCAGCGTCACCTTGAGGCCGGAGAGCTGGGCCTTGACCTCGTTGGCCTGACCCAGGTCACGGATCTCGCGGGCGTCACGCGCCCGCTTGATGACCGCGACCTGCTTCTCGGCGCCCTTGGTCCACAGGATCGCGAAACCCTGGGGCAGCAGGTAGTTACGGCCGTAGCCGTTCTTGACCTCGACGACGTCGCCGGGGGTGCCGAGGCCCGACACCTCCTGGGTGAGGATGATCTTCATATTGGTGATCCTCCTCAGCGCGCCGTCGCCGTGTACGGCAGAAGCGCCATCTCACGGGCGTTCTTGACCGCGCGGGCGATCTGCCGCTGCTGCTGCGAGGTCACCCCGGTGACGCGGCGGGCACGGATCTTGCCCCGGTCGGAGATGAACTTCCGCAGCAGAGCGGTGTCCTTGTAGTCGATGTAGGTGATCCCGTCCTTGTCGAGCGGGTTCACCTTCTTCTTCGGCTTGCGAAGCGCCGCAGCCTTAGCCATTGCTCTTACTCCTGAACTCGGTAAGCCCTGATGAGAGGGCTAGAAGGGAGGCTCGTCGTCGAACGAGGAGTTGCCGCCGCCACCGCCGGAGCGGTTGCCGCCGGAAGAGGCCGGAGCCGCCGTCGCCCACGGGTCGTCGAAGTTGTTGTTGCTTCCTCCGCCGCCACCGCTGGACTGCCGGTTGCCACCGCCGGAGGCGCCGAAGCCACCAGAGCTGCCACCAGCGCCGCCACCGCCGGAGCGGTTCATGCGCTGCACCTTCGCCGTGGCGTACCGCAGCGACGGGCCGATCTCGTCGACCTCGAGCTCGTAGACGGTGCGCTTCTCTCCCTCGCGGGTCTCGTAAGACCGCTGGCGCAGCCGGCCCTGCACGATCACCCGGGAGCCGCGTTGCAGCGACTCGGCGACGTGCTCGGCGGCGTCACGCCAGATGTTGCACGCAAGGAACAGTGGCTCGCCGTCTTTCCACTCGCCCGACTGCCGGTCCAAGGTGCGCGGCGTGGACGCGATGCGGAACTTGGCAACCGCCGCACCCGAAGGGGTGAAGCGCAGCTCGGGATCGTCGGTGAGGTTACCGACGACCGTGATAACGGTTTCTCCTGCCATGATCTTCTCCTCGCCGCTTCGCTCGTTCGTAGGAGGTTGTCAGAACCCCCTGACAAAAACGAGAACTCAGCGGGTCTCGGGCCGGATGACCTTGGTACGCAGGATGGACTCGTTCAGCCGCAGCTGACGGTCCAGCTCGGCCACGGCCTCGGGCGTCGCCTGCAGGTCGACGACCGCGTAGATGCCTTCGGCCTTCTTGTTGATCTCGAACGAGAGCCGGCGACGGCCCCAGACGTCGAGCTTCTCCACCGAGCCACCCGCGGTCCTGATGACGTTCAGGTACTGATCGAGCGACGGGGCAACGGTGCGCTCCTCGAGCGAAGGATCGAGGATCACCATGAGTTCGTAATGACGCAAGACGTTCTCACCTCCTGTGGGCTGAACGGCCACGGTCTCTCCGTGGCAGGAGGTCTTGTGTCGATCGCAAACGAAAACCGTGGGGCTGTGCCCACGGCGGTCAGTCTGCGAACCGAGTAAGCATACCCACCCGGGACGTGCCGCCAAAAACGAGGACCCCGCCCGTGTAGGCAGGGTCCTCGCTGGTGGAGCCGCGGGGCGCCCGATCCGCATTCGCTGGGTGGGACCTGGGGAGGAACGACCACACCGATGAGGTTGGACGGCCGCCCCGCGGAGCTTGTGGGAAGAAGACTATGCGATCTCTGCCCGATTTGCACGTTGCGACACGAATGACCGAATAGCGGCAACTGTTACCCCGACCACACAGACGGCGGCGGTCAGCGCGAGCAGGCCGAGCGGGTTGCCTTCCGGCATCGGCTCCAGCGTCGCCACCGGCTCGGCCGCGGCGGCCGTCGTCGGGGCCGGCGTGAGGGGGACCGGCTCGGCGCCGGCGGTCATCGGGTCGACGTCCAGGTCCGGTACGCCGGGCAGCGCCGCGAGGTCGCCGGGCGGCAGGCCGGCGGAGGTGGGCGACGCGCTTCCGGCCGTACTGGGAACGGCCTTGACCTTGGTTTGTGCCGGAGCACCGCCGTGCGGCACGGCTCGGGGAGCGGTGGTGGCCGCATGAGCCGTGGCGTGCGAGCTCCGGGCCGGCAACCGCCGCGTGTCCGGACGAGTGCCCGCGGACTTGACCCGGGACGGACGCTCGGCCGGGACTGCCGTGTCCGTGAGCGAGGCCCCCGCCGGGGAACGGTCCGAGTCGGCCGGGGTCAGGGACATCGGTGTCGCGTCGGTCGCGGTGGGCGCCGGATCAGCGTCGGGCTCGGCGGCCGCCGTGTCGGACGGCGAGGCCGTGACCATCATGGGGGTGGCGTCGTCGCCGATCGGGCAGCTGGGCCTGAGCAGCACCGAGGTCGTGCCCCGCCGGAAGATCACATCGGTCGAGGAATCGTCCGGGACGGTGCCCTTCGCATCCCCGCCGAGCAGCAACTGCGCGTCGAAGCCGGTCTGGTTGACGACCCGCAGCTTGCTCTCGGGCGGCACCGTCAACGACTCGACGCTCGGCCGTGAGGTGCACGAGACGCTGAAGATCCCGGCCCCCGAGAAGGTCACCGCCCGGGCGCCCTCGGGGATCGGGTCGGCGCTGGCCGCGTTCATCGCCAGCAGGGGGCCGCCGAAGATCAGACCGCCCAGCACGATCGCCGTCACCCGCTGTCGGACCTGCCGAGACATGCACCATCTCCCACGTCGCCCCGGCCCACCGGCCGGTATCGGTCAAATGTGATCAATGGAGCTAACGACATCCGCCGAGGCCCGGTGACGCGCGGGCCGAACTGTCGGACCCGCGTCGTAGTCTCGACCCATGCGCATCGGAGCCCATGTCGATCCCGCTTCTCCGCTCGAAGAGGCCGCCGCCCGCGGGGCCGAGGCGGTGCAGTTCTTCCTGACCGACCCCCAGGGTTACAAAACGCCCAAGCCGCGCGAAGACGCGGCAGCCCTGCGGGCGTCCGAGGTGGACGTCTACATCCATGCGCCCTACATCGTGAACGTCGCCTCGCCCAACAACCGCATCCGCATCCCCAGCCGCAAGCTGCTCATGGCGCACGCCAAGGCCGCGGCCGAGCTGGGCGCCAAGGGCCTGATCGTGCACGGCGGTCACGTCGGCAGCGGCGCCGACATCTCGGCCGGCTTCGAGAACTGGCGCAAGGCGTTCGAATATGCGGAGAACGACGGCGGTCTGCCCCTGCCGATCCTGATCGAGAACACGGCCGGCGGCGACAACGCCTGCGCCCGTCGCTTCGACGACCTGGCCCGGCTGTGGGAAGCGGTGGGCTCCTTCGGCGCCGGCTTCTGCCTGGACACGTGCCATGCCTTCGCCGGCGGCGAAGACCTGGTCGGCGTCGTCGACCGGGTCAAGGCCATCACCGGCCGCATCGACCTGATCCACGCCAACGATTCCAAGGGCGGTTTCGACTCCGGGCAGGACAGGCACGACAACCTCGGCAATGGCAAGATCGACCCGGAACTCATCGTGGCCGCGATCCGGGCCGCCGGCGCGCCGGCCGTTGTCGAGACGCCGGGCGGCGCCGAGGGACAGACGGCCGACATCACGCTCCTGCGGGAGCGGACGGGCCGGTGACACGCCGCACGGGGAGAGGGTCATGACCAGCGAGCAGCCGAGGCAGTCCCCCGGCCCGCCGGCTCAACGGCCACCGGCCGAGCCGCTACGGCCTCCCACCCCCGGCAGTTCCTCCACAGACGACAAAGTCTCCACCGCACCCGCTCCGGCCGCGACGGTCACCTTCGTCGACAAGGCCGAACGCCGGCGCGGCTGGCTGCGCAAACGCCCCGCACCCGCCGCAGCACCCACCGCACCCGCCGCCGCGCCCGCTGCATCGGCTGCTGCGCCCGCCACCATCCCGGCTCAGGCCGCCCCGCCGGCACGGGAAGGCAAGACCCAAACTGCCGAAGGTCCACAAAAGACCACCAAACGCCCCGAACCGCTGCCCACCGAGCGGCCGCCCGGCACCCCACCCGATCCCTGGCACGCCTTCGCCGCCACCGCCGAACGTCCCCCGGGCTGGTTCCGGCGCACCACCCGCCGGTTCGCCCGCTCGCTGATCCACGAGTACGCGCTGGTCACCTATCTCGGCGTGCTGATGGCCGTCGCGCTCACCTGGCCCACGCTGCGCTACCCGCTGCACACGCTTCCGCAAGACATCTGGGACCCGTCCCGTCAGGCCTGGCAGATCGCCTGGATCGGCCACACCCTGCTGACCGACCCGATTCACCTTTGGCAGTCCAACGCTTTCTTCCCGCTGGCCGACAGCTACGCCTTCGGCAACAGCCTGCTCGGGTACGCGCCGTTCGGCATGATCGGCGAGGGTCCGCAGGCCGCCGTCCTGCGCTACAACATCCTCTTCGTCCTGGCCCACGCGCTGCTTCTCATCGGCGGGTACGCGCTGGTCCGCCAGCTGGGGGCGGGCCGCACCGGCGCCGCCGTGGCCGCCGTCGCCTTCGCGTTCGCGCCCTGGCGGCTCGCTCAAGAGGGCCACCTCGACATCATCTCGGCCGGCGGCATCCCGCTCGCCCTGGCCATGCTGGCCCGTGGGCACGGCTGGTCGCTGCGGCGCGGCCTGCGCCCCGACCGCCGTCGTCCCGGCTGGGCCGCGGCCGGCTGGATCGTGGCTTCCTGGCAGGTCAGCCTCGGCTTCTCGCTCGGCGTCCCGTTCCTTTACGTGCTCGGCCTGCTGCTGGTCGTGATCGTGCTCGGCACCCCGATCCGCTTCCTGCGCCGCCCGGCCGAGCGCCCGATCCTCGGCTCGCGCCTGATGCTGATCGACCTGTCCGGCGCGTCGTTCCTGGCCGCCTTCAGCTTCCTGCTCGCCATTCCGTATTTCCGCGTGCCCGATTCCGGCCCGGCCGGCACCGAGATCGCCTTCTTCTCGCCGCCGCTGCGCGGCCTGCTGATCGGTCCGGCCGAATCCCGCATCTGGGGCGCCCCGCACCAGGTGCCGCGCTCCTCGCTGGGCTGGCCGGCCGAGATGGGTCTGCTGCCCGGCTTCGTGCTCTACGCCCTCGCGCTGGCCGGCCTGGCCTTCTCGATCTGGACGCTGCGTCAGCGCCTGCTGCTGCTGGCCGCTCTGGCCGTGACCATCGTCCTCACCCTCGGCACCAACTTCTACGAGGGCCGCTACAGCTACCTTCCGCTCTTCGGCCATCTCCCGGCCTCGCTGGGGCTGCGCATCCCGGGCCGGCTGATGATCTGGGCCACGCTGCTGCTGGCCATCCTGGCCGCGGGCGCCGTGGCCGAGTTCGTCCGCCGCGCCGAGCATCTGTCCGAGCAGCGCATCCCACCCTGGCCCGGCCCCTGGCTGCGCCTGGCCACCTTCGTGCCGCTGATGCTGGTGCTCGTCGAGGGCTGGAATGCGACCGCCCATCCCGTGGCCCCGGCCCAGCCCACGGCCATGCGCACGGTCAGCGGCCCGATGCTGGTGCTGCCCACCGGCGCCCTCGCCGACCAGACCGTCATGCTGTGGTCGACCAGTCGGTTCCAGCCCATGGCCAACGGCGCCGGCGGCTTCGGTGCGGCCCGCCAGACCGAGCTGTACGGCAAGGTTCTGTCGTTTCCCGACGCGGCCAGCGTCGAATACCTGCGCTCGATCAATATCAAGCGAGTGCTACTGGTCCGCGGCGAGTCGGCCGGCACCCCGTGGGAACGCGCCGGCGACATCCCGGTCGACGCCCTCGGCATCCGCCGCGAAGACGCCGACGACGGCGTTGTTTTCCACCTGGACGACAAGCAGACACCGTCGTCGCCGCTGCCCACTCCGGGCCTACCCACCCAGCCTGCTCAACCCACGCTGCCTCAGCCCACGCAGCCGGCCCTCACCACGCAACCCGGCGTCATCCTCGACCGCTGATCGCACGGCTGACACCCGACGCCTCCGCACCCCGTCCGGCGGCGGACTTCAGGCAACAGCGGGTCAGACCTTCACGACGGTCTGATCCGCGGGTGGCGGCGGGTCGATCGGGGCCGGGGTGGCGGCGGGGGAGCGGTCGACGCGGAAAGTTCGGCGCAGGCGGCCGATCCAGGGCGCGTCCGGCCCGTTCAGCGGCCCGCCGTCGGGGTCGTCGTCGTAGCTCTGCCGCACCGCGTCCAGCTCGGGCTTCCAGATCTCGCGGATCACCAGGGCGCACAGGACGATGACAGTGACCAGGCGCAGCGTCGAGGCCAGCACGAACGTGCCCTCGGGAATCACCGGCTTGCCACCGGCCCCCATGAGCTCGGCGTAGAAGGCGGTGAAGTAGCCGAACTCAGCCACCGTCCAGGCGATGATCGCGCCCCAGCGCGGCCGGGCCAGCACGATCAACGGCAGCAGCCAGAGCACGTACTGCTGCGACCACACCTTGCTGGTGATCAGGAAGGCCGCCACGACGAGGAAGGCGAGCTGCGCGACCCGGGGCCGGCGCGGCGCCAGCCAGGCCAGCAGGCCGATCGCCACGCAGGCGAGACCGAACAACGCGTACGAGACCAGGTTGAGAGCCGGCACGTGGTCGCTCAACCACTGGAAGGGCCCCTGATCACCCGACGAGCCCGTGTTCCACTTTCCGTCGAGATAGCGCCCGATGTACCAGAGCGTTCCCCAGTCGATCGGCCGGTCGCTGTTGAGGCGGAAGAAGCGCAACCAGCTCTCGTGGTACCAGAAGAACACCGGGAAGTTGACCACCGCCCAGCTCACCGCGGCCGTGGCCATGGCCGCGCCCCACGAGCGCACGGCTTTCGAGCGCAGGGCCAGCACGAGTAACGGTCCGAGAATGAACAGTGGCCACAGCTTCGCCGCCCCGCCCAGCCCCAGGAACACACCGGCCCAGGCCGGATGCTTCTTCGCCCACAGGTAGAGCCCGATCGCGGCCAGCCCGATGGCGAGGAAGTCCCAGTTGACCGTCGCCGTGAAGAAGATGATGGGGGAGACCGCGAATATGGCGGCGTCCCAGGGCCGGCGCCGGCGCAACGCCAGGATGATCGCCGCCGTCGCCACGGCCAGCGCCGACAGCACGATCGCGTTGATGTTGTAGAACCAGGTGCCCTGGTTGATGTCGGGGTTGTTCTCGCCGTACGCGTGCACCGGAAGCCCGAGGGCGCCCATGAAGTAGCCCGTAACGACCGGATATTCCACCGGCCAGTCCTTGTACGGCACGGCGCCCTCGTTGAGGTGTTCCGCGTAGTACAGCGCCAGCACGTCGGTGTAACAGAACCGCGTGTACTGGACGTTCTGCTGCCAGTCGCCGCTTTGACAGGGCGACTTCTGCACCCACGAGAACGCAAGCGTCATGCAGATCAGCGCGAGGATGATCCGTGGCGCCGACCAGAACCGGCCGCGCCGCGCCTCGGGCCGCACCGCGTGCGAACCGAGCGGCCCCCCGATGGCCTCGGACAGGCCGCGCACGAATCCGTCCGACGTGGCCGGAGCGCTCGGCTTGTCGGGGCGGTCGAAGTCCTCGGGCGGTAGCGAGCTCATGTCATGGCATCATGCCGTACTTCGCACCCGGCGCTCCGCACGACCTACGCCCGAAATGAACCGGCGCGCGCCCCCAGGGGGCACGCGCCGGTCGGTGAACTAGTCGCCCGCGTTCTGTGGCGTCAGCGTCGGCTGGGTCGGTTGTTGCTCCGGTGTCCCACCGCCGCCGTCGTTGTCGCCACCACCGCCGTCGGTGTTACCGCCGTCGCCGCCGTTGTTGTCGCCGTCGCCGCCGTTGTTTCCGCCGCCGTTGTTGTCGCCACCACCGTTGTTGTCGCCGCCGTTGTTACCGCCGTTGCCGTTCCCGTTCCCGTTGCCGCCACCGTTGTTGTTGTTCTGGTTGCAGTCGGGTCCGATGAAGCCGAGCACGCAGTCGCCGCCGTTGTCGGCCGGCTCACGCGGCGGCGGGGCCGCCTGGCCGTTGGCGAAGGGACTGTCCGGGTTGCCGGTTTCGACGCGCTTCGGGAAGTCCTCGCGTTCCAGGTCCTTCGCCTTGATCACCGCGTCGAGGAACTTCTTCCAGATCTTCGACGGGGTGCCGGCGCCGAACATGTCGCGGCCGTTGGACTCTTTCAGCTCGACCTTGTTCTTGGCGCCGCCGACCCAGACCGTCGCGGCCAGCTGCGGCATGCCGCCGACGAACCAGGTGTCACCGCTGCCCTCGTTGAACTCCCAGGTGCCGGACTTGGCGATGCCCTCCTGGCCGTTGCGCAGGTCGCGGTCGTCGACCTCGACGATCTCTTTCATCACGGACTGCAGGTTCGACATCTGGTCGGCGTCGAAGACCTTGTTGCCGTCGATCTTCTCGCTGCCGACGATCGACTTCTGGCCGGTGTCGGGATCGACCCGCGAGACCGACCGGATGAAGTGGGCGTCGTGGTGGACACCGCCGCCGACGATCGTGGCCACCCCTTCGGCGTGCTCGAGCGGCACGACGCGGTACTGGCCGAAGGCGACCTCGTTGTCGAAGTAGCCGTCCTGCTTCCACACGGAGGCGTCGGTCTTCTTCAGGTCGACCAGCTTGCCGTTGGGGAACTGCTTGTTGCCGTCCGTGTACATGTGCTGGATACCGGCGTCGCGGGCGGCGGCGATGACCTTGTCGCGGCCGATGGCGTCGGCAATCCAGTAGAACGGGAAGTTGTACGACTTGATCGTCGCCGTCTCGAGGTCACAGCGCTTGATCTGGCCCTTGCAGACGGTTCCCGGGTCGGCGCCCGCGTTGCTGATCTTCTTGCCGTTCGGGCGGAGCTTGGTGCCGTCCCAGCGGGTCTTGAAGGAGATGTCCTCCTTCAGCGCGGCCGCCAGCGTATAGATCTTGAAGGTCGAGCCGGGGGACTGGCCGCCGTCCACCTTCAAGGTGTCGCTGTTCATGTAGCCGCCGTAGTCGATGCCCGTCGCATCGTCACCGCCGTAGTAGCCGAGCACCCGCCCGGTCTTCGGGTCGATGCCGATCACCGCCGCCTGGTACGTGGCCGGCTTGTCGTGCATCGGGGAGCTCTCGCTCTTGCGGGAGCCCGCCTCTTCGGCCGCCTTCTGCACGACCGGGTCGATCGTCGTGGTGACGGTCAGGCCGCCCTTGTCGAACTCTTGCTGGCTGATGCCCATCTCGGCCAGCTCGGCCCGGACGTGCCGCATGATCATGTCGACCGGCTTGCTGCCCGTGCTCTTGCTGGCCGAGCTGGTGCTGGCCTTCTTGACCGTGGGGTACTTGCGCTTGTCGTACACCTCTTTGGAGATCCAGCCCATTTCGAGCATGTTCGCCATCGTGTACTCCCAGCGCGCCTTGGCGTCGACCGGGTTGATCGTCGGGTCGTAGCCGCGGTGGGTGGCCGTCGGCTCCGGCTGCTTGATGATCGAGGCGAGCACCGCGGCCTCGTACGGCGTGATGGCGTTCTTCTGCCCGGCCGGCGTGGTTACCGACTTGCCGAAGTAGCCCTGCGCCGCGGCCTGGATGCCGTACCGGCCCCGGCCCAGGTAGATGTAGTTCAAGTACATGCCCATGATCTGGTCTTTGTTGTACTTGCCCTCCATCTTGCGGGCGATCACGGCCTCACGCAGCTTGCGGTTGTAGCTGATGTCCTTGAGGTCGGCCGCGTGCCGGGCGTACTGCTGGGTGATCGTCGACGCGCCCTGCTGGTCGCCACCGGTGAAGTTGTTCCAGGCGGCGCGGACGATGCCCTTCATGTCGATGCCGTGGTGCTTGTAGAAGTTCTTGTCCTCGGCGGCGGCCACGGCGTGCTCGACGACCTTGTTGATCTGCGCCTCGGGCACGACCGTGCGGTTCTGCTCACCGAGCTTGGCCAGCACCGTGCCCTTGGTGTCGAGGATCACGTTCGACTGGTCCTCGCTCACCGGCGAGGGCAGGTCGACGTCGTCGAAGAAGTAGGTGCCGCCGACCACGCCGGCGCCGAGCAGGATGACCAGCACGGCCGCGGCGGCGGTCAGGATGTTGGTGCGGCGGCGGCGCTTGGCCGCCTTCGACTTGTCCTTGCCGCCGGGCGGACGGCCCCCGCCGCCGATGCTGCCCTCGTCGTTGGGCCGGACCGGCGACGGCCCGGGGCGTACGGCCGCACGCGCGACCGCCCCCGTGCCGCGAACCGGCGCGGCCGCCCCGACCGAGGCGCGTGCGCCGACGCGGGCCGAGCCGACAGGGGGCGGAGCAGCCGACCCCACCGCGGCGCGGCCCGGAGTGACGGAGGCCCGTCCGGCGCTGCCGCGGCGGTAGGCGTCCGGCGCCGGCCGGGCCGACGCCGAATAGGAAGACTGGTCGTCGTCAGGCGCTGCGTTCGCGGACCCGGGCACCCGGGCCCGGGCACGCGAGGACTGCGGTTCGCCGTACGAGTTCATGCGGTCACACCTCGGTCGCGGTGACGTGCGCAGGGAGGACCCTGGAGGGGCCCTCACCGGCGACGACACGCGCGGACGACTCGGGCTGCATACCGGCAGCCGCCCTGACGTTTGTCATTGATGACCGGCCGTGGCGCTGGATGCGCGAGCCGGTCGGGGTCGTGTCAACGGTAGCGAGATCGATCCGCGTCATCGGCGGGCGTCCCAGCCGTGTGACGACGACCCGATGTCGCGGTGGCGGCCCGCGGTGGACGAGGCGGCAACCGCCTCGACCCGATCGAGTTCGTCGGCGGTGAGCGCGTCCCGGCCGAGCAGGTACTGCTCGGCCAGGTGATTCCACGCGCAGGACTGGCACACTTCCACGACGAACACCTGGAACTCACGCAGCGTCATCGCCAGCACAGGCAGCTCGGCGAGCTTGCGAGCCTGGCCGGCGGACTGCTTGAGCTCGTCGCCGTAGATGTAGTGGACCAGGGTCAGGTTGTCGCGGCGGCAGATCGGGCACCGCTCCTCGGTCGGCTCGCCATGGAATCGAGCAGCACTTTTGAGGTATGGCGAGGCATCACAGACCTCGAGCGTCCCGATCTTGCCGTTGTGCACGTCACGCAGCACTGCTCGCTTCTGTAGCGAGTAGTCGACGACCTGCCGCTGCGTTCGCATGGCGACGAGCGTACGCGGTCCGGCGGGAAGGGGCGACTGTCATCACTCAGCGTGGCGCGCAAGTAGCTCAGTCATGAACACCTTGCGCACTGGTGGCAACGGATCTACGGTTGCGATGTATCGGGCCGATACATCGGGGTAGAACAAGGGAGGTGGCCGATGCTGGAACTGGCGATCCTCGGCCTCCTGCAGGAAACCCCCATGCACGGCTACGAGCTGCGTAAAGAGCTCGCCACCAAACTGGGCACGTTCCGCGCCGCGATCAGCTACGGCACCCTCTACCCGACGCTCAAGCGCCTGCAGACGGCCGGCTGGATCACCGAGTCCGAGTCGGATCCGTCGATCATCCCCCCGATGACCAGTCGGCGGGGCCGCGTTGTTTACAAGATCACTGCCGACGGCAAGGAGCGGTTCGCCGATCTGCTCGCCCAGGCCGGCCCCGAGACGTACGACGACGCCGGCTTCGGCGTTCACTTCGCGTTCTTCTCCCGGACCGACCGCGCCACCCGGCTGCGCATCCTGGAGGGGCGACGCCGGCGCGTCGAGGAAAGGCGGGAAGGCCTGCGCGATGTGCTCTCCCGCGCGGCCGGCCGGCTCGACGCGTACACCCTGGAACTGCAAAGACACGGACTCGACGCCGCCGAGCGCGAAGTCCGCTGGCTGGAAGAGCTCATCACGAATGAGCGTTCCGGCCGCGCCCCCGCCGGATCCATGGGAGAGATCGACCTCCCCGCGGACCCGGCCGAGGAGGCACCCCTCGAACCCCCGCGTCCGCACAAGGACCGGCCGTGATGAACAAGGAGGCAAACGCGATGGGCTCCGTCCGCGTCGCCATCGTCGGTGTGGGTAACTGCGCCTCGTCCCTCGTGCAGGGCGTGGAGTATTACAAGAACGCCGACCCCAACGACCGCGTCCCGGGTCTCATGCACGTGACCTTCGGCGACTACCACGTATCCGACGTGAAGTTCGTCGCGGCGTTCGATGTGGACGCCAAGAAGGTCGGCATGGACCTGAGCGAGGCGATTGTCGCCAGCGAGAACAACACCATCAAGCTGACCGACGTGCCGCCGACCGGCGTCACCGTCCAGCGTGGACCGACCTTCGACGGTCTGGGCACGTACTACCGCGAGATCATCGAGGAGTCGTCGGTCGAGGCCGTCGACGTCGTGCAGGCTCTGCGCGACGCCGAGGTCGACGTGGTCGTCTCCTACCTGCCGGTGGGCTCCGAGCAGGCCGACAAGTTCTACGCCCAGGCCGCGATCGACGCCGGCTGCGCCTTCGTCAACGCGCTGCCCGTCTTCATCGCCTCCGACCCGGCGTGGGCGCAGAAGTTCACCGACGCCGGCCTGCCGATCGTCGGCGACGACATCAAGAGCCAGGTCGGTGCCACCATCGTGCACCGCGCGCTGGCCAAGCTGTTCGAGGACCGCGGTGTCGAGCTGCTGCGCACGTACCAGCTCAACTTCGGCGGCAACATGGACTTCATGAACATGCTGGAGCGCAACCGCCTGGTCTCCAAGAAGATCTCGAAGACCCAGTCGGTGACCTCTCAGATCCCGCACGAGATGGTCAAGAGCGACGTGCACATCGGCCCGTCGGACCACGTGCCGTGGCTCGACGACCGCAAGTGGGCCTACATCCGGCTCGAGGGCCGCTCGTTCGGTGACACCCCGCTGAACGCCGAGCTCAAGCTCGAGGTGTGGGACTCGCCGAACTCGGCCGGTGTGATCATCGACGCCGTCCGCGCGGCCAAGATCGCCAAGGACCGGGGCGTCGGTGGCCCGATCCTCTCGGCCTCGTCGTACTTCATGAAGTCCCCGCCGGTGCAGTACAACGACCACGACGCCAAGGAGAGCGTCGAGGCGTTCATCCGCGGCGACATCGAGCGCTGATCGTCAGCTGATCGAGGCCGGGCCCGTACGGGGTCCGGCCTCGAAGCATGTCAGCCCCACAGCCGGGCGAGGGACACCCGCGCCTCGAGCTCGAGCAGTTGGCGTTTGCGGTCGATCCCGCCGCCGAAGCCGACCATCTTGCCGCCGGCGCCGACCACCCGGTGGCAGCCGACGATGACCGGGATCGGATTGTGGTTGCAGGCCGTGCCGACCGCCCGCGCGGCGCCCGGATCGCCCAGGGCGGTGGCGATCGCGCCGTACGTGATCATTTCGCCGTACGGAATCTTGGCGATCTCGCCCCAGACGGCGCGCTCGAACTCGGAGCCGCCACGCAGTTCGAACGGCACGGTGAAATCGGTCAGCTCACCGGCGAAATAGGCCTCGAGCTCGCGCACGGCCGGATGCGCCCCGGACGGCCCCGGCCGCGCCGCGAACCGCACCCCGACCACAGAATCGCCCTCGACGGCCACGCCGAGCGGCCCGATGGGCGAGTCGATGACGAACATGCACCCGATTCTGCTCCCCGGGTACGACAAGTTTCAGGACGGCAGGTGGCCGTTGTCGCGGGCCCACTTGAAGAGCTGGGCCTCGGCCTCGTCGCGGGTGAGCGGGCCGTGGTCGAGGCGCAGCTCTTTAAGGAAGCGCCAGGCCTGACCGACGATCGGGCCGGGCGGCACCCCGAGCAGTTCCATGATCGCGTTGCCGTCGAGGTCGGGGCGGACACGGGCGAGATCTTCCTCGGCCGCCAGCCGGGCGATCCGCTCCTCGAGCGCGTCGTAGTCGGCGGCGAGGTTGGCCGCCTTGCGCTTGTTGCGGGTGGTCACGTCGGAGCGGGTCAGCTTGTGCAGGCGGGTCAGCAGGGGACCGGCGTCGGTCACATAGCGGCGCACCGCCGAGTCGGTCCACTCACCCCGTCCGTACCCGTAGAAGCGCAGGTGCAGGCCGACCAGCTCGACCACGTCCGCGGTGACGTCCTTGGGGTATTTCATGGCCTTCATGCGCTGCTTGGTCAGGCGGGCGCCGACCACCTCGTGGTGGTGGAAGCTGACCCGGCCGTCGCGCCCGACCGCCTTGGTGGCCGGCTTGCCGATGTCATGCATCAGCGCGGCCATCCGCAGCACGAAGTCGGGGCCCTCGTCGCCCTCGAGCCGCATCGCGTTCTGCACGACGATCAGCGTGTGCTCGTAGACGTCCTTGTGCTGAGCGTGCTCGTCGATCTCGAGCTTGAGCCCGGACACCTCGGGGATGAACTGGTCACCGAGGCCGGTGTCGACCAGCAGGCGCAGGCCGGCGATCGGGTCGGCGCCGGTCATGAGCTTGGTGAACTCGTCGCGGATACGTTCCGCGGTGATCCGCTGCAGATCGGCGCACATGTCCCGCATGGCCGAAATGACCTTGTTATCCACAGTGAACTGCAGCTTGGAGGCGAACCGGGCGGCCCGCAGCATCCGAAGTGGATCATCACTGAACGACTGGGCGGGCGAGGCCGGCGTCCGGATCACCTTCGCGGTGAGATCCTCCAGACCGCCGTACGGGTCGGTGAAGACATGCCCGGGCAGGGACACCGCCATCGCGTTGATCGTGAAATCGCGTCGTTCGAGGTCGTCGAGCAGCGACGTGCCGTACTCGACCACCGGGTTGCGCGTCACCCCGTCGTACGCCTCGGCCCGGAACGTCGTGATCTCGAGGCGCAGGCCGTTCTTCTGCAACCCGATCGTGCCGAACTCGCGACCGGTCTCCCAGATCGCGTCGGCCCAGCCCTGCACGACCGCGAGGGTCTGCTCGGGGCGGGCGTCGGTGCAGAAGTCGAGATCGTCGCCGAGCCGGCCGAGCAGCGCGTCCCGCACCGACCCGCCGACCAGGTGCAACTCATGGCCGGCGGCGCCGAACCGGCGCCCCAGCTCGTCGGCGACGGGGGAGACCCGCAGCAGCTCGGCGACCGCGTTTCGCTGGGCGGTGTTCAACACAGACATGGGACAACCAGGGTATCGGCCGTGGCAGCAGGGGAGGTCAGCGGGCAGGATGGGCGGGTGCCCGTTCCCGAGGCGTTGCTCCGCCTGATCGAAAACCCTGATTTCTGGACCGGCGCGACCGGCGACGACCCCTCCGCCGAGCTGCGCGTGACCTTCCCCGTCATCGGCGGCTACGCGCTCGTGCTCGACCTCGACCCGGCCACCGGCGAGCGAACGCTCGGCCTGCGCGGTCCCGCCCACAGCGAGCCGGTCCAGCTCGCCTGGGCCCCCGGCGCCGGTGCCGGCCCGGCCGCTCTGCGCTGGTGGGAGCTCGATCTGTTCGCCCGGGTCATAGCCTGGGAAGACCCCACGCTGCCGCACCCGGGCCTGGTGGTCGCGCTGCTGTCGCCGTTCGCGCCGCCCACGCCGGACGACGACGAGCCCTCGATCGCCGCGATGCGCGAGGCGGCCTACCGCTCCCTGCGCCGCGATGTGCCGCCGGCCGAGCCGTCCGGTCCCGAGCAGGCGCCGTTGCCGCTGTTCACCAGCGACGACTGGTGGCCGACTCCCGCCGTGCTGTCGCCGCAGGTGCTCGACGAGGCGTCGATCGCCGAGCTCAGCCGACCGGACCGGGCGTATCAAGAGGTCCGTCACTCCTCGCGCTTCCCGCGTGAGCTTCTGGCCGATTTGGTACGACGGTCAGCCGCGCACCTGGAAGCGGTCTCCAGCGTCCAGTGGTACGCCGACACCCGTCCGATCGCCCGGCACATCCTGGACACCGGTGATCTTCGGCCCATTCCGGCCCTGCTCGGTGCGCTCACCGAGGCCGGCTGCGATCATCCGACGGTGCTCGACGCGCTGAGTGAGCCGCTGGTGCCGGCCGAGGCCTGCTGGATGGTCGAGACGCTGGCCGGGGCCGAACCGGGCACTCTGCTGCGGCACAGTCTGTGACGTCACCTCTATGGTGGCTGCAGTTCCGCACGATGCTCGGGAGGTTCGGTGAACGGCGGTATCTACCGCAGCGCGAACGCCGCGCCCGACGGTGAGCCACCGAGGTCGGAGGACGGCGTCTACCGCAGCGCCTACGCCGCGCCGGCCGGTGAGCCGCCGAGGCCGGAGGACGGTGTCACCCTGATCTCGGTCGACGCCCAGTTGCCCGGGGTGGCCGCGGTCGAGGATCAGGCCCTGCCGCCCGAGCAGCTGCCCCCGCCCGAGGAGCAGAGCACCACCAGCGCCAGCGCCATGATGGCAGTGGCCAGCTTCGTGAGCCGGATCATCGGCTTCGTCCGCAACGCCTTGATCGGCATCACCCTCGGGTCGTACATCGGCAGCGCCTTCACCAGCGCCCAGTTCCTGCCCGGCCAGATCTACGAGCTGCTGCTCGGCGGCATCCTCAGCAGTGTTCTCGTGCCGCTGCTGGTGCGCCGGCGCAAGTCCGACGCCGACGGCGGCCTGGAGTTCACCCGCAAGCTGCTCACCTTCGCCGTCGTGTCGCTCGGTATCGCGACGGTGCTGGTCGTGGTGGCCGCGCCGGCGATCACCTGGATCCAGGCCGGCAACGACAAACCGGCCTACAACGCGCTGGTCACCGATTTTGCGTACTGGATCCTGCCGATCATCTTCTTCACCGGCCTGTCCGCGATGATCGGCGCGGTGCTTAACACGCGCGGTCACTTCGCCGCGCCGACCTGGGCGCCGATCCTCAACAGCCTCGTGGTGATCGCCGCCTGCGGCGTCTTCATCGTCTCCTTCGGCACCGACAAGAACCTGCAGCCCGAGGATGTCTCGGGCCTGCAGATCGCGGTGATGGGCGGCGGCCTGCTGCTCGGCATGGTCGCGCAGGCGCTCGGCCTGCTGCCGGCGTTGCGCAAGGTCGGCTTCAGCTGGAAGTGGCGCTGGGACCCCCGCTCGCTGGGCCTGAGGGAAATCGGTCAGCTGGCGGGCTGGATGCTCTGCTACGTCGCCGCCAACCAGATCGCCGTCTTCGTGGTCGTGCGCATCCTCAACCGGGTCGCCGGTGAGGACAGCGCCAGCGTGCTCGCCTTCAACAACGTCTTCCTGCTGGTCACCATGGCGCACGGCATCATCGGCGTTTCGGTCATGACCGCTCTGTTGCCCAAGATGAGCGCGGCCGCCGCCGATGGCCGCCACGCCGAGGTGAGCGCCGACCTGAGCCGGGCCATCCGGCTCGTCACCGTCGCCCTGGCTCCGATCTCGGTGGTGTACGGCGTACTGGCCGCGCCGATCTCAGTCACGCTCTTCCAAGGCGGCGCCTTCGACAACGGCGATGCCCTGGCCACCGGCAAGGTGCTCGTGGTGGCTGCTTTCGCGGTGATCCCGCTGTCGATCAGCCAGCTCTGCACATACGCCTTCTATTCTCTGCAGGGCAACCGCACGGCTGCGTTGATCAACCTGCCGGTCGTGGCGGTCCGCATCGCTGCCTACTTCGTGCTCGCCGAGGTGCTCAAGGCTTCGCTGTCGGCGGCCGGCATGACGGCGGCCAACGCGATTTCGTACGCGGTGTCGGCGCTGATCTCGCTGGCGGTGCTCCGCCGCAAGATCGGCCGACTGAACCTGGGCTCGGTCGCCGTAGCGCTGATCAAGGTCGTGGTCGCGGCCGCGATCGCCGCCGCCCTCGGTCTGCTCGTCGTGCGCCTGCTGCCCGGGGCCGGGTCGCCGTCCGGCCGCGGCGAGGCGATCGTGCAGTTGATCGCCGGTGGCGCCGTGATTCTGCTGGCTTATCTGGGCGCCGCCCTCGCTCTGCGGGTCTCCGAAGTCAGCCAGGTGATCGGGATGGTGCGCCGCCGAATCGGCCGCTGACCAGCGGATTCGGCACGACACGGGGTCACGGTGGAACTACTCAGCGCGGCGATCATGCTTGCCGCGCCGGGGGGACGACCTGCCGCGGGATGGCCCCGTGCGGGTATGGTCGGTGTCGGCATGTGCTCTTCGCACGTCGCCATTCGCACCGAGCACGGCATTTGCAGCTAGCAACATCTGCACCTAGCACGGCGAACCGTGCGTGGAGCACCGAGGAGGACTGGTGACCCAGGTCGGCGAAGGCCACGAGACCGCGGCCGATGCGGACGGACCGGTCATGACTTTCGGTGCACCCACCGTCGGTGAGGTCCTGGCCGAGCGCTATCAACTCGAGGAACACGTCAACGACGACAGCGCCGGCCGGCAGGTCTGGCGCGGCATCGACGTCATCCTGCGCCGCCCGGTGGCCGTGGTGCTGCGCTACCCCGGCGGCGACTCGGCGGCCGAGATGCTGCAGGCCGCGGTCGACGCGAGCCGGGTCATCCACCCCAACCTGGTCGGCGTCTACGACGCGATCGACGAGGGTGCCCGCGCCTACGTCGTCCGCGAGTGGGTCGACGGCGAATCGCTGCGCGAGTTGGTGGCCACCGACGGCCCGCTCGACCCCGGCCGCGCCACCGCGATCGCCCACTCGATCGCCGACGCCCTGGCCGCGGTGCACGCCACCGGCATGGTGCACGGCAACGTCCACCCCGGCACGACGCTGATCGGCGACGACGGCCGGGTCGTGCTGGCCGACGCCCGCGCCGACTCGGCCGACAACGTCGAGGGCGACATCCGCGCGGTCGGCGGCATCCTCTACTTCGCTCTCACCGGCCACTGGCCGCACGCCGAGGTCGGCGGCTCCGCGCTGCCCGACGCCAACCGCGACGCCACCGGCGCCCCGGCCGCGCCCCGGCAGATCCGGGCCGGCATCCCGGCCTACCTCGACGACCTGACGATGGACCTGCTCGACTCGCGGGTCGCCGCACCCGAGGCTGACGCGCTGGCCGCCGAGCTGTCCCGCCTCGACGCCGCCGAAGAGGACTACGAGGACGTCGGCCCCCTGCGGTTCACGCAGAACACGTCGCCCGAACCCACCCGCAGCACGCCGAAGATCATCGTCGGCGTGGCCGCGCTCGTCGTCATCGCGATCATCGGCCTGGTCTTCGGCATCCGCGCGATCAGCTCGTCGGGCGACAACAAGCCGGCCAACACCACCCAGGCCGGCGCCGGCACCGACGCCCAGACGCCCACCGACGAGCAGACTCCCGCCCCCGCGCCCAAGAAGATCGCGCTGACGGCAGACATGGTGCGCATTGTCGACCCGCCGGACGGCAGCCGTGAGGACACCGGCGAGTCGAAGTACACCGTCGACGGCGACCCCGACACGGCCTGGGAGACCCAGCGCTTCAAGCAGGCCAACTTCGGCAACTTCAAGCCGGGCATGGGCGTGCTGGTCGACCTCGGCTCGGCCCGCAAGCTGTCCGAGATCCAGGTCGAGATGTCCCACCCGGGCGCCACGATGGACATTCGCACCGGCAACGACGACCCGGGCGACAACTCGGCGGGCGACGAGAAGATCATGCAGACCTTCAAGCGGCTCGGCGACAGCGAGACCAAGGCCGACGGCACTCGCGAGGTCTTCTCGGTCTTCAACCCCGACCAGACCTACCGCTACGTGCTGGTCTTCCTGACCAAGCTGCCCCCGGCCGACGAGGGCAGCGGGTTCAAGGTCAGCGTTCAAGAGATCGAGGTCTACGGCTACTGAGCGGCGGTCCCCCCGTCGCTCGCCTCGTCCGGTTAGATTGCTGGCGTGACTTCCGGGGACCTCTCGCCGAGCGACGCGGAGCTGTTGCGCGCCCACGTCGAGGGCGACAAGGAGGCGTTCGGCGAGCTGGTCCGCCGCCACCGTGAGCGGCTGTGGGCCGTTGCCCTGCGCACGATCGGCGACCGTGAAGAGGCCGCCGACGCGGTACAGGACGCTCTGCTCTCGGCCCACCGCAACGCCGCCCGGTTCCGGGGTGACTCGGCCGTCACCACGTGGCTGCACCGCATCGTGGTCAACGCCTCCCTCGACCGCATCCGCCGCCGCCAGGCCCACCCGACAGTGCCGCTGCCCGACGGCAGCCGTTCCGACGACCGGCCGGCCGGTGTGGAGCCGGCCGCGCCGGCCGTCGACCACGAGACGTCGATGGTGGTGCGGCAGGCGCTGGCCGATCTGCCGGCCGACCAGCGAGCGGCGATCGTGCTGGTCGACATCCAGGGATACCCGGTGGCCGAAGCGGCCGAGATCCTCGACGTGGCGGTCGGCACGATCAAGAGCCGGTGCGCCCGCGGCCGGGCCCGGATGGCGCTGGCGCTGGGTGATCTGCGGGGGAGAGACAGCGGTCACGTCGCCGGCGGGAACCAGGACGCCGCCGAAACCGTCCCATCCGGACCAGGTGCGGCGACGCCGCGACCCGATCGGCACGAGCGGAGGGATCAGAGGTGACCGGGGCCGAGTTCAGCGGGGTCGACATCGACCTGCTGGCGGACTACATCGGCGGCGCCCTCGAGGGCACCCCCGACGAGTCCGTGGTGGCCACGCTGATCGCCGAGAATCCCGAGTGGCGCGCGGCGTACGAGTCGCTGAGCGGTGGCGTGTCTCTCGTCCGGGCCGAGTTGGGCCGCCTCGAGCCCGAGCCGATGCCGGCCGACCTGGCCGCCCGGCTCGACGGCATGTTCAGCGCCCCGACGTTGACGCTGGTCAAGGGTGATGCCGCCGCGCCCGCGAAGCCGAGGAGCCGCAGCCGGCGCTGGGTGACCCCGATCGCGATCGCCGCCGGGTTCATCGCCTTCGTCGGGTTCGGCGCCGACTATCTCGCCGGCCGCAGCGGCCCGCAGACGGACGACACCGCCAGTTCCGCCGCCGGTTCGGCCGACCTGGCCCAGGCGCCGCAGATCTTGAACACCGGCACCGATTACTCCCGGGCCACCCTCTCCGCCGAGCCGCCTCAGCCCCTCGCGGCTCCCGCCGCACCCCGCTCCGCCGGGGCCTTCGGCGAGTCCGAGGCGAAGGAGCAGGATCGAAGCCAGATCGCCCTCGCCGATCCGGCCCTGGCCCGGCTGTCCGGGCAGGCCGCGCTCCAAGAGTGCTTCGAAGCGATCGAGCGGGAGAACCTGGGCGGCGTCATCGCCGTACAAACGGTGGATTTCGCCCGGTTTGACGGGGCATCCGCGGTGATCGTCCGGTTCACCGCGAGCAACGGCGGGTGGGCCTGGGCCGTCGGGGCCGACTGCGGCACGCGCGTCGCGGGCGCCGACACGCTCGACAAAGTGCCGGTACCCTGAACGACACCCCCAGAACACCCGCGTGAGGTCAGCCACGGCCGCGCAGGCGGGAATGGTGTGTGCCTAGCATGGCGTTCTAGCGTGCAGTGTCGCCGAGCGGATATCCCGGCGAAGAGCAGACTGAGGAGTCGGCAGTGGACGAGGTCCGTAATCTGATCATCATCGGTTCGGGACCGTCCGGGTACACCGCGGCGCTGTACGCCGCCCGGGCGAACCTCAAGCCGCTCGTGATCGAGGGCGTTCAGTCCGGCGGCGCCCTGATGACCACCACCGAGGTCGAGAACTTCCCCGGCTTCCGCGACGGGATCATGGGCCCCGAGCTCATGGACAACATGCGCGCCCAGGCCGAGCGCTTCGGCGCCGAGTTCCTGACCGACGACGTGACCCGCGTCGAGCTGGGCGACAAGCCCACCGAGGCCGGCACCGAGGGCCTCAAGACCGTCTGGGTCGGCGACAAGCAGTTCTTCGCCCGGGCCGTGATCCTCTCCACCGGTTCGGCCTGGCGGCCGCTGGGCGTTCCCGGCGAGCAGGAGCTGCTTGGCCACGGCGTCTCGTCCTGTGCCACCTGTGACGGCTTCTTCTTCCGCAACCACCACATCATCGTGGTCGGCGGCGGCGACTCCGCGATGGAAGAGGCGACCTTCCTCACCCGCTTCGCCGAGTCGGTGACGATCGTGCACCGCCGCGACTCGTTCCGGGCCAGCAAGGTGATGCAGCTGCGGGCACTGAACAACGAGAAGATCAAGGTCGAGTGGAACTCGGTGGTCGAAGAGATCCTGGGCCACGACGGCAAGGTCTCCGGCGCCCGCCTGCGCAACATCCAGACCGGTGAGGAGAAGGTTCTCGACGTCACCGGCGTGTTCGTGGCCATCGGTCACGACCCGCGCAGCGAGCTGTTCAAGGGCCAGGTCGAGCTCGACGACGAGGGGTACGTGAAGGTCGACCACCCGTCGACCCGCACCAACATCCCGGGCGTCTTCGCCGCCGGTGACCTGGTCGACCACACCTACCGGCAGGCCATCACCGCCGCCGGCACGGGCACCGCCGCGGCGCTGGACGCCGAGCGTTTCATCGCCTCATTCGTCGAGCTGTAAAGAGACGCGGCAAGAAGACCTGGAGGGTCGTAGTGGGAGTTGCAGGTAAGGCGGTCACCGACGCCACTTTTGTGAGCGACGTGCTGCAAGCGGACAAGCCGGTGCTGGTCGACTTCTGGGCGGAGTGGTGCGCGCCCTGCAAGAAGGTCGACCCGCTGCTGGCCGAGATCGCCAAAGAGATGGGCGACAAGGTGGAGATCGTCCAGGTCAACATCGACGAGAACCCGGAGACCACACGCGCGTACCGGGTGATGTCGGTCCCCACTCTGACGATCTTCAAGGGTGGTGAGCCGGTCAGCTCGGTCACCGGCGCCAAGCCCAAGAGCGCCCTGGTCAACTTCATCGAATCGGCCATCTGATATTCACCGCCGACGCCCCGCGCCCCTCGAGGATGCGGGGCGTCGGCGTGTGCGGAGTACTCTGCCCAGAGTCGTCCTTCGTTCCTAGGGAGTCGCGCGTGCGTTCCATCCGACGTGGAGACAGCGGCCCGGCCGTTGCCGAGATCCGATCGATCCTGGTCGGTCTCGAACTGCTCGAGTCCGCCGGGGATGTCTTCGACGACGCCATGGACACGGCCGTGCGGGCCTTCCAGCAGGGCCGTGGGCTCGGCGTGGACGGTCTGGTCGGCGACGAGACGTGGGGCGCGCTCGACGCCTCCCGGTGGCGGCTGGGCGCCCGGACGCTGTTCCACTCGGTGCCCGACGCATTGGTCGGCGAGGACGTCCGTACGTTGCAGGAACGCCTGCTCGAGATGGGCTTCGACTCCGGTCGCCCCGACTCGATCTACGGCCCCCGCACGGCCCGCGCGGTGGCCCAGTTCCAGCGTGAGGTCGGCCTGACCTCGGACGGCTCCTGCGGCCCGCAGACCATGAAGGCGCTGCGCCAGCTCGGTCGCAAGGTCGTCGGCGGCCGCCCGCAGTGGCTGCGCGAGGCCGAGGCGTTCCGCCAGGCCGGCACCAATCTGGTCGGCAAGACCATCGTGATCGACCCCGGCCACGGCGGCGGTGACGACCAGGGTGTCGTCGTGCCCGACGGCCCGCTGCGCTGGAGCGAGGCCGACCTCGTCTACGACCTGGCCAACCGCCTGGAGGGCCGGCTCGCCGCGGCCGGCATGCGGGTCCACCTCACCCGCGGGCCCAAGCCGGCCGAGTCGATCAGCAGCGCCGAGCGGGCCGGGCTGGCCAACAGCCTCGGCGCCGACCTGCTGATCTCGCTGCACCTCGACGGTCACGACAACGAGGTGGCCGACGGCGTGGCGACCTACCACTACGGCACCGGCAGCGGCCTGAGCTCGACGGTGGGGGAGAGGCTGGCCAATCTGGTCCAGCGCGAGATCGTGGTGCGCACCGGCATGCGTGACTGCCGGATCCACGCCAAGACGTGGGAGCTGCTGCGTCTGACCCGCATGCCCGCCGTACGGGTCGATCTGGGTTATCTCACCTCGCCGCTCGACCGCGACCGGCTGGTCAACCCGCTGTTCCGCGAGCAGATCGTCGAGGCCATCCTGGCCGCCGTGCAGCGCATGTACTACCCGGTCGAGGCCGACGTGCCCACCGGCTCGATCGACGTGCGCCAGCTGCGGATGGCCCTGTCGAGCAAGGGCTAATCAGCTCTCGACGCTGCGCGTTGCTGTGGCTGGACGCACCGGCCGCAGCAACGTCTCGGGGCTCATCGAACCGAGCAGCTTCTCCAATGCGTACTCGACGTCGGACTTCCACGACAAGGCAGTGCGCAGCTCGAGGCGCAGCCGGGGAAAGCGCGGGTGCGGGCGTACGGTCTTGAAGCCCACCGACAGGAAGAAGTCGACCGGGGCGACACAACCGGGCTGCTTCTCGTCGTCCGCCTCGCCGAACTTCGCGTCGCCGAACGCCTCGATCGCCTTCACCCCGCGCTTGGTCAGGTCGCGCGCGACGCCTTGGACGAGCATGCGGCCCAGCCCGCCGCCGGCGAACGAGGCCACCACGTGCGCGGTCATCAGCAGAGCGGCGTCGGCGCTGACCGGCGAGGTCGGGAAGGCCATCGAACGGGGGACGTAGGCCGGCGGGGCGTACATCACGAAACCGGCGGGCATGCCGTCGACGTAGGCCAGCTTTCCGCAGGAGCCCCACTCGAGCAGGGTCTGCGAGACCCACGCTTCTTTCTCGAGGCCCGGGTCGCCCGAGGCGCAGGCCCGTTCGGCCGCCACCGGGTCGAGTTCCCAGAAAACGCACTGGCTGCACGGCCGGGGCAGGTCGCCCAGCGTGTCCAGCGTGAGGTTGACCAGGCGTCGCGACACTGCATCCCCCTCGGCGTCATCGGGCCCAGCGCCCCGGGTGGGATCCTACGCCGCAATAGTCATGAACGGGACCAGCTCGGGCAAGGTGACTGGTTAACCGAGGGCTTCTGTCGTATCGCACGGCTACGATCGGACATCGGCACTCGGTCCCACCAACCGGCGAGGTGAAGCCGCATGACCGGCACTACCCAGGACGACTACACCGATCGGTACGCGCGTCGTGTGCGTGGCATGACCACCTCCGAAATTCGCGCACTGTTCGCAGTGGCCAGTCGTCCCGAGGTCGTGTCGCTGGCCGGCGGTTCGCCCTACATCGCCGCCCTGCCGCTCGACGCGGTGGGCGAGATGCTCAACAAACTCGCCGCCGAGCAGGGTGCCAACTCGCTTCAGTACGGCATCGGCCAGGGCACGGTCGACCTGCGCGAACGCATCTGCGAGGTCATGGCGCTGTCCGGCATCCATGGCGCCTCACCGGACGACGTGGTGGTCACCGTCGGCGGTCAGCAGGCGCTCGACCTGCTGGCCCGCCTGTTCCTCGACCCGGGTGACGTGGTTCTGGCCGAGGGTCCCAGTTACGTGGGCGCGCTCGGCGTCTTCCAGGCCGCCCAGGCCCAGGTCAAGCACGTGCCGATGGACGACGAGGGACTGATCCCGGCCGCCCTGGAAGAGGCGATCGCCGCCGTCGAGCGGTCCGGTCGCAAGGCCAAGTTCCTCTACACGATCCCGACGTTCCAGAATCCGGCCGGCGTCACGCTGACCGATGAGCGGCGCGAACAGGTGCTCGACATCTGCGAGCGCGCCGGCCTGCTGGTGGTCGAGGACGACCCGTACGGCATGTTGTCGTTCGAGTCCGAGGCGCCGCTGCCGATGCGGGCGCGCCGCCGTGAGGGTGTCTTCTACGTGAGCACGTTCTCCAAGACGTTCGCTCCCGGGCTGCGCGTCGGCTGGATTCTCGCGCCCCACGCCGTACGGGAAAAGCTTGTGATGATGAGCGAAGCCAACGTCCTGTGCCCGAGCGCGTTCGCGCAGGGCGCCGTGACGCAGTACCTGTCCACGATGCCGTGGCGGGAACAGATCAAGGTGTATCGCGAGATCTACCGCGAGCGGCGCGACGCCATGCTCACCTCGCTGCGCGACCTGATGCCGCCCGGCACCAGCTGGACGCACCCGACCGGCGGCCTGTTCGTGTGGGCGACGCTGCCCGAGGGCCTCGACTCCAAGGCGATGATGCCGCGCGCGATCGCCGCCCGCGTGGCGTATGTGCCCGGCACTGGTTTCTACGCCGACGGCACCGGCCGCAGCAACATGCGGCTCAACTTCTCGTTCTCCTCGCCCGAACGCATTCGCGAGGGCATCCGCCGGCTGTCCGGCGTGATGGAACAAGAGCTGGCGATGCGCGCGGTCTTCGGCCCGTCGATCGGCGGCTCGCACGCGCGCCGCCGGGGCACGGCCGCCGCGGATGCTCCCGGCCCCGACTTGGCATGATCTCTTCCATGAGTACGGTCTCCTCGGTGGGTGACGATGTGCGTGTGATGGTTCTGGCCGGTGGCCTCTCCTACGAGAGGGACGTCTCGCTGCGGTCGGGTCGTCGGGTGCTCGACGCGTTGCGCGCAGCCGGCCTCAGTGCCGAGATGCGCGACGCCGACGTGACTCTGCTGCCCTCGCTGCAGGAAGACCCGCCCGACGCGGTGGTGATCGCCCTGCACGGCGCCACAGGGGAGGACGGCTCGCTGCGGGGCGTGCTCGACCTGTGCGGTGTGCCCTACGTCGGCTGCGACGCCCGGGCGGCCCGCCTGGCCTGGGACAAGCCGTCGGCCAAGTCGATGCTGCGCGAGGCCGGCATCCCGACGCCCGACTGGGTGGCGCTGCCGCACGACCGCTTCTCCGAGCTGGGCGCGGTGGCCGTGCTCGACCGCATCGTCGACAGGCTGGGCCTGCCCCTGATGGTGAAGCCGGCCCAGGGCGGTTCCGGCCTGGGCGCCGCGGTGGTGCGCGAAGAGAGCGCCCTGCCCCCGGCGATGGTCGGTTGTTTCGCGTACGACTCGACGGCGCTGGTGGAGAAGTTCGTCCCCGGCATGGATGTGGCCGTCTCCATCGTCGACCTCGGCAGCGGCCCGCAGGCCCTGCCGATCGTCGAGATCGTCCCGCGCGACGGCGTCTACGACTACGCGGCGCGCTACACGGCCGGCTTGACCACCTGGCACACGCCGGCCCGGTTGTCGCCCGAGGTGGCGGCCCGGGTCTCCGAGACGGCGCTGGCCGCGCACAAGGCTCTGGGTCTGCGCGACCTCTCCCGGGTCGATCTGATCGTGGCCGAGGACGGTTCGCCCCAGGTGCTCGGCATCAACGTGTCGCCCGGCATGACCGAGACGTCGCTGCTGCCGCTGGCCGTGCAGGCCGCCGGCGAAGACTTGGGCCAGATCCTCAAGACGCTCGTCGAACGGGCCGTGGCCCGCACTTCTTAGGCGGCTTGATCACACGCGACCAAGTGCGTCGAGCCAGGCGTCCATGTTGTCGGCCAGCGCCCGCAGTCGGCGCCGGGTCGCCGCGATCTCGGTTCGCCCGATTTCCTCGTCCGCGCGGTGGTCGGCGTTGTAGTCCAGCCATCCGCCCAGCGCCGCCACCCACCCTCCGAACACCCACGGTTCCGCGGGGACAGCCACGCCGCTCCGCCGGCAGTAGGCCGCCACCGCGTCGGCGAACGCGTCGGTTCGGTCGGAGACTCGCCGATCTCCGTTCTGCCCGGCGGCTGAGACATCTGGCGCTTCTTTGCCTGGCGCTTCTTTGCCTGGCGCTTCTTTGCCTGGCCGCACGCCGGAGTCCGCCCTCGCATGCGGCACCCCACTCGCGCCGCGCTGCCGGTCGTCCTCCCCGTGCGGGCTGGGGTCGCCGGCTTCTGTGGCCGCCCAGTCGAGCGCGACTGCAACCGCTTCCTGAACGGCGCCAACCGGTCCAGCCGCGTCCCAGTCGAGCGCGAGAAGCGTGCCGTCCCCACGCCGGAGCGCGTTCTTCCGATCCAGATCCCGGTGGCTGTCAACGGTCAACATTTGAAGGGGAGCGGACCGCACCCGATCGGCCAGGCTGGCAATTTCCGCACCCCAGCGCCCGCCGTCCCAGCCGTGGTCCGCGAACTCTTCCCACCGAGGCGCACCGGCCGCGTGAATATCTGCCAGAAGCTCCGCCGCCTGCGCAGCCGCCGAGTCCGCCGCTCGCCCGTCAACCCACCGATGCACGCGGAAGAGCTCACCGTCCACCCGAACCAGGGCCCGGCCACTGCCGGGTTCAGCAATCGGCTCAGGCGTGGCCACCCCGGCGTTCCAAGCCCCAAGCTCAACCCGAAACGCACCCTCAACGTTGCCGATGAAGTCGGGCCGCTCGGCGTTGACGACCATCCGCTTAACAGCAAAGACCCCCGACGACGTCCGCACCTGCCACAGCTCATTGGACAGCCCGCCGGCCATCCTCACCGGCTTCGCCTCAAGCCGCCCCAACCCGAACCGACTCACGACAACCTCAAGGCCCATCGCCAGATCCTGATGCTCAACGCGATCCCACACCACCGGATTTACACCCGGCCGACGATCCGCCCAGCCCAACTCGGCTCACCCACTGCACCGGCTTAGCCCCGCCTCAGGGCGGCGACGGTCAGCCGGTTCGCGTCTCTGTTCGACGGGTTAGTGGCGGCCCTCGGTGCCGAGCTCGATAACGCTCGGCCCGCCCAGATCAACTCGGTCACCGGCGAGCGCAACACTGCGGCCCAGGTTCGAGGACTCCCGCAACTCGTCCGATCTCCTCCTGAGCCCCGCCTGATCCGCTGCGCCTGAGAGGTCCAGTTGTGCTCACCCCGGCTCGGTCCAGTGCCACTCGGTTCACTCGACTCGCCTGGTCTGCCTCACCTACGCGGCGTGGCTTGCTCAGCGCCACTTAGTGCGACTCGTCTCCTCCCGGCTCCGGGTCCTCGACCGTTCGCTCGAGCCGCTTCCGCTCGGTTCTGCTCAGCGGACTCGGATCGCTAGCGGGTCGGTCCTACCGGCTCGCTGCGGCCGGGTCCTGCTCTTTTCGTCATTCGCTCTGGATTGGATGGACAAAGTCCGCCCCAGTGCGGCGCGGTCCTGTCGTACACGGACCCGGCGCGGTCAAGTCCGGCTCGGCTAGGACCAGTTCGGTTCGGCATGGTCCACCGCCTCGGCACGGCCCGGCTTGACTCGACCTCGACTCGGTCCGGCTCACTCGGCCCAATCCAGCACCGTCCGATCGGCTGGGTCCTCGGTCGGCAGCCTGGCTCCTCGGCTCGGTCCGGCTTAACTCGGCCTAGGGACTGTCCTGCCGATCACGAGAGCTGCGGCGTGGCCCAGGTGGTGGCTGATTTCGGCCGCCACCTGACCTCGGATCGCTCCCGCGTGATCGGCAGGACAGTCCCTAGTCCAGTACGGTCCGATCGGCTCGGCCCTTGGCTCGGCAGTCCGGCCGGCTCGGCTCGGTCCGGCTCAGCCGGGGCGTGATCCGTGCCGGCGGATTTGGGCCCGGCTGCGCGACGTTGTCAGCCAGCGCGGACCGCACAGTTCTGTCCGGCAGGGTTCGGCCTGGCCGAACGCGACCAAGTACGGCGGGATGAGGGCGGTTGGCTCGACGATGCGGCCCGCTCGAATCGGTCCGTTGAGCACGGCGTGATCTGGCTCGGGCATAGGCCGGTCCAGCGGGACCCGGCCTAGCCCGACGCTAACTGCTCGGCTCGGTGCGCCTTTAAGTGATCGGCGTTGCGCCGGCGGAACGTCCGGGGTCATTGCCCCGGACGCCTCAGCAGGGCATCGCACCACCCGGACGCAAGCCTTTCTTAGGTGGTCGGCGCTTGAGCCTGAGTGGGGTTGGTGGTCGCCGCCGGTTGTTCTGGCGTTGTCGTGTTGGAGCGCTGAGCGGGGATGGAATCGGCGATGACTCCGCCTGTGTGGTGGCTACCTGGCTCGGCCACGAAGGCTGGGTGTTCGGCCTCGTCATTTGTCCGTGCGGCCCCAGGCGTCGAATGCGTGCGCTCGGGGGCGGTTGGGCGCGCTCGCTCGGAATGCGGCTCAGCGCCGTGGTTGGCAGTCGGTTGCGCGGGTTCTGCGTACGGCTCATCATTTGTCGCGGCGGATCGGTCGCTGGCGTAGTTGATGGTGGAGGGCGACTCCCACTGGATGTGCGGCGGCTCTGCGATAGCGGTGCCGCCGAAGTCGGCCAGCCAAGCCGCCACTAGGGCCAGGTTCTCCCGCCACTGCTGCTCTGGAATCGCGGGCAGGATGTCGTCCCACAACGTCAGGAAAGTGCCGCGCAGTTGAAGCCGGCCCTGCGGTCGGGCGAGGAACCACATGTGCAAGTGGGCCGAGCCGTCGCCCCAGCGATTCACGTGAACCCGAGCAACGCCATCAAGGGACCGAATCGCGCGCTCGAGGCGGACCGTCATCACGCCGAGCTCGGCCGCGAGAAGGTTGGGCAGGTCGCCGATGTCGAGGTGAGACCGGCACTCCAAGATGAGGACCATCGGCAGCCCAGTGGGCCGGTCCATGGCCCGTACTCGCCAGCGTTCACTCACCCAGATGTAGGCCTCGTCGGGCGTATTGCATGCGACGCAATCCGCCGCGTCCTCGCCGCTCCGAGGTGGCTCGACGGCGACGGGCGCAGCCAATGGCTTGACCCTCATATCGCCTTCGAAGGGGAACGACGGCCAGCGCGTGAAGTCGGGCAGCGGGGGGATGTTCTCGGCCACGACGGGAACCTTAGTCCAGCCCTGACCCCGTGTCCCGAGTCAATTTGGCGGCAACTGATCCATCCACGGACCCCACCCCCACTCTTGGGTCGACGTAGATCAACGTCACCGTCTGTGGACATCCCCACACGCCGAAAGTTATCCACAGAAGTTATCCACAGGGCCCCCAGTTTCACGTGAAACACGACGTCGCAGGCTTGCGCACCCTGTGGATACTGCGGTCGCCCCCGCAGACCACATCAACGCCGTTTCACGTGAAACAGCCGCATCAGGTTTCTCAACAGCCGTTACCCACACCCTGTGGATAACTGCACCGTGCCCTAAGCGCCATCACGGCGCCGCTCCGAAGCCAGTACCTGCGTTCTCAGACTTCACGGTCGCCATTGGCATCCGTCGCCCTTAACGACCGTGAAGCCATGATTGACGAGCCGTCATCGCCTACAAGACCACCGGCCGCGCCGCTTGCCTAATCGACCTCTTAGGCGAGCATCCGTCGCGTTCTTAGGGGAGCGTCCGTCGCGGCTCAGCCGTGCGACGTGTGGTGACTCTCGTGCGCCGGCCGAAGGCAAGACCAATCAAGATGGCAGAGTCCACCACGATGCCAGCTTGTTCTACAACGAGCGCACATTGGATGACGTGAGTCGCCTGTCGCTCTGGTGCGATGCTCGCACAACCTGCCCTCCATAGCGCCCCGAGCTCATGTGCTTGGGAACGCGCCAATGCGGATAGATGATCAATCACGGCGCCGCTTAGACGGTGGTTGCCGCATACCTCACCGTGCGCCATGTCTGGCAGACAACCTCTACTCGGGGCCATGCTGTCAGGGTCACCCCTTAGTTCCGTGCATGCAGGACAGCGACCAATGGCTCGAAGGCACCCTTGGCGTGCCGCAACGGCTCTACGCGCGTCGCGCCAGGTTTGCACCAGCAGCATCGCGTAAGTGACCCGACTCCCCGCTCAAGCAGATACGGGAGCGGCTCGCCATAGTTGAGGTCCCACCTACTTCGCCGGCACACGAACCCAGCAGTGTAATCCCAGAAAGCTGGCCGCAACACTCAGGCAGAAGACGCACAGCCACCCACAGAAGGTCGGCTCGCTGGTCGTAGCGCTCCTCCTCAGCGAGCTTTCGGCTTCGCAGACGCGCGCCAGAACGAGCTAGCGTGCCCATCGAATCTCATGCGAACGGAGAACTCAGGTCACAGCCGACTCATGGCGCTGACCGAACACCAGGGCCTGGATCAGCATCAAACGGCTCGGTGGCTCCAGCCTCGGGCTCTCACCGATCATCTGATCATGGGTGAGGACGCTTCGAGCCTCTGTCAGCGGCGGCCTCGATCTCTCGTTCCAGACGAGTCGTCAACGGTGTGAGGCGACGCAGATGCGCATGAGCGTCAGAGCCAAAGGCTGACGGTTCAGGGCGAAAGCCGTGGGGCCTCGACGCGTTCACTGTCGAGTGTCGGCCGTCGCATCAAGCGTTGTATGACTTAGCCATTACGGGCCATCTCGATGATGCGGCCCGCGTGGCAGATCGCGGTGTCGGGCAGTCGGATCGAAGCAGCGACAGGGGAGACGCCATCCGTAAAGGGACAGTAGCGAGCAGCGAGCATGGCCTCCGCCGGACGGGGTTCCAACGGCTACATGGCTGTGCCGGCGACGGCTAGGCGGATATGGCGTATGACGGCTGGACAGCTAGAGCGACCGACGGTCATGCCGACCAACGGCTCAACGACGACAGCGGCCGACCACCATCGCGGCTCACGACCATGACGGTTTGACGACTGTGCCGGCTGATGACCGTGGCGGCTGAAAACCGTACCGGCTGACGACGACGGCGGCTGACGACTACGGCGGCTGACGACCGTACCGCCTGACGACCGTGCCGGCTGACGACCGTGCCGGCTGACGACCGTGCCGGCTAGCGACCATGGCGGAAGCATTGACGGCAACGGCTAAATCGGCCGCTGCGGCGCGCGACGACCGACTGTGGCAAGCACCGGCGGCCATGGCGCCTGAAAAGCTAGGCGATCGTGGCGTACAGTCTGCGATGCGCGACGGCTTGCAGTTGCAGCCTCAGCATGCGAGACGGCAGCTATCGCGAGCGACCGTCATGGACGGTTAGGGCAGGCACGGTAGCTGGCGCCTTGTTTGACTCCACCGCAGCCGTGACGTGGAAGCCTGCTGAATGGCGACGGTGGCATAGCAATGAGCAATGGAGTCGGCGTCGGCGATGAGGCACGGTGGACGGGTGCAGCGGGGAGCACCAAGAGACTAGAGGACCTACCGTGAGCGAGACAGTGATTGAGTCGGCCGGTAATGCGACTGCACGTTGATCGCTCCGGACAAGCCGACAAGCGACTGTAGGGCGGATCGCCGCAGCGATAGCGCCGCTATCCAGACCTTGAATGACCCACCGGCTTTAGCCACCGTTGCGCAGTCGCGTCCTTGTTGAGGGTGACTGGTCAGGTCGGTGAAGCATAGTGCCGCAGGCGTTTGGCTGTGGTGCACGTTGCTGGCCACACCGCGATGCCTACATTCTGAGCCGGGTAGTCATGCTCGCCTGTGGCTCATCAATGTCGCGTGGACGTCTTCGAAGTAGGGCAGTCGGAGGCTGAGCCTCGCTAGGCCCTTTAGCTTGAAGGGTTGGCAGCGCCCATAGTCCGGGGCGTCGATCCAACACCGAGCAGTCTCCGTTCGAAGCGGTATCTCGTGCTCTCGACCCGGCCCTGAACTAGTCGCCTCCGTGGCGCTTGCCGGCGTCATCGCATTTGCGGCGTCTCCCAAGAGGTTGCCTTTTAGAGCTGGATCTGTCGTGTTCCGAGATTCGCCTTACTGGCGTCTGGACCAGAGGCTCCAAGGTCTCTAAGGCCGAAGCCGACGGCTGGCAATGACTTCTGCCGCTCCGCCGCACCACATTGGGTGGGTGGAGTTAGAAGGCAAAGGGACCGCGTTTCACGTGAAACGGCTCCCGGCTCCCGGCTCCCGGCTCCCGGCTCCCGGCTCCCGGCTCCCGGCTCCCGGCTCCCGGCTCCGAGGGATCTTAGACTGGTCGTTTCACGTGAAACGATTGGGCTGCTGATCTTCTATCGTGTCGCGTCTTCTACCGTGTCGCGAGTTCTGGTCGGGTGGCAGTCGCGGTTACACCGCTCGTCGTGGTTGACAACTGCAGATGAGGGCGGACTATCTCCTGGGAGTCCATGACTGCTGTTTCACGTGAAACGACTACCTGTGGTCTGCCCTCGACTGGGACGCGTAGGCGTCGGCGCCAATGGTCGCCTCCGGATCTGGCACTGGACTTGGACTGCGGCCGGGATCCAGTTAGTAGACGCCAGGGCTAAGTGCGAGCCTGAAGGGCCGACTGAGTCATTTGAAGTCGGGTAGTTAGTCGCTGGCGGACATCGCGGGGAAGCCGACTTCCTGATCCGCCGGTTCACGTGCTGGCCATACAGCACGACGGCAACCCCCCAGGCACTCAGATCGCTCCGCGGAGTAGCACCGACAAGCGATCTATCTGCCGCCTCCTCGCGCAGGAACGGGTGCTGATCGGCGCACTGGCTCGAGATGCCGGTGTTGGAGTCGTTGATTGTTCCACGTGAAACTCAGGTCCCGACTGCCTAATCATCGCCTCCTAATGGAGGGCAGACGCTTGAAGAGGATTGAACGGCTGCACACTTCGACAGTGGGTGGTCTAGGTGGCTCGGTCTCTCGGCCGCCGGTGCCCTTCGACGAACGGCAGTGCCCGCCAGGCCTCGGTGATGCCTCCGACTCAGCAGGTACAGACTTTGCAGTGCTACTGCCTCGGCGCAATGGGCTCGGGTCCCATGAGCTGTCCACCATGTTGCCCTGTCGGCCAGTGCGACCCACTTCGGCGGCGCCTGTGCAACGCCGCTGTAAGCATGGGCGAGCGGGGGGGGTGCTGCGGGAATCGGCCGGCTCTGCTTGGCAATGACGGACGCTTCAGCTCTTTGGTCGTACGACACGTCGCCCTTGCAAGAAGCTCTAGGAGCATGACGGAGCTTTCTCTCGGCCTCTAATTCGACTTGGCTTCGGCCGACTCCTTAGCGCGAGCGGATTGGAGAGGCGGAAGATTTCAGCGCGCCGATTTTCGAAGTCGTGGACAGCTGCCCAGCCATGCCACTCGTTGTTCCACGTGAAACGGCTTGCCTCCATCGCCCTGCCGCATGATGTACCGCCCTGACGGCAAGAGGGGCGATCGGCTAGCGCTTGTTTCACGTGAAACGCTGCTACGCACCGACACGGACCGCCAGGCTCAAGCAACGCGGCCGGTGCCGGCCGCCGAGCGGACCAAGCGCACAGCGAAAACAACTAGCGGTACGGCGGTGCTGAATCCTCCCAGCTGGCCTGGCGCTCATCGTCGGAGCGGACGCAGTGGTCTAGCACCATCCGAGTTGGCATACAGTCCTTCACACGAGGTGGCGTGCGTCAGTGATGGATGACAGCCGGATGCTGAGCCGGCGGGTATTCGAACAGGATGGACGACACGCACTAGACCCAGCGTTCGCGCGCCACTGCGCCGCCCTGACCGCTACGACATAGCCAAGGTGATTCTTGTGTTGTCGGGCGACTGAATAGCAGACCTGTAGGCGGCATCTGTCGCACTCGGCCGGCGGGTACCACGGATCTTCGGCGCCAGAACTACTCAGCTACGCGTGACGGCCTCGGCCTCAAGACTCCTTCCTGAGCACCGAGATTGACCTCATCCGCATCGCCAACACCTGCTGAAGGCGGCGGCGATACACCGTTGTATAACCGAGACTGTTCAGTCGAGTGGCACCGGTAGTGATGCCATTAGGGGCGGCAAGTCCCGCTGCGGGCCAGGGCAGCACGGTGCTGGCTGATTCGCTCGGCAGCACCGCCTGGAGAGAGTTCGTGATCCAGCTAGAAGCTGGCACCGATGGCAAGTGCGTTTCGCCGATGGACACGAGCAAGCTTGGTGCCCGCACGGCACGATGCTGGCCCAGGGGCGGCGGCCACACGCCCTTGCTTAGTGCGCCGCCCCGGACAGTCCGGTTCTGCAAGCGGCGGAGGGCCATCCTGATCTAATCGAACGTTGGGTACATCTAGCAATGTAAAGATCCACCGTCACACTGCACCAACGGTGCAACGTAGGTACAAAGGAACACGGTGCTTGAGTCCGCCGTCATTTTCAGGAACGTGGAGTTTGAGCCAACGCATCACGGCGGCCTCTCGCGGCTCCGGATCGCCGCAGGACGCAAAACGGATCGAATCGGGCGTTAGATTTGCCTGATCATCGACTGGAGCTCGGTTTCAAAACCTCAGGAGAATGGCTCTGACAGAAGCCGAAATGGGGCTAAACGGCGGTGGCCCTCCGATTAATCGCGAAGATAGTCGATGCATAAGAAGACCTGGATGACAAGAACGGGGGCACGCGATAAGTCGCGTGCCCCCGTTGCGTTTGTTCGGCGGGCTACTCTTCGCCGTCTGTGTTGGCGCCCTCTTCGTCGACGCCGATCATGCCTACTATGCGCTCGAGGTCGTCCACGGTGGCGAACTCGATTGTGATCTTGCCCTTGTTGCGGCCGATGTCGACCTTCACTCGAGTGTCGAAGCGGTCGGACAAACGCTCGGCCAAGTCGTTGAGGGCCGGCGCGTGCACCTTCGGGCGGCGTGAGGGTGCGGCCTTCTTGGCCGGTCCGTCGGCGATGGCCAGCGACACCAGTTCCTCGGTGGCCCGTACGGAGAGACCCTCCGCGACGATCCGGAGCGCGAGCTTCTCCTGGGCGTCGCTGTCGTCCAAGCCCAGCAGCGCGCGAGCGTGGCCGGCCGACAAGACGCCGGCGGCTACCCGCCGCTGCACCGGAGCCGGCAGGTTCAGCAGCCGGATGGTGTTGGAGATCTGCGGCCGGCTGCGGCCGATCCGCTTCGCCAGCTCTTCGTGGGTGGCGCCGAACTCTTCGAGCAGCTGCTGGTACGCAGCCGCCTCTTCCAGCGGGTTCAGGTTGGCGCGGTGGATGTTCTCGAGCAGCGCGTCGCGGAGCATGGCGTCGTCGCGGGTTTCGCGCACGATCGCGGGGATCGTCTCGCGGCCGACGGCCTGGGCGGCCCGCCAGCGGCGCTCACCCATGACGAGCTCGTATCGACCCTCGCCGAGCTCGCGGACGACGATCGGCTGCAGGAAGCCGACCTCTTGGATCGAGGTTTTGAGCTCGTCGAGCGCTTCCTCGTCGAAGACGTGCCGCGGCTGTTTCGCGTTCGGCTCGATCGAGGTGACCGCGATCTCGGCGAAGCGGGCGCCCGGGACCGGAGCGAGTTCGTCGGCCGGCGGCGCAGGTGCGGGCGAAGGCTCGACCGACTCGACCGGGGGAGCGGGCGCAGGCGACGGAGCCGGCGGCGCCGCGGGCACCGGCGCGGCAGCGGCAGGCGCCTCGGGGGCGGCAGCCGGTGCCGTCGGGATCAAGGCACCGAGGCCCCGACCCAACCCGCCCCGGGGACGGTTCTTCATGCGGTGCCTCCCGTGTTGACCCCACGCATCGCGATCTCCAGGGCGGCCTCGAAGTAGCTGGTCGCGCCCCGTGAACCCGGATCGTAGGTCATCACGGACTGCCCGTAGCTAGGAGCCTCCGAAACACGCACGTTTCGGGGGATGACGGCGTTGAGCACCTTGGTCCCGAAGTGGTTCCGCACGTCCTGCTCGACCGCGTCGGCCAGGCGCGTGCGGCGGTCGTACATGGTCAGCAGGATCGTCGAAACGTCCAGCGTCGGGTTCAGGTGCTGGCGGACGAGGTTGATGTTGTTGATCAGCTGGTTCAGACCCTCGAGCGCGTAGTACTCGCACTGAATGGGGATGAGCACTTCCTGCGCCGCGCACAGGGCGTTGACCGTCAGCAGGCCGAGTGACGGCGGGCAGTCGATGAAGACGTAGTCGAACTGCTCGGGGTGCGCCGCGATGGCCCGGGCCAGCCGGGACTCGCGAGCGACCACCGAGACCAGCTCAATTTCCGCACCGGCGAGGTCGATCGTCGCCGGCACGCACCACAGGTTCGGGATACCTTCGACCGGCTGGGCCACCTCAGACAGCGGCACGTTGTCGATCAGGCAGTCGTACACGTCCGGCACGCCGGCGTGGTGAGGCACGTTGAGGCCGGTTGACGCGTTTCCTTGCGGGTCGAGGTCGACCACGAGGACGCGGTTGCCGTGCAGCGCCAGGGCCACGGCAAGGTTCACGGTCGTGGTGGTCTTACCGACGCCGCCCTTCTGGTTCGCGACGCAGAGCACCCTCGGGTGGTCCGGACGCGGCATGGTGATCTCGCCGCTCGGGTTGAGGATCTGCACAGCTCGCAACGCTTCCATGGCTAGGGGTGGATCGTCTTCATCCCGGCTCGGCGTTTCACGTGAAACATGCTCGTCCGGTCCCAACGGAGCATCAACAGGGGACACGGGGCTACCCGATATGGGCGACGCCGATACGGGAGCGGCCGAAACCGCTGGCGGAGCCGATCGAGGCGCCGGCGCTACCCGCGTTTCCTCCGGACCTGCCTGCTGAGCCGGGGATCCGTAAATCTGGCCGCCGCCAGGATAGCTACTGCCTGCGCGTGGCGCGGGCACGCCCTGTTCGCCGGTGTTCAATGCGCCACTATGGCCGCTCGAGCCCGCTCCGGACGCGCGATTGCGGTCGAGAGATGACTCGGTTTCACGTGAAACACCGTACTCATGCACCGTTTTATCCCTGTTATTGAGGAACGGGTCGGTCGGCGACACCTGCGTTCCGGCGACAGAGGGCCGGTCCAGACTATCGACGCCCGGCAAGCCTACGGTGGTCGGGCGTGCGTCGCCATGCCCGACCGTCCGATAGGGCGTCCCCATCGTCAACAGTTCAGCGTCAGCCACGCCATGAGTCGGCAAGACCTGTGAATCAAGACCTTCTTTCCCGTACGTCGCAGAGCCCCGCGAGTCAGCCGGGGCACCCACACCTATGGCTCCCAACGGCGCCGAACCCCCGCCGAGGGCGGCAGCCGATTCCCGTTGATCAGATGGGTGCGGCCCGCCGACCGAAGCCACCGCCCACAACGACGAAGGACCACCACCGGCAGGCGAGGTCGGCGCGCTGGAGAAAGTGATCGTCACCTTGCTCGGACCCGCCAGGCGGTACGCAGAGCCGGTCGACGGTCGAGGGGTGCGGCTCAGTGCAGAAGTCCCCCCATCGTCCGCTGACGGAGAACTGGCGGCACCGGAGAGATCATCTTGCGACGAGGGGGAGTTGCCCGGATCGGGGCGCCTCGCTTTGGCATTCCGTTTGCGCGCGCCCCGCCTCGACATCTATCCCCTCCGCGATCGTCCTCGACCCGAGGTCCGACCGCCGGCTTTCCCACCCGCGTCCCGCCCCGGGCCTGCCGCCCGGGTGGGCGGCTTCGGCCTTGACCGCACGACCACCTCGATCACCGTCGTGGGCGGGTCGATCAGACCCTCGCCGCACAGCCGGACGACCGGTTCGGCGCCACCCAGGACGGCCACCGCATCCCGGTGTTCCGCCGCTTCCTCGGCAGCAGTGGCGCCCTTGAGCGCCAGCAGCCTGCCGCCGACCTTGGCCAGCGGCAGACACCAACCGGCCAACCGGTCGAGCGGGGCGACCGCCCGCGCCGTGACGACGTCGGCGCCGGCGGGGGGTCCGTCGACGACGTCCTCGGCGCGACCCCGGACGACCGTGACGGTCGATTCGAGGCCGAGTGCGGTCACCGCCTCCGACAGGAAAGCGGTACGTCGTGCCAGCGGCTCGACCAGGGTGATGTGCAGATCCGGCCTAGCCACTGCCAGCACGATACCGGGCAAACCGGCACCAGACCCGACGTCGACCACCGAAGCGCCGATAGGGATGATCTCGGACACCACGGCACAATTCACCAGGTGCCGTTCCCAGATGCGCGGTGCCTCCCGTGGACCGATGAGCCCCCGCACAACGCCGTCCGTCACTAGGAGCCGGGCATAGTCCACCGCCAGACCAAGCCGGTCACCAAAGACCTCGGCGGCAACCGCCGGCGGCTCAGGAGAGGCAGACACGGCAGGAGCGGCAGCCGAAGAGGCGGATGGAGCGTCCGAAGGTGCGGACCCCGACGTCGGCGCGCTCGAGACCTCCGTACCGGAACCGCTTGGATCTTGAGAAACAGCACGCGAGGAGGTGCGACCCGGGAAGGCGATCGGTCGCCGCGGAGCTCTCTTGGCCCGGAAAGACTGCGGCCCGGGCGAATTCTCACCCGGGCCGGCGTCTCCCTCGCCGAAGCGTGGGTCAGTCATCTCAGTCCGCCACACGCACCACGATGCGGCGGTTGGGCTCGACGCCCTCCGACTCGCTCTGCACACCGGTGATCGCGTTGACCACGTCGTGCACGCACTTGCGCTCGAAGGCCGACATCGGCTCGAGGCGAACCGGGTCGCCGTGCTCCTTGACCTTTTCGACCGCGTTGCGCGCGACCGCGGCCAGTTCCTTGCGCCGCGACGCCCGGTAGCCGCCGATGTCGAGCAGCAGGCGCGACGGCGAGCCGGTCGCCCGGAAGATCGCCAGGCGGGTCAGCTCTTGCAGCGCCTCCAGCGTGGCGCCGCGCTGACCGACGAGCGGCTGCAGCCGGCCGCCGACCACCTCGACCATCGGCCGGCCCGCCGACACGAGCTCGTCGATGTCGCCGTCGTAGTCGAGGATGTCCAGCAGACCCTCGACGTAGTCGGCGGCGATCTCGCTCTGGCGGAACAGGTCGCCGTCGGAAGCAACGGTCTCCGACGTCTTGGTCTCCTCCTCGGGGGACGTCGACGGCGAGGACGAGGCCGGGGCCTCGGCGGAGGGCGTGCTGGTGTCGGTCACGGTCTCATCTCCGTACTCAATCGGGCCGGACCTGCTCGGTCCGCTGTTTCCCGCGGCGGCGTCGGCGGTGGGCCGGACCGCGGGGAGGTATTGGCAAGGGGAGCGCCCGGGCGTTCACTCGGCGAACACCCGGGCAGCGATCATCCCTTGGGTTTGCTCGCCGGCCGGGCGCCCTTCTTGGGATTCACCGGTTTGGCACCAGGCTTGGGCGCCAGCGCCTTGGTGTCGACGACCGGGGCGGGCGGCTCGGGCTGCTGCTTCTTGCCGAACAAGCCACCGCTGCGGCCGGGCTGCACCGGGCTCTTCGGGGCGGCGCCACCGGCCAGCTTCTTTACCGGCGGGCCGGACGGGCGGGCCGGGGCCGAGGAGCCGGGCTTCTTGGCCATGGGCGGCGGCGGGAACTTGCGGAGCACCCACTGCTGCTGGGCCAGCGTGAACAGGTTGTTCGTGACCCAGTAGATGATCACACCGATGGGGAACAGCGCACCGGAGATGAGCAGCGAGGCCGGGATGCCGTAGAGCATCAGGCGCTGGATCATCTTCTGCTGCGGGTCCTCGGCCCAGCCGGTCTTGAGGATCATCTGACGGCTGGTCAGGTACGTCGTCGCCATCATGATCAGCACCAGGATGCCGGCGATGATCTTCACCGTGGTGCCGTTGGCCTGCAGTGCCGTGAGCTCTTCGGGCGTCGAGCCGAACTTGCCGGCCAGCGGCGCGGTGAACAGCGACGCGTGGGTGGCGCTCTCGAACTGCTCGACGGTCCAGCCGTACAGGGTTTTGCCCTGGTTGTCGGGGTTCAGCCGGCGCAGGGTGTGGAAGAGGCCGAGGAAGACGGGGATCTGCAAGAACATCGGAAGGCAGCCCATGAGCGGGTTGGCCTTCTCGGTCTTGTAGAGCTCCATCATTTCTTTCTGGAGCGTCTCCCGGTCACCCTTGTGCTTCTCCTGCAGCTCTTTGACCTTGGGCTGCAGCGCCTGCATGGCCCGCTGGCTCTTGATCTGCTTGACGAAGACGGGGAACAGGATGACCCGGACCGTCACCACGAGGAAGACGATCGCCAGGATCCAGGACCAGTTCGAACCGATGAACCGGCCGTCGGGCACACCGATGAAGTCCCAGAGGGCGTGCCAGCGCAGGAGGATCCACGAAATGGCGTAGTAGATCCAGTCGAGACTCAATTCAGGCTCCAGTCACATCGGCAGGACGGTGACGGATCGGGTCAGGTACCGGGTCGTACCCGCCGGGGTGGAAGGGGTGACAGCGCAGGAGCCGCCAGACCGCCAGGCCCGTCCCCTTCACAGCGCCGTGACGCGCCAGCGCTTCCTGGGCGTACGCGCTGCACGAGGGGTAGAACCGACAGCGGGCCGGCAGCACCGGACTCACATAACGACGGTACGCGACCACCATCGCCGTCAGCACGCGGGCAAGCAGGCTCATCGCGGACGCCTCGGTTTGCGCGCCGCGGCGAGCGCGGCCGACAGATCGGTTCCGAGGGTCGCGTACGACGCCCCGGCCGCCGCCGGCAGCGCGCGCACCACCAGCGTGGCCCCGGCCGGCAGCTCGCCGAGCAGGGGTCGCACGAGGTGCCGCAGACGGCGGCGGACCTTGTTCCGCACCACCGCGTTGCCGACGGCTTTGGATACGACGAAGCCGGCGCGCGCCGTGGAGGCTTGCGCCGGCTCCTCGAGAAGCAGATGAACGACAACCGTGCCCCGGCCGACGCGACGTCCACCGCGAATCGCTGCGGCGAAGTCGGCGCTACGCCGCAGTCGCTGCGCCGCGGCCAGCACGACTACCTGGGCATTCCGGCCCGACAGCCGTCGGCTCAGGCCGACAGCTTGTCGCGGCCCTTGGAACGGCGCGAGGCGAGGATGGCACGCCCGGCCCGGGTGCGCATGCGCAGCCGGAAGCCGTGGGTCTTGGCACGCCGGCGGTTGTTCGGCTGGTAGGTGCGCTTGCTCACGTCAAAACTCCGTCTTCGTACAACATCCAGGGGGCATCAAAGCTGCAAGACGCCACTTTAGCAGAACGCGGCGGAGCAACCGCTCGACCCTACGCAGGGCGACCACGCCGGTCAACCATAGCCTGATCCGGCACGCCGCCGCCCGTTCACCCGGTCGGTGACCGGCTTGGTCTTTCTACACAGGTAGTGAATTTTTTCGCGGACTCGGACACTCGACTGCCGGAGGCGGAGTTGATGGTTCGCCGAGATCGCTGTTAGCGTGCCCGTTTGCTGGTCAGCAGCAACGCTGTCCGCATACCACGACGGGTCGGCCAGAACCAGACAAGCGGGTGAATCGTTCGCCACGATGAGCCTGCCGAACCGCGCCGTACCAGGCTCCGGAAGTCTGCCGACCATCCGGCCGGGGAGCGTCCGCCGGGCGTGCACAGGTTGTGGATAACCTGTGGATAGCCGGTGGCGCCGAACGTCTTCAGCACGTTAAATGTGGTGCTGGGTCAGGGGGAACCGCCGAGCGCTGAGCGAGCGCCGGCGGGCAAGGCGGTAGCCGGATTGAGGTCCACCGGGGGTCGGTGGCGATGGGGGTGGCGCGGCGGTGGCCGATCAGGTCGACCTGAGCGGTGTGTGGAAGGCGACGCTGGATGAACTGGCCGACGAGATCTCGTCGCGTCAGCAGCGCGCCTATCTGCAGCTGACTCAGTTACGCGCCATAGTCGAGGACACGGCCCTGCTGGCCGTCCCCGACGCCTTCACCCGCGACGTCATCGAGTCCCGCCTGCGCCCGGCGATCACCGAGGCGCTGAGCCGCCGGTTGAACCGCCCGATCCAGGTCGCGGTCACGGTCAAGCCGCCCGAGGACGGGTCCGGCCTGCCCGGCACCGTCTACGGCACCCCGGTCGAGCCCGAGCCCGACCAGGCCGGCGAGCCACAGCCGCGGCACTACGCCGAGCCGCCCCGCCAGCCCGAGCCGCCTTCCTACGACGGCTACCCCGCCGCCGACGGCTACCCGACCGGTTCCGCCCAGCAGCCTTCCTATCCCCGCGGGGTCCCGGCGGCCCGCGGCGGTCAAGAGGCGCTCTTCGGCGACCCGATGCCCGCTCCGCCCGCGCCGGTAGCCCGGATGGGCAATCCCGTGACGCACGTCACCGAGAATGCCGACTCGCAGCTGCGCGACAACCAGCGCCGACCCGACGACCAGATGCGCGGCGGCAACGACCCGCGCGACGACACTCTGCAGATGCGGGGCGACAACGGCCCGGGCCGCTCGCCGGTCGACATCCGCCCGAGCAGCAACCCGCGCGGCACCAACGACGGCAACCGCCTCAATCCGAAGTACATGTTCGAGACGTTCGTCATCGGCTCGTCCAACCGCTTCGCTCACGCGGCCGCCGTCGCCGTCGCCGAATCGCCGGCCAAGGCCTACAACCCACTCTTCATCTACGGCAGCTCCGGTCTGGGCAAGACCCACCTGCTGCACGCGATCGGTCATTACGCGACCACACTCGGTCACGCCCGCAGTGTCCGCTATGTGTCCACCGAGGAATTCACCAACGACTTCATCAACAGCCTGCGCGACGACAAGACGCAGGCCTTCCAGCGCCGCTACCGCGACGTCGACATTCTGCTGATCGACGACATCCAGTTCCTCGAGAACCGCGAGCGCACGCAGGAAGAGTTCTTCCACACCTTCAATACGCTGCACAACGCGAACAAGCAGATCGTCATCAGCTCCGACCGTTCGCCGCGCCAACTGGCCACATTGGAAGACCGCATGCGCACCCGCTTCGAGTGGGGCCTGCTGGCCGACATCCAGCCGCCCGACCTCGAGACCCGCATCGCGATCCTGCAGAAGAAGGCCGCGCAGGAAAGGATGTACGCGCCCGCCGACGTGCTCGAATTCATCGCGTCGCGCGTCTCCAACTCGATCCGCGAACTCGAGGGCGCCCTCATCCGGGTGACCGCGTTCGCCAGCCTGACCCGCTCGCCGGTACAGCTCTCGCTGGCCGAAGAGGTGCTGCGCGACTTCATGCCCGACGGCGCCGGCCCCGAGATCACCGCCGACCAGATCATGGTGTCGACGGCCGACTACTTCGGTGTCTCCCTCGAAGACCTGCGTGGCCACTCCCGCTCACGTGTGCTGGTCAACGCGCGCCAGGTCGCCATGTATCTGTGCCGCGAACTGACCGAACTCTCCCTTCCCCGCATCGGACAGGCCTTCGGCGGCCGCGACCACACGACGGTCATGCACGCCGACCGCAAGATCCGGCAGCACATGGCGGAGCGCCGCTCGCTGTACAACCAGATCGCCGAGCTGACGAACCGCATCAAACAGAACTCGTAAGCCGACGCATACGAGAAACAGGCGCCGCATACGAGGAAACACAAGATCTAAGGACGTATCCAGTACGCGGCCGCGCGCCAATCCGTCCCGTGCCTCTTACGTTCGCGGTGGGCGGGAGTTCGCCTTGCTTCGCCAGGGGCGGGGTGAAGGTCAACTTCTCATCTCGTACGAGGCGGTGGAGCGCACGGTCCAGTCGGGGCACAACCCGACGCCCACGCGCCGCTCCGAGCCGTGACCCGCTCAGCCGGGTCAAAGGCACACACCAGCGGCACAAAGACCAACCCGCGACGCTGCCGACGTGTCTCTCGTCTGTTCCTGCAGTTAGCGGCGCTGGTCCACCGGTTGTCCACAGGCCGCCCCAGGGGCATGCGCCCTTCGTGCGGACTCTCCACAAGGAGGCCTCGGCGGTGGGCTTGCCGGCCGGCTGGGGGTATAGCGCAAGCGGGCCTCGGGCGGCTGCGCATCCCGCAGATCTCCTGCTCTCAGGGTTAATCCACACGGATCGGCGTCCCTCTTGCGAGTTGATTCTTCGCATTCCTCCACATTTGTCCACAGGTTGTGCACAGGGCCAGCGCTTGGGTCCACGGGTTATCCACAAGACGGCGACACGCATGAGGCTCGACACGACCCGATCGTGGTTCGGACGCCACCCATCCCCAGGGCCGGTTTGTCAACGCCGGGACGGAACCGTTTCGTGCCAACGTTGTCCACACTAATCCACAGCAATTCACAGGCCCTGTCCCCAGCGGTGGACAACAGCCGGCCGCTCGTTCCACAGATGTGGAGAAGTCTTGTGGAAATCGATGTGGACAGACACGGAGAGTCACACAGCTTTCCACCGCCTGTGGAAGCGTGTGGATTTCCTGTTGAAGACTCTGGGGACGACGGGCCGGAAGCGTCCCGACGTCATCCACAGGGCGGGGGATAAAACCCGTGGATATCCGGTGGATAGCCGGTGGACAGCGGTGGACAACCCGCCGTCGGCTCCCCGACTGTGGACACGGACCGGGGTTTGTACCCTGGTTTCCCACATGTGAATCACCGGTGGATAACGCGCTGAGCTGCGAAAACTCGAGTTCTCCACAGTGTGCACAGGCCCGATGAAGACGACTAGTTATCTCTCTAAGACAACAAAAAGCAATCAACGGCGTTGTGGAAGTTGTGGATCGGTTCGCTTCCGGCTCCTCAGCGGTCCCGCTCCTCAAGAGCGCACCGAGATCAAAGGCAGGGGCAAGGGACCGGTGCTCACCAAGATCGGCACACCAAGGGGCTGCGAGGGCGGCTTCCCGGCGGTCACGATGGTGGACCACACTGATTAGGTCACTCCCGGCCCGGCGAATATGGTTCGTAGGGGTCGACGACGCCCCGACAAGAGAAAGCGACGCGGAGGACAGCATGAAGTTCCGGGTGGAGCGAGACGCACTCGCCGACGCCGTGGCGTGGACGGCGAAGAGCCTGCCCAGCCGGCCGTCGGTGCCGGTTCTCGCCGGTGTCATGCTGCGCGTCACCGACAGCCGTCTGCAGGTCTCCGGCTTCGACTACGAGGTCTCCAGCCAGGTCACCGTCGAGGTGCAGGCCGACGCCGACGGCGCCGCCCTGGTCTCCGGCCGCCTCCTCGCCGAGATCACCAAGGCCCTGCCGGCCAAGCCGGTCGACATCGCCGCCGTCGGCGCGCACCTCGAACTGGTCTGCGGCAGCGCCCGCTTCACCCTGCCGACCATGCCGGTCGAGGACTACCCGAGCCTGCCCGAGATGCCGTCCAGCGCCGGCACGGTCGACGCGGCCGCCTTCGCCGCCGCCGTGGCCCAGGTGGCCGTCGCCGCCGGCCGGGACGAGACGCTGCCGATGATGACCGGCGTGCGCATCGAGCTGAACGGCTCGAGCATGGCCATGCTGGCCACCGACCGCTACCGCCTGGCCATGCGCGAGATGGAGTGGAACCCGGACGACTCCGAGATCAGCCTCAACGCGCTGGTGCCGGCCAAGACGCTGAACGACACGGCCAAGACCCTGGGCCCGCTCGGCGGCTCGGTCGTGCTCGCCCTGGCGCAGGGCAACGCGGGCGAGGGCATGATCGGTTTCGCCGGCGGCACCCGCCGCACCACGAGCCGCCTGCTCGACGGGGCCAACTACCCGCCGGTGCGTTCGCTCTTCCCGGCCAGCAGCAACGCGCAGGCCCAGATCGGGGTGGCCGCCCTCGTCGAGGTCGTCCGTCGCGTCGCCCTGGTCGCCGAGCGCACCACCCCGGTGCTGCTGAGCTTCAGTGAGGACGGTCTGGTCGTCGAGGCCGGTGGGACGGAAGAGGCGCGGGCCAGCGAGGCCATGGAGGCGTCGTTCACCGGTGAGCCGCTGACGATCGGCTTCAACCCGCAATACCTCATCGACGGACTGCAGAACCTCGGCGCCCCGAACGCGATCTTCTCGTTCGTCGACGCATTCAAGCCCGCTGTGATCTCCCCCGCATCCGAAAACGGCGAAATCGTGCCCGGATACCGCTATCTGATCATGCCGATCCGGGTAACCCGCTGATACTGAAGGTTGTTCAGGCGATTCGCCGCTGGTCACCGTTCGGTGGCCGACGCCTGAATAATCTTCACGGGCAGCACAGCAACGCTCATCTAGGGGGACACCATGCAGCTCGGCCTCATCGGTCTCGGCCGAATGGGTGGGAACATGCGCGACCGGATCCGCGCAGCCGGACACGAGGTGGTCGGCTACGACCACCACCCGGAGAACAGCGACGTGGCCAACCTGGCCGAACTCGTCTCGAAGCTCTCCGCGCCGCGGGTCGTCTGGACGATGGTCCCGGCCGGCAAGATCACTGAGGACGCCATCACCGAGCTCGCCGGGCTGCTCGAGCCGGGCGACATCATCGTCGACGGCGGAAACTCCAAGTTCACCGACGACGGCCCGCGGGCCGAGCGTCTGAAGCCCAAGGGCATCAAGTACCTCGACGTCGGCGTCTCCGGTGGCATCTGGGGCAAGGACAACGGGTACGCCCTGATGGTCGGCGGCGACGCCGAGGACGTGGCGAAGGTCCAGCCGATCTTCGACGCCCTCAAGCCGGCCGGCGAGTTCGGCTTCGCGCACGCGGGCACGCACGGCGCCGGCCACTACGCCAAGATGATCCACAACGGCATCGAGTACGGCATGATGCAGGCCTACGGCGAGGGCTACGAGATCCTGATCGCCTCCGAGCTCGTCCACAACGTGCCGGCCGTCATCAAGAGCTGGCGCGAGGGCAGCGTCGTCAAGTCGTGGCTGCTCGACCTGCTCGACCGGGCGCTCGACGAGGACCCGACCCTGTCCGGCCTCAAGGGCTACGTGGACGACACCGGTGAGGGCCGCTGGACGGTCGACGAGGCCATCCGCCTCGCCGTGCCCGCCCACGTCCTGGCCGCCTCGATCTTCAACCGCTTCGAGTCGCGTCAGGACGACTCGCCGGCGATGAAGGCGGTGGCGGCGCTGCGTCAGCAGTTCGGCGGCCACGCCGTCAAGCGCTGAGGCACACGTGTACGTACGCCGGGTCGAGCTGGCCGACTTCCGTTCCTACGAGCGAGTTGCGGTTGATCTCGAACCCGGCGTGTCCGTGCTGGTCGGCCAGAACGGCATGGGCAAGACCAACCTGATCGAAGCACTGGGCTATGTGGCCACTCTGGACAGTCACCGGGTGGCCACCGACGCTCCGCTGGTGCGGGCCGGCGCGGCCTCAGCCGTGATCCGCTGCGCGATCGTCCACGAAGGACGCGAGCTGCTGGTCGAGCTCGAGATCGTGCCGGGCAAGGCGAACCGGGCGCGGCTCAACCGTTCGCCGGTCCGGCGCCCGCGCGAGGTGCTGGGCGCCCTGCGCATGGTGCTGTTCGCCCCCGAAGACCTGGAACTGGTGCGCGGCGACCCGTCCGAGCGGCGCCGCTACCTCGACGACCTGCTCGTGGCCCGCCAGCCTCGCTTCGCCGGCGTGCGCTCCGACTACGACCGGGTCGTCAAGCAACGCAACGCCCTGCTGCGGACGGCCTATCTGACCCGCAAGGTCGGCGGCAACCGCGGGCAGGATCTGTCGACGCTCGCCGTCTGGGACCAGCATCTGGCGCACCACGGCGCCGAGCTGCTGGCCGGCCGGCTCGAGCTCACCGCGGCCCTCGGTCCGCATCTGACCAAGGCGTACGACGCGGTGGCGGCCGGGAAGGCGTCGGCGTCCATCGCGTACGCGGCCAAGCTGGGCGACCACCTCGTGCCGGACCGCCCGGCGCTCGAGCAGGCGCTGCTGGCCTCGCTGCAAGAGCGGCGACCGGCCGAGATCGAGCGCGGCACCACCCTGGTCGGCCCGCACCGCGACGACCTGACTCTGGCCCTGGGCGATCTGCCGGCCAAGGGCTACGCGAGCCACGGCGAGTCCTGGTCGTTCGCGCTGGCCCTGCGGCTGGCCGCCTACGACCTGCTGCGCTCGGACGGGATCGAGCCGGTGCTGGTGCTCGACGACGTCTTCGCCGAGCTGGACGGTGGCCGCCGCGAGAGGCTGGCCGCCCTGATCTCGGACGCGGCCCAGCTGCTGGTGACGTGCGCCGTCCCCGAGGATGTGCCGGCCGCCCTGCGCGGGGCGCGTTTCGACGTTTCCACAGGTACGGTGACTCGTGCCGTCTGACGAGCAGGAGCCCCGCCCTGATCCCGCGCGCGACCGCCGTGAGCTGCACGACGAGCTCGTCCGGGAACGCCACGAGGGCCTGGCCCGGGAGCGCCGGGCCGACCTGTCCCGCGGCGAGCGCGACGACCTGGCCCGCGAGCACCGCCCGCCGTCCACAGCCGAACGCTTCTATCCACAGGCCGATCCACACGGCCTGGCCCGCGAGGAACTGGGCGACGTCGACGACGGCTGGTACTCGTCCGAGCCACCCGCCTACGACGATCCCGGGCCGGCCGAGTTCTTCGACCACCGAGATCGCGATGAGAGGCGATCTGCGGGCGCGGGGCGTGGGGACGGTGGCCCGACCCCGGCCGAAAGGCGTTCGCGGCCTCAGAAGGCCGCTGAGGGCGATCAGGTCGACTTCGATGCGGCCCCCCGCCCCCGGCCGAAGGTCTCCGGCCCGAACGAGAAGCCGGCGGTCTCCGGCCCGGACGAGAAGCTAGGGGTCTCCGGCCCGGACGAGAAGGCCGAGGGCGCCTCCGGGCCGGAACTCGCCCGTGCCGTGCTCGACGCCGCGCTGGCCAAGCGCCGCGAGGCGGCCGCCAAGAACCCTCGGCGACGCTTCGGCGGTTCGGGCGAGGGGAGTGGCCGCCGGCTTCGCGGCTATTCCGGCCCCGGCCCCGACCCGCGCGACCCGCAACTCTTCGGCGACATGTTGCAACGCCTGATGAAGGCACGCGGCTGGGAACGACCGAAAGCCGAGGCCACCGTCTTCGGCGCTTGGGAAAAGGTGGTCGGCCCTGAGATCGCCAAGCACTGCCGTCCGGTCAAGCTCGACGCCGGCATCCTGACCGTCGAGGCGGAATCCACCGCCTGGGCCACCCAGCTGCGCCTGCTGAACGCCAAGCTGCTGCGGAACATCGCCGGCGAGGTCGGGCACAACGTGGTCACCCGGATGAACATCCACGGCCCGGCCGCCCCGTCCTGGAACAAGGGCCCGCGCCGGGTCCAGGGCCGCGGCCCGCGCGACACCTACGGCTGATAGATCCGTTCGATCGGCAGCGACGGGTTGGCCGCGGCGTGTTCGGCCAGCTCACCGTCGTCGAGCAGAGCCAGGATCTGTGCCTCGGGCAGCCGTGGGCAGGACGCCATTTCCCGCCGTACGCCTTTGTCCGGATCACCGAGCAGCCGGGCGATCACCTGTGGACCGGCCTGTGGATCGCGTGCGACCAGCCGCCGCACGGCCGGATCACCGTCGTCCGCGAACCGCGCCAGCCCGGCCACCGGGAACAGCGGATGCGCCGCGAGCTGATCGCGCCCGCACCCTGTGTGCTCGAGGAAGCACCGCAGCAGCAGGTCGGGCGGCGCCGCCGGGTGATGCAGGGCGGTGAGGACCCGTACGCCGAGGTCAGGGTCGTCGGTCAGCGGGTGTGGGAGCTCGCCGTTGCGGGCCGCGCGCCGGCGCAGCAGCGGGTTCACCGACGGGGCCCAACGCCGGGCGTCATCCAGCGACGGCGGCCGCTCGTCGCCGTGCCGGGGCGGATGCGGTTGCGGGCACTTCCGGGCCGGCCCGTAGTGCCCGTCCTCCGGCATCGTCGTGAGGTCGATGTCGATGGCGGCCCGCTGCTCCTCGGTCAGACCAGGATGGACGGACACCCTTGTCCGCACCCCGGCGTCCGGGTCGGCCGCCAGCCGCAGCAATTGCTCGTCGCTGAGTTCAGCCCGTTCCGCCAGGCGCCGCCGCACCTCAGCCGACGGGTGCCGAGTCAACGCCTCCACCACGTCGGCCGGCGTCGACGGGTTCGTCCCGACGAAGTAGAGCGCCTGCTCATCGGACATCACCTGGTCGATCAAGGCGCGGGACAGGGGTCGCTGCAGGACCGACCAGAACCCGTGGGTATGCGTCGGCGGCAGGTCGGCCGGCTGCATGATCCGCTGATGCTCGGCGATCCTGCGCTCGGCGGCGAGCCGGACAGTGTCCACAGCATCGGCGGCCAAAAGCGGCAGATACTCCGGAACGTTCAAGGCGTGCACGCGGATCCGCGGATCGGGATGCCGCACAGCCACCGCTTGCAGCCGCGCATCGTGGCGAACCGCGAAGTCCAATTCGCCCAGAATCTCCTCAGTGGTCATCAGAGCGTCCGGGCTCGGGTCTGCAGCGTCGCTCAGCAGACCGGCCAGATCCTCGTCGGTCAGAGGCATGCGAGCCACCACCGCCAGCCGGATCCGCCAGTCCGGATCGGCCAGCAGCCGGTACTGCAGATCACGGTCGGTGCCCGAATGCTCGGCCAGGGCAAACAGCGGGCCAAGGCCATGGTTCCGAGCGATGATCGCCTCTTGCAGAGCGCGCGGCACGACCGCTCGGTGCCGAAGTGCTCGACTCAGAACGGCCGGCTCAGTTCCTAGCAGACTGAGCAGTACCGAAGCCGGCGCGGCGGGGTTTCGAGCTATCCCACGAAGCACCGAGGCGGGGATTTTGGGCGCAACCATTTACGCACGTCGCCCGGGTGGGTTTCGCGTTCTGGACGCGCCAGCGGCCAGCGAAACCCGCCCGGGCCCTCGGCGGGAGCGACGGTCTGTACCCACCACCCCGCTACGACCTCCAGATCTTGACCTTCCGGATTTTCCAACGACCGGATTTCCAAGGATCAGTAGTCCGCGAACACCGCAAACCCTCGCTCGGCGCAGCGGCGATAGAAACCTCCCAGGATCGCAAGCTCGGAGCGGGCGAAACTCCAGTGCGGAGGGTTGCCGGACTCGTCGCGCAGCGCCGCCAGCCGGTGATCGAGCCAGCGCAGCTGCTGCTCGGCGAGCCGCCCCGCCGCGACCGCGTTCCGCATCACCTGGGCCACCGAGTCGAACGTGACCAGGTCGCCGTACCCCTCGTGACCCTCGACGAAGCGCTCGAGACCGCCGGCGATCCACGCGCAGCCGTCCGGGTCGATCACCGGGTCCTCGTCCTCGGCGGCGGCATCGGTGGCGTAGAGCACGCCTTCCAAGCCCAGCAGAAGATCGACCAGTTCGGTGTACGCCGTGGCCCGCACCGTCCCGGTCTTGGCGATGTGCAGTGCCAGGGCGCCGGTGGGCGCGGCGATGTCGGGCGCGTCGGCGATCGCCCCGAAGTCGACGAACTCGGCGGGAGCCACCGGGTCGTAGTACTGATTCGTCCGCGGCCAGTGCACCGCGACGTTGTCCAGCCCCTTGTCATGCGCCATCTGGGGGCCACCCCTCCTCGACCTGCGTCGCGGCCGTCCGGCCTTCACCGGCCCGCGCGGGCAGAGGTTACGACACGAACCCCTGTCGCCGGGAGGCAGTGTCGCAGTGCGTGGCGGTGACCGGCGGAAGGCGCGCGGCAGTGATCGGCCGCCGGATCACTTGCCGTTGCGCGGGGCCCCCGCTCCGTGTAGGGGGAGACTTGGGAGCGGCCTCCGATCCGGCTACGGCAATCTGAGGCACCCGGAAGGGGTGCCGGACCCTCGCCAACTGGCTTCGGCGGAGTAGAATCGACGGAGACCGGGAAAACCTCAGAGCAACGATCGCGGTTCGGCGTCCTCGTGGACGAATCGGACTGCTGTCGTCACGCTACGCGGTTTTCCCAGCCGATCACGATCCGCGGGCCTGCCGCGGCGACCGGCGAGCACGGTTCCACCGGTGGTCCGCTCCTCCCCGCGGGTTGTCATCTGTGGCTCACCCTGCCCTCCGTGCGCCCGCATGTCCGCCGTCCCCGTGCGGGGCCCCACCAGGGCCTCAGCACGAGAAAGTGGCCGAGGGTGGCAGAGAACAAGCAGGAATACGGCGCCGAGTCGATCACCGTGCTGGAGGGGCTCGAGGCTGTCCGCAAGCGCCCGGGCATGTACATCGGCTCCACCGGCGAGCGGGGTCTGCACCACCTGGTCTGGGAGGTCGTCGACAACGCGGTCGACGAGGCTCTGGCCGGCTACTGCGACACGATCGACGTGGTGCTGCTGGCCGACGGCGGCGTCTCGGTCACCGACAACGGCCGTGGTTTCCCGGTCGACCTGCACCCCAAGCTGAAGAAGCCGGGCGTCGAGGTGGCGCTGACCGTGCTGCACGCCGGCGGCAAGTTCGACAACAAGGCGTACGCGGTCTCCGGCGGTCTGCACGGCGTCGGCGTGTCGGTCGTGAACGCGCTCTCCACCAAGATGTTCGTCGAGATCCACAAGTCCGGGAACGTGTGGCGCCAGCACTACACGGCGTCCGTGCCGGGTCCGCTCGAGAAGGGCGAGACCACCGACACCACCGGCTCCATGGTGCAGTTCTGGCCCGACCCGGCGGTCTTCGAGACGGTCGAGTTCGACTGGCAGACGATCTACCGCCGCCTGCAGGAGATGGCCTTCCTCAACCGGGGCCTGACCATCAAGCTCACCGACCAGCGGGCCGAGTCGGCCGACGAGAGCGGCGAGCCGCGCAAGGTCGTCTTCATGTACGAGAACGGCATCGCCGACTTCGTGCGCCACCTCAACGCCACCAAGAACGCGATCCACAAGACCGTGGTCGAGTTCCAGGCCGAGGACAACGAGGCCCGCATGGCGGTCGAGATCGCCATGCAGTGGAACGAGTCGTACGGCGAGTCGGTCTACACCTTCGCCAACCGCATCAACACGCACGAGGGCGGCACCCACGAAGAGGGCTTCCGCGCCGCGCTGACCGGTGTCGTGAACCGCTACGGCAAAGACAAGAAGCTGCTCAAGGGCGACCAGAACCTCTCCGGCGAGGACATTCGCGAGGGCCTGGCCGCGATCATCTCGGTGACCCTGGCCAACCCCCAGTTCGAGGGCCAGACCAAGACGAAGCTCGGCAACACCGACATGAAGAGCTTCGTCCAGCGGGTGGCCAACGAGCAGCTCGCCGACTGGTTCGACCGCAACCCGGCCGAGGCCAAGCAGATCATCACCAAGGCCGACCAGGCCGCCCGGGCCCGCATCGCGGCGCAGCAGGCGCGCAAGCTGGCCCGCCGCAAGTCGCTGCTCGAGTCGGGTTCCATGCCGGGCAAGCTGGCCGACTGCCAGTCGACCGACCCGCGCGAGTCCGAGCTGTTCATCGTCGAGGGCGACTCGGCCGGCGGCTCGGCCAAGCAGGGCCGCAACAGCCGCATCCAGGCCATCCTGCCGATCCGCGGCAAGATCCTGAACGTCGAGAAGGCCCGGATCGACCGGGTGCTGAAGAACAACGAGGTCCAGGCGCTGATCACCGCGCTCGGCACCGGCATCCACGAGGACTTCGACGCGGCCAAGCTGCGCTATCACAAGATCGTGCTGATGGCCGACGCCGACGTCGACGGCCAGCACATCCAGACGCTGCTGCTCACCCTGCTGTTCCGCTTCATGCGGCCGCTGGTCGAGATGGGCCACGTCTACCTGGCCGCCCCGCCGCTCTACAAGATCAAGTGGAACAAGCGCGGCGACGACGCCCAGTACGCCTACTCCGACCGCGAGCGGGACGGCCTCATCGCGCTGCGCCAGCAGAAGAAGCCCAACGCGAAGCCGGACGACATCCAGCGCTTCAAGGGTCTGGGCGAGATGAACTTCCAGGAGCTGTGGGACACGACGATGGACCCGGCCACCCGGACGCTACGCCAGGTGACACTCGACGACGCCGCGGTGGCCGACGAGTTGTTCAGCGTGCTGATGGGTGAGGACGTGGAGGCGCGGCGCTCGTTCATCCAGCGCAACGCCAAGGACGTGCGGTTCCTCGACATCTAGATGGCCGCCCGGGGGCGCTGTATCCACAGCGTCCCCGGGCTTTCCACAACGTTATCCACAGCAGGATGCGTAGTTTCGCCGTACATGTCTGGTTTCACCTTGAGTAAGGGTTAACAGTGACTGACACTCCCGAGACGCCCGACGGCGACGAGGCCCCGGACACCGGCGGCGTGGCCCAGCGGGTCGAGCCCGTCGGCCTCGAGGTCGAGATGCAGCGCTCCTACCTCGACTACGCGATGAGCGTGATCGTGGGCCGCGCGCTGCCCGACGTCCGCGACGGCCTCAAGCCGGTGCACCGCAAGATCCTCTACGCGATGTACGACTCCGGCTTCCGCCCGGACCGCGGCTACGTCAAGTGCGCCCGCGTCGTCGGCGACGTCATGGGCAACTACCACCCGCACGGCGACTCGTCGATCTACGACGCCCTGGTGCGCATGGGCCAGCCGTGGTCGCTGCGCTACCGGCTCATCGACGGCAACGGCAACTTCGGTTCGCCCGGCAACGACCCGCCGGCCGCCATGCGGTACACCGAGTCGAAGCTCTCGCCTCTCGCCATGGAGATGCTGCGGGACATCGACGAGGACACCGTCGACATGCAGGACAACTACGACGGCCGTACGCAAGAGCCGACCATCCTGCCCGCCCGGTTCCCCAACCTGCTGGTCAACGGGTCCGAGGGCATCGCGGTCGGCATGGCCACCAAGATCCCGCCGCACAACCTGCGCGAGATCGCGGCCGCCGTGCAGTGGGTGCTCGACCACCCCGAGGCTGACGAGGCCACCACGCTCGAGGCGCTGCTCGAGATCGTCAAGGGCCCGGACTTCCCGACGTACGGCCTGATCGTCGGTCAGCAGGCGATCCAGGACGCGTACCGCACGGGCCGCGGCTCGATCCGGATGCGCGCCGTGGTCGAAGTCGAGGAGGACGCCCGGGGGCGCCCCTGCCTCGTCGTCACCGAGCTGCCGTACCAGGTCAACCCGGACAACCTCGCCGAGCGCGTGGCCGAGCTGGTCAAGGAGGGCAAGCTCACCGGGATCGCCGACATCCGCGACGAGTCCTCCGGTCGTACGGGCATGCGGTTGATCCTCGTCCTCAAGCGGGACGCTGTGGCCAAGGTCGTGCTGAACAACCTCTACAAGCACACCCAGCTGCAAGAGACGTTCGGCGCCAACATGCTGGCCCTGGTCGACGGCGTGCCGCGCACGCTCAACCTGGCCCAGTTCATCCTCTACTACGTCGAGCACCAGGTCGAGGTCATCCGCCGGCGCACCGCGTACCGGCTGCGCAAGGCCGAGGAGCGCGCGCACATCCTGCGCGGCCTGGTCAAGGCGCTCGACGCGCTGGACGAGGTCATCGCCCTGATCCGGCGCTCGCCGACCGTCGACGACGCCCGCAGCGGCCTGATCCAGCTGCTCGACATCGACGAGATCCAGGCCGGCGCGATCCTCGACATGCAGCTGCGCCGCCTGGCCGCCCTCGAGCGGCAGCGGATCATCGACGAGCTGGCCAAGATCGAGCTCGAGATCGCCGACCTCAAGGACATCCTGGCCAAGCCGGAGCGGCAGCGGGCGATCGTCAGCGAAGAGCTCGCCGAGATCGTGCAGAAGTACGGCGACGACCGGCGCACCCAGATCATCCCGTTCGATGGTGAAGTGTCGATGGAAGACCTCATCACGCGCGAGGACGTTGTGGTGACGATCACACGAACCGGTTACGCCAAGCGGACGAAGGTCGACCTCTACCGGTCCCAGCGGCGCGGCGGCAAGGGCGTCAGCGGCGCCACGCTGCGGCAGGACGACATCGTTTCGCACTTCTTCGTGATCTCGACCCACGACTGGATGCTGTTCTTCACCAACAAGGGCCGGGTCTACCGGGCCAAGGCGTACGAGCTGCCCGAAGCGGCCCGCGTGGCCAAGGGCCAGCACGTCGCCAACCTGCTCGCGTTCCAGCCCGACGAGCACATCGCCCAGGTCATCCAGATCCCGAACTACCAGGTCGAGCCCTACCTTGTGCTCGCCACCAAGAATGGCCTCGTGAAGAAGACCCGGCTCGAGGAATTTGACTCCAACCGCAGCGGTGGCATCATCGCCATCAACCTGCGGGAGGACGACGAGTTGGTGGGCGCTGCGCTGGTGGCACCGGAGAACGACCTCCTCATGGTCTCCAAGCACGCCCAGGCGATCCGATTCAACGCAACCGATGAGGCGCTGCGTCCTATGGGTAGGGCCACATCGGGAGTCATCGGCATGCGCTTCAGCGGCGACGACGAGCTCCTGGCCATGGAAGTGGTCCGGGAGGGTATGGATGTGTTGGTCGCCACCAACGGTGGGTATGCGAAGCGCACGCCGATCGAGGAGTATCCCGTGCAGGGCCGGGGCGGCAAGGGCGTCCTCACCGCGAAGATCACCGAACGTCGTGGTGGGCTCGTGGGAGCGCTCGTGATCAGTCCCTTGGATGAAATATTTGCCATCACCAGCAATGGTGGTGTCATCCGGACTCCCGTGAAGCCTGTACGGCAGACGCGGGATCGGAACACAATGGGGGTCAAGCTGATGGACCTCCCAGAAGGTGTAACCATCGTGGCGCTTGCTCGCAATGCCGACGAGCCTGACGAACAGGACTAGTTGATGCCGGAGACACAGGCGAAGTCGGGGGCCACGGGGAGCTCGGCGACTCCGAACGAGGCGGGCAAGGACAAAGCCGCCCCGAACGGACGAGACGGAGCGGCCCGCGGCGCTGCCTCGGCCGAAGCCCCGTCCGCTCCGAAGTTCACCCGGGCGCCGGGCATGGCCCCGCCCCCCGGTGAGCCGAACGCGGACCACGACGGCTCCGACGCCAAGCGGCCCGGTCAGCCCGTCAAGGGCTCGGCGAGCGTGCCCACCGTGACCAAGGGCAAGGGTGCGGCCCCCGGCAGCAGCTCGGGACGCGTCAGCGTGCCGCCGGCCGGCAAGACGGGCACCGGGCCGCAGCAGCGGCCCGGCGGTGCGTCCGGGGCCGGCAACGCCAAGGGTGGGGCCGCGGCCAGCGGCTCGGCCGCCGTCGGCGCGGCCCGGGTCACCGAGGTCGTGCGCTCGGCGCGCTCCACCGTCTCGTCGGCGGCCGCCCGCGGCCCCCGGCGGGCCCGGCTCAACCTCAAGCGGATCGACCCGTGGTCCGTGATGAAGTTCTCGTTCGCCGTGTCAGTGGTGCTGTTCATCGTCGTGGTCGTGGCCACCTCGGTGCTCTACCTGGCCCTGGACGCCATGGGCGTGTGGGGCGAGGTCAACACCAGCCTCAAAGAGCTGGTGAGCGCCAGCGGTGGCGACGACGCGTCGTCCAGCGGCAGCTTCCAGATCACCGCGTGGGGCGTCATCGGCACGTCGATGCTGATCGGCGCGGTCAACGTCGTGCTGTTCACGGCGCTGGCCACGCTGGGCGCGTTCATCTACAACGTGTGCGCCGACCTGGTGGGCGGGGTCGAGCTGACCCTGGCCGAGCGGGACTGAGCCAGAAGCAAGGGCGGAAGGGGGCCACCCCGTTTTGGTGGCTCCCAACCCGGTGCGGTAACCTTCGGTGTCGCACTTGAGGGGCTATAGCTCAGTCGGTTAGAGCGCAGAGCTGATAACTCTGAGGTCGCTGGTTCGATTCCAGCTAGCCCCACGGGTAACGGGGAACCATGTCCGCGGAAAGCGCGGACCGTTGTTCCCCGTCATGCCTGCTCAGGGGGCCGAGCCCCCTGAAACCCCACGTTGCGGTGGGTGCGCCGGGTGCTTCGGTTGCGGTGGGTGGATGGGGCTTTCGCCCCTGAACCCGACATGCGGTGGGCGCGCCGGGTGCTCTGATCGCTGCGGGCCACAAGGGGCCGCGCCCCTTGAAACCCGAGTGCGGTGGGGCCGAGACTAGACCGGTCGTGGGGGTTGGCGTGTTCAAGAAGCTTTTGGTTGTGGCTGCTGTTGTGGGCGCGGCTACTCTGGTGTTCAAGAAGGTCAAGGCTTCCAGCGATGAGCGGGCGCTTTGGCACGAGGCGACTACGGCGCCTGACCTTCGGTAGTTTGGTTTGGGTTTGGGGGCCCTAGCTCAACTGGCAGAGCACCGCCTTTGCAAGGCGGGGGTTAGGGGTTCAAGTCCCCTGGGCTCCACCGACGTGAATCCCTCCGGCTGAGCCGGGGGGATTTTTTGTGTTTCCGGGCGGGCGTTTGATCTACTGGCGCCGTGCGGCGTCGGATGGTGTTCGGGCTGATGGTCGGTGGGCTTCTCGCGGGGTGCTCGCGGGGAAGTGACGAGCCGGCCGCTTCGACTGTTTCCGCTGGTCCAGCTTCGGCTGCGCCGTCGGCGCCGGTGTCGTTCGAGTCGTCTCTGGCGGCTGGCGGGCGGCTGGCGGTGGCGGGGGACTACGCCTGGTTCCGCGGGGTCAAAGACCTCAGCAAGGGGTTCTGCTTCGTCTGGGTCTCTCAGGTGACCACCGGGCAGGTGCTCAAGCGCATGGGGGCCAAAGAGCTCGAGCGCATCGGGTGGCAGCAGATGGTGGGGGCCGGCGACGGCGAGCGGGTCAGCAGCGGGAAGCGGTACTTCGGGGTGTCGCGGCTGGACGACTCGTGGTCGCTGATCGTCGAGGACAACGGGACGCTGGGCACGGCGGACGACTTGCTGCGGAAGCTGTCGGTGGGAACGTCTTTGATCTGTCTCTACCGTGCCGCCGAGGGAAGCGGGCGGTTCCTGCTTCTGGGGGACCAGAAAGTCCAGCTGGAGTTTGATCCGTGGGCCGACGCCAAGGCCACCGGAACGCGGGCGACCGAGCTGGCGCCGGCGATCGCGGCGGTCGGCGGTAGCGGGGCCGAAGCCGGGTTTGCGCTGGCTGAGCGGGTTACGGGGGTTCCGTTGGATCTGGCCGGACTGGAAAAGCGCACCTATCTGTTCAGTACGGTGGCAACCGGTCAGTGAAAGAGTCATCGGCCGTTCGGTTGTTGCAACCGAGGGCCGCGCAGGCCAACATCCACGTGTGACGATGCGCACGACCGAACTACTCACCATCGGTGAGGCCGCGATCCTGCTCCGGTTCTCGCGGCGCCGCGTGCTCGATCTCTGCGCGCGCGGGCTCCTCCCGTACGTCAGTCTCGGCACGCAACGACGGGTGCGCCGGGTCGACGTGGAGGCGCTGATCCATCCGGTGCTGACCCGGGCCGAACTGGAGCAGCTGTGGCTGCACCAGGCGATCGCCGCGCGGTTCACGGCCCGGCCGCAAGCCGTGATCGCCCTGGCCGAGATGAATCTGCGCCGGCTGCGCCGCCTGCACCCGGACGGGCCGGAGTGGGAACGGTGGGAGGCGCTGCTGGCCGGCGAGTCCGAGGCTGTGGTCGAGGCGTTGACGTCACCCGCTCAATACGCCGTGCGACTCCGTTCCGCATCGCCGTTCGCGGGCGTACTGTCCGAAAGGGAGCGTCGAGCCGTGCTCGACGCCCTGGCCGAAAGCCGTCGTGACCAGGCACGTCCCATGCGCCTGACCAGCCTCGAGCGGGTCATGCGCGCAGTGTGAGTCCTCGATCACAAAACTAGAAAAGAGTCTTATGTAACTGGCCGCGTCGGGCGGATAGTGAATCGGTTCCATGATTCGGTCGCGCGATGCTGCGCCCGGGAGGTTCCGATGCCGACCACCATCCCCCACGCCACTACCGCTACGAAGCTGCAAGGCGTACTCGAAGCACTTCTGCAAACCCCACTGCCCGTACGCATCCGGGCCTGGGACGGCTCGACGGCCGGCCCGTTCGACGCCCCGGTGCTGATCATCCGGCACCGCCGCGCGCTGCGCCGGCTGATGTGGCAGCCGAACGAACTGGGGCTCGCCCGCGCGTACGTCGCCGGCGAACTCGACGTCGAGGGCGACCTCTACGACGCCCTGAACCGCCTGTCCGCGCTGCTGTGGCGGGCGCCCGACGTCAAGGACGTCCCGATCCGGCACGTGGCGGGCGACCTCGTACGCCTCGGCGTGCTCGGCACCCAGCCCAAGCCGCCGCCGGAAGAGATGGTCGTCACCGGCGCCCGGCACAGCAAGCGCCGCGACCGCCAGGCGATCAGCCACCACTACAACGTCGGCAACGACTTCTACCGGCTGGTCCTCGGCCCGAGCATGGTCTATTCATGCGCGTACTGGACGTCCGACGAACCCGGCTACGGGCTGGCCGACGCACAGCGCGACAAGCTCGACCTGATCTGCCGCAAGCTGGGCCTTCAGCCCGGCCAGCGGCTGCTCGATGTCGGGTGCGGGTGGGGCAGCCTGGCCATTCACGCCGCTCGCGAGTACGGCGTACACGTCGTCGGCATCACCCTCTCGACCGAGCAGGCCGAGTATGCCCGCAAGCAGGTCGCCGAGGCGGGCCTCACCGGCCAGGTCGAGATCCGGGTCGAGGACTACCGCGATCTGGAGGACGGGCCGTACGACGCGATCTCCAGTGTGGGCATGGCCGAACATGTCGGCACCGAGCCCTACGCCGAGTACGCGGCCATCCTGTACGCCCAGCTCAAGCCGGGCGGCCGGCTGCTCAACCACCAGATCTCCCGCCTGCACCTGCCGCCGAAGCAGCCGCACCAGGCGCGCTCCTTCATCGATGCGTACGTCTTCCCCGACGGCGAGCTGGCCCCGGTCGGCACGACGGTGACGCTGCTCGAGCAGGCCGGCTTCGAGGTGCGTGACGTGCACGCGCTGCGGGAGCACTACGGGCGGACGCTGCGGGCCTGGGTGGCCGACCTCGAGGCGAACTGGAAAGAGGCGGTCGAGCTGACCACGCCGGGCCGGGCTCGCGTGTGGCGGCTCTACATGGCGGCTTCGGCGCTGGCCTTCGAGCAGGCCCGCATCGGCGTCAACCAGGTGCTCGCCGTGAAGGATCACCGTGACGGAGCGGCGGACATGCCGCCCACGCGCGGTGACTACGCGGTCTGATCGGTTTCGGTCAGCGTTTTGTCCTCATTGGGCGGTCCGGGATCCCTTGCGAGGGAACGAAAGCGGACGTTATCCACAGGGCTGGAAGGTGGCATGCGGAACGGGCGCGGGGCCGGTTAGCCTGCGACACGTGAGCGAACGAAAACGGGCCGCCGCCGTGATCGTGCGGGACGGGCGCGTACTGATGGTGCACGAACGCAGCCGACGATCCGGTGGCGGTGAGTGGTGGACCTTGCCGGGCGGTGGTCTGGAGCCCGGCGAGACCGCCGAAGAGGCGGTGCGCCGTGAAGTGTTCGAAGAGACCGGCCTGGTGGTCAGCGACGCCCGCTACGTGCTCGAGATGCCGTACCCGTCGGGCATGACCTCGGTGTTCTCGGTGACCGTGGCCGACGGTGAGCCCCGCATCGGCCTGGACGACGGCTTCGGGCCCGAGATGCTGGGGCTCGACTGGCTGCCGGCGCCGGAACTGCCGACCGAGACCAACGGCGGCGTCCCGGTCCCGCCGATCATCGTGGTCCTGCCGACCTGATCTCTCCCGCCGCGGGCATCGGCGCGTGTTCGACATGGCCTTCGTGGCGGCGTTGCGGAACGGCGTCGTCCAGTCCGGAGGTCGTGGGCAGGTCATCACGGACGGGTTCGGGTGCCGTCATGACGGCGGCCGCTCGGCGGCGCTCGGTCACGAAGTAGCCGCACGCCCCGGCGTACGCCACGGCGAGGGCCAGACCGACGGCCCGGGTCGGGACGGTGTCGAGCAGCAGAATGCTCATGATCAGCGCGAGCTCGGACCACAGCCCGAGCAGCACGGCGTTGGTCGTGTCCTTGCGGGTCCAGCCGGCCGATTCACGACGAGCCTGACGCTTGATCTCCTCGATCAGGGAATGGCCGAGGCCGAGAGTGAGCCCGCCGAGCAGCAGGGTCGCCGAGAGCGACTGGTGATCGCCGCCGACCGTTGCGGCCAGGGCCGTACCGCCGGCCAGCAATGCCAGCCCACTGACGGTGCCCACCCGTCCTTCGCGTCTCTCCCTCACACCCTCTGACGGTCGGCAGGTGCGCCCGCTTTCTGAGGAAGAGCGGCGTGACAGGATGGCCGATGTGATGGGAAGTCTGAAGCTCGAGCCCGCCCAAACCCACCTCGACCTGTTGGCCGACCCGGTCGCCAAGGCTCTCGCCGTGTGGCCCGAGGATGCGCCGATCGACGCCGATCAGGTGCTGGTGGCTCCGATCGACCCCGGTCTGGCCGACACGGCCGCGTTCTGCGAGGCGTACGACGTGGGTCTCGACGTCTCGGCCAACTGCGTGATCGTCGCCGGCAAGCGGGGCGAGACCGTCAAGTACGCCGCCTGCATCATCCTGGCCACGACCCGCGCCGACGTGAACGGCGTCGTCCGCAAGCGCCTGGACGTCCGCAAGTGCAGCTTCGCACCCATGGACGAAGCGGTCCGTCTGACCGGCATGGAGTACGGCGGCATCACCCCGATCGGGCTGCCCACCGACTGGCCGATCCTCGTCGACGCCCGCGTGGCGGCGGCCCCGCACGTGATCATCGGCTCCGGCGTGCGGCACAGCAAGATCGCCATTGCCGGGCCGGCGCTCGGCGCCTTGCCGGGGGCCGAGGTGATCGACGGGCTAGCGAAGCTCGTCGAATAGGTTTCACGTGAAACGTAGGATGTCTACCGTCTCGCGCCGCGCGATCTCTTCGAACGCCGTGACCAACGTCGACGCCTCTTGAGCGCCCTGCAGCGCGTACTTCCCGTCGACCAGGAAGAACGGAACGCTGGTGATGTTCAGCTCGCGCGCCTCGGTCAGATCGGCCTCGACCGCGGACGTGCCCGCCTCGGACTCGAGGTAGGCGATCGCGGCGGCCGGGTTCAGGCCGAGGGAGCCGGCCACCGATGCGAGCACGGCCCGCGATCCCACGTCGAGGCCCTCGAGGAAGTGGGCCCGCTGCAGCGCCTCCACCATCTCGGCCTGCCGGCCCTGGCGAGCGGCCCAGGCGATCAGCCGGTGGCTGTCGAACGTGTTGGCGGCGATCGCCCGGTCGTAGTCGAGCCGCAGGCCCTCCTCGGCGGCGAGCGCGGTGACGTGCGCGAGCATCTGGTCGACGCGCTCCCGGTCGCCGAACTTGGCCGCCATCGCCGCCTTGATCGGCAGGCCCGGCGGCACCGGGGAGGCGTCGAGCTGGAACGCCCGGAACGTCACGGTGACCTCGCCGTCGTACTGGGCGACGGCCGCGGCGAGACGTCGCCGGCCCAGGTAGCACCACGGGCAGACGACGTCGGACCAGAGTTGGATGTCCACGGTCAGCGGGTGGCCAGCTGGGCCGCGACCTGACGCTTCAGGCGGCCCAGGATCGCCGAGCCGCCGCGGATGCGCAGCGGGCTGATCGCCTGGGCCAGACCCATGCGGGCGTAGAGGTCGTCCGGCACGGCCAGGATCTCGGCCGTCGTGGCGCCCTCGAGACCCTCGGCCAGGATGCCGGCGAAGGCGCGCGTGGTCGGCGCCTCGGGCGGGCAGTCGAAGAACGTCTCGACCGTGTCGTCCGGCCGCACCACGGCCTTGAGGAAGAACTGGGTCTGACACTCCGGCACCTGTTCCATGCCGTCGTGCGCGGCCATGTCGGCCGGGAGCGGCGGCATCGCGTCGGCGAACTCGAGCAGCATCTCGAGCACCAGCTCGCGCGGCGCCGAGGCGAACTCGTCGACGATCTCGGCGAGCTTCGGGGGCATGTCGGTCACGACACCGACCCTAACGCGGAACGGCCACCGGCTACGCGGCCGCCGACGTGGGCAGCAGGGCCACGTCGCTGAGGCTGAGGATGCCCACCACCTTGCGGTCGGCGTCGCACACGAGCAGCCGGCGGACACCCCGCTCGCGCATGGCCTGCACCGCCTCGTCCACGGTGGCCGACTGCTCCACCATGATCAGCTCGTGCGACGTGATGTCGCCCAGGCTGGTCGTGGTCGGCGTCAGATTCTCGGCGATGGCCCGCACCACGATGTCCCGGTCGGTGACGACGCCGACCATCGTCGGCCCACGGGTCACCACCACGTCGCCGATGCCGCGGTCGCGCATCACCTGCGCCGCCTCGTCCAGCATCGTCGCCTCCGGCAGATAGACCACCTGCCGGGTCATCACCTCGGCGACCGCTGCCCTGGCCATGCGCTCACCTCCCGTTGGTACTGGCGTTACCCGAGTGAAGCTGTGATTACACCTGGTATGTCCGAGACCGGCACGTCCTTCCGGTCACCGGTGCGGCGGTCTCGCAGTTCGGCGTAGCCCTCGCCCAGGCGGCGTCCGATCACGACGGTACGCGCGATGCCGATCAGCTCGGCGTCGGTGAACTTCACCCCGGCCGAGATGTTCGGACGGTCGTCGACGAGCACCCGCAACCCGCCCGCCGCGAGCTCCCCGGCGAGAGTGAGGGCCGCCTCGACCTGGCCGTCCTTGCCGGCCGCGACGATGTGCACGTCGGCCGGGGCCACCTCGTCCGGCCAGAGCAGCCCGCGCTCGTCGTTGTGCTGCTCGGCGATCGCGGCCACGGCCCGGGACACCCCGATCCCGTACGACCCCATGGTCGGCCGGACCGGCTTGCCGTCCGCCCCCAGCACGTCGACCTTGAACGCGTCGGTGTAGCGGCGGCCGAGCTGGAAGATGTGCCCGATCTCGATGCCCCGGCGCATGGTCAGCGTCCCCGAGCCGCAGGCCGGGCAGGGGTCGCCGGCCAGCACGAGAGCCGCCTCGATGGTGCCGTCGGGCGTGAAGTCGCGACCGGCCACCACGTTGACCGCGTGCCGCCCGGGCTCGTTGGCGCCGGTCAGCCAGGCCGTGCCGGCGGCCACCCGCGGGTCGGCCAGGTAGCGGGCCTGGATGCCCTGCGGGCCGATGTAGCCCTTGACCAGGTCGGGGCGCCCGGCGAAGTCGTCGAACAGGGTGGCCGTGGCCGGGGCCAGGGCGGCGTCGAGCCGCTTGAGGTCGACCTCGCGGTCACCGGGCACGCCGATCACCAGCACCTCGTCGCCGGCGCCGGGGTGGTGCACGGTGACCACCACGTTCTTGAGGGTGTCGGCCGCCGTCCAGTCGTCGCGGCCGCCCAGGGCGCGGGCGTTGGCCAGCTCGACCAGTGAGGCGATGGTCGGGGTGTCCGGGGTGTCGTGCACCTCGAGCGGGGGCGCGGTCGCCGTTGTGGCGGGCGGGGCCGGTGTGGTCACCGCTTCCGTGTTGGCTGCGTAGTCACACGCCGTACAGCCGACGAACGTGTCCTCGCCCACCTCGGCTGTGGCCAGGAACTCTTCGGACGCGGAACCGCCCATCGCGCCCGACATGGCCGAGACGATCGTGTGCTGGAGGCCCAGCCTCGTGAACACCCGCTGGTAGGCCGCGCGGAGGGATTCGTACGCGGAAACAAGCTCTTCATCGGTCAGGGTGAACGAGTACGCGTCCTTCATCAGGAACTCGCGTCCGCGCAGCAGCCCACCCCGCGGCCGGGCCTCGTCGCGGTACTTCGTCTGCACCTGGAACAGCACCAGCGGGAAGTCGCGGTAGGAGCTGGTCATCTCTTGCACCAGCAGGGTGAACATCTCTTCGTGGGTGGGCGCGAGCAGATAGTCGGAGCCGCGCCGGTCCTTGAGCGTGAAAATGTCGTCGCCGTACTCGGTCCAGCGGTTGCTGACGTCGTAGGGCTCGCGCGGCAGCAGCGCCGGGAACGACACCTCTTGCCCGCCGACGGCCACCATCTCTTCGCGGACGATCGTGGTGATCCGGTCGAGGACGAGCTTGCCGAGCGGGAGCCAGGTGTAACCACCCGGGGCGGCGCGGCGGACATAGCCGGCGCGCAGCAGCAGCCGATGGCTCGGCACCTCCGCGTCCGCCGGCTCCTCACGCAGGGTCCTGAGCAGCAAGGTGGACATTCTCAGCAGCATGCGAAGCAGCGTAGGGAGGATCACGTCCGAAAGCAGTCCATTAACGGGGTGTCGCCATCGTCACGCTACCGGTGACTTCCATTCGGTGCTTATGTGTTCCTCACGAGCAAACTTGATCGCACGTTAAGGGGGCGGCGATGGCTTGGCGCAGCTTCGTTGCTATGGGGGACAGCTTCACCGAGGGCCTGAACGACGCGTACCCGGACGGCACTTTCCGCGGGTGGGCCGATCTGGTCGCGACCCGGCTGGCCGTCGATTCGGGGCCCGATTTCGGCTACGCCAATTTGGCCGTACGGGGAAAGGTGATGCACCAGATCGTCGACGATCAGCTCGAACCGACGCTGGCCATGCACCCCGACCTGGTGAGCATCGCCGCGGGTGGGAACGACGCCTTGCGCGTACGGGTGGACCCGCACGCCCTCGTCCGGGAGCTCGACGGCGTGGTGCGCCGCCTGCGCGACACCGGGGCCGACGTGATCCTGTTCCGGTTCGCTGACGTGACCGTGAACCTGCCCGCCATCCTCGGGCGGCGGGCGGCCGTGCTCAACGACGGCGCCCGCCTGATCGCCCGGCGCTACGGCGGCCACCTGGTCGACCTGTTCGCCGACGACGCCTTCCGCCACCCGCAGATGTGGTCGCCCGACCGCCTGCACCTCTCGCCCGCGGGCCACCGCCGGGTCGCCGGTCAGGTGCTGAACGTGCTCGGCGTCGGTGTCGACGAGGATTGGATGCTGGTGCCGCCCGCCCCCGAGCCCACGCCGTGGCGGCTGGCCCGCACCGCCGACCTGCGCTGGGCCCGCGAGCACCTGGCGCCCTGGGTGGGCCGGCATCTGCTCGGCCACTCGTCGGGCGAACTGGTGTCGCCGAAGCGTCCCGAGCTCATGCCGATCGGTATGACCGAGTAAGGGGCTAGCGTGGCAGGCATGTCTGTTGAGAATGATCCGGCGCCCGCCCTGCAGGCGTACGCCCACCCCGACAAGCTCGTCACCACCGAGTGGCTGGCCGCCAACCTCGACGCCCCCGGCCTGGTCGTCGTCGAGTCGGACGAGGACGTGCTTCTCTACGACACCGGGCACATTCCCGGCGCGGTCAAGGTCGACTGGCACCTCGAGCTGAACGACCAGGTCACCCGCGACTACCTGGACGCGACCGCCTTCGCCGCGATGTGTGAGGCCAAGGGGATCGGCCGGGACGACACGATCGTCTTCTACGGCGACAACTTCAACTGGTGGGCCACGTACGCCCTCTGGGTCTTCACCCTCTTCGGCCACCGCGACGTCCGCCTGCTCGACGGCGGGCGGCAGAAGTGGGCGGCCGAGGGCCGGCCGCTGACCCGCGAGCGCACCGAGCGGCCTGCCGCCAAATACCCCGTGCCGGTTCGCAACGACGCCGAGATCCGGGCCTTCCGCGACCAGGTGATGGGGCACATCAGCAGCGGCCGCCCGCTGGTCGACGTGCGTTCGCCGCAGGAATACACGGGCGAGCTGACGCACATGGAGGCCTATCCCCAAGAGGGTGCGCTGCGCGGCGGCCACATCCCGGGCGCGGTCAGCAAGCCGTGGAAGTCGGCGGCCAACGAGGACGGCACCTTCAAGCCGGCCGACGAGCTCGTCAAGATCTACCGCGACGAGCTGGGCCTGGAATCGGGCGACGACATCATCGCCTACTGCCGGATCGGTGAGCGGTCGAGCCACACGTGGTTCGTGCTGCACCACCTGATGGGCTATCCCCAGGTCCGCAACTACGACGGCTCCTGGACCGAGTGGGGCAACCTGGTCCGCGCGCCCATCGTCAAGGGTTCGGAGCCCGGCGGCCTGAGCTGAGGCAGCTTCGATTCGAGGCGGGGCGGGTCTGATCCGGTGAAGATCAAGACCGGCCCCGTTTTTGTCGGTCGTTCGCGGTACCTTCTCCGCCGTGAGCAACACGTTCCAGGTCGATCTCCGGGGCATCGTCGACCTCCTGAGCCACCACCTCTACGCCAGCCCGCGGGTCTATGTCCGCGAGCTGCTGCAGAACGCGGTCGACGCGATCACCGCGGCCGAGGTGCCCGGCCTGGTGTCGATCACCACGGGCCCCGACCGGCTCGAGGTCACCGACAACGGCATCGGCCTCACCGAGGCCCAGGTGCACGAGTTGCTGGCCACCATCGGCCGCAGCTCCAAACGCGACGAGCTGGGCTTCGCCCGGCACGAGTTCCTGGGCCAGTTCGGCATCGGCCTGCTCTCCTGCTTCCTGGTGGCCGACGAGATCCGGGTGCACACCCGTCGCGCCGGCGCCGAGCCCGTCCTCTGGACGGGGTATTCGGACGGCCGCTATTCCGTTGCCCCGGGTGACGAGCGCGAGCCGGGAACCGCGGTCACCCTGCTGCCGCGCCGCGGGGCCGAGCCACTTCTTTCCGGCGCGACGGTGCGCGAGCTCGCCACCCTCTACGGTTCGTTGCTCCCGGTGCGGGTCGAGGTCGACCATGTCGCCGTCACCACCGGGTCGCTCCCCTGGCCGGGTGGCGACCTCTCGGCGTACGCGCAAGAGGTCTTCGGTTTCCGCCCGCTCGACGTGGTTCCGCTCGACGTGCCCGCGGCCGGCCTCACCGGCGTCGCGTTCGTGCTGCCCACCCCGGTCAACCCGGCCGCCCGCGGTGGTCACCGCGTCTATCTGAAGAGGATGCTGCTCGCCGAGAGCATCGAGGGCCTGCTGCCCGAGTGGGCGTTCTTCGCCCGTTGCGTGGTCGACAGCACCGAGCTGCGGCCGACAGCCAGCCGCGAGGCGCTCTACGACGACGGGCTGCTGGCCGAGACCCGCGAGGCGATCGCCGACCAGCTGCGCGGCTGGCTGGTCCGGCTCGCCTCGACCGACCCGCGCCGCCTGGGCGAATTCCTCTCCATCCACCACCTCGGCGTCAAGGCGCTGGCCCTGCACGACGACGAGATGCTGCGCCTGGTCGAGCAGTGGGTGCCGATGGAAACCAACCTGGGCCACCTCACCCTGGCCGAGTTCCGTGAGCGGCACGGCGTCCTGCGCTACGCCGCCGGCGACGACGAGTTCCGCCAGCTGGCCTCCGTCGCCGCGGCTCAAGAGCTCGGCGTGATCAACGGCGGCATCGTCTACAACGCCGACATCGTCGAGCGTCTGGCCACAGTGGATGCCGAGGTGCGGGCCGAACGGCTCGAACCGGCCGACGTGGCCGCCCGCTTCTCGGCCCTCGACGCCGAGACCGAGCTCCGGCTGCGCCCGTTCCTCGCCGTCGCCCAGCGCCGCCTCGACCGGCTCGGCTGCGAGATCGTGGTACGCGGGTTCGACCCGGCCACCGTCCCGGCCCTCTATCTGGTGAGCCGGGCGGCCGCGTTCAACGAGCAGTTCACGGCCAGCCGTGACGCCGCCGACGACCTGTGGGGCGGCGTTCTCGACGCGTTGTCCCGCACAGTGCCGACCGACCGCCCGCAGTTGGTGCTCAACCACCGGAACGCCCTGGTCCGCCGGGTCACCGCGATCGGCGATCCCGAGCTGGCCGGCCTGGCCGTCGAGTCGCTGTACGGCCAGGCGCTCATGCTCGGCGGGCACCCGATCCGCCCGGCCGACGCCGCGCTGCTCACCAGTTCGTTCATGGGCCTGCTCGACCGGGCCGTCCCGGGGGAGGACCGATGAAGACCGCCGACGAGCTGTGGGAACTCTGCGAGCAGGCCCGCACCATGCCGCACGGCGCGGCCCAGATCGCCCTGGTCGAAGAGGTGCTGCGGCACGCCGACACGGTGAACGACCCGCACCTCGCCTTCACCGTGCGGCTGCTGGCCACCAACGCCTACACCTACGGCGGCGAGCCGGCCAAGGCCTTCGTCACCTTCGCCTGGAGCCTGAACGACTTCGACCGCAACCCCGGCGCCCACCACGCGCACGGCAAGCACACCCTGCTGTGGCACTTCAAGACCATGGTCAACGCGATGCTCAACTTCCCCGAGATCGCGCTCGACCGCACCCGGGCCGTCCTGGACGACATGGAAAGGCGCTACCGGGAGGACGGCCACAGCCTGCAAGCCGTCTACAAGCACCGCTATCTGGTGGCCGACCACGTCGGCGACACGGCCGAGGCCGACGAGTGGTTCGCCCGCTGGCAGGCCGCGCCACGTGACGACCTGTCCGACTGCATCGGCTGCGACCCGTCGTCGGTCGCCGCCTATTACAACGAGCGCGACCGCTGGTCCGACGTCATCGCCACCGCCGAGCCGGTGCTGGCGGGCGAGCTGAGCTGCAGCGAGCAGCCGCAGGGCATCCTGCGCGAGCTGATGGTGGCCTACCTGCGCACCGGCCGCCCCGGCGAGGCGGCCGACGCGCACCGCCGGTCGTACCGCCTGGAACGCGGCAACCTGGCCGACCTGTGGAACCTCGGCACCCACCTGGCGTTCTGCGCGCGCACCGGCAACGAGCACCGCGGCCTCGAGATCCTGCAGCGCCACATCGACTGGCTCGACAAGGCGCCCTCCCCGGCGGCCGCGATGCATTTCAGCGCCGACGCGGCCATGCTTCTGCGCCGCCTAGCCGAGCTCGGGCACGGCGACAAGGTGGTTCACCGCCGCGAGCACGGCGACATCGCCGCCGCCGATCTGGCTGCCGAGCTGTCCACCCGGGCGATCGAGCTGGCCAAGCGGTTCGACGAGCGCAACGGGAACGACCACCAGGGCCGCACCGTCGCCGCCAAGCTGGGCGCCGAGCCGTACGAGACGGTGGTGACGCTCTCGCCGAGCGCCCGCCGCCCGGTCACCCCGGCCCCCGTCCCGCAGGCTGCGCCCGAGCCTGCCCCGGAGGTGCCGGCCGAGGCCACCGCCGCCGAGTTGCTGGCCCTGGCCAAGCAGCACGACCAGGCCGACCGCGACGCGGCGGCGGACGCCACGCTGCGAGCCGTCGATGAGCGCTTCCCCGAGCTGACCGACCCGCTGCTGGCGGCCCGGCGGCACCTGCTTCTGGGCAACCGCCTGCGTTCGTCCGGCGGCGAAGACACTGGTCACTGGCCGCGGGCGCTCGAGCTGTTCGTCGAGGCCGGCGCGACCGGTGAGGCCAGCGCCCTGCGCGCCCGCATGGCGATGGAGGCGGGCTACTCCGGCGGCGCGGTCGACGAAGAGCCGGTTCTGGCCGATGTGACCTACCAGTCAGAGCACGGCGGTCCTCGTGAGCGCGCCTACGCCTGGGCCCGGCTGTCGATCCTGCACCTGATGAACGAACGCCCGGAAGAAGCGAACGAGGCCGGTGACCGGGGCGACGAGTTCGCCGCCCAGACCGGCGACGCCCGCCTGGTCGCTCTGCACGCGATGCTCCGGGCCCGCAGCCGCATGGCGCAGCACCGCCACGACGAGGCGGCCGCCGCCGCCCGCGAGGCCTGGCAGTTCTACCGCGAGCACGGCCCGGCCCGGCGCCGGGCCGAGGCCGGCATGATCTACGGCCACACCATCGACGACCCGGCCGAGCAGGTCGAGGCGTTCGACGCGGTGCTCGCCACGGCCGACCCCGAGAGGGCGCTGCCGGCTCGGGTCGGCCGGGGCAACGCCCTGCTACGGCTGGACAGGCCGGCCGAGGCCGTCTCCGACCTGGCCGAGGCGGTGGCCCTGTGCGCCGAGGCCGGCAACGAGGTCGGCGGCGCCTATGCCCGCAGCGATCTGGCCAACGCGTACCGGCTGGCCGAACGCCCGATCGAGGCGGCCGAGGTGGCCGAGGAGGCGCTGGCGCTGTTCGAGAAGCTGGGCGACGAGGACGCGGCCGACAACACCCGTTACCTGTTGGCCGGGCTCTACCAGGCGATCGGCGACCAGAACGGCGCGCTGGCTCTCTATCGCACCCTGATCGAGCGGCTGTCCGGCAACCCGGCCGGGCGGGGCCAGATCGCCGAAGAGGCGGCCGGGCTGCTCTTCGACCTCGACCGCGACGCCGAGGCGGCCGAGACGTTCCGGGCCGCCGCCTCCGCCCTGCACGAGGCGGGCGACCTGATCGGCGAGCTGCGGGCCCTGCGCCGTGGGGTGGCCGCGCTGCACTTCTCCGACCAGCCCGAACGAGGCGAAGAGGCGCTGCGGCTGATCAGTGAGAAGTTCGGCACGTTGCCGGCCGAACTGGCGGCCGAGCCCAACGCGGTCTTCCAGCACGCGATGACCGCCTTCGAGGCCGGTAACCTGTTCATGTCGCGCGGCCGCTACGACGAGGCGTTGCCCTACCTGCGCGGCGCTCCCGAGAAGCTGCGGGGGATCGGCGCCACCGACCAGGCCGACCGCGTCGAGGGCATGCTGGGCGAGGCGCTGTTCCGGGCTGGCCACGCGGCCGAGGCCGAGGTTCTGCTGAGCGGGCTGCTGGCCCGGATGCCCGCCGACGCCCCGAGCCGCGAGGTCGCCGCCCGTGTGCACGAAGAGGCGCGAGCCGCCGCGGAGGGCCGTTCCACATCCTGAACGCCCGTTAAGGCGAAGGCTTGACAGAGGGTTAGAGTGGCCTCGTGACAACGGTTGATCAGCAGCACCGCCCGGGCCCGCCCGCGCCCCGGCGGCGGTCGCGTCGTGACGAGATCCTTGAGATCGCGGTGGGCCTGTTCGCGGCCCGCGGCTACCACGGCGTGTCGATGGACGACATCGGCTCGGCCGCGGGCGTGACCGGCCCGGCGCTCTACCACCACTTCGCCGGCAAAGAGGCGATGCTCGTGGCCGCGCTGATCCCGGTGAGCGAGAGCCTGCTGCACGGCGGCAAGGCCCGCGTCGGCCAGCACCCCGAGGACGCGAGCGCCGCGCTGGCCGACCTGATCGACTTCCACGTCGAGTTCGCCCTGGCCAACCCGGCCGTCATCGCCCTGCACCTGCACGAGCTCGACCGCCTGCCGGAAGAGCCGCGCCGCCAGATCCGCAAGCTGCAGCGCCTCTACGTCGAAGAGTGGGTGGGTGTGCTGGCCACACTGCGCCCCGAGCTCGACGGGGCCGAGGCGCGCGTGCTCGCCCACTCCGCGTTCGGCCTGATGAACTCCACCCCGTTCCTGGGTGGCGAGGTCGACCGCCGCCGCCGGGCCGCCCTGCTGCGCGAGGCCACCATGCACGCCCTGATCGGGCGTTAGAAAGCGCCCACACCCCGGGCGACACAACAGACCGCCCCGATCGGGCGGCCGACACAGAGAAGGTCAACGATGATCGACTCGCTGCTCATCGCCAACCGGGGCGAGATCGCCCGCCGGATCATCCGCACCGCGAAACGGCTCGGCATCCGCACCATCGCGGTCCATTCCGAGCCCGACGAGAACATGCCGTTCGTCAGTGAGGCCGACGAAGCGGTCTGCATCGGCCCGGCCAACCCGGTCGAGAGCTACCGCAACGCCGAGGCGATCCTGGCCGCCGCCAAGTCGACCGGCGCCCAGGCCATCCACCCCGGCTACGGCTTCCTCAGCGAGAACGCCGACTTCGCCCGGCTGGTCGAGGCCAACGGCCTGGTCTGGGTCGGCCCCAGCGCCGACGCCATCGCCGCGATGGGCGACAAGATCAAGGCGCGCAACCTGATGGCCGCGGCCGGTGTCCCGGTCGCGCCCGGCACTCAGGATCCCGTCGCCTCCGAGGACGAGGCGGTCACGGCCGCCGCCACGATCGGCTACCCGATCATGGTCAAGGCCGCCGCGGGCGGCGGGGGCATGGGCATGGCGGTCGCCGGTGACGAGGCCGCGCTGCGCACCGAGTTCGCCAAGGTGGGCGCGTTCGCCCAGCGCATGTTCGGCAGCGGTGATGTCCTGCTCGAGCGGTACTTCCCCCGCGTACGTCATGTGGAAGTGCAGATCCTCGGCCTCGCCGACGGCCGCGTGGTCGCCCTGTCCGAGCGCGAGTGCTCGGTCCAGCGCCGCAACCAGAAGCTGGTGGAAGAGGCGCCGAGCCCCGCCGTCGACCCCGAGCTGCGCCGGCGCTTCCTGGCCGCCGCGGTCAAGGCGGGCGAGGCGGTCGGCTACCGCAACGCCGGCACCGTCGAATGCCTGCTCGACCCGGCCACCGGCGACTTCTTCTTCCTCGAGATGAACACGCGGCTGCAGGTCGAGCACCCGATCACCGAGCTGATCCACGGCATCGACCTGGTCGAGGAACAGCTGCGTGTCGCTTCGGGCGAGGCGCCGTCCTTCACCGACGTACCGGAAACCAGCGGCCACGCCATCGAGCTGCGGATCAACGCGGAGGACCCGAAGCGCTTCCTTCCCGGTCCGGGCCAGGTCACCACCTGGGTCGAGCCGAGCGGCGAGGGCGTCCGGGTCGACTCCGGCTATGCCGAGGGCACCACGGTCGGCATGTCCTACGACTCGCTGATGGCCAAGCTCATCGTCGTCGGCGCCGATCGCGACGAGGCCATCGCCCGGGCCCGGGCCGCCGTGGCCGGGTTCGCGATCGCCGGCCCCAAGAACAACCTGCCGTTCTTCGCCGAGCTGCTCGAGAACGACGAGTTCCTGTCCGGCGACTACGACACGGCCATCGTGTCGCGGATGAGGTGACAGGTATGACCTCCGTGAGCATCCGCGAGGTCGCGCCTCGCGACGGCCTGCAGAACGAGGAGCCGATCCCCACCGACGCCAAGGTCCGCCTGATCGACGCGTTGAGCGAGACCGGCGTCCGGCGCATCGAGGCCGTCTCGTTCGTCCATCCGCGGGCGATCCCACAGATGGCCGACGCCGACGAGGTGTGGGCGCGGGTCACCCGCCATCCCGAGATCCGCTATTCGGCGCTGATCCCGAACACCCGCGGCGCCCAGCGGGCCCTGGCCGCCGGCTTCCGCGAGATCGAGGTCGTGGTGTCCGCTTCGGACACTCACAACCGGCGCAACCTGAACCGCTCGACCGACGAGTCGCTGGACGACATCGCGTCGCTCGTCCCGCTGATCCACGAGGCCGGCGCGACGGTCGAGGTGATCGTCGCGACCAGCTTCGGCTGCCCGTTCGAGGGCGACATCGACCCGGACCGGGTGGCGTCGATCGTGGCTCGCGTCCGGGCCGACGGCGCCGACCGCATCGCCTTCGGCGACACGACCGGCATGGCGACTCCCCGGCGGGTGCGCGATCTGCTTTCGGCCGTACGCCCCGACCTTCTCCACTTCCACAACACCAGGGGTACGGGGCTGGCCAACATCCTGACCGCGCTGGAGCTCGGGATCACCGAGTTCGACGCGAGCGTCGGCGGGATAGGCGGCTGCCCCTACGCGCCAGGGGCGTCGGGCAACGTGGCGACCGAAGAGGTCGTCCACATGCTGCACGACATGGGCATCGACACCGGAATTGATCTGGACCGTCTGATCAGCACGGCCGAGACGGCCGAGAAGATGCTCGGCCGCACACTCCCGTCGGGTGTTCTTCGAGCCGGACCGCGCACCAGATTGGTGTGATTTCCCGGCCCGGTGCCGCGATCATTTTTCCGATTAGTCGGCGTGACCGCTCATCCGTCCTGTCGTTACCAATACCGAGTGGCCGATATCGCCTGTACGAAAGGTGGATCCGTCACCGGTTCAGCCGACACGACGAGGGGCGGATCATGACGGGATCGGGAGTCGAGCGCATGACGCGCACGGCGTGCCCGTTGCCGGCGCCGCCGACCGGTGTCTCCACGCCCTTGCCGCCTTCGAACCAGGAGGCGGAGCGGCGCTCGGGGAGCCGCGCGCGACGCACCGGGCTCCGGTGGGGTCTGCGCGTCCTCGCCGTCGGCGGTCTGGCCGGTGCGGCCTGGCTGCTCACCGGCTCCGCCGCCCAGGCAGCGGACCGGGCCGACGGGCCCGACGGCTCGTCGCTGCTCGGCTCCCTCATGGGCGCCGACGCCACTTCGCCGGTCTCCGACCTCCTGCAGGCGGCCGTCCAGCCGCTGGAGAGCATCGAATCGGCACACCATCGACACAGTCTCGTGTCCGACATCCTCGACGTGCCGCGGTGGGCTCCGGCCCGCTTCGACGCGGACGACGACGTCGAGTACGAGCCGTCGTGGACCACTGTGGACGTCACCCCCGACGTCGACGAGGTCTGGGACGAGGTCGCCGCACCACATCGCCTCACCGGCGAAGCGGCGCCCGAACCGCGGCTCACCCCGGTGACCAGCACGGTCGCCGAAGTCGAGCTCCCGGCTGAGCAGGAACTCCCCGGAGAACCTGAGCCGGCTCCTCTCCCCCAGGAGGCGGAGCTGACGGCCGAGCCGAGCCGCGCACCGATCCACCAGGCCCAGCCTGTCCCGGTCACCGGCCGCCCGGCCGTGGCACCGGTCAAGCACGGCCAGGTCTCCTCCGCCCACCGGCGTCATCACCACACCGCTCACGCGGTGGCGGCGAAGCCGGCAGTGGAACCGGAGGAGAGCACTCCCGGTGGTGACACACCGGCCGCGCCGCTGCGGCTGCACCTCGGGGAAGTCAGCGGTACCCCGGCCGGCGGGCCGGGAACTCCCACGGAAGGCGGCTCCGCGGCCTTCCTGCCGGCCGCGATCGCGGACCGCACGATGGCTCGCCACGTGCCGGCGATCGCGCCCGATGTCGAGGCCCGGCGGCATGACGCCGAGGCACCGACCGTCTCACCTGACTGAGTGATGGCGCCCGGTGGTCCGCCCGACCGCCGGTGAACCGGACGGCACTCCACTTCGGTGCCGCGTTCCGGCTCGATTCCCCAACCGCTTGCGAACAAGCGGCGAATCACCGACGCCTGAATCACACGCACCGCACCGAAGCGCCGCGGGCGCACGTCGACAGGCGGGGTCAGGGCATAAAAGAAATGAGCCAGGGCACCGCTGCGCCCGAATGCAGTCGAAAAAGATCCCCCAATTGAATACGCAACACATTCTTCCGAAACATTCTTGAAAGGCATTTCTTTTCTATGAAGACTTGGGTTCGTAAGACTCTGAGTGTCGGTGTCCTGGCCGCCGGCGCCCTGCTGTTCGCCCCGGGCGCCGCGAACGCCGACTCCCGTCAGGTCACCGGCAGCAACGTCGGTCTCCTGAACGGCACCCAGATCGCCGTCCCGGTGCAGGTTCCGGTCAACGTCGTCGGCAACTCGCTGGGCATCCTCGGTGTGGCCGACGCCCGTGGCGCCGGCGTCAACAACCTGGAGCACGGCCGCCGGGGCGACCGCGGCCGCGGCGCGGTCCAGGCCACCGGCAGCAACTTCGGCATCCTGAACGGCACCCAGGCCTACCTGCCGATCAGCGTTCCGGTCAACGTGGTCGGCAACGCCGCCGCGGTGGGCGGCTTCGCCAGCGCCCAGGGCGCCGGCGTCAACCGCACCGAGAGCACCACCCGCCGGGCCGACCGCCGCTGGGACGGCCCGAGCCAGATCACCGGGTCGAACTTCGGCATCGGCAACGGCACCCAGATCTACGCGCCGGTCGACGTCCCGATCAACATCTGCGGCAACTCGCTCGCGATCCTCGGCTTCGCCCAGTCCGGCGCGGTCTGCGCGAACGACCTCGGGGGCCACCGGGGCGGCCGGGGCTTCGGCTTCGGGCGCCGCGAGAGCGCGAGCGGCGGTCACGGCGCCACCCAGGTCACGGGCAGCAACGTCGGCGTCGCGAACGGCACCCAGCTGCTCGCCCCGATCAGCCTGCCGGTGAACCTGGCCGGCAACTCGGCCGCCCTGCTCGGCTCGTCCAGCAGCCGCGCGGTCGCCGTGAACGAGTCGGCTCGCGGTGGCGGCGACGACCTCACCCAGGCCACCGGCTCGAACTTCGGCATCCTGAACGGCACCCAGATCGCCGTGCCGATCAGCGTCCCGATCAACGCCTGCGGCAACGCGCTCGGCGTCCTCGGCGCCGCGCACTCGTCGGCCGCCTGCGTGAACGACCGGGGCGCCCGCGGCTTCGGCTTCGACGGTGACGACGACTGGGACGGCGACCACGGTCACGGCCGTCCGGGTCACCACCACGGTGACAAGGACTGGGACGACAACGACGGCGACCACGGCGACGTGGACGACGACGACTACAAGGGCGACGGTGGCGTCCGGGGCGACCAGAAGGGCTACAACGACGTCGCCGACGACGACAACGTGGCCGATGACGACAACGACGTCGCGGACGACGTTGCCGACGACGACGTTGCCGACGCCAACGACGCCGGCTACGTGAGCCCGGCCGCCACGGGTTCGAAGACCACGAAGACCGGTGGCCGCGAGTCCGCCTCGCTCTCGACGGTGACCGACACCATCGGTGGCCTGGGCCTGCTCAACACCCTGCGCTGAAGCTCGCCTCCGCCGAACGCAAGCTCGCTCTCCCACGGGGGATAGCGGAAGACCGGGTCGTGCCGGTCCCGGGCACGATCCGTCCGGCGCCACGAGGCGTCGGGTAACAGCCGGTGCCCCTCCACGGCACCGGTGGCAGTGAAACGGACGGGAGTCTCCGCAACCGGCGGGGGCTCCCGTCCGTCGTTGCCGCGCAAGGTCGGATCGGCTACCCTAACGCTCGTTAAGCTTTAACGACCGTTCAGGAGGGGCCGGCGTGGGCGACGACGAGCTCGCACAGGTACGCAAGCGGGTGCTGGCCGGCGGGGCCGAGCGCTACCACGCCGCCAACGCCGCCAAGGGCAAGCTGTTCGCCCGCGAGCGGATCGCCCTGCTGGTCGACGAGGGCACCTTCGTCGAGGACGGGCTCTATGCAAACAGCCTGGCCGACGGGCTGCCGGCCGACGGCGTGATCACCGGAATGGCCCGGGTCGACGGCCGCGAGGTCTGCCTGATGGCGAACGACTCGACGGTCAAGGCGGGTTCCTGGGGCGCCCGTACGGTCGAAAAGATCATCCGCATCATCGAGCGGGCCGTGCAGTACGGCGTCCCCATGATCTATCTGGTCGACTCGGCCGGTGCCCGCATCACCGACCAGGTCGACCTGTTCCCCGGCCGTCGCGGCGCCGGCAAGATCTTCCACACGCAGGTCAAGGGGTCCGGCGCGATCCCGCAGGCCTGTGCGCTCTTCGGTCCGTCGGCCGCCGGTGGCGCGTACATCCCGGCCTTCTGCGACATCGTCGCCATGGTCGACGGCAACGCGAGCATGTACCTCGGCTCCGACCGCATGGTCGAGATGGTGACCGGCGAGAAGACGACGCTCGAGGCGATGGGCGGCGCGCGGGTGCACTGCACCGAGTCCGGCGTCGGCCACTTCCTGTGCAAGACCGAGCACGACGCGCTCGAGACCGTCCGGTCGTACCTGTCCTATCTGCCGTCCAATTGGGAGGGCCGGCCCCCGGCGGCCGAGGCCAAGGCGTCGACCGGGGCCGACCTCGGCGCGCTGGTCCCGGCCAGCGAGCGTCAGGCCTTCGACATGCGCCGGTACGTCAAGGGCCTGGTCGACGAGGGTTCGTTCTTCGAGATTCAGGCGTTGTGGGCCAAGGAGCTGACGATCGGCTTCGCCCGCCTGAACGGCGAGGTGATCGGCATCGTCGGCAACAACTCGATGTTCAAGGGCGGCGTGCTCTTCCCCGACTCGGCCGACAAGGCGTCGCGCTTCGTCCAGCTCTGCGACGCCTTCAACGTCCCGCTGCTGTTCCTGTGCGACGTGCCCGGCTTCATGGTCGGCACGGCGGTCGAGAAGCAGGGCATCATCCGGCACGGCGCCAAGATGATCACCGCGATCTCCGAGGCCACGGTGCCCAAGATCTGCGTGGTGGTGCGCAAGGCGTACGGCGCCGGCCTCTACGCCATGGCCGGCCCCAGCTTCGATCCGGAGGCCACCATCGCGCTGCCCACCGCCAAGATCGCGGTGATGGGGGCCGAGGCGGCCGTGAACGCCGTCTATGCCAACAAGATCGCGGCCATCGCCGACGACGACGAGCGGGCCGCCTTCGTGGCCGCCCGCCGGGCCGAGTACGAGCAGGACATCGACATCATGCGACTGGCCAGTGAACTGGTCGTCGACACCGTCGTCGAGCCGGGCGACCTGCGCGACGAACTCATCCGCCGCTACCACGCCGCCCGCGGCAAAGAGCGTTTCTTCGCCCGTCGCCGCCACGGCGTCACGCCCGTCTGACAGGAGCACAGCCATGGTCGACTTCCGGCTCGACGAGGAGCAGGAGGCGCTGCGCGTCACCGTCCGCGACTTCGCGCGCGAACAGGTCGCGCCGGTGATCGCCGAGCACTACGAGCACAAGACATTCCCGTACGAGGTCATTCGCCAGATGGGCAAGATGGGCCTGTTCGGCCTGCCGTTCTCGGAAGAGGTCGGCGGCATGGGCGGTGACTACTTCGCGTTGTGCATCGCGCTGGAAGAGCTGGCCCGGGTGGACAGTTCGGTGGCGGTCACGCTCGAGGCCGCGGTCTCGCTGGGCGCCATGCCGATCTACCGGTTCGGCACCCCGGAGCAGAAGGAACGGTGGCTGCCCCGGCTGACCAGTGGCGAGGCGCTGGCCGGCTTCGGCCTCACCGAGCCCGGCACCGGCTCGGACGCGGGTGGCACGACGACCCGCGCGGTCTACGACGAGGCCACCGACGAGTGGGTGATCAACGGGACCAAGGCGTTCATCACCAACTCCGGCACCGACATCACCTGCCTGGTCACCGTCATGGCGGTCACCGGGGTCAACCCCGACGGGTCCAAAGAGCTGTCCACGATCATCGTGCCGTCCGGGACGCCCGGCTTCACCGTGGCGCCGGGCTACTCGAAGGTGGGCTGGTGCGCCTCGGACACCCACGAGCTGTCGTTCGACGACGTCCGGGTGCCCGCGACCAACCTGCTCGGCGCCCGGGGCCGCGGCTTCGCCCAGTTCCTGCAGATCCTCGACGAGGGCCGCATCGCCATCGCGGCGCTGTCGGTCGGGCTGGCTCAGGGCTGCGTCGACGAGTCCGTCCGCTACGCCCAGCAGCGCGAGGCGTTCGGCCGGCCGATCGGCAACTACCAGGCGATGCAGTTCATGATCGCCGACATGGAGATGCGGGCCCACATCGCCCGGCTCGGCTACTACGACGCCGCGGCGCGCATGCTCGCCGGCGAGAACTTCAAGCAGTACGCGGCGATCGCCAAGCTGAACGCCAGCAACGCCGCCATGGAGAACAGCCGCTGGGCGACGCAGGTGCACGGCGGGTACGGCTTCATGAACGAGTCCGCCGTGGGCCGGTTCTACCGCGACGCCAAGATCCTCGAGGTCGGCGAGGGAACGTCCGAGGTCCAGCGCATGCTGATCGCGCGCGGCTTGGGGCTTTAGGCCTTTAGTGGCTTTTGAAGGCCCAGCCTTCGGTCCGCAATCCGACATGAGCGGATCTCTGCTCGCCGGAGGGCTTAACCCACCCTAAGTTCGGTGTCATGGGGGCAGAGACCGCGCCGGACCAGGGCGGATCCGGGTTCGACGCCGTGCTGCGCCGTGCCCGGCGGCGCGCCAAGCTGACCCAGGAAGAGCTGGCCGTCCGGGCCGGGGTCGGCGTGCGAACGGTCCGCGACCTCGAGCGCGGCCGGTCGTCGCGTCCGCAGCGCACGACGGTCGTCCTGCTCGCCGACGCGCTCGGTCTGGCCGGCGCTGCCCGTGAGTCGTTCCTGGCCGCCGCGCGCGGCCAGTCCACTGAGGAGCCGCTGCCGCCCACCGGGTTCCAGCGGGTGCCGCCGCCCGGCGAGCTGATCGGCCGCGGCGACGACCTGACCGAGATCATCACCCAGCTCAGCGTGCCGGACGGCCCGCGCGGCATCACCCTGGTCGGTCTGGCCGGTGTCGGCAAGACCAGCCTCGCCTTCACGGCGGCTCACCGGCTGTCCGCGGCCTACCCGGGCGGCGTGGCCGGCATCGTGGTCACCGACGGCTGCGCGGCCGGCGAGATGCTGGGCAGCATCGCCGCCGAGTTCGGCGTCGGCCGCCCTGACGACCTGCCCGCCCGGTTCGGCGGCCGGGCCGCCCTGGTCTTCGTCGACGCCGTCGAACGGTCGCCCGACGCGACCGCCGAAATGCTGGCTCACCTGCTGGAAAGGCTGCCGACACTGCGGTTCCTGGCCACCGGGCGACACCCGGTCGGGCTGAGCGCCGAACAGGTCTGGCCGCTGGCGCCGCTGATGGCGCCGCCACCCGAGGCGACCGGCGATCTGAGCGATCTGGCGGCGTACCCGGCCGTGGCGTTGTTCCTGGAACGCCTGGCCCAGGTGCGTCGCACCGACCCCGAACCCGGCGAGATCGTGGCGGTTGCGGCCCTGGTCCGGCGGCTCGGCGGGCTTCCCCTGGCCATCGAACTGGCCGCCGCCCGTGGGCGGGTGCTGACGGTGCCCGAGATGCTCGACCGCTACGGCGACCGGGTGCTCGACCTCGACCGGCCCGGCTCGGTGTCCCTGCGGACCGCGGTGGCGGCCAGCTATCGGTTGCTCAACCCGCAGGAGCAGCGGGCCCTGCGCCGGCTCGCGATGTTCCGCTACCGGTGGTCGATCGGGCTGGCCGAGCAGCTGGTCGACGAGCCCCACAACGACGTGGTCCACCTGCTCGACCGGCTGCTCGAGCTGGGTCTGCTCAGTGTGCGGGGCAGCCGGACGTTCCGGTTCCGGCTGCTCGACGTGGTGCGGGACTACGCTGCCGAACGCGCGGCGGCCGAAGGCGAGCTGGCCGAGGGACGCCGCCGGCACGCGCGGGTGCTGGCCGACCTGGCCGAACGGATCTGGCCCGACCTGACCGGCACCGGGCTGCCGGAGGCGGCGGCCCGGCTCGACGATGTGGCCGGTGATTTCGGTACGGCCCTGGCGTACGCGGCCGGCGACGATCCACACACCGCGCTGCGCCTGGCCGCGGCGCTTCCTCGCTGGTGGCGCTTCCGCGGGCGGGACGTGACCGGCCGTCAGTGGCTGCGCCGGCTGCTGGACGACCCGCGCACCGCGGACGCCGACCCGGCCACCCGCGCCTGGGCCCGCATCGGCCTGGCCCAGCTGGCCCGGGAGCACGGAGCGGGCGCGGAAGAGATCGACTCGGCGAGCGAGGCGCTGGCCGAGTTCGAGCGGCTGGCCGTGGTGGCGGGTCAGCTCACGGCACACGCGCAGCTGGCCGCGCTGTGGATGAGCACCGGGGCGTACGAGGAAGCCCGCCGGCACGCCGAGGCCGCTCTCGAGCTGGCCCGGCTCGGCGGGAACGCCCGGGACATGGCCGTCGCCGAGAACAACCTGGTCTGGCACGAGATCCGCCGCGGTGACCTGGCGGCCGCCCGCTCGCGGCTGGCCGAGGTCGACCGGCTGGCCGGGCGGTGCGGGGAGCAGCGGCTGCGCGCACTGGCCCAGGCCAACCTGGCCGAGGTGGCTCGCCTCGACGGTGAGCTGGATGAAGCCGAGCGCCTCGGTCGTGGCGCGATGGTCGGGCTGACCGGGCTGGGCGACCCCGGCCACCGGCGGCGGCTGCTGGCGACGATCGGGCTGGCCCTGGCCGACTCGGGGCGGGTGGGCGAGGCGACGGCGGTGCTCGAGCAACTTGTTCCCGCGGACGACGACGCCCCGCCGGACGGGCCGGCGGCCGTGGTCGAGGCGGCGATCGCGCTGCGGCGGGGCGAGCCGAAGCGGGCGGCCGAGAACTTCGCGCGGGCGGCCGACGCGTACGACGGAACTCAAGATCCTCGCGACGTGGTGGAGGCGCTGGCCGGGTTGATCGTCAGCACGCCCGACCCGGATCAGCGCGCCGCGGCCGTCAGCCGGCTGGGAAAGATGTGCCGCTCGGGCGGGATCGCGCTGCTGCCGCGGGAGCGCGACCGACTCGGGCCGCAGACCGTCACGGTCCTGCTCGAAGGCTGAGTCGCGCTGGGCCGCTTCTCTTGATGACTGGGCCGCTTCGCTTGACGGCTGATTCGCGGAGGGGCTGGCCGGGCGTGGCCGGTCGGCATGGCGTGCCCCCCACGCGCCGACCGTTGCCACGCCCGCCAGTAACGCGGCGAGAACGAAGCTCCCCCGTCAAGCCCCGCTGTCGCCTCGGTCGCGCCGCATCCCCCTGCGCGGATCACAGTAGCCGCGAACGTCACGACAACTCGGGAGATATGTCCGTTTGGACCGCCGAGACGCCCGATTCTGCCGGTAGTTCTGCCGGTTTCCAGCAGAACTTCCGGCCCGACCGTCACAGACCGTTTTGTGGCGACCCCGAAATGCTGATCAAGCGGCTGCGGCCGGGCGGTCCTCGCCCGTACCGGCCGTGGCGCAGGGGTTGACCGCATCGCGGATCTTGCGCAGCGAGTCGAGCATGCCGTCGAGCTGGCCCGGGGTGAGCTGGCCGATGAACCACTGCTGAAGCAGCTCGAGGTGGCCGGGAAGAACCTCGTCGAGGCGGTTCACGCCGGCGTCGGTGATCACGGCGAACGAGCTGCGCCGGTCGCTCGGGCAGGCCTCGCGGCGGACCAGGCCGTCCCGGTCCATGCGGTCGACGACGCGGGTCACCCCGCTGGTGGAGAGGGAGGTCTGGCCGGCCAGGTCGGTCATGCGCAGCCGCCGGCCGGGTGAACGGGCCAGGCGCATGAGCACCTCGAACTCGACGGTGGAGAGGCGGTGTTCCTCGAACTGCGCGGCGAAGCGGTTCGTCAGGCCGGTGAAAGCCTCGGCGAACAGGCCGAACGCGGTGAAGCGGGGGTCATCCAGATCCGTACTCACGTGCACCATCCTACACCGGCCCTTGACACGGGGAATATTGCTTGGCATATTGTTGCTCCGTCACACAAACACCGACCACTGCGCTTCGAGAGAAGGAACAGTCATGACCGAGTCCGTCGCCAGCACCCGTGCGTACGAGGGTCTGCAGATCCCGGCCGCCGGCACGTACGACCTGGACGCCGCGCACAAGCGGGTCGGCTTTGTGGCGCGACACCTCATGGTCAGCAAGGTCCGCGGCCAGTTCGCGGACGCCTCGGCCGTCATCACGATCGGCGAGGACCCGCTGGACTCCGCCGTCGAGGCGACCATCAACACCGCCAGCATCGAGACCGGCCAGGTCGACCGGGACAACCACCTGCGCAGCGGCGACTTCTTCGAGTCCGAGAAGTACCCGGTCATGACATACCGCAGCACCGGCATCAAGAGCCACGCGGGCGGCGAGTTCGTGCTGAACGGCGAGCTCACGATCAAGGACGTGACCCGCCCCGTCGAGCTCCTCGTCGAGTTCGAGGGCGCCGGCACCAGCCCGTACGGGCAGGCCGTCTTCGGTTTCAGCGCGACCGCCGAGATCGACCGCGAGCAGTGGGGCCTGACCTGGAACATGGCCCTCGAGAGCGGCGGCGTCATGGTCAGCAAGAAGATCAAGATCGAGATCGAGGGCGAGGCCATCCGCCGCGCCTGATCCACAATCCACAGTCGAACCGCCGTCCGGAGTTCCGGGCGGCGGTTCGTCGTCGTGCGGTTTGTCGTGTGGTCTTGTCGTGTGGCGGACTCCCCGCCGGGATGGCAAGGTAGACCGAGCGCAAGCATTCGCTCACAGAGTGGTGACCGACGTCCGTTTCATCCCTGGCCGCCATGGGAGGGTAAGTGGGCAAGGACCTCGCGACTCTCGTCTTCGCCCCCGAGTCTCGCGTCACCTACCGCCACAAAGTACGCCGATGCCTCGACGCCTTCGCGCAGATGCTCCACCAGGGCGTCCTCGCCGGCTCCGCGTCCGACAACGCGATGACCGGGCTGGAGATCGAGCTCAACCTGATCGACGACACCGGCCGGCCCGCGATGCGCAACGCCGAGGTGCTCGCCCAGCTGGACGACCCGGTCTTCCAGACCGAGCTGGGCCAGTTCAACCTCGAACTCAACGCGCCGCCGCGTCCGATCGCTGGTCGCGGCCTCGAGGACTACGAGCGTGACCTGCTCGACAGCCTGGGCCGCGCCGACGAGAAGACCGACTGCGGCATCGTGCTGATCGGCATGCTACCGACACTCACACCGGATCACCTGGTGCTCGAAAACCTCAGCGCCAACGAGCGATATCGCCTGCTCAACGACGAAATGGCCGGTGCCCGCGGCGAACAGTTCGACCTCGACATCCGCGGTGCCGAACAGTTGCGCAGCGCCAACTCGTCGATCGTTACCGAGGCGGCGTGTACGAGTGTCCAGTGTCACCTGCAGGTGCCGCCCGACCGCTTCGACCGCTACTGGAACGCGTCGCAGGCCATCGCCGGGATCCAGGTGGCGGTGGGCGCCAACTCGCCCTTCCTGCACGGCCGCCGGCTCTGGGCCGAGACGCGCATCGCCCTGTTCCAGCAGGCCACCGACACCCGGCCCGAAGAGCTCAAGGCCCAAGGCGTACGCCCAAGGGTGTGGTTCGGCGAACGCTGGATCACGTCGGTGACCGACCTTTTCGACGAGAACGTCCGCTTCTTCGCGCCGCTGCTCCCCATCCTCGACGAGGAAGACCCGCTCGAGGTGCTGCAGGCGGGCGGAGTGCCGCGCCTAGGAGAGTTGCGCCTGCACAACGGCACGGTCTACCGCTGGAACCGTCCCGTCTACGACGTGATGGACGGCCGGCCACACCTGCGAGTCGAGAACCGGGTGCTGCCGTCCGGTCCGACCGTGGCCGACCTGCTGGCCAACGCGGCCTTCTACTTCGGCCTGGTGCGGCAGTTGGCCGAGGACGACCGGCCCATCTGGTCCCGGCTGCCGTTCGCCGCCGCGCAGGACAACTTCCACGCGGGCGCCCTCCGCGGCCTCGAAGCGACGGCGTACTGGCCCGGCCACGGCGAAACGCCGGTGGCTGAGCTGGTGCGATCGGTGCTGCTTCCCTTGGCGTACGAGGGTCTGGACTCTTACGGGGTCGAGCCGGCGATCCGCGACCGGTTGCTCGGAATCATCGACGAGCGCTGCCGCCTCGGACGCAACGGGGCTTGGTGGCAGACCGAGGCCGTACGGGTGGCCGAGAGCCGAGGTCTTTCCCGGAGCGCAGCCCTGCACGACATGCTGCTCCGCTACACCGACCTGCACCGCACCAACGCCCCGGTGCACACCTGGCCCACCACCTAAGTCCGGTGCTCTCAGTCCTTGGGTGTGGGCTTGGGGTTGATCTGTGCCACGGCCGGAGTCGGTGGCGGGGGCGTCACAGTGGACTTCGGCGGCTTGGGGCTTTCGGGCGGTGTTGTGGCTTTTCTGGGCCGGGGGCGTGGGCGGGCCGCCGCGGCGATCTCGGAGTCTGTGACGTGGGGCGCGGGCTTGCCGTTGGTCCGCGGCGCCGGAGCCGGCTTGGAGTCCTTCTTGGGCGCGGGACCCGGCTCGGGCGAAATGACCTGGTCGGGCTCTGGCGTGGACGGCTTCTTGCGGCCGAACAGACCTGTCTTTGGCTTGGTCTGTGGTGAGAAAGATGCCGCGTCGGCGGCCGGTGCGTCCGGGACCTTAGCCACGCCGGTCGGGCTGGAGGCGGTCGGCGGGGCGCTCTCGCCTGTGCGCGGCAGCGGCATGGCTGCGGGGATGGAGCGGTCGCCGTCCGGAACTTGATGGTCGGTGGTGGGGGTGGGCTGGGTGCGGCGGTTGGCCAGGGCTCGGGCGGTGGCGACGGCCAGGGCTGAGCCGGCCAGGCCGGCCAGGACTGCGTAGGGGGCGATCAGGTAGGCCGACTCGATGGGGCCCAAGGCGCCGGTCAGGCGGGGGGCCAGGGCCAGGAAGGCGATCGCGACCAGCAGCGGGCCGGCCGCGCCGGAGGTGGCGGCGCCGACGCCCAGGTTGCCGCGGCGGGCGGCGGGGGTGGCGGCCAGGACGCCGACCAGGAAGGCGGCGGCCAGGGTGAGCAGGGCGCTCGGCCAATAAATTGTGCCGTAGCGGCCGCTGCTGGCTACCTCGGCGAACTGCCAGCTGGTCAGGTAGGTGGCCGAGTCGCGGTTCGTGGTCAGTTCGACGACGATGGCGGCCACGGCCAGGGCCCATAACCAGACGCCGGTGGCCATCAGGTTGGCGGCGACGGGTCTCGACGACACGGCCCAGAACGCCACGACCAGGCCGAGGACCAGGCCGACGGCGGCGTAGCCACCGGCGATGACCTGGGGCGAGAAGGTGTCAACGCGTACGGCGGAACGGGCCGGAAGCGCGATCAGCGCGACCGTCACCAGAGCCCCGACCGCGGCGCAGGCGGCCAGGGCGAAGCGCCAGGCGGCGCTGGTGCGAGAGCCCGGACCGCCCCGGTAGCGACTGCCGAGCACGGCGCCGAACACCGTGGCGCTCGCCGTGATCCAGGTGGCCCAGCCCAGGCTGCCCAGCCAGGCGCTGTCGTCGGGGGTCGGCGTCACCGGCCACACCACCACACCCAGGCCGTAGCCCAGACCCAATTGCGCGGCGCCCGTGCCCGCGGCGGCGCCCGCCGCGATCGCTACCCGTGCCGTCCAGCCCTTGTCGGCCATGCGCCGCACTGTAGCGGTACCCACCGATGCCTGCGAATCGGTGCGGTGCTGCCTCTGCATCTGCTTCAACCGTAGCCACCTGGTGTGTTTGTCCTGCGGAGGCCAGACATGTCCCGCAAGATTCGATACGTTGACCTCTGCTGGTGAACGAGGCCCGAGGAGTGGCGATGCCCGACGAGAGCGACGAGTTTTCGAAGCCTCGCGAGCCTGACGCGGACGCCACCCGGCCCGACGATCCCGACGCCACCCAGGCGGGCGGCACCCCGGCCGATCTTGAAGCCGAGAAGGACGCCGGAAAAGGCGCCGCAAAGAACGACGACCTGGACGCCACCCAGGTCGACGGCACGCCGGCCGACGCGACGACCGTGGGCCGGGCCGCCGTGCCCCCGCCCGACGACGAGGACACGCTGCCCGGCAAGGGCCGCCGCGACGACGACACGCTGGACGACGTGCGCCAGGTGCCCACGGTCCGCGACGAGCCCACCGTGGTGGCGGACCGCTCGACAGCGATCATGCCGCCGGTGGGCGACGACGACTGGGCGCCCAGCCGGGCCAACCCCGCCTGGTCGGGCCGGGCCGAGGTGCGCGCGCCGCAGCCGGGCCGGGGTTATCCCGAGGTCGACTGGGCGGCGGCCGCACCGCCCCCGCAGCGGGACCGCTGGTGGATGCCGATCATCGTCGGGATCGTCGCGTTGGTGCTGCTCGCCGTGCTGGGCTGGGCCATCTATCTGCTCGTGAACGACTCGGACGACAATCAGTCGCCTCCGCCGCCGGCCACGAGCAGCGCAGCGGTCACGCCCAGTGAGACGGCTCCCACCACCGAGACCTCGTCGCCCAGCCCGACGCCGACCACCACGGCCCCCACAACCTCGCCGACGCCGGCCACGACCGAGCCGACCAGTGGCGAGGTCGCCATTCCGGCGCTGCGCGGCCTGGCGTTGAGCGAGGCTCAGGCGGCGTTGCGTACCACCGGCCTGAACTACCGGCTGATCTATCGGCAGGCGCCGGACGTGCCGCCGGGCACGGTGATCGACAGCGATCCGGTGGAGGGGCAGGAAGTGCCACCGGACACGACGGTCACCCTCGTGGTCTCGGCGGAGGCCACGAACACGCCGGCGACGCCGACCGCGACCACCGGGAACCCGGACGAGCCGCAGAACTAGCCGTCAGCGGTTGGTGCGGACCGTACGGGCCTGGATCGTGCCGCTGACCAGGCCGGGCTGCCGGCCGTTGCGGGCCCGCGGGTCGGGCGCCTTGCCGACGGCCCGAAGGCCGCTGACCTGAACGAAGATCGACCGCCGCTCCACCGCGTCCCCCGCCGCGTTCAGCTCATATCCGTCCAGCCAGATCCAGCCGTCGTAGGTCGGCCAGTCGTGGACCCGGATGACACGGAACAGCATCGGCGCTGCGAATTGGACGCTCGCCGCCTTCGTCACGTGGAGAACATCACCGGACCGAGGAAGCACGTCATCTCCTGCCCTGAAACTTCGTCGCGGGACGAACCTTGACACGAAAGCACCAAGTGTGCCCGGCAAAAACTGCTGTGCAAGTCCCCGACGATGCCAATCATCAAAAGCGTTGCACAACGTCACCGTCACCGATCCGGCGGCCGACCGAAAGTGGATCAGTCCACGTCGGACGGACTAAAGGATCGGTACCCCGTAAACGGTGGTGTAACCATGTGTTGAGCGGGCCTCGGCCACATCGCCCGGTCGAGCGAAGTGACGTCTGCCATACCGAAAAGATTGCACCACGAGTCCGGTCGATGCAAGTTGCATGTCAGCCCTTCGTGATTACTGATCGGTAGGCAACGGTCAACTTGAATCGCTTTATGATCGACAGGAGACTGGTTGTTGTGAATCAACATCGCAGTCCCACCATTCGCCGCCGGCGACTCGGGGTCGAGTTGCGCCGGCACCGGGAGGCCGCCCGGGTCACGATCGACATGGTGGCGGAGCGACTCGGCTGCTCGACGTCCAAAGTGTCCCGGATCGAGACCGGGCACACGAGCGCCACGCCCGGCGATGTTTCGGCCATGATGGACATTTACGGCGTTTCCGAGGCAATCAAGTCCGAGCTTGTCCAAATTGCCCGAGAAGCGCGGCAAAAAGGGTGGTGGCACCCGTTTTCCACGGTTCTCACGGGCGCGTACGTCGGGCTCGAGGCCGCCGCGAGGTCGGTCCGCACGTACGAGTCGCAGGTCATTCCGGGTTTGCTGCAGAGCAAAGAGTATGCAATTGCGGTGATTCGGGCCGCCCAGTCGAGGGACAGCGACCAGGAAATTGAGCAGCGCGTGCGCGTCCGGATGGAAAGACAGTCGTTATTGATTCAGGACGATCCGATCGATCTTTGGGTGGTGCTCGATGAGGCTGTAGTGAGCCGGCCGGTCGGTGGCGACGAGGTCATGCGTGATCAATTAGCCAGATTGATCACGACAGCCCGGTTGCCGAACGTCACGTTGCAGATCTTGCCCTTCGCGGCGGGCGCGCACGCCGGGATGGACGGCACGTTCGCCATTCTCGAGTTCGAGGAGGAGGGCGACGCCGACGTGGTCTTCACCGAGAACGCGACTGGTGGCTTGTTTCTCGAGAAGGCCGAGGAGCTCAGCCGGTACATCTCCATCTTCGAGACCATCCGGACGACGGCCCTCCCGCCGGAGGAGTCCATCGGGATGATTCAAATGCTGGTAGAGGAGCCATTGTGGAAATCGAAGCGAAGGGTCTCCGGGTCGATTTGAGCCGGGCGCAGTGGTTCAAGAGTGCTCGCAGCGGACCGAACTCCGACAACTGTGTCGAGGTGGCATTCGTGGACGAGGCGATCGCGGTCCGCGACTCCAAGAATCCGAACGGGCCGGCGCTGATCTTCACCGCCGCCGAGTGGGACGCGTTCGTGGGCGGGGCCAAGGACGGCGAGTTCGACCTCTGAACCCCTCAGGTCCGCATCGGCGCGGCCGGCCTCCCCGTCCGGTACGGGGAAGCCGGCCGTAGTCATTTCCGCGCTCGCCTCGTTGAACGCCAAAAGCGCGGACCGGACCGCGCACACCGGCGGGGTCAATTCCCCGAACGAGGCAAGGCAGACAGATGACGATTGGTTCGGAAAATCTCAGCAGCGGCTCCTCGACGGCGCAGGACAGGTTCAGCGGCGGGGTCAGTGCCTACCGGCAGAACCGGCGCGACGCGGCGCTCGCCGGGGACGGCACGGACGGCGAACTGATGTCGCGCGGCAGCCTGCCCACCCGGTCGCCGGGGCGGTCGCACAGCATCGACTCGATCAGCCCGCTCGACCGCTCGGCCCAGCTGCCGTCGCTCGACCTGCCGAAGCTGACCGAGCCGGTCTTCCCGTCGAGCGGCTGGCCCGACTCGGACTCGTCGGAGTCGATGGCCGACCACCCGCTGCTGCGAGGCCTGCTCCTCGAGCTGCCCGCGCGCGGCACTCTGCCCACATCGGACTGGCTGGACCGCTGGTTCGAGGCCGCGCGCTCGATCCTCGAGCTGCTGTACGTGCAGGAAGCCAAGAAGAACTGAGGTCAGCGGGAGGAGTCGACCGGCGCCCGTAGCCGGTTGCGGCCGATCGGCGCCAGCACCTGAAGGCTGAGCCGGCTGTGCCGCAATCCGGCCCGTACGCCGATCGCGAGCACGGCCACGCCGACCACCGTGATAGCGATGCCGGCCAGGTCGGCCCCCGGCACCTCGACCAGGCCGCCCGCGATGGGCAGGCTGATCAGCGTGGCCAAGCCGGTGACCTGCAACGGAACCAGGATCAGCGGGTGCGCGGCGGCGGCGCGCAGGGCCGGCGGCACCGGAGCCTGCGGGGCGGTGGCGAAGGCGCCCGCGCCCCGGCGCACCTGGGTCAACCGGCGCAGCGTGGCGGTGAGCACGATCAGGGCGGGCACGGCCGGCAGCAGAGCGGCGGCCGGAGCAGCTGATTCGCCCGGCAGCAGACCAGTAACCAGTGGAACGGCGACGAACACGGCCGCGCCCCCGGCCACCAGTGCGGTGAGCAGGCCGGCCCGGTGACGCATCTGCAGCGCCGAACGGGCCGACGGCAGCGCGTCGGCCAGCAGCCCGGCGGTGAGCCAGACGGCGACGAGGGCGCCGGCGAGGATGAGGTCCGCGACGATGTTCACATGAACAGCGTTCACCTGCGCGCGCTGACGCGAAACCGGGTTATCACCCCACCGGCCCCGTAGGGGAGGTGTCGTTGATTACCCCGAGACGGCCTCAGAGAAGTCTCAGACGGCGAAGCTGGTGACCGGCTCGGTGGCCGGCGGCGGCGGAGTGGCCTTCCACAGTCCACTTCGCTGGGCCGCCAGGCGGGCCAGGTAGGCCGGGTTGAGCAGCACATACCGCTTCCACAGCCGCTTCGGCTCGAGCCCCAGACGCCACAGCCACTCGAGCGCGTACTTCTGCATCCACGCGGGCGGGTTCTTCAGCAGACCGGCGTGGTAGTCGAACGCGGCGCCGACGGCGAGCAGCGGCATGTCAAGAAGCGGACGCATCGCGTACGTGAAGATCTCTTGCCGCGGGCACCCGAGCCCCACGAGGACGATGCGCGCCCCGGAGCTCTTGATCCGCTCGGCGATCTCTTGCTCTTCCCCCGGGTGGGACGTCCGGAACTTCGACGCCTCGACCCCGGCGATCTTCAGCGCCGGGAACATCCGCTCCAGCGCCGGGACGAGCCGGTCGAGCGTGGGCTGCGTGGACCCGTACAGATAAATAGGAAGACCCTCGGCCGCGGCCTGCTCCACAACCTTCAGAGTGAGCGTCGGCCCGTACACCCGGTCGGTCAGCCCCGCGTGGTGCACCGAGTTGAGCGCCCACCGCACCGGCTGCCCGTCCGGCGTGACCAGATCGAAGGAGTTCAGCCGGCGGTTGTGCGCCTTGTCCTGCACGCCGGTCATGACCCCGTGCACCGCCAGCGCCGTCACCGCGTAGTGCCGCCGCTCCCGCGCCGCCTCCATGATCCGGGCGGTCGCGTCCGCGTAGTCAGTCACGTCAACCAGCACACCAAGCACACTGCGCTTGCCCGTTCCGGTAGCGGCAGTCACGGTCGCACTCCCCGACGTAGAAGACACCCGAATACGAAGACACCCGAATTTCCGCCGCCGAGCATAACGACCACCCCCCCTCACCCTTCCGGGTCGCCAGTCCGGCACGTTCCGGGTACCGAACCACTCCCGACCCGACGGAACTCGAAGTTTGGAACCAGACCGTGACCCACCACACAGAGCAACGAAGATGACCGCGGGCCCTACCGAAAGTGAGGTTCGCCCCGGCGAAGCCGGCAGCCCGACGAGTCGTGAGATAACTCCCACAGCGACCAAGACACCGTGGGGTTTCAGGGGGCTCGGCCCCCTGAGCAAATATGACGAGGCGCAGAGGTTCGCGCTTCTCAGCGAACACTCTGCGCCTGCGACTCGTGGGGATGGGGGGAGTTGAACCCCCACGTCCTTTCGGACACACGGACCTGAACCGTGCGCGTCTGCCATTCCGCCACATCCCCGTGGCTTTATGAGACAGGCCGAAGACCTGACTTTTTGTTACTGGCTGCGACAGACTACGCTGTCGCACGTCACCAAGCGAGTTGATATCGCCCGTGACGCCAGGGAAGACTAGCACGGCGTCTACGGGTGTCATACGAGGGTCAGAAGTGCCGGTCACTCTCGCGCAACAGATGCGCAAGCGGCGGCCGGATACCATCATGTCCTCGGAAGCCGAGGAGGAGCCGGTGAGCGTGCTGCAGCGCTTTGAGAAGCGATTGGAAGGCCTGGTCGAGGGGGCCTTCGCGAAGGTGTTCAAGGGTGTCGTGCACCCGGTGGAGATTCTGAATGCCATGCAGCGGGAGGCCGAGGCACACAAGGCCATCCTCGCCGGTGGCCGCACGCTGGTGCCGAATCGCTACGTGATCGACCTTTCGCCCTACGACCACAGCCGGCTGGCGCCCTACGCCGCCGCGCTGGCCCAGGAACTCGCCCAGTCGCAGGCCGAGTTCATCGGCGAGCAGGCCTGGACGGTCTACGGCGACGTGATCGTCGAGATCGAGCGTGGTGACGGGCTGGACACGGGCATGTTCCGGGTCACCGCCGAGGTCTACACCGGTGGCGAGGTCGCCCCGGTGCAGCAGCCGGCGTACGACGCGGGCCCGCAGTACCCGCCCTATGAGCAACAGCAGCAGCACGGCGGCTACCCGCCGCACGGCGGCGGCGCTCAGAACGGGCGGGGCGGCGTGGGCCTCATCTCGGGCGACGGGCGCACCTACCCGTTGCAGATGGGCTCGACCGTGATCGGCCGGGGTGACCAGGCCAACCTGCGCCTGCCCGACGTCGGTATCTCGCGCCGGCACGCCCGGCTCGACTACGACGGCAACCAGGTCGTGTTGACCGATCTGGGCTCGACTAACGGAACGATGGTGAACGGCCAGCGCGTCTCGGCCGTGGCGCTCAACCCGGGCGACATGATCCAGCTGGGCACCACCACGTTGACGTTCCGAGTGGACGGCTAGGCACCTTGCCCGAATTCGTCCTCACCGTCGCCCGGTTCGGCTTCCTCATCCTGCTGTGGATCTTCGTGTTCACGGTCGTCGGGGTGATCCGCCGGGATCTCTTCGCCGGGGTCCGGTCCAAGAGCATCGTCGCCAGCCCTCGGGGGGTGGGTGGCGCGGTTCCCGAGGGCCGGCCGGCGAAGGCGAAGCGCGGTAAGGCAGCCAGGCAGCTCGTGGTCACCGCGGGCAACCTGGCCGGTACGCGCATCACGCTGGGCGAGGCTCCGATCACCATCGGTCGTGCCGAGGATTCGACCCTCGTCATCACCGACGACTTCGCCTCGGCGCGGCACGCGCGGCTCGTTCCGCGGGACGGTCAGTGGTTCGTCGAGGACGTCGGCTCGACGAACGGCACGTACCTCGACCGCGGTAAGGTCTCCGGACCCACTCCCGTCCCCCTTGGCGTGCCGATCCGGATCGGGCGCACTTCACTCGAGTTACGGCCATGACCCTGACCCTGCGCTATGCCGCTCAGAGCGACCGCGGTCTGATCCGAGACCTCAACCAGGACTCCGTGTATGCCGGGCCGCGGCTCCTTGCCGTCGCCGACGGCATGGGCGGCATGGCCGCTGGTGACGTCGCGTCCAACATCGTCATCGCCGCGATGGCGCCGCTCGACGAGGACGTCCCCGGGGACGCCATGGTCGACGCGCTGCGTCACGCGGTGGGCACGGCCAACCAGCACCTGCGCGACACCGTCGACGCCAACCCGCAGCTCGAGGGCATGGGCACCACGCTGACCGCGGTGCTCTTCTCGGGCAGCAAGTTCGGCATGGTGCACATCGGTGACAGCCGGGCCTATCTGCTCCGTAACGGCGAGTTCGCCCAGATCACCAAGGACGACACGTACGTCCAGATGCTGGTCGACGAGGGCCGGGTCAGCCCGGAGGAGGCGAGCAGCCACCCGCAGCGGTCGCTGCTCACCCGCGCGCTCGACGGGCGCGACATCGACCCGGAGTACTCCGTGCGTCAGGTGCTCAAGGGCGACCGCTATCTGATCTGCAGCGACGGCCTGTCCGGGGTGGTCAGCGCCGACACCATCGGGCAGACGATGCGCGAGCTGGCCGACCCGCAAGCCTGCGTCGAGCGGCTGGTGCAGCTGGCGCTGCGCGGCGGCGGCCCCGACAACATCACGGTGGTCATCGCCGACGCGACCGACGCCGACATCGTCGAGCAGGCCCCGATCGTGGGCGGCGCCGCCGCTATCGACCGGGGCAACACCACGGTCGCCGACAGCTCGACCTCGGCCGCCCGGGCCGCCGCGCTGCAGGCGCCGCGTCCGGCGCAGCCGCAGCCCGAGACCGACTACTCCGAGCCCGAACCCAAGGGCCACCCGGTGCGGGCCACGCTGCTCGTGCTGGTGCTGCTCGGTGTGCTGGGCGGCGGGCTCTGGCTGGGCTACCAGTACACGCAGAAGCAGTACTACGTCGGCGCCACCGAGGCCGGCCAGCTCGCGATCTTCCGCGGGGTGCCGGGCGAGATCGCCGGCCTCGACCTGTCGAGCGTCAACGAGACCAGCCCGTCCCGCCTGGACGACCTCACCGTGGTCGCGCAGGAAAGGGTCAAGCAGGGCATCCACGCCGACGACCGGCCGGACGCCCAGCGCATGATCGACGAGCTCACCGACGACGTCCCGTCGAACCCGAACCTCAAGCCGCTCTGCGTCGTGCCCACTTCCGCGCCGCCGGCCACCCCGTCGGCGCCGCCGGTCGCACCGTCGACCGGGGCGAGCGTTCGTCCCGGAAGCACTGTGGCCGGCAGCACCACGACCCGGACCCCCGCGAACGCGAACGCCGGTTCCGCCGCGGTCCCGCCGTCTTCCGTGCCCACCACCAGTACGCCGACCGCTCAGGTGTCGGAGTCCGAGCCCGCTGCCGATCCGGCCGGGTGCCGGACCGTCAACTGAGCTTCGGCTCGACCATGTCTGGGGATTCTTCTTGACCGCGCCCGCCGTGCCTGCCTCCTCGCCCGCTTCCACGGGCGAGATGGCGCGTATCCCGGGAATGAAGACCCAGCGCAATGCGGAGCTGGGCCTGCTCGCGTTCGCCATGGTGCTCGTAGCGGCGTACGGAGCCACCGTCGAGGCGAGCCGGATCGGCGAGATCACCCCGACCTTCTGGGTGCCCGCCGCGCTGCTGAGCGTCCTCTTCCTCGGCCTGCACGTGGTGGTGCGCTACACCGCCCCGTACGCGGACCCGGTGATCATCCCGGCCGTCGCGCTGATCAACGGGCTGGGCGTGGGCTTCCTGCGCCGGCTCGACATCGGCGACGCGCTGAGCGAGAAGCTGCCCGTGCCCGGCATCTTCGCCGGCATCGGCGGCCGCCAGCTCGCCTGGACGCTGATCTCGCTGATCCTCGCCGCGGTGCTGCTGCTCGTGGTCCGCGACCACAAGGTGGTCTCCCGTTACGCGTACACGCTGGGTCTGACCGGCATCGTGCTCGTCATGATCCCGGCCGTGCTGCCGGCCAGCATCTCCGAGGTCAACGGGGCGAAGCTGTGGATCCGGCTGGGGTCGTTCTCGATCCAGCCCGGTGAGTTCGCCAAGATCGCGCTGGTCTCGTTCTTCGCGTACTACCTGGTGCGCAAGCGCGAGGTGCTGTCGCTGGCCAGCCGCCGGGTCCTCGGCATCGACTTCCCGCGTGGGCGGGACCTCGGGCCGGTCGTCACCGTGTGGCTGCTCAGCCTCCTGGTCCTGGTCTTCGAGCGAGACCTGGGCACGGCGCTGCTGTACTTCGGGCTGTTCATCGTGACGCTCTACGTCGCCACCGAGCGAGCCAGCTGGCTGATCATCGGTCTGCTGCTGTTCTTCGGCGGCGTCTACATCGCCTACCTGCTGGGCGCGTCGGTGGGCGGACCGTTCGCCAACTTCTACGACCGCGCGCAGGTCTGGCTCAACCCGTTCGACAGCGAGAACTACGAGCGGCTGGGCGGCAGCTATCAGCTGGTGCAAGGCCTGCTCTCACTCGGTACGGGCGGACTGTTCGGCTCCGGCCCGGGCGCGGGTTCGCCCCGGTTCGTACCCGAGGTGCAGAACGACTTCATCTTCGCCGGCATGGGCGAAGAGATCGGCCTCTTCGGTCTCTCCGCCCTGCTGGTGCTCTATCTACTTGTCGTCGAGCGCGGTCTGCGGTCGGCGCTGGCGGTGCGTGACTCGTTCGGCAAGCTGGTCGCCGGCGGCCTGTCGTTCACCCTGGGTTTGCAGATCTTCGTCATCCTGGGTGGCATCACCGGCCTGATCCCGCTGACCGGCCAGACGACGCCGTTCCTGTCGTCCGGCGGCTCCTCGCTGATGGCCAACTGGCTGCTGATCGCCATGCTGCTGCGGATCTCGAACGCGGCGCGCGGACCGGCGGCCAGCGGGGGCGGCGGAACGGACCGGCCCGGTGGCGGAGCCAAGAAAGCACCGGCGCAACTGCACGGCGCCATGACGGAGGTGATCAAGCCGTGAACGCACCACTTCGGCGGGCGGGCGTGGTCATCCTCGTCCTGTTCGGTCTGCTCTTCGCGAATTTGAACTGGGTACAGGCCTACAAGGCCGACGACTACCGCACCAACGACTACAACCGGCGGGTGGTGGTCGCGCAGTACGAGCGGCCCCGCGGCATCATCGAGGCCGGCGGCACGGGCGTGGCCACCAACAAGGTCACCGACGACGCCCTGAAGTACCTGCGCGTCTACCCGCGTAAAGAGGTCTACGCCCCGGTGATCGGTTACCGGCCCGTCGGCCTGGCCGCGACCGGCATCGAGAACGCCGAGAACGACTTCCTGTCCGGCGAGAGCGACAAGCTCTTCGCCGACCGGGTCAAGGACATGTTCACCGGCAACAACACCGGCGGCGGCAACGTCCTGCTGACGATCAACACCAAGGCGCAGGAGAAGGCCTGGAAAGAGCTTGTCAACAACGAGCGCGGGGTCGACAAGGGCGCGGCAGTCGCGATCGACCCCCGGACGGGCGCCGTGCAGGCCATGGTGTCGATGCCCAGCTTCGACCCGAACCCGCTGGTCAGCCACGACGAGAAGGCGGCGTCGGCGGCGTACAACAAGCTCAACAAAGACCCCGATCAGCCACTGCTGAACCGCTCGACGGCCGAGACCAAGCCGCCCGGCTCGGTGTTCAAGGTGATCGTCTCGGCGGCCGCCCTCCAGAACGGTTACAAAACCGATACCGAGATCGAGGCCGGCCGCGAGTACCGCGAGAGCGGCGCGGTCATCCGCAACTCCGAGGACGAAGTTTGCCCTGGTAGCCAGATCGATCTGAAGGACGCGCTGACCACGAGCTGCAACACCGGCTTCGCCCGGCTGGGCGTGACGCTCGGCCGCGACAAGGTGCTCGAGACGGCCAAGGCCTTCGGCTTCGAGGACGACCAGCTGACCGTGGGCAGCCTCGAGGGCGGCGGGCTACCGGTCGCGATGAGCGACACCGGCAAGATCGCCAACCCCGACGGCAGCGTCGACAAGGGCGCCCTCGCCCAGTCGTCGCTCGGTCAGCGCGACGTGCGGATGACCCCGCTGCAGGGCGCCCTGATCGCCGCCACGGTCGCCAATGGCGGCGACCAGAAGCGTCCCTACCTGGTGCAGAAGCTCACCAGCCCGGATCTGCGAACCATCTACACCGCCAACCCGAAGACGCTGCGCACGCCGATCAACGGCCAGGTCGCTGCCGACCTCAAGGACATGATGGTCAGCGTCGTCGAGAACGGCACCGGCCGCCGCGCCCGGATCTCGGGCATGGAGGTCGGCGGCAAGACCGGCACCGCGCAGAACGCCGAGGGGGCCGACCCGCACGGCTGGTTCATCGGCTTCGCCTTCAACGACAAGGGCGAGGCGGTCTCGGCGGCGTGCGTCATGCTTGAGAACGTGCCCGGTGGCCACGCGAGCGCCGAGGCTGCCCGCATCGCCGGGCTCATCATGAAGGCCGCGGCGGGTCAGGGAGGGGACTGAGCATGATCAGCCCTGGGGTGACCCTCGGCGGCCGGTACCGTCTCGACGAGCGGATCGCCGGCGGTGGGATGGGTGATGTCTGGCGCGGCACCGACGAGGTGCTGGGCCGGACGGTCGCTGTCAAGATCCTGCTGCCCGCGCTGCTCGACGAGCCCGGCTTCGCCGAGCGGTTCCGGGGCGAGGCCCGCACCATGGCCACGATCAACCACCCCGGGGTCGTCGACGTCTACGACTACGGCAGTGACCAGCAGCTCGCGTTCCTGGTCATGGAGTACGTCGAGGGCGACGCCCTGTCCCGCACGCTGAGCCGGGTCGGCCGGCTGACCCCGGCCCGCACGATGGCCCTGATCGCCCAGGCCGCCGACGCGCTGCAGGCCGCGCACGCGAACGGCATCGTGCACCGCGACGTGAAGCCGGGCAACCTGCTCGTACGGCCCAACGGCACGCTGGTGCTGACGGACTTCGGCATCGCCCGCTCGGCCCTGGTGGGGCAGCTCACGGTGGCCGGCTCGGTGCTCGGCACCGCGTCGTACATCTCGCCCGAGCAGGCCTCGGGCGCGGTCGCGACCCCGGCCTCGGACGTCTACGCGCTCGGTGTGGTCGCCTACCAGTGCCTTTCCGGGCACCGCCCGTTCGACGGCGCCACGCCGATGGAAATCGCCATGAAGCACGTGCGCGAGACGCCGCGTCCCCTGCCCGGCGACATCCCGCCGCAGGTGCGTGTGATCGTCGACCGCGCCCTGGCCAAAGACCCCAACGCCCGCTGGCCCTCGGCCTCGGCGCTGGCCGCCGTGGCCCGTCAGGCCGCCGCCTCGCTGGCCGCGACGGCGTCGCAGCCGGCCGGTCAGCCCGCCCGCTCCGGCCCGGTCAGCCCGCCGACCGGCTTTCCGTCGAGCGGCGCGCCCACGTCGGGCTCGCCGGCGGCCGGTCGTCCGCCGTACCCTCCGGTTCCGCGTCCGGTCTCGGGTGCCCGCGGCGCCGCCTCGGTGCCGTCCGGACCGCCCGCGGCCCAGCCTGTTCCGAAGCCCGTTCAACCGCAGGGCTACCGCCAGCCGTATCAACCACAGCCGACACCGGCCGCCAAACCGCAGAGTTCGGGTGGGCGGCAGGTCTTGATCGTGTTGGCGGTCGTCCTCGCACTGCTGGTCCTGTTGTGCGCCGGGGTGATCTCTTTCCTCTACAAGCAGGGCCAGAACGCGAGCGGCACGCCGAACAGCGTGACCGTGGTCACGGGCGTCACCGGCGGGGATCCGCAGGTGGCGTCGAACCGTCTAACCACTCAGGCGGGCGCGAACCCCGGCCGGACAAAAGCTAACGAAGGACGACAGACGCTATGACGGCGCAGGCCCGCCTGCTCGGTGGCAGGTATCAGGTCGGCGAGCTCCTGGGCTACGGCGGCATGGCCGAGGTGCACCGCGGACGCGACCTCCGGCTCGGCCGTGACGTAGCGATCAAGATGTTGCGGACCGACCTGGCCCGCGACGCCACGTTCCAGGAGCGTTTCCGCCGCGAGGCGCAGAACTCGGCGGCCCTGAACCACCCCGCGATCGTCGCCGTCTACGACACCGGCGAAGAGATCTCGTCGACCGGCGAGAAGCTGCCGTTCATCGTGATGGAGTTCGTCAACGGGCAGACCCTCAAAGAGGTGCTGGCCCAGGAGCAGCGCCTGCCGGTGCGCCGCGCGCTAGAAATCATCGCCGACATCTGCGCCGCCCTCGAGTTCAGCCACCGGCACGGGATCATCCACCGGGACATCAAGCCCGGCAACGTGATGATCACGCAGAACGGCCAGGTCAAGGTCATGGACTTCGGCATCGCGCGGGCCCTGGCCAGCGGCGCCACCACCATGACGCAGACCAGCGCGGTCATCGGCACGGCGCAATACCTTTCGCCCGAGCAGGCTCGGGGCGAGTCGGTCGACGCCCGCTCCGACGTGTACGCCGCCGGTTGCGTGCTGTTCGAACTTCTGGTCGGGCACCCGCCGTTCGTCGGCGACAGCCCGGTCAGCGTGGCCTACCAGCACGTACGGGAAGAGCCGAAGGCGCCCAGCGACGTCGTCCCCGGCATCCCGGCCGACGTCGACGCGATCGTGCTCAAGGCGCTGGCCAAGAACCCGGCCAACCGCTATCAGAGCGCGCAAGAGATGCGGGCCGACGCGCTGCGCGCCGTGGCCGGTCGGCCGGTGCTGGCCACCCCGGTCATGAACGAAGCCGAGACGATGGCCATGCAGGGCGCCACGCAGCGCCAGTGGCAGCCGCAGGCGGCCACCACCATGCAGCGGCCGGTGACGCCGCGGCCGCCGGAGCGCCGGTCGTCGTCGTGGGTGTGGGCCGGCCTGGCCGCACTCGGTGTGCTGGTCGTGGTGGTGCTCGGGGTCGCGCTCATGAAGGAACGCGGCAACGAGAACAACAACAACACTGCCGGCAACACACCGACCTCCGCCCCCGTGACCCACACCATGCCCGACCTCGAAGGCATGACCGACGCCCAGGCGGTCGCGGCTCTGGAAAAGGCGGGCATCACGACCGCTTCGGCCGATTCGCCCGAGTTCCGGTCGGACTGCAAGGGCACCGTCATCAAGCAGGATCCGAAGAGCGGAAGCGAGGTCGGCGCCAACGACCCGGTCAGCTACCAGCTCTGCCAGAAGCCGGACAAGGTCAAGGTGCCGGACAATCTGGTCGGCTCGACCAAGGAGAGCGCCACCAGCGCGCTGAAGGCCGCCGGCTTGAAGGTCGATCCGCAGGAGGTCGACAGCCTCAAGCAGGCCGGCATCGTCACCGAGGTCGAGAAGGAAGGACGCGAGGTCGACCCGGGCACCACGATCACGATCAAGGTGTCGAACAACCGCCTGGTCAAGGTGCCCGACGTGGTCGGCAAGAACCTGGCCACGGCGCAGGGCGCCCTCGAGAACGCGGGCCAGTTCAACGTCAACACGGTCGACGTGCAAGACCCGAACGGGGTGCCGGGCACGGTGGTCGAGCAGACGCCCAAGGCGAACTCGACGGCCGAGAAGGGCGACAACGTCACGCTGTCGGTCATCGCGGAGCCTGACGACCCCGGTACGGAACCGACCCCGGACCCCACCGACACCGAGACGCCCGGCAACGGCAACGGCGGTGGAACGGGCGCGAACGGGCTGCTCGGCAACGCGATCGGCGCCGTCCGGCGGGACGACACCCACCTCTGAGCGGCTAGGCGGTAGCGAACGCGGCGCGGCGGCGGGTTTCGACCTCCGCCGCCAGCGGGGGCGCCTTCTCGAGCGCCTCGGGCAGGCCGCACGAGGCGAGCCAGTTGGCCAGCATGGTGTGGCCGCCCTCGGTGAGCACCGACTCGGGGTGGAACTGCACGCCCTCGATCGGCAGCTCGCGGTGGCGCATGGCCATGACCACGCCCGATTCCGTACGCCCGGTCACCTCGATCTCCGCCGGCAGGGTCTCGGGCAGCACGGCCAGCGAGTGGTAGCGGGTGGCGGTGAATGGCTCGGGCAGCCCGGCCAGCACGCCGTCGCCGTCGTGGTGCACCAGCGAGGTCTTGCCGTGCAGCAGTTCGGGAGCGCGGGTCACGGTGGCGCCGAACGCGGCGCCGATCGCCTGGTGACCGAGGCAGACGCCGAACATCGGGAGCTTTCCCGCGTACGCGCGAATGACCTCCATCATGATGCCGGCGCGCTCGGGCGTGCCCGGGCCGGGCGAGAGCAGGATGCCCGCCGCGCCGAACGTGCCGACATCGGACACCGTGATCTCGTCGTTGCGCCGTACCTCGCACTCGGCGCCCAGCTGACCCAGGTATTGCACCAGGTTGAAGACGAACGAGTCGTAGTTGTCGATGACCAGAATGCGCATGTCAGTCACCCGGGAGACCTTCGGAGGGGTGGGGCTGATTCGACTCGGTGCTGTACGGGATCTCGTCCGGCGCCTCGTGGTCGGGGTCGCCGGGAACGGTCACATCCGAGTCGTTGCCGGCCGGGCCTTGCTGCTCGGTGCCCGTGCCGACCTGGACGTCGTCGAACGGCAGCAACGGCGTGGCCCACGGGAAGACCACGTACCAGAGCAGGGCCGTGGTGGCCGCCAGCAGGCCGAGCGAGCCGGTGAGCTTGCCCCAGAAGCCGAACGGGAGCTTGCGCCAGATCCAGGCGTACATGTCAGGCCGCCTTCACTTCGGCCGGCATGCCCGCGTCCGGCAGCTTCTGGTCGCGTTTGGTGGTCGACACCAGCTCGGCGTGCACGATGAGGCGCTCATAGTTGTTGTACTTCGGGTTGCACGTGGTCAGCGTGAGCAGCGACCGCGTGGGCTTGGCCTTGGGCTTGCCGGGCACCGGGGCGACCACCTCGACCGCGGTCGGCTTGACGACCTCGTGGGTGTAGACGCGGTAGACGTACCAGTTGGAGCGGGTCTCGACGCCGATCACGTCGCCCGACTTGAGCTCGTCGAGCCGCCAGAAGATCTTCTTGATCCGGTGGCCGGCCACCGAGAAGTTGCCGACCTGGCCCGGCTTGGCCGAGTCGGGGTAGTGGCCGGGCGCGTAGCGGATGTCGTCGGGCGTCACGCCGTCGACGACCACCCATTCTTTGTCGAGCTTGGGGATGTAGAGGCGGCCGACCAGGTTGCTGCCGGGCGCCACGGGCGCCTTGGTGGCCGCCGAGGCGGACGGGGTGGGGCCGACCGTCGGGTCGTTCCAGACCTCGTCGAGCTCGCTGCTGAGCGCGTTCTGCTCGTCCTGCACCTTGGCCGAGTTGCCGAACACCTCGTAGCCGGCGAACAGCAGCACGATCAGACCGAAAGTAATCATCAGCTCACCCGAGACGCGGATCGCGCCGCGGATGCGGGAGCCGACCGTCGGGCGGGTCATCTCGGAGTAGACGCTCTTGTAGCCCTCCCCGGTCTGCTCGGGGCGCAGCTTGACGACCTTCTCGCCGCGTTTCGGCTCGGGCACGGGCTCCTCCTCAGCGGGGGGCCTCGCCGAGCCGGGGGCCGCGGGGGAGACCGAGGCGGCGCCGAGGGCGGCGTCGGGCTCGGCTTTCGCCTTCGCGGACTGGGCGGCGAGACCCGGGACCGCGGAGAGGAGCGCGGTGGGGGCCTGGATGGGAGGTGGGTGCTCGTCGGCCCGCTTGGCCGCCGGCAGCAGGCCGGTCTGGGCGTCGGACGTACGGATGACAGCGGTCTCCCGCGGATCTTGCGAGCCGGTGAAGCGCGGATCCTGCGAGCCGGTGATGCGGGGATCCTGCGCGCCGTTCAAGCGCGGATCTTGGGAAGTCGCGGGCTGACCGGAATTGATCGGGGCACCGGGGTTGATCGGGACGCCCGGCCGGTTCTGCTCGCCACCGTACGCCTGCGGCCCGGTGGGGTAGCCGCCGGAGTTGTGACCGGCGGCGGGCGGGGAAACCGGAGCCTCGAAACCCGACCCGCCCTGCGGCACGCCGTCGAAAGACCTGGGCGGCGCCGGCGGCTCCTCGGCGGCGGCGAAAAAGTCGAAATCGGTGCGCTCGGGCTGACGCGGCTCGGAGTGCGCGGCCCGCTGCACCGACCCCAGGGCGCCGCCCGCGAACCGCTGCACCTCTTCGTCGGTGCGCAGCACGGCCGTCTCGGCCGCTGAGGGCGCCGGAGGCGGCAGGGTCGGCGGCTGCCCGCCCAGGCCGATCTGGGGCGCGAGCGGCCCACCGGGGACGCCGTCGGGCGACGCGTCGGTGATCCGTGGGATGTACGCCGTCTGCCCCTCGGCGTCGGGGGCACGATGCCGCCCCGACCCGGGGTTGCGGGGCGGTTGGTCCGGCGGGGCCATCAGCCGGCGACCCGCGCGGATCGGAGGTCACTCGACCCGTCGTACGCCCGCACTGTCACGTTCCTCTCGACGGTTTCCGTATAACCGAGGCCGAAGTCGGCGACCGCGTCTTTGAATTGCCGGACTCCGTCCGCGGACTCCAACGCGCGACGCATCTCTGTGGGTTCGCCGATCGCCGTGATCCGGAACGGCGGAGAGAACACTTGGCCGTGAAGCAGCAGCGTGTTGCCGACACAGCGTACAGCGCTGGTCGAGATCACGCGGACATCCATGATCGACATTGCCTCGGCTCCACCAGCCCAGAGCGCATTCACAACAGCCTGAACGTCACCCTGGTGGACGACAAGATCGTCATTGTCGGGGGCGTTGGCCGCCACGAAATCATTGCTCCGGCGCGACGAGTCGTCGAGGGTCACCGTGAGGCCCGGGCCCTGCAGGGCAGTGAAGCCGGCCGGACCGCGCAGCCGGTCGGCGCCCTCGCGAGCCTGCTTCACGGGCCCGTCGACCTCGGCCAGGCGGGCCGTGTCCTCGTCGACGGCGGCCCGGAGTTTCGCCGCTGCCTGCTCGCGGGTGTCCAGGCGTACGCGCTTGTCGGCGATCAGCTGGGCCAGCTGGGGGCGGCGGTCGTCGCGCAGGGTCGTGCCGTCCGCGGTCGTCGCCGAAGTGGTGAAGAGAAGGCCCGCGGCCAGGAAGATCGCGGGCGTGACGACCGTCCAGCCGCGCATGTCGCGCGCGGGCCGGCCGGGCCGCAACCCCGTCCACGCGCGGCGCAGAACGAGCCGCCACGAGGGCGTGCCGGTGGTGTATTCCACGTCCTCGACTCCCCCCGAAATTCGCACCCGGACATTTTTCCTCGCCCGGCGGGTGCCGGTGTTCCCACCGACTTGACTACGCTAGCTGTCGAACATTAATCGCCACGGGCAGCATTCGGGATCGCCGAAGCCGCTCAGCGGTGGGGTTGTTCACCACTTGTTGCCCTTCAGGAGTCCACCGTGCCGAAGTCCCAGGTCCGCAAGAAGAAGGTCTACACGCCGCCGACGGACATCCGTCCCGCGGCAGCCGCGGCGTCGAAAAAGCCCAGCCCGATGTGGCTGCCGATCAGTGCCGTGGCGCTGATCGTGATCGGCATCGCCTGGCTGGTCGTGTACTACCTCTCGTCCCAGCAGTACCCCGTCGAGTCGCTGCGGTACTGGAACCTGGCGATCGGTTTCGGGTGCATGGTGGCGTCGCTCGGCATCCTGTCGCGCTGGCGTTAAAGCCAATATTGCCTGCTTAGCGGCGGGTAACGTGACTTTGTCCGTTTGAAGCGCACCTCGTGCCGCCGGCCGGGGTGCGCTTTGGCGCCTCCCTTGACCCTTGGCGTGCGCCCGTCTATTACTCGTGGGTAACATGGGCGACAGCCGAGGCGAGGAGGCACAACGCAGATGGGCATCGCGCAGATAGTCGCCACCGTTCTGGCCGGCGCCGTCACGATCGTGGCCGTTGTGCTGGCCGTGCGGGCGGTTCTGACCATCACCGCGGTGATCCGTCAGGGGAAGCCCGACCCGGCCCGATTCGCCGACAAGCCCACGCGTACGAAGACCATGCTGGTCGAGACGCTCGGTCACACCCGCATGCTGAAGTGGAGCGCGATCGGCGCCGCCCACTGGCTGGTCATGGTCTCCTTCATGATCTTGTTCCTGCTGGTCGTGGAGGCGTACTTCGAGGTCGTCGACCCCGAGGGCGGGCTGCCGATCATCGGGCACTGGGTCGTCTACGGCTTCGTGACCGAGTGGATCGGCATCCTCGGCCTGATCGGCATCGTCTACCTGATCGTCGTGCGCCAGCGGAACATCCGGCAGAAGCGCAGCCGGTTCCTGGGCTCGACCATGTGGCAGGCGTACTTCGTCGAGGCCGTGATCCTGGGCGTGCTCGCCTGCGGCTTCCTGATCCGCGGGTTCAAGGTCGCCAACGACACGTTCGAGTTCCCGGCCTGGGCGACCCCGCTGTCGCACGGGATCGGCAACCTGCTGCCCGCGGCCGAGGACGGGCCGACCTGGGTGGCGCTGGTCAAGCTGTTCATCTCGATGGGCTGGCTGATCACCATCGCGCTCAACCCGACGATGGGCGTGGCCTGGCACCGCTTCCTGGCCTTCTTCAACATCTTCTTCAAGCGGGCGCCCGAGAAGCCGGCCGGTTCTGGGCTGGGTGCGCTGCGGCCGATGATGAGCGAGGGCAAGCCCCTCGACTTCGAGGAGGCCGACCCCGAGAAAGACCAGTTCGGCGTGGCCCAGGTGGAGCAGTTCACCTGGAAGGGGCTGCTCGACTTCTCCACGTGTACGGAGTGCGGGCGCTGCCAGTCGCAGTGCCCGGCCTGGAACACGGCCAAGCCGCTCTCGCCGAAACTCCTGGTTCTCAGCCTGCGCGATCACGCGTACGCGAAAGCTCCTTACCTGCTCGGCGGCGGCGGCAAAGATCTGACCGGCGAAGAGAAGGCGACCGAGGCCCAGCTGGCCCACATGGACGTGCTGGCGCTGGCCGAGGGCAACCGGCCGCTGATCGGCACGGCCGAGGAGCAGGGCGTCATCGACCCGGACGTGCTGTGGTCGTGCACCACCTGCGGCGCCTGCGTCGAGCAGTGCCCGGTCGACATCGAGCACGTCGACCACATCGTCGACATGCGCCGCTACCAGGTGCTGATCGAGTCTTCGTTCCCCAGCGAGGCGGGCGTGATGCTGCGCAACCTCGAGAACAAGGGCAACCCGTGGGGCGCGCCGCAGAACACCCGCGAGGACTGGACCAAGGGCCTGGACTTCGAGGTGCCGCGGGTCGGCGAGGTCGAGGACTTCGACTACCTGTTCTGGGTCGGCTGCGCCGGCGCCTTCGAAGACCGGGCCAAGAAGACCACCCGCGCCGTGGCCAAGCTGCTGCACGAGGCCGGCGTCAACTACGCGATCCTGGGCGAGGGCGAGACCTGCACCGGCGACCCGGCGCGGCGCATCGGCAACGAGTTCGTCTTCCAGATGCTGGCCCAGCAGAACGTCGAGACGCTGAAGGAAGCCAACGTCAAGCGGATCGTGGCCACCTGCCCGCACTGCTTCAACACCCTCGGCAACGAGTACGAGCAGCTGGGGCTCAAGGTCGAGGTCGTGCACCATACCCAGCTGCTTCAGCACCTGGTCTCGACCGGCAAGCTCACCCCGGTCCAGCCGATCGAGGGCGACGTCACCTATCACGACCCGTGCTACCTGGGCCGGCACAACCGGGTCTTCGACGCCCCGCGCGAGGTCCTGGGCTCGGCGACGGCCAACCTGGTCGAGATGCCGCGCAACTCCGAGCGGTCGTTCTGCTGCGGCGCCGGCGGCGCGCGCATGTGGATGGAAGAGAAGATCGGCAAGCGGATCAACGTCGAGCGTACGGAAGAGGCCCTGGCCACCGGCGCGAAGACGATCGCGGTGGGCTGCCCGTTCTGCTACACCATGATCGGCGACGGGGTCACCGGGAAGGGCGAGCAGGAGAACGTCGAGGTCGTGGACGTCGCGACGGTCCTCCTGCGCTCCATGAAGCAAGAGGTCTAGGGCCTCAGGACGTCGTGCCGGCGGTGGCCGCGGTGGTCGAGGCGACGATCGCGACCATCACGGCCGCCTGGATCTCGTCGATCGCCTTCTTGACGGCCTCGGCCGCCCAGGCGCCCTCGCTGATCTCGCGGAGCCGCGCCTTGACGACCTTGCGGTCGAGGCCGGCGAAGACCTTGCCGTCGAGGTCGGTGGCCAGGACCAGGGCACAAAGCGCGGCCGTACGCGGATCGACCTCGCCGGTGCCCAGGACGGCGTGCCGCATCCGCTCCCGGGCCGCCGTCTCTTGCACGGGTTCGACACCGTGAGCAGCCGGATACTTCGTGCGCGGGAAGACCCAGAGAACCTTGTCCTTCTCCGTACGCAGGATGCCCTCGGCCACGAGCCGGTCGAGCACCTGCGGCCGGGTGTCCTTGGCGAACTTCGACACCCAGTGCCCAGGCTTGCGGGGCTTGTCGTCGCCGACGATGCGCATCAGCGCGCCGTCCACCAGCGGGTCGCCGGTCGGACTGATGTCGAGCGCGACCACCTTCTTGTCGACGACGTCGACCCGGCCGGCCAGCGCCAGCTCGAGCAGCAGCCCGCCGCCGAGGCCGTGGTCGAGGTGGGTGCCGTCGGTCAGCGGCGTGCCGTCGTCGGCGTACGCGAGCAGCGTGAACTCTTCGACCAGGTTCATACCCTGACGGTATCCAGATTTCCGGCGTGCCAATCCTCACCTCGGGTGGGCACGCCGGACTCGCCCGGTTCCGGCACAATGAGACCGAGGTGAACCGATCATGGACGGCCTGTTCCTGACCGCGGTGCTCCCGTTGGCGGCGTTCGCGCTGCTCACGGCGGGCAACGCGTTCTTCGTGGCCGCCGAGTTCGGGCTCGTCACCGTCGACCGGGCCGAGATTGCCTCTCGCGCGCGGACAGGCGAGCGCCGCGCCCGTACGGTCGAGCACGCCCTGCACGAGCTGTCGTTCCAGCTCTCCGGCACCCAGCTCGGCATCACGCTGACCGCGCTGCTCACCGGCTACCTGGCCGAGCCCGCGCTCTCCAAGCTTTTCGAGCCGCTGGTCGAGCCGATCGCCGGGGACGCCACCGACGGCATCACCCACGCCATCGCGCTGGTCGTGGCCACCCTGCTCTCGATGCTCTTCGGCGAGCTGGTGCCCAAGAACGCGGCCCTGGCCCGGCCGATGCGGGCCGCGCTGCTGACCGCGGCTCCCCTGCGTACGTTCTCGAAAGCCTTCAAATGGGTCATCGGCGGCCTCAACGGGTCGGCCAACTGGCTGGTCCGCCGCATCGGCATCGAACCGCAGGAAGAGCTGGCCAGCGCCCGCTCGCCGGAAGAGTTGGGTCTGCTGGCCGCGATCAGCGCCCGGGCCGGCGCGCTGCCAGCCGAGACGGCCACCCTGCTGCGGCGCACGATCCGCTTCGGCGAGAAGCGCGCCGCCAAGGCGATGACCCCACGCGTCGACGTGGTCGGGCTCAAGACGACCGCCAGCGTGGCCGAGCTGATCTCGGTCGCCCGCGAGACCGGGCACACCCGCTTCCCCGTCTACGAGAACACGATCGACCTGGTCATCGGCGTGGTCGGCGTGCCCGACGCGCTGGGCGTGCCGCCCGAACGCCGGGCCACGACCCAGGTGTCGACGATCGCGCGGGAGCCCGTGTACGTGCCCGAGAGCCTGGCCCTGGACAAGGTGCTGGCGGCGTTGCGCGAGGCCGACGCCGACCTGGCCATCGTGGTCGACGAGTACGGCGGCACCGACGGCGTCGTCACCGCCGAAGACCTGATCGAGGAACTGGTCGGTGAGATCGCCGACGAGTACGACGTCGAGCCCGCCCACACACTGACTCAGGAGCTCACGGCGCCCGACGGGCTGGTCGACGGGTTGCTGCGGGAGGACGAACTCGCCGAGCAGACCGGCTTCGTGCTGCCCGAGGGCCCGTACGAGACGCTGGCCGGCTTCCTGCTGGCCCGGATGGGGCACATCCCGGCGGTCGGCGAGTCGTACGAGACCGAGGGGTGGAAGTTCACCGTCACAGCCGTCGACCGGCACCGCATCGAACAAGTGCGCGTGGTCGCCCCGTCTTCGCTGGAGCCGGACGATGACTGAGCTGCTGGTCACGGTCCTGCTGCTGGTCGGCAACGGGTTGTTCGTGGGGGGCGAGTTCGCGCTGATCGCGTCCCGGCGTACGGCGCTGGAACCGCTCGCTGCGAGCAGCAAACGGGCCCGGTGGGCGCTGTCGGCCATGAGCCAGATCCCGCTGATGATCGCGGGCGCTCAGCTCGGCATCACCGTCTGCTCGCTGGGTCTGGGCGCCCTGGCCGAACCGGCGCTGGCCCACCTGCTCGAGGGGCCTTTCCACGCGCTCGGCCTGCCCGAGAACGCGGTCCATCCGGTGGCGTTCGTGCTGGCCCTGAGCATCGTCGTCTTCCTGCACACGGTCATCGGCGAGATGGTGCCCAAGAACATCACGCTGGCCGGGCCGGAAAGGGCGGCGCTCCTGCTCGGCCCGTTCATGCTGGCCTTCTGCACGGCGACGAAGCCGCTGCTCAACGCGATGCGCTGGGCGGCCCGGGTGGTGCTGAAGATCTGGTCGATCGAGGCCACCGACTCGGTGAAGACCGTCTTCACGGCCGAGGAGCTGGCGGGCATGGTGACCCAGGCCCGCAGCGAAGGGCTGCTGGGGACGGAACAGTACGCGCGCATCCACGCGGCGCTCGAACTGCACGGGCGTACGGCCCGGGACACGCTTCGGCCCTGGTCGAGCGTCACCACGGTCGCGGACGACGTGTCACCGGCGACGATCGAGGCGGTGGCGACCCGGACGGGCCGGTCCCGCTTCCCGGTCGTGCAGCGCGAGACGCGGCGGGTGCTCGGGTTCGTGCACGTCAAAGACATTCTCGGGTACTCCGCGGAGCGCCGCTCCCAGCCGATCCCGCCCGAGATCATCCGGCCCCTGGCCGTGGTGGCCCCGGACCGGTCGCTGGCCGACCTGTTGCTGGTGATGCGGCGCGACCGGCTGCACATCGTGCTGGTCAGCGACGGACGGCGGCCACTGGGCGTGATCACCCTGGACGACGTGATCCACGCGGTGGTGGGCGAGCCGGCCCACCCGGTGCTGCCGGCGACCGCCGTCCAGCCCCGGTCGGTCGGCTGATTCTTTCTCGGGTGGTCGGGCGACCGCCTGCGGGTTGTTTCCAGACGGTCCGGCGGGCCGACTGACATAGCCCGTCCACCATTTCGGACAATAGTTGTATGTCTCGCAAACGTTGGTTCGTGGCTTCGGTCGGGGCATCGGTTCTCATCGGCCTGGCCGTTCACGCGCAGCGACCCTCGTCGCCGCCGGCCTTCGCGGTCGGGCGGCCGGCCGCCTCACCGGCGGATCCGGTCCAGCGCGTCGCCGGGGCGCTGGCCGGCCTGCTGCCCATTCAGGAACCGGACGCCACGACGACCCCCACGCCGCCGGGCCGCGTCAAGATCGCCGCCGGTCCGGTGACGGTGCGGTACACCTTCGACGGGGGCGTCGGCCGTCCGATCACCGACCACCTCGGGGGCCACGAGCTGCGGCCACTCGGACAGAACGGTGGCGCGCTGAAACTCGTACGGCAAGGGTCGGGTCTTGCCCTTGCCTACCCCGACCGCTGCCGCCTGGCCCGCGAACGGGACTGCCCCCGGGCGATCCTCGAAGGCGACCGCGACGACACCCTCAACCCCGGAACAAAACGCCTGCGGTACGGGGCGGCGGTCCGCATGACCGCGGCCGACCTCTCCGACGGCGCCAACGTCGTGCAGAAGGGCTACTCGGTCGGCCGGATCAGCCAGTACAAGCTGCAGGTCGACCACCGCCAGGGCCACCCGAGCTGCGTACTGGCCGGGGATGGCGCCATCTATCGGGCCGAGCCCGCCACCAACGTGGCCGACGGCCGCTGGCACAAACTGGAATGCGTCCGGGCCGGCGACAAACTGACCCTGACCATCGACGACGTCCCCGCCGCGACGGTCCCCGTACCCGCCTCTCTCTCGATCGCCAACGCCGAACCACTGCGCGTCGGCGGCAAGGGCACCAGCAAATCCAACGACCAGTTCGCCGGCGAAATAGACAACGTCTTCATCCAGATCGGCTGAGGAGCATCCGTTCGGAGAGGGCGCGTAGTTCGGTGCCGCCGGCTTGGCGGCGGGAGCGGTCCAGCAGCAGCTTGACGGTTTCGGTGAGTTCGTCCGACGTGCGTACGTGTTGGGGTGCGATCCGTTCCGCGGTGAGCAGGAAGCGGATGGCCTCGCGGTCGCGGCCACCGAGGCGGGTCAGGGCGCGGGCCGTGTCGGCGTAGTAAAAGACCTGGCGTACGCCGGCCTCGATCGCCGCGGGGTCGGTGCGCCGGGCGATCTCGACCACGCGGACCGGGTCGCCGTCGTCGACCTCGATGCTCATGCGCCAGATGTCCACGTTGGTGGGACCGAAGAACATGCCCATCGTGTTGGTCTCACCGGTGCGGCGGGCCAGGCTCGCGGCCTCGGTCAGCCAGTCCCGGCTGTCGTCGAGGCGCCGGCGGCACCGGCCGGCCAGGGCTGCGACCAGGTACAGCGAGCCCAGCACCTCCGGCCCGCCGGCCCGGCCCAGGTGGGGACCGAGATCATCCACGGCTCGTTCGGCCAGCGTCTGTCCCCGTTGCGGCGACCCGCAGGCTATGGCGGCTCGGGCCATCGCGTACGCGGCATGCCCTCGCAACACCGGGTCACCCACGGCCTCGGCCGCGTCCCGGCAGCGTTCCGCGCTCAACCACGCGTCGGCCGGATGTCCGAGGCTGCGCAGCACCGAAGCGGCGATGGATGTCGCGTCGCACAACAGCCGCAATGCCTCAACGTGATCGGGCCCGGCCGTCTCGGTGTGCAGGTCACGCAGCAGCCCAGGAAGCAGCCGCGCCGCACCGGCATAGTCACACCGTTGATGCAACGCGTCGGCCAGCGCGACGCTGCGTCCCAGCTCAGCGATCGTCGGCGCCCCACCGGCGGGTGGTTCCCCGAGATCAATGTCGATCAACGCCCGCCGCAGCCCCAGCACATTCACCTGAGGTTCGTGCGCCGGCATCCCGGTCTCGGTCAGATCGGCCGGCGCGCACTCCAACGCACCCGCGATGTCCGCCAGCATGAACCGGTTGTCGGCCGCCTGCAGCCCCCGTTCGATCCGGCTCCAGGTGGCGTGCGAAATCCCGGCCCGGCTGGCCGCATACCGGACACTCCACCCCCGCAGCAGCCGCCGGGCCCGGATCCGTTCCCCCACCTCAGGCTCACCGCGTCGCGCCCTCATGCCCCGACGCTATCCCCGCCGCCACGGCGTGTGGTCCATGCCTGTACCAGTGGTGCGGGTTCCCTACACTCCGGTTCGTGCGGATCGGTCGACGGCGTCTGGGCGCCGCCTTGGCGGGACTTCTGCTGGTCGCCGCCGTCACCCTGGGTGCGCTTGCCTTCGTACGGTGGAACGCCGCCGGCACAGCCCACCCGGTGCTCCCGCCGGGCGGCGCGACCACCCAGCTTCCCGAGGGCGAGCAGTACGAGACGGTGGTCGACAACCGAGCCACCCTGGTCGCCCTGGCCCTGCGCAACGACCGCGGCCCGGCCACCGTCCGCACGTACGCGCTGCCGCCGAACTCGCCGTGGCTGCAGTCCCGAAAGCTGGTCGCCACCCAACTCGACCACTGGCCCGAGGTCGGCAACTGCGCCGACAATCCCGAGGCCCGAACCCTCGAATGCACCTGGCGCGAACCAACCCGCTGGTGGCCCCGCGAAGTCCGCCTGACCATGATGCGCCCACCCCCGCCAACCGAGCCCCGCAACGGCTGGCCCAACCTGACCATCGTGATCATCGGCTCCGCCCGCGGCGCCTAGCCGTGCGTCCCAGGAAGAGTCGCCGGAGAAAACTGGAAGGCACTTCTGGTTACCTTGCAATTACTTTTCGTGCAGGGGTGACGCGATGGACAGCTTCCAGGATCTTCTGATCAACATCGTCGCGGCCGTCATCGTGTTCGTCGCCGGTGTCTGTGCTCGAGGCCTGCTCGGCTACATCCGCTCGTGGCGCGGGCGCGCGTTCTGGGGCCGGAAGATGCTGCGCGGCCGGACGTACCTGTTCATCGGCACGTTCTCGCGGCTGAACCACCTGGAACCGTCCGGCTTCGTCGGTGCCGGTGACAGCCATGCGGTTCATGAACTGGCCACCACCCTCGGCCGGCTCGGTTCCTCATTCAAGATCGTGTACGCCTCGCACGTCTCCGACGGCCAGCAGTTGGAGAACCTCATCCTTCTGGGTCTGGACGAGGTGAACAGCCTGACGTCGAGGGTCTTCGAAAGAATTGGGAGCGGGTTCCGGGTCGACGTGGATGCCATGACCATTGTCGACCGAGACACCGGCGAGACGTATGGCGCGGAGTGGGACGGGATGCAGGGCAGCGCCTTGGCCGACGCCGGCCCCGGCTGGTCCGGTCTCGTCGATCCGAACGGCGTGGTGGACGGCCGCGGGCTTCGCGCCGATTACGGATTGTTGATCAGGGGGCAGAACCCGTTTGCGCCGGACCGCACCTTGGTCGTCATGGCTGGCGTATACGGCTACGGCACGTGGGCGGCGGCTCGTCTTCCGCTCGACCCGGACTTCCAGAAACGTTGCGTCGGCCTCGGCAACTTCGAATGCCTGTTCCGGGTGGAGGTTCATCAGGATCAGATCCTGGCCACGTCAATAGTGTCCTTGCGGCCTCTGCCGGCCCCGCCCGCGCCGCTCAGTTCTCCGGTTCCCGCTCAGCGTCGCCCGGATGTCCACTCCGAACCGCCAGCGCCGTGTGCACCTGGCGATAGTCCTCCGGCTGCCATGGCTGACGACCAAGCCGGGCATTGAAGTCTCGTACCCGGCGAAAGTTGTCGGCCTCCGCCGCTCGGGAGGAGAACTCTTCGTCCGGCATGCGGATGGCCTCGAGCCAGCATCGCTGGCCGGGGCTGCACGTGGCCTGCAGAAGATCGAAGAGATCCGGACCGAACACGTGGTAGAAGTTCCGTTGCCCCAGCTCGGTCTCGTAAATCACGTCGCCGGCCTGCTCGATCGGGTGGTCGCCGACGTCGCCTGTCTTCAACCGTTCCAGCCATTGGGCCTGAAGCTCAACCAGATCACCCGAGACAGAGGGAGCCACCAGCAGTTCGCCTCGCGCATCGGTGACTTCGCCGAGCATGCGGAAGAACTCCTCCCGACGGGCCGCGGTCGGGATGTGAGCGATGCCGCTGTACCACGAGGTGGTCACGGCAAACGATTCGTCGTCGTTGGCTGCGGTGAGAACTTTCCGCACGACGTCAGGCGAAGCATCCTCACTGCCGTGAACGAAGACCACGGTGACGGTGACGCCTTTGGTAAGCCGCGCGACAGAGCCGGCGACGTAGACCTCCGCCGCGTCCGGTTCGAAGGTGAAGGGGGCGTCCACGTCGAAGCCGTGCAGCTTGACGAGCGCCGTGGCGGCCTTTTTCAGCCCTACGGCCGAGACGTCATACGCGACGACCCGCAGATCGTGGCACCCTTCGACCGGGCCGGTGGGATAGGCGAGCGCGAACTCGTTGGTGACCCGCCCCGTGCCGTAAGCGAAATCGAGCACCGAAAGAACGTTCCGCTCCGAAAGCGATTCAAGGGCGCGCCCAACCGCTTCTCGCAAGGCAACGGACTCAGCCGTGAGCACCCGGATCGCCGACCGCTCGTCATAGCCCGACCCCAGGTAACGCTCGTCGTAAATATCCCTTTGGTACACCGCTAAACGACTCCACTCCGATGGTGCCCAGTTCAACGACCGGCGGTCCCCAACGCCGAGGGAAAACTCAGACGCACTTTATTAGCGTGACCAAACCTCAGCTCACCCTCCAATGTCACGATCGCGACACCACCACCCCGGCCGCCGCTAATTCCAGTCTCAAGCACCCCCACACCCCCCAAGCGCAAACGCGCCGCGTTAACCACCAAGAGCGAGCCGCCGGACCAGCGCGTCGCTGAGCCGTTCGCGCAGCATGGCCCGGTTGCCAAGCCCGGTCAGCGGGTCGGCGCCGCCGAAGTCGAGCATCACCCGTTGCCCGCTCCCTGCGGTGGCGTAGCGAAGTCGAGCCCACTTCGGTCGCCCCCGCGGTGACGCACTCAAGGCCGGCGTAGCCCCAAGTCCACTTCCCGTAACCGCGAAACAAATTTGAGAACGTCGCCCACGGACTGTTCCTTGCGGCAACACAGCAGAAGTCGGCCGTACCCACTCGGTCTGCTGCCCACGATGGCGCAGCCGAGCCGGCCCTCACCCCTTCACAGCAACCCACGATGGCGCAGCCGAGCCGGCCTTCACCGCTCCACTGCAACCCACGATGGCGCAGCCGAGCCGGCCTCCACCCACCCACCGCAACCAGCGACGGCGCAGCCGAGCTAACGGCCCCAGCCACCGCCATCCGCAATGGCGCAGCCGAGCCGTGAAACCCAAACGATCCCCGACGCCGACGCGCCGACCGCGCCCACCGCACCGTGGGGTCTGGGGGCTCGGCCCCCAGGTGAGAATGCGAGGAGGCCCGGTTCGCGCTTTCCGCGAACACGGGCCTCTCACCGACGAGCGGGTGACGGGAATCGAACCCGCACTGTCAGCTTGGGAAGCTGATGTTCTGCCATTGAACTACACCCGCGGCGGCCTCACTGTACCCGATCTCGGGGGGTGGTGGCGCGACTGGGCCGTCGGGTCAGCTCACGGCGGCCAGGGGGCGGGGTAACTCTGCGCGCCAGGAGCGGGTCAGTGGGGTCACCATGGGGCCGGCGGCCAGGGGGAGGGCGCCGGCGGGGCCGTGGGTGCGTAGGAGCGCGGATTCGATGGAGAGTTCGAACAGGCGCCAGGCGACGTGGGGGGAGGCGTGCAGGTCGGCGGCCAGGCGGGCGATGACTCGCGGGTCGTGGACGGGGGTGGCTCGGCCGGTGAGGATGGCCTCGTCGTCGTTTTCCTCCGGGGGATAGGAGTGCAGGGCGTAGCGGCCGTCGCGTTCGAGGTCGCGGCGTTTGGGGGACGGGATGAGGAAGCAGTAGAGGCCCTGGTCGGTGATCACGGGGGAGACCGGATGCAGGCGTGGGGCGCCGTCGGGGCGGACCGTGGCCAGGTAGGCCAGGCCGGGACCGTACTGCTGCAGGAGCGCTCGGATGCCCGCGGCGAGCGCAGGATCGGAGGCGGCGAAATCGGACCAGGAAGCCATGAGGTGATTCTATCGAACATACGTTCGACACGCCCATGAACGCGCCGATCGGGTGACGGGTGTGCGGCAAAATCGGCCGGGCGCCGGTCGGTATGGTGTGGCGATGCTGCTCTCCGACCGTGACCTGGTCTCCGAGATCAAGGCGGGCGACCTCGCGCTGGCGCCGTTCGAGCCGGAACTGCTGCAACCGTCCAGCATCGACGTGCGGCTCGACCGCTTCTTCCGGGTGTTCAACAACCACCTCTACACCCACATCGACCCGGCCGAGCAGCAGGACGACCTGACCGCCCTGGTCGAGGTCTCCGACGGCGAGCCGTTCGTCCTGCACCCGGGCGAATTCGTGCTGGCCTCGACGCTCGAAGTCATCACGCTGGGCGATCAGCTCGCCGGCCGCCTCGAGGGTAAGAGCAGCCTCGGCCGTCTGGGCCTGCTGACGCACTCCACCGCCGGCTTCATCGACCCGGGCTTCTCCGGCCACGTCACGCTCGAGCTGTCCAACGTGGCCAATCTGCCGATCAAGCTGTGGCCGGGTATGAAGATCGGCCAGCTGTGCATCTTCCGCCTCTCGAGCCCGGCCGAGCACCCTTACGGCTCGGCCGTCTACGGCAGCCGCTACCAGGGCCAACGCGGCCCGACCCCGAGCCGGTCGGCGCAGAACTTCCGGCTCTGGCCCACGAGCTGAGCTGACGCCGGCGCGTTGAAAGACGTGCGGGCCGAGCCCCGGCAGGGCTCGGCCCGATGAACGACGTACGGGGAAAAAGCGAAAGTCAGCGCAGCCAGCCCGGCCACCAGATGCCGTTGCGGAAGCCGGTCGACCACTGGTGGTCGGTGCACGACGTCTTCGTGGCGAAGCGCTGGTCGTCGATGATCGCCGTGGTGCCGGGGTTGTAGGTGCCGAGGCCGAAGCCGATGCCGGTCACCGTCATCTTCGGGTTGTCCGCCACGACCTGGGCGAACGTCTTCTCGGGCGGGCCGCCGGCGGTCTTCGTGAGGCCGTTGATCGTGGTCGACGGGGTCCACAGCTTGCCCTGCAGCACGTTCCACTCGGTGCGCAGGCCACGCTGCGGGTTGCCGGGCAGGCCGACCTGGCCGAGGTACCAGTACGGCTCGAAGACCAGGCTGCCTTCGCCGGCCGGCGTCTTCACGAAGATGTGGTAGGCGGGCAGTGCCGCGTCGTTGACGCCCTCGCCGGCCTCGTCCAGCTTCACCGTCTCGTACGAAAGCTCGTTGACAGTGTTGGCGGCCACCGGCCGGAAGTTGTCGCGCCACGACACCTTGTCGTCGTTCTTGCCGGGGGCCGTCGTGACCTTGAGGCCGTCGGCGCCGAGGGTGGCGGTGGCCGTGCCCTGCTTGGCGACACCGTCGGTGCTGCTGTGCTTGACGACCGTGCAGGGCCGGTGCGACGTGGCCATCGCCGGCTGGGCGACCGCGACGAGGCTGGTCGCCGCGGTCATCACCACGGCGGCGGCCAGCAGCGGCCGCCGGGATCGGGGGAGAGTAGCGTTCTGGGTCATATGTCCACTCTAGGTGGATTTCTGAGCAGCGCTCCGCCAAGGACTTCGTTCGGGTTATGCCATCGTGTCTAAACCTGATTACCGGCCTATTTGGAGCGCCGGCCGGGGACGCCGTGTGCGGTGGCGGTGGTCAGCACCTGGTGGATCTGCTCGGCGGTCAGGCCGCGCGTCGGGATCTGGACGAAACGGCCGGCGCCCAGGCCGAGCACGATTTGGCCGGGCAGGTGGTCGAGGTTGGTGAAAGCGTTCCATGCGTACGCGTGCCGGCTCTCGACCGATGAGCAGGCCACCCCGTCGTTGCTGATCTCGACTGTGGTCGGGCTGGCGTCGCGGAGGGCGCGGCGTACGCCGCCGTTCAGCAGGAACATCGGGACTACGACGGCCAGGGCGACGCCCGCGACCAGCATGGTGAAGTTGAGGCCGTCGCCGTGCAGTTGGAGCAGCAGGGCCAGGCCGAGCAGCGCCCAGCCGGCGAGGCGGGCGAGCAGCACCGGCCGGCGTAGTCCGTGGCGCAGGGCTTCGGCGGTAAGGCGGGGGTCCGGACGCGCGATGATCTGCAGAAACACTCCCAAAAGGTAACCTTGGCCGGGCGCGCCCCGTCATCGTCCGCACGGCCGACCGCTCGGCCGCCGACCGCCGGACATGAGGCGAAATCCGGCCGAAGTCGCCGATCCCCTAGGCTGTGCCGCCATGGGAGCGATCAAGCCGTGGCAACTGCTCATTTTGTTCAGCTGCTTTCTGGGCGTGACCGGAATCGTCGCGGCGATCTCTCTCGTCATCGCCAAGCGGCGTAAATAGCGCCTCGGCGACCGCTCGCCACTCCGCGCGGGGCAGGTGCCGGCTCGGGTCAGCCGACAAGACCTGCACGGCGACGTGGTCGGCGCCGGACTCGAGATGGGCGTCGACCCGCCTGCGTACCGTGGCCGCGTCGCCCCAGGCCACGGCCCAGTCGACCAGCCGGTCGCTGCCCTCGCCGGCCAGGTCGTCGTCGGTGAAGCCGAACCGGCGCCATGGGTTGGTGTAGTTCGGCAACGACAGATACGTCTTCAGCACCCGCCGGCCGACCGCGCGGGCCTGCTCCGGATCGGTGCCCAGGAAAACCTTCTGTTCGGGGGCCAGCAGCCGATCTGTCCCGAGGATCGAACGCGCCTCGGCGGTGTGTTCGGGCGGCATCAGGTACGGCAGCGCGCCGGCCGTCATCTCGCGTGCCGTGGCCAGCGCCTTCGGGCCCAGGGCGGCGATCATCCGCTCGGCCGGCGGCACCCGGTGCAGCTTCTCGGTGAGGAAGTCTCGCAGTCGCGTCAACGGCTTCACGTAGCTCTGCCCGACGGCGGCCGCGGTCGGCGCGTGCCCGGAGCCCACACCCAGATAGAACCGCCCGGGGAACTGGTCGCTCAGCGTCACGTGGGCGGCGGCCAGGGTCTCGCCGTGGCTGTGCCAGATGTCGACCACGCTGGTGCCCACGACCAGGTTCGTGGTGGCGGCGAGGATGGCCTCGGGCAGTTCGAGGTCGTTGGGCGGGCTGCCGCCGATCCAGACCGAGCCGTAGCCCAGTGCCTCGAGTTCCTGGGCCGCGGCCGCGATCACATTCGGTTCCTGCGGCCAGGCGTGATGAGAGACCCAGATGCCGTATCGCCCAAGGTTGTTCACGAGGTCGATCGTACGATTGCAGTCGTGTATCTGATGATTTCGAAGTACCTCGTGCCGATCGAGCAGGTCGACGAGGTGCGGGACGCGCATCTGGCCTATCTGGACGAACTCGAGGCTCGCAACCTCGTCGTCACGGCCGGCCGTCAGATTCCGGCCAACGGCGGCGTCGTGCTGCTCAACGTCGACGACGAGGCGCGCGCCCAAGAGTTGATCTCGCAGGACCCGTACGTGTTGAGGGGCGTCGCCGAATACTCGGCCACCGGCTGGCTGCCGACCCGCGGCGCGCTGAAGGACTACCCGAAGCCTTAGGGCTCGATGTCGTCGCCCGTGAGCAGCCCGCGCAGGGTGAGCTCACGGGCCACCTCGGGCGGGCACTCGTCGACGATCACCGCGGTGCCCACGTACCGGTCGGCGAAGAGTGTGCGCAGAGCCCGGGCCTGAGCGCCGGTGGCTGCCCAGTCGTCAACAATGAGCACCCGATCGCCGGCCTTCACCAGCTCCCGCCGTACGCCCAAATGCTGGTTCTCGCCGCGATGGTCGGCGGGCACCTCGGCCCAGATCATGGGTTCCGCGATCGGGCGCCGCGCCCCGGCCCGATAGGCCTCGACGAAGCCCACCCCGAGCGCCCGGGCGACCAGGGGGCCGACCAGAAAACCGGTGACCTCGGGTGAGACGACGACCGTGGGCCGATCGGCGCGGAACAATTCGGCCAGCCCGTCGCCGAGCCCGGCCAGAATCGCCGGGTCGCGCCACCAACCGGAGCGATCGCTCACCAGATAGCCGCTTCCGTCGCCGGGATCGGTCCAGCGGAACGCGGCCCGCAATTGGTCACGCAGATCGCTTGTCACGCGGACATCCTGTCACTGCCCGACCGTCCCGTTCGGCCGCCCGGTCAGAACCCGCTCAGACTAGGGGTCAAGTTAGTGCGGTCGGTCGCCTCGATCGTGCATGCTGTGTCGCGTAGCCATGCCTGACCTGCCGCCGGGCCGACGCCCGCTGAGCCCTGGATCCCGCGCCGGACTCGGCGCGGCTGTTGTGCTGCTCGCAATCGTGTCCGCCGTGGAACTCTCCGACGGCAGAAAAGCCGACTTCGTGGGCCTGCTGGCGGCCGTCCCGTTCCTGGCCGCCGTCTTCGCGTTCTGGCCGGCCGTGCTGGCCGCCGGGGTGCTAGCCGCGATCGTGGGCATGGTCTTCGTGGGCATGGCCGGGCCGCTGACCGTTTCCGGCGGGGTGAATATCGTCGGCATCCTGCTCGCCACCGGCATCGCCATCGCGGTGGCCATGCTGCGGGAACGCCAGGCCGACAAGATCGCCGAGTTGCAGCGGCTGGCCGCGGTGGCTCAGCAGGCGGTGCTGCGGCCGCTCGGCCCGCAGGTGGGCGCGCTCGCGGTCGCTGGGCGCTACATCTCGGCGACGGCCGCGGCCGACATCGGGGGCGACCTCTACGAGGCGCTCGACACCCCGTACGGCGTGCGGATCATCATCGGCGACGTCCGGGGCAAGGGTCTGGACGCGGTGCGACTGGCCAGCATCGTCCTCGGCTCGTACCGGCATGTGGCGTACGAGCGGGCCGACCTCAAGTCGATGGTGACCGACCTCGACCGGGCCGTAGCCCGCAGCGTCGGCGACGAGGATTTCGTCACCGCCGCCCTGGTCGAAGAGCGAGGCGGCACGCTGACGATCGTCAACTGTGGACATCCGGCGCCGCTGCTGCTGCGGCGGGGCAAGGTCATCCCGCTCGAGCCCCCGTCGCCGGCGCCGCCGCTCGGTTTCATGCCCGAGGTCAAGCCCCGCGTCGAGCGGCTCGAACCCGGCGACCGGCTGCTGCTGTTCACCGACGGTCTGGGTGAGGCGCGGCGCGACGGCGAGTTCTTCCCGACCGCCGACCGGGCGTGGCGGCTGCTCGGCCACGGCACGGTCGGCGACGGTCTCGCCTCCCTCGAGACGGCCCTGGTGGACTGGGTCCACGGCCGCCTGGAGGACGACATCGCGCTGGTGCTGCTGGAGTACGCCGGCCCGGACGACGGCGCGACGGTGCCGATGCCGAGCTGGGAAGTGGGCGCCGCCGGAAGTTAGGCGGCGGGCTGAGCTTCGGCGTCGCCCGAGGCTTCGCTGGGGGTCGGCGAGACCGGTACGGGCACGGGTTCAGGACGGCGGTGACGCCCGATGTAGTGGCGTGGCTGATCCGCCTGGCGGGGCTCCGGAATGAGGCTCTTGAGCGTGGCGAACATGGCGCGCCCCCTTGGCGGCTCGTCGAAGCAGAAAAGCTTCGTGTCTATCCGGAGCAACGAGCCGCGCCGCGCACCGATACGACAGGTGCGCATGGGAGTACCTAAATAGCCGAACGGACATCCTGCTGGCCACCCGATCGGAGGGGTTTGATGTTCGAACCGACGGACCGACCCCCACCGGAGGGTGGTTGGTCACGAAACTGCTCGCGGGTTGTCCGGTCCTACCGATCAGTAATACAGTGGCTGTTACTGACGGGTAACTGAAAAACCGGCGGCGTTCGGAGAGCGGGGCCAAGCACCATGACTCACTACAAGAGCAACCTTCGGGACCTCCAGTTCAATCTGTTCGAGGTCTTCGGGGCTGACCAGGCGTTCGGCCAGGCGCCCTACGACGAGATCGACGCCGACACCGCGCGCGACGTGCTGACCGAGGTCAACCGCCTCGCCACCGAGGATCTGGCCGCCAGCTACGTCGAGGCCGACCGCAACCCGCCGGTCTTCGACCCGGCCACGCACACCGCTCCGCTGCCGGAGTCGTTCAAGAAGTCGTTCGAGCAGTGGATGGCCTCCGAGTTCTGGCGGCTCGATCTGCCCGGCAGCCTCGGCGGCACGCTCGCCCCGCGCGCCTTCTGGTGGGGTCTGGCCGAGAACGTGCTCGGCGCCAACGCCCCCGTCTGGATGTACTCGTCCGGCCCCTCGTTCGCGTCGGTCGTCGACGCCGAGGGCACCGAGGAGCAGAAGAAGTGGGCCAAGCTCTTCGTCGAGAAGCTGTGGGGCTCCACCATGGTGCTGACCGAACCCGACGCGGGTTCGGACGTCGGCGCCGGCCGGGCCCGGGCGATCCCGCAGCCCGACGGCTCGTGGCACATCGAGGGCGTCAAGCGCTTCATCACCTCGGGTGAGCACGACCTGACCGACAACATCATCCACTACGTGCTGGCCCGCCCGGTCGGCGTCGAGGGCGTCGGCGGCCCGGGCACCAAGGGCCTGTCGCTGTTCATCGTGCCGAAGTACCACTTCGACGCCGAGACCGGCGAGCTGGGCGAGCGCAACGGCGTCTACGCGACCAACGTCGAGCACAAGATGGGCCTCAAGGTCTCGAACACCTGCGAGCTGACCTTCGGCGAGCACGGCACCCCGGCCAAGGGCTGGCTGCTCGGTGAGAAGCACCAGGGCATCCGGCAGATGTTCATGATCATCGAGTACGCCCGGATGATGGTCGGCACCAAGGCCATCGCCACCCTGTCCACGGGTTACCTGAACGCCCTGGAGTACGCCAAGAACCGCGTCCAGGGCGCCGACCTCGTGCAGAACGACGACAAGGCCGCCCCGCGCGTCACGATCACGCACCACCCCGACGTACGCCGGTCGCTGATGCTCCAGAAGTCGTACTCGGAGGCCCTGCGCGCCCTGGTGATCTACACGGCCACCTGGCAGGACAAGGTCGCCATCGCGCAGGCGGCGGGTGACGTCGAGGCCGCCAAGCAGGCCAGCAAGGTCAACGACCTGCTGCTCCCGCTGGTCAAAGGCGTGGGCTCGGAGCGGGCGTACGAGTTGCTGGGTCACGAGGCGCTGCAGACGTTCGGCGGCTCCGGCTTCCTGCAGGACTACCCGCTCGAGCAGTACGTGCGGGACGCCAAGATCGACACCCTGTACGAGGGCACCACCGCGATCCAGAGCCTCGACCTGATCTTCCGCAAGATCGTGAAGGATCAGGGCGTCGCGCTGGCCACGCTGGCCTCCGAGATGCAGGCCTTCGTCGAGAGCGAGGCCGGCAACGGTCAGCTCAAGCTGGAGCGGCTCGGCCTGGGCAAGGCGCTCGGCGAGATGCAGCAGATCCTCGGCGCGACCATGGGCTGGCTGGGCTCGGTGCAGGGCGGGGAGACCCGCGAGCTCTACAAGGTGGGCCTGAACTCGCGGCGCATCCTGCTCGCCCTGGGCGACGTGGTGCTCGCGTGGCTGCTGCTGCGTCAGGCCGAGGTGGCCCTCAAGGCGCTGGGCGGCGACGTCTCGGCGGCCGACAAGAACTTCTACGAGGGCAAGGTGGCGGCCGCGCGGTTCTTCGTGCGCGAGGTGCTGCCGCGGGTCGGCTCCGACCGCCGGATCATCGAGAGCGCGACCCTGGACATCATGGACATTTCCGAGGACGTCTTCTGACGTAGCCCCCCACAGAAAAGCCGGCGGATGCCCCCATCCGCCGGCTTTTCTTTTCCGCTCTAGCCGCGGGCCGTGTGCCGCTCGATCAGCCGCATCGACCGCGGCTCGAACGACGACCACGGGCCGTCGAAGCGGTGGACGGCGAGCCCGGCCGTCTTGAGCACCACCTCTTCGCCGTCCCACTGGTCGTCCGGGATGAGCATCAGCGACACCTCGGACACCCACGGGTTGTGGCCGACCACGAGCACCGTACGGACCGTGTCGGACACCTTGCGTACGAGATCGAAGACCTCGGTGACACCGCCGTGGTAGAGCCCGTCCTCGTAGCGGACCTCGGGTGTGCCGCCGCCGGGCTGAGCCTGGGCCAGCGCGATCGAAACGCCCTGCCACGTCTGGCGGGTGCGGGCCGCCGACGAACAGAGCACCAGGGCCGGATGCAGCCGCTCGTCGGCCAGCCAGGCGCCTGCCGCGTCGGCATCGGTCTCGCCGGTCTCGGTGAGTTTCCGGTCGAAATCGGAGAGTCCGTCCGGCCTCTCGGCCTTGGCGTGGCGCAGCAGAACGAGCGTCCTTGGGGTCATGTGCCCAGCTTGCCTGATTGAGTTTTCGGGCGCGTGGGTAAACCCGGTTCAGACGCATTGACCACGGTGAGGATCAAGGAGGCCCGCGATGGGCATCGGCGGAAGCATCTTCCTGCTGGCGTTGGGCGCCATCCTGGCGTTCGCCGTCAACGCTGACATCAGCGGGATCGATGTCAACATCATCGGCTGGATCTTGATGGCGGCCGGCCTGATCGGCCTCGTCATCACCCTCTGGTTCTGGAACAGCCGCCGTCGCACCGTCGTGACGCGGCAGACCGCCACGCCGGTTGCCGGTGACGGTGTCTACCCGCAGCAGCAGGTGCGCAGCGAGTACCGCGAGACCCGCCGCGACGACGCCCCGCCGCCCCCGCCCCCGGGCTACTGATCCACCCGAACTCGTGACGCCGGCAAGCCGCTCATCCCCCTGGCGGCTGCCGGCGTCGCGCCGTTTTAGCCCTGGACGGCGGCCAGCTCGGCCTTGATCGACGTGGCGAGCGGCGTGGCCGGGCGGCCGAGCAGCTTCTCCAGGTCTTCGCGGGAGACGAAGAGCGCACCCTGCGACGCGGCCCGGTCGACGTCGGCCAGGATCGCCGCGAAGGCCTCGGGCAGGCCCACGCCGACCAGCATCTCGCGGAACTTCTCCTCGCCGAGGTCGGTGTAGGTGACCGGCTTTCCGGACTGCCGGGCGATCTCGGCCGCGAGCTCGGTCAGCGTGAACGCCTCACCGCCCAGCTCGTACACCTTGCCCTCGTGACCGTCGGTGGTGAGCACGGCCGCGGCGGCTTCGGCGTAGTCGGCCCGCGGGGAGCCGCTGATCTTGCCGTCGCCGGCCGCGCCGAACAGCCCGTGCGCGAGGGCCTGTTCGACGCTGTAGTTCTCGACGTACCAGTTGTTGCGCAGGAAGACGTACGGCAGGCCGGTGTCCTTGATCCACTGCTCGGTGGTCTTGTGCTCGGCGGCCAGCTTCATGTCGGTCGTGTCGGCCTTGGGCGCGCTGGTGTAGACGATCAGGCCCACGTTGGCCGCCTGGGCCGCGTCGACCACGTTGCGGTGCTGGGCGAGGCGGTTGCCGGCCTCGCTGCCCGAGATGAACAGGAGCTTGTCGGCGCCCTCGAACGCGGCCCGCAGCGCCTCGGGATCCTCGTACGCGACCTGCTTGACCGTGACGCCGAGGTCGGCGATCTTGTCGACCTGACGGCCGAGACCGACGATCTCGCTCGCGGGTACGCCCTTGGCGAGCAGCGACTGGATGGTGAGCCGCCCGAGGTGCCCGGTGGCGCCCGTGATGACGATGGTCATGCTGTCCTCCTGGAAGGTTGTTCTGACAACGATGGCTAACGCCGCAGGTCAGACATCACTTCCCGATGGATAGAAGGCACCTTGAAGTGCAGTACTCACCCGAGAGATAGTAATGAGGTGGAAGCCAGTGCGTACGCGAAAAACTGCCCCAGCCGGCAGATCCTCGACCGGATCGGCGACACCTGGAGCGTCCTCGTCGTCATGATGCTCGCCGACGGCCCGCAGCGGTACACGGCGCTGTCCCGGCGGATCGAGGGGGTGAGCCCCAAGATGCTCACCCAGACGCTGCGCGGTCTCGAGCGGGACGGGCTGATCGGCCGCACGGTGCACGCCGAGGTGCCGCCCCGGGTCGACTACGAGCTCACCGAACTCGGGCGCAGCCTGCTCGTGCTCGTCGGCGCCCTCGAGAACTGGGCCGAGACCCATATCGAGGACGTGCAGGCGGCTCGCGCGGCCTATGACAACCCCGGCGTGCGAGTGAGCGCCTAAGCGGCGTACAGGGCGAAGTAGATGGCGATGTGGTGGCAGATGGCCGCCACCAGGGTACAGGCGTGGAAGAACTCGTGGTGGCCGAAGACCTCGGGCCACGGGTTCGGGCGGCGCAGGGCGTAGAAGACCGCGCCCACGCTGTAGATGACGCCACCCACGGCCAGCAGCACCAGGCAGGTGACGCCGCCGACGCGCAGCACCTCGGGCAGGATGGCGACCGCGCCCCAGCCCAGCGCCAGATAGAGCGGCGCCCCGGCCCAGCGGGGCAGGTGCGGCCAGATTGTCTTGAGCGCCACCCCGCCGAGCGCGCCACCCCAGATCAGGCTGAGCATCAACGTCGCCTTGCCCGCCGGCAGCAGCTCGATGCAGAACGGGGTGTACGTGCCGGCGATGAAGATGAAGATCATCGAGTGGTCGGCCCGGCGCATGATCTGGTAGCCGCGTTCGCTCCAGACCCGCCGGTGGTAGAGCGCGCTGATGCCGAACAGCCCGCACACGGTGAAGCTGTAGATCAGCGTGCTCAGAAAGGGCTCAATACCCGGCCGGCTGAGGGCGATCGAGCACAGCACGATGCCGCAGACCAGCGCGACGAAGAACGCGTACTGATGCAACCGGCCACGCAGCCTCGGCTTGCCGAGGTCGGCCGGTTTCATCCGGAACGGGGCGGAGGTCGTCACGGCTCCAGGTTACGGTATCGTAAGTTACCCGTAGGTAGTGAATTCGTTCACTGGCACGATGGTGCTCATGAGAGTACGACGCGTCGGAGCCTCGGCCCTGCTGATCGAGTGTCGCGGCGGTGAACAGGTCGAAGCCTGGCGGCGCGAGCTGTGGCGGCGGCGCGAGGCCGGTGAGCTGCAGGTCGCGGAGATCGTTCCCGGCGCGCACACGATCTTGCTCGATGGCGTTGATCCCGGCCTTGTCCAGGAGCTGGTGACGTGGCCGCCGCCGGACTCCATTTCCCGAGATCAGGGGCCGTTGGTCGAGGTGCCGACCGTGTTCGACGGCGAGGACCTGGCCGACGTCGCGCGGATCTGGAACGTGTCGGGACCGGAAGCGATCGACCTTCTGGCGGGCACGGAATTCACCGTCGCGTTCTGCGGGTTCGCGCCCGGTTTCGCCTATATGCGGGGGCTTGGCGAAAAGTTCGGAGTGCCGCGGCTCGACACTCCCCGGCCGCGGGTGCCGACCGGTTCGGTCGGGCTGGCCGGTGAGTATTGCGGCATCTATCCCACTGCTTCGCCCGGTGGCTGGCGGCTGGTCGGGCGTACTGCGAAGACCCTTTTCGACGTACGCGAGGAGCCACCAGCCTTGCTCGGGCCGGGCACGCGCGTGCGCCTGGTGCCGGCGTGATCACGGTCGTGCGGGCCGGCCCGCTGACCACGATCCAAGATCAAGGGCGTCCCGGGTACGCCCATCTGGGCGTGCCTCGCTCGGGAGCACTCGATCAACGGGCCCTGCGGCGGGCGAACGCCCTGGTCGGCAACCCACCGTCGGCGGCCGCACTCGAGACGACGCTGCTGGGGTGCGCGCTGCGCTTCGATGAGCCGGCGCGGGTGGCGGTCGCCGGTGCTCAGGCCGTCGTCAAGCTCGACAAAGTTCCGGTCGAAGCCGAGGTGATCGAGGTGCCGGCCGGCTCGGTGCTCGACGTGGGGCGGGCCATTCACGGCGTGCGGTCCTATGTGGCCGTCGACGGCGGGCTGGACGTCGAGCCGGTGCTCGGCAGTCGCTCGACCGACACGCTTTCCGGGTTGGGGCCGCCCAAGCTGGTGAACGGCACGACGTTGGCCGTCGGTTTTCTGCAGTCGCCTCTTGGTGCGGCCGACAAATCGGATATCTCGGGCCAGCTTGAGCTGGGCGTGTGGCTCGGCCCGCGGGACGACTGGTTCTCGGGGCGGGAGTTGTTCGATACCGCGTACGAGGTCACCCCGATGAGCAACCGGGTCGGGTGCCGCCTGAAGGGCGCGCCGCTGACTCGCGCTCGCCACGGTGAGATGGCGTCCGAGGGGGTCGTGCTGGGGGCGATCCAGGTGCCGGCGGACGGGCAGCCGCTGATCTTCCTGGCCGACCACCCGACCACCGGCGGCTACCCGGTCGTCGGGGTGGTGGACGACGTGACCCCGCTCGCGCAGGCGCGGCCGGGGAGTACGGTGCGGTTCCGTGAGCTCCATTGATCTGAACGCCGACCTCGGCGAGGGCTTCGGCCGCTGGTCGCTGGGCGACGACGACGCCCTGCTCGGCATCGTGACCTCGGCCAACGTGGCGTGCGGGTTCCACGCCGGCGATCCGTCCACGATGCACCGGATCTGCGGGGTGGCGGTCGAGCGGTCCGTCGCCGTCGGGGCGCAGGTCGGCTATCGCGACCTGGCCGGTTTCGGGCGCCGGCGGATCGACTACGACCTGGATGAGCTGCGCGACGACGTTCTGTACCAGATCGGGGCCTTGGAGGGGTTCTGCCGGGTGGCCGGCGGGCGGGTGCGTTACGTGAAGCCGCACGGCGCGCTCTACAACACCGCCGCCGTCGACGAGGGCCAGGCCAATGCGGTGGTGGCCGCCGTCGTCGCCTATGACCGGGAGCTGCCGGTGCTGTGCCAGCCGGGATCGGTGCTGGCGCGGCTCGCGACCTCGGCCGGTCTGACGGTGATCGGTGAGGGCTTCGCTGATCGGGGCTACCGCGCGGACGGGACGCTCATGCCGCGCTCGCTGCCGGATGCCGTGCTGCACGAGCCGGACGAGGTGGTGGCTCGGGCCGTCCGCATGGCAGTCGAGCAGGTCGTCGAAACCCCGGACGGCGAACGTGTACCGACGCCGGTGGCCTCGATCTGCGTGCACGGCGACACCTCGGGCGCGGTGAATCTAGCCGCGAAAGTCCGAGCCGGGCTGACGGCCGCTGGCTTGTCGGTCGAGCCGTTCAGCTCTTAGCCGCTGTTCTGGCGAATCGGCGGGCGAGGTGCCCGAAGGCGTCGGTCAGTTCGGCGGGCCCGACGACCTCGATGTCGGCGTCGTAGCGGGCGATGGCGGCGGCGAGGGCAGGCCATGACCATGATTCGAGGGTGAGCCGGCAGCGGCCGGGGCCGGCCTCCTCGATGATGCCGTCACGGGTGTAGAGGGCCACGGTGGCGGCGGGCAGGTCGAGGATCACGGTGCCCTGGCAGGGCCAGTTCCCATCTTCGGAACCCCGGAACTTCCCGATCACGTAGGTCGCGACGTCACCGCCGGGCAACTCGCGGGGGGTGAAGCGCGGACCGTTGGGTGTCCGCAAAGACATGCGGTCGGCTCGAAAAGTACGCCAGTCGGCGCGGTCGAGATCCCAGGCGATCAGGTACCACCGGCCGTCCCAGGTGATGACGTGGTGGGGCTCGGCCCGGCGCGGGGCCCGGTCGGCGTCCTCGTCGCCGTAGTCGAAGCGCAGCACCTCGCGGGCGCGGACGGCGGCGCTGATGGCCAGGAGCACGTCACCGTCGACGGGTGCGGCGGGCCGGGTCGCGGGTCGCTCGACCGCGGTGACCCGCAGGGCCTCGACACGGTTCCGCAGCCGGGCCGGCAGGACCTGCCGGATGGTGGTCAGCGCTCGCGCGGCCGCCTCGGCCAGGGCGTCGCCGGTGGAGGTGGCGGCGACCTGCAGGGCGATGGTCAGAGCGACAGCCTGTTCGTCGTCGAACAACAGCGGCGGCAACTCGGTGCCCGCGCTGAGCCGGTAGCCGCCGTCCGGGCCCTTGATCGCGGCGATCGGGTAGCCGAGCTCCCGCAGCCGATCGACGTCGCGGCGCACGGTGCGCAGGCTGATGTCGAGGCGGTCGGCCAGCAGCGTGCCGGGCCAGTCCCGGCGAGCTTGCAGCAAGGACAGCAGAGCCAGGAGCCGGGCGGAAGTTTTCGGCATGACTTTGATTCTGCCCGGAGTAGGTGCCACAACCTGGCACCTATGGCTGCGAATCTTGGCTCACAACCCAGCGACAAGGAGTCATCACCATGGCGATCACCACCAACACCCACCTGAACTTCCGCGGCGACGCCCGCCAGGCTCTGGAGTTCTACCAGTCCGTGTTCGGCGGCCACCTCACCGCCGTCGCCTACAGCGACTTCGGCCTGCCCAAGGAGCTGCCCGACGCGGACAAGATCGTCTTCGGCCAGGTGAGCGCCGACAACGGCTTCACCATCCTGGCGTACGACATCCCCAGCCACGCCGTGGCCACCGCCCCGCTCACCGCCACGACCCGCGAGAACGGCCTGACGCTGACCGGCGAGCGGTTCTTCGTCGCCATCGGTGGCGACACCGCCGACGAGGTCAGCGCGCTGTGGGACAAGCTGGCCGACGGCGCCGAGATCGTCGAGAAGTTCGGCCCGTCCCCGTTCAGCCCCGGCTTCGGGATGCTCACCGACCGCTTCGGTGTCACCTGGATCCTGCAGGTCAACACCGCCCACGCCGGCTGATCCGCCTTCCGGAGGAACACAACGTGCGCACTAGACCCCTGGGCCGTACCGGAATCCAGGTCAGTCCCTACTGCCTGGGCACCATGATGTTCGGGCCCAACGGCAACCCCGACCCGGACGATTGCGTCAGGATCATCCACCGGGCCCTCGACGCGGGCATCAACTTCATCGACACGGCCGACGTCTACGGCGGTGACGGTGAAACCGAACGCATCGTCGGCCGAGCGCTGCGTGGCCGGCGCGACGACGTCGTGCTGGCCACCAAGTTCAACGGCGCCATGGGCCCGGGCCCGAACCAGCGCGGCAGCTCACGGCGGTACGTCGTCACCGCGGTGGAGGCGTCGCTGCAGCGGCTGGGAGTCGATCACATCGACCTCTACCAGGTTCACCATCCCGATCCCGGCACCGACATCGAAGAGACCCTAGGCGCGCTCACCGATCTGATCCGGGCGGGCAAGGTACGCGCGATCGGTCACTCGAGTCTGCCCGCGGCGGAGATCGTCGAGGCTCAGTGGGTGGCCGAACGGCGTGGCCTGGCCCGCTTCCGCACCGAGCAACCGCCGTACTCGATCCTCAACCGCGGTATCGAACGCGACGTCCTGCCGGTCTGCGAGCGCTACGGGCTAAGCACCCTGGTCTGGAGCCCGCTGGCCATGGGCCTGCTCACCGGCCGCTACCGCAAAGGCGGCCCGGAACAGCCGTCCAACGCCCGCATGCATTGGGTGCCCAAGCACATGACCGACGAGAACAAGCTCGACGCCGTCGAACAGCTCGTCCCGGTCGCCGAAGCCGCCGGTCTGTCACTGACCCACCTGGCCCTGGCCTTCGTGATCAGTCATCCGGCGGTCACCTTGGCCATCATCGGGCCGCGCACCATGGCCCACCTCGACGACCTGCTCGCCGGCGCCGGCACCACGCTGGGCGACGACGTCCTGGACGAGATCGACGACGTCGTGCCGCCCGGCGTGGACCTGAGCCCGCTCGACGTTTCCTACGTGCAGCCCGCCCTCGCGCAGTCCGGGCTGCGCCGGCGCGCGATGGACGACCGTGCGGCGGCCTAGGCGCCCTCGTCCATGCCGCGCAGGATCAGCGGCAGGCGGGTGGGGCCGTCGGGAGTGACGACGATGGGGACACCCCAGTCCTGACGGGTCAGGTGGCAGGCGGCGAACTCCACGTCGACGTCGCAGGTGGCGGCCTGAGCGACCACCTGCAGGATGCCCTCGGAGACGTCGGGGTTGATCACCAAGGCCCGGGAGAGGTCGGTGGTCTGGCCGGCGCCCTCGAGGAGGAGTTCGGGCGGGGAAGCCGACACTTCCAGGCGGGTGGACGGGCCGAACTGGTTGTCCAGCTTCTGGCCGGGGGCGGGAGTGAAAACGATGTCCAGGGTGAGCGGGCCGGGGGCCACCGGGCTGGCCGGGCGCTCGGTGCGGTGCCGTTCTCCAGTGACAGTGCGGACCGCGCCGGGGGCCAGGCGGGTCAGGCGGTGGGCACCCGATTCGACAACGAGCACTTCGCCCGTACGCGTAACAAGCACGTCACTCGGCTCGGCGAAACCGGAGTCGACCGTGGACACGTCGTCGGTCTGCGGGTCGAAGCGGCGGACAGCGCCGTTGTACGTGTCGGCGACCAGCACCGAGCCGTCAGCAAGCGCGGCCACGCCGAGCGGGTGTTGGAAAAGCGCCTCTTTGGCGGGGCCGTCGACGTGGCCGAAGTCGAACAGGCCCTGGCCGACGGCGGTGTGCAGCACGCCCGCCTCGATGTAGCGCAGCGCCGACGTCTCGCTGTCGGCGATCCACAGCCGGTCGCCGCCGACGGAAAGGCCGGACGGCTGGGCCATCCACACGTCGGGAATCGGGCCGTCGCGCAGGCTCTCGACCGTCGTGCCGGCGTAGACGCCGACCGTGCGCTTGATCGGGTCGAACCACCAGAGCTGGTGGATGCCGGCCATCGCGATGATCACGCGGTCGTCGTACCAGGCCACGTCCCACGGCGAGCTGAGGTCGGTGGCCAGGGCGTCGTGCGCGTGCTCGTCGACGGCCGAGCGCCACGGGCGGCCCGAGCCGGCGATCAGGGTGATCTCGCCGTCGGCCAGGCGGAGGCCACGCAGCTGATGATTGACCGTGTCGGCCACCACTACGTCGTACCCGGAAACCGCGGCCACCTCGGACGGCAGCAGAAGCAGGCCCTGCGGTTCGCTGAACGGGTCGCCGCGCTCGCCGCTGCCGAACCGGCGGACCAGCGTCTCGCCATCGGCCTCGACCTCGACGATCGAGTGCCGGGCGGTGTCGCTGACCAGCAGGTGGCCGTCGGGCAGCTCGATCGCCTTGCCCGGGAAGCGGAAGACCGTTTCGGCGGCGGGCGGGGGCACGTACGGGCCGTCACCGCGGTGCAGGGTGCCGTCGGCCGTGTGCTTGGCGATCAGCTCGTCGACCAGCCGGGACAGGCCCTCGGCGTGCCCCTCGCCAGCCATCGAGGCGACCAGGTAGCCGGTCGGGTCGATCACAGCCAGGGTGGGCCAGGCCTTGGCCGCGTACTGCTGCCAGAGGTGCATGTCGGCGTCGTCGACCACCGGGTGATGAACGCCGTACCGCTCGACCGCCGCGGCCAGGGCGGCATGGTCGCGCTCGTGCTGGAACTTGGGCGAATGCACGCCGATCAGCACGACCGCGTCGCCGTACTTCTGCTCGAGCGGGCGCAACTCGTCCAGGACGTGCAGGCAGTTGATGCAGCCGTAGGTCCAGAAGTCCAGGATGACAATCTTGCCGCGCAGGTCGGCCAGGGTCAGATCCTTGCCGCCGGTGTTGAGCCAGCCACGGCCCCGCAGTTCGGGCGCCCGCACACGTGCAGTCATCGCACCATCGTGCCGTACCGGTTGCCCCGGCACGGCACGAAGGTGGTCAGGATGACAGCGTCAGCCCTGCGGCTTGAGGCAGAGCACCTGGTTCTTGCCGTCCGAGGTCTTGTTGACCACGTACGGCTGCTGCGGGTCGGCGCACTCGGCCTTGTCGGCCACAATGGACACCACCTGGAACGACGTGGCGTCCGAGCACTCGGCCTTGACCGCGGCCTCGCCGTCCCGCTTCACGCACTCGCCCTGAATGACCGACAGCGACTGGTCCTTGCCGCCGGCCACCAGGTAGACGATGCCGAACACGATGCCCAGAATCAGGCCGGCCGCGACCACCACCGCGATCAGGATCGGCAGCAGGCGGACGTGCGGCGTCTCCGGCTTGGCCGGGGCGGGCTCGGCCTCGGGCTTGAAGCTGTCGAACCGGCCCTGGTCGGCCTCGACCCCGGGCCAGCTCGTGGTGTCCTCCGGCGTCGGGGGTGTCACCGTGGCCCGGCTGGTCGACCCCGGGAAACCGTTGTCCGGGGGAGGGCCGAATCCGCCGGATCGCGGCTGGGTGGCCGGGTCGAGGCCGTTGAGGCCCGGGGGCATCGGCGGCAGCGCGGGCGCCGGCACGTAGGACTGCTGCTCGCGGCCCGCGATGTCGGTGGTCAGCTCGCTGTAGGGCTCGCCGGGGCGAGGGCCGGGCGCGCCGGGACGGTCGGAGTAGGGCGAGCCGGGCGGCGCGGGCTCGGGCGCGGTGCCGGGCAGGGCCGGGGCGGACATGCCGGTCGGCGGGTTGCCGGGACCGCTCGTCGGGGCGACGCGGGCGCTGGCCGAGGCGCGGGCGGTGGCACGCGCCGGAGACTGCGGCGCGATGCCGGGCGCACCGGGCTCGCTGCCGGGTCCGTTCGGGTCGTTCGCCGTTCCCGGGTACGCCGTGGAGCCACCCGGGTAGGCCGGGGCGCCACCCGGGTAGGCCGGGGCGCCTCCCTGGTACGCCGCGGAGCCTTCGCGGGCGCCTGCCTGGTACGCCGCGGAGCCTTCGGGGGCGCCTGCCTGGTACGCCGGGGAGCCTTCGACGGCGCCTGCCTGGTACGCCGGTGAGCCGAAGCCGCCGGCGGCCGGCGCGGGCCGGTCGTCGCCCGGCCGCGGCCCGAACGGGGAGTCGGCGCCGAACGCCCCGAAACCCTGGTCGGCGTCGCGCGACGGCTCGGCCGGGGCCTCGTCGTCAGCATCGTCGGAGGGGGCCGGCGCCGGGCGGCCGTAGACCCGGGCCTGCGGCGCGGAGGTCGCGGGCGGGATCTCGGACGCCTCGACCGGCGCGGTGCGGCTGGCCGTGGGCACCGAGGCGCTGGCCGCCACCGGCCGGGCCGAACCGGTGGCCGGCGGGTTCTCGGCGGGGTCACGCGGCGCGGGCACGTTGCGCGAGTCGGCCGCCGCGGGCGAGCCGAGGGCGCCGAGCGCGGCGCCGGGCACCCGCTGCGGGTAGCCGCCCGGCTTGTCGTCGGACTGCCCGTCCTGCTCGTTGCGCGGACCGAACGGGCTCTCCCCGGACGACTGGCCGAAGGGGTTGTCACCGCTCCGCGTGCCGAAGGGGTTGTCACCGGACGGCTGGCCGAAGCCGTTGTCGCTGTTCCGCGTGCCGAACGGGTTGTCGCCGGACGGCTGGCCGAAGCCGTTGTCGCTGTTCCGCGAGCCGAACGGGTTGTCGCCGGACGGGTTGTCGGCGCCGGACTGGTCGTCGCCACCGGGTCCGAACGGCGAGGCGCCCCGGCCGGCGCCGAAGGCCGCGCCGGGCTCGCGCCGCACACCGAACGGCGAGGACGACTGCTCGCCGAACGGCGACTCGGCGTCGTCGTCCGGCGGGGCCGGGCGGGCCGAACCGTAGGTCGGCGCGGCGGCGCGGGAGTCGCCCTGGTCAGCCCCGAAGTCACCCTCGGGCCGGCCGTACGGCCCCGAGGGGCGAGCCGAGCCGAAGGCGGGACCGCCGCTGCCGGGCGTAGCCGACTCGGAGCCGTTGCCGGCCGAGCCGAGGTTGTCGTCGCCCGAGCCGAAGGGTCCGCCGGGGCGGGCGGAGCCGAAGGCCGGGCCGCCGCTGCCGGGTGCGGCCGAGTCGGAGCCGCCGTCGGCCGAGCCGAACGGGGAGCCGGAGCGGGCCGAGCCGAAGTTGTTGTCGTCCGAGCCGAAGGGTCCGCCGGCGCGGGCGGAGCCGAAGGCCGGGCTGCCGCTGCCGGGCTGGGCCGAGCCGGACTCGCTGGAGTCGTTCCCCGACCGGCCGTACGCGCCCGACGGGCGGGCCGAGCCGAAAGCGGGGCCGCCGCCCGGCGTGCTCGAGTTCTCGTCCGGCTGGCCGAACGGGCGCGCGGAGCCGAAAGCCGGCCCGCCGCTGCCGGTTGCGGACTGGTCGTTCCCGCCCTCGGGCTGACCGTACGGCGAGGAGGGCCGAGCCGAGCCGTAGGCGGGAGCCTCGCCGTCGGAGCCGGGCCGGGCCGAGCCGAAGCCGTTCTCGCCCGGACCGGACGGCTGGGCCGAGCCGTCCTCGGACTGGCCGTAGGGCGGCCGGGCCGAGCCGAAGTCGTTGTCGGCCGAGCCGAACGGCCCTGACGGGCGGGCGGAGCCGAAGGCCGGCCCGCCGCTGCCGGGGGTGGCCGGGCCGGAGCCGTTCTCGGACTGACCGTAGGGCGGTCGAGCGGAGCCGAAGTTGTTGTCGGCCGAGCCGAAGGGTCCGCCGGGGCGCGCGGAGCCGAAAGCCGGACCCCCGCTGCCGGGCGTGGCCGGGCCGGAGCCGTTCTCGGACTGGCCATAGGGCGGCCGGGCCGAGCCGAAGTCGTTGTCGGCCGAGCCGAACGACCCCGACGGGCGCGCGGAGCCGAAGGCCGGGCCGCCGCTGCCGGGCGTGGCCGGACCCGAGCCGTTCTCGGACTGGCCGTAGACCGGGCGCGCGGAACCGTACGAGCCGGAGTTGTCCTCGGACTGGCTGCCCTGGCGCGCGGAACCGTACGAGCCGGAGTTGTCCTCGGACTGGCTGCCCTGGCGCGCGGAACCGTAGGAGCCCGAGCTGTCGTCGGACTGGCCGGCTGGGCGGGCGGAGCCGTATGCGCCGGCGTTGTCGTCGGACTGGCCGGCCGGGCGGGCCGAACCGTAGGCCGGGGCCTCACTGTCAGAGCCAGGCCGCGCGGAGCCGAAGGCGGGACCGCCGCTGCCGGGCACAGCCGGGGCCGAGCCGTTCTCGGGCTGGCCGTAGGGCGGACGGGCGGAGCCGAACGCAGCCGGCGGGCCGGACTGCTGGTCGGCGGGTGCGCCCGAGCCCGAGGTGCGGCCGAACGGGTCGGGCAGGCCGCCGCGCTCGGGCTCGCCGCCGCGGGACGGCTCGTTGGCCGGTGCGGGAGCGCCCTCGGGGGACGAGCCACGGCCGAACGGGTCGGCGAAGGGCTCGGGACGACCGTACGGGTGGGGGGCCTGCTCGGCGGCCGCGGCCGGCGGGCCGAATGCGCTGAAGCCGTTCGACGTGGCCGGCGGCACCTGGGCCGCGCCGGTGGGCGGGGCGAACGGGGCCTGCTGGCTGCGCACCGGCAGTTCGCCGGACGGCGTCGTGGCGGCGGGCGGGAACGAATCGCCCTCGCTGCCGGGGGTGCCGCGCAGCGGGAAGCCGCCGCTGTCACCGCGGCGGGTGGGGAAGGCCGAGCCGCCACCACCGGCGCCGGCCGCGCCCCGCAGCGGGAAGCCGCCGCTGTCGCCGGAGCGGGCGGGCGGCGGGGGCGCGTCGGGCAGGCCGGTGAGGGTGGCGCCGGGGACGCGTACGCGCTGGGCGCCGAACGCCGACACACCCGGCGGGCGGCCGGTGGCCGGGTCGACCGACTCGCCGGATTCGGGCGCGGACGCCTCAGGTGCCGGCCCGCGCGAGGCCGCCGCGAAGCCGTCGAAGCCCTCGACCCCGTCGACGTTCACCGGGTTGGCGTTGCGCTGCGGCAGCGGGGCGCCGGGACGCTGGATGAAGTTCTGTTCGAGCGGGGCCCGGGCCGGGGGCGCGGGCGGCGGCCCCCAGACGGACTGCGGCTGCTCGCCGGAGGCCGCGGGGGCCTCGGACGGCGGAGCGCCGAAGACGGGCGACGGGCCGAACGGCGACCCGGAAGCGCCCTCGCCGTGGTGGCCGGCGTCGCCGGGGGAGACCGATCCGTACGGGGAAGCGGCGCCACGCTGCGGCAGCCCACCACCCTCGGGGTTGCGCTGGGGCAGGGCGTTGCCTTCCTCGGGGGCGGGCACGCGGGCCGACCCGTACGACGTGCCGGCGGCCGGGCGCGGGCCGTCGGGGCCCTGGCCGAACGTGGGCACGGCGGGAACCACGAACGGCGAGCCGCCGTTCGGTGTGGCTGGTGGCGGCGGGCCGTAAGAGCTGGGGAAACCGTCAGCCGGCGGCTGGGCGGAGGCCCGCCCCGAGATCCGCTGACCGTCGGTGTCCGGCGGGAAACCCTCCGGCGTCGGACCGCCCGACGTGGCCTCGGCCGGTTGAGAACCGGCGTAGTGCCCCTCGGACGTCATGAGCGCCTCCTCGATTCGTGCGGCCGTGCCAGCTCTGCACGGACGCCGGTGACCCGGCGTCGTGCCCAGCTCTGAGGCCAGGCCGTGCGGGGTCCGCTCGCGGTCGGAGCCCCGGTCCCGCGCCGACCGGCCGAGCCGGCTCGATGACCGTGCCCCACCGTACCGGGCGATCGCGGCCGGAGGAATCCCGGCGTACGCCCCGGAGGGGAACCTCGAAGCGATCTTTGAGGATGCCGCGAAAAGCAAACGGCCCGTCCGGTGGGGGTTCCGGACGGGCCGTGGCGCCGTTGACGTCAGATGTTCCGGCGCTGGGCGAAGATGGCGATCTCGTCACGCATCGACTGCGTGGGCGCGGTCATCCAGGCCCGGTCGATGGCGCGGTTCTGGCGGTTGATCAATCGACGCTGGCGGACGCGGTCGACGATGCTGCTCATTGCCTTTTCACTTCCCTCGGGCCGGGATCGCCGGCCCATCGTGGTGCTCGCTCCTGGTGTGACTCCATTGTGCTCTTCCCGGGAGCGAGCTGCCAACGATTTAAGGGGTGACGCCGCGCACGTGCCTAACGATCGAAGGTCAAGAAATTCGCTTGCCTATGAACGCTAGGTCCACGACAGTAGTGCGCCCTCCGGATCGGTGAGGAAGTCGCCGATGTCCCGCAGGAACTTCGAGCCCAGTTCGCCGTCGACGATCCGGTGGTCGAACGAGAGGGCCAGCGTCGTGACCTGGCGCACCTTGATCTTGTCTTTGTGTACCCAGGGCATCGGCCGGACCGCTCCGAAGGCCAGAATCGCGGACTCGCCCGGCGGCAGGATCGGCGTTCCCGTATCCACCCCGAACACTCCGACATTCGTGATGGAAAGGGTGCCGCCGGCCATGTCGGATGGCGGCGTCTTTCCGGACTTCGCCACTTGGACCAGTGTGTTCAGCGCCTCAGCCAGTTCCAGCAGGCTGAGCCGCCCGGCGTCCTTGACGTTGGGCACGATCAGACCGCGGTCGGTGGCCGCCGCGATGCCGAGGTTCACGTAGTCCTTGACGACGATCTCGTTCGTCCCGGCCGACCAGGTCGAGTTGACCATCGGGTGGCGCTTGACCGCGAGCAGCACGGCCTTGGCCACCAGCAGCAGCGGCGAGATCCGCACGTCGCGGAATTCACGCCGGCCCTTCAGCTTCTCGATCGCCTTCATGGTGCGGGTCACGTCGACGGTGAGGAACTCGGTGACGTGCGGCGCGGTGAAGGCCGACGCCACCATGTTCTCGGCCGTGAGCTTGCGCACGCCCTTGATCGGGATGCGCTGCTCGCGGCTCGCGTCGAAGACCGCCGCGGCCGGGGCGGTGGTCACGGTGGGAGTCGCGACGGGCGCTTCGAGGGCGCCTGCGGCGGCTTGGTGTACGTCGTCCCGGGTGACGGACCCGAGCGGGCCCGAGCCGACGATCCCGGTGAGGTCGACGCCGAGGTCGCGGGCCAGCTTGCGTACGGGCGGCTTGGCCAGCACCCGTGCGTTGATCCGCTCGGCGACCACCGGAGCCGGCGGGGCCGCAGGAGCGGCCACCGGCTCGACCGGGGTGGGAGAACTCGGCGTACCCACGCGGGGTCGCCTCTTGGCCGTGGTGTTCTTCGGGCCGTAGCCGACCAGGACAGCCGTCCGGCCGCCCGGCGCCGGACCTCCGATCAGGCCCGGCTCGACCGCACCCTCGGCCGGCGCGATCTCGACCGCGGCCAGCGACTCGGCCGACGGTACGGGGCCGGGCAGATCCGACGGCAGCGGACCGGCCGACGGGTCGGTGTCGATGGCCACGATGGGCGCGCCGACCTCGACCGTCGTGCCGGCCTCGACGAAGATCTTGGAGATGACCCCGGCCCACTTGGCCGGGATCTCGACGGCCGCCTTGGCCGTCTCGACCTCGACGATGGGCTGGTTCAGCTCGATCGTGTCGCCCACCTTGACCAGCCACGACAGGATCTCGCCCTCGGTGAGACCCTCGCCGAGGTCGGGCAGGTTGAACTCTTTGATCCGCGACATCGGCGTCACCAGCCGAACGAGCGGTCGACGGCGTCGAGCACCCGGTCCAGGTCGGGCAGGTAATCCTCTTCGACCCGGGCCGCCGGGTAGGGGATGTCGTAGCCCGTGACCCGCAGCACCGGCGCCTCGAGCGAATAGAAGCAGTGCTCGGTGACGCGGGCGGCCACCTCGGCGCCCAGGCCGATGTTGCCCGGCGCCTCGTGGACCACGATGGCCCGGCCGGTCTTGCGGACCGAGGCGTACACGGTCTCGTAGTCGACCGGGGAGAGCGAGCGCAGGTCGATGACCTCGAGGTTGCGTCCGTCCTCGGCGGCGGCGGTGGCCGCGTCGAGGGCGGTGCGGACCATCGGGCCGTACGCGATCAGGGTCGCGTCACTGCCCTCGCGAGCCACCCGGGCGGCGTGCAGCGGGAAGGCGCCGGACAGGTCGGCCCCCAGCTCTACCTCGCCCTTCTCCCAGTAGCGCCGCTTGGGCTCGAAGAACACGACCGGGTCGTCCGAGGTGATGGCCTGCTGGATCATCGTGTACGCGTCGGACGGGTTCGAGCAGGTCACGACCTTGAGGCCGGGGGTGTGCGAGAAGTACGCCTCGGGCGACTCGGAGTGGTGCTCGACCGCGCCGATGCCGCCGCCGAAGGGAATGCGGATCACGATGGGCAGCCGCACCTTGCCCTTGGAGCGGTAGAACATCTTCGCGACCTGGGCCACGATCTGGTTGTAGGCCGGGAAGACGAAGCCGTCGAACTGGATCTCGCACACCGGGCGGTAGCCGCGGATGGCCAGGCCGACCGCGGTGCCGACGATGCCGGCCTCGGCCAGCGGGGTGTCGATCACCCGGTCCTCGCCGAAGTCTTTCTGCAGGCCGTCGGTGATGCGGAAGACGCCGCCGAGCTTGCCGACGTCCTCGCCCATGATGACGACCTTCTCGTTCTCTTCCAGAGAGCGACGCAGGCCGTGGTTGAGGGCTTTGCCCAAAGTCAGTGTCTCGGCCATCAGTGGTCGCTCCCCTCGAACGAGGCGTGGTAGTCGGCGAACCGGGCGCGCTGCGCGTCCACCTCGGGCGAGCCGTTCGGGTAGGCGTGGTCGAACATGCTCACCGGCTGCGGGTCGGGCATCTCGAGGACGCGCTCGCGCAGGTTGAGGGCGAGGTCCTTGGCCGACTCGTCGACCGCGGCGAAGAAGTCGTCGCCGGCCAGCTGCTGCTTGGTCAGGAAGGCGCGGAGCCGGGAGATCGGGTCTTTGGCCTTCCACGACTCGACCTCGCTGGCGATGCGGTAGCGGGTCGGGTCGTCCGAGCTGGTGTGCGCGCCCATCCGGTACGTGTAGGCCTCGATCAGCGTGGGCCCCTGGCCGTTGCGCGCGTTGTCGAGCGCGGCCCGGGTCACCGCGAAGCTGGCCAGCACGTCGTTGCCGTCGATACGGACGCCCGGGAAGCCGAAGCCGGCGGCCCGGCGGTACAGCGGGATGCGCGTCTGCCGCTCCAACGGCTCGGAGATCGCGTACTGGTTGTTCTGGCAGAAGAAGACCATCGGGGCGTTGAAGACGCCGGCCCAGACGAACGCCTCGTTCACCTCGCCCTGGCTGGTCGCGCCGTCGCCGAAGTAGGCGATCACGGCCTCGCCGTCGGGGGTGCCGGTCTTGCCGTCCATGGTCACGCCCATGGCGTAGCCGGTCGCGTGCAGCGTCTGCGAGCCGATCACGATGGTGTAGCCGTTGAAGCGGTGCTCGTTGGCGTCCCAGCCGCCCTGGTCGACGCCGCGGAACAGGCCGAACGGCATGATCGGGTCGATCCCGCGGGTGTAGAGGACACCGTGCTCGCGGTAGGTCGGGAAGGCCATGTCCTGCGGGCGCAGCGCGCGGCCGGAGCCGACCTGGGCCGCTTCCTGGCCCAGCAGGCTGGCCCAGATGCCCAGCTCGCCCTGGCGCTGCAGGGCGGTCGCCTCGGCGTCGAGGCGGCGGACGGTCACGAGGTCGTGGTAGAGGCCGCGGTATTCCTCGTCGGTGAAGTCGACGGAATAGGTGGTGCCGTCGGCGGTGGTGACGCTGTCGATGCGCTCACCGTCGGGGGTCAGCAGTTGGACGAAACCGCCGGCTGGAGCATCAGCTCCAACGTCGCTCACGCCGTTTGCCATCCGTGTCTCCCTGTTCATCTCTGCGCCCGCGACGGGTGTCGCCCGTCCGCGCGGCGGACCGGTGGTCGCCGCGCCTGGCCCGGGTGAGGTTGCCGCGCGGCGATTCGGCGCGGGCCTGGACCCCGCCGGGGAGTGACGGTCCCCACCTCGTGCCCCGCTGGATGGGCGGAAGCGACGGCGGCGGTGCCGTCGCCCCCATCCTGACAGAGAACGTGAGTCTCGTTACAGGTCAGGGAGATCACAGTCGCGAAATTCTCCGGTCATATCGGTGCCCGTATTTGTCCAATTAAGCGGCTTTCGTACGGTCACTACTGTACGAACGACCCTTTTATGCCGCTGCCGAAGGGCCCATGCGTCGTTCACCCCCATGACCACGGCGGATCGGTGTTGATCATTGCAGCCGCCTGCCCGTAGTCGATGCCCGACGCGTGTGAGGGGGAGCCGACCGGTGCCGGACGACCACGACGACGATCTCGTGCCGCCGATGAAGGTGATGCGCAAGCGGCTCAACGGGGTCTATCGGGCCGACTCCGGCTTCAACGGGCCGACCCGCCGCTACGTGCTGATCGTGGCGATGCTGGTCGGGCTGGCCTCGATGCCGACGCTGGCCGCGATCACGGCGGGCTCGCGGGAGCTGTCGGGTGGCCGTACGGACACGATGGACATCCCCTTCCTGCCGCCCGCTTCGTCGGGGCCGGTGCGGCAGTATCCGTCCTCGCCGACGCCCTCGGGCGGCCTTCCCCCTGATGACGGCCTGTCGCCGGATGACGGCTTGTCTCCGGACGGCGGCCCGTCTTCGGATGACGGCTTGTCGCCGGATGGCGGCGATTCTGCGGATGGTGACGGGAGCGGGTCGGCTCGCGGGGCGTCGCAGAGCGCTGATGCCGCGGTGCGCGCGGGGCGCCTGATCGGGCGGGCCGGGAAGCGCGAGCCGGCCGCGCCGCGAGGTGGTGCCCCGACTGGTGGGCGTGGTCGTCACGACGTACGCAATGGGGTTGGGAACTCTCGCGACGATGACCGGGACAGCGATCGCGGCGGCCGGGATCGTGACCGGCCCGCTCGGTGGAAGCCTGCGAAACCCGCCAAGCCCACCAAGCCCACCCGACCCGCGAAGCCGGCCAAGCCGCTCGTGCCGGGGCTGCCCGATGTTCCGGACGATCCGGCCGACGGCGAGCCACTTCCGCCCGTGACCGGTCGCAAACCGCTTGTACCCGATATGCCGGATGTTCCGGATGATGGCGACCAATCTCAAGAGCCGGATGACGCCGACCATTCCCGGGAACCCGATGACGCCGGCCAGTCCGAGGATCCGCACGACAGCGGCCAATCCGAGGATCCGGACGACGGCGGCCAGTCCGAGGATCCGGATGACGCCGGCCAGCCGGATGACGCAGGTCAAGACGAAGACCCGGATGACGCCGACCAGGGCGACGAGCCGGCCGACGAGCCCGCCCACCGTCGCGCCGCCCGTCACCGCCCGGCCCACCATCGCCCCGACCGGTCGGAAGGCCGGTGCGAGGAGAACCAGCACAGCCGTCACCGGTCGCGCGACCGGTCCGAACACAGCCGGAGGTCAGCTGTGGCCGAACGTCCCCACAACATCCGCCCGACCGCCATCCTGCAACGCAGCTACGCCAACGGGGGCAACCACGCGCACCGCGTGCCTCCCGAGGCGCGCGCCGAGGAGAACCAGAACCACTCCTACCGCGGCAGTCACCGGGCGAGCAGCATGCACCACGTCGACGATCAGACGCCGGACCAGCAGCGCAGCTCGCGGGTGGGCCGGCACCACGCCGAGCACAGCGAGGACCTCAGCGGCCGCTGGTGATCAGCTGCCGTCCAGGCGGTAGCGGTTGGCGTCGAGCCAGGCGTCGATGGCGTCGGCGTCGTTGGGGTCGACGCCCTCGGAGATCAGCTGGGCCACCGCCGCCGTCGCCGGGCTGCGCTTCTCGCCCGTCGCGTACAGGCGGGCGAACTCGGGGATCATGTCTTCGACCACCTGGTCGGTCTGCTCGGTGGCCGCCTCGGGCAGGTCGCGCCGGCGCAGCGCGTACGCCGACCAGGCCCGGGTCACCCGGGGCAGCATCGCGGCGTCGTCCATGTCGAGCACGGCCCGCCGGTGCACCCAGTCGAGCAGGAACAGCCCGGCCACGGCCGGGCTCCACCGCAGCGGATCGGGGTCGGGCAGGCTGGCCGCGTGGTCGAGGATCAGGCTGAGGCAGAAGTGCAGGGAGGCCAGCTCGTCGTCGGCGTGCACCTGGTCGAGGGAGAACCGGGCCGCCTCGGGTGAGGCCAGGAAGTCGCGCACCAGGTCGGTGTTGCTCACCTCGGCCGGCTCGCTCAGCGCCGGGGTGGTCGCCGCCGGCAGCAGGGCCAGCCGCGCGCCGGCCAGTGCCCGGTCGGTGGCCAGGGAGCCCTCGGACGGCAGGTCGGTCAGGTTGTCGGTGATCTCGAGATGGCGGTCGATCTCGCCCCGCAGGCGGCCCGGGTCTTCCTCGCGGAACCAGGTGAGATCGTCCTCGGCGCACATCTGGCGGACCTGATCGAGGATCCGCCCGGCCGAGGAGCCGACGAAGACGTCCTTGGCGATGCCGATGTTGTGGTCGATCAGCGCGACGACCGCGTGCTCGGGGCCGCCGGCCTCGGCGTCGTCGTACGCGTAAGTCACCAAATAGGACGTCTGGTCGCCGTAGACGTCGCCGTACGCGTAGCAGCCGGTGGGCCGCACCCGCCCGAGCTGAGCCGTCCACGCCGGCGCCTGAGCGCCGGGGCGCACGTCGGCCGCGCCCTCGGCGTCGGGCACCAGGGCGGCGAAGACCTCACGGATCGTCGTGGCCGAGGCCGAGCGCCGGCGGGTGGTGGCGGCCAGGAAGTCACGGACGAAGGTGCGCAGGGCGGCGCCCCGGTCGTCGTGGGCCACGGAGTAGACGCTGCCGAGCAGGGCGGTGCCCAGCATCTCGGCATCCAGCGCGCAGCCGAGCTTCGCCACGTCGCGGGCCGCGTGGAGGACCGCCTCGTACGGAGTCTGTGGTGCGGGCATGTCGCGAGCCTACCCGGCACGGTGCGTGGCCGGACTACTACGAACGCACGGTGGTCAAAGCTTCACGCGCTTGTGCGTACGCATTCAGCACTTCGCGCACCGGCGCCACGACGTATTCGCGCCCGACCTCGGTCACCGACGCCCGCAGGCGCTGCTCCGCCCGTCTGCGGGCGCGCCGGGCGCCCCATCCGACGGCCGGGCGCAGGACCAGCCACAACAACAGCCCGAGGAGAAGGCCACCGAGCAGCAGCACAGTGGGCATCGGGACCACGCCGAGCTTCGGAACGTCCAACTCGGGCAGTCCGAGCGCCCGTACGGCGTAACCCGCGATCAACCAGCCCAGCCCGAACACCGCGGCCGCCAGGAAGAGCCAGTGCAGGGCGCCGGCGGCCCGCCACCACAGCGGCGCCTTGCTCAGGCCCAGCTCGGTGGTGCCGACCGCCCGGTCGAGCGCGTCGGGCAGGTCGGCCGACCGGGATCGGGCGGCGTCGGCCAGCGCGGGCTTCCAGGCCTCGGGCAGCGGCGCGGCGGCCCGGCTGGACACCGCGCGGACGGCCAGGCCGACGGCCGACTTCTGCGCCGCGTCGGCCTCGGGCAGCGACGTGCGGGGAACGATCTCTTTGGAGATGGCGTCGGTCTTGGCCGACTTGGCGTCAGCCGGCTCGGTGTCGATGTGCAGGCGGCGCAGCGGGTCGGGCCGCAGCCGGCGTAGCCCGCGGGTCAGCGGCCAGCCAGTGGCGGCCGCGGCCCGGTGACGGTAGGCGGCGGCGGACGCGTCGGCCACCGCCCCGACACCGGCCGAGGCGGCCAGCGCGTCGGTCAGTTGCCGCACCGTGGCCCGGTCGACCTCGTCCTCGGCCGCGGGCGGGCCGATCATGGTGGTCAGCGGCTCGCTGACCGCCTCCAGGTCGCCCGCGACCCGGCGCAGCGCGGCCTGGCGCTCGGCCACTGTGGTCTCGAGCGAGCCGCGCAGTTCGTTGAGCATGCCCGGCTGCTTGGCCGAGGTGGCCAGCACCGGCGCCTCGCCCAGGCCGTCCTCGTCGAGCAGCCGCTTCAGGTCTTCCAGCACCAGCTCGGTGTCTTGCGCGGAGAGCCGGTCGGCCTGGTTGAGCACCACGACCGTGACCGCGGCGTGCGAGCGGAACTGGGAGAGGTAGGCCTGGTGCAGGATCCGGTCGCCGTACTTCTGCGGGTCGACCACCCAGACGATCAGATCGACCAGGCCCAGCAGGCGGTCGACCTCCAACCGGTGGCCGCGCTCGACCGAGTCGAAGTCGGGCAGGTCGAGCAGCACGAGCCCGCGCATGGCGGCCTCGTCGTCGCCGTCGAGCGCGCTCTCGCGCATGAAACGGTGGCGCGGCAGCACGCCGACCCAGTCGAGCAGGCGGTTGGCCGGTTCGAGCGGGCCCCAGACGCAGGCGTGGGCCACCCCGGTCGTCGGCCGCCGCACGCCGACCGGCGACAGCTTGAGCCGGGCCAGGGCGTTGAACAGGCTGGACTTGCCGCTGCCGGTGCTGCCGGCGAGCGCGACGACGGTGTGGTCGCGCGACAGCGAGAGCCGGTTGCCGGCCCGTTCGACCAGCGTGTGCGCGGCGACGAGCTCGCTGTCGGGCAGGTACGGGTCGACCAGGCGCAGGAACCGGCCGAGCGCCTCGAGCCGCACCACCAGCCGCTCGGCGTCCACCCGGTCGTCGCCCGCCATCGCCTCGCGCACCTTTTCGATCAGGCTCACGTCGTGCTTCCCGTCAACGCGAGTTCGGTACGGGCAGTCTCCACGTCGGCCGCGGCCCGGCGCAGGCGGGCCCCCGGTTCGTCGTCGAGGCCGACGGCGGCGAGCCGGCTGGTGAAGCGGGCCGCCTCTTCGTCGAAGAGCTTGCCCGCGCGCAGCAGCAGGTCTTCGCGGGCCTGGGTGGCCAGCGTGCGGATCGCCTGGTCACCGAAGATCGCCTCGAGCACCTTCTGGGCGGCCACGGCTGTGCCGGCCCCCGCCGCGACCTCGAGCCCGGTCGGGATGAACGCGGTCGAGGTGAAGACGGCGATCATCACGGCCAGGCCGGCGCCGTTGACCGCGTACGCGGCGCCCCGGGCGACCACTCGCTTCTCGGCGCCCTCGGCCCGCACCAGACCGAGCACCCACTGCTGCCAGTCGCGGACCAGGCGGTCGGCCCGCTCGGGCAGATCGGCCGCGGGGCGCTGCAGGTCGGTTTCGAGCAGGGCGGCCCCGGCCGGGTGGGCCTGCCAGGCCGCGTACGCCTGCTCGGCCGCGTCGGCCGCGATGCCCCGCAGCAGCGTGACCAGTTGAGATTCGAGCGCCACCTGCAGGTTGCGGCCGGGCAGCGGGCGGCCGGTGAGCGCCGAGATGAACCGGTCGCGCATCTGGCCGACCCTGTTCTCGAGCGTCTTGAGGAATTCGCCGGTGCCGACGAACTCTTGCCACCGGGCCAGCACCTCGCCGCGCAGCAGGCGGCCGTCGCGCAGGCCCTCGGCCAGGGTCTGGCGCCCAGTGCGATAGGCCGCGGTGACCCTGTCGCCCAGCGCCTTGGCCGCGCGGGCCTGCTCGTCGGCGGCGTCGGCGAGACCGTCGACGGCCGGGCCCAGCGACAGGATCGCGCCGTCGAGGGTCTGGCGCACCACGGCCGAGCGGGCGTTGCTGTCGGCCGCGAGCCGGCCGAACCAGTCGTGCAGCGGGCCGATCACGTCCTCGCTGATCAGCCCCTGACCGTCCAGCCTGGTCTCGGGCAGCACGAACAGCGGCGCGCCGCCCAGGTCGCGGACGTTCAGCATGTCCTGCAGGTGGGTGGCGACCTCGGCCGCGGCCTCGGCCGGCACCCGGTCGAGCACGAGCGCGATCACCGTGCCGCGCAGCCGGGCCGTGGTGAGCAGTTCCCACGGCACCGCGTCGGCGTAGCGGGCGGCCGTGGTGACAAACAACCAGAGGTCGGCCGCCGCCAGCAGCTGGGCCGCGAGCTTGCGGTTGCGGTCGACCACCGAGTCGATGTCGGGCGCGTCGAGAAAGGCCAGGCCGGCGCCGAGCGCGGGGGCCGAGACGATCTGCAGCGCGGTCGCCTCGTTGCTGGGCTCACGGGTGCGCACCAGGCCGGGCAGCAGCTGACCCTGCTGGAACCAGGGCAGGTCGGCCGGGTTGCTGACCAGCACCGGCGAGCGGGTGGTCGGGCGGAGCACGCCGGCCGTGCTGACCGGCGCCCGCACCAGGCTGTTGACCAGTGTCGACTTGCCCGCGCCGGTGGAGCCGCCGACGACCACCAGCAGGGGCGCGTCGAGCCGGGCCAGGCGGGGCAGCAGATAGTCGTCGAGCTGGGTGACCAGTGCCGAGCCGACGCGCTGGGCCTCTTCGGCCGAGGGCATGACCAACGGGTACGCCGTCTCGCCGATCGCCGTGCGCAGCTGCTTCAGCGTCGCGGTCAGCCGTTCGACCCCGGTCACCGGCGTGGCCAGTTCGAGCGCGGTCGAGGGCGCCGTGGCCAGGGCGTCGGCCTCGCCCAGGTCGGCGGGGCGTTTCTCGGGCGCGGGCTCGGGGGATTCGGGTTCCGGATGTGGCTGACGGGGCACGGCGGCTTCCGTACGATCAGTGGGGTCCGCCGGATCGGCGGTCGTCGAGCTGACCTGCTCTTTCTTGCCCGCCGAGGCGCCTTCGGAAACCGGTTCGGGCTCTCGCGTGGCAGCGGGTGCGGCGGACAGGGCCGACGGACCGACCGCGTCACCGTGCGTCGTCACGGCTAAAGAGTGCCCGATCTATGCATGCAGGACAACAGGTGCCGGTATGCCGTGACCGGACAGGTATCTACCGAACTGCTGACGCCGCGGTGAACGACCGCAGTTGCGTCCGGGCGACTCAACTTCGACTTGACGATGTGCACGCCCGTGGCATCATTGAGTCCGTTGCACTCAACCTTTCTGAGCAACCCCGAAGCGAGGAAACAACCATGGCACGTGCGGTCGGTATCGACCTCGGCACCACGAACTCCTGCGTCAGCGTTCTGGAAGGAGGCGAGCCCACCGTCATCGCCAATGCGGAGGGCTCCCGGACGACCCCGTCCATCGTCGCCTTCGCCCGCAACGGCGAGGTGCTCGTCGGTGAGGTCGCCAAGCGCCAGGCCGTGACCAACCCCGACCGGACCATTCGCTCGGTCAAGCGCGAGGTCGGCACGAACTGGTCGATCGACATCGACGGCAAGAAGTACACCCCGCAAGAGATCTCGGCGCGGGTGCTCATGAAGCTCAAGCGCGACTCCGAGGCCTACCTCGGCGAGACGGTCACGGACGCGGTCATCACCGTCCCGGCCTACTTCAACGACGCTCAGCGCCAGGCCACGAAGGAGGCGGGCGAGATCGCCGGCCTCAACGTCCTGCGCATCGTCAACGAGCCCACCGCGGCCGCCCTGGCCTACGGGCTGGACAAGGGCTCCAAGGAGCAGACCGTCCTGGTCTTCGACCTCGGCGGTGGCACCTTCGACGTCTCGCTGCTCGAGCTGGGCGACGGCGTCATCGAGGTCAAGTCCACCTCGGGTGACAACCACCTCGGTGGCGACGACTGGGACCAGCGGATCATCGACCACCTGGTCAAGACCTTCCGCGGCGAGCACGGCATCGACCTGGGGGCCGACAAGATGGCCCTGCAGCGTCTGCGCGAGGCCGCCGAGAAGGCCAAGATCGAGCTGTCGGCCGCCACGACGACCAGCATCAACCTGCCCTACATCACGGCCGGTCCGGACGGTCCGCTGCACCTGGACATGTCGCTGTCGCGCGCCGAGTTCCAGCGCATGACGCAGGACCTGCTCGACCGCTGCAAGGGCCCGTTCGAGTCCGCCATCAAGGACGCGGACGTCAAGCTGGCCGACGTCGACCACATCATCCTGGTCGGTGGCTCGACCCGTATGCCGGCCGTGGCCGACCTGGTCAAGAGCATGACCGGCAAGGAGCCCAACAAGGGCGTCAACCCGGACGAGGTCGTCGCCGTCGGCGCCGCCCTGCAGGCCGGCGTGCTCAAGGGCGAGGTCAAGGACGTCCTTCTTCTCGATGTGACCCCGCTGTCGCTGGGCATCGAGACCAAGGGCGGCATCATGCACAAGCTGGTCGAGCGCAACACGACCATCCCGGCCCACCGGTCCGAGGTCTACACGACCGCCGAGGACAACCAGCCGTCCGTGCTGATCCAGGTCTTCCAGGGCGAGCGCGAGATGGCCGCGTACAACAAGAAGCTCGGCACCTTCGAGCTCAGCGGCATTGCCCCCGCGCCCCGCGGCGTCCCGCAGATCGAGGTCTCGTTCGACATCGACGCCAACGGCATCGTGCACGTGTCCGCCAAGGACCTGGGCACGGGCAAGGAGCAGAAGATGACGATCACCGGCGGCTCCGCGCTGCCGAAGGACGACATCGAGCGCATGATGCGCGACGCTCAGGACCACGCGGACGAGGACAAGAAGCGCCGCGACGACGCCGAGACCCGCAACCTGGCCGAGCAGCTGCAGTGGCAGACCGAGAAGTTCCTGGCCGAGAGCGGCGACAAGCTGCCCGAGGACAGCAAGAACAAGATCGGCGAGGCGCTGGGCGAGCTGCGCGGCGCGCTGGGCGGCACCGACATCGAGAAGATCAAGTCCGCTCACGAGCGTCTGTCGCAGGTCTCGCAGGAGGCCGGTTCGCAGCTGTACTCGCAGGGTGAGGCGGCCCAGTCGGCCGCCGGCGCCGGCCCCGAGGGCGCGCCCGGCGCGGGCCCGCAGGGTGCTCCCGGCGCGTCCGGCACGCCGAACTCCGGCCCGGCCACGGGTGGCGCCGACGACGTCGTCGACGCCGAGATCGTGGAGGACGACAAGAAGTGACCGCCACGGACGACGAGAACGACGGTCAGGCGACCGAGCGGGTCGTCATCCGGGATCGACGCAAGATCGACCCTGAGTCCAAGGCCCCCACGGCCAAGGGCAAGGCCACGGTCGGCGCCCACCGGGCGTCCGAGCCCGAGGAGGAGGTGGCTCCCGAGGTGGAAGAAGAGAAGCAGACCGAAGAGGAGCCCAAGCCCGCTCTGGGCGCGGAGCTCGAAGCCCTGCGCACCGAGCTGGAGGAGCGCACGCACGACCTGCAGCGGGTGACCGCCGAGTACGCCAACTACCGCAAGCGGGTCGACCGCGACCGGGGGGCGGCGGCCGAGCAGACCACCGGTCAGGTTCTGACCGCGCTGCTGCCGGTGCTCGACGACATCGACCGGGCACGCGAGCACGGCGACCTGGCCGGCCCGTTCGCCTCGGTGGCCGAGTCGCTGACCGCGGCGACCGGCAAGCTCGGGCTCGTGGCCTTCGGCGAGAAGGGCGACGCGTTCGACCCCAACCGCCACGAGGCGGTCGCTCACCAGACGTCGGCCGACGTCACCGAGCCGACCTGCGTCGAGGTCATGCGCCGCGGCTACACGCTGGGCGAGCGGCTGCTGCGACCGGCCATGGTCGCGGTGGCCGACCCGGAGTGATCTCACACGTTCGTCCCGCCCGCCGCCTCGCGGCGGGCGGGACCTGCCGCAGGAGGAGGGAGGCGGGATGAGCTCGAAGGACTGGCTCGAGAAGGACTTCTATGCCGTTCTCGGCGTGCCCAAGTCCGCTCCGACCGAAGAGATCAAGAAGGCCTACCGCAAGCTTGCCCGTGACCTCCACCCGGACCGCAATCCCGGGAACAAGGAAGCGGAAGAGAAGTTCAAGGCCGCCTCCGAGGCGTACGACGTGCTCTCGGACGACAAGAAGCGCAAAGAGTACGACGAGATGCGCTCGCTGTTCGGCTCGGGCGCTTTCCGCCGGGGCGCCCGGTCCGGCGCCGGCGGCACCCAGTTCGACCCGTCCGACCTGTTCGGCGGGTTCAGCGGGGCCGGTGCGGCGGGCGGCGCGGCCGGCGACCGCCGGTTCGGCGGCGCGGGCTTCTCGGACATATTCAGCTCGATATTCTCGGGCGGCGGGCCTGGCGGTGGCGCCGCCCGACGAGGCGGTCCGCGTCGCGGCCGCGATGTCGAGACCGAGGTGACGCTCGACTTCGCGCAGGCGGTCAAGGGCACGACGCTGCCGTTGACGCTGCGCTCGGCCGGCGAGTGCGAGGTCTGCCACGGCAGTGGCGCCAAGCCCGGCACCTCGCCGCGGACCTGTCCGCAGTGCCAGGGCAGCGGCCTGATCTCGCGCAACCAGGGATCGTTCAGCTTCTCCGAGCCCTGCCGCGACTGCCAGGGCGCGGGCACGATCGTCGACCAGAAGTGCACCGAGTGCCGGGGCACCGGCGGGGTCACCAAGAACCGCACGATCAACGTCCGCTTCCCGGCCGGGGTGGCCGACGGTCAGCGCATCCGGCTGAGCGGCCGGGGCGAGCCGGGCGACCGTGGCGGTCCCGCGGGTGACCTGTTCGTGCAGGTCATGGTGCGACCGGACGAGTTGTTCGGGCGTACGGGCGATGACCTGACCCTGGTTGTGCCGGTCACCATTGCCGAGGCGGTGCTGGGCACCGATCTGCGGGTGCCGACGCTGGACGGCCCGGTCACCCTGCGGGTGCCGCCGGGCACGCCGAGCGGCCGTAAGTTGCGGGCGCGCGGCAAGGGAGTGACACGCAAGGACGGACCACCCGGCGACCTGATCGTCACGGTCGACGTGCAGATGCCGGGTGGCGTCACGGGGGAGGCCCGGGACGCGCTGGAGCGGTTCGCCAAGCTGACCCCGCCCGCCGGGCGGGAGCGGCTCGAGGCTCGGGTGCGCCGGAACGTTTAGGTCAGTGACGACTAGGGAGGTGGATCATGCATGAGGAGATCAGCATCTCGGTCGAGCAGTCCTCCGACGCGAAGGTCCTGATCATCTCGGTTGCGGCTCGCCTGGCCGGGATGCACCCGCAGACACTCCGCCAGTACGACCGGCTCGGGCTTGTGCAGCCCGGCCGGGCCGGCGGCGGCGGGCGCCGCTACAGCGAACGGGACGTCGCGCTGCTGCGCGAGGTGCAGAAACTCAGCCAGGAGGAAGGCGTCAACCTGGCCGGCATCAAGCGCATCATCGGACTCGAGCAGCTGGTGGGCGACCTGCAGCAGCGGGTGCGAGAGCTCGAGGACGAGCTCAGCGACGCGTACACCCGGCTCGCTCACCTCGAGAGCCCGTACGCCCGAGGCGACCTCGTGCGCCAGGAACGCCCCTCGACCGCGCTGGTCGTGTGGCGCCCCCGGCGTGCTGCCGACCGTTAGCGAGGAGCGCGTTGCCGCGTTGATGAGTTCGGGCGCCACCCACCGCCGACGAAGTCGTCGATGGGCGGTGCCCGAACTCATCAACCACCAGCGGCGCACGCGCGATCGAGCGCAGAATTACCGCATTACCGCCGGTTGTTGAACAGGCCCAACCGGCGGGGGTAGCGGACCAGGCCGCCCTCGATCCAGTCGGAGTAGTCGAAGATCTCGGGGCGGCTCATCAGCACCCGGCAGTTGTGCGCCCAGATCGACATGGGCTCGTCGCCGACCTCTTCGGCCCGCTCGACGAACTTCTTGAGCCGGCGCTTACGCTGGCCGGACGCGTTCTGGCGGACGCCGTCGGCGGCGTAGATGTACATGCAGTGCTGGGCGAAGCGGCGGGCCGGACACTGCCTGTCCATGGCCAGCTCGAAGAGCGTCGGCGCGAGAACGTCGCCGGAAATCAGCAGATCCCAATCGGGGGGCATGCTGCTGAGAGGCACTGCCTCTGGGTGATACGCCCACGCCTGCAGCTCTTCCGGCCGAGGATCGACCGGATTGGCGAACCCGAAAAAAGTCGACTCACGCACTGTCACGTCGCCGCCCGAGAAAGTCCGTTAACACGTAGTTGTCGCAGGGGAAACTAGCGCGCCGAGCTTGTCCCGCGAAAGTGTCGGAAGCTCACAATCGGATACCGGTCAGTAGCTTTGAGCAGCCTCGGCGTCAGTCCTCGGCGATCAAGGGCTGCACCGGGGGTGGCGACGGCTGCCGCCAGCGGCGAATAAAAGCCTTGAACCAGTCGTAGTCGGGCAGCCGAGCGAGCAGCGGACCGGACACGACGGTAATTAGCACGTACGCCGTGGCAAGGGGGGCTAATCCAGGCTCGACTCCCGAGGCGACGGCCAGCCCGGCGATGACGATCGAGAACTCGCCGCGCGGCATCAGCGCCAGCCCGGCCCGCAGCCGTCCGGGCACGGCGATGCCCGCCCGCTGGGCCGCGAAGTAACCAGTGGCCACCTTGGTCAGCATCGTGATCACGGCCAGGCCCAGCGCCGGCAGCAGGACGGGCGGCATGTCGGCCGGGTCGGTGGAGAGGCCGAAGAAGACGAAGAAGACCGCCGCGAACAGGTCGCGCAGCGGCGACAACATCTGAGTGGCGTGGTGGGCGACCGGGCCGGAGATCGCGATGCCGACCAGGAACGCGCCGACCGCGGCCGACACGTTGAGCTCTTCGGCCACGCCGGCCACGAACAACGTCAGCCCGAGGACGCCCAGCAGCAGCGCCTCGGCGTCCTTGGCCGAGATGAGGGCGCTGATCTGGCGGCCGTAGCGGATGGCCACGACCAGCACCGCCACCACGGTCACGACCGCGACGCCGAGGGCCTTGGCCCCGCCGATCAGGCCCACCCCGGCCAGCACGGCGGTGACCAGGGGCAGGTAGAAGGCCATCGCCAGGTCCTCGATGACCAGCACCGAGAGGATCACCGGCGTCTCGCGGTTACCGAGCCGGCCCAGGTCGCCGAGCACCTTGGCGATCACGCCCGAGGACGAGACCCAGGTGATGCCGGCCAGCACCAGTGCGGCCTGCCAGTCCCAGCCCATCAGGAACGCGAACCCGGCCCCGGGCAGAGCGTTGAACACCGCGTCCAGCAACCCGGCCGGGGCGGCGGCGCGCAGATTGCCGACCAGCTCACCCGCCGAGTACTCGAGGCCGAGCATGACCAGCAGCAGGATCACGCCGATGGAGGCGCCGATCTCGATGAACTCCTCGCTGGCCGAGAGCGGCACGAACCCGCCGTGCCCGAACGCCAGGCCGGCCAGCAGATAGAGCGGGATCGGCGACAGCCCGAAGCGCCGGCCCAACCGGCCGAGCATGCCCAGAGCGAAAAGCAGGGCGCCGACCTCGATCAGGAGGATCGTCGTCTCGTGCACTTAACTGATCTTCCTCTGGGGTTTTCCGCCGCGGGGAGGTTCAGTCGTCGGTGTCGCCGGCCAGGATGGCGGTCACGCCGTCCAGACCCTGGCGGGTGCCGACCGCGACCACCACGTCGTTCGCCTCGAAGACGAACTCGGGGCCGGGCGAGGCAATGACCTCACGGTCGCGCATCACCGCCACGATCGAGGCGCCGGTGCGCGTACGCGTGCGGGTCTCACCCAGCTTGCGCCGCACGAAGGGCGAGCCGGCGGGCAGGGCGATCTGCTCGGTGAGCAGGCCGCCCACCTGCTGCCGGAGCCCGGCCAGCTGACCCAGCATGAGCGAGGCGCCGAGCACGTCGGCCAGGGCCTCGGCCTCGTCGTCGGTCAGCGGGATCGAGGCGAGACACGAGTCGGGGTCGTCGACGTCGTAGAGCACCAGGTCACGGCGGCCGTTGCGGTGTGAGACGACGCCGACCGTACGCCCGGACGACGTCACCAGGTCATGCCGGACACCGATTCCCGGCAGCGGAGTCTGTTCCACCCGTACACGCACGATCACCACGGTAACGCAGGCGTCACACGCTTCCGCTCAGCATGGCCTCACGCCGCTCTTCCGGGACACGCCGCTTCGTACGGGCGGCCAGGATCAGCAGCAGCCCCAGCACGGACAGGCCCAAATTGATCCCGTACGCGAGCCGGTAGTCGAACTGCTGGGCCAGGCCGAACGCCGGCGCGGCAAGGATCTGGCCGATCGGGAAGGTGTTGGTGACCATGGTGGTGGCCCGCCCGTGGTGACCGGGCATCAGGTCCTGCATGTACGTGATGCTGAGGCCCCCGACGGCCGCGATGAACGCGGCGTTGAGCAGCTGGGCCGCCGCCAGCACCCACACCGAGCCGGCGGTGACCGCGACCGCCTGGTACGCGATGCCGAAGACCACGCCGACGAGGATGAGCGAGCGCAGCGGCAGCCGGGCGCCGAGCACGCCGAAGCCGAGCAGCAGCGGGATCTCGAGGGCCGCGCACAGCCCCAGGATCAGGCCGGCCCCGCTCACCGAGCCGCCCAGCTCGGTGCTGACGAACAGCGGCATCGCCTGCACGCCCAGCGTCATCGCGGTCTGCACGACGGTGAACCCGGCGACCAGCAGGAAGATGGCCGACCGGGGCGCCTCGGGCACGTCCGCCTCGACCTGCTCGGTGTGACCGGCCGGCGCGGTGACCTCGGGCAGCCAGCGGTAGACGATCACCGCGGCCAGCCCGTACATGATCGCGACCAGGCCGTACGTGTAGGCGAAGCCGCGCTGGGCGAGCAGGAGCGCGGCCAGCGGGGGCCCGGCCACCCAGGCGACTGAGAACAGCATGCGCAACGTGCTGATGCCCATGGCTGCTCGGCTGGGGTCGCCCTGCTGCAGCACCTGCCGGGCGTACGCGAAGCTCTGCGGGAAAAGGGCCCCGGCCAGCGACGTCAGCGTGACGGTGACCGCGAGCAACACCCAGTAGTCGCGCACGAAGGCGGTCAGCACCGCCCCGGCCATGCCGGCCAGCGCGGCCGACAGCAGCAGCTTGCGGCGGATGGGACGACGGTCGGACAGCCGCCCGACCAGCCACGACACGACCACGCCGGAGAGCGGCGCGACGATCAGGAAGATCGTGGTCTTGAGCGGGCCGGCGTGCACGCCGTCGCTGAGGAACAGGGCCATAAACGGCCCGACGAACGAGGTGCCTATCCCGACGGCGATGAAGATGAGGGCGAGCGGGAGCAGGCGCCGCGACATCGAGCCGTGCGCCGTCGGTGGAACGGCCATGATTCCCTACGTTACGGGTGGTCCGCCCTCGTTGCCGGGGCTCGTGGCCACCATCACGACCTGACGTTGTCGCGGTGGCGGCCCCGGCATAGAGTTGAGTTGAGTACGCTCAAGTCTCGGTCGGGTTCGATCAGGGGAGCACATGAACGCCGAACGTTTGACCACCAAGAGCCGCGACGTGATCACGGGGGCGGTCGCCGACGCCGGACGGCGTGGGCACGCCACCGTCGAGCCGTGGCACATGTTGCTTTCATTGCTGGACACAGGCGGTTCCACGGCGCCGGCCCTGCTGCGGGCGGTGGGGGCCAACCCCGCCGACGTACGCCGGGTCGCCCTGCGCGCCGTCGAACAGCTGCCGTCGGCGCGGGGGGCCAGCACGGCCGAGCCCAGCCTCTCGCGTGAGTTCGTCAACGCGATCGGCGAGGCCGAGCTGATCGCCCAGCCGCTGCGCGACGAGTACGTCTCGACCGAGCACCTGCTGGCCGGGCTGGCCCGGGTCGGCGGGGCGGTCGGCAAGGCGCTCAAGGACGTCGGCGCCGACGAAGAGGCCCTGGTCGCCGCGTTCCCGCAGGTGCGCGGGGGTGAGCGCCGGGTCACCAACGCCGACCCCGAGCAGACGTACAAGGCGCTCGAGAAGTACAGCGTCGACCTGACCGCGCTGGCCCGGGAAGGCAAGATCGACCCGGTCATCGGCCGCGACGCCGAGATCCGCCGGGTCGTGCAGGTGCTGTCCCGGCGTACGAAGAACAACCCCGTCCTCATCGGCGAGCCCGGCGTCGGCAAGACGGCCATCGTCGAGGGCCTGGCCCAGCGCATCGTGGCCGGCGACGTGCCCGAGACGCTGCGCGACAAGAAGCTCGTCTCGCTCGACCTCGGCGCGATGGTGGCCGGCGCGCAGTACCGCGGCCAGTTCGAGGAAAGGCTCAAGAGCGTCCTCGAAGAGATCCGCAACTCCAACGGCCAGGTCGTCACGTTCCTCGACGAGCTGCACACTGTCGTCGGGGCGGGCAAAGGCGAAGGCTCGATGGACGCCGGCAACATGCTCAAGCCGATGCTGGCCCGCGGCGAGCTGCGCATGGTCGGCGCGACCACCCTCGACGAGTACCGCGAGCACATCGAGAAAGACCCGGCCCTCGAGCGGCGCTTCCAGCCGGTCGTGGTCGGCGAGCCCACGGTCGAGGACACGATCGGCATCCTGCGCGGGCTCAAGGGCCGCTACGAGGCGCACCACCGGGTCCAGATCACCGACGCCGCCCTGGTCGCCGCGGCCTCGCTGTCCGACCGCTACATCAGCGACCGGTTCCTGCCCGACAAGGCGATCGACCTGATCGACGAGGCCGCGTCCCGCCTCCGCATGGAGATCGACTCCCGCCCGGTCGAGCTCGACCAGCTGCAGCGGCAGGTCGACCGCATGCGGGTCGAGAAGCTGGCCCTCGAGAAAGAGACCGATCCGGCCTCGGTGGCCCGGCTCGACCGGCTCAACCGCGACCTGATCGACCGCGACCGCGAGCTGGCCATGATGAACGCCCGGTGGGAGCGCGAGCGCGGCGGCCTCAACCGGGTCGGCGAGCTGAAGAAGCAGCTGGACGAGATCAAGGCCTCGCTCGAGCGGGCCCAGCGTGACGCGGACTGGGAGACGGCCTCCCGGCTGCAATACCAGGAGATCCCGGCGCTGGAATCCGAGCTGGCCACCGCGGCCGCGGTCGACGAGGAGTCGTCGGAGGAGCCGCCGATGGTCAAGGAAGAGGTCGGCGCGGACGACATCGCCGAGGTGATCTCGTCGTGGACCGGCATCCCGGCCGGCCGGATGATGGAGGGCGAGACCGCCAAGCTGCTGCGCATGGAGGAGTCCCTGCGGGCCAAGGTGGTCGGGCAGGCCGAGGCGGTGGCCGCGGTGGCCAGCGCCGTGCGCCGGGCCCGGGCCGGCATCGCCGACCCCGACCGGCCGACCGGCAGCTTCCTGTTCCTGGGCCCGACCGGTGTCGGCAAGACCGAGCTGGCCAAGGCCCTGGCCGGGTTCCTGTTCGACGACGAGCGGGCGATGGTCCGGATCGACATGAGCGAGTACGGCGAGAAGCACTCGGTCGCGCGGCTGGTCGGGGCGCCTCCCGGCTACGTCGGCTACGAGGAGGGCGGGCAGCTGACCGAGGCGGTGCGGCGACGTCCGTACAGCGTGGTGCTGCTCGACGAGGTCGAGAAGGCCCACCCCGACGTCTTCGACGTGCTGCTGCAGGTGCTCGACGACGGCCGGCTGACCGACGGGCAGGGCCGTACGGTCGACTTCCGCAACGCGATCCTGGTGCTCACCTCGAACCTGGGCTCGCAGACGGCCGACATCACCATGGGCGACGAGGAGCGGCGCGACGAGGTGCTGGCCGTGGTGCGCGGGCACTTCAAGCCCGAGTTCCTCAACCGGCTCGACGACATCGTGGTGTTCCACGCGCTGACCCGCGACGACCTCGCCTCGATCGTCGACATCCAGCTCGGGCGGCTGCGGACCCGGCTGGCCGAGCGGCGGCTCACCCTCGAGGTGACGACGCCGGCGATCGACTGGCTGGGCGAGCACGGGTACGACCCGATCTACGGCGCCCGGCCGCTGCGCCGGCTGGTGCAGTCGACCATCGGCGACGCGCTGGCCAAGGCCCTGCTGGCCGGGGAGATCCGGGACGGCGACACGGTGATCGTCGACCTCAGCGAGGCCAAGGACGGCCTCGTGGTGACGCGAGGTCTGTAGATGCGAAGAGGTCCCGGGCTTTTCGCCCGGGACCTCTCTCTTAAGTTGTGGCCGGCCGCTGCCGGTAAGCGTGCGTCAGCAGGACGTCGGTGACGACCTGCTCTCCCTCGTCGGACCAGATCCGGATGCCGTCGCGGTGGAGCTGATATCGGACGTCTTTGAATCGGGTCCTCGTGTCGTCATGGTGAACGACGGTCAGAGTGTCGGCGTGGGGCATGGGACTCACCGGTCCTTAACAGGTTTGGGGCCGCCGCGGTGTGGTCACGCGGCCGGCGTAACGGGACTCTTGCCCGGCGACGGTCTGCCTCGGCCCAGGCGCTCTTTACGCGGGGCGGGCGACTCGTGCGGGCAGGGGGCATCGCGGGAGGCTGGTGCTGCCGCGTCGATGCCACGGACGAAAGTGTAGAGATCACGGCCTACCCGTGTCGCCCCCTGAACGAGCGACCTATTTATGGATATATCGGGCATCGTCGGCCGATGTTGCCATAGTTTGCCCGGCTGCGCGGCCCGGTCGCGCAGTTGGCGGCCGCCCGATACCGTGAATGGATCAAGTTTTGGGGGGCATTGTGACCGTTCCAGGTTTTTCGGCACCCGAAGCCCGGCCGCGGCCGACGGTCGTCACCGTGGCGGTCTACCTGCTCTACGTGGTGGCCGTCATCCAGGTGATCAACGCGCTGACCACCTTCGCGATCTCCGGGCGGCTCACCGACGCGATCCGCGACGTCTACGCCGGCACCGAGGCCGAGGGCGCGGAATCGGTCGTCGGCGTCGTCTTCATCGGCGGGGCGGTGGTCAACCTGCTGATCGGCATCGGGTTCGCCGTCCTGGCGGTGTTCGACAGCCGGGGCAAGAACCCGGCGCGCATCGTCACCTGGGTGATCGGCGGCATCTCGCTCTGCTGCTTCGGCGCCAGCTTGGGCAGTACGGCGTTGACCAGCTCGGTCGGCACCGGCACGACAACCGGCGGGCCCTCCGAGGCCGAGGTGCAGAGCCGGCTCGAGGACGCGCTTCCGTCTTGGTACTCGGCGTCCAACACAACGCTGTCGGTGCTCGCGCTGCTGGCGATTCTCGGCACGGTCATCCTGCTCGCGCTGCCCGCCGCCAACGAATTCTTCCGCAAGCCGGCGGCCGCCGCCTGGGACCCGTCGATGCCGTACCCGCCGGCCGGCTACGGGCAGCCGGGATATCCGCCCTACCCGGGGCAGCCGTCGTCGGGGCCGTCCTACCCGTCTCAGCCCTACCCGGGGCAGCCTTCGTCTGGGCCGTCCTACCCGGCTCAGCCCTATCCCGGCCAGGCGTCCGGGCCGTCTTACCCCGGGCAGCAGGGTCAGCCGGGTCAGCCGGCGCCGGGGTTGCCGTCGTACCCGGGTCAGTCCGGGCCGCCGCCGGGCTCCTCGTTCCCGCCGGCCTCCGACCCGTTCGCGCCGCCGACCAACCCTCCGTCGTCCGGCGACGACCGTGACCAGCCGCCGAAGCCGCCGTCCGATCCGGCCTGACGGGGTTCGCACCCCGCTCGCGCCCGCTCCCGGGTAGGTTCGGCGCAACGGATCACCGCGGGGAGTCGTCGATGTCGTACCCAGTCCAGCCGCCGCCGATCGCCACCACGCCACCGGCGTCGCCGGCGGGCCGGCCGCCCGCCGTGACGTTCGCCGCCGCCCTGCTGTGGCTGATGGCCGGGGTCGGCCTGGTCTACGCCATCGCGACGGTGGCGATCGTGCCCGGCACGGTCAGCCGCTTCCGCGAGGTGACGGCCGTGCCGGCGTCCCGCAGCTTCACCGGCGACAGCGACCCGGAGTACTACGTGGCCGTCGTCTGGCTCGGCGCGGCGATCGCGCTGGCCCTCGCCGTGATCGCGTTCGCGCTGTTCGTGGTGGTGGGCCTGTCCCTGCGCCGCGGCAGCAACGCCGCCCGCATCGCCGCGCTGGTCGTCAGCATCCTGGGCATCCTGGGCGGCACGGCGGCCGTGTTGACGCTCGCCGCCCAGCGCAGCGGAAACTCGGCGCCGTGGTCGTTGGGCGCCCAGCTGAGCGACGCCTACCCCGACGGCTGGATCGGCACTAACGCCGGCCTGTCGATCGCCCAGATCCTCGGCTACGCCCTGGTCGGCGTGCTCGTCCTGACGGCCCCGCGTGCGTTCTTCCGCCGCCCGGCTGCCCCCTCGGCCCCGCAGCCGTCCTACGGCACGCCGTCCTACGGCATCCCCGCCAACGCCGCGCCCGGCCAGGCCGCCGGCGCCTACCCGTCGTCGGCGTATCCCGCGCTTGGTCAGCCTGGGGGCGCTTACCCGTCGTCGGCGTATCCCGCGCTCGGTCAGCCCGGCGGCGCTTACGCCGCCCCCGGTCAGCCCGACGCTGCCTATCCGTCGTCGGCGTACCCCGCTCCCGGTCAGCCCGACGCTGCCTACCCATCGTCGGCGTACCCTGCCTCCTGTCAGCCCGGCGTCGCCTACCCGTCCTCGGCCTACCCCACCTCGGGGTTGCCATCACCGGCGGGCCAGCCGGCTGCCGCGGGTTATAACGCTCCGACCGGCTCTCCGGGCGGCGCATACCCGCCCGCTCCCGGCTACGGCCTGCCGCCCGGCGCGGCTCACCCGTCGGCGGCTCAGCCCGGCTCCGAGCAGGCCGGCCCGTCGCCCTACGCCCGGCCCGCCGGCCACGCACCGGATGCGGCGTTCACGCCTCCGGCTTTCGTACAGCCCTCGTCCGCCCAGCACCCGCCGGCCGACCCCAACTCCCCGTACGCCCGCCCCGCCAGCGACCACCCGGCAACCGGGGAGGCGCCGGCCGCGCCCGAGCAGCCGTCGCCGATCCACCAGGCTTCGGACCACCAGCGCTCCTCGGAGCCGGCGCCCACCACAGACCCGCGACCGTCCGGGGATCAGCCGCCCGCGGACCGGCCGTCCACGAACCCGTCGGCCGCGAGCCAGCCGCCCACGGAGCAGCCGTCCGCGAGCCAGCCGTCGGTCGAACACCTGCCGGCGGAAGTTCAGCCGCCGGCCCCGGAACAGATGACGGATAACAAGTAAAGGACGCGACGGATGCCGCCGGCCGTTTCCGGGCGGATTCGGGGCTTCAGTCCCCAGTTCGGAGCGGCGGCGCCTCATTCGAAGGCGCGACCCCGGGTGCGCGTCGGTGTGGGCCCAGTCGCATGATGAGTTCCGGACAGGGGGCGGCCGTGTTGTTACCGGTCAGTTACCCCCTCATATTGATGGCGTGACCCCCTCACATTGATGGGTATGGGTCACCCGAACGGGTAAGTTTGTCATCCAGCTATGTCGCTCAATCGACTGTCCGGATAGCGCGCCACGGCCAGTCGGAGGGGGTTTTTCGCTGGATGGGTAAACGTCCGTCGGCGCGATTCACAGCACCTTCTCAGCCCCTCGACCGGGTGATCTGTCGGCCGACCGTCATGTGACCCGCGGCATAGGAGCTTTGAGCTGCATCGATGTTCCCGGCTTCGGGCGAAAGGGACCGCCACATCTGTAAGGTTTCTTTTTAGATCGACCCAATGCTGTGCGTCAATAGTTACGTTGCGCACTGCCAGGGCGAAAGGTTCCGGTTTCGTTCCAGCAAGTACGCTCGATGCATGCAAGCACGGCACGACCTGCGTAAATTCATCACTGAATTGCCCGTCGCGCAGCGTGGCGCCGTGCTTTCATCGGGTCGTGAACTTCCGGTGCCGGGCCGCCCGGTCCGGAAGAGCACACAGGGTGGCGAGATGAAGACCTCGGGGCGGGTGCGGGCCCCGGGCGAATCGGATCAGCCACCCAGAATGGATCGAGGAATTGCCAATGTGGGGCGTCTCACTCCCGGGGCGGGGATCGAGACCTCGACACAGATGGGCAGCGTCCTCATGGCGGCTGAGGCGTTGCAGGAGGCAGAGACCGAAGTCGGTACGGCGGTATCGGTTGCATCGGAGGCTCGGGTTGCCGGCCACTCCCGATCGACCGTCCCGGTGATCGACGTCGGCCTTACGGCCTGAAAGTTAGCCGGTTCGTTCCTGCGCACATGCAGGAGAATCGATGCAGTTGGTGGAAGGATGGAGATCGTGGGAACTGCGTTGGCGGAAATGACAATGCCTCAGATCTCGCCGCTTGCCGGCGAGCCTATTGAACGTGCCGACGCCGAGCGGCTGGCGGGAGTGCTGAAGGCACTGGCCGACCCGGCCCGGCTTCGGCTGCTCAGCCTTATCCAGTCCGCGACGGACGGCGAAGCCTGTGTCTGCGACCTGACCGCTCCGCTGGGTCTGTCGCAGCCGACGGTGAGCCACCACCTGCGGATCCTGACCGAGGCGGGCCTGCTCGAGCGGGAGAAGCGAGGCGTGTGGGCCTACTACCGCCTGGTGCCGACCGCCATCGCGACCATCGCCGACCTGCTGACCCCGCCTCGCAAGCGGGCCACCAAGAAGGCGCGCTGACCGCTTCGCTCAGGGAATCGCCTGGCGTCACCGGCAATCACGCGGGGCGTGACGCCAGGCAGCAGACCTCTCCTCCTCCAGTCCACCCCCCAGGACCTTCAGGAGTAACGGGTGAATTACGTCCACGGCGATCTGCGTGACCAGCTCGCGTTCGTGGGTTTCGACGTCGTCCAGGCCGGCTTGGTCGCCGGGTCGGGCGGGAACCTCTCCGCCCGTATCCCCGACGAGGACGCGATCTGGGTCACCGGCAGCGGCTCGTGGCTGGGCCGGCTGAGCCGGACCACGTTCGCGGCCGTACGGATCTCGGACGGCTCGCCCGCGGCGGTGGGCAACATTCCACCGCCCGCGATCCAGCCGACGAGCGAACTGGCGCTGCACCTGGCGCTGTATCGAGCCCGACCGGACGTCAACGCCATCATCCACCTGCATCCGCAGACCGCACTCCTGCTCGATGCGATGGGTGAGCACGTCCGGATCGTCACCACCGACCACGCGTACTACCTGCGTCGTGTGTCGACGGTGCCGTTCCGGCTCCCCGGCACGACCGAGCTGGCCGCCCTGACCGCCGCGATGGCCGCCGACGGCACCGATTGCCTGGTGCTCAGTCAGCACGGCTGTGTCGTGATGGGCGACACGATCGAGCTGGCGCACAAACGCGCCCGCAACCTCGAGGAAGCAGCGGAACTCACCTACCGGGCGCTGTCCGCCGGCCGCCTGGAAAACCTCCGCGACTGCCCCGAAGAGTTTCTTGACAGGCTGTACGGCTCCACTGCCGTCACCGTCTGACCGCAACAACCGGTCGACCCGACCGGCGCCCGCCCCCAACGGCGCCCAGAGGATCGGCGCAGCCGGAGCCCGTCCCGTTCCGGCCACCCGAACCATCCCCACCGACAAGCACCGACAGAAACGCCCGGCACGGCTCCCCGAGAGGTTCCGTGCCGGGCGTTTCCGCGTATCCAGGCGCAGGACGGGCCCTAGTGGCGGCGGTGCGAGCGCGGCTCCCGGGGGTCCTCGTCGTCCTCGTGGCGGGCCGCCTCGACCAGGCCGGCGATGCTGGCCGCGGCCACGACGCCGATGGCGGCCGCCGGCTCGGCCGGCGCGGCCGGACCGGCCTTCTTCTTGTGACGCCGCTCGCGCAGGATCTCGATGAGGATCGGCAGCACCGAGATCAGGACGATCAACGCGACGACGGGCAGGATGTAGCGGTCGATGTGGTCGCCGATGGCGTCGTAGATCTGCTGGGCCAGCGTGTGGCCGACGATGATGATGCCGTCGGTCCACAGGATCGCGCCGACGATGTTCCACAGCAGGAACTTGCGGGCCGGCATGCCCAGCGTGCCCGCGACCGGGTTGAGGAACGTGCGCACGATCGGGATGAAGCGGGCCAGCACCACGGCCTTGGCCGGACCGAACTTCTCGAAGTAGTACTCGGCCTTCTCGACGTACTCCTTCTTGAAGAGTCTCGAGTCGGGCTTGTCGAACATCCGGGTGCCGTAGCGCGCGCCGAGGAAGTGGCCGAGCTGGGCGCCGGCGATGGCGCAGAGCGGGGCGCCGATCAGCAGCGCGACGTACGACAGCTGGGTGCCCGGGCCGAAGATCGAGTCGGCCACCGGGGAGGCGGCCACGCCGGCCAGGAACAGCAGCGAGTCGCCGGGGAAGAAGAACCCGACCAGCAGACCGGTCTCGGCGAACATGATCGCCAGGACCCCGGGAACGCCGAAGTTGTGCAGCAGATCCTTCGGATCCAGGGGGTTGAGGGCGAGGGCATCGCCGAGCGCGCGGATCGTCACGAGGAGCCAGGGTACGCCCAGATACCTATGTCTTTCGTTTCCGCTTGCTGTGTGGGAGCTTTCCCGCCCGAGAAGGGATGGCGACCCCGGCGCAGAGTCCGGGGCCGCCCGTCCGTTCGTGCCCGCCGGCCACCCGAACGGGGGTGGACGGCGAGTCGCGTACCAGCTCAGAGCCGGGGGTCGACCGGCTCCGACTCGATGGCCAGGATGGCGAAGACCAGCTCGTGGCGGCGCCACAGCGGTGCGCCCTCGGTCAGCCGGTCGAGCGCGGCCAGTCCCAGGCCGTGCTCGCGCAGGGCCATGTTGCGCTTGCGGCCCAGGTTGCGCTTGCGCAGCCGGGTCAGCTGTTCCGGCCGCGTGTATTCCGGGCCGTAGATGATCCGCAGGTATTCGCGGCCGCGGCACTTCACCCCGGGCTGGATCAGGCGGCCCTTGGCGTCGGCGGCCTTCAGCCCGGTCCACGGCTTGACCACCATGCCCTCGCCGCCGGTCGCGGTCAGCTCGAGCCACCACTCGGTCGCTGCCGCCTCGGACGCGGCGTCGCCGAGCTCGACGACCATGCGCCGGGTCGGGGTGAACAGTGCCGGGTCGGCCGCCACCAGCTTGTCGGCCAGCGCCAGGTGCCAGCCGTGGTCGCGGTCGGCGTACGAGACGCCGGCCCCGGCCAGCACCGCGAACGGCGCGAGGGTGACCCCGTCCAGGCCGTCGGTCGGTTTCACGTACGCGCGATACGCCGCCGAGTAGCCGTCGATCTCGGCCGATCGCAGCGACAGCCGGTCGCGCAGTTCCTCCACGTCGAGCCCCCGCGAGGCGGCCCGGCCGACGACGTCGAGCGCGGCCGGCAGCGCCGCCCGGCCGGCCGCGCCGACCCCGGCGTACCGGTCGCGGATCAGCCCGGCCGCCTTGGCCGACCACGGCAGCAGCTCGGCGTCGAGCAGGAGCCAGTCGCTCTCGAGCTCGTCGAAGACCCCGGCCGCCGCCGCGCGTACCCGGGCCAGCAGCTGCTCGTCGAGTGCGGGCCCGAAGAACGGCCGGCCCGTACGCGTCCAGATGGCATCGCCCGCGCCGGAGCGGGACACGCGTACGACGGCCCGCGAGCCCATGTGTTTCTCTTCGCACACGACCCGCTCGACGCCGGCCCCGCGCAGGTCGTCGAACGCGGTGGCCGGGTGCTCGAGGTAGCCGTCCAGCGTCGACGTCGAGCAGGGCGCCATGGTCGGCGGCAGCCACACGAGCGTGGCCGGATCGAGCGCGAACCGGCTCATCACCTCGAGCGCGGCGGCCGCGTTCTCGGCGGCGACGGTCACCCGGCCGTAGCCGTAGTCGAGGTGCCGCCGCCCGGTCACGTCGGCGATGTCGAGGCCGTCGTCGGGCCGCTCAGCCGGCGCCAGCGGGCGCACCGGCGCGTAGTACTCACGCTCGGCCGGTACCGACACCAGCTCGCGGGCCGGCCAGCGCAGCGCGGTGAGGGCCCCACCGAAGACGCAGCCGGTGTCCAGGCAGATCGTGTTGTTGATCCACTCCGGCTTCGGGGTGGGGGTGTGGCCGTAGACGACCGCGGCCGAGCCACGGTAGTCCCGCGCCCACGGGTAGCGCACCGGCAGGCCGTACTCGTCGGTCTCGCCGGTCGTCTCGCCGTACAGCGCGAAGCTGCGCACCCGGCCCGAGGCGCGACCCTGGTAGGCCTCCTTCAGCCCGGCGTGCGCGACCACGAGCTTGCCCTCGTCGAGCACGTAGTGGCTGACCAGGCCCTCGATGAAGGTCTTGACCGACGCCACGAAGGACTCGGGCTCGCGGGACAGCTGCTCGAGCGTCTCGGGCAGGCCGTGGGTGAGCTGAACGTTGCGGCCGTTGAGCTTGCGGGCCAGCTTCTGCTCGTGGTTGCCGGGAACGCACAGCGCGTGCCCGGCGGCGACCATGCCCATCACCAGGCGCAGCACGCCCGGTGCGTCGGGCCCGCGGTCGACCAGGTCGCCGACGAAGACCGCCGTCCGCCCGGACGGATGCACGGCGTCGACCGGGCGCCCCGAGGAGTCCCGGGTGAGGGTGTAGCCCAGCCGCTCGAGCAGGGTCTCGAGCTCGGCCCGGCAGCCGTGCACGTCGCCGATGATGTCGAACGGGCCGGTCAGTTCGCGCTTGTCGTTGAACAGCTTCTCGTAGTGGATCTCGGTAGCCGCGATCTCGTCGGACCCGCGCAGCACATGCACCTTGCGGAAGCCCTCACGGGCCAGCGAGCCCAGAGATCGGCGCAGGTCACGGTGCATGCGGGAGAGAACCGGGCGGCCGAAGTCGCGGTCGGCCCGGGCCTCGGTGCGTTCCCAGGCGAGCGCCTCGGGCACGTCGAGGACGATCGCCACCGGCAGCACGTCGTGCTCGCGGGCCAGGCGCACCAGCGCGGCCCGGCCGTGCGGCTGCAGGTTGGTGGCGTCGACGACGGTGAGGCGGCCCGCGGTGAGCCGCTTGCCCGCGACGTAGTGCAGCGCGTCGAACGCCTCGGCCGAGGCCGACTGGTCGTTCTCGTCGTCGGCGACCAGGCCGCGGAAGTAGTCGGACGAGAGCACCTGGGTGGGCTTGAAGTGGGTGCGCGCGAAGGTCGACTTGCCCGAGCCGGAGATGCCGACCAGGGCCACGAGCGAGAGCTCCGGGATGTCGATCATGCGGTCACCTCCGTCCGGGAAGCAGTGAACAGCGCGAGCTGGGTGGGGGAGCCGGTGGCCTCGTCGATGTCACCGACCGGGCGCAGGGAAACCTCGTACCCGTAGGCGCCGGCCACCCGGCGGGCCCAGGCCTCGAATTCGGCCCGGCTCCACTCGAAGCGATGGTCGGAGTGGCGCCGGCCGGTCAGGCCCGGGTAGTTGACGTTGTACTCGGCGTTGGGCGTGGTCACGACGACCGTGCCGGGACGGGCGTGACCGAACACGCTCGACTCGAGCGCGGGCAGCCGCGGCGGGTCGACGTGCTCGATGACCTCCATGAGCACGGCAGCGTCGTAGCCGCGCAGCCGGTCGTCGCGGTAGGTGAGCGCCGACTGCCACAGCTGGAGCCGGGCCCGCTGCCGCTCGGGCATGCGGTCGAGGCGCAGCTTGCGGGCGGCGATCTCGAGTGCCCGGGCGGACACGTCGGCGCCGACGATCTCGGTGTAGCGCTTGTCCTTCAGCAGGGCGGTCAGCAGCGCGCCGCCGCCGCAACCCAGGTCGAGCACGCGGGACGCGCCGGCCTCGGCCAGCGCGGCGAGCACCGCCTCGCGGCGCAGCTCGGCCAGCGACTGCTTGCGGGCCACGGGCAGCTCGGCGTCCTCCTCGGCGGGCGGCTCGTCGGCCTCCTCGCCCTCCAGCATCTGCAGGGCGGTGGTGGTCAGGGCGCGCTTGTGCACCAGGTAGCGGCGGGCGATCAGCACCTTCTCGGGGTGGGCGGCGAGCCAGCCGGCGCCCGAGCGCAGCAGCTTGTCGATCTCGTCGGGGGCCACCCAGTAGTGCTTGGCGTCGTCGAGGACGGGCAGAAGCACGTAGAGGTGGTTGAGGGCGGCGGACAGTGTGAGCTCGCCGTTCAGCTCGAGGTCGACGTAATGGCTGTCGCCGCCGAGCGCGGGCTCGAGCGGGATCGGCGTGGCCGTGACCGACCAACCGAGCGGCTCGAACAGCCGGGCTGCGAGCTCGGCGGTGCCGCGCAGCACGGGCACCCGGATCTGCAGTGGGAGTGGGGCGCCGACCAGCTCGGGCCGGTCCTTGGAGGCGCCGCGCAGCGCACTGCGGAACACCTTGGCCAGCGCGCCGGCCAGCAGGCTGGAGGCGGCGTAGGGCCGGTCGTTGACGAACTGGCCCAGGGCGAACGCGTCCTGCTGGGCCCGCAGCCGCTGCGGGTCGACGTCGAGCAGCAGGGCCGCCGTGCACCTCTCGTCGGTGGCCTCGGGATACAGCACGTACGCCGTACCGGTGGGCACGTCGAACCGGTGCACCCGGTCAGGATGCTTGACCAGCAGGTAACCGAGGTCGGTCGCGGGCCGGTGCGTGGTCGTCACGGTGAGCAGCACGCCCTAGATGATGGGCGCTCATCGCGATCTTGGGCGACCTATTTGCCGCCCTGTGGACAACCGGCGACTCAGCGGTACTCGTCGTCGTCCCGCACGATCTGGCTCTGTTCCTGCGCGTCCCACTCCGGCGTCTCGACGCTCAGCTCGGGCGGGTTCGGTGCACGGTCCTCATCACCGGGAAAGGCCTCGGCCAGCTGCTCGGCGGCGTCTCCGTCCGGCTTCTCCAGATCCGGGTACGTCATCGTGGTCATCCCTCCGGTCGCGATCCGGCCCCACTTGCCCCCTCAGCATGCGCGCAAACCGGCCGCCGGGTACGCCTTACGGCCAGCCCGAGCCCGGCCGCGATCAGCACGAGGGCGGCCAGCGCGGTCCACCCGGCGGCCGGCCCGGTGATGGGCAACGCCACGGCGGCGCACTTCGCCCCCTTCACGTTCACCGAGAGGGGGACGACCTTCCGGCGGTGGCCGACGATGCCGTCGTCGTTCTGGATGATCTCGACCTGGCCCGGCGTCCCGCACTCGTCCGCCACCGTCACGAGGAAGGGAAAGGTCGCACGCTGTCCCGGTCCGAGGTCGCGGCTCAGGTCGCACAGCCACTCGCTGGTCAGTTCGTCCGGCCCGGCGGAGCCGGGAGCCGACGGTGGGCTGGGCGGCGCGACCGGCGGGCCGACGTTCACGGAATAGCAGTCGGAATGGGGCTCCTCTTCCACGGCGACGTTGCCCGGCAGGCGGACGGCCACCCCGAGGCTGTTGTTCCGGAAGAGGTCGGGGCGCAGCGTTCCCGGCCCGAAGTTCATCAGGCCGGCCGTGAGCGTCCGGCGGTCACTGGTGGCGGCGTCGAGCCGCGCGCCGATCGCGGACAAGCTCGGCTTCCGCTTGCCGGTGACGGTGAACTTGATGGTCGCGAAGTTGTCCTCGAGATCCACGTCCACCTGCGGGGTCGCGTCCTGCGCGGCAGCAAGCGGCTTGAGTGTGAGCGGCGGACCGGTTCCGGCCCGGCCGGAATCACCCAACTCGGTCGTCGCCCAGTCGGCCGGGGTGATCCACGCGAGGTCGATGGGCGCGACGCTGCCCGGCACGGTGTCGGCCGGCGAGTGCAGGGTGATCGGCGACGAGAGGGCGTAGCGGCGGCCCGGCTCGAGCGTGGTGTCGAAGGTACAGATCATGCCGAAGTAGTAGCGGCAGTTCCGATAGGACGACGGCCCGATCAGCCGGGGATGGGAATCGAGCACCAGAACCACGCCGTTGATCGCGGTCTTGCCGCCGTTGAGCACGGCCGGCGTGGTCCGGACGGTCTTGCCCGGCGCCGCCTTGACGGTCTGCTCACCGTCCGACACCAGGTTGACGCCCTCGCCCACCTGGATCACCGAGGAGCCGTTGGTGACGGCGCCGTCGCCGATCCGCGCAGCCATCGTCAGTACGGCTCGGTCGCCGGTCTTGGCCGTCTTCAGCGGCTTGACGGCCAGCAGGGCGGGAGTCTGGTCCACGATCTCCGACGAGGGAGTGGAGGTCCACGAGCACGTGATCTTCTCGCCGGTCCGTTGGCAGGGCGTGGACGTGTCACCGGGCTCGACGACGATCTCGGTGCTGCCGCTGCGCGTGGTGCCGAAGCCCGGTTCGATGCTGACGTCCGCGAACGACGTGGCGCCGCCCAGATCGACGGTCACCTCCAGGCGTACGGACGTGTAGGGCTCCGCATTCTCGCTGCGGACATCAATGGCGGTGTACCGGGTGTCACTTCCCGGGGCCAGAGTTAGCGGTGGGGCATACGGCTTCAGTGTGGCCGTCGTGGGTGCCGCGGCGGCCGGCTGCGGGGGAAGCAGGACGACGAGGAGCGACACCGCGAGCACCCGCGAGAACAGAGGCATGGTCGGAGCGTAAGTTGCCCGCTATGTCCGATGAGCCGGTTTCCGCTGGACAGTTACGGGGTCATTTCCCAACGCCGAAGCCGCTACGGAATACTTGGCCGCTGGAGGACAGCGCGGTCCTGCCCTCTGTCTCCCGTACAGCAACGAGCTAGGAGCGCACCGATGCCCATCGCTTCTCCCGAGGTCTACGCCGAGATGCTGGACCGCGCCAAGGCCGGCGCGTTCGCCTACCCGGCCATCAACGTCACGTCCTCGCAGACCCTCAACGCGGCCCTGCAGGGCTTCGCCGAGGCCGGCAGTGACGGCATCGTGCAGATCTCCACCGGTGGCGCCGAGTACGCGTCCGGCCCGACCATCAAGAACATGATCACCGGTGCGGTCGCGCTCGCCGAGTACGCCACCGAGGTCGCCAAGAACTACCCGATCAACATCGCGCTGCACACCGACCACTGCCCGAAGAACAAGCTCGACGGGTACGTCCGTCCGCTGCTCGCGCTGAGCAAGGAGCGCGTGGCCAACGGTCAGGCGCCGCTGTTCCAGTCGCACATGTGGGACGGCTCGGCCGTGCCGGTCGACGAGAACCTGCAGATCGCCGAGGAGCTCCTGAAGGACGCCGCGGCCGCGCACATCATCCTCGAGATCGAGGTCGGCGTGGTCGGTGGCGAGGAGGACGGCGTCTCGGCCGCGATCGACGACAAGCTGTACTCGACCGTCGAGGACGGCCTGGCCACCGCGGCCGCCCTGGGCCTGGGCGAGAAGGGCCGCTACATGACGGCCCTGACCTTCGGCAACGTGCACGGCGTCTACAAGCCGGGCAACGTCAAGCTGCGCCCCGAGATCCTGAAGGAGATCCAGGAGGCGGTCGGCGCCAAGTACGGCAAGGAGAAGCCGTTCGACCTGGTCTTCCACGGTGGCTCGGGCTCGCTGCTGTCCGAGATCCACGGCGCCCTGGACTACGGCGTGGTCAAGATGAACATCGACACCGACACCCAGTACGCGTTCACCCGCCCGGTGGTCGACCACGTCATGAAGAACTACGACGGCGTCCTGAAGATCGACGGCGAGGTCGGCAACAAGAAGGCGTACGACCCGCGCGCCTGGGGCAAGCTGGCCGAGAACGGCCTGGCGAAGCGCGTCGTCGAGGCGTGCGAGCACCTGCGCTCGAGCGGCACCACCCTTTCGAAGTAGTCGATAAGTAATCGATCGGTGACGGCCGGTTCCCCACAGGGGGACCGGCCGTCTCTCGTGTTGCCGCGTTACTCAGAGGTATGTATACGATCGATCCTCCCCTTGGGAGGAGGACCAAGATCGTGCTCGGCATCGAGGGCTACGAACCCGAATGGCACCATGATGCCGAGGCGCTGGCGGCGGTCCACCGGACCAGGTTCGTCCGGCTCATCGGGCGCAAGCTCCGCTCGAGCTGGCTGATGTGGGACATCGCCGAGCGCGGCTGGTTCGCGGACGGCCCGGTGATCCTGGACTTCGGCCTCACCCACGTCGAAATCACGCATCGTAAGTTCGACGAGTGCGCCATCACCTGGGACCAGATCGATCTGAACGTCCCCATCGACTGGTACGAGCACTTCGACTGGCGGCCCGACCCGCACGCCGCCCTGCGCAACGCCCGGGGCGCCGTGCTGCGCGCGGTCAACATCATCGAGCTGGTCACCGTGGCCGAGTGGCGGCCCCGCGTGCTACACGCCGTCGAGTTCCTGTTCGACGAGGCCCGGCTGGCCGTGTTCAACGCGATGGACGAGAACGGCATCACCGACGTGCCCGAGAACGACCTACCCGTGACCAACTGGCGGCGTGTGCATGTGGCCTGACGAGGCGGCCAGCGCGGCCATCGCCTCGTCCAGCGAATCGGTGACCACCACCAGATTCGACTGATCCCCGTGCGGGCTCCGGGCCAGCAGCGGCCGCAGCAACCCTTCGACCGGCAGCTGCCGCCAGTGCTCGACGCCGAGGAAGACGAAGGCGCCGGACGGGCCGTCGGTCTGGTAGAAGGTCTTCGTCGCGGCCTGGAAGATCTCTTGCACCGTGCCGGCCCAGCCGGGAGCGAACACGATGCCGCCCCGCGACAGCCGCAGGATCGAGTCCTCGCGTACGGCGTTGGAGAAGTACTTGCCGATCTGCCCGGCGAACAGGTTGACTGGCTCGTGGCCGTAGAGCCAGGTCGGCAGGGCCAGACCGCCGTGCAGCAGCCGCCCGACCACGTCGGTGACCGGTGTCGACGGGGCCGGGAACTTGGCCCGCACGGCCAGGGCGGCCGCCGTGTACGGGTCGTGGTCGGCGAAGTGCGGCGCGGCCGACAGCATGTCGATGGCCAAGTTCAGCTCGGATGCGGGCCGGGTCGAGAAGTACGCGCCGAGGTTTGCCGCCTCCATGACGCCGGGCCCACCACCGGTCACCACCAGCCGGCCCACCGAGGCCAGCCGCCACGACAGGGTCGCCGCCATCCGGTAGGCCGCCGAGCCGCGCGGCGCCGCGTGGCCGCCCATGATGCCGACCGCCCCGGCCCGTCCCCGCGCGTGCACCCAGGCGGCCAGGGCCTTGCCCAGCGCGTTGTCGATGCCGGCGTCGTGCAGCCGCTGGGCGATCGCCTCACGGATGTCCGGCGCGGCGCCACCGTGCGTCACGAAATGGTCGTAGACCAGGGTGTCGTACATGCCGGCGAAGCCCTCGGCCGCGAACCCGTAAGCCAGATCTTCCGGCGTGTAGAGCGTCGCCGGATGAGTCGGGTACGGCCGCGCGTCGAACGGTGGGATCAGGTGCGCGCCGCGCCGGATCAGGTCGATCTCGACGTCGTCGTTCTCGAGGCGGCAGCCCACGAACAGCGCCCCACGCACGTCGACGTCGCCGAACGACGGCGGGTCGAGGTCGAGCCGCAGGCCGAGGATCACCAGGCCGGCCACCGACTTCGCGGCCAGGTGGACATCGAGCTCGGCCCGGGATTCGATCTCGTTCGCGGTGGCGTCGAAGGGGATGTTTCCGCCGAGTACGGGCTGTAACGGGTCGCCGGGCATGACCGTAGGGTAGCGATCGTGCAAAACGCGGAGTCGGTCGGAATGCATCGGGACCGGCCCGGTTGAATAAGGTCATGCAGAACCTGCTCCCCGAGCCTCCGGCCACCCTGCTGCCCGCCGACGCCGAGGCCGACAAGGCACTCGCCGAGGCGACCGCGGCGGGCACCACCGAGGCCCTCAAGACCGTTGCCGCGGACCACCCGACGTACAGCGCCGCCTGGGCCGCCCTCGCGGCCGGGGCGCTCGACGCCGGCGACCCGGTCACCGCGTACGCCTTCGCCCGCACCGGCTACCACCGCGGCCTCGACGCCCTGCGCCGCAACGGCTGGAAGGGACACGGCCCGATTCCCTGGTCGCACGGGCCCAACCAGGGCTTCCTGCGCTGCCTCTACTCGCTGTCGCAGGCGGCGGCCGAGATCGGCGAGGCCGACGAGGCTGCCCGCTGTGCCCAGTTCCTGCGCGACAGCGACCCCGCTGCCGCCGACGCCCTGAGCTGACTACCTACAGACCCTCCGCTACGGCCGCCGCGATCTTCAGCCACGCGTCCTTCGTGTTGCTGGAGAGGTGGCCGTAGCGGATCGGCTCACCCGAGTCGATCAACTTTTCGTACGGGGCGAGCAGCACCGCCCGCGTCCGCGCCGCGAAGTGCCGCTGGATGGCCGGCAGGTCGATGTCCTTGCGGGTCGGCGGCATCGACACCACGCTGATGGCCTGCCGGACGAGCCGCTGGCGCCCGCTCTGCTCGAGGTGGTCGAGCATCCGGGCCGCCGTCTCGGCCGAGTCGTTACGGGCCGACATGGTGATCACCAGTTGGTCGGTGGCGTCCATGGCCGCCTGCCAATTCTGCGCTCGTACGTTGTTGCCGGTGTCCACGAAGATCAGCTTGTAGAACCGGCTCACGATCTCGCGGATCTCGCCGAACGCGTCGGCCGTCAGCATCTCGCCCGCGGTGGCCGACTCGTCCGAGGCGAGCACGTCGAACATGCCCTCGCCCTGGGCCCGCACGTATTGCGACAGGTCGCCCACCCGCCCGTGCGAGCCGCGGAACAGATGCAGGTCGCGCATCATGTCGCGCACCGTGCGGGCGTGGAAGTCCTGCTGGGCCCGCATGCCGAGGGTGCCCTGGGTCTCGTTGTTGTCCCAGGCCAGCACGTACCCGCCGCGCTTCTGCCCGAAGGTCATGGCCAGCAGCAGCACGGCCACCGTCTTGCCGGCGCCGCCCTTGGGGTTGACCACGGTGACCTGGCGCAGCCCGCCGAAGTTGCGGCGGACCATCTCGACGTCCTGTTTGTACTCTTGCTCGCGCTTACCCGGAGCCAGCTTGACCAGGCCCATCGTGCCCTTGCGGAGCATCGCCCGGGCGCCCTGGGTGGCCACCGGGTCGGCCGGCTTGGCCATGCGGCGGCGGGCGAACTCTTCGGCGGTGGGCGTGCCGTCGGAGACCCAGGGCAGATCCTGGAACGGGTCGGTCGAGGGCTGGGCCGGCGCCGGAGGCTGCGGATGCTGCATGGCCCGCGGGTCGATGCTGGGCGGGTACGGCCCGGGCATCTGCCGCGGCACGGCCGGCGGCGCGGCTGGTGGCTGCGCTTGCGGGGGTACGGGGGGTGGGCCCTGGACGGGCGGAGGCGGGGTGGCGGGGCGGTAGATCGCGCCGTTGGCCGGGTCCCCGGCATCGGCCGGGCTCACCGGCGACGGCTGCGGGGGAGCGACCGGAACCGAGGCGGAGGCGGCCGCCCTCGGGGGTGCGGGCGGCTGAAGATCGGGCGCGGGCGCCGGCCGCTGTGGAGGCTGCGACCACGGTGAATCCGGTGAACCGTGCACACCGGACTCATCGTCGCCGGAGACGGGTACGGCCGGAGGCGGTGCTTCCGGAGCGGGTGCCGGCGGTTCGAGGTTGGGCCAGGCCTGAGTGGGCGGCGGCGCCGGGCGCGGAGCCGGCACCTGGATGTTTGCGGGCGGCGGCACCGGCACGGCGGCCGGCGGCGGCACCGGGATGCGCTCACCCGGCCGGTAGACCCCGGGCGCCCCGTTCGGCGGCGACGGAAGCGGCACCGGCGGCGGCGCCTCGTGCGGCACGGGCCGGCCGTGCACCGGCGCTTCCAACTCGTCCGCCGCCCAGAACGGTTCGACATCACGATCGGGCGGTGCGGGGTTGTTGGACGAGCCCGGGACGTAGACGCGGTCAGCGTCCTCGTCCTCCACCGATGCCACGGATGCAACCCTCCCCGGATGCTGTCCTTACTCCTGGTTCACACAGTAGGTCAGCTCGCGTAGACCGCCCAGGCCCCGGCCTCGGTCCACCATGAACGCTTGCGGCTCATCGCGCCGCCGACCCCGTCGTCGAGGAACTGGATCTCGCCGTCGCGGGGCAGCACCGAGACCGCGCGACCCCGGGCCCGGCGCACCTCGACGCGCATCTTGGTGCCCCGGAAACGTTGCTTGACGATCGTCGGGACGGCCACCGCCACCTCGACCTGACCGTCCACCGCGTCGCCCTCGGCCAGCATCCGCAGGCCGGCGAACTCGGCGTACCCGGCGCTGTTGCCGATCGCGCAGGCCAGGATCGGGTCCTCGCCGTCCGAGAGCACCGCGTCGTCGACCTCGACCCGGCCCCGCCAGGGCACCGCGCGCCCGTCGTCGTCCATGCCGCCGACCAGGGCGCCGTCCACGGTGACCGAACCGCCGTCGTTGCGCAGCAGGTCGAGACGCCGCACCGGGCCGCCCAGGACGGCCGCGGCCACCTGCTCGGGGGTGCGCGGCAGACCCAGCTGAGCGGCCAGGTCGGTGGTGCTGCCCGCGTCGAGGGGCAGGATCGCCAGCGGCGGCAGGTCGGGCACGGTGCGGCCGGTCGGCAGGTCACCCGGTCGTTTGCTGGGCGGGGGAGCGTACCGCCGGACCAGCCGGCGCACGACGGCGCGCAACTGGCCGTCGGTCGCCGAGGCCACCACCAGCCTGGTCTTGCTGTCCGGGTCGGGCCAGTTCAGACCGTCGGCGCGAGCCGGGCCGTCGAGCCGGGACAGCACCTCGTCGATCTCTTGATCGGAGGCCGCGGTGATCGTCTCGACCCGGGCGCCGGCCGCGGTGAGCGCGTCGGCACAGCGCAGCACCGGAACCCGCGGCGCGCAGGCGGTGGCCGGCGCGCAGCCACCGCACTCGGCGCCGCACGCGCCCCCGCCGGAACCCTGACCCTCGGCCAGGCTGAGCAGGACCACGTCGTACATGTCAGGCTCCGCTCAGGACCGAGTGGCGCTCGATGACCTGGTCGCGCGCGGGGCCGACGCCGACCACCGAGATGCGGGCGCGGATGCGCTCCTCGACGAAGACGACGAAATCCTGCGCCTCTTTGGGCAGATCGTCGAACGAGCGGGCGCCCATGATGCTCTGCTTCCAGCCCGGCATCGTCTCGTAGATCGGGACCGCGTGGTGGAAGTCGGACTGGCTGATCGGCATCTCGTCGTGGCGGACGCCGTTCACCTCGTACGCGACACAGACGGGAATCTCGTCCAGGTCGTCGTAATTATCGAGTTTGGTGAGAACGAAGTCGGTGACGCCGTTGATCCGCTGGGCGTAGCGGGCCATGACCAGGTCGAGCCAGCCGATCCGGCGCGGGCGGCCGGTCGTGGTGCCGTACTCCTGACCGACCTCGCGCAGGTGGTCGCCGAACTTGTCGTGCAGCTCGGTCGGGAACGGGCCCTCGCCGACGCGGGAGGTGAACGCCTTGAGCACGGCGACCACCCGGTCGATGCGGGTGGGCGGGATGCCGGAACCGGTGCAGGCGCCCCCGGCCGTCGCGTTCGAGCTGGTCACGAACGGGTAGGTGCCGTGGTCGACGTCGAGCAGGGTGGCCTGGCCGGCCTCGCACAGCACGACCTTGCCGGCGTCCAGCGCCTCGGACAGTTCGAGGGCGGTGTCACCGACGTAGGGGCGCAGACGTTCCACGTACGACAGAAGCTCGTTGACGACGTCGTCGGGCTTCACGGCCTGGCGGTTGTAGATCTTCGCGAGGATCTGGTTCTTGAAGGAGAGGGCCGCCTCGACCTTCTGCCGCAGGATCGACTCGTCGAAGAGGTCCTGGATGCGGACGCCGACGCGGTTCATCTTGTCGGCGTAGGTCGGGCCGATGCCGCGACCGGTGGTGCCGATCCGCCGCGCGCCCAGGTACCGCTCGCTGACCTTGTCGAGCGACCGGTTGTACGAGGGGATGACGTGCGCGTTCGCGCTGATCCGCAGCCGTGACGTGTCGATGCCGCGCGACTCGAGCCCGTCGATCTCTTGGAACAGCACGTTGAGGTCGATCACCACGCCGTTGCCGATCACCGGCACGACGCCGGGCGAGAGAATGCCGCTCGGCAGCAGGTGGAGGGCGTATTTCTCGCCCTCGATCACCACCGTGTGACCGGCGTTGTTGCCGCCGTTGAACTTCACCACGTAGTCGAGCCGGTCGCCCAGCAGGTCAGTGGCCTTGCCCTTGCCCTCGTCGCCCCATTGGGCGCCGACCAACACGATCACCGGCACGTGCGTGAGCCTTCCGTCGAACAGGTCGTACTCGGCAGAGGTCCGGGTACTGCCGAAGTTTACGCGACTGCCCTGGTGTGCGACGTGGGGAAGCGGCTCGCCGGTAGGATCGCCCGTCGTGCGCGTACTTCTGATCGGTTCCGGCGGGCGCGAGCACGCCCTCGCCGTCGGCCTCGCCGCCGACCCCTCCGTCGACTTCCTCGCCGCCGCTCCCGGCAACCCGGGCATCGCCCAGGTGGCCGAGCTGCACGAGGTGAAGGCGACCGATCCGGCCGCGGTGGCCGCGCTGGCCGTCGAGCTGGCGGCCGACCTGGTCGTCGTCGGGCCGGAGGCGCCGCTGGTGGCTGGGGTGGCCGATGCCGTACGGGCCAAGGGCATCGCCTGCTTCGGGCCGAGCGCCGCGGCGGCTCAGCTCGAGGGCTCGAAGGCGTTCGCCAACGAGGTGATGGCGGCCGCGGGTGTGCCGACGGCCCGGTCGTACGCCTGCACGACGCCGGACGAGGTGGGCCGAGCGCTCGACGACTTCGGCGCCCCGTACGTGGTGAAGAACGACGGTCTCGCGGCCGGCAAGGGCGTGGTGGTGACCGACGACCGCGCGGCCGCCGAGCAGCACGCGGCCGACTGCGGCAAGGTCGTGATCGAGGAGTTCCTGCCCGGCCCCGAGGTCTCGCTGTTCGTGGTGACCGACGGCACGGCGGCTGTTCCGCTGATGCCGGCCCAGGACTTCAAGCGGCTGGCCGACGGCGACGAGGGGCCCAACACGGGTGGCATGGGCGCGTACGCCCCGCTCGCCTGGGCGCCGGACGATCTGGTGCCGCGCGTGCTGGCCGAGACGGTGGAGCCGACGCTGGCCGAGATGCGCCGCCGCGGCACCCCGTTCGCCGGGCTGCTCTACGTCGGGCTGGCCCTGACCCCTGACGGCCCCAAGGTCATCGAGTTCAACGCGCGCTTCGGCGACCCCGAGACCCAGGTGGTGCTGGCCCTGCTCGAGACGCCGCTGGCCGGTCTGCTCAACGCGGCCGCCACCGGCACGCTGGCCCAGCTGCCGCCACTGCGCTGGCGCGACGGCGCGGCCATCACGGTGGTCGTGGCCAGCCAGAACTACCCCGGCACCCCGCGTACGGGCGACGTGATCGAGGGCGCCGAGGTGCCCGGAGTGATCCACGCCGGCACCGCCCGCCGCGACGACGGCGCCCTGATCTCCGCCGGCGGCCGCGTGCTCAGCGTAACCGCCACCGGCCCCGACCTGGCCGCAGCCCGCGACGCGGCTTACGCCCTGGTCGACGGCGTGCGCCTCGACGGCGCCCAGTTCCGCACGGACATCGCGCTGGGCGCCGTCGAGGGCCGCATCAAGCTCTGAGGCCCGGCGAGGTCAGGCCTTCGGGATGTCGAACAGCTTGGCCACGTTGGCGGCCAGGCCGAGGTCGCCCTTGGCCTTGATCTTGCCGGTCATGAACATCATCATCGGGTTGCCGTCGCCCGAGACGACCTTGAGGAACGTGACCGGGTCCATGGTCATGGCCAGCTTGGGCTCGCGCACCGGCTGGTTGGTGACCGTGCAGGCGCCGTTCTCGATCACCGTCTCGTAGGTGTCGCTCGCGCCGCCGGCGCCACCGGTGATGATCCAGTGGATGACCGCGGTGGTGTTGCCGGCCTTCTCGGGGCGGAACAGGGTGGGCATGCGGTTGAAGACCTCGTCGAGGATCTTGGCCCGCGAGTCACCGGCCATCACCTCGGCCAGCTTCGCATCCGGCGTCGCCTTGACGAGCTGCGCGAACTCCTTCGGCCCGATGGCGGCGAGCGAGTCCGGGTTGAAATCAGTCATCGGTGAAGACCTTTCAGGCTGAGTCGACCTACTCGTCGGTAACTTTAGCGGCTGAGCCGCCGTCCCGTGCAGTGTGCCACTCCCAAACAATCGTTGGACAGTCGCCCCGCCGCGTCCTAGACTCCCCAACATGTCTTTGGGAGATGCGAGCGAGAAGGCCGCGATGCGCGCTACGGCCCATCCCGTCCGCCTACGGATCATGTCGCTGCTCACCGCCGCCCCGATGACCGCGGCCGAGGTGGCCCGGGAACTCGGGCTCACCCATGCCAACGCCAGTTATCACCTTCGCCACCTGCACTCGGCCGGGATGATCGTCGTCGCCGGCGAGGAGAAAATTCGTGGTGGCGTCGCCAAGCGCTACCGCTACGATCGCGCGCAAGATCGCCAGTCCGAGACTCCCGAGCAGAAGCGGGCGCTGTTCGCTGCGCTCGGTCACGAACTGATTCGGCGCACCGCCTCCGGTCAGTTCGAGTCGAAGATCCTGCTGGGTGACGGCGAGTTCTGGATCGATCCGGAGAAATGGCTCGACCTGCGCCGGCGGTTCATGGCGCTCGTCGCCGAATTGCACGACGAGGCTCAGCCCCCGCGTACCGCCGGCACCATCCGCACCAGCACCACCGTCGCGATGTTCGAGATGGAGTCCTGATGAGCACCGCCCTCGCGCCGCTGCGCATCCCCGCCTTCCGCCTGCTCATCGGCGGCCGCACGATCAACGCGCTGGGCAATTCGTTCGCGCCGATCGCGCTCGCCTTCGCCGTGCTCGACCTGACCGGCTCGGCCACCGACCTGGGCCTCGTGGTCGGCGCCCGCACGCTGGTCAACGTCGTCTTCCTGCTCTTCGGCGGGGTGCTGGCCGACCGCCTGCCCAAGCATCTGCTGATGGTCGGGGCCAGCCTGGCCGCCTTCCTGACCCAGGCAGTCGTCGCCACCCTGGTGCTCACCGGCACGGCCACCATCCCGGTGCTCATCGTGATCTCCGCGCTGAACGGCATGGTGGGCGCGCTCGCCCTGCCCGCCACCTCGTCGATCCTGCCGCAGATCGTCCCGGCCGAGATCCGTCAGCAGGCCAACGGGCTCAACCGAGTGGCCCTCAACACCGCCGCCGTGCTGGGCGCGCCGCTGGCCGGCGTGGTCGTCGCCGCGACCAACCCGGGCTGGGGCATCGCCGTCGACTCGGCCACCTTCCTGGTCAGCGCCCTGCTCTTCGCGTTCCTGCGGGTGCCGCCGCCGGCGAAGGCCGAGCCCGCCCCCGGAGTGATCGGCGACGAGCAGACCCCGGGCGAGCCGGCCGTCGAGCCGTCCCGGCCCAACATCTTCGCCGACCTGCGTACGGGCTGGTCCGAATTTCGCTCGCGCACCTGGCTGTGGGTCGTGGTGGCCGGGTTCTGCGTGCTCAACGCGGCCTGGAGCGGTTCGCTGTTCGTGCTGGGGCCGGTGGTCGCCGACGAGACGATCGGGCGCCGCGCGTGGGGTCTGGTGCTGGCCGCCGAGACCCTCGGCATGATCGTGGGCGCGCTGCTGGCGATCCGCCTGCGGATGCGGCGGATGCTGCTCTTCGGCGTGTTCAGCACCCTGTTCATGTCGATCCCGGTGCTGATCCTGGGCGTCTATCCGCACCTGTGGCTGCTCATCGGCGGCGCGCTGGTGGCGGGTCTGATGGTCGAGCAGTTCGGCATCGCCTGGGAGACGACGATGCAGGAGCACATCCCGGCCGACAAGCTGGCCCGCGTCTACTCGTACGACATGGTCGGCTCTTTCGTCGCCATCCCGATCGGCGAGATGGCCGTGGGTCCGTTCTCGCACGTGGTGGGTGTGCGGACGACGCTCATCGGCGCCACCGTGCTGATGACACTGGCCGTGATCTTCATGTTGCTGAGCCGTGACGTGCGCACGCTGCCGCACAAGCTGCCGGAGCCCGAAACCGGTGCCGTGAAAGAATCGGTGGCGTGACCATCCCGAACGTCCTCGCCGCTCGTTACGCCTCGACCGACCTGGTGACCCTGTGGTCGCCGGAAGAGAAGATCCGCATGGAGCGCCGGCTCTGGCTGGCCGTTCTCAAGGCGCAGCGCGATCTGGGCGTGGCCGTCCCCGAGGGCGCCGTCGAGGCGTACGAGTCGGTGCTCGACCAGGTCGACCTGGGGTCGATCGCGGCTCGTGAGCGGGTGACCCGCCACGACGTCAAGGCCCGCATCGAAGAGTTCAGCGCGCTGGCCGGCTTCGAGCAGATCCACAAGGGAATGACGTCGCGCGACCTGACCGAGAACGTCGAGCAGCTGCAGATCAAGGCGTCGCTCGAGCTCATCCGGGCCCGGGTGATCGCCGCCCTGGCCCGGCTCACCGAGCGTGCGGTCGAATACTCCGACCTGGTCATGACCGGCCGCTCGCACAACGTCGCGGCGCAGGCGACCACTCTCGGCAAGCGGTTCGCCTCGGCCGCCGAAGAGCTTCTCATCGCGTACGAACGTCTGGACGACCTGATCGGCCGGTATCCCCTGCGCGGCATCAAGGGCCCGGTCGGCACCGCCGCCGACCAGCTCGACCTGCTCGACGGCGACTTCGACGCGCTCGGCGCCCTCGAGCGGCGCGTCGCCGGCCACCTCGGCTTCGAGCGGGTGCTGAGCAGTGTCGGCCAGGTCTACCCGCGGTCGCTCGACTTCGACGTGGTCTCGGCGCTGGCCCAGATCGTCGCCGGTCCGTCGTCGCTGGCCACCACGATCCGCCTGATGGTCGGGCAGGAACTGGTGACCGAGGGCTTCAAGCCGGGCCAGGTCGGCTCGTCGGCGATGCCGCACAAGATGAACACGCGCTCGTCGGAGCGGGTCAACGGGCTGGCCGTCATCGTCCGCGGCTACCTGTCGATGGTCGGCGAGTTGGCCGGCGACCAGTGGAACGAGGGCGACGTCTCGTGCTCGGTGGTGCGCCGGGTCGCCCTGCCGGACGCGTTCTTCGCCACCGACGGCCTGTTCCAGACGTTCCTCACCGTGCTCGACGAGTTCGGCGCCTACCCCGCCGTGATCGCCCGCGAGCTCGACCGGTTCCTGCCGTTCCTCGCGACCACCAAGATCCTGGTCGCCGCCGTGCGCAAGGGCGTCGGCCGTGAGGTGGCGCACGAGGTGATCAAGGAGCACGCCGTCGCCGTCGCGCTCGCCATGCGTGAGAAGGGCGCCACGGTCAACGACCTGTTCGACCGGCTCGCCACCGACGGCCGGCTCGGCCTGACCCGGGCCGAGATCGACACCCTGGTGGCCGACCGGGCCGCCTTCGTGGGGGCCGCGCCGTCCCAGGTGCGGGCCGTGGCCGACCGGGTCGCCACGATCGTCGCGGCTCACCCGGACGCCGCCGGGTACGCGCCGGCGCCCATCCTGTGAAAGCTTGAAGATTTGATCGGGCAGTGGCTGAGATCACCCACGAGTTGGCTGCTCAGCGGGGCCGGCGTCGCGTGCGCGACACCGGCCGAGAAACCTTCGGCGTGGTTCGCAAGGTAGGCTCCACGTGCTTACACCTATCAGTCAGGAGTGCCCGTGGCTCGCGTCGTGGTCGACGTCATGCTCAAGCCGGAGATCCTCGACCCGCAGGGCCAGGCGGTCGCGAATGCGCTGCCCAGGCTCGGCGTCGACAATGTTTCGTCCGTCCGCATCGGCCGGCGGATCGAGATCGAGTTCGCCGGCGCGCCCGATCTCGACCGGGCTCGCGAGATCGCCGACAAGCTGCTCGCCAACCCGGTGATCGAAGACTTCACCATCAACGTCCACGAGGACGCCGCGGCGGAGGTCGCCTGAGCATGCGCATCGGTGTGGTCACCTTCCCGGGTTCGCTGGACGACGGGGACGCGGCCCGCGCCGCGCGCATCGCCGGCGCCGACGTCGTCCGTCTCTGGCACGGCGACCCCGACCTGCACGGCGTCGACGCCGTGGTGCTGCCCGGCGGCTTCTCCTACGGCGACTATCTGCGCTGCGGCGCGATCGCCCGGTTCGCCCCGGCCATGGAATCGATCATCGACGCCGCCCGCGGCGGCCTGCCGGTGCTCGGTATCTGCAACGGCTTCCAGATCCTCTGCGAGGCCCACCTGCTGCCCGGGGCGCTCACCCGCAACCAGCACCTGCACTTCCGCAACCGCGACCAGTGGCTGCGCGTCGAGGGCACGAACACCGCGTGGAGCAACGCCTTCACCGCCGGGCAAGAGGTGCTGATCCCGGTCAAGAACGGCGAGGGCTGCTACGTCGCCGACGAGCGCACCCTCGACGCCCTCGAGGCCGAGGGCCGCGTGGTCGCGCGGTACATCCGCGGAAACCCGAACGGTTCGCAGCGCGACATCGCCGCGATCACCAACGAGGCCGGCAACGTCGTCGGCATCATGCCGCATCCGGAACACGCGGTGGAGGCGCTGACCGGTCCGTCGCTCGACGGCCTCGGCTTCTTCACCTCCGTCCTGCGGGCCCTGGCCGGGGCGTCAGCAGGCGCGAACGCAGGGGGACATCAGTAATGACGACGCAGCCGGACACGTCCGCCGCGCCGAAACAGACCGGTTTCGCGGCGACCGACGTGCTGGTCAACGAGTTCGACGGCGGGCCCGACACCGTTCAGCGGGCCGGCACCACGCCGGACGAGCTGCAGCCGCACACCGAGCTCGGCCTCAAGGACGACGAGTACGACCGGATCCGGCAGATCCTCGGCCGCCGTCCCACCGCCTCCGAGCTCGCGATGTACTCGATCATGTGGAGCGAGCACTGCTCGTACAAGTCGAGCAAGGTGCACCTGCGCCAGTTCGGTGACAAGGCCCCCCGCGGCACCCGCATGCTGGCCGGCATCGGCGAGAACGCGGGCGTCGTGCAGATCTCCGACGACCTCGCGGTCACCTTCAAGGTCGAGTCGCACAACCACCCCAGCTTCGTCGAGCCCTATCAGGGCGCGGCCACCGGCGTCGGCGGCATCGTGCGCGACATCCTGGCCATGGGCGCCCGCCCGATCGCGGTGATGGACCCGCTGCGCTTCGGCGCGGCCGACCACCCTGACACCGCCCGCGTGCTGCCCGGCGTGGTCGCCGGCATCGGCGGCTACGGCAACTGCCTGGGCCTGCCCAACATCGGCGGCGAGATCGTCTTCGACCCTACGTACCAGGGCAACCCGCTGGTCAACGCGCTGAGCATCGGCGTGCTGCCGGTCGAGCGGCTGCAGCACAAAGAGGCGGCCGGCGTCGGCAATATCGTCGTGCTGCTGGGCGCGCGCACCGGCCGCGACGGCATCGGCGGCGTCTCCGTGCTGGCCTCGGCCACCTTCGACGACGAGGCGGAACAGCGCCGCCCGTCGGTGCAGGTGGGCGACCCGTTCATGGAGAAGCTGCTGATCGAGAGCTGCCTCGAGCTCTACGACGCGGGCCTGGTGGCCGGCATCCAAGACCTCGGCGGCGCCGGCCTCACCTGCGCGCTCACCGAGACGGCGGCCGCGGCCGGCACCGGCATGCGGGTCTGGCTCGAGCGGGTGCCGCTGCGTGAGGCGTCCATGTCGCCGACCGAGATCCTGGCCAGCGAGTCGCAGGAGCGCATGCTCCTGATCGTCACCCCGCAGAACCTCGAGGCCGTGCTCAGCGTGGCCGAGAAGTGGGGCGTCTGGGCCACCGCGATCGGCGAGGTCACCCCGGCCGGCGAGGACGGTTCGCCGGGTCGCCTGGTGATCAGCTGGAACGACCACGTTGTGGTGGACGTGCCCCCGGGCTCGCTGGCCGACGACGGCCCGGTCTACGCCCGGCCGATCCGTGAGCCCGCCGACCTCATACTGCTGCAGGCCGACAAGGCCGAGACGCTGCCCCGGCCGGCCACCGGCGACGAACTGCGGGCCACGGTGCTGCGCATGATCGCCTCGCCGAACCTGTGCGACAAGACGTGGGTCACCGAGCAGTACGACCGCTACGTGCTCGGCAACACGGTGCTGGCCCAGCCGGAAGACTCCGGCGTGCTGCGCATCGACGAGCGCACCGGCCTCGGTGTGGCCCTGTCGGTCGACGGCAACGGCCGCTTCGCCCGGCTCGACCCGTACGAGGGGGCCCGGCTCGCGCTGGCCGAGGCCTACCGGAACGTCGCCGTCACCGGGGCCGAGCCGGTCGCCGTCACCGACTGCCTCAACTTCGGCTCGCCGGAAGACCCGGCCGTGATGTGGCAGTTCGCCGAGGCCGTGCGCGGCCTGGCCGACGGCTGCCAGCAGCTGGGCACCCCGGTGACCGGCGGCAACGTCAGCTTCTACAACCAGACCGGCGCCGCCGCGATCCACCCCACCCCGGTGGTCGGCGTGCTGGGCGTGTTCGACGACGTGGCCCGGCGCATCCCGATGGGCTTCCAGACCCCGTCCGGCGACGGCGACCTGCTCCTGCTGCTCGGCGAGACGACGACCGAACTCTCCGGCTCGGAATGGGCCTGGGTCACCCACGGCCACCTCGGCGGCCGGCCGCCCAAGGTCGACCTCGAGCACGAGCGGCGGCTGGCCCAGCTGATGGCCCGCGCGTCGCAGACCGGCCTGGTCAGCGCGGCGCACGACCTGTCGGACGGCGGCCTGGCCCAGGCGCTGGTCGAGAGCTGCCTGCGCTACAACGTCGGCGCCCAGGTCACTCTGGCCGCCGACGCCTTCGTGCAGCTCTTCAGCGAGTCGGCGGGCCGGGTGCTGGTCGCCGTGCCGCGCGGGCACGAGAAGGCGTTCAAGGCCCTGGCCGCCGAGTTCACCATCCCCGTCAGTTCGCTCGGCGTCACGACGTCCGAGCCGGTGCTCGAGGTGCGCGACCAGTTCAGCCTGTCGCTCGACAAGGCCCGTGAGGCGTACGAAGGCACGCTGCCCCGGTTGTTCGGGGGCTCGGCCGAGCTGGCCAACCGCCACGGCGACCCGGAGCACGCGGCCGACCCGACGGCGCCCGCCTCCCCCGACCGGGGCGACGAGGTGCTGATCACGGCGGCGGCCGGCGCGGCCATGGAATCGGCGGCTCCGATCGAGGCGGACGGCATCCCGGCCGCCGCGGCGGCCGAGGTCAAAGAGCCGTCGCCGACCGACGACGCACCGGACGCCTGACACGTACGAAAAGAGCCGGCCAGCGAATCCGCTGGCCGGCTCTTTCGTGTTCAGAACTCAGTAGTCGTGGCCGCCGCGCCGAGGAGCCGGTGCGTCGTGCCCCGGGCGGCCGCGGCGCTGGTCGTAGCCATCCTGCTGACCGTACTGGTCGTCGTAGCGGCCGCGGTCGTCGTAGCCGTCGGCCGGCGGCTGGTACGAGTCGTAGCCGCCCTGCTGCCCGTACTGGCCGTCGTCGTAGCCGCCGCCGTACTGCTGGGTGCCGCCGCCGTACTGGCCGCCCTGACCGCCGCCGTACTGCTGGCCGCCGCCCTGCTGACCGTGCTGGCCGCCCTGCGGGCCGTAGCCGTTGTTGTCGAGGCCGTCGCCCGCGGCGCCCCACGATCCGTAGCCACCCTGGTCGGCCGGTTCCTGTCCGTAACCGCCGTACTGGCCGCCGCCGTCGTACTGCTGGGTGCCGTCGCCGTACTGCTGGCCGCCGCCGTACTGGGCACCGCCGTAGCCGCCGTCGTTGTCGGCCTCGGGCCGGTACATGCCGGTGGCCTCGCCGTACGCTCCGTAGTTGCCGCCCGCCTGGGCGCCGCCGCCGTAGCCGTCGTCCTGCGGGCGGCCGTACGAGGTCGCCTCGCCGTACTGCTGAGTGCCGCCGCCGTACTGCTGGGTGCCGCCGTACTGGTTGCCGCCCTGGTCCCAGCCGCCCGCCGCCGCACCGGCGTAACCGCCCTGCTGAGGCAGGGGAGCGCCGTACGGGTCGGGGAATTCGTCCTCGGCCGGCACCGGACGGTGGATCACGGTCGGCGCGTCCGCCATGGCCGCCGAGCGCGGGGCCGGAGCGATCATGGTGGCGTCGTTGCGCCCGCCGCCGACCGGCGCGCCGACCCGCGTCGCGTCGGTGAAGCCGCCCCGGCTCGGCGGCACCACGCCGCCCGAGCCGGCCAGGCCGGTCGGGTCGTCGTCGTCACCGTCGTTGTCGGAGCTGTTCCGGCGGCGCAGCACGACCAGCACGATCGCGCCGATGCCGGCCGCGACCAGCAGCACGCCGATGATGATGTAGAGCATCGAGCCGCCGTCGTCCTCGTTGGACGCGGCCTGGTCGGTCGCGGGCTGGGTGGCCGTCGCCTCCTCGGGCGTCGGCTCCTCGCTCACGTCCTCGGTGGGGGTGGCGCTGGTCGGCGACGCGCTCGGGGTCGTCGGAGCCGACGTGGTCGGGACGACCTTCGACTTCAGCGTCAGCGACACGCTCAGATTCTGCCCGGCCTGGGCCTCACGCTGGACGGTCACGTCCTCGAAGCCGTTCTTGCCGGCGCCGATCGAGATGCGGCCGGGGGCGATCGGGTTGTTGTCCGACGAGGTGAAGGAGAACTGCCCCGAGCCGTCGGACGTGCCCTGGAAGACCTTGCCCGCGCTGTCCTGCATGCCGACGGTGGCGCCGGCGATCGCCTTGCCGTCCTGGTCCTTGACGCGACCCGAGACCTGGCGCACGGTCTGCGGCTTGTCCGGCCCCTTGACGGTGATCTGCTGGCTGGTCCGGCCCGGGCCCTCGTTCTGGACCTCGGCGGTGATCTCGACCGTAACCTGGCGCGTCTCACCGGCGTTGACATTGGGTGCGGTGAGTTGCACGGAGAATTGGCGTCCGTTGCCGTCGACGACGGTGCGGCGGCCGCAGTCGGCGCCGCGGCAGTCCATGCCGCCGCCGTTGACGTTGATCTGGACCGGGACCGGGACCTGGCTGCCGTTACCCTCGGCAACCTGGAACTGCATGGTCAGCCGCCCGCCCGAGAGCACCTCGGTCTGCAGTTCGGTGATCTGCACGTTCGGCGGGGCGGCCAACGCCGCCGTGGGCGCGACGAAGAGTCCGCCCAGCACCACCGCCAGTAACGCACCGGCCTGGGCCGCCCGGGCTCGAAGGTGCGTTGTCACCATCCACCGCCTTCCGGTCGCACGGTCTCCCGGCCGTTCAAGGGTGGCCGGTTACATCCCGCGACTAAAACACCGTCGGCCACTATGCCTTGTCACACGTCCATCGCGCGACCCAGGGCCGCGTACCAATCTCGCTGAAGCGAGTCGTATCGTCCCGACGTGTCCCCTGCGCACAATAAATCCGAGTCCGTGAAAGAAGCGTTGGACGCGCTGGACCGTGGCGTCGAACCCGAGAGATCAGTGCAGCGTGACGCTGTGCGAGCGCTGCTGGCCGAGTTGTCCCGGAAGGCGCCTGGCCGATCGGTGGAGGTCCGGATTCCGCCATTCGGTGCGATTCAGTGTGTTCCTGGTCCCAGGCACACACGTGGCACACCGCCCAATGTGGTCGAAGCCGACCCGATCACCTGGCTGCTGGTGGCCACGCAGCGTATGACCTGGGCGGATGCGGTGCGTGACGGGCGGCTGCGGGCGAGCGGCATCCGCACGGATCTGACCGAGTACCTTCCGCTGACCGGCCGCGAGGCCGATTAGCTGCGAGGTCAGTGCCCGCCGGCTCGCGTACACTGGGCGGTCGGACGGCAGTTACGAGCACATGAGCATGAGGGAGCTACAGGTGCCCCGAGGCGACGGCCGGTTGACCGACGATCTCGACCCCCAGGAACGCGGCCCCCAGGATGCCTGTGGCGTCTTCGGCGTCTGGGCCCCGGAGGAAGAGGTCGCGAAACTCACGTACTTCGGGCTCTTCGCTCTGCAGCACCGTGGCCAGGAGGCCGCCGGTATCGCGGTGAGTGACGGCTCCGGCGTGGTGGTCTACAAGGATCTCGGCCTGGTGTCCCAGGTCTTCGACGAGCCCACCCTGGCCAGCCTGCGTGGCCACCTGGCCATCGGGCACACGCGCTACTCCACCACCGGCGGCTCGAACTGGGAGAACGCCCAGCCGACGATCCGCGCCACCACAGCCGGCACGACGATCGCGCTGGCCCACAACGGCAACCTGGTCAACACGGCCGAACTGGCCCGTGAGGTGGCCGAGCGCGGCCTCGAAGCCGACAGCGCCACCTCCGACACCGCTCTGGTGACCACGCTGCTGGCCAGCCGCCCCGACCTGTCGGTCGAGGCCGCCGCGCTCGAGGTGCTGCCCGGGCTCAAGGGCGCGTTCAGCTTCGTCTTCATGGACGAGAACACGCTGTATGCCGCCCGCGACCCGCAGGGTGTGCGGCCGCTGGTGCTGGGCCGCATGGAGCGGGGCTGGGTCGTGGCCAGCGAGACGGCCGCCCTCGACATCGTCGGCGCCAGCTTCGTGCGTGAGGTCGAGCCGGGCGAGATGCTGGCCGTCGACGAGCACGGCCTGCGCTCCACGCGGTTCGCCGCGCCCGAGCCCAAGGGCTGCCTCTTCGAGTACGTCTATCTGGCCCGCCCCGACACGACGATCGCCGGCCGCAACATGTACTCGGCCCGCGTCGAGATCGGCCGCGTGCTGGCCCGCGAGCACCCCGTCGAGGCCGACCTGGTCATCCCGGTGCCCGAGTCGGGCACCCCGGCCGCGATCGGCTACGCCGAGGAATCCGGCATCACCTTCAGCGCCGGCCTGACCAAGAACGCGTACGTCGGCCGCACCTTCATCCAGCCGTCGCAGACGATCCGTCAGCTCGGCATCCGGCTCAAGCTCAACCCCCTGCGCGAGGTCGTGCGGGGCAAGCGCCTGGTCGTGGTGGACGACTCGATCGTCCGCGGCAACACCCAGCGGGCCCTGGTGCGCATGCTGCGCGAGGCCGGCGCGCTCGAGGTGCACGTGCGCATCTCGTCGCCGCCGGTCAAGTGGCCCTGCTTCTACGGCATCGACTTCGCCACCCGGGCCGAGCTGCTGGCCAACGGGCTCGACAACGAGGGCATCCGCCGCTCGATCGGCGCCGACTCCCTGGGTTATGTTTCCCTGGACGGTCTGGTGCAGGCGACCGAGCAGCCCAAGTCGCGGCTGTGCATGGCCTGTTTCGACGGGCACTATCCGATCGAGCTGCCGGCGGGCAACCTGATCGGCAAGCACCTGCTCGAGGGCGTCGGCAAGCGCGCCTCGATGCCGTCGGCCAGTGACGAGGCGGCGACCGCCGCGGTGGCCGAGCTCGAGACGGAATACGACGTGCGCGAGCTGGCCGGCCAGGGCGGCGCGTGACTGTGACGAACGAAGAATCGCTAAGGGGAGAACCGTGACGCACGTGTCCGAGCGCAACAGTGCCGGGTCCAACGGCGCTGAGGGCGGCGACCGCCGGCCGTGGACGGCCGGTGGTGGGCGCGGGGTGCGCAAGCGCACGGCCACGTACGCCGACGCGGGCGTCTCGATCGAGGCCGGTGACCGGGCCGTCGAGCTGCTCAAGTCGAAGGTCAAGAAGACCACCCGGCCCGAGGTGATGGGCGACCTGGGCGGCTTCTCCGGCCTGTTCCGGCTCAACACGGCGAAGTACAAGAGCCCGATCCTGGCCTCGTCGACCGACGGCGTCGGCACCAAGCTGGTGATCGCCCAGCAGCTCGACATCCACGACACGATCGGCATCGACCTGGTCGCCATGGTCGTCGACGACCTGGTCGCCTGCGGCGCCGAGCCGCTGTTCCTGCTCGACTACATCGCCTGCGGCGAGGTCGTGCCGGACAAGGTGGCCGAGATCGGCGCCGGCATCGCCGACGGCTGCCGCTACGCCGGCTGCGCGCTGCTCGGCGGCGAGACCGCCGAGCACCCCGGCGTGCTGCGCCCCGACGAGTACGACGTCTCGGCCACCGGCGTCGGCGTCGTCGAAGAGAGCGAGATCCTCGGCCGCGAGCGGGTCGAGGTGGGTGACGCGGTGATCGCCATGCGCTCCTCGGGCCTGCACTCCAACGGTTACTCGCTGGTGCGCCACGTGCTGCTCGGCGCCGGCCGCATGCGGCTCGACTCGGTGGTCGACGACTTCGGCAGCCAGCGCACCCTGGGCGAAGAGCTGCTGACCCCGACCAAGATCTATGCCAAGGACTGCCTGGGCCTGATCGAAGAGACCGACGTACGCGCGTTCTCGCACGTCACCGGCGGCGGCATCCCCGGCAACCTGGTGCGCATCCTGCCGGAGCACGTCGACGCGGTGGTCGACCGCTCGACCTGGCGCCCGCAGCCCATCTTCGACCTCATCCAGGCCAAGGGCCGGATCGAGGACAACGAGATGGAGGCCACGTTCAACATGGGCGTCGGCATGTTCGCGATCGTCTCGTCCGACGACGCCGACCGGGCCATGGCCTACCTGACCGGCCGCGGCGTCGAGGCGTGGCAGGTCGGCGAGGTCATCGACGGCACCGGCGAGGTGCAGATGATGGGCCAGTACACCCGGGGCTGAAGCCCCGCGGCAAACGATCCGCGTGTGTCGATATCCGGCACATGCGGATCTTTTTCGTTTACTGGCTGGACCCGGGGGCCTAGCCTCTGACGTGAGTTCCATACGTGTTGGCCAACGGCGGGGGGTGCGGCGTGGCACAAGCCTGGAGCGGGATGCGAGGCATCGCGCCCGTGCCGACCTATGTCGTCATGCAGCCCACCACCCTCTGCAACCTCGACTGCTCCTACTGCTATCTGCCGTTCCGCGCGGCCGACCAGCGCATGCCGGTCGAGGTCGCCCGGGCCGTCGCCGCCTCGACCGCCGGATGGGTCCGGGACGGCCGGTTCTCCGTCGTCTGGCACGGCGGCGAACCGCTGGCCGCCGGGCGGGACCATCTGGCCGCTCTGCTCGAGCCTTTCGGCCCCGGCGTCGAACACCACGTGCAGACCAACGCCACGCTGATCGACGACGCCTGGTGCGACTTCTTCCAGGCCCATGACGTACGGGTCAGTGTCAGCGTGGACGGGCCGCCCGCGCGCAACGGTGACCGCGTGACCCGGGGCGGGAAACCGGCGTACGACCGGATCCTGCGCGGCATCGAGACGCTACGCCGCCGCGGCATCCCGTTCTCGGCCCTGTGCGTCGTCAGCGACCCCCGGCCGGGCGTCGCCACCGAGCTCTACGACTACTTCCTCGGCCTGGGCTGCGACGTGCTCGGCATCAACGTCGAGGAGCAGGAAGGCGTCAACACCCGGGCCAACGGGCACGCCGCGGCCGACGTCACGGCGTTCTGGGCCGAACTGGTCACCGCCTGGCGGGCCGACCCCCGCATCCACCTGCGCGAGGTGGAATGGTCGCTGCGCTACGTGGCCGCGGTGCTCGACGGCACGGCCGACGAGCTGCTGCCCCGCCGGCTCGACCCGATCCCGACCGTGGCCCACGACGGCTCGGTGGTGCTGCTCTCGCCCGAACTGGCCGGCTTCACCGACCCCCGCTACGGCGACTTCACAAGCGGTAACGTGCTGACCACGCCGCTGGGGGAGATCCTGGCCGGCGCGGCCGGAACGCTGTGGATCGCCGAGTTCTTGCGCGGGGTGGAAGCGTGCCGCGCGGCCTGCCCGTACTTCGGTTTCTGCGGTGGCGCCCACGCGGCCAACCGCTACTTCGAGCAGGGCCGGTTCGACACCACCGAGACCGACCACTGCCGGAACAGCAAGATTCGCCTACTGGAGGGAGTGCTGGACCATGCCCGAGACCACGAGCCCTCGGCTGTCCGATGAGCCGGGGATTGACCCGGTGAGCGCACGGGTGCACGACACCCGGGCCGGGCTGGCCGCGCTCCTCACCGAGGCGGAACAGGCACGGCAGGCACGCGCGGAGAGCACGGCGGAGGAGGGTTCGGCGGTGTGCGCCTGGAACCACTTCGAGAACATCCCGACGTTCTACAACTGGAACAACAGGCCGCGCTGACCTGGTTCGAAGCCCACGCAGGCAATAGCCCGCGTGGGCTTCGTGTGTTGTGAACCTAGGGATTGACCATCACGCACGGGAGCACGCGGGGAGCCGCGTGCTCTGTGCGATAAGGGTCAGCGCCTTGTCGGCGACCAGGAATCCTGGTCGTCGTCAGCGTCATCCTCGTCGTCGTCGACGAACTCATCGTTGTCGTCGTCGAAGTGACGGTCGGACTGGCGTGTTCCCGCCAGTTCGCGCTGCAAGGCGGTGAGGTCGGTGTTCGGGGAGTGATACTTCAACTCCCGGGCCACCTTCGTCTGCTTGGCCTTAGCACGGCCGCGCCCCATGGCTCGACCCCCTCGCACAGAATTCGGGGCAGCCCGAAGGCGGGCCCCGATGACGTCAGGCATCTCTCGTGGGTCTTACGGTACATGGACGATGCCGTCTTCGGCACCTCGGGTTGCGTGTGACACTGCCGCGCGTCGCGGATTTCTGTCGCGGAACGCGCGGCAGGCACTAAACCGCTCTCTTTTCCTACCTCGCAGCCCACCTTTCGGTGGGTTGGGTGTGCCCGTTCAGCTGAGATAGATGGAGCGCAGCCGGCCGACCTCGGCCATGCGCTGCTCGGCGAGCCGGTCGGCCGCGACGGCCGGCGCCACCCCCTCGGACTCGGCCATCCGCAGGATGCGGCCGGTGGTCTCGAAGATGCCGGTGGCGCGCAGCTTGGCCCGCTCGAAGTTGAAGCCCTCGATCTCGTCGGCCACCTGGATCACGCCGCCCGCGTTGACCAGATAGTCGGGCGTGTAGAGGATGCCCCGCTCGGCCAGCGTCTTCTCGATGCCCGGGTGGGCCAGCTGGTTGTTGGCGCCGCCGGTGACGACCTTGGCCCGCAGCACCGGCACGGTTTCGTCGTCGAGGGCGCCGCCCAGCGCGCACGGGGCGTAGACGTCGAGGTCCGAGGTGATCAGGGCCTGGGTGTCGGCCACCAGCTCGATCTGCGGGTACGTGGTGCGGGCCCAGTTCAGGGCGGCCTCGTTGACGTCGGTGGCGATGACCGCGGCGCCGTCCTCGATCAGGTGACCGGCCAGGTACTTGCCGACCTTGCCCAGGCCGGCGATGCCGACCGTGCGCCCGGCGAGGGTGGGCCGGCCCCACGTGTGCTCGGCGGCCGCGCGCATGCCCTGGAAGACGCCCCAGGCGGTGAGGATGGAGGAGTCGCCGGCGCCGCCGTGCTCGAGGCTGCGGCCGGTGACGTAGCGGGTCTCGCGGGCGATGACGTCCATGTCGGGCACGTACGTGCCGACGTCGCAGGCGGTGTAGTAGCGGCCGTGCAGCGACTCGACGAAGCGGCCGTACGCCCGCAGCAGCCCCTCGGACTTGGCCCGGGCCGGGTCGCCCCAGATGACCGCCTTGCCGCCGCCGAGGTCGAGGCCGGCCAGCGCGTTCTTGTAGGCCATGCCGCGGGAGAGCTTCAACACGTCGGCGAGGGCGGCGTCCTCACTCTCGTACGGATAGAAACGGGTGCCGCCGAGCGCCGGCCCGAGGGCCGTGGAGTAGATCCCGATGATCGCCTTGAGGCCGGTCTGCCTGTCCTGGCAGAAGACGACCTGTTCGTGACCGGTGGCGTCGGTGCCGTCGGTGTCGAACACGCCCATGGCTGTTCTCCTGATCTGGTGTCTGGGCCCTTGTGAGGCCGGTCGTGCCGGCTGGGGTAGGCCGGACATTGCGAGCCTAGTCGGGTGTACCCCCGGCGGGATTCCGTCCGCGCGGGAAGTTCCACCCGGCCGAATTCGTGAAAGGATCGCGCCGTGCCGTCACTGTTCGCGTCGTACCTGAGGGTTTACGAGCCGCTGACCGCCTTCGACCGCGACCGTCAGGTTTTCTGGCGCAAGTACGCGCGTGAGGGTCGCGCCCTGGGCCCGGTCGACGGCCCGGTCCGCCAGCGGTCGGCCGTGCTCGAGGCGCTCGGCGCCGGCTGGACCAGGCTGCCCGACCTGCCCGACGAGGCGTACGTCCTGCAGTGGGGCGACTCGCTGCTGGTCTGCCCGTGGAATCTGCGCCTGCGGGTCGCCGAGGCCGCTCTCAACGCGCGCGACGGCGTGCCCAGCGTGCTGGCCGACGCGTTCGTGCCGCCCGTGCTGGCCGGCCAGGCCAAGGCCGTGGTCGAGGACTGGCGCAGCGGGGCCAAGGTGCTCGAGCACGGCGTGCCGCGGGTGCACGAGCAGATCGCCACCTGGGGTGTGCCGCTGCGCTGGTTCGTCTTCGTCGATCTGGAGGAGCGGGTCATCGACCTCTCCGCCAAGCCGCGCACCCTGCGTTACCGCACAGAGATCTCCAAGGCCCGGCGGCGCGCGCACCGCGCGGTGGCCGTGCTGCGCAAGTCGCTGGGCGAGGCCCCGATCACCGAGGCCGTCGAGGAGGGCACGCGCTGGCTCGAGGAGTTCCATCCGCGCTCGATCGTCGAGCTTGACTACGGCGGCCTCGTCAACCTTCTCCCGGATGACGTTCTTGCTGGTGACGATTCACCCGGTGTGGTGGCGGCCGGCCTTTCGGCACTGTCACGCGGCGACGCCGACGACGCCTCCGGAGCGTACGAGAAGCTGGTCGAACGGTGGCGGGCCGTCCAGCTTCTGGAGCGTTGCAACTGACCTGCGGAAATGCGGCAGTTTGCCCTCCGTGGGAACGCTCCCGAGGCGAATACTCTTCGTGATCATCGTTCGCCGAAGCGTGATAATCGGACTAAACGCGACACTATCTGGCGTAGAAAACGCGTAAAAATCGGGCATGCTTCATCCGTCTATCTGGGGACCTTCGTCCGTTCGGCCCATGTCGGACATCGGGGACTAGCCGGACCATGAGAGACGCACCGGCCGGCGGGACCCCGGCCGTTGTCTATAGGTACCTGTGGAGGAGTGACCGATGGCATCGCGTACGCACGATCCTGAGCCGCTACTAACGCCGGCCGAGGTGGCGTCGATGTTCCGTGTCGACCCGAAGACCGTCACCCGGTGGGCCAAGGCCGGCAAGCTGAGTGCGATCCGCACTCTGGGCGGCCACCGTCGTTACCGGGAGTCGGAGGTTCGCGCCCTGCTGCAGGGGCAGATTCCCACGCAGCGTCAGGGCGACTGACCTTCAGTCGAGACGAGAGATCGTTGCTAGGGGCGAGCGTCGGGGAAGGCGATCGCCCCTTCTTCGTCTTCGCGGCCGGGTACGAAGCATCCGCGGCCGCGTGCAGAGTCCGCGCGGCCGGGTTCAGACCGGGCTGATCGCGATGGCCGTGATGCGGTCGCGGTGGCCCATCACCCGGTACCGCAGCGAGCCCAGGATTCCCGTCATCCAGTACTTGCGGCCCAGCACCTTGGCGTAGTGGTCGCGCTCGGCGTCGCTGGCGATCCGCGCCGTCCCTTCGACCGTCTCGCCGCGGACGTTGCCCCGGAAATCGCAGGCCGCGACGGTCACGCGAGGGTTGTTGCGGACCCGCTTGACCTTGTACGAGCGAGACTCCGTCCAGATGGCCACGCCATCACCGTCGGGCAGCACCCATACCGGCGTCGCCACCGGGGAGCCGTCCTTGCGGAACGTCGTCAGAAGGACGTACTTCGCCGAACCGAGTTGCTCCAGAGTGGCCATGCCCCAAGGGTAGTGACCATGGAACAGCCACCCATCGGCGACGTGTTCGGCGAAATGATCCGGGACGCCTATGCGGTGCGCACCGGGGTCGGGCCGAGGCCGCTGGCCGGCGGGCGGGTGCCGCGGCCGGTCATCGAGGTGATCGAGCGCGACGACGGCCTGATCAACGGCGCTCCGGCCGACCACTACCTGGGTGAGCCCGGCGAATGGCAGCCGCACGACCATCGCGCCCTGCGCCTCTGCCGCGGTCACGTGCTCGACATCGGTGTCGGCGCCGGTCGTACGGCCGTCGAACTGCAACGCCGCGGCATGGCGGTGACCGGCCTCGACACGTCGGCCGGGGCGATCGCCGTGGCCCGTCAGCGGGGGTTGCGCGACACGGTTCTCAACACCGTTGACGCGTACGCCTCGGCAAGTGCCCGGTACGACACGTTCCTACTGCTCGGCAACAACCTCGGGCTGCTCGAGAACGCGGAACGGGCGCCGGTGTTCCTATCGGCCCTGGCCCGGCTGGCGAATCCGGGCGCGCGGATCATCGCCCAGGGCACCGACCCGTACGGCACTACCGACCCCGTACATGTCAGCTATCACCGTCGCAATCGTGAGCGGGGCCGGCTCGGCGGGCAGTTGCGGCTGCGACTGCGGTACCGCCTGCTGGCCACCGAGTGGTTCGACTATCTGAACTGCTCGGTGCCTGAGTTGGAGGCGCTGCTCGAGGGCACCCGGTGGCAGTTGAAAACGGTCGACGCCACCGACCGGCCGTACTACCTTGCCGTCATGGAGTTGCGGGAATGACCACGCTGACCCGCGAGCAGGTGCGCACCAGCCGCCGGATCTCCCTGGTGCTGCGGCATCGGCCGGAGTCGGCCGGGCTGACCCTCGACGCGAACGGCTGGGTGCCGGTGGCCGACCTGCTGGCCGCCCTGGGAATCAGCCGCGCCGAGCTGGACGTGGTGGTCGAGCACAACGACAAGTCCCGGTTCGCCGTGGCCCGGCGCGACGACGGCACCGACTGGATCCGGGCCAGCCAGGGGCACTCGAGCCGGGTTGCCGTCGACCTCGACCTGCCACCCGCCGATCCGCCGCCGGCGCTGTTCCACGGCACGCCCCGGACCAACCTCGAATCGATCATGCGCGAGGGCCTGCGTCCGCGCAGCCGCGACCACGTGCACCTGTCCACCGACCGGGCGACCGCCCTGCGCGTCGGGGGCCGCCGGTCGGCCGACGTGGTGGTGCTCCGGGTGGCGACCGGCGAGATGGCGGCGGCCGGGCACGTGTTCCACCTCAGCGCGAACGGCGTCTGGCTGACCTCGGCCGTGCCGCCACACTATCTGGCGCTAGAAGCGACAAATCCGTAATAACCGGCTCCACTGTGGCCGTACGTCACGATCGTCCGCACCCGCCGTTAGCGTGGGGACATGGCGAGGATCTCCCGGCGTCAGCTGACAAATGTCCTCGGAGCGGTCGGAGTCGTCGCCATACTCGGCGGCCTGGCCTTCGGCTTGCCCGCGATCGACCAGTCCTTGCCAGCCGAGCGCCAGATCCCCGACGACGAGCCCTACCTGATCGGGGCCGGCGTCACCGTGGTGCCGCCGGCCGGCGCCACGCTCGACGTGACCGGCACCAGACCGGGCGACAGCGAAGGCACCGTGCTGTTCCGGGTCGGCCCGGTGCGGTACGCGATAGCCGTACGCCCCTTTCGGGGTGACCTGACCGCGGCGGCCGACCAGCTTCGGCAGCGCATCGTGGAAACGACCGGATACCAGGTCACCAGCGCGCAGCTGAAGGTGAGCACAGCTGGTGGGCTGGCCGGGCTGCAGGGCGGCTACACGGCGCCCGGGCGGGGCGGGCGGTACGCGGTCTTCGTCGGCGACGGGCACACCATCGAGGTGACGATCAGCGGCAACGACCTCGACCTGGGGCGCACCCTGCCGCGGATCGAGGCCAGCACGCGGACCCTGCGGTGACCGTCTCGGCGGTGCGCACGCCGGCTCTGATCCGGGTGCCCGCCTTCTGGGTGATGCTTGCCGTGCTGGCGGTGGGCGGACTGCGGATGGCCCAGCTCGCCGGGCAGTTCTTCACCTCGTACCCGAAAGCCACGGCCACCTCGGTGGTGCTGTTCGCGCTGCTGGCCGTGCCGTTCTGGCTGGTCGTGGCCGAACTCGACTTCTTCGAACCGGAGCCGGCCAAACTGCTGGTGCTCGCGTTCGCCTGGGGCGGCCTGGTCGCGACCACGGTGTCGATCCCGGGCGGGGTGGCGCTGGAAAACCTCGTGGCCAAGCTGGGCTCGCCGCAGCTGGCCGCCGGGTGGGGCGCCGCGCTGGCCGCGCCCACGGTGGAAGAGATCGCGAAGACGCTCGGCGTGGTGGCGATCGTGCTGGTCGCCCGGTCGCAGGTCAACAGCGTGCTCGACGGCGTCGTCTACGGGGCGATGGTCGGGCTCGGCTTCCAGATCGCGGAGGACATCGTGTTCGCCGTCGGCGCGGTCGCGCTGGCCGGGCAGGGCGACCAGGTGCAGCCGGTGATCGCGACGTTCCTGCTGCGCGGCTTCCTCAGCGGGATCTGGAGTCACACGCTGTTCGGGGCGCTGGCCGGGGCCGGGATCGGCTATCTGGTGGTGAGCCGGGAACGCGGGCGGCCGCACCGGGTGGGTGTGGCTGTGCTGGCCGTGCTGGGCGCGTGGGGTTCGCACGTGCTCTGGAACGCGCCGCTGGTGGTGGACGGGCTGGGCAACGGCGCCCTGGCCCTGCTTTTGGTGCTGCTGGTCAAGGGTCTGCCGCCGCTGGTGCTGATCCTGTTGCTGGTGCGGCGCGTGCACGACAGCGAGGCCAACTACTACGTCGGCCGGCTGGCCCGGCTGGACGACCCGGAGCTGATCACCGAGGGCGAGCTGGCCACACTCCGGTCGGGCGCGCGACGGGCCTCGGCCCGCCGGTTGGCCGCGGCCGGCGCCGGGCGGGCCGCCAAGACCGCCGTACGACGGTTGCAGCGCGCCCAGGCCCGGCTGGCGGCCTCCCCCTCACCTCAGGCGGAGGCCGCCGTACGCGAACAGCGGGCGGAACTACGACGGCTCGGTCACCCCGAAGCCGTCGCCGGCCCGGGGCCGAGGCGGCACCGGGCCTGGACGATCGCGGCCACGGTCGTGGGGATCGCCGTGCTGTGGGTCGCTCTGAGCGCCCTGGGTGGCGCCTAGGCCTTCGGCGGGATGCCGCCGTCACCGTCGACGATCATGTCGGGGTTCCCGTCCTCGTCCAGGTCGACCATCGTGATGTCGACCTTGCCGTCGCCGTCGGTGTCGAACTGGAACAGGTCGGGCTTGCCGTCGCCATCGGTGTCGGACACCCAGACGTCGGTCTTGCCGTCGCCGTTCGCGTCCTGGGCGATCAGGTCGACGCGGTCGTTACCGCGCGTCTCGACGGTCTCCTGCGGCTCGGTCATCTCAGCTCCCGATCAAAGGGGTTCACGGTCGCAGGGAAGAGTAAGACCCAAGTCACAGCGCCGCGAGCCGAGCGACGCCGGTAACGTTCATCGAATGGACATAGCGGCCGACAGCGTGCAGGAGCTCTTCACCGACGGCGGCGGTTCCCTCGGCGCGCGGATGGGCATCCAGCTCAGCGAGGCGTCCGCCGAGCGGGTCGTCGGCACCATGCCGGTCGAGGGCAACACCCAGCCGTACGGGTTGCTGCACGGCGGCGCCTCGTGCGTGCTGGCCGAGACGCTGGGCTCGGTCGGGGCGGTCATGCACGGCCAGACGGTCGACCGGCCGTTCGCCGTGGGCGTCGACATCAACGCGACCCATCACAAGTCGGCCCGCTCCGGGGTGGTCACCGGGGTGGCCACACCGGTTCACCGGGGCCGCACCATGGCGACGTACGAAATCGTCATCACCGACGACAGCGGCGAGCGGGTCTGCACGGCGCGCATCACCTGTCTGCTCCGCGGAGCCTGAAAATCGGGGTCTCAGCGGGCAGACCTTGACCGTTCCACGTACCTTCTTTCTCGTGACCGAGGTACCACAGCACGCTATCGACGACGCGGCACTCGTGCTTCAGAGTGCGCTGAGCGGTGACAGTGATGCGGTGGTCGGCACGTTCGACTCGGTCGTCGACCGCTCCGGCATCGTCGGCGCCTACGACGTGGCCTGGTGCCTGGCCGCGACGATGGTCGGCCAGGTGCCGTCGGGCGGCGCGTGGACGCTCGACTTCCCCGGCATCGACGACGCGCGCTACGACAAGCGCTGGGTGGCCCGCTTCATCAGCGCCTACGCGAACGGCGACATCCCGACGGCCGAGGCGCTGTTCGGCGCCGCGATCGCCGACGGCCAGCTGCCCGACTGCCTGCTGGCGCTGGCCGGCTCGACGGTGGCGACACTGCGCCACCGCGCGGCCTAGTTTTTGCCGTTCTTGAGGTAGAGGGCCTTGGCGTACTGGGCGGTGGCCGCCTCGTTGTACATCGACGCCAGCGACATGTAGAACTCGTGGTCGGCCAGCGCCGACTGGGCCTGGGCGGTGCTCTTCCAGCGGATGGCCGCGTCGACCTCGGACAGGCCGCGCGCCTTGAACTGCCGGCGCATCGCCATCCGGCCGGACCGGAACACCTCTTGCGCCTCTTCGGCGTTCTTCATCGCCGCGAAGGCCTTCTCGCTGAGCGCTTCCGCCATGCTCCAGGCCGCCTGCTCGGCCGCGTTAGTGAATGTCAGCACGCCGTCCTCCTCAACCCGCCCGACCTGACAAGATCGACGAACGTTGCTGCTCACCGACCCTGCAGTTCACTCTGATCGACCTCACAGCGACCTTCAAGCCCGGTCTTGTGCCCGCTTGCTCAGGCTTGTGGTCGGTGCGGAGCCGGTAGCCCCCGGGCGATCGCTTCCTCGAAGCGTTTCCATGCGGCCTGGGTGAAGGGTTGGACGCCGTCGAGGATCGAGCCGGCAACGCGTTGTACTTCGTCGCGGGTCCGCGTGGCCTCGGCCGGGGTGATCCAGTTTCGGCGTACGGCGTCCTCGAGTTCGTCGTCGTCGGCCACACCGACGGTCCTGTCGTGCCTGGGGTCGTCCGGCCGGTGCCAGAGGTCGAGCTCGAGGTCGACGTAGCCCCACACGTCCCCGCTTCGCGTCACGGGGCGGGACAGGTCGACGGTGATTTCGGTCCGGGGTGTGTGCCGCCAGGCAGCGACCCAACCGGCCTGATGGGGTGCGAAGTAGAGGATGGGGCAGCCCGGCTTCTCGGGAACCCCGGAGAAACACCTGGCTTCGCGACCGTCGGCCCACCGGCCTGTGTAGGAGGTGCCCTCGGGGTGGAACAGCCAGGAGCCGGCCTCGTCGTCACCGAGGTGATAGGTGAGCCAGGTGCCCGTGTTGCCGTTGAGCTTCTGCTTCACGAGCTGCACGACGCGGAGCATCGCCCGAGACTAGACCGCTACGCTGAGCGCAATCGAGCCGCTTGGGACTCCAGGTAGCGCTGCTCGGGCAGGCTCAGCGTCTGCCGGGCGGCCAGCAGGTATTCGTCGCGGGCGGCAGCCAGGTCGCCGGAGCGTTCCAGCAAATGGGCGCGGACCGAGGCCACTCGGTGATGGTTGTCCAGGGCGGCCTTCTCCAGCGCGCGCAGGCCGACCAGCGGGCCGTCGACTTCGGACAGGGCGACGATCCGGTTCAGGGTGACCATCGGGCCGGGGGCCAGAGCGTCCAGCAGGCGGTACAGCTCGAGGATCTGCGGCCAGTCGGTCTCGCCGGGTTCGGCGTGGACGGCGGCTATCGCGGCCTGCAGCTGGAACGGGCCGATCTCGGTGGTGCGGAGTGCGGTCGTGATGATGTCTATGCCCTCGTCGATGGCGGACTGGTTCCAGAGGTTTCGGTCCTGTTGAGCCAGCGGGATCAGGGCGCCGTCGGGGCGGGTTCGGGCTGGGCGTCTTGCGTCGGTCAGCAGCATCAGGGCCAGCAGGCCGGCCACCTCGCCGTCGGCGGGCAGGCGGGCGTGCAGTTGGCGGGTCAGGCGGATCGCCTCGGTGCTGAGTTCGACGCGGTGCAGGGACTTTCCGGAGCTGGCTGTGTGGCCCTCGTTGAAAATCAGGTACAGGACCCCGCGTACGCCGGGAAGCCGGTCTTCGAAGTTGTCGGGGAGCACGAATCGCGCGCCGGCCTCCCGGATCTTGCGCTTGGCCCGGCTGATGCGCTGGCCGACCGTGGACTCGGGCACCAGCAGGGCGCGGGCGATCTCGGCGGTGGTCAGGCCGCCGACGGCGCGCAGAGTCAACGCCACCTGCGAGACCGGCGTCAGGGCGGGATGGCAGCAGAGCACCAGCAGGGTCAGTTCGTCGTCACCGCGTACGCAAGGAACCGGATCGGCCGGCAGCGCCTCGCGCCGGCGCCGGGCCTCGTCGTTGCGCAGGGATTCGATGCGGCGGCGGGAGGCGACGCGGATCAGCCAGGCCCGCGGATCGTCCGGCACGCCCTCGGACGGCCACTGCCGGGCCGCCGCCAGCAACGCCTCCTGAACCGCGTCCTCGCCGGCGTCGAAGTCGCCGTAGCGCCGCACCACCGCGCCCAGCACCTGCGGCGCGGCGGTACGCAGCACTTCTTCCAGAGGGGTCAGAACTCCCACCCGCTCATGTCCAGGATCGGGCGCACCTCGACCTCGGTGTTGGCCGCGTCGGGCACCTTGGCCGCCCATGCCACTGCCTCGTCCAGGCTGGGCACGTCGATCAGATAGAAGCCGGCCAGGTGTTCCTTGACCTCGGCGTACGGCCCGTCGGAGACGATCGTCTGGCCCTCGCGGACCGAGACGAACCTGGCCAGCGACGGGTCGGCCAGGCCCTCACTGGCCACGTACACCCCGGCCTCGGACATCTCTTCGCCCAGCTCCATGTGGCCGCGCCCGAAGGCCATCCGCTCGTCGTCGGACAGCGTCTCCCACACGGCCAGGCTGCGCGGATTGGACTGGATGAGGATCAGATATTTCACGGGTTCTCTCCTTTGCCTCACACAGCATGTCGAAGCGGCCGCCTCGGCTTCGACGTCCCGGGCGAAGTTTCTGGCCGAAAGGGAGCAGGACATGCGAGAGATCCAAGAAGTGATCGAGGGACGCGCGGCCAAGCTGAGCGCCGGTGACGTGCGGGGCTTCCTCGCGTACTCGGCGCCGGAAGTTGTTCTTTACAGCCTGGCCCCGCCGCTGGCCGAACGGGCGGACAGCACCGACCCCACCCCGACCGAGCAGTGGCTGGCCACGTTCGAGGCGCCGCCGCGTCGCGAGGTCACCCAGCTCGAGATCGCCGTCGACGGCGACGTGGCCTTCGCGACCAGCCTCGACTCGATGAGCGCGACCCCCAAGGGCACGACCGACGCCTTCACCCTCTGGTACCGGGTGACGCTCGGCCTGCGCCGCATCGACGGGCGCTGGCTGGTCGTGCACGAGCACGAATCGGTGCCGTTCCGCATGGACGGCTCGTTCGCCGCCGCCATCGACCTGACCCCGTGATACCGGAGTATGACCAGGTAAACGGCTCTGCGGTAGCACGACGGGGGTGCTACCGCGGGCCTAGCGTCCGGCCATGAGAATCTCTGAGCTTCTGTACGGCGGTGATCCACCGAGGCCCGGCGGCAGTCCGAAACGCCGGGCCCTGCGGTGGTCACTCGCCAGGGCCGGTGCGGCTTATCTGGCGTACGGCGGCACGACCTACCAGCAGTTGAAGTCCGGCCTGCCCTCCCTCTCGATCATCACCGCCGTGGTGATGGGCGCCGCGGTCATGCTCGGCGGGCTATCGCATAGAGGTCGCGCGCCGGCCCGTTGAGCTGGTCGGCGGTCCGCCACACTGCCTGCAACCGTCGCTGAAGCGAAACTGCGGCCGGTACGGCGATCAGGGTGCCGGCTGTCAGTTCGGCCGTCACGGCGAGCGAGCTCAGCACGGCCGCACCCGAACCGGCGGCGACGGCGTGCTTGATGGCGGTGGTCGACGACAGTTCAAGCAGCGGCGCCGCGGCGACCAGGTCACCCAGCGCCTGGTCGAACGCCCGGCGGGTGCCCGACCCGGCCTCGCGCGACACCATCGGCGCCTCGGCCAGCTCGGCCGCCGTCAGCGCCCGGCGCCGGCGGGCCCACGGGTGCGAGGGCGCCACCACCACTGTCAGGCGGTCGGTCGCCACCACCTCGGCGTGCAGACCGGCCGGTAGGTCGGGGCCCTCGACGAAGCCGAGCTCGACCTGCCCGGACAGCACCGCGGCGGCCACGTCGGCCGAGTTGGCCGCCTGCAATGTCACGGCCAGCCCGGGATGGGCGGCGCGCAGCGCGACCAGCCACGCCGGCAGCAGATATTCGGCGACGGTCTGACTGGCCGCGACGGTCAGCCGGCTCTCGTGGGTGGCCCGCAGCGCGGCCAGTCCGGCCGCCAGAGCATCGGCCGCGTCGACCGCCGATCGGGCCCAGTCGGCGACCAGGGCGCCGGTCTCGGTCAGGGTCGAACCGCGCGGTGTGCGGTGCAGCAGGGTCAGGCCGGCCCGCCGTTCGAGCTCGCGTAAGCGAGCGCTGGCGGCCGGCTGCGAGATGCGGTGCTCGGCCGCGGCTCGGCCCACACTGCCGAGCCGGGCCACGCTCAACAGCAGGTCGAAGCCGGTGAGGTCGGCGGCCAGCGGCGGCAGAGGCATAACTTCAGGTTATGACCTCAACCGAGATCGGTGTCTACCGGCCCTGACCTTCTCAACGGAGGCTGGAGGCATGTTCGGACCCAACTGGTTCGCCTCCGTCATGGGCACCGGGATCGTCGCCACCGCGGCCGCCACGCTGCCCGTCCACCTGCCCGGCCTGCACGCCTTCGCCACCGTGATGTGGCTGCTGGCCACGCTGCTGCTGATCACGGTGATCGTTGCCTTCGCCCGCCGCGGGACGACGCACGCCACCGACCCGGTGCTGGTCCAGTTCTGGGGCGCGCCGCCGATGGCCCTGATGACCGTCGGCGCCGGAACCCTGCTGCTCGGCCCCGGCCGCTTCGCCGTCACGGCGTCCTTCGTCCTGTGGACGGCCGGCACGGTGCTCGGCCTGATCGTGGCGGTCGCCGTCCCGTACCGGATGATGACCCGCCCCGGCGCCACCCCCGACGCGGCGTTCGGCGGCTGGCTGATGCCGGTGGTGCCGCCGATGGTCTCGGTCGCCACCGGGGCGCTGCTCGTGCCGCACGTGCCGGACGGGCGTGACCTGCTGCTGACCTGCTATGCGCTGGCCGGGATCAGCCTGATCGCGTCGCTCGTCGTGATCACCCAGATCTGGACGCGCCTGGTGAACCACCAGGTCGGGGCGGCCCGCATGGTCCCGACACTGTGGATCGTGCTCGGACCGCTCGGCCAGTCGGTCACCGCGTTCCACCTGCTGGGGCGCTCGGCCGAGGGGGTGCTTTCCGACCCGTACGCGTCGGGAGCGCAGATGATAGCGGTGCTCTACGGCGTACCGGTGCTGGGTTTCGCGCTTTTCTGGGCCGCGCTGGCGGCGACGATCACCATCCGCACCGCCCGGAGCGGCCTGCCGTTCTCCCTGACGTGGTGGAGCTTCACGTTCCCCGTCGGCACGGTCGTCACCGCGACCGGCGGCCTGGCCACCCGCACCGGTTCTCCACTGTTGACCGCGTTGGCCGTGGCCCTGTTCACCGTCCTGCTGACGGCCTGGACGATCGTCGCCGCCCGGACGGTGCGCGGCGTACGTCAGAAAACGCTGTGGCCCGCCGCTCCGACCACCGCTTCGAGGGCGCCGACACAGTCGACAGCAGTGACCGTCGGCCGGTAGTCGACGTCGCCGGGCCACACCCGCCCACCCGACACCCAGGCAGTGTGCAGCCCGGCGCCGGCCCCACCCCCGACGTCGTACGCGACGTTGTCCCCGACCATCCAGCCGCCCGCAGCCAAAGAAGCCCCCACCGACGCCGCCGCGATCTCGAAGATCCGCCGATCGGGCTTCCGCACGCCGGCCCCCTCCGAGATGGTCCACCCGGCCACCAGCCGATCCAGCCCCGTCCGCCGAAGCTTCGCCTCCTGCTGAGCCACCGTCCCGTTGGTGACCACCACCGGCACAAACCCGGCGGCCTTCATGTGGAGAAGAGCCGCGTCCACCCGAGGATCCGGCGCCAGCTGCTCGACCATGCCCGCCCGCAGCTCAACCAACATCTCGTCGGCATCCAGCGAGTACCGCTCAGCAATCAGCCGAGCTAGCTCTTCGCGCTGGCGATAGCCGTCCCGGTCCGCCTCGACCAGCCAGGCCACCTCCGCCTCGCCGAACCGCTGCCGAGCCCAAGCGGCATAGGCTGCCGCCCGATCAATCAGCGTGTTGTCCAGATCAAGAAGCAACAACATGCGTCGATCATGGCAGTGACAAAGGGGCAGACCGACGAGACGTCCTGATGGCCAGCCTGGCCATTGCGCAAAGTTCCCAACGGCGCGCACCTCAGACTCGCCGACGAACTGAAACAGCGATGCTCACTCGGCTCGCGTTGCGGCGCGGCGGCAACAAGTACGCCGCAGCTACTCGCAGCCGATGCCGTCGCCGTCGCGGTCCAGGTGGCGGCCGTAGCCGGGGTCGCCACGGTGGATGGGGGCGGCGCCAGCGGCGCGGACGGCCGAACAATTCTTGTAGTAGACCGATGTCGGCGCTTTGGTGGTCTTGCGGGGCTTGGGCTTCTTGGTGGTCGGGCGTGGCTTCGGCTTCTTCGTTTTCGTTGTCGGCTTGACGGTTGGCTTGCTGGTGGTGCGAGTGGGCGCCGGCTTCGAGGTTGGCGTGCGACTCGGTGTGGCCGTGGGCGTTGCCAGCACCTCGGCGGTCGGGACCGTTTCGGCCGGCGCCTCTACTGCCTCGGTGGTGGGCAGAGCGGCGAGGTTGCGCGGTGCTGCCGTGGTGGGCTTCGGGTCGGGGCTGCCGGTGAAAATCTGGCCGACGAATACGCCGCCGCAGACCAACAGCGACAGGGCGATCGCGCCGAACGCGACCAGGGCCACGGTGTTGTTGTTCTTCTTGACCGGCTGCTGCCACGGTCTCGGCTCGTTCGTCATCGGGTCACCCTGATGCCGGGTTCGGCGCCTGTCGATCATTCGTTCAGGCGACCCTGTGGTGACTATCGGCGACGGCGTAGGCCGCCTCGGCTGGTGATTACCTGGTAGCCGTCGTCGAATTCGAGCAGGGCGCTGTTCCGGGTGCCGCGTACGAGGATTCGGCACGGCCTCCCAGCCCGGTCCACGCCGTCGCCGAACCAGGGGACGCGTACGTGGACGCCCGGGTATTCGAGGGTGCGCAGGCGCCAGGCCCAGATGTACGGGAACTCGTTCATGCATGACTACCCGGGATGCGGGGGAAGTGCGTGTGGCTGAAGGGCGCGGAGCCCGCCGACCTGACGTTATGACGGACGCAACCAGCCGGCGGGCCCCGCTGAGACCCGCCCGGGCGTACCGGGCGGGGTCACGGCCGCAGCCACACCGCCTCATCTCGGTGTGACTCGAGCGGCCCCGGGTAGTCGAGGCCGCGCCGGACCTTGTCCGGCAGACGCCAGGGCTGGTGCACGGCGCCGCCCTCGACTCCCTTGAGTTCGGGTACGTAGCGCCGAACGTACACGCCTTCGGGGTCGAAACGCTGGGCTTGGCGGATCGGATTGAACTTGCGGTAGGGGCGGGTGTCGTTACCGGTGCCCGCGACCCACTGCCAGTTGCCCGAATTGTTCGGCACATCGCCGTCCAGAAGCCAGCGGAAGAACCATTGCACCCCGGGCCGCCAGTCGACGCCCAGATGTTTCGTCAGGAACGCCGCGGTGATCAGGCGGGCGCGGTTGTGCATCCAGCCTTCGGCCCGCAGCTGGCGCATGCCCGCGTCGACCACGGGCACCCCGGTCGTGCCGTCCTGCCAGTGCTGCAACGCGTCCCGGTCGTCGCGCCATTCGGTGTCGGCTCCGGGGCGCAGCGGCTTGGTCGACAGCTGCGGGTAGACGAGCGCGACCTGGTAGTAGAAGTCCCGCCAGCACAGCTGCCGCACGTAATCGTCGGCGTCGCTTTTCAGCGCGGCGTTGGCCAGCTCCAAAGGCGACAGACAACCAAATCGCAGGTACGGGCTGAGCCTGCTCGTTCCGTCGGCGGGCATGTCGTTGTGCAATTCCGGGTACGGGCCGATGTGCCGCATCCAGGTCGCGAACTTCCGCCTGGCTTCGGTCTCGCCGCCGTGGGCCGCGTCCGGTGACTCGCCCTTCGGGATGGCCGGCAGCCGTCCCGCGGCCACTGCCGGCGGCAGTGTGATCTTGGCCGGCGTTGCGACCTCTTCGCGCCACTGGGCAGCCCGCCAGACGCGGTGGTAGGGCGAGAACACCCGGTACGCGCTACCGCCCCCGCCCGGCCGGAGCTCACCCGGGTCGACCACCGTCAGGCCGGGGAACAGCCGCAACGCGATCCGGTGCCGTTCGCACTCTTCCCGCATCCGCTCCTCGCGCCGGCGGGCGTAGGTGCTGACGTCGGCCGCCATCCCGATGCCCTCGGCGTTGATCGACCGGGCCAGCTCGATCGTCTCGGCCACCGGGTCGCCCATCCGGATCACCAGGTCGCCGCCCTTGTCACGCAGGGCGGCGCGCAGGTCGGCCAGCGACTCGTGCAGGAAGCGGGTGCGGTTGGGCGAGAGCTGGCCGAGCTTCGGGTCGAGCACGTACAGCGGCACGACGTGTTCGGCGCTGGCGCAGGCCGCCGCGAGCGCCGGGTTGTCGCGTACGCGAAGGTCCCGGGTGAACAGGACGACGGCGGTCTTCATGTCAGGCCGCCACTCGTACGGGCGTGCCCGCCCTGGTGAGAAGGCTGCGCACCGCCACCGCGGCCCGGCGCCGGTTGGGCACGGTGGCCCGGCCCGAGAAGACGTCGTAGTCGTTGGCCTCGATCTCTTCGAGGATGCCGCCGTAGAGCGCGAATGCCGTACGCATGCAGGCCTGCGAGGCCGGCTCGAGCATCACGATGCCGGGCGCGGCGGCCGCATAGTGCTCGCGGGCCACCCCGATCTCGTACCGGATCAGTTCTTTGATCTCGGGGGTGGCGACGCCGCGGGCGAGGTCGTCGCGGGTGACGCCGAACCGGCCGAGATGCGACTCGGGCAGATAGACGCGGCCGCGCTCGAGGTCTTCGGCCACGTCGCGGATGAAGTTGGTGAGCTGGAACGCGAACCCCAGCTGGCGGGCCGGTTCGCGGGCGGCGGCCGGATCGCTCGACCCGAGGATCGGCAGCATCATCGTGCCGATCACGGCGGCCGAGCCTTCCATGTAGTCGAGCAGGTCGTCGTACGTCCCGTACGAGGTCTCGGTCAGATCCATCGCCATGCAGCGCAGGAAGGTCGCGAAGTCGTCGACCTCCAGGTCGAAGACGGCGATCGTGTGCAGCACCGCGGGCAGCAGCGGGTCGTCCACCGGCTCGCCGCGCAGGCCGGCGACAAAAGCCTCGGACCACTCGGTCAGCCGCGCGGCCCGCTCGATCGCAGGAAGTTCCCAGGTTTGATCGACGATCTCGTCGGCATACCGGGTGAACCCGTAGAGGGCGTGCACGTGACGTCTTTTCCAGGCCGGAAGGAGCCTGGTCGCCAGGTAGTAGGTGCGCCCGTGCCGCTTGTGCAGCTCGCGGCACCGCTCGTAGGCAGCGGCCAGATCGATGTCCACGGGAGCCTCCGGGAGAAAAATCGACGCACGAATCGACGCAACTTCAAAGCAAGGGTACGGTACTCCACGTGGCTAACGACACGCTCGAGGGAAACCGGCATCGGGGCATACCCCGCCAGGGGGCCTCGCCGAACACGTTGATCGACGCGATCCAGGGCACCCTGGCCGATTTCCTGGCCGCCCAGATCGTCTCGCTCGACTCGATTGATCCGGCCCTCGGCCGTTTCGCCCGCACCGCCCGCGATCTGGTGCACGCCGGCGGCAAGCGGCTGCGCCCGCTCTTCGCCTACTGGGGCTGGCGGGGCATCGCCGGTCCGGACGCGCCGATCGAGCCGGTGCTGCCGGCCTTCGCCGCGCTCGAGCTCATGCACACCTTCGCGCTGGTGCACGACGATGTGATGGACGAGTCGGAGACCCGGCGGGGCCGGCCGACCGCCCACCGCATCTTCGCCGGTCAGCACGAGCTCGACGGTAGCGTCGGGGATTCGGGACGATTCGGATCCTCGGCTGCGATCCTCATCGGTGATCTCTGTCTCGTCTGGGCCGACCAGCTGCTGGCCCGGGCCGACGCGCCGCCGGCCGTCCGTGCCTGCTACGACCGCATGCGCGTCGAAGCGATCGCCGGGCAGTACCTCGACGTGCTCGGCGAGAACCAGCCCGGCGCCTGGTCGGTCGACCGCGCCCTGCTGGTCGCCCGGCACAAGACGGCCAGCTACACGATTCAGCGCCCGCTGCAGCTCGGGCTCGCCCTGACCGGCCTCGCCCAGACCGAGACCGAGCAGGCGTACGGGGCCTACGGGCTTGCGGTCGGCGAGGCTTTCCAGCTTCGCGACGACCTTCTGGGCGTGTACGGCGATCCGTCTGTCACCGGCAAGCCGGCCAGCGACGACCTGCGCACCGGCAAGCCCACCGCCCTGCTCATGCTCGCCCGCAAGCTGGCCACCCCGGCCCAGCGCGCCGAGCTGACCCTCGACCCCGCCGGAGCCGTCAACCCCGCCGACGGCTCCGGCGGCCTTACTCACCAGCAGGTGCAGCGACGGGCCCAGATCATCACCGAGACCGGCGCGCCCGCCCGGCTCGAGGCGATGATCCAGGAGCGGGTGGCCGACGGCGTCGCCGCGCTGGCCCAGGCCCCCATCCATGAAGAAGCGCGCGCCGCGCTGATCGAGCTTGCGGTTCGTGTCACGCACCGCCCGGCATGATGTTCACCCGGAGGTGCACACGATGAGAACCGTGACAGGGCCGACCGACCACGTGGTCGTGGTGGGGGCCGGGCTGGGCGGACTCGCCTGCGCCCTGCACCTGGCCGCGGCCGGACGGCAGGTGACGGTCGTCGAGCGCGAGACCGTGCCCGGCGGCCGGGCCGGGCGGCTCAGCCTTCAGGGGTACGAGTTCGACACCGGCCCGACCGTGCTGACCATGCCCGAGCTGATCGCCGAGCCGCTCAACGCCGTGGGCGAGAACCTGTCCGACTGGCTCGAGCTGACGCCGCTCGACCCGGCCTACCGGGCCTATTACCCGGACGGGTCCACCCTGGACGTACGCACCGACACCGTGCGCATGGCGGCCGAGATCGCCCGGGTCTGCGGGCCCAAGGAGGCCGACGGCTACCTGCGGTTCGTCGACTTCGCCCGCAAGCTGTGGCAGCTGGAACGCCACGACTTCATCGACCGCAATCTCGACACCCCGCTCGACCTGGTCAACCTCAATCTGCTCAAGCTGATCGGCCTGGGCGGGATGCGGCGGTTGCAGCCGAAGATCAACCAGTACTTCAACGATCCCCGGACCCAGCGGATCTTCTCGTTCCAGGCCATGTACGCCGGTCTGGCCCCGCACGACGCGCTGGCCATCTACGCCGTGATCGCCTATCTGGACTCGGTCGCCGGCGTCTATTTCCCCAAGGGCGGCATGCACGCCGTCCCCCGGGCGCTGGCCGGCGCCGCCGAAAAGCACGGGGTGACCTTCCGCTACGGCACCACGGTCACCGAGGTCGAGACGGTCAACGGCCGCGCCACCGCCGTGATCACGGAGGACGGCTCGCGGATCCCGGCCGACGTGGTCGTCCTGAACCCCGACCTGCCCGTGGCGAAGCGCGACCTGCTGCCCCAGCGGCGGCAGCGCAACCTCAAGTACTCGCCCTCGTGCGTCGTTCTGCACATCGGTTCCACGCAGAGCTACAGCAAGATCGCGCACCACAATATCCACTTCGGATCGAAGTGGCGCGGCACGTTCCAAGAGGTCATCGGCAAGGGCCTGCTGATGAGCGACCCCTCGCTGCTGGTGACCAACCCGACGCACACCGACCCGTCGGCCGCGCCGGCCGGACGGCAGAGTTACTACGTGCTCGCACCGACGCCCAACCTGATCGCCGGCCCGATGGACTGGCGTGGCGGCCTGGCCGAGAGGTACGCGTCGTCGCTGGTCCGCACCCTGGAACAGCGCGGCTACGTCGGCTTCGGCGACGGCATCGAGGTGCAGCAGATCATCACCCCCGCCGATTGGGAGGATCAGGGCATGGCCGCCGGCACGCCGTTCGCCGCCGCGCACACGTTCGCTCAGACCGGCCCGTTCCGCCCGGCCAACCTGCACCCCGGCCTCGAGAACGTGGTCTTCACCGGCTCCGGCACCCAGCCCGGTGTGGGTGTGCCGATGGTGCTGATCAGCGGCAAGCTGGCCGCCGCACGGGTCACCGAGGCTGCGGCATGACGGCGCGCGAGTCCCACCTGGTCGAGCTGGTCGACGCCGAGGGCCGGGCCGTAGGCACGGCCACGGTCGCCGATTCGCACCAGGCGCCGGGCCGGTTGCACCGGGCGTTCTCGGTGTTCCTGCGCGACGAGTTCGGGCAGGTGCTGTTGCAGCAGCGGGCGGCCGTCAAGACCCGCTTCCCGCTGCGCTGGGCGAACACGTGCTGCGGCCACCCGCTTCCGGGCGAGCCGTTGCCCGTTGCGGCGTCCCGGCGGCTGATCGAAGAGGTGGGGATCGACGGCGTCGAGCTCACCGAGGTCGGCGTCTACGCCTACTACGCGGAAGACCCGGCAACCGGCCGCGTCGAATACGAATACGACCACGTGCTGGTGGGAGACCTTCCTTCCGGCGTACGCCCCAAGCCCGACCCGGACGAGGTCGCCGACCTGAAGTGGTGCTCGGTGCCGGCGTTGCTCGCCGAACTCGAGACCGACTCCCGGTCGTACGCGCCCTGGCTCCTCGGTGTCACCCAGCGCCTCGCGCTCGAAGTCCGGCCCGCCCAGCCCGATGGCCGGTGAGGGTCTAACCGCGGGGGCCGTGGCCCGCCGCCTCGGGGTAGCAGTCACCACACTGCGTACGTGGCACCAGCGGTACGGCCTGGGGCCGAGCGAGCACGTGCCGGGACACCACCGGCGCTACACCGAGCAGGATCTCGACCGCCTGCAGGTGATGCGGCGGCTGACCGCCCAGGGGGTGGCGCCGGCCGAGGCGGCCGCGTGGGCACAGCGCTTCCCGGCCGCGCCCGACGACATCGTCGAACCGCACGCGCGCGACGGTGGCGGGCATGCCATCGCGCTCGGCTCGGTCGTGCCGGCCGCCCGGGGCCTGGCCCGAGCCGCCATGCGTCTGGACGCCCCGGCCATGCGCGACATCCTCGAGATGGTGGTCAGCCAGCACGGCGTGCTGCGGGCCTGGGACGAGGTGGCCATGCCGGTGTTGATCGGCATCGGCGAGCGCTACGAGGCCACCCAGCGTTTCATCGAGGTCGAACACATGATTTCCCGTACGGTGACCGAGGTCCTGAGTTCGGTCGGCCGACCGGACAGCAGTGAGCCGCCCCGGGTTCTGATGGCCGCCGCCGAGGAGGAGCAGCACACGCTGCCGCTCGAAGCGCTGGCCGCGGCCCTGGCCGAAGCCGGCGTCCCCAGTCGTCTGCTCGGTGCCCGGGTGCCTAGGACAGCCCTGGCCGACGCGATCGACCGCACCGGCCCCGCCGTGGTCGTGCTCTGGTCGCAGACGCCGGTCACTTCCGACCCCGCGCAGCTGGCCCAGGTGGCCTCGGCCCCCCATCCGCCGATGCTGACCGCCGCCGCCGGCCCCGGCTGGCCGGCCGATCTACCCGACGGCGTGGTCCAGCTCACCAGCCTGGCCGACGCCGTGAAAACCGTCGCGGCCGCCGTACGCTGATGTTTGCGCAGGTCAGCGAGCCGCCGCCCGGAAGTGGATACCGGTTTGGAGCGGGGGCGTCGGATCACGTATGCTTTCCAAGCCTCAAGCGGGGGCCCGGTTGGGGTCAAAGCCAAGAAGCATTGCAGACGTGCAATACTGACGGCGTTGCCCTCATCGTCTAGTGGCCCAGGACGCCGCCCTTTCAAGGCGGTAGCACGGGTTCGAATCCCGTTGGGGGTACTGGTAAGTTAGCGACCGGCTCGGTTCGCTAAACTGACCGAGCAAGGCACAGTTACACAGCAAGGTCCTGTGGAGCAGTTGGAGTGCTCGCCGCCCTGTCAAGGCGGAGGTCGCGGGTTCAAGTCCCGTCAGGACCGCAAGGCACCATCAAGGCCAGGTAGCTCAGTTGGTACGAGCGTCCGACTGAAAATCGGAAGGTCGGCGGTTCGACCCCGCCCCTGGCCACCAGATCACCAGAGACGCCGACCCACGGGTCGGCGTTCTGCATTTCCGCCCACGGTCACGACGATGCCCGCGACGCCGGGTGTTGAGCGACGTCGCGGGCATCGGCAGTGAAAGACGGCGTGAGTGTGGCGGGCACCAGCCCGGTCCGCCACCGCTCCCTCACTTCCGCCTTCCGGTGTTCCCTCATTCCGCGAAGGTTCAGAATCGGTCGCGGCCGGCGGCTCTTGAGAACTTTCAGCGCGGAAGTGCCGCGTCGATTCGGTCCAGCACCGCGAAGTCGCTGAGGCGGCGGCTGACGTAGGCGATCGCCAGGTTCCGGGCGGGGTCGGCGTAACCGGCCGAGCCGCCTAGCCCGCCGTGACCCCAGGTGCCGTCGGGCTCCAGCTGAACGCCCAGACCCCACGTCGTTTCCTCACCGATGAACAGGTCGAGGCCGGTGTACTGCGGGATCGCCAGCGCCGGCAGCTCGCCCTCGAGGATGGCGGCGTAGAACCGGGCGATGCCGGTGGCCGTGGCGTGCAGATTGACCGCGGGCACGGAGGCCCGGCGCCAGGCGGTGCTGTTCACGACGGCCAGGTCGCGGGCGCCGGGTGGGTTGCTGATCGCGCGGTTCTTCGCCGAGCCCGGAGCGCCCGCATTCCGGGCCGGCCAGTCGGGGGCGTCGAACTCGAGGTCGGCGCAGCGGGCCACGTCCTCATCGGACAGGGCAAAGCCGAAGTCGTACGGGATCTCGTCCGCGACGAACTGGGCGGGAGTCCGGCCGTCGACCCGGCGCACCAGCTCGCCGAGCAGGTGTCCGTAGGTGAGGGCGTGCTCGGCAGCGATGGTCCCGGGCTCGTACTCGGGGGTGGCCGCGGCCAGATCCGCACAGAGCAGATCCCAATCGCTGTACGCGGAAGTCGGGCGCTGTACGGGGAACGAGTAGAGGCCGGCCGTGTGGCACAGAACCTGGCGTACGGAAACCGGGGTTCGGAAGGACGGCCAGTAGCGCGACATCGGCGCGTCGAGCTCGATCAGACCGCGCTCGGCCAGCAGCACCACCGCCATGGCGATCACCGGCTTGCCCGTCGAGTAGACGTTGACCAGGGTGTCCGGCCGCCACGGGTCGGTCCGGGCGGCGTCGCGCCAGCCCTCGACCAGTTCGACGACCGGTTCGCCGTCGCGCAGGATCGTCAGCCCCGACCCTCCGCGCGGATCGGTGGCGAAAGCCTCGCCGACAGCCTCGAAACCGGGTGCGATCACGCCATTCATGACCGGCACGGTATGCCGTCGGAGCGTTTCGCGGGCATCTCAGAGGGAACCCGTTCTGTCATGCAGCTCCTCAACCGGCTCGAGACGAACCGTTTGTTCGACGGCGTGATCGACAAGGTGCAGGCGGCGATCACCTCGACGCCCGAGCGCCTGCGGGACGCGCTGCACGGTGTGTGGCTCGGCCATGCCCTGCATCCGGTGCTGGTGCAGGTGCCGGCGGGCGCCTTCATCTCGGCCGGGATTCTCGACCTCGTGCCTGGTCAGCGACGCGCGGCGACCACGCTGATCGCCGTCGGCACGGCGGGGGTGACGCCGGCGATCGCGGCCGGCTGGGCCGACTGGTCGCAAATGACCAAGGACAAGCAAAGGGTCGGCCTGGTGCACGCGACGGCCAACGCGGTGGGAGTCGGTCTTTACGCGGCCTCGCTGGTGGCCCGGGCGCGTGGGCGTTCGGGGCGAGCTCTGAGCTATGCGGGCCTGTCGGTGATCGGGCTCGGCGCCTATCTGGGCGGTCACATCTCGTACGCCCGTGGGGGCGGCATGAACCAGGCGGCGCCCGACCTCAACCGGGTGCCGGAGGAGTGGACGTCACTGGGTTCGCTCGCGTCGCTGCCCGAGGGCAAGCCGGCGGTGCGGACGTTGGGTGACGTGCCCGTGCTGCTGTGGCGCGAGGGCGACAACGTGACCGCGATGCTCGAACGGTGCAGTCACGAGACGGGGCCGCTCGGGGAAGGCGAAGTCGTCGGCACGGGGCACGACGCATGTGTGGTGTGCCCCTGGCACGGCAGCACGTTCCGGCTCCGGGACGGGGTCGCCGTCCACGGTCCGGCCGCCAACGACCAACCCCTCTTGCGCGTACGCGTGGAGGCGGGCCAGGTCGAAGTAGCCCAGCCTTGACCGTTTCCCTGCGCTGAGCTGGCCTTACGCGGCACACTGGTACCCGATTTGGAGCCCAGGGAACGCGCGTGTAATGTTTTCCGAGCCGGCAGGGAAACGGACGCGGCAGCGGAGAGATCCGCAAGCGGACGTCCTGCCAAATCCTTCGAACTGCGGATCGCAGCAATGCTGCGCGCCTCAGGACGCGGGGTTACTGGGACGAAGCGGCATCAACCGGGAGAAACCGGTTGACACGGCCAGGACGAACC
>NZ_JAPNTZ010000016.1 GCF_026626335.1 Paractinoplanes pyxinae | reverse complement strand
CGACGTCCTGGCCGCCCAACGCCGCGAACGCGCCCGCATCCGCAGCGAACGCAGGCGACGCTGGGGCCAACCCACCACCCGAGCAGCCTGACCCCAACACCTCAAACGTTCTTGGTCAGAGCACTAGGTGCCATTGCAGCAGCGGCCTGGCCGCTTCGGCGAAGAGGTCGCGGTCATGGGTGATGGCGAAGTCGAAGCGCCGCTCGGTTTCGGGTCCGGAGTCGCCGAGGTCGCGGGCGACCAGTGCGGCGGCCTGATGAGGTCCCATCACGATGCTGCTCCATTCGCCGCTTAACGGGTCGTCGGTCCTCAGGTGCCCCTCGGACCTCGGACACCGGGCAGGGACTCGTCGCTAAGACCGACGCCGAGGGCGCCACCAGCTCGCTGTGGGTCGCGATGCGGGCGAAGCGCCGCCCCGTCGCGGCGGTGAAGTGCCGGCTGTCCTGGAAGCAGGCCCGCAGCATGGGCGGTTGGGTGCCTTCGCCGGCGAGGGCCTCGAGGTGGCGGCTGAGCGGCATCCGGTCCGCCTCGGTGGTACTGGTGACGGGCCGCCGGGCGCTGACGATCTCGAACGGGCTCGCTGTTGACGTCGGTAGAGCGGGCAGTATCGGCATCGGTGCGCCGGTGTTCGGGGTGGTCGTGGGCACCTGCGCCCCGTACTCGCCGTACCCCGATCAGGCGGCTGCGTTGGCCGGTATACCGGTCGACCCGCCGCCGCGCGTCGGCCTGCTCGGCCAGCCGCGCACGAACACCAGCATCAACCTGTTGCCGGGAGCCGTGCTGCTTGGCTACACAGACGGGCTGATCGAACTGCGGTGACCCGTCCACGACCCCTTGCTCGACGAACGCTGCTTGAGGAGCTTTACCGGTTCGAGACAGCTCGTGACAGGGCGGACCAATGTACGGCTAGCAGACGTCGTCGCTCGGGCTGGAATTGCGCGATGCCTCGGGTGGGATGACGCTGTTGTTAGCGGCCGGGGTCGACGTGTCTCGGGCCGTGCGGCGGCGGGCGTTGGCGGCGGCAAGGGCGGCATGCAGGCGGCGTACCGCTGGGTTGCCGCTCGAAGTGTACCAGCCGAGTTCGGTGGCCAGGGCGGTGAGGGTGACGGTGCCGTGCCGGTAGCGTGTAATTGCCTCGGCGGGTAACGGGGGCTGACTGCGGCTGCCGCTGGGGCGCCGGGCTATGTCGTTGGCGGCCAGCAGCGCCCGTACCGCTTCGGTGCTGACGCCTGCGTGCGCTGCGATGGCTGGGCATGATTGGTGCCGCTGGACGTACAGGCGGGTGAGAACGGTTTTGGTGAGGCGGTGACGAATTTGCGGTGCCGGACCGGGACGGCCGGGAGCTAACCGATATCGGGTCAGGCGGTAACGCACCTGCCGCGCGGTCATGCCCGTCAACGCGGCGATCTGCTCGACGGTGAGATGGGCGCGGACGTACCACTCGCGCAGCAGGTGCTCCGGCAGTGGGTCGCTCGGAGAGCCGACGAGAAAGTACGTGCGTGGCGGCGCGAGTGTGCCGGCCGTGATAAGCCGTTCCTGGATCGCTGCGGGCGGCAAACCGGTGTCGGCGGCAATCTGATCGACCGGGACTCCGACCAGCCAGCGGCCGACGAGGTCGAGCTGAGTCACCACAGGTACGTCGGCAGCGACGGAGTATCGGTGCAACCAGGCGTAACCGGCGGCCCGGCTTAACCCGAGGCGGGCACCGATCTGCGCCGGTCGTACCCCTTGGCGCAGCCAGCGATGCAGAAGCTCCGGATCAGGCCGTGGCGCTTGTCTCACGACGACATTATCCGGCTCGGCCCGATCTCTGTTCAGGCATTCGCTCCAGGCGGCCAGCGGTGCGTCAGCAGGTTGAGGCTGAAGGTGCGGATTGCCGTCTGCCGGGCCGCTTCTGTGGGATCGGGCGTCGACGCTTCAGCTCGGGTACGGAGGGCATTGGACGACGCATGAACGGACTCGAGCAGACCCTTCCTCCGGACGCTGTTGTCATGCACACCTGGGTTCTCGACAGCACTACAGAACTGCAAGGGCTGCGAGCGGCTTTGAGCCGCGCGTTGCATGGCGAGAAAGTTTCCGCAGTCAAGCGGCTCGGTGATGTGCCGGAGCGGATGGTATTGGTCGCGACGGAGCTGGCGACCAACGCCATTCGGCATGGCCTGGCCCCTACCGAGGTTCGGCTGCTGCGTACCGCAGGTGGTTTCCTCCTGGACGTGACTGATCAAGACCCGGACTCCGTGCCCGAGCTCGCTGCGGCCGATGAGCAGGCCTTGGGCGGGCGCGGACTTGCGCTGGCTCAATCGTTCGCGCTGGATGTGGGCTGGTACTGCACCACGTCCACCAAGCACGTGTGGGCCACCTTCACCAACGGCCGGTGACCGGCATTCAACCTCTAATACTGCAACGGCACTCAGCAGGCGATACGTATTGATGATCGGCTCGTTGAGTCCGTTGTGACGGCGGCTGATGTTGATCGATGGTCTGCTGAGTTGGACCGGTTGCATGCCCGGATCGGCGGGCGGTTCACGCGCTGCGAGCCGCGCCGGCGGGCGCGGCAGTATCTGGCCGGGCTGGTCGCGGGCTTGGACCGGACAAACGGTTGGACCCTCGCGGAGCAGGCCGGTGACGTGTCGCCGGACGGGATGCAGCGGCTGTTGCGGTGGGCGGACTGGGACATCGACGCCGTGCGTGACGACCTGCGCGACTACGTCCTCGAGCACCTCGGCGACCCGCAAGGGGTGCTGATCATCGACGACACGGGCTTTTTGAAGAAGGGCGTGAAATCCGCGGGCGTGGCCCGGCAGTACTCGGGAACCGCCGGCCGGATCGAGAACTGCCAGGTCGGTGTGTTCATGGCTTACCGGTCCTCGAAAGGCCACGCACTCATCGACCGGCAGCTGTATCTGCCTGCGGCGTGGACCGACGACCGTGACCGCTGCCGGGCCGCTGGTATCCCGGACGAGGTCGACCTCGCCACCAAGGTCCAGATGGCCCGCGGCATGCTGGCCAGAGCGTTCACGGCCGGTGTCCCGGCCGGCTGGGTGACGATGGACGAGGCCTACGGACAGTCGAAATCGTTACGGGTCTTCATGGAGGAACACGACCAAGCCCATGTCGTCGCGACGCGCCGCAACGACGACGTGATCACCACCAGCATGGGCTCCGCCCGCGTCGACAAGCTGATCGCCGCCCTGCCGGGCCGGGCCTGGTCACGGATCTCTTGCGGGCCGGGGGCTCACGGCCCCCGCGAGTACTGGTGGGCACGTGTCCCGATCCGAGTGTTCTGGCGGCCCGGACGAGGACATTGGCTACTCGCCCGGCGCAACATCAGCACCGGCGAGCTGGCCTACTACATCTGCTACGGACCCCGCAAAACCCGGCTCATGGACCTGGCCCGCATCGCCGGCACCCGATGGGCGGTCGAGGAATGCTTCCAGCAAGCCAAAAACACCGCCGGCCTCGACGAATACCAAGTCCGTGACTGGCGAGCCTGGCACGCCCACATCACCCTGTCGATGGCCGCCCACGCCTGGCTCGTCGTCGCCAAAACCCTGTCATCAAAAGGGGAACCAGCCCCGGCGACGACATGATGATCGGCTACACCGTACCCGAGATCCGACGCCTGCTCGCCGCACTGATCGTCCGCCTCTACCAGCCCGAACACCACATCTGGTGGTGGTCACACTGGCGCCGCAAACGCCAGCACCAAGCCCGCCTCAGCCACTACAAACGCCGAGGCTACCCACTCAACTAACTGCCGTTGCAGTATTAAATCCCTGACACGAACCCGAACGCAACGACAGTCACAACGGCCAGAAAGCCCGCGCCGACAAGGCACGAGCGCGACAGGCCTGGCAGAGCGTCGACGATGCATCTGTGGCGAACGGCGGAACCCCGGGGACGACCGGCGTATCGTCAGCTGATGATCGTCGTGTGGCGTACCCGATGGCGTCGGTGACCATCTCAAAGACGCCAGCGAGCGGTCCGCCATCAACTCCGACTCATCCTCATCAAAGAGCAAGCCGCCCGGACACCACGTCACTGAGGAGCCTCTAGGTATCGGCAACCGGCATCAGGAGCGCGAATGGCCGGAAGCACCGTTCGGGCAGCGCACGTACACCGACGCTCCGGGGCAGCAGGCACGATCTCCGTCGGCTGGCTAGCCCTTCGCTGCAATCCCCCCATCCAAAGCGCACAGCAGGACAGGGGATTCCAGCCACCACATCAACGATCGCGGTAAACGTCATTGCCGTGTCGAGCACGGCAATAGTAATCGCGGCCAAATGAATATATCCACACCGGTATGGCCACTAAACCTGCTATCGCAGCGTCGCCAACTTATCAGTCTCAGTGCTCAGACGGCCGGCGAACGGGAACTGAATGCGAACGAGGCCGGAATCGTGATCGCCTATGCCAAACGAATCTGCGGCTGTCAAATCCTGCTGCGGTACGGTGTCGATGAGGTGATCCAGAACCCGGCGTATGGACAAGCATCCCATCGCCAAAAGCAGTGCCATGAAGAGCAGAGCTTTCGGGCCGGTGCGAGGTATTCGGTTTCATGCGTCACTGAGCCGACCGAGGCCCTGATGAAGGGTTGCCGGAATCCACCTCTGATGCATCGCCGGTAGGCAGCGAAGGTACTCGCGGCCGTAGACTAGGCCGATCGGTCGAGGTACCTTGAAGACGGCGTTTCAGCTAATGAGTCCGCTTCGTTCCCGGCTCACCCGGTGGCGTGGTGATGTCCGGGTGGGTTCGACTTGCGGTAGGGGATGACATGACCGACCGGCTCAGCAGTGGTGATCGACCGGATCTGCACAATCCTTCGATCGATGAAGGCGTAGCAGCAGTAGGGGCGTGCGGCCGCGTGCATTTGCCGACTGGCAGAACCTGCACCCTGGCGCACACCCACGACGGATCCTGCGACTTCGTGGCGCCCGACGACGTGCAGGAGCGCCTTGCAAAGTCTCATCAGACCGCCCAGCTCGATTAACGCGACATCGCTCATCCAGACCACCGTCGAGCCCGACTCCCGATCCGTGCAGTGTCGGCCGCCGTAGTGGCTAAGTCATTGTTGGTTGATCAACCAGATAGTGGCGATTTACCTTGTCATACTCTGGACTGCTTCGGTTCACGGAAGCGTCGTGGGGGACTGCTGGTCCGAATAAGAGTCACGACGAAACCGACTGGTATAACTCGATAACCGCACCGTCAACCGCGCTAGCGGCCGGAGTACGCGACCGGCCATCAGCGAAACGAGCGTGGCATTCGCTGGCAACTCGTTCGCGATGTGTCGGCATGCAACTTCTCGGCGGTCACTGCCGTCAAAACGGTGGTTTCTCGGCGCGTGGCCGGGGTATGTGACTACCGCGGCGCAATCCGCTCTGTGCTCGTACCTAGCGCAGGCAAAATTCGTCGCGGTTCGAGGGCTGCACGATGTGGCCTCTAGTGGCATGCGAGGGAGCGGCTATGACTACCGGTACTGTGAAATGGTTCAACGCCGATAAGGGTTTCGGCTTCATTACCCCGGACGACGGCGGCGCCGACGTATTCGCCCATTTCTCGGCAATCTCGTCGAGTGGCTACCGCAGCCTCGACGAGAACCAGAAGGTGGAGTTCGAGGTCACCCAAGGCCAGAAAGGCCCACAGGCGGCAAACATCCGCCCACTCTGACCACGCACCCGGCGAACGGTGGCCTTGCTGGCTCAGCAGGCCACCGTTCGACATAGAGGTAACGGCCGGAGGATGGACCCCGAGTTCCACGAGAAGTATCGGTCTGGTTCAACGCTTGGCGTGGAAAGCCTCGACGATCGAGGTAGGGATCCTGTACCGCCTGCTGACCGGACGCTGGAATGTTTCCTGTTCTAGGCGTAGTTGTTCGCTGCGGACCTGCACGGTGATCTGGACGGTCTCGGTGATCACATACTTGCGCAGGCGTGCCCGGCCGTTCTCGTGGACTTGGGTGCTTGAGACGAGGCGTTCCTCGGACCGTGTCGTGGCCTCGCCGGGATCTTGCAGCACAGCCGGCGTGAGGCATCCTCACGCCGGCTGTCAGCGGTGAGGTCGCCGGTCCGGGGGCTTTTGTGCGTCGCTGTTCATGATGCCTCCGTCGAACTCGGAACCCAGGCGAGCGAGATGGTGTGCAGTCGATCGTGCTCGGCGTTCGCCGGCGCTGTCTTGCGTGACGCCGAGCATGACTAGGGCCGGGTCAGCGGCGGTCGCTGCCTTCGGGACCGTCGAACTCGATCTGCTCCTTGCGGACCTCACCGGAGACGGTTTCCTCGTCGTGGACCGTCTGCTTGCCGAGGCGGACCCGCTCGACCGGCACCGTCTCGGTGTCGACGACCGGCCGCTCGGCGTGCAGGGTGACCGCGTGCTCGGCCTCACTGATGTCCGGGCCGTCGAAGGCGTCGCCGGCGTTGGCGTCGGTGATCGGCTCGCGTTCCAGGCGCACTTCTTCATGTGAGACGGGCACGGTGACCTGCTGCTGTTCGGTGACGACGTATTTACGCAGCCGGGCCTTACCGGCCTGCTCGGTGCGGGTGTCGGTGACCAGCCGCTCCTCGGAGCGGGTCATCGCGCCACCATCGTCCGCACGGTCATGGGTGTCGCGGTCCTGGTAATCCGACCCGCGGTCCTGGTAGTCCGGGCCGTCGGCGCCATAGGTGGAGGAACTGGTCTGGTAGCTGCCGTCATCCTGATAGCCACCGGCCGGGCTCCCAGAAGTTTCCAGGGCGTAGAAGGCGTATAGCTCTTCTTCCTCGGCGTAGGACAGGGGCCCGTCGGCATCGATGCGCGGGGCGTCCTTGACGTGGTCTTTGGTGTAGGCGACGGTGACCCGGTCGTTGGCGACCGTGGCATTGCCCAGTGGGATGAAGGTCTCCTTGGTGCCGAACAGGCCGGTCTTGACAGTGACCCATTCCGGGTCGCCGCTGTCGGCGTTGAGGAAGACCTGGCCGACTGAGCCGATCTTGTCGCCGTCGGTGTCGTAGACGTCGGTGCCGGTGAGCTGGTCGATGTCGTTCTGGGTGGTCACGGCAAGTCCTTCTGGAGAGAGGGCAGCGGACAGCCACCACACCTGAGCCTGTGCAGATTGTGATGAGTTGCAGCGCTCAGGTGGGCCTGCTGGAATCGCTTGACAACGCGAAGGTGCCCGCTCGTTTAGGACATAAACCAGCCATGTGAATCAGCTGTCAGCCGGACGGGAGCTTTACTTGTCCTCGGTCAGGCGTGGGGGTCGACGGCGACGCGGCAGCAGTAATGCCACCCGGTCCAGAAGCGCTTCCAGGGCCTCTTCAAAATCTTGGGCGGCGACGTCGATGGATAGGTGCGGCTCGAGGCGTTGCAGGATTGGGTAGCTGCTCAGATCCTCTACGGGTGAGACGTCGGGTTCCTCGACCGGGCCGGTTTCGACGCCGCGGGCGGAGACCTCCAGAAGCAGGTAGCCGAGCAGGAAGCTACTGAACGCCCGGTAGACCGCGGCGGCGTTCTCATCGGTGAACCCGGCCTCGGTCATCACCTCGAGCATCGATTCGATCCAACGCAGACTCCGCAGCGGTGGCCGTACCCACGGCGCAGCGGGCGGACGGGTAGCGACCAGCGGAAACACTTCGGGGTGGGCCAGAGCGATGCGGCGCAGCCCGTGGGCCAGTCGTTGCAGGTAGTCCACCCACCCGGCGTGGGCTTCCAGGTGCACGTCCGGGTCACCGAACAGCTCGTCGACCACGGACTCCACCACCCCGTCAAGCAGGGCCTCCCGGCCAGGGACATACCGGTAGAGGGCCATGCCCTCGACGCCGAGGTAGGCGCCGAGGCGTTGCATGGTCAGCATCCGCAGGCCGTTCTGGTCGATGAACTGCACCGCCGCGCCGATGATCCGCCGTTGGTCCAAACCGGCGCGGCCTGAGCCGGGGCCGCCGGCCGGGATAGCCGCGGCCATGTCGCCACGCGCTTGTGGAGTGTCTGGATCCTCGACCATCACGCCTCCTATTCGTTGCTGTGGGCGGTCGCATACCTCGCAAGCGTGTCATAGATGACGGTGCCGCGTGGACCGGGAGGAGTCAGTCAGACTGGAAGCGATGCCGTCATCACCGCAAAACCGTCTTCGTGAAAACACTTCACTTACTGGTTTAGCGCATAAACAAAAAGTGGTGAAAGATGCAGTCAGAGTGGATTGAAAAACTTACCAGGTGGGGATTGCACCGATCGCACTATGACTTTGCAGGAGGCAGGTATGAGCGCTGACCACAAGCGCACCGGTGGGGATGGTACTGACATCGATGCGGTCGCCACGACCCGGACCGGTGACGACAAGCCGTACGACCTGTCCGCGCCGGCACCGGACGCCGGCCCGGACAACCCTGCTGAGCTCAAGGGCAAGGGCCTGTTCGCGGCGCTGAAGCGCACTTTCAAGCAGTTCTCCCAGGACAACCTGTCGGACTGGGCCGCTGCTCTCACCTACTACGGCGTGTTGTCGATCTTCCCTGGGTTGCTGGTGATCGTGTCGCTGCTGGGCATGCTCGGCAACGACGGCCAGCAAACCGTGAAAGACGCGGTCGGCGAGATCGCCCCGAACGAGCAACTGCAGAACTTGGTCGCCACTGTGTTGGACCAGGTGAAGGATCCTGGTGCTGCCGGGATCGCCGCGGTCATCGGTATCGTGGCCGCGTTCTGGTCCGCGTCCGGGTACACCGCAGCGTTCATGCGCGCTTCCAACGCCGTGTATGACGTACCGGAGGGCCGGCCGATCTGGAAGACCCTGCCCATCCGTGTCGCGGTGACCGCCGTGGTCGGTCTGATGCTGGTCGTCTCGGCCGCGATCGTCATCTTCACCGGGGATCTGGCGAAGGTCGTCGGTGACACGATCGGGCTCGGTTCGGCGGCAGTGACGACCTGGAACATCGCCAAGTGGCCGGTCCTGCTAATCCTGGTCAGCCTGATGTTCGCCATCCTCTATTACGCCTCGCCCAACGCCAGAACGGGCGGATTCCGGTGGGTCAGCCCCGGCGGCCTGTTCGCCGTCCTGTTGTGGATCCTGGCCTCGGTCGGGTTCGCGGTCTATCTGGCCAACTTCGCCAATTACAACAAGACCTACGGCGCTATCGGTGGCGTGGTTGCGTTCCTGGTCTGGATGTGGATCACCAACATCGCGGTCCTGCTCGGCGCCGAACTCGACGCTGAATTGCAGCGCGGCCGGGCCATCGCCGCCGGCCATGACCCGACCGATGAGCCGTTCCTCGAGCTGCGCGATGACCGCAAGATCAAGCCCGGTAGTGAGCAGGGGCTGAGCACCAGTTGACAACTAAGTAATCACTTTCGAGGAGGCAGCGGTGAAGTTCGTGGTGAAGAAGACCAGCAACGGGCAGTTCCGGTTCAACCTGGTCGCCAGCAACGGCCAGGTCGTGGCGACCAGCGAGTCCTACACCCGTAGGAGCTCGGCGCTGGAGACGATCGCCTCGATTCAAAAAAACGCCGGGACCGCGGCGATCGACGACGAAACCGCCGACTAGTGAGGCCGGCAGCGCGACGCAGCGGCGTCAGCCGTCCGTGGCGTGTACGTATCCGGTTGCGTGAGAACGAAAGGAATGAAGGAACGTGTCAGATAAATCCCCTCGTGATGCGGCGTCGACCGGTGACTTGGTGAGTCAGGCTGCGGCGCAGGTCTCAACGCTGGTCCGTGACGAGCTGGCGTTGGCGAAGTTGGAGCTGGCGGAGAAGGGTAAGCGGGCTGGGATCGGTGGTGGCCTGTTCGGCGGCGCCGCGGTCCTCGGCCTCTATGGACTGGGCCTGCTGCTGGCCCTCGCGGTGGTGTTGCTGGACTTGGTCTGGCCGTTGTGGCTGGCCCTGCTGGTGGTGTTGGTCGTCGTGCTGACCGCCGCCGGTGTCGCCGCCCTGGTGGGCAAGCAGAAGTTGAAGGCTGCGGTACCGCCGGTGCCCAGCGACGCTGTCGCGAGCGCGCAGGCTGATGTGCAGACCGTGAAGAACGCCGTTCGGGAAGGACGCTCCTGATGAGTGACCCGCAAACCCCCATCGATCCGCAGCAGCTGCGTGCGGAGATCGAACAGACCCGCGCGGATCTCGGCGATACGGTGGAGCAGCTGGCGGCCAAGGCCGATGTGAAGGCCCGCGCCAAGCAGGCGGTCGGGGACGCCACCGACACTGCTCGGGAGAAGCTGGCCGGTTTGAAGGATCAGGCGGCGCAGACCGCCGGCGTGGTGTCGGAGAAGGCAGCGACGGCGAAGCAGCAGCTGGCCAATTCCGATCTGCCCGAACCGATCCGCCGGCCGTTGCCGCTGGCCGCGATCGTTGCGGCCGCCGCCGCGGTCATCGTCACCGTTGTTGTGGTGGTCCGCCGGAGGCGGGCATGAGCGGCACGGCGGCAAAAATCGCCTACAAGCCGGTCGGGCTGTTGTTCGGCGCCGGCGCGGGTTTGGTCTCCGGGCTGATCTTCAAACAGGTCTGGAAGATCGCCGGGCACGACGACGACGCCCCCAACGCCACCGACCAGGACCGGGGTTGGACGGAGATTCTGCTCGCCGCCGCCCTGCAAGGCGCGATCTTCGCTGTCGTCAAAGCCGCCGTTGACCGGGCCGGCGCCGCGGGCGTGCAGAAAGCCACCGGCCAGTGGCCCGGCTGAATCAGTTACCTTCCGACTTCAGGAGCGATACCGCATGAGAGTTTTCAAGTTTGCCGCCGGACTGGCCGTCGGCTATGTGCTCGGGAGCCGCGCCGGCCGCGAGAAGTACGAGCAGATCGTCGCGGCAGCCCGTAAAGTCCAGGGCCACCCCACGGTGGTGGAAGTCCAGCAGGTAGCCAAGGATCGCCTCGGCCTTTCCACCGACTCGGCCGCGTCGCACGCCGACACCTCAGAATTAACTACCTCGGCGGCTACCAATGTGCAGCAGCCGGGCACGGAATCGTCCGGCGCCTCGCCGGACCTGTCAGACCGCACCACGCGGCGCCGGTCGTCGCCAGCGCGGACAGCACCGACCACCACCATCGAACCACCGGCGTAATCTCGTCTCAAGTCGCGTCTCTGCATCGCCTTCGACACGGTTGGGGCCCCGGCGAAAGAAACGCCGGGGCCCTATCCGACCCTGTGCCGACCCACCTGAAGCCTGGTCATCTACGGCGGGGTCAACCAGGTGATGCCCGGTAGGTTCGAGACTCCGCCGAGCGCGCCGATGCCCGAATCGTAAGGTTCAGAAGTCGTTCATCGCATTTGTCATATCGGCGTGTTTATGTGTTAAACCGATAACCACATCGCCCGGTGTGACATCTCGGACAGATCGATGAAATATGTTTCTGGTCGGGCCGATAAGCGTATTGGGCGGCGGCGCAGATGGGTATAGGCGGCTTGGCATTTCCCCCGATTACTAGACCTGGGGACTATTCATGTCGGAACGGTTTACTGATGGCGTCGGCGACATGCTGCGTTCCGTCCTGCTGGTCCTGCCGAAAGCGCTGGCGTTTCCGGTCATCCTGCTGGTGGGCTGGCTCATCGCCAAAGCCGTCCGCAGACTCGTCGACAAAATCCTTGAGCGCGTCGGGTTCGACTGGCTCGTAGAGCGCCGCCGGGGTCAAGACCGCTCTGCAGCGCTCGAAGTACGACGCCAGTGACATCGTTGCGAAGCTGGTCTACTACGCCACACTTCTGTTCACTTTGCAACTCGCCTTCGGCATTCGGGGCCCCAACCCGTCTCCGACCTTATCGCCGGTGTCGTGCGCTGGCTGCCCCAGGCGTTCGTCGCGATCATCATCATCATGGTCGCTTCGGCCATCGCCAAGGGCGTCAAGGACCTCATCACCGCCGGCCTCGGCGGACTATCCTGCGGCAGGCTCCTGGCCAACATTGCTGCGGTGTTCATCCTCGGCCTGGGCATCATCGCCGCCCGCAACCAGATCGGCGTGGCCGCCACCGTCACCACCCCGATCCTGATCACCGTCCTGGCGATCATCGCCGGTGTGCTCATCGTCGGTGTCGGCGGCGGCGCCATCAAGCCCATGCAGCCCCGGTGGGAGACCTGGCTCAACGCCGCCGAGCGCGAAGCCACCAATCTGCCCGGCCGCGCCACCAGCGGTTACCGGGCCGGTACCGGATCGGGCACCGTTGCACCGCAGCAGGCCTACCCGGCCACGGAAGCCACCCTGCCAATCGACCGCAACACCGGCACCTATTTACACCCCAGCGCAACGATCGAGCCGGCACCCGCCTGGGTGTCGGCTCGATCCGTTCGCACGCATCCGTTTACGACGTAAACTTGGGCCGGTCCGCAGCAGCTGCGGGCACCAGCTGCGAGCCTGCATCGGCTTGCTGTGAGTTGCTACGAATTAGCCAGGAAGCGACATGGCTTCGGCAGGAAGGGTTTGCGTGAGCGATCCCCACCAGGAACCCTCGACGCCACTATTCGTTGCGGTAAAGTCACACAATGGCGCGAAGCTTGTGGTCGCTGTTCGAGGCGAAGTAGACATGGCCAGCGCGCCGCACCTTCACGTCGTTGTGCTCAAAATGATCGAGGCCCACCAGGTTCGTCACATCGATATCGACGCCGCCGAGATGACGTTCCTCGACGCAACCGGAATGACGGCGCTCATCGCCCTCTACCGGCATGCCGAACAGCACGGGATCACGATCAGGATGGAGAACGTCCACCCATTCGTTCTCCACGTGCTCCGCATCGTTGACCTCGTTGACTACTTGGGCATCGGTGAACCACCCGACATGTAGCACGCCGGCGCCCCGGGCGACTTGATCCGTCGACGACGAGATCCAGGCGGCGAAACTCTGATCCTTCATCCCTGACTGCGGCGGCGCAGACGTTGATGCGGTACACCAGCAGCGGCAAGGTCGGTTACGGCCCTGAAAGGGGCATCGTCGAGAAACACCCCGACCTGATAACTATCGCCGAGCTCGCAAGCGGCAGCGATCGCACCCACATCGACCGCGTCAAGTTCACTGACACCTCGCAGGTCAACGATCAACCGGGACGGGCGGAGATGACGGATCGCTTGGACAAGCACTTGCCGTAACCGCAGGGCACTGACGGCATTAAGATCACCGCGCGGGCACACCACGACGGTCCCATCGAGCCGGGCACTGGCGTCAACCGCGGAGACATCCACCGGTGGACCTTTCACAGCCAGCAGGTGAATCACCGCGCATGACGCAACTGCGGCTACCCGGTGAGCAAGGTCGACAAGTCGTCACGTCATAAAGCAACGACGGCATAGGCAATCTCGGCTAGAAGCGTCACCGCACTCGCGACCAGCAGCATCCCGGTGATGCGCTGGTTCAGGACTCGATTCCGTGCCAGACCGTAGTTCTGCGCAGACCAGGTTGTGCCCCCTATCAGTACGAGGGTGGCGATCACTGCGATGATCATGACATCACCTGCCGTCGGTCGGCCGTGATTCATCCGACCGCACTGGCCGTCGATCGTCTGCCGCATTCGAATGAATTCCACGTGAACCCGACGTTGACAGCCTTCAGCTCGCCGGTCCGCTGATCGGCCCCTCATCCTGCGAGTGTTCTCAGATGGCCGTCGGTGGAGCCGATCGAGGTGGGTGTGACTGTTCTGAACCGTGTGGGCCTGGGCTTGCGGTTGGCGACCGCATTCGCTGTGGTGGTGGTGTTGCTGCTGGTGGTGATGGCAGCCGCTCTGGTCACCGGTAGCCGGCAGGACACGGCGGTGGGCAGGATGGAACGCGCTCAGCAGTTCGTGGAGCTGATGAAAGACGCAAAGTTCTCCGCCGCCGATGTCAACGGCTGGCAGACCGCGTACGCCTTCGACGCCCGGCGCGGTGTCTCTGACGCCGCCCAGGACACCGGCTCGTCCCGCAAGGCGTTCCTCGCCTCGGCTCAGACATTCACCGACACCGTCGCGGCGGCGACCCGCGCCGCGACGGCCCCCGCGGCCGGAGAACAACTGCAGCAGATCACCACCCTGTTCGGCCAGTTCCAGGCCGTGGACCGGCAGATCGCGCAGCTGTACCGCGAACGCACCGATCGCGCCGACAAGACAGCGGACGCCCTGGTGCTCGGTCAAGAGATCGAGCTATACCAGCAGATCGGGCAGCAACTCGATGACGTCATCAGGACGGCGGACGCGGACTTCGCCGCGGCCCGCGACGCCGCCGCCGCGGCAGAGCGCAGCGGCGCCGTCATGGTCTGGACCCTCGGCACAGCCGCCGCTCTCCTCGCCGTCCTGTTGGCTGTCGTGGTCACCCGGTCGGTGACCCGGCCCGTCGACCAGGTCCGCAAACGGCTGGTCCTGCTTGCCGACGGTGACCTGGCCACCCCGGTGGCGGTCACCGGCCGTGACGAGATCGCCGCGATGGCTCACGATTTGCAGCACAGCGTGAATGCTCTGGGTGAGGCGATGCGCACCATCGACGGCTCGTCAGCGTCTCTCGCCGCCGCAGCGGAGCAAATGTCCGCAACGTCTACCGAGATCGCGGCGTCGGCGGCCCAGTCCGCCGCTCAGGCGCAGGCCGTCTCGCAGGCCGCCGGTCAGGTGTCGGCCAATGTGCAGACCGTGTCGGCCGGTAGTGAGCAGATGGGTGCCGCGATCCGGGAGATCGCTCACTCGACCAGCGAAGCCGCCGCGGTGGCGAGCTCTGCGGTCGAGGCCGCCGAGGTCGCCGGCGCCACGATCGCCGCGCTGGGCGAGTCATCGCAGCAGATCAGCGACGTCGTCCAGGTGATCACCGCAATCGCCGCCCAGACGAACCTGCTCGCGTTGAACGCCACCATCGAGGCCGCCCGGGCCGGAGAAGCGGGCAAGGGCTTCGCGGTGGTGGCCAGCGAGGTCAAAGACCTGGCCCAGGAGACCGCCCGCGCTACCGAGGACATCGTGCGCCGGGTGGAAGCCATCCAGGCCGGCACGGGCGGCGCGGTAGAAGCGATCGAGCAGATCGCCGCGGTGATCGGCCGTGTCAACGACTACCAGACCACCATCGCCTCGGCCGTGGAGGAGCAGACCGCGACGACCGCCGAGATGAACCGCAGCGTCGCCGACACCGCCCTGACCGCCGAACAGATCACCGCGAACGTCGCCACCGTCGCTCAGGCCGCTCAGCACACTACCGACGGTGTGGGCCAAGCCCAGCAGGCCACCGCCGAATTGGCCCGCATGTCCACCGACCTGCAAGCTCTGGTCTCCCGATTCCGCTACCCCGCCTCAGACGCACTGGCGCACCGCAACATCGAGTTCTCCGGCCGGACAGGCCGGGTCTGGGCCGCTGTCAGCCCCGATTGATAACCGGAGGCTGTTGGTCTTCAGTTGCTGACGAGGCTGCCGATTTGACTGGCATCACGATCCAAGGAGCCTCCATGCTGCCAGCCGCGACGGCATCGACGCCAGCACCGATAGCTGCTGCAGCGGTGCGTGAGGTGCTGAACGGGCGCCAGGTCCAGCCGTTGTTCCAGCCGATCGTGGATTTGGGCACCCGGGCCGTCGTGGCCGTCGAGGCACTTGCGCGTGGCCCTGCGGGAACAGCGCTGGAGTTCCCCGATCGCTTGTTCGCCGCCGCGACGGACGCGGGACTGGTCGGGCAACTAGATCTGCTGTGCTGCGAACGAGCATTGGAATGTGCGATCGCGGCTCCGGTGACCCCGCCGCTGGTGTTCGTCAACGCTGAGCCCGGAGTGTTGAACCAGCCGCTTTCCCCACGGCTGATCGAGCTGGTGCGTGGTGGGCTGCCGTTCCGGCAGGTGCTCGAGTTCACCGAGCGAGCGTTGCCGGCGGTGCCGGGCAGCATGCTGCGGATCGCAAGTATGGTGCAGCAGTGGGGCAACGGTCTCGCCCTTGACGACGTCGGTGTAGACCCGATGTCGCTGGCGTTCCTACCGGTCCTGGAACCTGAGGTGATCAAGCTCGACATGAGTCTGGTCCGCAACCCGGATGCTGAGCACACGTGTGCTGTGTCCGCGGTGGTCCGTGCTGAGGCTCAGCGCACCGGGGCCGTTGTCATCGCTGAAGGTATCGAAACCGAGGCCGATCTGCTCACCGCCCGGCAGTTGGGCGCGCGGTGGGGGCAGGGCTGGCTGTTCGGCCGGCCAGGCCTTCTCGAACACGCCCGTCACACCTACGCCCGCGATGCCGTCCGCCAGCTACGCCCGCCGCGGCCAGGGTTCCACCAGCCCGACACCACCCCGTTCCAGATTGCTGTCCGGCAGTCAACGACTCGACTGGCGATAGACCATGAGGTCAACGCTGTGGTGGCGCAGCTGCGGGACGTCGTCGCGGCCGACGCCGCGATCATGGTCATTGCTTCTGTTCCCGCCGGAGCCATCCCCGCGGCCAGTGGCTCGCTGCCTGAGCTGGTCGGCCGCGCCCGGTCTGTGCTCGTCGTGGATACCCCGATCCCCGGTGAATTCTCCGTCGCTGTCATCGGAGCGGGACACGGGGCCGCGGTCTGCGGCCGGGTGGGGCAACAGCCGCAGACGGTGTTTACCGAGGACCTGGCCACGGTCGCCGAGATCAGCCGAGCAATGTTGAGTCAGCTGCTATAGACGACCCTGTGCAGCTGGATTGCGGGCTGCCGCAAAACCCTCCCCCCACAATCCTGCGAACGTCCGATCTCAGTTAAACCATGGAGTATTTCTCTATCCTTCGAGTGCAGATGCACGTGCATGTGCTAGTGCTAGAGCGCGTGAAGGCCGATGCTTGCATGAGGAGAGAAGTGCCTCGTGACTCGGCTGCGGAGACACCATGGAGCAACGCAATCAACCTGAAACCCCGGTGTGGGTTCTCCCGGAGACGGACTACCTGTACGGGACCGGCGACCTTCACCTGTCCGTGGAGAGCGTGGATTGGGCCAAACCTCAGCTGCACAACGGCGAGACATGGTATGAGGTTCGTGGCGTCGAACTCACCGCCGACGGTCGCGTCGTTGGTCCCCGCCGAACCATGATCAGGGCCAGCCGCTTACGCCCGTGACATCCCGCCCATCGAGGCCTCGGCTCACCAGATGACCAGCTTGGACTTACGGCCCTTCGGGCGGCACGAACGCTCATAGCTGGACACAATTCGTGGTGTGTTGAGTTCGGTGCGCAGAGCGATCGTCGTACTGGCAGTGTCCGGTTGTGTCGCCCTGGTGGTCTGGATGTATCCGGACCCCCAGGCCTGGCACAACGCGGACAAGCGCGCGGACGTCGTCGGCGGTCTGGCCGGCGTGGCCACGCTCGCGCTGGCTTTGGTCGCCCGCTGGTCCCGGCGCGCCGCGCCGCCCGTAGGTGACGAGGCCGCACTCTCAGCCGCGGTCGAGTACCTGGCCCGTGAGACGTTGTCGGCATGGCGGGCCCAGGCACCACGGCATCGTTACGCCGAGCATCCGAGCCGCGGTACTCGCCGGGCTGGCGATGGCTTCGGCCGGTGGTCAGCGTCAACAGCAGCACTGCAGTGAGCAGGCCGAGCCGGTGAAGGTTCGTCATGCCCCGACCGTAGGCGGCATTTGATCGACGCGTGTCAGTCTATTGCGGGAGAGAGATCAAGCCGGCGCGGTGCGATCCACCGCGCCGGCTCGACCGTCGGTCAGGGTGCCCAAGGAGCCACGACGTTCCAGACGCTGTCGTTCGGGAACAGGCTGGGCGTGTTCCAGGCCGGGCCGCCCGAGCCCTGGGACCGCCAGACCTCGGCGTTGTAGTGCCGCATGTACGAGCCGGCGTAGTTGTACGACTCGAGCGCCACGCCGGAGCCGGTCAGGCCCTGCCTCGCGCACCAGGTGGCGTCGGCCCGGAACAGGGCGTCGGAGCCGGACCCGATGCGGATGCGGGAGTCGGAGTGCCGCAGGTAGTTGCCCGGCACGTTGACCGCCTCGAGCGAGTAGCAGGACGAGTCGGCCAGGCCCGGGCGCACCCAGAAGGTCGCGTCATTCTTGCTCAGGGCGTCACTGGAGGCGGTGACGGGGTCGGTGCGCAGCAGCGAGTTCTGGTGCCGCAGGTAGCGGCCGGGCACGTTCTGGGCCTGCAGCGAGATGCGGGTGTTCACCGCCAGGCCGACCCGGGGCAGTGGCGTCTGTCCGGCCGCGGCCAGCATGCCCTGGTGGGCCGCTCGCACCCGGGCTAGGTCCATCTTGGCCACTTGCCGGTCGTACGTGTAGAAGCCGTTGACCTCGCCCTCGAGATCCGTGATTTCGGTGTACACGGTGGCGCTGAGTGTGCCGTTGCGAATGAGCTGTGCCGCCGAGTTGGCCAGCTGCACGTAGCGGTCGGTGAGCGCGGCCGGCGAGCCGACCTGCTCGTACGCACCGAACTGGCCGTTCGGGCTGTACTGGTGACCGGGGGTCTGCAGGCTGGTGCCGCCGAACTCGCCCAGGGCCGACCAGCGGCTCGAGGTGGCCCGCGGCGCGTCCGGTCCGGTGTAGTGGTGATGGTCGAGCAGGTCGCCGTTGCCGGGGTCGCCCAGGGACTGGCAGCAGTTGTAGCCGCTGTGCACGTTCATGTAGCGGGTCGGGTCGTAAGCCTTGAGCTCGTTGCCGACGCGGGTGGTGGTAGCCAGGCTGGTCTCGCCCCAGCCTTCGTTGTACGGGGTGTAGAGCACGACCGCGGGCGAGAAGCGGTGCTCGTCGATGATCTCGCGGGCCTCGGTCTCCCACTGGGCTTGCTGGGCGGCGTTGGCGTTGATGCCGGCGTCGGCGGTCATCGACGGGACGTCCTGCCAGACCAGCAGGCCGAGGCGGTCGGCCCAGTAGTACCAGCGGGCGGGTTCGACCTTGATGTGTTTGCGGACCATGGTGAAGCCGAGGTCCTTGATCTTCTGCAGGTCGGAGGCGAGAGCAGCGTCGGTGGGCGCGGTGTAGAGGCCGTCCGGCCAGAAGCCCTGATCGAGCGGGCCGATGTGCGGCACGAACTGGCCGTTGAGGGTGGGCCGCCGGACGCCGTTGATGGTGGCCGTGCCGACCTCGCGCATGCCGAAGTAGTGCGTGGTCTGGTCGACGGTCGCGCCGGACGCGTTACGCAGCGACACGCGCAGGTTGTAGAGGAACGGGTCGCTGGGCGACCAGCGGCGCGCGTTGGGCACCGGCACCGAGAAGTCGGTGAAGCCGCCGGAGGCCGAACCGACGACGGTGGCGCCGTTCAGGGCCTCAGCGAACACGGAGTGGCCGCTGACGTTGCCGCGCGTGAAAACGCGTACCCGCAAGGTGTTGTTGGAAAGGTTGGGGTAGTAGTCGACGCTGTAGATGGAGCTGGTCGGCGTCGGTTCCATCCAGACGGTCTGCCAGATGCCGGACGACGGTGTGTAGAAGATGCCGGACGGGGTCGTGGTCTGTTTGCCGAGGGCCTGCACCATGCCGTTCTGCTCGGTGTCGGTCGGGTCCCAGACCTTCACTACCAGCTCGTTGGTGCCGCCGTTGAGGGCCGGGGTGATGTCGGCCTCGAACCGGTCGTAGCCGCCGCGGTGGGTGGCGACCTGCCGGCCGTTGACCCAGACGGTGCTCTCCCAGTCGACCGCGCCGAAGTGCAGCTGGATGCGGCGGCCGTTCCAGCCGGTCGGGACGGTGAACGTGCGGCGGTAGAACAGGTAGTGGCGGTTGTCGTCGGCCGGGCGCATCACGCCGGACAGGGCCGACTCGACCGGGTACGGCACGTTGACGCGCTCGGGCAGGTTGACGCCGAACTGCGGGGCGTCGTCGGTGGCCGACTGGCGCAGCTGCCACTCGCCGTTCAAGTTCTGCCAGTCGGGGCGGACCATCTGCGGACGCGGGTACTCCGGCAGCGGGTTGGCCGGGTTTACCTGACTGGTCCACGGTGTGGTCAGCGGCGGCGTCTTGATCGGGGCGGCCTGCGCGGGGGCGGCCGTCGCGACCAGACCGGACAGGACACAGAGGACGGCTGTCGTCATCGCGGTAGCGATGCGACCGGATCGGCGGCGGGGTGGATGGGGAAGGGGATGGCGGCTCGGGGACATGCGCCCTCCTTGGGCGTCCACGCACGCGGCCGGTCAGCTGACTGTTGCCGCGGCGTCACCAGCGGATGACAAGTGTCGATAGATTGACATCTATGAACGTGATGTCGCAATAGTTAAACCGAAACGAACATTCAATACAGACGTTTCGAACATGGTCGATCGTTGTGGCGGTCGTGCCACGCCCGCAGAAGCGCATTGCAGTTGCGAAAAAGGTTGCCAAGCCAAATCCGTGCCGGCCGGAGGTCTCCACGGTGATCTCGCCGACGCCGCTGTCCTTCGCGAACTTTCGCGCCTGAGCCTCGGCGCCCGGCTTCGCCGTCACGACGACTCCGTTTGTGGCCGGGTCGATGCACCAGGCCTGGATGGTTTCGCCGGCCCGGGCGCCGCGCTTGTCGAATTTCGCGCGGTCAGCCGCAAGAGTCCTCTCGCCGTGGGGGCCTCGGCGCCCTCGGCGCGGACCTGCTTCGCGGCCGCCTCGGTAGTGACGGCGACGATGAGGCGCTGCCCGCCCTTCTTGATCCAGGCGCCGCCGTACGCCGGGCCCAGCTTGGCCCTCAGGCGCTTCTGCAGAATCGGGCGGCGGCCTCGGTGCGCAGACGCTCGGCGATCTGGGCGTCGGTCAGCTTCAAGTCACGCCACATCGTCGCCGGCGACATCGAGCTCTCCGCCGACGCCATGGCTCGACTGGAAGCGGTACGGCGCCCGGAGGACGGTCCCTCTCGGTGATCGGCCGCGGCCGGCTTGCCGCCAGGCGTCAAACCGTCAGCCGCCGGTTGAGCCGCCAGGCACTGCGGCCGGCGTTCTTGGCCTCGTACATGGCCGCGTCGGCCTGGCGCAACAGCTCGGCCGGCCCGGTCCGGACGTCGTCGACGACGGCGACCCCGATGCTCGCGCCGACCTGAACGACGTGTCCTTCGATCACGACCGGCACCGCCACTGCCTGGACGAGCCGGTCGGCGAGCCGTGCGGCCTCAGACGCCGACCGTTCGGTGAGGATGACGAATTCGTCGCCGCCGAGCCGGCTCACCGTGGCGTCGCCGGCTTCCCGGGTCAGGCGGCCGGCGATCTCGCGCAGCAACTGGTCTCCGGGTTGGTGCCCGTACGTGTCGTTGACGGCCTTGAACCCGTCCAGGTCTACGAGCAGGGCCGCTGTTCTGGCGCCGGTGGTGGCGTACCGGCGGACGGCCCGCTCGGCGGCCTGGTTGAACGCCGCCCGGTTGGGCAGGCCGGTCAGCTCGTCATGAAAAGCCTGGTGCCACAGCCGATCGGTGAGGCTCCGGTTCTCCTCCAGCAGGCGGTGATTCTCCTGCAGCGCCGCGAACTGGCGGACGGTGACCAGGATGAGCAGCCCACCGAGGCGACCAGCACGCCCCAGCGACGCGCGTCCAGGACCGGCCCGATTGCGAACACCAGCAGTCCGAAGGCGGCAACCGACGCGGCGTACGGCAGCGCGCTGAACGGGCGGCGGACCCGGCCAGGCGACTGTGCCGTCCCAGAAGCCGTGATGCGGTATTGGAACAGTGCGCCGGTCAGTGACAACAGTTGCGCCGTGAGGAGCAGGACCGTGGGCGCCAGAGCGGCCACCCCGGGCCGGGCAGGCAGGGCGGTGGCGATCCCGGCCAGCAGCACGCAGGCCGCGAAGCAGATCGCCGTCGGCCGGGCCAGCAGCCGGGTTCCCACCAGCGCGACCCGCAGCACACCGAACCCGGCGACCAGCACCATGACCGGCAACGCCAGCGTCTCGGACAGAGACAACCAGCCACTGCCCGGCGACCACCGGTTGCCGACGGAGAAATACCAGATGAAGGAGGCGGCACCCAGCAGCACGATGCCCGCGTCCAAGCCGATTCGCACCTGTTGCGACCGGTTCCGCGTGGTTGTGGGGTAGCGGAACACCGCGTACAGAGTGAGCAGGCCCGCGATCGGATAGATCAGCTGAGCGCCGAACATCGGCACCTCACGGCCGCGGACGGCAGCCACCACCAGCCCGGTGAGATCAACCGCCATGCCGAGGGCGTACGCCGCGAGCGCCCGGGTCAGGCTCGCCCAGAACCGGGCCGTGGCCGGCGGCGCCCCTGGAAGCCGGGCGGTGCGGTGAAAGACAAGGGTCAGGGCGCTGACGAGGGCCAGATCGACCAGGACGACGAACGGGGCGGCCGCCGAGGCGGGCAGGGACGCGGCCGCGACGACCGCGGCCAGCGCGGACACCGTGGCGACAGCCAGCACAGCAGCACCAGTGCGCACGTGCCGCATACCCACCTCTTCCTCTACGGCTTTCTGCCGGTCGACCCTTCCGATCGGCTTCGCCGCGGAAGATCTGAACAGACGTGTGGGCGCGATCGTCCCCGCTCGTTCGCTGCGCTTGCTGCGCACCTGGATTGTGGGCTCAGCTTCGGCCTCCGGCGGCCGATGGTACGACCAGCCGCAGCTCGCGGTGCCCGGTCGATCCCGAGGGGGTGGCATGACGAGGCGTACGCCGGCCGATGCGGTCACCCTTCCGGATGTCGCCCCGGTGGCGGAGGTGGCGACGATCCTGCGGCACCGGCTCGTGACTCCGGTGTTCCAGCCCATCGTGGACCTCGCCACCGGCGCCGTGGTGGCAGCGGAGGCATTGGCCCGAGGGCCCGCCGGCACCCGGCTAGAACGCCCCGACGAGCTGTTCGCCGCCGCCAACGAGGCCGGGCAGCTCGGTCCGGTCGACATGCTCTGCGCCGAGCGGGCCCTGGAATGCGCGCTCGGCACGGCCGATCCGCCGCCCATGTTGTTCATCAACGCCGAACCGGCCGTGCTGGACCAGCCGCTGTCCCCGCGGATGCTGGAACTGCTGCTGAGCGGTCCGCCGTTCCGGATCGTTCTGGAGTACACCGAGCGAGCCCTCTCCACGGTCCCCGGAGCGCTGCTGCGCATCGCCGGGCACGCGCACCGGCTGGGCAACGCCATCGCCTTGGACGACGTCGGCGCCGACCCCATGTCCCTGGCCTTTCTGCCGTTCATCGAGCCCGATGTGATCAAGCTCGACATGCACCTGCTCCGTCGCCCGTCCGCGCCGGCCACTGCGCAGGTGGCGGCCGTGGTCGCGGCCACCGCGCGGCGTACCGGCGCGACGGTCATCGCTGAGGGCATCGAGACGGCCGCGGACATCGACGTCGCGCTGCGCCTGGGGGCAACCTGGGGACAGGGCTGGCACTTCGGCCGGCCGGGTCCGATCACCGCCCTGGGCCGGGCGCCGGTGGGCCGGACGCCGGCGGTGCGCGCCGCCCGGCCCGGCTTGCACCAGCCGGTCGGGAGCCCGTTCGAGGTTGCCGTGGCCACGAGGGGTTCGGCCGGTCTGGCCGGGGACGCGACGGTCGGGGCGGCCCTGGAGCGGATCAGCGCGGCCGTCGGCGGACAGGAACACGCTGTGGTGCTCGGCTCGTACTGCGTTCCGGGCGATGTGGAGCAGTGGCTGCCGCGCATCGAGCGGGTCACCCGCCAGGCGGTCTACACAGCCGTGCTGGGGCCGGACTGCGGCCGCCAGCCGTTCCCAGGCGAGAGCAGCCTGGTGGTGAGCACACCCGGCTATGCCGCGGCGCTGTGCCGGCGGCCGGGCGCCGGAGTGCTGTTCACCGAGGACCACGAGACGGTCGCGGCGGTCGGCCGGGTCCTGCTGCAACGGCTCTGACCCGGCGCCGGCCCGGGCGGCGAAGCCTAGGCGAAGGGGCCTGACGGCGGCGCCGTGCTGTTGCGGACGACCAGTTCGGTCGCCAGTTCGATGCGAGTGGACTCGAGGCGTTCGCCGTTGATGAGGCGCAACAGGGTGCGGGTGGCGGCCACCCCCATCTCGTGCAGCGGTTGTCGGACGGTGGTCAGTGGGGGAGCGGTCCACTCGGCGAAGTTGAGGCCGTCGAAGCCGACCACGCTGACGTCACCGGGGATGCTCAGGCCGGCTCGGCGCGCGGCCTCGTAGACTCCGGTGGCCTGCTGGTCGCTGCCGGCGAAGACGGCCGTGGGCCGCTCGGGCCGGCCGAGCAGTTCGCCGGCGGCGCGCAGGCCGCCGTCGTGCTGGAAGTTGCTGTAGCGCACCAAGCTTCGGTCGTACGGTTGCCCGAAGCTGTCCAGGGCGGCGCGATAGCCGGCGATGCGGGCCCGGGTGCACTGCAACTGCTCGGGACCGCCGATGGCCGCGATGCGGCGGTGCCCGAGCTGGATCAGGTGCTCGGTCGCGGCGTACCCGCCGGTGAAGTTGGTGGCCCCGATCGACGGGACGTCCGGGGGCGGCTGGCTCACCCCGTCGACGACCACGAACGGCAGGTTCCGGCGTCCGAGGTCGTCGCGTTGCTGGGCGGTGAGCTCGGAGAGCACAAGGATCGCGCCCGCCGAGCCGCGGGCCAGCAGCGACTCCAGCCAGCGGCGGGTCAGCGACTGCCGGTTGTGCACCGATGACACCACCAGGCTCAGCCCGGCCTCCTCGATGACCTCCTCGACACCGGTGAGGATCGACAGGCCCCAGACGCTGTCGAGCTGGTTGATCACCAGGTCGATCAGGTCGGTGCGGCGGCCGGGGCGGCGAGCGCCGCGTGGCCGCTGGTAGCCGCGGTCGGCCAGCAAGCGCTCGATCGTGCGCCGGGTGGACGGGGACACGTCGGTGTGCCCGTTGAGCACTTTGGACACCGTCGAGACGGCCACGTTCGCCTCGCGGGCGATCGCGGTGAGGGTGAGCTTGCCGGTGGACATCGTCTTGCCCCCGAGTTTCGAAAAGTGTTGCTCGATCGATGGCCATGCCATGTGATCGGCACCGTACACCGACTCATAACGACTCCGAAACCAGCGAAAGGTTTCGTAAAATGCAGCGTAGAACGTTCCTCTCCATGGCTACCGCCGCCGCGCTGACCGCCACCGTCACCGCCTGCGGCGGCAGCAGTGGCGCCGACGCCGAGGCCGGCGGCGACACAGCGAAGGTCCAGGTCTGGGCCCTCGAGGACGCCGCGGTCAACCCGATCGCCACCAGCAGCATCGAGGCCTTCAATGCGGCCTCCGGCCGCCAGGTCCAGCTCGTCACCTACGTCAACGACGCGTACAAGCAGAAGCTGCAGGTGTCGATGGGATCCCCGCAGGCGCCCGACGTCTTCTTCAACTGGGGCGGCGGCAACCTCGCCCAGTTCGTCGAGGCCGGCCAGGCCGAGCCGCTCGACGACCTGATCGCGAAGCACCCCGACCTGAGCAGCAAGTTCCTGCCCAGCGTGCTCGAGGTCGGCCAAGTCGACGGCAAGCAGTACGGCCTGCCGATGCTCGGCGTCCTGCCGGTCGTCCTGTTCGTCAACAAGGACGTCTTCGCCCGGGCCGCTGTGGAGCCACCGGCCACCCACGCCGAGCTGCTGACCGTGGTCGATGCGCTGAAGGCCAAGGGCATCACCCCGATCGCGCTGGCCGGCTCGCAGGGCTGGACCGAGCTGATGTGGCTGGAGTATCTGCTCGACCGCATCGGCGGCGCCGGCAAATTCCAGGCGATCGTCGCCGGCCAGGACGGGGCCTGGCAGGACCCGTCCGTGATCAAGTCGCTCGAGGAGATTCAGAACCTGGTGAAGCGAGGGGCGTTCGGCAGCAACTACGCCTCGGTCAACTACGACAACCAGGGCGCCTCGAAGCTGTTCGCCACCGGCAAGGCCGCCATGCACCTGATGGGCACGTGGGACTTCTCGCTGCAGCAGACGGCCAACCCGAAGCTGATCAAGGACGGCAAGCTGGGCTACGTGCCGTTCCCGGCGTACGAGGGTGGCGCCGGTGACCCCAAGGCGGTCGTGGGCAACCCGAGCAACTACTACTCGGTCACCGCGAACTCGACGCACAAGGACGTCGCCGAGCAGTTCCTGGCCGACTCGCTGACCTCGGACGCGTACATCAACGGGCTGATTGACGCGGGGCAGGTGCCGGCGGTCAAGGGCATCGAGGCGACCCTCAAGGCCAAGCCGAACGCCGAGTTCACCACCTTCACCTACGACCTGGTGGCCCAGGCGCCCACCTTCACCCAGTCCTGGGACCAGGCGCTGAGCCCGGCGGTGAGCGCCACGCTGCTGACCAACCTGCAGAAGGTGTTCCTCGACCAGATGGCGCCGGCCGAGTTCGCCGCCGCCATGGCCAAGGCCAAGTGACCACCGCCGCGCACAGGGCGCGGCCCGGATTCGTCTGGGCCGCGCCCGCGGTGCTCTACTTCGCCGCCCTCGGCATCCTGCCGGTCGGCGGTGTCGTCTACTTGAGCTTCACCCGCTGGAACGGGCTGGGCGATCCGCAGTGGATCGGCACCGCCAACTGGTCGGCGCTCGCCGGCGACCCGGAGATCGGCGGCAGCATCGGCCGGACCGTGCTGCTGACCGTTGTCTCGTGGCTGCTGCAGACACCGCTGGCGCTGCTCATCGGCGTGTGGGCGGCCGGGCCGCAGCGCAACCGGGCCGTGCTGTCGACGCTGTTCTTCCTGCCGCTGCTGCTGTCCTCGGCGGCGATCGCGCTGATGTTCGTGTCGCTGCTCGACCCGAACTTCGGGCTCGCGGCCGACTTCGGCCGGTATCTGGGGGCGCCGGACGGCAACTTCCTCGGTGACCCGGACAAGGCGCTGTATGTGATCGCCTCCGTCATCGCCTGGCAGTTCGTGCCTTTCCATACGCTGCTCTACCAGTCGGCGACCCGGCAGATCCCGGCGTCGCTGTACGAGGCGGCCGCGATCGACGGCGCGACGGGCGTACGGCAGTTCTTCGCCATCACGCTGCCGCAGCTGCGCAACACCATTGTCGCCTCGTCGGTGCTCATGCTGGTCGGCTCGCTCACCTACTTCGAGATGATCCTGCTGACAACCAAGGGCGGACCGGGCACGTCCACGCGTGTCCTGCCGCTGCACATGTATCTGAAGGGCTTCGACGGCTTCGAGATGGGATACGCCAGCGCGCTGGCGGTGCTGCTCGTGCTGGTCGGCACCCTGCTGTCGGTCGTGGTCGTGCGGCTCACCGGTTACCACCGGATGGCCAGCGACCGGGAAGGAGCCTGAGATGAGTGCCGACCTGGCGGTCCGCGCAACTGCGAAGCCGTCGCCGGCCCGGCGTGCTCGCCGTCGTCGCGGCCGGAACCTCCCGGCCGGGATCCTGTCCGCGATCTGGCTCGTCATTGTCGCGGTCCCGATCTACTACATCGTCGTCACCGGCTTCCGCAGCCAGGACGCCTACGTCGAGCAGGGCCCGCTCGACCTGCCGAGCAACCCGACGCTCGACAACTTCACCGCTCTGTTCGGCCTGGGATTCCCCACCTATCTCGGGAACAGTCTGCTGGTCACGGCGGGCACGGTGGCTCTGGTTCTGGCGCTGGCGTTGCCGGCCGCGTACGCGATCGTCCGTAACCCGAGCCGGAAGGTAAAGCTCAGCTTCTCCGTCTTCCTGCTCGGCCTGGCCGTGCCGGCGCAGGCGGTCATCGTGCCGATCTATCTGATCATCACCCGGCTCGAGCTGTACGACACGCTGCGCGCGGTCATCCTGCCCACTGCGGCGTTCTCGCTGCCGATCGCGATCGTCGTGCTCACCAGCACGCTGCGCGACATCCCGAACGAGCTGTACGAGGCCATGACCGTCGATGGCGCCGACTCCCGCCGGGTGTTCCGCACGCTGGTGCTGCCGCTGTCCCGGCCGGGGCTGGTCAGCGTCGGCATCTTCGTCGGGCTGAACGCCTGGAACGGCTTCCTGTTCCCGCTCGTGCTCACCCAGAGCGACGAGCGCCGGGTCATGACGCTCGGCCTGTGGAATTTCCAGAGCCAGTTCGGCACCAACGTCCCCGGCCTGATGGCCGCCGTGGTGCTGTCCACCCTGCCGGTGCTCGCCCTCTACCTGTTCGGCCGCCGCCACCTGCTCAGTGGCCTTGCCGCCGGCTTCGGCAAGTGAGGAGACCACTGATGACCGCGGGGACCATCCGCAACCCTGTCCTGCCTGGCTTCCACCCCGACCCGTCGATTCTGCGGGTCGGCGCCGACTTCTACATCGCCACCTCGACCTTCGAATGGCATCCGGGGGTGCGCCTGCACCACTCGCGCGACCTGGTGCACTGGCGGCCGATCGGCGGCGTGCTCACCGACCGGCTCGACCTCAGCGGCGTCCCGGACTCCGGCGGTGTCTGGGCGCCCTGCCTGTCGTACGCCGACGGCACGTTCCATCTCGTCTACACCGACGTGAAGTCGTACGCCGGCGGTTTCTGGGACACGCCGAACCACGTGGTCACCGCCGCGTCGATCGACGGACCGTGGAGCGATCCGGTGCCGCTGCACGCCCGCGGCTTCGACCCCTCGATGTTCCACGACGACGACGGCCGCAGCTGGCTGCTGTCGAACCGCACCGACTGGCGTCCCGGACGGCCGTGGGCCAACGGCATCATCGTCCAGGAGTACGACCGGCGCTCGCGGCGTCTGGTCGGTGAGCCGGTCGACCTGTACGCGGGCAGCGCCGCCGGGATGACCGAGGGCCCGCACCTCTACCGGCGCGACGGCTGGTACTACCTGGTCACCGCCGAGGGCGGCACCGAGTGGTTCCACCAGGTCACCGTGGCACGGTCGCGGAGCCTGCTCGGCCCGTACGAGACCGACCCGGAAACCCCGCTGCTCACCTCGGTGCACCGTCCCGACCTGCGGCTGCAGAAGGCCGGCCACGGCAGCCTGGTCGAGACCCCGGACGGCCGGTGGTACCTCGCGCACCTGGCCGCCCGTCCGCTCGGCCCGCGCGGCCGCTCGATCCTGGGCCGCGAAACCGCCCTGCAGCACATCACGTGGACCGGCGACGGCTGGCCCCGCATCGCCGGTGGTGTGCCGCACGATCTGGTCGACGGACCGCAGCTGCCGGCGTGCCCGTGGCCCGACGAGCCCGAGACCGACGACTTCACCGCCCCACAGCTGGGCCCGCACTGGAACACCCTGCGCCGGTCGGCCACGCCGGCCTGGATCAGCACCGGCGCCGGCCGGCTGCGGGTGCGCGGCGGCCGGTCGCCGGGCTCGCTGTCCGGCGTGAGCCTGGTCGGGCGGCGCGTCCAGCACGCGCAGGCCACCTTCGAGGCGACGGTCGGCTTCGCCCCGTCGGACTACCAGCAGATGGCCGGGATCACCGCCTACTACAACAGCCGCAACTGGTACTTCCTGCGGATCGGCTGGGACGAGGAGAGCGGCCCGGTGGTCGACGTGCTGGCCCGCGACCGCGGGCGGCTGACGATGTACCGGCCGGCGGTGCCGGTAACCGGGCCGGTCCGGCTGCGGCTCGAGCTCACCGGCGGCGCGTTGCGCGGCTCGTACGGCGACGTCGAGTGGGGACCGTTCGACGCGAGCATCCTCTCCGACGAGTACGCCCAGGAGTCCGAGGGCGGCGTCCCCCGCACGTGGGGGTTCACCGGGGCGTTCTTCGGCCTGTGGGCGCAGGACCTGACCGGCGGTGAGCTCGCGGCGGACTTCTCCGCCGTGACCTACAAACCACACCCCTGAGCGAAAGGAGTATCTGATGGTGAACAGACGGCAGTTGCTGGCCGCGGCCGGCGCGGGCTTGGTCGCGGTGGCCACCGGAGCCGGGCCGGCCGCGGCGGCCACGGTCGGCCCGATCCCGCGGTCCGTGATCGACCGGTACGGTCTCGACACCCGCTGGTATGGCAAGTACGTCGACGCGTGGGGACTGCCCGTGCTCGGCCCTGCCTACCTCCAGGACGCCACCCTGCTGCGCGTGCAGGCCCAGCTCGGTACCCTGCTCTGGACCTATCCGTCGTGGCCGGTCACCGAGCTGGCCCGGCGTGACGTGCGGGTGGTTGTCGTCGCCCGGGGTGAGCGGATGAGTGCCGTCCCTGAGGTACGGCAGCGCTTCGGCACGACCATGGACGACCGCTACTGGGCCGGCTTCGGGGCGACCGACGCGTTCCCGCTGTCGGCCTCGACCGAGAGCAACGTGCTGGACGGTCAGGGCGGCGAGAACGTGTTCGTCCACGAGTTCGGGCACACCCTGCACCTGATGGCCCTGCGCCACGTGGACCCGGCCTTCCAGCCCGAGCTGACCCGCGCGTTCGACGCGGCCCGCCGGGCCGGCCTCTGGACCAACACCTACGCGGGCAGCAACGTCGAGGAGTACTTCGCCGAGGGCATCCAGTCGTACTTCGGGGTCAACTACCGGGGTCCGGCCGGCGGCGACGGCGTGCACAACAACGTCAGCACCCGGGCGGCCCTGCTGGCGTACGACCGCCCTCTCTTCGCCCTGCTCGACCGGGTCTACCGTGGCACGAGCCTGCCGGTCGGGTGACGACCGTTCTCCGGTGCCTCTCCCGGGGAGGCGGGGAGGCACCGGAGCCGCTCACCCCGCCCGGCGGTGCTGCCCGGGCGTGAGGTAGTCGATCCACACCACGTCGCCGCTGTCCAAGCGCAGGGTCACCCTCGCGTCGCAGGGGATCGTCACCGGCAGCCTCACGTCGGCCCAGTTGGTGGCCGCGCCCCGGTTGGGCAGCGCGACGGTGTGCCGGGCGACGCCGTTCACCAGGACGGTGAGAAGCACGGCGTCGGTCGTGGTCGCGTAGCGCAGCCCGAGCGTGCGACCGGCAGCGACGTGGTCGAACTCCAGCGACGCGCCGTTGGCGTAGACCAGCGCGGCCCCGTCGTTCGAGGCGGTCGGGTCGGCGATCGCGATGCCGGTGGCGCCGCCCTGTGGCAGGTCGGCGTACTCGCCCTCGGATCGGCCCGGCCCGGAGAAGTCCGGCGCCTCGAACCCGCGGGCCCGGCTCGGCCCGTGCTCGTACATCGGCTTGCCGACCTCGGCCCGGAACCGGGCCGCGATCAGCGGATCGGCCTGGATGCGGCTGTCGCCCCAGTAGCCGTTGGCGCAGGCACCCGGCCGGCAGTGCCACATCGACTGCGACTTCCAGTTCGTGTTGATGTAGGCGAAGCCGCGGACGATGTCGCGGTTGCGCTCGATGAATCGGAAGTACGGTGCGTACCAGATGTCCCAAATCTGCTGGGCGGTGACTTTCACTGCCGGGCGGGGTCCGCCGGTCGTCGGGTCGGCGAAGATGCACCCGGCGGTCTTGTCCCCGATGTCGAAGCCCTGCGGCGCCGACTCGGAGATGAAAACCGGCTTGCGGTGCTTGCGGGCGAAGTCGAGCAGCGACTGCTGCACCTGCAACGGCATGGCGGCGATGTTCTCCGGTGTTTCGCAGCTCCACTGGTAGCGGCCGTACTGCTCGCCGTAGAAGTGCGATAGGCCGGTCCAGTCGACGTACTCGTCTCCGGGGTACCAGCGATCCCAGTGCCCGGCGGCGGTCGCCGCGTACGGCTCCTGCTCGGCGCGCGGCCATGTGGCGCTCTGCCACACGGTGGCGATCCGGCGGGCGCCGAGCTGGTCGATGCGTTGGGCGATGTAGCGGTACGCCTGCTTGTAGAGCTCCGGGTCGTAGGCGTTCCAGGCCCCGTCGAACTCGTAGCCGATGCGCAGGAAGACATCACGGCCGGTCCGGTCGAGATAAGTGAGAAACTCGTCGAGCCACTTGCGGTAGCGGGCCACGGTCGTGGCGTCGGCCGACCCGGCGTACGCCTTCAACGGAGTCTGCGCGGGGTCGGAAAGGTACAGGCCCACGGCCAGCCCGCCGCCGAACTCGTTGATCGTGGCGGGGAAGTCGTTCTCGCCGGCGCCGTAGTCGGTGGGCTGGAACATGCCGCTCATCGGCGAGCCGACCAGGTTGGTGTAGAGCGTGACCCCGGCCGGCCGGGGGAACCGTCGGTCGGTGTCCAGCACGTCGGTCTTCAGATCGGCCAGCGTGGTGCTGTCCTGACCCAGGTAGAACAACACGCGCCCGCCGGCCGGCAGGTTGCGGGCAGTCAGCGGACGGCTCGCTTCGGCGGGCGACGCCACGGCCACGAGGGTGGTGGTGAGCAGGGCAGCGAGCAAGGCCGCACCCCTGCGGCGGATGGGTTCTCTCAGCAAGGGACTCTCCTCGGATGCCGGCGGCGGCCGGCCGCGAGGACCGCAGACCGGCCGTCGGGACTGTGGCGACCGTAGGCGCGTGACCGGCGGCGAGCCAGGAGTTTCGAAACTCCGGGGCGGGCACGGCCATGTGAACGGGATGTTTCGAAAACGCTTCGAAGTTCATCGACGGGTTCGTACCGTACCGGCATGCTTCGCAGATACCTCGCCGGCCTCGCCGCCGTCGTCGCGTTCGCCGCGCTGCTCACCGCCGGCGCCCCGCGCGCTGGCGCCGCGACGTTCGCCCCCACGAACGGCCGGCTGATGTTGCTGGGGCAGTCGACCAAGGCCGCCTGGGACGACTACACGTCCTTCGCCGCCGCGCCCAGCGGCGGCTCCGTCTACTACGAGGTGAAGTCCGGCACCTGGGTCAACGCCGGCCACCGCGACTACGCCACCTTCCTGGCCCAGCAGGGCAAGGCAGTCCAGATCGGCGTCTCCTGGAAGGACAATCCGCCCGGCTACACCGGCGGCGACGAGACCACCAAGGCCGCCCGCTCCCGCGCGGTCACTGCCGAGCTGGCGGCCGGGCAGCACGCCGCGCAGTTCGACAACCTGATCGCCTTCGTCAACGCCTACCCGAACGCCAAGTTCTTCCTGCGCCTCGACTACGAGGTGTCCAGCTTCTACCACTGCACGGACGCCTCCTGCAGCTCGTACAAGAACGCCTTCGCCAAGATCCGCAGTCTGGTCGACGGCCGCAAGAGGCAGGACAACGTCACGTACGTCTTCCACCCGGTCCGCGGTGAGTACGAGCAGATGTACCCGGGCGACGCGGCGACCGACTGGGCCGGCGTGTCGATCTTCGCGCACGAGTTGTGCATGCCGATCCGTGACAACGGCGCGTACCTCTACAACGGCACCCCGCCGCAGAACTACGACACCTCGACCCTGCAGTGCCGCAACGCCTACCTGGGCACCGACAGCGCCGGCAACCCCGCGGCAGTCTGGAAGAACTGGGACTACGACGGCAACGTCCTCAAGATGATGAAATTCGCCCGTGATCACGGCAAGCCGATGATCGTGTCGGAGTCGGGGATGATGAATTTCACCGACGACACCGACACCCGCGGCCTGGAGCCCGTCCGCGGCGACACCTGGGTCAAGCGGTTCTTCGGGCTGATGAACTACTCCGGGCCGATCCCCAACCTGTCCGGCACCTACGACCTGAGCAACGTCATCAAGGCCGCCGTCTACATCAACCTCGATTTCCGGTACGGCTGGGACGGCATCGCCGACGGCAGCTTCGACTTCCCGGTGGGCTCGACGTGGTTCGCCGACGGCCGGCTCTCGCAGTACACGGCCGCTCGCACCTCCTTCTGTCAGGGCTTGGCCGACCGTGGCTTCGCCACCACCTGCGGAACCGCCACCAACCCACCCCCCACCACTCCGACCAACCCGCCGACGACTCCGCCCACCACGCCGCCGGCCAGCGGCCGCGATGCCTTCGCAACAATCGAGGCGGAGTCGCGGAACGCGCAGAGCGGCACGACGGTCACGGCGGGCCGGTTGAGCTCGCTGAACAACGGCGACTGGGCGCGTTACGACGGGCTAGCCTTCGGCGGGCGTACGCCGAACCAGGTCGTCTTCCGGTATTCGTCGGCTCGACCGACCACGCAGGCGTTCACGCTCGAGTTCCGCGCCGGCTCGGCCGCCGGCCCGGTCATCGCGGCGCCCGGCCTGCTCGGCACCGGCTCGGTCACCGCGTACAAGGAAATCGCCTTCAACCTCGGCCGCCTGCCCGCCGGCACCACCAGCGTCACTGTGGTCGCCCGGGCCAACGACTCCGCCGAGGTGCTCGACCTCGACTGGTTCCGGTTCAACTGATCCCCCACCCCTGGAGAAACCGTGCTCCGAAAAATCCTCGCCGGCCTCGCCGCGCTCGCCGTCCCCCTCATCGCGGTGGCCGCCTCACCAGCCGAAGCCGCCCTGCCACCCGGCAAGATCACCTTCTTCGCCGGGCAGACCACCCCCGACCTGACCGCCTACAAGCAGCAAGTGCTCGACCGCGACGCGGCTTTCCCCCGCCCCGGCGGCGTCACCCTCTACACCAACATCTCGCCGAACTCGTGCAACGGCCTGACCGTCACCTGCAACCTGAACGGCAACGTCTTCAACTTCAACCAGACGCTGGCCGAATACCCCGGCGCGGCCGTCGCGGTCGGTCTCTACCTGGCCGACAACCCGGGCTGCGTCAACCAGCCGTTGCGAGCCATCCTCAACCGTAACGATGCCGACATCGCCGGTGCGCTCGGCCAGCAGTATCGGCAGAACCTCGACAACCTGCTCACCTACTTCAAGAACACCGGCCGCCAGGTCTACCTGCGCGTCGGCTACGAGTTCGACGGGCCGTGGAACTGCTACAACACCGACTTCTACAAGCAGGCGTTCCGGGTGGTGAAGCAGCGCATCACCACGCTCGGGGCGACCAACATCAAGACGGTGTGGCAAAGCGCCAGCTACGCCAAGGACGGCGACCCGCAGTACAAGTTCGACTTCAGCAACCCCAACCACCTCGCCGACTGGTACCCCGGTGACGACGTCGTCGACTACGTCGGACTGAGCACCTTCTACTGGGACGCCACCTACCGGCAGTACCAGTGGGCGTGCGACACCCCGACCAGCACGCCGACCGTGCTCTACGACCGGGTGCTCAACTTCGCCCGCGCGCACAGCAAGCCGGCCATGATCGCCGAGTCGACGCCGCAGGCCTACCGCACGGCCAATCTCGACGCCTCGTGCGTCACCGTCAACAACCGCGTCTCGCTCGGCGGCGACTGGACCAAGGTCGGCAGCTGGTACGACCAGTACTTCGCCTACATCAACCGCAACACCGATGTGCTGCGCGCCGTTTCGTACATCAACAGCAACTGGGAAGCGATCAGCCAGTTCAGCTGTCCGCCCGGCGCCACCGCGGGCTCTCCCAACTGCACCGACGGCTATTGGGGTAACAGCCGGATCCAGGACAACGCCGCCATTCTGGCCAACTTCAAGCGTGAGCTGCAGAACTCGATCTTCGTCAACGGAACGCTGACCGGCCGCGGCGCCAACTGGGGCGGCGGCACCCCGACCAACCCGCCGACAACACCGCCCACGACACCCCCGACGACTCCGCCCACCACGCCGCCGGCCAGCGGCCGCGATGCCTTCGCAACAATCGAGGCGGAGTCGCGGAACGCGCAGAGCGGCACGACGGTCACGGCGGGCCGGTTGAGCTCGCTGAACAACGGCGACTGGGCGCGTTACGACGGGCTAGCCTTCGGCGGGCGTACGCCGAACCAGGTCGTCTTCCGGTATTCGTCGGCTCGACCGACCACGCAGGCGTTCACGCTCGAGTTCCGCGCCGGCTCGGCCACCGGGCCCGTCATCGCCGCGCCCGGCCTGCTCGGCACCGGCTCGGTCACCGCGTACAAGGAAATCGCCTTCAACGTCAGCAACGTGCCGGCCGGCACGACCAGCATCACCGTGGTCGCCCGGGCCAACGACTCCGCCGACATCCTCGACCTCGACTGGTTCCGCTTCTCCTGACCGTGGTCGGCCGCCTGCTCAGCACCGGTGGCCGTAGGCGCGATGGGGCATGGCCGGGTGGCTCGGCCGTGCCCCATCGCCGTGCTGTGCCGACCGGCGGACGGTCACCGGGACGTGGTGCTGGCATACACGGACTTCTCGAATCCGCCGGAAGCGCTGACGCAGCGACCCTGGCTGGCTCTCGACGTGACACAGGCCGAGTGCTCAGTGTTCGCAGGTATCCGGACGGGAGTGCGTCCAGCAACGTTCGCAGTCTTGTCGGCGAGACTTTGGCGCGGTTGGCCCTCCTGTCGTTTCTCTGCGGTTTTGGGGGTAGGCGAGCCGCTGTGCCGTCGAAGAGGGGGAGAGATGCCGCGTGGGCACATGGTGATCGTCGGGGCCGGCTTGCAAGCGGCTCCGGGGCATCCGCGGCCGGCAGGTGTACGGCCGCGGCGGCTGCTGCGGCTACCACTCGAGTGCGTTACCGGCGAACCGGCTCCGCGCAGCGGCGGGCTGGCTGTCCCAGCCGCCGGTTCGCGCCCCGCGGTGCAGTTCGGCTTGGCGCCGGGACCGGCAGTGCCGTTGGACACCTACGTTTGGAACTCGTGAACGAAGCCATCGAGCGAACGCTCACCTTGCGCAACGACGTGGGCATGCTGTCCGAGGAGTACCACGTGGGCACCGGACAGCAGCTCGGCAACACCCCACAGGCGTTCAGTTTGGTCGGCCTGGGCAACTCAGCCTGCCTGCTCAGCGGCGCGACAACACGAACGTCGGCGACGTTCGAGGATCAGCACAGCAGCTCACTGCTCCATTGAGACGCTTGGACAGGCTTATGGGCACGGGAGGGTCTCGGCGGTGTCCGTGACTGGCACCCCGCCGATCCGCAAGACCTCGTGGATCAGCGGCCGGGGATTGACTACCTGCAGACGGAGGTGTCGTCGATCGAGATCCTCTGCGTGGATCAGAAGCGCTCGGACGCCCGCGGCACCGAGGAAGTCGACGCCGGCAAGGTCGACCACGACGTCGCCGGGTGTGCCGGCCGTGGCGTGGGCGAACAGATGTGCGAGATGATCGGTGGTGTCGACGTCGATGTCACCGTGCAAACACAGCAGGACGGTCGACCCTTGCGGGACGAGGTTGCCTTGCAGGAATGAGGAAGGGCAGCACGCTGGGGGAGCGATGACGGTCATGGCACCAGGTGTCCTGGGAGACGGCATCGACCTGGTGCCCACATGATCAGGAGGCCCGGGCCGACCGCTCACACAGCATGCCATCATCGGGACTTTTAAGGCAGTGATGCGGGCTGTTATCGATCTCCCGCGGGTTGCCGGAATAGAACTGGACGTGACCGTAGCGGTTAACCGGGCAGTCGGCGAGTTTCTCGGCGTAGCCGTCGAACTACTGGCGCATGGCGGACAGGGTCTGGCTGGCGAAGTGGTCCAGGCCAGCGTGGCATGCCGGGCCGTGACGAGCGCCGAGTCCGCCTCGGAAGAGGTGTCGCGGACGAAACTCGATCAGATGAAGCTATTGGTCTGATTCGTGGGCTGCGATCGGCTGGACCTGGCCGACGGCCTTGCCGGAGGTGGCACAGGCTGTCTGGGGCTTGCTGACGAACACCGCTGCGGTTTCGTCGGGCGGGTAGACGCGGTATCCGCGGACGTGTACGGGCTTGCAGTCGGCTTCGCCGACGTTGCCGGGATCGGCCAGCAGGATGGTGGCGTAGGCCCGGTCGCCAGGTGGCAATGTGACTGACGCGGTGTCGGCGTGCGAGCGGGTGAAGGCGCTGCCGACCTGCTTGCCGGAGTCGCCCGTCACGAACGACACTCCCGGGTAGCCCTGAAGTGAGCAGGCATGCCCGGCGGTGTTCTCGAACACCAGCAACTCACCGTGATGGCCGGCCGCGCCGCCGCCTGCGTCGGGTTTGTCCGACACCTTGAGATCGCCGGTATGGCAGCGTGGTGACGCGTCACCGGACGAGCCGCTGTCGGGCGCTGACGTGGTCGAGGTCGGGGACGCCGACGGTGCGGAAGTGGACGTCACGCTGGGCGCCGGACCGGCGCTCGAAGGGTCTGTGGCGGTCGAACCGCAGGCCGCCGCCGCGATCGCCAGGCCGACCGCCGCGGCGGTCAGCAGAAGGGGACGTGAGGCGTTACGCATCGGATGCTGGTACCCCATTCGGGATCTTTATACCCGATTCGCGTCGTCGGCGACTGCCATGGGTCGGGAGGCGCCGTCGCGGCGTGGTCGGCATGATGGAAAGGCTGCGGTGGTGGAGGTGGTGTCGTCGTACGGCGCTGGACGACGACACCACCTCCGGTCATGGGGCCCGATCGCGCGGTGCGGGTCGTGGCTGTAGCCAGACCGAGGCCGATCATGCCGATGCCCAGGACGAAGTGCAGCCAGTTGTCGGCGGTGTTGACGGGTACGAAGTTCGCGGCGCTGCCGTGGTCAATGACCAGGCCGTAGAGCCATAGCACGAGGTCGATGGCCCCGGCATCCCCCAAAATTGGCCTTCTAATCAATTCCGGTCGGATTCCCAGGCAGGCCGAGCTGGGGACGTACCGGATCGATGCTCAGTTCCTCGTCCGCGTTGCTGGACAGCGCTTCTGTCAGCACCGTGACAATACGAGACGTTCAGCCTCCGTGGTGCGGTTTGTGCGCACACCTGCCGGGTAGGCGGCCGCACCGCCAACCAGCAAGGAGAGGACGGTCATGACCGATCAGCCACGCACGCTGACGAGACTGAGCGACACCAGCAAAGATGTCGCCGACTCCAGCCCCGACATCCGCGGCCGTAAGGTGATCGACCGCGACGGCGACGACCTCGGCAAGGTCGACGACCTGCTCATCGACACCGACGAGGAGAAGGTGCGGTTCCTGCGCGTGGAACACGGCGGCCTCCTGGGCATCGGCGCGACCGCGTCGTTCATCCCAGTCGACGCCGTACGCGACATCACCGACGGCGAGGTCCACGTCGACCTGGCCGCCCAGCAGGTCGCTGACGCCCCGCGTTACGACCCCGATCTGGTTGACCAGAACGATTACTACTCGGACGTATACCGCTACTACGGCTACGCGCCGTACTGGACTCCGGGCTATGCCTATCCGGCTGGTCCGATCATGTACTGACACCCGGCAGCGGTGCGCTGTTCGCCGGCGGGCGGGGCCTCGCCTCCGCCCGCCGGCGCGGTGCCGTGGTCTGCCTCAGTTGACGTCGAGGTGCTGGCGCAGCTTGGCCAGTGCCTGGCCGATCAGCCGGGAGACGTGCATCTGCGAGACGCCGATCTGCGCGGCGATCTGCGTCTGGGTCTGATTGCCGTAGAGCGCAGACTGAGGATGCGCTGCTCGCGTTCGAACAGCTCGGCAATGGCCGGTACCAGGCTGAGTCTCAGCTCGGCCAGCCCGTAGCCGGCCTCCGGCCGCCGATCGGTTTGCCCAGTTCGCCGGTGCCGTCGATGCCGACGGGGCGCCGACAGGGAAGCGGGGCGGTAGGCCTAATCGACCTCCAGTCCTTCGATGACCTGTTCCTCGCTGAGCTCGAGGTAGGCGGCGATGTCGGCGAGGACCGGCCGGCGTCCCAGCACGGTGGTCAGGTGCTGGTCGGCGGCGCCGATGGCGGCGCGCAGGTCGTGCAGCCTGCGAGGGACGCGCAGCGCCCAGGTGCGGTCGCGGAAGTAGCGTTTGAGCTCGCCGAGAATGGTGGGCACGGCAAAGCCGACGAAGTCGCCCCGGTCCGGGTCGTAGCGATCGACGGCGGCGATCAAGCCGAGCACGGCGGTCTGGTGCAGGTCGTCGATCGCTTCGCCGCGGTGGGCGTAACGGCGGGCCAGCCGGTGCGCCATCGGTCGCCAGGCGCAGATCACTTCGTCCCGGCAGGTTGCGCGGCGTGGATCGTCGGCCGGGAGAGCGGCGTAGTGAGCCAGTACTTGTTCGGCGTCGTTGTCGGTGCGGGTTGCAGGGGCGACTACTAGGCCGGGACGGCGCGGCACAGGACGAAGCCGCCGCTGTCCGGCGGCGGATGTATCACTAAGGCAGGTGGCGCACCCTCAGGCCGGTCGTGCTCACGGCTGAATTGATGGGTGGGTCCTGCCGGTGTCGGCACCGTCATGACCGTCGGAACTGACACTATCCGGCCGATCGGTGATCGGCCACTCAAACCGCAGTACATGATCGGCGGACGGTACCTTCGTGGCTGATGTGGGCATACAGTGCCCGTGGGCGGGCGTGCACCGGGCGGGCCGGAACGTTTGATCGCGACGGCGCGTCGGTCAAGACTCCGGGCGGCATGAAGCGTCCGTCCGGAGCCGTCCCGGCGTTGCGATCGGGAGGTCAGCGGTGGGGCAGCACGGTGAGGAGCAGGGCTGGGGCAAACCGTCCGCACAGTACGGCGGCGATATCGACGATGATCACCTGGCGGTGCGACTCAGCGAGCTGGCGCGCAGCTTGCAGGAGCGCGGCAACGTCCAAGACACCCTGCAGGGCATCACCGACGCCGCGGCGGACTCGGTGCCAGGTGCGCAGTGCGCGGCGCTGACGGTGATCACCGGGCGCCGCAAGGTCGAAACCCCGGCCTACAGCGCCGATGTCGCACGGCGGGTGGACGAGATCCAGTACGTGACCGGGCAGGGGCCGTGCCTTGATGCGGTGCTCGAGCGACGCACGATCCGGTTGTCCGATGTGCGCAGTGAGCAGCGCTGGCCGCGCTTCACCGGCGGTCTCGTCGAGCTGGGCATCCGCAGCATGCTCTCTTTACAGCTGTACGTGACCGGCGACAACCTCGGCGCGATGAACCTGTACTCCTCAGAGCCGGACGCGTTCGACGACGAGTCCGAACACGTGGGCCTGCTGTTCGCCACCCACGCCGCCGTGGCCATGGCCGGTGCGCAGCAACGCGAGGACCTGCTGCGGGCGATGTCGTTGCGCGACGTCATCGGCCAGGCCAAGGGCATCCTGATGGAGCGACACAAACTCACCGGCGATCAGGCTTTCGCGTTGCTGGTCAAGGCGAGTCAGACCACAAACACCAAGCTGGTGGAGGTGGCTCGGTCACTGGTCGAGACCGGTGAACTCTCGGTACGCCGCCGGTAGCGAGGAAGAGGGTATAACGACCACTACCTGGCCCGAACTGTCAGCCAGCGCAGCGCTCCGAACGGATCGTATTCTATCAATGGCACGACGTCGGTTTGGCCATGGACGTGAGTGCGACGCCTACGGCGACATGCCATGGCGGGCGACGGAGAGCTGGTCCCCGGTGGCCCCGTCGCTGGCTCGGGCGGGCGGTTCGGTGGCCGGTGAGATCCTCACTGATCCTCCGTCCGACGCTGATCGGCCTGCTGCTTGCGTTCGCGGGCTTCGTTGTCCTTCTTGACTTGTTCGGGAGGTGTTGGCTCGGGCGGTGTCGACGATGCTGCCACCGGCGTGCTGACCGTCGCGGTCCTCGGGCATGGTGCGAACTCCTGTCGGTGTAAAAGGCGTCGGCTGCGTACCCGGCGGCCGGTCGGCTACGCCGGCGCAGCGTGGATTTCTCGCCGGTCACATGGCTTCCTTGATGCCTCGCCGGATCAGCCACGCGTTGACCGGATAGGCGGTCAGGACACCCAGAGCCATCCCGATCTGCATGAGGAACCAGTAGGCGGCCGTGTCGGGCTGCAGGTGCGGGCCGGGGAAGAACACGAAGGCCATCAGGGCCATCCAGCCGAACAAGCCGACCTCGAACGCGGTCAGAGACAGGACGTCGGCCTTCGCGGCTTCGACCAGACCCTTGCCGACGCTCAGGCCGCGCATAGAGGCGATGGCGAAGAACTGGAACGCCACACCCAGCGCCAGGGCGAGCACGTAGTCACCGATAAGCTCGGCCCAGATCGCCTGCCCGGCGATGGTGACGGCGAGCAGGAAGATCGACGTCTCGGCGACGATGTCACCGAGCGTGCAGCCCGCGCCGCAGTGCAGCACACCGACGGTCGTGGTGGCCCACCGCGGTTTGTCCGGCGGGTCACCGTGGGCCTGCTGCCATTTCCTGCTCATCGGCCGGCCGTAGCGGGCGTACAGCCACACGGCCAGCGGTCCGAGGTAGAGGGCGTTGACCGGCCACACTGCCTCCATGATTGGCATCTGCTGCCGGTGACCGGCCAGGTAGGTGTCGGACAGGATGCCGACGGCGCACAGAACGCCGGTGATCAGCGCGATCCACGCGAGAATGGTCAGCCACGTCGGCGACACAGCAACCTTCCTTTTCCTCGGCCGGTGGTGTTCAGTCGTCTTGGGAGTGAAACCAGTCGCAACGGCGAGGGGTGCCCGGCCGCTAGATTGTTGGCTGTCCTGTCGCTGGGCAGCGGAGTGCACCACGTGCTCCTCGGCGCTGTGGTGCGCCGCGATCAGACGAGCTGCTGCAACGCTTTTCGCTTCCGGTCGGAGGAGCCGGCTTCGACGATGGCAAGCGAGCCTCTGATCCGGCGGTGCTGGTCGAGCAACAGCTCAATGACGTCCCGCTCCGGCGTGGGCGTCGTCCTGGCTAACCTCCCTTTCCAGGGGCGAGCCTCCTCTTCCGGTGACGGTCGGCGACGGACTTCGTCACACCGCATCGAGATAGGGGATCACCCCGGCGGCGACGATGTCGCGGCCGAATTGCACCAGCACCGATCTGCTGGTGAGAGCCGCTGTCCGCCAGGGTGCGGGAAGGTGCCGCTGTCCGCGGCTGAACACTAGGGACCGTGGAGCGATCAAGGCCAGACCTGCGGGCGTACGACGTAACAGCCACCCCGGTGCCGGACGCGGTTCGTCGTCCGGCTGCCATCGGAACAGCCCTAGCGCCACGGCTGCCTCCACCTGCAGGTCGCGCTGGCGGCCGGCGCGATCCGCACGGCATATCGAGGCGGCGGGCCGGAACCGCGCCATCGGCAGACGAGCAGCGCAGGCCCCGGCGGCCTCGTAGAACCCCAGACCCACATGAACGTTTGAGGCATAGGCCGCGTCGGCCAGGCACGCCAATGTCGCTGTCCATTCGTGGGGAGTCGCGGAATCGTCCTGAGGCGCGGTCATCGCGAGCGCCTACCGCAGTAGCAGCCGAGTAAACGTCCCGAAGCCGGCGATCGGATTACTCGGCCTTGAACGGCCGTGTCCCTCGGTACGACGACGGACCCGGCGTCACTGCTTTACCACGGTCCAGATCCCTTACGGCGTGCGGCCTCGTTCGTCTGCTCTGTGTCGTTTCGGGATCGGGTACCGGGGTAGGCGTCGCCGCATGCGGACCAAAGAGATTCACGACGCTGGTCGGCGGGTCGTCGTCGCTGTGCTGTCCAACGGCGACGAGCCGCTCGGCGCCAACACTGAAGCGGCCCGTTCTCATCGCCTCGATGCCGCGCAGATCACCGCGGTGGGCGCCTTCGCGCAGGCCGAGGTCGGCTACTTCGACCGCGACCAGGGCAGCTATTCCCCGACCGTGATGCGGTCGGGGAGTGTCAGGTGGGCGCGGTGCGCGTGGTCGATCCCGCTCGTGTTGTCTGCGGGGTTGCTGGCGGCGTGTTCCGGTGGTCCCGACGACTCAGCGGCAGCTCCGGCATCGCCCAGCGCCGGTATCAGCACGAACTCATCAAGGCCGGCGACCGCCGGCCCGAATCTGGACGCGCCGCAAGAACTGGTCACCGGCATAGACGTGCCGTGGGGAGTGGCATTCCTGCCCGGCGGCGACGCTTTGATCAGCGAACGTGACAGCGGCCGGATCCTGCAACTGCCGGCACAGGGCGGCAAGCCCCGCCAGGTGTACCGGGTGCCGGGGGTGGCTGCTCAGGGCGAGGGTGGCCTGCTCGGGCTGGCGGTGTCGCCAGACTACACGCAGGACCGGTACGTGTACGCCTACTTCACCAGTAGATCTGACAACCGCATCGTCCGGTTCCGGCTCGATGACGACAGCGCCCCGGAGGTGATCTTCCAGGGGTTGGCGAAGGCGAACGTGCACAACGGCGGCCGGATCGCGTTCGGGCCCGACGGCATGCTGTACGTGGGCACCGGCGACGCGACCCGCCGCGAACTCGCGCAGGACCCGGACAGCCCGAACGGCAAGATCCTGCGACTGACCCCCAGCGGTGAATCCGCACCAGGCAACCCCACCGATGGTTCCCCGGTCTACAGCTTGGGGCACCGCAACGTGCAAGGGCTGACCTGGGACTCCCAGGACCGGCTGTGGGCGATCGAGTTCGGGCAGGACCGCTACGACGAGGTCAACCTGATCAAGCCCGGCGACAACGATGGCTGGCCGCAGGTGGAAGGAAAAGGCGACACGCAGGGCGGCAAGTTCACCAACCCGCTGGTCGTCTGGGGCACCGACAAGGCATCCCCATCCGGCGCCACGATCATCGGCGACACCCTCTACGTCGCCGCTCTCAAGGGCGAACGGCTGTGGACCGTGCCGCTCGACGGCGAACACACGGGGGAGCCGGCCGCGGAACTCGACGGCAAGTACGGGCGGCTGCGCACCGCAGTGGCGGCGCCCGACGGCAGCCTGTGGCTGACGACCTCGAACACCGACGGCCGGGGCCAGCCCCGTGATGGTGACGACCGCATTCTGCGTTTCCCGGCATCCTGACCTAGCGGCGCCGGTGATACCCGCCGGTCTGCGGGTCTGAAGGCTTGGCACACCCGATGAGGTTTGGCGCGATGCCGCCGGGTACGCGCCCTATATTCATACCGCTCGCTCTCCCTCTGACAAGGAGGCTCGTGATGCAACCCTTCACTTTCGTTCCGTGGACCTGGCGTGACCCGGCAATCCTCGGCGCCTCTACCAGCGACCGCACCGTTGACTCCGGGCGCACGGACAGCATCCGCGCCGACGAGCAGGCGAGCGTGGATCTGGCCGGCTACGACGTCGAGGCCGCCGACGGCGGGATCGGCAAGATCGACGAGGCCACCTACGACGTCGGCCGCGCCTACCTGGTGGTCGACACCGGGCCGTGGATCTTCGGCCGCAAGGTCCTGCTGCCCGCGGGCACAGTCGACCGCGTCGACCATGAGGCCCGCACGGTGTACGTCGACCGGACCAAGGACCAGGTCAAGGATTCGCCGGAGTACGACAAGGACACCTTCAGCACCCCTGAGTACCGCCAGCAGGTCGGCGACTACTACACGGGCAGCTACCGCGACGCACCCTCCCGGTGACCGCCCGTAGGCCCGAGTCCTGACCATCTCCGCCCGCCAGTTTGGAGGCTCTTACGGTGACTGCGACCACTCCCACGGACGGCTTGGACACGGTGGCCGAACTCGCGGCCCAGCTTCGGGTCGATGCGATCCGGTCGTCGACCAGTGCCGGGTCCGGGCATCCGACCTCGAGCATGTCGGCCGCCGACCTGCTGGCCGTGCTGGTCGCCCGGCATCTGCGCTACGACTGGGAGGATCCGGCCGCCGGCAGCAACGACCATCTGATCTTCTCCAAGGGACATGCCTCACCGCTGCTGTACGCCGTCTTCAAGGCCGTCGGGGCCGTCGACGACAAGGAGCTGATCAACGGGTATCGGCGATTCGGTCAGCGTCTGCAAGGCCATCCCACTCCGTTACTGCCGTGGGTCGACGTGGCTACCGGCTCGCTCGGTCAGGGCCTGCCCGACGGCGTCGGGGTTGCCCTGGCCGGCAAGTACTTGGACAACAAGCCCTACCGGGTGTGGGTGTTGTGCGGTGACAGCGAGATGGCCGAAGGCTCGATGTGGGAGGCCCTCGACAAAGCGTCTTACTACCAGCTGTCCAACCTCACCGCGGTCGTCGACGTCAACCGGCTCGGCCAGCGCGGCCCGACCGACCTGGGGTGGAACATCGACGCGTACGCCGCCCGCGCCGAAGCGTTCGGCGCCCGCGTGCTGACCGTCGACGGCCACGACCTGAGCGCCATCGACCAGGCCCTCACCGCCGCCGAGAACACCGGCGACCGGCCCACGGTGATCCTGGCCAAGACCGTCAAGGGTAAAGGCTTCTCCGAGGTCGAGGACAGCGAGGACTGGCACGGCAAACCTTTCAAGGCCGACATGGCCGAGCGGGCGATCGCCGAACTCGGCGGCGAACGCCACCTCACCATTCGCGGACCGCTGCCCGATGTGAACTCCAGCTCCCACCGCGGCGGGCAGACCCCCGCCGCCGGCGAAGCAACGCAGCCCAGCCCCACGCAGCCCACCGAGCCACCTACACCGGCGCGTTACGAGCTCGGCGACAAGGTCGCTACCCGCAAGGCGTACGGCGACGCCCTCGTGGCCCTCGGCCGGCGCGACCAGCGGGTGGTGGCCCTCGACGGTGAGGTCAGTAACTCCACCTACGCGTTTGAGTTCGCCGAGGCGTACCCGGACCGGTACTTCGAGATGTTCATCGCCGAGCAGCAGATGGTCGCCGCCGCCAACGGCCTGGCGGTGCGTGGGTACCGGCCGTTCGCCTCCACGTTCGCCGCGTTCCTGACCCGCGCCCACGACTTCATCCGGATGGCGTCGATCAGCGGCGCCGACCTGAGCCTGGTCGGCTCGCACGCCGGCGTCGAGATCGGGCCGGACGGCCCGTCGCAGATGGCGTTGGAAGACCTCGCCATGATGCGGACCGTGCACGGCTGCACGGTGCTTTACCCGGCCGACGCCACCAGCACCGTAGCCCTGACCGACGCTATGGCGTCGACGCCCGGCATCAGCTACCTGCGCACCACCCGGGGCAGCTACCCGGTCCTCTACCCGCACGGTGAGACCTTCTCGATCGGCGGCTCGAAGACCCTGCGGGACAGCGACCACGATCAGGTCACCCTTCTCGGCGCCGGCGTCACTGTGCATGCCTGCCTGGCGGCCGCCGACCGTCTTGACGAGCAGGGCATCACCGCCCGCGTCATCGACTGCTACTCGGTCAAGCCGGTCGACAGCGCCGCGCTTGCGACGGCTGCCGCTGCTACCGGCGGCCGGTTCGTCATAGCCGAGGACCATCGTCCCGAAGGCGGCCTCGGCTCCGCCGTGGCCGACAGCCTGATCGCCGACGGCGTCACCGACCTGCACCTCACCCGCCTTGCCGTCCGTGACATGCCCGGCTCTGGCACCAGCGACGAATTGCTCGCCTGGGCCGGCATCGACGCCGACCACATCGCTGCCGCCGCGCAGCAACTGCTCAGCGAAAGGTAGGACCGGGGCCTCAGGCCGCTGCCGCACCGCGTCGGGCGGGCGCAGCACCGATAGCCGGCTGGGCTCAGCGTTGCGGGTGGTAGATGAGCCCGAAGGGGTGAGCTGTCCGGCGCGGCGAGGCCGCACAGGTCTGGTCATGGCATCGTTGCGGCCGGTGGGCGCATCTTCTGACCACGAGGGTTGGCTTCCTGCCGGTCGGCTCATCCGGGGGACCGCATGGATCCGCACGGTTCGGCGTACTACCGCCCGGCGATGGAGTTCGATGCCGGGTTCTATCGCGAAGCGGGGTGGGCGCGCGTCAGGGTGCGCGGTGAGATCGACATGGACAATGCCGGCCACCTCGAGCACGTGCTCCGGGGAGCGGACACCGGTGATCACGCCGGTGTCGCAATCGACCTCACCTACGTTGATCTTCTCAGTGCCGCCGGCCTTCGCGCGCTGAGCGGATGCCGGAGACGTCTGGGCGGTCGTGACCGTGGTTTCGTACTACTCGATCCGAAACCCTTCATCGAGCAAGTGCTTCGTGTCGGTGGCTTGGCCGATGCGACCCTCACCGCTACGCTCCTCGGCTGCCGGTGACCTCATCGAGAGCCAACTGACCGTTGGCAGCATCAGCGGAGTACCTGCGGGCCGCGCCCCAGGCATACACGACGCCCTGCCAATGGAGTGTCATGCGGTGGGTGAGAAGAAACGGGGGAATGGAGGTTTGGATCGTCCTCTGGGACGTATACGGAATGCAGTGTTGACGGCCGTGGCGACCTTCGATGGGGCGGGAGCGAGGGGGTTTCCCGTTTGCCCAGGCAAGTAGCCGGGTGAGTGGTCCGTGACGCGAGAGGGAGCATCCGCCGGTCCGATGGGTGCTCCCTCGCCGGTAAGGGCACGCACCCCCCGGCCGGCGACATGGTTGGCGACCGTTGCTGCCTCGAACCGATCGGCACCCGGGCGGCCCGGACCGGTCGGGTACAGCTGATTGACGCTTATTCCACGTCGCCGTCGGGGAGCCGGTGGAAGTCGGCGTAGCACTGCTCGAGGGCGGTGGTGGTGGTATGCGGGCATATCAAGGCGTCGGTGCAGGAAACGAGACGACGGCGGGCCTCCGGTGATGTCACGGGTGTGGCCATCACCAGACGTGCCGGGCGAGCGGCGCGCAGGCGGTGCAGGACCGCGCAGGCGCTGAGCCCGGTGACCAGACCGTCGTCGACCACGACGACCACCCGGCCGGTGATCTCGGTGTTGGGCAGTTCATGGTGGTAGCGGGCCGTCAGTTCGGCGGCCTCGGTGCGCTGCCGGCCCACCGGGACGGTCAGGGCGTCCGCGCTGGTGTGTAGCCGGCGGATGCTGTCGTGGTCGAAGACTGGGGAACCCTCCGCGGTGACCGTGGCCAGGCAGGCCCGCTGCGGGTCGATGGCGGTGACCCGGCGGACCACGACGGCGCGCAGGTCGGCGCCGATCAGCGCCGCGACCCGCGCCGCGACCGGCAGGCCACCGTGGGGTACCGCGATCACCAGGGGACGTCTCGACATGGCGACGATGCCCAGATGCACGGTGACGTGCTTGGCCAGGAGCACGCCGGCGTGCCTGGCCAGGAGCACGCCGGCGTGATCTCAATCGGTGAACAATCGCCGAGGCATGTCGGTGCCCGACCGCGGCGCGATGGTCGAGGACATCATCGAGTGTCTCGGTCGGTGTGGGGGTTTGAGCGTCGTGGGCGGGCTGGTTGACTGTGGGCGTCGGATCGACCCGGCTGCTGATCCTCCGGCCGTTCCGCCGCGTAGGGGCCTCCGCCGGATGACCCGATCTGCTGGTGCCGGCGGGTGGCAGGTTGTCGTGGATCGGCGGCATCCCTCGGTGAACCGTCGGCGCCTTCTCCTATTGGTGGATCATGGCGAACGTTGTCGTCGGGCATCGTTCCTCCTTGGGCATCCGGGGCAGTCAATTACCGGCCGCAATCAGCGGCGTCGCCGGATACCCCAAAGTTCGAAGATCACCCTCTCCGGCAGGCGGGGCCGTGTGCCGTTGTGGGTCCACGGCCCTGGGCCAGGCGCCGCATCATGCGGCTCAGCGAAGCGGTTAGTGAGCGCAGCACGTACGGTGAAACCGATCTCGCCGGACCGGGACGACACCTTGTCGAGACGGGCGGACGGCACCTGGATATCCCGCGGGGCCCAGGTCGACAGGCGACAGGAGTGCCGAGATCTCTACGGTCGGGCGCCGGCTGCCCTGATGACGGAGCACGCCGTCGAGCAGCCGGTGGTCATTGGGCGACAGGCGTGTGGTCGTTGTGGTCGCGCGGCGGGCGGCAGTCTATCCGCGGGCACCCGGCTACGGGGCACGACGGTTACGGTCTGCGGGAGCGGGGTCCCCACCAGGGCAATAGCGGCGGCAGGTGGGTCTCCGCGTTCGACGGCCGTTTCGGCGGCTCAGACTCGCCGTCGTCCCCGTCCCACCGGCGTTCGTACTGGTCGGGGAGATCACCCCAGCCGAAGTACGGCACCGGCCCCGGCGTGACGATCCCGACGGTGTCGAGAGGATCGATGCGCTGTTCGGCGACGGTGCACAGGTGTGTCCAGTCGTCGCCGAAGTCGAACCAGTAGGCGAACTGTTCACCGAGCTCGAGCCGGCTGAGCTTGCTGGTAGAGCTGTCGATGCTGTCGTCAGGGGCGTCGTCCCAGAGGTCCAAGGGCGTGGCCTGGACGCCGCTGGAGAAGGTGAACGAGTGCAGGTGGGACAGGTCCCAGCGGGCGAATGCGACATCGATGGCCCGGGCCAGCTGTTCGAAGGTGTGGGTACGGGCGGCAGCGAAGATGCGACCGGGGCGTGGCCAGAAGTCGACGCCGCGGCCGGAGACGAGATCGACCCGGATGGACAGCCAGCTACGGGCCACGTGAACGTCCCTTGGTCAGATGAGCAACACCGGCAGGCTACGCAACGTCACCGAACCCAGTGAGACGGGGTCGTTCGTTCGGCAGAACCCACCGTCCGCGGCCATGCACGCCTCAGGCGCTGCCTCGACAGGCGCGGCGCCTTACGCCTGCACGCGATCCGTGTAATCGCACGGATACGGCTGGACGTGTAGAGCCACCACGGTGGGGTAGCCGCCGGTCCTATGACGCCCGGCAGGAAGGTGGACCGCGATGCTCGACGACATCGAACGGCGCAGGCTGGCCGACATCGAGGCCGCACTCAGCAGCGAGGATCCTCTGCTGGCACGGCGGCTCGGCGTTACTGCACCGTTGAGCTCGCGCCGTAGGGCGGCGGCGATGGTCGCCTTCGCCGCGGCATTCGCGGTAGCCGTATGGGTGGGTGTGTTGCTCGCTGGAGCCGCTGCGAGTATCGCCGCCGCCCTGACGGTATGTGCGATCGCCGGGGGCCTGCTGTTGCAGCGCCGCAGCCGCACCAAGGCTGATCCACCCGCACAGGCATGACCACTGCGGTTCCCGCGGGTGCCGTGTACCGCATGTCCGACAGGATCGAACAACCGCCGGCGGGCGAGGAGAACAGGCCCAACGATGACCAAAGGGACCCCCGGTTTCAGCTCTGCGGGCGACCGATGGGGCAGTGCCGAGCGGCAAAGAACCGGGTGTGCCACGCTGAGGCGGACGACCCGGCACCTCCGATCATTCCCGCTGGGCTGTGCGGCGCCGACAGTCTGGACGACGCCACTGCGGAAGGCAGACGAGTATGACCGAACGTCGCAGCGACCGCCGAGCCAAGAATCTGACGTCTGTGGCCGACACGGCTTTGGCCTCGAATGTCAACGCCTTGCTCACCGCGGCAGCCCATGGTGAGGAGGCGGCGTTCGGCCGTCTCTACGATGCGGTCGCGCCGCGCGTGTACGGCTTGATCAGGCGGGTGCTGCGCGATGACGGGCAGGCCGAGGAAGTCGCTCAGGAGGTCATGGTGGAGGTGTGGCGTACGGCGGCACGCTTCGACCCAGACCGGGGTTCGGCCATCGCCTGGGTTCTGACGATTGCGCACCGTCGGGCAGTCGACCGGGTGCGATCGGAGCAGGCCACCACGGACCGGACGATGCGGGTCGGCGCGGCGTCGATCGATACCCCCTATGACGTCGTGGCCGACGAGGTCACGATGCGGCTCGAAGTCCGTGAGGTGCGCCGCTGCCTGGACGAGCTGACCGACCTTCAGCGTCAGGCTGTCACGCTCGCCTACTACCAGGGTCATACGTATCCGCAGGTGGCGGAGCTGCTCAAAGCGCCGTTGCCGACGGTGAAGACGCGGATGCGTGACGGATTGATCCGCTTGCGGGATTGCCTGTCGGCGGCGGTGACCGCATGACGACGGACGTTCATTCCCTGGTCGGTCCCTACGCGCTTGACGCGCTCGACGACCTTGAGCGCGCCGCTTTCGAACGGCACCTGCGGGAGTGTCAGAGCTGCCGTAGCGACGCTGACGAGTTGCGTGAGGCGGCGACGCATCTGGCCGACGGCGCCTGGGCGGTACCGCCACCCCGGTTGCGCGACAACGTGCTGGCAGAGATCAGGAACACCCCCCAAGGGGCGCCGTCAAGCCCGCCGCCGCCTCCCGCAAGAACAGGCCGAAGGTCGCACCGGTTCTCTGCTCGACTCGCTGCCGCTGCGGCCGTCACCGTCACAGCGGCGCTGACGGGCACGGTGGTCTATGCGGTTCAGGACCGCCGCGTACGCCATGAACAAGCCGTTGCCGATGCTGCGCAGGCGAACGATGCACGAATCCGTTCGATCTTGGCCGCTCCCGACCTTGCTGTCCGCGAGGAACGCCTGACCAGCGGAGGAAAAGTCACGGTGATGACCTCCCAGCTGCGCGACGCCGGTGTCATCCTGCTGGCCGCGGACGCCGCGCCGGATCCAGGACGAATCTATCAACTGTGGAGCATCCGCTCCGGCACACCTGCATCGGTCAAGGCACTCGGCGAGGGTGAGGCGACCACGGTGCAGATCGTCCAGGGTCTGCCCGGCGCTTCCGAAGTGGGCGTGACTGTCGAGCCCGCACCCGGTTCGACCACGCCGACAACGCCGCTGGACGCCCTGGTAAGTCTGACCTGAGGGCGGCTTTCGCCGCTAAGCCTTGCCGGCGACCAAACTGAGACCCCGCCTGCTCCGAATCACCATCGTGACAGCATTCGCGGTGAGAAACGGTGCGGCGTGGTCTCCGACGGCGAGGTAGGTGCGGCCCGGACGACAGGAACGTTGATGGTGGCCGGCCGATACCGCCTGTCGACGCTGATCGCGTCCGGCGGCATGGGACGGGTCTGGCGGGCGTACGACGAGGTCCTCGACCGCCCGGTCGCCGTTAAAGAGCTTCTGCCGCCCGCCGGGGTGCCGGTCGCTGACCGGCGTACCGCGCAGCTGGCGATCCTGCGCGAGGCACGCGCCGCGGCGCGGCTCGAGCACCCCGGCGTGGTCCGCATCTACGACGCCCTGCACGTCACCGGGCGAACCTGGATCGTGATGGAGTACGTCGAATCACGTTCGCTGCAGCAGCGACTGGCCGATGATGGACCGCTGCCCCACCGGGAAGCCGCCGCCGTCGGCCTGGCCGTCTTGCAAGCCTTACGCGCAGCGCACGACGCCGGTGTCGTGCACCACGACGTCAAACCAGCCAACGTGCTGCTGGCCGCCGACGGCCGCATCATGCTTACCGACTTCGGGCTGGCCACCCTGGACGCCGCACCGACCGGTGACGGCACGTGGACGGCGCCGCTGCTCGGATCGCCGCACTACATCGCCCCGGAACGGCTACGCGGCGATGACACGGCCGGCGTCAGCAGTGATCTGTGGTCATTGGGCGCGACGTTGTACACCGCCGTCGAAGGCCGCCCACCGTTCGACCGCTCCAGCGTCGCAGAATCCCTGGCCGCCACCCTTGTCGACAGTCCGGATCCGCCGCAGCATCCCGGAGCTCTGCATCCCGTCATCGCCGCGCTGATGAACCGGAACCCGGCCGAACGGGCCACCGCAAAGAAGACCCACGACGCCCTGCGTAATGTCACCAACCGGGCGATGGGCGTCTTCGCCGTCCCCGCTCCACGCCGGCCGCCTGACGACAACATCCGATTCCGTCCCGCTGTGGCCGCTGCACCGGTTGCGGCGGCGCCGCCCACCTCACCTCTTGCCGATGAGCCCGAGCAGACAGCTCCAGCCCATCCCAGCGGCAAGCGCATCGCCGCCGCGTCGATCAGCGCCGCCCTGCTTGTCCTCGCCGGCAGCGCCGTCGCGGTCTCCCAGCTGAGCGACAGCCGGCACGACGGCGCCCAGCCCGCCGGGACGGGGCCGCCGACCGGGACGACAGCAGCACGCAGCACCAGCGCATGCGGGTCCGCGACCCGGCAACCGTTGAGCACCGCAGCCGCGCCGTCGGCCGCCGAGACCGTCCCGGCCGGGTGGCGGTCATACCGCGACGTCACCGACTTCGTCGTCTCGGCGCCCTCCGACTGGACCCGATCCCAGACCGGCTCGGTTGTTTGCCTCGACGCACCGGGCGACACCGCCTCTTTCACCGTCAGCGCACGACCCGGTGACCGCGAGGATCCGCTGCGGCACTGGCAGGCCGCCGAACGAGCCGTTATCAGCGCTGCGACGCTCCCCGGATATCAGCGGATAGCTATGGGGGTCTTGCTGGTCACCGGGGGCGGAGCTGACTGGGAATACTCGTGGCAACCGGCGACCGGGCAACGGCTACACACCCGGCGGATCCTGCTCAACGCCGACGGTCCTCGTACCTTCGAATTGTCCTGGACCAGCCGCGACCGCGACTGGACCACCGACATCAGAATCCAGCGCCAGGTCCTGGCCTCCTTGCGCGATCTGTCCGCCAGAACGCCGACCTGGACCGTCCCCGCGCCACAGTAAATCCAAAACACGAGATCTATCTATTTTCTACCCGTCCGGCAGGCGTCTGGCACCGAATCCCTTCTGACACCAACCGAGAAGGAGATCCTCGTGAGACTGCGCCAGATGCTGCTGGTCGGACCGGCTGCCGCCGCGATCCTGCTGGCCGCCCCGACAGCCGCATTCGCTGACGAAAGCGTGCACGTCCAGCTCGACCCGCTGAACAAATCCGGTGCCACCGGCACCGCGACCCTGACCGCGATGGACAACGGCGATCTGAAGATCAGCATCCGCTCCAAAGGCCTGGTCCCGAACTCCCCGCACGCCCAGCACCTGCACGGCTCCACCGACGGGATGGACTTCCACTGCCCGGACATGTCCGCCGACAAGGACGGCGACGGCTACCTGACCACCGAGGAAGGTGTCCCCATGTACGGCGACATCTTCGTCTCGCTGACCACCAAGGGCGACACGACCAAGGCCAGCGGCCTGGCCGTTGACCGGATGCCGACGGCCGACGCCAAGGGCAACCTGTCCTACGACCGCACCATCGCCTCCGCAGATCTGCCCAAGGGCACCGTCGAACACCTCAAGGACCTGCACATCGTCGAGCACGGCATCGACGCCAACAACAACGGCAAGTACGACATAGACGCGCTCGGCGAGTCCACACTGGCCCAGTCGGCCGGTCTGAAGGGCATCCCGGAGGAGGCCACCGACCCAGCCAACTGCGGCATGGTCTCCGGCGCGGCCGCCGGCTCCATCCCGGTCGGCGGGGTCGCCACCGGTGACGGCAGCACCCGCAGCAACACCGCCCCGCTGTACGGCTTCGGTGGCCTCGCCCTGCTGGGTGCGATCGGCGCTTTCGTGATCAGCCGCCGGCGTTCCTTCGTCGCCCCGCGCGAGCTGCGTGATCGGAGCTGATCTGAGATGACCGACGGCGGAACCTCGCCGACGACCGGTGACCGCCGCACGCGCTTCGCGCTGCTGGCGGTCACCGCCGTCCTTGCGATCATCGGCGCGGCGCTCCTCACCACAGCCGCGCTTCGGCATCCCAGCGAGCTACCCAGGGCGGCTGGGGTCCCAACCGCGGCACCCGATGCAACCACCGGCGCACCTCGCCCCGGCGCCGCAGCCGGGGAACTGACCAGCGGACCGTTGATGGCTACTTCGCCGCCCACCCGGATCAGCATCCCGGCCCTGCAGGTCACGGTGCCTGTCATCGGTCTCGGTCAACAATCCGATGGCAGCATGCAGGTCCCGACCGATGCCAAGACCGTCGGCTGGTACACCAAAGCCCCCACCCCTGGCTCGCTCGGTCCCGCCGTCCTGGCCGGACACGTCGACTACAAGAAACAGCCGGGTACGTTCGCTCACCTCGCCGACCTCACCAGCGGCGACACCATCACCATCGCGCGTGAGGACGGCAGCACCGCCTTCTTCACCGTCACCGCGACAGAACGGTACGCCAAGGACCACTTCCCGTCCGATGCCGTCTACGGGCCCATCAACCATGCCGGACTACGCCTGATCACTTGCGGCGGCGACTTCGACACCACCGCCGGGCACTACCGCGACAACATCGTCGTCTACGCCACCCTCAGTCACACCGACCGCAGCTGAACCGCCGTACACCTCCTGGCACACAGTCCCGTCGCAGGCTTCGCGCCGGCAGCGCGGCCGTCGCGGTTCCATCGGCGCGCGAATCACGCCCTGTGCTCTTCGATGACCTGGGCTGCGGCCGCGGTCAACGAGGTTGCGCCATCGGTCGCCCGCGTACACAGCGCCTGGTAGGCCCGGCTGGTGCTGGTCTCGTCGGTGGACGCCAGCACGCTCATGGCCTGTTGCATCATGGTGCGAAGCGCCACGGCCGCGATGAGCCCGGCCGTCAGCTCCCGGCCGCCGGGGTCGAGGGCGTCACGGTCCCAGAACTCGGCGAAGTCAGGGTCGTAGGCTGCCCATACTGCGCCGGTCAGGGTCGACAGGGCCCTTGTTTGCCGGCTGTAGAGGTTGAGTGCGGCGATGGTGGTGCCGGATCCGGTGAACAGCGGGATCGACAGCGACGTGCGCAGACCGAGCCGTGCGGCGGTGTCACGAAAACTCGGCCAGCTGTTCGTGGCGGCTATGTCCGGCACGGCTGCAGGGTAGTTCGCTTCGAGGGCTTCCAGACAGGGACCGGCGTTGTCGTCGTACTGGGCTTGATCGACGGTGACAGCGAGATCGCTACTGGCGGCCACGCTCGCGTAGCCGTCCTCATGTCTGCTGGACACCGACACACAGTCGACTGTGGTGATCAGCCGTGCGGTGAGATGAGCGATGACCAGCAGATCAGTGCTGACCCGGGAGTCGTCGTCTCGGGTGCCGGCCAACTCGATCAGACGATCCTGCAGCAGACCGACTGGTTCACGCTGCTGCGGCGGCTCTCTCACGAAACTCCTATTCGGACGTGCAGGGCCGCCGCAAGACCGGGTGGTGACGCACGTCCCGGACTGCCACCCGGTCTGCGGCCGAAACTGTCCACTACTGGTCTCTGTTTCGGCCTGCCGAGTGGCTGGCCCGGCATGAGCGAGGCACCCATGGACGACTCCCGTAGTGGACCTCGATCCTGGGCTGGTTCGCCCACGGACTGACGCTGCGGACGAACCAGCGAAACGTCGTCGAAGGCTCGGTTCTACGACTTTGTGATGGCGTCCACGAGATCACCGACGGGCCGGTCGGACAAGGCCCGGGAGACATCGGCCAAGGCGACCATGCCGACGAGGTCGTGCCCGTCAATGACGGGCAGCCGCCGCACCTGGTGCGAGCTCATGGTACGCAGGATCTCGGCGTCGTCGTCGGCGCCGATCGTGACCGGCTTGCCCTGAGCCAGCTTCCCGGCGGTGCAGTCAGCCGGGTTGCGGCCCTGAGCGATGGCCTTGATGACGATGTCGCGGTCGGTGAGCATGCCCTTGAGCCGGTTGTCTCGCCCGCAGATCGGCAGGGAACCGACGTCGAGATCGGCCATTTTCTGTGCGGCGTCCGCGAGGGTCTCGTTCTCCCCGACGCAGGGTGACGTCGGACGTCATGATGTCTCGTGCGCTAGCCATGATCTTCCCCTCGGTTCCTGGCGGTGTGATGCCGCGGCGCATACCCCGGAACCGGCGGCGATGCGTCTCTTACGACACCGGGATCGATCCCGTCCGCGGCGATGATGCCGCCCAAGGTGGTCGGGTGTCACCCTGAGCCGGATAGACGGCTTTTACAATGTACGCAGCGTGTTCTTCATCCGCACCGCGCAGTAGCGGAGCAGGAACCGGGATGGCTGCTGAGGCGTGGCCAACTTGGAGTCGCGCTCACCCGGACCTCTACCACGCTCACCGAGCGCGTCGACGACGAGAACGTCCGATCGCGCCGAGGACCAACACGCGCCCAGCCAGAAGCGCTGAAGGGTCGCGGCGCGGCAGAGGTTACTATGTCACAGCTCGACGGTTCGGTTGTCGACGGGGAACTCGTCCGGGTTGTCACGCTGGATCGCGCGGCCCATGCCCAGCAACTGCTTAACCTTGCTGGTCGGGGCGTCCCAGTACTCGGCGCTGTCGGCGTGCACCTTGATCAGTGCCAGGCCGGGAGTCTGCAGACCCTGGGGGAACCAGGTTTCCAGCGGCTTGGACCAGAGCTGCTCGGCCTTGGCCCGGTCGTGGATAATCTCGGCGGTCCCGGCGATCGAGGTCCATTCGCTCTTCTTGTCGTTGGACAGCGACACATTAACCCTCGGTGAGGCCTGGATCTGGCGCACCTTGTCCGAGTCGTCGTAGGCGAAAAACCACAGATCCCCGTCGAATTCGGTCTTCTGCACGGCCATCGGCCGGCTGACGTGATCACCACCGGAAGTCATGGTTGTCAGCATCGCCGATTGTGCCCGCCCTACGAGCTCGATCACCTTGCTGCGGCCGTCTTGGCTGTCCGCCACTGTCTTCTCCCGTCATCTGATGCATCGTTGTCGGTTGCCGTGTGGCGGATACCCACGCCTCTCTGCATCATGCGTCTGTCTGCCGGGTCAGGCCGGCGCCACGGCCGGCGTCCTAAGACAGCTCCATCATTTGCGCCCAGGTTCAGGCGCTCAGCGCACCCAGCCCGCGCAATAGGAAGTTGCTGATCTTCATGCTCTGGATCATCACGAGCTCCGGCACGCCCGAATGCGGCTGACCTGGACATCCCACGTGCCTCAGAAGTCAAGCTGCGTTGGCCATTGGTTGTTTCACGGTGGCTGGCCACGCTGCGGCTTCGCCGTAGGTCGTGGGTGGCGTAGGCAGCCATAGAGGGTGCCGACGAGGCGGTTGGCCAGGGCGCGGAGGGCTTGGTGATGGGTGGCCGCGCTCGCGGTGGGTGTCGTAGTAGGCGCGGGCGCCGGGGGGGCGTGAGAGAGCGGCGAAGGCTTGCAATAGAGCGCCTCGAGTAGGTGTTTGTTGCCGGCGACATGCGCGAGCACTCGAACTCGGCCGCCGCGAGCAGAGTCGGGTCTAGTTACAAGCCGCCGCCCCCTTGCATGCCCGCAGCCGTTCGAGCGTGGCGTGCAGCGAAGCGGCCCGGTCCGCGGGCAGTGCCCCGGCCGTGTTGGCCAGCTCGTCCGGATCGGTGGCGCGGTCGTAATACTCCTTGTCGCCGTTCTGGTACTCGACGTAGGTGAAGCCGAGTGCCCGCAGGGCGCTGTAGGTCGGTGGCATGCCGCTGGCCTTGTCCTGCCGGTCGGGGTCGTCGGTGGCGTGGCCCGGGCCATGGTGCTCGACCAGACCGATCGGTTTCCACCCGTCAGCTCGCCCGTCCCGCATCAGCGGCACCAGACTGCGTCCGTCGACGTCAGGCGACGATGTCACCCCGCCGATCTGCTCGAACGTGGGGCGCAGGTCGATGTTCTGGACCATCGTGTCGACCGTAGCGCCGGGTCGTACGCCGGGACCGGCCATCACCAGCGGCACGTGTACGTCATGGTCGAAGGCGGTTTGTTTGCCTGCGGCCAGCCGGTGCTCACCTAGGTGGAAGCCGTTGTCGGAGCTGAACACCACGAGCGTGCGGTCGGCCACGCCGGCTTTCTCGAGGGTCTGCCGCAGGTTGCCGAGCAGGCGGTCGATCGACAGCACCGACTGGGCCCGCTTGCGGTAGATCCGGTCGATTGTCGTCTTCTGCTGGTCGGTCAGCGCCGGCCGCGACGCCAGCCACGCGGGTGCATCGGCGGAAAGTTTGTCGAAGGAGGGCCCGCGTGGTGCCGTGAGCCCGGGAAACGCTTCGTCGTCCTGCGGCGCCGGCGTGTAGGGCCCGTGCGGAGAGAATGTGGCGACCTCGAGCAGGAACGGATCGCCTGCGGCGGCCGATGCGGTGATGAACGACGACGCCTTGCCGTCGATCACGGTGGTCAGGTAGTCAGCGGGCGTCTTGCCGTAGTGCTTGACCGTGCCGTTCTCGTTGAGGTCGTAGTTGTACTGGCCGTAGCCGTTGCCGGCGACGTCCCACTCGGTCCATCCAGGGCGTACGCCGTCGCGGGCGGGCTGATAGCCGTTGAGATATTTGCCCATCATCGCCGTGCGGTAGCCCTGGGACCGCAGCGTGGTGGCGAAGGTGTCCTTCTCCTGCTCCTCGGCGAATACGGTGAACCCGCCGTCGTCTCCGCTGTTGGTGAAGACCCCGGTGTTGTGCGGGAAGCGGCCGGTGAGGATCGATGACCGCGACGGGCAGCACAGCGAATCGGTCACCGTGTACTGCGAGAAGGTCGTGCCGTAGGCGGCCAGCGCACGCACATTGGGCATGTGTTGCACCAGGTTCATCGACAAGTCGTCGGTGAGCACCATGACCACGTTGATGCGCTCCGCGGCGGCCTGGCCGGGCGTGCCGGAGCAGGCACCGAGCAGCAGCACGGTCGCCGCGAGCGCCGTCCCTGTGCGGAGCAGTGAACGTCTCATTACCCGATCATGGTGCTGCGGGTATTGATGACGGTAGAGCTCACGTACGGGACAGGTAAATGTCCTCCGCGGGGGTGCCGAGCAACGTGGCTCACTATCTGATCGGCGTCATGACGGTGGCCGCCGTGAAATAGTGTTCGAAATCCGTGGCCGGCATGGGCCGTGCGTACAGGTAGCCCTGTGCGTACTGGTAGCCGAACTGGCGCAGGCGGGCGGCTTGCTCGGGTGTCTCGACACCTTCGGCGACCGCTTCGATGGCGAAGTCGCTGGTGAATCCGATGAGGTTTTTGACGATGAGGGCGCCGGCTTGGTCGGCGGCGGCGCCGCTGACGAACGACTTGTCAACTTTGAGCAGGTCGACCGGGCAGTCGAGCAGCAGGCTCAGTGACGAGTGGCCGGTGCCGAAGTCGTCGAGGGCGATGCGGACTCCCAGTGCTTTGAGCCGCTCGAGTTGGTGCACAGCGACAGCGGTGGCGAAGACAGCGGTTTCGGTGACCTCGAGGACGAGCCGGCCCGGATCGGCGCCGGTACGCCGCAGGATCTCCTGCACGCGGTCGACGAAATCGGGCTCGGACAGTTGCCGGGCGGACACATTGACGCTGATCTTGGCGGGGGTGTGGTCGCCGTAGCGGTCCTGCCAGACGGCGGTCTGCCGGAAGGCATTCTCGAGGATCCAGTAGCCGAGGTCGACGATGCAGCCGGTGCGCTCGGCCAGCGGGATGAACAGGTCCGGGCTGATCAGTCCGCGTTCGGGGTGCTGCCAGCGCATGAGGACCTCACCGCCGACGGGGAGGCCGGTGGTCAGGTCGATGATGGGCTGGTACAGCGCGAAGATCTGCCCGTTGGGCAATGCCTGGCGCAGGTCGGCCGACAGCCTTGCGGCATCGTCGGCGGCGTCGTCCATGCTCTGGTCGAACCAGTGCCACCGGTGACCGCCCGCCGTTTTCGCGGTGTACATCGCGACGTCGGCCCGGCGCAGCAGCGCGGACGGGTTGTCGCCGGTACGGCTGGCAGTGACGCCGATGCTGATCGCCGGGACGGTGGTGTGCTCGTCGAGCTCCGCCGGTTGCCGCACGGCGGTCAGAATCCGCTCGAGCAAAGCTTCGACCTGGCCTGCCGGGGCCGGCACGGCGACGGCGAATTCGTCACCGCCGAGCCGGGCCACGAGCCCGAGTTCGCCGACAACGGCGGTCAGCCGGTGGCTGATGACCGTCAGCAGCGCGTCGCCGACATGGTGGCCGAGGCGGTCGTTGACGGCCTTGAAGTCGTCGATGTCGAGCAGAGCCAGGTGCAACGGCTGCCCGTCGGCGAGCAGCGTGTCGATGTGCTGTTCGAGCAGCGCCCGGTTGGCGGTCTCGGTGAGCTTGTCGTGCGTTGCTTGGTGTTCGAGGCGTTCCTGGTAGCGGCGTAGGTCGGACAGCTGGGCGTCGACGGTGTTCAGGAGCCGGCTGTTGTCGCGCAAGGCGATGATCTGCCGGATGACGACGACGCCGGTCAGCGTGACGACAGCGATTTCCATGATCGCGGTCTCGGTCATATCTCTGCGAGAGTTCAGCAGTAGTAGCGCGTCGGTGACCGCGACGGCCAGATACGGCACGATGCTGACGCGTCGGGAAGTCCGCCGCGGTGGTGGGGTACGCGATCCGGCGTGCTGCTGGATCACCGCGGCCACGTGGATGCTCAAGGCCGCGACCGGCACGGCGATCAAGCTGCTGGACAAATAGGGTCGGGTGATGAGAAAAGGTGAGAAGCTACCGAACGCGGCGCTGACCGCGCTGCCGGTGGCGAGGGTATAAACCGCACGGCGGTCGAGGCGGCCGGCTCCGGCGAACGCGACTTTGACGAAGGTGGCCATCGACAGGAATCCGACCACGGTGATGGCCAGCACGGCCCCGCCAGAACCGGTCTGGGTCGTCCACTCGTGGTGGTTTCTCAAAGACAGGTGCCAGACGAGGGCGGCGACGGTAATCACAACCATGATCAGGTCAAGGCCGAACCGGATCCAGTCGTTGCGGGTGCGCTGCCACGACGGCAACTGCAGCAACGCCCACAGGACCACGCCCAGCACCGACAGGTAGAACGCCAGCGAGACCGGTCCGACTCGTTGCGAGGGCGCGCCGTGACCGACCGCGTCGATGGTGTTGGCGACGACACCGGCGGTGAACAGTGTGCAGGCTACGGTCAGATACCGCCAGAAGCGCCGGGTTTCGACGTCCAGCTCGCGGTGGCGGGTTACCTGCCAGCAGGCGTGTCCGGCCAGCAGTGTGGCGAGCGGGAGCGGCAGCCATCCCAGCAGCGGGTGAGACCATGCATGGGTCAGCCCGGCACTCAGCCACACCGCATCGACGATCACCAGGCCGACGGCGAGAAGCAGCAGCGCTTTGCGGCGCAGCAGCGGTACGACCACCAGCACAGTAGGTTCCTCTCACCCGGGACGCCCCGGATGATCGGCCGACTGAGCGTCGACTGAAGCACGCCGAGGCGTGAGATCGGTCGCTGTCCGGACGTCGGTCGAACCGCCCAGCCGACTCGACTGTTCAGAAACAAGGGGAACGCGGGAGGCAAGCGACTTCGATGCAGCGCTTGGACGGGCCGCGGGCCGGCAGTCTTGCGGCGCGCATGGTGATCGTCGACGAGCTGCCCGTTCTCCTATACTTGCCCGTCGGCAACAATTGAGACGCGCACCGAGGATCGCTGGTTCCGGAGGCGCCCGGCACGAGGAGGGTGGTGTAGTGGCGTCACCGAAGCCGCGTACGCTGCGGATCTTCGTCGTCGATGACGACGACGCGGACACCTTGATGATCGAAGAGGCCCTCGCCGCCGCGGCCGTGCCCCCCGAGACACAGCGAGCCCACGATGGGCGCGAAGCCCTCGACCTGCTCCGCGCGGAGTCCGAGGGGCAGCAGAAGGACCTGCCGGACTTGATTCTGCTGGATCTGAACATGCCTCGCATGGGCGGGCTGCAGTTGCTGGAGGAGCTGAAGTCCGATTCGCAGTTGCAGGCGATCCCGGTGGTGGTCCTGACGACCTCGGACGCACACCCGGACATCCTGGCCAGCTACCGGCACCACGCCAGCGCCTTCGTCACCAAGCCCTTGGACCTGGACAGTTTCGAAACGGCCGTCCAGAAGATCAACTCATTCTTCGCCGATACCGCTGAACTTCCGTGACGGCCCGACGGCCGGCCCAGCGATGAGCGGGCCGCTCGACGAACCACAGCGGTTGACCGCGCTGGCCCGGACCGGGCTGGACGCGGCCGCCGACGTCATGTTCGACCAGTTCGCCACCATGGTCCGCGCCGCTGTGCGGGTGCCGGTGGCGCTCGTGTCGCTGGTCGAACCCGGCCGCCAGATCTTCCCCGGTGCGCTAGGGCTGGCCGAGCCGTGGCAGCAGACCCGGCAGACTCCGCTGTCGCACTCCTTCTGCCAGCACGTCGTCACCGACGCTCGCCCGTTGGTCATCAGCGACGCCCGCACCGACTCACGAGTGAAAGACAACCTCGCCATCGATGAGCTGGGGGTCATCGCCTACGCCGGGATGCCGCTGACCGACACCGACGGCAACGTGCTGGGCTCGCTGTGCGCCATCGACACCCAGCCGCGGCAATGGGCAGCAGCCGAGCTGGAACTATTGACGGCGCTCGCCGCCGCCTGTTCGGAAAGCCTGCGGCTGCGGATCGAAACCGTGCATGCCCGCCGCGACGAGCGAGCCGCCCGGGCCGCCGCCGAACGCGGCCGGCTGCTGCTACGCGCCAGCACCATGCTCAGCGCCGCGGTCACCACGGACGACGCCGTCACAGCCGTCACCAGCCTCCTGACCGAGGTCACCGGAGCCAGCCGGGTGAGCCTGGTCCCGATCGCCGGTACCGGGCCAGAGCCCGCCACGGTTATCGCCCACCACGCTCTCAAGACCGGCGAACTCGTCGAACTCCCCGCCGTGTCGGGAAGCCCTGGCCGTGCCGACGTATTCGCCGCCGGCTGGCAGGCCGCGGCCGCCGTGCCGCTTCCGGAGACCGGTGGCCGCTCCCGCACCGCGCTGCTACTTACCTGGAACCGGCCCCGGACGCTCAGCGACGACGAACGAGCGTTGCTGACCGCGCTGGCCGGAGACCTCGGCCATGCCCTGCGGCGCGCGGCTATCCTGGACGACCGGCGCACCGCCGCCGCCACATTGCAATTGGCTCTGCTCACCGAACTCCCGAAGTACGATCATGTACAGATGGCTGCCCGTTACCGGCCGGCTCAGCATGCCGACCACGTCGGCGGGGACTGGTACGACGCGATCGTCGTCGACAGAAACCGCGTAGCCCTGGTGATCGGCGACGCCACCGGCCACAACATTCAGGCAGCCGCCGCGATGAGCCAGCTCCGGGGCATGCTGCGCACCCTGCTCGTGGACCGCCAGGAACAACCCTCGGCTGTACTACGCCGGCTCGAGCTCACCAGCCGCACCCTCGGGACGTCCGGCCTGGCATCTTTGATCGTCGCCTACCTCGACACCCACCCCGGCGGCGGTCACAGGCTAACCTGGTCGAATGCCGGTCACCCGCCACCGGTCATCGCCTACCCGGACGGCACGACCACCGTCCTGCCCGTCGGCGACCCACTGATCGGCGCTGTCCGCCACGCGTCACGCCGCAATCACACCATGGGCCTGCCCGCCGGCTCGACCATGCTGCTCTACACCGACGGGCTGATCGAAACCAGGGGGCAATCAATTGACGACGGTATCGCCGACCTGCGCAACCGCCTGATCGATGCTTTGCCCGGCCCTCCGGACGTCGTCGCCGACGCCCTGATGACAGCTGGTGGCACATACCGCGACGACGTCGCGGTATTGGCCGTCGGCCTGCCTGCCCAGGTTGCGACGGCACCCTCGCACTGATCGATCACAGCGCTCATAGGGACTGCAAGAAAGGAGGAAACCTCTCCGTTGCCGACATCTTGACCGGATTTAAAGGCATCCCGGAAAGGCCACCGAACCGGTGGACTGCGGCATGGTCTCCGGCACGGTCGTTGGCTCCATCCCGGTCGGCGGGGTCGCCACCGGCGACGGCAGCACCCACACCAGCGCCGCCCCGCTGTACGGCTTCGGCGGCCCGATGCGGACCACTATCGCGACAACATCGTTGTTTACGCCACCCCAGCCGGACCGGTCGAACCGGCGTCATCCGGCTGAATCCATGGCGTTACTGACGGCAACGGTGTACCTCGCAGGGACGTACGGCATCGAGATCCGCCCGGTTGAGCATGCGGCTCACTAGCACGGCTACGCAGCGCCGCCCAGTATGACCGCCACCGGAGGCGCCATCGACGGCTGGTCAGCCGGCGGACCGGCGTAAAGGACGCCTCGTAGTAGTAGGGTTCGCCGGCTGCCGATGGCGACATGGGCGGTGGTCGCAGCCGACCGAGTCAATGATCGCCGATCCAGCTCGCTGACGTCTGAGGTCGTCCTGCGCCTGTGCGGACGAGGCGAGGCCGGCGAGCACGGTAGGAAAACGAGGCAGTGAGGCCTGCGGGTTTGTTGCGGGTCATCGAGGGCATCCGCTGGGTCTCGGAGACGACTGGTTCTGGCCAAGGGATCGGCTCAACAGGTCGTCAGCTTGTGACTCCGCACGGGTGCCCAGCGGAGGAGACGACACTATGCCCGCCATTGATGAAGCCCCCCTTGAACTGGCGTCATGACCTGCAGGAGGGGCAGGCGACCTTGACGATGAGCGGAACACCCACCATGGCGGCTGGTGGGCTGCTGTACGTCCTGCTCGGTGACCGTCCGCCGGAGCGGGCCCACCTGCACTTCACCGATCGGCTGTGGGCCGGTTCGCCGGAGGAGGCCGCCATCGTCGTGGAACGTGTCGCCACGCGTACCGCGCTCACCGTCACGCTGCACGACGTCCCGCAGGAGTCGGACGGCCCGCGCAACCGGCCGCGCCGCACCGACTGTTACGCCCGGGTGGCCGCGGTCGCTCGAGGTGTGGTGGTCAACAGCCGGCATGAGGCGGCGCACCTGGCCGAGGCCGGCATCGTGCCCCGGGCGCTCGGCGTCGTGCCCCTGCCCGTCACACCGGCCCCGGCCGGAGCAGCGCCGCAGTCGGGTCCGCCCGACGTTGCCGTGCTCGGCTTCTTCTACCCCGGCAAGGGACACGCCGAGGTCGTCGACGCGCTCGCCCGCTCGACTGTCCGGCCGGCTCGTCTGACGGTGCTCGGGGGACCGTCGGCCGGCCACGAGGCGGACCTGTTGGACTTCACCGCCGCGGCCGGGCAGCGGGGGGTGACGGTCGAGGTCAGCGGGTTCGTGCCGGAGGCCGATCTGATGACGCGGTGCCGGGCGGTCACCGTGCCGGTCGTGGCGCACCGGCACTTCTCCGCCTCCGGTTCGCTGGCCACCTGGATCGCCGCCGGCCGCCGCCCGCTGGTCGTCGAGAGCCGCTACACCCGGGAGATGGCCGCGCTGCGGCCGGGCACCGTTCACCTCGTCGCGGCCGACCGGCTCGCCGAGGCGGTGGCGGGCGCGCTGGCCGACCCCACGTCAACCTGGCTGGCGGCCGACGCGGTCACCCGCCCCCACCTGGACGACACCGCCGGGGCCTACCTGCGCTGGTGGACGGGAGCAATCGCATGGTGAACGGACGGTCCGTCCCCGGCAACCGGTGGGACCTCCTCGACGGGCTTGAACCCGAGCAGCCACCCGGCGTGTCGGTCGTTGTCGTGCACTATCAGCAGCAGTCCGAGCTCGACCGGACTCTGACCGCGTTGCGCCGGCAGACCCACCCCGCCAACCGCACGGAAATCATCGTGGTCGACGACGGATCGCCCGAGCCGCCCCGCGTCCCGGACGGCGTCCGGCTGCTACGCCAGGCCGACGAGGGGTTCCGCGCGGCTGCGGCCCGCAACCTCGGCGCGTCACACGCCACCGGAGAGGTGATCTGCTTCCTGGACGCCGACACGACCCCGGAGCCGGACTACCTCACCCGTATGTCCCGGCTGCCGGCGCTCGCGCCCGAGGCGGTGGTGGCCGGCCGGCGCAAGCACGCCCGCTTCGGCGGAACGCCACCCGACGCCCCGGTGGAGCAGGCCGGCCCGGCGGCCGAACTGCCCGAGCCGCAGTGGCTGCTCGACGCGTACCGGAGCTCGCGCAACCTGCTCGATGCCGACGACCGGTCGTACCGGTACGTCATCGGCGCCGCGATGGCGTGCTCGCGCTGGTTCTTCGAGCGCGTCGGCGGGTTCGACGAGCAGTTCCGCGTCTACGGCGGCGAGGACTGGGAGTGGGTGTACCGCGCGTGGCTCTCCGGGGCGGTCCTCGCGCATGTCCCCGACGCTGTGGCCTGGCACGACGGGCCCGACTGGGCCGGTCGTGACCTCGACGACCCCGACCGCCGGGCACGCAAGGACGCCGAGACGTTGCTGCTGACCAACTACATCCCGGTGGCCGGATCGCGCGGTCGGGCCGTGCGGGGCGCGGCCACGGACGTGCTGATCCGCCTCGCCGGGGCCCCCTCGCCGGCGGCGGCCTACGTCTGCGTCGACTCACTGCTCGCGGTTCTGCCCGAAGCCTCGGTGATGGTGCCGGACGAGTTCGCGGAGCTGTTCGCCGCGGAACAGAGGGTGACGCCGGCGGGCCCGGCGCCACTGTCCCGGGTCCTGATCGACGTGCCGCACGCCGTGCGCGTTGACGGAGTGGCCAAGGAGCTCCGGCATGCGACCGAGACAGTGGGAGCCGGCACCGTCGGGACGGTGTGCATCGGTCCGATCCGCGTCGACTCCGCGCGGGCCCGGGCCCGCCGTGCGGCCTGGGGCACGGAGGTCTTCGACACCGAGCAGGTCGATGTCGAGCTTCCCGCCCTCGGCGCCGACCCGGGCCTCGCCGGCTACCTGGGTGGGTGGAGCTGACCTTGTGTCTGTTCCGCTGGTGCTGGTGCTGGTGCTGGTGCTGGTGCTGGTGCTGGTGCTGGTGCTGGTGCTGGTGCTGGTGGCCGGCCCGCCGGACGCATCGGCTGCCACCAACCAGTTCCGGGGCGTCAACTGGGCCCGAGCCGGCGACGATTTCACCGGCGAACCCCTGATTCTGTACGGGCTGATCAGCGGCGACAGCTACTCCGTCGGACGGGCCAAGGCGGATGCCGTGCTCGCCGGCTTCGAAAGCAATCTCGGCGCGAACACCGTGCGGCTACCGGTCAACACCTCCTCCGTCGGCACCGCGTGGTGGAACTCCTTCACCGGCGTCCTGGACTCGGCCACCGCCCGCGGGATGAAGGTCATCCTTTCGTTCTGGGACGACGGCCGGGCGTCCTCCGGCGGCTGGAGCACCGACACCGCCGCCTACAACGCCATGTGGGACACCGTCGTGGCCAAGTACGGCGCCGACCCGCTGTCCACTTCGAGCCGATGAACGAGCCGGCCGGTTACAGCGCGGCCGAGTGGAAGAAAGTGGCTGCCGCTTGGCTCGCCGCCCGGCCCTCGGTGCCGCGCAACCGCGTGTTCATCAGCGGCTCCGGCCTCAACCAGGACATCAAGACGATGTGCGCGGACAGCCGCTTCGACGGGACCTACTTGTCCCTGCACCACTACACGTTCTTCAGCAGCGCCAAGATGTACGACGGATGGGTGAACCACCTGCGCCGTCTGCACTTGCGCCGACCGCACCGTCATTGACGAGTTCGGCGCCCCGATGGACACCGGGCTCAACTACGACGACGCCGGCCTGCTGCGGCACGCATGGGGACTCACCGGCACCGACCCGCAGCCCGGCACCCCGGCGCCACCACCGCCAACAACACCCAGGTCGCCATCTACGACTGCAACACCGGCGCCAACCAGCATCGTCCCGGCGTGGTGATCGCGACGTTCCATGAAGTCCGGAGCGTCGGCGTACCGGACGGCCGGTCGCGCGCCGGGTATCAGCGTGCTGTGAACTGCGGGGCCGTCTTGCTGAGGGAGGCTTGGACACCGGCGGCGGAAGGTTCCTAGAGCTGCTTCGCGCACTGGGCGATGGCGGAATGATTCCGGCCATGGCCTACAGCCAAGCTCTCTTCCCGGTGTTCGGTGCGGAGGCGGACTTCCCGGCCAGAGCCGTGGCCGCGGCCGCGAACTCCGCATCGGTGGTACGCAATCAGGTGCGGCTGCGCGCGGACGCGCGCAGCCGCATGCTGCGCACGCGTTCCCTCCGGTGAGCCCCGGACGGAGCAGACCCCGACGAGGTCGAGTCCCCCCACTGTTCGCGGAGAGGAAGACCCGCCTGTCTGTCTCGACGGAGGCGGCCGGCGATGGTTCGACACGCCGGCCGCCTCCGTCGATGTCTGTGCGGCCTCAGTAGCCGATCTGGGTGGCAGCCACCTCCCGCATCGACGCGGCCGTGGCGGCACTGAGGTACTGATCGCTCAGCGCACGCGGGGAGTCATGGAACAGGATGCCGTACAGGGTCACCGCGTCCAGGTAGATCGCGGTGTCGTTCGGGTGCTTGCCGTCCGCGACGATCAGGTACGACGGGCCCTTGGTGGCGATCACGTTCTCGAATTCGTCGCTGATCGGGGCGACCACGTTCGGCGTTGCCAGAGCGGCTGACAGGGCGGCGTAGTTGGTGTTGATGGCCGTGACGGCGGCCGCCCGGGACGCGAACGGCGCCGGGTCGCGCAGGGCCCAGTTCTTGAACAGCACCACCTTGCCGCCGGTTTTGAGGGTGCTGGTGAAGGTCGGCGCGTACGTATTGAGTAAGGTCGCCCGGGCCGCGGACGGGTTGGTGGCGACCAGCGTGCTGTACTCCTGGAGCACGATGTAGTCGTACTTGGTGGCGCCGCTCAGGGCCGGGGTGACCTCGCCGCCGTCGTACGTCTGTTGCAGTGTGTTCCCGAAGTGGATCACCTCGGTGGTGCGCACGGTCCGGCCCGCGGCCGAGGCCAGGGTCCGCACCAGGATCGGGGTGTCCTGGCCGGTCGCGCCGGTGGCGGTCCCGATCAGGCTGTTGCCGATGTAGAGCACATCAAGGAGGGTGCGGGCACCGCGGTGGCCGATACGGTGAAGCGGATCGTGGTCGCCGCTCCGATCTCCGCGCCGCCGGCGTCGGGAGCCGCGTGGGCCTGGACCGTGAGCGTGTAGGTGTCCGGGGTCGCCAGCAGCGGGCAATCCACGTAGTCGTTGCAGAGAAAGTACGGCGCCGTGTTCTCCGTACGGGAAAGGGTTGTGCCTTTGGCCCCGGCGAGCTGGAACGTGACGCTGGCGGCACTCCCAGGGTGGCTTGCAGGCTCAGGTTGCGGTTGGCCAGGTCGGTGAGGTCGACCATCGAGCCGTCGACCAGCGGGCTCAGACCCAGGATCGGCTGGTGGGTGACGTTGTTGATCAGAGCGAGGGCTCCGATGCCGGTCCCACCGGCCGACGAGCCGCCACCGAAGACCTGGAATTCCCAGAACGATTACCCGTACGCGGGAAGCGCTCGCGTCGTCAGCAAATTTTCACGTAGCGGGCGGTGCCGGTGACCGGGATGCTCTGCTGACCGCCGGCGCCGGCGCCGGTCGTGGTTGCGTACGCGGACGGTAGTTGGCGCCGTCGGTGGAGAGCTGAATGGTGAAGGCTTTGGCGTACGCCGCCTCCCAGGTGATGGCGATGTGGTCGAGTTCGGCCGGGGCGCCGAGGTCGACCTGGAACCACTGGGACGCGGCGAAGGCGCTCGACCACCGGGTGCCGGTGTTTCCGTCGACGGCCGGCGCGGCCGAGCTTTCGACCGACGACGCGGTGACTGTTCTGTTCTGCGACAGAAGGGTGCCGGCGGCGTTCGCGGGTGGGGAGACGGTCAGTCCGAGAGCGCCGAGCAGCGCGGTGAGGGCAAGGGCGAGCAGCCCTCGGCGAGGGGATGTCATGGGTGCTCCGACGGGAAGGCGGGAAATGGGGGAGGAGAGCGCTCTCTTCCAGGAGATTGGGCCGCTTGATCCGACCGTGTCAAGGACGGCGCCGCGTTCCCCGAGGTCCCTCGGTCATCCCGCTTGGTCGGCGCCGGTTCCGGATTAGTGAACAGAATGAACGAATTTCCGCCGCTTCCCGTGGGTCGGTAACGATCGGGAGGTCAATCTCGTCTGGACACGCAGCCGACGGGTGACCGAGACGGCAGGTGTCGGCGTACGCCTTTGCATTGCTGAGCCTGTACGTCACCAAGTACACCGCAACCATCGACGCCGGTGCGTCTGCGCGGGCAGGCAGCGAGGCGCGAACGACTACGACTAGTTACCGCGTGGGCGGGGTGCTGCATCCGGATCTGCCGAAAGTAGTGCCTTCACGTCGGGGCGAACGGAGCGAAGCCGATCGTTCGAGGCGCTGGTTCGAAACGGATGGTGAGCTCCTCTTCGCATCAGCAGTGGACGACGGCGTTGCTGGGGCAGCCCGCCGATCGAGCAGTCCGGTTCCCATGGGGTGCTCGCCTTCTCCTCGAAGGCGGACGACGGCAGGCGCGACACCTGGCGTGCGCGCCTGCCGCAGCGTGGCCTTCAGTCCTTCGGCGCGACACGGATTCGGTTCCCGTCAGGATCGGCTGCGAGGAAGGTTAGCCCGAACCCCTCATCGTGCGGCTTATGCAGGATCGTGACGCCCTTGGACTGCCACTGCTTGAAGATCGCGTTGATCTGGTCGGGTCGTCCACCGCTGATGGCCAGGCAAACCTCACTGGTACGCGGGACCTCTGGCGACAGACCCTCGAACTGGCCGGACCATAAAGCCAGCTCGGCGCCTGACCCCAGGTTGAAGGTGATGTATTCCGGAGTCTCGAGCGTGGGGCTCAGGCCGAGGAGGTCGTTGTAGAAGCGAGCCGCGGCGGGAGCGTCGTTGACATAGACGATGGACACGACGGAAGCGGTCATTGTTGTTCCTTCTCGCAGGTGGCGGATACGTCCATGAGCCTTGCCGCGATATGCGCCGCATCGTGTCGCAATTTTCTGGAAAGCTTGGTTGGGTGACCCCGGATCGCTTCTTCGCTTTGATGCTGCTGCTCGAACCGAGGGATGGCGCGACCACGCAGGAACTTGCCTCGGCGCTGGGGGTGTCCTTGCGAACCGTCACCCGGGACCTGAACTGGCTCCGCGACGCCGGTCTTCCGGTGTACGTGCACCGGGGTCGTCTCGGCGGCGTGACCATGCTGCCTGGGTCTGGGCTCGACCTCACGCGCCTCACACCCGGCGAGCGTGACCACCTTGCGCTCATCGGACTGGATGACAAGCAACGGGAGGATCTCAACGCCTCGGTTGAAAGCCGGCGCGCGCTCGCGAAGATCGCCTCCACACGGTCACGTCGGGTTCAGGATCTCTTGCCGCTCACCGACGTCGTACACGTGGACAGCCGTCCCTGGCATCAGGGGCGAGCTTCCGGCGCGACACCAGCTTCGCTGATCGGCTCAGTACGGCGAGGTCGCCGGCTACGAATCGAGTATGCGAGCCCACGCGAGTCATGCCCGCGCGACTTGGTCGTGGATCCCTATGGGCTGCTGGCCAAGGCCGGTACTTGGTATCTCGTCGCCGACTGTGCCCGAGTGCCACGGATGTACCGGCTCGAACGGATCACGACGTGGAAGGAAATGCACCGGCCGCGACGGATCCGCGAGGACCAGACCCTGGCCACCGTCGCCGCAGCGCTCATTGATCAGTGGGCAGACAATCACGCGATAGAGGTCAGCGCCACCATCGACCAAACTCAGATCGAGCGAGCGCAACGGATTTTCGGCGCCCGACTCGTCCGGGATGGCCGCGAAGAGTCCGCCAGCGGCCACGAGGTAACGATTCGCTTCCAGCATCTGGAGGACGTGCGAGCATTGCTGCCGTTCGGGAGCGCCGTCACCGTGCACGGCCCCCCCGAAGCCAGGGCCCACCTGGGTGCCCTTGCCGTCGACCTTGCCTGCCACTATGCGTCATCGCCGAAGTCCTGACCAGCGACACGTTGTCCGGGCCTGGTCTTGCCGGCCACCGGCTGCCGATCCGGATTCAGCGGACCACCAGCGGTGAGAGCCTGCGCGGGTGCACGGATTTGCCGCATCCACCGCGCGATGTACGGTACCTCGGCCGGGTGACTTCAGATCTCCCCGAGGAGGCCGATGCGGTCATCAACGAGGTCGACTCTGGTGAGGGCTGACAGTATCTGGTCGTGCGTGCTTCCTTCTTTGTCTCGATTATGTCGGCCGTGACCAGCGCAGTTCTCGGCGCGGTGGGTGTTGTCGCCCCGGCCGCGGCTGGTGATGGCTACCGGGCCTCGATTAAATCCATCGACGTTGCCGAGGCGAGGGCGATGATGGGCGTCTCGTGGCACCGAGGCTGCCCTGTGAAGATCTCGGATCTGCGCCGGGTGAAGCTGACACACTGGGGCTTCGACGGTGTCCGCCACCAAGGTGTGTTGATCGTCCACAAGGAGGTGGCGCGCAGCGTGGTGGATATTTTCCACACGCTGTACTCGATGCGTTTCCCGGTCCGGACGATGCTTCCCGTGGATCACTTCGGCGCCGACGACAACGCGTCGATGGCCGCCGACAACACCTCCGCGTTCAACTGTCGCCCGAAAACCGGGTCGACGAGCGGTTTCTCGGTGCACTCGTACGGCAAGGCCATCGACGTCAACACGCTGGAAAATCCGTACGTCAAGGGCACGGTCGTGCAGCCGCCGGCCGGGAAAGCGTTCACGAACCGTGCCTACGTCCGGCCTGGCATGATCAGGCACGGGGACCGGGTATGGCGGGCCTTCGCGATGCACGGTTTCGCCTGGGGTGGGGACTGGACGTCGCTTAAGGACTACCAGCACTTCGAGGCCGCTATCTGACAGCGCACGCGATATCACGCAATCGCACGGCGAATCCGAATCGCGCGACAGCCGCGGACCGTCATCGCAAGGACGTAGGCCTCAAACTGTGGCAGTACTCAACATGGCGGTCAGGGTGAACTCATTTGTCGCAGATAAGGTGCGGTCGGGTGCGTCGAGCGGGAACGGTTGGTGACGGGCGGCGGTGTGGCTCGGGGAGAACCTCACCAGTGTGACCGATAGATCGACGAGCGGCTATTGACTACAAGAACATGAACGTCGATTAATTCGTCGACGATCGTCGACGCCTGGATCTGGGGCAGGCCGAGTATCGTTTCCACAGCCTCCGCCGCGATGGGCGCCGGTTCCAAGGCGCTGAGCTTTTGTAACCATACAAGGCAGCCGGTGTCAGCGTGCACAGCGATCGCTCAAGGCTAGCCCGTACACTGGTGGTTCCCGCCGTAAGCTGATCGAGCCGATGTCCTCGTCCGCGAGTCTGTCGGCGAAGGCGGTGACGGTCTAGTCCGGTTGGGCGGCGAGCCTGGCACCGGCCAGGCGTACGCCCAGTGGAAGCCGGTCACAGGCGGCGATGATGCGTAGCGCCGCATTCGGTTCGGCGCGGACTCGCTGCCTACCGACGACGACACTCAACAGTTCGACGGCTGCTTGTACCGGCAGTGCTCCTACTTCGGTACGGACGACGTCGGCTAACCCGGTCAGGCGGGAGCGGGAGGTCGCCAGCACCGAGCAGGTGGGTGAGCCAGCCAACAACACCTCGAGCTGCGCTTCGTCGGCGGCGTCGTAGAGGACGAGCAGTAGGCGCCGCCCGGTCGTGAGCGTCCGGAACCGATCGGCCCGATCCTCAGCCTCGGCAGGCATGGTGGCCGGGTCGGTACCGAGCGAGGTGAGCAACCGGCCGAGCACCTCCGTCGCAGTGATCGGCGCCCCGTCGCGACGCCGCAGTCGAGTAAACATTTGGCCGTCGAGAACTCTGCCGCGACCTCGTGCGCCGCGCGGGTCGCTAGCGTCGTTTTGCCGCTTCCCGTGGGTCCGGTGATGATGTTTACCGGCACCGCCGGAATAGTGAGTGTCGTCGTCAGAGCTGATGCGATGGCTGCTAGTTCAGCCCTACGACCGGTGAAGTCCGCCGGGAGAGCGGGAAGCTGGCCGGGTCGCTCCAGCGCGCCCGCCCGTCGTACTGCGAGCGAAGGACCCCCACAACAGCAACGGAACATAGCAGGCACTCACCGCCCAGTGCGCGATGCCCATCACTCTGTCGTGCGGAGTAGTGCCCTAGGTTCGGCTTGCCAGGTGACTAATCTCGCCCACGACTTGCGGCCACAGTTCCGGGGGCAGGTCGTGGCCCATGCCGGGATACGAGATCAGGCGCGCGCCGGGGATGGCCGCCGCGGTGGCGCGGCCGGCCTTGGGATGCATCATGATGTCGTCCTCGCCGTGGATGACGAGCGCCGGTGTGCGCAGAGTGGCCAAAGCCGGGCGGAGGTCTCGTGAGGCGGCGACCGCGGCGCGTTGCCGGCGGCCGCTTTCCGGGTCGCTGGGTCGGCGTTCGTACGATTGCCGGCCGATGTCTGCGATGAGGTCCTCGTCGAGCGGGAAGCCGGGCGAGCCCATCAGCTGGTAGATCGCCACCTCACGACGCGCGGCTTGGTCGGCGTCGGTGACTGGTGCCGACAGGTTGTCCTTCATCGCCCGCAGGACTCTGCGAGGTGGTCGGGCGCCGATGCGGATCGACGGGGTGGACGAGATTGAGGTGAGGCTGCGGATGCGGGCCGGGTGGGTGATCGCCATGGTTTGGGCGATCATGCCGCCCATGGAGGATCCGGCGATATGGGCGGACGGCCGGCCGAGGTGATCGAGGATCGCGATGGCGTCGGCCGCCATGTCGGTCAGTTGGTAGGGCGCGGTTGACGGGCGAAGTGCCGCCTTGAGCGGTCCGGGCGCTCGGACGCCGTCCACGTGTGTCGACAGGCCGGCGTCGCGGTGGTCGAAGCGGGTGACCTGGAAACCGGCTTCCACGAACGCGTGACACAACCTCTCGGGGAACATCAGCATCTGCGTCTCGGTGGCGCCGACGAGCAGCAGCGGCATGCCTTCCGGCGGGCCGAAGGTCTCGTACGCGATGCTGATGTCGCCGTTTTTCGCTGTGGGCACAATCTGCTCCTCGTCCGGGGCCGGGTCGGCCCATCCGCACGACCCCTATGACAGGGCACCTCACGACGACTGACGGTATCCCGGGCTGCGGGCGGCCACCTCCCTCGCTAGAGGCGGCTATCTCCCTCGCCAGAGGGAGGTGACCCGAACAGTCCGTTCCTAAGGTCATCGGCATGACCGACAAACATTCATCGGACGGCATCGCTGCCCCACCGCCGTCTCGAGCAGGGCAGTTGCAGGCTACGTGGCGGACCGCGCACACCCCGGTGGCCGGGGTTCCTCGCTGGGCGCGCATCGCCGCGTACGCGGTGCCTTTCGTCGTTCTGCCGTCGAGTCTCTGGCGGCTCCCGGCCACCTTCCTCCACGGCAGTGGACCCGGTGTGAAGGTGTACGTCGTCTGCCTGTCCATCGTGGCTGAGCTGGTGGCTTTCACCGCCGTCGGCCTGGTCGCCCCGTGGGGAGAACGATTCCCGCGCTGGGTTCCCTGGCTCCGTGGCCGGAGCGTGCCCCCGCTGGTCGTCATCATTCCCGCGACAGCTGCCGCCACGGTATTGACAGTACTGTGGACGACCGCCTTCGTCGCCATCTTCCGGGGAGTCACGGTAGGAGGCACACCGGCTCGCTCGGACTTCCCTACCCAGCAAGGCGTCGGGTCGGCCACAGTTTTCTACATCTGCTACCTCCCTCTGCTGCTGTGGGGACCGCTCCTCGCCGTCGTCACCTACGCCTACCAACGACGACGCCGACAGCGTTGAAGCGCCACGTCCGGTATCACTGTGACGCATATCAGATACGAGTCCAGTCCTGAGTGACCCCTCGGCGGAGGGAGTGATCTCCCTCTACGGAGGGAGCTAAGTACGCCGCGAGCAGTCGAACATAGAGCTCGACCATGGTGATGCGTGACGGTGGCTGACCGGACGGAACGCGCCGACTGATCAAGCCCGTCTCAGTGTTCTGCCGAGCAGAATTCGCATACCTGGGTGGCATCGATCTTCCGGGGGAGAAGGCATGGCGAAACGCGTTTCAAACAATGGTGATTTGTCCTGGCTGCGGCGACGGTCCGGATGGCTCAGCGGGGGCACAGGCCTGGGCACGGAGACTGCCACCAGGCGATCGACGGTCTGGGCTGCGAGGGCGGCCACCGCCTTCACCTTCGTGTTTGGCATTGGCACCGGTATCGGCGCGTTCGCCGGCCACGACGAGTTCGCCGGATTTCCGCACGCAGCGCGGCCCGCTGCCGTGGTGTTGCTGCTGGCGAGCGCCGTGGTGCTCACCCGCCGCCGGCGGGCGATCTTGGCTGTCGCTGTGGTGCTTCTCGCGGGCAGCTGCTGGCTGCTGCTCAACCTGGTCGAACTTACGCTCACTGGCACGGTCACCGACCGGCACGGCGATCCGGCCTGGACCGCGTTCCTGGAGCGCCTCGGGCTGACGGCCGCCGGCGCGCTCTTGGCCGCGGCCACCGTGCGACGGCGTACCGGCGGCGTCCGGCCGCCTGCGCACGCTGCCCCGGCACGGATCCGCTGGATCGCCTACGCCGGCTGTCTGGCGTGGCTGCCGTACGGGAGCGTGCACCTGCTCTCCGCACTTGGGGTGCCCGGCCTTGAGCCCGATGGCTTCCGCCCGAGTCCCACCATGGCTGTAGCGCTGTGCGCCGGTCTCGGTCTGGCCGTGTTTCTGCTGCTCGGGCTGGTCCGGCCGTGGGGCATGGTGTTCCCCCGCTGGACGGTACTGCTGGCCGGCCGGCGGGTGCCCCGCTTCCTGCCGATCGTCCCAGTCTGGCTGATCGCCCCCACGTTCGTGCTGTATGGGCTGGGCGCCGGGGTCTACGTCATTTTCCTGGTGGGCGGTGTGCTGCAGTGGCACGGCCGCACCGGTCTCGATGCGCTTGGCTATATCGGCGTGGCCCAGCCGATATCCTTCGCTGGCTACGGGCTGGCGCTTACCGCCTGCGCGGTCTCGTACCAGCTCAGAACTCGACCGATACCGGTGACACTCCCGCCGACGCCAGGAGTGGACTCATCGCAGCCGCCCGCCGATTCCAGATCGGTGAACCGCCGATGACCTACGTGATACGCCGGATGACCCCCGGCGAGTGGCGGAAGCTGCGTGCGATCAGGCTCGAGGCTGTGCGTGACACTCCCACGGCCTTCAGTTGCTCGTATACAGACTTGGCCAGCCGCACCGAGATCTTCTGGCAGGAGCAGGCGGCCGTGGAGGCAACCTCAGATCAGGGTGCGACCTTCGTCGCATGTGGTGAGAACGACGACTGGGTGGGATCAGCGAGCGTCGAACCCTTGGCGGAGGTACCCGATCATGCGCACATCCACGCCGTCTATCTCCGCGCGGAACACCGAGGGCCGACCGGCCTCGGTGCCCATCTCGTCGAGGCGGCGATACGTTTTGCGGAACAGCACATCGATGTCTCGCGGCTGACGCTCGGAGTCCACGAAAGCAACGTCCGAGCGTTGAATTTCTACCACCGAATCGGATTCCAGATGACGAACAAGGTGATTCCGTATCGACCCAACTCGATTGCACTGTGTCGCATAATGGAATACACCAACTTCAGGCGGCGCAAATCAAGTTCAAATCCGGCGCATCAAGACGCATAATCGTTATTTCTCGAAGCTCTGGCCGTCGCGCCCGAGCAGATTCCGTCCACCCTCGACGCCCAGGCCGCGCTCTATCGCAACAGGCTCGCCGGTCGGCGGATCCTGATCGTGCTGGACAACGCGCGCGATGCCGAACAGGTCAGGCCGTTGCTTCCCGGTAGTGCTACCGCTGCGGTGGTGATCACCAGCCGGAACCAGCTGATTCCGCTGCTGGCCGTCGACGAGGCCCATCCGCTGGTCCTCGATCTGTTCACCCAGGACGAGGCGCGAGCCCTGCTGACCCGCCGGCTGGGCGCCGACCGGACCGGAGCCGAACCCGGCGCGACCGAGCGGATCATCACCGCCTGCGCGCGGTTGACGCTCGCGCTGGGTATCGCTGCCGCCCGCGCTGGCCACAGCGGTTCCCCGCTCGACGGCATCGCCGCCGAGCTGGGCGATGCCACCAGCCGTCTGGAGGCGCTGAACGGCGGCGATGCCGTCAGCGCGGTCCGTGCGGTCTTCTCGTGGTCCTACACCGCGCTGAGTCCGCCCGCCGCGCGCCTTTTCCAGCTCCTGGGCCAGCATGCCGTGCCGGACATCTCCACCGCTGCCGCCGCCAGCCTGGCCGGTCGGCCGATCCGCCAGGTGCGGCAGTCGCTGGAGGAACTGGTCCGCATCAACCTGGTCGTTCAGCACGGGCCCGGCCGGTACATGAGCCACGATTTTCTGCGGGCGTACGCCGCCGACTTCACGGACACCACGAACGGTGACCCGGCAGTGCACACCGATGTGACCCGGTTGATGGATTACTACACCCACAGCGCGCACACCGTCGCCCGGCTTCTGCGCCCGCACCAGGACGCCATCCCGCTTCGGCTCGACCCGGCCTCGGCGGGCACGAACGCCGAACAACCGGCGGACATCGAAGCGGCGATGGCGTGGCTGACGGCTGACGGCTGAGTATCCCGTGATGCTCGCCATCGTGCACCGGTTCGGCGGCCCCGGGTTCGACCGCCGCGCCTGGCAGTTGGCCTGGTGCCTGGACACCTTCCTGACGCGCCAGGGCACTGGCACGATCTCATGGTCACGTGGCGGACGGCCCGCGACATCGCCGCCCGGCTCGGGCATCTGGTGGCGCAGGCTCACGCGTACCGTAATCACGCTCATGCCCAGGCACTGCTCGGCCGGTACGCCGAAGCCCACGCCGACTACGACCGCGCCCTCGAGCTGTACGCCGAGGGGGGAGATCTGGCCGGCCGGGCCCGCACCCACCTTCAGCTCGGCGTGGTGTGGGAGCGGCAGGGACGGCACGACCTCGCCGTCGGGCACGACCAGCAGGCTCTGGCGCTCTACCGGGCCGCCGGCCATCTCCGCGGTGAGGCCGACGCGCTCAACGCCGTCGGCTGGGACTTCGCCCAGCTGGGCGACTACGGTCAGGCCCTCGTGCACTGCGAACAGGCCCTCGACGTGCACCTGCGGACGGGGAACCGGCACGGCGCCGCCCACACCTGGGACAGCGTGGGCTTCGCCTACCTCCATCTGGGTGAACAGGCCCAGGCCGCCGAGTGCTTCCGGCACGCCGCCGACCTGTTCCGCGAGCTTCGTGACCGCTACAACGAAGCGGATGCCACCACCCACCTCGGGGATGCCTGGCACGCCGCCGGTGACCCGGTCGCGGCGAGAACGGCGTGGACGCTGGCCCGGACGATCCTGGACGACCTCGAACACCCGGACGCGGCGCACCTGCGCGAGCGGCTGAGGACCGTCTGATCTGTCCCTCGCCGGATCGCGGTTCATCCCCGCGCGAGCGCTGTCGACGAGCCTGAGGTCGTACGGCCTTGAAGTGAAGCAACGCGGCTGGCCTCGCGCTCGACGGCCGCCGGGGGAGGGCGGTGGCCGCCGAGCCAGCGGACCGCGATCTCGTCGCCCTGGCGGTACCAGGTTCCGCGGACGACGCCGGCGACGATCACCGGGTTGGCCTTGCGGGTCATCAGATCCCGCGCGTCGGGCGGGGTCACGTGGGTGTCCTTGGTGCCGGGTCCCATCACCCACTGATCGTGTCCGGGCAGAAGCCGTACGGCGTCCGAGGGCGACGAGGCCTGCAGCGCGGCGACATCCTCGCGGGCGGCGTAGGCCACGGTTCCTTCGACGTCCACCGCGACCAGGCGGTCACCGAGCCGGTCGACCCAGGAACCGAGCCGCCGGCCGCCCGCGCTCAGGCCGCTGCCGATCCAGTACCTGAGGTTCTCGATCGGCGCCGGTCCATAGGTCCGGAAGTATGCCAGGACGGCCCGCGGTCCGGCCTCGTCGAGAGCAGGGATGCCCTGCCAGCGAGGGTTGTCGTCCAGTCTTCGAACGGTGAGGCTGCCGTCGCGGGACGGACCCAGGCTGAGGTCGCCCTGCCAGGAGAGCGGCTTGATCAGTGTGCCCGCGCCGGCGTCGAAGATCGGCTTCAGGTGGCGGTACTCGCGCCGCTCGCTCAGAACTGCACCCAGCTCGGCGACGGTCAACGGTCCGTCGGACAGGGCCGCGCGGACGGCAGCGCGGAAGTCCGGCCAGTTCTCGGGCTCCAGCCGGTAGTGCTCGACCCAGCTCGGTAGCTCCCACTGCCGGCCGGCGGCACGCAGGGCCAGATAGGCGGCACCCTCCTGCGGGTCGATGTAGTGCATGGACCCGCGGAACACGAACGCCTTGATGACCTCGCCGGCGGCCAGGGCCTCGGCGAGGCCGCCCGGGCTCGGCGACGAACGGCGGACCTGGACCGCCAGATCGGCGAGCGTCTCGTCCATCGAGAGCACCGCGCCGAGCCGCCGGACGACCGCGGCGACCGACTCACTGCCCACCGGCTGCAGCAGATGCCGGTCCAGCCGCCACGCCAGCGCCTGCGCCCACGTCACGGACGCTTCGGTCCTGATGGTGTTCATGGGGCCGGCGTCGCATCCACTCCGGACGAAAGGCGTCCGGTCAACAGCACCATCCCGGTGGTTTCGTAACCTTCGCTGGTCGGCGCGCCGTCGACCCGGTCGACCGTCAGCGAACTGGTCAAGGGCTCGAAGACGGCACGCACGGTGGCGGTGTCGACCGGGTAGCCGGGCCAGGTCGGGCCGTCGCCGATCCGGTAGTTGCCCATGTTCTCCATGAAGGCCGCGACCAGCCGGCCACCCGGCCGGACCGATCGGGCGTACGCCGTGCAAAGCGTCCGGAACTCGTCGAAGTCCTCGGTGGCACTCTCAGCGACGAAGTGCATCGAGGCCAGATCGTAGGTACCCGGCGCCAGGTCAGCGGCGGCCGCGCGTCGCACATGAACCCCGCTGAGAGCGTCGTCCAAAGTCGCGGGCAACTCGGGCTGCAGCTGCCGGCACCGGCGGTAGAAGACCTGCCAGCTGTCCTCGGGCCCCTCGCGCAGTTGCGTTTCCAGGTAGGCAACGCTGGCCGCGCTCGGTTCGACCACCTCGATGTCGCGGCTGACCGCGGCCGCCAGCATCAGCGGATACAGGTTCGGCCCGCCGCCCAGCTCGAGCGACCGGGCGACACTGCCCGGCGGAAGCTGCCGGTAGAACGCGGAATGGTGAACGAGGACCGCGTCGTCGTCCGGGGCGATCGCGCGGTAGACCTCATCCAGGTAGTCGGTCACCGGCCACAGATCCCAATCCACGTCGCCGTTGCGCATGACACCGATCATCGCGCGGATCCGTGGACCCGGCATCCGTAGCAGCCGCGGCGCCCGGTCAGCCAGCCGTCCAGACCGTCGACACCCACTTGCGGCGAATCCGTCATATCGCCTGGTTCGCCAGCGGGCGCCACTCGTCCCAGGTGGCGAGCCGTTCGCGGTAGAGCCTCTCGGCCACGACGTACGGGTACGGGCCGAGGAACAGGCGCAGGGGCGGGCGTTCCGCGTCGACCAGTTGCAGGATGACCGGGGCGGTCACCGCGGGGTCGGCCGGCTTGCGCCCCGACGCTCCGGCCCGGCGTGTTTCGCGTACTGGCTCGTAGGCTTCGATCGGGTCGGTGTGCACGGCCGACCCTCCGGACCAATCGGTGCCGTACGGGCCGGGCTCGACGATCGTCACCCTGGGCCCGAACTGGGCCAGCTCGGCGGCGAGTGCCTCGCTGAGCCCTTCGAGCGCCCACTTCGACGCGTTGTAGAGACCGAGGGTCGGGAAGGCGCCGATGCCGCCGATGCTGGAAACCTGGAGGAGGTGACCGTGGGTCTGGGCCCGCAGCACAGGCAGAACGGCCTGGGTCACCCACAGCGCGCCGAAGAAGTTCGTCTCCATCTGCGCGCGGGCCTGTTCCTCGGTGGTCTCCTCGACCATGCCGAACAATCCGTAGCCGGCGTTGTTGACCACGACGTCCAGGCGGCCGAACGTGTCGACGGCCCGTGACACCGCCGCGAAGACGGCCGGGCGGTCGGTGACGTCCAAGGGCAGCGCAAGGAACCGGTCGCCGTGCGCCTGGGCGAGGTCTTCGAGCGTGCGCGGGTCTCGTGCGGTCCCGGCGACCCGATCTCCGCGGTCGAGCGCCGCCCGCGCCCAGACCCGTCCGAAGCCGCGGGACGCACCGGTGATGAACCATGTCTTCATGACTCGACCGTCCGCCATTGGATGACCGGTAACCAGACCCCTGCCAGGGGTACCTTTGCTAGCTATCAATTGCTCCCTGGCGCTCGATGACGCGCTCTAGCGTTTCGCCGGTCGTCTGGTGACCCGACTTTGTCGTACCCCTGGCCGATACTGCTTCCGAAGCCGGTGAGGGAGTGAGTGGCGTGAAGACGATGCAGGCATATCGGTTCGCGCTCGATCTCACGCCGGCCCAGGAGCGATCTGTGTTCGCGCATGCGGGCGCAGCCCGTAAGGCGCACAACTGGGCGCTGGCCCGAGTGAAGGCAGTGATGGATCAGCGGGCCGCGGAGCGTTCGTATGGCCTACCCGATGATCTTCTCACGCCGTCGCTTGGCTGGTCATTGCCGGCGTTGCGCAAGGCCTGGAACGCCGCGAAGCCACAAGTGGCGCCATGGTGGCCCGAGGTGTCGAAGGAGGCGTTCAACACCGGCCTGGACGCTCTTGCCCGCGGATTGAAGAACTGGGCCGACTCCCGAACAGGGCAGCGCTCTGGCCGCAGAGCCGGTTTCCCGCGGTTCAAGACGAAGCACCGCACGATGCCATCGGTTCGGTTCACGACCGGTGCGATCCGCATCGAACCGGATCGGATGCACGTGGTTCTGCCGCGGCTGGGCCGATTGAAGTTGCACGAGTCCGCACGCAAGTTGACCCGCAGGTGTGAAGCGGGGACGGCGCGGATCATGTCGGCCACGCTCCGACGCGAAGGCAGACGGTGGTTCGTGTCATTCACTGTCGAGGTTCAGCGCGCCGCACTCCATCACGCCCGACCGGAATCGGTTGTCGGGGTGGACGTCGGCATCAAGCACTTGGCCGCGCTGTCCACCGGTGAACTCATCGCCAACCCCAAGCATCTCGACGCCGCTCAGGCTCGGCTGCGGGCTCTGGGCCGTGCGTTGTCACGCAAGCAGGGACCGGACCGGCCCAGCGGGCGGAAGCCGTCGAAGCGATGGCAGCACGCCAGCGCGCGGCTCGGCAGAGCGCATGCACGAGTGGCGAACCTGCGCCGCGACGGCCTGCACAAACTCACGACTCGTCTGGCTCGTGAGCACACAACGATTGTGGTCGAAGATCTCAACGTCACCGGAATACTGCGCAACCGACGTCTCGCTCGCCGGATCGCGGATGCCGGCCTCGGCGAGATCCGTCGCCAGTTGGCGTACAAGACCCAATGGAACGGTGGCCGGCTCCTCGTGGCCGACCGCTGGTATCCATCCAGCAAAACCTGCTCAAGCTGTGGTGCGGTGAAAACCAAACTCCCTCTGCGCGAGCGCATTTACACCTGCACCGATTGCGGCCTGACCCTCGACCGGGACCTGAACGCCGCATGCAACCTCGCCGCCCTCGCGGCAGGGACAACCACCGCCGGGAGTGGCCCGGTGAGAGGACGTGGAGCCATCCACAAGACCCGCCCCGGCGGGCAGGAGGCTGCGAAGCGTCCACCCGGCAGCACGGCGAGAGCCGTGCGTCAGACCGGGACCGTCATGCCGAAAGGCAGGACAGCCGCATGAGCGCCCAAGCGCTCAGTGGCAACGGTAGCCTCGATCAGGTGCACGGCGACAACGAGTTCGGCCATTTCATCCGGGCACGGCGCGGGCGGATCCGGCCGCAGCAGGTGGGCCTGACGCCGTCCGGGCGCAGGCGGGTGCCGGGGCTGCGTCGTGAGGAACTCGCCCGCATCGCCGGGGTGAGCCCGCGCTATCTGACACGGCTCGAGCAGGGACAGGACCGTAACCCCTCGCCGCAGGTGTTGCGCGCGCTGGCCGCCGCGCTTCGGTTGAATGCCGATGAAACGGCGCACCTGTACGCTTTGGCCGCGCCGCCGGCACCGGTCACCGGGCACGACGAGGTATCCGATGTCGTGCAGCGACTGCTCGACGCGTGGACCGACGTCCCGGCGTACGTCCGCAACCGGCGCTTCGACGTGCTGGCAGTCAACAAAAGCGCCATGGCGCTCTCCACGCTTTACACGCCCGGCGAAAACCTGGTCCGGGGCATGTTTCTCGATCCGGCCGTGCGCACACTGTTCCCTGACTGGGCTGAGGTTGCCGCGCAGACCGCTGCCGCCCTGCGCGCCGAGGGCGTCCGGCACGATCCGCGTACGGCCGAACTCATCTCGTTGATGCTGGGCGACAGCGACTTCCGAGCGATGTGGTCGGCCCACGACGTCCGGCCGGTGCGCGACGCGATCAAGCGATTCGACCACCCGATCGCCGGGTCGCTGACGCTGCGGCGCGAGGCTTTGTTGATCGCGGGTAGCCCTGACCAAGTGATCATCACCTACCAGGCCGACCCGGGCACGTCGTCTGTGGACGCGCTGGCCCGCTTACGCTGAGGAGACTTACGGGTATCCACCGATATTCTTCGGTGTGGCGTCGTTCCTAGGCTTCGGCTATGCGACCGACGGCTCTCCTCGCGCCCCTGTTCCTGCTGGCGTACGGCATCGCGCGGTGGATCGACGGCTGGGACGGCGACCGGCACAACGGGCCGGCGTGGGACATCGGCCACGTCGCCTTCTTCATCGGCATGGCCCTGTTCGGCATCCTGGCGGTGCAGCTGCGCGGAATGGTGCCGGCGCGGCGCCGCGGGGTCGCCACGGCGGCGGCCGTCGCAGCAGTTCTCGGTGTGGCGTCTTTTCTCTGGGTGATCGTGGGTGACCTGTACGGCGACTTCCCGCCGCTGGCCGAATGGCTGGAGATGATCGGGCCGGCGCTGTTCGGACTGGGCCTGCTGACCTTGCTGGGCCTGCTCGCGGCGGCCCGGCGGGTGCCGTTGTGGAGCCCGGTGCTGTTTCTGGCCGGCTATGTGTCGATCAGCGTGCGGCTGGACCTGCTGCCGTACGCGGCGGCAGTGATTCTGATGGCCTGTCTGCCGCTGGCTCTGCCATCGCGAGAGCCGGCCCCAGTCTGAAAGGCGCCCCGGCGCGGCCGTTGAGCTGCATCTATTGGTACGACCGCCAATGTCCGCCTAACGGCGGTGCATGGCGGCAAGCACGAGTGCGACGCCGGCGGAGTAGACCTTGACGGGCCGGCGGGTGTAGGCGGCGCCGATGACAGGGATGATCGCGTCGCCGGCGGCGACCGCGGCATCGATGACCGGCGGGTCCGTGGCGTCTCCGGCGATGACGTCGAGCAGACGAAGAGGCTCCCGTGTCGCCTCGTTGCGGGTCTGGTGGGGTGCTGATTCCGGGGTCACAGGTCCACAGTGCGGTTGTCGACCGGGAATTCGTCGGGGTTGTCCCGCTGGATCGCCCGGGCCATTCCGAGCATTTGCTTGACCTTGCTGGTGGCCGCGTCCCAGTATTCCGCGGTGTCGCCGTGCACCTTGATCAGGGTGAGCCCGGGGGTCTGCAGTCCGTCGGGGAACCAGGCTTCCAACGGCTTGGACCACAACTGTTCTGCCTTGGCGGGATCGTGAATGATTTCGGCTCGTCCGGCGATCGACGTCCATTCGCTTTTCTTGTCGTTGGCCAGCGACACGTTGACCCGCGGATCCGCCTGAATCTGCCGGACTTTGTCGGAGTCGCCGTCGGCGAAGAACCACAGGTCACCGTCGAACTCGGCCTCCTGTACCGCCATCGGCCGGCTGACGTGCTCGCCGCCGGCAGTCATCGTCGTCAGCATCGCTGACTGGGCCCGGCCCACCAGCTCGATCACTTTGCTGCGGTCGTTCTTGCTGTCTGCCATGGGTTCCTCCGTCGTCTCGTCTGTGTTGTCGAGAGCGCTTGTGAGGCGGGTACCCGAGGTGATCCGCTCCATGCGTCTCCACACCCGACGTGATCGGGGAAGCCGCTTTTCGCAGGGCGCTGTTCTGCGCTTCGAGGCGCCGGGAGCGCTGGTTTCAGGTGTCGCTGAGGTGGCGTTCGCACGCGGTGCGGGCAGCGGGGACGACCAGCGCGCCGCCGAGGCGTGGGTGCAGGTCGGCGGCGGCGTGTTCGACGGCCGCAACGGCTTCTCGGCCACGATCGGCGAGTATGTGGGTGCGGATGCCGTCTGCCGCCACAGCCCAGGACCCGATGATCTCGCCGTTCCACCAGATGGTGGGGCCGATGTTGCCGGCCCGGTCGTAGATGTGGGCGGGGTCGACCGCGGTGAACCAGTCGCGGTGTCTCCAGCCCATCGGGGTCGGATCAAGGCCGGGCAACAGACTCGCAACCGGTTCGGCAGCTGGTAGGGGTGCGGCGTCCTGCAGGTTGATGCCGGGCGTGCCATGCAGATCGACCTCCTCGACGTCGAGGCGGCCGAGGGCGGCGCGGGTGACGGTTTTGGTCCAGCCGGTCCACCAGAGGAGGTCGTCGAGGGTGGCGGGTCCGAATCGTTGCAGCCATCGCCGGGCCAGTGACGTCTGGGCCTGGGTCGGATCGTTGTGCGGGAGGCCGTCCGGCCACCAGGCCGTTACGTGTTCCCAGCGGTGGTGGCGGGTGGTCCAGGCGCCGGCAGGTGTGCCGCGTACAAGGCGTCCTTCGGCGCTCATGAGGGTCAGCAGCGGTGAGGTCAGCCCTTGCGGTTGTTCGGAGCGGGTGCGGGCCGCGATGACGCCACGCAGACTCGGCTCCGCGGCGCGCAGTTCGGCCCCAGTGGCGCTGTGTCGCCGCAGCGCCAATTCCACTCGCGCCTCGGTCGACCGCAGCCAGCCGGACAGGTCGCCGGTCACCGGCGGCTCGATGCCGTTGCGGTCGATCAGTGAGAGAAGGCGCCGCCGCAGCGTCGCGGCTAAGGGCGTACTCACCGCCGCCTGGATCATGGGAATGTCCTCGCGGGCGAAGACGAACAGGGTGCGCCGCATCGCCATCCAGCGCACCAGGGCACGCTGCCCATACATCGCCTCGTGAACGTCGGCGAGGTTCGTGGTGCGGCTGCGCGCCAGCACGGACAGATAGACCGAGGCCGGGTCGGTGGCGTGCAAGGCGATCAGGGCGTCCACGACGTCTTTCGGCTTCTCGGCGGCGCCGGTGAGGTGGTGGCGGTGGACGAGGGCCGCCCGTCGCTGCTGGACGGTGACTGATCTGATCATCGCGACCTTCCAACTCTGAGACGGCACAGTTTCGATACTTGTTTGATCCGATACGCATGGATATCGTATCAGGGTGGCTGAACAAACCGAGCCGACTGCCGCACCGGGTAGAGGCGGACGTCGGCGAGACCATTCGCGTGACGCGGTGATCCTCGAGGCGGCTCTCGACGTTTTGGCCGAGACCGGTTATGACGGCATGACCGTCGACATGGTGGCGGTGCGTGCCGGCGCTGCCCGAGCCACCGTCTACCGGAGGTGGCCGACGAAGATCGACCTGGTGCTGCACGCGGTCAGACGGCTTGCCCCGGGGCGGGTCGACGTGGACCAGTTACCCGACACCGGCAGTCTGCGCGGCGACTGCATCGCACTCATGCAGCCCGACACCTCCGAGGAGGCCGAGCGTCGCGTCCGGGCCATCTCCGGACTGCAGTCCATCGCCGGCCGGGACGAGCGGATCGCCGCCGTGCTGGCCGACGGCGGCATGCAACCGTGGATCGACGCCAACCGCGTCCTGATCCAGCGCGCGGTCGATCGCAAGGAATACGGCCCGGTCGACGTCGACACACTCGCCCAGATGCTCCCGCTCATGTGCACCTGCAGGGTCGCCGTGCAGCAACTGCCCATCACGCCCGAGTACGCCATCGGCCTCATTGACGCGATCCTGCTGCCCGCGATGCGCGGCGCCCAGCCCTGAACAAGCCCGGCCGACCAAGGAGATTCCATGAGCGTCACCACCACGGCCCACATCAACTCCCGCGGCCAGGCCCGCGAGATGCTCCACTTCTACGCCCAGGCCTTCCGCGGCGAGGTCACCATCGCCACCTACACCGACATCCACGCCGTCGAAGACCCCGGTCAGGCCGACCAGGTGGCTTGGGGTCAGGTCGTTGCCTCCAACGGCTTCCGCGTCATGGCCTACGACGTACAGCCCTCAAAGCCTTTCGACGCGGGCGAGAACGCCTACTACCTCGCCCTGCGCGGCGACGACGCCACCGAAATCCGGCGCATGTGGGACGGTCTCGCCGATGGCGCCACCGTCCTCACCTCCCTCGGACCGGCGCCGTTCGCCCCGCTCTACGGCATGCTCACCGACCGCTTCGGCGTCACCTGGATCGTCGACGTCACTCCGCCGCAACACTGAGTCCGGGGCGGACGTCGGGTGGACCAAGGCGGTGAGGTGCCAGACTGGTGAGGTGAGCCGATCACGGTGCGGTAGTTTCGTCGGCTTCAGGGGGCGCCCAGAACGCTCTGGATGCCGGCGACGGCGGCGCCTTGGGCCCAGTCCTCGAACGTGAGGGGCGCGACGCTGATGTCGAGGGTGCAGCGTTGCGTTTCCTGGGGGCCGGGGCGCAGGCGGTCGGTGATGACCTCGTTCATGGCGGGGGAGCCGGCGATCGCTGCAATGTCTTCGCCGGCCAGGACGATGCGGTCGGTCTGGAGGGCGCCGGCGAAGGTGGCGGCCAGGTGCCCGAGGGCGCGGGCGGCCTCGTCGAGCAGGGTGGTGGCCCGTTCGTCGCCGGCGGTCCGGCGGCGGGTCAGGTCGTCGAGGGTGGTGGCGGCGCGGCGTTCGATGTCGGTGCGGTTGAGGTAGGCCGCCACGCAGCCCGGGTGGCCCAGCTGGCAGCGGGGACCGCGGGGGTCGACGGGGGAGTGGGCGAGCAGATGGCCGTTGTCGATCAGCTGGTCGACCACGACGCCCTCGCGGACGACGCCGAAGCCGAGGCCCGCGCCCACGGTGATGATGCCGAACGTCGTGTGGGTGCGCCCGGCGCCGAACCAGAGCTGTTCGCGGGCGAGCGCGGTGACGTCGTTGGTGACGACGACGGGCACGCCCGTGCGTTCACTGAGGTGGCCGGCCAGGTCGACGTCGCGCCACCCGAGGAACGTGCCTTCGTGGACGACTGATCCGTCCAGGACGACGCCGCCGAGCGAGACGCCGATACCGTCGAGCGAGGGCACCTTGCGGCGCAGCCGGGTCACCAGCTGCGTCAGCACCTTGACGGTCGCCGCGACGGGAACCTCTGCGCCGGCGGGATGGTCGGGCAGCGCCACGGTCGCCGAGGTCTTGATCTCGCCGAGCATGTTGCAGACCACGCCGTACGCCTTGTCCTCGGTCAGTTTGCAGCCGATGACGTGGCGCGCGCCGGGGACGACCGACAGCACCTGGCGGGGGCGGCCGACGCCGGGTTCCGGGGTGGTCCGCTCGGTCACGATCCCTTCCTCGACCAGGGCGCGGGCCAGGCGGGACATCGAGGCGGCCGACAGCTGCAGGTGGTCGCCGAGGTCGCCGCGGGTGGCGGGGCCGTGGACCAGCAGGTGCCGGGTGACCGCCAGCGCGCCGGTGGACAGGCGGCCGACCGTCGTCGTGCCGGTGGAGGTCATCAACCAAGGTTACGAAACGACTCTTGCCTATGGCTCAGTCGGTCGTTAGTTTCAACCTGAATGAAATTAACAAAGCTGTAATGATGTTGGAGGGTCGTCGTGCCACCACGTCCACCAACGGCCTTGCGAAGCCGTTCCCTCTTCACGATCGTCGTCCTGTTGGCCGGCCTGGTGCTAACCGGATGCTCCGCGGACAGCCGCACCACCATCACGTTCTTCCAGTTCAAGCCGGAGGCGCAGCAGTACTTCCAGCAGCTGGCGGCCCAGTTCGAGCAGGCCAACCCGGACATCCGGGTGGTCGTCGACAACCCGGCCGACCCGGAGACCGCGTTGCGGACCCGGTTGGTCAAGAACGACGTCCCGGACGTCATGACGCTCAACGCCAACGGCACCTTCGGCGAGTTCGCGAGTGCCCGGATCTTCCGCGACTTCCGCGACGATCCGGTGCTCGGCAACGTCAACCCGGCCTACCTGTCGGTCATCGGCAACCTCGGCGCCGGCTCGAAGGGCGAGGTCAACGGCGTGCCGTTCGCCGCCAACGCCAGTGGGCTGCTCTACAACGAGGAGTTGTTCAAGCAGAACGGCGTCGAGGTTCCCACCACCTTCGACGAGCTGATCGCGGCGGCCGAGAAGTTCAAGGCGGCCGGCATCACCCCGTTCTACGGCATGCTCGCCGACGCCTGGACCGCCCAGTCGCCGCTCGCCCCTCTCTCGGCCCAGCTGCAGCCGGCCGATTTCTTCCAGCAGCGCTTCGAGGGTGCGACGACCTTCGCGGACGGGTGGCGCTCGACCGCCGACGAACTGGCCCAGCTGTACAAGTACACCCAGCCCGACCCCCTGTCGAAGGGCTACGAGGACGGCACCGCCGCCTTCGCCCGCGGAGAGTCGGCGATGCTGCTGCTGGGCAGCTACGCCGTACCGCAGATCCGCAACGGCAAACCCGGGTTCACGATCGGCAGCATGGCCCTGCCGGCCACCAACGACCCGGCCAAGACCACCTTGGTCAGCGGCGTCGACGTGGTCATCACCGCCTCCCGTGACGGCGCCCATCCCGCCGAGTCGGGCAAATTCATCGACTTCCTCATGGGCGAGAAGGTGATGCAGGACTACTGCAAGGCACAGGTCGCCATCCCCACCCTCAAGGGCCTCAGCAACGACGACCCGGCTCTGTCGGGCGTGCAGAGCTTCATCGAATCGGGCCGCATCGTCGGCTTCACCGACCACCAGTTCATCCAGGCCATTCCGCTCAGCGCGCTGCTGCAGGAGTTCCTGATCGGCGGCGGCGAGGACACCTTCCTGCGCAAACTCGACTCCGACTGGGACAAGGTGGCCAAGCGGCGCACCTGGGGCCTGGGGGCGGTGATCGCGTCATGACCACTCAGACCGAACGCACCGAGAGCGCGGCCAAGGGACGCGCCGGTCACGCCGAAGCACCGTCCAAGCGAGGAGTGCGACTGGCCGGCGCCTTCTACATCATGGTGCTGCCGGCGTTCCTGCTGTTCTTCATCTTCCACACGATTCCGGTGCTGCAGGGCGTCTACTACAGCTTCACCGACTCGCCCGGCTACGGCCCGGCGAACTTCGTCGGCCTGCGCAACTACATCGCCTTGTTCACCGACCCGCGCGTACTGCACGCGTACTGGTTCACGTTCCTCATCGCCGCGGTGGCCACGATTCTGGTGAACATCGTGTCGCTCGCCATCGCCATCGGGCTCAACGGCCGGATCAAGTTCAAGAACGGCCTGCGCGGCATCTATTTCATCCCGAACGTGCTGGCCATCCTGGTCGTCGGCTACATCTTCAACTACCTGTTCTCGAACTCGCTGCCCGCGCTGGGCGAGAAGCTCGGCATCGACGCGCTGTCGACCTCGCTGCTGACCAAGGCGAGCACGGCCTGGATCGCCATCGTGATCCTGGCCGTATGGCAGTCCGCCGCCTTCAACATCATCATCTACCTGGCCGGCCTGCAGACCGTTCCGACCGAGATGTACGAGGCAGCCAACCTCGACGGCGCGTCGGCCTGGCGGCAGTTCCGCAGCATCACGTTCCCGATGATCGCGGGCTTCTTCACCATCAACATGGTGCTGTCGCTCAAGGGCTTCCTGCAGATCTTCGACCACATCGTCGCGCTCACCGGCGGCGGCCCGGGCACGGACACCGAATCGGTCGCGCTGCTCATCTACAAGGGCGGCTTCCAGGGCGGCGAGTACGGCTACCAGAGCGCCAACTCGGTCATCTTCTTCATCGTCATCGTCGGGTTCTCCATCGTGCAGCTGCGGGTGCTGCGGCGCCGGGAGGTAGAGGTCTGATGTCCACTGCAGCCAGTGAAACCGGAACCCTGGCCGGGCGCGCCGCGGAGCGCCGGCCCCGTCGGCAGCGCCGCACCGGCCCCGGCGTCAACTGGTGGCTCACCGCGCTGCTCATCGTGCTCGCGCTGACCATCGCCATCCCGTTGTACTTCGCCGTCGTCACCGCGCTCAAGACCACGGACCAATTGGGCGGTACAGGATTCGGCCTGCCCGGCGAGGTCCGGTGGAGCAATTTCGCCGACGCGTGGCGGCTGACCGACTTCCCCACGACCGCCCTCAACAGCGCCGTCATCACGGTCGGGGCGGTCGTGCTGACCCTGCTGACCAACTCGATGGTCGCGTACGCCATCGCCCGCAACATGAAGCGGCGCCTGTTCAAAGGCCTCTACTTCTATTTCGTCTCGGCCCTGTTCGTGCCGTTCCCCATCATCATGCTGCCGGTGGCCAAGGAGACGGCCATTCTCAACCTGGACAACCGGGTCGGCTTGATTCTGCTGTACGTGGTGTACGGGCTCGCCTTCAACATCTTCATCTTCACGGCGTACATCAACAGCATTCCGCAAGCGCTGGAGGAAGCCGCCGCTATCGACGGCGCGTCCACCTGGGCGATCTTCTGGCGGGTCATCTTCCCGTTGCTGGCCCCGATGAACGCCACCGTCGGCATCCTGACCTGCCTGTGGGCGTGGAACGACTTCCTGCTGCCGCTGGTCATTCTCTCCGACCCCGGATCGGCGACCCTGCCCCTGGTGCAATACGTGTTCCAGAGCCAGTTCCAGACCAATTATCCGGCCGCTTTCGCCAGCTACCTCATGGCCATGGCGCCACTGCTCATTGTGTACGTTTTCGCGCAGCGCTGGGTCATCTCCGGTGTCACCCGGGGTGCGGTGAAGTGATGGGCGCACATCTGATCGGGGTGCCCGGCGGCACCGGCCTCGTGCTGGTCGAGCGCCCCGACCGGTTGCCGGCCGTGGTGTGGTGCGGCGTGGTCGGCCCGGCGACCGTCGCGGCCGACCACGCCGCCCTGCAGCCGGACGGCGTACCGCTGCTGCCCGAGAGCTCCCGCACCTGGTACGGGCGCCCGGGTCTGACCGGCCATCGCGGCGCCGGCGAACCCGGCGCGTGGTCACCGCAATTCGTGCCGACGGCGATCTCAGCCACCCCGCAGCGGGCCACGGTCGATGCCGCCGACAAGCAGGCCGAGCTGACGCTGCGGACCGACATCGAGGCGGTGCCCGGCGGCCTGCTTCGCCTGCGGCACACGCTGACCAACGAAGGGACGACCGGCTATCAGCTCGAGGCGCTCGACATCGTCGTGCCCGTGCCCGACCGGGCCGTCGAATCGCTCGACTTCACCGGGCGATGGGCCCGCGAACGAACCCCGCAGCGCCGGGTTGTCACCGACGGGCTCTGGCTGCGCGAGAACCGTCGCGGCAAGACCGGCTTCGACGCGGCCACTGTGCTCACCGCCGGGACGCCCGGCTTCGGATTCGCGTACGGGGAAATCTGGGGTGTCCACGTCGGATGGAGCGGCAATCACGTACACCGGCTCGAACGCATTCCGCTCGGTAAGAACAGCCCCACGGTCACCTCGCTGGGCGGGGGAGAGCTGCTGCTGCCGGGCGAGATCACGCTCGCGCCGGGCACCGGCTACACCACCCCCTGGGTGTACGTCGGCGCGACCGGCGACGGTCTCGACGGGCTCGCCGCCCGTTTCCACGAATACCTGCGCTCGGTGCCCGCGCACCCGGCAACCCCGCGGCCGGTGACCCTGAACGTCTGGGAGGCGGTGTACTTCGACCATCGCCTGCCCGTGCTGCAAGAGCTGGCCGATCGGGCGGCGCGCATCGGCGTGGAGCGCTTCGTGCTCGACGACGGCTGGTTCGGCGGCCGCCGTCACGACCGGGCGGGGCTCGGCGACTGGATCGTCGCGCCGCAGATCTGGCCGGACGGCCTGAGGCCGATCGCCGAGCACGTGCACGGTCGGGGAATGCAGTTCGGCTTGTGGTTCGAGCCGGAGATGGTCAACCCCGACTCCGACCTGTTCCGCGCGCACCCGGACTGGATCCTGGCCTCCGCCGGCCGGACCCCGCCCGAGGAACGGCACCAGCAGATCCTCGACCTGGCCCAGCCCGGCGCCTACGCGCATGTCCTCGAGCAGATGAGCGCCGTCCTGCGCGATGCCGCGGTCGACTACGTGAAATGGGACCACAACCGTGACGCCGTCGACGGCGGCTCCGGAGTGGTCGACGGCCGGCCCGGCATTCACGCCCAGACCAAGGCGTTCTACCGGCTCCTGGACGAGCTGCGATCCCGCTTCCCGCACGTCGAATGGGAGAGCTGCGCTTCCGGCGGCGGGCGCATCGACCTCGAGGTGCTGCAAAGGGCCGAGCGGGTGTGGACCTCCGACCAGAACGACGCGCTGGCCCGCCAGGCCATCCAGCGGTGGACCACCCAGCTGGTGCCGCCTGAATACCTCGGAGCGCACGTCAGCTCACCCCGCTCACACCAGACCCGGCGAACCCTGCCGCTGGACTTCCGCGCCGCCACCGCCCTGTTCGGCCACTTCGGCATCGAATGGGACCTCACCGCCGCCACCGACGACGACCTGACCACCCTCGCCCGCTGGATCGACGTCTACCGGATCCATCGCGCGCTCCTGCACGCCGGTCGGACGGTGCGGCTCGACACTGCCGTCGAAGACGCTTGGGTGTACGGGGTGGTAGCGCACGATCGGTCGTCCGCCATCATGGCCTACGCCCAGCTCGACGAGCTGGCGCACGAGCCGCCCCGGTTCCGCCTGCCCGGGCTCTCTCGCCCGGCTCGCTACACGATCCGGCGGATCGACCCGGCCGGCTGGCCCGATTACGACGTTCCCACTGTGCCTTTGAGCGGGGAAGTCCTGGGCGACACGGGATTGACCGGCCCGCCGCCGGCGCCTCTGTCGGTCGTGGTCGTGCTCGCAACTGCGGAACATTGACCGCCGCCCTTCGCCATCGCCCACGACGAGTGCGCCGGTGCTGACGCGGCGGCCGGCGGCACCGGCTTGGCGAGATTCCGGCGTCACTTGGCTTTTCTGCCACGGCACCGGTCCAGGAATGCCTCGTAGGTTCAAGAGGTGATCAACGAATCGCCCCTGGTGGTACAAATCGTCTTGTTCGACGGGTTCGATCCCTTGGATGTCGTCGCCCCGTTCGAGGTGTTCGCGGCCGGCGGCGACGCCACCGGCGGACAGCTTTCGGTGCGGCTGGTTTCGGCCGAAGGGGCCCGCCGGGTTGTCGGAGGCACCCACGGTCTTGCCTTGGAGGCCTCGGCCCGGCTCGATCCGGCGTTGCCCGGGTTCATCGTTGTGCCCGGGGCGTCCGGCCCGATCGCCGGCGATCCCGACGTGGTCGACACCATTCCCGTGCTGCTGGCCCGGGTGGGCGAGACCGGGCTGCCCGGCCTGATCGCCGCCGCCTTGCAGGCGGACGGCGTCACGGTGGCCACCGTCTGCGGCGGCTCCCTGGCCTTGGCGATGGCCGGGATCCTCGAGGGCCGGACAGCCGTCACCCACGTTCAGGGGATGGACGTGCTCGACGCCACCGGAGTGCACACGGTTGATGCCCGGGTTGTCGACGATGGCAACCTGGTCAGCGCGGGCGGCGTCACGTCCGGGCTCGACCTTGGCCTGTACCTGCTCGAGCGCAGCTTCGGCCCGCGGATCGCGCATGCCGTCGAGCGACTGTTCGAGTACGAGCGCCGCGGCGTGGTCTGGCGGTCGACCGGATTGGTTCCGGTGCCCGCATGACGACCGTTCCGCAGCAGGTGCTCGGCGCCTGGGCCCTGACGATCTCGACGCCGATCGGGAAGATGGCCGTCACCCTCGACCTGACCGAGCAGGACGGCGTACTGACCGGCACGGCGCAGGATCGCCATGCGACAGTGCCTTTACTCGGCATCACAACCGAACCTGGTCCACAGGCGTCGAGCACCCGGCTCACCTGGCAGCAGGCGATCGTCAAGCCGATGCGGCTGAACCTGCAGTTCGACGTGGTGGTCGCCGGTGACACGATGGCCGGGTTCTCCAGGGCGGGACGGCTGCCCCGGTCGGCGGTGCACGGTGAGCGCCGGGCCGCGTCGTGAGGGTTCTTGTTGTCCGGACGCCGTCATCAACACCGTCGGCGGCAGGACGTCGCCGCCGTCCTTCGGGTCGCCGGCGGGCAGTGGGAGGGTCGCGACGTGCCGGTGGTCCCGGAAGATCTCGGCGGTGCTCTTCCGGGCGGCCATCTGTGCGTGCACCGGCCGTCCCGGCACGATCGGATCGCTCAGCGCCACCTCGCTGAGCACTCGCCGGTCGGACTGCCGGTCGGCCGCGAGGGTCATGGACGTGGAGCAGACCCGCAGGACGTACCCGCCGTGCTCGCCCGTCCAGAAGAACCAGAGGGCGGCGCAACTGCCGGGGCACCAGGTCGCTCGGCCGAGGTCGCCGTCGGGGCCGGACGTCGTCGGTCCACAGCGTGCTGGGGGAGTATCCGGCCGCAGTGGAGAACGCCCTCGACCAGCTGTTGCAGCGCCGGTGTCCGAGAGCGTCAACGCCGGGCAGCGGGGCGGCTGCGCTTGGCCGCGTACAACGCCATATCGGCGTCGTTGTAGAGGTCACGAGCGGTCTGGGACCGGGGCGACGCGTGCGCCGCACCGGCGCTGATGGAGAGCGGAACGACGCGCCCGTCGGCCAGTACGAGCGGAGCGTCTCGGACGGCCGCGGCCAGCTCGGCTGCCCGGTCGGCCGCGGTGCCGAAGGTGCAGCCGGGCATCAGCACGGCCAGTTCGTCGCCGCCGAGCCGGGCGACCACGTCGGCGTCGCGGCAGCATTCGGTCAGGGTGGCCGCGATATGGGCGAGCGCGTCGTCGCCGACGGCGTGTCCGTACGTGTCGTTGATCTGTTTGAACAGGTCGACGTCGATGAGGATCAGGGCCGTTCCGAAGCCGGCGCCGCCGGTGACGGCCCGCTGCGCCGCCTCGTCGAAGACGCGGCGGGTCACCAGACCGGTGAGCGGATCGACCTCGGCCTGGCGCCGTAGCTGTGCGGTCAGCCGGTCCTGGGCGGCGCCGGCGCGGGTCAGAGCCCCGGCCATCAGCACCAGGATGCTGCCGACGAAGGCGAAGTCGAGCAGCGCATCGAGCGGTGGCAGCAGAAGCGTGACCACCAGGGCCTCACAGACCAGCGCAGTGGCCGTCAAAGCGATCACGCCGGGCACCCGAAAGTGAACCGCGACAAACAGCACTGGCAGACAGAAGTACATCTGACCGGTCACGCTCGCGTTGCCCGAACCGAGGTCCAGCATGACGATCGAGACGCAGCCGACTATCACCGCGGCCAGACGGAGCAGCGGCTCGGCCCGGCGGCCCGGCGCCACGATCAGCATCGCGCAGACGACGGCCAGTACGACACCGGCCGTCGTGCGGACCGGCTCGAGCGGGCGTGAGCCGAGGAACGCCTCGCCGATGAAGATGAGCGACGGCGTGGCGGCCATGACGGCCGTCGTGATGTTACGGTCCGGGCCCCGGTCACGGGGACCTGCGGCTCTGACGGCACGTTGCAACCACGACGATCCCAACGCCTCGGCTCTCCCCGGTCGGCAACCTGTCGTCTGGCCTATCGGCAGCCTCTCACGCGTGTTGAGCGACGCCGCGAAGCCGGTCGAGCAAAGCCGGGACGTCCGGTGGCAGCGTGTTGCCGCGCCAGGCGATGTGCTGGTCGGGGCGGACGAGGACGAGGTCCGCCCCGTATCGCGGCCGGATCGCTCGATCCCGCAGATCACAAACCTTGGCCGGTATGCCCCGGCGATGAGCTGCCGTCAGGAGCACCTTCCCGGGTGTGCCGTCGCCGCCGAGGATCAGCAGGGCGAATCCCGGGCCGAGCTCGTCGTAGAGCGAACGGCCGGGGCCGAGCCACAGGTGCGGCACGCGGCGGCCGCCGCCCTCGGCCACGGCCGGGCCGGTGAGCTCGATGTCGAGCACCAGATCCAGCGCGTGGAACTCGGCCGTCTTGGTCTGCTGAATGCGCCGGTGTGCGGCCTGCCGGGCCTGCTCGCCGGCGGCGTCGCCGTCGTCGAGGTTGTCGGCGAGCAGCTCGGTGGAGAGCACTGCCATGTTCGCCGTCGCCTCACGGATGACCCGCTCCTGCACCGGCCGGCGTTCGGCCTCGTAGCTGTCCAGCAGCCCCGGGTCGGCCCAGCCGTCCAGGACGGCGGCGAGTTTCCAGCCCAGGTCCACGGCGTCGCCGATACCGGTGTTGAGACCGTGGCCGCCGAACGGTGGGTTGAGGTGCGCTGCGTCGCCGGCCAGAAATACGCGCCCGTCGCGCATCCGGTCGACGATCTGCATACGGGCCGTCCACGGATCCGTGGACAGCACCGTCGCGTCCACCGGCGTACCGGCGGCGGCGTCGATGAGGCGCCGGGCATCGCGTTCGCCGGTGTTTCGGTCGACACCGAAGGCGATCATCCACCACGTCCGGGTGCGGTCGATGGGTCCCATCAGCGCGGGCGCTCCCGCGTTGACGATCCAGTACTGCACGGCGGGCCCGTGCCGCAGGTGACGCCACAGCTCGGGGGCGTCGAAGACCAGGCCGAAGTTGGGTCGCAGGGCCTGACCGCCGTGATAGTCCGCGCCCATCGCCGCCCGCACGGCGCTGCGCGGCCCGTCGGCGCCGATCAGGTAGTCGGCTGTGACGGTGGACGGCGTGCCGTCCGGACCGGTGACCGTCACCCGTACGCCGGTCTCGTCCTGCTCGAAGCCGACGACCCGGTGGTCGGTGGCCAGAGTGCAGGCCGGGATCTCGGCCACGGCCTCCCGGAGCACCTCCTCCAGCAGATACTGCGGCGCTTGCTGCCCGGTCTCGGCGCAGCGGTCGCCCTCAACGGTCAGTCCGAGCACGCCGGTGAAGCGGGACAACTCGCGGCCGGCGAGCGAGGTGCAGAACACCACGTCCTGTGACCATTGCACCGGCAGCGGTGCACGAGCTCGCAGGCGGTCGGCCAGACCCCAGCGGCGCAGGTGCTCCATCGACCGGACGCTGACCGTCTTGCAGCGGGGACGGGCGTGCGAAACGGTGGCCCGTGGCTCGACCACAAGGCAGCCGATGCCGCGCCGGCCGAGCTCGACGGCGGCGGCCAACCCGACCGGGCCGCCGCCGGCAACCAGGACCGGTACCCGTGCCGGTAGCACTACTGGCGCTCCGCCCAGGCTGCGCACTCCTCGGCGAAGGCCAGCTGGCGCAGGTGCAGGGCGTGCCCGAGCCGGTGATGGTCGATGCTGTGCCCGGTGCCTCGGGCCACCGACGCCTCGACGAAGGGCGCGGCGGTCAGCATCGCGGCGAACCGGTCCACATTCTCCGGGGCGCTGTCCCACAGCAGGTCGAACTCGGCCAGAGCGTTGTGCACCGGCACCTTGACCATCGGCGCGAGTCCGGGGAGCCGCTCGACCGGCCAGCGCGGCGCCTGAATCAGCTCGCGGACCGGAACAGGGGCGTACGACTCGTGCGCAGCCGCCACGGCGTCGGCGTCGAACGTGCCCTGGGGCCCGAACATCACCTTGTCGCGTTCCTCGTACGGCAGGTCGACGGTGGCGTCGGCCGGCAGCGTGGCGAGCGCTTCGGCGGCGCCGTTGCTGTTGATGACGGCGCCCATCCCGGTGACCGACAGGCCGATGAGCGGGAAGCGCGGGCCGGCCGCGGCGATCATCATGGCGATCATGCCGCCGATGGAGTGCCCGATCAGGAAGACCCGGTGGGCGCCGAGCAGCTCGGCGGCCGCGGCGATCGCGGCGTCGAGCAACTCGGCGTGCCGGTCGAAGGTGTTGTCGTCCGGGTCGAGGGGGGTGCTGCCGCCGTAGCCGGGCCGGTCGAAGCTGACCGTCTGATAGCCGGCGTCGGCGGCGGTCTTCAGGAACGAGCCGTTGCTCGACCCGGGCACACCGAAGTACTTGCCGTTGTACGTGCCGCCGGGGAGCGCGGCGATGAGTGGCCGGCCGGTGGGGACGGTGGGACCGGCGGTCAGGGCGGTGATGGTCGAACCGTCGATGTCGAGTTCGAGGACGGTCATCGGAGCGGCTCCTCTCAGACGAATCAGATGAAGGTGTGGCGCATGGTTCCGATCGTGTCGATGCGGGTGACGAGCTCGTCGCCGGCGTGCAGCAGGCGCCGGGGTGTGCGGGCCCAGCCGATGCCGGCGGGCGTGCCGGTGAAGAGGAGATCGCCGGGCAGCAGCGGGACGATCGCCGACAGGTACTCCACCAGCCGCGGCACCCCGAAGATGAGGTCGGCGGTGGTGCCGTCCTGCATCTTCTCGCCGTTGATCTCGCAGCCGAGGGGGACGTCCTCGCGGTCGGTGAACTCGTCGACGGTCACCAGCGCCGGCCCGATCGGGGCGAAACCGGTGAACGACTTGCCCAGGCTGAACTGCTGGGGCGGGGAGCCGGCGAACTGGAGCTCCCGCTCGGAGAGGTCCTGGCCGGCGGTGAATCCGGCGACATGTTCCCAGGCCCGGGCGGCCGGGACGCGTTCGGCCCGTACGCCGATCACCACGACCAGCTCGGTCTCGAAGTCGACGGAGCCGGGCGGAAGCGTGATCGTCCCGTACGGCCCGGTGATCGAGGCGGGGAACTTGGTGAAGACCATCGGCCGGTCGGGAACGGCCAGTCCGGCCTCGTCGGCGTGGTCGCGGTAGTTGAGCCCGATGCCGAAGATCTGCGGCGGGCGGGGGACCGGCGGGCCGAGGCGGTGCTCGTCGACTGACTGGTCGGCCGGGCCGTCGTACGTCCGGGCCCAGCCGATGAACTCGGCCCAGCGGTCATAGACCGCCTGCACCTCAGGGCCGAAGCGGCCTTCGCTGGCCGTGGCGACGTCGGCGGCGCCGCCCGAGGGCAGGCCGAGGGCGAGCCGTCCGTCGAGGTTGTAGATGCGCATGGTGAGGGACCTCCGCGGCGTAGGCGAGCCAGGCTGGAGGAACCGTATTACGTATATGTGATAACAGCAATGGCCGAGTGGGAACCGGATGCCGCGAGGTCAGGAGCGCAGTGCGAGCAGGGCGATCTGCTCGTTGTGGGCCAGGTGCTGGTGCACCGCGGCCGCCACCACCTCGGGATCGCGTTGCCGGAACGCGTCGAGCAGCTCCTGATGCGCCTGCTCACGCCGCCAATGCTCGTCGGGGTCCGGGTCGAGGCGGCCGAAGCCGATCCGGATGTACCGCTCGGCGGCCCGCCACAGCGTGATGAGGATGCGCAGATCCCACGCGGTCGCGGCGGGGGAGAGAAGAGCCAGGTGGAAGGCGTGGTGCGCCTCGTAGATCTCGTGGATCGTGCGGTGCTCGTCGCCGAACTCGGTGGCGTCGTGCCGGAGGCGGTCGAGGTCGGCGTCCGACAGCAGCCGGCAGGAGCGCTGTGCGATCTCCGGCTCGAGCCGGCGGCGCAACCGGTAGATGCCGCGCAACTCGTCGAGGTCGAGCGGGGCGACCACGGCGCTGCGGCCGGGACGCATGTGCACCAGGCCCTGGCTTTCCAGGCTGCGCAGCGCCTCCCGCACCGGGATGATGCTGACCTGCAACATCTCGGCCACCTCGCGCAGGGAGAACTCGCGGCCGGGGGCGAGGTCGCCGGCCAGGATGGAGCGGCGCAGCTCGGACATCACCTGGTCGGCGACCGACCGGGACTCGATGGGCCGGACAGCCGCGGTAGCGCGCTCCACTGACGTCCTGCCTTCCGATGAGCCGTGTCGACGGCATGAACTATATCGGCGTACCCCTTCATCGTCGGACAGGCCTTGTCCCGGATCGCAATATATGTGATAACAGCGTGGTGATGGAGCCTCAAGTTGATGTCGACCATTGGACAACGCTGCGCGACGTTGAGCAGCGCGTCCTCTGGCTCTCGACCGCGATGATCGACCACGCGAACCGGGTCCGGCCCAATCCGGGCGGCCTCAAGGTCGGCGGCCACCAGGCGTCCAGCGCCTCGATGGCGACGATCATGACGGCGCTCTGGTTCGACCGGCTCACCGCGGACGACCGCGTCTCGGTGAAACCGCACGCCTCACCGGTCCTGCACGCCATCAACTACCTGCTCGGCGGCCTCGACGAGCGCTATCTGAGCACGTTGCGCTCGTTCGGCGGCCTGCAGAGCTATCCCAGCCGGGTCAAGGATCCGGACACCGTCGACTACTCGACCGGCTCGGTCGGCATCGGCGCCACCGCCCCGATCTGGGGCGCCATCGCCAAGCGGTACGCGGGCGGCCCCGGCGCCGGCCGGCAGTACTCGCTGGTCGGCGACGCGGAGCTCGACGAGGGCGCCTGCTGGGAAGCGATCCTCGATCCGATGGTGGCCGGGCTCGGCGAGGTGTGCTGGATCGTCGATCTCAACCGGCAGTCGCTCGACCGGGTCGTCCCGCACGTGTCCGCCGGCCGGTTGCGCGACATGTTCTCCGCGGCCGGCTGGCAGGTGCTGACGGCCAAGTACGGGCGGCTGCTGAACGAGCTGTTCGCCCGGCCCGGCGGTGACCGGCTGCGGCGCCGGCTCGACGAGATGCCCAACGCCGAGTACCAGCGGCTGCTGCGCTGCCCGCCCGGCCAGCTGCGCGAGCGCCTGCCCGGTGACAGCGCGGCGGTGCGGTCGTTGCTCGGCGATCTCGACGACGCGACCCTGACGGCGGCGTTCCGCGACCTCGGCGGCCACGACCTGCGGACGATGAGCGAGACCCTGGCCGCCATCGACGACGACCGCCCGACGGTGATCTTCGCCTACACCGTCAAGGGATACGGGCTGGCTACCGAGGGCCACCCGCAGAACCACTCCTCCATGCTCACCGAGGCCCAGATGCGCGTGCTCGCCGAAGGCTGCGGCATGTCGCTCGACGCGCCCTGGCAGCGCTTCGCCGGCGACTCGGCGGCCGGGCGGCTGTGCGCGGGGGTGGCGGGTCGGCTGCGCCGTGACCCGGTGACGCCGTCGCCCTCCATCGAGGTGCCCGTCGACCTGGGGCGCACCGCGGCCGGCACCGCTTCCACCCAGGCCGGGCTCGGTCGTGCGCTGCTGGATCTGACCAGGCAGGCGCCGCAGGTGGCACGGCGGGTGGTGACCGCCGCGCCCGACGTCGCCTCCTCGACCAACCTGGGCGGCTGGATCAACAAGGTCGGCGTCTGGTCGGCGGGAGACCGCCGCGACTGGTTCGACGACGATCCGGAGACCATTCTGCACTGGCGGGAACGTCCCGACGGGCAGCACATCGAGCTCGGCATCGCCGAAGTCAACCTGGTCGGGCTGCTCGGCGAGCTCGGCGCCACCTGGAGCCGCTGGGGCGAGCCGTTGCTGCCGATCGGAGTGCTCTACGACCCGTTCGTCGAGCGGGCCCTGGAGCCGTGGTCGTTCGGTATCTACGCGGGCGGGCAGTCCATCCTGGTCGGCACCCCGGCCGGCGTCACGCTGGCCGCCGAGGGCGGCGCGCACCAGTCCATCAAGACCCCGTCGATCGGCCTGGAACAGCCCGGCTGCGACGGCTACGAGCCCGGGTTCGTCCTCGACCTGGAATGGACACTGCTGGCCGCCCTGGGCCGGCTCGGCCGGACCGGCGGCCGCTCGGCCTACCTGCGGCTGTCGTCACGCCCGGTCGACCAGGCCCTCGCGGCGGTTCCGGCCGACCCGGCGGCCCGGGAACGACGGCGCCGGCAGGTCGTTGCCGGTGGCTACCTGCTGCGCCGCGCCGAGCGACCGCCCGCCCTGACGATCGCGGCGATGGGCGCACTGCTGCCCGAGGCGCTGGCCGCGGCCGACCGTCTCGGAACGCTCGGCATCGCCGCCGACGTGGTCTGTGTGACCAGTCCCGGCCTGCTGTTCCAGGCCCTGCGGGCGCGTGACGGGCAGGGCCACGGCGAGCCCTGGATCCTTGGCGCCGCATTCCCGCCGGAGCGGGCCGCGCCGCTGCTCACCGTCCTGGACGGGCACCCGCACACGCTGGCCTTCCTGGCCGGGGTGCACCGGATGCCCGCGCGTCACCTCGGAGTGTCCGGGTTCGGGCAGAGCGGCGACCTGCCGTCGGTGTACCGCTACCACGCCATTGACACCGACAGTCTCGTCGCAACCGCTCTCGATCTTATTTGATCATTGTTGTTATCACATATATCTGCTAAGTTCCTCGCACTTCTCCTCTTGGTGTGGCCACCGCGCCGTCAGATCGGAGCAGCACCTCATGACCTCTTCGAGCGAACTCACCCGCGACGAGCTCATCGCCCGCAACCTCGCCGCCGTCGAGTCCCATTTCCACAACGAGACCCCCGAGACCATCGACCTGGCGATCGCCGGGTACACGGACGACATCGTCTGGGAGGTGCCGGCCCGCGGCCTCGTGCTGCGTGACCGGGAGGACGTCAAGCAGGAGTACCTGCGCATCTTCGGCTCGATGACGATCCACAAGATCACCAACCTGTACCGGTTCGCCACCGAGGAGTGGGTCTTCGACGACAGCATCTTCGAGTGGACGATCACCGACGACGGCTTCCGCAACTGCCCGTACCCGGTCGGCACCCGGGTCAGCATCCGTCTGCTGCACGCGTTCCAGTGCCGCGACGGCAAGATCTGCCGGGAGAACGGCTACGAGATCTGGCGGCGGGCCGACGACAAGGACCGTGTCAACGACGACGTCCCGGCCGGCGCGCACGTCGAGATCTTCTCTTGACCGGCACCGACTGCCTCATGTGCGACCTCGAGCACGGCGACGGTGACGCCACCGTGTTCCGTGACGAGCATTGGGCGGCCCAGATCGTCGCCGGCTACGACGTGCCCGGCTGGTTCATCCTGCGCGCCCGGCGGCACGCCGAACGGATCACCGGGCTCGCCCCGGCCGAGCTGGCCTCGTTCGGGCAGCGCGCCCAGGACCTCGTCGCGGCGGTCACCGAGGTCACCGCCGCCCCGGCCACCTACCTCATGGTCTTCGGCGAGAACTATCCGCACTTCCACGCGCTGATCGCTGCCCGTGGCGCCGACGTCCCGGCCGAGCTGCGCGGCGGCAACATCCTCGCGCTGCGCGAGGGCCACCGGGACTACGCCGCCGCGGCGGCGCTTCTGCCCGAGGTCCGGGCGGCGTACGAGCAGCGCTCCCGGGCCGTCGCATGAGCCACCCCGTCGTCCTCCGCGACGTCCGCGTCCTCGACGGTGACACGACCGGCCCGGCGACCAGCGTCGTCGTGCGGGACGGCCGGATAGCCGACGGCCCCCTTCCCGACGACGCGGACATCGTCGAGGGGGGCGGCGGGGTCCTTCTTCCCGGCCTGATCGACACGCATGCCCACGTCAGCCGGCGCGCGCACCTGGACGCGATGGTCGAGTGGGGCGTCACCACGGTGCTGGACATGGGCGCGCCCCACTACGACGCCACCATGGCGCTCAAGGATCAGCCCGGGTTGCCCACCCTCCGGTCGGCGGGACGGCCGGCCAGCGGGCCGGGCTCGATGTTCGTCACGAAGATGGGCCACCCGGCCTCTTCGGCGGTGTCCGGCCCGGACGACGCTGCCCGCTTCGTCGCCGACCGGGTCGCCGAGAGTGCCGACTACATCAAAATCATCATCGAGGACCCCCGGTTTCCCGGTACGAAACCCCTCGAGCCGGCGACCATCGCGGCGATCGCGGTGGCCGCCCGTGCGGCCGGCCTGCTCACCGTCGCGCACGTGGTCAGTCCGGCCACCCTGCGCACCGCCGTCGCCGCGGGCGTCGACGTGGTCACCCACACCGCCCTGACCAAGGGTCTCGGCGACGACGAGATCACCGGGACGGTCAGCCTGATCCCGACCCTCGGCATGATGGACGGCGTGGCGCGATCGATCGGCCGGCGGCTGCCCGTCCGTGCGCTGTCACTGCTGGTGCCCGCATTGCGGATGGACTACCGGCACGCGGTGGCCACCGTGGCCGCATTCCGCCGCGCCGGCCAGGTCGTTCTGGCCGGCACCGACGCCAACGACGAGCCAGGGGCGCCGTGCCGCGTCCCGTACGGCATCTCGCTGCACGATGAGCTGGAACGACTCGTCTCGGCCGGGTTGACCGCGACCGAGGCGCTGCGCGCGGCGACCGTACAGCCGGCCGAGACCTTCGGTCTGCACGACCGGGGTGTCATCGCCGCCGGCCGCCGGGCCGATCTCGTGCTTGTCGACGGCGATCCGACCCGGGACATCACCGCCACCCGGGCCATCCGGGGCGTCTGGATCGGTGGCGCCCGCGTCCGGGCGTGACGGTGGCTTCGGCGTCGACCGGCCCCGCCCGCCCGTACTGTGTCGGGCGGCCGCGCCCCGAGCCGGGCTCAGGGCCTTGCGGCCAGTAGCGCCTTGACGCCGGCGAGGTAGTCATCGGTATCCGTGCCGTTGATCAGCAGGCGCTGCACGATGAAACCCTGCATCACGCCGAGCATGGCCGCGCCGACCTGTTCCGGCACGGCGCGGGCGTCGAGTTGACCGGTGGCCTGCCACCGGCGGGCAACCTCGGCGAAGTAGTCCCGCAGCCGGCGGTAGACGTCATCGGCCCGAGCGGCCAGTTGGGGGCTGCGGAGGGCTTCTGCCCACACCTGCACGCCGACCCGGGTCACGTCGACCCCCAGAGCCGGGTGGTTGGCCATCTGGTCACCGATGACGTGCAACATCGCCGCCATGGCCTGCTCGGGTGAGGGCGTGGCGCCGTCGGCGAGCAAGGCGCCGAAAGCCTCGTCGGCTGATGTCAGAGCCGTCCCCGCGACGGCCGAGATCAAGTCGTCCTTGCTGCGGAAGTAGCGGTACACCGCCCCCGCGGAGAGCCCCGACTCGCTGATGATGTCGGCCATCGAGGTGGAGTGGAATCCGTTCGTGGCGAAGAGCCGGGCCGCCGCCGCCATGATCTCGGCTCGGCGGTCGGCCCGGTACTGCTCGGAGACGCGGGGCAGCGACCGCGACGTCTACGGGGCGATCGACCTCAGCGCAGGCGCGCCTCAGGTACTCACCGCCTCCGCGGGCAGCGCCACGATCGCGCAGACCCTGCAGGGCGTGGCCACTTCGCTCAGCCAGGCGCAGACGCAGGGCGCCGCTCCGGCCGTCGCCGTCCGTGACGTCGTCGCGTTGCCCGTCGAGGACCGGCGCGGCGCCGGCCTCACCGCCGCGGCGTTCCCGCTGATCCTGGGCGGCATGCTGGCCGCGGTGCTGCTCATCAACCTGGTCCGCGGCCGGGTCCGCCGGACCGCCGGCGCGTTCGCTTTCGCCGTCACCGGCGGCCTGGCCATGGCCGCGATCCTGCAGTTCTGGCTCGGCTCGCTGGACGGCGCCTACCTCGCCAACGCCGGCGCCATCGCCCTGACCGTGGCTGCCTCGTCCATGACCATCATGGGGCTGGAATCGCTGCTCGGGTACGCGGGCTTCGGCATCGGCTCGGTCATCATGATGCTCGTGGGCAACCCGCTGTCGGGTATCTCCACCGCGCCCGAGTTGCTGCCGGGCTGGTCCGGCCCGCTCGGCCAATTGCTGCCGCCCGGCGCCGGCGGGCATCTGCTGCGATCCACGGCCTACTTCGGTGGTCACGGCGAGGCCCAGCCGATCATCGTCCTGGTCGCCTGGCTCGCCTTGGGCGCGATGCTGAGCCTTCTCGGACACCATCGCTCCCGCCGCGCTGCGGCCGGGGCGCCCGCCGACGAGACGACGGCGCGGCCCGCGCCGTACGCCACGGTCTGAGCCCGAGCGACAACGTGGGCCGGGAACGCCCCGGCGGACCGCGAAACGGAATCCGTGAACTGCTGCTGGTCGTGGTCCTCTTCCTCGGATACCGGGCGGGCGCCTGCTCACCTCGGGTCACGTAGGCGAGGCCACGGCCAACGCCGCAACGATCTGGCGGCTGGAGCGGTGGCTGCTCCTGCCGGACGAATCATCGGCCGATGAGCGCGGGCAGCACGAACACCATCGTGGTCGACCAGGTGATGTGGGTCAGGATCGGGGCGAGGACGCCGCCCGACGCCCGCCGCTGCAGTCCCAGGACCAGCCCGAGCAGGAAAGCGGCGAAGACGAGCATCAGGTTGCCGGTGGCGACGGTCGCCGCCGCGTAGACCACCGTGGAGATGAGGACGGCGTGGCGCCGGCCGATCGCCGCGAACAGGGCGCCGCGGAAGAACACCTCCTCGGCCACGCCGTTGAGCAGGGTCACCGCCACGATCGGCACGACCGCGCCGTACCGGGCGTGGGCCAGGACGGTGTTGACCAGGTCGCGCAGCGGCTCCAGTTCGCGTACGACAAGCGCGCCGGCCACGAAGACGCCGCCGAGCACGAGCCCGGTCACGATCGGGGTGGCGACCGGGCGGCGCAGCCGGTCACGGAACGGGATGTGTCCCAGGTGCAGCGGCCCGGACAGCAGCGCCCCGCCGATCCAGGTGAGCGCGACCAGCACGGTCATCAGGTAGAACAGATTGTCGCCGGGGCGGACGGCCAGCGAGAATCCGAGCAGGACGGCCCCGGCCACCAGCGTGACGGCGACGACGACGCGGCGCTTGCGGAAATCGCGGTCGGGCTGCTGGTGGTCGCGCTCGACCCGGTCGATCAGCGACGGGGCCACGGCCCGCCGGGCGCGTTCGAGCCAGGCCGAGGTCACCGCGGCACCCGCGTCCGGTCGTCGTGGGCCGCCCGCTGCCGGTCGGCCAGCGCCTGCCGTACGGCGTCGTCGTAGCCGACCGGATCGCCCGGCACGACCCGGGTGATCGCGTTGTCGTGCACGACAACCTCGTTGGTCATCGAGTCGATCAGGTTGCGGGCGGTGGCCGAGTCGACGTCGGTGACGAACCGCAGCCACGCCGACGACAATCGCGGGGTCAGCAGCGGGACGGTGACGTTGGGCAGCCGGCGGCCCTCGATCCGGGCGACGCGCTGCAGCATGTCGAGGTAGCGCAGCACCTCGGGGCCGCCAATTTCGTACGTCTGCCCGCGCGCCTCGACCGGCTCGAGCACCCCGGTCAGATAGCGAACGGCGTCGGCCAGGGCGATCGGCTGGGTCCGGGTGCGCACCCAGCGCGGAGTCACCATCAGCGGCAGCCGGTGGGCGAGCTGCCGGGTCATCTCCCACGAGATGCCGCCGTGGCCGATCACCACCGCGGCCCGCAGCACGGTCACCGGCACCGGCCCGGACTGCAGGATCTGCTCGACCTCGCGGCGCGACCGCAGGTGCGGCGACAGCGCGTCGCCGTCCGCCCCGAGACCGCCGAGGTAGATGATCCGCTCGACGCGGGCCGCGGCCGCCGCTTCGGCGAAGTTGCGCGCCGCGCCGGCGTCGCGCTGCTCGAAGTCACCCGACCCGAGCGAGTGCACGAGGTAGTAGGCCACGTCGACGCCGGCGAAGGCCGCGGCCAGGCTGCCGGGGTCGGACACGTCGGCCTCAACCGGCTCGCCCGCACCGCGGTAGTCGCGCGGGCGCCGGGTCATGGCCCGGACCCGGTAGCCCTGCTCGGCCAGGCGGGCCGCCACATGGGAGCCGATGAAACCGGACGCGCCGCTCACCAGAACTGTCTTGGTCACACCGTCCCACTACCCCGAAAGGCAGGAGCCTCCCGAATCCCGTCCTCGTCAGTGAAGTTCAGTCGGCTGGTCATACCGGGTAGACGCGGTACTGCAGCTTCTCGTCGTACCGGACCCCGGTGACTGCCGTGACGATCGACCAGAGGAAGTCCTCATCCGGGCCCCAGGACGGCCGGGCGATCTCGGCCTCGACCGGCAGTGGCGTCCCGTCGTCCTCGATGACCACACCATCGGCGTAGACGTAGTGCCGGCTGCGTTCGCCGTTCGTGAACAGCGTGAAGCCGTAGGTGCTCGAGACGCTGCTGAAGAACACCACCAGAGCGGTCGCCGGATCGGTCGGTTCCCAGCTCATGACCACATCCATCATCGGGTTCCAGACCTGTGCCCAGCCACCCGACTCGGCGGCGTAGAGGGCGTCGGGCTTCAGAGCGCTCGTGGCCTGGTCGGCGCCGACCAGTTCACCACTGAATTCGGTGATGGCGAGGTCGTCCACCGCCTCGTCCGCGGTCACGTCCTGACGGAAGAGCACCGAGGTGTTCCAACCCATGATCAAAACCTTTCCTGGTACGCGGAGATCGCCGCCCATTGTTCAGGTCGGCACCGGCAGGACGCCGTCTGCCCTCGCCATCTGTCCCGCGGGCCCGCTGGAGCACGCGGGACCGGCCCGTGATCGCGCGCGGCCGCTCGCAGCACACATGCCGCGAAGCCCTCAAGGACGGCAGGTGATCGCCGATGCGGAGCACATGTTGTTGCGCTGGTACGCCGTCGTTGCCGGAGGCCTGGTGGCGACCTACCTGGCGTGGCCCTACGACCTGCGGCAGTGGCCGTTCCTGGCGGTGACCCTGGGCGTCGCCGTTCCGGCCGTGGTGTCGGCCCTGCGCCGGACACCCGGTGCGGCGCGGGCGCCGTGGTGGCTGATGTTGGCCTCCCTGGGGCTCTACAACGTCGGCAACGTCGTCTGGATTCTCATCGCGACGACGGGTGGCCGGGTCACCGGGGACGGCAGCGTCGCCGACCTCTTCTATTCAGCCGGCGGCGTGCTGCTCCTCGCCGCCTCGATCGCCGTCGTCCGGCGTCAGGGTCGTGGCGACGTCGGCGGCGTCCTCGACTCGATGATCACAGCAGTGGCCCTCGGCGGCGTGCTGTGGGACGCAGTGCTGTTGCCCGCGCTCACCCGGCAGGACGCCTCCGTGGGCCGGCAGGTGTCGCTTTTCGTCACGGTCATCGTGATCGTCGGCACGCTCGGCGCGATGCTGCGGATCTCCTTGGTGTCTCCGGCCGGGCGCACCGCCTCGGTCCGGCTGTTCACGGCCGGTGTGGCACTGGCCCTCGCGGGCAACGTGGCCGCGGCGCTGACCATCGACGCCAACGGGGTACGCCCCGACTGGACCAACAACGTGTTCCTGGCCGCGTACGCCATCCTCGGCGCGGCCGCCGTCCATCCGTCGGTGGCCATGGTGAACCGGCTCGGCCGCGCACCGAAGGATGACCTGACGCGCGGCCGTCTGACCTTCCTGGGCGTCATGCTGGTCCTCACCCCGTTGATCGGGGGAGGCCGCGCCATTCTGGGCCTGCCCACGGATGGCGTGCTCATCGCGCTGTCCTCGGCCGCCCTGGTGCCGTTGGTCATGGTCCGGGTGGCCCGGTTGGCCGCTCAGCGCCGGGCCGCAGAGCAGGCCCTGCACCGGCTGGCCACTCGGGACGGGCTGACCGGGCTGGCCAATCGGGGCGCCTGTCTGGACCATCTGTCGGCCGCCCTCGACGAGGATTCGCACGATCTGACGGTGCTGTTCTGCGACCTCGACGGCTTCAAGCCGGTCAACGATCGCCTGGGTCATGCCGCCGGTGACGAACTGCTGGTCGCGGTGGCCGACCGTCTGCGCACTTGCGTCCGCGGCGACGACCTGGTCAGCCGGTTCGGCGGCGACGAGTTCGTCCTCATCTGCCGGGGCCCCGAGGCGGTCGACGTGGTGGCCGCACGGATCGCCGAACTGACCGGACGTCCTTTCACCGCGGCCGGCGAGCAGGTGCACATCGGCATCAGCGTCGGCGCGGCCCGGGCCCGGCCCGCGGACACCATCGACGCCCTGCTCAACCGGGCCGACATGGCCATGTACGAGGCCAAGAAGTCCAAGTCGGTGGGCGCCCTGAGCCTGATCGTCGTCTGAGGCCGGGCCGGACCCCACCCCCTTCGCGGTGCCCGGCGACTACGTCGTGAAGTGGCCCACCGCCGTCCGTAGACGGCCGGCCAGGATGGTGACGGCGCCGGCGGCCTCAGCGGCCTCGGTCACCGCGTCCCGGGAGGAAGCTGTGCTCCGAGCCACGCCTGAGATGCCCTGGGCGATGGTGGTGGCTCCCTCCGCGGCCTCGCTCACTCCTCGGTTCATCTCGGCCGTGGTGGCGCTCTGTTCCTCCACCGCGGAGGCGATGGTGGTCTGGTAGTCGCTGATCTGCTGGATGATCTGGCTGATGCCGTCGATGGCAGCCACCGCCTCGCCGGTGTCCGACTGGATGGCGGTGATGCGCTGCGAGATCTCCTCCGTGGCGCGCGCGGTCTCCTGCGCCAGGTCCTTCACTTCGGAAGCCACGACTGCGAAACCCTTGCCGAGCTCGCCGGCGCGGGCGGCCTCGATGGTGGCGTTCAGGGCCAGCAGGTTGGTCTGGGCGGCGATGGCCTGGATGGTGCCGATGACGCTACCGATCTCGGCCGACGACTCGCCCAGCCGGTTGATGGTGGCGCTGGTGTCTCGAGCGGCAGCGACCGCGGATGTGGCCACCCCGGCCGCGTCGGCGGCGTTGCGGGAGATCTCGGAGATGGAGGCGCCCATCTGCTCCGACCCGGCGGCGACTGTCTGCACGTTGCCGCTGACGCCGCCGGCCGTGCCGGCAACATGTTCGGCCTGCTCGTAGGCGTTCTGCACGGCGCCGTCGATCCGGCCGCTGACCCGGGAGAGTGTGTCGGCGGCGGCTGCCAGCTCTCGCGCGTCGTCACTTATGCCGGTCACGGTCCGTCGGAGGGCCTCGGCGGCCGCGTCCGTGGCCCGCGCCATGTCGCCCACCTCGTCGCCGGCCCGGTCGCCCACCCGTACGGAAAGGTCGCCGTCGGCGAGACGCCGCAGAGCGCCCACTCCGTCTGCCAAGGGCTTGACGACGCTGCGGGTCACCAGCAGCACCAGCAGCACGGCGGCCATGACGGCCAGCAGGAAGCCGACAACCATCGTGGTTCGTGCCGTGGCGGCAGTGCTCCGCGCATCGGTCGCCGTGGCGCCGGCACGGACGGTCACCGACTTCACGAGCTTGTCGGTGAGCTCGGTGATCTGGAAGAAGATCTCGTAGCCGGGACCCAGAATCACCTTGTTGCCGGCCTCGATGTCCTTCTTGGCAAAGGCGGACACGACCCGGTCGTCAGCCTTGAAATAGTCGGTCCAGGCGGCCAGGAGCTGGTCGAAGACCTGCTTCTCGCTCGAGGTCATGACGTCGATGCGGGTCGCGTCGAGCAGGGCCTCGAGTTTGTCCTTGTCGGCGAGGAAGCCCGCGCGGTTGTCCGAGGTCGGCTGCACGGCGCGCACCGGACCCAGCCGGTAGGCATCCCACGCGTACGCGACCTGCCAGCCCGAGATGTCGCCGTCGTAGAACTTCTGTTCGGCCACCTGGTTCGCCAGCAGCTGAAGGTCGCGCATCTTTCCGGCTGCGTCGGACTGCCGCCCGAGCGCGACCACCCCGATCACGATGACCACGCCGAGCAGCACCATCACCAGTGTGAAGCAGGCGGCCAGCCTGCCACGCAAGCGCATCCGACGCACTAATGTCACTGAAGTCCGTTCGGCAGGCAGCCCCGACGCCTGAGGCCGTTGACGCGGCGGCACCGGCAACCCGCGCACGCTGGTGATGGAGGCGCGGCGCCGCGGCGATCACGCGTACCGGTCGGGGGCGTCCGATGGGCCACGGAGAACGGGGCCTGGGCGTCATCCGGGTGGGCTGAGGAAATCCGGCGCCGCGCCGCCGGCTGTGCGCCGGCAGCGCGGCGGGGGTCAGCGGCGCGGGGCGCCTGCGGCCAGTGCCAGGTCCTGCTGCAGTACGTCGTACTGGCCCTTGGGGTTGAGCTGCTCGTCGTAGATCAGGGCGGCGCCCTCCTGCGGGTCGGTGAACCAGCCGGGCACCCACGAGTAGGCGTCGCCGAAGCCCCACGGGGTGAACGAGACGCAGGCGCGGACCGCCAGGCAAGCCTGGAGTGTGCGGGACCAATAGCTTTCCTGGGCGTACGGGGCGAGCGCGTTCACCGGTTCGTTGACGGCGTCCGGCTTGGTCTGCGTGCGCACGTCCACTTCGGTGAGGGCGACCTTCAGCTTGAGGGCGGCGAATCGTTCCAGGTTGTTCGTGAGGTCGGGATAGCCGTACTGGGTGGAGAGATGTCCCTGGAGGCCGACGCCGTGAATCGGTACGCGCTGCGCCTGGAGCGAGCGCACCATCGCGTACACGGCGTCGCTCTTCACCCCGGTGAACTCGAGGTTGTAGTCGTTGTAGAACAGCAGAGCCTTGGGGTCGGCCTGGTGGGCCCACCGGAACGCGTCGGCGATGTAGCCGGTGCCGCCCCAGGCCTTGTACCAGATCGACTGGCGGGGCTGGCCGTTGTCGTCAAAGGCCTCGTTGACCACGTCCCACTGCCAGATGTCGCCCTTGAAGTGGCGGACCTGGTCGAAGATGTGCTTCTTCAGGACCGCCTTCACCTCGTCGTTCGACAGGGTGGTCGTGGTGCCGTCGGAGGACAGCCAGGCGGGCAGCTGGTTGTGCCAGACGAGCGTGTGGCCGCGTACCAGCTGCTTGTTCTGCTTCGCGAAGGCGACGATCTGGTCGGCCTTCTGCCAGGTGTAGGCGCCGCGGACGGCCTCCACTTCGGCCCACTTCATCGCGTTCTCCGGGGTGACCGAGGAGAACTGCTCCGCGGTGATCTGCGTGTACTTCTCGTTGGTGCCGAGCAGGTCGGGATTCACGGCCGTGCCGACGCGCAGGCCCACGCGAGCGGCGAGCGTGCGCAACGAATCGGCGGGGTAGGCCGGGGGTCTCGCGGCGGCCGGGGTGGCACCGGCCGGGGCCGAGCCGATGAAGGTCAGCTGTCCGCCCAGCACCACGGCGGCGCTGACGACGGAGAGGGCAAGCCGAGAACGAGGCACCGGAACTCCTTGCGACGAGAACGAGGGAAGGGAGCATCCGAAACTTACGGAAACATTCCGGAAGTAGTTACCGGAATCTATGCGCAACCTCGACCGCGGTCAAGTCTTCTTGGCCCAGCCTGATCCAGAGGACGGTCGAGGTCAGCCGCCCGCCGGGCGGACGCGCGGCTCCGGCCGATCGAGTGTGGCGGGTGGCGCTTCGACCAAGAGTTTCGCCTCGATGGACGTGCCGTCCCCGGCAGACTGCTCATCCGGAACCAGGGTCGCTTCGCAGGGCCTGGTCGGCGAATTCGGTGTCTATCGCGACGTCTGACGGACCGGGAAGTCCGTGCCACTTCGGACCAGGTGGTGGAGCTCGTCCCGGAACCGGGTCATCCACTGGTCGATCTCGGCTCCGGTCCACCACAGCCGCCGGGGCGAGTATTCCCAGACGATGCGGGTCGTGCCGCCGACGACCGCGCATTCGACGTGGAGCGGCGGTTGCCGTACGCCGGCCCCAGGATCGCGCACCTCACCGATGGCGGCCGCGCTCAGGGAGAAGAGGCCGCTGCGGGTCCGCGCCGGCATCTCGCCCTGGAAGGTGAACGAGAGCGTCGGAGCCGGGGCTTGTCGCAGGTCCGAGTCGTCGCTCAGGTACTTGAGACCTTCGAACGACAGACCCGCGGACGGTACAGCGGCCAGCCGTTCGCCCACCGCGGTCAGCGTCTCGGCCGGGTCCTGGGACCGGCTGTCCTCGAAGGCGAGCGGGAAAGCGCAGTGCAGGCTGCCGACTGTCCGTGAGAGATCCAGGCCGTGCACCGCTGTCTGCCTGCCCGTGCCGGTGAGCTCGACGACGAGACGCCCGCAGCTCCACTGGCGCTGAGCGGTTCGCACCAGCGCTGTGAGCACGGTGGTGGCGAGCGGCGCGCGGCCGGCGTCCGGCCCTTTCGTCCGTACGTTGCTGAGCGCGCGCGTCTCTTCGGGCGGCAGGCGGAGGCGGGCGGTGGTCAGCTCCTCCGCCTGCACGGCGGGATGCGCGAGCGGGTCGTAGGTGGCCGGTGGTGGCGCTGCGAGCTGATGACGCCAGAAGTCCAGGTCCGCCTGGGCGGCCCGGCGGGCGAAGTCGTTCATCCACCCGGTGAACACCTCGAAGCGCGCCGATGTCCGGGCCGTTCGCAAAGGCTCGTCCTGTTCGTCCAGCCGGCAGAGCTGGTCCAGGTCATCCAGCAGGATGCGCAACGTGACCGCGTCCATGACGAGGTGGCTGACCGCGATGAACAGACGTTGCCGGGAGCCGGCCTCGACCAGAAGGAGACGCATCAGCGGGCCGTGTTCGACGCTGATGCGGCGATGCTGCTCGCTGAGGAGCGCCGGGAGCGCGTCGGACCGGTCCAGCGTGACTGACTCGACGGCGAAACTGCCCTCGATGTCGCCGTAGCGCTGCGCGAATCGGCCGTCGTCCCGGCGGAGCCGCAGACGCAGAGCCTCGTGCCGGGCGACCAGGGCTGACGCGGCCCGGCGGAGGCGGTCCGGGGTGAGCCGCTGCTGGACGTCTAGCATGACCGTACGGGTTCCCCCATCCCAGTGGCCCAGCTCCAGGGTGTGACGCTGCGCGGCGCTGAACGGGACGTCACCGACGTACGGAGCCTCGCCCGGTTCGGGGCGCGCCGGCTCGAAGTGCCGTACCAGCGAGTTCGCGATCGCCCGCAGGGTCGAGTGGTTGCCGAAGCTCGCCGGCGGCAGGCGCGTTCCGGTCCGATCCTCGACGCGCTGGGCCAGATGGATCAACCCGAGCGAGTCGAGGCCGACGTCGAGGAGCGGCCGATCCACCGGCACGTGGTTCGAGTCGGTCAGGTGCAGCACCTCCGCGACTTCGGTCTGCAGCAATCGGAGCACGTACTCCGGCTCGCCGGCCGGGCCCGCCCGGGGCAACGTCTCCCACGTCGATCCGCGTTGTCCCGGGATCGCCGACGAGCGCAGCGAGCCGACCGTCCACTGCTGCTTGCACTGTGCGCGCCGCAGCTTGCCGCTGGTGGTCTTCGGAATGCTGTCCGGGCTCAGCAACAGGACCTCGTGACACTGCACCCCACAGTGCGAGGTCACCGCGGCCCGGATCGCCGAGGCCGCGCGGTCCAGCGGGATCGGCTCCCTGTTCCGCAGGACCTTCTTGCGCAGTTCGGCCGCCACCACGACCCGCTCGACCCCGTCGACCCGTACCCCGAAGGCGACCGCGTTGCCCGGCCGCAGAATCGGATCGGCCGCGACCACCGCTGCTTCCAGGTCCTGCGGATGAATGTTGCGGCCGCCGACGATGATGAGGTCTTTGAGGCGGCCACAGAGAAACACCTCGCCGTCTTCCCCGATGACTCCGAGATCCCCGGTACGCAGGAAACGTCGCCCGTCGTCCGGACCGGTGGCCGGGCGCGCGGCGAAGACGGCCGCGTTCTCCGCCTCAGTTCGTCCCCAGTAACCGCTGGACACGCTGGGGCTGGAGATCCACAGCTCGCCGACGGCGTAGGGTGGCCGCGGCCGCCGGGTCACGGGGTCGACGGCGATCACCGAGACGCCCCACTCCGCGTCCGGCACGCCGCTGCCCACGAGCGTCACCACGGGTGCGCCCGGGGCCGGCGCGACGATCACGCCGTCGCGATCCAGCCGGGCCCGATCCCCGTGCAGCAGCGTCGGCCTCCGGCCGGCCCGCCCGCACACGAACAGCACGGCCTCGGCCATGCCGTAGACGTTGACGAACGACGCCGGATCGAAGCCCGTGCGGCTGAGCGCGGCTTCGACCCGGTCCATCGTGGCGACCAGCATCGGCTCACCGCCCTGCAGGGTCGAGCGGACCGATGAGAGGTCGAACGAGTCGCCGTCGCGCAGACCGCGCAACACGTAGTCGTAGCCGAAGTTGGGCCCGGCGATGTGCGTGCCGCGGTAGCGGTCGATCGCCTCGAGCCAGAGACGTGGGGCGGCCAGGAACGTCGTCGAGGAGAAGGCGATGCAGCGCGCCCCGGTGTGCATGGCGTTGAGGATCCCGCCGGCCAGCCCCATGTCGTGGAACAACGGCACCCAGCCGACGAGCACCGACTCGCTGTCGACCCGGGTGTTGCGTGCGATCAGCTCGAGATTGTGCGTCAGATTCCGGTGCCGTACGACGACGCCCCTGGGCTCCGAGGTCGAGCCCGAGGTGTACTGCAGGTACACGATGTCGTCCGGGCCGAACCGGGCGGCTGCCCGGGCCAGCCGGGCCGAGGCCGCCTCCGGGCCGGCGCGTTTGACGCGATCGGACACCAGCCAGGCGACTTCGGGCCAGCTCGACGTCTCGCGGCCGCGCCAGCGGCCCGACACGCCGTCGCGTACCGACGCCAACGTGATGAGCGCGCGGTACCTCGCGTGGGTGAGGGCGAAGCGTGCGCCGCTGTCCTCGGCGATGTGCCGGAGCTTGGGCAGCTCGCGATCGAGATGCCGCGGGTCGGGGCTGGCCACCGGGACCGCGATCGCTCCGAGCAGCATGCACCCGAAGAAGCCCGCGACGAACTCCAGACCGTCGGGCGGGAAGATCAGCAGCACACGGTCGCCGGGCGCGACCCCGGCCGCTTGAAGGAAGTCGGCGACGCCGGCCGCCCGCCGCACGATTTCCTGGCGGTCAGCCGCGTCTGTCTCCTTCCCCTGGCGATCGAGAAACGTATAGAGAGCCGCCCCGGGAGCGGCGTCGAGGCGGTCGGCCATGGTGGTCAGCAGGCTCGCGGACATCCGGGGCTCCGATGGATGGAGGAGTGACTCGTTCGGACGTTACACCCGTCATCATGAAGCGGACCGGTCCTGCTGTGCACTGCGTCCTATGGTCCCGTCATTGCGACGAGCCGATGCCTGGCAGCGGGCAGCCCTGATCGGAATTCGCCGAAGGCGACAAAAGCCATCAGGCTGCCAGCTGCTTCCGGATCGCCGGAAAGTCCAAGACGTACCACATATGGTCGAAACGGCCGTCGCGGAATTGGTAGAAGGAGCACTCGGTAAAGGTGACGTCCCGGCCGGTCGGCTGAAGTCCCAGCCACTCCTTCACGGGGGTTCCCGTCACGGTGAGCCGGGCCGCGACCCGGCCGTCCTCGATAATCAAGTCATCAAGGTGCCAGAAGTAATTCTGTACCGAATCCACCGCTTGCCGCATTGCGGCTACGTATTCGTCGCGAGTGATGATCTCGCCGTTGAAACTGATCGTGTCATGGACGAATTCGGTCATGCGGTCGAACTCGCGGGCATTGGCCGCCTCGAGGTAGGCGGAGTAGATCTGACGCAATCCAGCAATAGTCATCGGTATCCCTTTCAGCGCGGTGGCTGCGTGGCCGGGCCGCCGGCCTCGATCACCGGCTACGCGCCGATGCCGGCGTTGGCGCCCGTGATCGCGACGACGGTGTTGTCCAGGGAACGGGTGGAGGCGTGGGGCATGGGGGCTCCCGGTGGATGTCATGATCTTGTGCGGACTGCGCATACCCAGCCTCGGCCGAAGTACCGCTGCGGCCGGTCCTGAACCTGATTTCTCAACTGAACGGCAACCGAGCCGAATATCCGGCCGTGTGGTCACGCAGAGGCAAGCGGCGAGCGGCGCGATCCGGTTCACGGTTGTTCGCGACGTATCTGGGCGCCAGTCTGCTGCCGATCGGGGCGCTGGCCACGGTGTTGCTCGACGGCGTGCAGGAAGACGCGGCCAAGCAGGGCCGGGATCAGGGCGTCGCGCAGGCGGCCGTGATCGCCGAGATGGCTGTGGCGCCGGCCCTCGACGCCGCCGACCTGAGCCGGGGACTGACCGAGAGCGAGCGCGAGTCGCTGGCCAAGGCGACCGATCTGGCGCTCTTCCACGGTTCGGTCCTGCGGATGAGGCTGCGCACCTTCGCCGGCCAGGTCGTCTATTCCGACGACGGGTCCACCTCGGGTGGCGTGCCGGTCTCCGACCCGGCATTTCAGTCGGCGACGGTGGGGGTGGCCGGGGCCACCATGATCGTGGACGCCACCGAAGCCGGTGGCAAAGTCATCCGGGTGCTGCAACCGGTGTTCGCCCGGGCATCCGGTGAGGCGATCGGGGTGCTCGAGCTCTACCTGCCGTACGACAAGATCGACCAGCGGCTGCACGAGCAGATGGCGGTCACCTATTGGCGGCTCGGCGGTGGCCTCGGCGTGCTCTACCTGGCGCTGGGCCTGATCTCATGGTCGACGACCCGGTCATTGCGGCGTTACGCCGCCCGGCAGGAGTACGAGGCTCTGCACGACGGGCTGACCGGGTTGCCCAACCGGGAGGCGTTCCGGCAGCGGGCCACCGCCGCTCTCCGCGACGAGAACGGGGGCGCCGTGGTCGTCGTGGATCTCAACCGCTTCAAGGAGGTCAACGACACGCTCGGCCATCACGCCGGCGACGAGCTGCTCAAGGTGATCACCGCGCGGTTGCGCAGCGGCGTGCGGCAGCAGGACACGGTGGCCCGGCTGGGCGGCGACGAGTTCGCTCTCATCGTGCCGGGGGTCGGCGCCGATGAGGTACAGGTGATGCTCGAGTCGCTGCGGACAGCGCTCACCAGCGAAGTCGTCCTGGACGGCGTGCCGCTGACGATCGAGGCGAGTTTCGGGATCGCCCTCTACCCCGCGCACGGCGCCGAGGTCGAGGAGTTGCTGCGGCACGCCGACGCGGCCATGTATCAGGGCAAGCGGGGAACGGCCGACATCGTCGTCTGGGCCGGCGAGCGGACCAGCCATCCCACCCAGTGGCTGGTGGTGCAGGCGGAGCTGCGGCACGCCCTGGACCGCGACGAGCTGGTGCTGTTCTACCAGCCGAAGGTGAGCCTGGCCGACGGCACGATCTGCGGGGTGGAGGCGCTGGTGCGCTGGCAGCACCCGGAGCGCGGTCTGCTGCCGCCGTCGGAGTTCCTTCCGGCGGCCGAGCAGTCCGGTCTGATCGAGCCGCTGACCGCGTGGGTGCTCCGGCGGGCGCTGGCCGACCAGGCGGCGTGGGTCGCAGCCGGCCGTGACTGGACGGTCTCGGTGAACGTCTCGGCCCGTAACCTCGAGGCGGCCGACTTCGCCGGGATGGTGGAGGCGTTGCTGGCCGAGTTCGGCACCGCGCCCGACCACTTGGTCATCGAGGTCACCGAGACGGCGATGGTCGACGACCGGGCGACCTCGATGGCGGCGATCCACCGGCTCGCCGGCCGGGGGATCGGATTCTCGATGGACGACTTCGGCACCGGCTACACCAGCCTGGAACGGCTGCGCGGGATGCCGCTGGCCGAGCTCAAGATCGACCGGACCTTCGTGGCGACGGTGCTCGAGGAGAAGGAGAACCAGGCGATCGTCCACGCGGTCATCGCCCTGTCGCGGGGGCTGGGCTGCCGGGTCACCGCCGAGGGCGTGGAGACGGCCGAGGTCGCCGACTGGCTTGCCGCGGCCGGCTGCGACGAGGCGCAGGGCTATCACTACTCGCGGCCGATGCCGTGGGCGCAGATTTCCGCACCGGTACCGGAGGAAGCAATCCGATGAAGAAGCTGCTGATCTCAACGCTCGCGCTCGCGCTCCTGACGGGATGCGCCGATCAGCCCGGCGAGACAGCCGGGCAGAGCGCCGTGCAGTTCGACCAGGCGCTGCACGATTCGCTGCCGCAGGCGGTGCGCGACCGTGGCTACATCCGCTTCGTGACCGACGCCAGTTACGCGCCGATGGAGTCGTTCGCGGCGGACGGCCGTACGATCGTGGGGTTCGAACCGGATCTCGCCGACGCCATCGGTCAAGTTCTGGGCATCAAGATCCAGATCGTGACCGGTCCGTTCCAGACCGCTCTGGACAAGGTGGCCGACGGCACGTACGAGGGCGTCCTGTCGGCGATGACCGACACCGCCGAGCGGGAGAAGAAGGCGGACTTCGTCGACTATCTCTCGGCGGGCTCGTCGATCATCGTGCAGCGCGGCAATCCGCACCGGATCACCGCTCTGACCGGCCTGTGCGGCAACGTCGTCGCCATCGAGAAGGGCACCATCCAGGCCGACCTGCTGCACCGCTCGCAGAGCGAGTGCGATGCCCGGCCGATGAAGATCAACGAATACCGTACGAACGCCGACGCGCTGCTGCAGCTGCGGACCGGGCGCGCGGTCGCGGTGCTCAACGACTTCCCGGCGGCGACCTACCTGGCCACCGACTCGCGCACCAAGGACTACTACGAGCTGGCGTCGAACGAGCAGTACGACCCGGGCCTTATCGGCATCCCGTTCGCCAAGGACAACAGTCAGCTCCGCGACGCCGTGAAGGGCGCGCTGGACCGCCTGGTCGCCGCCGGCACGTACGCCGATCTGCTGCAGCGCTGGAATCTCAGCAGCGGCGCGGTCAAGGCTGTATCGATCAACAGCGCCACGCAGGACTAGAGGCCGCGGACCAACAGCGACGGCGGTCCGGACGGGTGGCCGCCCTGGCGCCGGTGGCCAGGTTCCACCAGAGTGGAGGCATGGCAGTCACGATTCGAGCACTACCCGCGCGATCGACCGTCGCCGGCTCGCGGACGACCGCAGTCAGCGACCGCCTCATGATGCGGGCCGCTCGGTGATCGCCCGTGTCTGGCGCGGGGTGGTGCGCGCCGACGCCGTTGCCGCCTATGCGCGGTACGTCGACGAGACCGGCGTCGCGGAGTACGCGCGTACCCCCGGCAATCGCAGCGCCCAGGTGTTCACCCGCGATCTGGGTGACGGCACCGCGGAGATCCTCGCGCTGAGCACCTGGACCGGCTGGGACGCTCTGCGCCGCTTCACCGGCGACGACGTGGACGCCATGGTGCTCTATCCGGAGGATGAGAAGTACCTGGTGGAACCGCCGCAGCTGAACCACTACGACGTTCGCTCGCACCCGGGCGTTGCACGCGAGGTGGCGGAGGCGTTCTCCGCCCACCGGTTCGCCGACGCCTACCCGTTCCTGTCCTCCGACGTCACCTGGGTCGTCCGGGGCGGCGAGACCCGGCAGGGCAGCGACGCGGTGCGAGCGGTGTGCGAGCAGACGCTGGCCGATCTCGTCGGCACGCGTACCGACTTCCTGAAGTTCGACACGATCGCCGACGGCGACCGCGCCGCCGTGGACACCCTGGCCCGCTACACCGACCCCGACGGCGGAGTGACCGTGGTCGCGTCGTGCGACCTGTACGAGTTCCGCGACGGAGCCTTGGCCACGATCACGTCCTATTACGCCGAGTGCCCGGACGACTGACCCCGGCGGGTCGGCTTGTCCCTCCAAGGTCACGGTCAGATCGGACATCGAGCTGCGAGCCGCGTCTCACTCCCAGCTCAGCGGCCATGCGAGGCGGCAGATCTCATGAGGCTGCCAGGTGCGGCGTGCGCGGGGCTTCCCGGCCGACTCCGCGTACCGAAGGGACCACATCATGTCCGCTGAAGCAGACGCGTCAGGCATACGGCTGGAGCACACGCCGCTGTCCAGCCTGGCGCTGGTGGGCGTGCCTACGCACGACGCCGGTGCGGCGAGCGCGACGCTGAACGCCACCCAGCAGGTCGGCGGCTCCCTCGGCACGGCGCTGCTGAACACGATCGCCACCAGCGCCATCACCGCGTACATCGCAAGTCACCTCACCGCCGGCCGGCCGCCGTCGCAGCAGGTGCAGCTGGAGGCGCAGGTCGACGGTTACGCCGACGCGTTCATCTGGGCCGCGGGCCTGATCCTCCTGGTCGCCGTCATCACTGCGGTCCTCATCAAGGTCCGCAAGGACGAGCTGCCGAGCGGCGAGGCCGCCGTCCACGTCGGCTGAGTGAGCCGTCCCTGCCGGATCCACAGATAGGGCAGCCCGCGCCGCCCGGCCGGGCGCATCCGTCCCGATTCAGTCGTGGACTTTGCTCCGGGATTGGTAAAGCAGATCCTGGTATTCCGGGTGGCGGGCGATCCACCCTGCGTAGAACGGGCAGATCGCCAGCACCCGGAGGTTCGCGCTGCGCGCCTCGTCGAGAGAGGCCCGCGCCAGCGCCGCCCCTACTCCCTGACCCTCGTACCTCGAAGGAACCTCGGTGTGCACAAAGGCGATGAGCTCCGCCGTGCGGATGTACTCGGCGATGCCGGCGATCTCGGACCCACCTTCCAGCCGGGCCTCGTACCGTCTGGCCTTGGGAACGTCTTTCACTTCAACTGTCATGTGTCCTCCATTTGTGTGTCTCTTCCGCCACTGACCGGCTCACGCGTTGGTCGATGCGCGGTCTTGTGGCGTGTTGGTCAGGGGCTTCTGCCAGATCAGGGCGGCCACCACACCGGTGAGGATCACGGCGGTGAGGGCGAACGGAATCGGGATGAGCGGGTCGACCAGGACCAGGACCGCGCCGAGCGGGACGATGACGTTGATCTGGCGCCCGGCGCTGCGGCGCAGCACGAGCAGCCAGATCCCGAGGATGAAGACGGCGATCGGAACGGTGTAGGCGAAGGACGCGACCACCGGATCGAGCTCGCTGTGGCCGGTGATCACGTCGACCTCGGCTTCGATTCCGGCCGACAGGGCGCCGGCCGCGGCGAAGACGAAGTAGTGACCGTAGCCGTAACCGAGCGAGAGACCCAGGCCGTCGATGGCGGGGTGGTGCGGCGCCCAGAAGTACACCCACCACAACGCGGCCGTGACGACGAGGGTCAGCACGGCCACCCTGATCAGCGGCCCGGGCCTGTCTCCCTCGTGCAGGGCCTCGATGATCGCGTTCGCCGAGGCCAGCAGGCTTTCGCCCAGCAGGATGAGGGTGAACAGGCCGAACCGTTCGGCCAGGTGGTGCGGATGCCACGGGGTCCGGGCCCGTCGTTCCGCGGCGATCGGCACCGCGAGCTCGGCTCCGACCAGGGCGATCACGGCAGCCCAGAACGCGGCGGCCGGCAGCAGCAGGGAGGCCAGCCAGAACACCTGAACGACGGCGATCCCGACGGCGTACGTGGTGGTGGACCGGCGGGTGTCCCCGGCCGAGCGCGACGCACGCATCCACTGCGCGACGAGCGCGATGCGCATCACGACGTAGGCCAGCACGATCACGGCATAGTCCTGGTCCTCGAACGCCGCCTGGATACCGGAGGCGAGCACGAGCACGCCGCCCATCTGCACGATGGTCAGCAGCCGGTAGAGCCAGTCGTCGGTGTCGAACGAGGTGGCGGACCAGGTGAAGTTCATCCACGCCCACCAGATCCCGAAGAACACCAGGGCGTAGTTGACGATGCCTTGGAACAGATGCGCTTCGTTGAGCTGGTGGTGCAGCTGGACGGAGGCGATGCTGACCGCGACCACGAAGACCAGGTCGAAGAAGAGCTCCAGGGACGACGCGGTCCGGCCGGCCTCGTCCGGGTCTCGTGGCCACATCGGCACGAGCCGGAAGCGAGACGTGGGTTCATTCATGGGTGGCTCACTCAGCTCTACTCATCGGGCTGTCAGTGAAAACCGTGTTCCTGCAACAGGGTCAACCGGTGCTGCTCGTGCCGGCCGACCAGCTCGACGCCTTCGTCGACGGGCTCGCGCGAGACATCGCCGCCCTTCCCGACGGCGTCGTCGCGGCGGCCAAGCGCGCCATGGTGCCGGCCGAGCCACCTCGTGGACACCGTCGCGTTGGGGCGTCCGTCTCGTCGGAGTCTCGGTCGGTCTGGCCGGCGTGGGTCTGGTCGTCGAGGCGATCGACGGCATCTTCAAGGACGTGCTGTACTACGTGCTCACCGACTTCGTCGCGGGCCTGCTCGGGCGTATGTCCTCAGTGCACGGACGAGCCTAGGATGCGGTCATGGAGCTGCACACCGATCGGCCGCATCCGGCTCGGGTCTACAACTTCCTCCTCGGCGGTGACGTCTTCTTCGAAGCCGACCGGATAGCTGCCGAGCAGGGAATGAAGTCCAATCCGGCCAGCCGTGTGCCGCCCCGGGAGAATCGGGCGTTTCTTCGCCGAGCCGTCCGGTATCTCGCCGCCGAGCAGGGGATCGACCAATTCCTCGACATCGGGACCGGCATTCCGAGTGCGCCCAACGTCCATCACGTCGCCGAGGCCGTGCATCCGGCGGCGCGGGTGGTCTACGTCGACCACGACCCGATCGTGCTGGCCCACGCGCAAGGTCTGCTGGACGGGGACCCGGCCGGCGTGACCGACTTCGTTCAGGCCGACCTGCTTCGTCCCGCGGCGATCCTGGCCGCCCCGCAAGTCCGAGCGGTTCTCGACTTCGACCGTCCGATCGGGCTTCTGCTCGTCGCGGTCCTGCACTTCGTCGGTGACGATCAGGACCCGTACGGGATCGTCCGTGCCCTGACCGATGCCCTGCCACCGGGTAGTTTTGTCGCTTTGTCCCACCTGACCGGCGATTTCGCCCCCGAGTCGTGGGCGGCGGTGACCGAGATCTACCGGCGGCAGAGCGTGACCATGCGGGTGCGGTCCCGGGCGCAGATCGAGGGCTTCTTCGACGGCCTCGAACTGGTCGATCCGGGACTGCGGGTGCTCACCCGGTGGCGTCCTGAACCCGGTGAGCCCAGCGAAGAGCCGGATGCCGCCGTCTCGGTCTACGGCGGGGTGGCCCGCATTGTCAGCGCGGGCCGGACGCCGCGGTGATGGCCTGAGGCACGGTGTCGAAGACCCGGAAAGCCGTCTGCAGGCGACGGGCCGTCAGGACGCCCCGGATGAACTGGTTGGAAGCGACCAGTACCAGGTCGCCGCCGCGGCGGCGGGTGGCGTCGCGGGCGCCGGTGAGCACGGCCAGACCGAGCGAGTCGACGGTGCCGGCCGAGACGAGGTCGACGATGACCACGGGACGCAGGGCCACCGCGTTGTCGAGCACGTCGCGCAGCGCGCCGATCACGTCGAGGTCGATATCGCCGGTCACCCGGACCAGTGCTGCCTTCGGAGTCACCGCCGTCGAGAATCCGGCGCCGTGAACACTGGGAACAACGGTCACGTCGTCACCTCCGCTATGTCGTCTGTCGTTGCCGCCGTACGCCGCCAGTCTGTCTCCGCATTACGACGGTTCCATGACAGAGCGCCGCTCGGTCGTCGCCCGGTGCGAGAAGGGCCGCTCGCGCAGGCGTGCGCGATGCTGGGAACCGGTGGCCGGCCGGTTCCTGGTCGCAACCGGACACCGGAGGCGTTCGGATCGGTTGCTCCCGTCGACTAGACACGGTGATGTCGATCGATGGGGAGGCGCTGATGCGCAGAGTGATCGCAGCCGTGGCGATGACCGCGGCGATGGTGCTGGGAACAGCCGTCCAGGCGTCGGCGGGACCGCCCGACCCGTTACCCGGCTCCGGATGGCGGGTGAGCGACGGGCACACACTGACCTGGACCGCGCCGCAGCTGATGGCCGGCGACGCGGTCGTCGAGTTCTACGCCGGCGACAGGGTGCTGGGCCGGCCGAAGACAACCGACCACCGTACGTTCCGGCTCGAGGTGGACCGGCTGCCCAAGCCGACCGAGCTGCAGGTCCGCGCGGGTGGCCGGCGTATCGACGGGCCGCCGCCGCAGGCGCAGCGCCGGTCCGCGGGCGCTGTGAAGCCGCCGGCGCTCGGCCGGGCCGGCGCGTTCGACCCCGGGCGGCCGGGGCCGTACACGACAGTGACCGGGGAGTACACGCTGCCCGGCGTCACGCTGCCGGGCTATCCGGCGGCTATCGAGATGGAGGCCGTGGTCGTCGCGCCGCAGGGCGCTGAAGGCCCGCGGCCGCTGGCCCTGTTCCTGCACGGGCGGCACTTCACCTGCTTCGCCGGTGATGATCCGGAGCAGATCAGCCTGGAATGGCCCTGCCCGGAAGGCAAGACGGCGGTCCCGAGCCACCGTGGCTACCTCGAGGCGCAGCGGCTGCTCGCCTCGCAGGGTTACGTCACGGTGTCGATCTCGGCCAACGGCGTCAACGCGCAGGACAACGACGTCGAGGATCTCGGCGCCCAGGCGCGATCGTCGCTGGTCCGGTTGCACCTGGCCCGCTGGGCGGACTGGTCCGGCAGCGGCCGGGCGTCGGCCCCGGCCGCGGTCCGGGCGGCGCCGCGCGCTGATCTGGCCCGGGTGTTCCTGATCGGACACTCGCGGGGCGGCGAGGGCGTGAGCCGGGCCGCGATGGACAGCCTGACCCCGCCGCCGGCGGACCAGGACGGATACCACGGCCAGGTCCGCTGGACCATCCGCGGCCTGCTGCTGATCGGTCCGACGATCTTCGGGCAGAACGTCGTTCCGGACGTCCCGTCGGCCACCGTCCTGCCCAGCTGCGACGGCGACGTCGCCGACCTGCAGGGCCAGGTGTTCGTGGACGGCACGATCGGCGTCAGTCGCGGGCGGGCGCTGCACAGCGCCCTGTTCATGGTCGGCGCGAACCACAACTACTTCAACACCGAGTGGACGCCCGGGCAGGCGGTGGCGCCGGCGTTCGACGACTTCCCGGACGACATCGAGGATGCGGTGTGCTCGCCCGGCACGCCGACCCGGATCACTGCGGCCCAGCAGCAGCGGGCCGGGGCGACGTACATCGCGGCGGCCGCGCGGCTGTTCGTCGGGGGCGACGACCGGGTGCGCCCGCTGCTCGACGGCACCGGTGTACGGGCGCCGTCCGCCGATCCGGTCCGGGTGCTGAGCCACGCGGTCGGCGGCGCGCGGACACCGCTGATCGATCCCGACCGGAAGGTCCGGGTGAGCGGCGCCGGCGAGCTGTGCGCCGAGGTCACCCGCGACAACGACCGTACGTGCCTGCCTCTCTCGGAGATCGGGCTGCCCCAGTCGCCGCACTTCGCCGACATGCGGGGAGTGCCGGAGGAGGCGGGCCGGTACTCGGTGAAGATGAACTGGTCGCGGGCGGGTCAGAAGGTGTCGTTCGACCCGCCGAGCGCGGTGCCGGTGGCGGACGCCCTGGCGCTGCGGATCGCCGTGCCGCCCAACACGACTGACAACCGGTTCGGCGTCGTGGTGACCGACGACCGGGGGCAGCGTACCGACCTGGGTGAGGTGCGTCTGGACGGGCTGCCGAGCACCGAGCTCCTGCCGCGCTACTGGGCGCAGGAGGTCCGCGTACCGGTGAAGCGGCCGCAGCGGGTCACCCGGCTCGACCTCGTCCCGCGCAGTGCCGCCGGGCAGGCCTGGCTGGTCGACGCGTGGGGCTGGCGGCCGGGAACCCCGGCGCCCCGTCCGGTCGAGCTCCCGCGCGTCGACGTGGGCACACTCTTGGCCGAACCGGTGACGGAGGGGGACACGGGTGTGCAGACCTTCTGGATGCCGGTGCGGGTCAGCGGCGACGGCGGCGGGCAGATTCGCATCTTCGTGACGGACAGCGGCACCGGCGACACCCGCTCCTGGGTGGCGTCGGTACGGCCGGGCGACCGTTCGGTCCGGGTACCGGTCCGGGTGCCGGGCGACACCGTCTACACCGGCGACCGAACGTACGACGTCGGCGTGAAGGCGGTGCGGGGCATGGTGGTCGGCGACTATCTGGGCGAGCTGCTGGTGACCGAGGACGATCCGGCGCCGGCCGTGACCATCACCCCGGTCGCCGACCGGGTGACCGAAGGCGGCACGCTGACCTGGCGGGCCACGATCGACCGGCCCGCCGGTGTGGAGCTTGTCGTGTACGGCCGGCCGACGCCACCCGGCGGCCCGGAGTTGTCCAGCACGGACGTCGATCCGCAGTGGTTCACCGACGCGACGGGGGAGGACCCGGAACCGTCAAGGCCGTTGTCCGAGACCTTCGCGGGTCCGTTCGTCGTGATCCTGCCCGGTGAGACGAGCGCCGATCTGACCATCCCCACCGTCACCGACTCGCTGGACGAGCCGGACGAGCAGGTACGGCTCGAGATGTACGGAACCAACGACGAGACCCCCTTCACGACGGTGATCGGCACGGTCACCGACTAGGCGGTCCACAAGACCGCACAGCGGCAGCCTCCGCAGAGTTGGTGCCTGGCCCGCAGCCACATCGACTCTGCGGAGCGCTTCATGGGGGCGGACACGGGCATGGAGCCGGTTCGCCCGGGTAATGCGCAAGTTCATGCCTGACTTGCGAGACATTCTGAGGGTGCGACCCGACACCCGGCTGGCCGAGATCGACCCGCGCGGCACTCCCGGTCTGCCCGGCGGCAAAACGGTCGGAAAAGACCCGAAGCGGTGGTCGAAGACCGAGGTGGCCGCGATCTCGCAGGAGCTGGCCGGCTATCAGGAGCGGATGTTCGCTTCAGCCAAGGAGGGCGCGACCGACAAGCGTGTGCTCCTGCTGCTGCAGGCCATGGATTGCGGCGGCAAGGACGGCACCGTCCGCAACGTCACCCAGGGCATGAGCCCGGCCGGGATGACGGCGGTCAGCTTCGGCCCGCCCAGCGAGGAAGAGCGCCGGCACGATTTCCTCTGGCGCGTGCGGCGAGCCCTGCCCGCGCCCGGCTACGTGGGAATCTTCAATCGTTCCCAGTACGAGGATGTGCTGATCGTGCGGGTGCACGACCTCGTGGGAGAGGACGTCTGGTCGCAGCGTTACGACGCCATCAACGAGTTCGAGGCCGAGCAGGCGGCCGGCGGGCTGACCATGGTGAAGGTGATGCTGCACATCTCGAAGGGGGAGCAGAAGCAGCGGCTGCTCGACCGCCTCGACGACCCGGCCAAGAACTGGAAGTACAACCCCGGCGACCTGACCGAGCGCGCCCGCTGGGACGACTACCAGCAGGCCTACCAGGACGCGTTGACCCGGTGCAGCACCGCTGCCGCGCCCTGGCACGTCGTGCCCGCCGACCGCAAGTGGTATCGCAACTGGGCGGTCGCCACCCTGCTGCGCGAGACTTTCGCCGACCTCGACCCCCGCTATCCCGCACCCGACTTCGACGTCGACGCCGAACGCGCCAAGCTGCTTGCCGCCGGCTGATCGCGTGCGGTCGAGTGAGGCGGGGGCCGGGCTACGGAGTAGCGCCGGCCCCAGCGGGTGGGTCAGCTGCAGGTGGCGCCGTTGAGCTTGAAGCCGGTCGGGGCGGCGGCGTTGCCGGTGTGGTTGGCCTGGTAACCGATGGTGGTCGAGCCACCGGGCGCGAGGGTGCCGTTGTAGCTCGCGTTGGTCGCGGTGACCGTGCCGGTGGCGGGGGAGTAGGTCGCGCTCCAGCCGCCGGTGATGCTCTGTCCGGTGGCCAGGGTGAAGGTCAGCGTCCAGCCGTTGACGGCGGTCGAGCCGGTGTGGGTGATGGTGACGCTGTTGGTCAGCCCGGTGTTCCACGCGCTGACGGCGCTGGTGACCCGGCAAGTCCCGGTGGGGTTGGCCGGCGGCGTGGTCGTCGGTGGCGTGGTGGTCGGAGGTGTGGTGGTGGGCGGTGTGGTCGTCGGCGGCGTGGTGCCGCCCGCGGCGGTGATGATGGCGTCGATGATGCCCTGCTGGGTCACGGTGGCCGTGCTGCGGTTGAACAGCCCGAACCCGTACGCGCCGTTGTAGCCGTTGTCCCAGTACGCGGTGGCTGCCCCGTACTTCTTGGCGGTGGACACCAGGGTGCGCGCGTAGTCGGCGCGGTACCGGTTGTTCGTGGAGTCCGCCGCGGTCTTGTCGATCGAGCCGTACTCACCGACGAGCACGGGGTAGCCGCGCGCGACGAAGGTGTCGCGGACCTTCTTCAGCTGTCCGTCGAGGTAGTCCGCCTGTCCCCAGGTCGACGTCTTCGCCGGGTTGGTGGCGTTCGGGCCCCACTGCGTGATATTGCCGTCCTCCTGACCCGTGAAGTCCCACGGGTCGTAGTAGTGGACGGAGATCATGAGCCGCTGTTCGCCGCTGGGAATGGACGACGACCGGTACTGGTCGGTCGGCAGGGCGAACCCGTAGTTGCCGACGGTGTAATCGATGTTGGTGTTCCAGCCGGGGACGAGCAGCCACCGAGAGGCATTGACGCCGCCGGTCCGGCGGACGGTGTCCACGAAGATCTGGTTGTAGGCGTTGATGTTCGAGTAGCACGGCTGGGTCGGGTTGCCGTACTGGCCGTCGAACTCCTCGTTCATCGACTCGAGGATGAGATGGTCGTTGTAGCTCGCGAACCTGGTGGCGACCTGCTGCCACACCTTCTGGTACTTGGCCCTGATCGTCGTCTGATCGGCCGCGTCGCAGATCAGCCAGGATCCGCCGACCGACTTGTAGCCGTCGCCGTGCATGTTGATCACGACGTACAGGCCCTGGTCGTACGCGTACTTGACCACTTCCTCGATGCGGTTCAGCCACGCGGCGGTGATCGTGTAGTCGGGTCCGGAGCCGATGTTGCCCAGGTAGGAGACGGGGATGCGGATCGTCCGGAAGCCGGACGCCTTCACCCGGTTGATGAGGGCCTGGGTGATGACCGGGTTGCCCCAGGCCGTCTCGCTGGGGATGCCGTTGTTGCTGGCCTCCAGCTGGTTGCCGAGGTTCCATCCGGCGCCCATGTCGGCTACCAGCTGAGGAGCGGTCAGCTGGGCTGCGACGTCGGCCGAGGCGGGCCTCGTCGCGCCGTACACGGCTCCGGTGAGGGCCAGGGCGGCAGCGACAACTGCCAGCCCGGCCCTCCTTGCCGTCGAACTCATAGAGCTTCCTTTCGTCCAGGTCGTGGCGCGGGACCGGCGGTGACTCCGGTCCGCACCTGGCGAGAAGTGTTGGCCTGCGCCGGCGCTCGTGTCAATCGAAACGCTTCGATTGATGGTGACTGCAAAATGCAAATTTGTCGGCTGGACGCTCGCGCGGCCCCGCCGGGACGCCGAGACTGTGCTGCATGGCGAACCTGGGCGACGTCATGGACGACGTTCGGTGGCACGGCTTCGTCGGCCGGGCCGCGCAGGTGGCCGCCTTCGACGATGCCCTGGCCGGCCGAACGGCTCGTCGCGTGCTGTTCGTCCACGGCCCGGGCGGCGTCGGCAAGACCACCCTTCTGCTGCATTTGCGCAGCCGGGCCCGGCGGGCCGGCCGTCCCGCCGTCTACCTGGACGGCAGCGAGCTCGATCCGTCCCCGGAGGGCTTCGTCCAGGCTGTCCAGTCGGTGGACGCCGGTGCCGCGCCGGTGCTGCTGGTCGACGGATACGAGCATCTCGCCCCGATCGACGGCTGGTTGCGCCGTGACCTGGTGCCCACTCTGCCCGCCGACGGCGTCGTGGTTGTCGCCGGCCGCGACCCTCCCGCGCCGGCCTGGCGGGCCGACCTGGGCTGGCGGGGACTGGTCGCCGTGCACTGCCTGTGCAACCTGGACGAGTCCGACAGTGCCGCCCTGCTCGAGCGGGCCGGTGTCGTCGCACCGGACCGGGAGGCGATCATGCGGCTGGGCCGTGGCCACCCGCTCGCCCTCGCCCTGCTCGCCGACGCGGCTCTGACCGGCGCCGTGCCGGAAACCCTGGCCGACGCGCCGCACCTGATCTCCGCGCTGATCGCGTCGCTGGTGCATGACGCGCCGTCGGAGGCCCACCTGGTCGGCCTGGGCACCTGCGCCAAGGCGCTGCTGACCACCGAGGACCTGCTGCGGCGGACCGTCGGCGACGACGCGCCGCGGGTCTGGGAGTGGTTGCGGGACAGGCCGTTCGTCACGGTCCGGCCGCACGGCCTGACGCCGCACGACCTGACCCGCGCCGTTCTGGAGGCCGAGTTCGAGCGGCGGTTCCCCGACCGCTACCGGGATCTGCACCGGATCGTCCACGACTACGTCGTCGAAGGTCTGCACGCCTCCGCCGGCACGCATCGTCAGCTGCTCGCCCAGCAACTCGCCCAGCTGCACCGCGAGGGGCCGTTCAGCGCCCAGTTCCGCGCGGTAGCGGCGGACGGGACCGTAGCCCTGGCGCGGGCGCGTCCGGAGGAGCTTCCCGATGTCGCCGAGCTGATCGGCCGGCACGTGGGCCCCCGGTCGGCCGATCTGGCTCGCGGCTGGTTCGCCGAGCGGCCGGCCGGCGCGAGTGTGGTGCGGGTCGAGGGTGGGGCCGGCGGTTTCATCTATCACGCGCGGTGCCCGTCCGGCTCCCCGACCGAAGATCAAGATCCGGTGGTACGGGCCATTCTCGATCATGTTGCCCGTGTCGCACCGCTGAGACCCGGTGAGAAGGTCGACATCTCGCGGTTCCTGCTCGGGCGCGACGGTGCGCAGAGTGACCCGTACGCGGTCTTCGCCGGGTCCATCTCGTCGATCATCGAGTGGTGCGGCCGGCCGCTCGCGTGGGCTTTCATCGTGTCGGTGGAGCCGTCGTTCTGGGGCCCGTTCTTCGACTATCTCGCCTTCCGCGAGGTCCTCGAGGTGACCTTCGACGGGCGGCGCCACGTGGTGTACGGCAACGACTGGCGGCGCTTCCCGGTCCACGCGTGGCTCGAGCTCATGGAGGAGCGGGAGCAGTCCGGCGGCACCGGCCCGCCACCGGACTGGATGCAACGACCCCGGCCGCTGAGCCGCGACTCGTTCATTGCCGCCGTACGCGCCGCGCTGCCCAACCTGTGCCGGCCGGACCGGCTCGCCGCGTCCCGCCTGGTCGGCACCCACCTGGGCGCCGATGCCGCCGCCGTGCGGACAACGTTGCGCACGGCGGTGGACGAGCTGGCCGGGTTGCCGCGCGGCGATCGGCTCCGGGCGGTGCTGCACCGCACGTACGTCAGTCCCGCGCCCACCCAGGAAGCCGCGGCGGAGGTGCTCGGCCTGCCCTTCAGCACCTACCGGCGGCATCTCGCCAAGGCGGTGGACGCGCTCGCCGAGCGGCTGTGGGTTCAGGAGACCGGGCAGGAAATGACCGGCGACTGACCTGGAGAGTGAACAGCGCCCGGTCCCATCCTCGGGCCATGACGACCACAACGATCCTGGGCGCCGGCCTCGCCGGTCTGACCACCGCGATGATGCTCCACCGGGACGGCCACGAGGTGACCGTCCTCGAACGTGACCCGGCCGCGCCCGCCGACCGGCCGTGGGACGACTGGGACCGGCCGGGGGTGAGCCAGTTCCGGCTGCCGCACTACCTGCTGCCGCGCTGGTGGGCGGAGTTGCGCGCGGAACTGCCCGACGCCGCGGCTGCCGTGCAGGCCGCCGGCGCCACCGTGGTCAACCCGTTGGCGGCCCTGCCATCGGATATCCGCGGCCCGGATCGCGACGGTGACGACCGGTTCGCCACGGTGACGGCTCGTCGCCCGGTCCTCGAGGCAGCCCTGGCGTCGGCCGCCACCGCCGCCGGGGTCGGCATCCGGCGCGGTGTGCGCGTCACCGGCGTACGCACCGACGGCCACCTTCCGGTTCCCCGGGTCACCGGCGTCACCACCACCGGCGGCACGGTGAGCGCCGACCTGGTGATCGACTGTGGCGGCCGCCGGTCCGCGCTGCCGGCGTGGCTGGCCGCGGCCGGCGCCCGGCCGGTCGCCGAGGAACGTTCCGACGCGGGCTTCGTCTACTACGCCCGGCACTTCCGGTCGCCGCACGGCCGGCTCCCGGAGATCAGATCGATGCTGATCCAGCCGTACGACTCGCTGTCGGTGCTGACGCTGCCGGCCGACCACGGCGTCTGGAGCGTGGTGCTGACCACCAGCGGCAGGGACAAGGCGCTGCGGGCACTGCGCGAACCGGCAGTCTGGTCGGCCGCGGTCGGCCGCTATCCGGCGGCCGCGGCCTGGCTCGACGCCGAGCCGATCACCGGCGTGGACGTCATGGCCGGCCTGGAGGACAGGCTGCGCCGGTACGTCGTCGACGGCCGACCGGTCGCCACCGGCGTCGTCGCGGTCGGCGACGCGTGGGCGTGCACCAACCCGTCGCTGGGCCGCGGCGCCTCCTTCGCGATCATTCACGCCCGCGTCCTGCGTGACGTCCTGCGCGAGGTCGGTGTGGCCGACCACGACAAGCTGGTCCGCCGGTTCGACGAGGCGACGGCTCAGGTCGTCGAACCGCTCTACCGCGCCACCAACTTCGTCGACACGCACCGGCTGGCCGAGATCGAGGGTGACGTGTCCGGTGTGCCGTACCGGCCGGACGACCTGCGCTGGCTCGCTTCGAAGGCGCTGTTCGCCGCCGCCCTCCGCGACCCCGCAGCGCTACGCGGCTACCTGTCGATCAGCTCGTTCCTGGACACCCCCGACGAGGTCTTCGCGACGCCGGGCCTGCGGGACCGGGTCCTGGCCCTCGGCCTGTCGGCGCCGCAGTACCCGCTGCCCGGGCCGTCCCGCGCCGAACTCCTGGACGCCGTCGCCGGCGGTACCCGATGAACATCCCCGCTGCTGTCGATTCGACGACCCAGCTCGCCGGCGCTCAACGCATGGCCGTTCAGGCGGCGACGGCCACCTCGTCGGGGCCTTCCTCGATGCCGTCGCCGCCACGGCGTTTCACTCGGTACATCGCGCGGTCGGCCCGCTCCACCATGTCGATCAGGGTGCCGGCTCGGCCGCTGACCAGGCCGATGCTCACCGTGGCCGGGCAGTCCGGGATGTCGCGGACGGCGCGGACCATGCGGGACGCGACTTCCTTGGCCACGGCCGTGCCGGCCCCCGGCAGCAGGGCCACGAACTCGTCGCCGCCCAAGCGGGCGATCAGGTCGTCGTCGCGAATCTGGGTCGAAAGTGCGCGAGCGATCGCCCGCAGAGCAGCGTCGCCGGCGGCGTGGCCGGCGGTGTCGTTGATTTTCTTGAACTTGTCGGTGTCGATGACGAGCACCGCTACCAGATCGTCGGGGCGGGCGGAGGCCTGAACAAGCGCGCGGTCATAGGCGCGCCGGTTGGCGATGGCCGTCAGCGAATCGAGGTCGGCGGCCTTCGAGGCCTGCTCGTGACTCTGCCGCAGAGTCTCCAGCGACTTCATCATGGTGACCGTGTGCAGGGTGCGCTGCCGTTGCTGCCACAGCGCGGCGGCCAGCGTGTCGCCGTAGGCGAGACCGGCCCTCGCGCCGGCCGAACCCGAATCGGCCAGCAGCAGCGCATGGGTCCGCCGGGTGGCCAGCGTGATGGTCAGCCCGGCGTCGGCGGGCAGGGTGGCGATCGCCTTCTCCAGCACCACCATCGCCTCGTCGGGGCGGCCGGTGCGGCGCAGCGCGACCGCGTGGAACGGCCGGCTGTACGCGAGCAGCGCCGTACTCATCCCTTGCGATTCGAGCACGCCCAAGTGGTGGCCGATCTCCTCGGCGGCGGTCGCCGGGTCGTGCCGGTCGGCCTTCGCACAGGCGGCCAGCAGCAGGGCGTACTCGTGCCAGACGTCGGCGGCCGAGCCGTCGGCCTCGGCGGCCGCGCGGCTCGCGATGATCTCGGCCTGGGCGGTGTGGCCCTCGGCGGCTGCCACCTGGCCGACCGAATACAGCTCCAGGGCCCAGTGCAGGTGCAACTCGGCGATGTTCGACAACCACATGGCCCGGTTGCCGTTCTCCTGCCCGTCGAGCACGGTGATCTCGTACGCGGCCTGGTAGTGCTCGCCGACCAGCTCGAACAGGCGCAGATCGAAGTAGCTGGCGGCGACCGCGACACGGCCGTTGATGGCGGCGACCGGCTCGGTCTCCCGCATCACCAGGTTCTCGGCGGCGACCAGATCGCGAAGGACCTCCTCGAGGTCGTAGTCGGCGCCGTCGACCTCGCCGACTTTGATGCGCTCGGAGGCACGGGTGGCGATGGCGCAGCCCAGCCAGCCGGGGCTCTGCTCGCGCTCGGCCACCGCCGCCATCCGGTCGAGTCCCTCCCGCGCCGCACAGAGGTCACCCAGCATGTTCAGCGCGATGGAGCGTACGAAGTGCAGGCAGGCGACGTCCCCGCCGGGCTCACCGAGCAACTCTTCCACCTCGACGAGCACCTCGGCCGCGTGACCGCCCTGCGCTCTTTCGAGCAGGTGCGCCGCGTGCCGCGTGACGTCAGTCATCGCGCCTTCCACGTAGGGGCCATCGGCAGACCGGGAGCCCACTCCAGGAAAACGGCGAAGTTTCGGCACCGCATACAGCGCCGCCGCGACAGCTGAGGTGGTTGGCCTCAGCTGTCGCGGCGGCGAGCTTCATGCGGCTGGTCAGCCGCGGCGCCACTTCTGGTTCGCGCCGCCGGTGCACTCCCACAGCACCAGCTTGGCGCCGTCGTTGGGGTTCCAGGCGTCGATGTCGGCGCACTTGTTGGCCTGCGGGTTCACCAGGTCACCGGCGGCCGACAGGACCCACTGCTGGGCCGGGTTGCCCGAGCAGCCGACGATCTGCAGGATCGCCCCGTTGGCGGTCGAGCCCCACGCCACGTCCAGGCACTTGTTGTTTCCCGTACGCAGGGAGCCGTTGACCGATTCCCACTTCTGGGCGGCCGAGCCGTTGCAGTTCCACATCTGCACCCGTACGCCGTCGGAGAAGTCGCCGTTCGGGACGTCCAGGCACTTGCTGTTCAGGGCGCTGATGAGCGCGCCGCCGCTGCCGCCGCTGTTGCCGCCGCCGCTGGTGACCAGGGCGATGCCCCAGCGCGACAGGATCGGGTTGACCGGCTGGAACCAGGTCTGCGGGTTGGCCGAGCCACAGCCGCCGGAGATGCCCGAGGTGACGCCCTGGGCCTGGTTGCCGGCGATGACCGAACCACCGGAGTCGCCGGGGTTGGCGCAGGCGCTCATCCGGCTCATCCCGTACACCGGGCCGTTCGAGTAGTTGATCGTCTCGTTGCGGCCCTGCAGGGTGCCGCAGGTCCACGAGGACGTCCGCCCGGAGCGGCAGATCGACGAGCCGATCGCGGCGTCGTTGGAGCCGGCCACGATCACGTTGCCGCCGGCGTAGTTGTTCACCCACGGTTGCGGGGTCCAGTTGCCGTTGGCCGCCACGTAGGCCATGTCGGTGTTCGGGAACTCCGACTCCTGGAAGCTGCCCAGATCGACGTTGTTGACGCCCTTGACCGGGGCGCCCCGGCCGCCGCAGTGACCAGCCGTCACGAATCCCGGCGCGCCGCCGCGGCGGGCCGGGAAGCCGACCGAGCACAGCGTGTTGCCGTTGATGACGTACTGGTCGCCGCCGCGGATGTCGTACACCGGCTTGGGCGCGACCGCTGAGGTCTCCACGGTGATCTCGCCGACGCCGCTGTCCTTGGCGAACGCGCGAGCCTCGGCCTCGGCACCCGGCTTCACGGTCACGACGACGCTGTTGGTGGCCGGGTCGATGCGCCAGGCGCGGATGGTGTCGTCCGCCTTCGCGGCCCGCTTGTCCAGCTTCGCGCGGTCGGCGGCGAGCGCGCCCTCGCCGCGGTCGACGATCTCCGCCCGGGCGCCTTCGGCGCGCACCTGCTTCGCGGCGGCCTCGGAGGTGACGGCGACGGTGAGACGCTCCTCGCCGTTCTTGATCCAGGCGCCGCCGTACGCCTGGCCCAGCTTGGCCTTCAGCCGCTTCTGCACGACCGGGGCCGCGGCCTCGGTGCGCAGGCGCTCGGCGACCTGCTCGTCGCTGCTGAGGTCGAGGTCGCGCTTCATCGCCTTGACGACACCGGCCGGGAGGTCCAGGGTCTGCGCCACGTCGACCCGCGGGTACGGCGTGGGTTCGTCGTCGGCGAAACTCATCAGGGGGGTCAGGCCGACCGCCGTCACCGCAACTGCGGCCACCGCGATCCACCGGTACGGGCGAGCCATGGGGGAGCTCCTCGTGTGCAGACATGGGGGAAAGTGAGCGGACGCTTCCGTTCACTCGCGTTGGAGTCTGCGGATCAGTAAACAACCCGTCAAGAAGTGACGTCCGACGATGGCCTGCCGAGGGTCAGCGATGTCCACTCGGGCAAGAATCGCCCGGAATTACCGACGGATCACAGCTGGGCGACGCAGTGGGGGCACCGGACGCCGCGGTTGAACAGCACGACGCCGTAATCGCCGGCGATCAGCTGCCGGGGAGGGCGGCACCGGTCAGCCGGGCGCAGAGCGCGAGCAAGCCATCCTGCTTTCCCGGGTCGTTCTCGTTCCTCCCGGGTCGCCAGGCGCGTTCGGTGTCGTAGGAGTCCGGCGGCACCTCATCGGCCGTCGCGAGCCGGGCCAGGCGTTCGCCCGCGTGTTGCGGGGTCAGCGGCGCGGTGTCGCCGTTGCGCAGGGTCATCTGGGTCGACACCCATCCCGGGTCGAACGCCAGACTTTCCACACCGGACCAGCGGCGACCGATGCCCAGCGCCAACAGGATCAGGTGGAACTTGGTGTCCTGGTAGACCTGCCAGCCGTCGAACGGCCGGTGGGCGCAGTTCGGGTCGTCCAGATCGAGCGTGCCGTTGCTCGCGAGGGCGGACGAGGTGAAGATCAGGCGTCGCGGCCGGGGGAGCAGGGCGGCGACCAGGTAGGCCGACAACGTGTTGACCTGGAACATCAGTTCATTGCCGTCGACGGTCAGCTCTCGCTCGGTGGCGTGCTTCAGGCCGAGGCCGGCATTCAGTACGACAGTGTCGTACCGTCCGAATTTCTGCGCCTCGGCCACCATGGCGCGGGTCTGCTGGAACGAGGCGAGATCCGCCACCACCGCGCCGGCCGCCCCCGGCACCGCGGCGAGAGCCTGCTCCGCCCGTCGCTCGTTCCGAGCGTGCAGCACCACCTCGTGCTCCTGCTCGACGAGGGCGACCGCGGCCGCCTGCCCGATGCCCGTGGAGGAGCCGGTGATCAATATTCTGGACACGCGGCGACTATAGACGGCGTCCGGCTCGCAGCCCGGCCACGGAGATCGATGTCGATGCCGGCGGCGGCTTCGGCTAGATGACGGTTTCACCTGTTCGAGGCGTACTCGGGCGACGGGCCGGGGGGTGGATCAGGGGACCGGCTGGGTCTCTCGCGGGTCGGCGGCGGTGGGCGATGTGGGACGGGCCGCCGGGATCAGCAACGTGGCCAGGACGCCGAGGGCGAGCAGGCCGGCGGCGAGGTAGGACCCGAGCGCGATGCCGTCGGCCATGGCGTCGCGGGCCGCCTGGGCCACCGCCGCGGTGGCCGGGTCGGCCGACAGCGGGGCGATGACCGCGCCGGCGCTGTCGGTTACCGCGGCGGCGAACTTGTCGATCTGGTCAGCCGGCAGCCCGCCGCCGCTCAGGGTGTCTTTCACCTGACCGCTCAGGGTGGAGAAGAACACGGTGGTCAGCACCGCGATACCCAGCGCCGAGCCGAGCTGGCGGAAGGTGGACTGGATGCCAGAGCCCTGGCCGGCGTCGGCGTCAGGAACTTCGGCGAGTACGACGTTGGTGACCTGCGCGGTGGCGAAGCCGACGCCGATGCCGTAGAAGAACAGCGGAAGCGCGATGGCCCACCACGGCGCCGAGGTGGTGGAGGCGACCACGCCGAGTCCGGCCAGCGCTACAGCTTCCAGGCCGAGGCCGAGCCGGACGAGTCCGAGCGCGGACAGTTTCTCGGCCAGCCCGAAGCTCAGGCCGCTGGCGAAGAAGCTGCCAACGGCGAGGGGCAGCAGGGCGACGCCGGCCTGCAGGGCGCTGTAGTCGAGGGTGAACTGCAACCACAGCGGCAGTACGGCGATGATGCCGAACTCGCCGAGGCCGATGATCACGGTGGCGATGTTGCCGTTGCGGAACGACGGGATCGTGAACAGCCGGGTGTTCATGAGCGGGTCGCCGTTCGTACTCAATCGCACCTGACGCCAGACGAACAGCGCCAGCAGCAGCACGGCGGCGGCCAGCGCCACGAACACCGGCGAAAGGCCGCCGTCCCAGGTGTAGCCGAACAGGTCGAACGGGCTCTTGGTCGTGATCCAGCCATAGGTGCGTCCCTCGACGAGCCCGAAGGCCAGCGCGCCCAGCCCGAGGATCGACAGGACCGAGCCGGGCAGGTCGACCTTGCCGGCGGCCCGCGGGGACGGGGCGATGAACACCAACGTCAAGGCGAGGATCACGGCGACGATGGGCAGGTTGATGCCGAAGGCCCAGCGCCAGCTGGCGTGCTCGGACAACCAGCCGCCGATCACCGGGCCGACCGCGGTGGCGGCGCCGATGGTCGAGCCCCACACGGCGAAGGCCTGCCCGCGGGCTTTACCGGTGAACGTCTGGTTCAACAGCGACAGCGAGGTCGGCAGCAGCATGGCGCCGCCCGCGCCCTGCAGGAATCGCGCCAGGATGAGCAACCCGCCGTTCGGAGCCACCGCCGCGATGAGGCTGGTGACACCGAAGACCGCGACGCCCAGGGCGAACAACCGGCGGGCGCCGATGAGGTCCGACACCCGGCCGAACAGCAGCAGCAACGCCGCGAACACGATGGCGTAGGACTCCTGGATCCATTGCGCCTGCGACGAGTTGATCCCCAGGTCGTCGATGACCGAAGGGGTGATCACGTTCACGATCGTGGTGTCGACCACGATCATCGAGACCCCCAGCGCGATCCCGATCAGGCCCCACCACTTGCGGGCCTCCGATGCTTGTGACGCCATGAGCCGTCCCTCCAACTAGTTATACGCTGATACTATCACGCCATAAAACTATCTCCCGGTGATACCATTTGTGACGTACCTGGCACGAGGTCGGAGGAGGGCCAGTGGCTGACGCGCAACGGGATCGGCTGCTGCTGCGGCTGCGGGAGCACGGAACGGTCTTCGGGGAGCTCGGTCGCCAGTTCGGCGTACGGATGGGGCTGCACACCACCGATGCCACGGCTCTGGTGGAAATCCTCTCGGCGCAGGACCGCGGCGCGCCGTTGACGCCGGTTGAGCTCAGTCACCACATCGGCTTGACCAAGGGGGCGACTTCAGCACTGCTCAACCGGCTGGAGGCCGCCGGCCACGTGACACGCGCACGCGACAGTGCGGACCGGCGGGTCGTGACCCTGCGCGCGACCGAAGGCGTCGACGCGATGGTCGATCGTTTCTTCGACCCGCTCATCGAGCGCATGGGCACGATGATGAGCAAGTATTCGCCCGAACAGCTGGCCGAGTTCGAACGCTTCCTCGACGACGTGAACGCCGCGATGAACAGCCACGTGCAGGAGCAGGGGCAGTCCCGGACCTGAGGTGGTGGGCGTTGGGATGGCCTTCCGTTCATCGGCAATCTTCGATAAGTGTGGGGATGCTGGTGGTGGCTGACAACGGGAGGTAGCGATGCGGCGCGGACTGGGTGGCCTGCTGGGCGGGGTGGTTCTGGCTCTACTGGCGATGGTCGCCGGGGCGGGTGGTGCCGCCGCGGCCGGACCGGCGGTTGCGGTGACGCCGGCGCCCACGCCGACGTGTCCGCCTGCGTTGCCCCTCAGTGGTGGGGTGTCCGCGGCTACCAGCCGTAGCCTGACGATCAGCTACTCGATATTCTTCGCGCCGCCCTGCGGCTACAACCCGCCCGTCGTCGTGACGCTGTTCGCCAGCGCCGAGGACGCTCGGCAGTGGCTGAACCCGGTGGCCGAGGCTGTGTCCGGGTTGGAGCGCAACGGGCGGGTCACCATCGACGGGCTCGCGCCGGACACCACTTACTGGTTCCGGTTCAGCGCCGACGGCAAGCACGACCCGTACGCGGTGGGCTCGGGTCGCACCGCGGCGGTCGAGGTCTGCGCGGCCTCGGTTGCGGTCGGTAGCGCATGGAACGGCGGCTACGTAGCGACTGTCACCGTTCGCAACACTGGCGTCGAGACTTTGGACTCCTGGCGCGTTTCCTGGAGCTGGAGCGGTGACGAAAGCATCGTGTCGCTGTGGAACGCCGTGCGGGAGGATGTCGCCGGCGGCGTCGTGGCCGGCAACGCCTCCTACAACGGGGTGGTGGCGCCGGGTGGCTCGACCACCTTCGGGCTGCTCGTCGCCTCGAGCAGCCCGCCGGCCGGCCTCACACCCTCTTGCACGCGCTAGGCCGGCCGGATCTCCTCGCGCGGGGCCGGGACGACCGGGGACGGGCGAGAGCGGCGGGCGTTCTCCTTCGTCAGGTCGAGGATCTGGCGGAGCAGGTCGACGCTGCCGCCGCCCGATCCCTCGGTGTAGGTGTCGTCGAGGTCGTAGACGCGCCGGGCGATGCCCAGGTGGCGGCCGCGGAAGGTGACCAGGACCCGCAGGGCCCGTACGGCCGCCTCGGCCCCCGCCCGCAGGGCCGGCGACCGGCGGGTGGCCTCCTGCGGATCGGCGCCCAACGTGGCCACCAGCCGGCCGGCGATCGACGGCCGGCCGGTGAGCCGTTCGTGCAGGCGGCGCCAGCGGGGCAAGCTGTACGGGACCAGGCCGAGCAGGAAGGGCTCGTACTCCTCGTCGGTGTGGTCGGTGGCCCACAGCGCCTTGTCGACCAGCCAGATCGGCAGCTGGGCGGCGGCCGGGCCGAAGTAGTCGACGCCGTCGACCCGGGCCGCCTCGAGGTAGGGCCGCAGCCCGAACGCGAAGAACTCGGGCGTCACGTGCCGGGCCACCAGCGTCATCGAGGCGACGGTGGGCTGCAGCCGGTCGGCCACCGCGTCGAGCCGCGGGGCGAAGTCCGGGTCGTGGACGTCCAGGCCCGACAGCCAATCCAGGTCGGCCAGGGCCGCGTGCAGGTCGGGCCAGACCATGCGGACCGACTCCTGCAGGTGCCCTTCCTGGTCGTCGTCGGTGTACATGCGCTGCCGCACGCCGGGCGGATTCCACACCGTGTAGTGCAGGATCGTGTCGCGCGGGACCATGTCGGTGCGCCGGCCCAGGGCGAGCAGCGCCGGGGTCAGTTCGGGCGCCAATTCCAGCGGCTCGGGGCCGTGCCGGCGGATCGACCCCATGATCAGGCCGAGGTCGCGCAGCGCGGCCAGGGTGTCGGCGATGGTCATGCGGTCGATCGTCGCGAGGTCGGGCGCGATCGCGCGCATGGCCGCGACCAGGCCGTTCACGTCGGCGCCGGCGTTGAGCCGGGGCGCTGTGGCGAGGACGCGGTCGGCGCCCAGCGGGTCGGCCGCCTGCACCTCGCCGGTCAGGATCTCGCTCGCGAAGTCCAGGGCGTCGGTCGATGACATGCGGTGTTCCTCTTTCCTGACGTTTCTCAAGCCACGCCGCGCTCGGCCAGCAGCGGGACCACCTGCTGCCGGAAGTCGGCCAAGCCGTCGGTGACGGTGTCGGCGTCGGGCGCGAAGAAGTCGAACCAGAGCATCAGCCGGTCGTCCGGGTGGAAGCGCTCGACGATCTGGGCGGCCACGTCCTCCGGCGCCCCGACCAGGGCGTTGTCGGCCGAACCGGCCACCTTGGCCGGGTCGACGGTGCCGTCCATGGCCTGCCAGTAGGCGGCGAGAGTGGCTTCGGCCCGCTCCCGGGCCGCCGCCCGCCGCCGCTCGCGGCTCAGTCCGGGGGTGGCGTCGAGGAACACGAAGACCGTCCGCGGCATGTAGTCGCGCCGCCACGGCCCACCGGCCGGGTGGTAGGCGCCGGCCATCCGGCGGTGGGTGTCCTCGATGACCTCGGGCCGGGTGATGCTCAGGTTGAACACCCGCACCGGGGCGAACTGGTTGAGCCGGATCTGCAGCGCGGGGTCGTGGGTGCCGCCGACCAGCCGCAGCAGCTCGGGCCGGAAGCCGGGCACCAGCCCGGTCGTGTCGAACGTCCAGCGGCGTTCCAGCGGGATGCCGTCGTCCCCGGCGCCGGCTTGGGCGGCGATTCGGTCGTACGCGTCCCGGTCGCGGAACGCGTCGGGCATCAGCCGGGGCGCGGTGACCTGGTCGGAGCCGAGCTCTTCGCCGCTGAGCAGCCGCACGAAGATCTCGGCCGCCTCGGCGGTGACGGCCGAGCGCACCTGCGGCCAGGCCGCCTCTTCCCACTCGGTGCGGGGCGCGACGCCGGTGGCGCGGGCGATGAAGTCGAAGCGGCCGCCCGCGAAGCCGATGTTCAGCCGCCGGCTCTCGGTCTTGTCCAGGCCGTGCCAGGCGAGCGCGGCGGCGACGCGTTCGGCCGCGGGCAGCGGGCCGCCGCAGGCCACCACGTTCATGATCGCCGAACCGACGTCGATGCGCCGGGTCCGGGCGAACACCCGGGCGGCCAGCTGCAGCACGTCGGTGTTGAGCCCGATCTCGCCGGTCCAGTGCGGCACCGCCGGGCTGGCGTGCCCCTGCTGGACGCGGGTGCTGAAGTGCGACTCGGCCACCCACAAGCAGCCGTAGCCGAGATCGTCGGCCAGCGCGGCCTGGTCCAGGAACTCATTCAGCAGCTCGGCGTGCGGAGGCAGCCCGACACCGGGCCGGGGCGTCTGCGCCAGGCTGCAGAAGACGTCGAAGCGCATGGCCGGGTCAGCTCAGCGCCAGGCGGGCGGCCACGACGAGCAGAGCCGCGCCGGTGATGCCGTTGAGGATGTTGCGGAACTTGCGGCGGGTGAAGGCCCGGCGGAAGGTGCCCACGGTGATCGCCACGATCGAGAACCAGTTCATCACCGCGACCACGCTGACCGCGCCGAAGATGATCTGCTCGGTCAGGGTCGGCTGATCGGGCAGGAACTGCGGCATGAGGGTGACCAGGAAGACGACCACCTTCGGGTTGAGGAAGTTGGCGAACAACCCGTGCCGGTACGCCTGCCATATGCCCTTGCGGTCGAGCGGGGCCAGCGCCTCGAGCGGCTGGTCGCCCTCGCCGCGCTGCCGCAGCGACAGCAGGATGCGGATGGCCAGATAGATCAGGTACGCCGCGCCGGCCAGCTTGACGATCAGGTAAAGCCGCTCGGACGCCGCCACCAGCGCGCCCACGCCGGCGATGGCCAGCGTGGTGTTGATGGCCATGCCGGTCGCGACGCCGGCCGCCGAGGCGACCCCGGCCGGCCGGCCGGACAGGGCGGCGTAGCGGGTGACCACCGCGAAGTCGGGCCCGGGGGAGGCCGCGGCGAGCGTCACCACCAGGGCGTACGACAGGATCTGGAGCACCAGGCTCATCGGCTGACTCCTCGGTTGCGGACCCGTGATTCCCCCGGTGCGACCGGAGGAGGGAAGGCGGAGGGCGCGGAGCAGCCATGGCCGTCGTCCGCCTGAACCCCCGTAAGGCGATGCGGCCAATATGGCACACGGCGTGGCCCGTCCGGAAGGTGGAGTTCTAGAATTGTCGGAATTTCGTCGCCTGCCGGGAGAATGATCATGACCGATGCCGACACCACGCTGCCGATCGCCGAGGCCACCCCGGACGATCTCGAGGGCATCCTCAAGCTGCAGTACCTCTGCTACCAGATCGAGGCCGAGCGGTACGACTTCTGGACGATCCCCGCGCTCACCCAGAGCCTGGCCTCGCTGGCCGAGGACCTGCGCACCAAGCCCGTGCTGGTGGCCCGGATGGGCGACGAGGTGGTCGGTTCGGTGCGTGGTGAGCGCACCGGCGACGACTTCCACATCGGACGGCTGGTGGTGCATCCGCGCGTCCAGCGGCGCGGACTGGGCCGGCGGCTCCTGCGCGAGATCGAGGCGCGCGCGGGCGACGTGCGGCGTTTCGAGAGCTACACCGGCTACCGCAGCACCGAGTTCCTGGCCGTGTTCAGCGGCGGCGGCTACCGCCCGTTCCGCGAGGAAAAAGTGAGCGACCGGCTGCGGCTGACCTACCTCGAGAAGGTCCGGCCGGCCTGACCGACCCGGTGCTTGCCCGCCCCGCCGGGCGTGGTTAGTGTGGCGATAGTTCTAGAACGGAGTGAGTCATGGACCTCATGTTGCGGGGCATCGCCGACGGTGTCGTCGACAGCGCCCGGCGCTCGATGATGGACGATCCCGGCCCGCTCGGCCGGTTCGGCCGCTTCGGCGGCCGCTACGTGCCCGAGGCGCTGATCCCGGCCTGCGAGGCGCTGGAGGAGGGCTTCCGCGACGCCTGGGCCGACGCCACGTTCCGGGCGACGCTGCAACAGACCCTGGAGCTGTACGCCGGCCGGCCGACCCCGGTCACTCCGGCGCTGCGCCTGTCGGCCGAGCTCGGCGTCACGGTGCTGCTCAAGCGCGAGGACCTGGCCCACACCGGCTCTCACAAGATCAACAACGTGCTCGGTCAGGCGTTGCTGGCCCGCCGGATGGGCAAGAGGCACCTGCTGGCCGAGACCGGCGCCGGTCAGCACGGTGTGGCCACGGCCACCGCGGCCGCGTTGTTCGGCATGCGGGCCACCGTCTTCATGGGCGAGCGCGACATGGAACGCCAGGAGCTCAACGTCTTCCGCATGCGGCTGCTCGGGGCCGAGGTCGTGCCGGTGACTAGCGGCAGCCGCACACTCAAGGACGCGTGCAGCGAGGCCCTGCGGGCCTGGGTCACCGAGGTGGCCGACGCGCACTACTGCATCGGCTCGGTGATGGGCCCGCACCCCTACCCGTGGATGGTCCGCGAGTTCCAGCGCGTGGTGGGCGAGGAGGCGCGCGCCCAGTGCGCCGGCCTGCTGCCCGCCGCCCAGCCCGACGTCGTGGTCGCCTGCGTCGGCGGCGGGTCGAACGCGGCCGGCACCTTCGCCGGCTTCGTCGACACCACGGCCCGGCTGGTCGGGGTCGAGGCGGCCGGCGGCGCCGCGATCACCGACGGCGCGCCCGGCGTGCTGCACGGCTTCCAGTCCCAGGTGCTGCAGGACGAGGCCGGTCAGGTGCGCGAGGCCCACTCCATCTCGGCCGGCCTCGACTACCCGGGCATCGGGCCTGAGCACGCCCACCTGGCCGACATCGGCCGGGCGGAGTACGTGACCGCCACCGACGAGGAAGTGCTGGCCGCGGTCGAGCGGCTGGCCCGGGCCGAGGGCATCCTCCCCGCGCTCGAGTCGTCGCACGCGCTGGCCTGGGTGCTGCGGGCCGCGGGCACCCCGGCGCTGCCGACCGGCTCCACGGTTCTCGTCACGCTCTCCGGCCGCGGGGACAAGGACGCCGAGCAGCTGGCGGCCCGGCGATGACCGTGGTCGCGACCGGCGTCGACCGGCTGGAGGCGCATCTGCGCGGGCGGCGCGACGCCGGGCGGGCGTTGCTGGTCCCGTACGTCACCGCGGGGATCTCCGCCGACTGGACCAGGTACGTCGAGGCGTGTGCCGAGGCCGGCGCCGACGCGGTGGAGATCGGGCTGCCGTTCTCCGACCCGATGCTCGACGGCCCGACGATCCAGGAGGCCTCGCACCGGGCGCTGGAGCGGGGCGTCACCCCGCAGAGCCTGCTGGCCGAGCTGGCCGGCCTGGCGGTGCAGGTGCCGCTGGTGGTGATGACGTACGCGAACATCGTGCTGCGCGACGGCGCCCCGGCCTTCGCCGAGCGGCTGTCCGCGGCCGGGGTGAGCGGGCTGATCGTGCCCGACCTGCCGCTGGACGAGCTCGACGACGTGGCCGCCCCGTTCGAGGCGGCCGGCGTGGCGATGATCCTGCTCGCGGCCCCGGCCACCCGGCCCGACCGCCTGCGCCGGATCGCCGAGCGCAGCCGCGGGTTCATCTACGGGGTCACCGTCATGGGCACGACCGGCGAGCGGGACTCGCTGGCCGCTTCGGCGGCCGGGGTGGCCGAGCGGGTGCGGGCCGCCACCGACCGGCCGGTCCTGCTCGGATTCGGCATCTCGCGGCCCGACCACGCCGTCCAGGCGGCCGCGCACGCCGACGGCGTCGTGGTGGCCTCGGCCCTCATGCGCCGGGTGCTCGACGGGGCCGCGCCGGCCGAGGTCGGCGCGGACGTGGCCGCCCTGCGCGACGCTCTCGACCGGCGCTGATTTCCGCGAGGAGACCGGCGCTGATTCCGACGCGCGTCCCGACCGACCCGAGGAGATGACGACATGGCCGTCCTGGTGCTCGACGCCGCGCACGTCCGCGAACTGTTCACGCCCGCCGAGGCGACCCGGGCGATGCGCGACGCCCTGACCGCGCTGGCCCGCGACGAGGTGCATCAGCCGCTGCGCATGGTGGTCCGGCCACCCGGCGCCAAGGGCCTGATGGCGGTCATGCCCTCCTACCGCGGCGGTGGGCGGGCGGCGTACGGCCTCAAGTCGGTCTGCGTTTTCCACGACAACCCGCGCCTCGGCAAGGACGCCCACCAGGGCGCCGTGCTGTTGTTCAGCGCCGAGACCGGTGAGCTGCGGGCCCTGATGAACGCCTCGGCCATCACCGAGATCCGCACCGCCGCGGTCTCCGCGCTGGCCACCGATCTGCTGGCCCGCCCGGACGCCGGCGATCTGGCCATCCTCGGCGCCGGGGTGCAGGCCCGGGCCCACCTGGCCGCGCTGGCCGGCGTCCGGACCCTGCGCCGGGTCCGGGTGGCCGGACGCGACCCCGAGCGGCTGCGGCGCTTCGCCGGCGAGGCGGCGGCCTGGTCCCCGGTGCCGGTCGAGGCGTGCGACTCGGCCGAGGCCGCGGTGACCGGGGCCGACCTGATCGTCACCGTGACGACATCGGCCGAGCCGGTGATCCGCCGCGAGTGGATCGCGCCCGGCGCGCACATCAACGCCGTCGGCTCGAGCATCCCGACGGCTCGTGAGATCGACACCGCCACCATGGCCGACGCCGCCCTGTTCGTCGACCGTCGCGAGTCGACCGTCAACGAGTCCGGCGACTACCTCTTCGCGGCGGCCGAGGGGGCGATCGGGCCGGACAGCATCCGGGCCGAGCTCGGCTCGGTGTTGATCGGCGCCGCGCCCGGCCGCACCGACGACAAAGAGATAACCCTGTTCAAGTCGCTCGGGCTCGCGGTCGAGGATCTGGTCTCGGCCGACCTGCTCTACGCCGAGGCGCAGCGGCTCGGCGTGGGCACCTGGGTCGACTACTGACATGCCGGAACTGGTCGCCCCGGACGGCACGCGGCTGGCCTACCGCGTGCTCGGCGAGGGGCCCGTTCTGGTGTGTCATCCCGGCGGCCCGGGCCGCCCGGCCGACTATCTGGGTGACCTCGGCGGGCTGTCCGCGTGTCGCCGGCTCGTCCTGCTCGATCCCCGAGGCACGGGCCGTTCCGGCCGGCCGGCCGAGCCGGACGGCTACCGCTTCACCCGGCTGGCGGCCGACCTGGAGGTGCTGCGCCACCACCTCGGTCTGGAGCGGATGGATCTGCTCGGGCACTCGGCCGGGGCCAACGTGGCTCTGGCCTACGCCGCCGCCCACCCGGAGCGGACCGGCCGCCTGATCCTGCTCACCCCGTCGGCCCGGCTGACCGGCGCGCCGGACGAGATGGCCGCCGTCGCCGCGCGGTTCCACACCGGCGAGCCCTGGCACGCCGAAGCCGTGACCGCGCTGGCCGCCTTGGGCGCGGGCGACACCGACCCGGCACTCGAGTCGAAGATCGAACCGCTGCTGTACGGCCGGTGGGACCCCTCCGCCGCGGAGCACGCCGCCCGCAGCGCCGCCACCGTCGCGCCGGCCGCCCGCGACGGCTTCGACGAACCCGACTTCGACCGGGCCGCCCTGGTGGCCGCCCTGGGCCGGGTGACCGCCCGGGCCGCCGTGCTGGCCGGCGACCGCGATCCGGTCACCGGCACGGTCGCACCGCGGGTCATCGCCTCGTGGCTGCCCGGCGCCCGGCTCGACTGGCTGCCCGGCTGCGGGCACTTCCCGTGGCTCGACGATCCTGTTCGGACCTTCACCGCGCTCGATGCGGCACTGGCCGACTGAACGGGCCCGAACGGGCAATCAACGGGGCACGAAAAACATCCGGTGCGGCCTTGTGCGACAGTGACAATTCTAGAACACTCTGTGATCAGTGCTGCGGGGGACAGCGCGTTGGAGGACAAGTGTTGGCACGTACGGATGAAAAAGAGCAGAACGCCGTGGCCTTTCTGGAGGCGGCCGGTTACATCGCCGCCTTCGACGCGGCCGAGGCGATGAGCAAGGCCGCCGCGGTCAGCCTGGGCGGTCTCACCAAGCTCGGCGGCGGCCTGGTCGCGGTGTCGGTCCTGGGTGGACTGGCCGATGTGCTCGAGGCCATCGAGGTCGGCGAGGAAACCGTGCGGGCCACCCACCAGGTTGAGGTCCGGTCGGTCGTGTTCGCCCGGCCGGTGGCCGCCGTCGCCGCCGTGGCTCGCCGGCCGCAGCTGGTGGGGAGCTGACTTGGCCGACGCGTTCGGCCTGATCGAATGCCGGGGGCTGGTCGCCACGATGGTGGCGGTCGAAGCGATGTGCAAGGCGGCGAGCGTGCGCTGCGCCCGGATCGACCGGGTCAGTGGCGGCGTCGTCGTGGCGGTGGTCATCGGGGACCTCGCCGGCGTGGGGGTGGCGCTCGAAGCCGCCGGGGCCGCGGTCGCGGCGTACGGCGAGACCCCCCGCACCCAGATCTATCCGCGGCTGGAGCCCGGAGCGGCGAGGTTGCTGCTCGGCACCGGCGAACCCATCACCTAAAAGGCCGGGCGCGGCCTTGCACGGGGGGACTCTGTCATGTCCGAACGTCACATCATCGACCTGTTACCCGGCACCGACGGGAACGTCGCGGAGCTGGGCGGCAAGGGCGCCGGGCTGGCCGGCATGATCCGCCGCGAGCTACCGGTTCCGCCGGCGTTCGTGGTGAGCACGACGGCCTTCCGGACGGCCGTGGGCGCACCGGCCGGCCGTGTCGACGACCGGCTCGACGGGCTCGACGCCGACGACCCGGCCTTCGCCGGGCACTGTGCCCGGGCCCGGGCCGAGGTGTACGAGGCATCGGCCGCCGCCACCGGGGTGCTCGACGAGATCGCCGCCGCCTACGACCGCCTCGACCCGGCCGGCGGCGGCGTGGCCGTACGCTCCAGCTCGGCCGCCGAGGACTCCGGGAACGCCAGCTTCGCCGGTGAGCACGACTCGTACCTGTGGGTCGGCGGCCGGGACGCGGTGGTCGAGCGGGTGCGTGCCTGCTGGGCCGGGCTCTACACCGAACGCGCGGTCCGCTACCGCCGGCGGACCGGGGTTCGCGGCGACGCCATGGCGGTGGTGGTGCAACGGATGGTCGACGCCCGCGCGGCCGGCGTGCTGATGACGCTCAACCCGGTCAGCGGCGACCGGTCGGTGATCGTGGTGGAGAGCGTCTTCGGGCTGGGCGAGCCGCTGGTCTCGGCCGAGGTCACGCCGGACCGCTTCGTCCTCGACAAGGTCACCGGCGAGATCCGCCGCCGCGAGACGGTCGAGCAGTCCCGCCGGCTGACCGGTTCGGCCGGCCGCGGCACGCGCTGGGAGCCGGTGCCCGAGCCAGGCGCGCCGTCGCTGTCGGACGCCGAGCTGGGCCGGTTGCGCGAGCTCGGCCGCGAGCTGGAACGCGGGGCCGGTCATCCGGTCGACGTCGAGTTCGCTGTCGAGGGCGACCGCATTCACCTCCTCCAGGTCCGGCCCGAGACGGTGTGGTCGCGTACCGGCCCCGCGCCGCAGCCGGCCGCGCCGGCCGCCGCGGGCGCCGTCCACCTGGTTCTGGCCACGCTCACGGCGCGGTGAGCCCGATCGCATCCGACGAGAAAGCGACGGACAGCATGACTTCTGACAACCGATTCCCGAGCCCGTTCGACATCGAGGCGCCTGAGGGCGCGCAGGGCTGGGAGCAGCTTTACAACTGGTACCACTTGTTCGGCGAGGACCGCCGCGAGCAGGACGAGCAGCGGTTCTGGTTCCAGGACAGGCTGCACCATCCCGAAGTGCTCCACCCGTACGACGAGATTCAGTGCGAGTGCTGGTGGCAGGCGCTGGGCGCGTTCAACACCCGCGTGTTCGCGATGCCGCCGGCGTTCGGCGTCGACCAGCGCGTCCTCAACGGCTACCTGTACGTCACCCCGGTCCCCGCGCCGCCGGAGGACCTGGCCGCGCGGGCCGAGCTGTTCGGCCGCCGGGCCGGCTACTACTACGAGAACTGGGATTCCATCTACGCCGAGTGGAAGACCAAGGTCCTGGCCTGCCTCGACCGGATCACGAAGATCAGCTTCGAGCCGCTGCCGGACATCGAGCCCGAGTCGGTGGTCTTCGAGCGGACCGGCCAGTCCTCCGGCTACCGGATGATCCGTGACTTCTCGGACCTCGTGCAGACGATGTACGAGACCTACCAGTACCACTTCGAGCTGCTCAACGTCGGCTACGCCGCGTACCTGACGTTCTTCCAGTTCGTCCGCGAGCGGTTCCCCGACATCAGCGACCAGACCATCTCGCGGATGGTCGGCGGGCTGCGGGTCGACCTGTACCGCCCCGACGACGAGCTCAAGCGGCTGGCCCGCGAGGCCGAGCAGCTCGGAATCGGCGACGTACTGCTCGAGGGCACCGACCCGGCGTCCGTCTTCGCCGCGCTGGACGCGACCGACGAGGGCCGCCAGTGGCGCACGGACTGGGACAAGACGAAGGACCCCTGGTTCCTCATCAACACCGACCCGGGCCACCCGGGCGCCTCGCACGTGCACCCCACCTGGATCGACGAGCCGGCCATCCCGCTGGCCACGGTCAAGGAGTACGTCCGGCGGCTGCGCGCGGGCGAACAGATCGACCGGGACACGGCCGGCGTGCTGGCCGAGCGCGACCGCATCTCGGGGGAGTACCGCGAGCTGCTCGACCCGGCCGACCGGACCGCCTTCGACCAGATCGTCGAGCTGGCCCGGACGGTGTTCGCCTACATCGAGGAGCACGTGCTCTACATCGAGCACTGGATGTGGGCGACGTTCTGGGCGAAGTCCAAGGACCTGTCCCGGGCCCTGACGGCGATGGGCGCGCTCGACGACCCGGAGGACATGTTCTTCCTGCGGCGGACCGAGGTCGCCGAGACCCTGTACGACGTGGTGGCGGCCTGGTCGGTCGGTGGCACGCCGCGCGGGGCCAACTACTGGCGCCCGATCGTCGAGCAGCGCCGCGGCATCTACGAGAAGCTGCGGGCGCAGCCGCCCGTCCTGGCCATGGGACCGCCGCCGGCCGAGATCAACGAGCCCTTCACGGTCATGCTGTGGGGCATCACCACGGCCAGTGTGAGCGAGTGGCTGGCCCAGCGCCGGACCACCGACCAGGGCGAGAAGGTCACCGTGCTGCGCGGCGTGGCCGGCTCGCCCGGCGTGGCCGAGGGCCCGGCCCGGGTCGTCCGCACCGTCGGCGAGCTGCTCACCGTCCAGGCCGGCGACATCCTGGTCTGCCCGGCCACCTCGCCGTCCTGGTCGACCGTCTTCGGCCAGGTCGCCGCGACGGTGTCCGACGTGGGCGGCATCATGAGCCACACCGCGATCGTGTGCCGGGAGTACGGCCTGCCCGCCGTGGTCGGCGCGGGCAACGCGGTCGCCACCATCCGCGACGGCCAGCGGATCCGGGTCGACGGGGACACCGGTGTCGTCACCATCCTCGATTGACGGTGTCGTGTCCGGCCCGATGTGCCGGGTGCCGCCGGCCGGCCCCCCGGTCGAGATGCCGGATCCGCTCTCGTGGCGGGTCCGGCAGCGCCGGGCACTGTGGCGGCGGGCGGCGCTGGCCGGGCACAGCCCGACGACGGTGCTGCTCGACATCGGCGGCGTCATCGTGCCGTCGCTGTTCGAGTCGGTCGCGCTGCCCGGCTTCCCGCGCGGACCCCTGGCCGGCGAGCCGGAGTACCGCGAGGTCGAGCAGGGCCGCCGGTCCGAGCGGGCCTACTGGGCCGACGTGGCGCACCGGCACCCCGACCTCGACCTGGGCGAGCTCTGGCGCGCCTGCACCGGACTGCGGCCCACGATGATGGCCGCGGTGGCGACGATGCTGTCCCGGCTGCGCGTGGTCGCCTTCACCAACGACATGGCGTACTGGTTCGGCCCGGACTGGCTCGGCGGCCGGTTCCCCGAGCTCCGCGCGCTCGACGAGGTGCTGGAGGCCAAGGACTTCGGCGTGCTCAAGCCGGACCCGCGGGCCTACCGGCTCGCGGCCGGGCGGATCGGCGAACAACCGCGGCACTGCCTGTTCGTGGACGACCATCAGGCCAACCTGGACGGCGCGGCGGCCGCGGGGATGGACACGTTCCTGTTCGACGTCGCCGCGCCCGGCCCGTCGGTCTCCGCGTTGCTGGCCCGTCTCGGGCTGCCGGAGTCGTCGCCGCCGCGGATCTTCCGACAACCCGCATGGGGGGATTTTCATGAGCGAGGCCCGCGGCAGCGCCGCCACGCGTGAGATCGACTATCAGGGTTATCTGCTCCTGGACCGCCTGCTCGAGCTGCAGGCGCCGCGCAGCTGGCCGGAGCATCCCGACGAGATGCACTTCATCATCACCCACCAGGCCATCGAGCTGTGGTTCCGGCTGATGGTGCGCACGGTGCGACAGGCCCGCGACGAGGTCGCCGCGGCCGAGTGGGTGGCGGCCACCGCGACGGCCCGGCGGCTGACCCGCTACACCGGCGTGGTGCTGGCTCAGACCAGCACGCTGGCCGAGATGCCGCCCGGCGCCTTCCACAAGTTCCGGCAGTTCCTGGGCACGGCCAGTGGCCTGCAGTCGTCGCAGTTCCGCGAGCTCGAGATCCTGTCCGGACATCGCGACGAGAGCTACCTGGACGCCCTGCGGCGGGCCGGCGGCGGCCGGCTGGAGGGCCGGCACACCAAGGCTCTGGCCGAGCCGAGCCTGGCCGCCGCTCTGCAGCAGGGCGCGGCCGACGCCGGCGTACGGGACTGGGCGCGCTTCTACGCCGAGGAGGCCGGCCGGTCGCCGCTCTACACGTTGTGCGAGGCGCTGGTCGACTACGACGAAGCGTGGTTCCGCTGGCGCTGCGAGCACCGGATCCTGGTCGAGCGGATGCTCGGCGGCGGCACCGGCACGGCCGGCACCCGGCCTTCGTACCTGGAAAAGTCGTTGCAGATCCGGTTCTTCCCGTGGCTGTGGCAGGCGCGCGGCGCGCTGGCGCTGCTCAGCCCGGACGCCTAGGCCGGGCCAGGTGCACATCGGCACAGTGCGCGAAACGGTCGTGGCGCCCACCCGGCATCCCGGTCTGGCCGGTACGAAACTGCTGCTCGTGGTGGTCGGCGAGGGAACCACCAGGGCCGAGATCCTGGCCGTCGACTCGGTCGGCGCCGGCGTGGGCGACCGCGTCGTCGTGGCCACCGGAAGTCACGCGGTCTCGCTGGTGAGACCGCAAGCCCCCACGGACGCGGTGATCGTGGGGATCGTTCAGGCGCCCGGCACGTCGCCGGCGCACGAGAGGATCGGATGAGCAACATGGACAACGCGTTGGGCATGCTCGAGACCCGTGGTCTGACGGCAGCCATCTCGGGCAGCGACGCGATGGTCAAGGCCGCCGAGGTCGAGATCGTCAAGGTCGAGCAGATCGGCTCGGCCTACGTGGCCGTGCTGGTTCGCGGCGACGTCGCCTCGGTCAAGGCGGCGGTGGACGCGGGAGCCGAGGCGGCCGCCCGGCACGGCGAGGTCATCAGCGTCAACGTCATCGCCAGCCCGCACTCGTCGACGGCCACGCTGACCGGACTGACGCGGGACCCGGCATGACGGCAGCCGTGCCCGTACCGAAGCACTGGTACAACGCCGCCGCCGACCTGCCCGAGCTGTACGAGCCCTACATCGACCCGGCCACCGGGCGGGAGTTGCCGGCCGATTCGCTCACCGAGCTGTTCGCGGGCGAGCTGGTCGAGCAGGAACTCGACCGCGACACCCGGCTGCGGCCGATACCGGAGGAGGTGCAGGCGCGGTACGCCCTGTGGCGGCCCACCCCGCTGCTGCGGGCCACCGCGCTGGAGAAGGCGATCGGCACCCGCTGCAAGATCTTCTACAAGTACGAGGGCATCTCGCCGATCGGCAGCCACAAAGCCAATTCCGGTGTGGCCCAGGCCTACTACTCGCGGCGCGACGGCCGCAAGCGGGTCTTCTCCGAGACCGGCGCCGGGCAGTGGGGCAGCGCGATCAGCATGGGGTCGTCGTTCGTCGGCCTCGACGCCGAGGTGTTCATGGTGGGCAGCAGCTACGACGCCAAGCCGTCGCGGCGCATCCTCATGGAGACCTTCGGGGCCAAGGTGCACCGCAGCCCGAGCCCGCTCACCGAGGTCGGCCGGGTCGCCCGCAAGCCGGACGAGAACGACCCGGGCAGCCTCGGCCTGGCCATCGGCGAGGCCGTCGAGGCGGCCCGGGCCGACCGCGAAGCCGCGTACGCGCTCGGCAGCGCGTTCAATTTCGTCTGTCTGCACCAGACGGTCATCGGGCAGGAGTTGCGGGCCCAGCTCGACGCGGCCGGGCTGCGACCGGACGCGCTGATCTCGTGCATCGGCGGCGGCAGCAGCTACGCCGGGCTGGTCTTCCCGTTCCTCGACCAGGTCGAGCGTCCGGGCCGCAAGCTCGATCTGGTCGCGGTCGAGTCCAACGCCGTGCCCAAGGTGACCAAGGGGAAATTCGCCTACGACCACGGCGACAGCGCCAAGCTGACCCCGCTGATCAAGATGTACACGCTGGGCCACGAGTTCGCGGCTCCCGGCATCCACTCCGGCGGACTGCGCTACCACGGGCTGTCGGGCCAGGTGAGCAAGGCGCTGCACCTGGGGCTGGGCCGCGCCGTGGCGTACTCGCAATTGGAGATCTTCCGCGCCGCGACCCTGTTCGCCCGGACCGAGGGGCTGATCCCGGCCCCGGAGGCGGCCCATTCCATCGCGGCCACGATCGAGCTGGCTCGCGAGCACCGCGACGAGGAACGGGTTCTCGTCTTCTGCCTCACCGGGCACGGGTTCTTCGACCTGTCGGCCTACCAGCGCTACAACCAGGGACAGATGGACGACTCGGACTCGCCGTCGGCGGCCATCGAGGCGTCGCTCGGCCAGTTGCCGGCCGTCGGGAACCCGGGAACTTCCGGCGCATCGGAGGACCCGTTCAACGCCTGGCAGCGGTGGCATTTCGGGGCTCCGCGCCCGTCGGCGTCGGGCGCGGTCGGCACCGATCTGCGCGGCTACCGGGTGGTCTCCGAGCGACTGGTCCGCGAGGCCAGTCAGGGCGGCGCCGGGGACCTGCTGGTCGCCCGCGACGCCGTGATCACCCCGGCCGCCGAGAGCGAGGCCCGCGACCTGGGTCGCAAGCTCGTCCGCGGGGGTGACCGATGACCGCCCGCCCGCCGGCCGCCGTGGCCACCTTCGGGCGGCTGGTCGAGCTGGACGCCAAGATGGCCCACGGCATTCTGCGCTACTGCGACCACATCGTCGCGGTGGTGGACGCGGCCCACGCCGGGCGGCGGCTCAAAGAGATCCTGCCCTACGCGGGCCGGGACATCCCGGTCGTGGCCACGATCGCCGACGCGCACCGGCTCGGCGCCCGCGAGCTCGTCGTCGGGGCCTCACCGCCCGGCGGGGCGGCCGATCCGGCGATGGTCGGCGAGGTGGCGGCCGCGGCCGGGCTCGGCATGTGGATCGTGCACGGTCTGCACACCCGCCTGTCGCGGGTGCCGGAGCTGGCCCCGTACGCCGAACGCATCGTCGAGTTGCGGCACCGGCCCCTGGACGAACGAGTCGCCACCGGGCGGTCGGCCTCGCTGGGCGGCAACGTCGTCCTCACGGTGGCCTCGGACTGCGCGTCGGGCAAGATGACCGCCGCCCTGGAGCTGTGGCAGGGGCTGCGGCGGCGGGGTGCGGCGGCCGAGTTCGTGGCCACCGGGCAGACCGGCATGTACATCGCGGGCGGGGGAGCCCCTATCGACGCCGTACGGTCCGACTTCACCGCCGGCGTGGTCGAGGAGCTCGTGCTCGACGCGGCCGCCGCCGCACCGGACGGCTACGTGCTCGTCGAGGGGCAGGGGTCGATCCTGCACCCGGCGTACTCCGGGGTCAGCCTGTCGCTGCTGCACGGCAGCGCGCCCAACCTGCTGGTGTTCTGCCACGACCTGGGCCGCGACCAGCTGGCCTACTTCGACCAGCCGGTGGTCGACGTGGCCGAGGAGATCGCGCTGCTCGAGCGGCTCTCGGTCCACCAGCGCGGCGCCCGCGTGGTGGCCGTCGTCGGGGTCGACCGGGGCGCCGATCCGGCGACGGCCGAGCGGAGCCGGGCCCGGCTCGAGGACCGGCTCGGGCTGCCGGTCGTGCCGGCCACCGCGCCCGGCTTCGACCGGCTCACCGACCTCATCGCGGAGTTCTGATGGAGGCCTGGGCCGGGGTCGAGCAGCGGCGGCTGGCGGTGCCGCTGGCGGTGTCGCACACGGTGGTCACCGACGTGACCGTGGTGACGCTTTCCGTTGCGGCGGGCGACATCCGGGGCACGGGCGAGGTGGCGGTCGGGCCGTGGACCACCGAGCCGGCCGAGACAGTCCGCGGCGGTGCGCTGGCTGCCGTCCAGGCGTTCACCGGCCGGGCCACGGTGACCGAGGTGGCCGGCGCATTGGCCCGCGAACCGCTGGCCCGGCGCGGCCCGACCACCCGCCTGCTGGCCGAGATGGCGCTGCTGGACCTGGCCGCCCGCACCGCCGGGCGGCCGCTGTGGCAGCTGCTCGGCCTGGCCCGGCCCGAGCCGTACGACGTCCTGCGTACGGTGTCGGTCGGCGCCGAGGTGCCGGCCGGCCCGGACGCCCGGCTCAAGGTGAAGCTGGGCGGTCCGGGCGATGCCGACGTGCTCACCCGGCTGGCCACCCTGGCCGCCCGCGAGGTCGTCATCGACGTGAACCGGGGCTGGACCCGCGACGACTGGCGGCGGGTGCGAGAACCCCTGCGGCGGCTGCGGCCGCAGGCCCTGGAGGACCCGGTGGCCGATCCGGGTCTGCTGGCCGAGGTGCGAGCGGCCCTGCCCGGCGTGCCGATCCTGCTCGACGAGGGCATCCGCACGCCCGATCAGGCGGTGGCCGCGCTCGAGCGAGCCGACGGGGCCAACGTCAAGCTGGCCAAGATGGGCGGGCTGCTCGCCGCCCGGGAATCGCTGGAACGGGTGGCGAAGGCGGGCGGGCGAACCATGCTGGGCTGTTTCGTCGAGCCCCCGTCGACCATCGCGTACGCCGCTCAACTGGCCGGACTGGCCGGGTGGACCGACCTCGACGGCCACCTGCTGCTCGTCGGCGGACCGGTGCCGCCCCGCCTCGCCCTCGACGTGGATCGGCCGGGCCGCCCCGAATTCATACAGTGATCGTCGGGGCGGGGCCCGGCGGTGACGTGGGGTAGGCTCTGCTGCTCGTGAGCACAGAATGCGGCAGCGTGCTCGGCCGCCGGGAACGCGGGACGCGTCGGTGAGCGCCGAGGACAGGGCGGCCGGGAAGGCGCCGTTCGTTCCGAAGTACCGCCTGATCGAGCAGGAGCTGACCGCCCGCATCCGTAGCGGTCAGTATCGGCCGGGTGAGCCGATGCCGCCGCAACGTGAGCTCAGCGCGTCACTCGGCGTGACGCTGATGACGCTGCGGCAGGCGTTACGGGCGCTCAGCGATCAGGGTCTGGTGCAGCAGCAGCCGGGTCGCGGCACGTTCGTCACCCCGCCACCCGCCGCGTACCGCCTGGAATCGTTGCGCAGCCTCAGCGACGACCTGCGCAGCCAGGGTCTCGACGTGGTCACCGACGTGCGCCGGGCGCAGAGCCGGTTGCTGCCGGCCAAGATCGGCGTCGCCCTCGGACTCGAGAGCGGGACCCGCGGGCTGCGCCTGGAACGCGTCCGGTCGGTGCGCGGCCGGCCGGTCGTGCATCAGGTCTCGTGGGTGCCCGAGCCGTACGCGAGCGCGATCGCCAAGGAGGACTTCGCCGTCACCCCGCTGTACGCGGCGCTGGCCGAGCGGTGCGGGGTGGCTGTGGCCGGGGCACGCGAGGCCGTGCGTCCGGGGATCCTCCCGGCGGCGCTGGCCGAGGTGATGGCCCGGCCGGCGGGCACCCCGGTCTTCCTGAGCGAGCGGATCACGTACGGGGTGGAACGCACGGCCATCGTCTACGACCTGGCCACCATCGACGGTCAGCGCATGGAGATCCGCACCGACCGGCTGGCCAACTCGGTGTCGCTGGCCTGGGGCGTACGCGGCTGAGTCCTATTTCTTCTGCGTCACCAGGGTGCCCGGGAGCGTGTACTGCTTCTCGGCGGCCGCCTTGCCATTGAGCAGGTCGTCCACCACGGCGGCGGCCTTGTCGGCGACCCCGGGCCAGTCCTGCTTGACGGTCGCCCGGAACGGGCCGCCCTTGTCGATCTCGGCCAGTGCGAAGTCCTGGCCGTCGACGCCGACGACGGCGACGTCCGGCCGCCCGGCCTGCTCGATCGACTGGGTCGCGCCCAGCGCGGGCTCGTCCCAGCCGGCCCAGATCCCGTTCAGCGCGTTGCCTCCGGTGTAGGCGGTGAGCAGGTCGTCGGTCACCTTGCGGGCCGCCTCGACCGGGCCCGGCACGGCGACGTGCTTGCTGGCGACGACCTGGATGCCGGCCTTCTCGAAGACCGCCTTGGCCGCCGCCGCGCGGGCCCGCACGCCCGGGTGCGGATCGTGGGTCAGCATGGCGATGCGGCCCTGGCCGCCGACCGCCTCGACCAGCGCCTCGGCGCTCTGCCGGCCGAGGTCGTCGTTGTCGCTGGTGACGTTGGCGGCGATGCCGTCGGCGGCCGCGGCGTCGATGGCCACCACCGGCACCGACGCGTCGCCGGCGGCGCGCAGGCCCAGCCCCATCTGCTGGGGGTCGCCCATGCCGAGCACGATCGCCGACACCTTTTCGTTGGCCGCGTTCACCATCTTGGAGTTGAGCGCGTTGAAATCGCCGGCCGTGTCGGTGACGGTCACCTTCCAGCCGCGCTTCTCGCCGGCCGCCTGGAAGTCCTCGACGACCTCTTTGGTGGCCGCGTTGGCCAGGTAGGCGGTGATGACGGCGACCGTGGGGCGATCGGCCGCCGGCTCGGCGCAGGCGGCCGCGGTGACGAGCAGGCCGGCGGCCAGCAGGGACGGGATCAGGCGCATGGGTTGCTCCAGGGTCGGGCGTGACTCAGGGCATGGAAGACAGCGGGCGCCGTCTTCCACAGGACGGCGTACGCGGTGCGCAGTCGTTGGTAGGTCTCGGAATCCGGGCCGGGTTCGACGGCCGGACCGCTCGCCTGGCCGGCCAGGGGAGCGGGCGGCACGACGCCGAGGGCGGCGAACGCCGTGCGGACGGCGCCGTGCGCGGCCGCGGTCTCGGACTGGCCGGCGGTCAGCGGCAGCACGGGCCGGTCGGTCACGTCGGCGAGAATCCGGGCCCACACAGGCGAAAGGCCGGCCTCACCGCACAGCGGCAGCGGATCCCGGCCGGGGGGAAGCAGGGTGGCGAAGGCGAAGGCGACGCTTTCCAGCACGGCCCGGTACATCTGCGGCGCGGTGGTGGTGGCGGTCATTCCGAGCAGGGTGGCGCGGGCGTCCGGGTCGCGCAGCGGAAAGCGCTCGCCGGCCAGCGAGGGCAACGCCAGCAGCCCCGACGGGCCGCAGGCGGAGGCCGCGGCATCGGCCTCCGCCCACGACACCCCGCCGAGCACCGTGCGGCGGGCCCAGTCCGCGGCCGAACCGGCCGCCGCCACGGCGCCGACGAGGAGAGTGTGCCCGGCTCGGGGCAGGGGTAGCCGGTGCGCGGCCGGTGGCCGGTGACCGTCGCGCACGATCGAGGCGAGCCAGCCGCTGGTTCCCAGCGAGGCGTAGGCCCGGCCGGGCTCGTGGCCGACCAGGCCGATCGTCGTCGCGGCGGCGTCACCCGGGCACAGGACGACCGGGATGCCGGGGGACAGGCCGAGCTCGGTCGCCTCCGCGGTGCGCAGCCGGCCGGTGACTGTGTCGCCGGAAGTCAGCGCGGGCAGTTCGATGTCGCCGGCCGCCGGCGGCCACCAGGTCCGCCGGCGGGCGTCGAGCAGGCCGGTGGTGCCGGCCGTGGTCAGGTCGCAGGCGGCCACGCCGGTCGCGCGCCAGACGACGTAGCCGCCGGCGCCGGCCAGCACGTGCCGGGTCGCCTTCAGCGCGGCCGGCTCGTGCCGGCGCAGCCACAGCAACTTGCCGGGCAGTGTGGTGGCGTCGGGCTCGTTGTCGATGCGGTCGGCCCATTCGGGGCCGAGCTCGTCGGTCAGCTCCGCGTACTCGGCGACGGCGCGGGTGTCGCTGTAGAGAATTGCCGGGCGCACGGCGTCCGTCTCGCCCACACAGACCAGGTCCTGCATCTGGCCGGTGACCGCGAACGCCCCGGCCCGGCTCCGGGCCGGGCCGCACGCCGCCAGCGCGGCGGCCGTCGCCTGCCACCACTGGGCGGCCGATTGTTCGACGTGGCCGGGTCGCGGCCGGTCGGTGCCGATCGGCGCACTGCCCCGGCCCAGCACCCGGCCCTCGCTGTCCACGACGAGGGCCTTGACCGCGCTCGTCCCGACGTCGACCGCGACGACCACATCGGGCCGGCTCGCCGGGCGGCCGGGCGCCGGCTGACCGGGTGGGCGACCGTTCACCGGCCGGTCGCCCGTATGCGGGCCCCGCTGCGCCGGGACGCTCATCGGCGGGCCTCGCGGCGGCGGGAGAGGGCGACCGCGTAGATCAGGATCAGGCCGGTCAGCACCTGCTGGACGTAGGTGTCGATCTGCAGCAGGTTGAGGCCGTTGTCGAGCACGCCGAGCACGGCTACGCCGAGCAGCGTGCCGCCGACCGTGACCCGGCCCGAGCGTGACGCGGTCATCCCGAGGAACACGGCGGCGATGGAGGTGAGCATCAGCCCGTCCCCGGCTGTCGGGTGGGCCGAGGCCAGGCGGCTGGTCAGCAGCACCCCGGCCACCCCGGCCCCGGCCCCGGAGACCACGAACGCGGCCAGCCGCATCCACCGGGCGTCGATGCCCGCGTACCAGGCCGCCTCGGCGTTGCCGCCGACCGCGTACCACCGGGCGCCGGCCGAGGTGTGCGCGAGCAGGAACCACACCACCGCGGCGGCGACGGCGGCCACGATGACCAGCACCGGCACGCCGCCCAGCCGGTCGCGGCCGATTGCGACGAACCCGGCGGGCAGGCCGAACAGGGTGCTGCCGTCGGTGAGCAGCAGCGACGTGCCGGCCAGCGCGGTCAGCACGGCCAGCGTGGCCACGAAGGCGGACAGCCGCAGCCAGGCGACCAGCACGCCGTTGACCACGCCGACGGCCGTGCCGGTCAGCACGGCGGCCAGGATGGCCGGCGCGACCGGTGTGCCGTCGAGCATCAGGTGGGCCGCGACCACGCCGGTCAGCGAGACCAGCGCACCAACGGAGAGGTCGAACTCGCCCACCGCCATGACGACCGTCTGCACCGCGGCCACGACGGCCAGGATGGCGATCTGCTCCACCGTGTTGCGGAGGTTCCCGGTGCTGAGAAAGCTCTGCGGGCGCAGAACCGCGAACAACACCACCAGGGCGGCGAAGGCCACCGGCGTGCCGGGTATCCAGCGCCGCGTGCCCCCGGCCGCGGTCGGCTCGGCTGCCGCAGCCGGCCCGGCGGCGTCCACAGTGGGCAGGCCGGCGCGAGTTTCTTTCACCGGGATGAGCCTCCGTAGCAGTGTCGTAGAACCGTTTCCTCGTCCGCGTCGGCCGCGCTCAGCTCGGCCACGACCCGCCCCTCGCGCAGGATGAGCACCCGGTCGGCGACGGCGGTGAGCTCGTCCAGCTCGGAGCTGACGATCAGTACCGCCGCGTTGCTCGCGGTTCGGGCGATCAGGCCGCGGATGGCTTGCTTGGTACGGATGTCGACGCCGCGGGTGGGTTCGTCGAGCAGCAGGACGGCCGGCGCCCGGCGCAGCACCCGGGCCAGCACGAGCTTCTGCTGGTTGCCGCCGGAGAGCTGGGTGACCGGTTGGCGCGGGCCGGTCGCCCGGATCGTCAGCTGTCGTGCGGCCGCCGCCCAGGCCGCGCGGTCTCGGCGGGCCGAGCGGATGCCGAGGCGGCTCAACTCGCGCAGGCTGGCCAGCACCACGTTCTCGGTCACGTCGGCCTGGGGGAGCAGCGCCTGATGCAGGCGGTCCTCGGGGACGAGCGCGACCCCGGCGGCCAGGGCGCGCCGAGTCGACCCGGGCTGCAGCGGGCGGCCGCGCACCGCTGTCCGGCCGGCTCGGGGACGCTGGGCGCCGGCCAGCAACCGCAACAGCTCGCTGCGGCCGCTCCCGGCCAGTCCGGCCACTCCCACGACCTCGCCCGCGTGCAGGGTCAGCGAGACGTCGCGGACACGTCGGCCGGTCAGTCCGTCGGCGCGCAGGATCTCCGGTCCGCGCGCACTTGCGGCTGCGCCCGAACTGGCGAGTGGTTCGCCGGCCATCATGGTGACCAGGTCGTCGGCGTCCACCTCGGCCGGCGGCACGGTGGCCACCACCCGGCGGTCGCGCAGAACGGTGACCCGGTCGGCCAGCAGGAACACCTCGTGCAGGCGGTGCGTCACGTAGACGATTGCCACGCCCCGCTCGCGCAGGCGGCGCAGCAGCGTGAACAGCAGCGAGCTCTCCTGATCGGTCAGCGCCGCGGTCGGCTCGTCCAGGATCAGCACCCGGGCTCGGCCGGCCAGCGCCCGGGCCAGCGCAACCACCGTCTGTCGGACCGGGGACAGCCGGCCCACCAGCTCGTCCAGCGGCAACTGGACGCCGACGGTGGCCAGCCACTCCCGTGCGACCCGCCGGGCCTCGGCGCGGTGGGGCAACGGGCCGCGGCGGGGCAGCGGCCGGCCGAGGTACAGGTTCTCCAGCACGGTCAGGCCACTCACCAGGCCCAGGTCCTGCTGGACGGTGACGATGCCGGCCGCGTGGGCGTCCCGGGCGCTGCGCAGGGTCACCGGCTGCCCGAAGACGCTGAGCCGGCCCGCGGTGGGCCGCTGCACGCCGCTGAGAATCTTGATCAGCGTGGACTTGCCGGCCCCGTTGGCGCCGAGCAGGGCATGAATTTCGCCCATTCGCACCGTCAGGTCTACATCGGACAAGACGGTCTGCGCGCCGTACCGGTGCTCGAGCTCGCTGACCTCGAGAGCGGTTCCGCCCACCTCGTCCTCCCCCTTTTGTTCTAGAACGGGCACGTTTTCCACTGGCTGCCCTTCTAGAACTCCACCTAGGATCGGGTGGCACCTCGTCGATGTCAAGGACGGGTGACCACGGGGGAGGACGCGGTGGGGGAGCAGGATCACCGGGCGTTGCGGGACGCCCTGGGCACGTTCGCGACCGGAGTCACGATCATCACGATGGCGGCGCCCGACGGGAGTCCGGGCGGGTTGACCGTCAACTCGTTCACGTCGGTGTCGCTCGACCCGCCGCTGGTTCTCTGGTGCCTGCGGCGCCGCTCGCGCTGGCGACCGGTGCTGGCCGCGGCGGGCCGGTTCGCGGTCAACGTGCTGGCGTCACACCAGCGGCAGGAATCGCGGCGGTTCGCCGGACGCGACGAGAGCCCGTTCGACCGTACGGCGTGGCAGCCCGGCCCGGACGGGGTGCCCCTGATCGACGGGGCGCTGGCTCATTTCGTGTGCCGCAAGCGCCAGGATGTGGACGCCGGCGATCACGTCATCATTCTGGGCGAGGTGGAGGGCTTCTCGGTCGGCGAGGGGGAGCCGCTGGTCTTCCACGGCGGCGGGTACTTCACCGTGGGCGGCCACTGAAGGTTCGGACGCCGATCGGCGGGTACCCCCACGGCATGGCCGTGAAGATTCGTTGCGCAGATTTCAACAATGACTGTCCCGCTCAGTTCACCGCGGGCGAGGAGGACGAACTGCTCCAGCACGTCGAGTTGCACACCAAGACCGCTCACCAGCCGATGGAATGGACTCCTGAGCTGGTCGAGGTGGTCAAGACGCACCTGCAGCCCGCGTGACGGTCAACGTGTTCCCGCGTGGGCAGAGCAGATAGCCGGACGCTCCCTGGCAGCTCAGCTCGGCGAGCCGGTCGACCGTGCCGAGCACGGTCCGACGGCCGTCGGCCAGGTCGAGGCGGACCACCGCGGTGCGATCGTCGGACGTTCCCGTCGTACGCAGCAGGAGCAGCGAACCGGCCGGGCCCGGCACGAACGCCTCCTGGCCGCCGAGCGGGCGGCCGACGGTGCGGCCGGTGCCCGCGTCGACCAGCACGGTCGTGGCCGAGGCCAGGTTGGCGGCGGCCGACAGCAGCAGGCGGTCGGCGCCGACGTCCCACACGAACCTCATGTCGTCGCGGAGCCAGAGCCGGCGACCGGTGACCGGGTCACGGCCGGCCACACCGCGCACACCGGCCGTGCAGATGAGCCGGCCGCAGCCGGTGACCGAGCCGATCAGCTCGTCGGATCGCCACAGCAGGCGCAGGTCGGAGGCGCGGTGAACGGTGGCCGCGGTCTGGGCCGACGCCCGGCGGATCACCACCAGCTGAGCGCCGGCGGGGAAGAACGTCACGGAGTACACCCCGTTCCAGGGGATGCGGCTGCGGTGGCGTACGGCGCCGTCGTCGTAGCCGTAGACGGTGGCATCGCCGGCGCCGGTCACCGTGACGATCAAGCCGTTGAGGGTGGTCCAGTCCTCGGCCGGGGTGATCGACCGTCGCCACACCTGATGGCCGTCCCGGAGCCCGACCAGGCGCAGGCCGGTGGTGGCCCCCGACGGGCCGGTCTCGGCCAGCAGCACCTCGCCGCGGCCCGGCGTTGCCTCGCCGCCGACCGGCGAGGCGGCGCCGGCGGACTGCCAGAGTCGTGTGCCGGTCGCCGCGTCGAGCGCGATCGTGTTGGGGCCCGGCGAGTACGAGGCCGAGCCGACCGGTAGGGGACCGGTCGTCACCAGCACGACACCCCCGACGGGCCGGACACCGTACGCGTCGCCGGTCGGCGCAGTCCAGCGCAGGCGGCCGGTGCGCAGATCGTAGGCGACAACCTCGGCCGGCCCGGACGGACTGCTGCGGTTCAGATAGACCGACTGGCCGTCCATGGCCACGGTGTCGCTCGGCTGCAAGGCCGTCGCCCAGAGCGGGCGCACCAGGGCCGGCCCGGGCGGCGCCGAGGCCGTCATCGCGGCCAGACCCACCACGGTCAGAACGGCCAGCGCCAGCCGGCGCAGCCGGGGCAGGTTGACCGGCGCGCCCGCGGCGACGGTGTCGGACTCGGCCGTGCCGAGGTCGATCAGAGTCATCGTCAGCCGACCACCGTCACCGCGCACGCGTCCCGCATCTTGTAGGCAAGATAGCTCGCCGGCTCAGGTCAGAGTCTCCGGTTGTCACTCCGTGGCCGAGTCGACATCGGCGCCGCCGCTTTCGCCGACCCAGACGGTCTTGAGGTTGCAGAACTCGCGGATGCCGGCGGCGGACAGTTCGCGGCCGTAGCCGGAGTTCTTGACGCCGCCGAACGGCAGCGGGGGATAGGAGGTGACCATGCCGTTGATGAACACGGCGCCCGCGTCGAGCTCGCCGGCCAGCCGGCGCTGCTCCTCGGGGTCGTCGGTCCAGGCGTTGGCGCCCAGACCGTACGAGGTGCCGTTGGCCAGCTCGATGGCCTCGTCGATCGAGGCGGCGCGGTAGACGCCGGCGACCGGCCCGAAGACTTCCTCGCCGAACATGCGCATGTCGGGGGTGATGTCGGTGATCACCGTGGGCGGGTACCACCAGCCGTTGCCGTCCGGCGCCTTGCCCCCGCACCGCACGGTGGCGCCCTTGCTCACCGCGTCGGCGACCTGGGCCTCGACATCCTCGCGGCCCTGCTGGGTGGCCAGGGGGCCGACGTCGGTGCCGTCCAGCATCGGGTCGCCCACGGTCAGCGCCGACATGTGCGCGACGAAGGTGTCGACGAACTGGTCGTAGACGTCGGTGTGCACGATGAAGCGCTTCGCGGCGATGCACGACTGGCCGTTGTTCTGGCACCGTGAGGTGGTCGCGACCTGGGCCGCGCGGTCGAGGTCGGCGGTCGGCAGGACGACGAACGGGTCGCTGCCGCCCAGCTCGAGGACAGTCTTCTTCAGCTCGCGGCCGGCGATCGCGGCGATCGAACGGCCGGCGTTCTCGCTGCCGGTCAGGGTCGCCGCGCGTACCCGCGGGTCGGAAAGGATCTTCTCGACCGCATCCGAGCCGACCAGCAGGGTCTGGAACGCTCCGGCCGGGAAACCGGCCCGGACGAACAGCTCGCCCAGATAGAGGGCGGTCTGCGGGACGTTCGAGGCGTGCTTGAGCAGGCCGGTGTTGCCCGCCATCAGCGCCGGCGCGGCGAAGCGCATGGCCTGCCAGAGCGGGAAGTTCCACGGCATGACCGCCAGCACCGGGCCGAGCGGCTGATAGTGGGCGTACGCGTTGACGGCGCCGACCGTGGAAGGCTCGACCGGCTCGTCGGCGAGGAACTGTTCGGCGTGCCCGGCGTAGAAGCGGCACGCGCTCGCGCACTTGGTGACCTCGGCCTTGGCCGCCGCGAGCGTCTTGCCCATCTCCTGGGTCATCAGGGCGCCGACGTCGTCCTGTTCGGCGTCCAGCAGGTCGGCGGCCGCGCGCATCCAGGCGGCGCGCTGCTCGAAGGTGGTCTCCCGCAGCGCTCGGAAGCCTGTGACGGACCGTCCGATCGCCTCGTCGATCTGGTGCTCGGTCAGCGGCTCGAAGGTCTTGAGGACCTCGCCCGTGACGGGGTTGGTCGTAGCGATCGGCATGGTGGCCTCCCTGTGGCTCAGGGGTGCGGCTACCCGCTGACTCTTCCGTTAACCGTGCGACAGGTCTCAGCGAGCCGGGGCCAGGGCGTACGCGCCCTTGCCGTCGCGCTTCACCGCGTACATCGCCCGGTCGGCCTCCCGCAGGAGGGCGTTACCACTGTCGGTCGCCGCCGTGGCGACGGCGATACCCACGCTTGCGCCGACCCGGGCCGAGCCACCGCCCTCGACGGCGACCGGCTGTTCCACCGTACGGATGATCCGGGCCGCGACGTCGTGCAGGTCGTCGTCCGGGCCGGGTTGCAGAAGGACCGCGAACTCGTCGCCGCCGATGCGGGCCACCGTGTCGCCGTCGCGCAGGCAGGCCCGCAGCCGCCCGGCGACCTCCCGCAGCACGCTGTCGCCGGCCGCGTGGCCCCACTGGTCGTTGACCTGCTTGAAGCCGTCCAGATCGATCAGCATGGCCACGACGGGCCGGCCCTCGGCCAGGGCCGCGTCGAGGCGTTCGGCGTACAGCACGCGGTTGGGCAGGCCGGTCAGGCCGTCGTGGAAGGCATGGTGGCGCAGCCGGGCCGCGAGAGCGTCGCGCTCGGCCAGCGAGGCGTGCAGGCCTTCCTGCGTCAGGTGCAGCTCGCGGACCTTGGCGTCGAGCTCGTCGAGCAGCCGGGCGTTGTCCCGGAACGCGACGAGCTGGCGCACCACGACCAGCAGCGTGCTGACCGCGGCGCCGGCCAGGCCGACGGCCACGGTCACCGGTTCGTCCCGCACCACGGCGATGGTGAGCAAGAGGTAGGTGACGGCAATTGATCCGTACGGAAGAAGGCTGTAGGGCTTGCGGCGCCGCAACCGCAGGGCTTCGGGGCGGCCGGCGAGCTGAATCTGGTTGGCCCGCAACGCAATCGTCAGCAAGGCGTGCGCGACGACCGTACAGGCGAGGAACAGGTGCAGCCGGCTGTCGGTCAGACCGTCGCGGCCCAGCGCGTCGGCCCCCGACTTGACCGCCGCACCGCCGGCGCCGATCAGCCCGCACAGCCGGGTGAACGGCGCGGTGCCCGACATGACGAGCTTGGCCACGACGAAGACACACAGCAGGATGACCACCGGCCCGGCCAGCACCGGCGCCGCCATGTCGAGCAGCGCGGCCGGCCGCTCGGGCACGACCAGATACCAGCCCACCACGACCGCGGCCACCATCACGGTGGCCACGTCGAGCCAGAACCGGGTGCGCTCCCGGCTCGAGCGGAACCCCAGCGGCACGGTGAGCAGGGTGAACATGAGGCCGGCGCTGCCCAGCGCCAGAGTGACCATCTGAATCGTGCCGCCGGTGGCCGCGAAGGGCGCGTACGGGTCGCGGGCGGCCACGACCACCTGGGCGAGGTCACCCAGCAGGTAGATGACACCGGCCACCGCCACCGACCACCAGAACCGGCGGGCCGGCGCGGACAGTCCGGGCATCCGGGCGGTCGACCGGGCCACCCCGGCCAGGCAGACGTGGATGGCCGCCACGGCGACCCAGGCCGTCACGACCTGGACGCCGGTCGTGGCGAAGTCGGCGGCGTAGAGCGCGACCAGGGCCGCGGTGCCGCCCAGCAGCCCCACCAGCAGGCGGTCGGCTCGTCCCCACCGGTCCCGCGCCCGGACCGCGCGGCCCTGTCTCACATCCACCTGGGCCTGATCGGTCGCCCGGCGTCACGCTGAAGTGGTCGCCCGCAACTGTGTCGCACCTGGCAGGCGGTCCGGCGCCCCGGTAGCTCACGCCGGCGGGTGCAGGGCCTTGCGGATCGTCGGGGCCAGGGGCAGGCCGGACAGGCTGAGCGCGGCGACGATCCGGTCCGCCGTGTTCTGGAGTTCTCGCAGTCCGGCGGGGTCGAGGCCGTCGAAGATCAGGCTGCGGACGGTGGCCACGTGCCCCGGAGCGGCCGCCTGGACCTTCTCCCACCCCTGCTCGGTGAGCACCGCGTTCGTGTAGCGGGCGTCGTCCGGGTCGGGGCGGCGTAGCACCAGGCCGCGCTTCTCGAGCCGGGCCACCAGGTGGGAGATGCGGGACAACTCGGCGCCGGTGAGGATGGCCAGGTCGCTGAGGCGCAGCGTGCGGTCGGGGCGCTCGGACAGCCCGGCCAGGGCGTAGTACTCCAGATGGCTGATCTGGGCGTCGCGCTGCAACTGGACGTCCAGCGCGGCCGGCAGCACCACGACGACGGCGTGCAGAGCGCGCCAGGCCCGCATCTCGTCGGCAGTCAGCCAGGTCGGCCCGTCGGTCGTCACGGGGATGAGTCTAGCGTCACGTGAATGTTCACGTATCCTCTGCTACGGTCTCACATGAAAGTTCATGTAACCGAAGGAGCAGGCATGTCCGCCCTGAAGATCGCCGTCATCCTCGGCAGCACCCGCCCCGGCCGCAACGGCGCCGTCGTCGCCGACTGGGTGCTGGCCCAGGCCGCCGGGCGCGCCGCCGCCCGGTACGAGCTGCTCGACCTGGCCGACTACCCGTTGCCGCACCTGGACGAGCCCGTCTCGGCCAAGGCCGGCTCCGACCTGTACTCCAAGGAGCACACCAAGGCCTGGGCCGCCAAGATCGCCGAGTACGACGCCTTCGTCTTCGTCACGCCGGAGTACAACCACTCCACGTCCGGCGTCCTCAAGAACGCGATCGATTTCCTGTACGCCGAATGGACCAACAAGGCGGCCGGGTTCGTCAGCTACGGCGGCGTCGGCGGCGCCCGGGCCATCGAGCACCTGCGCGGCGTGATGAGCGAACTGCAGGTGGCCCACGTGCAGCAGCAGCTGAGCTTCTCGCTGTTCACCGACTTCGAGAACTTCGCCGACTTCAAGCCGGCCGGCATGCACACCGGCGCCGCCCAACTGCTGTTCGAGCAGCTCGAGAGCTGGGCCGGCGCGATGCGGGCCGTCCGCGAGGCCGCCCTCACCCCGGTCGCCTGAGGCCCGCATGCCTCTGCACGGTGAATACGTACGCGGAACCTTTGATCTTTCGGCCGACCAGGTGGCCGCCTTCGAGGCGCAGGACGGCCGGGGCGAGACCGGGTTCAACCCGGCCGGCGCGCCCATCGTCGTCCTGACCAGCGTCGGCGCCAGGTCCGGCAAGCTGCGCAAGTCGGCGCTGATCCGGGTCGAGCACGACGGCACGTACGCGGTGGTCGCCTCGCTCGGCGGCGCCCCGCAGAATCCGGCCTGGTACTTCAACCTCACGGCGAACCCGCACGTCGAGCTGCAGGACGGCGCGCGCAAGCACGACTACCGGGCCCGCCAGGTGGACGGCGACGAGTATCAGCGCTGGTGGGACCGGGCGATCGAGATCTGGCCGGACTACGTGGAGTATCAGACCAAAACCGACCGTAAGATGCCGATCTTCGTGCTCGAACGCCTGTCGCGAAAGGTCCAGATCACCCGGTACGGCGGTCCCGACGTCCTCGAGGTCGTCGAGGCGACCCGGCCCGAGCCGGCGGCCGGTCAGGTGCTCGTCGAGGTGGTCGTGGCCTCGCTCAACCCGGCCGAGGTGGGCATCCGGGAGGGCGCCTTCGCCACGATCTGGCCCGCCGATTTCCCGCAGGGCATGGGCCACGACTTCGCCGGTGTGGTCGCCGCCGCCGGCCCGGGCGTCACCGGGTTCGCGGTCGGCGACGAGGTCGTCGGATATGCCCAGCGCGGCTCGATGGCCGACTTCGCCGTCGTCGACGCCGGTTCGGTAGGCCCCAAGCTGGCGGGGCTGGGCTTCGCCCCGGCGGCCGTAGTCCCGGCCGCGGGCGCCACCGCGTGGGCGACGGTCGCCGCGGTGGATCCGGCCCCCGGGGAGACGGTGTTCGTCTCGGCCGCCTCGGGCGGTGTCGGGGTGCTGGCCGGCCAGCTGGCCCGGCTGGCCGGGGCCCGGGTCATCGGGGCCACCTCGGCCGCGAACATGCCCCGCCTCGAAGCCCTCGGCATCGAGCCGGTCCGGTACGGGCCGGGCCTCGAGTCCCGCCTGCGGGCGATGACTCCGGACGGCCTGGACGCGGTCATCGACACCTTCGGCGGCGGCTACGTCGAACTCGCGCTGGCCCTCGGCGTACCCGCAAAGCGGATCAACACCATCACCGATTATGCGGCGGTCCACCGGTACGGCGTCCAGGGCCGCGGCAACGGTGATGCCCTGTCGCCGGACATCTGGAGCGAGCTGCAGGCGCTGATCGCCTCCGGCCGATTGGTCGTGCCGATCGAGGCGGAGTACCCGCTCGAGGACATCGCGCGCGCCTACCTCGACGTGGCCACCCGCCACGGCTTCGGCAAGCGGGCCGTCCGGCTGCGCCCGGATCCGATCGCCTGATCGCCAGTCATTCTGCTGAGGGGGTGGCCGGCCGGGCCGGTCAGTCTGGTTCACGAGTACCGGGGCCACTGACCGGCAATGACGAGAGGACCACGATGGAGACCTATGCGACGGCGGCCAACGCCGTGGTGCGGGCGGCCGACGGCATCGACTACACCTACCGCGAGACAGGCGCCGGCGACCCCCTCGTCCTGCTGCAGCACTTCCGGGGCAACCTCGACAACTGGGACCCGGCCCTCGTCGACGCGCTCGCCACGGAACGACGGGTCATCGCGTTCGACAACGCCGGGGTCGGCGGGTCGTCGGGAACCACCCCGTCGACGGTGGCCGGGATGGCCCGCGACGCCCTGGCCTTCCTCGACGCGCTCGGGCTGACGCGGGCCGACGTGCTCGGATTCTCGCTGGGCAGCTTCGTGGCGCAGGAGATCGCCCTGATCCGCCCCGACGCCGTCCGCCGGCTCGTCCTGGCTTCGGCCGCGCCGCAGGGCGCGGCCGGCATGCACGGCTGGGCGCCGGAGGTGATCGGCGCGGTCGGCCAGCCGGAGACCGGGCCGGCCGACTACCTCGGTGTGTTCTTCACCCCGTCGGACTCGAGCCGGAAGTCCGGCCAGGAAGTGCTGGGCCGGATCTACGGCCGCACCGACGACCGTGACGAGGCCACCTCGTGGCAGACCCGGCAGGCCCAGTACGACGCGATCTGCGCCTGGGGCATTCCGGACCACAGCCGGCTGGAGCGGCTCGGCGGCATCACCGCGCCCGTCCTCGTGGCCAACGACGACAGCGATCCGATGATCCTGCCCCGATACACCCACCTGCTCGGCGGCCTGATCCCGGACGCGCGCGTGACGATCTATCCCGATGCCGCCCACGGCTTCCTGTTCCAGCACCACGACGCATTCGCGGCCGAGGTCCTCGACTTCCTGCGGCCGCAACCGTGACCGGGGAATTGCCGGACTGATAATCGGGAGCTGACGGTCTAGAGTGGACGCGTGCTGGGAGTCGTCGCGGTCGCGCTTGGCGGGCCTGAGGTGTTGCAGGTTACTGAGCTGCCCGAGCCCGAGGCGGGGCCGGGGCAGGTGGTGGTCCGGGTCCGCGCGGTGTGTGTGCACCCGGCCGACGTCGCCGCCACCACCGGCGAGATTCCGCGCGGGCCGGATCTGCCGCCGTTCTCGCCCGGGTGGGATATTGCGGGCGAGGTGGCCTCGGTCGGGCCCGGCACAACAGACTTCGCCGTCGGAGATCGCGTCGCCGGGATGATTCCGTGGTACACGACTCGGGGTGTGCCGGGCGGCTATGCCGAGTTGGTGCCGGCCGAGACGGATTGGTTGGTGCCGTTGCCGGAGGGGCTCGACTTCGTGCCCGCGGCCACGGTGCCGCTCAACGCGCAGACTGCCCATCAGGGGCTGTCACTGGTGTCGCTGGCCATGCTCCCGGCCGGCAGCAGCATTCTGGTCACCGGCGCCAGCGGCGGCGTCGGCGGGTTCGCCACCCAGCTCGCGGTTCAGGGCGGCTATCGCGTTCTGGCCCAGGCCAGCGACGGCGACGAGCAGTGGGTGCAGAGTCTCGGCGCGCACGAGGTCGTTTCCCGGTCCGCCGATCTGGCTTCGGTCGGGCCGGTGGCCGCGGTGTTCGACGCGATCCCGCTCGGCGAGGCGGCGGCCGCTGCCGTCGAGGACAGGGGAGTTGTGGTTGCGACCCGGCCCACGGCGCCCATCGTTCCGGCCCGCGGGGTGCGTCAAGAGCTGCAACTCATCCGGCTCGACCGCGAGCTGCTGGCCGATCTGGTCGGGCAGGTGGCGGCGGGGAGCCTGCGTACGCGCGTGGCGGACACGATGCCGCTGACCGAAGCGGCCGACGCCCACCGGCGGGTCCTGGCCGGCGGCCTGAACGGCAAGCTCGTGCTGACGGTGGGCTGAGCGCCCTCAGATGGAGGACAGCCGGTCCAGGTACGGGTCGGCTTCCGTCCGGATCGTGAGGCTGCTCGTGGGGATCGTGTCGACCATCGTGCCGGCGCCGTTCGGGCAGCGGTAGCGAACCAGAGCCGCCCATTCGCAGGCGCTCTCGACCACTCCCGCGCGACGGGCGCCGCTGCGGTGCACCCACACCGGGTCGCCCGGACGGCATCCCACTACAGGTTCCGAGGCGACCGGCCCGTACGTCTCGGTGTGGTCGCCGCTCTCGGTGGCCACAACCCACGTGATGCCGGCCCGGTCGGTGCTGTTCGCGTGCCGCTTGGCGCTGAACATCGCCTGGTCCGCGCGGCGCAGCAGGTCGGGAAGGTCGGCCGGGCGGCCCGCCGGCACGACGCCGATCGAGGCGGTGACCGACAGGGTGTGCCCCTGCACGTCCATCGGGGGCGCGATCGCCGCGCTCAGCGAGCCGGCCACCTCCCGCCACCACGTCTCCGAGACGTCGGCGTACGGGGCGCGGGGCAGGGCGGCGAACTCGTCACCGCCGAGCCGGGCCACCAGATGGTCGCCGAGGCAGGTCGCCATGCGCCGGGCGACCACGCGGAGGACTTCGTCGCCGGCGTCGTGCCCGTACGTGTCGTTGATCGGTTTGAAGCCGTTGAGGTCGAGGATCACGACGGCCGACGAACGGTCGTCCCCGCGCAGCTGCTCCGGGGCGAGCGCGTGGAACAGGCGGCGGTTGGCCAGGCCGGTCAGCTCGTCGTGGCCGGCCATCCACCGCAGTGAGGCGCGTTCCTGCTCGAGCCGCTGAACGTGCGCGGCGAGCTGGTCGATCCGGGCCTGGAGGCGGGCGACCTCAGGCCCGGTACGCGACTGAGCGTCCGGCAGTACGCCACCGGCGTCGGCGGCTGCAGGATCGAGGATCCGCATCGGCCGTCCTCTCAGAACTGCGGCGGACCAGCTGGAGCTGTCGAGGCGGCGTCCAGGGGTCACCCGGCGCCACAGTGGAATCATGACAGTCGCTCAAGAACCGTGCAAGATTTCACGAAGACAGGTCTCACGCTGACAGGATGCGTCCGCGCCGAGTTTCGGCTACTCTGAGTGCCGCCGCTTTCGTGGTGAAAGATTCATGAGTATGCCCGCGGCATACCTTCTGCACCTCAGGGACGACGCCGTATCCGTGCCGCGTCGATTACACAGAGCAAGCAACTCCGGGGGAGGGGCACTGATGAGCAGCGAAGCCGGCTGGATTATTTCCAGCAGATCTACGGGCAATGGCGGCAGTTGCGTCGAGGCTCGCCGCCAGGACGGCCTCATCGAGGTCCGTAACAGCAACGACCGTGAGGCCGGCACCGTGGTGTTCACCACCGAGGAATGGGACTCGTTCCTGTTCGGCGCCAAGCGCGGCGAGTTCGACCGGCTCCTGACCGACTGAGCGTCGTTACCGGAACTCGCCGACCGGTACGGAATCCCGGCTGATCAGCTCGAAGATCCGCCGGTATTCGTCCACCTCGAACTGCTCTTCCAGATAGAGCGCGCCGACGTGGGATTCGAGGTAGACCACGTCCGGGTCGTCCGGGTCGTCGAACTCGAGGATCCGGAAGGCGCCGGCCATCGCCGCGTGCGCCCCGGCCGAGAACGGCAGCACCCGGATGTCGATGGTGTCCTCTCCGGACAGCCGCCGCAGATGCTCGATCTGGCCCTTCATCACCTGTTCGCCGCCGACCGACCGGGTCAGCGCCCCCTCGCCGAGCACCGTCCTGAGGCGGACCGGCGGGGTGCGGGCGAAGAGCGTCTTCTGCCGCTGCAGGCGGAGGTTGATGTGGCGCTCGGCGATCTCCGAGTCGAGCGGCTGCTCGGCGCCGAAGACGGCGCGCGCGTACTCCGGGGTCTGCAGCTCGCCGGGAACGATCTCGCCGTCGTACCCGAACATGTGGGACGCGGACGCCTCGAGTCCGACGTACAGCTTGAACCACTCGGGGATGACCGGGCTGGCGTCCCACCACTCCTGCTGTGAGGTGCCCAGCGCGAGGTCGGCCAGCGCGTCGGTGATGCCCTGGTCTGCGCCGTAGAGCCAGCACAGCGCGCGCACGTTGGCCCCGGTGACCGGCACCTTGCCCGTCTCGATGCGGTGCAGCGTCGGCTCCGAGATGCCCAGCCGCGCTCCCACCACGTCGCGCCGGCTCATGCCGGACGCCGTGCGCAGACGCGTCAACCGCCGCCCCAGTGCCCGCCGCACGACGCGTTGGCCCGTGACCGGCACGCCTTACCTCCGCTTACCCAACCCCTGTGGACGGTGATCCAGACCACCGTACCCGCCATGCCGCCTTGTCAAAAGGCAAGTCGTCGCTGCTCATCGACGGCCGGCCAGGCCGCGGGCACCCCCAGGCATTCGTCGTTGCCTATACTCCGCGGGTCATCGCATAGATCACGGGGGATCTGACATGAAGTTCTTGCGGGGGCTGGCGCTGGGCGCGACGGCTGTCGTCGTGTCCGGGCTGGCCGCGGGGTCGGCGTCGGCCGCCGGCGGCGACGAGGTGCCGGACGGCACGTACGCGTTCGCGGCGCGGGTCGAGGTCGGGGCGCAACCGAACGCCCAGGCGTGCAGCGGCGCCCTCGTCGCTCCACAGTGGGTGATCACCGCCCGCAGCTGCTTCGGACCGGGACCGGTCCAGCTCGGCGTGCCGGCCCGCGACACCACGGTCACCGTCGGCCGGACCGACCTCACCGGGACGGGTGGGCACGTCGCCCCGGTCGTCTGGCTCGTGCCGCACCCCGACCGGGACGTCGTGCTGGCCCGGCTGGCCACCCCGGCGACCGGTGTCACGCCGGTCCGCGCCGCCGTCACCGCGCCCGTCGCGGGCGAGACGCTGCAGGCGGCCGGCTACGGCCGGACCCGCACCGAGTGGGTGCCGAACCGTCTGCACGCGGCCGACTTCGTCGTCGGCGACGTCACGGCGGCCACCGCGGCGGTCAGCCCGGCCGCCGGCGGCGTGATCTGCAAGGGTGACGCGGGCGGGCCGGCCCTGCGCCAGACCTCCACCGGCCCCGAACTGGTGGGCCTGCACTACGAATCGGCGGCCGGCGGCTGCCTCGGCTCGACCGGCTCCGATGCCGGCGCGGTCGAGACCCGGGTCGACGTGCTGGCCGGCTGGATCCGCCAGACCACGGTGGCCGATGTGCAGATCTACGGCGCGCTGCCGGACGGCCGCCTGACTTTCTCGGTCATCGAATCGGCGAGCGGGGACAGGCTGACCACCGTCACCTCGACCGCCGCGCTGGGCTTCACGCCCCGGGCGGTCGCCGCGCTGAACCAGAACACGCTGCTGGTCACCTCCGAGCAGAACGCGCTGTACCGGGTCGACATCACCGGCAACAACCCGGCGCTGAGCTTCGCCGCCCCGGTGCAGCTGGCCCCGTCCGGCTGGTCGCACCGGCTGCTGAGCTTCGACGGCGACGGCACCCTGTTCGGCATCGCCGGCAACTTCATGCGCCGCTACACCGTCACGTCGGCCAAGCCCGGTCCGGCCCAGATCATCAACAACAACCTGGTCATCCCGGACGGGCTCGGATCGATCCAGACCCTGGCCGCCACCGGGCCCGACTACGTGATCGGTTCGACCAGCGCGGGCGTCGTACGCGCCTATCGCTTGCCGCGCCTGACCACGTGGGTCGGCGCGACCCTGACCACCAACTCGGTGTGGGCCGGGTTCACCGCTGTCGTGTCGCCCGGCCGGGGGCTCTACTACGGCCGTACGGCCGCCGGTGGCCTGCAGCGGTTCAGCGACCCGACGCCGAACGACCTGAACGGCGCCGGCCTGGTGTCCTACCCGAACGACCCGGTGGACACCGCGGGCTGGACCATGTCGATGCTGGCCGCCGTGCCGTTCGACGCTAACCCGCAGAGCCCGGTCGACACCTCGATCTTCGGCCTCACCAGCGACAAGCGGTTGACCTACACGGCGATCGACTCGGTGACCGGCGACCGGGACGGCCCGACCGTCGTCTCCGCGGCGACGCTGCCGTTCACGCCGGGCACCCTGGCCACCCTGAACTACAACACCCTGCTGGTCACCGACACGACCACCAGCTTCAACCTGTACCGGGTCGACATCATCGCCACCAAGCCGGCGCTGCTGTTCGCTCCGCCGGTGAAAATCGCCGCCGGCTGGTCGCACCGGCTGCTGACCTTCGACGGCAACGACACCCTGTACGGCATCGCCGGCAGCACCCTGCGGCGCTACCGGCTGACCAAGGCGAAGCCGGTCGCGGGCGACATCACCGACAACGTGCAGGTCGGCACCGGCTTCACCCAGACCACCCTGGCCGCGCCCCTGCTCGGGCACGTGCTCGGCACCACGTCCGACGGGCGCCTGCTCAGCTACCCGATCAGCCGGGAGGGCGAGTGGTCGCCGGCGCAGGTCCTCGCGGCCTCCGGCTGGAACTACGCGTCACTGGTGTCACCCGGCAACGGCGACTACTTCGTCCGTACGTCCGCCGGAGCCCTGCTGCGGTTCAAGGACGCCGACCCGGACAACGGCTCGGGCACCGACATCCGCTCCTTCCCGGACGACCCGGTGGACACCGCCGGCTGGAACCAGATCGCCCTGTCGGCCCAGCCCTACATCTCCTGACCGCTGACCCCGCGGGTCCCGGCGCAGCCGTGCCGGGACCCACTGAGGAGCCCCCTCCGCCATGTTGCTGCGCCGACTTGCTGCCACCCTCACCTTGATCATCGTCTGCGCCACCAACCCCGCCCCGGCCTGGAGCGCTGACGCGTCCGCGGCGCCGGCCGACGCCGCACCGGCGGATCTGCTGCAACGGCTCGACAGCGGCCAGTCCGCCGTCGTCACGCTGCTCGGCGACTCGACCGGCAACGAGACGAGCGAGTGGTTCCACAGCCTCTCCGTGTGGCTGGCCGGCCGCAGCCCCGAACACCGCACCACGTACCGGACGTGGTCCGATCCCGACCAGGCCTACGGCACCGCGACCGTGCTCGGAGCCGGCGCCCCGAGCGGGCCCGCGCTGACCATCTACAACGGCAGTGTGCCCGGCACCAAGGCGAGCTACGCCACCGATGCCACCCGGTTCGCGAAGCTCACCGCGCACGCCGGCGACCTGTACGTGATCAACTACAGCCACAACGAGGGCGCCGCCACCACCTACCCGGACTACGCCACCCTCACCGGCGCGCTGCAGGCCAAGCACCCCGCCGCCGGCATCGTCCCGGTGCTGCAGAACCCCGAGGGCGAGGGCTCGGCCGGCAAGACCGCCGAGCAGATCGCCGCGCACGCCCAGCGCATCCAGCTCATCCGGACGCTGGCCGGCGAGAACCGGTGGCCCGTCATCGACGCCTACAACGCGTTCCGCAACGACGCGCGCTCCCAGGCCGAGCTCGTGCCCGACGGCGTGCACCCGTCGCCGGCCGGGCACGCCCTCTGGGCAACCGTCGCCCAGCGCATGTTCCTGGATCAGTCCGCGCAGGGCAATTGGACCGACTGCCCGACCGGCACCGCGGCCACCGGCGGCTACCTCTGCCTGTGGGACAACACCAACTACGACAACGGCCGCCTGATCCGGAGCTACGAAACCCTCCGGGCGACCCGCACGGCCGGGATCGCCGGCTGCTGGAACCTCACCGGCAGCTCGTACTCCAGCGGCTTCTGGGCCTACGACTCGGCGTCCTCGTGGGCCCTGCGGAAGAACCCCGACAGCGCCACCCGGTACTACGTGCAGATCTTCGAGTGGACCGACTGCAACACCGAGGGCAACTACCGCAGCTACGTCGTCGACCAGGACTACGCGGCGGCCGACCTCAGAACGATCGGCTGGAACAACACGGCCGCCTCCGTCCGGGTCACCATCGCCCCGTGACGACATCGGCGACCCGGTCGGCCGACCCCTTCGCGGGCGCCGCGCGGTCCTGATAGTCGCGTGGTGACAGTCCGTGGAAGCGGGTGAAGGCGGCGCTGAAGGTGGGCAGGTGGGCGTAGCCGACGCGACGGGAGACGGCGGTGGGCTTGGCGCCGCCGGCGAGCATGTCGCGGGCGACGCGCATGCGGGCGGCGTAGCACCACCGGGCGAAGCTCATGCCGGTCTGTTCGCGGAAGGCCCGGTGGATGTCGGCCGGCACGTCGAGGCCTGTGCCGCCCGAGGTGCCGATGCGACGCAGATAGTCCATGGCCGCTGCCCGGGCCCGGGACTCGGTCGGCATCGGTAGCGACAGTGCCCGCTGCGCGGCGACCTGATCGGCGAACAGATCGGAGACGTGGCTCGGGTCGTAGTCGTCGGGGCGCAGGGGAGTGCGGGCACTGACGGAACAGAACATCAGGTAGTCGTCCCAGGCCGGCGAGAACTGGACCTGCAGCGGCTCGGTCAGCTGCAGGTCGCCGGGGCCGGCGTTGCCGAGGGGCAGAGAGATCGAGTTCTCGCGTACGCCCATCGTGTGCTCCGCGCCCGCGGGGATCCAGGTCGCGACGCCCCGTTCCTGCTCGTAGCGGTGGTCGCCGACGTCCAGGTATCCGCTGCCGCGATACGTCCAGACGAGCACGTGGACGTTGTTCGTGTGCGACGGCGTGCGAGCCGCGGGCAGCAGGTCGGGCGCGCGGGGGGCGTCGTTCGCGCGCATCATGCGCATCAGGTTGTCGGTCAGCGCGCTCGCGGCAGGCCGGGCGGACAGCTCACGGCTGAACTCGTGCGGCGTCAGCCCGAATCGCTGCTTGAACGCGCGGATGAAACCGCTCTGAGTTGAGAAACCCACCCGGGCCGGCACTCCACCGACGCTGTGGCCGGCTGCGATGTACTCGGCGGCCGCGGTCAACCGGCAGCGCAGCCGCCACTGCTCGAAGGTCAGCCCGGTGTCGGCGCGGAAGTCCCGCAGCAGGGTGCGCGGGCTGGACAGCACCCGGGCCGCCCATTCGGTGACGGTGAGGTCGAGCGCGGGATTCCGCATCAGTTCCTCGGCCACTTCGCGGGCCCCGGCGGCTCTCGGCACGATCGGCGGATCGCCCGCGCGGCCGGCCGGCGCCGGTCGCCTTTCGGAGCCGCGAAGCAAATCGACGAGCGCGTCCTGGGAGTACCCGTGGCCGGTCAGCGGCGTGACCATGAGGTTGAAGGCCTGGATCAGCCAGTCCTGCCAGCCGTCGGGAACCACGAACCGCCTCGGCTCCGGCCACGTCCCGGCCGCGATGCTCGGATGGGTCAGCAGCGGGAAGGCGACCGTGCCGGGCTCCGTGTCGACCGTCCAGTGGCTGCCCCCGTACGCCGGAATCCAGACACCCTCGCCGCCGGTGAGCCGAAAGTCCGGATTGCCCTCCATGCGGACACAGGCCGAGCCGGTGCGGACCCACAGCAGCAGGTGCTCGGGCTGGTCCCACAGGCCGCTCGATCGCACCCGGGGGATCGGCGGCGGATCCACTGCCGCCATGTCCTAACTATATGGCGATCTAGGTGCACCACTGGAGGTTAGGTTTGCCTAACATTACCGCATGCCGAAGACCTCACGCCGGATCACCGTGCACCCATTGACCTTGCGAGAGGTCGAGGTCGTACGGGTTCTGGACCTGACACCGGGGATGCGGCGCATCACGCTGGCCGGCCCGCAGCTGCGCGAGTTCACCTCGGCCAACGGCTTCGCTCAGCCGGCATTCGCGTCGACGGGCTTCGACGACGACATCCGGCTCGCGTTCTGCTACCCCGGCCACTCCGAGCCGGTGCTGCCGGTGCAGCTGGAGAAGGGCCTGCACTTCCCCAGGGATCCCCGGCCGTTGTCGAGGCCCTACACCGTACGGCGGTGGGAGCCCGAGATCGGCGAGCTGGACGTGGACTTCGTCAAGCACGGCATCGGTGTCGGCACGACCTGGGCGTACCGCGCCGAGGTCGGCGACCGCATCCACATCGCCGGCCCGCGCACGTCGCGGGCGCTGCCGCAGGATGCGGACTGGCTGCTGGTCGCCGGAGACGACACGACGATCCCCGCGATCGCCCGGCTGCTCGAGGAACTGCCCGAGGACGCCAAAGCACAGGTGTTCATCGACGTCGCCACGGAAGAGGACCGCCAGCCGTTGCGTGAGCTGCCCGGCGTCGAGGTGACCTGGCTCGTCCGCGACGGCGCCGAGGCCCGTCTCCTGAACGCCGTCCGGAACTGCGGCTGGTGGGCCGGTCGGCCGTACGCGTGGGTGGCCGGGGAACAGGCGACCGTACGAGACCTCCGGCGTCATCTGGTCGAGGACCGGGGAGTGCCCAAACAGGACGTCGAGTTCATCGGGTACTGGCGTCGCGGCGAGGTCGTCGCGTTGGAGACCGACGCCGCGGTGCCCGACTCCGCGAGGACGAAGACCCCGATGGAGAAGATCCACGATCTGACCGAGCTGATCCCGCCGCTGGCGATCCGCACCGCCGTGGAGCTGGGCGTGCCCGAGCTGATCTCGCGCGGCACGACCGCCGTGACGGACCTGGCTGCCAAGACTGACACCGACGAGCGGGCGCTGGGCAAGTTGCTGCGCTACTTGCGCACCCTCGACGTCGTGACCGAGACCGGGCCGGGCCGCTACGAACTGACGTCGTCCGGTGAGGTCCTGACCGTCGACTTCATGATCGAACTGCTGCACCCGGCGGGCGTGACGGGGCGCGAGATGCTCGGCATCCACGGGCTGACCGAGTCGATCCGCACCGGCCGGGCGGCCTACTCCTCGGTCACCGGGCAGACCTTCGCCGAGGTACGGGCCGAGCAGGCCTACGAGGACCGCTACCTGGAACGGCTCGCGAAGTTCCAGGCGACGCTGGCCGAGCCGATCGCCTCGTCCGACATCCTCAAGGGGGTCTCGCACCTGGTGCTGCACTCCGGCGGCGCGGGCGCCCAGGCGGCCGCGTTCGTCGCCGCCCACGAGAACCTGCGGGTGACGATCTGCGCGCTGCCCGCCCAGGCTGACTGGCTGCGCCGCGACCTGCTCGACACCATCGGGGACGAGCAGCAGCGCGCGCGGGTCGCCGTGCTCGAGCAGTCCGTCTTCGAGCCCAGCCCGCCGGCCGACGCGGTGTTCGTCATCCGCGCCTTCAGCAACCTGCCCGACGCCGATGCCGCCCACGCCCTGCGGCGAGCCGCCGAGAGCGGCGGCCGGGTGCTGCTGGTCGAGGAGCTGTTCGACACCGACGACCTCGACGAGCACGACGGCGAGGCCGACCTGCTCGCCCTCACCGTGCACGGCTCCGGCCTGCGCACCGCGGCCGAACTCGACCACGTCATCGCCCGGGCCGGCCTCGAACGGAGAGCCACGCACACCGTCGGCTGGGGCACCAACGTCCACGAACTCGAAACCATCTGAAAGAGAACATAACCATGACCAGAACACCCCTGATAGCCGCATTCCTGGGCGCAGCTCTCGTCCTCACCGCCTGTGGCGGGGACGGCGGCGACGACACCGCCGAGGCGGCGGCCCCCACGACCCGCAGCGTCACGGCCGACAACGGCACCGTCCAGGTTCCGGCCGCCCCGCAACGGGTGGCCACGATCGGCAACACGACTCAGCCGTACATCGACCTCGGCGGCAAGCCGGTCGCCGTCACCCAGGTGGTCGAGTCGACGCTCACGAAGCTGCCCGCAGACCAGCAGGCGACGTACAAGGCCGCCACGAACGTCGGTGATCAGGAGATCGACCTCGAGAAGCTGGCCGGCTTGAAGCCGGACCTCATCCTGGTCCAGATCGACGACGCCGGGTTCAAGGCGATCGAGAAGCAGCTCACGTCGATCGCCCCGACGGTCTCGTGGTCGCTCGACACCGAGTGGAAAGAGTTCGCCGACGCGATCTCGGAGGCCGGCAACACGTCGGCCGCCCTGAGCCAGCAGAAGACGCAGTTCGCGGAGAAGGTCGCGAAGATCAAGGAGACCTACGGCGCGGTCATCAAGGACACCACGTTCGTCGACATCGCCCGCGCGGAGTGGAGCGATCCCGGAACGTTCTACATCGCGGACATCGGCTGCTCCGAGATCGCCCGGGACGACATCGGCCTGAACCTGCCCGAGGCCGCCGCCGGCCAGGACCCGCTGGCGTACGCGAACCTGCCGTACGAGCAGCTCACTTCGCTGTCCAAGTACGACGTGATCACCTACCCGGTCACCGCCGCGGGCCAGCCGACCGTGCCCTTCGCCGAGGTGGCCAACCTCAACACCTGGAAGGCGCTGCCCGCCGTGACCTCCGGTCGCGCGCTCGGCGTCTTCTGCCCCGGCAACAACTCGTACGGGCCGGTCCTGCAGTACCTGGACTCGCTCGACAAGGCACTGGCGACCCTCCCGGCCAAGGAGTGACAGTCCTCGCCGTACGGCAGGACGGTCCGGGCACCACGACGGTGCCCGGACCGCGTCGTCGTCTGCTCGGCCTGGTCATCGCGCTGGTGGTGCTCGTCGTCCTGCTGGTGCTGAGCGTGATGATCGGGTCGACGTCGATCCCGCCGTCGGTGGTGTGGGACGCGCTGGTCCACTCCTCGACCGGCATCGACCAGGTCGCGGTCCAGGACTACCGGCTGCCGCGCACCATCGTGGGCCTGGTCGTCGGGGTCGCGCTCGGGCTGTCGGGCGCGCTGATCCAGGCGCTCACCCGCAACCCCCTGGCCGATCCGGGCATTCTCGGCGTCCACGCCGGGGCGTCGTTCGCGGTGACGGTCGCCGTGGGGCTGCTCGGCGTCAGCGACGTCCAGGGCTACATGTGGTTCGCGTTCGCGGGCGCGCTGGTCGTCACCCTGATGGTGCTGGCACTCGGGTCGACGCGGCAGGGCTCCTCGCCGGTGGTCATGGTGCTGGCCGGGGTCTGCGTCGGCGCGGTGCTCGGCGGCGCCCGGGAGGCGCTGCAACTGACCGACCCGGACGCCTTCGACGCGATGCGCTCGTGGAACGCCGGTTCGATCGGGGGACGCCCGCTGGAGGTGGTGTGGCCGATCCTGCCGTTCCTCGCGGTGGCGCTGGTTCTGGCCTTCGTGGTGGCCGGCCCGCTCAACGCGATGGCCCTGGGCGACGAGCTGGCGGTGTCGCACGGCGTCAGCCTGGCCCGCACCCGCGTCCTCGCCATCATCGCGCTCACCCTGCTCGCCGGGGGAGCGACGGCCATCGCCGGGCCGATCGCGTTCGTCGGCCTCATGGTTCCGCACGTGGCCCGGTGGATCGCCGGCCCGCACCAGCGGTGGATCTTCGCGTACAGCGTCCTGCTCGCCCCCGGCCTGCTGCTGGTCTCCGACATCCTCGGGCGGGTCGTGCTGCGGCCCGGCGAGATCCCCGTGGGTGTCGTCACCGCCTTCGTCGGCGCCCCCGTGCTCATCGCGCTGGTGCGGCGGAAGAAGGCGAGCGGGTTGTGAGCAGCGACGTGGACTTCGGCCGGCCGATGCTGGTGCTGCGGCGCCGCCGGATCGCGGTACGGCTCGAGCGGCGCTCGGTCGTCGTGTGCGCGGTGCTGGTGCTGGCGCTCGCCGGCCTGGCGGTTCTCGCCCTGATGACCGGCTCGTACTCGCTCGGCCCGGGGGAGGTGCTGTCCGCCCTGACGGGCCGCGAAACCGGGCTGATGCACGACATCGTGGTCGAGTGGCGGCTGCCCCGGGTGACCGCGGCGCTGGTGTTCGGGGCCGCCCTGGGGGTCAGCGGGGCGGTCTTCCAGTCGATGTTGCGCAACCCGCTCGCGGACCCCGGCATCATCGGGTTCTCCCAGGGCGCCTACACCGGCGCGCTGATCGTGATCCTGGTCGTCAACGGCAGCTACGGGCAGCTGGCGGGCGGGGCGTTGCTGGGCGGGATGGTCACGGCCCTCGCCGTGTACGTGCTCGCGTACCGGCGCGGCGTGCAGGGGTTCCGCCTGATCGTCGTCGGCATCGGCGTCTCGGCGATGCTGGGGTCGCTGAACACGTGGCTGATCCTCAAGGCCGACCTGGACCAGGCGATGGCCGCGGCAACGTGGGGCGCCGGGTCACTCAACGGGACATCCTGGGATCAGGTGATCATCGGCGGCATCTGCGTGCTCGTGCTCCTGCCGGCGGCGGGGATGCTGAGCCGGCCGATGCGGCAGATGGAGCTGGGCGACGATGCGGCCGCGGCTTTGGGCGTACGCGTCCCGGCCGCCCGCCTCGGCCTGGTCGTGGTGGGTGTGGCGCTGACGGCTACGGTCACCGCGGCGGCCGGGCCGATCGCCTTCATCTCGCTGGTCGCGCCGCAGATCGCCCGCCGGCTCGCGCGCACCGCGGGCATCACCCTCGCCCCCGCCGCCCTCGTCGGCGCGCTGCTCTGCCTGGCCGCCGACTACATCGCCCAGCACGTCGCCCCGACCCCGCTGCCGGTGGGCATCGTCACCGTCGTGCTCGGCGGCGGCTACCTCGGCTGGCTGCTGTTCACCGAAGCCAGGAGGCGCCTGTGACCACCCCGACACGACTCCAGGTGGAGTCGGCGACCATCGGCTACGACAAACGCGTCATCTCCCGCGACCTGTCGGTGGCCATCCCCGACGAGTCGTTCACGGTCATCGTGGGTCCGAACGCGTGCGGCAAGTCCACCCTGCTGCGCGGCCTGTCGCGGCTGCTGCGGCCGTCGGCCGGGCAGGTCGTCCTCGACGGCGCCGACATCAACTCCTTCCGGACGAAGGAGGTGGCGCGGCGGGTCGGGCTGCTCCCGCAGACCTCGATCGCCCCCGACGGCATCACGGTGGCCGACCTGGTGGCTCGCGGCCGGTATCCGTACCACGGCTTCATGCGGCAGTGGACCGCGGACGACGAGCGGGCCGTGCGCAATGCGATGGACGCCGCCGCCGTCACCGGCCTCTCGAGCCGGCTCGTCGACGAGCTCTCGGGCGGGCAGCGTCAGCGGGTGTGGGTGGCGATGGCGCTCGCCCAGCACACCGACATCCTGCTGCTGGACGAGCCCACGACCTTCCTCGACATCACCCACCAGATCGAGCTGCTGGAGCTGTTCACCGATCTCAACCAGGCCGGCCGCACGCTGGTCGCCGTCCTGCACGACCTCAACCACGCCGCGCGCTTCGGCACCCACCTGATCGCCATGAAGGACGGCCGGATCGTCGCCGAGGGCACCCCCGAGAAGATCGTCACGGCCGAACTGGTCGAGGAGGTCTTCGGGCTGCGCTGCCTGGTCGTCGCCGACCCCGTGGCCGGCACCCCGCACGTGGTGCCGCTGGGCCGGGACCGCAGCCGTTGAAGCACGTCGAGCCCCCTGACGCCCGGCCGTTCGAGGTCAGGCCGGGCGAGCGTCCCGGCCGGTTCGTGGCGCGCGTCGTCTTCTCACTGCCCCGGGTCACCGTTCCCGCGATGCTGCTGGCGATCGTGTGGCAGGTCGGCGAGTCGGCGGTCCCGGTGGTGATGGGCCTCGCGATCGACCGGGCCCTCGCCACCGGGGACGCCGGACAGCTGGGGCGGTGGCTCGGTGCGCTGGTCGCCCTCTACGTGGCCTTGACGGCGGCGGCCGGGCTCTCGCTGCGGCTGACCGCCTATGCGGTGCAGGTGCTGCAGCACCGGCTGCGCGGCACCCTGTCCATCGGCGTGCTGCATCGGGTCGGCGGCGCCGCCCGGGCGCCGGACGGCGGCGTGGTCTCGGTGATGACGAACGACGTCACGCGCCTGTCGAACGCGGTGATTCTCGCGATCATCCCGGTCTCGCGGATGACGGCCATCGGCTTCATCGCGGTCTCGCTGCTGGCGACGCATTGGCTGCTCGGGCTGGTGGTGCTGCTCGGGGCGCCGGTCGCGGTCTGGTTGATGGGCGTGCTCAGCGAGCGGCTGTCCCGCGACAGCCGCGAGTACCAGACGCTGCTGGCTTCCACGGTCGGGCAGGCGACCGATCTGGTGGCCGGCTACCGGGTGCTCAAGGGCGTAGGCGCCGAGGCCGAGGCCGGTCGGCGGTACGGGCGAGCCAGCCGGGCGGCCCTCGTCGGTGCGCAACGCAACGCGGGCCTGCTCGGGCGGTTCCTGGTCGGTTCGGGCGTGGTCAACGGCGTGTTCCTCGTCGCGGTGACCGGGCTGGCGGGCTGGTTCGCCGTGGACGGGCGGCTGAGCGTCGGCGGGCTGATCGCCGCGGTCGGCCTCTCGCAGGCCCTGCTGCCGCAGATGCAGTGGATCGCGCGCGCCTCCATACCCAACCTCGCCAACGCCCGCGCATCCGCCGCCCGCCTTCTGGACGTACTGCCGCCCGCCCCCGTCAGCGGGATCCCGTCTACGGCGCTGTTTCAGAAGCCGTCCACTTTGGAGGTTACGGGTGCGAGCCTGTACGTCCGGGTCGAGCCGGGCGAGTTCGTCGGAGTGCGCGCCGACGACCCCACCGCCGCCCGTCTGGCCGCAGCCCTGCTGAGCCCGGAACACGACAGCGGCCTCGAGGTGCGCCTCGACGGCGAATACCGCTCCCGGGTCATCGTCGCCCCGCATCAGGTCACCCTGTTCACCGGAACGATCCGCGACAACCTCACCCGGGACGCCCCCGAGCGGCTGCGATCCGCGTTGCACGCGGCGGCCTGCGACGACTTCGCGGCCGATCTCGACGCCCCGGTCGGCGAGAACGGCCACCGCCTCTCCGGCGGCCAGCGGCAGCGCCTCGCCCTCGCGCGGGCCGTTTCGACCGGCGCGCCGGTGCTGGTGCTGCACGACCCGACCACCGCGGTCGACTCGGTGACCGAGCAGACGATCGCGGGCCGGCTGCGCGAGTTCCGTGCGGGCCGCTCGACGCTGCTGATCACCTCGTCCCCGGCCCTGCTGGGCGGCTGCGACCGGATCGTCGACCTGCTCGACCGGACGGCGGCGAGATGACCGCGCTTCCGGTCGCCGGCGGACGCGACACGGCCCGCGAGTTGTGGCGGCTCAGCCGCGGGCATCGACTCCGGCTCGTTGCCGTCGGCGTGACGGGGATGGCCGGCACCGCGGTCGAACTGATCGTTCCCGTGGCGATCGGGTTCCTCGTCGACCGGGTGCGGGCCGGCACCGCCGACCTGGGCACCGTGCTGCTGCTCACGGCGGCCATGATGGTCTCGGCCGTGCTCGGGGCGGCCGGCACCGCGGTGACGATCGTCCTGGCGACGCGGGTCTTCCACAACGTGCTGGCCGCGCTGCGGGAACGGCTCGTGCAGCGCGGTCTGACGCTGCCGCAACACGTCGTCGAACGGGCCGGCACCGGGGATCTGATTTCCCGGTCCAGCGACGACGTGACCGCCGTGGCGGATGCCGCCCCCGCGGTGATCCCGGCCGTCACGGTCGCCGCGTTCACCGTCGTCGTGTCACTCGGCGGGCTCGCGGCGCTGGAATGGCCGTACGCCGCCGCGTTCGCCGTCGTGCTGCCCGTCTACGTGCTCGCCCTGCGCTGGTATCTGCGCACCGGGCCGGCGGTGTACCGCGCCGAGCGCGCGGGGATGAGCGCCCGCGCCCAGCAGATCGTCGAGTCCCAGCGCGGGTACGCCACGGTGGCCGGCTTCGGACTCGCCGAGCAGCGGCACCGCGCCGTGATGACGGACTCCTGGGCCGTCGCGGTGCAGGCGCTGCTGGCCCGCCGGGTGCAGAGCATGTTCAACGCCCGCCTGAACCTCGGCGAGTGCCTGACCCTGGTCACCGTGCTGGTCGTCGGCTTCCTCCTCATCGGCCGCGGGGCCTCCACCGTCGGCGGAGCCACGACCGCCGTGCTCCTCGTCCTGCGCCTGCTCGAGCCGGTCAACCAGCTGATGTTCGTCGTCGACACCCTGCAGTCGGCCCTGGCCTCACTGAGCCGGATGGTCGGTGTCGCCACGATGCCGGCCGGTCCCGGCTCAGCCGCATCCGTCTCTCCGTGCGTGCGAATCCATGACGTCACTTTCCGGTACGGCGACGGACCGCGCGTGCTCGACGGCATCAGCCTCGACATCGCCGCCGGTCAGCACGTCGCCGTGGTCGGCGCCTCCGGGGCCGGCAAGACCACGCTGGCCGCCGTGATCGCCGGCATCCATCCGCCCTCGACGGGAACGGTGACCCGCCCCGCCCGTACGGCGGTCATCACCCAGGAGGTCCATGTGTTCGCCGGGACGCTGCGCGACAACCTCACCCTCGCCGCACCCGACGCCACCGACCGCGACCTCCACACAGCACTCGACGCCACCGGCGCCACCGCGATCCTCGACCTGGCCCCCGACGGACTGGACACCCTCGTCGGCGCCGGGGGACATCCGCTCACCGACGCCCAGGCCCAGCAGCTCGCCCTCGCCCGCCTGCTGCTCGCCGCCCCGGAACTGGCCATCCTCGACGAGGCGACCGCGGAAGCCGGCTCCGCCCACGCCGGCCTCCTCGACCGCGCCGCCGACGCCGCGCTGGCCGGCCGGACCGGGCTGGTGATCGCCCACCGGCTCGCCCAGGCCGCCACCTGCGACCGGATCGTCGTGATGGAGCACGGCCGGATCATCGAGGCGGGCACCCACCAGGAACTCGTGGCGGTGCAAGGCACCTACGCCCGGCTGTGGAAAGCCTGGGCGCTGTGACAAGCCCGCTAGCGGGCTGGGCCGAGGGCCGGCTTTACGTCGATGATCGGGGTGCCGTCGACCGCCTCGAGGTTGGCTACCCGTAGGCGGTGGCCGTCGACGGCCAGCACCTGGACGCGGTGCAGGCCGATCGGGTTGGGGCGGTCGGCCGAGCGGGTGCTGAAGACGCCGGTCAGCGGGTTGGCCGGGTTGTCGCGCGGGTGGACGGCCAGCTGGGAACGGTCGGCCAGGTGCAGCCAGGTCAGAACGAAGATGTCGTCGCCGGCGCTCAGGTTCTGCAGGCCCTCGGTCACGGCGGGATCGAAGGACAGCCAGGCTTCGGGGCCTCCCTCGACGCCCTGCTTCGGCGCGGTCGCCGGATCGGTCAGGGCCGACTCGACCACGCCGATCGGCCGGATCTCGTAGGTCATGGATCCCATCGTGGACCGGGGCGCGATCGGCGTCGAGATCCGAGCCGGCCGGATGTGCTTGGATGTGCCGTGCGGTTGAGCGAGGTCATTCTGCGGCTGGGTCACCGGCGATGGTTCGCCACGGCCGGGCGGCTGCTGATGCCGCTCGACCGGCGGCTGATCCGGCTCACCGGCGGGCGCCTCTCGGTGACCGGGTGGCGGACGGCGCCGCCGACGTTGCTGCTGACGACGCGGGGGCGGACCAGCGGCCGGCTTCGCGAGCGGCCCCTGCTGTACGCGTGGGACGGTGACGCGTACGTCGTCATCGGTTCGAACTGGGGTCAGGCCGGGCACCCGGCCTGGTCGGGCAACCTGCTGGCCGACCCGGCGGCCACGGTGACGATCGCCGGCCAGACCACCGCCGTCCGCGCGACGCTGCTGGAGGGAGCGGAGCGCGACCGGGTGTGGCCGCAGCTGCTGCGGGTGTGGCCGGCCTACCGGGACTACGACGCCCGTTCCGGCCGCACGCTGCGGATCTTCCGGCTCGAGCCGGTCCGGCGAGGCGGCTAGGGGTCGGTCAGCCGCCCATCGACAAATTCGCGAAGCCCGCGGAAGCGTTCGCTTCCGCGGGCATTCATCGCAGGGATTGTCAGGCGACGACGCGCAAGGCCTCGATGCTCAGCGACCGGCCGACGGTGCCGAGCTGGATCTGCCCGTTGCGCCCGGCGCACTGCAGCTTCTGCCAGCCGACATTGGCCACGTGGGCCTGGGCGCAGACACCCGGGCGGGTGCTCAGCCGCATCGCCTCCAGGCGCAGCGAGCGGCCCTGGGTGCCGATCGCCATGTTGCCCTGCGGGCCGGTGCACTTCGCGCGCTGCCAGCCCTGGTTCTGCACGTGCGCCTGGGCGCACACACCGCCGGCGCGGCGGGTCGAGACGGCCAGCGCCTCGAGGCGCAGGGAACGGCCGACGGTGCCGGCGACGGCGGCGCGGTGGTTGCTGGAGCAGCGCCAGCCCTGCCAGCCGATGTTCTGCACGTGGGCGTTGACGCAGACGGCGTTGCGGTCGCGCCGCATCGCCATCTTGGCGGCCGGGCTCAGCAGCGGGGCTTTCACGTTCGCAACGGGTGCGGGCGGGGCGGCCGGGGCCGCCGTGGCGGAGGCGTCGGCAACCGGCACCGTGATCGCGGAGGCGATCAGGCCGGCCATCGCCGCCTTACGGAGGAAGGTAGGAAGCTTTGCCATGCTGGGGTGAACCGGTCCCGGCCCGGCCACGACGCGGTTTCGTGGCAATTTGTCCGCTTATCACCGGAACGGATGACCGCGATCTCGTGGGTGAGTTCGCCGGCTCACAGGCGCCTCCGGTGGGCCACTTCCGCGTCGTCCGGGGGCGTGGTCGGGTAGAACTCGGCCTCGAAGAACCGGGCGAACGGGAGAGATTCCAGCGTCTCCTTCGCTTCCTTCTCGTCCGCGGCGATGACTTCGACGAACGTCGCCCGCCGGGCGGGGGAGATGTGATGGGCGCCGATCCGGCCCTCCGAACGCAGCGCGCCCAACTGCCTCTGCTCGTCCTCCCGCAGGGCGTTGAACTCAGCGGGATCCGTGTCGGCGCGGAGGGTTCCGACCACCATGTACGTCTGTGTGCGGGCCGGGCTCGGGGCCGGCTCGGCGGAGATCTCGGTGGCGTACCTCGACCAGAGCGGCGCCATGGTCTCGTGCGTCATGGGCTGCCCGGACTCGACCATTTTCTTGAGGTCCTGGAAGTACTGCACGTACAGGTCCGGCGTGAAGGTGGACAGAATGACCGCCGGTTCGTCGCCCTGCGCGGCGAAGGTGTGCGGCGCCCCGGGCGGGACCAGGACCCACGTGCCGGGTTCGGCATCGATGTCTTCCTGCCCGACGGTGAATCGCACGGTGCCGGAGAGCACGTAGAAGCCCTCGTCGTGCTGGGCGTGACGGTGCTGGATCGGGCCGGGCGTGTGCGGAGGAACGGTGATCTGGCCGATGCCCAGGCGATGGGCGGTGTGGCTGCCGTCCTCGAGAATGCGGATCTGTGACGGCCCGCTGGCGATGAGCTCACCCTCGCCGGGGCGGACGACGGAGATCGGAACCATGGAAAGCCTCCCTGATGTCGCGGCGTGACATCAAAGGTAGCACTGATGTCGCGTCGTGACATCAGCTCCGGGGTGTGAGGGAGGCCAGCAGTGACAACACCGCTTCGGTGACGGTGCGCAGGTCGGCGTGGTCATCGCTTCGCAACCAGCGCCGGTAGGCCGTACGGAAAACCTGGCTTGCCGCATCGGCCGCGAGATCCGCCGTGTCGGAGTCGATGCCGCGCTTCCGCAGCGCGCCGCGGAACCCGTCGGCCAACTGCTGCTGCTTGATCAGGTCGCGTTCCAGCAGGCGGGGATTGGCGGCGATCATCTCGTCCCGCCGGCGCAGGTCCTCCCGCGAGCCGAGTTTTTCCCAGTCGTGCGCGGCCAGGACCGTGGTCACCGCCCGCAGCGGCTCCGTCAGGTCAGGCATACGCAGAAGCTCATCGACCAGCGTCTCGTTGAGCGCATCGGCGTCGGCGAAGAGGATCTCTTCCTTGTCCGGGAAGTACCGGAAGAAGGTCCGGGTGGTCACGCGGGCTCGATCGGCGATCTGGACGGCACTGGTCTGCTCGAACCCCTGCTCGGCGAACAGGTCCATGGCGGCCTGCTTCATCCGCTCCTCGCTGCCGTGTTCCCACCGGGGCATGGCGCCAGAATAACCGCACGCCGTGGTCACTCCTGGGTTTGCTGCTTCCGCGGCAGGGCCCCGGTCTGGGTGACGTCCTCGGCGACCGCGTTCAGCTTGCGGTTGAGAGCCTGGCTGGTCGTGCGGAGCAGGTCGAACGCCCGATCGGCGGTGATCTTGTGGACGTTCATGAGGATGCCGACGGCGGCGCCGATCTGGCGGCTGGTGGTGAGCGCGCCGCTGAGCTGGGCGGCCCTCTCCGCACTCTCGGCACGCAGCAGCAACACCCGGGCGTGCGCGGCGAACAGCGAGGCCATGGTGATCGCGTCGGGTGTGTACGCGGCCGGCTCGTCGCTGTACAGGTTGAGCGCGGTGCGATCGGGGCCGTCGCTGAGGTGGAAAGACAGTACTCCGCGGACCGGGGTGGCGGCCCGGGTGGCCCGCCGGAACTGCGGCCACCGGTCGTCGTCGTCGAGGTCCGGGCTGTGCACCGGCTGGTCGTCCAGGGCCGCGTTCAGGCAGGGGCCGTCGCCGAGGTCGTACTGGATCTGATCGACCGCCCGGGCGATCTCGGCGGTGAAGGCCAGGGTGCGCGGCTGCCGTCGTTCGCGCCAGACGGTGACGGCGGCCCAGCGGCAGCCGGGCACGGCGATGACCGCGGCGTCGACCAGCCGCTGCAGCGCGGCGCCTCGCTCGCCGCCGCTGCTCAGGTACTGGTTGAGCTCGACGAACTCCCGGGCGAGCTCGGCCGGATCGGAACGACCCTTCATCACTTCGCTTTTCCCTTGTTCCCGGGCGGTCAATCCCTTGGCCGGACAGCGCGCCTCATCGGACCGTGGCCGGTTGCCACGGCAGCCCGACGAGATCCAGCACGTCGGCCGCGTTGCTGCCGGGCACGGCCCGCAGGGTGAGGGGGTGGCCGTGGGCGGCGCTCCGGTCGCGCGCGTGGAACAGGACCCGGACGGCTGCGCTGGCGAGCAGTTCGCCATCGGACAGGTCGATCTCGATCGGGAACACTCCGCCGCGCCCGGCCACGTCAAGCCGGTCGGCGTGCTCGATCGCGTTGGCCATCAGTTCGGACACGGCCAAGTCGATCGCCTGCTCGTCCCGGACGGCCGGTCCCATCTGCCGGGACCAGTCGCGGATCGTCTCGCGCAGCACGGCCAGCCCGCCCGGTTCGGCGAGCAGGTCGAGCGACAGCGGCGTGACCGGTGCCGGCCGGCGCTGCACGGCCAAGGCGGTGACGTCGTCGTCGTAGCCTCGCCGGGTGATCAGCTCCATGCCCTGCTCACAGACCCGCTCCGGCGCCGATTCGGGAGCGCCGACCGGTAACAGCCGGTTGGCCACGGCGTCGCCGATCACCGTGGCCAGCTCCGTCATCGCGTCGCGCGTGCTCTGCCCCGGCCGCTCGATCAACCCGTCGGTGTAGAGCAGCAGCACCTCGTCGTCGGCCAGGGTCGCCTCGGCGATCACCCGCTGCGATCCGGTGCCCAAGGGGCCACCGCCGGACGGCGGCAGGAACCGCGTCGCTCCCTCCGGAGTGGTGGCCAGGGGCGGAGGGTGTCCGCAGGTGGTGTACCGCAACCGTCCCGTGGCCGGCTCCAGAACGGCCACGCACACGGTCGCCGCCCGCATCGAGGCCGCCCGCGCCGCCAGATCGTCCGCCCAGTCCAGGGCCTGCTCCAGGTCACCCGTTCGGGTCAGCACCGCATTGAGGACACTGCGCAGCTGACTCATCGCCGCAGAGGCGGCCACCCCGTGGCCCACGATGTCGCCCACCACCAGCGCCACCGACCCGTCGGCCAGCGGGACCGCGTCGAACCGGTCCCCACCGGCGGCCTTGTCCGGGGAGGCCACCAGGTAGCGGGCGGCCAGCACCGCGTCCGGCAGTTCTGGCCGAACTGGAACCGCCACTCCCGGACCGCCTGCAGCTCACCGGACTGCCGCACCCGATCGAAGAGCTCGAAGATCTGCTGGGTCAGCGTCTCGGGGAACAACTCCGGCATCTTCCGCACCATCTTGGCGCTTCTCCGTCCACGGTGTCTCGCTCGCGGCGCAACCCTGACGTATTCTCCCTTGTGAGGAACCGCGCCGTTCAGAACAGAGGGGACGCGCTCCTGCTCGCCGCCGGAGCGGTCTCATGCCCTACGAGCAGCCTTCCGACATCACCGCGGACTACCTGCACATCGATCCGGTCGTGGCCGAGGCCGGCCGGCTGATCCGGCTCATCGTCCGCGGCGAACTCGACAGCGACACCGCACGCCAGCTGACCAGGGTCTGCACGCGCATGCTGTCGGCGCCCCGGGTCGCCCGGGTCGAGCTCGACCTGACCGAGATGACCTTCATCGACGCGGCGGGTGTGCGGTCCCTGCTGACCTGCCGGGAAGAGGCCGAGACCGCGGACGTAGCCATGACGCTGCGTGGCCCGACACCTGAGGTCACCCGAGTCCTTTCCGTTCTCGGCCTGCTCGACCACTTCGTGATCGCCGACGATCCCGTGGACCGGTCACCGACCGTGACAGCCGCGCGCGCCGAATTCCACGGTGAGGACTTCGACGGCTGGCGGCGACGCTCGGCCGGGGTGCGCCGCGAAGCGCAGAAGACCCGCAGCCGCGCGCTCGACGCCATCAACCGCAGCAAATTTCTTCGTACGACCGACAGCTGAGGCACCCGGGCCGCGTCCGACGGGGCAGCCGGCGCTATGACGCGATTGATACTCTCCGGCTCCAAGTAGTCACCGGAGAGGAAGTCTGTGGTCTCCCCGAAGCTGGACATGCAGCGCGCCGCGGGCAAGCTCGCCATCTTCCTAATCGGCGTGTACGCCCTGGTGCTGTTCGGCCTGGTGGTCAGCACCGCCTCCGGTGACCCGATCCCGCTGGTGGGGTGGCCGATCGCGCTGGTGCCGGCGGTGGCGTTCGTCTACTCGTTCGTCGCCGCGGTCCGGTTGCACAGGACGGCCGAGCCCGACCAGACGGCGGTGCTCTGGCGCCGGAGTCTGCTGTACGCGGTCATCGGGACCGTTCTCGCCGTGGCGGCCGTCGTCATCATCAACAGGATCACGCCGGTATGAGCTTTCAAGTTGACCCTGCGGCATTGCGCCGGTACGCCGGGCGTCTCGACGAAGTGGAACGGGTGGCCGAGGACGCCGGTCGGTACGTGGAGGCGCACGGCAACTTCGGGTTTCACGAGGCGGGCATCATCGGCTTCGCGGCCCCCGGGCACCGCCATCTGATGGCGAACCTTCACGAGCTGGTGACCCGGCTGCGCGAGCTGGGAGTGGAGTCGCAGAAGGCTCTGCGCACCGCGGCCGACGAGTATCAGCGTACCGACGAGAAGGCGGCGGCCAAGGTCGACGCGACCTATCCCGAGGTTCCGCGAGCCTCGCCGTTCCGGGACTGAGGCGAGTCATGGGTGATCCGAGCGCACTGCTGGCGGCGCCGTCCACGCCGGAAGAATCGGTGAGCAACGGGTTCGTCAACCCGGTCGACCTGTTCAACTACGTCAGCCCGTCGGCCTGGATCAACTCGGGCATCGAGAAGGCCACCGGCATCGACATCTTCGGCTACTTCACCGACGCGGTCGCCGGCGAGTGGGACGCGATGTGGAAGTTCGGCGAGGCCATGGGGCACCTCGCCGACTGCCTGCAGGAACTGGGCATCAACATCCAGCAGGGCGCCATCGACCTCGACGCCGAGTGGGACGGCAACGCCGCCGACGCCGCGTACCAGTACTTCTCGCAGTTCGCGGCGTCCGTCAGCGGTCAGCAGCTCGACCTGCGCGACATCCAGCAGAACTACCACAAGGCGGCGCAGGGGGCCTGGCAGCTGTCCAACCAGCTCGGCAACATCCTGCAGGCCATCGCCGACAAGTTCATCATCGCCGGCATCGCCGCCGCGGCCGGCACCATCACCGCCGAGACCGGCGTCGGCGCCGTGGTCGGGTACGGCGTGGCCGGTCTGCAGGTGCTGCAGATGCTGAAGCTGTTCAACGACGCCTCAGTCAAAATCAACACCGCGGGCAGCGTCATCGCCGGCATCTTCGGCGGCGGCATGGACATCGGTTACAAGGGCGGCGACCTCTCATCGGTGCCGCTGCCCACCGCCGCCTACACGACGCCGGGAGCCTGAGTGTCCGACGACAACGCGCTGGACGACGAGTTCGCGCGGATGGCCGGTGGCCGCAAGCTGGGCCAGGAGCTGCGGCGCAACCTGGAGAAGCTGCGGGACGGCGGGGCCGGCCCCGACCTGGCCGAGATGGCCCGCGACGTCCTCGACGGCCGGATCAGCGTGCGTGACGTCAGCCGCAGCAGCGCCTATGCCGGCCCGCTGTCCGACGCGATGGACCGCTACCGCGACGCTCTGGACGGCATGAGCGACGAGGAGCGGCAGCGCCTGGTCGCCGAGGCCGAGGAGCGTTTCCGCGACGACGAGGACTCGCGGTAACTACGTGAGGTAGAGGAACGACAGCAGGAACGGGCTGTTCTCGGTGACCACCTCGCCCTGCGGCGGGGCGGTCACGTCGGCCTGCAAGCCGAAGTCGGAGAAGGTGAACCTGGCCTCCTCGTTCGCGACCTTGCTCAGGCCTACCGATGTGAACCGGCCACGGTCGTCGAGGGTGACCCGTACCCGCAATGTGACGCCGCTTTCCAGAGCCTGCGTGCCGGCGAAAGCGTGGGCGCCTGTCCGCCGGACGCCGGTGGCGCTGGACGCGGGGTTGGCCAGAATCCACGGGAACTTGTCGTTCCACACGACGGAGGTCTCGCGGCCGACCGGCAGTGGGGTACGCACCCAGTCGTCCTCGGTGATCCGTTCTTCAGTGGTCGGCGACAGCGGCATCCCGGCCAGCGTCTTGCCGCTCACGCGCATGTAGATGTCCGTCCCGATGCGGCGTACGACGAACTCCTTGCCGGTGATCTCCCAGTTCCCCGTCGCGGCGGCCACCCGGCCGGTGTAGTCGAGCCGGGCGTTCCCGCAGATCTGCGCGAAGCGGGCCGACTCCCGGCCGAGTTGCGCTTTCGCCGCCGCGATCGCGGCCTGGGGGTCGGACGGCACGGTGGCGGGCGCCGACGGGGCCTGACTCGGGGCTGCGGCCCCCGTGCCGGTGGTGGCGGTGGTGGCGGTGGAACCGCAGGCCGCCACCGTAACCAGCACAACCACCGTGGCGATCCCATGGCGCGTCCGCATTCCCAGCTCCCCGTTCGACGACATCGACGCGCCACTGTAGCGGTCGCCACCGGAAGCTCCGACCCGGCGGCCGGGGGCGCTCGGCCGACTTCGTGGACTGAGGGCACAGACGTGGCGTGCGGGGGAGCGTCCCCGCACGCCACGTTCGTACTAGATGGGCTCGCCCGCTACGCCGCTGTAGCCGACCAGGCCGTGTTCCTTCGCCATGGACAGGATCTCGGACAGGTGGTCCAGCTCGCGGACGGACAACGTGAGAAGCACGTACTTCAGCGCGTCGTCCGGCTCGTCCTCCAGGTCGAACTTCGTGGGCTCGAGCGAGTCCTCGATCTCTGGCCAGCGGGCCAGCAGTCCCTCGCGGAACCGGACGACGTCGGGGCTTCCGGTCAGGTCGCTGGTGTCACCTTCGGCGATCTTGTCGAAGATCTCTTCGGGGTCGGCCGTGCCGTGTTTCCAGAAGCCGAAATCGCTACTCACGACGCCATCCTAGGGGAACTTGGGGAAGCAGATCGGACACTTCGTGCTGCGCCGGATGACCGTCGTCTTGAAGCCGTACGTCTTCTCCAGCCATTCATCCTTCTTGCGCTGCCCTCTGGTGTAGTTCGACTTGTTGACCTTCACCTCGAACAGGTCGAGGCCGCCGCTGTCGTTCTTGATCGCGATGTCGACCTGCCGCCGGCCGTACGGCGTCCAGAACTCGAAGCCGTTGCCGTACGTCTCGCTGTAGATGTCCGATCGATTGTGGAACCGTTCGAACGTGGCCGTCATCTCGTTCACACCTTCGGCGCCCCGGGCCTTGTCGTGCGTCCGGTTGCCGCAGTTGTGCACGAGGACCGACGAGTCGCCGGCCCGCACGTAGTACGTGTGGGTGCTGTTGACGGTGAGGTTGTAGACCGTGGTCCGGTCCGTGCGGTCGTTCGTGGCCTCGACCGTGACCGTGCGCCCGCCGGTGTCGCGAAGCTCGTCACCGACTTTGAGGTCGTCGGCGACGATCCAGCCGCGGCCGGGGCTGTAGAACTTGTGGCCGGCGGTCGCGGTGATCTCGCCGCCGCCCACCGTCAGCTCGACCAGGCTCTTGTCGCCGCTGCCGACGATCGACGCGGTGACCTGCTGCGGCCGGCTGACGCCGGTGGCGGCGTCGGTGGCCTTCACCGTGTCGCCCGGCTGCACCTTCTCGATCGGCTTGCTGGTGCCGTCGGCCATCAGGATGAGCGTGCCGGCGGCGAACGAGTTGGCCAGCCGCTTGCCGGCGCCCTTGGCCACCTTGCAGCTTTCCTCGGTGACCGATTTGGCTTTGTCCCGGACCTTGTTGACGGCGTTCTTGGCCGTTGCCTTGGCCTTGCCGCCGATGTCCTTGGCCGCCTTGACCGCGTTCTCGACCTGTTTGGCGGCCCCGGACTTCACCGCCGTCACCGGCGCCTCGACCACCTTCTTGATCCGCTGCGGGATCGAGGTCAGCGCCTTACGGGCCGCTTTCAGATTGGTGTACGCGTCGATCAGGCGCCGCCCGACGCCGACGGCCTTGATGGCCACCTTCGCCGCCTTGAACATCTTGCCCCACGGCACCGCCTGCAGCGCGGTGGAGATGCAGGCCACGATGTCGCCCTCGGTGATGCAGGCCTTGGCGTCGTTGAAGCCGACCAGGTCGAGGATGAGGTTGACGATCTCGTCGCCGATCTGCTTGACGAAACCCTCGGCCTCGTCGACCAGCTTCTTGGCGTTGAGCCAGTCCGGGTTGTCGACCTCGACCGTGCCGCCGTCCGGGGTGGCCGCGTCGGCGCTGGCGGCGCCCGCGTCGGGGTTGTTCATCCGGTGCTCGGCCGCGGTGACGCTGCCGTAGAAGACCCCGCCGTTGTCCGGGTCCTCGCCGGTCGGGTCGGTCAGCACGGTCGGGCGGGCGTTGGTGTACGAGTACGTCGACACCGACGGGTCGGTCTCCGGCTGGGCCACCGGGTCGGTGGAGTCGAAGCGGCCCGTGCCCGGGTCGTAGTTGCGGGCGCCCATCGAGTAGCGGTCGCCCTGGGTGACGTCCTGGTACGTGCCGGCGTACTGCAGCGGGTTGACCGGCGCGTCGTCGGTCAGCTTGGAGCTCTCGGTGACACCGAAGGCGTCGTAGTCGTACGACCATTCCGGGGTGCCGCCGGCCGACACGACACCGGACACACCGCCGAGCCAGTCGTGCAGGTATGAGTGGGCGGCGGCCCCGGCCAGCAGCCCGAGCGCTTCACCGCCCGGGTTGTAGACGTAGCTCCGTTGCTGGGTGCCGCCCCCGCCGGTCTGCGACTCCGAGGCCAGCATGGGCCGCGGGCCGTTGACGTCCCACGACCACTTCTGCACGATCTGGTCGGCGCCGGTCCCGGTGACCGACTGAATCCGCTGGCCGACCGCGTCGTACGTGTAATTCGTGGTTTTGCCGTTGACCGTGGCCGACGTCATGCGGCTGTCGAGCGAGTAGGTGAACTTGTCCGAGCCCGCCTGCGTCTGGTTGCCCTCCTGGTCGTAGGCGAAGGCCCGCAAGCTGTTCCGGGAGCCGACCGTCGCCTCGAGGACCAGCTGGTTGGCGGCGTCGTACGTGTACTTGGTGAGCGTGTTCTCGCCCGGTGCGGCCAGCTTCTTGGTGGTGCGGTTGCCGACCAGGTCGTACGTGTAGTCGGTCCGCGAGGCGCTCGAGCCCGAGCACGCCTGCGCCCCGAAACACTCGGCGGTTAGCCGGTTGGCCTCGTCGTAGGTGTAGGCGGTGGCCTCGGTGCTGGTCGGCTGGCCCGGCTCGCCCTTGGTCTCGGTGATCCGGGTCGGGTTGCCGACCTTGTCGAGCACCAGGTTGAAGGCGGACAGCGTGGTGTCGCCCTTGGCCGCCGCGATCCCGGTGAGCCGGCCGGCCCGGTCGTACTCGCGGTTCTCGACGACGCCGGTGGACGCCGGGTAGGTCGTCTTCGTGAGGTTGTCGGCCGCGTCGTACCCGAATTCGTAGCGTGAGCTCGTGCCGCCCTTACTGCTGGTCAGCGCGGTGACCCGGTCGCCGTCGTCGTAGTCGGCGGCGATCCTGGTGCCGTCCGGGTAGCTGCGGCTGACGATGCGGTCCTCGGCGTCGTAGCCGTAGCCGAAGACCTGGTCGCCCCGGGCCACCTCGGTGAGGCGTTCGGTCTTGTCGTACGCGTAGGACTGCACCCCGGTCGGGTCGGCCGCCGCGGTCAGCTTGTTCTTGGCGTCGTAGCCGTACGTGAAGAGGGTGCCGTTCTGCCCGAGCTTCTTGCTCGTCAGCCGGCCCAGGTTGTCGTAGCCGAAGAAGATCGTGCCGTCCGGGTCGGGCCGGCTCGGCAGCAGGCGCGCGGTGCGCTCCTGAACCAGTTGCGAGTTGGCGTCGTAGACGTACTCGCGCCGCCGGCCGAGCTGGTCGGTGGTCGCCTCGGCTCGCCCGGCCCGGTCGTACTCGGTGAAGGCCGAGCGCAGCAGCGGGTCGGTGCGGCGGACCTCCTGGCCGTTCGCGTTGTACTGGTAGGTCGTGGACAGGATCGTGGCGTCCGGCCCGGTGACCGAGGTGAGCCAGTCGTTGTCGTTGTACCCGTACTTCGTGGTGTGGTTGTTGGCGTCGGTCACCGCGGTCAGGCGGTCGTTGGCGTCGTAGGTCCGCTTGGTGACGTTGCCGAGCGGGTCGGTCGCCGAGATCGGGTTGCCGGCCTGGTCGTAGCCGTACTTCGTGGTGTAGTCGGCCGGGTTGTTGCCGGCGACGTTGCCGCGCGGCTCGGTGATCTCGGTGGGCCGGCCGTCGTCGTCGTACTTCCAGGTGGTCACGCCGCCGGTCGGCGAGGTCTGCTTCGTCGGGTTGCCGACCTCGTCGTACTCGATGCCGGCGTTGGCCCCGCCGCCGGGCGACGAGCTTCCGGTGCGCCGGTTGGCCCCGTCGAACGTGCTCGTCAGCGACTCGCCGTTCTCGTCGGTCATGCCGACGACGTTGCCGTTGTTGTCGTAGCGCACCGAGGTGCTGTTGCCGAGCTGGTCGACCTGCTTGTCCGGCCGGTCCAGCGCGTCGAACCCGGTGTCCACCTTGACCCGGGTGCCGTCCGAGCCGTAGGGCCGGTCGGCCTGCACCAGGTTGCCGTTGAAGTCGTAGTGGAAGGTGCTGGTGAACAGCGCCTTCTGGGCCGCGTCGGCGTTGCCGATCGGCGCGACCTCGGTCGCCACCCGGCCCGTGGTGTCGTAGGTCCAGCTCGTGGTGAGGTTGAGACCGCCCGGGTCGATTGTCTCCGACTTGCGCCGGCCGGCCGGGGTGTACTCGGTGGCGGTGACGTCGCCGACCGGGTTCTTCTGCACGACCGGGCGGCCCGCCTTGTCGTACGTGGTGATGGTGTTGCCGGCCAGCGGATCGGTCGACACCACGAGCTGGCCGAGCTCGTCGAAGGTCCGGCGGTACGGCAGCAGCTTGCCCGGCTTGCGCATCTCGACGATCTGGTTCTCGGCGTCGTACTCGTACCGGGTGCGGTACTTGTCCGGGTCGGCGCCGGAGACCGTGCCGCGCGGGTCGACGACCGACGTCATCCGGCCCGTCTTGTCGTAGGTCATGACGGTCTTGCGGCCGGTCGGGGCGGTCTCCGAGGTGCGGTTGCCGTCGGCGTCGTACGTGTAGGTGGTGGCCTTGTCGCGCGGGTCGGTCCGCTTCACGACCTGGCCCTTGCCGTCGTACTCGTACTTGTAGCCGGTCTTCTGCTCCGGGTTGCGCTGGCTGGTGAGCTCGTTGAACTCGTTGTAGGTGTAGATCCACTTCTGGCCGCGGCCGTCGGTGTAGGTGGTCTGGTTGCCGCGGTCGTCGAAGTCGCTGGTCTGTGTGAAGGAGAAGGGCTCGGGTGCCGTACGCGTGCGCGGGTTGCCGTTCGCGTCGAACGCCGTCTCCTCCTGGTTGCCCTTGGGGTCGACCACCAGGCTCTTCTGCAGCTTGCCGTCGTAGCGCGTGTTGACCACGTCGTTGTTGGCGTTCCGGCTGAACAGCAACACGTTGTCGCGGTAGCCGTCGACGACCACGACGCCGTCCGGGTCGGTGGTGGTGGCCCGCTGCTGGCCGGCGTCCCAGGCGAACGTGGTGACCGCGCCCAGCGCGTCGGTCTGCTTGGCCACGCGGCCGGTCGCGTCGTACTCGTTGAGCAGCTGGCGGTTGCCGCGCGGGTCGTGGACGGTGGTCAGCCGCCCGGCCGCGTCGTAGCCGTAGCTGGTCGTGGTGCGGCGGGCGTCCTGCGTCTTGAGCAGCCGCCCGTCCTGGTAGTCGAACTGCGCGCTGCGCCCGTCGGGCAGTGTCACCTTGGTGACCAGGCCCAGGTCGGACCGCACCTCGAACTTGACGACACGCCCGCTCGGGTCGGTGATGCGGTCGAGAGTCCCGGCCGCGGAGTAGGTCAGGGTGACGCCGTCGCCGCGCGGGTTCTTGATCGAGACGAGCCTGCCGGTCGCGTCGAAGCGGAGCACCCGCCGATCGGGCGGCGTCAGTTGCCACCCGCTGTCGATCTTGACGAGCTTGGCCCGTACGCCGGCCGGGGCGGAATACGTGCCGTCGGCGCCCCCGGTGTAGACGGCCTCGGCGCCGTCCTCGGCCCGCACCCGTGCCGCCCCGCCGTCGGCGGCCACGATCGCCACGCCATACGAGGAACTCCAGCCCGGCCCGAACAGCCCGCGCGCGGTGTTGCCGGAGGAGTAGTAGCGGGCCAGCCGGAACGGGATGCCGAACGACGGCATCGCGAAGTCCTGCTCGACGCGGTTGAAGGTGCCGGTGCCGGTGTTGACCATCTGGCCCCGGAAGGCCTGCGCCCGCACGGTGGTGCCCAGCACGGTGGCGCAGCCGCAGCCGACGGCCTGCCCGGCCGGAACCGACGGCGGCGTCTCCACCCGCCGGGGCCGCGCCGGCAACGATTCCGGACTGCTGAGCTCACCCTCGGCCGTGGCCACGGTGACGGTGACCGTGTAGGTGCGGGCCGGATCGAGAACCCAGCCCTCGGCCGCCCCGAAGCTGCGGCAGTAGGTGGCCGGGAACGAGCAGATGTTCAGATCGGCCTGGCCCAGGTCGATCGACCGCTGCTCGGTGCCCGCCTGCACGTCGCGGACGGTGGCCCACCAGCGGTCGGTGGGCCCGATCTCGGCGTCGAAGTAGACGACCAGCGAGGTGTCGCCGAGCAGGTAACCCGGCCGGACGAGCGGCACACTGGGCGCCGCCAGCTCGGCGTTGAGGCGCAGGGTCTTGACGGTGGCCTCGCGCCTATCGGCCTTGGCCGACGCGGCGACCTTCGTGGGTTTGCCCGCGGCCTCGGTGGCCGGCGGGACAGGCTCGGCCGCTTTACCGGCGGGCAGCCCGTGGTTGGCGGTGGCGGAGGGCGGCAGCCCGCGGTCGACCGGCTTCGCGCCGGCCGGCGCGACCGGCGCCGGTTCAGCCGCCGAGGCGGACGCGATGGGCACGGCCAGAAGGGCCGCCGTGACGACCGGAATCAGTAAATGGCACAGCTTGAGGCGCTGCGGCACACGCATGGCATTCCCCCGTGGAAGCGATGGCAGTCCGCCTCACCCTGACCCCATCGATATATGTCAATCAATGGATGATCGGACCGGATCGCCTCGGCCGAATGTCCTAGGTAGAGCATGCATTCGGCACCGTGCATCGCCGGGCAGGACCGGAGGAGCCGGAGCGGGTTTGCCGCCCCGCCCCGGCTCTCCCCCCAGAGAGTGAAGACTCAGGTGCCGGCGAGGAGTCCGGCCGGGCCCGCTTCGCGGAACTTCGATGGCATGTGAGCGTCTCCGATGCAGGTCAGGAATTCGATGCGCGCTGATACGATCACCCAACGTCAGGTGGGGTGCGAGATTCAGTAGACGGATCCAGCTGGAAGGCGCACTGGATGGAGAGCTGGAAGTCGAAAGCGCGGGCTCATGGCCGATAGCGACGCCTCGCCGGCCTACACCTTCCAGATACTCGGGCCGCTCGAGATCCGCCGCGATGGTGAACCGGTTCCACTGCCGACCGCCCCGCGCGTCCTGCGTCTGCTGGCTGTCCTGCTGCTGAACGCGCCGAACTTCGTCTCGATCTAAGCGCTGGATCACCGGGTGCTGGACGGCGACAGCATCAGGACCGAAACCTGGTACACCTACATCGCCCAGGCTCGGAGGCTGTTCAACCCGGACGGCGCGCAGGTGCTCGAGCGGCAGGGCGGGCAGCTTCGGCTCAGAATCGACCGGCAGAGCATCGACATGGTCCGGTTCCACGAGCTGACGCGTAACGCCGCAACGACCGCCGGGCGCGACGACGGCACCGCGGTGCGCCTGCTCGGCGAGGCCCTCGCCTGCTGGCACGGCGAGCCGCTGGAAGGCCTCGGGCCGGGCGTCTGGCTGGACGAGCGTCGTACCGGGCTGACCGCCGAGCGCCGCGCGGCCGTTCTTCTGCTCTGTCAGCTCCAACTGCGCTCGGGCGACAGGGCCGCGGCGCTGACGCGCCTTCAGCAGGTGTTCTCCGATGAGCCGGCCGAGGAGGACGTCGCCGCTCTGCTGATCGTCGCCCGGTACGCCGAAGGGGATCGGAGCGCGGCGCTACGGGCGTACGACATTCATGCCGACCATGGCCGCCGGGTGCGCAGCGCCGAGCCTTCGCCCCGGATGGTCCGGCTCCGGGGCGAGATCCTGAACGGTTCGCTCGATGTCCGGGGTGTGCTCGGCGACGGCCGCCCGACCGGGACGACCGGGCCGCAGACTCTGCGGGCCGCCCTGCCCCGTTTCGTCGGCCGGCGGCGCGAACTCGCCGAACTGGACCGGCTCGCGGGGCGGAACACGGTGATCGTCCTGGACGGACCACCCGGTGTCGGTAAGACCGCCCTGGCCACGCAGTGGGCGTACCAGGCCGCGGACCGTTACCCCGACGGCCGGCTGTACCTGGACCTGCACGGCTTCGGCCCCGGTGCGCACCCCTCGGACGAAGCGGTTGTCCTGCGCCAAGTGCTGACCAGGCTCGGGGTCAAGCGGGCCGACATCGAACCCGATCCCAGCGACCGGGCGGACCAGCTCGCCCGGCTCGTCGCCGGTCGGCGGCTCCTGCTCGTCCTGGACAACGCGTTCAGCGCCGAGCAGGTACGCCGCCTGATCCCGGCCGGACCGGGATCGCTCGTCCTCGTCGCCAGCCGGCGCCGGCTGCCCGGGCTGGGCGTCTCCTATCAGGCGGCCTCGCTGTCGCTCACCTGGCCGGACGAGGCCGATGCCCGCGAGGTGCTCCTGAGTTATCTGGGCGATGAGGGCGCCTATGCGGCCGGCGACGTCGACGCGATCGTTGCCTGGTCCCATCGCATGCCCCTGGCGCTGGCGGTCGTGGGCTCCCGTGCGGCGCACGACCGAAGTCGCTCGCTGCCCGACATCCTGCGCGAGCTGCGCACCCGGCTGGGCGACGAGGACGCCGATGCCGACCCGCACGCCGGTGTGTCGGCCGCGCTCGGCTGGTCCGTGGCCGAGCTGTCCGAGGCCGATCGCCATACCTTCCGCGTGCTCGGTCTGCACCCGGGCCCGCACGTGGACGTCAGAGCCGTGGCCGCCCTGACCGGCCGCAGCCCGCAGGACGCGGCCCGCAGCCTCGAGGCCCTCGTCGCCGTCCGCCTGTCGGACCGGGTGGGCGCCCGGTACGCCGTGCACGACGTCATCCGCGAGTACGCAGCCGCCACCCTGCGGGCGGACGACGCGGGCGCCGCCCACCGCCTGCTCGACTTCTACCTGCATTCGGGGGACCGCCTGGCCACGCTGTTGCGCGGGCGCCGGCAGCCGATGCCGCTCGACCCGCCGGCGCCCTCGGTGGCGCCGGTCACGGCGGAGGCGCCCGCGGAGGCGATCGAATGGTTCCGCACCGAGTACGCCGTTCTCATCCGTCTCATCCCGGCCGCGGCCGAACTCGGCTTTCCCGCCTACGCCTGGCGCATCCTGTCGACGATGATCGATTTCCTCGACTGGCAGGGCCGGCGGGCGGACTGGCGTGACGCGTCGGCGCTGGCGATGGCCGCGGCGGAAGGCAGCGGGGACCGGATCGGCCTGGCCCGGGCGACGCGGAGCCTGGGACGGGCCCTGGTCGCGTCAGGCCTGCTGGATGAGGGCCGCATCCACCTCGACCGCGCCTTGGAGCTCTACGTCACCCTGGACGACCCCGACGGGCGCATGCGTGTGCATCACGACCTCGGCGACCTGCTGATCCGGCAGGGCAGCTACGGCGAGGCGCTCGTGCAGACGAGCGCCTCGCGCGATCTGGCCGAGACGCTCGGCAACACCGACGAAGAGGCGAACGGGCTCGGTGGCCTGGCTTGGTGCTATTACTGCCTGCGCGAGGACGACGCGGCCGTGGACCACGCCCGCCGGGCCATCGCTCTGCACCGCAACGGCGCGTTCGCCCGGGGCGAGGCCGCGGCTCAGGACACGCTGGGTGCCGCATTGTTGCGGCTGGAACGCCCCGCCGAGGCCCGGCCGGCGCTGGAACGGTCACTGCAGCTCTGCCGTGAGTCGGGCGATCGGGTGAACGAGGCCGGAGTCCTCGACCACCTGGCCGACTGCCTGTCCCGCCTCAACGATCCCGGGGCCGCGGCGATGCGTTCCGCGGCCTCGGCCGCACGGCGGGTCCTCTCCCAGGCGGCGTAGGTCGTGCACGGATCGGTCAGACCCGTTCGAGGAGGCGGTGGATCTCTTCCTCCTGCAGGGGGGAGCCGGCGGCGCGGGAGATGGCCAGGGCCTGCTGGGCCAGGGGTTCGGCTTCGGACGGGTGGCCGGCGGCCAAGGCGCCCAGGGCCAGGGTGAGCAGGGCGCCCGCCTCCAGCAGGCGGTAGCCGCCCGAGCGGGCGCCGGTCAGGGCGACCTGGGCCGGGGTCCGCCAGCCGTCGGTGTCGCCCAGGGCCAGGCGGGCGCGGGCCACGCCGATGGCCGAGCGGGTTCGGAAGTACGGGTAGGACAGCTCGGTGGCCAGCGCGTGCGAGTCGTCGAAGTGGTGCAGGGCCTCGGTGGGGGAGCCGGCGCCCAGCAGGGCTTCGCCGGTTGTGGTGAGCAGGGCGGCCTCGGCTCGCCGGTCGCCGATGTGGCGGGTCAGGTCCAGGCCCTCGCGGGCGGCTCGGACGGCGGCGCGGTGGTCGCCGCGGTGGTCGTAGGCCTGGCTCAACTCGTCGAGGACGGCCAGTTCGCCGTGCGGCTCGCCGCGGGCGCGGTACGCGTTCAGCGCGATGGTCAGGTGTTCCAGGGCGCCGTCGTGGTCGCCCAGCTGGCGCAGCACCATGCCGAGGTTGTTGCGGTTGGACAGCTCCGACTGCTGCCGGCCCTGGGCCGAGTTGATTGTCAGCGCCCGGCCGAAGTAGTCGGCCGCCTCGGTCAGCCGGCCCTGGTCGCTGCACATCGCCCCGAGGTCGTTGAGGGTGACCGCCTCGACGTGGGCGAAGCCGTGCCGGCTGCTGACTTCCAGGGCCTGCTCGAAGGATTCCTGCGCGTCGGTGACGTGGCCCAGCTCGGCCTGCACCAGGCCGATGTTGTGGCGCAGATAGGCGGCGGCCTCGAGCCACCCGGCCTGCTCGGCCAGCGTCTGACCGGTGCGGTAGTGGCGCAGCGCCTCCTGATGCCGGCCGGTCGACCAGTTCGCCTGGCCCAGGGTCTGGTGCATGGCCGCGCGAGCCCGGTCGTCGCCGCTCTCGTCGGCGGCGGCCAGCCCGGCCTCGGCGGTCTCGAGCCAGGGCACAGCTGTCCGGCGTACGAAGAAATAGCCCCGCAATTGGTCGGCGATCCGCCAGGCGTACTCCCCGCCCAGTCGTACGGTGGCGACGATGCCGTCGAGCTCGGCGTCCAGCCAGGCGAGGGCGGAATCCGCACTGTCGAAGGTGATTGCCGGCTCGTGGGGCAGGCGCACCATCGCCGGGTACACCAGCACCAGGGCGGCGGCGACCCGGTCGAGGTAATGCTCCCGCAGCCGGTTGAGGGCTTCACCTCGTACGGGAAACGGGTCTTGATCTTCGCAGTGCTGGGCGGCGAAGAGGCGGAGCAGATCGTGGAACCGGAACCGGTCGGCCTGCGAAGTTTGCAGCAGGTTGGCGTCGACCAGGTGACCGATCACGGCGTACGCGTCGGCGCCCAGCACGGCCGTCGCGGCCTCGACCGTGAAATCGGGGCCGGGGGCCAGCGACAGCAACCGGAACGCCCGCGCAGCCGCCGGCGGCAGGTCGGCGTAGCTCAGCTCGAAACCGGCGCTGACCAGCGTGTCACCGACGTGCAGCTCGCGCAGCCGGCTCTTCTCGTCGCCGAGCCGGTCGACCAGCGAGCGGACCGTCCAGGCCGACCCGGCCGCGAGCCGGCCGCCCGCCACCCGCAGGGCGAGAGGCAGCAGCCCGCACAACTTCGCCAGCTCATGGGCCGCTTCCGGCTCACCCGCGATGCGCGCCTCGCCGGCCGCATGGGCCAGCAGGTCGAGCGCCTCGCCCTCGGTGAAGCCGGCCAGGCCGACCAGCTTCGCGCCGGGCAGATCGGCCAGCGTGCGCCGGCTGGTGACCAGCACCGCGCAGCCGCCGACCCCGGGCAGCAACGGCAAAACCTGCGCGGCCTCGCGGGCGTTGTCGAGAACGATCAGCATCCGGCGGTCGGCGAGGGTGCTGCGGAACAGCGCCGACTGCTCGGCCGGCTCGGTGGGGATGCGGCGGCCCTCGACCCCGAGCGCGCGCAGGAACCGGGCCAGGGCGTCGACCGGAGGCAGCGGCTGCGGACCGGCGCCCTGCAGGTCGATGTAGAGCTGACCGTCCGGGAAGTCGGCCCGCAGGCGCTGCGCGGCCTGCAGCGCGAGGGCGGTCTTGCCGACCCCGGCGACGCCCGAGATGGTGCACACCGCGCCGGTGCCGAGCAGGTCGATCACCTGGTGCAAGTGCTCCGCCCGGCCGGTGAAGTCGGCCGGGGGCGCCGGCGCCTGGAACACCGGGGTGGCGCGCGACGGCGCCGCCACGGGCACGGCCCGCAACCAGCGCCGCTGGAGCACGCCGCGGTGCGCCTCGAGCAGGTCCGGGCCGGGATCGATGCCCAGCTCGTCGGCGAGCTCCTGACGGACGTCGTCGTAGACGGCCAGCGCCTCGGCCTGCCGGCCCGACGCGGCGAGGGTGACGATGAGCCGGGCCTGCAGCGGCTCGTGCAGCCGGTGCCGGCCGGCCTGCTCCCGCAGACGGGGCAGGGCAGCCTCGGGCCGGCCGGTGCGCCGGGCCAGGTCGGCGTGCCGCAGCACGAGCTGAAGGTGTTCGTCGCCGAGCCGGGTGACCAGCGGCGTGTCCCGCAGTTCGGGGGTGTCGGGCCCGCCCCGCCACAAGGTGAGCGCCTCGTCGAGCAGGGCCAGGGCCGGCTCGGGGTCGGCCGTCGCCTCGGCCCGGGCCGCCAGCCGTCGCATGCGCAGCAGGTCGACCTGGGCGTCGTCGACGTTCAGCCGGTAGGCCTCGCGCACCAGCGACAACAGCCGTGACTCGCCGCGGGCGGTCCGTCGCGGCTCGAGGGCCCGCCGCAGCCGGCTCACGTAGGTCTGGATGAGATTGACCGCCGACGGCGGGACGTCGTGGCCCCACAGCAGGTCAATGAGCTCGTCGCGGTGGACGGCGACGTTGGGGGTGAGCGCCAGCCGCACCAGCACCGTGCTGTGCCGGCCCGAACCCAGGTCGACCCGCTCGGTGCCGACGAATGTCTCGAGCGGGCCGAGGACCAGCACAGCGGCCTCGCCCTCGGGTACGGGTCGCGGCGCCGGCGCCGGTGCGGCGGGCACAGTCAGTGCCGACGGCGCCAGTCCGAGCGCCGCGGACAGCGCGCGCATCGACGACGGTCGAGGACTGCGGCTGCGTCCCTGCTCCAGATCGCGGAGCCCGGCCAGGCTGATCCCGGCGCGTTCGGCCAGCTCAAGCTGGGTGAGGCCGGCCTGTTCGCGGTAATGGCGCAGCCGCTGTCCGAAGGGGAGGTCGCCGAGGTCCACCGGCGCAGCCTAGTACGGGCCGGGTACGGGCGGGGGGCCTACAGTCGCGGGTCAGTACGGGAACGGAACCTTGCTCCGACACTACGGGGGAAGGTTCACCATGATGAATATGCGCAGGGTCGCCGGAACGGTGCTCGCGGCGCTCGTGACCGTCGGCGGCGTGGCCGTCGCCGGACCGGCTCAGGCGGCGGGCAGCTACCACTCGGGGCGGTGCTACGACAACGGCGACGACGCGTACGTCACCCGGGGCGCCGCGCTCGCCCGGGCCCGCAGCTGGGTGAACGACGACGTGTCGTACAGCCAGTCCCGCTGCTACAACAATTCGTACGGCGACTATCGCACCGACTGCTCCGGCCTGGTCTCGCTGGCCTGGGGCCTCGGCAGCCTGGGCGACGTGTGGGCGACCTCGAACCTCGACCTGCGCAGCACCCGGATCGCGGCGGCCGACCTGCTGCCCGGCGACGTGTTGCTGCGCTACACCGGCGACCCGGACACCAACCACGCGGCGGTGTTCGTCCGGTGGTCGGACAGCGGGCGCACCCGGCCGGTCGTCATCGAGCAGAGCGGCGGCGTGGGCCGGGCCACCGAGCGGACCTGGGGCAGCTACGCCGGGTACACGCCCGTCCGGTACGACCGGATCGGCGCGTCGGCGCCCGTCTCGATCTACGGCACGCTGGCCGACGGGCGGCTGACCTACTCGACGATCGAACCGGGCAGCGGGCAGCGGCTGAAGACGGTGACCTCCAACGCGGCCCTCGGCTTCACCCCGGTCGCCATGGCCACCCTGAACTTCAACACCATCCTGGTGACCGCGCCGGGCGGGAAGCTCTACCGGGTCGACGTCATCACGAACAACAATTCGCTGATCTACGACCCGCCGGTCGAGATCGGCGCGGGCTGGACCCACGACCTTCTCACGTACGACGGTTCCGGTCACTTGTTCGGCATCGCCAACGGCGTGCTGCGCCAGTACACCGTGAATCGCACCAAGCCGGCCGAGGGTGACATCGTCAGCAACGGGATCATCGGCAACGGCTTCACCCTCAAGACGCTCGCCGCGACCGGCCCGGACTGGCTGCTCGGCACCACCGACGCGGGCGAGCTGATCTCGTACCGCATCCAGCCGGGCGACTGGGACCGCTTCGAGCTGCGTTCCTCGACCTGGCAGGTGTTCGACCACATGGTGTCGCCCGGCGGCGGGCTGTACTACGGCCACCACCGCGACGGCAGCCTCGCCTTCTATGTGGACGGTGAGCCGTTCGACGGCAGCGGCGGCGACATCCGCGGGCGGGCCCCGGTCGACGAGCGGGGCTGGACCCAGACGCTGCTGTCGGCTATGCCGATGCGGTTCTGACGATGACCGCTGCGACCTTGAGCTTCGGCATCCTGGGGCCGGTGGAGTTGCGGTCGCGCGAGCGCCGGCTCGAGCTGACCTCGACCAAGCAGCAGGCCCTGCTCGGCGCCGGGCTGCTCAACGCGAACACGGTGGTGTCGGCGGGGCGGCTGGTCGACGCCATCTGGGGCGAACGGCCGCCGCCGAGCGCGACCGCCCTGGTGCAGACCTACGTGTCGGCGCTGCGCCGGATCATGGTGCCGCTGGCCCCGGACGGCCCGAGCCCGATCGTCACCCGGGCCCCCGGCTACGTGGTGCGGGTGGCCGACGGCGAACTCGACCTGCACGCCTTCGAGCTGCTGAGCGCCGAGGGGGAGCGGGCGGCCGCCGGCGGCGACCACCGGCGGGCGGCGGCGCTGTTCCGCGAGGCGCTGGGGCACTGGCGTGGCCCGGCGTTCGACGGGCTGGACACGCCGCTGTTCCGGGCGGCGGCGGCCCGCCTCGACGAGGCCCGGCTGGCCGTGCTGGAGCGGCGCATCGACGCCGACACGCACGTGGGGCCGACCGGTGGGCTGGTCGCCGAGCTGACCGAGCTGGTGGCGGCGCACCCGCTGCGGGAGCGGCTGCGGGGGTCGCTCATGCGCTCGCTCTATCAGCTGGGACGGCAGGCGGAGGCGCTGGCGGTGTTCCAGGAGGGCTATGCCGTACTGCGGGAAGAGCTCGGCATCGAGCCGGGGCCCGAGCTGCGGGTGCTGCACCACAAGATCCTCGACGCCGATCCGGCTCTCATGACCGCGGCTCCTCCGGCTTCTCCGGCTCCGGCTGTCCCCGCCGGTGATCCGCCGCGTCAGCTGCCGCCGCCGCCGCCGCAGTTCGTCGGTCGTACGGCCGAGACGGTGGAGCTGGGGCCGGACGACCGGCCTTCCCTCACGGTGATCTCGGGACCGCCCGGCGTCGGCAAATCGGCGCTGGCCCTCACCGTGGCCGGGGCGGCGCGGGACCTGTTCCCCGACGGGCAGTTGTTCGTTCCGGTCCGGGCGTACGGTCCCGGCCGTCCGACGGCGGTGGCCGACGCGCTCGCCATGCTGCTGCGCTCGCTCGGCGTCCCGGCCCGGCTGCCGGAGACGGTCGACGAACTGGCCGCCCTGCTGCGGACGACGCTGATCGGGCGCCGGGTGCTGATCGTGCTGGACGACGTGGGCGGGGCGACCGAGGTCCGCCCGTTCCTGAGCCCGCACCCGGGCACCGCGGTGCTGGTGACCAGCCGTCCCCGGCTGCCCAGCCTCGACGTGACCCGGGCCGTGCACCTGGGCCCGCTGCCCCCGGCCGACGCGTTGCGCCTGCTCGCCGGCTCGGTGGGGGCGGACCGGGTGGCGGCCGAGCCGGGCGCCGCGGCGGACGTCGTACGGGTCTGCGAGGGGTTGCCTCTGGCCCTGCGGGCGGCCGGGGCCCGGCTCGCCGGTCGGCCCCGCTGGCGGCTGGCCGACCTGGCCCGGCGGGTGCTCGACGATCAGCGGCGGCTCGACGAGCTGGCGGCCGGCGACCTCGACGTGCGGACCAGCATCGACGGGAGCTACCGGCGGCTCGGCGAACCCGAGGCGGAGCTGTTCCGCCGCCTGGGCCGGCTCAGCGGGCCGGAATTCTCGGCCGAGGCGGTGAACCGGCTGATCGGCTCGCCCGTCGCGTACGCCGAAAGAATCGCCGACCGGCTGGTCGAGGCGCAATTGCTCGACCATGCCGACGCCGACGGGGACGAACAGCACTACAAAATGTCCGTTCTCACCTTCCTGTTCGCCCGCGAAGTTTCTCTATAGCGCTTTTGGAGCGCGACTTCAGAGCCACTGGAGAGCGCTCCACCAGACTTCTTTTCGCAAGGAGGAACCCTTCCGAATGGAGTAATGGAATGCGCCTCTCAGCTCTCGTGCCCGCACTCATGCTGACTCTCGGCGGCGGCCTCGTCGCCGGCGTGGCCCCCCAGTCACCGGCCCGGGCCGACGCCACCTGCACCGGCGCGGTGTCGGTGTACGGAGCCCTCGACGACGGCCGGCTCACCTATTCGGCCATCAACCCGTCGAACGGCAACCTCAGCCACGTGGTCGTCTCCACCAAGAACATCGGATTCAAGCCGGTGGCCATGGCGACGCTCAATTTCAACACCATTCTCGTCACCGACCCGGACGGCGTGCTGCACCGCATCGACGTCAGCACCAACAAGGATTCCCTGCAATTCACCGTATCCGGCCGGATCGAGGGCGGATGGACGCACAAACTGCTCACCTATGACGGCAACGGCCATTTGTACGGCGTGACCACCGGCGGCCAATTGCTGCAGTATCTGGTCTCCCGCGACAAGCCGGGGGCCGACCAGATCGGCCAGCGCCGCGAGATCGGATCGGGCGGGTTCACCCTCAAGACGGTGGCCGCGGCCGCCGACGACCGGATCATCTCCACCACCGCCAGCGGCGCGCTGATCAGCTACGCCATCAACTCGTCCGGCGGCTACACCCGGCAGGAGCTCGACGACAACGGCTGGCAGAGCTTCGAGAACCTGGTCTCGCCCGGCGGCGGCCTCTACTACGGCAAGAACCCGGACGGCGCCCTCTACTGGTACGAGGACGACAACCCCGCCGACGGCTCGGGCTCCGACATCTCGTACCACCTGGACGACCCCGTCTCGTCCCGCGGGTGGACGCAGTACCTGCTCTCGGCCCAGCCGGACACCTGCAAGGCAGTCAGCTCGACCAACCAGCTCCGCAGCCGGATCGCCAACCTCGCCCTCGGTGAGGTCGGCACGCCCGAATCGGCCTGCGACCGGTACCACTCCAGCTGCAACGGCGGCCAGGTCGCCTGGTGCGCCATGTTCGCCACCTGGGCCTGGGAACAGGCCGGGATCTCCGGACTGCCGCGCAGCCAGTGGTTCGCCCAGGGCCTGGGCAAGTGGGGCGTCGACCGGGGCCTGTTCAAGTCGCGGTCGGGCAGCGCGCAGGGCAGCCCGAAGGTCGGCGACTGGGCCATCTACGGCCAGCCCGCGGCGACCGGCGGCGGCCACGTCGACGTGGTGACCGCGGTGCACCCGGACGGCACGCTCACCGTCGTCGGCGGCAACGTGTCCAACAAGGTCAGCAAGCGGACCATCAACCCGGCCACCGCCCGCATGGGCGTGGACAACGTCCTGATCTCCGGCTACGTCACCCCGCCGGGAGCCTGATCATGCGGATCCTCCTGGCCGTGGCCACCGTCCTCGCGGCGCTGACCGTCGGCGCGACACCGGCCCACGCCGCGGCCACCGCTCCCTGCGTCGACGGTGGCCCCACCGCCGCCGACAACGCGGCCGCCACCCGCCTCAACTCCGTGCTGACCGGCACCCTGCGCAACGCGATGACCGGCTACCGGGTGTCCTGCGCCCGGGCCGTCATCACCGCAGTGCAGCGCCGCGGCCTCACCGAGCGAGCTGCAGTCATCGCCATCACGACAACGATCGTCGAGAGCACCATCCGCAACACCAGCGAGAAGCTCGACCACGACAGCCTGGGCCTGTTCCAGCAGCGCGACTCGTGGGGCACGGAGGCCCAGCGACTCGACCCGGCCTGGGCCACCAACGCCTTCCTCAGCAACATGCAGAGCCGGTATCCGAACGGCAGCTGGGCGTCGGCGCCGATCGGCGAGGTGTGCCAGGCGGTGCAGCGGTCCGAGTACCCGGCGCGCTACCAGCCGGAAGCGGCCGACGCCCAGCGGATCGTCGACGAGCTCAGCGGGCCGGCCGCGGTCGCGGTGTCGGTCTACGGCGCCCTCGACGACGGGCGGCTCACCTACTCGGTGATCAACTCGGACACCGGAAACCGCAGCAAGACGGTGGTCTCGACCGACACCATCGGCTTCACACCGGTGGCGATGGCCACGCTCAACTTCAACACCATCCTGGTCACCTCGCCCGACGGCGGCCTGTACCGGATCGACGTGATCACCAACAACACCTCCCTGCAGTTCACCGTCTCCGACCGGATCGAGGGCGGCTGGACCCACCAGTTGCTCACCTACGACGGCCACGGGCATCTCTACGGCGTGGCCAACGGCAAACTGATTTCGTACGTCGTGTCGCGGGCCAAGCCGGGGGCCGACCAAATCGGTCAGCGGCACGAGATCGGCGAGGGCGGTTTCGCGCTGAAGAACCTGACCGCCACCGGCGACGACTGGCTGCTGGGCGTCAGCAACTCCGGCGAACTGCGGTCCTACCGGATCGGCGCCGACTACAAGTGGAGCGGCGCCACGCTGGCCACCCGGTGGAGCGGGTTCGACCAGCTGGTCTCGCCCGGCTACGGCTTCTACTACGGCCGCACCCCGGCCGGCGCGATGTACCACTACTTCGACCACAACCCGTACGACCTCAACGGCAGCGACCTGCAGTACTACACCGACGACCCGGTCGACACCCGCGGCTGGACCCAGAAACTGCTCTCGGCCCAGCCACTGAGCAGCTGACCTCCCCAAGGCTCCGCTCCGCCCGCACCTGGGCGGGGCGGTGCCGTCGTGTCGGTGCGGTGACAGCCCCGACCCGCGGCCTGGGCGAGCATGGTCGGGTGGCGCCGTACGACGCGTTCGTCTCCTACAGCCATCGGCGGGACCGGGCGCTCGCCGAGGCGCTGCAGTCCGCCCTGCAGGACTTCGCCCGCCCTTGGTACCGCCCGCGAGCTCTGCGGATCTTCCGGGACGCCTCCGACCTGACGGCCGCGCCGGGACTGTGGTCCGCGATCGAGCAGGCTCTGGAGAAGTCGGACTGGTTCGTGCTGATGGCGTCGCCCGATTCGGCCCGATCGCAGTGGTGCCGGCGGGAAGTGGCGTGGTGGATGGCGAACCGGTCACCCGAGCGGTTCCTCATCGCGCTGACCGACGGGCAGATCGCCTGGGGCGCCGACGACTTCGACTGGGCGGAGACGGACGCGGTGCCGCCAACACTGGCCGGGTTCTTCGCCGAGGAACCGCTGTGGGTCGACATGCGTTCCGTTCCGCCCGAGCGGGTGGTGGCCGAATTCGCCGCGCCGATGCACGGGCGGGACAAGGACTCGTTGACCGGCGAGCACCTGGCCCGCCGAAGCCGGATCCGCCGGGCGGTCCGCTCGGTCATCGCCGGCTTGTCGATCCTGCTCGTGGTCGCGGTGACGTCGGCTGTCGTCGCGCTGGATCAACGCCGTACGGCCGAGAAGCGACAGGCCGAGGCCGAGGCGCAGACCCGGATCGCGCTGTCACGGCAGCTCAGCTCCCAAGCCGAGGCGGCGCGGGACAGTGATCCGCGCACCGCGTTGCGCATGGGGATCGCGTCGATCGCCGTGAGGCCGGGCGCAGAAGCCGAGACTGCGCTGACTCGGACACTCCTCGGCTCCCGGTATGCGGGCTCGCTGGACGGTCACCCCACCCAGGTGGAATCGGCGGTGTTCAGCGCCGACGGCGACTTGCTGGTCACCGCCGACGCCCGGGAGCTCGACGAAGACGGGAAGGCACCCGCCGTACGGATCTGGGATCTGCACGACCGTGATCGCCCGACGTTGCTCAGCGCCTTCCACCCGGCGTACCGGACCTGGGCAGTTGCCATCAGCCCGGATTCGGGACTGCTCGCGGTGGCGGTGCCCGCCGGCGACATCCAGCTGTGGGACATCCGGCAGCCGTCGCGGCCGGTGACTGTCGGCGAACCGATGGACGGGCCGCCGTCCGACATCCGGGCGATGACCTTCTCGCCGGACGGAAAGACGATCGCCGCCGCCGGATACGACGACAACACCGTACGGCTCTGGGATGTCGCCCGGCCCGCACGCCCTCGCGAGCGCGCGGTTCTGCGTACGGACGGAGCGAGCGCACTGGCGTTTCGCCCCGACGGCCGGGTTCTCGCGGTGGGCGGCTCCGCCGGCACCACTCACCTGTGGGACGTGGCATCGTCCGGGCGACCGGTGCGGTTGCCGTCGTCGATGACCGTGGGAAGCCGCGACAGCTCGAGCTGGGTCAGGTCGGTGGCCTTCGCCCCCGACGGCCGGACCTTGGCCCTCACCGCCTCCGACGCCGGCTACGTGGGAGAAATGTCGTTGTGGAACGTCGCGGATCCGCGGCGGCCTCGGCGGGCCGGACCTCCGGTGTCGAGCGGAGGCGCGGCCGAACAGGCTGCGTTCGGCCCGGACGGCCGAACCCTCGCCGCCGCCGTCGCCGACGCGGGCAGCAGCGACTTCCGGGTCCGGCTGTGGAGCGTCGCGGACCCGGTGCACCCGCTGCCGCTCGGCGCGCCACTGCCGCACCGCTACGGCGCCGACCTGCTGGCCCGCTCGCCGGACGGCGACACGCTGGTGATCGGCAACGCCGACGGCGGCGTCACCCTCTGGCGGCTGACCGACCGCGGGTCGCCACGCCTGCGGAGCACGCTGAGGCGACCCGATGTCGCGCAGGCCGCGGCGTTCGTCCCGGACGGGCGGCTGCTCACGGCCGCCGCCGACGGGATGCTCACCGTCTGGAGCGACGAGGCGAAGCCGCTGACTGCCCTGGCCGCCAGCGCCGATCCCCGGACCATGGCGGTGAGCCCGGACGGCCGGAAGTTCGCGGTGGGCGGCGGCACTGCCGACGCCGGAATTGTCGCGGTCGGGAGCGTGGATTCGCCCGCTCGCCCGGTCGCCGCGAACACCGGGCAGCAGAACATAGTGGACGACCTCGCTTTCAGTCCTGACGGCCGTACCGTGGCCGCGGGCAGCTGGGACGGAACGGTTCAGCTGATGAACGTCACGAACGCGGCGTCGCCGTCCACGATCGGTCGCCTGCGGCCGGGCGGCGATGACGCGCCACCGGAGAACGTCCGAGCGGTTGCCTTCGCTCCGGACGGCAAGACACTGGCAGTCGGCAGCGATCGTGTGCTCCGGCTCTGGGACCCGGCCGGGCAGCGGCCCATCGGCGAGCCGGTGGAGCTCGACGGCGAGGCCGGGGCGGTGGCCTACAGTCCGGACGGGCGGACACTGGTCGCGGCCGCCGGCAACACGGTCCGGCTGTGGGACGTGGCCTCCGGCACCGCGTTGGGGTCCGGCGCACTGCACGACAGCACGGTCCGGGATGTTGCTTTCGGCCCGGACAGCCGGCTGCTGGCGACCACCACCTCGGCCGGACAGGTCCGGCTGTGGGACCTGTTCGACCGTGCCGATCCGCGACAACTCGGCGACCCTCGCGCAGTCGGCGGGCCGTCGTGGTTCGTGACCTTCAGCCCGGACGGATCCCGCCTGGCCGCGGGCGGGGGTCCGGCGGTATACATCTGGGATCTGACTGAGCTGCGCACGCTGCTGTCCGATCCGCTGGCCTCAGCCTGTGGATTGGTCGGCACTGGCTGGACTCGGCAGGAGTGGAACCGGTACGTGTCCGGCGTGCCGTTCCGCGACACCTGCCCGCTGTGAGACGCCTTTCGGGCGTCAGGAGCCGACGTGGACGCCGGGGCGGCGGGACTGGTCGGGCTCGTGCTTGCGGATGATCTCGCGGGTGACCGGTGCGGTGTCGCCGCGGCCGAGCAGGAAGTAGCGGATCATGTGCACCAACGGGCTGCCCTCGGCCCAGGCGAAATAGCAGTGCGGCCGTACGCCGGTCGCGTCCCGCAACGCCAGCAGGATCGCGGCTATGGCGTTCGGCGCCGCGGGGGCCTCGGTGCGCAGGATGCGGTAGCCGTCGACGTCGATGCCGCGGACGATCAGGGTGTCGCTGAACGAGGACGGGTCGACCACGTCGACCTCCAGGAACAGGATGTCGTTGGAGCCGGGGACGGGGTTGTCGCCGCGCTGCTCGCGCTCCTTGAACTGGTACTCGGCCGCGTCGCCGGTCTGGCGGCGGTGGGCGACCAGGTCCAGGGCGCCGTCGAGCTCGATCGACTCGGTGATGAAGCGGCGGGCCGTCTCGTCGAACTCGATGCTGTCCACGCGCAGCTCGGTGGTGCGGCTGACCCGGGAGATCAGCGAGACGATGATGATGCCGGCGATGAACAGGCCGGAGATGGCGATGCCGTCCGGCTTCTCGATGATGTTCTCGACCAGCGCGTAGCCGAGGATGAGGGTGAGCGCGGCGAATCCCACTGTGGCGCCGTGTTTGCGGTGCCGGAACGCCCAGGTGGTGACGGCGAAGGCGCCGGAGACCATCATGGCCAGGATGCCGGTGGCGTACGCGCCGGCCTGCGCGTTGACGTCGGCTTCGAAGGCGATCGTGATGACGACCGTGATGGCGGTGTAGACCAGCACCACCGGACGCACCGCCCGGCCCCACTCGGGCGCCATGCCGTAGCCGGGCAGGTAGCGCGGCACGATGTTGACCAGGCCGGCCATCGCCGACGCGCCGGCGAACCACAGGATGAGGATGGTGCTGATGTCGTACGCGGTGCCGACGACCTCACCCAGCTGCTCGTGGGCCAGCCAGGCCAGGGCCCGGCCGGTGGCCTCGCCGCCCGGGCCGAACTCGTCGGCCGGGATCAGCACGGTGGTCACCAGGCTGGCCGCGAGCAGGTAGACGCTCATGATCAGGGCGGCCGTGGTCAGCAGCCGGCGGCTGTTGCGGACGCGGTTCTCCAGGTTCGAGGCGGCGACCAGCGGCATCATGCTCACGCCGGTCTCGAAGCCGGACAGCCCGAGCACCAGTAGGGGGAAAGCCACGAGGGCGGGCTGGAACAGGTTGCCGGTGTCGCCGAGCGCTGACGTCCACGCCGACCACGCGGCGCCGTTGGTGACGATCTCGACCAGGCCGGCCCCGATGACCAGCGCGTTGAGGCCGAGGAAGAGCGCCACCAGCGGGATGGCGACGCTGACGGCCTCGCTGAAGCCGAGCAGGAACACGAAGCCGAGCAGCAGGAGCAGGCCGACGGTCAGCGCCACCTCGTGGCCGTGCAGGAACGACGGGAAGAACGGGTTCTCGACCACGTGCACGCTGGCGTCCGCCGCCGACAGGGTGATGGTGATCAGCCAGGACGTGGCCACGAAGCCGAGCAGGATCAGGACGAACAGTTTGCCCTGCCAGAACGGCAGCAGCCGTTCCAACATGGCCACCGAGCCGGCGCCGTGCGGGCTCTCCCGGGCCACCCGCCGGTACATCGGCAGCACACCGAACAGGGTCAGCGCCACGATCAGCAGCGTGGCCAAGGGCGAGACTGCACCGGCCGCGGCGACCGCGATGGCCGGCACGTAGGCCAGGCTGGAGAAGTAGTCCACCCCGGTCAGGCACATGACCTTCCACCACGCGTGCTGCTCGGTGTGCCCCTCACCGGCCGCGGGCCCGACCGGCTGCACCCGATGACGCAGCAGCCAGCCGGCCACCCCCTTCGACGGCGTGGTCTCGTGGGCGGGGGAGGCCATGACCGCGGGTACGGCGTACTCGGGCAGCGCCTCGACCGGGCCGGATTGCTCGTTCACCGGACCAGAGTCCTCGACCGGGCCCGCCGACGCCCGGGCCCCGGCGTTAATAACGCGTCAAAATTTGCCCCTCGGCCGTCCGCGTGTCGTGGTCCGGGTGTATCCGCCGCGTCAATTTCGGCGCGACCGGCGTGAACATCGCGTCACCGGCACTTCCCGGCCCGGCGGTCCGGGCGCACCGTCGGAGTCATGACGCTCACCGAGTAGCTGCCCTCCCTGCGGACGTCGTTGCGTCCGCCGCTCGATCCGGCGGTGTGGCCGGTCACCGCTCGCTGGGCCCCGCAGGACGACCTGCTCGTCGGCGGCGTACGGATGACGACGGTGGCCGCCTCGTACGGCACGCCGGTGCATGTGCTCGACGAGGCTGACGTCCGCGCCCGGTGTGCGGAGTACCTGGACGCGTTCGGCGCCGGCGCGGTCGCCTACAGCGCCAAGGCCGGGCTGACCACCGGCGTCGGACGGTGGATCGCGGGAGCCGGTCTGGGCTGCTACGTCGCCTCGGCCGGCGAGTTGCAGACCGCATTGCTGGCCGGCTTTCGGTCAACAGACTTGGTTCTGTACGGCTCGAGCAAGTCCGTCGGCGATCTCGAGGCGGCCCATGCCTGCGGCGCCGCAATAGTCGCCGGTTCTCTCGCCGAGGTCGAGGCGATCGCCGCGCGGGCGCCGATCGGCCAGCGTGTCCTTGTCCGAGTGGTGCCGTCCCGCGCCGGTCGGAGCCGGTACGGGCTGCCGCTGGGCTCCGGCACCGCGCTGGCCGCGATCAAGCGCATCCTGGGCTCGCCGAACCTGGTGCTGGCCGGGCTGGACTGCTCGATCGGGCATCAGCTCAGCCGTTTCGGCGCGTTCGAGTCGTCCCTGCGCGAGGCGATGGGCTTCTGTGCGGTGATCCGGGCCCGGTACGGCGCGACCGTGCCGGCGCTCAATCTCGGCGGCGGTCACGCGGTCGCCTACGCCGATGGTGACGACGGCTTCGCTGTGGCTGCCTTCGCCGGACGGGTTCGCGGGATGCTCCGGCTGTCCGCCGAGCGGTACCGCCTCAGCGAGCCCCGGCTGACCGTCTCGCCGGGCCGGGCCCTTGTCGCCCGGGCCGGTCTGACGCTGCATCGAGTAAGCGAGGTCGTCGCGGGCCCGGAACGAACGACGGTGACGCTCGACGGCACCGTGCCGGACTGCGTGGCGACCGAGCACTGCGCTGGACGGCACACCGCCTACCTGATCGGCCGGGAGTCCACGGCCCGGCCGCACCCGGCCCGGATCGTCGACGGAGCCGAGATCGCTTCGGTGCCGCTGCCGGCCGACGTCGCCGCCGGTGACCTCATCGCCGTGGCGGGCACCGGCGCGTATCACCATCGCGGCGACACCTTCGTCGGCCGCCCGCCGGTGCTGGGCGTCGCCGACGGACTGACCAGAACCCTGCGCCGCGCGAATTGAGTACGGATGGGGCCGCCCGGTTCGGGCGGCCCCATCGCCGTCAACAGGCCGTCAAAAGACGCCGGGCGCCCGTCCCGAAGCCGTTAAAAGGGCGGCCGTGCAATGGTTCCCGGCGGACGGTCGAAACGTGAACAACGAGGGTGATGTCGCCGGATTGCCGGGCGCGATGATCGCGGCCGGCATCGGTGTGGTGGTTGTGGCCGCTCAACTGATTCTCGGCTGCCGCGCCAACCGAGCGGTTCGCATCGCGACCGCCGCCCTCGCCACCCTGATCTGCGTCGGACTCCTGGCGATGGGCCACCAGGCCCTGCGTACGCGCTCGCCGAAGCACGAGTCCCTGGAGGGGCTGCTGCTGCGCGACCGTGCGGTGGCGGTCAGCTACGAGCGCCGGTCAGGCTCATTGGACGCAGCACCATATGAGCGTTGGCGTCCTGGGCGCCGCCGAGCAGGCGCAGGTCGTTGACCGCTCGGTGCAGCTCGCGCATGCTCGGCGCGGACAGCAGAACGACGGCGTCGATGTCCGCGGCTATCCACCAGGCCGAGGCCACGTACGGCTGGGCGCGCAGGTGATCGAGCAGGTGACTGCCCGCGACTGTGGTCTTGAGCCGGACGCAGACGATCGCCTCGTGCCGGACGTCCTGCGGCTCGGGGAAGTTGGTCATGGGGCAGGTATACGCCCCGGCTGCCCCGGATCGGCGTGCTGTTAACGGCTTTGATGCGCGGCTCGGGCCGATGTTGACGGGGCGGTCACGGTGGCCCCGATCACCGTCGCCGTCAAAGGGGCGTTAACGATCGGCCGGTCGGCGTAGTCATCGCGTGAACGGCGATGACAAGGGGTTCCGGCGTGCCGAAGCTTGCCTCGAAGCACCAACAAACACCCCTCGTCTAGGAGTCCTGTCGTGGCTGATCTCGTGTTCGTCGTGATCACGGTGGCGCTGTTCGCAGCGCTGGCCGTGCTGATCCGGGCGGTCGAACGCTGGTGAGCGCCGTCAACCTCATCGGCCTGATCGTGGCCGCCCTGCTGGCCGCCTTCTTGGTGGCCGCCCTGCTCTTCCCGGAGAAATTCTGATGGCCGGCTGGCTTTTCGTCATCACGCTGGTGCTCGCGCTCGTCGCCGTGTACCGGCCGTTCGGTGACTACATGTACCGGGTCGTCACCGGCACCCGCAGCAACGTCGTCGAGCGCGGCGTCTACCGGCTCGTCGGCGTGAACCCCTCGGCCGAGCAGACCTGGGGTGTCTACGCCCGCAGCGTGCTCGCGTTCTCGGCCGTCTCCATCCTTTTCCTGTACGCGTTTCTGCGGTTGCAGGACAAGCTGTGGCTCTCGCTGGGGTTCGACCCGGTCACCAGCCACGTCGCCTGGAACACCGCGGTCAGCTTCGTGTCGAACACGAACTGGCAGGCGTACTCGGGTGAATCGACCATGGGCCACCTGGCCCAGATGGCCGGGCTCGCCGTGCAGAACTTCGTCTCCGCCGCTGTCGGCATCGCGGTCGCGGTCGCACTGATCCGCGGTTTCGCCTCGCGGGGCAGCGGCGAACTTGGCAACTTCTGGGTCGACCTGACCCGGATCACGGTGCGCGTGCTGCTGCCGGTGGCGGCCCTGGCCACGCTGATCTTCATGGTCGGCGGCATGGTGCAGAACCTGTCCGGCGGCACCGACGTGACCACACTGACCGGCGCGGCGCAGCACATCACCGGCGGGCCGGTGGCGTCGCAGGAAGCCATCAAGCTGCTCGGCACCAACGGCGGCGGCTTCTACAACGCCAACTCGGCCCACCCGTTCGAGAATCCGACCACCTGGACCAACTGGATCCAGATCTTCCTGATCCTGCTCATCCCGTTCAGCCTGCCCCGGGTGTTCGGCCGCATGGTCGGTCAGAACCGTCAGGGGTACGCCATCGTCGCCGTCATGGCCGTGCTGGCGATCGCCTCGACCGCGCTGACGATCGGTTTCGAGCTGCACGGCGCGGGCACGGTGCCGCAGGCGGTGGGCGCCGCGATGGAGGGCAAGGAGACCCGCTTCGGCATCCCCGACTCGGCCACCTTCGCCGCGGCCACCACGTTGACGTCGACCGGTGCTGTGAACTCATTCCACGACTCGTACACCGCGCTCGGCGGCATGATGCCGATGGTCAACATGATGCTGGGCGAGGTCGCGCCGGGCGGCACCGGTTCGGGCTTGTACGGCCTGCTCATCCTGGCCGTGATCACCGTCTTCGTCGCGGGTCTCATGGTCGGTCGTACGCCGGAATATCTCGGCAAGAAAATCGGTGCGCGCGAGATGAAGCTGGCGTCGTCGTACTTCCTGATCACGCCGGCCCTGGTGCTCATCGGCACGGCGGCCGCGTTCGCCAACGGCCACAATTCGACAGCGCTCAACGTCGGCCCGCACGGCCTCTCCGAGGTCCTGTACGCCTTCACCAGCGCCTCCAACAACAACGGCTCGGCCTTCGCGGGCATCACGGTCAACACGCCGTGGTGGGACACCGCGCTCGGCCTGGCCATGCTGCTCGGACGGTTCCTGCCGATCGTGCTGGTGCTGGCGCTGGCCGGCTCACTGGCCCGGCAGAAGGTCACGCCTGAGTCCGAAGGCACCCTGCCCACCCACCAACCCCTGTTCGTCGGGCTGGTCGTCGGCGTCACCGTCGTCCTGGTCGCGCTGACCTTCCTGCCCGCTCTCGCTCTTGGACCCATCGCGGAAGGCCTGTCATGACGTTGCTCGCCGAAAAACCGGCGGTTGAGTCGCCGAAGCCGGTCGGCGGTGGCCTGCTCGACCCCCAGCAGTTGTGGCGGTCGCTGCCGTCCGCGGTCAGGAAGCTCGACCCGCGCGTCATGTGGCGCAACCCGGTCATGTTCATCGTCGAGATCGGCGCGGTCTTCACGACCGTGCTGTCCATCGCCGACCCCAGCGTGTTCGCCTGGATCATCACGGTTTGGCTCTGGCTCACTGTCGTCTTCGCCAACCTGGCCGAGGCGGTGGCCGAGGGCCGGGGCAAGGCCCAGGCCGCTGCCCTGAGGGCGGCGAAGCAGGACACCGTCGCGTACCTGAAGGACGGACGCGAGATCCCGGCCACCCAGCTCACCCTGGGCGACGTGGTCGTCGTCGAGGCGGGCCAGGTGATCCCGGGCGACGGTGACGTCATCGAGGGCATCGCCAGCGTGGACGAGTCGGCCATCACCGGCGAGTCGGCGCCCGTCATCCGCGAGTCCGGCGGCGACCGCTCGGCCGTCACCGGCGGCACGAAGGTGCTCAGCGACCGGATCGTCGTCAAGATCACCCAGCGGCCGGGGGAGAGCTTCGTCGACCGCATGATCGCCCTGGTCGAGGGCGCGAACCGGCAGAAGACGCCGAACGAGATCGCGCTCAACATCCTGCTGGCCGCGCTGACGATCATCTTCCTGTTGTCCGTGGTGACGCTCCAGCCGCTCGCGATCTTCTCGAAGGCGTTCAACGCGGCGGCCCCCGACACCGTGGCCCTGGACGGCAACGGCGTCACCGGGATCGTGCTCGTGTCGCTCATCGTCTGTCTCATCCCGACGACCATCGGCGCGCTGCTGTCGGCCATCGGCATCGCCGGCATGGACCGGCTGGTGCAGCGCAACGTCCTCGCGATGTCGGGGCGCGCGGTCGAGGCCGCGGGCGACGTGAACACGCTGCTGCTCGACAAGACCGGCACGATCACGCTGGGCAACCGCCAGGCGGCCGAGTTCGTCCCGGTCGACGGCGTCACGGCGGCCACCCTGGCCGACGCCGCGCAGTTGTCGAGCCTGGCCGACGAGACGCCCGAGGGCCGGTCGGTGGTGGTGCTGGCCAAGAACCAGTTCGGGCTGCGCGAGCGTGAGCCCGGCCTGATGCCGGAGGCGACGTTCGTACCGTTCACCGCGCAGACCCGGATGAGCGGCGTCGACCTCGGCGGACGGCAGATCCGCAAGGGCGCCGCCTCGGCGGTCATGAAGTGGGTGCGGCAGAACGGCGGGCACCCGACCGAGGAGGTCGGCGAGATCGTCGACGCGATCAGCGGCAGCGGCGGCACCCCGCTGGTGGTGGCCGGGCTCGACCCCGGGCAGCCGGCCCGGGCACTCGGAGTGATCCACCTGAAGGACGTGGTGAAGGCCGGCATGCGGGCCCGCTTCGACGAAATGCGCCGCATGGGCATTCGCACGGTCATGATTACGGGCGACAACCCTCGTACGGCGAAAGCCATCGCCGACGAAGCCGGAGTCGACGATTTTCTGGCCGAGGCGACGCCGGAGGACAAACTCGCGTACATCAAAAAGGAACAGGACGGCGGGCGGCTGGTCGCGATGACCGGCGACGGCACCAATGACGCCCCCGCTCTGGCCCAGGCCGATGTGGGCGTGGCCATGAACACGGGAACGTCGGCCGCCAAAGAGGCCGGCAACATGGTCGACCTCGACTCCGACCCGACCAAGCTGATCGAAATCGTGGAGATCGGCAAGCAGTTGCTGATCACGCGGGGCGCCCTGACCACATTCTCGATCAGCAACGACATCGCCAAGTACTTCGCCATCATCCCGGCGATGTTCGCGGCGGTCTATCCGGGCCTCGACACGCTGAACGTCATGCGGCTGCACTCGCCGGGCTCGGCCATTCTGTCGGCGGTCATCTTCAACGCGCTTGTCATCATGGCGCTGATTCCGCTGGCTCTGCGGGGCGTGCGCTACCGCCCGTCGAGTGCGTCGGCATTGCTGCGGCGCAACCTCTGGATCTACGGCCTGGGCGGCGTCATCGTGCCGTTCCTCGGCATCAAGCTCATCGACCTGCTCGTACAGTTCATCCCTGGGATTTGAGAATGAGACTCCCCGCCTGGCTCAGCCAGCACATCGCGGCGCTGCGCGCCCTGTTAGTCATGACCGTCCTGCTCGGACTGCTCTATCCGCTGCTCTTCGTGGCCGTCGGCCGCATTCCTGGTCTCTCCGACAAGGCCGGCGGTTCGATTGTCGGCACGTCGGGCAGCCGCCTGATCGGGCAGGCATTCACCGACGCCGACGGCAATCCGGTCCTTAAGTACTTCCAGAGCCGCCCGTCCAAGGCCGGCGACGGCTACGACCCGACCGCGACGGGCGCCTCGAACCTGGGCCCGGAAAGCGTTGTAGACAGCCCCGACGCGCCCAGCCTGCTGACCCAGGTCTGCGAGCGCAGCCTGGCCGTCGGCAAGCTCGAGAACGTCGACGGCAGCCGCCCGTACTGCACCCCCGACGGCGTGGGCGCGGTGCTGGCCGTCTTCTACCGCGACGGCCTGACCGGGCCGGTGACGCGGGCGGTGTCGGTCAACCAGACCGGCACTCCGTTCATCGCCACCTACGAGGGTGTGACGGTCGAGTCCGCCCAGCCCGGCCAGGACTACCAGGCCCTCGGCGGCGTGATCACCCCGATCCGGGGCGACGCGCCCGGCAAGCCGGCCGTCCCGGCCGACGCGGTCACCACCAGCGGCAGCGGACTCGACCCGGACATCAGTCCCGCGTACGCCGAGTTGCAGGTGCCGCGGATCGCCCGGGAGCGCGGCCTGACCGAGGACCAGGTGCGCAAGCTCGTCAAGGAGCACACTGACGGCCGGGCGCTCGGCTTCCTCGGCGAGCCGGCCGTCAACGTTCTCGAGCTCAACCTGGCCTTGAACGGCAAGTGACGGCTGTGGACAAGGGCGGAAAAGTGTCGTACCCGGCTGCTTTGCTCGGCCCCTCCCAGAGCCGGGGTGGGGGCGGTCCGAGGCCGGCCCGAACCGGTGAACGCGACAAAACGGTCGCCTTGGTTTGAGCGCAACCACTCACGCACGTCGCCCGGGTGGGTTTCGCGTTCTGGACGCGCCAGCGGCCAGCGAAACCCGCCCGGGCCCTCGGCGGGAGCGACGGTCTGTAACCCCCCACCCGGCCACGACATCCAGAATTTGACTTCGGTTGAAAGAGCGAACATGGCACGCGGCGAATTGCGGATATTCCTCGGGGCCGCCCCGGGAGTCGGCAAGACCTACACGATGCTGGAAGAGGCGCATCGGCGGGCCGAACGCGGCACCGATGTGGTGGTCGGGCTGGTCGAAACGCACGGCCGAAAGCACACGCAAGCCATGATCGGTGACCTCGACATGATTCCACGCCGCGTGGTCGAATATCGAGGTGCCGAGTTTACCGAAATGGATCTCGACGCACTGCTGGCACGCAAGCCGGAGCTGGCCGTCGTCGACGAGCTCGCACACACCAATGTGCCCGGTTCGAGGAACGCCAAGCGTTGGCAGGACGTCGACGAGCTGCTGAATGCGGGCATCGACGTGCTGACTACCGTCAATGTGCAGCACCTGGAATCGCTCAACGACGTGGTCGCTCACATCACGGGGGCGCAGCAGCGCGAAACAGTGCCGGACGCGGTGGTGCGGGCGGCCGAACAGGTCGAGCTGGTCGACATGACGCCGGAAGCGTTGCGCCGGCGGATGGCCCACGGCAACATCTATCAACCGGAGAAGATCGACGCTGCGCTGGGCAATTATTTCCGTACGGGTAATCTGACCGCACTGCGTGAGCTGGCCCTGCTGTGGCTGGCCGACAAAGTGGAAGAACAGCTCGACAAATACCGCGCCGATCACAATATCAGCGCCACTTGGGAGACTCGGGAACGCATTGTTGTGGCGCTCACCGGCGGCTCCGAAGGGGACACGCTGATCCGCCGGGCGGCCCGGATCGCCGCGCGGGACAAGGGCGCCGATCTGATGGCCGTGCATGTCACCCGCAATGACGGGCTGGCCGGCGCGGATCCCGCTGTGCTGGCCCGGCAACGGGTTCTGGTCGAAAGCTTGGGCGGCACCTATCACCAGGTCGTCGGCGGTGATGTGCCACGGGCGCTGCTCGACTTCGCGGGGGCGGTCAACGCGACCCAGATCGTGCTCGGCGCCTCCAGCCGCGGCAAGCTGGCGCAACTGTTCTCGGCCGGCGTCGGGGTCACGACGACCGCCATGTCCGGCTCGATCGACGTGCATCTGGTGACCCACGAACGCGCGGCGCAGGGGCGTCGCCGGCGTCGGCTGCCGGCGGCGTTGTCCAGGCGCCGTCGGGTTGCCGGATTCGTCGTGACCGCGCTCGGGCTGCCCGCCCTGACCGCCGCCCTGGGGTTCGGGCCGTCGCTGTCGCTCACCAACGACATCCTGCTGTTCCTGGCCGCGGTGATCGGGGTGGCGCTGATCGGCGGGCTGTGGCCGGCGCTGCTGGCCGCGGTGGCCGGGTCGCTGCTGCTGAACTGGTTCTTCACGCCGCCGTTCGGGCGGTTCACGATCGCCGAGGCCGACAATCTGCTGGCCCTGGCCATTTTCGTGGTGGTGGCGCTGGCGGTGAGCTGGGTCGTCGACACAGCCGCGCGTAAGACGCGGCAGGCCGCGGCCGCCTCGGCCGACGCGCAGACGCTGGCCACCGTCGCCGGCAGCGTGCTGCGCGGGGAGCGGCCGCTGATGGCGCTGCTCGAGCGGCTGCGCGAGACGTTCACGCTCGACGCAGTCACGCTGCTCGATCGCGGTGCAGTCGTCGCCCGAGTGGGGGAGTCGACGAAGACCCCTGACGTCGAGGTCAAGGTCGACGACAACGTGACCATGCTGTTGCGCGGCCATCCGCTCGAAGCCTCCGACCGCCGCATCGTGGAAGCGTTCGCCGCGCAGGCCACGCTCGCCCTACGTCAGGAACAGCTTGCCGCTGAAGCGGCCACGGCCAAGCCTCTGGCCGAGGCCGACCGGATGCGGACGGCTCTGCTGGCCGCGGTCAGCCATGATTTGCGTACGCCGTTGGCCTCGGCGAAGGCGGCCGTGGCCGGTCTGCGCAGCGACGAGGTCCACTTCGACGAGGAGGATCGCCGGGAACTGCTGGCCACCGCCGACGAGTCCCTCGACCGGCTGGCGCGGCTGGTCACCAACCTGCTGGACATGAGCCGGCTGCAGGCGGGCGCGCTCGGTGTGAGCGCCGTCGACATCGGCGCCGAGGACGCCGTACCGAGGGCTCTGGACGAACTCGGCCCGGAGGGCCGCAAGGTCGCGATGCACATCGCGGACGACCTGCCGCCGGTGCATGCCGACCCCGGCCTGCTCGAGCAGGTGCTGATCAACCTGGTGGCCAACGCCCTGCGCTACAGCCCGGAAGGCGAAACACCGGCCGTCACGGCCAGCACCTTGGGCAACACCCTCGAACTGCGCGTCATCGACCACGGCCCCGGCATCCCCGAGGACCGCTGGGACGACGTTTTCCTGCCCTTCCAGCGGCTCGGCGACCGCGACAACCACACCGGCGTCGGCCTCGGGCTCGCTTTGTCGCGCGGCCTGACCGAGGCCATGGGCGGCACCCTCGTCCCCGAGCAGACTCCGGGCGGCGGCCTGACCATGATCCTGACCCTGCCCACCGGACGCGCCGAATGACCCGCATCCTGGTCGTCGACGACGAGCCGCAGATCGTCCGGGCCCTGCACATCAACTTGCGAGCCCGGAAGTACGACATCGACACCGCCCCCGACGGCACGACCGCCCTGCACGTGGCCGCCCACCGTCATCCCGACCTGGTCGTGCTCGACCTCGGCCTGCCCGACATGGACGGGACCGAGGTCATCCGCGGCCTGCGCGGCTGGACCAGCATCCCGATCATCGTGCTGTCCGGCCGGGCTGGTAGCGAGGACAAGGTCGGTGCCCTGGACGCCGGGGCCGACGACTACATCACCAAGCCGTTCGGCGTCGACGAGCTGCTGGCCCGCATCCGGGCAGTCACCCGGCGCGGCCACCAGCCGGACGACCAGGGCGCCACCGTCACCATCGGCCGCAACACCGTCGACCTGGGCGCCCGCACAGTGACCAACGAGGACGGTGACGTGCGGCTGAGCCCGACCGAGTGGCGGCTGCTCGACTACCTGGTCCGTCACCCCGGAAAGCTGCTGAGCCAGCGGGCCATGCTGACCGACGTCTGGGGCCCGCAGTACCTCAACGAGAGCAACTACCTGCGCCAGTACATGGCCCGGCTGCGGCGCAAGCTCGAGAACGACCCGGACCGCCCGCGGCACCTTCTCACCGAGCCCGGCATGGGCTACCGCTTCCGCCCCTGAGGGGGCTACCTCCCGCGGTACTCAGTGGTACCGTATACCGGTACTCGGTGGTACTAGGTACCGGTCGGACGGGAGCCGCGGTGGAAGACCTGACCGAAATGCTGAAGGGCACGCTCGAAGGCTGTGTGCTCGAAATCATCAGCCGCGAGGAGACGTACGGCTACGCCATCACGCGCCGGCTCAACGACCTCGGCTTCGCCGACGTCATCGACGGCACGGTGTACACCATCCTGCTGCGGCTGGAGCGCAACGGTCTGGTCCAGGTGACGAAGCGGCCGTCCGAAGTGGGGCCGCCGCGCAAGTTCTATGCGCTGAACGACGCGGGGCGCACCGAGCTCGCGACGTTCTGGGCCAAGTGGCAGTACGTGTCGTCGCGGATCGGCAAACTCAAGGAGGGCGGGGCATGAGCTTCTGGGAGACCATCACGGGCAGCGATCTCACCCGGGACTGGAAGGGGTTCGATGCGCGGGCGCAGGCGTTGCCGGCCGACTATCAGGCGGCGTGGGAGCAGATCGTCACCCACCTTTTCTCGTACGGGAGCTTCACGGGGCGCAATCTGACGCCGATCGCCGATGCGGCCCTCGGGCTGCTGGAGGAGGCCTCGGCCGACGGTCAGGGCGTCCACGAGGTGCTTGGCGACGGCATCGCGGGCTTCTCGGCGGCGCTGGCCGGCGGGGCCGGCGCCCGGAACTACCGCGACCGGTGGCGTGAGCAGCTGAACCGCAACGTCGCCCGCAAGCTGGCTCGGCTGGGAGGCTGACATGGGCATTCAAGACATGATCGAGGGCAAGAAGCAGTGGCGGGGGCACGTCGCCCGGGTGAAGGCGCTCCCGCCCGACTATCGGATCGTCTACGACGAGATCCAGCGCTACCTGTTCAAGGTCGGGCCGGTCGACCTGGTCGATGGCGACCTGCTTCCGGGTCTCGTCGGCTTCTTCGAGGAGGGCGCCGCAGCCGGCCGCGGCGTTCTCGAGGTCACCGGTGCCGATGTCGCCGCCTTCGTCGACGAGTTGATCAAGGATTCGCCCACCTACGCCGACATCGATTGATTGCGTGTACGTCTCCTTCCTGCTGTGGCATCGCGGGCGCCGGGCCGGCCCATTTCACGACTTGTTCGCGGCTCTCGACCCGCCCAGGTGTGCGCGGCTCCAGACGACCTGCTGGACGGCGAGAGTGAGGACACCGCCGACGACGATGGCGGCCAGGTTGATCACGAGCTGCAGCGTCGACCCGAACACCTCCGCCCGTACGCCGTAGGCCAGCGCGACGGCGGCGTTGGCTGCCGCCGGAATCGTCGTGACCGAGATCAGGACTCCGACCAGGGTGCCGGCCTTGGCCGAGGTCAGCGACAGGATGCCGGCGACGCCGCCCAGGAATCCGATGACCCAGGAAAGAGCGTCCGGCCGCCAGATGAAGTCGGTCAGCGGCCGTTCGTCCAGCAGCATCGACTTGTCGACGAGATCGGCCGCGGTGAGCAGCCATACCGCCAGGACGGTCACCAGCATGCCGACCGGGAACCCGACCCCGAGCGCGATCAGTGACCGGCGCACCATGGGGAACTTGCGTTTGACAAGGCCGACACTCAGCGCGGCGAGCGGCCCGAACTCGGGCCCGACGACCATCGAGCCGACGATCAGGATCGGCTGGTCGAGCAGCACGCCGACAGCAGCGATGATCATGGCGACGATCATGAAGGCCAGGTAGGAGGCCGACAGGGTGGCCTCCTCGCCGGTCTGGTGCTCGATCTCGTGCCAGACGACCGCGTCCACGCCGAGACCGGGCACCCGCCGGGCCGCGCGGTCGGCCGACGCGGACAGGGCAGTGTCGATGCGTTCGACGACGATCGCCCCGTCGCGTTCGAGCCCGAGGTCGCGCAGGTCGTCGAGGACCCGGCTGGCGCCCTCTCGCACCACGTCGAACTCGATGACGTCGCCGGGCGGGACCTTCGCGGCGCCGTCGAGGACCATCAGGTGGGTGACGGCCTCGGCGCCGGTCAGGTGCTTCGTCAGCCGATCGGTGACCGCGGCCGGCGAGATGACCCGTACGTGCAGCATGGCGGCTCCGTCCGCTCGACCGCGATCTTGGGCTCAGGGTAGGTGGTGGCCACCCGACCAGGATCGGCGGGCCGAACGCTGCGACCGGCGGGGACGTACGCGAAAGACGCATCGACGTTACGCATATTTCTCCACATTGCTTGTTCCGAGGCTCGTCGCGGGATAGAGGGATGCAAGTCGTTCGTGATATCCCTACTGGCACATCACCGACGGAACCACGGGGGAACACTTGAAACGTTGGGGTGCCGCACTGGCGTGCGGCCTGATTCTGGCGTCCGGGCTCACCAGCACCGCGTACGCCGCCGAGCCGGCCGCACCCGCGGCCGCTTCGCCGTCGTCGTCGTCCGACGCAACCTGTTCGCCTCTGGTCGAGGGGCAGTTCGGCCGGCTGTCGGCCGACCAGATCGGCTCCGGCACGATCGCCCGCGGCGAGACGCGCTGCCACGACGTCCGGCTCAGCGCCGGTCGCCACTTCATCCAGTTCACCGGCTTCACCGCGCTGCGCTCGGCGACCCTGCAGGACGCGCAGGGCGCGGCGGTGTGCACGGCCCCGCCGGGCTACCAGTGGGAGTGCGACGTCCCGGTCGCCGGCGACTACACCGTCGTGGTGCAGAACCTGCGCGGTCCCACGCCGGTCGACTACAAGATCGCGGTGACGTCCGAGAACCCGGCCCGCTGCACCACTCGCGTCGGCACGGCCTGGAACGCGGCCCGCGTGCGCTTCCCCGCGGTCGGCGTCGAGGTTCAGTGTGTACGGTTCACCGGCTCGGCCGGCGAGCGGATCCTCGCGTACAGCAGCTCCGGCCGCATCGCCGTCCGCGACGCCGCCGACAAGCTGGTCTGCACTGTGCCCACCGAGCGCTACGGCCCGTGCGAGCTCACCGCCGACGGGCTCTACCGCGCGATCTCGGTGGCCGAGCCGAGCCGGACGACCAGCGAGATCCAGGTCCGGTCGCTCAGCCCGGTCAAGGGCTGCCCCACGGTCCGGCCGGGCAAGTTCGGCGCGACGCCGGGCGATCGCAACGTGGTCCGCTGCCGCACGCTCAAAGTCACCGAGCCGGGTACGTACTTCGTCGGCACCGTGGACGCCGACGGGACCGCCCCGAACTTCGTGATCATGGCCGCCGACGGCAGCCTGCCCTGCAGCACCAGCGGATACCCGTACGTCGACGGGGACACGTGCACGTTCACCGCGGCGGGCACCTACACCCTGATCATCGGCAGCATGAGCTCCCAGGTCCGGGACGAGTCGTTCACGACCACCTTCGTCCCGTCGACGGCGCCGGGTTGCACGACCATTTCCGCGTACGGACTGGACGAGCCGGGCAAGCGCGGCCGGTTCCGCGCGGCGGGTCAGGTCGACTGCTACCAGTTCGAGCTCCCGGACGGCCTCGAGACGCACCTGGTGTACCCGGCCGGAGCGACCGGTGCGGCCAGCCCGCTCCCGCGCGTCTACGGCGACGACGGCACGCTTCTCTGCACGTCGTCCGACTGCACGCTGAGCGGTTCCCGGACGTACCGGCTGCTTCTGACCGCCCCCGGCGGCGCGACCGGCGACTACGTGTTCGCCCTGCGGCGCAACGCGATCAGCGAGAGCTGCCGGCCGTGGACGCCCGACGTGGTCGCCCAGTTCGGCCGGGACAGGTTCACGAACTGCTTCACCTTCGTGGCCGACAAGACCGGCGAGATGGACATCGCCGTCGAGCGGCTGTCCGGCTCCAACTCGGTCGACGCCGAGGTCGTCTACAACGCCGGGCCGCCCTGCGACCCGGGCGACGCGACCACGTTCACCTGTTCGCTGGAGACCAGCCTCACGACCACGCTCGTACTGACCGGCCAGCCGACGGCGGCCCGCTACCGCATCACCAAGATCGAGCGCGGCGAGACACCGCCGCCGCCGACCGATCCGCCGCCCCCGGCCACGTGCGGCCCGGTGGCGCCGCTGACCGAGAGCCGCTACGGGCCGCTGGCCGCCGACCAGATCGCCACGGTCACCGTCCCGCCCGGCAAACTCGGCTGCCACCCGATCCATCTGTCCGCCGGGTGGCACACCATCCGGATCGACGGGCCGCCTCTGCCCGGTTCCGGCTGGGTCCATGCCGCCGACGACAGCCGGGTCTGCCTGCTACTGAGGGGCCGGATATTCAGCTGCCGCATCAGCGAGGCCGGCGACTACACGATCAAGCTGGGCAACGAGTCCGGCGCCACCGATTTCGGCTACCGGCTCGTCGCCACCCTGCGCGACGCGGCCGACTGCACGGCCGACATCAGCACGGCGTGGAACGCGCCCTCGGTGCGCGTGCCGCACAGTGACCCGCTGGAGTCGCACTGCGTCCGGTTCACCGCCTCGGCCGGCGAGAAGGTGATCGGCTTCGCCGAGGGCGGCAGCATCGACGTCGACAAGGCGGACGGCACCCCGGTCTGCGCCTTCCCGTGGCGCTCCACCAACCCGCCGTGCGAGCTGACCGCCGGCGGCACCTACGTGGCGTCGAGCCGCGCCGGCGCCGACAGGGACTTCGACGAGATCCAGATCCGCTCGGTCACCGCGCCGGTGGGCTGTCCGGTGGTCGAGCCCGGCAAGCCGTCAACCGACCCGTTCAGCGACGTCCGCTGCCGCCGGGTGACGATTCCAGCGGCCGGTACGTACGACGTAAGCGCCGTCAGCGAGTCGGGAGAGCAGCGGTCAATTGTCGTCCTGACCGACCAGGGCACCCCCGCCTGCGGATCCGGTGCCCCGATCACCAACGGGCAGTGCGCCTTCCCCGCCGCGGGCACGTACACGCTGGTCATCGACGGCCAGACCGCCGCCCTCAAGGCCGGCGCCTTCTCAGCGACGGTGACCGCCGCCGAGTAACCCTTGGGAGGCCGGCTCGCACCCGCGAGCCGGCCTCCCGCACGCCCGGCCACGGTCGCATCATCAGAAGGCGTGATCGATCAGGTCGTCGAGCAGCCTCTGGCGGTTCTCGGCCAGCTCGGGGTCGCCGGTGTTGGTGAAGACCGACACGGCCAGCCGACGTCCGTCGTCGGTGAAGGCGGGCTCGGCCTGGTAGCCGAAGCCAGTGCCGCCGTGCCGCCAGCAGCCACCGCCGCAAGACAGCGGATACCAGAACAGGCCCAGCCCGGACCGGGTCGCCGAGCCCGGCATCGCGACCACGGTGCGCATCTGCGCCTGCTGAGCCGGCTTGAGCAGGCGGCCGCCGGCCAGAGCGGCGAAGAACCGATTGAGGTCGGACGCCGTACTGACCATCGACCCGTCGGCGTCGCTGTCCAGCCCCCGGATCGCGATGGTCGTATCCACCAGCGGCCCGCCCGGCGCGAACTGCATGTAGTTGATGGCGTGCGGCGCGGGCAGCGAGCGCACGTATCCGGTGCGGGTGTGCCGCAGACCCAGCGGCCCGATGATGCGGGCGTCCACCTCCCGAGCCCAGCCGCGCCCGGTGACCGCCTCGATCAGCATCCCCGCCAGCACGTAGTTGGTGTTCGAGTACGCCCACCCGGTGCCACCCGGCGGATGGCTCACGCTGATAGCGACAAGCTGCTCCGGCGTGTACGGCCGGTCCCGCTCCCGCAGATAGCCCTCCGGCGTGGCGTAGTCCCCGATCAGGTCGGACGAGTAGTCGCACAGCCCGCTGGTGTGCTGCAGAAGCTGCCGTACCGAAATCGGGCGGCCTCCCACCACCCCCGGCAGCCACCTCTCGACCGGATCGTCCAACGTCAGCCGCCCCTCACCGACCAGCTGAAGCACCACCACGGCGGTGAACGTCTTGGTGGTGCTCCCGATCCGCAGGTAGGGGTCGTACGGGACGTCGCGCCCCGACCGAACCACCTGTACCCCCGCCCGGGTCTCCAGCCGGGCCAGAACGCTGGTCACGCCGGTCGCCCTCAACGCCGCGGCATCACGCCGAAGCTCATCCGAACCCGCGGCGGCACTTGTCGCCACGAGCACTGTCGCTGCTGCCGCCAAGGCAATAAGTCGCACAGGTCCACAGTCGCCGCCCGCCACCCGGCAGTCACTCCGGTAGACCCCCGGGTGACCCTCCGGCTGACCCCACCGCCGTGAATGCCTTAGATCCGCCCGCGCTCAGCGAGGGCATCGGAGAGTGCTCGTGACGGCCAGTGTGCCCATGAGCAAGAAATGTGGGGCACTGGTTCGTGTCGGCCTGGGCACACACTTCTGCCCAACGCAGGCCAGGTCCTGTCTGAAGCGGTCACTTCACGTCGAGTGGAACCCCACACGCCCCGGTCCGGTTGTCAGTCGGGCCGATTATGCTCGATCGGCGCTGAGCAGGATGACCAAGGCTTCGCTCAGCTGTCGTGCTTGATCTGTCAGGGCCGTGCCGAATGTTCCCGGCGCTAGCCGACGGTGGACATCGGCGCGAGTTCTTGCGCGTACCGCTGGCTCGAGGGCTCAGTTGAGGCCCCCGGGCACAATCGGCGGCGGACGATCCGTCGTTAGCCGCCGAATGTGAAGTAACGCGTCCTCATTTCACATGCGCCGATGACAAGAGCGACTTCGTGCGGGCGTTGGCCGTTGCGCTCGAGGCGCGTCAATTGCGTCCTCGGTATGACGAGTTCGCTTTCAGCCGGTCGGGACGAGCGTCATGACTAACGTGCTGGTTGTCTCGTCTGTGAGGTCGCCCTCGCCGAGCAGTGAGATGGACCCGGTGTCGGTGACCGCGAAAATCAGCGTTATGACGCTTGATTCCATGACGAAGGGATCGTCGCCGTCCGAGGCGGCCACGATCGCGGCGCGAACGGTGCTGATCGCGTCGACCAGAGCCTCCTCCACGTCCCCGCTGCGTATCTCGGCCCCGGGGGAAGCGGCCGGCACCAACGTCACCTGCAAGGTCTGAGACGACGAGCTGCCGTGCCGGTATCGGCCACCGAGCTTCATCCCGATCACCGGGACCTTCAGCTCGATTCCGGCGCCGCCGTCGCGTGACGCGACAATCGACAGCGTCAGCTCCACCTTGCTGACCCGCAGGTCTCTGCCGGCGTCGGTGGCGGAGAGGTTTGCCTCGCGCACGCTGTCCTTCACAGCCGTGATCAGGTCGCTAATTCGTACGCCGTCGTCAGTTGTTCGCACCGACCGGACCTCCTCATGTCTGCGGGCACGTGGTGTAGCCGGCCGTGGAAGCCCACTACTGGAACGCGAGGGCATTGGCGTCGCCGTAAACCGTGTAGGCGAGCCAGGTCGGGTCCATATCGTTCTTGACCGCTTTCCGGGCGTGCATCGCGGCCAGCCCGAGCGTCTGGCCTGTCATCAGGCGGCCGTAGAACTCTTCGGCGAAGTTCTGGGCGCTGGTGCTGCGCACGTCCCACAACGTGCCGACGAAGGCGCCAGCGCCGGCCCCGAGGAACTGTTGGGCCCACCCCATCATCTCGGTAAAGTACGGCTCTGCCCCCGCCGATCTGCACGCATTGATGAACACGAGCGGACGACCGGCGGTCAGGGTCTCTTTCGCCTTCGCCGTTGCCAGCATCATCGGGGTGAAATCACCGTCACACATCGAGATTGACGCGCCGGAGCCGTCATTGCGGTAGGTAGCGTGGCAGGCGAAGTGGGTCAGACCGGCTTCACCACTGGCGAAGAGATGGAGCAGGTCGTTCAGGTTGTTGACGACGGTCAACTCTTGCCCGGGGGCCACGATCCGGCCGATCGCCTTGAATTCGGCGGAGGCATTGGCCGGGGATCGAGCTGCCTCGACGAACCGGGCGCCGCCCAGGTTGATCCTGCGTGATCTGTCCGTGTTGAAGACCGTGCGGGTGACGGGGAACTGGTCGACGAGGAAGCCGGCGTCGTGGGTCTTCGTCATCGGGTAGAGCAATTCCCAGGGCAGGGCGTCGTTCCCGGTAGCGATCGAGAAGGTACTGATGCGGCTGTGCAGTTGCAGGTACTGCTCCCGGATGGCTTCGGGCACGATGCTGTTCCACAGCCCCACACCTGTGTTTTGCAGCCATTCGCGGGCGACTGCCGGGCTGTAGGGCGGAGTCTTGGTGTCCATCGCGAACCGCCGCAGCGTCTCCCGCGCCCGGCTCAGAACACCGTCCGCTCCGGCTTCGACAGCGACCATTACTGGGTCGTACACGCACTGATCATTATGGAGCTGGAATGTGTAGCGGCCATCGGCATGGTGTATCTGCAAGGTCACCGCGCCGGCCTCGGGGTCGACATCGTTGACGGTGGCAACCTTGGTGGTCGGTTCGAGATTCGGGCCCCGATCCGTCACCGACACTTCGAAGGTGAGCTTGGCGAGGTATTTCCCACCGGCCCACGTAGTGACCTCGACTCTGCTGACGTCGACCTGAGAAGCCCGGAAGGCGAACCGCACCGGGTCGGAGTCGGAACTGGCGGGAACCCGGATGACCTGCTGAACCGGGCCGAGCGGAATTAGACCGTTATCTGCGTGCACCACCACCGTTACGTCTGAGCCATCGGCGGGAATCGGCCATGGCTTCATCAAGGTGCTTCGCGTGCGTGGTCCGACCGGAACGGATCGAGCGATGTGGACGATCAGGCTGACCTCGCTCCCGTCACGGACCTGCGCCGGCATCTGACCGACAAGGACCCGCTGTGGCTGTGGATCATCCCCCGGAGTCTCGCCGGATGGTGGTGGGCCGTCACCGGATACCGGCGTACGCAGTCCTGGATCCTGTTCGTTAGTCTCGCCGTCGGTCAGCGCCGCTTTGTCGCCAGTCGTCAACGACTCGTCACCGTTGTCGTCCAGTTTTCCCGGCTCGACGTCGAAC
>NZ_JAPNTZ010000015.1 GCF_026626335.1 Paractinoplanes pyxinae | reverse complement strand
GGGCGGGTCGCGGTGTCGGCAGGGCCGTGTGGTGAGCGGGCGGGTCGGGGTGTGGACGGGGGCCGTGTGGTGAGCGGGCGGGTCGGTGTGTGGGCGGGCCGTGCGCAGGTCGTGGTGTGGGCGGGGGCCGTGTGGTGAGTAGGCGGGTCGCGGTATGGGTGGAGGCCGTGTGGTGAGCGTGCGGGTGGTGCTGGCCGATGATCAGGAGTTGGTGCGGGCCGGACTGCGGGCGCTGATCGAGCGGGATTCCGAGCTGGCCGTGGTGGGCGAGGCCGCCGACGGCGATGAGGCGTACGCGATCGTGGTTGAGACACGGCCGGACGTCGTGCTCATGGACCTGCGCATGCCGGGGCGCGACGGCATCGAGGCGACCCGGCGCATCGTGGCCGATCCGACGCTGGCGGCCGTCCGCGTGGTTGCGCTGACCACGTATGGCACCGACGAGCACGTGTTCGCGGCGATCCGGGCCGGCGCGGCCGGCTTCCTGCTCAAGGACTGCGGCCCCGATGAGCTGCGCCGCGCCGTCCGGCTGGTCGCGAACGGCGAGGCGTTGCTGTCCCCGGCGGTGACGCGACGAGTCATGGACGCCGCCGTCGGCACCGGGCCACCCGCGGCCGACGGCACGGCGCTGGCCGCCCTCACCGACCGCGAACGAGACGTGCTGACCGAGGTCGCGCGCGGCCGGGCCAACGACGAGATCGCCGTCGTGCTGCACCTGAGCCCCGCGACCGTCCGCACGTATGTCAGCCGCCTGCTGACCAAGCTGAACGCGCGCGACCGCGCCCAGCTAGTTGTCGTCGCCTACCGCACGGGGTTGGTCAGGCCATAGCCGACGCCGAGCCGAAGGCGCACGGCCGCTTCTGCTCGTTGTTGTCGCTTAGCGCACGGAATTGACCCGGCCGTATGCGGTGCCGAGCCGGATCTGCACGACCGTTTCTGCTCGTTGTTGTCGCTTGTTGCACGAGTTGACGGGCCGTTGGCGATGACGAGCCGAGCGCGTGTGGTCGCGCTCGGCTCGTCGGCTCATCGGGTGGCATGGGTAGGACGCGCCGTTTGGTGCTGTCAGCTGGTCGAGCGGGTGGCGGTCGACCCGTCAGGCTGCGGGGCAGGTGGCGCCGCGTGGGGGGATGGTCAGGTCGATCAGGTAGCGGTCGACCATCGCGGTGGTGCAGGGGGTGTTGCCGTAGGCGCCGTGGCCTGAGCCCTCGTAGGTGACCAGGCGGCCGTGGCGGCCCAGCTGGTGGGCCACGTTCGTCGCCCACGCGTAGCCGGTGCGGACGTCGTGGCGGGAGTTGAGCAGCAGCAACGGTCGGACGGTGTCCACGTGCAGGCGGGCCGGTGGGTTGGCCACGGGAGAAGGCCAGCCCAGGCAGGCCCGTACGGCCAGCAGGCCGCCGCCGTAGCGGACGTCCGGTGCCACCGACCGGGCGGTGCGCACCAGATCCTCGTACGCGCGGAAGTTGCGCACATCGGCCGGCCAGTCGGCACAGAACACGGACGAAACCAGGGGTGGAAGTTTGCCCGCCGGGGCTTGGCCGTCGCGCAGGGCGGCGATGTCGCGGGACAGGGCCGCGCGGTCGGGGGCGGCGAGGCGGGCGATGGGCAACAGGGAGATGGCGAAGGCTGTAGCCGGGTCGGCCCGGTCGAGGATGTCGCGCCAGACCGCCCGTACGTCGGAACCACTCAGGGCGCACTCGGTGCGCGTGGGGGAGCACCACGCGACGAACTCGTCGAACGCGTCCTGCAGGGCGATCGCTTGCGTACGGACGAAATCGCGCACGTTCAGGCTGTGGTCGAAGACGCTTTCGAGCACAATCGCGCGCACTCGATGGGGGTAGCGCGCGGCGTACTGCTGGCCGAGCAACGTGCCGTACGAGCTGCCGTGGAAAGTGAGTTGCCGTTCGCCGAGCGCGGCTCGTAGCGCGTCGAGGTCGCGGACGGCGCTCAGCGTGTCGGCGTGGTCCCACACCGGGCTGGTCGGTCGGCAGGCGGCCCACGCGGCACGGTTGGCGGCGATCGTGCGGTCGAACTCGGCCTGGCTGGTCAGCAGGCCCGGCGCGGGCAGATCCAGGGAGCAGGACGGTCCGCCGCTGCGGGCGACGCCGCGCGGGTCGAAGCTGACCGTGTCGAACTTGTCGAGGATCTCGCGGCTGAACCGGTCGCCGCGGCGGATCCGCTCGACGCCGGAATCGCCTGGCCCGCCCGGGCCGAACACCAGCGTCCCCACCCGCTGCTCCTGCTTGGCGGCGGGCCGTCTGGCTATCGCGAGCTCGAAGGTGGCGCCGTGCGGGCGCGCCCAGTCGACCGGTAAGCGCAGCTTGCCGCACTCCACGGCCGGGTCGATCGGCAGTTTCGGTATGTCGTCGTCGCACTGTGTCCAGACGATCCGGGGCTGCGGCCGGTCGGCGCCCGCCGCGGGCGGAGTGGCCGCCAGGGCCAGCCCGGTCACGATGGCGGTCACGGACGCGACGATGCTGCGGCGGCGAATCATGCCGTCCATCGTCGACAGTGCGTACGCCGAGAAGACATCAGGTGATGCCCTGAGCCCACCCTGGTCTTGCCGCGCTCAGCGGCGATGCACCACGGCCAGGCCGCCCTTGGCAGGGGCGACCGCTATGCCGCGGCTGTGGGGGCGTTCGGCCGGCTCGGTGGTGGGGGACAGGGCGAAGTCGTTCAGGATTGTTCGTAGCACGACGTTCATCTCCAGGGTGGCGAAGGCTGCTCCTATGCAACGGCGGATGCCGCCGCCGAAAGGGATCCACGCGGCCGTGTCGGCGCGGGTGCCTACGAAGCGGGTGGGGTCGAAGACGTCCGGGTTCTCGAAGAGCTTGGGGTCTTCGTGCAGCAGGGCAATGCAGGCCGTGACCACTGTGCCCCTCGGCAACGTCCAGCGGCCCAGGGTCAGCTCGTCGCTGCGCACCTGCCGGGAGGTGATCTCGACGACCGGGCGCACGCGCTGCACCTCGATGACTGTCGCCTCGCGGAAGGCGTCGTCATCCATCTTGTCCAATGCTGCCGGATGCCGGCGCAGGCGTTCGACGGCCCAGGCCAGGGTCGTCGCCGTGGTCTCGTGGCCGGCCGCGAGCAGAGTCAGCAGCTGGTCGGCCATCTCGCTGCGGCTCATGGGGGAGCCGTCGTCGTAGCGGGACTGCACCAGCATGGCCAGAACGTCTTCGCGCTCTTCCAGCGCCGGGTCGGCCTGCGCACGGTCGATCAGGCGGTGCACGATGGCGTCGTATTGTGCGCGGTAACGAGCGTAACGGGCGCCCGGCCCATACCCGCGCAGATCACGGCGTACGACGGGAAGCACCGCAAGAATCGAACCCAGCTTGACCATCGGCGGCAGCAGCGCGCGCAACTCATCGAGCTCGGCCCCCTCGGCGCCGAAAACGGCTCCCAAGATCACGTTCAGCGTGATGCGCATCGTCGACGGCATGACGGGGAACGGCGTCCCCTGCGGCCAGGTGGCTGTCTCGCGCCGCGTCTCGCGTTCGATCAATTGCTCGTACGCGCGGAGCCGGCGTCCGTGGAAGGGCGGGGTCAGCAGCTTGCGTTGGCGCCGGTGCACTTCCCCCTTGATCGCGAAGAACGAGCCCGGCCCGAGCACCGAGCCCAGGTTCGCGTCGGGAGTGTCCGCCTCCTCCGGGCTCGCCTGGAACATCTCGCGCACCTCGCCCGGGTCGGCCAGCATCACCATCCGGCCCAGGTTGAGCGACTGCATGGTGAACGCGGATCCGTAGCGGTCGCGCATCCGTTCCATCGTTCGCCGCCGGGACAAGGCGAAGCCGAGCGCCTGCACGACGCGCGGGCTGGTAGGACCGTCGGGCAGATGCACTGTCATCGGAACCCCCTGGTACGTCGGCGTACCAGCTGACGGTACGTCGGCGTACCACGGCCGGGCAAGGCGTACCGTGTGCCAGATGACAACCCTCGACGCGCCCGCCGACGCCGCTACCGGGCACCGGCGCCGCCTGCTGGAAGGGCTGGCCGTCTGCATCCGCGAGCGCGGCTACCCGGAGACGACGGTGGCCGACATCGTGCGGGCCGCGCGCACGTCGAGGCGCACGTTCTACGCCCAGTTCACCGACCGCCAGGAGTGCCTGGTCGCCCTGCTGCACGAGACCAACCAGCGCACGATCGCGCGCATCTCGGCCGCGGTCGACCCGGCGGCGCCGTGGGAGGGGCAGGTCCGGCAGGCCATCGAGGGCTGGATCGCCGCCGTGCAGGCCGACCCGCCGATCACGCTGAGCTGGATCCGCGACGTGCCCGCCCTCGGTCAGGGCCGGGCCCGCCAGTTCCAGCGCGAGACGATGAGCGGCTTCGTGGGCCTGATCCGGCGGCTCACCGACACGCCCCGGCTCGCGGCCGAAGGCGTACGCCCGGCCTCCGACCAGACCGCGACCATCCTGCTCGGCGGCCTGCGGGAGCTGATCGCCGTCACGGTCGAGGACGGCGGCGACGTCGCCACGATCACCGACGCCGCCGTCGAGGCCACGGCCCGCCTACTCGGCCCGCGCTGACGACTCCCGGCGGCGAAGGCTCCCGGCGGCGAAGGCTCCCGGCGGCGAAGGCTCCCGGCGGCGAAGGCTCCCGGCGGCGAAGGGGTCGGCGTCGAAGACTCTGGCTAGGCGCGGGCGGCGAGGCGATGGGCCTGCCCGGCGTGCATGTCGCTGACCCACTCCCAGCCGGCCGGGGCCGAGGGGCCGATCCGTGGGTCGTCCGGCTCCTGGCCGTCGCGCAGGGCCAGCACGTACGCCCGATCCCGCGCGATCCGCGTGCGGAGCTCACCGGCATCGCCGACCGACCCGTGACCGGGCACGACGACGTGGGCCGGCACGCCCTCCAGCAGCTCCAGCGCGGCCAGGTAGTCCTCGATCGGGTCGGCGGCGTCCAGGTCGAGCATGGGAACCAGCACGTCGGACAGCATGTCGCCGGCGATCAGCACGCCCAGGTCCTCGACGAACAGCGCCGCGTGGCCCGGGGCGTGCGCCTGGTGCTCGATGATGCGTACGCGGGGGCCGTCCCACGGCACCTCGGTCGCCCCGGACGGCAGTGCGGCCAGAACGCCGTACAGGTCAAGCGGGACCTTACCGGCGATCTCCGTCTCCTCCAGGTGCTCGGCCACCCGGGCCTTCAGATCCGGATCGGACTGCTGCTCGTCGACGGCGGCTGCGCACCGGGCCGTCGCGTATCGCGGAGCCTCGCCGAACCGAGGGTGCCAGAGCAGGTGGTCCCAGTCCGGATGCGTCGAGAAGCCGGCCACGACCGGTCGATCCAGGTCGCCGGCCAGGCAGGTCATCTCGTCCTCGGTCAGCCCCGGGTCAATGAGCAGCCCTTGTACGAAGGTGGCGTTGCTCTGCAGGAACTCGCTCTGGTGGTACGACACACCGTCGGCGATCGGCGTCAGCATCAGCTCGCCTCTTTCGCGTCCTGGACGGCGTAGCGGTGCATGGTGACGCCGTTCGTGAACGACTTGTGCTCGAGCAGGTCGAGGTCGACCGGCATGTCGTAGTCGTCGAACAGCGGCCGCCCGAAGCCGAGGATCGACGGGTGCGTGAACAGCAGCAACTCGTCGAGCAGACGCGCCCGCAGCAGTTGCGTGGCCACCGTCGCGCCGCCCACGCCGAGGGTGCCGCCGGTCTCGGCGCGCAGGGCGGCCAGCTGCTCGATCGCGTCGTCGCCGCCGAAGATGCGGGTGTTGTGGCCGGCCTCGGTGCGGGTACGCGACACGAGCACCTTGGGCACGTCGGTCCAGATGTGGCCGTACTCCTGCATGAAGTCCGGCAGCGACGCGTCAGTGCGTGCCCGAGGCCAGTACTCCTCCATCGTCTCGTACATGACCCGGCCCTGGACCATCACGGCGAGCTCCCGCGCCCGAGCGTTGAACTCGCGGTGCAGCCCCTCGTCGATGCGCAGCCATTCGCCGGCCCCGTCGTCCCCGGGCACCTGCTCGATCCGCAGGTCGAGGGACACGTTCATCCAGTACGCGAAGCGGCCCATCAGCGCCTCTTCCCCTAGTGATTGCGATTTGCAACTACTATATTGGGGGCCGATCGCCTGTCAAGGAGGAGCTTTGGAGGGTCCGTTGACCGCCGCCGTCGAGGTGCTCGGCGACCGCTGGACGCTGCTCGTGCTGCGCGACGTCATCTTCGGCGACCGGCGTTACTTCCGTGCACTGCTGACCGGCTCGGCCGAGGGCATCGCCTCCAACATCCTGGCCGACCGGCTCAAACGGCTGATCGACGCCGGGATCCTGACTCGCGGCACCGCGGCCAGAGGCCAGCGCGCGCGCTTCAGCCTGACCGAGGCGGGCATCCGGACGGTTCCGATCATTTTCGCGTACGGGGAATGGGGCCTCGATTGGCGGCCGGGCGGCGACGAGAGCCGGCAGCAGTTCCTGCGCGCCGCCGGCCCCCAGTTCCTGGACGAGCTCATGGATGAGCTCCGGGTGCACCACCTGGGCGCCGAGGCGAAGCCCTACGACGGCCCGAGCCCGTTCGAACGCCTGAACGCGGCGCTCACGCCATGACCCAGACCGCGGTGTCACCCGGCAGGGTGAGCCGGCCGGCCACGGGGCCCGGCGTGTCCGGCATGGACGCCAGCAGGACGCGGTCGGCCGGGATCGTGACCGGCTCCGAGCCCATGTTGATCCAGCAGGTGACCGCGTCGGAGCGGCCTTCCAGGTCGACGCGGATCACGTCGCCGTCGCGGGTCACCGAGGCTCGGCCGGAGCCGAGCGCCGTGTAGAGCTGGCGCAGCATGAGCGCCTGGCGGTAGAGGGTGAAGGTCGAGTCTGGGTCGGATTCCTGCTGGTCGACGGCGTAGCCCGGCCAGTCGGCGGGCTGCGGCAGCCACGGGGTGCCGGTGCTGAAGCCCGCATTCGGGTCGCTCGCCTCCCACGGCATGGGGATGCGGCAACCGTCCCGGCCGGCGCGCTTGCCGTTCGAGCGGAAGAAGATGGGGTCGCGGCGGGCCGCGTCCGGGACGTGCGCCTCGGGCAGGCCTAGCTCCTCACCCGCGTACAGGTAAGCCGAACCAGGCAGCGACAGCGTGAGCAGGGCGGCGGCCCGGGCGCGGCGCAGGCTGCCGTAGCGGGTGACCTGGCGGGCCTTGTCGTGGTTGCCGAGCACCCACGGGGCGGGCGCGCCGACCTGGTCGAAAGCGGTCAGCGCCTCGGCGATGGTGCCGGCGAACGACTCGGCGTCCCAGTCGCTCTTGAGCAGCCGGAACTGGAAGGCGTGGTGCAGCTCGTCGGGGCGCGCGTACAGGCCCACCTCGTCCAGATCGGCCAGCGACACCTCGCCGACCAGCATCTTCGGCTCGGCGTAGGAGTCGCACAGCGCCCGCCAGCGGCGCCAGATCTGGTGCACGCGGGGCTGGTTGGTGGTCATGGCCTGCTCGGGGCCGTGCCCGAACAAGGTCGGCGAGTAGATGCCGGCGTTGTCGCGGTAGGCCGGGTCCTTGAACAGGCCGTAGGCGACGTCCACCCGGAAGCCGTCGACACCCAGGTCGAACCAGAATTTCAGCGTACGGTCGAAGTCCTCCGCCACCTGCGGGTTGTCCCAGTTCAGGTCGGGCTGCTGCGGGGTGAACAGGTGCAGGTACCAGCGTCCGTCCGGCGTACGGGACCAGGCCGGGCCGCCGAACATGCTCTGCCAGTTGTTCGGGGGCTCCTCCGAAGCCGGCAGGAAGTGGTAGCGGGCCGCCTCCGGGCTGTCCGGGTCGTTCAGCGCCGTCTGGAACCACTGGTGCTGGTCGCTGGTGTGGTTGGGGACGATGTCGAGCAGCACCCGCAGGCCGAGCGCGTGCGCGTCCTCGACCAGCCCGCGCACGTCCTCGACCGTGCCGTAATCCGGGTCGACCGCCGTGAAGTCGACGACGTCGTAGCCGCCGTCGGCCCCGCCCGACACGTAGTGCGGGGTCACCCAGACCGCGTCCACGCCCAGCTCGGCCAGGTAGGGCAGCCGCGCGCGCAGCCCGGCGAAGTCGCCCACGCCGTCGCCGTTGCCGTCCGCGAACGAGCGCAGATACACCTGGTAGACGACGGCGTCGCGCCACCACGGGTCGCGGGCGACGTACTCGACGGGGCGCGTGTCCTGCATCGGTTCGGCTGACATGCCAGACCCGATCGGCCGTTCGAACAGCCGCCCGCGGGGTCGCAACAAACGGCAACCCGTGTGCGCCCGTGTCACTCTTGGTAGGTCGACACCGCTGGGAGGAACAAATGTCCGAAACGCGGCCACGAGGTGAGACCTTCGAATACGCCGGGGCGACAGTCGAGCTGGTCGACGCGCCGACCGTGCTCGCCGCGGCCCGGGTCAACCCGGTTGAACTGCTCCGCCGGGCCGAATGGCCGTCACCGGTCCAGCGCGTCGACCTGACCGTCTCGAGCGCCGACCGCCCGGGCGGTCCGGTGCACACGTTCGCCGCGGCGATCAGCACCGCCGAGGAGCCGCTGTCCAAGGAGCGGATCCGCAAGCTGGTGCTGGGCAACGACCCGGTCGGGCTGCTGCTGGCCAAGCGGATCGAGGCCGGCGACCCGATCGCCACCCGGATCGTGGACAACATCGGGGCTGCCGCGGCCGCCGCGTACAAGAAATTGGGTCTTGACCGTCAGACCCCGCCGGCGACCAACCGCGAACCGGGCACGCTGGCCGACGCCGTGGTCGGGTTGCAGGCCGAGATGACCTATGACGAGACCGGTACGGTGGTCCGCCTGCACGCCGAGGTCGGACGCGACGACGTGACGCCCGCCCACCTGCAGGCCTTCGTCGGGCTCACCCTGCAGGCGGTGATCGAACTGGCCGGGCCTGAGTCGCTGGCCGGCAAGCGGTACGTGGTGAGCCGTGAGGCGGTGGCGCCGAAGGTGCCCGCCACGACCCAGACGGTCACGCTCGACATGGTGGGCGGCCTGGCCGACGTGGTCTCCGAGCTGCGCCAGATCGCCGTGTCGTTCCGCCACCCCGAGGCCATGGCCCGCTGGGGCGCCCGCCGTCCCCAGGGCCTTCTGATGTACGGGCCGCCCGGCACCGGCAAGACCATGCTGTCACGGGCGCTGGCCAACGAGATCGGCGCCGACTTCCGCGAGATCCGTACGCCGGAAATCCTCGACAAGTGGCTCGGCGGCTCGGAACGCAACATCAAGCAGATCTTCCGCGACGCCCGCCGCTACCGGGTGCCCACGCTCATGCTGTTCGACGAGTTCGACTCGATCATCAGCTACGCCGGCTCCGGCGGCGACGCGGCCAGCCAGGCCATCAACGCCGTGGCCGGCATCTTCAAGCAGGAGATGAACGACCTGATCGAGGCCAACCCCAACGTCATCGTGGTGGCCACGACCAACTTCCCGCACCGCGTCGACGACTCGCTGATCCGCTCCGGCCGCTTCGACGTCAAGATCAGCGTCCCCAAGCCCGACGAGGCGTCGAGGGCCGAGATCTTCCGCAAGATGATCCACGGCCTGATCGCGGCCCACGAGGCCCCCGGCTTCCAGATGTTCGCCGACGACCTCGACCTGGCCGCCCTGGCCACCGCCAGCCACGGCATGACCGGCGCCGACATCAAAGAGATCCTGCGCCGGGTCCAGCTCTCCAAGGCCATGCAGGACGCCCGCACCGGCGGCCGCGTCGACCCCATCACCACCGACGAACTGCTGGCCAGCGTCAGAGACCTGCTGGGGACGGCCGGCCCGCAGTAGCCCGATCCCGCAGCTCCTCCCGCTCGGCGTCGGGAATGCTCATGGCCTCGGCGAGCAGCGCGGCCAGCCCGTCGATCTGGGCCGGGTCGATTTCGGCGGGAAAGAGCCACTGCAGGTTCTCGTCGCGGGTGATGACGTCGACCACTCGGCGGTCGCCCTTGCCGTCCGCTGCCTTGGAGCGGACGTACCGCACCTGGTCGAGCGGGATGTCCTGGCGGATCTCGCCCTGCTCGAGGAACGAGTTGGTCCGGGCCGTCAGGATGCGCCGGTCGGTGACGGCCACGAGCGTCTTGACTGCGCCGGTGAGCTTTTCCTTCGCCCCGGTGAACAGCGAGGACACGGCGTTGGAGTCGCCCTGGTCGGAGAGGGCGAGGACGGACAGCGTCTCGTCGTCCCGCAGGTGCCACTGCAGAATACGCAAGGTGGGCTCGGGCTTGAAAGTGGCGGGCGCGCAGACGACGGCCGGGGCCTCGAGCGGCGGGGCGGCCGGGTGCAGGGCGTCGGCCAGCGGTTCGAGCGCTTCCAGCAGGGCGGCGGCGGTCTGTCGTACGGCGTTGGAGTCCTTGCGTTTGCCGGGCAGCGGCACGGTGGCGCGCCCGGGCAGCTCGGCGATGATCCGCAGCTCACGCCGCAGCGAGTCGACCAGGCTCGTCGTCTCGGCCAGGGCCGACTTGAGCGCCTGCCCGGTGCGGCGCGCGATGTCCTCGACGAGCCGGCCCTCCGCGGGGTCGTCGGAGGCGGCGCTTCTGGCCCGGACGGCGTGCAGCGACTGATATGCGGTCCAGGCCTTCACCGACGACAGCAGGGCGAAGGCGTCGAAGAGGACGGCCTCGGCGTTGATCTCGAGATATTCACGACGGCCGCGCAGGCCCAGCCGCTGGATCTGCCTGACGTGGGCGCCGACGTTGAGCCGGTACAGCTCGAGCTGTTTCTGCAGGTCCGCCTTCTTGCCCGCGACTGTCTCCCACAATGTGGACGGCACCGACTCGATCGCCCGCGCCTGATCGACGACATCGTCGACGGTGGTGACGAGGGCGGTCAATTCGGCCCACTGCTCGTGCCGCACGGCGGCCAGAACTTGGCTGGTCAGCGCGATATTGGTGCGGACGAGTGCCGTGACCTCCTCCAGCATCATCTGCAGGGCGAGCATGGACAGTGCCGGCCCGATCGACGCCCCGCCTTGGGCCGCCTTCATCCCTTGCACAGGGATGAAGCGAGCCTGCGCGATGAAACGGCCCTGAGCGATCACCGTTCCCAGGTTTGCTCCGTCTTTGACGGCGAGCGCCGCGCCGCTCATCAGCAGCGCGCGGGTCGCGTCGCTGATCCGGTAGAGCCCCTGCATGCCGGCGAATGCAGTCCCCACCGTCCCGGCCAGGTGCGCCGTGTTGCCGATGGAAGCGAGCAAGGTGGAGATCCGCGTGCGGTCGGCGACCGGAACGAGCCCGAAGTCGATCAGATCGTGCTTCAGGTCGGCCGGGACGTCGCCGAAGACGACGGCGATTCCGGGAAGCACCTCGGCCAGCACCGTCGACTCGCCGGTATCGATCAGGTCGTCGTCCTGCGACTCGGCGATTTCCGTTGAGCCCGACGGGTCCTGCATGGGTGGTTCCTCCTCGTGGTGCGGATGCGACCGCAAGTCGATCACGAGGAGGGTGAGGCATGCCGTCGGCCGACTCGGCCGTTTGGGGCGGCCGGTCGGCCGGGCGGGATCAGACGTGTTGCGGGGTTCGGTTGCGTACCTGGTAGGTGACGGTTCCGGTGCCGGCTACGGCCACTATGAAGGCCAGGGCCGCCGTCACCCACTGGCCGTCGGTGATGGTGGCGAAGCCGGTGTTCTCGCCCTGCAGGGCGGTCAGCAACGATGACAGGAAAGCGATCAGTCCGCTGGTCGCGGCCGAGAAGACCGCCTTGAGCACAGTGTTCATGTGCCACCTCCTCACCTGGAGGAGGCGGGGACCGGCGTGCTGGATACATGGGACTTGCGCCAGGGGAGCAGGGCCGAGCTGGCCAGGACGCCGAGGCCGCAGATGAGCAGGGCCGTGCGCAGGCTGGTGAGCGCGGCCAGCAGGCCGCCCACCGCGATGAAGGCGGGCTGCACCGCTCGCGACGTGATGGACCAGCAGGCGATCACCCGGGACAGGTAGCCGTCCTCGGTCTCGGTCATGCGGTAGGTGGCGAAGGCGGGATTGAAGACGCCGGAGCCGAAGATGGCCACGAACTCGACCACCATGGTCAGGAGCATGCCGGCCACCCCGGCCGGCAGGAACGCCAGCACCCAGAGCCACATGGCGCGGCTCACGCCCGACACCAGCAGCACTCGGCGGCGGCCGAAGCGGGTGGTGAGCCGGCCGACGGTGAGCGCGCCGGCCACGCCGCCCAGGCAGGCGACGCCCCAGGCCAGGCCGTACTGCCAGGGGGCAAGGCCCAGGTCGCGCAGCATCAGCACGTTCAGCAGGGGGGTGGCGGCCATCATGGCCCCGCCGAACAGCTGGGCGTTGAGGAACAGGGCCCGCAATCCACGGTGGCCGGCGATGTAGCGCCAACCGGCGGTGATGTCGCTCCAACGGGACGTGGTGGGATGCCGGGCGGGTGGGGGCGGTTCGGGCGTACGCAGGGAACGCACGGCCACGGCGGAGAGCATGAAGCTGACCGCGTCAACCGTGATCGTCCAGGCCACGCCGAGGGCGGAGGTCAGGGCGCCGCCGATTGCCGGGCCCGAGCTGTACGCCGTCCAGAAGGTCGCCTCGAAGCGGCCGTTGGCGGCGTCGCGATCCTCCCGGCCGACCAGGGCCTTGAGGTGGACGCCGCTGGCCGCCGCGAACAGGATCGTGCCGATGGCCTGCACGACCGCGACCAGGCAGAGCTGGGCGTACGTCAGCACGCCGGCCAGCATCGCGACCGGGATGCTGATGATCGCCGCGAAGCGGATCAGGTCGGCCCCGATCATCACCGGGCGTTTGCGGCGGAACTCGATCCACGGGCCGGCCGGCAACGCGAGCGCGGCCGCGGCCAGCCCGCCCAACGCGGCCAGCAGCGACACCTGGAACTCGGGCACGTCGAGCACGAGCACCGCGACCAGGGGCAACGCGCCGAACCCGACGCCCGTGCCGAACTCACTGATCGCGTAGGCCGACCACAGCCGGCGGAAGTCGGAGCCGAGCGCCACCCGGGCACCCTACCGGGCGGCGGCCCCGATCCCGCGGAACGCGGGCTCCGGCACGGGACGGCCGAAGTGGTAGCCCTGGGCGAGGCGGTAGCCCAACTCGTACAGGGAAAGGGCTTGTTCTGCCGTTTCGACGCCCTCGGCCACGGCGGTGAGGCCGAGGCCGTCAGCCACCTGAATCAGCGCGGTGGCGATGACGGCGTGTCGCCCGGCCAGGGCCAGGTTGTCGACGAACGACTTGTCGACCTTGAGCACGTCCACCGGCACGGTCTGCAGGAGGCCGAGCGACGAGTGCCCGGTGCCGAAGTCGTCCAGCGCGATCTTGACGCCCAGCTCGTGCAGCTCCTTGACGGCCCGCACGGCGACCCCGCCACCGAACACAGCGGTCTCGGTCACCTCCACGATCAGGTGGCCGGGGGCCATCCCGTTGGCGGCCAGGGCGTCCGCCACGACCCAGGCGAAACCGGGCTCGGCGAGCTGCCGGGCCGACACGTTGACGCTGATCCGCTCGGGTGCGTCCTCGCCGTACGCCGCCTGCCAGGCCACGAACTGGGCGCACGCCGTCCGCAGGATCCACTCGCCGAGCTCGACGATCAGCCCGTTGCGCTCGGCGACCGGGATGAACTCGGCCGGGCTGCGCTTGTCCCAGCGGATCAGCGATTCGACGTAGCGGATCTCGCCGTCCGGCAGCGAGACGATCGGCTGGTAGACGAGGGTGAACCGGCCGGCGTCGAGCGCGGCCCGCATCTCGGCGCCCAGCCGGGCCTCCTCATCGGCCCGATCGTCGAGCTCCACGGCGTACCGGCGGAATCGGGCCTTGGTGGTCTTGGCGGCGTACATCGCGACGTCGGCCCGGCGCAGCACCTCGACCGGGTCGGCGCCGTCGGCGATGCCGATCGCGGCCCCCACCAGCAGCTCGTGGCCGTCCACGGCGAACGGCTCGCGCAGCACCCGGGCCAGCCGGTCGACGACCGCGTCGCCCTCGGCCGCGGTCGCGTCCGTCAGGAGCAGGGCGAACTCGTCGCCGCCCATCCGGGCCAGCAGCCCCTCGCCGTCCAGTTCCGCGTCCAGCCGGGCGGCGACCGCGATCAGCAGGTGGTCGCCCACGGCGTGCCCGTGCCGGTCGTTCACTTGCTTGAACCCGTTCAGGTCGAGCAGGCAGACCTGGGACGAGGAGGCGGCCCGCAGGCGCAGCTCGAAGCGGCGGCGGTTGGCCAGCCCGGTGAGGTCGTCGCGCATGGCCAGGGTCTCGAGCTCGGCCGCCTGCCGCTGGGTCTGACCGACGAACCCGCCGAGCCTCGTCAGCACGAGCAGGAACAGCACGACCGCGCCGACGCCGATGGCCGGCCAGTTGACGTGCTGGCCGAGGGCGCCCTGCAGGAACAGGACTGCGGGCACCGTCATGGTCACACCGCCCAGCAGCAGCAGGCGGCCACGCCCGAAACGGGGACGGTCGCCGGCCCCCTGCCCGATGCTTCCCATGGACGGGTGCAGGGCGGCGGCCGCCCACAGCACGTAGGCGAGCATGTAGCCCGCGTTGATGGGCCCACCGTCGTACGCCTCGGTCAGGCTCCACACCACGTCGGTGCCGAAGTTGACGACGCAGCCCGCGGTCAGCAGCCACAGGCTGGCCACGCGCGCCCCCGGCCGCCCGATCAGCCGGACCACCACCGCGCACATCACCACGTCGTACGTGGGATAGCCGACATTGACCAGGCGCGCGAACAGGGGACTGCCGGTGTCGCCGAGGGTGGGCTGGATGACGAACACCCAGTAGACCAGACCCACCCCGGCCGCGATGATCGCGGCGTCGACGAGTCCGGCGCGCTCCCGCCGCCCCCGGCCGCGCGCGATCATGACCAGACCGGCGACCAGCAGCGGGTAGGCCAGGAAGTACAGGAGGTCGTCCCAGAACGGGAACGGGCGGTCGTGGAGCACGATCCCGGTCATCTCCGACACGGTGTCGGCGATGACGAAGCTGAGGACACCGGTCGTGAAGATCCACCAGGCCCGGGCGGCGCCCGGGCGGTGGCGGCGGACGCCGGCGACGATCATCACGAACGAGGCGAGGCCGAGGCCGTTGTAGGCCAGGCTGGTGCTGAGGTGGCCGTTGGGCAGAAACGGGTACGCGACGCAGACCAGGGTCCCCGTCACCATCCAGCTCCACCACGCACGCATCATCTGCCGGATCGGCGGCGGACGCGGTTGTCTGAACAGTCGCCGGGTTGCTAGCGGGGTGCCGCGCGCTCCACGATCGCCGCGGTGTCGACCCGCGCCGGCAGCGTGCCGAACGTGTGGCCCCACTCGCCGCCCAGCCGGCTGGCGCAGAAGGCATCGGCGACGGCGGGTGGGGCGTACCGGACAAGAAGCGAAGCCTGCAGCACGAGAGCCATGCGCTCGGCGGTGCGACGGGCGTCGTCCTCGACCGGCGCCTCTTTGAGCGCGTCGATCGCTTCGGCCAGCCGCCTGTCCGCCTGAGCGGCCGGCGCCACCTCGGCCAGGAACGCCTCGAGGCTGTCGGGTTCCTTCTTCAGCGTACGGAGGATGTCGAGCGCCTGGACGTTGCCGGAGCCCTCCCAGATCGAGTTCAGCGGCGCGTCGCGGTAGAGCCGGGGCAGCCCCGAATCCTCCACGTAACCGTTGCCACCCAGGCATTCCAGCGCCTCACCGACCACGGCCGGCTGCCGCTTGCACACCCAGAACTTGCCGACCGCGATGGCCAGCCGCGAGAAGGCCTGCTCCCGCCGGTCGACCGCGCCGGCCAGCCGCATCGCGAGCAGGGTCGCCGCTTCGCTTTCCAGAGCCAGGTCCGCCAGTACGTTTCTCATGACCGGCTTGTCGGCCAGGGCACCGCCGAACGCGTGCCGGTGCCGGGTGTGGTGGATCGCCTGAGTCAGCGCGGCCCGCATGCCCGAGGCCGAGCCGGTCACGCAGTCGAGCCGGGTCATCGCCACCATCTCGATGATCGTGCGCACGCCCTGCCCCTCGGCGCCGACCAGCCAGGCCACGGTGTCGTCGAACTCGGGCTCGCTGCTGGCGTTGCTGCGGTTGCCCAGCTTGTCCTTGAGGCGCTGGATGCGGAAGGTGTTGCGGGTGCCGTCGGGAACCACGCGAGGCACGAGGAAACAGGAAAGACCTTGGGGCGCTTGCGCTAGTACGAGGAACAGGTCGCACATCGGTGCGCTGGTGAACCACTTGTGGCCGCGCAGCCGCCAGGTGCCGTCGCCCGCATCGGTCGCGGCTGTGGTGTTGGCGCGTACGTCGGAACCGCCCTGCTTCTCGGTCATCCCCATGCCGGCGAGCAGGCCCTTTTTCGTCGAAGGCGTCCGCAGCCCGAAGTCGTACGCCTTGGCGGTGAGCAGAGGTTCGTACGCCTTCGCCAGCTCGGGCGCGTGCCGAAGAGCGGGAACCACGGCGTACGTCATCGAGATCGGGCACGAGTGGCCGGCCTCGACCTGGGACCAGACGTAGAGGCCGGCCGCCCGGGCGACGTGCGCGCCCTTCCGCGTGTCGGCCCAGGGCGCCCCGGCCAGGCCTTCCCCGACGGCGACCTCCATGAGCCGGTGCCACGAGGGGTGGAAATCGACCTCGTCGACGCGGTGGCCGTACCGGTCGTGGGTGAGCAGCCGCGGCTCGTGCCGGTTGGCCTCGTCGGCCCAGCGCTGCGGCTCGGCCGTCCCCGCGAGCTTCCCCAGCCGGTGCAGGTCGCCGGCCGCCCAGTTCGCGCCCTCCCGCTCGACCGCCCCGAGCAGCCCCGCGTCGGCCGCCACGTCGTAGTCGACCAGCGGCGGCGGCTGGTTGAAGACCTCGTGCGTCATCCCGCCAATCTACCGCCGGGTAACTTCCGGGCACCAGGCCGCGCCGCCGTCGCCTGGACGAGTGATTACGGCAAACCGCGGCTCACTGAAGAATGACTGTGATGGATGACCAAGCGGCAGCGACCGTACGCCGGCACGCCATCGAGACAAGCGGTGTCCCCGACGGCCGGCCGATGATCTTCGCGCACGGCTACGGCTGCGACCAGAACATGTGGCGGCTGGTCGCGCCCGCGTTCGAGGACGCCTACCGCGTCGTGCTGTTCGACCACGTGGGCGTCGGCCGCTCCGACCTGGGCGCGTACGACGAGACGAAGTACTCCGGCCTCGACGGGTACGCCGCCGACGTGCTCGACATCGTGCACGACCTCGACCTGCACGACGTCGTCTTCGTGGGCCACTCGGTCAGCGCCATGATCGGCATCCTGGCCGCGATCAAGGAGCCGTCCCGCTTCTCCGAGCTCATCCTGATCGGCCCCTCGCCGTCCTACATCAACGAGGGGGATTACATCGGCGGCTTCAGCCGGGCCGACATCGACGAGATGATGCAGGCCCTGGACAGCAACTACCTGGGCTGGTCGAGCGTCATCGCCCCCATGATCATGGCCAACCCGCAGCGCCCGGAACTGAGCCAGGAACTGGTGAACAGCTTCTGCGCCACCGACCCGGCCATAGCGAAGAAGTTCGCCCGCGTGACCTTCCTGTCGGACAACCGCAAGGACCTGCCGTCCGTCCGCACCCCCAGCCTGATCATGCAGTGCACGGACGACATCATCGCCCCCAACGCAGTCGGCCAGTACGTCAGCGACCACCTGCAAGACAGCACCCTGGTCGTCATGAACGCGACCGGCCACTGCCCCAACCTGAGCGCCCCCGAAGAAACGATCGAGCTTATGAAGGCCTACCTGAAACGCGACTGACCCGTTGCCTACTGCGCGGCCAGGGTGGGGTCGACGTCGTCGTCCGGCGTCGCCGAGTCGTCCGGGCCGGTGCTCGGGGCGGGCGCAGGAGTGACACTCGGGCTGGGAGCGGGCGCGGGCGTGGCCCGGACGCCGTGAGCCTGGATCTTCGCGGCCGTGTACAGCGAGCCGACGTGGCTGCCGGTCACGGTGATGCGGAACCCGGCCGAGACGGCGCCGAGCGTCCTGCCCCCGCCGTTCACGACGATCCGGGCCGACGCCGGCACGGAGATCGAAACCGTCCGGCCCTTCACGTCCTTGGTGCCGCTCTTGACCGCGACGGTGACCGTCGAGCTGCCGAGGTCGACCGCGGTTACCGATCCGGTGGCGGCGAAGCTCACCTTGGCCGGCTTGGCGGGCTTGCCCGGCTTCGACTGGGCGGGCTTCGAGGCCGCGGGCTTGGCGAACGCCGCCCCGGCCGTGACCGGCACGGCGGACACGGCCACGGCAGCGACCAGAGCGACGGCAGAAACAGAACGACGCATGCGCACGACGGAATCCTTCGACTAGGGGGAGTTACAACGTCCCGCCCGCCGGTTGCAGAGCCGGTTGCGGGCCGGTTGCAATGCCCGTCGTCGCGGAAATCAGCGGCCGGTCGTGCCGTCGAGTTGTTCGCGCAGGATGTCGGCGTGGCCGGCGTGGCGGGCGGTCTCCGAGGTCATGTGGGCCAGCACCCAGCGCAGGCTCAGGTGTTTGCCGTCGATGGGGTGGACGACCGGGGCGCCGGGGTCGGCGGCGGCGCGGATGATGCGGTTGCTGTCCTCGATGGCGGCTCGGTAGGTGGCGATGACGTCCGCGGTTTCGACGGCGGCGGGGACGGTCATGCCGAATTCGTAGGAGTCGTGGCCCTGGCCGGCGACGTGGTAGCCGAACCAGTAGCGCTCGCCGTCGGTGAGGTGGGCGATCAGGCCGATCAGGTTGGTTCCGGAGTCGACCAGCACCCGGCGCAGCTGCTCGTCGGTCAGGCCCTCGGCCTTCTTGAGCACCGACTCGCGCGCGAAGTCGAGGAAGGCGAGCGCGGTGTCGAGTTCGCCGTCGTCGTTGCGGGGGACAGGTTTGCGCTGGGTCTCGGCCATGGACCGCACGATAAAGGCTTCGCACGCGCCGCGTGGGGTGCCGTTCCGCGCGGCGCGTGCGAAGGGTCTGAAGGATCGCGCACACCATCGCACACGGGCAGTCCTCCGGGCGTGTCGGAAATCCGTCGGGCCGGGGGAGAGGCAACGGCGCCGGTAGGCGTTATGGTCGGGCGTTGCGGACGGAGGGGGACCGGTTGAGCACGACGGCGGCCCGGCTGGCCGAGGCCCGGCAGTTCGCCGTCGCCGCCGGGCGGCCCGATCTGGCCGAGCGTCTCGAGAAAGCGCTCGCGAACCGGAGTGACCCCGCCGTCGCGGTGGTCGGCGAGTTCAAGCAGGGCAAGAGCAGTCTCGTCAACGCGCTGCTGCACACCGACGTCTGTCCGGTCGACGCCGATGTGGTCACCGCGCTGCCGACGATCCTCCGGTTCGGACGCCCGCCGGCCGCCTACCTGCTGGGTGAAGCAGATCAGCGCGAGCCCATCGAGTTCGCCGACCTGCCCAAGCACATCACCGGCACCGAGGCCGACCCGGCGCCCCGGGCGGTGGAGGCCGCGATCGACAGCCGCCTGCTCGGCGCCGGCCTGGCCGTCGTGGACACGCCGGGCGTGGGTGGGCTCGACTCGGCCCAGGGCAACCTCACCCTGGCCACGCTGACGATGGCGGGAGCCGCGCTTTTCGTCACCGACGCGGCACAAGAGCTCACGGCGCCCGAGGTCGAATTTCTACGGCGTACGCGGGAACGCTGCCCCCGCACCTGGCTGGTCCTCACCAAGATCGACCTGCACGTCGAGTGGCGCCGCATCGCGGCGATCAACGAGGGCCATCTCAAACGGGCCGGCCTCGACGTGCCGGTCATCCCGGTGTCGTCGTTCCTGCGGGTGCGCGCCCGGGCCCGCGACGACACCGCCCTCAACGACGAGTCGGGCTTCCCGCGCCTGGTCGAGCTGGTGCGCCGCGAGATCATCGACGCCGCCGAGGACGAGCGCACGCAAGCCGCCGAGGCCGAACTCGCCTTCGTGATCGCCCAGCTGCGCGACCGCCTCGACGCCGAGGAGGCCGCGGCCGATCCCCGGCACGTCGAGCGTTACGCCGAGCGGGCCCGCCGCAGCGCCCAGCTGGTCACCGGCACCTGGCAGACCGTGCTCGGCGACGGCATCCAGGACCTGGCGGCCGACGTCGACCACGACCTGCGCGAACGTCTGCGCCTGATCATCATCCGGGGCGAGCAGCTGCTGGCCGAGTCCGATCCGCGCAACACCTGGCAAGATTTCCAAGCCTGGGCCGCCCGCGAGGCTAGCCGGGCCGCCGCCGACAACCTGATGCTGCTCGTCTCCCGCGCAGAGCAACTGGCCCGGGACGTCGCCGAGCGGTTCGGCCTGGAGGCGCACGACCTCAGCGCCACGCTGCCCGCCGTCGGCCCGGCCGTGCACAAGGCGCGCGACCTCGAGCTGAACTTCCAGAAGTCGACCATCCAGCAGTTCCTCGGCGCCTTCACGGCAGCCCGGGTCGCGTACGGCGGATTCTTCCTGCTCGGTGGCGTCGGCGCGCTCGTCGGCGTGGCCTGGGCGGCGCCGCTGGGGCTGCTGGCCGGGGTCGCGTTCGGCCGCCGGCTGGTCAAGGCCGAGAAGGAACGCCAGGTGCAGCAGCGCCGCCATCAGGCCGGTCAGGAGCTTCGGCGGTACGTCGATGAAGTCGGCTTCCACGTCGGTCGCGACAGCCGGGAGGCCGTCCGCCGCACCCAGCGCCACCTGCGGGACGAGTTCGCCGCCCGGGCCCGCGAGCTGAGCCGGTCCGCCGCCTCGGCCGAGGCCGCCGTGCGCGAGGCCGCCTCGCTCACCGGCGAGCAGCGCCGCGCGCGGGCCGCCACGATCGCCGAGCAGCGTGACCGTCTGGAAAGGCTGGCCGGGTGAGCCTGCTCGACGACACCCGGGCCCTGCTCGACCGGGCGGTGGCCGAGACCGGCGACCCCCGGCTGGCCCGGGCCCGCGGGCGCCTCGACGAGCCGCTGCGGGTGGCCATCGCCGGCAAGCTCAAGGCGGGCAAGTCGACGCTGCTCAACGCGCTCATCGGGGAGGAGCTGGCCCCGACCGACGCGGGGGAGTGCACGCGGATCGTCACCTGGTACGCCGACGGGCCCGCGTACGCCGTCACCTCGTACCTGACGGACGGGAACGCCGAGGCGCGACCCTTCACCCGGCGCGACGGCGCGGTCCGCATCGACCTCGGGCGGCCGTCCTTCCAGGTCGAACGCCTGGAGGTGCGGGTGCCGAGCGCCCGGCTGCGCCGGCACACGCTGATCGACACGCCCGGCATCGAGTCGCTGTCGGCGGATATCTCCGCGCGTACGACGGCGTTTCTCGAAGCCGAGGGCGAGCACGCCACTCAGACCGACGCCGTGATCTATCTGCTGCGGCACCTGCACGGCGGGGATGTGCGCTTCCTGGAGGCGTTCCACGGCGACGACGGCGCGGGCACTCCGGTCAACGCGATCGGCGTGCTGTCGCGGGCCGACGAGATCGGCGGCTGCCGGCTCGACGCGATGACCGCCGCCGAGCGGGTGGCCGCCCGCTACGCCACCGACGAGCGCCTGCGCAAGCTGTGCCCGGTCGTCGTGCCGGTGGCCGGGCTGCTCGGGGCGGCCGGCGCGACCCTGCGCGAGAACGAGTTCCGGGTGCTGGCCGAGGTCGCGGCGCTGCCCATGGACGACATCGTCGAGGTGCTGCTGACGGCCGACCGGTTCGCGGCCGGGGGCGAGGATCGGCGGCGGCTCGTCACGAGGCTGGGGCTGTTCGGCGTACGGCTGGGAACGCGTCTCATCCGCGAGGGTGATGTGACCGACGCGGCCGGTCTGGCTGCCGCCCTGACCGAGGCCAGCGGCATCGCGCGGCTGCGGGAGGTGCTGCGGACCCACCTGGAGGGCCGGGCCGAGGTGCTCAAGGCCCGCAGCGCGCTGGCCGCGCTCGACGACTGCCTGCCGCCCGGGTCACCGCTGGCCGGCGAGGCCGAGCGGATCCGGGCCGGCGCCCACGAGTTCGTCGAGCTGCGGCTGCTGCACCAGCTGCGCTCGGGCCGGCTGGCCGTGGCCGACGACCGCCGGGCTGGCCTCGACCGGCTGCTCGGCGGTTCGGGCGGCACAGCCCAAGAGCGGCTGGGCGTGCCCGTATCCGACGTTGCGCAGGCGGCGCTGGCGCAAAGGACGCGGTGGCAGCGCCTCGCCGAGCATCCCCTCACCGGCCGCGAGCTGAAGGCGGCCGCCCGAGCCGCCGTCCGCACCTGCGAGGGGATCCTCGCCGATCAGAACCAGCAGGGGTGACCCTCCCGGTCGCCCGGCTTGGTGAGCACGTGCTCGTGGGTGCCGTCCGTCTTCATGATCACGACCGTCGGCTTCTCGTAGGGCCCCCGCACAAAGGCGATCCACTTGCCGTCCGGTGAGAACGTCGGGTCCATCTCGCGCTCCGGCGACTTGGTGAGCCGGCGCGCCGGTCCCGAACTGTCCTTGGGGACGATCCAGATATCGGAGTCGTTCTTGCCGATCTGCTTGGTGAACAGAATCCAGTGGTCGTCGGGGTCGAGCGCCGGGTCGACGGCCGGGCCCATGCTCTCGTCGGTGATGCGCCGCTCGACACCCCGCACGACGTGCCTCGCGTACAGGTAGCGCACGCCGTCCCGCTCCTGCCAGAACACGATCGCGTCGTTGTTCGACGTCCAGACCGGGTCGTCCTTCGGGTCGGGCGAGGTCGTGAGCTGCTTGGCCTCGCCGCCCGCGGCCGGGATCGTGAAGAACTGGTTGACCGGGCCGACCTTCCGGACGAACACGATCTGCTGGTCGTCACCCGACCAGGAGGCCCGCCCGTTGGTGGCGCCGCCGGCCAGCTTGCGGCGGTCGCTGCCGTCCGCCTTCATGACGATGATGTCGCTGGTCGAGCCGGGGTTGAGGTGGGTCAGGACGATCTGCTTACGGTCGTGCGACCACCGCGGCAGGGTGTCGCCGGGAAGTGTTCCGGCCAGCTGGTCGCGAGGGGTGCCGAGGCCGGGCTTGAACAGCGAGACGGTCGAGACGCGGTCGGTCTGCGAGATGGGGCCGGTGTCGGTGCGAACCAGCAGACGGGAGTTGGTGGGCACGCCCGGAATGGGGACGCCGGCCTCTGCCGACGGACTCACCGAGGCCGGGGATGACGGTGGGGTGTTGCCCTGGGCGGCCGGATCGTCCTTATCGCGGTTGTTGAGGGCGATGATCGTCGCGGCGGTGGCGGCGATGAGGACGGCGCCGGCTGCGCCTGCGACAGCGAGTCGGCGCCGGGTGCGTGGGTGGTTGCGCTTCTGGATCTCGTACGGGCGTAGGGGCGCAGCCGGAATCGGGGTACCCACGCCTGGATTCGACGGCGTTCCGAAACCCGGTACGTACGGTCGAGGGCCATCAGCCGGGGGCGGTGCCCCCAAGTCTGGCGGTGCTCCCGCGTCCGAAGCGGCGGGGAAGGTAGCGGTGGGCGGCAGCGACGCCGAGTTCGCCGGCTCCAAGTTCCATGTCGGCGGTGCCGGTGTCGCGCCGGGGATCGCGGCGGCCCCACGGCTGAAGGCGACCGGTCCGGCCGGGCTGCGCTGCTCGGCCGCCACCGGCTGCGTCGGCATGGTCTGGGTCGGCGTGGGCTGTGTCTGCCTCGGCTGTGCTCCCGCGGCCTGAGCAACCGCCGGCTGCTGGGGCATCGGCGCTGTGCCGTGCGGGCCGGGCTGCTGCTGCGGCATGGGCGCGGTGTCGTGCGGGCCTGTTTGATGCGGCATGGGCGCGGTGCCGTTGGGGGCGGCGGCCAGCGACTCCGGGTGGTCGGACCACGGGTCCTGCGGCTCCGGGGGAAGCGCGGCCGGCATGGCCCCCGTGGCGAACGCCGCCCCCAGGGCGATGCTGTGCTCCGGGTGCGGGTCGGCCACGACCGGCCGGCCGAACTCCTCGGAGAGCATCTGCGCCACCAGCGGGATCCGCGACGACCCGCCGGCCAGCAGCACCGCGCTGACCTGTCCCGCCTCGACCCCCGCCCCGCGCAACGCCCGCCGCGTGGCCGCGATCGTGTCCTCCAGGGCCGGTGCGATCATCGACTCCAGTTCGGACCGGTTGAGCCGTACGCGCGTATGCAACCCCGGCAAGGCCACCGGAATCGACGTCTCCGTGTCGAAGGACAGCGCCTCCTTGGCCTCCACGCAGTCCCGCCGCAGCCGGGCCAGCGCCTCGGTCACGTCGTCGTCATCCGGGTCCAGCTCCTGAGCCGCGCTGCCCAGCGCCCCCACGACGTGCGCGAACACGGCCTCGTCGAAGTCGGCCCCGCCCAGCTGCTCGACGCCCTCGGGCTCACCCACCAGCGAGAACCCGTCCGAGTCGCGCCGCAGCAACGCCACGTCGAATGTCCCGCCACCCAGGTCGTACACCATGACGGTCTCACCCAACGCGATCCGCCGAGCCGTGGCGTGCTGCAGCGCCGCCGCCTCCGGCTCGGTGATCAGCTTGACCGGCCCCGCATCCGCCAACCTCACGGCTTGAGAGAACTGCTCCCTCTTGTACGGCCCCCAGTTGGCCGGGTGCGTCAGCGTCAACGAAGCCGGCGCGCCGTCGCGCAGCCGGGTCACCTCATCGAGCACGTGCCGCAGCAGCTTGGCCGTCAACGCGTGAGCCGAAAACGGAGTTCCGCCCACCAGGATCGGCACCGGATCCCCGATCCGCCGCTTGAACTCCCGGGCCAACCGCCCCGGCTCCGCCAGCCCCCGCCGCTCGGCCGCTTCCCCCACCAGCAGCCCGCCGTCGTCCTTCACGAACACCAGCGACGGGATCTCAGCCCGGCGACCCCCCACCCGAACGACTTCCACCCGCCCCGAGTCGTCCCGCACAGCGGCCGCAGTCTGAGTAGTGCCCAGGTCGATGCCGAGCCCGTAGGTCCCCTTCACGCCGTAGATAGTCCCATCACCGCACCACCCGGACCGCCGCCCGAACGGGTATGCCCATCAATCGGACGGCTCGGATTCAAGGTCGCCGAAATCTGTCCCTCGAACGGGTGGCCGGGTCATCCTCGACAGGGAGGCAGTCCGTTCATGATCACTTCTGACCTGGGGAGTTCATCTTGCCGAAACCTCTGACCGTCCGGCGCGGGTTAGGTTCCCGTCATCATCGACAACGTTGACCCCTTCATCGGCACCGCGGCCACGGATCTGCCTCCCGCCCGCGGTCTCGCTTCCACGTGGTGGTTCCCGAAGCCGCAGGTGGGCAACACGCATCCGGGGGCCACGGCGCCGCTCGGCATGGTGTCGGCGTGCGCCTACTCGGGCGCCTATCCGACGGGGTACGGGCTCTACACCAAGAACACCGAGGGTGTGCCCGAGACGATGTTCGAGCGGATGCAGGCGTCCGGCTTCACGCATTTCCAGCAGTCAGGCACGGGCGCGATCCGCAAGTACTACAACTACGTACGCGTCACGCCGATGGTGCAGCCGCTCGACGCACTCGGGCAGTCGTGGCCGCTCAGCGACGAGGAGGCGTCGCCCGGCTACTACGCGGCGACCCTGGGCACCGGCATCCGCAGCGAGATCACCGTCGGCGAGAAGGTCGCGATCCACCGCTACACGTTCCCGGCGCACAGCAGCGCCCGCGTGGTGATCGACCTGTCGTGCGGCGGGCTGGCCACCGAGCTCGGCCGCACGGTTCCGCTGCGCGCGCAGATCGAGAGCATGGGCTACGGCCGGGCGCAGGGCACCGTCGTCATGGAGGGCGTCCCTCTCTCCGTGTACGCCGAGGTCGACAGCCCGGGCTGGCGGCAGATGCTCTGGTACGACCGGCGCCTCATCGACGGCGGGACGCGGCTCGACTTCGACAGCATCCGGCACACCAACCTGCGCCCGTTCGGGTTGCTGTTCATGGGCTCGACGCGGCCCGGCCAGACGATCGAGGTGCGCCTCGGCTTCTCGCTGCGAGGCAACGATCAGGCGCGGGCCAACCTCGAGCGGGAGTGCGGCAGCGACCGCCCCGCCTTCACCGCCGTACGAGCGAAAACCCGGGCCAAATGGCGTGAGCATCTGAACAAGGTGCAGGTCGAAGGGGGCACGACCGCGCGCCGGACGGTGTTGTCCACAGCCCTCTACCACGCGCTCATCAAGCCGTGCTTCGCCGACGACGAGAGCCCGTTCTGGCCCGATTCCGGCCCGTACGCGTTCGACGTTTGCACGATGTGGGACATCTACAAGACGCAGATTCCCCTGCTTTCGGTGCTGGTGCCGGACCGCGCGGCGGATCTGCTCGAATCGCTCATCCGCGTGTGCGAGGAGGAGGGCAACTTCCCGATCGGCTACCGGATGGCCCGCGGCGCCGACCGTTTCTTCCGGCAGGCGAGCGCACTCGCACATACAGCGCTGGCCGACGCGCACGCCTTGGGCACTTCGCGCATCGACTGGGCCTGGGCTCTCGTCCACATGGTCGACGACCTGCGGCGCATGTACGGCGAGGACTTCTACGAGCACGGCGTGGTGCACCCGATCACGCACACGCTCGACCTGGCCATCGGCTACCACTGCACGGCCCGGGTGGCCCGCGCGCTCAACGACCACCGGCTCGCGGCCGACCTGGAGGAGCGCAGCAAGGGCTGGATCAACGCCTTCGACCCGGACAGCGGCCTGCTTCGGAACTCCGAGTTCTACGAAGGCGGCAAGTGGAACTACTCGTTCCGGCTGCTGCACGACATGCGCGCCCGCATCGAGGTGGCCGGCGGCGACACCCGGTTCATCAAGAAGCTCGACCGGTTCTTCGGCTTCGGCGCCGACCCGGTCAAGCAGCCCGGCCGGCGGCCGCCCGCGGCCGAGATGGCGGCCGGCTACGCGCTCAAACGCTTCGAGGGGCTGAACAACGAGCCCGACATGGAAGCGCCGTGGGCGTACCACTACGCCGGCCGTCCTGATCGAACGGCCAGGATCGTGCATTCCGCGCTCACCTGGCAGTTCGGCACCGGGCCGGGCGGGTTGCCGGGCAACGACGACTCGGGCGGTCTCAGTTCCTGGTACGTGTGGGCTTCGCTCGGCCTGTTCCCGGTGGCCGGCCAGCATCTGTTCCTGGTCAACACGCCCGCCTTCGGCAGCGCCACCGTCCAGGTGCCCGGCGGCGAGTTCCACATCGAGACCAGCGGCCACCGCGAGACCCCGATCGGCGTGGACGGCATCGACCACGAGCCGCCACCCCTGTACGTGCAAGAAGCGTCCCTGAACGGCAAACCCCTGCACGCCACGCACCTGAGCGCCGCCGATGTGCACCGCGGCGGCCGGTTGCACCTGCGGCTGGGTCCGGAGCCGTCGAGCTGGGGGAGCGGAATCCGTCCGCCTTCCCTGTCCGACTCACTGTTTCCGGAGGACACGCGTTGAACAAGCCCGACCGTCGTCTCGTCATCGTGGTCCGCGCGGACCCGGTGATCTGCGGCCATTCCGGTGAGGCCCGCAACCTCGCCGAGGTCGCGCTCACCCGGGGCTTCACGGATGTCCGCCTGCTCACCTGGCCCATCCCGGTGCTGCAGGCGGCCGGTCTGCCGCTCAAGCCGCTCGACCGGCTCCTGCCGTACAGCGAAGGAATCACCGTCGAACGCCCGGAGGCGGTCGGCGACTACCGGGTGCCCGACGGCCGCCACCTGGCCGGGCTCACCGGCCGGCTGGTCGAGCTGCTGGCCGATCCGATCCCGACCGTGTGCCTGTCGATGTATCTGGTGCCGCACCAGACGGTCGTGGTGGACGCAGTGACCGCGGCGCGGGCGGCCGGGCTGGATCCCCAGGTGCACACCATCGCCAAGGCGGTCGGCTCGGACGTCACCAACGTCATCCGCCAGTGCCTGCGTGAGGGCCGCTTCGGCGCGGCGACGGTCCTGTTCACGACGTTCCTGGCCAACGACGAGGTGGTGGCGGTCTCGGAGTACACCAAGGACGAGATCATCGCGTCGGCGCTCGAGGTCGACGCCTCGTGCGGCACGTCCTTCGCCGAGCAGTGCCGTTCGCGGGTGACGGTGAGCTACCCGCCGATCGACTCGTCGGCCTATGTGGACCTGGACGACGACGAGGTCGATGCGGCGCTGGCCAAGCGGGGGCTCGAGCGGGACGGCTACATCCTGTTCCTGTCCCGGGTGGCCCGGGCCAAGGGCATCTACGACCTGGTCATCGCGTACGGCCAGATGCGCAGCCGGGACAAGGTGAAGCTGGTCGTCGCGGGCAACGGCCCCGCCCTGGAACACGTGCAGGCGATGGCCAAGGAGGACGACCGCATCATCTTCCTGACCGACGTCGACGACGAGGAGAAGCCGCTGCTCATGCGGGGCTGCGCGGCGTACGCCCTGCCCACCAAGCCGGAGCCGGACTTCGTCGAGACGTTCGGCATCGCGCTGGCCGAGAAGATGCTGGCCGGCGGCGGCCCGGTCATCACCACGCTCACCGGCGGCACCGGCGAGGCTGTAGGCGATACGGCGATCATCGTCGAGCCGGGTGACATCAACGCCCTGGCCGAGGCCCTGGACCACGCCGTCCTGGAGATGCCCGAGGCCGAGAAGGCCGAGATGGCGTCGCGGGCCCTGGCCAAGGCGATGACGTTCGATCGTGCCGCGGTCTTCGACGACCTGTTCCCCAAGCTCGACGGCTGATTCTGCACGGTGTCTTCTACGCGGCCCTTTCTTTGCGGCCCGCCGGTTCGGCTTCCTTGCGGCCCGCCGGTTCGCTTTCTTTGCGGCCCGCCGTTCGGTGAACGGCGGGCCGCGCCGGATCAGGCCGGTTCGATCCAGATGTTGCGGTAGCGGACGTTGGCGCCCGGGTCGCCGTGGTCCTGCAGGCGGATCGGCAGGGCGGCCGGGCTCTCGGCGGCGCCGTTGCCGGTGGGGCCGTCGATCTCGATGTTGTTGTGCACGGTCACGCCGTTCCAGACGACGGTGGCCCGGGCGTTCTCGGTCTTCGTGCTGCCGTTCCAGCGAGCCGCCCGGAACGTGATGTCGTACGTCTGCCACGTCTCCGGGGCGGTGGCGGCGTTGGACGAGGGCGCCCGCTTCAGATAAATGGCTCCGGCGTCGTCCAGGGCCGGGTTCGCTTTCCCGTACGAGTCCAGCACCTGCAGCTCGTACCGGTCCTGCAGATAGATGCCGCTGTTGCCGCGCTGCTGCCCGGTCACGTCGGCCGGCAGATTGGGCAGCCAGAACTCGACGTGCAGCTTGAAGTCGCCGTAGTTCTGCTTGGTCCGGATGTCGCCGCCCAGCACCTCGGCCGACCCGCCGGAGATCGGCCACGTCACCGCGCTGTTGTCACCGTTGCGGAACGCGTTCAGGCTGCCCCCGTCGAACAGCGTCACCCGGCTGGTCCCGTTGTGCGTCCAGCGCTGCTGGGCCACGTTCGCCCATTCCCAGATCTGCACCTGGGTGCCGTCGGCCGTCGCCCCGCCGGCCACGTCGAGCACCTTGCCCGACGCCGGGTTCAGCAGCGAGCCGTTGGCCTGCGGCTGCCACACCTGGGCGGCGCTGTTGTTGCACGTGTAGAGCTGCACCTTCGTGCCGTTGGCGGTGCCGCCGTTGTCGATGTCGAGGCACTTGCCGAGCGCCCGCAGCGTGTCGCCCTCACGCGTCCAGCTCTGCGCGGTGGTGTTGTTGCAGGTGTGCAGCTGCACCTTGGACTTGTCGGCGATATTCGCGTTGTCCACATCCAGGCACTTGCCGCCGATTCCAGTAAGGGTCCCTGTCTTGTTACCTGTGGACGATGAAGTTGACCCTACGGTCAAGCTGTCCAGGTTGACGTGCCCGATGTCGCCGGTGTCGACGCGGTACGAGACGGTGTTGCCGCCGGCTCGCAGGGTCGCCGTGTCGTTCAGCGTGGCCCAGGTGTCCCAGTTGCCGGTGTCGGCCAGGCTCACCTGTTTCACCTTGACCCCGTTGACGTACAGGCTGATGGTTTTGGCGCCGGCCGACGGGTTCGGACCGTTGCTGTAGCGCAACGCGATCGGGTACGCGCCGGCTGTCTGCACGTTGACGGTGAAGGTGGTGGCCGCACCGACCGCGCTGTGCCCGGCCGAGAATCCGTTGCCCGTGTAGCCGGTGTGGTCGTTGGCGACCGAGGCGCCCGGGCTGAGCCCGGAGAACTCCGCCTCGACCCGGTCGGACTTCAGGATCGTGCCGTCGACCAGGCTGTTCAGCGTGTACCAGGCCTCGGTGCTCCACAGCGACGCGTTCGAGGCCGAGGTGAACGGGCGCGGCGAGCGGACGTGCACGACCCGGCCCGGCTTGAGCCCGGCCAGCTTCAGCGTGACCTTGAGCTTGTCGGCCGACAGGGTGGCCGACGACACGGCCAGCGTCTCCTCGTCGACCTTCGGGCCGCCGTAGTCGGGCGTCGAGACGTAGCGCCACTGCTTGGCCTTGTAGCGGGTGGCCAGGTTAGCGGCGGTCGCGTCCGAGACCGGCTGCGTGTACTCAAATTCGAACCCGCCGGCGATGGCCCGCATGGCCTTGATGTCGAAGACGCTCGCCGAGTTCGGCGTGAGCTTCTGCAGCCCGTACGTCAATTTGCCTTCCTGCCCCCAGTTGCCACCCGCGCCGAGCCCGCCCACGTAGAGCGCCCCGTCCGGCCCCTGGTTCAGTCGCAGCACGCCCATCTCGAGGCCCTGCGTGAGCCGGAAGACCGCTCCCTGGTACTGGCCGTTGACCTTTTCCAGGTACGCGCGTTGCAGACCGCCGTAAGTGACGTCACCGAACAACATCTGACCGGAGTACGGGCCGGAGGTGAGCATCAGCGGCGTGCTCGGCGAGTTGGCGATCTCGTTCTGCGGCAGCCACAGCACGGGCTGGGTGACCGGCTGCTGGTCGAACGGGCCGTCCGGGTTGGTGAAGTGGCCGAAGAAACGGTCCTGCTTGACCTGCACCAACTTCGACGCCGGCAACCAACCACCTTGGTTGTCCAACACGAAGACGTCACCGTCGGGCCCGAACGTGAGGCCGTTCGGGGTGCGCAGGCCGCCCGCGACGTACTGCACCGCCCCGGTCGTACGGTTGATCTTCAGCGTGGTGCCGCGGTTGGGTGAGCCCTGCGGGTCGGTGGTCGCGCCGCCCAGGTTGATCGAGACGGACAGGTTCAGATAGAAGAACCCGTCCTGATAGAGCAGCCCGAACGCGAACTCGTGAAAGTTGCCGTCGAAGGGCCAGGTCGCGACCCGCCGGTACTGGTCGATGGTGCCGTCGCCGTTGGTGTCGTTGAGCTCGGTCAGCTCGTGCTTCTGCGACACGTAGATCTTGCCGTCGACGATCTTGAGGCCCATCGGCTCGCGCAGGCCGGTGGCGATTTTCTTGTACGTGACCTGGCTCGGCGAGGTGTTGCCGGTGACCCCGCTGAGCACGTACACCTCGCCGGCCACCGTGTCGCTGCCACCCCAGGTGGCGATGGCGAGCCGGCCGTCGGGGAACCAGTCCATGGCGCTGACCTGCGGGTTGAACCCGGACGGGCGCAGGTTGGTCAGCGTGTAGCCGGGGTGCACGCTGGTCAGCGGCAGGCCGTCGCCCGGGCTGTCGCCGGCGGTCTCGCACTCCTTGCGGCCGGGCGCCGTCACCCGCACGACTCCGGCGTCGGTGCTGAGCGCGCTGGCCGGAACCACGGTGAACGCGGTGGCACCCGGCGGCTTCCACTCGAGGGTGAGCTGCTGACCGCCGTCGCGTTCGAAGTAGTCGATGTTCAGCGCGTGGTAGCCGGTGGTGAGGCTGACCGAGCCTTCCTTGGCGGTGGCGCCGTGGGCTCCGTCGTGGTCGATGACGGTCGCGTTGTCGATCCGCAGCCGGGAGCCGTCGTCGCTGGTGAGCCGGAAGCCGTACGTGCCGGCGGTGGTGACGGTGATGTTGCCGAGCACCTCGGACTGGAAGCGGTCCTCGAGGCCGAAGTCGCCCGCGGTAGTCCAGTTGATCGTCGAGAGCTTCTTGTCGACGTTAGGCGTCTGACCGGGCTTGAGCGTGCAGAGCGAGTCGCGCGAGACCTGAAGGTCGTACGTGCGAAGGGTGATGCCGGGCTCCTGCGGGGGAGGAGCAGCAGCCGCGGCGGCGGGGAAGGCGGGCAGAAGTCCCGCAAGAGTAGTGACGGCGAGCAGCGCGATTCGTGTCTTCATCGGACCGTCCAGGCTTCGACAGGGATCGATGCCAGCACGGTAGGCGGACTTCTGCACGCAGGTCCATAACTTTGGCGCGATTATCGAAAAGTCTTGTTATCCGTTCCGAAACTTGCCTGTTACCTCCGCCTGTCGTTGCCCCATCGCCCGCCGCCGCAGCAGCAGCCGCTGCCGCAGTCAAGGCCGCTGCCGCTGTCGCAGCTGCTGGCGCAGCCGTTGCCGTGGCCGCTGGCACAGCCGCTGTCGCAGCCGCAGCCGCAGCCGCTGGCATAACCGTTGCCGTTGCCGCGGAGCCGCCGCTGCCGCACTGTGCTGCTGGCACAGCCGCTGCCGCCGTCGCAGCTGCTGACGCAGCCGTTGCCGTGGCCGCTGGCACAGCCGCTGCCGCTGCCGCAGCTGCTGGCGCAGCCGTGGCCGCTGGCGCGGTCGCTGGCGCAGCCGTGGCCGCTGGCGCGGTCGCTGGCGCGGTCGCTGGCGCTGTCGCTGGCGCTGTCGCTGGCGCTGTCGCTGGCGCTGTCGCTGGCGCTGTCGCAGCGTTGGCGCTGGCACACCGCTGTGACTGTTGCTGCGGCTGCGGCTGCGGCTGCCGTTGCCATTGACGCTGTCGTGACGGGAGCGCAGCGGTGACGATCGTCAGCCCGGCAGCGACGTTCCAGCCAGCGGCGTCGGGGGTTCGTTGCTCTGCACGGCTCGGTCTTGTACGTTGCAGCTGACCGCGACACCGACCCAGGAGGTGAGACCCATGAACGCAGTTTCGAAGTGGGTGCTCCCTGTTCTTGTCACGGTCGGCGATTGACGTAGGTGTCGCCGGGAGCGCCGAGGCACTCCCGAGAGGCAACACCTTTGTTTGACGTGATCATCGCCGGCGGCGGCCCGACCGGCTTGATGCTGGCGGCCGAGTTGCGCCTGCACGACGTACGAGTTCTGGTGCTCGAGAAGGAAACCGAGCCCGTCTCCCACGCGCGCATAGTCGGCCTGCACACCCGCACTCTCGAGCTGATGGCCATGCGCGGCCTGCTCGACCGCCTGCTCACCCACGGCCGAAAGCGTCCCGCCGGCGCCTACTTCGCCGGCATCCCCAAACCCGCACTCGCGGACCTGGACTCCCCGTACGCGTTCCTGCTCGGCATCCCGCAGCCAGTCCTAGTCCAACTGCTGGAACAACACGCGACCAAACTAGGCGCCGAAATCCGCCACGGCAGCGCAGTGGCCACCTTTAACCAACACAACAGCGCGACTCTTGAACCGCGCAACTCCGGAGGCTCCGGCGACGGCGCGTCGGTTGCATCGTCCGGCTCGGAGGGCTGCGGCGACGGCGCGACAGTTGCATCGCTCGGGTCCGAGGGTTACAGCGAAGGTGCGACTGTCGAATCGGCTGGCTTCGAGCGCGACGACAGCGCGACCGGTGAATCGCTCGACATCGAGCATGACGTCGGCGGGGTGACTGTCGAACTGGTCGGTGGTGAGCGATTGCGTGCGCGTTTTCTGATCGGTTGTGACGGAGCGCGCAGCATCGTGCGGAAAACGCTCAATATCGGCTTCTCCGGCGAGCCGTCGCGCAACTGGACGCTCATGGGTGAGATGGAAGTGAGCGAGCCGCCCACCGGCGAGCTGGCTGACCAGCGCCTGAGCATCCGGCCGGTCGGTCCCGGTGTCTATCGCGTCATCGTTCCTGCCACTGAGCGAACGGAAGCGCCGACCATCGACGACTTCCGTCGGCAGTTGCGCGTTCGTGCAGGAACGGACTTCGGCGTGCACTCGCCGCGCTGGATGTCGTGCTTCGGCGACGCCACGCGGGTGGCTGAGCGCTACCGGGTCGGGCGGGTGATGCTCGCCGGCGATGCCGCCCATATCCATCCGCCCACCGGCGGCCAGGGGCTCAACCTGGGCCTGCAGGACGCGGTCAACCTGGGCTGGAAGCTGGCCGCGACGGTTAGACGCCGGGCCCCGGAAACACTGCTCGACACGTACGAAGCCGAACGTCGCCCGGTGGCCGAGGACGTGCTCGACTACACCCGCGCGCAGATGGAGTTGTCGTCCACCGAAGCGGGCGCGCAAGCCTTGCGCCGGCTGGTCACCGAGTTGATGGATTTCGACGACGTCAACCGCCGTCTGATCGAGAAGACCACCGCCACCGGCATTCGCTATGACTTCGGCGACGGCCCCGACCTGCTCGGACGGCGACTGCCCGACGTGCGGGTGAAGCAAGGCAGTGTGTTCGAACTGCTCCACCGTGGCCGCGGCCTGCTGCTCGATCGCACCGGCCGCCTCACCGTCGAGGGCTGGGCCGACCGTGTCGACCACCTCGGCGATCCCTCCGCAGCCCTGGACGCATCGGCCGTCCTGGTGCGCCCCGACGGCCACATCGCCTGGATCGGCGACGACCAGCGAGAACTGGACGCCCACCTCGCCCGCTGGTTCGGGCAACGCTCATGACCGTCCGCAGTTAGCGCATACTCGCCGCGTCCGCAGGTGATAGTCGGTGGACGCGGCGAGCAAACCCAGACCCCAGACGACGTACGCGGACATCGCCGAGATCAGGAAGGCGTCGGAGAACTCGCTTTCCGAGCCCGATGCCACCTGCAGCAGCCCCATCCCGAAGTAGGCGACGAGCCCTGCGCCCAGCCCGAAGCCGGGAATCAGCAGCAGGTGGCGGGGGATCGTGCGGCCGGCGAGCAGAGGCACCCACTTCGGCCAAACGCGCCCCCAGCCGTGCACCAGCGCCAGCGGCAACAACCCGCCGGCCAGCACCATGCCGACCTCCAGCCCGACGATCGACGGGTCCTGAACGAGCCCGTCGAACCCCACGACGACCTGGGCGGTGAAGCGCGCGACCAGTCCGGCCACGGCCGTGTACGCGGCCCAACGCGCCCACCGAGCCGGCGCGTCACGGTGCCGCCCGGCCACTCCGGTCCGGCAGCACGACGGGCAGTCGCCCCGGGTTCGACGCTGGTAGGCGGCCGTGGCCAGTCCGAGCAGGACCGCCCCGCTCGCACAGGCCAGCCGGCTCGCGAAGGCGAGCGGTTCGAAGTACGGCCCATAGCTGAACAGCAGGAACCCCACCAGCTCCGGCAACAGGATCGCCGCTGCGGCGACGAGCGACGCGGCCACGCCCCAGGCGGCCACGGCCAGCACCGGCTGCCAGGTCCGCATCCGCTGCAACGCGACGCCCAGCACGCCCGCCGCAGCGCACAACGGAACCGACCACCAGCCGGTGAAGCCCACGAGGTCCCAGCCGAACGGCTCGAACGACGGCGCTCCACCAGCCGCCCAGAACACTCGCAGACCGCCGTAACACAGAGCCCAGGCAATCAACGCGTACGTAAGAACGCGGCCGGTTCCCGCCGCAGCGCCGCTCCCCGGCGGCGGAGTCCTGCTCGAGGTTGCGCGGGTCCTGCTCGATGTTGTCCGTTTTCCGTCCACCGATGAATGTGTGCTGGTCGATGACGCGCGAGTTTCGTTCGACGACGCGCGAACGTTGCTCGAGGTTGCGCGAGTTCCGCCCGTTGTTGAACGAGTGCTGGTCGATGACGCGCGAGTTTCGTTCGACGACGCGCGAATGTTGCTCGAGGTTGCGCGAGTTCCGCTCGAAGTGGTCATTGCTTGAGCGTCATCGCCGGACCGCTGCGACGGATCCCGCCAAGCGGGGATGCGCCTCCCTCTCCAGAGGGGGTGCACGCCTCCCGTGCCCTACGGACAGCCGCGGCCGATGACTTCCTGCACGCCGTCCATCGCGGCGTACTCCGAGCGGAAGGCGCGAAACCCGGACGCGTCGATCAGCCGGAGCCGGTAGGAGTCCGGCAGTGCCCCGAGCTCCGCGCTCTCCGCCCGCGGCTCGCGACCTTCCTCGTACGCGTAAGTGCCGCTCTCGACCATCACGGAGTCCACACGTGTATCGGCGGCGAGCGCCGACGTGAGCGCCGACCGCTGCCGTTCGGTCGTATCGGCGTACAGGGAAATGACCACCTCGATGCCGTCGCCTGCCGCCGGATCGAGTGAGCACGACGGCGCCGTGATCGGCCGCATCGCGGCCGGCGGACCTGTTTGTGACGGCAGCTTCAGCCCTGCCACCAAGCCCAGCACCGCGAGCACGCCACCGGCAGCTCCCGCGATCTGTCGGCCGCGCGCGGTTGTCTTCCGCGCCACAGCGGCATCGTCGCCCACCGCCCGGTCCAAGTGCTCCAGCAGATCCACAACCGGATCATGCCCCCAGCCGGCCGGATCGCCTGACCGGTCGCGCCGTCACACCGCCTACGAGTGACGCTGCAGCGGCGACGCGTCCCCGACGAGCCACAGGTGCCCGAACGGATCGAAGAATCCGCCCTGCCGATGCGGACCCCAAGGCATGGCGTGGTCTCGCACCGGATCATGGTTGTCCGCGCCCGCCGCCGCGGCCCGCGCGACGAAGCCGTCCGGGTCGTCGACGAACACCTCGACCCGGACCGTCGTGCTGCCCAGCGCTACCGGCGCCGCCCACCCGTTGTTGGCCGGCTCGGCCAGAAAGAAGGGTGCCCCCTCGATCTCCAGCCCGATCACCGAACCGAGGTTCCACAACTCGACCGCGCCCAGCGCGCGCCGATACCATTCCGAGGCCGCCGCCGCGTCCGGCACCCCGAGCATGAGCGAAATGGCCATCACCGTTTCACCGTACGCGTCAAGACCTTGCCAGTACGCGCTCGCGCAGCTGATCCTCCCGGGCGATCCCGGACCTGTTGATCAGCACCATGAGCGCCGCTCCCGCAACTAGCACGGCTACGACACCCGGAATCCACCACCGGCGACTGAAAACGGTCACCCGGTCGACGGTAGATCGCCGTCCCACCCGAAAGCGCCGATTGTGCGATCCTCGTCGGCATCTCGTAGCGAGCGGAGGATGTCGATGAGAGTGCGTTCCGGTCCGATCGCTGTCGCGGCGCTCGCTCTCACCGTGGCCGGCGGCTGCGCCGGTGAGGACCGGGCGAAGGCTACCGCCGCCCCGGCCGTCATCGAGCCGACCGCGACGGCTGCCAGCCCCGCGGCTGCCGTCACCGAGCCGGCCGCGTGGAAAGACCTGGCGGTGGACTGCCCGCCGTTGACGGCCGCGGAGTTCGCAGCGACCGAACCGGTGGACCGGCCGGCCCGGAGGATGGACGACGCGGCGCTACTCGGGGTGATGTGCAGCTATCGGCTCGACGATGCTCTCGTGGTCAGCACTCGACTGCAGATCGACCGTGATCCGGCCCAGGCCCGTCAGTCGGCTGAGGTCTTCGCGTCCAACCGGGCCGACAAAGAGGCGAAGGGCCTGACGGTCGCCGACCTGACCGGCCTCGATGGGCCGGCGACGGTCACGGCCGACGGCTCCGCGGTGGTGGAGGCGATGACCTTCAGCAAGAGCGCCCGGCTCTTCGCAATCGTCGATCTCGGTGTCCCGGTGCAGTCCGAAGCCGATATCGACCAGCATGCTGACGCGCTGGCGGCGGTCCTCCGCGACATGGTGGGCAACCTGCGCTGAGCCCGCGTCAGGCGTGGACGCGGGGGAGCAGGGCGTCGACGAGGAGCTGGAGCATGCGGGTGGCCTGGTCGACGTCGGTGGCGGCAAGCATGATGCCGGCCATGGTCGCCGAGACGTCGGCCGGCTCGACGTCGGCGCGCAGGGTGCCGTCGGCGCGGCCGGCCGCCAGGAAAGCGGCGATCGCCTCGTTCAGCTGTTCGCGGGTGTGACCGGAAGTGATCGCGCCGCTGGCTATGGCGGCCCGAAGGGCCTCGGCCATGCCGTGCTTGGTCGCCACGAAATCTTGGTAGCGGCGCATCCACTCGCGCAGCGCCTCGGGCGGGGAAAGCTCGGCCAGCAGTTCCGGAGCCAGGTCCGACAGGCGGGTCAGCTCGCTGCGGTATACCTCTTCGACCAGGGCCTCGCGCGACGGGAAGTTGCGGTAAAGCGTGCCCACCCCGACGCCGGCCCGCACGGCGATGATCTCCATCTTCACCGGCTCGGTGCCCGTGGTGAAGGCCTGGGCGGCCGCCTCGAGGATGCGGCGGCGGTTGCGCTGGGCGTCGCTGCGTCGACCGGGAACCGGGATCACCGTCCTGAGGGGGAAGCGGAATCGATTCCGCTTCTGCTAACGTCGGATCGTGCCAAGCGGAATCGGCTCCGCTTGCGTCCATCATAGGTGGTGCCATGACCAGGTTCGGAAAGCTCGGCGACCACGACGTGCTGCGCGTCGGCTTCGGCGCCATGCAGCTGGAACACGCCGACCCGGGGGACGCCGTCAAGATCCTGCGGCGGGCGGTCGAGCTCGGCGTCGACCATCTCGACACGGCCCAGTTCTACGGCCCGGGCACGGTGAACACCCTGATCCGGCAGGCTCTGCATCCGTACGGCGAGGGGTTGCGCATCGCCACCAAGGTCGGCGCGGTGACGCATCCGGTCGAGCGGCTGGTCACCGCCCAGAAGCCGGCCGAGCTCCGGGCGTCGGTCGAGGCCAATTTGCGTACGCTCGACGTCGAGCACCTCGCTGTGGTGAACCTGCGCCGGGCCGACCAGCCGCCCGGCATCATTGCCGCCGGTGATCAGATCGTCGACCTCGACAGCCAGCTCGCCGAGCTGATCGCGCTGCGGGACGAGGGCAAGATCGGCGGTATCGGCCTCAGCCACGTCAGCCTCGATCAGCTGCGGCAGGCGCTCCCGGCCGGCATAGTCTGCGTGCAGAACCTGTACAACGTGCTCACCCGCGACCACGAAGACCTGCTGGCCGAGTGCGCCGCGCGGGGCATCGCCTGGGTGCCGTACTTCCCGCTCGGGTCGGCCTTCGAGGGCCTGCCCAGCGTCACCGATCATCCGGTGGTCATCGAGCACGCCCGCCGCCTCGGCATCACCGCGGCGCAGGCGGGGCTGGCCTGGCTGCTCGGGCACAGTCCGGTCACACTGCTGATTCCGGGCACCCGCGACCTCGGGCATCTGGCCGACAACGTCGCCGTGGCCGGCATCGAGCTCGACGAGGCGGCGACCTCAGCCTTCGACGCGCTGGCGGGCTGAGCCGACCTCGGTGAACTCGTCGAGCGGACCGTGGAGGCGATCGGCGTGGACGGTCAGGAAAGGCTTGCGGGTCATGCCCAAAGCCCGCATGCGCTCGGCCATCGGATGGTCACCGGTCAGGCGTACGCGGAAAGCGCCGCGGCCCAGACGCGCGCCCGACAGCTGCATCGGCACCTGGCCACGCAGCAACTTGCCCGCCTGGGCGCCGTGGTCGAGATAGGACAGGGCCGGCAACGCCGCCTGCACGGCGAACGGCAGCCGCAGACGGCCGTGCCGGAACGACGCCCGCATGACCTCGGTGGCCCGGTCACGGACGACGACGTCGGTCTCCATCTTCGAGAAGCGCAGCTCGGCATCCATCAGCCACTTGGGCAGGCCCCAGAAGTCCTGGCCCGCCTCGCGGGTGAACGCGCCCGTCACCGGCAGGTCGACCAGATGCAGGCCGGGCGGGCCGGCGGGTCCCCGCACGAGTACGCCCACCCCGACCTCGTCGTACGACTTGAGGGCGAACTCGTCGTAGTGGATGCACATGATCATGCTGAAGGCCCGGCCGAACAGCGAGAACGGCCGCAGCGGGGTGCCGGCCAGCACCGAAGCGGCGTCCTTGGTGCGCGTCGTGAACACCGCGGCGGTCAACCGGGCCGACGTGATCTCGACCGGAAGGGTGACCTTCTCGCCCTGCAGCGACCACATACGGTCGCCGATCCGCTCAGCCATGGAACGACCCTAGCGGTAGGCGGGTGGCCCGGCCGAGCGCGAAGTGATAGGGCTTCGATATGTCGATGACGACAGTGGGAGTCCTGCGCGAGACGGCCGGCCGCGAACGTCGCGTGGCGCTGACCCCGGACGGCGTGGGGCGCCTGCGCCGCGGCGGTGAGTTCCGGGTGCTGGTCGAGGCGGGTGCGGGGCGTACGGCCTGGTTCGGCGACGACGCGTACGCCGAGGCGGGCGCCGAGATCGGGCCGAGACAGCAGGTGTACGACGAGAGCGACGTGCTCGTGGTCGTGCGGCCGCCCGACGACCTGGCCGCGCTCCCGGCCGGGCGGATCCTGATCGGGCTGCTCGACCCGCTCGGCGATCCGGCCCTGGCCGAGATGCTGGCCGGCCAGGGCGTCACGGCGATCAGCCTCGACCTGCTGCCGCGCACGCTGAGCCGGGCCCAGCCGATGGACGCGCTCACCTCGCAGGCCAATGTGGCCGGCTACAAGGCGGCGCTGCTGGCGGCCGAGGCGTACGGCGGGTTCTTTCCCATGCTGGTCACGGCGGCCGGCACGTCGCGGCCCGCGCAAGTGCTCGTGCTGGGCGCCGGTGTCGCCGGTCTGCAGGCGATCGCCACCGCCCGGCGGCTGGGCGCGCTGGTCACCGGGTACGACGTCCGCGAGGCCGCCCGGGCCGACATCGCGTCGACCGGGGCCGCGGTGCTCGAGCTGGGGGAGGGCCAGAACACCGAGGACGGGTACGCGCGGCAGCTCGCCGAGGACGAGGCCGCTCGGCAACTAGCGGCGCTGACCTCTGCCGTGCCCCGGTTCGACGTGGTCATCACGACGGCCAAGGTGCCGGGCGGCCGTTCGCCGCTTCTGGTGTCGGAGGAAGCCCTGGCCGCCCTGAAACCGGGCTCGGTGGTGATCGACCTGGGCGGCAACGTGGCCGGCGCCTCGGACGACACGCGGGCGGTGACCGAGCACGGCGTCACCGTGATCGGGGCGCCGAACCTGGCCTCGACCGTCCCCGTGGCGGCTTCCACGGCGTACGCGAGAAACGTCGTCGCCCTCGTAAGCAGCCTGATGCCCGAGGGGCGTCTTATCAGTGACAGCGCCGACGAGGTGATGGCGGCGGTGCTGCTGACCCACGGCGGCGACGTCGTGCACCCCCGGCTGCGTGACCGTCCGAAAGCGAAGGAGAGCCGATGAGCCCGCTGCTGCTGGCCGACCTGACCGTCTTCACGCTCGGCCTGCTCGTCGGCTTCGAGGTGATCAGCAAGGTGCCGGCCACCCTGCACACGCCGCTGATGTCGGGGGCCAACGCCATCCACGGCGTCGTGCTGGTCGGCGTCATGCTGCTGGCCGCCACCATCTCCACCCCGGCCGGCTATGCGCTGCTGGCCGTGGCCGCCTTCTTCGCCGCCATGAACGTGGCCGGCGGCTACGTGGTCACCGACCGCATGCTGGCCATGTTCCGGAGCCGGTCGTGAGCGCCTTCGACACGATTGTCCACCTGATCTATCTAGCCTGCGCCACGGCGTTCGTTGTCGGGCTGCACCTGATGAATGCTCCCGCCACGGCCCGGCGGGGCAACCAGGTCTCGGCGGCCGGCATGGGCGTGGCGATCCTGACGACGGTGGCCGTGCTGATCGACGGCGGGCGGATCAACGCGTACGCGGCCTGGGCGCTCGGGCTGGGCTCGGCCGCCGGGGCGGTGGCCGGCCTGGTCGCCGCGCGGGTGGTCCGGATGACGGCCATGCCCCAACTGGTGTCGCTGTTCAACGCGGTCGGCGGCGGTGCGGCGGCGCTGATCGCGCTCGGCGAGCACCCGGCCACGACCCAGGCCGAGGTGACCGGCGTGCTCGACGTGCTGATCGGCGCGCTCACGTTCAGTGGGTCGCTGATCGCCTCGGGCAAGCTGGCCGGGCGGGTGCCGGGTCGGCCGATCATCGTGCCGTACGGGCGGCTGATCTCGATCGGGCTGGCCGTCGTGGCGGTGGTGACGGCGGTGCTGGTCGTCGGCTTCGACGGCGGAGCGCCCGCGCTGTGGGGTGCGGCCGCGGCCGCGCTGGCGGCCGGGGTGCTGCTCACGCTGCCGATCGGCGGGGCCGACATGCCGGTCGTGATCTCGCTGCTCAACGCGTGCACCGGCACGGCGGTGGCGATGGCCGGTTTCGTGCTCGAGAGCACGCCGCTGATCATCGCGGGGGCGCTGGTCGGCGCGGCCGGGGCGATCCTGACCAAGCTGATGGCCGACGCCATGAACCGGCCGATCGGTGCGATCATCGCGGGTGGCTACGGCACGGGCGACGCGATCGCGGTAGCGGCCGGGGCGGGCTCGTCGTCCGTCCGCGAGATCACCGCCGACGACGCCGCGATCCAACTGGCGTACGCGGGAAGGGTTGTCATCGTTCCCGGCTACGGCCTCGCCGCCGCGCAGGCTCAGCACGAGGCCGTGGCGCTGGCGCAGGCGCTGACCGAGCGGGGCGTCGAGGTGTCCTACGCGATCCATCCGGTGGCCGGCCGCATGCCGGGGCACATGAACGTGCTGCTCGCCGAGGCCAACGCGCCCTACGAGCAGCTGGCCGACCTCGAAGAGAGCAACCCCGGTTTCCCGCGCACGGACGTGGCGCTGGTCATCGGGGCGAACGACGTGACCAACCCGGCAGCGCGGCGACCGGGCAACCCGGTGTCGGGCATGCCGATCCTCGACGTCGACCGGGCCAAGAGCGTCATCGTGATCAAGCGGTCGCTCGGGCACGGGTACGCGGGCATCGACAACGAGCTGTACGCCGACCCGCGTACGGCGATGTTGTTCGCCGACGCCAAGGCCGGGCTCGGCGCGCTGCTGGCGGGCCTGTCCGCGTACGCGAGATAGATCGTTTCCTTGACATCGAAAGATCCGATTGAAACTCTCGGTGGCGGATTGCTCACCCTCCGCCTATCGGGAGTGCCGCCGTGCAGAGTCCGCAGATCGCCGCGTTGCTCGAAGATCTCGATGCGCTCGACGACTTCTGGTCGAGGGTCACGGCGTCGGGCACCCCGCTGGTCGAGCCGTGGCGTGACGGCTCGCGCCTGGTCACTTTTCTGTGGCGGGGCGAGGCGCGCAGCACCAAGGTGTGGTGGGGGCTCGACGTCCCGCTCGAGCGCATTGCCGGCACCGACCTCTGGTACGCGACGCGAGTGCTGCCCGCCGACCTGCGCACGGTCTACTGCATCGCGCACGACGACGAGAAGGCCCTCCCCACCCGCGACGACGGGCAGGGCAAGAGCCACATCGACGCCGCCAACCCCGACCGCTACTTCTTCCCGGGCGAGCCCGGCGACCCGGACGACCCCGATGCCTGGGTCTCGCTGCTCACGCTGCCCGACGCCCCCGCCGAGCCCTGGGTCGAGCCGCGCCCCGGCGTGCCGTCGGGCACGATCGTCGACGCGCCGCTGTCCCCGCCGGTGGCTGTTTACCGTCCGGCCGGCGTCCCCACCGAGGGGCTGCCGGTGCTGGTCGTCTTCGACGGCTGGATCTCGCGGACCGCCCAGCGCATCCCGACCATCCTCGACAACTTGATCGCGGCGGGCGAGATAGCGCCGGTGGTGGCGCTGTTCGTCAGCAACTACGGCGCCACCCGCGACGCCGACCTGACGCCCGGCTCCGAGCACGCCCGCTTCATCACCCACACACTGCTGCCGTGGGCCCGCACCGAACTGGGCGCGGGCGCCGACGGCCGCGCCAACGTGATAGCCGGCTGTTCCCGCGGCGGCCTGGCCGCGGCCGGCATTGCCCTGAGCTCCCCGGACAGCTTCGGCGCGGTGATCAGCCAGTCCGGCAGCTTCTGGTGGCCGAGCGAGAACCCGGGCGGCCTGGCCCGGCAGGTGGCGCGCCAGCCTTTGGCCGACGTCCGCTTCTACTTGGACGTCGGCATCCTCGAAACCAAGCCGCTCGACGGCGACGGCCCGACCCAGATCGACGTCAACCGAGCGATGCGCGACGCCCTGCGCGACAAGGGCTACTCGGTCGCCTACGCCGAATACTCGGGCGGCCACGACTACGTGAACTGGCGCCGCACCTTCGCCGACGGCCTGATCGCCGTGGCCGGCGTCCACGCATCCTGACCCGGGCCGGCACGCCACCACCCGGCTATCAGACGCGGCCGACTTGGCCAGCGCCGCCGTGTCGTGGTCGCCCGGGCGCGGGACGGACCCGGGCCGCTCGGAGTGGTTGGCCCAGCGTGGTTGCCCGGGCGCGTTGCCGAACCGAGTAGCCCGGAGCGATCCGGTCCGGCTATGCGGTGGGCGGCACGGACTTCCGGCGGGATCGCAACGGTCGGCGTCGCCGCTCGTGGTTAGCGCGGGCGGGCGTTGGCTGGGTCTTCCCGGGCGGGATCGCGCCGGTCGGTGTCGCCGCTTGTTGGTTAGCGCGGGCGGGCGTTGGCTGGGTCTTCCCGGCGCAATCGCGGCCTTCCCGGCGCAATCGCGCCGGTCGGTGTCGCCGCTCGGCAGTTGGCGTCGGGGTGTCGTTGGTCCGGCCTAGCGGCGGAATTGTGTCGGTGTCGCCGTTTTGGTGGTTGGCGTGGGCGTGCGTCGGCTCGGTCTCCCGAGGGAATCGCGTCGGTTGATCTCATCGTATGGTGGGTCGTCGGCGTGAGGCCTTGTGCGGGGCTCGCGTTGGGGCGATTTCGGGGAGGTCGGTCGTCATGAGCCGGGTTGAGACGCTGGGGTCGCTGTGGCAGGCGTGGGCGGCTCAAGGTGAGGCGCTCACCGCCGAGCAGTGGGCGGCTTCGACCAGGCTCGCGCCGTGGGATGTGCGGGCGTTGTTCGCTCATGCTTCGGCCTGGCCGCGCTGGCTGAGCTACATCGTCACCCAGGAACGTGACACGCCGCCGACGCACGCGTCCGCGGCGGCGCTGCTCCGGGACTTCAACTTGCCCGACGGCGCCGCGAACCTTTCACGGCAGACGACCGCCGACAAGGCGGTGGCCGACGCCGGCAAGTACACGACGGCGGAGATGATCGCGTCGTACACCGAGGTGGGCCCGCGGGCGCTGAGCGCGGCCCACGACCTCGGAAACGTGGTCGTCAACTACTTGGGCATGGCGAACCTGCACCTCGACGAGGCCTTGAGCATCGGCATCCTCGAGGCCACCGTCCACATGCTCGACCTGCAGCGCGCTCTGGAACTCCCACCCTCGGTGCCGGCGGACGGCCTGGCCTTGACCACGGCCGTGCTGACCGAGGTCGCGGATCCCGTCGCCTTCATCGAGGCCGCCACGGGACGCACAACGGATCCCGTCTTCCCTGTCCTGACCTGACTGCCCGACGTTCAGGTGATGGCTAGGACCGTCACGCCGGTGAAGATCAGGGTGGCGCCTAGTGCGGCGGCTTTCGTTGGTTTCTGGGCGGAGAATGCGGTCATCGCGATGACGAAGAGGATGCCGGTCTCGCGCAGGGCGGCGACGGCCGGCACGTCGGCCGTGGTGACCAGGGACAGGGCGGCCAGGGTGAGACCGTGGGCGGCGAACGAACCTAAGCCGATGATCAAGGTCGTGGGACGGAACTCGGTCCTGATCGCGCGGGGGCGGGCCAAGGACGTGATGGTCACCAGGGGCGCCATCGTCAGCCAGAAGTACGTGGCCGGGTCGGCGTGCTGCAGGCCCAGCGAGGCCACGTACGTGTAGCAGGTTAGTGAGACCGCGACCGGCGCTGCGGCCAGGATCGAGCGGCGGTTTGCGCCCGAGGCGGTCAGGAAGATGCCGCCGCTGATGATCAGGATGCCGAGCCCGGACCAGGGCTGGAAGCCGACGGCGGGCAGGGTCACGAGCAGCACCAGCACGGGGGCGAGGCCGCGGGCGATCGGGTAGGCCGCGTGCACGGGGGCGCGGGCGTAGGCGACGTTGAGCAGCAGGAAATAGGTGACCGAGAAGCACGCCGAGACCGCCAGGTAGCCCCAGGCGGCGTCGTCCACCTGCCACCGCGACAGGGCCAGCGGCGTCCACGCGACGAAGCCGAGCGCGTTGCTGGCGATGGTCACGTCGAACCCTTTGGGCGCACCGGCGAGCAGAACGTTCCACAAGGCGTGCAACAGCGCGGACGACAGCACTAACCCCAGCGCGAGCGGCGGCAGCCCCATCCCGCCAGTCTGTCCGGCGGCCGTCGCCCGGACTGTCGGCGATCTGCCATCCGCTGGCTGCGCGGTAACGCGGACGATGCCTGGGCGTTGCCGTCGGCGGCGCGCAGAAGGACAAGGCGCACAGGGGCGAGGCGCAGAGGCGCACGGCGCGGAGGGGCGAGGCGCGGAGGGGCAAGGCGCAGAGGGCGAGGCGCACGGCGCAGAGGGGCGAGACGCGGAGGGGCGAGACGCGGAGGGGCGAGACGCGGAGGGGCGAGACGCAGAGGGGCGAGACGCAGAGGCGCACGGCGCGGAGGGGCGAGGCGCAGAGGCGCACGGCGCGGAGGTGCAGGGCGCAGAGGGACAGATCGCGCCGCGGCGGGTCGGCTGCGGACATTGCCGGCGCGATGTGTCCCGGGAGATGGCTACTCATAGAGTGGGGTGGATGGAGATCCTTTCGGGCGGCATCAACGAAGTGGTTCGCGTCGGGGATGTCGTGCGGCGGCCGGCCGGGGTGTGGTCGCGGAACGTGCATGCTCTTCTGCGGCATCTGGAGGAGGCCGGGTTCGACGGCGTTCCTCGTGTTGTGGCGGAGGCGGCCGACGGGTTCGAGTACTTGTCGTTCCTGGCCGGGGACGTGTCGAACTATCCCGCCACGCCGGCGGCGGCGTCGCTGGAAGCGTTGACCTCGGCGGCCGGGTTGCTCCGCGCCTATCACGACGCGACCGCGTCCTTCGCGGCTCGGGCACCGCTCGACGGGTGGCAGGTGCCGGCCCGCGAACCGGTCGAGGTCATTTGTCATGGCGACTTCGCTCCGCACAACTGCGTCCTGACTGGCAACCGGGTGACCGGCCTGATCGACTTCGACTTCGCGCACCCCGGCCCTCGCCTGTGGGATGTGGCCTACGCGGTCTACCGCTGGGTTCCGCTGACCGCGCCGGCCAACGCCGACGGCTTCGGCGCCACGTCGGACCAGGCGGCCCGTCTACGCCTGTTCTGCGACACGTACGGGCTGGAGGCAACCGGCCGAGCCGAGCTCATCGACGCCGTGGCGGCCCGCCTGCACGCGCTGGTCGACCTCATGCGCGCCGAGGCCGCGGCCGGCAACCAGGCCTTCGCCTCCCACCTGGCCGACGGGCACCACCGCCTCTACCTCTCCGACGCCGACTACGTGCTGGCCCGCCGGTCGATCTTCGAGGATCACCTGCTGCGCGGCTGAGAGGGCCCGATGGCCCCGCCCAACCTGTCGACCTCGAGTGCCGGGCAAGCTGGCTCAGGCGTTGATCTCCAGCGGCGGGGCCGTAACGTTCTGTCGTCGGTGGTCGGTCTCTGGATGACCGAGACGATCGGTGGAGGACGGTGGTGGCTGTCCGGCCCTAGCATGCGCGGATGCCCACCAACTTGATCACCATTGTTCGCGACCCCGACACCGCCGACCTCCTCAAGGCCTATTTCGCTGAGACGGGAACCACCTACACCGGGCGGCGCTTCGAGCGACTCGGCGGCGGCGGTGACCGCGGCGACATCCGCGACGTCATCACCGCCACCGATCTGGTGGCCGTGGAGATGCTGGGAGTGCAGGTGCCGCCGGAGGTCTCGATCAACATCCTCGAGGGACCGCTCGGCCGGGAGCTCTCCGACCTCCTCAGGCAGGTGCCGATCGGTGTTGATCTGGGCGAGGGCCGGGCCGCCGAGGAAGTCGAGGACGACTCGCCCGCGAATCTGGCCTGGCGTCGTCTGAAAGAGCAGAAAGGCGTCGGTGCAGTCATCGCCGGCAAGATCCTTGCTCGCAAGCGGCCCCGGCTGCTCCCGGTGTGGGATCAGGTTCTCTGGTGCCAGTTCGGCCGCCCCGAGGCTGTTTGGAAGCAGCTCCAGAACGCATTGAGCGTCGACGGCGGCGTCTTGCGGAAGGAACTGGGCGAGCTGAGGGACCGCGCGGCCCTGCCCGCCGAGATCAGCCTGATCCGGGTGCTCGACGTGGTGCTGTGGATGCGCCACCGTCCCGAGCACAAAGAACGCAACTGTCCGGGATACGACACGGTGACGTTCGTCTGATGCCAGAGCCACGGCTGTTCCTCGATGTGGACGGAACGCTGCGTCCGTTCCGGGACCGTGGCACGCGAGGCGGCAGCGACGACGCAGCGGCGGCTCGATCCGGCGGACGGTGAACGGCTGCTCGGCCTGGGATGCCGCCTGGTCCGGGCCACCACCTGGATGAGCGAGGCCAACGAGGTGATCGCCCCGCGGCTCGGCCTGGCGAAACTCCCGCTGGTCGCCTGGCCGGACGAGGACCACTCACCCGTCCGGGATCCGCAGTGGAAGACCGCTGCGCCGGGCCGGCGGCCGCCCGGTCGGCCGGCTCGACGAGGAGATCACCCACGACGGTCGGTGGTGGGTGGCCGAGGCGCACCCGGCCACGTTGCTGCAGCGGAGGCGACGGACTTTCGGGCTGTGCGGGACTGGGTTCCACTTTTGAGGTAGGCGGATCGGATAGCGGGCCCGGTGGGGTCGGGGGATAGCCCGGGGTGGCGCCTTGTTCGTAGCGTGAGGGGGTCGCGGCGGACCGCTACGGAGGTGACTGGGTGGTGAGACGGCTCAAATGGGGGCGTATCGCCTCGGTGAGCCTGGCTGCCTTCGTCGCCTGGGCCATGACCGGGCAGGCCTCGGCGCTGGTGAAGTCGCAGGCCGCGCAGGCCGTGGGTGACGGTGGCGAGGCGGCTGTGGTGCGGGTCGAGGCGGATCGCGGGTTTCTCGACGACGGGCTCGCCTGCACAGGCACCTTGATCGCCCCGCGCTGGGTGATCACGGCTCAGCACTGTACGAACCTGGACCGCCGCCCGGGCCGGCCCTACCGGGCTCGGGACGTGGTGGTCCGGCCGTCCGGTGACGAACGCTGGGCGGTGGCCGCCGTCTGGCGCATGGGCGGCTACGACGAGCAGAGCCTGGCCAACGACGTCGCGCTGCTCGAACTGGCCGAGCCGGTCACGACGGTGAGCCCGGCGCGCATCGCGGCCCGGCCGGCGTCGACGGACACGAGCGCCGACGTGTACGGCTTCGGCGGCACGCCCGCCCAGCACACCGGCCGGGTGCGGGTCACCAGCCTGGCCGCGGTCAACAACGGGCCGTGCCTGTTCCCCGACCGGGGGCTGGCCTTCGTGACGTCCGTCCACGGTGGCTCGTCGCCGGGGGACAGCGGGGGCCCGATGTTCGTACGGCGTAATGGCGCACTGGAACTGCAGTCCGTCACCTCGGGCGCGGCCGACCGGGTGAGCTGCCAGGGTCCCGACCTGGCCAAGCGCCCGCAGTCGTGGGTGGGCATCTACAACCGGGTCGACCGGGACAGTGCGGCCTGGGCCTTCATCTCGGCCCACGTGCCAGCGGCCGGGTAGGCGGATCGGCTGGAAAGGCACCCCCAACGCGAGGGGGTGCGCGGGGTGGGTCGGACGATTCCGCCGCGGCCGCCCCTCTTCATAGCGTGGATGCGGCACATCGAGCTTCATGATGAGCCGGTCGCCGGCACCACGGGAACCGGGGTCGCGACCGGCCGGCCGGGGTGATCGCCGCCGGGGGAACGCCGGTCCAGGCGCGCGGCGGCGGTCACGTGCCGGGGTGGGCGGGCAGCGGGGCGGCGGCCCGCCCACCAACGGCCGGCTTCCGGGCCCCCACGAGTGGCACGCGCTGGGGATGATGGTCGGCATGGACTTCGCGACCGCGCTCGGATCCCTGTTCACTCCGGAGGGTCGCCACGACCCGTATCCGGCCTACGACGTCCTCCGCGCCCACGCGCCCGCGTTCCTGGCTCCGGACGAGCGCTGGTACGTCACCTCCCACGCCCTCGTGAACCGGCTGCTGCGCGACCCCGGCCTGCGCCTGGCCGACGCCCGCGACTACGACCAGTTCTGGCCCGACTGGCGGCAGAACCGGGGCGTCGCCTCCGTCGTGCTGTCGATGCTGCAGTCCAACCCGCCCGACCACACCCGCGTCCGCCGGGCCGCCGCGGCCACCTTCACCCCGCGCCGCATTGCCGCCATGCGCGAGGTCATCGCCGGCCAGGCCGAAGAGCTGATCAAAGCCATGCCCGCCCACGCCGACTTCATGACCGCGTTCGCCTACCCGCTGCCGATCGCCGTCATCACCGCGCTGCTCGGCGTGCCGGAGAGTGACCGCGCCTGGTTCCGGCAGCGCGCCGCCGACCTGACCGTGGTGCTCGAGCCGATCAGCACGGTCGACGAGATGGATCAGGCCGATGCGGCCGGTCGCGACCTCGAGAACTACTTCATCGGCCTCATCGCCGAGCGCCGGCGGGAGCCGAAGGACGACCTGACCAGCGCGCTGGTCGCCCAGGGCGAGAGCGGCACGCTCACCGGCGAGGAGCTGCTGGCCAACCTGGTTCTGCTGCTGGTGGCCGGCTTCGAGACCACGGCCAACCTGCTCGGCATCGGCCTGCATCTGCTGCTGCGGCGCCCGGCCGAGGCCGAGCGGCTGCGCGCCGACGCCGAGCTCGCGCCGGCCTACGTCGAAGAAATTTTGCGGTACGACTCACCGGTGCAGCTGACGTCGCGGTTCGCCACCGAGACGCTCGACCTGGACGGCGTGATCGTGCCCGCCGGCGCCGGCCTCACCATGATGCTGGGCGCGGCCAACCGGGACCCGGCCCGCTACGACGACCCGCACCGCTTCGACCCGGACCGCCCGAACGTCCAGCCGGTGTCGTTCGGCGGCGGCGCCCACTACTGCCTGGGCGCCCCGCTGGCCCGGCTGGAGGCCCAGGTCGCCTTCCCGCTGCTGCTGACCATGCTGCCCCGGCTGGCCCTGACCGGCGACGCCGAGTACCGCGACCGCCTCACCCTGCGCGGCTTCGCGACGCTCCCGGTGACGACCGGCTGAGCCGCACCTCGCGGTAGCCGCGCAGCACGAACGTGGGCCGGTTCACCGGCTCGGCCGCGAGCTCCACCTCGTACTCGAGAAGGGCCCGCAACCCGGCCTGCAGTTCGATCCGGGCGAGCGGCGCCCCGAGGCAGAAGTGCAGCCCCGCACCGAATCCGAGGTGCGGGTTCGGGTCCCGGCCGACGTCGAAGCTGTCCGGGGACGCGAACACGGCCGGGTCCCGGTTCGCCGCCCCGAGGAGCGCCGCGATCTTCGCGCCGGCCGGGATCCGTACGCCGGCAATGGTCACGTCAGCGGCGGCGGTCCGGACGAACATGTGCAGCGGTGAGTCGTACCGGATCATCTCTTCGCCCGCCGGCGCGACGAGCGACGGATCGGCGCGCACCCGGGCCAGCTCGGCCGGATGCCGCAGCAGCGCCACCATGCCGCCGCCGAGCGCGTTGACCGACGCCTCGTGCCCCGCGTTGAGCAGCAGGATCGCCGTGGCGACCAGTTCGTCGCCCGACAGCACCGGAACCAGGTGGCTGATCAGGTCGTCGCGGGGCGAGGCGGCACGCTGCGAAGCCAGCCACCGCAGGTAGTCCGCGAATTCCCGGCACGCTTCGAGCGCGGCCGCCTCGACCTCGGCGGTCCGCGACACCTCGTACATCCGCACGATGGCCGCCGACCACGGCCGCAACTTCGCCCGGTCCGGCGACGGGACGCCCAGCAATTCCGCGATCACCGTGACGGCCAGGGGCTCCGCCACTTCGGCCAGCAGGTCAAATTCCTTCCCAGTTCCCCGTACGAGTTGACTGGCCGTTTCCGCGACGGCGGGCCGCAGCCGGGCGACGTGCCCGCGCCCGAACGCCCCAGCCACGATCGACCTCAGCCGGGTGTGGACCGGCGGCTCGTTCTCCATCATCTGGTTGCGATGCAGCAGGTTGAACGGCTCGTAGACCTCGGCCGGCTCCCGGTCGACCCAGAACCGCCCCAGCCGCCGGTCGCGCAGCACCGCCGACGCCGCCGCGTGGCTGGCCGCCAGGAACTGCCCGGTCGGCTCGTGCCACGTCACCGCCCCCTGCTCCCGCAGCCGGGCCAGCCCCGGGTACGGGTCCTGGATGAACGCGTGATCCGTGAAATCGACCGCCACCGGGACATCTTGAACGATCGGCGGAGGCCGGGCTAGCGTGACTGATGGCTTCCGCCGAGGACGTCCGAGCTGTTGCGGCCGGCTATGACCCCGATCCGGCCCGCTCCTTCTCCTTGCGCTCCCGCGCGTACACCGAACCGGAATGGCTCACCGCCGACCTCGCGGGCATTTTCCGCCGTACGTGGCAATGGGTCGGCCACCACGAACAGCTCGCCGCCCCCGGCAGCTATGTCGCCGCCGAGATCGCGGGGATGCCGATCGTGGTCGTCCGCGACCGGCAGGGGCAGCTGCGCGCCTTCTACAACGTGTGCCGGCACCGGGCGCACGAGCTGCTGTCCGGCGCCGGGCGGGTGGCCAACATCGTGTGCCCGTACCACGCCTGGGTCTACGACCTGACCGGCAAACTGAGCGGCGCCCGCCGGGCCGACCGGATGGAGACGTTCGACAAGTCGCAGATCTGCCTGGACGGCGTACGCGTCGAGGAGTTCGGCGGTTTCGTTTACGTCAACCTCGATCCGGCCGCCCAGCCGCTGGCCGAGCAGGCGGGCGACCTGCTGGCCGAGATCCGCACGTGGGCGCCCGACGTCGACCGGCTCACCCACGCCAAGCGGCTGACCTACGACATCAGGTCGAACTGGAAGAACGTCGTCGACAACTTCCTCGAGTGCTACCACTGCCACATCGCCCACCCCGAGTTCGTCGACCTCATCGACATGGCCACCTACGAGGTCAAAACGCACGGCATCTGGTCGAGCCACTTCGCTCAGGGCAGCGAGGGCGAGAACGACGCGTACGACGTCTCGGGCGCGACGGTCAACGAGCACGCCGTCTGGTGGCTGTGGCCGAACACCTGCCTGCTGCGCTACCCGGGCCGCGGCAACTTCATGGTGCTGCAGATCATCCCGGCCGGCGTCGACCGCACCCTCGAGACGTGGGACTTCTACTTCGAGACGGCCGAGCTCGACGAGGCCGAACTGCAGTCGGTCAAGTACATCGACGAGGTGCTGCAGCAACAGGACATCCGCATCGTCGAAAGCGTGCAACGCGGCATGGCCACGCCCGCCTTCGACCAGGGCCGCATCGTGTACGACCCCGACGGCGCCGGCCTCTCCGAACACGGCGTCCACCACTTCCACGGCCTGGTCCTCGACGCGTACCGCCGCCTGGCCGGAATCTGAGCACCTCTCCCGGATACCGGTAAATCCTCAGCAGATGCCCCGTACGTGCCGATCTGAGTTCTTGCGGAGCAGAACCGGTTCAAAGCCGGTTCAAAGCCGGAGCAGAACCGGAGAGGCACGGGGTATGGGACTGGTCGGGGCGTTCGACAACCGCTCGCTGCGGACGAAGATCGGGGCGGCAGTGCTGGCCGGGACGCTCAGCGGGGTGCTGGTCGGCGTCGTCGCGCTGGTCACGCTGCGCGGGCAGAACAGCGACGCGGCGGCCGCGCAGCGCGAGACCATCGCCGTCTCGACGGCCACCGGGGAGTTCGCCAAGAACATCGAGGCGTTCGGCGGCAACACGTCGGCGGCCCGGCTCTACCCGGCGCTGCGGACCGTGATCGAGCAGAACATGGAGACCAACAAGGCCGCCATCCAGGACTGCCTGAACCGCCTGCGCAAGGCCTTCGAGGGGGACGCGCCGGCCACCGCGGTGGTCGACAAGGCGTCCGCCGACTGGGAGGCGTTCCTCGACTTCCTGCAGACCGACTCGAGCGGGGCCTCGGCCGCCCAGCTGCAGAAGGTGCTGGAGCAGTACAACACGCTGTACGCCGCGCTCGGCGCCGACCAGGCCGCGCTGGGCAAGCTGGCCCAGGACCGCTCCGAGGCCGCCATCCACACCGCCGAGTCGGACACGTCGGCCGCCGTCTGGACGATCGCCGTGCTGCTGGCGCTCGGCGTGCTGGGCAGCCTGCTGCTTGGGTTCCGGGTCGCGGGCCGGGTGCGTAACACCGTGCGCGAGGTGGCCCGGGTGGCCGAGGGGCTGGCCGAGGGCGACCTGACCCGAACGTCGGGCGTGACCGTCCGCGACGAGGTCGGCCTCATGGCCGGCGCGCTCGACCAGGCCATCGGCCGCCTGCGCGAGGACGTCGTCACCCTGGCCGGCAACGCCTCCACCCTGCACGCCGCGGCCGGTCAGCTGACCTCGGTCTCGGGCGCCGTCGACTCGGCCGCCTCCGACGCGTCGGTGCAGGCCGGCTCCGTGGCCGCCGCGGCCGACGCCGTCTCGAACAACCTGCAGGTGGTCTCGGCCGGCTCGCAGGAGATGGGCTCGGCCATCCGCGACATCAGCGTCTCGACCACCGAGGCGTCCGAGGTGGCCGTGCAGGCGGTCGAGGTCGCCTCGGCCACCAACGCCATCGTGGCCCGGCTGGGCGAGTCGTCGAGCGAGATCGCCTCGGTCGTCAAGACCATCACCGCGATCGCCGAGCAGACCAACCTGCTGGCCCTGAACGCCACCATCGAGGCGGCCCGGGCCGGCGAGTCCGGCAAGGGCTTCGCGGTGGTCGCGGGCGAGGTGAAGGACCTGGCCCAGGAGACGGCCAAGGCCACCGAGGACATCGCCCGCCGGGTGCAGGCCATCCAGAGCGACACCGGCGGCGCCGTGGCCGCGATCGGGGAGATCTCCGCGATCATCGAGCGGATCAACGGCATCCAGATGACCATCGCCTCGGCCGTGGAGGAGCAGACCGCCACCACGCAGGAGATGAACCGCACCCTGTCCGAGGCCGCGTCGGGCGCCGGCAACATCGCCGCCACCATCGGCGGCGTCTCCGAGGCGACCCAGCGCACCACGGCCTCGGTCGGCGAGACCCGGCACGCGGCCGACGACCTGGCGACGACCGCGAGCCAGCTCCAGTCGCTGGTGTCCCGCTTCCGCTACTAGGACCGGGACGTCCGTACGGGCTAGTGCTCGAAGGCGTGGGCCATGGAGGCCTGCTCCTCGAGCACTTCGCTGATCCGGGCCTGCACGGCGTCCAGCTGCGCGATCGTGTCGCTGGTGGTCCGGATGCCCGAGGCCACCGACTCGGCGCTGGACTGCAGGGCCGCGATCTGCTCGGACACCTTCTTGGTGGCCTCGGCCGTCTCGCGGGCCAGTTCCTTGACCTCGCCCGCCACGACGGCGAAGCCCTTGCCGATCTCGCCGGCCCGGGCCGCCTCGATGGTCGCGTTGAGGGCGAGCAGGTTCGTCTGGTCGGCGATCGACGAGATGATCTGGATGACGTCGCCGATCGCGGCCGACGCGTCGTTGAGCGCGGCGACGTCGCCGGTCATGTCGGAGGCCCGGCTCACCGCGTCGTCGGCCACCCGGCTCGCGTCCGAGGTCGCCGTACGCAGCCGGGACACCGTGTCGAGCAGGGCCCGGGCGTTGCTGGCGGCCGTCTCGGCGCCCCGCACCACGTCGAGCCGCTGCGACACGAGCTGCTGCACGTTGCGCAGCGCGTCCATCCGGGAGTCCGAGAGCTCGACGTACTCGGTGGTGAAGAAGTCCATCGTGCCCACGATGCGGTCGCCGCTGGAGATCGGGAAGCAGACCCCGGACCGGACGCCGGCCCGCTGCGCCGCGGGGGCCCGGACGCAGTCGGTGAGCTGACCGATGTCGCGCACGAAAACGAGGTCGCGAGCCCGCCAGGCCCGGCCGGACAGGCCCACGCCCTCGGCGAACGTGGCGGCCAGGGTGACCTTCTTGAACTCCTCGCCGGCGTCGCCCGACTCCACGCAGAACCGCAGCACGTTGTCCTGCTCGTCGATCTGCCAGTACGAGCCGTAGGCCCAGTGGAAGGCCGTGCGCACCGCGTCCAGGGCCGACCGCAGAGCGACCGACGAGTCCGACGTGTGCCCGAGCGCGGCCACCACATTGGTGACGGCGAGCCGGTCGTCGGCCACCTGGCGGGTGTAGTACGCGGTCAGGGCGGCCACCCGGGCCTGCTCGGCGACCCGGCCGATGGCGCCCCACTTGCTGATCAGGGCGGCGTCCGGCTGAACGTCGGCGGCGGTGTAGTACTCCATCACCGCCGTGGCCCGGCCGTGCTGGACGATCGGGACGGACGCGCCGGCCCGCGCTCCGCCGCGCAGCGCCGACGCCAGCCGGGGGTCGCCGGCCGCGCCGCGCTCGTTCACCCAGACGGCGTTGCCGCTACGGACGGCCTGCTGCACGATGTTGGCCGGGCCGGGCACGCTGAGTTTGCCGGCCAGCTTGCCGCACTCGAACTCGAGCCGGGGCTGCCCCTTGTCGATGAGCCAGACCGCCACGTACTCGAGGTTGTAGAACTCGAGGTAGGTGGAGGCGTAGATGCGCCAGCTGCTGGCCTCGTCGGTCGCCGACTCGAGGTTGTTGACCAGTTCTTCGAGCGCCTCGATGTCGCGCGGAGGAGTGCGCTGCGGTGCGGGCTCGTCCACCGCACGCTTGCCGAACAGACCCATGATGTCAGGTTACGGAGTGTTATGCGGACTTTACGGCACTATCGCAAAACATCGACCCCGGCCGGGAGGAGATCGGCGACGGCCAATACGGTGCGTGCCCATGGGTGTTCGTGACTTCTTCTCGGCGACCCGCTCGCCGCGGCGCGCGGGCGACAAGATTCAGCGCGGGGTATCGGTGTTCGTCGTGGGCGGGCTGCTCGCCATGACCCTCGTTTCGGTGCTGCTGGCGCTGGCCAGCCGCGACGGCGGGGCCGGTGTCACCGCGTTCCTGCTGTTCGTGGCCGCGGCGGCGGTGGGGGCCGGGCTCGGCTTCCTGTTCGGGCTGCCCCGGGCCCGGGCGGCCGAGGCCAGCGAGGCGGCCGCCAACGACGGGCGGGCGGCCACCTTCTATCTGACCAACTCGAACCTGATCAAGGTGTCGGACTGGCTGACCACCATCGTCATCGGTCTCGGCCTGGTCAACCTGGGCAAGGTGGTGCCCAGCCTGCGCAGCCTGGCCGGAGCCCTGCAGGCGCCGCTCGGAAGTACGGCGTACGCGGGCGCAGTCGGCATCTCGGTCTTGATCATCGGCCTGCTCGCCGGGTTCATCCTGAACTACCTGTGGACCAGCATCCGCGTCCGCGAGCTGCTGGAGGAGGCCGAGCGGCAGAACCAGCAGACCGTGCCCGACCTCAGCAACCAGACGCTGGGCGAGGCCAGGCAGGCCGCCAGCCGCAGCAACGTGACGCTGCTGGTGCCCGACGGCGTGCCCGACAACGCGCTGGTCACCCGGCAGGCCGTGCCGCCGGGCGCGACCGTGCCGAGCGGCACCGCGGTGGCCGTCAGCACGGTCGAGATGCCCGACCTCAGGCCGTGAGTTCGCTCAACGCGTCGGCGAAGATCGCATGGTGGCGTTCGACGTCGGCCGTCGTGGTCTGCGGCGACATCAGCGCCATGTTGTGGAACGGGGTGAGCAGCACGCCGCGGTTGGCCAGGTAGACGTGCAGGAAGTCCTCGAGCTCGGCGTCCGCGGCGGCGGCCGACTCGGTGCCGTTGCGCGGGGCCGGGTCGGCGAACCGGTATTCGACCCGGGCGCCCAGCTGACTCACGGACCACGGCAGCCCGTACCCCTCGATGATCTTGCGAAGCCCGGTGGCGAACGCCGTGGCCGTGGCGATCATGCCGTCGAAGGCCGCCTCGGTCAGCACCTGCTCGAGGCAGGCCCGCGCGGCCGCCATCGACACGGGATTGCCGGCCAGGGTGCCGCCGACGCCGCCCATGTCGACCAGGTCGAGGTCCGTACGGCCGAGGATCGACTCGGCCAGCTCGGCGCTCAGCCCGTACCCGCCGATCGGGATGCCGCCCGCGATCGCCTTGCCGATGGTGAGCACGTCGGGCGCCAGGTCCCAGGCCGCGGTGGCCCCGCCCGGACCGGCCGAGAACGTGTGCGTCTCGTCGTTGATCAGGTAGGTGCCGTACTTGCGGGTCAAATCCCGTACGCCGGCCAGGTAGCCCGGCTCGGGCAGCACGATGCCGATGTTGGTCAGCGCCGGCTCCATGAGCACCGCCGCCACGTCCCCGTGGGCCAGCTCGAGCTCCAGGCCGGCGAGGTCGTTGAACTCGGCGACCCGGCTCGTCTCGGTCACATCGACCGGCGCGCCGACGTTGCCTTCCCGGCTCACGCCGCGCCCGTCCGGCCCGACGACGATCAGCGACTCGTCGACCGAGCCGTGGTAGCAGTAGCTGTTGACCAGGATCTTCGGCCGCCCGCTGACCGCCCGCAGCAGGCGGATGGCCCAGCGGTTGGCGTCGGTCGCGGTCAGCGCGAAACTCCAGTACGGCAGCCCGAAGCGCCGGCTCAGCTCGGCCCCCACGGCCGCCGCGTCCTCGGTCGGCATCATCGTGGTGGCGCCGCCCAGCGTGGCCAGCCGGTGGTTCACCGCCTCGACGACCGGCGCGGGGGAGTGCCCGGCCATGGCGCCCGTGTCGCCCAGGCAGAAGTCCAGGTATTCGTGGCCGTCGACGTCGCTGATCCGGTTGCCCGCCGCCCGCTCGAAGTAGACCGGGAAGCCGGCCGCGGTCTTGTTCATCCACGTCATCGGCACCCGGCCGAACAAGTGGTCGGCGCGCTGGTAGGCCGCCGCCGACCGCGGCCGCCGCTCGGCGAAGACAGTGCGCTCACGGTGGGCCAGCCCCGCCAGCAGCGAGCGATCAACTCCGGATTCCGTCGTCATGGCGAGACGCTACCAACGTTCCCATCTGTCACGCGAGCCCCGGCAAGTGAATCCGTAGGTCATTCCGCGAACAGCGCCCGGGCCGCGCCCGCCGCCACGAGCTCGGGCATGCCATGGCGGGGCGACGGCCGGCGGTAGTGCAGCGAGAGGACGCCGTGCAGGGTTCCGTACGGGTCGAGCAGCGGATACGAGTAGACGGCCCGGGTGCCGGCGGCCCGCACCGCGGCGCGCGTGGGGCGGTCGACGAAGATGGGGCTCCGCAGTACGTCGTCGACCAGCACGGCCTCGCGGGTGGCGGCGGCGACGGCGCAGGCGGTGACCCGGTCGCTGCCGACGATGCCGAAGAAGGCCAGGAAATCGTCGTCGAAGCCGCGCTGGGCCTCCAGCCGCAGGGTGGCCGTCGCCGGCTCGTAGCTCTGCAGGTCGCAGAAGTCGGCGCCGCCCGCGGTGAGGGCCGCCTCGAGCACCGCCTCGGCGATGGTGGGCCGGTCGGCCACGGTCAGGAAGTCGGGGTCGAGGAAGGCCAGCCCGCCGTGGCCGGCCCGGCGGCGCAGGTGGGAGATGAGCCGGCGGCGGGTCTCGGCCACCTCGACGTCGATGGCGCGCTGCTGCAGCCGGGCCCGCATCTCGGTGACCTGCAGCCCGATCCGATTGCGCTCAGCCTCGGCCCAGCGCAGGCCGGCCTGCGCGCGGGCGAGTTCGTCCGGCTGGACCTGGAAGCCCATACCCCGATGCTTCCCGGGCGGGCAAGGCTCGTCCAGCGTTGCCCGGAAACTTCACGCGCTCGCACACGTGTGAAGTCGGTCGCTCGGGCTCAGGTCGCGGCTCCGCGGCCCGATGACCGGACGTGCGGCACGGACGACTCTGGATCTGGTGGCTGGTGGCCGGCGTGGCCGCGACCGCCGTTCACTACGTACTGCCCGAGGGCAGCCTGGTCGCGAGCGTCGTGTACGACGTGATCGGCGTGGCCACGGCGGTGGGCATCCTGCTCGCGCTGCGCCTGCACCGGCCGGAGCGCCCGGCGATGTGGCGCTGGATGGCCGCCGGGCAGATCACCTTCGTCATCGGCGACCTGGTCTACGAGTACTACGAGAACATCCTGCACCGCTCGCCGTACCCGTCGGTCGCCGACGTGTTCTATCTCGGCTCGTACCCGATGCTCGTGGTGGGCCTGCTGCTGCTCGTGCGGCGGCGCAAGGGCGGCACGGGCGACCTGATCGACGCCGCGATCGTGGCGACCGGGCTCGGGCTCGTCTTCTGGTTGTTCGTGCTCTACCCGGTGGCCGCCACGTCCGGCACCTCGACGATCGAGCACATCACCACCGTCGCCTACCCGGCCGCCGACGCACTGCTGCTGGCCCTGCTCGCGCGGTTGTTCACCGGCGGCGGCGCGCGATCGGCGAGCGCCCGCCTGCTGGTGGCCGGGGCCGTGTTCATGCTCGTGGCCGACTCCGCGTTCTCCGTGCTGCCGCTCTACACGTCGGCCTCGACCCACCTGGCCGACCCGATCTTCCTGCTTTCCTACATCCTGTGGTCGGTGGCCGCCCTGCACCCGTCGATGGCGGCCGAGCGCGGCGGCGACGTGCGGGCGGCGGCTCGCGTCGGGCCGTCCCGGCTGCTGCTGTTCGGGGCCTGCTCGCTGCTGGCGCCGGCGCTGCTGCTGGTCCCGCGGATCGGCGGCGACCCGGTCGGCCGGATCTCGGTCGCGATCGGGGCGGGCGCGCTGGTGCTGCTGGTGATCGCCCGCATGTCGGGGTTCGTTCTCGAGGTGCGCCGGCAGTCGGCCGAGCTGACCCGGGCCGCCATGCAGGACCCGCTGACCGGGCTGGCCAGCCGCCGCTGCTTCGAGAGCACGCTGGACGACGCCCTGACCGCGGGCGGGCGGCCGCAGATCGCGCTGCTCGGGCTGAACGGCTTCAAGAACGTCAACGACGAGCTGGGCCGGCCGGTCGGCGACCGGGTTCTGAGCTCGCTGGCCGCCCGGCTGGCCGAGGCGGTGCCGGCCGGCGCCCTGGCCGCGCGCATCGGCGGCGACGAGTTCGCCGTGCTGCTGGCCTCGGCCGACGCCGATCAGGCCCGTACGGTGGCGGCCGCGCTGGCCCACGCGCTGAGCGCGCCCGTCGCCGAGGGCGGCCACGAGCTGTACGTCGGTGTGGCGATCGGCCTGGCCGGCGGGGCCGGGGTCACGCCGGTCGAGATGCTGCGGCAGGCCGAGTCGGCGATGTACGCGGCCAAGCAGACCGGCGAGCCCGTACGCCGCTGGACCCCCGCCCTGGACGAGCGGGCGGGCGAGTTCGTGCGCCTGGGCGCCGAGATCCGCGCCGCCCTCGACAACGACCAGTTCCGCGTCGTCTACCAGCCGATCGTCGAGCTGCCGTCGGCCCGGGTGGCCGCCGTCGAGGCCCTGGTGCGCTGGGAGCACCCGGTGCGCGGACTGGTCAGCCCGGCCGCCTTCATCCCGGTCGCCGAGCGCAACGGCCTCATCGTCGAGCTCGGCGAGTGGATCCTGCGGACGGCCTGCCACCGCCTCGCGGGCTGGCGGGTCGAGCTGGGCCCGGCCGCGCCCGACCGGGTCAGCGTCAACGTCTCGGCCCGCCAGCTGGCCCGCCCGCACTTCGCGGCGACGGTGGCGGCCGCGCTGGCCGACAGCGGCCTGCCCGCCTCGTGCCTGGCCGTCGAGGTGACCGAGACCGCCGTCTTCGAGGGCGGCCAGGCCGTGGTCGCGCTGCACGAGCTGCGCGCGCTGGGCGTGCGGATCGCGCTCGACGACTTCGGCACCGGCCACTCGTCGCTCGGCCTGCTGCAGACCGTGCCGGTCGACATCCTCAAGGTCGACAAGTCGTTCGTCGACAACGTCACCGAGGCCGGCCGGCCCACGGTCATCGCCGACGCTCTCTACCAGGTGAGCGCGGGGCTCGGCCTGCTCGCGGTGGCCGAGGGCGTCGAGACGGCCGACCAGGCCGAGGCTCTGCACCGGCTCGGCTACCGCTACCTGCAGGGCTACCACTTCGGTCGCCCGGTGGCCGAGCCGGAGTTCGCCCCGGCCACCGCTGTCGTCGCCGTCGCCTAGGACGCGGCCCAGTCGCCGAGGGACCAGTCGCGGACCTCGGGCATGTCCTCCAGGTGTTCCACCACGTACTGCTCGTGACGGGCCAGCTGGGCCTCGCACCACTCCTTGAGCTCGGTCGCGCCCTGGGGCAGCCGGCGCGCGTTGTTGATGGCGTCGATGACCAGGTGGTAGCGCGAGGCCTTGTTGCGCACCGTCATGTCGAACGGGGTCGTGGTGGTGCCCTGCTCGATGAAGCCGCGCACCCGGAACCGGTCGGCGTCGGGCCGGCCGTGCACCAGCTGGTGGACCGCGCCCGGGTAGCCGTGGAACGAGAACACCACGTCGACCGTGTCGGTGAACAGCTCGGTGAACAGGGTGTCGCTCATGCCGTGCGGGTGGTCCTTGGGCCGGACGAGCGTCATCAGGTCGACCACGTTGACCACGCGCACCCGCATGCCGGGCAGCTTCTGCTTGAGGATCTGGGCCGCGGCCACCGTCTCCATGGTCACGACGTCGCCGGCGCAGGCCATGATGATGTCGGGGTCGGTGGTGCCGTCGTCGGTGCCGGCCCAGTTCCAGATGCCGGCGCCGCGGGCGCAGTGCTCGATCGCCTCGTCCATGGTCAGCCACTGCAGCTGCGGCTGCTTGTCGATGACGATCAGGTTGATGTACGACTTCGACCGGAAGCAGTGGTCGGCCACCGAGAGCAGGCAGTTCGCGTCCGGCGGCAGGTAGACCCGGCTCACCGTGCCGCGCTGGGTCAGCACGTTCTGGATCAGGCCGGGGCCCTGGTGGCTGAAGCCGTTGTGGTCGTTGCGCCACGCCGTCGAGGTGAGCAGCACGTTCAGGCTGGGCACCTTGGCCCGCCAGGGCAGGTGGTCGGCCTCCTCCAGCCACTTGCCGTGCTGGATCGTCTGCGACGCGCTGACCATGGCGAACGCCTCGTACGTGGCGAACAGGCCGTGCCGGCCGGTAAGCGTGTAGCCCTCGAGCCAGCCGTGGCAGTTGTGCTCGCTCAGCACCTCCATCACCCGGCCGTCGGGGCCGAGCGCCACGTCGCCGGGGTACACCTTTTCCATGAAGGCGCGGTCGGAGACCTCGAACACCGCGCCGAGCCGGTTGCTGTTGGTCTCGTCCGGCGAGAACAGGCGGAACCGGTCGGGGTTGTTGCTGTAGATGTCGCGCATGAACTCGCCCAGCTTGCGGGTCGACTCGGCGCGCAGCGTGGCCGGCGAGGTGACGTCGATGCCGTAATCGCGGAAGTCGGGCAGGTCGAGCTCGCGGGTCAGCACCCCGCCGTTGGCGTGCGGGTTGGCGCTCATCCGCTGATCGCCCTCGGGGTCCTGCTCGCGCAGCAGGGCGACGGGCGCGCCGTCGTCGTCGAAAAGCTCTTCCGGCTTGTACGACTTGAGCCAGGCCTCGAGCAGGGCCAGGTGCTCAGGGTTGTCACGCACGCCGGACAGCGGCACCTGGTGGGCCCGGAACGTGCCGGTGACCTTCACCCCGTCCACCTCTTGCGGACCCGTCCAGCCCTTGGGGGTGCGCAGCACGATCAGCGGCCAGGTGGGGCGGGTGCCGTCCCACTCGCCCTCGCGGGCCGAGCGCTGGATGGTGCGGATGCGGCCCCACGCCTCGGCCAGCGCGGCCGCGAACCGGTGGTGCATGCCGGGGATGTCGTCGCCCTCGACCTCGATGACCTCGTAGCCGTGGCCGCTGAGCAGCTCGCGCACCTCGGCCGGGTCTTTGCGGCCGAGCACGGTCGGGCCGGAGATCTTCGCCCCGTTGAGGTGCAGGATCGGCAGCACGGCGCCGTCGCGGGCCGGGTTGAGGAACGAGACGCCCTTCCACGAGCCCTCGAGCGGGCCGGTCTCGGCCTCGCCGTCGCCGACCACGGCCACGGCCAGCAGGTCGGGGTTGTCGAAGACGGCGCCGAACGCGTGCACCAGCACGTAGCCCAGCTCGCCGCCCTCGTGGATCGAGCCCGGGGTGGTCACCGAGACGTGGCTCGGGATGCCGCCGGGGCTGGAGAACTGGCGGAACAGCTTGCGCAGGCCCGGCTCGTCACGGGTGACGTCGGGGTAGACCTCGGAATACGTGCCCTCGAGGTAGCCGGCGGCGACCAGCGCCGGGCCGCCGTGGCCGGGGCCGGTCAGATAGATCGCGTCCTGCCCGGTGTGGCGTATCAGCCGCGAGACGTGGGCGTAGACGAACGACAGCCCCGGGCTGGTGCCCCAGTGGCCGAGCAGCCGGGGCTTGATGTGCTCGGCCTTCAACGGCTCGCGCAGCAGCGGGTTGGCCTGCAGATAGATCTGACCGATGGTCAGGTAGTTGTTCGCCCGCCACCACGCGTCGATGCGAGCGAGGTCGGCATCGTCGAGCGTGGGCAACAGGTCGGAGACAGCCGTGGACACAGGCTCGTCCTCTCACTTCGCGGTCGTTGACGGTCACGCTATGGCTACCCGGTGGTGGCCAACAGAGTCTTTGGTACTGGGTCGAAGTGACTTTTGCGTGTCACTGAACCGTCGGCCCCGTACATCCGTTCCCCCTGGCGTGCCCGAGACTCCGGACGGCCCGCCAGCCGTCGGTCGCTTCAAGACGCTCGTCCGCCGTCCCCGCGTCCAGCTGACGCTGACGATCGTGGCGGCCGTGCTTCTGTTCGCGGCCCTCATCTTCCCGAACATCCTGTCCCGCCTGACGCCGCTGGGCTTTCTGCGCATCCCGCTCGAGGGGGCGGTGATCCTGGGTTTGCTGGTGGTGCTGCCGCCGCGGGCGCGCCGGGTGTTCGCGGTCGTGGCCGGGGTGCTCGTCGGCCTGCTGGTCATCGAGAAATGCCTCGACATGGGCTTCTTCGAGGAGCTGAACCGGCCGTTCGACCCGGTGCTGGACTGGGTGCTGTTCGACGACGCCTTCAGTTTCGTCGTCGACTCGTACGGCCGGTTCGCGGCCATCGCCGCGGTCGCCGTGATCGTGCTGCTGGTGGTCGGTGTGCTGGCCCTGAGCTGCTGGTCGGTGCTGCGGGTGGGGGCGCTGGTGGGCCGCCACCGGAAGAAGTCGGCGATCACCGCCGGGGGCGTCGGCGTGGCCTGGGCGCTCACCTTCTCGCTCGGGATCTCCGTGTGGGGAGCCGTGCCGGTCGCGGCGCGCAGCACTGCGACGTACGCGTGGGACCGCGCCCACCAGGCGCGAGCCGGCCTGAAGGACGAGGCCGAGTTCGCGAAAGAGGTGCAGCAGGACCCGTTCAGGACCGTCCCGCCGGCGCAGATGCTGACCGGGCTCAAGGGCAAGGACGTCATCTTCACCTTCGTCGAGAGCTACGGCCGCAGCGCCGTCGAGGGTGTCGCGCTCGCGCCGACGGTCACGCCCGTGCTCGACCGCGGCACGGCCGAACTGGCCCGGGCCGGGTTCACCGCGCGCAGCGGCTGGCTCACCTCGCCCACGTTCGGCGGCGGCAGCTGGCTGGCCCACGCCACGTTCGAGTCCGGCCTGTGGATCAACAACGAGCAGCGCTACCGCAACCTCGTGGCCACCGACCGCCTCACGCTGACCCGGGCCTTCCGCGACGCGAACTACCGCACGGTGAGCGTCATGCCCGGCGCCACGCGGGCCTGGCCCGAAGGCAACTTCTATGGGTACGACACGGTGTGGGACAGCCGGAATCTGGGCTACCAGGGCCCGAAGTTCAGCTGGTCGCCCATGCCCGACCAGTACACGCTGAAGCAGCTCAACACCATCGAGTACAAGAAGCCGGGCCGGGGCCCGCTGATGATCGAGATGCCGCTGGTCTCGAGCCACACGCCGTGGGCGCCCATCCCCGACTACCTGCCCGACTGGGAGCAGGTCGGCGACGGTTCGATCTACAACAAGATGGTCGACGCGGGCAAGAAGCCGAGCGCGCTGTGGGCCGAGCCGCGCGAGGTGCGGGCCGAGTACGGCAAGTCCATCGTGTACTCGCTGACCGCGCTGATCAACTGGGTCAAGCTGTACGGTGACGACAACCTGGTGATGGTGTTCCTGGGCGACCACCAGCCCTCGCCGATCGCGGCCGGGGCCGGGGCCAGCCACGACGTGCCGATCACGGTGCTGGCCAAGGACCCCAAGGCGCTGAGGCGGATCGCGAGCTGGGGCTGGACCGAGGGCCTGCGCCCCCGCCCGGACGCCCCGGTGTGGCCGATGAACGACTTCCGGGACAAGTTCTTCACCGCGTTCGGCCAGCAGACGCCCTCTTCCTGAAAAACTTCGCCGGAGGTGTCGATTCCGGTGGCGCCTCGATCGTCACCACGGGGAAAGGCATCCAGCGAAGGAGAAACCAGCATGCGGTACGTCATGATCCTCACCGGCGACGAGGCTCCCTGGTTCGACGAGCAGACGAGCCAGGGGCTGATGGAAGAGATCATCACCTGGTGGGGAAAGTGGTCCGAGGCCGGCAAGGTCGAGGAGGGCGGGGCCGAGCTGGCTCCGTCCACCCAGGCCAAGACCGTGGGTCGCGGGCCCGGCGGTGAGCCGGTGGTGACCGACGGGCCGTTCCTCGAGCTCAAAGAGGTCGTGGGCGGCTTCATCTACCTGAACGCGGACGACATCGACGACGCGGTGGCGGTCGCCTCGACCTGGCCCGGCATCGCCGCCGTGGGCGACCGGGTCGAGGTGCGCCCGGTCATGGAACGCTGAGCCCTGCCGCCTTCGGGTGCTGCGCTGGTCATGGTGGGCTGAGGTTGGCCAGGCGGCGGTTCAGCAGATCGCGCTCGGCCGGATTGGTGGCCAGGGCCAGGGCACGGTGCAGGGCGTCGGCCGCCTCGGCTGGGCGGTCGAGGCGGAGCAACAGGTCGGCCCGGGTCGCGTGCCACAGACGGTAGCCGGAAAGCCGCTCGGCGAGGGCGTCCACCTCACCGAGGGCGGCGGCCGGGCCGTCCACGAAGCTGGTGGCGACGGCCCGGCTGAGGGTCGCCACCGGTGACGGCGGCAGCAGGTCGTAGAGGCCGCGGATCGCGGGCCAGTTGGTCGCCGTCCACGAAGGAGCCAGGGCGTGCTGGGCGGCAATGGCCGCCTGCAGTTGGTACGGGCCGGGACGGTCGAGGGCGGCGGCCCGGGCGAGACGGGCGACAGCAGCGCGGATCAGGACAGCGTCCCAGCGGGTGCGGTCCTGATCCTCCAGCAGCACGAGGCGGCCATCGGCGTCGAAGCGGGCGGCCGAGCGGGCCTCGTGCAGCTCGAGCAAAGCGGCCAGGCCGGCCGTCTCGGGCTCGCGGGGCATCAGGGCGGCCAGCTGGCGGGCCAGGTCAAGGCCCTCGCGGGCCAGGTCGCGGCGCTCGGCGACGTCACCCGAAGCGGCCAGGTAACCCTCGTTGTAGATGAGGTAGACGACCGTCAGGACGGCGGTCAGGCGTGAAGCCAGCTCTTCGGCCGGCGGGACTTCCACCCGTACGCGGGAAGCCTTGAGGTTTTTCTTGGCCCGCACCAGACGCTGGGCCATGGTGGCCCGCGGGAGCAGGAACGCGGCGGCGATCGCGTCGGCGGGCAGGCCGGCCACGGCGTTCAACGTCAGGGCCATGCGGGCGGGCTCGGGCAGCGCGGGATGGCAGCAGGCGAAGACCAGGGCCAGGCGGTCGTCGTCGGCGGGCGCGGGCGGGGGCGTACGGGCCAGGGCCGCCACCTTTTCGCGGCCCGTCGCCTCCCGCTTGATCGCATCCAGCGCCTTGCGCCAGGCCGTGGTCACCAGCCAGCCGGCCGGGTTGTCCGGCACGCCGTCCGACGGCCAGCGGCGCAGGGCCTCGGTCACCGCCTCCTGCAGGGCCTCCTCGGCGCGGTCGAGGTCGCCCAGGCGGCGGGCCAGCACGCCGAGCATGCCGGCGGCGTCCGATCGCCAGGTCTCGTCCACCGCCGCACGCGCGTCCACCGGCCCAGTCTGCCGCCTGTATTTACTCCACCGCTCAGCGGCAGCTCAGTCGGCCGCTCTTCCGGCCGCTCTTTCGTTTGCTCAGTCGGCTGCGATCTTGGGCAGCAGGGTTTCCAGGCCGGCCCAGATGCGGGCCGAGTTGTGCGAGTGCCAGGCGGCGCCCGACCAGTAGGTGCGGTTGCGGCCCTGCAGGGCGTTGAGCCGGCGGTAGAAGCCGCCGGCGATGTCCCGCGGCCCGACGTGCAGTTCGAACGGGGCGTGCGAGGCGTAGGTGGCGAAGCCCTCGAACTTCACCGGGTACGTTCCGGCCGCGGCGACCCGCTCGATGCCCGCGCGGATCTCGTGGCGGACCACCGCGTCCGGCAGCGGCGCCGGACTGCCGTACTTGACGTTGTAGAGCCCCGGCACGGCGGTCGGGCCGACCATGTAGAGGCCGGGCAACGGCGGCAGGTTGTACGGCGTATCGGCGGCCACGTTGTCGAGCCCGACACCGGCGGGCAGGCCGGAGAGGCGTACGACGCTGGTGTAATAAGCACCGGGGGTGAAGCGGCCGAAGAGCGAGCGTTCGGTGCCGTCGAGGTCGACCGCGGTCAGGTTGCGGGTCAGCGGCGGAATGGTGACGAGCAGCTTCTTCGCCTCGATGACGCGGGCGCCGCCCGGCCCGGTGACCAGCACGCGTACGCCGGAACGGGTTCGCTCGACCTTGACCGCGCGGCTGCCGAGCAGCACGTTCCCGGCCAGATGCTCGGTGGCGCGCTCGTAGAGAAGGCTGTTGTTGCGGGCCGCGGTGGTGAGGAAGCTGCCGCGCAGGATGTTGCCGGCCACGCCTTGGCCGAACGTGTTGATGGCATAGAGGGCGGGCAGGTCGAGCACGTTGCCGATGCCCTGACCGTAGTTGAAGACGAACGGGACGACCGAGCCGAAGTCGTGCGCGGCCACGTAGTCCCGGAACGGGGCGGCCAGCTCGGGCAGGGCCGCCTCGGGCAGGTCGAGGATCGTGTCGATCGGGCCGAAACGGCTGATGTCCTGCAGGTACGCGGGCAGCGCGACCGGGGCCGGCTGGGTGTAGTCGACGCGCCGGCCGGTGCGGAAGTCCACGTACGTCGTCGTGCCGCCGCCTCCGCCGCCGTCGGCGATCCGGACCAGGCCGACGCCGAGCCGGTCGAAGTAGGAGCGGACGAACGGCTCGTCCTCGAAGACCACGACGCCGATGTCGATGGTGCCGCCGGTGGCCGGGTCGTGGTAGGTCTCGGTGTGCCCGCCGAGCCGGTCCTGCGCCTCGACCACGACCACGCTGCGGCCGAAGTCGCCCAGGCGGACCGCGGCGTAGGTGCCGGCCGAACCGCCGCCGATGACGCACACGTCGCGCCGGATCACCCGGGGTTCACCCGCGCCCGCGACCAGGGGAGCGGCGGCCGCGGCGCCCATTGCAGAGAGCAGTTGTTTCCGTGTCAGGCCCATGGTCGCTGACCATATTGCACTTGATCGATGAATGGTGCCCCGTCGTGAACCAGTCGCCGGCGGGCGGCGTGTGGACTGCGCGAGGTTTGAACCGGGAGGTGCCGATGTCCGTACCACCCCACATGTGGGATGACGGGCGATTGCTGGCCGCGCTCGCCGCGCTGCCACCCGAGTCTTTCGACGAGGACCCGGCCGGGGACGACGATCTGCAGTGGCGGCGTACGGCGAGACGCCTCCGCCAGGAACTGGGCGCGGAGCGGGCTCCGGCGCTTCCGGCGGGGCACATCGCCCCGGTGGTGAAGCTCCGGCCCCACCCGGTCGACTGACCGGACGGGGTTGGCCGATCCGCAGCCCGCCGGACGATGGGGCGCGGTGACGACATGACTTCGGACAACTTGGCTTCGGCGGCCGACGACGGCTTCCCTCCCTTCGACTCGTTCGAGCCGGCGGCCGACGAGGGCTTCCCTCCCGTCGACTCGTTCGAGCCGGCGGCCGCCGATGCGGCGGAGGTTGCGGCCGTCGGGTGGTTCGAGCCCGCGGCGGGTGATTCGCCCGAGCCGGCGCCCGCCGATCTTCTTGGGCCGGCAGTTGCTGGTCCGTCCGAGCTCGTGGCCGCGGGTACGCCGTCGTTCAAAACCACGGATGCGCCTGATGTGGCGCTTCCCATTTCGTCGGAGATTGCGGCCGCCGATTCGGCTGAGCTCGTGGCCGCGGGTGTGCCTGAGGTGCCGCCTGCCGCTTCGTTCGGCTTGGCGGCCGCCGATTCGCCGGAGTTCGCGCCCTCCGATCGGCCCGGGCTGCCGGCTGCCGGCTCGTCCGGGCTCGCGGCGGTGGGGGAGTTGCGAGATCTGGCCGCCGGTTCGGATGTGGAGGCGGCTGTCGCGGCCCGGGCGGCCCTCGTGCAGCTGGTCGGCGACGACAGTCGCGAGGTGTCCGTCGCGGCGTCCGAGGCGCTGGACGCGACGTCGATCGCGCTGGAACCGCCGCGGGTCGACTTCGGACCGGTGACGGCGGGCACGCCGAGCCTCATCGCGAACGTGGCGATCCAGGGGCCACCGATGGCGCTCGCCTCGAGCATCAAGGTGACCGGGCCGGGCCTGCGCGCCCGGATCGCCGGCGACCAGTTGCAGGTGGCGTGGTCGCCGGACGCGGGACCGCTGTCGGGGATGGTTTCGCTCGACGGGCCGGCCGGGGCGGCCGATCTGCCGGTGACCGGGCACGTCGGGTCCGGGCCGCTGATGGTGCCGCCGCTGTCGGTTCCGCCGCCGCCTTCCTCGCCCTCGTTCCTCAAGGCCCGCCGCGGCAAGGGCGTCGTCGTGGCGGCCGCGGCGGCGGTCGCGCTTCTTGCAGGTACGGGCATCGCGGCGGCCGTGACCCTCGGTGCACCGGAGGGGCCGGCCCTGGTCGTCCCGTCGGCCCCGCCGGTCGGGGTCACCCCGCCCGTCTCGTCCGATTCCACCCGGCCGCCGGTGAGTGCACCGGTCAGTAGCGACAGGCCGGTTGTCCTGGGCGCGATCCGCGTAGGCGACGAGCCGGAGGGCGTGGCGGTCGCCCCCGACAGCCGGACCGTCTATGTGGCCAACCAGAACTCGCGAATCCTGTCCGTGGTCGACGCGGCCTCGCGAAACGTGCGCTCGGTGACGCTGCGCAACACGCCGCGCTTTGTCACCGTGGCCCCCGACGGCAAGCGGGTCTTCGTCTCCATGTACGAGAACGACCTCAGCGGCAGCGGAGTAGCCGTAGTCGATGCCTTCGCCCTCAAGGTGATCGGCGATCTGAAGACCGGCGTGCAGCCCTATGCGCTGGCCGTAGCCCCCGACGGCCGCCTGTGGGTGCCGATCCACGGCGGCCGCAACGTGGAGATCTACACCGCCGGTGACCTGCAGCTGGCAGGCCGGGTGTTCGTGCCCGAGAACCCCCACGCCGTAGCGTTCGACAACGACGGACAGCGCGCCTTCACCCCCGACCACGAGTCGAGCACGGTCTCGGTCATCGACGTACGCACCGCCAAGCGGTTGCGCTCGATCCCGGTCAGCCAGGCCCCGCACAGCCTCGCCGTCTCACCCGACGGCCGCACGGTAGTAGTCGCCTGCTTCGGCGCAAACGCCGTAGAGCTGATCGACGCGGCCACCCTCCAGCGCCGCGGCCCGATCCGGGTAGGCACCAAGCCGCAGGCCGCCGCGTTCGCCATAGACAGCGGCCACGCCTACGCAGTGAACGAGGGCAGCAATTCAATCTCGGTCATCGACCCAACTACCGGCCGCATCACCGCCACAATCCCGGTAGGCAGCAGCCCCCGCACCATGGCCGTAGCCCCCGACGGCCGCCTGGCTTACGTCTCCAACGGCCGCGACGACACGCTAACCGTCCTGCGAGTGAGCTGACCGCCGGTCGCAGCCCGTTCAGGTGGGCCGCGATCCCGGACGGCTGCTTCGCCTATGTCTTCGAGGGCGGCGACGGCATGCTCACCGTCCCGCGCGTGTGCTGATCCCCGCCCGGGCCGCTGCCTGCGCAGGTGGGCCGTGGTCCCCGACGGCCGCCCCACTTATGTCTCCAACGGCGGCGACGGCACGCTCGCCGCCCGGCGTGTGAGCTGACCCCAGTCCCGGCCGCAGCCCGCGATGGTGGGCCGTGGCCTCCGACGGCTGCTTCGCTGACGTCTCCAACGGTCGCGGCGACACGCTCCCGGTCCTGCGCTTGAGCGGATCCCCGTCCCGGCCGCGGCCCGCGCAAGTGGGCGGTGGCCCCGACGGCCGCCTCACCGATGTCTCCGACGGCCGCGACGGCATGCTCACCGTCCTGAGCATGAGCTGGCCGTCGCGCCGGCCAGAGCTGGCCTGCTTCCCTGTCCGAAGGCGTTGCCCCTTCGCGCGGGATCGCGGGTGTGGGTAGGGCTGGAAGTCCAGCAGTCGGGATGCGCCCTTGCCTAAAAGCCGATAGGCAAGGTAGGAAATGGCGTGTGACCACCTCGTTGTCCGCGCCGCCGGTCGTTCCGGCCGAAGCCGCGCTGCCCCGGCGTTCCCCGCTGGCGCCCACGGGCGGGCGCCGCCGCCGGTTCCTGCTGCGCGCGGTCGCCCTCGTCGTCCTCTACGGACTGTGGGAGCTGGCCGCCCGCACCACACAGAACCCGACGTTCATCCCCTCGCCCGGCGCGGTCTGGCACCAGCTGATCGAAACGTCCACCGTGCACGACGGCGTTCGCGGCTACAGCGGCCACCTGCTGATCGAGCACCTGGGCGTGAGCCTGCGCCGCATCCTCATCGGCTCGGCCATCGGTGTGGCCGGCGGTCTGGTGCTCGGCGTCCTGATGGGTGTCGTCGGCTGGCTGCGCGTGGTGACCGAGCCGGTGGTGACGTTCGTGCGAGCGCTGCCGCCGCTGGCCTACTTCAGCCTGTTCATCATCTGGTTCGGCATCGACGAGACCCCGAAGCTGTGGCTGCTCTCGATCGCCGCCCTGCCACCGGTAGCCGTGGCCACCGCCGCCGCCGTCCAAGGCGCACCGACCGGCTTGGTCGAGGCAGCCCGGGCGCTGGGCGCCGGCCGCTGGGCCGTGATCCGCGACGTGACGCTGCCCAACGCGCTGCCCGAGATCTTCACCGGCATCCGCCTGGCCGTCGGCATCGCCTACAGCTCGGTGGTCGCCGCCGAAACCATCAACGGCGTCCCCGGCATCGGCGGCATGGTCCGCGACGCGCAGCGCTACTCCCAAACCGACGTGGTCGTCCTGGGCCTGTTCGCCATCGGCCTGTCCGGCCTCCTGATCGACGCCCTGCTCCGAACAGCCGAAAACCGCCTCATCCCGTGGCGCGGCCGAACATGACCATCCCCAGCCCCACCGCACGCCGCCGCGCGCTCCGCCGCCAGCGACCAGTCGAACCGCGCACGAGTTGCACGTTGTCGCACGAACCCGCGCGTGCGCGCATGCGAGCAGCCGAATCGTCCACACGTTGCGCGATTGCGAGCGAACCTGCGCGTGCGCCCATGCGAGCAGTCGGACCGTCCACGAGTTGCACGTTCTTGCGCGAACCCGCGCGTGCGCGGATGCGAGCAGCCGAATCGTCCACACGTTGCGCGATTGCGAGCGAACCTACGCGTGCGCCCATGCGAGCAGTCGGACCGTGCGTGAGTTGCGCGCTTGTGAGCGAACCTGCGCGTGCGCGCATGCGAGCAGTCGGACCGTGCATGAGTTGCGCGATTGCGAGCGAACCTGCGCGTGCGCGCATGCGAGCAGTCGGACCGTGCGTGAGTTGCGCGCTTGTGAACGTTCGGGCGCGAGCACTCGCCCCCACTGTCGGGTCGTCGGCGAGTTGTGCCTGCATGAGCGGTCAGGTGTGTGCGCCTGCCAGCTGGCGAGTCGTCCAGGCGGTGCGCGATGGCGCGCGATCCGGTGCGAGCTTGCATGCCGGGCGTCGGATGCCGCTTATGGGTGCGCGGTTGTGAGCGAAGCGACGCAAGCGCGCAGGAACGTCCCGTCAAACAGTCAACGAGTGTGCAGAACCGCTGATGTCGGCAACGACTTTGCAGAAATGAGCGACCGATCGTGAAGATGCTTCGTGCCGGAGTTGCCGGCCTCGCCGTACTTTTCCTCGCCGCCGGCACGGCCGCGTGCGGCAACGGCGCCGCGAGCGGGGGAGGTGGCGCGGACGCCGAGAAGAAGACGATCCGCATCGCGTACCAGGCGTTTCCGAGCGGCGACCTGATCGTCAAAAACCAGGGTTTGCTCGAGAAGGCGCTGCCCGACTACCAGATCACGTGGACCAAGTTCGACTCCGGAGCGAGCATCAACACGGCGTTCGTGGCCAAGAGTGTGGACATCGCGGCCATCGGATCCAGCCCGGTTGCGCGCGGGTTGTCCGCTCCGCTCAACATCCCGTACAAAGTGGCGTTCGTTCTTGACGTTGCCGGCGACAACGAAGCGCTGGTGGCGCGAAACGGCAGCGGCGTGACCGACGTGGCGTCGCTGCGCGGCAAAAAGGTGGCCACCCCGTTCGCCTCGACCGCGCACTACAGCCTGCTGGCCGCGCTCAACAAGGCCGGCGTCAAGGAGAACGAGGTCAACATCGTCGACCTCGAGCCGCAGGACATCCAGGCGGCCTGGACGCGCGGCGACCTGGACGCGGCGTACACGTGGCTGCCGTCGCTGGCCGAGATCAAGAAGACCGGCAAGGTGCTCATCTCGAGCCGGGAACTGGCCACGGCGGGCAAGCCGACGCTCGACCTGGGCGTCGTGTCCTCCGCATTCATCGACGCGCACCCCGAGGCTGTGGACGCGTGGCGCAAGGTGGAGGCGCAGGCTCTCGACATCATCGCCTCCGACCCGTCGGCCGCCGCCAAGTCGGTCGGCGCCGAGCTGAACCTCAGCCCGGCCGAGGCGCAGGAGCAGCTTTCGCAGGGCGTCTTCCTCAAGCCGGCCGACCTGGCCTCCGACGAGTGGCTGGGCACCGAGGGCAAGGTCGGCAAGCTGGCCGACAACCTGGTCAGCGCGGCCGAGTTCCTGAAGAACCAGCAGAAGATCGACGCCGTGCCGGCACTGGCCGACGTGCAGAACGCGGTCTACGTGAAGGGTCTGCCCAGTGTCCTCGGCTGACGCGGTTCCGACGGCCGGCGCGCAGCCTTCCTCCGACGGGCGTTCATCGTCGAGCGTTCGGTCGAAAAGCGGCGCGCGGTCGTCCGGCGGCACCCAGTCGTCCGGCGGCTTGGGTGGGGATGGCGCGGCCATCCGGCTGGAGGATGTCGAGCACCGCTACGGCGACGTCACCGCGGTCGGGCCGATCGACCTGACCGTGCCCGAGGGCGAGTTCCTGGTTCTGGTGGGCGCGTCCGGGTGCGGCAAGAGCACGCTGCTGCGCCTGATTGCGGGCTTCGAAGAGCCAACCTTCGGCACCGTACGCACGGCAGGCGAGCCACCCGTGCCGGGGGTCGGCGCCGGATTGGTCTTCCAGCAGCCCCGCCTGTTTCCCTGGCGCAGCGTCGGCGGCAATGTGGCGCTCGCGCTCAAGTACGCCGGCCTGCCCGCCACTCCGCAGCGCGTCGACGAACTGCTCGAACGTGTCGGTTTGCACGATGTTGCACGCCGGCGCACATGGCAGATCAGCGGTGGACAACAGCAACGTGTCGCCATCGCGCGCGCATTGGCTGTCGACAACCCTCTGCTGCTGCTCGACGAGCCGTTCGCCGCACTCGACGCGCTCACCCGCGAACGTCTGCAGGAAGACCTGCGCCAGGTGAGCGCCGCGTCCAACCGCACGTGCGTGTTCGTGACGCACAGCGTCGACGAGGCGGTTTTCCTCGGCAGCCGGGTCGTCGTGCTGACGCCGCGCCCCGGCCGGATCGCCCTGGATCTGCCGATCGGTCTGCCGCGCGCCGGGGTCGCCCCGGACGAGCTGCGCGGCTCGCCGGAGTTCGCCGCCCTGCGTGCCGAGATCGGCGCCGCCGTCCGTGACCGCTACTCGCCGGAGGTATCCGCATGATTTTCGATCAGTTGTCGCCGCACTTCGGCGCGATCGTGCACGGAATCGACCTGTCCAAGGTGTCGGACTCGGACGTCGCCGACATCCGGGCCGCGCTCGTCGAGCGTAAGGTGCTGTTCTTCCGCGACCAGACGCTCGACGACGACGGCCAGGTCGCCCTCGGCCGGCGCATCGGCGAGCTGACCGCCTCGCATCCGGTGGTCGGGGGTGTGGACAGCGAACACCCCGAGGTGTACGCGCTGGACAGCACCGATAATGGGTTCGCCGACGTCTGGCACACCGACGTGACGTTCATGCGGCGCCCGCCGCTCGGCTCGATCCTGCGCGCCGTGACCCTGCCGCCCACCGGCGGCGACACGAACTGGGCGGATGCGCAACTGGCGTACGACTCGCTCTCGGCGCCCGTCCGGGAACTGGCCGACAAGCTGGTCGCCGTGCACGACGGCAACCGCGAGTTCGGCTACTACCTGGCCCAGCGCCGCGGCGGCCGGGGCAACGAGTGGGACGGCGAGGTCGTCACCAAGCTCGAGCCGATCGAGCACCCGGTCATCCGCGTGCACCCCGAGACCGGCCGGCGCGGCATCTTCGTCAACCCGGGCTTCACGTCGCACATCGTCGGCGTCTCGGAGTTCGAGAGCCGGGCCATCCTCGACCTGCTCTACGCCCACCTGACCAAGCCCGAGCACATCGTCCGCCACCGCTGGCGCCCGGGCGACGTCGCCATGTGGGACAACCGCAGCACCGCCCACTACGCCAACCGTGACTACGGCACCGACCGCAGGGTGATGCACCGCATCACTTTGCGCGGGGACGTCCCCGTGGGTGTTCCCGCGTCCTGACCGACCACGCCGATGCCTGTCTCGCTGCCGCAAAGGCGCGAGGCAGGCCCGTCCGGGCTGGAGAATCATCAAACGCGCAGCCATGTTGCACGTTTATGTTCATTCACCGTCGTCTGCCGCTCATGAGTGCCGGATTCGCTCATCCGATGAACGATCCGGCAGACTCGGCTGCGACGTTCCGCTGATCGCAAACGCTGGGCGCGGAGCCGCTGGGCGCGGAGCCGCTGGGCGCGGAGCCGCTGGGCGCGGAGCCGCTGGGCGCGGAACTGCTGGCGCGGAACTGCTGGCGCGGAACCGTTGGGTGAACGGGGGAGTCGTAAGCGGCATGGGACGGATGCGCCGGGCGGCGTGCGTGGTGTCGGTTGTCGTGACGCTGGCGGGCTGCGGCGCCGGCGGCGGAAATGACGGCGGGGCCGGTGGGGGCGGGGATCGGCTGCGGGAGCAGGCGGTGGCGGCGCTCAAGCGGTACGACGAGGCGGTGGCGGCCGCGGGCGGCCGGCAGAAATTCGTCCCGGTCGGCGAGCTCACCGGTATCATCGGCGAGCTCGAGCCGCAAAACGGCGACTACAAACTCTCGATCGGGGCCGGTCGCCTCGTGGCCGGCGGCGAGCTGCCTGATGCGCCCCAGGCCACCGGTGAAGTCGTCTGGGCCGACAAGTCCCGGCTGGTTCTTCCCTTGTTGCCGGCCGAGCGGGCGCTGGCCGACATCGTGGCCGGCGGCACCCCCGACTGTGGCGAATGCGAAACGTTGAAGGTGACCGGGGCTCGGCTGGGGTCGGTGGACATCCCGACCACGCGAGGTCAGGCCACCGTTCCCGCTTGGGAGTTCAGCCTGGCGGGGACGAAGCTGCGAATCACCCGGGTGGCTGTGGACGGCCGGGGCGCGGTCGCGGTCACGCCGCCGTCGTGGGATCCCAACAACCCGCCCGGCGGTCTGGCGATCAGTTCGGCCGCGGTGGCGACCGGAAACCGGCTGACCGTGGAGTTCACCGGCGCGCCGGAAGCGGGCGACGTGCCGTGCGGAGTGGACTACACCGCCGAGGCCGTCGAGTCGGCGAACGCCGTCGTCGTCATCGTGCACGAACACCCGAACAATGCGAGCGATATGTGCGACTTGCTCGGCGCTGCGCGAACGGCGACCGTCGAACTGGCCGCGCCGCTGGGGGAACGAGCTGTGCTGGAAGTTCAGCAGGGGCTGCCCGTTCCCCTGACCACCCACGGCGGCTAAGCGGCGGTAACCGGCACTTTGACGACGGCGTCGAACAAGTAGCCCAAAGTGTTGAACCTGGCCACGTCGGGCTGGGTGTTACCTCGTACGTCGGACGCCCTGGCTTGAAGAGTGTGCGCGCCCGCGGTGGGACGCCAGTCGAGTTCCCAGCGCTGCCAGGCGTGGTCGACGGACGGGCCGACCAGCCGAGCGCGGCGCCAGCGGGTGCCACCGTCGGTGCTCACCTCGACGTGCTTGATGCGGCCGGCCGCCGACCATGAGCGGCCGGTCAGGCGCACCCGGTCGCCGACTGGGAAAGTGACGCCCGGGTCAAGTTCGAAGGCGCTCTTGATGGACTGGCGGTCGAACGGCTGCCCCTCGGCCGGGAACTCCGGGCCGAAGAAGCGGTAGAACTGCGTGTTCCAGGGCGAGAACAGCGGCGCGTCGGAGACCTCGATGCGGCCGACCCACTTGATCGAGGCGATGCCGATCCAGGACGGGACGATCAGGCGCACGGGGGCGCCATGGTCCGGCGGCAGCGGTTCGCCGTTCATTTCGTACGCGAGAATGACGTCGTCCAAGGCCTTGCGCACGGGCATCGGGCGGCGGACCGGGCCGAGGTCGACGCCGCCGGTCACGTAGTTCGGGTCGAGGCCGGACGCCTGCACGTCCACCGCCCGTGAGGTGAGCCCGGCCAGACGCAGGACGGTCGACAGCCGTACGCCGCGCCAGCGCGCCACGCCGACCGCGCCCAGCCCCCACGCCGTACCGGAAACGGTCTGGCCCTGCTGGGAGGTGAAGTAACTGCGGCCGTTGCCCGCGCATTCGACGGTCACCGAGCGCGAAACCGACGGCAAACGCGCAAGGTCGCGCAATGAGAACGACACCGGGCCGCCTCGCAGGCCGGCGCCGAACACCTCGAGCCGCCAGGCCGCGGCGTCCAGCACCGGGGTGCTGGTGTGATTGCGTACGAAGAAACGGTCGATCGGCACGTGATAGCCGACGCCGGCCAGCGACGACCACAACGTCTCGGCGTTCGTGCCGAGCACCTTGAACAGCTCGGGCGGCAGGGGCTTGACGATGGGGCCGTCGGCGGCCGCCGCCGGCGCGGCCGGACCGAGGGCCCCCGCGACGCCCGCCGCCGCGGTCAGTTTGAGCAGGTCACGCCGGGAGAACCCGCTTGCCCGGCCGTCCAGCCACTGTCGCAACCGCAGCTTGTCGTATGCAAACTCATCCATGTCCTGCACCCTATTCAATTGATAGGAGAAGTAGATAGGGTGACGGCATGGACTTTCACTGGTTTCTGCCCACCAACGGCGACAGCCGCGACATCGTGGGTGGCGGCCACGGCGTGCCGGTCGGCGCGGCCGGCGGCGTGCGCCCCCTGACCATCGGATACCTCGGCCAGATCGCGCGCAGCGCCGAACAACTCGGGTTCGTCGGCGCGCTCACCCCGACCGGCGCGTGGTGCGAGGACGCGTGGATCACCACGGCGATGCTGACCGAGGTCACCGAGCGGCTGAAGTTCCTGGTCGCGTTCCGGCCGGGTGTGCTGTCGCCGACGTTGGCGGCCCAGATGGCGTCGACGTTCCAGCGGCTTTCGCGCGGGCGGCTGCTGCTCAACGTCGTCACCGGCGGGGAGTCGCACGAGCAACGCCAGTACGGCGATTTTCTGGACAAGGATGCGCGTTATGCGCGTACGGCCGAATTCCTGGGTGTCGTTCGCTCACTGTTCCGCGGCGAAACGGTCACTCTCGACGGCGAGCACGTGCAGGTCGAAGGCGCGCGGCTGGCCAAGCTGCCCGACCCCGTGCCGGCTATTTACTTCGGCGGCTCGTCGAAGGCGGCCGGGCCGGTGGCCGCGGAGCACGCGGACGTCTACCTGACCTGGGGTGAGCCGCCGGCCAAGGTCGCGCAGAAGCTCGACTGGATCCGGTCGCTCAAGCCGGACATGCGGTTCGGCATCCGGCTGCACGTCATCGCGCGCGACACGGCCGACGCCGCATGGGCCGAAGCTGAGCGTTTGTTGCGCGGAGTGAGCGAGGCGGACATCGCCGCCGTGCAGGCCGGGCTCAACCGCAGCGAGTCCGAGGGGCAGCGGCGGATGCTCGAACTGCACGGCGGCACCCGCGACGGCCTGGTCGTCTCCCCCAACCTGTGGGCGGGCGTCGGGCTGGTCCGCGGCGGCGCCGGCACCGCGCTGGTCGGCAGCCACCAGGAGGTGGCCGACCGGATCCAGGAGTACGCGGCGCTCGGCATCGACGAGTTCATTCTCAGCGGCTACCCGCACCTGGAGGAGGCGTACTGGTTCGGCGAGGGCGTGCTGCCCGAGCTGGCCCGCCGCGGAGTGTGGCAACACCCCGCGGGGGCCGGCACCTCGGCGACGTCCGCCATCCCGTTCGCCGGCGTGCCGCTGGACAAGGAGCCCGCGCCCGCCTCGCCCAGCTGACCGGGGTGCCCACGCCTCGCGTCGCCTGGCTGGCGAGGCACCCGCGGCCGCGTCCCCCGTTGACGGGGCGTCGGCCGCATTGGTTGGCCGGGCTCCCGAGGCGCCCGCGCTTGCGTCGCCCGGCCGGCCGGGCGCCCGCGTTGGCGTCGCTCGGCGGGTGGGGCAGCCTCCCGTCGTCCGGCCGGCCAGCTCCCTGCGAGTGCGCTGCCCGAGAGACCTCGCGCTCCCGCGGACACCGTCTCCGCTCCGCTAGTGGGCGGCGGGGGCTGGTTGCTCGGGAACGGACTGCGCGGCCGGGCGGCCCGGCCACCAGAAGCGGTCGCCGCACATGGTGGCTAGGGCCGGGACCAGCACGGTGCGGACGAGCAGGGTGTCCAGCAGGACGCCGATGCCGACGATGACGCCGATCTGGGTCAGCGTGATCACCGGCAGGACGCCGAGCACCCCGAACACGGCCGCCAGCAGGATGCCCGCGCTCGTGATGACGCCGCCGGTGACGGCCAGGGCGTGGACCATCCCGTCGCGGGTGCCGCGCTTCGGTGTCTCCTCCTTGGCTCGGGTGACCAGGAAAATGTTGTAGTCGACGCCAAGTGCCACCAGGAACAGGAACGCCAGCAGCGGCACGCCGGTGTCGAGCGCCGGGTAGTCCAGGACGTGCCGGAACAGCCACGAGCCCGCGCCCAGCGCCGCCCCGAAGCTGGCGATCACGGTGAGCAGCAGCAGAACCGGCGCCACCACGGCCCGCAGCAGCCCGATCAACACGAGCAGCACGACGATCAGCACGGCGGGCACGATGACCGTGAGGTCGCGCCGGGCGGCGTCGCGGTCGTCGAGGCTGGCCGCCACGCTGCCGCCGACGAGCGCGTCCTCGCTGTGCACACTGTCGCGCAATGCGCGCACAGTGTCGTACGCCTCGGGGGTGTCCGGCGCGGCCGTGAGCACCGCGCTGATGCTCGCCAGATCGTCCGTACGCTCACCGATGCGCGCCGAAGCGACACCAGGCGTCTTGGTAACGAGCGCGAGCACCTCTTCCGCCCGGTCCGGTGTCGTCATGATCGTGGCCGGATCGGTGGCGCCGGCCGGGAAGTAACGGCTGACCGTCTCGAGGCCGTCGACCGCCTCGGCCTCGACGCGGAACTGGTCGGCCTGCGAGAGCCCCAGCTTGGTGCCGGCCAGCCCGCTGCCCAGCGCGGCCAGCACGAGCACGGCGGCGACGGTCACGATGGCCGGCCGCCGCGACACCCCGCGACCGATGCGCGCCCACAGCCCCTTCTCGGCCTCCGCCCCGGCCTGTCCGACACGCGGAATGAACGGCCAGAACAACTTACGACCACAAACGAGCAATGCCGGCGGCAAAACGAACAACGCGAACACCGCGGCGATGGCAATGCCGGCAGCACCGGCGACGCCGAGTGCGAGATTTTTGCCGAGGCTGGCCAGCAGCAGCGTCAGGAGGCTGAGCACAACCGTTCCGGAGCTGGCCAGGACGGCGGGGCCGGCGCCCTTGAGCGCCTGCCGCATCGCCTCGAACCTGTCCTCGTACCGGTGCAGCTCTTCGCGATAGCGCGAGATGATCAGCAGCGCGTAGTTGGTGCCGGCGCCGAACACGAGAACGGTGATGATGCCGTTGGTGGACGCGTCGATGGCCAGATCGGTGTGGCGGGACAGGATCGCGACGACGGAACCGCTCAGACGGTCGGCCAGACCGACGACGGCCAGCGGAACCAGCCACAGGATCGGGCTGCGGTAGGTGACGAGCAGAAGCAGGGCGACCACGACAACCGTGACGATCAGCAGCCGGGTGTTCGCGCCGGAGAAGCTGTCCGCGAGGTCGGCGGTGAAGCCGGCGCCACCGGTGACTTGAGCTGTGACGCCTGGGGGCACTTCCGCGCGTACCTGTTCGCGCAGTTGACCGACCGCGTCGACGATCTGCTCGGCCGAGTAGCCGGCGGGGTACGGCTTGGAGACGATCGCGGCGTCCTTGCCGGGGGCGACGATCGGCGTGCCGAAGGTCTCGATCGTCTTGAGCTCGGCCGGCGTCAGCGGCGTGCCGTCGTCCTTCGCGAACACGATCAGCGCCGGGTTGACCTGCCCCGACGGTAAACGACGCTCAAGGTTGGCCACTTGTGTCGATTCGGCGTCGCTCGGCAGCGAGGCGGTGGGATCGTTCGTCGTCTCGAGCGGGCCGGCGAAGGCGAGAACGCCGCCTCCGAGCAGGACCGCGATCACGAGCGTCAACCAGGCGCGTCGCATGAAAGCCTCCACGATGAAGTATCTCGACAATCGAGATTCTTACTCGTGGTGAGCTGATCTGCAACACTGGCGCGGTGAGTGATGTGCGCCGTGACGTCGTGGACCTGCTGCGGCTCTACAGCATCGAGGCGCAACGGGTCGCCCACGACTTCGCCGGCCAGCAGGGTCTGCACTTCACCGACCTGCAGGCGCTCATCGCGGTCATGCACGCCGAGCGGCGCGGCACGCCGCTGACTCCGGGCCGGCTGGGCGAGACGTTGGGGCTGTCATCAGGGGCGACCACGGCGGTGATCGACCGCTTGGAGCGGGCCGGGCATTTACGCCGTACGCGGGAAAGCTCCGACCGTCGAGTGGTGCACCTGCGCTACGGCGAGCCGGGCATGGAGCTGGCGACCGCCTTCTTCCGGCCCCTGGGTGTCCGGAGTCAAGCAGTGATGGACGAGTTCAGCGCCGACGAACTGGACACTGTGCGTCGTTTCATGAGCGGAATGCTCGAAGCGATCACAGAACGCCATCAAGAACTGCGCACTCGTGCACAAGATCCGCCAGCCTGAATAACTAGACGGTGACGTCGACCAGGGCGGCGCGGTGGGTGTTGAGCACCCGGCGGCTCTCGTGGACGGCGGCGCGGTCCGCGGCCAGGACCTCCTTGTCGGCGCCCATGACGAAGTCACTGCGCAGGCGCTGCACGTCCGCGTTCAGGTGGACGAGGCTGGTGTGGGCGGCCCAGCGGGTCTCGACGATGGTCAGGCTCATGGCTGTCTTCCCTTCGTGACACTTCGAAGCCGGGGTCGGAGCTTCGTGCTCCGCGCGGTGTTGCTCCGCGTTCGCAACCGTTCTCGATCGGCATCGCCACCGTCGGGCTTGAAGGCCGGCCGGGATGAGCTGCGTCACGTTTTCCACAACCGAGACGCACCCGGGCGGTACCGCGATCCGCGCCGGTGCGGACCGATCACCACACCGTGCAGACCGAAAACCTCCTCGACCGTGCCGGTGACCTGCTGACCAGTGGGCGCGCCGGACAAGCCGCGACGCTGCTGACGCCCGTCGTCGGGGCCGAGCCCGGCAACGCCGTCGCCTGGCTGCTGCTGGCCCGGGCCCGGATGGCGCTCGGCTCGTACACCGACGCGCTCTTTGCCGCCCGGACGGCGCTGACGCTCAACCCGCGCGGCGTCGAGGAGTTGTTCTGGGTGAGCGCCGCGTACACCGCGCTCGGCCGGCACGACCTGGCCATCACCGCCGCGGCTGCCGCGAGCGACGAGGACCCGGGCAACCCGCGCCCGGCCGAGCGCCACGGCCGTGCCCTGCTCGCGGCCGGCCGCACCGCCGAGGCGGAAAGCGTGCTGGCTGCTGCGGCCGAGATCGCCCACTACGACGCCGACGTGCAGGTCGCGTACGGCATGGCGTTGTTCGCCGCCGGCCGTCCGTTGAGCGCTCGCGAGATGTACGCCCGGGCCCTGCGCATTACGCCGGGGCACCCGCGTGCCCTGGCCGAGCTGCGCCGCCTCACCGCCGCTGAGCAGCAGATTCGTGATGCCGACTCGCTGGTGCGGGTGGCTGACGCGTACGCGGAATCGCTGCGCGTGCCGGCCGGCGGTCTAAGCCGCTCGAACCCGGCGGGGTCGGTGCTCGGGCACGTGGCGGCGGTCGCCCTCGGCGTCTGCCTGGTCGCCCTGGCGGTCCTGGCCGTCCTGATCCGGCTGGCGGGCGTCGAGGTGCCGATGCCGCTGCTGGTCGCCGTCTTCTGCGCTACCGGATCGGCCGCCTGCTTCACCGCGTACACCCGGCGCCGCTTGTGACGAACTGAGTGGGTGTCAGTCGCCGTCGTCGCTCAGTTGGCGTAGCAGGCGGCCGAGCTCTTCCCGGTCGCCGGGGGAGAGGGTGGCGAAGAAGCGTTCGCCGGCCTCCTGGCGGGCGGCCCGGATGTCGCGGCCGACGCGGACGCCCTCGTCGGTGAGCACCACCAGCACGGCCCGGCGGTCGGCCGGGTCGGGATGACGTTCGGCCAGGCCGGCCCGCTGCAGGTCGTCCACCAGCTCGGTGGCCGACCGGGGAGCAATTCGCAGATGCTCGGCCAGGGCGCCCGGCCGCATGTCGCCGTGCCAGGACAGGACGCTGATCGCCCGGGCCAGCGAGGGCGACAGCTCCCAGGGCTCCAGCGCCTCGCGGGTGCGATGCCGGAGCCGGCGCGACACCGCGAAGAAGGCTTCGAGCAGGCCCTCGTCGTCCACGGGAATACCGTACCAGTGACTTCTGTTGTTCCCTCATGTTGAGGTAACCTCAGCAATGTCCCCGTACGGAAGAAGGTCCGCTCTTGGAAAGCCCCGTCGAAGGCCGCTCCCGCGGCAAGAAGAAGCCCACCGCCGACGAGATCGCGCAGGCGAAGAACGTCTCCCTGCGCCGCATCGGCTCCCTGTTCACCGACCACCGCGGCCCGCTGGCCGTCGTCGTCCTCACCATCGTGGCCTCGTCGATCGTCGGCATGGCCAGCCCGTTCCTGCTGCGCGAGGTCATCGACTCGGCGCTGCCGGACAAGAACGTGCAGCTGCTCGTCTGGCTGGTCGTCGGCATGGTCGCCGTCGCCGCCGTCACCTCCGCGCTCGGCGTCGTGCAGACGTGGATCTCCACCACGATCGGCCAGCGCGTCATGCATCGGCTGCGCACGGACGTCTTTCGTCACCTGCAGCGCCAGTCGATCGCCTTCTTCACACGAACGCGCACCGGCGAGGTGCAGTCGCGCATCACCAACGACATCGGCGGCATGGAATCGGTCGTCACCTCCACCGCCACCTCGATCGCCTCGAACCTCACCACGGTCGTCGCCACCGCGGTGGCCATGGCCGCCCTCTCGTGGCGGCTGTCCCTGGTGTCGCTGCTCGTGCTGCCGCCGGCGATCTGGCTCACCCGCCGGGTCGCGAGCATGCGCCGGGCCATCACCGCCCAGCGTCAGCGTGAGCTGGCCGACCTCAACGTCATCATCGAGGAGGGCCTGTCCATCGGCGGCGTGCAGCTGAGCAAGACGATGGGCACCGGCCCGGCCCAGGTCGACCGTTTCACCAGTTCGTCGAGCCGGCTCATCGATCTCGAGCTGCGCTCCGAGCTGGCCGGCCGCTGGCGGATGGCCTCGATGAGCATCGTCTTCGCGGCCATCCCGGCCGTCATCTACCTGGCGGCCGGCCTGCCGGTCACCTCGGGCGGCATGAGCATCGGCACGCTCGTCGCGTTCACCGCCCTGCAGTCCGGCCTGTTCCGCCCGCTCATGGGCCTGCTCAACGTGGGCGTCACGGTCACCACTTCGCTGGCCCTGTTCGCGCGCATCTTCGAATACCTCGACCTGCCGATCGACATCGAGGAGCCGGCCCGCCCGGTGCCGGTTCCGGCTGCGAGCGGCCACTTGCGCTTCGAGGACGTCACTTTCTCGTACGCGGGAAGCCCGTCGGCCGCCGTGGCCGGAGTGACCCTGGACGTGCCCGCCGGGTCGTCGCTGGCCCTGGTCGGCGAGACCGGCTCGGGCAAGAGCACGATCGCGGCCCTCATCGCGCGTCTGTACGACCCGAACGCCGGGCGCATCACGATCGACGGCGTCGACCTGCGCGACATGTCCCTGGAAACGCTCGCCTCGATCGTCGGTGTGGTCTCGCAAGAGACGTACCTGCTGCACACGACGGTTCGCGAGAACCTGCGGTACGCCAAGCCGGACGCCACCGACGCCGAGATCGAAACGGCGGCACGGGCCGCGCAGATCCACGACCTGATCGCCGGCCTGCCCGACGGGTACGACACGATGGTCGGCTCGCGCGGCCACCGGTTCTCCGGCGGCGAGAAGCAGCGGATCGCCATCGCCCGCACGCTGCTGCGCGACCCGCGCATCCTGGTGCTCGACGAGGCCACGAGCGCGCTCGACAACGAGACCGAGCGGGCCGTGCAGAAGGCGTTCGACGAGCTGTCCCGCGGCCGCACGACGGTGACGATCGCCCACCGCCTGTCGACGGTGCGCGACGCCGACCAGATCGCCGTGGTCGATCACGGCCGCATCCTCGAGTCCGGCACGCACGACGACCTGGTCGAGGTGGGCGGACGCTACGCGACACTCGCCGCCTGATCCCCGCGCACGAAAAAGCCCCGAGCCTTACGGCCCGGGGCTTTTCGCTGTTTCACTTGCCCTTCTTGCCTTCCGGGGGCGGGGTGGGCAGCTTCGGCGCGCTCTTCGCGTAGTCGACGACGACCGGCTTGGCCACGTGCACCAGCTCGCGGGCCCGGCGCCGGACATCCTCGGCGCTGGTGTGGCGGCCCGTCGGCACGTGGATGGCGACGTTGCCGACGAACCGGAGGAGGTCGTTCACCGTACCGGGAAAGATGTTGCACAACTCGGCCGCGGCCAGCAGCTGCGACTCGGGCACCACGGCGACGTACTCGGCCATGCCCGCCTGCCACGCCTTGGCGTGCACCAGGTAGCCGGCCGGGAGCATTCCGGGACCACCGAGCTCGGCCAGCAGCCGGGAACGGTCGCTCTTGGCCGGCTTGGCGCTGTTCACCATGTAGAAGAAGCCGACGGCGGCGAGCAGGCCGGTCACGACGAGCGCCGCGGTGACCGATCCCGCGCCCTTGAGCACGACGATGAACAGCACGACGAGGATCAGGGCGCCCGCCATCATCTCGGCGGTGCCGTCCCGGGCCTCGGAATCCTCGGAATGGTCGACCGCGCGAGCGATCAGGCCTTCGTAGATCCGGTCCGTCGGCTGCCACCGGTCGTCGCGGACGGGCAGAGTCCGCTGAGTCATGGGCGGGGGTCCTTCCTCGGGAGTTCGTCGAGCGATACCCGGATATCGGTCGGCCCCCGCCGCACTTTACGACTCGGCGGCGGCTACTCCTCGACGCAGAACTCGTTGCCCTCCGGGTCGCGGAGCACGATCAACCCGTCCACCTCCCAGGCGAACGTCGCGCCCAGGCCGGTCAGCCGCCGAACCTCGGCCGGGATGTCGCCGCCGGGGGCCCGCAGGTCGAAGTGCATGCGCAGCTTGCCCTGCTTGGGTTCGGGAACGCGCTGGAACCACAGGTTCGGCCCGCCCCAGCCCGGCGCCTCCACCATCGCCTTGGCCGAGGTCGCGTCCTCGTCGAGCTCGCCACCGAGGGCGGCCGCCCAGAACCGCCCCACCACCAGTGCGTCCTGGCAGTCGAAGGTCACGCTTTTCACGTACGGGTTCACGCCTGATACCTCTCCGCGAAGACCACCTCGTCGAGCGGCCGCCGCTTCGGCTGGGCCCACCGTCCGCGCGCCGGGTAGCCGAGCGGGATGAGGGCCATGGTCAGTGCATCGTCGGGCAGATTGAGAAGCTTGCGTACGTCGTCCTCGTGGCCCGCGTAGAGCGTCGTCAACGTCGACCCGATCCCGTGGGCACGAGCGGCCAGCATCAGCTGCTGCACCGCACCGTAGATGGACGATCCGAGCCGTGGATTGCTCGAACGCGCGGCGCCGAGCAGCACGGGGAAGACCCAGACCGGCGCCTCCTCGAGGTGAGCGGCCAGATGGTCGGCCGCCCGGAAGCTCGCCGCGCTCATGCCCTCGGGATCGTCGGCACTCAGAATCTGTTCACGCCGTGAACCGTAACTTTTCTCCCAGCCCTCCCGGTACCAGTCGGCGATCTGCCGCTTGACCTCCGGGTCGCGCACGACGATCCACGCCCACCGCTGGCTGTTGCCGCCGCTGGGACCGCGGATCGCGGCGTCGAGGATCGCGCGCACGATGTCATCGCTGATCGGGTCGGGGGAGAGGTAGCGGCGAGCGGGCGTGGAATGCAGCCCTTCGAGCAGGGACAAGCTGTTCGGATCATCGGACGACATGTCCGGACCCTACCGTGACGCGCGATCCTGCTGGGTGGACCGGCTGCGCCGCTCGTCAGCGCTCCTTGCCGTTCCCGGACTCGGCCGGGGCCGGCGTGACGTACTCGCCCGAGGGCCGGAAGCGCAACGGCCGGTCGTTGTACTCCTCGAGGGCGTGCGCGATCCAGCCGGCCGTGCGGGCGATGGCGAAGACGGTCTCGCCCGCTTCCGCGGGCATGTCGTATTCGAGGGTCAGCGCGGCGAGGGCGATGTCGATATTCGGTCGCAGGCCCGATCGCGTACGCATGATTTCCGCGAGGCGTTCGGCGGCTGACCGTGCGCGGGTGTCGCCCATGATGTCGAGCAGGGCTGTCGCACGTGGGTCGCCGTCCGGGTAGAGGCGGTGGCCGAAGCCGGGGATCGGCTCACCGGACCGCAGCTTGTCGGCGATCGTGCCGATCGGGTCGGGCCGCGACATCGACTCGGCGAGCAGCGGGTATGCGAGGCCACTGGCCGCCCCGTGCAGCGGACCGTCGAGCGCGGCCAAGCCGGCCCCGACAACCGAGTACGGGTGGGCGCGGGTCGACGCCGCCACCCGGGCGGCCAGAGTGGAGGCCGCGATGTCGTGGTCGGCCAGCAGGACCAGCGCGGCGTTCAGCACGTTGTGGTCGCCCGGAGTGGCGTCGCGGGTCGTCAAGCGAGGCCAGAGGCGTTGGGCGACGGGTGCGGTCGGCACCGCTTTGCGGCTCTTCGGGCCGGTGGCTCGGCCCGCCCGCCGGGTCGCGCGAGGGAGGGCGTCCACCATCGTGCCGATCAGGGCGCGAGCGGTGGACGTCACGGCGGCCGGGGTCGTGTCGAAGCGCAGCGGGTCGCTCGCGGCGAGGGCGGCGACCGCGACGCGCAGCCGGTCGGTGTGGCGGGCGATCGCCGGGAGCGGGGCGGCCACGGCCTCGGCCAGGCGGCGCTGGGTGTCGTCGGAGGGCAGGTCGACGTAGGCGCGCTCGCCTGTCCACAGCAGGGACACGATCTCTTCGAAACTGGCTACGCTCGCGAGCTGGATGGCGTCGTGGCCGCGATACAGCAGCTTGCCGCCCCGGATCAGGGTGATGCCGGTCTGGATGCCGGGGACGGTCGGCTGCTTGCGAGCGGCCAGGAACATGTCGACCTCGGCCCGGTCGAACAGGCTGCCCTTGCCGGAGGCGTTGCGGTGGCTGCTCAGCAGGCCGCGGCTGACGTAGGCGTAGACCGTAGCAGGCCGCACCCCGAGGATGCGGGCGACTTCGAGGGTGGTCAGCAGCGGCGGCGTGGGAGGCATGTGGACATCCTCTCATGTTGACTGGATCAATATTGACGTCAACATGTACAGAATCGACTCTGTCAACATGATGAACGTTGAACCTGGGTTGGCCGGTGTCGTCGCGTTCGACACCGAGATCGCCGAGCCGGACCGGGACGGGGGAGCGCTCCGCTACCGCGGTGTCGACATCCGCTCGCTGGCCGGCGCTGTGTCGTTCGGTGATGTGTGGGGACTGCTGGCGGACGGCTCCTTCGAATCGCCGCTGCTTGCGGGGGAGGCGGTTGGCCTCGCGGTGCGAAGCGGCGATGCGCGGGTGGACGCGCAGGCCGCGGCGGCGACGCTCGGGATGCGGCCGCTCATCGACATCACGGACGCCGAGGCGCGGGCCGACCTGGCGCGGGCTTCGGCGGCGCTGCTCGACGTCGTGGCGGCGTCCGCTCGTGGAGGCGATCGGCCAGCGGTGCCGGAGCGTCGCGTCGCCGAGGGGCCGGATGTCACGTCGCGGTTCATGATCCGGTGGCGGGGCGAGCCGGACCCGCGGCACGTGGCGGCGATCGACCGTTACTGGGTCTGCGCGGCCGAGCACGGCATGAACGCGTCGACCTTCACGGCGCGCGTAGTGGCTAGCACTGGCGCGGATGTGGGGGCGTGTCTGTCGGCTGCGGTCGGTGCGCTCTCGGGTCCGCTGCACGGTGGGGCGCCCGCTCGTGCGCTCGGCATGGTGGAGGCGGTCGAGAAAAGCGGGGACGCCCGCGCGTACGTGAAGAAGGTGCTGGACAGCGGGCAGCGGCTGATGGGCTTCGGGCACGCCATTTACCGCGCCGAGGATCCGCGAGCCCGGATCCTGCGGGAGGCGGCGCGTGAGCTCGGGGCGCCGCGCTTCGAAGTGGCGGCGGAGCTCGAGAAGGCCGCGCTGGCCGAGCTGCGCGAACGCAAGCCGGATCGGGTGCTCGAGACCAATGTGGAGTTCTGGGCGGCAATCGTGCTCGACTTCGCCGAGGTGCCGGTGGAGATGCTGGCGGCGATGTTCACCTGTGCGCGGACGGCCGGCTGGAGCGCGCACATCCTGGAGCAGAAGCGCCTCGCGAAGATCATCCGCCCCTCGGCCGACTACGTCGGCCCGCCGGAACGCGCCGCAGCCGACCTGCCCGGCTGGGACGCCGCCGTGAAGCGCCACGCCACTGTTTCCTGAGCGACGCCGACCGAACTCCGCTCGTGCAGGGGTCGGCGGTGCGAAATCCGGTCGCGCGGGTGGCGTGGGCGCGCGCACGATGCCGGGATGACAGGTGCGCCGGAAGGCTTCACGTATCGCGTCCGCAAGAACGGTGACATCGAACTGCTGCATCACGGGCGGCCGGCCGGTGTGCTTCGGGGGCGGGCGGCCGCGCGCTTCCTGGCCGACGTCGAACAGGATGATCCGCAGGAGCTCATGGCCCGGCTGACCGGCAACTACCGGCACGGCAACGAGCGGGTCGCCCGAAACCATCCACGCAACCGCGGACGCCAGGCGTAACCGCGACGCTAGCCGCAGCCGCAGCCGCAGCCGCAGCCGCAGCCGCAGCCGCAGCCGCAGCCGCAAACCGCGGCCGCTAGCTGCGGCGGTGAATGCGGTTCAGCAGGGCCGGCGTCCAGTGGTCGCCGTAGCGTTGGCGCAGGTCGAGGCGGGTCCAGTCGTGGCCGGTGACCAGGCCGCGGCAGCGGGTGGCGCCGCAGCGGCAGGGCATCGTGAAGTCGTCGGCGGCGGTGCTGGTGGCGTAGTCGTTGGTCAGCTCCTCGCCGGCCTCTATGTCGCGCCGGGCCAGCAGCGTGTAGGGCGCGCCCCACCACAGGTTCGGGTCGCAGCCGTGGTTGCCCTTGCCGTTGGGGCGGCCGGGCGGCAGCACCAGGTGCACGTCCTCGTCGACATTGATCGTGTCGACGTAGGCACTCGAGTCGGCCAGCAGACCGGTCAGCTCGCGGTCGGAGACGAGTCGTCCGCCCAGGCGGGAGACGGTGGCGCCGGCCGAGATAGGCGCTCGGGCGAACAAGCCCTCACCGGCTATCAGGGATGGCTTCACCTCGACCGCGGGGTGCAACCAGCAGTCAGGTTCCGGCGCCGGCCACATGCGCCCACCATCCACCGACGCCGATGCGCACGCAAGTCCGGGCGCTCGCGAAGGGGCCGGCCGCTATGTGTGTGCAGGGCCGAGGCGCTCGCGACGGGCGCCGGCCGCTATGTCCGCGCAAGTCGGAACGGCGCCATGTTCGCTGCGCCGATGCTCGGCGCGCCGCCGCGCGCCCGCTGGGGGCGGCGACGGCGCGACAATCATCTAATAGCGGCAGCGCAGCACGACGAGCGTGTGGCCCATGACCTCGTGCTGGGAGGCGGCCTTCGCTGTCTTGCGGCGGATCGCCAGCAGCGGGTCGGCGGTGTTCACGACGATTTCCCACGTGCGGCCGAAGGTGCGGTCGGGCAGCGTGAACTCGACCGGATCGCCGAGCGGGTTGAACAGCAGCAGGAACGAGTCGTCGGTGATCGCCTCGCCCAGGGCGTCCCTTTCCGGAATGCCCTTGCCGTTCAGGAAAACGGTCATCGTCATGCCGCTGCGGGTATTCCAGTCGGCCTCCGTCATCGGCTGGCCGTCGCGGCGCAGCCAGGCGATGTCGGGTACCTTGTCGTCGCCGAACGACTCGCCGGTGAAGAAGCGGCGGCGCCGGAAAATCGGGTGCTTGGCCCGCAGCGCGGTCAGCCGCCGGGTGAAGCCGGTCAGCACATCCTGGTTGCGCGCCTCTTCCCAGTTAACCCAGCTGATCTCGTTGTCCTGGCAGTAGACGTTGTTGTTACCGCCTTGAGTGCGGCCCAGCTCGTCGCCGTGGGCAATCATCGGCACGCCCTGCGACAGCAGCATCGTGGCCAGAAAATTGCGCTTCTGCCGCTCGCGCAGCGCCACGATCTCGGGGTCGTCGGTCGGGCCTTCCACGCCGCAGTTCCACGAGCGGTTGTGGCTTTCGCCGTCGCGGTTGTCCTCGCCGTTGGCGTCGTTGTGCTTCTCGTTGTACGAGACCAGGTCGTCCAGCGTGAAGCCGTCGTGCGCCGTCACGAAGTTGATGGACGCTATCGGCCTCCGCCCGTCGATCTCGTACAGGTCGGAACTGCCCGTGAAACGGGAGGCGAACTCGCCCAGCGACGACGGCTCGCCGCGCCAGAAATCGCGTACCGAATCGCGGTAGCGTCCGTTCCATTCCGTCCATAACGGCGGGAAGCCGCCGACCTGATAGCCGCCGTCGCCCACGTCCCACGGCTCGGCGATCAGTTTCACCTGCGAAACGATCGGGTCTTGATTGACCAGGTCGAAGAAGGCGGCCAGCCGGTCGACGGCGTGGAACTCGCGGGCCAGCGCGGCCGCCAGGTCGAACCGGAAACCGTCGACGTGCATCTCGGTCACCCAGTAGCGCAGCGAATCCATGATGAGCCGCAGCGACTCGTGGTGGCGGACGTTGAGGCTGTTCCCGGTGCCCGTGGTGTCGTAGTAGAACTGTTTGTCCTCTTCGACCAGGCGGTAGTACGCAGGATTGTCGATGCCCCGGAAAGACAGCGTCGGGCCCAGGTGGTTGCCCTCGGCGGTGTGGTTGTAGACGACGTCCAGAATCACCTCGATGCCGGCCTGGTGCAGCGCCTTCACCATCGACTTGAACTCTTGCACCTGGCCGCCGTGCCCGCCGAACGACGCGTACCCGTTGTGGGGCGCGAAGAAGCCGATGGTGTTGTAGCCCCAGTAATTCGTGAGCCCGCGGTCGATCAGGGTGCTGTCGTGCACGAACTGGTGCACCGGCATCAGTTCGACGGCGGTGACGCCCAGTTCCTGGAAATGCTTGATCATCTCAGGATGGGCCAGCCCGGAATACGTGCCGCGGACGTCCTCGGGAATGCCGGGGTGGCGTTCGGTCATGCCCTTGACGTGCGCCTCGTAGATCACCGTCTGATGGAACGGGATGCGCAGCGGCCGGTCGTTGCCCCAGTCGAAGAACGGGTTGATGACGACGGATTTCTGGGCGTACGGGGCCGAATCCTCGTCGTTGCGCGACGACGGATCGCCGAACCGGTACGAGAACAATGCCTCGTTCCAGTCGTTACGCCCGTCGATGGCCTTGGCGTACGGATCGAGCAGAAGCTTGCTGGGATTGCAGCGCAGCCCGCTGTGCGGGTCGTAGGGACCGTGCACCCGATACCCGTACCGCTGCCCCGGCCCGACCCGCGGCAGATAGCCGTGCCAGACGAGCGCTTCCCGTTCCGGCAGGTCGATACGCGTCTCGTTGCCCTCTTCGTCGAAGAGACACAGTTCGACCCGTTCGGCGAGTTCGGAGAAGAGAGCGAAATTCGTCCCGCCACCGTCGTAGGTCGCGCCCAGCGGGTACGGGTTTCCTGGCCAGATGTGCATGCGGATGTTGCTTCCCTCCCATCACTGTCGTCAATCCGAGCGTTCGATGGTCGTCGGCACTAGGTTGATGCGCAGGGGGTTCACATGAGTACAGGCATATCGGGCTGGGTGCCCGTCGAACATCGGTGGTTCGGTCTCGATCGGCGGCAGATGCGCCCCGCGTTGTTCGTTCTTGTCGTCGCTCTGCTGCTCATCTACGGCTGGCCGGCGCTGAACGCGGTCGTTCCGTGGGACAACCCGACGAAGGCGGGCGACGTGCTCGACCTGGGCGACGGCGCGACCGCTGTGCCCCCGGTGGGCTGGCAGCTCGAGGACGGCGCGCTGGTCAGCGACCGTACGGGCGTGAGCGCCACCAGCGACAACGTCAAACTGGTCAAGGCGGGCACCACCATTCAGATGTCGGGCGCATCGTTCGACGGCACCGCCGCCCAGTTCCTCGACCAGGTCATCACCTCCGAGAATCCGGAAGCCGACATCTCCGGCTCGCCGGCCACCTTCACCACCACGTCCGGCCTGGTCGGCGTGGTGCGCAGCGCCAGCGGCACGGGCGGCGACGAACTGCTCGCTGCGTTCAAGATGTCGAGCACCGACCCGGTGCGGGCGCCCGCCCTCCTCGTGAACGTGTCCGCCGTACCCGGGGAATTCCAGCAGGTCTCGAGTGAGATCGACACGTTCCTGCGCAGCATCACCCCGGGAGCCGACGAATGACGATTGCTGCATCAACGGCCAAGAACGCGCAACTCGAGGCCATCGACGAGTCGGGCTGGGGCGCGCGTTTCAAGTTCTTCCAGCCGCACAACCCGGCGTTCTGGGTCTACGTGATCGGCGTCGGCGCCGGTGCGCTCGGCATGATCAAGTACTTCGGCCCGGCCCTCGGCGGCACCTACCGCCTGGCCGTGACCAGCGGCATCGTGTTCTTCGGGATCTACCTCATCCCGTGGCTGATCTTCCTGCGGCGGCAGAACCGGTACACCGCGCAGCCGGGGAAGCTGCTGGCCACCGGCTTCGTGTGGGGCGCCGTGGCCGCGACGTTCTGGATCGCGCTGCCGGCGAACACCGCGCTGCTCGAAATATGGACGAAGCTGCTCGGACCGACAGGTGCGAACACTTGGGCCGCCGGACTGAGCGCGCCGATCGACGAGGAGTGGAGCAAGGGGCTCGGGCTCATCCTGCTCATCGCGCTCGCGCCGCGGCTCGTTCGCAGCGCGTACGACGGGTTCATCATCGGCGCGTTCATCGGGCTCGGCTTCCAGGTGTCCGAAGACGTCCTGTACGCCTACAACAACGCGACGGCCAGCTTCGGGGTCGGCCAGTTGGAGTCGTCGCTGTTCATCCTGGCGTTGCGCGGCTTCGCCGGCATCACGTCGCACGCCCTGTTCAGCGCCATCTTCTGCGCCGGCGTCATGTGGATCCTCGGGCGCGCGCCGGGGGAGAGGCGCATCGGCCGGGGCATCGCGGCCTGTCTGGCTGCCATGTTCCTGCACTTCGCGTGGGACGACGCGTCCGGCCTGTTCGGCTGGAGCAACTTCCTCGTTCTGTTCGCGCCATATCTGATCCTGATGCCGCTGGCCATCGCGACGCTGCTCGTCGTGCGGCGGCTGGCGTCGGCCAAGGAACGCGCGTGGATGCGCGAACTGCTCGCGCCGGAGGTCGAAACGGGCGTCATCGATCAACCGCTGCTCGACGCGGTCAGCGGTTTGCACAAAGACCGTCGCCACTTCCGCAAGCTTGTGCACAGCCGGCACCGTGCCCGTCACCTGATCGAAAGCGCCGGTGACCTCGCGCAAGAGATCGCCGCCGCCGGTGGGCACGAGACGCCGAGAGTTGCGCACGCGCGTGCGGAGGTGCTCCGTTTGCGCGGAAACTGAGCGGTTAAGTTGCACGAATGGACAAGTCCCTGACGTACGCCGAGGTCGGTGCGACCCGCGAAGGCCAGCTGCCCGCCGGCTACGAGCACGTCTTCCGTGATGCCCGCCTCGGTCAGGGCCGGGCGACGTACGAGAAGGCGGCGAACGGACTTTTCCACTGGCGCATGCACCGCGCGGCCGGCCTGAAAGTTCACGGCGTGAACGGGCCGGCCGCGGTCGGTGTGGACGTGACGCTGCGCCTGCTGGTTCTGAGCATCCCGTGCCGCGTCGTCTACACGGTCGACGAGCCGAACCGGCGCGGTTTCGGTTACGGCACGCTGCCGGGGCATCCCGAGAGCGGCGAGGAAGCCTTCTTCGTGGTGCTGAAGGACGACGGCGAGGTCCGCTTCGAGCTGCGCGCGTTCAGCCGTCCCGCCAATTTGCTCGTACGGCTGGGGAGCCCGGTGGCGAAGCTGGCTCAGCGCTTCGCCACGGACCGCTACGTCAAGGCGATGCAGAAGATCAGCCGGTAAGCGCTGCTCCCGGCGCGGCTGTCAGAGCCGGTCGGCGTCGATCACGGCCTGCGTGAACTCGCGCGGCGCTTCCTGCGGCACGTTGTGGCCGACGTCGAACGTGCGGTGGCGGTACTTGCCGGTGAAGTGGTTCCGGTAGGAGCTGCCGTCGCCGGCCGGGGTGAACGGGTCGTGCTTGCCGTCAATGGTGATGGTGGGGACGCCGATCGGGGGCGCCTGCTGCAGCCGGGCCTCGATCTCGGCGTACTCGGGCTCGGCGGGCGCGAGGCTGAGCCGCCAGCGGTAGTTACCGAGCACGATCGGCACGTAGTCCGGGTTCTTGAAGGCGGCGGCCGTGCGGGCGTACGTGCGCTCGTCGAAGTTCCACGTCGGCGAGTTGAAGCGCCAGATGAATTCACCCAGCTCGTACGAGTACTGCTCGAGCCCGAGCCGGCCACGCTCGGTGGCGAAGTAGTACTGGTACCACCAGGCGTTCTCGGCGGCCGGCGGCAGTGGATTGCGGTTGGCGGCCAGGTTGGTGATGAGGTACCCGGTGACCGAGACGAGCGCCTTGACCCGCTCGGGCCACAGCGCCGCGATGATGTCGGCCGTGCGTGAGCCCCAGTCGTAGCCGGCCAGAACCGCTCGTTTGATCTTGAGTGCGTCCATCAGTGCGAGGATGTCCAGGGCGAACGCCGCCTGATCGACGTTGCGCGGGGTGGACGGCGACCGGAACGTGGTCGATCCGTGTCCGCGGAAGTACGGGACGATCACGCGGTAGCCGCGCGCGGCGAGCAGCGGCGCGACTTCTTCGAAGCTGTGGATGTCGTACGGGAAGCCGTGCAACAGGATGACCGGGCGGCCGGTGGGCCGGCCGAGTTCGACGTAACCCACGTTCAGAACGCCGGCGTTGATCTGTTTGACCGGGCCGAACCGGGCGTGGGCGTTTGGGCCGGCCGACGCGGCGTTGCTCGCGACGAGCGGGGCGATGCCCGCGGCGAGCGCGGCTGTTCCGGTGGCTTGCAGGAACTGGCGACGATTCGAGTTCGTGTGCATGGGAAGCCTCCGCTGTGGATAACGGGTTTTCGCTTCCCACGCTCACATCGCGCCGGCGTCTTGGACCCAGGAGAAACCACTGGCCGGAGGCGCCCGGGCACCCTGGTCCACAGATCACACCGTGACGTGCGTTTCAGATACCTTGACCATCCGGATGGTCACGCCATGCGCACGGCTCGGCCATCCCGACGGCCGCGCCATGTTCGTAGCGTCGGCATCCTGGCGATCCCGTCATACGCGTGGTTCCGCCATCTTGATAGCCGTGCCATGTTCGTGGCGTCGGCATCCGTGCGATCCCGCTATGCGCGCGGCGGTCCCGGCGGTTCGCTGTTCCGGCGCGGATATTCCGCGCCGGGGACCGCGGTCGCGCGGGCTATCGCGGCAGGACCTGGGCGAGGCGGTCGAGGGCGGCCAGGCGGTCCGGTTCGGCCGGGATCATGACGACGCTGGTCGCTCCGGCGTCGTGGCGGGCGGCGATCCGGGCCCGCACCTCGTCGGGCGTACCGGCCAGGGCCAACTCGCCGACCCACTCGTCCGGCAGAGTCGCCGCGAATTCCTCCGGGCCCGCTGAGGCCTGGCGGTGGCGGGCGAGCTGCTCGGCGAAGGGCAGCGGCGCCAGGTGCGGCGCCCAGTCCGGTTCGCCGATCGCGGCCAGGCCCGGTCGCACCAGGTCGCGAGCCCCCCGGCCGTCCGCGCCGACCACGGCCGCGTCGTACGTGATGACCTCGAGTTCCCTGGAGCCCAAGTGACCGATGGACGCCTCGACGTAGGGCGGCGCGGCCGGCTCGGCCAGCAGCACGCCGTCAGAGACCTGGCCCGCCAGCGCGATCGACTTGGGCCCGCGCACCCCGAGAACGACCGGCGGGACGACCTCCGGCTTCTCACCGATGACAACGCCCTCGACACGGACGTACCGGCCCGCCTTCGGTCCCGGCTCGCCGCGCAGCAGCGTCCGCAGGGCGACCGTGTACTCCTCGAGCAGCGTCAGCGGGCTGGCCGGCCAGGCGCCGACCTGCCGCATCCAGTCGGGCATGCCGTGGCCGATCCCGGCGATCAGGCGGCCCGGGAACAACTGCGCCAGCGTGCCCAGCTCCATCGCCGCGAAGGCCGCGTTTCGTGCGCCGGCCGGCAGGATCCCGATGCCGACGACGATGCGTGAGGTCGCCGCGAGCACGGCGCCCGCCTGTGCGATGCCGCCCCGGAAGCCGAGGTCCTCCACCACCCACAACTCGTCGAAGCCGAGTTCGTCGGCACGTCGCGCATAGTCGAGCACTTCGTCCACAGGTAGATCCCGCGGCAGCATCACACCGGCACGTGTCACGACGAGCCCCCCTTGAATCCGGTCTTGTCCGCGTCGTTGATCTTACGAAGGACCCGCGCCGGATTTCCCGCGGCGATCACTCCGGCCGGGATCGGCCGTGTGACCACACTGCCCGACCCCACGACCGAGCCGTCACCGATCATCACACCCGGATTGATCGTGACGTCACCACCGACCCAGACCCGGTCACCGATGGTCACCGGCTTCGCATAGCAGCCACCGGCCGCCCGCTCGAACGGGTCGATGGCGTGATTGCTCGTGTAGATGCCGACCCGCGGCCCGAACAGAACGTCGTCACCGATGGTGATCCCACCACCGTCGAGCAGTACGCAGTCGAAGTTGGCGTAGAACCGGTCCCCGACACTGATGTTGAACCCGAACTCGCACCGGAACGTCGGCTCCAAATGACAACCCTCGCCCACACTGCGCAACAAACGCCGCAGAATCGCCTCGCGTGCCGCCTGAGGCTGTCCGAAGCTGTCGTTGTACTCGCCGGTCAGCAACACGGTCCGCTGCCGCGCCTCCACCAGCTCGGGTGTCAGATCGTCATACATCGCGCCGGTCAGAATGTGCGCCCGCTGTTCCTCAAGAGTCACCATCCATGCCTACCGCCTCGCGCCTCCGCACGATCCGGCAGGCTCCTCTTTTGATCACTGATGTGCGCGCTCTGCCTAAGATCGACCCGATGATGAACAGCGATGCGGAACTGGCCCTGGCGGCGGCCGAAGCGGGTGCGGCGGTCGTTCTCGAGCGGTACGGCACTGAGCTGGCGCGTTTCGACAAGGGCCGGGGTGACTTCGCGACCGAGGCCGACGTCCACGCGGAGGAGGCGATCCTCGAGGTGCTGCGCGCGGCTCGGCCCGCGGATGTGATCGTCGGCGAGGAGAGCGGACGCACCGAAGGCGCGACCGAGGTGGGGCCCAAGACCGGGGCAGGCCGGGAGTGGCTGGTCGACCCGCTGTGCGGAACGCTCAACTACGCAGCCCGCACCATGCTCGTATCCGTCAATGTCGCGCTGCGCAGCGCCGGCCGAGCGGTGGCGGCCGCCAGTGCGGACCCGTTCGCGGGCGAGGTGTTCTGGACGGACGGGGAGCACGCCTACGCCCGGCGCGGCGGGCACGACGAACGCCTGATGCCCGACGGCTCCACCGATCTCGTCGACCTCAACCTTGACCCGCCGTTCCCGAACGCCCCCGGGTTCCGGGCGGCCCGCCTGCTGATGGACGACCGTTTCACCGTCCGGTTCCGCCCGCGCGTCATCTCGAGCACCCTGGCCGTGGCCTGGGTCGCCGCCGGCCGCCGAGCCGCCTACGTCACCGACGGCCACTTGTCCGACAGCGTCCACTTCGCCGCCGGTATCGCAATATGCGAGAGCGCCGGCTGCGTAGTGACCAGCCTCGACGGCAGGCCGCCGCACACCGGACGGCAAGGCCTGATCGTGGCGGCGGACCGTGACACTCACTCGGCTTTGCTGGCCCTGATCGCCTGACTTAGCGGTTACCCGACACGGACGACCACCTCCGAGGCTCGTCGTGTTCACTTGCCGATCGGAGGTCGCTCGGCCCCCGGCGATGGCGCTTCGACGCGCCGACTGTCTTCGCCGCTGTCGGCATCAGGTGTTCGAAAGCTTCAGCCGCATCGCGGGGTCGGCGGTGAGGACGAAGCCCTGTGAGGTGTAGAGCGGTAAGCCGTCTGCGCTCGCGCGCAGGTCGACCATTCCGGCGCCCTGAGCGCGGAACCATTCGATCAGCGCGAAGGTGCAGGCGCGCGCATAGCCACGGCGGCGATGCGCGGGGTCGGTCGCGACGTTGAACATGTAACCGACCAGGCCGTGGGGATTGCGGGGACCGCCCAGTCGCTCCTCGACGATGCCGACAGCGCACGCCGCAAGCCGGCCGCCGGCGTCGGGCTGGTCGACGACGAAGCCGGCCATCGACGGCTTCTCCTCGGCCAGCCGCCGCAGCAAGATGCCGCGAGCCGCATCGCGCCAGCCGTTGTCGTCGGAGTCGTCGTCGACGCCGAACAGCACGCCCCGCAGCCGTACCAGCTCTTCCGCATCGTCCACCGTGGCCCGCCGCGCGTTGATCATGACTCGAGCGTAGTGAGCGTCCTTCGGGCGGGACACCGATTAAGCGCCGCCCAAGACGTCCGGGAATGGCCGGCCGGCCGGCGAGGCGCGAGCGCCGTCGCGCGTTCGTGCGCCTCGAGCGTTCGTGCGTTCGTTCGCTTCGCGCGTTGCTCGAAAGCGTCCATATGTGCGCGACCGCTGGTGCAGCGTTGCGTGCGGGTGCGACTAGGCCGGTCCGGCAGCACGCGGGCGTCGGCGACGCATGATCGCCGCGGCTCGGCGGCCGCGGCGATCGGAAGCGTGGGTCAGGCCAGGCCCAGGCCTCGGCGGCCGGTCTCGTTCAGGTCGGCCTCGGTGAAGCGGTTCGACCAGGCACGCTCGTAGTGCTCGGCCGGGAAGTCGGAGGGGCTGGAGCCGGTCAGAAAGGCCTCGCGGACGTTCGCGGCGTAGACCTCGTTGCGCGGGCACCACGGGGCGGCCGGGATGTACATGACGTTGCCCCAGCCCTTCTGGTCCTGGACGGGGGCGACGCTGTGGATCATGTCGCAGTGCCACCAGACGGAGTCGCCCGCCTGGACGTCGGGGATGCCGGCCAGGGCCTCCATGAGCAGGCCGTGCCATTTGTCGCTGGCCGGGAAAACTTGGTTGACGGTGACGCCGCACATGTCGTCCTCGGGCACGTCGCTCAGCAGCGGGCGCAGCATCAGGTAGGCCATCGCGCCCGGGATCGGCACGGTGTGCAGCACGCCTTGGTCGTGCGCCATGTCGGACAACGCCGTCCAACCTTGGAACGTGCGGAACGCCGAGCACATGGTCGAGCCCGGGTACTGCGGACCGGACGTGCGGTAGGCCGCGTCCCACGGGTCGTACTTCTCCACATCCCCGTTGAACAGGTGACGGAAGGCCTGTTGATAAGCCTCGGTCATCCACAGATCGAGCGTGCCGGGGTCGAGATGCGTCCCCAGGCCGGCCGAGTCGGCGCCCTCGGGACGGCGGCGGATGCGGTCGGGGTAGAGCGAGTCGCGGGACGGGTCGAACCACTGCACACCCTCCGAGGTGTGCTTCCACTGGCTGTTGAGGAACGCCTGCACGCGGGCCATGCGGTCGCTCTGCCGGGCCTCCATCTGCGCGTGCGACCAGTAGATCGGGTAGATCTCGGGCTTCGAGCCGACGCTGCCGAAGAAGTCGTCGCCGGGGCCGCGGTAGTCCTCGAAGAAGTTGTTGTCCTCGACGTACCGCACGATGCCGGCGTCCCAATCCAGGGCCTGCGACCGCTCGAAGTGACCGCGCACGACCAGGCACCCGCGCTTGCGCAGCAAGGCGACGTCGGCCGGGCTCACGGCACCGGACTCGATGTCCTTGTAGTCGATGACCGGCCAGATGGTCTCGCCACGCGAGCGGGCGGCGCTGATCTCGGCAACCTCCGCGGCGATGGAGCGCTCGACGACGGCGAAAACCTCTTCCGCCGTACGGCCGGAGGCAGCGATCTGCTGTCGGAGCGCAGCCTTGATCTGGCGGATGGCGGCGGGCAGGTCGGCGGGCGTCTCCTCCCAGTGGGGAAGCGGCATGGCGGGTCTCCTTCTAGTCATGGCCCCTAACTAGAAAGCACCGTAATGCCCCTCGCCCTTTCTAGGCAAGAGCCCTGACTAGAATGGCGCTGTGGATCCGGCCAAGCCCTCCCAGGAGTTGTTGCGCTCGCTGACAGACGAGCACGTGCTGCGCGCGCTGATGCGATATCGCCGTCTGACGCGTGCGGAGTTGGCCGCCGAAACCGGCATCTCGAAGCCCACCGCCGGCGAGAGCGTGCGCCGCCTGGTCGAGGCGGGTCTTGTGGTCGACACGGGCCAACGCACTCCGGGCGGTCGCGGGCGAGGGCGGGTCGGCTCGTATTACTCGCTGGCCCCGGACGTGGGCGCCGCGCTGGCCGTCAGCATCGCGCCCGAGGGCGTGGTGGCCGAAAGCATCAACGCGTACGGCGATCTGGTCGCCCGCGCTGAGGAGCCGATCGGCCGTCCCGCCCGTCCCGACGACGTGACCGCCGCCTTGGTCCGAGCCGTCGACCAAGTGCGCGATCTCGTCGAGGCGAGTCAGGAGGCCGAATTCCGCGCGAGCGGCATCCGGCCCCGGGTGGCGGTGGTCAGTGCCGCGGATCCGGTGGATCGGGGGACGGGGCGGCTGTTGCAGTTGCCGGATGCGCCGTTTCTGCTGGGCGAGATCGACCCGGTGGGGGTGCTGGCGGGGCGCGTCAGTGGGGTCGTTCATGTGGACAACGACGTCAACTGGGCGGCCGAGGCGGAGCGGGCGGCTATGCCGGTGGACGACTTCGCCTATGTGTATCTGGATGAGGGGCTTGGCTGCGCCATCGTCAGTGACGGGGAAGTCCGGCGAGGACGGCGCGGGGTGGCCGGCGAGGTGGCTCATCTGATCACCGTGGGGCCCGGGGGATGGGCGATGCCGTTGATCGAAGTGTTCGGTGAACTTGGTCTGCGGCGCCGGAACTCCACGGCTATCGACGTGGATTTGCTGCTCGAGAAGCGGCCGGCCGAGGTCGTAGTTGCGGTCGGTGGACTGATCGCGGCGCTGGCTACGCTCATCGACCCTGAGGTGGTGGTCGTCGGCGGGCGGTGGGGGACGCATCTGGTCGAAGCGATCGCCGGGGAGGTGTCACGCTCGCCTCGGCCGGTGCGGGTGCGGGCGGCGGCCGTGGAGTTCGAGCCTTCGCTGGCCGGCGCGCGCGCCGATGCCCTCCACCGTCTGCGCGAGCTGATCGTCGCCCGTTAGATATGGGCAACTTCGGCAGAATCAGCCGACCGCGGTGTGCAGCGCGCTCGAGCTGAAAGGTGGCCGTTGGGGCGGACACGAAGTTGAATCGGCCCTGGTTGACCGTGGTGTGCGGCGCGCTCGAGCTGAAAGGTGGCCGTTGGGGCGGACGCGACGTGGAATCGGCCGTGTCTGACCGCGGCGTGCGGCGCACTCGAGCTGAAAGGTGGCCGTTGGGGCGGACGCGATGTCGGAACGGCCCTGGCCGGCCGCGGCGTGCGGCACGCTCTCTTCGACGTAGCGCAAGGCCGACGTCTCGTTGTGGGCGTTCCACAGTCGGTCGGCGCCCGGCTTGGAAGGGCGCGCTTGCGGGACGGGCGGTGCGGCTAGGAGCCGATTAGCTGGGGGATGCGGCCGAAGAGTTGCGTGGTGTAGGTGATCATCTCGTGGAGCATCCAGTTGCCCGAGAAGAGGAGGGCTGCGCAGACTGCGGCGGCCTTGGGGACGAAGGACAAGGTTGCTTCCTGGATCTGGGTCACCGACTGGAACAGGGAGATGGCGAAGCCGACCGCCAGGGCGGTCAGCAGGACCGGCGCGCACATCTTGGCGGCGATGGTCATGGCGCCCAGGCCCAGTTCGATGATCATTGTGTCGGTCATATCCCTCTGTTCGGGCGTTTCGGCGCACGTTGGAGAGCAGACCGGTTGCAGTTCGGTGAGACTCGGGCCGGAACGCTCAGGTCCGCCCGGCCCGACCGTACGTCGCGACCTGCTCGAACCGGGACGAAAGATGGGTCGACGCTCGCGCCCCGCGATTGGGGGCGGGCGGCCTGATCGGCAAGCCCGGGCGGGTCAAGACGAGGGCGCTTGGCCGGCGTCATCGGTGGCCGGTCAGGGCGGCGGCGGGCCGGGTCGGCTGGTCAGACGACCGAGAACTTGTCGGGCAGCGGCGTACGGCCGGTCAGGGCGCTCAGCACAGCGGAACCCTCGCCCAGCGCGACGGCGATGCGCGTGGCGAGCAGAGTGGCCTCCGAGACGGCCGCCGGGTCGAAACCGGCGAGCACACCGGCTGCCGCGGCCACGTCGGAGCCGTGCACGACCAGCTCGAACGTCCGGGTGGGAAGCCAGTCGCGAACGCGCATGCCGCCGACCGGGGTGGTCACCACGTCGTCGTCGCCGACCGCGGCCAACGCCTGGGTGGCTCGGCCGGCCAGTTCGCCTACCGAGCCAAGCAGGTCGGCGGCGGCCCGGCGGGCGTCGTCGCCGGAGGCAGCCACGGCGGCCGCGTACAGCTCGGCGGGCACGTCGCGGACGAAGGCGAAGTAGCCCTCCGGCGCCTCGATGTTGACGGCCCGGGACCCGCCGCCGGTGGCGCCGGGCAGGGACGGCGAGCGCGGAGCCGAGGACGCAGCGGTGGCCAGCACGCCGGGCACCTGCTCCAGCCCCGAGCTGACCGTGTGGCCGATCAGCTCGCGCAGCGTCCACTCGCCGAGGCCGGGACCGTCCAGCCGCTCGGCCGGCACCCGGCTCACGAGGTCGACAAAGGTGACGGCGGCGGAGCGGTACGTCCGGCGGTAGTCCATGCCGCCAATGTAGTCAGGGCCGGCTCACTCGCCGTCGGCCCGGTGGCGGCCGCGGGCGTAGTCGTGCACCGCCGTCTCGTCATCGGACGCCCCGTGCCGCGCCCGGTAACCGGGCGCGCCCGGCTCGGCGTGCGGCCGCGCCGCATCGGAACCGCGAGCGAAACCGTGCGGCTGGGCGGCATCGGAACCACGAGTGAGACCGTGCGGTTGGGCGGCATCGGAACCACGAGTGAGACCGTGCGGCTGGGCGGCATCTGAACCACGAGCGAGACCGTGCGGCTGGGCGGCATCGGAACCACGAGCGAGACCGTGCGGCTGGGCGGCATCGGAACCACGAGCGAGACCGTGCGGCTGGGCGGCGTCGAATGCATGAGCGGGCCCCGGCTCGGCGTGCGGCCGCGGTGCGTCAAAACCATGAGCGGAGCCAGGACCCGCCGAGCGAAGGGGCAGATCGGTGGCGGGTGGGGGCTGGGGCAGGCCGGACGGCCGGGGCGGCCGCGGTTCGGCCTCCACCGGGTACTCGCCCAGCCCTGACGGCGGCAGGCCGGACGGCATCGGACTAGCGGCGGAACCCCCGGCGGAACTCCCGGCGGCCTTCTTCTCGGGGGTGGGCGCCGACGGGTCGAGTGGCGGCGGCGGGGTTGGGAACGGCTGGCGTTCGGCCGAGGCGGGGGGCGGACCCGCGTACGGCGGGGAACTGTGGTCTTCTTCGAGGCGCTTCATTTTGACCCGGGAGCGGCGGCGCGCGACCACGGCCACCGCCAGCCCGAGCGCCGGCGTCGCGAAGACGAACCACGACATGAACGGCGACTCGGGGGCGACGACCATCAGGTAGCCGGCGTACCCCAGGAACGCCAGGCCGAGCAGCACGTCGAGCACGCGCAGCACCAGGCCCTGGCCGAGCCCGAGCACGGCCAGGATCAGGAACAGCAGGCCCGCGGCGGCCAGCGCCCCGGCGTACCAGAGAAACTCGCCGTCCGACATGCCCTCATTGTCCGGAAACTAGGGCGTTACCGGCGCCATTTCTGGTTCAGCCACCCGTTGCAGTCCCATACCTGCACCCTTGTCCCGTTCCGGGTGCCGCCGGCGATGTCCTCGTCCAGGCAGCGGTCGTCGTGCCGGCTAGTTATCGTGCCGTCGCCGTTGACGTTCCACTTCTGGTTGAGGCCGCCGTTGCACTTCCACAGCTGCACCTTGGTGCCGTTGCCGGTGCCGGCGGCGATGTCGAGGTCGAGGCAGCGCCCGTCCCACGAGCTGCGGATGGTGCCGTCCTTGTAGAAGGTCCAGCTCTGGTTGCTGCCGCCCGCGATGCACTGCCACATCTGCACCGTGGTGCCGTTGTGGGCGGGGCGGGAGTTGTCGGCGTCGAGGCACCGGTTGTCGTTCCGGTTGACGAACACGCCGGTCGCGGCGTGGGCCGGACTGACCGCCACGAACAGCGACGACGCCACCAGGGCAGCCGCGAAGATCTTGGAAACCGCGCGCATGAGAGCCTTCTTTTGTTGTATGCGGCGGGGGGTCGATTCACCCTAGGCGCGTTTGCGCAGCCCCGAGCGGGGAACGACAAACTCATGCCTGCACGTGAGGACATGCCGTCGACCCTGAAGCGTTCGCCGAAGAAGGCGCAGGAGACGTACGCGAAGACGCACGACTCGGCCGTCGAGCAGTACGGCGAGGGCGAGCGCGCGCATCGCACCGCCTTCTCGGCCGTCAAGCACTCGTTCGAGAAGGTCGGCGACCACTGGGAGCCCAAGGAAGAGAAGGGCCCGAGCGACAAGAAGGCGGCCGGCGGCCGGGACACCAAGGCCGAGACGGCCGGCGGGGTGGACGCCAACGCCAGCAAGGCCCACCTGATGGATGTGGCCAAGCGGCTCGACGTCACCGGTCGTTCCCGCATGACCAAGGCGGAGCTGGTCGAGGCCATCCAGAAGGCCAACGCGCGGGAGTCGCGTCGTAGCCTGAAGAAATGAGTCTTGATCGTTTCGTTGAGGCCCAGAACGGCACGTACGAGGATGCCCGGGCCGAGCTGATGGCGGGCCGCAAGCGCACGCACTGGATGTGGTTCATCTTCCCGCAGCTCAGCGGCCTGGGTTCGAGCCCGACGGCGCAGCACTACGCCATCCGCGACCTCGACGAGGCCCGGGACTACCTCGCGCACCCCGTCCTCGGCCCGCGCCTGCTCGAGCTGGCCGCCTTACTGGCGAAGACCGAGGGGACTGCCGAGAAGATCTTCGGCTACCCCGACGACCTGAAGCTGCGCTCGTCGATGACTCTGTTCCGTGCGGCGGCGGACGACCCGGCGCCGTTCCAGCAGGTCATCGACCACTTCTACGACGGCCCCGACCAGCGCACGCTGGAGCTGCTGAACCGTTGATACCGTGCCCCGATGAAGACCCACGGGGAAGCCGTCGCCGCCGCCACCGAACTCGCCGCCGCCCTGGCCCCGGGCGCGATCGACCGTGACCGCAACGGCGCCGATGTCGTGCCGCACGAAGCCCTCGGCCTGCTGGACGGCTCCGGTCTGCTGGCGCTCACCGTGCCGGCCGAGGACGGCGGGCCCGGCCTGGGTCCGTCCACACTGGCCGAGGTGACCCGGCTGATCGCCGCCGCCGATCCCGCGATCGCCCAGGTGCCGCAGGCCCACTTCCTGCTGGTCGACGTGCTGGCCGTGCACGGCGACGACAATCTGCGCAAGCGGCTCTACGCCGAGGTGCTGGCCGGGCGCCGGATCGGCAACGCGCTGGCCGAGCGGGGCGGCAAGCACGCGCAAGACCTGAAGACCCGGGTGGCCGGCGGCCGGCTGAACGGCGTCAAGTACTACACCACGGGCGCCCTGACCAGCGCCTGGATCGCGGTGAGCGCGATCGGCGAGGACGGGCGGCTCGTGCTCGCCTTTGTGCCGCGCGACGCGCCGGGCGTGGAGGTCGGCACCGACTGGGACGTGATCGGGCAGCGGGCCACGATCAGCGGCACCGCCACCTTCACCGACGTGCCGGTCGAGTTCGCCCTCGACTACAGCCGCGCCTACGAGGTGCCGCAGCAGCTTGGGGCGCGCGCCCAACTGGTGCACGCTGCCATCGAGGTCGGCATCGCCGGTGGCGCCCTGGCCGACGCCCGCGCCTATCTGCGCGAGAAGGCCCGACCCTCGACCGAGGCCGTACGGGCCGGGGCCACCGCCGCCGTCGGGGATCCGCACGTCATGTACCGCTACGGCCGGCTGGCCACCCGGGTGCGTGCGGCCGAAGCCCTGCTGGCCGACGCCGCCCGCACTCTGGACGAGATCGGGCGGGTGCCGGCCGACGCCGAGGCTGCCGCCCGCGGTTCGCTGGCGGTGGCCGCGGCCAAGGCCTTCGGCAGCGAGGTGGCGGTGGAGGCGGGCTCGGAGCTCTTCGCGTTGTGCGGCACTAGTTCGGCCGCGAGCAAGTACGACCTGGACCGCCACTGGCGCAATGCCCGCACCCACAGCGTGCACGACCCGGTCGACTGGAAGTACCACCACCTGGCCGCCTGGGAACTGAGCGACACTCAACCCCCGAACCACGGCCAGCTGTAGCCGACGAGACACCACCGGCGTCGATACGTTAAGTTCCTCCGTCAGGATCGGGCGGAGGGCGGCGGGGCGATGGTCGACATCGAGGCGAGGGAGTCGGTGCGGGTCTCCCGGGTCGACACGGTGATGGCGGCGGCGATCGTGCTCACCGTCGACGCGGTGGTGCTGCTGGCGGTGGCCGTGATCGGCGTGCCCCTGCTGATGCTCTTCTTCGGCGACGAGAACGGCACCTGGGGACGGCTGTGGCCGCTCATCGTCTCGTGGGTCGTCGCAGTGGTGCTCGCCGCGCTCTGCGCGACGGCGGTGGCCCGGCTCGCCGGATGGGGCTCTTTCTCGGTGCGGCGGATCAGCACCGGCGCGGCCGTCGCCGTGGCGGTTACCGCCGCCGTGCTGGCCGCCGGCTCGATCGGCTCGAACCCGGGCTGGCTGCTGCTCGGCCTGCCCTTCGCCGTGGCCAACCTGGCCGCCGCCCTCGTCTTCGCCGGGCCCGAGCGGGCGACTGCGGCGGCCGACCGCTTCCCGCGCTTCACCCCGGCCGCGCCGGTCGAAACGGTGGACGAGGCGGCCTACGCGCGCCCCGAGGAGACCGAGGAGCCGGACCCCGTACGCACGCACGACACCATCGACCTGCTCGCGCACTCGCCGCGCCCGCCGCGGAAGGCGCCCCGCAAGCGCGGCCCGGCCGCCCTGCGCACCCTCACCGGCGTGCAACTGCCCCGCCGGGCCCGCCGCCCTCATTCGCGCAGCGACAAGCGGGCCACCCGCTCGAGCCGCTCGCGATAGGCGGACCACCACTGCTTGTCGCCCGGCGGCAGGTTGCTGTGGGACGCCCGCACCCCCACCGATTCGTCGATCAGCTCGCGCACGATGTCGGCGTGCCCCGCGTGCCGGGCCGCCTCGGCGATCATGTGGGCCAGGATCTGGTGCAGCGTCACCGCGGCCCGCTCGGCCGGCCACCACGGGACCCGCCCGGGCGCGTCGAGCGGCAGTTCGGCGATGGTTTTGTCGCTGTGGGCCCAGACGCGCCGGTAGAGGTCGACGATCTGCTCGCGCGACTCGGACTCGGTGGCCCACATGTCGGCGTTGTCCTCGGCGTCGTCGGCGATCCACGGCATCGGCTCGGGGAAGGGGCGGCCGAAGGTCTCGCCGAAGTAGCCCGCCTCGACGCTCGCGACGTGTTTGACCAGCCCGAGCAGATTGGTGCCGGTGGGCACCAGCGGGCGGCGGACGTCGTAGTCGGACAGCCCGTCGAGCTTCCACAGCAGCGCCTCGCGCGCCTGCTGCAGGTAGTGGACAAGATCGGTCTTGGGGTCGAAGCTCACCATGGAGCTGAGCTTTCCATCACCGTACGACAGAAAAGGTTCGCCGCCGGCGGCGCGCGGGAAAGGGCACGGCCATGCAACCCGAACCGATCACCCAGGCAGAGTACGAGTCCCAGCTCAACCGGCTGCACGAGCGGCGAGAGGAGCTGGAGGAGTCGGAAAGCACGCTGACCTCGCACGAGCACGGCGGCGGCCTGCCCCACGACGAGCAGAACCGCCTCGAGCGGGTGCGCGGCGAGATCGCCGACGTGCTGCAGCAGATCGGCGACCTGCAGGACCGCTGGGCCGACGCGGGCAACGCCCGGCCGAACCCGGACGGCGCGCTAGGGGAGTAGCCGGTAGGCCGCGAACACCACCGGGTGACTCACCTGGAAGCCGAGCCGCTCGTAGAGCCGGATGGCCGCCGCGTTGTCCGCCGTGACGTGCAGGAACGGCAGATCGCCGTGCTCGAGGATGCCGGCCGCCACGGCCATGGTCAGCCGGGCCCCGAGGCCCTGGCCGCGGAACTCGGGGTCGGTGCAGACCGCGCTGACCTCCGTCCACCCCGGCAGCCGGAACCGCTCGCCGGCCATCGCGACCAGCTTGCCCTCGTGGCGGATGCCCAGGTAACGGCCGAGCTCGACCGTGCGCTTGCCGAACGGGCCCGGCTTGGCGCGGGAGACGAGCTCCAGCATCTCGGGCACGTCGGTCTCGGTCAGCACCACCGCGTCCGGGTCGGGCACGCCGGTCATGGTGTGGCCGGCCATCTGCACGCCGGGGGTGCGGGCGACCGCCTCCCAGCCCGGCGGCGCCTCGATCTCGGGCGCGGTCAGCAGCGCGTACTCGGTCAGCTGGGCCAGGTCGGCCCAGCCGGCCGGGTCGGCCGGGTCGGCCACCGCGCACCAGGGCGCGACGTCGGTCAGGAAGCGGGCGGCGTCACCGGACGCCTCGGCGAAACAGGCCTGCGGCCCCGAGAGGGCGGCCCACACGGGATTCTCCAGCACACCCGAAACCCTGCCGTCTACTGACGGGGATCGCCAGTGAATGAACCGAAATTCAGGCGGCAGGCGACATGACGCCGGGCTGGGGCCGGGCGCTGATCTCGTGCGGCCAGACCGGCTTGGAGAAGAGGAAGCCCTGGCCGTACGGGCAGCCCATGGCGGCCAGCTCGGCGCGCTGGCCCTCGTCCTCGATGCCCTCGGCCACCACGGCCAGGTCGAAGTTGCGGGCCAGGGTGACGATCGCGTCGACCAGCGCCCGCTGCTGCTCGCTGCCGAGGATGTCGTCGATGAACGACTTGTCGACCTTGAGCACGTCGACCGGCATCTGGCGCAGGTAGCTCAGCGACGAGTACCCCGTGCCGAAGTCGTCGATCGCGATCCGCACGCCCAGGGCGCGCAGCTCGCCGAGGTCTTGCCACACCTGGTCGGCGTCGCGCAGCAGCAGGCTCTCGGTGATCTCGAGCAGCAGCCACTCGGGCCGCGCCCCGCTGTCCTCCAGCGCGTCGCGCACCTGGTCGACGAAGCCGGGCGTGCGGAACTGGCGGGCCGAGACGTTGACGCTGACGTACTTGAGCGTGGTGCCGGCCCGCATCCGGGTGAACTCGGTCAGCGCCGCCCGCAGCACCCAGCGGCCGATTTCGACGATCGCCCCGCTTTCTTCGGCCACCTCGATGAAGTGGTACGGGCCGAGCAGTCCGCGGACCGGGTGCTGCCAGCGCACCAGCGCCTCGACGCCGGCCGTCTCGCGGGTCGTGAGGTCGACGATGGGCTGGTACATGACGGCGAACTGCTCGCCGTCGATGGCCTCGTGCAACGCCGTACGGGTCTCGAGCCGCTGCACCATGGCGGTGTGCAGTTCGCTGCGGTACCGCTGCCAGGTGCCCTTGTCGTCGCCCTTGGCCTGGTAGAGGGCGAGGTCGGCATGGCGCAGCAGCTCGGTCGCCGACTCGGCGTCGCGGTTGGTGGCGACGCCGACGCTGGCCGCGCCGCTGACGTTGTGGGTGCCGCCGATGCCGTCCGAGACCTCCACCGGTACGGCGAGGGCGCGCACGATCTCGGCCGCCATCAGCTCGGCCCGGCTCGCGTCCTGGCTCTGCTCGATCAGGATGGCGAACTCGTCGCCGCCCATCCGCGCCGCCGTGTCGGCCACGCCGATGATCGAGGCGATCCGCTCGCCCACGCTGACCAGCAGCTGGTCGCCGACGGCGTGGCCGAGGGTGTCGTTGACGTCCTTGAAGTCGTCGAGGTCGACGAAGAGCACGGCGATGGTGGCGTCGTCCCGGCCGGCCACCGCGAACGACTGCTCGAGCCGGTTGCGGAACAGCACCCGGTTGGCCAGGCCGGTCAGGCCGTCGTGGAACGCCAGGTGGGACAGGTCGTCCTCGAGGCGGCGCTGGTCGGTCACGTCGCGGATGGTCAGCACCAGGCCGCGTACGGTCGGGTCCTCCCGCAGGTCGCGGCCGGTGCACTCGACCTGCAGCAGGCGCCCGTCGGCGCACAGCAGGGCCAGGTCGGCCGCCTCGGCCTGGTCGCGCCCGGCCCGGATGGCGGCCAGCGCGTCGTGCAGGGCGCTGTGGTGGCTGAGGGCGATCAGCGACTCGAGGGACGCGCCGGTCAGGTCGGGGTGGCCGAGCACGGTGTCGGCCGACGGGCTGGCGTACGTGATCCGGTCGTCGCCGTCGACGATGAGGATCACGTCGGACGCGTTCTGGATCAGCGTACGGAAATAGGCCTCGCTGTCGCGGCGGCTGACCTCGCGGGACAGGCCGATGCGCTGCATGACCACCTCGATCTGGCCCAGGAAGGCCTCGACCGAGGGCATCAGCTCGCGCAGGACCGGACCGGAGCCGGCCAGCAGCCCGGCGGCGACCCGGCCGTCACCGGGCAGCGGCATGGTGGCGTACAGGAAATGCTGGAAGTCGCCGGTGACCAGCCCGGGCGGGACCTCGGCCGCCGTGACCAGCCGCAGGCCGGGCTGGTGGGGCACGTCGGCGTCGCAGCTGAGGGTGAACTTGAACGACGAGTCGGCCGGCATCATCGTGGTGATCCCGTCGCGGACGGCCGTGGCCGCCTGCTCCACCGTCGTCGCGGCGAACAGTTCGGCCGCCGCCTGGTGCAGCGCCCGCTCGCGGGCCCGGGCCCGGCGCTGCGAGTCGGCCAGGCCGTTGACCCGGGCCAGCACCAGCAGGAACATCAGGGCCGCGGCGGCCGCGATGACGGGCGCGTCGACGACCCCGCCGCGCAGCTCCTCGACCTGGTGGCCGTTCATCCACTCGACGTACAGGATGGCCGGCGCGACCAGCGCGGCCGTGGCCATCCAGACGATGCGGCTGGTGCCCAGCTCGGCGCCGAGTTGCTGGGGAAGCTTCGCGGTCAGGTCGCGCATCGACGGCATCAGCGCCGTCCAGCCCATGACGGCGTAGAAGACGATCCAGCCCAGGTCGACCGGCCCGCCCAGCGACCAGGCGCTGTTGAGCTGCGACTGGCCGTAGAAGATGTCGCTGATCAGCAGGCCGACCATGGCGATGGTGACCGCGGTGAGCGCCCGCGGCCGCCGGCCCGGGCTGGTCAGCATGCGCAGGGTCATGGCCAGGGCCAGGACGTCGCCCAGCGGGTAGCCGATCGACACCGCCTTCTCGAGAAAGCTCAGCTCGTGCGAGCGGGTGAACGGCGCGATCCAGTAGACCCAGGAGAGCAGGCCGAGGCCGACCGTCGGGACGAGCGCGTCGAGCAGCGCGGCCCGGTTGGCACCGCCGCGAGCCCGTACGAAAAGCAGGAATGCCCCGGTGACCAGCGGGTACACCAGCAGGTAGAGCACGTCGGCGGGACCCGGGAAGCGGGGCTCGTGCCCCGTCCAGACGATGAAGTTGTAGAGCGAGTCGCCGGTGACGAAGCAGGCCAGGCCGGCCGCCAGCAGGTACCAGGGCAGGCGGCGCTCCGGCTTGTTGAGCCGGACGCCGAGCAGGATCACGGCGACGCTGGAGTACCCCAGCAGCGCCCACGTCAGCAGGTGGGCGTTCGGAAAGGCGTAGTAGAACGCGGTGATCACCACGATCCACGCGCCGAAAGCGGCGCGAGCTGCTCGCGTCGTCATCGGCCCTCCTCGCCTTCCGTCACCAGCCGTCCCGTGTTTGATCGGGCGCGCGGGCCCTGGTCTGAGCGAATGGTCCGAGCTACCGCCGCCGGTGAGCGGGGATCGTCACCGTACGGCGGTCTTTGTCGGATTCACTCAGGCTGACCCGACCGAGCGGTCGTGCGCGCCGTCGGCCGAAGGATACGGCGTCGTCGTGCGGCACACACTAGAACGCGGGTTAGTCCCGTATCGACCGGGGAACGGGACCGATCGTGACAACCGATGAGTCGACGCGCTGGAAGGCGCTCACCGTAGCCCTGGTAGCGGGCTTCATGACCTTGCTCGATGTGAGCATCGTCAACGTCGCGCTGCCCTCCATCCGCGACGATCTCCAGCTGAGCCCGGCCGAGCTGCAATGGGTGCTCTCCGGCTACGCGCTCACCTTCGGCCTGCTGCTGGTGCCGGCCGGCCGGTTCGGCGACGCCCGCGGCCGGCGCGACGTCTTCGTGGCCGGGCTGATCCTGTTCACGCTGGCCAGCGCCGCGGCCGGCCTCGCCCAGTCGGCGTTGTGGCTGGTGGTGGCCCGGCTCGTGCAGGGCGCGGCCGCGGGCATCGTCAACCCGCAGGTCTCCGGCCTGATCCAGCAGATGTTCGAGCCCAAGGAGCGCGGCAAGCCGTTCGGCCTGCTGGGCGCCACCATCGGCGTCTCGACCGCGGTCGGCCCGCTGCTGGGCGGCGTGCTCATCGCCACCATCGGCCCGGCCGAGGGGTGGCGCTGGATCTTCTACCTCAACATCCCGATCGGCATCGCCGCGGTCTGGCTGGGCCGCCGGTGGATCCCCGTCGCCACGTCCGAGCGCCGTCGCGAGAGCCTGGACCCGGTGGGCGTGGGCCTGCTCGGTCTCGGCGTGGTGCTGGTGCTGCTGCCGCTGGTGCAGGAGCGCGAGTGGTCGGGCAACGGCAAGTGGCTGCTGGCGGTGGCGGGAGCGCTGGTGCTGGCCGGGTTCGTGGCGTGGGAGCGCTACTACGGGCGGAATCAGACGGCTCTGGTCGAGCTGGGGCTGTTCAAGGTCCGGTCGTACGCGTTGGGCGCGCTCATCGGGCTGCTGTACTTCGCGGGCTTCACGACGATCTTCTTCATCTACACGCTGTACCTGCAGAGCGGGCTCGGCTACAGCGCGCTCGAGGCCGGCCTGGCCATCACGCCGTTCGCGGTCGGCTCGGCCGTCACGGCGGCGATCGGCGGCCGCTTCGTGCAGCGGTTCGGCCGCCACATGGTGGTCGGCGGCCTGGTCGCGGTCATCGCCGGCCTGGTCGCCACGGACATCATGCTCAAGGTGGTGCCCGGTTCCGGCGGCGGCTGGGCGGCGGCGATCCCGCTGCTGGTGGCCGGCGCGGGCAGCGGCTTCGTGATCAGCCCCAACCAGACCCTGACCCTGGCCGAGGTGCCGGTGGCCCGCGCGGGCAGCGCCGGAGCCGTCCTGCAGACCGGCCAGCGCATCGGCACGGCCATGGGCATCGCCGCCGTCGGCTCGTTCTTCTTCAGCCGCCTGGCCTCGAGCCAGGGCGACTGGGGGCCGGCCTTCCGCGGCGCCCTGTGGCTGACGATCGGCTTCGTCGTCGTGGCCCTGGTCGCCGCCCTGGCCGACGTCCTGACGGCCCGCCGTCAGCCCAGCGAGGCGCTCGCCGCCCGCAGCTCGTCCAGGGCCGCGGACGTGTAGGGGGCGAGGCCGCCCGGGGCGTCGCTCTCGGACCAGGCGGCGTAGCCCCGCTTGAACGCCAGCACGCCCAGCTCACCGGCCAGAGCCGCGGTCGGGCCGGGCACGCCGCGGGCGGTCAGCGCCGTGGTCATGGCCTCGGCCAGGCTCACGCTCTTCAGGGCGTCCCGCTCCTGCAGTTCGGCGCTGGTGGCGACGGCCGCCTTGAGCCGGGGGCCGAGCTCGCGGTTCATCGGGCCCATCGTGTCCGACGCCCGCTGCAGGCCGGCCGCGACCGCCTCGAGCGGGCTCGCTCCGGCCGGGGCGTCGGCGATGCCCCCGGCCAGCAGGGTGCGCAGCGTCTCCTGCCCGGCCACCAGCAGCTCGCGCTTGTCGGGGAAGTGCCGGAAGAAGGTGCTCTTCGTGACGCCGGCCCGCTCGGCGATCTGCGCCACGGTGGTGGCGTCGTACCCCTGCTCGGCGAACAAGTCGACCGCGGCCACGACCAGCCGCTCCCGCGCCCCCGGTTCCCATCGCGCCATGGCACCCATCATAGGTGACGGGACTTTGGTCCCATCACCGTGCTAGCGTGACGGGACAAGAGTCCCATCACTGCGGGAGTGTTCCATGCATGTCTTCGTCACCGGCGGCACCGGCCTGATCGGTTCCGCCGTCGTCGCCGAACTTCTCGGCCACGGCCACACAGTGCTCGCCCTCGCCCGGTCCGAGGCCTCGGCCCAGGCTGTCGAGGCGGCCGGGGCCGAACCGCTCCGAGGCGGCCTGGCCGACCTCGACGTCCTGCGGGCCGGCGTGGCCCGGGCCGACGGGGTGATCCATCTGGCCTTCGGCAACGACTTCAGCACGGCCGACGCGGTCGCCCGGGCCGTCGCCGACGAGAGCGCCGCCCTCGCCGCGATGGGCGAGGAGCTGGTGGGCAGCGACCGCCCGTACGTCACGGTGTCGGGAACGCCGTGGGTGCCGGGCTGGGTCGCCACCGAGACCGACCCGCTCCCGCTCGAAGGGCCGGTCGGCGGTCGCGGCCGCGCGGTCAACGCCGTCCTGGCCCTGGCGTCGCGCGGGGTGCGGAGCGCATCGGTTCGCATGCCCCGCACGGTCCACAACAACGGCGACGGCGGCTTCGCGGGTCTGCTCACCGGCATCGCGCGGCAGCGCGGGGTCTCCGGCTACCCGGGCGACGGCACCCAGCGCTGGCCGGCCGTGCACGCGCTCGACGCGGCCGTCCTCTTCCGCCTCGCGCTGGAGCAGGCGCCGGCCGGAACCGCCTGGCATGCCGTCGCCGACGAGGGCGACGCGGTGCGCGACATCGCCACGGTCATCGGCCGCCGCCTTGACGTGCCGGTCGAGGCGGTTCCGGAGGAGACGTTCGGCCCGCTGGGGGTCATCTTCGCCACCGACCAGCCCGCTTCCAGCGCCTACACCCGCGACACGCTCGGCTGGAAGCCCGTACACCCGAGCCTGCTCGACGACCTGGAGAACATCGTCAAGGGCTGAGCGTCCGCCGGACGGCGGCGGTGACCCGCTCGGTGTCGCCCGTGGCGAGCAGGTCGAGGGCGGCGCCGCGCAGGACGGCCAGGACGGCCGTGCGGTGGGCCAGCCCGGCCGGGGTGTCACGCTCCTCGGCCGGCTGGGCCTTTTTCAGTACGTCGAGCCAGTCGGCCACGGTTTCGGCGGCGAACCCGGCCCACGGGCCTTCCGTGACCCCCAGTGAGCGGGCGTAGGCCTCCACCCACAATCGCAGCACTGACGCGTTGGCCGGGTCGGCCAGCCACTCCCACACCGCCAGCCCGGACGCGGCCGCGCCCGCCGGCAGGCGGCCGTCGACCGAGGCCAGCTCGTCGGCCCGGGCGCGGGCCAGCAACGCTCTGATCAGGCCTTCCTTGCTGCCGAAGAGGAACAGCAGCACCCGGGGGCTGGAACCGACGGCCGCCGCGAGCGGCCGGAGCGACATGTCGGAGATGCCGGTCGAGCGGACATGGGCGTACGCCTTCTCGAGAAGCTCGTCCCGCCGCCCGCTCGCCACGAGGCTTAGTATCCACTGAAACAGTCGTTTCAGCGGGAGGTGCGGGCGGTGATTCGGGAACTCGGGCGGCCGGGGGATCTCGGCTGGGTGGTCATGGCGCACGGCGAGCTGTACGCCGCGGAGAGCGGCTGGGACACGTCGTTCGAGGCGCTCGTCGCCGGGATCGTGGCCGGATACGCCGCCGATCGTGACCCTGGGCGGGAGAACGCCTGGATCGCCGAGGCCGGCGGCCGGCGGGTCGGATGTGTGTTCTGCGTGGACGGCGGGGACGGCACGGCGGTGCTGCGCGTACTGCTCGTGCACCCGGACGGGCGGGGCCGCGGCGTCGGCGGCGCCCTGGTCGACACGTGCGTCGGCTTCGCGCGTACCCGGGGATATGCCGGAATGCGGCTGTGGACGACCGACCAGCAAGGGGCCGCGCGCAAGATCTATGTCGCGCGCGGCTTCGGCCTGGTGAAATCCGAACGACACCCGGGCTTCGGCGCCGGTGAAGTCAGCGGCGAGACGTACGCGTTGACGTTTTAGCCGGCCAGCGCGTCGACCAGGCGCTTGGCCGACGAGGCCAGGTTCCATCGGTCGGCCAGCTTGAGCAGCGCATCCGGGTCTTTGGGGGAGCGGGGCAGCTCGGCGTCGAACTCCGGCAGCTTCACGTCGAGGGCGACCTTGCACACGGGCAGGGCCCGGGCCAGGTAGTCGCGGGCGTCGTCGAGCTTCGTGCGCAGGCCGGGGGCGAAGCCGGCGTCGGGGTCGTCCAGCGCGGCCAGGATCTCTTCGACTCCGCCGTACCGCATGACCAGGCGGGCCGCCGTCTTCTCGCCGACGCCGGCCACGCCGGGCAGGCCGTCGCTGGCGTCGCCGCGCATGGCCGCGAAGTCGGCGTACCACTTGGCGGGGACGCCGTACTTGGCCTCGACCAGAGCGTTGTCGGCGTCCTCGAGCTTGGCCACGCCGCGCCCGCAGTACAGCAGGCGGGTGCCGCGCTCGTCGTCGACCAGCTGGAACAGGTCGCGGTCGCCCGAGACCACCTCGACCGGCGCCGGCTGGGTGGCCGCGAGCGTGCCGAGAACGTCGTCGGCCTCGTACCCGTCGACGCCGAAGGCCGGGATCCCCACCGCCTTCAGAACCTCCAGCAGGACGGGGATCTGCTTCTCGAGCGCGGGCGGGACGACCTCGACGTCGCCGTGGGCGACCCGGTGCTTCTTGTACGAGGGCACGAGCTCGACGCGCCAGGCCGGCCGCCAGCTGTTGTCGAGCGCGCAGACGATCCTGTCCGGGTGACGTGTGCGGATCAGTTGCGCCAGCATGTCCATGAAGCCGCGGATCGCGTTGACCGGTTCCCCGGCGCTGGTCTGTGCGGCCTTTTCCGGGATGCCGTGGAAGGCGCGGAAGTACAGACTGGGGGCGTCGACGGCGAGCAGCGGCTGAGCAGTCACCGTGCCACCTTAGCGGCCGGTGGTCGCACCGCTGCCCTAACGACCGTTAAGCTAACTGGCGTGACGGTAGATCGCATGCTCCCCACCGAAGAAGCACACGACCTGCTCGCCCTGACCCAGGAGCTCTGCGACCGCGAGCTCACGGGCAAAGCCGCCGCCTACGAGGCGCGGGCCGAGTTCCCCCGTGAGGTCATTCGCACGCTGGGCCGCTCGGGTCTGCTGGGCCTGCCCTACCCGGAAGAGGTGGGCGGCGCCGGTCAGCCCTACGAGGTCTATCTGCAGGTGCTCGAGACGCTCGCGGGCAGTTGGCTGGCCATGGCCGAGGCGGTCAGTGTGCACACGCTGGCCTGCTATCCGGTGTTCGCCCACGGCAGCGAGCGGCAGCGCAAGTCCCTGCCTGACATGCTGGGCGGCGAACTGCTCGGCGCGTACTGCCTCTCGGAGCCGCAGGGTGGCAGTGACGCGGCCGCGCTGACCACGAAGGCCGTGCGCGACGGCGACGAGTGGGTGGTGACCGGCACCAAGGCGTGGATCACGCACGGGCGCGACGCCGATTTCTACAACATCTTCTGCCGTACGGGCGAGCCGGGCCCGCGCGGCATCTCGTGCCTCATCGCCGACGCGGGCACGCCGGGCCTCGAACCGCAGAAGGCCGAGAACGTGATGGGGCTGCGCTCGTCCGCCCCGGCCCAGATCGTGTTCGACAACTGCCGCCTGCCGTCCGATCGGCTCGTCGGGGCCGAGGGCGCCGGCTTCACGATCGCCATGGAGGCGCTGGACGCCGGGCGGCTCGGCATCGCCGCCTGCGCGGTCGGGCTGGCCCAGGCCGCGGTCGACTACGCCGTGGCGTACGCGAAGGAGCGCGAGCAGTTCGGCCGGCCCATCGCCGAGTTCCAGGGCCTCGGGTTCATGCTGGCCGACATGGCGACCCAGGTCTCGGCGGCCCGCGCGCTGCTGCTGTCGGCGGCCCGGCTCAAGGACGCCGGCCGTCCCTTCTCGACCGAGGCGGCCAAGGCCAAGCTGTTCGCCACCGACGTGGCCATGCGCGTCACCACTGACGCCGTGCAGGTGCTGGGCGGGGCCGGCTACGTCAGCGACCACCCGGTCGAGCGCTGGTTCCGCGAGGCCAAAGTGCTGCAGATCGTCGAGGGCACCAACCAGATCCAGCGGATGGTGATCAGCCGCGCTCTCGTCAAGGGGTGACACGCCTCGCTCCAGGCGTGCGTCCGGGCTGATCTTCCGCGATGCTGTCACGCATGGACAACGAGAGCATCGAAGGTGTGACGGTCGCGATGGTCGGCTCGCAGATCGAGGCCGACCTCGCCGTGGGCCTGCTGCGCAGCAACGGCCTGCGGGCGGTGGCCATCGCCGACGACGCCGGCGGCCTCGACCCGGCCCTCAGCATCACCGACGGCGTGCAGATCCAGGTCAACCCCGAGGACGAGGCGGCCGCCCGGGCCCTGCTGGCCGAGGTCGAGAAGGACGCGAATTAACGGTCGTACGGTTCGGTAGGGTGGCGCCCGTGGAAGAGATCGACCGGGCGATCGTGGGCGCCCTCACCGCTGACGGCCGCCTGTCCTACACCGACCTCGCCGAGCGGGTCGGGCTGAGCGTGTCGGCCGTCCACCAGCGCGTCCGCCGCCTCGAGCAGCGCGGGGTGATCGCCGGGTACAGCGCCAAGGTCTCGTTCGAGGCGCTCGAGCTGCCGCTGACGGCGTTCGTGGCGATCCGCCCGTTCGACCCGTCGCAGCCCGACGACGCGCCCGAACGGCTGGCCCACCTCTCCGAGATCGACTCGTGCTACTCGGTGGCCGGCGAGGACTTCTACATGCTCCTCGTACGCGTGGGAAGCCCGGCCGACCTCGAGCGCCTGCTGCAAGAGATCCGCACCGCGGCCAATGTCACCACCCGGACGACGGTCGTGCTCTCCACCCCGTACGAGAACCGCCCGCCCCGCATCGGTGGTCAGCCGACCGAGGCGCGGGCGCACTCGGTCACGTAGGGCAACTGGAACTCTGTGCGGCCGACCAGGTCGGGATGGGTGGCCATGAGCCGGCGGACCTCGCCCAGCAGGGCGGCCCGATCGGCCGGGGGCAGCAGGATGACGTAGCTGCGGGACGCCACCATGTCGATCAGGCGCTCGGGGCCGATCAGGTCGGTCCACTCGAAGGTCGTGGTCTCGACCGGGCCGAACGGGGCGCCGACGACAGGGTCGCGGTCCTGCTCGGGGCTGCCGATGATCTCGCCCAGCCGGCGGACCCAACCGGCCCGCTCGTCGCGCACGTTCCACAGCAGGCCGAGGCGGCCGCCGGGGGAGAGGACGCGGGCGATCTCGGGCGCCGCCCGGGCCGGGTCGACCCAGTGCCAGGCCTGCGCGACCAGCACCACGTCGGCCGAGTCGTCGGGCAGGGGGATGTCTTCGGCGCTGCCGAGCACGGCGGGCACGCCGGGCACCGAGGCCCGTAGTTGCTCGAGCATGCCGTCCGACGGCTCGACCGCGGTGACCGCCAGCTCGCGGTCGCGGATCTGACGGGTCAGCTTGCCCGTGCCGGCGCCCAGGTCGACCACTCGGGGCCGCCCCGCCGGGAGCAGCCAGTCGAGCGCGGCCGACGGGTACGAGGGCCGCCCGCGCTCGTAGGTCTCGGCGGCCGGGCCGAAGGAGTTCGCGTGTGCGGCGCGATCATTCACAATCACGATCTTATCTATATCGTCTCGAGCTAGGTTCCTAGGATGCCTTACGCGGTGTGTTTGGTGATTGAGCGGAACGGGAAAACCATCCGCAAGCCGAAACCACGGAGGTTCGAGAGCAATGAGCTTCACCGACAAGGTCAAGAACGAGGCCGAAGAGCTCACCGGCAAGGCGAAGCAGGCCGTGGGACGGGCCACCGACAACGAGTCGCTGGTCGCCGAGGGTCAGGCGCAAGAGACCGCCGCCCACGCGAAGAAGGCCGGCGAGCACGTGAAGGACGCCGGCAAGGACGTCCGCGACGCCTTCAGCTGACCTTTTCTTGACGAAAGCGCCCCCGGTGATCCGGGGGCGCTTTCGCTATGCGGAGGCTTCCTGCTTGCGCCACCAGTCCTGGCCGGACTCGGGCAGCGTGTCGATCGGGTCGTAGTAGGCGTGCAGTTTGGACAGCGCCTCGTCGTCGTTCTGCTCGATGGAGGTGCGGTAGTTCTTGGTCCAGTACGAGATGCCGTGCTCGCGGTCGTACTCGGCCACCATGTGCACCCAGCGCTTGCCCACGAACGGCACGTCGCAGACGATCCGCGGAGTCGCGTAGCCGGGCAGGTAGCCCATCATGTCGTGCTGCAGCTGCTGGGCGTGCCACACCGGCACCCGCCAGTGCTCGGCGTTGGGGATCATGTCGCACATGTAGAAGTAGTACGGCAGGATGCCGGCCTCGCCCTGCAGCCCGAAGCACAGGTCGAGCAGGTCGGCCGTGGTGGCGTTGACTCCGCGCATCAGCACGCCCTGGTTGCGGACATCGCGTACGCCCACCTCGAGCAGCATCTGTGCGGCCCGCGCGACCGTCGGGGTCAGCGAGTTCACGTGGTTGACGTGGGTGTGCACGGCCAGGTTGACGCCGCGGCGCTGGGCGGTGATGGCCACCCGGTGCAGGCCCTCGACGACGTCGGGCTGCAGCCAGTGCTGGGGCAGGCCCATGAGCGCCTTGGTGGCCAGCCGGATGTCGCGCACGGTGGGCACCGAGAGCAGGCCCATCAGGTAGGCCTCGAGCTGCTTCCACGGCACGTTGGCCACGTCGCCGCCGCTGACCACCACGTCGCGGACGCCGGGGTGGGCCTTCAGGTAGGCCAGGTGGGCGTCGTAGCGGTCGACCGGCTTGAGCGACAGCTTCAGCTTGTCGACCGTGGGCGTGCTGTTGCCCACGAGGTCCATGCGGGTGCAGTGCCCGCAGTACTGGGGGCAGGTCGACAGCAGCTCGGCCAGCACCTTGGTCGGGTAGCGGTGGGTCAGGCCCTCGGCCACCCACATGTCGTGCTCGTGCAGCGAGTCGCGGGTGGCGTGCGGGTGGGACGGCCAGTCGAGGTGACGGTCGGTGGCCACCGGCAGCATGTAGCGGCGGATCGGATCCGCGTAGAACGACTCCGTGTCGGGGGTCTTGTCCGGGACCATGGTGTTGAGCATCTGCGGCGGGATCAGCATCGACATCGTGGCCAGGCGCTGCTGGTCGGTCTCGAGGTCGGTGTAGAAGCTCTCGTCGAGCAGGTCGCCCATGACCTTGCGCAGCTGCTTGACGTTCTTGACGCAGTTGACCCGCTGCCACTGGGCGGACTGCCACTGGGCCTCGGTGACGTCGCGCCAGCCCGGGAACCTGGTCCAGTCCGGCTCGACCAGGGTGCGGCGGTGGTATTCGTACGGCTGACCGGCGGGCTGGGTCAACGGTGCCTCCCTGATCGATCGTTCGGACAGCATCACGCTACTGGAGGATTTCCGGTCTAGAAACCATCTGCCCGTAGGATTTACGGTATGGATACACTCTCGGATCTATGAATTGTTGTGAAGGGTGGGGCGAATGACGTCTTCTGTCGGTCTTGAGCGGGTTCTCGAGCCGGTCGGTGTGCTCCCGCAGGCTGCCTGGCGCCTCGATGCGAGCCCCGAGATTCGGGAAGACGAAGTTCGCGTACGGGTGGAACGCCTCAACCTCGATGCGGCGAGCTACCGGCAGTTGTCCGAGAAGCACGGCGGCGACGGCGAGGCGATCCGGGCCGAGGTGCTCGAGATCGTGCGCACGCGCGGCAAGATGCACAACCCGGTCACCGGCTCGGGCGGCATGCTGATCGGCGTGGTCGACGAGGTCGGCCCGTCGTCGCCGCTCGGCGTCAAGATGGGGGACCGCGTGGCCACCCTCGTCTCCCTGACGCTGACCCCGCTGAAAATCACCGACGGCCTGACGAAGTGGGACGGTCGCAGCGAGCAGGTGCCGGCCGACGGCACCGCGATCCTGTTCGGCCGCTCGATCGTCGGTGTGCTGCCCGACGATCTTGCCCCTGCGCTGGCGCTCGCCGTCTACGACGTGTGTGGCGCGCCCGCGCTCACCGATCGGATTGTCCGGAAATATCAGGGCCCGGTGGTAGCCGTGCTCGGCGGAGCGGGAAAGAGCGGGTCGTTGGCTCTCGCCGCTGCGCGCCTGGCCGGCGCGCGAACAATCGGAATTGTCCGAAATGAGGACGAGGCGACCGCTCTGCGCGGCGCCGGGGTAGCCGATGAGGTGGCGATCGCCGACGCGCGCAACCCGGTGGAGGTCGCGGCGGCGGTGGGGGAGCCGGCCACCATCACGGTCGTCTGCGTCGACGTTCCCGGCTGCGAGCACGGCGCGATCCTGGCCACCGCCCCCGGCGGCACGGTGATCTTCTTCTCGATGGCCACCAGCTTCCCGGCCGCCGCGCTGGGAGCCGAGGGCCTGGCCGCCGACGTGACGATGCTCATCGGCAACGGCTACGTGCCCGGTCACGCCGAGTTCGCCGTCGACCTGCTGCGCCGCGTGCCGACGGTCCGGTCTCTCTTCGAGGCGCGACTCGCGAGAGACTGACGTTCATGACTGAGGTCCTGTACACCCGAGGCCGCTTCTACTCCGCCGCCGACCCGCGGGCCACCGCCATGCTGGTCCGCGACGGCAAGATCGCCTGGCTCGGCGACGCGTCCGGCGCGCCCAGCGCCGACCGCACCGTCGACCTCGAGAACGGCCTGGTCACCCCGGCCTTCGTCGACGCCCACCTGCACGCCACCGACACCGGCCTGGCCGTCGACGGTCTCGATCTTTCCTCCGTACGGTCGTCGGGCGAGCTGCTGACCGCGGTCGAGAAGTTCGCCGCCACCCGCCCGGCCGACGGCGTCGTGCACGGCCACGGCTGGGACGAGTCGACCTGGGCCGACCAGGCTGTGCCCACCGCGGCCGAACTCGACCGGGCCGCCGGCGGGCGCCGGGTCTACCTCTCCCAGGCCTCGGTGCACTCGGCCCTGGCGTCGACCGCCCTGCTGGCCGCCGCGGAGCTGCCCATGGGTGAAGCCCTGGTCAAAGAGGGCGAGCATCACGCCGTACGGGCAATCGCCCTCAACCACCTGACCAGCGCGCAGCGGACCACGGCGCAGCGGGCCGCCCTGGCCAAGGCCGCCTCGCTCGGCATCGCCGCCGTGCACGAGTGCGGTGGCCCCGGCACGTCGAGCGAGGCCGACTTCACCTCGGTGCTCGCGCTCAGCGGCCAGGGACTGCCGCAGGTGTTCGGCTACTGGGGCGAGCTGGGCGGCGCGCTGAAGGCCAAGGAACTGGGCGCGGTCGGCGCGGCGGGCGACCTGTACGCGGACGGTGCCCTCGGCTCGCGCACGGCTTCCGTCCGGCAGCCCTTCCTGGACGGGCACGGCGGCTGCGGGGAGGCCTTCGTGACCGCCGAGCAGGCCGCCGAACACCTGCTCGACTGCATCACGGTCGGCGTGCAGGGCGGCTTCCACGCCATCGGCGACGCCGCGATCGAGACCGTCCTCGAGGGGTTCGCGCTGGCCGCCCGCTCGGTCGGGGTCGACGCCGTCCGCGAGGGGCACCATCGGGTCGAGCACGTCGAGCTGATCGACAAGCCGATGATCGCCCGGATGGTCGAGTTCGGCGTGATCGCCTCGGTGCAGCCGGTCTTCGACGCTTTGTGGGGCGGGCCCGACCGCATGTACGCGCAGCGGCTCGGGGTCGAGCGGGCGATGGCGTCCAACCCGATCGGGGCGATGCACGCGACCGGTGTGCAGCTGGCCTTCGGGTCGGACTCGCCGGTGACCGCGCTCGACCCGTGGGCGGTGGTGCTGGCGGCCGCGACCCCGCGCAACCCGGTGTACCGGATGAGCGTACGGGCGGCCTTCGCGGCCTCGACCCGGGGCGGCTGGCGGGCGGCCGGGGTCGGCGACGCGGGCGTGCTGGCGCCCGGTCAGTCGGCCACCTTCGCCGTCTGGGAGACGACTTCCGGCGTACGCGAGGGCCTGCCCGACCTGGAAGGCGGCGCCCCGGTGTGCCGTCGCACCGTCTTGCACGGCGACACGATCCACGAAGTCTGACGAACAGGAGCAGGGGTGGCGTCCAAGCTTGATCTGGACCCGCGGGTGGTGCGCACGGCGCGCCGGCTCGCCGCGAAGGCGGGGCAGCCCGTGGTCGACCTGGCCCGCTCGCACACCACCGTGTCGGTGGAGCGGGCGGTGCTGCGGCTGGCCGGCGTGCACGGCGCCGACTCGGACGGCATCCCCTGGGTGAACCGGCTCGTCGACGCCGTGCGGGCCGACGTGGGGCTGGGGCACGGCGTCGCGGTCCCGGTGTTCCACGCCATGCGGAGCACCGGGGTCGACGACATCACCGTCCTGGCCCAGAAGGCCGCCGCCGGCGCGGTCCGGTTCGACGTACCCACGTCGAAGTCCGAATTGTCGGCTGCTCGTCGCGCCGCGCGGGCCCGGACCAACGGCGGCCTCAAGATCGTCGACCAGCGGCGCCGGGAACGCGACCGGCTGATCAAGCGGCTCGGCGACCCGAAGCAGCGGCCCTGGATCTATCTGATCGTGGCCACCGGCGACATCTACGAGGACATCCCGCAGGCGCAGGCGGCCGCGCGGGCCGGCGCCGACGTGATCGCGGTGATCCGCTCCACCGGCCAGTCCCTGCTCGACTACGTGCCCGAGGGCGCCACCCGCGAGGGCTTCGCCGGCACGTACGCCACGCAGGAGAACTTCCGCCTGATGCGGGCCGCGCTGGACGAGACGTCGAAAGAGCTGGGCCGGTACGTACGTCTGACCAACTACGCGTCCGGGCTCTGCATGCCCGAGATCGCGGCGCTGGCCGGGATGGAACGCCTCGACATGATGCTCAACGACAGCATGTACGGCATCCTGTTCCGCGACATCAACCCCATCCGCACCTTCGTCGACCAGCGCTTCAGCCGCCAGGTCCACGCCCGCGCCGGCATCATCATCAACACCGGCGAGGACAACTACCTGACCACGGCCGACGCCGTCGAAGCGGCCCACACGGTGACGGTCTCGCAGCTGCTCAACGAGTTCTTCGCCCACGAGGCCGGCCTCGAGGACTGGCAGCTCGGCCTCGGCCACGCCTTCGAGATCAACCCCGAGCTGCCGGAGTCGTTCCGCCTCGAGCTGGCCCACGCCCTGCTGGCCCGCGAGCTCTTCCCGGACGCGCCGCTCAAGTGGATGCCGCCGACCAAGCACATGACCGGCGACGTCTTCCGCGGCAACCTGCTCGACGGCTTCTTCAACCTGGTCGGCGCGCTGACCGGCCAGGGGATCCTGCTCGTCGGCATGATGACCGAAGCGGTGGTGACGCCGTGGCTGTCCGACCGCGACATCGCCCTGCAGAACGTGCGCTATGTGCTCACCGGCGCCGGCAAGCTGCACGAGGACTTCGTACCGGCGCCCGGCGGTTTCATCCAGCAGCGCGCTCACTCCGTGCTGGACGAGGCCGTTTCTCTTCTCGGCAAGATCGTTGATCAGTCTCTTCTGGATGCGATCGCCGAAGGCACGTTCGGGATCATGAAACGGCCGGCCGACCGGGGCAAGGGCCTCGACGGCGTCGCCCGCCACGAGGACGACTACTACAACCCCGTCACTCTCGCGCTGGAGGGCGAAGCATGACCATCGTCCGGCCCTACGGGGACACCACCGGGGACGGGATGGTGCAGTTGTCGTTCACGCTGCCGATCCCGCACGACAAGCGCGCCGAGGGCGCGGCGATCCAGCTGGCCAACAAGATGGGCATGGACCCGGCGCTGCTCGTGCACGCCAAGCCGATGGGGGACGGGTTCACCTTCTTCGTGGTCTACGGCAAGGTCAGCCATCTCGTGGACACGGACAAGGTGCAGGTGGTCGAGCGCGACTACCCGCTGCTGAGCGCCAAAGAGGTCAACGCGACCATCAAGCGCCGGCTGCGGCGGCGGCTCAACGTGGTCGGCGCCTGCATCGGCACCGACGCCCACACGGTCGGCATCGACGCCATCCTCAACCTCAAGGGCATCGCGGGGGAGAAGGGACTCGAGTACTACAGCGAGCTGTCGGTGACGAACATGGGCGCCCAGGTGTCGGTGCCGGATCTGGTCGAGACGGCCCGCGAACGCAAGGCCGACGCCGTGCTCGTGTCGCAGGTCGTCACCCAGCGCGACGCCCACCTGCAGAACACGCGGGCCATGTCGGCCGCCTTCCGCGAGGCGCTGCCGACGGGCAAGCGACCGCTTCTGATCGTCGGGGGCCCGCGGTTCGACGAGCTGATGGCCGGCGAGCTCGGCGTCGACCGGATCTTCAGCCGGGGCACGACCCCGCGCGAAGTCGCCTCGTACCTCGTCCACGCCCTGACAGGGAGCTCTTCTTGATCACGGTCACTCACCGCCGCTATGTCCCGTACGCGCACGCCCACTACGCGGGCAACCTGGTCGACGGGGCCTACTCGCTCGGGTTGTTCGGGGATGTGGCCACCGAGGTCTGCATCCGGCTCGACGGGGACGAGGGGCTGTTCGCCTCGTACGACGACGTGCAGTTCAAGGCCCCGATCCAGGCCGGGGACGTGCTCGAGATCGTGGGCACGGTGACCCGGATGGGCACCCGGTCGCGGACGATCGCCTTCGAGTCGCGGGTCGTGTGCCGGGGGACGGGCGGGTCGGCCGCTTCCGTATTGGACGAGCCGATTGTCGCGGTGACCGCAACGGGCACGGTCGTCGTGCCGCCTAAGGCGTGAGCACTGCCGTCTGCGTCGACGTCGGGTCCACGTACACGAAAGCCGCCCTGGTCGACCTGGAGGCGGGGAGCCTGGTGCGGCGGGCGGAGGTGCCGACCACCAGCGGCGGTGACGTGCTGACCGGGCTGGATCAGGCGGTCGCGGCCGTCGGCGGGGGCGACTCGCTGTACGTCTGCTCGTCGGCCGGCGGTGGGCTGCGGCTCGCCGTCGTGGGGTACGAGTCGCTGGTCACCGCCGAGGCCGGGCACCGGGTCGGGCTGTCGGCGGGCGCCCGCGTCGTGCACGTGGCGGCCGGGCCGCTCGACGGGCGGGCGGTGACGGCGCTGCGGGAGTCCCGGCCGGATGTGATCCTGCTCGTCGGCGGCACGGACGGCGGGGACGGCGAGGTGCTGCTGCACAACGCGCGGCGGCTCGGCACCTCACGGATGCGGGTCCCGGTCGTGGTGGCCGGCAATGCCGACGTACGTTCGGTCGCTGAAGAGATCTTGACCGAACGCCGGGTTCCGGTGACCGTGACGGGCAACGTTCTTCCGAAGATCGGCGTGCTTGATCCGGCCCCGGCCCGGGCGGCCATCCGCGAGGTGTTCCTGCGGCACGTGATCGGCGGCAAGCGGCTGTCGAAGGGCCCGCGGTTCGCGTCGCTGGTCCGCGCGGCCACTCCCGATGCCGTGCTGGCGGGCGTTGAACTGCTCGCTGACAGCACGGGAACGGGTGTCCTGGTGGTCGACGTGGGCGGGGCCACCACTGACGTCTACTCGGCTCTGGTGCCCGATGCCGAGAGCGAATCCGGGCCGCGGCGCGACGTCGCCGGCACGCTGTGGCGGTCGAGAACTGTGGAGGGTGATCTCGGCGTCGCGGTGAGTGCCGACGGCACGCGCGCGGCCGCGGTCGCCGAGAAGTTGGCACTGCCGGAATCCGGACTCCTATCGAGTGACAATGAGTTAGCTGCGGCGGCCGCCACGGTGGCGCTGCGGCGGCACGCGCGCGGCCACTCGTCCGGTCCTGGTCAGCCCCGGGCGGGCGGGCGGGACCTGCGCGACGTCCGTCTGGTGGTCGGTTCGGGTGGCGTGCTGCGGCACGGCGGCGGCGCGTTTGTGCTGGACGCGGTGCTGTCTGACCAGTCAGGCGGCTGGGCCGCGCCGGCCCGCGCCCGGACAGTCGTCGACGAGCAGTACGTCCTGGCCGCCGCCGGCCTGTTGTCGATCGATCACCGTGACGCCGCGGTGGCCCTGGTGAACAGCCTGTAGCCCGAACGGGTACGCGACATGACACGCCGAGGAACGCGACACGCCCGAGTGCGGGGACGGCGGTTGACAGGACCGCGGGGGACGGACGTACCGTCGTCGAATCCTGAGCACGGGAGCGATGCTGTTCGCTTCGTTCCCACGCCCACTGGCCGCAGTCCTCGCAGGGGTCGCGCGTTCAGCCAGGTCCAGGGGGCGGGGGTCGGCGGGGCGACGCGGAGAGATCACATCCGTGGTGGTCCGCAGGGGGGAAAGGGCGCCAGTAGACAACGGCCTGACCCGCGCAGCCGGCGCGGAGCATGCCGGTCCGAAGGCGTTCGCGAACCTCCGGCGGTCCATCGGCCGTGCCCGGGGTTTTGGTGCACATGAGGCGCGGTCCCGGGGCGGGGCCGCGCTTCTTCCTTCTATTGTTCCCTTATCGATGCTCGCGCCCGCCCCGACTGTCCGTTTCCGCTCAGGCGGCGCGGAGTAGCCTCTCGCGGGTGGAGATGACGTTGCAGCCCCCCGCTGCGCCGCAGGTCACGGCGCACGCCTCGGGGCACCGGCCGGTCCGCCGCCGGTTCGCGCTGCCGATGGCCGTGCTGGCCGGCCTGGCCCTGCTGCTCGCCCTCCCGCCGTACGGTCTGTGGTGGCTCTCCCCGGTCGGTGTGGCCCTGCTCGCGGGGGCCACCCATCGCCGGCGCCTGCGCCGGGCGTTCGGGCTCGGCTTCATTGCCGGGCTCGTGCTGTTCCTGCCGCTGCTGTGGTGGACGACGTTCGCCGCCGGTTGGCTGCCGTGGCTGCTGCTGTCGCTGGCCCAGGCCGCCTATCTCGGGCTGCTGGGGCTGGCCACGGCCTGGCTGTCGCCGCTGCTCGACCGGTGGCGCGCCCTGTGGCCGCTCGTGACCGGGCTGCTGTGGGTGGCGCAAGAGGCCGCCCGCGACCGCGCCCCGTTCGGCGGCTTCCCGTGGGGCCGGCTCGCCTTCAGCCAGGACGAAGGCCCCGCCCTGCGCCTGGCCGCCTGGGGCGGCGCCCCGCTGGTCACGTTCGCCGTCGCCGCCGCCGGGGGCGCCCTGCTCGCGCTGGTCTGGCGCTCGCGGCGGCCCCTGCTCCCGACCGTGGGCTACGCGCTGGCGGCGGCCGCCCTGATCGCCGGCCCGCTGCTGGTCCCGGTGGCCCGGCCCGGCGGCGAGGTCGCCACCGTGGCGATCGTGCAGGGCAACGTGCCGCGCCTCGGCCTCGACTTCAACGCCCAGCGCCGGGCCGTGCTCGACAACCACGTCACCGCCACTCTCAAGCTGGCGGGCGAGGTCGCCGCCGGGCGGCAGAAGCAGCCCGCCCTGGTCGTCTGGCCCGAGAACTCCAGCGACATCGACCCGCTGCGCAACTCCGACGCCGCGGCCGAGATCTCCCGGGCGGCCGACCTGATCAAGGCGCCCATCCTGGTCGGCACCGTGCTGCGCACCGACAACCCGGGCGACATCAAGAACGCCGGCATCCTGTGGAACCCCGGCACCGGCCCCGACCTCGATCAGACGTACGTGAAACGCCACCCGGTCCCGTTCGCCGAGTACGTGCCGCTGCGCACGATCGCCCGGATGGTCACCGACAAGGTCGACCTGGTGCGCAACATGCTGAAGGGCGACCACCCCGGCGTCATCGACAGCGGCGCCGTGACCGTCGGCGACGTGATCTGCTTCGAAGTGGCGTACGACGACATCGTCCGCGACACTGTCACCGGAGGGGCGCAGGTCTTCGCCGTCCAGACCAACAACGCCACCTTCAACGAGGCCGAGGCCCGTCAGCAGCTCGCGATGGTGCGGCTGCGCGCCGTCGAGCACGGCCGGGAAGCGCTGATGGTGTCCACGGTCGGGGTGTCCGCCTTCACCGGCACGGCCGGTCAGGTGTACGACTCGAGCGGGTTCAACGAGCCGTCGGTGATGGTGCGTGACATGAGGCTGGGCGGTACGACTACGCTAGCGACTCGTTTGGGCCACTGGCCCGAGATGGCGATGGTCGCATTGACGATCGTCGCCCTGGCCGGCGCGCTGCCGATGCGCCGCCGCCGGCGTACGACGAACGACGATGCGGAGGCACGGTGAGCGACGCGGAAGGCTACCCCGGGGTGGGGCGGGTCCTGGTGGTGATCCCGACCTACAACGAGGCGGACAACATCCGCCTGATCACCGAGCGGGTGCGCCGCGCTGTTCCCGAGGCCGACATCCTCGTCGCCGACGACAACTCGCCCGACGGCACCGGCGCCATCGCCGACGAGCTGTCCGAGGCCGACGACCACATCTTCGTGCTGCACCGGGCGGGCAAAGAGGGGCTGGGCGCGGCGTACAAGGCCGGCTTCGCCTGGGCCAAGAACAAGGGGTACGACGCGGTCGTCGAGATGGACGCCGACGGCTCCCACGCCCCGGAGGAGCTGCCCAAGCTGCTCGACGCGCTCAAGGACACCGACGCGGTGCTCGGCACCCGCTACATCCCCGGCGGCAGCGTCCGGAACTGGCCGATGCGCCGCCTGCTGCTCTCCCGCGGCGGCAACATCTACATCCGGATGGCGCTGCGCATGCCGTTCAAGGACGCGACCGGTGGCTACCGCGCGTACCGGATGCCCGTTCTGGACGAGATCAACGTCGAGACGGTGGCTTCGACCGGTTACAGCTTCCAGGTCGAGCTGGCCTGGCGCACCTACCAGGCCGGGTTCCGCATCGCCGAGGTGCCGATCACGTTCACCGAGCGCGAACACGGCGTCAGCAAGATGAGCGGCAATATTTTCAAGGAACAGCTGCTCAGGGTCACGCTGTGGGGCCTGCAGGCCCGGCGCGAGGTGATCCGCAAGCGGTTCGGCAAGCGGGCCGCCGAGGGTTCCACCTGGCCGTGAGCGGGCCGCTGCGTGTCATGCTTGAGGTCGATTGACACGGAGGGACCGCATGCGTCGTCGAGGCCTTGCCCTGCTACCGCTGGTGCTGCCGGCGCTGGCCATAGTCGAGATCGTTGTCTTCATCGCCGTCGTGCACGCCATCGGCGGTCTCTGGGCCGTCCTGCTGGGCGTCGCGGCCAGCCTCACCGGCATGGCGCTGCTGCGCCGCGAGGGCATGAAGGGCTGGCGCCGTTTCCAGGCGGCCGCCGCCGAAGGGCGCCCGCCGGGGCGTGAGGTCTCCAACAGCCTCGTGGGGCTGCTCGGGGCGCTGCTGCTGGCGATCCCGGGCTTCGTGTCGTCGGTGGCCGGCCTGCTTCTGCTGCTGCCGCCGGGGCGCCAGCTGGCCCGGCACCAGATGGAGCGCTACGCCGAACGCCGCGTCGGTGGCGCCGCCGCGTCCGACCTGTTCGGGGCCCGCCACGTCCGCGTGCACCCCGGCGACCCGATCGACGTGATCGTCGACGAGCCCGCCCCCGCCCAGCGCACGCCGGCCGCCGCCATCGAGGGTGAGGTCATCGAGGGCGAAGTCCTGCGTTAGAAGTCGCCACGCACTCTCCGGGCTCCCGCTGATCTTGGCGGGGGCCCGTTCTCGTCTGGTCAGCGCGCGAAAAAGCCGCCCCGGTGTTCCGGGGCGGCTTTTGTGATGGTGCTTCCGGCCGGGTCAGCGGCCTCGGCGGGTGCGAACTTCCTGGAGCCGCTCGTTGAGGATGTCCTCCAGCTCCGAGATGGAACGCCGCTCGAGGAGCATGTCCCAGTGGGTGCGCGGCGGCTTGGCCTTCTTCTGCTCCGGCTCGCTGCCGTCGACCAGTCGGGCGACGCTGCCGTCGAACTTGCACTCCCAGGTGGTGGGCACCTCGGCGTCGACGGCGAACGGCACCTCGAACTGGTGACCCTTGACGCACAGGTACTCTCGGGTCTGCCGGGGCGCCAGCTCGGTGTTGCGGTCGGACTCGTAGCTGACTGCGCCAAGACGGCTGCCGCGCAGCATGCGTTCGCCCATGGTGGCTTCCCCTCGCTCGTGGTGCTGCTCTCGTTGGTGTAACGAAAGGGGCGGCCGTCGGATTCCTACGGTCGCCGAGACACTGGACCACCGTTGTGACGGCGGTGTTAACGCTACGAGCGTAACCGCCCGCGGCCCTTACCCGGCACCGCGCACCCCCACCGAAGTGGACCTTGGTCCACTTTACGGCCTATGGGTGTTCTCCAGGTGATGCGATATTGGTCACCCGGTCGGGTAATAGTCCAATCCGCAACCCTGGTTCCGTACGGCGCTGCCCATCATTCGTCCGCCGTCCCCAGAAGCTGAGACTTCCGTTAACCCAGCCCTGAGTCGCCGATCCGACTCTTACACCCCTGCTGTCTGCCCCGTCTCCGGCGGTTCATGCATGCCCACCGATGCCCGCGTCAGGAGCGGCTGTCGGCCGGGGCGGGCTGGGACGGCGGAGTGGCCGGGCGGGCCGAGCCGAGCCTGGCGAGAGCCGAGGCGAGGTCGCTGACCTGGGAGGAAAGCTGGGCGGCGCGGGTCTGGGCGGCCTCGGCCTCGGCTTGAGCGGCGGCCAGGCGGCGTTCCAGATCGGCTCGGTCGCGGGCGGCGCGGTCCAGCTCTTCCCGCGTACGCAGGAGGGCGTCCCGCTCGGCGACGGCGCTCGCCAGGTCCTCGCGCACCTGAGCCAGGGTTGCGTCCGCCGCTTGCTGAGCTCGGTCGGCCGCGTCCCGCTGCTCGGCGGCCTCCTGCCGGGCTTTGTCGATTGCGTCACGTTGCTCGGCGATCTCACGCCGGGCCTTGCTGACTGCGTCGCGCTGCTCAGCAACCTCCTGCCGGGCGGCGTCACGTTCCTTACGCAGCTCTTCGCCGCGAGTCGCTGCCGCCTCAGCGTCGCGCAGGGCGGAGGCCAGCTCACGCTCGGCGGTTTCCCTTTCCCGCCGTACGTCGAGAATCTCTGCCCGGGCAGTGCCGAGCTCATCGCGGGCCGCGTCCCGGTCCGCCTCGGCCCGCTCCCGCAGAGCCGCGGCTGCAGTAGCCGCACGCTGCGCTTCCTCACGTCCGGCCCGCGCCTCGTCGGCCCGCTCGCCCGCCGTACGGGCCCCGCGCTCCGACTCCTCGGCCCGGCGCAAGGCCTCGTCCCGCTCGGCCACCGCCGCCGACGCGAGCTGCTGCGCCGTAGCCGTCTCACCCGCCGCCCGCTCCGCGTCACGGCGTGCGTCATCACGTTCGGTGTGCGCCGCCGCGATCTGCCCCGACGTCTCGGCCCGGATCTCGGCCACCTGCCGCTCGACCCCCGCCGGCGACAACTCCGAGTGCAACGCCTCGGTCAGCGACGTGGCCAGCTGATCGAGCCGATCGACAACCTCCCACGTGCGGGCCACCTGTCCGGCCAGCCCGGGGGAGGAGCGGTGCCGCATGCGAACGTTCCGCGAGGCGCGCTGACATTCCCCGTCGTTGTCCCGGCAGTACCGGAAGGGCCGCCCGGCAGAGGCCCGCTGCGGCACCGGCCGTCCACAGTGCGCGCAGGGCTTGGTCTCGACTTCGTCGTTCTCGTTCATCGCAAGGTCACCCTAGGCGCGCCACCCCCACAACCCCACCACGACACGACGACGACCACGAACCCCACACCCAAGCGACCCGCGGAATCGGACGCGCCTCGGTAAATCGCTCATGACTCGCTGGGCGGGGTGCCGCTGGGACCGTTCGGCTCGTCGCTCCGTCGGCCCGCATACCGCCGCGCCGGCCCGCGTGCCAACGGGCAGCTCGAACCGCGGCGCGGCGGACCGTCCCTCGCGGAGCCCGGTGCAAGCCCACGTGGTCGGCCCGAACGGCGCTGCGCCGGCCCGCATGTCAACGCGGCGGCCCCCGGGCCAACGCGCCAAGCCCAAACCTCGGCGCGGCGGCCCGCCTCTCGCGGAGCACGGCGTAAGCCAACGCTCCGGCCCGCGGGCCGCGTGTCGACGCGGCAGCCCGGACCGCAACGCGCCAGCGCGCATGTCAACGCGGCGGCCCCAGTGCCAACGCGCCAGCTCGCATGCCGACGCAGACGCCGCGTGCCAACGCGCCAGCCCAGACCGCGGCGCGGCGGGCCGCCCCTCGCGGAGCTCGGCGTAAGCCAACGCGGCCGGCCCGAACGATGGTGCGGCGGGCCGCCCCTCGCGGAGCCCGGCGTGGGCCGATGCGGCCGCCCGAACGGCGGTGCGCAAGCCGCGGGAAGCGGCGCCGACGTGGTCGCCACCGATGATCACAATTGTGTCGGTGTAGTCCCGAGGAACGCCTTCATCGCGTCGACAAAGCGTCGCGGTTGCCTTTGGCGCATGGCAACCCGGCGGCAGAGTTACCAGCACCTCCAACGACAGCCATCCTTGATCAATCACATCCTATCTTCCTAGGATGCCTTAGCGCTTGTGCGCTGCGTCGCCGATCACGTCAGAGCCAAACCAAAAGGAATCAACGGCATACTGAAAATCGTCTGCCACGGACCCCACGAATCCGACCTGGCCAGAGGATCGTGGCAACGTTTGGCGGCTGAGGCTCCCGGCTCAGGACGAACGGCTACACGGACGATGACGTAATGCTCCAGGCAGCGAGTCCGAGGCTGGGCCGCCGTGGCGAGGCCGAAGTCGTGCCGGGCGGGGCGTGGAGGCTCTGCACCCGTCGCGCGGGTGTGTGCCGCGTGCTCGGAAGACGGGGCTGGGCCATGGCAGTGAGCGTCGCCAAGGCGGTCACCCCCCACCCAGCCCCGCCAGCGCCACCTCGCCGACGGCCTGCCCCACGTGAACCGTCCGGCCGCCTTCGCCGGCGCGAGTTCGAGGCGCAAAGGCGGTTCGGTGCACGCTGGGCCGGGGCGATCCCCTGGGCATGACGTGATCGCCTCCCGCCGAGACACTGCAGCTCGGCGGGATGGGGTCGTGGTCAGGCGGTGAGGAAGTCCTTGATCGACGGGGCCAGGGCGGTGGCCTTGATGATGTGGGTCTGGCCGGGGATCGTGCGGTACTCGGCCTTGGGCAGGGCCTCGCTGAGGGCTCGGGCGGCGTTGCGCATGTACTGCGGGCTCTTGCCGCCGTCGAGGACCAGGGTGGGGGCGGTGGCCGAGGCCCATCGGGCGCTGTCGAGCGGGACGCCGCGGCTGGTGTCGCCGAGGATGTGCAGGTCGTAGGGGAGGGTGCCGGCCAGCGCCTTGAGCTTCTTCCAGTTCGGGGTGAGCTTCATGATCTGGATGATCGGGGCGGGGACGCCGACGTCGCGGAAGAAGGTCTTGAGGGCGGCCGACTCGTCGCCGCGGGCGATCATCGCCTCGATGCCGGTGGTGAAGCCGGCCGGGCGGGCGGGCCGGGTGTCGTCGACGATGAACGGCGGTTCGTAGAGGACGGCGCGGCTGAACCCGGGCAGGCGGTTGAGGGCGTCGGCGGCGAGCACCGCACCGGATGACGCTCCGAAAACGTACGCGTCATTGCCCGCGGCCTCGAGGACGGCGGCCAGATCTTCGATCTCGCGGTCGGGTGACCAGGGCTGAGTGTTGCCACTGGCGCCGCGGCCGCGACGGTCGTAGATGTGGACGGTGAACGTGTCGGCGAGGGCGGCGGCCAGGCTTCGGGCGGGTCCGAAGTCGCGGTGGCACAGGCTGCCGTCGACGAGCACGAGGGCCGGTCCGCGACCGGTGGTCTCGTAGGCGATGACGGTGCCGTCGGCGGAGGTGACGGTGGGCATGGGTGCTCCTCAGCGGGCGGGGAGGGAGTCGAGGACGGCCTGCCAGCGACCGGCGGCGGCGTCGGCGGGCGGGAAGATCACGTGTGCGGCGATCATGGTTCCGTTGAGGCCCCGGATGTAGCGAAAGAGGCCTTCCCTCGTACGCAGGGCAAGCGTGTGTGGATTGGCGAAGAACACTTCGCTTCCGTCGGTGGCGATGTCGCCGGCTTTCGGTGACGGGCTCAGGCCGAGCGTGTCGTGCAGGGTGTCCCAGGCGGCTGTCCAGTCGTCGACCGGCGGCCCGAAGACCGTGACCGGTGTCCCCGCGCGCCCGGCGAAGTGGTTGAGGTATTCGGCGAGCGTGGCGAAGAACAGCTCGAGCCCGTACGACATAGCCTCGTACTCGTCGGCCCAGTCATCACCCGGCAGGAAGCCACCGGCAACGACGCGCAGCACGGCGCCGGACTGCTCGCGCCCCTCGACGAGGAACTCGAAGGCCTGGAAGCGGCCGTCGTCTGCAGTGGGGGTCCGAAAGGCGAAGTGCTCGGGCTCGTCGGCGGCGGTGATATCGGACGCGGGCATGGCGCCGCCGCCGAAGACGGTGCGCACGGTCGACTCGTCGATCTCGGTGCGTCCGATGTACCAGGACGACACGCCGGGCCCGGTGGCGATCGCTTCCCACACCTGCTCGGGCGCCGCCGGCACGGTGACTTCGATGTGGGCCTCGTACTCCTTGCCCATGGTCAGCGTTCCTCTCCGTCACGACCTGGTGTTTCCGGTTGCGGCGCAGCGGCGGAGTCGAGGGCCGGGTGAACGGCGACGACGATGCGGTGCTTGCGCCCGGTCTCGCTGTGGTACCGGCCGAGCAGGTCGGTGACGGCCGTGGTGAGCTCTTCGGCGAAGGCGGCCCGGTCGCCCGGCGAGGCGAATCGCACTTCTCCGTCGATGGCGAATGTGGCCACCCGCTGCTGGGCTTTGGCCCCACCACTGATCAGCGTTCCGACCTCGCGCACCAGGCGGGCCGCGAGGGCGAGCAGCCAGCGAGCCGAGAGCCGGTCCGGCGCCCGTTCCGGATCAGGCGCGACGGCCGCCATGGCACTGGGCGAGATCACATACGAGGCGGCGGTGGCCTGCATCATCCGCTCGGTCACGTTTCCCTTGCGCCGCTCCTCGACCAGCCGGACCAGCCCGTGCTGCTCGAGCGCCCGCAGGTGGTAGTTCACCTTCTGCCGAGGCAGCCCCACCTTGCCGGCAAGCATCGCGGCCGACCCAGGAACGGCCAGCTCAGCCAGCAACCGATTACGGATCGGATCAAGCGAGACCTCAGCCGCAGCCGGGTCCTCGATAACAGCGACATCCTCCACGCCGCCCACTCTCGCACCGAAAAGAAAAGTTGTCCAGACCGCATTTACGTTCGGTCGCTTCGCGCCGAGCGCCGCCCCGACACGACGATTCGCGGGCGTCGCGGTCCGCGGCGACAGGTGGAACGGACGCGTGGACCCACCCAGCGGTAGTCAGCGAACTCTGGCGTGCGTAGCGGAGACGATCACCCGATGCGCCTCACTGCCGCCCGTCCCTCCGACGGGCGCCGTGGTCCGCCCGGCGGTGCCAGCGACCTTGGCTTGTTGGGGAGCGCCCGGTCATGCGGTGACCTTCGCTGTCGAAGGCGCCGGGCGCACGGAAGTCGGCGGGTATCGGCACGCACGGCCCGGAACGGCAAGTCGGCGCGCTTACTTGGCCAAGCTCGCTGTCCGCTGCGGCGGCGGAAAGGCGACGTCTGGTAGCCCGACGTTTCGGCGGCCTCAGCCCGCCTGGTCGAGGTCAGCCCGCCTGGTCGAGGTCGGCCGCCTGGTCGAGGTCGGCCGCCTGGCCGAGGTCGGCCCGCCTGGCCGGGTGAGGATTCGGCGCGATCACTGGCCAGACGTGCTACCGCTGCGTCGGGCGGGAGCCATCGGATCGTCTGGGGTGTCTCCAGCCGGGAGCGAGGATTTGGGCGCTATCACATCGCGTGTCTCGCGGCGCAGCGTCGGACGAGGTGGCGGCGTGGGCCGCTCCGGGCGTCAGCGGGCCTCGGTGGCCAGGCGGAGGCCGAAGCCGACGATGACGACGCCGGTGATGCGGTCGAGGAGGCGACGTGCTCGGGGACGGCTGAGGAGGCCGCGGAGGCGGCGGGCGGTTGCGACCAGGACGGTGGACCACAGGAGGCCGAGGGCGACGTGCACGCCGGCCAGCAGGACGCCGTAGAGCAGGGGTGTCGCGCCGGCCGGAATGAACTGGGGGAGCAGCGCCATGTAGAACGCGCCGACCTTCGGATTGAGCAGGTTGGTGAGCAGGCCGCGCCGCCAGCCGGCGAAGAAGCCGGCCGAAGCGGCGATGCTCGGCTCGTGGTCGCTCGCCGGTTCGCGGCGCCACGTGGCCCAGAGCATGCGTGCGCCCATCCAGACCAGGTAGACGGCGCCGGCCCAGCGCACCACCTCGTAGGCGACGTGCGACGCGGTCAGCACCGCCGTGATGCCGGCCGAGGCCAGTACGCCCCACACGAGCGTGCCGGTCTGGATGCCCAGCACCACGCCCCAGGCCTGCCGCTCCGACCGGACCGTGGCCGTGCGCAGGATGAGTGCCGTATCAAGTCCGGGCGTCAGCGTGAGCAGTCCGACCACCAGAACGAAAGACCACAGCGCCGCGAAAGTCATCACCAACGGAACCTATCCGGGCCGTGAGAAGGCGTCACGGGCCGCCGGCGGCTGTGATTACGGCTCGGCAGGTGGGTGGGCTGGTCAGCAGTGCGGTGTTGTCGGAGATCTGGTCGATCGAGCCGGTGAGCGGGCGGGAACGCAAGGCGGGGTCCGTGACGGCGTCGCGTAGCGCCTCGGCGAAGCGGTCGCCGCCGATCACCTCGTACCCGCGGTCGTGGAACTCTCGTCGTGTCGGTGGGAGCTCCGCGGCCAGGCCGAGCTCGTTCTGTTTCTCGGCCACGGCTTCCAGAGCGGCGCACAGCGATTCCTCTCGGGAGCGGGCGTCATCCGCCCGGAGCGCCGCCGTGAGGTGCCAGGCGACATTGTCGGGCGGTATGGCCGCCATCAGCCACTTCGAGTAGGGCGGCCAGCGCCGGGACTGCAGCAGGGACAGGCGGGCCACCTCACGGCAGAGCCGGGCGGTGATCACGCGGGCGCCTCGCTCGTCGCCGGCCTCGGAGGCACGGGCCGGGAACGCCTCTTCCTCGGCGATGCGCTGCCACTGCGCGGCCAGCACGTACCGCCAGACATCGGCCGGATACCCGCGCAGGCTCTCGCGTACGCGGGAAATCGCACCGCTCGGATCGTGGAAGACGGCGCCGCCGGTGAGCTCGGCGAGGCGCTGCCACGGCGTGCCCAGCCAGTCGAGCGTGTCGATGCCCTCTGCCGGGTCGAAGCCGAGCAGGCTGCGGCAGAAACTCGGGAAGGGCGTGATCGTCACGTAGTGGTCGACCGGGCCGTCGGTGTCGGCCATCGAGCGGACGCGCGCGCCCGGGGGCTCGAAGTGGGTGGACCAGCCGCGGAAGCGTTTCGGCAGCTGCTCGCTGAGCATGGCGCCGAGCCCGCCGATGTCGTCGTCGACGAACAGCTCGAGGCGGGGACCCCAGTCGTGGTCGGTCGAGCGCGGCGTGTCGAAACCGAGCACGTCTGAGCCGGGGCCGAGACGGGCGGCGGCATGGGGCAGATCGCCGAGCAGGGGGCGGACGGCTTCGGTGTAGAAGAGGCGGGCGAGTTCGACGCCGGGCAGGAATGCGGTCATGGCGTGGAACCTAGCGGGCGCCTCCGACAAGTTCGCGCCGTTAAAGTCGGCCTGTGGAAAACCTGCTCCGTCCCGGTTGGACTGTCGAAGAACTTATCCACAGCACGGCGAACGAGGTTACCGGCGGCGTCTGGCGGGTCTACCGTGACGAAGGCACCGCGATCCTCAAGGTCGCGACGCCGAGGAGAGAGGGGGCCGCCGAGCACCTGGCGGCCAGTGACGACCCGGGTCACTTCAACTATTGGCGGCGTGAGCCCGAGGCGTATGCCTCCGGGCTGGTCGCTACGGGTCTGCCCGGGTTGCCCGGGCCCGAGTTGTACGAGGAGGTGGAAGGCCCAGACGGATCGGTGGCGATGTGGCTGGAGGACGTGACCGGCACGGCCGGGACGTCGGCCGGCGTGGGCCAGCTGGGCGAGGTGGCGTTTCGGCTGGGTGGTGCGCACGCGCACTGGCTCGGGCGGCCGCCGGTGGAACCGTGGCTGGCGCGGGATTGGCTGCGCGACTACACGATGGCGAACGCCTTGTCGGGTGACCTGGACTGGGATCATCCGGTGCTGGCGGAGGCGTGGGAACCGTCTCTGCGGGCGGGGCTGCGCCGGCTGTGGGAACGGCGGGTCGAGGTTCTCGCGCTGACCGACGAGCTTCCGCGTACGTTGTGCCACCACGACGTCTGGCCGATGAACCTGGTGTTCGCGCCGAAGGGCCCCGTGCTGCTCGATTGGGCGTACGCGGGAACGGGCGCGATCGGCGAGGACCCGGCGAACCTGGCCCTGGACACGTTCTTCGACGGCCTCATCGACATCGCCCTGCTGGACGACGTGCTGGCGGTGGTGGCCGAACAGTACCGGCGTGGGCTGGACGGAGCGGTCGACGACGAGACGGTGCGCCGCGCGGTCATGACGTGCGGGGCGGCCAAGTACTGCTGGCTGGCGCCGCGCATGGTGACGGCCGCGATGAACGGTGGTGGTCGCAAGGCGGGCTACGACAAGCGGGGCATCGAAGCCATGCTGGCCGGTCGGGCTCCGGTGCTCAGGGTAGTTGCCCGCTGGGCCGACGCCGTGCTGTGACGTCGGCCCGACGGCGAACTACGCGGCGGTGGCCGGCTCCCGCTCGGGCTGGGCGGCTGCGCGGCGGCCCAGGGAGAGCAGCGCGGCGAACGCGAGACCCAGGGTGGTCCACAGGACGGCCTGGGTGCCCAGGGACGTCAGGCGGAAGGACCACAGCAGGTCGGGCGGGAACGTCGCCGGCACCTCGTTGATGTTCGGCAGCAGGGCGTAGCCGACCACCACGACGACCAGGAAGCCGATCACGGCAGCGATCGCCTGACGCCACTCGGTGGGTTGCGTGCGCTTGGCGACCACGGCGGCCCAGACCGCGACCAGGCCGATCACGACGATCGCCAGGTAGCTGATCGTGCGTTGATTGATCGTGCCGGGGTCGCCGACCGCCGGTGGGTTAGGCGGATATTTCACGTACGGGACCAGGACCAGACCCAGCAAGGCGGCGCCGGCCAGTCCTAATGCGGCCCGAGTGTCGCTGGGGGTGCGCAGTCGACGGCGGAGCAGCGTGAACGCCACGGCCAGCAGGCCGCCCATGGCCGCGCCGTACAGGCCGGTGGCCAGGAACAGGCCGCCCTTCTGGCCGTTGCGGCTGACCAGCTCTTCCTCGTGGGGAGCGTCGGGTGCGGGCGCGGGGGCGGCCGCCTCTTCGATCGCGATCGCCGCGTCGACCTTGGGCTCACCGAACCCGTACGCGAAAAAGCCGGCGAGCAAACCGGCGATGAGACCCGCAAGCAGGCCCCGGAGCAGAAGGGCGCCGAATGTCAGCGCTTTCGAACCGTCGCTCAGTGGCACGGGACGCCGAGCAGGTGGCGACCGTCGTGCATGAGCTCGTGCAGGTACATGCCGCTGCGCGACACGGCGCCCTGGTCGAAGACGACCAGGTAGGTGATGAGCAGCATGAAGGCGACGACGGCGAGAGCCGTCCAGAGCAGCCGCGGGGAGACGGCGGGCGTGCTCAGCTGACCGGCGGTGGTGGCCTTGGGCATGGCGGAGAAACCTCCTTGCGGGATGACGCGTCCCGTTCGACAGGCTGCGACGTGTGAGCGTCCTGACTCACGAGGACCGGAATCCCCGTTCACAGTGGCGCGACCGCACCGGACTCTCACCGGTTTCCCTCACGACGCCGCAGATGGTTCCCACAACCTAACTGGGAGATCCCTGGGCGCACAACCGGAACTGTCGCACCCCCTCGATACCATCCATGCGAATCGTTGCCCAAGGCTTCGGAGGTGCTCGATGGGTTGGCGTCGGCTGGTCGCCGCCGTGGCGGTGCTCGCCGCGGTGCTGACGGTCCCCGCGCCGGCCCGCGCGGCGGTCGTCTGCGAGCAGCCGGGGGTCGCCGCGGCGGTCAAGGCGGACGTGCCGGTCGAGGATCAGGTGTACGACCCGAAGCGGCTGGCCGGGTTCGCCACGGGCGCCGGCGTGCGGGTCGCCGTCATCGACTCCGGGGTCGACGCGGAGCATCCCCAGCTGCGCGGACGCGTCGACCAGGGTGCCGACTTCCTGCACGGCGAGCGGTCGGGCCGGCAGGACTGTGCCGGTCACGGCACGGCGGTGGCGAGCATCATCGCGGGGGCGCCGGCGCGGGACACGGGCTTCCAGGGCCTCGCGCCGGATGCGGTGATCGTCCCGGTGCGCATCAGCGAGCAGCTCGAGATCGGCGACGACGTGGTGGGCGACCGCGGCTCCCCGGCCCAGTTCGCCGACGCGATCGACTGGGCGGTCGACGAGGGCGACGCCGACGTGATCAACCTCTCGCTCGTGATGACCGTGAACGACGGCGCGGTGCGGGCGGCCGTGGCTAGGGCGATCGCGGCAGGTGTCGTGGTGGTTGCCGCCGTCGGCAACAAGGGCGGGCCCGACGACGGCAACCCCGACCCGTTCCCGGCGAAGTATCCGGGCGTGATCGGCGTCGGGGCGATCAACGTCAACGGGGTACGGGCGTCGTTCTCCCAGCGCGGCGACTACGTCGACCTGGTGGCGATCGGCGAGCCGGTGACCGCGGCCAGCCGGGTCGCCGGGCACGCGTCGGTCAGCGGCACCAGCTTCGCCACGCCGTTCGTGTCGGCCACGGCGGCCCTGCTCAAACAGCGCTTCCCGGCGATCACACCGGCCCAGGTACGGCAGCGTCTGGTCGCGACGGCCGATCCGGCGCCGGGTGGCGCCGCCAGTTCCGAGTACGGGCTGGGAGCGCTCAACCCCTACCGGGCGCTCACCGCGACGCTGAACACCCAGGGCCGCGCCGAGCCCGCACCCGAGATGATGAACGCCAACGACCCGGCGGCGATCGCCCTGGCCGCCCGGCGCGACCAGTCACAGCGCAACGCTTTGCTGTTCGCCGCCATCGGCGCCGGGTTGGTGCTGCTGCTGGGCATCGTCGCCCTTGTCGTCCGCTCCGGCCGCCGCCGCGACTGGCACCCGGCGGGACCGGGCACGGCCGACTGACCGGCTGAGCGCTACGGCCGCCCGGCCAACTTCGACTGGGCGGCTTTGTGCTCGGCCGCACCCGAGCAAACGTCCCTCGGGGCCTGGTTCGGCCGATCAGTCTGCCTACTGGATGGCTGCGCTTGACTAAACCCGAGCTGGGTCGACCGGCTTCGCGGTTGGCCGCTCCGTGCGATGTCGACCATGCGGCTGCGCGCTTGGCCATACCCGGAGCTGGGTCGACCGGGCGGCTTCGCGCTTGGCCGCACCCGAGCTGCGTCGATCGGGTGGATTCGCGCTTGGCCGCACCCGAGCTGCGTCGACCGGGCGGCTTCGCGCTTGGCCGCGCCCGGGCGATGTCGACCATGCGGCTTCGCGCTTGGCTACACCCGAGCAGCGTCGACGCCCTGCGGCCTTGGCGCTCGGCCGCATCGGAGCAACGCCGAACGTGCGGGTGCGCGCTTGTCAGTGCCAGGGCGATGTCGAGCGCCTGTGGGCAGTGGCGCGCCAGCTTTAGCTCGGCTCGGTCTGGGCGGCTGACCGATGATGTGCTCGGCGGTGCCGGGGAACGTCGAGAGCGTGTGGTCGTGGCGGGCGTAGCTCGTTCGGCCGACCGGTTCGCCGGCCAGCGGGGCCCGCGTTTGGCGGTGGTCAGTCGCAATGGGGTGCCCGCGGCTCTTGGCGTTCCGGTGACGGGTTCGCCATGCGGGGTTCCCGACCGGCCAACTGTGCGTTTGGCGGCGGCGAGGGCGCAGTCGAGCGCCGTGGCGTGCCGGCTAGGGGTTGGCCGATCGCCCGTCGCAATGGTCGCTGCTTGCTGGGCGCACGGGTCCATGGAGTGCGGGTGAAGTTGGGCTGATCGGTCTCGTCGACTGGATGGCTGCGCGCTTGATCGCGCCTGGGTGCCGTCGAGCGCATGTAAGCAGTGGCGCGCCGGCCGGGGTTGGCCGATCGGTATCGCTCACGGCTCGGTTGTGCGGTTGGCCGCGCCGGGCTGGTTCAGCGCCTCTGAACGCGATGGGGTTCTTCCGGCGGCGGGTCGTCGTGGCGTTGGGGAGGTCTTGGAGGGGTCAGTAGGGTGCGGGGATGGGATTGAACTATGCCGTCGGGCTGCCGACCGTCGGGGAGTTCGGGGACGTTCGACGGTTGGTGGGGATGGGGGTGGCGGCCGAGCGGAGCGGGTGGGACGGGGTGCATCTGTGGGATCACCTGCTCTATCACGATCCGAGTTGGCCGGTCACTAACTCGGTGGTGGCTGCCTCGGCTATCGCTGCGGCTACTGAGCGGGTGCGGATCATTCTGACGATCGTGTTGCCGCGGCGGCAGGTGCAGGACGTGGCGCAGGAGACGTTGGCGTTGGATGAGCTGTCGGGTGGGCGGCTCACCGTGGTGCCGATCATCGGGTCGGTTGATCGGGAGTTCAGCGACTTCGGGCTCGACGCTGACATGCGGGCGCGGGGGCGCGCTCTGGATGAGCGGCTGGCTGGGCTGAAAGAACTGTGGGCGGCTTGGGGCGGGCGGCAGATTCCGATCTGGTGCGGTGGGCTCTGGCCGAACCGGGCGGGGCTGCGGCGGGCGGCCCGATTCGATGGTGCGATGCCCATCTACCAGCACCAACGCGAGCGCAACGTTTCCATCGACGAGTTCCGCGCGACCGTGGCCTTCGTCCGCGGCGAGATGGCCGGCCGAGGCAGCGCCGACGCAACCGTGGAGGGACGCGGCGAGATCGCTAGCCAAGGCGGCGCCGATCCGACCGCGAAGGGACGCGGCGAGATGGCCAGCCAAGGCGGCACCGCCTCGGCCGCGGAAGGACGCGGCGAGATGGCCGGCGAACGCGGCACCGAGGCAACCGCACTGAGCCGCGGCCGAATCGCCGAAAGGGGAGGCGCCGACGCGACCGCGGAATGGCGCGGCGAGATGGCTGGCCTAGGAAGCGCTGGGACCGGGCGCGGCAGCTCCCAGCCGAACATGTTCGACTTTGTGCTTGAAGGGGCCACCGAGGCGGCCACCGCTGCGGATCAGACTGCTGCATATTCGGCGGCTGGGCTGACCTGGTGGATCGAGGCGCTCGGCTACTGGCGTGGCGGTGTGGCCTTTGCCGGGAAGCGGATCAGCCACGGGCCGGTGGATTCGGGTAGTTGAGTCACAGCAGGTCGAGCATGGTCTCGATTCTTGCGCTCAGGATGGGGTCGATCTCGCCTTCGACGTGGACGGTGATGACGCTGCCGCCTACTGCACGGGCCAGTGACACCAGGATCGGTGGCGTTCCCTCCAGGGGGTAGCGGAACCAGGCGGCGGCGGTCTCGTCGTCGGTGGCTTCCAGGGCGCCGGTCAGGGCGTCCTCGTCCGCAGCGTCGTAGCGGTAGCCGATCTGACCGCTCAGGTGCTCCAGGAAGCGGACTACGTTCTCCTCGAAGATCCACCCGTCGACGGTCGTCATGACGATCATTATGGGCTGCGTGGGCGTGTGAGAGAGTGCGCGGTGAGCCAGGGGAGGTGAGGCGGGCATGCGGCCGCTGCGGCACGGGTACACGAACGACACCCAGGGGGACGGGGTTGTCGTGGTCAAGCGGTACCAGGGCGGCATTGACGAAGTCTTGCGGCGCGGCACCGAGCTTGGTGTGCTGGAACGCCTCCCGCCTGGGCTGCCAGTGCCGAAGGTGCTCGGTGCGCCCGAGGGGGCGCTGAAGCTGCAGCAGTTGCCGGGCATGCACGGGCAAGATCTGATCGACGAGGGGCTGGGGCGGCCCGTCCTCCGCTCCTGCGGCGAGTTGTTGCGGCGCCTGCAGCAGGTGGATGTGAGCCGGGTCTTTCCGGACACGGCGGCCGGCACCGGGTGGGTTGTGGTGCACGGCGACTTCGGGCCCAACAACATGCTGTTCGACCAGGACACGTTCAAGGTGACCGGGCTGGTCGACTGGGAATGGGCGCACCCGGGCGACCGCATCGAGGACCTGGCCTGGTGCGAGTGGATCGTCCGGCGGCACCATCCCCGCGCGGTCGAGGACCTTGACGATTTGTTCTCCGGTTATGGCGTACGGCCGTCGTGGGCGCGCCGGCAGCAGGCCGCAGCCGCCCGGTGCGAAAGCTTCGTGGAGCGCTTCCGATCCGGGCCGGCCGCCGCCCGCCGCCGGTGGCAGGAGAACCTGTCGATCACGCTTTCGTGGACGGAATAGGGCGGAACTCCAGGAACGCGATGCCCGGGTTGGGCAGCTCCAGCGTCACGTCCTGACCGGGCGCTATCCGGCGCGGCGGCTCCGATTCGTCCAGCCGATCCGCCTCGGCCAGCTCCTCCCACTGCGCGGGCGACGGCCATTCGCCGTCGAAGCGGGCGGCGATGTTGCCGTGGTGCTTGTCGACGCGCCACACCCGCAGCCGGTGCGGCCCGGCCAGACCCGGCCGCAAGATCACCGTACGGAACAAATGGGGTTCACCGGCGGCCCGGCTCTGATCGAGGGTGCTGTTCCACAGCAGCACGCCCAGACCGCCGTCGTCGTAGCGCGACGCCCACGCCGAGATCAGGCTGTTCGCTCCGTCCCCGGACAGCGACACCGGCAGCTCCTCTGGCCCCAGCTTGGCCGCCAGGGCCAGGGCCCAGAACTTCGGCTTGGCCAGGTTGCCCACGGTGAGCAGCCCGAACCCGCCGTGCAGCAGCCGCTGCGGCCGGCCCAGCTCCTCGAAGTGGTCGCTGACCACCCACGGCGCCAGCGCGTCGATCCGCCCGGCGGCCGAGTGCATGCCCTTGAGCAGGAACCCGGCCGCGAACACGGAGTCGTTGATCGGGTGGCCGTGGGTCGCCGTGACCCCCCACTCGGTCCACAGCAGCGGGCGGTCGCCGGTCAGCGGGCGCAGGTCGAGCGGCACCGTCCCGTACACGTGGGTCGACACGAAGTCGGCCGTCTGCGGTGTGTCCTCGATCCAGCCCACAGCCGCGGTGGCCGGCCCGCCGACCCGCAGGTCAGGATCCACATCGCGGACCGCCCGCGCCGTGAGCTCGTACAGCTTCCAGTACTCCTCGGGCGTACCCGACCAGAACACCGACAGGTTGGGCTCGTTCCACGCCTCGAACCACCACGTCGTACGCACCTCGTCGAGCCCGTAGCGGTCGGCCACGTGGGCCGTGAACGCCCGGACCAGGTCGGCCCACCGGTCCCAGTCGCGCGGCGGCGAGATGCCGCCGCGGTAGGCGAACACCGTGCGGGACGGGTCGCGGGCCAGGTCACGCGGCATGTAGCCGAACTCGACGACCGGCGTCATCCCGGCCGCCCGGACGGCGTCGTAGATCCGGTCGACCCGGCTGAAGTCGTACACCGGATCGCCGTCGACCTCCCGGTACACGCCGACGTCGTCGCCCAGGATGTGGTGGGCGCGCACCGACCGCACGCCCAATTCGTCGTGGACCCGGCGCAGCGCCTCGGTCAGTTCCTCGCCGATCAGCCGCCCGCCCGTGACCTCGGTCGACAGCAGGTGCGACAAATGCTCCGAGCCGACCATGGCCTCCCAGATCCGGGGCAGCGGCGTCGGATCCGAGCCCACGTTCACCGTCACCGTCTCGGGCATGGAGATGTCCACGGCTGGCACCGGCGTCGACACCGGACCGATCGACGTCACCGTCTCGAGCGCGGCCACCGCGTACCAGCCGCCACGCCCCGAGGTGGTGTCCGCGTAGGGTCCGTGCGGCACGGCGAGCACGTCACCGCCGCCGTGGTCGACCACCTCGAACGGTCCGTCGGCCGAGTCGGCGCGGTGCACCGCGTACCCGATCGCCCCCGGAACCGGATCCCAGGACACGGTCACCTGGCCGCGGCCGCTGACCGCGAAAACCCCGGTCGGTGCGGGCAGCGACGACGGCTGCGGCTTTCCCGTCGTACGGTCCTGGGCCCCGCCGCCGCCCATGAGCGACGCCCAGTTGGAGCGGGCCTGGTCCTCGATCGTCATTCATCGACCTCCCAGTTGCGGCAGCCTCTGCCCGGCCGGCACGTTGAACGTCTCGCGGGCGAGCAGCGGCCGGACCGCCCGCTCGAACCGCGGCGTCACGAACGCCTTCTTGATCACGTCGTGGCCCAGGTAGTTACCCAGCGCGCCCATGATCATTGACTGGTCGAGGGACAGATACCGCTTGGCCACCGTGCCCGAGCGCACCGCGACCGCGTCGTAGAACCCACCCGGCCCGTACGCGTCGAAGTCGCTCTTGATCTTCGCGAGGTTCTTCGTCACGGGCTTGGGCGCGTACGGCAATGCGAGGAAAGCCGCATGCGGGGTGACCACGCCATCGCCGTAGACGGCAGGCGGCCCGGCCGGACGGCAGTCACCGAAGCCGGCGTCGTACTTGCCGCCCTGCACGTCGGACGGATAGCCGTCGGTGTCCATGCCCATGGCGTCCACGCCGTACACCCCGTACCCGCCGAACGGGTTCGACGCCGGCGAGAAGCCCCAGTAGCCGTAGCGCGCGTCGTTCAGCCCGTGCTCGATCTGCGCGGCCACGGTGGCCGGGTGGTTGCGGCCCCAGCTGCGCGGACCCCACTTGGCCTCGGGCACGAACAGGTCGGGCATCAGCGCCTCGAACATGTCGCCGCCCCACGACGGCACGAAGGTGATGCCCCGGTAGCGGTACGAGCCCTCGTAGACCGTGCGGCCGAGGTGGGTGGTGGTGAAGCCGTGCGGCTGCATCTCCTGCCACGAGTAGTCGCAGTTGTCGGGCAGGGTGCGCATGGTGTCGAAGTACGCCGTGGCCGGGATCTGCCCGGAGCCGATGCCCAGGTAGGTGGCCATGCGGGGCTCGGTCACCGTGATGTCGTAGTGGTTGCAGGTGAACCAGACGCCGTCATCCGGGGCGGCGACGGAACAACCGGTTGGCTGGGTGTCCCAGAAGCCGCCGCGGATCAGCCCGCGCGTGCCGATGGGGGAGACGGCGGCCGGGTTGAAGTAGAAGCCGAAGTCCATCCGGTCGAGCACCTTCGCCGCCTTGGCCCGCAGCGACGGGAAGGCGCCCTGGACGACGTGCAGCGCGGCGGCCAGCCAGCCGTTGTCGACGCTGGACAGGAACGGCGTGACCGCAGTGCCGTCGGGCAGGACCGTCAGCACTGCGCCGGTGTGCGGGTTGTACCAGTTGTAGAACATGCCCGATTTGTCGTGGTGCTTCAGCGTGGCCAGGGTCTCCAGCGTTCTCGAAACGCGTGCGGTGGCTTCGCGCGACGAGATCAGGCCAAGCTCGCGCGCGGCCACGGCCGACCACATGTAGCCGCCGATGTTGGTGGGCGAGGTGTACGCGTCCGGAGCCGACAGATCGCCCGGAATGTTATCGGCGACGAGCCCGGTCGCCGGGTCGGTCATGGCGACCAGCGACTTCCAGGTGTCCTTGGCGTAGGTGCGCAGCGGGTCCGGCGCGGCGTGCGCGACGGAAGCGCCGCCGAGGACGAGGATCAGCGCTGCCAGCGGTGCGATCAGACGTCTCATCAAGATCACCTCAGGGGGAGACGGAGGGAGTCACTTGAGTCCGGTGGTGGCGATGCCGCGCATGAAGTGCCGCTGCAGCGCCAGGAACACGATCAGGACGGGCACGACGACCACGACCGCCCCCGCGAGCAGCAGCCCGTAGTAGATGCGGTTCTGCCCGATGGCGTAGAGAGCCAGCGCCACCGGCAGCGTGTACTTGTCGTCGGTGGTGGCCACGACGAGCGGCCACAGGAAGTTGTTCCACGAGCTCAGGAACGTCAGGATGCCCAGCGTGGCCAGGGCCGGCTTGCACAGCGGCAGCACGACCCGCCAGAAGATGCGCCACTCGCCGGCCCCGTCGACGCGGGCCGCCTCGATCAGGTCGTCCGGGATGGCCAGCAGGAACTGCCGCATCAGGAACACCCCGAACGGGCCGGCCAGGAAGGGCAGAACCAGTCCCGCGTACGAGTTGGCCAGTCCCATGTTCGACACGAGCACGAACTGCGGCACGAACGTCACCATGCCCGGCACCATGAGCATGCCCAGCACCGTGAGGAACAGCGCCCGCCGCCCCGGGAAGTCCAGCTTGGCCAGCGCATAGCCGAGCAGCGAGCAGAACAGCAGGTTCCCCAGGGTCACCAGCACGGCCACGATGGCCGAGTTGGCGAAGTACTGCGGGAAGTCGAGCCGGTCGAACAGGTCGCGGTAGTTGGCGAGCGACCACGTGGACGGCCACCAGGTCGGCGGGACCGAGCGGATCTCGGCCTCGGTCTTGAACGACGACAGCAGCATCCACAGGAACGGCCCGACCACGACCAGCAGCCCGGCCACCAGGATCACGTACAACGACGTACGAGCTATGCGGTCTCTAGTCATCTCGGTTCCCCAGCAGCCGGAACTGCAGCACGGACAGGGCGACGATGGCCACGAACAGCACGTACGAGGCGGCCGCGGCGTAGCCGTAGTTGCCGAATCCGAACTGGTTGTAGATGTGGTAGCTGACCGACAGGGTCGAGCTGAGCGGCCCGCCCTGGGTCATGACCAGCGGCTCCTCGAACAGCTGCAGGTAGCCGATGCCGGTGATGACCGCGCCGAACAGCAGGGCCGGGCGCATCAGCGGCAGCGTGATCCGCCGGAACTGCGCCCACCGACCGGCCCCGTCGAGCCGCGCCGCCTCGTACAGGTCGTTGGGAATGCCCTGCAGAGCGGCCAGGAAGATGACCATCAGCGAGCCGAAGTTGCGCCAAGCCGCCATCACGATGATCGAGGCCAGCGACGTACGGGTGTCACCCAGCCAGTTCGGGCCGGTGATCCCGATCTGCGCGAGCAGGTTGTTGACGAGGCCGGCCTCCGGATCGAGCAGGAACCGCCAGATCACCGCGATGGCCACGATGCTGGTGACCACCGGCAGATAGAACCCGACCCGGAACATCGTGCGGAACCGGATCAGCCCCGAGTTGAGCCCGTTGGCCGCCGCCATCGCCGCCACGATGGTCAGCGGCACACCGACGACCACGAACACGAGCGTGTTGACGGCCGAGCGCACGAACAGGTCGTCGGAGAACAGTCGGGTGTAGTTGTCCAGCCCGACGAAGTTCACCGCGAACGGCGTCCGCAGGTCCGTCGCCCGCATGTCGGTCACGCTCATCACCAGCGAGGCGACCACCGGCAGCAGCGCGAACACGAGGAACAGCACGGTGAACGGCGCCGCGAAGGCCCAGCCGGTGTAGCGGCGGCGGCGACGGCGAGGCCCGGCGACCGCCGGCTCGGCGGAAGGCGGCGCGGAGACAACCGCGGTCACGAGCCGGTGCCGATGGATTCGGCCTGGCTCTGCACCGCCTTGAGCGCGGCCGCCGGATCGGCCCCGCCGACGCACACCTTCTCGGCCTCGACGTCGAAGGTCGCGGCCAGCTGGGTCCAGGTCGGGAACGACGGCGGCGCCTGGGCCGACTCGAGCGCCGTGCCGAACACCTTCAGCATCGGGTCGCTGCTCAGCGCCGGGTCGTCCCAGGCCGACTGCACGGCCGGCAGGTCGTTGACCGTCTGGTACCACTTGGCCTGCACGTCGGGCTTGCTCAACCAGGCCAGGAACTTCCAGGCGGCGTCGCGGTTCTTGGCGTCCTTGAACACGGCCATGTTGCTGCCGCCGATGAACGAGGTCGACGACTGCTTGGTGGGCAGCGGGGCCACGGCGAACTTCCCCTTGGCGCCCTGCTCGTTGAGGATGCCCACGTGCCACGGGCCGGAGATGAACGAGGCGATCTCACCCTTGGCGAAGGCGGGCTCGAGCGCGCCCTGCGGCAGGTCGTCCGGGGACAGCTTGTTCTTGAAGAACGACTGGTAGTAGGTGAGCGCCTCGGTCATCTGCGGCGTGTCGAACGTCCACTTGCCGTCGGCCTCGATCTCGGCGCCGTTGGACCAGCCGAACGGCAGGATCGTCTGCCAGCTGCCGGTCTTGCCGGGCTGCAGGTTGATGCCCCACTTGGCGCCGGCCTTGTCCTTCATGGCCTGGGCGAACGCGGTCAGGTCGTCCCACGTCTTGGGGCCGTCCGGGAAGCCGGCCTTCTGGGCGAGGTCGGTCCGGTAGAACAGGCCGCGCGTCTCGACGTACCAGGGAATACCGTACGCCGTGTCGTCGACGACCGTAGTGTCCCAGGCGCCCGGGAAGAACGAGTCCTTCTGGAACAGGTCGGTCGGCGTCGGGTCGAGCGCGCCGGTCTTGGCGAACTCGCCCTGCATGGTCGTGCCGATCATCGAGACGTCCGGGGTCTGCTTGGCCGCGATCGCGCTCGAGATCTTCTGCTGGGCCGAGTCCCACGGCACCGCGGTCACGCTGACCTTGGCGTCCGGGTTCTCGGCGGTGAAGGCTTTCGCGAACGCGGCCAGCTTCTCGCCCTCGGTGCCCATCGCCCACACCGTGATCTCGCCGGTCGCCTTGCCTTCCCCCACGGCCTGGGCGGTCTCGCCGCCGCCGCTGTCGTCGCGGCCGCAGCCCGCGGTCACTGCCATCAAGGCCGTGCAGGTCGCCACGGCCAGCCATCGTTTCCTCATGGATGCACCTCCTCGTGCGCGCCGCAGCTGCCCCGGATCACCACCTCGGTGGCGAGGATCCGGCGGCGGGCGGCTGTCCTGTTCTCTTCATGGCTTTCGTCTCGCTCGTCCGGGCGGCGCGCGACCGGCGGGCCTTCGTTGATGCGTTTGTCCGCGCGGCGGGTGGCCGTCGCGCTCTCGTTGATGCGTTTGTTGAGCCAGCGGGCGGCCGTCGCGCCGAGTTCGCGCATGGGCTGCCGCACGGTGGTCAGTCCGGCGAACCGGGCCGCGAGCAGGTCGTCCCAGCCGGTCACGGCCAGGTCCTCGGGCACGCGCAGGCCGGCCTCCTGGGCGGCCAGCAACACGCCCAGCGCCACCTCGTCGTTCGCGCAGACAACGGCGTCGGGCTTGTCCTTCAGCAGGGACTTCGCGGCCCGGCGCCCCGATTCCAGGTCAAGACCCTTCCCGCGTACGAGGGTCAGGTGCGCGCCCTTCGACCCGGCCCGCACACCGGCGTAGCGTCCGGCCACGTCGGGGGAGCCGTCGGGATCGCCCAGGAAAGTGATCGTGCGGTGCCCGTGCCCGACCAGATGCTCGGCGAGCGCCCGCGCGGTGTTGGAGTTCCCCGCCCGTACGGTGTCGACGCCCTCGACCGGGTCTCGGGCCAGCAGCACGACCGGCAGGCCGGTGCTCGCGATCCCGGCCACCACGTCGTCACCGATCGTGCGGCCCATGACGGTGAGCCCGTCGACCCGTCCGGCCAGCTCCCGCACGGCGGCCGCCGGGTCGCGGCGCCCGTTGGTGGCCAGGATCAGCACGCTGCTGCCCAGCGCGGCCGCGGCCGCCTCGTAGCCCAGCACCACCTCGGCGTAGTAGGGCCCGACCAGGTCGGGGAAGACGATGCCGTTGGCCGCGTGCCGCCCCTCGGCCAGCGACCGGGCCGGCCGGCTCGGGGTGAACTGCAGCTCTTGCGCGGCCGCCTGAACCCGTTCCCGCGTCTCGCGGGTGACTAGGTCGGAGTCGCGCAGGGCCCGCGAGACGGTGGCGATGGAGACGCCCGCGAGCTGAGCGACCTGATAGATCGTCGCCTTTGAAAGCGCTTTCATCGCCATTGCCGGAACGTATCGCTGAGGAAACAAGGCCGAAACTTGGGAGCGAAGCCGATTCACGATCCGGAATTAGCGTCAAATCGGATGGGGGCCGCCCTCGCCGGGTGACGCTGCTAGCCTCCGGCGTCATGGTCCTCAGGCGACTCACCACCCTGGCCGCTGCGCTCTCGCTGGGTGCTTTGGCCGCCCCCGCCCTCTCAGCGCCCGCTCTCGCTGCGGCGGCTCTCGCGGCGCCCGTTGAACTGAACATCTCGGTCGACGCCCCGGCCGAGGTCGTCGAGGGTCAGGTCGCGTTCGTCGGCGTCACCGCGTTTGCCAACTCCTCTGTCGACCCTGCCTCGGTGCGCATCGCGGTCACCCTGCCCGAGGGCGTCACCTTCTTGTCGGCGGGGCAGCCGTCGGCGGGAGCCTGCGAGGCCGACGGCGCCATAGTCACCTGCGACGTGACCGATCCGGGGGCCATCGAGCGGCGGCAGTACGGATATCAGCTGCGGCTGCAGTTCGACGCGCCGACCGGGACCAGCCTGCCGATCAGCGCCACCATCACCTCGGACGGCGAGGAGCAGACCCCGGCCGACAACACGTCAACGGCCACGACGAAGGTGGTCGACGGCCTCGACCTGGGCCTCAAGGTCGAGAAGATCTCCGGTCCGACCGGCCCGGCCAACGTCGTCACCTACACCTACGTGATCAGGAACAACGGGCGGTTCCCAACCGGCGTCATCCAGTTCAACGAGCTGTCCGAGCCACGGGCGTTCGGCACGGGTGACTTCGAGCCGCCCAGCGCCGGCTGCATCTCCGAGGTGTCGCCGCTGATCGAGTGCGCCGTGGACGTGAAGCTGGCTCCCGGGCGGGAGTTCCGGGTTACTCGCAAAGCCGCGGTGCCGGCCGACAGCCCGGTCTGGGGTCACGTGGTGAAGGTTCAGGCGCGCGTGTTCGACCAGCCCCGCGGTGGCGGCGAAGCGGACAACGACGAGGTCGCCTTCGAGATCGACTTCACCGGCGGCCCGGCCACGCCCGCACCGAGCGCGTCGCCCACACCGACCGGCGGCACAGCCGCGCCCACACCGACCGGCGGCGGCACTGCCGCGCCTGCGCCGGGTGAGGGCGGCGGGTTGCCGATCACGGGTGCGCCGACCGTGGCTGTGGCACTCACCGGATTGGGCCTGCTGGTGGCCGGGGCGGGGGCCTTGCTGGCCGCTCGCCGTCGCAAGATCTGAGCAGGTGCAGCGTACGCGGGAAACGCTTGTTACTCTCCCGCGGTGATCCTCCGCCGTTTTGCCAGCGTGCTCGGCCTCTCGCTCGTCCTGGCCGGTGTCGCCGCCACGCCCGCCCACGCCGAGCCCGTCCACTCCGGCCTGGGTGAGATCATCGCCCCGGCCGAGTTCCCGCAGGGCTACCTGTGGAAGATCAACCTGCGCGGCGGCGCCGGGGGCACGGGCGCCGATCCGCAGCCGGTCGACCGGTCGCGGGTCAGCATCACGCTCACGATCCCGGACGGCGTCACCTACGCGCCCGGCGAGGGCACGACCTCCGGGCCGTGCGACCTCGCCGACGGCCTGCTGACGTGCCGCCCGTCAGAGGACGGCCCGGTCGACCAGTTCGGCTGGTACATCTTCCCGGTCGAGCTGCGGGTCGGCGAGGACACGCCTCTCGGCACGAGGCTGCCGTTCCGCCTGAACCTCGACGTCGAGGACGGCCAGGACACGTTCCCGAACGACAACACCCGTACGTGGACCAGCACCGTGGCCGGCTCGGCGGACATGGGCGTGGCGGTGAAAGACCTGGTCGTGGCCGAGGACGCTGTCACGTACACCGTGGTATTGCACAACTACGGCCCGCAGACGACCACCAAGTACACGTACCACGAGACGTACTCGGTCACGAACTGGCACGGCACCGGGGTGGGCCCGGGCGCCACCTGCCGCTTCACCGCCGGCAAGAACCAGTGCACGGTCCGCCAGGCGCTCGCGCCCGGCCAGGAGTCCGAGATCAAGCGCACCGTGCCCATCCCGGCCAACTCCAAGTGGCGCGGCACGAAGGTCCCGGTCGAGGTGTACGTCTACGACTCGCCGGCCAACTTCGCCGGCAGCGAGTGGTTCGTGAACACCATCAATCCGGACAACGACAAGACCAGCTACGTGGCCGACCTGACGGCTCTGGCCCCGCCCACGACTCCGTCGCCTACGCCGTCCGTATCGCCGTCCTCCCCGGGCGGCACCGCGGCCCCGGCCCCCGGCGAGGGCGGTGGCGGCGGCCTGCCGATCACCGGTTCCGCCACGCTTCCGGTTGCTGTCACCGGTCTGGGTCTGCTGCTGGCCGGCGCGGCCGCCGTGCTCGTGGCCCGCCGCCGCCGAGCCTGACCTCATGGCCAAGCTTCTGTACTCGGCGACGATGTCGCTGGACGGCTTCATCGCCGGGCCGGGCGGCGACATGAGCTGGATGGCCGATCTGCCTGACACAGGCCCGCACGAGGTCGCCGATAACCTGTGGCCGCAGGTCGGCGCTCTGCTCACCGGCGCCCGCACCTTCTTCGGCGACGATCCCAACGCGGGCACCGAGCAGGAGGGGGCCTTCGGCGGTCTGTGGTCGGGCCCGCAGTTCGTGCTGACCCACAACCCGCCCGCTCACCAGGTCTCCGACACCACCTTCCTGGCGGACCTGCCTTCGGCGGTGACGGCTGCCCTGGCCGCCGCGGGCGACCGGTACGTCAACGTCCTTGGCGCTGACGTGGCCGGCCAGTGCCTGGCCGCCGGCCTGCTGGACGAGATCTTGGTCTTCATCGCCCCTGTGCTGCTGGGCGACGGCACCCCGCTGTTCCGCCACCACGCCGCGGCCCTCGAAGAGATCTCCTCAACCGCCGGCCCGACCCCGACGATCTGGTACCGCGTCCGCCGCTGACCGCCGCGGCGTCATCCAGCGCGCAGGTCCGCGATCAGGCGGGTCACCAGCGGGCGCAACGCGACCGACCGGGCGCGCCGCCACGCGGACAGGCCCGGATGAAAGGTGTCCGGGACCGTGGCGGCGCGGATGGACCACATGCCGGCCAGGCCCACGACGAAGCGCGACGCCTCGGGCGGCAGCGTCCGCAACAGCTCGTACGCGCTTTCCGTCGCCGCCGGCTCGCCGTCGACGTGTCCGGTGGCGACCACGTCCGCCGCCATCTGGGCGAGGTCGATCCACGGGGCGCCGGCCGCCGCGTACGCCCAGTCGAGCAGCACCGCCGAATCCCGCTCGGCGCCGACCGTCGTGTTGTCGAGGCGGAGGTCCCGGTGGACCAGGGCGTCGCCGGCGGTCCAGCGTTCCCACCCGGCCACCACCTCGGCGGCCGGCCCGGCGTGAGCCGCCTCCCAGTCGTCGCCGGCGCCGATCTCGAGCAGCCGCGCCCAGCCGTCGAAGTGGAAGATGCGCTCGGCGACGGGCGGCAGGGAGGCCGGCGCCCGATGCCCGCTCGTGCGCCGGCAAGCCTCGGCGACCGCGGCGATCGACGTACCGGTCCACGTCTTGGTCGTTGCGCCGGCGGCCCACGTGGTGGCCAGGGCAACCCAAGGCCCGTGCTCCACGGTGGCCAGGCGACGCGGCGCCCGCACCGATGCCGGCAGAACGTCCAGAATCGCCGCCTCCTGCGTGATCATGCGGTGGTTGTGCGCCCGGACCTCGGCCGACACGGCCTTGACGAACACCTTCCGGCCGTCGGCCAGCCGCAGGGCCACCGCGGGCCCGGGCGACATGCCGCCGTGCAGATCCGAGTGAGCGACGATCGTCGTGCCGAGTGCCTCGGCGACCGCCGTCCGCACCGGTTCCGGCGTGTCGGCCCAGGCCGTCCGGGGAGTGAACGTCACGCCACTGGTGCCGGGGTGATGAGCTGCAGAGCGGCTCGGACGGACTCCGGCGATGCGGGAAGCAGGGGCAGGCGGACGTCAGGAGTGGCGATGCGGCCCTGCGCGTGCAGGACGGCCTTCGTGACGGTCGGGTTGGGTTCGGCGAACAGCGCGGCCGACAACCGGGCCAGGCGGTGGCCGAGGGCGGGCTGCCACGAGGTGACCAGCGAGGCGTACTCGGCGGTGGCGATGTGGGCCGAGGCCAGGATGCCGCCGGCGGCGCCGAGCGCCAGCAGCGGCGAGATGAAGACGTCGTCGCCGCCGAGGACGGCGAAGGGTGGGTCGGCCATCAGCTCGATGGTATCGGCGTCGATGCCGCCGACGGCCAGCTTCATGCCGGCCACGTTCGGGATGGCCGCCAGGCGGCGAATGGCCCGGGCCGACAACGGCTGGGCGGTGCGGTACGGCACGTGGTAGATCACCAGCGGCACGGGGCTGGCGGCGGCCGCGGCGGTCAGGTGGGCGATCACGCCGTCCTCGCCCGGTCGCACGAACGGCGGGACCAGTGTGAGCGCGGCCGTGGCCGTCGGCGGAGCCGGAGCGCCGACGATCAGCTGGTGGCCGCGGCACACGCCGGTGAGCAGGTCGAGGATGGACGCGCGCTCGGCCGGGGTCAGCGACGACGGCTCGCCGGTGGTGCCGAGCGCGACCACCCCGGTCGCCCCGGCGGCGAGCACGTCGGCCGCCAGGCGTTCCAGAGCGGGCAGGTCGACGGAACCGTCGGCGGCGAACGGGGTGATCAACGGGACGTAGAGGCCACTCAAAGTCATGCCGCCACGCTGTCAACGCGTACGCGTAAGGTCTATTTAATTCTTCTCGGCGACACTTAAGCAGCGCTGAAGTATGCGGCGCACGCGATGTTGTCCGGCGCGCCGGCCTCGCGAGCGGCGGCGATCAGCTGCTCCACGGCCTCGTCTGGAGCGGAGGCCGACGTGAGCACCGACTGCAGCGTCTCGCGAGGCACCACAGTGTGCAGCCCGTCCGAACACAGCAGGTAGCGGTCGCCCGGCGCCACCGTACGCAGCGCAAGGTCGGCCTCGACGCCGTCGCCCCAGCCCAGGGCCCGCACCAGCAGCGCCCGCTGCGGATGCCCGGCCACCTCGGACGCGGCCAGTTTGCCCTGATCGACCTGCCCCTGCACCCACGTGTGGTCCTGGGTCAGCAGCGACAACTCGCCATTGCGCAGCAGGTAGGCCCGCGTGTCGCCGATGTGTACGAGGGCCAGCTTCGAGCCGCGCCGCAACAGTGCGGTCAGCGTCGTCACCGGCTCCTCGTCCGGGCTCAGCGCCCGGATCGCCCGGTCGGCCTCGGCCACCGACGTGGCCAGCGCAGTCAGCGGATCCGCGCCCGGCCCCGCCTTCAGCGCCTCGATCGCCGCCGCCGCGGCCGCCGCCCCGAACGGCCCGCGGACGCCGTCGGCCACGGCGATCAGGTTCTCGTCCGCGTACGCCTGGTCCTCGTTCTCCTCGCGCGTGGTGCCCGGGTCGATGCCCGCCGCGAAACGGAACTCGCTCATCTTGTGGTCCTTCCCCGACAGATGCGTGACGAGGTCGGACGTCAGCTGGGCCCGGGCCGCCGTGTCCGCGCTGACCCGCTGCCAGAACCCTTCGACGGCCGCTGCCGCCTCCGCAGGCGGCAGCGCGCACACGTCGCGGATCTCGGCCAGCGGCATCCCGATCTCCCGCAGCCGGGAGACCAGCCGGGCGTGCGCCACCTGCGACGGCTCGTAGAACCGGTAGCCCGACTCCGCATCGACGGCGGCCGGCGTCAGCACGCCCAGCTCGTCGTAGAGCCGCAGCGCCTTCGGCGTCAGCCCCACCGCCCGCGCGAACGCCCCGATCGTCAGCAGACCCACAGCGACATCCTCCTCGTGCCGGTCACCGCGACCGGCACGACTCACCCTCGGCCTTCCCCAAGGGTCAAGGTCAAGGTGGCCGCGCGGACCAGCAGGTATCGCTTCTCGGGTTCGCTGGCCGTGGCCGAGGCGGCGAGCCGGTACTGCGCCACCGCCCCGGCATGGTCACCGGCTAGCTCGAGCAGGTGGCCGCGGGTTGCGGCGACCCGGTGACCCTCCAGGGAAAGGGCGGCGACAAGCGCTAAACCCGCCTCCGGACCGTCGACCATGGCCACCGCTATGGCCCGGTTGAGGGTCACGATCGGACTTCCGGTGACGCGTTCGAGGACCCCGTACAGGGCGGCGATCTGCGGCCAGTCGGTCTCGGCGACCGAGGCGGCCCGGTCGTGCAGCGCCGCGATCGCCGCCAGCAGCTGGTACTCGCCGACCTGGCCCCGCCGGAACGCCGCGTCCAGGATGGCCGTGCCTTCCTTGATCGCGTACGGGTCCCAGAGCGACCGGTCCTGCTCGGCCAGCGGAACCAGGTCGCCCCCGGACGCCGTACGGGCGGGCCGGCGGGCGTCGGTGAGCAGCATCAACGCCAGCAGGCCGGCCACCTCGGCGTCGTCCGGCCGCCGCTCGTGCACCATGCGGGTCAGCCGGATCGCCTCCGCCGCCAGATCGACCCGGTGCACGGTCGTGTACCCCTCGTTGAAGATCAGGTAGAGCACCCGCAGCGCCGCGCCCAGCCGCGGCTCGCCCCCGAACGGCGTACCCGAAGCTCGGATCTGCTGCTTGGCCCGGCTGATCCGCTGGCCCATGGTCTTCTCCGGTACGAGGAACGCCCGCGCGATCTCCCCGGTGCTCAGCCCGCCGACCGCCCGCAACGTGAGCGCGACCGCCGACGTGTCGCTGAGCGCCGGATGGCAGCACAGGAACAGCACGTCGAGCGTGTCGTCGCGGTCGACGGCCGCCCCGCCCGGCTCGTGCGCGGCGGCCAGCACCTCACGGCGGCGCCGGGCCTGGTCGCCGCGCACCTGGTCGAGCAGTTTGCGCTGCGCGGTCTGGATCAGCCAGCCGCGCGGATGCTCCGGCGTCCCGTCCACCGGCCAGCGGCTGGCCGCGATCAGCAGTGCCTCCTGGACCGCGTCCTCGGCCGCCTCGAAGTCCCCGTACCGGTGGGTGAGCACGCCGACAACCTGGGGCGTCAGCTCGCGCAGGGTGTCGATCACCGCTCGGAGGTGAGCGCTTCGAAGTCGGCGGCCTCCATCACCCGGCGTACGCCGATGGGTTGTTGCAGAGGCACCCCACCCGGCCCGGGCACGGCCGAGACGCGCGCGGCGATCTCGAAGGCGCGCTGCTCGTCGGCCACCTCGACGACCTGGAAGCCGGCCAGCATCTCTTTCGACTCCGGGAAGACGCCGTCGGTGACCACGGGCGGGCCGCCGTCGCTGGTCACCTCCTTGGCGAACTCGGGCCCGGTCAGCGCGTGCTGGTCGACCAGTTCGCCGCTGTCCAGCAGCTCCTGGCGCAGCGCCCCGTAGTAGTCCATGTGCGCCTTGACGTCGTCCGGCTTCCACTCGTCCATCGGCGTCGGCTCCGCGCCCGGCCGGTAGTCCACGATCAGCAGGTACTTCGGCATTGCTGTCTCCCATCTGTTGCCTTTGGAACGGAGCCGTCGCCCGGATTTCTACCTCAAGGCCGAACAATTTTCGGAGCAGTTGGATCCGAGTGGTCGATCAGCACGTCCGCCCGATCTTGCGGGTGGCAGGCCGCGAAGTACAACCGCTGCCCGCCGACGTAGCGGGCCAGGCTCGGGTGCTCGGGGTCCGGGTGCGAGCCGTCGCGCTCGGCCATGCGGGCCACGGTCAGCTCGAACGGCGCGTCCAGGAAGATCGTGAGCTCCCAGCATCCGCGCAGCTCGTCGCGGTGCAGGAAGAGCCCGTCCACGATCAGCACGGCCTCCGGCGGCGCGATCTCCCAGTCAAGATCCAGAATTGCGTCCGTACGAAGGTCGTGCGCGGCGCGCCGGAAGCGGCGATCACCGCCCGGACCCAACGGCCGCAACACGTCGCGCAGCAGGGCCGGATAGTCGTAGCTGTCGAGCCAGAACCCCTCGGGCGAATCCCGGCCCCGGCGGTGGCGAACCGCCCGCGGCTGGTGGAAGTCGTCGGCCGACACCTGTACCACGTCGCGCCCGCGCTCCCGCAGCGCTTGGGCCAGTTCGGCCGCGAACGTCGTCTTGCCGACGCCGTCCACCCCGTCGACGGCCACGCGGGCCGCCCCCGGCGGGACGAGCCCGGCGACGCGATTTGTCGTGGCGGAGATCGGCGGCCTCCTGGCAACGTGACCCGGCATGGACCTCGACATCTTCTACCGCCACTACCCGTCGGTCGAGTCGGAGGTGCAGGAAGCCCTCGACGAGAGCCTGTCGCCGCGCGGCCCCGAGCTGCTGTACGACCTGGTGGCCGAGCTCGGACTGCCACCGGGAGCGCGGATGCTCGACGTGGGCTGCGGCGAAGGGCGGCACACGGCCCGGCTGGCCGCCCGCTTCGGCTTCGACGTGCTCGGGCTCGACCCGGTCGACGCGCCCGGCGTGCACGTGGCGGCCCGGGCGACCGAGCTGCCGATCGCCACCGGGTCGGTCGATCTGATCTGGTGCCGGGACGTGCTCGTCCACGTGACGCCGCTGCCGCGCGCGTACGCCGAGTTCCGCCGCGTCCTGCGCCCGGGCGGCCGGGCCGTCGTCTACCAGATGTTCGGCGCGCCGCCCGACCCCGACTGGCTGTTCGCGACGATGGGTGTGGTGCCCGCCAACGCCGATCCGGCGCTGACCGAGGAATCGATCGCCGCGGCCGGGCTGCGCGTCGACCAGCGCATCGACCTGGGCAGCGAGTGGGGCGAGCACGCCGAGGAGCGCGCCCCGAGCCGGCATCTGCTGCACGCGGCCCGCCTGCTCCGCGAACCGGAGCGCTATGTGGAGCGCTTCGGCCGGGCGACGTACGAAATAGCTCTGGGCGACAGCCTGTGGCACGTCTACCGCATGCTCGGCTGGCTGAAGCCGCGCGCGTACGTGCTCAGCGCTGCATGATCCAGATGGGGAGCGGGGCTTCGACCTCGCCGATCACTTGCCAGCCCGCGCGCTGGTAGAACCCGACGTTGGCCGGGTTGCTGGTCTCGAGCACGGCCGGCAGCCCGTCCGCGGCCGCCCGGTCGAGCCCCGCGTGCATCACCGCCTGCGCCCAGCGGCGTCCCGTGTGGTCGGGGTGGGTGCCGAGCACACCGAGATACCAGAAGGGCTCCTGCGGCAGGGCGTTGTGAACAGCATGGTCGTACGCCTGGACCCGCTCGAGCACGTCACCCGGCAGCACCGCGGCGAGCGGGTCGCCGCTGTGCACGACGCCCGGCGGCTCCCAGATGGCGGTGGCCGCGCCGCCCTGGATCGTCCAGATGGACCGCCGGTCGACCCGCTTGTCGAAGCACGCGCCGAAGAACGCCTCCGCATACCGCGCGTATGTCTCGTCATCGGGAAACAGGTGCCGCAGCACGGGGTCTTTGACGAACGCGGCCACGAGCGCTTCGACGACGCCCTGGCGGTCGCCCGGCTCGGCAACAGTGATCACAGGATCGCAGCCTATCCGGCGTAATCGCGTTGCGTGTCCGGGTCGGGACGGGCTGACTGACCGGATGGCCCTGGACTTCGCCGCCGCGTACGACGAACTCAACCCCGACCACCGCGACCACCGCTTCTACCTCGAACTCGCCGCCGAACTGGGCGTCACCAGCGCCCTCGATCTGGGCTGCGGCACCGGCGTTCTCGCCCGGGCCCTGGCCGCTCGCGGCATTTCTGTCGTTGGCATCGATCCCGATCCCGAGATGTTGCGGGTGGCCAGCCGCGGCCCGGGCGCCGACCGTGTGGACTGGCGGCTCGGTTACAGCGACGTCGCCGGCACCGCATCCGCCGGCCTGGCCGTGATGTCCGGCCACGTCGCCCAGGTGTTCCTCGACGACGCCGCCTGGGAGCGCGCCCTGCACGACGTGCACCGCGCGCTCGTCCCCGGCGGCACGCTCGCCTTCGAATCCCGCGACCCCGCCGCCCGAGCCTGGGACCGCTGGACCCGAGCCGACACCCTGCGCACAACCGGCCCCTTCGAGTTCTGGCACGAAACCGTCGACGTGCAGCTGCCGCTGGTCACCTACGACACGTTCACGCTCGACCCACGCACCGGCGAACGCACATCGACGCGCGACGTCCTCGCGTTCCGCGACGCCGAAACCCTGAGCCGGTCACTGCAGGCGGCCGGCTTCCAGCTCCTTTTCCTGTACGGAGATTGGGACCGCCGGCCTCCGTCGGTGAACACACCCGAGCTGATCGTCGGAGCCCGCACGAGCGTCTAAGACCCGCGCCGCTGCCGGGCCGGGGCCGTCATCGGCACAGCCGGGCGAACTCCGCACGCTGCGTCCGCCGGTCGACGAAGGAATGCCCCTGGTTCTTGATGTTGATGATCACCTGGTCGGACGGGACGACGATGGTCGTCGTGCCGCACGCGACGAGCACGGTGGCGTCGCGGCTGCGTCCGAGATAGCTGAGGTGCGGCGACTGGAGCCCGGGCGGGATCGCCGTCTCGCCGAGCCAGGTCACCTCGGCCCGATGCGCCCGGACGTCGATGAACGGAACGAACAGACCCATGCCGTTGACCGTTTCGCCGCGGGCGACGCGGTCCGCTTCGGCCTCCATGATGAAAGTGAGGTACCAGTAGCCGCCGAGCACGGCGAGAAGCGCGGGCGCGAACCAGGCGAAGATCGGTTGTCCCTCGAACACCCGCCACTTGCCGACCCGACCTTCGAGGAAGCGCCCCAGAACAGCCTTGCCGAGCAGGAAGACCGCGGTGGCGATGAGCACGGAGAGGGCGACCCAGGCAGTACGGCTCAGCATGGTCAGCCTGTCCCAGCCGACCTCTTCCGGCCGGACGCCGAAATCGTCGTAGAACTCGACGTACAGGACGTTGAGCAGGGCGTAGATCGCCGCACCCAAAATAGCCGTGGCGCCGAGCAGGCGTTCCGCCCGGCCCATGTAGCCCGGCCGATCGTCGTTCGAGTGCCGGGTCGTGTCCTCGCCGCCGGTTTTCGCTGGCGCTGCCATGGATGGAAGTTACGCCCGGCCGAACGCTCAGGCTGTCAGATCACGGTCCGACCTCACACCCGGACCGCCGCCAGCTGGGTCGCCTGGGCCACCAGGTTGTCGCCGGAGTCCCACACCTCGACGATCTCGTCCATCCGCCCCGACGTGATCTCGCTGGAGTGCATGACCACGCGCACCGGCCCCGGCGCGGGCAGCCGACGCACGTACGCGGTCAGGCTCAGCGTCGGCGCCCAGCCCGTCACCCCCAGCGTGAGCGACACCGGCGGCGCCGGATCCGTGGCGAGCAGCAGACTCAGCGGATCCCAGTCGTCCCCGTCGGCCAGCCGCAGCCACCCCGCGACCCGCCCCTCCGGCGACGGCTGCCCCATGGCGAACCCCAGACCGGCCGGGTCAAGCCGATGTTCCACCACGTCGAGCAACGCCACCGGAAACGGCGACCCCGGCGCTTCCGACGGCAACCGAAAGCAGTCCTCCTCAGCCGGCAACTGAGGCGCCTTGGCCCGACTCCACCAGGGCGCAGCATTCTCCAGTGTCCCCTGCGTGACCAGCGCCTCCGCGCAAGACTCCCCGTCCTGCATCAGCCGAGCCCGATACTGCCCCGCCGTACGCCCAGCCCGAAGCGTCTCCACTTCCACCTGAACCGCCCCCGGAACCGGCGGCCGCAGAAACGTAGTGGTCATAGCCACGAGGTGGGGGAGCGGAGCCCGAGCCGCCACCGCCCGCCCGATGACCGCCATGAGGTAACCCCCGTGCAGCTTGTCCCCGATAGTCCACTGCGGGTCCAACTCACCCCGCAACTCCTCATCAACAGCGCTGGCCTCACGAAAGCTCTTCATCCCGCCACTCTACGATCGCCCAACGACCACCAAGATCCACCCACCCCCCACAGCCCAGCCGCCCCCACTTGGCCAACCCGGCGCTACCGACAGCCGCCGACGAACGCTCTGACGTGCGCGAGCCGGTGCCGCCCAACACCCGCCGACGGACGCTCTGACGTGCGCGAGCCGGTGCCGCCCAACACCCGCCGCAGCGACCGTCGCCATGTGCGCGAGTCGGTGCCGCCGGTCGCCCGCCGCAATCCGCGAGCGTTCCCTCGTGACCGAGTCGGGAGCTGCCAATCGCCTGCCGCAGCCTGCCAACGTCCCCATCCGACCGAGTCGGCGCTGCTCATCGCCCGCAGCTCGGGCGTGGCGGCCAGAACGTTGAGGCGGGTCCTGGTGTCCTCGGAGGCGACCACGGCCGCCGGCCCGCCCGTGACCGTCCCCGCGCGCCCGAGATGGCGCTGCCGATCGCCCACCGCAGTCCGCGACGTCGCCGCGCGCCCGAGATGGCGCTGCCCGTCGCCCGCAGCCCGCGACCGTTCCCACATGCGCGGGTCGGTGCTGCCCGTGGCCCGCAGCTCGGACGTTGCGGCCAGGACGCCAAGGCGGATCCTGGTGTCCTCACAGGCGACCACGCCCGCCAGCCCGCCGCTGGCCCGCCCGTGACAGTCCCCACGTGCTCGAGATGGCGCTGCCGATCGCCGCAGCCCGCGACCGTTCCTACGTGTGCGGGTCGGTGCTGCCCGTCGATCGCCGCTCGGGCACGGCGGCAAGGGCGTCGAGGCGAGTCGTGGCGTACTCGGAGGCGATCACGGCCGCTAGTCCGTCGCCGGCCCGCCCGTGACTGTCCCTGCGTGTCCGAGTCGGTGCTGCTCATCGCCCACTGCAGTCCGCGACGTCGCCACGTGTCCGAGCCGGTTCTGGCCATCGCCCACTGCAGTCCGCGACGTCGCCACGTGTCCGAGCCGGTTCTGGCCATCGCCCACTGCAGTCCGCGACGTCGCCATGTGTCGGAGTCGGTACTGGCCATCGTCCAGCGCAATCCGTGAACGCTCCTGGGTGCCGAGTCGGTGCTGCCCATCGTCTCCAGCTTGGGGGTGGCGGCCAGGACGCCGAAGCGAGTCATGCGTCCTCGGAGGCAGCCACTCCCGCCAGCTTGTCGGCAGCCATCTGGGCGATCTGATGCCTCTGCGGGCCAGGGGCGTGGACAGCGGCGCGGACGGCGGCTGGATTCGGGCCTGCCCGCGCAGTTCGGCCTGCGCGCGCGCTCAGCCCATGTCGTGGGCGGCCAGGACGTCGAGGCGAGTTGCGGGCGTCCTCGGGGGTGACGCTGCGCGGCCAGGCGTGCACGTCCCTCTTGTCGACGCCGCGAAGGCACGTGTTGACGTGTTGCTCGACTGGATGGCGTACATGTTGACGTCAATATTGATTCAGTCAACATGAGGCTGCGGGGAGGGCCCAGCGTCGTGGCCGTACGAGCCCGAACGCGCGCTTGAGTGCTCCGCGACCCGCTGCCGCTACGGTGGGGCGTGGCTGAGGCGATTCTATTGGATGTGTTCGGCACGCTCGTTCGGGACGACGGTGCGGGTGAGGCTCGGATCGCTGCTGAGGTCGCGGGGCTGGCGGGTGTGCCTGCGGCCGACGTCGCTGCGGAGTGGGACCGCCGGCTGTGGGCCATGGCTGATGGGGCGTACGGAGAGAACTTTCTGAATTTGGCCGACCTTAACGCGGCCAGCCTGGCCGCCACGGCGGGCCACTTCGGCGTACAGGTTGATGCAGTTGGCCTCTGCCGGGAGGCTGTGGACCCGGCGCCGGCGCTGTTTCCGGATGCTTTGCCGTTTCTGGAGTCGGTGCGGGTGCCGGTCTGCCTGGTCTCGGATGCGGACACGGCGCACCTCGACGCCGTGCTGCACCTGCACGACATCAGGGTCGAGCATGTCGTCACTAGTGAGGACGCGCGGGCGTACAAGCCTCGCCCTGAGCCTTTCAAGATGGCTTTGCGCCTGTTGGGGCTCCCTGCGGCCGAAGTTATCCACATCGGGGACTCGCCGGCCTCCGATCTGGTGGGCGCGGCGGCACTCGGCATTCCGTCGGTGTTCGTCAACCGGACCGGCCGAGCTCTGCCCGAGGGCCTGCATCCCGTCCGTACGGTGGCTGCCCTTCCATCCTAGGATGGCTTACGCGCAGAGATCAACAACACAAAGGACGAGCGACCCTTCGGGCCGCCCGCACTCCGACCAAAACCATTTGGCTCGGGCCGTCGTTGGTCGGACGATCGAGGGCATGCTGCGACCCGAAGTTCTGGACTATTACCTGCGCGGGGGCGAACGGGATCGGCTGCGGGCCGGGGCTGGGCGGCTCGAGTTCCTGCGTACGTGGGATGTGTTGACCCGCACGCTGCCGGCGGCGCCGGCGGACGTGCTCGATGTGGGTGGCGCGACCGGTGTGTACGCCGGACCGCTGGCCGAGGCGGGATATCGGGTGACCGTCGTCGACCCGGTGCCCGAACACGTGTCAGCGGCGGCCGGCCTGCCCGGCGTCGAGGCCGTGGTGGGCGACGCTCGTGAGCTGCCGGCCGAGGATGCGAGCGTCGACGCCGTACTGCTGTTGGGTCCGCTCTATCACTTGCAGGAGCGGCCGGATCGGGTGGCGGCTTGGCGGGAGGCGGCTCGAGTCGTACGGCCGGGTGGTTTGGTGGTGGCGGCGACGATCAGCCGGTTCGCGTCTCTGTTCGACGGGTTCGTGAAGGGTTTCTTCCGGGATCCGGCGTTCCGGCCGTTGGTCGAGCAGGATCTGGCGCACGGCCGGCACGGCAATCCGGATGATGTGCCGCGCTGGTTCACGAGTGCCTATTTCCATCGGCCGGAGGAGTTGCCGGGTGAGGTGGCCGACGCCGGCCTGGTGTTGCGGCGCCTGGTGTCGGTGGAGAGTCCGTTGTGGATGAGTCCGGCGGCGCTGGCCGACTTTCTCGATGATCCGGCGTTGTTGCTGGATGTGCTGCGTGAGGTCGAGGAGGAGCCAAGTCTGCTGGGTGCGAGCAGTCACCTGTTGACGGTGGCAGCGCGAGAAAGTGTCGGGGGGTTGTGACAAACTCCGGCTCGTGGCTGACGACGACAAGGGCGGGCTGGAGGCTCGCGCGCTGATCGCCGCCGAGGGTGGCAGCTGGGGCGGGTTGTTGTTCGACAATGCGGTGATCGGGTTGCCGCCGGCGTTGACGTGGACGTGTTCGGTTCCGTTGGCGCCGGTGGAGGGTGAGCGGGCCGGGCTCGATCTGGATTGGTTGCCGTGGGTGGTGGCTGATTGGCGGGCGATGGCCGGGGTCGAGATTTCGTGTGATTCGTTCGCGGAGCCGGCTGAGGCGAGTGTTTTCTTCCGGGGTCATCACCGGTACGACCGAGTGGCGGCGCGGGTGGCCGAGCAGCAGGGTGAGCGGATCCGGGTGGTGGCTTCGGTGGCCGGTGACATCGACAAGCTCGGTCCGGATGAGATCGGTGTGGACACGTGGCTGGCTTTCCAGGGTGTGACGGTGCAGCTCAGTGAGGTGTCGTCGGCGGCTGAAGCGCTGGAGCGGCTGGCCGGTTTCACCGCTACGGCGGGTTTGGTGGCGGTTGATGATCCGCGGGGCATCGCGTTCCGGTTCCAGCCCGGCTAGCGTCACGGCATGGCCGATGCGGTGGTGATCCCTGGAGCTAAGTTCGGGCCCGGTGCGCCGCTGCCGATGTATGCCGGTGACGTGGCTGGGCAGCGTGGTGCCATGGTGCATCGGCACATGTGGACTGAGGACCCGCCGGCGCCCGGGCCGGGGCGTGAGGCCTGGGTGCAGGGCCAGGTTGCGCCGGTGCTCGACGGTTTGCCGGGGCAGCCGTTGCTGATCGGGAAGTCGCTGGGGTGTTTCTCGGCCGGGCTGGCCGCGGACCGTAGTTTGCCGGCGGTGTGGTTGACGCCGGTGTTGACGGCGCCCTGGTTGACGGCCGCGTTGGAGCGGGCGACGGCGCCGTTTCTGCTGGTGGGTGGCTCGGCCGACCCGGTGTGGGATCGGGCCGCGGCGCGGCGGTTGTCGCCGTACGTGGTGGAGGTGCCGGCAGCCAACCACGGGATGTATGTGCCGGGGCCGTTGACCGACACGATCGCGGTGCTGGCGCGCATCGTCGTGGCGGTGGAGGAGTTCCTGGACGACATCGGGTGGCCGTGACGTAATCCGGTTTCGCCGCGCCGGGGGATCGGCTGATACTGGCCTTTTTGCGCGGAGGGTGTGGGGTCATGGGCCGGACGGTGCGGGTGACCGTGCGTGGCAGTTTCGACGGTTTGAGCGAGGCGCAGCTGGGGGAGTTGCGGGCGGAGTCGGCCGCGCATGACTTCATGAACACCCAGTACACGGCTGAGGGTTATCTGGCGTACGACCTGCCGCGGCCGTTCTTCACCTTCCGCTTCGCCGAGGAGGTCGAGTCCGCCGAGGATGTGCCCGGTGTGGCTGTGCGCTCGCAGGCGAAGGCCGAGGCGTGGATGGCCGAGCACGGCTATCCGATCAAGAACGTGACGACGCAGACGGTGGACATGGCCGAGGTGCCGCTGGGCAAGCGCGGCCGCCGGGAGGCTGAACGCCACGCGTAGCGTCAACTCACGGTTGACGATAGTCGTGCCGTCAACCTAGGGTTGACGGCATGACGCAATCCGTGCGACTCGACGACCTGATCACCGCCATCACGAAGAACCGCCCCGACGACCCGCTGGACCGCCTGACCGACGCGGTGGTTCTCGCCGACCATCTGGGCGAAGTGGCCGACCATCTGATCGGCCACTTCGTCGACCAGGCGCGCCGCTCGGGCGCGTCCTGGACGGACATCGGCCGCAGCATGGGCGTGTCGAAGCAGGCAGCCCAGAAGCGCTTCGTGCCGGACGACCCGTCCCAGGGTTTCGGCCGCTACACCTCCACGGCGCGCAAGGTGGTCGTCGGGTCGATGGCCGCCGCCAAGGAGCTGGGGCATCACGAGATCCGGCCCGAGCATCTGCTCATCGGTTTGGTGAACGTCTCCGACGCGATCGGCGCGCGGGCCCTAGCTGAAGCCGGGGTGTCGGATGACGCTCTACGTGCGGCCGCGGTCGCGTCGCTGCCTCCGGCGGCCGGTGCGGACACGCCCGAACCGGTGCTGATCCCGTTCGACGCGCGCTCCCGCAAAGCCCTGGACCTGACGTTCCGTGAGGCGTTGCGTCTGCAGCAGAACTCCGTCAGCACCGGGCACATCCTGCTGGCCCTGCTGGAGGAAGAGCACCCCGAGACCGGCCTGTTGGTGCGCCTCGGCGTCACGAAGCCGGCCGTCGACGCGTACGTGCGGGGCGCCGGCCCCGAAGAGTGACGTCCGGAAAGATTTCTGGTGGGGTGTTGTCCACAGCTGCGGATCCCGAACGTCGTGATGGTGAGCGGCCGGAGTGGCCGCTCGGCGACGAAGGAGGACGACCGTGAAGTACATGCTGCTCATCAACGCCGGATCGGTGACCGAGGATGGTGCGGCCGAAGGCTGCGACGTGCAGGACTGGGTGAACTACGACAAGGCCGTGCAGGATGCGGGCATCTACGTCTCGGGTGAGTCGCTGGCCGACCTGGTGACGGCGACGACGGTGCGGGTGGCGGCGGACGGAACTCGCACGGTGGTGGACGGCCCCTTCGCCGAGACGCGGGAGGTGCTGGGCGGTTTCTACGTCATCGACGTGCCCGACCTTGACGCGGCGCTGGAGTGGGCGGCTCGTTGCCCGGGCGCGCTGGGTGGCGGTTCGGTCGTGGTGCGCCCGGTCGCCGACTTCGGCGCCTGATGGCTTCGCCGTCCGCGGCTTCGGCCGGCGGGGCCGTCGAGGCTGTCTTCCGGGAGGAGCACGGGCGGCTGCTGGCGACCCTCGTACGCGGTTTCGGGGATCTGGATCTGGCCGAGGAAGCCACCTCGGCGGCGCTCGAAGCGGCTCTGGTGCACTGGCCGGTGCAGGGTGTGCCGGCCAGGCCCGGGGCGTGGCTCCTGGCGACCGCGCGGCGTAAGGCCGTGGACCGGCTGCGCCGGGATCAGACGTACGCGGCGAAGTTGGCCTTGATGCAGGTGGACACGGTCACCGAGATGCCGGAGGGGCCCGAGTTCCCGGACGACCGGCTGCAGTTGTTCTTCACATGTGCGCACCCGGCGTTGCCGGAGGACGCTCGTGGCGCGCTGACGTTGCGCTGCCTGGCCGGGTTGACCACGCCGGAGGTGGCGCGGGCGTATCTGGTGCCGCCGGCGACGATGGCGAAGCGGATCGTCCGGGCGAAGAAGAAGATCCGTGAGGCGCGGATCCCGTTCCGCGTGCCCGGCGGCGACGAACTGCCGGAGCGTCTGCCCGGCGTGCTGCAGGTGCTGTACTCGATCTTCACCGAGGGGTATGTGGCCAGCTCCGGCCCGAGCCTGCAGCGAACCGACCTGGCGGCGGAGGCAATTCGGCTCGTACGGATCCTGCGCGCGCTGCTGCCGTCGGAGCGCGAGGTGACCGGGCTCCTCGCGCTGATGCTCCTCATACACGCCCGCCGCGACGCGCGTACGGCCCCCGACGGTTCCCTGGTGCTGCTGGAGGACCAGGACCGGGCTCGCTGGGACGCGCCGATGATCACCGAGGGGCTGACGCTGGTCCGGCTGGCACTGACCGGCGGTCCTGCGGGCCCGTACGCGGTACAGGCAGCCATCGCAGCGCTGCACGACGAGGCGGCGTCGGTCTCGACCACCGACTGGCCGCAGGTGGTGGCGCTGTACGACGTGCTGCTGTCCCTGACGCCGTCACCCGTGGTCGCCCTCAACCGAGCCGCCGCCGTCGCGATGCGAGACGGCCCGGCGGCCGGCCTAGTGGTGCTGGACGCCCTGAGCGGCGAGGAGCGCTTACAGGACTATGCGCCGTTCCACGTCGCCCGGGGCGATGTACTCGAGCGCCTCGGCCGACTGCCGGAGGCCGCCACGGCGTACGCGAAAGCCTTGGACCTGGCCGGCACCGACCCGGAACGCCAGCACCTGCGGCAACGCCTCAACCGGACCAGCGCGCAGCGCCAGCCCTGAACCAGGTTCTCCAGGAAGCCTTCTCTCACGGTTTCGCGAGGAGGCCTGCCGATCCTTCGTGGGAACCGTGCGTCGCCGCCCACTGGGATGTTTATCGGATTACCAATACCGGCAATCCATTAATCCAAAAACAGGTGTATACCAGACGCACCATAATGACTCTTATGTGCTACTGGTAGGTAACTTATGAGGCCGCGGGCTCAGGGAGAATGTGGTGATGTCTGAAGAGGTCGAGAGGTATCTCGCCGCGGTTGCCGGGACTGCGCGGTCGGTGCTCGCCACGAACTTCGTCGGGGCGTACGCAGCCGGCTCGCTGGCCCTGGACGCCTTCCAAGCGGACCGGAGCGACGTTGACATCGCCCTGTTGTGCCGTGATCCGTTGAGCGATGCCCTCAAGCGGGAGTTGATCGCTCGACTTCGACACAACGGGCCTGCCGAGCGCTGGTCCGCTGTCGCGACGGGATCTGGCTGTCCAAGATCGAGGACGGCCGCCACCTCATCTCGACCGGCTACAAGCCGACCGACGTGATCGAGCAGTCGATTGCCGCACGGTCCGGAAAGCCGTCTCCGTCAGGGCCGCAGGCGAGAACGTTCCAACGAGGTGTCCTGGAGGAGATCTCAGCCTCGACTCAGCAGCGCAGGCGTGGGGCGAGCCCGTCCGACGATGCTGTGCGGTCGAGGTAGGTCTTGGCGACGAACTCGAGCAGCCGGGTCACGTCGCTGCTGGTGGAGGCCACCCCGAAGGACACGCGGATCGCGCCGCCGGTGGGGACTCCCATCACCTTCAGGTAGTCGTCCACTGTGCGCACGCCCCAGCCGCGCATTCCCCGTAGCACTCGCTGGCGGATGTCGAACGCGCCCTCGCCGGCGCCCGGGTTGCAGAAGCAGCCGGTGCGCAGGGACAGGCCCGCGGTCAGGGCTTCGGCGGCGACCAGGCGTTCGTCGACCACCACGCCGGACGGGTCGAGCAGGTTGAACGCCACGGTTCCGCCGCGGCCGGCTGTGTCGGGTGGTCCGTACAGGCGAATTAATGGCCGCCCGTTGGCGTGGGTCAGCGACGACAGACCGGTCAGCACCTCGCCGGTCAGGGACGCCACCTGCGTACGGACCGCTTCGCGCCCGATGCCGGTGAGCCATTGCAGGCCGTATGAGACGTCGGGGATGTCGAGGAAGTTGAGGGTGCCGTCCTCGAAGGCGGTCTCGTCGGGCGCCAGTTGGTGCCATTCCGCGCCGACGCTGACCGCGGCGATCGTGCCGCCGGCGAACCAGGGGCGCCGCAGCCGGGCCAGGGCGTCGCGCCGGGCGACCAGGCAGCCGACGCCGGTGGGGAAGCCCATTACCTTGTACCAGCTGATCGGCACGAAGTCGGGCTTCACGACGCTCAGGTCGAGCGGGTTGGTCGGCAGGTACGCGGCCACGTCGAGCAGCACGTCGTAGCCGGCGTCGTGGGCCAGCCCGACCCAGTCGAGGGGATGCTGCACCCCGGTGAAGTTGCTCTGCGCCGGAAAGGCGAACAGCCCGCGCCGCCGCCGGAGTGCCTTGCGTACGTCGTCGTCGGCGATCCGCAATGACGGCGGGGTCAGCGGCACATAGCGGCGGCGGGCCCCGGCGCGGCGGGCGAACTCGCGGATCCCGTTCACCGAGTTGTGGTTGTCGAAAGTCATGACCAGGTCGCGGCCGCGTCCGAACGGGTACGCCTCACCCACGAGCCGGCAGGCGCCTGACGCGTTGGCGGTGAAGATCGCCGCGTACTCGGCCGGGTCGGCGTTGAGGAACCGCAGCACGTCGCGGCGGGCCTGCTCGACCAGGTCGGTGGAGGCGGCTGAGGCCGGATTCTCCGAGTGCGGATTCCCGTACGCGCGGGCAGTCAGCCGTTCGTGGTGGTGCCGCAGCTGCGACTGGGAGTAGACCCCGGCCCCGGTGTAGTCGAGGTACACCTCACCGCCGGCGTCCAGGTGGGCGTACTCGCCCGCGCGGAGCTGCTCGAACTGGTCAGACACGGCGGCGCAGCACTCCCCAGGTCGTGGCGGCGAACACCAGCGTCATGCCGGCCAGGATGGTCCAGTCGACCCACAGCGCCCGGCTGAACGTGTCGCCGTAGGTGGCGAGCAGCGGTGGCCCGAGTGGGGACGCGCCGGATCCCCACAGCTGTTCGACGCCGGCGGAGTGCCCGAGCGCTTCGAACGACCACCGGTTCGACATCGCGTAGCTGATCCACCGGCCGACCGGCGCCATCACCGGCACCGGCAGGATCGCCCCGACGAACAGCACCTGCGGAAAACACAGCATGGGCAGCAGCAGGCCGACCTGGGCCACGTCCGACACGGCGGCCGAGCACAGAAGTCCCAGGGTGAGCGCGCACGCCGACGCCAGCAGGGTGGTCAGGTAGAGGCCGGCGTCGAACGCGGGGAGCCGGTCGAGCCAGCGCAGCACGCCGAGCAGCAGCAGGTCGACCACGGCCAGCATCGGCATGAGCAGCAGAAACTTCGCGGTCAGGTACGGCCCGCGGCGCAGGCCGGCGAACACTTCCCGGCGCAGGATCGCCATCTCCGTGCAGATCTGCAGCAGCCCGTAGCTGAGCCCGAAGAAGAACACGCCGAACGCGATCCAGAACAGGATCATCACGGTGGTGGCGGGTTCGGGCCGGGCCGGGTCGAACGAGCCGGCCTTGAACAGCATCAGGAACATGGCCAGGATGACCAGCGGCGACCCGACGAGAATCGCCAGCGTCAGCGGGTTGGCCCGCAACAGAGCGAGATTCCTCGAAGTCAAAAGCAAGATCTGATGGAGTACGCCGGGTGCGTGCGTCGCTGTTTCCCGTGTACGCGTGACAGGAACAGCCTCGGGCGGGTCCACCCACGCGGGCGCGTCGGCCAGCCGCCCGTAGATGCCTGCCACGTCGTCCGCGCCGAAGTGGCCGGGCGCGTCGGCCGGCCGCCCCGCGAACACCAGCCGCCCACCCGGTGCCAGCACGACCACGGTGTCGCAGCGGTCCACGTCGGCCGGGTTGTGCGTGGTCAGCACGACGGGCACCCCGTCGGAGGCCAGCCGGCGCAGCACAGCGAGCAGTTCGGTGGCCGCCGCCGGATCCAGCCCCGACGTCGGCTCGTCCAGGAACAACGCCCCTGGCCGGGCCAGCAGCTCCACGGCCACGCTGGCCCGCTTGCGCTCGCCGCCGCTGAGATCACCGACCCGAGTGTCGGCCCGCCCGGCCAAACCCAGCACGTCCAGCACTTCGGCGACCCGGCGATCCGCCTCGGCGGCGGGCAGGCGCAGCCGGGCCGCGTACTGAAGCGTCCGCTGCAGCGGCAACTGCTGGTGGATGATGTCGTCCTGCGGCACATAGCCGACGGGACCGCCGCCCCCGCCGAACCGCACCTGGCCCTCGGCCGCCGGCCGTACGCCGGACAACGCGTCGAGCAGCGTGGTCTTTCCCGCTCCGCTGGCCCCGATGATCGCCACCAGCTCGCCGGCCCGCACGCTGAGCGAGACGCCGTCCAGCGTGCGCCGGCCGCCGCGGACCACCTGACCCAGGCCGGCCGCCTGCAGCGAAAGTCCACTGGCCGAGTCCACAATAGGCATGCGCCCCACGCTACTGGGGGAGTGCTACCGCAGTCAGGCCTGCAAATGCGCGGCCATATCCCGGGCGAAGGTGTGCACGGCGGCCTGAGTGGCGGTCGCGCCCGGCTGCAGACCGCAGTCAGGCCTGCAAATGCGCGGCCAACTCACGGGCGAAGGTGTGCACGGCGGCCTGAGTGGCGGTCGCGCCCGGTTACAGAACGCAGTCAGGCCTGCAAATGCGCGGCCAACTCACGGGCGAAGGTGTGCACGGCGGCCTGGGTGGCGGTCGCGCCCGGCTGCAGGGTGATGCCGACCAGCAGGTTGCTCACTCGGAAGTAGAGGCTGGTGTCGCGGATGTACGCCTCGTCGGCCAGGTTGGGCAGTTCGGTGAACCCGAGCGGCGCGAACTCACGCAGCTTGGTGCTCGCGGCAGTGGGCGCATCGCCGCGGCTGGGGGTCACTACGGCGTACGAGATGGTGATCTCGGGTTGGCCGGCCTCCGGGAGGTACAGGCCGCAGCTGCTCTCGCCGTCCGGCTTGGCCACATAGGCGGCGCCCAGCCGGGGCAGGCTGGGCGTGACACTGGCGCAGGCCTCAGGTTCCGTACGGAAGCGCCCCTCGTCGTCAAACAAGCCCAGCAGGTAGGCGCTGAAGACGACGGCCACCACACCCACCACGGCCATCAGGGCGATCAGAGCACGACGGCGGCGAGGCGAGACGACAGGCTGGTCCACAGCGCGCCATCTTAGAGATCCCCGCCCTAGCGCCGCCCAGTGGACGCCTACGCCGCGCAGTTTCCCGCAGCAATTGACCGCTCATGTCCCCGGCGTGCAGCAATCGCCGGATTCCCTCACGCGCCGAGCGACAGAAACTGAGCGCTCATGTTCGCGACGCGCACCAACCGCCAGCCGCGCCGCGCGCTCTGTGGCAGAACTGAGCGCTCATGTTCGCGGCGTGCATAAACCGCCAGTCGCACCGCGCGTTTCCCGGCGTAACGTGGCCGCTCACGTCTGAGGCGTGCACCAACCGCCGGATCCGTCGCCCGCTCCCCAGCGGACTTTGACCGCTCCTATTCGCGGCGCGCATCAACCGCCAGTCGCGCCGCGCGTTTCCCGGCAGAACTTGGCCGCTCACGTCCGAGGCGTGCACCGCCGCCAGTTACGCCGCGGGCTCCTCAGCAGAACTGAGCGCTCATGTTCGTGGCGTGCATCAACCGCCAGTCGCGCGGGCCGTTTCCCGGCACAGCCTGGCCGCGCACATGCGTGGCGTGCATCCATTGATCGCCCACCGGGCAGTTCTGAGCGCTCATGTTCGTGGCGTTCCAGCAACCGCCCGTCGCGTCGCGCGCTTCGCGGCAGATCTGAGCGCCTATGTTCGTGGCGTGCATCTATCGATCGAGGACGCGAGACGGATCTGGCTGCGCGCGCAGCGGCTCGACACGTCGGAGCCGTTCGGGGCGGGACCGCAGGCGGTGGCGGCGGCCGTGCGGCATCTGGGGTACGTGCAGATCGACACCATTCACGTGATCGAACGCGCGCACCACCACATCCTGTTCAGCCGGATCCCGGGGTATCGCCGGGCCGACCTGCGGCAGGCGCAGAGCGTGGACAAGAGCGTCTTCGAGGTGTGGACCCATGCCCTGTCGTACGCGCCGTCGGAGGATATGCGGTTTTTCCTGCCACGCATGAAGGAGTTGCGGACCGGGCCGTGGCGCAGCTGGCACCGCAGTGCCACGCCGCAGGACGTGCGGCGGGTGGTGGCCCGGGTGCGCGAGTCGGGGCCGCTGACGATCCGCGACATCACCGACGACGTGCTGGTCGACAAGGACTGGCTGTGGGCCAGCCGGAAACCGTCCAAGCTGGCCCTGGAGATCGCCTTCGAGTGGGGGTTGCTCACCGTCAGCGAACGGGCCGGCATGCTCAAGACGTACGAGCTGATGGAGCGGCACTTCGGCTGGGCCACACCGCCGCGGCCGGCCACCGCGCGGCAGGCACTCGCGTACCGGCTCGACCGGGCGCTACGCGCGCAGGGGGTGGTCAGCCTGGCGTCGGTGTGTTTCCACGCGCCGAAGCTGAAGCCCGCCGTCCTGGCGCTGGTCAGCCAGCGCGTACGGCGTCGGCAGTTGAAGCCTCTGACGGTGGCCGGGGTCGAGCACTGGGCGACGCCGGAAACGCTCGACAACGCGCATCAAGCGACGGAAAACGTGCATGTGTTGTCGCCGTTCGACCCGTTGATCATCCAGCGGGACCGGCTCGAGCTGCTGTTCGGCTACAAGCACGTGTTCGAGGCGTACCTGCCGAAGGCCAAGCGCCAGTACGGCTACTTCGCGCTGCCGGTGCTCGTGGGTGACCGGATCGCCGCCGTGATCGACCTCAAGACCGACCGCGCCGCCGGCCGGCTGCTCGTGCAGCAATGGACGTGGGTGGACGACGGCGCTCAGCACAAAGACGCCATCGAGCAAGAGCTGACCCGCTTCGAACAGTTCCAGCTGGCCGTCACATAAACGAGCGCCGTCTCGTCCAGACGGCATGTACGCCGCCATCACGATCATCGCCGCGGTCTTCACCGGCAGCGCCGCCGTCACCTACCTGATCGGCCACGAGTACCCGAAGAAACAGGCCGACATCAAACGCATCCCGCGCACGTGGGTTCCGGTGCTGGGCCTGCTGCTGGCCGCCGGCACAATCGGCCTCCTGGCCGGTTTCGCCGTGCCCCTGCTCGGCGTGCTGGCCGCCGCCGGCGTGGTCCTGTACTTCATCGGCGCCCTGATCGCTCACCTGCGCGTCGGCTCCCGCAACCTGATCGGCCCCGTCGTCTTCTTCGCGACCGTGGTGGCCGCCCTGATCGTCAACGTGGCACATCTTGACTGATCGCACACCCCCCGCGATGCCGATTCGCGCACCTTCGCGCCCGGCCGATTGAGCGATCGCGCAACCCCGAACAGAACCGCGCAGTTCAAGTTCGCGCACCTTCGCGCCCGGCCGATCGAGCGATCGCGCAACCCCGAGCAGTTGAAGTTCGCGCACCTTCGCGCCCGGCCGATTGAGCGATCGCGCAACCGCGAGCAGAACCGTGCATTTACAGCAGGAGCGAACGTGCACACCCTGGCGCCTCAGCACCGAGGAGCAGGAACGCGCCACCTTGATGCCCGAAGGCGCCACTCGAGCGCGTCGGACGTTCTCGTCGAACGACCGTCTTATGCGATCGTCGGCGTGCGGACCAGCGGTCGAGTTCGGCTCAGACGTCGGATTCCAGGGCCAGGATGTTGCCGTCCGGGTCCCGCAACCACGCGAGGCGGCCGCCGCCGGCGCGTGGGGTGATGCCCCTCGCGTCGTGCTCGAGCCCGTCGTAACGGACGATCTCGACGCCCGCTGCGGTGAGCTCGTCGACCAGCTGATCCAGGTCGTCGACGTACCAAGTGACGAGGGTTGCCGGAGATCTGCCCGCCGTCGCCGACTGGTAGACGTTCAGAGCCGGCCGGCCGGCCGAGCCGTAGACGCGGCCGCCGTCGGGGATGGTGGCGCTCGGGCCGGACTGCAGCGCCCGCAACCCCAGCTTCCCTTCGTAGAACTCGACTGCCGTCGCGATGTCGGAGACGGCGATCGACGCTCTCAGCGGGAATCTGTCCAAAGGCACGAGTCATCGTTACCCCGGACACCGGGCGGCTACTCGCCCGGTTCCCTCAAGCAGGGCGACGCGCGAACAGCCGCCGGTACCAGCGGGTGGTCAACCCACTCGCGCCACCGCTGCTCACACCATTGCGGCCCCGGCAGCGTGGGGCCCGGAATCGCGAGCATCCGGCCCCCCGAAATCGATTCTGACGCGGACTATGTGATCAGCTTCGGTAGCCGTTCCTCCTGGAGCGACGGTGGCGGCGATGCGTCCGGCCAGTCGATCGGCGACGCTGAGGGCTCCTGGGGTGGCCGTCCGGTAGGTCGAAGCGCAGCGGATTCAATTGGTTCGTGACAGCTCGAGAACGCCCGGCCGGCGATTTCGACTACGAGCGGCACGGCGCGCGCTACGCATCCGTACGCCGGCCGGACCGGCGGATCGCGGCTCAGGTGCATGGGGCGCTCGGTGTCAGCCGAACTGTGCTCAACGTCGGGGCGGGCACCGGGTCGTACGAGCCGGCTGACCGTTACGTGTCGGCCGTCGAACCGTCGGCGGCCATGCGTGCTCAGCGTCCGGCCGCAGCGGCGCCGGCGATTGACGCTGCGGCGGAGCACCTGCCGTTCGACGACGACAGCTTCGACGCAGCCATGGCAGTGCTGACCGTGCACCAGTGGGGTGACGTGGATCGAGGGCTGCGCGAGATGCGGCGGGTGAGCCGCGGGCCGGTCATCGTGCTTACCCTCGACGCCCCGGCATTGCGGCAATTCTGGCTGGCCGACTACATCCCCGAAATCGTCGCCGTTGAGCAGGCGCGGTTCCCGACGCTGGATCAGGTGACAGGCGCCCTCGCCGACGGCAGCGCCGAGGTCCGCGTCGACGTGGTGCCCGTGCCCCGCGACTGCACCGACGGGTTCGGTGAAGCGTTCTACGCCCGCCCCGAAGCTTTCCTGCGCCCGGAGGTACGCGCCGCCACGTCCGGTCTGGTTCTGACCGACCCGGGCGCGGTTCAGCGGGGCCTTGCCCGTCTCGAGCGGGACCTGAGCAGCGGGGCCTGGGATCGGGCGTACGGGTACCTGCGCCGGCAGGCCGAACGCGAGGGCGCTTTGCGCCTGATCACCGCCGCCGCCTGAGCATCCTCACCGGGCCGACTCCGGTGAGCAGTTGGCCGCTGACGCCGGCCGAGCCATTGCTTGACGGCCATGACTCGATTCCCGCGGAGCCCCGGAGCCCCGGATTCGCGAACGTCCGCGATCGTGCGCGCAACGGCCGTCACGGCTGGACGCGCAGGCCGGCGATCAGCACCTCGACCATCTTGCGGGCGTCGTAGCGCACGTCGTGTTCGGCGCCGATGCACAAGTTGCCGACACCGCGCATCAGGGTGAGCGCTTCGACGTCGGTACGGATCTGGCCGGCTGTGGCGGCGGCGTCGATCAGCTGGGCGCACACCGGCACCAGGCGGTCGATGAAGTAGCTATGAAGGGCCTCGAAGCCGGCCTGGTCGGACTGCAGGACGGCGGCCAGGCCGTGCTTGGTGACCAGGAAGTCGACGAACAGGCCGATCCACCGGCCCAGGGCGGCGTACGGGGTGGAGCTCGACTCGAGCAGAGCGGGGCCGGCCGCCGCGCAGGCTTCCACCTGATGCCGGTACACGGCGATGATCAGGTCGGCCCGGGTGGGGAAGTGCCGGTAGATCGTGCCCATGCCGACGCCCGCTTTGGCCGCGATGTCGCGCACCGGCGCCTCGACCCCGGCCGCCACGAACACGGCCGCCGCCGCGTCCAGCAGCGACTCCTCGTTGCGCCGGGCATCCGCCCGCTTGCCCGCCACCTGCGCTCCTCCTCATGAAAGACCACCGCCAGGTCTTAGAACGACGCTCCGCTTACCAGCATGCCATGCGCAAGGCGACGCGTCGCGGGCCCCTTCGCCTGGGTCGGCGCCGACACTGCGTCAGAAATGAGCCGAGCGCATCGCACCCGGTAGGGGTGCAACTAGGGGGATCCAGCGCCCCATCGGGCTGGGGGCCGACGTCACCGTGCTCGACCTGAACATCGCCCGGCTGCGGCAGATCGACGCCCAGTTCGCATCGCCCGACGAACGCGCCCCGGAACTGGCGAGCGCCGCAGCCCATCGTCAGCGCGTCCGCCCTGCAGGCGGCGCCGGCTTCGAGTGCGGACGCGAGCGCTGAAGCGGCGACGCCGGCGCGTACGTCATGGTCGTCTGCCTCACAGCGGAAAACCTTGTCAATCGGAACAGTGCTCCGTATGTTTGCGGAGCAACGTTCCGATTAAGTGCGGGAGCAGCAAGTGAATACGATTGTCTCCGTCAAACCCCTTCGCCTCGGTGAGCTGCAGGTGCGCGTCACGGCGCCGGCTCAGAGCGCCACCGCCCTGCCCGTCGTCGTGTTCTCGCACGGCTTCGGCTGGTCGATGGACGGCTACGCGCCGCTCGCCGACCACTGGGCGTCCGCCGGCTTCCTCGTCGTGCAGCCGACCCACCTCGACTCGCGCACCGTCGGCCTCGCGCCGGACGACCCGCGTACGCCGCTCATCTGGCGCAGCCGCGCCGAGGACCTGACCCGGATCCTCGACCGCCTCGACGAGCTCACCGACCGCCCGCTCGACCACACCCGCATCGCCGTCGCCGGGCACTCGTGGGGCGCCCAGACGGCCAGCATGCTGCTCGGCGCCGGCGTCAACGGCCCCGGGAAGCCCGACCCTCGCGTCACCGCCGGCGTCCTGCTGGCCGTCCCGGGCCGGGGCGGGGCCGACCTCAGCCCGTTCGCCGTCGAGCACTTCGACTTCATGAACCCCGACTTCAGCACCATGACCACCCCGGCCCTGATCGTCGCCGGCGACCGCGACCAGTCGCTGCTCACCACGCGGGGACCGGACTGGTTCACCGACGCCTTCCACGACAGCCCAGGCCCGAAGACGCTGGTCACCCTGCCCGGCGCCGAGCACTCCCTCGGGGGCATCGTCGGCGCCGGTGTCGCCGAGACCACCGACGAGGACCCGGAGCGGGTCGCGCTCATCCAGCGGATCACCGTCGACTTCCTGAACGGGAAGCCCGTACCGGGGGAATCGAAGTGAAACCCACCTTCGGGATCATGACGGCGCCCATGAACGTCAGCTACGACGACGTTCTGCGGGTGTGGCGGGAGGCCGATGCGGTGGAGGCGATCGACCACGCCTGGGTGTTCGACCACCTCATGCCCATCGGCGGGGACCTCGACGGGCCGGTCCTGGAGGGCTGGACCCTGCTGGCCGCCCTGGCCGCGCAGACGACGCGGCTCGAGCTGGGCGTGCTGGTGACCAGCAACCGGTTCCGGCCACCGGCGATGCTCGCCAAGATCGCCACCACCGTCGACGTGATCGCGGGTGGGCGGCTGCAGTTCGGCATCGGCGTCGGATCGCGGCCGGACCATCCGCTCGGGCGGCGCGAGTACGACGCGCACGGCCTGCCGTTCGTGGCCACCGCCGACGCCGTGGCCGCCCTGGACGAGGCGTGCACGGTCATCAGAAAGCTCTGGACCGAGCCGGCGCCGTTCGACTACAAGGGGCTCACCGGGGCGTTCGGCAACCCCAAGCCCGTACGCGTGCCGCCCGTGCTGATCGGCGGGCGTTCCGCCGCCACCCTGCGCGTGGCGGCCCGGCACGCCGACATCTGGAACATCCCGGGCGGCGACCACGACGACGTGGTGAGCCGCAGCGCGCTGCTCGACCGCTACTGCGCCGAGATCGGCCGCGACCCGGCGCAGATCGTGCGCTCGGTGCACTTCGGTGTCGACTACGAGCGCCCGCAGGCGACCCGGGACGCGATCGCCCGCTCGCTGGACGCCGGGTTCCGCCATTTCGTGCTCAGCCCGCCCGCCCCGTACCCCGCCGAAGTGGCCCATTGGCTGGCTGACAGGATCATCCCCGGCGAGCGATAGTTGCAGGCAGGCAAGCGATGGGGGTGGGGCGGTGGAGTGGGCGGCGGCGCTGCACCGTCTCTGGGGCGCGGCCGTGACGATCGGCTCGCGCGAGCAGCTGGCCGAGCTGGTGCTGCCCCCGTTGCAGGAGTTGCCGGGCGTCCGGGCGGTATGGGGGCTGCGCCACGCCCCACGCGGTGACGGTGTCCTCGCGTACCGGTGGAAGGGTCTGCCCCTCACGAGTGACCTGCAGGAGCTGGCCGAGCGGCTGGCGCCCGGCCAGGCCGGCCCGGTGCAGGTGATCGACGCGACCGGCGAACTGCGCGAGTGCGGCGCCACACGGGTCGTGGCGGCCCGGTTCGAGCAGCCGGGCGAGGCCGGCGGAACCATCCTGGTCGCGGTGGACGACACGGCCGATGTCACGTTCGTCGGCCAGTGCCTGGCCCAGGTCGTCGAGGTCACGCACGAGGCCGTGCGGCGGCTGTCCGAGGTGCGCGGCGACCAGGAGCAGCAGGTGCGCGACGCGCTGCTGGCCGAGGCGTCGCTGCAGATGGACGCCGTCCTGGACACCGAGCAGACGATGTACCGGGTGCCGCGCATGGCCGTGCCCGCGATCGCCGAGGGCTGTCTGGTTTTCGTGTACGAGGACGGCAAGCCGGTGCTGCGCGGCGCCGTGCACGTCGACATGCGGCGGCTGGGCGCGCTGCTGCGCGACCCGGACGCGGTGCGGCAGCTGGCCGAGCCGGCCGAGTACGCCCTGGAGCTGCGCGCCCGGGGCCGGGTCATCGGGCGGCTGGTGTTCCTGTTCGACCGGCCCGCCGAGCGGATCCCCCCGCTGTCGTTCCTGCGCGACCTGGCCGCCCGGGCCGCCCTGGCCATCGACAACAGCACCCAGTACGAGCAGCGCCGGCAGGAGGTCATGCGGATGCAGCAGCACCTGCTGCCGACCCGGCTGCCCCGCCCCGCCGGCCTCGAACTGGCCGCCTCGTACACCGTCGGCGACCGGGTGCTCGAAGTCGGCGGCGACTTCTACGACGTGGTGGTGCGCGACGACGGCACGGTGGCCGCGCTGATCGGTGATGTGTGCGGGCGTGGCGTTGACGCGGCCGCGCTGACCGGCATGGCCCGGCACACCCTGGCCGCGCTGCTGCAGGAGGGGTCGTCGCCGCGGCGGGCCCTGACCCGGCTCAACTCGCGGCTGCGGCTGAACGGCTCGTGGCGGTTCATCACCGCCGCGGTGGCCCTGCTGACACCGCACGACAACGGCTGGGCCGTGGAGTGGACGTCGGCCGGCCATCCGGCCCCGGTGATCATGCGAGGCGGGTCGGACGCCGCAAGGGGCGCCGGGGGCGGCGTACCCCTGGGAATTCTCGATCTTCCGCAGCTGGGCTCCTCGACCCTTCGCATGGAACAAGGCGACACGCTGGTGATGTTCACCGACGGGCTGACCGAGAGCCGCGACGGCGACGGGCTCATGTTCGAGCAGGACGGGCTGGCCCGGGCCCTCGACCGGCTGCGCGACGCGCCGGTGCAGACGCTGGTGGACGACCTGAGCAGCAGCGCCGCTGCATCCGACGACATCGCCCTGCTGGCGATGAGGGTGAAGGAGAGCAGTGGAGACTGACCTGGTGCTGGTCGTGGAGGACTCCGACGAGGACATCGAGGCCATCGCCCGGGCGATCGGCCGCTCGCACCCCGACGTGCGGCTGGAGTTCCTGCGCTCCGGTTCCGGGGTGCTGCCCCGGCTGACCGCGGGCGGTCACGAACCGCCCGGCCTGGTGCTGCTCGATCTCAACATGCCCGGCGAGGGCGGCCTCGACGTGGTCCGGCAGGTCCGGGCGCGCGGCGAGTACGACGGTCTGCGTCTGGTGGTGTTCACTTCCTCGGAGAATCAGGCCGAGGCGGAGGCCTGCTACGCGGCCGGCGCCGACAGCTACATCTACAAGCCGATCAACTTCGCGTTGTTCCAGAGCGTGCTCGCACAGACTCTGGACTACTGGCGCTCCCGGGAACCGAACGTGACCCAGATCGTGGTGCCGCCGCCGGGGGAGTCCTCGGCCCAGGCCTGACCGCCGTGGCGCTCCGCGATCCGCCGCACGATCGCCAGCCCGGCCCCGGAGCCGTCCCGCGCCGCGTCGGGGTGCAGCCGCCGGAACAGCTGGAACGCCTGCTCGCGCAGGTGGGCCGGCATGCCGATGCCGTCGTCACGCACGTACAGGCCGCCGTCGGCCACCCCCACCTCGACCTGCCCGCCTTCGGGCCGGGAGTACTTGGCCGCGTTGACCAGCAGATTGACCAGCACCTGATCGAGCAGCAGCGGGTCGGCGTGCAGGAAGTCCGGCTTGGCGGTGACGGTCACCGACGCCTCGGCCAGGCGGGGGCCGGCCACGTCCAGCGCCCGCTCCACCGCCTCGGCCACCGGAACCGACGTCGCGCTGAGCGCCGCCCGCCCCAGCCGGGCGTAGGACAGCAGGGCGTTGAGCAGGGAATCCATCCGTGTGGCGAGCCGCTGGATGGATTTCAGCCGGCGCAGCGTCACGTCGTCGAGCCGCCCGGCGGCGTCCTCGGCGATGAAGGTCGAGGTGTTGGCGATGCCCCGCAGCGGTTCCTTGAGGTCGTGGGCGGCGGCGTGGGCGAACGCGTCCAGGTCGACGTTGAGCTCGGCCAGCTGCCGGGCGTGGACCACCGCCACGCCGGTGACCGCGCGGCCGAGTTCGACCGCCATCGCCAGGTCGGTGGTCGACCAGGGCATGCCGCGGCCGCGGACGGAGGCCAGGTAGACGGCGGTGGAGCCGCGCGGGGTCAGGCGTTCGCCGTGCGGTCCCAGCATCACCGGCGTCCGGGGGTCGGCCGCCCACCGCCGCGGCACGGTGCGCTCGCGGCGCAGCCACACGATGCAGTCGCCGCCCGTGCCGAAGGGCAGCACCAGCGCGCCCGGGTACAGCCCGGACATCTTCTCGGTGTACCAGATCTCCCCGGCCGGCGGGACGGTCACCTGGGCGGGCACCTCAGCGGTGTCGCCGGCCGAGGAGATGACCGCGTCGCCGGTGCGCACCAGGACGGCGTCGCAGTCGATGACCTGCTCGAGCCCGGCCGGGTCGAGCGACCAGCGCACCGGCACGTCGAGCGAGTACCGCTCGAGCAGTCGCGCTATCACCGTGCGGGAGCTCTCGCGGGCCGCCGCCTCGTCGCGTTCCCGCAGCGCGGCCAGGTGCAGCGACAGCGCCACACCGAAGAACTCGCAGGCGGCGCGGGTCTGCGGACTGAGCACCTTGGCCTCGCGGCCGTGGCAGGCGATCAGCCCCCACAGCCGGCCCTCGTCGAGCAGCGACACCGACATCGACGAGGTGACCCCGATGTTGCGCAGGTATTCCAGGTGGAACGGCGACACCGTGCGCAGCACCGACAGCGACAGGTCGAGCGCTTCGCCGTCGGGGTGCAGACGAGCCGTGGCGTCGTCGACGTCGGCGATGACCCGGATCCAGTTGCGCTCGTACAGCCGGCGGGCCTGCGGCGGGATGTCGGTGGCGGGGAACCACAGCCCCAGCCACGGTTCGCGGTCGTCGGCGACCTGTTCGGCGATGACCTCGCCGGGGCCGTCGGTCTCTTCGAACCGGTACGCGACGACCCGGTCGTAGCCGGTCAGCTCGCGGATCTCGCGGACGGCGGCCTGGCATGCCTCGACGACCGTGCCCGCCCGCTGCAGCCGGGCCAGGGCTTGGCGCACCGGCGCGTACAGGGTGCCGAAGTCGGGGGTGTCCGGGGCCGGTTCGAATTCGAGCACGACGTGGTCGCCGGAGCGGTGCACGGTGACGTCGAAGCGGCGCGGGCCGAGCTCGAGCGGCATCATCGCGGTCTGCCCGGCGTCGGTGTCCGCCAGCGACCACAGCGAGTCGCGGTGCTGGGCCCCGATCACCCGCTCGATCGGCGCGCCGTCCAGGTCGTCCAGGCCGAGCACGTCCTCCGCGTTCTCGCTGACCACCGCCACCCGGCCTTCGGCGACGGCCAGCAGGGCCCCGTACGACTGGATCCCGCCCAGCCGGTGAATGGGCTCACGGACGCAGGCCGTCAGGTCGAAGGTGGTGCCGGCTTCCCGCTCGGCCGCCGCGACACGTTCGGTCAGCCACTCGGTCATGCCCCCGACCCTATCCGGCGCTCAACCGGTCACCCGGACTGACCAGGCCGCTCTGGTAGGCCAGCACCACCAGCTGGGCCCGGTCGCGCACCCGCAGCTTGGCCATGGCCCGGTTGACGTGGGTCTTGGCGGTCAGCGGGGACAGGAACAGCCGGGCCGCGATCTCCTCGTTCGACAGGCCGTGCGCGACCAGCACGAAGATCTCGCGTTCGCGGTCGGTCAGCACGTCCAGAGCGGCCGAGGTGGCCGCGGGCTGGGCGGGCAGGCTGGTCAGGAACCGGCCGACCAGGGCCCGGGTGGCCGCCGGGGAGAGCAGCGCCTCGCCGGCGGCGACGACCCGGATGGCGGCCAGCAGGTCGGCCGGGGCGACGTTCTTGCCGACGAAGCCGCTGGCCCCGGCCTGCAGGGCCAGCACCACGTTGTCGTCGTCCTCGAAGGTGGTGACGACCAGGACGCGCACGCCGGCCAGGGCGTCGTCGGCGCTGATCCGGCGGGTGGCCTCCAGGCCGTCCAGCACCGGCATGCGGATGTCCATGAGCACGACGTCGGCCCGCAGCGCCCGGGCCTGCTCGATCGCCTCGCGGCCGTCGGCGGCCTCGGCCACCACCTGCATGCCCGGCTCGGCGTCGATGATCATCTTGAAGCCGGCGCGGATGAGCGCCTGGTCGTCGGCGAGCAGGACCCGGATGGTCACGGCGTGGGCTCCAGGGCGTCGTGGGTGGCGGTGGGCAGGGTGGCGAGCAGGCGGAACCGGCCGTCGGCGGTGGGCCCGGCGGTGACGGCGCCGCCGGCCGCGGCGGCGCGTTCGCGCATGCCGAGCAGGCCGAACCCGCCGTCGCCGCCGCGGCCGGCGATGCGGTTGACCACCTCGATGGTGACGGCGCCGGGTTCGTAGGTGACGGCCAGGTCGGCGTGGCCGTCGCCGTAGCGGTGGGCGTTGGTCAGGGCTTCCTGCGCGATCCGGTAGGCGGCCAGGTCGGCGATGGCCGGCAGCTCGCGCGCGTCGTCGGTCTGAGTGTGCCGCACCTGGAAGCCGGTGAGGCCGTCGAGCAGCTCGGGCAGCCGCGACAGGCCCGGGCTGGGCGTGGTGCGGCCGGTGTCGCCGGGTTCGCGCAGCACCCCGATCACCGACTTGATTTCGCGGAGCACGTTGTCGGAGGCCTGCCGGATCACCTCCAGCACCGGGCCGGCCTGCTCGGGGCGCTGCTCGATGACGTGCGCGGCCGCGCCGGCCTGCACGGTGATGACGGCGATGTGGTGGGCCACGACGTCGTGCAGCTCGCGGGCGATGCGCAGCCGTTCGTCCATGACGCGGCGGCGGGCCTCCTCCTCGCGGGTCTGCTCGGCCATGCGCAGCCGTTGCTTCATCTCGGCGTCGTACGCGCGGCGGTTGCGCACTGCCTCGCCGACCGCGCCGCCACCGCACGTCCACGCGTACAGGCCGAGCGAGTTGAGCGACCACCACTCGGCCGGGTCGGCGATCATGCCCACGGCGAACAGGAGCGTGGCGCAGCCCAGCCCGTACAGCCAGGGCCTTTTATGGGTGGTGCGCAGCGTGACCTCGTACATCAGGAAGCCCGTCAGCAACAGCAGCACCTGCGACGGGGCCTTGAGCACGACGGTCACCATGAACCCGGCCGTGACGACGGCCAGCGCCGGCACCGGCCAGCGGTGGCGGACCAGCACGGCCACGATGCCGGACGCGACGACGGCGACGAACCGGACCCAGCCGTACGGGAACTCGGCCGAGGCCGCGACGGCCACGACCAGCCCGACCGGCACCAGATCGCTCAGCCACCTCTTCACGCGCACACCACGACCGTATGCGGCCGCGCGGGCCGGCCACGTCATCCGGGCGCAGTAGGGCCGGTTACCGCGTCCGCGGTACGCCCGGTCTGCGCAAAGACGACGTGGGCAGCCGTGATCGCGAGGACCGTGAAGGGCATGGCTACGTTCCTCTACCGGCTCGGCCGGTTCTCGTTCCGACGCCGCTGGACGGTGCTGCTCGCCTGGGTGGCCGTGCTGGTCGCCGCCGTGGCGGGCATGGCGCTGCTGCAGAAGCCCACGACGACGTCATTCAGCATCCCGGGCACCCCCGCCCAGCAGACCATCGACCTGCTGGCCGAGCGGTTCCCGCAGGCCGCGGGGCAGACGTCGGCGGCCACGGCCCGGATCGTGTTCGCCGACCCGGGCGCGCAGAAGCTGAACAAGGCCTCGATGGACAAGACGATGCTCGCGCTCAAGAACGCGCCGCAGGTCGCCGCCGTCACCGATCCCAGCCCCAACGCTGACGGCACGGTCGCGTACGCGCAGGTCACCTTCACCGTCCCGGCGACCGACCTGTCGGACGACGCCCGCGAGAGCCTGTACGACATCATCCAGCAGGCCCGGTCCGAGGGGCTGACCGTGGAGGCGGGCGGCGACGCCGTGCAGGCCTCCGGGCACGCCCCGGTCGGCGAGGTGATCGGCCTGATCGTCGCCGCGCTGGTCCTGATCGTGACGTTCGGGTCGCTGGTGGCGGCCGGGTTGCCGCTGCTGACCGCGATCATCGGGGTGGCGCTGGGCTTCGCCGGGATCGGCATCGCCACCCACTTCACCGAGCTGTCCGGCACCACCTCGACGCTGGCCATGATGCTGGGCCTGGCCGTGGCCATCGACTACGCGCTGTTCATCGTGTCGCGCTACCGCGGTGAGCTGGCCGCCGGCCACGACCGGCAGGAGGCGGCCGGGCGTGCGGTGGGCACCGCGGGCAACGCCGTCGTGTTCGCCGGTCTCACTGTGATCATCGCGCTGGCCGGTCTGTCGGTGGTCGGGATCCCGTTCCTGACCCAGATGGGCGTGGCCGCCGCGGGCACGGTCGCGGTGGCCGTGGTGATCGCGCTGACCCTGCTGCCGGCGCTGCTCGGGTTCGCCGGTCAAAGGATTACTGCTTCCCGCGTACGCGATGAGCAGGACAAGCCCGCGCTCGGTGACCGCTGGGTCCGGGCCATCGCCCGCCGTCCGGTCGTGGCGCTGGTGGCCGCCGTCCTCGGTCTCGGCGTGATCGCCCTGCCGGCCACCGATCTGCGGCTCGGACTGCCGACCGACGGCAGCGCCGCCTCCGACACCACCCAGCGGCACGCGTACGACCTGCTCTCCGACGGGTTCGGGCCGGGCTTCAACGGGCCGTTGACCGTCGTCGCCGATCCCGGCACGTCGCTGGACGCGATCGAGGGGGTGGCCATGGTCGCCAACACCGTCACCAACGAGCGCGGCGACACGGCGATCATGACCATCATCCCGACGACCGGCCCCGAGGACGCGGCCACCGAAGACCTGGTACACCGGCTGCGCGCCACGGCCGGCGTCCTCGGTGTCACCGGAACCACCGCGCTCAACTCGGACATCAGCGAGAAGCTGGCCGACGCGCTGCTGCCCTACCTGGCCCTGGTCGTCGGGCTGGCGTTCGTGCTGCTGGCGCTGGTGTTCCGGTCGCTGCTGGTGCCGCTCAAGGCCACGCTCGGGTTCCTGCTGTCGGTGGCGGCCACGTTCGGCGCGCTGGTCGCGGTGTTCCAGTGGGGCTGGCTGGCCGCCATGTTCGGGATCAACCAGACCGGGCCGATCATCAGCTTCCTGCCGATCCTGCTCATCGGCATCGTGTTCGGTCTGGCCATGGACTACCAGGTGTTCCTGGTGACCCGCATGCGCGAGGACTTCGTGCACGGCGCGAGCCCGCGCGACGCGGTGATCAGCGGCTTCGGCCACGGCGCCCGGGTCGTCACCGCGGCCGCGCTGATCATGATGAGCGTGTTCTTCGGGTTCATGCTCGGCCCCGAGGCGATCATCAAGTCGGTCGGGTTCGGCTTGGGCATGGCCATCCTGTTCGACGCCGTGGTGGTGCGGATGATCCTGGTGCCGGCGGTGATGGTGCTGCTCGGCCGGTCGGCGTGGTGGCTGCCGCGCTGGCTCGACCGGGTGCTGCCCGACGTCGACATCGAAGGAGCTTCGCTCTCCCGGCGCCTCGACGACGCTCCCGTGGAGAAGGAACCGGCCATCGCGGCCTAACCGAGGGCGAACTCCTCCAGCGTCGACCAGGTCGCTCCCGGTTGGGGGCATCCGACGGCCAGGCGCATCGAGGTGACGCGGGCGTGGATGGGCAGATGTTCGGCCACCGCGCCCGCGGCCGCCTTCAGGTCGGCCGGGGAATGGTCGTGCCCGATCGTCAGGTGGGGCACGACCTCGTCGTACAGGCCGTCGTAGGGCCGGGCGGCCGGGAAGCGGGTGGTGACCGCCGCGGTCAGCGCCTGGAACGGGTGCGCCGGGTCGGGGGCCAGCCACACCACCCGCTCACCGAACCAGCCGACCTCGTTCAGGGCGCAGAAGAACGCGGGCACGCCGGCGGCGGCCTGCCGCAGCCCGGCCAGGACGTGCTCGTCGATCTGCTGCGGCGGCAGGAACGGGTAGCAGACGGTGATGTGCGCGGGCACTCCCCACGCGGCGGCCTGATCGAGGCGGTCGCGGTGGGCGGCCACGGCCGGCTCGGCCTCGGCGACGGCGACGATCAGCGCGCTGTGCGTGGGTTCCATCGCCGCATTGTGGTGGCCCGGGCCGCCCGGCGCCAGAGCCTGACACTGACGAATGTCATGCCCGGGCCGTGACGCGTAGCAGCCTCACCCCGCCGGGCGGCGGCCCACGATGAACGCATGACCCTCACCACCGCACTCGAAACCGCCGCGGTCGACCTGTCCGGCGTCGTCAAGCGCTACGGCGCGGTGACCGCCGTCGACGGGATCACGCTGAACATCCGCCCGGGCGAGGTGGTCGCGCTGCTCGGCCCCAACGGGGCCGGCAAGACCACCACCGTCGACATGCTGCTGGGACTGCAGAAACCCGACGAAGGCCGGGTCGAGGTGTACGGGCAGGCGCCGCACGACGCGGTCGCGCTCGGCCTCGTCTCGGCCGTCATGCAGACCGGCGGGCTGCTCAAGGACTACACCGTCGAGGAGACCGTCCGGCTGACCGCGGTGCTGTTCGGCAAGCCGCGCTCGGCCGTCGGCGAGGCCATCGACCGGGCCGGGCTCGCCGACGTGGCGGGCCGGCTGGTCGGCAAGTGCTCGGGCGGGCAGCAGCAGCGCCTGCGGTTCGCGATGGCCCTGCTGCCCGACCCCGAACTGCTGATCCTGGACGAACCCACGACCGGCATGGACGTGGCCGGGCGCCACGAGTTCTGGTCGGCCATCCGCGACGACGCGCGCCGCGGCCGTACGGTCATCTTCGCCACCCACTACCTGGAAGAGGCCGACGCGTACGCCGACCGGGTCGTGTTCGTCCGCCGGGGGCGCATCGTCGCCGACGGCACGTCGGCCGAGGTCAAGGCCCTGGCTTCGGGGCGTACGGTCCGGGCCACCCTGCCCGGCGCCTCCGAGACCTCGCTTCGTGATGTCCCGGGCGCCGACCGGGTCGAAGTGCGCGGCGACACCGTGTTCGTGCACGGCAACGACTCCGACGAGATCGCCCGCTACCTGCTCACCCGCACCGCGGCCCGGGACCTGGAGATCACCTCCCGGAACCTGGAGGACGCGTTCCTGGCCCTGACGGCCGACGAGGAGAACTGACCGATGACCGTCGCACTGGAATCGAGAAGCCTGCCGAAGTTCGGCGGGTTCAACCCCGGGATGATCGCGCTCGAGCTGCGCCGCATGCTGCGCAACCGCCGCACGGTGGTGTTCACCTTCATCATGCCGGCGGTGTTCTTCCTGCTGTTCGGCACCAGCAGCTCGTACAAGACCGAGCGCATCGGCGGGGGCAATCTCACCGGCTACATCCTGATCAGCATGGCCGTGTACGGGGCGATGCTGGCCACCACGTCCGGCGGCGCCATGGTGTCCGTCGAGCGGGCCGCCGGGTGGAGCCGGCAGCTGCGGCTGACCCCGCTGCGCCCGGCCGCCTACGTCGCCGTGAAACTGGTCCTGGCCATGATCATCGGCGCCGTGTCGGTGGCGGTCGCGTTCGTGGTCGGCGCGGTCGCGGGGGCGGAGCTGCCGGCCACGGCGTGGGTGTTCTGCGGGCTGCTGGCCTGGGTCTGCGCGCTCGTGTTCGCCGCGTTCGGGCTGTTCATGGGCTACCTGCTGCCGAGCGAGAACGTGATGCAGATCCTCGGGCCGGTGCTGGCCGTGCTCTCGTTCGCCGGCGGGTTGTTCGTGCCGCTCGACCAGTTCGGCGAGCCGTTCGCCACGATCGCGAAATTCACTCCGGTGTACGGGGTGGGTGAGATCGCGCGGTATCCGCTGACCCACGACGGCAACCTGTGGCTGGCCGTGCTGAACGTGGTGGTGTGGACGGCCCTGTTCGCGTGGGGCGCGATGTGGCGGTTCCGGCGGGACACCGCGCGCGTATGAACCGTAAGTTGCTCGGTATGACGCAGACGGCGACGGGCAGGCCACCGCGCTACGGGTGGGTGTTCGCCGCCGTCTGGCTGTTCTACCTCGGCGGCAACGTGCAGGCGTTGCTGGATCAGCCCGACATGTACTGGCGGGTGGCCGGGCTGACCTCGGTGGCCGCGTTCGCCGCCGGCTACCTGTTCCTGGTGGCCCGGGTCCGGCACATCCGCCGCGGTGTGCGCCCGCCCCGGCACGTCGTGCGCACCTGGCTCGGCATCGCGCTGCTGCTGGCCCTGTTCGCGTTGCAGGTGCCCGGGGCGGGCGACCACTCGCTGACCTGCCTGGTCTACATCGCCGCGCTGGCCATGGTGAACCTGCCCCTGGCCCAGGCCGCGCCGCTGGCCGTGGTGCTGTTCGCGGGGGCCGAGATCGCGCCGCGGGTGGTCGACGGCTGGGCCGACGGCGGGTACGGGCTGGCCGTGCTGCTGGGGTCGCTGGCGACGTACGGGATCCGGATGGCCGGGGAAAGGCAGAGGCGTCTGATGGCCGCGCAGCAGGAGCTCTCCGACCGGGCGGTGGCCGACGAACGGGCCCGGATCGCGGCCGACCTGCACGACATCCTCGGGCACTCGCTGACCGTGGTCACCGTGAAGGCCGAGCTGGCGCAGCGGCTGCTCGACTTCGACATCGAGAAGGCCCGCAAGGAACTGTCGGATCTGGAGGCCCTGGCCCGCGACGCCCTCAGCGACGTACGGACGACGGCCATGGGCGTACGCGGGATCTCGCTGCCGGGTGAGATCGCGGTCGCCCGCGAAGCGCTGACGGCGGCCAACATCGAGGCCGAGCTGCCGGGGGCGGCCGACGAGGTGCCTACCCGTAACCGGGAGCTGTTCGCCTGGACGATCCGGGAGGCGGTGACCAACGTGGTCCGGCACAGCGGGGCGCGGCATGTGCGGGTGCAGCTGACGCCGGACTGCGTCGAGATCGTCGACGACGGCGTCGGTGGTTCGTGCAGCGGCGGGCAGGGGTTGCCGGGTCTGCGGCGGCGGGCCGAGGGGCTGGGTGGCCGCCTGATCGCGGGCGCCCGTGAGGATGCGCCGGGTTTCCGGGTACGAGTGGAGGTGCCGGCGTGAGGAAGCAGATGGCCTTGGGTGCGGGCGTGATCGAGTTGCTGCTCGCCTTCCGGCGCGCCTGGTCGCTGCTCGCCTTCCGGCGCGGCTGGTCGTTGCCCGCCTTCCGGCGCGGCTGGTCGTTGCCCGCCTTCCGGCGCGGCTGGGAGGGGCTGAGATGATCAAGTTGTTGCTCGCGGATGACCAGGCGCTGGTGCGCGGGGCGATGGCCGCGTTGCTCGACATGGAGCCTGACCTGAAGGTGGTGGCCGAGGTCGGGCGGGGCGACGAGGTGGTCGCGGCCGCGCAAGCCACCGAGCCCGACGTGGCGCTGCTCGACGTGGAGATGCCCGGGCTCGACGGCGTGGCTGCGGCCCGGGCGCTGCAGCAGGCCATGCCCGGCGTACGGGTGCTGATGGTGACGACGTTCGGGCGGGCCGGCTATTTGCGGCAGGCGATGGCGGCGGGGGCCGGTGGCTTCATCGTCAAGGACACCCCGGCCCGGCAGCTCGCGGACGCCGTACGAAGGGTGCATGAAGGCCTTCGAGTGGTGGACCCCGGACTGGCGGCGCAGTCTCTGGCGCAGGGGGATTCGCCATTGACCGAGCGCGAGACCGACGTGCTGCGGGCGGCCCGGGACGGCGGGACGGTCGCGGACATCGCCCGGAAGCTGCACCTGTCGGAAGGCACTGTGCGCAACCATCTGTCGTCGGCGATCGGGAAGACCGGGGCTCGGACGCGCGCGGAGGCCGTACGGCTGGCCGTGGAGAACGGCTGGCTGCTCACTTGAGAATTCCCCTGACAGTGCAACCGAGCGGCAACCCTGTGTAACCGGATCCTGCACCCGGCGCCCAGAAAAGTTCCCTCCTGTCAGCAACGACGGAGGGGGAACCACCATGATCGAGACTCTGGTCCGCGAGAACATGGCGCTGGTCGGCCACATGGTGCGCGAGATGCTGTTCAAGGTTCCGCCGCACGTGCACCGCGACGACCTGGCCTCGGCCGGCTACGCCGCGCTGGTCACCGCCGCGAAGGCGTTCGACCCGACCCGGGGCATCCCGTTCGGCAAGTTCGCCGCCATGCGGGTGCGCGGCGCCCTGCTCGACGAGCTGCGCGGCCTCGACTGGGCCAGCCGGTCGGTGCGGGCCCGCGCCCGCCGCGCCGAGCAGGCCCGCCAGGAGCTGACCGCCCAGCTGGGCCGCACCCCCACCGACACCGAACTGGCCGAGCTGCTGGGCGTGGCCGTCGGCGAGCTGGCCTCGGTGCAGGACGACGTGCAGCGCGCGGCCGTGCTGTCGCTGCAGGGCTTCCAGGCCGGCGCGGCCGAGGAGATGGTGGCCGAGCCCGCCCTCAACCCGGAGGAGATGCTGCTGCACCGCGAGCGCATCGGCTACCTGCACGACGCCGTGGCCGTGCTGCCCGAGCGCCTGCGGTTCGTGGTCGAGGAGTCCTACCTGCGCGAGCGTCCCCTGGCCGAGGTGGCCGCCGCCCTGGAGGTGACCGAGTCCCGCGTGTCGCAGCTGCGCACCGAGGCCCTGGCCCTGCTCAAGGACGGCCTGACCACCCACCTGGACCAGCAGCAGTCCGCCCCGGCGAAGGACGGCTGCGTGGCCCGCCGCCGCGCCCTCTACACCGCCAAGATCGCCGCCCGCACCACGATGGCGTCCCGCCTCGGCGCCACCGACGTCCAGGGCCTCGCCGTAGCCGCCTGACACACGCCGGCCGCCTCAGGCCATCGGCGAACTGAGCGCGCCCGCTTCTGGTCGCCGCCGCACGCCCATAGTTGTCGCGCCCTGCCGGGCCCCGGTGATCCGGCCCCTTCGCTGCCGCGCGGCCAAGGGCGTCGCGCTTTATCGGGCGCCGGCTCAGGCGGCGGTGACCAAGTTCCTGCGTCGCCGTGCGCCACGGGCGATATCGGGTGGCAGTGACCGGGCCTTTTTACCGTCGCGCGGCCACGGGCGTCGGCTTATCGGGCGGCGGCCCAGGCGGCGGCGACCAGGTCCATGATCTCGTCGACCGCGGCCGCGGGGTCGGGGGCGTCGCGGGCCAGGGGGAACACGCCGAGCGCGTAGCGGGCCAGGGCCTTGTCGGTGGTGACGGGCTCGGTGTGGCCGCGGTCGGCGGCGATGGCCACGGCCAAAGCGTCGGCGTGGCGCTGCCACATCCTCGTCTCGTACTCCCGCAGGTCTTCCGAGCTGTCGACCAGGCGCCAGAACGCGACGGACTGTTCGCCGGTGAGGTCATGGACCATCGCGTGCAGCTCGTCGCGCAGAGCCTCCGCGGCACTCCATCGGGCGCCGCGGCCGGTGACGGCTTGCACCAGCCTGTCCTGCAGGCCCTGGTCACGGTCGAAGACGAGCGCTTCTTTCGACGGGAAATGCGCGAACACAGTCGTGACAGCGACGTCGGCTGCTTGGGCCACCTCGCGGATGCCGACTGCGTCGTAGCCGCGCTCGAGAAACATGCTCAGCGCCGTGTTGGCGATGGCCTGGCGGGTGGCCGCCTTCTTCCGTTCCCGGCGGCTCGTCTGCTGCTCGCTCACCCGTTCACCCTATCAGTATCGAACTCATATCCGTTGCAAATTCCTAACCGTTAGCGTTATCGTCGGAGGCATGAAGACCTCCCTGCGCTCGGCCTGGGTAGCCCTGGCCGGCCTGTCGGCGGTGTTCCTGTTCGAGATGCTCGACAACTCGATCCTGAACGTCGCCCTCCCCACCATCGGCCGCGAGCTGCACGCCTCCACCACCGCGCTGCAGTGGGTGACCGGCGCCTATTCGGTCGTGTTCGGCGGCCTGATGCTGGTGTTCGGCGCCGTCGCCGACCGGGCCGGCCGCCGCCGCGTCATGCTCGTCGGCCTCACCCTGCTGGGCCTGGCCTCCTTGGCCACGGCTTCTGTCACCACAGCCGAGCAGCTGATCGCCGTCCGCGCGGTCATGGGCGTCGCCGCCGCGATGACCACGCCCGGCTCCATCGCGCTCGCGTTCCGCCTGTTCGACGACGACACCTTGCGCGTACGCGCGATGACGCTCATCTCGACCGTCGGCCTGGTCGGCCTGGCCGTCGGCCCGACCGCCGGCGGCTTCGTCCTGGCCGTCGCCCCCTGGCAGGCCCTGCTGCTGGTCAACGTGCCGATCGCCGCCCTGGCCATAGCCGGCATCCGCTCCGGCATCGACGCCGACGACCCGGCCGACCTGCACCGCGACCCCATCGACATCCCCGGCGCCGTCCTCGGCACGGCAACGATCGTCCTGGCTCTGGTCGCTCCCACCCTGTTCGTCGAGGAGGGCACCCACTCCTGGGCGCCCTGGACAGCCACCGGCGCCGCCGTAGTCGCCGCCGTCTTGTTCGTGGTGCGCGAGCGCTCAGCCCGGCACCCGCTGCTAGACCTGCGCTTGGTGGCCCGCCCGCTCGTGTCGGCCGGCCTCGCCTACAAGGCCGCGACCGGCTTGGCCGTGGCCGGCATGGGCTACCTGGTAACCCTGCAGTTCCAGCTCGACTGGGGCTGGCCGCCAGCGCTGGCCGCCGCCGGCATGCTGCCCCAGGTGGTCGTCCTCGTCTTCGCCGGCCCGTTCGTCAACCGCTTCGTCGAACGCGTGGGCCTGGACCGCGCCGCCTGGCTCAGCTCCGCCGCCGTGGTCGCCGGCCTGGCCGTCTACGCCCTGCTCGGCCGCTTCAACTACGTCTGGGTAGCCCTGTCCCTCTCCTTGGTAGCCGCCGCCATCCGAGTGGTAGGCGCCGTGGCCGGCGTCAACGTCTTGCGCGGCCTCCCCAAGAACCGCACCTCGATCGGCGCCGCCCTGGTCGACACCGCCAGCGAAGTAACCTCGGGCGCCGGCATCGCCATCGCCGGCACCATGCTGGCCGCCCTGTTCACCGGCTCGATCGCCACCACCACCTGGACCACCCACCAGCACACCGAGTTCCACCAGGCCGTAACCCTGGCCGGCCTCCTGCTAACCGTGCTGGCCGCCGCCCTGGTCACCTGGGCCATGCTCCGCACCCGCAACGCCACCCCCACCACAACCGAGCCCACCGAGGCCGTCACCAGCCACGCCTGACGAGACGCCGGTGCCGGCTCCGCATTCAGGCGGCCGCCGATGCACGCGTGTGCCAGGTGCGTCCGCCGCCGACAAGCACCCGCACCTGCCCGAGCGGATCGCAACACACACGTCTGAGCAACGCTCGCTGTCACCGGCATCTCGGTCAGCGGTCAGCCAGCCACGCCTGACAAGACGCCGGTGCCCCCTCAGGGAAGAGGGCGGCGGCCGGTGGCACGCGTGTGCCAGTGGCGTCCGCCGCCGACGAGCATCCGCGCCTGCGGAGCGGGCCTCAAGCGTCCCTGGAGCCGAGCACCGCTCACTGTCGGGCGGCATCCCGGTCAGCGCTCATGTTGACTGAATCAATATTGACGTCAATATTTACGCCATCCAGTTGTGCACCAACCGGCCGGCGCTCTCTACTGCTGGGCGCTGATCACTCGGCCGCCTAGGCCCGAGCGGGAAGTCGGCTGGCCGACCAGTTCGACGAGGATGTCGTCGCGGTGCTCGTCGCCGAACACTGCTGTGACGGCGTCGGTGAAGGCGGACACCAGGCGGGCGACGACCTCGGCGGCGTCGGGGCGGGCGAACACTTCCTCGCGCATGCCGAAGCTGACCACGGGCGCCGCGGTGTCGACCGCTGTGCCGCCGCGGGCCCACCGGCCGGGCGGGATGCCGATGAGGCGGACGTCGACCGAGGCGCGCGCCCATTCGCCGTACACGGAAACGACGGCGTCGGTCAGCGCGCCGATCAGCATCGTTTCACTGCCCGCTAGTTGGGGTTCGAGGGCGTACAGCGTCACGTGCGGCATCGGTGCTCCCCGAGCTCAGAGAGGGCTGGTCACCGCTCGGACAGGAACGGCAGGAGCAGGTCGTTGAGCGCCGCCGGGTCCTCCAGGCTGGGCAGGTGGCCGGCCCAGTCGAGCGGGACGTGCACGGCGTGGTGCAGGCGCGTGGCCAGGCCTTCGGCGATGCCGCGGAAGTCGGGCAGGTCGTGCGCCCCCGACACCAGGAGCGCCGGGGCGGTGATGGCTTCCAGCCCGTACGGGACTTCGAACTCTTCGGTGTCGGGCGCGGCCAGCTGCACTTCGTAGGCGCGGCGCTGCATGTCCCGGACCAGGGAACGGGTCGCGTCGTCGGCGAGCGGGCCGACCCACGTGTTCACCATGAGCTCGGTCGCGCCGGCCACGTCGCCTGCGTCGATGAAGGCGTTCTCCTGGGACCACACTTCCTGCAGCTGGGGCGACGGGTTCATCCCGGGAGCGGCCGTGCACAGGAGTGCCAGGGCGGTCACCCGTGCCGGCCAGCGGGCGGCGATCTCCAGCGCCACCAGGCCACCGCCCGACGAGCCGACGACGGCGAACTGGTCCACGCCGTCCAGCAGCTCCATCACCTGGTCAGCCGTGTTGAACCGCTCGACCGGGACGGGCGAGTCGCCGTACCCGGGAAGGTCGCAACGCACGGCCCGGAAGCCGGCCGAAGCCAGGGCCACCATCTGCGGGTCCCACATGCGGCGGTCGCAGACCGTCGAGTGCAGCAGCAGAACGGGTGAGCCGGAACCGTCGGAATCATGGGATAGCGTCATCGAAGCGGAGGCTAGCGGCACCGCGCTCAGGAGGGAAACGACTTATGGTGGTCACCTTGCAGGACGTCCGGGAGGCGGCCAAGCGCATCGAGGGGGTCGCCCACCGCACGCCGGTGATCCGCTCGCGGACGCTGGACGAGCGGGCCGGCTGCGAGGTGTTCCTGAAGTGCGAGAACCTGCAGCGCATCGGCGCGTTCAAGTTCCGTGGCGCCTACAACGCCATCCGCAAGCTGAGCCCCGAGCAGCTGGCGCGCGGGATCGCCGCGTACTCGTCGGGCAATCACGCCCAGGCCGTGGCGCTGTCCGCGAAAGAGCTGAGCACGACGGCCGTCATCGTGATGCCGGAGGACACGCCGCGCTCCAAGCTCGACGCCGTCGCCGGTTACGGGGCCGAAATCATTACGTACGACCGGTACACCGGCAACCGGGAGCAGATCGGCAGCAGGCTGGCCTCCGAACGCGGTCTCGCGCTCATCCCGCCCTACGAGCACCCGGATGTGATCGCCGGTCAGGGCACCGCCGCGCTCGAGCTGCTGGAAGAGGTCGGCCACCTCGACGCGATCCTGGTGCCGGTCGGCGGCGGCGGGCTGATCGCCGGCAGCGCCATCGCCGCCAAGGGCCTGCAGCCGGAGATCCGGGTCGTGGGAGTGGAACCCGAGGCCGGCAACGACACGTTCCTGTCGCTGGCCGCGGGGGAGCGCGTGAGCATCCCCGTGCCGCGCACGATCGCCGACGGCCAGGCCGCGCCCACCCCAGGCGAGCTCACCTTCTCGATCAACAAGGAGCTCGTCGACCGGATCGTGCTGGTCAGCGACGAAGAGATCCGCGATGCGCTGCGCTTCGCGGTCGACCGGCTCAAGCTCGTCATGGAACCCAGCGGCGCCTCCGGTGTGGCGGCGCTGCTGGCGGGCCGCCTCGATCCGCCGCCGGCGAGGATCGGTGTGATCATCTCGGGTGGCAACGTCGGCGCGGCCCGCCTGGCCGAGCTACTGGCCTAGCACCTTCGCCTCCACGGCCGGGTCCACGCCCACCCGCGGCCGATCCGCCCGCTGCGGCGCGTCGCCGGGCAGGCTCTGCAGCCACTCCCACGTGTCCGCGATCGTCTCGCGCACAGGGCGGCAGACCAGACCTTGCCCGTACGCCTTGCTGACATCACCGTCGTGCAGGAAGTCGTGCAGCTCGCCCGGCGGCAGCCAGATCGGCAGCTGCGTCCACGGCTCGATCCCGGCCGCCTCGATCACCGACGGATCGGTCCAGCGCAGCTCGGCCCGCCCGCCGGTCACCTCGTTGGCGATGTCCAGCAGCTCGCCCATGGTGGTGTGGCCGGATTCGCTGACCAGGTCGAACGGGCCGGCAGCGTGGACGAGGGAGGCGTCGAGCAGGAAGTTGGCCAGGTCGCGGGCGTCGATGTACTGCAGCGTGTTGTCCCGCGGCCCCGGCGCCAGGGTCGGGCCGCCGCGCGCGAGGCGGTTCAGCCACCACGGCAGCCGGCCGATGTCCTCGTGCGGTCCCAGGATCAGCCCGGCCCGGGCCAGCAGCACCGGACCGTCGAAGGCGGCCGCCCCTTGCTCGCCGCGCAGCTTGTCGCCGGCGTACCCCTCGTCGGCCGCGTCGACCAGGGGCGCGTCCTCAGCCTTCTCGTGCTGCTCGCCCGAATAGACCGAGCGGCTTGACACGTACGCGTAATAACCGGCCCTTCCGCTCAGGAGCTCAGCCGTCCGGCGCACCGCCTCGCCCTGGGCCGACCACGTGTCGACAACCGCGTCCCAGAATCCGCTCTCCAGCGCGCTGAGATCACCCAGCCGGTCCCCGGTCAGCGTGGTCACACCGTCCGGCGCATCCCGCTGCCCGCGGTTGAACACGGTCACGTCGTACCCACGGCGAACGGCCTCGTCGGCGACGGCCCGGCCCACGAAGCCGGACCCGCCCAGGATCAGCAGTCTCATGACCACGACCCTGCCCTCCCGGGAACCGGCACCGGAAGGTTTTATTGCTACGAGCGAAACGCCCGCAGCGCCTCGACGACCAGCGCGTGGTCCTCGGCCTGCGGCAGCCCGGACACGGTCACCACCGCGACCACGCCCACGTCCTTGATACGGATGGGGAACGCCCCGCCGTGCGCCGCGTAGTCGGCCGGGTTCACGCCCATGCCCGCGTCCAGCTCCTGACCCTTCGCGGCCAGCCGCCGCCCGACCAGGAACGACGACACCCCGTACCGCTCGACCACGCGCACCTTGCGCTCGATCCACCGGTCGTTGTCGGCCACACTGCCGGCCAGCGCCGCGTGGAACAGCTGCTGGGCGCCGCGGCGGATGTCGATCGCCACCGGCAGCTCCCGGTCGGTCGCCAGGCGTACGAGGGAACTGCCCAGCCGCCACGCGTCGGCGTTGTCGAAACGGCTCAGCTCGAGCTCGCGCTCCTGGGACTCCAGCTCGGCGATCAGATCATCAGTCATGTCAGGCATTATCGGCCGCGACGGCGCTGCAACCAGATGCCGATCGCCGCCACTGCGATGAAGATCATCACTGAGCAGCAGATCGCCTTGATGAACATGTGTGACTCCGATTTGGTTAAGTACTTCCCGTGCGCCTGGCTACCTTCAATCTGCTGCACGGCCGATCCCTGTCCGACGGCACCGTACACGCCGACCGGGTCGCGAACGCCGTGGCCGACCTCGACGCCGACGTCCTGGGACTGCAGGAGGTCGACAAGGCCCAGCCCCGCAGCGGCCATCTCGACCTGACCGCCATCGCCGCCGACGCGCTCGGCGCCTCGGTGCACCGCTTCGCCGCGGCCGTCGTCGGCACGCCGGGGGAGCAGTGGCAACCGTGGCGCAGCGACGACGACAACGACCATCCCCTGTACGGGATCGCCCTGGTCAGCCGCTATCCGGTGAGCCGCTGGCAGATCACCACGCTGCCCGGCGCGCCCATGCGCTCACCCATCTACGACCCCGACAACGGGCTGCGCCTGCTCAAGGACGAGCCGCGGGTGCTGCTGGCCGCCGTCCTCGACACACCGGGCGGTCCGATGACCGTCGCGACCACCCACCTGTCGTTCGTGCCCGGCTGGAACCTGCGGCAACTGCGTCATGCCGTACGGGCCCTGCGCGCGCTGCCCGCACCCCGGGTGCTGCTGGGTGACTTGAACATGCCCGCCCGTCCGGTCCGCGCCGTGACCGGCTGGCGCACCCTCGCCCGGGCCGCCACGTTCCCCAGCCCCATGCCCCGCGCCCAGCTCGACCACATCCTGGCCGACCCGCGCGGCCTCGACGACCTGGGCCGCGTCGTGCAGGTCACCACCAGCCGGCCCGCCGTCTCCGACCACCTGCCGCTGGTCGTTCAGCTCGACCGCAAGTAGACGTCTTCCAGCCCGTCCTCGGGATCCCACTGCTCGCCGATCTTCCTGAACCCGAACCCGGCGATCGTCGCCCTCGACCCCACGTTGTCAGGGCGAATGCTTGCCCGTACGGCGGTCACGCGCGGGTCCGCGTCGGCGCGCGCGAGCAACGAGCGCAGCATGGCCTTCGCGTACCCCTTGCGGCGATGCTCCGGCGCGACCGAGTAGGCCACCTCGACCACCCCGTTCTCGTCGGGCGGACCATGGAACCCTCCGTGACCGACTGTTACACCCTCCGGTTCGGCCACGGCGGCCCGCGCGATCCACTCGGCGGCGGCCGGATCGGCCTCGACGTCGGTCAGGCGCACACGCCACAACCAGGCCTCATCCACCAGGTACTGGCTGAGGGGAGCGCCCGCCGCCGCGCTTGCGGCAGCCAGGTCACCGTCGATCAGCGCGGCCAGGGCCGCGGGGGAGAGCTGTACGAATCGGACATCCGGCACGCGAGCGATGATCACACACCGTGGCGATCATCGCCACACTTCAGTTGCGCACAACTTAATTGCCCGCTACGGTTTCCGCATGGTCGAAAGCACCGGACTCGAGCAGATGGTCTGCTTCAACCTCTACGCCGCCAGCCGCGCCATGACCGCCATCTACCGCCCGGCCCTCGACCCCCACGGCCTCACCTACCCGCAATACCTCGCCCTGCGCGTCCTCTGGCACCGCGGCGCCACCACCGTCCGCGAACTCGGCAAAATCCTCGACCTCGACAGCGGCACCCTCTCGCCCCTGCTCAAAAGGCTCGAAGCGGCCGGCCACGTCACCCGCCAGCGCGGAACCGCCGACGAACGCACCGTCGAGGTCCACCTCACCAGCACCGGCCGGCGCCTGCGCGACGAACTGGCCGACCTGCCCCGCCGCGTCGCCTGCACCGTCGACCTCACCGAAGACGAATTCATCCAGCTCCACCACCTGCTCGGCCGCATCCGCGGCGCCAACTGAAGGGGAACACCAGTGACCGCGATCTACACCGCCAGCGCCACCGCCTCCGGCGACGGCCGCAACGGCCACGTCCGCAGCAGCGACGGCGTCCTCGACTTCGACCTCGCCGTCCCGAAAGAGATGGGCGGCCCGGGCGGCGCCCACAGCAACCCCGAACAGCTCTTCGCCGCCGGCTACGCCGCCTGCTTCCACAGCGCCCTCAAAATGGTCGCCCGCAGCCAGAAGGTCGAACTGACCGACACCGCCATCACCGTCGACGTCGGCATCGGCCCCAAGGCCGACGGCACCCCCGGCTTCCAGCTGGCCGCCACCATCGAAGCCGAACTGGCCGGCGTCGACGAGGCCACCGCAAAGCAGCTGCTCGAGGCCGCCCACCAGGTCTGCCCCTACAGCAACGCCACCCGCGGCAACATCGACGTCCAGCTCACCGTCGCCTGACCATACCGACGCCGTGCTGGCCGGCAGCCCCAACCGGCGCTCACTTAAGGGCGGCGCTTGTCAGGGGCGGCCTATCTCGGTCGCTCGCGTCAGACGGTCCGGCAGGGCGGCCCGACGGGCGCTCGCGACAGGGCGGCCGGCCAGTACGTCGGCCTGACGGCGCTCGCCGTCGGCACTGGCGTCGGGATCCGGCGGACTACGCCAGTTTCACCCAGCGCGCGGTTCGCCCGCACAGCCGAGGACTCGCACCGTCGCCGTGTTGAAAGGCAGCCCCGACGGGCGCTCGCGTCAGCATCGGCGCCGGGACCCGGCGGACTACGCCAGTTTCACCCAGCGCGCGGTTCGCCCGCTCCGCCGAAGGCTCTCACCGTCGCCTGGCCGCACTGTCGCCGTGCTGAAAGCAGCCCCGACGGGCGCTCGCGCCACCATCGACGCCGGGTTCCGGCGGGCTACGCCAGTTTGCCCAGCGCGCGGTTCGTGCGGTTCGCCCGCACGGCCGCGCGCTGCTGTTCTGCCGTCACCTCGATGTAGTTCTGCGACGTAGCCAGCGACGCGTGCCCCAGCAGCCGCATGATCTCGCTCGCATTGGCCCCGTCCTCAGCCAGGCGAGTGGCAAACGTGTGCCGCAAAGCGTGCAGCTGAGCACCCCGCGGCACCCGATCGTTGACGCCCGCCCGCCGATAACAAGAGCTCACCAAATACTGCAGACCACCACGCTGCAGGGGAGCACCCTTGCGATCCACCATCAACGCGTCACCGGCCGACACCCGCCCGAACCGCAACCGCCGGCTCTCCACATAACGCTCCACCACGGCGTCCAACTCGGGTTCGATCGGTACGGTCCTCGGCCGCCCGCCCTTACCGGCCACCTCGACCCGCCGCTCACCCGGACGCCCCAGGAACGAGCCCACCCGCAAGGCCAGCAGCTCCGACAGCCGCAGCCCAGCACAGAGCGCAAGAGCCAGCACAGCCACGTCCCGCTCCGGCCAGGGATCCCGCTGACGGTCATCCGCCCTGCTCACAGCGTCGAGCAACTGCTCCGGAGTGTCCTCACCCCGCAACGGCTTAGGGGAGTGGAGCGCCTGTTTCGGCTTGTCCACCGCCGACATCGGATTACCGGCTACCACTTGCTCAGTCACCAGAAACGTGAAGAACGCGTTCCAACTGGACCAGGCCCGAGCCACCGAAGCCGGGGCCCGAGAGCTCGCAAATGCCGCAAACGCCAACCGCAGCGAACGAGGGGAGAGGTCACCCAAAGTAACCCCCTCGCCGCCCATCAACACGACAACCGAGTTCAGGTCCCGCTCGTACGCAGCCAAGGTGTGCACAGACGGCTTGCGTACCGCTCGAGCCGCCAGAAAGTCCCCGATGAGCTCACTGACTACGATTCCTCCGTTATCGTGCATAAGAGACAATATACAGCACTTTCGCACGTTTGTACGGTTAGCTGTCGCTCAGCCTGGCATCTCCGAGCCGAAAGAGGCGAGCGAGCGAACGTACATACATCAGTGGACCACGCGCAGCGTGCGGCTGATCGAAGATGCACAACGGTGAGCGAACGAGCATTTTGCGCGCCGCGGCGTGAACGGTGAAGAGCGATGGTGAGCGAACGTGCACCAGTGAGCGCTAACCGCACACCCGAGTGAGTGATGCCGTACGGCAGTGAGCGAACGTGCATAACCAGCCGCATCGGGTGAGCGAATCGTGAAGCAGGATGCTCATTCGCTCAACTAGCGCCCTTGAACACGCATGTTCGAGCACCGCCGCATGCGCCCAGACTGGCTTTCGAGCGCGTCAGCGGTTCAGCGATCGATCTACTGCAGCGATGAGCGAGCGGTAATTCTCTTGCTGACGAACCCGAGCAGCGCCGGGCCCGCGCGAGCCGGCCCTAACTCGCACCCGCGGGTTCGTCGGCCAGTGGGGCGAGCCGTGCCAGTCGCCGCCCGCCGAACCCACTTGCATGACGGCGGGCCGGGCGTGCATTCCGCGGTAGGAGACGCCGTGCGCTCGATGCGCTTGCCCGCTCCTACTTAGCTAGGTTTACATAATGTCGATTAACGACCTGAGATATCGTCGATGGATTTGTGGAGCCAGACGGTGTCGGGCCATTCAGGCTGGTCGCTGGGGTCGCGGCGTAGTTCGGTGAAGCCGTGGGCTGTGTAGAAGCGGGCTGCTCGGGTGTTGCCGTCGGTGTACTCGAGCTGGACGGGTTTGCTGCCGGCGAGGCGCACGAGTTCTGTCAGTAGTGCGCTGCCGGCGCCGGTTCCCTGGGCTTCGGGGACGACGTACAGCTTCCAGATGACGGCCGTCTCGGCGCGCAGGTCGATGTTGCCGGTTCCGAGTGGGCCTTTGTCGTTCTCGGCGATCAGGACCTTGGTTGTGTGCAGGCTGCGTTCGACTGCTTCGGCGGACCACCACGTGGCGAGGCCGTGCTTGATGTAGTCGGGGCCGGCGAACGCGTACGTCTGGGGCCAGGTTCTCTCGCCGATGGTCATGATCGCTTTGACGTCGGTGTGGGTGGCCGGGCGGATTTTCATGCGCCTCTCCCCTGCTGGAGTTGATCAACTAGTGGTGGCTGCCGAACTCGACCAGGAGGACGCCGATGATGACCAGGATGATGCCGGCGGCCATCTTCTTGGTGAGGGGGTCCTTGAAGGCGGCTCGGGCGATCACTGCTGTCCCGGCGATGCCGATGGCCGACCAGATGCCGTACGCGATCCCGATCGGCATGCCCTCCTGCAGGGCCAGCGACAGCAGCGTGAACGAGACGGTGTAGCCGAGCAGGATGGGCGCGATCCACCTCTTGACGCGCAGGCCGTCGCTGATGCGCAGGGCCATGGTGGCGCTGATTTCGAGAGTGATGGCCAGGCCCAGGTAGAGGTAGCTCATTGTGCGGCCTCGGTGCGGGAGCCCATTTCGATGAGCAGGACGCCGCCGATGATGGCGGCGAAGCCTACGGTCATGAGCCAGGTGAGCGGGTCGCCGAAGATGGCGGCGGCGGCCAGGGCGGTGAGGGCGACGCCGCTGGCGGCCCAGATGCCGTAGGCGACGCCGATGGGCATGCCTTGGCGCAGCAGCAGGGACATGAGGATGAAGGCGGCGATGTAGCCGGTGACGACCAGGATGTACCAGGCGGGGTGGTCGACGGCGGCGCGCAGGGCGAGGCTGGCGCTGACTTCTGAGATGATCGCGCTGCCGAGGGTGATCCACTTCATGTCGGTCAATCTTTACAGGGGGCGATGTCGTGGACGTCAGGTGGGTCACGGGGTTTCTGGATTCGCCGTCGCGTGATGTGGAGGGGTTCTGGCTGGCGGTGACTGGTGCGTCTCTGTCGCCGCGGCGCGGGGATTTCGCGACGTTGGTGCCGGTGGTCGGTGATCCCTGTCTGCGGGTTCAGGTGCTTGCTGCTCCCCCGCGTACGCATCTCGACCTGCATGTTTCGTCGGTGCCGGCCGGTGCTGAGGAGGCGGTGGGGCTGGGCGCCGAGGTGGTGCTCGACGAGGGTGATCTTGTGGTGCTGCGCTCCCCTGCCGGTGCGGTGTTCTGTCTGGTGCCGTGGGCGGGTGAGGTGTCGTGTCCGTCGCCGGTGCGGTGGCCGGGCGGGCAGACGAGTGTGGTCGATCAGGTGTGTGTCGACGTACCCGGGAACGTTTTTGATCTTGAGTTGTCGTTCTGGTCGGCCTTGACCGGCTGGATGCCTCGGCCGTCTGATCTGCCGGAGTTCGTGCACTTGGAGCGGGGTGCGGGCATGCCGTTGAAGTTGCTGCTGCAGCGGGTCGGGTCGGCCTCGGCGGGCATGCATCTGGATCTGGCCTGTGACGACGTGGATCGTGAGGTGGCGCGGCACGTGGCTCTGGGGGCGCAGGTGGTGCGGCGGGTCGAGGGTGACTGGACGACGTTGCGTGATCCTTCTGGCCGGGAGTATTGCGTCACTGGCCGTACGCCGTCGGTTTGCTAGCGTGGGTGGCGGTACCGCAGCAGCGGATACCCCGGACGAGGACGTGTCGTACCCGGCAGGCAAAGACGACCGCTTGAAGGTGGTGTGTCGTCGTGGCCTGGATCGTTCTGGTGGTCTCTGGTGTGCTCGAGTCGGTGTGGGCCGTCGCCCTGGGCCGCTCGCAGGGTTTCTCTCGTCTCGCGCCGAGCGTGATCTTCGCGGTCGCGCTGGTGGCGTCGATGGTCGGGCTGGGTTACGCGTTGCGCAGCATTCCGATCGGCACGGGCTACGCGGTGTGGGTGGGCATCGGCGCGGTGGGCACCGCCTTGGCCGGGATGCTGTTTCTGGGCGAGTCGGCGAGCGTGCTGCGCATTCTGTCGTTGCTGCTGGTGGTGGCCGGGGTGATCGGTCTCAAGCTGTTCCACTGATGAGGGCGGCGGCTTCGGCGGGGCGTTCGAGGTGGATCTGGTGGCCGCAGTCGAGTTCGACCAGGCGGAAGTCGCTTTTCAGTTCGTCACCGCACATGTCGGCGTAGCCGGGTGGGACTGCCTTCGACCGTAGCGCTACGACCAGGGTCGTATTTGTGCCAGCCGGTGGGGTGACGGCCGGCCGGGCGAGCTCGGAGTAGCCGGCGGCGACCATGGGGATGCTGTAGCGCCACCGCCAGCGGCCGTCGTCGTGCCGGGTGAGATGGTCGCGTACCTCGTCGTCGACCAGATGGGCGGCTTCCGGGGGCCAGTAAAGCGCCCTCTCCCCCGCGGCTTGTTCCGGCGTGTCGAACGTCGGCGGGTCGAGCGCGGCCGTGGCCCTCTCCTCGGCGAGCGGGGGCGGCAGGGCGAGGCCTGGGTCGAGCAATATGAGCCGGTCGACGCGGTCAGGGGCCAGGCGTGCCAGGTGTACGGCGATGGTGGCGCCCAGGGAGTGGCCGGTGATCACGGCCCGGTCGAGCCCGAGGTCGTCCAGCACCTCGATGATGTCGGCCGCATGCTGCTCGAACGTCCACGGCGGGTACGTGGTCGACCGGCCGTGGCCGCGCAGGTCTGGGGCGTGAACGCGTACGCCGGGAAGGTGTTTTTCGGCCAGCGCGCGGAACCGGCCGCCGTGCCCGGTCAGCCCGTGCAGCGCGACCACCGGGGTGCCGTTGTCGTCGCCGAAGTGATGCACGTGCAGCATGGCGACGATGGTGCCCGATCGCCGGTGTCGCTCGCAGCCCCGTCGGCCCGGGTGGGCATACTCCTGCGCGTGAAGGTTCCCAGAGCGGTCGCGGTGGTCATCGACGGTTCTCGCGTGTTGCTGATCAAGCGGTTCCTGCGACGGGATTCTCCGGCCGACTGCTGGATGTGCGAGGACGGTAGCCCGCTCTGTACGGGACATCACTATTCGGTGCTGCCCGGCGGTCACGTCGAGGACGGGGAGACCGCCGAGGTGGCGGCGGTGCGCGAACTCGCCGAGGAGACGGGCCTGCGGGCCGTCATCGGCCGGCACTTGTGGACGGGTTGGCACAACGGGCGTCCTGCCTCCTACTTCCTTATGGCCGACGTCGAAGGTGTACCCGTGTTGTCAGGACCGGAGGCGGCCGAGAACGAGCCGGACAACCGCTATGAGCTGCGGTGGGTGGGCGCGGACCGGTTCGAGGCGCTGAATCTGTACCCGGCCGAGGTACGCGAGAGCCTGGCCGGCCTCCTCGCCGACGGGAATGTCGGAGGCACCTGATAGAAGTGTCATACAAATGTTCGAAGGTGTGTGGAGGGCTGGGGCGATGGCTGGGCTGAGCAGCGACGAGTTGCAGACGATCCGCGACGGGCTGGCGGCCGGGCGCAAGCCCCGGGTGCAGTTCACCGAGGCGGCCGGGCAGGTGGCGGGCCAGCTCGGGCAGGTGGTGGGGCTGGCCGATCCGGCCGAGTCCGACGAGTGGGTGGTGGTGAAGTTCGGGCGCGACGAGTTGCCCTTCTCCCCCGGTGATCTGCGGATAGCACCGCGGGGGGCCGTGGCGAAGAAGGCGGCTCCCCCGCCGCCCCCGGCTGAGCCGGTGTTGCCGCCGGGGCCGGCGTTCGTGCTTGACCAGCCGGCGCCCGGCGCCAAGAAGACTCAGGCCAACGGCGGGTCGCAGACAGCAGGCGCGCCTGCGCCACGGAAGGGTGGGGATGACGTGACGGCGGCTCCTGGGCCTCGGAAAGCGGCCGGCCGGTCGGCCAAGCCGAAACCGCCGCCGGCGTTGACGGTGACGCTGGCCTACGCCGAGGGCGAGTGGACGGTGGCGGCCTCGCAGGGCTCGAAGGTGCTGGCGAAGCCCTACGTGGTGCGCCCGGCCGAGGCGCTGCGGATGGTGGCGCTGGTCGACATGCCCGACGTGCAAGAGGCGGTGGAGCAGATCCTCACGGCTGAGCGCGCCGAGGCCGAGGAGCAGGCGCGGCGCCTGCGGGCCGAGCTGGCCGAGGTCGAGGCGCGGCTGGCCGAGTTAGCCGAGAAGCCGTGACGCGATAGCGCCGTCAGGCGGTGGCCCGGGCTCGGCGGGCGGCGCGCCAGCCTCGGTAGGCGGAGAGGAGTTGTTCGGCGGCGGCGAAGCCGAACAGGGTGCCGGCGTAGTGCACCCAGTGGTCCAGGTCGGCGATGAAGACGGCCGCGGCGAACAGGGCGGCCCCGACGACCAGGCGGCGGATCGTGGTGGCGCGTGGGGCGGGTTCGGGTGCCTCGAAGATGCCGCGGAGCGGGGTGGGCAGGCCTTCGCGCAGGCGATCGAATTCGGCGGGGGTGCCGATGGCGGCTCGCCGGTCGGGGTGGGCGGCGTAGGTAGCGACGGCCTTGATGATCAGGTCGGCGTTGGTGGCCTCGAAGGTGACCTCGTCGCGGTTGACCCGCAGGCCGGTGGTGGTGGCGCGATCGGGGTGGGCGTAGGCGAGCTTGACCTGGTGCCACTCGTCGCCGGCGCCGGGTTGGTCAGGTGTGAGCGCGTCCCAGGGGACGGTGAGGATGCCGGTGCTTTTGGCGGCGACCAGGCGGTCGGGGTGGAAGGCGATCCAGGTGCCGTTCCAGTACGCGCTCCACGTGCCGGCGATGACGGCCAGGAACAGGGCGGCGCCGCCCAGGCCGACGAGGATTGATTCGCGGGTGGCGGCCAGGAACAGGCCGGCGATGTGCAGGCAGCTGAGCGCCATGAGAGCGCCGGCGGCGTGGGTGGGCGTACGGAAGGAACGGTTTTTGTCGTCGACGATCAGGACCGCGGGGGCTTTGCGGTTGCGGCGCCAGCCGATGACCATCCCGGCGATGAGCAGCAGGAGGGCGGCGGCGCCGGCTGTGACGTAGGCCGGGACGGGGTAGCGGATCCCGGCGATCTGCTCGGCGGCCACGGCTACCGTGCCGGCCACGATGAGCTGCCGGCGGCGGCGCAGGGGCAGGTCGCGCGGTTGCTCAAAGGCGCCTGGTGAGCCGGGGATCTCAGCCACGGCGCCCGCCCGACGCCGCGCTGGATCGGGCCGACTGAGGCAGCCGGCGGTGGGCGGTTGTCACCGCTGGGTGAGGCGATGGTCGGCGCGGCGACGCAGGCGGAAGCGGTGACGGCGCTGGATGGCGACGAGCGGCGCAGCCTCGGTGTCGGTGGGGCGGCGGGGGCGGACGCGGGCCATGTCGACCGCGCGGGTCTCGTCGACGAAGCGCGGCGTCTCCAGTTCGCCGGTGCGCAGCGGGATCAGGGTGTCGTGGATGCCGTCCATGATCAGGCGGGTGGCCTGCATGGCCTGGGCGCCCGCGGTTCCGGTCAGGCCGGTCAGGTCGACCGGGGTGCCGAAGCGGACGTGCACGACGGGGCGGTGCCGCATCGCCCTGAGCACCGACCGCAGCAGGTGCTTCGGGGTCTCGTACGGCAGAACCGCGTGCGCACCCCATTGCGCGACCGGCAGGACGGGTGCGCCGGAGGCGGCGGCCATGCGGGCGACGCCGGTCTTGCCGCGTTCCGGCCACATCCACGGGTCGAGGCCGATGCGGCCCTCGGGGTAGACCAGCACGAGCGCGCCGTCCTTGAGGGCCTGCGCGGCGGCGGGCAGGGCGTCGGCGACGTGCGCGGTGTTGCGGTCGACGCGGATGTGCCCGGCCGCCTTCATCGCGGCGCCGACGACCGGGGCGCTGAACAGGCCGCCGGTGGCCATGATGCGCGGGGCGATGCCGGCTTTGTGGCAGGCGGCGGTCATGACGACCGGGTCGAACGGGCTCACGTGGTTGGCGGCCAGGATGAGCGGGCCGGCGCGCAGCTCGTCGGGGATGTCGCCGGAGACGCGCAGCCGGCACAGCGGGAACACGACCGCGCGGGACAGCGCGAGCATGAACCGCCACATGAAAGGGGTGGGGGTGCTGGTCATCAGGCCGACAATGATCGCACGGATCATCCGGAGGACAGGTCCCCGTCCAGCCCGGTTTCCGCGACGGTCAGCCAGTGGTCGACCGCCGCTTCGTCGTGGTGGCGGATCGACCAGTCGACCATGCGCAGGCTGATGTGCGCCCAGTAGGTGTCGCGGCGGCGCCGGGAGAGGCCCGCGAGGCGCTGCTCGATCGGGGCGAGCAGGTGATCACCGCGTCCGGTGAGCCAGAACCGCAGCGTGACCAGGTCGAAGTGCCGGTCGCCGCGGGTCGCGCCGTCCCAGTCGATCAGGCCGGTGACGCGGCCCCGGTCGACCAGCACGTTGCCCGGGTGGAAGTCGAAGTGCACCAGGTCGTCGCCGACCATCGCCGAGCCGTTCGCGGCGCCGACGGCGTGGATGCGCTCCAGCAGTTCGGCCGAGCGGGCGCTGTGCTCGGCCAAGGGCTGATGCAGGCAGAACCCGGGGCCGTCGGAGAGCAGATAGAGGTCGCTGGGTTTCGGCGCCGGCACATCGGCCAGCAGCCCGGCCAGCCTGTCATTCAGAGCAACCAATTGGCGTACGAGGGGAAGGTCCACGTCGTCGGGCGGGGCCCCGGGAAGCCGCTGCTGGACGATCACGCGTGCCCCGTCCACGTGCGCGGCCAGCTCATGACGGGCGGTCGGGATTCCGGCGCGGCGTGCCCTGTCCACCAGCGGGCCGCTGCGGGACCGGCCCTCGGTCAGCACGGAGCGCCGCCCGTCGGGCCAGCGCACGAAGGCCGCACCGACCTCGCCGCCGGGCGCCGGGCCCTCCAGGACGAGCCGGACGCCGGTGATGTCGGCGATCCGGTCGATGATCTGCGGGGCGTCCAGACGGGCGGTCCGGGGCCACGCACGGCCCACCGCTTCGGTCACTTCGGCCCCCGCCCGGGTGACGTCAAACGCATAGCGGGAAGACCTTAGCGCCTACGGCCTTCGCATGGTGTCCGTGATCCGACTGAACAGCGCCTCCTCGACGAGCGCGGTGAGGTCGTCCTCGGTCAGGCCGGGTTCGACGTCGATGGTCTTCAAGCCACGCTCGCGGGTGTCGGCGCGCAGCCGCTCGGTGAACAGGCGGTCGCGTTCCAGCAGGCCGGCCAGGGCCTTCTCGGGGTCGCTGGTCTTGGCGGCGATCTGCCAGGTGCTGCCGCGATGGTCGAACGCGGCGCGCCGGAACTGCGGTGTGGGCAGCAGCCAGACGGCTCGGGCCGGTTCCGGTACGAGTCCGGGCAGCAAGCGGAACCCCTCGGCGATCACGGGTGGGCCGTCGGGCAGCGCCGCCAGGTCGTCCAGGATCAGATCGAACGCCTCGCCGCGGAACCAGTGGAACGTCTCGAGCATGACCGGCGGCGGCCGCAGCCACCGTTCGTCCATGCTCATCGCCAGGAACGCGGCCAGCTGCGGACTGGTGGCCGAGTCGCTGCGCCGGGCGTGATCCCCCATGACCGCGTCGGTGTCGTACACGCGCATGCCGTGCCGCCCGGCCAGCCGCCGCGCGATCGTGGTCTTCCCGGCGCCGCTGCCCCCGCCGATCCAATAGACGTCCATCGCGAAAGTGTCGTACCCCCCGAGCAGGATCGCAGCCATGACCGACGTACCCGCACGACTGACGGTCGTGACCCTCGGCGCCCGCGACATGGGCGCGCTGCGCACCTTCTACCGGTCGCTGGGCTGGCCAGAGTTACCCGGCGGCGCGGACACGTGGGCCGGGTTTCTGCTCGGCGGCGTGCTGCTCGCCCTGTTCCCGCTGGACGAGCTGGCCGCCGAGGCCGGGGCCGGCGGTCCACCGGGTGCGTGGTCGGGGGTGACGCTGGCCTGCAACGTCGACTCCCGCGAGCAGGTCGACTCGGCCTTCGCCGCCGCGGTGGCCGCCGGCGCGACGCCCGTGGCTGATCCGGTCGACCGGCCGTGGGGCGGCCGCTCGGGCTATGTGGCCGACCCCGAAGGCAACCGGTGGGAGATCGCCTGGGCCGGCACGGCCCGCTTCGACGAACGGGGGGCGCTGCTGGCCTTCGGCTGAGGGGTTCAGAACCACGTCCAGGGCCGGGTGGCCCGCCACAGCCGGCCCCGCCACCGGGCCCGGCGCGGGTGCAGGAAGATCTCGATGTCGCTCAGCGCGTGCGTCGCGGTGGCGCGCAGGTGCTCGACCTTGCGCGCCCGGCGCAGGGCCGGCACGACCCGCTCCTCGTCCAGGCTGCGGTGCACCCGGGCCAGGTGCCCCAGGCAGGTGGCGGCCAGCGCACCCACCTGCGGATCGTCGTGATCCAGCAGGCCGAGGTAAAGCTCCTGCAGTTCCCGCCGGTCGCCGTGACCGTGCAGGACGGCGCCGACCATCGCGTCCAACGCGGACGAAAGGTCACCGGCGTTCAGGGCGGCGTGGACGGCGGCCGGCTCGGCCGGTGGCGGGTTGCGGAAGGTGTGGTGTTCGTGCGGCGTGCCGGTCACGGTCCGGGTGCCCATGTGGGCAGGGAGAGGTCGATGACGTCGGGGAAGGTCAGGGCGGCCCAGAAAACGCCGGGCGGCTGCGTCAGCAGTTGCTGAGCGGCCAGCCAGCAGGTGATGGCCAGGCCGTGGCTCGCGACCACCAGCGGGCGGGCGCCGGCGTGCCGGGCAATCGCCGCGGTGAAGCGCGCGGCGACCTCGGGCTGCGGTTCCCAGTCCGGGTGGCTGGTGCCCTCGACGTAGGCGCGCGCCCTCTCGCGGTGGTCGTCGCGCCACTCCGCGGGTTGATGCACCTCGTCGAAGCCGGCATTCCGCAGCACCGCCCGGCCGGGGGCCGCGGCCTGCAGGGTTTCGGCCGCCTTCGGTTCGGTGCTGGCCACCAGCACGGCGTCCGCCGGCAGGGCTGGGGTGAGGGCCCGAGCCGCCGCCTCCCCCGCCGCGCCGAGGTGCCACAGCCGCGGCGGCACTCCGGGGTCGACTTCCGGCATGGCGTGCCGCACCAGGATCACTCGCACGAACGCCAACCTGTAGGGCCGGTAGCGCTTGCCAGCTTGTCGCGGGTGCGCTGGTCACTCACTCGGATCCCAGTCACTCACTCGGATCCCAGGCGATGAGCTGGTCGAAAATGCGCGAGTCGCCTTCCACCTTCACCGCGTCCAAGGCGACGCGGTCGTAGAAGAGCAGGACTAAGTCGCTCGCGGTGCCCGACGCCGAAACGTCAACGGCCGCGCGATCGTCGTCCGAGCCGAACCGGCTCGCCTCGGCGCCCTGGGCTGACAGCGTGAGACGCCAGGACGGCCCCTCGGTGGTGTGGTAGTCGATCGTGGCGGGGTCGTGGGGCCACGCGGCTGTCGTCGTGCAGCAGGTGAACAGGAACTCCTCCACACCGTCGAGGGCGATCTCGGCCGGGAGGGGCTGGGCGGAGCCGGCGGTCAGCTGGGCGTCGTAGGTGTGTACGGCTACCTCTTGCAGCTGGTGCCGGGCCACCGCGCCGGTGGTCTGCGGGGACTGGGAGTCCGACCACCACGTCCAGCAGCCGCGGTGCGGGCCGGCTGCGCGCAAGGCGTCGAGCATCGCCCGCGTTGCGGCGGCCAGCCACTCCACCAGGGCCTGCCGGTCTTCGGGCGCTTGCGGGCCGTTGGAAGGAGCTTTCGCTTCGGCGTCGGGGCCGGCTGCGACGGTGGCCGCCCAGGCGTACCGGCCGTCGCCCAGATGGTGGGCCAGGTCGCGCAGCGTCCACTCGGGGCACGTCGGCACTTGCACGTCGAGGTCGGGCGCCGACGCGACGACTTCCCGGAAGGCCGCCGCTCGTTCGTCGATCAGCCGCAGCAGGTCAGGGAAGCCCAATGTCATTTCCACCCGGGCTGTCTACCATCCCGCCGCATCAACCGACAGCGATTTGCAGCCGGACCCACGGTGAACCCGATCATGGGTCCGCACCGCGAGGGCTGGTCCAGCACGGCGACAAAGGCACCTCGTCCAATCCGCGTTCGGGCCGCTGAACCGCGGAGCCGGTCCACCACGCCTGGAGCGCGGCCATCCAGCTCAATCCGACATCCGGCGCCAGAGCCGGGAGCGCGTCGCTCCAGCCCGACTCGACGCCCGACACCGGGAGCCTGCCCGTCCAGCTCAACCCGACACCCGGAGCCAGAGCCGGGAGCGCGTTCGTTCAGCCCTACCTGACGCCGGAGCCAAAGCCGAGAGCGCACCCGTCCAGCTCGACCCGACACTCGGAGCCGATGCCGGGAGCGTGCCTATTCAGCTCCACCGACACCCGGAGCCAGAGCCGGGAGCGCGCCCCTTCAGAGCCACCCGACGCCCCGAGCCAAACTTGGGAGCGGGTCCATCCACCTCAACCCAACTCCGGGCGCCGAAGCCTGGAGCGCGAGCTCGCCGGCCAGGACGACTCGGAACGCGCCCGTTTCAGCCCCACCCGACGCCCGGAGCCAGAGCCGAGAGCGTGCCCGTTCAGCTCGACCCGACGCCCGGCGCCAGACCTGGGCGCGCCGTCCATCCACCTCGCTCCGACAACCGGCGCCGCAGCTGGGGGCGCGAGCTCGCCGCGCAGGCCGACCCTGAGCCCACGCCGGTAAGCGAGCCTCTGAACAGCATCCGGCGGCGTCGTGCGCCGATGACGGAGCCGAACCAGCCAACGGGCAAGCAGGCCGGCGATAGCGTGACCCGATGATCGATGTGGACGGGTATCTGCGGCGGCTCGGCCTGACAGAGTTGGCTGGCCACCAGCGCAGCGCGGAAGGGCTGTGGGCCCTGCACCGGGCGCACGTCGAGCGAATCCCGTACGAGAACCTGGAGATTTGGCTCGGCCGCCCGACCACCGTGGACGCCGGCGAGTCGGTGGCTCGCATCCTGCGCGACCGTGGCGGCTACTGCTTCCACCTGAACGGGGCCTTCGCACTCCTACTGGAAGCACTCGGCTACCGGGTCACCCGGCACGTCGGCGGGGTGCAACGCCGCGGCGGCCCTTTGACCGGCGCGAGCGGTGACCACCTGGCGCTCACCGTCGACGGGCGCTGGCTGGTTGACGTCGGGCTGGGTGACGCGCTGTACGAACCGATCCCGCTGACCGAGGGTGAATATCGGCAGGGCCCCTTCACGTACGGTCTGCGGCCGTCCGAAGCGGAGCGTGGCGGGTGGCGGTTCGATCACGACGACCGCGGCGGGTTCGCCGGCATGGATCTGCGGCCCGGCGCCGTACCCCTGGAAGCCTTCGCGGCCAAGCACGAGCATCTGTCGACCTCGGCCGACTCCGGCTTCGTGCGGACGGCGACCGTGCAGCGGCGCGACGAGAAGGGCGCTGATGTGCTGCGGGGGCTGACGCTGGCGAGGGTCGGGGAAACGGTCACCCGGACGGTCCTGCAGACGCAGCCGGAGTACTTCGCTGCTTTGGGTGATCTGTTCGGGCTCACGCTCGGCGATGTGACGGGCGCCGAGCGGGCCGCTCTGTGGCGGCGCCTGGTGACTGCCCACGAACAGTGGTCGAGCGGGGCGTGACGGGCTCGTTGGCGGCCGAGCCGGTCGCGTCAGTGGGAGCGCGGTGGTGCTCCGCGCTGGCGCAGGTACGCCAGGACGGCCTCGCGGGTGGTGCGGACCCCGAACATGGCCCGGGCCTCGGCGATGCGCCGGTTGGCCGTACGCAGGGAAAGGAACTCCGCGGCGGCGGCCGCCGCGATGGTATCGCCGGCGGCCAGGCGGTCGAGCAGGGCCCGCTGCTCGGGAACCAGGTCGGCCACCGCGTTGTCCCCGCCGGCGGGCGGCTCGGCGATGCCCTGATTCACCGGGCCCAACCGGCCCAGATCGTCGATCAGGGCCCGGCCCAGCTGCGACTCGGCGTCGCACACGGCGACGATCCCGGCCCCGCGGGCGGCGGCCAGCACAGCCAGTTGCAGGGTGTCGGGGTCACCCACCCGGCCGTGCAGGACCAGGCGGCTGCCCGTCACGTCCCACGCCGGATCGGGCAGGGCGAACCCGTCGCGGGCCACCCAGCCGTCCCGGGTGAGGCGGCGTATCACGGTGTCGGCGTCGCCGTAATTGGCGACGACGTGGCGAGGAGCGTCGGGCTGTCTGGTCACCGGCCATCCTTGTGCGTGTCATAAATGTCATTCGTGTCGGTTTCTGATGGGTGGGTGGCGAAGGCCAGGGCGGCGGCTTCCGTACGGGTCCGGGCGCCGAGCTTGCGCATGCCGGCGCGGATGTGGGTGTCGACCGTCTCGGCCGAGATGCCGAGCTGGCCGGCTATCCGGCGGGTCGGTTCACCGGCGGCGACCAGCCGAAGGACGTCGGTCTCACGGCGGGTCAGCTGGTCACCCGAGCGCGGGCTGCGGGTGTCGCGGTGCACGTGATGGCGGCGCAACCCGCGGCGGGCCCGGCCGGCCAGCACGGTCAGCCCGGCCGCGTCGGCCAGTTGCTCGGCGGTCAGCAGCGCGGCCACGGCCCGCGCCGCGTCGGTGTCGGTCACCCCGGCGGCGATCAGGCAACGGATGCGTTCCCGCAGGGCGACGGGCCGCCAGCTCTCCGCGGCGGCGGTGAAGCCGGTGCCGGTGGCCCAGGCGGTCAGCGTACGCCGGGCCGCGGCCGGAAGCCCGCCCGGAACCGGTGCCGCCGCAACTTCCCCCAGATCGTGTGCCGCCCACTGCGCCGTGATCGCATGCAGCCCCGCCAGCAACCCGTTCGCCTCCGGCGCCGGACTCTGCGAGGCCCGCTCCGGCTGCCCGTCCAACCAGGCCGTCTCCTGAGCCACCCAGGCCGTGGCCGGATGCGCGGTACCCGCCGCGTCCAGATGCGCCCGAGCCGCCCCCAACAGCCCCGTATCCGCCTCGATCAACGCCGCCGCCGCCGTCGCATAACCCCGAGCCTCATCCGGAAGCGCCCGGTCGGTGAGATTGGAGGCGCGCTTCAAAACGCCGTCAGCCCCATCCCACCGAAGCAAATCCACAGCCGAGCGGGGTTCACTCGCAGACCTACCTACAGCCGGACCGTTCGAAGAAGACCTATCAAGTACGAGGTCAGCCCTACGCGATGCGGTCGGGCCCTCAGCCGAGCCGGCCCCCGCCGCTCCCGAAGAACCGCGCATCGGCGTCGCGTCGTCAGGCGCCCCGGCCGCACCGACCCCGCCGGACGAACCTGCTCCCGAAACGGACGGGTTCGAAGCGGCGACGATCTCGCCGGGCAATGAGCCGTGCAAAGCCAACGCCCAGTCGGCCGCGGCGGTGAAGCGGGTCTGCCAGCCGTAGGCCAGGTCGGCGGCGCTGTCACGCGCGGCGGCCAGGGCGGCGTCGGCCGAGTCGGTCAGGCGGCCGTCGGCGGCCAGTTGCTCGACGAGCAGCCACGCCGACCACCGCGCGATCAGCGGGTCGCCGCTGCGCGAAGCCGCGGCCAACGCGACATCCCAGCCCGGCGCCCGGAAGTGGGCCTGCACAGCCGCCAGTGCTGCCGCCACCCCCGGCGACGGCTGCGGATGCCGGGCACTGACCTTGTCCGCCAGATCCTGCGCGGCCGACGGGTCGGCGGCCAGCTCGGCCAGCAGCAGCACCCGATCCCGCGCGGCCAGCACCGGCCCGGTGGCGGCATCCGGCACCGCACGAACGGCGGCCCGAGCGCCCACCGGGTCACCGGCCTGCAGCAGCGCCTCACCGCGCAACACATCGGCTTCCGGCCCCAGCGGCTCACCGGCCTGCAGCACCCGAGCCGCCGAAGCCGGACGACCCGCGGTGAGCGCCGCGTCAGCCGCCGCGATCCGCACTCGAGGGTCGATCGGCACGTCCAGCTCACAGGCGAACAGCAGCAACGCAGCCCGATCCCCGCCGGACGCGTGATCGGCCGCCACCAACGCCCGCCGATGCGCCCCCACCAGATCCCCGGCCGCCGCGAGGTGCCGCGCCGCCTCAGCCGGCGGTGTCAGCTCAGCCAGCCGCGTGTGCAACTCGACCCGAGCCGCCGCGTCGAGCAGCCCCGCCGCCGTCTCGGCCACGTAGGACGACACCGGCAGCAGCAAGTCTTCGCCCGCCCGCGCACGGCCCGGCGAAGCAACGCCCGACGCGGACCGGGTGCTCTCGTGCAGTTGACCCGCGCCGGCGGTCGGCGAGACGGAACCGCCCGAAGCAGCCTCCTGCGCCGGGGGATTGAAGTCCGCGCCCGAAGGACCGGTGAAACCACCCGAACCAGCGTCCTGCGGCGAAGGATGAGAGCCCGCGCTGGATGCATCGGCGAAACCGCCGGACGCCGCACCCTGCCACGAAGCCGGTTCAGCGCCGGCCACGGAGGCGAGCAGAAGAGACGCCGGGGCCACCAGGCCCGCCGCGAGCAGGTCGGCCGCGCCGGGTCCGAGCAGAGCCGCGGGAGCCGGACGCCCGAGCAGACCCAGCGCAGCCAGCGCCGTACGCGCCGGGCGAGGCAGATCAGCCAGCGCGGTGGCAATCGCATACGCCACCTGGTCGATCCCGGCACTCGAAGCGGCCCGCCCGGCGGCGGCCTGACGGGTCAGCGCCGTGATGGCCAGGGGATTGCCGCCCGCCCTGTCCACCACCGCCGAAAGGGTCGCTTCGTCGAGGCTGCCGGCCGTGCGGCGGGCCAGGTCGAGCGCGGCCGCCCGGTCCAGCGGCGGCATCTCTATCCACGCGGTGGCGGCAGCCTGCAGTGTTTCGACGACGGCGGCGGGCAACCGGTGCGGCGTACGGACCGCAGTGAGAACGCGGCAGCGGGCGGCCAGCAGCGGCAGCGCGGCCAGAGTGGCGGGGTCGGCGTAGTGCAGGTCGTCGAGGACCAGCAGGCCGCCGCGCACGCGGGAGCGGACCGCCTCGGCCAGCAGGTGCACGTCGTCGGCGGGCAGGCGGGCCCGCACGGCCCGCGACAGGGCCAGCGCGGGCACGGTCTGCAGCATCGCGAGCCCGCCGCCGGCGTGCACCGGGCCGGGCACCGACGCGGCGATCTCGCGCAGGGCCGTGCTCCGGCCGCAGCCGGGCGGGCCGGTGAGCACGACGAGACCGGGGCGTTGCAGCATGGCGGCGGCCTGTCGCAGCGCTTCCGCCACCTGACCCCCCTCCCCCGAGCGAATCTTCCCCTGGCACGAACACGGGATCCCCTGCTCGTGCGCTGTCCGTAGGCTGTCCGTGCGGCGGGCGACCTTGGCGGCCCGCCCCGACAACGCAGGGAGGGCCGGCCGTGACACCCGCCGTGGTCAGCACATTCTCGCCGACGATGTGCCCGGCTGACGAGTCGTGGTGAGCGGCCCGCTGAGCGCCAGCGTAGCGACGCTCTGTGACGAAATGGTGGACCGAGTCGGGAAAGAGGCCGGTCACCAGCTCATACAGATCCGCGATCGACTCGGCGAGCCGCTACGCGTTGCGATCGCGGGTCGTCTGAAAGCCGGAAAGTCGACACTCGTCAACGCGTTGATCGGGCGCCGGGTGGCGCCGACGGCGGTCGGCGAGTGCACGCGGGTGGTCACCCGGTTCCGGTACGGGCCGGCCGACCGCATCGATGTGGTGTGCCGGGACGGGGAGCGGCGGAGCCTTCCGCTGGACGACGACGGCATGATTCCGCAGCGGCTCGGCGTGCCCGCGTCCCGGGTGGCTTACGTCGATGTGACGCTCACGAGTGAGAAGCTGCGCGACCTGACCGTGGTCGACACGCCCGGCCTGGCCTCGACCGACACGATCGTCAGCGCCCGCGCCGAGGAGGCCGTCGGCACCTCGACCGCACCCTTCGACGCCGACATCGACGCCGACTCGGCCGGTGAGGTCGCCGCGGCCGAGGCTGTCGTCTACGTGTTCACCCAGGCCGTGCGGGCCGACGACCTGCGCGCGCTGGAGGCGTTCCGGGACGCGTCGGCCCGGCTGGCGTCGAGCCCGATCAACGCGCTGGGCGTGTTCGGCAAGGCCGACACCCTGGTCGGCGGGGCCGGCGATCCGTGGCCGGTGGCTGCCCCGCTGGCCGAGCAACAAGCCCACCTTCTCGCGCGTACGGTGTCCGACGTCGTTCCCGTCGTCGGGCTGCTGGCCGAGACGGGCGAGTCGGGTCGGCTGACCGCCGCCGACCGCGACGCCCTGCAGCGCCTGTCCGAGCTTCCCCCGGGCGAGATCAAGCTGCTGCTGGCGTCGGTCGATCTGTTCCGCACCCGGCCCGGCCCGGTCAGCGCCGAGCAGCGCGAAAGACTGCTGACCCTGCTCGACCTGTACGGGATCGGCTTCGCCCTCGCGCAGCTGTCGGCCGACCCGGCGATCTCGACCGGGGAGCTGGTGCGCCGCCTGGTCGCCGCCTCCGGTTTCCCGCGGCTGCAGAACATCCTGCAAGAGACGTTCCGCTGGCGCTCCGACGCGATCAAGGCCGGCTGGGCGCTGTCGCGGCTCGAGCGCCTCGCCGGGCACACCCGTGACGAGGGCGACCGGGAACGGCTGCGCGACGGCGTGGAACGGTTGCTGCGCGATCCCGCCTACCACCGGCTGCGGCTGCTCGACGCTGCGCAGCGGGTGGCCACCGGCTCGGTGCAGATGCCGGTGGAGTGGGAGCAGGAGCTGACCCGGCTGGCCACCTCGGAGGATCCGCGCTGGATCCTGCGCCTGCCCGAGGCCAGCCCCGACGAGCTGGCCCGAGCGGCGGTGGCCGCGGCCAACCGGTGGCGGGTCTACGCCGTGGCCGGGGCCGGTCCCGCCCAGTCCCGGGTCGCGCAGATCGCCCAGCGCGGCTTCCACATCCTGTCCCAGCAGCTGCGGGTGAACCGATGAGCGACCTGACCCCGGTGCTCGACGGGACAGTCAAAGACACATTGGCGTACGTACGAACTCACGACCCCGATGCGGGCGCGGAACTGGCCGAGCTGCGCCGCCGGCGCCTGACCCGCCCGCAGGTGGTCATCGTCGGCGAGACCAAGCGCGGCAAGAGCTCGCTGATCAACGCGCTGCTCGGCGTGCCCGGCCTGTCCCCGGTCGACGCCGCCGTCGCCACCGCCACCTACCTGCAGTTCGTGCCCGGTGAGCCCGGCGCGAAGGCGTGGCTGCCCGGGTCGGCCGACCCGATCACCATCGACGGCCTGCGGGACTGGGCCACCGGCGAGCAACGGGCCCGGCGCATCGAGGTCAGCCACCCGGCGCCCCTGCTGCGCTACGTCAGCCTGCTCGACACCCCCGGCGTCGGCGGCCTCGACCCGGCCCACACCGCGGTGGCCCTGGCCGCGGTGGAACGGGCGACCGCGCTGATGTTCGTGGCCGACGCGTCGGCGCCGCTGTCCAGGCCCGAGCTCGACTTCCTGGTCGCGGCCAGCGAGCGGGTCGACGCCGTCGTGTTCGCCCTCACCAAGATCGACGCGTATCCGGGGTGGCGGCGGATCCTCGACGACAACAAGGCGCTGCTGCAGGCCCACGCGCCGCGGTTCGCCGACGCCGCCTGGTTCGCCGTGTCGTCCACCCTGGCCGAACTGGCCGTGGCGGCCGGGCCCGACGACCAGGCCGCCCTGGTCGACGCCTCCAAGATCGCCGAGCTGCAGCACGCGCTGGTCGAACTGGCCGGCCGCGGGCACCAGTTGCAGCTGGCCAACGTGCTTCGGGCCGGCCGCAACGAGCTGGCCCGGCTCGAGGCGGCCGCGCACGACCGCGTACGGGCAATAGAGGCCGACCCGGCACGGACAGCGCAGCTCCGCGCGGAAAGAGCGGCCCTGGCCGCCCGCAAACGCACCGAGTCGCGGCAGTGGACGCTGCTGCTGAGCACCGAGACCCAGCGGGCCCGGGTCGAGACCGTCGGCCAGCTGCGCACCCGCATCGCCGCCGTCCAGCAGGAGTTCTCCGAGAAGATCGACAGCGGGCGCGGGGAGGCCCTGGCGAAGCTGCCGGAACAGCTGGACGCCGAGCTGCAGGCCGTGGCCGTGCAGCTGTCCGAGCGGCTGGAAGAGACGTTCGCCCAGGTCGGCGAGAAGGTGCTGGCCTCGGTGTTCGACGACTCGGAGCGGGCCGAGATGCTGGGCCGGCTCAACGCGACCCTGCGCCACGCCATGGACGCCGCCCCGCCCCGCGACGGCTCGGCCGACAACCTGCTCATCGCCCTGTCGGCCGGCGGCATCGCGTTCATGGCCGGGCGCGGCGCCATGCTCGGCGCGTCGGTGCTGGCCGTCGGCGGCGGGCTGCTGATCCCGGTGGCCGGCATCGGACTGGGCCTGGCCGCCGGCGGGTACGTGCTGTACCGGCGGCGGGTGCAGACCGACCGGCAGCAGGCCCGCATCTGGCTGCGCGACGTGCTCGGCGAGGCCCGCGCCGCCCTGGCCGACGAGATCGCCAACCGCTTCACCGACCTGCAGTACGCGCTCAGCGTGGCCGTCGACGACGCCGTCGAGAAACGCCTGAAGGACCTGGACGCCCACATCGCCGAGATCGACGCGGCCGCCGCCGAGGACGCGGCCGGCCGCAGCAAACGCCGCGCCGCCGCACAGCAGGAACTCGACGGGGTACGCGCGAAGCTGCGCGCCGCCGACGCGGCACTGTCCAAGGCGCGGGCGCTGACGCCCGTGCCGCACGAGGAGGACCGATGACCGACCATCATCACGACTTCGGCGACCACCACGAGGACGACTTCCCGATCTTCGAGGAGTCGCACGCCGAGCACCACGACGACTTCGAGCTGCCCGCGGTGGAGGAGCACCACTTCGACGACGACCAGCCGTGGCAGCCGCAGCTCGAGCACCACGAGGACACCCCGTACGAGGAACCGCTCGTCGACGACCACTCGGCGCTCACCGACGTCGTGGCGGCCGAGGACCCGGTCGACGTGTTCCCGCCGACCGTCGACGTCGGCGAGCTGCCCGAACCCGTCGACGGCTTCCCGTGGATCGACACCGGCAGCCTCGGCGTCGTGCACGCCGCCGCCCTCGACGACACCCCCGATCCCGTACGCCCGGAGGAGCTGGCCGAGTACGCCGGCGTCGACCTGTCCGAGGCGCAGGACCCGTGGGCCGCACTGGCCGAGTCCGACGACCCCGCCACCAGCACCCTCGCCAAGTGGTGGAGCGAAAACTAGGTACGCGGCCTCTCCCCTTCGCTCGCGCGGGGGTGGCATAGTTTCGGCGCTGACGATCGACACCTGGAGCCGAACCCCATGGCCGCACCCGGCACCGACCTGACCGCCGCGCCCGCCCGCCGGGAACGCACCGGCTGGTACTTCTACGACTGGGCCAACTCGGCCTTCTCCACCACCGTCCTGACCGTCTTCCTGGGCCCGTTCCTCACGACGGTCACCGAGATCGCGGCCGGCTGCCCGCTGGGCACCGACGACTGCACCGGCCGGGTCCACCCGTTCGGGATCACCGTCGCCGCCGGCTCCTTCTACCCGTACGTGGTGTCGCTGTCGGTCCTTCTCACGGTGTTCGTGCTGCCGGTCATGGGGGCGATCGCCGACCGCGCCCCGCGCAAGAAGCCGCTGCTGGCCGGGGCGGCCTTCCTCGGCGCCGGGGCCACCATCGCCATGGTGTTCGTGACCGGCGACCGCTACCTGCTCGGCGGGCTGCTGTTCCTGGTCGCCAACATCGCGTTCGGCGCGGCCGTGGTCGTCTACAACTCGTTCCTGCCGCAACTGGCCGGCCCCGACGAACGCGACAAGGTGTCCTCGCGCGGCTGGGCGCTGGGTTATCTGGGCGGCGGGCTGCTGCTGGCGGCGAACCTGGTCGCGGTGATGCTGCTGTCGATCGACGGTGACGATCAGCGCACCCTGGACATCGCCCGGTTCTGCATCGTCAGCGCCGGCGTGTGGTGGGCCGTGTTCACGCTGATCCCGCTGCGCTGGCTCAAGGAACACCCGGCCGCCGGGGCCGCCACGACCCGCGGGAACGTGCTGACCGACGGCTTCAAGCAGCTCGGTCACACGCTGCGCAGCCTCAAGGCGTACCCCCTGACCTTGTTCTTCCTGCTGGCGTATCTGATCTACAACGACGGCATCCAGACCGTCATCGCGCTGGCCGCCCAGTTCGGCAGCGAGGAACTGGATCTCGAGCAGTCCACGCTGATCGTGACCATCCTGATCGTGCAGTTCCTGGCCTTCGGCGGCGCGCTGGCCCTGGGCGCCCTGGCCAACCGGATCGGCGCCCGCAAGACGGTGCTGTTCAGCCTGGCGCTGTGGCTGGTCGTCATCGTGGCCGCGTACTGGCTGCCGGCCGGTCAGCCGCTGCCGTTCATGCTGCTCGGCGCGGGCATCGGCATCGTGCTCGGCGGCAGCCAGGCCCTCAGCCGCAGCCTGTTCTCCCAGCTCATCCCGCAGGGCAAGGAGGGCGAGTACTACGGCTTCTACGAGATCAGCGACAAGGGGACCAGCTGGCTCGGGCCGCTGCTGTTCGGCCTGATCTTCCAGCTCACCGACAGCTACCGGCTCGGCATCATCTCGCTGGTCGTGTTCTTCGTCGTCGGCGGCATCCTGCTCGCCCTCGTCCCGATCCGCCGCGCCATCACCGCCGTCGGCAACACACCCCCCAGACTGCTCTGATGGACATCACCATCGACCCGGCGTCGCCCACCCCGCCGTACGAGCAGGTGCGGCTGCGCATCGCCGCCCTCGCCTCCTCCGGTGAGCTGGCGGCAGGTCAAAAGCTTCCTCCGGTACGGGCGTTGGCGGCCGAACTGGGGCTGGCGGCCAACACGGTGGCGCGCGCCTACCGCGAACTGGAACTGGCCGGCCTCGTGGAGACCCGGGGCCGGCTGGGGACGGTGGTGACCGCCCGCGCCGCCGGCACCTCGGCCCAGGCGCAGAAGGCCGCCGTCGCGTACGCGGAGAAAGCTCTGGCCCTGGGCGTGCCACCCGAGACGGCCCTGGCCCTCGTGCGGGCGGCGCTGGGCCTGTGACCGATCCCAGCCGCGTCTTCGGGCAGGTCGCCGACGACTACGACCGGGTCCGCCCGGCGTACCCGGCGGCCTTGTTCGACGACGTGCTCGCATACAGCCGGCCCGGCCCGCGCGCCGTGGAGGTCGGGGCGGGCACGGGCCGGGCCACCGAGCAGTTCGCCGCCCGTGGGGTGCCGGTCGTGGCCGTGGAACCGGACGACGCCATGGCCGACGTCCTCGCCCGCCGGGTGGCCCGGTTCCCCGACGTCCACATCGTGCGGAGCAGCTTCGAGGATTTCCGGCCGGCGGAACGGTTCGGGCTGTTGTTCAGCGCCGAGGCCTGGCACTGGACGGCCCCCGCGACCCGCTGGTCGCTGGCCGCGGACGCCCTGGACGGCGGTGCGACGCTGGCGCTGTTCTGGAACACCGAGCGGATCGCCGACCCCGCCCTGCGGACGAGCCTGCTGGAGACGGTCGCGCGGCACGCTCCGTCGGTCGTCGTCAACGACGAGCCGGTAGCGGCTGACCAGGTCCGGCAGCGGTGGCCCGGCGACGAGTTGTCCGCCGCCGCGGAGTTCGAGGACCTCACCAGCCGCCACTACCAGCGCCGGTGGACCATGCCGAAGGCGGACTACGTGGGCCTGACCAGCACCAGATCCCAGGTCCGGGTGCTGCCGCAGCCGGTGCGCGACAACCTGCTGGCGGCCCTGTCCTCGCTGCTCGACGAAGAAGTACCTGTCGTGATCCACACGACGCTGGTGCTCGCCCGGCGTCGTTAGAGCGTCAGGCGCCGGGGATCCGCCACACGCCCGCCGACGTCTGCACCAACTCCGGTCAGCCGGGCGACGGCCGAGTCGTACTCGGCTGAATTGCTTACTCAAGTTGACGCTTGATAAAGCAAGTGCTTGAGTAACGGTGTGAACGGCACTTTGGAAGCGGAACAGCTCGACGCACTGTTCATGGCGCTCGGCGATCGCACGCGGCGCGACATCGTGGCCCGGCTCAGTGCGGGCGAGGCGACGGTCAAAGAGCTTGCGGAGCGCTATGACATGAGCATGCAGGCCGTGTCGCAGCACATTCAGGTGCTCGAACGGTCCGGGCTGGTCAGCCGGGGCCGGCACCGGCAGACCCGGCCGTGCCGGCTGGAACCGGGCCGGTTGGAGGCCGCCGCCTCGTGGATCGAGCAGAGCCGGCGGGTGTGGGCCGAGCGGATGGACCAGCTCGAGGCGCGTCTGGCTCACCTGCAGGACGGTGAGGGCCGGTGAACGACGACGAACTCGTCTACGAGCGGGAGTTCCGGGCGCCGCGCGAGCTGGTGTGGCGCTGCCTCACCGAGCCGGCCGAGCTCGCGCACTTCTGGGGTCCGCGGGGCATGAGCACCCCGGTCGAAGGGATCGTTGTCGAGCTGCGGCCGGGCGGCCGTTTCGAGACGCTGATGGTCGGCCCGCGTGGCACCTATCGGATGGTCGCCACGTTCACCGAGGTCGTCGCCCCGCAACGGCTCGCCTGGACAGAGCCGGCGAGTGGCCTGCACACCGTGAGCACGCTCGACGACCTCGGCGACGGCCGGACCCTGGTGGTCATCCGCCAGCGGCACGTGCCAGCGGCGATGCGCGAACCCGAGGCGCGGGCCGGGTTCCTCACCTCGCTCGACAAACTCGGCGAGCACCTCGCCCGCCTGACGCAGGGAGACCGATCATGACCTGGGTTGCCTCGACCTACCTCGGCCTGGCCGACCTGCTTGCCGCCGCGCCCGCCGCGACGTGGGACGCGCCCTCGCTGTGCGAGAAGTGGCTCGTCCGGCACGTCGTCGCGCACGTGACGATGCCGGCCCGGCTGACCCCGGAGCAGTTCGGCGCCGAGATGGCGGCCGCCCGCGGCGACTTCGCCGTGCTGTCCGACACCGTGGCCGCGCGTGACGCGTCGCTGCCGCTGGACGACCTGCTCGGCCAGCTGCGGTCGCCGGTGCTGCACGAGTGGCAGCCACCGGTCGGCGGCGCGCCCGGCGCCCTCAACCACGCCGTCATCCACTCCCTGGACGTGACGGTCGCGCTCGACCGGCCGCCGGTCGCCCCGCCGGAGGCCGTCGTCGCCGTCCTCGACCAGTTGGCCGACGGCACCCTGTTCGGCGTGGACGTGACCGGCGTCCGCATCGAGGCCGCCGACAGTGGCCCGCTGGTCGCCCTGCTCAGTGGCCGGACCCTTCCGGACGGACGGAAGCTGCCGCCGCGCGCCTAACGCAGGCCGACGGGTTGGCCCTGCTGCACTTCCAGGACGGTGCGCCCGTCCAGCGGCTTCTTCAGCGTGACCGTGGCCGTGCGCGGGTGGCCGGCCATCGTGCACCCGAACTCGGTGCCCGGCGGGACCGTCGGGATCGGGCCGGTGTGGCGGATGATCCGCACGAGCACCGCCACGGCCGTGTCCGACTCGACGGCCTCGGCGATGTAGTCCTCGCCGCACGGCTGGTCGGCGCCCTCCCGCGGTCCGGTGAGGGTCACGGTGATCCGCTTGCCGTCGACCTCGGCCGCCTCGGCCACGGCGCCGTCGGGGATGTCGTCCGGGTTGCCGGCCGGCGGGTCCACCCGCACCTCGGGGCCGGTGTCGAGGGCCATCCGCAGGACACGCAGCTCGGTGTCCTTCAGCGCGAACTCCCACGCCGGCACGGTGGCCGGGCCGCGCGTGGTCGGCACCCGCATGGTCGTGAAGCGGGCGCCGGTCACCGGGACCGGCACACAGCCGGGGCAGTCGTCATCCGTGGCCAGCAGGCGCAACGCGTCCGGCGCGGCAAGCAGCGGGAGTGACAGGCGCCGGCCGGTGGACCACACGACATCGCCCTTCTCCGCCGGCGCCGCGGGCAGCGCACCGGCCGCCTCGAACCGTCCCGCCGAGATCGTCTGCTTCAGGTGCTCGTTGCCCGGCTCCAGGCCCCCGACGACCTGGGAATCCTGCCGCCCCACCACCACGAGACCGGCGTCACCCACGGCCCTGTCGTAGTTCGCCAGCACCACCCGGGCCCGCTCCCGCAGCCGCTGCGTGTCGTCCGTCCGCGGCGTCGCCACTTCCACTTCCACCGGCGCGGGCGCCGGCGTGCTCGCACACCCGGCCAGCACCGCCATCGCCGCGACCCACCACAGTCGTCTCATCACAAGCCGTGCAGGCGGCCGAAGGCTTCCAGGGACTCGCCGGGCTGGGCGTACCAGGCCGGGCCTTCGGGGTCGGCGGTGGTGGCGATCCGCAGCTTGGTCAGGCCGCCCACCGGGGGCAGCTCGTCCTCGGCGAACCAGCCGACGTCCAGCGACTCGTCGCCGTCCGGGCGGGGCTCGCCGCCGACGGCGCGGCAGCGGAACCAGACGGCCAGGTACGAGCACTTGTCGCCGTTCGGGTACTCCGTCTCGTGGACGGCCACGCCGGCCAGGCGCTCGATCTCGGCGACGATGCCCGTCTCCTCGGTGATCTCGCGCAGGATCGCCTCGGCCGGTTGCTCGCCGGGCTCGATCATGCCGGCCGGCAGGGACCACCGGCCGTTGTCGGAGCGGCGCAGCAGCAGGATGCGGCCCCGGTCGTCGCGGACGACCGCGCCGGCGCCGGGCAGCAGGAGCAGGTCGTGTCCGATGTGCTCGCGCATCCGTGTCACGTACTCGGGAACTGGCATGGCGCAGACGGTAGTTGATCACCGCAAACCGGGCTCACCCCTTAGGGCGATGGCCGGGCAGCGCCGCCCGTCGATACACTGCCGCCCGTGCTCCGCCTGATCACTGCCGCGGCCGCCGTCGCCGCCACCGCCGCCCTCGTCCCGGCACCGGCCCAGGCCGCCGCGCCCGTCGCCAAGTACAGCCTGTCCGCGCCCGACCTCGGCTTCTCCAACACCGGCACTTTCCTGCCGGTCGTGCTGCGTACGACGAACGTCGCACCGGACCGCATCACCAACGTGCGGATCATCCTGGACGCGAGCGGGATCAAGGGGCTCGGCACGGTCGCCGTGCCCAACGTGTGCGGCACCACCGCCGGGCCGGTCGGCTGCGAGATCGGCACGATCGACAAGGCCCACGGGTACGCCCTGCCGCCGATCCTGCTGCAGGCCACCCAGGGCGTCGCCGCCGGCAAGTCGGGCAAGGTGAAGATCACCGTCACCGGCGACGGGATCGGCACGCTGGTCACCACCCCGACGGTCACCGTCGACGAGGTCCGCCTGATCGTGCGGTGGCGCGGCAGCAGCACCGAGAAGCCCGGCAACCTGATCGAGGCGCCGATCACCATCTCCGACGCCGGGCCCGGCCGCACCGAGCGGGCCCTGGTCCGGTTCGACGCCGAGCCGGCCGGCCTGCGCTGGCTGCTCGACTACCGCAACTGCTGGCCGTTGGACGGTGGCAGCGTCGTGTGCGACCTGCCCGACGCGAACCTCAGCTCGATCCCGTACCGCCGGCTCGACCCGCGCAGCCTGAAGGTCAACGACCAGGCCCGCAACGGGCAGTACCTGGCCCGCACCACCTGGTGGGCCGGCACCAGCGCCGACAACGTGGCCCGGGTCCTGATCCCGGACGCCGAGGCCCGGCCCGGCAAGCCCGCGCTCGAGCTGACCACGCCCCCGCAGGACGACTGCTGCGGCACGCCCACCTCCGCCCCGACCGCCGGCCAGCCGTGGACCTCCAGCGCCGACATGACGGTCGAGGTCGAAGGCGGCGCCCAGGGCACCCCGACGACACCGGCCACCTCGCCCGTGCAGACCCCGCCCGGCAAGCCCGGCGACGACGTGGACGAGACGCCCGAGGCGGGAGCACCCGCCCCCGGGCAGGGTGGCGGCGACGGCGGCGGCCTGCCGATCACCGGCGCCAACACCGTCCTGGCCGGTGTGGCCGGCGGCGTGCTGCTGGCCGCCGGTGTGCTGGCGTTCGCGCTGACCCGGCGCCGCCGGACCCGGTTCACCGCCTGACGTGGAGGAGTCCCCGGCGTACGCGCTGATCCGCCAAGGCATGGCCCTGCGCGAGCAGGGCCGCCCGGCCGAGGCGAGGGCGCTGCTGGAAGGCCTGATTGCCGGCGTCGAGGGCGGCGGGGACCCGTACGCCAAGGTCTTTCTCGCTCACTCGCTGGCCGACGTGCAGGAGACGGCCGAGGACGAACTCGCGTGGGACCTGCGAACGCTCGCGTTCTTCGACGAGCTGACCGATGAGCTGGCGGTCGAGCGGGGCAACCCGGGCGGCCGCGACGCGCTGCTGCCGTCGCTGCACCTGAACCTGGCCGAGGACTACTGGCGGCTCGGCGACGACGGCAGCGCGCGGCGGCACTTCACGCTGGGCCGGGCCCATCTGGGTGCGCTGGCCGATGACGCGTACGGGGACAGCATCCGGGAGGCTTTCCGGCTAGCGGCCGCGGATCACCAGGATGTGCCAGACGTACTTGAGTAGTTGCAGCACCTCGGGCGGGGTGCCCCACGCGGCCCAGGTGTGCGGCTCGTGGGTGGCCCGGCCGACCAGCGCGGCGTCGAGGACCTCGGTGCCGTAGTGGTCGGCCACCGCCCGGGCCAGGGGCGGCACTTCCGGGCCCTTGAGGTCTGCGGGGAAGTCGACGGCGGGCAGTTCGAAGCCGGGCGCCCACCGCAGCTCCGGGCCCAGCCCCCGCAACTGCGCCTCCACCGCCGTACCGCGGAAGGAAGGGTCGGCCACGACGGCCGTCACATCCTCGCTCAGCGTGACCCCGCCGTGGATCTGGGCTTCGACGTAGTGGTCCATCGCCCGGCCCGCCTCGGTGCGCGGGGTGGCCAGCGCCTCGATCCACTCGGCGGGTGACGCGGCCGGCAGGTTCAGCGCGCTGCCGGTCCGTGACACCTCGTCGAGCAGGGCCGCCCACACCGCACCGAACGTGGCCGCCGTCCCGAACACGGTAGGTTCGGTGAAGCTGTCGCCGTGACTGAACGTGGCCCGCTCCGCCACGTGCGAGGCCAGCACCAGATGACTGCTGCCGAACCGCGGCGACGCGCCGTCGGGATAGCCGGCCAGGTTCAGCGCCCCGTAGATCGGCCGGCCCGCGTCACCGTCGTACACGCCGGGGAACATGCGCTGCTCCCACCGGTCTCGATCCCCACCGGCGTACGCGGTCAGACCCCCGTTGGAGATGCGGGTCTCGAACTGCGACCGGTAGACGCCCTCGGCCGCCAGGTGCTCGGCGACCGTGCGGCCGTCGGCCAGCAACCGGTCCGGGTGGAAGTTCACCGTGATCGGCGCTTGGAGTGCCGGGCCGGCCTCGGGGAACAGTTCCCGCACGTACGCGAGGGCCCTCTCGCCCGGCGCGGTCACTTCGCGTCGATGGTGCCGGTGGCCAGCAGCACCATCAGGATCACGCCGAGCGCCACCCGGTAGTAGATGAAGATGCTGTACGAGTGCCGCGAGATGAACTTGAGCAGCCAGTTCACCGAGAAGTAGGCCACCACGAAACTCACCGCGGTCGCGATCAGCGTGTTCGCCCAGCCCACACCGGCCGAGATGTTCCCGGCCTCCTCGTAGCCCTGCAGGATCGAGGCGCCCAGCAGCGCCGGGATCGACAGGAAGAACGACAGCTTCGTCACCGTCACCCGGTCGAAGTCGCGCAGCAGACCGGCCGACATGGTCGCACCCGAGCGCGACACACCGGGGATCAGCGCCAGGCACTGGACCGTACCGATGATCAGCGAGTCCTTCCAGGTCACGTCGTCCTCGTGGCGCACCTGGGTGGCCGCGTGATCGGCGAACGCCATCACCCCCGACCACAGGATCAACGCCCCGGCCACGAACCACAGGCTGCGCAGCGTCGTCTCCACCTGATCCTTGAACAACAACGCCACGATCACGATCGGGATCGCGCCCAGCAGCACCGCCCACCCGAACCGGAAGTCCGGGTTGTCGCGCTTGGCCTTGTTGAACAACCCGGCCAGGAACGCCGGAACCACCCGGGCGATGTCCTTGCGCAGGAAGATGATCGTCGCCAGCACCGCACCGGACTGGATGATCACCGTGAACGCCGTGATGGCCGGATCGTCGATCCGGTAGCCCAGCAACTTCTCGAGAATCGTCAGGTGGCCGGTGCTCGACACGGGCAGGAACTCGGTAAAGCCCTCAACGGCGCCCAGCAGCACCGCTTCGAAGATGTTCAAACCCCGACCGCCTCTTTGATCCGCTTTTTACCGCGGACGAGCATAGGCGGCGTTGTCATCCCCCGGCGCGGCGGGCACGCGCCGCGGCGATCATGTAGGCGGGATCACGGTCCAGGTTCATCCGGTCGCGGTCGTAGCGGCGGGTCGTCCGCGGGTCGGCGTGCCCCATCGCGTCCTGGACGTCCTCCAGGGGGATGCCCTCGGCGCGGGCTGTCGTGGCGAACGCGTGCCGCAGCGAGTGCGGCGACAACCGGTCCGCCTCGGGGATGCCGGCCTCGACGGCCAGGCGGCGCATCAGCCGGAACACGGCATGCCGGTCCAGCCGTCCCCCGGTCGAGGTGAGGAACATCGGGCCGTCCTCGTCCCCGCGTTCGGCCAGATAGGCGTCCAACGCGGCCGAGGCTCCCGGCGTCAGCGCACGGCGGCGCTGCTTGCCGCCCTTGCCGACGAACCGGACCGTACGGTGCCCGCGCTCCCAGCCCAGGTCGGCCAGATCCAGGCCGACCAGCTCACCCACCCGCAGACCCAGATCGGCCAGGATGGTCATCACCGCGTGATGCCGCAGTCCCGCCTCCCGCGCCCGCTCGAGCAGCGCGTCGACCTCCTCCGGCGACAACCCCAGCGTCGCCGAATGATCCCGCGACACATACGGCCGGTCCGCGCCCGCCACCGGATTGGCGTCGATCGCCCGCACCTTCACCAGGAAGTCGTACCAACTCGACAACCCCGACAACTTGCGGGCCACCGTGGCCGGCGCCAGATTTTGCGATTCCAGACCCCGGGCGTACGCGTTCACGTCCAGAAAAGACACCCGCAGGGGATCAACCTCGCGCTCCGCGCACCAGGCCAGCCACACCGCCACATCCCGCCGGTACGCCGCCCGGGTGTGCTCCGACAGCCGCCGGTTGGCCAGCCACATCTCGGTGAACTGCTCGGCCGGGCCACCGGCCGCCAGCTCCCCACCCTGCCTCGGCACCAGCTGCATGGCCCCATGGTGTCAGCTTTCGATCACCGCGCCGTCCGCGACATGCCAGCGCCGCCCGAACCCGACCGACTCCGCGAAGTACCGGTCGTGGGTCACCACCAGCAGCGTCCCCTTGTACCGGCGCAACGCCTCCTCGATCACGTCCAGGGCGTCCAGGTCGAGGAAGTTCGTCGGCTCGTCCAGCAGCAGCACCCGCGCCGGCGAATTCACCAGCACGGCCAGCAGCAACCGGCGCAACTCCCCCGCCGACAGGCTGCTCATCCGCGCGTCCCACTGGTCCGGCCCGAACTGGTGCCCGGCCAGAAGCTTCTCCGCGTCGTCCGGATACACCGGCACCCGCGACCGGAAGAACTCCATCACCGTGACCTTCGAGCGCAGCCCGTCGGTCGTCTGCGGCAGCACGGCGGTGTCGTCACTCTCGAGCGCCCGCAGCAACGTCGTCTTCCCGGCCCCGTTACGCCCGGTGATCAGGATGCGGTCACCTCGCCGCACCTCGACGTCGACTCCGTCGAGCAGCACGCGATCGCCGGCCTTCCGGGTGAGGCCGCGCGCCTTCAGCACCACCTCACCCGGATCCGCCTGATCGGCCGGGAAAGCCAAAGTCAACGGCGGTCGTGTGCGGGGCTCGGCGATCCACTTCACCGACTCCATCTGCCGGCGCAGCCGCCGCTCCCGCACCTTCGCCTTGCGCGCCACCAACCGGGCCACCCGCCGCAGGTGCGGACCGGCCACCCCCAGCCCGGAGGCGTTCTCGACACCGCGCGAATACTCCTTCGTCCGCTCGATGTCCGCCTCCCACCGGCGGCGGTCCTTCTCCTGCGCCTCGAAATCCAGCAGCAGCCGCTCCCACCGGCGCTGCTTCTCCGCCCGGTACGCCGTGTAACCGCCACCCGGATAGTCCTGCACCTCGGTGTCGATGCCGTCCAGCTCCAGCACCCGCGACACCACGGCATCCAGAAACGCGCGGTCATGACTGACGGTCAGAACCCCACCCGCGTACGCGTGAAGCCATCCCTGCAACCAGGCCACACCCTCGGCATCCAGGTGGTTGGTCGGCTCATCGAGCAACACAACATCCGGCTCGTCCAGCAAAGCCCGCGCCAGCAGCAGCCGCGCCTGCTCGCCGCCGCTGACCTGCCGCAACGTCAGATCGTCAGGCAAGTGCGCGATGTCCAGGCGCTGCCGGATCTCCGCGATCCGCGCCTCGGCCGACCAGCCCTCCAGAGCCGTCCACCGCTCCTGCTGTACGCCGAACTCGTCCAGCACGTCCTCGCCGTCGGCCAGGCGCGCCTCAAGACGCCGCAGGCTGCGCGTGACCTCGGCCAGCTCGCCCAGCCCGGCGGTCAGGAACTCGCCGACCGTGCCCTCCGGGTCAGGCATCTGCTGAGCCACGTACCCGATCCGACTTTCCGGCCCGTACGTGACGCTGCCGGCCTGCGGCTTCAACTCACCGGCCAGCACCCGCAACAAAGTCGACTTGCCGGCGCCGTTGGGCCCGACGATCCCGATCCGGTCCCCGTCCCCGACGACCAGGTCGAACCCGGCGAACAAGGGGTCACCGTCATGCGTACAACTGAGATTGACAGCCTTTAACAAGGAGCCCTCCACGAGCGAGAAACCGACAGGGACGCGCCGCTGCGGAACAGGCGGGGCGATTCACGAAGGTCGGGTCGCTATCACATGGAGAAAGGCACTCCCAGACATCGGCAACAGGTCCGCCGACCACGATGCCCGGCCAACGCCGCCTCCGCAACCGAATTACCTGTGGAGGTGATGTCGAGAACGCCCGGCCGGCTCCGTCCCCGCAGCATGAACCAGCTCCCCGACATCCTCGACCACCCGACCAGCCGCGAACTGCTCGCCCACGACATCACCCGCCTGGCCTACGTCGCCCAGGACGGCACCCCGCGCACCATTCCGATCGCCTTCACCTGGAACGGCACAGAAATCGTCCTGTGCACCACCCGGAACGCCCCGAAACTGCCCGCCCTGCGCCGCAACCCGGCCGTAGCCCTCACCATCGACACCGAGGTCCACCCACCCAAGATCCTGCTCCTGCGCGGCCGGGCCGAACTCGACGACGTCGACGGCATCCCCGACGAATACCTGCAGATGAACGGCACGTACGAGATGACCCCCGCACAACGCGTCGAGTGGGAAGCCGAGGTCCGCTCCCTGTACGACGGCATGGTTCGCATCGTCATCACCCCCACTTGGGCGAAGCTGATCGACTTCGAAACCACCCTGCCCAGCGCGGTGGAAGAACTCGTGCGGCAACGAGCCGAACGCCGGAGCGCCTGAGTCGGCGCCTAACCTGTCGGGCGTGACCGCCTTGGTGCCGTTCCGCCCGCTCGCCGTCGACCAGACCGACGTCCGGTACGCCCACGGACCCGACTCCGTGCGACGGCCCGGGGTGCCCGACGCATTCACCTGGAAACACAGCACTGTCTGCCCGGGCGCCTCCGCAGGTTCTGGGTCCACCTACCGGCCCGGTGCGACCTATCGCAGCCCGCGTCGCTGATCGTCTTCCTGGACGGGAAGTGGTACCTCGACCCCGAAGGCGAGGTCCGGGGCGCGATCGTCCTCGACAACCTGAACCACGGCGGCGACATCCTCAACACCATCGGCCTGTTCGTCGACCCCGGCGTCCTTGCGGGCCCGCGCCCGGAGAACCGCAACATCGAGTACGACGCCTTCTACGACCGGCTGGCCACCTTCCTGCTGACCGAGATCATCCCGCAGGTCACCCGGCGCTGGGCGATCACCGACGACCCCGACCGGTGGGCCGTCTGCGGCGGCAGCAGCGGCGGGAACGGCGCCTTCACCGTCGCCTGGCACCGCCCCGACAATTCCAGCGAGCCATCAGATACACGGCGGAAACCCCTACCCCGAGCTGATCCCGAACGTCCCCCGCAAGCCCCTGCGAATCTTCCTGCAGGCCGGCCACCGCGACCTGCAGTGGAACGAGCCCGAAGACAACTGGCTGTCGAGCAACCTGCGCGTCGCCGCCGCCCTGGCCGAGGCCGGCTACGACTTCCGTCTCGTCCTCGGCGACGGAGGCCACAACCCCAACCACGCCGGCGTCCTCCTGCCGGACACCCTGCGCTGGGTGCTCGCGCCGCCCAAAAAGCTAGGAGGAGGAAGGGCAGTTCAGGGAGACGTCGCCGGTGCCCTCCGGGCTGCCACCGAGCAGCACACCGTCGACATAGACGTCGACAGCGGAGCCCGCGGGCACCTCGGCCGTGAAGGACTCACCCGCGCCGATCGAGGCCGACGCCAGCACCGTGCTGGAGTCGCGGATCTCGACCCGTCCCGCCGCGCCGGACGGCCGTTCGGAAGTAACCGGAACACAGACTGAGATGTGCCGCTGGGGCTCGGTCTCGGCGTCGCCGCACGCCCCGGCCAGTGAGGCGGCCGCCGCCAGGACCACAGCCAGCCGCCCGGACACAGTTAAGACTGGCCGCCGAGTCACAGTCGGCCCAGCGAGTTCTCCCAAGTGCACGGCTCCACTCAAGCATCCGATGTCCACATGCGGGAGGCGCTGGCGGTCGCACCGCCTCCCGCATGTGGGATGACGCTCTGCGCGCGGCCGCCGTAAGCGTCACCACATCAATGGGCGTCGGACGTCGCTTAGCGCGGTCGCCTTGGGGCGTCACTACATTCTCTAGGGCGTCGGCCGCGTCGGCCGTCTCGGCGGTCTTCGGCGGTCTTCGGCGGTCTTCGGCGGTTCAAGTTGCCTCAGTGCCTCGTGGTGACTTACAGCTTCGTGGCGACTCGAGTCGTCATTGCCATCGGCAGGTCGACGCGTTCCCGATCCTTGCCGCGCCGAGGCACGCGCCGACTGCGATGGCGCCGAGCTTCGAAACCAAATAGTTGGGTGTCGTTGATTCCTTTTGGTTTGGGTTTTCAGCTTGGTTTGGTGCGCCGGTGTTCAGGCGCACAGCCGCTACTGCATCCTAGGATGTTTCATTGGTTACTGCGTTCTCGCTCACGCTGGGCCGCCCCGGAGAGATCTTGTCGCTGGGGTGCGGAGAATTGACGCCGTGCCGCGATCCTCTGGAAGCGCCCCGCCGCACCGGCACACCGCCGGTCCCCTTCGGACGCGGGAGGAGCTTGCCGTCCTCCGCCCCGAGCTGGTCGCGCGCTACGACGCCGAGCTGGCCGGCGCCCGGGCGGCCGTCCTCGCCCGCCTGCTAGGCGCCCTCGACCGCGAACCGCTCCCCGGCCTGATCTCCCGCCGCTCGGGTGAGGCCACCTTCGCGCCCGCTCAGGGTTCAGGCCTGGTCTCGGTGCGCTACCCCATCAGGGCCGCCCGCCCGTTCGCCGTTGTAGATCCAGGCCTCGCGACGTCGATAATGAGCTCGCCCGACAACGCGGCAAATGAGCTCGGCGCAGGCTCAGGCTCGGAGGACTTCACCGCCACCCCGACGGATCGGCTCGGCGCAGCCTCGGGCTCGGAGGTCTCCGCCAGCACCCCGGCGGATCGACTCGACGCAGGCTTGACTAGGCAGGATTCCGCCGCCAGCGCGGCGTATCGACTCGGCGCAGCCGGGGGCAGGAAAAATGCGGCCGGCAACGCGGCGGGTCGGCTCGGTGCAGGCTTGGGCGGGGAGGATGCCGCCGGCAGCACAGCGAGCCTCACCGACGCCGCCGACGCAGCAAACACCAGCAGCGCGACCCAGCCCGGCAACGCGACGGACGCCGGCTACGCGGCACTCAACAGCGCGGCCACCACCAACACCGGCCCCGCAGATCATGGCGCGAGCACAACCAACTCGAGCGACGCCCCACACGCGGCCGACGCGGCGAACACCAGCAGCACGACCCAGCGCGGCAACGCGGCGGACGCCGGCTATGCGGCCGTCACCATGACCGGCGGCGCAAATCGTCGTGCAAGCGCAACCGACTTCAGCGACGCGACCAAGACCGGGGGCGACGGCGATGCCGGCGGGGTGACCCGGTCGGTTGTGGACCCCGGGGAACTCGTACGGCTGCTCTGGGGTGACGTGCCCCTGGCTGAAGAAATCGACAACAGCGTCGCCAACATGGCGCTCGCTCGGGCTGCCCGCCACGATCAGCAGCTGCCCGAGCCTGGCGACCCGGACGCGCTCGGGCGGATCGAGCAGCTGGTCACCGACGGCCACCCGCTGCACCCCTGTTGCCGCACCCGGGGCGGCATGAGTGTGGCCGACGTTCTCGCGTACGCGCCCGAGCACTCCCCCGTCATCCGGCTGCAGCGCCTGCGTGTGCCGCGGGACCGCTGGTACGGCACGGCCGCGCCGATCCTGTTCGCCCACCCCTGGCAGGCCGCGCGGCTCGCGGCCGACTATCCCTGGCTGGTTCCGGACGGCGAGTCGGATCCCGTACGGCCGTTGATGTCACTTCGTACCGTCGCGCCCGTGGACGGTGGCCCGCACATCAAGACGGCGGTGGACGTGCAGATGACCAGCGCCGTCCGGACGGTCTCCCCCGCCGCCGTGCACAACGGGCCCGTCCTGTCGCGGCTGCTGCGGCGGCTCACCGCGGACCTGCCGATCGAGATCCTGGCCGAGATCGCCGCCGGCGCGGTGATCGTCGACGGTGTGCCGCAGCGCCACCTGGCCCATGTGATCCGCGAGGCGCCGCAGCTCAAGCCGGGCGAGCTGGCCGTCCCCCTGGCTGCGCTGGCCGCGCTGCCGGTGCGCCTCGATGACCCGTACGGGTGGTGGGAAAGGTTTTGTGATTTGTTCTTCGGGCCGATCACCCGGGTGCTGGCCCGCGGCGTGGCGCTCGAGGCGCACGGGCAGAACGCGCTGGTCGTGCTGGAGGACGGCCGGCCCACCCGCATCCTCTACCGCGACCTGGGCGGCGTACGGGTCAGCGCCGCTCGGCTCCGCGCCTCCGGGATCGAACCGCCCGCGCTGCTGGGTGACCTGCCCAGCGACGACCCGGCCGAGCTGCGGACGAAACTGGCGGCGGCCGCGTTCGGCACCGTCGCGGCCGAGCTGATCGCCATGCTCACCCGCACGCGGAACTCCGACCCGGACCGGCTGTGGGGCATGGTGGCCCGGGCCGTCCGCGCCACCGGCAGCGAGGACGTCCCGCACCTGCTCCGCGACCCCCTGCCGATCAAAGCCACCACCGCGATGCGGCTGGCCTCCGACCCGCTCGACGACCTCTGGGCCCACGTCCCCAACCCGATGGCGGCACACGCATGAACAAGACCCTGCGCCCGGAGCGCATCGCGCACACCGAGGCCGCCCTGGCCATTCACGCCCCGGAGCTGGTCCCCGGCTTCCTGGCCGCGTTGCCCGAGGCGGCGGACACGGTCGGGCGGCGGCTGCGCGGCGCCCTCGTCCGTGAGGGGCTGCGTGACATGGGCCCGGGCGAGCAGCACGGCTTCGGCCGCGTCGAATACCCGAGTTCCGGCGCCGGCGACCCGGTCGAGCTGCTGGGCGACATTGACGCCCCCGGCTTTGCGGCCGAGCTGCGCAACGCCGTGATGAACCTGGCCATCGCGATGGCCCGCCCCCGGCCGCCCGTCGGCGACGATGCGGACCAGCAGGCGATCGGCCTGGAACGCCTGGCTGTGGCCGGCCACAATCTGCACCCCTGCGGGCGTACGCGCCTGGGCTGGGACACCGGCGACGTGCTCGCCCACGACCTGGAGAGCGAACGGACGCGCATCGGTTTCGTGGCCGTCCGCGAGCGGCTGCTGCTCGGCGACGACGTGTTCCCCGAGGTCGACAAGCCTTCCGGGTACGCCGTCCAGCCGGTCCACGCGTGGCAGCGCGACAACGTGCTGCCCGACCGGTACGCCGATCTGCTCCGCGCCAAGGATCTGATCATCCTCGACGAGGAACGCGACGCCATACCCACCGCCGCCCTGCGCACACTGCTGCTGCCCGGCACCGGCCAGTACCTCAAGGTGTCGCTCGACATCCAGGTCACCTCGACCCGGCGCAGCATCAGCGTGGCCAGCACCCGCAACGGCCCGGGCGTGTCGAAGCTGCTGCACCGGCTCACCGCCGGCGAGGACAGGCTGCTGCTCATGGCCGAGACCGCGGGCGCCGCCGTGCCGGTCGGGTCCGGGCGCGACCTGTCGGCCATCCGCCGTGACGGCCTGGCCGGGCGACTGGAACCGGGCGAACGCGCCATCCCGGGAGGCGCGCTGCCTCTGGTGCTCGACGAGCTGATCACCGGCGATCCGGGCGAGTGGCTTCGGTCGTACGCGCAATTGGTTGTGCCCCCGCTGCTGCGGCTGACCGCCCAAGGCGTGGCGCTCGAAGCCCACCTGCAAAACTGCCTGCCCACCTTCATCGGCGGGCGCCCGCATCGGCTGGCCCTGCGCGACTTCGCCGGCCTGCGCCTGCATCGTCCGCGCCTGAACGCGGCCGGGCACGACATCGACCTGTGGCCGGGCTCGGTGGTCGGCACCGACGACCTCGACGTGTTCCGCGCCAAGATCGGCTACACGCTGTTCCAGGCCCACCTGGGCGAGCTGGTGCTGCGGCTCAACCAGCGCCTCGACCTCGACGAGGACAAGGCGTGGCGCATCATCCGCTCGGTGATCGACGAGCACGCCCACCCCGACGACCATGCCGCGTTCACCGCCCCGACCGCGCTGCACAAGGCGCTCGTGCGGATGCGGCTGGCCGGCGAGGGCGACATCTACGTGCCCGTCCGGAATCCGCTGCATGCGCCCGCCTGAGCACGTCCTCCGGGCGCTGCTCGAGCGGCCCCGACCGGCCTGCGCCTACGTCTACGACACGGCCACGCTGCGCGCGAGAGCGGCGACGGTCCGGCAGAGCGTTCCCGGTTCCTTCCTGTACGCGGTGAAGGCCAACGGCCACCCGTCGGTGCTCAGGACGCTGGCCACCGCATGCGACGGGCTCGAAGTGGCATCGGGCGGCGAACTGAAGCTGGCGCTGGCCGCGGGCGCGCGGCGCATCGTGTTCGGCGGCCCCGCCAAGACCGACGCCGAGCTGGCGGCCGCCCTCGACGCCGGCGTGCAGATCAACGCCGAGAGCGTGCACGAACTGCACCGCATCGCCGCCCTGCGCCCCGGGGCTGAAGTCGTGCTCCGCGTCAACCGGGCCGGCAGCGCCCTGACCGGCAGCCACACAATGACGGGCACGCCCACGCCCTTCGGCATCGACGAGCGCCAGCTGCCTGCGGCGCTTGCGGTTCCCGGCGTACGAGTAATCGGCTTTCACCTGCATGCGGTGTCCAACAACATGGACGGCGCGGCCCACGCGGCGTTCGTCCGCGAGGCCCTGCGCTGGTCGCTGGCCACCGGCATCAACCCGCGCGTGGTCAACGTGGGCGGCGGCTTCGGCGTCGACTACCTGACCGACGCCTCCATGGACTTGTCGCCGCTCCGGTCCGTCGAGGTGCCGCCGGGAGTGGATCTGGTCTTCGAGCCCGGACGGTTCCTGGCCGCCGACGCCGGCTGGTACGCCGCCTCGGTGCTCGACGTGAAGACCACCCACGGGCGCACCTTCGCCGTGCTGCGCGGCGGCACCCACCACTTCCGGCTGCCCGCGGCCTGGGGTTATTCGCATCCGTTCACGGTGGTGCCGGTCGACGAGTGGCCGCATCCGTATCCGCGGCCCTCTGTTCGTTCTACGTCGGTGGATGCGGTCGGCGAGCTGTGCACCCCGCGGGACGTTCTGTGCCGCGGTCAGCACGTCGACTCGGTGCGCGCGGGCGACCTGCTGGTGTTCGGGCGCACCGGCGCCTACGGCTGGGACATCTCGCACCACGAGTTCCTGCGCCACGACCCGCCGGAATTCGTCATCCTGTGAGCGTCGCCGCCCACTCGCGAAAGCCCGACTCGGGCGCGCCTTCGCAGTAACGCCGGAACTGGTCTCGCACTTCGTCCCGCCGGATCCCACCGACGATGACGGGCGGCCGGTACCACGGCAGATCTGCGCTGACCGGCCACCCCGCCACCAGCGCGGCGCCACCGTCGGCCGGCGACTCGAGCCCGTAGTAGACCTCGTCCACCTTCAAGGCCATGGCCGCCCCGAAACACATCAGGCACGGCTCGAGATTGACGGCCAGCCGCACCGGATGCTCCCGCCCACGCCAGCCCAGCCGTTCGTCGGCCGCGGTCATGGCCAGCAGATCCGCGTGCACGAGCCGCCGCCCCAACGACACGTCACGCGTGAAGGCGCTGGCCACGATCTCCCCGCCCATCTCCACCACGGCCCCGATCGGCAGTTCCCCGCCGGCCATCCCCGCCTCGGCCACCTCGATCGCGGCCGCCACCATCTCGTCCGGCGTCATGGCACCCATCCTGCCGGGCACTAGGGTGAGCGGCATGGCGCTGCAGCTCACCCAGGTGAACTTCAAGGCCCGCGACGACGCCGCCTTGGGCTGGTTCTGGGCCGCGGCGCTCGGCTGGGGCATCGACAGCGAGGCTCCCGGCGTCACCAACCTTCAGCCGGTCGGCTTCCACTGGCCGGACCCGAGCGCCGTCTGCATCGACCTCGTCAAGGTGCCCGACCCCGAGACGGTCCGCTACCGCGTACACCTCGACCTGGCCACGGAATCGCCCGAGCATCAAGCCGAACTGGTCGCCCGCCTCATCGACCTGGGTGCGACACCGGCCGACATCGGCCAGGGCGACGTTCCCTGGACCGTGCTGGCCGACCCCGAGGGCAACGTGTTCTGCGTACTGGAACCGCGCGAGACCTACCGCGACACCGGCCCCATCGCCGCGGTCGTCGTCAACTGCACCGACCCGCGCGCCCAAGCCGACTTCTGGGGCGAGGCCACCGGCTGGACCCGCCACGAAACCAACGACAACTTCGCGTCGCTACGCTCCGACCAGAACGTAGGCCCGTACCTCGAATTCATCCGCACCACCGGCGAGCCGACAGTGCAGAGCCGCGTCCACCTGGACGTGCTGCCCCACCGCCCCGAGGACCGCCCCGCCGAGGTGGCCCGCCTGCAGGCCTTGGGCGCCAAACCGGCCGACGTAGGCCAGGGCGACGTCCCGTGGCTGATCATGACCGACCCCGAAGGCAACCACTTCTGCATCCTCGGCCCCCACTGAAATACCCGCGCCGACGCCGGAACGCTTGGCTAGGGTGCGCGGATGGATGCAAGCACGGCCCGGCGGGCCACCCGGGCCGCCATGTCGATCACCTCGTCGCTCGGCCACCCCGCGGACGACGCCGTGGTCCTGCACAACTCGAACAAGCTCACCCTGCGCCTGCGCCCTTGCGACGTGCTGGCCCAGGTGGCGCCGCTAGCGCGCCAGGCCGCCCAGCTGGAACTGGACGTCGCCCGGCAGCTGTCCGACGTCGGAAGCCCGGTGGCCGCACCGCTGGCACCCGAGGTCTTTCTCCCGGACGACTTCGTGGTCACCCTGTGGACGTACTACGAACCGGTGACCACTGAAGCGATCCCACCCGCGGAGTACGCCCGAGCACTCGAACGACTGCACGCCGGGATGCGCCGGATCGACGTCCCCACCCCGAACTTCACCGACCGCGTAGCCCAGGCTCAGCAACTCGTGGCCGACCCCGACCGCACGCCCAAGCTGACCGATGCCGACCGCGACTTCCTGGCCACCACATTGCGCCGCCTGCGCCGAGCGGTCGCCAACAGCCCTCGCCCCCACCAACTGCTGCACGGCGAACCCCACCCCGGCAACCTGCTCCCCACCGCGGACGGCCCCCGCTTCATCGACTTCGAGACGTGCTGCCGAGGCCCGATCGAGTTCGACCTGGCCCACGCCCCCGACGAGGTGGCCGCCTTCTACCCGGACGACGACCCCGCCCTGCTCCGCGACTGCCGCACCCTCATGCTGGCCCTGATCACCACGTGGCGCTGGGACCGCGACGACCACTTCCCCAACGGCCACCGCCTAGGCCTCGAGTGGCTGACCCAACTACGAGCGACGACGGCCTGAAGTCAACCGAGCACCGGTTCTCACGACGTGGGCGTCCAACCATCCGTGCCGAAGCGGAAGGAGTAGAAGGTTTCCTCGTCCTCGGCGACTTCGAACCCGATCTGCTCCAGCCGGTCGATCTCTTCGATCGGGACGCCGGCCGGCTGGGCGCACACGGTCAGCATTCCGTCCTCGCAGTACAGCGGGCGGACGTCGTTGTTGTGCGCCGGGGCGAGGATGGCCAACGCCTCGACCAACTCGCACCACGCCGGCGGCGCATCTGGCCCGAGCAGCTGCCGGACCAGGATCCTGCGGGTATCCGGATCCATAGTGACCTCGGGCTCGTCCTCGCTGCTGAAGATCTTCATGCCTCATCATCCATCCGGGGTTGATTCCTTGCTTCGCTGACTAGGCGCGATGGAGGCCTGAACCACGGCATTGTGCGTTCACTCAGCGTCTGTTTGTCTGGGATCGGCAGCGCGGGCGGCCCGTAGGGTCGCCCGTCCTTTGCGCTGTTGATCTCCGCGGGTACGGCGTCCTAGGATGGACCCGGTGCAGGGCGGACCCGGCGAATCTCGCGCAACGCTTGGCGGCGGACATCCCCGGTCAGCGTGTCGATGTAAAGCGTCCCGTTCAAGTGGTCGGTCTCATGCTGCAGAGCCCGCGCCAGAAATCCGGTGCCGTGAATCACCAGCGGCTCGCCGTAGCGGTCGAAGCCGGTCGCCGTCACTGACATGGCCCGCTTGGTCGGGAAGTACAGCCCCGGGATCGACAGGCAGCCCTCGTCGTCGTCCTGCTCGCCCTCGAAGTCGGTCAGGACCGGGTTGATCATGTGCCCGATCGTGTCGTCGACGTTGTATGAGAACGCACGCAGGCTCACGCCGATCTGCGGGGCGGCCACCCCGGCCCGGCCCGGCTCGCGGACCGTGTCCTCCAGGTCGTCGATCAGCGCCCGCAGCTCGGCGTCGAACGAGGTGACCGGGTCGGCCTCGGTGCGCAGCACCGGGTCCCCGAAGATCCTGATGGGCCGTACTGTCATGCGGGAAAGGCTATCCGGCCGTTACCGTCAGCCCGCGAACAGGGCCAGCTGGTCGTCGGCCAGCAACTCCCGCAGCTTGACCAGCGAGCGCCGGGTCTGGCTCTTCACCACGCTGACCGGTAGCTCCAGCACGTCGGCCACCCGGTCCACGCTGTAGTCCTCGAAGTAGCGCAGCACAACGATCGCCCGGTCGCGTTCGGGCAAGCGGGCCAGCGCCTCCAGCATCGTCAGGCGCAGCTCGGGGTTCTCGCGGTAGGCCGGCTCGTGCATGACCGCCGTCGTGCTCTCGCTGGAGGAGCGGCGCCGGCGGTGGTCGAGGAAGACCCGAAGCAAGATCTTCTGCGCGTACGCGGTGAGGTTGTCCGACTGCGCGGCGCGCCGCCAGCTCAGGTACAGCTTGGTCAGCGCGGTCTGGGTCAGATCCTGCGCCAGGTGCCAGTCGCGGCACAGCATGAACGCGGTGGTGCGCAACCGTTCCGCGTGGGCGTGGGCGAACTCGGCGAATTGCTCATCGTCGGTCATGAGACGAACACCGGCGCCCGGCCGTAGCGCACCTCGCCCAGCTTGACCAGTTCGGCGTCCATCGTCATGCCCCAGCGCGGGTCGGCGACGATCCTGGCTGCCTCGTCCGGTGTGAGCGCGGAACGGCGGGGCGAGCAGGCGTCCACGTCGAGCTGCACGGCGGTTCCGTCGGGCCAGCGAGCGACGACCACCGTGTCCTGCTCGCAGTTGTCGTCGACGTGGATGATCGAGACGGTCGCGGTGCCGCCGCGGGGCTTCCCGGTCGGCATCTGCCCGAGGATCAGGCGGACGAGGCCGGGCCCGTCGCCGCGGTCGAGCTGAATTCTTACGTACGGGTCACCGGTGTCCGCCACGGCGGCCTCACTGGTCCGCCCGGACGGCAGCAGCTGCGTCAAAAGGTGAAGCATGGCCCCCGTTGTCGCTTTCTCACGCTTTCCCGCGACGCGTTGGACGCCGCTGTGGATCGTCAACGTACGCCCGTGATCACGAGCCGTGGGGGCAGTCGGGCTGACTGGCACAGATCCGGGAGTCGCCGGCGCCTTGCGAGCGGCCCTTCCCAGCGGTACGGGTTCCGAGGTGGCAGCCGGTGACGGCGTCACCACTGATTCGGCCGCCTGGACCGCCTTGCGCGGCTCCGAGTGAGCCGCCACCCCACCCGCCAGCACGAGCGCCAGCACCCCGGCGGAACCCGCGGCCACCGACGCGACCCGCCGGCGATGCCGCACCCGGCGCCCCTCGCGCAGCGCAGCCCCCACCACGTCACCCAGCGGCGGCGGCCGCTCGTCGTTCAGTTCGGCCCGCAGCAGCGCACGCAGGTCTTCGGTCACCAGCTCAACCCTCTCCGCACCCGTCTGGAAGACATGACGTGCCGACCAGGCCGTTCGGTGACCGTGGCGGAGGACCTCGAACGGAGAATTGCCCATACTGCCCGCTCACGAGGGTTCCGGCCAATTTCTGTCGTACGGGGGTGGCAGTGTGCCGGGCATGCCGAAGACGCAGTACTACACCGCCACTTCCATCGACGGCTACATCGCCGACCAGCACAACTCACTCGACTGGCTGTTCGAGACAGGCGACGGCCGCGAGGACGAGTCCGGCGCCGAACCGTTCGCCGCCTTCTTCGCCGACGTGGGCGCCTTCGCCATGGGCGCCACCACCTACGAGTGGGTCCACAACCACGAAAAACTGGGCGTGCATCCCGAGAAGTGGCGCGAGTACTACGCCGACGTCCCCTCCTGGGTCTTCACCCACCGCGACCTGCCACCCCTACCCGGCTCAACAGTGCACTTCGTCCAGGGCGACGTCCGCCCCGTCCACGCCGCCATGACGAAGGCCGCCGCCGGCAAGAACATCTGGCTGGTCGGCGGCGGCGAGCTGGCCGCCACCTTCGCCGACGCCGGCCTCCTGGACGAGATCATCCTCGGCGTGGCCCCCGTAACCCTCGGCGCCGGCGCCCCCGTCCTCCCCCGCCGCCTGACCTCTTCCCGCCTGACCCTCACGGCTCTGGAGCGCCGAGGCCCCTTCGCCTACCTGACCTACGCAGTGGGGGCGCCCAACTGACAATCACCCACTCAACCCGCTCGTCCTCCTCCCCGACCGGCCGCACGGGCGCGCCCGCATGGCTCGAACAAGCCGATACGTGCCGCGCAACCCCGCGCCGCGGCCGGCCTGACTTGTAGCGACCGTCGCCGGAGGCGTTGGCCCGCCTGATCCATGCCCGCATGTGGGACGACAGTTCGGGAGCGATCCCCAAGCGAGCAACGACTCAAGTGGAGTCGCCAACAGCAATGACGGTTCCGAGTCGGAGCGTGCGACGCGACCGGTCGATGCGCTGCCCACGAGCGGAGCTGCGCCGATGGGCAAGACCCCGCAGCCAACAGCCGGATTTCAGGTTGGTCCACCGGCCTACGGGCGGGGCAGCTCCCGCCAGGCGACGGTCGCGGTGAACCCTGCGCCGGCGCGTCGCGGCATGCCTGAACGTCGGTGGCCGAAATCCGGCCAGGCGACGGTAGCGGTGAACCCCTGCGCCGGCGCGTCGCGGCATGCCCGAACATCCGGCGGCCGAAATCCGGCCAGGCGACGGTCGCGGTCAACCCTGCGCCGGCGCGTCGCGGCATGCCCGAACATCCGGCGGCCGAAATCCGGCTCGCGGGGCGGCCGCCCCTGTCGTGGTCCGGAACGAGGCGACGGTTCGGTGGGGCGAACCGTGCCGGGCGTTCCTCTCGTGGCGCGAACTCCCTCAGTCGGTGGCTGGAGGGGGGCCTGCGAGGGCGGCTTTGATGGGGGCCAGCTTGGCGGCGGCCTCGGCCACCTCGGCTTGGGGGTCGCTGTCCCAGACGATGCCGCCGCCGGCCCAGGCGTGCACGTGGGTGCCGTCGACAGCGACTGTGCGGATGGTTAGGCCCAGGTCGAGGTGGTCGGGCCCGATCCAGCCGACCGCGGCCATGCTCACGCCGCGGCCGACCGGTTCGAGACGGGCGATCTCGGCCAGGGCGGCGACCTTGGGAGCGCCCGTCACCGAGCCGCCGGGCACCAGAGCGCGCAGCAGAGACGCCAGGTCGAGCTCGCCCACGATCGGGGCCGACACCACCGACTCGGCCTGCCACAGCCCGGACCACTCGCGCACGGCGAACAACTCGTCGACCTCGACCGGGCCCACGCCGGGCAGCCGCGACAGATCGTTGCGCGACAAGTCGACGATCATGACGTGCTCGGCCCGCTCCTTCTCCGAGGCGAGCAGCTCACGCCGGCCGTCCGCGGTGGCCGGCCGGGTGCCCTTGATCGGCCGCGTGATCACCCGCCCGTCCCGCACCTCCACCAGCGTCTCGGGCGACGCCGTGGCCAGCGCCCACCCCTCCCCGACCAGGACTCCCCCGTAACGCGCCCCCGCCAGCCCGGCCACCCGCCGCAGCGCCGACAACGGGTCACCCACATACGGCGCCTTGGCGTGCCCCACCACGTTGACCTGGTAGACGTCGCCGCGCCCGATGGCCTCCCGCACCGCCGACACCGCCGCCGCGTGCTCGGCCGGAGTCCAACTGGCCGTCCACTCCCCCAGCGCCCACGACCGACCAGCTCCGCCCGGCGACGATGCCGAACTGACCTCCGTGCCGCTCGGCACGTCATCGGCGTGCGGCGGCATCCTGCTGATGGTCCATTTCCCCAACGCCCATGAAGGACCGTGCCGGTCGCCCGGCGACGCCGGATCAGGCCTCGGGCCGCTCGGCACGCTGGCGGGATGCGCTTGTGCCGGCTCGGTTGGGAAGGGCGCCTGTGGTTCAGCCGCACGGTCTGATGGCGGCGGCCCGCTTTCTGCGACGTCGTCAGCGTGGACTCGATCGGCGGCCGCGCCCTGAGACAGCACCGTGTCATCGGGTTGCGACGGGGAGTCATTGTCAGGGGAGACATGTTTGTAGATGACTGCGTAGACGTCGGGGAGTGCCGGGACCGGGGACGGGGCGGCGGCGGGGCCGCCGGCCATCACGGAACCGGCATCGGCCGATACGTACAGTGCGGCGCCGCAGAGGGAGCCAGCGCCGATCGGGTGGACGTGGGGGGCCGTTAGGCCAATGTTTCGCACGCGCAGTCCGTTGGCGGCGAGGAAGTCGGCGACAAGCTCTGCTGGGTCGCCGCCGTCGCACCTGGACCAACGGAACGTTGCGTACGCACGGTGACGGCCCTGGCAGGACGCCGGAGCACCCGGAGGAGTGACGAAAGGAGGTACCGGGAAGTGGCCGATCGACCGGCTTCCGTGGACCATCGGAGACGAGGATTCTGTCAATGGCGACACCGTCACCGGCTCGAACCGTCGTCGTTCGATTTGAGGTAACGTCCGTCACCGTCGTTGTGAGTCATCACACAAGCCCCCCGACCGGAGAAACACCTGATGTGCCAGCACACGAAGCCCTGTCCCACCGCTGAGGCCGTCGACCGTGAGGCCGCGCGGACCGTCGCGACATGCCGCGAGCAGGGCTGGAGCCTGCTCTGCAACGGCGTCATCATCTTCGAGGACACCGGCGAGATCCTGCCCGACGGCACGATGATCGAACCGCACCGCGGCCCGGCCCGTCACGCCCTCGCGGCCTGACTGGAAAACAGCTGAAAGCCGGCCGTGAGGTCGGCACCGTCTCGCTACCGACCGTAGCGAAACGATCCCCGAAGCTGAAGCGGCCGAAGCGCGCCCCCCGACGACGAGAGGGCGCGCCGCGAGCCCCACAAAAGCCGCGAGGCCCACAAAAGCCGCGAGCCGCCCAAGGCCGCAAGCCACACAAGGCCGCAAGCCGCGCAAAGCCGCAGGGCCCCACAAAGCAGGGCCGGAGGGCCGACCGAACCCCGGCCGGCCCCGCGAACAGGCTCAGTCCTCGAACGCTTCCGGCGACGGGCACGAGCAGACCAGGTTCCGGTCGCCGTACGCCCCGTCGATGCGCCGCACCGGCGGCCAGTACTTGGCCGCCCGGTCCACGCCCGCCGGGAACCCGGCCACCGACCGCGGGTACGCGTGCTCCCACTCGTCGGCCGACACCGCCGCCGCGGTGTGCGGGGCGTTCCGCAGCGGATTGTCGTCCTTCGGCCACGACCCGGCCGCCACCTGGTCGATCTCGCCCTTGATGGCGATCATCGCCGCCACGAACCGGTCGAGTTCGGCCAGGTCCTCGCTCTCGGTCGGCTCCACCATGAGCGTGCCGGCCACCGGGAACGACATGGTCGGCGCGTGGAAGCCGTAGTCGATGAGCCGCTTGGCCACGTCGTCCACGGTCACGCCGGTCGCCTTGGTGAGGGGCCGCAGGTCGAGGATGCACTCGTGCGCGACCAGGCCGCTGTTGCCCGTGTAGAGCACCGGGTAGTGCTCGCGCAGCCGCGAGGCCACGTAGTTCGCCGCCAGCACGGCCGTGCCGGTCGCCGCGGCCAGCCCGTCCGGGCCCATCATCCGCAGGTACGCCCACGAGATGGGCAGGATGCCGGCCGAGCCGTGCGCCGCCGCCGACACCGCGTGGTGGTCGCCCGGCTCGAGCGGATCGCCGGGCAGGAAGCCAGCCAGGTGCGCGCGTACGGCCACCGGCCCCACACCCGGGCCGCCACCACCGTGCGGGATGCAGAACGTCTTGTGCAGGTTCAGGTGCGACACGTCGGCCCCGAACTTGCCGGGCCGGGCGAACCCGACCAGCGCGTTCAGGTTGGCGCCGTCCACGTACACCTGGCCGCCCGCTTCGTGCACGGCCGCGCACAGGTCGGCGATCGACGACTCGTACACGCCGTGGGTCGACGGGTAGGTCACCATGATCGCCGCGAGGTTCGAGGCATGCGCCGCGATCTTGGCGTGCAGGTCGTCGAGGTCCACGTTGCCGGCGTCGTCGCAGGCCACCACGACTACGCGCATGCCCGCCATGACCGCCGACGCCGCGTTCGTGCCGTGCGCGCTCGACGGGATCAGGCACACGTTGCGGTGCTCCTCGCCGCGGGAGCGGTGGTAGCCGCGGATCGCCAGCAGCCCGGCCAGCTCACCCTGCGACCCAGCGTTGGGCTGCACGCTCACCGCGTCGTACCCGGTGATCTCGGCCAGCCACCCCTCGAGCGTCGACACCAGCGCCTCATAGCCCTCGGTGTTGCTTGCCGGGGCGTACGGGTGGATGTTGGCGAACTCGGGCCAGGTGACCGGCTCCATCTCGGTGGTCGCGTTCAGCTTCATCGTGCACGAGCCGAGCGGGATCATGCCGCGGTCCAGCGCGTAGTCCTTGTCCGACAGTTTGCGCAGGTAGCGCAGCATGCTGGTCTCGGAGTGGTGGCTGCTGAAGACCGGGTGGGTCAGGTAGTCGCTGGTCCGGCCGAGCGGCTTGGCGCCGCAGGTAGCGGGGGCGGCCACCGGTACGCCGAACGCCTCGAGCACCGCGGCGACGTGCGCGTCGGTGGTGGTCTCGTCGGCCGCGACCGACACCCGGTCGGCGTCGACGAGCCGCAGGTCGATGCCGGCAGCCGCGGCGGCCGCGACCACCTCGGCCGCACGGCCCGGCACGACGGCCGTCACGGTGTCGAAGAACGCGTCGCTCTCGACGGAGATGCCGCCGGCGGTGAGGCTGCCGGCCAGGGTCAGCGCGTGGCCGTGCACCCGCGCCGCGATCGCGCGCAGACCGGCCGGCCCGTGGTAGACGGCGTACATGCTCGCCATCACGGCCAGGAGCACCTGGGCCGTGCAGATGTTGCTCGTCGCCTTCTCGCGGCGGATGTGCTGCTCGCGGGTCTGCAGCGCCAGCCGGTACGCCGGGGCGCCGTCCGCGTCCTTCGACACACCCACGAGGCGGCCCGGCAGCGACCGCTCGAGCCCGGCCCGCACGGCCAGGTAACCGGCGTGCGGCCCGCCGAACCCGAGCGGAACACCGAACCGCTGGGTGGTGCCGGCCGCGATGTCCGCCCCGATCTCGCCCGGCGCGCGCAGCAGCGTCAGAGCGAGGAGGTCGGCGGCCACCGTGACCAGCGCACCCTGGTTGTGAGCCGCTTCGATCAAAGACTTGTGATCCCGTACGGCGCCCGAGGCCCCCGGATATTGCAGGTGCAGCCCGAAGAACTCGTCCGGGAGTTCAGCGTCCGGGGAAAGCAGATGCAGAGAGATGCCCAGCGGCTCGGCCCGGGTGCGCAG
>NZ_JAPNTZ010000014.1 GCF_026626335.1 Paractinoplanes pyxinae | reverse complement strand
GCACGCATCCCGGACGACAACCGCGCACAACCGTGCAGCCAACGCCGCTCGGCGCGCAGCCCGGACGACAACCGCGCACAAACGTGCGGCCAACGCCGCTCGCTGCACGAAATGGCAAGCGAACGCTCACGAACGTGCGGTTTGCGCCACCAAACGTGCAACTTGGGCGATCACGATGAGCGAACGCGCAGTCGAAACACTGCAAGTGAGCGAACGCGCGACTCGAACGACTCACATGAGCGGCCGGTCGGCGGGGCGGTGAAGTGACCCGTCCGTTTTTCGCTAGCCACCGAAGTGTTCGCGCGGTTGGGTGAGCGGTATGGAAAACCAACGCGTGCCGTGGGCGGCTGTGGCTGCCGCGTCGGTCACGGTGGTGTTCTGGGCCTCGGCGTTCGTCGGGATCCGGGCCGCCGCCCCGCACTTCTCCCCCGGCTCGCTCGCGCTGGGGCGGCTGCTCTCCGGAGCTGTCGTGCTCGTGCTGTTCCTGCTCATCCGTCGGCAGGGGTTGCCACCCCGGGCGGCTTGGCCGGGCATCGCCGTCTCGGGCGTGTTGTGGTTCGGGCTTTACATGGTGGCGCTCAACTGGGGAGAGGAGCTGGTCGACGCCGGGACGGCCGCCATGATCGTCAACGTTGGGCCGGCACTCATGGCGCTGCTTGCGGGATGGCTCCTGAACGAAGGCTTCCCGCCGCGGCTGCTGGCCGGGATCGGCGTTTCCTTCGCGGGCGCCGTTGTCGTCGGGCTGTCGATGTCCGGCGGTGGGCGCGCATCGGTGCTCGGTGTGCTGTTGTGCCTGGTCGCAGCGGTCACCTACGCGGCCGGGGTGGTCGCGCAGAAGCCGGCGTTGCGGCACGCCTCGGCTTTGCAGGCGACGACCTTTGGCTGTTTGATCGGCGCTGTTGCGTGTTTGCCGTTCGCCGGGCAGCTGGTCGACGACATTCGCACAGCGCCGATGAGCGCCACGCTCAATGTCGTCTACCTCGGCGTGTTCCCGACCGCCGTCGCGTTCACCACATGGGCGTACGCGCTCGCCCGGACGACCGCCGGAAAGATGGGCTCCACCACGTACGCGGTTCCGGTCGTCGTCATTCTGCTGTCGTGGCTGATCCTCGACGAGGTGCCGCGCGCGCTCGCCATCGCCGGCGGGGCGCTCTGCCTCGCCGGGGTGGCGGTGTCCCGGAGCCGGCCACGCGGGCCGGCTCCGGAACCGGTCGTCACGCAGTCGCACCGGTGACAGTGCTTCCGGACTTCGTGACGTAGTACGTGACCTTGGCGCCGCTCCAGAAGTGCAAGGTGAGCGTCACCTTCGCGCCGTCGTTGACCTCGGCGAAGAACTCCGGGGTCAGCGCCAGCGTGTTCGCCGTGTAGTCCGGCAGGAACGTGTACGCGAACTCCTTGAACGACGTCCAGTTCTGCGGGCCGGCGTTGCCGCCGTCGGCGTACTTGGCCTCCATGGTGGCGATCCGGTCGCCGCGGAAGCTCACCGGGATCGTGAACGCTGCGGTCGTTCCGGTTCCGGCGGCGACGGTCGGTGTGTCGTACGAGATGACGTTGATCCGCCAGGGCACGCCGGCCGAGAACACGGCCGTGATGCGCGCATTGACGCCGTACGCGCGATCGCCGGCCAGCCGGGTGAGCAACGCGGCGCTCAGTGTCAGTTCGTTGCCCGAGATCGTGTAGTCGGTCCCGCGTACGAGATCGGTGTCGTTCAGACGCAGGGCGGTGAACGTCGTGCCGTTCGGATTGAGAGTGAGCGTTTTGGCGGCGATGGCTGTCGACTTGGACAAGAAAATCTGATCGGTGTTGGCGGTTCCTGAGCGAGTCGTCCAAGCCGACTTGATGTGCGCGTAGAGCTCGGGGTCGCGCCAGGTCAACGCCGTACGGTCGAAGTGCTGGCCGTTGTCCCACAGCATCGTGGTGATCTTCTTCTGTCTGGCGTAGTAGCCCAGGTACTCGAAGAACTTGAGCTTCTCGCCCTGTTCGACGGCGTCGAGCGAACGGTCGAAGCCGAGCAGGCCCCACTCGCCCAGGATCACCGGAATGCCCTTGGCCGTGAACGTGGCGGCCGAGCGGTCGAGGTAGCCGACGAGATCGGCCTGGGTGGTGGCGTCGAACGTCGTGGTGCCGGCGATGTTCACACTGAACGGCCAGTAGCCGTAGTAGTGCACGGTCGCGGCGATGTTGCGGTCGTTGAGCGAGGCGATCGTCGTGGCGAGCGCGTCCAGGTGCACCTGGTCGGCCGAAGTGTGCAGCGTCGGCAGAACGAGCAGCCGGGTCGCGTTGCCGCCGCCGGAACCGCGCACGATGCGGTGGAACGACGTGTTGAGCGAGTTGAGGTGGGTCGCGCTCTGGCCCTCGTCGGTGAACTGCGGCTCGTTGACGCTTTCGAAGACGAGCTTGTTCGGGCTGTCGCGGAAAGCTGCGGCGATCTGCGTCCAAGTGGCGTCGTAGCGGGCCTGGGCGCCCGGCATGGTGTTGAGCCACTGCCACGAGTCGTGATGGACGTTGATCATGACGTAGAAGCCGTCGGCCAGGGCCCAGTTGACGACCTCTTTGACGCGGGCCAGATAGGCGGCCTCGATCGTGTAGCTCGGGGCGCCGCCCTGGTGCTGGCCCCAGGTGACCGGAATGCGGATGCTCTTGAAGCCCTGGGCCTTGACGCCGTCGAGCAGGGCCTCGGTTATGCGCGGGTTGCCCCACGAGGTCTCGTCGGCGCCGGTGGCGTCGAGCGAGTTGCCCAGGTTCCAGCCGGGCTGCATGGCCGCGACGGTCGCTTCCGCGTCGCCGCCGGCCGGCGGCGGAGTGGTCGGGGGCGGCGTGGTTGGAGGAGGTGTGGTGACAGGCGGCGTGGTCGGCGGCGGCGACGTCGGCGTTGAAGTTCCGGTGCAGGTCATGCCGTTGAGAGCGAAGGTCGTCGGTACGGGGTTGCTGCCCGTGAAGGTGCCGTTGAAGCCGAAGCTGGTCGTGCCGTTGGTGGCGATCGAGCCGTTGTAGCTAGCGTTGGTCGCCGTGACGTTGGCACCGTTGGCGGTGACAGTGGCGTTCCAGGCCTGGGTGACGCTCTGAGTGCCGGGGAACGCCCAGGTCAGACGCCAGCTGGAGACCGCGTCACCGAGGTTGGTGATGGCGACGTTGGCCGTGAAGCCGCCGCCCCATTGTGAGCCGACGGTGTAGACGACCTTGCAGCCGGCAGCGGCGGCGCCGGCCGCCGTCGCGGTCCACAGACCTAAGAGGGTCAGCAGGGCAACGACACCGGCCAGGGCCGCTCGCCGCCGGGTGCCACGGGTTGGAGACATCTATCCGCCTTGAGGAAACACGTGCTTAACAGGGGAGCCGCACGCTATCCGCCCTAATTCATAGACGTCAATCAAAGTTTTCTTAAATCTGGGAGCGCTCCCAATCTCGGCTAGCGCCCTTGCCAGCGGTGGCCCCCGCCTCGTAGTCTGGCTGGCTTGTGAGCGTTCACACGCGCATGCCTTGAGCGAACGCGCATGCCTTGAGCGAACGCGCATGCCTTGAGCGAACGCGCATGCCTTGAGCGAACGCGCATGCCTTGAGCGAACGCGCACGCCTTGAGCGAACGCGCACGCCTTGAGCAAACGCGCACGACTTCGAGCGAACGCGCACGACTTCGAGCGGCCGCAGACGACCTGAGCAAACGCGCACGACTTGAACGACCCTGCGCGAGTTGAGCGAACGACCCTGCGCGAGTTGAGCGAACGACCCTGCGCGAGTTGAGCGAACGACCCTGCGCGAGTTGAGCGAACGACCCTGCGCGAGTTGAGCGAACGCGCAAGTGTTGAGCGAACGCGCAGGTGTTGAGCGAACGTGCACGAATGAATCGACGCGCGACGGTGGCTTGTGCGGGCGGCGGCCGGGTGGCGTCAGTCGAGCAGCCAGCCGGAGACCGAGGTCGCGGCCGGGGTGAGGGTGGCTACGAGCAGGAGCACCATCGTGACGGTGGAGGCGATCAAGGCAACCGTCAGCCGGCGGTGGCCCTTGGCGTAGCCGCTCAGCAGGACGATCAACGAGACGAAGAAGGCCAGCACGGCGACCATGAAGCCGCTCGACACCACCGCCATCACTAAAGCCGCCCACGGCCAGCTTCCGGTGATGTCGAGCTCGGCGGTGAAACTGTCGTTCTGCGACGGGATGTACCAGTGACCGGTCAGCTCGGCGGCGCGGGCCAAGGCCAGGTAGAAACAGACGGCGTACAGCGCGGTGAAACCGAACTCGGCGGCCACCAGCACCCACCCGCCGGCGCGACGGCGTCCGGCTGTCGGCACGTTGAGACGGGTCGTCATGGCGGTCATTCGCGGATCTTAACTGGGGTATGCCACGTCAGCCGACTGCGGCTGAGCTGCATCAAGGCAACCGGCCGGGCGTGGTGCAGTCAGAAGACGCCAGGCCGACTGTCTACGACAGCAGGGCTCCGGCGCGAGCAAGAACAACGTTCAGCACCCGGCCGGCCGCTGCCCGGTCCGCCTCGGGCACGTCGCCCCAAAGCTTGTCGGTAAGACGCATGACTTGGGCGCGCACGTCTTGCCACAGGGCGAGTCCGCGCTCGGTCGGCTCGACTGCGCCGCCGGACGTTGTGTGCACCAGGCCGGCCCCGGCCAGTTCGGCGAGACGTTCACGCGCGGCTGGTTCGCCCACGCGTAGCGCCTCGGCGATTCGTGCGATCAGGTCCGCGGGGAACTGCCCGACTACTTCGGGATTGCTGCCCGGCCCGCCTATGCGGGACGCCATGGGCGGAGTGTGTTCAGGAGCAAGGGATGCGCCAGGAACGACGGGCTCGGAGGCAAAAGCAGCGTCGTCTGATGTTGCGGCGGCGGTGGGCGTTCTGGTGGCTGTCAGGGTCAAAGCGACCCACTGCGGTTCGGTCAGGCCAGTGCCTTGCAGAGCCTGGTCCAGCAGGGCGTTGAGGGCCTTCTCGGTGCGGCCGATCAGCTGGGCACCGAACGGGATAGTCATCATGGAACTCTCCTCATCGTTAGTGGGACTAACGCTGACCGTAGGTCGTTAGTGGGACTAACGCAAGTGCTACGGTTACGGCGTGGAAGAGGGCGCCGCACGGTTGCGGAACATGCGGACACGTCTGCTCGGGCTGGCCGCCATGCATTCCGATCGGCGGGTCAACGAAGAGCTGGGCCGGGTCGGGGCGCGCAAGTGGCACTTTGCCGTGCTGGCCACGCTGGATGAGTTCGGCGCGGCGAGTCAGAGCCGGCTGAGCGATCTCACCCGCGTCTACCGCAGTGATCTGGTCGCCGTCCTGAACGAGCTGACCGGCCGCGGCGAAGTGGAACGCGCGCCCGACCCCGCCGACAAACGCCGCAATCTCGTACGGATAACTGCCGCCGGCCGTCGTCGGCTGCGCGCGCTCGACAAGTTGCTGGCCGATGTCGAGGACGAAGTTCTGGCGCCGCTCACCGGCGACCAGCGCGCGCAGCTGAGCGATCTGCTTACGATCCTCGTCGATCACCACGGCGACCGGGAGGGCCTTCATGACCGCACAGCTCGAACGCATGATCGCGGCGCAACCGGAGGCGATCCGGAGCCTCGCTGACCCGGCCCTCACCGCCCCGGCGGCCGATCGGCTGGCCGGGGCCCGTCGCATCTGGCTGGTCGGCACCGGCACCAGCCTGCACGCGGCGGAGCTGGGCGCGGCCGAACTGTCCGCGGCCGGCCACGACGCACGGTGGGTCGCCGCCAACGCGTTCAGCCGCGACCTCCTACGCGACAGCGATGCGGCCGTCGTCATCACCCATACCGGCAAGACGGCGTACGCAAAGCGCAGTCGCCTCATCGCGCTCGAAGCGGGACTTCCCCTCGTCTCGGTCACCGGCCCGGACATCGACTGGCCGGAAGCCGTGCGGACGCCGGTGGCCGAGACCTCCGAGACGTACACGGTCAGCTACACCACGGCCCTGACCGTGCTCGCCCAGATCGTCCACCACCTGGGCGCTCCCGGCGGCCCGCAGGCTGTCGAGACGGTCGCCGGTCTGCTCGACGACGAGCCCGGCGAGGTGCCCGCGCCGGCCCGCGCGATGGCCATCGTCGGGCCGGGCCCGTGGTCGGTGACCGCTCGCGAGGGCGCCTTGAAGATTCGCGAGGGCGCCCGGATCCTGTGCGAGGGCTTCGATCCCGACCGCCTACTGCACGGCGGCGCCGTCCCCTACACGGCCGCCGACACCCTCCTGGTGCTGCAGCCCACGGCCGACGCCGACGAACTCACCACCGCGATCCGCCACGCGGCCGTGCTCGAACGCTTGCAGGTGGCCACCTTCAGCACCGAGTTCACCACCGGCTCGACTCTGCTCGACCAGATCCCGATGACCGCCCGCCTGCAACGCCTGGCATTGCGTTTCGCCCGCCAGCGAGCCCAGAACGCCGACCTCGCCATCACCGGCGCCTGGGCCGACCCCGACCTCTGGCCAAGCTGAGCCCCACAACGCCGCGGACGCCCGAACGCGGCCATCACAAGGACGCAGCTCGACCGGATCCGATGACCGTCCGCCCGCAGCGGCTGGCCCACGCCTCACCAGGCAGCGAGCCAGGAACGCCGACCTCGACATCACCAGCCGAGCGAGCTCAGACCCGGCCACGCCACCGCGACAGCAGCCGGCCAGGCCCTGCTACGAAGTGAGCGTCGTGAAGACGAACGCGAGCCGCACCCGGGCCGCCTGAAATCGGGCCGCTGGACGCACGGCCGGCCCGCACGACGCCGAACCCAGCCCGGTCACCCCGGCTGCAAGATGCACCCACAGCACATCCCCCTCGACCAGCTCGTCGGCATGCCGCGCGTTCTCGAGCGCAGCAGTTGACCACGGCCGCACAGCCGCATCGAAGGGCGAATCACCGGCGATCTCGAGCTTCCCCGAAGGCACGGCGAGGCTCATCCGGGTCACCTCGGAGCGGTTGCCGTTCTCTTGCGGGACCACGTACGGCGTCTGCGCCTCCCGCACGCTCATCCGGTGCTCGCCGTGCCAGACGCCCGCCCGCGAATCGGGGTAGGACTCGCCCGGCCCCAGCCCGAGCCATTCGAAAACCACCGAGCCGGGATCCGGAGTCCGCAGAGCGAGAGCTATCCCCAGCCGCGGCAACGGCAGCTGCCACTCCCCCAGTCGAGCGATGTCGACCTCGAGCCGGATCCCACCGCCGGCTTCCGACCACCGACAGTCGACCTCGAAGCCGCTGTCGAGCCCGGCCGGCTGATACCGCCCTCGCCCCGGCGAGAACACCAGCCGGTCGAGTCCGGCCGCCCGCCACTGCTCCTCCATCGACACCTCGCCGTCCCAGCCCGGGAAGCGGTCGTTCTCGGTCGGCGCCCGCCAGGCGTCCAGCGTGAGCCCGGCCAACGGGAACGGTCCCAAGCGGTCAGGACGTGGGATCGACCGCCCGGCCCGAACCACAGCCGCGACCACCGAAGGAGGCCGCCGCGCCCGCGACAGCACACGCCCGTCATGGGTGGCGGTCACATCCGAGTGCACGCCGGTCAGGCGGTAGGACGAGAGCGGCGGAATCACCGGCACGTCAAGGTTTTCGCCCGCCGCCGCGAACACGACGTCCGCGGTGTCGGTGAAGCTCCAGCGGTTCTCGATGAACAGGTCGTCGCCGTCGAAGCTCAGGCGCACCGGCGTCTTGATCGCCGCCAGCTCGGTCAGGCCCGGTGACGGCGTACGGTCGGGAAAGATCAGCCCGTCGATGACGAACGACCCGTCGTGCACCGGCTCGCCGAAGTCGCCGCCGTAGCGGTAGGAGCCGTCGCGCAGCAGCCCGTGGTCGGCCCACTCCCAGATGAAGCCCCCGGCGATCCGCGGGTACGCGTCGATGATCGCCTCGTAGTCGGCCAGCCCGCCCGGCCCGTTGCCCATGGCGTGCCCGTACTCGCACATGATCATCGGCAGCTCAGGGGCCGGCCCGAGGCCCTGCCCGATCGCCTCCAATTTCTCGTACGTGGGATACATGCGGCTGTAGACGTCGACGCTCACACCTTCCTCGTCGGCCTCGTAGTGGATCGGCCGGGTCGAGTCGCGCCCCTTCGTCCAAGCGGCGTTGGCGGCCAGATTGCGCCCCCATCCCGCCTCGTTGCCGAGCGACCACATCACCACGCTGGGCGCGTTCTTGTCCCGCTCGACCATGCGCCGCATCCGGTCGAGGTACACGTCGGCCCACGCCGGGTCGTCGGACGGATTGCCCCGCCAGCCGACCAGTTGGAAGCCGTGCGTCTCGATGTCGCACTCCTCGATCACATACAACCCTTGCCGGTCGCACAAGGACAGGAAGTACGGGTCGGGCGGGTAGTGGCTCGTGCGTACGGCGTTGATGTTGTGCTTCTTCATCAGCGCGACGTCGTGCTCCATGCGGGCACGCGAAACAGCCCGGCCCGTACGCGCGTCGATGTCGTGCCGGTTGACGCCGCGGAACACCAGCGGGGCGCCGTTGAGCAGCAGCCGATCGCCGTCGATGCTGACCGTCCGGAACCCGATGTCGAGCGACACGGTCTCGGCGTCCGTGCTCACGGACAGCCGGTACAGAGCCGGTTTTTCGGCCGACCACGGCTGGATGTCCGTGGCGTCCAGCGACCACCGCACCGGCACCGGCGCGGTGACCGACAGCGAGCCGTCGCCCGCCGCCACCACGAACAGGTCGTCGATGCCGCCTTCGGGCCGGTGCAGCAGCGCCACCGAGCGGAAGATCCCGGACAGCCACCACTGGTCCTGATCCTCGACGTAGCTGCCGAAACTCCACTGATGCACCCGCACCGCCAGCACGTCGTCGCCGCCGGTCAGCTGCTCGGTCACGTCGAACTCGACGGTGAGCCGGCTGCCCGAGGCCCGCCCGACCTCCTCACCGTTGACCCACACCTGGAACCACGAGTCGACGCCGTCGAAGCGCAACAGGACGCGTCCACCGCGCCAGTCTCTGGGACGGCGCACGATGCGGCGGTACTCGCCGGTCGGGTTCGCTTCGGGAACGTACGGCGGATCGACCGGGAAGGGGAAGCGGACGTTCGTATAAGCGGGTGACCCGTACCCGTGCAGTTGCCAATGGGACGGCACCGGGAGCGTGTCCCAGGTCGTGCCCGGGTCGGCCGGATCCTTGCCGGTGTCGGCCGTCGGGGACCAGAAGAATTGCCACGTACCGTCGAGGGACAGCACGCCCGCGTCGGAGCGCAGCCGCGCCCGCGCCGGCAGCGCGCCCACCGGCGGCTCGATGACTTCGAACAGTTCCGTCATCATTCCCCCGAGCTGAGGTCCACGACCTCCCGGCGGCCGTTGACCACAACAGTGATGGTCGTGCGGGCCTGCGGGCGGCGGGCCCGCAGCGCGTACTCGGTCACCCGTGCCTGGCCGTCCTGCGTCGTCCAGGCCACGTCGACCGCGACGCCGGGTCGCGCGATCAGACCGGTCACCCGCCCCTCCCGCCACTGCGACGGAACGGCCGGCAACAACTCGATCATGCCCGAATGGCTCTGCACCAGCATCTCGGCGACGGCCGCAACGTATCCCAGGTTCCCGTCGATCTGGTACGGCGGGTGGGCCGAGAACAGGTTGGGGTAGAGCCCGGCCCGCTCGGCGGTGGCCGGCCGGAGCACCAATTCGAGCAGCCGGGACACGTGCTCGGGCTGGTGCAGCCGGGCCCGCAGCGCGAGCTTCCAGGCCAGGGACCACCCGGTCGCCTCGTCGCCACGAGCGTCCAGGCTGCGCGAGACGGCCGCCCGCACCTCCGGATCGGCCGGCGTGTCCCCCGGATAGGCGAACACCAGATGGCTGACGTGCCGGTGGTGCGGCTCGGCGGGCGGTGGGCTCCCCGGCCATTCCTCGATCAGCCCGTTCCGAATGACGGGATCAGGAATCGTCGGCCGGACCGCTCGCACCTCGGCCACCACCGGATCGTCCGCGGGCCCGCGTTGCAGCACTGCGTCGAACAATCCAGCAACCAGCGCGGCATCCATAGTGGACGACTGTGCGACGGCGACCGCCTCGCCGGACGGTGCCAGATAATGGTTCTCGGGTGAGGTCGAGAGCCCTTGCGGCAGCCAGTCGAGGCAGAACTCGGCGGCGCCGCGCAGGATCGGCCACACCCGCTCGTCCTCGACGTCGAACACCAGCCAGCACAGCCAGACCCCGCCCATCGGCCAGAACGCCCACGCCGGGTCGGCTTTCCCACGCCCGACCGGTGATGAGAAGGCCCAGGCGTCGGTGTTGTGATGCCCGACCCAGCCGCGCGCCTGATACACCGTACGGGCAATGGCGCGACCCTTCTCGCTCAGCGCGACCAGCAGATCGAGCACCGGTTCCAGGGTCTCGCCCAGATCGGCCGTCGAGGCTGCCCAGTAGTTCATCTCGGTGTTGACGTTGATCGTGTAGTTCGAGCTCCACGGCGGCCGCAGCTGGTCGTTCCACAGCCCCTGCAGCGTCGCGGGCAGCCCACCCGGCGCCGACGAACTGATCGCCAGGTAGCGGCCGTAGTGGAAGAGCCGCGCGGCTTCCGGATGCGTGGGCAGCTCCAGCTTGGTGCGCCAGAACCTTTCCCCGTACGCCTGAACGTGGCGCCCGGTCAATTCGGTGACACCCCGTTCGAAGGCCCGATCGACGCGTTCCGTGGCCCGCCGCCGCGCCGAACCCGCATCCCCGCGCGGTTCCCGCCCGATGCCGTCGAAGGTCGTCTCGGTGGCCAGGATCAGCTCGAACCGGCGCCCGTCGTGCCGGACCCGCCCCACCACGGCTCCCTGCAAGGCGTCCGGGCCCCAGACCGGAGACAGGTCCGGCTCGTGCGGCGGCGGCATATCGCTGGGCAGCCGCACGGTCAACCAGTCGTCCCCTTCGCCCAGCACCCGCAGCGGCGACGACAGCGACCACGAGATGCCGATCGGCTCGCCCGACTCGATCACGAGCACCAGCACCCCGTCGGGCTGCGAGACGAAACACCGCTGGACGATCGGATTGCCGCCCAACCTGTAGCGGACGCGATGGGTGGCGGTTCCCAGATCGAGCTCGCGGTGGTACTCCGTGACCTCGCCGTCGCCGGTCGACACGTATAGGTCGGCGAAGGGCAGATAGGCCTGCGACCAGCCGCCCTGCACCGCTCGCACCCGGCGGTCGGCCTCGACCGGATCGCCGTTCCTCAGCGCCGCCCGCGCGACCTCCAGAGCCTCGGCCGCCACCGACGGATCGATGCGGCTGTTCTCGCGCTCGCTGGACGGGCTGCCCGACCACGCCGTGCCGTCGTTCAGCTGCAGGTGTTCGCGCCCCGGCGTGCCGTACACCATCGCGCCCAGCCGCCCGTTGCCGAGCGGATACGCCTCGAGCCATTCCCGAGCCGGCTCGGACGACCACAGACGACGCTCGATCTCCATTCCCGTAGGTTAGGGCTGTTTCGTGGCAGGGGTGGGAGCGAGGCGCGGTCCAGATTTCGTCTGGTGGTGGCCCGCGGAAGCCCGGCTCCCGGTGTTGGAACCGGGCTTTCGCGGGACGCCGCCAGGCGGGATCTGGGCCTCGCCGCAGCCCCGCCCCTGCCACGAAACAGCCCTAACGATAGCCCGCTGCTTGCAGGGTGAACAGCCCCGCGTAGCGGCCCTCGCGCGCCATCAGGTCGGCGTGGGTGCCCCGCTCGACCAGGACTCCCTCGTGCAGCACGAAGATCTGGTCGGCGTGTTTGACGTTGGCCAGGCGATGCGTGATCAGGATGGTGGTGCGGTGGCCCTGGCGGCTGCGAATCGCCTGGAAAAGGGCTTCCTCGGCGCGCGGGTCGAGCGCGGACGACGGCTCGTCCATGATGAGCAGGTCGGCGTCGCGGTAGAAGCCGCGGGCGGCCGTGATCCGCTGCCACTGCCCGCCGGAGAGGTCGTGGCCTTCCTTGAACGTCCGGTCGAGCAGGGTGCGATAGCCGTACGGCAAGGCTTCGATCGTCTCGTGCGCGGCCGCCCGCAGCGCCGCGGCCTCGATGCGGTCCTGCTCGGGGTCGACAGCCAGGTCGCCCATCGCGATGTTAGTGGCCGCCGTGTAGGGCCATTTGTGGTGCTCCTGCAGCACCACGGCGATGCGGGCGATCAACGCGTCGCGGTCCCACTCCCCCATCGGCCGGCCGTTCCACTCGATCACGCCGTCGGTCGGGGCGCGCAGAGCGGCGATCATCGCGGCCAGCGTCGACTTGCCGGAGCCGTTCTCGCCCACGAACGCGACGGTCTGGCCGGCCTCAATAGTGAGCGAGACCTGGTCGACGGCCGAGGTGTCCCGGTCGGGGTAGCGCAGGCTGACGGCCCGGATGTCGAGGCGGTCCAAGGCCTCCGGCTTCGGGCGGCTCGCTTTGTCGGCGCCGGGCATGTACTGCTTGGCCCGTTCGAGGAAGTTGACGTACTCCTTGAAGAACTGGCCGTCGGTGAACATGCCGTCGAGCTGGAAGGTGACCGTGGACAGAGCGCGCTGGGCCGCCTGGACCGCGACGACGCAGGTCACCGCGGCCGACAGCGGGATGTGGCCGCCGGCCAGCAGGAAGCCGAGCAGCACCCACACGCCGCCCAGCCCGAGCCCGCTGATCACCGCGCCGACGCTGGTGGTCGTGGTGACGCGGCGGGCCAGGGTGAGGTCTTCGGTGGTCTGCGCGCCCATGACCATGTCGTACTGCCCGAGCAGGAAGCTTCTGAGCCCGTACGACCGTAGTTCCGGGGCGGATTCGCGGTCGGCCATCTGCCGTTCGAGCACGTTGCGGCGTCGCCGGCGCACCGATCCGGCCAGATAGCTGGAGTACCGCAGGTGGCCCGCGCGCAGTGCCGCGAACCCGTTGGGAACCGTGGCGACGACCAGCGCGAGCAGCAGCAACGGGTTGATGACGACGACGGCCACGGCCACGGCGATCAGCCCGACGAACCCGGCCAGCACGTTCGAGGTGTCGTGGACCAGCCCGTTGGCCGCGTCGCTGCCGCGACTCGCCCTTTCCATGTCGTCGGCGAACGCGTCGGCGTCGAAGGCGTCCAGCCGTACGGCGGTGGTGGCCTCGAAGAGCCGGCGCTCAGCGGCCTGATTGACCCGCGGCGTGAGCCCGTTCTGCGCGTACCCGATGGCGATGCCCAGCGCCCCTCGCAAGGCAGTGGCCGCCGCCAGCGCCGTCAGCGCCGGCAACGCGGCCCGCACCCGGTCTGGTGTCGGCCCGCCCGCGAACAGCGCGACGAGCAGCTTCTGCGTCGACAGCAACCCGAACGTGGCCATGGCCCCGCTGCCGAGCGTGGCCAGCCCCACGACCGACGTGCGCACCTTGTCCGCCCGCCAGGCCACCCCGATCGCTTGCCGGACGAACTGCGGAAGCTCGGCGAACACGCCGAGCACCCCCGTCTCGGCCCGCCGCCGCACCCCATGCTCCCACCAGGCGTTCCGCAGCTCCGGCAGCACTGTCTCGTTCGTGACGCTCACAGCCACCCCGCTCCTCGTGGAACCTCGGCACCCTCCACACTCGCCGAGAAGCAGCCGGATGTCGCCTACCCGAAAGAGTTAGGCACGTGTCGATTCCACGTGAATCACTTCACGCAGGCCGCTTACACCGAGGCGCAACATGCGACAACACGCGATGCCACATCCCCACCAGCAGATCGTCATGCCCGTCCGGATTGACCTCGAGCCGAGCTGCAGGAAGCCGCTTCTGCCACCAGACCGCATGCCGCGCATCCGCACGCCCGTACAACAGCAACGTCTTGGCTGTGATGGCAGCAAAGCCCAGCCCGTCATCCTCCGGAATCGGAGTCCGCACCAGAACAACCCGATCAACCACTTCGGGGCGCCGCCCGGCGAACGCCAGCGCCCGCAGCCCGCTTACCGAGACCCCCACGACCCCAACTCCTGCCGTCGCTTCGACCTCCTCCCCTTCCCCGTCATCGACAGCAAGCGTGACCCCACGCCCCCAAGTCACGTCGACCCCAGGATCCGACCCCGCCCCGAACAACAGGACCGTCCGCCCCACCACCCCATCCACCAGAACACGCATAAACGCACACTAAACAAACACCAAAACCGCACACCCCAGGACGACGTCAAATAACAAGCCGCTTTGAACCGCAACCACAGCACAGCAACCCCCGCCCACCAAAAGCATCAGATCCATGCCTGAGTTTCACCTCGACCCAACCCAAACAGCACCCAATGAATTCGGTAAAACGCACCCCGCGCACGCTAGCCGAAGACACGAAAGGCCGGACTGCCGCAGCCGAAGCGCACGAATGCGCATCGGCTGCGGAAGGCGCGGAGCGCGCTGGGCCCGCGGGGCGCGCGGGGCCCGCGGGCGCCAAAGCTCCGACCGGTCGGGACGCGTGGACGGCAGTTGTGGGCCGGGAGGCGCCCCGGACGGGCCCGGCGGTCGCAGCCGTCCGAGTTGCGGGAATCCGCGTTGCAGTGGCCGCGGTGGTGGCGGCGAACCCGGTCGTAGCGGGCGGCGACGGGCGAGACGGGGGTGGAGGGAGCGCATGGGCCGCAGCACTGGCCCACTCCGATCCGGAGGCCAGGAGCCAGCGCAGCTTCTCGGAATGCCTCCGATGCAAGCCCCACGCGTGGCGGCGCTCATGGTCGCGCCGGAATGCATCATTGCTTGGGGAGTAATTGCGCGCCCTGGTTCGGTCGCGCATTGTGGCGATTTCGGACCGGCTGAACAGAGATATCTGCCCCATGCCGATATTATTTCGCGCCGATCCCGCTCCACATCAGTATTCGATCATGCCAATCTCAGCAGTGTTCGAAACGAAGTATCGCCGTCTTCGGCCACTGCCAAATTGTTACTGTCGGCGTTCCTGCACTGCGAACAAATGGCGAAATTCAGCGCGGCTTGGCGGGGCCTGACTCAACGACGCGAGCGCGGGCAAGGACGCGAGCGCGTTTGCGGAGGTCCATGCGGATGGAGGGGCGAGCCGGGTGCGGAAGCGACAGAAACGCGAACGCGAACGCGGGCGCGGGTGGGCCATCGCCGGGGCGGTGGTCGGATGATGCGGCGTGTCGGGGGACACAGCGCTGCAGTGGGCCGAATCGGGGTACTGGGGGGCAACGCCGGCGTTCGGAGGGGATTGTCATGGGAGCGGTGGAGTCGAGGGACCAGCTCGTCTCGGTCTGGGGGCGGCTGGGGGCCGAGCCATCCGGTGGGGACGGGGTCGACTACCTCTGGGCCGGCAGCCCCTTCGGGCTGGCGAACGCGATCACGCTCAGCGCGCAGGACATTCCCGCTGAAGACCTCAGCGAGCAGCTCGTGCGCGCGGCCGCCTTCCTGCGGGAGCAGTCCGAGGGCGGCTACCTCTGGATCTTCGACGATCTGCTGAGCCCGCGCGCCCGCCAAGAGCTGGACGAGCGGGCCGCCGCGACCGGCCTGGAGATCGCCTTCACCGGCTACGGCATGGACGGCGAGACCACCGTCGACCAGCCGCACCACCCCGACCTCGAGTTCCGCCGGGTCGAGACGGAGGACGACCTTCGCACCTACGGCGAGATCAACGCCCTCGCCTACGACGCGCCGGCCTCCGTCGGTCAGCAGGCGTTCACCGGCTCCCCGCTGCTGCTCGACGACGCGTACGCCGTCATCGGCTATCGCGACGGGCGGCCCGTCACCTGCGCCGCCGCGGTTTCCAGTGGGGACGTTCTCGTCGTGGCGTTCGTGGCTACCCTCGCCGAGGAGTCACGCCGGGGCTACGGGGAGGCCGTTACCCGTCAGGCCATCTTCGGGGCCGGCCCCCACCGCCGCGTCCTGGCGCACTCAACCGCTGAGGGCCGCCCGGTTCTCGAGCGCATCGGCCTGCGCGCCACCAGCACGATCCGCTTCCTGCAGCCGACCTTCGCCTTGGACGACCTCGGGGCCTAGGCCGGGAGCGAAGACGAAGTCCTGCACTCCCTCGGCGAAGCGTTCCGGCTCTTCCACGTGGCCCAGGTGGCCGCTCCACGCGAGCACCAGCAGCCGTGCGTTCGGGATCAGGGACTGCAGCTCGCGCCCCCACCTCATCCCCCCGACGATGTCGTAGCTGCCCGCCGTCACGAGTGTGGGCACGCGCAGGCTGCGCAACGCCTGCCGGTCGTCGACCGGGTCGGCCGAACCGTCGGCCCGGCGCGGGGACACGTACGAGAGACGCAGTTTCGACCGCAGCGGCAGGAACTCCTCGCGGCGGCCCCAGTAGTGGGCCACCAGCGCCGGGAAAGCGCGCCTGGCCACCGTCGTGAGCGAGTCGGTGAGCGTCGGCAGCAACCGGACCGCGTCGATGACCGCGGGTAGTGCCGGGTTGGCCTGGTTGCGCCGGACGAACCGCTCGAACTGGTGGCGGCTCTCCTCCTCGAGTTCGGGACCGTCCACCGGCGAGCTGCCGTGCAGGATCAGCCCGGCCAGCCGGTCCGGCCGCCGCAGCGCGTAGTACTGGGCCACCCGTCCGCCGTGCCCGTGGCCGAGCAGATACACCTCCGGGCATCCCAGCTGATCAAGCAGCCGATCGAGGGCCCGGGCATGCAACGCGCGGTCATAGCCGTACGGATGGGAAGGCAGTTTCCCCGACCCGCCGGAGCCCAGCGGCTCCACGTAGACGACTCTCATAGCCTGTTCGAGGGCGGGCATCCGCAGGTACTGCCAGGACAGTCCCGGCCCGCCCGGCAGCGCCACGCACACCGGTCCGCCCCGGCCTCGTACGTGAAAACTCAGCGCCAGCCCGCACACATCGACGACACCCATCACCGTTCCGTCCCCCCACCGGTTGAAAGTTCCCCTGCTTCACCCTGGCAAGAAGCGGCAGCTCAGGGACCAGTGCGAGACCCGGGTCGGATCACGGGCCGCACCCCCGGGCGGGAAATCGCGAGCTATTGTTCCCGCTTGAACGAGAGGCGGATTCACGTCTTCCGCCCGCTGAATTGCCCTTGAAGGTCCGCATGAAGCCCACCAATTCCACCGAATCCTCCGCCCGGGCCTTCCGGGCCGCCGTTGAGATGCTGGCCACGTCGCGCCGACGCGGTCGCCCCCGGGTGCGGCCCGCCGCCACCCAACTGGGCCTGACCGGCCCCGGCAACCAGCAGTTCATGGTGGCCGAGCTCGAGGGCCGCTCCTCCAGCGGTTCCGTGCCGGCCGAGCTGGCCCTGGTGCGCCGCCTGGCCAGCGACGAGTACGACACGTTCGCCGCCGTCATCGGGCAGTCCTTCGGCGTACCGGACGAGACCGTGGCCCGCGTCTACACCGCCGAGGTGCTGGCCAACCCGCAGATCGGGGCGTACGTGGCCGAGACCACGAGCGGCCTGGTCGTCGCGGCCGGCGCCGGGCTGCTGGCTCAGGGCCACCTCGCCATCGCCAACATCGGCACCCGGCCCGAGCATCGCGGCCAGGGGTACGCCCGGGTGCTCACCGAGGCGATCCTGCGGCGCGGCGCCGCCGCCGGGGCCCACACCGCGTACCTGCACGCGACCGCCGACACCGTGCCCTTCTTCGAACGGCTCGGCTTCACCACCCGCGCCGGCTGGACCATGCTCAACGCCGCCTAGGTGCTCACGAGTCGCATCGTCAGGCCGAACAGGTAGGAGGCGATCCCCGCCGCCGGAGCGGGACCCGTGCGACGGACGGTGACGATGGGTGTGCAGAGCCGGGCGGGACAGCCGCGGGAGCTGTCCATGGCCGGCTCGCACCACGTGGTGCTCTCGTCCAGCGACCGCACGCTGATCAAGCGCATCTATCTGCCCGACGGTGAGACGACCGTCGTGTGGAAGGAGTATCTCGGCCCGGGCGGTGCGGCCCGGCGGCGGCGCGAGCACGCCGTGCTGCTGCGGCTGGCCGGTCTGCCCGGGGTGGGCCGTCTGTCGGAATGGACCCACCCGGACGCGGAACTGCTGACCGACGAGGGCGGACGGACCCTCGCGTACGCGATGGCCGCCCACGAGATCGACCTGGACGCCGTGCCGCGGCTGGCCCACCGGCTGGCCCGGGTCATCGCCGGCCTGCACGCCCGCGGTGTCGTGCACAAGGACATCAACCCGACCAACATCGTCATCGACGACTCAGGCCGGCCGGTGCTGCTCGATTTCGACGTGTGCAGCCTGTTCACCGAGGACCAGGCCGCGTTCGGCACCCTGCGCGAGATCGAGGGCACGCTGCAGTATCTGCCGCCCGAGCAGACCGGGCGCACCGGCCTGCCCGTCGACCACCGGGCCGACCTGTACGCCCTCGGCGCCACCATTTACGAGGTGGTGGCCGGCCATCCGCCGCTCCCCCACGACGACGATCTGCAACACCTGCGGGACCTGCTGCTGCGCGTGCCCGTCCCGCTTTCTGGTGTACGGGCGGAGACCCCGGCGATGCTGTCGGAGATCGTGGCCAAGCTGCTCGAGAAGGAGCCCGGCCGCCGCTACCAGAGCGCCGAGGGCCTGGCCCACGACCTGGCCCGGCTGCGCGAGAGCCCCGCCGCGACGTTCCCGCTCGGCGAGCGCGACTTCCCGCTGCGGCTGACCGCGCCCTCGGTGCTGATCGGCCGCGACGCCGAGGTGACCACGCTGCGCACCGCGTGGGAAGAGGCCGTGCTCGGCGGCGACCGCGGGCTGTTCGTCACCGGGGCCGCCGGCACCGGCAAGTCCGCTCTGATCAACGCTTTGCGGCGCCCGGTGGCCGCCCGCGGCGGCTGGTTCGCGACCGGCCGCGCCGATCCGGCCCGGCAGGGCGCCACGGCCGGCCCGGTTCTGCTGGCCCTGCGCCGCCTGGGCACGCTGCTGCTGGCCGAGCAGCCGGAGGCGCTGGCCGCCCTGCGGGCGTCGCTGCTCGAGGCGCTGGGCCCCAACGCCGGCCTGATCGCGGCGGCCGTTCCCGAGTTCGGTGACCTGCTGCGCGGCGGCGCCGACGAGAACCCGGCCGGGGACGCCGACGCCGGCATCCGCCTGCGGCAGGCGGTCGTCGCGCTGCTCGGCACGGTGGCCGATCCGCGTCATCCGGTGCTGCTGGCCCTGGACGACCTGCAGTGGGCCGACCCGACCTCGATCGAGCTGCTGGACGCGGTGCTGACCGAGCCCGGCCTGCAGGGTGTGCTGGTGGTCGGCGCGTTCCGGCCGGACGAGGTGGACGGCGACCATCCGCTGAGCGCCCTGGCCGCGCGCCGGGCGGACCGGACCGTGCGCCTGGACGACCTGCCGCCGGACAGCTGCCGCGAACTGCTGCGCGAGGCGTTGCGGCTGCCCGCGGCGGCCGCCGGCGAACTGGCCGGCCTGCTGCACCGCTGGACCGGCGGCAACCCGTCGGACACCCTGGAACTGGTCAACGCGCTGCGCCGGGGCGGGGCGCTGACCCTCGGCGAGGACGGCTGGCGCTGGGACGAGCAGCGTATCCGGGAGCAGGCGGCCCGCAGCGACGTGGTCGGCCTGCTGCGCGACCGCATCGACAGCCTGCCCGCCGAATCGGGGCGGCTGCTGCGCCTGCTCGCGCTGCTCGGCGGCAAGGACGTGAGCGCGGCCGTGCTGGCCCGGGCGGCCGGGCTGCCGCTGATCGGGCTTCAGGTTCCGATGTATCCGCTGCTGGAGGAGGAGCTGATCGTCGTCTCGGCCACGCCGGGCGATCCGGACGCCCCGCTGCTGCCGATGCTGCGCAACGAGCGGGTGCGCCAGGCCGCGCTGGCCGGGCTGCCCGACGAGGAGCGGCGCCGGACCCGGCTGACGATGGCCCGGCACCTGGCGGCCGCCGCGGAGACGGCGGTCCACGCGGCCGAGCAGTACCTGGAGGCGGCCGGGCTGGTCACCGAGGACGGCGAGCGCCGTTCGATGGCCCGGCTGTTCGCGGTGGCCGCCGAGCGGGCCGCCGCGGCCGGCAACCATCAGTCCGCCGAGGGGTTCGCGGGCGCCGCCGTGCAGCCGCTGGGCGACGACCCGGACGACACGGCTCTCGTCGACGCGCTGGGGCGGCGGCATGCGGCGCTCTATCAGCTCGGCCGGCTCGAGGACGCCGACGCCGTGTACGCCGAGGTGGCAAGGTCAAAGCCCGATCCCGTACGCCTGACTGCCGTCGCCGTCGTGCAGCTGAGCAGCCTCGCCCAGCGCTCGCGCCAGCGGGAAGCCCTCGAACTGGGCAAGGATCTGCTCGTACGGCTGGGGTACGAGCTGCCGGGCCCGGAGTTCGGCAGGCGCATGCCCGAGCACCTGGGCGAGATCCAGGCGTGGGCAGCCGCCCTGGACCAGACGGCCGACCTGGCCCGCCCTGACGTGGCCGACCCGCGGTTGCTGGCCGCGACCCGGGTCTTCGGCAAGCTCATGCCGATGTGTTTCCTGCTGGGCGAGCGGCTGCTGGGCGCCTGGGTGCTCCTGCAGGCGTGGCGGATGTGGCTCCGGCACGGCCCGTCCCCGCAGCTCGCTTCCACACTCAGCGCGGTCGGCATGTTGCTGCTGCAGGTGATCGGCGACTACCGGGCCGGGGTGCGGATCGGGCGGCACATGCTGGCGGTGAGCGAGGACCGCGACTACGAGCCGTTCACGTCGCTGGTGCGCTACCGGTACGCCATGCAGCTGCAGGTGTGGACCGATCCGATCGAGCAGACCATCGGCGAGCTGCGCCGGGCGTACGAGGGGCTGGTACGCGGGGGTGAGCTCGAGATGGCCGCCGGAGCGTGGAACGCCCTGCTGGCCGGGCAGCTGGAGTCGACGGCCACAGTGGACGAGTACGCCGCGGACATCGAGGCCGCGCTGGCGTTCGACGACCGTACGGGGAACGCGTTCTTCGCCGATGTGGCGGTCGCGCACCGGCAACTGGCCCGCGCGCTCGAAGGCCGGACCACGCCGCCCGGCAGCCTCGACGACGACGGCTTCGCCGAGGCGGCCCACCTGGCCGGACGACCCGAGGAAGCACTCCCGACCAGCGCTTTCCATCTGGCCCGGGCCCTGGCCGCCGCCATCTTCGGCGACGACCAGACGCTGCAGCGGCACGCCTCGTCGGCTCTGCGCTCGACCGGGGTGCTGCCCGGCTATCTGGGCGCGCAGGCGCGAGTGCTGGGGGTGCTGGCCCAGGCCACCCGGCTGCACACCCTGCCGGTCAGCGATCGGGCCGCCGACCCCGGCTACGCGGACGTCACCGCCGGGCTGTCCTGGATGCGGGCGCGGGCCGAGGACTGCCCGGCCAACTTCGGCCACCTGGTCCACTGGCTGGCGGCCGAGGACGCCTGGCTGCGGGAGGAGTTCTCCGCCGCCTTCTTCGGGTTCGACCACGCCGTCCGCGAAGCCCAGGAACGGCAGCGGCCGTGGCACGCGGCGCTGATCCTGGAGCGGGCGGCCAAGCTGTACGACTCGGTGCGGCTGCACGCCGGGGCCCGGCTGCACATCGCGGAAGCGCTGCGTGTGTACGGCGAATGGGGCGCCACCGCCAAGGTCGCCCAGTTGCTGGACGCGAATCCGTGGCTGCGCCGAGCCGAACGCGGCGCCCGACCCCGATCGAAAGGCACCGGCTCGCTCCGGTCGGACGCGCTCGACACCATGGCCATCCTGCGGGCCTCGCAGGCGCTGGGCTCGGCGACCGACCTGGGCCGGCTGCGGCGGGCCATCAACGAGCAGCTGACCGCGCTGACCGGCGCGTCCGAGGTCGTGCTGGTGATCCGGTCGGGCGAATCGTGGTTCCTGCCGGGCGGGCCGGACGGGTCGGACGTGCTCGACCTCGAGGGCGCCGAGCTGTACGGAGTGCTGCCGGCCAGCGCCTTCCAGTACGCCGTGCGTACCCGGGAGGTGCTGCTCGTCGAGGACGCCACCCGCGACGACCGGTTCGCCCGCGACCCGTTCCTGGCCGGCGCCGAGCGCTGCTCGCTGATGGTCGTGCCGGTGCTGCACGGCGAGGAACTGCGGGCGGTGCTGATGCTGGCCAACCGGCAGACCACCGGCCTGTTCACGGCCGAGCGGCTGGACGCGGTCACGCTGATCACCGGCCAGCTGGTCGTGTCGCTGAACAATGCCCTGCTGTACGCGTCACTGGAGGCCCGCGTGGCCGAACGGACCCGGGAACTGGCCGCGGCCAACACGAAACTGGAGGAGCTGAGCAGCACGGATTCGCTCACCGGGCTGGCCAACCGGCGCCGCTTCGAGCAGGCGCTGGAGGCCCACCACGACCGGCTGCGGCACTCCGGGCGGCCGTACTCCATCCTGATGATTGACGTGGATTTCTTCAAGAAGTACAACGACCGCTTCGGCCATCAGGCCGGCGACGAATGCCTGCGCAAGGTGGGGGCGGCGCTGGCCGCGGCGATCCGGGCCGGCACCGACCTGGCCTGCCGCTACGGCGGCGAGGAGTTCCTGCTCATCCTGGGCGACAGCGACCCGGCCGTGGCCGCCACACTGGCCGAGCGGACGCGGGCCGGCATCCAGAACCTGCGGATCCCGCACCCGGACGGGCCGGCCGGCGTCGTCACGGTCAGCATCGGCGTGGCGGTGGCCGCCGGCGCGTCCGAGAACACGGGCGAGCTGCTGCGCCGGGCCGATGCCGCCCTGTACGCGGCCAAGGCGGCCGGCCGCAACGGCGTCCGGGTCGCCGAACCGCTGGTATCGGCCTAAGCCAACGGCAGCGTTGTGGCGATCGGCCACGCGACCAGCAGCGACCCGGTCAGCGCTATCACCCAGGCCGGGGCGTGGCGTGCGCGCAGCACGGCCGACAGCCCGGCCTGGATCAGCAGCAGCACGCCCAGCAGCGGCACGACGAGCAGGACGAAGCCGGGCGCCCACCCCACCGCGGCGGCCGCGGTGATCAGGATGACGGCGAGCACGGCCGCGATCAGGTCACCGCGCAGCGACCCGCCGAAGTAGCCCAGTACGGCGAAGGCGGCCCACAGCGCGAGCAACGCGAACCAGTGCAGGCCGACCGGCACGGCGTGCGTGAAACCCAGGTGCAACGGCACGGCGATCGCGGCCCCGGCGTACGCGATGGTCAGCGGCCCGAATCCGAGCCGGGCCACCGTGGGGAAGCCCAGCAGCAGGCCCAGCATGAGCAAGCCGGACGCCACGAGTCGTCGCACCGGTGATGGCAGCGGCTGGTCGCCCGGGCCGAGCCAGTCGGCGGTCAGACGGTGGGTGCGCGGCGCGTACAGGACGGAGATGTGCTCCACGCCGGGCACGACGACAACGTCCTCGGCGACCTCGCGGAAGCTCTGGAACTCCAGCCCGCCCACGAGCAGCAGCAGGCGGGCCGGCCTGTCCTCGGGGGCGGGCGCGGTGCCGGGGAGCGAGATCGCCACGGTGGCCGTGATGTCCGGGTGGTCCATCGCGTACGCGGTGACGGCCCCCGCCCCCATCGAGTGCCCGACCAGCGCGATCCGGTTGCCGTCGACGCCCGGCAGCCCCCGCAGGTAGGTGACCGCCACATCGAGGTCGTGCTGCAGATCCGTGGGTGATCGGGTGTTCGCCCCGTGGCCGTCGAGGTCGGGCAGCACCACGGTCCAGCCGCGGGCGGCCAGGGTGTCGCCGAACGGGGCCATCAGCCGGGCCGAACCCGCGAAGCCGTGCGCCACAACGACACCCGGCCCGGGTGGCGCACCGGCCGGCCGCACCACGTCGAGCGGCACGCCGTCGACCACGACGTGCTGCCGTTCGAAATCGCCGCCGGCGCGGGCCAGCAGCACGCTTCCGGTCAGCGCCAGGGCGAGCGCGAGAACGGGCAACGCCCAGCGCCGGATGCGGTCCACGCCGGACGGTAACCCGTGATCCGGCCAGGGACCACCCTGGGGCGAGCCCCGGGTGTCCCGGGCGACGGTGGCGTACATGAAAAGAACCTTGATCGTCCTGGTGGCGCTGGCCGCCTCCGCACTGGCGCCGCCTGCGGCCGCCGACGCCGCCACACCCTGCGCCGCCGTTCCGGTGACCGCGCCGACCGGCACGAAGGTGGTGAAGGTGACCGCGGTGGCCAACACCGGCGGCACCGTCACCTTCCCGTCGGCGCCGCCGCTGCCCGACTATCCGCCGATCACCGACGTTCCGGCCTGGTGCGACATCACCGTCACGGTGACCCACCCGGGCGCGCACGACACCGTGGCCATCAAGGTCTCGCTGCCCCAGCACAAGGACTGGAACGGCCGCTTCCAGGCCACCGGCGGCAGCGCCTACCTGGCCGGCGAGTTCCTGCACCCGCTCGTCGTGGGGGTCAAGGGCGGCTACGCCACTGCCGCGACCGACGCCGGCGTGGGCACCGATCCGATCAACCCGAGCGCCTGGGCCGGGAACGCCGAACTGGTGAAGAACTTCGCGTCGCGCTCGCTGCACGACCTGGCTGTGGTGGGCAAGTCGGTGACGAAGAACTTCTACGGCCGTACGCAGTTCTACTCGTACTGGAACGGCTGCTCGACCGGCGGCCGGCAGGGCTACGAGGAGGCGCAGAGCCATCCGGCCGACTTCAACGGCATCCTGGCCAAGGCGCCCGCGGTCAACTGGGCGCGGTTCGCGGTCGGCACGGCATGGTCGCAGGCCGTCTTCAACGAGCAGAAGGTCCAGCCGACCGACTGCGAACTGGCCGCCTTCACCAAGGCTGCCACCGCCGCCTGCCCGGATGCGCAGACGTGTACGTGGGACGCGCGCAACCTCGTCGGCACCAAGGTGGTGTGCGAGGGCCGGACGATCACCATCAGCCGCGCCGTGGCCGACGCCGTCAACAAGATCTGGGCCGGTCCGAAGGGCTACCCCGGCCCGAACCGCACCGCCGACCTGAGCCAGCTGGCCAAGGTCGGGCAGCCGTTCTTCGTCTCGCAGGCCTGGGTCAAGTTCTTCGTCACCGAGGACCCCGGCTACGACCTGACAAAGATCAACTACAAGACCTTTTCCCAGCTGTACGCGTCCTCGGTGCGCCAGTACGACCAGGTGATCGGGACGAACGACCCCGACCTGCGGGCGTTCGCGAGGGCCGGCGGCAAGCTGCTCACCTGGCACGGCCTGGCCGACCAGCTCATCCCGACCCAGGCCACGGTCGACTACCACGCCCGGGCCTTCGGAGGCCGCGACGTCGACGACTTCTACCGCCTGTTCCTGCTGCCCGGGGTCGACCACTGCGGCACCACCGGCCCCGCCGTCAGCGACGACGACGCGTTGGCCGCGCTGACCAAGTGGGTCGAGCACAGCAAGGCCCCCGAGGTGCTGCCGACCGCGGCCGGCCCCGTCCACCGCTTCACGTCAAAGTGATCCAGTAACGCCGGACCGGGCCGTGGCCGGTGTCCACGATGCCTTCCAGGACGCCGCCGTTGCGCTCGATAGTGCGAGCCGACGCGAGGTTGCCGGCCAGGCACGGCATGAGCACCCGGTCCAGCCCGAGGGCGGCGCGGGCTTCCACGAGCATCCGGGCGAGGGCCCAGCTCGCCAGCCCGCGCCGCCGAGCCGAAGGCCGCACCCCGTACCCGATGTGCCCAAGGTCGGATTCCCAGTGCCGCAACGCGATCCCCCCGAGAACCCGCCCGTCCTCAACAATCCACCGAGGCGACCCGTGCCGCTGCGGCGGGCAGGGCGTCCCCGCCGGGTGCGTGAAGCGCACGCGTTCGTGCACCCAGGCGGCAAAGCCCTCCGCCGAGCGGACGTCGTCGCCGCCCAGCCCGAAGCCGTCCTCGTGCAGGCCCGGCCCCCACTCGTCGTGGCAGTCGAGGAAGGCCTCATGCAGGTCGGTAGTCGGAAGGATCAGCTCAGCCATGCCGCGACGCTAGCAACGGGCTGGACCGCCGCATTTCGAATTTGCGGTCGCTTTGCTGCTTCCGTTCAGGGAGGGCACACGCAGCATCTGCCGAAGCGCGTCGGGACGCCTCGGGGCCGTTGGTAGCCGGTTTGCCCGCCGCTCTACCGTTCTAAATCTGCGACGCCGGACGTTTCCGTGTGATGCCGGTTACTGCGCGGACGCCGCCGATTCCACTCGATGTTCGGCGTCCACCCCGGGCTTCGCTTCCGCAGTCTGACTCGACGTCGCACGATGGCGAGACTTTCACTCGGCTTCGGCTCCAGGCGCGCACTCGCCTTCGCCACCGCATCGGCCCTCGCACTCCCACCTCGCGGTGGACACCAACTTCCGCTCCTCGCTCCGACCCAGTGCGGCCACCACTTCCGCGATCGACTAGGCCCCGCCGCCCAGTCACTGCTCCTACCCCGGGGCCTCACCCGCGCTTGACGGGAGCGCCGCTACGCAAGCCCACGGCCAGGTACGAGCACTTGTCGCCGTTTGGGTACTCCGTCGCGGCCGCCGACGTGATGGTCACCGGCAACACGGGCGCGATCCAGCGCCGCCGCCCACGCCCGACGCCGCCAACACGCGGCGCGACCCAGCGGCGCCACCCACGCCCGACGCCGCCCACACGCGGCGCGACCCAGCGCCACCCATGCCCGCGCGCGACCCAGTACCGCCACCATGCTCGCGCGCGACCCAATACCGCCGCCCGTGCCCGCGCGCGACCCAGCGCGGCCTCCCCATGCTCAGGACGACCCAGCCTGCCGGCCGCGCTCGGCGACTCGCCGCTGCCGGCGCTGGCGCCGGGCCGAATAATGCGAGGCGCCGCGCGAGAGCGCCGGGTACCGTCGTCGGCATGTTGACCGCCTCGATGAGGTTGCGTTCCGGCCGCTGACGGCGGCCGGAGCTCACTGAACCCCAGCTTCCGCACCGCCGTCCTGGTGTCCTCACCGGGCGGTGCGCCTCGCGCTGCCCGGCTCCCAGACGAGCCGGAAGCAGACAGTGAACATTCTCGAGACAACTTCTTCCCACGTACGAGCCGAAGGCCTCCGCGTAGTGCGCGGCGACCGTGTCGTACTCGACGGCGTCGACGTCACCCTCAACAGCAAGTCACGCCTGGCCGTGGTCGGACCGAACGGCAGCGGCAAGACGACGCTGTTGCAAGTTCTGCTCGGCCGGCTACAGCCGGATCAGGGCAGCGTGAGGCGGACCGGCAGTATCGGCGTCGCCGAGCAGGAACTACCAGCCGCCGACGGCGAAACGGTCGGCACGCTGGTCGCCCAAGCGATCCGCCCGGCGCAACAGGCGCTTGATCGGCTCGAGGCCGCGCTCGAGACAGTCGAGTCCGCCCCCGACGCGTACGCGAACGCTCTGGACGAGGCGACCCGCCTGGACGCCTGGGACGCCGAACGCCGCGTCGACATCGCCCTGGAAGCCTTGAACGCCTGCACCGACCGGGCTCGCCGGCTGGACACGCTGTCGGTAGGCCAGCGCTACCGGGTGCGCCTGGCGTGCGTCCTAGGTGCGCGCCACGATCTGCTGATCCTCGACGAGCCGACGAACCACCTGGACGCCGACGGCCTGGACTTCCTAACCGACCGGCTCCGCCACCATGCCGGCGGCGTCCTAGTCGTCACGCACGACCGAGCTTTGTTACGCGACGTGGCCTCAGAGTTTCTGGACCTAGACCCGACCCCGGACGGCCGGCCACGCCTCTATGCGGGCGGTTACGCAGCCTGGCAGGAGTCCCACGCCCGGGAACGCGACCGCTGGCAGCAGGACTACGACGCCCAGGTAGCCGAACACCGCCGCCTGGCCGGCGCCGTCGACGAGGCCCGCGGCCGCCTGACCACGGGCTGGCGCCCCGACAAGGGCGTAGGCAAACACAAGCGCCAGAGCCGCGCCCCCGGAATCGTGCAGTCCCTGCGCCGCCGCCAGGAGGCCCTGGACGCCCACCGAATCACCCTGCCCCCACCACCCCGCCCCCTGCGCTTCCCGTCAACCGGCCCACGCCCCGGCCTCCCCCTGCTGAACGCCACCGACGTAGCAGTGCCCGGCCGCCTGTCCCCGTCCATTTCCGTCCGCCTAACCGCCGGCGACCGCCTCCTGGTGACCGGCCCAAATGGCGCAGGCAAGTCAACCCTGCTAGCCGCACTGGCCGGAGCCTTCGCCCCAACAAACGGACAGGTGCGCACACTGAACGGCGCCCAGATCGCCTACCTCGCGCAGGAATCGCTCACACCCACCGACCAACCCCCACCAACCGAGCACCAACTGCACGCCCCTGAGCGACCGCTCACCATCGCGCACAGCCAGCACCCCACTGAGCGAACGCCCACCACCGCGCAACCGGACGCGCAAGAGTTGCGCGGAAGTGAGCGAATGCCGTCCGACCAGCGACCGCTGGTTGTGGATGAGCGGGCGGCGCACGAGCAGCGACGGCAGCTCTCGGCTGCTCGGATGTCGCCTGGGGAGCTGCGGCGGCGGCACCTGGAGGACGTGCTCGGTGGGCGGCCGGATGTGCTCATCCTTGATGAACCGACCAACCACTTGTCGGCGTCGCTTGTCGACGAGTTGACCGCGGGGCTGCGCGAAACGTCGATGGCCGTCGTTGTCGCGACGCATGACCGGCAGATGTTGGCGGATCTCGCCGACTGGCCCCGGTTGGTGATCAATTCCTCAGAGGTGCAACGCAACCCGTAGGACACATCGTCATGGGGTCGGAGGGCTTGATGATGCGTTTCTACCGCTGGGCCGTGGCGGTGCTCGTGACGGGCACCCTCGCCGCCTGCGACTCGGCCGCGACCGAACCGCCACCGGTCGCGGCGGAACAGCCGGTGGTGGCATCCACGCCGGCGCGTGCGTCGGCGCCCTCCCGGTCCGCGCCCCGGCCCAAGCCGATCGCCTTCCCTGATCAGGGCGCCGGCCGGTGGCGGTTCGCCCCGGCCGGCACGGCGACGGCCGGCCGGGGCGGGCGACTGCTGCGCTACCGCGTGGCCGTCGAGCAGGACATCACCGGGGTCTCGGCGGTGAGCTTCGCCGCGGCGGCCGAGGCCACCCTGGCCGACCCGCGCGGCTGGATCCGCGGGCGCCAGTGGCGGTTCCGCCGGGTGGGCCCGGGCCAGGAATACGACATGACCCTCTACCTGGCGACTCCGCTCACCCGCGACAAGCTGTGCGCCGACGTCCCCGACGGCTACACGTCCTGCCGAAACGGCAACAAGGTCGTGCTGAACGTGGCTCGCTGGGCCAAGGGCGTCCCGTTCTACAAGGGCAAGCTGACCACGTACCGGCAGTACATGGTCAATCACGAGGTCGGCCACCGCCTGGGCCACGGCCATGAACGCTGCCCCGCCCCTGGCGAGCTCGCCCCGGTGATGCAGCAGCAAACCCTGGGCATGCACGGCTGCACCATCAACCCGTGGCCCTACCCGGACGGCACCCTCTATCACGGACCATCCGGCCAGTACCCCGACCAACCGCCCGCCGACTAATCGCTCCTACAGCGCGCAGGGCACCAACACGCGCGCCAGCGAACAACACCGAGCCGCCCGCCAGTGAGCGAGTCGACTGGGGCCGCGCGCCGGCCCGGCGAACCGCTGATTCGACGTCCCCGACTTCCAGCGGCCGCCTACCAGTTGAGCGAACCGCCAGCCAATAGCCGAACCCTTGCGCGAATCAACTCCTGAACTGAGCGAATAGCCATCCAGGCGTCCGCTCGCTGAGCGAATGGACACCTGGATGAGCGTTGGTGAGCGAATCGTCGGCGAACGACGGCTGGTTGCGCGCGCCGGCGTCAGATGCCGAGCTCGTTGAAGAAGTAGAGCCAGAGTTCGCTGCGCGTCGGGAAAGACGGGATGGCGTGGCGCAGGCGGGTCACGGGGACCTCGCCGACGATGGCGATCGTGGCGGCCTGCAGGAACTCCGCCACCGCGGTTCCGGTGATCGTCACGCCGACCAGGACGTTGCGCTGGTCGTCGACCAGGAAGCGGGCCGTGCCGACACCGCCGCCCGAGTAGGAGCCGCCGGCGTTGGCCTCCGTGCCGACGTCGACGACGCGTACGCGCAAGCCGGCCTCCTCGGCCGACGTCGTGGTGTGGCCGACCGCTGCCACCTGCGGCGACGTGAAAATGACGCGAGGTGCGCCGGGGCCGTCGGCCATGTGCTCGGCGACCATCGGCTTGCCCAGGATCTCGCCCGACGCGATCGCCGCCTGGTACTTGGCCATGTGCGTGAACAGCGCCCGCCCGTTGAGGTCGCCGATCACGTACAGCCAGTCCTGCCCAGGCACGCGCATGTGCGCGTCGACCTCGACGAAGCCTTCGGACTTCACTCCGACCACTTCAAGACCCAGGTCAACTGCTTGCGGCGTACGACCGGTAGCGATCAGGATCTGGTCGGCCGTCACGGTGCTGCCGTCACCCAGAGTCACCGTCACCCCCGAGTCGTCGCGGCGCACAGCGGTGGGGCGGCTTCCCGTACGGATGTCAACCCCCTGCTCGGCCAGGCGCTCAGCCACCTGCTGCCCGGCGAAGTCCTCCTCGCGCGGGAGCACACCACGGCCGGCCAACAGCGTCACCCGGGCGCCCAGTGACACGTACGCCTGGGCCATCTCGGACCCGACCACGCCGGCCCCGACGATGACCAGCGACGCCGGGATCTCTTGCGCAGTGGTCGCCTCGCGGTTGGTCCAGGGGTTCACGTCGTCGATGCCGTCGATGTCCGGCAGCGCGGCCCGCGTACCACCGGCCAGAATGACCGCCTTGCGCGCCTCCAGAACCTCGTCGCCCACCGCGACCTGCCGCTCCCCGACCAGCTTGCCCCAGCCGCGCACAAGGGTGACGCCGCGGTCGGTGAGCCACGGCACCTGCCCGGCATCGTCCAGGTGCCCGATCAGCTCGTCCCGGTGGCCGAGCACCGCCGGCACGTCCAGCGAACCGGTCGCCGCCTCGGCCGCACCCGGCACGTGCCGGACCTCTTCGAGCAGCTCCCCCGGCCGCAGGAGCGCCTTCGACGGGATGCAGGCGTAGAACGAGCACTCCCCGCCGACCTTGTCGCCTTCCACGATCGCCACGCTCAGACCGGCCTCGGCCAGCTTGCCCGCCGCGACCTCACCGCCGGGCCCGGCCCCGACCACCACCACGTCGTAACTCTGCATGCCCCAATGATCGACCTTCGCCCCGCGCCGTGACACCCGGTCCGCCCACTGGTTCCGTCACACACCGGCCCAGCACTCGGTTCGCTTGCGGCAACTGCGCCCTGCGACTCAATCGCACGGCAGCCGCCGGCCGTTGACTTGGTCGATCGAGGGAGTGACCGCCGGTGCACAGTCAGGGAGAGCCGGCGCCGTTATGCTCGCGGCTGATGATCGGGCGGCGGTCAGCCGACGACTGAGCGTGCGGCGTCATCTGTTGTGCTTCCGGAGAGCGGAGTTGTCCGTGGGTGTTCGTCCGCCTGTCGCTGTGTTGCGCGCCTTTGGCGTTGCGGGGTCGCCGAAGGCATTGGGTGGTGGGCAGGGGACGTCGTGGCTGGTGGGTGACGTGGTGCTCAAGCCTGAGGTCGCCGCTGTGGTGGACGGGCTCGCGGAGGTGCAGAGCTCCGAATTTCGGCTGGCGACCCCCCTGCGTACGCGGGACGGAAGTTTCGAGTTTCAGGGCTGGTCGGCCACTCGCTGGGTGGAGGGCCGCGAACCGGACTACACGCGGGCCGAGACGTGGCAGAAGATCATCGAGGCGGGGCGGGCCTTCCACCGGGCTGTGGCGGGCATTGCGCGGCCGCTGTTCGTTGATGCGCGGCAGGACTGGTGGGCGCGCGGCGATCGGGTGGCGTGGGGTGAGCGAGACGGACAGTTTCGGCCGGAGTTCGCCGCTACGGCCGAACGTTTGCGAAGAGGGCTCGGGCCGCTCGGTGAGGCGCAACTCGTGCACGCCGACCTGACGCAGAACGTGCTGTTCGCGCCGGGACTGCCGCCGGCGATCATCGACATCTCGCCCTACTGGCGTCCACCGGCGTACGCCGAAGCAGTGGTTGTCGCGGATGCGCTGTGTTGGCATAACGCGCAACCCGAACTGCTCGATTATGTTCAAGTGAGCGAATCGGCGGTGGCGCGCGCACTTCTGTTCCGGATGGCGACCAGTAACGAGCGCGACGACCTCCAGGACGTACGCGACGAAGCGCGACGCTACGAAGCGGCGGCCGCGGCGATCGGCCTCTGAACGACCGGCTACCGTCGTTCAGCGGAGGTGCCACATGACCGTCATTGCCATCCGGAAGGTCGGGGACCCGGTGCTGCGCCAGGTCGCCGAGCCGGTCACCGTGTTCGACGCCGAGCTGCACAAGCTGGTCGACGACCTGAACGAGACGCTGGCCGAGTCGCGCGGGGCCGGGCTGGCCGCGCCGCAGATCGGTGTCGGTCTGCGGGTGTTCGCGATCAACCCGGACCTGCCCGGCAACGACGTCCGGCTCGACCACCTGATCAACCCGGGCCTCGAGTTCCCCGACGACGAGGACCAGTACGGCCCGGAGGGTTGCTTGTCGATCCCCGGCATCTATCTGGACACCAAGCGCCGCATGAACGTGGTCGCGCGGGGCTTGACCAAGCACGGCGACCCGGTGCAGATCGTCGGCGCGGGGCTGCTGGCCCGCTGCATCCAGCACGAAACCGACCACCTCGACGGGGTGCTGTTCATCGACCGCCAGGACGCCGAAGGCCAGGAGCGAATCCTGGCCACCCTGCGCGAAGCCGACTGGGCCGACGCACGGGTGCAGATCAGCCCGCACTAAGCACGCAGGGCGGCTGCGGCCTGGTCGATGGCGGCTTCCAGGTGGTCGATCCGCTTCGTCGTGATCATCAGGAGGATGCCGCCTTGGATGCCGGCCAGCAGCGCCGCCGCGGCGGACTCGACGTCGGTGTCGGCGGCGATGCGGCCGGTGGCCTGCAGGCGGCGCAGGCCCTCGGTCAGCACCGCCTGCCAGGCCGTCATGAACTCGGTCATGACGGCCTGCGCCTCGGGCATGCGTCGGCCGGCGTCGGCGCTGAGCAGGCCCAGCAGCGGGCAGCGCAAGCCGCGGCCGTGGTACCAGGCGACCATGTCGTCGCGCCAGTGCTGCCAGTCGTCCCAGGAGGCGAAGCTCTGCAGCGCCGCGGTTTGGGCGGCCAGCGCCTGCTCGGTCTCGTGCCGGGTGACCGCGAGCACCAGCTCCTCGCGGCCGCCCGGGAAGTAGTGGAACAGCTGGCTCTTGCTGGTGGCGGTGCGGGCCATGATGTCCTCGAGGCGCACCTCTTCGACGCCGGACTCCAGGATCTCGGCCGAGGCGCCGAGCACGATGCGCGTACGCGTCAATTCGCCTTTGCGGGTGAGCGTCACGCCGGCGCGCCGTTGAGGACCGGGGGCGCGTAGCCGGCGGGCTTGTCGCCGATGCTCAGGCCGGGGCTGACCACCATGGCCTGGTAGCCGGGGGTGAACATCGAGTACAGCTGCGGGGTGAGCGGCGCGCTGGCCTCGTCGAGGCGCCGGCGGGCGTCGGCCGGGATCTCGAAATCGAGGGCGGCCAGGTTGCCCGCCAGCTGCTTCTCGCTGCTCGCACCGGCCACCGCGGAGGCGACGCCGGGCTGCGTGACGACCCAGTTGAGCGCGACCTGAGCCATCGGCCGCCCCAGGCCGTCGGCCACTTCTTCGAGAGCTTCGACAATTTCCCACGTACGGTCGTCGATCTTCGCGGCGGCGTCGCCGAGGCGGCCCTCGCCGGCCAGGCCGCGGTTTGTGCGCTTGTACTTTCCGGTGAGCAGGCCGCCGCCGAGCGGGCTCCAGGCGGTCAGGCCGATGCCGAGCGACTGCGCCATCGGTGCGTACTCATGTTCAACATCGCGCATTGTCAGACCGTAAGGCAGCTGCAAAGTGACCATTGGTGTCAACGCATGCGCGTCGGCGTAGCTTTGTGCGCGAGCCGCGTACCAGGCGGGAACGTCGGACAGCCCGGCATAGCGGATCTTGCCGGCGCGGACGAGGTCGTCGAAGGTGCGCACGACCTCCTCGACCGGGGTGATCCGGTCCCACGTGTGCAGCAGGTAGAGGTCGAGGTAGTCGGTGCCGAGCCGGGCCAGCGAGGCCTCCACGGCGCGGATCATGTGCTTGCGCCCGTTGCCGCTGGCGTTGGGGTCGCTCGGGTCCACCGAGTTGGTGTACTTGCTGGTCAGCACCAGGCGTTCACGGTTGCCGGCTTTCGCGATCAGGCGGCCGAGGATGCGCTCGCTCTCGCCCGCGGTGTAGAAGTCGGCGGTGTCGATGAGGTTCCCGCCCGACTCCACGTACCGGCGGAAGATCGGCTCCGCTTCCTCGGGCGTTTTCCCGTACGCCGCATGCCATCCGCCGGTGCCGAAGTTCATGGTGCCCAGGGCGAGGCGGCTGACCCGCAGCCCGGACCGGCCCAGAAGGTAGTAGTGGTTCATGCCGGCAACTGTGCTCGCCGCAAATTGGACCGGCCAGTCCAAACCGGCGTAGAGGAAAGTAATTGCCCGATAGGAAAGTACGTGCCAGGCTGGACGACATGGAGACACCGCGCATACCGGCGATCGACGCCGAACTGGCCCTGGCCGAGGTCCGGTCCCGCCGCGAGCAGGTCGTCGGGGCCAATCTGGTGCCCGGCTGGTTCTGGCCCACGATCGGCGTGCTCATGCTGTTGTTCGTGGCCGCCGTCGAAAGTGCGCGCCCATGGCTGGTCGCGGCCGGAACCGTCGTTTATGTGCTCGGGCTCGGCACCCTGATCGTCGCCATGGTCCGACGGTCACGGGTGCAGGTGCGCAACAACCTGATCGGGGCTCGCGGCGGGCTGGCCATCGCCGCGTTCACGCTCGTGCTGGTCGCGGTGGGTATCGGGCTCGGCTTCGCGCTCGAGACGCTGGGTGTGCCCGCCCCGGCCACGCTCGCCTGCGTGCCGGTGGCGGCCGGCCTGGCTTCCGGCGGCCCGGCGCTCATGTCCTACCTGCGCCGCGTGATGCTGACGCGCCCGCTGGGCGGTGCCCAGTGACCGCCGAGCGCCCACCAAGCAAGCAAACGCTCACAACCGAGCACTTACCGACGGCCGAACGCCCACCAAACAACCAACCGCTCAAGACCGGGCGCCCAACGACAGCCGAACGCCCGCCAAGCAAGCAGCCGCTCACAACCGAGCGCTTACCGACGGCCAAACGCCCACCAAACAAGCAAACGCTCACAACCGAGCACCCAGCGACAGCCGAGTCCCTACCAAGCAAACGGCCACTGACGGCCGAACGGGTACCAAGCAAGCAGCCACTTGCGGCCGAGCGCCCAATCACGGTCGAACGACGGCCATCAGGCAAGCAACCGTTGGCGGCCGAGCACGCGCTGAGCAAGCAGCCGCTGAGGACCGAGCACCCACCGCGCCGGCGCACCCTGGGCGGCACTCGATGACGATCGCGCCGCGGTTTGATGAGTTGATCCATGCGCCGACTCGGCTGTCTATCGTCAGCCTGCTGACGGCCTCGGAGTGGGCCGAGTTCAAGTACCTGCGTGATCAGGTCGGGCTCACCGACTCGGCGCTGTCCAAGCAGTTGACCACGCTCGAAGAGGCCGGCTACATCGAGATCCGCAAGGCCTTCATCGGCAAGCGCCCGCGCACGTCGGTGCGGCTGAGCGACCACGGCCGGCAAGCGTTCGCCGGGCACGTGGCCGCCCTGCAAGAGATCGTCGCCCGCTCGGGCCTGGCCGTCCTGCCCGGCCCGGCGCGGACGCAGACCTAGGCCAGGCCGGCGGCCATGTCCATCAGCCGGCCCACCACGGCCTCGCCGCCGGTGCGCAGGCCGTCGTGCTCGTACTCGTTGGTGATCCACGTGCGGACGTTGCCGACCGCGGCCGCCGTCTCGAGCGAGAGCCCCATGTCGACGTACATGTCGTCGGCGTAGACCGCGGCCACCACCGGCACCTCGTTGGCCGCCAGCCGGTCGAGGTCGTACAGCGCCGGCCAGTCGTCGGCCGAAGCCAGCAGTTCGGCCGCCTCGGCGAACGGCCGGAGGGCGGCGATCTGCGAGAACATCCAGGGGTACATCATCTCGCCGGTGAACAGCAGCGGGTCGGCGCCGGCGGCGAACTCGGGCCGCTGGGCCATCGCCCGCTCGGCGGCCCAGCCGGTCGCCCCGCCGCCGGGCAGGCCGTAGCAGTACTCCTGCAGGGCGTACAGCGGCTTGTCGACGAAGGCGGTCAGGGCCATCACCTCGTACAGGAAGGTCGCCGACAGCTGGTCGCCGTGCCAGGCCTCGTCGAGGATCCAGTGCAGGTGGGCGTAGCCGTAGCTCATGCCGAAGGCGCTGCCCAGGAACCGGAACCGCTCGACGGTGAGCCGGTCGCCGTCGGGCAGCCGCACGTCGTTCGCGGCCAGGTGGTCGGCGATGTGGCGCACAGCGGCCACGTCATCGGGGAACTGCCGGTAGTACGAGGCGTTCTTGTCGGCCACCCGCGGATACGTGCGCGCGTACACCTCGTCGGCCGAGGCCGTGAGCCCGGGCAGACCGCCGGTGACATAGCACCGCCGCAGACCCGAAGGCGCCTGCGACAGGTACGTCATGGTGACGAACCCGCCGTAGCTCTGGCCCAGCGAATCCCACGGCGCGCCCCCGGCGAGGCGCGCCCGCAGGATCTCGGCGTCGGCCACGATGCTGTCGGCGCGGAACAGGCGTACGTAATCGGCAAGTTCTTTGGCGGAACGGCCATCGGCGGCACGCGCGGTGAGTGGCGTGCTGCGACCGGTGCCACGCTGGTCGAGCAGCAGCACCCGGTGCGACTTCACAGCCCGGGCGATCCACCCCTCGGCCCGCAACGGCCGCGGCGAACTGCCGCCCGGGCCGCCCTGCAGGAACACCAGCCACGGCAGATCGTCGACCTGCTTGTCGGCCGCCACGACCTCGCGGGCGAACACCTCGATCGTCTCGCCACCGGGATCACGATGGTCGAGCGGCACGGACACGGTGTGGTCGGCGAAGCGCAGGCCCGGGTGAGCAATCATGGCTTCACCCTAGAGGCGGCGTCTGACATAAAGCACGCTGTCGATGCGGCCGCCGCCCGGAGCGGGCAGCATGTTGATCTGCCGGGCCTCGACCTCGAATCCGGCCGCCTGCAGCGTCTTCTGCGAGCCGATGTTGTCGACCGCGGTGCCCGCCACCACGCGCTGCAGCCGCGCCTCGTTGAACGCCCACCGCGTGACCAGCTCGACCGCCCGCCGCGCGTAGCCCCGCCCGCGGAACGCCGGCAGCACGCCGTATCCCAGCATGCCCTCGCGGTGGTGCGGCTGGAAGTAGTACAGCGCGATCTGACCCGCGAACGAGCCGCTCCGGGCGTCGATGATGCCCATGGCGGCCACCTCACCGGCCAGCCAACGACCTTCCGCGTACGCGAACATCTGCTCGATCTCGGCCCGGGGCGGCGCCACCGGCGGCACCGACGTCGCCACCACCTCGGGCAGGCTGCGCAGCTCGTACCAGCCGTCCAGGTCTTCCGCCCGCAGCGGGCGCACCCGGATCACGCCGTCGGTGAGCTCGCCGCCCGGCAGGTCGGGCAGCACGCGCGGCGCCGGCCCTTCCGGGTCGTCGTCCAGCCGCGCGTACTGCACCATGTCCTCGCCCTTGGGACCCGCCCCGCGCGCTATGCCCTCGCGGCGGTAGCCGAGGGCGATCACGTCCCGCTGGGCAGCGGGGTCGTCGAGCGGGAGGCGGATCTCGGAGCGGTACGGCGTGGTCACCCGAACAAATTACTGCGGGCCGGACCAGTCCGTGGCGGCGGCCGCCAACTGCTGCGGCTCGATCTGGGCCAGCCGTTCCCGCAGGGCGGTGGTGACGAACTTGTACGCGTCGCTGCCGAGCACCAGGCGCAGCGGGGCCGGCTGCTGGTCGGCGCTCGCGATGATGCTCGCCGCCATCCGGGCCGGGTCACCCAGCGACGGGTGCCCGCGGTCCTTCGCGCCCCGGACCATGGCGGCCGGAGTTCCGTCGTACGCGGGAAGTGGCGCAGCCAGCTGCAGGCTGTCGAAGCGGAATTCGGTGCGCGCGCCGCCGGGCTCGACGATCGTCACGCCGATGCCGAACGGCGCCACTTCCTTGGCCACGCTTTCCATGAAGCCCTCGATGCCCCACTTGCCGGCGTTGTAGAGCGAGGCGCCCGGGTTCGTGGCCTGTCCCCCGTACGTCGAGATCTGGATCAGCCGCCCGCCGCCCTGAGCCCGCAGATGCGGCAGGGCCGCGCGCACCACCGCGATCGAACCGAGCAGATTCGTGTCGAGCTGCGCCCGCACCTGCTCGTCGGTCAGCTCCTCGGCCGCGCCGAACAGCCCGTACCCGGCGTTGCTGACCACCACGTCGACCCGGCCGAGCTCGGCCCACGCCTGATCGACCACCACGCGTACGCGGGAAATGTCACGCACGTCGAGGTGTGCCACCCAGAACTGGTCGCCGTACTTCGCCTGAAGATCGTCGACCGAGCCCTCCTTACGCACGGTGCCGGCCACCCGATCGCCGCGCTCGAGCAGCTGCTCGGTCATCTGCCGCCCGAAACCGCTGTTCACACCGGTGATGAACCACGTTGCCATTTCTGCCTCCTCGTTCCGCCACCTAATGTCCGCGCCTCGGGACCGCGGTGGCAGACAGAGCTGTTCCTGGTAGCAGCGGGGCTACCTTGGGTTCGTGCGAACCGAACTCGGCGACTTCCTGCGGGCCCGCCGCCGGCTCGTGCAGCCCGCGGACGTCGGCCTGCCCGGCCACGGCTTCCGGCGCGTGCCCGGGCTGCGACGCGAGGAGGTGGCGCTGCTCGCGGGCATCAGCGCCGAGTACTACCTGCGGCTCGAACAGGGCCGCGACAGCACGCCGTCGGTGCCCGTGGTCGAGGCCCTGGGTCGCGTGCTGCGGCTCGGCGACGCGGGCACGGCTCACCTGCTGGCGCTGTCGCAGCCGCGCCGCAAGCCTGCGCCCCCGGCCGACCACGTGCCCGAGGGCATCGAGCTGCTGCTGGGGACGCTGAACGTGCCCGGCTTCGTGGTCAACCGCTACCGTGACGTGCTGGCCGCCAACCGGCTCGCCGTGGCGCTGTCCCCGCTGATGGCGCCGGGCGTGAATCGGCTGGTCGCCGCGTTCACCGACCCGCTCGCCCACGCGTACCACCCCGACCTGGACGACAACGCGGCGAGCGTCGTGGCCCAACTGCGCGCCGACATCGGAACCGACACGGCCGACCCGCGCTTCCGCGAGCTGATCGCCGAGCTGTCCGAGAGCGAATTATTTCGTACGTTGTGGGAGCGCCACGACGTCCGCCGGGGTGGCAGCGAGACCGCCCTCATCCGCCATCCCCGCCTCGGCGACCTGCACTTACGCCGCGAGAAGCTGGCCGTCGTCGGCGCCGAAGGGCTGCAGCTGGTGCTGTACCACTCAGGTGTTGGCGCCGCGGGCGGCCACGACCCACTCGTCGACCTGGCCGCCCTCGCGGACGACGACGAGCCGGTCGACCAGGTTGACGGTGGTGCAGACGTGGTTCGGGGCCACGCGTAGGACGTCGCCGCGGGCGGGCACGGCGTCCGGGAACTCGATGGTCGCATGGTGCTCGGACAGGGCGACGATACGCGCCTCCGGCACGTCAGGCAGGCGGCCGAAACCGGTCGCCCAGGCCAACCGATCGGCCCCGAGAATCTTGCTGCCGGCATCGACGATCGCGCGATTTCCCGTACGGCTGACGACCGTGGCCGCCACGGTCAGGGCGACATCCTCGAAGCCGCACGTGCCCAGTTCGACCTGTTGCGCGTCGTTGAAGACGTACACACCGGGCCGGATCTCGGTCAGCGGCCCGGCATCCTCCAGCGCCGCGGTCGGCGTGGACCCTCCGCTGCGCACCTCCGCGTCGGCGTCGGCGACCGCCATAGCGCGCGCCTCGTCCAGAGCCGCCTGTTTGCGCAGCTCCGGCCCATAGCCGTGACCGGGGAACGTGAAGATTCCCCGTACGCGGTGACCGGCCTTCGTGGCGGCGCCGGCGAGCACCTTCGCGTCGGCCGGCTGCACGCCGCTGCGGTGGTGCCCGCTGTCGATCTCGACCAGCACATCGAGCGGGCCGACGGCCCGGGCCAGGGCTTCCGCGCTCTCGACGGAGTCCACGCCCACGCGAAGGGCAACCCGCTCGGCCAGCGCGCGCAGGCGACGGGCCCGCTCGGGCGAGGGCCAGATCGGGTACGCGATGAAGAGGTCCTCGATGCCGCCGTCCGCAAAGATCTCGGCTTCGCGCACGGTCGCCACGGTCAGCCCGACCGCGCCCGCCTCGATCTGCCGCCGCCCGACCTCGATGGTCTTGTGCGTCTTGGCGTGCGGCCGCAGCGCCAGCCCACGCTCGCCGGCGCCAGCCTCCATCTTCCGGATATTGCGGTCCAGCACATCAACGTCGACGGCTGCGTAAGGGGTCTCCACGTGCCCATGATCGCAGCCCGGAGGGCGTGTTGACTCAGCGGAGGTCGGGGCGGCGCATCAGGCGGTCGAGGTCGTCGGTGAGGGCGTCGAGCCGGCGGAGGCCGTCGTCGATCGTGTCGCCGGTGGGGCGGGACTCCAGCAGCGGGGCCATGATGGCGTCGGTCTGGGTGGCGTAGTCGGCCTGGGCGGCGTTGACGGCGGCCACCACCTCGTCGGTGAGCTCGGCCAGGGACAGCGACTGGGCGTCCGGGTCGAGGCGCAGCTCGAGGAGCTTGCCGCCAGGGCCCGTGCGGGCGCGCGCATAACGTTGCGGCGAGACGCCCTCACCGGCCGCGGCGGCCATGTCGGCCTGCATCCGGCCGACCCGGTCGAGCTGCTCCTGGGCGTACGCCGCAAGGTCTTGGAAATCGCGGAACGGCGGCATCGAAGGCTCCGGAAGGGACATGCCATCCTGGTGCGATGGCGGTGAAGGACTACACCACAAACGTCGCGTCCGCGTTCGACGGCCTGCTGCACGAGGGCGAACGGCTGCTCGCGGCCTCGCCGCTGGTGCAGGACCCCGGCACGACCGAGGACGTCTCGGCGCGCGACGAGCTGATCGACCTGCTGGACCCGACCATCCTAGTGGGACTCGGCACCTTCCCGGGCAACGCGGTGCAGCAGGCGGTGTGGGGGCGCGCGGTGATCGGTCCGCCCGATGCGAACGGGCCGCGGCTGCACGCGGCGATCGGCCGGGTGACGTCGCCCAAGGTGGCGGTGACCGATCGGCGCCTGCTGATCGTGGAGATCGACGTGGTGCCCCGCGCGGCGAGCGGGCTCGGGAAGTGGTTCGGACCGTCCGACCAGGTCGCCCGTCCGGCGTACGAGGTGGACAAGGTCGCTATCCTGGGTGCCGTCTCGGCCCCGGCGGGTGCTCTGCGCCGCGGCCGGCTGCTGGCGGGCTTCCGCGACGGGTCGGGCTGCATGCTGGTCTGCTCGCCGCCCAGCCTGGCCGAGGCGGTGGTCGAGGCGATCGGAGCGCCGAGGGGGGACTGAGCGTGGGACAGCCCGTACAGGTCTATCTGGACTCTCTGTCCAGGTATGCCGCCGCGATGGACGACCTGAGCGCGTCCCTCGAGTCCACCCGCAAGTTCCTGGTCGACGCCGACGTCACCGAGGACAGTTTCGGCCTGCTCCCCGATTCGCGCGACTGCGCCCAGGTGTACGAGCAACGCACCACCGACGGCCTCGAGACGTTGCGCAACGGGGCCGACGCCTTCTCCGACCTGAGCGACGCGTTCCGTGAGCTGCGCGAGGACTACGAGCGCACCGACCAGGCCGCCGCCGGACGTCTCGGGGCGGGCGAGTGACCCGGGCGCCCAGCGGGGCCGACCGCATCGAGCAGTGGCTGGGCCCGGCCGGCGAGGCGTACTCGGTGATCAAGCCGATCGTCGCGTTCCTGTCCGACCCGCTCGACGCGGTGACCGGCGACCCCGACCAACTCCGGGCCAAGGCCGAGGCGTGGCGTTCGGCCGCCGCCCAGCTCGAGCAGCATGCCGAGGCGGAACTGGCCGCGCGTACGGACCTGCTGTCCTACTGGGAGGGTGACGCGGCGGCCGCCTTCAACCAGGAGCTGACCGAGGTCAACCAGTCGTTCGCCGAGATCGCCGAGCACTTCCGGGTCACCGCCGAACTGCTGGACGGCTCGGCCGAGGCCGCCGCCCAGGCTCAAGACCTGGTCGAGCAGATCGTCCGCGAGCTGATCGCCTGGCTGATCGTGACCATCATCGTGGCGCTGGCCTCGTCGTTCATCACGGCCGGGGCCTCGCTGGCGGCGGGCGCCGCGGCCGGCGGCATCGAGGCGGCCGTGGCCGGCACGCGGGCGGCGACGGTCGGCATGAAGCTGGCCAACCTGCTGCGCAAGGTGGCCGCGTTCCTCAAGAAGATGAGCGAGTTCGCCAAGGCGTACAAGCTGACCAAGATGCGCAGCGTGGGCGCCAAGAACTGGGTCGGCGCCCGGTACGCGACCAAAGAGGGGTACCAGCTGCTGGCGACCAACTGGGTGATCAAGAAGGCCATCGTGCAGCCGACGCTGGGCCCGACGATCGACAAGGTGACCGGCGCCGACGCGACCTGGAAGCTGCCGCAGGTCTTCTAGGCCGAATCTCTCGTCCGCGCTGGGCAGGCTCGCCCTAGTGCTCTTCCAGGCGGCCCCGGTCTGAGCCGGTCCTGTTCTAGGCGGCGGCGGGTTCGGCGGGGTGCAGGTCGCCCATCTCGACGAAGAGGGCGGCGTTCAGGCGGAAGGCGAGCTGCGACTCGGCGAGCAGGGCGTCGAGGGCGGCCGGCGCGAGCACGGACGGCAGCAGGTCGAGGCGCTCGCGGTAGGCCGTCTTGTAGGCCTTGGCGTCCGGGATCCCGTCGAACGTGTAGAACGACACGCCTTCGGCGCTCAGACCGTACGTACGGGCGACGGACTGGCCGACCATCTGGCCGCCGCTGAGATCGCCCAGATAGCGGACGTAGTGGTGGGCGATGAAGTGCGCCGCCGACGTGTGGCAGTGCTCGCGCAGGCGTTCGACGTAGCGCTTCGTGGCGTCCAGCGGTTCGACCGCCGCCGAGCCGAGGTGGGCGACGTCGGCCTCGAGCGAGGGCACCCGGGCCAGCACCGGATCGGCGAAGCCGGCCGCGACGACATCCGACCGCATGGACGCGCTTGCCGCCTCCAGCTCGCGATAGATGTGCAGGTATTGCGCGGTCAGGACGGCGTACCCGTCGAAGGGGACATCACCGCTCATCAAACGCGCAATAAAACTGCGCGTTTCTGCTTGCCGGTGCTCGACCATGGTCGCGCGGCGGATCCGGACGGCGAAATCGCTCATGACCCACAACCCTTCGGACGACGTCTTAGGTAAGCCTCACCTGAACCGCACCGGCAAAGCAAGATCATGAGGGGCTTGACATTTCCGTCCGTACGCCGATGGGGCGGCCGGAATCGGCCGCCCCATCGCGCTGATGGTCAGTTATCGTCCGCCCCTGCGCGTTAGTGGTCAGTCGTCGGCCGCCCCTGCGCGCTGATAGTCAGTCGTCGTCGCCGTGGCGGTCGTCGTCGCCGCCGTGCCGGCCGTGGTCGTCGCCGCCCCCGTGGCGACCGTTGTCGTCGCCGCCGTGCCGGCCGTGGTCATCGCCGCGCGAATCGTCGCTTCCGCGGCCGCTGTTGTCGTCGCCCTTGCGGTTGTCGTCGCTTCCGCGACCACGGCTGTCGTCGCCCTTGCGGTTGTCGTCGCTTGCGCGACCACGGTCGTCGCTGTCGCGGTCGTGGTCGGTGACGGCGCCGGTCTTGCGGTCGATGTCCAGGTCGTGTTCGACGCCGTTGAAGGAGACCTCGACCTCCCAGATGGCCCGGCCGTGCTCGGTCTCGGCCTCGACCTTGGTCACCCGGCCGCCGCCGACCGTGGCCAGCGCCTTGGCCCGCGCCTGCTCGGCCGAGATGGTGACCGCCGCGCTGCTCGCGGCACTGCCCAGGCCCGACGTGGCCGAGCTGCTGCTCCGCGGGGTCGCGGTGGCCGAGCTGCTACTGCTCGACGAGCTCGGCGTGACCGAACCGGGTTCGGTCGTCCGGAACGGCGACGGGGTCGAGTTGTCGTCGACGCTGCCGTCGGCGCGGACGCTCGGCGACGACGATGGGGTCGAGCTGTCGTCGCCGCCGGCGGCGAGGGCCGTGCCGGTGATCCCGATGACCGCGGCGGCTCCGAGGGCGGCGGCGACGGCGTACGTGCGCTTCATGGTGTTTCCTCCCGGTTGTTTCGTGCTGACACCGGAAGACTCCCGCTTTCTTGGATAGCGGCGCGCTGCATGATCGCTAAGGCCCGGTTAAGGCCGTCCGAGCTTCATCGTGACGACCGAGCCGCCCTCCGCGGCGGTGGTGATCTCGAGGTGGCCGCCCGACGCCTGGGCGGCCCGGCGGGCGATGTCGAGGCCCAGCCCGGTCGAGTCGCCCCCGCTGACACCCCGCTTGATCAGGCCGGCCGGCATGCCCGGCCCGCGGTCGGCGATCGTGAGCACCGCCCCGCTCGCCGCCTCCTCCAGACGTACGGAAAACGGGGTTTCGTCAGGGGTGTGGGCGAAGACGTTGCCGAGCAGCGCGTCGATCGCCGCCGCCAGCTCGTCGGCCGACACCGCAACGGGCTGCGGCCCCGGCACGAGGCCGACGGTCAGCTCGCGGCCGGTGTCCTCGGCCAGCACCTCCCAGAACGCCGCCCGGTCGGCCACCACCGCGGCCGCGTCGCACTGCGCGGGCTCGGCGTCCCCGTCCGTACGGCGGCGGGCCTGTTGGATCAGTCCGCTGACCGCACGTTCCAAAGCATCGGCGGCCGCGCTCAACCGCGCACTTTCGTCCTGGTCCCGAAGGCCCTCCGCCTCGAGCCGAAGGGCGGTCAACGGCGTGCGCAGCCGGTGCGAAAGGTCGGCCACCTGTTCCCGTTCGGCACGCAGCAACTCCTGGATGCGGCCGGCGAGATGGTTCAGGGCGCCCGCCACCTCCCGTACCTCCTGGGGGCCTTCCGGCGCGGCGCGGGCGGTCAGTTCGGCGTTGGCCAGCCGGTGTGACACGTCCGAAAGATCGGTGATGGGACGGACGATCGTACGGGCCAATCGGTCGGCCACCAGGACGCCCAGCGCGACCAGCAGCGCGCCCAGCCCGAACAAGATCACCCAGGAGCGAGTGACTCCGGCCCCGGCCTCGGCGGGCGAGACCACCGTACGGATCACCGCCGGCCCATCGGCGCGGCCCTGAACAGCGACGACGATCTCGCGCCCGCTGCCCGACTCGACGGTCAGGCTCTGCCCGAGCGCGGCCAGCTGCACGGCCGGCGTACGGGAAGAAGCAGTACCCAAGGTCTCACCCGGCAGGAAGACGGTGATCGGACGGCCGGTCGTCGCTACCAGCTGATCCACCGTGAGTCGCAGGTCGGCCGGATCCGCCGAGCCGACCTGCGTGACGATGCTCTGGATGTCGGCCGTCGCCCGCACGGTCGCCCTGTCCTGTGCCACCTGCCGCACGAGCAGGGCCAATGGCACCAGGAAGGCGATCATCATGAGGCTCGTGGTGGCCAGCACGAGCAGGGTCAGCCGGCTCCTCACGGCGCGCCCAGCCGCACGCCCACGCCACGCACGGTGTGCAGATATTTCGGCTCGGTCGCGCTCTCCCCCAACTTCCGGCGCAGCCACGACAGATGCACGTCGACCGTCTTGTCGGCCCCGCCGTACGGAATCTGCCACACCTCGGTCAGCAGCTCACGCTTGGTAACCACCTGCCCGGCCCGGGTGGCCAGATGGTGAAGCAGGTCGAACTCACGCGGAGTGAGCTCCACGTTCTCGCCGGCCAGCCGCACCTGCCGCCCGGCCGGATCGATCACGAGCTCACCCACCGTGATGGTCGGGTCGGCCTGAGGAGTCGCGCCGCGCCGCAACACCGCCCGGATCCGCGACTCGAGCTGGGCCGCCGTGAACGGCTTGACCACGTAGTCGTCGGCGCCCGCGTCGAGCACGCGCACGATCTCGGTCTCGTCGTCACGCGCCGTCGCCACGATCACCGGCACCGGGCTGACCGCCCTCAGCATCCGCAGCACCTCGCGGCCGTCCAGGTCGGGCAGCCCGAGGTCGAGAACGACCAGGTCGGGCCGGTCGGTCAGCGCGGCCTGGACGCCCTCCATGGCGGTCGCGACGGAGGCGACGGCGTGACCGCGCTCCTTCAACGCCCGCATCAGGGGCGTACGGATGGTCGCGTCATCCTCGATCAACAGCAGCCGGGCCATTGGCCCGAGGGTAGTCGGCCCCCTCGTCACCGCCCGCGATCTTTACCATCCCTTAGCGTCGGGACGAGAGAACCTTAGGCCCGCGTACGGCATAGTTCGGGCCATGCCAGCCGTGAAACCGCCTCGCCCCGTCACCGTCGCCGCCGGGTGGCTGGCCGCCGCCCTGGTCGCCACGCTGGCCGGGCTGGGCGGGATCCGCCTGGTCAGCGACAGCCTCACCGGCACGCAGGGCGGGGTGGTCACGGAGGAAGAGGTGGCCCAGCGGCTGGCGGCGGCCCCCGCCGTCAGTACTGCACCCCCTACTTCCGTCGCGCCGCCGCCGTCCTCCGCGCCGGCTTCGTCGCGACCGTCTCGCGCCGTCTTCCGCAGCGCGGGCGGCACCGTGACCGTGCACTGCGAGCCTGGCGACCAGGCGTATCTCGACAGCTGGTCCCCCGCCCCCGGCTACCAGGTGCACGATTACGACCGGGGGCCGGACGACGACGTCAAGGTCCGCTTCGAGGGCTCGGGCGGCCGGGTCGAACTCGAGTTCTCGTGCGTCAACGGCGTGCCCCGGCAGGACGAGCGGCACGGCGGCGGCGATGATGATTGACGGTTGTCAATAGGTAGCGCGGCGTTAACGCGGCGGCCAGCGACGGCCGACATTCTTCCCGGGAGCGACCCTCGAGGAGGATTCATGGATCGTCGTACCCTGCTGCGCGCCACCGTGGCCGGAGCCGGTGGGCTGGCCCTGCCGTTCACGGCCTGGCCTGCGGCGTACGCGGCACCGGCGCAGAACGCGACCGGGCCCTACGGAGCACTGCGTGCGGCCGACGCCAACGGCATTCAGCTGCCGGCCGGCTTCACCAGCCAGGTCGTCGCCCGCTCGCGGCAGACAGTGCCCGGCACGTCGTACGTCTGGCACGACGCCCCCGACGGCGGCGCGGTCATCCCCAACGGCACCGGCTGGGTGTACGTGTCGAACTCCGAGGTGTCGTCGTCGGCCGGCGGCGGCGCGTCGCGGCTCGTCTTCAACGCCAGCGGCCAGGTCACCGGGGCGTCGCGCATCCTGAGCGGCACCAACCAGAACTGCGCGGGCGGCAAGACGCCGTGGAACACCTGGCTGTCGTGCGAGGAGACCAGCACGGGACGGGTGTGGGAGACCTACCCGCTGGGCGGCTCGGCCGTGGTGCGGCCGGCCATGGGGCGGTTCAAGCACGAGGCGGCCGCGGCCGATCCCGTACGCCAGGTCATCTATCTCACCGAGGACGAGACCAACGGCAAGTTCTACCGGTTCATCCCGGCCACCTGGGGCAACCTTTCGGCCGGCACCTTGCAGGTGATGCGGGCCGGAAGTGCCACCTCGGGCTCGTTCACGTGGGCCGATGTGCCCGACCCGGACGGCTCGCCCACCGCGACCCGCAACCAGGTGTCCGGCGCGAAGTCGTTCAACGGTGGCGAGGGCTGCCACTACGCGGACAACACGGTCTGGTTCACCACCAAGGGCGACAACCGGGTCTGGCAGGTCAACCTCGCGACCAGCACGTACGAGCTGGCCTACGACGACAACCTGGTGAGCCCGGGCACGGCGCCCCTGACCGGGGTCGACAACGTGACCGGCACGGCGTCGGGCGACCTCTACGTGGCCGAGGACGGCGGGAGCATGGACATCTGCCTGATCACGCCGGACGACAAGATCTCGGTCTTCCTGCGGGTCACCGGGCAGGGGTCATCGGAGATCACCGGGCCGGCCTTCACGCCGGCCGGCAACCGGCTCTACTTCTCGTCACAGCGCGGCACCTCCGGAGCGTCCTCCGGCGGCATCACGTATTGCGTGACGGGACCGTTCCGTTAAGACTTTCTCGCGTCCATGACTGCGGCTACCGCGGCGGTTGTCACGACCGCCGCGGTCAGCGCGACGCCGCGCAGACCCCAGGCGACCATGGCCACCGAGAGCAGGCCCCAGACGACGCCCGCGGTGACCAGCACGGTGATCAGCACCGGGCGGGGCCACCGGGGCCAGGGTGCGCGGCTCAGCGCGGGGTAATCCGTGGTCAGGCGGGCGACGATGTCGTCGAACTCCCTGCGCTTGTCCTCGGTGCTCATCCCGACCTCCTTGTCGAAAGCACAAGTGCTTCCGCTCGCACTGTACGTCGGCCAGATGTCATTCGGTTCGAAGGTTCTTCACTTTCTACCAACTGCTGAACACCCGGGCCTGTCCGCCCGAGCCGTCCTGATACGGGATCACGCCCACGGTCAGGGTGGCGCCGTGAGGCGGGATGCGGTCGAGGTGGGCCAGATTCTCGATCCCGTACCGGTCGGCGCCGGTCAGCGCCAGGTGGGTCTCGAAGCCGGTCGAGACGCCCGGGTCGATGCTCAACGTGTCGACGCCCAGGCAGCGGATGCGGCGTTTGGTGATCAGCCACTCGCAGGCCTCGGCGCTGAAGCCCGGGAAGTGCAGGCCGCCCTCGGCGTCGGTGCCGCGGTAGGCGTCGACGTCCTCGGCCTTGGCCGCCCAGCCGCTGTGCATCAGAACGGCGGCGTTCCGCGGGATGCGGTCGTGCTTTCTTTCGTACGCGGTCAGATCGGCCACGGTGACGACGGTGTCCGGATCGCGGGCGGCCCGCCGGGCAATGTCGATCACCACGGCCGGACTGATCAGCTCGGCCAGCGACAGTTCTTCCGACGTACGCCCACCGGCCGTGAAGTGGGCCGGGGCGTCCACGTGCGTGCCGAAATGCTCGAGGATCGTCCATTCCTGCATGTAGTAGCCGTCGGCCGGGATGGACGTGGCCGTGCGACGGGACGGCTCCTCACCCGGTTCGAAGGCGGGAAACGCGGGCGACACCACGTGGGTCAGATCCTGCAGGCCGGATTTCCGGGCGCTCGCCTGCGCGGGAGCGGGCAGTGCCACCGCGGCGGTGGTGGCCGCCGCGCCGAGGACCAGTGAACGACGAGTGACTTTGTCGACGCACATGGTCGCAATGTAGTCCTGCCGTCACCCTTCCGGGGGCCCTGAAGCTCAGGAAATTGTCATACCCTCCCGCGAAGATGTGGCCCAAGCCCAACGGAGGGACAAGCCATGACCGCACCGGCCATCGAGACCGCCGGTCTGATCAAGAGATTCGGAGACAACACCGCCGTCGCCGGGGTCGACCTGACGGTCCCGCCCGGCACGGTCTACGGATTGCTCGGCCCCAACGGCGCCGGCAAGACCACTGTGGTCCGCATGCTCGCCACGCTGCTGCGCCCCGACGGCGGCACGGCCCAGGTGTTCGGGCACGACGTCGTCCGCCAGGCCGACGCCGTGCGCAGCCGGGTGAGCCTGACCGGGCAGTACGCGTCGGTCGACGAAGACCTCACCGGCAGCGAGAATCTGGTGCTGCTGGCCCGGCTGCTCGGCCATTCCAAACCCCAGGCGCGCGATCGGGCGGCCCAGCTGCTGGCCGCGTTCGGCCTCACCGAGGCGGCGGGCCGGCAGGTCAAGAAATACTCGGGCGGCATGCGCCGGCGCATCGACATCGCGGCCAGCATCCTCAACACGCCCGACCTGCTCTTCCTCGACGAGCCCACCACGGGCCTCGACCCGCGCAGCCGCAACCAGGTGTGGGACATCGTCCGCATCGTCGTCGCGGCCGGCACCACGGTGCTGCTGACGACGCAATATCTGGACGAGGCGGACCAGTTGGCCGGCCGCATCGCGGTGATCGACCACGGCAAGGTGATCGCCGAGGGCACGCCGGGCGAGCTGAAGTCCTCGATCGGCGCGGGCACCATCCACGTACGACTGCGCGATGCCGCCCAGCGCCCTTCGGCGGAAAGGGTGCTTGCGGCCGTGCTGGGCACGAGCGTGCAGCAGGGTTCCGACCCGGTGGCGCTCACCGCGCGGGCCGAGGCGGGCGGCTCCGACCGCGGCGCGGCCGAACTGGCGTCGCAGGCTCTGGCCCGGCTGGCCGAGGCCGGCATCGTGGTCGACGACTTCTCGCTCGGCCAGCCCTCGCTCGACGAGGTGTTCCTGGCCCTGACCGACCGTCCGGGGGTTCCGGCATGACCACCGACACCGCGGAATCTGTTGCTTCGTACGCCCCGTCGAGCGAGACGCTGAGTGCCGTGCTCACCCGGGCCGAGCGCCCGAGACGCCCGAGCGCGTGGACGGCCTCGCTGACCTTCGGCTGGCGGGCCATCCTGAAGATCAAGCACGTGCCCGAGCAGTTGTTCGACGTGACCGCGTTCCCGATCATCATGACGCTGATGTTCACGTACCTGTTCGGCGGCGCGCTGGCCGGCTCGACGGGCGAATACCTGCAGTTCTTCCTGCCCGGCATCATGGTCACCAGCGTCGTCATGATCACGATGTACACCGGCGTCGGCCTCAACACCGACATCGAGAAGGGCGTGTTCGACCGCTTCCGCACGCTGCCCGTGTGGCGGCCCGCGGCCCTGGTCGGCATGATCTTCGGCGACGTGCTGCGCTACATCCTGGCCGCAACCACCATCATGGTCGTCGGCCTGATCCTCGGCTTCCGCCCCGAGGGCGGCTTCGTCGGGGTGATCGGCGGCATGGCCCTGCTGGTCGTCTTCTCGTTCGCGTTCTCGTGGATCTGGACGATGTTCGGCCTGTTCCTGCGCTCCGAGAAGTCGGTGATGGGCGTCAGCATGCTCGTGCTGTTCCCGCTGACGTTCCTCAGCAACGTCTTCGTCGACCCCAGCACCATGCCCGGCTGGCTGCAGGCCTTCGTGAAGGTCAACCCGATCAGCCACCTGGTGTCCGCGATCCGCTCCATCATGGCCGGCTCCCCCGACATGGCCGAGATCATGTGGACCTTCATCGCCAGCGCCGCCCTCGTCCTGATCTTCGGCACCCTGACCATGCGCCTCTACAACCGCAAGTAGTCGCACCCCTGCTCCCCCTGCGCTCCGGCGGCGCAGGGGGACGCCACCGGCGACCACGGCGGCCGGCTGCGTGCACGGTCACAGCGACGCCAGACGCAGCTCCCGCCGTCTTTCGAATCGGCACGCCTAGCGGTCATTGCGACGCCAGAAGCCGCTTGCGCCAATCACGAATCGACACGCCCAGCGGTCGCAGCGACGCCAGAGTCAGCGTGCGCCGTCTCTCGAGTCGGCGCGCCCAGCAGTCACAGACGCCGCTTGCGCCGATCATGAATCGGCGCGCCCGGCTGTCACAGCGACGCCAGGAGCCGCTTGCGCCAGTTCTTGAATTGGCGCGCCCATTCGTCGATCACGTCGTGCTTGAGCAGTTGGTCGTAGACCAGGATGAGAACGAAGCCGGCGACGAAGAGCGTGCCGCTCACGCGGGCGGCGAGGCCACCGGGGACGCGGTACAGGGCAAGGTAAGTCCAGGCGGCCAGCACAGCGGGATAGATGGTGGCCGCGGCGAACGGCTCGTTGACGACCCCGAGCAGGCTTTGCGGTCGGCGTAGGAACTGTCCCGCGCCATGGTGGTCCGGATCGCCGGCCACCGGTAGGCCGAGAGCACACTCAAGATCCTGGCCGGCCCGGACGAGCGCGTGACACTTGCGGATGCCGAACATCTCGTAGGCCAGAAGCCCGGCCGTGACGGCGAGGCCGAACAGCCCGACCGGCCGGAAGAACTCCTCGCGCATGTCGGCCGAGCGCCCGGTCAACAGGATCAGGCCGCCGTCGGTCACCAACGGCAGGAATCCGAGCAGCTTCGCGCGAAAGTCGTCGATCGCGCGATAGCTCGAGCAGAGCTGCTCATACGCCGTCCGCAGGTTGTCCGGATCAGCCGCGGCTTCGGTCTGCGGAACGTTCGCCGAACGTTCGATGCGCGAATCGTCGGTCATGCGGTCAGCGTGCGATTGTGAGCGACTCGCTCACAAGGCGACAGTCAGGAACGCAACAGGATGTCCGCCAGGTGCGCGCAATCGTCGTCGGTGGGCGGCCCGTCGTGCGTCTGGTCCCACATGACCACGCCGTAGAACGCCAGATGAGCGACCACGTCGGCGTCGGGCAGGCCGGCCAAGGCCCGCCGGAAGGGAGCCAGCGCCCGCACGGTCACTGTCGTCAGCAGGTCGCCCAGTTCGCCGGCGCCGGAACGGACAGCTTCGATCATCGCGCGACCCTCGGGCCGTGCGGCGTTGTCGCGCACCATGAGCAGCAACGCCAACAGGTCGCCGCGCACCGAGCCGGTCGCCGGGTCGGACTCGTACGTCTCGAGCAAGGGTTCGACCACTGCGGCCAGAAGCGCGGCTTTCGACGGCCAGCGCCGGTAGATCGTCGTGCGGTTGACGCCGGCCGCCTTGGCCACGCCGTCGATGGTCATGCCCGCGTAGCCGGCCCGCGCCATCTCGGAGAGGGTGGCCGCCCGCACGCTCTCGACCACCTGCACGCTGCGGGGACCGCGCTGCAAGCCCCGCGTACGCCGGGTCGTCTCGTCCAATGGCATCAGGGTGTTGCCTTTCATGAAACGTGAGCTTACCGTCACAGCATGGATGATCTGAGCTTCGACTTCGTGGTGGTGGGTTCCGGCACTGGCATGCTGGCTGCGCTGGCCGCGGCCGAAGCTGGGCTGTCTGTTCTGATCGTGGAGAAGTCGCGGTACTTCGGCGGTTCGACCGCGCTGTCCGGCGGCGGCTTCTGGGTGCCGGGCAACGCGCTGCTGCGCGAGGCGGGCGTGTCCGACGACACCGAGCGCGCCGGCGAATATCTGCGCAATGTGACCGCGGGCGAAACCCCGGAGTCACGCTGGGGCACCCATTTGCGTCACGGCCCGGCGGCGGTCGACGTGCTCCGGCGCCGCACCCCGCTGAAGTTCCAGTGGATGCAGGGCTACGCCGACTACTTCCCCGAGCTGCCCGGCGGCTCGGCGACCGGCCGGGCGATGGAGCCCAAGCCCTTCGACGTACGCCGGTTGGGCGCCGACCGTGCGCGTTTGCGCCCACCGGCACTGGCCGCGCCGTTCCCGATGCCCGTCTCTGGTCGTACGTACAAGTGGCTGAACCTCGTCGCTCGCCACCCGCGCGGCATCGTCACCGGCGCGCGTCTGCTCGGTCTCGGACTCGGCGGGCTGGCCGTTCGTCGCGAGTACGCGGCCGGCGGCAGCGCGTTGGCCGCCGGGTTGTTCGCCGGTGTGCGCGCGGCGCGCATTCCTGTCTGGTTCGAGACGCCACTCAAACACCTTGTGATCGAAGATGGCCGTGTCACCGGTGTCGTCGTGAACAAGAACGGCCAGGAATTGACCGTACGTGCATCGCGCGGCGTTCTGCTGTCGGCCGGCGGCTTCGACCGCAACCGGGCGCTGCGCCATGAGCACCAGTCGGAGCAGCTCGACACCGAGTGGTCGCTGGGCAACCCGGAGAACACCGGCGACATCTTGCCGATCGCGCAGGCGGCCGGCGCCGACCTGGCGTTCATGAACGAGGCGTGGTGGTTCCCGGCCGTGCCCGCGCCCGGCCCGATGCCCGCGCCACTGCTGGCCGAACGGTCTCTGCCCGGCCAGATCATCGTCAACCAGCAGGGCCGTCGTTTCATGAACGAAGCTGTCAACTACATGACCGCGGGTCAGATCCTGATCCAGCAGCAGCTTCCGGTGTGGATGGTGTTCGATCAGCGCTACCGCAACCGCTACGTCTTCGGCGGTGGCATCTTCCCGCGTCAGCCGCTGCCCGCCGCCTGGTACGACGCCGGGATCGCCGCCAAGGCCGGCAGCCTGGCCGATCTGGCGAAGCAGCTCGGGCTCACCGAGCTGCCGGCCACCGTCGAGCGCTTCAACGTGCAGGCCGCTGCGGGCCGCGACGACGACTTCCACCGGGGCGACAGCGCGTACGACCGCTACTACGGCGACCCGACCATCAAGCCGAACCCTTGCCTGGGACCGATCGACCAGGGCCCGTTCTACGCGGTGAAGGTGGTGCCGGGCGATCTCGGCACGTGCGGCGGCATCCGCGCCGACGGGCTGGGCCGGGCCCTGCGCGCCGACGGCAGCGTCATCGAGGGCCTGTACGCGACCGGCAACGCGGCGGGCAACGCCTTCGGCCGGGTCTACCCGGGCCCGGGCGCCACCATCGGCCAGGGCCTGACCTTCGGGTACGCCGCGGCCAACCACGCCGCCGGCCGGCTGGCCGCCTGAGCACCCCGGGACCGCACAACCGCCCATCGACAAGACGAACGGACAACGCGTGGGCGGAGCTGCAACCCGTCGACCGAACCCGACGACCAGTTGAGCGAAGCTGCACACCATTGAGCAAACGGACAACAGCTGAGCGAAGCTGCAGACAACTGAGCGAATGGACAACAGCCGGGAGAAGCCGCAGACGCTGAGCGAAGCGGTGGGTTGAGAGGATCGGGCAAGCATCCGGCAGGATCGTTCTCTCGTTCGCCCTGGTCAGAGTGATTCGATCGAGTGGTCTTGAAGGAGGCCACCGCGAATGACCGTCAACCACGGATTCCACGCCACCATGACCGCGCAGCCCGGGCGCGGCGACGAGGTCGTCAAGCTGCTGCTCGAGGCGCCCTCCCTGCCCCACCCGGACTGCGTCGTCTTTCTCGTCGGCCGCTCGGCCGGTAACCCCGACGTCGTCCACGTGACCGAGGGGTGGACGAGCCGCGAGGCGCACGGCGCGTTCTTCGGCAGCGAGCCCGCCCAGGCGTTCGTCGCCGAGCTTCAGGCGTTGCTGACCGGCGAGTCCGGCTACTCCGACGAGGTGCCCGTCGGCGGCAAGGCGGCGTTCTGATGCCGAAGCGACCCGAACTCGACCCTGAACTGAGCGCGCTCCTCGCCGGCATGCCGCAGTTCCCGCTGCTCGACCGAGAAACCCTCGAGCAGATACGTCCGTACGCGGCGGGTCCGATCGAATCGATCCTCGAGGGCCGCGCCGTCACCCGGCGGGAAGTCACCATCCCCACCGCCGACGGCGCCGAGATTCCCCTGACGATCCTCAGCCCGCCCAGCGCCACCACCGCACCGTGCGTCTACTGGATCCACGGCGGCGGAATGGTTATGGGCAACCGCTACTCGCAGATCGACATCCCACTCGAATGGCTTGACCATCTGGATACCGTCGTCATCTCAGTGGACTACCGCCTTGCGCCCGAGGCCAACGGGGCGACGCTCATCGAGGACTGCTACCAGGGTCTGCTGTGGATATCGGCGCACGCGGACGAGCTCGGCATCGACCCGTCGCGCATCGTCGTGGCCGGCGCCAGCGCAGGCGGTGGCCTGGCCGCCGGCGTCACCCTGATGGCCCGCGACCGCAGCGGCCCGGCCATCGCCGCGCAGGTGCTGATCGGCCCGATGCTCGACTACCGCAACGCCACCACATCGAGCCGCCAGTTCTCGGGCGAGCCCGGCGTCTGGACCCGTGAGATGAACGCGTTCGGCTGGCAGTCCGTGCTGGCCGGGCTGACCGGCGACGTCGTGCCCGCGTACATCTCCCCCGCCATCGCCACCGACCTGAGCGGTCTGCCGCCCGCCTACATCGACGCCGGGTCGGCCGAAGTCTTCCGGGACGAGGTGGTGACGTACGCGTTCCGCATCTGGTCCGTCGGCGGCCACGCTGATCTGCACATCTGGGCCGGCGGCTTCCACGGCTTCGATGCGCTGTTCCCGGCTGCTCCCCTCTCGGAGGCGGCCCGCGAGACCCGTACGGAATGGCTCGCCCGACGCCTGGCGAAAGAGTGACTGCAACGGTGCCGACGGCCCGGTTCGAAAGAACCGGACCGTCGGTGCCGCGCCGCTGTTGGTGCTAGAAGCGAACCTCGCCCTGGTTGAGCACCCGGGGGTGGAAGTACGCGGCCTGGATCTCTGCGTTCGAGTTGCTGCCGCGCAATTGCTCGGACCACAACATGAAGTACGCCCATCGGGTCTGACTCGTCAGCAGGGCGCTGTTGGGCACCTTGCCCATCTCGGCGATCGCGATCGGCTTGCCCGCGGCGATCGACTGCATCTGCTGGTAGTCGGCGCTGGACGGGTACGCCTTGTACCAGGCGTCGAGCGAGACGACGTCGACATAGTTGCTGCCCGGGTAGTACGACGACCAGCCACCGGCCGGGTTGTCCTGCACGTTCCACACCCAGATGAGGTTGGTCAGGCCCTGGCTGTCGAAGTAGTCCTTCATCTGCTGGAAGATCTTCGCCCCGCCGTTGGCGCCGGGCCGGCCGCCCCACCAGTTCCAGGTCTCGTTCATCTCGTGGAACGGCCGCCACAGCACCGGCACGCCGGCGTCCTTGAGCTGCCGCAGGTAGGGCACCACTTCGGCCATCCGGCTGCGCCACGTCTGGTTGAGCGCGGTGCCGCCGGTGACCACCTGCTGGAACTGAGCGTCCGAGATGCGGGTCTTGACGCCACCGTCAAATTCACACGTGCGCCCGACCGTCGGCGAGCAGGCGTGCCAGGTCAACGCGACCAGCGACCCGTTGCGCCATTCCGTCTTGGCCTGATCGACCACTCGCTGCCGGTTGTTGATGTCGTCGGAGCGGAACATCATGTCGCCGCCCCACAGCCCTGGCCACTGCCCGGTCACGTCGAACACCTGCTGGGTATATGCGCCGGGAGCGCTGGCCGGTTCCTTGTTGTGCTGCCCCGAAACCACCGACGTGCCGCTGATCGACTTCAGGTAGTTGATGACGGTGGACCGGGGAGTCGCCGCGAACGCCGAGGCGCTGGTGGCGTGGACGATGCCCGCGCCGAGCAGCACCACGGCGGCGCCGGCGACCCAGGCGGGACGGGGGATCTTCATCGAGGGATTTCCTCTCCGTTGGGGGACGGAAACTGACTGCCGGGGCGGGCACGAATGCTCGCGCCCCTTTACTGGCCAGGCCGGCGCGCTGTCACCGACCTGAGGCGGAGCGCCTACCGCAGGACCGTCGCCAGATCGGTCAGGACCCACGGAGCTTTGACCAGCGCGGCATCGAGGCCGGCCGTTCCTCGTACGCGGAAAGTGGTCGTCTCACCGGGAAGCAGGGTGACGAAGCCCTGATCGACGGTCGCGGCCGGATGGATGCGGTCGGGCTGCAGGAGCACGTCGCGCGCGAGCCCCGCGGCCCGCACCGTGACGTCAAGACCGTCGGGCACGACGTCCACCGTCACGGTCAGCCCCGGGTCGTCCAGGTGAAAGTCCTGAAAGAACCACAGGTCCCGTACGTCGTTCGCGCGCACATCGCCGGCCGGTGTTGCACGGACATGCTCGTTCTCTGCACGTTCGAGCAACCGTGCGCGGCCCTGAGCGTCCCCAGCCGGCGTTTGCTCAGCCGGCGTGCCCCCAGCCGGGGCGCCCTCAGCCAGCAAGCCCCCAATTAGCGCGCCCTCAGCCAGCACGCCCCCAGCCGGGGCGCCCCCAGCCAGCGCGCCCTCAGCCGACGCGCCCCCAGCCAGCACGCCCCCAGCCGACGCGCCCCCAGCGAGCGCGCCCTCAGCCAGGGTGCCCTCAACCGCCGGAGCAGCCGCGCGCACGACCAGGAAGTCCGACGGGTCGCCGTCATCCGCGGTCAAGTCGCTGGGGATCGGAACTAGCACATTCGCTCGAGGTGCGACATCAACGGCCGTTTCGAACGTGCACAGTCGGACACCGCGACTGCTCATTCGCTCAACACGCACAGAAGTTGTCCATTTGTGCGCGCGGTCGTTCATGACGGCCACGACCAGTCCGCCGTCGCGCGGCTGGATGGTCACCGACCGCTCGGCGTAAAGCGACCGCATCTCGAAGTAGAGCGGCTTGTACCGGCCGGCCCCGTCGATCGCGGCCCACGAGATGACCGGCCACAGATCGTTGAGCTGCCACAGGATCGTGCCGCCGGTGTGCGGCCAGTGCGATCGCCAGTGCGCGATGCCGGTTCGCACCGCTCGCACCTGATTGAGCTGGGTCAGGAAGTGCCACGCCTCGGTGCTGCCCGGCTCCGGGAAGTGGTGGGCAAGGCCGCGCGCGAGCTTGCCGTTGCCGTCGATCGCCTTTTGATGGTGCAGCACTCCGGGCGAGTCGGGCCGCATCGGCTCGTCCGTGACCGCCTCGCGCAGCGTGCGCCAGGCCGGCGGAGCCTGCCAGCCGAACTCGGCCACGAAACGCGGCGCCGATTCGCGGTAGTTCAGGTAGTCCTCGCGGTTCCAGACATCCCACGAGTGGAAGGTTCCGTGTTCGGTTGAATTGGGCTCGTGCTCCCACGACCCTGACCAGGGGCTGCCCGCCATGTACGGCCGCGACGGGTCCAGCTCGGAGACGATGTCCGGCAGCGTCTTCAGGTAGTAGGTCTCGCCCCAGCTCAGGTCGCCGCCGGGCCGTGACGCCCAGTCGTCCGCGCCGTACAGCCACAGGTTCTCGTTGTTACCGTTCCAAGCGACCAGGCTCGGATGCGGCGCCAGACGGACGACGTTCTCCCGTGCCTCCGCGACGACCTCCGAGTGCAGCGGCTCCTCCTCGGGGTAGCAGGCGCAGGCGAACAAGAAGTCCTGCCACACCATCAGGCCGAGCTCGTCGCACACCTCGTAGAAGTCACGGCTCTCGTAAATCCCGCCGCCCCAGATCCGCACGAGGTTGACCCCGGCCGCGGCCGCCTGCCCCAGCCGCAGGGCGTACCGCTCCCGGGTCATCCGTGACGGAAAGATGTCGTCCGGGATCCAGTTGACGCCCTTGACGAACACCGGCTGCTCGTTGACCTGGAAGACGAACGCCCCGCCGTCCCGATCGATGTCGACGGTACGGAAGCCGACGCGCCGCTCCCACCGATCAAGCTCGACGTCACCTTCGAGCAGAACCACGCACAAGTCGTACAGGTTGGCGTCCCCGTAACCGCGCGGGTTCCAAGGCTCCACCCGCTCGTCCTCGAGCGTCACCGTCTCGGCGAACGCCCCGTCGAAGACGACACGACCGTCCAACGAAACGAGCACTCGAAGCCCGCCGTCGCCGAGACCCGCCCGCTCAGCGTCCATTCGCTCAACACCCGCGCGCTCAGCGTCGAATCGCTCAACACCCGCGCGCTCAGCGTCGAATCGCTCAACACCTGCACGCTCAGCGTCGAATCGCTCAACACCTGCACGCTCAGCGTCCATTCGCTCAGCACCCGCGCGCTGAGCGTCCATTCGCTCAACACCTGCGCGCTGAGCGTCGAATCGCTCAACGCCTGCACGCTCGATGTCGGTTCGCTCGATGTCGAGGGTCAGGTCGAGGTGGCCGCGCCCATCGGCGTACGTGGAAAGGGGTTTGACCGAACGCAGGCGAGCGGTGTTCCAGCCCTCGAGGCGGACGTTGCGCCAGATGCCGGCGGTGACCAGGGTCGGGCCCCAGTCCCAGCCGAAGCTGCACGCCATCTTGCGCACGAAGTTGAACGGTTCGGGGTAGGCGTTCGGGCGCGGGCCGAGCTGCGCCTGCAAGCGCTCGGCCTCGGTGTAGGTTGACGTGAACCGCACCCGTAGCGGAAGCGGACCGTCGCCAAGTTGGTCGGTGATGTCGAAGCGGTAGCTGCGGTGCATGTTGCGCGTCGAGCCGAGAACCACCCCGTCGAGCTCGATGTCGGCCACCGTGTCGAGGCCGTCGAAGACCAGGTCGATCCGGTCGGGACGCGGCCCGTCCCAGGCAATGTCCCGCTCGTAGACCCAGTTGGCCCGCCCGACCCAGTCCACGGCCTTCTCGTTCTCACCCAGGAAGGGGTCGACGATCTTGCCTGCGGCGAGCAGGTCCGTGTGCACACAGCCGGGAACGGTTGCTCGAATCTGTCCGGGTGGACCGCCGAGTGTCCACGTTCCGTCCAGGTGTTGCTCGATTCTGCTCACTTGGTCGCTCCCGCGGTGACGCCGTTGTAGATGAACCGTTGCAGCAGCAGGAAGATGACGACCGTGGGCAGGATGACGATCATCGTGCAGGCCGCGATCGTCTCCCACTGCGCGCCGTACGGTCCTTTGAAGCGGAACAGCGCCGTCGAGATGACGTTCAACTCGGGCGAGCGCATGTAGAGGAACGGAATGTAGAACTCGTTGTAGATCGCGATGCCCTTGATGATCACGACGGTGGCGATGGCCGGCCGCATGAGCGGCAGCACGATCTTGCGGTAGACGGTGAAGCGGTTGGCGCCGTCGATCACCGCCGCTTCGTCGAGGCTGCGCGGTATGGACTGCATGAATTGGATGAAGATGTAGATCGAAACGATGTCCGTGCCGAGGAACAGCACGATCGCCGCCCACGGGGTGTTGACCAGGCCCATCGACTTGACGATCTGGTAAGTAGCCACCTGCGTGGTGACGCCCGGCACGAGCGCCGCCACCAGAAACAGCCCCAGCACTACGCGTTTGAGGGCGAAAGAGAAACGGCTGATTGCGTACGCGGCCAGGGTGCCCACGAAAACGGTGCCGGTCAGCGAGATGACCAGGATGACCGTGGTGTTCCAGAAGCCCCGGAGCATGTGCCCCTTGGACCAGGCGGTCGCGAAGTTGTCGAAGTTGAACCAGTCCCGCGGCGGCGTCAACGGCCCGGACGTGCTGTATTCGGCGTGCGTCTTGAACGCGGCGAACAACACAACGACCAACGGGACGAGCACGACGATCGAAGCGACCACAAGTGACGCGTACTTGCCGGCGACCGCCACCTTCGCGATCCCCCGCCCGGCACGCCGACCGGCGGCGCTCGAACCATTGCGCGGATTCTGCACGCTGTTGTTCGTTGTTGCACGAACGTGCGTCATGACAGGCTCACCTCGTCGTCGGGGATCAGCCGGCGCTGGATCCAGGTGATCACCAGGACGACGAGCAGCAGCACCACGGCCATGGCCGACGCGAGCCCGATCTGCCGGAACTGGAAAGCGGTCTCGTAGGCCTGAATGACGAACGTGCGAGTGCCGTTGGCGCCGCCGGTCATGATGAACGGGATCTCGAAGACGGCCAGGCTGCCGGAGATCGCCAGGATGAAGCTCAGGCTGATGATGCGGCGGATGCCCGGCGCGATGATGTACCGGAACTGGTGCCACCGGTTCGCGCCATCGAGGTCGGCCGCCTCGTAGATCTCGTTCGGGATCGACTGGATAGCGCCCAGGAAAAGCACGAAGCTCAGCCCCGTGAACCGCCACACCGACGTGCCGGCCAGCGAGATGTTCGCGACGTCCGGGTCGCCCAGCCACTGCCGCGTCTGCGAACCCAGCCCGACCAGTTCCAGGACGCTGTCGAGAGTGCCGCCGGGCTGGAACAGGTAGAGGAAGACGAACCCGACGGCCACCCCGTTCAGCAGGTACGGGAAGAACAGGATGCCCTTGAACAGATTGCGGAACCGGGTGCTGAACGACAACACGACCGCGAAGTACAGGGCGATGGCGATCTGCGCGAACGAGGCGACGAAGTAGTACAGGCTGATCAGGAACACGCGCCAATAGCGCTCATCAGTGAACACCCGGACGTAGTTGTCCCAGCCGACCGGGTCCATGGTGAGGTCCAGGCCGTCCCACTTGTGGAAGCTGTACCAGATCATGTTGCCGACGGGCACGTACGTGAACGTGATGAGCAGTGCCACGGCCGGCCCCAGGTACAACCAGTGCGTAGCGATCCTGCGCGTTTTCGGCGTTGGCTGGGCGACTCGCTCAGGTGGCCGTTCGAGCAGCGCTGTCATTTCATGATCCGGGCCTGGGCGTCGCTCCAGCGCTTGTTGAGATCGGCGAAGTACGAGTTCTTGTCGCCCTTAGCCGCGCCGCGCGCAATGTCGACCAACTTCTGGCGGTAGATGTTGCCGGCCAGGTCGATCTCCGACTCCTTGATGATCTCGTCCTCCTTGCCGGCGTTCGTGGTCGCGGCCGGGAGCTCGAGCAGCTCGACCCCCGTGTCCTGGAAGGCCTTGAGCGAGGCGGGCAGCGGCTGACCGAGAGCGGGCGGAATCGCTTCCTGATCGGCGGCGAATGCGGACTCGTTGACGAACCAGTCGAGCCAGGCCCGAGCCGTCGCCTTGTTGTCCGACGACTTGCTGACCGCCGCCTTGTAGTCGCCCTCGATGCGCGCGTGGAACTTGCCGCCGGTCTGGTACGGGAACGGCCAGAACGCGATGTCGTCCGGGTTGGCACCGGCCGCCTTGGCCGCGTCCTTCATCTGCGGCACCGCCCACGAGCCGAGCAGCATGGTGGCGACCTTGCCGGTGGCGATCATCGGCTTGGAGCCTTCCCAATTCGTCGTCAGCGGGTCCTTCTCGCTCAGCCCGCCGTGCACGATGTCGAACAGCAGACCGTCCGTGACGTACTCGATCTTTCCGGGCTGCCAGGGCGAGGCATCCGTCGGGAACTTGTCGTTGATGGCCGGATCGGCCACTATCGCGCGCTGGCTGTTGAAGAAACTGAGCGGCCAGCCGTCCTTGTAGTTCGTGTAGAACGGAACCGCACCGGTCTGGCTCTTGATCTTCGACAGCCCGGCCAGGAAGTCCTCGGTGGTCTTCGGCGGGGCCGTGATGCCGGCCTGCTGCCAGATGCGCTTGTTCACGACCAGGCCGTTGGCGACGCCGCCGAGCGACAGTCCGTACACCTGACCGTCGAAGGCCTTCTCGTCGACGAACCGGTACTTCGCCTTCAGCTCCTCGGTGCTGCCCAGCGGCTCGAAAAACTGGCCGAGCTGATCGACGGCCACGGTGTTGGGGATGAGCAGGACGTCGCCGTAGTCGCCCGAGCTGAGCTGCGTGGTGACGTCACCCTCGTAATTGGTCACCGCCTCGAAGCTGACCTTGGTGCCCGGGTATTTGGCTTCGAACTTCTTCGCGTACGCCGGAAGGGTCGACTCGGCCAGGTCGGTGCGATTGGTGAGCACCGTGATCTCGCCGGTTACCTCGCCGCCGGACGCTGCGGGACCCTCGTCGCCGCCCGCCCCACCGGTGCACCCGGCCACCAGGGCGAGTGCGGTGGCCGCCACGCCCAGCTCGAGGAAGTGCCTTCTATTAATCATGCTGCCGCCCATTCATCGAATGCGGTACCGCTGTAGGGCGCCCAGCATGTGACGCACGTTGCGTCGCTGTCAAGGTTAGATTAATAATTTAAGTGCTTGCTTGGCCACATCGCAGCAGCTCAGAGCCGACTGAGGATTTGTGTGAGGACGATGATCAAGGTGCCGGAGGCCGGGCCGCAGCGCGAGGCGGCGTCTCCCGGCTGGCTTGCTCTGCTGCGCCCGAAGCGCACGCATGAGCGCGCGTCGACGACGACAGCCGGTCGTCAACGATGCCGCGCGGCAGGCCGTCGTAGACGCCAGCCCCCGCCGAGGTCAGTTCGTGCTGGCCCGGGCGACGATATGGGCGGCCGGCGCCTCGTAGACGGTGGGAGGCTTGCCGGCCATGGCGTCGAGGAGCGCTCCCCCGGCCAGCTCGCCGATGCGGCCGACGTCGTGGCTCATCGCGGACAACGGCGGCGTCGCCAGTTGGCACAGGGCGGAGTCGTCCCAGGCTACGACCGAGACGTCGTCCGGCACGGCCAGCCCGCGCTCGCGCAGCTCGTCCAGGGCGGCCAGCGCCATCAGGTCGTTGTCGCAGATCAGCGCGGTGGGCCCCTGGGGCAACAATTCGGCCGTGGCGGTCCGGCCCGACTCGTACGAGTAATCGCCCTCGGCCACCAGCAGTGTCAAACCCCGGGCGGTGGCCTCGCCCTCAGCTCCGGACTGACGCAGTTGGGTGTGCGCGAAGGTGTGCGGGCCGCTGATGTGGCCGATGAGCGAATGACCACGTTCGGCCAGGAAACGAACAGCTTCCTGCGCCCAGCCGGCGTCGTCGGTCCAAACCGTCGGCAGCCCCGAGGCAGTGGACGGTGCGCCCAGCACGACCGCCGGGAGCCCGAGCCGCGCGATCAACTCGACCCGGGAGTCGTCGGGCGCCAGGTCGACCAGCACCACGCCGTCGACACGCCCCTCGGCGGCCCACCGTTCGTAGACGGCGGTCTCGGCCTCGCGGTCGGTGACCACCGTGACCAGCACCGACACGCCCGCGGGAGTGAGCACGCGTTCGAGCCCTTCAAGGAACTCGTGGTAGTACGGTTCCTCGCCGAGCACCCGCGAGGCACGCGCGAGCACGAGCCCGACCCGCCGCTGCGCCTGTGTCACACGGGTACGGTAACGCCTGGAGCCGGTCCGGCCGATCACGCGGGGCGGCAAGAAACGAACAAGACCTGGCCGACTGTGCGCGCCACGGCCACGAACGCTCAACTCATGGCCGTGGCGCACAGCGGCGTACTACAAACGAACAAGACTTGACCGGTTGCGTGCAGCGATGGACAAGTGAACAAGACTTGGCCGTTTACGCGCGGCGGCCATAAACGAACAACACATGGCCGTTCACGCGCGACGGCGGACGATCAGAGACGGGGACGCGAACACGCATGGCACGTCGAGAAGCGCCCGCGGCCGGGCCGGGCAGCCGCGCCCTCGTCGTGGACGTCGTGCGGTCGGCCGTCGCCGTCAGCCGGGTCGAGCTGGCGGAGTTGACCGGGCTCACCCAGCCGTCGATCTCGCTCATCGTCCGCGACCTGATCGCCGACGGCGTGATCCTCGAGTCCGGCTCGGCCGATTCGGTGCGCGGCGCGCCCCGCAAGCTGCTCGCCATCGCGCCCGGTAGCCGGTTCGGCATCGGCTTCCACCTCGGCCCCGACACCGTGACCTCGGTGGCCGTCGACCTCACCGGCGGCGTGGTCGGCCGCGAGGTGGTGCCGCTCGACGGCTCCCCCGACCCTGATCTGCTGGCCGCCCGCTTCGACGACTTCGCGGCCGGCCTGGACCTGCCTCGCGACCGCGTCGAGGGCTTGGCCGTTGTCGCCCCGGCCGCACGCGTCTCCCCCGAGTGGGCCACCGTGCTGTCCGGCCGCCTCGGCATCCCCGTGCTGATCGAGAACGACTCGGCCGCGGCCGCGCTCGGCGAGTTCTGGAGCCGTCGCGTCTCGCGCGATCAGTCGTTCGGCTGCGTCTACCTCTCCACCGGCGTCGGCGCGGGCCTGGTCTTCGGCGGCGCGCTGTTCCGCGGCACGAGCTTCGACGCCGGCGAACTCGGCCACCTCTCCATCGCGTACGACGGAAGGCCCTGCCCCTGCGGCAACACGGGCTGCGTCGAAAGGTACGCGTCGATGGCCGCCACGGTCGAGGCCGCGCGCGCCGATCAGGACCTGTCGTCCCGCTTGCGCTTGGGCGGTTCGGTTTCCAGCGCGTACGACGCACTGGCGCGCGCCGCGGTAAGCGGAGATCACGCCGCCTTCGAGTTCGTGGACCAGGCCGCCGCCTACCTCGCCGTGGCCGTCACCTCCATGGTGAACCTGCTCGACCTCGGCCGTTTGGTGCTCACCGGCCCCGGCATGGCCGTGGCCGGCTCCATCTACGCCCGCCGCCTGCGCACCCACCTGGCCGCCACCGCTCACGCCCGCCACCGGCACGAGATCACCGTCGACCTCTCCGCCCAGCCCCGGGACGCCGCCGCCATCGGCGCCGCCGCCCTGGTCGTGCAGGCCTCGATCGCTCCCGGCCACACTCCGTCACTCACGGCCCCGTCCCGCTGAACGAGCGACTCCCGCAGCCGAGCCCACTCCCGCCGCCTCCGCAGAACCGCCCACCATCGTCCCGCCCTTCGGCAAACCGCCTCTCAACAAGACCGACGCCCGCGCCGACTTTCCGCCACCGGCCGAACGCCTGGCGCTCAACTCCGCCCTCCTCGCCGTCGGCACCGAAACCGGCGAACCGACTACCGGCCACCGGCCCACCCTGCGGAAACGACCCACCTGATCAGCAGATCTTGACGATTCCGCAGTGACCCCATGGCCCGCGACCAGACCTGACGGGTTGTTCGGTGTCGTCTGCGCAGGCTGATACCGTGCGCGGCCGGAGATCGAAACCAGTCTTCGGTGGACGATGGGGGCTTACGGTGCTCGAGGACGGCAACACATCAGATCCGGGCCGGAGTACGGACGATTGGCTGGCCGACACCCGGACGTCGTACGACACCGTCGCCGCCAGTTATGCCGACTTCGTCCGTGACTCGTTGGTCAAGGAGCCGTACCTGCGCGCTGTTCTGGCGCTGTTCACTGACCTCGTCCACGCGGCCGGCGGCGGGCCAGTGGCCGACCTCGGCTGCGGCCCTGGACATGTCACCGCCCACCTCCAGGCCCACGGTGTCGAGGCATTCGGCATGGACCTGTCGCCCGCTATGGTCGACATCGCCCGGCAGGACCACCCGGGCCTGCGGTTCGAGGTCGGCTCGATGACGGATCTTCCGCTTGCCGACTGCTCGGTCGCTGGGTTGCTCGCTTTCTGGTCGTTGATCCACATCCCGGACGACGCGATCCCCACGGTCTTCGACCACTTCCGGCGTGTGCTCCGGCCGGGCGGACCAGTATTGATCGGCTTTCATGTCGGCGCCCAGTCCCGGCTGAAGACGGAGGGGTACGGCGGCCTTCCGATGAAGGTCTACGTCCATCGCCGACAGCCCGAGCAGATGGCCACCTGGCTGCGCGACGCCGGTTTCACGGTCGACGCGCAGATGCTTCTCGATCCGGATGGAAGCTCTCCGGGAGCCGTACTCATCGCACACCCGACGACCAGAAACTGATCGAAGCCGTCGCCGCCCGCCCAAGTGGGGCCGAATCGAACCGTCAGCGGTCGCTGGAGCGGCCTCCGAAGATCTGGAGGAAGAACAAGAAGACGTTGAGGATGTCGAGGAAGATCGAGGCGGCGATCAGCGGGGCCGAGTTGAGGTCGGTGTTCCGGCGCAGGCGCTGGAAGTCGATCATCGTGAGGGCGGCGAAGATGACCAGGCCCAGCACGGCGTAGATCAGGGCGCCGTTCGGGATGTTGACGAAGATGAGCACGATGCCGAAGCCGATCAGCGCCACCAGCGCCCAGAAGGCATAGCGGGCCAGCGCCGACAGGTCACGGCGGGTGGCGTAGCCGGCGGCGCCGAAACCGGCGATGAACAGGGCCGTCGCGCCGCCGGACTGCCAGAGGGCCTGCGGGTCCTGGCTGGCGTAGTACGACAGCGTGGGGGCCACCGCCAGGCCGATGAACAGGCCGAAGAGGGCCAGCAGGCCGATCGTCACTTCGCGGCTGCGGCGGGCCGAGAACTGCATGCCGATCAGGGCGGCGAACGAGACGATGTACGCGATGATGGCGCCGCCGCCACCGAAGTCGCGGCCCAGGTAGGCGCCGAGCGCGAACAGCGCGGCGGTGCCCGCGACGAACAGCATCGTCTGGGCGAACAGGATGTGGCTCTGGTCCCGGGTGGCGTAGCCCGCCGGGCGGTACGCGATGGAGTCGTCCATGACTTCACTCTGGCCCTCTCACCCGCGGGCCGAACCAGGGAGAGTCCCTGGTGTTGACGCCGGTCCCGGGTCATCGCCCAGGTACCCCACCGGCGCCGCCGGGCAGCGGCCGCGATGGGGTGTCGCTGCTCACGAAGCCGGCAACCTGCCACGGGCGAACAGGTCAGCGGACGGCGTTGCCCGCGTGCCGCTGCTCACAACCGCGCAGGCACACCACGAAGCGAGATCTGGATCGACCACGACGGCTGCACCCGAGCGCCGCCGGCAACGACCCCGGCTGACACGGCGAACGCCGAAACCGGACCTGCCAGCCATGCCCGACGGACGCACCCAAGCGCCACCGCCTACGAGTGAGGAACGTCGTAGTCGAGCAGCAAACCACCGGAGGGTGTGGACACTGCGCGTTTCAGTGTCAATTTGTGCACGGTCTTGTCCTCGACGAACAGTTTGCGGCCGGTTCCGGCCAGCGTGGGGTAGACCACAAGACGGAGCTGGTCGATCAGGCCGGACGCGAGCAGGGAGCGGGCAAGGCTGAGGCTGCCGTGCAAACCGATGTCGCCGCCGGGTCGATTCTTGAGGTCGCGGACGTATGCGGACGCGTCGGTGGTCACGACTGTCGTGTTGTGCCACTCCGACGTCGGTTGAGCGGACGTGAACACGTACTTGGGAACGCTGTTGATGAAACTGGCGAATGGCTCATGCTCGGCGGTGGGCCAGTAGGAGGCCCACTCCTCGTATTGGCGCCGGCCGAGCAGGACGGCATCCTGGGGCCCGATGACCTCGGCCAGGTTGGCGTCCATCGCCTCGTCGAAGTCGAAGACGAAGTTGTCGGGGCTTTCGGCAACGCCGTCGAGCGAGACCAGGGAGTAGAGAACGAGTTTGCGCATGCCGGTCAGACCGGCGCCGCGCCGCTAACTAATCGGCGAGGTCGACGATGTCCCGGCCGAGCGGCCAGAACGCGACCGGCACCAGCTTGAAGTTGGCGATGCCGAACGGGATGCCGATGATGGTCACGCACTGGGCGATCCCGGCCGCGATGTGGGTGAGCGCCAGCCACCACCCGGCCACGACGACCCAGATGATGTTCCCGATTCCTGAGCCCAGGCCGGCGGTGGGGCGGCTGACCACCGTACGACCGAAGGGCCACAACGAATAGACGGCGAGCCGCAACGACGCGATCCCGAAGGGGATCGTCACGATCAGGGCGAAGCAGATGAGCGCGGCCAGGCCGTAGCCGATGGCCAGGATGAAGCCGCTGCCGAAGATGAACCACAGGATGTTCAGGATCAGTCGCACAGATCAAGCATGCCTGAGCCGCGCCAGCCTCAGTCCTCGTTGTGCTTGCGGCCCGGCTCGTCGGTGACCTCGGCGAGCGCGGCCGCGGTGGCGACGGCGGCGGCGTCACTGTCGTCGTCGGGACCGCCGGGGACGGCCGGGTCGGACGGGGGCGGCTCGCCGTCGAACGGGCCCACCGCCGAGCCCAGCAGCGCCGAGTTGGGGATGTTGAGCGGGCCGTCGGCGGTGTCGAGCACCGTGTAGAGCAGGCCGGCCGAGACGATCGTGCCGTAGTGCGGCCCGCCGATCGCGCCCGAGAACACGCGTACCTGCTGACCCGGCACGTACGGGCGGGCGAAGAGCAGCACGAGTCCGGCGAACAGATTGCTGAGCACCGGCTGCGCGGCCAATCCGAGGATGACGCCGGTGACCGCCCCGCCGACGAGCAGGTTGCGGAGCCCGATGCCGACCAGGTCGCACACCACGAACACGGTGATCAGGTAGCCGGCCAGCTGAACGAGCAGGCGCAGCGGCGTCGCGGCGGCGTCCCCGCCCCGGGCTTGCGCGATCCTGTGCACTTCGCGCGAGGCGGTGCGCGTGGCGATCAGTCCCGACACCGCGACCACGAGCGCGCAACCCCAGGCGATCAGCCGCTCCCGGATCCCCGGCGCGTCGATGTCCCCGAGCCGGGTGCCGACGACCAGCCCGGCCAGCGCAATCAGCCCGAACACCACCGACTTGCGAAAATCGGGCCGCACGTGCTGCTCGAGCACCTTCCACGGTTCGTTCACGACCCCACCCCTCGTCCGGCGACGAGAGCTTATCGGGGCGCCCACTCCCCCGTGGTCGTGACGTCGGCCTGGGCCGGGAACACCTTCTCGGTGAGCACCCGGTGCACCTCGGGATCGTTGTCGAGGCACGCGTCGGCCAGCACGGTCAGCTCGTAGTCGCGGTCGGCGGCCTCCCGCAGCGTCGACAGCACCACGCCGCTGGTCGCAATTCCGGTCAAAACAATTTCCCGTACGCCTCGAGCCCGCAGAACGAGCTCGAGATCACTGCCGGCGAAGGCACTGACCCGCCGCTTGACGACCACGATGTCCGCCTCGGCCGGCGCCACAGCGGGGTGGATCGGGTTGGGCTGCCCGGCGTACGGCGACCCGGCAAGCCGCCCGAACATGCGGTTGCGCGCGTCGATCTCCGGCCCGCCCACCCGGAACCCGACCGTCACGTAGATGACCGGAATGTTCGCCGCACGCGCCTTGGCGATCGCTTCCGCCAGGCGTGGCAGGTATGCCGGGTCGGGATAGCGGGCGACGACCGCCTCCTGCACATCCATGACGAGAAGGGCGCTGGTCATCCCGACCTCCAAGGCGCAAGTAAGCGTTTGATGACTTGATCATGCCCCAACCGCCGGCGTGATGGTCAACCACTAGTCGCCGCGCTCAACAACGGACAACAAACGCGCGCAGACGGCCAGCCGTCGACCGCCGCGCTCAACAACGGACAGCAAACGCGCATAAACGGCCAGCCGTCGACCGCCGCGCTCAACAAACGGACAACGAACGCGCGCAAACGGCCAGCCATCGACCGCCGCGCTCAACACGACAACAAACGCGCGCAAACGGGCGGCATCGCGGGCTGAGCTCCAAGAACGGACAGCGAACGCGTACAACGGCCGCGCGCATGGAGCGGATCCGGCGACGGGTGGGGAGCAGGCCCGTGAGGGACTCAGTGTCCGTGGCGAACGACGGCTAGGCCGCCGACCCGGCTTCTGATGCCTGCCGGTTCGCGTTGGGCCGAGGCGAGCACGCTGGCCGGACGACCGAAGGTGTCGCCCTGCTCCACCTCGATCTCGACCGTTTGCGCTCCCGTTGTGTCGAGCAGGTGGGCGGCCAGGCAGCCGGTGCTGTTGGCGTTGGCTACGTCCTCGTCGACACCGATCGCGGGGGCGAACATCCGCGCCGCGCCTGGTTGGTCGGCTGCGGGCGGTACGTAAACGAAACAGCCGAGCAGGCCGTACGTCAGGCACGCAGCCTTGAGCCGGGCGAGGTCTGGGCGGATACGCAGCAGCGTCAACCGGTCGTGGACCGGCACCAGCAAGCGCGGCGCGCCGGGCGCGGCGATCCGTGGCCTGTCGGTCGGATGCTGGTCGTCCGGGGTGAGCCCCAGCGCTGCGGCGACGGCGGCACGCTCGTCCGGTGACGGGTCCCGCAGCGCGATGAGACCCTGGTCGAACCACACCTCGATGCCGGTGGGGCGGCGGATCGCGACGGTCTCGAACGTGCGCCCGCCGGTGTGCTGGCGGTCGTTCAGCTCGTCCGACCCGGCGCGGGTCAACCGGACGGCCTGCGCGGCGACGGTGCCGTGGCCGCAGCCGGGAAGTTCGGCGGTGGCGGTGAAGAACCGGACCGGCAAGCCACCGTCCGGCGTTCGCCCGGCGCCGAGGAACGCCGCGTGCGAGGTGCCGGCCGCGGCAACCACCGCCCGCCGGTCCGCGTCAGTCGCCGCCGGGTCGTCGTCGGTGACGGCAGTAGGGCTGCCGCCCCGGCCGTCACGACGCACGCAAGCATCGACCACCATGACACTCGACTCGAACATCGGCCCACCTCTGACGCTCAACAAACTTGACCCGGCCGTCACGCCGCACGCAAGCGTCGACCACCGTGACACTCGACCCGAACATCGGCCCACCTCCGACGCCCAAAGAACTCGACCCGGCCGTCACGCCGCACGCAAGCGTCGACCACCATGACACCCGAACATCGGCCCACCTCTGACGCTCAACGCACTCCACCGGGGCGTCGCGCCGCATCCAGGTGTCGACCACCGTGACTGTTGACCCGAACATCGGCCCACCTCCGACGCTCAACAAACTCCACCCGGCCGCCACGCCGCACCCAAGCGTCGACCACCGCGACAAACGACCCGAACATCGGCCCACCTCCGACGCACAACAAACTGACCCGGCCGTCACGCCGCACGCAAGCGTCGACCACCGTGACACTCGACCCGAACATCGGCCCACCCCCGACGCTCAACAAACTCGACCCGGCCACCACGCCGCACCCAAGCATCGACCACCGCGACACTCGACCCGAACATCAGCCCACCTCCGACGCTCAACGCACTCGGCCGGGCCGTCGGCGACCTCGCGATCGCGGCGGCAGGTTTCGGTCACCATCGCCGGGGCGGGCGTCGCTGTGCCAGCAACCGCCAACTTAGTGGCCGGCGCCGAGGGAATCGCGATCCACGCTGACCCGGACGCCGGCCTCAACCACATGCGCCCCACATGCTCGCCTCGTTAGCGCCTACGCTGCGGGCATGACCTCGGAGATCCAGATGGCCGGCTTCATTTTTCTTGGCTTGATGGTCTTGGCCGTCGTGGTGCTCGGCACCATCTCGTGGGCCCGGAACCGGAACCGTCCGCGGCCCGCCGATCAGGGCAGCGGCGGGTCGGGGGCCCCGGACTCCACGCCCGGTGACTGGGACGGCGGTGCGCACGGCGAGGCGTGAGGCATTGACGATTGTGGCTACGGTGCGCGGATGGGGCGGCTCCGGCGGTGGGTGGAGGGCAGGCCCGTCGCGGATGTCGTTCTTGCCGGGCTGACCGTGCTGGCCGTGGCGGTGGTGACGTTTCTGTACGTCGCCGATCGGGCTTACACGATCGGTGGGCAGGAATCGGACTCGGTGTCGATCGTGCTGGCGGTGCCGCTCGCTTTCGCGCTCGTCGGTGTGGTTGCCGGGTTCGTCCAGGGCCGGCGCAGCGGGAAGGGCGCAGCCTTCGCGCTGCTGGCCGGGGGCGTCTGGCTGCTGGCCGCGATCGTCTTCCTCGTGTTGGCCTTCGCCGCGATCATCTTGCTCACGGTCATGGAGGAAGCCTCGGAATGAGGCTGCGAGACCTCGAGAAGAGGAAAACAGGTGACCCGCGACCAAGCCCCAAGGCCGGCAACGCGTGACCAACACACCTGGCGAACGAGCCGTTCGTCTGGTTCACGCTCTGCCGGGAGCCGGAGGCCCTGGTTCGAGGCCAAGTGACCTTGGAGCGACGCAGGACACTTCAGCGTGCGGCCAGCACGTCGTCGTAGTGCTGGTTTCGCATGACGCCGAGGACGTTGCCGAAGGGGTCGAGGACTGAGGCTGTCACGTAGCCGGGGCCGCGTTCGGTCGGGGCGTCATGCTCAGTGGCGCCCAGGTCGAGCAGGCGCTGGTGGGCGGCTTCGACGTCGTCGACGGCCCAGTAGATGATGGCGCCGGCCGGGCCGGGAGTGTGCGGGTGCGGGGCGTACTTGCTGTTGAGGATGCCGAGCTCGTGCTGGTAGTCGCCGATGCGCCACTCGAGGTAGGCGCCCTCGCGGACGAAGTAGGGCTCCACGCCGAACACCTCGGTGTACCAGGTGCGGGCGGCGTCGAGGTCGTCGGCGAAGAGGGTCACTGTGGTCAGTCCGCGGAGCGGTGCCGAAGAAGTCATGACCTCATCATGCGACTAAAAGTGCTCACCTCCTGAGCACTTTAAAAGGCAACATGGAAGGCATGCGCGCCGATCGTCTTGTTGCTGTCCTTCTGCTGATGCAGGCCAAGGGACGGGTCACCGCGGCCGAGCTGGCCACCGAGCTCGAGGTCTCGGTGGCCACCGCCCGCCGCGACCTGGAAGCGCTGTCGGCGGCCGGCATCCCGGTCTATCAGCAACCGGGCCGGCACGGCGGTTGGCAGCTGGTCGGGGGCGCCCGCACCGACCTGAGCGGGCTCACCGCGTCCGAGGCGCAGGCCTTGTTCCTGCTGGCGGGGCCGGCCGCCGCGTCTTCCGATGAGGTCAAGGCCGCCCTGCGCAAGCTGATGCGGGCCCTCCCCGAGACGTACCGGACCGAGGCGCAGGCCGCGGCGGCCTCGACCATCATCGACCCGTCGCGCTGGGGCGAGAACACTCGCGACCGGCCCGATGAGGTGCAGCAGCTGCAGCAGGCGGTGGTCCGACGTCGGCAAATCCGGTTCCGCTACAAGGACGTACGGCGGGAGGCCGACCCGTGGGGGCTGATCGACAAGGACGGCGTCTGGTACCTGATCGCCGGCACCGCCCGGGGTCGCCGCACGTTCCGGGTCGACCGGATCGCCGGGCTCGAGGTGACCGCCGGGAGCTTCGAGCGGCCGGACGACTTCACCCTGGACGAGGCCTGGGACGAGGTGGTCGGCGCCATGGAGGAGCGGCGTTCCCGCACCTGGGCCACCGTCGTGATCCCCGAGCGCTTCGTCTGGGTGCTGCGCGACCACTTCGGACGCCACTGCCACCCGGGCGAGCCGTTGGGTGACGGCCGCGTCCGGGTGCGGGTCGGCGCCCCGGAAGCCCGGGACATCGCCCGCACCCTGTCCGGCTGGGGTTCGACCGTCGAGGTTCTCGAGCCTTCCACCGTACGGAGGGAATTGGCCCGCATCGGCGCCGAGCTCACAACTCTCTACGTCCAGCCAGGTACTCCGCCACCGCATCGATGACGTAGCTGTATCGCAGCGACCACAACAGATCGAAGGAATGCTGCGCGCCCGGCAGCTCGACCAGCGTCACCGGGTTGGTGCTGACCGCGCGCAGCTTGTCCGCGAAGTCGCGGGTGTCCTCGATGAGCGTGAGGCCGTCGTTGGTGCCGTGCAGCAGCAGGAACGGCGGCGCGTCGGCCACCCGTTCGACCGGCGACGACCCCGGGCCGGCCGACCGCCCGTAGTAGCCGCCGAAGCCGATCACCGCGCTCACCGAGCAGTCCGCACCCTCGAAGCCGGGCTGGAACTCCATGTCGCCGGGCGTCAGCCCCAGCATCGCCGACAGGTTGGCGCCGGCCGAACTGCCCGAGCTCACCACCGTACGGGAATCACCCCCGTAATCGGCGATGTGCGCCCGGACCCAGGCGATCACCCGCTTGGCGTCGATCAGATAGTCGGGATAGGCGGCCGCCGGGGCCAGCCGGTAGTTGGCGTTGACGCACACGAAACCGCGCCCGGCCAGCTCGTTCAGCATCGCGCGGGCCTCCCGGTTCTTGCTGCCCATCCGGAACCCGCCGCCGTGGAAGAAGACGAGCACCGGCGCGCCGGCCGGGCGGTCGCGGCGGTGGTAGACGTCCAGCCGGTTCCGCTTGCCGGCGTCCCCGTAGGCCAGGTTGGCCACGCGCTTGACGTCCCGCCGGCGGACGACCCACGGCGCCAGCAGAATCCGGGCCCACGGCCGGCCGCCCGGCGGAACACCGACGGCCCGGTCGGTGCCTGACGCCCGTACGACAAGAACCGCAAGCCCGCCCACGGTGACCACCGCGACCGCGACGGCCACGAGAGCGGCCGGCGAGTCCAGATCCCCTTGCCCGTACGCGAGAAGCGTGGACGCCGCCAGCAGATAGAACGCGATGAACGGCTGCTCGTTGACCATGAACGACAACCAGTGCCCCCAGTACGACGGCGTCGTGTGGGGCGGCCGCGGATTGATCAGCGCCACCGCGGTCGCCAGGGCCACCAGCCCGACCGAAAAGAAGTAACCGAACGGCATCAGTGCCTCCTGGGGATCAGGGCGAAGGCCGGCAGCGTGGCCACCGCGGCCAGAAGGAACACCGCCGAGACGCCCAGCGACGCCACCAGCAGCCCGGCGACCAGCGCGCCGGCGGCCATGCCGAGGTCGTACGCGATGTTCCAGACCGCGCTGACCGTGTTCTCGCCACCGAGCGGCGCGCCGTCGTACATCAGCGCGAGGGTGGCGTTCTGCAGCAGACCGAAGCCCGCGCCGAAGACCAGGGCGGCCAGGATCACGGCCGCCGGCATCCCGGTCAGGGCGAGGCCCGCCGTCCCGGCCGCCGTCAGCACGAGGCCCGGGGCCAGCAGCCGGCGCTGGCCGTGCCGGTCCCCCAGCCGGCTCGCCACCCAGCGCGCGGCGGTGGCGGCCGCCGGCTGCACGAGCAGCGCACCGGCCACGACCCCGGCCGACAGCCGCCCACCGGCCAGCGGAAGAAACGTCACGAAGACACCGAGTGCCGCAGTCGAGGCGGCGAAGATGATCGCCGGCCGGGCCAGCGCGGCCCCCGCCCCGGACGACTCGGCGAAGGAAGTGGAACGGCGAGGCAGCCCCGGCACCGAGATCAGCGCCAGCAGCGTGATCACGGCCGTCGTGACGAACACCGGCCCGAAGCCCCACCGGTGCGCGGCCCACACCCCGGCCGGCAGCGCGAGCAGGCTCGACACCCCGCTGACCAGGCCGACGAAGGCCAGCCCCTCGCCACGCCGCTCGGGCGGGATCAGCTTGGCCGTCAACGCGCCGCCGGCCACCGTGCAGATGGCGAACCCGAGCCCGCGCAACACGCAGACGACCAGGATCACGGTGGGATCCGCGCTCACGGCGAGCACGAGCGTCGGCGCGCCGAGCAGACTGAGCCCGAGGGCGAGCGCCGAGCGGTAGCCGATCCGGGCGACCAGCCGCGGCGTGGCCATCTCGCCCAGAACCGTGGCCACCAGCAGCGCCACGGTCGAGAAGCCCGCGCCGCGGCCCGACGCGGCCAGCATCGGCACGACCGAGAGCGGCAGGAAGAAGCCCACCGAGGCGCCGAGAATCGACACGGAACGCAGCAGCAGCGGGCGGGTGATCAGTCGGCTGTGGACCATCGTGGCGGTCATGAGAACGACGCTAGGGCCGGACCGGGTCACTGATAAGGTCCAGTTCCATGCCCGTCGAGTGGGCCGGTTCGGGGCCTTCACTACTCGTGACGATCGACCGCGGCGTCGGCGCGGGATTGCGTACGCAGCTCGAGGATCAGTTGCGAGCGGCCATCCGCGCCGGTCGGCTGGCCGCCGGCGAGCCGCTGCCGTCCTCGCGCGAGCTGGCCCGGCAGCTCGGCCTGTCCCGCGGGCTCGTCCAGGACTGTTACGCCCAGCTGCAGGCCGAGGGCTATCTGACCAGCCGTCCCGGCGCGGCCACGCGGGTGGCGACCGCTGTGTCCCGAGAGAATGTGCCGGCTCCCCCGCCTCCGGTGGCCACGGCCGTGTTCGCGATCGCCGACTTCCGGCACGGCGTTCCCGACCTCGGGCTCGTGCCGCGGCAGGACTGGGCGTGGGCGGTCCGCGAGGCCCTGCGCACGATGCCGGACGCGGCCTTCGACTACGGCGAGGCCGTCGGCGCGTCGCGGCTGCGTGAGGTGCTGGCCTCTTATTGCGTACGGGTCAGAGCCGCCGCGGCCACCCCGGCCGACCTGATCGTGTGCACCGGCACGCAGCAGGCGCTCGGCCTGGTGATCGGCGCGCTGGCGGCGGCCGGCGTCGACACGGTCGCCGTCGAGGATCCCGGCAGCGCCCGTACGGTTGATCCCCTGGCCGCGGCGGCCGGACTGACCGCCGTACCCGTGCCGGTCGACGATTCCGGCCTCGACGTCGCCGCCCTGCGCCGCACCCGGGCCCGGGCCGTCCTCGTCACCCCGGCCCACCAGTGGCCGACCGGTGTCGTGCTCACCGGCCCCCGCCGGCAGGAGCTGATCGCCTGGGCCCGCGAGCACGACGGCGTCATCATCGAGGACGACTACGACGCCGAGTTCCGCTACGACCGGGAGCCCGTCGGCTCCCTGCAGGGCCTGGCCCCGGACCGCGTCGTCTCGCTCGGCACGGTCAGCAAGTCACTGGCCCCCGCCCTGCGCCTCGGCTGGATCATCGCCCCGGAGCGCCTGCGCGAGCCGATCGCCGCCCGCAAGTGGCTGGCCGACCGGGGCAGTCCCGTCGTCGACCAGCTGGCCCTGGCCGTCCTGATCGAGTCCGGCCGCTACGACCGGCACCTGCGCCGGATGCGCGCCGAGTACGCGGCCCGCCGCGACACCCTCGTGGCCGCCCTGGCCCGGCACGCGCCGCACCTACGGCTGACCGGCCTGGCCGCCGGCTTCCACGCCGTCCTCGAACTGCCGCCCGGCGCCGACCGGGAGGCGCTGATCGAGCGGGCCGCCGAGCGCGGCGTCGGCCTCTACGGGATGGCCGGTCCGCGGATCATCCTGGGCTTCGGCGACACGTCCGGCCGGGCGATCGACGCCGGCATCGCGGCTATCGCTGATCTGCTGTAGCCGGTTCGCCGTCGACCCAGCGGTGGCCCTCGGGGCAGGCCCAGTCGGGGTTCACCTCGCCGATGACGCAGCCGCCGAAGGCGATCTCGCCGCGCTCGCCGGCGGCCATCAGCTCGGGGCCGGGCATGCCGTAGACGATCGGGACGCCGGGCCGGCCGCAGGTGGGACAGGGTGGGTTCACGCCGTTCAGCCTAGGCGAGCCGGAGGTTTCTCAGGCGCGGTCGTGCAGGGTGATGTGGTAGCCGCAGCCAGACGGCGGCGCCGAGGCCGGGCCGCTCGGCCGCGTCGAGGTCGGTGCCGGGGACGATGTCGCGCAGGGCGAACGCGATCGGCTTCGTCTCGAAGACGACGGCGTGCGGCGGGCCGGCCGGTGAGCGGACGAGGCCGAGGTAGCGCTCGTAGAACGCCTGCGAGGCGTCGAGGTCGCGGGCCTGCAGCGAGATGAAGTCGGGACCGGTGGCGGGCATGACGAAACTCCTCAGATCGACGTGACAACATGTCAGTTTACTGACACGCCCCACGGTATGTCAGAATACTGACATGAGTCAAGACGGTGCCGGCATCCACTTGGAGACGTCCCTGGGCTACCTGTTGAAGGAGGCGTCGAGCGCCCTGCGCACGGCCATGGAGGACGTGCTGCGCCCGCTCGGGATGACCGTGACGCGCTACTCCTGCCTCGAGCTGCTGGCGCAACGGCCCGGCCTGTCCAACTCCGAGCTCGCCCGGGGCACGTTCGTGACCCGGCAGTCGATGAACGTGCTGCTCCAGGCCCTGGAACGGGAGGGCCTGGTGACCCGGCCGCCGGAGGCGCCGGTGGGAAAGGTGCTGCCGACCCGGCTCACGCCCACGGGCCGGAAGGCTCTGGAGAAGGCGACCGTGGCGGTCCGGTCGGTCGAGCTCAGGATGCTGGCCGGTTTGACCGACGACGAGCAGGCGCAGGCGCTGCGGATCCTGCGGAGCATGGTCCGGTCCCTGCAGGCTTGACGGGCTCACTGGGCCAGCGCGGGCTCCGGGTCGCGCAGGCGGGAGCTGGGCAGGGCCCGGGGCACGGTCAGCGTGAACACCGCACCGTGCGGCTCATTGGGCTCGTACGCGACATCGAGCCCACCCGCCTGGGCCAGCTGCCGCACCAGATACAGACCGAGGCCGGTGCCCGCCGTGGTCGTGGCCACGCCCGAACCGGCCCGGGCGAACCGGTCGAACAGGTGCGGCACGAACTCCGCCGGCACGCCCTCGCCGTGGTCGGCCACCCGGATCGCCACCAGCTCCTCGGCGTTGGTCACGGTCACCTCGATCGGCGGCCGGCCGTACTTGGCCGCGTTGGTGAGCAGGTTGCCCAGGATGAGCTGCAGCTGACCGGGGTCGGCCAGGCCGGTCGTCTCGTAGTTGGGCGCGATGATCAAGATCTGGGTGCCCATGCTGACGTGGTGGGCCACCACCGCCTCGCGCACGGCCTCGGACAGGTCGAGCCGCACCGGCCGGGCCATCATCGCGCCCGCGTCGAACTGGGCCAGCATGAGGATGTCGGTGACCAGCTCGTTGGCGCGGTGGCCGGCCACGGTCATCCGGCGCACGTCGTTGGTCTTGGCGTGCTCGGGGATGTTGGCCCACTCCTCCAGCAGCAGCTCCCCCAGCCCGACGATCTTCGCCAGCGGCTGCCGGACGTCGTGGCTGAGCATCGCCATCACGTCGGCCAGGTGGGTGTTGGCGTCCTGCAGCTCCTCGGCCCGGCGGGCGATCTCGGCCTGGTTGCGCTCGCGTTCGCGCTCGAGGGCGTTGCGCTCGGTGACATCGATAATCTGGGTGGCGAAGTACTGAGGGCGGTCGTCCTCGTCGCGGAGCACGGCACTCGTGATCGTGGCCTCGACGATCCGACCGTCCGCGCGTACGAACCTCTTGTCCAGATCGAAGCCGTCGAGCAGCCCGGCCTGGGCGTCGCGCACCAGGTCGACGGCCGGTTCCACGTCGTCGGGGTGGGTGAACTCGGTGACGTGGCGGCCCAGCAGGTCCGGCTCGGACCGGCCGAGGATCTGCCCGGCCGCCGGGTTCACCCGCAGGCACTGGCCGTCGAGGTCGGTGAGCACCATGCCGATCCGGGAGCCGTCGAACACCTTGCGGAAGCGGCGCTCACTGACCAGCAGCTCGCGCCGATTGACCCGGGCCCGGGCCAGGGCCACCACCACGGCCAGGCCGACCAGGGCGGCGCCGGCCAGCGCAGCCCGGCCCGCGAACTCGGTGTTGCGCAGCGAGGCGAAGAGCACGTCCTCGCGTACGGTGGCCGACAGCCGCCACGGCGTGCCCCGCACCGCCACCGAGGCGTACCGCCACCAGGCCCCGTCCGCGTCGTACCGGCCGTCGGCGTCGTGGACCAGGGCCTCCTCGAGTGCGGTCTCCTGGGTCGCCAGCGTGGGCTCCCCGGTTGTGAACGGCTCGGTGCCGGCCACGATCGACCCGCGCGAGTCGTCCAGCTGCACGTGCGCCCCCTCGAGCGAGAGCGCACTGGTGAAGTAGGCGGCCAGCGGGTTGGCCTGAATGGGCAGGGCGCCCGAGAAGACGCGGCGGCCCGAGCTGGTCTCGAAGGGGACGGCGAAGGCCACGACCGGGGTGCCGCGGGCGACCGAGTCGACCACCTCGGAGACGGACGGGCGGCCCGCCAATGCCGCCTTCAAGTGCTCGTAGCGGCCGGCGAGGTTCTGGCCGACCGAGGTCGGATCGTCGGGCATGACGTGCAGGGCCCGGCCCTTGTCGTCGAGCAGGACGGCGGCCGGGTAGCCGAAGCCGGCCACCGCGCGCTCGAAGTCCCGGCGGGAGACGACCGGGTCGGACAGCGACGCCTGGGCCTGAACGCGTTCGCGCTCCAGCGCCTCGCCGGCCACCCCGGTCATGAACTCGCCCAGCGTGCCGACGCCGTGCTCGAAGCGCCCGGCCACCGCGTTCCGGCTGCTGTCCTGCTGCCACAACAGCACCGAAGTGCCCGCCAGCACCAGCAGCAGCCACACCACCAGGGGCACCACGACCGGACGCCCCCAGTGGCTGAACCCGCGCGGCACACGCATACCCAATAGTCGGCATCCGGCCCGGCTTACTGAGCGGCGCGGCCGCGCGGCCCGGTCAGCCCAGGGCGGGCTGCCAGACGTACGTCCGGGGGGTGACCGTGGCGACTGCCGAGGACCGGAAGTTCGCCTCGACCTGAGCCAGCTCGCGGGCGTTGGGGTACGAGTTGGTGCACGACACGGCGGCGCTGCTGCCGGACATCAGGTCGGCGCACAGGCCGGTCCGGCGGTCGGGCAGGCCGAGGATGTGGCCCAGCTCGTGGGCGGTGATCCGCGGCGGGTAGTAGCCGTCGGTGATGGCCTCGCGGCCCATCCAGACGCGCCCGTTGCCGAGCGAGGTGGTCTGGGCGCGGGGCCAGCCGTTGTCGGCGTAGATGCGGATGTTGGGCGTGCGGCCGGCGGTGACCGGTTGCAGGCGCACGTTGGTGGCCCGGCTGTTCCAGATCTGGGCGCCCTGGGTCCACGCGGCCGCGAACTCCTGGGCCTGGCTGGTGTCGTAGTACAGCACGCGCGGCGCGGCGGAAGCGGGCGCGGAACCGGCGACCAGCACGCCGGCGAACGCGACGGCCGAGATCAGCGCGGCCGCCATCCTTCGAAGAAGCATCGGTGCCCTCCTGCGGGGGATCGGGGGGTAGTCCTGGCCCCGACCCTAACTACGCAGAGGAGATTATCGATGCTTTCCGGGCATACCGATGAGGTCCTACCGCGGCGGGGCGGCCGTCACGTGGGCCACCACCAGGTCGCCGATCATCTGGCGCTGGTGGGCTCGCCGCGACGGGTCGAGCAGGTCGCGGTCGAAGATGGCCCGGAACGTGTAGCGGTTGGCCCCGCGGAAGATGCAGAACGCGCTGATCACCTGGTGGACGTCGAGGGCGTCGACGTCATCGCGGAACAGGCCGGCCGCCACACCCCGGCCCATGATCCTGGTCAGCACCTCGAGCGCGGGCGCGGCCAGGCCGTCGCGGACCTCGGACTTCAGCAGGTGCTGGGCGTAGTGGATGTTCTCGATGGCGACCAGGCGGACGAAGTCCTGGTGCTGCTCGTGGTGGTCGAAGGTGAGCTCGGCCAGCTTGCGCAGCGCCTCGACCGGCTCGAGGTGGTCGACGTCGAGCTTCTGCTCCAGCGCGCGGATGTGCTGGTAGGCCTGCTCGAGGACGGCCAGGTAGAGCCCTTCCTTGCCGCCGAAGTAGTAATAGATCATGCGCTTGGTCGTACGGGTCTTGGCGGCGATCTCGTCGACCCGGGCCCCCGCGTAGCCCTGATCGGCGAACTCGTGCGTGGCCACCTCGACGATCTCGGCCCGGGTCCGCTCGGCATCGCGCACCCGCTCGCCGGGCGCCGCCGCTCCCGTTGCCATCCGCTTCCCCTCCGCCGGTCCACCCGACTCTAGCGAACCCGGGATATTGAGCACCCTTCGAAACAGCAGACCTTTCAGGTCGGCGTGTCAGCGGCCGACAGTGCGGTCATGTCTCGTTGGTGCCGGGCCCATGCCCTTGAACTCACCGGAGCGCTGCTGGCCGCGTTCGGCGCCGTCTGGGTGGCCGCGGGCCTGGCGCACGAGTGGGCTCACCCGATCATCGGCTGGCTGCCGCTGCCGGTGGGCACCGCCTTGGCCGTCGTCGCCTGCGTACGGGCCGCCCGCGACGCCCGCCTCGACGCCGGCACCCGCCGCTTCTGGCGGCACCTCACGCTGGCCGGTGTCTTCTTCACGGCCGGTACGGTCGGCAACGCCTACGACGCGGTCGGCGGCCCCACACCCTCGCAGGTGCTCGGCCCGGTCACCGTGGCTCTGTATCTGGCCGTGCTCGGCCTGGTCATCTGGGCCCTGCTGCGCCTGCCCACGTGGCAGCGCAGCCGGGCCGACTGGATCCGATTCGGTCTGGACGCGTGCATGGTGCTGGTCACCACCGGCGCCCTGGTCTGGCACCTGGCGCTGCGCGACCACGACCGCTGGACGGCCCAGACCGGCTCGGCCGGCCCGATGCTGGCCATCATGCTGTCGGCCTTCGTGGGCGTCGCAACCTTCGTCAAGGTCGGCTTCGCCGGAGCCGGGCGGCTCGACCGGCAGGCCATCCGCATCCTGGCCATCGGCGCCGCGATCTCCGCCTCGCTCGGCGGCCTGTCGCCGTTCCTGGCCGACAAGATCTACCTGTCGTCCAGCCTGGTCTCGGTGCCGGTGGCCGCGCTCACCATCACCCTGGCCGCCACCCGCCAGCGGCTCAACGGGGACCGTGCGCCCGAGGCCCGCCGGACGTCGCGGCGGATCAGCATCCTGCCCTACGCCGCCGTGGCCGTGACCGACGCGCTGCTGCTCTCGACCGGCACCGGTGACGCGGCCGAGACGACCACCATGCAGCTGGCCGCCGTCGCCCTCACCGCGCTGGTCGTGGTGCGCCAGATCCTGGCCCTGCGCGACAACCACCGGCTGGTCGACGAACTGCGCGGCTACCAGGCCAAGCTCACCCACCAGGCGACCCACGACAGCCTGACCGGGCTGGCCAACCGCGCCCTGATGGAACAGCACGTCGAGGCCCTGCTGGCCGAGGGCCGCCCGTTCCACCTGGCCCTGCTCGACCTGGACGACTTCAAGATCGTCAACGACCGGCTCGGTCACCACGTGGGCGACCTGCTCATCGAGGCCACCGGCGACCGCCTGACCGAGGTCGTGGGCGATCGCGGTCTGGTGGCCCGGCTCGGCGGCGACGAGTTCACCCTGATCATTCCCGACCGGGGCGACATCGAGGAGCTGCTGCGGCGCTTGATCGTGGCGGTCGGCGCGCCGGCCGAGCTCGACGGGCACACCGTGGTCACCGCGGCCAGCCTGGGCGTCACCACCAGCCGCCCCGGCGACGTGCCGGCCGAGCTGCTGCGGCGGGCCGACGTCGCCATGTATGCGGCCAAGCACGCCGGCGGCGACGACCGGCACTGGTTCGACGCGGCCATGGACCGGGCCGCCGACGACGACGCGCGCCTGGCCGCCGAGCTGCGCCGCGCCCCCGCCGAGGGCCAGCTGGTCGCCCTGTACCAGCCCATCGTCACCCTGCCCGGCGGCGCGCCGACCGGCGCCGAGGTGCTGCTGCGCTGGCAGCACCCGGAGCACGGCCTGCTCGCGCCGGACACGTTCATCCCGCTCGCCGAGAGCAACGGGTTCATCGTCGAGCTGGGCGACTGGGTGCTGCGCGAGGCCGTCCGCCAGTCGATGGAGTGGCGCGACCGGCTGGGCGACCGGGCGCCCGAGCGGATCAGCGTGAACGTGTCGGCCCGGCAGCTGTCCGACCCGCACTTCGTCGACCGGGTGGCCGGGCTGCTGCTCGAGAGCGGCCTGCCCCCGCATCGGCTGATGCTCGAGGTGACCGAGACGGCCGTGCTGTCGGCCGGCGCCGCGATCGCCCAGCTGCACAAGCTCAAGGCGCTCGGGCTGCGGATCGCGCTGGACGACTTCGGCACCGGCCACTCCTCGCTCAGCCTGCTGCTGGACTGCCCGGTCGACGTGCTCAAGGTGGACAAGTCCTTCGTCAGCGGCACCACCGCGGGCCGGGCCGGCGCCATCATCGTGCGCAACCTGATCGGCTTCACCCAGGACTTCGGCATCGAGGCCGTCGCCGAGGGGGTCGAGACCACCGGCCAGGCGGCCCAGCTGTACGAGGCCGGCTACCGGTTCGCGCAGGGCTACCTGTTCGGCCGGCCGATGAGCGCCCCCGCCCTGGAGGAGCTTCTGACCGCCCCGGCCGAGCCGGGCTATCGTGCAGTGCATGCGGGTGCTGGTCGCGGATGACGAGAGGGTGCTGGCGGACACCGTGGCCGACGGGCTGCGCGACTTCGCCATGGCGGTCGACGTCGTCTACGACGGCGAGGCCGCCAAAGAGCGGGTGACCGTCAACCGGTACGACGTGGCCGTGCTCGACCGGGACATGCCCGGCGCCACCGGCGACGAGGTGTGCCGCGAGATGGTGGCGGCCGGGCTCGACACCCGGGTGCTGCTGCTCACCGCGGCCGCCGGCATCCGCGACCGGGTCGAGGGGCTGGGGCTCGGCGCCGACGACTACCTGACCAAGCCGTTCGCCTTCGCCGAGCTGGTCGCCCGCGTGCAGGCGCTGGGCCGGCGGGCCAACGCCGCGCACGGCCCGGTGCTCGACCGCGAGGGCATCACGCTCGACATCCCCCGGCACACCGCCTCCCGCGACGGGCTGCCGCTGCGCCTCTCCCCCAAGGAGTTCGCCGTCCTGCGCGTGTTGCTGCGAGCCGACGGCGCCGTGGTCAGCGCCGAGGAACTGCTCGAACAGGCCTGGGACGAGCACGCCGACCCGTTCACCCAGACCGTGCGGGTCACCGTGATGACGCTGCGCCGCAAGCTCGGCGACCCGCCGGTCATCCACACCGTGCCGAAGGTCGGCTACCGGCTGGGCAGCTAGAGGCGCTGCAACTGCGTGATCACCATGGCGACGGCGAAGAAGCCGTAGAACCCGATCGCCACCAGCATGCCGCCCAGGCGCCAGCCTCCCAGCCGTACGGGGGAAGGAAGGTCTTTGACGTTGAGGCGCACCAGCAGGATCGAATAGAGCAGCGTGACCACCGACGCCGCGCAGGTCGACACGATCAGCAGGCCCAGCGGCTGGGTGAAGCCGGCCAGCAGGATGATCGACCCGAGCACGATCTCGGCCCAGACGACGGTCAGATAGAGCCGCGGCTCGGTCCAGCGGGCCGACGTCTGCAGGTAGTTGCGGCGCAGGAAGTCGCTGGCCACCCGGCCGATGATGTCGAGCAGGCCCATCGCCGCCGCCCACAGCGAAACCGTGGCCACGGCCAGGAACAGCAGCTTCAGCCAGCCGCCGACCTGCTCGCTCAGGATGTCGCCCTCGATGCGCAGGAACGAGGTGTCGTTCTTGACGTCGTCCCGGCCGAACAGCAGCTGATAGGCCAGCAGGCACATGACGGTGATGGTCACGAAACAGACGGCGACGAAGGTGACCAGGTGCTCGGCGTTGGCCCTCTTCCACCACACCTGCCAGCGGGCCAGGTTCCGCTCGTCGGCCGGGAAGGCGTAGAGGTCGGTGCCCGCCGCCTCCTCGCGGCCGGTGATCGGTGAGACCAGACGCGGGACGTGCGCGCCCATGCCGTACCGCTTGTCGCGGATCCAGTTGCTGAGAACCAAATTGTGTACGCCGCCCGCGCCGGCCGCTCCGATGGCGCTCAGCAGCAGGGTGAACGTGACGCCGTCGGGGATCCGCCCGAACTCGGTGACCGTGGCCCGGGCCCCGTCGCCCCACGTGCTCAGCGAGATGACGAAGACAACCACGACGAGCAGGAAGAAGATGGTGAGGCCGACCTTCACCAGTTCGACCCGCTCGACGGTGTTGTAGACCACCTTGGACACCGACAGCAGTACGCCGATGGCGACCAGCGTGACCACGGTGATCCACACCGGGTCGCCCCCGCCGACCAGGTAGGTCAGCACGGTGCTGCCGCTCGTGGCCCAGCCCGGCCACACGTACTGGAAGGCCCCGGCCAGGCAGATGATGATGCCCCAGCCCTTCCACCAACGGGAGAAGCCGGCCACCACGGTCTGGCCGGTGGCCAGGGTGTAGCGCTCGATCTCCATGTTGATGACGAACTGGACGGCCAGCGTGCAGAAGGCCAGCCAGAGCAGGCCGAGACCGCCGATCGCGGTCAGATAGGGCCACAAGATGATCTCGCCGGCGGCCATGCCGATGCCCACGGCGACCACGCCGGGGCCGATCATCCGGCGCAGGGAGAGGGGTTCGGGCAGGTCGCGGGTCTCAGCGGGGATCTGGGTCCGGGAGGGATTCATGGCGGGCTCCGTCGTCGTTTTCGTTGCCGTGTCCGTTGCCGCTCAGATAGGCGTCTTCGGTGCCGCTCAGAACGGCGTCTAGGTGGCGCAACATGCGATCGATGTCCGGGGTTCGCCCGGTGAACAGCTCGAAGGCGGCGGCGGCCTGATAGGCGCACATCGCCGTCCCGCCGGCCGCCCGCAGCCCGGCGTCGCGGGCCGCCCGCAGCAGCGGCGTCACGACGGGCATGTAGACGATGTCGGCCACCCACAGGCCGCGGTGGAGCAGCTCGGTGGGCACGGGCAGTCCCGGGTGGTGGCGCATGCCGACCGGGCTGGCGTTGACCAGCCCGTCGGCGCCGGCGAGGGCCGAGGGAAGATCGGCCGGCGCCGCGACGTGCAGGCGGGGAAAGCGGGCGGCGAGCTGTTCGCGCCGCGCCCGGTCGGGGTCGATGACGGTCAGATGCTCGACGCCCAGGGTGAGCTGGGCATAGGCGCAGGCGGCACCGGCCCCGCCGGCGCCCGTCTGCACGACACGGCCCTTCACGAGGTCGCGGTACGCCTCGGTGAAGCCGTACGCGTCGGTGTTGTGCCCCTGCCGCCGCCCGTCACGGAAGACGACGGTGTTGACCGCGCCGATCGCCTCGGCCTGCGGGGACAGCTGATCGAGGAGGTCGGTGACGCGCTGCTTGAACGGGTGGGTGATGTTGAGCCCGGCATAGCCCTCGTCCTCGGCTTGCTTGAGGAGGTCGCCGAGCTCAGCCGGTTCTTCCGTGTCGAACAGGTCGTACGTGAGGTCGAGGCCGTGACCGCGCCCCTCGGCCTCGTGCAGCGCCGGGGACAGCGAGGTGCCGATGCCGGCCCCGATCAACCCACAACGCATGCCCGCTCCCGTCAATGTACGAACTGGTGAGTTAGTTATCCGCTGTGACCGGGGCCACTGTCAAGGGGGCTGGGCCTGAATCAGAGCCTCTACAACGGCTTCCTGACCGCCGGACGCGTGTGGGGCCTGCTCGCCGACAACTTCGGCGCCAAGGTCTTCTTCCTGGTGTGCGTGGCCATCGCCGGCATCGTCGGCGCCGCCACCGCCAGCCGCCGCATCCTCTTCGTCCAGACCGTCCCGGCCGTCCTCGCGCTGCTCTTCGTGCTGCTCGCCTGAAGTTGTCGTACCCCGTCCCTAGGCTTCCCCGCATGAGAAGTTGGTGCATCACGGGCGGCACGCAGCTGGTGCTTGGCAGCGCTGTGTCCCAGTCCCTGGACGGCATCCGCGCTCACGAGGCCGTCTCGCGCGGCGCCGACTTTCCCAGCGCATTTGCTGCGCCGCATGTTCGATGATCTCTTCAGCCGGCACGTGTTCATGGCGATGGCGCGGCAGATGGCGCTGGCCGATCTGATCGGCGAGCGGGACTGGTCGGTCGACCTGGGCGCCGGGGCGGTGACGTTCGGGACGGACCTGAAGTTTCCGATCCAGCTGCTCGGCAGCGAGAGCCACGGCGACGGCACCTGGCTGTGGGCGTGGGCCAACGAGGCCAGCAATCTGCCGCCGGCCCTGCTGCAGCTGTGCGGGTGGATGCGCGGCTACGGGCAGAACGCCGGCATCCCCGAGCTGACCGAGGCGACATTCCCGCTCGACCGCGCCGACGGACACCGGCTGGCGCTGCTCGCCTCCGGGCTGACCGGCCGGCCGTACTACCGCGGGCCGTACGACGGAGGTGCGCTGTTCTTCCACCTGGAGGGCGTGCCCCAGCAAGAGGTCACCCCCGAGCGGGCGGTCACCGTGATCAGCCAGACCATCTCCGCCTTCCCCATCGACCACCGCGTCGCCGTCGTCGGCTTCTTCGAGCAGCTGGGCTGGCCGGTCGACCAGACCGCCGACGCCGTGACCGGCGGCCCGCTGCGGGTCACGTTCGACAACCTGGGCCGCATCGCCCAGCTGAGCGGCACCATTCCTCCGCGTTGAAAGAGGAAGGCAAGGTCGCCCTGGTGGCCGGGGCGACCCGTGCCTCGGGGCGAGCCATTGCCATCGCGCTGGGCGCCTTGGGCGCCACCGTGTACGCGACCGGGCGCAGCACTCGGGACGGCCGGTCCGAGATGGGCCGACCCGAGACGATTGAGGAAACCGCCGAGGCCGTCGACGCGGCCGGCGGCACGGGCATCGCGATCAGGGTCGACCACAGCGTCCCGGGCGAGGTCGCGGCGCTGGCCGAGCGCGTCGCTGTCACGCCGGGGTGGCTGCGGTCGGAGCGGATGCTCGAGAACTTCGGGGTGACCGAGCACAACTGGCGGGACGCGACGGCCAGCGAGCCACACTTCTGCGCGAGCGAGTCGCCGCACTACGTCGGGCGCGGGGTCGCTGCGCTGGTTGCCGATCCGGGCGTGGGGCGGTTCAGCGGGCAGACGTTGTCGAGTGCTGACCTCGCCGCCGCGTACGGGGTGACTGACACCGACGGCACGCGGCCCGACTTTCCGCGGTACTTCGCGGAGGTCATGGCGCCGGGCCGCGCCGCCGGGGATGAGAACTACCGGTGAGGGTCAGCTGGCGGCCAGCGCCTCGAGGATGACCTCGGCGACCGCCTGCGGCTGCGAAACGCTCAGGGCGTGCGAGGCGCCGGGGATCTCGCGGGCCGTCTTGGCGCCGGCTCGGCCGGCCATCCAGCGGTGCAGTTCGACCGGGATGTTGAGGTCGGCGTCGCTGTAGACGAACCAGCTGGGGATGGACTGCCAGGCCGGCTCGTCGGCCGAGAGGGCCGTGGACAGCGCCGCTTCCGTGACCGGGCGCTGGGTGGCGGCCATCAGCGCGGCCTGGGCCTCGGGGACGTCGGCGCAGAACTGGTGGTGGAAGGCGTCGCGGCGGATGGTGAACTCGTTGCCGCCGGTCGAGACGGGGTAGGCGGCCAGGGCGTCGCCCAGCGTGCTACCGGGGAACTTCAGGGACAGCGCGAATGCGGACTCGCCGGTGGCGGGGGCGAACGCGTCGACGTAGACGAGGCCCTTCACCTCCTCGTTGCCGGCGGCCGCCTCGGTGACGACCATTCCGCCGTACGAGTGGGCGACCAGCAGCACCGGGCCGCCGACGCCGTCGATGACGTCGCTGACGTACTGGGCGTCGCCGGCCAGGCTGCGCAGCGGGTTGGCCACGGCGATCGCGTCGAGCGACTCGGCGGCCAGGCGCTCGACGACGCCGTTCCAGCTGGCGGCCTCGGCGAAAGCGCCGTGCACGAGCAGGACAGTGGGTTTGGTGCTATCGGGCATGATCTTCCCCCTCGGATGCTGATGTGCGGTCCATCAGCCGTGACCGGACAGCCCCCGGATCTGTGACGGAGGCGATCGTCACGGGCCCGGGAACTGGCATCGGGGCTGGTCGCGGGGCCAGGATGGAGCGCGGTGAAGGGGGCGGGAATGGGTCTGGGTGATCTGAACGAGGCGGCACGGGTGTTCACGGAGGTGCGGCCGCGGCTGTTCGGTATCGCCTATCGCATGCTCGGCAGCGCCACCGAGGCCGAGGATCTGGTGCAGGACGTGTGGCTGCGCTGGCAGACCTACGACCGGGACACTGTGGAGAATCCGGGCGCGTTTCTGGCCACCACCACGACCCGGCTCGCCATCAACAATCTTCAGTCGGCCCGCGTACGCCGGGAGACTTACGTGGGCCCTTGGCTGCCGGAGCCCGTGGACACGAGCGCCGACCCCTACCTGGGCGCCGAGACGGGCAACGCGCTCCAGTTCGCCGTGCTCATGCTGCTCGAGAAGCTGACCCCGAACGAGCGGGCGGCCTACGTGCTGCGCGAGGCCTTCGACTACCCGTACGGCCAGATCGCCGACATCCTGCAGAGCAACGAGCCGGCCGTACGCCAATTGGTGAGCCGCGCCCGCAAGCACGTCGCCGGCGAGCGCAAGGCGCCGGTCTCGGCCACCGCCCAGCGCGAGCTGCTGGCGACGTTCATCACGGCCGCCCGCAGCGGCGATCTGCAGGCCCTCGAGAAGCTGTTCGCGTCCGAGGTGGCCAGCATCTCCGACGGCAACGGGGCTCGGCAGGTCTCGCGCAAGGCGGTCGTGGGCGCGGTCCGCGTGGCCAAGTACATCGCGGCCTTCTCGGCCTGGTGGTGGGACGGCGTCGAGGTTCGCTTCATCACGGCCAACGGCCAGACCAGCGCCGTTCTGCACCGCGGCGACGAGACGCTGGCGGTGCTGACGATCGACGCCTCGGCCGACGGCATCGAGCAGGTGCTGTGGATGATGAACCAGGAGAAGATCGCCGCTGTGAGCTGACGGACACCCTGTCACGAATCGCCGCCCTCACTTGTCTTACTGACGACAAGCTCGTCACCCCGCCGGAGGCGGGAGAAACAGAGGGCACGATGCGGACGATCCTGGTGGTCGGTGGTGGCTACGCCGGCTTCTACACGGCCTGGAAACTGGAGAAGAAACTCCGCCGGGACGAGGCGAAGGTCATCGTGGTCGATCCGCGCCCGTACATGACCTATCAGCCCTTCCTGCCCGAGGTGGTGGCCGGCTCGGTCGAGGCGCGCCACGCGGCGGTCGCGCTACGGCGGCACCTCAAGAAGACCCGGTTGGTCAACGGGAGCGTGACGAAGATCGACCATTCCCACCGTACGGTTCTGGTGCAGCCAGCCGTGGGCGAGAGCTTTTCCCTCCCGTACGACATTTTGGTGGTGACCGCCGGGGCGGTGACCCGCAAACTCGCGATCCCGGGCGTCGCCGAGAACGCGATCGGCATGAAGCACGTCGAGGAGGCGGTGGCCATCCGCGACCGCATGCTGACCGCGTTCGATCAGGCGGCCACGCTCCCCCACGGGCCCCAGCGGCAGCGACTGCTCACTGTCACGTTCGTCGGCGGCGGCTTCTCCGGCGTCGAAGGCTTCGGCGAGCTCATGTCGCTGGGGCAGGCGCTGGTGAAGAAGTATCCCGAGCTCGACGCCTCGGAGCTGAGCTTCCACCTCGTCGAGGCCCGCGACCGGATCCTGCCCGAGGTGACCGACGAGCCCGGCCGCTGGGTGGTGCGCCACCTCGAGAAGCGCGGCGGCCACGTACACCTGAACGCGCAACTGCGCTCGGCCGAGGGCGGCCACATCGTGCTCTCCACCGGGGAAGCGTTCGACTCCGAGCTCATCGTGTGGACGGCCGGCAACGGCGCCAACCCGATGGTGCACAACCACACCGACCTGCCGATCGACGCCCGCGGCCAGGTCGTCGTGCGGGCCGACCTGCGGGTGGGCACGGACGCCGAGCCGATCGAGGACGCGTGGGCGGCCGGCGACGACGCCGCGGTGCCCGACCTGGCCATCGACCAGCCGGGCGTCGCGACCGTGCCGAACGCCCAGCACGCCGTACGGCAGGGAAAGCTTCTGGCCAAGAACCTGATCGCCGCGCTGCGCGGGCGGAAGGCCAAGCCGTACAAGCACGCCAGCCTGGGCGTGGTGGCGACGCTGGGGCTGGGGCGGGGCATCTTCCAGTGGCACGGCATCGTGATCAAGGGCTTCCCGGCCTGGGTCATGCACCGCGGCTACCACGTGCTGGCCGTGCCGACCTGGGAGCGCAAGGTGCGCGTGCTGGCCGTGTGGGCGACCGCCGTCTTCTACGGGCGTGACATCGTCTCGCTGGCCTCGGTGCAGCACCCGCGGCAGGCGTTCGAGACCGGCGGCGAGCCGGCGCGTGCGACCGCGGGAACCCGTGCCTGACCCGTTCCACCCCCTGTCCCACCTGCTCGGCGCCTGCTCCTCGGCTGACCTGGCGGCGATCGAGTCCCTGCTGACCGCCGACGTGGTGGCCGTCTGCGACGGCGGCGGCCGCGTCTCCGCACCGGACGAACCGGTGCGGGGCGCGGCCGAGGTCGCGATGCTGCTGCTGGGCCTGTTCGCCGGCACGCGTCTGATGCTCGCGACCGTGAACGGGCTGCCGGGAATGGTCGCGCACCGCGCCGACGGCACGCCGCTGGCCGTGCTGGTGGCCACCGGCTCCCCGGTGGAGATCTCGACGCTGTGGATCGTGCTCAACCCCGACAAGTTGCACCGCTGGGCCTTGTATTCGTAGACCATGGTTACCGCCCTCGGATCGCGTCAAGGTGGACACAAATCCGCTACTGACCTGGGAGTTCTTGTGAGTACCAAGCTGGCCGTGGTGACCGGGGCGAGCAGCGGCGTGGGCCTGGGGCTGGCCGCCCGGCTCGCCGCCGAGGGCGCCGAACTGCTGTTGCCCGTACGCGATCCGGCCAAGGGCGAGGCGGCGGTCGCCCGCATCCACGCCGAGACGCCGGACGCCCTCGTCACCCTGGCCGAGCTCGACCTCGCGTCGCTGAAGTCGGTGGCCGAGTTCGCCGGCGGTGTCGACCGGCCGATCGACATCCTCGTCAACAACGCCGGCGTGATGGCCCCGCCCGTGCGGCACACCACCACCGACGGCTTCGAGCTGCAGTTCGGCACCAACCACCTGGGGCACTTCGCGCTCACGACCCGGCTGCTGCCGCAGTTGCGGGCCGGGCACGCCCACGTCACCACGATGACCAGCAGCGCTGCCCGCAACGCGTCGGTGAACTGGGACGACTTGCAGAGCACCGGCAGCTACTCGGCCATCAAGGCGTACGGGCAGTCGAAGTTGGCGAATTTGCTGTTCGCTCTGGAGCTGGATCGTCGGTCGCGGGCCGAGGATTGGGGCATCATCAGCAATGCCGCGCACCCGGGCACGACGCTGACCGGCCTGTACGCGGCCGGGCCGAACATGGGACGGGACAAGCCGGCCCGGCTGGAGGCCATCATGTCGCGGCTGGCCCGGTGGGGTGTCTTCGTGCAGGGGGTCGAGCAGGGGCTGCAGCCCGCCCTGTACGCGACGACGGCTCCGGGCGGCCGGCTGTACGGGCCCGACGGCCTCGGGCAGTTCACCGGGAAGCCGACCGAGCTGGCCATCTACCGCCCGGCCCGCGACCAAGCCGCCGCCTCCCGCCTGTGGGACGTGTCGGCCGAGCTGGTCGGGAGCTGACGATGGACCGCACTCTTCTCGCCGACTACCTGCGGACCCGCCGCGAGGCGTTGCAACCCGAGGACGTGGGCCTGCCGCGCGGGCAACGACGGCGGACGCGGGGACTGCGGCGGGAAGAGGTCGCGGTGCTCGCCGGCATGTCGATCGACTACTACACCCGGCTCGAGCAGCCGCGCGGGCCGCACCCCTCGGAACAGATCCTCGAGTCGCTGGCCCGGGCGCTGCGGCTCCCGCTCGAGGAGCGGGAGCATCTGTTCCGGTTGGGCGGCTACGCTACCGGTCGGCGTACGACCGATTCCGATCACATCAATCCGGGGATGCGCCGCATCTTCGACGGCCTGCAGGGCGCTGCGGCGCAGGTAGTGAGCCCCCTCGGCGAAACTCTGCTGCAGACGCCGCTATCGGTCGCGCTGATCGGCGACGAGAGCGTCCACAGTGGGCTCGCGCGCAGCAAGCACTACCGCTGGTTCACCGATCCGGCCGAGCGGCTGGCCTACCCGCCGGAGGACCGTGCCGAGCAGGGCCGGCTCATCGTGGCCGACCTGCATTCGTCGTACACCCGGGACGGAAAGGACTCCCGCGCGGGCGCGCTCGTGGCGGCGCTGCTGCGCGAGAGTCCCGAATTCGCGGCGCTGTGGCGCGAGCACCCGGTGGCCGGGCCGTACTGCGGCCAGGTGCGGCTGATCCACCCTGAGGTGGGCGCGCTCGAACTGTTCTGCCAGCGGCTGATCGACCCCGACCAGTCGCAGCAACTCGTCGTCTACACGGCGACGCCGGGAACCGAGAGCGCCGGAAAACTGGAGCTGCTCTCGGTTCTCGGCGCCTCGGCTACTTCTGGGCGGCCAGGAACTCGCGGAACGTCTGCTTCGCGATGATCGAGCCCGCCGGGCCGGTCAGCACGTCACCCTGGACGGCGGCGAACATCCCGGCGTTGTTGTCGGTCACCACCGTACGGTCGTCGCCCTTCGCGGCCCGGGCGATGCGGCCCAGCTCGTCGAGCGGGAACACCTCGGGGCCGACGATGTTCACGACGGCGTTGAGCGGCCGCCCGGCGGCGACCTTGGCCACCTCGCGCGAGATCTCGGCCGAGGCGAGCGGCTGCACGGGCGTGGCCGGCAGGTGCACGCCGTCCTCGTCGACGACCCACGACAGCACCGACTTCATGAACTCGAAGAACTGGCCGGCCCGCACGATCGACCACGGGACCGGGCCGCCCTTGAGAATTTCCTCCTGCAGCACCTTGGCCTTGTAGTAGTCGAGGCCGGGCACCTGGTCGACGCCGACGATCGACAGGATCACGGCGTGGCCGACACCCTGGCGGTCGGCCGCGGCCAGCATGTTCTCCATCGTGGTACGGAAGAACGGGATCGACTTGTCGTCGAACGTCGGCGAGTTGGTCAGGTTGACGACCACGTCGGCGCCCTTGAGGCCGGCGTCCAGCCCCTCCCCCGTGAGCAGGTCGACCCCGTTGGCCGGCGACAACGGCTCCGCGTCGTGCCCGTGCTCCCGCATCAACGTGACGACCTGCGAGCCGATCAGCCCGGTCCCACCCAGCACGGCGATCTTCATGTCCGTCACTTCCTTCGTCTAGCTGGCTCAGTTGTCAGCTTCGACCGGACAGCACCGCCTCTTGTGACATGCGACCCGCGTCACGCACGGCCCAGGGCACGAGCGCCCGGTCGCGGCGAGGAGCCCACCGACCACGTACCACCCGGGCGTTCCCCAAGTGATGCAGAGTGCGATGAGCAAGCCCGGCCCAACCGCCTCGGCCAGCCCCGCGCCCAGCCCGAAGACGCCCAGATACTGCCCCGTGCGATGCGGCGGCGCGAACGCGAAGGACACCTCGAACCCCCCCCCCCGGCCGCATGCCACAACTCCCCCAGCGTGTGAACGACGACCGCCACCACCAGCAACACGGCCGCGGCCCGGCCCGGGACCCCGGAGGTCAGGCCGACCGCCACCACGAAACCGGCGAACCCGTCGACGAGCACGAAGACAGCGGTCGCGACGGCTTGAACGACCAGCGTCACCGCGTACACCCGGCGCGCGCCGAGCCGGTCGGCCAGGTGCCCGACGGCGACGCCCAGCCCGAGCCCTTACAGCGAGGCCTGCTCGGCGGCGATTGTCGTGTCGTCGCCGTGGCCGGTGTGCACGACTGTGTCGCCGGGCAGGGCGAACAGCTTCGTGCGGATCGAGTCGACGATCACGCCGGCGTCGGAGTACGAGCGGCCGGTGGCGCCCGGGCCGCCCTGGAACAGGGTGTCGCCGGTGAAGACGCAGCCGAGGTCGGGGGCGTAGAGGCAGACGGCGCCGGGGGCGTGGCCGGGCGTGTGCAGGACGGTCAGGGCGGTGCCGCCAACCTCGATCTTCTGGCCGTCGGCGAGGTCGGCGTCCCAGGCGACCGCCGGGCCGTGGGTGAGTTCCCACAGCGGGCGGTCGTCCGGGTGCAGCAGGATCGGGGCGCCCGTGAGCTCGCGCAGCGCGGGCGCCACCCGGACGTGGTCGTCGTGGGCGTGGGTGCAGACGATGGCGCGGACCGTGCGCCCGGCCACCACGGCCAGGATCGCGTCGACGTCGTGCGGGGCGTCGATCACCACGCACTCGGCGTCGTCGCCGACCACCCAGATGTTGTTGTCGACGTCGAACGTCTGCCCGTCCAGGCTGAACGTGCCGCTGACAACGCCGTGGCCGACCTTCGCTTGCTGCATGGCTCGCCCTGATCCTTCCGCACCCGTGACCCGTCCGGCTCAGACTAGCGACCGCTCCCGTTCGGTCGAGAGCGTGCCGCCCGATTCGTCCAGGCCGGCCCGGGCGTGCACCCGGCGGGCCCAGCCGGGCGCCCACCAGTTCGCCTTGCCGGCCAGCTTCATCAGCGCCGGCACCAACGTCGCCCGGACGATGAAGGCGTCGATCAGTGCGGCCAACTCGACGTGCTGCGCCTGATGGCCCGCGGCGCCTCCAACCGCGAGATCGCCGACCGCCTGGTGCTGGCCGAGACCACCGTCAAGACCCACGTCGGCACCCTCTTCACCAAGCTCGGCGCCCGCGACCGCGCCGCCGCCATCGTCTACGCGTACGACGCCGGAATCGTCCGCCCCCACAACCCATAGGCCCCTGATCAACTGGGCCGCCCTGAGCAGGCGATGACTTTCGCCACTGTCACTACAGTGATCGCCTTGCTAGGTTGTTGCCAATAACTTGCAACAACAAAGGGGTGGCAGTGCACGACGTGCTCGGGCTGCGCGCTCAGCGCCGCCGCACGACGTTCTGGGTGACGGTGCTGGCTGCCGGGCTGGCAGTCACCGGGGTGATCGCGGTCGGCACGGGGGCGATCGCGATCGGCCCGGCCTCCGTGGCCCGCATCCTCGCCCACCAGCTGTTCGGCCTCGGCGAAGTGAACTGGGCGCCACCACAGGAAGCGATCGTCTGGCAGGTGCGGTTCCCGCGCGTGCTGCTCGGCATGCTGGTCGGCGCGGGGCTCGCCGTCTGCGGTGTCGCCCTGCAAGCCATGGTCCGCAACGTGCTCGCCGACCCTTACCTGCTGGGCATCAACTCCGGCGCCTCCAGCGGCGCCGCGGCGGCCATCCTCTTCGGGGCGGGTGCCGGCTTCGGCCAGTACGCGTTGTCGGCCAGCGCCTTCCTCGGAGCGCTGGCCGCCTCCCTGCTGGTGTTCCTCATCGCGCGCAGCGGCGGCCGGGTCACCTCGATCCGGCTGCTGCTGGCCGGGGTCGCCGTCGGCTACGCCCTCTACGCCACCACCAGCTTCCTCATCTTCGCCTCGGGCTCGGCCGAGGGCGCCCGCTCGGTGATCTTCTGGCTGCTCGGGTCGCTCGGCCTGGCCCACTGGGACGCGTTGCTGCTGATAGCGGCAGCCGTCATCGGCGGTACGGCGATCTATCTGACCGTGTCCGGCCGGCGGCTCGACGCCCTGGCGGTCGGCGACGAGACCGCCCACACCCTCGGCGTGAACCCCGACCGGTTCCGGATCCGGCTGCTGGTCATCGTCTCGCTCTGCGTCGGCGTGCTCGTCTCCGCGGCGGGCAGCATCGGCTTCGTCGGGCTCGTCGTGCCGCATCTGGCCCGCCGCCTCGTCGGCGCCCCGCACGTACGCGTGGTGCCGGTCGCCGCCCTGCTCGGCGCGATCCTGCTCGTCTGGGCCGACGTGATCGCGCGCGTGCTACTCGCCCCGCAAGAGATCCCCATCGGCATCATCACCGCGCTGCTCGGCGCCCCGTTCCTGCTCGTCCTCATCCGCCGGCTGCACGGAGGCACCGCATGAAGAAGATCGCCGTCCTGTCCGCTGTTCTGCTGGTCGCCGCCGGGTGCGGGGCCACCGATGACGGCGCCGCCAGTGAGGCCGGCGCCGGCTACCCGCTGACGGTCAAGAACTGCGGCGTCGACGTCACCTTCGACAAGGCCCCCGAACGGACCGTGCTGCTCAAGAGCGCCGCCGTGCCCTACCTGCACGACCTCGGCGTACTCGACCGCGTGACCGCCCGCGCCGGGCAGTACCCGAAGGAGTACTACGACGACGCGACGTTGGCCGCACTCGACAAGATCCCGCTGCTCACCGACAAGACCGACACCAGCGGCCACCTGCAGATCTCCAAAGAGGTCGTGATCAGCCAGCAGCCCGACCTCGTGTTCGGCGAAGTCGACAACCTGTCCCGCGACACCCTTTCGGCCGTCGACATTCCGCTGCTCGAAGAGCCCGCCATGTGCGCGAACAACACGTCAGTGCCGAGCTTCGACGACATCTACCGCCAGCTCGACACGTACGGAAGGGTCTTCTCGAAGCCTGAGCAGGCGACCACCGCCGCCGCCGAACTGAAGGAGCGCGTCGGCAAGGTTGAAAAGGTTGGCGATGGGCGTACGGCGGCGGTGCTCTACCCGACGGTCGGCGGCGGCGTCACCTACGCGTACGGGTCGACCAGCATGGCGCACCCGCAGCTCGAGGCGGCCGGGTTCACCAACGTGTTCGGCGAGAGCAAGGAGCGCGTCTTCGAAGTGACGCTCGAGGAGCTGCTCGGCCGCAACCCCGACGTGCTGATCCTGCTCTACGGCGACGGCGACCCGGCGAAAGTCGAGCAGGCGGTCACCAGCCTGCCCGGAGCCGAAAAACTCAAAGCCGTGCAGAACAAGCAGATCCTGACCCAGCTGTTCAACTTCACCGAGCCCCCGTCGCCGCTGTCGGTCGACGGCCTCGAGCGGATCGCTTCCCGGTTCGCTTCGTGATCAGCGCCTCCGGAGTCTCGTGGCGCTACGGGGCCAGCCCGGTGATCGACGGCGTCAGCGTGACCGCCCGGCCGGGTCGCGTGCTCGGGCTCATCGGTCCCAACGGCAGCGGCAAGACCACCCTGCTACGGCTGCTCTACGGCGCCTTGCGCAGCCCCACCGGCGCGGTCACGGTCGACGACGACCCGCTGCGGTCGTTGACGCCGCGCGAGTCCGCGCTGCGCATGGCCGTGGTGGTGCAGGAGACCGGCGGCGAAACGGCGCTCACAGTGGCCGAGATGGTGCTGCTCGGCCGCGGGCCGCACCTGTCGACGTTCCAGCGCACGAGCCGCGACGATCACGAGATCGCCGCCCGCTGCCTGGCCCGCGTCGGCGCCACCCACCTCGGACCGCGCCCGTTCAGCGGCCTGTCCGGCGGCGAACGCCAACGCGTGCTCATCGCCCGTGCTCTCGCTCAGCAGGCCACCCATCTGCTGCTCGACGAGCCCACCAACCACCTCGACATCCGCTACCAGCACGAGGTTCTGGGCCTGGTCCGCGGGCTCGGCACCTGCTCGGTCGTGGTGCTGCACGACCTCAACCTGGCCGCCCGCTACTGCGACGACCTCGTGCTGCTCGGCTCGGGCGGGGTCGCGGCGGCGGGGCCGGTCGACGAGGTGCTCGATCCGGTGATCCTCGAACCCGTCTACGGCATCGGCATCAAGCGCCTCGACCTCGACGGCCATCTGCACCTGCTGTTCCACCCATTCCACGAGGAGGCCGCATGACTGCCCAGAACCAGATCAACGACTACTGGACCGGCCGCGCCCCCAGCTACGCCGAATATCAGCTGCAGCCCGACCGGCTGGGCGACGACATCGAGGCCTGGTCGAATGTGTGGGCCGGCGCCCTCCCGGCTGCACCCCTGGACGTTCTTGACGTCGGCACCGGCAGCGGCCAGGTCGCCTCGATCCTGGCCGGGCTCGGGCACCGGGTCACGGGCATCGACCTGGCCCCCGGCATGCTCGAACAGGCCCGTTCCTCGTACGGGAACGTCGATTTTCGCCTCGGTGACGCCGTCGAGCCCGCGTTCGCCGACGGCAGTCTCGAGGCGGTGACCGGCCGATACGTCATGTGGACGCTGCGCGACCCCGATCTGGCCGTGAAGAACTGGATCCGTCTGCTGCGCCCCGGCGGCACGATCGCCGTGGTCGACAGCACCTGGTTCCCGGACGGCCTGCAACCCTTCTATGACGCCTCGGTGTGGGAGGCCTTGCCGCTCGCGCAGGCCACCGACATCAACCAGACCGCCGTGGTCCTCTCCCGAGCAGGCCTGGCCGATGTCACCGTCACTCCGCTGACTGCCATCCATGCGCTGGACGAGAAGTACGGGGTCGCGCCCGGCCACGAGGTCCAGATGCAGTACCTGATCACCGGGCGGGCCTGATGAAATTCCGCGAGGTGCTGCGCGGCCGGCGCATGGTTCGCAACTACCGCACCGACACCGTGCCGGACGATGTGCTCGAACGCGTCGTCAAGGTCGTGCACCGCGCCCCCAGCGCCGGTTTCAGCCAGGGCCACCGCCTGGTCGTAGTCACCGACCCGGCCGTACGGGCGGCGCTGGCCGCCGTGGCCGAACCCTGGTATCTGGCCAACGGCTTCGAGCCGTGGATCTCGCAGGCCCCGGTGCAGATCGTCCTCGGCATCCGCGAGCAGTCCTACCACGAGCGCTACACCGAGACCGACAAGCTGGAAGACGACGGCGAGGAGATCCCATGGCCCGTCCCGTTCTGGTGGTTCGACTCCGGCGCCCTGTTCACGCTGCTGCAACTGGCCGCGGCCAATGAGGGCCTGGCCAGCGGTTTCTACAGCCCCGCCCCGCCCGAGGAACTGGCCGCCCTGGCCGCGGCGGCCGGCCTGCCCGACGATGTCGCCGTCGCCGGAGTCATCACGCTCGGCTACCCAGCCGACGACCCGGCTGTACCCACCGCCAAACTCGCCAAGCGCCGCAAACCGATCGACGACCTGGTCAGCTGGCGACGCTGATGGGCGCCCCGGTTCGTGGATCATCGCCCCAGGGCGCCCTCACAGCCGGAACGCCGGGTCACGGCCACGCAACACCCGTTCCTGAGGCCATCATTCCGTAGTTGCCAAGTCCTGGCAACAAGGCTCAAGAGGTGACGCGAGCAGTGAAGGTCAGCGGTGGTCCGGTTCCGGTGTGCGCCACAACGGTGAAATCGGTGCGCCGGCCCGGCACCAAGGGCACCGCGGCCAAGGCCAGGGCCGGCGAAAGCACCTGGGCCACGACCGGCTGCCCCGGTCCAGCGACGACGGTCCACGAGCGGACCGGGCCCAGCGCCTCCCCCGCGCAGAGATGCAGCAGCGCGGTGCCGTTGCGCACCGGCTCGGCCCGGACGAGCAACTGCCGACCACCGGCATAGGCGGCGGTCGACGTCCGTACGGGGCAAGGGCCTTTCGCTTTCGTCGGCGTGATGTACGCGCCGGTCAGGAGCAGTGTCGCGGCGGTGAGCACAACGCTCAGGCAGGCCACGACAGCGAGGAGGCCTCGGCGCGAGCGCTCAGGTGGGGCCACGTTCGCGTGCGTACGTACGAGAAGCAGGCCGCTGGGACCGTGCCGCACGGTGAGCGTGCTCCGGGGCACGACGTCCTGCCGCCGGCGCCGAGCGTGGCAGAAGCGAGTGCGCGCCGCCGGCCCGTACTCCCTGTTCTCCATGCCCGGGTAGTCGGTGCGCCGGCCTCGTTGGTTCCGCGCTGGCTACCGTAGGGATCTTCACCTTCAACTGCAGGGAGACACGTGAGCGAGACCGCCGAGGGCTGCACGGTGACCGTGTGCCGCGACTGCTGCTGCGGCAACGCGCTCAAGCATCCGTCGCTCGACCACGACGCCCAGCTCGAACGCTTGGGCGCCGCCTTGGCTCCGGACCATCGCGTACGCCGCAGCCAGTGCCTGGACGTCTGCGCCGAGGCCAACGTCATGGTCGTGCATCCCACACCCACAGCGCGGCGGCAGGGCGCCACGCCCGTGTGGTTCGGCCTGGTGCTCAGCCCCGCCATCGAGCAGGACCTGATCGCCTGGGTCCGAGCCGGCGGCCCCGGCACCGCGGACATCCCGCCGATGCTCGACCTGTCCGTCATACCGGCCCCCGGCCGGTCATAGAGTGGACGCCGTGCCGAGTTCCGAGGTCGACGCCCGTACGGCGTTGGAGGCGGCGGCCGAGCTCGGGCCTTACTTCGCCTGGCAGCCCAGGGACGCCGACGCCGGATGGCGCCCCTTCGCCGACCTGCTCGAGCCTTCCGTGGTGGCCGAGCGGGTCCGGGCCGGCCAACGTGTGCTCATGCGCATGTCGGGCCGGAGCAGCGACGAGATCGACGAACGGGTGGTCGCCTCCACGGTCTTCCTGGGCTTGGCCTCGCGCCTGCTCTCACCGTTGCTGGCCGCCGCCGCCCTCACGCGAGTGGTTCCCCTGGCCACTCCGGACCACCTGTGGTGGCGTCCCACCGAAACCGGCCCGATGCCTATCGCGTACGAGCATCTGAGCGCAATCAGACTCCCAGCCGCAGCCTCCGAGGTCGGCCGGCCCGCGAACGACCAAGCGCCCACCACCGGGCCGCCCGCCGCAACCAACCTTCCCGGCGTGCCCAGGCCGGGAGCCGCAGACGATCAACCGACTGCAACCGAACAGGCCTACGCCCACACCCTTCCCAGCGTGGCCGGGCCGGGAGCCGCAGACGATCATCCGCGCGCAACCGGACAGGTCGCCGCAACCAACGTCCCCGGCGTGCCCGCGCCGGGAGCGGCAGATGACCGACCACCCGCAACCGGACAGTTCGCCCCAGCCGACCTTCCGGGCGTGCCCCGGCCGGGAGGTGCAGGCAACCGACCGCGCGCAACCGAAAAGGCCGCCGCAGCCATCATTCCCGGCGCAAACAGACAGCCAGCCATAGGCAATCCGATACTGCCGACCACGCCCGTCGGCGCCACCGAACAGATGGACGCAGCCGAGCTTCTTTCCCGAACCGCGGTCAGCAACCTCGTAGGCCCGGTGCTGGAGGCGTTCCGCGAGCGCTTCGTCCTGTCCCCACAGGTGATGTGGGGCAATGTGGCGTCAGCACTCGGCGGTGCGGCCGGAATGATCGCCGACCACGTGACCGCCCCGGCCGCGGCCGGGGCGAGCGCGGCAATCGTCGCCGGGATGCTGGCGCGGGGCCCCTTGACCGGCACCGCCTCGCTCGAGCGCCCCGATCCACGACGGGCCCGCTGGTTCCTGGTCCGCAACAACTGCTGCCTCTACTACCGCCTCCCCGGCGGCGGCACCTGCGGCGACTGCATACTGACGCCAGACGCAGTCCGCCGCCGACACTGGCAACGGATGCTCAACCACTAACCGCGGCCGCCAGGCTCGATGCACGCCGCCAAGCCGACGCGAGCCGTCGCGGTCCGGCCGTCAGGGTTAACGCTGCTGAGCGGCCCACCAGGACAGGCTGCCGGCGTCGACGAGCGTGACACCGGCCTGAGCGGCCGCCTCCAGCAGCGGGCTGGGCGAGTCCGTGCCGAGCACCAGCATGGTGACCTCGGCGCGGCGCATCCGCCGGGCACTGTCGGCGAAGCGATGGACGTCGGCCGGGGTGAGCCGGGCCGGATCGTGGTGGCAGCGCAGCAGCCACCGCCGGCCGTCCACGCCGACCGCGACTACATCTGTCCCAAGGTGGCCCATAGCGGCGGTCACGGTGACCTGCCGCCAGCCACCGGCGCGCATCAGGGCGGCGACGCGACCGGTGAGCCGACGGTCAGTCATCCCCACCCGTCAGAAGTCGTCGTCGAAGCTGACGGTTCCGGTCACGCCGACCTGGTAGGCCGAGACGCGGCGCTCGAAGAAGTTCGAAAGCTCCTGGACGTCCTGCAGCTCCATGAAGGCGAACGGGTTCCTGCTGCCATAGAGTTGCGCGATACCGAGCGCTTGCAGTCGGCGATCGGCCACATGTTGCAAGTACTCGCGCATATCGCTCAACGACAGACCGGACACACCTTGCTCGAGGATGTCCGCGGCGAACTGCACCTCACACTCGACGGCCTCGGACAGCATGTCCCGGACCTGCCGCTCCATCTCGGCGTCGAACAGGTCGGGTTCCTCCTGGCGGACGGTGTCGACCACGTCGAAGGCGAACGCCATGTGCATGCTCTCGTCGCGGAAGACCCAGTTGGTGCCCGACGCAAGCCCGTTCAGCAGCCCACGCGAGCGCAGGAAATACACGTACGCGAAAGCGCCGTAGAAGAACAGCCCTTCGATGCACGCGGCGAAACAGATCACGTTGAGCAGGAATGTCCGACGGTCCTCCCGCGTCTTGAGCTCGCGCATCTCATAGATCGAGTCGATCCACTTGAAGCAGAACTCGGCCTTACGCGCGATCGACGGAATGTTCTCGACGGCCGCGAACGCCGCAAACCGTTCGTCTTCGTTCGGAACGTACGTGTCGAGCAGGTTCAAATAGAACTGGACATGCACAGCCTCCTCGAACAACTGCCGCGACAGGTACAGCCGGCCCTCGGGCGAGTTGACGTGCTGATAGAGATTGAGCACCAGGTTGTTGGCCACGATCGTGTCCCCGGTGGCGAAGAACGCGACCAGCCTGCTCACCAGGTGCTGCTCAGCCGGCGACAGCTTGGCCAGATCAGCGAGGTCCGAGTGCAGGTCGACCTCCTCGACCGTCCAGGTGTTCTTGATCGCGTCCTTGAACCGGTCGAAGAACTGCGGATAGCGCATAGGCCGCAACGTGAGATCCATACCGGGATCGAGCAACATCCGACGCTCAACGGCAACGCGCGGTTCGGGAACGGTGGTCACTGGCAGGCCTCGCAGGTCTCAGGGTTTTCCAAGGAGCAGGCAAGCGCTTCGGCGTCGCTCATTACACCCACTGTCGGCAGCGAGTTGAGCCCACCGACCGCCGCCACCGACGAGCTGGCCGTGAGCGACGTCGGCGCACCGGCGGTAACCGTCGTCCGCGCGCCTGTGAACGGCAACGTCGGCGCACCGGCGGCGACCGTCGTCGGCGTACTGGCGGACGGCGACATCAACGCACCACCGGTAACCGTCGTCACCACACCGGCGGCAGCCGTCGTCGGTGGCTCGGCGGACGGGGACGTCGGCGTGCCGGCGGTGGCCGTCGCCGGGGTGGCGGCGGTTGTCGGGGCGACGGAGACGGTCGCTTGCTGGATGCGCGTGGCGGGGCGTGAGCGCAGGTAGTACGACGTCTTCAGGCCGGCCTTCCAGGCGTACAGGTACATCGACGACAGCTTGCCGATGGTGGGCGCACTCAGAAACAAGTTGAGCGACTGTGACTGATCGATGAAGGGCGCACGCGCTGCGGCCAGATCGATCAATGCCTTCTGCGGCAGTTCCCACGCCGTGCGGAACAGTTCGCGCACGTCGTCGGGCAGTTCGGCGATGCCCTGCACTGAGCCTTCGGCCCGCTTGATCTGCTCGCGGATGGCCCCCGTCCACAGGCCGCGCGCCTTCAGCTCGCGTACGAGATAGGTGTTGATCTGCAGGAACTCGCCGGACATGGTCTCGCGCTTGAACAGGTTGGACACCTGCGGCTCGATGCATTCGTAGCAGCCGGCGATCGACGCGATGGTGGCCGTCGGGGCGATCGCGACGAGCAACGAGTTGCGCAGACCGCTCGTTCGTGCACGATCGCGCACGTTCGTCCATCGTTCGGTTTGCGCAGGCGTCGCTCCCCACAGATCCGGGTGAAGATCGCCGTTCGCCGCGCGCGTTTCGGCGTACGCGGGGTGCGGTCCGAACTTTTCGGCGAGGTCGGCCGACACCTCGAGCGCGGTCAGGAAGATCTCTTCCTGGACGCGGGTGGACAGCTCACGCGCCTGGTCGGAGTCGAACGGCAGCCGCAGCGTGAAGAAGGCATCTTGCAGGCCCATCAGCCCCAAGCCGACCGGCCGCCAGCGCGGGTTGGACGCGGCCGCCTGCGCGGACGGGTAGAAGTTGATGTCGATGACGCGGTCGAGGAAGACGACCGCCGTACGGACAGTTTCGCGCAACTTCGTCCAGTCGACGCCGTCGGCGGTGACGTGCGCGCCCAGGTTGATCGAGCCGAGGTTGCACACGGCCGTCTCGTCGTCGCTGTTCACCTCGAGGATCTCGGTGCACAGGTTCGACAGGTGGATCGTGTTGCCGGGCGCGCCGGTCTGGTTGGACAACGCGTTCGAACGGTCCTTGAACGTCATCCAGCCGTTGCCGGTCTGCGCAAGTGTGCGCATCATCCGCCCGTACAGGTCGCGGGCCTTGACCTTCTTGACGGCCTTCTTCTCGGCGTTGAGATAGGCGGCATCGAATGCCTCGCCGAACAGGTCCGGCAGTTCGGGTGCGTCGGACGGGCCGATCAGCGACCAGTCGCCGTCGGCCTCGACGCGGCGCATGAACTCGTCCGGGATCCAGTTGGCCAAGTTCAAATTGTGCGTACGCCGTGATTCCTCGCCGGTGTTGTCGCGCAACTCGAGGAACTCCTCGACGTCCGGGTGCCACGGCTCGAGATAGACGCAAGCCGCGCCCTTGCGCCGACCGCCCTGGTTGACCGCGGCCACCCCGGCGTCGAGCGTCTTGAGGAACGGGACGATGCCGTTCGACTTGCCGTTAGTGCCCCGGATGAGCGCGCCCCGGCCACGCACCCGCGACCACGCGATGCCGATCCCGCCGGAGAACTTGGACAGCTTCGCCACCTGGTGGTAGCGCTCGTAGATGGAGTCCAGCTCGTCGCGCGGCGAGTCGACCAGGAAGCACGACGACATCTGCGTGTGCCGGGTGCCGGAGTTGAACAGCGTCGGCGAGCTGGGCAGGTAGGCCAGCGACGACATCAGCCGGTAGAAGCCGATCGCCTCGGCCGGCGTCGTACTCAAACCGCACGCCACGCGCAGCAGGAAGTACTGCGGTGTCTCGACGACAGTGCGCGCTTGCGGATGCCGCAGCAGATAACGGTCGGCCACCGTGCGCAGTCCGAAGTACTCGAACCGCAGGTCGCCGTCGGCATCGACAGCTTCGTCCAACTCTTGCGCGTTTTTCTGCACGAAAGTGGCCGTTTCGTCGCCGATCAGGCCGTGCGAGTGCGCGTTTCTGATCGCTTGGCTGAAACTGTGCACTTCTTGCAGGCGCACTTCCTGATCAACATACGCGGCGAGCAGACGCGCGGCGAGCTTCGAGTACTGTGGCTCCTCGCCGATCAGTTCGGCCGCCGTCTGGATGGACAGCTTGTCGAGCTCCGCCGTCGTGGCGCCGTCGTACAGGCCGCTGATCGTCTTGGTCGCCACGCGCAGCGGGTCCACCTCGTCGAGGTCGGCCACCCACCGCTCGACGGCCTTGACGATCTTGTTGACGTCGACCGTTTCCAGATCGCCGTTGCGCTTGCGGACCCGCATAACGTGCCGGCGCTGTTCCGGCACGGAAGCCTGCGTGATCGTCATGTCCCCCTCTTTCACGCCTTCGCGAGGTCGTGAAGCGCGCAGGGGGACGCCACCGGCAGCGGCGTGAGCCGGGCCGGCTGATGGCGTGGGCCGTCCCGCGCGGCCTCCGACCACCGCACGCCACGGCGGCGTGCGGTGCGCTGGCAGGTCTTCGGACTCGTGGGCGCGTTGCACCAGGCCTACTGGCCGTCGCTTCCCAGGCGTCGTTCAACGCCCAGTGCTGTATGACGGCGGTCGTTCCCACTCACCGCTGCGGGGCAGTCCCGGATTCACACCGGGTTCCCTCTTGCCTCGATCACCGCAGGACGATGATCGAACCAGCTGCGAGAGCCACCATATATGGACGGCCACCACCGAACGCAACACCACATGCTGTGCCCGGCGTGTCGTGACGCCCTCCTCACCGACGGCAAGCACCCGACGTGCCCATCCACCGGGACGACGGGCTTCCGCTTCCGGGAAGCCCGAACGAGCAACAAGCGGAAGTGAGCGGCAAGCAACAGGCAACCAACGACAACCAACGACCAACGCGCTGCAAGCGACAAGCACGCGCAACAAGCGACGGCCGCCGCGCAACAACGACGACAGTCGCGCAACACCCGACGGCCAACGCGCGGCAGGCGACAAAGATCGCGCATCAACCGACGACCATCGCACAACTACCCACAGGGCCGGAAGCGATAGGAAACGCGCAACAGGCAACGACCAACACGCGACAAGCAACAGTCGACGAACAACGCGCAGCAAGCGACACCGACGAGCGACAGCGCCGCGACAACGACAACGACAACGACAACGACAACGACAACGACAACGGAACCTCGTCGACGAACTAGCGCGTGGGCAAGCAGGGACGACACTCGAAAGCCGATGGGGAAGCAGGCAGGCGGTCGGCGAGTCGGCTACTGCGTCAGCCGGCGACTGGGATGGGGGTCGTCTCGAGGCTGCGCCAGAGGTACATGGAGGCGCGAGTTCGGTGGGGGCGCCAGGCCTCGCCCATGCGGGTCACGTCTGCGGCCGCGGGCAGGGCGGGTAGGCCGTACTGGTCGCGCACCGCCTTGCGGATGCCCAGGTCGTTGGCGGGTAGCACGTCGGGGCGGTGAAGGGTGAAGAGCAGGAACACGCCGGCGGTCCAGTCGCCGATGCCGGGCACGGCTGTTAGGCGTGCGCGGATCTCGTCGTCGCTCAGTGAAGGCAGGGTGGCCAGGTCCAGCGCGCCCGACTCCAGGTGCTCGGCCAGCGCCCGCATGGCCCGCGTCTTGGCGTGCGACAGGCCGGCCGTGACCCGCAGTTCGTCGGGATCGGCGGCGAGCAGGGCCGCGGGCGACGGAACCTGCCCACCGAACTGCCCGAGGACACGGTCGTACATCGCTCGGGCCGCCCGGGTCGAGAACTGCTGACTGACAATGGCCAGGATGAGCGACCCGAACAAGTCGGTCCCGGCCTCGACCGTCGAGAGCGGCCCCAGACGCTGAATCAGGCCGCCCAGGACAGGGTCGGCGTCGGCCAGGTGTCGATCGGCGTCGTCCAGTGGCGTGCCGTCGGCATAACCCGTCGGGCGTTCCGGGTCCGTCATGGTCCGAACCGTACCTCCGAGCCACCCGTTCACACTGGCTGACGCCCATCGGGCCAACTCGGCGCAGTCCGCCGGGCGATCCGGACCCGTCACGGCCCGAACCAAAACCGCCGACCCAGCCGCTCACACCGGCCCACGCCCACCGCGCCAACCCGGCACAACCCGCCGGGCGATCCAGGCCCGTCACGGTCGAACCGTGCCGTCGATGCGGCCGTCCGCAGCGACCCACGCCCACCGCGCCAACGAGGTGTGGCGGATCGCCATGAACAGAACCGCCGGCCGGGCCGGTCGTGCCGTTCGCATGGCCGCTGCCCCGGGCCACGCGCAAGGCGACCTGGACCGGCCTTCTTGAACCGTCTACCACGTTCGTGATGGATGCCCCACGGCGGCTCGGTGTTGTGGTTCTCTGGCTGGAAACACCGGAACGGAGGAATCGACGTGACTCTGGCAGTGAACGCGATCGTCCTGGCCGTGAAGGATTTCGACCGGGCCAAGGACTTTTACGGCAAAGGCCTGGGCGCCGAGCCGATTCAGGACTACCCGGGCTTCGTTATGTTCCGCCTCGGCGAGGGCTCTTCGCCGCTGGCGATCTACAACCGTGAGACGGCGGCGCAAGAGGCCGGTGTGCCCTCGGAAGGCAGCGGCTACCGCGCATTCTCCTTACACCACCTCGTTTCCGACCGCACCGAGGTCGACGAGATCATGGCCCGGGCCGAGTCGGCCGGCGCCACTGTCGTGAAGCCGGCTGAGGCCGCGCAGTGGGGCGGTTACTTCGGCTACTTCGCCGACCCGGACGGCAACCTGTGGAAGGTCGCCACCAACTCCTGACAGATCGCTGGGAACTAACTCGGGCCGGGGGACGACCACAGGACGGCACCATCCCCAATGTCGTCGTGGACCCCCGGAACGAGGAGCCCATGTCCGCCGTCCCCGAAACACAGGTCAAGCCGGCCCCCTCCCCCAGGCCGGAACGAAAGTCCAGCGGCTTCGGTGCGCTGCTCTTACGCCTGCACTTCTACGCGGGCATCTTCGTGGCGCCTTTCCTGTTCGTGGCCGCGCTCACCGGGCTCGCCTACACGGTCACGCCGCAGCTCGACAGCCTCGTCTACAGCAACGAGCTGACCGTGGCCAGCACCGACGGCACCCCGCGCCCGCTGGCCGAGCAGGTGGCGGCGGCCCGCCAGTCCCACCCCGAGGGCGAGATCGCGACAATCCGGCCCGGCGAGGGCGACGGCACCACGCAGATCGACTTCAACGTGCCCGAGCTGACCAACGACCGGCAGCACACCGTCTACGTCGACCCGTACACGGCCGAGGTGAAGGGCCAGCTCACCACCTGGTTCTCCTACACGCCGCTCAAGACGTGGTTCGACGACTTCCACCGCAACCTGCAGCTGGGCGACCTCGGGCGGCACTACTCCGAATTCGCGGCGAGCTGGCTGGCGATCATCGCGCTCGGCGGGCTGGCGCTCTGGTGGCGGCGGCAGCGGGGGAACCGTACGGCGAAAAAGCTCTTGGCCCCGGATCTGGCTGCTCGCAAGGGTGTGCGGCGCACGCGGAGCTTCCACGCCGCGACCGGCGTCTGGCTGACCGTCGGACTGCTGTTCCTGTCGGCCACCGGGCTGACCTGGTCGCGGTACGCGGGCGAGAACTTCGGCGCGGCGCTGGACGCTCTTGATTCGCGGACGCCGTCGCTCGCCACCGGCGTCGAGGCGCCCAGCGGTGGTCATCATGGCGGCGCGTCCGGAGCGGTGGCGTTCGATCCGACCACTGTGGACGCTGTGGTCACGGTGGCCCGCGACAACGGCCTCGACGGGCCGATCGAGCTGAGCGTGCCCGCCGACGCCGCGACGGCTTGGACGGTCGCGCAGAACGACTCCGAATTTCCCGTACGCAAGGACAGCATCGCCGTCGACGCGGCGAGCAGCACCGTGGTCGACCGGAGCGATTTCGCCGACTACCCGTTGCTGGCCAAGCTCACCAGCCTGGGCGTGAGCGCGCACATGGGCATGCTGTTCGGCATCTTCAACCAGATCCTGCTGGCCCTGCTGGCGATCGGCCTGCTCAGCGTCATCGTCTGGGGCTACCGCATGTGGTGGCAGCGCCGGCCCACCCGCCGCGGCTCGCTGGTCGGCACTCCCCCGGTCCGGCGCGGCGCCTGGCAGAACCTGCCGCCGTGGGCCATCGCGGTCGGCGTCCCGGCCGTGATCGCGCTGGGCTGGGTGGTGCCGATGTTCGGCATCCCCCTGGCGGCGTTCCTGCTGGCCGACATCGCCGTCGGCGCGTGGCGTACCCGGCCGGGCCGAGGGCCCTCGATCCCGGTGTCCCCGCCGCCGGCCGGGAGCTGAGACAAGCCGGCAGCCGAGACGGGCCGACAGCCGAGACGAACCGGCAGCCGAGACGGGCCGGCAGCCGAGACGGGCCGACAGCGGAGACGGGCCGACAGCGGAGACCCCCGCCCGCCCACCGGCCGGTAGCTGAGGACTCCGCCCGGCCGCCGGTTCGGGCAGGATGGGCGGGGTGACGACCGCGGATCTCGTACGCCTGGAAGCGGTGACCCACCAGCGCGGCCCGACGGCTGTGCTGAGCGAGGTCAGCCTGGCCCTGCCACCGGCCCGGCTTGCCGTTCTGGCGGGCCGGTCCGGCTCCGGCAAGTCGACCCTGCTGCACCTGGTGGCCGGCATCATGGCGCCGACCCGCGGCGAAGTGACGGTCGCGGACAAGGCGGCCACGACAGTGCACGACTGGGGGCAGGTGGCGCTGCTCCCCCAGCGTCCTGCCCTCACCCCCGAGCTGACGGTGGCCGAGAACGCGCACCTGCCCGCCCGGCTGCGCGGCCGCGACCCCGACCCCGAGTTGCTGACCCGCCTGGGCCTCGACGCGCTGGCCGCCCGCCCGGCCCACGACACTTCCCTGGGCGAGCAACAACGAACGGCATTGGCCCGTACGCTCGTGCTGAACCCCGCGGTGGCGCTGCTCGACGAGCCGACCGCCCACCAGGACGACGAGCATGTCGCCCTGGTCCTCTCCGCGCTGACCGCCGCGGTCGCCGCTGGCACGCTGGTGCTGGTCGCCACCCACGACCAGCGCATCATCGATCTCGCCGATGACCTGCTACCCCTGCGCTCGGGCCGCCTGCTGGAGCAGCCGGCCCCCTGAACGGGGTACGCCCTGAGGCCGACCCCGACCGGCGGCAAGCCCGCCGGAAGACCGATGGACATCAACCCTAAGACCTACTAGTTTGGTAGGCGATTGCGGGTTTGACATCGGGGGTGGTCCGCGTGGTGCGGGTGGAAATACGTAGGGCCGGCGTGGTCCGGGGCGGGCGCCGGCTCTTGGGCGGCGCCGATCTGGTGCTGGAGCCGGGCACGCTGACCGTGGTCACCGGCGCCGAGGCGACCACCCTGCTCGAGCTGGCCGCCGGCCTGGCCCCCGCCGAGGGTTCGGTCCGGTTCGACGGCGTCGACGTCCGCCGCCTGGGCGACGAGGTGCTGGCCTCGAGCGTGGCCGTCGTGACCCGCCGCCCGTTCGTGACCGCCGGCTCGATCCGCGACAACGTCACCCTCGGCGCCGGTGCCGATCCGCGCGAGGCATTGCGGATCGCGGCTCTGCCCGAGGACGGCGACCCCGGCGACTACCGCCACCAGATCGCCATCGCGCGCGCCGTGTCGCGCCGCCCCCGCCTGATCGTGCTCGACGACGCCACCACCGACCTCGAACCTGCTGTCGAACTGCAGGTGCTGCAGAATCTGGCCACGACCGGCATCACCGTGGTCGTCACCACGACCCGCCCGGTCCCCTTCGCCGACCAGGTCGTGCAGCTGTCCGAGGGCCGCCGCCCGCACCCCGTCGCCACCGGCCGCCCAGTCGGCGCCACAGCCTAAAGGGGCTGCCGCCGGGGACGGCCTGGCTCTAGGCTGCCGCCATGGAGCTGGCGGGTAAGACGGTCGTCCTGACCGGAGCTACCAGTGGAATCGGTCTGGCCACAGCCCAACGGCTGGCCGGGCGGGTCGGATTGCTGATCCTGCATGGAATCGAGCCCAGTTCGCCGCTGCCGCCGCGCAACGACGTGGCCTACTTCCGGGCCGACTTCTCGTCGCTCGAGGCGGTGGCCGGACTGGCCTCCCGGATCCGGGGCATCGCCCGGCACATCGACATTCTGGTCAACAACGCGGCCCGGCCGGGGCCGCCGCATCGCACGATCGCGTCCAGCGGCTTCGAGCTCACGTTCCAGACCAACTATCTGGCGACGGTCGCGCTCACCCGGCTGCTGGGCGAACCGGACCGGATCGTGAACGTGGCCTCGGCGACACATCTGTCGGCGACGCTCGACCCGGACGACGTGAATCTGGCCCGGCATCGTTATGCGCCGGGGACGGCGTACGCGCAATCGAAGTTGGCCTTGGTGACCGAGACCTGCCGGCTGGCCGGCACGTTGCAGAAGACGACCCGGACGGCCGTCAGCGTGCACCCGGGCATCGTCAGCACGGCGCTGCTGCACGCCATGTTCTCGATCCGGGGCGACGATCCGCAGCACGCCGCGGGCAATCTGCTGCACGTCATCGGCGAGGACTACGACAACGGCACTTACTACGACGAGAGCACTCCCGCGGCGCCGAACCCCACCGCGACCGCCCCTGCTTTCCAGCGCGCGCTGTTCGAGCTCACCGAGGCCGCGTTGAACGGCGTTGCCCCGGGCGCCCGATCGTCCTGAACCCTGGTTTGACGAACGTCACTCCAGGGGAAGTCCATCGTGGACTTCGAGATGGGGGTACAAGTGAAGACAGTTGCCATGGCGGCGGGAATTCTGCTCGCCCTGACACCGGTGGCGCCCGCTTCGGCGGCGAGCAGCGGGACGTTCCTTCCGGTGCGCTATCTCAGCACCGGTTCGATCGAGACGAACGCGGTCGCGGTGGCCGACGTGACCGGGGACGGGCGGCCGGACATCCTGGCCGGGCTCGGGCCGGCCGACAACACCGAGACGAGCGCGCTGCTCGTGTTCGCCCAGCGGGCCGACCGCACCTACGGCGCGCCCACGCGGATCGCCGGGCACAGCACCTACTACGACGTCCGGCTGGCCGCCGGCGACGTCGACGGCGACGGCCGCACCGACGTGGCCATGGCGACCTCGAAGGGCGTCGACGTCTTCTACCAGCGCGGCGGAAAACTGACCGCGCCCGTTCTGGTGCCCGGCCCGACCGACGACGTGGCGATCGCCGACATCAACGCCGACGGCCGCCGCGATCTCGTGGTCAGTGCGGGCATCGGCCGGGTCCGCATCCACCACCAGACGACGGCCAAGACCTTCCCGGCCTCGGTCACGCTGAGCGCCCCGGTGCCCGACGTCACCGTGGTCGACCAGGTCTTCGTGGCCGACTTCAACGGCGACGGCCGGCTCGACGTGGCGCAGGCGTTCGGCGCCGGCGCCTGGGTGCGGCTGCGTCAGGCCAACGGCTCGTACGCGGCCGCCACCAGCTACCAGGCCCCGAGCTACCTCACCCAGGCGGCCGCGGTCGGCGACGTCACCGGCGACAAGAAGGCCGACCTGGTGCTGAGCTCGTCGCGGAACCAGCCCGACGCCGCCGTCAACGTCTTCGCCCAGCAGGCCGGCGGCCTGTCCAGGACCCCCACCGTCTATCCGGCCTACGACTGCCCGGCCGGCCTGGCCATCGGCGACCTGACCGGCGACGGCCGGGCCGACCTGGTCGCCGCCCACGCCAGCTGGCTGGCCACGACCGTCTTCTTGCAGCAGACCACCCGCCGTCTCGGCGCCTACACGGTCAACCCGATCGACGGCGTCGGCAACCAGCCCGACGCGCTGGCCATCGCCGACGTCACCGGCGACGGCAAGCCCGACATCCTCAGCGTCGCCTACACCAAGCTGGCCATCCTGCAGCAGCGCTGACTCGTCAGGGCACCGCGATTCCCACCAGACGCTCGGATGCGGCCATGAAAGCGGCCACACGGTCCGGCGTCAGCGCCGGCGAGGCGGGGATCGCGGTGCCCTTGCGGCTGAACATCGTGCCGCTGGGCGCGTTCACCGACAGCAGCGGCACGACTCGTTCCGCGTACGCGGAGGGCTTGGTGTAGATCGGCGCGAGCACGGTTTCCATGAGCCGGTAGCGCAGCGAGCCCTCGCCGAACAGGTTGCTGCGGATGCCGGACTTCACAAAGCCCGGGTTCAGGCCGAACACGTCGAGATGCGGGTAGCGGCGGGCGGCGTCGAGGACGAGCGCTTCGTTGGCGGCCACGGTGTTCATGTGTACGGCCATCGCCTTGTACGACCGTTCGGCGTTCAGGTCGTCCGGGTTCCCCGCCTGCCCCTTGCCGGGGAAGCCCATCACGAAGACGCGGCCCCGCTCGAGGCGCCCGGCCAGCTCACGCAGCATCACGAAACGGCTCAGGTAGCTCACGGCCATGTCCGACTCGATCCCCTCGGCCGTCTGCTGCCGCTTCGAGGCGGCCATGATGCCGGTCGTGAAGACCACCGCATCGAGGTCGGCCGGCAGGTCGGCAGCGACCCGGGCCGCCTCGCGCATCGAGCTGAGGTCGGCCCGCACGAACTCGAGCCCGGGCACCCCGGCGTCCCGGAACGTGCGGCCCACCACCAGCACGCGTGAACCCTGAGCGGCCAGCGCTCGGCTGATCGCCTGCCCGATGCCCGCGGTGCCCCCGACGACTGCGACGTTGCCCATGGTGAACCTCCGATAGTTGACTCACTAATTGGTTGAGCGAGTCACGCATTCCGACCGTAGCCGGAGATGCGTGAGTGAGTCAACTATTGAGTTGGCGTAGTATTCTGGCCGTCATGCCGACCACAGAGGCGCGGTTCGCCGAGGCGAGCCGACTGGCCCAGCTGCTCATCACCATCGCCGACGAGGCCAAGGCGGAGTTCGTGACGACGGTGGGCGCCTTCGGCCTGCCCGTGCCGCTGGCCCGCGTGCTGGTGCTGCTCTCGACGCCCGCGCCCATGCGTGACCTGGCCGAGCAGCTGCACTGCGACCGGTCGTACATCACGGGCCTGGCCGACCAGTTGGAGGAGCGCGGCCTGATCACCCGCATCCCCGGCACCGACCGGCGCGTCAAGCTGCTGACCCTCACCGACGCCGGCGAGGCCATGCGCGATCAGATCTCGACCGCCGTGGCCGAGCGGAACATGATCCTGCTCCGCCTCACCGACGCCGAGCGCCGCACCCTCGCTCCCCTGCTCGAGCGTCTGCAGGGCGACCCGGACGCCGCCTGCAACCCCTGAGTCAGCGCAACGGCGCCGTCGATTCGCGGGTGACGAGCTTGCCCGGGAACTTCTCGACGCCGGAGCCGAGCGTGCCGCCGATCGCCGCGAACAGGCGCTGGGCGGCCACCCGGCCCAGCTGTTCCAGGTTGAGGTCGATGGTGGTCAGCGGCGGGCGGGCGTTGGCCCCCAGGATCGTCCAGTTGTCGTAGCCGATCACGGCCACCTGGCCCGGCACGTCCAGGCGTTCCTCGTGCAGCACGTCGACCACGCCGCGGGCGATCTCGTCGGAGCCGGCGAAGATCGCGTCGACGTCGGGGCAGCGCTCGAGCAGCATGCGGGTCGCGCCCCGGCCCCACGCCTCGGACCACATGCCGAACCACACCTCGCCCCCGGCCACCTCCAGCCCCTCCTCGGCAAGCCGGTCGACCGCGCCGCGCGCCCGATCCTGCGCCGCGCCGTAGGTGGCGTCGCCGGTGATGTGGGCGATCCGGCGGCGGCCGCAGCGGATCAGGTGGTCGACGGCCAGCCGGCCGCCGCCCTCGTTGTCACTCACCAGCGACAGGTCGGCCGGGTCCTCCGAGGGCGCGTACGCGTAAATGACCGGCACCGGCAGATCGCGCCCGAGCGAAGGCCGGCTGTCGGGGCGCGCGCCCACGACGATCAGGCCGTCGACCCGGCGGGACAGCAGCGCCCGCAGGTGATGCCGCTCGCGGATGCTGTCGCCGCGCGCGTCGCACAGGAAGACCGACGTCTGGTCGGTGCCGAACGCGTCCTCGGCGCCCATCAGGATGGGGATCGAGAAGCGGCCCTCCAGGTCGGACGTCAGCAGCCCGACCGTGCCGGTGCGCTGCGTGATGAGCGCCTGGGCGTGCGTGTTGGGCGAGAAGTCCAGTTGGGACGCCGCCTGCATGACCCGCTCGCGGGTGGACGCCCGCACCTGCGGCTGACCGTTGAGGGCCTTGGACGCGGTCGCGACGGACACCCCGGCCAGCCGGGCCACGTCGCGCAAGGTCGCTCGCTCCAACCTGACTCCCCCAGGACGAGAACACTCTTGACAGCAAAATAGCCGCAGGATTACGTTCCTGAAAACCTTTTCGGCAGTTGAGCTCCCGGCCTAGGAACCGGCTTGAGCTGCACTGACAAGCTGCCACCTTACTCCCCGTGAATCGCCGGACCGAAAACGGAGGAGCACCTTGAGCATTCGCAGAGCGGTGGCCGTGATATCGATCGCGGGCCTGCTTGCCTCGGCCGCAGCGTGCGGCGGGGACGACGACAACGCCACCGGCGGCGGCCAGATCACCGCCGAGGGTGTCGACGACGGCTCGGCACTGACCCTCTGGACCCGCGCCCCGCTGGAGCTTCAGGCCAAAGCGCTCGTCGACGCATACAACAAGAGCCACAAGAACCAGGTCAAGCTGACCGTCACCCCCAACGACGACTACGTGGCCAAGGTGGGCGCGGCGGCCGGCAGCGGCGGCCTGCCCGACCTGTTCGCGGCCGACATCGTCTACGTGCCCAACTGGACCAAGGCCGGCCTGTTCGCCGACCTCACCGAGCCGATCAAACTTCTCCCGTACGCCGACAAGATCAACCAGGGGCATCTCACCGCGGGCACGTTCGAGGACAAGAAGTACGTGCTCCCGTTCATCCTCGACCTCTCGGTGATCTTCTACAACAAGAAGCTCTACAAGGAGGCGGGCCTCGACCCCGAGAAGGGCCCGACGACCATCGACGAGTTCAAGGATCAGGCGCTCGCGATCCAGAAGCTCGGCAAGAAGGACGTCTACGGCACCTACTTCGGTGGCAACTGCGGCGGCTGCAACGTCTTCACGTGGTTCCCGATGGTCTGGGCCAGCGGGCAGGAGGTCATGAACCCCGAGGGCACCCAGTCCCTCATGGACGGCACGGCGGCTCAGAAGGTCTACAGCACCTGGCGTGAGCTGCAGGAGGCGGGTGCGATCGCCCCCGGCGCCAAGGACGAGACCGGGGCGACCTGGGTGGCGGCCTTCCAGCAGGGCAAGGTGGGCGTGATGCCGTACCCGGCAACGCTTCTGTCCACCGCGGCCAAGACGGTCGATGTCGGCGTCGTCCCGATCCCGGGTGTCGACGGGGGCGGCTCGACGTTCGTGGGCGGCGACGGCATCGGCATCTCGAAGGACTCCAAGAAGAGCCAGCAGGCCTGGAACTTCCTGTCCTGGATGACCTCCGAGGCGGCCCAGGTCGACGTGATCGCCGCGACCGGCAGCACGGTCTCACGCACGGATCTGGTCGACAACAAGTACAGCCAGAAGGATCCGAGGGTCGCGACCGTCAACAAGGTGGCCGCGGCGCCGCAGAGCAAGACGCCCGTGGCGGTCAACTTCCAGCAGGCCTTCAACGCCCCCGGGAGCCCGTGGATGACGCTGGTCCGCAATCAGGTCTACGGCGACGCCGGCGGCCTGGCCAAGGACAACACCGCACTGACCGACGCCCTGGCGCAATAGCGTGGGGAAGGCGAAGGCGTACGCCGGTTGGGCGTACGCCACCCCCACCGCCCTGTTCGTGATCGTGTTCTTCGTCCTGCCGATCCTTCTGGTCGGCCGGATGTCGGTCTCGGACTGGGGCCTGTTCGCCGGCAACCGGGGCTGGAACGCGCCCGAGAACTTCACCGACGCCCTCGACAACCGGCTGTTCTGGCCGGCCGTCTGGTTCACCGTGAAATACACGGTGGTGACCACGGTGATTCTGCTCGGGCTCGCGCTCGGCCTCGCGTTGCTGGTGCAGGAGTCGTCGCGATGGACCGGTTTCCTTCGTACGTCGTTCCTGGTGCCATCCGCGCTCGGGCTGGCATCGGCGTCGCTGCTCTTCTACGCCTTGTACTCCCCACAAGCGAGTCCTTTCCCCGGCCAGATCTCGTTCCTGGGCACGCCGTGGTCGGCGCTGTGGTCGACGGTGGCGCTCATCGTGTGGCGGTTCGCCGGCTTCTACATGCTGCTGCTTCTGGTCGGCCTCAACAGCATTCCGGGCGACGTCTACGAGGCGGCCCGCCTCGACGGCGCGAGCCGGTGGCAGACCTTCCGGCACGTGACGCTGCCGTTGCTGCGGCCCTCGCTCGCGCTGTGCACGATCCTGTGCGTCACCGGCTCGCTGCTGGCCTTCGACCAGTTCTACATCCTCACCAAGGGCGGGCCGGACAACAGCACGGTCACCATCGTGCAGCTCGTCTACAACGTCGCCTTCCAGGGGCAGAACAACCTGGGCCGGGCGGCCGCGCTGTCCATCCTGATCCTGGTCGCGCTCCTCGTCCTCAACGTGTTGCAGTTCCGCGGTCTGCGCGGGAAGGAGCGCTGACCTTCGTGAAGAACCTTCTGCGTACGCCGCAACACGTGCTCGCCGGCGGGCTGGCCGTCGTGTTCCTGTTCCCCCTGGCCTGGGCCACGCTGGCCTCGGTCTCGCCGCAGGCCGGCACCCAGCAGAGCGACGGCTGGGGCTTCGGCAACTACGCCACGCTGGCCAACTATCAGGCCGGCGTCTGGCAGTACATCCTGAACTCGACGGCCATCTCGCTGTTGACGGTGGCGTTCACGCTCTTCGCCTCGGTCACCGGCGGGTACGCGTTCGCCACCTTCCGCTTTCCGGGGCGCGACGTCTTGTTCCTCGTCACGCTGGCGATCCTGATGGTCCCGTACGCGACGCTGTTGATTCCCTTGTACGTCTTGCTCAATCAGCTCGGGCTGCAGAATTCGCTCGTCGGGCTCGCTCTCGTGCTGTCCATGTTCCAGCTGCCGTTCGCCACGTTCATGATGCGGATCTCGTTCGAGGCCGTGCCGGGCGAACTTCGTGAGGCGGCCCTGATCGACGGCTGCGGGTCGCTGCGGGCGCTGCTGCGCGTGCTGCTCCCGGCGGCCAAGCCCGGACTCATCACGGTGGGCCTGTTCGCCTTCCTGGCCGCCTGGAACGACTTCATCACGCCGCTCGTGCTGATCAGCGACTCCGACAAGATGCCGCTGCCGCTGGCCGTGGCCAACCTGCGCGGCCAGGTGATGGGCATCGTCGACTACGGCGCCACCGAGGCCGGCGTCGTCGTGCTGGCGCTGCCCTGCGTCGTGCTTTTCCTGGCCCTGCAACGGCATTACGTCCGCGGCTTCATGTCCGGCGCTCTCAAAGGGTGATGCTCACATGACCGTCTCCACTCCCGTCGTGCCCAGCCGGGGCCGCCTGCGCCCGCTCGGGCTCAGCGAGGTCAGTCTGCGCGCGCCCGGCTTCTGGGCCGGCCGCCAGCAGGTCAACGGGTCGGCCACGCTCGACCACGTCGAACGATGGCTGGACAAGGCCGGCTGGCTCGGCAACTTCGACGGCGGCCCGCGGCACGGCCGCGAGTTCTCCGACACCGAGATCTACAAGTTCCTCGAGGCCCTCGCGTGGGAGCACGGGCGTACGCGCGACCCCGCCCTCGACGCGCGCTTCCGGGCGATCGCGACCCGGGTGGCCGCCGCGCAGGAGCCGGACGGCTATCTCAACACCAACTTCGGCCGGCCGGGGCAGCAGCCGCGCTACAGCGACCTCGAGTGGGGGCACGAGCTCTACTCGTACGGGCATCTGATCCAGGCCGCCGTGGCCCGAGCCCGCACCTACGGCCACGACGAGTTCGTCGCCGTGGCGGTGCGCGCGGCCGACCATGTGTGCGAGGTGTTCGGCACCGGCGGTATCGAATCGGTGTGCGGCCACGCCGAGATCGAGCCGGCCCTGGTCGAGCTGTACCGCGTCACCGGCAACGTGCGGTATCTGGAGCAGGCACGGCTGTTCGTGGAGCGGCGCGGTCACCACGTGCTGTCGGACATCGAATTCGGGCGGTCCTACTTCCAGGACGACGTGCCGGTGCGTGAGGCGACGGTGCTGCGCGGCCACGCCGTCCGGGCCATGTATCTGGCCGCGGGCACGGTCGACGTGGCGATCGAGACCGACGACGACGAATTGCTGGCGGCCGTGGCACGGCAGTGGCGCACGACGGTCGCCCGCCGCGTCTACCTCACCGGCGGCGTGGGGGCACGGCATCAGGACGAGGCCTTCGGGGACGACTTCGTGCTGCCGCCCGATCGCGCGTACTCGGAAACCTGCGCCGGCATCGGGTCGGTCATGCTGGCCTGGCGGTTGCTGCTGGCGTACGGGGATTCCCGCTACGCCGACCTCATCGAGCGCACGCTGTTCAACGTCATCGCCACCTCGCCCTCCGACGACGGCACGCGCTTCTTCTACACCAACACGCTGCATCAGCGCACGCTCGGCACCGTGCCCCCGCCGGACGAGATCGTGCCTCGGGCCTCGTCGAACCTCCGCGCGCCCTGGTTCACCGTCTCGTGCTGCCCGACCAACATCTCGCGCACGTTCGCCAGCCTGGCCGCCTATCTGGCCACCGCCGACGACGACGGCATCCAACTTCATCAGTACGCCGCCTCGTCGGTGCAGGTGGGCGACGTGGCCCTGGACATCGACACCGACTATCCGGTAAGCGGCCGGATCGCCGTCCACATCCGCCGTACCCCCGAACCGCCGTGGACGCTGACCCTGCGCATTCCGTCCTGGGCCGCGGGCGCCACCCTGGACGGCGAACCGGTCGAGCCCGGCTGGGCCCGCGTCCGCCGCCGCTTCACCGAGGGCGAGACCGTCGTGCTCGATCTGCCCGTCCAGCCCCGCCTCACGTTCCCCGACCCGCGCGTCGACGCCGTCCGCGGCTGCGTGGCCGTCGAACGCGGCCCGGTCGTCTACTGCGCCGAGTCGGCCGGCCCGAACGTGGACACCTTCCGCCTCGACACCGCCCAGCCCCTGACCGACGACGGCTCGGGCGGCGTGACCGCCCAGTGCCACATCGTGGAGCCGCCCGACGACGACTGGCCCTACACCCCCGACCACCCCGAGCCGCCCTTCGAGAAGGCCGCCGTCACGCTGCGCCCGTACCACGACTGGGCCTCCCGCGGCCCGTCGACGATGCGCGTCTGGCTGCCTCAGGTCTAGGGCTTCTCTCGGCGTATACTCTCGGCGTATAGTGAGCGGCATGACGGTGCCGCTCACTCTTCTCGGACTCCTGGAACGCGAGCCCAGCCACGGTTACGACCTCAAGCGCGACTACGACGCCTTCTTCGGGCGTGACAAGCCGCTCTCGTTCGGCCAGGTCTATTCGACGCTGAGCCGGCTCGCCCGCGACGGCAAGGTCGTGATCAGCGACCCCGAGGCGGGCGCCGGCCCCGACCGCAAGCGGTACGTCATCACCGATTCCGGGGCGACCGAGGTCGACACCTGGCTCACCCAGCCGGTCGCCCCCGAGCCGCACCTGCAGACCGTGCTGTTCGCCAAGGTGACCCTCTCGCTGCTGCTGGACCGCCCGGCCGAGCAGTATCTCGACACCCAGCGCGCCGCCCACATGCAGCGCATGCGCGAGCTGACCACGGTCAAACGCACCGGCAGCCTGGTCGACTCGCTGCTGGCCGACCACGCCCTCTTCCACATCGAGGCCGACCTGCGCTGGATCGACCTGACCGCGGCCCGCCTCGACGCGCTCGCCCAGGAGGTCAGACGATGACGATCGTTCTCGAGGCCCGCGACGTCCACTACTCTTTCGGCCGCACCCCGGCTCTGCGCGGCGCCGACCTGCGGCTGGCCGAGGGTGAGATCCTGGCCGTCATGGGCCCCAGCGGCTCCGGCAAGTCGACGCTGCTGCACTGCCTGGCCGGCATCCTCGTGCCCGGCTCGGGCGAGATCCACTTCGACGGCCGCCGCATCGACCGGCTCGGCGAGACCGGTCGCAGCGCCCTGCGGCGCGACCGGTTCGGTTTCGTGTTCCAGTTCGGACAGTTGGTACCCGAGCTGAGCGCGGAGGAGAACGTCGCGCTTCCCCTGCTGCTTTCGGGCGTACGGCGGTCGAAGGCGGCCGCCGAGGCCAGGCTCTGGCTGGCCCGGCTCGGCCTCGACGGGCTGGAACGGCGCACCTCGGGCGAGCTCTCGGGCGGGCAGGCCCAACGGGTGGCGCTCGCCCGGGGCCTGGTGGCCCGCCCACGAGTGCTGTTCGCCGACGAGCCCACCGGCGCGCTCGACTCGCTCACCGGCGAGCAGGTCATGGACCTGCTGGTCGGCACGGCGCGGGAGGAGGGCACGGCGGTCGTGCTGGTCACGCACGAGCCGCGGGTGGCCGCGTACGCGGACCGCGAAGTTGTCGTGCGCGACGGCAAGGTGCTGGCGCTCACCGCGGAGCCGGTCTCATGATTCGCTTCGGTCTGCGTCTCACGCTGGCGGGGGGTCGTGAGGCGGCCGTACGACTGATCGTCATCACCGTGGCCATGGCGCTCGGGGTCGGGCTGCTCCTGGCCGCCCTGGCCGGGCTGGGCGGCGTCTCGAGCCAGAACGACCGCTACGGCTGGGCCAACTCGCGCACCGCGGCCGGCCCGGATCCGCTGCGGTGGCAGCTGCGGATCGACGGCTTCGACGCCCGCACGATCGGCCGGGTCGACCTGGCCGCCACCGGCCCGCGATCGCCGGTGCCGCCGGGGATTCCGCGACTGCCCGCGGCCGGCGAATACTTCGCGTCCCCGGCCCTGGCCGAGCTGATCGCTTCCTATCCGGCCGCCGAACTGGCCGACCGCTACCCCGGCCGCCTGGCCGGCACGATCGGCGACGAGGCCCTGCCCTCGCCCGACTCGCTCGTGGCCGTCGTCGGCTACTCCCCCGCCGAGATGTCGCAGCGCCCCGGCGCCTGGCGCGTCGGAACGATTTCCACGACGGCGCCGACCAGTTGCCCGGGTGGTTGCTGGTCCGGCATTCCCACCTCGGGGCTGCAGCTGATCCTGGCCGTGGTCGCCGCCGCGCTCATCTTCCCGCTGTTCATCCTGGTCGGCACGGCCACTCGGCTGGCCGCCACCCGGCGCGAGCAGCGCTACGCCGCCATGCGGCTGGTCGGCGCGACGCCGCGGCAGGTCGGGATCGTGTCGGCCGTCGAGGCCACGGTGTCCGCGATCGCCGGCACCGCGGTGGGCTTCGCGCTGTTCCTGGCCTTCCGCGACGCGGTGGCCGCCGTCCCGTTCACCGGCGCGCCCATGTTCCCGTCCGACCTCGCATTGACCGTTCCGCTCGTGCTGAGTGTCGCCGTGGGGGTTCCGTTGCTGGCCGCGGCGGCCGCGCTGGTCGCGCTTCGGCGCGTACGGGTGTCGCCGCTCGGCATCACCCGCCGGGCCGCAACCCGTCCACCCCGCGCCTGGCGTCTCGTGCCGCTGCTGGCCGGGCTGGCCGAACTAACGTACTTCGTGGGACGCCGTCCATCCACGGTGGATGGCCAGATCCTCGCCTATCTGTCCGGCATCTTCGTCGTGATGATCGGGCTGGTGGTGGCCGGGCCGTGGCTGACGATGGCGGTCGCCCGGGTCGCCGCCCGCCGCGCGAACGGCACGGCGGCCCTGATCGCGGCCCGGCGCCTGGCGAGCAACCCAAAGGCCGGGTTCCGGTCGGTCAGCGGCCTCGTCATCGCGCTGTTCGTCATGACGGTGGCCGTCGGCATCATGGGGTCGTTGTCCGCCGACCGTGCGGAAGCCCTGAACGCCCTGCACAGCGCCGACCGTTCGGTGCTGTTCACCATCTTCCGCGACGGTCTGCCCGCCCCGACCGGCGATCCGGTGCCGGCCGGATTGGACGACCAGTCAGGCGTACGCGGAAACGCAGTGACCCGCCGTCCTCCGGCCGACCTGACGCCGCCGCAAGAGGCGCTGGGTGATTGGGGCTGGCCGACGGCGCTCGTTTCGTGCGCTGACCTGAGCCGGATGACCTCGAACGGCCGCTGCGCACCCGGCGCCGGTACGGCCTGGGTCTACAACAGCCTGCAGGGCCCGGAGAGCTGGAACGGCGTCTGGCCCACCGCGGCCATCTCCCCTGACCGGCTGCCGTCGCTGGCCGTCGACTCGATCGTCACCTGGACCGACGGTTCCCGGGCGGCGCTTGAACAGGCCCGCACCACCTTGGCGCTGGCCCACCCGATGATGTATTCGCCGTACACCGACGCCGAATGGAACGCCGAGGCCACCCGCACGTACGCCGGCTGGCAGCGCCTGGCCGACGTGGTCGTGCTGACCAGCCTGGCCATCGCCGGATGCAGCCTGGCCGTGGGGATCGCGGCCGGCCTGACCGAACGCAAGCGCCCGTTCAGCATGCTGCGCCTGGCCGGCGTCCCGCTGCGAACATTGCGCCGCGTGGTCGCCCTGGAAAGCGTGACGCCGCTACTGGCCGCCGCGGCGGTGGCCCTGGGCGCGGGCCTGCTGGCCGCGCACCTGTTCCTGCGGGCGCAGATGGAGATCTCGCTGCATCCGCCGGGCCTGTCCTTCTACGGCATCGTGCTGGGCGGCATCGCGGCCTCTCTGGCCGTCATCAGCCTGACGCTGCCGTTGCTGCGCCAGATCACCGGCCCGGATGCCGCCCGCAGCGACTAGGCCGTATCGATGTGTCGCGTCACGGCGTCGACGACGGGGGCGAGGTCGGCCGGGCCGATCTCGCCGTCCGGCCGGAACGGCAGGCGGGCCAGGCGGTCGACGCCGTCGGCCCAGATGGTGCGCTCGTCCGGGGCCGGCGTGTGCAGCTGGGTCCGGTCACCGCAGTGCGGGCATGCGAAGTAGGCCATATTCTCGACGCCGCCCAGCACCGGCGTCCGCACCTCGCGCAGCACGCTGAGCGCCCGCCCCGTGTCGAGGTGCGACACCTCGGCCGGCGTCACCACCAGGATCGTGGTCACCCGACCGGCCCCGGAGAGCACACCCTGCTGCGTGAAGCTAATTCCCGGCGGAAGGTCCACGACGAGGACTTCGACGTCGCCCCAGTTGGTCTCTTTGACGAGCCGCCCCAGAAGGAGGTCGCCCAGGTCCGACCCGAACGCCAGCGCCTGCGACCCACCGAGCAGAAACCCGGCCGACGCCACCTTCAGCCCGTCCACCTCGACGGCTTCCAGCCCCCCGCTCTGCCCGTCCCGCCCCCACCGCGCGAGGGTGACCGACCGGGCCGGCGCATCCCGCCGAATCCCCAGCATGCGTGGCACGTCCGGCCCCGAGAGGTCGGCGTCGACCAGCCCCACCTTCCGCCCACCCCGCACCAGCTGCCGAGCCAGAGCAACCGCCACGCTGCTCTTGCCCACTCCACCCTTGCCACTGGCCACCGCGACGATCGGCAGTTCGCTCATCCGCCCACCGTACTGACGCCGCTCAGCTCCCGGCGACTCGCCGACCCGGGTCGACAATGGGTCGATGAGGCGTGGCCTGTGGCCGGTGGTCGGCCTGGTTGTAGGCGGGGTGGTCGGCTTTGCGTGGGGCTGGTTCGGCGCCGGCGGCTACGAAGCGCTCGATTCGGCGGCCGGCACCAGCTTTCTGTGCGCCCTGGGGGGTTTGTTGATCGGCGGCATCGTCTACGGCGTCTCGCGGCGGTGAGACCGCCGACCGGTCAGGAGGCGGGGCGGCAGGAGACGGCGAGCATCGTGGGGATGGTGGCGAACCAGCGTTCGTAGTCGGTCCACTCGGATTCCGGGCGGGCGTGGTGCGGCAGTGTCGGCGGCTCGTGCAGGGCGGTCACCGTGAAGCCGTGGCGGGTCAGTAGGTCGAAGTACCAGGACAGCGGCCGGTGGTAGTGGTGATGCCCGCCGAAGGACGTGATCCAGCGCCGCTCGTGGTCCAGGTATCCGGTGACCCTGCGGTATCGCTCGCCGCTGTCTTCGACCGGCTCGTGGCTGAAGAAGCTCGGATGCAGGATCGAGAACACGAACGGCCCCCGGTCGACGAGCGAAGCGCGCACATCCTGCACGAGGTTGTCGAGTTCGGGCACATCCATGAGCACCATATGCGCGACCACGGCGTGATACTCCTGCAACGGCTGCGGCAGGCCGGCGGTCAGGTCGTGCTCCACGAAGTGGATATCCGGATAGTTCCGGGCCGCACGCTCCAGGAGCGCGGCGCTGCCGTCGATTCCCGTCACGACGGCCCCGGCCGAGCGCAGTTGCTCGCCGAGCCACCCGTGTCCACAACCAAGGTCGAGCACCGACCGACCACTTATGTCGCCGAGTGTCTTCCACAGCAACGGGCTCAGCCGCCGATAGAACGAGTCGCCCACCCCGGTGATGTGTTCGGCGTACTGGCCGGCCACCTCGTTCCACAGGCGTATGTCATGACTGCTGGACAAGCCGGTCGCCTTTCGCCGGGCGCCACATCATGGTCATCTCGTGACCGGTGGCGGCCGTGATCTTCCGATGAAGCCCAGCCGGCCGTAGCGACCGCAGATAGGCCGGCGCGCCCTCGGCACGACGGTCGAGGTCCGGGAAGGCCGGCCCCCATAGTGGGTCGTGGAGGAAGGCCGCCGTCAGGATCTCGACGACGCGATCGATGTCGTCCGGCCGGCCGACCCGGGCTGATCCGGTGGTCACATCGGAACCCTAGATCGCTCGCGCAACGACGTCCATCGACATCGATGAGGCCGTCAAACCTCGCCGAGCGGCACCGAGCGGCTCGGGATGCGGGCGGCGTCGCCAGTCATGGTGAGCATCGCCGTCAGGGCCTCGCGGGCCGCCGCCAGCTTCTCGGGGCCGACCGCCTCGTACACCTGGGCCTCCAGCGCGGCCTGCACCTCACGGGCGGTCTCGACGGCGGCCCGGCCGCGGGCGGTCAGTTCGATCGTGCGCACCCGGGCGTCGGCCGGCGACGGCACGCGGCCGACGTAGCCCAGGTCCTCCAGCTCGCGTACCTGTTTGGACGCGCCCTGCTGCGTGATGCCGAGCGCCTTCGCCAACTGGCCAACCGTGGACGAGCCGTCGATGAGGCGCTGGAAGACGTACCCGTGGGAACGGCGCAGCCCAGGAAAGCCGGCCTCGGCCAAGCGCGCCAGCTGCAGCCGTTCGAGGGAACCGCCGGCCAGGCCGGTCAGCACAATCACGTTGAGGTCCACAGGTGCCATTACACCTTTGACAACCAAGGTTGTGCAACTTAGGTTGTGGATATGGATGAGCACGAAAGTTTGCTGCGGAAGATGTACGCGGCCATCGAGGCCGGGGGCGACGTGTCGCCGTTCTTCCACCCCGAGGCCGAGCAGATCGAGTATCCAAGCGTGATGCGGCCCCACGGGCACCGGCGGCCGCTGGCCGAGATCCTGGGCGGTGCCGAGCAGGGCCGCCGAGCGATCGCCAGCCAGAGTTACGAGGTGCGCACTGTGCTGCTGGACGGCGAACGGGCCGCCGTGCAGCTCACGTGGCAGGCCACGACGGCAGTGGAGCTGGGCGATCTGGCCGCAGGCACGGCCCTGACCGCGCACGTCGGAGCCTTCTACGAGTTCAAGGACGGGCTGGTGCTGCAGCAGAGCTCGTACGACTGCTACGAGCCGCTGCACGGCTGAGCAACCGTCGATGGGATACTTCCGAAGATCGTGACCGCTCGACACAAACGGGAGACCGCGGCCTGATGGTTGCCTTTGAGCTGGCTGTTCAGGATGCGCAGGGGCTGGCCGTGGCGGCCCGGCTCGGGGTGAGCCGGATCGAGCTGTGCTCGGCGCTGCCGCTGGGCGGGGTCACACCGTCGCTCGGGTTCGTCGAAGCGGCCGTGGGCACGCCGGGCATGCCGCCGGTGCACGTGCTGGTGCGGCCGCGCCCGGGCGGCTTCGAGTACGACCCGGCTGAGGCGGCCACCATCGTCGCCGACGTCCGGCACGTCCTGCGCGCCGGCGCGGCCGGGGTGGTCGTGGGCGGCGTCCGAGCGGGAGAAATCGACGGCGATCTCACCGAGCGGGTGGTGGAAGCGGCGGCGGGGGCCGAAGTGACTTTCCACCGCGCCTTCGACACGGTCCAGGATCCGTACGCGGGAATTGACGCCCTTGTCAACCTAGGCGTGCGGCGGATCCTGACGTCGGCCGGGGCGGCCCAGGTCGCCGACGCCCTGCCGGCGCTGGCCGGGCTGGTCACCGCGGCCGCCGGGCGTATCGAGGTCATGGCCGGCGGCGGCATCCACCCCGGTGTTGTCGAAAAGATCGTGGCCACTGGAGTGCCGTCGGTGCACGCCTCGGCCAAGCGGGTCGTGCGCGACGCGGTGGGTGTCGCGCTCGGCACCGCCGACAGTTCCGGCCGCGAGACGACCGATGAGGACGAGGCCGCCCGCATCATCGAGGTGCTGCGCACCCTGGCCGGATAGCGCATCCGCCTCAACTCCACGTCCCGTCGGCCGAAGGAAGATCGTGCCGAGAACGTGGTGGGGCGTCTGGCTGGTCTGCGGAAGCGTCGCGGCCGTCGTCCATCCGATGCTGCCGTACGGGTGGTGGGCGGCGGTGCTGTCGGCGCTGGTCTCGGTCGGTTCCTGCGCGGTCATGGTGGCCGGTGCACGGCGGCACAAGGCACGGTTCGCGCTCGCCTGGTACCTGTTCGCTGCGGCAGTGGCCGTCTGGAGCAGCGGCGACCTCGTGTTCGCGTGGTTGACCCAGACCAACCGGATGACTTATCCGTCTTGGGCCGATGCTCTCTATCTGAGCGCCTACCCGTTCCTGGTCGCGGCGCTGTTTCTGCTGACGCGGCAACGAGGGCGGGTGCGGGCCGGCACCGCCATCGACTCCGCGATCATCACGGTGGGCGTGGGCATCGTCTACTGGACCACCGTGATCGAGCCGATCCTCATGGACGGTTCGCTGCCGTTCCTCATGCGGGCGGTCACGGCCGGCTATCCGACGGCGGGCGTGCTGTTGTGCGCAGTCATCGTGCCCATGCTGTTGCAACGCGGCCCGCGCACGGCAAGCCTGTGGCTGCTGACCGCGGCCAGCGTGCTGACTCTGGCCGCCAACGCCGTCTATTCACTGCTTCCGGAGTTCTCGGCCAGGTTCAGCTCCGCCGTCTTCACTTGCTACTTATTGGCGTACGTCCTATGGGCGGCGGCCGCCCTTCATCCCTCAGCCGCGCACCCGCCGCCGGCGCAGACCGACCGCCTCGGCCGCGGCCGCCTGCTCGTGCTGACCGGCTCGATGCTGCTGGTTCCCGCGCTCATGCTGGCCCACGGCGAGCACGGCGCCGAGCGGCAGGTCTGGCTGACCGCCGCCTTCGGCTCCATCGCCCTGTTCCTGCTGGTCGCCACGCGCCTGTCCGGCTACATCGCACGGGTCGACCGGCAGGCGGTCCAGCTGCGCGACCAGGCCGAACGGGACGACCTGACCGGCCTGCCGAACCGCCGCCAGTTCGAGCGGCTGGCCGCCCGGGCCGCCGCGGACGGCCCGTGTCAGGTCGTCATGCTCGACCTGGCCGGATTCAAGAACATCAACGACCGGCTCGGCCGCGAGGCGGGCGACCAGGCGCTGGCCGCGGTGGCCGGGCTGCTGCGCGAGAGCGTCCGCGAGCACGACCTGGTGGCGCGAATGGGCGCCGACGAGTTCGCCTTGCTGGTGCGGGACACGCGGCCCGGCGAGGCCACGGCTGTGGCCACGCGAATCGCCGAACTGGTGCGCCGGCCGGTGCACGCCGGCGAGCACGAGTTGCTGCTCAGCGCCCGCCTCGGCGTGTCGACCGGGTCGGAGCAAAGCGCGACCGAACTCGTACGCCGGGCCGACACCGCCCGCTATGCGGCCAAGGCCTCCGGCGGGCAGCTCGTGGTTTACAGCCCTGAACTGGACGAGCGGGCCGAGGCGGCCGAGCGGCTCGGCGCCGACCTGCGCCACAGCCTGTCCGACGGCGACTTCCACGTGGTCTACCAGCCGATCGTCGAACTGTATGACGGTCGCACGGTGGCCGTGGAAGCCCTGGTGCGCTGGGTGCATCCGGTGCGCGGCTTCGTCAGCCCGGCCGTCTTCATCCCGGTGGCCGAGGACAACGGGCTCATCGTCGAGCTCGGCGAGTGGGTGCTGCGCACGGCCTGCGCACAGCTGGCGGTTTGGCGACGGGAACTGGGCGAGCGTGCGCCGTGCTACGTCAGCGTGAACGTGTCGGCTCGTCAGCTCAGTGAGCCCGGCTTTCCCGCGGTGGTCACCGCCGTACTGGCCGAATTTGGTCTGGAACCGCGCGCTCTGCTCGTCGAAGTGACCGAGACGGCCATCTTCGGCGGTGGGGTGGCCATCGAGGCGGTGGAGGCGCTGCACCGGGCCGGCGTGCTGATCGCCCTGGACGATTTCGGCACCGGACACTCATCGCTGGGCTTGCTGCGCACGGTTCCGGTCGACGTGCTGAAGGTCGACAAGTCGTTCGTCGACGAGATCAGCGAGGGCGGCCGGGCCGTCATCGTGGACGCGCTCATCCACGTCAGCAACGGCCTGAGCCTGCGCGCGGTGGCCGAGGGCATCGAGACCGCCGAGCAGGCCGCCTATTTGCGGGCGCTCGGCTACCAGTACGGGCAGGGCTATTACTTCGGCAAGCCGGCGGCCGAGCTGGAACTGGTCAGCGCGCCAGGTCGTGGCGGCGGTGCGTAAGCTTCTCGGCCAGCCAGACCGGCAGCAGCCGCCGCGCCGGGAAGACGAGCGCGGCGTTGCTGCCCACGGCGTACCGCTGACGGGGTTTGTCCTTCTCGATGGCGGCCACGATGGTGGCGGCGACCCGCTCGGCCGAGGTGCCGGCCGACTCGTTGCGGTTAAGCGCGGCCAGCATGCGCTCGTAGTCGCGGCGATGCGGTGAATCGGGCTCGATGTAGCTGGTGCGGCGCTCGCTGATGCCCGTGCTGATCGAGCCCGGCTCGACCGTGGTGAACCAGACCCCGTACGGCGAGAACTCGTGCCTCGCTCCGTTGCTGAAGCCCTTGATGGCCGCCTTGGTGGCGACGTACGACGAGCGGTAGGCCAACGGGAATGACGCCAGCATGGAGCCCACCATCACGACCCGCCCGTAGCCCCGCTCCCGCATGCCGGGCAGGGCCAACTGCGTCAGCCGTACGGGACCGAGGACGTTGATCTGGAAAAGCCGGCGCAACGCCTCGCCCGGCAGCTCCTCGAACGGCCCCGACTGGCTCTCGCCGGCGTTGTTGACCAGGACGTCAACTTCCTTGAGCCGATCCGCCAGGGCCTCGATCGAGTCGGGCTCGGTCAGGTCGAGTTGCAGGAACTCGATGCCCTCATGCGGTTTCACGGACTCCGGGTTCCGGCTGGTGCCGAGCACCCGGTAGCCGCGGGCGGCAAGCGCTTCCGCCGTGGCCAGCCCGATGCCGGACGAGGCGCCGGTGACCAATGCGGTTCGCATGGGCGCACTCTAGCGGGCGCCCGCGTTGATGCCGTTGATCGACGTGCTGCCCTGTTGTGCGGGGACGCCGAAGTCGCGCAAGAAGTTGGCCGGGAAGTTCAGGTCCGGTGTGGTCAAAGCGTTCAACTGTGCGCATTCGGCGACGGTCAAAACGACGCTCAACGACGCCAGGTTGTCGTCGAGTTGAGCGATTGTGCGCGCGCCCACGATCGTGGCGGTGACCAGTGGCTGCTGCCGGACCCAGGCCAGGGCGACCGCGGCGACCGTCGTCGAGTGCGCGGAGGCGATCTCGGCGAGCGTGTCCAGGAGTGCAAAGGTGCCCTCATTGAGGTGGCGGCCGACGAACAGGCCACGGCCGGCGCCCTCGGGCGAGGCGTTCTCTCGCGTGTACTTGCCGGTGAGCATGCCGTTGGCCAGCGGACTCCACGGCATCACGCCGAGGCCGAGCGCCCGGGCCGCGCCGAAGAGCTCGCCCTCACTCGTACGCTCGAGCAGGTTGTATTCGACCTGGATGGCCGCGATCGACGCCCAGCCGCGCCATTCGGCGAGTGTCGCCATCCGAGCGACCGCCCAGGCCGGCGTGTCCGACAGCCCGACGTAGCGCACCTTCCCCCCGCGGACCAGGTCGTCCAGAGTCGACAGCGTCTCTTCGAGCGGCGTGTGCCTGTCCCAGTTGTGCTGCCAGTAGAGGTCGAGGTAGTCGGTGCCGAGCCGCCGCAGCGACGCGTCGATGTGGTGGCGGATCGCCTTGCGCCCGGTGCCGCCGCTGTTGGGGTCGGCCGGGTCCATGCTCAGCGCGAACTTGCTGCCGATGACCAGGCTGTCCCGCCGGTGCGGTTTCTTTCCCAGGTACGCGCCCACGACCTCTTCGGAGCGGCCGGCCATGTAGGCGTTGGCGGTGTCGATGAAGTTGCCGCCGGCGTCAAGATAGCGCTCGAGGATCGCGGTCGAGGTGTCGTCGTCGGCACCCCACGACGGGTCGCCGAAGGTCATGGTGCCGAGCGCGACCGGGCTGACCCGCAGGCCGGTGCGGCCGAGGGTGCGGTAGTCGGTGAGGTTCATGGTGCTCACTTTCGATTGCAGGGTTGTCAGGCTGCTTCGGTTGCAGGGGCTTCAGGTTGCTTCGACTGCATGGGCTCCAGCTGCTGCGACCGCAGGGGCTCCAAGCTGCTGCGACCGCAGGGGTTCCAGGCTGCTGCGACCGCAAGGGCTTCAGATTGCTTCGACTGCAGGGGTCTCGGGCTGCTTCGGTCGCAGGGCTTCAGGCTGCTTCGATCGCAGAGCTCTCAGGCTGCTTCGACTGCAGTTGTTTCAGGCTGCGAAGTCGGTGGAGGCGGCCAGGGCGGGGTCGAGTTCGCCCAGACGCGCATCGAGGGCGGCACGGACTGCCTGGTAGGCGTCGCTGCCGAGCACCAAGCGGCGGGGAGCGGGGTCGACCGCGGCCGAGGCGATGACGGCGGCGGCCACCTTGACCGGGTCGCCGGGCGCACTGCCGGTGAGGTTGCCACCGCTCGCCGCGACGTAGCGGTGGACCTGACCGGCGGGCGTGCCGGCATAAGCGGCCATCGGCTCGGCGATCGACAGCGCCGCGCCGAACCCGGTGCGTACGCTGCCCGGCTCGACCATGGTCACGCCGATGCCCAGCGGGGCGACCTCCGGAGCCAGCGACTCGAGGAATCCCTCGATCCCCCACTTGGACGAGTGGTAGAGGCTCGCCCCCGGGCTGCTGATCTGGGCGCCCATGGTCGTCGTCTGGATGATGCGCCCACCGCCCTGCGCCCGCAGATGGGGCAGCACCGCCCGGACGAGCTGGATCGGGCCGGTGAGGTTGACGGCGATCTGCTCGGCGATCGCCTCGTCGGACAGTTCCTCGGCGGCGCCGACCGCGCCCCGCCCGGCGTTCGAGAAGACCACGTCGATGCGTCCGAGCTCCCCGAACGCCCGGCTGACGACGTCGCGAACGGCTTCGGTGTCCGTCACGTCCAGATCGGCCGTCCACAGGTTGCCGCTCAGGTCTTTCAGACGGCTTGCGTCGCCCGCCGTTGCCGCAACACGGTGGCCCGCGCGCAGAAGTTGTTCGGTGACCGCGCGGCCGATGCCCGCGGATGCTCCCGTGATGAACCAGGTCGCCATTGCTTTCGCCTCTCGATGCTCGGCGTTTCTCGTTTAAACCAACTAGATGGTTGGAAAGGTAGGCGGCACCGCGGCGCGAAGTCAACCATCTAGTTGGTTTGGTCACGCGGTACGCTCTGGCGCATGGCCTACGACTCCGCCGCGACGCGTGCTCGGCTGCTGGACGCCGCCTACGGCGAGTTCGTGGAGCGGGGGCTCGCCGGCGCCCGGGTCGACCGGATTGCGGCGGCGGCGCAGGCCAACAAGCAGGCGATTTACGCGTACTTCGGGTCGAAGGAAGGGCTGTTCGACGCGGTTCTGGCGGCCCGGCTGAGCGTGCTGGCCGACGAGGCGCCGTTCGACCCGGACGACCTGCCGGGGTATGCAGGGTCGCTGTTCGACGCGTTGGCGGCCACCCCCGGCCTGATCCGGCTCACGCAGTGGAGCCGGCTGGAACGCGCCGACGCCACGCCGGGCGAGATCGAGTCACACCAGGAGAAGGCGCGGGCCGTCCGCGAGGCACTGAAGCTGCCCGACGACCTGGCCGCCACCGACATCCTGGAGATCGTGATCGCGATCGCCACGACGTGGTCGAACATGCCGCCGGGCTTGAAAGCCGCACGCGGCGTGAGCGCTTCGGCCCGCCAGCAAGTCCATCGGGCGACGGTCGTCGCGGCCGCCAAGGCGGTCTGCCAGGCACTCTGACCGCCGGACCGGCGGTTCAGACCCGAACGACAGCGACGGCGCGGCGTCCGAACCCGCGCGACATTAACCGCGCGTGTCCGAGCCTGCACGACCATGACCGCGCGGTGTCCGAGCCTGCACGACCATGACCGCGCGGTGTCCGAGCCTGCACGACCATGACCGCGCGGCGTCTGAGCCTGCACGACTGTGACCGCGCGGCGTCCGTGACCGTGCGGCGTTCGAACTGCGCGATAGCGACCGCGCGGCGTCCGAAGCTGCGCGGCATCGGCGGTAGCGAAGCGTGCGGTCTAGTCCGTGGGTGAGTTCGCTCGGAGTTCGGCCAGGAGGCCGTCGCGGTCGGTGAGGACGGCGCTCAGGATGCGGCGGCCGGCGGCGAGCAGGTCGGCCACGTCGGGGGTGCTCAGGGCGTACATGACCAGGCCGGCGTCGCGGAACGAGACGACCACGCCGGTTCGGCGGAGGACGGCCAGTTGCTGGGACAGGCTGGACGGCTCGACGTCGATCTCGGCCAGCAGGTCGCGGACGGGGCGCGGGCCGGCCTGCAGCAGCTCGAGCACGCGGATGCGCACCGGGTGGCCGAGCGTTCGGAACATCTCGGCCTTGGCCTGGTACAGCGGCACGGACATCGGCATCTCCCCCACCCGAAACGCACCGCGCAAATCATGAATTGCCCAGGTGCCGAATTGCAGAATTCTTCAATTCCCGGCGTAATCACCTATATCTTCTGAGCCGCGCGTCGGGAAACGACGGACACGCTGTCCGATCGACTGCGGCAACCATCGGTCATGCTCGTTGCACAGCCCAGGGAAGGAGCACACGGGGAATGGCCGACATGGACGTGGCACTCAAGGACGCGCTGCAGCTGGACGGCGCGCTGGCGGTGGCGATCGTGGACTGGACCAGCGGAATGGCGCTCGCCACGGCGGGTGGCGGCTACGGGTTCGACGTGGCCGTGGCGGCCGCGGCCAACACAGAAGTGTTGCGGGCCAAATTGCGCACGCTGGAAATGCTGGGCCTCAACGAAAACGTCGAGGACATTCTGGTGACCCTCGATTCGCAATACCACCTGACCCGCCCGATCACGGCCCCGGACGGCGGTGGGCTCTTCATTTATCTCGCCCTGCACAAAGACCGCGCCAACCTGGCGATGGCGCGGCACAAGCTGCGCATCATCGAGCAGCAGCTGGAGATCTGAACCCGGCGATCAGCGCGCCCAGCACGCGGACCAGGCGGGGCTCGACGTCGACGACCGCGTGGGCCAGTTCGGGCTCGGATTTGTAGAACTCGCGCAGTTTCGTGCCGGGCGCGGCCATCTGCCACAGCGCGCCGGCCAGACCGGCGGCGGTCGCGACAACGTCGTACGCCTGCTGCTCGCTCAGCCCCTCGCGGCTCGCCAGATCGCCGGCGACTGCGCGCACGGCGGCCAAAGATGTTCGTTTGTAGCTGCGGACCGACGGAAACGACACGTTTCGCTCGAGGTTGAGCGGGATGTGCGCGAGCAGGTCGCAGAAGAGCGGCCGGCTGACGAACGACCGGGCCAGCACGACCTCAGGCGGCCCGCTAGCCCACGACGAACGAACACCTTCAGTCCAATCGCGCCACTCATCGGCGGCCAGCGCCAGGAAGATCTGCTCGCGCGTCTCGAAGTAGCGCAGCATCGCCGACTTGTGCAGCCCGACCGCAGCCGCCACGTCGGTCAGCGTCACCTCGCGGACGCTGCGAGCGGTGGCCAGCGCGCGGGCAGCGTCGAGTATCGCTCGTTCGCGCTGCTGCTTGGCCTCGGCGCTGCGCGCTCGCTGCGGGGTATCGGACGTCACACACCCATGTTACACAACGCGGTTGCGGTATTAACGAAACCGCGTTTCACTAAACCCATGACACAGACATGGTTCATCACCGGTTCCTCGCGGGGCTTCGGCGCCGCCCTCGCCCGCGCCGCTCTCGAGGCGGGCGACCAGGTCGTGGCCACGGCGCGCAAGCCGGCCGACCTCGACGAGCTCGTCCAGGCGTACGGGGAAAGGGTCTTGCCCGTCGCTCTCGACGTGACCGACCGGGAGGCCGCCCTCGCTGCGGTCGACCAGGCCGTCGCACGCTTCGGGCGCATCGACGTGGTGGTCAACAACGCCGGCTACGCGAACGTCGGGCCCATCGAGACGACCGACGAGGACGACTTCCGCCGGCAGTTCGACACCAACTTCTGGGGCGTCTACAACGTCACCAAAGCTGCACTGCCGGTCCTCAAACGACAGGGAACGGGCACCATCGTGCAGTTCTCGTCAGTCGGCGGCCGCGTGGGCGGAACGCCAGGCCTCGGCTCGTACCAGGCGGCCAAGTTCGCCGTCGACGGCTTCACCCGGGTGCTGGCGGCCGAGACAGCGTCGTTCGGCATTCGCACATTGGTGGTCGAGCCGAGCGGCTTCGCCACCGACTGGGCCGGATCGTCGATGAGCGTCCACGAGATCCCCGAGGAGTACGCGGCGACGGTCGGCCTGGTGGCCGGCGGCGGCGCGGGCCGGTCGGCCAACCTGGTCGCGGGTGACCCGGCCCGGGCCGGCGAGATCCTGGTGCAGGTGGTCAGGCGCGAGCACATCCCGACCCACCTGCCCATCGGCGTGAACGCCGTCGAGATGTCGCGCACTTACTCCGTACGGCAGATCGCCGAGGTCGACGAGTGGGGCGCCGTCGGGCGGTCGGCCGACTTCGCCGAGCCCTACCCGGCGAGTTATCCACAGGACGCCGAAGCCGTCACGCGATCATGAGCCGTTCCGCGTAGCGTTCTTCGCGTGAGCCGCTTCGTGGAAAGTGTCGTCGCCACCGCCGGCCGCGCCCGCACGGGCATGGTGACCGGCGAGCCCGGCCCGCCTGTCCGTCGTACGTGGAAAGAGCTGCACGAACAGGCCCGCCGCATAGCCGGCGGCCTGGTCGCGAGCGGGCTGCAACCGGGGCAGGCGGTGGCGGTGCTGGCGGGCCAGCCGGCCGAGACCGCGCCGGTGGCCCAGGGTGTGTGGCTGGCCGGCGGCAGCATGACCATGTTGCACCAGCCCACCCCGCGCACCGACTTGGCCGTCTGGCGTGACGACACGTTGCGGGTGCTGCGGATGATCGACGCGCGGTCGGTGGTCGTGGGCGCGCCGTTCGGGCAGATGGCCGCGGCCCTTGACGCGTACGGCATAAGGAACTTCTCCCCCGCCGATCTGAGCGAGGGGCAAGAGATCGAGCCCGTGCCGGTCGACGAGGACAGTCCCGCCCTGCTGCAGCTCACGAGCGGTTCCACCGCCGAGCCCAAGGCCGTGCGAATAACTCACCGCAACCTGTACGCCAACCTGACCGACTCCAGCCGGCACCTCAGCTGCGGCGAGGACGGCGTGATGGTGTCGTGGCTGCCGATGTTCCACGACATGGGCATGATCGGCTGCCTGGCGCTGCCCATGCTGAGCGGGCTCGAGCTGGTCAGCGTCACCCCGGCCGACTTCCTGGGCCGCCCGCTGCTGTGGGCCGAACTGCTGAGCCGGTACGGCGGCACGATCACCACCGCGCCCAACTTCGCCTGGGCCGTGCTGACGCGGCAGCTGGCCCGGGTCGAGCCGGGCGAGCTCGACCTCTCGAAGCTGCGCGTGGCCTGCAACGGCGCCGAGCCGATCGACCCGGCCACCATGCGCGCGTTCGTCGAGGTGGCGTCCCGCTTCGGCTTCGACCCGGGCGCCGTCAACTGCTGCTACGGCGCGGCCGAGAGCACTCTGGTCATCTCGATGTCCGGCGTGGCCGATCCCATGGCCCTCGACCGGGTCAACGCGGCCGCGCTCGAACAAGAGCGGCGGGCGGCTCCGGGCGCCGAGGGCGGCGCGGTGCGCGAGATTCCCATGCTGGGTCGCCCGTTCCCGACCGTCGAGGTGCGGGTGGTCGACGATGAGGGCAAGCCGCTCGGCGACCGGCAGGTCGGCCGCCTGCAACTGCGCGGCGAGTCGGTGACCGACGGCTACCTGACGCCCGACGGCTGGGAGCCCGCCCGCGACGCCGACGGCTGGCTCGACATCGGCGACGAGGGCTACCTGGCCGATGGTCAGGTGGTGGTGTGCGGCCGGCGCAAAGACGTGATCATCATGGGCGGCCGCAACATCTACCCCACCGACATCGAGCGCGCGGCCGGCTCGGTGCCGGGCGTCCGCGAGGGCAACGTGGTGGCGGTGCGCCTGCTGGCCGGCGACGGCGTGGCCCGCGAGTCGTTCGCCGTGCTGGCCGAGTCCCGCCAGGCCACCGACGAGGCAGCCGTGGCCCAGATCGTCCGTGAGGTCACCTCCCGGGTGGTCTCCGAGATCGACGTCCGCCCCTCGGCCGTCCGCATCCTGCCGCCCGGCTCCCTGCCCAAGACCCCGTCCGGCAAGCTTCGCCGCGCGGCCGCCCGTGGACTCCTTTAGCCGCAACAAATGGCAACCACTTGCCACCGGGCCGGGATCAAAGCGTGGAATTGCGGGGTGACATCTGTGGAGATCGACGAGGCGGCCCAAGCCACGGCGCATGTGGCGGAGCAGTTGCGCAACGTCGGACGGCTCGGCGTGGCGTTCTCGGGCGGGGTCGACTCGTCGGTGCTGCTGGCGCTGGCCGTCCGGGCGCTGGGCGCCGACCGGGTGGTGGCCGTGCTCGGGGTCTCCCCCAGCCTGGCCGCCGACGAGCGGACGGCCGCGCATCTCGTGGCGAAGACGATCGGGGTGCCGGTGGTCGAGGTCGAGACGCGCGAGGACGAGCGCGAGGCCTACCGCGCCAACGGGCCCGACCGGTGTTTCCACTGCAAGGACGAGCTGTTCACCCGGATCGGGGCCGAGGTCGCCGGTCGTTATCGGCTGGACGCGGTCGCGTACGGGGAGAACGCCGACGACGTGCGGCGGCTCGACCGGCCGGGCGCGCGGGCCGCCGCCGAGCACGAGGTGCTGACTCCGCTCGCCGTCGCCGGTCTGGACAAGGCGGCCGTACGGCGGATAGCGCGCACTTTCGAGCTGCCGTGCGCCGACAAGCCGGCCGCGCCCTGCCTGGCCTCGCGCATTCCGCACTATCAGATCGTCAGTCCCCGCAAGCTGAGCCAGGTCGAGCAGGCCGAGGCGGCGCTCCGGCGGCTTGGCTTCGCCGATTTCCGCGTACGTCATCACGGGGAGATAGCCAGGCTCGAACTGCCAGCCGGCGACCTGCTCCGAGCCGCGAGCGAGCCGCTGCGTCACCGAATCCTCCAGGCGGTGACCGAGGCCGGCTTCCGCTTCGTTGCGCTCGACCTGGCCGGCCTCCAGTCCGGGGCGTTCACCAGCGCGTTTGTGCAGAACACATGACCGACGACCTGTCCTCCTACGCCGACCTCGACGTGGACCGGGCGCGGCGGCGGGGCTACCCCGAGGCCGTCTTCTGCGCGGGCAAGACTCCCGAGCAGGTGGCGGGCATCGCGGCCGCCCTCCGGGAGCACACCGAGGCGGTCACGCTGTTCACTCGGGCCGGCGACGAGCACGCCGCGGCGGTTCTAAAGGTGCTGCCGGACGCGCTTCACGACCCGGTGGCCGGGCTGCTCGCGTGGCCGCCCGAGCCGCCCGAGCCCACCGGCGGCCGCGTCGTCGTGGTGGCGGCCGGCACGTCCGACCTGCCGGTGGCCCGCGAGGCAGCGCTGACCGCGCGGTACCTGGGCCGCGACACCGAATCGATCGTCGACGTGGGTGTGGCCGGGCTGCATCGCATCCTCAAACACGTCGACCTGCTGCGCGAGGCCCGGGCGGTGGTGGTGGCGGCCGGCATGGACGGCGCGCTGCCGGGCGTCGTGGCCGGGCTGATCTCGGCGCCGATCATCGCGGTGCCCACCTCGGTCGGGTACGGCGCGGCCTTCGAGGGGCTGGCCGCGCTGCTCACCATGCTCAACGCCTGCGCGCCGGGGGTCGCCGTGGTCAACATCGACAACGGCTACGGGGCGGGGCATCTGGCCGCTCAGATCTCGGCGCCGGCGTGACGCGGCGGCACGCCTGGATCGACGCGTCGGCCGGGATCGCGGGCGACATGCTGCTGGGAGCCCTGCTCGACGCGGGGGCCTCATTGGCGGCGGTGCAGTCGGCGGTTGATGCCGTCTCGGGTGGCCAGGTCCGGGTTCGTACGCGGGAAGTGACCCGAGCCGGACTGCGGGCGCTCAAGGCCGAGGTGGAGCCGCTGACCAGTTCGCTGCCTCACCGCAGCTGGCGCGACCTGCGAGAGCTGCTGAAGAACGCCGGCCCGGCCACCGCCGTGTTCCGGAGGCTGGCCGAGGCGGAGGGCCGCGTGCACGGCATCCCGGCCGACGACGTGCACTTCCACGAGGTGGGGGCGCTGGACGCGATCGCCGACGTGGTGGGCTGCTGCGCGGCGCTGGCCGACCTGGGCGTGGCCACGGTGTCGGCCGGGCCGGTGGCGCTGGGTTCGGGCAGCGTGCGCGCTCAGCACGGCCGGCTGCCGGTGCCCGCGCCCGCGGTGGCCGAGCTGGCCAAGGGCTGGCAGGTGTCGGCGGGCGGCGACGGCGAACTGGCCACGCCGACCGGGCTGGCCCTGCTGCGCACCTTCGCCCGCGCCTGCGAGCCGCTGCCGGCGATGGCGCTCGACCTGGTCGGCGTGGGGGCCGGCACGCGCGACCCGGCCGGGCATCCGAATGTCGTACGCGTGCTGATCGGCGCGGGCGAGGGCTCGGGGGTACAGCCCGATCCGCCCAGCCCGGAGCGGGACGCGGTGCTGCTCGAGGCCAACGTCGACGACCTCGACCCGCGGTTGTGGCCGGGCATCATCGCCGCGCTCCTGGAGCGGGGAGCCTCGGACGCGTGGCTGGTCCCGATCCTGATGAAGAAGGGGCGTCCGGCGCACACGTTGAGCGTTCTCTGCGCACCCGAACTGGTGGACGCGCTGCGCGATCAGATCTTCCGCGACACCAGCACGCTGGGCGTCCGGCACAGCCCGCGCGGCAAGGTGGCCCTCGAACGCGCCTTCGCCGACGTGACAGTGGGCGACACGCGCATCCCGGTCAAGGTCGCCCACCGCGACGGCGTGATCGTGCAGGTCATGCCCGAGTTCGAGGACGTGGCCGCCCTGGCCCGTCGCCAGCAGCGGCCCGAGCGTCTGGTGCTGCAGGAGGCGCTGGCCGCGGCCGGCGTGGCCGGGCTGGTCGTCGGCGCCCCACTCCCGGAAAGCCTGCGTCCCGAGCAGTAGCCCGCGCCGATCTATCAGCGCGCGGCCACGTCCGATCAGCAGCCGGCCACGCGTCCGATCAGCAGCCGGCCACGCGTCCGATCAGCAGCGGGCCATGCGTCGGCGCGACGGGCGTCAGCGCGACGGAAAGTCGTCGGTGCCGACCGGGTCGTCGGCGACGGGCTAGCGGTTGGCTTTCGACTCCTGCACCAGGCGTTCCGTCTCGGCGATCAGGTCCTGGTCGCCGTCCAGGTCGGGGGCCAGCAAGCTCAGCACCTCTCGCACAGAACCGGCCCGTTCGATGTACGGCTGAGCGCCCGCGTCGGACACCGGCGCCCCGAAACCGCGCAAGTGGTCGATCCAAGCGGCCAGGATGCGCACGGCGCCGGTCGGCATGCGGCCGTCCGCCCGCTCGGCGCGCAGCACCGGCAGCACGCGGATCGGGATCTTCTGCGAGCCGTCGGCGGCAATCTGAGCCAGGGTGTGGCGGATCCGCGGGTTGGCGAAGCGTTCGAGCAGCGCCGCTCGGTAGGCAGTCAGCTCATCGTCCGGTAGGGGCACGTGCCGGCAGGCCTCGTCCCACCACTGCTCGAGCCAGGCGCGGCAGTCCGGGTCGGCCACGGCCTCGGCCACCGTCTCGTGACCCCGCGCACTTCCGGCGTACGCGAGCAAGGAATGCCCACCATTGAGCAGCAACAGCTTGCGCGTTTCGTGCGGCACGACGTCGTCCACGAACCGCGCGCCGCCCCGCTCCCACGCGGGCCGCCCGGCCGGGAAGTCGCCGCTCAGGATCCATTCCGTGTACGGCTCGGTGATGACCGGCGCGGCGTCGGCCCAGCCGTCGGCCTCGGCCACCTCGCGTACGTCGGAATCGGTCGTCTTCGGCGTAATGCGATCGACCATGGTCGTGACGAACGAAACGTGCGCGCTGATCCATTCGTCGAGCGCCGGATCGAGGCGAGCGGCCAACTCGTGCACGACACGTGCAGTCACTTCGCCGTTTCCGGGCAGGTTGTCGCACGAAACGATCGCGATCGGACCGGAACCGGCCAGCCTTCGCGCGGATAGCCCCGCCACCAGACGATCGGCGACAACTCCGTCCGGCGCATATGCAGCTTCGGTCATGGTGATCGTCACGACGGACACCGCCGGATCGGCCACCAGTGACCGCCAGGTGGTGGCGTCGCTGCCCGCATAGGCGGCAACCACCGACTCCTGAACCTGCAGATCGTCGGAATCGGGCCCGCGTACGACCAACGTGTACCGGCCGTCCTGCCGGGTCAGCGCCTCGGCCAGCCCCGCCGAGCGACCGGTGAAGGCGGCGATCCCCCACTCCTCGTCGAAACCCGTGTACCAGGCTTGATGAGCGCGGAAGAAACCGCCAAGTCCCAGGTGCACGACGCGTACGGGCCTCACAGCTTGAACACCTCCCGCGGCTGGGTGACGACCAGGCCGGTCAGCGTTTCGAGAGCTTCGTCCTCGTCGAGGCGGTGCTCGGCGACCAGACCGGCCAGGAAACCGGCGTCGAGCCGGCGGGACATGTCGTGCCGCGCCGGGATCGAGCAGAACGCGCGCGTGTCGTCGATGAATCCGGACAGCCGGCTGAACCCGGCGATCTCGGTGACCGACTGCTGATAGCGGCGGATCTCGCTCGGGTTGTCGAGGAACCACCAGGGCGCCCCGGCGTACACCGACGGGTAGAAGCCGGCCAGCGGCGCGATCTCCCGGCTGTAGACGTCGGGGTCGACCGTGAACAGCACGAGGTGCAGGTTCGGGTGGGTGCCGAAGCGTTCGAGCAACGGCTGCAGCGCCGCCGTCAGCTCGACCGCGACCGGGATGTCGTGCCCGGTGTCCGGACCGTGCGCGGCGAGCGTCGCCGGGTGGTGGTTGCGCCAGACGCCGGGGTGCAGGGTCATCACCAGGCCGTCGTCGCACGACATGCGCGCCATCTCGAACGTCATGTGCCGGCGGAAGGCGAGCGCTTCGCGCGGAGTGACCGTACCGCTCAAGGACGAACGATAAATTCGCTCAGCTTCGCTCACTTCCAGCGGTTCCGTGCCGGCGTCGAAATGCCCGTGGTCGGCCGAGACCGCGCCCAGCGAGATGAAGTACCGCCGCCGCTCCTCCAGCGCCGCGATGTAGCCCGCGTAGTCGCCGGTGTCGCCGCCCAGCTCCTTGACCAGCTCGGGCCAGCCCGGGCGGCCCACCTCGAGGTAGCGGTCGGGGCGGAAGGTCGGCACGATCCGGGTCTCGATCGACTCGTCCTCGCGCAGCGCGCGATGCGCGGCCAGATCGTCGGCCGGGTCGTCGGTCGTGGCCAGGAACGCGATGTCGAACTTCTTCAGCAACGCGCGCGGCCGGTGACTGTCCTGGTTCAGCTGACCGGCGATCTGATCGAAAAGCGCATCCGCGTTGTTCGCCGATGGCCGTTCGCTCACTCTGAAGACATCGGCCAGCGACGATTCGAACCAATAACGCACAGGCGTTCCGCGCAACAGTGGCCAGTTCGCGCAGAACAACCGCCAAGCCTCGCGCGCCCGCTGCTCGGGCAGCGGCCCCTCGCCCACCCCGAGGTCGGTCAGCGGCACCCCGGCCGAATGCAACAGCCGCGTCACGTAGTGATCGGGCTGGATGAACAGGGAGGTCGGATCGGCGAACGGCCGGTCGTCCAGGATCAGCCGCGGGTCCACGTGCCCGTGCGGGCTGATGATCGGCCGGTCGCGAACCTCCTGGTACAGGCGGCGGGCGATCGACCGTACGCCCGGATCGGCGGGCAGCAGCCGGTCGGGATGCAACGTGAGGGCAGCCATGCGCCCGAGCCTCACCGCCCGAACGTGCCCCTGGCAACCAATTGCCAAATGTTGCCACGACGGCGGGGCAACAACTGGCAACTCATTGCGCGCAGGTTAACGGGAGTCCCACAGTGACCCCCATCACTGCCTCCGGCTAGCAGCTCAGAGGAGACGTTTTTTATGAACGCGAAGAAGCTTACGGCGCTGGCCGGTGTTGCGGTTCTGGCGCTCGCATCGGCCGCTTGCGGCGGCGACGACGAAGGCGGCGAAGGCGGCGCCGGCAAAACGCTCAACGTGCTCATCGCCGCCAATACCCAGTACCCCGACGAATTCGCGGCCTGGCAGAAGGACATCAGCACCAAGTTCAAGGCGGCGACCGGGGCCGAGGTCAAGTTCGAGACGTTCGCCAGCGCCAACGACGAGCTCACGAAGATCCAGACCTCGGTCGTGTCGGGCTCCGGCCCCGACGTCTACGCGGTCGGCACCACCTTCACCCCCACCGCCTACTCCACCGGCGCCTTCGTGAAGCTGGGCGACGAGGAGTGGCAGAAGATCGGCGGCAAGGAGAAGTTCAACCCGGCCACGCTGGGCATCTCGGGGCCGGACGAGCAGAACCAGGTCGGCATCCCGTGGGTCAGCCGGCCGTTCGTCATGGCCTACAACACGGACATGCTCAAGGCGGCCGGCATCGACAAGCCGGCGACCACCTGGGACGAGCTGGGTCAGCAGGCCAAGCAGATGACCAAGGGCGACGAGTACGGCCTGGCCATCGCGTACAAGGACAACTTCGACCCGTGGAAGTTCGTCTGGGGCATGTCCGTGCAGGCGGGCAACCCGCTGGTCGACGGCAAGACGGCCAAGCTGCAGGACCCGACCGTGCAGAAGGCGTACGACACGTACTTCGGCTGGCTGACCCGCGACAAGGTGGTCGACCCGGCGTCCGTCGGGTGGACGAACCCGCAGGCGGTGGCCGCGTTCGCCAAGGGCAAGACCGGCTACTTCATGCTGACGACGACGACCGCCACCAACTCGCTCGACCAGGGCGCGGTGAAGGGCAAGTGGAAGTTCGCACTGCTGCCGACCGTGCCGCCGGGCGCCACCAGCCGTCCGTCCAACGGCGTCGAGGCCGCCAGCATCCTCTCCGGCGACAACCTGCTCGTGGCGGACTACTCCAAGAACAAAGACCTTGCTTTCGAGTACGTGAAACTGGTGACCGACCAGGAAGTGCAGCTCGACTACTACAAGAAGTTCGGCAACCTGCCGGCCAACGCCGCCGCCCTGCAGACGCTGTCGTCGGACCCGCAGCTGGGCCCGGTGACCGAGGCGGCCAAGAAGTCGGTGGCCACGCCGTTCACCGGCGCCTGGGGTGACATCCAGCTCGCACTGACGAACGTGGCCGTGCAGTCGCTGCCCGACCTGGGCAAGGGTTCGATCAGCACGCAGCAGATCGACTCCCGGATCGCCGACGCGCAGAAGTCGGCCCAGACCGCGCTGGACCGGGCCAAGTAATGACCACCCTCGTCCGGCCGCCGGCTTCGTCGGAGGCCAAAAAGGAACAGCGCCGCCGGGGCGTGACCGAGCGACAGCGTCCGCTGTGGCTGCTCACGCCGGGCGGGCTGCTGATGGTCGTCGTCATTCTGATCCCGCTTGTCCTGGCCCTGTGGATCTCGCTGATCGACCTCGACCAGTACACGCTGCGCCGGTGGGTCGAGGCGCCGTTCATCGGGCTGGACAACTTCGTCGAGTCGTTCAGCTCGGGCCTGCTCAACTCGATCTGGATCAGCGTGTCGTTCGCGGTTTTGTCGACGATCGCCACGGTGCCCATCGGGATCGCGGCCGCGCTGGTCACCCAGAACAAATATCGCGGTCGCGGCCTGGTGCGGGCGGTCTTCCTCATCCCGTACGTGCTTCCGTCGTTCGTGGTGGCGACGGTGTGGCGCACGATGCTGCAACCGGACGGTGTGGTCAACGCCTGGTTGTCGAAGGTGGGCATCGAGGGCGGGTTGTGGCTGACCGGGCCGCGCTCGTACTGGGCGCTGATCCTGGTCGAGATCTGGGCCGCCTGGCCGTTCATCTACCTGATGGCGCTGGCCGCGCTGCAGTCGGTCGACCACGAGGTGCACGAGGCGTCGGCGGTCGACGGCGCGCCTTGGTGGCCGAAGCTGCGCCGGGTGATCCTGCCCTACCTGCGCGGCCCGGTGCTGCTGGCCTGCCTGCTCGCGACGCTCAACCACATCAACAACTTCACGTTGCCGTTCGTTCTGTTCGGGGCGCCCGCGCCCGAGGACGTCAACGTGATGCCGATGATCGTCTACGTGACCAGCTTCCAGAGCCTGCGCTTCGGGCTGAGTGCGGCCATGGCCGTGCTGTCCTTGGTGCTGATCGCCATCCCGCTGTTCATCTACCTGCGGGCCGTACGCCTGGACGTCCACGAGGAAGGAGGCCGGCGATGACCGACTGCACGTTTGTGAGCGACGTTGTCGCAGGGTGCGCGCAGGCGGTGCCGCGATGAGCGTTTCCGCTTCCGCCGAGGCGACCCGGCTGCTGCCGCGCTGGCTGCTGATCACGGTGACGACGCTGCTGGTGGCCATGGTGCTGATCCCGGTGCTGTACATCGTGCTCGCCTCGCTCAACAGCGACGTGGGCGTGGCGAGCGGCGAGTACTGGCCGAGCTCGTTCACCTTGGACAGCTACACGCGCATCTGGACGACGGCCGACCTGTCGACCGGCATCGTCAACAGCCTGATCGTCTGCGCGTTCACGGCGGTGGCCTCGGCGCTGCTGGGCACGACCACGGCGTACGTGCTGGTGCGGTACTCGTTCTTCGGGCGGCTGACGATCCTGCGCGGTCTTGTCGGTTTGCAGAGCATCCCGGGCACTCTGATGCTGCTGCCGGTGTTCGTGCTGTTCTCGTCGGCCGGCAACTACCTGGGGCTGACCGTGATCGGCACGCGATGGGGCCTGTTCGTGGCCTACCTGACGTTCGCACTGCCGTTCTCGACCTGGGTGATGGTCACCTACCTGCGCGGGCTGCCCCGTGAGCTGGAAGAGGCTGCCCGCACGGAAGGCGCTTCGACCGTGGTCATCCTGTGGAAGATCATCTTTCCGCTGAGCCTGCCTGCGATCGTCGTGTCCGGCATCTTCGCGTTCTTGCTCGGGTGGAACGACGTGTTGTTCGCCTCGGTGCTCACCCGGCCGGAGACGCACACCGCCGCCGTCGCTCTGCAGATCTTCGGCTCGCAGCAAGAGGGCGGCGCCCTGCCGGTCTACTCGCAGATGATGGCCGCGGCCCTGATCTGCGCGGCCCCGGTGGTGCTGCTGTACCTGGCCTTCCAGCGCTACCTGGTCGGCGGCCTGACGGCGGGTGGCGTCAAGTGACCTCGGCACTCCCCCGCGTCGCGTTGATCGGCCCCGGCACCGTCTCGGTCGTGCACCTGGCGGCGATCGAGAAGCTGGGGGCGACGCTGGCCGGAGTGTGCGACTCGACGCGCGACCACCGCGCGTTCCTGGACGAAGTACGGCCGGATGTTGTCCATATCTGCACGCCGCACGACCGTCACGTGCAGTTGGCGATGGACGCTCTCGAGCGAGGCGTGCACGTGTTGCTCGAGAAGCCGGTCGCGCACACCATCGAGCAGGCCGAACTGCTCGTGGCGGCGGCCAAGGACCATCCGACGGCCAAGATCGGCGTCTGCCTGCAGAACCGCTACAACCTGACCACCCAGGCCGCCCGCGAGATCCTGGGCGCGGGCGAACTGGGACGGGTCATCGGCGCCTCGGCGAGCGTGCTTTGGCACCGGAACGCTGCCTATTACGACGCTCGTCCGTGGCGTTCCGTGCGCGAACGTGCAGGCGGTGGCGTCCTCATCAACCAGGCGATCCACACGCTCGACCTGCTGCAGTGGCTGGTCGGCGACGTGATCACGACGACCGGGCACGCCGGCCGCTACGGCGGGCTGCCCGGCGACGTCGAGGACACCGCGCATCTGGTGCTCGACCACGCCGGCGGCGCGCGCAGCGTCTTCTTCGCCACGGTCACCAATGCCACCGACTCGCCGGTGACGCTCGAGATCGTCGCCGAGCACGGCACCCTGCTGCTGCGCGGCGACCTCACCGTGGCGTACGCCGACGGCCGGGTCGAGACGATCGCCGAACTGGCCCCCGGCGGCACCGGACGCTCGTACTGGGGCGCCTCGCACGAGATCCTGATCGCCGACTTCTACCGCTCGTTGGACAGCCCCGAACCGTTCTGGATCGGGCCGCAGGAGGCGCTCAAGGCGCAGCGCCTGATCGACGAGATCTATCGAACCACCAGCTGAAGGGCACCGCCGATGTGGACTCTCTCCGGTTTCTCCGACGAGATCTCCCCCGACTTCACCGAGCAGTGCGAGGTCGTCACCGGCCTGGGCATGACGCACGTCGAGGTGCGCAGCGCCTGGGACGTCAACATCCTGGACCTGTCGGCCGAGCAGCTCGACAAGGTCAAGAAGACCCTTTCCGCGTACGGGTTGAAGGTGTCCTCGATCGGGTCGCCGATCGGGAAGATCGGCATCACCGACGACTTCGCGCCGCACCTGGAACGCATGAAACACGCCGCCGAGGTGGCCCGTCTGCTCGAGGCCCCGTACATCCGGATCTTCTCGTTCTTCATCCCGGCCGGTGACGACCCGGCCGTGCACCGGGCGGAGGTCATTGAGCGAATGCGCGCGTTGACGCGCGTCGCCGAGGAGGCCGACCTGGTCCTGCTGCACGAGAACGAGAAGGAGATCTACGGCGACGTGCCCAGCCGCTGCCTGGACCTGATCCGCTCGGTGGGCTCGCCCTACCTGCGGCTCGCGTGGGATCCGGCCAACTTCGTGCAAGTGGGCGTGCGGCCGTACACCGACGGGTACGCGCAGTTGCGTCCGCACGTCGAGTACGTGCAGATCAAGGACGCGTTCCTGAGCGACGGGACGGTCGTGCCGGCCGGGCAGGGCGACGGCGAGGTGGCCGAGACCATCCGGGCGCTGCGGCACGACGGCTTCGACGGCTTCTTCTCGCTGGAGCCGCATCTGGCCGGGGGCCACACCACCGGCGGCTTCTCGGGGCCCGACCTGTTCCGCACCGCCCACAGTGCCTTCACCGGCCTGCTCAAGACCGAGGAGATCGAGTTCGCGTGAGCGATCCCACCGTCAACGAAACGAACACCATCGCGCAGCAAACGCGCAGCGGCGGCCGGCCCAAGGTCGCCATTGTCGGCGCGGGAGTGATCGGCAAGCAGCACGGGCTGGTCACCAGCCAGCTCACCGACCGGCTCGAACTGGTCGCGGTGGTCGACGTCGTCGCCGAGCGGGCGGCCGAACTGGCCGCTGCGCGCGGCGGCCGGCCGTATTCGTCGCTGGCCGACGCGCTCGCCGCCGAACAGATCGACGTCGTGGTCGTGTGCACGCCGACCGGACTGCACGGGGTCGTCGCCATCGAGGCTCTTGAAGCCGGCAAACACGTGATCATCGAGAAGCCGGCCGAGATCACGGTGGCCAAGACCGACGAGATCATCCGGGCCCGGGACAAGGCGGGCACGCTGGTCACGGTCATCTCGCAGCACCGGTTCGACCCGTCCACCGAACAGACGCTCGCGGCCATCGCGGCAGGCGAGTTCGGGCGTGTGTCGTCGGGCATCGCGGCCATCGACTGGTGGCGCGGGCAGAGCTACTACGACTCCGGCGACTGGCGCGGCACGTGGGAACTCGACGGCGGCGGCGCGCTCATGAACCAGGGTGTGCACACGGTCGACCTGTTGGTCGCGGCGCTCGGCCGGCCGGTGGAGGTGTTCGCGTACACGGGCACACTCGCGCACGAACGCATCGAAGTGGAAGATGTGGCGACAGGGGTTGTGCGTTTCGAGTCGGGCGCGCTGGGCGTTCTGCACGCGACCACCTCGGCCTACCCGGGACTCAGCGCCCGCCTGCAGGTGCACGGCGACCGCGGCTCGGCGGTCATCGACAACGACCAGCTCGCCTTCTTCCACTCGACGCCGGTCGGACAGGACATCGAGGAGCGGCTGATGGGCACGACCCAGGTCACGTCGGGCGGCGGTGCGGACACGGCCAGCAGCAACCCGGGCCAGCTGTCCGACGCTCACCGCCTGCAATACCTCAACTTCCTCGATGCCCTGGCCGGCACCGCCCGCCTCCGGGTCGACCTGGAGACGAACCGCCAATCCATAGCGGTCATCACCGGCGCGTACGAGTCGGCCCGAACCGGAAAGCCGGTGAAACTCACATGAGCAGGATCGCCGCGAATCCCATCCCCTACTGGGCCACGGCCGGCAAGACGCGGGAGGTGCTCGACGAAGCGTTCGGCGACTTCCATGCGATCGGGTTCACCGCGGTCAAGGCGGACGTTCCCGAGGACATGACGGCCGACGAGTACCGGGCGTGGATCGGCCGGTACGGGTTGTCGCCGTCGCTCAGCCTGTTCAACTCGCCGTTCGACGACACGGTCAAGGTCGGCGACGAGGTGGAGAAGGCCAAGCGGTTCGCGGCCACGCAGGTCGCGCTCGGCCTCGATCGCACGATGGTGTCGTCGATGAGCGTTCCTGCACGCATCGAACAACCCGCTGTCGGGGCGGCGTTCGACGAGGGCCGCCTGAGCCAGGCGATCGACATGTGCGGCGCGGTGTGCCGGGCGCTGGCCGCCGAGGGTCTGCGGCCGTTGCACCACTCGCACGTCGGCGGCGTCTTCGAGACCGAGCACGAGATCACCCGGCTGCTCGACGACCTCGGTCCCGACGTGATCGGTTTCGGGCCGGACACCGGGCACCTGCGCTGGGCCGGCATCGACCCGGCGCCGTTCATCCGGCGCTACGCCGACCGCCTCGGCGGCATCCACATCAAGGACGTGTTCCCCGACTATCTGGCCGGCGGTGCAGACGGCGAAGAAGCGCAGGAAGACAGCGGTGACGCGCAGGGCAGCGAGGGCACCGGCAGCGGCAAGGCCGGTGGCTCGTACCGGGAAAAGACGGCGTCGAAGCGGCTCTGGGCCGAGCCGGGGCTGGGCGTGGTCGACTTCGACGCCGTGCTCGAGGCCATCCCGGCGTCCTACGACGGCGACTTCATGATCGAGGTGGACGAGCCGAGCGTGGATTCGAAACTCGAGTCGCATCGTATGTCGTTCGAGTGGGCCCGGCGGGCGCTGGCAGGCAGGATCGAGGAATGACTGCTGTGGTGACCGGGCCGGCCGCCCGGGTGGGTGGCGCCGACCGGATTCTCGGTGAGGCCGAGGTACGCGAGTTCGTGGGGGCACAGCTGGCCGGGCTCGACCTCGACGGGCGGAGCGTATGCCTGCTCGTGCCGGACGCGACGCGCACCTGCCCGCTGCCCCTGCTCGTCGAAGCTGTGCACAAGGCGCTGCACGGGCGGGTGTCCCGGCTGACCGTGGTGATCGCGCTGGGAACGCACGGCGCGATGTCGGACGAGGCTTTGGCTGAGCACGTCGGCGTCTATCCGGACACCGAGGTGATCAACCACGAGTGGTGGAAGCCGTCGACGTTTGCCAACCTCGGAACGATTCCGAGTGAGCGGATCGAGCAACTTTCGGACGGCCGGATGCACGGTGATGTTCCGGTTCTGCTCAATCGCGCAGTCGTCGAACACGATGTGGCGATTGTTGTCGGGCCCGTGCTGCCGCATGAAGTTGTCGGCATGTCGGGCGGCAACAAGTACTTCTTCCCGGGTGTGGCCGGGCAGCAGATCATCGACGTGTCGCACTGGCTGGGCGCGCTCATCACCTCGGCCGAGATCATCGGGACGACGGGACTCACGCCCGTACGGGCCCTGATCAATGACGGCGCCGCCTTGATCCCGGCCGAGACGTACGCGTTCTGTGTCGTCACCGCGGAGACGGCCGACGACCCCGACGTGCCGGGGCTGGCCGAGGGCGACCGCAGCAGCGCGCTGCACTCGATCTCGTTCGGCGACTGCATCGCGTCGTGGGCCAGCGCCGCCGAGATCAGCGCGGCCACCCACGTGACATACCTGGATAGGCCCGTCAACCGGGTGCTCTCGATCGTTCCGGCGATGTACGACGAGATCTGGACCGGCGCCAAGGGCTTCTACAAGGTCGAGCCGGTGGTGGCCGACGGCGGCGAGGTCATTCTGTACGCGCCGCACATCACCGAGATCGCGACCAGCCACCCGCAGATCCACGAGATCGGCTATCACTGCCGCGACTACTTCGTGAAGCAGTGGGACAGGTTCGAGCACATCCACTGGGGCGTTCTCGCGCACTCGACACATCTGCGCGGAGCCGGCACGTACGACCCCGAAACCGGCGTGGAGAAGCTGCGCGTTCAGGTGACGCTGGCGACCGGCATCCCCGAGGAGGTGTGCCGCGCGGTCAACCTCGGCTATCGCGACCCGGCGACCATCGACATCGCGGCGTTCACGGCCGACCCGGACACCATGGTCGTCCCCCGGGCCGGCGAAGTGCTGTTCCGGCTGACCGGCCGCTGAAACTGAGCGAACGCGCACCACTTTGAGCGAACGCGCAGAACGCTCAACAAACGCTCAACGTGGCCGGACGCTCAACCGTCGTACTTGAGCGGTCGAGCCACGCACCACCAGCCGGACGGGCAGCACAAGGGGCCGCCCGCTCGGCTTGGCCCCCTGGGCGACTGCGATGCAGTTCTGCACGCCCGTGAACCCCATGCGGTAGAGCGGCGACGCGATCGTGGTCAGCTGCGGCTCGACCAGCTCGTCAAAGATGATGTTGTCGAAGCCGACCACGCTGACCTGATCGGGAACGGTCACGCCCAGCCGCGAAAGGCCTTTGACGATGCCGATCGCGAGCTGATCGTTGTACGCCTGCACGGCCGTGGCGTCGGTCTCGACCACGCGCAGCGCCGCGCTCAGACCGGCGAGGACCGTCGGCTCGTACGGTCCGATCCGGCGCGCTTCGAGGCCGAGCTCCGACGCGGCCTGGCGCAGTGCGCGCCATCGGACGCCGTCCGACCAGCTCGTCTCGGGGCCGGCCACGTACGTGACCTTGTCGTGCCCGAGCGAGGCCAGATGCTCGACGGCCCGCCGGATCCCGCGTTCGGCGTCGTTGAGCACACAGTTGGCCTCCGGGATGATCCGGTTGAGCAGCACGACCGCCTTCTGCTTGGCCACCATGCGCAGCGCCGAATCGGTCATCCGCGAGCTGGCGATGACCACCCCGTCGACCTGGGCCAGCTCCTGCTCGATCGTTTGTCGCTCGACCTTGGGAGACTCGTTGGTGTGCGACAGGATCAGCTGATAGCCCGCCTCGCGCGCGGCCTCGTAGGCGCCCTTGATGATGTCGCCGTAGAACGGGTTCGTGACGTCGGCGACCACCAGCGCGATCGCGTGTTGCACGGCGCCCGCACGCGGTTGAAGAGCGTTCGCCGTACGGTATCCGAGCTTTTCGGCCGCCTCGAAGATCCGCCGCGCGGTGTCCGCGTTGACCCGCCCCGGCCGCGCGTAGGCACGCGAAACCGTCGAGGCGGCCACTCCCGCCTCGCGCGCCACGTCGTAAATGGTCGGGCGACTCATGACCAGGATGTTAAATCGGTCATCGTGCGCACAACAGTCCTTGTCCTTGCGACGACCATCATGGCGCTGGTTGCGCCGCCGCCGGCCTTCGCCATGGCCGATCCTGCGCGAGTGTGCACGATTCGCGACCAACGGTTGGACGAACTGTCAGGTCTGGTGGCCGTGGGCGACGGTTTTGTGGTCGTCAACGACGGTTCCGACTTCGCCGACCGGCGACGGATCTTCTTCCTCAACGGCTCGTGCAAGGTGACGAAAACTGTGCGTTACCCGACGCGGCCGCGCGACACGGAAGACCTGGGCCGCGCGGCCGACGGCACGCTGTGGGTGGCCGACATCGGCGACAACAGCGAGAGCCGCAGCACGGTCGCGCTGTGGAGGCTGGCTCCGGGCGCCAAGACACCGACCCTCTACCGGTTGACATATCCGGACGGCGCTCACGACGCCGAGGCCGTGCTGATCGCGCCCGATGGCGCGCCGGTCATCGTCACCAAGAGCGGCGGGACGGCCGGCCTGTACGAGCCGGCCGGAGCGTTGAAGCGCGGCGGCACCACCCCGATGCGCAAGGCGGGCGAGGTGACCGTTCCGTTGACCAGCACGAGCAACCCGTTCTCGTTCCTGGGCCGGGCGGTCGTCACCGGCGGCGCCACCTCGCCCGAAGGGCGCCACGTCGTCCTGCGCACCTACGCCGACGCGTTCGAGTACGACGTACCGGACGGCGATGTGATCAAGGCTTTGACCACCGGAAAGCCCAAGCAGATCGCCCTGCCTGACGAGCCGCAGGGCGAGTCCGTCACCTACAGCGCCGACGGCCGCTCGCTGCTGACCGTCTCCGAGTCGTCCGGCGACGGCACACCGCCGGTCATCCTCCGCTATCCCTTGCCCGACCGCCCGGCGGCGACCCCGTCGCCCTCCCCCGCAACATCGCCGTCCTCCGGCGCAGGGCCGTCGGAAGCCGCACCTGCCAGCCCGCAACCGACCGTGGTTGCCGCGCCGGACGACCAGCCGCGTTTCAACTACATCGCCGTCGTGGCAGGCGCCGTCGCCCTGATCGGAGTCGCCCTGGCCGCCGTCCTCGTGCTCACGCGGCGCGCTCGGAAGCGGTAGCTGTCACGAATAGCGGCCGCCGATAGTCCTTCAGGCATGACTACTGGATCTTCCGACACCACCGTGCACACCATGAAGAAGTGGCTGCGCGGCGGCCTGTTCACGTTGGCCGGCCTGCAAACGTTCGTCAGCTTGTGGCAGTACGTGTTCTCCCGCTCGTTCTACGACAACTTCCCGACCGTCGAGCTCGACCCGCCGTACAACCAGCACCTGGTCTCCGACGTCGGCGGCCTCGGCCTGGCGCTTTGCGCCACCCTCTACATCGCCGCCGTGACCCTCGACAACAAGGTCGCCCTGACGTCGCTGGTTGGCTATCTGGTGTACGTGGCGACACACTTCTTGTTCCACGTGACCCACTTCGACAACTTCTCGCTGCTCGAAGCTGGAGGCGTCGGCACCGGGCTAGGCATCGAAGTGGTGCTCGCCCTCCTGCTGCTTTATGTCGTACGCCTGATCCAGCGCGCCGAAGCCCCGGCGGTCGCGGCCCGCTGAGACCAATCGTTGCGCCGGCCCCGGAGGCGCCGGCCCCATAGGCACAGGCGCATCAGCCGTCGGTCTTGAACCACCAGCGCTGGCTCTTCATGTTCTTGTTGCACGCCAGGACATAGAGCGGGTCGCCGCTGTCATGGACGTCCCCCGGGGAGCCGAGGCACTTGCCGCTGGCCGGGTTCTTGAGCTCGTACCGGGCGGTTCCGGGGATCGGGATCGCCCGCCAGATCTGGTCGGGGTCGCCCGGCGTGTCGGTGTAGACGTTGACCGGTTTGTTCACCCAGTCCACTCCGCTGTTCACCGTGAGCGCGTACTGGTGCTTGGTTCTGGCGCTTCGGAACCGGAACAAGCCACCATCGGACACCTTCTTCCAGGCTTGCATGTACGACGGTTGTGTTCCGGGGACGGGAATCTCGATGCCCTGGACGGCTCGGGTTCCGTTGCCCTCATCGAGGGAGGTCAGAGAGAACCCCCAGTCGTTGACGAGACGGATCCACTCGTCGTTCGGGTTCGCCTGTGCGGTCGCGGCGGGCACCAGCGCGACCGCGGTCAGGACGGACGTGAGGGCGGCGAGCACCTTGCGTCGGCTCAACTGACTGCTCCATTTCCGGCATAGATCTTGTGGTGCACCGAGTATGGGAAAGTCGGCTCTCGATCCACTGTCGGTCGGCTCTCGTCGCCGTCTCGCCCGCTCAGACGGTCGGATCGCCGACAAGACATGGCTGATTCGACCCTCGTCGGGGCCGGGCTCACAGCTAGCTCACAGGTCACCCGATCTCATAGGCCCACATTCATTTCGTACGGGCCAATGGGGGAACGATCGTGAGTCGAGCTCGAAGGTGGGGGCTGGCGGCGCTGGCGGGAGTCATGCCCGCGACGCTGGCCGTGGTGGGGATCCAGGTCGCGGATGCGGCCGCGGCGCCGGCCGGGCCGCGGTTGATGGCGGCCGGCAAGAACGTCACGGCTGAGCGATACGACGCCGGCGATCAATTCGCGGTCAGCCTCGACCTCGGCCTGAACGTCGTCGCCGGGCAGGAACCGATCCAGGTGCGCGCGAAGCGCAAGTCGTACGCGGAGCCGATCATCGCCGAGGCGGTCAGCAAGAGCGGCAACAAGCGGCTGCCGGCCGCCAACGTCCCGGACATGTCCGGGCTCAAGCGCTTCTCGACCGTCACGATCAAGGACGCCAAGGGCAAGGTGATCCGGCTCTACACGACCAACTTCTGTCCGAACACGTACGACTCGGTGCGCACCCGCCCGGACGCGCCGGCGCAGACGCCGTATCCGCTCATGTGCAATGAGGGAAACCCGTTCACTCTCGGGTCGGTGTGGGGCATCCAGGCCGGATGGGCCGCCTCGACCGAGGACGCGCCTCCGACCGGCAAGCTGTTCGACCTGCCCGTCGGCAAGTACACGGTCGGCGTCACGGTGAACGAGGCGTACCGGAAGGCGTTCGGCATCGCGCTCAAGGACGCGTCCGTATCGCTCAATCTGACCGTCAAGAAGGGCGAGTTCAGCGAGAAATCGCTCACGAACGAGCAGGACCACGCACATCATGGGCCACAGGTGTCCGATTACCGGCCGGAGTACCGGGTCGCGGCCAAGCGGCCCGCCGCCGCGAAGGCGCCGGCCAACGGACCGAAGCCGGACCTGCGCTCGCTGCCCGCGTGGGGTATCTCGATCTCGCAGGGCGCCAAGAACAAGTGGTACGTCAACTTCGGTGCGACGGTGTGGAACGCGGGCAACTCGCCGCTGCTGGTCGACGGTTTCCGCCGCAGCGGCCAGGGCCTGATGGACGCGTACCAGTACTTCTTCGACGCCCAGGGCAACCAGGTCGGCGCCGCCCCGGCCGGCACGATGGAGTGGGACGCGAGGGCCGGGCACCAGCACTGGCACTTCACCGACTTCGCGCAGTACAACCTGCTGCGGTCGGATCAGAAGCTGGCGGTGCGTAGCGGCAAGGAAGCGTTCTGCCTGGCCAACACCGACCAGGTGGACTACACGATCCCGCTCGCCAAGTGGCGGCCGCTGAACACCGATCTCGAGACGTCGTGCGGCCTGGAGAACTCGGTCGGCGTGCGCGAGGTGCTCGACATCGGAAACGGCGACACCTACACGCAGGACCGGCCGGGGCAGTCGTTCGACATCACCGGCCTGCCCAACGGCACGTACTACATCCAGGTGAAGGCCAACCCGGCCGGCAAACTGAGCGAATTGAGCGCAACGAACAACACCGCACTGCGCAAGATTGTGCTCGGCGGCACCGCGAAGAAGCGGACGCTCACGGTGCCACCGGTCAACGGCATCAAGGGCTAGCGGGGCGGGTTCTCCGGATCGGAGCCGGGCACGCGGGCAGCCCCGCTGGCCCGGCTTCCGTACACAGTTCCGCTGCGCGGCGCCGCCGGCTCGGCGGGTGGCGCGGCCGCGCTGTGGAAGTCGACGCTCACGCCGGCTCCGTAGCCCGGGTTCACCGACCGACCGGCGGCCGGGTTTTCCGCCGTACGCGGGGAAACCGCGACCGACGCAGCCGGGGTGACCGAAGCGCCGGCAACCGCCACTGCCGGGGCGCCCGCACCGGCCAGAGCCGGCGAAGCAGCCGGCCACAGGGACGCCTTGCGCTTGGCCGACACGTCCTCGACCCAGCCGAACAGCAGCACCGCGACCAGCACCATGGCCGTCTCGAGCACGAGCATCCACACGATGTACTGGAACGTCGCCCACGGCACCTGGTAGTGCTCGAGCACCAGCGCGCCCAGCGTGATCAGCGGGAAGTGCCAGAGGTAGATCGTGATGGCGCGGGCGTTGATGACCCGCACCGACTCGGACAGCCACTTGTAGTTGGCCTTGTCGAGCACCGCGAGCGTCGGCCGGAAGCGCAGAACGATCAGAACGAACGCAAGTGACCACATCGTGCGCGCAATCGGCTCTTCATTGAGGTCGAAGCCCCACGCCGTCGGGTGCGTGAACAGCCAGTACAGGCCGATGCCGCCGATGACGGCCGTCACCGACGCCCAAACGAACACCGGCAACTTGTGCAAACGGCCATCGCGGTGAGCGAAGCCGGCGATCCAGCACGCGGCGTACGTGACGAAGTCCCACATGATGCCGTCGATCGGGTCGGGCAGCCGGAACCCGGTCAGGTGCAGCGCGGCCAGGGCGGCCAGCGGCAGGACCAGAACGACCCAGCCGAGCTTCTTGTACGCGAAGTACAGGATCGGCGAGACCAGGACGAAGATCAGGTACGCCCGGAGGTACCAGAGCACCTCCCAGAACGGCTCGCCCCACGAGCTGCCCGGCGGGTCCTCGAGCGGGAACAGCCAGAAGATCAGGTTCAGCTTGTGGAGCGGGTGGTCGGGGTCGCTGGTCGACCAGCCGTGCCAGAACATGAGCGGCAGCGCCACGGCGGCGAACGTCCAGAGCGCGGGCAGCAGGCGGCGGATGCGCGACCAGACGGCCTTGCGCGCGCCGCCCTTGGCCAGCGAGGCGGCCATCAGCGAGCCGGCGATCGCGAACATGACGCCCATGGCCGGCAGCACGTAGGTCAGCCAGGCCCAGCCGAACGCGTGGTAGACGACGACGCGGACGATGGCGAGTGCACGCAGCGTGTCGATGTAGCGGTTGCGGGGCGGCTTGGCCGCCGGTATCGGCACGGCCGTGGGATCGGCCGCAGCGGTTGTCGCAGTCATGGGATGGGCCTCCGCCACGGGTCGTGATCACACAGCCCTCGTACAGGATCATGGCGACGACCTGCGCGTAAACCATCGAACGCCGTACGACAGCCGTCCGTCCGGTCAGGTTGGTGTGCCCGTCCGGTGGCGTGTTTCCAGAGGTGTCGAGGCACGCCCATCATGGCTACGCAAAGTGACGGTCTGGCTCCGACGCGGCTGCGGCCTAAAACTTGTCGTACCCCAGGACTAACTTGAGCGATGAGTTACCGACGTCTCGTTGGTCCTACCACCGAGGAGGAGATGACGATGAAGACTTTTCTGACCGCCGCTCGCGCCGAGGCCCTGTTCACGAGCCCGCTCGCCACCGGCAGCCGCCCCTCGTTCGACGCGGTCGACGACGCGATCCGCATAGCTGTGCGTAACCACCACGGCGTGCGCGGCTGCGCGGCCGACGTCGCCGGTGAGTACGGCGACCACCCCGACGTCGCGGTCCCCCGCATGCGTTGGGCCCGCCGCCTGGTCGAAGAGCTGTACGCCGCCCGTCCCAGCCACCGCCGGGACCACTGGGCCCTCGTCGCGTGACGGTTCACGGCCGCATGATCGCCGACGGGCTGCGGCCCGGCGCTGAGTTCGCGCCGCCGGGCACGCGAATCGTCAAGGTCTTCCGCGTCGACCAGGGCAACTCGGCCGGGCCGGGCCAGCCCCGGTTCTGGACGATCATCGACTTCGAGGCCGACGACGGCGAGGCGGTGGCGTCCGCGCTCGCCGGGTCGCTCGACCCGGAGGGCGGTTGGTACGCCGACTTCCAGGACGGTGACGACCACGTCGTCGTCTACGCCGGCAAGGTCTTCCGGTACGGGCCGGACGACCGCGACACGTACGTGGCCGCGGTCGAGTGGGGGCGCCGGGTGGGCGTCCCCGAGCATCAGCTGGACTGGGAGAGCTAGCGCCGCCGGGGCGTGACCAGCCCCGACTCGTAGGCCCAGACCACCAGCTGAGCCCGGTCGCGGCAGTGCAGCTTGGTCATCGCCCGGTTGACGTGGGTCTTGGCGGTCAGCGGGCTGATCACCATGTGAGCGGCGATCTCGTCGTTGCTCAGGCCGCGCGCCACCAGCTCGACGACCTCCTGCTCGCGGGCGGTCAGCACGTCCCGCCCGGCCGTGGGGTGAGCCGGCGGGTGGCTGGAGGCAAACTCGCTGATCAGGGTGCGGGTCACTGCCGGGGCGAGCAGCGCGTCGCCGCGGGCGACGACGGTCACCGCCTGCAGCAGGTCGGCCGGGTCGGCGTCCTTGAGCAGGAAGCCGCTGGCACCGGCGCGCAGGGCGGCGAAGACGTACTCGTCCAGGCCGTAGTTCGTCAGCATCAGAACGCGTACGCCGGTCAGCGCCGGGTCGGCTGCGATGCGCCCGGTCGCCTCGATCCCATCGAGGCCCGGCATCTGCACGTCCATCAGCACGACGTCCGGCTCGAGCTGCCGCGCGAGGTCGACCGCGCCGGCGCCGTCGGAGGCCTCGCCCACCACCTCCAGGTCGTCCTCGGCGTCGAGCAGAGCCCGGAAACCGGCCCGCATCAGCGCCTGGTCGTCCGCGAGCAACACCCGGATCATGCGGCGCCGTCCACGTGCGCCATCGTTTTGTTCACGCGGCGCCGTCCACGTGCGCCAACGTTCTGTTCATGCGGCGCCGTCCAGGGGGAAGGTCGCGCGTACTGAGAAGCCGCCGCCGTCGCGGTGGGTGGCTTGCAGCGTGCCACCCAGGCCGGTGACCCGCTCGCGCATGCCGCGCAAACCGACGCCGGGCGTCACCGGCCGGTCGGCCGACGCCTCACCGTCGTCGAGCACCGAGACGGTCAGCCGGGCCGGCGCGTACTCCACGTGCACCTCGGCGCTGGCCGGACCGGCGTGGCGGGCGATGTTGGTGAGCGCCTCCTGCACGACGCGGTAGCCGGCCTGATCCACCTCGGCCGGCAGTTCCGCCGGCCCGCCGGTGACCGTCAGCTGCACCGGCACCCCGGCCGCCCGGGTTCGTTCGGCGAGTTCTTCGACCCGCTCGAGCCCGGCTCGGCTCAGCTCGGTCGGCGATCGCAACACCTCGAGCGTTTCGCGCAGCTCGCGCATGGCGGCGCCACCGGCCTCCTGGATCGCCAGCAGCGCACCCGGCGGTTCCTCGCCACGCTTGCGCGCAAGATGCACAGCGATTCCGGCCTGCACCTTGATGACGGAGATGCTGTGAGTGAGCGAATCGTGCAAGTCGCGCGCAATCCGCAGGCGCTCCTCCCCCGCCCGGCGCAGTGCGACTTCCTCGCGGGTGCGTTCGGCGTCGACCGCTCGCTGCTCGACCTGCTCCAGGTAGGCGCGCCGCTGCCGGGCGACCAGCCCCGCCACGTTGGCGGCCACGAACCAACCCAGAAGCAGCGTCGTACGCTCGACGATCTGCTGGCCGGGCTGGCCTTCGGGGGCGACTGACACGTCGTACGCGAGAAAGCCGCCGAGGAAGACGAGGCTGGTCACCGCGGCGGCTGCCCGATAGCCACGCCAGGCGGCAATGTAGACGGTCGCCAGCACGGCGAAGGCAGCCGACACCCCGGCGTGCACGCGCACGTGCAGGGTCAGCATGCTCGCGGTCACCACGATGAGCGATGACACCGGAAAATGACGGCAAACGGCCAACGCCGCCGCCATGACCAGAACGAGAGCGACGTCTATCGCTCCCACCGGGCCGGCGTCGGGCGCGATCGCGGCGTTGGCCAGCAGGAAACCGCCGAGCACGACGCCGCCGAGTAGGTAGAGCACGTTTCGCACTCTAGGACGGCGAATGGTCCTGAGGCGTCCCTCCGGCGCGGTAGAAGTCGCGTACTACGGCCGCGGTATCGGGTGATCGGGAAGTGTCTACTGAGGCAGGACGCTTTCGCGGGGCGTCGGGCCGAGCATCGGATGCCATGACATACCGCTTCTTCACACCCTCGATGGCCAAGGCGGCGACCGGCCGCACCGCGCACGTCTACGGACAATTGCGCGAAGACTTGCTCGGACCGTTGCCCACCTTCCAGGCCCTCTCGGCCGAACCAGAGATTCTGACCGCGACCTGGGCGTTGATGCGCGAGGCGCTACTCGCCGGCGGCGCTTCCCGGGTTGAGCGCGAACTGATCGCAGCTGTCGTTTCGCGCACGAATCGCTGCTCGTTCTGCACGGACGCGCATGTGACGTTGTTGCATGCGCTCAGCGAGCACGAACTGGCCGAAGTGATCGCTCGCGGCGATCCGCCGCCGAGACCGCGGCACGCGACGCTCGCCCGGTGGGCGGCGGACAGCCGCAGTCCGCGGGCGTCGAGGTGGTCGAGCCCGTACTGCCCGGAGATCACCGGCACCCTGCTGGCGTTCCACTTCATCAACCGGATGGTGTCGGCGCTGCTCGCCCCGGACCTGCTGCCGGGCGGCCTGCAGCGGTTCCCGGCGGTGCGGTCGGCCGGCGGCCGGTTCTATGCGCGGACTGTGCGAGAGCCGAAGGAACCTGGCCGGAGCCTGGCGCTTCTTGACGACCCGGGTGCGGAACCGCCGGCTTGGGCCGGTGACAGCCCGGTGGGCGTGGCCTATGCGTCGTTGCGGACAGCCGCCGAGCGCGGTGGTGCGCTCTTGAGCGAAGCTGCACGCGAAACCGTCGTGGCCACCGTGAGCTGGGAGGACGGGCGGCACCCGGACCGGCCCGGCGAGTGGGCCACCGACCTCGTCCGCGAGCTGCCGGGCCGTGACCGGGTGGGCGCCCGGATCGGGCTGCTGGCCGCGTTCGCGCCGGCCGCGATCAGTCCGGGCGATGTCGCATTGTGGCGGCTTACGCATCCGTCCGACACCGATCTTGTACGACTGCTGGCGTACGGCGCGATGGCGGCCACCGAGCATGTAGCGCAGACGCTCGTCCCCTCCGGGAGGCCGTGATGCGCCGGGCGTTCGTTGTCGTCAGCACGATCACGCTTGTCGTGTTCGCCGTTCAGTTCGTGTTCGCGGCTGTCGGCGCGTTCACCGAACCTTCGAGCGACAGTGCGTACGTGTTGCACAGCCTCACCGGCATGGCCGTGATCCCGGCGCTGGTGTTGCTCACAACCTTGTTCGCTGTGCTGGCCAAGGCGCCCGGGAAGTTGATCGGGATGGCGATCCTGCCGCTCGGGCTGACCCTGCTGCAGGCGTTGCTGGCCGCGCTGCCGGACGCCTTCGCCGACGAGACGGGCGGCAGCACGGTGGTCGGCCTGATCTTCGGTGGGCTGCACGCCGTGAACGGGATCATCGCCGTGCACGTGGTGGTCGGAGTCGTCCGCGGGGCAAGCCGCCTGGCGTCGTCGGGCGTTCAGGAGCCGGCCTCGACCGACGCTTCGGAACCGGCGCCGGCCGGCTCTCTCGGAGCGGCTGAGCCGACATGACCACGGGTTCGATCATCGCCGCCGACCTGGTGATCGCGGTGCTGGCGGCCGCGGGGTGGCTCGGGGCCGGAGGGACTGCGGTCGCCGGGCGACGGCGGATCGCCACCGGGTTGGCCGCCCTGGCGCTGGTCGCCACCCTCGCCCGGGCGGCCACCACGGTCGCGCTGGCCCGGGCCGGTTGGTGGTTCGCGGCGGAGAAGGTTGTGATCGCCGCGCCTCTGTCGCTGGCGGCGGTTGTGGTCGGTGTCCGGCGTACGCCGGTGGCGCTCTTTTTCGCCGGATTTGCGGCGACCGGGGCGGTGCTGGTCACGGTTCTGCACGGCTATCCCGTTTCGGCGGCGGCGGCATTACTCACGGTGGCCGGGATTGCCGCGGCCACTGCGGTGACGTGGCGTTTGCTGCATCGGCGGACATCGCGTCCGAGCGTGGCGGTGGCCGTTGTCGCACTCGTGGCCGGCACCGGCTTCGCCGTGATTGCGACCGCCTCCCCTGAGCCACCGCACCGCCATGTGCCGGTGGCGGCCGCAACAACGACCACGTCGCGTCAGGCTGTGAACGGGCCGACGAAACGTTTGACCCTGACGGCCGGGACGATCGACGGCGCTTGGGCGTTTAACGGCCAGGTGCCCGGCCCCGAGATTGCGGTCACGGTGGGCGACACCCTTGAGGTGACCTTGCGCAACCGGGATATCGATCGTGGCGTCACGCTGCACTGGCACGGCTACGACGTCCCGAACGATCAGGACGGCGTGCCCGGCGTCACCCAGGATGTTGTGCTGCCCGGCGGGCAGTTCGTCTACCGGTTCAAGGCTGATCAAGCTGGGACCTACTGGTACCACACGCATTCCGCCTCCGACATCGGCGTCCGCATGGGCTTGTACGGGGTTCTGGTGGTCCGCCCGGCGCCGGGCGCAGCGACCACTGGCGACAACGAATGCGCAGTCCCGAACGGGTCATGCGCGGACGTCACCGTGCCCCTTCATACGCTCGGTGGCCGGCTGCTGCCCGAGCCCACGACCGCCCAGCTCGCTGCGGGCACGCCCGTGCGCCTGCGGCTGATCAATACGGATAGCACCACCCATCGATACGCGGTCGCCGGGGCACCGTTCCGGGTCGTCGCCATCGACGGCGTGAAGTTGGACGGCCCCACCCCGCTGGAGAACACCGCTCTGCTGATTCCCGCCGGCGGCCGGTTCGATGTGCTCACCGGAGCTCCGGCCGCGCTGTTCGTCGACGGGCGTCTCGTCCACTCGACTGGCCCGGTGCCGCCGACGCCGGGCGCGTGGCCGGTGTTCGATCCGCTCACTTATGGCGCTCATTCACGCGCACCTTGGTCGCACATTGACCGTTCGCTCACTTTGGTGCTCGATCGTGGCCTCGACCTGCGCGGTTTGCTGCCCCGATACGCGCATACGGTCAACGGCGCCGCCGATCCCGACATCCCGACCCAGGTCGTCCATCGCGACGAAGTCGTCAGGCTGACCATCGTCAACCGCTCATTGGTCGTTCATCCTTGGCATCTGCACGGCCATCATGTGCTCGTTCTCGCGCGTAACGGCAAGGCGCCGACCGGAAGTGCGCTGTGGCTGGACTCGTTCGACGTCCGCCCCGGCGAGGTGTGGGAGGTGGCGTTCCGCGCCGACAACCCGGGCATGTGGGCCAACCACTGCCACAACCTGCCCCACGCCGAAGCGGGCATGATGCTGCACCTCATGTACGCCTAGCCTGCACGGAATGCTCGTAGGCTGCGCGCATGAGGTTCGATCAGCACACGCTCGTGTTGTTGGTGCGGCCGCCGGACGCGCCGGAGTTGAGCGAGGCCGAGGCCGACGCGCTGCAGGACGCCCACCTCGCCTTCCGCGCGGATCTGCGCGACCGCGGCTATCTGATCGGCGGCGGCCCGCTCGTCGGCCAGGACGACGAGCGGCTGCGCGGCATCTCGGTGATGGCGACCGACCCCGAGACGGCCCGCGAACTCAGCAACGCCGACCCGGCGGTGCGCGCGGGCCGCCTGGCCGTGCAGGTCATGACGTGGATGGTGCCGGCCGGCAACCTCCGCTTCACCGATGTGCCGGCGCCCCGCTCGATGGCCGAGGCGCAGGCCGATGACTGACGGTTGACTCCCAGACTCGCGGGGTATGGTTGCTACTCGTCAGTAACAAAGGGTGGAGGGCGACATGCTCAGCTCGCGTCTGCAAGAAGTGCTCGATGGCCGGTGGGCGCACGTCCGCAAGGCGGCCCGCGCCGAACTCGCCGGTGACAAGTTCGTGGCAGTGCCCGGCGAGACCATCGACGAGGCGCGCGAACGCGTCACCCGGCTGCTGCGGCAGCTTCCGTCCGACCCGGGCGTCGCGGCCGGCTTCCCGATCGAGTACGGCGGGCAGTCCGACCCCGGAGGCTCGGTGGTCGCGGCGGAGATGCTGGCCCAGATCGACCTGTCGTTGATGGTGAAGGCAGGCGTGCAATGGGGCCTGTTCGGCGGCGCCGTGACCGCGCTCGGCACCAAGCACCACCACGACCGCTACCTGCGCGACATCATCTCGGCCGACCTGCTCGGCTGCTTCGCGATGACCGAGACCGGCCACGGCTCGGACGTGCAACAACTGCGCACAACGTGCACGTACGACCCGTCGACTCAGACATTCGACCTGCACACCCCGCACGAGGCCGCGCGTAAGGACTACATCGGCAATGCCGCCCGCGACGGGCGCCTGGCCGTCGTCTTCGCGCAGCTCATCACCGGCGGCAAGCGTTACGGCGTACACGCCTGGCTGGTTCCGATCCGCGACGACGAAGGCAACCCGCTGCCCGGCGTGACGATCGGCGACGACGGCCACAAAGCCGGCCTGCTCGGCGTCGACAACGGCCGCCTGTCTTTCGACCACGTCAGTGTGCCGCGCGACATGCTGCTCGACCGGTACGGCCAGGTGGCGCCCGACGGCACCTACACCAGCCCGATCGACAACGACGTCCGGCGCTTCTTCACCATGCTGGGCACCCTGGTCCGCGGTCGCGTGGTCGTCGGCGGGTCGGCTGCCAACGCCGCCAAGAGCGCGCTCACCATCGCCGTCCGCTACGGCGAGTCGCGCCGTCAGTTCGCCGCCCCCGGCGAGTCCCGCGAGATCGCCCTCAACGACTACCTGGCCCACCAGCGCATTCTCGGCATCAACCTGGCCCACACGTACGCGTTGCACTTCGCCCAGGACGAGCTGGTGGCCACGCTGCACGAGGTGCAGACGGCCGAGGGCCCGGTCGACGAGCACCGCCAGCGCGAGCTCGAGTCACGCGCCGCCGGCCTCAAGGCGGCCCAGACCTGGCACGCCACCCGGGCCATCCAGGCCGCGCGCGAGGCGTGCGGCGGCGCCGGCTACCTGGCCGAGAACCGGCTGCCCGGGCTCAAGGCGGACACCGACGTCTTCACGACGTTCGAGGGCGACAACACCGTACTGCTGCAGCTGGTCGCCAAGGGCCTGCTCACCGGCTACAAGGACGCGTTCGGCTCGCTCGACGGCTGGGGCCGCGCCACCTTCGTCGCCGAGCAGGTGCGCTCGATGGTCTTCGAACGCACAGCAGCCCGCGGCCTGATCCAGCGTTTGATCGACGCCGTGCCCGGCCGCGACGAGGAGGTCGCGCTGACCGACCGCGGCTGGCACCTGGCCTTGTTCGAGGACCGCGAGAAGCACCTGCTGGAAGGGGCCGTCCGGCGGCTGCGTGCGGGCGCCGGCCAGAAGAAGGCCCGCCAGTTCGACATCTTCAACGACGTGCAGGACCACGTGCTCGAGGCGGCCCGCGCGCACATCGACCGGATCGTGCTCGAGGCCTTCGTGGCCGGCATCGACCGCACCGCCGACGACGAGGCCCGCGCGCTTCTCTCGAAGGTCGCCGACCTCTACGTCCTGAGCACGATCGAGGCCAACAAGGGCTGGTACCTGGAGCATCAGCGCCTGATGCCGGCCCGGTCGAAGGCGGTCACGGCCATGGTCAACGACCTGCTGCGCCAGCTGCGCCCGCAGTTCACCACCCTGGTCGACGCCTTCGCCATCCCCGAGGAGTGGCTGAACGCGGCGATCCTGCGCGAGGAGCCCGGCCGCCAGGACACGATGACCGCCCACGACGAGGCCTGATCCCCCGGCGGCGGCGCGGCCTCGATTCCGCGCCGCCGCCGGACGGTCAGGCGCCGTCCCCGTTGTTGCCGCGGCCGTTGGCCCAGTTGCGAGCCCCGCGCGCCGCCGACCCAACCAGGTCGGCCGCCCCGCCCGCGGCCTTCCGGGCGAAGGTGACCAGCGGGTCGGGCGAGTCATGGAACGAGTCGCGGTAGCTGGCCGCGGCCGCCTTCACGTCCGCGGTCACCGAGGCGTCCCGGTCGTCGTCACGGCGCGGGTAGTCGCCGCCGAGGATGCGGCCGTAGTCGCCCGAGTCGACCCACTTCTGCAGCTCGGCGGCGCGGGCCACCGGAACCGGCTCGCTGCTGAAAGCGGTCATGCCGATCTTGTGGATGCTGTCGCGCAGGTCGCCGCCGCCCTCGTACTCCGCCGCCTGCTCGAGGAAGGCCGCCGTGTCGATCTGCGACAGGTCGCCGCCGCCGGCCAGCTTCATGAACAGCCGCAGCGAGGCCGCCGGGTCTTGCGCCGCGAGCAGCCCGGCCCGGTCGGCCGACAGCTCCGCCTTGCGCCACCACTCGTACATCGCCGCAATGATCGCCCGGAGCGCGATCACGCCCACCGGCAGCCAGCTGACGTTCGTCACCCAGCGAGTGAGGATCGTCAGGATCGTCTGGTAGACGGCGTGACCGCTGCGCACGTGGCCGATCTCGCGCCCGAGCAGCGTACGAAGCTCGTCGTCGTCCAGCTTTTCGACGGCGCCCGTGCTGATCACGATGAACGGCTTGTCCATCCCGATCGCCTTGCTCGTGATGATCGGCTGCTGGCTGACGTAGAGCTCAGGCCGCTCGGCCACGTCGAGCGAGTCGGCCGCCTCGGCGAACAGGCCGTGCACCCGCGGGTATTGCCGGTGGTCGACCCGGATGGCGCCGGCCAGGTACGACAGGCGGAACCCCCGCTCGTTCCACATGCCGAACAGACCGCGCACCACGTCGTCGAAGCCGCGCAGCTCGCGCAGCGCGGTGAGCGCGCCCCGATCGGCCGGATGCTCCCAGGCCCGCGAGCTGATGCCGGTCAGGGCGACCCGCTGCCGCGCCGGCCGGTTGTCGTCCTCCATGGTCATGTGACCCTCCCGTCTGAAGTTCCGGTGACGATAGTGGCCGATCCCGCCGACCGGCACATCCGGCCAAGGAACTGGTTCGGGCAAGCGCCGACTGCGACTTTCGGCCGATACAGAAGCGCATCGGAGCCGGTACGAAGGTCGGGGTCGCACCCAGTACCGAAGTAGCTCCCGCCGGGCTCGGGAAGCCGCGAGAATTTCCCCACGAGAGCCGATGAGTTCGCGAAGAGACAGAAGTCCTAGGGGCATGACTGCTGAGACGCACACCCTCACCACCGACGGCGCCGAGGTCACCTACGACGTGCGCCCGGGCGACGGCCCCACCCTGCTGCTGGTCGGCTCGCCGATGGACGCGGTCGGCTTCACCACCCTGGCCGGGCACTTCGCCGACCGCAAGGTGGTCACCTACGACCCGCGGGGCATCGGCCGCAGCAAGTTCACCGCCGGCCAGACCACCACGACCCCCGAGCAGCACGCCGACGACCTGAGCCGGGTCATCGACGCCGTCGGCGGCGGCCCGGTCGACGTCTTCGCCTCCAGCGGCGGCGCGGTCAACGCGCTCGCGCTGGTCACCGCCCACCCCGAGCAGGTGCGCACGCTGGTCGCGCACGAGCCGCCGGTGCTGGCCGTGCTACCCGACCGCGAGAACGCCTCGGCCGCCACCAAGGGCATCGCCGAGCTCTATCAGCGCGAGGGCATGGGCCCGGCGATGGTGAAGTTCATCCTGATCACCAGCCACAAGGGCGAGGTGCCGGCCGGCTGGATCGACCAGCCCGGCCCCGGCCCGGCCGACTTCGGCATGCCCGCCGAGGACGACGGTTCGCGTGACGACGTGTTGCTGTCGCAGAACCTGATTCCCTGTACGCACTACGAGCCCGACTTCGCCGCCCTGCGCGCCGCCTCCACGCGCATCGTGATCGGCGTGGGTGAGGAATCGGTCGACGAGCTGGCGCACCGCGGCGGCGAGGGCGTGGCCGCCGGCCTCGGTGTCGAGCCGACGTCGTTCCCGAGCCACCACGGCGGCTTCCTGGGCGGCGAGTACGGCCAGCAGGGCGACCCCGACAATTTCGCGGCGACCCTGCGCAAGGTGCTCGACGAGCAGGCCTGACCCTAGCGCTGCGCAAGGTGCTCGACGAGCAGGCCTGACCCTAGCGCTGCGCAAGGTGCTCGACGGCCGGACCTGAACCGCACGGTGAGAAAGCGGGCCGACGAAAGGGCTTGACCCGCACGCCTGCCCTGGCCTGGGAACGGGGGGCCAGGGCAGGCGGGGGTGATCAGCGACGGGCGCGGGCCAGCGTGTCGCGCAGGGTGTAGTAGGCCGGCTTCTTGCCGAAGTCCTCCCACATCACGGTGGCGGCGCCTTCGGCCGGGAAGAAGACCGGCACCCACGAGTACTTGTCGGTGAAGCCCCAGATCGTGAACGAGTTGCAGTCGTCGACCGCGAGGCAGGCGTCGAGCACGGTCTTGTAGTACGAGGCCTGCGTCTGCAGCTGCTCGGCGGTCGGCACGCCGCCCTCGGGCAGGTCCATGCGCACGTCGAGCTCGGTGATCGCGGTCTTGAGGCCGAGGTCGTCGAAGCGCTGGAGCACACCGGCCAGCTGGTCGGGCGCGCCATAACGCATGCTCAGGTGGGCCTGCGACGCGAAGCCGTGCAGCGGCACCCGTTGGGCCAGCAGCTGCTTGGCCAGAGCTTCGTACGCGTCGACCTTGACTCCCGGCCACTCGACGCCGTAGTCGTTCAGGAACAGCTGCGCCTTGGGGTCGGCCTGGTGGGCCCAGCGGAAGGCGTCGGCCACGATGCCCGGACCGAGCCGGGTGATCCAGATGTTCTCCGGCCGGTACTCGCCGTTCTCGTTGAAGATCTCGTTGGCCACGTCCCATTGCTGGATCTTGCCCTTGTAGCGGCCGACCACCGTGAAGATGTGCTTCTTGAGGATCGAGCGCAGCTCCGCGTCGGTGAAGGTGCCCTCGTTGAGCCAGGCCGGGTTCTGGCTGTGCCACAGCAGGGTATGACCGCGGACGACCTGGCCGTTCTGGCGCGCGAAGCGGACGATCGCGTCGGCCGGCCCGAAGTTGTACTTGTTCCGCTCGGGGTGGATGAACTCCCACTTCATCTGGTTCTCGGGCGAGACCGAGTTGAATTCTTTGGCGAGCACCCGACGGTAGGGCTTGTCGTAGGTGAACGGGTCGGGGTAGGGCTGGTCGAGGTGGTGGCCGCCGCCGGCGACCGCGGTGCCGATCCGCAAGTCTCGGGGCGCTACCGAGCGGAGCGTCTTGGCCTGCGGATGAGCCTGTACCGGCTGAACCACAAAACTGAGAGTTGCCGTGGTGGCGAGGACGGCCACCACGGCCCGGGCTGCGTTTCTCATATGGACTCCTTCGAGGAACGATCGATGGATGTCGTACCCGTAACTTCCGGAGGTTCCTCGAAACTTATGCGTCGCAGCGGAGTCCGTCAATCTCTCAGGCGGTAGCCGGCGGGGACGAGTCAACCGACGGATAGATGCGGATGATTGTCGTGCCGCTCTCCCCCGGCGCCTCGACCTCGCGGTCCTCGCGGGCGGCCTCGGCGAACCCGGCCTTGATGGCCACCGCGCCCGAAGCCTTGTTCGCCTCGTCGTGCTTGATCGCCACCCGCTCGATCCCGGGCAGCGTCAGGGCGACCCGGGTGAGCGCCCGCACCGCCGCGGTCATGAAACCCCTTCCCGCGTACGGCGTTCTGGTCCAGTAGCCGATCTCGAGCACCCCCGGACCCATCCGGGTCATGAGCCCGATCGAGCCGGCGAGCTCGCCGATCGCGGTGAAGATCGCGTAGTTGTACTGGGTGCCGGCGTCCCAGTCGGCCCGCGACCGCGCGATGTACTCGCGGGACTCCTCCAACCCGTACGTGTCGGTGGCCCACGGAAGGAATTGCCGCAGCTCAGGCAGCGATTCCTGGATGGCTTCGACGGCGGCCGGGGCCCACTCGAGCTCCCAGCGCTTGAGCACCAGCTCACCGGCATTGATCATCTCTGGCGGTTCCATCCGCAGAGCCTCCCGCCGCCCGCCTCGCGCGGCAAATCGTTTCCGCCGGGTAGGTTTGGCTGCCGTGGCAGATCAACTCCGACCCGGCGACCCCGCGTACATCGGTCGTTACCGGACGCTGTCGCGGCTCGGCGAGGGCGGCATGGGTTCCGTCTTCCTGGCCGAGGCGCCGGGCGGGCGGCTGGTCGCCGTCAAGGTCATCCGGCCCGAATACGCGCACGAGGAGGAGTTCCGCGCCCGGTTCCGCAGTGAGGTGAGCCGGGCTCGCGAGGTGCCGCCGTTCTGCACGGCCGAGGTGCTCGACGCCGACCCCGATCACGCCACGCCGTACCTGGTTGTCGAGTACGTCGACGGGCCGAGCCTGAACGAGGTCGTCGCCGAGAACGGGCCGCTGGGCGGGGGCAGCCTGCACGGTGTGGCCGTCGGTGTGGCGGCCGCGCTGGCCGCGATCCACGGCGCCGGCGTGATCCACCGTGACCTCAAGCCCCGGAACGTGCTGTTCGCGCTGGGCACGCCCAAGGTGATCGACTTCGGCATCGCCCGGCCGCTGGAGCCGACGAGCTATCACACCCGGCCGGAGGTCGTGGTCGGCACGCTGGCGTACATGGCTCCCGAGCGCCTCGACCCCGAAAGCGACCGGCTGCTCACTCCGGCCGTCGATGTCTTCGCGTGGGGCGGCGTGGTCGCGTACGCGGGAAATGGTCGCACCCCGTTCGGTGGCGACACCCCGGCGGTGACCGCGGCCCGGATTCTCACCCAGCCGCCTCGCGTCGGCGACCTGCCGCCGTACCTGGCCGAGCTGGTCACCGCATCGCTCGAGAAAGACCCGGCCAACCGCCCGACGGCGCCCGAACTGCTCGACCGCCTGCTGGTCAGCGGCGCGTCGAGCGCTCCCCCGCTGCCCGCTCCGCTGCGCCAGGAGGCCGAGGCGGCGGCCCGGCAGAACCGTCGTCCCCGTCGTCGTCGCCTGCTGATCGCCACCGCCGCCGTCACCGCTCTCGCCGCCGTGGCCGGCGCGGGCTTCCGTCTCACGGCCGGACCGGAACCGGCGCCGCCACCGGAACCGGCCGCCGCCGCGGCACCCACCGGCCCGAGCATCTTCGACTCGCTGCGGCGCGACGCCTTCTTCGGCAAGACCAGCGACGAGAACGGCTCTTGCAGCTTCCGCAACGGACTGCGCATCCGCACAGCGAAGTACATGGTGTGCGCGCCGTACACCGGCACAGTCTTCCCGCCGAGCCAAAGCGTCTCGGTCAACGCGACGCTGACCGGCGCCCGGTCGTGCGCGACGGTCTGGTTCCGCGCCACCAAGGAGCAGGAGAACTACGACTACCTGGCCGACGCGTACAAGGTCGCGCTGTGCCCTGGCGAGGTACGCTTGAGCAGCACGATCGATGGCCGCGAGACGGTGATCGCCACCGAGAAGCGGAACACGACGATCGGTGCGGCCCACCGGATCGAGGTGGTCGCCAACGAGCGGGAGGCGACAGTCGCCGTCGACGGCTCGCCGGTCCTCGGCGGTCCGCTGACCGAGACTTCACTGGTCAGCGGGCGGGTCATGTTCGGCGCAGCGGGCACCCGAGCCGACGTGACGTTCACCGACGCTCAGTTGCGCTCGGGCGACAACCTGGGCGCCCCGGCCGTTCCCGGGTTCGTGACCGGTGATGCCCGGTTCACGGCGGGCGCCTATCTCACGTACGACATCGGACGAGTCGCCATCGTCGAACCGACCGACTATCTGCCCGGGGCGGAGTACTGCCGGCGCTACGCCGTGGCCGCCTCCTCGCCCAAGTGCGCGCAGAAGTACGTGCCCGCGCCGAGTTCGACGCAGGTCACGCTGCCCATCGCCGAGAACCGGACCTACTTCGACTACCGCAAGAACCCGGTCAAGTGCCTCGATGCGAAGACGCGCGCCGGCACCTGCGAGGTCAGCTTCGACCAATTCGTCACCACCACCGGTGAGCCGTCCCCGCGACCGCTGCTGGTGACTGTCCGTGGCGGCGAAGTGGTGTCGTTCGCCCGGCTCGACGTCAGCTGACCGGCCGGGACAGATCGGCCACGATGCGGTCGATCTCGGCCAGCACGTACGCGGCCAGTTCGCGTTGCGCCTTCTCGGCCGCCGGGTCGGTTTCCTCCAGGTCGCCGAGCACCACGATGTTCTCGTCGTTCAGAGTCGCCGCCGGCGCGGTGTAGTTGAAGCTGCCCACGATGACCAGACGCTCGTCAATGACCATCAGCTTGTGGTGCACCTTGCGCACTCCGTTACCGGGCGTGTTCTCGTACAGAAGGGCGCCTTTGGTCTTGAGAGGTTGCGTGGCCGCCCAAGCCTGGCTGCCCTGGCCGCGATCGAGGACGCCGCGCACCGGAATGCCCGCTTTCAGCAGCCAGAACATGGTGTCGTCGATGCCCGAGGACTGCGCGAAGGTGAACATCGCGAAGTCCACCCGATGCTCGGCCTTGAGCATCTGCTTCATGATCTCCATCTCCGGGCCCTGGTGCGGCGCGAAGATCGGCTTGATCCGGATGCGGCCGAGGCGGAACTCGCGCGGCTTGGGCTCCCGCCGTTCGCGGAGCTCGCCGAACGTACCGCTGCGCAAACGCTCGAACTCGCGCAAGTAAAGCGACGCCGCCGTCTGGCCGTGCAGAACGAGCACATGGTTGAGGTTGTTGCCGTTGTCGTTCTTACCGGTGTCGGTGAGCGTGAAGTTGGTCGAACCGGTGAGCACCGCCGCGGTGGGCGCCCCAGGGTCCCGTACGACGAATTTCTGGTGGAAGATCTTGGGGTTGAGGTCGGTGACCAGGTCGACGCCGGCCCGCAGGAGCGCCGAATGGATCACCCGGTTGTGCTCGTTGTCGCCGGCGAGACTCCACGGATCGGCCAGCGGCGGATCCTCGACCAGATAGTCGCCCTCGAGAATGATCTGCACGCTCACCTTGCGCGCTTTTGCCGCCAGCACGGCCTCCGCGACTGCTCGCGAGTCGAGTTCCTGCACCGCGATCAGCAACGAGTCGGTCGCGCCCGCGATGAAGTCGCGGATCACCACGTTCAGATCGTCCGGCCCGCCGAGCACGGACGGCCCCGTGTAGAACTCCACACTGCCCAGGTCGATCCCCATGCGGTCAGTGTGCGGCCTCGGCGCACCGGCCGGTGTCACCTGAACGACGGGCCGTATCGTTCCGGGGTGACCAAGATCGGATTCGCCCGGGTGCTGACCGAGGTGTTCGCGCCGGGCGTGCTGGTCGCGGTGCTGCTGATCGTCGTCGGTGGTTGGTGGGGCGTAGGCGCGGCGGCTTTCACGGCGGGCATTCCCATGGCGTACGTCTTCCGGGGCGTCCGCCGCGGCCGGCTGACCGACCATCACATCCCCGAGCGCGAACATCGCCGAGGGCCGCTGCTGTTCGGGCTCGCCTCGGTGGCCGTCGGCACGACCACACTGGTGCTGCTCGGCGCGCCATGGCAGTTGCTGGCGCTTCTTGCGGCCGGCGCGACAGGTCTGGTCGTGTTCGCGCTCGTTACCGCGCAGTGGAAGATGTCCATTCATGCCGGGGTGGCCGCCGGGACGGTGGCAGTGCTTGTCGCTGTGTACGGGCCGGTCGCGTTGGTCGCCGCGCCCCTGGTGCCGTTGATCGGATGGTCCCGGCTCGTGCTGAAAGCGCACACCTTCGCGCAAGTCGTGGCCGGGACGACCGTCGGAGCGGTGATCGCCGCGACGGTCTTCCCGGCCCTGCGCTAGCTAGTCGCCCTTGACGTTGACGATCTGGCGCAGCGTGTGCCGCACCTCGACCAGGTCGTCCGCGTCCTGCATGACCACGTCGATCGGCTTGTAGGCGCCCGGGATCTCGTCGAGGAACGCGTCGGTGTCGCGGTACTCGATGCCCTTCATTGCCTCACGCAGCTGCTCGCGCGTGAAGGTCTTGCGCGCCTTCGACCGCGACAGCTGACGGCCCGCCCCGTGCGGCGACGAGTTCAGCGCCACCGGGTTGCCCTTGCCGACCACCACGTACGAGGCGTCGCCCATCGACCCCGGGATGAGCCCCGGCCGGCCCTTCTCGGCGTTGATCGCACCCTTGCGTGAGAGCCACACCTTCTTGCCGAAGTGCGTCTCCTGCTCCGTGTAGTTGTGGTGGCACTGCACCCGCTCCAGCTCGTGCACCGGGCCGCCCACGAACTCGGCGAAACAGTCGACCACCCGGTCCATCATCTCGTCGCGGTTGGCCAGCGCGAAGTCCTGAGCCCAGCGCAGCTGACGGATGTAGGTCCAGAACTCGTCGGTGCCCTCGGCCAGGTACGCGAGATCCGGGTCGGGCAGGTCGATCCACCACCGCTTGGCGGCCTCCTGGGCCACCTTGATGTGATAGGTCGCGATCTTGTTCCCGACCCCGCGCGAGCCCGAGTGCAGGAAGAGCCAGACCTGGCCCTTCTCGTCCGCGGTGACCTCGATGAAGTGATTGCCCGAGCCGAGCGTGCCCAGCTGCAGCTCCCAGTTGCCGGCGAACCGGCCCGGCTCGAACCCGGCCTTGTCCGCCTTGGCCGCCAGCTCGTCGAGCCGCTTGCGCGCCGTGCCGGTCACGCTCGTGTTGTACGACCCGGCACTCAGCGGCACGGCGTTCTCGATGGCCGTCCGCAGCTTCGCGAGGCCCGGCTTCAGCTCGTCGCGGTGATACTGCGTCCGTACGGCGGCCATCCCGCAGCCGATGTCGACGCCCACGGCGGCCGGGATGATCGCCCCCAGCGTCGGGATCACCGAGCCGACCGTGGCCCCCTTGCCCAGGTGCGCGTCCGGCATGAGGGCGATGTGCGGGAAGATGAAGGGCAGGCGGGAGGCTTTCTCGGCCTGTCCCTTCGTCTCCGCTTCCAGCATGCTGGCCCAGTTCACCAGACGCTCGTTGATCTTCTCCATCGCAGTCACTCCTTCCGGATTCGGCCTGCTCACGCTAGCTGGCCAAGATCCGGAGCGCCTCCGATTAACGCGCCACGACGGTGACCTGTCCGCTCGTGCCGAACGCCACGTTCTTGCCGCCGGTGGCCACGACCCGCAGCGGCCAGGTGCCCTTGGTGATCGTCTTGGGGATCGCGTACGAGCCCCCGGCCTTCACGGTGCTGACGGCGACCACACCCCACTTGCCGCCGGCGTAGCGCTGCAGGCTCACCTTGGCGCCGGCCTGCGCGGGGCGGACAGCGCCGGTCACCGTGATCCTCTGGTTGGCCTTGGGCTTGGTGGTGCTGGCCTTGATCGTCACCGCGAAGCGGACGGTGACGGTGACCGAGGAGCTGGCGGGCCACTGGCCCTCGGACCCGGCGTAGGTGGCACGGAAAGCCGTGGACACGGTCTGCTGAGTCTTCAGGGACCACCGCAGATTCGCGCCGGTCTTGAGCGTCGTCACCTTGGTCCAGGTCGGGGTGCCCGCCGCCCGTCGCTCGATAAGGATCGGCTCGCCTGCCCGCGGGCCCGAGCCGGAGACCGTGACCGAGGCGCCGGCCGTCGCTGTCGCGGGCGCGGCGGAAGGAGCCAGCGTGGTCTTGTGCAGAACCTGCTCGGCCACCCCGCTCTGGCCCTTCGGGCCGCTCGCCCATACCCGTACGCCGTAGGTGAGAGCGGGGTCGAGCCCGGTGAACTGCGTCGACCGGGCGGTCGCCGGCAGCTCCCGAGAGGCGATGGGCGTGGGCGGCAAGGTGCTGCCCGGCGTCGGCGTCGGCGTCACACCTGGTCTGGGCGTCGGCAACGACGGCGGCGTGGCGTCGTAGAGGCTCACGTAGAAGTGGTTGAACGTGACGCCGTCGGGCCGGTCGCCCTCGGTCCACTCGACGAGCGCGACGCCGCCGGATCTACCAGTGACGGTGAGCTCGACCGCCGGCGCCACCGGGGGGACCTGGGTGAACATGGGCCGGAGCGTCACCTCGGCCGCCGCCTGCCCCGTCGTCCCGGCCGAGGACTGCGATGCGAAGATCATCATGCCTGCGCCGAGGGCCGTGGCGGCCACCGTTGCGATGATCATGCCGCGTACTCGGGTCTGCCTGATCGTCATGCGTCTCCCTCGCCGATACCGATGACGGCGGAACGGTACCGGACCGGCGTTCTCCCGCGATTCCTCCGAACGCCCGACCCCGTCGGAGTGTCCGCTCGTTGATCAACACATGATCCGCTTACGGCGCGGCGCGCTGGCGCTTGGACTCAGCCTGTCCCTCGCTTTCGTAGCACCGGCCTCGGCCCTAGCTTCGACCCCGGCTTCGGCGGCGGAGCCGGCCGGGATCGCGCAGTCGATCGACGACATCCTGGCCGATCCCGTCCTTGCCGGATCGCAGGTCGGGGTCGTGGTGGCCGACGCGCGTACCGGGGCCACGCTGCTGGATCGCGCGGGTTCGCGCCGGCTGCTGCCGGCCTCGAACGCCAAGCTGTTCACCTCGGCCGCCGCGCTGGCGATTCTCGGGCCTGGTCATCGCTTCACCACGGAGGCCCGGGCGTTGGGCGGTGACCTCTATCTGCGCGGCGAGGGAGACCCGGCGCTCACTCCGGGCGGGCTCGACGCGCTGGCCCGTGACGTGGCCTCGTCCGGACTGCACGAAGTCACCGGTGATCTGGTGGCCGACGACACCTCCTTCGACTCGCAGCGGCTCGGGCTCGAATGGGCCTGGGACGACGAGGCCTTCTCCGGCGCGGCTCCCGTCTCGGCGCTGACCCTGGCGCCCGACAAGAACTATCTGGCCGGAACGGTGAACGTCAAGGTGTCTCCGGCGCCTGTGGACAGAGCGCCGGCCCGGGTCTCGACGAGCCCGGCGAGCGAACAACTCACCGTGGTCAACAAGACCGTCACCGCGCATGGGATCACTCCGGTGACGGTGACGCGGAGCCACGGCGGGAACACCATCACGGTCACCGGGGCCATCGGCCAGGGCACGCCGGCGGTGGTCGAGCCAGTCACCGTCCGAGATGCGACAGCGTTCACCGCGGACGTCTTCCGCCAGGCACTGCGCCGGCACGGCGTACGGGTAAAGGGCCGGATTATCACCGGTCGGGCGACTCCGGCGGAGGCCTTGACCGTCGCCCGCCACACCGGACCGCCGTTGCGAGAGCTCATGGCGCCGCTGCTCAAGCTGTCCAACAACAACATGGCGGAGCTGCTGATCAAGGCGATCGGGCGCAAGGCGGCCGGCGTCGGCTCGTGGCCGGCCGGCGCCAACGCGGTCGCCGCCTATCTGGGCCGGCTCGGCGTCGACACGAGCACGATGCGGCAGGTCGACGGCTCCGGACTGTCCCGGCGCAACCTCGTCCCGCCCTCGGCTTTCGCGCGGTTCCTGATCGCCGTACGGGCCGAGCCCTGGTTCCCGATCTGGTCGGCCGCCCTGCCCGTCGCGGGCAATCCCGACCGGATGATCGGCGGCACGCTCCGCAACCGGATGCAGGGAACCGTCGCCGCCGGCAACGTGCGCGCCAAGACCGGAACCCTCACCGGCGCCTCGGCTCTGTCCGGCTACGTGACGACGCCTGATCACCGTCCGCTCGTCTTCTCGGCGATCATCAACAACCAGCTGTCACCCTCGGTCACGCCCGTCCTGGACCGCATCGCCGTGGCGCTCGCCGGTTATCCACAAGCCCCGAAAACTGTCGGTCCGCTGTTGTAGTTTCCCGGCATGCCATCGACCCAGCCGGATCTGCTGCCCGAGACCGACCGCGCTCTGCGCCACCGCCTGGCCACCACCCAGGTGTCAGCGCGGGCGCCCTCGCTGGTCGGCGCCGTCGTCCGCGACGGCCGTCCGGTGTGGCTCGAGGGCCGCGGCAGCATCGACGGCGCACCGCCCGGCCGCGACACCCAGTACCGCATCGGCTCGATCACCAAGACCTTCGTGACGCTGCTGGTGCTGCGCCTGCGTGACGAGGGCCGCCTGACGCTGGCCGACCCCCTGGGCGACCATCTGCCCGGCACCGCGATCGGCGACGCCACCATCGGCTCGCTGCTGGCGCACACCGCCGGCCTAGCCGCCGAGCCGCCCGGCCCGTGGTGGGAACGCAGCCCCGGCTTGCTCCGCCCCGAGCTGGCCGACGTGCTGCGCGACGACCCGCTGGTGCACCCGCCGGGCCGGCGCTTCCACTACTCGAACCCCGGCTTCGCTGTGCTGGGCGCGCTCGTTGCCCACCTGCGCGGCAAACCATGGACAGAGGCGTTGGCGGCCGAGGTGCTCGAGCCGCTCGGCCTGACCCGCACCGGCCCTCAGCCGAGCGCTCCGCACGCCACCGGCTGGGCCGTGCACCCGTGGGCCGACGTGGTGCTGCCCGAGCCGATTCAGGACTACGGACCGATGGGCCCGGCCGGCGAGCTGTGGTCCACGGCCGGCGACCTGGCCCGCTTCGCCGCGTTCCTGCTGGCCGGCGACGATCGGGTGCTGGCCCCGGCCAGCCTGGAAGAGATGCGCTTCCCGGCCTCCGCGCCCGAGGCCGGCTCCTGGCAGTCGAGCTACGGCCTCGGCACTCAATTACTGCGCCGGGGCGACCGCCTGCTGACCGGCCACACCGGTTCCGTCCCCGGCTTCCTGGCCACCGTCTGGGTCAACCACGACGAAGGCGTGGGCGCCGTCGCCCTGGCCAACACCACGGCGGGCCTGCCGATCGGCGGTTTCACGGCCGACCTGCTCGAACTCGTCGCCGACCGCGAACCGCGCATCCCCGACCCGTGGCAGCCGCTCCCCCACGTCGACCGGGCGCTTCTCGACCTGGCCGGCCCCTGGTACTGGGGTCCCGCCCTCTACGTGCTGCGCCCGCTGGCCGACGGCTGGCTCGAGCTGGGCACTCTGGCCGGTGGGGACCGCGGCACCCGCCTGCGCCCCACCGGCGACGGCACGTGGGTCGGCCAGACCGGCTACTTCGCCGGCGAACTCCTGCGTCCCCACCACGACGACGCGGGCGCCGTGACCCACCTCGACCTCGGCACCTTCGTCTTCACCCGCCAGCCCTACGCTCCGCCCGGCGTCATCCCCGGCGGCATCGAACAGCCTGGCTGGCGGACCGATGAGCCGGGGACGAGGTGACGGCGTGCGGGGCTCAGCCCTGGCGGCGCAGGGCGCTGTCGATGGCCTCGATGATGCGCGGGCGCATCTCGGCCGCCTTGATGACGGCGTCGACCGAGCCGACCTCGACCGCCCGCTGGATGCTGTGGACCCGGTCGAACTCGGTGGCCACCTCACCCAGCTTCTCGGTGCGGACAGCGTTGCGGAGTTCCTCCAGCTCGGCGGCCAGCGCGCCCCGCTCGGCGCCGGTGACGGCGGCCAGGCGAGCCTCCGCCTCCTTCACGCGCGAATCGGCGGCCGTGCGGCGGTTGACGTCGCCGGTGAAGACGACAGCCGCGGCGGGGGCGCCGCCCAGCACCGAGGCGAACGAGCCCTCGAGCGCCAGCACGGTCATGTTCGGGTTCAGCATCTTCGAGAAGACGACGAACGCGCCACCGTGGTAGCGGGAGATCACGGTGAAGATGATCGGGCCGCGGAAGTTGACGATGGCCCGGCCGATCTCGGCGCCGTACTCCAGCTGCAGCTTGCGCATCGACTCGGGCGAGCCGTCGAAGCCCGACAGGTTGGCCAGCACGACGAGCGGGCGGTTGCCCGACGCCGCGTTGATCGCGCGCGCCGCCTTCTTCGACGAGCGCGGGAACAGAGTGCCCGCCGTGTAGGTGTCGGGGCCGTCGGTGGGCGGGAAGCCGCGCCGCGGAACCGACTGCGACTCGATGCCGAGCAGGCAAACCGGGATGCCGCCGAGGTGCACGTCCTGCACCACGGCCGTCTCGGCGTCGGCCATGCCCGCCCAGCGCTCCAGCACCGCGTGGTCCTGGTCGGCCAGCGCGCGCATCACCACGCGGATGTCGAACGGCTTCTTGCGGTCCGGGTTGGCCGACGCCGAGAAGATCTGCCCGACCGTGGTGAAGTCGCTGCCCGGCACGTCGTGCGGGAAGTCGGAGATGTCACGGTCGGCCGGGTCGGTGGTGACGGCCCGGCGCGGCGAGGTCTCCCCCGGTACGACGTACGTGTGGTCGTAGTGCGCCATCAGCACGTCGCGGGCCGCCGCCAGGTTGGGCGCCCAGTACTGCGCCTGACCGTTGGGGCCCATCACCCGGTCGTAGCCGCCGATGCCGAAGTTGTCCTCGGCCGACACGCCGCCCGAGAAGTCGAGCGACTGCTTGCCGGTCAGCACCATGGCCGAGTCCGGCGTCATGATCAGCACGCCCTTGGTGTGCATGAGCATGGTCGCCTCGGCGTTCCAGTACGGCTGGGCGCCGACGTTGATGCCGGCCACCACGATGTTGATCTCGCCGCCGGCCTGGGTGAACTCGACGATCCGCTTGAGCGCGGCCGCGACCCAGTCCATGTTCTCGGTGCCCGACTCCATCGAGATCCGGGCGCCGGCCGAGAGCGCGTACCACTCCAGCGGCACACCCATCGACGAGGCCAGGTCGAGCGCGGCGATGACGCGGCGGCACTCGGGCTCCGAGAGAGCGCCCAGCGCCTTCGTCGGGTCGCCCAGCAGCACAACCCGCTGGATCCCCTCCGGGTGCCGCGACGTGACCGTGGTGACCACACCGGCGACCAGCGCCGCCGTGTTGCGTCCCTTGGGCCGGTCGACCGGCACCAGCGCGTTCGAGGCGTCCAGATCGTGCTCGACGAACGAACCGAGCAGCCCCGTCAACTCGTACGGGTAAACGGTGTTGCGCGCCGCGGCCCGCAGGACCTTCAGGCGGTAGTTGTCGAGCGGCTCGACCGGCTCCTCGGACGGCTCGCCGACGGTCAGCACCGGGGCGCCCGTGGCGTCGTTCGAGATGCGGACGGCCACCTTGGCCAGCGTGCCCGTCGCCGGGTCGCGGTAGCGGCCGATGAACATGATCTCTTCGAGGCCCGCGCCCACGCTGGTCGGCAGGATGCGGCGGGCGATCATCTCCATCTCGTCGCGGGTGATCGAGATCGGCGGCCACACGTAGATGACGATCCGGTTGGTGCTGAACCGCTTGTCCGACGGCCGCTGGGACTGCGCCCGGCGGATCGAGTCGAGGCAGGTCGCGATCGTCTCCTCGGCCGTCGGCAGGGCGACCAGGCGGCCGTCGTGCTCGCGCAGCTCGGTCAGGTCACGCACCTGCGCGAACGCCACGAGCCGGTCGTCGCCCGGGTTCTCGCGGGCGACGCAGCGGAAGAGGTAGATCTCCTCGTCCGACGACGGCAGGCGGGTCAGGTCGAACTTGCGGAGCCGTTCGAGCTGCATGCGCTGCGCGATGTACGGGTGCAGGCCGCGGATCAGCCTTTCCTCGGTCATGCCGGTGCTCGACGGCCGCCACGTGAAGTGGTGGTGCATGACGGCCCCGCCGCGCCCGGCGACCGTGGTGGTGAGCCGGCGTACCTGCGAGGGCAGGGCGTGAGCGCTGACGACCTCGTGCAGCCGCGCGGCCATCGCGTCGGGATCGGCCGGCTGGCCCTCCCACGAGAGGTAGATGTCGGCGTCGATCGGCGCGTCGCCGGCCAGCTCGGCCAGCCCGTCGAGCGCGGCGCCCAGCTGGTCGAACGGCACGGCGGCGGAGACGATCCACGAGCCTTCCCGCTCGGCGACGACGAACGTGCCCGAGGTACGCAGGTCGGTGAGCCCCTTGTTGCCGTAGTACCGGCGGGTCAGCACCTCGAGCATGACCGAGTTGTCGAGGTCGTGCCGCACAAGACGCTGGCCCAGCAGACGCACCAGCGGCTCGGTGCTGCGGACCATCTCGGCGATGCGCTCGGCACGGTCCGGCGCGGCCGGGTCGGCGTCGAGCAGGCGCAGGCTCTTGCGGACGCCGGCGTAGACCCGGGCCCGGTTGCGCAGCAGCAAGGGCTGGCCGAACCACGAGAACACGACGCCGCGGGCCAGGTCGGCCAGGGCCGGGTAGCGGATCTGGGTGGCCGCGATCAGCCTCTCCAGGGCCAGACCGGACGGCTCGCGCAGCGTCTCCTCCGGCGGGGAGGCGGTGAGCCACGCCCGCAGCAGGGCCGCGATCGTCGAGGCGTCGGCCGCGGCGCGCTGCTGAGCCAGGAAGATCCGGAAGACGGCGGCCTCGAGCTCGGGCGTGCGCTCCAGCTCCTTGACGCCGTAGTGGCCGAGCGCCTTGGCCAGGCGGGCCTGGAACGACTCGGGCAGGCCGGCCCGCTCGACGTCGAGGCTCTGCAGGTACGTGTGGAAGTACTCCCGCGCGCTGCGAACGTGCGTGTCCGACGTCTCCTCGCCGGCCGGGCGGTTGCGGCTCAGCTCGGCCAGGTCGGCGAAGACCTCGATCAGCTCCACCTCGCCGGCCAGCGGACGGTGGCCGGTCTCGGACGCAGCGGCCAGGTAGTCGGCGAGCACGCGGCGCTCGTCCAGCGGGTCGGCGTCGAACCCGAGCAGCTGGCTGCGCAGATCCTCCTGACCGCGGGCGGCGCGCCGGGCGGCCGACGCCTCGGCCGGAGCGGCGGGCAGGTCGAGCTCGACGTGCTCCGAGGCCGCGTCCTGCTCGGCCTCGGCGTCGCCGATCGGCTCGAGGCGCAGCAGCGGCGCCCCCGAGTCGACCTTGGCGCCGACGGTGACCAGGCATTCCTTGAGGCGGGCCTTGAACGGGGCCCGGATCACGGCCTCCATCTTCATCGCCTCGAGCACGAGCACGGGCGCGCCCGCCTCGACCTCGGCCCCCACCTCGAGCGGGGTGGCGATGACCAGCGCGGGCATGGGCGAGCGGAGCACGCCACCCTCGTCGCGGCTGACCCGGTGGGTGACGCCGTCGACCTCGACCAGGTGGATGGCGCCGTGCGCGCCGGTGAGGATCTTGTGGCGCTCGCCGTTCACCGTGATGCGGCCGGCGTGCTGGTCGAAGCGCTCCAGCTCGACGTCGGCCAGGCGCACGTCGTGGCCGGCCTCGATGCCGACGCGGAACCGGCGGGCCCCGACCCGGGCCACGCGCACCCGGTAGGTGGCGCCGCGCAGCTTGAGGTCGAGGGGTCGGCCGCTCTCGTGGCGCACCTGCGGGCGGCCACCGAACGCGGTCGACAGCAGGCGCTGCTTCTCGGTGAGCTCTTCCTCCTCGTACGCCTCGATGGCGGCCACGGCCAGCGCGACGGCCGAGTGCTTGTGCGAGACGAGGCGGCCCTCACCGCGTACGCGGTCGATCCAGCCCGTGTCAGCCGAGCCGTCGATGACCTCGGGCTGGTCGAGCAGGTCGAGCACGAAGCTCTTGTTCGTGGCGCCGCCCTCGATGACCACGGTCGTCTCGGCCATCGCCCGGCGCAGGCGGCCCAGGGCCTCGTCCCGGTCCTTCCCGTACGCGATGACCTTGGCGATCATCGAGTCGAAGTCGCCCGGGATGGTGTCGCCCTCGCTGACACCGGTGTCGACGCGGATGCCCGGGCCCGCCGGCAAGTCGAGCCGCGCGATGCGGCCCGGCGACGGAGCGAAGTCGCGGTCCGGGTCCTCGGCGTTGAGCCGGGCCTCGACGGCGTGCCCGCGCTCGGCCGGCGGCGTCCCGGTCAGGCGACCGCCCGAGGCGACGTGCAGCTGGGCCTTGACCAGGTCGAACCCGGTCGTCGACTCGGTGATCGGGTGTTCCACCTGCAGGCGGGTGTTGACCTCGAGGAAGGCCAGCAGGTCGTCGCCGGGGTGGTAGAGGAACTCGACAGTGGCCGCGCCGCGGTAACCCACCCGGACGGCCAGCCGCTCGGCCGACGTCTTCAGCTCGAGAACCCGTTCGGCCGGCAGCACCGGCGACGCCGACTCCTCGATGACCTTCTGGTTGCGGCGCTGCACCGAGCAGTCGCGCACGCCGAGCGCCCACGCCGTGCCCTCACCGTCGGCGATGACCTGCACCTCGACGTGGCGGGCGCCGGTGACCAGGCGCTCCAGGAAGACGATGCCGCTGCCGAAGGCACGGGCCGCCTCCTGGCTGGTCCGCTCGTAGGCGTCGGCCAGCTGGTCGGGGTCGCGCACGACGCGAATGCCGCGGCCGCCACCGCCGGCCGTGGCCTTGAGCATCAGCGGATAGCCGATGGTCTCGGCGGCGGCCAGCGCGGCCTCCAGGGTCTCGACCGAGCCGCGGCTCCACGGCGCGACGGGGACGCCGACCTCCTCGGCGATCAGCTTGGCGCCGATCTTGTCGCCCAGCTTGCGCATGGCGTCCGGGCTGGGGCCGACGAAGGCGATCCCGATCCGCTCGCACAGCTCGGCGAAGGCCGGGTCCTCGGCCACGAAGCCCCAGCCGACCCAGGCCGCGTCGGCGCCCGTGTCGATCAGCGCCCGCTCGAGCGCCTTGAGGTCGAGGTACGGCCGGGAGGCGGCCGGACCCAGGTCGTACGCGATGTCGGCCTCGCGGACGAAGGTGGACCCGCGATCGACGTCGGTGAACAGCGCCACCGTCTCGATCGGGGCTCCGGTCTCCGCGGCCAGCTCACGGACGGCGTGGATGAGACGCATGGCGGCTTCACCACGGTTGACGATGGCGATACGACTGAACACTCGAACGAGTCCCTACCTCTGCCTGAAGCTTCGACAGGAGACTACAGAAGTGCCGCCGCGGGGGGTACGGCGTTCGGCTCCGGGTACTACCGCTAGCAGGAATGTGCCCCCGCAAACGACCTGGAAGCCTGGGAGTCGTGACATTGCGTTGCCTGCTCGTTGACGACAACGACCACTTCCTCGCCGCCGCTCGTGACCTGCTGGAGCGCGAGGGACTGGTCGTCGCCGGCATCGCCTCCGACATCGCCGGCGCCCTCGGGCGGGCCGGTGAGCTCGGTCCCGACGTCGCGCTGGTCGACATCAACCTGGGCGGCGAGAGCGGCTTCGAACTGGCCCGGCAGCTCTCCCCCACCCCTGTGATCATGATCTCCACGCACAGCGGGGACGACTACGAGGATCTGATCGAGGACTCGCCGGCCATCGGCTTCCTCAGCAAGATCGAGCTGTCCGGTTCGGCCGTACGGAGATTGGTCAGCGCGCTTCCAGGAAGGTGAGCACCGCCAGCACCCGGCGGTGGTGGTCGTCGGTCTCGGGCAGGTTCAGTTTGCTGAGCACACTGCGCACATGCTTCTCGACGGTGCCCTCGGTGATCCACAGCCGGCGGGCGATGCCGGAGTTGGACTGGCCCTCGGCCATCTGGGCCAGCACCTCACGCTCGCGGGAGCTGAGCGCGGCCAGGGGGTCGTCGCGGCGGCGGGCGCTCACCAGCTCGGAGACCAGGCCGGGGTCGATGACCGAGCCGCCGCCGGCGATCCGCTCGACCGCGGCCAGGAACTCGGTCACATCGGTGATGCGGCTCTTGAGCAGGTAACCGATGCGCTGCCCGCTCGCCAGCAGCTCCATCGCCTGGTCGACGTCGGCGTAGGCGGAGAGCACGAGCACGCCGGTGGCGGGCAGCTCGGCCCGGATCTGCTGGGCCGCCTGCAGACCCTCGGTGGTGTGGGTGGGCGGCATCCGCACGTCGACGATCACAAGGTCGGGCTTGGTCGCCCGGGCCAGCTTCATCAGCTCGGTGGCCTCGCCGGCCTGGCCGAGCACCTCGAGGCCCTCCCGGGCGAGCAGGCTGGCGATCCCCTCGCGCAGCAGCACGTCATCCTCGGCCAGTACGACCCGCAGCCCCGTCATGGCAGAGATTATGCGGCTACCGGCTAGCCGGTATCGAGGAGTGGGGCTGGCCTCGATGTGTGATCCTCGCCTTTTCACGAGTCTGTTCGTATGTGCGATCACACCCCCGAGTGCCCGGCGATCGACCAGCCGGGGTGGGACACCGCAGCGATGCTCGTTCACCACGAGGACCTGGGCTGGCGCATGTTGTGCAACGGCGCGATCGTCATGGACGCGGCCGTGCAACCTGTCGTGCCGCCGGTCGTGACACCCGTGCCCGCCGCTACGCCACTGCCTGCGCGTCCGGTGCGCGCTCGAACGCGTACGCGCAAGGCCGCACCCGCGCGCAAGCGGACCGCTCAGCCGATCGCCGCCTGAGACCTCTTCTCGTACGCGGCCCGGCTCGCCTCGATGTGCGGCACGTGCTGCAAGGCCCAGCCGGCCAGGGCGAGCGCGGGTGGCAGCAGGCTCTTGCCCGTCGGGGTGAGCTCGTACTCGACGCGCGGCGGAACCTCGGCGTGAACGGTCCGATCGACCAGGCCGTCGCGTTCGAGGTTGCGCAGGGTCAGGGTGAGCATCCGCTGCGAGATGCCGGGGATCTGGTGCTGCAGATCGGTGAAGCGCACGCGGCTCTGATCTAGCGTCGCGACGATCAGAAGCGTCCATTTGTTGCAGATCTGATCGAGGATCGCGCGCAGCGTCTTGCCGCCGTCGCCCCGGATCATGCACGTGTGCTCGTAGTCGGACACGACAACTCCTTGTGCCTCAGGCACATGAATGTGCCTTTTGTAAGCCCCGCATGAGTACCGCATGATGTGGCTACTTACCAACAGTAACCATTGGGGCTGAGCATGGAGATCGCGTACTGGATCGTCGCCGGGCTGCTGGCCTTCTTCTACCTTTACTCAGGCGCGATCAAGGCCCTGCGCAGTCGCGAGCAACTGCGGCCGATGATGGGCTGGGTCGATAGCATGCCCATGGCGCTGGTGCGAACCATCGGCGTGCTCGAGGTGCTGGGCGCGATCGGGCTGATCCTGCCTCCGCTGACCGATATCGCGCCCGCGCTGGCCCTGGCCGCGGCCATCGGACTGGTGCTCGTTCAGGTCGGCGGCATCGTCGTGCATCTGCGGCGCGGCGAGACCAAGGTGATCGGTCTCAACATCGCGCTACTGGTGCTCGCCGCCGTTGCCGCCTGGCTGGCCACCGTCTGGCTCTAGCGGAATCCGCGCGGTGACGGTGGTGCCGGCGCCGGGCGGGCTGGTCACGTCGAGGGTGCCGCCGAGCGCTTCGGTGCGGTCCTTGAGGCCCAGCAACCCGGTGCCGCCCGCGAAGTCGGCGCCGCCCGAACCGTCGTCGTGCACGCACAGGTGCAGGCAGTTGTCCGCCTCGCTCACCTCGATCCGCACGACAGTGGCGCCGGAGTGCTTGACGGCGTTCGTGAGCACTTCCGAAGCGACGTAGTAGGCGCCGACCTCGACCGGTTGCGGCAGACGGCCGTTCAGGCGGACGTCGACCTCGACCGGCAGTGGCGAGCGACGGGCCAGCGCGCGAAGCGCCGGGCGCAGGCCCGAGTCGGAGAGCACGGCGGGGTGGATGCCGCGCGACAGCTCACGCAACTCGTCGATGACCGTCATGAGGTCGGCGCCGATCTCGGCCACGTCGCCCGGGTCGTCGTCGTGCGCGGCCGTCCGCAGGCGCAGGGCGAGTGCGACGAGCCGTTGCTGAGCGCCGTCGTGCAGGTCCCGCTCGATCCGGCGGCGGGCCTCGTCGGCGGCGGCCACGATGCGCGCGCGAGAACTGATCAGTTCCGCGCGACTCTGAGCGTCGGCGACGGCGGTGGCGACCAGTTCGGTGTATTCGCTCATGCGTGCTTCGGTGTCGTCCGGAAGCTGCGATTCGGCCGAGCCGACCGCGAACATGCCCCATAACCGCCCGTTGACGACAACCGGCACCCCGGCTGCGGTGTCGTCGAGGCGCAAAGCCCGGCCGTTTTCACGCACATGCCGGATGAGCTCGGGCCGGACGGCCGGAGCGGGCAGACCGGCGCAGGCCAATTCTGTCGTCGAGCCGTCGAGCTCGTACCGGACCAGGGTTGCTGTATCGCTGCCCAGGTGCGCACGGACCTCGCGGGTCACCGCCTCGAACACCCGCTGCGGCGCCTCGCCCTGGGCGATGAGCAACGCGAGCCGGCGCAGCGACTCCTGCACCTCGGCCATGTCGCCGCGCGCCCGTTCGGCCGCGATCGCCCGGCGACTGGTCACCGTGGCCACCGTGCCGACGATCACGGCCATGCCGAGGAACGTGGCCAGCAGCGTGTACGCGGCCTCGGAGAGCTCCCGCAGCGGCGGCAGGAAGAACCAGTCGTACGCCAAGATCGCGGCCGTGCCGATCGGCAGCGCGTAGAGGATGCCGAGAGCGCGCGCCAGCAACAGCACCACGACGAGCAGAACGATCGCGAACGGGATCGGATGGATGTGGTCGCGCGCGAACGTGCACACCACATGAGCGATCGCGAACGACGCCACACCGGCGATCGCCGCCAGCGCGACCTGCAGCGGAAGAGGGATTCGCGTACGGGAGAGCACGCGCTGAGGTTACCGGCGGAGCGCGCCGTTTTCTGAGGCGCCGATCACCTCGACGCCGTCGCCGGTCGCGACAAGCACCTCGATGCCGGCGTCGCGGATGGCCTCGACCTCACGGGTGTCGGCGCTGACGTCGGTGACCAGCACGGTCACGTCGCTCACCTTGCCGATGCCGGCCAGGCACACCTTGCCCACCTTGGAGCCGTCGGCGACCACGATCACCTTGTCGGCCCGGCGGATCATCGTGGCGTTGGTGTTCGCCTCGATCTCGTCGTGGGTGGTCAGCCCGCCGCGGGCGCTGATGCCGTCGACGCCCACGACCGCGACCTCCATGTTGAGCCCTTGCAGGGCGTTGTCGGCGATGGGCCCGACCATCTCGTACGACTGGGAGCGGGAGACGCCGCCGGTGGAGATCAGCTTGATGCGGGGCCGCGTGACCAGGTCGGTTGCAATGTTCAGAGCGTTCGTGACCACGGTGAGGTCGACCCGGTCGGCGAGCAGGCGGGCGAGCAGGTGGGTGGTCGTGCCCCCGGTGAGGCCGAGGGTCAGCGGCCCCTTGGGGAGCATCGACGCGACCACGCGGGCGATGATGGCCTTCTCGCCCGGGTGCTGGCCGGCCCGGTAGCGAACCGGCACCTCGAGGGGCGATTCCCGGACGACCGCGCCGCCGTGGGTGCGCGAGACCAGGCGCTGGTCCTCCAGCATCTGCAAGTCACGCCGGATGGTCGCGGGAGAGACGGCGAACTCCTCGGCGAGCTCACCCGCGTCGACCGAGCCGTGTTCGTTGACGCGCTCGAGGATGGTGGAGACGCGCTCGGCGCGGCGCAACGACATGGTCACTCCCGGGATCGAATTGATCAAACGCGCAGCCAAAATAGTTCGTTTCTTGTCGAAGCGCCAAGTTCTCTTGTGCGAATGTGAGCGACGACCAAGAATCCGCCCATGACGGTGATCGCTTTTCTGGGCGCCGGCAGCGTCGTCTTCACCCGCGAGCTGCTGGCCGACATCCTGTCCTTCGACGAGCTGCGCGACGTCACGCTGGCCCTGCACGACATCGACCCCGAGCGGCTCGAGACGGCCGAACTGATCGCCCGGCGCACCGCCGATCAGCTTGGCGCGAGCCCGACGATCACGGCCAGCCTCGAACGCCGCGCGGTGCTGGGCGACGCGGACTTCGTGATCAACTCCATTCAGGTGGGAATGTACGAAGCGACCGTCCGCGACTTCGAGATCCCGGCCAAGTACGGGCTTCGGCAGACCATCGGCGACACGCTCGGCGTCGGCGGCATCTTCCGCGCGTTGCGCACGTTTCCCGTTCTCGACGGGATCGCGGCCGACATGCTCGAACTGTGCCCCGACGCCTGGCTGCTGAACTACACCAACCCGATGGCCATGAACGTCGCGTACCTGAGCGCGATTGCGCCGGCGCTGAGAACGGCGGGACTTTGCCACTCGGTTTTTTGGACGGTGCATGATCTGGCCGACCTCCTGGGAGTGCCGCTGGACGAAGTGGATTACACCGGCGCGGGCGTCAACCACCAGGCGTGGTTGCTGCGCTTCGAGCACCGGGGCGAGCCACTGTATCCGCGGCTCGACGCTCTGCTGGCCGGTAATCCACAGCTGCGCCGGCGAGTGCGGATGGATATGTACCAACGGCTCGGTTATTTCCCGACCGAGACAAGTGAGCACTCGTCGGAGTACGTGCCGTGGTATCTGCACAGCGACGAGGAGATCGAGCGACTGCGCATCCCGGTAGGCGACTATTTGCGGATCAGTGCGGACAATGTGGCCGACTATCACGCGACTCGGCGGGCCCTGCTGGCCGGTGAGCCGCTTGATCTGACCCGCGAGGCGACCGAGTACGCGCCGCAAGTTATCCACAGCATGGTGACGGGTGAGCAGCGTCGCATTCACGCCAACGTCCCCAATCATGGGCTCATCTCGAACCTTCCCGAGGGGTACGCGGTGGAGGTGCCGTGTGTGGTCGACCGCCTGGGCGTGCGTCCCGAACGCGTCGGTGCCCTGCCTCCGCAGTGCGCCGCGCTGAACCGGTCGTTCGTGAACGTCGGGCAGTTGACGGTGCAGGCGGCACTCGACGGCGACCCGCGCCTGGTGCGTCAGGCCGCCATGGTCGACCCCAACACGGCGGCCACCCTGACGATGGACCAGATCTGGGCGCTGTGCGACGAACTGACGGCCGCCCACGGCGATCTGATGCCGCCCGCGCTGCGCTGAGCCAACACCGGCACAGCGCTCTGCGAGACGTCATCGCACCTCGCCGCACCGCCAGACTGAACAAACGCTCAGTCGAAAATGCTCGTTTGATGCTCGGATCTTGTTAAGCGATCAGAAACGAGCATAATCCGCAGACATGAATGTCACCGCCGCTGAGGTTGCCAGTCAGCCGGACGTCTGGAGCCGGGCCCTCGATCTCACGGATCCGGCGCGGCGCGAGTTGGCCGCGCCGGGCGAGCGAATGCTGGTGCTCGGCTGTGGCACCTCGTGGTTCGTCGCGGAAAGCATCGCCGAGCTGCGGGAGAGCGCCGGACTCGGCGAGACTGACGCGCTCTGCGCGTCCGAGTACGTTCCGCGCCGTAGGTACGACCGCGTGGTGGCGGTGACCCGGTCGGGCACTTCGACCGAGGTGCTCGAGGCGCTGCGGCAGGTGCCGGCCGGCACCCGTCGCGTCGCGGTCACCGCGGTCGAGGGCGAACCCGTCGACGACCTGACCGACGCGCGCCTGCTGCTTGATTTCGCCGACGAGCGCAGCGTCGTGCAGACACGCTTCCCGACGTCGGTGCTGGCTCTGGCCCGGGCCGCGTACGGCCAGGAGCTTGCACGAACGATCGAAGACGGCCGCCAAGCCTTGCGCGCCGAACTTCCGGTCGACGCCGCCGGCATCGACCACCTGGTCTTCCTCGGCACTGGCTGGACGGTCGGACTCGCGCACGAGGCGGCGCTCAAAGTACGCGAGGCCGCTCAGGCCTACTCCGAGTCCTACCCCGCCATGGATTTCCGGCACGGTCCGGTGGCTGTGGCCGGTCCGCGCAGTTTGGTCTGGTCGCTCGGCGACGTGCCGGCCGGCCTGGACGACGTGGCCCGCGGCGCGGGGGCCACTCCCTATCGCGATGCTCTCGACCCGCTGGCCCAGCTCATCCTGGTCCAGCGGTTCGCGCTGGCGCTGGCCGCCCACCGCGGCCTCGATCCCGACACCCCTCGATTGCTCACCCGTTCCGTCGTCCTCACCTGATCAGCGACTCCGTTCCGTCGCTCGCATCCGAACCACCACATCGCTTCGTCGTCACCACCTGAACCGCCCATTCCACAAGCGGAGGTGCCACGAGATGACCAAACCCCTTCGACTGCTCGCCGGCGGCGTCGGCGCGGCGCTGCTGCTTTCCGCCTGCATGGGCGGGACGTCCGACGACGGCAAGGACTCGGCCGCCGGCTACGACCCGGCCGCGACCGTCGAACTCACCTGGTGGACCGGCCAGACCGAGGAGGCCGAAAAGGTCGCCGAGGCGCTGGCCGCCGAGTATCACACCGCGCATCCGAACGTCACGATCAAGACCTCACCCGGCGCCCCGACGACCGACGACCTGCTCACCAAGTTGTCGGCCGGATTTGCGGGAGGCAGCTATCCCGACATCTCGTACGCGTACGGCAACTGGGCCGGCGACCTCGGAGCGAGCGGCAAGACGCAGGACCTGACCGCGTACGTCCAGGACCCGTCGTTCAAATGGACGGAGATGCCCGAGGCTGCGCGAACCGTCGCAACCGCCAACGACAAAGTGATCGGCATTCCGGCGCTCGTGGACAACCTGGCGGTCATCTATAACAAGTCGATCTTCGACAAGGCCGGCGTCGCCTACCCCACCGACGAGTGGACGTGGGAGGACTTCCGATCAGCGGCCAAGAAGCTGACCGACCCGGCAACCAAGACGTACGGCACCGCCTACTCCGTCTCGGGCAGCGAGGACACGACCTGGCACCTGTGGCCGTTGCTCTGGCAGAACGGCGGCAAGATCCTCGACGGCACGAAGCCCGCCTTCAACTCCGACGCCGGCGTCACCGCCCTCGAGACGCTGCGGCAGATGGCCGTCGACGACAAGTCGATGTACTTGGACCAGACCGACGAGAAGTACCACCCCTTGTTCAACAGCGGCCGCGTCGCCATGATCATCACCGGCCCGTGGGCGCTGCTCGAGATCAAAGAGGCCAAGCTCTCGTACGGCGTCTCGAACCTGCCTGGAGTGAACGGCGACCACCAGACCGTCTCCGGCCCCGACCTGTGGGTGCTGTTCGACCACAACGACGCCAACCGCGCAGGTGCCGCACGCGACTTCATCAAGTGGCTCACCAGCGCGCAGACGGACGCCAAGTGGAACCTCGCGGTGGGCAACCTGCCGCTGCGCTCGTCGGAGCAGAGCACGCCGGAGTTCGCCGCGTACGTGAAGGAGTACCCGGGCGGGCAGAAGTTCTTCGACAATCTCGCCAACGCCAAGCAGGCCCGGCCGACCGTGCCCGGCTACGAGGTCCTGTCGCGCAACGTCGGTGACGCGATCGCGTCGGTTCTGCAGGGCAAGACATCGTCCAAGGACGCGCTCGACGCGGCGGCCAAGAAATCGGCCGACGCCGTGGTGAACTGATGGCGCTGACGTTCGCGGCGTCGTCGCACGCCGCTGTCCGGAAGGCTTCGCCGCTCGGTCGCGCCGTGCGGCGAAGCCTGACCGGCTGGGCCTTCGCCGGCCCGGCCACCGTCCTGGTCGTGGGGCTGTCGCTGTTCCCGGCGATCTGGGCATTCTTCATCTCGCGAGCCCGGTGGAACGGCATCTCCCCCGGCGTCCCGGTCGGCTGGAGCAACTATCAACGCCTTGCGACCGACCCGGACATGCTCGCGGCGGCCCGGCACACCCTGCTGCTGACCGTTCTGTTCGTTCCGTCGTCGATCATCCTGGGCATCGTGGTCGCGATCGCGCTCAACCAGCGCATCCGACTGATCGGGTTCTATCGAACGTGCATCTTCGTTCCGTACGTGGCGTCGGCCGCCGCCACCGGCATCCTGGCCGGCTTCGTCTTCAACCCTCAATTCGGCGCGGCCAACGACGTGTTGCGCCACCTCGGCATCCCCCAGCAGCAATTCCTAGAGAGCCCCACCCAGGCCCTGTACGTCATCTGCCTGATCGCGCTCTGGGGCGAGGTCGGCTTCTGCACCGTCATCTACCTGGCCGCGCTGCAGGACATCCCGCGCGAACTGGTCGAGGCGGCCACCATGGACGGCGCCTCCCGCTGGCGGGTGTTCCGGCACATCACTCTGCCGGAACTGCGCCCGGTCACCGTGTTCACCGCCGTCTGGCAGACCATCACGGCCGTCCAGCTGTTCGACCTGATCTACACGACCACTCGCGGCGGACCGCTCAACAGCACGCAGACAGTCGTCTACTACATCTATGAGCTGGCGTTTCAGACCCAGCGGCTCGGCTACGGGGCCGCGGCCGCCTATCTGCTCTTCGCGGTCACGCTCATGCTGACCATCGGCATCATCTGGTACAGCCGTCGCCGAGGCTCGGAGGTCTTCTGATGCGTCGCTGGTTGCCGTTCAGCCCCTGGCACCTGCTGCTGATGCCGCTGGCGCTCCTGTTCGTTCTGCCGCTCGTGCAGATGGTGCTCACTTCGTTCATGAGCAGCGCCGAGATCAATCAGTTCCCGCCCAAGTTGCTGCCGACGTCGTTGCATCTCGAGGGCTATCGCGCGTTGCTGACCGAAACGCCGGCGCTGCGCTGGTTCGGGAACACGGTGCTGGTGTCCGCCGTCGCGGTGCTGGCTCACCTGGTGTTGTGCTCGATGGCCGGCTACGGCTTCGCCCGCCTCAAGTTCGCCGGCCGCGGCGTCGCGTTCCTGGTCATCGTGGCTACGGTGATGATCCCGATCCAGCTCCTGATGATCCCGACCTACCTGATGTTCGCCCGCATCGGCATCGTCGACACACTCGCCGCGGCGTTCGTGCCGTGGCTGGCCTCGGCATTCGGCATCTTCCTGATGCGCCAGTTCTTCCTGGCCCTGCCGGTCGAGCTGGAGGAAGCCGCGCGCATCGACGGCTGCGGAACATGGCGCACCTTCCGCAGCATCGTGCTGCCGCTGGCCAAGCCCGCCCTGGCCACGCTGGCCGTCTTCACGCTTCTCTCCAGCTGGAACGACCTGCTCTGGCCGCTGGTCGCCATCTCGGACGACAACCGCTTCACGCTTCAAGTCGGCCTGGCCAACTTCCAAGGCATGCGCCGTACGGAATGGTCCCAGCTCATGGCCGGCAACGTGCTGGCCACGGCGCCGCTCATCCTGGCCTTCCTGTTCGCCCAGCGGAAGTTCATCGCCACCATGACGTTCACCGGCCTCAAGGGCTGAGGAAGGGTTGTTGATCTCCGTACGGCTATAGTGCGCAGCTATGACCGCGGCGTCCACACCATGACGCCTCTTCGCCGGCTGCTGGCCGTTATCGGCGCCGGACTGCTGTTCGGGGTGCTCGCCGCGCTCGTCAAGGGACACCACGACGGCGTCCGCGACACCATCGGCAACCTGAGCACGCCGTGGCTGCTCATCGCGTTCGCCGCCGGATTGCACGTTCGCTCACTTCCGCGCGGCGCAGCGCTCGGATTGGCGGCCACGCTCACCGCCCTGCTCGGTTTCTACGTCGTCGTTGCCGTAACCGCCGACGACGGCCATCTCGCTCACGTGTTGCGCGAGAACCGTCGCTGGTTGTTCTCGGGGCTGCTGAGCGGACCGGTACTCGGCGCCTTCGGGGCCTGGCTGAACCGCCGGGCTGGCGACCTCAGGTTCGCCGTCACTGCAGTTGTCGGCCTGCTGCTAGTGCTCGAGCCCATCGTGATCGTGAGTGCGCGCGTCGTGCCCGGCTGGCGCGAAGTCATCCACTGGCACCTCTCCCCCGGCGTTTACGCAGCCGAAGCAGCACTCGGCCTCTTCATGCTTGTCCTCGCTTGGCGCCGGACCAGGTAGCGGGCCGGTGGCCGGTCAAGATTGCGGGGCGGCTACTGCTCAAGATTGCGGGTTGGATCGAGTGGGCGGAGCGGGGTTCGGCAGCGACGGGCGGCCGGCCACCAGGTCGGCGATGTCCAGACCCCAGCGGCCGAAACGCGCGTCGAAGCCGTCGGCGCGGGCTCGGGCGCGGGCGATCTTCGCCGAGTCGTAGCGGCTGCGGGCCCACTTCGAGTTCGGCCGGGCCAGCCGGATCGCCCCGGCCCAGGCCACCGGCGGCAGGAAGACGCCGAGCACCGCCGTCGAGTACTTGCCTTTGCGCACACAGACGAGCAACGCGCACAAATGCACAACGGCCGACACAACGATCGCAAGGTGGCCGAGCCCGAACCCGCGGTCCGAGGTGAGCGGGTTCAGCCCGAGCGACACGAGCCCGAGCACGCTCAGTGTGAGCGCCACCAATTGCACCGAGAGCTGCCCCTCCGGCGACCAGTACACGTCCTGCAGATGCAGGATCAGCGCGAACTCGTCGAGGATCAACGACGACCCCACCCCGATCAGCACCCCGGCCATCTCGGCCCATGGCCGCCGCCCACCGACGGCCACGGACAGGTACGCGCCGATCAACGTCAGGACGATCCCGGGCACGGCGTGGTGGATGTGCACGCCACCCGCGACGTTGTTGCGGAACGGCCCGACGCCCGCCCGGATCATGCGCGTGATCGTCCGCGTCGCCACGAAGGTGACCAGGAACGACAAGAACAGCAGCAGGAACGGCAACTGCCCGGCGCCCATGCGGCCTCCTCGCGTCCGGCTTCAACCCGCCAGCCGATGAGGCGAATCTTTGTTCGCACCGTACCGAAAGATCGAGGACAGGCCACGTAACGGAAGGCGCGCAGCATCGCGCAACCGAGCGACGTGTTGCGGCTCAGGGCATCAGGTCGGCTCGCGTGGCCTGGGCGGCGGTACCCCCGGCGGCGCGCGTGCTGAGCGAGCCGGCCACTGTGGCCCAGCGCAGCGACTCAGGCAGGTCGTGGCCGCCGAGGCGGCCGGCCAGGAAGCCGGCGTTGAAGCTGTCGCCGGCGCCCGTCGTGTCGACGACGTCGACGGGACGGCCTGGGGCGGCTGCCTCGCCATCGGGCCACCAGGCGCGGGCGCCACGAGCTCCGTCCTTCATCACGACCGTCGTGCCGAGCGCGACCAGTTGGGCGGCGGCCGTGTCCGGGTTCGCGGCACCGGTCACCGCCGACAGCTCAGCGGCGTTGGGCAGGAACACGTCGGTATGCGCGAGGATGTCGTCGAGTGACGCCCATGCTCCTGACGGGTCCCAGTTGGTGTCGAGCGAGGTGGTACGACCCAGGCTGCGGGCACGCTTGAACACTTCGGCCAGTCCACCAGCCAGGCCGGGCTGCAAGTAGAGGGCCGAAACGTGGACATGGCGGGTCGACTGGATCAACGCGTCGGTCACGTCCTGGGGCCGGAGTGCGGCGATCGTGCCGGGCAGCGTGAGCATCGCACGGTCGTCCGGTTCGGACAGGATCACGGTCACGCCGGTGGGCACCCCGCCGGCGGCGTACGGCATCAGACGTACACCCGCGGTCGTGAGCTGATCGCGCACCAGGGCGCCGAAGAAATCGTCGCCGACCGCCGCGAGCAGCGCGGTGCGCAGCCCGAGCGTGGCGCAGCCGACTGCGGTGATCGCGGCGGATCCGCCCAGCACCAGGTCGGCCGCGGTGAGCAGCTGCTCCTCCTGACCGAAGCGAGGCCGGACGTCGCCGCGCAGGAGCAGATCCGGATTGGCTTCGCCGACCACCAGGATGTCGAACTCGGTCATCTCCGCGCCCTAACTGTCCATATGAACACTCCGACGGCACCATACGCGCATGATCGGCTATTGACACCTGCGCGTTCGATCAGTTGGAATCGAGACAACGATCGCCGCCCAGCCGGTATCCAGTCCGGCAGTCCGGTCGCCAGGGCCCGGTTGAACCGAGGGACCCGAGGCGGGGCAGATCCTCCCTCCGGAGCCTGCCCATGATCGTCACTGTCACGTTGAATCCGGCGCTCGATCTCACGTACGGGATCGACGCGCTCGTCCCGCACGGCACCCACCGGGTGGCCAGCGTGGCCGAACGAGCCGGCGGCAAAGGCCTGAACGTCGCCCGCGTGCTGCACACGCTCGGCGAACCCGTCCTGGCCACGGGACTCCTGGGCGGTCCGACCGGCGCACGTGTGTCCGAACTGCTGGCCGCCGAGGGCGTCGCGGCGTCGTTCGTGCCGATCGCCGGCGAGACCCGGCGCACGGTCGCGGTTGTCGATCTGCACGACGCGACCGGCTTCTGGGAACCCGGCCCGACAGTCTCCACGGCCGAGTGGTGCCGCTTCATCGGCCACTTCCAGGATCTGATGCGCACCGCGCGGGTGGTGACGCTGAGCGGTTCGCTTCCACCAGGCCTGCCTTTCGACACGTACGCGGTTCTTGTGCGCATCGCCGCGGCGGCGGGCGTTCCCGCAATTCTCGACACGAGCGGCGAGGCCCTTCGGCACGGCCTCGCCGCCAGCCCCGCCATGGCCAAACCGAACGCGAACGAACTACCCGACCTGCTCGCCGACGCGACTCCGGCCGGCGTTCGCGCATTGACGAGCGGTGCCGTCGTCGTTTCGCGCGGACCAGACGGACTGCAGGCCATCACCCCCGACGCCGTGCACGTATGCGCACCTCGCACGGCTCTACCCGGCAATCCCACCGGCGCCGGCGACGCCTGTGTGGCCGCCTTGGCACGCGGTCTGCGCGACGGCACACCTTGGCCGCCGTTGCTCGCCGATGCCGTAGCGCTTTCGGCCGCCGCAGTGGCCGCTCCCGTAGCCGGCGCCTTCGACACCGTCGTTTACCGCCGCCTCCTGACCGAATTGAGTGCCGACGAGCTCGAACAGCGCGTGTCTGTCGCCGGCGCGAGCGGCAATCAGCCGGAACGGCGCGCTTCGGCCGCCGGCACAAGCGGCAACCAGCCGGAACGGCGCGCTTCCGTCGCCGGCACAAGCAGCAGCCAGCCGGAACAGCACGCTTTCGTCGCCGACACAAGCAGCAGCCAGCCGGAACAGCACGCTTCCGTCGCCGACACAAGCGGCAACCAGCTGGAACGGCGCGATTCCGTCGCCGGCACAAGCGACAACCAGCCGGAACAGCACGCTTCCGTCGTCGGCTCAAGCAGCAGCCAGCTGGAACGGCGCGATTCCGTCGCCGGCACGAGCGCCGATCGGGATCCGGCTCTATCCGGCACAGCCGCGCAACCACGTGCCGTCGCCTCGTCACCCGCCGCCGTCGAAAGGGGTTCGCTGTGCTGACGCCGACCGGTGAGCTGGTGAGCGCCGCCCAGGCCGCGGGGTGCGCCGTCGGGGCGTTCAACGTGATCACCGTCGAGCACGCCGAGGCCATCGTCGCCGGGGCCGAGGAGGCCGGTCGGCCGGTGATCCTGCAGATCAGCGAGAACGCTGTGCGCTTCCACCACGGCCGAGTCGCGCCGATCGCCGCAGCCAGCCGAGCCGTCGCCGCCGCGGTGACCGTGCCCGTGGCCCTGCACCTCGACCACGTCGAATCCGACGAATTGCTCGCCCAGGCTGCCGCTAACGGCTTCGGTTCGGTGATGTACGACGCCTCGAAGTTGCCCTACGAACGGAACGTCGCTGCGACTCGGGCCGCCGCAGAGATGTGCCGCTCGTCCGGGCTATGGCTGGAGAGTGAACTGGGTGAAGTCGGCGGCAAGGACGGCGCTCATGCACCCGGCGCCCGGACCGATCCGGCCGAGGCAGCGGCTTACGTGGCGGCGACCGGTGTCGACGCTTTGGCAGTTGCTGTCGGTTCTTCGCACGCGATGCACGAACGAACAGCACGACTCGACCATGACTTGATCGCTCGACTGCGCGATTCTGTCCAAGTGCCGCTCGTTCTGCACGGTTCGTCGGGCGTGCCGGACGACGAGCTGACGTCCGCCGTCCGGGCCGGCATGGCGAAGATCAACATCGGCACGGCGCTCAACCTAGCCTTCACCGGCGCGGTCCGCACCACGCTGGGCACCCGCCCGGACCTGGTCGATCCGCGCCGCTACCTGGCCCCCGCCCGCGAGGCGATGGCCACGACCGTCGCCCAGGCCCTGCGCCTGCTCGCCGTGCCGGTCCACGGCTGACAACGGGCGATCGGTGATGCCGGCACCCGAAACGGACACGATGGGCGACGCTCGGCGTACGACCAGCTCGTTCGAGGTCGGCCGGAGGCGCCTCCGGGCTGGCTGAAATCTCGATTCGTCGAGCGGGCCGAATTTCCTACACTGGGCCGATGGTGCAGAGGAGACCCACGCTGGCCGACGTCGCCGGGAAAGCCGGCGTGTCGAAAGCCGCCGTCTCCCGCGTGATCAACGACGCCCCGGGCGTCTCGGCCCAGACCCGTGAGCACGTGCGCGGCGTGATCGCCGAGCTGGGTTACCGGCCCGATCCGGTCGCCCGCGCGCTCGCCTCCGGGCACGGGGACGTCGTCGAGCTGGTGATCGTCGACGACACGTCCGTCTTCGGCACCAGCCCCTACTACGGGCGGGTCACCGCCGGCATCCTGCAGGAGCTGGCCGGCAGCAATGCGCAACTTCGCGTGCACGTCGTCGACGAGCTGAGCACGGCCGCGCTGCTGAACCGGATCGCCGCGTCGGTCAGCCTCGGTGTGCTGCTGGTCAACGTACCGACCGCACTTGCCTCTGACTTTTATCGCCGCTGCGATCGGGTGGTGACGATCGGCCCGACGGTGCCGGGTCTGCCCTTTGTCGGCCTCGAGAACCCTGAGGGCGCGTACGCCGCGGTCAAGCACTTGCACGAAACCGGCCGCCGCCGCATCGCCGCCCTGCATGGTCCGGAAGGCAACTCATGCGCCGAGGGCCGCCGCGAGGGGTACCGACGCGCCGTCCGCGACTTCGGGTTGCCCGAGATCTCCGCGACCGGCAAGTTCCGGCGTGAGGCTGGCTACGAGCTCACCCAGCGTCTGCTGGCCGAGGAGCCGAAGATCGACGCCATCTTCGCCGGCTGCGACCTGCTCGCGACCGGCGCCATGCAGGCCCTGGGCAACGCCGGCCGCCGCATTCCGGATGACGTGGCCGTGGTCGGCTTCGACGACAGCGTCATTGCCGAGTGCGCCAACCCGCCCATGTCGTCGGTCCACCAGCCGGTCGAGCAGATGGCTGCCGCGGCCACCCGGGCCCTGATCAACCGCCAGATCGCCCCGCACTGGCGCGTCGTCTTCCCGGCCCACCTGCAGATCCGCCAGAGCACGGCGGCCTGAGGGCGGTCAGTCCCAGTAGTTGAAGAGGGCCTCGCCCAGCGTGTCCGGCTTCCATGACTTAATGTCGTAGTCGCTCAGTTCCGGCCATCCCGCGGCGTCGAAAGGACCGGCCAGTTCGGCCGCCGTGAGCACCGTGAACTTCGCGTTGTCCTTCAGCGCACCGATCAGTTCGGGGAAGTCGATGAACGTCAGCGGGCCGGCCTCGAGGAAGCGGCCGGTGACGACGCGCGGCTCGGCCACCGCGACGGCGCCGGTGTCCCGGGCCAGCACCACGGCCACGGACCGGTCGCGGTAGTCGATGATCCCCTGGTGGAAGTTCGGCGTCACCTGATCGGCGATGCGGAACTCGGCCACCCGGCCGCGGGTGCGGGTCGCGACCAGGTGGCAGGTCCGGCGGAACACCTTGAGATCGGGCATGGCCGCACTCTACGAGTTGGAAACGCACGCATTCGTGCTGCGAGGCTCCAAACGGTCGGCCAACCGCCGTAGAACGAACACCATGCGACGGCGTACGGCGTGGTTCGGCCGTTTCGGCGGAGGGTCGGGGACCACGGGCGCGTCGGGGCGGGCGGACAGGATGTGACGCTTCATGGCCTTGTCGGCCTGGATCACGGCGGCGGGATCGAACATCGGTGCCTCCTTCAATCGGCCGCCGCTTCACGGGGAACGACGACGGAAACGTGCAGCAATGCGCAGTCGGCGACGTCCAGCGATGCGCAGTGGTGAACGCTCGGCAGCGCGCGGCCCGCAACGTCCAGCGATGCGCAGTGGTGAACGCTCGGCAGCGCGCGGCCGGCATCGTCCAGCGATACGCAGTCGTGAACGCACACCGGCGTGCAGCCAGCAACATCCAGCGACGCGCGGCCTTAAACGCTCAACAGCGCGCAGTCGGCAGCGATCAGGAAGTGTGCGATCGGGGCCGGGCGCTATTTGAGCTGGTCTCGCAGGGCGGCCAGTGGGCCGTCCCAGTCGCGGGCCAGGACGCCGAGGAACTGCTGGGCCACCTTCATCGGGGCCGAGTCGAGGCGGTAGCGCACGCGGCGCCGCTCGCCCGGCTCGGGGATGACCAGGCCGGCCTCGGCCAGCAGGGTCAGGTGCTTGGCGATGGCTTGGCGGGTGATCGGCAGCTGGGCGGCGAGGTCGGTCGCGGTGGCCGGGCCCCGGGCCGCCAGAGCGGCGAGAATCGCCCGCCGGCTCGGGTCGGCCAGGGCCGCGAAGACCTCCTGCGCCACCGACTCCAGGTCAGAGTTTTCCATCGAGATACGCGACCAGCTCACCCAGTTCGTTCTTCCAGCCCTCGGTGTTGCCCGAGAATGCCGCCTTGTGCTCGTCCCCGTTCGTTTGCGCGAACCCGGACTCGACCACGGTCAGCGTAGTGCCGCCGCCCGAGGGCACCAGCGTGAACTCCACATAGGTGCGCCTCGGGTCGCCGTCGGGCAGCCCGTGGATGGGCCAGGTGTAGGCGAACACGGTCGGCGGCTCGACCCGCTCGATCGTCAGTGTCGCGGTGTCGCCGCTCGTCCACGCGAGCTTGGCTTCTCCCCCGACACGCAGGTCGACCTCGGCTGTGTTGCCGAACCAGGTGCCCAGCCCTTCGGCCGTGGTCAGCGCGGCCCACACCTTCTCGACCGGCTGGGCCAGCTCCATCGTCCGCTCGATGCGATCCGGAAAGCTCATGTCCGCTCCTTCAGTAGCAATCACTTAGTTGCTATGAACGTTATAGCAATCACTTGGTTGCGTCAACGGAAGGAGGGAACAGAGGTGAGATGACCGTCGGCGCGGGTACGGAAGAGGAACGGCCGACGAAGGGAACACAGTGATCAGCCAGGACGACCTCGGTCATCTGCAGGGCCTTGAGGTGTTCGACACCAGCGGCGAGCGGGTCGGGCCGGTCGAGCAGGTCTACGTCGATCCGGAGAGCGGCGATCCACTCTGGGTGACGGTGCGGACCGGCACGCTCAGCTTCCAGGAATCTTTCGTGCCGCTGACCGGCGCCCGGCTCGACGACGGCCGGCTGATCGTGGCCGTCGATCGCGAGCGGGTGACGCAGGCTCCGATCCGGCAGACCGACGTTCCCCTGAGCCGTGAGGACGCCGACCGCCTTTCCGCCTACTACGGTCTCGGCGGCGCGGACGACGCCATGACGCGGTCCGAGGAACGGCTGGTGGCCGGCACCGTGCGGGAGCCGACCACCAAAGTGCGTCTTCGCAAGTATCTGGTCACCGAGGAAGTCCAGGTCACCGTGCCTGTCACGCGCGAGGAGGTACGCCTAGAAGAAGTGCCCGTCACGGCGGACGACGAGCCGACGGGCGACGACGGCGTGGCGCCCGACATGATCCTGCATGCCGAGCGCCCGGTCGTCACCACCGAATCCGTGCCGGTCGAACGAGTCCGTCTGAGCAAGGAAACCGTCCGGGACGAAGAAGTGATCAGTGCGCCCGTACGCCGGGAGCGCATCAACCTCGAGACGGAGCCTACTGACGAACCTGGAAGACCAGGTTGAACGGCGTCTCGGCCACCCGCTGGAACCGGGTGAAGCCGGCCTGCGCCGCGACCTCGCGCAACCGGGCCTCGCCGGCTTGCGCGCCCAGCGCCGTCCCGACCTCTTGCGACAGCGAGTTCGGCGTACACAACAACGTCGACGCTCCGTAGTAGACCGCCCCCACGGGGTTGAGGTTGTCACTCACGGTGTCTCCCGCGTACGGCTCGACCAGGAGCACGCTGCCGTCGGCGTCCAGGTGATCGCGCAGGTGGCGCAGCACGCCGACCGGATCGCCCATGTCGTGCAGGCAGTCGAACAGGCAGATCAGGCCGTAGTCGCCGCTCAGCTCCTTGGCCCGGCCGGCCTCGAACCGCGTCCGGTTGCCGACGCCGGCTGCGGCTGCTCGTTCTTGCGCGGAGGCGATCGACGCTTCGTGATAGTCCGTGCCGACGAAGGTCGACGCCGGGTAGGCCGCGGCCATCAGGATCGTCGAGGCGCCGAAGCCGCAGCCCACGTCGGCGACCCGGATCCCGTTCCCCAGGCGCTCGGCGACCCCGTCCATGGCCGGGATCCACGAAGCGACCAGGTTCCCGTTGTAGCCGGGGCGGAAGAACCGCTCACATCCCTCGAACAGGTCGGCGTGGTGCTCGTGCCAGCCGACGCCCACTCCCGTGCGGAACGCCGTCACCAGCCGATCGGTCGACCGCGCGGCCGCCAGCATGAGCTCGAACCCGCCGATCACGCACGCGGGGCTGGTCTCGTCGGTGAGCGCGATCGCGTGCTCGGCCGGGAGCTCAAACCGGTCGTCGCCGACATAGTCGACGTAGCCCGCGGCCGCTTGCGCGCACAACCATTCGCGTACATAGCGTTCGGCCGTTTCCGTGCGGCCGGCCAACTCGGCCGGGGTCATCGGCCCGGCGCCGGCCATGGCTCGGTACAGCCCCAGCTTGTCGCCGATCACCGCCATCGACCCGGCCAGCATCGCGCCGAAGTCGCCGACCGACTTGAACACGAATTCCATCAGTTTCTGCTCGTTCACTGTCGTCGTAGTGCTCACTTCTGTTCCTTCCGTCAGTTTTCGACGGCAAACTAGCGACGACGATTTCCCATCTGTGTCCGTTTGCTGTCCGCACCGCGCAAGTGAACGGCGCACAATCATCGGATGCCCGCCGGCCTGCGTGTCTGGACGCTCGGCGACTTCCGGGTGGAGGTCGCGGGCCGGCTCGTGCCCGACGGCGAGTGGCGGCGCAGCGGCGCCACCGCGCTGGTGAAGCTGCTGGTTCTGCGTCGTCGGCTGCACCGCGAGGAGGCCGTCGACCTGCTCTGGCCCGAGGCGGACGCGGATGTCGGCGTCCGGCGGCTGAACAAGGCCCTGCACTTCGCGCGTCGTGTTCTGGGCGCCGACCGTCTTCGGCAACGCGACGGCATGCTCGCTCTGGCGCCGGCCGACCTGTGGACAGATGTGGACAGTTTCGAGGACGCCGCGCGGCGCGGCGACGTCGAGGCCGCTCTCGCCCTCTACGTGGGCGACCTGCTCCCGGAGAACCGCTTTGACGACTGGACAGAACCGCGCCGCACGCAACTGCGCGACAGTGTCGTTTCGTTGCTGTTTGAGCGTTCCGCCCGCTCCGAACCACACCGGGCCGAAGTCGATCTCGTCCGGCTGATCGCGTTCGATCCGCTGCACGAGGAGGCGTACGGGCGGCTGATCCGCCTCGAAGCGGAACGCGGCCACCGGCATCTCGCCTTGCGCTGGTACGACCGGCTGGCCGCGCGGCTACGGGCCGACCTCGGCGTCGAGCCGCGCCATGACTTGCAGCGACTGCACCGCTCCCTCATCGAGAGCCGCCCCGCCGACGCCACCTTCACCAGGGCCGAGTCCGCTCCCGGCACGACGATCCGGCCGCGAGAACCTGGCATCGGGAACCCCATCGAACCCGGCTCTGCCCGCCGCCCGCACGAGCACGGCAACGCGGGCCATCCGCCCGAAACCGACACCGCCCGCCACCCACACGAGCACGGCAACGCAGGCCATCCACCCGAAACCGACTCTGCCCGCAGCCCGCACGAGCACGGCAACGCAGGCCATCTACCTGCCCTGACCCACTCCGGGGCAGGCGGCCCTCCACCCGAAACCGACTCTGCCCGCAGCCCGCACGAACACGGCAACGCGGGCGATCCGCCCGAAACCGACACCGCCCGCCGCCCGCACGAACCCGGCGGTGTGAGTCGCTCCACGCAGAAGGGCGCTCGCATCTCTGAGGAACGCAAGCTGGTCACCGTCCTTGATGCGGACCTCAGGGGCGTACGCCGAAGGGACGCCGATCCCGAGAACGCGCGGCGGGAAACGGCCGAGTGGACCGCCTTGCTGCGCGAGATTGTCGTTCGGTGGGGTGGCGCCGTGCAGCCGGTGGTCGGCGGGGGTGTGATCGGGGTGTTCGGCTATCCGACCGCCCGTGAGGATCACGCGGATCGGGCGCTGCGGGCCGGCGCCGAGATTCTGCGACGGTTCGATGGGCCGATCCGGCTCGGCGTTGATTCCGGTCAGATCATTGCGCCGGATGAGCTGTGGCTGATCGGTGGCGCTGTCCTCGACACTGCGGCGCGGCTTCGGGCGGCGGCCGCACCTCGTACGTTGCTCGCCGCCGAACGCACCCGGCGCGCGGCCGACCAAACGCAATTTCGGTTCGGTGAAGCACAGGAACTGAGCGATCCGCAGGAAGTGATCGAACGACGGCAGGTCGGCGAACTGCAGGAACTGACCGATACGCAGGAAGTGATCGAACGGCAGGAAGTCGGCGAACCGCGGGAAGTGAGCGAACCGCAGGGTGGCCGCGTGGTCGGCGAACGCCATCACCCCAGACCACCGGATCGGCGCCCCGGCCAAGATGCGGGAGAGCTGCTGAAAGCCGGCCATCCACAGATGGCTGGCGTCCCGCCGAAAGCCGGGAAGCTCCCGCAAGCCGGCGAACCACAGAAACCCGACGGACCGCAAGAGGCCGGAGCCCCGCTCATCGCCCGGCGGCTGCTCTCGGTTGCACCGGACGGCAGCACGGACGCCCGTCGCCAGCATGAAGCCCCGATGATCGGCCGCGCCGGTGAGCTGACTGCCGTACTCGGATTGATCGACGAGGCCGTGACGACCCGCCAGCCGCGCCTGATCACGGTCACCGGGGTGGCTGGGATCGGTAAGACGCGGCTCGTTCGGGAGGCGGTGGCCTGCCGGCCGGGTCTGCGCGTCCTGCATGGTCGCTGCCTCGCCGCCGGGAGCGGGATCACGTACTGGGCTCTGGGTGAGATCTTGCGCGAAGCCTGCGGCATTCCGCTCGGCGACACCGCCGGGGCTCCGCAGCGTCTGCGGTCGCGGCTGACGCAGGTCTTCGCTGGTCAGCGGCTCAGCCCGGACGAGCTCGAGGCGACCGTGTTCGCGCTGGCCACCACCGCGGCGATTCGGCTGCCGGACAATCCGCTCGACCAGGCCGACCCGCGGGACGTCGCCGACGAGCTGGGGCGCGCCTGGCCGCGCCTGGCCACCGCGTTCGCCGACCGCGGGCCGTTGCTGCTGGTGGTCGAGGATCTGCACTGGGCCGGCGCCCCGCTCGTCGGCATGCTGTCGCGGCTGGTCACGCGCTCGGCCGGGCCGGTGGTGCTGCTGACGACCGCGCGGCCTGAGTTTCTGGAGAGCCGGCCCGACCTGCCCGACGTCTCGATGGTGTCGCTGCGCTCCCTGCCTTCCGACGACAGCCGCGCCCTGCTCGACGCGCTCCCCCAGGCCGTCCGGCTCGATCCGCGGCGGCGCACCGAAATCCTCACGCGGGCCGAAGGCAACCCGTACTTCCTGGGTCAGCTGGCCGCCCACCTGGCCGAGAACGCCGGCGGTGGCCTGCCCGACACGTTGCACGCCCTGCTGGCGGCCCGGGTCGATGCGCTGCCCGCGGGCGAGAAACGGCTGCTGCAGGCGGCCGCCGTGATGGGCCGGGTCTTCTGGACGACACCATTACGCGTACGACTCGGGCCTGACCTGCCCGGCCTGCTGTCCGCCCTGGAGAGTCGCGGACTGGTCCGGGCGCGCCCGTCGGCGCTGGTCACCGGCCAGGACGAGTACGCGTTCCAGCACGCCTTGCTGCGCGATGTCGCGTACGCCAGCCTGCCCGTCGCCGAACGCGCGGCCGGTCACGCCGAGGTCGCCGCCTGGCTGGAGGAAGTGTCGCGGGAGCGCATCGGCGAGGTGATCGAGCTGGTTGCCGTCCACTACGCCGCGGCGGCCGACGTCGACGAGTGGACGCGCGGCAAGGCCTTCCGGTCGCTGATCACGGCCGGGGTGAGCGCCCGTCGGCGGTACGCCGTTCCGCGCGCGCTCGACCTGCATCGCACCGCCTTGCGGCACGCGTCGAACCCGGCCGAGCGGGCCACGGCGCTCGAAGCCCTCGGCGACGACCACGAGACCGCGTACGACGGGGACAAGGCCGTGCGGGCGTGGCGTGACGCGATCACCGCGCTCCGGGACGCGCCCGGTCACGGCGACCGGCGGGCCGCGCTCTGCCTGAAGACCGCGCAGATGGTCGTGGCGCGCTGGGGCGGTTTCCGGGAGCCGGCCGATCCGGCGCTGGGCGACCGGGTGATCGACGAGGGGCTGGCCGTGGTCATCGATCCGCCCACGAAGGCGCAGCTCCTCGCCCTGCGGGCGCTCTGTGGTGGGCGCTGGGCGTGGACGGGCCGCATTGATCCCGTACGCGTGGAAGGCCGGCGCCGAGCCGCGGCCGACGCCGAGACCCTGGCCGGACAGGTCGGTTCGCCCACACTGCGCGCGATGGCGCTGCTCGGCCGGGCCGCCGTCCATTTCCAGGAGGGCCGCTACGACGACGCCGTCACCGCCGTGCTGGACGAGGTGAAGCTGGTCGAGCAGGAGGGCAGCCAGCGCGACCGTGCGCTCGGGCACCTCATCGCCAGCCTGGTCGTCGGCGACGTCCGCGGCGACTACCGGACGGCCCTCGACCACGCCCATCAGTCGTACGGCCTGGCCCGCGAGCTCTCCCCGCACGACCGCCTGCACGGCACCGCATTGGTGATGATCTGCCTGGAACAGCTGGGCCGGGACGCCGAGATCGACCCGTACGTGGATGAGCACCTGCGGCTGCGTCAGGGCCCGGTGGCCGCCATGAGCTGCCCGTACATCCGCAGCGGCCCGCTGGTTGCCGCGCTCGTCCTGGCCCGTCGCGGCGACCGGCCGGAGGCCGTGAAGGTCGCCGCCACCGTCGAGCCCGACCTCGTCCACCCCGGGAACGCCGAAGTGCTGCGGGCTCGCCTGGCCCTGCAGCGCGGTGATATCCCCACCGCCCGGTCGCTGGCCGAGCGGCTGGTCGCGCTGGACCGGCGGCCCGGCCCCGAGGAGATCCCGCACGAAGCCCTGATCATGCTCCAGGTGCTCGAGGCGGCCGGCGACCACGACGCGTTGCGCCGCTTCCTGCCCCGCGCTCGACGCGCGTCCGGCTATCTGGCGCTGCTCGAACCGGCCTGCGACCGGGCCGAAGCGGCCGCCCGCGCCTAAGGCTTGGCCTCGACCAACTCGTACACGTTGCCGTCGGGGCCGCGGAAGTGCTGCCACGTCGGGCCAGCCTCGCCGACGAGCTCGACACCGGCCGCGCGCAACTCAGCCACGGCGCCGGCCAGATCACGGACCGCGAAGCCACCGACCGGCCCGGTGTCGAAGTGCTCCTTCCCGGCGTACGACTCGTCGAACACCTCCACGTTGTAGCCGCTGGGCAGCGTGAACACCCAGAAGCCGGGCTCGGTGTGCGTCGGGCGCAGCCCCAGCACGTCTTGATAGAAGGCGGCGAGCGCGTCCGCATTGCGCGTTCGTGTTCCCAGCCATCCCAAACCGACAATGTCCATCACCACATCGAACACCGATGACGCACGATCGTGTGACTGTTGACGTCGGCGGGCGCCGTTATGGTCGCGGAATGAGCTTTCGACGCGAGGTGGTCGTCCGCATCGACGGCGGTGGCGACGCAGCCGGCATCGCCCGCCGGCTGGCCGATGCGCTCGTCGAGCTGAACATCGTCGTCGACCGGCGCGGGCCCGACCTGCCCTACGAACCCGGGCCTGCCGCGGCGACCGTCCTCGAGCCCGGAGTGCAGTGGGCAGACCACGAGGACAACGGAGTGAAGATCCACACCGAGCCCTCGATGTACCACTCGTTCAGCAACTGGGCCCGGCCGAACTGCGACCGGTGCGGGGCGCGGGTCGGCACCGATGCGGTCAAGGCCGCCTTCGACACGTGGCTGGGCGCGACCGAGCCAGCGTTGAGCTGCCAGGAATGCGGCTGGAGCGCGCCCATCGGGAACTGGCCGGCGCCGTGGCCGTTCGCCTTCGGCGCGCCTGCCGTGGCCTTCGAGAACTGGCCGCCGCTGGATCCGCAATTCCTCGGAGAGGTACGAGAAGCGCTCGGCGGGCGGACGCGGGTGATCCGCACCTTCCTCTGACCCGGCTGCGATCATGGACCGCGTGGAAAGACTCGAGGTCGACGGCGAAGTGTTCGAGGTCGAGGCGCAGCCGGGCCGTTCCGGCGTGCACGACTACAAGTGGGTCTCCGGCCGTGATCCGGATTACGGCTTCACCTCGGCGCGATCCGACGGCTCGACACCGACGACGGCCGAGCACGTCGAAGCCGTCCGCGACTTCCTGGCCGAGATCGACCCGGACACCGGCTACATGCGCGACTGATGCGCCGCCGCCGGCCTTCGCCATGGCCGACCCTGCGCGAGTGTGCACGTTTGCGCGACTGAGGCGCCGCCGCCGGCCATCGAAATGGCCGACCCTGCGCGAGTGCGCGACTAATGCGCCGCCACCGGCCAACGACATGGCGACCCTGCGCGAGTGTGCACGTTTGCGCGACTAATGCGCCGCCACCGGCCAACGCCATGGCGACCCTGCGCGAGTGTGCACGTTTCGGGTTGCCTCAGGCCTGGATCCAGTCGAAAGTGCGCGACACTGCTCGCTGCCAGTTGGCGTATTCGGTTTCTCGCTTCGTGGCCTCCATCGTGGGCAGCCATTGGGCGGCGCGGTGCCAGTTCTGGCGCAGGCCCTCCAGGTCGGGCCAGTAGCCGACGGCCAGGCCGGCGCCGTACGCCGCGCCCAGTGAGACGGTCTCCGCAGCCAGCGGGCGGACGACCGGCACGTCGAGCACGTCGGCGATGAACTGCATGAGCAGGTTGTCGGCCGTCATTCCGCCGTCGACCCGCAGGGTCTTCAGGGCCAGGCCGGAGTCGGCGTTCATCGCGTCGACGACCTCGCGGGTCTGCCAGGCGCTGGCCTCGAGCACCGCCCGCGCCAAGTGGCCCTTGGTGATGTACGAGGTCAGGCCGACAATGACGCCTCGGGCCTCACTGCGCCAGTACGGGGCGTACAGGCCGGAGAACGCCGGCACGATGTAGCAGCCGCCGTTGTCGGTCACTGTGCGCGCCAGCGTCTCGATCTCGGGGGCGCTGGTGATCAGTTCGAGCTGGTCGCGGAACCACTGCACCAGTGAGCCCGTGATGGCGATCGACCCCTCCAACGCGTACGCCGCAGGTTCGCCCTTGATTTGATAGGCGACCGTGCTGAGCAGGCCGTGGGTCGAGCGCACCAGCTCCGACCCCGTGTTGAGGAGCAGGAAACTGCCGGTTCCGTACGTGCATTTCGCCTCGCCCGGTGCGAAACAGGTCTGGCCGAAGAGGGCGGCCTGCTGGTCGCCGAGTGCGGCCCCGATGCGTACGCCCGGGAACGCCGCCGTGGCCGTGCCGAACACCCCGATCGACGGGCGGACGTCGGGCAGCATCGCCCGCGGGATGCCGAAGAACGCGAGCGACTCCGGCGACCAGTCGAGAGTGTGCACATCGAGCAGAAGTGTGCGACTGGCGTTCGTCACGTCCGTGACGTGCAACCCGCCGGTCAGCTTCCAGATCAGCCAGGTCTCCATCGTTCCGAAAAGAACTTCGCCGCGTTCTGCACGTTCCTGCAGTCCCGGATGGTGATCGAGCATCCATCGGATGCGCGGTCCTGAAAAGTACGTCGCCAACGGCAGAGCCGACCGATGCCGTACGCCGTCCGCCCCCGGCTCCGTGTCGAGCTCACTGACCATCGTGTCGGTGCGGGTGTCCTGCCAGACCACGGCGTGCCCGATCGGCTGGCCGGTCACCCGGTCCCACAGCACGGTCGTTTCACGCTGATTGGCGATGCCCACGGCCGCGACCTGGTCGACCGTGGCCCCGGCACGCCGCAGCGCCTCCGGTCCCAGCCGTTCCACGTTGCGCCAGATCTCGGCTGCGTCGTGCTCGACCCATCCCGGTTTGGGGTAGTACTGCTTGTGCTCCTGCTGGGCGAGGGACACGAGCTGGCCGCGCCGGTCGAAGACGATGCACCTCGTCGAGGTGGTGCCCTGGTCGATGGCGACCACGTAGCGCTCGGTCATATGTCCCTCCTACCGTCGGGCCGCTCCCAGATCGCGCGACACCGCACGGGCGGCGTCGCGCACGTTGGCCACCAGATGCGGCCGCGGGTGATAACGGCTGTCGCAGAGCCGTTCGACGTGACCGGAGATGCCGATGGCCCCGACCACCAGCCCGCCGTACGCCCGGATGGGCGCGGCGATGGACGCCTCGCCCGGGGTCAGTTCCTCGATGTCGGCGCTCCAGCCGCACTCGCGCACGGCACGCAGGGCCGCGGCGAGCTCCCGCTGGGTGCCGACGGTCCGGCTGGTGAAGCGGTCGAGCGAGGCCGGCGGGGTGGCCCCGTACGCCAATAAGGCCTTGCCCAACGCGGTCGCGTGCATGGGCAGCAGGCTGCCGACGTCGAGTGTCTGGAACGTGTCGTCGGGCCGGAAGACGTGGTGGACGACGAGCACCTGTCCGTCCAGGACCGTACCGATGCGCACAGCTTCGCCACTGCGCGCCGCGAGCGGATCGGCCCAGTTGATCGATCGTGAGCGCAGCTCGTTCACGTCCAGATAGCCCGTACCCAATCGCAGCATCGCCGCACCCAGCTGATACTGACCGGAGACCCGGTCCTGCTCGACGAAGCCAACCTTGCGCAGTGTCTGCAGGATGCCGTGCGTGGTGCCCTTGGCCAGGTCGAGCGAGCGCGCGATCTCACCGAGCGACAGCCGGCCCGCGCCGCCCGCGAGCAGGCGCAGAACGGCCGCAGCCCGCTCGATGGACTGCACTGTTCCCGGCACGTTTCGACACTATGACGGCCCGTAGACGGACCAGTAGCTCAGCGTTCGACATTGTCGAATGGCGTTCATTGTTCGTGCTCGGGCGCCTACCTAGCGTCGCTCGAAGAACCAGCTCTAGGAGGCACTTCAGGAGGGCAGATGGCAGCACGACTGAAGATCCCGGGTGGGATATGGGCGGAACTGGCCGCCGAGTTCGCCGGGACCATGATCCTCATTCTGTTCGGTGTCGGCGTGGTGGCCCAGGTGGTCGGCGGCGGCATCGGCGATCACGACAGCATCGCCTGGGCCTGGGGCCTCGGCGTGGTGCTCGGCGTGTACGTGGCCGGGCGCATCAGCGGGGCGCACCTCAACCCCGCCGTCACCGTGGCACTCGCGGTCTTCAAGGGCTTCGAGTGGCGCAAAGTTCTCCCGTACAGCCTCGCGCAGTTCCTCGGCGCGTTCGTCGCCGCGCTCATCGTGCGCTGGAACTACACCGAGGTGCTGCACGCGGCCGACCCCGGCCTGACCATCAAGACCCAGGGTGTCTTCTCGACGCTGCCGGGCAACGGGGCGCTGCCGGTCGGCGAGTGGGGGGCGTTCCGCGACCAGATCATCGGCACGGCGATCCTGCTGTTCCTGATCCTGGCCGTCACCGACGTCATGGGCACTCCCCCGCAGGCCAACCTGGCGCCGTTCATCATCGGCCTGATCGTGGTGGGCATCGGCATGGCCTGGGGCACCAACGCCGGCTACGCGATCAACCCCGCGCGTGACTTCGGCCCGCGACTCGCCAGCTTCCTCACCGGCTACGGCGGCGCATTCCGCGACCAGACCGGGTATCTCTATTTCTGGATCCCGATCGTGGCGCCCATCATCGGCGGTGTGCTCGGCGCCGGCCTGTACCAGGGGCTGGTCGGCCGGTTCCTGCCCGGGTTGAGCGGTGGCGGTCCCGAGGAGCCAGGACGGCTGCCCGAGCAGCCCACCCGAGACAACGTGGAGGCACGCAATGGCTGACTTCGTCGGCGCCGTGGACCAGGGAACGACCAGCACCCGCTTCATGATCTTCGATCACGGCGGCAACGAGGTGGCCCGCCACCAGCTCGAACACGAGCAGATCCTGCCCCAGGCGGGCTGGGTCGAGCACAATCCGGCCGAGATCTGGGAGCGGACGGTCACCGTCGTCCGCACGGCCATGCAGAAGGCCAACCTGGGCGCGAAAGACCTGGCCGCGCTGGGCATCACGAACCAGCGCGAGACGGCGGTGGTGTGGGACCGCAACAGCGGGCGGCCGTACTACAACGCGATCGTCTGGCAGGACACCCGTACCGACCGGATCGCGTCGGCCCTGGACCGCGACGGCCGGGGCGACGTGATCCGCCGCAAAGCCGGGCTGCCCCCGGCCACGTACTTCAGCGGCGGCAAGATCCAGTGGATCCTGGAGAACGTCGACGGGGTGCGCGAGGCGGCCGAACGCGGCGACGCCATCTTCGGCAACACCGACAGCTGGGTGCTGTGGAACATGACCGGCGGTGTCGACGGGGGCAACCACCTCACCGACGTCACCAATGCCAGCCGCACGATGCTCATGAACCTCGAGACCCTGGACTGGGACGACGAGCTGTTGAGCTTCTTCAACATCCCGCGACAGATGCTGCCCGAAATCAGGCCGTCGTCCGATCCCAACACGTACGGGGTGGCGCGGTGGCCCGGCTCGCTCGGGGGCGAGGTGCCGCTCACCGGTGATCTCGGCGATCAGCAGGCGGCCACGGTCGGACAAGTGTGCTTCTCCCCCGGCGAGGCCAAAAACACGTACGGCACGGGCAATTTCATGCTTCTGAACACCGGCACCGAACTCGTACGGTCGGAGAACGGCCTGCTCACGACGGTGTGCTACAAGTTCGGCGACTCCGCCCCGATCTACGCGCTCGAGGGTTCGATCGCGGTGACCGGATCGGCCGTGCAATGGCTGCGCGATCAGTTGCACATCATCAACGACGCCGCCGAGAGTGAGCGGCTGGCGTCTCAGGTCGACGACAACGGCGGTGTCTATTTCGTGCCGGCGTTCTCGGGGCTGTTCGCGCCGTACTGGCGGTCGGATGCACGCGGCGCGATCGTCGGGCTGTCCCGTTTCAACACCAGCGCGCACATCGCCCGGGCCACGCTCGAATCCATCTGCTACCAGAGCCGCGACGTCGTCGACGCGATGGCGCAGGACTCGGGCGTGACCCTCGACGTCCTCAAGGTGGACGGCGGGATCACGGCCAACAACCTGGCCATGCAGATCCAGGCCGACGTGCTCGGGGTGCCGGTCAGCCGGCCGGTCGTGGCCGAGACGACGGCGCTCGGGGCGGCGTACGCGGCGGGGCTGGCCGTCGGTTTCTGGAAGAACACGGACGAGCTGCGCGAGAACTGGAACGAGTCGCAGCGCTGGCAGCCGTCGTGGTCCGAGGAGCAGCGCTCCGAGGGTTACGGCAAGTGGAAGAAGGCCGTCGAACGCACTCTCAACTGGGTGGACGTGGACTGAGCAGAGCCTGCCCGCCGCGGAAAACCGAAAGGAACCGAGAAGTGGCTACTGCACTCTCCCCGCAGTATCGGGACTCGGCGCTGGCCGCGCTGGCCGGCGCCGAGCTCGACGTCCTCGTGGTCGGCGGCGGAGTGGTGGGCGCGGGGGCGGCACTCGATGCCGTCACCCGCGGCCTGTCCACCGGCCTGGTCGAGGCGCGCGACCTGGCCTCCGGCACGTCCAGCCGATCCAGCAAGCTGCTGCACGGCGGTTTGCGCTACCTCGAGATGCTCGACTTCGCGCTGGTCAAAGAGGCGCTGCACGAACGCGACCTGATCGTGGCGACGCTGGCGCCGCACCTGGCCCGGCCGCTGCGGTTCCTCTATCCGCTCAAGCACCGTGCGTGGGAACGGGCGTATGCGGGAGCGGGTGTGACGCTGTACGACACCATGGCGCTGGGTGGCGGCATGCCGCGGCATCGGCAATTGACGCGTACGGGGGCGTTGCGCGCCTGTCCGGCATTGCGCAAGGACGCGTTGGTCGGGGCGATCCAGTACTACGACGCGCAAGTGGACGACGCCCGGCACACCATGTTCCTGGCGCGCACGGCTGCGGCGTACGGCGCACATGTCGCTTCGCGCACTGAAGTTGTCGGTTTTCTGCGCGAAGGTGAGCGAGTCACCGGCGTACGCGTGAAGGACCTCGAATACGACCGGGTCTTCGAAGTTCGCGCGCAACAGGTCATCAACGCGACCGGGGTGTGGACGGACGACACTCAAGCGCTCGTGGGTGAGCGCGGGCAGTTCCATGTGCGCGCCTCCAAGGGCATCCACCTGGTGGTGCCACGCGACCGCATCCAGTCGACGACCGGGCTGATCCTGCGCACCGAGAAGAGTGTGCTGTTCGTGATCCCGTGGGGGCGGCACTGGATCATCGGCACGACGGACACCGACTGGTCGCTCGACAAGGCGCACCCGGCGGCGTCGAGCACGGACATCGACTACCTGCTCGAACATGTCAATTCGGTGCTCGCTACGCCGCTTTCGCGCACAGACGTGCAAGGTGTGTACGCGGGGTTGCGGCCGTTGCTGTCCGGCGAGTCGGAGGCGACCTCGCAGTTGTCGCGGGAGCACATGGTCGGCTCGCCGGTGCCGGGGCTGGTGGTCGTGGCCGGCGGCAAGTACACGACTTATCGCGTGATGGCGCGTGATGCTGTGGACGCTTGTGTGCACGGGTTGGGGCGTTCGGTGCCGAAATCGTGCACTGACCGGGTGCCGCTGGTGGGGGCCGAGGGGTATCCGGCGCTGTGGAATCAGCGGCGGATCCTGGCGCAGAAGTCGGGGCTGCACGTGGCCCGGGTCGAGCATCTGCTGGGCCGGTACGGGTCACTTGTGCACGAAGTGCTCGATCTGATCGCTCAATCGCCGTCGTTGGGCGCCGCCTTGGGTGGGGCTGACGACTATCTGCGAGCGGAGGTTGTGTACGCGGCGGGTAATGAGGGGGCCCGGCATCTCGAGGATGTGCTGACCCGGCGTACACGGATCTCGATCGAGACGTTCGACCGGGGGGTCAACTGTGCGCAGGAGGCTGCGGAGTTGATGGCTTCTGTCCTCGGATGGACTGCTGATCAGACTGCCCGTGAAGTGGAGAACTACCGGGTTCGGGTTGAAGCCGAGCGGGAGTCCCAGGAGCAGCCTGATGACGAAACCGCCGATGCGACTCGTCTGGGGGCGCCGGATGTTGTTCCAGTGACCGCTACGGACGTTGCCTGACTCTTGCGGTGCGACGGTCGGGCTCGAGGGTGACCATGCTGGGCTGAGCGATACGCCCTGCATGGTCACCCTCGAGCAGTACCGTGCCAGTTGCGCGTGTGGGCGGCAGACTTTGCAGCTATGTGGTTCCTATTGGGCGCGCCGTGGGACTCGTCGGGGACGGGGCGTGGGGAGGCTCGGGCGCCTGCGGCGTTGCGGCGGGCTGGGCTTTCGCGGCTCGCCGACGTGGACCTGGGCGATGCGGCCACTGTCATTACCAGCACTGAGCGGGATTCGGCGACTGGTGTTCGCGCGTTGTCCGATACTGTCGCTGCCGCTCGGACGTTGGCGAAGGCGTTGCGCGACGGGATGGCTGAGCATCCTGGTCACCGGCCGCTTGTTGTGGGCGGGGACTGCAGCTTGTTGCTCGGGGTCTTCACTCACCTTCGGGCAACCATTGGCGACGTGGGGCTGTGGATGTTCGACGGGCATCCCGACTACGTCGATCCGCTCGACTCCGACACCGGTGAGACTGCGGACTCGGAGTTGGCCATCCTCACCGGCAATGGGCCGGCCGTGCTGACCGGCGTGGGCCCGATGGCCGAAAGTCGCCACGCGTCGGACGATGGGCCGGCCGCGCTGAAGGGCGCCGCGCCGATGGTGGCGAGTCGACACGTGGCGCTGATCGGGCATCGCACGGCTGACCTTGATGCGGAGTCGGCTGCCGAGCTGGCTCGCCTTCCGGCTGATGTTGTCACCGGGGCTGATGCGTTGACCGTGGATTTCGGGGTGCCGACGTGGCTGCACATTGATGTTGATGTGCTCGATCCGGTGGTTATGCCGGCGGTGACCTATCCGCAGGCGGGCGGGCCGGACTTCGAGCAGTTGGCGGCCATGATGGCACCGCTTGCAAGCTCGCCGTCGTTGGTGGGCGTCAGCGTCGCCGACTATCGGCCGGATCTGGACCCGGACGGCACGTGCGCGGCAAGGCTGGTGGCGTTGCTGGAAGCGGTGCTCTGACTCAGGGGGTGGCCAGGTCCCACTGCGCCTGCGGGAAGAAGTCGCCGAGGCGGCGGGAGATGATCAGGCCGGTGGGGCGGAAGGTCGCCGGCTGGGTGAAAGACATTTCGAGCAGGAGCTCGGCGCCGGGGGCGAGCGCGGTCGGGTCGACGTTGCCGGACGACAGAAGGCGGATCTGCGGCGCGTAGAGCGTTTCGCCCTGGTCGGACTCCAGCCAGGCGCCGCCGCCGGAGGTGAGCGAACCGTTGACGGGCTGGTCGCCGATGTTGCGGACCAGGATGGTGAAGGCCGCCGGGCCGTGGCCGGGGCCGGCCTGGATCAGCGCCGCCTGGCCGGGGCCGCCGCTCAGGACCACCGACTCACCGAGCGGAACCGGGTCGAGCAGGGGCGCCTGCCGGCGCAGGTACTCGCCGAAATCAACCGAGTAACCGCCGGGGGCACCCGGATACTGCTCGATGGCCGGCTGGAACGCCCGGCTGGGCGCCGCGGGGTAGGTCGGTCGCAGCGCGTCCCTGACCTTGTCGGCCACCACCGCCAGCATGACCGCGACAGCCACGACGCCGGCGATGGTGGCGGCCAGCCGGCTCCACGGGTGTCTGCGTGTCACAGCAGCGCCACATCGGCAGCCGGCTTCCCGACCTGAGGATTTTCAGGAACGAGAAAGGGTCACCGTCGCCAAGGCATGGGGTGTCATGCCATTGGCGGCGAAACGCCATCGGGCCAGCTGCACCTCGTTCACGACCACGGTGGCGATCTCGCGGTGGCGGCGGTCGGCCACCCACTCGATGAGCCGGTCGGGCGCCTCGATCGGCCCGGCGAAGTGGATGAGATTGAGGTACCAGATGTCCCGGTCGAACTCGTTCTCGTGCCACCCGTCGGCGCCGAGCGCCTTCCCGTAGGCGTCGGCCAGCCGGTCCGCACCGGCGTCCGCCGGCACCGCGCAGGCCATGACCGAGCCCGGCGTCAAGGTCAGCCCGACAATGCTGAACGTCAACGGACCGACGCTGTCGGCAGCAACGGCGAGAGCGCGGGCATAGCGCCGAACCAGCGGATCATCGTCCTCGACCTTGTCCCGCCACGGCTCCAGCGACCGCAACGTCAGATGCGAGCTGACCGCCGCTCCCGTCAACCAGTGATGCCCGCCCGCTGCCTCCAGAGCCTCGCGCGCCACGCGGTCCAGCCTCACGGCCGCGCGAGCGTCCGCGCGAGCGTCCGGCCGCAGAAGGGCGGACATTCCCCAGCGGAAGCCCCCTTCGACGGGCGGTGTCTGCACACGGTGGTCACCCGTCGACACCGCCGCCCGCCCCTCGGCGTACAGGCGGTCGAAGGCCTCCCGGCTCACCAACCGCTCCATCACGAGCCCCCGGCCGGACGGCTCCGAAACTCGGCCACCGTCTGCCACTGCGCCCAGGCGTGCTCGGGGTCGAGGTCGGCGTAGCCGCGGCGGCGTTCGAGCGTCTGCGCGTCGGCATGGGGCATCATCATGCAGGTCCCATCGCCGGTCAGGCGTTCCACCTCGTCTCGGCGCAAGGGGCGGCCGGCCTTCTGCTCGGCGGCGGTGAGCAGGGCCATCAGGGCGGGGACGAACACAGGCCGGAGCTCGCTCCGTGGGTCGGCTTTCCCTCCCGCAGGGCCCAGACGCCAGACACCGAACGGGTTGTGGCAGGGGTGGCCGGGCGGATATCCATCGTCGGGCCAGCGGACCAGGCGGCGGCGCGGGGTGTCCGGGTCGGGGCTGAAGGTGTCGCCGCTGACCAGGACGGGATCCTCCGCCAGTTGGTACACGTTGAGCGAGCTGAGGATTCGGTCGGCCTCGTCCGGCGGGGCCTCGATCTGCGCGTCAGGCAGACCGAACGCGTGCATACCGCAGGACTGCGAACGGCCGCCGCCTTGAAGGACGACGACGGCGGTGCGGTACAGCATCCACGGGTCGCCGTCCTGGAGGCTGCGAACCCAGTGTGAGACCGGCCAGCCCAGCTTCGACTGTTCAAGTCGTACGCCCAAGGCCCCGGCGTCGCCCAGCGCGGCGATCACCGTCGCCACCTCGGCCGCCGCCTCGTGCAGGTACACCGGCAGGTCCAGCACCAGTGCGCTCCCGGCCGCGGCGACGGCGCTCTGATCCCGTACGGACATAGTGCCGTGACTGAACGCCGGACCGAACGAACCGTCATTCTCCACCCACTGCGCGCGGGCGCCCAGGCCGAGATCCAGCGTCAGGCCGGAACCGCCCAGCGAGTCCTGCCAGTCGGCCATCGTCGCGGCGGATCCGGGAACGAAGAGCCGTACGCCGTATGCGTGATCATCAGGCATGCAGCGGAGAGTAGTACCGCGTGGCTCAGGGGGCGTAAACGGTCACCGCTGAGGCGGTCCTGCCGTACAGGCGGCCGTTGGCCACCATCGGGGCGCTTCGGAAGGTCGCGGTGGTCGCGTCGAGCTTGATCTCCTTGCCCGTACGCGTGTCGAAGGCAGCCACGGGATGGGCGTCGCCGCGGTAGCCGTAGACGACTCCGCCGCCGATGGCGAACTCGAAGGGGGCGTCGTCGGTGAAGGAAGCCGTCCAGACACGGTGGCCGTCGGTGGCGTCGACGGCGATCACCTGGTTGGCGAAGGTGTGCAGATACACGCGTTCGCCGTCGGTGGCGAAGCCGTACGTCGAGCCGTGGTTCGGGAAGGTCTTGACGACGGCTCCGGTGTCGGCGCTGACGCGGCGGATGAGGCCGTCGGGATCGCAGCGCATATAGAAGGTGCCGCCGTCGGGCGAGGCGCCGATCGGGGTGAAGCAGCCGGTGCCGGCCGACCACACCGTCCGGCCCGTCGTGACGTCGACCGCGGTTGTCGAGGTGTCGTCGACCACGAGGATCTTTCCGCCGGCGGCAATCGTTTCACCGGCGATCGATGATCCCTGGCGGGCCCACACACGGGAGCCGTCGGCGATGCGGTACGCGCGGATGCCGTACTTGCTGATCGTCGCGTCCCACACGCTGCCGAGCACCACGCCCTTGTCGACCAGTACGCCGTACATAGTTTCGGGAATTCGCTTGGAAAAGAGCACCTTGCCGGTGGTCACGTCGTAGGCGGTGAGGAAGGTCTTGCCCGATCGGCAGTCCCGGGACTGGGCCACGAGCCTGGTCCCCACGACGGCGGCCAGGGTGATGCTGGTCTTCTTGGTCGTGTCCGCGGTCTGCCAGGCCAGTTTGCCGGTCGTGGCGTCATAGGCCCTGATCCGGTACGACTCGGCAGTGACCAGCCGGCCGGCGGCGATCAGGGGCGCGGCCGGGAAGGCGCATTTCGCCTCGCGTAGCGGCACGCTCCAGCGCGGCTTCAGCTTGGCCGCGGTGGCCGGGGTCAGCCGGATCTCGCCGGGATTGAAGTGGTCGCCGGTCGCGTGAGCCGCTGCCTGCGCCCAACTGTCGGGCACCGATGCGGCGGCCGGCGCCCACAAGGGCCCACCCAGAGCGGTTGCGGCGACCACGGCGACGGCAAGGTAGCGACTCTTCACGACCTCACCGTAGGGACGAAGATCGACTACGACCGTACGCGCGGCGGTGCGCTCACCCGGTCGGGTGAACCCGCCCGGCGACCGCCGAGCCGAGGAAACGGCGTTGCGGCAGACAATACCCATGCCGAAGGATCGGTGCTCGTGTCGATCGTGGGTATGGACGCCGAGGTGCCACCCGGCCGGGCGGTCGTCGTCATCGACGTCATCCGGGCCTTCACGACCGCGGCGATCGCCTTCGCGCGGGGCGCCACGGACATCGCCTGCGCAGCTTCGGCCGGCCTCGGCCGGGAACTGCGGCGACGGCACCCCGACCGCCTGCTCGCCGGCGAGGTCGGCGGGCTCAAGCCCCCCGATTTCGACCTCGGGAACTCGCCGTTCGAGATGTCGGCCGCGCTCGTCGACGGCCGGCGCCTCATCCAGGCGACCTCGAACGGGACCCGCGGGCTGGCGAGGTGCCCGGAGCCGGTGGCGCTGCTCGCGGCGTCGGCCGTCAATGCCGGCGCCACCGCCGACTGGATAACGACCCACCATCCGGGTCGCCCCTGGACACTTTTGTGCACCGGGCGCAGCGCCGAGGACTGGGCCTGCGCCAGGTATCTGGCCGGCCTTCTCGGCGGACCGCCTTCGAGCCGGGCCGATCTGATCGCCGGCATCAGGCAGGGCGCCGCCGATCGCCCCGATCTGACGCTGGACCTCCCTTTCTGCGAGGACGTGGACCGATTTCCGTTCGCCATGGTCGGTGCGGTCCGCGAGGATCACGTCCTGCTCACGAGAGCGAGTCGGCGTTCCGACGTGGACAAATCGAGGACATGAGGGCGCGGATTTCCTCCATATGGTTGCCCCGGGTGAAGCATCGGCCCTTTCGTCATTCGCATCACGGGGAGAATTCATGACCGATCGCCGGACTCGTCAATTCGCTGATGTCGTGCCGCCTCTGGCGACCGCGAGCTTGACCAACCGCGGAGCTCCCGCGCCGCCGGATCTCGGGCCGTTGCAGAACCTGCCCGGTGTCTGGGTCGCCCGCGGCACCGGCTGGAACATGATTGCCCTGCCGTTCGATCAGGCTCCGGCGCCGCCGGCCGGGTTCAAGTTCCGGGTGCTGATGAACCAGTACGACGAGGAGCTCCGCTTCACTTTTGTCGACGACGACGTACCCAATAGGGGTTTGGTCCGGCCCGGCACCACCGATTCCGATCAGCTCGTGGCCACGCTCGACTACCAGCAGAAGATCGCCCAGGTGGCGGCCGAGGACAGGCCGGACAGCGGCGGTCTGGCCGGATTGCCGGGCCTGCCGATCCATCACGAGCCGGGGCTGTGGCTGTACGAGAAGAACCGCCGGACGAAGGACGACAACATCAAGGGAGCCGACGTCACCGAGGTCGACCTGGATGTCGCCCGACTCGCTTCCATTCCGCACGGGAACTCGGTGCTGGCCATCGGCCGGTCCGAAGTTCACGAGGGAATGCCGGACATTCCGGCGGTCAGCGGATTGCCGTCGGGCCGCTTCGAGGACGTCAGCACGCCGGACTACGACTTCAAATCCGACCCGTACCTCGAGCCGTACAAGCACTACATCGACAACCCGTTCATGGGGAACGTCGGCTTTCCGGGCTTCCCCGGCTTCAGCCCGGCCGACATGAACGAGATTCTGCGTTTCGCCAATCGCGGCGTCGACATCGTCCGGACGACCACGCTGACCGTCGATTCCACGCGCAAGAGCGCCGGCGTCATGAACGCGCCGTTCTCGGTGCGCGAGGCCGAGTCGGTCAGCATGAAGTCGACGTTCTGGATCCAGGAACTGGCCGAGCGGGACGAGCTGGGAAACCCGCGCCTGCGGCTGCAGTATTCGCAGATCGTCATGCTCGAATTCTTCCGGCCCCGCGAGGATGAGCACCCGGGCCGGGCGGTGTGGCCGCACATCAGCATCGCCACCCTGGAGAAGGTGCCGGCCGACTACCAACTGGTCGAGGCCTAGGTTGCATGCAGACGGGCCGCCTGGCGGGTCAGGTGGTCGCGTTCGGGCAGGCTCGTGGCGGCGCGGGCGGCCTCGGCGTACAGGCGGGCCGCCGTGACCGCGTCGCCGGCCCGCTCGTGCAGGTAGGCGGCGGCCGCGGTGTGGCGGGGCAGGGCCGGGTCCAGCTCGGCCAGGGCGGCCAAGCCGGCGTGGGGGCCGTCCGCCTCGCCGACGGCGACGGCTCGGTTGAGGCGGGCCACCGGGCTGTCCGTCAGGCGTACCAGCTCGTCGTACCACTCGACGATCTGCACCCAGTCGGTCTCGGCGGCGGTCCGGGCGTCGGCGTGCAGGGCCGCGATGGCGGCCTGGGCCTGGTATTCGCCGAGGCGGTCGCGGGCCAGCGCCGCCTGCAGGATGTCGACGCCCTCGGCGATCAGGCGGGTGTCCCACAGCGTGCGGTCCTGCTCGGGCAGGGGCACCAAGCTGCCGTCGGCCTTGGTGCGGGCCGGGCGTCGGGCGTGGTGCAGCAGCATCAGCGCCAGCAGGCCCGCCGCCTCCTCGTCCTTCGACGAGGCAGCCACCTGACGAGCCAGCCGGATCGCCTCCGCCGACAGGTCCACCTCGCCGGAGTAGCCCTCGTTGAACACCAGGTAGAGCACCCGCAGGACCGTCGCGAGGTCGCCCGGCTGGTTGAGGCGGACGCCGGCGACCGTGCGCTTGGCCCGGCTGATCCGCTGGGCCATCGTCGCTTCGGGCACCAGATAGGCCTGCGCGATCTGACGCGTAGTCAGGCCGCCGACCGCACGCAACGTGAGCGCGACGGCCGACGACGGGCTGAGCGACGGGTGCGCGCACAAAAAGTACAGCTGCAGGGTGTCGTCGAATTCGGTTCCCGGTACGGGCGTGAGCTCCGCCTGGACCCGGTCCTCGCGCTGCCGGCGCGAGGCGTCGGCCCGGGTGGCGTCCAGGAATTTGCGCCAGCTCACCGTGATCAGCCAGCCCTGTGGATCCCGCGGTTCCTCGGCGGACCACACCCGTACGGCTTCGATCAGGGCTTCCTGTACGGCGTCCTCGGCCGCTGCGAAATCGGCGCCCCGGCGGACGAGGACAGCGATAACCGTGGGCGTCAGCGTCCGCAGCAGGGCGGCGTTCACTCGGTGCCGGTCAGGGACACGTCGAGCAGCGGGCGCACCTCGAGCCATTCGTGGAGCGGCTCGCCGCCCGCGCCCGGCGCCGCCGACAGCTCGGCCGCCAGTTCCAGCGCCCGCTCGTAGGTGTCGACGTCGATGATCATCCAGCCCGCGATCAGATCTTTGGTCTCGGCGAAGGGACCGTCGGTGACCGGCGGCCGGCCGGGACCGCCGGAGCGGACGAACGTGCCCTCGGGCGAGAGGGCGCGCTCGTCGACGAACTCCCCCGTGCTCACGAGCTTGGCCGCGAAATCCTTCATGTACTGGATGTGGGCCGTCACCTCGTCCGGTGTCCACTGATCCATCGGCACGTCGTTGACCGCCGCCGGCCCACCCCGGTAGTGCTTGAGCATCAGGTACTTGGCCATCTCGTCTCCTCGGTGCGAGTCGGCCCATTCTGGCCGCCTGTCACCGCTGGGACGCAGCGCCACGCTCTTTCTCGACAAGCTCCCGGGTGGCCGGCGCCACTTCTTCGGCCAGGGTCTCGGCCAGCTCGTGACTGTCGCCGCCGAGGATGAAGCCGCTGATGCCGTGGTTGAGGGCCAGGTCGGCGAATTGCTCGGCCCACTGGGCGGGGCCGCCGTCGAGGCGCATGAAGTTGAGCAGGCGCCGGATGTCCTGGGGTTTCCGGCCGGCGGAGAGTGCACCTTCGTCGATCCGGGCGTTCATCTCGGGCAGCGAGTCGGCGCCCTTCGGCAAATAGTCCATCGACGGGAGCCAGCCGTCGCCCAGGCGACCGGTCAGGGCGAGCATCTTCGGCTTGTACGCGCCGATCCAGATGCCGATGTCGTGGGCCGGCTTCGGTCCGCGCTTGGCTCCGACCACCTTGTAGTACTCGCCCTGGTGGTTGACGCGCTCGCGGGTCGTGGTGTCCCACAGGTCACGGATGATCGGGATCGCCTCGGCCAGCGCCTCGATGCTCTGCCCGGGAGTCAGCCGCCGTCCGCCCATCGCGGCCACGCCGTCCGGGAAGGCGCCCGATCCCAGCCCGAGCTCGATGCGGCCGCCGCTGAGGACGTCGAGCGAGGCGGCCGCCCGGGCCAGCACGGCCGGCGGACGCAGCGGCAGGTTGAGCACGTTGCCGGTGATCCGGATGCGTGAGGTCTTGGCGGCCACGTACGCCATGAGCGTCCACGTGTCGACGAACGCCGGCTGGTACGGGTGGTCCTGGAAGGTGACCAGGTCGAGGCCGGCCCGGTCGGCGGTGACGGCCAGGTCGACGGCCTGCGCACCGGTGGGGGTCACGAACGTACCGAAAAGCAGGTCGTGCCCGTAGTCGGTCATTTCTTCACCTCGGGATCGATGTTGAAGTTGTCGCGGAACAGGTTGGCCGGGTCGTAGCGCCGCTTCAGATCGCGCAGCCGGGCCAGCGTGGCCGGCGGGAAGGCGTCGGTCAGGCGCTCGGGCCGCTGGTCGGTCTCGAAGCTCAGGTAGAGGCCGTCGAAGTGGCGGGACAACGGCTCCCAGGCCTCGTCGATGCCCTCTCGGGACGTGCCCATCGCAGCCACCGAGAACTCCGGCGTGCGATGGGCGAAGGCGGTGGCGTCGGCGGGGGTGTCGGCGATGGCGCCGCCCATGTGGCGCAACTGGAAGAAGTAGACCTCGCCGGAGTTCAGCAGCTTCACGGCGTCCCGGGCGAACTCGGGAGTCAGGCGAGTCAGGAAGGCCGAGCGCGAGACGGGGTCACCGGCGCCGTGGTGCCCGCCGGGGCCGATGTCGGCGGCCTGGCCCATCACGTCGGCGTAGCGGGTGACCACCACCTGCTGCTGAGCCAGCAGGCCGGTCTGGGCGAACGGGGTCAGCCGCTCGATGATCGTGTCCGGGTCGCCGGAGTCGACCATCCCGTACAGCTGGACGACCGACTGGCCCTGGCGGGGCGGGCCGGCGATCAGGAAGACCGTCGTGTCGCGCGGCGCCGACCGGGCGACCTCGCCGAACTGGGTCAGGGTCTGCTCGAGGTCGGGACTGACCAGGGTGAGCTGGGCCCAGCCGACCTCGGCGGCCGGCGCGGCCTCGAACTCGAAGGCGGTGGCCACGCCGAAATTGGCGCCGGCCCCGCGTACGGCCCAGAAAAGGTCTTGATTCTCGTCGGCGCTCACCCGGATCGGGGTGCCGTCGGCCAGCACGAGCTCGACCGCGCGGAGCTGGTCGATCGTCAGGCCGTGCTCGCGGGACAGGAAGCCGATGCCGCCGGCGGTGGCCAGACCGCCGACGCCGACGCCGCCGTAGTCGCCGGAGCCGATGGCCCAGTCGTACTTGTCGAGGACGGCCGCCACCTGCTTCCACGTGGCGCCGGGGCCGGTGCGGATGAGGCGGCGCTCCTCGTCCAGCACCTGGACGTCGTTCATCAGGCCGACGTCGATGATGAGGCCGCCGTCGTTGGTGGAGCGGCCGCTGATGCCGTGGCCGCCGCTGCGCAGGCCGAACGGCACGGTGCGGTGCCGGCTCGCGAACTCCAGGGCGTCGGCCACCTCGGCCGGGGTACGCGGGCGAAGGATGAGGCCGGGCGAGCCGCCGCGCATATATGTCGACTTGCGGCCGCGGTAGCGCGGGTCGCCGGGCGCGATCGCCACGTCGGCCAGCGAGGCCGGGATGCTGTCGTAGTCGATGCCCTCCCGCCGCTGGATCTCCGCGGTGAGCCGGGGCCCGGCCAGAATTTCCAAGCTTTCGTAGGCCTTGTCGCGCATCTCGGTCGTTGCGGCCGCGACGGGCTGCGCCAGGCTTATGCGTACGTCGTCGTTGCGCCCGGCCAGCCAGACCGCCGCCGTCCACGGGTCGAGGCCGCCGTCGTCAGTCTCGTGCAGAACCACGGTGCCGCCGGCCCGCTCCGCCTCAGCCGCGAACGCGTCGGGATCGAGCGAGATCATGTGATCCTCCGGATTTTCCATCGTCGTCTGCAGAGATAGTATTGCGGAAAGACGATCTGGCCAACAGATAGGATGGACGGGTGAGCGAGACGACAGCGGACCTTGGGGCGGCCCTGGGCACCCTGCTGCGGTCGTACGCCGACATGGTCGGCCCCAAACTCGACGGCTTCCCGCACGGCGCCCGCGGCTACCAGACGCTGTGCGAGGTCGTGGCGGGCCGCCCGCCCAGCCAGGCGGCCCTGGCGGCCAAGCTCGGCATCGACCGCACGATGATGACCTACCTGATCGACGACCTGGTCGAGGCCGGTTACGCCGAGCGGCAGCCCAACCCGCACGACCGCCGCCAGCGGCAGATCGTCGCCACCACCCGGGGGCGTGAGGCGATCGGCGCCCTGTGCGGCCAGGTCGCCGAGGCCGAGGATGCGGCGCTGGGCACCCTCGACGAGCAGGAGCGGGCCCTGTTCCGCCGCCTGCTCAACAAGGCCGCCGGCAACGGCCCCCTGCACACGGCCGAGGCGTGCGCGATCGTTACCGAGGCGCTCGAGGTCTGAGGTTTCGGCCCTCCGTCACGGGGCATCGGTGATCCTCGTGATGAGCGGGCACCTGACCGGCGGGCGGTACCGGCTGCGCGAGCGGCTCGGGCACGGCGGCATGTCCGTGGTGTGGCGGGCCACCGACGAGGTGCTGGGCCGCGACGTGGCGGTCAAGGTGCTGGCCCCGCAACTGGCCGACGACCCCGACGTCCTGCGCCGCCTGCGCGACGAGGCCCGCGCCGCGGCGGCGCTGCGGCACCCCAACATCGTCGAGGTCTACGACTACGGCGAAGACCTTATGCCGTACGTGGTGATGGAACTGGTCGACGGCCGGACGCTAGCCGATCTGCTGCGCGACGGCCCTTTGCCGTGGCGCACGGCCGTGGCGATCGGCGCCCAGGTGGCGGCGGCGCTGAGCGCGGCCCACGCCCAGGGCGTAGTGCATTGCGACGTGAAGCCGGCCAACGTGATGGTCACCGAGACCGGCGTCAAGCTGGTCGACTTCGGCATCGCAGCCGCCGCGGGCGAGGTCGAGGACCCGGAGGCCGAGGTGCTGGGCACGCCCGCCTACCTCTCGCCCGAGCGCATCGCCGGCGGCCCGATCGTCGCCGCCACTGATGTGTACGCCGTTGGGCTGCTGCTGCACCTGGCGCTCGCGGGCCACCCGCCCTGGCAGGCCTCGACCGTCACGCAGATGCTGCGAGCCCATGTGTACGCCGAACCGGCCCCGCTGCCGCCGGTGCCCGGGCTGCCGGCCGCGGCGAACCGCCTGATCCGCCGCTGCCTGGCCAAACACCCGCACGACCGCCCCGCCGCGGCCGAGGTGGCCGACCGCCTGGGCGCGCTGGCCGGCCTGCCCCCGGCGCGACTTCTGGACGTCGGCCGCCCCGCCGGCCTGACGACGGCCGACGCTTTGACGGCGGTAGTGCGCAACGGAATCGGGGCCGCCCGGCGCGCCTCGGCCGCCCGCTCGTTCATCCCGCTGCCCGCCGGCCGCCGCCGCCTGGTGGTCGGCGCGGTCGCAGCGGTCGGCCTGGTCGGCGGCGGCCTGGCGGTGCGGGCAGCCGGCGACGAGGGCCCAGGCGCACCGGCCGCAGCCGTGGCCGCCACCCCCGCCACGACCGCGCCAAATCCCGCCGCCGCCGCCGCTTCCGCTTCCGCCCAGCCGGTCGTCTCCCGCCCGCAGGCCTGCACAGTCCACTACGCCCTGCGCGGCACCACCACTGGCAAGGCCTCAGCCAAGGTGACCATCCACAACACCGGCAAGGTGCCCGTACCCACCTGGAAGCTCTCTTTCGCACTCCCCTCCGGCCAACACTTGATCAAGGGCTCATCAGCCACCTGGCGCCAGGACGGCCGAGCCGTAGAGGCCACCGGCGGCAAACTCCCAGCCGGCGCCAAAGCCGCCACCACCTTCTCCACCACATACGGCGACGTAGCCGCCCTACCCATCACGTTCCGCCTGAACGGCACCACCTGCCAGGCCCAAATGTCAGTCCAGGCCGCTCCCCCACAGCCACCCGCCGCCGCCCCACCTGCCGCTGCTCCGCCCGCCGCCAAGCCGAAGCCCAAGGCAGAAACAAAGCCCAAGCACCAGGGTAGCGACGACAGCGAAGAGGACGAGGACGAAGGCGGCGACGAGGACGAGTAGTCCTCAGCCCAGCCGCAAGCTGAGCGAACGTGCACGACGACGAGCGAACGCACAACGCCGTCAGGGACTGCTGAACGAACAGCGTCAACTCGCGCACACAATGAGCGCCCTGCACGACGGCGAGCGAACGCGCAGAGCGATCAGCGACTACTAAACGAACAGCATCGACTCGCGCACACAACCAGCGACCCTCACAACGACGAGCGAAGGCACAAAGCGGTCAGCGACGACTGAACCCACAGCTTCAACTTGCGCCAACGATGAGCGACACTGCACGACTATGAGCGAACGCCCGAAGCGGTGGGCGACTGTTGAATGAACTGCTCAAATCGTGCGCCGACTGAGCGAACGTGCACAGCGTCGAGCGAATACGCAATGCGGTCGGCGACTGCTGAACCAGACGCCTCGACACGCCAGCACGATGAGCGTACTTGCACGACAGCGAGCGAACGTGCAGTGCGGGCGGCGATGTCGAACAAACAGCGTCGGCTCGCATGTCAGCTGAGCGAAGGTGCGCTGCGACGAGCGAACGCGCGGAATACCTGGCGGATGGTGAGCGAATGGCGCAGCAGGTTGCTCGTTCGCTCAGGTGGCGCCGGCGGCCGTCATGGCTTTGGTCAGCAGGTCGTGCAAGGTCAGTTGTTCGGCGCGGGTCAGGGCGGCGATCGGGGTGCCGGTGGTGGCGGCCTTGACCAAGCGTTGGCGGGCGTTGCGGCCCGCGGCGGTCAGTGCGAGCACCTTCGTGCGTCGGTCGTGGGGGGCGGGGGCTCGGGACACGAAGGAAAGTTGCTCTAGGCGATCGGCCAGGAATGTCACCGTGGACGGGTCGCAGCGTAGGCGGGTGGCCATTTCGCGCATGGTGGGCGGCTGCGCGTCCGGGTCCAGCTGCCATAACGCGTCGGCCAGGGCGTGCGTGAGGCCGAGTTCGGCCATCACGTCGCGGATGCCGTCGTTGGTGGCGTCGTCCATGGCGTGCACCAGGCGCAGCAGGCGGTAGGTCAGCGACTCGTCGGTCACATCGGCATGATACTTGGATTATCCAATACTTGACCGATCCAAGCTTCTCCATTCACTATGGCAATGCTTGGACACTCCAAGCATTGATCGGACGGAGGAGAGCATGACCGTGCGCGATCTGGCGCGCCGCCGGGTGCTGACGACGGCGCTCCGGCTCATCGACAACCGGGCGGCCATGCGTCGCGCGGTGTCGATCGGGCCGGACGAGCCCACGGCCAACCAAGGGCCGGGGCCGTACTACGTGGGCGGGTCGCCGCGGCGGCGGGATGTCCGCGAGGACCGCGACGGCGCACCCTTGACGCTCGCCGTCCGTACGGTGCTGGCGGGTTCGCTCGAGCCGCTGGGCGATGCGCTGGTCGAGATCTGGCACTGCGACGCCGACGGCATCTACTCGGGGTATCAGCGCTACGGCGCCGACAAGTTCCCGGCCCTGGTGTCGCTGACCCTGCGTCGGTTCCGGCCGAGCGACGATGCCATGTTCCTGCGCGGCGCCCAGACGACCGACGCGGACGGGCGCGTCGAGTTCCGCACGATCGTGCCGGGCTGGTACACGCCGCGCACGCTGCACATCCACGTGCGGGTCAGCCGGGGCGGGCGGTCGCTACTCACCACCGAGCTCTATTTTCCGGACGAGTTCGCCGCCGAGATCCAGGCCCAGGCACCGTACGCCCGTCGAGGCCGCAGCCCGTTCATTAACGCCAACGACATCGAGATCCGCCTGGCCAAGGGCTCGCCCGGCAGCTGGCTGACGATCAGTTCCACGCCGGACGGCCACCGCGCCGCCATCACCCTCCAGGTCCGCTCGTGAGCGCGCCCATCACCGGCGCGACCCGGCGACGGCGGCCGGGCCCGGCGAGTCCATTCGTGAGCTCGCGCGCCACCGGCGTCGGCCGAGTATTGGGGGTCCGCTCGTGAGCGCGCCCGTCGCCGTCGTTACCGGCGCGGCTGGTGGGCTCGGCCAAGCCCTGGCCGCTCAGCTGCGCGAAGCCGGCTTTCAGGTTGTCGCCGTGACGCGCGAGTGCGCGAACCTGCTCGTTCGCAAGGAAGTGGACGATCTGGCCGACCAACTGTGCAACTCTGTTCAGAAAGTCGACGTGCTCATCAACAACGCCGGGGCGGCTTTCGCTCACTATGCGGAGACGGTGGACGGTGTTGAGCGCACCCACGCGCTCAACCACCTGGCGCCCTTTCAGCTGACGCACCGGCTGCTGGCTAACGGCTCGCTCGCGCCGGGCGCGCGCATCATCACCATCGCGAGCGATCTGGTCGGCCGGGGGCGGCTGGACGGCAGCTCGCCCGACGTCACCGGCACTTCCTGGCGTACGAACTATTCGCAGCTCGCCGTCTATGGCACGGCAAAGCTCGCTGCCGTCCTGGCCACCTCGGCCCTCGCCGAGCGGCTTCCCGACGGGATGACGGCCTTCAGCGCCAACCCGGGCGTGATCCGGACCGGATTCAACGCCAAGGCGGGCGGCCTGCTCAAACTTGTCTCGGCGGTCAGCAACCTGTTCGCGGCCTCGCCCGAGAAGGCCGCGCGCACGCCGACCATGCTCGCCACGGCCGCCACGCCTCCCAGTCCCAGCGGCAGCCTCTTCGTGAAGGGCGCCGCCGTGACCCCGCCCGCCGATCCCGGCTTGGCGGACGAGGTCTACGAACGCACGGCCTCAGCACTCGGCCTCCAGCCACTCAGCCGATGACGTGGACGCCGGCCGACGACACCCACAAAAGCGCCAATCCACTCAGCCGGTGACGTGGACGCCGGCGGACGACACCCACGAAAACGCCGACCCACTCAGCCGGTGACGTGGACGCCGGCGGACGACACCCACGAAAACGCCGACCCACTCAGCCGGTGACGTGGACGCCGGCGGACGAAGGACACGAAACGTCGACCCGCAAAGCCGGTGACGAGGACGCCGACCGACGACACCCACAAAAGCGCCGACCCACTCAGTCGGCGACATGGACACCGGCGGACGACGGCTGCCAAAGCGTCGATCCGCTCAGTCGGCGACATGGACACCGGCGAACGACGGCTGCGAAAGCGTCGATTCGCTCAATCGGTGACGTGGGCGGCGGCGGCCAGGATGGTGTCGATGGTGACCTGCGGGTGGGAGACCATCGAGACGTGGGAGCCGGCCACGTCGGTGATCTTTGCGCCTGCTCGTTCGGCCATGGAGCGCTGGGTGGCGGGTGGGATGACCTTGTCCTCGGTGCCGATGACGGCCCAGCTGGGCAGGGTTCGCCAGGCCGGCGGGCCGGACGGGGTGGTGTTGGCGCTGAGCGTGATGGGGCGCTGGCCTTCGGCGATCAGCCACCTGTCCGCCTCGGGCAGGTCTTGCGCGAACGACTCGTGGACGGTGGCCGGCTTGAGGAACGCCTCGGCGTCGCCCTCGGGGGCGCCGGGGTAGCCGGCCAGGTCGAAGACGGTGCTGGGGTCGGGCACGGCCAGCGCCGAGCCGGAGCCGCCCAGGATCTGGAAGACGTTCTCGCCCTCGTCGGGGACGAAGGCGTCGACGTAGACCAGCGCCCGCACGTCGCCGCCGCCCAGGGCTGCGTTGGTGATGACGAAACCGCCGTACGAGTGGCCGACCAGCACGACCGGGCCACTGGTGCGCTGGGCCAGGAACGACGAGATGTACGGCGCGTCGATGGCCACGCCGCGCAGCAGGTTGGTCGGCGAGTAGATGGTGAAGCCCTGGTCGCGCAGGGCGTTGGCGACGGCGTTCCAGCTGGACGCGTCGGCCCAGGCGCCGTGCACGAGGACGATCGAAGGCTTGGGCATGACAGTTCCCCCCTGTCGTCGGACGATCACCCTCATCCTCGTCCGGCGGCGGTCGGCGCGGAACCCATCACGTCCTTATAGATGTATTTAGATGTTTGGCCCATGTTGTGCCGGTCAGGGGTGCGATCGGATGGCGGTGGTAACGGTGAAATCCACAGAGGAGGTACCGTGCGCACCCCACCCCGTGCGTTGGCGGGAACCGCGGCCGGTTTTCTGGCCGCCGCGATCGTGTTGACCGCTTCATCGAGCGGCACCGCGGCCCCCGTCACCCCGGCCCAGGCCCCGCCCCAGAAGGTGCAGGGCGACGACCACCACGAGCACGTCGTCGACAACCGGCAGGGGCTCGTCGCCCCGACCAGCAGCCAGCGATCGGCTGCCGTGGGAACATCCGCCCGCTGGAACGCCCTCGGCACGCCGGCCACGCTTACGGCGACCGGCGCCGCCCTCGAGACCGGGCTCCCGGCCGACCCGGTCGCGGCAGCTCGGGCGTACGTGGAAAAGAACTTGGACGTGCTGGGGCTCACCGCCCGCGGCGCGCAGGCGTTGGAGTTGCTGACCACCTCGCCGATCGGGGAGGGCGCGGCGGTCATCTTCCGGCAGAAGTTCGGTGATCTGGTCGCCGGGCGCGACGGCCTGCTGTCGGTCGGCGTCCGCGACGGCAAGGTGTGGTTCGTGAGTTCGTCGCTGGCCCGCGACGTCGTGGCGCCCGAGCCGGCCACCCTGAGCGCCGAGCAGGCCGCGGCCAATGCCGCGCGTGAGGCCGGCGTGACCAACCCGACGGTCATCGCGAACAAGCTGGTGGCCGTGCCCACTCCCACCGAGGGCGCCCGCGCGGCCTGGCAGGTCACCTTCGGGGCCGACCTGTCCGGCGCCGAACCGGTCGCGTACACCTCGTACGTCGACGCCCGCGACGGCGGCATCCTGGTCCGCGAGGACATCGTCGACCACGACAGCGACAACCCGTCGTGGGACGTCTTCCCGAACTCGCCGCCCACCGATTACTCGTCGCGGGACACCCGCAAGACCTGGTGCTGGGCCCCGCAGCGCGGCTGCGACGAGGTCGTCGCCACCAGCGCGTCCCCGCTGGCCTGGGACGTCGACCCGGCCACGAACGAGCCCACCTTCACGACCCGCGGCAACAACGCCATCGCGGTCGAGAACTGGAACTCGAACGACCCGTTCACGGTCGGCACCGAGACGGCCACCCCGAAGCCGGACCGCGACTACAACTACCCGTGGACCAACCAGTGGCACCGGGAGCGCTGCTCGCCGGACGTCTTCACCACGCCGCAAGAGAACGACATCGACGCGGCCCGGGCCAACCTGTTCGGCATGCACAACCGCATGCACGACTGGTCGTACCACCTGGGCTTCACCGAGGCGACCTGGAACATGCAGGACGACAACCTGCGGCCGGGCGGCCTGGCCGACGACTACGAGCAGGGCAACGCGCAGGCCGGCGGCATCAGCGGCGGCCCGCCGAACTTCGAGGCGCGCAACAACGCCAACCAGATCACCCCGCCCGACGGCGAGGCGCCGATCACCAACATGTACCTGTGGCAGCCGGTCGCGGCCGCCTTCTACGGCGCCTGCGTCGACGGCGACTACGACATGTCGGTGATCGGGCACGAGTACACCCACGCCATCACCGGCCGCATGATCGCCGGGCCGGACGCGGGTGTCAGCACGCCGCAGGGCATGAGCGAGAGCTGGTCGGACCAGCTGGCCATGGAGTACCTGAACGAGCACGGCTACGCGCCCAAGGGCGAGCGGGCGTACACCATCGGCCAGTACGTGACGACCGACCCGGTGGCCGGCATCCGCAACTACAACATGAGCAACAGCCCGCTGAACTACTCGAGCATCGACTACGACTTCGTCGGGCTGCAGGTGCACGCCTCGGGCGAGGTGTGGACGGCGACCAACTTCGACATCCGGCAGGCGTTCATCCGGAAGTACGGCGCCGGCACGCCTGCGCTGAACAAGTCGTGCGCCAACGGGAAGACGCCGGTCACCAAGTGCCCGGGCAACCGGCGCTGGGTGCAGCTGGTGTTCGACTCGTTCCTGCTGATGGCCAACAGCCAGAACAGCATGGTCGACGCGCGTGACGCCATGCTCGGGGCCGACCTGGTCCGCTTCAACGGGGCCAACCAGGGCCTGCTGTCGAACGCGTTTGCCAAGCGCGGTCTCGGTGAGGGCGCGGTCAGCGTGGGAGCGGGCGACGCCAACCCGACGCCGAGCTTCTCCTCGTCCTACGCGACCGAGGGCACGTACAAGTTCCGCCCGATCGACGAGAACGGCCGCCCGGTCGCCGGGGCCAAGCTCTTCGTGGGCGACTACCAGGCCCGTGCGGTTCCGGTGGCCGACACCGACCCGGCAACTCCGCTCACCGACGAGGTCAAACTCGTTCCCGGTACGTACGGCTTCATCGCACAGGCGCCGGGGCACGGCCACACCCGGATCAGCCCGAAGCCGGTGCTGCCCGGGCTGACCCTGCCGCTGATCGTCCGGATGCCGGCCAACCTGGCCTCCACCGCCGCGGGCGCGGTGGCCACCGGCGACGGGATCAACCTGGCCCGGATCACCGACGACGACGAGGCCACCAACTGGGCCTCGCTGGGCAGCCCGGTGGCCGGCAAGCAGGTCACGGTCGACCTGGCCGGTGGCGCCCAGACCGTCCGCCGGGTGCAGGTCAGCGCCCAGCTCCGGCCGCCGGTCACCGGAGACCCGGACGCCGGCACGCAGAACCGGTACACGGCGCTGCGCCAGTTCAAGGTGCTCGCGTGCACCGCCACGGCCACGGTGACCTGCTCGAACGCGGCCGAGTTCAAGACCGTCTACACGAGCCGGCCGGACGCCTTCCCGTCGACCGCCCCGCGGCCGCGCGTGAAGGACCTGGTCGTGAAGTCCTTCGACATCAAGGACACCAAGGCCACGCACCTGCGCCTCGAGGTCGTGACCAACCAGTGCACCGGCGGGCCCGACTTCGCCGGTGAGCAGGACGCCGACCCGCGGGCCAACACGGACTGCGGCACGGCCAGCCCGCAGGCGCTCAACGTCCGCGTGGCGGAGTTCCAGGCGTACGCGAAGTAGTTTCACCTCGAAGTGGGCGGGCCGACCCTGGTCCGCCCACTTCTGACGTCTCCGGGATGATGGTGGCGCCGGGCCCTTACGGTGGGAACGGCGCGTGTGGATCTCGACTGCGGAGACTGGAACCTTGACGACCGAGAACGGCGATCGGCAGGTCGCGCGCTGGAGCGGCGCCGGTCATCCGTTACCGGCGACGGCGGGCGAAATCGACCCCTTCCGGGGCATGACCGACGAGTTGACCCATTTCATGCTGGTCTACAAGTTCGGGCTGGCCGAGATCGGCACCAAGATCAACATCTTGTCCGAGGAGCTGGCCCACCGCGGCCGGGGCAACCCGATCGAGCACGTGCTTCCCCGGCTCAAGACCCCGGCCAGCATCAGCGCCAAGGCCCGGCGGATCGGCTGCCCCCTCACGATCGACGACCTGCGGGCCCGGATCCGGGACATCGCCGGCATCCGGATCGTGTGCAGCTTCGTCTCCGACGTCTACACGGTCGCCGAGATGCTGACCCGGCAGCCCGACATCACGCTGCTGCAGACCAAGGACTACATCGCCCAGCCCAAGGTCAACGGCTACCGCAGCCTGCACCTGATCGTCGAGATCCCGGTCTTCCTGTCCGAGCAGGTGGTGCAGGTGCCGGTCGAGATCCAGCTGCGCACCGCGGCCATGGACTTCTGGGCCAGCCTCGAACACAAGATCCATTACAAGTACGATCCCCGGGTGCCCGAGTCGCTGCGGGACGAGCTGGCCGCGGCCGCCGAGGACGCCGCCCGCCTCGACAAGCGGATGGAGCTCCTGCACCGCGAGATCCACGGCCCCCGGCGCTAGCGCCCGCTGCGCTCGTTGATCCGGGTGAGCACGGCCTCCAGGGTGTCGCGGCTGTCGCCGACGGTGTCGCCCGACCAGCGCTCCTTGATCGTCACCGTGGCGCCGCCGTGCAGGGTGAGCTCGGCGTTGATCGGCACTGACTTGAGCACCTTGGCCCCGGCGACCTCTTCGAACGGCAGGAAGCGGTAGGTCTTGGCCAGCTCGGCCGGGTCGTTGGCCGAGAGCATCCGGCCGATGCGCTCCTCGCCCTTGTCGCTGCTCTTGGGCGCGGGCACGAAGACGAAGCCCCGGCTGAGCAGGATCAGGTCGGTCTCCTGCCCGTCGACCTTCACGTTAGCCATGGCCCCGATCACGTCGGCGCCGGTGGCGGTGGCCCGCGCCTCGACCACCTGCGCGTTCTCGACCCGGATGCCGGCCTGGTCGAGCCGGGCCCTGGCCAGGTCAAGCGTCTCGGGCGCGACGGCCAGCTTGGCGATCTCGGTGAAGTCGAGCGGCTGGCCGTGCCGGTCGACCAGCCGGGCCGGCTCCGACCACGAGTGCATCCAGTAGGCGACGCCGCTGCGCAGGGCGGCCAGCGCGATCAGGTCGTCCATGATGTCGGTGAACTCGGCCGCCGCCTCCCGGCGGTTGGACTCCGGGAAGAACTCGGCCGCCAGCTGGCCCAGCCGGCCCGCCGCGACCAGCCCGAACACCTCGGCCAGACCGGCTGCGGGCACACCGGCCAGCCGGGCCGCCGAACGGAAGACGCGGTCGGCCCGGTCCTGCACCAGCTTGGTCATCGCGGCCGCCGTGAACTGCGGCCAGGGCAGCACCTGCCGGTCGCCGAAGTCGACCACCTCGCGCTGCAGGGCCAGGCCGGCCTCGTGCAGCTGCGGCAGCACGATGCCGGCGGGCCGGTTGTCGGCCGGGTGGTGGGCCGGCGGCAGGGCACGCATGGCGGCGATCCGCTCGCCGGTCGACGGGTGGGTGTCCCAGCGCGAGGTCTCGTCGTCGGGCTCCTGCTCGCGCATCTCGGCCAGCTCGTTCGCCCGGGCCGCGTACAGGTGGCGGAACCCGCCGAAGACGTCGTCGGGGGCGAAACCCTGTTCCCAGCCGTACGACAGATAGCGCCCGAAGTAGAAGTTCCAGGCCGCACTGACCACGGGGATCTCACGCATGGCCGAGGTGGCGGCCCCGACACCGGCCACGCGCACCGAGACCTCGTCCGCCTCGAGCTCCTGGCGGCGGGTCACCGCATTGCTGACCAGCAGAAACAGCCGTCCGTAGCCCTTGAAGACCCAGCCCGCGACGTTGAACCGGCCGACCCGGCTGAGCGTCTCGTGCAGGGCCATGCGGCCGCGGTAGGTGATGGCAGCCAGCCGGGTGTGCGAGCCCGAGTAGTGGCCGAGCTCGTGCGCGATCACCGAGCGGAGCTGGTCGAGAGTGAAGGTCTGCAGCAGCGGTACGCCGAGGTAGAGCCGCCGCGTGCCGGCGACCAGGCCGAGCAGCTTGCTGTCCTCGCTGACGGCCGCGTTGACCTCGGGCACCAGCCGGATCTCGTCGGGGGCGCGGGTGCCGGCCGCCCGGGCCATGTCGCCGACCAGGCGCCACAGGTCGGGCGCCTGCTGCGGGGTGACGACCAGGCCCTCGGGCTCGCCCGGCTTGGCCCGCAACGCCTTCCACAGGCCGACCGCCACGGCCCCGAACGCGGCGATGACCAGCCAGCTCAGCTTGGCTGCGCCCGCGCCGTGGACGTGGGTCCAGATCTCGTACAGCAGAAAGCCGGCCACGACGAGCTGGAGCAGGCCCAGCACATAGAAGCCGATGAGCATGGCGACGGACAGAGCAGCGCGGAACGCTGTGTTCATGACGGTTCCTTCCCCCGTGGTGCCGGGGCAAGATACCGGTCTGTGAACTTGCTGAGCAACCCCTGTGATCGGCGTCCGGCTCAGGGCTTGCGGGCGACCACCGCGTAGATGCCGAGGTCGTCGCTGACCGGGCGGTCGGCCGGGTCGTCGTCGGCGCGCCAGTCGCTGACCAGCGTGAGGCCCGGCTCGACGACCTCGAGGCCGTCGAGCCAGCCGAGGATCTGCTGCCGGCCGCGGGCGCGCACATCGGTGCCGCCGGCGGCGAACATTTTCTCGTACGCGGCAACGCCCTCGGGCGAGCTGAAGTCCATGGTGCCGTGGGTGATCGCCACAAAGCTGCCGGCGGGCAGGGCGTCGATCAGGGCCCGGACCGAGGCGGCGGCCCGGGCGTCGTCGTGGATGAAGTGCAGGATCGCGATGAGCAGCAGGCCGACGGGCTCGTTCAGATCGAGGGTGTCGCGCAGGGCCTCGTGCTTCAGGATGGCGTCGGGGTCGCGCAGGTCGGCTTCGAGATATGCCGTACGGCCGCGGGGATCGCTCTGCAGCAGGGCCCGGGCGTGCACCATGACGATCGGGTCGTTGTCCACATAGACCACGCGCGCCTCGGGAGCGATGCGCTGGGCGACCTCGTGCGTGTTGTCGGGGGCCGGCAGCCCGGTGCCGACGTCGAGGAACTGGCGTACGCCTTCGCCCGCAACGAAAGTGACGGCCCGGCCGAGGAACTTGCGGTTGGCCCGGGCCAGCGCGACGACTATCGGGAACGCCTTCGCGATGGCGTCCCCCGAGGCCCGGTCGGCCGCGAAGTGGTCCTTGCCGCCCAGCCAGTAGTTGTAACGCCGAGCCGGATGCGGCACCGACGTATCGATCGACTCCCCTGCCTCGCCCACGGCGTGATCATAGAGGACGGACGCCCGTCTACTTCGAACTCCATGAAACAGTTGCGCAACCATCGGTCGCTGGCCGTCGGCCGCCCCCGCCCGGAAGCGGGGGCGGCACAGGCTCAGCGCAGGGCGCGGAAAGCGTTGCGGAGCTCGGCTGCGAACAGCTCGGGCTCTTCCCAGGCGGCGAAGTGGCCGCCGCGCTCGGCGGCGCCGTAGTAGGTGAGGGTGGGGTACGCCTGCTCGGCCCAGCTGCGCGGCGTCTTCCAGATCTCGCCGGGGAACGCGCTGAAGCCGACCGGAACCCGCGGGTCGGGCAGGGGCGCGCTGCCCGCGGTGGGGGCGTCCGCGCCGTAGGCCTCCCAGTACGAGCGGGCGGCGGACGTGCCGGTGCCGGTCAGCCAGTAGGCCGTGATGTTGTCGAGGACGTGGTCGCGGGTCAGGCCGCCCGACGGCTGTCCGTCGACGAAGGCCCGGGCGATCTTGTAGTAGGCGTCGGTGTCGTGGTCGATCATCCAGGCGGCCAGCGCGGCCGGCGAGTCGAGCAGCGCGTAGCCGATGGTCTGGGGTCGGCTGGCCATCTCGACGAAGTAGCCGTTGCCGGTGGTCTGGAAGAGCTTGATGGCGGCCAGCGCGGCCTTCTCGTCGTCGGCGGTGTTGGGCAGCACGGATGGGTCGTTGAGCGCGGGAACCAACAGGTTGGTGTGGATGCCGGCCAGGCCGTCGGGGCCCAGGCGGCCCATCGCGTCGGTCACGCCGGCGCCGACGTCGCCGCCCTGGGCCACGTACCGGTCGTAGCCGAGCCGGCGCATGAGCTCGGCCCAGGCCTTGGCGGTGCGCGCGAGGTCCCACCCCGTCTCGGTCGGCTCACCCGAGAAGCCGTACCCGGGAAGGGACGGCAGCACGAGGTGGAAGGACTCGTTGCCCTGGGTGAGCGGGCCGACGGAGTCGATCATCTCGATGACCGAGCCCGGCCAGCCGTGGGTCATGATCAGCGGCAGGGCGTTCTCGTCCTCGGAGCGCACGTGCACGAAGTGGATATCCACTCCGTCTATCTCGGTGACGAACTGGGGCAGGGCGTTCAGGCGCGACTCGACCCGCCCGCTGTCGTACTCGGCGGCCCAGTAGCGGTGCAGCGCCTGCATCGTGGCCAGCTGCACGCCCTGTTTGCGGTCGTCGACGATCTCGCGGCTCGGCCAGCGGGTCGCGGCCAGGCGGCGCTGCAGATCGTCGAGCGCGTCCTTGGGAATCTGAACGGTGAACGGTCGGATGTCGGTGCTCATGTCGCTTACCCCTGCCTGCCGTAACCGGATATCCACTTCGTTTTCAGCCTCGCCGTTTCCGAAGTGGCTCGCGCCCGTGGGACACCCTGGTCGCCCCGGGGCCCGGGCGACCGGGATCACACCGGGCCATCGCTGCGGCGAGTTGTCGCGGCCCGGGCCGGGATCGTCGCGGCCCGGGCCGGGATCGCCGCGGCCCGGCGACCGGGATCACAGCGGGCACGCCGCTCCGGCGAGTCGGATGACGGATGCGTTCGCATGTCGCCGCGCCGCACGCTCGGACTCACAAACGGCGTTGCAGGGGGAATCGGGATGGCGACGGAGACGGCGCGGCGGAGCGAACTAGGGCTGCACGGGCACGACCTGCGGAGCGAGGCCGGGCGGGCGACGGTCGCCGAGGCGGTGGGAACGTTCGTGCTCGTACTCGCGATCACCGGCGTGGTGGCGGCGGGTACGGCGTACGGCGGGGAAACGGTCGCCCTGGCCGGCGGCGGAGCGCTGGCCGTGGTGGTGGCGGCGCTGGGGCCGGTGAGCGGGGCGCATCTCAACCCGGCGGTGACGGTGTCGCTGGCGCTGACCGGACGATTCCCGTGGGGGCGGGTGCCGGCCTACGTGGTCGCTCAACTGGTGGGCGCGCTGGTCGCGGCGGTCACGGTCTGGGGTGTGTACGGGAATCAGGCCCGGACCGTGGCGAAGCTGGGCGCCACCATGCCCGCTCCCGGCGTGGGCGGTGTGCGCGTGCTGCTCGTCGAGGCGCTCGTGACGTTCCTGCTGGTGCTCGTCGTCGTGCTGGTGGCCAACGACACGCGGGTCTCGCGGGGTGGGGCGGCGCTGGGCATCGGCCTCGCGCTGGGGGTCGCGATCCTGGTGAGCGGTCCGGTCACCGGGGCGGGCGTGAACCCCGCCCGGGCGCTCGGACCCATGATCGCCGCCGGCCAGTTCGCGGACTGGTGGGCGTACGCAATCGGACCTTTGCTGGGCGGGGCGGTGGCCGTTTTCCTGTACGAGCGTGTGCTGAACGGTCAGGGCAGGATCGCGTCGACGTAGCCGCCGTCGACGCGCAGCGCGCCGCCCGTGGTGGCCGAGGCCAGCGGCGACGACAGGTAGACGACCATGTTGGCGATCTCCTCGGGCTCGATCAGCCGCTGGATCAGCGACTGCGGCCGGTGCAGGCGCATGAACTCGTGCTGCGCCTCCTCCCACGGCAGGTCCTTGTCGACCAGGGAGTAGACGAAGTCCTCGACGCCGCCGGTGTGGGTCGGCCCGGCGATGACGCTGTTCACGGTCACGCCGGAGCCGGCCGCCTCCTTGGCGAAGCCGCGCGAGACGCCGAGCAGGGCCGTCTTCGACATGCCGTAGTGGATCATCTCGGCCGGGGTGACCACGGCGGAGTCGCTGGCGATGTAGAGCACGCGACCCCAGCCACGCTCCTGCATGCCCGGCAGCACCTCCCGGGTGAGCCGAACGGCGGCGAGCACGTTGACCTCGAAGTAGCGCCGCCAGTCGTCGTCGGTGATCTCGAGGGCGGGCTGCGCTCCGAAGATGCCGAGGTTGTTGACCAGGATGTCGACCGGCCCGATGGCGCCGAGCGCGGCGGACGCCCCCTCGGCCGTACTCACATCGGCCGGAACCGCGACGAAGTCGCCCTCGCCCAGCTCGCCGATCGCCCGGTCGACCGACTCCTTCGAGCGGCCGTTGACCCCGACCCGGGCGCCGGCCGAGGCCAGCCCGGCCGCGATGGCTTGTCCGATGCCCTGGGTGGAGCCGGTGACCAGGGCGGTTTTCCCGTGAAGATCAAGGCGCATGGGTGTGAGCTTTCCCAACTCGTACGGCGGTAACACTTGCGGGGTGCGCTGTGTACGTTCGTACGCAATGAACACCGCACGCCGCCGCCTCGCCCTGTTCGCTCTCTTCTTCCTGCCCGGCCTGGGCATCTCGTCGTGGGTGACCCGCACGCCGGACATCCGCGACCTGCTCGGGGCGTCGACGGCGCAGATGGGTCTGGTGCTGTTCGGGCTCTCGGCGGGCTCGATGATCGGCATCCTGGGCTCGGGCCGCGTCGTGTCCCGCTTCGGCACCCGCCCGGTCGTCACCGCCGGCATCCTCACCACGGTGGTCAGCATCCCGGTGATCGGCGCCGGGGCCGGCTTGTCGCTGATCGCCCTGGTCACGGCGGGCCTGTTCCTGTTCGGCTTCGGCATGGGCAGCGGCGAGGTAGCCATGAACATCGAGGGCGCCGACGTCGAACGGATCACCGAACGCCCCGTCCTGCCGACCATGCACGGCTTCTTCAGCCTGGGCACGGTGGTCGGCGCCGCGATCGGCATGGTGCTGACGGCGGCCGAGTTCCCGGTGACGTGGCACCTCGTGCTGATCGGCCTGGTCAGCGTGCCGGTCGCCCTGGCCGCGGTCCGCCTCATCCCGTACGGCGTGGGTCTGTCCCCGTCCGGCGCGGCCAAGGCCACCGGCCGCGAACCGGTGTGGCGCGACAAACGCCTGTGGCTGATCGGCGTCATCGTCCTGGCGATGGCCCTGGCCGAGGGCGCCGCCAACGACTGGCTGCCGCTCATCATGGTCGACGGCCACGGCCTGGACGCCGCCTGGGGCTCGGCCGTCTACACGGCCTTCGCCGCCGCGATGGCCCTCGGCCGCTTCGGCGGCGGCTGGTTCCTGACCCGCTTCGGCCGCGCCACGGTCCTGGGTGCTAGCGCCGTCCTGGGCGGCATTGGCCTGCTGCTGGTCATCGCCGTCGACAACCAGATCGTCGCCGGCGCCGCAGTCCTCTTGTGGGGCGTCGGCGCCGCCCTCGGCTTCCCGGTGGCCCTCTCGGCCGCCGGCGACTCCGGCCCCGACCCCACCGCCCGCGTCTCGCTGGTCGCCACCGCGGGTTACGTGGCCTTCCTGGTCGGGCCGCCCGCCCTAGGCTTCCTGGGCGAGCACTACGGCCTGCGCAACGCCATGATCGCCGTCCTGGCCCTACTGGCCCTGGCCGCCGCCTGCGCCCCGTCCCTCAACCACCGCCCCACGCCCGAGAAAGAGCCCGTAGCTTCCTGATCCGCGCTTGGCCTGACGTTCATGGAACAAGCACGGCTCGGTAGCTCATCTGACCCGGGGTTGTGTGGCCTGTCTACTATGTGTGACCGAACACAAATTGCCCAGTATTCGACAGTGTGCGTGCGAAACGTTCTGACGGGACTCGGGGATGAAAGAACTCGGCTCAATCATCGTGGACACGTCCACGCTTCTGAATCTGGACTCCCCCTTCCACTATGGCCTTCTGGACCACGAGGAAGGCGGAGCTTTCTTCCCAGCATCGGTCAGTGGATCCATCGAGGCCCTGGTCCTCTTCGACCGAGTATTTCTCGATGGCCCTTCCGTGGCCGAGAACGAAAGGTCCCTGGGCTGGCTGCTGGAGATTCCGCACGGCGTACAGATCTGCGACTTGAGCCGGAACGACACGAAGCAGCTCTATCTCCAAGCGGCCGGCCTGTTCGAGGCCGTCGATTGGTCATCCCCCCACTCGGGCGGACTCCACTCATACCCCGGCATATATACGAGACGTGAGATCCCGGGGGACAAGGAGGAACTTAACAGAACGTTCTCGAGCTGGAGGAACGTAATTCGATACCTGGGCGAGAATGAATCAGAAGAAGTCGCTCAGGCCTTTACCCGGGTCTTCGAGCGCTACGAACCTATCGACCGCGTCGAGCGCTTCAACGCTCCGCAGCGCGTATATGAGGACAGCGACACTTTTATCACGACGGTTCGCCACTTCTACTATCTGGCCCTGCAAGCCCGTCTGGGAGGAAGCCTTCTCCTCCATCCCGAGAAGGCGATCTGGCAACCCAGAGTCGCTCCAGAGTATGGGTTCTCCAGCAGAATTTTTGAGGCTTTCGACAGGCAGGTCCACCAGGCGTACACCGACCGGCGGCGGAAGTGGCTCGGCGATCAGCCGATTGACATACCGTTTCCCCTGCTGACTCGGTTTGTCGTCAAGCAATCGAGGCGTCGCGGCTGGAGTATCGGCAGGACCGTCTCGTGGCTACGAGAACAACCCGAAGTACACAAGTTCCGCCGCGGAATGAGCAACCTCATGGCCAGCATCGACGCCGGAGACAACGTTGCGATCGACGGTGTACTGAGCGAGTTGGATGCGGCTGCGACTCAATGGAGCGTTCATCTCGGCAGCCCTCTGAAGAACAACAAGATCTCTCTGCAGGTTGCACTACCCTTGGTGCAGCCGGCATTCGATGTTCCGATGCCTCTGCCCGCTCACTCACCGGCCCAGAAGATGCTGGTATTCATCAAATGGATGCTGAGAACTTACTGAGTAGCGTCATTCATCGCGATTGACGTGCAGTAGCACTGACCCGACGGGCTGGGCGGTCACGGCGTGCGGGTCTGGGTTCGTCAGCACCACGTCGGTGGAGCTGACCCAAGTGTATGCCGGACCAGCTGACGACTACCTTGATGTTCATCATGAGAACCGCACGCCTGCTGGTCCGGCGCTTCACGCCGGCCGACCTGGACGACTTCCTCGGCTATCAGGCCGACCCCGAGGTGCGTCGCCACATGCGCGGCGAGCCCATGACACCGGAGCGAGCAGCCGACTACCTGAAGGCTCAGTCCGTCCTCGACGACCATGCGCCGGGAGCGTGGCACGCCTTCGCCGTGCAGCATCTGGCTGATGACCGGGTCATCGGCGACATCGGGGTCTGGCTGCCGGCCGAGCCCGAGGCGATCCCCGACATCGGCTTCCAGTTTCATCCCGCGTACCACGGCCGGGGATACGCCCGCGAGGCCGTGGAAGCCTTCCTGCACCACGTCTTCGAGACGCTGGCGCTACCGCAGATCACGGCTACCTGCGCCCCGGCCAACACGGCGTCGCAAGCCCTGATGAAGCGCCTGGGCATGCGCCTCACGTCGGCCACGCCCCAAGACGTCCAGTACAGCCTCACTCGTGATCAGTGGCGAGCCGCTGGTTGCGAGAGCGCGTAGTGATCCGGTTCGCGTACCGCATCGCTTCCACGAGCGCCGCGATGACAATCTCGTGCATCGCCGGGAACTGTGGCAGGCCGAGTCAGCTCCAGTCCGGCTTGCCGCCGGCCGCATTCGAGGTGACCGAGGGGCCGATCAGCAGGAAGTGGGCCTCGTCGCCGTCGACTCGCGGGCAGTGTTCGACGCCGCGCGGGATGACCAGAAGGTCGCCCGGCCGCAGGTCGACGTCGCCGTCGCGTAGCTGGATTGTCATACGGCCGGACAAGAGCAGGAACGTCTCGTCCTGGTCGTCGTGGGCGTGCCAGGTTGTCGACCGCGTGCCTTTGGCCACCTTGAGCAGGTTGCCGTTGGCCTCGGCCAGCACCCGCTGCGACCAGAACTCGGTGAGGCCGGCCGCTTCCTCAGCCACCGCGTATTTCTTGAGCATGCTCCGATCCTGATCGGCGATCGAGCGCAACGGCACTGGTAGAAATGACCAGTGCCGCAAGGATCCTCACACCGGGTGGTGCTCGTCGTCGACGAGCAGTCCAACCCGTTCGAAGTGGGCTGCGCCTGCGAGATCTTCGGCGGGCCGCTCCGGCCTGAGATCGGCTTTTCCCTGTACGACCTCCGCGTGGCCGCCCCGCGCCGGTCGACGCCGATGCGTGACTCCCTGTTCAGCATCGGTGCGGTAGGCCGCCTCGACGAGATCGACCACGCCGACACGGTGATCGTTCCCAACCGGCCGTACGTCGAGACCCCGTCCCGCCCGGCGCTGCTGGCCGCCCTGCGCCGCGCCCACCACCGAGGGGCCCGCCTGGTCGGCCTCTGCACCGGCGCCTTCACCCTGGCCGAGGCCGGTCTGCTCGACGGGCGCCGCGCCGCGGTTCACTGGAACCTGGCCGACGAGTTCCGGCTGCGCTTCCCCGCCGTACAGCTGGAACCAGATGTTTTGTTCGTCGACGACGGCGACGTCCTCACCTCGGCCGGCAGTGCCGCCGCGCTCGACCTGGGCCTGCACATCGTCCGGCGCGACTACGGCGCCGAGATCGCCAACCACGTCAGCCGCCGGCTGGTCTTCGCCGCCTACCGGGACGGCGGCCAGCGCCAGTTCGTCGAGCGCCCGGTGCCCCCGGCCGTCGACGAGTCGCTGACCCCGGTGCTGGCCTGGGCCCAGCACCGCCTGGACGAGCCGATCACCGTCGCCGATCTGGCCCGCCGGGCCGGGATGAGCACCGGCAGCCTGCACCGCCGCTTCCGGGCCGAGCTCGGCACCACCCCGCTGGCCTGGCTCACCGTCGAACGCGTCACCCTGGCCTGCCGCCTGATCGAGCAGGGCGGCCACGGCCTGGAATCCGTCGCCCACCGGGCCGGCCTGGGCACCGGCGCCAACATGCGGGCCCTGTTCAAGCGTCACATCGGCGTCAGCCCGGCCGAGTACCGCCGCCGCTTCACCGCCTAGACGACGTTGAGCACGATCTTGCCGCGCACGTGGCCGTCGGCGATCAGGCGGTGCGCCTCGGCGGCCTCGGTGTACGGGAGTTCGTGGGAGACGTGCACCCGCAGGCGGCCGTTGGCGGCCAGCGCGCCCAGCGTGCTGAGCTCGGCGCCGTCGGGGCGCACGAACACGTACCGGCCGCCCTGTTCCTTGACCGAAGGGTCGACCACCGAACAGTGCCGCACCGGGTGCCGCACCAGCGACGGGCTCTGGGCGAGCGCCTCGCCGCCGTGGAAGTCGGCCGCCGCGTCGACCCGGCCGTCGCCGCCGACCAGGTCGGCCAGGCGTTTGGGCAGGTCGTCGCCGTATTCGATGGGTTCGGCGCCCAGGCTGCGGATGAACTCGTGGTTGGCCGGGGACGCCGTGCCGATGACCCGCTGGGCCCCGACCGCGCGGGCGATCTGGATGGCGAGGTGGCCCACTCCCCCGGCCGCCGCGTGCACGAGCACCACGTCGCCGTGGCTGACGCCGATGGCCGAGAGTGCCTGCAACGCGGTCAGGCCGGCCAGGGGCAGCCCGCCCGCCTGCACGAGCGTCATCGCGGCCGGCACGTGGGCGACCACCCGCTCGTTGACGGAGACCAGTTCCGCGTACGTGCCGTGCTGCACGCTCTCTTTGCGGGCGTACGCCATGACCTCGTCCCCGGGCGCGAAGCGGGTGACCGCCGCGCCGACCCGATCGACCACGCCGGCCACGTCCCAGCCCGGGATGAGCGGGAAGTGGTGAGGGTAGAGGCTCTCGAGGTAGCCGGCCCGGATCCCGTTGTCGACCGGGTTGACCCCGGCCGCGTGCACCCGGATGCGGACCGCGTCGGGTCCGACCGGCGGGTCGGGAAGCTCCCGCAGGGTCATGACGTCGACGTCACCGAACTCGTCCAGCGCGATTGCCCTCATGAGGGGCATTTTGCCCCACTCGGGCGACAAAAAACGCCCGACGTCACAAGGACGCCGGGCGTTGGCTGAAGTTACTTCGAGAACTTCGCGTACTTGGCGTTGAACTTCTCGATGCGGCCCGCGGTGTCGAGGACCCGGGTGCGGCCTGTCCAGAACGGGTGGCTGCCTGCCGAGATCTGCACGTCGATGACCGGGTACGTCTTCCCGTCGCTCCACTCGACCGTCTTCTCACTGGTCTCGGTCGACCGGGTGAGGAATGCGTAGTCCGCGTTGCGGTCGCGGTAGACGACGGTGTTGTAGGCGGGGTGAATGCCGTTCTTCATGTCTCTGTCCTCCCGAGGAGTGCATCGGTCTCAACCACGGTCGGGCCCCTGTTATTTCCGGCTTCGGGAAGACTTATCGTGAAGGTCGAGCCACGCCCATAAGTGCTGGTCACGGTGGCTGTGCCGCCGTGCGCCTCGGCCAGTTTGCGGACGATCGAGAGACCCAGGCCACTTCCGCCGGTCCGCCGGTTGCGGCTCTTGTCGGCCCGCCAGAAGCGCTCGAAAATCAGCTCCCGGTGTTCCGCCGCGATCCCTTCGCCGGTGTCGGCCACGTCGATCCGAACCAACCCCTTTCCCGTACGGGCGGAAAGCGTCACCCGGCCGCCGGCCGGCGTGTGACGGATGGCATTGGCCACCAGATTCCCGACCGCCTGGCGTAAACGCACCGGATCGGCGTGCACCGATCCGTTCGACGGTTCCACCACCATTTCCACCCCGGCCCGGTCGGCCGACGCCGCGAACGCATCCGATGTCGCCCGCAGCAGCTCGTCCACCCCGACCAGCGACCGCGACAGCCGCAACTCGCCCGCGTCGAACGCCGCCAGATCCTGCAGGTCGTCGATGACGTGCTGCAGCAGCAGCGCCTCCTCGAGCAGGGACGCGGTCAGTTCCCGGTCGAGCGGCACCACGCCCTCGTCGGCCGCCTCGAGCCAGCCCCGGATGTTGGTCACCGGGGTGCGCATCTCGTGCGCGACGTCGCCCACCATGGCCCGCCGCAGCTGCTCGACCTCGTGCCGACGCTCGGCCATGGCGTTGAAGGCCGTGCCGAGCCGGGCGATCTCGTCGCGGCCGGTCACCGCGACCCGGGTGCCGTCGTCGCCGTCGCGCATCCGCCCGGCGGCGGCCGTCAGCGCCCGCAACGGCCGGACCATCCGCACGCCGACCAGCGTCGTCACCCCCACCGCGACCAGCAGCACCAAGCCGGCGACGCCGATGACCCGGGCGCGGTTGGCCGGCGACAGGTCGAAGCCGGGGGCGGCCGGCGCGCCCGGGGTGGTGACGAAGAGCAGCGCGGCGGGGGCGACGTAGCCGGCGAGCTGTTCGCGGCGCGACGCGGCCAGGCAGTCGGCCACGGCGCCGGCTCGGCTCTCACCGGCGCGCGCCGCGTCCTGGTCGGCCCAGGTCCAGGTGTTGTCCAGACCCACGCGTACGGCGGGAAGCCTTTGACGTTCGAGGCAGGCCGCAACCAGGGTGTCGAGCCGGCGCAACGCGCGTTTCTCGGTGGCGGTCGGCTCGGCCAGCACGGCGCGGGGACGGGCGCAGGCCAGATCGGTGGAGAGATCACTGCCCGGGGTGTCGACGCGGGGACGGCCGCTGGGCTGCTCGACGACGACGGCGTTGCGGAAGACGGACCGGGCCTGGTCCGGAGCCGGCCCGGGCGGGGGTTCGCGCAGGCAGCCGGCCACCTGGGAGGCGACGGCCCGCAGGCCGGCACGTTCGGCCGGGGTGAGCCGGAACGGGCCGACCGCGCGGGCGTCGATGCGGTCGTCGTGGGCCGCCGGCAGCAGGGTGGTGTCCACGCCAAGTGCGTCCACGGTCGCCGAGACCCGGGTGGGCAGTGCGCCGGGCGCCGAATCGGCCAGTGGAGTGCGGACCCGGTCGGTCAGGGCGATGCGATGGCCCGTACGGGAAGCAAGGTCTTGAACCAACGGCCCGACGCCGGACCAGTCACGGTGCGTCGCCGCATAGCCCAGCAGGGCGTCGTAGACGCGCGCGTCGTCGGTCAGCGCCTGCACCTGCTCCTGCTGAATGGCCCGCGTGGTCGTGCGGACGGCGAGCCAGGCCGTCGCCGCGATGGAGAGCACCGACACGACGGCCGACAGCGCGAGCAGGCGAAGCAGCAGGTGGCTACGCATCGGCGAGCTTGTAGCCGACGCCGTAGACGGTCACCAGCCGCACGGGGTTCTGCGGGTCGGCCTCGATCTTCCGGCGCAGATTCATCACGTGCACGTCGACCGTGCGGGTCGTCACGTACGAGTCGTAGCCGTGCAAGTGGCGCAGCAGTTGCTCACGGGTGAAGACGCGGCCGGGCTCGGTGACCAGCGCGCACAACAGCTGGAACTCCCCCGGCGTGCAGGTCACCGGCCGGCCGTCGGCCCGCACCTCGTGCCGTACGGGATCGACCTGCAGATTGCCCAGCCGGAGCACGGGATCGGCGGGCCGGGCGGCCGGCTTGGTGCGGCGCAGCAACGTCCGAACGCGGGCCGCCAGCTCGCGCGGGCTGTACGGCTTGGTCATGTAGTCGTCGGCGCCCAGGTCGAGACCGAGCAGCAGGTCGTCCTCGGCCCCGCGGGCGGTCAGCACGAGGATCGGCAGGTCGGAGTCGCGGCGCAGGATCCGGCACACGTCGAGCCCGTCCACCCGGGGCATCATGACGTCGAGGATCAGCAGGTCGGGCGGGTTGCGGCGGGCCTCGTCGAGCGCGGCCCGGCCGTCCGGGACGACCAGCACGGCGTGGTTCTCGTGCTCGAGGTAGCGGCGCAGCAGTTCGGCCTGTTTCGGGTCGTCCTCCGCCACCAGCAGGTATGCACACACGGCGGCGAGTCTAGGACCGGCCGTCAGCCGCGAACCGGCACGGAACGGCAGCACTACGGGATCACAACAGGTCTCTGACAAGTCGCGGCCAGAGTGCTCGCCATGTCCCCACGACGATTGCTTCTGGCGGCCGCGCTTCTGACGACAGCCTGCAGTGCCACCCCGGCCTCGCAGGATCAGGTTGCGACGCTGGAGAGTGCCGCCCCGCCACCTGCTTCCACCGCGCCCGCGTCCGATCGGAAGGGCCGCCCCCAACTGCGGCTCGACACGAGTGACGAAGAGGCGCAGCGGTTCTGGACCGCGTACGAGGACTGCCTCGTCGCGCACGGGGTCAAGGTCAACCCGGTGGATCAGCCGGGGCCGGCCGGGCCGGGGCGGCGCCTCGACCAGAGCGGCGAGCCCAAGTCGGCGTACACGGCCTGTCAGGGGAAGTTGCCGTTGCCGCCGCCGGAGTTGGACGACGAGATCAACCCGCGGTACGCGGCCCAGTGGAACGACAACGTCCGGTGCCTGCGCGAGCACGGACTCATGGTGCACGTGACCGAACCCGGTTCGTGGACGTACGACGACGGTGACCACCCGATCCCCGGCAACCAGGACGAGCTGGAGAAGTCCTGCCTGCTGGAGGCCTTCGGTGCGAAGAAGTAGCGTCGTCGTCCCGGTGGCGGCGGCGCTGCTGGTGGCCGGGGGCGGCACGTACGCGGTGGTGCGGCACCGGCCGGCGCCGGTCGAGGCCGCGAGCGACCCGGTCCTGGCCACCACCCGGGTCAGGCGGGTCGACCTGAGCGACACCCGGACCCTGCCGGGGACGCTCGGCTTCGGGGCGGCCCGCACGATCAAGGGCACGGGCGACGGGGTGCTGACCAAGCTGCCCGCGGCCGGTTCGTCGATCGTGCGCGGCAAGCGGCTCTTCCGCGTGAACGACCAGCCGGTGACGGTGTTCTACGGCAGCACGCCGATGTTCCGCGCGATCGACAAGACCGGCCTGACCGGCAGCGACGTGCGGCAGCTGCGGCGGAACCTGGACGTGCTCGGGTACCGGACGTGGGCGCGGCACCGGGAGGTCGCCGACCAGCCGCTGCTCGACGCGCTCAAGCGCTGGCAGAAAGACCTGAAGCTGCCCGCGCCCGGGGTGCTGCGGCCCGGCCAGGTCGTCGTGGTCGACGGGCCCGGGCGGGTCGACACGGTGACGGCCGCGCTGGGCGACCCCGCGGCGGGTCCCGTGCTGACCATGACGAGCACGAGCAAGGTCGTCACCGTGCCCATGAGTCCCACTGATGCGGGCACCGTGCGTACGGGAACGAAGGTGACGGTCGTGATGCCGGACGGGAAGCCGGTGGCCGGGAGCGTCACCGCGGTCAGCCGTACGGTGAGTGAGTCCGAGGACGGCGCGCCACCCAAAGTCACGGTGGTGGTGAAGCCGGCGCGAGCCGACTACGACGCGGCGCCGGTCCAGGTGAAGCTGACGACGATCACCCGCAGGAAGGTGCTCGCGGTTCCGGTCGGCGCTCTCGTGGCCCTGCGCGAGGGCGGGTACGCGTTACAACGGCCCGACGGCTCGCTGGTCCCGGCCCGGACCGGAGTCTTCGCCCGCGGCATGGTCGAGGTCAGCGGCGTCGCCGAAGACACCGCGGTGGTGACCACCCCATGACCGCCGTCCTCGATCTGGCCGGCGTCAGCCGCGTCTACCCCGGCGGCGTGACGGCCCTCGACGATGTCACGCTGACGATCGCGAGCGGCGACCTGGTGGCCGTCGTCGGCCCGTCCGGGTCGGGCAAGTCGACGCTGCTCAACATCATGGGCACGCTCGACCGCCCGACCAGCGGCACCATCCGCATCGGCGGCGACGACGTCACGGGCTTCTCCGACCGCGCGCTCTCGTCGCTGCGGGCCCGCCGCCTCGGCTTCGTCTTCCAGCAGTTCCACCTGACCGAGACGCTCACCGCGGCCGACAACGTCCAGGTCGGCCTTCTGTACGCCGGGGTGCCGCGCCGCCGTCGCCGGGCGCTCGCCGAGCAGGCGCTCGACCGGGTCGGCCTGGCCCACCGGTTGGATCACCGCCCGCACCAGCTCTCCGGCGGAGAGAAGCATCGGGTGGCGATAGCGCGGGCCCTGGCCGGCTCGCCCGACCTGGTGCTGGCCGACGAACCCACCGGCGCGCTCGACTCGGCCACCGGCGAATCGGTGCTGTCGCTGCTCATGACCCTGCATGCCGAGGGCGCGACCATCGTGGTGATCACCCACGACCGTGACATCGCCGCCCGCCTGCCCCGCCAGGTGGTCATGCACGACGGCCGGGTGGTCCGGTGATCGCCGACCTGCTCCAGCTGGGCCTGCAAGGGGTGCGCTCCCGCAAGGCGAGGGCCGCGATGTCGGCGGTGGTCCGGTGATCGCCGACCTGCTTCAGCTCGGCCTGCAGGGGGTGCGCTCCCGCAAGGCGCGGGCCGCGATGTCGGCGCTGGGCATCGCCATCGGCGTGGCCACGATGATCGTCGTGACCGGCATCCCGGCCGCCAGCCAGCGGGCTCTGGACGAGCGGTTGGCCGCGCTGGGCAGCAACATGCTGCGCGCCGCTCCCGTGTCGGCCGGCGGTCAGCCGTCGCCGCTGCCCGCCGAGTCGGTGGACATGGTGGCCCGGGTCGGCCCGGTGACCCAGGTCAGCGCGGTGGCCAACGTGCACGCCGTGGTGCGCCGGTCCGACCTGGTCGACCCGTTCGACGGCTCGGGCCTGACCGTCCTGGCCGGCCGCACCGATCTGCTGGCGGCGGTCAACGGCCGCGTCGCCGCCGGCACGTTTCTTTCGGCGGCCAGCTCGTCGTTTCCCACGGTGGTGCTGGGGGCCGAGGCCGCCGCCCGGCTGGGGTCGCCGCCGCAGGTGAGCATCGGCAACCGCTGGTTCACGGTGATCGGCACGCTCGCGCCGGTTCCGCTGGCGCCCGACATCGACCAGTCGGTGATCGTCGGCTGGGACGCCGCCCGCTCGTGGCTGGCCTTCGACGGTCATCCCACGGTTATTTACGTACGCTGCCACGAGCGCGCCCTGGAAGACGTGCGCACGGTCCTGCCGGCCACGATCAACCCCGCGCTGCCCGGCCTGGTCCAGGTCAGCCGCCCGTCCGACGCCTTGACCGCCAAGCGGGCCGCCGCCGAGACGTTCGGCTCGCTGCTGCTGGCCCTGGCCGCCGTGTCCCTGCTGGTCGGCGGGGTCGGCGTGGCCAACACGATGATCGTCGCCGTGCTGGAACGCCGCCGCGAGATCGGCCTGCGGCGGGCGCTGGGCGCTCACCGCTCGCACATCCGCCTGCAGTTCCTCACCGAGTCCACGATCTTGTCGCTGCTGGGCGCCGCGGCCGGCACGCTCATCGGGATGATGGCGACATCCGGATACTCGGTGTATCTGAGTTGGCCCGTCGTCGTGCCGGTCTGGACCATCGCCGCCGGTCTGGCCGGCTCCGTCGTCATCGGGGTAGTGGCCGGCCTGTTCCCCGCCATGCGAGCGGCCCGCCTCCTTCCGACCGAGGCGTTGCAAGCCCCTTGACCACCCCGTCGGTGTCTTGGCGGGCCGCTTCACCGTCATTCGGGCGCCCGCCTCTGCCCCGACCGGCTCGGGGTTTGGCCACACCGGCACCGGGCACGCAGGGGCCATGACGACATTGCGTGCCCTGGTGCTGGGCTGTTCTCTCAAATCGGGTTCGCAGGAGTCGAGCAGCGAACTGCTGGGCCGGCAGATCCTGGACGCCCTGGCCGACCACGACGTGGACGGCGAACTGATCCGCGTAGTTGACCAGAACGTCAAGTTCGGCGTGAGCACCGACGAAGGCGACGGTGACGGGTGGCCCGCCGTACGGGAAAAGATTCTGGCTTCTCAGATTCTGGTGATTGCCACCCCCATCTGGCTGGGTCAGCCGTCCAGCGTCACGAAGATGGTTCTCGAGCGCCTGGACGCGGAACTCTCCGAGACCGACGCCCAGGGTCGTCCGTCCATGTACGACAAGGTCGCCGTGGTTGGTGTGGTCGGCAACGAGGACGGCGCCCACCACGTGATCGCCGAGGTCATCCAGGGCCTGAACGACGTCGGCTTCACCATTCCGGCCGCCGGCTCGGCCTACTGGGTGGGCGAGGCGCTGGGCAAGGTCGACTACAAGGACGCCGGCCCCAAGCCCGACACCACCGGCGAGTCGGTCAAGAGCCTCGCCGCGACGGCCGCGCACTTGGCCCACGCCCTCGCCAAGACGCCGTACCCGGCCGAATAGATCCACCCTCGCGCCGGACGCCGCACCGGTCGTAGTCTGCTGGCGTCGTGGCGGTGATCACAGGGGTGGAGATGCTGTGGGCATTCTGAGTCAGCTTGTGGACGCGGTGCGGACCGGATCGGTGGAAGTGGTGGACCTGACGGCTCCGCTCTCGAGCGAGACGCCGATCCTGCAGCTGCCGCCGCCATTCGCCAACACGGTGAACTTCAAGCTCGAAGAGATCAGCCGCTACGACGACCGCGGGCCGGCCTGGTACTGGAACGACATCCACACCGGCGAGCACACCGGAACCCACCTCGACGCGCCCGTGCACTGGGTGACGGCCAAGGACGGCAAGGACGTATCGCAGATCCCGCCGATGGAACTGGTGGCGCCCGCGGCCATCATCGACGTATCCGAGCGGGTCGCCGGCGACCACGACTTTCTGCTCGAGATCGACGACGTCCGTGCGTGGGAGGCCGAGAACGGGTCGCTTCCGGTCGGTGGGTGGCTCCTGGTGCGTACGGGATGGGACGCGCGCTCGGCCGACCAGGCCGACTACCTCAACGCGAACGAGACCGGGCCGCACACGCCGGGCATCTCGGTCGAGTGCGCGAAGTGGCTGGCCGAGGAGGCGCCGGTGATCGGGGTGGGCGTCGAGACAGTCGGCACCGACGCCGGGCAGGCGTTCGGGTTCGACCCGGCGTTCCCGTGCCACTCGTACGTGCTGGGAGCGGGCAAGTACGGCCTGACCCAGCTGCAAAATCTGGCCGTGCTGCCGCCCACCGGCGCCGTCGTGATCGCGGCGCCGCTGCCGATCGTCGGCGGGTCGGGCAGCCCGACGCGCGTGCTGGCCCTGGTCGAACGGTGACCACCGTCGCCGAGGTGGTCGGCGCGACGTTGGCCTCGCTGGGCGCCACGCACGTGTTCGGGGTGGTCGGCAGCGGCAACTTCCACCTCACCAACGCGCTGGTGGCGCACGGGGCCCGCTTCGTGGCCACCCGGCACGAAGGAGGCGCGGCGACGGCTGCCGACGCCTTCGCCCGGGTGTCGGGGCAGGTCGGCGTGGTCAGCGTGCACCAGGGGTGCGGCCTCACGAATGCGATGACCGGACTGACCGAGGCGGCGAAAAGCCGTACGCCATTGGTTGTTCTGGCCGCCGAGCCGGCCGCCACTGCGCTGCGCTCGAACTTCCGGGTCGATCAGGACGCGCTGGCGATCGCCGTCGGAGCGTCGAGCGAACGCGTGCACGGCGCGGCCACTGCTGTCGCCGACACCGTGCGGGCGTGGCGCCTGGCCGCCGACCAGCGCCGTACGGTCGTACTCAATGTGCCTTTGGACGTTCAAGCCTTGCCCGCGGAGCTGACCGCGCCGCCGGCGGTTATACGGACCACGCCGCCACGGGCCTCCGACGAGGCGGTTGCGGAACTGGCCGAACTGCTCGCCGGAGCGGCACGCCCGGTCTTCATCGCCGGCCGGGGCGCTGTGGAAGCCCGCGAGCCGCTTCGGGAGCTGGCGGCCTCGTGCGGCGCGTTGCTGGCGACCTCGGCCGTGGCGCGCGGGCTGTTCGCGGGCGACCCGTGGAGCCTCGATGTGTCGGGCGGGTTCGCCACACCGCTCGCGGCCGAACTGATCAGCGACGCCGACGTCGTGGTGGCGTGGGGCGCGTCGCTGAACATGTGGACCACCCGGCACGGCGCGCTCGTCTCCCCGGACGCGACGGTGATCCAGGTCGACCTCGACCCGGCGGCGCTCGGGGCTCACCACCGCGTGGACCTGGGCATCACTGGCGACGTGGGCGCGACCGCCCGTGCCCTGCTGCAGTCCGGCACGGATGAGCGGTTCCCCACGGTTCCGGGCTATCGGACGGTAGAGACACTTGACCGGATCGTCGCCGAGGGCCGGTGGCGCGACGTGTCGTACGACGACGAGGGCGACGACACCCACGTCGACCCGCGGACGTTCAGCATCGCCCTGGACGACCTGATCCCGCGCGAGCGCGTGGTGGCCGTCGACTCCGGCAACTTCATGGGCTACCCGGCGGCGTACCTGTCCGTGCCCGACCGCCACGGCTTCTGCTTGACCCAGGCGTTCCAGTCGATCGGGCTGGGCCTGGCCACCGCGCTAGGCGCCGCCTTGGCCGCGCCGGACCGAGTCCCGGTGGCGGCTTGCGGCGACGGCGGCTTCCTGATGAGCATCGCCGAGCTGGAGACCGTCCGAAGACTGGGCCTCGGCATGCTGATCGTGATCTACAACGACAACGCATACGGCGCCGAGGTGCACCACTTCGGACCGCACGGCCATCCGCTGTCGACGGTCGTGTTCCCCGAGACGGGCCTCGCCAGCATTGCCCGGGGTTATGGCTGCGAGGCCGTGACCGTGCGCCACCCGGCCGACCTGGCGCCGGTAGCCGCCTGGCTGGCCGGCCCCCGCAAGGTGCCGATGCTGGTGGACGCCAAGGTCGCCGCCGACCGCCCGTCGTGGTGGCTGGAGGAAGCGTTCCGCGGCCACTGACCCGACCTCACGGCACGGCCAGGAGCTGGGCTGGGCTGCCGTCGGTCCAATGGTCGGGCAGGACGGCGAGGGCGTCGGCTCCGGCCGCGGCGGCCAAGCCCGCGGAGCCGCCGCCGGGCAACAGCTCGGCTACTGGCCCACTGAAGCGGACGGGCGCGATGCGCGTGCCCCCGGGCACCAGCTTGGCCGAACCGGTCACGGACGCGGTCGGTAGCGGGCGGGATGGACGACCGGCCAGCGCGGCCAGCAGGGGTTCGAGCAGGGTGAGGGCGGCGACCAGTCCCGCGTAGGGGTTGCCGGGCAGGCTCACCACCCACCGCCCATCCGGGAACACGGCCAGCCCCTGCGGATGCCCCGGTCGGCAAGCGACCCCACGGACCAGCCACTCGGCGCCCATCTCGTCAAGCAGCGAGTGCAAGTGATCGGCGGCACCCGCCGACGAAGAGCCGCTGACCACCAAAACGTCGCCACGCCCAGCGCCCAGCGCGGTTCGCATGTGGCCGGCGTCGTCGCTCAGATGCCGGCTGATTCCCACGGCTCCACCGGCCCGATCGGCGACGGACTGCACGATCCCGGTGAAGCTGTCGCGCACCTGCCCATGCCCCGGCCGCCCCGACATGACGACCTCGTCCCCGGTAACCAGCAGCTCGACCACCGGCCGCCGATGCACCCGCACAACCTCAACCCCAGCCTGAACCGCGGCCGCCGCCACAGTGGCCGTGACAACGCGCCCCGCCTCGGCGATCAGCGCCCCCACCGCCACGTCGTCCCCCGCCCGCCGGATGTGCTTCCGCGGCCCCCGAGTCCCGGTGACCACCACCCCGTCCCGACGGCAGTCCTCGTAGGGCACCACAGCCTCAGCCCCTCCCGGAACCGCCGCCCCCGTGGCGATCTCCACCGCGAATCCCGCCCGCAGCCCGCTTCTCCGGTTCCCAGCATCAATCTCGCTCTCGGCTCCGGCCAGGATCAGGCCGATGACGGTCCAGGGGCCGCGGCCGGCGACGGCGTAGCCGTCCATGGCGGCCGCGTCGAAGGCCGGAACGGGCGAGCAGGCGTGGACGGGAGCGGCCAGGATCCGGCCACGGGCTGCATCCGGTGAGACTTCCTCCGGCGGCAACGGGTGGGCCGAGTCGCGCGCGGTTGTGTGGGCGTCGGCCCAGGAGAGGCCGGTCACGGGGCGGCGCGAGGTGGTCTGCACAGCGTCAGTAGACGGGCCGGTCGTGTCGAACCCGTGCCCGGGCGACTGCGGCGTTGCGACCAAGAGCTCACTTCCCCATCGCGGCGTTTGTGATCGCCCCGCCGGCGACCCGTTCCGCCCGGTGTTCCCCCAACACCACGCCGCGAACCTCGAACCGGTATGCGTCGCAAGTGCGATGACTCAAGGCTGCACGTGGATGCTGGTGGCGAGGCGCAAGATCTCGTCCGAGGTCGGTGACGTCGGCTCGTCGGGTTGCCACTCCACCCGCAGGGTGCGGTCACCAGGGAGCTCGACGTTGAGGACGCCGGTGCCGCTGAAGTAGATGGCCGGGTTCCCGTTGACCGTGGTGCGCTCGCCCGGGGCGCCGGCGTCGTCGTCCTCGCCCGGGCCGCCCAGGTGGATGCAGATGCCGGTCGGCTGACGTTCCTTGGCGACGTCGGCGGTGGGGGCCAGACACATGAGGTCGGCGCTCTGGTGCTGCAGCGTGTAGCTGGGCGGAATGACGTCGAAGACGAAGGGCGGCAGCCCGGCGTTGACGCTGCCGCTGGTCAGGCCCCGGGCGAACCGGAGGACGTCGGCCTCGGTGCGCTTGCCGAAGCTCAGCACCTGCACCCACCGCTTGTCGGCCAGCTGCCAGCGCACGCCCACGTACCGCTCGCCGGCGGCGGCCCCGTCGAACGAGCCGGACGCGTGTACGGAGGCCGGCCGCCCGTTCACCGTGGTCTCGTGGACGTCGGTGGCCTCGACCTCCCAGTCGGCCTGCAGCGGGCCGACCTCGGCGCTCAGCACAGACGTGCCGCGCTCGTAACTCAGGTGAGAGTTGGGCCCGAGGCGGCTCACCGTCCGCTCGCCGGCATCGGCGGGCACCCAGCTCGGGCGCAGCGGGAAGTCCGGCTTCGACCAGGACGGGTGCACCCACTCGACGGTCGGCGTGACCGCGGGCGGTTCGGGCGTGCGCTGATCGCGCTGGGACAGCAGCGGTGGCAGCGCAGCGACGGCGGCCAGCGCGACCGCGGCCGCGCCGACAGTGGCGGCCCGCTGCCGGCGACGGCGGCGCCACACCCCGGCGGCCACGCTTTCCCACAGGTCGGGGTCGGGCGAGGAAGCGGGCCGGGCGGCATGCTGCTGCAGAGTCACCCGCAGGTCGTCTTCGATGGTCACAGCTTCGCTCCCGGCAACGTGGACGACTCGGCGGACGGGTGCGCCGGCGGCGGCGCGAGGTCGGTGCGCAGGCGGGCGAGGCCGCGGGCCGCGTGGACCCGGACCGTGCTGGCTGTGCAGCGCAGCACCTCGGCGATCTGGCGGTCGTCGAGATCTTCGTAATAGCGCAGCACCAGGACGGCCCGCTGGGCCCGGGTCAGGCCACCCAGGCGCGTCCACAGCTCGTCACGGGCGGCCTGCTGATCGGCGAAGTCGCCACGGACCTGATGGTCGTCCGGAATCTCGGCCGGAGTCTCCGAACTGGAGCGCCGGCGCAGCCACGACACATGCGACCGCACCAGCGCGGTGCGTAAATAGTGGTCGGGCTGATCCATTCTTATCTTGGGCCAGCGCCGGTACGCCTTGACCAGCACCTCTTGCACCAGATCCTCGCCGAGGTGGCGGTCGCCGCAGAGCAGGAACGCGAAGCGGCGCAGCGAGTCACCCCGCGCCCGCACGTACTCTTCGAACCCGCTGTGCACTGGCCCTCCCCCGAGGTTTTCGCCCTTCACCGGGAAAGACGCCGCGAGCCCCCGAAGTTGCTTACCTGGCTCCGAAATCCGCCAGAACAGAAGCGAGTTCGTCGCGGGTGGGGCCGGGATGGGCCGGGGCCCGCCAGCCGCTCGCGTAGATCTCCCGCACCCGCGGTTCCACCTCGTCGAGCGAGCCCGGCAGCGCCTCCATCGCCATGTACGGGCCGACCACACGCCACAGCGACGGGTCGGCCTCGGTCGCCTCCATGATCAGGTCGCTCGGCAGGCGGCGTGTCACGTCGACGTCGCCGCCGTCCCAGCGGCGCAGCAGGTCGGCGTCCCAGTAGACGTGATCCTCGTACCAGGGCCGGACGTTGGCCGTGCACCACACATCGAACGCCAGCGCCGCCGCCTCCGGGTCGCCCGGATGCTCGTCCAGCTGCAGCAAGAGATTGACCGCCTGCCGCATGGCGACCGCGATGCCCCGCCCGGCCGACGGATTGGTCGTGCAGACCGTGTCGCCCACGTGCAGCAGCCCCGGCAGTCCCACCCCGCCGTTCCCGTCCAGTTGCCCTCGGTACGTGTTGTGGAGCCGTCCACCCGGCAGGACCGGCGTGATCGGGTGGCTCCGGTCGGGGGTCACCCAGCCGGCCAGCGCGGGCACGGCCAGGGCGGCCGCCTGGAACGCGTCGTCGAAGCGGAGCGCGGAGAACCGGCGGTCGTCCGCGGGCCGGATGAACAGGGCCGAGAACGTGCGGTTGTCCTGCAGGAACACCGCGACCAGGTAGCCGCTCAGCGTCTGGATGATGCCGACCGGTGCGTTCATCGGCCCGAGTTCGGCGCCCGGCAGCAGGCTGTACTGCCTTGACACGTACGCCAGACCGCAATCGCCGCCGTCGGCCGGCCCGCGCAGATCAGCCGCCAGCCGGGCCGACCGGCCCGACGCGTTGATCACCAGCTCGGCCGGCAGCTCACGCCCGTCCACCCGCAAGCCCGCCGCCCGCCCACCGGCCCGAAGCACGTCGTCGACGTGGCCGCGCACCAGATCGACGCCCGGCTCCCGCTCGGCGAAGGCGCGCAGCACCCGCTCGAACACCGCCCGCCGGCAGCGCAAACCGGGCGGCGGCGCCGGCAGCCCGTTCCCGCCCTGGAAGACGACCAGCTCGGCCCCGGCCGCCGTCAACGCGTCCAGCACCTCGGGCATCTCGGCCTGGAAGGCGGCGCCGATCTGCGGCCGGAACCCGTGCGGGTGGTGGAACTGCATCACGCCGCGGCGGTCCCAGCTGCCATCGGCGGCCGGCCCGCCGTCGCGATCGACCACCGTGACCCGTTGCCCGCGACGGGCGAGCGCCACCGCGCAGAACAGCCCGGCCGGCCCGGCCCCCACGACAGCGACTTCCATCGGGCGAGCCTAGGCCCGTACGAGCTCAGATCCTGCTCACCGTCGGATGACCGACCCCTCGGGCACCCCGGCCAGCGCCAGCCGCGACGCCAGCTCGGGGCCGGGATTGACGATGAAGACGGCCACGGCGTGGTCCTCGCCGACGACGCAGGCCGCGATGAGCGTGCCCACGTTGATCGGGTCCAGGGTGGTGACCTCGGTCAGATCGAGGACGAGCCGCAACGGCCGGACCCGCCGGACGGTGCGCACGACGAGCTGACGCAGCTCGACCGCACAGTCCACTCCGACGTCGCCGCGCAGGGCGATGATCACGCTGCCGTCGTCCGCCGTGCTGGACTCGACGTCTCCGGCGCGCGCGGGACCGCCAGCCGTAACCGGCTGTTCACTCACGCGACCACCATAGGAGACCTTTCGTCCCGTCAACATCCACCGGGCAGCCGATGGAGATGGGGTGGCATCAATGGGGGATCAGACTCGCCGACACCGTCCGTAGCGTCACCGGCATGGACTTCAAGCGGGGATCAGCACTGCTGGCGGCGGTCGCCGTCCTGGCCACCACCGGGTGCGCGGATGACGCACGAAGCGGATCGGCGAGCCGCTGCTGACCGAGCGCCACAAGGAGGACGAGCCCGTAGTCACCGGCCTGAGCATCAACGCCGGGATGATCGGGGTGAAGGCGTACGGCACAAGCACGAAGGGCACCCGCGCCTGCCCCGACCTCAAGCTCTTCTACCGGTACGAGTTCCAGGGCGACGGCTTCAAGCTGGCCTGGCGCGACTGGGGCCCCGGCGAGAAGTGCGAATGATCAGTGCGTCCAGCGCTCGGTGAGCGCCTCGTGCGCCTCGAGCCGCTGCTGGGTGCGCTGCGGGTCGGTGCCGGCGATCGCGTCGAGCAGGCTGATCGCCAGCACCACGACGGCGGCGTGCGAGTCGAAGATGAGCCCGGTGCCGACCGGTGCCACCAGCAGCACGTCGGTGTCGTCGGCGAACGGGACCAACGGGCTGTCGGCAACTACGACCGTGGCCAGGCCTAGTTCGCGCGCCAAGCCGATGGCGGCGACCGTGGCCGCCGGGTAGCGCGGCATCGCGAAGAACAGAGCCGCGCGGGCGCCCTGCTGATGCAGTTGCAACACGGCATCGTCGAGGCTGCCGGCGTCCGTGTGCACCGAGACAGCCGGTAAAGCCCGCCGCGCGAAGTAACCGAAGTACTCGGCCAGCGCCGCCGAGGCCCGTACGCCGATGACACCGAGGGGCGACGTCGAGGCCAGCAACCGTACGGCCGAAGCCATCGCATCGCCGCCGAGCTCACGCCGCAGACCGGCCAGATTGTCGAGCTCCTGCCCGAGGGCGTCGACGCCACCCTGCCGGGGCTCGGCCGGAGCGGTCAGCACCACCTCGCGCATCGCCGCCCGGAATTCGGGATAGCCCGCGAAGCCGAGCGCGGTCGCGAGCCGTGTGACCGTCGGCTGGCTGACGCCGGCCTGCTCGGCGATCTCGATCGTGGACAGGAAGGCCACGTCAGGGAACATGCCCAGCATGCGCTGCACGATCTGCCGCTGACTGGGCGAGAGGCGATGGCGCTGCGCGAGGTCGAGAAGCCAGTCCTCGGCGCGATACGTCACAACACCCCGCCTCAGCCGAACCATCATGAGAAGCTGAATACTCTCAAACACCTAGGCTATATGGTGCATCACATGATTCAGGAGATCTGGCTCCGGTTTCTCAACGGCGCCGACATCGACGGCCTGAACCTGGGCTCCGCCGACGTGATCGGCGCGGTGGAGGACGTCGTAGCTGCGCACGGCCGCGGCGAGACGGTTTTCGAACCCCGTACGCACCTCGTCCCCAACAACGGCGGAGCCGGCCACTTCAACGTGCTGCGCGGCCACGTCGACACCCTCGGCGAGCGCGGACTGAGCGGTGTGAAGGTGGTCGGCGACTTCGTGCCGAACTACCTGCAGGGCCTGCCCAGCGAGCTGGCGATGATGACCGTCTTCGACCCCACGAACGGCGTGCCGCTCGCGGTCATGGACGCCACGCTGATCACCGAGGTCCGGACGGGCGCGATGACCGCCGTCGGCGCGAAATACCTGGCCCGCAAGGACTCGAAGGTGCTCGGGCACGTCGGCGCGCGGGGCACGGCGTTCGCCAACGTCACGATGCTCGACAGCCTGTTCCCGCTCGAGGAAATCCGGATCACGAGCCGCCGTCCCGAATCGCGGGAGGCGTTCGCGGCACGGCTGCGCGAGGTCACGTCGACGCCGGTGCGCGCCGTGGCCACCGCCGACGAGGTGTTCGACGGCGCCGACATCCTGGTCGAGGCTTCCCGGCTCGAAGAGCCAACCCCGCTTCTGCGTACCGCGGCAGTGCGGCCCGGTGCTTTCGTGGTTCCCTACGGCACGGTCAGCGCCGTCGAACTCGACCTGCTCGACGTCATGGACAAGGTCGTGGTGGACGACTGGCGCGAGTCCCGCTCGGGCCGGTTCGGCAGCCTGCGCGCGCACGTCGACACCGGCCGCCTGACCGAGCAGAACCTGTACGCACAGATCGGCGAGATAGTCAGCGGCCAGAAGCCCGGCCGCGAACGCGACGACGAGCGCATCCTGTTCTGGCACCGCGGCCTCTCGATCCTCGACGTGGCCCTGGCCCACCTGATCCTGACCCGAGCCGAGGCCGCCAACGTCGGCACAACGCTGCGCTACCGATGAAGCACGTAGTCATCCACAAGCGGCAAGAACTTGACCGTACGGTCATCTTGGCGGTCGCCCGGGGCAACTGCCAGCTGGAACTGGCCCCCGAGCTGATCGCCGCGCTCACCGAAAGCCGCCGCTCCGCCCTGGCCGACCTGGCCGGCCGAGTCGTCTACGGCGTGAACACCGGCATGGGCGCCATGTCCGGCCTACGCCTGGACGCCGAAGCCCAGCGCCGCCACCAGGACAACCTCATGCTCGGCCGCGCGGTCGGCTCCCCACCCTGGCTACGCCGCGACCATGCCCGCGCCCTGTTCGCCGCCCGCCTGCGCACCTTCCTCGACCCGGCCGCCGGCGTCTCGCCCGAGCTGTGCCGCCACCTCACCGCCGTCCTCAACGCCGACGTCATCCCCGCCATCCCGGCCCACGGAAGCGGCGCCGCCGGCGAAATCATCCCTCTGGCCCACGCAGGAGCCGCTCTCTTAGGGGCCGGCCAGGTCCTCGAGGACGACCCGCTTCCCGACCCGAGCCCGGCTTCCAGCCAGTCTGAAGCCGCCAACCCAGGCCAAGCCGGTGGCGCGGGGCAGATTGGCGGCACAGGGCAGGCCGGCGGGTCAGGGCGGGCCGACGGCGCAGGGCAGGGCGGCGGCACAGGGCAGACCGAACGCGCGGGCCAAACCGGCGGTGTAGTCCAGACCGACGGCGCAGGGCGAGCCGGCGGTGCGCCGCAAGTTCGCTGGGCGGGCCCGCCTCGGGACGCCAGTCCGGTGGCGGTCGACGCGGAGCCGGCGCTGACGAAAGCGGGTCTGGCGCCGACTTCGTTCGGGCCGAAGGAGGGCATCGCCTTCCTGGAGGGCGTGCCCGGACTGACCGGGCTGGCCGTGCTGGGAAGCGCCGCCGCTCACACGCTCATCGGGCAGCTCATCGTGGGGGCAGCTGCCTCGCACACGGCGATCCGGGCCAGCCTCGATCCGTTGCAGGCCGCGCTGGCCGACAGCGACGAACTGGGGGCTGTGCTCAACGAGCTGCGGCGTCGGCGGGGCGAGGGCGAGCCCGGGGCGCTGCAAGCTCCGGTCTCGTTCCGGGTCACCGCACCCGCCCTGGCCGTGGCTCAGCGAGCGGTCGAAGCGCTCGACGCCGCCATCGACCGTTCCCTGAACGCGGTCACCGACTCCCCCGCCCACCTCGACGGCGAGTTCGTCGGCACCTTCGGCTTCGCCGGCACCGACCTCACAGCGGCCCTCGGCGCGCTCACCACAGCTTTGGTGCACCTGGCCGAGCTGGGCGCGGCCCGCCTGCACCGCCTGCTCGACCCGAGAGTCACCGGCCTGGCCCCTCAGCTCTCCCACTCCCCCGGCCTGCACGCCGGAATGGCCGCCGTCCACAAACGCGCCGCCGGCGTGACCCACCGCCTACGCCGCTTCGCGCTACCAACTCTGACCGGCGCCATCGAGACTTCGCTGGGCCAGGAGGACGTGCAGAGCTTCGGCTTCGAGGCCGCCGAATGCCTGGACGAGGTGCTGACCGGCCTACGCGACGTCTTGGCCGCCGAGTTGCTCGCCGTCATACAAGCCCAGCGCCTGGGCGCCCCGCGGAGCCCCGCGCTGAACGACCTGGACGCCGCCCTACCGCCCGGAACCGCCGACCGCCCCTTCGGCCGCGACATGGACCACATCATCGACCGCCTGGCCGGCGGCTGGCCAACCTGAGCCCCGATCAGCACCACGGCAGCGTCCAGACGGCGAACCCCCGCCACGGCGTCCACGCCCGAGCGATGCCCTCATCCGCGGCAAGGCGCTGGACGCAACGACACACACGGATGACACGGCCCGCCGATGTCCTAACCCCACGGCTGCCGGCAGGGTCGCCCTCTTGCTGACGAGCTCGTCCGGGTGATCGACGAGCTCACGCAGACCCAGCGCCGTGCTCACCCAGATCAGCCAGCGATCCCGTCCAGCCTGTCAACAAGTCCAGGCGTGCGCCCGCGCACAGGTAGATCTGGCAGCAAGCCCGTCCGGCCTGTCACAAAGCTCGCGCACCGCTCACGACGAGCCCGCCCTGTCTGTCGACCCGGCTCGTGCGGAACTGGGCGCCGAGCTCGTCCTGGGCGGCATCGAGCGGCTTCGCGAGCGACATGTTGATTGCTCATGTGTACGTGTTGACGTGTGTATCAACATGTACATGTCGTCAATATTGACCGTCAATATGACTGGTGCGGGACGCCGGTGGAGCCGCGGACTACCAGCTCGGGGCGGAACAGCGGCGCGCCGCCGGGTGACTCGAGTTGCTCTACCGCCGCGGCCACTATGGCGTCCTCGTCCCAGGCCATGGTGGTCAGGCCGGGCTCGACCAGGACGGCCAGCTGATGGTCGTCGTAGCCGATCACCGACAAGTCTTCGGGGATGCGCAGGCCGGCGTCCCGGGCGGCACGGTAAACCGCGAAGGCCAGCGAGTCGCTGAGGCAGAACACGCCGGTCGGGCGGTCGCGGGCCGCCAGCAGCGACGACACCACGTCGATGGCGTCGGCGGTGGCGGCCGGCGCGGAGATCGCCACCAGCTCGATGCCGAGTGTGCCGGCGATCGTCGGTGCGAGCAGTTGGGCCGGTCGGCCCGGCGTCGACGGCAGCGCGGGCGCGAGCAGTCCGACCCGCTGGTGGCCGAGGTCGGCCAGGTGCGCGAGGGCCGCGCGTACGCCGAATTCGTTGTCGAACAGGACGCTGCCGCTGCCTGCCCGGGCCGTCAGGGCGTCGCCGATCGACACGACTGTGACCTCGTCGCCGAGCAGTTGCCAATAGCTTGCCGTGGGGTCGACCGGGGAGACCAGCGCACCGTCGACGCGCTGGGCGGCGAACTGCTCGACGATCCGGCGTTCGAGCTCCGGGTCGGCGTCAGCGTCAGCGATCGTCGCGAAGCGGCCCTCACGGCGCAGAGCGCGGGTGAGCAGCACCGAGAAGTCCTGCTGCCACAGGTCGCGCAGCGAGCCGGAAACCCCGACCCAGCCCGTACGCCCCGAGGCGAGCGCCCTGGCGATCGGGTCGACTGTGTATCCGAGCTCGTCAGCCAGTTCGCGAACCCGCTGAATGGTGGCCGGCGACCCACGCAGGCCTCGCAACGCGTACGACGTGGCAGCGAGCGACAGCCCGGCCGCTGAGGCCAGGTCCTGAAGCGTCCGTCGCCCCGGCTGCCTCGACACCGGCCGACAGTAACACCGGCCGGCCCGCCCCCACGCCCCCTAACCGCCCGACTCACCTGCGGGTCGACAAGCGCCCGTTTTCACATCCAGGGGCCAGCCAATCCCGTGAGCAGCACTCGTGGACGGCCCACCCGTCCGAGGACCGCCATTGCGGTGAGCCGCCAGCTGCGAGCAACCAAGTGAAATCCCGGTGCCCGGGAACACATTGCCAAAGTGGGGAGGGAAGCGCTTCACTTAGAGCCGGAGTGAAGCGCTTCCCTAGCCGTGAGGAGGGCCTATGGTGATCGACTGCCACCAGCACCTGTGGCCGCCTCGGCTGGTTGAGGCCCTGCGGCGCCGCGAGGCTTTTCCGTATCTGCGCGGGTGGACGCTTCATCTGGCCGGCGAAGATCCGTACGAAGTGAACCCCGCAGCCCACGACGTCGAGCTTCGCCGTCGGCGGGAGCCGAGCGATCGGGCCCTCATCTCGCTCTCCTCCCCGCTCGGCATCGAGCGCCTGCCCGCCCACGACGGCCGCGAGCTGATCGACATCTGGCACGAGAGCGCGCTCGAGCTGGGCGAACCCTTCGAGGTCTGGGCGGCCGCCTCCGTCACCGAGCTCGACCCGGACGGGCTGGCCAAGGTGCTGCGGGAGGATCGCGTGGCCGGGCTGCAGCTGCCGGCCACCGCGCTGGCCGATCCGGCCGGCATCGCGCACGTCGGCCCGCTGCTCGCCGAGGCGGAAAGGGCGGGCAAACCGGTGCTCGTGCATCCGGGGCCCGCGCCCGCCAGCGATCCGGGTCTGCCGGCCTGGTGGCCCGCCCTGGTCCCGTACGTGTCGCAACTGCACCAATCCTGGCTGGCCTGGCACGTCTGCGGCCGCCCGCTGCATCCACAGTTGCGCATCGGTTTCGTCGCTCTCGCCGGGCTGGCGCCGCTGCATCACGAACGTCTGGCGGCTCGTGGCGGCGCCTTGGGTGCGCTCGACACCGGCGTTTTCTACGAGACCTCGTCGTACGGCACGCGCGCGATCGACGCGATGGTGCGCGTTGTCGGTGTCGACCCGCTTGTCTCCGGCTCCGACCGCCCGTACGCCGAAGCCGTTGACCCTGACCTGGGCGCGGCCTTCACGCATGCGCTTTTCCGCGCCAACCCGCACCGCTTTCTCACAGGAGGGCTGCCATGACCGTGTTGCCGGCTCCGCCCGGTCGCGTGCTCGACACGCGGGAACTCAAGCGCTGGGTCGCCGATTTCGCGGCGCAGCCGGAGTTGTGGGAGCACCTGGTGCGGCACGACACCGGCGGACGGCACTACGCGTCGGTGTACCGCGACAGCGACATCGACGTCTGGGTGCTGTGCTGGAACGTCGTCGACGACACCGGCTGGCACGACCACGACACGTCCTCGGGCGCGGTCGCCGTCACCCGGGGCGCGGTCACCGAGGCCACCCCGCGCATGGGCGGCGAACCGGTCACGCGCGTGGTCGACGCCGGCCGGACGTTCGCGTTCGGGCCCGACCACATTCACCGCATGGGCGGGGCGGTCGACGGCTCGGTGTCGATCCACGCGTACTCGCCGCCGCTGTGGCGCATGGGGCAGTACTCGATCAGCCGCTCGGGCGTGCTGCGCCGCAAGGCGGTCAGTTACGCCGACGAGCTCAGGCCCATCGACGAGTAGTCGAGCACCGCACCCAGCCTCGGCAACAGTTCGGCCGCCCGTTCCAGGTCGGCGCCCAGCGGACGGTCCTCCTCGGACGGGTCGAGCGCCTCGTTGGCCATCTCGAACGCGTCGCGCAGCGGCCCGGCGGTGAGCCGGCCGGGCGCCATGCGCAACGCGCGAACAGCTGCGAGCAGTTCCGCCGCCAGCAGCGTCGGCGCAAGTTGCGTCATAGTGCGCAACGAACGTGCACCTTGCGTCGCAAAGCTTGCATGTTCCTCCAGTCCGAGCGAGATGCTGAGCGTGCCGGCCGCGGTCGGCGTCATGCCCACGCGGATCTCGGTGAGCAGGTCCTGGACGACGTACTCGCTGATCATCAGGCCGGAGCTGCCGGCCGGACCGGCCGCCAGGAACGCCCGCAGACCGGTCAGATCGGGGCGCATGAGCAGACCCAGACGCGCAGTCGAGAGCGACAACACGGGCAGGAAAGCCCCGCGCACCGCGTCCAGTTGCGAGGCCAGCGTCGCCGTGTGGAACTGCCCGTGATGCCGTACGCCGTCCGGGGTGACCAGCGGGTTCTCGACGGCCGCGTTGAGCTCGGCGGTCACCGCGTCGTCCAGGGACCGGGCGGCGTGGATGGCGGGCGCCGTGACCTGCGGCAGAACGCGCAGGCCGAACGGGTCCTGGATGCGCACGGGAGCCACGCTGCCCGCCACGAGCCGGCTCATCAGCCGCGCCACCTCGACCTGGCCGGGATGCGCCCGATTGCGGTGCACGTTCACGTCGTACGCCTCGGGGTTGCCCCGCAACGCCAGGAAACTCAGCGCCGCCACCACCACTGACGCCCGTACCTGGCTCTGCATCTTCTGCAGCGCCCGGGCCGCCGTCGCCACGGTGAGCGCACTGGAACTGATCATGGGCAGCGCGTCGGTGGCGCCGAACGTGGTGACCGGCCCCTTGCCGTCGCGCCACGGCCGCTCGCCGGCCAGCGTGAGGCTCAGCTCGGCCAGCGCGGCCAGGTCGCCGGTGCCGATGGCGCCCCACGAGTGGATGGCCGGCACCGCGCCGTCGTGCAGCGCCGCGGCCAGCGCCTCCGCCACCTGACGAGACACCCCGGAACCGCCGGCCAGGATCTGATTGAGGCGTACGGCCATCATCGCCCGGGCCGTGATGTCGTCCTCGAGCGGTCCGACCGCCGCACAGTGACTGCGCAACAGCCGCAGGCCGCGCTCCTCGTCGTCGGCCGTCCGTTCGTGCCGATTGGCGCCGACGCCCGTGTTCGCGCCATAGACTGCGCCCTGCGCCCGCGCTTGCTGCAGCATCGCGTGCCGACCCTCGACCCGGCGCAACGCGGCCGGATCGACCTCGACCCCGGAACGTCCGGAAGCGATCGCCAGGAGGGCGGTCACGGTCAGCCCGCGGCCGTCGAGTCGTTCTACCTGCATAACGCCACCATCAACGCTTGTTTCTGAACCGTAACGGCTCCCCCGGGCCGTTGACATCCTATTCACTACCCCTGAAGTATGAATAGTGGTATTCACTCGCTAGCCTGGAGCGCCATGATCACATTCGATGACGTCGTGAAGGTCTATCCCGGCGGCGGCACCGCAGTCGATCACGTCTCGCTCGAACTCCCCACCGGTAAAACTACGGTGTTCGTCGGGCCGTCAGGCTGCGGAAAGACCACATCCCTCCGCATGATCAACCGAATGATCAGCCCCACCTCGGGCCGCGTGCTCATCGACGGCCAGGACGTCGCCGGTCAGGACGAGGCCCTGCTGCGGCGCGGCATCGGCTATGTGATCCAGCACGCGGGCCTCTTCCCGCACCGTACGGTTCTCGACAATGTCGCCACCGTGCCGGTGCTCCTGGGTAAGACGCGCCGCGAGGCCCGTACGGCTGCCCTGGAGCTGCTCGAGCGCGTGGGTCTCGCCCCCGAGTTCGCCAAGCGTTATCCCGCCCAGCTCTCGGGCGGTCAGCAGCAGCGCGTCGGCGTGGCCCGGGCGCTGGCCGCCGACCCGCCCGTCATGCTGATGGACGAGCCGTTCAGCGCGGTCGACCCGGTCGTCCGCGAGCAGCTGCACCGCGAGTTCCTGCGCCTGCAGAAAGACCTGGGCAAGACCATCGCCATGGTCACGCACGACATCGACGAGGCCATCAAGCTGGGCGACGTGGTCGTGATCTTCCGTCAGGGCGGCGTCGTGGCGCAGGTCGGCACCCCGCAAGAGCTGCTGGCCGACCCGGCCGACGAGTTCGTGGCCGAGTTCGTGGGCCGCGACCGCGGTCTGCGCAGCCTCTCCTTCGACACCGCCGCCGAACTGCCGGTGTTGCCCGTACCGGCCGAACTTGTCCTTGACGAAGCAGGGCGCCCGCTCGGCTGGAAGACCGGGGCCGACGACGTACGACCGACCGGTGGCACCTTCACCAGCGCCGACACGCTGCGCCTGGTGGCCGACCTGGCCATCCTGTCGCCGGTCGGCATCGCCGTCCGGGTCGACGCCGACGGGAAGGCCGACGGCATCACGCCGCACCACGACCTGGCCGACTACCTGGCGGCGCGGCGCGGCTGATGATCACTTACCTGTCCAACAACTCCGAGGCCGTGCTGGCCGCGCTGCGTCAGCACATCTGGCTGGCGCTGCTGCCGGTGCTGCTCGGGTTCGTCATCGCGCTGCCGATCGGCTACCTGGGCGTCCGCGTCCCGTGGCTCTACCATCCGCTGGTCAACGTGGCCGGCGTCCTCTACTCGATCCCTTCGCTGGCGCTGTTCGTGTTCCTGCCGGTGGTGCTGGGCACCAAGATCCTGTCGCCGCTCAACATCGTCGTCGCGCTCACTATCTACACCGTGGCACTTCTGGCGCGTACGGTCGCGGACGGCCTGCGTTCGGTCGACCCCCTGATCACCGAGTCGGCCACGGCCATGGGCTACCGCCGGTTCCGGCGGCTCGTCGACGTCGAGCTGCCGGTGGCGCTGCCGGTCATCCTGGCCGGCCTGCGGGTGGCCACGGTGGCCAACATCAGCCTGGTCAGCGTGGGTGCGCTGATCGGCGTGGGCGGGCTCGGGCAGCTGTTCACCCGGGGCTTCCAGCTGTTCTACATCGAGCCGATCCTGGTCGGCATCATCCTGTCGGTGCTGCTCGCGGGCATCGCCGACGGGGTGATCGTGCTGATCCAGCGGGCGGTCACCCCGTGGACCCGATTCCAAGGGGGCCGGGCGTGAACCTCGACTACCTGTTCGACGCGGCACACTGGGACTTCAGCGCGGGCAGCATCCCGCAGCTGATCCTCTCCCATCTCTGGTACGTGTTGCTGGCGCTGGCCATCGGCACGGTGATCGCGCTGCCGATCGGCCTGTACATCGGGCACACCGGGCGCGGCTCGTTCATCGCCATCAACGCGGGCAACGCCGGCCGGTCGCTGCCGACGCTCGGCCTGCTGATGCTCATGGTCACGCTGCTCGGCCTGGGCCTGCTCCCGGTGCTGATCGCCTTGACCGTCCTGGTCATTCCACCGATCCTCACTTCCGCGTACGCCGGTCTGCGCTCACTCGACCAGCGGGTGGTCGACGCCGCCCGTGGCGTGGGCATGCGGCCGTGGCAGGTGCTCACCCGCGTCGAGCTGCCGATGGCGCTGCCGGTGCTGATGAGCGGCTTCCGCAGCGCGGCGCTGCAGGTGGTTGCGACCGCGACCGTGGCCGCCGCGGTCGGCCTGGGTGGCCTGGGCCGCCTGCTGATCGACGGCCTGGCCGTCAACGACTACTCCCGTGTGCTGGCCGGCGCCATCGTCGTCGCGGTGCTGGCCGTTCTGCTCGATCTGGTTCTGGCGTTCGCACAGCGCTGGATCGTTTCGCCCGGTCTCCGGGTATCCCGATGAAAGGTCTGTTCATGAAGCGTTTTGGCCGTTTCTCAGCGGTGACCGCAGCTCTGGCGCTCACCGTTGCCCTCACCGCCTGCGGCGCCGACGAAGACCCGCTGGCCAACGACAACGGCGGCGGCAGCGCCGCACCGGGCACCATCACCATCGGCTCGGCCAACTTCGCCGAGAGCGAGCTGCTGGCCGAGATCTACGCCCAGTCCCTGGAGGCGAAGGGCGTACAGGTCAAGCGGCAGTTCAACATCGGCGCCCGCGAGCTGTACCTCAAGGCGCTGCAGGACGGCTCGATCGACCTGCTGCCCGAGTACAACGGCGCACTGCTGTCGGCGCTGCAGCAGGGCGGCGCGCCCGAGGGCGTCAGCAAGCCCGAGGACGTGCTGGCCGCGCTCAAGAAGGTGCTGCCCGCGGGCACCGAGGTGCTCGAGCAGTCCCCCGCCGAGGACAAGGACACGCTGACCGTCACGCAAGAGACGGCCACCAAGTTCAACCTCAAGACGATCGACGACCTCAAGCCGGTCGCCGGCCAGCTCGTGATCGGCGCCGGCCCCGAGTGGCAGGAGCGCTACCAGGGCCTCAAGGGCCTCAAGGAGCTCTACGGCATCACCTTCAAGGAGTTCAAGCCGCTCGACGCGGGCGGCCCGCTGACCGTCAACGCGCTGGTCAAGAACCAGATCCAGGTCGGCAACATCTTCTCCACCGACTCGTCGATCGCGACCAACAAGTTCGTCGTGCTCGAGGACCCGAAGAACCTCTACCTGGCCGAGAACATCATTCCGCTGATCCGTTCCTCGGCCAACAACCCGACCGTGAGCGGCGCGCTCAACGCCGTCTCGGCCAAGCTGACGACCGAGAACCTGACCACGACGCTGGCCAAGGTGCAGGTCGACAAGCAGGACACGGCCGCGGTGGCCAAGGGCTGGCTGACCGAGAACGGGCTGGTCTGACCGTCAGGTTCAGCTAGCTTCGGCTGGTGAAGGGGGTCGCTTCGGCGGCCCCCTTCGTCTTGCTCCGGCGGCGCCCTCATACGAGGCTGCTTCCCGCCGAATAAGTAGGGGACGCCCGCCTGCGACCCCGAGGACCAGCATGATGGCAACCGGCCTCCGCCGTTGGCTCGGCGTTGCCCTGGTGCTGGCCGTGCTCGTGGGCGGTGGAGTGGCGACGTTGCTGGCGACCTTCGAGGTCCAGCAGGTGCAGCACCGGCAGGCCGCCCTGCTGATGGATCACAACGCCGAGGCCATCCAGCGCGCGGTGGCCAACGAGGCGTCCCGCTACACCGAGACCCTGGCCGACATCACGGCGGCTGTGGGCTCGCAGACCGACTTCAACGCGGCCGACTTCGAGGCCGTCACCTCGCGACTGACCCGCGACCGGCTGCCTGGGGCCAGCACCGTCGGCTTCATCGTGCCGGCCCAGGTCAGCGACGTGGACGAGGTGCAACGGTTCTGGCGCGCCCGAGGCGCCGACAAGATACGGCTGAACGCCACCGGCGACGCGCTGGAACACCAATTCCTGATCTTCAGCCGGTCCCTCGACCGCGTGACGCTCACCTCCGGCCTCGACGTCACCCAGGCCGAGGAGCCGGCGGCCGCGCTGCGTTTCGCGCGGGCCAGCGGCGAGGTCACGGCAAGCCACCCGTACGTGCTTCTGAAGGACCGCAATCTGCCGGCCGCGCAGCGTCAGCAGGCCTTCCTGCTGGCCGCCCCGGTGACCGGAGCGGTCGGTACGCCGGCCGCCGGGCAGTTCCTGGGCTGGGTCACGCTGTCGATGCGCGGCAGCGACTTCGTCGAGGAGACCCTGCACGCCTACGCGGGTGAACTGGTCAAGGTGACGCTGAGCGACCTGGAGGGGTCGAAGCTGACGCCGGTCGCCTCGACCAGCGCCCCCGCGAAGCTGCTGGCCGACCGCAGCCTCGGCCGGGTGCGATCGGTGTACGTCGGTGAGCGCGAGTGGCAGATCGACATCAAGCCGACCGAGCGCCTGATCAGCGAGACCGACCGCCGGCTGCCGTTCGCCACGCTGGCCATCGGGGTGCTGGTCACCGTGCTGGCCGGGGTGCTCGCCGACTCGCGGCGACGCGCGCTCAAGAAGGTCGCGGACGCGACGGCCGCCCTGCGTCACGACATCGAGCGACGCAAGACGGTCGAGGCGCGCCTGCTCGACCGCGAGGACGAGCTGCGCCACCTGGCGATGCACGACGCGCTCACTTCCCTGCCCAATCGCGCACTTTTCCGTGAGCGCCTCGATCAGGCCGACCCTGGCGAGCCGCGCGCAGTCTTTTTCATCGACCTGGACGGCTTCAAGGCAGTCAACGACGGCCTGGGCCACGCCGCCGGCGACCAACTGCTGGTCGAGGTCGCACGCCGACTGACGCAATGCGCACGCTCAGGCGACACCGTTGCGCGTCTGGGCGGCGACGAGTTCGCAGTCCTGGCGGCGACCCCGGCTGCCGAGCCTTTCGCCGAGCGCATCGTGACCAGCCTGCGAACCCCGTTCGACATCGACGGCCAGCCCGTGACAATCAGCTGCAGCGTCGGTGTCGCAGTAGCCGACGCCGACGCCGCCCCCACCGACGCCGAACGCCTGATCCACGCCGCCGACGAGGCCATGTACGCCGCCAAGGCCGCCGGCAAGAACCGCTACACGGTCGCCCTCCCCGAGCCGGCCACCCTCCCCACCAACTGACCGTAGAACTACGTTCGCGGTCGCTGGAGCGGGCGGGATGTTCGGCGGTGGGTCGGGGTGAGCGCGATGGTCAGGCCCGTGCCGACCAGCCAGAAGACTGCGACTATCAGGGCCAGGCGCTCGACGAGGGCGCCGAAGTCGCTGCGGCCGACGAACAGCATGGTCAAGCCTAGGGCGGCGCCGATCGGCACGATCAGGATGGCGCTGACGGCGGAGAGGCGGGTCAGGGCTGGGCGGGGGTGCGCGAACCAGACGGCGGCCATGGCGCCGGCCAGGACGATCATGCCGACGACGCTGGCTGAGGCGTGGATGATGTCGGCTGCTGTGGCGGGCTCGTAAGGAGGTAGGGGGCATGTGTCGCTGCATGCGACCAGGCCCGAGGTGGCCGCCAGCACCGCCGCGATCAGCAGGCAAGCGCTGACCAGGCGCAGGTCGCGCAACGCCCACCCGAGCAGGGCGACACCGGCGGCTAACAGGACCAGACCGCTTCGGTACGGGATCGCGTAGGGCTGCCCGGCCGTGCCGGCCTCGCTGACATAGCCGTCCCACCAGCTGCCCGCCGGGGCGACCAACGCGAACAACATGACGACGGCCCCGGCGGTCACCGCCAAGGCGGCAGCAAAGCCGGCCAGTCTCGTCACGCCTCCCATCATGATCGATAGCGACCAGCACGACGACGGCCACCCGAACTCACGGCCGGTGCGACAACGAAACCGGCGGGGTCCGGCACGGCGGCCAGCATGATCTATACCGTCCAGCACGACGACGGCCGCCTGAGCTCACGGCCGGTGCGACAACGAAGCCGGCGAGGGCCGGCACGGTGGCCAGCTTGATCCATAGCGATCAGCATGACTTCGGTCGCCTGACGTTACGGCTGGTGGGACGGCGAAGCCGGCTAGGTCCGGCGCGGTGGCCGGCATGATCGATAGGGTCGGAAGATGCCTCGTACGGTTGTCGTGACCGGCGCCAGCTCTGGGATTGGGCGGGCCGCCGCTGTGGGCCTGGCGCGCCGCGGCGATGAGGTGATTCTGCTGGGGCGCGACCCCGTTCGTCTGGCCGCGGCTGCTGCTGAGGTGCGCGAGGCGGGTGGGGGCACGCCGCCTACCTATCGGGCCGACTTTGCCGTGCTTGACGAGGTTCGCGCGGTCGGTGCTCGCATCGCGGGCGAGCATGAACGCATTCACGTGCTGGCCAATAACGCGGGGCTGCTGACCGGGGTGAGGCCGATGACGGTTGATGGGCTGGACCCGACGATGCAGATCAACCATCTGGGCGGCTTCCTGCTCACGCACCTGCTGCTCGATCGTCTGCGAGCCGCCGCTACGCCGTCGTCGCCGGCTCGGATCGTCACCACGTCGTCGGCAGCCGAGGCGTGGGGTGCCCTGGACGTCGACCAGCCCGGGCGGCGGCAGCACCTGCGCTGGCTGGCGTACGGCGCCAGCAAGCAGGCCAACATCCTGTTCACCGTCGAGGCGAGCAGGCGCTGGTCGTCGTACGGGATCGTCCCGACCTGTTACTTTCCGGGCCTGATCCGCAGCGGCTTCGGCATCAAGAGCCCTACCTTCAGCCTGGCGCGCCACGTCTTTCGGAGCCCCGTCGAGGGCGCCGACACCCTGCTCTGGCTGGCCACCGACCCGGCTGGCCTCGCGCCCGGCGGCTACTTCGCCTGGCGCGCGCCCTTCCGGGCGACCCCACGCTCGACGGACCCGTCCCGCGCGGCCCGGCTGTGGCGATCCAGCCTTACGGCAGTCGGCCTGCCCGCCTGAACCCTCCCCGCTGGGGCTACTCATCACCGATCCGCACGCCCAGTGACCGCCTCGCCGCACCAGGCACCCGATGCCGCACCATGAATGCGCGGCGATCACGCACGACTCCCGCCGATGTCGGCGAGGCGCATGCCGCACCAACCGGGGCGGCCGAACTCGACCGCGCACCTGCGATCTCACCGGCATGGCGAGGTCGGCGGAACGACCGAATCCGCCCCGGCGCAGCGTTTGTCGACGGCGCTAGGCCGGCCGCAGGTGGCGTTGGAAGAAGCGGACCGCGCTGTCCGCCTCGTGCCGGGGCAGTTCGGTGTGGCGGCCCGGGTTGGCGTGCAGAGACTTCTCGGCGGAGGCGAAAGCGTCGAACAGTGCCAGCGCCGACTCCCGCGACACCAGCTCGTCGTCCCACTGCAGGGCGAACTCGATCGGGACGGTGATGCGTCTCGCCAGGTCGGGGCGGGCGCCGGTCAGGCCGAGCACTCCCGCCGTGATCCGGGGTTCGGCGGCCAGCACCTCCAGGCCGATCACCGCGCCCATCGAGACACCCCAGAAGCCGGCCGGCCCGTCCGGCGCGAGCAGGTCCAGGGCGGCCTTCCATTCCGGGACGGCGCGCGCGGCCACCTCGGCGTTGATCCGGTTCAGACGCTCAGCCAGACCTTCGGCCGGGCCCTGCATCGGGGATTCAGATCCAGGCGCGTCCAGTGCGGCCACCCGGAACCCCGCCGCGACCAGCATCCGCGCCCGGCCGACCACCGCCGGCGAGCCCCGGTGCTGCCCACCGCCGTGCGCGACGAGGATCAACGGCCCGTCGCCACCGTCCGGTTCCCACAGCGTGCCCGGAACAGTGCCGTTCAGAAGAAAATCAGGTTCCCACAGCGTGCCGGGAATCGTTTCGTTCACAAGAAAAGAAGCGTCCATGACTTGCCTCCGGCTCAGCCCGCTCTACACAGAGCGCATCGCCGGCCGACAACCGGGAAGCGCCCGACCACCACGTACGTTGATCGGTCTCACCTCCTCGAGTCGCAGCTGCCGGAAACCGTAACAGCCTCAGCGCCGCACCCGGGCGACGGCGTCGCCGAAGGCCGCCCGCGTCATCGGCAGCAGGGGCGTCGAGGCCATCAGCGCCAGGTCCTCGCGCAGCGTCGTCGTGCCGTCGAGGAAGCGCAGCACCCGCTCGGCCGGGTTGCGCGCGAACAGGCGGTCGAAGAAGGCGACCCCGTCCACCAGCCCCCGGTCGAGGGCCCGCAACTGCACGGCGTCCATCCACCTGTGCCGCGCCGGATAGGCCGGGCCCGGCACCGGCGGACGGCCGGCCGCGACCGCCCGGGCGACGTCCTCGGCCTGGCGGGCCATCGCTGAGAACGTGAAGCCGGTCGACGGCCGGGTCGCGCCGCCCGCGGTTCCGAGGCGCACCACCCGGGGCGACGGGTGCGAGTCGAACGGCCCGTCGGTCATCGGGATGACGCCGTCCTCGACCTCGCGCACCCGCAGCGAGGTGAGGTCGAGGCCGAGCAGCCCGGCGTAGCCGCGCAGCGCCGCGTCGTACTCGTCGCCGGTGAGCACCGCCGGCGAGAACTCGGTGTACTCGACCAGCGCGAAGCGGTCGCTGACCGGCAGCACGTAGCCGAACGACACCCCGCGGGCCGGCTGCGGCGTCCGGAAATCCATCAGCACCGCCCGGCCGGGGTCGAACGCCGGCCCGTCCGCCTCGAGCCACCAGCCCCGGAAGTGCTGCAGCCAGCTCGTGCGCCCGGGGCGCCGGGGCGGCCGCGGCCGCGAGTCGAGCGCCCACCCGGCCCGCACCAGCGGCACCCCGTCCGGCCCGGTGACCAGCACCCGCTCACCGTCGTCGAGCACTTGCGAGGCGGGGGCGGTGACCCGTACGGCGGAAAGGTCTTTCTCGGCCTGCCCGGCCAGCTCGTACAGCGGCGCCGAGCGCAACATGGCGTACCGCAAGGGGTTCAGCGGCAGCACCCGGCGGCCGCCCGGCGTCACCACGTCGGCCTCGTCCCAGCTCGCGCTCAGCAGCGGGTCGAGGAACGTGCCCGGCGTGCCCCAGAAGGCCCAGGTGCGGTCCTGCCCCCGCTTGTGCACCGGGTCGACGATCGCCACCCGCACATCGGGTCTCCGCCGTCCCAGCGCGGCCAGCACCAGCGAGGCGGCGCCGCCCCCGCCCACCAGCACCAGGTCCACATCCACGGGTTCGCTCACCGGCAAAGCCTGCCACGCCGCGTCAGGATGGGTACGGAGGTGGGTCATGCTGGGCTGGCAGGTGACGAATCCGGGCGCCGACGTGCGCCGCGCGGTGAGCCGGGTCGAGATGGCGACGCCCCGGCCCGGTGCCGGCGAGTTGCTGGTCGCGGTGGACGCGTGCGGCGTGTGCCGCACCGACCTGCACGTGGCGTCGGGCGAGCTGCCGGTGCATCGGCGGTCGGTGGTGCCGGGGCACGAGGTGGTCGGGCACGTGGCCGAGGTCGGCGCGGACGTCACCGGATGGCGGGCGGGCGACCGGGTCGGCGTGGCTTGGCTGCGCGAGACCGACGGCACCTGCCACTTCTGTACGCGCGGCAACGAGAACCTGTGCCCGGCCTCGCGATACACCGGCTGGGACGCCGACGGCGGGTACGCCGAGTTCACCACGGTCCGGGCCGATTTCGCGTACGCGCTTCCGTCCGGCTACACCGACGCGGAGCTCGCGCCGCTGTTGTGCGCCGGCATCATCGGCTTCCGCGCACTCCGCCTGTCCGACCTGCCGCCCGGCGGCCGCCTGGGCATCTACGGTTTCGGCGGTTCCGCGCACCTCACCGCCCAGGTGGCGATCGCCCAGGGCGCCGAGGTGCACGTGCTGACCCGCTCACCCCGCGCCCAGCAGCTGGCACTCGACCTGGGCGCCGCCTCGGCCCGCGACGCCGGCGAAGGACCGCCGGTGCCGCTGGACTCGGCCATCATCTTCGCGCCGGTGGGCACGCTCGTGCCGACGGCGCTGCGGGCCTTGGATCGGGGCGGCACGCTGGCCATCGCCGGCATCTACCTGACCGACATCCCGTCCCTGCGCTACGAGGAAGAGCTGTTCCAGGAACGCACGGTGCGCAGCGTCACCGCCAACACCCGGCAGGACGGCCGCGATCTGCTCGACTTCGCCGAACACCACCGCCTCGAGGTCGCCGTGACCCCGTACGCGTGGGAGAACGCCGACGCCGCGCTGATCGACCTCGCCGAGGGACGTGTGCGCGGGGCCGCCGTTCTCGGAACTTTCGACCCCGCCGAAGGGCCGTAAACTGCGGAAATGATCGCGCGGATGTGGCGGGGCTGGGTGCGGACCGAGCGGGCCGGCGAGTACGTGGCCTACATCGAACGGACGGGGCTGGCGGGCTATCGCGAGACACCGGGCAACCGGGGCGCCGAGATGTGGGTGCGCGACCTCGGCGACGGCCGGTCCGAGGTGACCACGCTGAGCTGGTGGGACTCGCTGGACGACATCCGCGGGTTCGCCGGGGACGACATCTCGGTGGCCGTCTTCTACGCCGAGGACGACGAGTTCCTGGTCGACCGCGAGACCACGGTGACGCATCACGAGGTCGCCCGCCAGATCCGTTAGAGGCTCAGGCTGATCGCCAGCGCGCCGGCCGTGGTGCCGACGATCAGCTCGTCGGCCACCGAGGCGCACGCGGTGGCCTCGTGGTGCACCGGGATGGTGAGCTCGCACAGGCCGGTGGCCGGGTCCCACAGCCGTACGGTGGCGTCGTGCGAGGCCGAGGCCAGCAGCATCCGGTCACCGGCCCGGACGGGGCACACGGCCGTGATCCGTCCGGTGTGGCCCTGCAACGCCAGCACCTGCTTGCCCGTCCACGGATCCCACACCCGGATCACCTGGTCGTCCCCGGCCGAGGCGATCAGTTCGCCCTCGCCCGAGGGCAGTACGCAGGCGGCACGGATCCGCCCGGTGTGCCGGCTGAAAACCGTCTCCTGCCGCCCGCTTTCGACGTCCCACACCCGCAGCGTGCAGTCGGCGCCGCCCGAGACGACCCGCGGCCCGTCGTGCGTGGGCAGCGCTAACAGCACCGAAATCGGTCCTCCGCTTCGGTTCCCGCGCCGCCACGGTCGTCGGCGGCGCCGCCGGCCGGTGAACGGGTCCCACAGCCGTACGGTTCCCTCCTCGCCCGCGCAGGCCATCCACAGGTGACGGTTGACAAAAACCGCGCACACGGCGGCCGACCATCCCGGCCGGGGGTGGAGATCGGCGCGCTGCCGGGCGTTCTGCAGCTTCCAGATGCCCACGGTCCCGTCGGCGCCGGCCGAGGCGAGCAGAATTTTCCCGTACGCGAAAACCGGCGCCAGCCCCGTGATGGCGTCCCGATGGCCGGTGAGCTCGTCCACCGCGTCGCCCGTGGCCGCGTTCAGCAGTTGCACCGTGCCGTTGCCGTAGGCGACCGCCACCAGGTCTTTGCTGCCCTGCCACACCGCCGCCAGCGCGGTGACCGAGGTGGCCGCCGCCCCCGTGCGCGGGCCGAAGGCGAAATCCGGGTCCCACAACCGCACGACCGCGTCCCCGACCGTGGCGATCAGCACCCGCCCCTGCACCTCGACCGCGCACAGCCGCCGGATCGGACCGCCGTGCGTGGCCACCGCCCGCAGCAGCTGCCCCGAGCGCACGTCCCACAGCCGGATGATGCCGTCGTCGCCGGCCGTCGCCAGCAGCGGTGCGCCCTGCCGGGTCATCGGGCACAACGCCCGTACGGGATCGCCGACCTCGATCTTGACGAACGGCATGCCCGTGGCGGCGTCGCCGATGCGGACCGTGCCGTCGGCGCTGCCGCTCACCACGATGCCGTGCTCGGGCAGCAGGCAGAGCGCCGTGATGGCCCGGCTGTGCGCGGCGGCCGCCCAGCCCGGCTCGGGCGCGCCGAGCTTCCAGTACTGCAGCGATCCGTCGGTGCCCGCGCTGATCACCCGGTCCGGCCCGCACAGCACGGCGGCCGACACCTTGCCGGTGTGAATCATGCTGCGCCGCGTGGTGCGCCCGACCGGGGACCAGACCGTCATGCTGCCGTCCGCGCAGACCACGCCGAAGCCCTCGTCGCCCGCCATGGGAGCCGGGGTCAGCGAGCGGATCTGGTCGGGCTCGCAGCGCACGCTGTGCCGCAGCTGCCCGCTTTCCGGGTCCCACAGCAGCACCGTGCCGTCGGCGCCGGCCGAGGCGACCAGCGTGCGCCCGTCCATGCGGACGGGCACCAGCTCGACCACGTCGGCGCCGGCCAGCATCACCTTGCGCTGCTGCCCGGTGCTCGGATCCCAGGTGCGGACCGTGCCGTCGGTGCCGCCGCTGACCACGATCAGGTCGCCGTTGCGGGCGTGCAGCACGCAGATCGAGCCGGCCGCGCCCGTGTGTCCTTCGAGGACGGCCCATTCCCGCCGCTGCTGCACCGCCGCCCAACCGGCCCGGTAGGGCGCCCGCCGGTTGACCGCGACCCGCGAGTCGAGCCCTTCCAGCACGGCGGTGACGCTGAACTGGGCGGCCCGCTCGGACGGGCTGGCCGTGGCCGCCTGCGGAGTGAGGCGCAGCAGCCGGGCGCGCTGCTGGCCGAGAATGGTGCGGGCGTAGTCGGCCGGCGGCACGAGGCGGAGCAGATCGGCGTACAGCAGGTACTCGTCGTCGACCAGCAGGTCGTCGATGAGCCCGGCGGCCACGGCGTGCTCGGCCAGCGACCGCAACAGATACTGGTCGGCCTGGGACCAGCCGTGCACGCGGCCGTGCCGGATCAGACGGTGGCTGATCGCGCGCTGGTCGGCCACGGTGGCCCCGCGGAAGCGCCTCTCGCGCAGCAGCGCGTCGTTGAGCGCCTGGTGGAACAGCCGGAACCGCCGCCCGGGCAGCTCGCCGCTCGACTCGACCAGGAAGTTGGCCGCCGACGACCGCGCGAAGTCGGCCAGCTCGTCCTGCTCCACAGCCACCCCGAACGCGGCCAGGAAGGCGTGCCACAGCTCGAGCGACAGGCCGGGCGCCTTCGCGTAGGCCAGCGCGGTCAGGGCCAGTTTGGCGGCCAGCCGGCCCGCCTCGGGCAGGCGGTCGACGTACGCCTCGAGCGCGTCGTCGACGTCGGGCGCGAAGGCCAGATCCTCGGGTCGTACGGCGACGTGGTCGTACAACCCGTGCCGGCGCGCGGTCAGTCCGGCCACCAGGAAGTTGCGGTCGGCCAGTTCCGCTATGCGCGCGGCGACCGGACCGGCGATGTGGTTCGGCGCATACGGATTGCCCATCCGTTCCGCACCGGTCAACTGCAGGGTCGCCCACGCGTACGCGGTCAGGTCCTCGACCTCGAAGTAGTGCTCGCTGTCGAGGTCGGCCACCTCGCAGTCGGATCCGAACAGCTGCACCAGGTCGCCGCCGTCGTCGCTGCGCCGCGTGCCCACCACGACCTGCGCGCCCACCGAGCCGCAGGTGCGCACGATCGGCAGCACGATGTCCTCGACGATCTGCTGGGCCTGCTCGGGGCTGACCGCCTCGTCGAGCGCGTCCACGACCAGGTTGAAGCGGGACGTTCGCCGGTCGGCCAGGCGCCGCCGCAGCGTGGGCGCGAGCTCGGCCGGGCTCTGCGGAATCCGTACGGCCGCGGCGCGCGCGATCTCCACGGCCACGTCCAAGGCGGTCTTTCCCTTCACGTGTACGGCACACGCGACCGAGCCGAGGTCGGCCCGCAGGGCGTCGTCGCCGGCCGGCAACAGATCCCGGAACCCCGGGTCGGCCGTGGTGACCACCCGGCCCAGCACCGCCGACTTGCCGACACCGGGCGAGCCGGTGACCACCAGCACCCGGTCGTCGACGGCGGGCCGCCGCAGCCACTCCACCACGACGGAAAGCGCGGCCCGGCGACCCCGGAAGCGGTAGCCGGGCTCGGAATCGACGGCCACGCCCCGCGAGCGGGGCGACCAGTGCCGCGCTGCCTCCACATCGGACGCCAGCGACCAGCCCCACGCGGCCAGCGCCGATTCGCCGGCGTCGGCGGCCGACCAGCCGGCCAGGTCGTGCAGGCGCTCGTCGGGCAGGGCGCTCGTGGCCTGGGCGACGGTCAGCGCGATCGCCTCGCCGGCACGCCCGCCGACCACCTGGACGCGGCCGATGAGCCCGACGACGGCCTCGAACCGGGGCGACCACACGGCGGCGCCGACGAAGCCGTCGGTCAGGCCGATGTCCGGGTCGGGCTCGAGCCGCATCCACCCGTACGACAGAGCCGCCCCGACGTGCCCGCGCCCGTCGCCGCCGAACGCCGTGTCGGCCGGGAAGCCGAACGACCACCAGCGCTCGCCGACCAGATCGGCCGCGTCCGGACGGGACAACGGCGCGGGCACCACGCCGTCCGGTGCCGGCCGTTCCAGCACCAGCACCGCGACGTCGGCCGCGGCATCCGCCCGCACCGAGACGACCCGCAGCCGGACCGTCCACGGCACACCCGCCTTCGGGAACGCCGCCCACAACTCGTCTTCCGTACCGAACCGATTTTGCAGAACGGACGAGCACGTCAGCACCCGCCACGGATCGATCAGCACGCCGCACCCGAGCGGCCGGTCCCCCGCCGGCCGTCCGTGCGGGTCGGCCGGACCCGCATGCAACGCCACTGTCCACGGATCCCGCTTGGGCCCCGGATATCCCCCCATTGCCCCACCCGACATGTTGCGGACGGCCCCCCGCCGTCACTCACCGTCAGATTAGGAACATGCGGCCCTCGATCACCATCAGTAACTTGAGCTTGGCATATACCGAGGTCACGCAGCATGAATGTCACTCATAGTGCACTCTTCATGCTTCAAGTTTGCCAATCCCGCGACTCAGAGTTACTTGTCGTTTACGGCTGTTCAAATATTTCGCGTGGTGGTCCAAGTATTGCGCTCTCGTGAACAGAACTGTCACGATGACCGTCGATCCGTTCCCCGTATCCCCCGGATCCTCAGGAGTCCCCATGCCTGTCACTCGCCGCACCTTGCTGTCCACAGCGGCCCTCTGCTCGGCCGCCGCGCTGGTCACCCGTCCCTCCCCCGCCGGCGCCGCCTCCCCGCCCGGCGATGTCGTCGGCAAGATCAGCGTCGGCTACCAGGGCTGGTTCGCCTGCCCCGGCGACGGCGCCCCGATCGGCGGCTGGTGGCATTGGAGCCGCGACCGCTTCCAGCCGCCCTCGCCGGCCAACACGACGATCGTGTCCTGGCCCGACATGCGCGACTTCACCCGCGCCTACCCCACGGCGTACCCGAATCTGGGCGACGGCCGCCCGGCCACCCTCTTCTCCTCGTACGACCAGCAGACGGTCGACACGCACTTCCAGTGGATGCGCACCTACGGCATCGACACCGCGGCCCTCCAACGCTTCAACCCGATGGGCGACGAGGGCCCGACCCGCGACGCCATGGCGAGCAAGGTGCGCACGGCGGCCGAGGCCACGGGTCGCAAGTTCTATGTCATGTACGACGTCACGGGCTGGACGTCGATGCAGGGCGACATCAAGACCGACTGGACGAACAAAATGGCGGCGCACACGTCGTCCTCGGCCTACGCCCGGCAGAACGGCAAGCCGGTGGTGTGCATCTGGGGCTTCGGCTTCAACGACGACGGCCGCCCGTTCGCCCCGGCCGCCTGCCTCGACGTCGTCAACTGGTTCAAGGCGCGCGGCTGCTACGTGATCGGCGGCGTGCCCACGTACTGGCGTGAGGGCAAGAACGACAGCCGCACCGGGTTCGAGGCCGTCTACCGCGCGTTCAACATGATCTCGCCGTGGATGGTCGGCCGCACCGGAACGCTGGACGGGCTCGACTGGTTCCTGGCCAATGTGAACACCGCCGATCAGGCCGAGTGCAACGCGTACGGGATCGACTATCAGCCCTGCGTGCTGCCAGGTGACCTCTCCACGGGCGCCCGACGCCACGGCGACTTCTACTGGCGCAGCCTCTACAACATGATCAAGCTGGGCGCCCAGGGCTTGTACGTCTCGATGTTCGACGAGTTCAACGAGGGCAACCAGATCGCCAAGACCGCCGAGACGGCCGCCTCCGTCCCGGCCGGCAGCGGGATCCGCGCGCTCGACGAGGACGGCACCTTCTGCTCGTCCGACTACTACCTGCGCATCACCCAGGACGGCGGGCGGATGCTGAAGGGACAGCTGGCCCTCACCGCCGTACGCCCGACGCAGCCCACCACCGGCACGACGCCGCCGCCACCGCCGACGGGCGATCTGGCCCGCGGCAAGCCGACGGCGGAGAGCGGCCACACGCAGACGTACGGGGCCAATAACGCCGTCGACGGTGATGCCGGCACCTATTGGGAGAGCACGAATCACGCCTTCCCGCAGTGGATCCAGGTCGACCTGGGCTCGGCGCTGCCGGTCGGCCGGCTCGTCCTGAAGCTGCCGCCGGGCTGGGGCGCCCGCACGCAGACGCTCACCGTCGCCACCAGCACGAACGGCAGCTCGTTCGCGACCTTCGCCGGCGGCGCCCGGACCTTCGACCCGGCCACCGGAAACACCGTCACGGTCACCGGCTCGTCCGTTCAGGCCCGGTTCGTACGCGTGACCTTCACCGCCAACACCGGCTGGCCCGCCGGGCAGCTCTCCGCCCTGGAGGTCTACTCCGCCTGAGGTGTCGCGGCCCTGGGACGCAGCCCGGCCAGATCGGTGGCTTCGACGCCGCCGACGATCTCCTCGGCGATCAGCCGGGCTGCCTTCGCCGCCAGCGTGACCCCGGAGTGCATGACCGCCACATAGACGCCCTCGACGCCCGGGACGGGGCCGATGTGCGGCATCCCGTCGGCCGGCATGGGACGCTCCCCGGTCCGTACGCCCAGCAGGCGCACGCCCGGGGCATCGAACGCCGTGGTGAGGCGGCGCAGCATCTCCGGCCCCGGGTCCGGGGTGTCCCCGGCGGCGGCGACCAGCAGCTCGCCGTCGGCGGCCTCGCGGACCTCCAGATCCGGGGTGACGAAGATGGTGCGGACCAGGCCGGGCGGCGCCGCGAAGCGGACGAGATGAGCCGGCGAGGATGTCACGGGCAGCTCGAAGCCCAGCGGCCGAAGCAACGCGGGAGCGCCCACCCCGGCCGCGATCACGACCACGTCCGCGTCTCCCCAAGCCGTCAGCGGGTCGACCACAGTGTGCGTCTGCAGGCGCGCACCGTGGCTCTGTGCCGCGCGTATCAAGGCCTGCGTCACCGCGACGGGATCGACTGCGCCGTGGGTCTTGAGGAAGACCGATCGTACGGGCGGCTGGCGCAGGTTCGGCTCGAGCTCCGACGCATCGGCGTCCCCGTCCTCGCCGCACAGCAGGGCGCCGCGCCACTGCACGCGAACGCCCGGCACCTCCCGCTCCCAGCGCCGCCAGTCCGTGAGGGCGCCGCGCCGCAGAGGCGTGCTCGCGTCCTCCTTATCGCCGTCGCGGGGCTCACCGATCCAGGCGAACGAGTCGGCGGTGACTCCCGACCCGGGCTCCGCCTTGTCGACGAGCACGACGTCGCCGCCGGCCCGGGCGATCTCATAGGCGATGGCGGCGCCGACGATGCCCGCCCCTACGACGGCAGCCCGAATATTCATCTCGACAGCTTTTCACGATGGAGGAACCCAGCGGGCGGCCGATGTCTTTGGGAGGGTGACGGGAGTTCATCGGGGACAGGGATACGGATGGCGCAGCGCATCAAAGATCTGCTCGACGAGGCGGTTTCCGGGGTGGAGCCGCGCACGCTCGACCCGGCGGCGGCGGTCGCCCGGCGCCGCCGCGCCCAGCAGCGCCGGCGGCTCGTAGCGGGCACGTTCGCCGTGCTGGGTGTGCTGGCCGGCGGGGCGCTGGCGGTGCCGCAGTTCCAGAGGGATTCGTCGCCGCCACCGGTGAGCGTCATCGACCGGCCGCTGCCGGTGCCGCACTTCGCCGACGGAGTGCTGGTGTCGGGCGGTCTGCGCCTGCCGGTGCCGCCCGGGTGGCAGGGCATCACCGGCGGCCGCGACCGGTCGTGCGCCGACCCGGACCGCACCATTCTCATCCCGGACACCACGGGCGACCCGGAGAATTCGTGGTCGGCCTGTCCCCGCGCCGTGATCAGAGTCGTGGTCGAGGACGGCGAGATGCGGGCGCCCGCCGGCGCTGTCATGACCGACGACGGACTCGTCATGACGCCGCCGATCTCTCTGACGCTGCCGGGCGGCGAACCGGCCTGGGTCTCCAACCGGATTTCCGAGGCCGACACCTCGCGGGGCGACTACGACCTCCAGGTGGTCCTGCCGTGGTCGCGCACCACCGTCTATCTGGGAACGAGCCTCGCCGAGACCCGCCAGATCCTCGGCAGCATCCGCACCGAGCCGGTCGACGCCGGACGGCTGATCGTGCCCGATGTTCCGGCCGTCGCGGAGCTGATCGCATCCGACCCGGCCGACCCGGTCCATCCGCTGCGGGGCAAGACCACCGAGACGACGAAGCTGTTCGAGATCGTTCGTGTGCTGCAAGACCAGCGGGATCCTGTGCCCGACAGCGAAGCCTGCGCAGGGCCCGAACAGCCGGGGATGCGGCTCGACATCGGCACGGCTCACGTGGTCATCACCCTAGGCGGCAAGTGCCAGGAGGCGGTCTCGTCGCAAGGCGGCCGCGTACGCTTCGACGACGACGCCGTGGCCGAGCTGAAGCAGATCTTCGGGATCGAGCGGTGAACGGCTTCACCGACTTCGTCAGCGCCCGCTATCCCGCGCTGGTCCGCTACGGCACGCTGCTCACCGGCGACCGCGGCCACGGCGAGGACCTGACCCAGGAAGCCTTGGTGAAGACCTATCGCGGCTGGCAGCGCCTGGGCTTCCCGGCCGACGGCGACCCCGAGGCCTACACCCGCCAGGTGATGGCCCGCGCCGCCTGGCGAGCCGGCCGCCGCCTGTGGCGCCGCGAGGTCCCCGCGGCCGCGCCACCCGACCGTCCCACCCCCGGCGACGCGTACGCCCATCGAGACACCGCCGAGGTGGTGCTGGCCGCCTTGCGCGAGCTCCCACCCGGCCAGCGCGTGGTCCTCGTGCTGCGCTACTGGGCCGGCCTCTCCGAACAAGAGATAGCCACCCAGCTGGGCTGCTCCCCCGGCACCGTGAAAAGCCGAGCCAGCCGAGCCATAGCCACGATGCGCCGCACCCCCGCCCTGGCCGACGCCTTCACCCTGACCGAAACAAGCTGAAGTGTTGCAAGCCGACAGACACGCCTCCGCGTTGCGGCGTAACGTCGGCCGACATGCTGATCACCCGCCGTGTCTATGTGAGCCTGCCGGCCGACATCTGGCTCGACGATCAGCAGAACCGTCTGAAGTGGGGCATCGTCGACGAGATCGCCAAGCTGGGCTACACGCCGGAGATCTTTCACAATCCCCGGGGGCAGCCTGGGCTCACGTCAGCCAAGTCCTGGAGCCCCGAGCTCGCTGACGAGATCGCCCGGCGTTGCTGTGGCGCGGTGATACTCGGTATGCCCCGGTGGCATTTCGGGGACGGCGACGGCAACTCGGTGGTCCTGCCTACGGAGTTCAACCATTACGAGGGGGCATTGGCCCGCACCCTGGGCCTGCCGATCCTGGTGCTGGTGCAGCGCGACGTGCGCAACCGCGGGGTCTTCGACTTCACGTTCGGCGGCTATCTGGGCCGGTTCCCATCGGACGCTGACGTCTCCTGGCTGCACACCGACGACTTCAAGGTGCCGTTCGGCTACTGGAAAGCTCAGATGGACGAACGCCACGACCTGTTCCTCGGCTATTGCGGCAGCTCGACCGAGACCGCCGCTGCCGTCAAGCAGTACCTGCAGTGGCTGGGGGTACGGGTGCTCGATTGGCGAACCGACTTCCTCCCGGGGCGGTCGATCATCGAGCAGATCGAGGCCGCGTCGGCGCGATCGACCGGCGGGGTCTTCCTCTTCACCAAGGATGACGACCTGGCTGACGAAAGCCGTGAGGACAGCGCCGTGCCTCGCGACAACGTGGTCTTCGAGGCCGGCTACTTCATCGGCCGCAAGGGCAAACACAACGTCCTGATCGTGCGTGAGAGCGGCTCCAAGATGCCGGCCGATCTGGGTGGTGACATCTACGCCGCCCTACCCGACCGCACCGACATCTCCCCGATCCACCGGACGCTCAGAGCCTTCGTCGGCGCGCTCTGACCGGAGACTGAACCAGAGGCCGGGGTTGTCCAGGTCGGTGGCGAGGAAGCGGACCAGGCCGCGGCCGTAGTGGTGTTCGGTGACGATCGGGCGGTCGCCGAAGCCTCGTAGCAGGACTTCGGCGGTGGTGGGTTCGATGTCGTCGAGCCACAAGTGGCCCTCGCCGGGTAGGTGGCGGATTGTGCGTACGCCGAGCAGGTCGTCGAAGGCGCCGGGGGTTACGCGGCAGTGTTCGTCGGTCAGGCCGCAGCCGAAGGTCAGCACCAGGGTGCCGCCGGCCTCGACGTATGAACGCAACGCGCGGTGGGTCGCGGCGGACGTCAGGTAAAGCAGCGGCGCGGCCACCAGGCGGTAGCCGTCCAAGGGTGCGTCCACCGGGAGCACGTCGACCGGGTGGCCCAGGGCGCGGTGCCAGCGGCGGCAGGTCGCCTCGTAGTCGATCTGCCTCGTCGGCAGATGGGGGGACTGCCAGGCCCACATTGTCTGCTCGTCGTACAGCAGCGCGCGGGTGGCGGTCGGGCTTTGCGGCGTGCGGTCGGCGAGCGCGGCGCCGACGGCTGTGATCTCGCGGAAGATCGGGGTGTCGGGGCCCTCGTGGGGGACGATCGCCGGGTGCCACTGTTCGGCGCCGCCGCGGCTGGCTCGCCACTGGAAGTACATGACGCCGGTGGCGCCGCGGTCGGTGTAGGCCTGGGCGGCGGCCATCGCCTCGCCGTCGGCCAGCGTTCGGACTTCACTCTGTTCGAGCACGGCGCCCGGGGCGTGCTCCATCACCATCCAAGACTTGCCGACGGCCCAGCCGCGGGCCAGGTCGGCCACGAAGGCGCGGTCGTCGAGGTGGCCGGCGACCGTGGCCGGGTAGTCGTCGACGGCCACCACGTCGACCTCGCGGGACCAGCGCGCGTGGTCGACCGGCACCCAGCCGCCGAGCGCGAAGTTCGTCGTCACCGGCCGGCCCGTCGGGCGCAGGATCTCGCGCTGCAGCACGTAGTGGTCGAGCATCGCGTCCGAGACGAAGCGGCGGTAGTCCAGCACGTGGGCGGGATTGCTCAGATACTGGGTCGCCCGCGGTGGCCGCACTTCGTCGAAGGACGCGTACCGCTGCGACCAGAAATCGGTGCTCCAGAAAGCGTTGAGCGCCTCCGGATTCCCGTACGCGCGGGCAAGCCACCGGCGGAAGGCGGCCGCGCAGTGGTCGCAGTAGCACGTCGTGCCGTACTCGTTGTGCACATGCCACATCCGCACGGCCGGGTGGTCGCCGTAGCGGTCGGCCAGCGCCTGCGCGATCCGCTCACTCGCCGCGCGATAGGGCGGAGCATTGACGCAGTACGTGTCTCGGGAACCGTACGACAAAGGGACACCCGCCGCCGTGACCGGCAGCCCGTCGGTGAACCACGGCGGCGGCGAGGCCGTCGGCGTGGCCAGGCAGGCGCCGATCCCGTTGGCCTGCAACAGGTCGAGCACCTCGTCGAGCCAGCTGAACTCGAACTTCTCCGGCGCCGGCTCCAGCCGCGACCACGAGAACACCCCGACCGTGACCAGGTTGACGTGGGCGCGGCGCATCAGCTCCACGTCCTCGGCCCACACCGGCGGCGGCCACTGCTCGGGGTTCCAGTCCCCGCCGAACCAGATCATCCCTTGATCGCCCCGAGCAGGACGCCCTTCGTGAAGTGCCGCTGCACGAACGGATACACCAGCAGGATCGGGATCAGCGTCAGCGTCACCACGGCCATCTGGATGGCCAGCGGAGTGATTTCCTGCGTGCCGAAGTACTGGCCGGTCGTGTTCTGGCCGGTGCCCGGCATCGCGTTGCCCTGCAGGGTGTACGTGTAGATGACCATCTGCAGCGGCCACTTCTGGTTGTCCGGCAGGAAGAGCAGCGCGTTGAAGAACGTGTTCCAGTAGCCGACGGCATAGAACAGGGCCACCACTGCGGTGACGGCGCGCGACGTCGGCAGCACGACCGACCACAGAGTGCGCCATTCCCCGGCGCCGTCGATGGCCGCCGCGTCGATAAGGTCCTGCGCGGTGTTGGAGAAGAACGCTCGTACGACAAGGATGTTGAAGACACTCACGGCGGTCGGCAGGATCATCGACCAGTAGCTGTCGTACCCGCCGAGGGCCGAGACGACCAGGAACGTCGGGATGATGCCGCCGCTGAAGAACATGGTGGCCACGAGCAGCAGCAGAATCGGGCGGTGGGCGAACGATCCGTGCCGCGAAAGCCCGTACGCGCAAAGGATTGTCACCACCATCGACACCAGAGTGCCGACGATCGTGATGCCCAGGCTGACCACGAGCGAGTGCATCACCAACTGGTTGGTGAAGATCTGCCGGTACGCCTCGAAGGTCACGCCGTCGGGCACGAGCACCATGCCGCCGGCCCGGTTGACCGCGCTCTGCGTGGAGACGCTGGTGAGCAACACCATCCAGAGCGGGATGGCGACCACGGCCACCACCAGGAACAGAACGATGCCCTTGCCCGTCTGGCCGGCCGCGGTGGGCGGCTCCTCCCAGTTGGGCCGGTTGCTGGCGCGGCGGTTGGGATCCGCCAGCGGGGTCACGACAGTCATCGCCGATACAGTCCGTCCTCGCCCAGCAGGTGCGCGATTTTGTTGGCGGCCAAGAGGAACAGCAGCGACAGCACGCCCTTGAACAGCGAGGCGGCCGCGCCGAGGCTGAAGTTGGCGTTCACGACGCCGTAGTAGTACGCGTACGTGTCGAGCACTTCGGCGGCGTCCCGCCCGACCGCGCCCCGCTGGATCAGCATCTGCTCGAAGCCGACGGTGAGCACGTTGCCCAAGCGCAGCACGAGCATGAGCACGATGACGCCACGGATGCCGGGAAGCGTGATGTGCCAGAGTCGCCGCCAGCGCCCGGCTCCGTCGGCCGCTGCTGCCTCGTACAGCTGGGTGTCAATTGCCGCCAGGGCGGCCAGGAACACGATGATGCCCCAGCCCGCTTCCTTCCAGATCACCTGCGAGGTCACCAGCAGCGCGAAGGTGTCCGGGTTGGTCATCACGTCGAAGGTGCCCAGATCGTGCTGACGCAGGAACTGGTTGAGCGCCCCGGCCCCGCCCAGCATCTGCTGGAAGATGGTCACGGCCAGCACCCACGAGAAGAAGTGCGGCAGATAGACGACCGACTGCACGATCGTGCGCACCTTGGTGCTCATGATGGAGTGCAGCAGCAGGGCCAGCGCGATCGGGATCGGGAAGTAGAAAATGAGCTGGATCAGGCTGAGCTCGAGCGTGTTGCCGAGCGCGCTCCAGAAGTACGGATCCGAGAACAGCTGCCGGAAAGTCTCCAGGCCGGACCACGGGCTGTGCCAGAAGCCGGCGTAGATGCTGTAGCGCTGGAAGGCCGTCGCCGTGCCGAACATGGGCACGTAGTTGAAGACGATCAGCAGCAGGACGGCCGGGATCACCATCAGCAGCAGCGACCGGTCCCGGCGGAACCGGCTCTTCTTGACCGGCTTCGGATCCGGTGTTCGAAGAGCCGGCGTCGCGTCGCGGAGCGCTGTCACTGGCCGGTGCCGTACTTGCTGCGGATGTCCTCGTAGAAGGCGCGCAGCTGATCGCCGCCCTGCGCCTTCCAGGTCTTCAACCCTTCCTGGTACGCCGAGATGGGCTTGCGGCCGTAGCGGATGTCCTTGACGAGGTCGACCATCGGCTGATTGATGCTCGCGTACTGGGCGGGCTCGGTGACATTCATGCCGTAGAAGGCCGGCTTGGCCGCGTACTTCACCATGTCGGCCTCCCAGGCGGCGTAGTCCTTGACGACCTGGGTCTGCCCGGCGATGACGGTGGTCGGGCTGATCGGCGTGATGAGGAACTGGTACGTGGTGGCCACCTCTTTGCTGCCGCGTTCGGTGAGCACCGGGTTGCCGTCGACCATCGTGTAATCGGTGCCCTCGACGCCGAAGTTGACGGTCAGGTACTCCTTCGACCCGTACGGCGCGGCCAGGTAGTTGGCGATCGAGAGGCATTCCTTGATCTGGTCGGCGCTCAGCTTCGCGTTGAGGAAGCTGTACATGCCGGCGCTCGGGTTCATCCAGATCTGCGGCTTGCCGTCGGTCGACAGCAGCTTGAAGGCCTGCCGGTCGTACGAAGGGTTGGCGGCCTTTCCGCTCTTGGCGTCGTCGCCCTTCCAGGCGCCCGGGCCGTCGCCGGTGACGACCACCTTGCCGCTCCAGAAGCGCTGCTTGGCGTCCTCTTTCTTGTCGGCCAGCGCGTCCGGGTGCACGTGCCCCGCCTTGGCCTGCGTCTGGTACCACTCCAGCGCCTCGAGGATGCCCGGGGTCTCGTACCGGTGAATGATCTTCCCGCCCTCGTCGATGACCCAGCGGTTGGGGTCGACCGGGAACTTGTAGATCTGGCCGAGGGAGTCGAAGACGTCATCGAACGCCCACCGGCCGGCCGCGGCGCTGGTGAGCTGCTTACCGAGCTCGGCCAGGTCGGCCGGGGTCTTGATGTCGTCGGGGTTGATGCCCTCCTTGGCCAGGATGTCCTTGCGGTGGAAGAGCGTGCCGGCGATCGTCGCGCCGCTGTAGTACACGGGCAGGCCGAACAGCTTGCCGTTCCAGATGCAGCATTGCCAGGCGCTGGTGGGGATGGCGGCGAGATTGGGGTACGCCTTGATGGCGTCTCCGGACAGGTAGGGGCCCAGGTCGGCGAACTTGTTGACCGCGTCCGCGAAGCCGAGGTTCCCCATGTTCCAGCTCGGGATCTGCACCCAGTCGGACAGCTTGTCCCCGGCGAACAGGGTGGGCAGCACCTTGTCGTAGTTGGAGCCGTCGGCCGGCTGCAGCTTGAGCGTGGCACCGAGCACCTTGTTGACCTCGGCGTAGTACGCGTTGCCGCTCGCCGACGGAATAGCGCCCCACAGCGGGGTCATCGTGGTGTAGCTGCCGCCCTTGCCCGGCACCCCGTTCACCGTGGTGACGGGATTGGCCGGGTACTTCAGGAACGCCGGGTTGCTGAAGAAGCCGTTGGCGCCGTTGACGCTGGGGATGTCGGCCTTCACCAGCTCGTTCGGGGCGTACGCGGGAAGCAGTTTGGTCAGTTGATCCTGAGTGGTCGTGCCCGGGCCGCTGGACGTCTTGGCGTCGCCGCAGGCCGCCAGAACCGTCGACGCCGCGCCCAGCCCGGTCAGCGCGAGCAGCTGCCTTCTATCGAGTTTCATCGTTGACTCCTTCGTCTTTAGTTGGGACGGTAAACGAACTAAGTGCGGCCCGGCAAGGCCCACCGGGTTTCGGTGCCGTACGCTGCCGAAGGGAATGTTCGTGGGGCGGGGGTCGTCGGTGCTCACCAGGGAGAACGGGCCGCAACCGGCCGATTTCGCCGACGTCCGGGCGACGAATCTGGCCGTCGTGCTGCGCCATCTGCGCACCCACGCGCCGTGCTCCCGGGCCGACATCGCGGCCACGACGGGCCTCAACAAGGCCACCGTGTCCAGCCTGGTCACCGACCTCATCGACCGGCGTCTGGTGCGCGAGGTCGGCATGACCGAGAACCGCATCGGCCGGCCCGCCGTGATGCTGGTGCTGGACGGTTCCCCGTACGCGGCAGTGGGCCTGGAAATCAACTCGGACTACCTGACCGCGGTGGCGCTCGACCTGGCCGGCGAGCGCTTGCTGTCCTGGCGGCGCGCCTTCTCCGGCACGGCCGGGCAGCCGGGACAAGCGATCGCGGCATTGGCGGCGCTGGCCCGGCGTACGGTGTCGAAGCTTTCCCACGACGGACGGCGCGTGCTGGGCCTGACGGTCGCCGTGCCCGGCCTGGTCGACGCGGACGGGGTCGTCGAGCTGGCGGCCGGGCTCGGCTGGCAACGGGTCGACGTGCGCAAGTCGCTGCTGGCCGCGCTGGGCGAACCCGGCTATCCCCTGCTCGTCGAGAACGACGCGAACCTGGCCGTCCTGGCCGAACAACGGCTGGGCGCCCAGAACGGAACGGGCGACCTGGTGTACCTGACCGGCGGCGCGAGCATCGGCGCCGGCATCATCAGCGACTTCCGCCTGCTGCGCGGCGCCCGCGGCTTCGCCGGCGAATTCGGCCACCTGCCGCTCGATCCGGCCGGCCCGGTGTGCGGCTGCGGCCGCCGTGGCTGCCTCGAGGCGTACGCCGGTGTGGGCGCCGTGATCAGGCGGGCGTTGCCGGACGTGGGCATCGAGACGGCCCTGTCCCCCTCGGAGTTCGGCCCGCACATGGACGAGATCCAGCGCCTCGCCAAGGCGGACGACGCGCACGTGCTGGACGCCCTCACCGAGACGGGCGCCCACCTGGGCCACGGCATCGCCATCCTGGCCAACCTCATCAACCCGGCCTGCGTGGTGCTGGGCGGCTACTTCACCGACCTGGCGCCGTGGCTGATCCCGTCCGCCGCGCGCGAGCTGGCCGCCCGCTCAGCCGCCGCCGACAGCGGCGGCACGGTCATCGTCACCTCAGCCCTGGACTCCAGCGCAGCCGCCGCCGGCGGCGCCACCCGAGTCCTGGACGCCATCGACTCCGGAGCCCTGCCGACGCCGCGCTGAAGGCCCGCCCGCTCACCCAGCCAGCACGACATCCCGCAGCGAGTCCGCTTTTGGCCCGGCACCCTGCCTACGCCGCGCTGAAAGCCCTTCCACTCACCCAACTGGCACCGCGCTTTGCGGCGGGTGCGCTTCCCGTCCGGCGCCCCCCCACGCCCCCCCCCCCCGCCGCACCTGCCCAACCGCATCGGCCCAGGCGGCATCCCGCGGCCACCCGATCTCGGCCCGGCCCGGCTGCGGCCC
>NZ_JAPNTZ010000013.1 GCF_026626335.1 Paractinoplanes pyxinae | reverse complement strand
GCCCGGCCCAGCCCCGGCAGGAGCGGGGCGCCGACCCCACGGGGGCGGCCCCCCGCCTCGGCCTGGCGGTCGGTCAGGTATCGGGTGGCCAGATCGACCAGGTAGAGCAGGGCGGTCACCTCGCGGCCGGCCACCGGCACGCCGAACGGCGCCAGCAGCTCGGCCGCGCCCCGCACGGTCGCCTCGACCGCGTCCTTGGCGTCGGCCGTCTCCTGGATGCGCTTCTGCAGTTCGTGGTGCACGGCGTCGAAGCCCAGCGGCACCCCGGTGGCGAAGCGTTCCCAGTCCCAGACCAGCAGGGCGTCGGCGACGGTGGCCATGTTCCAGGGCGCCCAGTCGCCGTGCCAGGCGCCGTAGCGGAAGACGATGTCGCCCGCCCGCCGCACCAGCAGCTCGGCCGCGGCGGCGAGCCCGATGCCCTCGGGGCGGTCGCCGACCGCCGCGAGCCGCCCGCGCAGTTCGTGCCAGTACGAGCTGCCGGCCAGCGCGCCGGTGGTGTACCCGCAGCACCCGGCCACGTCGAGCATCGCGGCCACCAGGCGCCGGCGGCTCAGCGGGGCCCGGGGCAGCCACACCGGCAGGGCCGACTGCACCAGCACCTCGAGCCCGCGCCACTTGCCGGAGTGCAGCACCCGGGGCACGGTCAGCTTGCTCAGGCCGCTGTTGGCCAGCGAGATGAGCGCCGCCGTCTCGGCCCGCACGAGTTGCTGGGTCAGCGGCCCGGTGCCCAGCTTGCCGAAGCCGAACGTCTCGCCGTCCGGGCTGATCAGCTGCAGCACCGGCTTGCGGTTGGCCCGGGCCGGTCCGATGTGGATGCTGACCGACAGCTCGCGGCCCAGCGCCTCGCTCAGGTGCCCGTCGATGCTCTGCGAGAACGGCCCGGTGACCCGCACCCGGTCGCGCAGCAGCACGTTCGAGGCGCCGGTGCGGACGGCGGCGACCACGGCCTCCCGCTTGAGCCGGGCCATGCGCGACTGCGGTTCGGCGTAACGGCGCACGGCGGCCGCGGCCACCCGCCGCGAGCCCGACGGCACGAGCAGCCGGGGTTTACGCGCGTCCGGGACCACCAGGTACTCGGCGATCGGGGTGCCGGGCGAGCCGTCGGTGCGGCACGGCGGCGGGTAGAGGAGGTCCAGCACCTCGGCCAGGTACCGGGTGCGCAGCTCGGCGTCCTTCGCGGTCAGCTCGGCGGGCGCGGTCCGCACCGGACTCATGTCGTTTCCCCCTCGGTTGAGTTGCGCCAGAGCAGCGCAAACGCCAGGACCATGAAGGCGAGGGGGGTGACCAGCGAGTTGTACCAGAGCATGGCCGAGAACGAGGTGACGATCGCGCCGGACGCCGCCACCCCGATGGCGCTCCGGTCGCGGCGGAAGCGCCACAGCCCGTACGCGAAGAAGCCCAGGTATCCCACCGTGCCCACCGCGCCGTGCGCGAAGAGCAGCTGCCACAACTGGCCGTTGCCGCCCACGGTGAAATTGCCGCAGCGCTCGCAGCCCGCGCTCTCGCCGACCGTGATGGAGTTGCGGCCGCCGAGCGTGTTGCGGGTGCCGCCGTAGCCGATGACCGGCGAGCCCTGGAAGCCGTCGAGGGCACGCTCGATGAGGAACGAGCGCACGCCGTTGGACTTGCCGTTGTCGAGCCGGGCGCCGACGACCGTGCCGAGCGGCGTGGCCACCAGTGCCACGAACAGCATGGCCGAGGCCACCGCGACGGCGCCCACGATCCACAGCTTCCCGGCCAGCACGTAGCGGATGGCCACGTAGACGACCAGCACGCCGACGCCGATCCAGAGGCCGCGGTTGAGCGAGAACACGGCGGGCGCGACCGAGACGACCAGGCAGACGACGGCCCAGAACTTGGCCCGGCCCCGGCCGTACTGCCAGGCGGCCACCACGAGCCAGCCGGCCAGCAGGCAGAAGTTGTTGCCCCAGGTGTTCGTGTAGCCCCACGGCGCGGCCGGCCGCGGCTGGTTGTCGCCGACGATGTCCATGATCTGCGCGGCGTACGGGTGCACCAGCGACTGGACAAAACCCTTGTTCCGTACGCTGCCCGGCAGCAGCCACTCGACGGGCGACGTGAACTCGAAGTTCCCGGCCACCATCCCGAGCAGCCCACCCAGGACGGTCACCACGAACAGCCAGCCGAGCAGCTTGACCAGCCGGCGCTTGGGCAGTTCGGCCTCGGTCAGGTTGCCCGCGTAGACCAGCAGCACGGTCAGCGACGCGTACATCAGGGCCTTGTAACCGGCCGGCAGCAGGCGGCCCGTGGCGTGCCCGGCCACCGTGCCCGCCGGGTCGGCCCCGAGCGCGCCGATGCTGACCACCACGGCCACCAGGAAGACGACCCACCACACGAAGCCGGGCGGCATGTGCAGGGGGCGGCCCGCGGCGCGCCGGCGGATCAGCAGGAACAGCATCGGCACGGCCATCAGCGCGAAGATCAGCACGCCGAGGCCGAGCGCCCACCAGATCGGATAGAAGGCCAGGATGCTCGCCACCGGCCAGGCCGGCAGGGTCAGGTTCTTGCGCGCGATGTGAGCCGGGCCGCCGGCGAGGGCCGGAGCCAGCGACACCTCTGTCACTTCGTGTCGCCGTCCTGCTTCTCGATCTTGTCCGCCACGCCCGACATGTCGATCACCGCGGTGATCTCCTCGGCGCTGTCGGCGATCCGCTGCCGCACCTGCTGGGCGGCGGCCTTCTCGCTGCTGGTGACGGTGTTCGTCGGGAACCGCTTGGGCTGCATCAGGTCACGGTCGAGGACGGCCGTCTCGTCCGGCCGGGGGGACGGCTTGGCCGGCGACGGCGGGGTCAGGGTCACCGCGGGGCCGGTCGGCTCGGGGACGCGCAGGTTGGTCAGGCGGGGCAGGACGACGGCGCCCAGCAGCGGGGTGCCGACCCGGCGCAGCTGCTCGGCCGCGTCGAGCAGGGCGGGGCGGCGGGCGCGGCGCAGCTCGACGGCCAGGATCGCGGCGTCGGCCAGGCTGGCCAGGCTCTGCGCGTCGGCGCTGCTGGCCGTGGACGGCGCCTCGATCACTACGTAGCCGCCCTGGCGGCGCAGCGCCTCCAGGGTGTCGCGCAGCCGCTGCGACTGCATGAGCCCGGCCGCGGTGGCCGCGCCGCCGGTGGTGATGACCCGCAGCGACGGGATGCGCGGGGTGCGCTGCAGGGCGCGGGCCAGGCCGACCCGGCCCGCCAGCAGGTCGGACAGGCCGGGCACGGCGGCCACGCCGAGCATGCGGGCCAGCGGGGCGGCGTCGACCACGCTGTCCGGCAGGTGGGCGCCGATCAGCACGACGTCGCTGCCGGTGCGGGCCAGGGCGGCGGCCAGGTTGGCCGCGACGAGGGTGCTGGCGGATCCGCGGCTGGCCCCGGTGACCACGATGACCTGGTCGCCCTGGGGCAGGGTGGCCAGCACCTCGTTGCGCAGCCGGTTGAAGACCCGGCCGCCGGCGCCGTAGGGCTGCAGGACGTCGTCGAAGTGCGGGGTGGTGCGCTCGTCGAGGGCGGCCAGCACGTGCATGCGGCCCCGGTCGCGCACGTCGGCGGCGGTGCGCAGGCGGCGGTCGAACCGTTCCCGTACGAAGGCCAGGCCCAGCCCCAGCAGCAGGCCGATCATGCCGCCGGTGGCCAGGTTGATCATCGGGTTGGGGCTGATCGGCGTGTCCGGCAGACGGGCGTCGTCGATGATGCTGCCCGCGCCGATCGTGGTCGTGGTCAGCTCGTTGAGCTTGCCGGTCATGCCGTTGAGCTGGTTCTGCGAGTTCTGCCGCAGGCTCATCAGGTTGCTCTCGTCCGAGCTGCCCCGGGTCGCGCGGGCGAGGCGGGCGTTGATCCCGCCGAGCGTGGTGGTGAGCTGCCGGATCTTGGCCGACAGCGTCTTGATCTGCTGGTTGAGGCCGTTCTGGGCGGTCTCCTCGCGGTTGCGCAGGTACGCCTCGGCGAACGCGTGCGAGCCGGCCTGAGCCTCCTCGGGCGTGCCGGCCTGGAACGTGACCATGAGGACCGTGGTGTTGGGCGGCACCTCGACCGACACGCTCCGGGCCAGCTCGACCGGGGAGCGAGGGCTGCGCAGCAGGGCGGCGGCCTTGGCCGCGACGGTGCCCGAGCCGACCAGCTGGGCCTCGGTGTCCAGGTTGACCATGCCCTTGGTGCGGCCGCCCTGAGCGTTGGTGTCCTGGTCGACGGCCTGCACGAGCACGGCGGTGGAGGACTGGTAGACCTTCGGCATGGCCGAGGTCAGGGCGGCGCCCCCGCCCAGCCCGGCGCCCGTCGCCAGCAGCGCGATCCACCAGTGGCGGCGAAACACGCCGAGATAATGCGAGACGTCGGCCGGGCGAGACGCTTCCATCGGTTGGCGGCCCTTTCGGGGATGGAGTGAGAAGATTTATGACAATCGGGCGTTTCGCCCCCGGAGGGGTAAACGGCTCACTCCCGCCAACGTGATGGCTTACTGCATTTTCGGCTCCACCCAACCGTGCTCAATGAGATACGCGACGACCATTTCGATCGCCTCGGGAACCGTGATGGTCGTGGTGTCGATCGTCAATTCGGCGTCGGCCGGCTCCTCGTACGGGTCGTCGATGCCGGTCATGCCCCGCAGCTGCCCGGCCCGGGCCCGGGCGTACAGGCCCTTGCGGTCGCGCTGCTCGCACACCTCGAGCGGAGTGTTGACGTGCACCAGCACGAAGCCGGCGCCCGCCTCGACGGCCATGGCCCGCACGGCCGCCCGCGCGCTCTCGTACGGGGCGATCGGGCACGCCACGGCCATGCCCCGGTGCCGGCCCACCTCGGCCGCCACCCAGCCGATCCGGCGCACGTTGGCGTCCCGGTCGGCCTTGCTGAAGCCCAGCCCGGCCGAGAGCTCGCGCCGCACGACGTCGCCGTCGAGCAGGGTGATCGTGCGCTCGCCGGTCTCGCGCAGCGAATCGGCCAGCCCGCGGGCGATCGTCGACTTGCCCGAGCCCGAGAAGCCGGTGAAGAAGACGACCAGGCCGCGGTGGCGGCGCGGCGGACGGGCCCGCACCAGCTCTTTGGCCACGGCCGGGGGCGTGTGCCACTCGGGCAGCGGGAAGCCCCGGTCGAGCAGGTCGTCGACCTCGGCCGGGGTCATGGCCAGACGGCGGTTGCGGGGCGGGATGTCGTCGCGTCCGCGCCACTGGCCGTCGCGATTGTCGTACGCGAGATCGCGTGGCACGAGCACCCGGACGTTGCCGCCGGACAGCATGTCGCCCGTGGACAGCACGTGGGTCACGCCGTACGAACCGGCCACCCGGGCCCGCAGCAGGGCGTCGCGCATCTCGTCGCCGCGGGTCAGCAGCGGGACGGCGACGATCGTGGCCGGGGGCATCCGGTCGCGGGCCGCGAAGACCGCCCGCACCAGCGCCTCGGGCGGCAGGCCGTCGGGGCCGGGCCCGCTCACCGGGATCATGATCAGCAGGTGGGCGCCCAGCGTGCGGGCCGCGTGGGCGATCTGAGCCAGCTGCGGGCGGTGCAGCGGCCGGTCGGCGATCACGCCGAGCACCCGGCCCGGTGGCAGCAGGGCGCGGACCTCTTCGGGCGTGCGGCGCAGGCGCTGAAACGGGCCGTGGCCGCCGTCGCCCATGGGCCGCACCACGCCACCCACGCCGTAGCGGCGCTCCGCGGTCGGCCAGGAGTCGTTCACCTCGAGCGCGGCCACCGGCGCGCCCTCGGGGTCGGTCAGGATCACCGTGCGGTGCAGCGGGTCCTCCAGGACCAGCCGCGTGGCGATCTCGTCGGGGATCTCCAAGGTGACCGCGACCGGCCACGGGGTTCCGTCGGCGAGCCGCCCCCGCCGCCGCAGCGCGTTGAGGTCGGCGCGACCCAGGAACCCGGTCAGCGGCGCGTAGGCGCCGGACAGCAGGAGTTCCAGATCCGCCAGCTCATGCGGGTGCGGGGTGTACGACGGGGCGTCGCGCAGCACGTCCTCGGGCAGCACCGAACCATTCACTTCCGTATCCCCCTGCGGCCGATTAGGGGACAGTTTCTCAGCCCCGCCGATCGCGGTCGAGACGGGTCTCCCTCCGGCAATTCCCGCCCGGTATTAGACAAAACGGACCTTTGTCACAATACTGGCTGATCGTGAGTCGTCGTCCCCGCCGTAACCGGCTAGTTCAAGTAGCAGCCGTTCCCACCGCGCTTGCCCTTACCGTCGCCGCCACCTTGGCCTGGGCCTGGACCGGGGGCGTGAGCGAGATCAGTCTGCCGGTGGAGATGTCGGGTGACCCGACGGTCACCACGCCCGGCCTGGCGCCGCCGGTCGGGCAGCCCGGCACTCCGGACGCCCTCGCCCCGGCCTGGCGCTCGTCGTCGGCGCCCGGGTCGTCGGCGACGCCCGGCGCGTCCTCGGCCGCGGCCTCCTCGGCGGCGTCGGCGTCAGCATCGGCGTCGGCCGCAGCCGCGCGGGTGGGCGGTGTGGCCTTGCCGCCCACGGCGATCTCCAGCGCGCCGGGCGAACCATCCGTCTTGGCCCGCCGGGCCCCGGCCGTCGCGGCCGGTTCCGTGACCGACGTGCAGCCGAGCCGGTCCCGGCACTGCTACACCGGGCACAACCTGGTGCCCACCTGCGGAATCCTGTGGGGCGTGGCCCCGGGCGCGCACACCGAGAGCCGCGGCCCCTCGGCCCTGGCCCGCTTCGAGCGCAAGACCGGCCGGCACCAGGCGATCTACCACGCCTACCACGGCGGCACGCGGCAGCTCTTCCCGACCGAGCAGGAGATCAGGATCGCGCACCAGCCCGGGCAGCGGCGCATCCTCTTCCTGAACTGGAAGCCCGAGTCGGCCTCCTGGGCCAAGATCGCCAAGGGGGACCGGAGGACCGACGCGTTCCTCGACCGGCTCGCCGTGCACATCAAGAAGAACTTCCCCGAGCAGTTCTTCTTCGCCGTGCACCACGAGGGCGAGAACGACGTCCGCGAGAAGGCCGGATCCGGCTACACCGCGCGCGACTACGCCGCCATGTACCGGCACGTCATCAAGCGGCTGCGGGCCAAGGGGGCCGACAACGTGGTGAGCGTGCTGGTGCACATGACCTACGTGCCGCACGCGCAGAAGAGCTGGTTCAGCCAGATGTACCCGGGCGACGACGTGGTCGACTGGATCGGGCTCGACACGTACGCCTACAGCGACCCCGGCTACGGCCACGGCCAGTTCTCCGAGGTCTTCAACCGCCGGCTCGAGGGCAAGCGGGCCTGGCCCGGCTTCTACAACTGGGCCTCGCGCAAGCACCCGGGCAAGCCGCTCATGCTGGCCGAGTGGGGTGTCTGGTCGTCCAAGCGCAACCCGCGCTACAAGGCCGAGTTCTACCGCCGCATGGGCAGCGAGATCCGCGAGTTCCCGCGGATCAAGGCGATGGTGCAGTTCGAGACGCCGAGCAACCAGAAGGGTCAGGACTCCTCGGTGGACAGCACGCCGGCCGCCCTGGACGCGTACCGCAAGCTCGGCCGGCTGCCCATCTTCCAGGTCGCGGTCACCCCGCGCCGGTAGGTCAGCGCACCGCTATCCGGGCGCCGGGCGAGGAGAACGACTCGTGCAGCACCACCGACACGAGAGAGGTCTTCGCCGGCACGTCGAAGACCAGCGTTCCCTTGACCTGGGCGCCCGGATTGATCTGATCGAGGAAGTTCTGGGCGTCGGTGTTGACGAACACCTCGGCCTGCATGTCGGTCTCGAACTCGTTGCCGGCCGCGTCGTACGCCTTCTGGGACGTGCTGTCGAAGTACTCGGGTGTCGTCCCGCCGTTCTTCACCAGCACGTCGACCAGGCAGTAGGAGCCCTCGGGCTCGAGGTCGACGAACTCGTCGCCCACCTTGGGCACCCCGCAGCGCACGCCCGAGATGGTGAAGACGAACTCCCCGTCCGCGACCGGCTTGTTGAGCTCGCCGCCGGCCGTCGTCACGATCGGCTGGTCGTCGTCCCGGTCGCGCAGCACGAAGTACCACACGCCACCCGCGGCCAGCAGCACGACCAGAACGCCGGCCACCCAGGGCCATCGGCTGGGCCTCGGGTGAGCCGGCGTTCCGTCGTCAACGATCGGTGCCTGCGCGGGCTGTGTCATGAGGGGAATCCAAGCCATCCCCGTCACTGTCCGCAGCAGGCCGATCGGCCAGAAGTGAGTAAGGCTTCTAGCTGGTTTCGCCCGCAACGCTGAACGAGCCCAGCCGGTTGATGGCGTAGATCGTGCCGCCGAGGGCGAAGATCACGCTCATCACCACGGCCACCGGCACCGAGACCTTGCCGTCGAGCATGCCGGTCGGCGCGATCTTGTCGGCGATCGTGATGACGTACTGCTCGATCGAGAGCACCCGGGTGCCGCTGACGAACCGGCCCAGCAGGCCCTCCCAGACCAGGATGTACGCCAGCCCGAGCAGCACCGGGCGCCGGGAGAGCAGGCTGAGGAGCAGGAAGAGCGCCGAGTACGCGATGGCGCCGGCCACCGCGCCGACCACCAGGGCCAGACCGAACCGCACGGAATTGGCCAGCGCCCCCACCACGAACAGCGGCACGGCGGCGGTGACCGCGCTGACCCCGGCCGCCACCAGCAGCTTGGCCAGGATGATGTCGCGGCGGGCCAGCGGCTTGGTCAGGATGTGCACGATCGTGCCTTCGTCGACCTCGGAGCCGAGCACGCCGGTGCCGACGATCAGCGAGATGACCGGCAGCACGACGGCCAGGCCGAGCCCGACCACGACCGGCTGCCCCCACTGGTCGGGGCTCACGTCGTACGCCTTGCAGATCACGGCCAGACCGATCAGCAGCAACGGCAGGGGCAGCAGCATCAGCACCCGGCGGCGGCCGAACAGCCCGCGCGCGGTGATGTAGGCGACCGTGGACATCATGCCTCCAGCAGGTAGGAGAAGACGCTCTCCAGGGACTCGTCGGACGGCAGCAGTTTGCGCAGCCGGATGCCCTGGTCGAGGGCGATGCGGGGCAGCACGCGGGTGAAACTGCCGTAGTCGGACGCGCGTACGGTCAAGCCGTCCGCCTCGACCTCGATGCCGCTGACCGACTTCTCGCCGATCAGCGCGATCGCGAGGCGGCGGTCGTCGGAGCTCTGCACGGCGAACACGTGCGGCCGGTTGGTCATCAGCCGCCGGATCCGCCGGTAGTCGCCCGAGGCGGCCAGCCGGCCGGCCACGATCACCTGCACCAGCCCGGACAGCTGCTCGACCTCTTCCAGGATGTGCGAGCTGAACAGGATGGTGTGGCCCTCGTCGCCCAGCTTGTGCAGCAGTTCCATCATGTGCACGCGCTGGCGGGGGTCCATGCCGTTGAACGGCTCGTCGAGCAGCAGCACCTGCGGCTCGTGCACGAGCGAGGCGGCGACCCGGGTGCGCTGCCGCATCCCCTTGCTGAAGGTGCCGATCCGCCTGTCCTGCGCGCTGGTCATCTCGACCATCTCGAGGGCCCGGCGGGTGGCCGCGGCCGGGTCGGGCAGCTTCTGCATCTTGGCGCAGGCCAGCACGAACTCGTACGCGGTGAGGAAACCGTGCACCGCCTCGCGCTCGGCGACCAGGCCCAGCGTGCGGTAGATCCCCGGGTTGCGCCAGGTCGGCGAGTTGTCGATGGTGACCGTGCCCTTCGACGGGGCGAGGAAGCCGGCCATCATGTGCAGCACCGTGGTCTTGCCGGCCCCGTTCGGGCCGAGCAGGCCGGTCACGCCGGGCTGCAGGGTCATGCTGATGTCGTTGACCGCCACGACGTTGCCGTACCAGCGGGAGACGTTCTCGAGTTGGACGACGCTCACAGCGAGGCCACCTTCCGGTAGCGGGCCAGCAACAGCAGCATGGCCGCGACGACGAGGCAGAACAGCTCGATCCCGTAGATCACGCCGAAGTCGCCGACGTCCAGGCCGAGGTCGTTCTTGCCGCGCAGCCAGGACTGCACGCCGGTGAGCAGCGACATCGGGCTGGCCAGGCCGGCCAGGTGCTGGGCGGTGGACGAGGGCAGGATGCTCAGCACGCCGACGATGGGCGCCGTCATCAGGAAGAACGCGACGATGCCGCCGGCCGCGAACGCGCGCTTGCCGGTGACCGAGGCGATGAGCAGGCTGATCGAGGCGAACAGCACGGCCCAGAGCAGGCTGTAGCCCCAGCCCGGCAGCAGGTCGAGGAATTCGTTCCACACCCCGGAGGCGCCGTTCTTGGTGGTGAACGCCCCGCCCAGGAACATGATCAGCTGCGGCACGCCGAGCAGCAGGAACACCGCGGTGGCCAGGGCGACGAACTTGGCCCCGATGTAGTCGAAGGCCCGCAGCGGACGGCTGAAGTAGAGCGGCAGGACGCCGGAGCGCATGTCGCGCGAGACCAGCTCGGGCGCCACGATCGCCACGAAGAAGATGACCAGCCAGCTCATCGTGTCGTCGAACGAGAAGTAGTCGAACAGGATGATGTTGGCCTGGGCCTTCACCGCCGCGTTGATCACCGCGACCAGCAGGACGATGCCGGCCACCAGCCACGGGAAGATCTTGGCCTTGGCCGAGCGGCCCAGCCCGAACGAGGCGCGCAGCCCGTGCTGGTAGATGGCTCCGAACACCGCGGTGCGGCCCAGGCGCGGGCCCTCGTACCGCTGATATCCGATGTCATGGATGACGCCGGCGTCAGACATCGGCCGTCTCCTTCGCGGTGAAGAGCTCGGCCACCCGGTGGCGTCGCTGGTCGAGGCGGTGCAGGGGCAGGTCGAGCTCGGCCACGGCGCGCAGGATCGCGTCGTAGTCGGACTCCGCCGTGAGCGGCACGAGCAGCAGCCGGCCCTCGCGGCTCACCGTGAGCTGAAGCTGGGTCAGCGCCTCGGCCAGTTCGTCGGTGCCCTCGCTGACCTCGACCGCCAGCACGTCGGAGGCGCCCGTCATCGCCGAGATCCGGTCGGCCCGCAGCAGGCGGCCGCCCTCGATCGCGATCAGCGAGTCACAGATGCGCTCCACCTCGCCCAGCAGGTGCGAGCAGACGACGACCGAGATGCCGAACTCGTTGCCGATGCGGTGCACCAGGTTGAGCATGGCGTCGCGGCCGGCCGGGTCGAGGCCGTTGGTGGGCTCGTCGAGCAGCAGCAGGTCGGGGTCGTGGACCAGGGCCTGAGCCAGCTTGACGCGCTGCTTCATGCCGGTCGAGTAGCCGCCGATCTGGCGGTACCTCTCCTCGTAGAGCCCGACGTGGCGCAGCGCCTCGGAGGCCCGCTCGCGCGCGGCCGTCCTCGGCAGCCCGCTGAGCCGGCCCAGGTGCGTCACGAACTCGGCCGCCGACACGTCGGGCGGAAGGCAGTCGTTCTCCGGCATGTAGCCGACCCGCGCCCGCACCTGGTCGGTCTCGGTCACCGGGTCGAGCCCGAACACCCGCACGTCCCCACTGGTGGGCGCCGTCAACCCCAGCATGATTTTGATGAACGTGCTCTTGCCGGCCCCGTTGGCGCCGACCAGCCCGATCACGCCCGCCTCGACGTCGACGGTGAGCTCGCTGAGGGCAGTCACCCCGCCGTTGTACGTCTTCGTGAGCGACTGAGTCGCGATGATGGTCACGGCACTCAGCCTAGGAAGGGCACGCACCCAGGCGGATCCGGCTAAACCCTGAGACACCCTCAGGCTCTCTCAGCCCGCTCTCAGCTTTCCGGGCCCGCACCCTCCCGCCGGTCGGCGCGTTGGTCCAGGCATGAGACTCACGTCTATGTGGCCGGGAGGGGTCTTCCTGTCCTTCGGCCTATGGTTCGACCGGGCCGGGGCCGAACCCGCGGCGGCCGCGGTGGGCGACGTCCTGGAGGAGCAGGGCGGAACCTTGAGCGGGGCGATGTTCCACGGCCCGCCCGGGCTCTGGTTCTCGCGGGTCCCCGAGGCGCCCAACATCGCGTACGCCGGTGGACGGTCGGCCCGTGACGTCCGGCGCAGCCTACGCGACGGTGGCGCGTACCGGGTCGCCATGAATTTGCCCGGCGTGGGACCGGCCGCCATCTCGTACGAGCCGACGCCGGGTGAGCCGGCGCCCGCCGAGCGGCACCCGGTCACCGTCACGGTCGAGGCGGGCGCGCTGGCCCTGCCCCGCTCGCTCTGGAACGAGCAGGAACAGGCGGCCGCCGAGGACCGACAGGCGGCCATCCTGCATTACTTGGAAGCCTGCTGCACGGCGCTCGACCCCGCCTACGCCGTGCTGCACTCCGAGGACGCCACCCCGACCCCGACGGCACTGGCCACCGGCCGCCGGCTCGGCATCGACGTCTACGTCTCACGCCGCCTGGGCCACCGCCTGACCGAGGTGGCCCGGCTCTCCGAGACCCGCGAGTGGTCCACCGGCACGTTCTACTCCGGCTGGTTCCTGGCCCAGACGGCCAACCGCGAGGCGCTGCTCGCCGCCTGGGCCCGGCCCTCCCTGGTGATCGGCCGCCACCTGGTCGACAGCGCCCGAGCCCGAGCCGCCTGACGACGACCAATGCGTGCACGTGCGCCCCGAGCCTGGTGGGAAGGCCCGAGGCGCACGTGGGTCTCGCTCCCTAGGCGCGGATCCGGTTGCGCAGGTAGACGCCGGATTCGGTCAGGACGCCTGTGCCCGCGTAGGTCGAGCCGCCGCAGGTGTTGGGCTTGAAGGCGGCGCTGCTCTCGCCGGCGTCGGAGTACGTCCAGTTGGCGTAGCTGATCTGCAGGCGGTCGAGCAGGTCGAGCCACGTGCCGGTGCTGGCCAGGTCGACCTGGCCGCCGCCGGTGGCGGTCACGGTGCCGAACTCGGTGACGAACAGCGGCAGCGAGGCGGCCGCGCGCTGCACCTCGGCCCGGTAGTTGTCCTTGTGCGAGGCGGCGTAGAAGTGGAACGCGTACATGATGTTGGACGCGTTGACCGGGTTGGCCGTGATCTCGCTCGAGCTCGAGCCGTCCGAGACGCCGAGCGAGGACCAGCCGCGGGTGCCGACGATGATCACGGCGTCCGGGTCGTTGGCCCGGATGACCGGGATGACCTGCTCGGCGTAGCTCTTGATGCCGGCCCAGCTGACGCCGTTGGGCTCGTTGGCGATCTCGTAGATGACGTTGTTCTTGGCCGCGTGCCGGGCCGACACCTCGGCGAAGAACGTCTTGGCCCGGGCCAGGTTGTAGTTCGGGTCACCGGGGGTCAGCGTGTGGAAGTCGATGATGGAGTACAGGCCGCGCTGGGTGGCCTTCTCGACCAGGCTGTTGACCTGCGCGGTGAAGCCGGCCGGGTTGGTCTCGTAGCCGCCCTCCTGCACGTACATCGAGACCCGCAGCAGGTCGGCCTTCCAGTCGGTGGCCAGCGCGTCGATCGAAGCGTCGTTGTAGCAGTCGGCGAACCACTGCAGGCCGTGCGTGCTCATGCCCTGCAACTGCACCGGCTGACCGGCCTGGTTGCACAGCTTCACACCGCACACCCGCAGCTGACCGTTCCTCGCGACCGGAGTGGTGCCGGTCGGCGGAGTGGTGGTCGGGGGCGGGGTGGTCACCGGCGGCGTGGTGGCCGGCGGCGTGGTGACCGGCGGAGTCGTCACGGGCGGGGTGCTCGGGCTGCTCGGGAAGGTCGGTCGCCCGGTGCCGTTGGCGATGAAGCCGAACGAGGTCGTCGCGCCCGCGGTCAGGGTCGCGTTCCAGCCGGCCGGCGTGAACGTGTAGGTCGAGCCCGAGACCGACTGCGTGGCGTTCCACGAGTTGACGATCGTGGTGCCGGCGGGCAGGGTGAGCTGCACCCGCCAGGTGTTGATCGTGGACGACGTGTTGTTCCGGACCTCGACCTGGCCCTGGTAACCGGTGCTCCACGAGCTGGTCACCGTGAAGGCGGTCGTTTCCGCGCCGGCCGGCAGGGCGATGACCGTGGCCACCGAGGCGGCGGCGACCGCGACTGCGACGCCGGCGGCAAGTCTCCATCTGCGCATGGGGATAGGGCTCCATCGGGGGAGGGGAAAGGGACGTGGGAGCGCTCCCACGCACCATAGCCGTCTCTCGATGCTGCTGCAAAGAGGAACGGGCCCGGGATCAGATCCCGGGCCCGCCCAAATCGGACCGAATCAGCCGGTGTTACGCATCCCGGCCGCGATGCCGTTGACCGACGTGAGCAGCGCCCGCTCGAGCGCCGTGGAATCCGACGGCACCCGCCGCGCCCCCGGCGCCACCACGGTCTGCCGGTCGGCCTCGCCCGCGTCGCGGTACTGCCGCAGCAGCGCCACCTGCAGGTGGTGCAGCGGCTCGAGGTACGTGTCCCGCACGTCGAGGGTGCGCTTGAGCTCGGGCTGGTTCTCGAGCAGCGAGGAGGTGCCGGTGACGGCCAGGATCTCGCGCACCGTCAGCTCGTACTCCGCCTCGATGGTGGCGAAGATCGGGCGCAGATTCTCCGGCACCAGGGTCTCGACGTACCGCCGGGCGATGGTGAGGTCGGTCTTGGTCAGCATCATCTCGACGTTGGACACGAACGTCTGGAAGAACTGCCAGTTGCCGTACATCTCCTGCAGCGTCTCGGTGTGGCCGGCCTCGCGGGCCGCCTTGAGACCGGTGCCCACGCCGAACCAGCCCGGCACGATCTGCCGCGTCTGGGTCCAGCCGAACACCCACGGGATCGCCCGCAGGCCGCCCAGGCCGGCATCCGTGTTGGGCCGCTTGGCCGGGCGGGAGCCGATGTTGAGCGCGCCCAGCAGTTCGGTCGGGGTGGCCGCCCAGAAGTACGCGGGCAGGTCCGGGTTCTCGACCAGCGAGCGGTACTCCTTGAACGCCGCCTCCGACGCCGTGTCCATAGTGGCGTCCCAGCGGGCCAGCCGCTCGAGGTCGACGGAGGGCGAGGTGTGCAGGAGCGTCGCCTGCAGCACCGCGGCCACGGTGAGCTCCAGGTTTTCCCGGGCCAGGGCGGGCAGCGTGTACTTGTCGCTGATGACCTCGCCCTGCTCGGTCACCTTGATCGCGCCGTCCAGCGTGCCGTACGGCTGAGCCAGGATCGCCTCGTGCGTCGGACCGCCACCACGGCCGACGGTGCCGCCGCGGCCGTGGAAGAGCCGCAGCCGAACGCCGTGCCGGGCCGCCACGTCACGCAGCGAGCGCTGCGCCTTGTGGATGCCCCACTGGCTGGTGGTGATGCCGCCCTCTTTGTTGGAGTCGGAGTAGCCGAGCATGACCTCTTGCACGTCGCCGCGGGCCCGCACGATCTCGCGGTAGGCCGGCAGCGACAGCATCTCGTCGAGTAGATCGCCACCGGCGTCGAGTTCGGCCGGCGTCTCGAGCAGCGGCACGATGTTGACCCGGGCCCGCCCGGTGTGGATGTCGACCAGGCCGGCCTCGCGGGCCAGCACGGCCGCGGCCAGCACGTCGTCCACGCCCAGGGTCATCGAGATGATGTACGTCTCGACCACGTCGGCGCCGAACCTGTCCTGCACCTCGCGGATCGTGTTGAACACGTCGAACGTCTTGCGGGCCGAGTCCGTGAGCGGGGTGTCGGCGCTGCTCAGCGGCCGCCGCCCGGTCAGCTCGGTGGCCAGCAGCTTGGTCCGCTCGGCCCGGTCGAGCGCGGCGTAGTCGTCCACCTCGCCGACCTGTGTGTACATCTGCTGCAGCACCTCGTGGTGCTTCTCGGCGTGCTCGCGCACGTCCAGGGTGGCCAGCTGAAGGCCGAACGCCGACACCGTACGGATGGCCGTGGCCACCACGCCGACGGCGGTCAGCTGTCCCGAGTTGCGGGCCAGCGAGGCCCGGATCAGCTCGAGGTCGCTGATCAGCTCGTCGCTGCCCAGGTAGTCGCGGCCGGGCACGTGGGCGGTGCCGTTGCGCAGCCGGGAGCGGGTGTTGGCCAGCTTCGCCTTGATCGCGCGCACCTTGAGCCGGTAGGGCTCCTCGGCGTTCGTCCGGCGGAACCGCGGCGCCACCTCGGGCAGGTTGTCCAGGTCCTTGGCCAGCGAGGCGGACAGGTCGAGGGAGACCCCGCGCAGCCGCCGCGACACCGAGAGCATGTCGATCAGCTGGTCCATCGCGGCCTCGGTGGCCTGGATGCCGTGCTCGTGCTGGATCATCAGCACGTCGCGGGTGACGGCGGGCGTGACGAACGGGTTGCCGTCGCGGTCGCCGCCGATCCACGAGCCGAAGGTCAGCGGGCGGGCCGTGGGCGCGGTCTCGACGCCGAGCTGGCGCAGCGTCTCGGCCAGGTCGGACAGCACCTGCGGGGCGGCCTCGGCGTACAGGTCCTTGAGGTAGTAGACCGCGTTGCGGGCCTCGTCGGTCGGGTCGGGCCGGTCCAGCCGCAGCTCGTCGGTCTGCCACAGCAGGTCGATGAGCTCGGCGAACTTGCGGGTCGAGGCGGTGGTGTCGGTCGCGCCGTAGAGCACGGCCGCGGAAGCCTCATTGTCGAGCGCGTCGGCCAGCTGGCGCAGCTTCGACAGGATCGAGCGCCGGGCCGCCTCGGTCGGGTGGGCCGTGAAGACCGGACGGACGGCGAGGCGGCGCGCGGCGGCGGCGATCTCGTCGGCCGGCACCCCGCGCTCGGCGATCCGCTTGGCCGCCTGGTCGAGCCAGCCGCCGTCGTGGGCGCGGCGCCGGCGCAGGTCGCGCGACCGGTGCACCTGCTCGGTGATGTTGGCCAGGTGGAAGTAGGTGGAGAACGCGCGGGCCAGCTTGGTGCCGGTCGTGACGTCCATCGCCGCCAGGCGGTCGGCCGCGGCCTGCGGGTCCTGGCGGACCAGGGCGCGGATCTCCTCGACCAGGTCGAGCAGCGGGCGCCCTTCCTGGCGGGCCAGCGTCTGCCCGAGCAGCGTTCCGATGCGCCGGATATCGGCGCGTAGGGCCGCGTCGGGGCCGTCGGGGTCGAGCTGGCCTTGCTGGTCAGTCATCGGGGGCGCTCCTTCGCCTCAAGGTGCTCCAGGACAGCGCTGTCCCGACTTCGCCGATCGTATCGGCGTACCCCCATCCAGGGGGAATTTGAGGTAAGTCTCACCTCCCATCCAACCACCCCGGCCGCCGCCCCTTGAAACGAAGGAGAAGCCTGCTCTTATCTGGCGAGACCCAGGGCGTACGCCGGGAACCATCTGCCCGCGGGCGGCTGACCCGGGGCGCAGGCGCCATCGGACTCCCCGGGACGTTTCACCCACAAGTACGCGTCGACCAACGAGTACCCCGTGCTGAGCGTGGGCACCGGCCCCAGCTTGCGCCCGGCCGGGTTGCACCAGTGCCGGTTCCCCGCCCCACGCTGGGCCGGCCCGTTGCCGTTGCGGCTCGTGTCGACCACGAAGTGCTTGCCCCCGATGGTCCGCGAGACGGCCAGCCCGTACCGCATGTTGTCGGCCGTCGTCTCGAAGTTGGCCACGTTGAGCGCGAACCCGGCCGCCGCCCCCACCCCGGCCGTGCGCAGCGCGGGCCCGATCTCGCCGGCCGGGATCCAGGTCGGGTTGCCCGCGTCGAGATAGATGCGCACCCCGGGCGCCTTGCGCAGCGTCGCGATCGCGTACCGCAGCAGCTCCAGCCGTTCGGTGCGCCGGGCCGGCGACAGGCACCCGCGGACCGCCTGGGCCACCGCGTCCGGTTCGAGCACCACGATGGCGCGATGACCGCGCAGGGCCCCGGCCAGCGCGGTCACCCACCTCCGATAGGCGGCGGCGTCGGCCGCTCCGCCCGCCGAATGACCCGAGCAGTCCCGGTACGGGATGAAGTACAGGCTCAGCACGGGCATCCGCCGGGCCGCCGTGGCCGCCGCGGCCAACCGGCGCGCCCGGTCGGCGTAGCCCGGCCGGTCGTCGGTGAACCAGACCGCGGCCGGCTGGTCGGCGATCCGCCGGATGATCGCCGCCTCGGACTTCTTGCCGGCCCGCTCCAGCGAGCGCACGGCGGTCACCGCGGCGCTGGACGGGTCGACGTAGAGGTGCGGGCTGACCGCCCGGGGCGGCGGCGGGGTCAGCACCTCGGGGTCGCGCTCGCGGGCGCCGGCGGCCACCGCGAGCGTGCCCAGGCCGACCAGCGAGGCCGAGACGAGGACGGAGAGCCGGACGCGCCGGGCCTTCACCGGAGCCGGACCCAACGGGCGACCGACGGCCGCCCTCGATCGTCGAGGAGGAACAGCATGTACCAGCCCGAGGGCGCGACCCCGGCCTGCTTCGGCACGCGCAGGTCGAGGCGGTCGCCGGCCCGGCTCAGGCCGAGCGAGACCGAGCGCTGGTCGGTGTCGGTGGCGTGGGTGACCGAGCTCGGCCGGATCAGCCGGGCCGAGGCCACCCGGGCCGCGTCCGGCGTGCTCACTGCGAAGACGCCACCGCGGGTGATCTCGCCCGGTGCGTGGGTGATCGCGGGCCGCTTGCCCCGGAACAGGTAGGGCGGGCTGTAGACCTCGATGCGCTGCTCGAAAGTGCCCGGCGCCTCGCCCGTACGGTCGTAGAGCGGATCACTGCCCATGGTGATGACCCGGCCGTCGGGCAGCAGGATCGCCTCGGAGTGGTAGTTGCGCCCGACCGTCGACTCGGCCGCCGTGCGGAACGTGTTGGTCGACGGCACATAGAACTGCGCGTTGAACAGGTCGCTTCGCTTCTTCCCGCGGTACGGGCCGCCGCGGTACCCGGACGAGCCCCCGCTGGTGAACACGGTGTCGTCGGGCAGCACCACGGTCGACAGGTAGCGCGCGGGCTCGGGCAGGTCGGGCCCGGGGCGGTAGGCCGGCTTCCGCCCGCGCAGGTCGGCGATGTCGGTGCGCGCGGTCGAGACGGGCGAGTCGCCGACCCCGCCGCCACCGAAGATCATGACTTGCTGGTTCTGGGCCGGCGGCAGCAGGACCGACGTGGCCGTCTCGTTGAGTTCCGGCTGCCGCAGCCCCGGCACGGGCTGGAAGCGGTTGCCGTCCAGGTCCCAGATTCCCGGTGTGCGGCCCTCCTTGTCCGAGCCGTAGCCGCTGTTCGCGCCCGAGTAGAAGAGCCGGCCGTCGGCCATCACGTGGAGGCTGGGATAGGTGGGGAAGTAGCGCTGCAGCCGGGGCGCGGCCGACCAGGTGCGTTTACGTGAGTCGTACACCTCGTTGCGGCCGGGGATGATGCGGCCGAACTCGTCGAGCCCCGACACGGCCAGCACGTCGCCGTCGGTCAGCGTCACCAGCGTCGGGTACCAGCGGTGTTCCTTGAGGTCGCCGGTCTTGTGGTAGCGCTCGGTGCGGGGGTCGAACTCGTACGACGTCTTGTCCCCGCCGTACTCCTGCTTCTCCCGGGTGATCTTGTCGGCCACGCCGTAGACGTTATTGGCGTCGGGGCCGGTCAGACCGGAGATCCGGTATTGCGCACCCTGGCGGACGACGGCGGCGTCACCGGGCCGCACGGCGTCGACCCAGACCTCGGCCTCGCCCGCGGTGACCGCGACGTGCGGGCCGTGCACCACCTTGCGGGCGGCCGGGACGGCGACGCCGGTGCGGCTGACGTACTCGTGCCCGGTCGCCGAGCGGAACTTCGTGCCCTTGGGGAAGACGCGCTGACCGTGATCGGGTGACTCGTTCTTGACCTTCATGACTCCGCCGGCCCGCTTAACGTCCTTCTCGAGCACCTCGTACGACTTGGTGCCGCCCGCGACGAGCAGATTGCCGTTGGGCAGGAAGCTGTGCCCGGCGCAGAACACGTCGGTCGGCGTTTCGACCTCGCTGAATTTCTCCGTACGCGGGTCGTAGAGCACGGTCCGGAAGGTGCCCGCCTCGAACTGCTCCCGGTTGTTGCCGCTGCCCGCCACGATCAGCACCTTGCCCGTGCTCAGCAGCGCGGCGTGGATCGCGTTGACCCGGAATCCGGACGGCACCGGCAGCTTGGCCCAGTGCCCGAACTTCTCCTTGTACGACTGCCGGTTGATCGAGTAGTTGTGCAGCGCCTCGGATCCGGCCGCGAGCACCGGGCGGTTCGCGAACGCGACCACGGCCAGCACCACCACCGCGACGGTTCCGCTGGCCATCCGGCGCGCGAGACTGGGGCGGGGGCGGGGCTTCATGCGGTGAACTCCTCGGGTCCGGTGCGGCGGCGCGCGAGGAACCAGAGCGCCGGCGGGGTCAGGCAGATGAGCAGGTTGAGCGCGGGCCACACGAACATCGCGTTGTCGACGTGCCCGGTCACCTCGGCGACGACCAGCAGCACGACGAAGAACGCCGCCCAGCGCAGGCCGGGCGCGAACGTGGCGAGCCGGTCCGGGCTGGTCGAGTCGCCCTTGGGCGTGACCACGAATCCGGCCCGGCGGCGCAGCACGGCGCCCACAAAGGACGACACGTAGATCGGCGTGGACAGCGTTGACGCCACCATGCCGGTCAGGCCGGACGAGCCGGCTTCTTCATGCGGGCTGGTGTTGTGCCGGCGGTTGAAGACGTACAGCCCGACCTGGAACAGGGCGGCGTCGATGTAGAGCATCAGCCACACCTCCTGCGGCACGTGCACGCCCTGGGCGCCGAGCGCGAGGTAGCAGAATGCGTTCAGCGCACCCAGCAGCCAGGCCAGCGCCGTCAACGGGTAGTACGACATCAACAGGCCATAGTGGAGCGAGCGGCCGAGACCGAGCTTGCGGATCAGGCCGCCGAACTTGCGCAGCACCACCTCGTCGGTGCCGCGCGACCAGCGGTGCTGCTGGGTGAAGTAGTCGGTCCAGGACGAGGGCCCTTCGCCGACCGCCAGCACGTCGGGCGTGTAGACCGAACGCCATTGCGCCGCATGCAGGGCGAGGCTGGTCGCCATGTCCTCGGTGATGGAATCCTGCAGACCGCCGATCGACTTCAGGGCCGAGATGCGTACGGCGTTGTTGGTCCCCACCAGCATGGCGATCCCGCGCCGATTGCCGGCCCGCTGCAGCAGCGAGTGGAACAGGTACTGCTGCGACTCCGCCCACCGTGTGACGAGGTTGTCGTAGTTGCCGTAGATCTGCGGCCCCACCACGAAACCGACCGACGGGTCGCGGAAGTAGCCCAGCAGCCGCTCGCAGAAGTTGGGCAGCGGCACGTGATCCGGGTCGACCGAGACGAAGACGTCGTAGTCGTCGCCGTGCACGTCGACCCAGGCGTTGTAGTTGCCGTGCTTCGTCTTCGCCTTGAAGGCGCCCGACGGCGTGTTGAACTTCTCGATGCCCCGCCGGCTGAAGTGGCGGACGCCCAGCCGCTCGCACATGGCCTTGACCTCAGGGTCGTCGCCCTCGTCGAGAAGCCACACCGCGTACGGGCCGCCGTAGCGCACGTTGCGGGCGGCGCGCAGCGTCCGTTCCACCATGGCCACCGGTTCCTTGCCCGGCACGATCGTGGTCAGGAAGGCCACCCGCGTCGTCGTGTCCGGCACCACCGGCACCGGGTCCCGCGCCCACATCGTGGCCAGGCACAACGTGACCACGTTGACCAGGCGGAACAGCTCGATGGTGGCGGTCGCGCCGATCATCACGACGGCCCCGCCGTACAGCACCGGGCTCAGCCGCCGGTCCGGGATCTCGATCGAGGCGATCAGCCAGCCGAAGAACGTGCTCTCGAAGGCGAACGCGAACAGGGTGATCAGCACGGCGAGCACCGGCCGGCGGCGGGCCAGGCGTTTCATCCGTACGGAATAGGCCTGGTCCTTCGCCGGCGGCGGATCGGCCGGGCCGGCCAGCACGCTGTAGGCGCTGTAGTTGTAGCGCGCCGGCAGCAGCATCGTGGCCGCCTGAAGCGCGGCGCTGACCCGGACCCGGCCGGTGGGGACCTTCTCGCGAACACTGCTCATCAGGCGGACAGGGGCACAGCGGGGCGCACCTTCGGCTGCCGCTGGTCCTTGCGCGTGATCCGGCTGACATTGGCCGGGGTCAGTCGCCAGCGTTCGGGCGTTTCGACCGGCTGCGCCTTGGTGACGAAGTCGTGCCGCGCGGCCGCGAAACCGGAGCGGTCGCCGAACATGTCCCGGCTCATCTCGGCCAGTTCGCGCGCCTCGTACGCCTCGAGCGGGACGCGCTCCGCGGCCAGCCGCTTGGCCTTCGCCTGCCGGCGGCGGCGGGCCGCGCGGGGGTCGCTCTCGCGTTCGGCCAGCGTGGTCAGCCATTGCGCGTACGCCTCGGGGTGGCGCGGCCCGACCTCGTCGACCAGCCCGATCGTGGCCGCCCGCTCGGCGCTGACCGGCAGCCGGTCGTCGACCAGCCGCTGCGCCTCGTCCTCGCCGACCCGCCGGGGCAGGGTGAAAGTGTGCAGCTCCGAGCCGTACAGACCCATGTCGTAGTACGGGTTGAGCACGATCCCGGCCCGGGCGGCCACGATGTCGGCGCCCAGGCCGAGCATCACCCCGCCGGCCCCCGCGCTTCCGGCGTACGCGGCCACGACCACCTGCTTCGTGCAGGTGATGATCTCGCGGCAGACGTCGTTGATGGCCCGGATGGCGGCCCACGCGCTGCCCGCCGGGTCGGCCGACGCCTCGATCACGTTGAGGTGGATGCCGTTGCTGAACGCGTCGGTGCCGCCCCGCAGCACCAGCACCTCGGTGTCTTGCGCGGCCGCGTGCCGCAGCCCGGCCAGCAGGCGCCGGCTGTGCCCGGGGGCCATCGCGCCGTTGTAGAAGTCGAAGGCCAGCCAGCCGATCCGGCCCGACCGGCGATAACGCACCTGGCGGTAGGTCGACGGCGATTCGGGCTCGGTGCCGACAGGCAGGGGCGAATCGGGTACGCCGCGCAGGCGCTTGCCGAGCAAGGTGGTCGCGGGCAGCTTGATCCCGCCCTCGGTGTCGCGCAGATGCCCGATCCACAGGCTGCCGTCGCCGGTGCTCACCCGCACCGCGCCCTGCCGCCGGCTGAGAATCGTGCCCGGTCGCGCCGGCCGGCCGGGACCAGGGACGGCGTCGTAGACGAAGACCGGCCGCCCGGCCAGCTCGGTGCGGACGCCCGGCGAGCCGTCGGCGGCCCGGATCTTGCGCAGGATCCGCGCGGTCGGGTCGGACCAGTCGAACGCGCGGTCGTCCTGCTTCATCAGCGGTCGCGGGCCGGCCCCGGGCGCCTCGGTCGGCGCCTGGTCGGCCGGCACCGGCTGGAAGCTCTTGTCGGCCGCCTTGGCCACCGTCTCGAGCACGCACTCCAGCGCGGCGTCGGCGACCGGCCCGTTGTAGAGCGACGACTTGCGCGGTGGAGCGACCGGCATGGTGAACGTGCGGGTGGCCCAGATCGGCCCGGCGTCCATCTCCTCGACGGCCTGCAGGGCGGTGACGCCCCACGTGCGCGCGCCCTCGGCGATCGCCCAGTCCAGTGAGGACGGACCGCGGTCGCCGACCGGACCGGGGTGGATGATCACCGTCCGCCACTTCTGCCAGATCTCGGCGGGCACCCGGTGCTTGAGGAACGGGCACAGGATCAGCTCGGGGTTGGTGGCCCGCACCGCCTCGATCATCTCGGCCGGACCGGTGGCCAGCTGCACCCCGACGTCGTGCCCGGCCTCGCGCAGCGCGCACCAGACGCGCTGGCTCAAGCCGTTGAACGCCGTAACGAGCAGCAGGATTCGCACGTTGCCTCCCCAGGGAATGCTTTCCGCCGCTGCCCACTATTGCCCCGTTATCGATGCATATGTCGGACGATTTGTGCGTCGCCGAAATTTGTCGGTGGCTCGGACTAAACTTGAGCCCGTACCCCCGCCCCTCTCGGGCGTCTGGGGTTTTTCGACGTGCTTGAGGTGTTTGCTAGTGCAGCTGTCCGGTCTCATTCCCGCCGCTCTGCGCGACCGTGGGCTCGCGCGCGCCCGCGATCTCGCGCGTCAGGGCTTTGCCGAGTCCGACGCGCTCGACCTCACCGCGCCCGCCTCGCTGCGGCCCTTCGTCGTGGCCGCCGTGGCCGGTGCGGCCGACTTCGGCGGCGCCGGCAAGCCGGTGCTCGCGGTCACCGCCACCAGCCGCGAGGCGGACGACCTGGCCGACGCGCTGGGCTGCCTGATCAGCCCGTCCCGGGTGGCCGTCTTCCCCTCGTGGGAAACGCTGCCCCACGAGCGCCTGTCCCCCCGCTCCGACACGGTGGGCCGGCGGCTGGCCGTGCTGCGCCGGCTGGCCCATCCTGCGGCCGGCGAAGAGCTCCAGGTCGTCGTGGCTCCTGTCCGCTCGGTGCTGCAGCCGCAGCTCAAGGGCCTGGGCGACCTCGAACCGGTCGAGCTGACGGCCGGCGGCGAGGCCGAGCTGGAAGAGGTCGCGCGGCGGCTGTCCGACATGGCGTACGCCCGGGTCGACCTGGTCACCAAGCGCGGCGAGTTCGCCGTCCGGGGCGGCATCCTCGACGTCTTCCCGCCCACCGACGAGCACCCGTCCCGGGTCGAGTTCTGGGGCGACGAGGTGGAAGAGATCCGCACGTTCGCCGTGGCCGACCAGCGGACGATCGACCCGGTCGACCGACTGTGGGCGCCGCCCTGCCGCGAACTGCTGCTGACCCCTTCCGTACGCGCGAAGGCCGCGGCTCTGGCCGGGGAACACCCCGAGATCGCCGAGATCCTCGACAAGCTGGCCGAGGGCATCCCGGTCGAGGGCATGGAATCGCTGGCCCCGGCGCTGCTCGACGGCACCGACAGCATGGAGTTGCTGATCGACACCATGCCGGCCGGCACCCACGTGCTGCTGTGCGACCCCGAGCGCATCCGCACCCGCGCGCACGACCTCACCCGCACGTCCGACGAGTTCCTCGAAGCGTCCTGGGCGGCCGCCGCGGTCGGCGGCCAGGCCCCCATCGACGTCGGCGCCGCCGCCTTCAAGACCCTGGCCGACGTCCGGTCGCACGCCGCGACGCTGAAGCAGCCGTGGTGGACGGTCTCGCCGTTCGGCCTCGCCGCCTCGGACGAGCCCGCGCCGGACGACCAGCCGTGGCTCGAGGCGCCGGCCGTCGAGGTCAGCCCCGACCTCGGTGACGCGGTGGCGCTGGCCGCCCAGCCGGTGCCGCTCTACCACGGCGACACGGCCAAGCTCGCCGCCGACCTGCACGACTGGGCCGCCTCGGGCTGGGCCATCGCGCTGGTCTTCGAGGGGCACGGCACCGCCCAGCGGGCCACCGAGGTGCTGCGTGACGCCGGCCTCGGCGTCACCCCGGTCGACTCCATCGAGTCCGCCCCCGAGGCCGGCCAGCTGCTGGTCACCTGCGGCGGGCTCAACCACGGCTTCGTCGACGCGGGCTCGCAGCTCGCCGTCATCACGGGCAACGACATCACCGGCGGCCGCGGCGCATCCACGAAGGACATGCGCAAGATGCCGTCGCGGCGGCGCAACACCATCGACCCGCTCGAGCTCAAGCCGGGCGACTTCGTGGTGCACGAGCAGCACGGCATCGGCCGCTACGTCGAGCTCGTGCAGCGTACGGTCAATGGGGCCGACCGCGAATACATCGTGCTCGAATACGCGGCGTCCAAGCGGGGTCAACCCGGCGACCGGCTGTACGTCCCCACCGACCAGCTCGACCAGCTCTCCCGCTACGTCGGCGGCGAGTCGCCCGCGCTGCACAAGATGGGCGGGGCCGACTGGCAGAAGAGCAAGGCCCGCGCCCGCAAGGCCGTGCGCGAGATCGCGGCCCAGCTCATCCAGCTCTACGCGGCCCGCCAGGCCAGCCAGGGCCACTCGTTCGGCCCCGACACGCCGTGGCAGCGCGAGCTGGAGGACGCGTTCCCCTACCAAGAGACGCCCGACCAACTGGCCGCCATCTCCGAGGTCAAGCACGACATGGAACTGTCGGTGCCGATGGACAGGCTGATCTGCGGCGACGTCGGCTACGGCAAGACCGAGATCGCCGTGCGGGCCGCGTTCAAGGCGGTGCAGGACGGCAAGCAGGTCGCCGTGCTGGTGCCGACCACCCTGCTGGCCCAGCAGCACTTCAACACCTTCACCGACCGGATGGGCCAGTTCCCCATCACGATCAAGCAGCTGTCCCGCTTCCAGACCCCGTCCGAGGCCAAGCGCACGCTGGAGCAGGCGGGCGACGGCACGGCCGACATCGTGATCGGCACCCACCGGCTGCTGGCCAGCTCGACCCGGTTCAAGAACCTCGGCCTGATCATCGTGGACGAGGAGCAGCGGTTCGGCGTCGAGCACAAAGAACAGCTCAAGGCGTTGCGGGCGTCGGTTGATGTCCTGACCATGTCGGCCACCCCGATTCCTCGTACGCTGGAAATGGCCATCACCGGCATCCGCGAGATGTCGACCATCGCCACCCCGCCCGAGGAACGCCACCCGGTGCTCACCTTCGTCGGCGCGCAGGACGACAAGCAGGTGGCCGCGGCCATCCACCGCGAGCTGCTGCGCGACGGCCAGGTGTTCTATCTGCACAACCGGGTCGAGTCGATCGACAAGGCGGCCCGCAAGCTGCGCGAGCTCGTGCCCGAGGCGCGGGTCGCGGTGGCGCACGGCCAGATGAGCGAGGAACAGCTCGAAAAGGTCATGGTCGGCTTCTGGGAGAAGGAGTTCGACGTCCTGGTCTGCACCACGATCGTCGAGTCCGGCATCGACATCCCGAACGCCAACACGCTGATCGTCGAGCGGGCCGACCTGCTCGGCCTGGCCCAGCTGCACCAGATCCGGGGCCGGGTCGGCCGCGGGCGCGAACGTGCGTACGCGTACTTCCTGTATCCCCGCGAGAAGCCGCTCACCGAGCAGGCCCACGAGCGGCTGGCCACCATCGCCCAGCACACCGAGCTCGGCGCCGGCATGTACGTGGCCATGAAAGACCTCGAGATCCGCGGCGCCGGCAACCTGCTCGGCGGCGAGCAGTCCGGCCACATCGAGGGCGTCGGCTTCGACCTGTACGTGCGCATGGTCGGCGAGGCCGTGCAGGCGTTCAAGGGCGAGCGCCCGGAAGAGGAGCCCGAGGTCAAGATCGACCTGCCGGTCGACGCGCACCTGCCGGTCGACTACATCTCGGTCGAGCGGCTGCGCCTCGAGATGTACCGCAAGCTGGCCGAGGCCCGCGACAACGCGAAACTCGACGAGGTCGTGGCCGAGATGACCGACCGCTACGGCGAGCCGCCGGCCCAGGTGGCCAACCTGATCGCGGTGGCCCGCTTCCGCCAGGTGGCCCGGGCCTACGGCCTGACCGACGTGTCGATGCAGGGCAAGCACATCCGGTTCAGCCCGCTGCCCCTGCCCGACTCGAAGCAGCTGCGGCTCAAGCGCTACCACCCCGACTCGGTCTACAAGCACGCCACCGACCAGGTCAGCGTGCCCCGGCCCAGCACCCGCCGCCTCGGCGGCGAGCCGCTGCGCGACCAGGCCCTGCTCGAGTGGTGCGCCCAGCTGCTCAAAGATGTTCTGGGTGAGATCCCGGCGCCGGCTCCGGCCGGGGTCGGGTGATCTCGCTCATACCCGACGTGAGAGAGTCAGTGCCATGCGCCGTGCTCGCCGATTCGCATCCATCGCCGTCGTTGCGTCTCTCGGGCTGGGCGGGCTCACCGCCTGCCGGTCCGAGCCGTCCGTGGCCGCCTACGTGGGCGACGACATCCGGATCACCGAGGCCCGCGTGCAAGAGGTCTGGGACGACGCCTCCACCGCCGTGCGCGAGGCGGCGGCCGACCAGCCCGACCCGGCCGCGGCCATGACGGCCATGCCGATCACCCGGGCCGACATCGTGCGCACGCTGGTCAGCCACGACGTGCTGGGCGAGGTGGCGAAGCGCGAATCCGTGCCGGCCCCGGCCGAGCTGCCGCTGGGCGACTACGCCACCCAGCTCAAGCTGCCGCAGACCGCCGAGTACGTGCGCCTCTACGCCGAGTCCGACGCGCTGATCCGGGCGCTGCGCACCAAGGTGCAGTCGAGCGCGGGCGCGCCCAGCGACGACGTGCTGCGCGAGGTGTTCGACGTGCTCGTCCAGGCCCAAGAGGTGCCCGGCGGCACGACGTTCGAGCAGTTCAAGACCCAGCTGCCGGCCGAGAACCTGGCCCTGGTGAAGACGGCCGCCGCGGTGCGCACCGAGGTCGCCGAGACCACCGACGCCATGAAGATCACGGTGAACCCGCGGTACCAGCCGCTCGGCATCCCGGTGCTCGAGTTCCAGACGCAGGACGGCGCGCTCAAGCCGCTGGTGAACGTGCCGCTCGGCGAGGCCCCCGGCAACAACCCGGTGACCAACATCTCTTAGTCCGCCTCTGTGGATAACCCCGCGCCGTCGCCTTGACAAGCGATAGCGTTCGCCCACCTCTTCTTTCCTTCTTCCTTCTTCCTTCCCTGGGTGGGCGGGGGAGGCGGTGGCACACCGGCTGGCAGAGTTGCGTTCATGACCGCTCGGATCGTTCTGCTCGTCACGTCGCCCCGCCTGCCCGCGGGCCTGCTCACCGCCGCCGCCTGGGACGCCCTGCGGGCGTACCCGGTGTTCGCCGCCGGCGATTCCGACCAGGCCGAGGCCCTGCGCCGCAGCGGTGTGCCGGTCACGGTGATCGCGAGCGACCCGGAACTGCTTCTGGCCGAGCTGAGCAAGAACGGCGAGGCCGTCGTGTGGCTGGCCGGGCCGACCGGCGACGAGAGCTTCGCCCGCACCCTCGGCCTGCGACTGGCTCGCGAGCCCGGCCTGGCCGAGCTCGAGCTCATGTACGGCTCGTGGGATCCGCCGGGCGCGCGGCTGCTCGACGCCGTCGCGGTCATGGACCGGCTGCTCTCGCCCGGCGGCGACCCGTGGAAGAGGGCCCAGAGCCACCGCAGTCTCGCGCCCTACCTGCTCGAGGAGAGCTACGAGGCCTACGACGCAATCGAGTCCGACGACACCGACGCCCTGCGCGAAGAGCTGGGCGACGTGCTGCTGCAGATCGTGCTGCACGCGCGGCTGGCCGAGGAACTGCCCGACGACGAGGCCTGGAACGTCGACGACGTGGCGGGCGGGCTGGTCGACAAGATGGTGCGCCGCAACCCGCACGTCTTCGCGGGCGCCCAGGTCGCCGACATCGAAGAGATCACCGACAACTGGGACCGCATCAAAAAGGCCGAGAAATCCCGCCACTCGGCGCTCGACGGCATCGCGTTGAGTCAACCGGCTCTGGCTCTCGCGGCCAAAATTCTTTCCCGTACGCGAAGAGCCGGCGTGGACGTGCCGTTGCCCACCTCGGACGACCTCGGCTCCCGGCTGCTGCGGATCGTCGCCGAGGGCCAGGATGCCGAGGGGGAGCTTCGCCGTGCGGCCCTGCGGTACGCCGAGGACGTCCGAGCGGCGGAGCGGAAAAATGTCGGTGGGGCCGAGTAACTTTCACGGCATGCCGGAGTTCGTACCGCTCGCCGAGAAGATCGTCGACGCCATCCTCGAGAGCTCGCCCGGGCTGGCCACCTACGCCGGTGACCACCGGTTCGACGATCGCCTGCCCGACCTGTCGCCCGGCGCGGTCCAGGCCCGCCAGGCCATGCTGCGCGACGCGACAGACGCGCTGAGCGGTGTCGACGCCGAGGCGCTGCCGCCGGAAGAGCAGGTCGACCACGGCATCCTCAGCGCGATGGCCGAGCGGGGCCTGTTCGAGCTGAGCGACGTTCGCGAGCACGAGTGGAACCCGCTCGACCACAACCCCGGCCCGTTGCTGCACGCCTTGATGGCCCGCTCGTTCGCCCCCGCCGACGAGCGTCTGACCAGCCTGGCCGGCCGCCTGACGGCCCTTCCCGACGCGCTGGCCACCGCCCGGGCCGTCCTGCGTGACGTGCCCCGCATCCACGCCGAGACGGCGATCGGCCAGTTCGCCGGCACGGCCGCGCTCATCCGCGACGAGCTGCCCGCCCTGCTCGAGCAGGCGCCCGCCCTGCGCTCCACGGTCGAGCCGGCCTCGGCGGCCGCCCTCAACGCGCTCACCGAGTTCGACGGCTGGCTCCGCGCCCTGGTCGAGAGCGGCGATCCCGGCCGCGACCCGCGCCTGGGCCGCCGTCTGTGGGAGGCGCGGCTGTGGCACACGCTCGACACCGAACTCCCCGCGGCCGAGGTGCTGTCCCGCGCCCGGGCCAACCTCGAAAGCGTCGGCCAGCGCCTGCGTGAGGCCGCGGCCGAGCTCACCGGCGGCCCCGCCACCGACGAGACGGTCCGCCGCGCGCTCGACACGCTCGGCGCCCAGCACCCCTCGAACGACACCATCGTCGAGCTGGCCCGCGCCACGATGGACGAGGCGACCGAGTTCGTCCGCAAGAACGACGTCGTCACCCTGCTCGACGACCCGTGCGTCATCGAAGAGATGCCCGAGTTCGCCCGCGGCGTCGCCGTGGCCTACTGCGACCCGCCGGGCCCGCTCGAGACGGCCGACCTGCCCACGTTCTACTGCATCGCGCCCACCCCGTCCGACTGGTCGGCCGAGCGGGTGGCGTCGTTCTACCGCGAGTACAACGACCACATGCTGCGCGACCTCACCGTCCACGAGGCGATGCCCGGCCACTTCCTGCAGATCGCCCACAGCCGCCGCTTCCGCGCGGCCACCCGGGTGCGGGCGCTGGGCTGGTCCGGGCCGTTCGTCGAGGGCTGGGCCGTGTACGCCGAAGAGGCCATGGCCGACCTCGGCTTCGGCGGTCTGCCCGTCCGCCTGCAACAGCTGAAGATGCAGCTGCGCATGAGCATCAACGCCATCATCGACCAGCTCGTCCACTGCGAAGACATGCCCGAGGCCGAGGCGATGGCCCTGATGACCGGCCCCGGCTTCCAGGAAGACGGCGAGGCCGCCGGCAAGTGGCGCCGCGCCCTGCTGACGTCCACCCAGCTCTCCACGTACTTCGTCGGCTACACCGAGGTCGCCGCCATCGCCGCCGCCCGCCCCTTCGGCGCCACCCCCAAGGCCTGGCACGACGCCATGCTCGCCCACGGCTCCCCACCCCCACGCCACCTACGCACCCTCCTCGGCGTCTGACCCACTGACCCGCGCACGCGTCGTCGCGTCTGGCGATGGTGAGGGCAGGAGTTGTTCGCTGAGAGGCCTTCGTGGCTTAGCACGCCGGCGGTGCTGATCGCCGCGGTGGAGCGGGCGTGCGGGGCAGCGGTGGTCGGCAGCCGGGACGTGCACGGCGGGATGTCGCCCGGCCCGGCCGCGATTCTGCGACTGGGAGACGGGCGGCGAGTCTTCGTCAAAGCCGTGTCCCGCGAAGTCAGCGAGCCGTCGCACGGGTTCTACCGGCGTGAGGTGGTGGCTCTGGCGGCGCTGCCGGCCGGGACTCCGGCGCCCGATCTGCTGGCCTCGGTCGAGGTGGGCGACTGGTGTGCGCTGGTGATGTCCGTCGCCGAGGGAGTTCCGGCCGGGCCGCCCTGGACCGACGACGGAGTGCGCCTGGTTACTGCGGCTTGCGAGGTGATCGCTTCCCTTCGGGCCCCGTCCGTGCTTCCGCCGATCGGGCGCCTGCTCACCGACCTCGACGGCTGGAACCGGCTCGCGGCCGGCAATCCCACGCCGCCCCGCGACCGTGACGGCTTGGATCGGCGCGCCGGCATTGATGTCGCGCCCCACGAGCGTGGTGGTGGACGGTGGCTCGGCGGCGGCTTCGGGAGACTCGATGAGTGGGAACGGGAACACGTCGGGCGGCTGGCCGGGCTCGCGGCGGGGTGGCCGGAATGGACGGCTGGGCCCGCCCTCGTGCACCAGGATGTTCGGGCCGACAACGCGATCGTTGATGTCGGCGCAGAACAGGCTGTGCTGGTCGACTGGAGTTTCGGCTGTGCGGGGGCGCCCTGGCTCGACCGGGCTCGCCTCGCCGCCGATGTCGTGTGCGCCGGTCATCGGGATGGCCCAAAGGCCGCGCTGCGGGCGGCCACCGCGATCCTCGGAACCCTGCCCGACGGCGCCGCCCGTTTCGTGGTCGCGCTGGCCGGCATGTGGCGCTACCGGTCCACCCTGCCTGCCCCGCCCGGCCACCCCACCCTGCGCACCTGGCAACGCGAGCGAGCCCGCCTCATCCGCCCGCTTCTGGAGACCCTGATCTGACTACCCGTCCAGGGCAGCGTTGGCTACGGCCCTGTTCAGTCGGGCGCGGCGGCGAAAAGTGGGGCTACTTGGCCGACTTGTCGACCAGGGAAGCGCCCGTCGGCACCAGGAAGGCGTTGGGCGGGACCGTCTCCGAGTACGACGTCAGGGCCTGGTCGATGCGCTCGCCGTCGATGGTGGCGGTGAAGCTGGCCAGCACGCCCTCGTTGGTCACGCATACGTCGAACGCGCGGGCCGTGCCGCCGAGCACCTTCAGGCAGGTGGCGTGACGCCCGGTGATCGTCGTGTCGTGCTGCTCGGTTTCGACGGCCGGGTCGAGCGCGGCCGAGGCCAGCATCGCCTGCACGGCCTCGGGCGAGATGAGAGGCGCCTCGTCCAGGGCCGCCGCCGCGGCCGGGTCGGCCGCGACCGACGTGCAGGAACGGCCCGCGCAGCGGATCGTCACCGTGGTCGTCGTGATCAGGCGGCCGCCCGGATAGACGTACGCCGCCCGGGCCGGCTTCTGGGCCCGGCTCACCGTGGCCGTCTCGCCCCCGGCCACCTGGTATTTCGCCGTGTACGTGAGCCCGGCCCCGGCGGCCAGCTGGTCGGCCGTCTCACTGACCAGGTTCTCGCGGGTCAGCGGGGCCGCGCTGGCCTCGTCGAGGTCGCCGCAGCCCGAGGTGCCGAGCAGCATCGCGCCCGCGACGGCGAGGCCGGCGAGTGTCAGGCGCGAAACGGAAGGCACGCCTGACACCTAAGCCCATGGGCGCAACTTGCAGCAAATGAGATTCCGTCTCAGCTCGGGCGGGAGCGGGCCTTCAGCTGCTGCGAGAAGATGTACCGCCGGATGATCCGGGCCTGGTGCTCGTCGGCCGCCGTGAACACCGCGACCAGCTCGACGATCAGCGGCCCGCGGCGGGGGATCTGCTGGCGCACCGAGCTCACCTTGACCGCCCGGGCCGGGAACTCGACGATCTCCTCACCCACCTGCATACGCAGAGTGATCTCGTCGCCGCTCGTCACCTCGACGTCGGTGAAGTGGGCCCGCACCGCGCCCTCGCTGAGGTCGTGGATCGTCCCCTCGGCGGCGGCCTGACCAGGCAGAATCAGCACAATTGCCTCGCCGCCGCCCCCGCGCACGTAGTCGCGGCTCTGCTCGATCGCGGGCTCGCCGGCCAGCGTCACCCGCACCCGGTTCTCGTCGATCCCGGCCACGTTGCCGGTGACGGCGTACCGGCCCCGGGGCGCGGCGGCCCAGCGCAGCGTCACCTCGGCGTCGGCCGGGGGCAGGTCGTCCAGGGCCAGCGACAGCGTGATCATCGCGGCCGTGGCCTGCACGACTCGGACGTCTGACAGCGTTTCGCCGGAGGCCGCATGCGAGGTCATCTCGACGTACGACCCGTCGGCGGGAAGCATGGGTGTGCTCATAGTGACGGGGAGATCGGCAGCCACCGGCCTGTCCTGAGGCAACGCGCGGGTCCGGTTGAGGAGAAGTTCACCGGCCGCGCGTACGACCGACATGGCGGGTCGATACGCTCAGTGTCGTGGTCGGCCGCAGGGTCGCGGTCGGTGAACTGCAGCCTCAAGAAGAGTGAACTGCATCCTGAACAGAGGGAGCGACACGACACATGGCCACCATCGAAGCGATCGTCGCCCGCGAGATTCTCGACTCCCGGGGCAACCCGACCGTCGAGGTCGAGGTCGGGCTGGACGACGGCACGGTCGGCCGCGCCGCGGTACCGTCGGGCGCCTCCACCGGCGCCTTCGAGGCGATCGAGCTGCGTGACGGCGACAAGGGCCGCTACCTGGGCAAGGGCGTCGAGAACGCCGTCGCCAACGTGGAAGACAAGATCGCCGACGAGCTCGTCGGATACGAGGCCAGCGAGCAGCGCCTGATCGACCAGAAGATGCTCGACCTGGACGGCACGGCCGACAAGAGCGAGCTGGGCGCCAACGCCATCCTCGGGGTCTCCCTCGCGGTGGCCAAGGCGGCCGCGCTGAGCGCCGAGCTGCCGCTGTTCCGCTACGTCGGTGGCCCCAACGCCGCCGTGCTGCCGGTGCCGATGATGAACATCCTCAACGGTGGCGCCCACGCCGACTCGAACGTCGACGTGCAGGAATTCATGATCGCGCCGATCGGCGCCCCGACCTTCCGCGAGGCCCTGCGCACCGGCGCCGAGGTCTACCACGCGCTCAAGTCGGTGCTGAAGAAGAAGGGCCTCTCGACCGGCCTGGGCGACGAGGGCGGCTTCGCCCCCAGCCTGCCGTCGAACGCGAGCGCCCTCGACCTGATCGCCGAGGCCGTGTCGGCCGCCGGCTTCACCCTGGGCAGCGACATCGTGCTGGCCATGGACGTCGCGGCGACCGAGTTCCACAAGGACGGCTCGTACGTCTTCGAGGGCACCCCGAAGTCGACCGACGAGATGATCGCGTACTACGCCAAGCTGGCCGCCGACTACCCGATCGTCTCGATCGAGGACCCGCTGTCGGAGGAGGACTGGGCCGGCTGGAGCGCGATGACGGCCGAGCTGGGCGACAAGATCCAGATCGTCGGCGACGACCTGTTCGTCACCAACCCGACCCGCATCGGCCGCGGCATCGCCGAGAGCGCGGCCAACGCCGTGCTGGTCAAGGTGAACCAGATCGGCTCGCTGACCGAGACGCTGGACGCCGTCGACCTGGCCCACCGGGCCGGCTTCAAGACGATGATGAGCCACCGTTCCGGCGAGACCGAGGACACCACGATCGCCGACCTGGCCGTCGCGGTCGGCAGCGGCCAGATCAAGACCGGCGCCCCGGCCCGCTCCGACCGGGTCGCGAAGTACAACCAGCTCCTGCGCATCGAGGAGCAGCTGGAGAGCGCGGCCCGGTACGCCGGTGCGGGCGCTTTCCCGCGTTACCGCACGGCGTGACGAACGCCCGCTAATCATGGAGTTGTGGCGCCCGCGGAAACGGGCATAGGTTTCCAGCGGGCGCCACAGCACCTGACGGAGGGGTAAAGGTGACACAGCGACGAGCACCGAGCGGTCAGGGCCCCGCCCGCCGCCCTGGTTCGTCGCGCACGCGCACCACCGGCTCGGTCCGCACCACCGGCGCCGTCCGCAAGACGAGCAAGGCGGCCAAGGCGGCCCGGCCGACGCGCATCACCGGCCCGGTCGAGCGCAAACGGCGTACCGCCACCACGGCCCGCACGGCGACCAAGCGCACCGCCGCCCCGCGGCCCAGGGCGCTGACCGGCCGCGCGATGGTCCTGATCGTCGTCTTCGTCGCGCTCGCCCTGGCGTACACGTATCCGCTCCGGGTCTATCTCGCGCAAGAGTCGCAGCTGGCCCAGCTCGAGGCCGAGCAGGCCGAGGAGCGTCAGCTCATCGCGCAGAAGTCGCAAGAGCTGCAGAAGTGGAAAGACCCGGAATACCTGCGGGCCCAGGCCCGCGAGCGGCTTTTCTACGTGCGCGACGGCGAGGTGCCACTGGTCGTGCGCAACGACCCGGCCGGCGCGGCCGCCGAGGCCGGGCAGAAACAGCCGGCGGGCGCACCCGACCGCTGGTACGACACGCTGTGGAGCAGCGTCCGAGCCGCCGACGCGGAGTCCCCGAACTAGTGAGTGAAGAACCAACCGAGGCCGACCTCGACATCGTGGAGGCCCAGCTGGGTCGCCGCCCGCGCGGCACCCGAGCCGTCGCCCACCGCTGCCCCTGCGGCAACCCCGATGTGGTCGAGACGTCGCCTCGCCTCGACGACGGCACCCCGTTCCCCACGCTGTACTACCTGACCTGCCCGCATGCCACCGCCGCGTGCAGCCGGCTGGAGTCGGCCGGCGTCATGCGCGAGATGCAGGAGCGCCTGTCCACCGATCCCGAGCTGGCCGCCCGGTACGAGAAGGCCACCGAGGACTATCTGTCCCGGCGCAAGGCGATCGACGACGTGCCCGAGATCGCGCACGTGGCCGCCGGCGGCATGCCCGATCGAGTGAAATGTCTGCATGTCCACCTCGGGCACGCGCTCGCTGTGGGCCGGGGCGTGAATCCTTTCGGGGACGAGGTCCGCGACGCGGTGGAGCCGTGGTGGGCCGATGGCCCCTGCGTGAGAAGAGCCGAATAAGTGGAGATCCGCCGCGCCCGCACCACCGACGTCCGGGCCATCCGGGCCCTGGTGGACGAGTACACGGGCGACCGCCGGCTGCTGAGCAAGGCGACGGTCACCCTGTACGAGTCGGTGCAGGAGTTCTGGGTGGCCGTCGACGACCGGGACAAGGTTCTCGGCTGCGGCGCCCTGCACGTGATGTGGGAAGACCTGGCCGAGATCCGCACGGTCGCGGTCGACCCGGCCTGCCGCGGGCAGAAGATCGGGCACCGCATCGTCGACCGCCTCATCGACGTGGCCCGCGAGCTGGGCGTGGCCCGGGTCTTCTGCCTGACCTTCGAGACCCGGTTCTTCGGCTCGTTCGGGTTCACCGAGATCGACGGCGCCCCGGTGCCGCACACGGTCTACGAGCAACTTCTGCGTTCGTACGACGAGGGTGTGGCCGAATTCCTCGACCTGGAACGGGTCAAGCCCAACACCCTGGGGAACACGAGAATGCTGCTGCACCTATGAGCCGGGTGGCCGGGATCGACTGCGGGACCAACTCGATCCGCCTGCTGATCGCCGACGTGGGGGACGGGAAGCTCACCGACGTCGCGCGCCGGATGGAGATCGTGCGCCTGGGGGAGGGCGTCGACCGCACGGGCCGCCTTTCCGCGGGCGCGATGGCCCGTACGCGGAAAGCTCTTGTGGGTTATGCCGCCGAGATCGCCGAGCTGGGTGTGACCAAGGTGCGCATGTGTGCCACGTCGGCCTCGCGCGACGCCGAGAACGCGCAGGAGTTCCGCGACATGGTCCGCGGCGTGCTCGGCGTCGATCCCGAGGTGATCAGCGGCAACGAGGAGGCGGCGCTGTCGTTCACCGGCGCCGTGGCCGGCCTCACCGCCGAGCGTCCCTACCTGGTGGTCGACATCGGCGGCGGCTCGACCGAGTTCGTCACCGGCTCGGCCGCGGTCGACCACGCCATCTCGATGGACATCGGCTGCGTCCGCATGACCGAGCGGCACTTCCCCAGCGATCCACCCACTCCGGCCGAGATCCACAATGCCGAGCGTGACATCACCGCCGCGGTCGACATCGCCCTGACCGCAGTCCCTGGCCGCGACGCCAAGACGCTGGTCGGCCTGGCCGGTTCGGTCACGACAGTCACGGCCTTGGCCAAACAACTTCCCGCGTACGACGCCACGCGCATCCACCACGCCCGGGTGAGCAGGGATGACGTGTCTCGAGTGACGTCCGAGCTGCTGGCCATGACCGTCGAGCAGCGCCGCGCGTTGCCGGTCATGCACCCCGGCCGGGCCGACGTGATCGCCGCCGGCGCGCTTATCCTGCGCACCATCATGGAGTGTTCCGGCTTCGACGAGCTGGTCGCCTCGGAGCACGACATCCTCGACGGCATCTGCTACAGCCTGGCCTGACGCTTTCACGCGGGAGGGCGGCGGTACCGCGCTCTTGACGGTATTTCGTATTGCGAAGTACTGTCCATCGCGTGGATACCACCCAGCTGCTCAAGGGTGTCCTGGACCTGGCCGTGCTCGCCGCCCTGCGCGACGGGGACGGCTACGGCTACGACATCCTCCGCCGCCTGCGGGCCGCCGGGCTCGACGAGGTCGGCGACGCCTCGGTCTACGGCACGCTGCGGCGCCTGTTCGCCGGCGGCTTCCTGAACACCTACGTGGTACCCAGCGACGAGGGCCCCCACCGCAAGTACTACGGCCTCAACGCCGCCGGCCACGCCGAGTTGCAGCGGTCGGGCAAAGTGTGGCAGGGCTTCGCATCCACCATGGACGATCTGCTTCGCGAGCGGGAGACGGCGTGAACTCCACGGCACAGGACGAGATATCCGAGTACGTCGAGCGGGTCCGCGCGGCGCTGGCCGACCTGCCCGAGGCCACCCGGGCCGAACTGCTCGAGGATCTGCCGGAACACCTGGCCGAGATCCGCGCGGAGGACACGGTCACCCTGACCGACCGGCTGGGCACTCCCGAGGCGTACGCGGCCGAGCTGCGCGCCACGGCGGCCGGCTTCGTCGGCGGCTTCCCCGACCCGCCCAAGCGTCGCTTCGAGCCGTTCCACACGGCCAGGGCCGACGTCATGCGGGTGCTCGGCACGGCCGACGTCCGGGTCGGTCCGGTGCTCGGCTATCCCAAGGCGAGCGACTTCCTCAAGCTGCTGCGCCCGGCCTGGTGGGTGCTGCGGGGCTACCTGGCCGCGATGGCCCTGGCCTACTTCCTCGACGCGCAGTCGTACCAGGTCGGCCTGCTGCCCCGCATCGGCAACAGCACCTTCATCGCGCTGGTGCTGCTGGTCGGCTTCATCCTCGTGTCGATCGCCTTCGGCCGGCGCCGGTTCGACCTGTCGCGCTGGCCGCGGCTCGCCCTCTACGGCGGCACGACGGTGCTGATCTTCGTGGCGATCGGCGGCTTCTTCAGCGCCGACAGCGACGTGCGCGACCCCGGGTACAGCGACGTCGGCTACTCCGGCGGCGGCGGTAACCCGTACGACTACATCCAGGACGTTTTCGTGTACGACAACCAGGGTCGCCTGGTGCCCGGGGCGCGTCTGTTCGACCAGGACGGCCAGCCGATCCAGATGGGCAACGCGTACTGCAACGACCCGGACACGGGCGAGGTCAGCCACAGCCGCAGCATGGGCTACCCCTTCTGCCCGGACGCGGCGCCCTTCGCCTCGCCCGCCCCCGAACCGAAGCCGACCGTCGAGCCTTCGTTCGTTGACGGCAACGAACCCTCGGAGGCGCCGGCGCCCGCGAGCGCGTCCCCCTCGAAGTAGGCGCAGACAAGGTCGTTACTGTTCCCCCGTCGACCGGCCCCACCCCTCGGCCGGCACTCGAGAGGAACAACTGTGACCAACCCGGTTGACCGTCCCGGTTTCCCGCTTGCCACCGACGTCCGCCCCGACATCGCGCCCCGGAAGAGCAGCGTCGGCAAGATCGTTCTCGGCATCGTCGTCGCCCTCGTGGTGGCCGTCGGCGTCTACGCGCTCTCCTCGATGCTCTTCGGGGGCAACGACGCGAGCGACGCCAAGGCCGGCGACTGCATCTCGTCCGACGAGGCTGTGAAGGACCAGGGCACCACCGAGACCGGCGCCGACGTCGTGGACTGCGGCTCGTCCGACGCCAAGTTCACCGTCGTCGCGCGGGTCGACGGCGAGGGCTCGACCGAGAGCAAGGCGTGCGACAAGTTCTTCCAGCCGGAGGAAGTCTTCTACGTCTTCGCCAACAGCGCGGGCGACGGCTACGTGCTGTGCCTGCGCCCCAAGGCCTGACGTGTTGTGCTGGCGGGGTGGCAATGACACGTACGCCCGAAGAGGTCTCCGTCGCGGCGGCGCGGGCCGCCTCACTCCCCGTGCTCGACGCCGGCATCGCGGACTGTTTCGCCTGCCCGCGTCTGGTCGCGTGGCGTGAGGAGGTCGCGCTCACCAAGCGTGCCGCCTTCCGCGACCAGCACTACTGGGGCCGCCCGGTGCCCGGCTTCGGCCCGGCCGACGCCGAGATCGCCATCCTCGGGCTGGCCCCGGCCGCGCACGGCGGCAATCGCACCGGCCGCATCTTCACCGGCGACCGCTCGGGCGACGTGCTGTTCGCCGCGCTGCACCGGGCCGGCCTGGCCAACCAGCCGACCAGCGTGTCGGCCGGCGACGGTCTGGCGTTGACCCACTTGCGCATCTTCGCCGCCGTCCGCTGCGCCCCGCCCGACAACAAGCCGCTGCCGTCCGAGCGCGACACGTGCGCGCCCTGGCTGCACCGCGAACTGGAATTGATCCGCCCGACCGTGCGCGTGGTGGTCGCGCTGGGCGCTTTCGCCTGGCAGGCCTGGTGGCCGGCGATGACCCACGTGTACGGGGTGAAGCCGCCCGTGCCGCGGCCGAAGTTCGGCCACGGACGGCTGATCAGCCAACCGGGTGTGCCCGATCTGCTCGGCTGCTTCCACGTCAGCCAGCAGAACACCTTCACCGGTAAGCTCACCCCGGCCATGCTCGACGACGTCTTCGCCGAGGCCAAGCGGCTGGCCCAGATCTAGGAAAGAAACGAAGCGATGGCTCTCGCAGTGGTGCGGCGGTGGTGGCCCCTGGCCGCCGTTCTCGTGCTGCTTTCCGGCACCGCCCTGGCCGCGACCCGGTCCGAGCCTCAGCTCGACCAGATCGCCCGTGACGAGACGCCTTCGCAGGCGCCCCTGCTGCCCACCACGAAACCGTCGTTCCAGTCGCCGCCGCCCCCGCCCGAGGCGGCGCAGGGCCTGCCGGACTGGATCGACACGGTGGCGCTGGTCGTGGTCGGCCTGATCGTGCTGGTCGTGGTCGGCCTGCTGATCTATTCGCTGGTGCGCGACCGTCGCCGGCGCTCCGGCAAGAACGACCGCCGCCGTCGCCGTGACAACCAGCCCCGTACGGCCGAGGAGCTGGTCGCCGCCCTCGACGCCGGCCTGGAAGAGCTCTCGGACACCGACCGCGACCCCCGCCGGGCCGTGATCGCCTGCTGGGTCCGCCTCGAACAGGCCGCGGCCGCGGCCGGCACGCCGCGCCACCCCGGCGACAGCCCGACCGACCTGGTCGGCCGCCTGCTGCGCGAGCAACAGGTCGACGCGCGGGTGCTGGCCGCCCTGCTCGAGGTCTACCGCCAGGCCCGCTACGCCACGCACACCGTCGACGACGAGATGCGCCGCCAGGCCCGCTCGGCCCTGGAAAGGCTGCGGGCCGACCTGGGCGCGGGGGTGAGCGCGTGAGCACCGGCGGCCTCGACGACCTGTTCGGCGGCCAGCGCGACGAGCTCCCGGTCGCCGACGAGCCCGCGCCGCCCCGCGAACGCTCGTGGGCGGGCTGGATCCTGCGCAACCTGCTGCTGGTCGGGCTGGCCACCGCCGTCGTGGTGGCGATCCTGCGCGCGGCCGACACCGAGATCTCGATCCTGTTCGTGGCGGCCGCCCTGCTCGGGCTGCGCCTGGTGCTGCTGGCCGTGGCCGAGGTCCGCCCGCCGCCCACGCCCAAGCGCTCCGACCGGCGGGGCGGCTCCGACGGCACCACCGGCACCGATTCCATGCGGGCGGCCGTCCGGCGATGGGAGCGCAGCCTCGAACGGGCGCAGGCCGACGACGAATCGTATGCGCGTAACGTTCTGCCGGTGCTGGCCGAGCTCAGCGACGAACGCCTGCGGCTGCGCCACGGCATCACCCGCGAGACCGACCCGCGGCGGGCCCGTGAGCTGCTCGGCGACCCGCTCTGGGCGGCGCTGCACGACCGGGGCCGGCCCCGGCTGAAGGCGCGCGATCTGGAGTCCTACGTGGACGTCCTGGAACGACTGTGAAAGGTGGCATGGTGACGGAGTCAGGCGTGCAGGCCCTCGGCGCGTACGAGGTGGGCCGGCTGGCCGGCGCGGTGCTCGATTCGGTGGGCAGCGTGGTGGTCGGCAAGCGCGACTCGCTCGAGCTGGTGCTGGCCGGCATCCTCGCGGGTGGCCACGTGCTGCTGGAAGACCTGCCCGGCCTGGGCAAGACGCTGACCGCGCGCTCGTTCGCGCAGGCGCTCGGCCTCGACTTCCGCCGCCTGCAGTTCACGCCCGACCTGCTGCCGGCCGACGTGACCGGCTCGTTCCTGTACGACCAGCGCAAGGGCGACTTCGCCTTCCGGGCCGGCCCGGTCTTCACCAACATGCTGCTGGCCGACGAGATCAACCGGACGCCGCCCAAGACCCAGTCGGCGCTGCTCGAGGCCATGCAAGAGAAGCAGGTCTCGGTCGAGGGCGTCACCTACCGCCTCGACCCGCCCTTCCACGTGCTGGCCACGGCCAACCCCATCGAGTACGAAGGCACGTACCCCCTGCCCGAGGCCCAGCTCGACCGGTTCATGCTCCGGGTCTCGTTCGGCTACCCGACGGCCGACGAGGAATGGGAGGTCCTGCAGCGCCGGATGAGCCGCCGCCAGGAAGAGACCTACCTGACCCCGGTGGTCGACGCGGCCACGCTGCAGTCGATGCAGGCCGCGCTCGAGGCCATCACGGTCGAGGACTCGATCGGCCGCTACATCGTCTCGCTCACCGCGGCCACCCGCGAGCACGCCTCGGTGCTGGTCGGCTCGTCCCCGCGTGGCTCGCTGGCCCTGCTGCTGCTGGCCCGGGCGCGGGCCGCGATGGCCGGGCGCGACTTCGTGGTCCCCGAGGACGTGAAAGACGTGGCCGGTCCCGCGCTGGCCCACCGCATCACGCTGCGGCCCGAGATGTGGCTGCGCCGGGTCGACCCGTCCTTCGTGGTCGACGAGGTGCTGCAGGCCACCCCGGCCCCGGCCAGCGGCGCCCTGCCCACGTACGCGACCGGTCACCCCACGGCGTGACCGTGCCCGAGCCGCTGCTGCGCCGCGCCGTGCCCCCGGCCGGCTCGGCCGAGGGAAACGGCGGCCCGGCGTGGGCGCCGACCCGCGCGCTGGGCCGGGCCGTGCTGCTCACCGGCCTGCTGCTGGTGCTCGGGGTCGCGCTCGGCCGGGTCGATCTGGTGCTGCTGGCCGCGCCCTTCGCGATCGGGGCGGCGGTGCATCTGCGCCGGATGCCCCGGGCCACGCCCGAGCTCGCCATCGACGCCGACGAGGAACTGCTGGTCGAGGGCGGCCAGGTCAGCGCCTCGGTCACCGTCACCAACCCCGACCGCATCCCGTACGACCTGGTCGTCGTGCGCACCCGGGCTTCACGCTGGCTGAAGCTGGAGCAGGCCGACCGGCCCTTCGCGCTCACTGTGGCGGCCGACGGCTGGGCCGCGGTCGACCTGGCCGGCGACGCGCTGCGCTGGGGGCGGCAAGATGTCGGCCCGGCCGCGGCCCGGGTCGCCGCCTGCGGTGGCCTGCTCGCCTGCCGCCCGGTGCTCACCCCGGCCCACGGCGTGCGGGTCTACCCGGTGACCGACCCGTTCAACGCGATCGAGGCCATGCCGGCCGCCGCCGGCCTGGTCGGGGCCCACCGCTCCCGGCGCATGGGGGAGGGCGGCGAGCTGGCCGGCGTCCGGCCCTTCGCGCCCGGCGACCGGTTACGCCGCATCGACTGGCGGGTCTCTCTGCGTACGCGGGACCTGCACGTCGCCTCCACGCTGTCCGACCGCGACGCCGAGGTGGTGCTGCTGCTCGACGTGCTGGGCGAGGTCGGCCTCTCGGGCGGGGTCGGGGGCAGCGCCTCGGTGCTCGACACCACCGTCCGGGCCGCGGCCGCCATCGCCGAGCACTACCTGCAGCGCGGCGACCGGGTGTCGCTGCTCGAGTTCGGCGCCTCGGCCCGCCGCCTGCGCCCGGCCACCGGCCGCCGGCAGTACCTGACCGTGCTCGAGTGGCTGCTCGACGTGCGGGCCGACCCGATGGAGCACGAGCACGACTTCGGCGCCCACCACGTGTCGTCGGACGCCCTGGTCATGGTGCTCACCCCGCTGATCGACCCCCGCTCGGCCGACATGCTCGCCTCGCTGGCCCAGTTCGGCCGGTACGTGGTGGCGGTGGACACGCTCCCGGCCGGCGCGGCGCCCGAGGTGCGCGGCCCGTGGACGCCGCTGGCCACCCGGTTGTGGCAGCTCGAGCGGGGCAACGTGCTGGGCCGGCTGCGCGAGCACGGCGTCCCGGTGGTCGGCTGGGCCGGCGCGGGCAGCCTCGACCTGGTGCTGCGCGACGTCTCCCGCCTGGCCTCGGCCCCGAGGGGGCGCTGATGTTCGCGATGATCACCCGCCGGGCCGGGAACGCGCGGCAGGCGTTGACCCGGGCCACCGCGCTGCCGTTCCTGGTGCGCTGTGCGATCGGCGTCTGCGGGATAGTCGCGATGTCGGTGGCCTGGCCGATCGAGCTGTTCGGCACGCAGTACTCGGTGCCGCTGGTGGCGGTCGCTCTCTACCCGGCCTTCGCTCCCCGGGGGCGCGGCGCCACCTTCGCCGCGCTGACCGTGATCGCCGGATGGGTGCTCGACACGGCCTTCCGCGACTCGCCGGTTGAGCTGTGGCGGGTGCTGGCCATCGCGTCCGCGCTCTACCTGGGGCATTCGCTCACGGCTCTCGCGGCCGTCCTGCCGTACGACGCGGTGGTCAACATCGACGTGCCGGGGCTCTGGATCGCCCGCGCGCTGGCCGTGATCCTCGTCTCGGCCGTGCTGACGGTGCTCGTTCTGGCCCTCAGCGCGCAGCTCGCAGGGGGCCCTTTCCTGGTGGCCACCCTCGTCGGATTGGCTGGTGCCGCCGCCGCCACGCTGCTCATAGCACGGCTTGTTCATAGACCGTGAAATGTCCCCGTAATTAGTGTGTCACAGCACTTGACAAAACGACTTGGCGTATATCACACCAGGAGGCGCGGGACGCCGTAACGCGCGAGAATGCGAGAGTGAATCCGCAGCGCATCGTCGTCGTCGGTGCAGGGCACGTCGGTCTTTACGCCGCCCTGCGCCTGTCGAAGAAGCTCAACCGGCGCCGGGCCGAGGTCGTCGTCATCGACCCGCAGCCGCACATGACGTACCAGCCGTTCCTCCCCGAGGCGGCGGCCGGCAACATCTCCCCGCGGCACAGCGTCGTGCCGCTCCGCCGCGAGCTCAAGAAGTGTCGCGTGGTGGCCGGTGAGGTCACCAAGGTGGAGCACGCACGCAAGACGGTGACCATCCAGCCCATCGAGGGCCCGGCCACCGAGATGAGCTACGACCACATCATCGTGGCCCCGGGCTCGGTCTCGCGTACGCTGCCGATCCCCGGCCTGAGCGAGCGCGGCATCGGCCTCAAGACCATCGGTGAGGCCATCTACCTGCGTAACCACATCCTCGACCAGCTCGACGTCGCGGCCGTCACGCCCGACCCCGAGGTGCGTGCCGCGGCCCTGACGTTCGTGTTCGTCGGCGGCGGCTTCGCGGGCATCGAAGCCCTGGCCGAGATGGAGGACGTCGTCCGCGACGCCCTGAAGTACTACCCCGAGCTGGACAAGAACGAGATCAAGTTCATCCTGGTCGAGGCGACCAACCGGATCCTGCCCGAGGTCGGGCCCAAGATGGGCGCGTACGCCGCACGGGAGCTCGACAAGCGCGGCATCTCGCTGCGTCTCGACACGTTCCTCAACTCGTGCGTCGACGGCGAGATCGTCCTCTCCGACGGCGACAAGTTCCGGGCCGAGACCCTGGTCTGGACGGCCGGCGTCAAGCCGTCGCCCATGCTCGACCAGACCGACCTGCCGCGCGGCCCCAAGGGCCACGTCAACTGCCTGCCCACCCTGCAGGTGGCCGACAGCGACGGCAACGTGCTCGACGGCGCGTGGAGCGCCGGCGACAGCGCCCAGGTGCCCGACCTGACCAACCCCGGTGGCTGGTGCTCGCCGAGCGCCCAGCACGCGGTGCGGCAGGCCCGGGTGCTGGCCGACAACATCCGGCAGGTCATCCTGGGCGGCGAGCCCAAGGAGTACAAGCACAAGTACATCGGCAGCGTGGCCGGCCTCGGCCTGGGCAAGGGTGTCGCGCACGTCTACGGCATCAAGGTCAAGGGCTGGCCCGCGTGGTTCATGCACCGCTCGTACCACGTGAGCCACATCCCGTCCTTCCACCGCAAGGCCCGGGTGGTCGCCGACTGGACGCTGGCCATGCTGTTCCAGCGCGAGACGGTGGCCCTCAACCAGCTGCACGCCCCGCGTGAGGACTTCACCGAGGTGACCCCGCCGGTGCCGGCCCAGCCCGGCCGGGACAAGGTCGGTGCCGGGTCACGCTGAGACGGCCCCGGGCTTATAAGGTGTCCTGGGAGCGTTGCCGCGTACGGTAACGCCCCAGGCCCGCCCGGGTGGTGGAACGGCAGACACGGCCGCCTTAAAAGCGGCTGCCTCACGCAGGCGTGCGGGTTCGAGACCCGCCCCGGGCACTTGTCCTGTTACGGCCCCCGTTTCGCTTCGACAGTCTTACATTCAGCCTGTTCACAGCATTCCGAGGCTTTCTTGATCAGCCGCACCCCGTACGCTGGTAGGGCACGTCAACGTGCCTCAACCTCAAAGGGAGGCTGGACACAGTGAAGACTTCCAACCCGGTGCTCTCGCGCCTCGGCCAGGCGGCCGAGCGGGAGCGTACGGCCGGGTACGGGGCCTACGGTCCCGCCGGTGCCGCCCCGGGTTACGGTCAGCCGTATCCCGGCGCGTCGGATTACCCCGCCGCTCCGCCCGCCGTCCGGCCCATGACGGTCGACGACGTCGTCGTCAAGACGGTCACCCTGCTCGGCATCACCGGCGTCTCGGCCGTGGTCGCCTGGAACGTGATCCCCGCCTCGGCCACCAGCGTCGCCTGGATCGGCGCCGCGGTCATCGGCCTGGTCCTGGGCCTGGTCATCTCGTTCATGCGGGTCGCCAACCCCGCCCTGATCGTCGCCTACGCGGTGGTCGAGGGCGTCTTCGTGGGCATGGCGTCCAAGGTCTTCACGGTGATCGCCGGCTATCAGGGCGTCGTGCTCCAGGCGGTGGTCGCCACCTTCGGCGTCTTCTTCCTGACGGCGTTCCTCTACAAGGCCAAGGTCATCCGAGCCACGCCGAAGTTCCAGCGCGGCATGATCATCGTGATGGGCGGCCTGTTCGCGGTCATCCTGATCAACCTGGTGCTGGCGCTGTTCGGCTTCAACACCGGCCTGCGTGACAACGGCCCGCTCGGCTACATCTTCAGCATCGTCTGCATCGTGGTGGCCGCGCTCAGCTTCATCCTCAGCTTCAACGAGGTCGAAGAGGGCGTCCGCATGGGCCTGCCCCAGCGCTACTCCTGGGTGGCCGCGTTCGGCATCCTGGTCAGCCTGGTCTGGCTCTACATCGAGATCCTGCGCCTGCTCAGCTTCCTGCAAGGCGGCGACGACTAGCAGCGCCTGACGTTCAGCGCCCGGGCCACCGCGAGGTGGTCCGGGCGCTGCTCTCTACGCTGGTGACCGTGACCGATTTCGCGACGTCCATCGACCGCCTGCTCAACCAGGTGCGCTACTGGGAACAGCCGCGCTGGCAGGTCGACGGCCGCAACGACCGGACGTACGCGCTGGTGCAGCTGCTGGCCGACCTGGGCGCCGACGCCGAGGGGCACCCGCGCCGGCCCGTGCCCCGCGAGCACGACATGATCCTGCCCGACCAGCTGCGGGTGATGGCCGACGATCTGCTCGCGGCCGGCCCGTCCGACGCGGCGCTCGACGAGGCGGCCGCCGCCGTCGACGACCTGCGCCACAACCTCGACCGCAGGTAGCCCGCCGCCCTTCCCCGCCTGGCGCCGGCTGGGGAAAAATGACTCCGCCGAGCCCGGCCGCTCGTGGCAGACCGGACCCGGCGGGAACCCGAGGGCGGCTAGCTCAGCCGCTCGATGATCAGCGCCATGCCCTGACCGCCGCCGACGCACATCGTCTCGAGACCGATGCTCTTGTCGTGCCAGTCGAGCGAGTTGAGCAGCGTGCCGGTCATCCGGGCGCCGGTCGAGCCGAACGGGTGCCCGATGGCGATCGCGCCGCCGTTGACGTTCAGCTTCTCGATCGGGATGCCCAGGTCCTGGTACGACGGGATCACCTGGGCCGCGAAGGCCTCGTTGATCTCGACCAGGTCGATGTCGCCGATGCTCATGCCGGCCCGCTTGAGCGCCTGCTTCGACGCCTCGACCGGACCCAGGCCCATGATCTCGGGGCTGAGCGCGGTCACGCCGGTCGAGATGATCCGGGCCAGCGGCGTGATCCCCAGCTCGCGGGCCTTGGTGTCGCTCATGATCACCACGGCGGCGGCGCCGTCGTTGAGCGGGCAGCAGTTGCCCGCGGTGACCCGGCCGTCCGGGCGGAACACGGGCTTGAGCTGCGACACCGCCTCCAGCGTGACACCCGGCCGGGGGCCGTCGTCCTGCGACACGACAGTGCCGTCGGGCAGCGTCACCGGAGTGATCTCGCGGGCCCAGAAGCCGTTGGCGATGGCCTTCTCGGCCAAGTTCTGACTGCGTACGCCGAACTCGTCCATCTCCTGGCGGCTGACCCCCTTGATCTGGGCCAGGTTCTCGGCGGTCTGCCCCATCGCGATGTAGACGTCGGGCAGCCCGTTGAACTCGCGCGGGTCGGTCCAGGTCTGGCCGCCCTCGGCGAACTTCGCGGTACGGGCGCGGGCCTCGTCGAACTTCGGGTTCTCCCAGCCGCCGCCGACCAGCTTCTGCGCCTCGGACGGCAGACCGTCGGAGCTGCCCCGCGCGTACCGCGAAACGGTCTCGACACCGGCCGAGACGAAGATGTCGCCCTCGCCGGCCTTGATCGCGTGGAACGCCATGCGGGTGGTCTGCAGCGAGGACGAGCAGTAGCGGGTGACGGTCGCGCCCGGCAGCCCGTCCAGTCCGAGCTGGGTGGCGACCACGCGGGCCATGTTGAAACCCTGCTCACCACCGGGCAGCCCGCAGCCGAGGTACAGGTCCTCGATCAGGGTGCGGTCGAGCTGCGGCACCTTGCTCAGCGCGGCGTCGACGATGGTGGTGGCGAGGTCGTCGGGACGCAGGTCCCTCAGAGATCCCTTGGCTGCACGGCCGATGGGGGATCGAGCGGTGGCGACGATGACAGCTTCCGGCATGCGCCCAATTTAACTGGCCGGTAACTTAGCCGGAAGTACAACTTCGTCACACACAAGTCATGTTCGACTACGAAAACGTCATTGCCCTCAGCCCGCGGGCGTCATAGCCGCCTTCACGACAGCCGGGTACAGGGCGTGCGCCCACACCCGGTAGCCGTCGGCCGACGGGTGGAAGCCGTCGTAGCAGAGGGTGCCCGCGTCGGCCCGGAACACGGCGCCCGTCTCGTCAGCCAGGTGCACGACGGAACCACCGGCCGCGACGACCGCCTTGGCCTGAGCCTTCGCCATGCGCCGCCCGAGCACGCCGGCGACCTGCCGCAGCGGCGGGGCGATCGCCCGCAGCGCGCCCAGGTCGGGGCAGGTGCCCACGACGACCCGTACGCCCGCCTCGCGCAAGCGACGCACGGCCGTGCCCAGCTGGGCCGCCGACTCCTCGGGGCTGCGCAGGCTGGTCGCGTCGTGGGCGCCGATCAGCACCACGGCGACGTCGGGACGCTCGCCCAGCAGCGCCCGCGCCACCTGGGTGCCCAGGTCGGACGAGCGGGAACCGGCCACACCGACGCTGGACAGCAGCACGTGCCGCTCGCCGACGTCGGCGTTGCCCTCGGCCAGCAGCCGGGCCAGGTGACCGCCGACCGTCTCGCTCAGCCACTCCACACCCACGCCGATCGCCGCCGAATCACCCAGCAGCACGAGACGCAGGGGCGGAGCCGAGACCCGGCCCATGGACGTGCGCAAGGCCAGGCCCATGGTCGGCTTCGCGTAACGGCGGGCCTTGGCCGCGAGAATCTCGCCGACCAGCAGGGCCGCGCCGCCCACCGTGCCGGCGAGCAGACCGGTGGCCGCCGCTTTACCGATCCGTGCGTTCAGACCAGCCATCCCACTCGCCTCCCAGCGTCTGCCTTTTCGGCGACGGTGCCGCCTGCTTCCCCGGCGACGGCGCCGCCTGCATTCCGGGCTTCCCCGGCGACGGTGCCGCCTGCTATCCGGGCGATGCTGCCGCCTACTTCCCCGGCGACGCTGCCGTCACGAAGCATGCTGTTGATCCTCCGGTGTCCACCCTACGGCGCTCGAGGCCGACCGGCCGCCGGGAACGGACTGCCCCTCCGCCCCGGGGGCCGCCGGCGCCGAACGGTGCCCGAACCACGAGCGCGGCTCGCCGAACCACGGATGCCGGCGCAGCACCGCCCACCGCCCGGCCGCACTGACCTCGGTGCCCGGCGCCTGGACGGCCTCTTGCGCGGCCTCCTCCAGACTGCGTACCCCCTCGCCGCCGGTCAGAACCGCGCGGTCGTCCTCACCGAGGGCGGCCAGCAGGGTCGGGAGCACCACTGCGGCGGCCCGGGCGTACCCCTCGGCCGACGGGTGGAAGTGGTCGGAGCTGAACATGCGCACCGGGTCGGCCTCGAACATCGGCCCGAGCAGGCCGCCGATCGACACCGTACGACCGCCCGCCGCGACCACCGCGACCGTCTGCGCCGCGGCCAGGTCACGGCTCCACTTGCGGGCCAGCCAGCGCAGCGGCGGCTTGATCGGCTGGATGGCGCCGATGTCCGGGCAGGTGCCGACGACCACCCGGCAGCCGGCCTCGCGCAGGCGGCGCACCGCCTCGCCCAGATGGTGCACGGCCGAGGAGCGGCCCGAGGCGTGCGTGACGTCGTTGCCGCCGATCAGGATGATCGCCACGTCCGGCGCGTGCTCGAGGGCGGCGTCGACCTGGTAGGGCAGGCCGGACGACATCGACCCGACCACGGCCAGCCGGTGCAGGCGGACCGGCCGGTGCAGGCGGCGCGACACGCCGGTGGCCAGCAGCGCGCCCGGCGTCTCCCGGGGCCGGTGCACGCCGTACCCGGCGGCCGTCGAATCACCCAGAATGACCATGCTGATCGCCCGGCCGCCGAACTTCCCGCCGTACAGGCCGTCACCGCGCGGAGGCGGCGCCTCGGCCATCGGGATGATCCGGCGGGCGTCCGCCGCCTGCCGCAGCAGCAGACCGGCCGAGAGGGCGGTCACCGTGGCCAGGGCGCCCGTCACGCCGCCGAGAATCTGACCGGCCAGTTTGATCCGGCGCCAGTCCTGGGCAGAGATCTGAATGGTGCTCACAGGCTCCCTCGCTGTCGCTCGCGGTCCTCGAGATCGGTAACAGTGGGGAATTCGAGGTTATCGCGCGGCTGCGACAGGCAATCATGGCGGGCGCAAGTCATGCTGGTATGACCGGAAGGAGAACGGCATGGCGAAGACCCTGAAACGGACGGCGGCCTTCGGCGCGCTCGCCAAGGCCCTGATGTCCGGGGCCCGCGGTGGCCCGTCCCTCTCCACCCGCATCGCGGCGATCCCGCGCATGATGAAGGCGACCACGAAGGGCCAGTACGACGGCGGGCTGCGCCTGGCCATGATGGCCGCGGCCACGGCGTACGTCGTCTCGCCGGTCGACTTCATCCCCGAGCTCTTCCTCACGGTGTTCGGCCTGGCCGACGACGCCGTGATGGTGGCCTGGCTGGCCGGCGCGGTGCTGGCCGAGACCCAGCGCTTCCTGGAGTGGGAGCGGCAGCAGGACCGCATAGTCGTAGTCTGAGGTGTGCGCTATTACGACAACGTCGTCGACATCATCGGGGACACCCCCCTGGTCAAGCTGAACAAGGTCACCGAGGGCATCGCCGCCACCGTGCTGGCCAAGGTCGAATACTTCAACCCGGGCGGCTCGGTCAAAGACCGGATCGCCATGCGGATGGTCCTCGACGCCGAACGCGACGGGCTGCTCCAGCCGGGCGGCACCATCGTGGAGCCCACCAGCGGAAACACGGGTGTGGGGCTGGCCCTCGTCGCGCAGCAACGAGGCTACAAGTGCATCTTCGTCTGCCCCGACAAGGTCAGCGAAGACAAAAGGAACGTGCTGAAGGCGTACGGGGCCGACGTGGTGGTCTGCCCGACCGCGGTCGCCCCCGAAGACCCGCGCTCCTACTACAACGTCTCCGACCGCCTGGCCCGCGAAGTGCCCGGCGCGTGGAAGCCCGACCAGTACAGCAACGCCGCGAACCCCCGCTCCCACTACGAAGAGACCGGTCCCGAGCTGTGGAAGCAGACGGACGGGCGGATCACGCACTTCGTGGCCGGGGTGGGCACAGGCGGCACGATCACCGGGGTCGGGCGCTATCTGAAAGAGCAAGGTTCCGGCGTACGAGTGATCGGGGCCGACCCGGAAGGGTCGGTCTACTCAGGCGGAACGGGGCGTCCGTACCTGGTCGAGGGCGTGGGCGAGGACTTCTGGCCCACCACGTACGACCGGGAAGTCTGCGACGAGATCATCGAGGTCTCCGACTCCGACTCCTTCGAGATGACCCGCCGCCTGGCCCGCGAGGAAGGACTGCTGGTGGGCGGCTCCTGCGGCATGGCCGTCGTGGCCGCGCTCGAGGTGGCCCGCCGAGCCGACCCGGGCGACGTCGTCGTGGTGCTGTTGCCGGACGGAGGCCGCGGCTACCTGTCGAAGATCTTCAACGACGACTGGATGGCGCGCTACGGCTTCCTGCGTACGGTCGAGGGCGCGCCGACGGTGGCCGACGCCCTCGAAGGCAAGGGCGGAACGATGCCGCCCCTGATCCACGTCCACCCGACCGAAACAGTCCGCGACGCGATCGACTACATGCGCGAGTACGGGGTGTCGCAGCTCCCGGTGCTGAAGGCAGAGCCGCCGGTCGTGACGGGTGAGGTGGCCGGGTCGATAGCCGAGAAGGCGCTGCTGGACGCGCTGTTCACGGGGCAGGCCCACCTGCACGACACGATAGAGCGCCACATGGCCGAGCCGCTCCCGATGATCGGTGGTGGGCAGCCGGTCAGCGAGGCCGTGTCCCTGCTCGAGAAGTCCGACGCCGCGATGGTGCTGATCGACGGGAAGCCGGCCGGGGTTTTGACTCGGCAGGATCTGCTGGCTCATCTGTCCTGAGCTTTGCTTGCTGCGGTTTAGTCTTTCTTGCTGTGAGCGGGTTGGGCTTTCTTGCGCTGGGACGGCCGGGGCCGAGGGTGACCATGCTGGGCTGAAAGGCGATACGCCCTGCATGGTCACCCTCGGCCCCGTCCTTGCGGGGTTTCACCTCGCTCTAGGGCGGTGATCGGCGCTTCTCTGATCGGGAGGTGCGGCGCGTAGACCCGTGCGGGTTGGTGGTCTGGCTGCCGCGCGGTGGCGGAGGTGGGCCGTTTCGTCACCCGGGCGGGCCTGGGTGGTGGGTCATGCGTTCGCACCGTGCCGCTTGCGGTCACCGGCCCCTCTGCGGGGTGGTCGGGCTTGCTGCTCCGGGCGGTCGGCTACGGGCTTCGGCCCTTACTGGCAGGCTGCGACGTTCATCTGCCGTCCATCGCGGCGCTCTCGCTGGATGGGTCGCCCACTAGCGTCTCAAGACCGCTCGGCGCTACCTCCGCTGCCGATCATGAGATGCCTGGCTGCGTGGCGGTGCGATACTTCGCGGCATGGTCGAGCGCAGCGAAGCGGGCAGTCTCCTGCTGGTAGCCATCGTGGACATGTCGCCTTCCCACGCCGCCGAAGGCAGGCGCTACGAGGACGCCGTCCTGGCAATGCTGTCCCGGCACGGCGGTGCACTCGAGTCCCGCCTCTACAGCACGGACGCCCAAGCCGAGGTCCACACGATCCGCTTCGAGTCCCGCGCCGGCTACGAAGCCTTCATGGCCGACCCCGACCGCCTGGCCCTACGAGCCCAACTGGGCGACGCCGCACCCACCACCCGCGTGATCGAGGTCTCCGACCCTTCCCGCTGAGCCAAGCGCAAAGCCCCAGCCTCGACCGCGGTTCCCGACACGCCCTCCGTCGGCGCTCACGAAGAGCATCTTCCGCCGAGTCGCGAACCCTCGCCGGCAACCACCCACCACGCTCAGGCATCGCACTCCGCCGTGCCAATCGCAACGAATCCCTCGCAAACACCCTCAAGCGTCCCAGCCGCCCATTCCGGCGTGACCTTCAGGACTGTTCCAGGACGATGCGTCGCCTCTGCCACGCTCAAACCCACCGCCACGCTTCGCACTCACGGCCACGCCTGAGCGTCTGCGCCTCGCGTTGCGCTCATGGCCTCGCCTCGCGCTCACGCCTGGACGTCTGCACCTCGCGTCGTGCTCACGGCCACGCCTCGCGTCGTGCTCACGCCCATGCCCATGCCTCGCTCACGCCCACCCTCGCGTCGCGCTCACGCCCTCGCCTCGCCCTCGCGTCGCGCTCACGCCCATGCCTCGCTCACGCCCACCCTCGCGTGGCGCTCACGCGTCGCGTGGCGCTCACGCGTCGCGTCGCGCTCACGCCCTCGCCTCGCCCTCGCGTCGCGCTCACGCCGATGCCCACGCCTCGCGCTCACGCCTCGTGGCGCGCTCACGCCCAAGCGTTCTTGCCTCGCGTCGCCCTCACTGTGGCACCTTTTGATCACGGCCGCGCCCTTGCGACTAGTGGCGCGGGCCTGCGTATACGGTCTCGGCGCCTGCGGCTCGCGGCGCATTCGTGGCCGCGCTTTGGGCTCGTGGCCGTGCCCTTGCGAACGCGGCCGAGTGTTGCGTTCATGGCCTCGCGTCGACGGGTGCGCGTCGGGTTGACGGCGAGTTGGCCGTCCACGCTGGTGGTCACGCGAAACGGGCATGGTCGCGCGGTGCGTGGTGGGCTCGCTTTGGCGTCTGCGACGAGTCTGGCGTTTAGGGGGAGTGGGTCAGAAGCGGCCGCCTCCTCCTCTGCGGCCGCCTCCGCCTCCGCCGCCGCTTGTGCGGCGGCCTCGGGAGGCGCTGCCGCCGAAGCCGCCGCCGTGGTAGCCGCCGGAGCGGGCGCCGCCGGAGAGGATGCCGCCTAGGACGGCGCCGGCGAAGGCGCCTGCGTCGAAGCCGCCCTGGGAGCCGCGGCCGCCGCCCCAGCCGCCGCCGTAGCCGGGGCCGCCGCCCCAGCGTTGGACGTCCAGGTTGGCGGAGCGGGCGGCGTTGGCGGCCAGCTGGCGGGCCTGGCGGGCCTCGGCCAAGGCCGTGGCGGGGTCTGTGGTGGCGACGCTTTCGGCTACCGACAAGTGGCGTACGGCCTCGGAGAGGGTGGCCCGGGCCTCGGAGCGGACGGCGCCGCGGCGGGTGGTGATGAAGTCGTTGGCCGCGGCTACCTCGGCGCGGGCGACCGGAAGTTCCTGGGACAGGAGGCTGCGGTCGTGGGCCAGGCGTTCGGCGACGTCTCTCGCCTCGGCCAGGGCGGCGTCGAGGGCGGCGTCGGCGGTCTGCAGCCGGGCCACGGCGTCGACCGGGTCGGGTCGCTCGGCGGAGAACGCGGCGCGCACCTCGGCCAAGGCCTGTTCGCCGCCGGTGATGGCGGCGGTCAAGCCGGCGGGGGCGACGGTGTTGCCGGTCAGGGCGGCTCGGCCGGCGGCGATCTCGCCGGTGATCTCGTTGATCAAGGCGTCGGCCGCGGATCGGGCGGCGGGCAGGTCGGCGGCAGCCCGGGCCACGGCGGCCACCAGCTGGTCGGCCTGGTCCACAGCCTGCTCGGCGGCCCGGACGGCCAGCGCGGCCTCGGCCCGGTCACCACCGGGCACGCCCGCGCCCACGCCGGGCCGGACACCAGCGCCAGGTCCCGCGCCCGCGCCAGGCGCCGCGCCAGCGCCAGATCCCACGCCCGCGTCAGGCCCGGCACCTGCGCCCGCGCCAGGCCCCGCACCAGCGTCAGGCCCGGCACCTGCACCAGCGTCAGGCCCGGCACCGGCGCCCGTGGCAGGCCCTGCGCCCGTGCCAGGAGGTGGGGCGGCCGGGGTGGCACCGGGGGTCGGGTGGGTTGCGCTGGTCAGGGCATGCCGGGCGTTGGTCAAAGCGGTGGCGGCGAAGGTCAGGCGTTCGCGGGCCTGGTCGACGTTGGTGGCTATGGCGGTGACCGTGCTGCCGGAGTAGGTGGCCGTCAGCTGTTTGAGCGTCGCTTCCGTGGCGGGCAGCGCGGCCTCGATGGTGGCACGGCGCTGGTCGATTTCGGTGGCGGCCTCGGCGGCTCGGCCTTCCAGGTCGCGCAGGCGGTCGAAGGCTTCGGACTCGGCGTCGAGGCGGGCGTCGGCCGCCTCGCACAGCGAGATGATTTGGGTCAGCGTGTCGCGTCGCTGGGTGGCGTCGGGGGCGGGCACCTCGTCGAGCGTCATGCGCAGGCGGAAGGCCTCGGCCACGTCCTGCCGGGAGGATTCGAGGGCGGCCTGGAAGGGGGCGGTGGCCTCGGGGCCGTACTGGGCGACGGCCAGGGCCAGCTCGCGTTCGCCGGCTCGCAGGTCGTCGTCGAGCTCGATGAGCAGCGCGTTTGCCCTGGCGGTGAGCTCTTCGGCAGTGGGGCCGGCGGGGGCCGCGGGAGCGCCGGCGGGTGCGGTGTGCGCCACCGCCCGGCGTTTGCGCAGCCACATCCAGGCCAGCACGATCACGACGATGATGCCGAGCACCAGGAAGATCCAGCCGAAGTTGCTGGAGCCGGTGGCGGCGTCGGTGTAGCCCTGCGCGCCCGCGATCACCGCGCCGGACCAGTCGCTGCGGCTGAGCGCCGGTTCGATGTTGTTCGCGGCGACGTCGGCCAGCTCGCGGTCGCTGATCCGCGAGTCCTCCGGGAACGAATAGGCGTACGCGCGATCGGTGACCGCAACGGCCAGCAACGCGTCGCGGTTGCCGAGGTCGCTGAGCCGGGCCGTCTCGTCGGTCCACTGCTGGGCCGGGGTGCCGTCGAACGAGTCGACCAGGACCACGAACAGCTGGATGCCGGTGCTGTCTTGCATCTCGGCCAGAGCCGCGTCGACGCCGGCGCGGTCGCTCAGGACGCCGCCCGGATCAGTCACCTGGGTGGCCAGCCGCTCGGGCGCCTGGGCCACTGCGGGCCCGGCCACGAGCGCGACCGCCGCCAGGGCGGCCAGCAGCATCACGACGCTTCGGCTCAGCTTCGAAGTCACCAGCCCAACCTAGGGCACAGCGAGCCCGGAGGCCCGGCCCGATCCCAGCCCTGTGGACAACTCGCGGCACGAAAGAAAATGCGCGCGGACCGGCTCGGCAAAGCCGGTCCGCGCGCCACCCGGCCGGGGGAGGAGCCAGCCGGGCGGTGGAAGGTCAGTTCATTTCGGCGGGCACGGTGACGACGTCGACCAGAGCGTTCTTGCGCAGCAGGGTCATCGGCAGGTCGGCGCCGATGGCCGGGCCGAGCATGAGCCGCTGCAAAGCCTGCACAGTCGTGGTCGGCTGACCCCCGGCCGTGATGATGATGTCGCCCAGGTAGATGCCGGCCTTGCCGGCCGGGCTGCCCGGCACCACCTCGACCACCCGGAGGCCCAGCTTCTGGCCCAGCCGGTCGGCCAGCGCGGGCGGCAGCGGCGCCGGAACCCCGGCCACGCCCAGCCACGCCCGGCGGACGCGGCCGTTGGCGACCAGCTCGCCGATGATGGAGCGGGTGGTCGCGTTGATCGGCACGGCCAGGCCCAGGCCGTAGCCGGCCACGGCCGTGTTGATGCCGACCACGGTGCCGGTGGAGTCGGCCAGCGCCCCGCCGGAGTTCCCCGGGTTGAGGGCGGCGTCGGTCTGGATGACGTTGTCGATGATGCGGACGCGGCGGCCGTCGCGGGCCGGCAGCGAGCGGCCCAGGCCGGAGACGACCCCGGCCGTGACGGAGCCGGCGAGACCCATCGGGTTGCCCACGGCCACGACGAGCTGGCCGATCTTGAGGTCGTCGGCGTTGCCGAGCGGGGCCGCGGGCGCGCCCGGGTTGTGCACCCGCACCACCGCGAGGTCGGAGAGGGGGTCCGCGCCGACCACGTCGAAGCGGGTTTCGGTGCCGTCGGCGAAGTCGGCCGTGCCGCCGGTCGCGCCGGCGACCACGTGAGCGTTGGTGAGCAGGAATCCGTCGTCGGTGAAGGTGACCGCCGAGCCGGCGCCCTGGCCGCGCGACGTCCGCACGGAAAGGGCCGCGACCGACGGCAGCAGGCTGGTGGCGACGCCGGTCACCACACGGCTGTAGGCATCGAGCGCCTGTGATTCGACACCCGTGTGTTCGGTATCCATGGACGCTTCAACGCGGGCCCGAGCTGCATCGATGCCCGTGCGGCGTCCGCCCACGGCGAACAGGGGCAGTCACGCTGGGTCGCGACAGTCGCACAGAGTGTCCGCTGGGGGGATGGCGGTGCGCTGTTGTATGGGTCGTGACGGACGTATGACGACCGACACCCACGAAGCCGACGGAAGGGCAGGGGAATGGTCATCGCGGACCAGGCGGCACCGGCCGACATTGTGGACCGGCTGCTCTGGCGGGACGCCCAGCAGATGCTCGGCCGGCACGCCGGAGCCGGCGCCGACGGCAACTGTGTCTGGTGTGGATGGCGCTGGCCGTGTGCGCCCCGTCGTCTCGCCCAGCGGGCCGACATAGCGTCGCGCCGGCCGTGGCGGGAGGCGTGGACCGTACGGCATGACCTGAACAGCATCCGGTCGATGCGCGGCCCCGACGACTACCGGCCGCCGTCGCCCAACCGCGGCTACTTCTCATAACTCAAAACGACCACCGACGTCGCCCGTCAGCTTGACCTCCCCCGGCAGGCCATGGCTACCCGGCCCGGGCCGGCGTCGTCCGGCGAGGAGTCCGCTGCGCCCCGCCAGCGTCGCGATCTCCCGCCTGCAGGACCCGCCCTCGAACCGAAAGCAAGGACCGGCATGCCTCCGCCGGTCCAGCGTCTCCGGCCAGACGCGCCCCCGGTTCGGGCGGGAAGGTTGGCGGGAGTGCGAGACCACAGGTTCCCCCGTTCCATCAAGGTCTCGCGCTCCCGCCCAGCCCAGAGCTCACCGAGCCGGGCCAGGTCAACGAGTACCGGAGCTGGTCGACCGGCTCCCCGTTCACCGGCTCGTTGCGCTCGGCGCCATCGGCGACCCAGCCGCCCGCCTCGTAGAAGCGCCGCGCCCGCGTGTTGTCCTTCAAGACCCACAGCACCGCCCGCGAGCCGCCGATCGCCGCCAGCTTCTCGAGCGCGTCCACCATCAGCAGCCGCCCGACGCCCGCTCCGACCAGCGACGGCGAGACGTGGATCGCGTACAGCTCGGCCGCGTCCGGCGTCTCCGACGGCCCGACGTAGGTGAACCCGACAACGTCGCCTTCCGAGAGGGCCACGGTCAGCACGTGGGTGTCCCTCTCCCAGCGGTACCGCTCGGTCCACCACTCGCCGAACGCCTCGGCCGTCCGCAACTCCAGCGTCTCGGGCGACAGAATGCCCGCATAGGCCGCCACCCGTGACCGCTGATGCACCGAGCCGACGGCCATGAGATCAACTTCTTCCGCCGTACGCAGGGAAACGCGCATCACCCGACCGTAGCGCCGCGTCGTGGTGGCACCGGCACTCGGCCCAGGTCTTCGGCGACGACGATCTCACCGGCGAACGACTGCCGGGCCTCTTCCAGGAAGCGCGACGGATCCTGATAGCGCTGCGAGAAGTGGGTCAGAACCAGTTTCCGTACGCCGGACTCGTGCGCCACCGCGCCGGCCTGAGCCGCGGTCAGGTGCCCGACCAGGGCCGCCATCTCCGCGTCCTCGGTCAGGAACGTCGACTCGATGACCAGCAGGTCGACGCCGGCCGCCAGCTCGAACACGCTGTCGCACAGGCCCGTGTCCATGATGAAAGCGAAGCTCTGGCCGGGCTTCTCGACGCTCACTTGATCGAGGGTCACGTCGCCGAGGCGGCCCGCCTTCTGCAACTCGCCGACCGCCGGGCCGCTGATGCCGTGCTCGGCCAGCCGGGACGGGACCATGCGGCGCCCCGACGGTTCGTCGAGCCGATACCCGTACGTGGGAAGGGAGTGCCACAGTGGCAGCGCCGTGAGCCGCCCCGCCGGGGTCTCGACGACGCAGCGCGCGCCGGAGAGGGGCGAAGCCACGATCTCGGCGTTGTCCCAGTAGCTGGTGGCGTGCCGCAACCTGTCGTAGAACTGCTGGCCGGCGCCGGGGTAGTGGACCGTGACCGGGTGCGGCACCTTGTCGAGCGAGATGCGCTGCAGGATGCCGGGCAGGCCCAGGCTGTGATCGCCGTGGAAGTGGGTGATGCAGATGCGCTTGATCGGGGTGACCGCGAGGCCGGCCATCAGCATCTGGCGCTGGGTGCCCTCGCCCGGGTCGAACAGGATCACCTCGTCGTCCCAGCGCAGCAGGTAGCCGTTGTGATTGCGATACCGCGTGGGCACCTGACTCGCCGTGCCGAGCACGACCAGTTCGCGCACGAGCACCCCCGGAGATAGAAGCGACCCCTGGGGACTTCCGCACACGTATGCACGGTCCGGTCGGACAAGGCCGGATCCCCAGGGGTCGGGTGGCTATCTGGTATTCGCCGCACCGCTGCCACACGGTCTCGACGTACTACTGACGAAGCTGTCGAGGACAGCGGCTAGCGGACAGCCACCTCACGAGTCCCGTTGCTATACAACTTCGGACCACCTCCCTTCACGTGTACGGCCACGTTAACCACCGGAGGCGGTGCTCGCCAACACTTTTTGAATCACTACAGACGCGGGAATACCCGGGGCGACATCTCGGTGCCCTCCACGGCGAGCGCGGCCGGCCCGACGATCAGCGGATCGGGCGTGCCGACGATCTCGGGGTCCTTGTTGTCGTAGTCGAAGCGGTTGAGAACGTGCCGCATGGCCTCGAGCCGGGCCCGCTTCTTGTCGTTGCTCTTCACCACGGTCCACGGCGCGTCGGCGGTGTCGGTGTAGAAGAACATCGCCTCCTTGGCCTCGGTGTAGTCCTCCCACTTGTCGAGCGAGGCCAGGTCGTTCGGCGAGAGCTTCCATTGCCGTACGGGGTCGACCTGCCGGATGGCGAAGCGGGTGCGCTGCTCGCCCTGCGTCACCGAGAACCAGAACTTGACCAGGTGGACACCGGAGCGCACCAGCATGCGCTCGAGCTCGGGGGTCTGCCGCATGAACTCGAGGTATTCGGCGCGGGTGCAGAAGCCCATCACGCGCTCGACGCCGGCCCGGTTGTACCAGGAACGGTCGAACAGCACGATTTCACCCGCCGAGGGCAGGTGGTTGATGTAGCGCTGGTAGTACCACTGGGTGCTCTCGCGCTCGTTCGGCTTCTCGAGGGCGATCACCGAGGCGCCCCGGGGGTTCAGGTGTTCCATGAAGCGCTTGATCGTGCCGCCTTTGCCGGCGGCGTCGCGGCCCTCGAACAGGACGACCAGCCGCTCACCCGTGCTCTTGCACCAGTTCTGCAGCTTCAGCAGCTCGATCTGGAGCAGGCGCTTGTGGTGGTCGTACTCCTGGCGGGGCATCCGCTCGTCGTACGGGTAGTCCTGGCGCCAGGTGTCGACCGGGGTGCCGTCGGCGTTGAGCAGCACCGGGTCGTCGTCATCGTCGTCGGCGACCCGGTAGCCGCCCAGTTCGGTGACCGGGCCGTCGTAGGGGCCCGTCGTCAGCTCGTCGTCGAACCCGTTGTGCTGCGTCTGCTCCGCCTCGGATTGCATGCACTGTGCATACCCGGTTCGGGTGACAACTCAACGAGCCACCAGGTGAACAATCAGCCCAGCCACTTGCGGAAGATCTTCTTGCGCGACGTCTCGACGACGACGGGCAATTGCGCGTACGTGTCCTTGCCGACCTGTTCCTGCCGGGCCCACAGCACCCCGAACCAGAAGCTGTCCTGCCCCAGCTCGTGCAGCAGCTCGCGGGCGACGACCGAGTCCTGGTGGGCGCCGAGCACGTCCTGCAGCTCGGTCAGCGCGTCGACCAGCTTCTTCGCGGGTTTGCCGGCCGCCGGCTGGAAGACCTCGACGGCGTACCGGGCCCGCTTGTAGGCCTTGCGGGCGTCGTGCAGCTCATGGTCCTCACCGTGCGCCAGCGCCTCGTCGAGCAGGGCGTCCGCCTTGGCCAGGCTCTTGGCGGCCCGCCGGATCGGGTCCGCCTCCACCGTCTGCTGCGCGGCCAGCTGGTCGATGCGGTCGAGCAGGGTCAGGTAGCGCTCGCTCTCCAGCGCCTCTTCGAGCGCGGCGCGGCCCTCGGCCACCTGGTTGTCGAGGTGCTCGCGGATGCGGGCGGCCACCGGTCGGAACTGCTCGCCCGCCTCGTCCAGCCCGGCCAGCAGCTTGCCCTCCTGCACCTGGCCGTCGCGCACCTGGCCCAGCAGGTCGGCCAGCCACTTGAGCTCGTCGTTGAGGTCGGCCGCCTCGGGGAAGGACCGCTTGAACGTCTTCAGGGTGCTGCGCAGGCGCCGCGTGCCGACCCGCATCTTGTGCACGGCCTCGGCGTCGCCCCGGCGCACACCCGGGTCGTAGCCGGTGATGGCGTCGCGCTGCTCACGCACGTACTGCAGGACCGGACTCTTCGGCTTCTTGGAGGCGGCCGGCGCGGGCCGGTTGCCGACCGCGCGCGACACCTTGGACGGGCCCTCGGCCGGGGTGGCGCCCGCCTGGAACAGCAGCTTCTCGACGGCGGCGAGCAGCTTGGGGCTGCCGTCGACCAGCTCGACCTCGACCTCTTGCCAGCGCTGCTCGCGGCCGTCGGTCTCGGCGATCACCTGGTCCTGCGCGACGAGGGCGAGCGTGTTGCCGTGAGCGTCGCGCAGCGGCGTCTCGACCCGGTGCGTGCGCAGTCGGGCGATCGGGCGCAGGCTCTCGCGCCGGACGATCGCGCGCACCTGGCCGACCAGCTCGGCCGGCACCACGTCCGGCGTGCCGTTGAGCGGAAGGCGATGCTCGGTGCGATCGGTGCCCTCGCCGGGCGTCTTCAGGTGCCAGCCCGCGTCGCCGCCCCCGGTGCGCCGCCGCAGGGTGCGGCGGTGACGCATGAGGGCGAAGTCGTCGGTGTCGAAGTAGATGGCGTCGAGGTCATGCGTCTCGGCGCCGTCGGTGCTGCGGATCCCTGCCTTGCCGGCGAGATCGGGCAGCCGAAACTCAGTGGGCACGTCGTATTTACGCTCTGTTTCGCCTGCGATCTCCATCCGTTAATACTGCCCGAACGGGTGACCCTGACACAGGCCAACTTGTTCGCAGGTTGCGTACAGCGGAACCACAGGAATCGCTGGCACCGTTGCCGCATGGAAAAGTCGGAGCGTCGCCCCGTCTCGCTGGCCGGCCTCGGCCTGATCAGTGCCGGCGCGGTCCTCGGCCTGGCGCTGGCCACACCCGCCCCGTCCTCGTCGCCGGCGCCGCCGCAGTCCCAGGCCCAGTCGGCTCCCGCCCCCTCCGAGGACGAGCAGAACTAGGCCGCCATCGGCCGCCCGCCCAGGCTGCGCAGATAGAGCGCGCGAGAGTAGTGGGCCGAGGCGGCCCCGTAGTACATGGTGGCCAGCCCGACATAAAAGCCGTTGTTGGTGATGGCGTTCTTGGCAGTGGTCGAGGCCGACCACCGGATCTCCGCGTCCGACTCGCTGATCCCCTTGCGGATGCACCGCAGCCGGTTCATCTCCTTGCCGGTCTTCCAGGTCTCGAGCGCGTCCTCCGCCTCCCGCATCGACTCCTCGGCCTGCTCGGCAAGCGACTCCGCCAGGTTCCAGGCGCGCCGCTCCTCGTCGTTGTAAAAAATCGGCATGGTCCACCTCCCGCAGCCCCGCTGACACTCCCCAGTGTGCGAACGATGTCGGGACATGTCGATCTTTTCCACTCCGAGGCATGAAAACAGCCCCCGGCAGTGCGAGGGATCTATATCTGAGCGGTCACCATGTTGTCGTTGCCGCCACGGCAGGAACGTCGGCTGGGACCGCAGGCCGGACGACTTCGAGGAGCCGTCGCGGCCGTAGCGGCACACATGTCACCCGAGGCCGTAGATCTTCCGCAGGTCGAGCAGGTGATGGCCCTGCACCCGGCTGTGGCGGAGGTCGAGGACCAGTACGAGGAAAACGTTCGCGGTCTCGCAGCGGACCAGCACGTGCTGGGTCTCGGGGGCCGGCATCGTCCAAGCGTGCTCGACCACGCCGTCCGAGAAGTCGTGACCATCGAAATCCTGGTCAGGGATCGCCTCGAAGTACGGCCAGAAGTCGAACGGCGGCGATTGATCCAGCCCGGCGGGGACGGGGTGCGGGTCCAGGGTCGCCTTGAACTCCGCTTCGGTCAGCCGGCGCGCGGGCCGTTACGAGGCGTCGTCGGCGCGCAGGGGGCGGATGTTGTCGGGGGCGGCCTCGGCCAGCGCGATCAGGGCCCGGACGATCTTGTCGGCCGGCATGGGCTTGCAGAAGTGGTAGCCCTGGGCGATGGGGCACTTGAGGGCGATGAGGGCCGCCCGCTGCTCGGTCGTTTCGACGCCCTCGGCCACCACACGGACACCTAGCCGGGCGCCCAGTTCGACGGCGCCGCGGACCACGGCCTCGGCGGCGGGGCGTTCGATCATGTCGTCGACGAAGGAGCGGTCGATCTTGATCTCGTCGACCGGGACGCGGGTGACGATGGCCAGCGACGAGTAGCCGGTGCCGAAGTCGTCCAGCGACAGCTGCACGCCCATGTCGCGCAGCTCGGCCAGTACCTCGTCGACGATGCGTTCCTGGCTGACCGCGACCGACTCGGTGATCTCGAGAACCAGGTACGAGGCGGGGGCGCGGTGGCGGCGCAGCGCCTCGGCGACCTGGGCCGGGAACGTGGGGTCGAGCAGGCTGCGGGCCGAGACGTTGACCGAGACCGGCACGTCGACGCCGGCCGCGTGCCAGCTGCCGGCCGCGTCCAGGGCCAGGTCGAGCACCCGCGCGGTGAACGCCGTCTGCAGCTCGGCCGAGTGCTCGACGGCCGGCACGAAATCGCCTGGTGAGAGCTGGCCGCGGCGTGGGTGCTTCCAGCGTACGAGCGCTTCGACGCCGGTCGGGGCGGCGGTGATCAGGTCGACCGCGGGCTGCAGGTGCAGCAGGATCTGGTCGTCGGCGGCCAGCGCGTCCTGCAGGTCGGCCAGCAGGGCGAGCGCGTCGGTGGTGACCGCGTCCTGGCTGGCGTCGAAGGCACTGACCGCCAGCTGCTGCCGTTTGGCCTGGTTGAGCGCCAGCGAGGCCCGGCGGATCAGTTCACCGAGGTCGACCCGGCCGGCCGGGCTGACGGCCACGCCCACCGCCACCTCGACGGCCAGCCGCACCCCGGAGACCTCCATCGGCCGGATCAGGTGCTCGACCAGCTCGCGGGCCCGGCGCAGGGCGGCCGGCAGCGGGCTGGGCAGTTCGTCCGGCCGTGCGGCGGTGTCGGCGAGGGCGGTCACGGTCGGGATGAGTAGGCCGAACTCGTCGTCGCCGGTGCGGGCCACCAGCTCGCCGTCGCGGGCCAGCTCGCCCAGCCGCTCGGCCACCAGGCGCAGCACCTCGTCGCCGTGGCGGTGGCCCAGGGTGCCGTTGACCTCGCGGAAGTCGTTGATGTCGAGCAGCAGCAGCGCGACCGGGCGGCGCCGGTCGAAAGACCGCAGCAGCCGGTCGCCGTCGGTCAGCAGGGTGCTGCGGTTGAGCAAGCGGGTCAGCCTGTCCTTGGTGAGGTCTTGGGTGATCTGCTGCTCGAGCCCGGCCACCCGGTGCCGCGTGGCCGCGTCGTGCAGCGCGCCGGCCAGGGCGTCGCCGAAGGCCGAGATGGCGGCCTCGTCGCGCGGGGCGGGCAGGGTGGGGCCGGACAGCCAGACGGTCAGCTCGCCGACCGGGTCGCCGGCCACGGTCATCGTCCGGGTGATCGCCGGGCCGGGCAGACCGGCGACGGCGTTGTCGAGGCCGGGGCCGTCCTGGGCGTAGCGGTGCTCGCCGTCGCGGCCGCGCACCTCGATCTCGACGCGGCGGGCGCCGAACACGTCCAAGGCGGCGGTCAGGCCGGCCTGCGCGACCTCGGCCTCGGTGCCGCCGGGCAGGGTCGCCGTGGCGGCCGAGAACGACTCCCACATGCGGCGTTCTTCCTCCGCCCGCAGGTGGAAGCGGTAGGTGCGTTGCAGCAGCCAGAGCCCGGGCGCGAACGCGAGCAGCCACAGCGGGCCGTCGACGAGCGCGTGCACCGCGGCCAGGCCGACCACCACGTTGCCGACGAACATCGGGATCTTCGCGTACGAGGCCCGGAGCAGGATCTGCCGGGCCGGGGCGTCCCGGTGCAGGGTGAGGGTCAGCGTGGCCAGCCCGAACGTGATGATCAGGTAGGTCAGGGCGCCGGCCAGCAGACCGGCCGTCATGCGGGTGCTGAGCACTGGCGCGTCCCCGGCCACCAGCACCGCCACCGCCGTGGCCCCGGTGGCGCCCAGGCTCAGCGAGGCGGCCAGGTGAACCAGCTCGGCCAGGTTGCGGTGCGAGTCCCACCAGGACAGCAGCGCCCACGCGAGCAGCGCGCCGGCCAGGGTCGCCGCGGGCAGCCAGCCGGGCGGCGCCGCGATGAAGCCGATGATGAAGGCGGCCTCGCCCCAGCTGACCGAGACCATGCCCCGGCCGAGCCGGAAGCGCAGCCGGGCCAGTTGCCCGGCGATCACGAGGGCCAGAGCGAGGGCGACACCGGCGACCGGAGTCAGGGGCCGGTCGGCCGGGCGATCAAGGGGCAGCAGGGCACCCAGGACGGCCAGCAGAACGGCCGAACCGATCACCGCAATGGTGAGCGCGAGGACCCCACGGGAACGGCCGGCGAGGCCCGCCGTGTCGATCCAGGAACGGCGGACGGAGGCCTCGGCGACCGGCGGCGCGATCACGAGAAACCCCACTTGAACAGCGGCACTGGCGGATGCACGTGCATCTGCAGCGGAGAAAACGGCGGGCGGGGAATGGTCATTTTCGGCGCCCCCTTCCGCGCAGGGATCGGGGACGGTTAAGCCCCCGGGCGGAAGGCTAAATCAATACCGATGAACAGAACAGGGCTTGACGCACGACGCGTATCGCCCTTAGGTCAGACCAATACGGTGTGTGTCGTCGACCGACAGGCGGCAACCGCCTGCGACGTGGTCAAACGCGGCCGTTGTCGCCGTCGGCGGAGCTGCCGTCACGGTGAGTAGTAATGCCCGTGACCTCGTTATCCGCAACGGCGCTGGCCGTCGAGGATCGACCGGCTTCGACGTCCGGCGCGGTCCCGCCGGCGCCCGAACGCTCAAGATCCGCGTTGAGCCGGGCGATCTCGGCCTCACGCTGCGTCTGCTTCGCGTCAGGAAAACTGTCGGGAAGCCGACGCAAGCGCTTGTTCATGTTGCGGATCAGCAGAACAGTCGCTATGGACATGAGCACGATGACGAACAACCCCATCGGGCCGGCCAGGCCGCCCGAGCGGGTGTCGCCGAAGTTATTGACCGTGACCGTGATGTCCATGTAGTGACTGTACGTCTTAGCGGGCCTCTACCGACTCGCGGATCCCCGAGAACAAGTCCGACTCGGGGACGGGGCTGTCGACCACCGAGCGAGCCAGTTCGAAGTCTTCGGTCGGCCACACCTTCTGCTGCAGCTCGAGCGGGATCTTGAACCAGAAGCCGTCGGGGTCGACCTGGGTGGCGTGGGCGCGCAGGGCGTCGTCACGAACCTCGAAGTACTCGCCGCACTCGACCCGCGTGGTGATCTTGTCGCCCCGGTCCTCCCGGTCGTTCCACTTCTCGAGCCACTCGGTGTACGGCGATTCCAGGCCGGCGGCCAGCATGCCCTCGTGCAGGGCGAGCATGCGCGCCCGGGTCCAGCCCGAGTTGTAGTAGAGCTTCGACGGCTGCCACGGCTCACCCAGCTCGGGGTAGGCCTCGGGGTCGCCCGCCTTGTCGAAGGCCACCACCGAGATCTTGTGGCACATGATGTGGTCGGGGTGGGGGTACCCGCCGTTCTCGTCATAGGTCGTCATGACGTGCGGGCGGAACTCACGGATCAGCTTGATCAGCGGGATCGCTGCGGTTTCCGGGTCTTGCAGGCCGAAGCAGCCCTCGGGCAGCGGGGGCAGCGGGTCGCCCTCGGGCAGGCCCGAGTCGACGAAGCCGAGCCAGGACTGCTCGACACCCAGGATCTCGCGCGCCTTGTCCATCTCGGCCCGGCGGATGGTGGTGATGTTCTCGAGCACGTCGGGGCGGTCCATCTTGGGGTTGAGCACGCTGCCGCGCTCGCCGCCGGTACACGTCGCGACCATCACCCGGACGCCCTCGGCGACGTAACGCGCCATGGTGGCGGCGCCCTTGCTGGATTCGTCGTCGGGGTGCGCGTGCACCGCCATGAGACGCAACTGCTCAGCCACAGAAAACTCCTCGGACCTGACCCGCGGCGTGCGGACCGGTGTCGGCTGCGAAGATGGACCCTGCCATTCTGTCGGATCCCCCCGACAAGAAACGCACGAGAGGTGCCCGAGGTGAGCGAGACGCGCACCACAGACCCGGTGTTCCCACCGGGCCGCTACGGACGGCGCCGGTCCGGCCGCCGCCGGTCGGTGGTGCCGATCGTCGTGCTCGTCGTCGTGGTGGCGGCCTCGCTGCTGCTCTCGGTGCGGCTCTTCCAGCAGTTCGGCCGCACGGACTACGAGCCGCAGATCGTCGGCTGGGAGGAACCGTCGGCCGCCGTGCTGACCATCGAATTCAAGGTGCGCGTCCCGGCCGGCCAGCCGGCCGAGTGCGTGCTGCGCGCGCGGGACTACGACGGCTTCGAGGTCGGGCGGCGTACGGTGATCGTCCGCCCGCAAGGGAACGAAACGACAATCGACGCGAAGGAGACGGTGCCCACCACGGCCCGGGCCAGCGTCGGGGATGTCGTGAACTGCCGCGCACCGGCCTGAGCAAACCGGTACAAGATCGCACGAAACCGGCGGTGTGCATACCGCTGGTAAGCTTGGTGATTCGCTCCGTTCAGCATCCCGTCCAGTGGTGCTGAGCGTTTTCCATTTAATGACGTGCCCCCGTTCCAGCAAGGAGATCGCCCGTGTCCAGTTCAGAGGCGCCCAAGACTTGGCTTTCTCAGGACGCTCACGACCGGCTGCAGTCCGAGCTCGACGAGCTGATCGCCGCTCGTCCGGCCGTCGCGGCGGAGATCAACGCGCGCCGGGAGGAGGGCGACCTCCGCGAGAACGGTGGCTACCACGCCGCCCGCGAGGAGCAGAGCCGTCAGGAAGGCCGGATCCTGTACTTGAAGGAGTTCCTGCGCAACTCCGAGGTCGGCGAGGTCCCCACGCAGGACAAGGTCGGCCCCGGCTCGGTCGTCACGATCTACTTCGACGACGACCAGAGCGACACCGAGACGTTCCTGCTCGGCTCGCGTGAGATCTCCTCGACCACCGACCTCACGGTCTACAGCCCCGAGTCGGCGCTCGGCACGGCCATCCTGGGCGCGGCCGAGGGGCAGACCGTCACCTACACGGCGCCCAGCGGCTCCGACATCAAGGTGACCGTGGTCAAGTTCGGCCCGTTCGAGGGCTGACCTCCGCTGAAGAAAGGCCCGCGGCGTGCCGCGGGCCTTTTCCGTACGCAGCGTCAGGGCGTGTGGTCGGCCAGCAGCGACACGCGGTAGCCCGAGCCCCGCAAACTGCTGATCAGCGCGGCCGAGTGGTCCGGCCCGCGGGTCTCGACCGAGAGCGCGACCTCGGCCTCGCCGAAGCTGAGCCGGGGGCTCTGGCGCGAGTGCGCCACGTCGACCACGTTCGCCCGCTGGTCGGCGATCTGCCCGAGCAGCCGGGCCAGCTCGCCCGGCCGGTCGGTGCAGCGCACCGCGAGCCGCAGGAAGCGCCCGGCCGAGGCCAGCCCGTGCTCGATCACGCGCAGCAGCAGCATCGGGTCGATGTTGCCGCCGGAGAGGATGGCCACCGCCGGACCGTCGTCCAAGGGGGCGTACGCGCCGGTCATCAGGGCCGCCACCCCGGCCGCCCCGGCCGGCTCGACCACCGACTTGTGCCGCTCCAGCAGCACCAGCAGGGCCGCCGACAGATCCTCGTCGCTGACCGTCACCACCTCGTCGACCAGCTTGCTGACGTGCGCGAAGGTGAGCTCGCCGGGGCGCAGCACGTTGATGCCGTCGGCGATGGTGACGCCCCGCTCCAGCCGCTGCGGCGACCCGGCGGCCAGCGAGGGCGGGTACGCGGCGGCGCCGCTCGCCTGCACCCCGACGACCCGGATGTCCGGCCGCAGCGTCTTGGTCGCGACCGCCACCCCCGAGATCAGCCCGCCTCCGCCGACCGCGGTGACGATCGTGGTCGCGTCGGGGCACTGCTCGAGGATTTCCAGGCCCACCGTGCCCTGCCCGGCGATGACGTCGGGGTGGTCGAACGGGTGGATCATCACGGCTCCGGTGCGGTCGGCGAACTCGCGGGCCGCCTCGAGCGAGTCGTCCACGCTCGTGCCGGCGTACTCGATCGCGGCCCCGTAGCCCCGGGTGGCGGTGACCTTGGGCAGCGGCGCCCCCTCGGGCATGAAGACCGTGGCCCGCGCGCCGAGCAGCTCGGCGGCCAGCGCGACACCCTGCGCGTGATTGCCGGCGCTGGCCGCGACGACCCCGCGGGCCCGCTCGGCGTCCGAGAGGCGGGCGATGCGCGTGTACGCGCCACGGACCTTGTACGACCCGGCGCGCTGCTGGTTCTCGCACTTGAGCCAGACCGGGGTGCCGGTGATCTCGGTGAGCGGCCGCGACGGGATCAGCGGGGTCGTTTTGACCACGCCGGTCAGCAGCTCACGCGCGGCCTCGATGTCGGCCGCGGCGAGCAGATCGAGCGGATGGGGGGCACCATTCATGCCCCGAATGCTGCCACCCACTAAACGAACGCGTGCCGCTGCCAGGGGTTCATGACCTCGAACTGGCCCGCCACGGCCAGGAGCAGGGCTTCCGAGTCGGGCGGGCCGACCAGCTGCACGCCCAGGGGCAGGCCGTCGGGGCGGGTGCCGACCGGGACGACGATCGCGGGCAGGCCGGCCACGTTCCACGGCGCCGCGTACGGGGCGTACTTCATGCTGTCGGCCATGTTCCGCCGCCACGACCCACCCGCGTGCCCGTCGGCGAGCGGCGGCGCGGCGGCCAGGGCCGGGGTGAGCACCAGGTCGAGCGAGTTGTCGGCGAAGAACCGGATGGCCGACTCGCGGTACGCGTCCCGCTGCGACTGCCGCACCAGGCCGGCCCGCAGGGCCCACTTGCCGAGGCGGATGTGCTGCCGGGTGCGCGGCTGCAGCTGGGCCAGCTGGTAGTGCTCGGCCTCGCGGTACGCCGACGCGAACCAGGTGGCCAGCGTGCCGAGGCCGAGCGTCTGCGGGTAGGGCGGGTTGGCCGTGACCGTGTTGTGCCCGGCCTGCACCAGCAGCTTCGACGCTGTGGTCACCGCCGAAGCGTTGGGCTCGTCAGCTCGTACGCCCGCCAGCGGTGACCGGATCGAGACGCCGACCCGCAGCCGGCTCGGTTCGACCAGCTTGATCGGATCGCGGCCGGCCAGCACCGAGAAGCCCAGGGCGGCGTCCGAGACGGTGGTGGTCAGCACGCCGTTCTCGACCAGGTCGTACCAGTTGGTGATGCCCAGGTCGGCCGGGACCACGCCGCGGCCCGGCTTGAGCCCGACCAGCCCGCAGCAGGCGGCCGGGATGCGGATCGAGCCGAGTCCGTCGTTGCACTGGGCGATCGGCACCAGCCCGGCGGCGACCGCGGCCGCCGCACCGCCGGAGGAGCCGCCCGGCGTGCGGTCGCGGTCCCAGGGGTTGCGGGTGGCGCCGTCGCCGTCGTCGGTCACCGCCCACAGGCCCATCTCGGGCATGCGCGTCGTGCCGACCACGACCGCCCCGGCCCCGCGCAGCCGCCGGACCACCTCATGGTCGTCCTCGGCCACGTCCGGCGTACGCGCCGCGACCGAGCCGTTCCAGGTCGGCAGGCCCGCCACGGCGGTGTTCTCCTTGACCGCGACCGGCACCCCGGCCAGCGGCAGGTTGGCCAGATCCTCCTGGTCGTCGACCTTCTCGGCCTCGGTGATGGCCTCGCCGCCGCGGATCACCCGGAAGGCGTCCAGGGTGGGGTCGGTGATCGAGATCTGCTCCAGATGGTCGGCCACGACCTGGGTGGCGGTGGCGTCACCGCGCCGCACCGCGCGGGAGATCTGCTTGGCCGTCGCGCCTACCCAGGTCGTACCGTCGCTCATTGCCTCTCCGTATGTGTCTTCTCAGCCCAGTGCCTGCTCGAGGTCGGCGAGCAGATCGTCAACGGTTTCGATGCCGACAGACAGTCGCACGAGATCGGCGGGGACTTCAAGCGCCGAACCGGCAGCGGAAAGGTGTGTCATCTGGCCGGGGTGCTCGATCAGCGACTCGATGCCGCCCAGCGACTCGGCGAGCACGAAGAGCTTTGTCCGGTTGCAGACCTCGATGGCCTTTTCCGGGCCGCCGGCCGCCCGGAACGACACCATCCCACCGAAGCGCTGCATCTGCTTGGCCGCGACCTCGTGCCCGGGGTGCGTCTCGAGGCCGGGGTAAAGCACCTCGCTGACGGCCGGGTGCTCGCTGAGGAAGCCGACGATGCGCTCGGCGTTGTCGCAGTGCCTTTCCATCCGTACGCCCAAGGTCTTGATGCCTCGCAAGGTGAGCCAGGCGTCGAAGGGCCCGTTGACCGCGCCCATCGCGTTCTGGTGGAAGGCGAGCTGCTGACCGAGCTCGTCGTTCGCGGTGATCAGCGCGCCACCGACCACATCGGAGTGCCCGCCCAGGTATTTGGTGGTCGAGTGGACGATCACGTCGGCGCCCAGGGTGAGCGGCTGCTGCAGGTAGGGCGAGGCGAACGTGTTGTCGACCACCAGCAGCGCGTCGTACTCGTGGGCCAGACCGCCCAGGGCCGCGATGTCGGCGATGTTGAGCAGCGGGTTCGTCGGCGTCTCGGCCCAGATCAGCTTGGTCACGCCCGGCCGGAACGCGGCCCGCACCTGGTCGATGTCGGCGAGATCGACGGCGGTCCAGTCCAGACCCCAGTTCTCGGCCACCTTCGAGAAGAGGCGATAGGTTCCCCCGTACGCGTCGTCGGGGATGACCACGTGGTCGCCGGGCCGGCACACCGCGCGGAGCAGCGTGTCCTCCGCCGCCAGACCGCTCGCGAAGGCCAGGCCCCGGCGCCCGCCCTCGATCGCGGCCAGGCACTCCTGCAGGGCGTCACGGGTGGGGTTGCCGGAACGGCTGTACTCGTAGCCGAGCCGGGGCGCGCCGACGGCGTCCTGGGCGTACGTGCTCGTCTGGTAGATCGGAGGCACGACCGCGCCGGTCCGGGGGTCCGGATCCTGGCCGGCGTGGATGGCGAGGGTGTCGAACCCGTAGTCGTTAGCCGTCATGCTCGGCAAGGCTAGTCTCACCTGGTGGCATCGTGCGTCTTCTGCGACATCGTGGCGGGGTCGGTGCCCGCCTTCAAGGTGATCGACTCGCCAGACGGGGTGGGATTCCTCGACACCCGGCCGGTCTTCAAGGGGCATGTGCTGGTGGTGCCGCGTTCCCATGTGGTGACGCTGCCCGAGTTGCCGGTCGCCGATTTGCCCGGATTTTTCGGACTCGTGCAGCGCGTTTCTCTTGCCGTGCCGAATGCGCTGGGCGCGCAGGGGACATTTGTGGCGAACAACAACATCGTGTCCCAGTCGGTGGCCCACCTGCACTTCCACGTGGTGCCGAGGACCAAGGGCGACGGTTTGCGGGGATTCTTCTGGCCGCGGCACAAGTACGCGAGCGACGAGGAAGCCGCCTCATTTGCTTCGCGCATCGCGAAGGAACTCGGGTAAGGATCGCCCCCGGCTTGGTGTTGTACCGGCGGATGAAGGGAGTGACCGTGTTCCTGCGGCACAAGAAGCTCGAGCTGATTACCCCCGACCAGGCCCTGCCGGGCCGCCCCCTCGAGATGCCGGTCGCCGACAAGCACACCGTGCTCGGCACCCCGCTCAAGGGCCCGTGGCCGGCCGGTCTCGAGGTCGCGGTGTTCGGAATGGGATGTTTCTGGGGCGCCGAGCGCATCTTCTGGCAGCTGCCCGGGGTCTACTCGACGTCGGTCGGCTACGCCGGCGGGTTCACCAAGAACCCGACCTACGAGGAGACGTGCTCCGGCTCCACCGGCCACGCCGAGGTGGTCCAGGTCGTCTACGACCCCAGCAAAATCCAGTACGAGGACCTGCTGAAGGCCTTCTGGGAGAACCACGACCCCACCCAGGGCATGCGCCAGGGCAACGACGTGGGCACCCAGTACCGTTCCGCGATCTACACGACGACGGACGACCAGGCCCGGATCGCCCAGCAGTCGCTGGAGGCGTTCCAGCCGGTGGTCACCGCGGCCCGCCACGGCCAGATCACCACCGAGATCCGCCCGCTCGGCACGTACTACTACGCCGAGGACTACCACCAGCAGTACCTGTCGGATTCCAAGAACCCGTACGGCTACTGCAACCACGGCCCCAACGGCATGACCTGCCCGGTCGGTGTCGCTCGCACCAACTGACGCTCTTGTGCCACTGACCCGACCTCGGACGTGATCGTCCAGTCCGACACCGAAGTCGATGGGAAGGGCCGTTGCGGCTCACCGCCACGACGGCCCTTTCGGTGGTGGGAACCCGCTGCGTCGATCAAGCCGGCGTCAGAGCTGCCCATGCCGGCCAACGACCAGGCATTCGCCGTTCGACCACCTTCTTATCCGGTGACCGTGACGGTGGCGAACTCTCTTGACCCGAACTGGTTGGCGTTCCCCACCTCGTCGTACATCGTTGCCGAGTAGACGTGCCAGGTTCCGGCCGCCGCGCCGGCGGGAAGCGTCACGGTGTAGTTCCATGTGCCGTTGGTGGGGGTGCCGGACACCTTGGTGCCCCATTCCGACGAGGACCAATCGCCACTCGGACTCTCCAAGAAGACGGCACCGGGCGTGCTGATGACACCGCTCAGGTCGTCCGTAGCGGCTACCCGGACCTTCAGCACCCGGTCCTGGCTGTTGTCGAAGGTGTTGGCGCTCAATTTGGCTGATTCCCAGTGAACGACCGGCGGCGTCGTGTCAGCCTTGCCGATGACTGTGAACGACAGGTGCGTCGTGACCGTCGTCAGGTTCTGTGCTCGATCCCAAAGGTCAGCCTGGAACACCCGCCACGTCCCGGGCGCGGCGAACCGCGGCAACGTGGTGGCGAACTGCCACAGGCCGTCGTTCCCGGTGCCGGCGACCCGGGTGATCTCGCTCAGGTCCACCACCGTTCCCTGCGGTGACTGCATCCGGAGCTGGGCCTGACCCGGCTCCCATCCGCTCCCGTCGTCGGTGATCCGCAGCAGCACGGAGATCCTGCGGACGCCGTTGTTCCACACCACCGGGGGCACGATGCCGCCGGAGACGACGGTGACGACCGGCGGAGTGTGGTCGGACGTGGTCGACGCCGCGGCAGCTGCTGGTTCCGTCCAGGTCAGCGTGCTCGCGACGGCGAGGAGTCCGGTCGCGGCGAGGAGGGGCAGCCTCATGAGTTGGTCCGTTCCGTTCGAGGGCGGGGACGGATGACGCCATCGACCGGCGATCGCCGCACCTGAGAAGCAACCGACGCCAACTCGCCGTGACCCCTGCCACGGTGTAGTTCGATACACGGCGGCGTACACATCCGCGACAGCCGTGCCTTCTGTTGCACAGGTGGCCGGCGGTGTACAGCCAGGATTTACCTGGGCTGACCTACTGGCCAAGGACAACATCGGCCTGCCCACGGGCCTCGGGCGGGCGCAGGTGAGAGGCTGGGGGCATGGCTAACCGTCTCGCCGGGGCTACCTCGCCCTATCTGCTTCAGCATGCTGACAACCCGGTTGACTGGTGGGAATGGTCGGCCGAGGCGTTCGCCGAGGCTAAGCGGCGGGATGTGCCGGTGCTGATCTCGGTGGGGTATGCCGCCTGTCACTGGTGTCATGTGATGGCGCACGAGTCCTTCGAGGACGAGCAGATCGCCGGGCTCATGAACGGCGGGTTCGTGGCGATCAAGGTGGATCGGGAGGAACGGCCCGACGTCGACGCCGTCTACATGACCGCCACCCAGGCCATGACCGGGCAGGGCGGGTGGCCGATGACCGTCTTCGCCACCCCGGAGGGCGACCCGTTCTTCTGCGGCACCTACTTCCCCAAGGCCAACTTCGCCCGGCTGCTCGACTCGGTCACCACCGCCTGGCGGGATCAGCGTGAGCAGGTCGTCCAGCAGGGCGCCAACGTGGTCGAGGCGATCGGCGGGGCACAGCTGGTCGGCGGGCCCAAGGCGCCCATCTCGGCCGAGCTGCTGGGGGCGGCGGCCAACGGGCTGCTCAAGGAGCAGGACACGACCAACGGCGGCTTCGGCGGGGCGCCCAAGTTCCCGCCGCACATGAGCCTGCTTTTCCTGCTGCGCCACTACCAACGTACGGGCTGGGACGAGGCTCTCGAGGCGGTCCGGTTCGCCGCCGAGCGGATGGGGCGGGGCGGCATCTACGACCAGCTGGCCGGGGGGTTCGCGCGGTACGCGGTCGACGCCACCTGGACGGTGCCGCACTTCGAGAAGATGCTCTACGACAACGCCCTGCTGCTGCGGGTCTACACGCAGCTCTGGCGCCTCACCGACGACCCGTTCGCCCGGCGGATCGCCGACGAGACGGCCGATTTCCTGCTGCGTGATCTGGGCACTCCGGCCGGCGGGCTTGCCTCGGCCCTGGACGCCGACGCGGCGGGTGTCGAGGGATTGACGTACGCCTGGAAGCCGGCCGAACTCGTCGAGGCGCTCGGTGACGATGACGGGCAGTGGGCGGCCGACCTGTTCGCCGTCACCGAGAAGGGCACGTTCGAGCACGGCAGCAGCGTGCTCGTGCTGGCCCGGGACATCGACGCCGCGGACCCGGCCCTGGTGCAGCGCTGGAGAGACGTACGGGAAAGGCTCCTGACCGCCCGCGCGGAGCGCCCGCAACCGGCGCGTGACGACAAGGTAGTGGCCTCGTGGAACGGCCTGGCCGTAACCGCGCTGGCCGAGCACGGCCTGCTCACCGGGGCCGAGTCGTCGCGGGTGGCCGCCATCGAGATCGCGACCGTGCTCGCCGAGCGGCACCTGGTCGACGGTCGCCTGCGCCGCGTCTCACGGGACGGTGTGGTGGGGGAGCCGGCCGGTGTGCTGGAGGACTACGGCTGCGTCGCCGAGGCTTTCCTGGCTGTGCACCAGCTCACCACCGACGGGGTGTGGCTCGAGCGGGCGCGCGTGCTGCTCGACGTGGCTCTGGCCCACTTCGGCACGGGTGAGGGCGGCTTCTACGACACCGCGGACGACGCCGAGCGGCTGGTCACCCGTCCGGCCGACCCGACCGACAACGCGACCCCGTCCGGCCTGTCGTCGGTCTGCGCGGCTCTCGTGGCCTACGCGGCCCTGAGCGGCGAGCCCAGTTATCGCGAGGCGGCCGACGCGGCGCTGGCCACGGCCGGCCCCGTGATCGGGGGACACCCGCGATTCGCCGGTTACTCGGCGACCGTGGCCGAGGCTGCGCTGTCCGGCCCGTACGAGATCGCGATCGCCGCCCCGGCCGGGCTGGAGGCTCCGCTGCTGGCCGCGGCCCACCGGCACGCGCCGCCGGGGACGGTCATCGTGGCCGGTGAGCCCGACCGGCCGGGGGTGCCGCTGCTGGCCGACCGGCCGCTGCAGGGGGACGTCCCCACCGCGTACGTGTGCCGTGGTTTCGTCTGTGACCGCCCGGTGACCAGCCCGGACGATCTGGTGGCGCGCCTGACTCGCTAGGCTGGGCGGGCGATGGATACCCGAACCGGTCTGCCTGTGGTCGGCATGGTGGGCGGGGGCCAACTGGCCCGGATGACCCACCAGGCCGCTATTTCTCTCGGTCAGTCACTGCGTGTGCTGAGCGTGTCGCCCGATGACAGTGCCGCGCTGGTCGCGGCCGATGTGCGGATCGGATCGCACACCGACCTGGCTGCTCTGCGTGAGTTCGCCAAGGGGTGCGAGGCGGTCACCTTCGACCACGAGCACGTGCCGACCGGGCACATCGAGGTGCTCGAGTCGGAGGGCGTCAAGATCTATCCCGGTTCCCAGGCGCTGGTGTTCGCCCAGGACAAGGGGCTGATGCGCGAGCGGCTGGCCGAGCTGGGCGCGCCCGTGCCGCGCTGGGGCCGGGTCGAGACGGCCGAGGACGTCGAGAACTTCGCCGGCGGTGTCTGGCCGGTGGTGGCCAAGGCCACCCGCGGCGGGTACGACGGCAAGGGCGTCTGGATGCTGTCGGGGCCGCAAGAGGCGGCGGAACTCGTCGCAACCGGCACCCCGCTGATCGTCGAGGAGCGCGTGCCGCTGCGGCGGGAGCTGGCCGCCCTGGTCGCCCGCTCGCCGTTCGGGCAGGTCGCGGCGTACCCGGTGGTCGAGACGGTGCAGAAGGACGGCATCTGCGTCGAGGTGCTGGCGCCCGCCCCCGGCCTGACCGAGCCGCTGGCCTTGAAGGCTCAGCAGCTGGCGATCGACCTGGCCAACGAGCTCGGCGTGGTCGGCCTGCTGGCCGTCGAGCTGTTCGAGACGATCGACGGCATCGTGGTCAACGAGCTGGCCATGCGCCCGCACAACTCCGGCCACTGGACGATCGAGGGCGCCCGCACCTCGCAGTTCGAGCAGCACCTGCGGGCCGTGCTCGACTACCCGATGGGCGAGACGTCGCTCACCGCGCCCGCCGTCGTGATGGCCAACGTGCTCGGCGGTGAACCGGGCGGCATCTCGATCGACGAGCGCCTGCATCACCTGTTCGCCACCGACCCCGGCGCCCGCGTGCACCTCTACGGCAAGCAGGTACGCCCCGGCCGCAAGATCGGGCACGTCACCGTGCTCGGCGACGACATGACCTCGGTCCGCGCCCGGGCGCAGCGGGCCGCGCAATGGCTTCAGGAGGGCCGGTAAATGGCACCGCTCGTCGGGATCATCATGGGCAGCGACTCGGACTGGCCCACGATGGAGGCGGCGGCGATCGCCCTCGCCGAGTTCGAGGTGCCGTTCGAGGTCGGCGTGGTCTCGGCCCACCGTACGGTCCGCAAGATGGTCGACTACGCCGAGAGCGCGGCCGGCCGGGGCCTGCAGGCGATCATCGCCGGCGCCGGGGGAGCCGCTCACCTGCCCGGCATGGTGGCTGCTCTCACGCCGCTGCCGGTGATCGGGGTGCCGGTGCCGCTCAAGCACCTCGACGGCATGGACTCGCTGCTCTCGATCGTGCAGATGCCGGCCGGGGTGCCGGTGGCGACCGTGTCGATCGGCGGCGCCCGCAACGCCGGCCTGCTCGCCGTGCGCATCCTCGGCGCCGCGAACCCGCAGCTGCGCACGAAGATGGCGAACTTCCAGGCCGGCCTCGAGAAGCTGGTGGCCGAGAAAGATGCCGCTCTGCGTGAGCAACTGCTCGGGTAGCCTCACCGTATGACACGCCGCTGGCAACCGGCCGCCTTCATGGTGGCGATCGGCGTGCTGGGCGGGTTCTGGATCGGCTCGTACGGCGGTCTGGTGTTCTTTCTCGTCATGGTGGCAGTCGCGGTGGTCGTGTCGCCGCCCGCGTTCCCACGCTCGGTCACCGACGCCGAGGCCCGGGCCGCCCAGGCCGCCGACGGCCGCCCGATCATCTATTGGCGCCCCGGATGCCCGTACTGTCTGCGGCTGCGCGGCTCGCTGGCCCGGCGGGCGGGCCGCTACCACTGGGTCGACATCTGGAGCGACCCCGAGGCCGCGGCGTCGGTGCGCGCGGTGGCCGACGGCAACGAGACCGTGCCCACCGTCGTGACCGTCGGCGAGTCCTTTGTGAACCCTTCACCTCAGCTGGTGCGATCCCTTAACTGACCGTTCAGGCATCGCTCGTACGGTCGGGCCATCGAACTCTGGTGGAGTGTGGCGCTCGCGACCCTCGGTATCGTCGTGCCGGGCATCGCGGCTATCTACGAGTTCCTGGTCAAGGGGCGCAAGCGGCTCGGCTACCGCGTGCAGATGGACACCACGGCCAACGACGTGGGCGAGACCGCGGCGCCGGGCGCGCTGGGTGAACTGAGCAACAACGGCGTGCCGCTGGTCGACCCGAGCATCGTGCTGCTGCGGATCGAGAACACCGGCCGTACGAACATCGACGAGCACGACTACGCGGTGCGCGACGACGACAAGGCCGGCATCCGGGTCAGCTTCCCCGGGCGGCGAGTGGTCGGTCTCGTGGTGACCGAGCTCAGCGACGAGAACCTGCGCTCCAGCCTGGCCGGGCTCACCGTGCGGGACGACCTGGTCGAGCTGCCCAAGGTGCCGATGAACCGGCACGACCACTACAAGGTGCTGGCCGCGCTCGACAACTCCGACGGCGTCAAGAAGGGCGACGGGCCGTACCCCGACCCGATCGTCGTCGGCACGATCAAGGGCGGCGTGGGCGACGGCCGGATCATCGAGACCCGAAGCCGTACGGGCACCTCGAAACGGGCGATGGCGCTGATCGCCTTCCTGGCTTTGCTGGTGGTGGCGCAGTCCGTCGTCTACTTCCGCAGCGACGCCGGTACGCCCCTCGACTGCGCCGCCGGCACGCTCACGGTGACCGGCTCGACGGCGTTCGAACCGGTGGTCCGCGACGCCGCCAAGTCCTATCAGGAGAGCTGCACCGAGGCGGCCTTCAGCTTCGAGATGCGAGGCAGCGGCGAGGGGTTGCTGGCGCTCGACCGGGCCGGCGAGAACTCCGGGGTGCTGGCGTTCTCGGACGGCGAGAAGCCCGACGGCATGCCCGGCCTGGTCGCCCGGCCGATCGCGTTCGTGCTGTTCACGCTGGTGGTGAACGCCGACACCGGGGTGCGCGACCTGACCACCGCGCAGATCCGCCGGCTGTACAGCGGCGAGATCACCAACTGGAAGGACATCGGCGGCCGCGACGTGCCGGTCCGCCTGATCAGCCGGAACCCCGGCTCCGGAACGCGGGCCGCCTTCCAGCGGCGGGTGCTTTCCGGGACGCGCGAGCCAGGTAGCAACTCCGACAATTGCCGCGACAGGGATCCGGGCTCGCCGGTCGGTGTGGTGCGGTGCGCCCGCAACTCCACCGACGAGGTGTTGCGCTCCGTGGCCGACACCCCGGGCGCGCTCGGTTACAGCGAACTGGGCGCCGCCACGGACCGTCAAGGCCTAGCCCTCGTCCGCATCGACGGCCGCCCCGCCACGGTGCCGGACGCCGACCACGGCACCTACCCGTTCTGGGAAACCGAACTCGGCTACACCCACGGCGACCCGGACGCCCACTCCCTGGCGGCGAGCTTCCTGCGCTACCTGACCAACCAGGTAGGAGCCGACATAATCCGCACCCACGGCGACCGCCCCTGCGCCGAACTGGCCAACCCCCAGCTCTGCCACCCCAACCCGGTCCCCTGAGGCATTTGCGCTCGCCTATTTCAATGGACGGCTCACCGGGAACGGGGAGCGGTGATCCACGGCGATGGCCAGAAAGCGACGCGCCGGAGGCGCCGGCCGACAACCGCGAAGCGTGCGCGAGGGGCAGGACGTCACCTTCGATGTGGCACGGACAGGGCGTTCCGGCACAGGGGCCCAGCCCGACTATTTCATCACCCGAAGCACCGGCACGCCGGGCGGCGTCCCGGCCGGGTCGAAAACCACCATCCCGGCCGGACTCCACGGCGAGGGCCGGCGCGCCTTGGAGATGGAGAACTCGGCGGCCGTCATCCTCGCCGAGAAGGGATGGCGGATCACGCAGAACCCCACGCCCGCGGTGGTCGCGCAGGCGAGGCACGAGGCCGGCGACGTAGGCTCTCCGGCCACGAAGCCGGACTATTTGCTCGAAGGAAGGGTCTTCGACTGTTACTCGCCGACGAACCCGACCAAAACTGTGCGCGGTGTCTGGAGCTACGTGCGGGACGAGAAAGTCAATAAGCTCCAGACGCAGCGAGTGGTTATCAACCTGGAGCAATGGGCAGGGGATCTGGCCGCTCTACGAAAGCAGTTCGCCGAGTGGCCGATGGATGGCCTGAAGGAGGTCAAAGTCATCACCGCCGACGGTGACATTGTCCATTTCGAACTACCACCAAGAACTGACTGACGGGGGAGCAGCACATATGGCCATCGAGTATGACCTCGTCCTTGCCGGCGTGACTTCCGTCGAGCAGGTGGCGGAGCGCGCTTATCCAGACCCGGCCGAGCGGCCCGCCGGGACTGGGCGCCTCCTCGTCGCGGACCTTGATGTTCGCTACGGGTTCGCCGCCACTGTTCTGTCCGGTCCGAGCCGTTATCTCGATGTCCTGTCCGACAACGGCACGTGGGAATGGGAGCCGGAGCCTTACACGTCGGTCAGCTTTCGGATGAGCAAAGAGGTGGACGACGTCGGCTGGCAGGTGAGGAACATGCTTACGGTTGTCCGCCGCGTGCTGGTGAGCGGTCCGGAGGATGCCGCGTTTGCGTTCAATGGCGACATCCTTCTGTTGACCCGTCTCGACGGGGTTCTCGTCAAACACCGGCGCGAGACGTGGTGGGCCAACTACCCGGGCGCGAACGATGCCCTTCCGGGATGAGTCACTTCTGAAGTGATGCCTCGGCGCGGGTTACCAGGTCGGTGAACCAGGGGGCTTCCTGCACCGGGACCATCTCCACCTTGGACCAGAAGCGTTTGGCCGCTTCGGTGGTTTTTGACTTGAAGGTGGTGGGCTTGCCGGCGGTGAAGTAGGCCGTCGTGTAACGCAGGTTGATGTCGGCCGGGTCGGGGACTGTGGGCTTGTTGTCGCGGACGCAGATGGCGCGGGGAGGGTCCTGGGCGTTGGCGCAGGTTTCGGTGGGGGTGGCGGCGAACTCGAGCGCCACGAAGAGGCCCTTGAGGTGGTAGGCGTCGATCTGGGCGCCGTTTCCGGACCCTCGGTGGGACCCGCCGCTCAAATTCGGTGGATTGCCCGGGTTCAGGTCCACCAGGCCGGGTGGGCGGGTCTTCGGTACGTACGTGAAGCCGACCGGGTTGCCGAACTCGCGCCAGCCGTCGATGTACAGGACGCTGTTGAGCAGCCTGGCCTCGGGGACCGCGGGATCGACCGTCCGGTTGGGTGGGGCGACCACGGTTGCTTCGGCCTCGCCTGCCTGCAGGTAGTGGCCTGCTGCCGCGGCCACTCCGGCGGCGACTACCACCGCTATCGCCGCGTTCACCCACCCACGCTGGTGCACTCTGCCCCCGTACCGGGAAATTGATGGAGATTGCTCGGGCTGCAGCGTACGGTCCGGGATCCACGTCGTTTTTCTGGAGGTGCTTAGCATGCCGGTCCACGCCGATTCCGCCACCATCCGAGTCGACGTGAGGAACAGCAGAAGTGGACCTTCCACGTAGTTTTGTCATTCGCGAGCAGCATCACCGCATTCACAACCCGTTCTCCGAGGTCAAGCTGGCCGACCTCGGCCGTGCCCTGCGCCTGCCGGCCGGCGCCACGATGCTCGATCTGGCCTGTGGCAGCGGCGAGATGCTGTGCACCTGGAGCCGGGACCACGGCATCAGCGGGATCGGCGTGGACATCAGCACGCTCGGCATCGAGCAGGCCCGGGCCAGAGCCGCCGAACTGGGTGTTTCCGAGCGGGTCAGCTTTGTGCACGACGACGCAGCCGGGTACGTGTTGGATGAGCCCGTAGATCTCGCGGCTTGCATCGGGGCGACCTGGATCGGGAACGGCGTACCGGGAACCTTGGATTTGTTGTCCCGCAGTTTGCGTCCCGGTGGGCTGGTGCTGATCGGGGAGCCGTTCTGGCAGGAGGATCCGCCGGACGAGGCGACGGCGCGCGCGTGCCATGCGCAGGCCAAGTCCGACTTTCTGGATCTGCCGGGGCTGGTCGAGTCGTTCGGGCGGCTCGGTTGGGATCTGGTCGAGATGGTGCTGGCCGACGGGGACAGCTGGGATCGCTACGCCGCGGCCCAGTGGCTCACGATCCGGCGCTGGCTCGACGACAACCCGGACGACGAGCTGGCCCCGGCCTTCCGTGACGAGCTGGACACCGCCCCGCTCGATCACGTCCGCTATCAGCGCCGCTACCTCGGGTGGGGGGTGTTCGCGCTCATGGAACGTCGTTGAGCTGGACGACCGTGCGGTTGTGGAAGTAGTCGTCCTCGCGCAGGGTCGTGATGCCGCCGGGGGAGAAGCGGAAGGCCACGCGGCCTGCTGACTCGAGCGGCATCTCGATCCAGGCGGCCAGTACGAAGGTGGCGGCCATGCCGTGCGTGACGATCACCTGGTGGGGCGCGTCCGACTTGAGGATGCGCTCCACCGCCGCGTAGACCCGGACCGCCAGATCCCACTTCGTCTCGGCGCCGGGCAGGCCCTCGTCGTGGCGCATGCGTTCGCCGAACCGGGGCGGCGGGATGAACCGCTCGTCCAACCAGGACTGCGGGCGGCCGCCGGCCTCGCCGAACGACTTCTCGCGCAGGTCGCTGTCGAGCACCGCCGACGTGCCGAGCCGCGCGGCGATGATCTCGGCGGCCCTGCGGGTGCGCAACAGATCCGAGGAGTAGACCTCGGCGTTCGGCGCCCGCGCGGCCAGCTGCTCGGCGATCTTCGCGGCCTGGTCCAGTCCGCGCGGCGTCAGGTCGGAGTCGAACCAACCCCCGACCAGTCCGTCGACGTGGTGAGTCGCCTCGGGATGCGTTACGACATAGAGCGTTTTCACGCCGCCAATCTACGGCTCGGGGAGGTGACTGCGTCTAACGCATCTTCACCAGGGCGCCGCGCAGGCCTTCGCGGGTGCGGCGGCGGTTCTCGTTGGTCGCGCCCACCCAGAGCAGGATCACACCCAGCGGCACCAGGACCAGCCACGGCCCGACCAGCGTGCTGGCGAAGTGGATGGCCGCGATGATGGTGGCCAGCGCGCCCACCACCACTGGCGCCTGCTGCCGGTTGCGGGAACCGACGATCAGGGTGGCCACCGCCGCCAGCAGCAGCAACACCTCGCGTAGTTCGCCGCCGTTGCCGGCGAGCACGATGCCGATGGTCGGCACGAACGCGGCCAGAAGCGCCGGACCGTACGCCGCCCAGCTGCTCAGATCGGGCCGGTCGCGCGATTCGATGACCCCGACCAGCAGGGCCAGCGCCGCGAACGGCAACGTGTACGCCTCGGGCAGCCCCACGTTGGCCAGCGCCACGAACAGCCACACGCCGACGACCTCGAAGCCGACCGCCGTCCAGAACAGCGCCCGCCGCTGGTTGGCCGGGCGGCCGACGCGGGCCGCGGCCAGGCCGAGCACGGCGCCCCAGGCGGACAGCATCGCGGCCAGGTGGGCCGGCGAGTCGAAGGCCATGACCCCGGCGATCAGGGCCGACGCGTAGCCGCTCCACTCGACCGTGGTCGCCTCGGCGCGGTACTGCGGCAGGCCGAGGCGCGGCACCGTGGCCTCGAGGATCAGCAGCGCGGCGCCCACGGCCAGCACCCCGAACGCGGCCCACGGACGCTCGACACCGGCCGCGATCGCCGCCGTGAGCACGAAGAACTGGCCCATGACGGCGGCGAACAGCCAGCCCAGGATCCGGGCGAACCGGCTGCGCCCGCCGAGCGCGGCGACCAGGCCGACCAGGACCGCGCTGCCCAGCGTGAACAGGGTGAGCCGCTGCTGGGCGAGGCTGCCGGCCAGGCCCGCGTTGCCGGCCAGCAGGCCGATCACGAAGACGATCGTGCGTGTCGTGCCGAGCAGCGACGAGCGGCGGCCGGCCGGCGGCGGCGTGAGGGCCAGACCCAGCATCGAGATGGTGAAGACGACCAGGGCTGCCGTGGTGGCTGTGGGGTAGCGCGCGTGCATGGCGATCGGGGCGATCAGGATGGTGATGGCCAGGCCGGGCAGGATGACCGGCACCGCCTCGGACGCCTTGCCGCCGAAGCCGATCGCGGCCAGCGCCGCCGCCCCGGTCAGCAGCACGATGGCCAGCACGCTGGTGCCGTCGACATAACCGGACGAGGGTGCGGCCAGCGCCGGAATAGGGCCGTCCCAGATGTGCGAGAGCTGGCCCAGGGGGTCGACCAGCGCGGCCCGCAGCGCGGGAGCGATCGAGAACAGAGCCAGGATCGTCGGCACCAGGGCCAGCACGACCGCGCTGGTGGCCGGATCGACCAGCCAGCGTCCGCTCAGGCCGAGCGGACGGGCCGTGGTCCACCGGCGCTGCGGGTAGCGCCCGGCGCCGGTGAAGACGCCTTCGCGGGCCAGCGTGAGGCCGGGGGCCGGGATCGAGCCGCGCAGCAGTTCGGCCAGCACCCCGAGCAGGGCCGCCGCGGCCGCGTAGAGGGCCGTCGGGTGCGGGGTCGGGATCGACGCGAAGGCCGTGATCGTCGCCCCGAGGACCAGGCCGACCGTGGCCCACGGCAGGAACTGCGGGATGTAGCGGCCGGCCAGCGCGAGCATGGCCAGGCTGAGGCAGGAGGCGGCGAGCGCGGCGGTCAGCACGACCTGGGCGTCGTGGTTCTGGTCGGCGGCGACCGAAGCGAGCACGCCGGGCAGTGCCAGCATGATGGCGCCGGTGGCGGCGCCGCCGATCTGGGCGCGGTGGCGGGGCATGCCGGTGTCGTCGCGGGCCAGGTCGGCCTCGGTGACGGTGGACGGCGCCCAGAACCGGCCCGGCGGCGGCAGCGGCGTGCCGGGCGGCGGGCTCTCGATCGTCGCCACCCGGGTGCGGGCCATGACGGCGGTGAGCGCGCCGATCATCACCACGAGCAGCAGTGACAGCGCAGTCGACCAGGGCCGGGCCAGCGAGGACACCACGGCGTGGAGCAGGACGGCCGCACCCGCGCCGGCTCGGCACAGAGCGGCGGCCGGTTCGAGGGCGGCGATCGAGGCCATGGCGTACGCGATGGCGACCGCACCCCCGATCAGCAGGGGTGACCACCAGGGCAGCCCCAGCGCGAAGGGAGCGCCGATCGCGGCCGCCGCCCCGGCGATGGCCGAGAACAGGTGCGACCACGGGCGGGGAGCCGCCAGGGCGGCGGCGATCGAGACCACGACCAGGGCGAACGGCGCCTGCCAGGCCCCCGGGCCGGGGCTCGGGAAGGCGGTCAGGTCGGCGTCCCACAGGTCGGCCGAGACCGACAGCATGCGGACCGCGCCGGCCAGCGCCAGATAGCCGGCGATCGCGCCGACCACCACGCCGGCCACGGCCAGGCCGCGGTTGGGCCCGCGGCTCCACTCCTCGGGCAGCACGGCCACGCCGAGCGCGACGATCAGCACCACCACGCCCGCCACGGCCAGCGGCGCGTCGGGGAACGCCAGCGCGAACACGCGGGCCAGCGCGCCGCAGATCGCGACGGTGGCGGCCGCCGCCGCGATGTCGGGGCCGTCGAGCACGCGGTCGCTGCGCCGCCCGCTGTCGATCGACTTCGAGAAGAACAGCAGGCCGGCCGCCACCAGCAGCAGCGCGCCGACCCAGACGTCAGGGGCGGTGGCGCCGGGCGCGACGAGGGCGGCCAGGGCCAGCGCGATCGCGCCGAGGCCGGTGCCGGCGGTCAGCGGCAGGCTGATGTCGCGCCGGGCCACCTGGAACACCGCGGAGTAGCTGAGCGTGGCCGCCACGGCCAGGAAGCCGACGGCCAGCGCGGGCACGGTGACCGCCTCGGTGGGCGGCGGCCCGTTGCCCTCGTCGGACACGGCCAGGGCGGCCGTCACCACGGCCCCGGGTAGGGCCAGGGCGGCCGCACCGGACGCCCAGTCGCCGACCAGCCACGCGTACAGGCGAATGGGAATCTGCCGGGCGGCCACGGCGATCATCACGCCGGCCCCGGCGATGGCGGTGAGCACGGCGGCGGTCAGCCAGGCCGCGCCCAGGGCGGCCCCGGCCCCGAAGAGCCCGACCACGCCGGCCGCGGCCACGTGCACGATGGCGATGCGCCGGGTGGTCGCGGCCAGCCCGGCGGCGCCGATGCCGACCGCCGCGAGGACCAGCGGCCAGGGCGCGCCGGACCAGTCCAGGCCGAGCGAGGCGGGCGTGGCCAGGGCGGTCAGCGCGATGCCGGCGACCGCGCCCTCGTGCCGCACGCTGGGCGGCAGGGCGAGCGCGGCGGCGATGGTGACCAGCAGCGCGCTGAAGGCCAGCAGCCAGCCCAGTTCGCCGGCCGCCTCGGCCATCCGCTGGGCGTAGCCGGCCGTGTCGGCGTGCCAGACCGGACGCGCGGCCTGCAGCGGCGCGAAGGCGGCGCGCAGGCAGTCGATGACCAGGACGACGCCGATGAGGGCGAGCGCGGCGGCCGAGGCGATCTGCGGGCCCCGGCGCACCTCGGGCGGCACCAGCGCGACCACGGCGCCGGTGACCGCGACCACGGCGGCGGCCACGGCCAGCGTCCAGTGCGGGGACACGACGTCGGCGATGCGGGCCGTCGCGCCGATCACAGCCAGGGTCAGCACCCCGCCGGCGATGTTGCGCGCGGTCAGGTTGTCGAGCAGCCAGGCCGCGGCGAACGCGGTGAGCGCGGCCAGCACCAGCACCAGCCCGGAGCGCAGCGCGTCCGGCAGCACCTGGGCCTGCAGCAGCGCCACCGACGAATAGAGCAGGGCGCCCGCGCTGGCCACGCAGAGCAGGGCGAAGGTCAGCTCGCGCAGCCAGTCGGCCGACGGGGGCGTGGCGGGCAACGCGACCGGCACCGAGCCGGCCGCCGGCGCGCCCTCGGGGCGGGGGCCGGGGAAGAAGATGCGCGTCCGCAGCCAGCCCTGGCGCCGCCGGGTGGTGGCGCCGTGCAGGATGAGGTCGGGTTCCTCACCGGCCGACTCGGGGCGGGCGGGAGCGTCCTCGGCCAGCAGCACCGGGTCTTGGTGTTGCCGGTCGGCGGCCACCGGGCGGCCCCACGGCCACTGCGGCAGCAGCCGGCCCTTGCGGATCACGGTGGTGAGCAGCAGCAGGTCGAGCACGGCGACCACGGTCAGGGCCATGCCCCAGCCGGCCGGGCTCTGGATCATCGGCTCGGCCAGCAGCAGCGGAACCGGCTGCACGGCCACCACTGTCGCGTAGCGCGGCGCGGCCAGGCGGGTGGCCCCCGCGTACGCAAAGGCGGCGACCGCGGTGATGGCGAAGGTGATGCCGAGGTAGAGCGGGACGGGGACACTCGCCCCGCCGGTCAGTTCGCTGCCGTGCAGGGCGAACAGCGTGAGCGGCAGCAGCACCAGCCCGACCCACGACACCGTCTCGCCGGTCGAGCTGAGGCCGCGCCGCGCGATGCCGGGCGCCGCGACCAGGGCGGTGGTGGTGGCCAAGGCCAGGATCAGGGCCCGGGCGAACGGGTTGCTGACCGCGACACCGGCGAAGACCACGGCGGCCACGCCGATGAGCAGCGCGCCCAGCGCCAGCAGGATGTTCTGCACCGACTGGGAGGACGCTTCGGGCGGGTGGTGCTCGGCCCCGGTGAACCCGGCCGAGCGGCGCGGGGGCGGGGCGACCCGCTCGGTCGGCGGCGGGTCGTCGACGAGTGTGGTCACGCCGTCGGTGGCGACGCCGGGCGGGCCGGTGTGGGCCGAGCCGGGAGGCGACCAGTCGGGTCGCGGGCCCGGCCTCTTCGAGGAGGACGGCGGAGGCGGGGGCGGCAGATCTTCGGCCGGGCCGCCCGTGGGTGGGGGCGGCGGCGCGAAATCGTCGGGCCCGCGACGCCGTACGCGACGGGTCTTGGCGGTCTTGGCGGCCTTCTTCTTGGTGTTGGCGTGGGCCAGGATGTCGCGCTGGAACTGGGCCGCCTGGATCTTGGCGGCGATCTGGGTGCGCTCCTTGGCCGCGGCCATGTCGCGGATCTTCAGATCCGCGATGGAAGCCTCGATGCGGGCCAGCTCATCGTCGTAGCTGTCGGGCTGTTCAGCCTGCGCCACGGAACCTCCTCGACCTGCCGGCCACACCTTGTCTAGAGCATGCCGGTCCGACACCTCATTAGAACAGGCTCACGGGGGCCGACATCTATAGAAAACGCCCGCAGGCGTCTTACCCAGGGTCTGGTCGGCGTACGCTACGCGCCAGTAACATAGCGGCGGGACTGCACAACCGAAGGGGCCAGGCCAATGAGCGAGTTCGACGTCTACCAGCTGCCGGAGGACCACGAGACCATCCGCGCCGCGGTGCGCGAGGTGTGCGACGCCCGGGTGGCGCCGAACGCAGCCGAGGCCGACGAGACCGGCGAGTTCCCCAAGGCCTCGTACGACGCCCTGCGCTCGAGCGACTTCCACGCGCCGCACATCCCCGTCGAGTACGGCGGGGCCGGCGCCGACGCCCTGGCCACCGCGATCGTCATCGAAGAGGTGGCCCGCGCCTGCGGCTCGTCGTCGCTGATCCCCGCGGTCAACAAGCTCGGCACGATGCCGCTGCTGATCGCCGCCTCCGAAGAGCTCAAGCAGAAATATCTGCCGAAGGTCGCCTCGGGCGAGGCGATGTTCTCGTACTGCCTGTCGGAGCCCGAGGCCGGCTCGGACGCCGCCTCGATGACCACCCGGGCCGTCCGTGACGGGGATCACTGGGTGCTCAACGGCGTCAAGCGCTGGATCACCAACGCGGGCGTGTCGGAGTACTACACGGTCTTCGCGGTCACCGACCCGACCAAGCGGTCCAAGGGCATCTCGGCCTTCGTGGTCGAGAAGGCGGATGCCGGCGTCAGCTTCGGCGCCCCCGAGAAGAAGCTCGGCATCAAGGGCTCACCGACCCGTGAGGTCTACTTCGACAACGTACGCATCCCGGCCGACCGCATGATCGGTGACGAGGGCACCGGCTTCGCGACCGCCATGAAGACCCTCGATCACACCCGGGTGACGATCGCGGCGCAGGCGCTGGGCATCGCTCAAGGCGCGCTCGACTTCGCCAAGGACTACGTGAAGGAGCGCAAGCAGTTCGGCAAGCCCGTCGCCGACTTCCAGGGCGTGCAGTTCATGCTGGCCGACATGGGCATGAAGCTCGAGGCGGCCCGTCAGCTGACGTACGTCGCCGCCGGCAAGAGCGAGCGCGGCGACGCCGACCTGACCTACTTCGGCGCCGCCGCGAAGTGCTTCGCGTCCGACGCCGCCATGGAAATCACCACCGACGCGGTCCAGCTGCTGGGCGGGTACGGCTACACCCGCGACTACCCGGTCGAGCGCATGATGCGCGACGCCAAAATCACCCAGATCTACGAGGGCACGAACCAGGTCCAGCGCGTCGTCATGGCCCGCCAGCTGCTCAAGGACTGACCGAAGTGGCCGTGGCCAGGCCGGACTGCCTGGCCACGGCACTGTTCAGGATGCGCGGACGACCGCGGTGGCCGGGTCGCCGTCGACGGCGGCGGCCATCTGGGGGACCAGCTTGTCGAGCAGGAACGGCAGGCTCAGCACCGAGATGAACGACGTGGCCGCGCCGACCTCCTCCAGGTTCTCGACGTAGAGGTCGCGGGCCTCGGTCTTCACCTTGAGCTTCGAGTACAGCGGGTCGGCCTGGACCTTCTTCTTGTCGGCGTCGTAGTTGTCGACGATCCAGACGAGCATGTCCACGTCGAGCAGGTCGGTGCGTTCCTTCGACAGGTTGGCGCCGAACTCCTTGCCGGTCACCTCGTCGAGGCCGGCCGGCAGCGTGAAGCCGAGGTCGGTGAGCAGGCGGCCGCGCGGGTCCTGTGTGCCGTAGACCCAGTAGCCCTCGTAGGTGGTGGCCATCAGGCCGGTCTTGCCGGCGAACTCCGGGTGCTCCTGCTTCACCTTGGTGAACAGGCCCTCGGTGTCGGTGACCAGCTTCTCGGCCTGCGCCGAGCGACCGACGGACTTGCCGACCGTACGCGTCAATTCCTGCCAGCCCACGCCGTAGTCGACCTGGCCCTTGGGCTGCGCGACGGTCGGCGCCATCTTCGACAGCTTGGCGTAGTCCTCGTTGGTCAGGCCGGAGTAGACGGCCAGGATCAGGTCGGGCTTGAGCGCCGCCACCTTCTCGAACTGGATGCCGTCGGTGAAGGTCAGCACCTCGGGCTTGGCCGCCGAGCCGAGCGCGGCCGTCGCCCACGGCCAGATCGCGCCCGGCTTCTCGCCGAACCACTCGGTCGTCGCGACCGGGACGACGCCCATCGCCAGCAGGGCGTCCTGCTCGACCAGGCCGACGGTGACGATCCGCTTGGGCTCGGCCTTGATCTCGGTGGTGCCGAATTTGTGGTCGATCGACACCGGGAAGGCGGCGGCGTCGGCCCCGGCCGAGGCACTGCCGGCGGTGGCCGCCGGCTCGTCGTTCTCGCTGTTCGGTCCGCACGCGGTCAGCGCGAGGAGAAGCCCGGCCGCCGCCACAGTGGCAGTCCGCCGGATATTGAAGAGCCGCACGGGCTGTTCCTTTCGACAAACGCGAGGCCCCGGGACGGGTGACCTCGAAGGCGAGTGTAGGTTAGCCTCACCTAAACGCAGAACCCATGGAGCGTACGTTGACCGCCGTCATTGCGGCCCCGCCCTCCAGCCCGCATCAGAAGCGGGCGCAGCGGCGCTGGATCGGGTTCGTGGCGGCCGTGGCTGTCCTATTTGTCGTCATCGCCCTGAGCATCGCGATCGGCAGTCGCACCATCGCGTTCTCCACGGTGTGGCAGGTGCTGTGGCACTCCGACAACTCCGCCGAGTCGGCGATCGTCCACGACCTGCGCCTGCCGCGGACGCTGCTCGGCATCGGGGTCGGCGCCGCCCTGGGCCTGGCCGGCACGGTCATGCAGGCGCTCACCCGCAACCCGCTGGCCGAACCCGGTCTGCTCGGCGTGAACATGGGTGCCTCGACCGCCGTGGTGACGGCCATCGCCTTCCTCGGCGTCACCACCGCCTCCGGCTACGTCTGGTTCGCGTTCGTCGGCGCCGCGCTCACCTCGGCCGCGGTGTTCGCGCTGGGTGGGGCCGGGCGACATCCCACTCCGGAGCGTCAGATCCTGGCCGGCGTCTCGATCACGGCGGTGCTCGGCGCGGTCGTGTGGGTGGTGCTGGTGCTGCGGCGCGAGGCGTTCGACCGCTACCGGCACTGGGACGTCGGCTCGTTCTCGGACCGCGACGCCGGCACGGTTCTGCGGATCCTGCCGTTCCTGGTGGTGGGCATCGTCCTCGCGCTGGTGCTGGGACGGCAGCTCAACGCGCTCAGCCTGGGCGACGACTCGGCCAAGTCGGTGGGGGCCCATCCCGTACGCATCAGGGCTCTCGGTCTGCTGTCGGTGACCCTGCTGTGCGGGGCGGCCACCGCCGCTGCCGGGCCGATCTGGTTTCTCGGGCTCGCCGTTCCCTACGCGGCCCGCATGATCGTCGGGTCGGACTATCGCTGGATTCTCGCGTACGCGGTGATTCTCGGCCCGGCCCTGCTGCTGGGCGCCGATGTGCTGGGGCGGGTGCTGGTCATCCCGGCCGAGCTTCCGGTCGGCGTGGTCACTGCGTTCCTGGGTGCGCCGCTGTTCATCGCCCTGTGCCGCCGCCGTCGATTGAGTTCGCTGTGAGAACTGTCATTCGAGGCGCCGGCCTCTCCGTACGCGTCTACCCCCGCGCCCTGATCGTCGGTGTCCTGCTTCTGCTGGCTGCCCTGGCCGTGGCGCTGGTCAACCTGACCACCGGCGACTTCCCCGTCCCGGTGGCCGACGTGCTGCGCAGCCTGGCCGGGAAGGGCGACGCCGGCACCGACTTCATCGTGTACGAGCTGCGCCTGCCCCGGGTGCTGGTGACGCTGCTGGTCGGCGCGGCCCTCGGCGCCAGCGGTGCGGTCTTCCAGAGCCTCACCCGCAACCCCCTCGGCAGCCCCGACTTCATCGGGCTGACCACCGGCGCGGCCAGCGGCGCGCTCATCGTCATGCTGATCGCCGGGGGCGGCGGTGCGCAGGTGGGGGCGGGCGCGATCGTCGGTTGCGTGATCACCGCCGTGGTCGTGTACCTGCTGGCGTTCCGCCGCGGTGTGCAGCCCTTCCGGCTCGTGCTCATGGGCATCGGGGTCTCCGCGCTGCTCGAGGCGCTGAACTCGTACCTGATCTATCGGGCCCGCCTCAACGAGGCCATCGCGGCCCAGGTGTGGCTGATCGGCAGCGTCAACGGGCGCGGCTGGACCGAGGTCGTCATCGCCGCCGTGACGGTCGTCCTGCTGCTGCCGACCGTCGTCTACTTCGGACGGCACCTCAAGCTGCTGGCGCTCGGCGACGAGATGGCCGTGCTGCACGGCGTGCCGGTGGAGCGCAGCCGAGCCATCCTGGCCCTGGCCGCCGTGGGCCTCTCGGCCGGCGCGACCGCAGCGGCCGGCCCGATCGCCTTCGTGGCCCTGGCCGCCCCGCCGCTGGCCGCCCGGTTGAGCCGTTCGCCCAGCGCCGGCATCCTGCCCGCGGCCATGATGGGCGCCGCGCTGCTGTCGGCTGGCGACTGGGCCGCGCAGAACACCCTGCCGGACGTCGACATGCCGGTCGGCATCATCACCGCCGCGCTCGGTGGCGTCTATCTGACCTGGTTGCTGTTCCGCGAGCGAGGAGCGAGACGATGACCGAACCCCGCCTGAGGGCCGAGGAGCTGACGCTCGCGTACGACAAGCGGGTCGTCGCCGACAAGCTCGACGTCGGGATCACCGACGGCTCGTTCACGGTCATCGTCGGTCCCAACGCGTGCGGCAAGTCGACGCTGCTCAAGGCGCTGGCCCGCGTGCTCAAGCCACAGTCCGGTGCGGTCTGGCTGGACGGGCAGGCCATCGCCTCGTACCCGTCGAAGCAGGTCGCCAAGCAGCTGGGCATGCTGCCGCAGGCGCCGATCGTGCCGGGCGGCATCGTGGTCGAGGAACTGGTCGCCCGCGGCCGGTTCGCCCACCAGCGCCTGCTGCGGCAGTGGTCGCCCGAGGACGAGACGGCCGTGGCCGAGGCGATGCGGCTGACCGAGGTGTCCGATCTGGCCGACCGCTTCGTCGACGAGCTGTCGGGCGGTCAGCGGCAGCGGGTCTGGCTGGCCATGGCGCTGGCTCAGCAGACCCCGATCCTGCTGCTCGACGAGCCGACCACGTTCCTGGACCTGTCGCACCAGTTCGAAGTGCTCGACCTCTGCGCCGAACTGCACGAGCAGGGCCGCACGGTCGTCGCCGTGCTGCACGACCTGAACCACGCCTGCCGGTACGCCACCGAGCTCATCGTGATGAAGGCGGGCTCGGTCGTCGCGCAGGGCCCGCCGGCCGAGGTGATGACGGCCGAGCGGGTCGAGGAGGTGTTCGCGATGCCGTGCCGGGTGATCGACGACCCCGAGACCGGCACCCCGATGGTGGTTCCGGCCGACCGTCACCGTCGGCGTGGCGTCCGTACGCCCGAAGCAGCGCGAGCGTGAAAGCTGCGCTCATGGAACAGAAGCGCCTGATCGGCCTGGGCGCGCTGTTCGCCACCCTGCACCAGGCGGGGGAGGCCTCGGTCCCGTTCCTGATCGGCGTCATCATCGACCGCGCGGTCGGCGGGGGCGTCGGCGACCTCGCGCTGTGGCTGGGCGTTCTCGGTGCTGTCTACATCGGATTGAGCTACAGCTACCGGTGGGGCGCCCGCACCGCCGAACGCGCATGCGAGCTGACGGCCCACAACCTGCGCCTGCGGGTGACCCGGCGCGTGCTGCACGACCGCGGCGGCGCCGAGACCGGCCGGCTGCCCGGCGCCCTGGTCTCGATCGCCACCAGCGACACCACGCGGGTGGGTGGCGTGGCGGTGGCCGTCGTCTACGGCTTCGCGGCGCTGATCGCCATCATCTTCACCGCCGTTCTGCTGCTGGCCATCTCGATCCCGCTCGGATTGCTCGTACTGCTGGGTCTGCCGCCGCTGCTCTGGCTGACCCGGTTCATCGGCAACCCGCTCGAGGAGCGCAGCGAGGCCGAGCAGGAACACGCCGCGCAGGCCTCGGGGGTCGCGGCCGACCTGGTCGAAGGGCTGCGCGTGGTGAAGGGCCTGCGGGCCGAGGAGGCGGCGGTCGCCCGCTACCGGCGGCGCAGTCAGGTCGCCCTGGCCGCGACTGTTCGGGCGGCTCGCACCGAGGCGGCCTATCAGGGCGTGGTTCTGGTCGTCAGCGGGCTGTTCCTGGGCGTCATCGCGGTGGTCGGCGGCATCCTGGCCGCGCGCGGTTCCATCACCGTGGGTCAGCTGATCTCGTCGGTCGGCCTGGCCCAGTTCCTCGTCGGTCCACTGTCGACGTTCGGCTGGCTCGGCGCCGATCTCGCCCAGGGGCGCGCGTCGTCCCGGCGCATCGAGGCGGTGCTGTCGGCTCCGGTCGCGGTCACCGGCGGTGACTCGACCCCGGTCACTCCGGTACGGGGTCAGATCGATTTCCGCGTACGCGATGTGGCCGTCAAAATTGCACCGGGCGAAACAATCGGCATCGTCGCCACCGACGCGGCCGCCGCCACCGAGATCCTGCGCCTGCTGGGCCGGTCGGCCGACCCGGACGACGGCCTGGTCGAACTGGACGGCGTCACGGTGGCCGCGCTCGAACCGGACGACCTGCGGGCCGCCGTGCTCGCCGTCGACCACCACACCGACCTCTTCGACGGCACCATCCGCTCGGCCGTCTCGCTCGACCGCGCCGAGCCGGCCACCGTGGAAGCCGCTATGGCCGCCGCCGACGCCGACGAGGTGGTCCGCACCCGGCCCCACGGCCTCGACGCCGTGCTCGACGACGGCGCCCGATCGCTCTCCGGCGGGCAGCGGCAACGGATCGCGCTGGCCCGGGCCCTGGCCGCCGACGCGCCGGTGCTGGTGCTGCACGACCCGACCACTGCCGTGGACGCGGTGACCGAGGCCCGCATCGCGGCCCGGCTGCGGGAGATGCGCGAGGGGCGGACGACCATCCTCGTCACCACCAGCCCGGCCCTGCTCGCGATCACCGACCGGGTGGTGTTCCTGCACGACGGGACGGTGCGGGCCGACGGCGCCCACGGCGACCTGGCCGCCGGCGACGAGACGTACCGGGAGACCGTGCTCGCATGACGACGACCCTGCTCCCGATCGCGACCGGGGCGCGCACGCGTGCCGTCGTCCTCGGCTTCCTCAAACCGCAGCGCGCCCGCCTCACCGGCGCCCTGCTCCTGCTGATCGCCGGCACGATCGCCGGCCTGGTCGCGCCCCCGCTGCTCGGCCACATCGTCGACCTGGCCACCCGCGGCGGCGCCACGAGCGAGTTCATCGTGGCCGGGGTGGGGCTGCTGGCCGCCGCCCTGGTCGAGGCGGCGCTGGCCGGTTTCGGCATCGCGCTGCTGGCCCAGGTCGGCGAGGACACGCTGGCCCGCCTGCGCGAACGCTTCGTCGAGTCGGCGCTGCGACTGCCGCTGGAACAGGTCGAGCAGGCCGGCGTGGGCGACCTCACGTCACGCGTCACCAACGACGTGTCGGTCGTGGCCGAGGCTGCTCGCACGGCGCTGCCCGAGTTCACGCGCGCGCTGCTGACGATCGTTCTGACCCTGGGCGGTCTGGCCGTGCTGGACTGGCGCTTCCTGGTCGCGGCGCTGGTGGCGGTGCCTGTTCAGGCGTACACGGTCAATTGGTATGCCCGCCGCGCCGTGCCGCTCTATGCCAAGCAGCGGGTGGCCGTGGCCGCGCAGCAGCACCACCTGCTGGCCACCATCGACGGCGCGCCGACGATCCGCGCCTTCCGCATCGCCGGCGAGCACAGCGGTCGCGTGGCCACCCGCTCCCAGCAGGCGGTCGACCTGCTGCTGCGCGGCGTGGCCCTGCAGACCCGTTTCTACGCCCGCTTGCACGTCGCCGAGTTCGCCGGCCTGGCCGCGGTGCTGGCGACAGGCTTTTTTCTCGTACGCGGTGACACCATCAGCCTGGGCACGGCTACCGCCGCCGCCCTGTACTTCCACGGCCTGTTCAACCCGGTCAACACCGCACTGGCCCTGGTCGACGACGCGCAGGCGGCCGCCTCGGGCCTGAACCGCCTGGTCGGCGTGGCCTCCCTGACCACCCCGGCCCGGTCGTTCGCCCAGCCGTCGGAGGCCCCCGCGGCCATCGAGGTTCGCGACCTCACCTTCGGCTACCACCCCGACCGCCCCGTCCTGCACGGCATCGACCTCACGGTGGCCCGCGGCGAACGGGTGGCCGTGGTCGGCTCGACCGGAGCCGGAAAGACAAGCCTGGCCAAGGTGATAGCCGGCGTGCACGACCCGCTGTCCGGAAGTGTCGCCGTCCCCGCCGGCGAGGTCGCCCTGATCACCCAGGAGGTCCACGTCTTCGCTGGCCCCCTGGCCGAAGACCTGCGCCTGGCCCGCCCCTCAGCGACAGACGAAGAGCTGCGGGCGGCGTTGATTGCCGTAGACGCCTGGGACTGGGTGACCCAGCTGCCGGAAGGCCTGGACACCGAGGTCGGAGCGGGCGGCCACACTTTGACGGCCGCGCAGAGCCAGCAGGTGGCCTTCGCCCGCCTGATCCTGGCCGACCCACCGGTGGCCATCCTCGACGAGGCAACGGCGGAGGCCGGAAGCGCCGGAGCCCGCCTGCTGGAACGCGTGGCCGCCGCCGCCCTGGAGGGCCGAACCGCCGTCATCGTCGCCCACCGCCTGACCCAAGCCGTGACCGCCCACCGCGTAGTGGTCCTCGAGAACGGCCGTGTTGTCCAAAACGGACCACACGACACGTTGGTCACCCAGCCCGGCCCCTACGCAGTCCTCTGGCAGGCCTGGTCCGGCCAGCGCACCCACTGACTCGCCTTCCCGCAGCATGACGGAGGCTGCCGCGGGTTGCTGAAGCGCCGCGGTCCGGGTGCGGATCGCTCGGCGCCAGACACCGACCCGAGCCTGTTGCACGAAACTGAGTTGTGCCGAACGGCGCAGCACCCATCAGTGCGCGCGGATCGTTCGACCAGGGTGCCGATGCTGGGGGCCGTTTCCGCGATGGTCCCGGCCGGTTCGCCGAGTGCCGGCCATCGTGTGGCCCAGGCGTCCGCGGCTCCGAACGTAGGGGCGGCTTCGATCGAACCGTCCTCCAGCTGAACGGCGACATGGCGAGCCAACCTGTAGGCGAAATCTGTGCGGCAATGTAGTCAGGCCAGCGGGCAGATCTGGTTCAATCGCCGGTGCCGGTTTCGAAGAGGATCCGGCCGTTCAGGGCGATGACCATGTTGCCGTCGGGTCGCAGGATCAGAACCGCGCCGGGGTTGCCGGCTGTGCCGCTGCTGAAGGCGGTTCCGTTGTTCGCGTCGTAGAGGACCAAGTGGCCGTCGTTCTGCATGACGAGCTTGACGCCGTTCTTGGTGCCGGTCTGCCAGACGGTGCGGCCCTGATCCTGCAGAACGAGGTTGCCGCCGGTGGTCACCGTGAGGCGCAGGCGGTTGGTCGACCAGCTCTGCCCGGTGGTGAGGACGCTGGTGGCGGCGATGACCTCTTCCTCCCAGCGGGGTGTCTTCGCCGGCGGGCGGGTGGTGCGCGGCGGGGTTGACGTCGGCGTCGGCGTCGGCGTGGCCCTCTTGGCGGGCGCTGAAGTGGTGGACGGCGGCGGCGTTGTCACCGGCGGCGGCAGCAGCGGGATGGCCAGCGAGGGGAACGCCGTGGGGACGGGCGCGGGCGTGGGCGCCGCGGCCTGAGGGCTCGGCTCGTCGTCGTGGGCGATCCAGAAGCCGGCGTACCCCGCGGCTCCCATGCTCAGGATGACGGCGGCCACCAAAGCGATCGCCGCCCGGTTGACCTCGCGGCGATCGTTGTCGGTCATGCGTCCTTCCAGGGCGGGGGCTGGTCACGACGCTACGTCGGGTCGCCGTCGCCGGGATCGACCGCTCGGCCGGATGATCACGTCGGACGGACCGGGTAGTCAGGCTGTCTGCTAACCAGGTAGCCTGCCTACTCATGACTCCACGGCCCTGGCTGCACGGGTTTCTTGATCTCTGTCTGCTGGCGATGCTGCGGGAACGGGCCGACTACGGCTACGGGCTTTCGCAACGACTGGCGGCGGCCGGTGTGGCCGACGTCCCCGGTGGCACGCTCTATCCGGCGCTGCTGCGGCTCGAGGAGCAGGGGCTCGCCACTCCCAGCTGGGCCCCGTCCGAGGCCGGCCCCCGTCGCAAGTACTACGCGATCACCGACGCCGGGCGGGAGCTGCTCGATGGTCAGGCCGCCGACTGGCGCCGGTTCCGCGACGGCGTCGACGCGCTGCTGAGTGCCAGCGAGGTCTCCCGTGACTGACTGGCCGCAGGCCTTCGAGGCCGAGCTGTTGCGCCTCGGGGTGCAGCCCGGGCGGGCCCGGCGACTCGCCGACGAGACCGCGCAGCAGGCCGCCGAGACCGCCGGCGTGCCGGCCGAGATCTTCGGGCCCGCGCACCTCTACGCCCGCCATCTGGTGGCTGAGCTCAGCGCGCCGGCTGCGCTTTCCCCGCGTACGAGATATGAACCCGGACCGGTCATGCTGAGCCTCACCGGAGTGAGCAAGCGCTATCGCCGTCAGACCGTCTTCACCGGCGTCGACCTCACCGTGCGCGGGGGAGAGGTGGCCGCGATCGTCGGCGCCAACGGCTGCGGCAAGTCCACGCTGCTGCGCATCTGTGCCGGCCTGACCAGGCCCAGCGGCGGCACGGTGAAGCGCACCCGGCGGGTCGGTTTCGTCCCGCAGGACGGCGGCACAGCCGGCTGGCTGACCGCGGAGGAACACTTCACGCTGTTCGGCGCGGCGGCGGGCATGGTGCCGGGACGGGCCCGCTCCACCGGCGTGCACCTGGCCACCCGTCTCGCCTGGCGACCGGGCCGGCAGCAGCGGGCCCAGCAGATGTCCGGCGGCACCCGGCAGAAGCTCAACCTCGTGCTGGGCGAGCTGCACGCACCCGACCTGCTGCTGTTGGACGAGCCCTACCAGGGCTTCGACCAGGGCACCTATGTGGACTTCTGGCAGCAGGTGTTCGCCTGGCGCGACGCCGGCCGGGCCGTCGTGGTGGTCACCCACCTGCTGCACGACCTGCAGAACGTCGACCACGTGCTCGATCTGGGGGAACGATGACGACACTCGTGGTGGCCACGCTCTCGGCGCGGGAGGTCAGGCGGCGCTGGGCCGCGCTGGCCCTGGTGATCGCTTTGCCGTTCTGGTTCTATCTCGTACGCCGGGACGCCACCGGCCAGTCGATGCGCATGCTGACACTCGGCATCGGCTGGGCGATCTCGACGCTGACGCTGTTCGTGGTCAACGCCTCCCGCGGGGTCGACCCTCGCTTGCGCCTGACCGGAGCGTCGGTGGTCAGCATCATCGGCGGCCGCCTGCTTGCCATGACCGGCGTCGGAGTGGCCCTGGCCGCCGGCTACTGGTTGCTGGCCTGGCTCGACCAGGACGTGCTGCACCCGTGGGCGGCCGCGCTGATGATGCTGGTCTCGGCGGTGGTCGCGGCCCCGCTCGGCAGCTTGATCGGCGCGTTGCTGCCGCGCGAGCTCGAGGGCGCGCTGGCTCTGCTGAGCGTGGTGGCCGTGCAGATGCTGGCCGACCCCGCCGGCCTCACCGCCAAGCTGATGCCCTTCTGGTCGGCGCGCGAAATCGGCACGTACGCGGTGGACGGCGGTTCCGCGGAAATGGTGCTCCACGGTCTGGCGCACGCGGGCCTCACCTGGTTGATCTGCGCCGGGGGCACGCTGGCCGTGTTCCAGTGGCGCCTGCGCCTGGCCCGCTACCCGGAGCCGTGATCCAGCGTCAATATGGGGTCATGAGCCGTCAGTGGTCAGTGCTGGGAGTTCCGTCGAGTGCCGGGGCGCACACCCCCGGTCTGGAGCAGGGGCCGGCCGCGTTGCGCGCGGCCGGATTGGTCAACGATCTGCGGGCCGGCGGCCTTGACGTCGACGACCACGGTGACGTTCCGGGCTTCCGGTGGTGCCCCGATCCGGCCCGGCCCAACGGCCAGAACGCCGCGGCGGTGGCCGCTGTCGCCGAAGACGTGGCGGTCGCCGTCGCGGGTGTTCTCGCTATTGGGCGTACGCCATTGGTCGTGGGCGGCGACTGCAGCATCACCGTCGGTGTGATGGCCGGATTCGCCCGGGCGGCGCGCGATCCGGCACTGCTCTATATGGACGGTGGCCCCGACCTGTTCACCCCCGACAGCCGAGCCAACGGCAACCTGGACGCCATGGGCGTTGCCCACCTGCTGCGCCTTCCCGGCCACCTGCCCGAGGTGGCTGCCGTCGGCCCGCCGCTCACACCCGACCGCGTGGTGTCCTATGGGGACGCTCTGCCCGCCGACGGCCCGGACCACGAACGTGACCTGCTCGAAGAGCTGTCCATCACGCGAATCACGGCTCTCGACGTGCACAACGACGCGCACGCCGCGGCGACCAAGGCGCTGGCCGCGGCCGAGTCCGCCGGCGAATCGTTCGTTCTGCACTTCGACGTGGACGTGCTCCGCTTCGCCGACATGCCGATCGCCGACGTGCCCGACTCGGGCGGCGACCCCATCGGCCTGTCCCTGCACGAGGCCATGACCAGCGTGTCCGTCTTCGCCCGGAGCCCGCGTCTGGCCGCCCTGGTGCTCACCGAGGTGAACCCCGATCATGCACCCGATCCCGACGTTCTGAGCGACTTCACCACCGCCCTGGCCACCGCCCTGGCCGTGAAAAGTGAAGTGTGACCCGCGGCACAAACGGTCAGTCAAGATCAGCCGAAAGTACGTATAAGCCTCTCGGTGTCCCCTACGTCCGATATGCCACGATCTGTGGCGTAAGGCAGGAACCACTTGGAGGTTGAGATGAGCAAGACAGCTCGGATGTTCACCATGCTGGGCCTGGGCCTGATGGCGGGCGCGACGATCGGCGCCGGCCCGGCGCTCGCCGCGGGCAGCGCGGACGCGCCGGCTGCCAAGCCCGCGACCACGACGAAGGTCCAGAAGCACGGGGACCGCGACCGGATCGCCGGTTACTTCCGCACGCGGGGCGCCTGCGAGCGGGCCGGCCGCATCGGCGAGATCCGCGACCGCTGGGACGACTACGACTGCGACCGGGTGCGCTTCGGCTTCAAGCGCGGCCTGTGGGCCCTCGAGGTCGAGCAGAACTGGCGTGGCGGCGGCCACGGTCACGGCCCGTTCGGTGGCCACCACGGCGGTCACGGCGGCCACCACGGTCACGGCCCGCGCCGCTGACCTGAGTCACAACCGGCTGGAGAGCTCGGCGGCTGCGGCGCCCCGAACCGTCGCGGCGTGAGCCACCCGGCCTGACCGGTAGCGGAATCGAGAGTTCCGTCCATGCTCTCGATTCCGCGCCGGGAACCACCCCGGTGCTCGGGCCGCATCGCCTCGGTGCGGCCCGAGCTCGTACCGGGAAAGAAGCTCAGACCCGGCGCAGAACCGTGACCACCTTGCCGAGGATGGTGGCGTCGTCGCCCGGGATGACGTCGTAGGCCGCGTTGCGCGGAACCAGCTGGATGTGGCCGCCGACGCGCTGGAAGACCTTGACCGTGGCCTCGCCGTCGATCATCGCGGCCACGATGTCGCCGTTGTCGGCCACCTGCTGCTGACGCACCACCACGGTGTCGCCGTCGCAGATCGCCGCCTCGATCATCGAGTCGCCCTTGACCTTGAGCGCGAACAGCGTGCCGTGGCCGACCAGGCTCAGCGGCAGGTTGAGCTCTTCGTCGACGTGCTCGTCGGCCAGGATCGGCGTGCCGGCCGCGATCGTGCCCAGCACGGGAACGGGCACATTGGCCTGCTCACCCGGGGTGCGAACGTCGATCGCGCGGGAGCCGCGGGCCCCGCGCCGGATGTAGCCCCGCTCTTCGAGAACCTTGAGCTGATGGGCCACTGACGACGGCGAGTCGAGCCCGACGGCGGCGCCGATCTCGCGGATGGTCGGTGGATAGCCGTGCTGGTCGATCCACTCGCGGATCATCGAGTGGATCTGCCGTTGACGCTTGCTCAGGGGCACGTCGTCCGTGGACATGCGAGGATGATACTACATTCTTCGATCATCTGTACGACTCGAACGGGTGAGCATCCACAACCGTCAGCTCGGCCGGCGCTGAGCCGGAATCTGCGGCTCGTCCTCACGCCCCGGCACGGTGGCCTTGCCCTTGGCCGGCAACCGCACGATCTCCGTACGCTCACCCGGCGGCTCGACGGTCCCGGGCCGCACGACCTGCGTACGCTCCGGGTCGAACCGGATCACCTGGGTCTCGTCACCGCCGATGTCGCCCGTGTGGCTCAGGGCGGCGGTGTTCTGCCCCGCCGCCCGCCCCGGGTGGACAGCCATGTCGGCCGGCGGCTCCGGCGCCACCACATGCAGTGGAGCAGCCAGTTCGGCGACGCGCACCAGATGCGTACGCTCCGGGTCCGCCTCGTTGAGCGCCTGAGTGCCGTTCCCGTCGACCACCGCGATGGGCTGCGTCCGGTCCGGATCGGGCGCGTCGAACGACCGGGTGGTCTCAACGTCGTCCGACGACACGATGGTGATGGCGTGGGTGCGGTCGGGGTCGGGCGCGGTGAGTGACCGGGTCGTCTCTTCTTCATCGTCCGACGACACGACGGTGATGGCCTGAGTGCGGTCGGGGTCGGGTGCGCTCAACGACCGCGTGGTCTTCTCGCCGACAAGCCGCCGCTCGGTGCGGAGTTCAATGGTGTGCGTCCGGTCCGGGTCGGGCGCGCTCAGCGACCGGGTGACCTCGACCTCGGAAAGGTCGGGCCCCGATACGTCGGGCGCGGCCGCCGTCGCCCGCGCCCGGACGGGCTCGTTGACCGTCCCGGGCTCTTGTCCGTCGGCCGGGGTGACTTGCAGCTTGGTGGTCAGCTCGCCGATGTGGATGGCCCGGGTCCGATCCGGGTCCGGCGCGTCGAGCGACCGGGTTTCCTCCAACTCCGGCGGCACGGCCCGCGTGTTGGGCGCCGGCTTGGCCCGCCCCACAACGAACAGATCCGCGAACTCGTCGTCAGGCAACCCGCCGTCGGCCGGCTCCTCGTCAGCGGGCTCGTCTTCAGAGGGCGACGCGTTTTCGGGCGCGCTGACCTCGGCTGCTTCCGCTTTGCCGGCGGTCTCGACCGGCTCCGCAGCGAGATCAACCGTCGCGTCCTCCGGCTCGGCCTCCGACCGACGGTGATCGTTGGTTTCGCCATGCTGTTTCGCGCCGTCGACGTCCGCGTCAGAAGCAACGGTCTGTTCGAGGGTGAACTCTGTTGTGGCTTCCTCTTGCTCGGCTGCCGGCTGGGACGGGTTGGCGGCCTGACTGGCGCTGTTGCTCTCGGTGGCGGGGTCGCCGACCTCATCGTGCGTCGCTTCGACGACACCGTCCTTCTCCACCGCAGCCGTCGCGAGTGCGACTGCGGCATCCGATTCTTCGACAGCGGACGGGGCCTCGCCGACGGGCTCGGAGGCGAGCTTGTTCTGCGCGTCAGAGTCGGCGGTCGCAAGCTCGGAGGCCGATGCCTCGACATGGCCCAGTGTCTCGGCCGGCTCGGTGGCGAGCCCGGCCGTGCGATCCCGCTCTTCGGTCTCGGAGCGCGCCTGATGGTCGGCCTCGATCGACAGCGCCGCGTCGTCGATTACTTGGCTGTCGGCTGATTCCGGTGCTACCCCGGCGACCGCGCTGCTCGAGTCGTTGTCTCGAGTGTCGGCCGTCGGCGACTCGGAGGGCTCTGGCGCGACCGCAATGCCGACGCCCAATTTGTCGCCGGCCTCGGCGTCCGTCGGGTTGAGGATCTCGGGCTCGGCCGGCGGCGGCGTGACGGTGGCGAACCTGGTCGACGCCTGGCCGTTGGAGAGCGCCGCCACAGTCGCTGCCTCGTCCCACGAGACGACGACAGCCGTCTGCCGCTCCTCCCGGACGGTCAGCAGCGCGATGGTCGCCTCGTCCTCGGGCGCCACGTCGACAACCTCGCCAATTTTGAACGGCTCCTCGGCCGCCAGCGCCGCAACCACCGCCCGACCCTCGTCGGATGCGGCGGTGTCGTCGGCGGGAGCCGTCGCGACCGGCGTGCTTTCGACGGTTTTCTCGTCCTCGTCGAGCGGAACCGACTTGCCGGCCGAATCCGGTGCGCTTTCGACGGGTGTCGCCGGTGCCGTTCCGGCGGTTTCCTCGTCGGCCGGGTCGCGCTCTGCCGCCGTACCGGAAACGGCTTCGCCGACAACGGGCGTGCCCGCAGTCGGTTCTTCCGAAGGCAGAACCGTAGTGGCGTCCGGATCGATTGATGGGCCCGGCACCACCACCGTGGTGTCGTTGGAAATCGGCTGCGCCGGAACGGCCGGCGGCATGGCGACGTGTCCCCGGGCGCGGCCCAGCTGCCCGATCAGCGGCAGCACCGGCGGCTCGTACCGGGCCCACCGGCGCGCACTCAAAGCCGTACAGATCAAAGGAAGCGCCAGCAAGGCCGCCAAGCCGTATCCCGGCCGGCTGATATCGAAGCCGTCCTTGGCCACCGCCTGCGGCCAGATTCCCGCATATGCCTCAGGCGCCGCCAAGGCCCACGCCGATATGCCGAGAAAGGCGAGCCCGCCGAGCAACGGCCCGGCCGGCGAGATCGGCGCGAACAGCAGAATGGCGTACGCCGCCCCGGCCAGCACCAGCAACAGCAACCCGGCCACCGATTCGACCGCGAAGTCGCCGCGCCCCCGGGCGGTCAGATCGTGCGTGAAACCCACGCCCGCGAGCACCCACACCGCCGGGGCCAGCACGAGGGCGTACAAGATCGACCTGAAGTGGCGCACGCTTCTACTCCCCGGACGCTGGTTGCCCGTCGCACCGTACCGTCGCCGGGCAACCGGGCGGAAGCACGACGTAACGTACGCCGCATGAATGAGCAGCTCCCCGGCGCCGTCCCACCAGTCATTCCCGGGTCACCCTGAGCCGCATCATGACCGCGATAGACGTCAATCTGTACGGCACCGTGCACGGCGGTGTGCTGATGAAGTTCGTCGACGACGTGGCCGGCGCCTCGGCCGCCCGGCACAGCGGCGGCACGGCCGTCACGGCGGCCATCGACGAGATCGTGTTCGTCGAGCCGGTGCGGGTGGGCGACCTCGTGCACGCGTACGCCCAGGTGAACTGGACCGGCTCGAGCTCGATGGAGGTGGGGGTCAAGGTCGTCGCCGAGCGGTGGGACGTGGTGCCCAACGAGCCGCTGACGGTGGCCACCGCGTACCTGGTGTTCGTGGCGGTGGACGTGTCCGGCCACCCTCGCAACGTCCCACCTGTGTTGCCGGAGGACGTTGAGGACGAGCGCCGCTTCCGCGAGGCTCTTATCCGGCGCGAGCATCGTCTGGCCCGCCGGGCCGCGATCCAGCGGGCCCGGGCCGAGGAGGAGAAGGCTGAGTGAACGTTAAGGTGTGGGCATGACGGGCGCAGTGTTGTGGGAGCCGCCGGCCGACGTCCGTGAGACGTCCCGGATCGGGCACTATTTGTCCTGGCTGCAGCGGGAGCGCGGGCTGGCTTTCGCCGACTACGCGGCACTCTGGCAGTGGTCAGTCGACGACCTGCCGGCGTTCTGGCAGTCGATCTGGGATTACTTCGAGGTTGTCGCCCACACCCCGCCGTCGGGCGTGCTGCCCGGGGGCGCCGCGATGCCGGGCGCCCAGTGGTTCCCCGGCGCCACGCTCAACTACGCCGAGCACGTGCTGCGCATGCCGGGCCGGGCCGACGACGATCCGATCGTGCTCGCCTATTCGCAGAGCCGCGAGGCCACCACGCTGACGGCGGCTGAGCTTCGCGAGCGCGTCCGTGCCGTCCGGGCCGGTTTGAAAGCGCGCGGCATCGGGCCCGGTGACCGGGTCGCCGCCTACGCACCGAACATTCCCGAGACGTACGTGTTGATGCTCGCGACCGCCAGTCTCGGCGCGGTCTTCTCGTCGTGCGCCCCGGAATTCGGCGTGCGCAGTGTGATCGACCGCTGGCAGCAGATCGAGCCCACGCTGCTGGTCGCCGTCGACGGCTATCGCTACGGCGACAAGGCTGTCGACCGTCGCGACGAGGTTTCGGCCATCACGGCTGCCCTCCCTTCCCTGAAGCACGTCATCACCATCGGCTACCTCGATCCCACCCGCGACACGTTCGGCGACCTCACCGGCGACGAGCCCATGGCCTTCGCGCCGGTGGCCTTCGACCATCCGCTCTATGTGTTGTACAGCTCGGGTACGACAGGTTTGCCCAAGCCGATCGTCCACGGCCACGGCGGCATCCTGCTCGAGCACCTGAAGATGCTGGCCCTGCATCACGACCTCGGCCCCGGCGACCGGTTCTTCTGGTTCACCACCACCGGCTGGATGATGTGGAACTTCCTGGTCAGCGGCCCGGCCGTGGGCGCCTCGATCGTCCTGTTCGACGGCAACCCGGCCCACCCGGACATGTCGACCCTGTGGGACCTCGTCGACGAAGCCGGCATCACCTATTTCGGCACGTCGGCGCCCTTCCTCATGGCCTGCCGCAAAGCCGGCCTGACCCCGCGCAAAGACGGCCTCAAGGGCATCGGCTCGACCGGCGCGCCCCTGCCACCCGAAGGCTTCGACTGGGTCTATGAGGCGGTGGGCAAGCGGCTGCAATTGCAATCGCTTTCCGGTGGTACGGATGTGTGCACCGGCTTCGTCGGGTCGGTGCCCATGCTGCCTGTGGTCGAAGGCAAAATCGCGTGCCGTGCCTTGGGCGCCCGCGTCGAGGCGTACGACCCCGCCGGCCACCCGGTCATCGACGAATTGGGCGAGCTGGTCATCACCGCCCCCATGCCGAGCATGCCGGTCGCCTTCTGGAACGACCCCGACGGCAGTCGCTATCGCGAGGCCTATTTCGACTACTACCCCGGCGTCTGGCGGCACGGCGACTGGATAACCATTGCCACCGACGGCTCCTGCGTCATCACCGGTCGCTCCGACGCAACGCTGAACCGCGGCGGCGTACGCCTGGGAACTTCCGAGTTCTATTCGGTGGTCGAAAGCCTTCCCGAAATCGCCGACTCGGTTGTGGTCCACCTGGAAAAGGACGACAACCCCAACGGCGAACTGCTGCTGTTCGTGGTGCTGACCGAAGGCATCGAACTCGATGATTCCCTGCGCAAACGCATAGCCACCGAACTGCGGGCGTCGTTGTCCCCCCGCCACATCCCCGACGAAATTCACGCCGTACGAGCGGTCCCGCGCACACTCTCGTCGAAGAAACTGGAAGTGCCGGTCAAGCGCATCCTGACCGGCACCCCGGTCGAGTCGGCCGCCGCCAAGGGCGCCCTGGCCAACCCGGAGTCACTGCTCGCCTTCGAAGACCTGGCCCGCAAACGCCACTAGCCGACGACCAGCGACACCTTCTCCGACTCGGCGCGTGAGTCGATCTTCGTACGGTCAAGATCGGCGCACAGCACGATCGAGGCGCCGGCGACCAGCGGGGCCAGCAGCCAGTCGATCGGATCCGGGTGGGTGGTCGCGTCGATCAGCACTCGGCTGCCGGGCGCGATGGTGAGCTCGGCGGCCCGTCCGGTGGCGGCGGCCAGCGTCTCGGCGTGGCTGCGGCCGTTCAGGGCTGAATCGGTCTCGTTCACGGGTGCGCCGGGGAAGTAGTCGCCGAACTGGCGTACCTCGAGGACGAAGTCGGCGAAGCCGGGAGGCAGTTCGCGCAGGGGCATCGCAAACGGCAGCAAACCCGTCGCGTACCGGTCTGGGGCTTTTGTCGTTGTGCTCGGATCGGCCGCGCCGGAAGCGGCGGCGAAAAGGGCGTCGGCCGACTCCGGCGCGGTCGTCTGCGCCTCGACTCCGGCCGAGAAGATGCCGAGCAGGATCGCGGCGGTCTGCCAGTGCGGCGGCAGCGTGACGGCGGCGGTGTCGCCGTTGCCCAGCCCGAGCCCGTCGACCAGCAGGTTCGCGGTCTTGGAGACCCAGTTGTCCAGGGTCGCTCCGGACAATTCGGTGCGGTCGCCGCTGGCGTCGTCGTAGAACGTCAGCAGCGGGCTGGCCGGGTCGCGGCGGACCGCGGCCGCCAGCACCTGCGGGATCGTTGTCTGCACCGTCTCCACGATAGTGGCGTGACGCTGAGTGACCGATCCTGAACGGGCGATGAGAACCACGAAACGCTTGGAACAAGGCGGTGTCGCGGTCACGTGCCCGATGCGATCCCGGCGTACGCTTGCCAGTGGTCTGAATTACAACCTCTTTGGGAGTTGCCTCGTGACCGCCGGTCGCCCCCCGCGAGTGCTCGTCGACGCCACCAGCGTCCCCGCAGACCGAGGAGGAGTCGGCAGATACGTCGACGGCTTGCTCGGCGCCCTCGGGCGGATCGACCCGGACAGGGTCGACCTGGCCGTCGTGGCCCAGCGTTCGGATGCGGAGCGTTACAGCCGCATGCTGGACAACCGGGCCGAGGTGATCGCCGGCCCGGCCGCGGTCGCGCACCGGCCCGCCCGGCTGGCGTGGGAGCAGACCGGCTTGCCGCTGCTCGCCCAGCAGGTCGGCGCCCAGGTGCTGCACTCGCCGTTCTACACGTGCCCGCTGCGCGCCGGCTGCCCGGTGACGGTGACCGTGCACGACGCGACGTTCTTCACCGAGCCCGAGCACTACGACAACACCAAGCGCACGTTCTTCCGCAGCGCTATCAAGACGTCGCTGCGCCGCGCGGCCCGGGTCATCGTGCCCAGCAAGGCCACTCGGGACGAGTTGATCCGCCTGCTCGACGCCGACCCGACCCGCATCGACGTGGCATACCACGGCGTCGACCAGGCCGCCTTCCACGCGCCGACCGAGGAAGAGAAGGCCCGCGTACGCGCGCGGCTCGGCCTGACCGACGCGGGTTATGTCGCCTTCCTCGGCGCCAAGGAGCCCCGCAAGAACGTGCCCAACCTGATCCGCGGCTGGGCCCGCGCCGTCGCCGACTGGCCGCACCCGCCCGCGCTGGTGCTGGCCGGCGGCCAGGGCCACGACGACGAGATCGACCGCGCCGTGGCCGAGGTCCCGTCCCACCTGCGGCTGCTTCGCCCGGGCTATTTGCGGTACGCCGATCTGCCGGGCTTTCTGGGCGGGGCCCTGGTCGCCTGCTACCCGTCCTTCGGCGAAGGTTTCGGCCTGCCCATCCTCGAGGCGATGGCCTGTTCGACGCCGGTGCTCACCACCCCGCGGCTGTCCCTGCCCGAGGTGGGGGGCGACGCGGTGGCCTACACGACAGAAGATCCTGACCGAATCGCCACCGACCTGGCTGACCTGCTGCACGACGAGCCGCGACGCCTCACGTTGGCCAAGGCGGGGTTCGACCGTGCGAAAGAGTTCACCTGGGCGTCCAGCGCGGAGGTACACGTCACAACCTGGAAACGGGTCGCGGCCCTCTGACCTTTACACTCTGTGCGCATGAGCGATCAACTCGACGGACTGTACGGCGTAGTTCTTGCAGGCGGGACGGGAACCCGTCTCTGGCCGCTGTCCCGAGCCGGTCACCCCAAGTTTCTGCACCCCCTGACGGGCACCGAGGCGTCCCTGCTGCAGGCCACCGTGGCCCGGCTCGACCTGCTGACCCCGATGGACCGCGTGTTCGTGGTCACCGGTGTGGCCCACGCGGCGGCCGTCTCGCGGCAGCTCGACACCATCCCGGACTCGAACGTCCTGGTGGAGCCCTCACCCCGGGACTCCTGCGCGGCGATCGCGCTGGCGGCGGCGGTCATCGCCCGGCGTGACCCCGACGCGATCATGGGTTCTTTCGCCTCGGACCACCTGATCGCCGACAAGGAACGCTTCACCGAGGTCATCAAGCAGGCGATGCTGGGCGCCCAGAAGGGTCTGCTGATGACCCTGGGCATCACGCCGACCCGGCCCGAGACGGGCTACGGCTACCTGCAGTGCGGCGGCGAGAGCGGCGACGGGCCGGTGCTCGCGGTCGAAGAGTTCAAAGAGAAGCCGACGTACGACGTGGCCGAGGGCTACGTGAAGTCGGGCAACTACCTGTGGAACGCCGGCATGTTCGTCTGGCGGGCCGACGCGTTCCTGGCCGAGCTGTCCCGTCAGCAGCCGCAGCTGGCGGCCGGGGTGTCCCGCATCGCGGCGGCGTGGGAGTCGCCGGAGCGCGAAGAGGTGCTGGGCGAGGTGTGGCCGACTCTGCCGCGCATCTCGGTCGACTACGCGGTCATGGAAGGGGCGGCGGCGGTCGGCCGGGTCGGCACGGTCCGCGGCGACTTCGGCTGGAACGACGTCGGCGACTTCCACACGCTGGGCGCGGTGCTGGCGGCCGACCCCTCGGGCAACGTGATCGTCGGGCGTGAGATCTCGCAGAAGTCGGGCGTGCTGCTGCGCGAGACCCAAGATCTCGTGGTGGTGCCGACCGAGGGTCGTCTCGTGGCGGCCATGGGTGTGCGGGATCTCGTGATTGTCGATACGCCGGATGCTGTTCTGGTCATTCCTCGCGAGCGGGCCCAAGAGGTCAAGCACCTCGTGGATGAGCTCAAGGAGCTCGGCGAGCACGGGTACATCTGACGCTGATTGCTTGCGGTTGACGGTTGCGATTGCTTTTCTTGTACGGGTTGAGAGGGTGGCTTGGGAATCGACGGGCTTTACGCGGACGCGGTTCGCGTGCTCAGCGGGTGGCGGGCCACCTCGGACGAGGGGGAGCTCGGGCGTCAGCGGGCTTTGGAGCTGCTCGAGGACGGGGCGGTCGCGATGACTCGGGCGCATCGGCGTGGACATGTGACTGCCAGCGCGCTTGTCGTTGATCATGCCGGTCGGGTGTTGCTGTGCCTGCACGGCCGGCTGGGCAAATGGATGCAGCTGGGCGGTCACTGCGAGGCCGGCGACACAAGTCTGGCCGGAGCTGCGTTGCGGGAGGCGACCGAGGAGTCGGGTATTGAAGGCTTGACACTCGACCCGGACCCGATCGACGTCGACGTGCACGACGTGCGGTGCGGGCCGGCTGACGGGTTACCGGCCGAGCCTTCGGTTCATTACGACGTACGGTTTCTGCTTCGCGCTCCCAGCGGTGCCCGCGAGCAGATCAGCGACGAGTCCGCCGACCTGGCCTGGTTCACTCCCGACGCGCTGCCGTCGCCGCTGGCGTCGGGCACCGTGCGCCAGATCGCGCCCGCGCTGGCCCGGCTCGCCTGAGCGGACCGCCGCCTTCGGGCACGGTTGGCCCGGGTCAGGTGCCGGAGAGTTCCAGGCGGATGCCGTCCTCGTGGGGGAGGGACAGGGTGGCTATGGACTCGGCGGCCAGGGCGGCCCGGAAGCGGTGGGCGTCGGCGCCCAGGTGCATGAAGCCGGTGGGGGACTTGTCGAGGGTCGACAGGTGGAAGGCGGCGGTGGCGCCGCTGCCGGGGACGGCTTCGGCGGGGGCCACTGTGGTGGCGCGGGAAAGGTAGTCGGCCACTGCCGCGGCGGCGCGGTCGACAGCGGCGGGGTCCACGGGGTTTCCCGGCAGGGCGGCCTCAGGACCGTCGGGGAGCTGGGCGGCCTGGCGCAGGCCGTCGGCGCGGGCCTCGGCGGTGCCCAGGCCGAACATGTCGGAGGCGGCGTCGCGCAGCAGCACCGAGGCGTCGTCGGTGTCGCGGATTCCCGAGCGCGGATAGCCGCGGACGACGGCCACGGGGGTCTGGTCGATCTTGCCCTTGACCAGTTCACCGGCGGCGGCCAGCTCGTCGATGACGGCTATCTGGGTGATCTCGAGCTCGTTGCCGTACGGGTCGGTCTCACCCCGGTGATCCCGGATCGGCTCGATGCCGGCCGCACCCAGAGCCACATCGGTCTGGCCGTTGCGCCAGGCCCGGCCCATCGTGTCGGAGACGATCACGCCGACGTCCAGGCCCCGCTTGAGCAGGTCGTCGCGCAGCCGGCGGGCCGACGCGTCCGGGTCGGTGGGCAGCAGCACGACGTGGGACCGGTCGACGTTCGAGTTGTCGATGCCCGCGGCCGCCATCACAAAGCCGTGGTGCGTCTGCACGATCGTCGTCGGCCCGCGACGGGCGACCACGCGAGCGGTCTCCGACTCGAGAACGGCCGCCCGCGCCTGGTCGCGCTCCTCGCCGTCGACGGGCACCTCGACGAGGCGCCCCTCCGCCTTGGACACGATCTTGCTGGTCACGACCAGCACGTCCCCGTCGGCCAGCCACGGCGCGGCCGCCGTGATGACCTCGGCCAGGTCGTCGCCCGCCACGATCTCGCCGATCCCGCGCACCGGCAGGATCTCCAAACCGTCCGTCACCACGTGGCCCCCTCGGCGGTGAGATTTTCCCGTTCAGCTTGCCCGCCCACCCGACGCAACGCGACACCACCCCCGAGTAGCGCTCATCACCGCACCCGCCCGAGCCGGTGGGGCGCGGGTGTGGAGACGGCGGCCGGGGTTCGGTTCAGGCGACGCCGGCCAGGGAGAGGGCGTCCTTGACCATCTGGGCAGTGGCCTCTTCGGAAGACATCCACAGCGGGACGGCTCGGGTGGGGACGCCGGGCACCTCGGTGGTGGCGTCCGAGGAGTCGACCAGCCAGCCGTCGAGGATGCCGCCGGCCGAGCGCGGACCGTACAGGGCGCCGACGCCGGCCGCGCTCACCTCGACGTCGACCGTGGCCAGGCACTTGTCGGCCATGCCGCGGATGGGCGAGTCGCCGATGATGGGGGAGACCCCGATCACGGGGGCGGGGCCGCCGGCCACAGCCTCGCGGATGCCGGCCACGGCCAGGATCGGGGCGATGCTCACCACCGGGTTGCTGGGGGCGACGAGCACGACGTCGGCCGCGGCGATCGCGTCGAGGACGCCGGGGGCCGGCTTGGCCGCCTCGGCCCCGACGAAGACGAAGCGGTGGGTCGGGACGTCGCCGCGGTAGCGCACCCACCACTCCTGGAAGTGGATGGCCTTGCGTTCGCCCTCGACGTCGGCGACCACGTGGGTCTCGAGCCGGTCGTCAGTGGCGGGGAGCATGGTGATGCCGGGCTGCCAGCGGGTGCACAGGGCGGCCGTGACCTGCGACAGCGGATAACCCGCGGTCAGCATCTGAGTGCGGACGAGATGGGTGGCCGTGTCTTTGTCGCCCAGGCCGAACCACGACGGCTCGGCGCCGTAGGCGGCCAGCTCTTCCTTCACCACCCACGACTCGCCGACCCGGCCCCAGCCGCGCTCGCGGTCGTGCGCGCCACCCAGCGTGTACATCACACTGTCGAGGTCGGGGCAGATCTGTAGGCCGTGCATGCGTACGTCGTCACCGACGTTGACCACCGCCGTCACCTCGGCGCCGAGCGCGCGAGCCTGCGCGCGCACGCCGACGAGGAATTTGGCGCCGCCGATGCCACCGGAGAGGACCACGATCCGCATGCCCGTATCCTCCCGCACGGGTATGACAGAACTCGCCGGTGGGTATCCGCGCTGCATGCGGGGCCGGACTACCCTGAGCCTCCCGCACCCGACTTCGTCTTGGAGAATCCCGTGACCAGCCAACCGCAGCCCGCGCCGGGCGAGGGCAGATCGGCCGGCCAGTTCCTCCGCCCTTTGCGTGATCTCGCGGCCTACGCGCTCGTCGGCGCCCCCGCGTTGTTGCTCTTCGTGGCCGTCATCCGGCTGATCCCGGACGGTGAGAACCAGTTCGGCTACCGCACGCAGGACAGCTTCTACGGCTTCGTCAACACGGCCACCGTGTTCATGCCGCTGGCGGCGGTCCTGCTGGCACTGCTCGTCCAGCCCCGGCACCCCAAGGCTCAGCTGATCACGATGATCGCGCTGGTCGAGTACGCCGTGATCGCCTTCTTCGGCCTGGTCTTCGGTCTGCTCATCGGCCTGATCAACCACGCCAGCAACAACGGCGCGCGGATCGCCTTCGAAGAGCTTCTGGTACGCGTGGCCTGGCTCGGCGTGTTCGCCGTGGCCGCGTACGCGGTGTTCCGCCTGTGGCAGGGCCTGTTCCACGTGGCCAAGCCGAAGGCGCCGCCCGGCGTCTACGGCCAGCCGGTGTACGGGCAGCCGGGCACCTACCCCGGTCAGCCGGGCTACGGCCAGCCCCCGCAGGGCCAGCCGGGCTACGCCCCGGGCGCCTACCCGCCCCCGCCGGGCGCGCCGCAGGGAATGCCCCCGCAGGGCACCCCGGGCACGCAGCAGTTCGGCCAGCCGCTGGGCCAGCCCTACGGCCAGCCGCAGCCCGGCCAGCCCCAACCCGGCCAGCCGCATCAGGGCCAGCCGCAGCCGGGCTACCCCCAGCAGCCCCCGGCCTGGAACCAGCCCGCCGTGCCCATCCCCGCCTCGGCCCCGCCGGCCCACCCGGCTTCAGGCCCGCCCGCCTCGGCGTACCCGGCCTCGGCCCCGCCGGCTCCGCCCGGGGCCCCCGCCTTCTCCGAGCCCACCCAGGTGGCGCCGAGGGTGCAGCCCACCGGCGACGAGCGCACCGAGAAGATCCCCGACGACCGCCCCGGCTTCGGCCCGGCCGGCGAGGACTCCCCGCGACGATGAAAGCGGCCGACGCGGATTCCCGGCGGCGATAGCGCAGGTCGGTGACGTGCAAGGGCGCGCGCAGTGGCACAGACCACCGCGCGCGCCCCGCCACGGTAGAGGCAACCCGCGGGATTCCGGCCTAGGCTGCTGGGGTGACAGAGGTCAACACGGTCGACACCCAGCCCACCGAAGCGAGCATCCGGCGCGCCCTGCGCCGCGCGGCCGACGGCAAGGCCGTGGACGCCGACGAGGCGACCGCCCTGCTGGCCGCCACCGGTGACCAGTTCGAGGAACTGCTCGCGATCGCCGGCGGCATCCGCGACGCGGGTCTGCGTGAGGCCGGTCGGCCGGGCGTGGTGACGTACTCGCGCAAGGTTTTCATCCCCCTCACGCGCCTGTGCCGCGACCGGTGCCACTACTGCACGTTCGCCACCGTGCCGCACCGGCTGCCCGCCGCCTTCCTCGAGCGCGACGAGGTTCTTGAGATCGCCCGTCAGGGCGCCGCCCAGGGCTGCAAGGAGGCCCTGTTCACGCTGGGCGACCGCCCCGAGGAGCGCTGGCCCGCGGCCCGGCAGTGGCTCGACGAGCGCGGCTACGACTCGACCCTCGATTACGTACGCGCGTGTGCCATCGCCGTCCTCGAAGAGACCGGCCTGCTGCCGCACCTGAATCCCGGCGTCATGAGCTGGGCCGAGCTGCAGCGCCTGAAGCCGGTCGCCCCCAGCATGGGCATGATGCTCGAGACCACGGCGACCCGCCTGTGGTCCGAGCCCGGCGGCCCGCACTACGGTTCGCCCGACAAAGACCCGGCCGTACGCCTCCGCGTCCTCGACGACGCCGGCCGCGTCGGTGTCCCGTTCACCACCGGCATCCTGATCGGCATCGGCGAGATCCCGGCCGAGCGGGTCGACGCGCTGTTCGCGATGCGCCGCGCCGCCCGCGAGTACGGCCACATCCAAGAGATCATCATCCAGAACTTCCGGGCCAAGCCGGACACGGCGATGCGCGGCATGCCCGACGCCGAGCTGCGTGAGCTGGCCGCCACGGTGGCCGTGGGCCGCATCATCATGGGTCCGCGCGGCCGCCTGCAGGCCCCGCCCAACCTGATCGACGCCGAGTTCTCGCTGCTGCTGCGGGCGGGGATCGACGACTGGGGCGGCGTCTCGCCGGTGACCCCCGACCACGTCAACCCCGAGCGCCCGTGGCCGCAGATCGACCTGTTGCGTGAGCACTCCAGGAAAGCCGGCTTCGAGCTGCGTGAACGCCTGACGATCTATCCGGAGTACGTGCGCCGCGGCAACGAGGGCTGGCTCGATCCGCGCCTCGCCGCTCATGTGTCGGCGCTGTCCGGTGCGGACGGTCTGGCTCGCGAGGACGCCGAGGTTGTGGGCCGGCCGTGGCAGGAGCCCGATGACGCGTACGCCTCGGGCCGCACGGACCTTTTCGCGACGATCGACACCGAGGGCCGCACCGGCGACCGCCGGTCCGATTTCGACGACGTCTACGGCGACTGGGACGAGGTGGCCGCGCACATCTCCACCGAGGCCCCGCGCCGCATCGAGTCGGACGCGATCAAAGGCCTCAAGCTCGCCTCGGAGAACCCGGCCGCGCTGCTCGAGAAGCAGAACGAGGACGCCGCCATGGCGCTGTTCAACGCGGACGGCGAGGCTCTTGACCAGCTCGCCCGCATCGCCGACGACCTGCGCAAAGAGGTCAACGGCGACGACATCACGTACGTGGTGAACCGGAACATCAACTTCACCAACGTCTGCTACGTCGGGTGCCGGTTCTGCGCGTTCGCCCAGCGTGAGAAGGACGCCGACGCGTACCGGCTCTCGGTCGACCAGGTGGCCGACCGGGCCGAGCAGGCCTGGCAGGACGGCGCCTCCGAGGTCTGCATGCAGGGCGGCATCGACCCCAAGATGCCGGTCACGGCGTACGCCGACCTGGTCCGCGCCGTGAAGCAGCGCGTCCCCGGCATGCACGTCCACGCGTACTCGCCGATGGAGATCGTCACCGCCGCGGCCAAGGCCGGCGTGCCCGTGCGCGAGTGGCTGGCCGAGCTCAAAGAGGCCGGCCTGGGCACGATCCCCGGCACCGCGGCCGAGATCCTGGACGACGACGTGCGCTGGGTGCTCACCAAGGGCAAGCTGCCCACCAGCGCCTGGGCCGATGTGGTGACCAACGCTCACCAGCTCGGCATCCGGTCGAGTTCGACCATGATGTACGGGCACGTCGACCACCCGCGGCAGTGGCTGGGCCACTTCCGGGTGCTGGCCGGCATCCAGGACGTGACCGGCGGCTTCACCGAGTTCGTGGCGCTGCCCTTCATCCACACGAACGCGCCGATCTATCTGGCCGGCATCGCGCGGCCCGGTCCCACCTGGCGGGAGAACCGCGTCGTGCACGCGATGGCCCGGATCCTGCTGCACGGCCGCATCGACAACATCCAGTGCTCGTGGGTGAAGCTGGGCGACGACGGCACTCAGGAAATGCTCAACGGGGGCTGCAACGATCTCGGGGGCACTCTGATGGAGGAAACGATCTCCCGAATGGCGGGTTCCGAGCACGGCTCGGCCCGCACCGTCACTGAGCTGAAGGAACTTGCCGCGTCGGCCGGTCGCCCGGCCGTGGAGCGCACCACGACCTACGGTCGACGGTAGGTCACAAAACGGGTTAAATTGGACTTGAGCAAGCGGGATCGCGTTACCTACCGGGCCTGAAGAGAGATAGGGCAGGAACGGGACCCTTGCGCGCCCGCAGGCGCGATGAGGGAAACGGGCCTATTTATCAGGTTCGGCTTGACGACGCACGTCTTACACGCGTGTAATTTCGGTGGGGTTGTGAGCCGAGGCGCCGAGAAATGCGAATTCTGCTCACAAAAAACACGCTGCGTGCGTGGGGGGTCAGTGCCGGCATCGCTGCCGGCGCGGAAATTGGGAGGCACGCCGATGGAAGCGCAGGTTGAAGGGGTCGACCTGCTCGGGGACGCGCCCGAGTGGCAGGAGCGGGCGCTGTGTTCGCAGACCGACCCGGAAGCTTTCTTCCCGGAAAAGGGGGGGTCCACCCGGGAGGCGAAGAGGATCTGCGGCCGGTGTGAGGTCAAGGCCGAGTGCCTGGAATACGCGCTGGGCCACGACGAACGGTTCGGTATCTGGGGTGGACTGTCCGAGCGCGAGCGTCGCAAGTTGAAGCGACGGGTGGCGTAACCGCCTAGGACAGCTCGTCAGGATCCACCCCGAGCAGGTTGGCCACCTGCTCGATGATCACATCGTGGACGAGGTCGGCGAGGTCTTCGCGGTCCATCGCCCGGAATTCCAGCGGCCGCCGGTAGAGCACGATCCGCGGGGGGAGCTCTTGCCGGCCGGGGCGGCCGGGAAGCAGGCGGGCCAGCGGCACCTCGCCGTCCTCGAGCACGTCGGAGTCGTAGACGTTGAGCTCGGGCGGCACGTCCTCGACGGCGAACTCGACGCCGGCCAGCTCTTTCGCGTAGCGCCGCTCGAGGCCCTCGACCGTGTCGAGCACCAGGTCGTCGAAGATCTCGGCCTTGGTGCGGGCCAGGGGAACGGTGGCAGGCACGAGCCGGCCGCGCAGGCCCCGGCCGTGCCGGTCGCGGCGGGCGGGGTGGCCCGGGCCGGCCTTACGCGCCGCTCGGGGATCGCTGCGGCGGCGTTCAGGACTGGTGGTCACGAGGCAACTCTAGTCCTCCGACGGTGTGACACGGCGACGGACGTGTTTCCGCCGTGTTGATTCGCCCCTTCGGGGCGATACGCCGGTAATTCGCCCCATCGGGTACCGCGTGTCGGGCGGTCATGACCGAATCGTGATGCATCGTGGGTCGGCGTGTCGCGGGGTTTCGGCGCCCGTGCGGGCCGCCGGAGCGATAACGTGCCGCCGTGAGGTCACCACGGCGCTGCTCCCGGAACGGCTGTCCCCGACAGGCGGTCGCCACGCTGACCTACGTCTACAGCGACTCCACGGCGGTCGTCGGCCCCTTGGCGGCCTTCGCCGAACCCCACACGTACGACCTGTGTGAGCCGCACGCCCGCAGCCTCACCGCCCCCCGAGGCTGGGAACTGGTCCGCCACGACGGCGACTTCGCCCCGCCCCCGCCCACCACCGACGACCTGGTCGCCCTGGCCGACGCCGTCCGTGAGGCGGCCCGCCCGTCCGCGCCACCCCCGCGGGCCGACGACGAAGAGCGCCTGCCCGGCCACCAGACGGGCCGCCGAGGTCACTTGCGGGTCATCCCGCCGTCCCACTAGACCGGCAGCGCGACGAGCTTGTAGCGCTTCTTGAGCCAGGGAATGAGCTTCTTGTACGCGGCGATGGTGTCCGGCTGCGCGTAGTCGTGCGACAGCACGATCGCTCCCGGCCGGCAGTGCTTCTCGATCTGCGACACGACCTTGGCCTGGTGGGCGGAGCTGGTCTCGCCCTTGTGGTGGCTCCAGTCGCGCGGGTCGACCTTCCAGTAGATCGAGGTCATCCCCAGCTGCTTGGCCGTCCCGACCAGCCGGGGCGTGAAGTTGCCGCCGGGCGCGCGGAAGTACTTGATCTTCGCACCGTGCACGGCCTGGCGGATGGCGGCGTTGGTGCGGTCCAGGTCGGCCCGGATCTTGGCGGCCGGGTCTTTGCCGATCTTCAGGCTGTGGTTCCAGGTGTGGTTGCACAGCGTGTGCCCCTGGGCCACGATCTGGCGGACGATCTCGGGGTGCCGTTTGACCTGGGTGCCGACCAGGCAGAAGGTCGCCTTCACGTGGTGCTTGGCCAGCAGGGCCAGCAGCCGGGGCGTCTCGTTCGGGTCGGGGCCGTCGTCGAAGGTCAGAGCGACACCCTTGGTGCCGGTCAGCATGTGGCTGCCGGCCGGACCGGCGTACCGCGGATTGCTGATCTTGCGAGCCGACGGCTTGGCCGGCTTGGGCTTCGGCTTGGCGGCGGTCGGCTTCGGCTTGGGCTTGGCCGAGGTGGTCGCCGGGGCGGGTTTCGTCGCCGTGAGGGTGCCGACGCTGTGTTGAGCCGATTCGGCCGACGCGCGCCCGGTCAGGCCGACGGCGAGCAGCACCACGCCGAGCAGCACCACCTTCTTGGTGCGCGACAACCGCATCAGACCCTCCCTCGACCGTCCGGCTCCCGACCTTGCCGTCCGCAGAACCCGCGACGCCGCTCTTCGCAGCGATTCGGCACGGTCGGGGGAGACACGCTCGCGGGCCCAGGCGAGGGCCCGCTGGTCGAGAGCGGTCAGGAGGCTGAGGAGGCGAAGGAGGGGGGTCGGCACAGGTTCCTCGGGGTAGGCAACACGGTCGCGCGGGGTGACGGCGAACCGCCGCCGCCCCTCATTGATACGGGACGACGGCGGTGCAGGGATCAGTCTGTGGCCAGGATCAAAGGCCCGGCAATCCTCCGATCAGGAGAGTTCGGCCAGCTCTTGTTCGGTCAGCAGCCGCGAACGGATGAGAAAGCGTACGCCCTCCGGCGCTTCCAGCGAGAAGCCGGAACCCCGGCCGGGGACCACGTCCACCGTCAGGTGGGTGTGCTTCCAGAGCTCGAACTGCGAGGCCGACATCCAGAACGTGATGGGCTCGTCGACCCCGTCGATCTTCAGGGACTCGAGCAGCACGTCCGACTGGCCGGTGCGGAACTCGCCTTCCAGGTAGCACATCGGTGAGCTGCCGTCGCAGCAGCCGCCGGACTGGTGGAACATCAGCGGACCGTGCTGCCCCCGCAGCTGCCGCATCATGTCGGCCGCCGCGGGGGTCACCTCGACTCTGGTCGCCATGGCCTAGAAGAAGCCCATCGCCTTGGGGCTGTACGAGACGAGCAGGTTCTTGGTCTGCTGGTAGTGGTCGAGCATCATCTTGTGGTTCTCGCGCCCGATGCCGGACTGCTTGTAGCCACCGAACGCGGCGTGCGCCGGGTAGAGGTGGTACGAGTTCGTCCACACGCGGCCCGCCTTGATCGCGCGGCCGGCCCGGTACGCGGTGTTGATGTCCCGGGTCCACACGCCGGCGCCCAGCCCGTACAGCGTGTCGTTGGCGATCTTGATGGCGTCGGCGTAGTCGGCGAACGAGGTCACCGACACGACCGGCCCGAAGATCTCCTCCTGGAAGATCCGCATCGAGTTGCTGCCCTCGAAGATCGTCGGCTGCACGTAGTAGCCGCCGGAGAGGTTGCCGCCCAGGTCGGCCCGCGCCCCACCGGTGAGCACCTTGGCGCCCTCCTGCCGGCCGATGTCCAGGTACGACAGGATCTTCTCGAGCTGGTCGTTGGAGGCCTGCGCGCCGACCTGGGTGTCGGTGTCGAGCGGGTTGCCCTGCTTCAGGTTCTCGACCCGCTTCACGCCCGCGGCCAGGAAGTCGGAGTAGATGCTCTGCTGGATGAGCGCACGCGACGGGCATGTGCAGACCTCGCCCTGGTTGAGCGCGAACATCGAGAAGCCCTCGAGCGACTTGTCGTAGAAGTCGTCGTCGAGCCGGCTGACGTCCTCGAAAAAGATGTTCGGGCTCTTGCCGCCCAGCTCGAGGGTGACCGGGATCAGGTTCTCGGAGGCGTACTGCATGATCAGCCGGCCGGTGGTGGTCTCACCGGTGAAGGCGACCTTGGCCACCCGGTTGGACGAGGCGAGCGGCTTGCCGGCCTCGACGCCGAACCCGTTGACGATGTTGACGACGCCCGGCGGGATCAGGTCGGCCACCAGCGACATCCAGTAGTGGATGGAGGCGGGCGTCTGCTCGGCCGGCTTGAGCACGACGGCGTTGCCGGCGGCCAGCGCGGGAGCGAGCTTCCAGACCGCCATCAGGATCGGGAAGTTCCAGGGGATGATCTGCGCGACCACGCCCAGCGGCTCGTGGAAGTGGTAGGCGACGGTGTCGTCGTCGAGCTCGCCCGCGGAGCCCTCCTGGGCGCGGATGGCGCCGGCGAAGTAACGGAAGTGGTCGATCGCCAGCGGGATGTCGGCGGCCAGGGTCTCGCGGACCGCCTTGCCGTTCTCCCAGCACTCGGCGACGGCCAGCTTCTCGAGGTTCTGCTCCATCCGGTCGGCGATCTTGTTGAGGATGTTGGCCCGCTCGGCGGCCGAGGTGCGGCCCCACGCGTCGGCCGCGCCGTGCGCGGCGTCCAAGGCCTTCTCGACGTCCTCGGCCGTGCCCCGGGCCACCTCGCAGAAGTCCTGGCCGGTCACGGGGCTGGGGTTGGCGAAGTACTGGCCCTTGGCGGGCGGCACGTACTCGCCGCCGATGAAGTGGTCGTACCGGGATTCGTAGTTGACGATGGCGCCGTCGGTGCCGGGCGCGGAATATACGGTCATGGCAGCCTCCGTACCTTGGGGTACGGCCGACGTTAGTTACGGGGACGTTGCAACGACGTTGCAAGCCCGAACTCGTACTGAAGTTCGCGGATCTTCGAAAGGGCCAGGGGGCGGGCCGGGGCCGTCGGCGGCAGCAGACGCGCGTACGCCTCCCAGGCCTCCAGATCGTCGGCGCCCCACGGCGAATGCAGCCAGGTCTGCAGCAGGGTGCGGTCGCCGGCGGCCAGCAGCGCGGCGCGCAGGCGGTCGTCCACGAGGCGGCGCAGGCGCACCACTCCCGGGGCTTCCGAGCCAGGCAGAAGCGGTCCCGCGTACGCCTCCAGGGCCGCAGTGACGCGTCCGTGCTCAAGCAACCGGACGACCGTCCGGAAGTCGGCCTCCACCTCGGCCCGCAACCTGTACGGCCGGGACTCCATCAGCTCCGGCCCCAGCGCCCGGCGCAGCCGCGACAGCTCCGCCCGCACGGTCACCGGGCTCGCGTCGTCGCCGTACACGCCGAAGCCCAGCTCGTCGCCCGTGCTGCCCTCGGGATGGGCCAGCAGCAGCACCAGCAGCTCGGAATGGCGACGGCCGAGGCGCCACTGCCGGCCCTCGAAGGTCAGCCGCGCCTCGTTGCGCCCGAGCGCGACCACCGAGCCCGCCGTCGCCGCCGGGCTGAGCCGGCCCCGCAGATACGCCTCGGCGGCCAGCGCGGTGGCCCGCACGAGGGCCAGGCTGTGCGGGTTGGCCAGGTGGTCGCCGCCGGTGACGTCGATGGCGCCGAGCAGCCGGCCCGTGCCCGGGTCGTGGATCGGCGCCGCCGCGCACGTCCAGCGCTGCACCGGGCGGCTGAAGTGCTCCGTCGCGAAGATCTGCAGCGGGTGGTCGACGGCCAGCGCCGTGCCGGGGGCGTTGGTGCCGGCGTGCGCCTCGTCCCAGCGGGCGCCCGGCACGAAGTTCATCTGCTCGGCCCCGCGCAGCACCTTCGCCGTGCCCTCGACCCACAGCAGCCGCCCGTACGCGTCGCACACCGCCATCAGGTGCTCGCCGTCCTCGGCCAGCCCGCCCAGCAGGTCACGGAAGATCGGCAGCACGCGGGCCAGCGGGTGGGCCGCGCGGTACGACTCCAGGTCGTCGTCGCTCAGCTCGATCGGGGCGGTGGCGTCGGGCCCGGGCAGGGCCACGGCGGAGCGCCGCCACGAGTCAGCGACGACCGGCCGCATGGCCGGGCCGTCCGGGGGGTTGTGGGTAGTCAGCTCCCCAGTGACGAACCGTTCGTGGGCGCGCCCGACCTGGCGCATGCGTTCGGCGGGATCGGCGCCGGCGTCGAGGGCGAGCCACGGGTTGGGCACGGGGGCACCTCCAGACCCCCATCGTGACCCGCATCACGACCGGCGACAAGCTCTGTTCGGTTGACGCTCGATCAATGACGTAATGCCTGTCATGCGGCTCCGCTACTCTCGGCGGGTCATCAGCGTGGAGGCAAGGGGGAGCAGTGTCTGATCTGTCCAAGATCGTCAAGGCGTACGACGTCCGGGGAGTCGTTCCGGACCAGTTCGACGAGGCGGTCGCCCGGGCTCTAGGCACCGCATTCGTCGAGATGTTGCGCGAGTCGGGCGACAACGCCGACCAGATCGTGATCGCGCACGACATGCGCGAGTCCGGCCCCGGCCTCTCCGCCGCCTTCGCCCGGGGCGCCAACGCCGCCGGCGCCGCGGTGGTCTCCATCGGCCTGGCCTCGACCGACGAGCTCTACTACGCCTCCGGCTCGCTCGGCCTGCCCGGCGCCATGTTCACCGCCAGCCACAACCCGGCGCAGTACAACGGCATCAAGATGTGCCGCGCCGGCGCCAAGCCGGTCGGGCAGGACAGCGGCCTGGCCGTCGTCCGGCAGCGCGCCGAGGCCCTCCTGGCCGATCTGAACGCCGAGGCCGACGGCCCGTCCCGGGTCGAGACGCGCGACCTGCTGGGGGCGTACGCGGCCCACCTGCGCTCGCTGGTCGACCTGTCCGGCATCCGGCCGCTCAAGGTGATCGTCGACGCCGGCAACGGCATGGGCGGCTACACCGTCCCGGCCGTGCTGGGCGACCAGGTGCTGCCCGCGCTGCCGCTCGAGATCGTGCCGATGTACTTCGAGCTGGACGGCTCGTTCCCCAACCACGAGGCCAACCCGCTCGACCCCAAGAACGTGGTCGACCTGCAGAACGCCATCCGCGAGCAGGGCGCCGACATCGGCGTCGCGTTCGACGGCGACGCCGACCGCTGCTTCATCATCGACGAGAAGGGCGACCCGGTCTCGCCCTCGGCCATCACCGGGCTGGTGGCCCGGCGCGAGCTGGCCAAGTTCCCCGGCAGCACGGTCATCCACAACCTGATCACCTCGCACGCGGTGCCCGAGATCATCACCGAGGCGGGCGGCACGCCGGTGCGCAGCCGGGTCGGCCACTCCTTCATCAAGGCCGAGATGGCCCGTACGAACGCGGTCTTCGGCGGCGAGCACTCGGCGCACTACTACTTCCGCGACTTCTGGTTCGCCGACACCGGCATGCTGGCCGCGATGCACGTGCTCGCCGCGCTCGGCGGCCAGTCGCTGCCGCTGTCCGAGTTCGCCGCCGAGTACGAGCGCTACAGCGCCTCGGGTGAGATCAACTCGACGGTGGCCGACGCCGCGGCCAAGACGGCCGAGGTGCGGGCACACTTCGCCGGGGCCACGTTCGACGAGCTGGACGGCCTGACCGTGTCGCTGCCCGACGGCGCCTGGTTCAACCTGCGGGCCTCCAACACCGAGCCGTTGCTGCGGCTCAACGTCGAGGCGCCCAAGTCCGACCGCATGGCGTCCCTGCGCGACGAAGTGCTCGCCATCGTCCGCAGTTAGGATCAGGGCCTGTAACAGCCCGCATATCTACCTAGGAGCCGCGCGGTGGCCCTCGATCCGCAGCTGTTGGACATTCTGGCCTGTCCGGACACGCATCACGCGCCGCTCACCCACGACGCCGACGCGCAGACCCTCACCTGCACCGAGTGCGGGCACATCTTCGAGGTCCGCGACGACATCCCGGTGCTGCTGCTCGACGAGGCGCGTACGCCGAAGGACGCGGCCTGATGGCGGGGCCCCTGGAGGGTGGCGCGGCCGGGGTCCACGGGCACCGGCACGCCGACGAGTCCCTGCTCGACGACGAGAAGTCGATGCTCGCCAACGACCCGGGCGGCATGCTGCGGGCCACGGCCTCGGCCGGGGCCCAGGTGCGTGAGGCGGCCGCGCTGGCCGCCGAGACCGACCTCAGCATGCTGGCCGACGAGGGCCGCCCCCGCGCGGTCGTCGTGGCCGGCATCGGCACGGCCGGTCTGACCGGCAGCATCCTGTCGACCGTGGCCGGCCCGCGCTGCCCGGTGCCGATCATCGGGCACCGCAGCCCCGGCCTGCCCGGCTGGGTCGGCGCGGCCGACGTGGTCATCGCCGTCTCGGCCTCCGGCCGCAGCCCCGAGGCGCTGGCCGCGGCCGAGGCGGCCGCCCGCCGCGGCGCCCGGCTGGTCGCCGTGGGCAACCCCGACTCCGAGCTCGAGGCCATGGCGGCCCGGGCCCGCGCGCCGTTCTTCGCCGTGCCCCGCCGCGCGCCCGCCCGCGCCAGCCTGTGGGGGCTGGCCGTGCCCGTGCTGCTCGCGGCCCGCGCGATCGGCCTGGTCAAGGTCAACGAGGCCGACCTGGCCGAGACGGCGACCCGGCTCGACGCCGACGCCGAGCGCTGCCGGCCCGGGGCCGACTCGTTCGTCAACCCGGCCAAGGCGCTCGCGCTCGGCCTGGCCGGCTCGATCCCGATCGTCTGGGGCTCGTCCCCGCTGGCCACGGTGGCCGCCCGCCGCTTCGCCGACACGCTGGCCGCCAACGCGCGCTACCCGGTGATGGCGGGTGCCCTGGGCGAGGCCGGCCGGGGCCGGGTGGGCCTGCTCGACGGCGTCTTCGGCGGGCTGGCCGAGTCGTCGCGCGACATCTTCGCCGACCCCGACGCGGACGAGACCGGGGCGACCCGCCTGCGGCTCGTGCTGTTCCGCGACGGCGGGCTCAACCCCGAGGACGACGCGGACGAGCCGGTCGCCGTCGAGGAGCGCCGGGCCGACGCCGTGCAGACCCTGGCCGAGCGCCGGGGCGTGCGCTGCGACGTGCTCACGGCCGAGGGCGGCTCCGCGCTCGAGCGGCTCGCCTCGCTCACCGCGGTGCCCGATTTCGCCTCGCTCTACCTCGCCCTCGCGCACGGCCTCGACCCGATGGCCGTCCCCGCGATCAGCGAGATGAAGGAGCTTTCGAACCCGCTTCCCGAGGGAATGCAGTGACTCGACGTCAACTCGAGCACAGCGGAGCAATGGCATGAGCGCAGAAGGTGGCACCAAGGCAATCATCGCGGCGCTGGCCGCGAACCTCGGTATCGCGGTCACCAAGTTCGTCGCGTGGTTGCTGACCAGCTCCTCGTCGATGCTGGCGGAGTCGATCCACTCCGTCGCCGACTCCGGCAACCAGCTGTTGCTGCTGGTCGGTGGCAAGCGGTCGCGGCGGCAGGCCACGCCCGAGCATCCGTTCGGCTTCGGCCGGGAGCGCTACATCTACGCGTTCATCGTGTCCATCGTGCTGTTCAGCCTCGGTGGCCTGTTCGCGCTGTACGAGGCCTGGCACAAGATCAGCGAGCCGCACCCGATCGAGAGCTGGCAGTGGGTGCCGGTCGTCGTGCTGATCGTGGCGATCGGTCTCGAGTCGTACTCGTTCATGACCGCGATCAAGGAGTCGAACCGCACCCGGGGCAACACCTCGTGGGTCGACTACGTGCGCCGGGCCAAGGCGCCGGAGCTGCCCGTCGTGCTGCTGGAGGACTCGGGAGCGCTCCTCGGCCTCGTCTTCGCCCTCTTCGGCGTGGTGATGACGCTGGTCACCGGCAACGGCGTGTGGGACGGCATCGGCACCGCGATGATCGGTCTGCTGCTGGTCGCCATCGCCGCCATCCTGGCCATCGAGACCAAGAGCCTGCTGATCGGCGAGGGCGCCAATCCGGAAGCCACCCGCAAGATCGAGCAGGCGGTGCTGGCCGGCGCGGGCATCGAGCGCATCATCCACATGAAGACGCTGCACCTCGGCCCGGAAGAGCTGCTGGTGGCGGTCAAGATCGCGGTGCCGCGGACGGAGCGGGCGGACGAGCTGGCCCGCCACATCGACGAGACCGAGCAGCGCATTCGCGAGGCGGTTCCGATCGCCCGGGTGATCTACATCGAGCCCGACATCTACCGCCCGGCACAGTCCGACGCGGTGGCGGCTACGCCGTCCTCGGCGGTCGAACCCGGGTAAGTTCTCGATCATGAGTGTCTACTCGCTGACCGGTGTCGTCCGGCCGTACGCCTGGGGTTCCCGCACCCTCATCGCCGAGCTGCAGAGCCGGCCGGCCCCCACCGACCAGCCGGAGGCCGAGCTGTGGCTGGGCGCCCACCCGGGCGACCCGGCCACCGTGGCGGCCAAGGACGGCCCGGTCAGCCTCGAGACACTGATCGCCAACGACCCCAAGGGCCAGCTCGGCGAGCCGGTGCTCGAGGCGTTCGGCCCGCGCCTGCCGTTCCTGCTCAAGGTGCTGGCGGCCGAGGCGCCGCTCTCGCTGCAGGCACACCCCGATCTCGAGTACGCGAAGCAGGCCTTCGCCCGGCAAGAGGCGGACCCGAGCCTGCCCAGGAACTACACCGACGCCAACCACAAGCCCGAGATGCTGGTGGCCGTCACGCCGTTCGAGGCGCTGTGCGGCTTCCGGTCGCCCGCCGCGGCGGCCGGCGAGATCGAGGCATTCGGCGTCGAGTCGCTGGCGCCGGTGGTCGAGGCGCTGCGCGGGGGAGACCTGCGGGCCGCCGTGCAGACCCTGCTCACCTGGCCCGCCGACGACCGCGACGCCCTCATCGCGGCGGTGGTCGCGGCCGCCCCGGACGACGGTCTGGTGGCCGAGCTGGCCGCCCACTACCCGGGCGACCCCGGGGTGCTGGTGGCGCTGCTGCTCAACCACGTGCGCCTGGTGCCCGGCGAGGCCATCTGGATGCCCGCGGGCAATCTGCACGCGTACCTGAAGGGGGCCGGCGTCGAATTGATGGCGGCCAGCGACAACGTGCTGCGGGGCGGCCTGACACCCAAGCGGGTGGACGTGGACGAGCTGCTGAAGGTGCTGCGCTTCGAGGTGCTGGACGACCCGATCCTGCCCAGTACGGAGGTGGCCCCCGGCGTCAGCACATGGACGGTGCCGATCCCCGATTTCCGGCTGCTGCGGGTCGAGCTGGACGGCACCGGCGCGCCGATCGAGGTGCCGGCCGCGGGCCCGCGCATCATCCTGGCCACGGCGGGCGACATCTTCGTGGGCGAGAGCATCGACGGCACGCCGGTCGAGCTGACGCCCGGCTCGGCCGCCTACGCCTCGGCCGACGCGGGGTCGATCAAGGTCGCCGGCACCGGGCAGGTCTTCGTGGCCGCCGTTCCCGCCTGATCGCAACCGGTTCGCTTCCGGCGGGCAACCGCTGTTGCCTCATCCGGCCATCAAAATAGGAAATTTCCGGATTTGCTTGACAGTGGTGTGTGCGGAGTGTGAATCTATAAACACGCAGCGTCATTGGTGATCGGGGGGTCCCACGGACGCGCGCGGTACCAAACCGGGGGGATGAACGGGGCGGCGGGTCCAGGCCTGCCGTCCCGTTCGCTATGTCCAGTGAGCCGCCTGAACGGTTTGGTCGGGGAAACGGCCGGGGCCCGTCCGCTGAGGTGCGGACGGGCCCCGTTTTCCGGGTACGGGATGTTTGCCGCCACCCCGACCCGTGGTCCACTTCCATTACGGCACGACCCCTGACCTGCGTGCAAGTGCAGACGGTGGGGTGCAAGTTGCAGACAGCGACGGCTGCACCGTTATGGTGTTCCCGTGGCTAGGGCGACATCGACGGCACGGGACGAGCTCGGCAACGAGTTGCGGCGTCTGCGCGCCGAGCGCCGGGCGGCCGATGTGGCCACCGCCCTCGGCTGGTCCGAGTCCAAACTGAGCCGCATCGAGACGGCGCACACCGGCATCACCGAGCCCGACCTCGACCGTCTGCTGACCCTCTACGGCGTACGCGTGGAGGACCGCGACCGTCTGCGTGAGCTGGCCCGCCGTGGCCGGGCCCGGGCCTGGTGGACGCCCTACCGATCGTCGGTCCCCGACCCGTACGACGAATATGTCGCTCTCGAGGCCGAGGCGATCCTCATCAGCGAGTGGGAACCCCAGGTCGTCCCCGGTCTGCTGCAGACCGACGAGTACGCGCGGGCCGTGATCGAGGTCGGGGCCGACGTCGGCGCCGTCGAGACGATCCAGCGCCGCCTCGCCCTGCGGATGGCCCGCCAGGCCGTGCTGACCCGCGACCCGACGCCCGTGCTGCGCATCGTGCTCGACGAGGCGGTGCTGCACCGCGAGGTCGGCGGGCCCGAGGTGCTGCGCCGTCAGCTGGCGCGGCTGGTCGAGGCGAGCGAGCGCCCCGGCGTCGAGCTGCTGGTGCTTCCGTTCAGCGCCGGCGCGCACGCGGGCATGACCGAGCCGTTCATGGTTCTCGAGTTCGAACCGGGCACCCGGGCCCCGGTCGTGCACAGCGAGGGCCTCACCGGCGGTCTCTTCCGGGTGAAGCCGACCGACGTCGACGTCTATCGCGACGCCCTCTCCGACCTGCGGGAACGCTCGATGTCGGCCGAGATGAGCCGAACGGCTATCGCTGAAAGGGAGGAAGCGCTCCGCGTTCTGACCGCATCGTGAGCTGAAATGGAGGCGCATGCACCTCCTGGAAGGGGATCCACGATGCAGGACGCCACTCTCACCTGGCGTAAGAGCACTCGAAGCGGAGCCGCGGGCCACTGCGTCGAAGTCGCGGCGGTTCCGTCGGCCGTGCTGATGCGCGACTCGAAGGACGTCGCCGGTCCGGTGCTCGCGTTCGGTGACGCCGGCTGGGCCCGGTTCATCGCCGGCGTACGGGACGGGGAATTCGACCGCCCGCGCGCCTGACCCGCGAAGGGCGGTCCTGCCTCCGGGGGGCCGCCCTTTTCGTCCCTTGTTTGACGCAAGATCGGCCCCGGGGTGCGTGGGGTTGTTCGGGACAGTGCAATATTGGACCGCATGAGAGCCCGGGTACTCGTCGTCGATGACGATCCAGCGCTGGCCGAGATGCTCGGCATCGTCCTGCGGAGCGAAGGATTCCTGCCTTCCTTCGTGGCCGACGGGGAACGCGCTCTGGCCGCCTTCCGGGAGAATCGGCCCGACATCGTCCTGCTCGACCTGATGCTGCCCGGCATGAGCGGGATCGACGTGGCCCGGGCGATCCGCGCCGAGTCCGGCATCCCGATCGTCATGCTGACGGCCAAGAGCGACACGGTCGACGTGGTGCTCGGCCTCGAGTCCGGCGCCGACGACTACGTGGTCAAGCCGTTCAAGCCGAAGGAGCTGGTGGCCCGCATGCGGGCTCGCCTGCGCCGGGGCGAGGACGCCGCACCCGAGATGCTGACCATCGGCCCGCCCGGCAACCAGATCACCATCGACGTGCCGGCCCACACCGTCTCCCGCGACGGCGAAGAGGTCAAGCTCACCCCGCTCGAGTTCGACCTGCTGGTGGCCCTGGCCCGCAAGCCGCGCCAGGTCTTCACCCGCGAGGTGCTGCTCGAACAGGTCTGGGGCTACCGCCACGCGGCCGACACCCGGCTGGTCAACGTCCACGTGCAGCGGCTGCGCGCCAAGATCGAGCCCGATCCGGAACGGCCCGAGATCATCCTGACCGTCCGGGGGGTCGGCTACAAGGCAGGCACCGGATAGGCGGCATGAGCGGCTAACCTTGCCGCGTGCGCGCTCCGGCCTGGCTGCCCCTTCCGGTCCGCCGCATCCTTCGGGTGGTGCGGCGCTACTGGCGTGTCCTGGCGCGCCGGTTCTCGGTCTGGGCGTCCCCGGCCCACCGGGCCTGGCGGCGCTCGCTGCAGCTGCGGGTCGTCACCCTCACCCTCGTCGCGTCCAGCCTGCTGGTCGGCGCGTTCGGCTGGTTCATCGCCGACCGCAGCGCCAAGATCCTGCTGAGCCGGGCCCAGGACGAGGTGCAGGTCTCGATGCGGAACAAGGTGGGCTACGCGGAACAGCAGCTCACCGTCCACCCGCAGGCGCGTGACCCCCGCCTGCCGACCACCTTCACCACGATCGTCAACCAGCTGGCCGACGGCGACCCGGCCGAGTCGGGCGGCTCGGTGGTGTCGATCCGGGCCGGGCAGCACCTCGAGCTGCCCCCGATCACCTCGCCCAACGTCCCCACGGACGAGCTGATCACCCCCGACCTGGTCCACCGGGTCTCCGACGACGGCAAGGTGGCCAACCAGATCGTCACCGCCCGCGTCTACGACCACACCACGAAATACCTGGTCACCGGTTCGCCCGTGCCCACCAGCTTCGGCCACGTCGAGCTCTACTACATGGTGCCGCTGACCACCGAGGACAGCGCGGCCAACCAGATCCGTACGACGGTGCTGGCCACCGGCCTGGCCCTGGTCATCATGCTCGGCGTGATCGCGGGCCTGGTCACCCGGCTCGTCGTGACCCCGGTCCGGGTCGCCGCCCGCACCGCCCAGCGGCTGAGCGCCGGCCTGCTCGACCAGCGCATGAAGGTCGACGGCGAGGACGACCTGGCCCTGCTGGCGGCCTCGTTCAACCAGATGGCGGCCAACCTGCAGCGCCAGATCGTCCGGCTCGAAGAGCTGTCCCGCCTGCAGCGCCGGTTCACCTCCGACGTCTCGCACGAGCTGCGCACGCCGCTGACCACGGTCCGCATGGCGGCCGACCTCATCTTCGCCGAGCGCGACGAGTTCGATCCCGCGGTGGCCCGCAGCGCCGAGCTGCTGCAGGCCGAGCTCGACCGGTTCGAGAGCCTGCTGACCGACCTGCTCGAGATCAGCCGGTTCGACGCCGGGTTCGCCGCCCTCGACGCCGAGCACACCGACCTGGTGCCGATCGTCGAGCGGGTCGCCGACCGGCTGACCGGCCTGGCCGAGCGGGTGGGGGTCGAGATCCAGCTCCGCCTGCCCGAGACGCCGGTGATCGCCGAGGTCGATCCCCGCCGGGTCGAGCGGGTGCTGCGCAACCTGGTCGGCAACGCGGTCGAGCACGGCGAGGCCAAGCCGGTGCAGGTCACCCTGGCCAGCGACGACTCCGCGGTCGCGATCACCGTGCGGGACCACGGCATCGGCCTCAAGCCGGGCGAGGAACGCCTGGTCTTCAACCGGTTCTGGCGGGCCGACCCGTCGCGCGCCCGGCAGACCGGCGGCACCGGCCTCGGCCTGTCGATCAGCGCGGAGGACGCGCGGCTGCACGGCGGCTGGCTCGAGGCGTGGGGCGCACCCGGCGAGGGGGCCCAGTTCCGGCTCACCCTGCCGGTGCGCTCGGGCGACCGGTTGCTGGCGGCGCCCCTGCCGCTGATCCCGCGCGACCGCCCGGCGCTGCCCGCCCCCAGCGAGGCCGCGCCCGAGGAAGTGAAGGCGGAGGTGGTCTGATGAGGCGCCTGCTCTGCGCCGTGACGGTGGCGGCCACGCTGCTGGCCGGCGGCTGCGGCATCCCCGCCGAGAGCGACGTGACGGTCCTGGGCGACGGCCCGCCCAAGGGCGTGTCGGTCGACGACGACGGCAGCCCGCCCGTGCAGTACGCCCGCCAGGACACGAACGACCTGGAGGAGTTCGCCGACAACTACCTGGAGGCGGCGGCCGGCGACGCCGACACGGCGCTCGAGCGGGTCAAGGCGTACCAGTCGCCCGAACTGGCCCGTCGCTTCCCCACCAGCAACGACATCAAGGTCATCCGCGAGACGCAACGCCCGCTCTACTCGCCCGGCGAATCCGAGATCACCCTCATCGTCCAGGTGGTCGGCACGTTGCGGGCCAACGGCGTGCTCCTGCCGGCCGACAACTCGTCCGCCGAGGTCCCGTACAAGCTGCGCATCGGCAAGGTCAACGGCGAGGACGGGCTGTTCGTGCTGGACGCCCCGCAAGCGATGCTGATCACCGATCAGACCCTCAACGCGTTCTATCAGCGCCGCACCATCTACTGGTGGAACAACGAGAACACGGCTCTCGTCCCCGACCTGCGGTACATGCCGCGCAGCGTGCCCACCGTGCAGCAGCCCACCACCATCCTCGGCTGGCTCACCGGGTCGCCCGCCCCGTGGCTGGGCGACGCGGTCAACAGCCTTCCCACCGGCACCCAGGCGGCCGACAACGTCCCGGCCATCACGAACGACACGCTCGAGATCAGGCTCAACGACAAGGCCGTCCCGCAGGGCGCCGACCCGGACGTCCTCGACCGGCTGCGCCGCCAGCTGCAGTGGTCGATGCAGCCGGTGCCGCGCAACATCTCCATCGCCGTCGGTCACAACGAGCCGGTGCGCATCGAGGGCGGTGAGTTCTACAGCAGCAACCCGGCGTACGACCTCTCCGACGACCCGGACCGGTTCGCGATCCTGGGCGGCGGCATCCGCCGGCTCAAGGGTTCGCCGCACGCCGACGAGGACGTGCCGGTGATCAAGCCGGCGGCCAACCGGAACATCAATTCGGCCGCGATCAGCGCGTCGCCGACCCGGGCCTACATCGCCGTGGTGACCGGCCCCGAGGGCCAGCGCCGCCTGCGGGTGGCCGACGCCCCGCTCGGCCAGAAGGCCGACATCACCGAGGTGGTCGGCCTGTACGGGCGGCTCAGCGTGCCGGCCTGGGCCCAGCTGCCGTCCGGCGGCGAGGACTCCCGGGCCATCGGGTTGATCAGCATGAACGGCCAGATCTACTCGTTCGGCGGCGCCGGCTCGCGGGCCCAGCGGGTCGAGTGGCAGGGCAACCCGGGGCCGGTCACCGCGCTCTCGGTGGCCCCCGACGGGCACCGGGTCGCGGTGATCAGCGGCGGCCGGCTCTACCGGGCCGCGCTCAACACCAGCGGCGACGGCATCACGCTGGGCCTGCCCGAACAGGTGGTGCCGCCCACCCTCGAGACCGTGACCGCGGTCGCCTGGAGCAGCGAGGACTACCTGGTGGTGGCGGGCGCCCGCCGCGACGACCGGTACGCCGTGCTCGACGTGACGATCGACGGCGCGCTCTCCACGATCCGGCTCGACGACATCGGCAGCGAACAGGTGACCTACCTGGCGGCCTACCCGGCCAACCCGATCAACGGCACCGAGCGGTCGTCGTCGGAGTCGTACGTGGCCGGTGGCCAGGCGTTCGACGTGCTCAGCGCGCCGAACAAGATCGAGGACAAACACCTGGCCGGCCCGGCCGTGCCGCCAGGGACCGAGGTCAACCCGACCGCCCCGTTCTTCCTCGACTGAGCCGGACGTGCCCGTGGCCGGCCTGCTGGGCGATCTCGCCGATCTGGTGCTGCCGGCGCCGTGCGCCGGCTGCGAGGCCGAGCGGGTTCCGCTGCGGTACGGCGTCTGCGCGGGCTGTGCCGCCGGGCTGGAGGCGCTTCGGCCGTTCCGGCGGCCGTCCGGGTCGCTCTCGTCCGGCCTGCCCCCGTGTGTGGCCGTCGGGGCGTACGAAGGCGCACTGCGGGGCGTTCTGCTGGCGTACAAGGAAAAGGGCCGGCACCGGCTCGCCCAGCCGCTGGGCAGCCTGCTGGCCACGGCGGTGGCCCGGCTCGCCCCGAGGGGCACGCCGGTGACGCTGGTGCCCGTGCCGTCGACGGCCGCGGCCGCGCGCGAGCGGCACGGCGATCACATGCTGCGCCTGGCCGCACACACCGTGCGCCGGTTGCGGGCCGCCGGTTGGCAGGCTGATGTCAGCCCTCAGCTCGAAGCGTTACCTCGCCCTGACTCTACGTCACTGAGCGTGGCCGGTCGGCGCGCCGCAGCTGAGGATTCGCTGCGAATTCGGCGGGCGCGAATCGGCGTTCGGCGGCGCGCCACGCCGCCGGAAGGCACGCTGGTGGTAGTCGACGACATCGTCACCACCGGAGCCACGCTGGCGGCGGTGACGCGCCGGCTCGAGGAGGCGAAGATGCAGGTCGATGGGGCCGCGGTGTTGGCCGCGACACAGCTGCGCAGATCATCTACTTCCGGTTTCGCCGGTTTCCCGCCTGGCGGCACAGAAAAGGTGAACGCCGGGCATCCGGTATCCCGAACGAGGGGTGACGCGGGAGCATCGGCACGTTAGCGTCTTTGTGACGAGGGTATGAGTTCCGACTCGACCCGCTCCATCCTTCAGGCGCAGCGCGTCCGCGATCCGCCGCACCGGAAAGGAGTCGTCTCATTCGCGATCGGTCACGCTCGGTGAGTTGACCCGCAGGTCGATCACGGCGTCACCGCGATTCATCACCAACCGCGTCGCAGTATCAGGCGCCTCGGCACCCCGTCGTTCGGCGCCCGCAGTGCAGAAAAACGTTGGGGGAGGTCACGAGTGGACATTGTCGTCAAGGGCCGCAACGTAGAGGTTCCCGACCACTATCGGGAACACGTCGCCGACAAGCTGAGCAAGGTCGAACGCTACGACCAGAAGCTCATCCGGGCCGACGTCGAACTGTTCCACGAACGCAATCCACGCCAGTCCGACAACTGTCAGCGTGTCGAGATCACTGTCGTGACGAAGGGCCCGGTCATCCGAGCCGAGGCCTGCGCCAAGGACTTCTACGCAGCCCTGGACTGCGCCATCACCAAACTCGACGGCCGGCTGCGGCGTTCCGCCGACCGCCGCCGGGTGCACCGAGGGCGCCACGCGCCTCTCTCGGTGGCGGCGGCCACCGCCGGCCTGCCCACCGACCTCAGCCTGGCCCAATCGGCCGAGCAGACCTCAACGGTCGCCACCGCCCTCGCGGAACACGACGAGGACCTGCCGTGGCGCATCGTGCGGGAGAAAGAACATCCCGCTGACCCGATGACCGTCGACGACGCTCTCTTCCAGATGGAGCTCGTCGGCCACGACTTCTATCTGTTCCTCGACAAGGACAGCGGCCGTCCCAGCGTCGTCTACCGCCGGCGCGGCTACGACTACGGCATCCTGTCGCTCGGAACCACGGGCTAGTCACCCGAATCAGCCGGGGGCCTTCAGTTCAGGAGGTCCTCGGCGAGGAGGACGTACTGCACGTCGTCGACCCGTGTCCCGTCCGGGCCGGGCAGCCGTGCGCGCAGGTAGGCCTCCTCGTGGAAGCCCGCCTTCTCGAGCACCCGGCGCGAGCCCCGGTTGCCCGGCGCCGCGCCGGCGATCAGCCGTACCACGTCGGTCTCGGCGAAGACCCACAACGACAGCAGCTGGGCGGCCCGGGTGGGAAAACCCCGTCCCCGGTACGCCGGCAGCATGCTGTAGCCGATCATGGCCTGCTGGGTGAACGGGTCGTCGTAGAACAGCCCGATGTCGCCGGCCGGGGCGCCGGTGACCGCGTCCTCGATCACCAGGTCGGCCCGGGTGCCGCCCAGCCACTGGGTCTCGGCGCGGTCGCAACGCCGGCGGATCCGTTCGGCGCTCGGCGGCTCCGGCGGCACGCTCGTGGCGATCACTTCAGGCAGGGCGAGCAGCTCGGTCAGGAAGTCGTAGTCACCCGGCCCGAGCGGCCGCAGGCGCACCACGCCGTCGGAGAGCTCACCGCCGGGCAGGTCCGGCAGCAGCCGCGGCAGGGGCTCGTCCGGGTCGCCGGCCAGGCGGGTGAAGACCACCATGTCGTCGCGGGCGCCGCCGCGGCCGGGCTGGGCGCCCCGGCGCAGACCCTCACGCTGGAAGGCGGCGGCCATCGCGACCCGCTGGCTGGCCGGGTTGTCGAGGTGGGTGAGCAGTTCCAAGCGGTCCAGCCCGTGGCCGAGGGCATGCGTCGTCAGGGCTCGCAGCGCCGCCGTGGCCACGCCGCGCCGCCGGGCCCACGGACCGACCCAGTAGCCGACCTCGGCCTGCCGGCGGACGGGCACGACCTTGTCGATGCCGATGCCGCCGAGCAGCTCGTCGGTCTGCGGGTCGGCGATGGCGTACAGGGCTCCGCCCTCACCCGAGGTGGCCACGACGTGCTCGGCGATGTAACGCTCGGCGTGGGCCACGGTGTACGGGGAGGGCAGCGGCGGCAGGAAGCGGCGCGACAGCGGATCGTCGAATCCGGCGGCGAGGGCGTCGGCGTCGTCGGCGCGAAACGCCCGAAGGCGTACCCCGGTGCCGTTGATCTTCGCGATGATCTCGCCCTCTCTCGTTCTCCCGGCCCATCCTGCCGGAACGGCTCCGCTCTGAGCGAACTTGATACGAAGTTTCACACCGTTTGTGCGGTTAACCGGAGGCTCGGGTCACAGCTCCGGCCGAGGGGTGCCTACGATGGTTCGGCAGACTGTCTAGGGGAGCGCTGACCCGTGTCGATTTTGGAAAAGGTCCTACGCGCCGGCGAAGGCCGCATGGTGCGCCGGCTCAAGGCGATCGCTGACGCGGTCAACTCGATCGAGGACGACTACGTCGACCTCACCGATGACGAGTTGCGCGAGTGCACCCGGCAGTTCCAGGAGAGGGTCGCCGACGGCGAATCGCTGGACTCGCTGCTGCCGGAGGCGTTCGCCGTCGCCCGCGAGGGCGCCAAGCGCGTTCTCGGCCAGCGGGCCTACAACGTCCAGCTGATGGGCGGGGCCGCCCTGCACTTCGGCAACATCCCCGAGATGAAGACCGGTGAGGGCAAGACCCTGACCGGTGTGTTCCCGGCCTACCTCAACGCGTTGAGCGGCAAGGGCGTGCACATCATCACGGTCAACGACTACCTCGCCCAGCGCGACGCCGAGTGGGTCGGCCGGGTGCACGTGTTCCTCGGTCTCACCGTCGGGGTGATCCTGCCCAACCGGCCCGCCACCGAGCACCGTGACGCGTACCTGTGCGACATCACGTACGGCACCAACAACGAGTTCGGCTTCGACTACCTGCGCGACAACATGGCGTGGTCGAAGGACGAGCTGGTGCAGCGCGGCCACAACTTCGCGATCGTCGACGAGGTCGACTCGATCCTCATCGACGAGGCGCGCACGCCGCTGATCATCTCGGGCCCGGCCGAGCACTCGGCCCGGTGGTACGGCGAGTTCGCGGCGCTCGTGAGCCGCCTCCAGCGCGGCAAGGAGGGCGAGGCCGACTACGACGTCGACGAGGCCAAGCGCACCATCGCGATCACCGAGCGCGGCGTGGCCAAGGTCGAGGACAGGCTCGGCATCGACAACCTCTACGAGTCGGTGAACACCCCGCTCGTCGGTTACCTGAACAACGCCATCAAGGCCAAAGAGCTCTACAAGCGCGACAAGGACTACATCGTCGACGAGGGCGGCGAGGTCCTCATCGTCGACGAGTTCACCGGTCGCATCCTGCACGGCCGCCGCTACAACGAGGGCATGCACCAGGCCATCGAGGCCAAGGAGGGCGTCGAGGTCAAGCAGGAGAACCAGACTTTGGCGACCATCACGCTGCAGAACTACTTCCGGCTCTACGACAAGCTCGGCGGCATGACCGGTACCGCGCAGACCGAGGCCGGCGAGTTCAACAGCGTCTACAAGGTCGGCGTCGTGTCGATCCCGACCCACCGGCCGATGATCCGCATCGACCACCCCGACGTCATCTACAAGACCGAGAAGGCCAAGTTCGAGGCCGTCATCGAGGACATCGCCGAGCGGCACGCCACCGGCCAGCCCGTCCTCGTCGGCACCGTCTCGGTCGAGAACTCCGAGATCCTCTCGCAGCTGCTGCGCCGCCGCGGCATCCCGCACAGCGTGCTGAACGCCAAGTTCCACGCGCAGGAAGCCACGATCATTGCGCAGGCCGGCCGCAAGGGCGGCGTCACGGTGGCCACCAACATGGCCGGTCGCGGCACCGACATCCTGCTCGGCGGCAACCCCGACTTCCTGGCGGCCAACGAGCTGCACCAGCGCGGCCTCGACCCGGTCGAGAATCCCGACGAGTACGCGAAGGCGCTCGAAGAGGTCCTGCCGGTCTGGAAGGAGGCCTGCGAGGAAGAGGCGGCCGAGGTCCAGGCGGCCGGCGGCCTCTACGTGCTCGGCACCGAGCGGCACGACTCGCGGCGCATCGACAACCAGCTGCGCGGCCGCTCCGGCCGGCAGGGCGACCCGGGCGAGTCCCGGTTCTACCTGTCGCTGCAGGACGACCTGATGAAGCGGTTCCGCGCGGGCGCGGTCGAGGCCGTCATGGAGCGGTTCAACATCCCCGACGACGTGCCGATCGAGTCCAAGATGGTGACCCGGCAGATCCGGTCGGCCCAGACCCAGATCGAGGGCCAGAACGCCGAGATCCGCAAGAACGTCCTCAAGTACGACGAGGTGCTGAACAAGCAGCGCCAGGTCATCTACGCCGAGCGCAAGCGCGTGCTCGACGGCGAGGACATGCACGACCAGGTCGAGCACATGATCGACGACGTGGTCAACGACTACGTGATGGCGGCGACCAGCGAGGGCTATGCCGAGGACTGGGACCTCGAGCAGCTGTGGACCAACCTGCGGCGGCTCTACCCCGTCTCGGTGACCGTCGACGACCTGGTGGAGGAGTCCGGCGGCGAGCGCCAGACGATCGACCAGGAATTCCTGGCGGCGCAGCTGAAAGAGGACGCGCAGGCGGCCTACCAGACGCGCGAGGAAGAGCTCGGGGCCGAGGCCCTGCGCGAGCTCGAGCGTCAGGTGCTGCTCAGCGTCATCGACCGCAAGTGGCGCGAGCACCTCTACGAGATGGACTACCTGCAGGAAGGCATCAACCTGCGGGCGTACGCCCAGCGCGACCCGGTGGTCGAGTACCAGCGCGAGGGCTTCGACATGTTCAACCAGATGATGGAGGGCATCAAGGAGGAGGCGGTCGGGTTCCTGTTCAACCTGGAGGTCCAGGTCGAGGAGCAGCCCACGGTGACCGTCGACCCCAGCAAGGCGGTGCCCCTGCCCGCCGGTGGCGTCATGACCGACGAGGCCGACGGCAACACGACGGACTCCGACCGGGTCGAGGTACGGGCCAAGGGTCTGGGCGGCAGCCGCCGCCCGCAGAACCTGCAGTACACGGCGCCCGCCATCGACGGCGAGGCCGGCGAGGGCTCGCCGGTCATCCAGCCGGCGCAACAGCAGCAGCAGGCGCCCGCGCTGGGCATCGGCGCCGGCGGTGCCCCGGTTCCGGCCGGCCCGGCCCACACCACCGGCCGCCGCCAGTCCCCGTCGGCGTCGGAATCGAACGGCCCGTCCCGCAACGCCCCGTGCTACTGCGGTTCCGGCAAGAAGTACAAGCGCTGCCACGGCGCTCCCGGCGCTGTCTGAGCGAACCGGACGACAACGGCCCGCCGGTGGACAAAGGTCCGCCGGCGGGCCGCCGTCGTTGAGACCCGGGACGCCTGCCGCCGAACGTGGTGGCGGCGCCCCGGGGGTCCGGTCAGACCAGGTGCAGCGTGGTGGCTCGCCAGTCCGCCTCGTGGACCTCGAGCCGCAGGGCCAGGGCCCAGGTGCGGCCGGCGGTCAGCAGCGCCACAGCGGCCTCCACAGCGCCCGGGCGGGGCTCGCACAACCGGACGTGCATGACCGCCACGGGGGAGGGGCGGCTCGGGGCCCGGCGGCCGGGAGTCCTCCCGGCCTCACGGAGCTCTCGGACGCGGTGGGCCGCGGCCACGCCCTGGGCCACGACCGCTGACGCCTCCATGGGCCGCGAGAGGCGGCGCAGGTGGGCCGCCGGGCGGTGACCGTCGAGGACTTCGACGCACGTGCGGACGAAGCGGCGCACGGCCAGCTTCGCCTCGGCCGAAGCGCCGGCCACGGGGGAGTGCTGAGGCAATTCCGATGCCGGCTCGCCGGGCGCCGGGGGACGCCGTGGCGACCAGTTCAGGGAGAGCTGATGAGCGGTGGCCCAGAAGGACGGCTCGAGCTCGTCGTCGAAGGGTGGCTCGCAACGTGGCGTGGGACGCAGGCTGATCGCGGGCTCCGGCCCGGCCCGGGTCGCCTCCAGCGTCGTTCGCATCGCGGCACCACCTCTTTCGTCGATCTTGCGTTTGCCTTCGTTTGCCTGTGACAGCCAGTTTTGCGCGCGGCAATTTGACCCGTCAACGCGGGCGAAGATCGAACTGGGTCAGGCGAGAGGACGAACAAATCGGACGCGAAGAGGGGCGGGCCGTCTTATTCAGGGTCGTGCTGGACGAGCGGGTTCTCGGCCACCCAGGCCGCCGTCTCGGCGTACTTCTGCTCGATGTATTGCTCGAGACGGACGCGCTCGACCCGCCACTGGCCCCGACCACCGATCTTGATCGCGGGCAGCTCACCGCTGCGGACCATGTGATAGACCTGCGACTCGGTGACGCTGAGCTCAAGAGCCACGTCAGGCAGTGACATGAAACGCGGTTCCGCCATAATGCTTCAGTTTGCCACCGATCGGCCTCGATGGCTTCACTCCGGAGCGGATATGGCGCGCCCGGTCAGCGGGCTCGAATAGACCACGCTGGTGGTGACCGCGCCCAGCCCGGCGATGCGGCCGGTGACCTCTTCCAGATGCCGCATCGAGCGGGCGAGCACCTTCAGCACGAAACAGTCCTCGCCGGTCACGTGATGCGCCTCGACGATTTCAGGCGTGCTGTCGAGCAGCGCGTGGAACGGCCGGTAATTGCCCGTCGGGTAGCGCAGCCGGACGAAGGCCATCACGTGCAGGCCCAGGCGTTCCGGGTCGAGGCTGGCGCGGTAGCCGGCGATCACGCCCGCCTCCTCGAGCCGGCGGATGCGTTCGGCCACGGCGCTGGGGGACATCGCGACGGCGCGGGCCAGCTCGGCGTACGGCGACCGGCCGTCCTTCTGCAGCTCGGTCAGCAACCGCCAGTCCGTGCGGTCCAGCGCGATATCCGTGGTCATGGCGGCCATCTAAACGCGTTTCCCCGGCCGTGCGCCAGATGCGCCGGGGAACGACCATGTAACGGCCACGTCTTCCCACCTAGCGTGGTGTGTCATGACGATCACCCCTGTGGGCCCGGCCACCCGGAACGACTTCCGGGCCGCCGCCGCCTTCTTCTCGGCCCGGCTCGCCTTCCAGACCGACGTCGCCGACGTCCACGCGGCCATGGCGGCCGCCGCTCCCGGCTTCATCCTCGTCGACTCCCGCTCGGCGGCCTCCTGGGAGCAGGGCCACATCCCCGGCGCGATCCACCTGCCCACCGCCGAGATCCCGGCCCGGGCCGCCGATCTGCTCGACCCCGAGGTGCCCGTGGTGACGTACTGCTGGGGTCCCGGCTGCGACGGCGCGACCCGGGCCGCCCTGGCCCTGGCCGAGGCCGGCTACTCGGTCAAAGAGATGCTGGGGGGCGTCGAGTACTGGATCCGCGAGGGCTTCCCCCTGCGCACCGCGGCCGGCGACGTCACGGCCCCGGCCGACCCCCGCACCGCGCCGGTGGCCGAGGCCTGCGGCTGCTGACCCGCCGAGCCACGATCCGGGCACGACTGGTGGAATGGGCCTTCCCCGCGCCGCGGCGACGGTGTACTACGGGGACGGTCCTACCGCTGGAGGAGACGTGCCGATCACCGAGCTGGTCCGGGTCTACGTGCCGGCCACCGTGCCGATGCTCACGGCCCTGCGGGCCGACGGCCGGCTGGGCTCCGGGCCGTTGGAGGCGCACGCCGTGACGCCGGCGCTGCGCGAGTGGTACGCCGAGGGTGACGAGGAAGAGCTCGAGTATGTCGCGTTCACCCGGGCCGCCCAGGGCGCGCTGCACCTGCTGCGCCTCGACCACGCGGCGCCCCGCCGGCGGGTGGTGATCTCGGCCGACGTGCCGTCCACGGCGATCGTGCGGGAGGACGTCGAACTCGGATCGAGCACCGTGCGGCTGCCGCAGCCGGTGTCGCTGAAAGAGGTCGCGGCGATCCACGTGGACAGTGCGGACGCGGCCGAGGCGGTGGCCGCGGCGGCCGAGGTGGTCGACGAGGCGGCCGCCGGTGACCCGGACGCCCAGTTCACCGTCGACGGGGCCGAGGACCACGAACTCGAGTGGTACGCCGTCTCCGAGCTGGACGAGCTCGTCTAGCTCGCCTTCGGAGCGGGCGTCTCCTCCTCTTCTTCTTCCTCTTCGGCCGGCGTGATCGTGCGCCCCACGGCGATCGTGGCCGTGAGCGCGCCGACGAACAGGACGATCAGCGCGCTGTTGAGGCGGGCGCCGCTCAGCATCTGCTGCACCACCAGTTCCAGCTCGCTCACCTTGCCGGCCAGGTCGAGCACGCGGCTGCCCGCCGTACGGGCCAGAATTTCCGCAATCACGAGCAGCAGGCCCGCGCCGGCGCCGGCCAGACCGTACAGCGGCCACGGGATGTCGAGGCCGCCGGAACGGCGGCGGGCGCGGCGCAGCACGAGATAGGCGACCAGACCGGCCGCGAGGCCACTGAGGAATCCCTGGCCGTACGAGAGCCACTGGGACGCGTCGGCCCGGGACTGCGCCTGGTCCGAGCTGAACGCGTCGAGCAGCGGGCCCTGGAACAGATTGAGCACCAGGCCGACCAGGAAGACCGCCACCGACGCCCAGCCGACGGCGGTGGTCACGCGCGGGATGCGGAAGCCGGCCAGCGCGCCGCCGATGGTGGCCGCGGCCGCGACCGTGCCGCCGACCACCGCGTACAGCCAGCCCTCGGTGTTGATGGTGACGATGACCAGAGCGCCCAGCACGCCGACGAGCAGACCGCTGCCGGTGGCGATCGCGAAGCGGGTGCTCGCCCCGAACTCGCGCCGGCGGCTCAGCAGGGCCAGCACCGCGAGCGCCACCGTGGACCCGGTGACCAAGCTGGACGAGATGGCGCCGGGCAACGCGTAGGCGGTGGAGGTGACCTCCATCTCGACCTCGACCCGGCCGGTGATGGTGGCGCGGGCCGACCACAGCATGGCGGCCATCCAGACAAGCGTGACGCCGGCCAGCACGAGACCGTTCGACGGGGCGGCAGCGGCCGGTTGTGGGGCCGGTGCGACCTCCTGCTCTGTCATGGAGCTCAGGGTACGCGGCGTTCCCGTGAGGCCGGACGCCCGTCCGCCGGGCCTCGGCGCGGCGAAACGGAGTCGATTGTCGGAATTAAGGGGAACGGCGGCGTTTCCGTCGGTGGCTCTGTCCGGTTTTCGGGGGGTTGATGCCCGGCATCGCCGTCTGACCGTTTGGCTAGGGCCATTTTAGCTGCTCAGCGCGCAGTTTTCCGGCAGAACGCGCCGTCGCGACCCTCGTGGTCGGACAGTCTGTGCGGGACAGTCGCTTGTGGAGACGCAAACTGGACGGATCGGGCGAAATCCTGGACGTCAGCGCGACAAAGTGGCAGCTTAGAAGGCATGCCCGACTCTCAAATCAATCCCACGGCTGCCGCACTGCTCGGCCTGCTACACGAGGGGCCGATGACCGGCGGTCAGCTTATGGCGGCTGCCGAACGCCGCCTCGGGCCATACTGGTCGATGACGCGGAGCCAGGTCTACCGCGAATTGCCGGTTCTCGCCGAAATGGGCTACGTCCGTCTCGGCAAACCCGGCCCGAGATCCAGCCAGCCCTACGCCATCACCGCCGCCGGCAAGCGAGCCTTCAGCCGGTGGCTTGCCGAGGCCCCGGGCCGGGACGCCTTGCGCAACCCGGTCGCGCTGCGGGTCGCCTTCGGTGACCAGCACAGCGGCAATCAGCTGCAAACCCTCTACACCGGTGCCAGCGAGTACCACTCCGAGGCCATGGCGATGGCCAAGGAGCAGGCGAAGGAGGCGAAGAAGGCGGGCGACCAGTACGGCGCCGCGGCCCTCGAGTTCGCCGTCGCCTATCACAAGGCCGCTCTGAGCTGGCTCAAGGTCGCCCCGACGGCCTGACGACGTGCGCCCGCCCCGGCCCGGCCCGGCCGGGGCGGCGTAGTCTTGACTGTCGTGACCGCTGCCGACTATCCCGAGCAACTCAAGGCCCTCGACGCCACCCTGCGCAATATCGAGAACGTCCTGGACGTCGACAAGCTCCGCCGGGACAAGGCCGACCTCGAGGAGCAGGCCTCCGCGCCCGATCTGTGGGACGACCAGGCCCGCGCCCAAGAGGTCAACAGCCGCCTCTCCTACATCTCCGGTGACATCGACCGCATCGAGCGACTGCGCTCCCGGCTCGACGACGCCGGCCTCCTGCTCGAGATGGCCGAGGCCGAGGGCGACCAGGCCTCGATCGGCGAGGTCGGCGACGAACTCGTCGCCCTGTCCAAGGCGGTCGAGGAGATGGAGGTCCGCACCCTTCTCTCCGGCGAGTACGACGCCCGTGAGGCGGTGGTCGCGATCCGGGCCGGCGCCGGTGGTGTCGACGCCGCCGACTTCGCCGAGACGCTCATGCGCATGTATCTGCGCTGGGCCGAGCGGCACGGTTATCCCACCGAGGTCTACGACACCTCCTACGCCGAAGAGGCGGGGCTCAAGTCGGCCACCTTCGCCGTCAAGGTCCCGTACGCCTTCGGCACGCTCAGCGTCGAGTCGGGCACCCACCGCCTGGTGCGCATCAGCCCGTTCGACAACCAGGGCCGCCGGCAGACCAGCTTCGCCAGCGTCGAGGTGATGCCGGTGGTCGAGCAGACCGACCACATCGAGATCCCCGAGAACGAGCTGCGCGTCGACGTCTACCGTTCGTCGGGTCCGGGTGGACAGAGCGTTAACACCACCGACTCCGCTGTGCGCCTCACGCACATTCCGACCGGCATCGTCGTGACGTGTCAGAACGAAAAATCACAGCTGCAGAACAAGGCCTCGGCCATGCGCGTGCTCCAGGCGCGGCTGCTCGAGCGCAAGCGCCAGGAGGAGGAGGCGAAGCTCGCCGGCCTCAAGCAGGACACCACCGGTTCCTGGGGCGACCAGATGCGCTCGTACGTCCTGCACCCCTATCAAATGGTCAAGGATCTGCGCACTGAGCAGGAGACGGGCAACCCGAGCTCGGTCTTCGACGGCGAGATCGACGAGTTCATCGAGGCCGGCATCCGCTGGCGCAAGCAGACCGAGAAGGCGAGCTGATCCGCGCGCCGCGACCGGTTCGGCACGGACGGCGACGGCGCCTGAACGTTCGGTCAGGCGCCACCCGTACGGCCGAGGCTTTCTTCACCGCTGGTGCGGAATGAGCGACCCGGCGGGCTTGGCGATTTCGTTACACCGCGTAGACTGCCTTCCCGTGATTCAGCTCGAGAACGTGACGAAGACGTACCCCAAGGCGTCTCGGCCGTCGCTGGACGATGTCAGCGTCGGTATCGAGAAGGGTGAGTTCGTCTTCTTCATCGGCCCCTCCGGTTCCGGCAAGTCCACGATCATCAAGCTTCTGCTGCACGAGGTCTCCCCGACCCAGGGCAAGGTCATGGTGAACGCCAAGGACGTGACCTCGATCCGGTCGTGGAAGATCCCCCACTTCCGTCGCTCCATCGGCTGCGTGTTCCAGGATTTCCGACTGCTGCCCAACCGCACCGCGTACGAGAACGTGGCCTTCGCCCTGGAGGTCATCGGCAAGACCAAGGCCGTGTCCCGGCGGGTCGTGCCCGAGGTTCTCGAGCTGGTCGGCCTCGGCGGCAAGGAACACCGCTACCCCCATGAGCTCTCCGGTGGTGAGCAGCAGCGTGTCGCGGTCGCCCGGGCGTTCGTGAACCGCCCGCTCATCCTGCTGGCCGACGAGCCCACGGGAAACCTCGACCCCGACACCTCCATCGAGATCATGCGACTGCTGGACCGGATCAACCGGACCGGCACGACGGTCGTGATGGTCACCCACGACAGCAACATCGTCAACCAGATGCGCCGCCGGGTCATCGAGATCGAAAGCGGCCGGATCGTCCGCGACCAGGCTCGCGGCGTCTACGGCTGAGCTCCGCCCGTTTCCCCCACTGAAGAAGTAATGCGCGGAGTCCCGGAAGGAACCCCCCGATGCGCTTGAAGTACGTCCTCAACGAGGTCCTGGTGGGCCTGTGGCGGAACGTCACCATGACGGTCGCCATGATCATCACCATGGCGGTCTCGCTGACCATGCTGGGCGCGAGTGTGCTGCTCTACATGCAGGTCGACCAGATGAAGAACTTCTACTACGGCGAGATCGAGGTCTCGATCTTCCTGCGCTCGGACGTCACCGACGCCCAGCGCTCGGCGATCGACTCCGCCATCTCGGCCAACCCTCTGGTCGCCAACAAGACCTACGAGACCCGTGAAGAGGCCCTCGAGCGCTTCCAGCAGCTCTGGAAAGACTCGCCAGAGTTCGTCAAGTCGGTCGGCCCGAACAGCCTGCCGGAGTCTTTCCGGGTCAAGCTGAAGGACCCGGAGACCTACAAGACGTTCACCGACCAGATGACCGGGATGCAGGGCATTCAGGACATCATCGACCAGCGCGCGCTGCTCGACAAGGTGTTCAACATCTTCAACGCCATCCAGGTGGGGGCGCTTGTGGTCGCGGGGGTGATGGCGTTGGCCGCGCTGCTCCTCGTCGGAAACACCATCCAGGTCGCCGCCTACAGCAAGCGCCGCGAGGTCGCGGTGATGAAGCTGGTGGGCGCGTCGAACTGGTTCATCCAGGCCCCGTTCGTGCTCGAGGCGGTGGTGGCCGGCATCATCGGCGCCGTCCTGGGCTTCATCTTCCTGTTCGTGAGCAAGGTCGTGCTCCTGGACACGAAGCTGCAGGCGCTCACGAACATCCTGACGCCGATCGACAACGGCAACGTGTGGCTCATGCTGCCGCTGCTGGCCGGCGTCGGCGCCCTGGTCAGCGCGGCCACGGCGTGGATCACGCTCCGCTTCTACCTGAAGGTCTGACCCTCTCGACGCTGACTCACACAACGGCTGCGCTCCCTGATCCAGGGACGCAGCCGTTGGGCGTTTTAGGAGGTAAGACCCCGAAGCTGGGGTTACGGTGCTCTTCGTGTGCCCCAAACGTCGACATCGCCGGAAATATGCGCTTACAGCGTTTCTCGCGGGTCTGCTGCTGATCGCACCGCACCCCGCCCAGGCCGATCCGGGCAATGACTCCGACCGCGCCGGCCAGGCCGTGCAGCGCGCCGAGGCTGTCCTGGAACACGCCACCGACCTGGCCCGCGCCGCCGCCCGCCGCCTCGAGGCCGCGACCGCCGCGATGCCCGCCGCCCAGAAAAAGGTGGCCACCTCCCGCGGCGCCGTCGCCGCCGCCCTCGCCGCGGCCAAGTCCGCGAGCCGCCGGGCCACCACCGCCCGGGCCGCCTACGACCAGGTCGCCGCCCGCTTCGACCAGGCTCAGGTGCGCGTCGACGACGCCCGCGAGCGGGTCGACGAGATCGCCACGGCCAGCTACATGGGCAGCAATTTCGCCCGGCTCAACGTGCTCGTCGACGCCAGCGGGCCGGCCGACATGATGGATCGGCTCGGCATCGTCGAGCAGATCATGCACAGCCAGCAGCAGGACGTGGACACCCTGCTCGTGGCGCGGCGCCAGGCCCGTACGGAACAAGACCGGGCCGGCCTGGCCAAACGCGCCGCCGAACAGGCCGAGACCGAGGCCCGCGACCGGCTCACCGCCGCGCGATCGGCCCAGGCCGCGGCCGAACGAGCCCGGCTGGCGCTCCAAAAGCTCACCCAGACCCGTTTCGCCGCGCTCAAAGTGGCCAACGCCCAGCGGTCAGTCGTCCTTGCCCGCTACGAGGCAGCCAAGGCCGAAGAGGCGCGGATCGAGGCCGCCCTGCGCGGCTACTCGCTCAAGTCCGGGGACGTGAAGTACGGCGGCGGCCGGCTCCTCATGCCGGTCACCGGGTGGAAGTCCAGCGATTTCGGCGAGCGCTACGACCCGTACTACCGCGTCTGGCAGCTGCACGCCGGCATGGACATCGCGGCCGGCGGGGGCAGTCCCATCCGGGCCGCCGCGTTCGGGCGGGTGATCCGGGCCGGATGGGCCGGCGGCTACGGCAACTACACCTGCATCAGCCACGGCCGGATAAACGGCGTCGGTCTGCAGACCTGCTACGGGCATCAGTCGGCGATCCTCGTGCACGTCGGCGAGTACGTACGCCGGGGCGAAGTGATCGGCCGGGTCGGCACGACCGGCGCCTCGACCGGCAACCACCTGCACTTCGAGACCCGCTTCGACGGGGAGCCGCGCGACCCGGTGAACTATCTGCCGCCCTGTCTGTGTTGAGACTTCAGTAGCATTGTGAAGTTCCATCACTCATCCACAGGGGGTTCGGCGGCATGCCACGCGAACAAGGTCGCAAGGTCGTCGCCTCGAATCGCAAGGCCCTCCACGACTACGCGATCACCGACACGTACGAAGCGGGCATGGTGCTCACCGGTACTGAGGTCAAGTCGCTGCGGGCCGGGCGGGCCTCGCTGACCGACGCGTTCGGCCACGAGAACGACGGCGAGATCTTCCTGCACGGGATGCACATCCCGGAATACACCCAGGGCACCTGGACCAACCACGAGCCGCGGCGGGTCCGCAAGCTGCTCCTGCGCCACGACGAGATTCTGAAGATGCGCAACAAGCTGCGCGACGACGGTGTCACCCTGGTGCCGCTGCAGGTCTACTTCCAGAACGGGTACGCCAAGGTCGAAATCGCTCTGGCCCGGGGCAAGAAGAGCTACGACAAGCGGCAGGACATGGCCAGCCGGGACGCCAAGAAAGAGATCGATCGCGCGATGGGCAGGCGTGCCAAAGGCATGTCGTAGCAGGTACCCTTCCCCGCCGGCACTTTTGATCATCGCCGGCGCCGGTCGTGGGGGAGGGTCGCAGGGTGGCTGCCAAGCACTCCGTGCGCGTGTTCGGAACAGCCCGGTTCATCCTGAGTTTCGCGGTGGCGATTCTGGTCCTGCTGGTCGTCTGGATCGCGGTGCGGGCGGTCGGGCCGGCCGAGGCGTCGAAGCCGCCCACGGTGGTGCTGCCGTCCGTGGCGCGCGTGACGATCGACCCACCGTCCCCCGTTCCCAGTGCCAAGGTCAAACCCTCCGTTTCCCGTACGGCGTCCAAGCCGCCCACCCCGGCGCAGCGCCCGACGAAGGCGCGCACCACCACCGCCGTACCGGAGGAAACGCGCAAGCCCACGCCCAGACCGACCACGCCCGCGCCGCAAGACGAAGTCGAAGCGACGCTGGCGGTGACGGCGAGCTGGGAATCCGGCTACGTGGCGATGGCCAAGGTGACCAACGAGGGCGACCGGCCGGTGCGCTGGAAGGTGACCGTCAACCACGCCGACCTGCGCGACCTGCGGCTGCGCGGGGTCTGGAACGCCACCGGGAATCAGGACGGCGACAGCATCGTTTTCACCGGCGGCACGCTGAAGCCGGGTGACAGCGCGAACTTCGGCTACCAGACCTCGAAAGACGGCCGGGGCGACGCCCGGCCGGCGGGCTGCAATGCGGTGGGCGGCACGTGCCGGATCAGGTAGGATTGCACAGCTGTACCGAGCAGTGGTTTTTGTCCAGGGGGTGACTGGTTTCGACTTCGAATGTGGAGACAGGGGAAGCGAGCCGAGGAAGCCGACGTCGTCTCGAGAATCGGTCGTCGGAAAATTATAAGCGCCGATAACAATCGCGCTGACTTCGCTCTCGCCGCCTGAGGCGAGTAGTGAGTCTGTCGGACCGGGAGCACCTCCGTCCCGGATTTCCGGCATCAGCTAGGAGGTTGGCCAACAGGTCCCGGTCGCGGGGACCTTGCGGCGAGACTAATCAGCGACTGGGCCCGTCACCGAAACTCGCTCACATGATTTCGGGGGCCAAGTAGAGGCACAGTGAGCTGCGCTCGGAGAAGCCCTGACGAAGCGACGAAGGACCCGGGTTCGATTCCCGGCACCTCCACTGCATGGCGGCCCCCGGCTCGCGCTTTTCGCGAGCCGGGGGCCGTTTCGGTTTCCCTGTCACGGCACGTTCATCGCAGTCTGTTGTCTTCGCTTCGCCTTGGTCAGCGATGGACAGCTCGAAGGAAGGTGGCCACGTGGAGCTGCGACCGTGTTGCGGCGTCGTCGTCCAGGATGAGCAAGGCCGTGTGCTTCTGATGCGCCGCAACGGTGAAGGCACGTGGGGGCTGCCAGGCGGCGGAGTGGAGGTCGGTGAGACCTGGGAGCACGCGGCTAAGCGTGAATGCCGGGAGGAGACCGGCTGGGACGTCGACCTGCACGGGCTCCTGGGCATTTACAGCGACCCGTCGACACAGGTGCACCGCTATCCGGACGGTCGGGTGGTCCATTGCGTCGGTGTCGTCTTCCTCGGTTCGCCACTGAGCCGCACCGGATCCCCGGACGGCGAAGCCACGGAGCTCGGCTGGTTCCCGCTGGATCAGCTCCCCGAACCTCTTTTCGCTCCCGACGTCCCAGTCCTGCACCATGTGACACTGTTCGAAGCCGCACCATTCATCGACTGAGCGCCACGCGCGCTGTCGAACTTTCTCGCGCCGTTGTGTCGGATCTGGAGTGCGGCGTTCGTGGGGTGGGTGAGGGTGGAGCGGTCTGCCCATGTGCGGTGGAAGGGTGCGGCGTGGCGAAGCTGATTTATCTGACCAATGTGTCGGTCGACGGGTTCATCGAGGACGAGGGCGGGGACTTCGCCTGGTTTCCGCCGGATGATGAGGTGTTCGTCTTCTGCACCGAAGCTTTGCAGTCGGCGGGGACGTTTCTTTACGGGCGGCGGCTGTACGAGGCGATGGCTGTCTGGGAAACCGACCCGTCGCTGGCGGCACGGTCCGGGCTGATGGCGGAGTTCGCCGGCGCCTGGCAGGCGGCGGACAAAATCGTTTACTCCACGACGCTCGGCGGGGTGTCCACGGCCCGCACCAGCTTGGAGAGCCGGTTCGACCCCGCCGCCGTGGAGAAGTTGAAGGCCACGGCCGACCGGGACATCACCATCGGGGGTGCCGACCTGGCGGGCCAAGCCATTCGAGCCGGCCTGGTCGACGAGTGCCAGCTGCTTGTCTGGCCGCTGGCCGTGGGAGGCGGCAAACCGGCGCTGCCGACCGGCGTACGCACCAATTTCGAACCCCTCGGCGAGCGCCGCTTCGGCAACGGGGTCGTTCTCCTTCGCTATCGGCCCGTCGGCAACTGAGCAGGGTGGCCGGGCCGCTCCGCCACCTCAGCTGTGCGGAGCGGCGAGGAAAGCCTCCAAGATCTCGGTGAACCGGGCCGGCTGCTCCTCGGCCGGATAGTGGCCGCAGCCGTCGAGGACCACCTCGGTGACGTCGTCGGCGGCCAGGCGCATGGTCTGGGCGGCGATCGGGCCGCTCCACAGCGCGCCGCCGACGGCGAGGACGGGCAGCGTCAGCCGGGTCTTGCTGCGCCGCTCGTTCTGCGGGATCGTCTCCTCCAGCGCTCGGTAGTAGGCGAAGCTCGAGTGGAGGGCGCGCGGATCCGCGGCGATCGCGTCGACATAGACATCTACGGCGTACGCGGGAATCGTCACGGGGGTGGCGGCCTTGGTGGCGAACTGCCAGCCGAAGAAGAGCCGTTCCCGTCCCCGGACCAGGTCCTCGTTGAGGTCGGTGAGCCGGTTGAAACCGAACTGCCAGAGCTTCTGGTTGGCCGCGGCCGTGCCGAAGAGCGGCGGGGACGGCGTGAGGCCGGGGATCATGGCTTCGACGACGGCCAGCCGGCCCACCCGCTCGGGGTGGTCGGCGGCCAGGGCGTACGCGGTCCAGGTGCCTATGTCGTGGCCGACCACATCGAATCGGTCGTGCCCCAGGGCGGCCATCAGCGCGACCAGATCGGCGGCCAGCGTGCCCGCGTCGTAACCCTCGTCGGGCTTGTCGGAGAGCCCGGCCCCGCGCGAGTCGACGGCAACGACAGTGTGCCGGCGGGCGAGCGCGGGCATCACCTCACGCCAGGCGTACCAGGTTTGCGGCCATCCGCCCACCAGCAACAGCGGCGGGCCCTCCCCGCCGGTGACGACGTGCAGCCCCAGCCCGTCCAGCTCCACGCGTCGGCTGGCGAAGACGTCGGTGAACCCGGTGGGCAACCGCAGCGAACTCATCTTGGAACGATCGATCCAACTTTTCATGCCGGCGACTTTACACATGTTGAAACGATCGGTACAAGATGGGTAGGGTGACACTATGGCCGGTCGCAAGCAGTTCGATGTCGATGAGGCGCTACGACGCGCGATGCATGTGTTCTGGCGCTGGGGCTATTCCGAGGCCTCGATCGACCGCCTGGCCGAGGGCACGGGTCTGGGCCGCAGCTCGCTCTACGCCACCTTCGGCGACAAGAGCGTCCTCTTCCAGAAAAGCCTTGAACGGTACGCGCAGACCTACCATCCGCTGTACGAGCAGGCATTGTCCGGCCACGCGAGCCCGAGCGGCGTGATGGCCGCCTACCTGCAGGTAACCCTGAACCGCATCGCCGACCCGACGGTTCCGGACGGGTGCCTGCTCACCATGTCGGCGGCGCAGCTCCCGGCTCTCGACGTGCCGGGCCAGGCCATGGTCCACGCGATGATCGACGGTCTGCGGGCGATGCTCGAGCAGGCGCTGCGGGCGGCCGGGGCCGATGAGCACGAGGCGGCCGAGCTGGCGTTGTGCACGCTGGCGGTGAACAAATCCCTGGCGGTGCTGAGCCGCGCCGGCTTCTCGAACGAAGACCTGGCCACTGTCGCCGCGACTGCCGCCCGGATTCCCGAGAAGCGAGGATCCGAGTAGTCAGTACTCGTTCTTGATGACGAAGTAGGAGCCGCGGATCGTGCCGGCCAGCTTGGACTTCTGGCGGGCGAACTTGAACGCGTCGAGTTCGGCCGGGACGTCCATGCCGTCGGAGAGTTTGAAGCCGACCGCTCGTTTGCCGCCGTCGTCGAGGGTGTACATCACGTTGATCGAGAGGCCGCTTTCGTAGAACACGTAGGCCATCCGGATGTTCTCGACCTGGAACTCGGTCGCCTCCAGCGGGCGGGACGCGATGACGATGCCGCGTTCGTCCTTGAGGATGCGGTGCACCCAGTCGACGGTGGGCTCGGCGCTGCTCGCCGGCTCGACCGTGAAGACGTGGTCGTACTTGTTCTTGAAGTAGCGGGCCTCGTTCGCCCTCAAGCCCGCGAGTGCGGCCGCCACCGGCGACGACTCCAGGCCGACGGTCGACACGGTTTCGAAGTCCACGACATAGGTCACGACAGTTCCTCCGCGGGCACGGCCGAAAGTTCCAGGCAGCACGTTACAAGCTCGTAGAGTGCGCTTCCGAGGGCTCGCCGGATTTTCTGGCCGCCGGATGTAACCGGATCGGCGGGTGCGGTGTGTTTCCAGGTGTGCAAGCACAGACCGGTGACAGCGCCGACTTCGACGCCTTCTACAGCGCCACGGTCCGGCGCGTCGTGCTCTACCTCTATGCCGCCTGCGGCGATCGGGCCGAAGCACAGGACCTGGCCCAGGAGGCGTTCGCGCGCGCCTGGCAGCACTGGGGACGGGTTTCGACGTACGACGAACCCGAGGCCTGGGTGCGGACGGTCGCGTGGCGGCTGATGGTGAATCGGTGGCGCGGCCTCAAGCGCTGGCTCGGAGCGCGGGCGCGGATGGGGGTGCCGGACGAGGTGGCCGGCAGCCCGTCGCCCGACCGGGTGGCCGTCGTGGCCGCGCTGCAGCAGTTGCCGAAGGCTCAGCGGCAAGTCATCGCCTTGCACTATCTGCTGGACATGCCGGTCCAGGACATCGCCGCCGGCATCGGCGCCCCCGAGGGCACGGTCAAGGCGCGGTTGTCGAGGGCGCGAACCGCCCTGGCCCGGCTGCTCGACGAACACGATCAGGAGATCAGCGATGTCACCCACCATGCCTGAGCGGCTGCGAGAGCTCGAAAACGACGTTCAAGACCTTCGCGTACGACCGGCAGCCGACATCCGAGCTCGGGGCCGCACGCGAGCCCGGCGCCAGATGGCCGCTGTAGCAACCGCCGGCGCCGTCGTGGCGGTCACGGCGGGGGTCGCGTTGACGTGGCCGCGCCCGGACGCTCCGACGCCACCGCCCCCGGCGGCCGCCGCACCCACCCCGCTCAACTGCGTTCTCACCCTGCCCAGCGAGCCGGCCGACGTGGAGCTCCGCGTGCTCAATGGCGGCGTGCCGGCCGCCCGCCTCCAGTCGACCGCCGTCGCACTGCGCGAACGCGGCTTCTCCCTGCGGTTCACCCAGACCGCCGCCGACCCGGAAACCACGACCGTGCTGCGCTACGGCCCGGCCGCGATCGGCGCCGCCCACCTCATGCGAGCCGAACTGCACGGCGACGTCACCATGCGCTTCGACCCCGCCCACCGCGACAAGGCCGTCGACGTCATCCTGGCCCCGTCCTTCGACCGCCTGGCCACCCCCACCGAAATCAACCAGAACCTGGTAACGGCCGGCGAACCGACAGCACCCCCGCAATGCTGAGCCCCGGCTGAACTCGCATCAACCACTTGGTGGATCCTGCATTCAGCACTTTCCCGCCACCACCCCGCTGACCTGGCAATTCGCGCTCATCCCACCGCCGCGCCGCCGTTTCATCTGCTTTACGAAACGGACGCCGGAAATCATGATGAGTAAATGCCACGCATCAAGAACATTCTGTCGTTCCGTTCCACCAATTCCATTCTGAGCATCTACTCGAAAGACTCGATCCTGTCCGTAGGCTCCTACGGCTCGATCCTCTCGGTCTTCTCGGTAGGCTCATTCCTCTCAGTCCTGTCGATAGCGTCGGTCGGCTCCGTTCTGTCGATCGGCGCCTTCGGCTCCCTCCTGACGATCGGCGCCTTCGCCACCTTCCTGGCCACCGGCTCACTCCTGCTGGCCGGCGCAGCGGCCGCAGCCGTCCTGGCCAGTTTGGTTTTGATCACCCTGGCCGGCCGGGCGCTGCGGAGTGCCTAGAACTCGGCGGGGTAGAGGCCGTACGAGTACCCCGACGGGTGCTCAGTCATCTCGGTGAAGGTGGGCACACCGTGGTGAAGCCGAACCCGGCTGAAGGTCAGGGTGACCTTCTTAGTGCGGTAGTGACCGTTCCCGCAGCTGGGCTCGCAGTCGTTGAAGTGGGCGACGGCGGTGGCCTTGGCCGAGGTGGAGGTCACCCGCTGCCACTTCACAGATGTGTAGCCCCAGTAGGTGGTGCAGCTGATGTCGATAGTCGAAGGCTTGAAGTCGACGTAATACGGATCGCCGTACGAGCACCCGTTGACGACGCCGGGCAACTGAACGCCTCGCACGGCGACGCGATCGGTGCGACTGGGCGCGCCGACGCTGTCGCATTCACAGAAGGCAACCGCCTTCCACGTGCCGGAATGGTTCTGGGCTTGGCGGCGTGAATACTTCCCGTTCTTCACCGTCGTCGAGTTTTGGTAGACCCACTTCGACGAGCCGTCCGCCTTGAAGTAGAAGGAGACGCCGGAGCTGAAGTAGAGCGTCGTGTTCCGGCCGGACAGAGTGACGTAGCCACCCTTCTTCACCGGCTCCGGCGAGGCGTCAAAGGTGAAGGCACCCGCCCCCGAGCCCGCAAGCGCCGGCGCCGGCACCCCAAGAATCGACAGAACGGCCACAATCCCGATCAGCAGTTGTCTACGCACGCCCGTACTTGTCGACGCTCAATAACCCGACTTGAGAGCAACACCCCACCCCAAGCCCAAGCTTCAGACGGCCCGCCCCAGAACAACCACCACCGAGCGCACGGCTCGCAACGTGGCGGTTTCGCGGGCCGAAGCCCCAGCCCAACTACCCGCCGAGCGCAACGATTCGCACTATGGCGGTTTCGGTGGGCGAAGCCCCAGCGCCACCACCCGCCGAGCGCAACGATTCGCAATGTGGCGGTTTCGCGGGCCCAAGCCCCAGCCCAACAACCCACCGAGCGCAACGGCTCGCACCGGTTTTCGCTGGGCGAAGCCTCAGCGCAACCACCCACCGAGCGCAACCAACAGACACCGTGGGGTTTCAGGGGGCTCGGCCCCCTGAGCAGAAATGCGAAACGGCCCCCCGTCCGCGCTCTCCGCGGACAGGGGGCCCCTAGACGTGGAGCTGAGGGGACTCGAACCCCTGACCCCCACACTGCCAGTGTGGTGCGCTACCAGCTGCGCCACAGCCCCTTGCCATCCCCGGTTGCCCGGGCACGGAGGAAATACTACATGGCCGCGAACGGTGGTTGTCGGGACCCCCTCAGTTGAGGGCCGGGTCGGGTGGGAAGTGGGCCACCGCGGCCAGGATGTCGCCCTGGCGACGCAGGACCATGGCCCACAGGTCGTCGGGGCGGGTCATGAAGGGGTCGCCGGGGAGGGCTTCGAGCAGGAACCAGGAGCCGGCGGCGATTTCTTCTTCCAGTTGGCCCGCCGACCAGCCGGAGTAGCCGGCGAAGACCCTGATGCCGGCCAGGCTTTCGCGCAGGCGTTCCGGGTCGGCCGACAGGTCGACCGTGCCGACGGCGCCGGAGACCTGGTGGAAGCCGGAGATCCGCTTTTTCACGTCGGGGCGGGTGCGGGCCAGGCAGATGGCCGATTCGGGCTGCACGGGGCCGCCTTCGAAGAGCACCGCGGGGTCGCCCGCCAGTTCGCCCCAGCCGCCCAGCACGTCGGCGACGGGGACCTCGGTCGCCCGGTTGAGCACGACGCCCAGGGCGCCGCCGGTCTCGTGGGCGACGAGCAGCACGACCGTACGGTCGAAGTTCGGGTCTTTGAGGGTCGGCGTCGCCACCAGCAACCGGCCGGTCATGGATTCCATCGACCGGCCTCCGATCCGCTGGCCCTCGCTATACATAAGCCGTCCCTACCAACGCCATGCATCGCACATTAGCCCGAGATTCCGGCCACCGATAAGGTCTGCCCATGAACCCAGCGGCGGAGATCGGCGTCATCGGCGGATCGGGGCTCTACAAGCTCCTGGACGGCGCGGTCGAGCACGAGGTGTCCACGCCCTACGGTGCGCCGTCCGACCCGATCACGGTCGCCCAGGTGGGTGAACGGCGGGTTGCCTTCCTGCCTCGGCACGGGCGCGATCACCGCTTCCCGCCGCACAAGATTCCGTACCGGGCCAACTTGTGGGCGCTTCGCGCTTTGGGTGTACGGCAGATCGTGGCTCCCTGTGCGGTCGGTGGTCTGCGTCCTGAGCTGGGCCCGGGCACGTTCGTGGTGCCCGACCAGTTGATCGACCGGACGAGCGGGCGCACCCAGACGTACTACGACACCGGCGCGATCCACGTGAACTTCGCCGACCCGTACTGCCCGGACGGCCGCCGCGCGGTGCTGGCCGCGGCCGAGCCGGTTAAGGCGGTCGACGGCGGCACGATGGTGGTGGTCGAGGGCCCGCGTTTCTCGACGCGCGCCGAGTCGCGCTGGTTCACCTCGATCGGCGGCGCGGTCATCAACATGACCGGTCATCCCGAGGCGGTGCTGGCTCGTGAGCTGGGCCTCTGTTACACGTCGATCGCCCTGGTGACCGACCTGGACGCCGGCGTCGAGGGGGAGCACGGCGTCACTCAGGAGGAGGTGTTCCGGGTGTTCGCCGACAACACCGAGCGCCTGAGGGCCGTACTGCTGGACGCCGTAACCAGGCTCCCGGCCGAGCGCACCTGCCCGTGCGCGGCGGCGCTGGACGGTCTCAAGCTGCCGATCGAGTTGCCGTAGAGCCATGAATGATCCGGACGGCTACTTCTCGGAGCGGGTTGCAAGCACCTACGACGACGCGACCGGCGGCGAGTTCGACCCGGCAGTCATCGCCGAAACCGTGGACGTGTTGGCCGGCCTGGCTGGTTCGGGTGGTCGCGCGCTCGAGTTCGCCATCGGCACCGGCCGCATCGCCGTGCCGCTGGCCGAGCGCGGCGTGACGGTGCACGGCATCGACATGTCGAAGGCCATGGTGGCCCGGCTTCGGGACAAGAATCCTTCGATCGCCGTGACGATAGGCGACTTTTCCACCGTACGGGCCGGGGACCTCGATTTTGACCTGGTGTTCCTGGTTTTCAACACCGTGATGAACCTGACCACGCAGGACGCGCAGGTCGAGTGCTTCCGGAACGCCGCCGCCCATCTGCGTCCGGGCGGCCGCTTCCTGATCGAGGTGATGGTGCCCGAGCTGCGCAAGCTTCCGGCCGGGCAGACGATCGTGCCGTTCACGGTGACGCCGCGGCGCTGGGGGTTCGACAGCTACGACGTGGCGACGCAGGCCATGGCCTCGAACTACGTGACGCTGCACGACGACGGCCGGGGCGAGTTCTGGGCGGTGCCGTTCCGCTATGTGTGGCCGGCCGAGATGGACCTGATGGCCCGGATCGCGGGGCTGGAGCCGGAGCACCGCTGGGATTCGTGGACGGGTTCGCCGTTCACCAGCGACAGCAGCAAGATCATCGCGACGTGGGTGAAGCGGTGAGCTCGCCCAGATAGTCGTCGAGGCGGGCGGTCATCTCGTCCGGGGTGAGGTGGCCGGCCAGCACGTGCACGGTCAGGCCGTCGACCACCGCGTGCAGGCGGCGGGCGATGGTTTCGGCATCGCCGTCCCCGGGGGTCACGTAGGCGGCCAGGCTCAGGCACAACTCGTACATGCGGGCGAAGTGATGCCGTTGCACCTGGGCCAGCGCGGGGTCGCCCAGGCCGAGGGCGAGGAACGAGAACGCGATCTCGGCTTCGGCCCGGCGGCGCTCGTCGACCGGCATGGTCTCGAGCAGGACGGCCCGAATTCCCTCCCGTACGCCTTCGGGCACGCGCATGGTCGTGATGCGCTCGGTAACCTGGTCGATGACCTGCTCGCAGGCGAAGGCCAGCAGTTCGCCGCGGGTGGCGAAGTAGTGCCGGAGCGCGCCCGACGACCAGCCCGACTCGGCCGCCACCGAGCGGATCGACACCTCGGCCACCCCGGCCCGGGCGATGACGCGGCCGACGGCGGCGGCCAGCTCTCGGCGACGCTCGTCATGGTCAACGATTTTGGGCACACCTCATTGTCGCACGACTGTGTTACAAAGGTTCTGACACGACCGTGCGAAAACGGGGAGTTCTCATGATCGTTGCAATCGTCGCCTGCGAGATCGGGTTCTGGGTGTTGCTGATCGCCGGGCTCGCGGCGCGCTACCTGCTCAAAGCCCGCAGGCTCAGCACGGCGCTGCTGTTGTCGGTGCCGCTGGTCGACGTGGCGCTGCTCGTCTTCTCGATCATCGATCTGCGCTCGGGCGGCGAGTCATCGGTCGGGCACGGGCTCGCGGCCGTCTATCTGGGCGTGTCGGTGGCCTTCGGGCATCAGATGCTGAGCTGGGCCGACCGGCGGTTCGCCCACCGGTTCGCCGGCGGGCCGCCGCCCGTGCGGCTCACCGGACGGGAACGCGCTGCTCACGAGCGCCGCATGTGGGTGCGGCACGTCATCGCGTACGTGATCGCGGGTTTGATCTTCCTGCTTTTCTCGAAGCTCGGCGGCGACGCGTCGCAGTGGGCGCTGTTCCGCCTGTGGACGATCATCCTGGTGATCGACGGCATCGTGTCGTTCAGTTACACCGTGCGGCGGCCCATCTCGTCGGCGAAGGAGCGTTGAGCCGTACGCATGATCGCCAGCTCTTCCGGGTCTTCGAAGGCGCTTACGTCCGGTGCGCTGACGTGCGTCTGAACCCACCAGACGTTGCCGACCGGATCGCGCAGGCGTCCGCCGCGATCGCCCACGATCCGTGAGGCGAACAATTCGGTGACCACCGTGGCGCCGGCCTCGACCGCACGGGCGAACACGGCGTCGACGTCATCGACATAGACGCTCAGTAATGCCGGCATGTCGGGCCACTGCGGATCGGCGTCGAACGCCATCACGACCGAGTCGCCGATCCGCACCTCGGAGTGACCGATCGTGCCGTCCGGATTGAAAACCTTCTGAGCGGGCTCCGTGGCGAACGTCGCCTCGACAAAAGCGAGGAAGCGTTCGGCGCCCTTGGCCGCCACATAGGGAGTGACCGAGTGCTTACCGTTCGGATTTGTCATACGACCATTGTCGTCGTCATAGCGGCCATTTCCTGACCTCTTGACGCTCGCTGTTGCCTTCGCGGTCCGGGTAGGCCAGGGTGTTCCGAGCAGCTGACGAAAGGGATGCTCGTGAATCGGCTCTGGAGCCGCGTGGGTGTGCGCGTCGTGTCCGTCGGCGTGCTGGTCGCGGGACTGGTCGCCGGGATCTATCTCGGCCAGGACGAGCCGGTCGAGCCCGCGGGTGTCGCACTGGCCAACGCCACTCAGGCCAACTTGGACATTCAGTTGCTCAAGCAGCACGAGGCCCAGCACGCGGCCGCCCGGGCCTGGAAGCGCGAGGCCGAGGGGGCCGCCGCCGCGAAGGCCGCGACAGCCGCCAAGGCCGCGGCCGGACGCGCGCACAAGCTCGAGACGAAGGTCGCCGAACAGAAAAAGGCGGAAAAGGAGCGCAAGAAGCAGGAAGCCTCCGGCCCCGTTCCCTACACCGGCCCGGTGCCCGCGTCCTGCAACGAATACTCGGGCAGCCGCGAGATCGGCTGCGCCCTGATGCTCGACAAGGGTTTCCCGATCGCCGAGTTCCCCTGCCTCGACAAGTTGTGGAAGCACGAGAGCGGCTGGAACTACAAGGCGGAAAATCGAAGCTCCGGCGCGTACGGAATTCCGCAGGCCCTGCCGGGCAAGAAGATGGCCTCGGCCGGCGCCGACTGGAAGACCAACCCGGCCACCCAGATCAAATGGGGCCTGGGCTATGTGAAGGGCCGTTACGACACGCCGTGCGGCGCCTGGAGCTTCTTCCAGAACAACGGGCACTACTAGCGCGCTTGCCGGCGAGCCCGGACAGCCAGGATCAGGCCGGCGATGGCGACCAGGGCGGCCAATGTTTCGGCGACGGCTGAGAAGGCCTTGCCGGGAGCGCTCCACGTGTTCTCGTAAAGGTTGGGCACCGGGCCGATCTGACCCACATCGACGTACGTGTAAAGGGTCACCGCCACGGCGGCGCTGCCCGCCACCAGCAGAGCCACGATCCAGGTGAGCACGCGGGGCCAGATGATCAGCGCGAGCGCGACCACGATCGCGACAATGCCCTGGATACGGAAAAGGGTGCCCTCGCTCATCACGGACGAGCGGAACTGGTCGTATTGCGCGGCATCGTGCAGATGGACGTAAGCGTCGACGCCCAGCAGCGCCGCCGTCACCACGGCCAGCACCCGCTGGGTCAGGGAGACGTCGCGCAACGCCACGTGCGAACCCGTCCGCATCACATGATCGGTCATCGGTCCTGCTCCTCTCCGGATTGTTTCCTCACCGCTCACGGTCGTCCTTCCGGGCGGGTGCGGCATTCCTGCCAGCCGCAAAACCGGGATACCGGCCACCCGGTATCGCGCCCGTCACTGTGCGGGGCGGCCCGGACGGGGGTAGTCAGGACACATGCGGGAGGAACAGCGGACAAGGGTGGCCGAGGGCGCCGGATTCTTCGCGGCGCTGGACCAAAGTGGTGGAAGCACGCCGAGGGCGCTGGCGCTGTACGGGGTGCCGGAGTCGGCGTACTCGAACGACGACGAGATGTTCGACCTCATGCACGAGTTCCGGGCGCGGATCATGTCGTCGCCGGCGTTCACCGGCGAACGGGTGCTCGGCGCGATTCTGTTCGAGCAGACGATGGACCGCGACGTTGAAGGTGTTGCGGCGCCCGATTACCTGTGGCAGCGCAAGGGAATCGTGCCATTCGTCAAGGTCGACGAGGGGCTGGCCAACGAGCGGGACGGTGTGCGGCTGATGAAGCCGTTCACGAAAATCGACGGGCTGCTGGCCCGCGCGGTCGAGCGGCGGGTCTTCGGCACCAAGATGCGGTCGTTCATCAGCCGGGCCGACGCCGGCGGCATCGGCGCCAATCTCGATCAGCAATTCGGGTACGCGCGGCAGATCCTGGCTGCGGGGCTGGTGCCGATTCTCGAACCCGAGGTCGACATCCACAGCGACGAGAAGCGGCAGGCCGAGGACATGCTCAAGGCCGGCATTCTCGAGCGGCTGGCCGACGTGGACGAGCCGATCATGCTCAAGCTGTCGATCCCCAGCGCCGACAACTTCTACGCCGACCTGATCGCTCACCCGAAGGTGCTGCGGGTGGTGGCCCTGTCCGGCGGCTACAGCCAGGCCGAGGCCGACGAGCGGCTGGCGCGCAACCGCGGGCTGATCGCCAGCTTCTCCCGGGCCCTCGTGCAGGACCTACGCCATCAGCAGACCGACGCCGAATTCAACCGGACGCTGGAAGTTGCCGTCGACGCCATCTATCGGGCCTCGGTCGGACCGTGAAGATCAAGTAAGTTCAGGTCGTGATCGTCATCCTGGACCTGGAATTCACGGCGTGGGAGGGCTCGCAGGAGCGCGGCTGGTCGCGGCCCGGCGAGTTCCGTGAGGTCGTGCAGATCGGCGCGCTGCGGGCCGACTCGGTGAGTCTCCAGGTCACGGGCGAGTTCAACGAGCTCGTGCGGCCGGTGCGCAACCCGGCCCTGTCGGACTACTTCCAGCAGCTCACCGGCATCAGCCAGGCCGCCGTCGACGAGCACGGGCGGCCGTTCGCCGACGCGCTCGACGCCTTCCTCGACTTCTGCGACGGCCACTACGTTCTCTCGTACGGCAACGACATGGTGATCCTCGGCGAGAACCTTATCCTGCAGGTGCCGGAGGGTCGCACCCTCAAGCGGGGAATGCCGCCCTTCGTCAACATCCGCAACTACTTCAACGCCGTCCTGCCGGCGACCGCCGGACTGTCGTCGGGGCGCCTCGCGTACGAGCTGGGCCTGGCCGCCCGCATCGATCGCGAACACGACGCCCTCGCCGACTGCTACTCGATCCTCGAGACGCTGCGCCACCTGCGCGAGCTGGGCCACCCGCTGATCTCGGTCTAGCCGGCCGCCGCGGTGCTACCGGCCCGCGGAGAGCAGCAGCCAGTTGACCCGGCGCATCATCTCGTGCGAGGTGAAGGGCTTGGGCAGGTAGTCGTCGGCGCCGGCGGCCAGGCCTCGTTCGCGGTCCTGGTCGGCGTGGTTGCTGCTGATCATCAGGACCGGGATCTCGGCCGTGCAGGCGGTGGCGTGCAGGCGGTCGCAGACCGTCAGGCCGTCGATCTGGGGCATCGTGACGTCGAGGATGATCACGCGGGGGCGGCGCTCGATGGCCAGGCTCAGCGCCGACTGGCCGTTGTCCGCGGTCAGGGTGCGGTAGCCGGCCACCTGCAGGCGGTACTCGATCACGTCGCGCACCTCGTCGTCGTCGTCCGCGATGAGGATGCTGGGGGACAGCGGCGCCGTGATCGGGGCCGAGGACATCGCTCGGGTGAAAGCGTCGGCTTCCAGGGGCGGTGCGTAGAGCGTGGTCATTTCTGTCTACCTCCTGATTCGGGAAACGGCTGCGGGACGGCCGGTGGTTCAGCGGGTGACGAAGTGCTAGCGGCTGCGAAGTGGTTCAGCGGGCGGCCAGCAGATCGCGCATCTCGGCGATCAGGCGGCGGGGAGAAAGGGGCTTCGCCAGGTAGCGGTCGGCCCCCGCGTCGAGGCCGGCGTCGGCGTCGTAGGCGTGCGTGTTGGCCGACATCACCACGATCGCCATGTCGCGGTTGGCCGGGTTGAGGCGGGCCATCCGGCACAGGTCGAGGCCGTTGACCGCGGGCATCTGGATGTCGGTGATGAGGCCGGCCGGCCTGGCCACCTCGAGGATGCGGGCGGCGGTGTGCCCGTCCTTGGCGCCGACGGCGCGGTAGCCGGCCGACTCCAGGGTCACGGTGAGCAGTTCGCGGATGTCGCTGTCGTCCTCGGCCACGAGGATCAGGTCGCTGGTCATTCGGTGTCCCTTCCGTCGGACACCTCGCCCATCGGCCGCGCCGGGTCGCCCGCGAGAAAGATCACGGTTGCGGACCGGTTGCGATTCGCCGGTCGCGAAATTTCCTGTCGTACGCCGGTGGGGCACCCGGACATGCCGACCTGATCGGGTTGTCGGGGCTGGGGCGCACGCTGGCCCGACGGGCACCGGCACAAGACGCGATGGCGGCCCGAGCAGATCGATGCTCAGGTCGCGTTGTGCGGCGGCAAGCCGGTCGAGGCGCTGGTGCAGCGGTTCGAGATCACCGACGACGGCGGCGCCGGCTACTCCGCGTACGGGAAAGGAGCCGGCGCCGACGACGGCGACCTCGCCGCTGAACGGCGACTACTGATCGACGAAGAGCTCGCCCTCGACCTGGGAGCGGTAGTCGACGTAGATCTGGCGGTACCGGTCGAGCGCGCCCTTGCGGTCACCGCTCTCGAGCAGCCGCAGGATCGCGTCGTGGCCCTCGATCCACGTGTTCCACAGGTCGCTCTCGGCGGTCATGGCCAGTATGCGCATGGTCCGCGCCACCACCAGGTCCACCATGGACTGCAGCTCACGGTTGCCGCTGGCCAGGATGATGATCGAGCTGAAGTCGGCGCCGGCCGCCCCGGCCGCCAGCACGTTGCGGGCGGCCAGCGCCTCGACGAACTCGGCCTGGCGCTGGCGCAGCAGCTCGATGTGCGTGTCGGTGAGGTTGTCGACCCCCCACTCGAAGCCGGCGCAGGCCAGCACGCTCATCACGTCGATCAGCTCGAGGGCGTTCTTCTGGGTGACCTTGGTGACGTGCCGGGTGCGGTTGGGCGCGATGTCGATCAGGCCCTCGACGCTGAGCTGAGCGATCGCTTCGCGTACGGGCGTGATGCTGACACCGAGGCGGGCCGCGAGCTCGGCATCCTTGATGAGCGTGCCGGGTGACAGCTCGCCGGTGACGATCTCGTTGCGCAACTGGCGGACGACCGCTGCGGTACGGGTCGGTGGGACCGCGTAAGACATATGGGCAGAGTACTCAGGGTGACAATGGACCGTGGCGTCCGCCCACCCGGTTCACCCCACGGCGCAGAGGTCGGTGCGGTCGCGCTTGGCGCTGTCGGAGACGTCGGTCGTGGTGCAGAAGGCCTTGAGCGTGAGGTTGGCGGTGGCTTCGTCGCCGCTCGACATGGTGACCGTGTCGATGAGCACGGCGCGGCTCTGCGCCTGCTGCAGCTGGGTGATGAACTTGCTCAGGTTGGGCACGGTGCCTGTGGCGGCGAGCGAGAGCGGCAGCTCGACGGCCGTCTGGACCTCGTCGGAGGCGACGGAGCTGCCCACGCTGAGGTCGCTGACCTTGACGTTGGTGGCGGCGCCGGCGTCCTGCAGGGCGCGCAGGAAGGCCGGGATGCCGTAGGTCTCGGGCAGGTGCGTCACCAGGGTGTCGAGCTGGGCCTGGTAGGTGGCCTTCTTCGCGTTCTGCTCCTTGAGCGCGGCCACCTCCTTGCGCAGCTGGGTCAGCTGGATGCTCGTGTCGTCGGCCTCGGCCTGCACCTCGGACGCCTCAGTGAACTTGGGCGAGATGAGCAGCAGCCAGCCCGCGGCAACGAGGATCACCACTGACACCATGCCGCCGATGAGCCAAATTCGGTTCGTACGCCGGGCATCCATCAATTGCCTCCGGTCGAGGCGCAAGCTGTGGTGAACCGGCCGCACAGGGCAGCCGACGTGAGCTTGGCCCGCAGGGCGTAGGTGACCTGGGTCGAGTCCTCCGCCTCGGACGCCGTCGTCAGGTACGGGTCGGTGACGCCCTTGTGGCTGGCGAGCAGGTCGAGGAACGCGGCGGCGTGCTTCTTGTCGGGCGCGGTGCCGTTGATCGAGATCGTCGCGACGACCGGATTCGTGGCGGCCGCGGCCGCGGTGCCGCCGGTGGTAGCGGCCGGCGCGGCGCCCTCGGTCACGGTTCCGGACAGCGTGCCGATGGTGACCCCGGCCTCCTTGGCGTCGGCCCGCAGCGAGTCCATGGTCGTGGCCCACGGCAGGTCGGTGCCGAGCAGCGTCTTGAGCTCGTCCTGCATGCTCTTCAGGTCGTTCATGGTGTCGGTGACCGCGGAGTTCTTCTTCTTCTCGGCCTGCGCCCGGGCGACCTGGTCGGTGGCCATCGTCAGGTTGTCGGTGGCGGTGTTCAGCTGGTGCACCGCGACCATGTACCAGCCGCCGAGCCCGAGCAGCACGGCCAGCACGGCGCCGATCAGCACGAAGCGGGTGCGGCGGGCGCTGCGGCCGGCCCGGATCTCGTCGGGCAGCAGGTTGGCTCGGATGCCGAGGATGCGCGACGCCTGGGCGGGGGAGATGGCCGGGTCGACCGGCATCAGCGCGGTTTGGGTGGTGGTCATCAGGCTGCCGCTCCCAAGGTCAGGCCGATCGACACGGCGGCCGAGGGCACGAAGCTGTCGAAGCCGCGTTCGCGGCCCTTGCGCGTGTCCCGCAGGCGGCTGGCGCTGTCGGCGTACATGACGGTGATCCGCAGTTGGTTCTGCAGGTGCTCGGCCAGGCCGGGCATGAGGGCGCTGCCCCCGCACAGGGCCAGCCGGGTGACCTGCAGGTGCCGCTCGCTCGAGGCGAGGTAGGTGAACGAGCTGCGCAGTTCGCTGACCAGCGGGCGGACCGCCTCCTCGGCGGCCTCCACGCCGTCCGGCCGGCCGTCGCCGTGCAGCCCGTAGCGGCATTTGAGCTCTTCCGCCTCGGGCTGGGGGATGCCGAGGCGGGTGGCGATGCTGTCGGTGATCTCCTGACCGCCGCGGGGGACGGTCCGGACGATCAGCGGCTCGCCGTCGGCGTGCACGACCAGGCTGGTCACGTCGAGGCCGATGTCGACGATCGCCTCGATCTGGGTGTCGAGCCGGGAGGCCGCGCGCAGCAGGGCGAACGAGGCCAGGTCGACCCCCTTGACGTGCAGGCCGGCCTTCTCGACGGCCTCGACCGCGCTCATCACGGCCTCCTTGGGCATCGCGATGAGCAGGCCGCGCACGGTCGGGTTGTCGCCCGGCTCCTCGAGCGGGTAGAAGTCGAGCAGCGAACGCTCGACGGCCAACGGCAGCGCGTCCTTCACCTGGAACGGCAGGGCCTGGCGCATCTCTTTGGCGGGCAGGTTGGACACGGCCATCTCGCGCACCACCAGCTGCGGGTTGGTCACGCCGAGGTTGACGTTCTTGGTGCCGAACTTGCAGGCCGCCCAGAGCTGCTTGAGGGCCGAGGTGACCATGACCGGGTCCTGCACCACGCCCCCGGCGACCGCGCCGGGCGGCAGCGGCACCTGGCCGAAGTTGGACAACGTGTAGTCGTCCTTGCCCCGGCGGACCTCGACGGCCCGGATGGAGGACGTGCCGATGTCCAGCCCGATCGGGATGACGCCAGCCATCGGTCTCCTTCCTTGAACTTCAGACGGTGGGTACGAGCAGGGAGGCGTACCACTGCGCGATGGGCGCTCCGGCGAAGACCGCCAGGAAAGCGCCGGCCAGCATGTACGGCCCGAAGGGGATCCGGCTCTTGCGGTTGGCCCGGCGCAGCACCATCAGCACGGCCGCGACCAGCCCGCCGAGCATGAACGCGGCGAACGCGCCGATCGCCACCGAGCTCCAGCCGAGCCAGCCCAGATAGAAGCCGAGCAGCGGGGCGAGCTTGAGGTCGCCGCCGCCCATGCCGCGCGGCATCATCGCCAGCACGAAGTACACGACGTAGAGCACGACCGCCGCCAGCAGGGCCCGGCCGGCGGTCGACCAGCTGCGTTCGGCGATCACGGCCGGGGCGATGAGAAGCAGCGAGACCGCGTACGAGGGAAGGACGATCTTGTCGGGCAGGCGCATCACGTCGAGGTCGATCGCCGCCAGCGCCACCGAGATCGCCGCCAGGTAGAGGTAGGCGGGCAGTTCCCACGAGAACCCGAACCGGGCCGCCACTGCCACGAACAGCACCGCGGTGCCGGCCTCGACGAGCGGGTAACGCGGGCTGATCGGCGACTCGCAGGCGGCGCACCGGCCCCGCAGCAGGAGCCACCCGAAGACCGGGACGTTGTGCCGGTTGTGCACCTCGGTGTTGCAGGCCGGGCAGTGCGACCGCGGGTGGATAAGCGACTCGTCGCGCGGCACCCGGTAGATCACGACGTTGAGGAAAGAGCCCACCGCCAGGCCGAGCAGGGCGACCACGACGAGCAGCGGGAGCTGCGGCATCGGGACTACCTCCTTGGCGCCGGCGGTGGGATCTTCGTCAGGCCGTCGTCAGATCATCAGGCGGCGCAGGTGTCGATCTTGCCGCCGTCGATCGTCTTGACCGAGCCACCGACGGAGCTGTCGTAGACGTACAGCTTGCCGCTGCCGTTGCCGTTGACCGCGCACACCTTGTAGGTCGAGACGCTGGTGGGCGGGGTGCCGGTCGACGTGCCGATGAGGTAGGTCATCGTGGTCTTGTCCGACAGCGTGATCCAGCCGGCCGACGCGGCGGTGCCGGCGGCGGGGGCGGTCGTCGAGCCGTCCTTGACGTTGAAGCTCGCGGCGATGCTCTTGCGGTCCGCCAGCGGGTACGAGTTGCCGTTGTCGGTGTAGTACTGCTCGATCGTGCTGACCGCGCCGCGCACGTCGGACTGGGCCGACTTGTCGGCCGCGCCCTTGCGGTAGTTCAGGTAGACCGGCACGGCGATCGCGACGAGGACGCCGATGATGACCACCACGACAAGGAGCTCGATGAGCGTGAAGCCTTCGTCGTCCTTCTTGTTGCGGAGCCGGGTGATGATGTCGTGCATTGGGGGTGCCTCCATGGCGTCAGGGTGGGGCGGGCGGGTGGTGCCGGGCGGGGGGCCCGTTCGGCCGGCGGGAGTCCGGCCTGGTCGTGCGCAGTCAGTTGCTCTGAATGTTCTGGTAGATCGTGAACATCGGTAGGTAGAGACAGATCACCATTCCGCCCACGACGGCGCCCATGACGAGCACCATGATCGGTTCGATCGAGGCGGTGAGAGATTCGGCAGCGCTGTCGACTTCCCTGTCATAGAAATCGGCAACCTTGTCCAGCATCTGACTGATTTGGCCGCTTTCTTCGCCGACTTCGATCATCTGCGTGACCATGGCCGGGAAGATGGGGTGGTTGCGCAGGGCCGAGGACATCGTGTGGCCGTCGCGGACGGCGGCCTGCACGTCCTTCATCGCGACATTGATGATCTCGTTGCCCGTGGTCTCGCCGACCACGGTGAGCGCCTGCATCACCGGCACGCCGACGTTGAGCAGCAGGCCCAGGTTGCGGGCGAACCGGCTCATCGCGAGCTTGCGGAACAGGGAGCCGAACACCGGCATCTTGACCTTGACCCGGTCGACCTTGAGGCGGAAGTCGTCGCTGGCGCGCATCTGCCGCTTGTAGAAGACCGATCCGGTGACGCCGACGGTGATCACCAGCGGGCCGATCCACCACATGTTGTGGCTGGCGTCGACCAGGAACTGGGTGATCGCCGGCAGCTCGCCGCCGAGGTTGGCGAACATCGCCTCGAAGATCGGCACGATGAAGATGAGCACCGCGGCGATCAGGACGAAGGTGAACGCCAGCACGATCGCCGGATAGGTCATCGCGCTCTTGATCTTGCCGCGGAGCGCGGTGTCCTTCTCCAGGCTGTCCGCGATCTGCTCCAGAGCGCGGTCGATCATACCGCCGGTCTCCCCGGCCCGGACCATGGCGATCATGAGGCGCGGGAAGATCCGGTCGTGCTTGGCCATGGACGACGACAGCGAGGCGCCGGCGGCCACATCCGTACGCAGGTCGCCCAGCGCCTTTTTCAGCGGGGGTGAACTGCTCTGCTCCTCCAGGATCGCCAGCGACCGCAGCAGCGACATGCCGGACGCGGTCATCGTGGCGAACTGGCGGGAGAAGACGGCGAGATCCTTCAGCTTGACCCGGTTGCCCAGGCCCGGAATCTTGATCTCCATGTCGAGACCCTTGCCGGTCTCGATCAGCTCCAGCGGGGTCTCGCCCCGCTGTTTGAGCAGGTTGCCGGCCGCGGCCTCGTTCGGCGCCTCGACAGTGCCCTTGGCCCGGTGGCCGGCGGCGTCGATGCTGCTGTAGCGAAAGACCTTGGTGGCCGGCATGAGGTCAGCTCCGTCCGACGAGTCGCATGAGTTCCTCGCGCGAGTGGCACAGCTCGAGGGCGGCCGGCAACGTCACGACCTGCTCGCGCACCTTCTCGGCCAGGTGCTGGTCGAACGCGAGCATGCCGTCACCCGCGCCGGCCTGCATGAACGAGGGGATCTGGTGCGACTTGCCCTCGCGGATCAGGCTGCGGATGGCCGGGGTCGCGGTCAGGATCTCGGCGATCACGACGCGGCCCTTGTTGTCCGCCCGCGGGGCCAGGGCCTGCGTGACCACGCCCTGCAGCGAGGCGGCCAGCTGGGCCCGGATCTGCAGCTGCTGGTGGGGCGGGAAGATGTCGATGACGCGGTCGATGGTCTGGGTGGCGCTCTGCGTGTGCAGGGTCGCCAGCACCAGGTGGCCGGTCTCGGCCGCGGTCAGCGCGGTGGCCGTGGTCTCGAGGTCACGCAGCTCGCCGACCAGGATGATGTCCGGGTCCTGGCGCAGCGCGTGCTTGAGCGCCGACGCGAACGTCTCGGTGTCGGCGCCGACCTCGCGCTGGTTGACCACGCTGCGCTTGTGCGGGTGCAGGAACTCGATCGGGTCCTCGATGGTCACGATGTGGTCGGCCCGGCTGCGGTTGGCCAGGTCGAGGATCGAGGCCAGGGTGGTGGTCTTGCCGGAACCGGTCGGGCCGGTCACCAGTACGAGGCCGCGGGGCAGGTGGGCGAAGCGGGCCACCGAGTCGGGCATGCCCAGCTCGTCCAGCGGCTTGATCTCGTGCGGGATGGCCCGGAAGACCGCGCCGCACGAGTTGCGCTGCACGTAGAGGTTGCCGCGGAAGCGGGAGACGCCGACGATGCTGTGCGCGAAGTCGAGCTCCTGCACGCGCTGGAAGGTCGCCCACTGGTCGGCCGAGATCGCGGCCCGGCACAGCAGCGCGGTGTCGGCCGAGTTGAGGTTGCCGTAGCCCTCGAGCGGCCGCAGCGAGCCGTTGACCCGCATCATCGGTGGCGTGCCGACGGTCAGGTGCAGGTCGGAGCCGCGCGACTCGACCAGCGTGACGAGCATCTGGTTGAGCACGGCGAGATCGCCCGGCGCCGGGGCGTCGGGCTGCTGGGGCGCCGCCTGCTGGGGCACCATCGTGTCGGTCTGGTACATCTCCACCGGCTCTCTCGTCGGTATCGGACGCCACTTTTATTCGGCACTTCGACGGGCCGGTTTAGGGTGAGTTCTGGCGTTTTCGGGCGGTGCTCAGGCGTACGGGATAAGGTTTTCGGCCTTTGAACGGCTAGATGGCGACGCGAGAGACCTCGCGCACCGAGGTCAGCCCGCCGGCCGCCTTGGCCAGGCCGTCCGCCCGCAGCTCGTACATCCCCTGGTAGAGCGCGACCTCGAGGATCTCGTTGGACGAGGCCCGGCGGATGGTCAGCGCCTCGATCTCGGGGCTGATCGGCATGACCTCGTGCAGCGCGATCCGGCCCCGGTAGCCCGTGTTGGCGCAGTTCCGGCAGCCCACCGGGCGGTAGAGCGCCTCCGGCACGGCCAGGTCCTCGAAGGGCCAGCGCGCGCCGATGAGCTCCTCCTCGGTCGGCTTGTAGGCCTCCTTGCACCAGTCGCAGAGCCGCCGGGCCAGCCGCTGGGCCAGCACGCAGTCGAGCGACGACCCGACCAGGAACGGCTCGATGCCCATCTCGGTGAGGCGGGTGACCGCGCCCGGGGCGTCGTTGGTGTGCAGCGTCGACAGCACGAGGTGACCGGTCAGCGAGGCCTCGACGGCGATCTGGGCCGTGTTGCCGTCCCGGATCTCACCGATCAGCACGACGTCCGGGTCGGAGCGCAGGATGGCCGGCAGCACCGCCGCGAACGTCAGGCCGGCCTTCGCGTTGACCTGCACCTGGTTGACGCCGCGGAGCCGGTACTCGACCGGGTCCTCGACGGTGATCACGTTGACCTCGGGCTTGCTGATCCGGCCCAGCGTGGCGTACAGGGTGGTCGACTTGCCGGAACCGGTCGGGCCGGTCACCAGCACCATGCCGTGCGGCTTGGTGAACGACGCGGCGAACCGTTCCAGGTTGTGCTGCGTGAAGCCCAGCTTCTCCATGTCGAGGTCGATGCCGCCGGTGTCGAGCACGCGGAGGACGATCTTCTCGCCCCACACGGTGGGCAGCGTGGCGGTACGCAGGTCGACCGTCCGGTCGCGGATGAGGGCAGTGATGCGGCCGTTCTGCGGCACCCGCTTCTCGGTGATGTCGACGCCCGACATGATCTTGATGCGTGAGGTCAGCGCGGCCATGACACCCCGCGGCACCAGGTCGACCTCGTGCAGCACGCCGTCGATGCGGTAGCGCACCCGCATGTCGTCCTCGGTCGGCTCGAGGTGCAGGTCGGAGGCGCGGTTCATGACGGCCTGCTCGATCAGGCTGTTCACGTAGCGCACGATCGGGGCGTCGTCGTTGCTGGTGGCCTGGGCGGCCATCCCGGTCTGCGACTCGGTGTCGTCGTCGGCCAGGTCGCCCAGGTCGCTGGACTCACGCTGCAGCCGTTCGATGATCCGGCGGACCTCGCTGCGGGCCACCACCACCGGGCGCACGATCATGCCGGTGGCCGCGCGGACGTCGTCCAGCGCGACCACGTCGCCGGGGTCGGTGACGCCGACGACCAGCTCACCGTCGGCCATCGAGAGGCCGAGCACGCGGTGCCGCAGCACCACCGGCAGCGGGATCTTCTTCAGGGCGGCCGGGTCGGGCTGGAAGCTGACCAGGTCGACCGTGTTGATGCCGAAGGCGCGGGCGGCCGCCGCGGTCAGCTGCTCCTCGGTGACGACCTGGTCGTTGATGAGGACCGCGCGCACGGACCGGCCGCTGCGCTGCGCTTCCTCCGCGGCCGAGTCCACGGCCAGCGGGTCGATCCCGATCTGCTTGAGCGCGTCCAGCAGCGGGCGGAAGGTCTGGTCCACGCCCTACTTATCGGACAATTTGGGTTATACCTAAGATCTTGCCGGTTGCCGGAAGGTTCGCCGGTACGCCGTGGGCGCCACGCCGATGGCGGTCTGCAGGTGTTGCCGCAGGGCGGTCGCGCTGCCCAGCCCCGAACGGCGGGCCACCGTCTCGACTCCCAGATCGGTCGACTCGAGCAGAAGTTGAGCGTGCGCGATGCGCTGCCGCAGCAGCCACTGCCGGGGACTGGTGCCGGTTTCCTCGCGGAAGCGCCGGGTGAAGGTGCGCACACTCATGCGAGCGTGCTCGGCCATCGCCTCCAGGGTCACCGGCTCGGCCAGCCGGTCGAGCGTCCAGGCCCGGGTGGGCGCGGTGCCCGTGCCGTCCGAGTGCGGCACCGGCCGCTCGATGAACTGCGCCTGCCCGCCGTCCCGCCAGGGCGGCAGCACACAGCGGCGGGCCGCCCGGTTGGCCACCTCGGCGCCGTGGTCGTTACGCACGATGTGCAGGCAGAGGTCGGCCCCGGCGCCCACCCCGGCCGAGGTGAGGATGTCGCCGTCGTCGACGAACAGCACGTCGAGGTTCCACCGCACCTGCGGATAGAGGCCGCCGATCCGCTTGCCCCAGAGCCAGTGGGTGGCGGCGGGCCGGCCGTCGAGAAGCCCCGCGGCGGCCAGCACCGAGGCGCCGGTGCAGATCGACACGATCCTCCTGCCGTCCGCGGCGGCTTTTCGAAGAGCTTCCCGTACGTCGTCCCGGAGCGTCCCGTCCGTGACGGTGGACCCGGCGTCGACGCCCGGAACGACAACCGTGTCCGCCACCTCCAGAGCGCTCAGGTCGTGGTCGGGGACGATCGTGAAGCCGGCGCTGGTGCGCACCGGACCGGTGCCGCACACGCGGACGTCGTACAGGCGGTTCCGGCCGGCATCGCGGGCGGCCCCGAAGACCTGGGTGGCCGTGCCGAGGTCGAACGGGACGACACCGTCGAGGGCGACGACGGCGATCACATGAGGCATGGCCCAATTCTTGCGCATGATGGCCTTCGGGCCACTCGCCGGATCGTCCCGGACTTCGCAGAATCTGTACGTGACCACACTCCGCCGCATCCATCCGGCCTGGCTCGTCGCCGTCGTCGCCTTCGTCGCCCTGGTCGGGGCGGCCGGATTCCGCGCCACCCCGTCCGTCATGATCCGGCCGCTGCACGACGAGTTCGGCTGGTCGTTGGGCACGATCTCGGCCGCGGTCTCGGTCAACCTGCTGCTCTACGGCCTCACCGCGCCGTTCGCGGCCGCCCTGATGGAACGCTTCGGCATCCGCCGCGTCATCATGGGCGCGCTGCTGCTGGTCGCGGCCGGCTCCGGCCTGACCGTCTTCATGCGCTCCAGCTGGCAGCTGATCCTGCTCTGGGGCGTGCTGGTCGGCCTGGGCACGGGGTCGATGGCGCTCGGCTTCGTCGCCACCATCACCGGCCGCTGGTTCGTCAAACACCGCGGCCTGGTCACGGGCGTGCTCACGGCGGGCGGCGCGGCCGGCAACCTGATCTTTTTGCCGGTGCTGGCCACGCTCACCGAACACTCGGGCTGGCGGCTCGCCGCGCTCACCGTCACCGGGGCTGCGCTGCTGGTGGTGCCGCTGGTGTGGTGGCGGCTGCGTGACCACCCGTCCGAGTTGGGCCTGGGCGCGTACGGCGGCGTCTACGAGGAGCCGAAACCGATCGCCCCGGCCGGCGCCGCCCGGACCGCCCTGCGCGCCCTCGGCCAGGCCGCCAAGACGCGGCCGTTCTGGCTGCTGGCGGGCGGATTCGCGATCTGCGGAGCGACGACCAACGGCCTGGTCGGCACCCACTTCATCCCGGCCGCGCACGACCACGGCATGACCGAGACCACCGCCGCCTCGCTGCTGGCGCTGGTCGGCCTGTTCGACATCGCCGGCACCATCGCCTCGGGCTGGCTGACCGACCGGGTCGACAGCCGCATCCTGCTCGGGGCGTACTACTTCCTGCGCGGGCTGTCGCTGCTGGTGCTGCCGTCACTGTTCGCGGCCACGGCCCACCCCAGCATGCTGGTGTTCATCCTGTTCTACGGCCTCGACTGGGTGGCCACGGTCCCGCCCACGGTCACCCTGTGCCGCGAATACTTCGGCGAAAGCGGCGCCGTGGTCTTCGGCTGGGTCTTCGCCTCCCACCAGTTCGGCGCCGCAGCCGCCGCCACCGCAGCCGGCCTGGTCCGCGACCAACTCGGCGCGTACACCTGGGCCTGGTACGGCGCGGGGGCGCTCGCAATCTTCGCCAGCGTGCTGAGCCTGATGCTTTTCGCCGGCAAGAAGCTCAAGCCGATCGCCCCCGGTATCGGCCTCGCCGTCCAGCCCGCCAAAGCCTAGAAACGGCTGAACTTACCGCGAATTCGGCTGAATCACCATGTGCGGTCGAGCGGACGCAACCATTCCGGTCCGCCAGGAGGCCGATTCGGCTGTCTGCTATAAAGGCGTGTGCTGAATAATCCTTACATTGCTGCTGCGGCCTCGGCGCTTTTGGGCTTCGGTCAAGCAGTTGCTGTTTGGTGTGGGCGCCTGATCGAAGAAACTTTTCGTCAATGGCGAATGACGCTATTCCTCGTTGTCGGTGTGGCTTGCGCCGTAACCACTGTTGCCCTCCGGAACCTCGATGCCGGCGAGGCGCTCCCCGTCAGCACGGCGCTCGATCGAGCTCAGATCGGCGTCTTCACAAACGTCGACTCTCGCGTGGTATTCGGCATGACGCCGACCGTGAAGGGCGCCGCGGCCGGTGTTCAGGTGCAGCCGTATCGCTTCTTTGTCAACGTCAAGCCGGGCCCGCGGGCGTACGGTCGGATCGGACTCGTTCTGCTGGACGGAGGACCGACGCTGTGGAAGCTGTCGGTAGATCGGCCACTCACCCTCTTTTTCGAGCTACCTGAGGGCGCTGATCTAACAGAATGGCAGAATCGTGGTGTGGTGGTCGAGCCGCCGATGGAGCATCCCTGCGCTTCGTGGTGGGATGGGAAGGATCGCGGGGAGGCGCCGGCCACATTGCAGCGAAGTGGCCTCGGCATAACGCAGGTGACTTGCCGGATCCCCAAGGTCGGCGACGTTTCGGACCTCCGTATTGATCTGCAGTTCGCGTGGGGCGACGACTTGCGCCGCTCCGCTGGATTCGATCGGGTATCCAGTTCCATTCGGTTGGCCGATCACATCAGAAGTCCCTCCGACGTCGAGCAGCCATCCGAGCTCACCCTTGTCGACAAGGTTGATCTCAGGTTGCTTCTGGACACGGAAGAGCGGTTGGCTGAATCTTTTCCGGAGCCCAGCGGTGGAAGTCATAACGAGAGATCCTGGCAATACGACAATGGCGGTGACCTCGACTACATAATAGAGCGCCCAGGTGCCCGCACATGGGTGCAGCCAACCCTTGATGGTCTGTTGCTCATGGCTGGGGCGATGTTCGGCATAGCGCCGACCGCTTGGCGCAGACGCAGAAGCGACTTAGGCACGGCCTGAGCCAGAAAGTGCCGACAGATCAGCGGATCTGGAGGCCGGCCGACTGGCGGGTCAGCAGACCGGTGAGTTCGGCGGCCGGCATCGGGCGGGCGAAGTGGTAGCCCTGGGCCTCGGCGCAGGCCAGTTCGCGCAGGAGGGTGGCCTGCACCTCGTCCTCGACGCCCTCGGCCACGGGGGCCAGGTTGAATGTACGGGCGATGTGTAGGACGGCCTCCGCGACCGAGCCGTTGGCCGTCGTCTCGCGCATGGCCGCCACGAACGACTTGTCGATCTTCACCACGTCGACCGGCAGGGCGCCCAGGTGGCTCAGCGACGAGAAGCCCGTGCCGAAGTCGTCGAGGGCGATGCGTACGCCCAAGGTCTTCAGCGCGCCCAGCACCCGGGCCGACTCGGTGAGGTCGGTCAGCGCCATCGACTCGGTCAGCTCGAGCACCAGCGAGTTGGGCGGCAGGCCGGTGTCGGCCAGCACGGCGCCGACCTCGTCGGTCAGTTCGGGGCTGGACAGCTGGGTGGCCGACAGGTTGACGTTGACCTTGAAGCCGGGGTTGTCCCGCTGCCACTCGACGGCCTGGGCGCACGCCTCGCGCAGCACCCACAGGCCGAGCCCGGGCATGAGGCCGAGCGTCTCGGCCAGCTCGATGAAGTCGCCCGGCCCGAGCAGGCCGCGGACCGGGTGCCGCCAGCGCACCAGCGCCTCGACGCCCACCGCCATCTCGCCGTTGAGGTCGACGATCGGCTGGTAGTGCACCTCGAACTGCATCTCGGCCAGGGCCCGGCGCAGGTCGGACTCGTCGCGCCGGCGCTGGGCGGCCTCGGCGAACCGTACGGGGTCGAAGCGGCGCACGACGCCCTTGCCGTCGTCCTTGGCGTGGTACAGCGCCTCGTCGGCCTCGCGCAGCAGGGTGTCCACGTCGAGCGTGCCGCCCTCGGTGATCGAGATGCCGGCGCTGGCCCGGACGGACAGGACCAGGTCGTCCACGGTGAGCGGCTTCTGCAGGTCGTGCAGGATCCGGTCGGCCACCGTGTCGGCCATCTGCTCGTCGGCCAGCCGGGGCAGCAGCACGACGAACTCGTCGCCGCCGAGCCGGGAGACCGTGTCGTTGGCCCGTACGTTGGCATTGAGCCGCTCGGCCGTGGCCTTCAGCAGTTCGTCGCCGGCGGCATGCCCGTACGTGTCGTTCACGCCCTTGAAGCCGTCGAGGTCGAACAGGATCACCGCGGTCTTGGTGTCGTCCGCGTCCTCCAGGGCGTCGCGCGCGTGGTCCATGAACATGGCGCGGTTGCCGAGCCCGGTCAGCGGATCGCGGAACGCCTGGCGGGCCAGGATCGCGCGCTGCCGGGTGAGGTCGCGCATCAGTCCCTCGTTGGTGTGCGAACCGAGGAACTGCCGGATCAGGATGACGGCCGTGACGATCAGGATCAGCCAGATCATCACGGTCGCAGGGTCGCCCAGGGAGGTCTGCACGGCCGCCGCGACGACCGCCGCCGACACCGGGGCGTACTGGGCCAGCGGCCAGCGTTTGCTCAGCCGGGCCACCCCGGCGCTGACGGCCGCCGCCGCGGCGAGCGCGAGACTCCAGCGCAGCACGCTGTCCCCGCGACCGACCAGCGGCGTCCAGGCCAGCGCCAGGAGCGACGCGAAGATCATCGTGATGTCGACGCCGCGCCGTACGCGGTCCAGGACCTTGCCGAAACGCCCCATGAAGCACCTCCGGCGCGCCTGATCGGTCGCGTTCGGGGGTAGTTGAGCGAATGATGGGGACGGGGTGTGCGGCGGCCCGGCCGCTGATCGTGATCTCATAGGACGCCAACAGCACAAAAGTCGGCAACGGAGGACAAAGCTGTGCCGGGTGGAAATCTCGAGGACCGGCTCGCGGCGCTCAGCGCGACCGCGACCGACGAGGACGGCGTGGTCACGGTGACCGTGGGCAGCTCCGGTGTGGTCACCGGGCTGCGGCTCGACGACCGCGTGCAGCGGCTCGGCGGGGCGACGCTCTCGGCCGAGATCCTGCGGACCATGCGCCGGGCCCAGGCCGCGCTGGCCGAGCAGGTCGCGGTGGCCGTCGACGAGACCGTGGGCGCCGAGACCGAGGACGGCAAGGCCGTGCTCGACAGCTACACCGAACGATTCCTGGGTGATCCGGAGGAACCGCCGGCCCCGGTCATGCCGTCGGCGCGACCGTTCCCCACGTTCGAGAACACGCCGACGCTGCCGCACCAGTCGCCCGGCAACGGCTACGAGAGCGGGCGGGACAGCCGTGCCCGCTGAGAAGCCGTCGCTGCCCCGGCGCGGGCCGGCGCCGGCCGTCGACCAGATGTCGAACGCCGAGCTGGCGCGCATGGTCGAGTCCGAGCACCCGTACCGGGGCAAGGCGCTGTTCGAGCTGTCCGACCGGATCCCGCACGACGACGACGCGGCGACCAAGGTGGCGATGCTGAGCCGGCTGACCTCGCTGCGGCGCGCGCGCCTGTTCGACCGGGTCTCGCTGGCCTGGTCGGGGATCATCGCGCTGCTGGCGGGCGAGACGGAGCACTCGCGGGCGAGCGCCTACGAGGCGTTCGGGGCGCTCGACGCCGCGGAGCAGCGTGACATGCTGGATTACCTCGAGGTCACGTCGATCGAGCAGGCCCACCCGCGCATCGCTTGAGAAGTGAGCGTGAGCGGGCCCGGTGTCACTCGACGGGGTCACGCTTCGACGCGGACGTCCTTCCAGAAGGCGACGCGGTCGCGCACCACCTTGGCGTCCGGCTTCGGTTCGGGATAGAACCAGACGGCGTCGGGCGTCGTGTGCCCGTCCGCGGTCAGCGTGTAGTACGAGGCCCTGCCCTTCCAGGGGCAGACGGTGTGGGTGTCGCTGGGGGCCAGCACGTCCTCGCGCAGCGACTCGCGCGGGAAGTACTGAATTCCCTCGACAACCACGGTGTCGTCGCTCTCGGCGATCACTTCGTCGTTCCAGATGGCCTTCGGCATAGTCCGAACGTAGCGCGCGGAACGCGGGCCGTCCGATATGCGAGTGTTAATCGCTATGGGGAGTGAAAGTTGTGACTCGTCCGCACATTGCCGCGCCGGTGTAAGAAGATCTAGAGTCTTGTTCTTGCGGAGACCCCCCACGGAGAGCGGCCGGTGAACGGTCTGAGCACGATGCCCACCACGGCTGAGCAGGCACGCCACGCGCTGCTGCTGCTCGGCGCCCCTGCCTCACCCCGCCTGCTGGTCGACGTGCACAGCGCGCTGTTCGACGGCGACCTGTCGATGCCGGCGCTCGCGAGCCTGCGTCGTGATCCCGCCTCCGGGCTGTGCGCGGCGCTCAACCTCGATCTCACCCCGGCCCGCGGCCTGGTCGCGCTGGCCGAGTGGCCGCTCGAGCGCCGCGTCGTGACGCCGGCCGGGCAGCGGGCCGCCGAGCTGACCGCCGTGATCCGGGTGGCCGAGTTCGTGGCGATGCGTCCCGGGTCCGGCCGGGCGGCGCACCGGCTGCTGCGCGCGCTGGCCGAAGACGTACCGCACGGGCCGGAAGCTCTTGATCTGGTGGCGGCGACGCGGGCCGCTCTGGAGGCGCCCGAGCTTGTCGCCGCCGTCGAGGCTGAGGAGCCGATGCGTGCGGTGGCGGTCGAACGGGCCCAGCATCTTTCGCAGGAACAGCAGCTGTACGGGCTTCCGGCCGTCCCTCATCAGCGGGGCGGCGAGTGAGCCAGGTCGACCGGCTGCGCGGCTCCGCCCCGGGCAAAAGGCACAACGCCCGTACGGTGGCCGCCCTCACCGCCAACCCGGGCTGCACCCGCCGGGCCGTCCTGGACGCGGCGGGCGTCGACAAGGTGCGGCTGGCCGAGCGGATCGGCTTTCCGGGCGCCTTCGGGCAGTCCCGGTTCGCGCTGGCCCGCGGCAACGCGTTCGAGGCCATGCTCAAGGCGGACGACTGCGCGCTGCTGCGCTCGACGCTGGGCGCGTACGTCGGCGGCTACGAGGACCTGGGCGCGGATGAGGACGACACGCTCTCGGCTCGGCACACGCGTACGCGGGCGTTGTTGCGCAGTGGCGCCGAAGGGCTGCTCGACCATCCGTTGCTGACGCTCGACGTCGCCGGCCAGACGGTGTTCCTGGAGCCCGACCTGATCGCCTATCAGAACGGCTCGCAGCTGCAGGTCGTCGAGATCAAGTCGTTCGCGATCATCGACGGGCAGGCCGACGGGACGGCCGTGTCGGCGGCGGCGGTGCAGGCCGCCGTGTACGTGCTCGCGCTGCGGCGGCTGCTGGGTGACGAACGGGTCAGCCACGACGTGGTCCTGGTGTGCCCCGAGAACTTCTCGCTCCAGCCGGTGGCGGTGGTTCTCGACGTACGCAAGCAGTTGTCGACCTTGAAGCGGCAGCTGTCGCGGCTGGAGTCCGTGTCGTCGCTGATCGAGTCGCTGCCCGCCTCGCTGTCGTTCGACCTCGCGCAGCCCGTCGACGCCCTGGTGACCTCGCTCGACGCGTTGACCGCGCGTTACGCTCCGGAATGCCTGTCGGCGTGCGAGATGTCGGTCTTCTGCCGGGACGAGGCAGCCGGGCGCACCGAGGTGCTGGGGCGGCCGGTGCGTGAGGCGCTGGGCGGCATCGAGACCGTGGACGAGGTGCTGGCGCTGGCCTCGGGCGTCCGCGAGCCGAAGCCGGACCAGGCCGAGGCGGCCGCTCTTTTGCGGGCGGCTCAGCGCCTGCGGGATGAGGCTTTGTGAGTACGCTCGTCGCGCTCGCCCGGGCCCAGGCCCTCGCGGCCGGCCGGGCTCAGCCGATCACGACCGTGCGTCACCTTCATGTGCACGACCGGCCGCTGGTGCTGATCCCGCTCGCGATGGCCGGCGAGGCGAACGCGCCGCTGGCCGCGATGGCCGGCTCGGCCCCGGATCAGCCGCGCCTGCTCGTGGTGAGCCAGCCGCGCAACCGGGACGAGCGGTTCGCGTTCTTCGCCGCGCTGGCCGAGGCGGTCGTGCCCTACCTGGACTCGTTCGCCGGCGTGACCGAGGCCGTGCCGGTCGACCGCGGTCGCGACGTGCGGCACCGGTTCGTCGACGCGCCCCAGGTGTGGGTGCCCAACCCCGGTGGCGTCGACTTCCTGCGGCTGCTCGGCCGGTCGACCCGGTTCCGCCGCACCGACGGCGATTTTCCCGTACCGGCGTCGGTGCCCCGCCTCGGTCAGTGGCTCACGTTCCTGGCCTCCACGGCCGAGGTGCCCGGCTCGTCGCTGCTGGTCAACGCCGTACAGGCCCTGGGCGGGCACTGGGCCACCGGGCAGAGCGCGGCCGAGGACGCGCACCTGGGGTCGCTCTTCGCCTGGATCACCGAGGGCGCGGCGGCGGCCCGCGAGGCCGAGAACGGTCCGGTCGCCGGGCCGGCCACCGACCCATCGTTCGACAACGAGGTCTTGGCTCCGCTGATCACCGCGGCCGATCCCGCGCTGACCGGCGTGCTGAGCGACCTGCTGACGCCGACCTGGGAGCGGATGTGGAAGTCGATCGAGCTGCTCCGCGGCCGGCCGGCCGGGGCCCGGGTGGGGGCGCGCTGGGACAGTGACCGCGACGCCTACTCGGCCTATGTCGAGCACCTGATCGAGGACGGCTCGCCGCAGCCCCGCCGGGACGGCGCCGTGGCCGCGGCGGCCCGGCTGCAGCGCCTCGAGAACGCGGCGGCCCGCTACGCGGTACAACGAGCCTTCGACGACCCGCTGGTGATGGCCGAGCACCGGCTGACCGGGGCGGCCTTCGGTGCGGTGGTGACGCTGGCCAAGGCGGACCGGATCGACGACAGCGGGAAGCGGCCGGTGCTGCGCCCCCGGATCATGGTGGCCACGACCGAGACCGTACGCGTGGAACCCGGCGCCAATCTCACTTCGCCCGCCCGCCCGTCGCAGAAGGCGAAGGTCATCTCCGTGACCCCCGGTCCCGCCGGTACGGACGTGGTGCTCGAACTCTCCGGCGGGATGGGCCGCAAACTGGTGGCCGAGCCCGGCAGCGTCCCCGAGGTCGGCGAGCAACTGCTGCTGACGACGCTCAGCGAGGCCTACCGCCCCGGCGCGGCCTTCCCCGACCCGGCCGACACCCCGTGGACCCACGGCGGCCCGCCGGGAAGTTCAGCCGAGGCCGACGAGCAGGAGGGCGATGTCGTCGGCGCGGCGCGGGGCGGCGTCGACCAGGCGGCTGCACAACTCTTCCGGGGGTAGGGCGGCGTTGCCGCGCAGGACCGACCGGATGCGGGCGATGCCGTCGTCGATCAGGCGGGCCGGGTGCTCGACCAGGCCGTCGGTGTAGAGCAAGAGCGTGCTGCCGGGCGGGACGCGGCGGTGGTGGGTGGTGCGCTGCGCGCGGGGGAGCAGGCCCAGCAGCGGTTCCGGGTCTTCCCACCAGACCTCGACCTGGCCGTCGGGGCACAGCAGCACCGGTGGCGGGTGGCCGGCGTTGGCGAACGAGACCAGATAGTCGTCCTGGTCGCGGTGCAGCCGGGCCAGTACGGCGGTGGCCGCGGCGGGCACCCGCAGGCCGTGCAGCGCCCGGTCGAGCTGGGCCAGCAGCGGGCCGGGGGCGTCGTCACGGCCGTACGCGTCACCGCGGACCAGGTTGCGCACCTGGCCCATGGTGGCGGCGGCCTCGATGTCGTGGCCGGAGACGTCGCCCACGGCCAGCATGAGGTCGCCGTCGGGCTGGGCGAAGGCGTCGTACCAGTCGCCGCCGACCGAGGCGCCCGCCTGGGCCGGCAGGTAGCGGCCGTACAGGGTGACGCCCTCCACCTCGGGCAGTTCGGGCAGCATGCTGTGCTGCAGCACCTCGGCCACGTGGCGCTGCCGGCCGTAGACCCGGGTGTTGTCGACGGCCATGCCGGCGCGACGGCCCACCTCGGCCGCGGTGCTCTGCTCGGCGTCGCTGAACGGGGCCCGGCCGGGCCCGTTGACCAGCAGCACCGCGCCGAGCACGCGGAAGGTGACTGGCGACGAGATCGGCACGATCATGAACGAGTCGAAGCCGAGCCGATCGGCCAGGCTGGTCATCCCGGCGGCGGTGAACCGCTCACGCAGCAGCTCGGCGCCGGCCTCGTCCCGGCGGACCGGGCGGCCCGTGCTCGGCACCGACCGGATCAGCGAGCGGGCGTCCAGCCGGGCCTCGTGCGCCAGCTCGGCCAGGCGCGAGGTGATGCCGGCGTGTGCCGGGTCGGAATGTGCGGCCGACACGTGCCGGAGCTCGCCGGACTGGCCGGCCAGCGTGATGAAACACCAGTCGGCCAGGCGTCCGGCGACCATCCCGCCCAGCCGGTGCAGGGCCTCGTCGATGTCCATCGTGGCGGTCAGCGCGTCGGTCAGCTCGCCCAGCATCGTGAGCTGGCCGTGGGCCGACTCGGCGGCGCGGCGTTCCTCGTCGGCCACCTCGCGGGCGATCCGCAGGCGCAGTTCGGAGCTGCAGACCTCGCCCAGCTCGGTGAGCAGGACGATCTCGCTGCGCGTCCAGACCCGGGGCTCGCGGTCCATCACAGCCAGCGTGCCGAGCACCAGCCCGTCGGAGTCGGTGAGCGGCACCCCGGCGAACGCGATGACGCCGAGGTCGCGGATGGCCGGGCTGTCGCGCAGCCGCGGGTCGTTGCGCACATCGGTCACGACGATCGGCTCGCCCGATTCGACGACGTGCCGGCTGAACGAGTGGCTGAGCGGCATCAGGCGCTCGGCGGCGATCGGCTGCGGCAGCCCGATCTGGCCCGGCAGGTGTTGCTGCTGTTCGGAGAGCACCGTGACCACGGCGACCGGCACGTCCACGAGCCGCTCGACGATGCCGACGATGCGGTCGAACGCGGGGTCACCCCCGGCCTTCAGGCCGAGGCGGGTCACCGACCGCAGGCGTGCGGCATCGGCGAGAACGCCCCCGGGCGCCTCCGAAGCCAAGTCACCCCGCAGCAAAGTCCGCTCCCCGGCCGGTCAGAGGTTGCCAGGCTACCGGGCTTCAGCTGCGGCATCGACCCCCGGACGCCGTGTGACGCATCGGCCGGGAATCCTCGCCACTCAGGAATTCGGAGCGGGATCGGCGGCCGTGGTGAGGTTGGCATCGGCGGCCATCGGCGCCCATCGCTTGGCCCACGCCTCGCGCGCGGCCTCGAATCCGGCGTCGTCGGCGCCGTAGAGCGAGACCGTCACCTCGAACCGCGCCGCGGACGGCTCGTCGAGCGGGACGCGGCCGGCCACCACGACCAGGTGGCCGTCCGGGTCGACCGTCCAGGCCACGCGCGGCCCGAAACGCTCCCAGTCGCCGGCCACCAGCGACAGCGCCTGCCGGCCGGTGGTCTCACCGGTCAGATAAAGAGTGCGCCGCCGGCCCTGGGGCCGCCGGTCTAGCAGGAAGCGCAGCTGGACGAGGAACGAGCGCCAGCCCTCCTCGATCGCGTCGTAGACCTCGGGTCCGCCGCGGCCGGTGCCCTCGCGAGCCACCCGCACCCGCGCGCTGTCGTCGCCGCCGGTGACTTCGAGATAAGAGCCGTCGGCCCAGCCCATCTGCTCGGGCGCCCACAACGTCGCCTCGTCCACGAAGATCTGTTTGATCTCGGCCTCGAGCCCGTCGTAGTCCCAGCCGAACCACTGATGCAGGACGTCCGCCTGGGTCACGGACTCCCACGCCTCGTCGCGCCCCGCCGTCACGGAGATCTCCAAGTCGTACGGTTTCAGGTCTCGGGCCGGGGTCATGCCGGTGTTCCGGAGGCCGGGCCGCTGGTGCTGTCGCAGTGGGTCATGACCCCATTTTTGGGGCAAGAGCCGTTTCACGCCACGTGGCGGTTCAGTTCCGGATCGAACGGGGCACGACGGCCGGCCGTCAGACCGGAGCGCAGAGTGCCGCGGATCTCGGCCCGGCCCAGGCCGGCGAAGCGTGCCGCGTCCTCCAGCTCGCGCGTCACCTCGGCCGAATCCAACAGGCCGGCCCCGACGAACCGGCCCAGCGCGAAGGCCGCCCGGTTGAGGGTGTCGTTGCGGGTGCCGACCGGGGCCCGGGCCACGCGGTCGGCCTCGGCGGTCAGCGCTGCACGGGCATACCGCGACGGGTGCGCGATCGGGCGGTGGTCCGGCTGCGGGGCCGGGCCCTCGATCAGGGCGCGCAGGGCGGGCGGGCCGCCCGGGAGCGACCGGCCGGGGCGGAGCACCCAGCGGTAGTCGCCGCCCGAGGCATGGCGGGACGGCGGGGCCACCACGTAACCCCCGGCGCCACGCCAGTCGAGGCCGGGCAGCAGGCGCACCCGGTTGCCGTAGCCCAAGGGCGCGAACCAGAAATGCCAGCCACCGCCACCCGTACGCACGCGCGGGCCGGACGGCAGATCGCCGCCGAGCAGATGACAGAGCCCGTGCCAACCCTCGGCGGAATCCACGTCGGCCACATCCATGATCACGCCGGTGCGCAGGCCGACGTTGGCCCCCGGCCAGCGGGCCCACCACTGCTCGATCAGGCGCGGGTCGGTGCTCGCCTCGGTGAGGCCGTGGCGCAGGTGCGGATGCTTGCCGGGGCTCGGGCACAGAACTCCCTTGTCGCAGGTGCAGCCGCCGCGCGGGTCAGGCGCGTGCACCGGCAGGACCGGGATCCCGTGCCGGGCGTAAACCAACGCGGCTGTCAGCGACATTAGAACAAGCGTACGACAACTTCAGCCGATCTTGCGCTGCTCCCGGTCGAGGGCCCGCAGCACGTGCGCGATGTGGTGTGACGTGCTCCACGACATCCAGCCGGCCGGGCTGCCGGCGCCGGGCGCGCTGCGGGCCCGGCGGGCGATCTCGGCGTCGCCCCACGAGAAGCGGGCCCCCGCGGCCGGCCAGTGCGGCGAGGCGACCAGCGTGCGGCACAGGTCGTGGCAGCGGTCGTCGCTGCGCCCGCCGCGCCGCGACCAGCGGTAGATCCACCAGTTGTGCTCGGCCGTGTAGCGCAGCGTCGGCAGCTGACGATGCCGCTGCACACCGCGCCGCCGCACCGGTGAGGTCACGCCGTAGTCGGCGTACCCGACGCCGGGCAGCGTGATCCTGGTCCAGACGCGGGCGTCGTGCCGGTCGATCGTGACCGGCCGGTCGGTGGGCAGCTCGTCGAGGTTGGGTGGCATCGCGCCGGACGCCACACTGATCGACCGCCACGGCCGGCCGCCCGCCCAGCGCAGAATGCGGTGCAGCTGCTCCTCGAACCGATCGACGTGCGCCACGCAGGCCGTCTCGGCCAGGTCGATCACCAGATCGACCGCCTCCGGCTCGAGGCCGGCGCCGCGCAGCATGCGTTCGACGAGCAGGTCGGCCTGCGCCGGGTTGGCCGCGTCGACGTGGGGCTGCAGCCGCAGGACCGCGCGCCGGCCGTGCATGCGGGCGGCGAGACCGTGGGCGGCCAGGCGGCGCCGGCTCTCGCTCGCCCGCAGCACGGGGACCATGGTGACGCCGAGATCGGCCAGCTGCTCGGCCAGGTCGAGCGACGGGGCCGCGAGCAGGTCGGCCGGCTCGGCAATCTCTCCGAAGTCGACCGCGAGTGCGCCCGTCCGGGGTGGCAGCTCGCGGATCAGCGGAAGAAGCTCGGTGCCGGGGTCGAGCTCGAGGATCGGGACGACCCGGGTGGCCTCGTCCGCCGTCAGGTGGGCGAGCGCCGCCATCTCGCCCCGGCGCGGGCGCAGGATCGGCCGATAGACGCCGTCCTGGGTCGACCCCGCCGTCGTGAAGACCGCCATTAACTCAAAGTAGCGGCTCGTGTCGGCTAAGCGACACTCCCTTGTGCAAATGGGCGAGGATGGCCTGATTCGCCTCCCAGCCGTCGGGGAACTTCACCGGCACGTTGAGGTGCACCTGCTCGGTCGACGGGTGCGCGTCCAGCAGTTCGGCGATGCCCTCGCGGGCCACCACGACGCAGGCGTGCCGGTGCCGTGAGGTGAGCACGCAGAGGCGGCCCGACTCGAGATGGAAGGCGGTCGCGTCCTGCCGGCCGGACAGCGGGTGCAGCACGATCGTCAGGTCGTACTCGCGGCCCTGCAGCCGGTTGGCCGTGTCGACCGTGACGCCCTTGGCCTCGGGCGGAAGATATGAACGGATGGCCGCCGCCTGGTCGCGGTGGGCGGCGCCGATGGCGATGCGGTCGGCCGTGAGCGGGCCGCCGCCTGATTCCGAGGCGGTCGTCGCCTCGCGGGCCAGGGCGCGGACGGCCAGGTCGGCGCAGGCCGAGGCGGCCTCGGCGTCGGTGCGTACGGTGAAACGACCCGGCAACTCGTGCAGGCCCCAGCCGGTGCCGGCGGCCTGGTCGAGCACGTCGTCGAGCGGGCCGGTGGAGCGTTGCCCGAAACGCAGTTCGCGATCGCCGGGGCCGGTGCCCGAACGGAAGCCCGTGAAGGGATAGAAGGCCTCGGCCACCACCGGGGCCGCCGTGTGCGGCAGCCGCCACGAGACGGGCAGGCGGTGGACGGGCAGATCGGGGTTGTGCCGCAGCAGCACGGCGACGGCGGACTGCATCGGGTCCCACGACAGACCCGTCCAGCGTTCGACCTCGACCGTCGAGAACGGGTCGAGCTGGCCGGGGTCGCCCACGAAGAGCGCGCGGACGAACCGGGGCGCCACGCGCAGCAGCGCGTCGGACCGCATCTGATACGCCTCGTCGACGATCGCCCACGGCCAGGAGCCCTCGGTCACCGTGGCCCACTTGGCGGCAGTGCCGATCGTGACGGCGGGCGAGCCCAGGTCGGCCACCTTGGGGCCGACGCGGCAGCGGGGATGCTCGCGAACCCGGTCGCTCGCCTCGTAGTCGACGGCGGACAGCCGGCCCACGGCTACCTCGGGCGAGCGCGCGCCCAGCCGGGCGATGAGGTCGTCGACCTGCTCGTTGGTCTGGGCCACGATCATCAGCGGCTCACCCGCCGCGGCCAGCTCGCCGGCGGCCCGGACGACCAGGGTGGACTTGCCGGCCCCGGGCGGCGAGTCGACCACCACGCCGCGATGGTCGCCCTCGCGCAGGTCGCGCAGGACGGCGTCGACGACGCGGCCCGCCTCGGTGGCCGGACTGAGCAGCTGTTCCGAGTTCACCGGGGCACGGTAGCGCGCGGCACCGACAGTTCCGGGCCAGGCGCATCAGTTAATTGCCCGAGGTGGATTATCGGCGAGCCGCTTCTTGATCGCATCGCGCCGGGCGGGTTCGTGGCCGGCCCGGCGAGTGGAGTGAATGGACTCAGCCGGTGGGCGCCGCCGCACGGGGCCGGCGATTACTTGATTGCGTGCACAAGCGCGTGTGAGGCGCGTCGCATCAATTGTCTGAGCGATTACTTGTCGCATTGGTTGCCATGTGGTGATGGGAGCGTTCCCGTTGATTGCGCTCCGTCACTTCGAACAAGTTGTGTACACAAAGGACTGACGCCGCTCGACATTGCAGATGAGTGAAGCAAGGGGCGAAACGGGTCTATGGCGCGTATCCCCTGCCGTCATGGTGGCACTGACGGAAATCCGACAGCGCTCCGGTCGCGGTCTGTCTAGCGCCGACCGGGCGAGTCGGTCGGTGCGGAGCCTCGCCGAGCCGTCCCGGACAGTCGGGGAGGTCGATCGTGAGGCGGATCACCTAGGCGTACCGGTGCCGGCGTGGTTGCCTTGACGCAGGTAAGAGCACTGTGGATCGTCACTGTGAGTGGAAGTTTGCGTAGTGGTCACCACCTCGAAATATCTGAGTGATTGACTGTACGCACGGGGTGAATAGCGAAGCCGGCATGCAACTTGCACGTGCGGTTCGCCGTGCAAGTTGCATGTTTCGCATGTTCTCGAGCAGCTGCTCCATCGTCGTAGCAACCTTCTGATCGTTTCGCTGGATTTCATTCACGGGCGTTTTTGCCGATCTTGGAAAGTGCACTCTTCCAGTCGATCACCGGAAGTGGAACTCTTCTAGCCAGCAGTAACGCCAGCGACACGGACGGTGGTGGTATGGAATGCGCCCAGACGTTCTGGTCGGTCCGAGCGAGTGGGTGGTCGAACAGTTCGGCGACAAGGTTGCCGGCGAGCTGTGGACCCGGGTGCCCGAAGCGTTGAGCACCGCGATCGAGCGCGAGATTCACGCGCACCCCGCGATGACGCAGACCATGGAACGCGTGATCGCGAATCCGCGATGGCCGCTTCCCTACGAAGAACTCGTGCTCTTCCTGGGCACGCTCCCCGGCGCCGAGATCATTTCGGTTCCCAAGTCGGTCTACCAGCTGGTCGTGATCAACGGCCATGTGGTGGTGCCCTGGTGCTACGGGCAGTCGGCGCGTGAATCGATGATCGACGCGCCCGTCGGCCGCTCCTTCGGCCGCCTCGCCCGTGAACTGCTGCGCCGGTTCGGCCCGCCGTGGCGCCGTTCCCAGGCCGAGGCCCCGCTGCCGCTCGACTCCGTCGACGAGCGCGAGGTCGCCAAGATCTGCGCCGCCATCGCGCAGATCGACCCCAAGCCCGAGGTGATCATCGCCGGTTTCGCCGGAACGCCGAACCTGGGCCTGCTCCGGGCCTGCCTCGGCGAGATCAAGTCGACCGACAACGGCTCGCTCAACTGGAGCCACCTCGCCGACCTGCCGCTGCCCCCGCCCGTGATCCCGCGGCCTCGCCGCATGCAGTTCCCCTGACCTCACCGCACGTCCGGCGCGCACCCTTTCCCGTACGGGAGGGTGCGCGTCACGTTTTACCCCCGGGCGCTCGGGAAAAGGGGCGTCCCATGGACCGAGGAAGCAACAAGCATTCAGCCCGCGTCGACGACGAGATGGCCCACGAGGTCCGCGGGATCGTTCAGGGCGTGACCGGTGGCCGTGTCGAGGAGAGCCGCGAGGCCGAACCGTCGGGCGACGACCAGCCCGAGGTCAGCGGCATCCTCGAAGAGGACGAGGAGCGCGACATCACCCGCTTCGGCCGCTACATCGGCCTGTCGGCGCTGCCCGGCGACCGGGTCAAGCTCCGGCAGAGCGCCGAGACGCTGCTGGCCCCGGACGACGTGCTGGCCGACATCGACAGCCTGCCCGCCGACCAGGAGTACGCGACTGTCGTCGAGATCTGGCAGGCGCTCGGCCGGTGACGGTGGTCGTCACCGGCGGCGGTCGCGGGGTCGGGCGCGCGATCGTCGAACGGTTGCTGGCCGACGAGGCCGGCCCGGTCGTGGTCGTCGAGTTCGACGCGGCCACGCTCGACTGGGCCGACTCCCACGTCGAACAGCGCCGGATCGTGCCCGTGATCGGCGACGCCTCCGACCAGCGGGTCGCGCAGCGGGCGGCCGAAGCGGCCGGGACGCCGCAGGGCTGGGTCAACAACGCCGCGGTGTTCCCGGGCGGCTGGCTGCCCGACCTGCCGGCCCGCGAAGCGAGCGCGCTCATCGCCCGCAACGTCGACCCCGTCCTCATCGGGTGCCGGGCGGCGATCCGGGCCTTTCTTTCCGCCGGCACCGGCGGGTCCATCGTCAATGTCTCCTCGCACCAGGCTCAGCGGCCGGTGCGCGGCGCCTTCGCCTATGCGACGGCGAAGGCGGCCATCGAGGGACTGACGCGTGCGCTCGCGGTCGATCACGGGCCCCAGGGCGTACGCGTCAATGCTCTCGCTCTGGGGTCGATCGCCACCGACCGCTCGGACGCCCACCTGGCCGGCTTGGCCCCCGCGGCCCGGGACACGTTCGAGCACGAGATCCGGCTGCTGCAGCCGCTGGGCCGCATGGGCCGCACCGACGAGGTGGCCGAGGTCGCGGCGTTCCTGCTCTCCGACCGCGCGTCGTTCATCAACGGCGCGATCATCCCCGTCGACGGCGGCCGCTCTGCCGTCGGCCGGGACCCCGAAGAACTCTGACCCTCGCGGCTCAGTTGGAGCCGGGATGGGGCGCCAGGTAGGCGGTGGAGAAGGGCTCGTGCCGGGCGCGCATGTCGGCGTAGGCGGTCAGCAGCAGGGGGCTCATCACGATGCCGGTGACCACCGAGAAGGCGACGGAGAAGACGGAGGAAGCCACGGTGAGGCCGGGACCGGCGGCAGCCGAGCTGGGGGCGAGGATGGTGCTGAACACGCCCTCGGCCAGCACGAAGGCGATGTGCAGGCCCACGATGACGGCCAGGCGGGCCGCGGCCGCCCCGAAGTCGGCGTGGACCAGCCGGAACGCGCGGCCGATGCCCTGGCCCCGCTCGAGCAGGACGATCACGGGCAGGATCAGGAAGACGACCGCCACGTAGAGGCCGGGCAGGATGCAGAGCAGCAGGCCGACCAGGATCACCAGCCCGGCCACGATCTGCCAGCCCAGCATGGGGAAGAACCGCCGCAGGCCGGTGAGCATGGCCCGGCCGACTGAGACGGGCTGACCAGTGGCCCGCTGCACCAGCACCTCGAGTGTCGCCAGCTGGCCGGCCACGGTCAGCAGCACGGCGATCAGGGCGAACGGGAGCACCAGGAAGAGCGGGCCGAAGATGTCGCTGAACTCGGGGGGCGTGTCCGAGTCGAAGTTCACGGTCCGGTCGGGGGAGTAGATCGCCGTGAGGATGCCCACCACGAGCAGCGGGATCGCCCAGATCAGCTGCACCTGCAGCATCGAGCGCCAGACGGCGCCGAGCAGGGTGAAGCTGCGCTGCCACCAGCCGCCGAAGTCAGCGCTGACCAGCGGATCCTGCGGGCCGGCGTAGTAGCCGGGCGGGAGTTGGTAGCCGGCGGAGGCGTAACCGGTCGGGTCGTAGCCGGGCGGCGGGCCGTAGCCCGGGGGCGGGCCGTAACCGGGCGGCGGGCCGTAGGCCGGGGTCTGGTAGCTCGACGGATCCCAGCCCGGCGTGCCCTGCGGGTTCTGGTACGTCTGCCACGGATCTTGACCGGGCGGCATCTGGGTGTAGCCCTGCGGGCCGTAGCCCGGCTGCTGAGGCGAAGGCGGCGAGGGCGGCTGGTCGTCCGGGACCGGCCCGGGCCCGGGCGGGGGCGTCGGCGCGGTCGGGTCGGAGGGGTTCGACGGCGGCGGGGGATTGCCGGACGGGTCCGGGCGGTTCTCGTCCGGTGCCTGGTCGCTCACGTTTCCCCGCTCCTCGTGGACCTGCTCATGTTGATGATCAGCGGCGACACCATAGCTGGCCCGCGCGGGCCACCGCTTCCCCCGCTCGGCGCGCGCCCGCGACGAGACCGGGCCTTCTAGACTTCGGAGGATGGCCGAGCATGAGTCGCCCACGACGATCCGGGACAGGGCCGTCGCGGTCGCCGACTATCTGCTCGCCGTGCGCTCCCAGATGGAACGGCCCGCCCGCACGACGCCGGCCGACGCCATCCGCCTCGACTCCCTGCCCGACCACGTCGCCTGCAGTCTCGGTCTGAACGCGGCTCAAGACGGCACGTCGTGGCTGCGGGTGGGCCTGCCCGAGCTGCCCGGCCCGGTCAGTGTGCCGCCCGAGCTGCGCCGCCGGCTGCGCGGCGAGGTCTCGGCCGCCGCCGAGCCCGACGCGGAACCCGTGGGCGAGCAGGACGAGTTCGAGGTGTGGCGCGACGAGGTGTGGCGTCCCTGGGCGTACGTCACGGGCGAGGCCGAGAAGACCCGGGAGCTCCACCGCAGGCTGTTCGACCTGATGCACCAGCTCGACATGACCGCCGCCACCACCGAGCTCGTCTGGGGCCACGGCCTGCTCTCGACCACGGTCAACGGCGAGCGCGTCCACTACCCGCTGGTCGCGACCCCGGTCCTGATCGAGTACGAGCCCGACCGGTCCATGATCACCGTCTCGCCGGCCGGGCCGTCCCGCCTGCAGACCGACGCGCTCTCCGGGCTCGACGACCGCTACCTCAGCCAGCTGGTTGCCCTGGCCGGCCCGGCCGGCACCCTCGAGGTCGACCTGTGGAACGACCTGGACCGCCGGGAGCTGTTCGAGCGGGCCCTGGGCCGGCTGGGCTACGACCGGCTGATCACGGACGAGGAGACGACCCGCCCGCACATCCGCGACGCGGGCGTCCTGTTCGTGCGGCCCAAGCAGCGGCTCCTGCGCGGCTTCCTCGAGAACCTGCGCGACCGCCTGCTGGCCGGTGACACCGCCGCCGTGGGCGCGCTGGCCGCGATCGTGGCGCACGAGCCGAGCAAGTTGCAGATGCCCGGCGACGACGGGGAGCGCTGGCAGCGGGTCGGCGAGCGCCTGCTCATGCCGCTGCCCACCAACGAGGCGCAGGAGTCGATCGCCCGCCGCCTGGCCCTGCACCGCAACGTGGCCGTCCAGGGTCCGCCCGGCACCGGCAAGACCCACACCATCCGCAACCTGATCTGCCATCTCATGGCCAACGGCAAGCGGGTGCTGGTCGTCGCGCAGAAGGAAGACCCGCTCCGGGTGCTCCGCGACGGCCTGCCCGAAGAGATCCGCTCGCTGTGCCTGGCCGTGCTCGGGCGCACCACCGACCAGCTGGTCCAGCTGCAGCTGGCCGCCCGCGAGCTCTCGGACAGGGCCGCCACCCTGGACAAAGAGGCCGAGGCGCGCCGGGTCGAGCGGCTGACCGGCCTGCTCGAAGAGGCCGAACGCGAGCTGGCCACGGCCCTGGGCGGTCTGCGCGCGATCGCCGAGAACGAGGCCGTCACGTACGTGGTCGACGGCGCCCCGATGACCCCGGTCGAGGTGGGCGCCTGGCTGCGCGAGCGGGCCGCCCACGACGCCGGCATCCCCGACCCGGTCGACGGCCCGCCGCCGCTGGACAGTGCCGAGTTCGCCACCCTGCTCGACCTGGCCACCCGCATCTGGCCGCAGGACAGGGCGGCCGCCCTGCAGCCGCTGCCGGTCGCTGACGACCTGCCGTCGGCGGCCGAGGAGAGGCAGCGCCGGGCCGAGCGCGACGAGCTGGCGGCCCTGGTCGCGGAGCTGGCCGGCCAGGGTCTGGCCATCGACCAGGTGCGGAATTCGAACGTCGCCGCCGCCCGCGACGACCTGCACGAGGCGCTGGCCTGGCTCCGCCGCCGCGAGGGGGCCTGGACCGACCGGCTGGGCCGGCTGCTCACCGACCCGCACTGGCGCGCGGTGTGGGCCGACCACGTGGCCGCCACCGAGGCGCTGCTGGCCGAGCTGGCCGCGCTGACCCGGACGCTGGCCGGCCACCAGGTGAGCGTGCCCGACTCGTACGCAGCGGAACCGAAGCGGCTGCTGGCTCAGCTGGCCGAGATGCGCCAGCGGTTCGCCAGCGGCCGCGGCCTGAGCCGTCTGCTCCAGGCGGCCCTGTTCCGGGTGGCCGACGACGTGCGGGTGGACGGCGAGCCCCTGCGCAGCGCCGAGGACGTCGACGTGGCGGCGGCCTGGGTGCGCCGGAACCAGGCCCGGCAGCGGCTCGGCGGTCACTGGTCGGAGTGGCGGCAGCGGCTCGACATCGCCGCGCCCGCGGGTGGCTGGGGCGATCCCGAGCTGTGGGCCGGGGCGTTGCTGGCCGACGCCGGGCAGTCGCTCGATTGGGACGTACGGCATTGGCCCGCCCTGGCCGAGCGGTTGTCCCACCTCGTACCTCAGCACGATCTTGACCTTGACCCGAGCCGCCTGGCCCGGGTGGCCGACCTGCTCGATGCCGCGCCCGCCGTCTACAAGCTCGACAATCTGCTGAAGTCGGAGCAAGAGACGGCCCAGATGCTGGAGCCGTGGCCGCGTCCGGCCAAGGCGTGGGCCACCCTGGAGGGCTGGGACGAGGAGGTCGCCGAGGTCAGGCGCCTGCACGACCTGCGTCCCGGGGCCGAGCGTTTCGTCGAGCTGCGCGACCGGCTGGCCGGGAAGGCGCCGGAGTGGGCCGCCCGGATAGAGGAAGGCCGCGTCCCGCCGGTCAGCGGCAAGGCCTGCCTGGCCGCCTGGCAGTGGCGGCAGGCGCAGACCTGGTTCGACGACGTGATCGGCAGCGTCGACCCGGCGGTGCTGGCCAAGCGGGTCGAGTCGGCCCGCGACAAGATCCGCCGCCGCACCGCCGAGCTGGTGGTGGCCTCGGCCTGGCTCGAGGTGTCGCGGAGCCTGGACGACCGGCGCCGGGCCGCCCTGGCCGACTGGACCACGGCTCTCCGCAAGATCGGCAAGGGCACCGGGCGTACGGCCGCGGCCTGGCAGGCCCACGCCCAGCGCGCGATGGAGTCGGCCGTCGAGGCGGTGCCGGTCTGGGTCATGTCGGTCGACCGGGCCATCGAGCAGTTCGCCGGGGGCGCCCGCTTCGACGTGGTGATCGTGGACGAGGCGTCGCAGGCCGACCTGTTCGCGCTGCCCGTGCTGTCGCTGGCCGAGCGGGCCGTGGTGGTCGGCGACGACCAGCAGATCGGTCCCCAGCTGGGCTTCGTCGGGCCGGTGGCCGGGCTGATCCACAGTCACCTGGACGACGTGCCGTCGGCCGAGCACTTCGACCCCGAGTCGTCGCTGTACGACCACGCCGTACGCCGGTCGCCCGAGCGGATCCTGCTGACCGAGCACTTCCGCTGCGTGCCGCAGATCATCGAGTTCTCGTCGCGCCACTACTACGACGGCAAGATCATGCCGTTGCGGGCCGACCGGCCGGCGTTCGCTCCCATCCGTACGGTGTTCCTGCCCGAAGGTGTCCGGCAGCCGATCGGCGGCTTCGGGGACGTCAACGAGGCCGAGGCGCAGGCGCTGGTCGAACAGGTCGCGTCGATCGTGGGCGATCCGCGGTACGACGGTCGCACGCTCGGCGTGATCTCGCTGCTCAGCACGAGCGGGCAGGCCGGCTATCTGCTGCACCTGCTGCGCGAGCGGATCGGCGAGGACGAGATCCAGGCCCGGCGGCTGCGGGTGGGTGACGCGTACACGTTCCAGGGCGACGAGCGGGACGTCGTACTGGTGTCCATGGTGGTCTCGGACAACGATCCCCGGGTGGCCGCGTTCACCAAGCGCGAGTACCACCGCCGGATCAACGTCGCCGCGTCACGGGCCCGGGATCAGTTGTGGATCTTCCATTCGGTGCGCCCCGGATCGCTGCTCGCCGACGACGCCCGGGGCCTCCTCCTGACGTACGCGCTCAATTTGACCCCGGCCGAAGAGGCGGCCGACCTGGCCGGGCGCTGCGAGAGCGACTTCGAACGGGACGTGCTGAAACGGCTGCTGGCTCGCGGCTTCCGGCCGATCCCGCAGTTCAAGATCGGCGCCTACCGCATCGATTTCGTGCTCAACGCGCCGGACGGACGCCGGCTGGCCATCGAGTGCGACGGCGACCGGTATCACGGCCCCGAGCAGTGGGAGAGCGACATGCGCCGCCAGGCGGTGCTGGAACGGGTCGGCAACTGCGTCTTCGTGCGCATCCGGGGCAGCATCTACGCCCGCGAGCCGGAAGCGGCGATGGCCCCGGTGTGGCAGCGGCTGGCCGAGCTCGAGATCGCCCCGATCGCTTAGACCGTACGCAGGTGGGCGGCGATGGCGTCGGCCGAGCGCCGGGGCGAGGTGGTGAGCACGTTGTGCGCGGCCTGCGGCAGGGTCACCATCGTGCCGCCGGTCAGCGCGGCCACCTCGGCCCGCCACCGCGCCGGGGCCACCGGGTCGAGCGCGCCGGCCAGCACGAGCGGCCGCACGCTCAGCTTGACCAGATCGTCCTCGACGGCGTTGCGCACCGAGTGGCCGACGGTCGCCAGCACCCGCCACGGCTTGGCGTCGAGGACGTCGCGGGCCAGGATCGGCGCCTGCCACGGGGCCTCGACCTGGGTGTCGAGCAGCCACCGACCGATCAGGGCACGGCGGGTGCGGCCGCTCGGATCGCAGGTCGGACTGGCCAGCACGAGCGCCGCCACCGTTTCCGGCACCAGCACGGCGAGCCGGGCCGCGACCTCGGCGCCGAACGAGTGCCCGACCAGCGCCACCCGGCCGAGCCCGCGCGCCGCCAACCAGGCCACCAGGACCTCGGCGTGCTCGCCCACGTCGTACGCCCGCGCCGGCTTGCCGCTGCGCCCGAAGCCCGGCAGGTCGGGCAGCACGACGGGGTGCCGGTCGGCCAGGGCGCGGGCCACCGGCAGCAGGTAGCGGTGCGACACGGCCAGCCCGTGCAGCATCACCACCGGCAGCCCCGGCGCCTCCTCGTGACTGCGGTCGTGGAGGCCGAGGGTCCACCGGCTCGGAAAAGTGGTCACACCCGGACGGACTACCCGATCATGAACCGGGCATGCGTTCGATCCGGGCCTTCACGCGGCAGTAGTTCGAGAGCAGGGTGACCAGGGCCGGGCCGTCGATCAGCTCGAGCGGGCGGCCGGCCACCGCGTCGTACGCCTCGGACTCGATGCCGCCCAGCGAGACCAGGATCCCCTTGGTCGCCCCGGCCGCCGTCACTGCTCCAGCCAGCGCGTGCACCGCGGCCGAGCCGGTGGCCGGGCCGCGCATCGCGAAGATCACCACCTGACCGCCGAAGACCGGGCGGGGATCGGTGGCGTGCCAGCGGGCGCCCAGGTCGGTGCGGGTGGCCGCGCCCATCTGCAGACCCATCACGCCGAACAGGTCGGCCAGCTGCTGCTCCCACGCCGCCTCGGTCAGGGCGACCAGGTTGGGACGCTCGTCGATCTCGGCCAGCACGTTGAACTCTTCGGTGAAGTCGCGGTCGGCGTCCCGGTCGAAGTCCATCTTGCCGGTGACGGCGGCCAGCTCGTCGGGGGCCGCCGACAGCGCCCCCTCGAGGTGCTTCACGCAGGCCACCGGGTCGACCCGGCGCAGCTTGATGGCGGCGAACGTCTCGCGGGTGGTCTGGATCGAGACCAGGGTGGGGCGGACGAACCGGCCGTTGCGCTTGTCGATCGTGTCGACGATGCCGTTGAACGACACCTGCTGGACCAGCCCGCCGCGGTCGGCCTCGATGACCTCGTGGATCGTGCGCAGGGTGACCCGGGCGATCACGTCCACGTAGCGGCGGCGCACCTCGGCCTCGTCGCGCGGGATGGCCGTCACGTCGTCGCGGAACCGGTCGTAGCGGTACTCCTTGATCTGGGGCACCACCTCGATCGGGGGCAGGTGGTACTCGATCAGCAGGTGGCGCTGCTTGGGCAGGTAGGCCAGGCGGAAGTGCTGCGGGAAGTCGTCGGGGTAGACCGAGTTGCCGAGCACCATGGCGAAGTACTCGACCACCGAGGACGGGTCGGCGCCGGCCACCGCGGCCGCGAACCGGTCGACCTCGGCGTTGTAGGCGGCGATCCGGGCCTCGTACTTGCGCAGGCTTTCGTCGTACGCCTTCTGCCGCACCGCCAACTGCTGCCGGCGCCGCTGCTCGGCCTCGGCCCACCGGGCCCGCGCGTCCTCGTAGGCACGTTGCGCGCCGGCCGTCTGCTGCTGCCGCAGCCGGTCACCGCCGAGGATCTTGCCGACACCGCGCGGCTGCGGGGGCACGTAGCTCTCCCACCGCGGCTCGGGCGTCGGGCGGCCCAGCGGGCCCGGATCGAACGGCGGAACCTCGACCGGCTTCTTGAACAGCTGCAGGTCGATGTGGTCGTCCACGTCGAGGGTCGAGAGCAGCAGAGCGTCGAGATCGCTGAGCCGGGCCCGGATCTCGGCGTTGGCGGCGGCGGTGTCGGCCGTCCTCGCCTCGACGTAGAGCCGCTGGTGCTCGCGTTTACGGTCGGCGTCCCCCGCCGCTTGCTGGGCAGCGGCTATCGCGTGATCGGCGTTGCGCCGGATCAGATCGCGCTGCTGCGCGGCCGCGGTGTTGGCCCGCTGATCAGCGAACGCCTGGGTGGCGTGCGCCCGCTGCATGTCTCGAATGATGCCCATGCCTCGTCCTCGCTCGGCGTACTGTCCAATCGCCACCATATCCATCCACAAGCGGATCAAGTCACGGGGCGCATCCTTGCGAGTGCGTTGCGTGCATGACACCGGCGCCGGGCGGGTAGCAATCGCACATGGTTCCACCGTCGGCACTAGCAGTGACTGTCCGTCATGGAAGTGGCGCTCTTTCCGGTGCGGAATCACGCAGCGCAGTGGTCAGCCGATCAGGTCTTTCCCTACTCTGATCGGGCGAGAAGGTGCAGCTCCCGGTGTTGACGAGGCCGACGGTCAAACATTGGGGCGGTCGTCCACTGTTATCTCGGCCCGGTGACGGGTCGTAATAGTTCAGGGGCGTGGGGACACTCTGGGGGAGGTGGCGGCCCGATGGCGGCACCCGAGGAACGGCAGCGCGTGCCGGCGCCGCGCCGGCCGGCCGACGACCGGGCCGCCTGGTTCTCGTACACGGTGACCGGCGACCGCATCGTGTGGTCGGGTCCGCTGCGGGCGATGCTCGGCGACCCGCCGGCCCGCGACGAGGTCAGCCGCAAGATTCTCGTCCGCTACGTGCACCGCGACGACCACGCCGAGGCGCTGTCGGCCATCACGAAAGCCTGGACCACCCGCGCCCAGGTGCGCACGACGATCCGCCTCATGCGCGCTGACGGCGGCTGGTTCGACGTGGACTGCCGGCTCGATCCGATCAAGAGCCCCGACGGCACGGTCCGCGGCATCCGGGGCACGGTGACAGATGTCTCAGATCGCGAGCGGGCCCGCCGCGAGACCGACCGGCTGGCCCGGCGCGGCGAGACCGTCCGGGCCTCGCTGGTCGAGCCCGATCCGGCGACCGGCCTGCTCCCGCGGGCCCGCTTCGCCGACGAGATTGACCGCGCGCAGCGCCGCGGCGGCGGCGCCGTGCTGGTCGTGCGGGTGCAGCCCGAGCTGCCGGGCGCGGACGGCGCGGTCCGGCCGGAACTCAACGCCGACCTGCTGCACCGGGCCGCCCGCGTGCTCGAGGGCGTGATGCAGCGGGGCGCGCTGCTGGGCCGGGTCGGCCCCAACGAACTCGGCGTGCTGCTGCCCGGCACCAGCTGGCCGATGGCCCGGCGCGAGGCCGAGCTGCTGGTCGAGGCGCTGCGGGCGCAGACCTTCGTGCTGCCCGACACCTGGCTGCGGGCCCGGGCCTGGGGCGGGCTCGTGCGGTTCACGCCCGACGGCGACGCCGGCAGCCACGAGCTGCTGATCGACGCCGAGCTGGCCTGGCGCCAGTCCCGCGAGGGGGTGGTGCCGCTGACCCTGGTGCCGCACCCGGTGCCGGCCCGCGACCGGCAGGGCTCGTACCGCAGCCGGGTCGCCGACGCCCTCGACACCGACCGCTTCACCCTCTACGCCCAGCCCATCCTCGAGCTGCAGAGCAACGAGATCACCCGGCACGAGCTGCTGCTGCGGGTGCTCGACGACGGCGACGGGCCGCAGTCGCCGATCCAGGTGCTGGACATCGCCGAGCGCCTGGACGCGGTCTTCGACATCGACCTGTGGGTTGTCGAGCGGGCCATGCAGCTGGCCGCCGAGCAGCCCGGCACCTGTCTGCAGATCAACCTCTCGGGCCGCTCGGTCGGGGACCCGCGGCTCACCGACGAGGTCACCCGGCTCATCGAGCAGTACCAGGTGAAGCCCCAGCAGCTCACCTTCGAGATCACCGAGACCGCGCTGATCGGCAACCTGAGCGAGGCCCGCCGGTTCGCCGACCAGGTCCGCGAGCTGGGCTGCGAGCTCGCGCTGGACGACTTCGGCTCCGGCTACGCGTCGTTCCGCTACCTGCGGATCTTCCCGATCGACCTGGTCAAGATCGATGGCGAGTACGTCGTCGACCTGGTCGCCAACCCGCAGGACCAGGTGCTGGTGCGGGCCCTGGTGCAGGTGTGCCAGGCCTACGGGATCCACACCGTGGCCGAGTTCGTGCAGGACGAGCCGACCCTGCGGCTGCTGCGTGAGCTGGGCGTCGACTACGTCCAGGGCTATCTGATCGGGCGCCCGGCCCCCGTCGTCGAAGGCCGATTGCGTACGCCGTGAGCGGGGTATATGCGCGGCATGGAGCACTACACGATCGCCACCGTCGCCGAGCAGAGCCCCGACTTCCGCCGCGTGCTCTGGACCGGCAAGCACACCCAGCTCGTGATCATGACGATTCCGCCGGACGGCGAGATCGGTGAGGAGGTCCACGAGGTGGACCAGATCCTCACCTTCGTCAGCGGAACGGCCAAGGCCATCGTCAGCGGGCAGGAGCGCAATGTGGCCCAGGGCGACCTGGTCGTCGTCCCGGCCGGGCGCAAGCACAACTTCATCAACACCGGGCCCAACCCGCTGGTCCTCTACACCGTCTACGGCCCGGCCGAGCACGCCGACGGCGCCGTGCACAAGACGAAGGAAGAGGCCGACCGGCTCGAGGAAGAGGGCAAGGACGAGCCGCCGCAGTCCTGAGGCGGCGATCAACCAGAACGGAAGCACGACGCCGGCGCCGGCCGTGGCCCCCCAGCCGAACCGGCGCCGGCGTCGTGCCGTTCTGGATTGCCCCGGTGGAAGTTCCAGCGCAGCGTACTAGGGACAACGCCGGTCGTCGATCGATACGACCCGGATCGTGACCTCGGGCCGCCGCGCCACTAACCTCTCTCCATGGAACAGCAGCCCCGCTGGTTGACCGACGAGCAGCAGCAGACGTGGCGGCGCTTCGTCGAAGTGCTCATCAAGGTCCCCGCGGCGCTCGAGGCCCAGCTGCAGCGCGACGCCGGCCTGACCCACATGGGCTACATCGTGCTGGTGGCGCTGAGCGACCAGCCCGACCGCCGGCTCGCCATGAGCAAGCTGGCCAAGATGGTCAGCGCCTCGCTGTCCCGCCTCTCGCACGTCATCGCCCGCCTCGAGGGCCAGGGCTGGGTGCGCCGCGAGCGTGACCCGCAGGACGGGCGCGTGCAGATCGCCGTGCTCACCGAGGACGGCTTCACCAAGATCAAGGAATCGGCCCCCGGCCACGTCGAGGCGGTGCAGCAGCTGATCTTCGACCGGCTCACCCCGGCCCAGGTGAAACAGCTCGCCAAGCTGGCCGAAACTCTGCTCGACGAGCCCTTAGGCTAGGCCGATGAGTCAGCGAGTTCAGGGCGTCATCGCCCGCAGCAAGGGTGCCCCCGTCGAGCTCACGACCATCGTGGTGCCCGACCCCGGGCCGGGTGAGGCCGTGGTCGCGATCCAGGCGTGCGGGGTGTGCCACACCGACCTGCACTACCGCGAGGGCGGCATCAACGACGACTTCCCGTTCCTGCTCGGCCACGAAGCAGCCGGCGTGGTCGAGTCGGTCGGCGCCGGCGTCACCGACGTCGAGCCGGGCGACTTCGCGGTGCTCAACTGGCGGGCCGTGTGCGGCGTCTGCCGGGCCTGCAAGAAGGGCAAGCCGTGGTACTGCTTCGCCACGCACAACGCGACTCAGAAGATGACTCTGGAGGACGGCACCGAGCTGTCCCCGGCCCTGGGCATCGGCGCCTTCGTCGAGAAGACGCTCGTCCACGCCGGACAGTGCACAAAGGTCGACCCGCGGGCTCGCGCGGCGGCGGTGGGCCTGCTCGGCTGCGGCGTGATGGCGGGCATCGGCGCGGCCATCAACACCGGCGGCGTGACCCGGGGCGACTCGGTCGCGGTGATCGGCTGCGGCGGTGTCGGTGACGGCGCGGTGGCCGGCGCGGCCCTGGCCGGGGCGACCACGATCATCGCCATCGACACGGACGACCAGAAGCTCGAGTGGGCGCGCGGGTTCGGCGCGACGCACACGGTCAACGCCCGCGAGGGGGACGTCGTCGAGAAGGTCAAGGAGCTCACCGGCGGCTTCGGGGCCGATGTGGTGGTCGAGGCGGTGGGCCGGCCCGAGACGTACGAGCAGGCCTTCTACATGCGCGACCTGGCCGGCACGGTGGTGCTGGTCGGCGTGCCCACGCCCGACATGAAGATCGAGCTGCCGCTGCTCGAGATCTTCGGCCGCGGCGGGGCGCTCAAGTCCAGCTGGTACGGCGACTGCCTGCCGACCCGCGACTTCCCGATGCTCACCGAGCTGTACCTGCAGGGCCGCCTCGACCTGGACGCCTTCGTGACCGAGGAGATCCCGCTGAACGGGGTCGAGGAGGCCTTCAACAAGATGCACACCGGTGGCGTGCTGCGCTCGGTGGTCGTGTTCTAAGCGGCCCTTGCGTACGCCGGCACCGAACGGTCGGCGAGCAGGTCGAGGGCCAGGGCGGCGGTCCAGCTGAAGGTGGGCGCGCCCAGGCCCTCGCCGGTCACCGGGTGGAAGTACTCGAAGTGGCCCTGCTGGTGCACCAGGCGCACCATGGCCGCCCGCAGCTCCTCGGCCTCGTCACGCCGGCCGTGCACGAGCAGGCCCCGGCGCAGCAGCCAGTTCATGTTGATCCAGATCGGGCCCCGCCAGTAGCGCATGGTGTCGAAGTCGGCCGCCGTCCGGTCGTAGCTCGGCGCCGGCATGCCGAACCGGGCCGACTTCGCCTCGGCCACGATGCCCTCGACCTGCTCGCTCGGCAGGTCGGGCAGCAGCAGCGGCATCAGCCCGCTCACACAGTGGGCCGGGCTCAGCGTTCCGGTACGCACGTCACGAGCGTGGAACATCCGCGTCCGCGGGTTCCACAGGCGGGCGACGAGCGCGTGGGCGATGCGCTGGGCCCGCTCGCGGTGGCCGGCGGCTTCTGTCGTACGGCCGAGAACTCCCGCGATCTGGGCCAGGGCCAGCTCGGCGGCGCCCAGGATCGCGTTGAACGACGGGCACTCCACCGCGAAGTCGTGCCGGGACAGCAGGTCGGTGTCCGAATAGCTCTCGGCGCGGTAGCTGAGGACCAGGCCGACGTACCGGGCGTAGTCGCGGTCGGTCGGGCGGTGGGCCGCGTCGGCGACGTCCAGGTCGCGCCGGCGGTACGTCGACAGCAGGGAGAGGTCGGCCGGCACGTTGGCCATCGCGGCGTCCCAGGCCGGGCTGTTGTCCAGGCCCGACTCCCACGGATGCACGATCGCGGCCAGGCCGGCGCCGCCCAGGTTCCGGCGGTGGGTCAGATAGTCCTGCTGGGCGACCAGGCGGGGGTAGAGCCATTCGAGTTCGGCGTGGGCCTCTTGCACGCAGGCCGCGCCGTGGGCCGCCGCGCGACGGTAGACCTTCCAGGCCGCGACGGCGTGCAGGGGTGGCTGCACGATGCCGGTGCTTCCGTGCGCCGGGCGTACGCCGTACGCGGGAACGCCCCAGAAGGCCGGCCCGGGGAAGTAGTCGGCCTCGGCGGTCGCGGGGTCGAAGACGATGTGCGGCACCCGGCCGTCGGGCCATTGCGCCTCGAACAAGCTGCGCAGGTCACGCCAGGCTCGGCCCGGATTGACGTACGCCAGACCGACCGCGATGAAGGCGGTGTCCCAGCTCCACTGGTGCGGGTAGAGGCGGCGGGAGGGCACCATGTGGTCGCCGGACCAGTTCGTCTCGAGGACGCCGGCGGCGGAGTTCCAGAGTTCGGCAGACATCTCGGTCACAGACTCGGTCATGGCAGGGGTTCCGGGGTGCATCTAAGCAGAGGACCTTTCCGGTGCGGGCGCCGGTAAACCTCGGTACCGAGGCGCGGACCAGCATGCTTCCGCCTCCGCCACGATTGCGGACGGACCGCCGGTGCGCCGGCCTCCGGATAACGATCGGGTAACCGGTGCACGGAGTCCGGGCCGGGCACCTACGCTTCGCGAGTCTTGATCTTCGGGTACGGAGGACTCCCGGTGCGTCAAAGTCTCGCCCGCCGCCTGCTTCTCGCGCTGGTGGCACTCAGTGTGTCCGGCGCGGCGGCGCCTCCGGCCCAGGCGGCCCCGGCCAAGGCGAAGGTCGACTTCTACGTCAAGAACTACACGCTCGCGCCGGGCAGCAGTCTCGAACTCCGTACGCTGCTGTTCGCCGACCGGCCGCTGCCGGTGCGCAGGGGCGACGTGAACCTCGTGTACCGCTTCGCCGGCCAGGGCCCGGGCTTGCATCTGCAGGAGGCGGGCCACCCGAACAACTGCAGCGTCCGGCAGCCCGACCTGCTCGAACTGACGTGCTCGGCCGAGGTCGGCGCGCTCACGCCGGAAGGTGTCGAGTCCAACGTCGTGGGCTGGGTCGTCGCCGGGGACGACGCCGTGGTGGGCCGGACCGGCACCCTGACGGCGACCATGACGGTGAAGGGGTTCGCCCCGGTCACCCGCACCGCGACGATCCGGATCGGCGAGCGGGTCGGCCTCACCGCGGCCGACAGCGCGAAGGACACGTCGGCGCCGCCCGGGGGCTCGGTGGACGTGCCGCTGACCATCACCAACACGGGCTCGGTGCCGATCCGGGGGACGGCCTTCGGCTCGTACACGCAGTACGCGTTCGAGAGCCGCACCCAGTTCAGCAACTGCTACTACCTCGGCGGTGAGCTGCGCTACTGCCTCTTCGACCAGACGCTCGCGCCCGGAGCCGCCTACCGCGTCACCCTGCCGCTGCGGATGCGGAAGGACACGTACGCACCGAGCCGGCAGAACGGCAGCTGGCAGTGGATGACCAAGGACGAGTTCGCCGACCTGCGGCAGTACGTGCAGAGGGGCGGCTTCGAACCGCTCGGCACGCCCGGCCGGGGTGGGGTGCTGCGCCTGACCCCGCTCGCCACGGCCAAGGCCGACCCACCGCAGGCCCTCGAGGAGTACGTGTCGGACGGACTGGCCGTCACGGTCACCGGCAAGCACTCGACCGACCTGGCCGCCGTCGGCGCCCGGGCCACCGGCCAGAAGGGCGCGATCGTCCGGGTCAAGGTCGGCATCCGTAACGACGGGCCGGCCACCATCGACCGTCAGCGGGTCAACGCGCCCTGGCCGAAGGCGCGGGTCTTCATCCCGAAGGGCACCACCGCGACGAAGGTGCCGGACATCTGCTTCCCGATGACCGACCGCGGGGTGGTCGACTACGGGCACGGCGGCCGGCCGGGGGAGCTGCGCTACAGCTGCTACCTGGACTCGATGTTCAAGGTCGGCTTCACCGACCCGCTGAACTTCAGCCTGCGGATCGACCAGGTCATCACCGGCGCGGCCGGGTCGGTGAAGGTGGACGCTCCGGCCGAGGAACTGAACAAGGCCAACAACTCGGCCTACATCGTGATCAACGGAGCCGCGCCGCCGGCCGCTCCGCCCGTCGCACCGCCGGCCGGCGGTGGCGAGGGTGGTGGCGGCGGCCTGCCGATCACCGGACCGGCCGGTGGGCTGGCCGGCCTGCTGCTGGTGCTCGGCGGCGTGGCGGCGCTGCTGATCGGCCGGCGGCGGCGCGCCTAGGCGCTGATCGCCAGCCAGAGGCGGCTACGGCGGCCGGGCAGGTAGGGGGAGTCGAGGCGTTTCGCGACGACCCCGCCCAGGCCCTGCGCCGCGGCCGCCTCCAGCGCGAACTCGCCCCCGCCGGGGAAGTAGGGCGGGGTCTGCCAGTGCTCGCCGTCGATGGACAGTCCCTCCAGGAGCTCGCGGCGCTCGGCGTAGCGCAGCGCCTCCACCGTGCTGTGCCCCTCGAGCCACAGCAGGTCGTAGGCCAGGAAGTAGACCGGGGTGCGCTCAGCGGCCCGCTTGGCCGCCGCCGCGTCCTTGGGCGCCTTCCGTTTCTCCAGCTGGGCCGGGTCGGGCAGGGTCACGATCTCGCCGTCCAGCACGGCCTCGGTCGGCGCCAGCGCGGGGCCGAGCGGCCGGATCTCGGGATACCAGCTCGTCACGTCCTCGCCGTCGGCGTTCAGCAGGCGGACGCGGCCGCCCGAGACGTACGCCACGACACGCCGACCGCCCCAGGCCATCTCGTAGCCCCACTCGGCGTCGTCGCCGGCGGCCGGCAGGTGCACGGCCCGGGTCGCGAGCATCGGATCGACCGCCTCGGGCATCGGCTCCCAGCCGGGCTCGGGCGGGTCCATCCGGCGGACCATCCAGTCGTTGCCGCCGGTCTGGAAGAACACGTACCGCCCGCTCGTCCGGTCACCGTGGAACGTCACCCCGATCTCGTCGTCGCGCCACTTGCCGGTCTCGTAGGTGCCGCTGTCGAAGATGGTCATCCGGCCGCCGCCGTACTCGCCGGCCGGGATCTCGCCCGAGAACTCGAGGTATTCCAGCGGGTGATCCTCGGTGTGTTTGGCCAGGTTGTTGCGGCCCTGGCCGCGTGGGAGGCCACGGGGGACGGCGAACGAGACGAGGACGCCGTCGCGTTCCAGCCGGACGTCCCAGTGCAGGCTGCGGGCGTGGTGCTGCTGGATCACGAACCGCCTGGACTCGCTCGGCGGCGGCGTCTGCTCAGGGACGGGTTCGGGCGTGCGCGTGGCGTCCCGCTTGCGCCGGTATTCCGCGAGACGGTCCGTCATGGACCCATTGTCTTCCCGGGCCGGGGCGGAAATACACCGGCGTAATTCGTCATACGTGTGTGCGAGAGTGGGGGCATGGTAGCCAAGGGAACAATTCGGAACTCTCGATGATCACAGGTTTCCCCCGACGGTGGCTCGGGGTAGTGTCTTGGCTCCGACGCGTGTCCGACGGGTGGGAGGCAAGGCTGCGATGACGTTGCGCATCCTGGTGGTGGGCGCCGGAATCGCGGGGCTCTCCGCCGCGCGTGCCCTGCGGCTCGCCGGGTTCCGGCCCGACGTGGTCGAGGAACTGCCGGCCTCCATGCTGCCGGGCGCCGGCATCTATCTGCCCGGCAACGCGTTGCGGGCCCTGCGCCAGCTCGGCCTCGACGCGCCGCTGCGCCCCCTGGGCGACCTCATCTTCCGCCAGGTCTTCCTCGACAGTCGCGGGCGCGAGCTGTTCGAGATGGACGTGGCCGGGCTCTGGGCCGGCGTCGGCGAGTCCCGCGCCCTGTCCCGGGCCGACCTGCAGCAGGTGCTGCTCACCGGCGTCGGCGGCGAGGTGCGCTACGACACGGCCGTCCGCTCGCTCGAGGTGTTCGACAAGACCGCCAAGGTCGAGTTCGGCGACGGCCAGGTGGCCGAGTACGACCTGGTCGTCGGGGCCGACGGCCGCCGCTCGACCATCCGGGCCCAAGCCGGTCTGGGCGGTCCGGCCGTGCCGACCGGCCAGATCGTCTACCGCTCGGTGATCACCGGCGGCCCGCCGCTGAGCGACTGGACGGCCCTGCTCGGGCGCCGGTCCTCCTTCGTGGCCATGCCCATGGGCGGCCGCAAGCTCTACTTCCACGCCGACGAGACGGCCCCCGACTCCCCCAACCCGGACGACCCGGTGGCCCACGTGCGCGAGCTGTTCGGCACGTTCGGCGGCCCCGCCCCGGCGATCCTCAACGCGCTGGAAAAGGTGCAGGTCGCGCGCACCGACGAGGTCGTGCTCGACCGCTGGTCGACCGGCCCGGTGGTGCTGCTGGGTGACGCGGCCCACGCCACCGCGCCCACACTGGCCCAGGGCGCCGCCATGTCGTTCGAGGACGCGGTCGTTCTGGGCGAAGAGCTGCGGAAACTCCCGGACGACATCCCCGCCGTGCTTCGCGCGTACGAGGAACGCCGTCGCCCCCGCTGCGCCGAGGTGCGCGACCGCACCCGCGAGCGCGACCGCACCCGCGACGTGCCGCCGGCCCTGCGCGATCCCATGCTGCGCAGGCGTGGCCTGCGGATCTTCTCCGATCACTACCGGGCGCTGGTGCATCCGGCCTAGGCGGTGGCACAAACCCCGGCTGACCTGTTTGGTCACCCCGCGCCCGCGGTATGCCGGTGGGGGACTATTCTGCCTGCGAGGTACGCCTGCGATCTCTGGCGTACTGAGAGGGACGAACGAGACAACGGAGGCTATTCGTGACGACCGTTGCGCCTAAGCCGATCGTGACCCGGCCATATCCGGTCCGGCGGCAGGTCAAGGGTTCGGCACTCGCCCGAATCCTGCGCACGACGGACGCGAAGCAGATCGGGATCATGTACATGATCACGGCCTTCGTGTTCTACATGCTCGGCGGCCTCATGGCGCTGCTGATGCGCACCGAACTGGCTCGCCCGGGCATGCAGTTGCTCTCGCCCGAGCAGTACAACCAGCTGTTCACGATGCACGGCACGATCATGCTGCTGTTCTTCGCGACGCCGATCGTCTTCGCCTTCGCGAACTTCGTGGTGCCGATCCAGATCGGCGCGCCCGACGTGGCGTTCCCGCGGCTCAACGCGTTCGCGTACTGGCTCTACCTGTTCGGCGGCACGATCACCATCAGCGGGTTCTTCACCCCCGGTGGCGCGGCCGACTTCGGCTGGTTCGCCTACACCCCGCTGAGCGACGGGCTGCACTCGCCCGGCGTCGGCGGCAACATGTGGGTCGTCGGCCTGGCCCTCTCGGGTCTGGGCACGATCCTCGGTGGCGTCAACCTGATCACCACGGTGCTCACCCTGCGCGCGCCCGGCATGACCATGTTCCGCATGCCGATCATGACGTGGAACATCCTCGTCACCAGCCTTCTGGTGATCATGGTCTTCCCGTTCCTGGCCGCCGCGCTGTTCGCCCTCGCCGCCGACCGCGTGCTCGGCGCCCACGTGTTCGACGTGGACACGGGCGGCCCGATGCTGTGGCAGCACCTCTTCTGGTTCTTCGGCCACCCCGAGGTGTACATCGTGGCGCTGCCGTTCTTCGGCATCATCACCGAGGTCATCCCGGTCTTCAGCCGCAAGCCGGTCTTCGGCTACAAGGGCCTGGTCGCCGCTACGCTGCTGATCGCCGCCCTGTCGATGTCGGTGTGGGCGCACCACATGTTCGTCACCGGCCAGGTGCTGCTGCCGTTCTTCAGCTTCCTGAGCTTCCTCATCGCGGTGCCGACGGGCATGAAGTTCTTCGTGTGGATCGGCACGATGTGGCGCGGCCAGATCAGCTTCGAGACACCGATGCTGTTCGCGATCGGCTTCCTCGTGACGTTCCTCTTCGGCGGTCTGTCCGGCGTGCTGCTGGCCTCCCCGCCGATCGACTTCCACGTGTCCGACTCGTACTTCGTGATCGCGCACTTCCACTACGTGCTGTTCGGCACGATCGTGTTCGCGGTGTTCGCCGGCATCTACTTCTGGTTCCCGAAGATGTTCGGCCGGATGCTCGACGAGCGCCTGGGCAAGATTCACTTCTGGCTCACGTTCATCGGCTTCCACGCCACGTTCCTGGTGCAGCACTGGCTGGGCACCAAGGGCATGCCGCGCCGGTACGTCGACTACCTGGCCTCCGACGGCTTCACGTTCCTCAACACGTTCTCGACGATCGGCTCGTTCGTGCTCGGCCTGTCGACGCTGCCGTTCATCTACAACGTGTGGAAGTCGTACAAGGTCGGCCAGCTGGTCACGGTGGACGACCCGTGGGGCCACGGCAACTCGCTCGAGTGGGCCACGTCCTCGCCGCCGCCGCTGCGCAACTTCGACAAGATGCCCCGCATCCGCTCGGAGCGCCCCGCCTTCGACGCGAAGTTCCCCGAGCTGGCCGCGGGCGAGCAGTCGATCGCCGGCCCGCCCGAGGGCGGCGCCCGCCCCCTCACCAAGGAGTCGGACGGCGGCGCGACCTACCCCGAAGACACCGGCGCCAACCGCGACTGACAGGCGTCAGAAACGGCCCGTTCCCCAGCCGGGGAGCGGGCCGTTCCGCATTCCGGCCAGGGTTCCGGCGGGACAGCCCCTCAGGGCGTGGTGAGGCGGCGGATCGTGCGGGTCAGCGTCTCGACGTCGAGTTCGCGACCGGTGATGAGCGCCCGCAGCGTCACGCCGTCGAAGAAGGTGACCACGTCGCGGGCGGCCTCCGGGCCCACATGGGGTTCGAGCAGGTCACGCATGCCGGTCAGCCAGGCCAGGGCCAGCGGACGCAGGGCCGGGTCACGGCCGGCGGCCACATACAGCTCAACCTCCATCTGCGCCCGCCGCCGGTCGGTGACGTACTCGACGATCACTTCCGCGACGGCGGCCGGGATGTCGGAGGCCGCCCGAAGCCGCCCGGCCCACTGCTCGAAGTCGGACTGCAGGTCGGCCGCCGACAGCCGCAACCCCGCAGCGATGAGGTCGTCGAGCGTGGGGAAGTAGTAGGTCGTCGCCCCGAGAGGCAGCCCGGCCCGAGCGGCCACGGCCCGATGCGTGGTGCGCCCGATCCCCACCTCCGAGATCACCTCCAGCGCCGCCGCCGCCAGGGCCTGCCGCCGGGCTTCGGGATCACGCGCCCGCTGAGGCCGCCGCCCGCTCGTCTTCTCCGCCGCGCCACCGTCAACCGTCCGCCGCCCGCTAGTCTGCTGCGCCGCGCCGCGCTCGACCGGCCGCCGTTCGGCCGCCGGCGCGCCTGAAGCCGGGCGCTCATGTGCCTCGCTGCTGTCTGTGGTCAGCCGCAGGTCGGCCGGCGGCTCACTTTCGCGTTCCGCAGTCGGCCCAGGGCGCCTTGGGCCGGTGCCGGACGCCGTTCCTGGGTCACCGCGCCTCCGCCCGCCGCGCGCGAGGATCGGCGCTTCCTCGGATTCCGGCTCCCGGTCCACGCGCCGCCGCCCAGCCGCTGCCGTGCGGCGGGCCGGCTCACCGGCGGTTGAGTCGTCGTCTTGCGTGCGGGCTGGCGCCGTCTCGGGTTCCGGGGGTGCGCTGGCCTGCTGTCCCGCTGGTGTTGTGCGGCGGGCCGGGCCGGGCGTGTCGGGGGCGTGGGCCGGCGGGGGAGCGGGGTCGGTCAATGGGCACCGCCCAGGTTCACGGTCACTACTCCGGCGATGATGAGGCTGACGCCGACGACCTTAGCGGTGTTGAGGGGCTCGCCGAGGAAGACCGCGCCGATGGCGACGATGGCGGCCGTGCCGAGGGCGGACCACAGCGCGTAGACAACGCCGACGGGCAGGTCTTTGACGCAGACCGACAGCGCCGCGAAAGAGATCACGTAGCCGGTGAGGCAGGCGACCGTGGGCCAGAGCTTGGAGAAGCCCTCGGTCGACTTGAGCAGGCTGGTCGCCGCCACCTCCGCCGCGATGGCGATCAGCAGGAACACGTAGGGCACGGCGACCTTCTCTCGTTCTTGTACGGCTGTACAAGTACAAACGTACAAGTCGACGGCGCGCATGCCAACGGTGATCCGGCCCACCCTCACTCAGGGTTGGGAAAGGCTGGCCACCCAGCGAGAACGAGAGGTCAGGACTTCGCCGGGCGATCGACGTCGGCCTCGGCGGAGGTCAGCTCGGAGGCGGCATAAGCGGCGACGGCAGCACCGGCGACGGCCGGCTCACCGACGGCCGGCTCGCCGACCGCGGGCTTGACGTTGCCCGGCTCGTCCGCAATCGGCTCGCCGTCGCGTTGGGTGGGGACGGGCGGCACGGTGGCGGCGCGGCGACGGCGGATCTCGGTGGGGAGGACGATCAGGGCGATCAACACGCCGGCCCCGCCCACGGCGACGAAACCCCAGGGCGCCGAGAAGCGGTCGGCCGCGAAGCCGGCGATGGGGCCGCCGAGGGCGACGCCCACCGTGAGCGAGGAGTTGTGCAGGCCCATGGCCTCGCCCCGGGCCCCGGCCGGGATCATGCGGCTGATCGCATCGGCCGTGGCGGTGATCAGCGGGGCGCACAGGGCGCCGGCCGGGATCAGCAGCAGGGCGACCACCCACCAGTGCGCGTTGCCCAGGCCGACCAGCATCGTGGCGACGGCCAGCGGGATCAGCAAAACCACCGGCGGCAGCGGGCGGTGGATCACCCCGTACACGAAACCGCCCAGCAGCGAATAGAACGCCCACAACGTCATGACCAGGCCCGTCCAGCCCAGCTCGCCGTTGCCGCGCAGCACCGCCACCAGGGCGACGTCGGTGCCGGACAGGACCAGGGTGGCGGCCATCGTCACGAGCAGCACGGCGACGAAGCGGGGCGTGAGCCAGCTGCGCCGGGGCACCCGCTCGCCGGTCGTGATGGGCGCCTCGTGCGCGGCCCGGACCGGCGGGTTGAGCAGCCACAGGCCGACGCCGGAGATCAGGATGCCGACGGCCAGCATGAGCATGGCCCAGCGCCCGCCGGCCGTCGTGGCGACGAGGACGCCCAGCGCGGGACCGGCCATGAACGACAGCTCGGTCGAGATCGAGTCGAGCGCGAAGGCGGGCAGGCGCTGCGCCTCGGGCGTGAGCGCGCTGATCGACTGGCGGGCCACCGAGAACGCCGGCAGGGCCAGGAAGCCGCCGACCAACGCCATGACTAGCAGCGCCCAGTAGGGCACGGCCTGGGCCAGCGACCAGAAGATCACCTCGGCCACCGTGGTGAGCACGAGGACGAGCCGCAGGCCGCGCCGGTCGATCAGGCGGCCCATGAGGGGAGCGCCGACCGAGCCGCCGACGGTGAACGCCGCGCCGATCAGACCGGCCGCGCCGTAGCCCCGATCGAGGTCGGTGACGACGTGCAGGGTCAGCACGACGGCGCCGGCCGCGATCGGGATGCGCGCGAGCGTCGCCACCGCCAGCAGCGACTTGATGCCGGGCAGGGCGAGCGTGTCACGGTAAGGCTTGAGAAGCATCTGGTTCCTGACCTCCGGGGCTCATCCTGCCCCGGGGGTGCGACAAAAAACCAACTACTTGATCAAGCAGGAATCAGGACGAGACGACCGGTTCGCCAGTCGTCTCGATCGACGCGGCCCGGAACTGCTCGAGCGCGGTGGCCGTGGTTCCGGGGGCGACACCCGCCGTGAGCTCCAGCAACACCGTCGTCGCGAAACCCTCGGCTTTGGCGTCGAGCGCCGTCGCGCGTACGCAATGGTCGGTGGCGATGCCCACCAGTTCGACTTCCGTCACATTGCGCTCGCGCAGCCACGCCGCCAGGGTCTCGCCGGCCTCGGTGTGGCCCTCGAAGCCCGAGTACGCCGCCTGGTGCTCGCCCTTGTGGAAGACCGCCTCGATCTTGTCGGTGGCCAGTTCGGGGTGGAAGTCGGCCCCGGTCGAGCCGACCACGCAGTGCGCGGGCCACGTGTCCTGGTAGTCCGGGTGGGCGCTGAAGTGGGCGCCCGGGTCGATGTGCCAGTCCTTGGTGGCGACCACGTGGTCCCACCGGTCGCCCGCCTTGCCCAGCACCAGCGAGATGCCCGCGGCGACGGCGGCGCCCCCGGTGACGGCCAGGGAGCCGCCCTCGCAGAAGTCGTTCTGGACGTCGACGATGATCAGCGCTCGTGTCACGGGTGAACCCCTAGCTGGTCGGGACGATGGTGACGGGGATGGCCGGGTCGCCGGCCGAGAGCTTCAGACCCTCCCACGGTATCGAGATCAGGCACTGGCGCAGGTGCTCGCGGGACTCTTCCAGCGTGGGTGTCGCGACCACCTCGCCGGCGGCCACGAACGCGCGCTGCAGCAGCCTGTCGTTGGCGGCGTGGTCGGGCACGCCCTGCGACACGATGATCTCTTCGGTGGCCGTGCCGGTGGGCTTGTGCCGGCGTACGGCGGTCTTGCGGCCGCCGACGGTCGCCTTGTTCTCGGAGCGCTTGACCACCGGGCGCCCCTCGACCTCGACCAGCTTGTAGACGAGCCCGGCGGTCGGCGCGCCCGAGCCGGTGACCACGGCCGTGCCGGCGCCGTACATGTCGACCGGCTCGGCGGCGAGGGTGGCGATCGCGTACTCGTCCATGTCGCCCGACACGACGATCTTGGTCTCGGTGGCGCCGAGCGAGTCGAGCAGCTCGCGCGAGTGCTGGGCCAGCACCGACAGGTCGCCCGAGTCGATCCGTACGGCTCGCAGGTCGGGCCCGGCGACGGCGATCGCGTTGCGGATGCCCTGGCCGATGTCGTACGTGTCGACCAGCAGGGTCGTGTTCTTGCCGAGCGCCGCCACCTGGGACGCGAAGGCGGCCGGCTCGTCGTCGTGCAGCAGCGTGAACGCGTGGGCCGAGGTGCCGGTGGTCGGGATGCCGTAGCGGGCGCCCGCCGCGAGGTTGGAGGTCGAGGCGAACCCGGCCAGGTAGGCGGCCCGGGCGGCGGCGATCGCGGAATCTTCGTGCGTACGCCGTGAGCCCATCTCGATGATGGGCCGGCCGCGCGCCGCGGTGACCATGCGGGCCGCCGCCGAGGCGATGGCCGAGTCGTGGTTGAGCACCGAGAGGATGAGCGTCTCGAGCACCACGCACTCGGCGAAGGTGCCGGTGACCGTCATGATCGGGGAGCCCGGGAAGAACAGCTCACCCTCGGCGTACCCGTCGATGTCGCCGGTGAAGCGGTAGCCGGCCAGCCAGGTGGCGGTCGTCTCGTCGACGATGCCGGCCCCGCGCAGGAACTCGATCTCGGCCGAGCCGAAGCGGAAGTCACGGATCAGCTCGACCAGCCGGCCCGGCCCGGCCACCACGCCGTAGCGCCGGCCGCTGGACAACCGGCGGGCGAAGACCTCGAAGACGCACTGCCGGTCGGCCGTGCCGTCCTTGAGGGCGGCGCTGACCATGGTCAGCTCGTACTGATCGGTCATCAGCGCGGGGGCGTAGGTGTTCACGGAACCCACCCTATTGCGCTCGGGGGCCCCTTACGAACCGCGTCCTGACCTGCGGTTCGGCGTTCCGGTTCCCCGATCGCGCAAAACCGGTGGCAACATGGGGGGCATGGCGCTCCCACAGGTCGCTCCCATCGAGAGCCCAGAGATCGAGGAGGCACCCGCCGATGACCGGCCGTGGGTGACGATCGTCTGGGATGATCCGGTCAACCTCATGTCGTACGTGACCTGGGTCTTTCAGAAGATCTTCGGCTACTCCAAGGAGAAGGCCGAGGCGCTGATGCTCGACGTGCACAACAAGGGCAGGGCGGTGGTCAGCTCCGGCGCGCGCGAGCGCATGGAGATGGACGCCAACCAGCTGCACGGATACGGTCTCTGGGCGACGGTGGACCGGGACTGAACACCGCGGGAGAGGGAAGATGTTCCGACGCAACGGCAGCACGTGCGTGGCCACCTTCGCGGTGGACGAGGTGCGCGTTCTGCGCAAGGTCGCCGGTGAGGTGGTCGGCCTGCTGACCGACGGCATGGATCACACTGATCCAGTCGTCAGCCGGCTCTTCCCCGACATCTATCCGGATCGTCCCGACGATTCCGAGGAGTTCCGCCTCTACACCGAGGGGGATCTCAAGACCGGCAAGATCGATCAGGCCGGCGCGATTCTCGCCGCCCTGCCGGACGAGGGCGAGGGCGAGGTACGGCTGGACGGTGAGGCCGCCGAGGCCTGGCTGCGGGCGATCAACGACGCCCGGCTGGCCATGGGCACCCGGCTCGACATCCAGGCCGACACCGATCTGGGGGCCGAGCTGGACGACGCCGTGCTGCACGACCCCGGCTCGAGCCGCGTCTTCCAGCTGAGCGTGTACGCGTACCTGGGCTATCTGCAGGAATCGCTGCTCAACGCGCTGCCCGAAATCGAGTGAGCGTCGCCACGCCGGGCTCGCCGAATTCTCACGGTAATGTGAACAGCGTGCTGACCATCGACAGCGCGATCGTCGACGCGATCGTCGCCCACGCCCGGCGGGACCACCCCGACGAGGCCTGTGGTGTCGTCGCGGGCCCGATCGGCAGCGACCTGCCGACCCGGCTCATCCCGATGGACAACGCGGCCCGGTCGATGACGTTCTACGAGTTCGACTCCATGGAACAGCTGCGCGTCTGGCGCGAGATGGACGACAACGACGAGGAGCCGGTGGTCATCTACCACTCGCACACGGCCACCGAGGCCTACCCGTCGCGCACCGACATCTCGTTCGCCGGCGAGCCCGGCGCTCACTACGTGCTCGTTTCCACCCGCGAAAGCGACTCGGAAGAGATTCGATCGTTCCGCATAGTGGACGGCGTGGTGACCGAGGAAGAGATCAACATCGTGGATGCGACGGTAGACGCGTGATGGCTAGCGCTGTGCAGTCGTACATGTTCGGGCAGAGCCCGGTGTCGGTCGTTTACGAGTGTCGTTGACGACCACTCCTTAGACGACCCTGCCCTCAGTTCGACCTTCCTTTTGGAGCATTCACAGCCATGGCTATCGAAGTTCGCGTTCCCACCATCCTGCGCAGCTACACCGGCGGCGCCAAGACCGTCGAGGGCGCCGGCGAGACGCTGAGCGCGCTGATCGACGACCTGGACGCCAAGCACAACGGCCTCAAGGGGCGGCTCATCACCCCCGAGGGCGGCCTGCACCGGTTCGTCAACATCTACGTCAACGACGAGGACGTGCGCTTCCTGGGCGCGCTCGACGCCAAGCTCAGCGACGGCGACTCGATCACCATCCTCCCGGCCGTGGCCGGTGGCGCGCTGGGCTTCGCGGCGGCGGCCGCTCTGCTCGGCTCGAGTCCTGCCAACCGCCCCGCCGCCGCCCTTGTCCCGACTGAAGGCTGAGCTATATGGCTCGCTACGAGAGCCTGCTTGACGCTCTGGGGGGCACGCCGCTCGTCGGCCTGCCCCGCCTGTCGCCGTCGGTGCCCGAGGGGGCACCGCCGGTGCGGCTCTGGGCCAAGCTGGAAGACCGCAATCCCACCGGCAGCATCAAGGACCGCGCCGCGCTCGCCATGGTGCGCGAGGCCGAGGAGTCGGGCCACCTGCGCCCGGGCGACACCATCCTCGAGCCCACCAGCGGCAACACCGGCATCGCCCTGGCCATGGTGGCCAAGCTGCGCGGCTACCGGCTCGTCTGCGTGATGCCCGAGAACGTCTCGGCCGAGCGGATCCAGCTGCTTCGCATGTACGGGGCCGAGATCCTGTTCTCGCCCGCCGCCGGCGGCTCCAACCAAGCCGTCGCCACCGCCAAGCAGGTCGCCGCCGAGCATCCGGACTGGAAGATGCTCTACCAGTACGGCAACCCGGCCAACGCCCGCGCGCACTACGAGACGACCGGCCCCGAGCTGCTGCAAGACCTGCCGACGATCACGCACTTCGTGGCCGGTCTGGGCACCACCGGCACGCTGATGGGCACCGGCCGCTTCCTCAAAGAGAAGGTCGACGGCATCCAGATCATCGCCGCCGAGCCGCGCTACGGCGAGCTGGTCTACGGGTTGCGCAACATCGACGAGGGTTACGTGCCCGAGCTGTACGACGCCAGCGTGCTCGACCGCCGCTTCTCGGTCGGCACCCGCGACGCCGTGCTTCGCACCCGCCAGCTGGTCGAGGTCGAGGGCATCTTCGCCGGCTTCTCCAGCGGCGCCATCCTGCACGCCGCGCTGGCCGTGGCCCTCGAGGCGGTCAAGGCCGGCCGCCGGGCGGATGTCGCCTTCGTGGTCTGCGACGGCGGCTGGAAATACCTCTCGACCGGTGCCTACGGCGGCACGCTGAACGACGCCGAAGAGGCGCTCGAAGGGCAGCTCTGGGCGTAGGAGCGGCCCTAGTAAAGGGCCGCAATCAGAATGTCGACTGTCAGTGGAGCGGCGGCGCAAGCGAGCAGCAGCCACGGCAGGAACGCGCGATGCATCGACAGGAACGCGCCGACGGTGAGAGCAATGCTCAGCAATCCGAAAAGGGCGAGCGTCGGCACATACCAGAACGGCGCTCCGCCCAGCAGCGTGACAAATGCGCGCGCTCCCACGCCGACCGCGACGAAGCCCAAGGCAGCCGCTCCCAAGGCCATGATGAGCAGGCGCGTCGTGCCCGGCGCCGGATCATCCGGGGCGGGGAAACGGAAAAGGGTCTCGTCGTCGTCCAGCCCCGCTCCCGCCGGTGTACTCTCCCACCCACCGAACGGCATGAGCTCCGCCGCCTCGGTGCGCGTGGTGCGGTCTTTCTGGACCGTGGTCACGCTGCCTCCGTCTGTTCCGTCCCTTGAAGTCCCTACTTTGTGCAACGCAAACGACTCACCGGACGTAACGGGAATTGCGTTAATGGTCGAGGTCACGGGCGGTGTGATGTACGTTGTCGATTTAGCGACAAATCGATCAGACGTTTACATGGCGCGCAGGTCGCGGCGTACGCTTCGCTCCGTGATTGACTGGTCTGAAGAGTTCAGTACGGACCGGTCGGGCGGGGCCAGTTCGACCCAGCGTGAACCAGAGGGACCCGCATGCGACTGACCGTTCTCGGCTGTGCCGGCAGTTTTCCCGGCCCCGAGTCGGCTTGTTCCGCCTATCTCGTCGAGGCCGAGGGGTTCCGGCTGCTCGTCGACTTCGGCTCGGGTTCGCTGTCCGCGCTCCAGCGCTACTCCGACATGAACTCGATCGACGCGATCATCCTGACCCACCTGCACTGCGACCACATGCTGGACGCCTGCACCTACATCGTGGTCCGCCGGTACGACCCGTCCGGCCCGCTGCCGCCGGTGCCCGTCTACGCCCCGCTCGGCGCCGCCGAGCGCATCTCCTCCGCGTACAGCCAGGAGAACGAGTCGGTCGATGACGTCTACACGTTCTACGGGCTGCAGCCGGGCACGTTCCCGATCGGTCCTTTCACGATCACCGTCGACCGGGTCAACCATCCGATCGAGACGTACGGCGTCCGCATCGAACACGGTGGGCGAGTGCTCGCGTACTCCTCGGACACGGCGCCGTGCGAGCCGCTGCTGCGACTCGCCGCCGGGGCCGATTTGTTTTTGTGTGAGGCTAGTTACCTCGACGGGGCCGACAACCCGCCTGGCCTGCACCTCACAGGCGGTGAGGCGGGCGAGGCGGCGACCAAGGCGGACGTCGGACGGCTGTTGCTGACCCATCTCGTGCCCGCGTGGGTCTCCGAGGCATCTATTGTGGATGCCGCCGTGGCCGCCTTTGCGGGACCGGTTGAGGTCGTGCGCCCAGGTGCCCGCTACGATCTCTGAGCCCGGGGCCGGGGCGGGGGACGGTCCGAGCACGTGAGCACCCAGCGAATCGTGATCTTGGAGTTGTTGCATGCGCATCGTTCGCCTGGCCAACTTCGTGACAACCCATTCGGGTGGCCTGCGGACAGCGCTTCGTAACCTCGGCGAGGGCTATCAGCGCGCCGGGCACGAAGCGGTGCTGATCGTTCCCGGGCGTGAGCGCTCCGACAAGATGACCGCGCAGGGCCGCGTCATCACCATGCCCAGCGCTCCGCTGCCGCGCACCGGCGGTTACCGCGTCATGACCGGTCGGCGTGAGCTCACCCAGCTGCTCGACGAGCTCGAGCCCGACCGCCTCGAGGTGTCCGACCGCACCAGCCTGCGCTGGACGGGCGGCTGGGCCCGGCAGCGCGGCGTCGGCTCGATGATGGTCTCGCACGAGAGCCTGGCCGGGCTGCTCGGCGTGTGGGGCGTGCCCAAGCGGGACGCCCTGGCCGACAAGTTCAACCTGCGGACGGCCGAGTTCTTCGACCAGATCATCTGCACCACCTCGTTCGCGGCGGCCGAGTTCCGCCGGCTGGGCGTGCCCAACCTGGTCGAGGTGCCGCTCGGCGTCGACCTCGACGGGTTCCACCCGGCTCGCCGCGACGAGAGCATCCGCGAGCGCTACGCCCGCCCCGGCGAGCTGCTCGTCGCGTTCGCCAGCCGGCTCTCCGGCCAGAAACGCCCTGAGCTCGCCGTGGACACGATCGGCGCCCTGCGCAACGACAAGGTGCCCGCCGTGCTCGCCGTGGCCGGAGACGGCGTACGGCGGGCCGCGCTGGCCTATCGGGCGGCGCGCCTGCCCGTCCGGTTCACCGGCCACATCGCCGACCGCACCGCCGTGGCCGGGCTGCTCGCCAGCGCCGATGTCGTGCTGGCCCCCGGCCCGGTCGAGACGTTCGGCATGACCGCGCTCGAGGCGCTGGCCTGCGGCACCCCGGTCGTGGTGAACGAGACGAGCGCCCTGCCCGAGGTCGTCGGCGAGGCCGGCGTCGCGGTGCCCGGCACGCCCGAGGCCTTCGCGGCGGGCGTCCGCGACCTGATGGAACGCCCCGAGCCCGAGCGCCGGGCCGCCGCCCGGGCCCGGGCCGAGCAGTTCGGCTGGCCGCAGGCGGTCGACGGGTTCCTGCGGGCGCACGGCGCGCTGCCCCAGGTGGCTCTGGTCGGCCGGCAGCGTCCGCCCGCCGTGCTGCGCCCGGCCGTGCCGAGGCCTTAGTTATCCACAGGCGGCGGGGCGGGCCGAGCGGCCCGGCCGGCCGCCTAATAAGGTTTGGGCATGGCACGCCCCGACGGCCGCGAGGCCGACCAACTTCGCCCGGTGACCCTCACGCGGAACTGGAGCATCCACCCCGAGGGGTCGGTGCTCGTCGAGTTCGGCAACACGCGGGTGCTCTGCACCGCCAGCGTCACCGAGGGCGTGCCGCGCTGGCGCAAGGGCTCCGGCCTGGGCTGGGTCACCGCCGAGTACGCGATGCTCCCGCGGGCCACCAACACCCGGGGCGACCGCGAGAGCGTCAAGGGCAAGGTCGGTGGCCGCACCCACGAGATCTCCCGCCTGATCGGCCGCAGCCTGCGCGCCTGCATCGACCTCAAGGCCCTGGGCGAGAACTCGGTCGTCCTCGACTGTGACGTCCTGCAGGCCGACGGCGGCACCCGCACGGCCGCGATCACCGGCGCCTACGTGGCGCTGCACGACGCGGTGGGCTGGCTGGCCGAGCGCAAGGCCCTGGCCGGCAAGATCGAGAAGGTCATGCACCGCTCGATCCAGGCCGTCAGCGTCGGCATCATCGAGGGCGAGCCCCGCCTCGACCTCATGTATCTCGAGGACGTCGCGGCCGAGGTCGACATGAACGTGGTGTGCACCGGCGACGGCGACTTCGTCGAGGTGCAGGGCACGGGCGAGGACGGCGTCTTCCGCCGCGACCAGCTCGACTCCCTGCTCGACCTGGCCGTCGCCGGTTGTGCCGACCTGGCCGCCGCCCAGCAGAAGGCCCTGGCATGACGGACTGCACCGGAGAAAGCGAAGCGGCCGTAGGGCCAGGAGGGCATGCCATGAGGTACAGCGCATGAGCGCCAAGCTGCTGCTGGCCACGGCCAACCGGAAGAAGCTGGTCGAGCTCCAGCGCATCCTCGACTCCTCGCTCGGCGCCAACCGCATCGAGCTGGTCGGCCTGGCCGACTTCGAGGGCTACCCCGACGTCCCCGAGACCGGCCTCACGTTCGGCGAGAACGCCCTGATCAAGGCCCGCGAGGGCGCGAAGCGCACCGGGCTGCCCACGGTGGCCGACGACTCGGGCCTCGCGGTCGACGCGCTCAACGGCATGCCCGGCGTGTTCAGCGCCCGCTGGTCCGGCCGGCACGGCGACGACCAGGCCAACCTCGACCTGGTGCTGGGCCAGATCTCCGACGTGGCCGACGAGCAGCGCGGCGGCGCCTTCGTCTGCGCGGCGGCCCTGGTGCTGCCCAACGGCCGCGAGCACCTGGTCGAGGGCCGCCAGCCCGGGCGCATCCTGCGGGCCGGGCGTGGCGAGGGCGGCTTCGGCTACGACCCGATCTTCCTGGGCGACGGCCAGACCCGCACCAACGCCGAGCTGTCGCCGGCCGAGAAGGACGCGATCAGCCACCGCGGCAAGGCGTTCCGCGAGCTGTCCAAGGTCATCGCCCGAGAGCTGACGAGCTGATCCGCGCCGTCAAAACACGCTGACGAGCTGATCCGCGCCGTCAAAACACGCTGACGAGCGATTCACGCCTTCAGAAGCGCGCCGGCGAGCTGACCCCGCGCTCTCAGGAAGCTGTCAACAAGCTGAGACATGCTTGAGGGAGCGGTCCAGGGGGTAACGCCTGCCGAAGTCGACCTGGGGGGAAATTCATGCAGCTCCGGTTCGCCGCGCTCGTCGCGGCCACAGCGCTGGTCGGCCTCTCCGTGCTCTTCGCGAGCGAGCCGGTGAGCTCCTCCGGCGGCGAGGTCGCGGCGGCCAAGACCTTCGTCGTGGTCGAGCCCAAGGTCAACGACTGCCCGTGGAAGACGACCGACCCGGCCGCCTGATGCCGGCGGCGGTCCGTCAGGAGGACGGTCCGGTCAGAATCTCCAGAAGATCGCGGTAGGCCCCTGCCACCTCGCCCTCTCGAATTCGGATCGTACGAGTGTCCGGACGGGTGCCGAGCAAGGTCGTCAGCCGGTCGTGGATCTCGTCCAGGCCGGTGAGTTGTCCCTGCTCGGCCAGCGTCCGGGCGGCCTCGTCGAAGGTCGTCCGGTTACGGGCGGCGGCGCGCTCGATGTAGCGGCGCCTCAAGTTCTCCTTGGTGTCGACCAAAGCGATCTCGTGGAACGCGCAGCCCAGCTCGCGAGCGAGAGCCCCGGCCTGGTCGATGAAGGCCGGCCGGGCCAGCAACTGTGGAACCACCACGTCGTGCCCGCCGGTGAGGTGGGTCCGGGCGGCGGCCAGCGCGATGGAACGCGCCAGAAGGCCCGCCTCGCGCGCATGCTCCGGCCACCGGCCCAGCAGGCCCCGCACCACGTCGATGTCGAGGTCGAGCGCCAGCGGATGACCGTCCACGTACCGGCGGGCCAGCGTCGACTTGCCGCAAGCCGGCGGCCCGTTCAGCAGGATGAGCCGCGGCACGGCTCTACTTGAGCGGGCCGATCGCGTCCTCGATCGCGGCCCTTAACGTGCGACCCGCGACCACCGCGCGCGCTTCCTCCAGCACGGGGGCCAGGAACAAGTCGGGGCCGGGGCGGCCGGCCGCCTGCTCGAGGGCGGCCATCGCGGCACGGCCCGCGGCTGACGGCTCGAGAGGATCGCGCAGCTGCAGACCTCGTACGGCGGAAAGCAGTTCGACCGCCAGCAGGCTGGTCAGGTTGTCGAGGACGGTGCGCAGCTTCTTGGCCGCCGCCCAGCCCATCGAGACGTGATCCTCCTGCATGCCGCTGGTGGGCAGCGAGTCGACGCTCGCCGGGGCCGCGAGGCGGCGGTTCTCGGCGACGATGCCGGCCGCCGTGTACTGGGCGATCATCAGGCCCGAGTTGACGCCCGCGTCGGGGGAGAGGAACGGCGGCAGCTGGCGGGAGCGGGTCACGTCGAGCAGACGGTCGACGCGGCGCTCGGCGATCGCGCCCACCTCGGCGGCCGCGATGGCCAGGAAGTCGGCCGCGAAGCCGAGCGGGGCGCCGTGGAAGTTGCCGGTCGACTCGACCCGGCCGTCCGGCAGCACCACCGGGTTGTCCACCACCGACACCAGCTCGCGGCCCGACACCGTACGCACGAAATCGAGCGTGTCGCGGGCGGCGCCGGCCACCTGCGGGGCACAGCGCATCGAATACGCGTCCTGCACGGCGTGGGCCAGGTCGTCGCGGTGCGAATCCATGATGGCCGAGCCCTGCAGTAGCTTGAAGATGTTGGCAGCGGACGCCGACTGGCCGGGGTGCGGCCGGATCTCGTGCAGCTCGGGGAAGAACGGGCGCTCCGACCCGAGCATCGCCTCGATCGCCAGCGCCGCGGTGACGTCGGCCATCGCGAACAGGTGCTCGGCGTCGTCGATGGCCAGCAGCAGCATGCCGAGCATGCCGTCGGTGCCGTTGATCAGCGCCAGCCCCTCCTTGGCGGCCAGCTCGAGCGGCTGCAGACCGGCCGAGTGCAGCGCCTCGGCGGCGGCGATGCGGGCGCCGTCCTTGCCCAGCACCCAGCCCTCGCCGAGCAGCACGATCGCGCAGTGGGCGAGCGGGGCCAGGTCGCCCGAGGCGCCGAGCGAACCGTGCTCGGGCACCCACGGGGTGATGTCGTGGTTGAGCAGATCGGCCAGGCCCTGCGCGAGCTGCGGGCGCACACCCGAGCGGCCCAGCGCGAGCGAGCGCAGACGCAGCAGCATCATGGCCCGGACGACCTCGCGGGGCATGGGCGCGCCGATGCCCGCGGCGTGCGAGCGGATCAGCGCGTGCTGCAGCTCGGCGCGGCGTTCGGGGGCGATGGACGTGTTGGCCAAGGCGCCGAAGCCGGTCGAGACCCCGTACACGGGACGGCCGGAGGCCTCGATCTTGTCGACGATCTCACGGCTCGTGGCCATGGCCGTGACGGTTTCCGGGGCGATCTCGACGCGGGCGTTACCGCGGGCGACCGCGAGCACATCGGCGGGGGTGACACCGGTGGGCTGGACGATGACTGTCATGAGAGCGGGCCTTCAGTCGAATTAGGGGCGGCGGCGGGGTGGTTGGACGGGACTCCGCTGTGCAGAACTTGCTTGATCAGAGGTACGCCGGGCCGGTAGGCCAGGTGCAGGTGGGACGGGGCGTCGAGCACGATCAGGTCGGCGCGGGCGCCGACGCGCAGGCGGCCGATGTCGTCGCGGCGCAGAGCGCGGGCACCACCGGCGGTCGCCGCGTGCACGGCCTCGGCCGGGGTCATCCGCATGTCACGGACGGCGAGCGCGATGCAGAACGGCATCGACGATGTGTACGAGGAACCGGGGTTGCAGTCGGTAGCGAGCGCCACCTTCACGCCTGCGTCGATCAACCGGCGCGCGTCGGGATAGGGCGATCGGGTCGAGAACTCGGCACCCGGCAGCAGCGTGGCCACCGTCTCCGAGTTGACCAGGGCGTCGACGTCGGCGCTGCTCAGATGCGTACAGTGGTCGGCGCTGGCCGCTCCCAGCTCGACCGCCAGCCGCACGCCGGGGCCCTCGATCAGCTGGTTGGCGTGCACCCGCAGGCTGAGGCCCTTCTGCTTACCGGCGGTGAGGATCGCGCGCGTCTGATCTTCGTCGAACGCTCCGCGATCGCAGAAGACATCGACCCATTTCGCGTACGGGGCACAGGCTTCCAGCATCGGGCCGCGAACCAGGTCGACGTACTCGCCGGGGTCGCTTCCGGCCGGCACCACGTGCGCGCCCAGGAACGTCGTCTCGTCGCTCAGTTCCCGCGCGATCCGCAGCGACCGGGCCTCGTCGTCGACGTTCAGCCCGTAGCCGCTCTTGATCTCGATCGTCGTCGTGCCCTGCCGCAGGGCCTCGGCGACCAGCCGCCCGGCGTTGCGCCGCAGCTCATCGTCGGTGGCGGCCCGGGTCGCGGCCACCGTCGTGCGGATGCCGCCGCCGGTGTACGGCTCGCCGGCCATCCGCGCGCCGAACTCGGCCGCCCGATCACCCGCGAACACCAGATGCGCGTGACTGTCCACGAAACCCGGCAGGACGGCGTTCCCGCCGGCGTCGATGCGCTGGTCGGCGGCGGGAGCCTGCGCCGCGGGGCCGATCCAGGCGATTCGCTCACCTTCGATCACCACGGCGACATCGCGCCGGAGACCGAGCAGCCCCTCACCGTCGTCGTTGGTGACCAGTTCGCCGATGTTGTCGACCAGAACGCTCACGCCCGCCGCCCTTCGCCGAGTGTGGTGTCGGCCGGGGTGGGTGACGGCGGCGCGTTGTCGGTGAGGGACCGGATGGCGTCGGTGAGGGCCTGCGGCACGTCGATCGAGGTGTGCCGGCCGTCCGACACGATCAGGCGGCCGTCGGCTACCACGTGGGTGATGTCGGCGGCGGTGGCGGCCAGAATGGCCTGCGCGGGGTCGGCGCCGGCGGTTCGGACGCTGTCGAGGCGCACGCAGACGAAGTCGGCTCGCTTGCCCACGGCGATCTCGCCCGCGTCGGACCAGCCGATCGACTGGTGGTTGGCGGCGGCGGCGATCAGTTCGGCCGGCGTGAAGCGGCCGCGCCGTTCGGTGGCCAGGCGGTCGTTCATCTCGAGGCCGCGCAGCTCTTCGAACTGGTCGATCACGGCGTGGCTGTCGCTGCCCAGGCTGAGGGTCGCGCCCGCGTCGGCCAACCGCCGGGCCGGGCCGATGCCGTCGGCCAGATCGCGTTCCGTGGTCGGGCAGAAGCACACCTGGTGACCGCCGAGGATGTCGACGTCGCGGTCGGTGAGGTGAGTCGCGTGCACGGCCACGGTGTCGGCGCGCCAGACGCCGTGACGCTCGAGTAGCTCGGCGGGCGTGCAGCCGTACGTGGCAAGGGTTTGCTCGTTCTCGGCGCGCTGCTCGGACAAGTGAACATGAACAGGCAGTCCCGCGGTCCGGTCGGCGAACAGTGCCATGTCGGAAGCGGGAACCGCCCGCACCGAGTGCAGAGCCGCGCCGATCTTGGCGTGGGGCTGGGCGCGCAGCTGGTCGGTGCGAGCCGACCAGCCGTCGAGATCGCCGTCGCCGTAGCGGCGCTGGACGCCCTCGAGCGGCTTACCGTCCACACTCGACGTCAGATAGAGCGTGTCCAGCAACGTGATCCGGATGCCGGCGTCGGCCGCCGCCTGGACGAGCGCGTGGCCCATCGCGTTCGGGTCGGCGTAGGGGACGCCGTCGGGGCCGTGGTGCAGATAGTGGAACTCGCCGACCGCGGTGATCCCGGCCAGCGCCATCTCGGCGTAGACGGCCCGGGCCAACGCGTAGTAACTGTCAGGATCGAGCCCGCCCGCGACGGAGTACATGAGGTCGCGCCACGTCCAGAAGCTGCCGCCGCCGGCGTGGGTGCGCCCGCGCAGCGCCCGGTGGAAGGCGTGCGAATGGGCATTGGCGAAGCCCGGCAGAACCAGGCCCGGCAGCTTCATGATCGACTCGCGAGCGCTTTTACCTGGAGCGGGTGCCGACGGGTCGCCGGACGGAGTGACGCCGACGATCACACCGCGGTGCACGTCGAGGCGGACATCCCGCTCGAGGCGCCCGCCCACCCAAACGTACGAAGCGAAATAGGTCTTCATGTCAGGTCGCCGAGCACCCTGGCGAGCGCGCCGACGCCGGCCACGCAGTCCTCCTCCTCGGCATGCTCGGCCGGCGAATGCGACACCCCGGTCGGGTTGCGCACGAACAGCATGGCCGTCGGCACGTGCGCGGACAGCACGCCCGCGTCGTGGCCCGCGCCCGTCGGCAGGATCGGGACGTCACCGAGCAGCGAGGCAAGCCGCGCGGCCAGCGACTTCTCGAAGGTCACCTCGGCGCTGAACGACTCCGACGTCACCGCGACCTCGGTGCCGTCCCGCCCGGCGCGGTCGTGCGCGCGCTTGACCACGGCGTCGACCAGGCCGTCGAGCGTGCCCGTCTCGGCCGCCCGCGCGTCCAGCCAGCCGCGGACCAGCGACGGAATGGCGTTGGTGGCGTTGGGTTCCACCTCGACCCGGGCCATCGTGGCGTGCGCCCCGGCCAGGCGAGCCTCTTTGTTGGCCGCCAGCACCGTGTACGCGAAGGTCAGCATCGGGTCGCGGCGGTCGGTCATGCTCGTCGTGCCCGCGTGGTCGCCGATGCCGGTGAAGTCGAACCGCCAGCGCCCGTGCGGCCAGATCGCGCTGGCCACCCCGACCGGCACCTCGAGCGCGCGGCCCTGCTCGATGTGCAGCTCGACCAGCGCGTTGATCCGGCCGGTCAGCCCGGGCAGCCGCCCCGCCGGCGTACCACCCAGGGCCTCGCCGAACGTGATGCCCTCGCGGTCGGTCAGCGCCGCCGCCTGTTCCGGCTCGATCGCCCCGCTGAGCAGCCGCGATCCCAGACAGGGGACGCCGAACCGGCCGCCCTCCTCCTCGACGAAAGCGACCACGGCGATCGGCCGCGACGGAACATGGCCCTGGCGGCGCAGCTCGTCGACGGCCAGGAACGCGCTGACGATGCCGAGCGGGCCGTCGAAGCCGCCGCCGTGCGGCACCGAGTCGAAATGCGAGCCGGTGAGCACCGCGTCGTGCCCCCACTGGTCGCCCCACCAGGCGAACAGGTTGCCGTTGCCGTCGTCGGTGACCGCCATGTCGCGGCGCGCGGCCTGGTTGCGGAACCAGTCGCGCAGCACCAGCTCCGGCTCCTCCAGCGCGTATCGCAGATAGCCGCCGTTGCGGACCCGCCCGATCGGCGCGATCCCGTTCCAGAGCTCGGCGAAGGTCGCGGTCACGGGGCCTCCCGGCGCATCGGGATGTGCACGCCCGCCGCGGCCTGCGACTCGTAGCCCGCGTCGACGTGCCGGATCACGCCCGTGCCGGGGTCGTTGGTGAGCACCCGCTCGATCTTCTGCCCGGCCAGCGGCGTGCCGTCGGCCACGCAGACCTGCCCGGCGTGGATCGACCGGCCGATGCCGACGCCGCCGCCGTGGTGGATCGACACCCAGCTGGCCCCGCTGGCCGTGTTGAGCAGCGCGTTCAGCAGCGGCCAGTCGGCGATGGCGTCGGAGCCGTCGAGCATCGACTCGGTCTCGCGGTAGGGCGAGGCGACGGAGCCGGAGTCGAGGTGGTCGCGGCCGATCACGATCGGGGCCTTGAGCTCGCCCGAGGCGACCATGTCGTTGAACCGTACGCCGGCCTTGTCCCGCTCGCCGTAGCCGAGCCAGCAGATGCGGGCGGGCAGACCCTGGAACGCCACGCGTTCGCCGGCCATCTTGATCCAGCGGGCCAGCGCCTCGTTCTCGGGGAACAGGTCGAGGATGGCCTTGTCGGTGGCCGCGATGTCGGCCGGGTCGCCGGAGAGCGCGGCCCAGCGGAACGGCCCCTTGCCCTCGGCGAACAGCGGCCGGATGTACGCCGGGACGAAGCCGGGGAACTCGAAGGCGCGCTCGTAGCCGGCCAGCTTGGCCTCGCCGCGGATCGAGTTGCCGTAGTCGAACACTTCGGCGCCGGCGTCCATGAAGCCGACCATGGCCGCGACCTGCTTGGCCATGCTGCCGCGGGCGCGGTCGGTGAACTCCTCGGGCTTGGTGCGCGCGTACTCCTTGGCGTCATCGAGCTCGATACCGACCGGCAGGTACGACAGCGGGTCGTGCGCGCTGGTCTGGTCGGTGACGATGTCGACCTCGACGCCGCGGGTCAGGATCTCGCCGAACACCAGGGCCGCGTTGCCGACGACGCCGATGCTCACCGCGCGCCTCTCCCGCTTCGCTGCCTCCGCGCGCGAGAGGGCGTCGTCCAGGTCGTCGGCGATCTCGTCCAGGTAGCGGGTGTCGACGCGGCGCTGCAGCCGGGTGCGGTCGACGTCGACGATGAGGCAGACGCCGCCGTTCATGGTCACGGCCAGGGGCTGCGCGCCACCCATGCCGCCGCAGCCGCCGGTCAGGGTCAGCGTGCCGGCCAGCGTGCCGTTGAACCGCTTGGCGGCGACGGCGGCGAACGTCTCGTACGTGCCCTGCAGGATCCCCTGGGTGCCGATGTAGATCCACGAGCCGGCCGTCATCTGGCCGTACATGGTCAGGCCCAGGTTCTCGAGGCGGCGGAACTCGGGCCAGGTGGCCCAGTCGCCGACCAGGTTCGAGTTGGCGATCAAAACCCGAGGAGCCCATTCATGCGTACGGAAGACCCCCACCGGACGGCCCGACTGCACCAGCAGCGTCTCGTCGCCGGCCAGCTCGTCGAGCTCCCGCACGATGGCGTGGTACGACGGCCAGTCGCGCGCGGCCCGCCCCGTGCCGCCGTAGACGACCAGGTCTTCGGGGCGCTCGGCCACGTCCGGGTCGAGGTTGTTCATCAGCATCCGCTTGGCGGCCTCCTGCGGCCAGCCCTTAGCGGTGTACGCCGCGCCGCGTGGCGCCCGGATCTCCGACATCGTCGCCCTTCCTCACGCTTGAAAGATCTGCCGGCGCGTGGCCGTCGCCTCGAACTGCTCCAACCGCTGCTGCACCGGTTCGGGGTCGGCGTCGCACATCGCCTGCAGCAGCACCATGGCCATCGCCATCGGCCCGGTGTGCAGGTCGAACACCAGCCGCGTGCCGACCGCCGCGGGCAGCACGACGTCCGCGTGCTCGGCGACCGGCGACACGGCCGAATCGGTGATCGCGACCACCGCGTACCCCATGCTTCGTGCCTCCCGCACCGCCTCGAGCGACTCGCGCGGGTAGCGCGGCAGCACCAGCGCCAGCATGGCACCGGCGCCGGCCGCCCGGGCCTGATCGAGCCGGTCGAGCAGCGACGTCCCACCCGAGTCGAGCACGCGGACGTCCGGGTGCACCTTGCTGGCAAAGTATCCGAAATAACCCACGAGCGGCGCGGCCGACCGCAATCCCAGCACCGGCAGCGGCCGGCTCCGGATCAAAATGTCGGCCCCTCGCCGTACGTCATCCAGCCGGCCCAGCTGCTGGCAGAGCCGCCCGAGGTGGTCGGCCTCGGCGGCTACAGCCGCCTGCATGGCGTTGTGCTCCCGGCCGGGGTCGCCGTCCGCCCCGTCCGTCAGTTCCCGCAACACGCGCCGCAAGGCCGGATAACCCTCGTAACCCAGCGCAACGGCGAACCGGGTGACCGAGGGTTGGCTGACCCCGGCCAGCTCGGCCACCTCAGCCGCGGAGAAGTAGGCGGCCTTGCCCGCGTGCTCGACGAGGCAGTGCGCGATCCGTCGCTGAGTCGGCGTGAGCCGCGCCCCGGCGAACAGGTCGAGCACACGCTCACCCGTCTTGACCACTCCGCCATTCACACCAGCAGCTTATGCATGAAATCTTTCAGAGCGCTAGGGGAGCCGGTCGGTCGGTTACGCGACGCAGGCATCGCCGTGGTCCGCCGGCCTGAAGACAATGGTCCGGACGAGGGGAACGCCGGTGGCCGAGAATCCCCGTGGGTTGAGGCGAGTGACCATCGCCCACCTCGGCGTGCTGACCGGGGTGCTCCTGCTCGTGCTCGTCGTCCCGCTGGCGGCGATCATCGCCGCCGCACAGCCGGTGCCGCCGCCGCGAGACCTGAAGGCGTCGGCGCTGCCGGGCGATCGGTCGACGGCGACGTTGCGGCCGCTGCCGGACGGGCTACCGGCTGGGACCGGGCCCGTCGACGTCGCCGCGCTGCGGCCGCCGGCCGTCGCGGCGCTCGGCCCGGACGGTGCCGCCGCCTTCGAACGGCTGCTTCGGGCGGAGACGTTTCTGCAGGACAACTCGCTCCGGGACGGGGACGACCAGGCGGTCTATCCGTACCGGTATCCGGCCATGACGCGGCTGCTCGACGCGGCACCCGGCGGCGGACGCACCGACGCCGCCGTCCGGCTCGGAGCCGCGCTGATCCGTCTGCGGGCGCTGAACATCCCGGGCGGCGGCACGATCGACTACCCGGCGATCAGCGCGTCCGCGGCGGCGTACGCGCTGCTCGAACGCGGGCGGGAAACGGGTGACTGTGCTGCTCAGCTCAACCTTCTGCTGCTGGTCGCCGCCGACGAGCTGCCCCGCGACGAGGTGGTGCGCGAGGAGGCGGCGCGGGCCGAGAAGTCGTGCCCGGATGATCCGACACCCCTGTGGATCCACGGTCAATATCTCTCCCAGCGCGCCCACCGCGTGCTCCAGTTCGACGGCGAGCCGGCCCCGAGGGAAGCGGACGACCGGGCGACCGCGGTCTTCACCCGGCTCAGCCGGCGTTTTCCCGGGTCGCTCCCGGCGCTCACCGGCGCCGCCGACAACGATCTGCGGGCCGGGCTCCGGTTGCTGCGGCTGCGGCCGTTCACCGCCCGGGAACGGCTGCGGGCCGCCGCCGAGGGTTATCTCGCGGCGTACGACCTCGACCCGATCGCCGCCGGACCAGGGCTCGCGCGCGCGTTGATCGCCCTCGGCGAACCTCGGCGGGCCGCGGAGACCGTACGGCGGGTGATGCGCGACGCTCCCCACCAGGGTCCGCTGCTCGAACTGCTGACGACGGCCGAGGAGGAAGCCCGCCGGCACGGCCCGGCCGCGTCGGCGGCGCGCACGCTGGCGCGTCTTGGCGACGGCGCCTATCCCACCACGTCACTCGTCTTCCCGGTGCCGGGCGGCATCGTCGACGAGGCCGACCGGGAGCCGGTGGGGCCGCAGTCGACCGGGGTGGCCACCCATCTACCGATCACAGTGGATCTGCAGTTCATGCCGGGCGGGGCCGGCGGAGACGTGGAGGACCTGGCGTTCATCCCGGCCTACCGGGAGAGCGACACCGTGGGCGCGGATCCGGACTGTCCCGGCTTCGGCTGGCGGCGCGACGCGATCCTGGCCGGGCAGATCGACCAGGTTCTAGCCAGCTTTCCCACGACCCTCCCGGGCATGCTGGACCTCGACGGCAAGGTGCCGCGAGGCTACTGCCGGCTGAACGGGGTCGCGCTCCGCGAGATCGCCCGCCTCGAGCAGGGCCGGCCGACCCGGAAGCAGGACCCTGACTTCGTGCCCGGCCGGTCCCGCGACGACATCGAGGACGCCCGGCAGAATCTGTTCCGGTGGGCGGGCGACCTCCCGCGGGCCGAGGAAGCGATCCGGTCCTGGACCGTGGGCGTCGGTCCGGCCGATCCGCTGCCCCGGCAACGGCTCGGCGAAGTCTTGTTCCTTCGGGGCCGGTACGAGGAGGCGGCGTCGGCATTCGACGCGGCGGCCCGCAAAGTGCGCGCCATCCAGTGGGACCAGGACCTCCTGACATGGCGGATGCACCTCAATCGAGGGGCGAGCCTGCTGCGGACCGCGCGGCTCGAGGAAGGCCTGGCCCTTCTGCGTACGGTGGCCGACGACTCGGAACGGGCGGCGGCGTATTGGCGTCAGCAGCAAAAACCCGACCTCGGCGCGGCCGAGAAGTTCGCGCTGCTGTGCTACCACGCACACGCCCAGATCGCGGACGCCGAGCGTACGGCCGGGCGGCTGCACTCGGCCGTCGACAACTACACGGCGGCCCATGACCTGCTGCCCCACCTGCCGCTCGACCCGGCCGCCCTGCGCCCGGAGCGCCTGGACGCCAACCAGTCGCTGGCCGAGATCGGGCTGGGCCGGTTCGACGCCGCCGCTCAGTCGGCGGCCCGGGCGCTCCAGGCCGATCCGGCCAACCCGGTCTTCCTGATGAACGCCGGCTTCGCCGCCGAGCGGGCCGGAAGGTACGAGGCGGCGGCCCGCTACGACGCCCAGGCGCTGGTGAGTGACCCCGGTGCGTTCCCGGCGGCCAACGACCTCGGCGTCGCGCTGGCCCGGCTCGGCCACGAGGACGAGGCCGTGGCCGCGTTGCGGCGGTCGGTCGGCGCCCGGCCCGACTACGCACTTGGCTGGTTCAACCTCGGTGTCGTCTACGGGCGAATGGGTCCGTTGCGCTTCCTGCATTCGCAGGGCGCCCTCGCCCGCGCTTTCGCCCTCGACGCGAAACTGCGGGAGGCGCCGCGGCAGCCGACGACGGACGTGGCCACGTACCGATCCGGGCTGGACCTGTCGAAGCCGTTGCCTCCCCGTTGGAGCCTGGCCGGCCTGCCGCCGCTTTCCCCCGGGCCGGCCACGGGCGTCCTGGCCGTCCTGGTCCTCGGCCTTACGCTGGCGCGCGCCGCCGGCGCACAAGGCGACGCCCAGCAGTGGTTGGAGGCGATGGGGGCCCGCGCGGAGCGGCACTCGGTGCTGAGCCGGCTGCGCAGCCCGTTCTGGGCCGTCGCTGCGACCGCGCTGATCTTCGGCTTCTCCGCTGGTGTGCGCGGCCGCGATTCGCTTGTCGAGACGCTCGGCCTGATCCTCGGCGTACTCGTGCTTACCGCGGTAGTGCTGCAGGCCCGGCGTTATGCCGCACGCCGGGCCGACGAGGTGGCCGAGCAATCGAGCTGGGGACCGGGTATCGCGTTCGGCGCGGTCACGGCCGTGCTGGCCCCGTGGGCGCCGCTTCCGGTGATACGCCCAGCCGCGACCGCACCCCGGGTCCACGCCGCCGCGCCGTTGGCGCTCGGGCTGGCCGGCATGACGCTGTACGTCGAGGCGGCGGCGTTCCCGGTCCCGATCGTCCGAGCCCTGGCGACGGCGGCCGTCATCATGGTGGCGTCCCTGCTCGTTCCCGTCGCGCCGCTGGACGGTGCGCAGCTCAGCCGGGCCGGGCTTCTGGCGGGCGCGGGCGCCCTGGGCGCCGTGGTCCTCCTCGGCCTGGGAGTCGTCTAGCTCGCCACCCCGACGAGCTCATCGACGCCGGGCCCAGCGGGCTCTGATCGTGGCGACATGCTCGTCGGCCTCTTCGGGGGTCAGCCGGCGGTAGTCGTCGTCGCGTTTGCCGATGCGGATCTCGGTCAGGATTGTCGATGGGGTCCAGGCGCCGTCGGGGCCGATGTGCCGGTCGGTGGTGTGGCCGTCGGGGTCGGCGGACTGGCGCACCACCTGCCAGAACCGGTCGCCGTCGTGGATGGCGTAATAGCGGTGGATCGGTGGCGCGCCGGGGGCCAGCAGTCGGCGAGCGTGCGCGATGTCGGCTGCCGCGAGCTGGCGAATCGTGGGCCAGGGCAGTCGCAACTCGGCGGCGGGGGCGGTCAGGGCCGGCCACAACGCCATGCCGGGCTGGTCGATGAGGGTGTCGAAGACGAACGGCCGCGTCGCGAAGCTCGCCGCCTCGGGGTCGAGGGCCAAGGGCAGAAGCAGAAGCAACAGGCGCCGTACGGCACTGGGGCGCTCGCCGAAGTCGAACGTCAGCGGGCCGCCCTCGACCGGGCCGGCCGGGAACGGATCGACCCGTACCGTGCCGTCCGGACCCGGGGTCAGCGCGAGCAGCGGACCGGCCGGGCCACCGGGGACAGGGCGGTCGGCGGCCAGCACTGTCTCGTCGGTCCAGGTGGCCGCCACCGCCGGATCGCGCTGCCACTCGGCGCACATCCACGTGCCGTCCGCGTCGGCCAGCACCAGCACGTATCGGCCGGTCCGATCCTCGTACGCCTCGCGAATCTCGCCCTGGCGGGTGTGCTTGAGCAACGCGGCTATCCGGTGCTGCCGCAGGACGGCCTCCCGATCGCGCACCGGGGTGAGGGTGCGCAGCCAGGTCTCGGCCACCGGCCCGGCCCAGGCCGCGGTGACCGTGATCGGGCGGGCGGCGCGGACCCGGTCGAGGTGCGGCGAAACCGGCCGCCGGTCGGCGACCTCGGCCAGCACGTCCCGGAACATGAGGTGCGCCAGCCGGCCCGCCGCGCGTAGGTAGAGGCCGACGAGTGGGTCGTCGCGGTCCATGGCACCCGCGGCCGCCTCCAGGGCGATGACCTCGTCGGCGGCTGCCTCGCCGCGCTCGAAGGACGGCGGATCGTCGTCGCCGGCGGCCAGCGCGGCTCGGGCGAGGGGATACGACTCCGGGAGTTCCGTGGACACGGGCCCAGCCCTTCCGTTGGCGTTCGTCGATCCAGGGTGCCGGAACTCAAGCCCATCGTGGGGTCGCGGCGGACGCGCGTGTCTCGGTTAACTGGCTGATGTGGACAACACGGCGGTGGTGATCGGGGCGGGCACGGCGGGTCTGACCGCGGCCCGGGTGCTGAGTGAACGGTTCGGCCGGGTGATCGTGCTCGATCGGGACTCGTTGCCGGACGAGGCGGTGCCCCGGCGGGGCGTGCCGCAGGGAAGTCAGCCACACATCCTGCTGGCGGCGGGGATGCGGGAGCTGAACGCGCGCTTCCCCGGTTTCGAGGGCGAGCTGATCGAGGCCGGGGGAACGAAGTTCGACACTGGCACCGGCTTGTGTACCTATCGCCTCGGCCGGCGGTGGCCGTCGGCGCCATCCGGGGTCGATCTGGTGTCGGCCACCCGACCGCTCATCGAGGGGTTGTTGCGCCGACGGGTCGTGAAACTGCCGAGCGTGACCATCCGTGAGCAGGTGGCCGTGTCCGGCCTGACCGGTAGCGCGGCCGGGGTGACCGGTGTCGTCCTCGACACCGGGGAGACGATCAGCGCCGGCCTGGTCGTGGATTGCAGCGGCCGCGGCGCCCGGTCCGATCGGTGGCTCACCGCGCTCGGGCTGGCCACGCCGAGTCAGCTCGAGGTCAAGGTCGGGGTCGCGTACGCGTCCCGTCTCTACCGCCGCCGGCCGGGCGACCTGCCGGACTGGTCGGCCCTGTTCACTCTGCCCACCTCGCCCGGCGAGCGGGTCGGCGGCCTGGCCCTGCCGGTCGAGGGCGACCGCTGGCTGGTCGGGATCGGAGGCTGGCATTTCCCGGAGGTGCCGACCGACGCCGGGACGTTCGAGCGGTTCGCCAGTGAGCTGCCCGATCCGCTGCTGAGCGAGGTGATCGCCCGGGCCGAGCCGCTGAGCGACGTGGTGGTGACGAAGTTTCCGTCGTCGCGACGCCGGCTGTTCGAACGGCTGGAGGAGCCACCGCCGGGATATGTCGCGCTCGGCGACGCGGTCTGCAGCTTCAACCCGATCTACGGCCAGGGCATGACCTGTGCCGCCTTGTCGTCGAGCGCGTTGGGGGCCGCTCTCGACAGCGATTCGGGTACGGCGATGGCGCGTAAGTATTACGCGGCCGTCTCCGTCATTGTGGACACCCCGTGGCAGTTCGCCGTGGGTGGCGACTTCACCTATCCGCAGACGTCGGGCCCGCACCCGCGAGGCATCAGACTGCGGAATTGGTATTCCCGTCAGATCGCGTACGCGTCACAGATCGACCCCAGCGTCAACCGCGCGTTCTCCCGGGTCCAGCACCTGGTCGACCCGCCCTCGGTGCTGATGCGCCCCGAATTTGCGTTGCGCGTGCTGCGCAAGGCGCGCGAACGTCAACGGCATGGGTGACTACGACTTCGCAGCGCTGGAACGCAAATGGCGGCCGGTGTGGAAGTCGCTCGACCTCGCGCGGGAAGGTGAGCGCCGCACGGTCGTCGACATGTTCGCCTACCCCTCGGGTGACCTGCACATGGGCCATGCCGAGGCGTACGCGCTGGGCGACGCGATCGCCCGTTTCTGGACGCAGCAGGGATTCGACGTGCTGCATCCGATCGGATGGGATTCGTTCGGGCTGCCGGCCGAGAACGCGGCTATCAAACGCGGCATCCACCCGGCCGACTGGACCTACGCCAACATCGAGACCCAGGCCGAGACGTTCCGGCGTTACGCGACGTCGGTCGATTGGGGAACTCGCCTGCACACCAGCGATCCGTCGTTCTACCGCTGGACGCAATGGCTGTTTCTGCGCCTGTACGAGGGTGGGCTGGCCGAGCGGCGCCGGGCTCCGGTGAACTGGTGCCCGGCCGATCAGACCGTGCTCGCCAATGAGCAAGTGATCGGCGGGCGCTGCGAACGGTGCGGCGCTGAGGTGGTCGACCGTGAACTCACGCAATGGTTTCTGCGAATTACGGCGTACGCGAATCAGTTGCTCGACGACATGGCCGAGCTCGAGGGGAAATGGCCGCCCGCCGTTCTCACCATGCAGCGCAACTGGATCGGCCATATGCGGGACTGGCTCGTTTCCCGGCAGCGATTCTGGGGCTGCCCGATTCCGGTTGTGCACTGTGGAGAGTGCGGTGTCGTGCCGGTGCCCGACGATCAGCTGCCTGTGGAGCTGCCCGACCTGCGCGGCGCCGACCTCACACCCCGGGGCGTGTCGCCGCTGGCGGCTGCCCGCGACTGGGTCGAGGTGGCGTGCCCCCGGTGCGGCGGCCCGGCCGAGCGCGACACGGACACGCTCGACACCTTCGTCGACTCGTCGTGGTACTTCCTGCGGTACTGCTCACCCTCGTACGCGCAGGGGCCCTTCAACCCGGACGAGGTGCGGCGGTGGATGCCGGTCGACCAGTACGTCGGCGGTCCCGGCCACGCCGTGTTGCACCTGCTGTACGCCCGGTTCTTCACCAAAGCGCTGCGTGACTTGGGCCTGATCGACTTCGGTGAGCCGTTCCGCCGCCTGCTCACCCAGGGTCAGGTCGTGCTGAACGGCTCGGCGATGAGCAAGTCCCGCGGGAACATGGTCCATCTGGGCGAGCAGCTCGACACGTACGGCGTCGACGCTGTTCGCCTGTCGATGGTGTTCGCCGGCCCGCCCGAGGACGACATCGACTGGGCCGACGTCTCACCCGGCGGCGCGGCCCGCTTCCTGAGTCGCGTGCTGCGTCTGGCCGGCAATGTGACTTCGTCGCCTGGCGTGGCCTTCGAATCCGGCGAAGAAGAACTGCGCCGCACGACTCACCGGCTGCTGAAGCAGATCACCGCCCTGATCGAGGAGCGCCGCTTCAACGTGGCCGTGGCCCGCGCGATGCAACTGGCCACCGCCGCCCGCCACGCCCCACCCGCCGACCCGGCCACCCGCGAGGCCACCGAGGTGCTGGCCGTGGTGCTGTCCCTGTTCACCCCGTACGTGGCCGAAGAAATGTGGTCCCGCCTGGGCCACCCGCCGACCGTGGCCCGCGCCGGCTGGCCGGCCATCGACCCGATCCTGTCCGCCGACCGCACCGTCACCTGCGTGGTCCAGGTCAACGGCAAGGTCCGCGACCGCCTCCAGGTGCCACCCGACATCACTCCCGCCGCCCTCGAAACCCTGGCCCGAGCCACCACCGACCGCGAAGTGACCCGAGCGATCGTCCGCCCACCGAAACTGGTCAACCTCGTCACTCGCTGAATCTCGGCGACGGGGTGTGGCAGTCTGCGGGGAGCCGGACAGGTAGGGGGCATGGACCACCAAGGAACAGCCGAGGAACGGTTTCGTGCGTTGCACGAGAGCACGTTCGCCGACCTGCTCCGCTTCGTCGAGCGGCGGGTGCCGCCCGACGAGGCCGAGGACATCGTCTCCACGGTTTATCTCACGGCCTGGCGGCGGCACACCGAGCTGCCCGAGGACGCGCGGCCCTGGCTGTTCGCCGTGGCCCGCCGCACGATGGCCAACCAGACCCGCGGCTGGCTGCGGCGCCGGGCCCTCGACGTACGGCTCACCGCCACCGAACAGCACGAGGTGCCCGACGGCAGTTCCGGGACGGCGGCCCGCCTCGACCTGCAGCGCGCCTGGCGGTCGCTGAGTGCCGCCGACCGGGAGGTGCTGGCGCTGGTCGCCTTCGACGGGCTGACCTCCGACCAGGCCGCCACCGTGCTGAGCATCCGCCGCTCGACGTTCACCATGCGGCTCGCCCGCGCCCGCCAGCGGCTGCAGGCCGCCCTCGAACCCGTCCCCCCGCGCACTCTTCAGGAGCTGTCATGAACGACCTCGAAGAACTGGCCGTCCTCGACCCGGCCCGCCACAACGAGCCCACCGACGCCCAGTGGAACCGTTCCCGGGCCTTCGTCGAGCGCACGATGGCTTCCGCTCCGGCCAGCCGTCCCCGCTGGCTCGCCGCCGGCGCGGTCACCGTGGCGGCCGCAGCGCTCGGCGTGGCCGGTGCCGTTGTCGTGCCCGCCCTGTTCCCCGGCGCGACCCAGCAGGCGATCGCCTCGTGGACCGCCGTGCCCACCGCCCGTACCGGCGACCAGGTTCTCGACCAGGCCAAGACCTGCGGAAAGAGTGACGTCGAAGGCAGCTCGACCCAGGTCCGCCCGTCCGACGTGATCCTGGCCGAACAACGCGGCGACGCCACCATGATCATCATGCGCAAGACCAACGGCCACATCGTCGAATGCCTCGGCGTCGGCGACGCCGGCTTCGCCTCGATGGGCCTGACCGACGGCACCCCCCTGCCACCCCCGCCCGCCGGCAAGCTCACCCTGGAAACCCGCAGCTCCTACGGCGATGGCGACGACATGTTCTCGAACATCATCGGCCTGGCCGACCCCGGCGTGACCAGCATCGAGCTGCGCCTCAACGACGGCGGCACCATCCAGGCCAGCGTCAAGGACGGCTGGTGGGGCGCCTGGTGGCCCGGCCCCGAGGGTGGCGAGGGCACCGACGAATTCACCGTGACCGCCCACACCGCCACCGGAAAAACGACGTACCTGCCCTCAGAAATGCCGTGAGCTCATTGATCCTCGGGCGTGAGGTGCACCCGGCGGAGTAGTTGGGCGTTCAGGGCCACGACGATGGTGGACGCGCTCATCATGATGGCGCCGACGGCGGGGCTCAGGGTGAAGCCGGTCCAGGCCAGGACGCCGGCGGCCAGGGGTATGGCGACGACGTTGTAGCCGGCGGCCCAGGCCAGATTCTGGATCATCCTGCGGTACGAGGCCCGGGACAGCTTGATCACGCTGGTCACGGCCCGGGGGTCGGAGGAAGCCAGCACCACGCCGGCGGACTCGATCGCCACGTCGGTGCCGGCGCCGATGGCCAGGCCGACGTCGGCCCGGGCCAGGGCGGGGGCGTCGTTCACACCGTCGCCCACCATCGCCACGGTCAGGCCGCGTCGTTGCAGGTCGGCCACGGCCTTGTCCTTGTCGGCGGGCAGGACCTCGGCGAACACCTCGTCCAGGCCGAGGTCGGCGGCCACAGCCTCGGCCACCGGGCGGGCGTCGCCGGTGATCAGCACCAGCTTCTCGACGCCGTGGGCGCGCAGCTGCTGAATGGCCTGGCGGGCTTCGGGGCGCACCTCGTCCTCCAGCGCGAACGCTCCGATCACCTCAGGCCCGCCGTCGCCCAAACGCACCAGGTGCAGCACGGCGGCGCCCCGCCCCGACCAGGCTTCGGCCGGCTCCACCAAATCAACCGGAACCAGCGAAGCCAAGGCCGCCGTCGGGGCGGGTGCTGCTGAAGCGGAGACCGGCGAGGCTGCGGTCAGTTCGCGGAGGAGGGCCGGGCCGCCGACCGCGTACGTGTGGCCGTCGACCACCGCTTGAACTCCGCGGCCGGTCAGGGAGCGGAAGCCGGTCGCGGTGGCGGTCAGGTCGCGCTCGCGGGCCACGCGGACCAGGGCTCGGGCCAGCGGGTGTTCGCTGTCGCTCTCGACGGCGGCGGCGATCCGCAGCACCTCGTCGTCGGTGTGACCGGCCGTGGCGGCGACGCCGGTCACCGTGTGCGAGCCCTTGGTGAGGGTTCCCGTCTTGTCGAAGAGAACTGCATTCACCGTACGCATCCTCTCCAGCGCCAGGCGGTCCTTGATCAGGATTCCGGCTCGCGCCGACAGGGCCGTCGACAGCGCGATCACCAACGGGATGGCCAGGCCCAGGGCGTGCGGGCAGGCGATGACCAGCACTGTCACCGTGCGCACGACTGACTGGTCGAGGCTGCCGAGCGCCCACCACGTCACAAAGGTGATCAGACCGGCGCCCGCGGCCACATAGAACAGCCAGGCGGCGAACCGGTCGGCCAGCACCTGGGCCCGGCCCCCGGCGGCCTGCGCCTGCGCGACCAGGCGGCCGATGCCGGCCAGGGCGGTGTTCTCGCCCACGGCGTCGACGTCGATCCGGAGGGCCGAGTCGGTGGCCACCGTGCCCGCCACGACGCGGTCGCCGACCGTACGGGAAACCGGTCTTGATTCTCCGGTAACCATGGATTCGTCCATCTCGGCCGTGCCCTCGACGACACGCCCGTCGGCGGGCACCCGGCCGCCCGAGCGCACGAGCACCCGGTCGCCGATCTTGAGGGCCGTCACCGGTACGTTTTCAGAAGTGCCGTCGTCCTTCAGGAGTGCGGCCTCGTCGGGCAGCAGGGCGGCCAGCGCGGACAAGGCGCCCTGGGCCTGGCCGATCGCCTTCATCTCCTGCCAGTGGCCCAGCAGCATGATCGTGACCAGGGCGGCCAGTTCCCACCAGAAGTCCAGCTCGAAGAGGCCGACGCTGGTGGCGAGTGAGGCCGCGTACGCGACGGTGATCGCCATCGCGATGAGCAGCATCATTCCGGGCGCGCGCCCACGGATCTCGCCGACCGCGCCGGTCAGGAACGGCCACCCGCCGTACAGGAAGACGAACGTGCCCAGCACCGGCCCGACCCACCCGATGCCGGGGAAGTCGAGCGAGTACCCGAACCACTTTATGACCATCTCGCTGGTCACCACGATCGGCACGGTCAGCGCGAAGCTCAGCCAGAACTTCCGCCGAAAGATCGCGGGGTCGTGCCCCGCGTGCCCGCCGTGCGCGCCGTGCCCAGCGTGATCCACGTGCTCGGGGTGCTGCATCTCGGTCATCGCGCCACCTCCTGTCGGCAACTTATACCCCCAGGGGGTATAAGCCAAGAGCTGCCCGGCTCGAGTCAGAGGTATCAAGCGCCGGGAACAATCGAGTGACCTGCGCCGTGGCAGGCTGGGGTAATGCGCATCACGGCCCTCTACACCCATCCGGTCAAGGGGTGTCACCGCGTCGAGCACGCCACCGCCCGGGTCGAGCCGTGGGGTCTGGCCGGCGACCGCCGCTGGGCGATGGTCGACGCCGAGGGCATCGCCATCACGCAGCGCGACACGTCTCTTCTCACCCAGCTGTCGGTCACTCCTCGTGCCGGCGGCCTGCTGTTGCAAGCCCCGGGTCTGGCGCCCCTCGAGGTGGCCGAGCCGGTCGACGGTCCCGAGGAGTTCGTGCGGGTCTTCCGGAGCAAGCCCCCGGTGCCCGCCCGCGTGGCCGAGAAGGAGTGGAGCAGCCAGTTCCTCGGCCGGGACGTCCGGCTCGTGTGGCAGGCCGACCCGGCCGGACGGGCGATCGAGTCCCACGCGCGGCCGGGCGAACCAGTCAGCTTCGCCGACGGCTTCCCGCTGCTGCTGGCCAACGAGGCTTCACTGTCGGCGCTCAACGACTGGCTGGCCGAGGCGGGCGACGAGCCGGTGCCGATGACCCGCTTCCGGCCCAACCTGGTCGTCGGCGGGGCCGAGCCGTGGGCCGAGGACGACTGGCTCGGCGGCCGGCTGCGGATCGGCGGCTTGAGCTTCCGGGCCGCCAAGGAGTGCTCGCGGTGCGTCGTCACCACCATCGACCAGGAGACGGGCGAGAAGGGCCGCCAGCCGCTGCGGATGCTCGGGAAACGCCGCCGCTTCGAAACTGGCTTACTCTTCGCAATCAATCTCATTCCGGACGAATTAGGTTATTTGCGCCTGGGCGACACGGTCGAGGTCCCGACCGGGTGAAGCCCGCCACCGGAGTCTTAGGAGTGTCTTAGGAAAGTTGCCGCCACCGACGCGGTCCGCGCAGGATCGGCGACCGTGACCGCTTCTCGCCTGTTCTCGCCCCGCTGGCTCGCCCTCGGCGGCGCCGGCATCCTCGCCGCCGTCCTCGGAGTGGCGCTCGTGCTGCAGAACAGCGGCTCCGCCTGCGCCGCCCCGCCGTCCACCTCGGCGTCGAAGGGCAAGGCGACGTACTTCTCGCTGGACGGCACGCTCGGCAACTGCTCGTTCCCGAGCCCGCCCGCCGACAACCTGTTCGTGGCGCTCGGGCAGAAGAACCAGTACTCCGAGGGCGCCGCCTGCGGCACGTACATCGACGTCACCGGGCCCAAAGGCAAGGTACGCGTGAAGGTCATCGACTCGTGCCCCGAGTGCCCGGCCGGCCACCTCGACCTGAGCCTCGCCGCGTTCAAGAAGATCGGCAACCAGTCGGCCGGGATCATTCCGATCACCTACAAGACCGTGCCCGGCGCGGCGGTTCCGGGCCCGATCTCCGTACGCGTGAAGGAAGGCTCCTCGCAGTACTGGCTGAGCGTGCTGATCGACAACCACTCGAACCAGCTGGCCTCAGTGAAGATCGCCGGCAAGGGTGGCAGCTTCCGCAGCGCGTCCCGCGAGGACTACAACTACTGGACCATCCCGAGCGGCGCCGGCAACGGGCCCTTCAAGGTCAAAATCACCGACGTGTACGGCAATTCGGTGACGGTCGGCAACATCAAGCTGGCCGTGGGCAAGACTCAGAAGACGACGGCGAAGCTGGCCGGCAGCATCAAGGCGCAGCCCGAGAAGGCGAAGGCGCCGAAGAAGACCGTCACCAAGGCGACGCCCAAGCCGGCCAACACCACCGCGGCTGCCAGGCCGAAGGCGACGACATCGGCCCCCGCCGCCCCGCTGCTCGAATCGACGACCGTTGCCGCGCCGCCCGCCCCCGCCACCCAGGCGGCCCAGCTCGACGCCGACCTGGCCGCCGACACACCCCGCTGCTAGCCGAGGCCCCAGCCGAGAAAGCGCCGGCGCCGAACCGAAGAAGCGCCGGCGCCGAACCGAAGAAGCGCCGGCGCCGAACCGAAGAAGCGCCGGCCCGAGGCAGCGCTAGTCCAGCGCCAGCCAGAGGAAGAACTCGTCGCGGTCGTCCCCCGGCCCCACCCGCAGGGCGCCGGGGATGCGGCCGACCTCGCGGTAGCCGAGTCGCTCGTAGAACTTCTCGGTGCCGGCGCCCCCGCGTACGGTGACCTGCAGCGCCGCCAGGCCCAGCTGCCGCGCGTACTTCTCGGCCTCGCGCATCAGGGCAGCGCCGTAGCCGCGCCCCTGGCTGGCCGGTGTGACCATGACCCGCTTGAGCACCCGCCAGTGCTCCTTGAGCGCGAACCGATTGCTGACCACGAACAAAAACGCGACCAGTTCACCGTTGTCGAAGCCGGCCAGCAGATGATCGATCCCCGCCTCGACCCCGGTGAACGCCGCCTCGGCGACGGGCTCGACCTGCGTACGGGAAACCGGCGCGACAAAGCCGACGGCCCCGCCCGCATTGGTGACCTCGACCCAGAGCGCGACGATGCCCGCTCGCAATTCCGGGGTCAGCGGCGGATCCACTACGAACTCGAGAGCCATGCCGCCCATTCTTACGAGTGCGGAAGGGGGGACTTGAACCCCCACGCCCTTTCGGGCACGGGCACCTAAAACCCGCGCGGCTGCCGATTACGCCACTCCCGCCCGGGCCGCCTCGCGGGCGGCACGTCCAGCAGAGTCTAGACGCAAAGGCACGGCGGCCGCCTCGCGGATCATGCCGCGTGACAGCCGCCGTGGTCTGAGAGACCGTCAGAGGGTCCTGCCGTATGGTTCGGCCGGTGCCGGACGGACTGTAGGGTCAGTCAATGCCAAGATCGCGGCGCAGCTTGGCGACGTGACCGGTGGCCTTGACGTTGTAGAGGGCGCGCTCGATCACGCCGTTCTCGTCGATCACGAAGGTCGAGCGGATGACCCCCATGACGGTCTTGCCGTAGTTGTTCTTCTCGCCGAACGCCCCGTACGCCTTCAGCACGCTCTTGTCCTCGTCGCTGACCAACGGGAACGTGATGGCGTCCTTCTCGCGGAACTTGGCCAGCTTGGCCGGGGCGTCGGGGGAGATGCCGACGACCTCGTAGCCGGCCGCCTGCAGCGAGCCCAGCGAGTCTCGGAAGTCACACGCCTGGGTGGTGCAGCCGGGGGTCATCGCGGCCGGGTACGCGTACAGCACGACCTTGCGTCCGCGCAGGTCCTTGAGGGTGAGCCGGTCGCCGTTGTCGGTCGGCAGGCTGAACTCGGGCGCGGTGTCGCCGGCGGAAAGTCGGGCGGTCTCAGTCATGCCGATGAGACTAGACCGCACGCCCGCAAGCTCGTCGAAAAGGCCGCCGGGCTCACACAGTCACGGCGCCCGGTGACGGCGTGCGGGCCGGGACGGCGGCGCGCATGCGCAGCAGGCCGGTCAGTGCCAGCCCCGCGCCGGCGCCGAGGGCCAGCGCGACCGCCAGCCGCACGAGCCAGCCCGGCCCGGTCGTCGGCACCACGGCGGCGAAGAACACGCGGGTCTCGTTGAAGCCCGCGAAGAGGGCGACCACCGCTCCGGTCAGAGCGAGGTAGAACGGCGGGTGCCGCCACACAGCAGCGAGTGCCATCAGAGCGGCGAGAAACAACACAGGTGAGGGCGTCGCGCCGTCCGAGAGCCCCATGACCCCGTACGCCGAAGGAGCCAGACCAGCGACCAGCGCGACCGCCCGCACCGACCGCGGCCACCGATGAGCCAGGGCCGCCGTCGCGAGACCGGCCAGCGCCGCGCCGGCCCACCACAGCCAGGCCACCGGCGGCGGTTCCCAGTCGAGCGTGCCGCGGACCTCGTACGACGTGGTCTGCATCCGTAGCGGCACTGTCCAGTCGCGCAGGCGATGGCTGTGCGACGGATCGGCCACGGCCTGCGGCGGCGTCGACGGGTTCAGCCACTGCGTCCGCTGGTCGTGCCAGCGCACCGACGTCGAATCGGAGAGCTTGCGCCACGAAGGCGGCGCGGTCACGTCGGCCGTCGCGGGCACCGGGGTGTCGCCGTTCGCGGTCTCGTTGATGTACGCGGCCGGCGAGTTCACGTTCTGCCAGGTCCCGTCGGGCCGTACGTCGAGATAGGGCTCACCGGCGTAGCCGAGCACCTCGACCGAATGCCCCGACGTGTTGGACAGCTCGAGCCGCGCCCCCGCCTCGACCGCGCGGACCGAGACGCCCGGCGCCGAGACGGCCGTGACCGACGTCCGGTACGCCGTGGCGCCCGGGATGTCGCCGGTGTGGGCGAACGCGGGGGTGGCCGGCGCGAGCACCGCACCGGCCACCGCCACGATCAGGACGAACCTTCTCACCCGGCGGCCGCCGTGACGGCCTGGGTGAAGATCTCGGTCGTCGGCAGCGTCTCGTTGGGGCCGGTCACCTGCTTGCCGTTGACGACGATGGTCGGCGTGCCGTTGTAGCCGCGCGACGAGAACGTCTCGGTGACCTGGGTGACCCACGAGTCGTACGTCTTGTCGTTGACCGCCGAGGCGAACGAGTCGCCCAGGCCGACCGACTTGCCCAGCTCGATCAGCTTGGCGTCGTCCAGCCCGTCGCTGTTCTCCTCGGGCTGGTTCTCGAAAAGCACGTTGTGGTATTCGATGAACTTGCCGTCGACGGCGGCGGCCGCGGCGGCCCCGGCCGACCGGGTCGAATACTTGGTGCCGTTCGACGCCCGGTCCAGGATGGACACCGGGTGGTACCGCACGGTCACCTTCTTGTCGGTGACCATCTGCGCGATCGTCGGGCCGGTCTGCTGCTCGAACTCGTGGCAGATCGGGCACATGAAGTCCTCGTAGACGTCGACCGTCACCGGGCCCGAGCCGACCGCGAACGCCGTGCCGTCGTCGACCGCCACGCTCGGCGTGTCCACGTCGCCCTTGTTCTGGTTCGCGATGACGCCCCACCCGATCAGGCCGGCGATCAGCAGCACCGCCACGACACCGACCGACGTCCAGATCGTCACCCGGCGGCGGCGTTCGGCCGCCTTCTGCTGTTCCACGATCCGCTTCGCGGCCGAGCGGTCGCGCCCCCGATTGCCCTTGCTCATCTCTCTCCCAACAAGACGCCGTCGAGCGAGAACTTGGACCGCGGCTTCCAGATCAGGATGCCCGCCAAGGCCAGGAAGCCCACGTCACGCAGGATGTCCAGGCCGTACTGGGCGGTGCGCCCGCCGGTCAGTTCCCCGCCCTTGCTGAAACAGCCACAGTCGATCTGCAACCCGCGCGTCCAGGCCGAGATGATGCCGGCGATGAAGATCACCAGCAGCACGGCGGCGATGGCCGCGCTGAGCCGAGTCGCGATGCCGATCAGCAACAGCAGGCCCAGTGCGATCTCCAGGAACGGCTGCACGGCCCCGATCACCTTGGCGGTGTCGTAGGACATCAGGTCGTACGCGTTCACCGCGCGCGCCGAGGCGGCCAGATCGGTCACCTTGAGCCCACCGGCGATCAGGAAGACCGCCGCCAGGCCGAGACGCGCGAGGGTGGAGATCCACGGCCAGGCCGCCGCGAGCCGGGATGGCTGCTGCCTCAAGTCCATGGTCACGCCCGTTTAGTCGAAGCAAATGTCCCGCCGGTTCCCTCTATTGTGCTGAGGTTCAGCTGGGAATTGCCTGATTAGACCGCCCTGGCCTGGGAGACGGCCGTCACCAGCTCGTCGCGGGCGCGGGCGACGCGGGAGCGGATCGTGCCGACCGGGACGTCCTCGATCTCGGCCGCCTCGGCGTACGACAGGCCCAGCACCTGGGTCAGCACGAACGCCGTACGCCTTTCCTCGCCGAGCCGCCCGAGCAGGTCGGCCGTGGTGAGGCGGTGCCCGGGGTCGGGTGTGGGCGACGCCGTCCAGGCCTCGGCGGCCAGGCGGGCGTCGAGCCGGCGGCGGCGCACCACAGTGCGCAGGTGGTCGGCACACGTGCGGCGGGCGATGCCGAGCAGCCAGGTGCGGGCCGACGAGCGGGCCTCGAACGCGGGCAGAGCCTTGAAGGCGCGCAGGAACGTGTCCTGCGTCAGATCGTCGGCGGCGCCGGTGTCGACCAGGGCCGCGGTGAACCGCCAGACCTCGGCCTGGGTGGCCCGCACGAAGGCGGCCAGAGCGGCTTCGTCACCCTCGCGGGCGGCGAGGGCGAGCGAGGTGGTTTCGTCCAGGCCGTCCATGGCCCAGCATCGTACGCCACCACCCGTGGTGGGCATTGAGCGACGCGATCGGGCAGCATGTCGGTCATGACTGTTGATCGGCGCCGGTTTTGTCGCGGTCTGGCGGCACTGGCGGGCTTGTTGATCGGGTTCTTCGCCGTGGTGCTCGGCCCCGCCGCGCCCGCGAGTGCCCACGCCGCGCTGGCCAACAGTGACCCGGCCAACGGCACCATCGTGCCCGACGCGCCGAACAAGATCACGCTGAACTTCACCGAATCGGTGCAGCTGCTCAACGGCAAGATCCAGGTGCTGGCGCCGGACGGCTCGCGGGCCGACCAGGGCGAGCCGACGGCCGACGGCAGCACGGTCACCATCCCGCTGCGCTCGGGCGGCGGCCGCGGCACCTACCTGGTCAGCTATCGCGTGATCTCGGCCGACAGTCACCCGGTCGGCGGCAGCATCACCTACTCCGTCGGCGCCGCGTCGGCCACGCCCACGGCCACGGTCGACGACGAGACGGTCGACCCGGTCGTGCGGGCGATCATCCCGGTCGGAAAATATCTCGGGTACGCCGGTCTGGTGCTCCTGGTCGGGCCGGTGCTCGTCCTCGCCCTGCTCTGGCCGCACCGGCTGAGCCGCCGCGGTCCCGGCCGCCTGGTCTGGACCGGGCTCGGCCTCGTGGCGTTCAGCACGCTGCTGGCCATCTGGCTGCAGGCGCCCTACTCGACCGGGTCGGGGCTTTTCGACGTACGGGTGGGAGACCTGCGCGACGTGCTCGGCAGCACGTTCGGCGCGATCATGCTGGTCCGCCTGGGCGTGATCTGCGCGGCCGCCCTGCTGCTGCGCCCCCTGCTCAAGGGCAACGGCAACGACTCCAAGACCGACCTGGCCCTGCTCGGCGTGCTCGGCGTGGCCGCGCTGGCCACCTGGCCGCTGACCGGGCACCCGACCGCCTCCCCGGTGGCCGGGGTGTCGGTGGTGGTCGACGCGATCCACCTGGCCGCCATGGCGGTGTGGCTGGGCGGGCTGGTCATGCTGGTCGCCTTCCTGCTGCGCCAGGCCGACGAACGAGAGCTCGGAGCCATCTTGCCGATCTGGTCGCGCTGGGCCGCCACGGCCGTCGCGGCGCTGATCGTGGCCGGGGTGGTGCAGGCGCTGATCGAGGTCTCGTCGCTGGACGGGCTCTTCCTCACCACGTACGGGCGTCTGATCCTGGTCAAGGTCGGGCTGGCCGCCATCGTGCTCGGCGTGGCCTGGTACTCGCGCCGGCTGGTGCGCTCGAAGGCGGCCGAGGCCGAGCCCCGGGGGCTGCGCCGGGTGGTCTGGGTCGAACTAGCGATCACGGCCGTCGTGCTCGGCGTGACCTCGGCGCTGGTGCAGATCCCACCCGCGCGTACGGCCGAAGCCTCGGACACCGCAGGTGTCTCGACCACGGTGACCAAGACGCTGACCGACAACAAGATGGCCGTGCAGATCGACGTCTTCCCCGCTGCGGTGGGCAACAACAGCATTCACCTGTACGCCTACACGCCCGACAACAAGCCGCTGACCGTGGTCGAGTGGAGCGCGACGGCCGCGCTGGCGGGCAAGGGCATCGAACCGATCGAGATCCCGTTGCTGCGGATCACCGACTTCCACGCGGTCGGCGACATCGCCCTGCCGGCCGCCGGCGAGTGGACGTTCAAGGTCACCGCGCGAACGAGCGACATCGATCAGTCGACGCTTTCCACGACCGTCACGGTCAAGTGAGCCTCACTTCTATCAGCGAGTTAGCCGTTATTTGACCACTTTGGGGTTATTTGGACTTGTATGGTCGGGCCGTTATTGCTTCTGAGCTTGAAGGAGAGAAGCGATGCGGGTGTTCCGGACCATCCTCGGCATGCTGGCGCTGACCATCGGTCTGCCGTCGCTGCTGGCCGGCGCGGGCCTGTGGGCTGCCATGCAGCACCGCGACGAGGGCGAAGCCTTCAGCGCGCGCCTGCAGCAGCTGTCCACGCCCGGCTACGCCCTCGTGGTCGACGACGTGGACGGGCTGCTGCGCTCCGACGCGCCGTTCACCCGCCTCGGCGACACCCAGCTGCGGCTGGTCGGGCAGACCCAGCAGGGCGCGGCGTTCCTCGGGCTGGCTCCGACCGAGGCGGTGCGGCAGTACCTGGCCGGGGTGCAGCACAGCACGGTTCGCACGGTCGACATCGGCACCGGCGCGCTGCCGGTCGCCACGACGGTCGTCCCCGGCACGTCGGCCCCCCGGCTGCAGCCCGGCCTGGCGCCGATCTGGACCCGGACGGACAGCGCCGGGCAGATCTCGTGGACGCCGTCCGAGGTCCGCGGCGGCCCGTACAGCCTGGTCATCATGAGCCCCGAGGCCACGCCGGGCCTGCAGCTGCGGACCAGGGCCGAACTGCGGCCGGGCTGGCTCAGCTCGAGCGCGTGGGGGCTGCTCACCCTGGGCACCCTGCTGATGATGGTCGGCATGACGATCCTGGCCTGGCCGCCGCGGCGACGCGAAATTGTGTACGTGGTGGAGCCCAGCCAGGTGCCGGAGCTCATGAAGGCCATCGGCGCCCCGATGCCGCTGCTGCCGTCCACCGGGCGCCCGGTGGGGGCGCACCGGCCGCGCTCGCTGGCCGACTCCCGCCCGGGCCCGATGCCGGCCGTCATGGCCTGGCCGCCGGCGCCCGCCCTCACCGCGGCGGCCGCCCCGCCCGCGATCTCGTCGCCGGCCGCCGGGCCCGGGATGCCGCCGGACCCGGCCGAGTACGCGGCGGCCACGGCCATCCCGGGGCGCCAGCCGGCGCCGGGGGAGCCGCTGCAGTTCATCGGGGCGAGCTCGCTGCCGTTGTCGGCGCCGCCCTCGCCCTCGTCCCCGTCCTTGTCCTCGTCCCCGCCCTCGTCCTCGTCGTCGGCGCCGTCGTCGGCGCTCTCGTCGTTCGCTTCGGAAGAATCGGCCGGGCGCCGTCCCGAGCGGGCGGCGAAGCGCCAGGTGCCGGTGCCGGGCGACATCCCGATGTTCCAGCCGTCGGCCGTCGAGGCCTGGGTGGCCGAGACGGCGCCGGTGCGGGCTCGCGAGACTGAGGCTCAGGCCGCGGCCCGGCAGGCCGAGGTGGCCCGCCGCCGAGCCGCCGCAGGTGCCGACCGGCCTGGCGCCGCGTCGCCGGCCTCCCCGCGGACCCATGTCCCGACCGCCGCCGGTGCTGCTCGCAACGCCGCCGCTGCGGCCGGGTCGGCTTCCGCTTCGGCCGGTGTCAGCGCTCCCGCTCGTGACGCCGCCGCTGCTGCTTCCGCCGCGGCTGGTGCCGGCGCTGCTCGTGATGCCGCCGCTGCTGCTTCCGCCGCTGCCGGTGCCGGTGCTGCTCGTGACGCTGTTGCGGCTGCTTCTGTCGATGGTGCGGTGGGCGCTTCGGCTCCCGCCGGAGCTGCTGGCGTCGCTACTCCGGCCACGTCCGCTACGGCCGGTGCGGTGGGCGCTTCCGCTCCCACCGGAGCCGCTACTCCGGCTACGCCTGCTACCGCCGGTGCGGCGGGCGCTTCCGCTCGCGCCGGAGCTGCTGGTGCTGCCGCCTCGGCCTCTCCTTCCGCCGCCGGTGCGGCGGCCGCCCGTGATGCTGTAGCGGCTGCTCACGTGTCGGATGCCGACGCTTCCCGCGTCGGTGCCGAAGCTGCTTCCGCCGCGGCCGGGTCCGTAGCCGTCGGCTCGGCCCGCGTCCCGTCCGAGGCCCAGGCCCCCGCCGGCGCCGCAGCGGGCGCGACGCCCGCCGAGCCGGCCGCGGCCGACGACGAGGCCGGCCACCCGATCGACGCCGTGGCCGCCGCCTACGCGGCCGGCGCCGCCGACGCCCGCGCGATCCGCGAGGACGCCATGGACGACGGCCGCGACCCCCGGATGGCCAACCAGAAGGTCTCCATGGTCACCGGCCCTCGGGCCACCGACTGGTCCGCGATGGGCATGCCCCGCACGCAACCCTCGGGCGCCGGCCGCCAGTCCCCGCCCCCGAGCCGTCCGGCCCCCGGCCGTCGTCCTTCCCCCGCGGACCGCCCCGGCCGCCCGGCCCCCACCGGCCGCGGCCCTTCCCCCGACCACACGCCGACCAACCCCAACTCCGAGAGCCCGACCGGCCCCGCACACCCCACACCGGCCAACCTCGCCGACCGCCCGACGCCCGAGGGACTTCGCCAGTCGCCCGGCGCGCCCCGCCGACGCTCGGCTACGGATGCCGCAGCGCACACTTCCACCGCGCCCGGCGCGGGCCAGCCGGCCGCCGGCGAACGCGAACTCGCAGAGCAGGCGGCCGCCAAGACTGACACCGAGCCGGCCACCCCATCCGCCAGTGGGGTCCGCCCGGCCACGGAGGCCGGCACCGAAGGCAACCGCCCGGTGCCGGCTTCCAAGTCGTCCACCGACGCTCGCAACCAGCCGGGTTCCACCCCCGCGGCCGACGTGGAAGAGGCCAGCCCCCGAGCCGACGTCACCGGCACCGAATCGGCGACACCCGACGACGCCGCCCGGCGGAACCAGCCAAAGGAAGGCGACGACTCCGGCCCCGGAGCCACCACCGCCCCGGCGCCCCCGCGCCCGACGATTCCCCGGCCACCGTCACCGACCCGGCCGATCGTTCCCTCACCGGCGCGCCCCGGCACCTCGGAGCAGCCCGCCCCCGCGAACGGCGTCCCGCCCAAGGGCGCGGCGCCGAACGGTGCCACTGCCGCGACCAACATGTCGCCCACCAACGGCACCACGCCCGACGGCCCGCTGAACAGCGGAAACGCCCAGGTCCGGCCCAGCACTCCGATCCCGGCCGCCGCGCCGACGTCGCCCGCACCCGCCGTCTCGGCCGAGACCAACGGCAGCGGCCAGGTCCGCCCCGCCGCTCCGATCCCGGCTGCCGCGCCGACCTCGCCCGCACCCGCCGTCTCGGGCCTGACCGGCGCGGCCGCCAACGCCGCAACGCAGCCTCCGGTGGCCGCCAACGGCCCGGCGCAGGCTCCGGCCGCGACCAACGGCGTGCCGCAGGCTCCGGCCGCGACCAACGGCGCGCCGCAAGCTCCGGCGGCCACCGACGGTGCGTCCCAGGCTTCGGCCGCCACCAACGGCGTGGCGCAGGTTCTGACCGCGACCAACGGCGCGCCCCAGGCTTCGGCCGCGACCAACGGCGTGGCGCAGGTTCCGGCCGCGACCGACGGTGTGCCGCAAGCTCCGGCGGTCACGAACGGCGCAGTGCAGGCTCCGGCGGCCACCAACGGCGTGCCGCAAGCTCTGGCGGTCACGAACGGCGTGTCGCAGGCTCCGGCTGTGACCAACGGCGTGCCGCAGACTTCGACCGTCGCCAACGGCGCGGCGCAGGGTTCGGCGGCCACCAACGGCGTGGCGCAGGTTCCGGCCGCGACCGACGGTGTGTCGCCGGCTCCGGCGGCCACCAACGGCGCGGCGCAGGCTGCGGCCGCGACCAACGGTGTGTCGGCGGCTCCGGCTGCCGCACCCACGTCGGCGGCCACGCCTGGCGGGGCCGGAAGCGACCGCGCGCACACCGACCAGCCGTCCGCCCTGACCGAATCGGCCGGCGAGCGCTCGTCCCTGTCGCCTTCGGCCGCCAATGGTCGTGAACCGGGAACGACCGGCGACAGCAGCGCGGTCAGCGGTGCTCCGTCGTCCACGACTTCGGTCGGTGGCTCGGAGTCGGCGACCGCCGCCTCTTCGGAGGCAGGCGAGGGCGACTCGGCCGAGGAACGTTCGGCAACTGTTTCTCTCCAGCAGCGGTCCGAGCTGGCCTCCGACGGCAGTCCGGCCGAGGACGCCGGAAGCGCGAAGGATGCCGAGGAAGAGCCGGTCGCGGCCGGTACCGAGCCGACGGCCGGGCGGCGATCCCGACTCGACTCCGAGCGCGACCTCATGGCGCAGGCCCAAAGCCGTACCGAAGGAGGGCCCACGTCCTCACTCGCGGGCCGCCTGCCCAGCGGCTCGTCGGGACGGCCGGCGCCGGCCGCCTGGCGCAAGGCCGCCCAGACGGTGGCGGCCCGCGCCGCCGCGGCCGAGGTCGGTTCCGAGCCGGCCGCCGACACGCTCGACGACGAGCCGGCCACGCCGCCCGCCAAGGCCACGAAGCCCAAGGCCAAGGCCACCCGCGCCCGGGTTACTAAGCCCAAGGCAGAGACCGAAACCGACAAACCGGCCGCCAAGTCCGCCACCGCAGCCAGGACGGCGAAGGCAGCCGCAACCAAGGCCGCGGCGGCCAAGGCGGCACCGGCCAAGGCGACGACTCCGGCCAAGCCCCGCTCGACGGCCAAGCCGGCCACCCCGGCCAAGCCCGCCGCGCGGTCCACCGCCAAGCCGGCCACCGGCATGACGCGCACACCCCGCCCGGCCGCCGACGTTCCGGTGCGCACCAGCACCGGAGCCATCCCGGCCAGCAGCGGCACCCCCGCCGGCTGGCTGGCGGCGTACCAAAAGGAAGCGGCCGAACTGCTGGAAGGCAACACCCAGCGACGCCGCCGCCGAATCACCACGACGGCCCCCATCGACCAGCCGGACGACGCCGGCCTCGACCAACCGCCGAGCCGCCGCCGTCCCGCCCCCGGAACACAACCCGAAGCCTGACCAACCCGACCGGGCCCTCCGCGCTGCCGACGCGGAGGGCCCTTTCGCTGCCCACCACCGGAACACTCGGCGCGAGTCCCCGTCGCCCGGCGCGAACCGCCCGACAGCGTCCGCTCTGGCGTCGCCACTGTGATCGGTCGGCGCGATCCGCCGGGGAGTATCCGGGTTGGTGCGGCGAGCCCGGTCGGCCGGCGCATCCGAGCGTTTCCCTTGTCTGAGCGTCGCTCCAGATCTTCGAAGTCGCCCTGCACGCGAGCGTCGCCCTGCACGCGAGCGTCGCCCTGCACGCGAGCGTCGCCCTGCACGCGAGCGTCGCCCTGCGCTCGAGCGTTGCCCTGCGCTCGAGCGTCGCCCCGGGCGCGAGCGTCGCCCTGCGCCCGAGGGTTGCCCTGCGCCTGAGCGTCGCCCTGCGCCTGAGCGTCGCCCTGCGCGCGAGCGTTGTCCCGCGCCTGAGCGTTGCCCGTAATCCCGGTGCCGACTCGCGTCTGTGCTTTGCCGTGGCCATCGCGGTGCGGGCGGGGGAGGAGGTGGTGTGACTAGCCGAAAGGGCCCTCCGCGCTGCCGACGCGGAGGGCCCTTTACCGGGGGAACGGAGTAACCGAAAGGGGGCTTCGTCCGTTAAGACCAGTTTAGCCCGTCAACGACCCGAGTGGGAAGTCATCGCCCGAAAGCGGGCAAAGCGCATCGCTGTGCGGAGCGTGCCCGGGAGGGTGTCTCGGAAAGACGTGACACCGGTCCATGCGTGCGCGGCGTAGGCTGTGCGGGTGGCTGATCATTTGGTGTGGATCGACTGTGAGATGACGGGCCTCGACCTGGGCAAGGACAAGCTCATTGAGGTGGCCGCGCTCGTCACCGATGCCGATCTCAACGTGCTGGGTGAGGGCGTCGACCTGGTCATTCATGCCGACGACGCGGCGCTGGACGCGATGCCGCCGGTGGTTCGTGACATGCACGCCAAGTCCGGTCTGACCGATGAGGTACGCCAGTCGGTGATCACCATGGCCGAGGCCGAAGAGGCCGTGCTCGCGTACGTCCAGCAGTTCGTGCCCAACCCCCGCACGGCGCCCCTCTGCGGCAACTCGATCGCCACCGACCGCGGCTTCCTGGCCCGCGACATGCCGGCGCTCGACTCGTTCCTGCACTACCGCATGATCGACGTCTCCTCGATCAAGGAACTGTGCCGCCGCTGGTACCCGCGTGTGTACTTCGGCCAGCCGGCCAAGGGCCTGGCCCACCGCGCCCTGGCCGACATCCGCGAGAGCATCCGCGAACTCGAGTACTACCGCCGCACGATCTTCGTCCCCCTCCCCGGCCCCGACGTCGAGTCCGCCAAGGCCATCGCCGCCGAACTCTGACGCCGCCGCCCGAAAAGCAGCCGGCCCGGAAAGCAGCCGGCCACAAAAGCGCCGGCCCACAAAAGCCGCCGGCCAGGAAAGCAGTCCGCCCGGAAAGCCGGAAAGCAGCCGCCCGAGCTGCGACAACCGGTCACCCGGCCGTGCCGGTAACCCGCTGGACGAGCACCGCCGGAGTTCGGCTATGCTTGTCCGGCACCACGGGGTTGGTTCCTCGTGCGCAATGGTGGTCGTAGCTCAGTTGGTAGAGCACCTGGTTGTGGTCCAGGGGGTCGCGGGTTCAAGTCCCGTCGATCACCCCATTGCAGTTATGAAAGGCCCGGTCGCGCAGACCGGGCCTTCGCCATGTCCGGGCCGGTAGGCAAGAGCTGCCCGAGGCGATCGCGGCGCCGGCATCCGGCAAGCCGGGGCGGCCGCTCGGTGGTGACCGGAGGTGCCGAGGTCCGGTAAGCCGGGGCCGCTTGGGGGCGATCGGGGTGCCAAGATCTGGTGGCCCGGAGGGAACCGGAGTGCCGAGATCCGGTGGCCGGCGACGATCGTGGCGCCGCATCCGGTAAGCCGGGGCCGCTTGTGGGGGCGATCGGGGTGCCGAGATCTGGTGGGCCGGAAGGAACCGGGGTGCCGAGACCCGGTGGCCGGGGACGATCGTGGCGCCGGGATCCGGTAGGCCGGGGCGGTTCGGGGGTGACCGGGGTGCCGGGGTCCGGTGAGCCGGGGCCGTTCCGGGAGTGACCGGGGTGCCGGAGTCCGGTGAACCGAGGCCGATCGAGGGCGATCGTGGCGCCTAAGCCGGGGCCGCTGAGGGCGACCGGGGTGCCAAGATCTGGTGGGGCCGCGGGTGACCGGGGGTCGGGATCCGGTGGCCGGCGCGGTCCCAACGGCGCGCTATTCGGTGGTCATGTCGGCGCCGACGGGGTCGTTGGTGGCCAGGAAGGTGGTGCGGGGCAGGGTGCCGGTTGTCGGCCGTGACGCCTCGGCTGTGTTGGGCGACGTCGACCGGAAGCGATCACTCGTCCAGGCCGCCTGCTGCCAGCTGTTGCCCTGGGCGGAAGAGTTCTGAGTCAGGCTCTCCTGGTCCTCGGCGTTGTCGACGGCGACGTTCGCGCGCAGCGTGGCCGGGCCGCCGGGCAGCGCGAACCCCGACCCCCGGTTGCGGTAGGCGGTGTTCCGTTCGAGCAGCAGGCCGGAGGTCGGCCCGGCGTCGTCGGTGAAGCCGTGGCCGCCGTTGTCCCAGGCCGCGTTGTTCCGCAGCCGGTGCGACGCCGGGTCGCCGGTCAGCACGAAGCCGTTGGCCCCGTTGTCGTACGACCAGTTCCGCTCGACCAGCACGGGGCTGTCGAACTTGAGGTCGAGGCCGGACGACTTGTTGCCGAAGAACCGGTTCCCGCGTACGACGTTCCCGGCCCCCGAGCCGAACTGGATCCCCAGTCCGATGCCGTCCGAGCCGGTGAAGTCGCTGTCCAGCACCTGGTTCCGCACCGTGCCGGAGTCGCGCAGCATCATCCCGGCCCGGGTGTTGTTCCGCAGGGTCAGCCGCCGGAACACGGTGTCGCGGCAGGCGGAGCAGACTAGCGCGTGCGACGGCGCGTTCCGGATTTCGAGGCCCTGCACGGTCCAGTACGCCGTTGTTTGTTCGATGGCCCAGTCGGTGTCGGGCAGCCGGGCCGCGTCCAGCACCGGCCTCTCGTCGCGGTAGTTGCTCAGGGTGATCCGCTTGGAGGCCGTGCCGTTGACCGATATTGATATCTCGGACGAGACGTCGTACACGCCGCCGCGCAGCGCGATGGTCTGCCCGGGCCGCACGACTTCGGCCGCCTTGTCCACTGTCGCGAGCGGCTGGCCGATCGTGCCGTCGTTCTTGTCGGAGCCGGTGGGTGCGACGTAGATGTCCGCCCGCTGCACGCCGAGCCCCACCACGGCCGGCCGGGTCGTCGGCGAGGCGGCCGGTGCGGCCGCCCGGCTGCGGGCCACCGCACCGGGTGCTGACGGGCGTACGACCGCCGGCGGCGCGATGGCGACCGGGGGCGCCGAAGGTGCCGGTGAGTAGTTCACTGCGTACACAATGCCGCCGCCGACCGCGACCGACGCGACCGCCGCCACGGCCAGCAGTTTGTGCGAGGCGACCGACGACACCTTCGCCACGACTCCGGCCGCGATGGCCGCCGGCACGGGCAGCGCCGCGATGCCGAGCAGCAGTTCCTCCGGCGCGACCAGGCCGTGCTGTCCGAGTGCGCACTGCGGACAGTCGCGCACATGCCGCACGAGCCGCTTGCGCCACAGCGGGCCGGCCACCCCGTTCCACCGCTTGATTTGCGCCATCAGCCCGGGGCAGCGGGGTCGGGCCCGCAGCGCGTGCACCACTCCGCGCGCCGCCTCGAGCTGCGCCTTCATCCGCTGCACGCGCACCGCCGCGTGCTTCGGCGGCACGTCCAGGGCGGCCGCCAATTCCGTACGCGTGAGTTCCCCCGCCGCCTCCTGCCACCACAGCCCGAGCAGCCGCCGGTCCTGATCGTCGAGCCACCGGGTCGCCTCGACCAGCTCGCGCCGCTGGTCGGCCACCACGAGTTCGGCCGTCGTGCGTTCGGCGAAGTCGCCGCCGGGGTCGGGCACGTCGGGCGGCGCCGGCACCGCTTGCGCCCGGCTGGTGCGGCGCGCCCGCAGGTGCAGCTGAATTTGCCGGTACGCGATGGCGACCAGCCACGACCGGAAGCGGTCAGCCTCGCGCAGTCCGCCGAGCCCGCGGACGGCCCGCAGCATCGTCTCTTGCACCACGTCGTCGACGTCCGGGTGCCCGTGCAACGCCCGCCCGATGATGTTGTAGATCAGCGGCAGGTGCTCGGCGATCAGCGCGTCCCGGGCCGCCACGTCGCCGGCCTGGGCCCGGCGCACGAGCCGGTCGACCTCTGGAGCCATCTGACTCTGTGTCACGGTCGGCTCCTTCGGCGTATCTATGATCATCCATTCGAAACGGCCTCGAAACGGGCGGCCCGATGCTGACACGGGCGCCGGGAGCTGTAAAGAGACGGTCCGCCGAACAAATTTTGGTGATTCCTGTTGTCGCCTCGCCGGCAACGCATCTACCAGGGTGCCGCCGATTCCCCACGGTGGCGACAGCAGTGCGTGACCATTCGGGAGCGCTCCCACAATGCGAGAGGACATTCCCATGTCCCGACCACCCCTCGCGAGAAAGGGCGTCGCCGCCCTCGCGATCGCCGTCCCCACCGCCGCCGTCATCCTCATCGCGATGCCGTCGAGCGCGGCGACCCTGCCCACCACCGGAGGCGCCTATCAGCTCAAAGTGACCAAGAGCGGCATGTGCGTCGACGTCCCCGGCGCCTCCACCGCGAACGGCGCCCTGCTCCAGCAGTGGGGCTGCACGTCGGGCGCCGGCTGGCAGCAGTTCAAGCTGGTCGCGGCCGGTTCCAACTACCTGCTTCAGAACGTCAGCAGCGGCAAGTGCATCGACGTACCCGGCGCCTCCACCACGAGCGGAACCCAGCTGCAGCAGTGGGGTTGCGCGAGCGGGCAGACGAACCAGCAGTGGCGCCTGGCCGCCAGCGGCGCCGACACGTTCCAGATCATCAACGTGGGCAACGGCCTGTGCATCAGCGACAAGGACGCGTCCACCTCGTCCGGCGCCGCGATCATCCAGGAGACGTGCACCGCCAACACCAACAAGCAATGGGCCTTCACGCCGGTCGGCGGAACCCCGACGGGCACGCCGAGCACGGCGACCGTCGCCAAGGACGGCACGGGCCAGTACTCGACCGTCCAGGCCGCGATCGACGCCGTGCCCGCCGGCAACACCACGCGGCGGGTCATCACGATCAAAGCCGGCACCTACCGCGAAATCGTCACGGTTCCGTCGAACAAGCCGTACGTGACACTGCAGGGCCTCGGCGGCAGCGCGAGCCAGACCGTGATCGTCAACAACCACAGCAGCGCGGGCGGTTACGGCACGTCGGGCAGCGCCACCGCCTTCCTCGACGGACACGACTTCGCCGCCTCGAATCTGACGTTCTCCAACGACTACGGCGAGGGCAGCCAGGCGGTCGCGGTCAACCTCAACGCCGACCGCTCGGTGTTCACCAACGTGCGCTTCCTCGGCAATCAGGACACGTTCCTGGTGAACAACAACCGGTCGTACGTCAGGAACTCGTACGTCGAAGGCACGGTCGACTTCATCTTCGGCGGCGCCACCACGGTCTTCCACGGCAGCACGATCCACGAGAAGCGCACGAGCGGCGGCCCGATCACCGCGGCCAGCACCGACGCCGCCAAGACGTACGGGCTGTTGTTCTACCAATGCACGATCACCGGCGCCGCCAACAACGTCACGCAACTCGGCCGGCCCTGGCGACCGAACGCGCAGGTGCTGTACCGCGAGTCGAACCTGAGCGCCACGATCAAGACCGCTCAGCCGTGGACCGACATGTCCGGCAACTCGTGGAAGTCCGCCCGCTTCCTCGAGTACAAGAACACCGGCTCCGGCGCCGGCACGAACAGCAACCGGCCCCAGCTCAGCGACGCGCAGGCCGCCACCTACACCCCGCAGAAATACCTGGCCGGCAGCGACGGCTGGAACCCGGTCGGTTGAGAGGGAACCCCATGAAGAAGAGAATCATCGCGGCCCTGAGCGCCGTCGTCGTCCCGGCCGCCGTGGTCGGCATCTCGGTGCTGCCGTCGGACGCGGCCGCCCTGCCCGCCACCGGCGGCACCTATCAACTCGCGGTCACCAAGAGCGGCAAGTGCATCGACGTGCCGGGCGCTTCGACCGCGAACGGCGCCCTGCTTCAGCAGTGGGGCTGTACGTCGGGTGCCGGCTGGCAGCAGTTCAAGCTGGTCGCCGCCGGTTCCAACTACCTGCTGCAGAACGTCAGCAGCGGCAAGTGCATCGACGTACCGGGTGCGTCGACGGCCAGCGGCACGCAGCTGCAGCAATGGGGTTGCGCGAGCGGGCAGACGAACCAGCAGTGGCGGCTGGCCGCCAGCGGCACCAACACCTTCCAGATCATCAACGTGGGCAACGGTCTCTGCATCAGCGACAAGGACGCCTCGACGGCGTCCGGCGCCGCGATCATCCAGGAGACGTGTTCCGCGAACTCCAACAAACAATGGGCTTTTCAGGCCGCCTCCAATCAACGGACCTGGCCGTCCACACCAGACGGATTCGCCTCGACCGGCGGCGGCACGACCGGCGGCGCGGCGGGTACGACGGTCACCGTGACCACGCTGGCTGATTTGCAGAAGTACGTCACCGCCACCGAGCCGTACGTCATCCGGGTCAACGGCGCGATCACCGTGACGCCCAAGGGAACCGAGCTCAAGGTTAAGTCGAACAAGACGATCGTGGGCGTCGGCACCAGCGGCCACATCGTCGGTGGCGGGTTCTTCCTGGGCGAGGGCGTGCGCAACGTCATCATCCGCAACCTGACGATCCGCGACACCGCGATGCCCGACGACGACCCGGACGACAAGGTGTACGACTACGACGGCATCCAGATGGACACGGCCGACCACATCTGGATCGACCACAACACCATCACGCGGATGAACGACGGCTCGATCGACAGCCGCAAGGACACGACCTATCTGACCGTGTCGTGGAACGTGCTGTCGAACAACAACAAGTCGTTCGGCATCGGCTGGACCGACAACGTGACCGCGCGGATGACGATCCACCACAACTGGCTGCACGACACCAACCAGCGCAACCCCAGCGTCGACAACGTCGCGTACGCCCACCTCTACAACAACTATCTGCAGAACATCACGTCGTACGGCAACCTCTCGCGCGGCAGCACGAAGCTGGTGCTCGAGAACAGCTACTTCGACAACGTCAAGAACCCGTACTACAACGACACGTCGGCCGCCCAGCTCAAGCAGAGCGGAAGCATCGTGGTGAACAGCTCGGGCAAGCAGCAGACCAACGGCTCCGCCTTCACGCCGAGCAGTTATTACTCGTACGCGTTGGACCCGGCCGCCGACGTGCCGGCGCTCCTCAAGACGTATGCCGGACCGCAGGCGAACATCGGCCAGTAGCCCAGGATCGGCCGGCCGGGGTTGGGGAGCCCCGGCCGGCGCCCGAAATGGCTCAGGCTCCGTGATAGAAGTACTGCCCCAGCCCGACCGTGAAGATCGTGATCCCGTACAGGGCGTGCTCGACCGACACCACCAGCAGTGACCCCGTCTTCTGATAGCGCCGCGCGAAGAGCCAGCCGCCGATGACGGTGGCGACGACGGCGATCACGTTGCCGAACAGCAGATGCGCGAAGCCGAAGGCCACCGCGCTCGCCGCCGCGGCCCGCTTGCCGCTGCCGAACACGTCGCGATACCGGTGCAGCAGGAAGGCGCGGTACAGCAGCTCCTGCGGATAGACCGACACCAGCGGATAGAACACGATGATCAATAGCCACAGCCCCGGGTTCTCGCGCGGCAGCACGAACAGGTTGTCCCGGTCGAACAGGGCCATGGCGGCCACGGTCAGCACCGAGACGACCGCCCACAGCCCCACCACGCCCCGGAAGTCCCGCGGCCCGGCCAGCCCGACCTTCTGCCGCCGCAGGTAGACGACGATCAGCGCCCCCGCCACCAGCAGCACAGGAATCGGCCCGCCCGGCACGTCGACCGCAATGTAGATCCCGACGAGCCCGAAGAAGAGCAGCAGATACTCAGCGAACCGCACGCCGGTGACGCTAGGCAGGCCAGATGGACAGCATTCGGCCGTGGGATGAGCATCCGGCACCGGCCCGGCCGGAATAACCTCAAATACGACGTAAGCTCACCTTTTCCGGCATATCTTTCGAGGGGTGTCCGGCTTCTTCGCCCGCGTCGCGGCTCTCGTCGTGCTCACCGCGACGTGCCTGCTGCTTCCGGTGACGCTGCCGGGTCTGCGGCCCGAGGCGACCGCGGCCACCGTCTGCCCGGCCGCGGTGGCCCTGGTCAACGGCGACTTCGAGCTGCCGGTGATCAACGCGGCGTCGATGTCGCTGATCAGCGAGGGCAACATGCCGGGCTGGAAGACCACCGCGCCGGACAAGGTGTTCGAGCTGTGGCGCGAGGTCCGGATGGACGTCAACGCCGGCTCGCGGTCCCAGTTCGTCGAGCTGAACGCCAACTTCGTCTCGACGCTGTATCAGGACGTGGCCACCACACCCGGCCAGCCGTTGCGGTGGGAACTCAAGCACCGGGGCCGCCTCGGCGTCGACGTCATGGCGGTGAACATCGGTCCGCCCGGCGGCACGCTCGTCCAGCAGCGGCAGATCTCCGACGGCCAGGCCTGGGGCACGTACTCGGGCACCTACACCGTGCCGGCCGGGCAGACCACCACCCGGTTTGCGTTCGAGTCGGTCTCGGCCGCGCAGAACAAGCCGACCTACGGCAACTTCCTCGACGGCATCTCCTTCGGCACCGCGCCCTGCCTGGTCACCACCACCGCCGTCTCGAGCGCCGCGGCCAACGTGGGCGACGTGCTGACGTACACCGTCACCGCCCGCAACGACGGCGGCAACCCGGCCCGGCTCAGCGTGCTCAGCGACGACCTGCCGGCCGGCCTGACCTTCGTTCCCGGCTCGATCCGGTCGGTCAACGGGGCGACGAGCAGCACGGTCACCGACGCGGCGGACAGCGACACCGGGGAGTACGACGCTTCTTCCCGTACGGTCACCGTGCGCGGCGGAGTGGGCGCGGGCTCAATCGCCGGCGGCGCCATCCCGGTCGGGGAGAGCCGCTCGTTCACCTATCAGGCCCGGGTGACCTCGGCCGCGGCCGCCTCGACGATCAGCGCCGACGCCCGCTCGGCCTACACCGACGACATCAGCGGCAGCCGGCTGGCCTCGATCTCGAACACCGTCACGACGGCCGTCGCTGCCGCGGCCGACCTGTCCGTCGCCGCCGTCGTCGCGAGCCCGGGCGTGGTGGCGGGCCGCCGCGCCATCACGAATCTGACGGTCAGCAACGCCGGGCCCAGCGCCGCCACCGGGGTGCAGGTGACCGCCCAGGTGCCGCCCGGCATCACGAACGTCACCGCGAGCACGCCCCAGGGCAGTTGCACGGTGAGCGGGTCGACCGCCGTGTGCACCGTCGGATCGCTGGCTTCCGGCGCCACGGCGACGATGGCCGTGGCGGGCGACGTGCCGGCCGGCGCCACCCCCGGCGCGCAGGCCACCCTGACGGCCTCGGTCGCGAGTACGACGTACGAGCTGAATCAGGCCGACAACGCGGCCTCGGTCAGCGCTGCGGTCGTCACCCAAGCCGACCTCGGCGTGACCCTGGCCTATTCGCCGCCGACGCCGGTGGCCGGCGGCACGGTCACCTACACCGCCACCGTCACCAACGCCGGCCCGTCGCTCGCCCGCACGATCGTGCTCACCGACCCGATCGCCACCGGATCCACGTACGTCAGCGCCACCACCGACGGCAGTTGCGCCCTCGGCTCGACCGGCACTGTCGAATGCTCGCTGCCCGACACCGATCCCGGCACGAGCCAGACGGTGACGATCGTGGTGAAACTCGACCCCGGCGGCACCGGAGCGATCAACAACGCTGTGTCAGTCAGTGCGGCCACACCGGATCCCGTGGTGGGCAACAACAATTACTCGGTGCAGTCGGCGGGCACCTCGGTGGCCGACGTCGGTGTCGCGCTCAGCCTCGCCGCGAACACGGCCTCGCCCGGCGACACCGTGCCGTTCACGCTGGTCGTCACGAACAACGGACCGTCGACGGCCACCAACGTCTCGTTCAACACCGTCGTCCCGCCCGGCTTCACGATCGTGCGGCCGAGCAACCCGTACTGCACACCGACGGCCTGCACCCTGCCCGCGCTGCCGGCCGGGGCCGTGGTGAGGATCCAGGGCGACGCGGTGGTCGGGGCCGATGCGGCGGCGGGTGTGCAGCAGGCCAGCACGACAGTCATCTCGCCGACCACCGACGACCGGGCGGCCAACGACACCGACACGGTCACCTTCACGATCGTGCTGAAGGCCGATCTGGCCGTCGCGCAGACGCTGACGAACGCGGGCGGCGGCGCCGTCCTGGTCGCCGGTCGTTCCGTACGGGGGGTCGTGACCGTCACCAACGCCGGGCCCACCCGGGCCGACGGCGTGGCGCTGCGCCAGCCCGTCCCGGCCGGTCGGCGCATCCCGGCCGCGAGCCCGTCCGGCGGGTCGTGCGCGTACCAGGGCACCGGCAGCCCCGGCGGAATCAGTCCGGACGGCGGCCTCTACCTCTGCACGCTGTCCGCGCTGGCCCGCTCGGCGGCGTGGACGGTGACCTTCGGCGACGTCGTGCTGCCGCCGGGCTATGCGGGATCCAGCTTCGCCCGTACGGCGTCGGTCTCGTCCTCGGCGCCGGACCCGGACGCGTCGAACGACAGCGTGACCACCACGGCCACTGTCGAACACCGGGCCGATCTGAGAATCACGAAGACGACCTCGACGCCGTCGGTGGTGCAGACCGATTCCGTGGCCTTCCGCGTCACCGTCGAGAACCTTGGCCCGTCCGACGCCGACGCGGTCGTGACGCGCGAGGAGCCTTCGGCCGGATTGCTGCTGACGGCGGGCACGGCGACCGCCGGCTCGTACGATCCGGCCGGCGTGTGGCGGCTCGGGTCGCTCGCGGCGGGAGCCACCCGAGCAGCTCGACGTGGCCGGTGAGGCCGAGGGCGCCGGCACCCTGAGGAACACGAGCCGGCTCGTCTCCTCCGGCAGCATCGACCCGGAGCCGTCCAACGACAGCGACACCGCCACGGTCACCGCCGACCCGGCCGCGCCCGCGCTCCACCTGGAAGTCACCACGGCCGTCGTGCCCGCGTCGGCCGCCGGGGCGGGTGCGGGCGACACCATCACGTACGGCTACCGCGTCACCAACACCGGCAACCTCGAGATGACCGGCCTGGCCGTCATCGGCACCCGCGGCGGCCCCGGCGCCTGCGGCACGACCACCCTGGGGCCCGGCACCACGACCACCTGCACCGCCGGTTCGTACGTGGTGACCTCGGCCGACGTGACTGCCGGGAACCCGATCACCGACGTCGCGACCGCCACCGCCGGGAACGCGACGACCACCGGCCCGGTGCAGTACGCCCAGGTGACCGCGGGAGTGCCGCTGGCCGCCGCCTGGCCGTCGCTGGTCGTCCTGGTCACGCCCACGGTCAGCGCCCCGAGCCGGCAGAACGCGGCCGCGGCCGGCGACACGATCGACTACCGGTACACGGTGGTCAACAACGGCAACGTGGCCATGGAGTTCCTCGGGCTCAGCGACACCCTGGGCGGCGGTGTCTCGTGCCCGGCGACCACGCTGGCCATCGGCGACACGATGACCTGCACGTCGGTGTCGGGGTACGTCGTACGCCAGGCCGACCTCGACGCCGGGGGAGCGGTGACCGACGCGGCCACCGTGACCGCGCGGCCGGCCGGGTCGCCCACGCCCCGCTCGTACGGACCGTTCGGCGCCGACGTCAAAGTCGCCGCGCCCGCGCCTGCCCTGACCGTGCGGGTCACGGCCGACCCCACCGGCCCGGTCGCGGCCGGCGACCGCATCGCCTACCGGTACGAGATCACCAACCGGGGCAACGTCACCGTCGACCGTCTGCTCGTCACCGACGAGATGATCGCGACCATCGCCTGCCCGGTGACCGCGCTCGCCGTCGGCGCGGCCGTCGTCTGCACCTCGGCCGGCGACTACCAGGTCACCCAGGACGACATCGACGCCGGCGTGCTGATCATCAACGACGTGCTGGTCGAGGGGCACGGCGTCACTCCGGGCAGTCCGCGGACCACGGCCGAGCATTCCGCGCGCGTGCCGGTGGTTCCGGCCGATCCCGCTCTGCGCGTGACGATCACGCCGTCGGCGCCGTCGCGCGGGCTCACGCTGGGCGACCGGATCACCTACGCCTACACGGTGCGCAACACCGGCAACGTGACCATGAGCGAAGTGACGGTGAACGACTCGCGCCTCGGCGTGGCCACCTGCCCGGCCGCGGCCGTCGCGCCCGCGGTGGCGATGACCTGTGCCGGTGCCTCCGCCTACGTGATCACCCAGGACGACGTGGACGCGGGCGGGACCATCGCCTCGACCGCGCGGGTGCTGGGGCGGGCGCCGGCCGACCCGGTATCCCGCGCGTACGACACGGCGACCGCGAGCCTGCCGCTGGCCTCGGCCGGCGGGTCGCTCGTGCTCACCGTGACGCCGGTCGTGACGCCCGCCGCCCACACGACGGCGGTCGAGGCGGGCGACCAGATCGGCTATTCCTACCGGGTACGCAACACCGGCCGGGTGACGATGCGGGACATCACGGTCGACGACGACACCCTGGGCCCAGCCGCCTGCACTGCCGGCACCCTGGCTCCGGGGGCGTCGACGTCCTGCGCCTCGCCGGCGACCTACGAGGTGCGCCAGGTCGATGTCGACGCGGGCGAGGCGATCACCACCGACGCCTACGTGTCGGGCCGGCTGCCCGGCGGCGCGGTGGTCACCTTCGGCCCGGCCACCGCCGCGGTCGCCGTGCTCGCCGCCGCCCCCTCGCTCACAGTCAACGGGGTGGCGAAGGTCAGTCCGGTGGCCCGCCAGTACGCGGCCCGGGCCGGCGACACGATCGCCTACACGTTCGAGGTGGTGAACTCGGGCAACCGCACTGCCACCGGCATCGTCGTCACGGCCGTCCGGTCCGGGACGGCCCGGTGCCCGGCCACCACACTGGCCGTGCGGGCCACGATGACATGCACCGGCGGCGCCGAAGTCACCGTTCGCCAGTCCGATGTGGATGCCGACGGGCCACTGGTCGAATCCGTCTCGGTGAACGGGTTCGGGCCGTTCACGGTGGCCGTCCCGCTTCAGAAGGCCACGCCGGCGCTGCGGATCGTCGCCGCCGCCACGGTCACGCCGCCGGGCCACCGATCCGGGGTCGCGGCCGGGGACACCGTCGAGGTGTCATATCGCCTCACCAACACCGGCAACGTGACCCTCACGGCGGTGACCGTTCCCTCGGCGACGTGCCCGATCACCGCGCTGGTGCCGGGCGCCGCTGCCACCTGCCCGGCCGACGCCTCCTATCCCGTACGGCAAACCGACGTAGACAAGGCCAAGCCGTTGACGTTCGCCGCCACCGCGTCGGCGACGGGGGCGGGCCGGCGTCTCACCTTCGGGCCGGCCTCGGTGTCGGTGCCGCCCGTCGCCCTGCGGCCCCGGATGACCGCCGCCCAGACCGCCACTTGGGCCGACCGGGACGGCAACGGCGTGCTGAGCATCCGCGACGACGTGGTCTCGACCGTCCGGGTCACCAACACCGGCAACGCCACACTGGTCAACGTGCGGGTGGACGGCATCCCGGCCAAGGTCACCTGCGACCCGACCCGTCTCGCCCCCGGCGCCCAGGCCACCTGCGTGTCCGAGCCGTACCACCTGACGGCGGACGACATCGCGCGCGGCCACCGCACCTATGAGGCCCGGGTGACCGGCGACGTCGAGTCCCGGCCCCGGCCGGCCCAGGCCCACGCCCCCTCCACCGTGGTCATCCCGGCCGACGACCCGGGTGGCACTCCCGGCCACTTCCCGGTGACCGGCCCCGACGCCGCCCGCCTGGCCCTGGCCGGTGCCGCGGTGCTGACCCTCGGCGTGGCCCTCATGCTGCTGCTGACCTACACCCCGCCCCCGGAACGAACCGCCGTGCCCCTCTACCGCGACCACACCGGCCAGTGGCGTCCCGCGCTTACGCTGCGCAGTTAGGAACCGCGACCGGAAAGGCGGGCAGAGATGGAGATCGGACCAGGAATCCCCGTGCTGCGGGTCGAGTCGATGGCAGCCGCCCTGCCGTTCTACGTCGACCGGCTGGGCTTCGAGGTCGACTGGGAGCACCGCTTCGCCCCCGGCCTTCCCCTGTACGTGCAGGTCTCCCGCGCGCAGACGGTGTTCCACCTGTCCGAGCACCGAGGCGACGGCACACCCAACAGCGTCGTGTGGATCCCGGTCACCGACGTCTACGGCCTGCACAAAGAGTTCGCCGAGAAGGCGGGCGGCCACCTCCCGCACGAGATCGAGCCTGACTCACCCGGCGGCCCCACCTTCGAGGTGGTCGACCCCACCGGCAACGTCCTCCGCTTCGCCCAGCCCCAGTCCTGAGGCCCATGAGCCGGAGCGCCCGTCCCGAGCCGCCGCCTGACGTCCTGAACGACGTGGCCGGCGTGGTCGGGGCGGAGGTCACCCTGCTCGGCCCCCTCCAGGGAGGCGTCAACGGCGGCGCCATGCGCGTTCAGCTGGCCGGCCGGGCGCACGCAGTGCTCAAGGCGGTGCCACGGGCACACCCCACCCACCTGGACGAGACCCTGCGAGCCCAGCGAGTGGTCGAGCACATGCGCCGGTGCGGCTACCCCACCCCGGCCTGGCTCGGAGCAGGAGCCACGGCCACTCATGTCTGGCATCTGATGGACTTCGTCGACGCGAAGCCCGCGCCCGAGCTCACGCCGTCCCTCGTCGAGCAGCTGATTCCGATCGTCGAACTCCAGGCCGGCCAGGCTTCCGAGCCCTACGACCATTGGTCGTACGCCTGGCGGGTCGCCACCGGCCAGGAATCGGCCGATGTCACCGAGACGCCGGAGCAGTCATCTCTCCGCCGGTCCGTGGCCCGGCTCCCCGCGCATTCCTCCGCGGTGTCGGCCTTGGTCGACCGCCTGCGGCTCAGGTGTGCCGGCGTCCCGCCACCACCGGAGGCGCCGGACATGGTCCATGCCGATCTCAACCCCGGCAACGTCCTGGTCCGCGACGGAGTCGTGGTGGCGGTCGTGGACATCGGGAACGCGGGCAGTGGCACACGGGCGACCGATCTGACCACCCTCGCGTGGAACACCTTCCAGGATTCGCTGGACGTTACTCGCAGGCAGCTCTGGACAAGAATCCTCGCCCTGGTCGGATGGGAGGGGGCGGCGGTGCTTGCCGCGGCCCAGATCCTCCACATGCTCGAGGTCTCCATCCGTAACGGAGACAACCATCTCGCTCCCGAGGTTATCGAGCGCGGCCATCGGGCCCTCGACGAGCTCGACGCCCTGCGCATCGCTTAGGGCAGGACGGCGTGCAGGGCGTTGAGCAGGTTCTCGGTCTGGAAGGGCTTGTGCAGCAGGGGAGCGTCGGGCGGTAGCGCCTGGCCGCCCGGGGCCGGGCCGCTCGTGTAGCCGGACATGAACAGCACCGGCAGGTCGGGGCGGGTGCGGCGCAGCTCGGCGGCCAGCTGGGTGCCGGACATGCCGGGCATGATGATGTCGGTCAGCAGGGCGTCCATCGTCAGGTGCTGCTCGCGGACCAGCCGCAGGGCCTCGGCCGGGTCGGCGGCCGCGTGCACCTCGTAGCCGGCCCTGCGCAGGATGCGGCACACGATGTCGCGTACGCCGTCCTCGTCCTCGACCACCAGCACCCGGCCCGACGCCGCCGCCGGACGCTTCACCAGTGTCGACGCGGGTGCCGCGACCTCGGCCGGGGGCAGGCAGATGCGCAACGTCGTGCCCGCGCCCTCGTGCGAGTCGAGGGTGATCGTGCCGTTGGCCTCGGCGATCACGCCGTACGCGGTGGCCAGCCCCAGACCCGTGCCGCGCCCCCGGCCCTTGGTGGTGAAGAAGGGTTCGAAGGCCCGCGCCGCCACCTCGGGCGACATGCCGCAGCCGTTGTCCGTGATGGACAGGCAGACCTGGCCGCTCTCGCGCACCACCTCGGTCCTCAGCGTGAGCCGCCCGCACGAGGGCATAGCCGCGCGGGCGTTCATCGCGGCGTTCATGATGACCTGTTCCAGCTTGCTGCGGTCGATCAGGATGCGCGGCACGCTCAGCGACAGCATCATCGTCAGCTCGACGTCGTCGCCCAGCGTGCGGCTCAGCACCCGCTGCATGTCGGTGGCCACGGCGTTCAGGTCGAGCAGTTCGGGGCGGGACGGTTCGAGCCCGCTGAAGATGAGCAGCTGCCGGGTCAGCCCGCTGCCCCGGGCCGCCGCCTGCTCGATGGCCACCGCGTCGGCGTGCAGCTCGTGACCGGGCCCCAGCTCCTCGGTCAGCATCGCGGCGTAGCCCGAGATCACCGCGAGGATGTTGTTGAAGTCGTGCGCGATGCCGCCCGCCAGCTGCCCCAGCGAATCGAGCCGCTCGGCCTGACGCAGCTGCTGTTCGATGCGGCGGTGACGGCGGCGCTCGGCCGCTTCGTGCAATTCCCGTTGTACGGCGGGGGCGAGCCGGGTCAGGCGGTCCTTCAGGACGAAGTCGCGCGCCCCGGCCCGCATCAGATCGGCCGCCGTCTCCTCGCCGACCTGGCCGGAGACGAGGACGAACGGCAGGTCCGCGTCGTGCGCACCGACCTGGGCGAGCACATCTTCCGCCCGTACGCCGGGAAGGTTGTAATCGCAGATCACCACGTCGACCTTCAGGCCGGTGAGCGCGGCCGTCACTTCCTCGGTGGTTTCGGCCCGGGTGACCCGCACGGGCAGACCGGCCCGGGTCAGCGAATGACCGATCAGCACCGCGTCGTCGTCGTTGTCGTCGACCACGAGCACCGCGATCTCGTCCGTCGTCATCGCAGCTCCCAGCCGGCCGGGCCCGGGGCCAGGCTGAACCGCACCTGCGCGCCCTGGCCGGGCTCACCCGTGGCGCCGATCTGACCGCCGTGCCGGGCCACGATCCGCCGCACGATGGCCAGGCCGACCCCGGTGCCCTCGAACTCGCTGGCCGGGTGCAGCCGCTGGAACGGGTCGAACATGCGGTGCGCGTGCCGCGTCTCGAAGCCGGCGCCGTTGTCGCGCACCACGTAGACGTCGACGCCGTCCTGCCGCTCGGCGAACACCTCGATCAGCGCGTCCGGCCGCTGGGCGGTGAACTTGTACGCGTTGCCGAGCAGGTTCTGCAGCACTATCCGGATCAGGTTCGGGTCGCCCGGCGCCACCAGCCCGTCCGCGACGGCGAAGCGCACCGGCCGGCCCGGGTCGGTGGCGGTCAGGTCGGCGGCCACCTCGCGGGCCAGGGCGCTCAGGTCCGTCCGCTCCCGCCGCAACTGCGACCGGGCCGCCCGCGACAGCTCCAGCAGGGCGTCCATCATCTCGGTCATCCGTTCGACGTTGGCCCGGATGCGCTCGAGGTAGCGCCGGCCCTCGTCGTCCAGGCCGGCCGCGTGCTCCTCGAGCAGGATCTGACTGAACCCCTCGAGGCTGCGCAGCGGCGCGCGCAGGTCGTGCGAGACCGAATACGCGAACGCGTCGAGCTCCCGGACCTGTTCCTCCAGCTCGTCATGGAGGTCACGGACCGGCGTCGCGGCGGGTGGGCGCCCTGGTCTCACGCTCCCCGACCGTACTAGCGAAATGCGCCGAAAGTGAGCTCTTTCCGCATTCGGCGGCATCTGAGGCTCGGGATGCGGCGGCGCGGCAACGGGTGGACGATGACACTCCATCGATATTTATGGATGGCGATCATGTTTGATCAGTTCCGGATCGTGACGGACCCGGTCGGCGACTCGGTGGCGGTCTCCGCCGTCTTCGCCGTGCTGCCCCTGCTGACGCTGTTCGTGCTGCTCGGCGTCGTGCGCATGCGGGCCTGGCTGGCCGGGGTGATCTCGCTGCTGGTGGCCCTCGTGGTGGCCGTGGCGGTCTACGCCATGCCGGTGGGGCAGGCGGTGCTGTCGGCCACGGAGGGCGCCGCGTTCGGCTTCTTCCCGATCCTGTGGATCGTGATCAACGCGATCTGGGTCTACAACCTGACCGTGGTCAGCGGCCACTTCGACGTGCTGCGCCGCTCGATGGAACGGGTCAGCCCGGACATGCGGATCCAGGCCGTGATCGTCGCCTTCTGCTTCGGCGCGCTGCTCGAGGCGCTGGCCGGTTTCGGCACGCCGGTCGCCGTGACCGTGGTGATGCTGATGGCCCTGGGCTTCCGCCCCATCCAGGCCGCCGCGGTGGCCCTCATCGCGAACACCGCGCCGGTCGCGTTCGGCGCATTGGCCACCCCGATCACCACGCTGGGCACGGTGACATCGGGCGCGGCCGACGACCCCCGGCTCAACCCCGACACGCTGGGCGCGATGGTCGGCCGGCAGACGCCGGTGCTGGCCGTGGTGGTGCCGCTGGTGCTGGTGGCCGTGATCGACGGCAAGCGCGGCGTGAAGCAGACCTGGCCGGTGGCGCTGGTGGCCGGGGTGGTCTTCGCCGGCGCCCAGTTCGTGGCGTCGAACTACATCTCGGTGCCGCTGACCGACATCATCGCCGCGCTGCTGGCCGCGGCGGCCGTGATGCTGCTGTTGCGGCGGTGGCGCCCGGTCGAGTCGCCCAATCTGTCCACAGGGGAACGGCCGGCGCCGGCGTCGGGTTCGGCCGTGGCGGTGGCCGAGAAGCGGGACACCCGGGCCGAAGTGGCCCGTGCCTATGCGCCGTACCTGGTAATTATTGTGATTTTCTCGATCGCCAACCTGGGGCCGATCAAGGCGGCGCTGGCCGAGGCGCCCTGGACGGTGTCGTTCGGGTGGCCCGGGCTCGACGTGCTCGGCGCCAACGGCAAACCCCTGGCCTCGACCACGTTCACCCTCGGCTGGCTGCCCGCCGCGGGCACGTTGATGATTCTGGCCGGCCTGATAACCGCGGTCCTCCTGCGCGTCGGGGCGCGAGAAGCCTTGCGCGCGTACGGAAGGACGTACGTCGAACTGCGGCACGCGATCGTCACGGTGATGGCCGTCCTGGCCCTCGCCTACGTGCTGAACCAGTCCGGTCAGACCAACACGCTCGGCGAGTTCCTGGCCCAGGCGGGCGGCTTCTTCGTCTTCCTGTCCTCGATCCTGGGCTGGATCGGCGTGGCCGTGACCGGCTCCGACACCTCGGCCAACGCGCTGTTCGGAGCGCTGCAGGTGCAGACCGCGGCCGACGCCGGCCTGGACCCGGTGCTGCTGGCCGCGGCCAACTCGTCCGGCGGCGTCCTGGGCAAGATGATCAGCCCGCAGAACCTGGCCATCGCCGCCTCGGCCGTCGGCATGGCGGGCAAGGAGGGCGACATCTTCCGCCGGGTGGTCGGCTGGAGCGTCGCCCTGCTGCTGGTCATGTGCGTTCTGGTGACTCTTCAGGGAACTCCGGTGCTGGACTGGATGGTGCCGGCAACGCCCTGAGCCGCTCGAGCAGCCGCGACGCCCCGGCGGCCAGATCGCCCCCGGCGTAGCCCGGGAAGTAGCCGTGCCCCCGCGTCCACCAGCGGACGTAGCGGGTGAGCTGGCGGCGGGTGGAGTCGACCGGGATCGGGCCGGCCCCGGCCACCAGCTCGGCCAGCCGCAATTCAGCCTGCTCCAGCGCCGGAGGCAACCCGGCCAGCGGGGCCAGCAGGCAGAGCTCGGCCAGCGAGCCGGGGGCGTAGACGTCGTCGTCATCGGACTCGGCGGCCTCCACCGCGGCGTACCACTGGCCCGGCCTCTCGATGCCGCCGGTGAGCACCGCCTCGGTCGACAGGGACTGCACGCCGTGCCAATGGTGCGAGAGGCTGCGGGTGAAGCCGCGCCGGTACCAGCGGTGCGCCTCGTGCAGGGCGGCGCGGGCGGCTTCCGGGTCACCGCGGTGGAACGAGAGCTCGGCGTAGCGTTTCTGGGCGCTGCCGAGGACGCCGATGTTCTCCAGCCGGGCCGCCTCGGCCGGCTCGGCCACCGGGCCCTCGACGTAGCGGGTCAGCGAGGCGATCCGCGACCGCAGCTGCTCGGCCACCGTCTCGAACGCGGCCTCGTCGGTGATGCCCTCCCTGATCAGCCTGTCCGACCACAGCTGGGCGGTGCGCAGCGAGGCCATCTCGGCCTGCATGGCCACCTCGTACAGCCTGTCCTGGTAGTCCTCGGGCAATTGCACGTACGCGACCAGACTGGCCCAGTCGTGCTTGGAGTCCGCGCCCTCGTGGTGCAGCCGGGAGCGGGTCTTGTGCAGCGCCGTGCGCACGTCGCCGCCGGCCAGCAGGTCGCCGTAGAACTGCCGGGCGAACGTCGTCGAACCGGCGAAGGTGAGCGGAAACTGCGAAGCAAGGACGACGGGTACGCCCGACCGGTGCAACTCGTGAGCCAGGCTGCCGCCGCCGGTCACGCTGTTCGACTCGTTGCCGCCGTCGCACACTGCCAGCGTGACCACCACCGGACCCGGCTCGATCGACTGGATCACCGCCCGCAGCTCGTCCGGGGTGACCGCGGCCCGGCTCTTGCCGTCGTCGGCGAACAGCGCGACGCCGAACGCGGGCTCGAACTGGTCGCCGACGTCGCAGCCGTGGGCCAGCACGTGCAGATGCGTGTAGGGCCGGCCCTCGGCCGCCGCGGCCAGCGCAGCCGACCGGATACGGCCCAGGCTCGCCCGTTCCAGAGTGGTCAGCACGCGGCGGTTGTCGCGGACCGCGTCGTTCATGCCCTCGACCGGCAGGGGCTCGCTCCACGGCTTGAGCGCGTCACGCAGCGCGGCCCGGTGCGGCTCGATCGGCACCGGCTCGCCCGCCCCCGGCAGAGAGGCCGCCGCGAACAGCACGCGCGGCGTGGACCACCAGACGTGGCGGGTGCCGTGCGTGCCGGTGCGCACCCGCCTGGTGAGCACCAAAGGCGGCTCGGACACCGCGAACACCGGCCGGTCGTCGGCGTCGTGGGCCAGCTCAAACGGCAGGGCACTGAGCTCGGCCGCATTGGTCACCAGGTCGATCTGGGTCGGCTCGTCCGGCGTCGCGCACACCCCGAGCACCTGGGTGACCACCTCGGCCAGCGCCCGCAGGGCCTCGTCCCGGCGGTCGGAGTCGTGCTGCACCTGGTACCGCAGCTGGTCCAGGCGGCGCAGGAAGTCGCGGTGCTGGATCGGGATCTCGACCTCGGTGACCGGCTCGTTGCCGCGGGCCCGCAGGAACCGGTCGCCGCGCCGCAGCATGCCCGAGTCCTGGTCGTCGAAGCGGAAGAACTCGATCAGGTCGGACCGCATGTCAGAGGTCGTCCTCCGGGTCGCCCTCGTCCTCGTACTCGATCAGGTCGCCCTTCTCCTGGTCGCGCAGGATGTCGGTGCTGCCGGTGAACAGGCGCAGCTTGAACAGGCGCAGCCCGACGACGCCGGTCGCCCCGATGACCTCCAGCCCGGCCGCCGACTCGCCGGACAGCGTGATGCCGCCGTTCGCCTTGCCCAGCTCGAGCAGGTGCAGGACGTCGGCGGTGGCGCTCAGCTCGAAGGTCGAGTTGGCCTTGCGCGACGAGATGACGGTGCAACCCTGGCCCGTGTACGTCGAGAAGACCACCTTGTACTTCCGGCGCCACCCCTCGACCTCGCGCAGGGCGGCGCCGACCCGGGCCACGTCCTCGATCGACTCGACCGAGAGCACCGGGGCGTCGACGTAGAACGAATCCGCGGTGGAGAATTCGATGCGGATCGACGCTTCCAGGTCGACCTGCGGAATATTGGGCACCTCGGCGCCGGCCACGAACTTCGTCACGCGTACGCCGTCGGACCGGAACCGCAATCGGGCCGGCGCGCCCGAGGCGGTCGAAAAGGTGATCCCGTGCTCGGCGATGTTGCCCATCTTGACGAAGACACCGTCGCTGAAGACGCCGTAGTCGCCCAGCGCGAACGTGTTGGTCACGGGCACCCAGGCCGCGTGCACGTCAAGCTCGGAATGCAGGATCCGGTTGAACTTCCTCGCGGTGCCCATGGGGCTCATCCTGGCCCGGTCCGCGTCCGTGCACAACGGACCGGCCGGGGGATATGACCCGGGCGCTATAGATTGACAGGCCTAAATGCGCGGTGCCACTGTGCGAACCATGCGCTTACGACGTGCTTTCGCCCTCGCCGCCGCCACCGCCGCCGCCATCACCGGCGTCGTGGCCGGGCCGGCCCCCGCCCAGGCGGTCGCCGCCACCACGCTGGCGTCCACCATCGCGTTGAACAACTGCTCGGCCTCGCTCGTGCGGTACCCGTCCTCGGTCAGCAGTGACCGGGCGATGATGCTGACCAACGGGCACTGCTACGAGGGCGGCTTCCTCAGCGCCGGCCAGGTGCTGCAGAACCGCACCTCCAGCCGGTCCGGCTCCCTGCTCAACAGCAGCGGCGGCAGCCTCGGCACGGTCCGCGCCGACCGCGTCCTCTACGCCACGATGACCGGCACCGACGTGGCGCTGTACCGCCTCACCAGCACCTACGCGACGCTGTCGAGCCGGTACGGGGCGACCGCATTGACCATCGCGAGCAGCCGCCCGGCCGCCGGCATCAGCATCGGCATCCCGTCCAGCTACTGGAAGCGGATCTGGAACTGCAAGATCGACAGCTTCGTCCCCCAGCTGCGCGAGGGCGAATGGACGTGGCGCGACTCGATCCGCTACGACACCGCCTGCGACACCATCCACGGCACGTCCGGCTCCCCGATCCTCAACGCCGCGACCAACCAGATCGTAGGAATCAACAACACCGGCAACGACGACGGCCAGATGTGCACCCTGAACAACCCCTGCGAGGTAGCCGCCGACGGCACGACAAGGGCCTACCAGGGCCAAAGCTACGGCGAACAGACCTACTGGTTCACCACGTGCCTGACCTCGACCCGCACGATCGACCTCAACAAGTCCGGCTGCCTGCTCACCCGCCCCTGACAAAGACCACGGAAGCGGCCGGGTCGCAGGTTCGCCTGCAGCCCGGCTGTTCGGTCAGTAGATTCGGCCTGTCCGGGTGACATCGGTGATGCGCGACCATTCGTTGGGCATCCGGTAGCCTCCCGTGGCGCCATTTTCACCACTGCGGGAAATGGCGTGACCGAATCGAGAGAAGGATCTTGTCATGGCGACTTCGACTGATGTCCGGCACGGCGGCGAGGGCGGCAATTTCCGCTGAGCGCATGTGATCCGCCCGCTCTGAAGCCGCCCCGATGGGCGGCTTCGCTGCTTTCCGCCCGGCTACACAGCCACGGCGGCGGCCACCATGACTACCAGGACCGCCGACAAGGACAGGGTGACGGCGAGCAGGCCGGCGTCGGTCAGTTTCTCCGAGATGGCGCTCGGCGCCGCGAACAAACTGTGCATGAAGCTCCCGCCTTCGCCGCCGTCGGCTGATTGTGGCGAACGGCCGTTCGACAGTCGCGGCATGTGGATCTCCACCCTCCGGTGATCCGTCGACTCCAAAGATCTGAGTCAATTCAATGTCCACCGCAAGGATGCGACGCCACGATTCGAGATCACAACGATGAGCACGTGAATATCTTGGCCATGCCGGTTGTGCGGCGCACAATCACCGTCGCGAGTGATGCGGGCGAGATGGCGTATTCGGCACCATGGGTGATCCAGAGATCCGTGGGAGCCGCACGTGCGGAAGCTGCTACAGGAATTCATCGGCTTCGTGGCGCTGGTGGTCGGGCTGGGGTCGGGCGTGGCCCAGTTGTACGGCTGGCCCACCGGAGTCGGCCGGTTCATCCTCGCCGGTCTCGGATCCGCCTGCCTGCTGTACCTGATCATCCGGTACTCGCTGCTGCGTTACGTCCGCGTCGGCGGGAAGCTGCGGCAGGAACTGGCTGCCCAGCAGATCGCGCACCAGCGTTACGTCGAAGCGATCGACCGGATCATCGACCAGGAAGGGCCGATCTACGCCGAAAGCCTCGAGTTGACTGTCACCATCGGTGCGGACGACGACGGCGACACGATCCTTGAGCGCCGCCGCACCACCCCGAAGCCACGAGTGACCCAGCGTGCGATCCGGCCGATCGTGCCCTATGGCAACGACCGCATCATCGGCCTGGACGACATCGGACTGAAATGGGCGCTGGACCGGCCCAACGGGGGAATCACCCCTCTGCCGCTGCGGCCGACCGAGAAGCCCCGCGTCTGGCTGGTCTTCGATCCGGGTTTGACCGAGCCTTTCACCTGGCAGATCAGCTATTGCTCGCGTGGACTGTGGGCGCCGCTGCGCAAGCGTGGCTACGACCACCTCGTCTGGAACGACCGGCTCCCAGCCGGCAACGGCGACAACTCCGTTCTCAGCGAGCTGACCGTTCGCTTCGTCTTCCCGAAAAGCGACAAGGCGCCGAGTGTCGAGGAACTGCACCGGTTCGGCCGGATCGGCTCGCCCGAGGTGCGTGAGGGCGGGGGCTGGGTGATCGTCTGGACCGACCCCTCACCCGAGGGGCGTCGCTACGAATGGAACCTCGCGCAGGCCCTCTAGCCGGCGTGCTCGGCGCCCCTTCAGGCGACGCAGAATTCGTTGCCTTCGGGGTCGAGCATGACCACGTGGCCGAGGTCGTCGCCGTAGAACTCGTCTCTTAGTTCGGTGGCGCCGGCCGCTCGGAGGGCTTCGACCTTGGCTCGGATCAGTTGTTCGCGCTCGGGCATGTTCCATGGGGGTTCGCCGGCCACTCGGATGTCTATGTGGAAGCGGTTCTTGGCGGTCTTGGGCTCGGGCACCCGCAGGAAGCTGATCGCGGGGCCGCGGCCGTCGGGGTCGATGAGGGAGGCGCCGTCGGGGTCGTCGTAGCCGGGCTCGGCGATGTAGCCCAGCGCCTCGGCCCAGAAGGCGGCCAGGCGGTGCGGGTCGGCGGCGTCGGCGCCGATGGTCCAGTGCGTTGCCATGCCCCGCAGGCTAACGCCGGCGAGCGGCCGCCACTGGCCCGTTCAGCGGGCCTCTACGGGCCCAAATAACAGAGACCCACCGTGGGATCGGAGCGCCGCTGCGGAGATCAGAGCGGGTCAGCGCCAGGCGGCGGCGAGGGCGCGCTTGGTCGCGGGCTCGGCGGTGGTCAGCTCGGCGGGCAGGTGGTGGCGCAGTTCGGCGGCTCGGGCGGTGGCCGTCCAGGACTCCTGGCGGAGGCTGTCGCGGGTGCGGCGGGCCAGTTCGGCGTCGTGGGCGGCGGACTGCTCGGCGGCCACGGCGCGCTCGTAGTGGTCGCGCAGGTGGCCGGCGGCGGCGCGCAGGACGACCAGTTCCTGCTCCAGCGGGTGCAGGCGGGCGTCCCAGCCGGCCCGGCCGGCCAGGGCGTCGGCCACGGCGGCGGCGGGCAGCCAGCCCTGGTCGGCGGCGGTGCGGACGGCCTTGTGCAGGAAGCGTTCGCGGGCCGCGTACTCGGTGGGGGTCTGGGCGCTCCACGGGGTGCCGAACACGGCCCCGGCCCGGCGGGTGCGCAGGCGGGCGTCGGCGTCCAGCCAGGCCTGCCAGGCGTCGGTCACCTCGTCGGTCGTCTGCTCCCAGCGCTCCTGCCAGCGGTCGGCGGCCAGGGCGGCGCGGTCGGCGGCGACCCGCACCTCCTCGGCGAACTGGGTGGCCGCGATGGCTTCGAGGGCCAGTTCGCGGCGCTCCTCGGTGCGGTCGCGCAGCCAGCCGACCGTCTCGCGCAGCGTCTGCCAGGGGTTGCGCATGGCCCGCGGGCTGGCCAGCAGCAGCATGGCGGGCAGGGTCAGGATCCACAGGGTGGCCCAGATGGCGGCCGGGGCCGGGGTGGTCAGCAGCATTTCCGCAACAACGTTGTTCATCGCCAGGTAGTCCTGTCCGCTCGGGAGAAAGTCGGGCTGGGCGCCGACGGGAACGCGGACAGGGCCACGCCGCCGAAGGCTGATCGGGTCCGCGCGGGCCGGGACACAGGTGAGCCGGGGGCGCGGAAGCAGCGACCACGGGCACGGCCGCGAGGGCCGTCAGCGCGTGATCAGGCGGTGTGGAAAGGCGGTGCGCGAGAGCCGGAAACCCCGGCGGTGCGCTGCGCGGTGAGAGCCCGCGTGCGGTCGGCAACCGGCGCCGACGTACGGGCTTCGGCCTCGACCAGTTCGTCGGACCGACCGTCGGCAGTGGAGTCCGCAGCCGGCGCGATGCGCACGAGGCCCAGCGTCAGCAGCAGGAGCAGGAACGGCAACGACCGCAGCAGAGCGCCGCGGAGTGAGTTCGTTGCCATGCGCTCCAATCTACGAGAATCGGACACGAAAGGACAGACGCCACTCCGGTGATCAAGTGTGGGGGTGCCGGCACGCGCACCCCCACGCTCGACCCGTCAGCCCACCCGGCAGCTCAGCGACGGCCAGGTCCAGTTACCGCCGTGCTGAATGGTGAGGCCGAACGTGTTGCCGTTGCCGTTGGGCCGTGCGGTCAGCACCAGCCCGCTGCTGTCCGTGCTGATCGACGCGTTCCAGCTGGCGATGACGCGCTGCGGCGCCCGCAGCGTCACGGTGACGACCCAGTTGCTGCTGCCGTTCACGGCGATCGAGCCGTTGAACCTGTCCGGCCACTGCTGCCCGGCGGTGTACGTGGTGGTGCAGCTGCCGTTGCCGGGCGGCGGCGTGGTGGGGTTGGTCGGGCCGGACCCGCCGCTGGGCGCCACGGCCCGGCCGGTCGAGGACGAGATCATGCCGGCGCACAGGCCGCGCTGGGCCAGGCCGGCCGCGATCTGCGGGATGGCCGAGATGGTCGTCTGGTAGTTGTCGTGCATCAGGATCAGCTGGCCGTTGGTGAGGCGGGAGGCGGCCTGCACGATCGCGGCGGTGCTGGCCCCGTTCCAGTCCTGTGAGTCGACGTCCCAGGTCACGGTACGCAGCCCGAGGGCCGAGGCGGCCGACTGCAGCGTCGCGTTGGTCTCGCCGTACGGGGGACGGAAGATCGTCGGGGTGCCGCCGCCCCCGTTGCGGATGGCCGTCTGGGTGCGCGACAGCTCCGACGACATGGCCGACTGGCTCAGTGTGAGCATGTGGGGGTGGGTGTAGCTGTGGTTGCCGACCCACATGCCGGCCGACACCTGCGCCGCCACCAGGCCGGGATTGGCCGCCGCGTTCTGGCCGGTGTTGAACATGGTGGCCCGCAAACCGTTGCTGCGTAACGCGTTCAGCAGCGAGGTGGTGGTGCTCGGGTTGGGCCCGTCGTCGTACGTCAGGCCGACGTAGCCGTTGGCACAACTGGCCGCGGCCTGGGCCGGGGGAGTGAGGGCGACCGCGGCGGCGCCGGCCAGCAGCGCCGCCGCGGTGGCGAGGATCAGGGATCGAGGACGGATCACGGGGGATCACCTTCGTCGGTCGGGGGAGACGACGGCGGAGGACCGGTGGAAGCCCTGACGCCATCGACGGTCGTCATTGACTCCATCTTGGGAGCGCGTCCAGGCGGAGTCAACCATTAACTTCCGACGATTTATCGGCTGGTGAGGCCGTTGCTCGTGACAGGCGATCAACCGAAACTTCCGGTCATCCGGCGGAAAGTATCTCGGTCAACCCATCGACCCGTACGCGGCCCCGGAGCACACCCGAGCCGGCGTCCAGCCAGACCACCTCGTTCTCGCTCCCGGCGTAGAGCCGCGCCCCGTCCGCACTAAGCCGCACCCCTCGCACCGCCGACGGCAGCAACCACGTCGCCAGCGCCTGGTCGGTGCGATCGAACACATGCACGGTGTTGCCGTCCGCCGCGAACAGCCGGGCGTCCGGGCTGTAGGCCAGACCGGCCGGCCCGTGTCCGGCCGCGATTCGGGCCACCCGCTCGATCTGCAGCGTCTCGGTGTTCGCATGGGCGATCGAGCCGGAAGCCGTGTCCAGCACGGCCAGCCGCGTCCCGTCGACGGCCAGCGCGTGCCCCTCGGCCGGCCCCCGCCCGAACGGGTCGGGCAGATCCAGGCAGTACGCCCATCGCTCGGCCAGGTGCAGCACATGGACGAAGGCGTGCACGTGACTGCGCGTGCCGTTGAGCAGGTTGCGCGTGTGCTGATGCTCGGGCTGGTGCGTGTAAAGCGTGTACAGCGTCTGCCGATCCTTCGAATACACCGCCTGGCGCCCGCGGCCCTGCATCTGCTCTTCCGCGCCTTCCGGCACGGGCGTCTTGTCGCGCGTGTAGAGCGGGTGCAGCTTGCCGTCGCTGAAGTCCAGAAGCCGTACGCGGTAATGGTCCGGCAAGTCGGCCGGCAACCAGTCGAGCACGAACAGACCGGTGCCGTCTGACGTGAAGGCGTCCGGCTCGACGCAGCCCGGCAGGTTGAACTTCTGCCGGCGGCCGGCCCCCACGACCAGCAGGCCGGACGTCGCGCGCGCGGCCGGCGGCTCGCCCGGCGGCGTAGTCAGCAGCGCGCACAGATCCGACGACTCGGCGACCACCCGGGGCATCCATCCACCCCCGATCGGTTGCTGCTGGAGGGATGCCCCGGTCGCCGCGTCCACCCGCTCGAGCCCGGCGTCGCTCACCACGTACGCGACGTCGCCGGCCCGGCTGAGCACGGACTGCGCGCCGATCGGGCGCACCTCGCCGCCGGTGAGCCGGACAATCCCCGTACGGCTGCCCGCCAGCACCACGTCGGGCACCGACGACGACAGGGGAGCGGCCGCCGCCTGCGTTTCGCGGCAGGCGGCCAGGGCGGAGGCGGCGAGCACCCCACCGGAGAGCGTCAGGAACGAGCGGCGTGTGGTCATGCCTTGCTGACACCACAACTTCGCATCGGGTTCCGGGAACCGTTCCGCCACGGCCGGTGTCAGTGCAGTGTCGGTGCGGACGAAGGAGCCGGTTGAGCGCGGACACCGAGCTGGACGACGCGACGGCCGTGAGCCGGGCGCGGGGCGGCGACCTGGGGGCGTACGAGGTCCTGGCCGCCCGCTACACCGTGCCCGCCCATCGGGCCGCCGTCCTGCTCGGCGCGGGCGACGACGCCGACGACGTGGTGCAGGAGGCGTTGGTGAAGGCGTACCGGCAGTTGTCGCGCTACCGCGGCGAGTCCGGCTTCCGCCCGTGGCTGCTGGCGATCGTGGCCAATGAAACCCGCAACCTGCACCGCTCCCGCCGGCGCCGCGACGGGCTGGCCCTGCGCGCGGCCGCGGCCTCCGAACCGCTGCCCGACGCGCCCGATCCGGCCGACACAGTGCTGGCTCGCGAACGACGAGAGCGGCTGGTCAGCCGGTTGCGCCTGCTCGACCGGCGCGATCAGGACGTGCTCGTCTGCCGCTTCCTGCTCGACCTGAGCGAGCAAGAGACCGCGGCCGCGCTCGGCGTCCCCAAGGGCACGGTGAAGTCGCGTACCTCGCGGGCTTTGGCCCGGTTGCGTGAGCACCTGCGGGCCGAGGAGGTGCCTGGTGACTGACCGCGACGACGACCTGATCGACGAGCTGCGCGACCTGGAGAGCTGGCTGGCCGTGCCCGAGCCGGCCGACCAGCGCGTGGCCGTCCGGGAACGCTTGTCCCGCAAGGAAATCGGCCGGTGGCGGGTCTGGCTCGCGGCGGCCGTGGCCGCGGTCGCGGTCACTGTTGTCGCGGTGGAGCCGGCGCGGGCCGCCGTGGTCGACGCGGTCGCCTCGGTGCTGCGGATCGCCGGCATCGAGGTGGAGCGTTCGAACAACGCGGCGCCCCCGCAAAGCAGTCCGAGCCCGCTTCCCTCCGCCGGCTCGGTGTCCCTCGACGTGGCCAAGCAGAAAGCGCCTTTCCCGGTACGGATGCCGGCCGCACTCGGCCCGCCGGAGCGCGTGGAATTGGCCGATCCCGACGACAACGGCGTGCCCCGGGTGGTCAGCGCGCTCTACCACGGCGGCGCCATCCGGTTCGACCAGTTCGACGGCTCGGCCGGCGCCTTCCTCAAGCAGGCCCGGGACGCCCAGTGGGTCGACATGGGCGGCGACATGGCGATCTGGCTGTCCGGCCCGCACACGCTGACCTACGTCGACCGCACCGGCGCCGAGCGCACCGCCACCGCCCGCCTGGCCACGCCCACCCTGATCTGGGAGCACGGTCAGGTGACGTACCGCCTCGAGGGCTTCACCAGCCTCGAAGAAGCCCGCGTGGCCGCGCTGTCTTTGTCCTGAAACAACTTGTCCACATCGCGCCATGTCGCCTCTGCGGCACCGCGCACACCTCCCGCCGAGACATCGGCCCACTTCAAAATGCGTGGAACCCCACGCGAAGGAGTCGGCCTTGTCACCACACAAGCGCCTCAGCTGCGTACTAGCCGGCGTCCTGATCGGAGCCGGCAGCATCGCCGGGTTCCCCCCAGGACCCGCCGCTGCCACCCCGGCCGCACCCGGCGCCGCCCGCGCCCAGGCCCAGGCGATCACTCTCGTCACGGGCGACGTCGTCCAGCTCGCCCCCGCGGGCGACGGCCGGGTCGCGGCGACGGTGTGGCCGGCCCCCGGTCGCGAGCGCATGTCGTTCACGACCACCGAGACCAAGGACGGCGTCCGGGTCGTCCCGCGTGACGCCGTGCCGCTGATCGCCGACGGCCGCGTCGACGCCGAGCTGTTCGACGTGCAGCACCTGGTCGACGAGGGCTACGGCGACGCGGCCACGCCGACCCTCCCGCTGATCGTGAAGTCGCCGGCCGGCGCCCGTGCGCTCGGCGCTGCGGCGGGCACCGAGCTGCCCAGCCTGGGCGCCGTGGCGGTGCGCGCCGACAAGAAGACGCTCGCGGACTTCTGGCGTACGCAAGCAAGCGCCGACGGCTCACGCACCGCGACCACCGCCAAGATCTGGCTCGACGGCAAGGTCGAGCCGGTGCTCGACCGCAGCACGGCCCAGATCGGCGCGCCCGACGCCTGGAAGGCCGGCCTCGACGGCGCCGGCGTCAAGGTTGCCGTGCTCGACACCGGCGCCGACCAGAACCACCCTGACCTGGCCGGGCGGATCCTGGAAGCTCGCGACTTCAGCGACAGCGCCACCGGTACCACCGACCACTTCGGACACGGAACACACGTGGCAGCCACGGTGGCCGGCTCGGGCGCCGGATCGAACGGCACCCGCAAGGGCGTGGCGCCCGGCGCGCGGCTGCTGATCGGCAAGGTTCTCGACGACAGCGGCTCCGGCTACGAGTCCGGGATCATCGCCGGCATGGAGTGGGCGGCCGGCGCCGGAGCCAAGGTCGTCAACATGAGCCTGGGCGGCGGGGCCACCGACGGCACCGACCCGATGAGCGCGGCCGTCGACGAGATCAGCGCGGCCACCGGCACGCTGTTCGTGGTGGCGGCGGGCAACGAGGGCCAGGACTACTCGGTCGGCACGCCCGGCGCGGCCCCTTCGGCGCTGACCGTCGGAGCGGTCGACCGGGACGACCGGATCGCCGATTTCTCGAGCCGGGGCCCGCGCTTCGGCGACGAAGGACTCAAGCCCGAGATCACCGCGCCAGGCGTCGGCATCGTGGCCGCCCGGGCCGAGGGCACCTCGATGGGCGAGCCGGTCGACGAGCTCTACACCGCGGCCAACGGCACCTCGATGGCCACCCCGCACGTGGCCGGCGCGGCCGCGATCATCGCACAGCAGCACCCGGACTGGACCGGCGCGCAGATCAAGGACGAGCTGGTCAGCACGGCGAAGACAACCGCCGACACCTCGGTCTACGCGCAGGGCGCGGGCCGGGTCGACCTGACCCGGGCCACCTCTCAGCCGGTGTCCGGCACCGGTGTGGCCGACTTCGGCTTCCACGCCATCGACGAGACGCCGGCCTTGCTCGAGCGAACCGTCACGTACGCCAACACCGGCGCCACGCCGGTCACGCTGACCCTGACCAAGAACGTGGCCGCGGTCGGCCTCTCGGCGTCCACCGTGACCGTTCCGGCCGGCGGCACGGCCGGTGTGAAGCTCACCTTCGACATCGCGAAGTCGGACCCCGGCCAGTTCAGCGGCTGGCTCACCGCCACCGGGCCGGACGGGATCAAGGTCACGACCGCCGTCGGCGGCACCCTCGACCAGCCCCGCCACCTGGTGACGTTCAAGGCCGTCGACCGCAGCGGGAAGCCCGCGGCCGTGCCCGCCCTGCAGGCCTTCGGCGACGTGGCGCGCTACGACGTGCTCGACTTCCTGTTCCAGGGCGACGAGAAGACGTTCCAGCTCGGCGAGGGCGACTACCTGGTCGACGCGCTCATCTCGGACGGTGTGCCCCTCGACGAGCAGGACACCCTGGTCACCATTCCCGAGCTCAAGGTCGACCGGGACCTGACCGTGCTGCTCGACGCCCGCACCGGCCGGCCGATCCGGATCGAGACGCCCAAGCCGGCCGAGCAGCGGGCGATCCAGAGCTACTACGTGCACCGGGTGACCGGCAGCGGCCGCAGCATCATCAACGGCTTCATGAGCTTCAGCGCCGTGCAGAAGATCAACGTCACCCCGACGGCCAAGCTGCGCCACGGCAGCTACGAGTTCTCGTCGCGCTGGCAGCTCGTCGCCCCGCTGGTGCAGCCGAGCGTGCCGGGAGTCACCGGCGAGCTCGACATCAACCTCTGCGTCACCTCGCCGGCGTGGGACGGCACCCGCAAATTCGAACTGGTCAAAGGCCTCAAGGGCAACGTACGAGGCAAGGCCGTCCTGATCGAGTCGGACAACCCGGACGACGCCTCCGCGGCGGCGGCCGCGGCCGGGGCGGCGGTGGCGCTCGTCGTGGTGCCGGCCGACCGCAGCGCCTGGCAGCCGTGGGATCCGAGCGGTGACCGCATGGCGATTCCCAGCGCGCTCGTCGCCCACGACGACGGCCAGCGCATCCTGGCCCGGGCGGCCCGCCCCGGTGCCACCATCACGCTGACGCTCACCCCGGACAGCCCCTACCTGTACGACGTGTACCAGGTCTCGAAGAATCAGGTGCCCAGCCAGATCGTGCACAAGGTGACCCCGGCCAACACGCGGCGGATCACCACGCGCTACCCCGACAACGGCGGCTTCGACTGGATCAAGGAGCAGCGGTTCGGGTGGCGGCCGGCCCAGGAGTACTCGTGGAACGACACCGAGCGGGCCGTGCGCACCCCGTCGGTGCGCCAGGAGTGGGTCTCGACCGGCGACACCGTGTGGCAGCACCAGGTGCACCACGAGTACCCGTGGAACAACATGGGCGGCAGCCTGCAGGGTGGCATCCAGGACGACCCGGTCTCCTACCCGAAGGCGGGATCGTCGACGGAGATCTGGTACGCGCCGGTCGTGCGGCCCGCCACCCCCGACGGGTACAGCAACACCCGCGAGGGCGACACACTCAAGCTGCGAGTGGCGTCCTACGTGGACAGCAGCGATCGGCACTATCTGGTGGACGCGGCCCCGGCCACGCTCTACCGCGACGGCGCCCCGCTGGCCACGCTGCCCGACGGCTGGCAGGACGTGACCGTGCCGGCCGGGAAGGCGACCTACAAGTTGTCGATCACGAGCAACCGCAGCAGCGAGGACTGGCAGTACGGCACGTCGACCGCCACCGAGTGGACTTTCACATCGGGTGCGGCCGGCCGTCTTCCACTGCTGCAGGTCGGATACGACGTTCCGGTGACGACCACCAAGCCGCATCTGCTGGGCGTCAAGGTGCCGAACGCCCGGCAGGTGCGGGTCGAGACCTCGGCCGACGAGGGCAAGACCTGGAAGACCGCCCCGGCCATCGGCTCGACGGTGATCGTGCCGGCCGGTAAGGGGACGGTGTCGCTGCGGGTGACCGCCTCGGACAAGTCCGGGAACTCGGTCACGCAGACCGTGCTCCGGGCCTACGGCCGGGCATGAAACCGCTCGCGGAGGACCGGTGGCCGGCCTACAGCCAGCCCCGCCGGGCGGCCTGGAAGGCCAGGCCGGCCCGGGTGTCCACGCCGGCCGCCTCCATCAGCCGGTCGAGCCGGCGCTGGACGGTCCGGCGGCTGACCCCGAGCTGGGTCGCGATGGACTTGTCGGGCAGTCCCGCGACGAAGAGCGAGAGCAGTAGTTTGTCGGGCTCCTCCTCGCTGCCGTCGGGCAGCAACGGGGTGGCGCGCTCCCAGTAGCTCTCGAAGAGGGCGACCAGGGCGTCGAGGAGCTCACTGGGGCGGATCAATGCCGCGGTGGGCTCCCCGACGCCACGGGAGGCGTCGGGCACCAGCGGGCAGATCGCCAGTTCGCGGTCGGCGATCGCCAGCCGTACGGGCAGGGCGGGCAGGGTCCGGGAGAGTTCGCCCAGCCGCATGGCGTCGACGATGCTCTCCAGCTCGCCCGGCTTCTCGAGCAGATCCCGCTCGTAGATCGCGCGGTAGCGGACGCCGCGTTCCAGCGCCCCCGACTCTTCGTTGTTGTCGGGTCCCTGCATCGCTATCGGGTTGGCCCGGCAGAACCAGAGGATCTCGTCGCGGGCCGAGTCCTGCATCTCGCGCAGCCGGGTGCGCAGCGCCGGCGCCCCGACCACGATCTCGACCAGGTGGTCGGAGTTGCGCCGGCGGGTGTTCGAGCGGTACTCCTCGCTCAGCGCGGCCACCAGCTGCCGCGACGACTCGAGGGCCTGCTGCTCGCGCAGCAGCGTCTCGCCCAGCGCGACGTCGGCCGGCAGGGCGTGGAAGAGCGGGCCGGGCGTGGCCAGCCCCTTGCGGTGCAGGGCCTCGAGCAATGCGGACGCCTCGACCGGGTCGAGGCCGGCCTGCGCCGCGAGATCCCTGGGGGCAGCTCCGGCCATCCGCACCAGCAGGCGGTAGGCGTGCTGCTCCGGTGTGGAGAGCAGGTCGGACACGCCGTAACTGTAATAAGACTTCTGAATCTTTCCCGCTGTCTATATCCGATCACCACTCAGCGCATTGATGGAAGTACGCTGAGTGTCGTCGTTGCCCCCGTCATCGATGAGGACACCGCAACCATGACAGTGACCGCAGATGAGACAGCGCAGCCGGCGCTCGCGGCCGGCGCGCATCCGACACCGTGCCTGGTGATCGACGTCGACGTGGCCCGTGAGCAGTACCAACGGATCGCCGACGCCTTCGCCGGGGCCCACATCCACTACGCCGTCAAGGCCAACCCCGAACCACCCCTGCTACGGGCCCTGGTCGCCGCCGGATGCCGGTTCGACGTGGCCAGCCGGGCCGAGATCGACCTCTGCCTGGCCGCCGGCGCCTCTCCGGGTGACCTCAGTTACGGCCATCCGATCAAGAAGGCCGAGGACATCGCTTACGCGTACGCCCGAGGGGTCCGCCTGTTCGCCTTCGACAGCGAGGGTGAACTCGACAAGATCGTGAACCACGCGCCCGGTTCGTCGGTGATGTGCCGGGTGCTGGCCTCCAGCAAGGGCGCGCGCTGGCCGCTCAGCCGCAAGTTCGGCTGCGTGCCCGAGATGGCGGTCGACCTCATGAAGGTGGCCGCGTTGCGCGGGCTCGACCCGGCCGGCATCGCGTTCCACGTGGGATCGCAGCAGCTCTACCCCGAACGGTGGGAGCCCAGCGTCGCCACCGCCGCGTCGATCTTCGCGGCTCTGCGCGGCTCGGGCGTCGACCTGCGGGTTCTCAACGCCGGTGGCGGCTTCCCGGTCTCGTACCGCACTCCGGTCGAGCCGATCACGTCCTACGCGTCGGCGATCCGGTCGGCCGTCATGCGACATTTCGGACAGGATGCACCGTCGCTCATGATCGAACCGGGCCGGTACGTCGCGGCACCCGCCGGGGTCCTGCACACGCAGGTGGTGCTGGTCGCCCGCAAGTCCTACGACGACGAGCCGCGCTGGGTCTACCTCGACGTGGGCCGGTTCGGCGGGCTCGCCGAGACGGAGGAGGAGGCGATCCAGTACGAGCTGAGGACGGCCCGGGACGGCCCGACGGGCCCGGTGATCCTGGCCGGACCGACGTGCGACAGCGTCGACATCCTCTACCAGCACGCGCCGTACGATCTCCCGCTGGACCTGGCGGCCGGCGAGGAGATCCGCATTCTCGGCACCGGCGCCTACACGGCGACATACTCGTCGGTGGGCTTCAACGGGCTGCCGCCCCTGCGGACGGTGATCCGCTGAGTTTGCTCAGGCCGGCCCGGTGCCGGTCGATAACCGAATCATGCGTCTGTTGTCCGTCGCGGCCTTGGCCGTCGCCGTGCTGCTCCCGGGCTCGGCCCAGGCCGCGACGCCGGCCGCGTCCGTGACGAAGACGTACGCGGCGACGTCCGAGGTGATCGCCAACCCGGGGCGCGGCTTCTTCGCGTACACCGAGACCCACCTGGGCTTTTTCGAGCCGCTGGCGCCGGCCAAGAGCGACCGGACTCTGGTCTACCGGCACTACTACCTCGACAAGTACCAGGCCGTCGACAAGATCTCGGCGGCCGACCTGGCTTTGATCGGGGCCGATTTCGCCACCGCCCGCAAGGCCGGGGTGAAGCTGGTGCTCCGGTTCTCGTACAGCTCGGAAACGGACGCCGACGCCCCCAAGGCCCGGGCCCTCGGGCACATCGCCCAGCTCGGGCCGCTGCTCAAGGCCAACGCCGACGTGATCTTCGCGCTGCAGGCGGGCTTCATCGGCCAGTGGGGCGAGTGGTACTACAGCAAGAACTTCTCGTCGTCGCCCGGCGTGCTGACCGCGCAGAACTGGGCCGACCGCAAGGCCGTGCTGGCGGCGCTGCTGGCCGCTACCGCCCCGACCACGTTGATCCAGGTGCGTACGCCCGAATACAAGCGCCGCCTGTTCCCGTCCATGGCGCGCATCGGCATCCACAACGACTGCTTCCTGGCCGGCACCGACGACTACGGCACCTTCACCGCGCCCGACGACACCAAGTGGCTCGCGTCCTCCACGACCACCCTGGTCGGCGGCGAGACGTGCGACGTCTCGGCCCGGTCGGGCTGGCCCAACGCCGGCGCCGAGATGGCCCGCTACCACTGGACGTACCTCAACCCGTCGTTCAACGAGCAGGTGCTGGCCTCGTGGGGCGCGGCCGGACGGGCCGAGGCCGCCCGCCGGCTGGGCTACCGGGTGCGCCTGGTCAAGGCCACCCTGCCGGCTCAGGCTCGGGCCGGTGCCACGGTTACCGCCCGGATCACCCTCGTCAATGACGGTTATGCGGCGCCGGCCCAGAGCCGTCCGGTCTATCTGCGGCTGGGCTCCCGAGCGATCCGGGTCGCCACTGACCCTCGTACGTGGGAACCGGGCCGAGCCGTCACGCTGACCGCAAGTTTCAAGGCGCCCGCCCGGGGCGCCTACCGCCTCTCGCTGAGCCTGCCCGACACGTCGCCCCGACTGGCCGCCACCCCGGCCTACGCGATTCGCCTGGCCAACGCGGGTGTCTGGGACGCCGCCCGCGGCTGGAACTCGCTCGGCAGCACCCTGACTGTCCGGTGAGCCCGGCGCCTCCGTCACGCGGTGGAAGCGGGACGCGGCGCAGCGCACAAAATCTCCGACTGACGGGACGGCGGCCCGTCACTTGAGCGACGGCATCCCGTCCCCGGCGCGACACCCTTCATTGAGAGGGTTCTGCGGTGTTGAGAGATCACGCCGCACGCGCGACGGGGTTCGCGGGGTCCTGCCTGATCGCCGTGGGCGGGCTCGGAGCGGGCGCGCTGCCGGTCGGGATCCCGTTCTTCGCCGGGCTCAAGCACGTGCGCATCGGGCTGTTCGCGGTGTACGGCGGCCTGATGCTGCTGCTGCTCGCGTGGTGGTGGCTGGGGCGGCTGAGCCGGGCCGGTGACACCCGCACGATGTGGCGTACGGCCGCGCTGTGGGCCGCGCCCCTGCTGATCGCGCCGCCGATGTTCAGCCGCGACGTCTACAGCTACCTCGCCCAGGGCCTGATGCTCGGCGAGGGGATGGACGTCTACCGGGCCGGGCCGGCCGCGCTGGGCGGGTTCTTCGCCGAGCAGGTGCCCGCGATCTGGCAGCACACCCCGAGCCCCTACGGGCCGGTCTTCCTGCTGCTCTCCGAGGTGGTCACCGCGCCCATCGGCGGCCACCTGCTGACCGGGGTGATCGCGATGCGGTTGCTGGCCGTCGCCGGTCTCGCGCTTCTGGCGTACGTGCTTCCGATGCTCGCCACCGAGGCCGGAGTTCCGCCGCACAAGGCGCTGTGGCTGGCCGTCCTGAACCCGCTGGTGCTGATCCACTTCGTCGGCGGCGCGCACAACGACGCGCTCATGGTCGGCCTGCTCGCGGCCGGCCTGGCCGCCGCCATCCGCAACCGCCCGGTGCTGGCGACCGTCCTCATCGTGGCGGCCGCGCTGATCAAGGCGCCGGCCGTGCTGGGCCTGGTGGCGGTCGCGGTGATCTGGGCGTCCCGGCTCGACGGCCGCATACCCCGCCTGCGCGCCTCAGCCGCCGTCGGAGCCACCGCCGCGGCGGCGACCGCGCTGTTCACCCAGATCGCGGGCACCGGGTACGGCTGGATCGCCGCCCTGGACACCCCGATCTCCCCGCAGAATCTGTCGCTGACCAGCGTGCTCGGCCGGTTCACCACCGACTTCCTGGGCGCGGACACCACTGCTCTCTGGCGCTGGCTGGGCGTGCTCGCCACGTTGGTGGTGGCCGGGCTCGTCTGGGCCTACCTCGACCGTCTCGGTCCGCTCTACGGCCTCGGGGTCGTGCTGGTGGCCGTCGTGGCGTTCGGTCCGGCGCTGCGCCCCTGGTATCTGATCTGGGGGCTGGTGCCGCTGGCCGCGGCGGCCGGTCATCGCTGGGTGCGCGGCGCGCTCGCGGTCGCCTGCGCGGTGATGACGCTGGTGGTGCTGCCGGACGGCTTCGCCGTCGACGCCGGGGAACTGCTGCTGGCGACCCTGGGCGGCCTGGCCGGGTGCGCCGCCTTCCTGGCCGTGCGTCTGGCCGCCGCGCCCGTCCCGGACCGGCTCGTCCCGGCGAGGGCGACCCGATGAGCCGCCGGCTGCAGATCACTGTCGTGGTCGTCGCGGCCGTGGCCGTCGGCGTCTTCCTGGTCACCGTGCCCACGTTCCGCGAGTTCTTCGACCTCGGCGTCTACCGCGGCGCGGTGCGCTCGTGGCTGCTCGACGGCAACGAGCTGTACGACTTCCTTTACCAGAACACCGAGTACGGCTTCACCTATCCGCCGTTCGCGGCCCTGGTCTTCAGCCCGCTCGCGCTGACCAGCTGGCCGGTGGCGGTCGCGCTCGGCATCGTCGTCAACGCCGCGGCGGTGGTCCTGTTGCTGCGGTGGTTCCTGGTTCCTGTCGTACGGCGGTACGGCGGTTCCACGTGGTTCGTCTGCTCGCTGGTCTTCCTCGCGATCCTCGTGTTCGAACCGGCCCGCGACACGTTCAGCTTCGGCCAGGTCAACCTGGCGCTGCTGGTGCTCGTGCTGGTCGACCTGCGCGCCCTGGCCACCGGTCGCCGCTGGGCCGGCGCCGGGATCGGCCTGGCCGCCGCGATCAAGCTGACCCCGGTCGTCTTCATCGGCTACCTGATCGTGACCCGGCAGTACCGCGCCGCCTGGACGGCCACCGCCACCGCGGCCGGCGCGACCGCACTGGCCGCGCTGATCGCCCCGAGCACATCGGCCCAGTTCTGGCTCACGACATTGTGGGACACCGACCGGGTCGGCCGCCTCGAGTACGTCTCCAACCAGTCGCTGCGCGGCGTCGTCGCCCGCCTCGAGCTGCCCTCGGCCTGGTGGCTGGCCGCGGTCGCGGTCGTCCTGGCCGTGTGGTTCCTGCGCGTACGCCTGCTCCGTGACGCTTCCGGCCCGGCCGACCACGCCGCGGGCTTCGCCGCCACCGGCATCGTGGCCTGCCTGATCAGCCCCGTGACCTGGGTGCACCACCTGGTGTGGCTGCTGCCCGCCCTGTTCCTGCTCACCGACGCCGCCCTGCGCGACCGATCCCGCCCTCGCCTGGCCGCGCTGGCCGTGGCCTACGTGATTCTGAGCAGCAGCGTCGTCTGGCTCTGGTGGGCCGGCGCGCACGGCTTCCTGGCCGCGATCGGCAGCAACACGTACGTCTGGATCAGCCTCGCCCTGCTGCTCACCGTCCCCTTCCGAGCCGCCGTTCCCACCGCACCCCCACCCGAGCTGCTCACCGACCGCCACTGAGAGTGTTCCTTCGGTCGCTGGCGGCACTGCTCGCTCAGCGTGGCCGGCAGATAACTTTGTGACTGTTGGCCTGCTCTTACCCGTGATCGTCGATCACCTCGAAGATTGCCGTCCGCAGTGTCATCCATCTCCGGCCCTCCCCACGGACAGTAATTAGCGGGGCAGGGAGCGAGTGGGGGAGACGATGGACGAATCGATGATCGGGCCGCTGGCCCTGGCCGTCACGTTCGCGGGGGCGGCGGCCGGGCTGGTGCGGGCCTACATCGCACACCGCACCAGGTGGCAGGCGGAGCGGGAGGCTTCGGCCCGGGCCGCGGCCCGGATGAACGGACTGATGGGGCTGGCCGGCACGCACCACGACGTGGTGCGGATCGTGGAGCGCGACCGGGACGGCCACCGCGAGGTGGAGCTGGGCGGCCCGGCCGCGCCTCTCGCGACGGAGAGCGAGGCGGCATGACCACCGTGGACGGTACCGTCGCGCTGAACCCCGATCCGCCCGACGACGACGGTGGGGCCGGGCGTCTCAAGGCCCAGCACGACGCCGAGTTCCAGGTCTTCACCGAGGCCGGCTACGGCACTGTGGAGCGGATCCTGCTGGCCCGGTGCCGGCAGCGCGAGCTGGTGCAGGACGCCCTGCACGAGGCTTTCCTGCACGCTCGGGTCAAGTGGCCGGAGGTCCGGGTCCACGTCAACCCGGTCGGCTGGGTGATCACGACCGCCCGCTTCAAGATCCTCAAGGAGCAGCGCAAGCTCCGCGACGAGGCCGCGACGGCCCCGGAGGACCTGCCGCCGGCGCCACCGCTCGACGTGACCGACGCCTGGCAGGCGCGCGAGTTGGTCGAACGCTGGTTGCCCCAGTTGTCGCCGAGGCAGGCCGAGGTGTTCCGGATGTCGCGCGACGGGTTCGGCGACCGCGAGATCGCCGTCCACCTCGGAGTGGCCGAGGACAGCGTCGTCTCGTACCGGTCGGCCGCGATCGGCAAGCTGCGCCAGCTCGCCGAGCAGGCGGGCTACCGGTCGAAGACGAGCCGCCGACCGGGAGGCCGTCATGAATCTCGATGACATCCTCGCGCTGGCCGAATCTCAGCCGGCCACTGCGCTGGAGGTCGCGCGGGCCCGTCGCTTCGCGCGGGCCGTGCTGAGCGAGCACGACGCCGCGCTGGCCGAGAACCGCGAGATCATCGTCGACGCCGAGGTGGTGGATCCGCTGGCCGCCGGCCTCGACGAGGCGACCCGGATCGCGCGGGCCGCGCAACTGGCCAAGCTGGGCACGATCACCTGGACCGTCGGCCGGGGGCAGCCCCGGCGCCTGACCGACGTCAGCTGGTCGGACGAGATGGCGATGATCTTCGGGTACGCGCCCGGGACGATCGAGCTGACCTCGGACGCGCTGCTGAAGATCGTTCACCCCGCCGACGCGGCCGCTTTCCGTGCCGCGGTCGAGGCGGCCTGGGAGCACCGGCGTCCCGGCGAGGTCACGTTCCGGGTGATCCGGCAAGATCGCACAGTCTGCTACGTGCGCTGCGACATCGAAGTCCTCACCGACGCCGGCGAGCCGTCCGGCGTCATCGCGACCGGTGAGGACGTGACGGCCCAGGAACTCGCCCGGCAGGAACGCGTCCGTGTCGCCACCCGCAACGAGATGCTGTGCGCCGACCGGGCCGCCCAGGACCACGTGACCGGGCTGCCCAGCCGGGCCTGGTTCACCGACGAGGTCGACCGGGCCCGGCGCACCACGGACGGGGCCCTCGTCGTCGTGGCCACCGAACCGGCCGTCCGCCTGCCCGGCGACTTCACCGACGCCGACCGCGACCGGCTGGCCGCCCGGACGGCGCACCTGCTGGAACAGATCGCCGGCCCGGGGGTGACGTGCGGACTGGTCGGCCCCGGGTTGTGGGGCATGCTCGTGACCGGGCCCGACCGGCCCGGCGAGACACCCGAGGCACTGGCCGAGCGGATCGCCGACACCCTGCGGCACCACCTGTTCCCCACCGGAAGCAAGTCGATCCGGCTCAACACGTGGGCCGGCCTGGTCCACTTCGGCGCCGGCGTGCCCGAAACCGGGTTCGACCTGCTGGTCGACGGCGAGTACGCGGTGCGGGAGGCCCGGCGTAGCGGCCACGTCGTCCACGCCCTCGACCACCCGGTGCGGAACACCGAAAGGACCGCCCGCTGCCGGGAGCGGGTGCTGCGGGCGGTCTCGGCCAACCGGTTCGCCCTCTACACCCAGCCCCTCCTCGACCTCGGTCTCAACAAGGTGACCCGGCACGAGATCCTGCTGCGCGTGCGCAGCGACACCGGCGAGCCAACTGCGCCGTGGGCGTTCCTCGACATCGCCGAACGGGTCGGCGAGATCCTCGCCGTGGACAAGTGGGTGATCGACCACGCCCTCGAAGCGGTCAGCCGGGGCACGCAGACCTCGCACTACCAGCTCAACGTCTCGGGCCGGTCGCTCGCCGACCCGGGACTGCTGGCCTTCGTGCACGAGGCGATCCGCCGGCACGAGGTGGACCCGGCCCGGCTCACCTTCGAGATCACCGAGACCGCGCTGATCGAGAACCACAACGCCGCCCTCGACTTCGCCACCGGCATCCGGCGGATCGGCTGCCACCTGGCCCTCGACGACTACGGAACAGGGTTCGCCCCGCTCAACTACCTGCGGCACTTCCCGGTCGACCTCGTCAAGATCGACGGGACGTTCATCGTCGACCTGTGCCGGTCGCCGACCGACCAGGCGCTGGTCTCGCAGCTCGTGACGCTGTGCCACACCCTCGGCATCCGGGTGGCCGCCGAATACGTCGAGGACGAACCGACCCTCGACCTGCTGCGCGGCTACGGGGTCGACTTCGCCCAAGGCTTCCGATGCGGCCGGCCGGTGCCGATCGGGGCGAGCCTGGCCGCACCGGAAAGCGTCGAACTCGAACTGCGGCTGCCCGCGCGGGCCGGCGAGGATCAGTCGGTGACGCGGACGGTCGTGGGCTGAGTGGTGGTGAGCCATTCGCGGGCGGCCAGCTGCGCCAGCGTGGGCAGCAGATCGGTGGAGCGGCGCAGCAGCCAGCGGTTGCCCTTGGTGGCCATCCACCACACCCGCTCGCCGATGCTGGGCTCCGGGTTCATCGCGTCCAGGCCGGGCAGGCGATCGACGGGATGACCGGCCTCGACCAGGGCGGTGGCGAAACTGTGGGCCAGCAGGCGATGGCCGCGCTCCGACGGGTGCAGACGGTCGACACTCCAGTTGTTACGGGCGTACGCGGCGTCGGCCAGATCGACGTGCACGGTCTCGTACGTCACGGCGATCTCGTCGAGAACCTCGTTGAGGGCGGCCATCCGCCGGCCCAGCGGACGCGCGATCACGCCGGGCAAGCCGAACATGCGGCCCGGGTCGGGCAGGCGGGCGGTCAGCACTGTGGCGCCGCACGCCGACAGCGCCGCCACCATGTCGGTGAGGGAATGGCCCAGGACCCGGGGGTCGAAGTCGCCGCGAAGGGTGTCGTTCATCCCGATCAGCACGGAAGCCAGCTGCGGGCGCAGGTCGAGGGCGGCCGGCAGCTGACGCTCGGCGACGTCGCCGATGCGGGCGCCGCTGACGGCGAGATTGTGGAAGTCGGTGCCCGCGGGAAGGGCGTCGGCGAGCAGAGCCGCCCAGCCGCGCCAGCCGCCGCCGGGCATCGGATCGCCGTACCCGCTGGTGACCGAATCACCGAGGGCCGCAAACCGGATCATGCGCACACTGTGAACCGCCTGGGAGTGCGCAGAGCCACACGGTCGTGACCGCCCGGCAAAGACCTGACAAAGTCACCGCATGACCTTCCTTGCTTCCCTGCCTCGGAAAGTGGTCGGGGCGGGCGCATTGATCACCGATGAAGGTGGCCGGTTTCTGGTTGTCGAGCCCACCTACAAGGACACGTGGGAGATCCCTGGAGGGGTGGTCGAAGCGGGGGAGTCGCCGTTGACTGCTGTGTCCCGGGAGTTGCTCGAGGAGCTGGGTCTTTCGTTGCCGGTCGGCCGGTTGCTGGTGATCGACTGGACGCCGCCCCTTGTCGACGGGCTCATGCTGGTTTTCGACGGGGGCGTCTTGTCCGCCGACCAGGCTGCGCGCATCGTGCTCCCTGTTGAAGAGCTCCGAAGCTGGCGCTGGTGTACGTCGGCTGAGGCATCGTCTGTCTTATCGCCGGAATTGTTTCGTCGTATGAGTGCCGCCGTTGAGGCGCGTTCCTTGGGTGGCACTGCCTACCTGGAGGACGGTGCTTCTTATGTGGACAGTCAAGACCTTGGGGCTTCGCCCCAAACCCCAACCGCCTGGGGAGCTGGAAAGGCGTAACTGCGTGAGCTTGGTTGG
>NZ_JAPNTZ010000012.1 GCF_026626335.1 Paractinoplanes pyxinae | reverse complement strand
GACCGAGGTGGCCTCGTCCTGGGCCAGCACCTCGGCGCCCGCGTCCCTCAGCACCTTCGCACCACCTCTTCCGTCGTGGCCCATTCCGGTCAGCACGGCCGCGTACGCCGAACCCCCGTACAGCGCCGCGACCGACCGGAACATGACGTCCACGGCCGGGCGGCACGAGTTCTCCGGCGGCGCGCCGCTGAGCTGGGTGAGCGTGGTGGTGCCCCGCCGGTGCAGCACGAGGTGCTGGTCGCCGGGCGCGACGTAGGCCCAGCCGGGCGTCAGCTCCATGCCGTCGCCGGCCTCGACCACCCGCAGTGGCGTGCTGCGGTCCAGCCGCTCGGCGAACATCTTGGTGAAGACGGGCGGCATGTGCTGGGTGATGACGATGGGCACCGGAATGTCGGCCGGGATCCCGGTCAGCACCTTGGTCAGCGCGTCCGGGCCGCCGGTGGAGGAGCCGATGGCCAGGATCTCGATGCGGCCGCCGGGTGCGGTACGGCGTGGAGCGGCCGGGCGGGCCGGGGCACCCGGCGGACCGGCCGGCGGACGGCCGGGCCCGGTCGGCGGCACGCCGGCGCGCGGCGGGGCGGTGCCGGGCCGCGTGGCCGGGCGGGCCGGAGCGCTGGGCGCGGCCGGAGCCGCCCCGGGGCGGCGCTTGCCGGCCAGGGCGTAGATCTTGGGTACCAGCTCCTCACGGACCGCCTTGATCGACTCCTCGACCGAACCGACGTTGCTCGGCTTGGTCACGTAGTCGGTCGCGCCCGCCGAAAGGGCCTCCAGCGTGGCCGTCGCGCCCGAGGCGGACAGCGTGCTGAACATGATCACGGGGGTCTGCTTGTGCCGCTTGCGCAGCTCCCGGACCGCCGTGATGCCGTCCATCTGCGGCATCTCGATGTCCATCGTGATCACGTCGGGCTTGAGCTGGTCGATCTTGGCCTGGGCCAGCTGCCCGTTGGACGCCGTGCCGACGACCTCGATGTTCTCGGCGCCACCGAGGGCGTCGACGATCAAGCGACGGACGACCACCGAGTCGTCGACGACGAGGACCGAAATCATCCGGTCACCTCCCTTACCCGAGCCACGCGGGGCCGAGGGCCGCGACCACCGGGGCGAGCAGCCGATGAGCGGTCGAGGTGTCGAGCAGGTCGCGTACGACCAGCGCCTGCACCGCGCCGCTGAGCATGTTCCAGACACCGCCGGCCCGGTCGGCCAGCGGGATACCGGCCGTGTCGACGGCCTGCACCAACAGCATCTGCGCTGCGGCCGCCGTACGGACCCGATCGGACAGATAGGCCGCCCAGGACGCCGAATGCACGGCCGGCGACCAGCCGCCCGCATTGCGCCGCGAGTCCTCGGCCGAGGCGATGAGCCGGCTCAGATCGTTCGAGCGCAGCGACCGCAGCCGGTCGAGCAGGGCGGAGACCGTGTAGTGGTGCGGGCCGAGGTCGATCGGGGCGCCCGTCGGCAGCTTGCGCATGGCGGCGACCCAGCCGGCGCCCAGCCCGCGGCGGGTGTCGGCGTCGAGCACTTCGCGCAGATAGCTGGCCACGGCGGCGTCGCACAGCAGCGCCGTCGCCGACGCCGCCACCTCGCTCTGCTGCGCGTCACGCCCGGTGCCGGTCCAGGTCCAGGCCATCACGTCGTACCGCAGGCAGGTCAGCAGCGAGTCGACGGTGCCGATGGGCGCCCGCTCGACCAGAGCCAGGCTGCCCGCGGCGTCGTCCTTGTTGAGTCCCTTGAGCGACGGCATCCGGCGGGCGGCGCTCTCCACCTCGACCCAGAGCGGGCCCCGGACGCCCTCGTCCGGCAGCCGGTCGGCGAGCACCGGCAGGTCGGCCGCCTGCAGCCGGAGGCCGCGCAGCATCACCTCGGCCGTGGCCGACCCGCCGGTGAGGCGGGTCAGGTCGAAGCCGAGCACCGGGGCGCTGACGAGGCTGTACATCAGGTGGTGACGCGTTGCGTGTCGACGGCCTGGTTGACGTCGAGGGCCAGCATCAGGCGGCCGTCCAGCTTGAACGTTCCGACCACGAGTTCCCGGGTCGGCCCGCTGAGCGTGTCCGGCGGCGGCTCGAACGTGTCGTCGTCGAGGTCGACCACCTCGCCGATCCGGTCCACGACCAGGCTCACCGGTTCGCCGTCACCGCGCAGGATCACGTTCATCACCTGGCCCTCGAGCGCCTTGCGGGCCATGCCGAGCTGCACCCGCAGGTCGACCGCCGCGATCACCTGGCCCCGCAGGTTGAAGAGCCCGCCGATGGCCGGCGGCGCGAGGGGCACCGGGGTGTACTCGCTGTACGAGAGCACCTCCTGCACCGTGTGCACCTCGACCCCGAAGAGCTGGTTCGCCACCTCGAACGTGGCGAATTGTCGGCTCGCCATCTCAGGCCTCCACCAGCAACTCGTCGTTTTCCAGGTCGGTGTAGAAGTTGGGGTCGGCCGCGAGGATGGCCCGGCGCACGTCCAGCAGTTCGGTCACCCGCTGCTGGATGACCGCGGTGCCGACCAGGCCGTCCTCCTCGGCGTCGCGGCGGGCCGTCGTCGAGTTCTCGGCGATGTCCACGATCCGGTCGACGACCAGGGCCACGCTGCGGGCGCCCTCGCTGTAGACGACGACCGACACGGTGTCGCCCTCGGGTTCCTCGCCGTACGCCCCGAGCAGGTGCGACAGCCGCACCAGGGGCAGGATCTGGCCGCGGTACTGCACGACCTCCCGCGAGCCGGCGTGCTCGATGCGGTTGCGCGGGAACTCCTCGAGCCGGGTGACGGTGTCGAGCGGGATCGCCACCCGGCGCTCGCCGACCGCCGTGACCAGCAGCCGCTCGCCCGATCCGGCGCCCTTGCCGGCCCGGGCCGAGGCCTCCAGGTTCTGCCGCTCGGCGTCCGCGGTCAGGTGGCTGCGCCGGGCCAGCGACGAGACATCGAGGATCAGGCCCACCTTGCCGTCGCCGAGGATGGTCGCGCCGGCGTACAGGCCGATGTCCTTGAACCGGCTGTTGAGCGCCTTGACGACGACCTCTTCGGTGTTGAGCACCCGGTCGACGACCAGGCCGAACCGGCGGCCGTCGGCCTGCAGCACCATGATGTAGACGCCCTCGTCGGCCCCGACGTCCAGGCCCAGCGCCCGGTCGAGCCGCACCAGCGGGAGCAGCTTGCCGCGCAGGCGGTAGACGGGGGCGCCTGAGGCGTACTCGATCTTGGTGGACTGCCCGTCGATGAAGACCAGCTCGAGGACCGCGACCTGAGGCACGACGTAGCGCTGGTCGCCGCAGTCGACGGTCAGGGCCTGAATGATGGCCAGGGTCAGCGGGATGGTGAGGCGCCAGACCGTACCCTCGCCGGGCGTGGAGTCGACGCTGACCGCACCGCCGATGTTCTCGATGTTGGTCTTGACGACGTCCATGCCGACGCCGCGGCCGGAGACGTTGGTGACCTTGGCCGCCGTGGAGAAGCCGGGCTGGAAGACCATCGCCATGATGTCGCGGCGGTCCATGTTGGGGATCTGATCCGGCCGCAGCAGTCCGTTCTCGACCGCCTTCTGCGCGATCCGCTCCACGTTGAGCCCGGCGCCGTCGTCGGCCACCTCGACCGCCACGTGCCCGCCCTCGTGATAGGCGCGCAGCGTGAGCGTGCCCTCGGGGCCCTTGCCGGTGGCGATCCGCTGGTCCGGGTTCTCGATGCCGTGGTCGACCGCGTTGCGCACCAGGTGGGTCAGCGGGTCCTTGACCGCCTCGAGCAGGCTGCGGTCGAGCTCGGTCTCCTTGCCCTGCATGACCAGCTGGACCTGCTTGCCGAGCGACTGGCTGAGGTCCCGGACGACTCGCGGCAGCTTCGACCAGATGTGCTCGATGGGCTGCATGCGGGTCTTCATGATGCCCTCTTGCAGCTCACTGGTGATCATGCCGAGCCGCTGGGCGCTGCGCACGAGCGTGGCGTCGCCGGTCTCCATGACGCCCCGGACCAGCTGGTTGCGGGCCAGCACGAGCTCGCCGACCATGTTCATCAACGTGTCGAGCAGGTCGACGTCGACCCGGATGGCGCTGTCGGCGATGCTGCGCTTGGGCGTCTGGGCCTGCAGGGCCTCGCTGACCGCGGCCGGCTGGGCCTTGCCCTCGTCGAGCAGGATCGTGCCCAGCTTGCGCTCGTCGCCCTCGATCTGCTGGGCCAGAGCCGAGCCGACGTCCTGGGCCTGAGCCGCGCCGGTCTCGACCAGGATCTCGCCGATCGGCTTGCGCTGGTTCTCGACCGGTTCCGGCGCCGGGCGTACGGGCGTCTCCTCCAGCGGCTGCGGCGCCTCAGCGGTTTCCGCCGCCGGAGCCGGCGCGGCGGCCGGCGGCGCCTCGCCCGCGTTCATCTGGGCGTTGACCTGCTCGATGATGCTCTCGATGTCGACGTCGCCCTCGGCCTGTGTCTCCTCGATGGAGGCCAGGATCGAGCGCACGCCGTCGATGGTGGCGAGCAGGGTGGTGATCGTCGTCGGCGTCACCGGCAGCACACCGTCGCGCAACTTGGACAGCAGCGACTCGCCGGCGTGGGCCAGCTTCTCGAGGCGCCCGAAGGCCAGGAAGCCGCTGGTGCCCTTGATCGTGTGGATCGCCCGGAAGATGCGCGAGATCAGATCGCGGGAGTTCGGGTCCTGCTCGAGCTCCACCAGATCACGGTCGATCTGGTCCAGGTTCTCGTGGCTTTCCATGAGGAATTCGCCAACGATCTCACCAAGGTCTTCCACGCTCGTTACCTCCTGCTCGGCGGTCCAAGGCCCTCATCGACCCGGGTCCGGGTCACCTGAGCGCACCTGTTCCACTCCCGAAGGGAAATCAGGCCTCTCCGCCGGGCCGGCGGTAGCGGTAGCCGAACCCGCGTACGGATTCGATGGGCGACTCGTCGGGATCGGACCAGCCGAGCTTGCGGCGCAGCCGCAGCACGGCGAACTTCACCCGCTCCTGCCCGATGCCGGTGGGGTCGTCCCAGGCCTGGGTCAGCAGCTGGTTGGGGCTGAGCACCGCCCCGGCGTGCCGCACGAGGGCGTTGAGCAGCCGGAACTCGGTGGGCGTGAGGCGCTTCTCGTCGCCCTTGACATAGACCCGCCGCTTGGTCGGGTCGAGGTGCACCAGACCGTCGTCGTAGACCTGGCTGGCCCAGCTGTTCTGCCCGCTCGACGAGCGCCGCAGCAGGGCTTCGACCCGGGCCAGCAGTTCGTTGTTGGCGAACGGCTTGGTCAGGTAGTCGTCGGCGCCGCCGCGCAGGCCGCGCACCTTCTCGGCCTCCTGGCCGTGCGCGGTCAGCACCAGCACCGGCACGTCGGAGACGTCGCGCAGACGCTCGAGCACCTGCCAGCCGTCCATCTCGGGCAGGCCGACGTCCAGCACCACCAGATCGGGGTGCTCGGCGTACGCCTCCTTGAGACCGGTACGGCCGTCCCCGGCGTGCGCCACCTCGTAGCCCGCCCGGCTGAACAGCATCCGCAGAGCCAGTGCGATGTCCGGATCGTCCTCGACGACGAGTAGGCGACTCATCCTGTGCTCACCCTGCCCCACCCCTCGCTGGTGCTCGTGTCCGGACACGACCGCCCGCCGCGCGCCTAGGCGCCCGGTGAGAGGGTCGTTGTCGTGTGCTCGGCGCCGTCGGCGCGACCGTCGGCGGCGGAATCAACCGCGCAAAGCTCACGATAGCGTGATGTCACGGTCTATTTACGGACAGTGAAAGTTTAGCGAGCTAAACCTTGCCGGCTGCGCGATCACGCGAATCCCTTCAGCCTGACAAATTTTTCGGCCCGGGATTCCGGTTTCCGGCAAAGATGGGACGTACGGCCAGAAAACGGATGCCATGTCTCTATGGGGCAACTCAGCCCTGGTGGGCGACTCGGCCCCGGAAAGAGGAGGCAACCGTGCTCCACCTGGTGGTGCGACGTCTCGTCCTGCTCACCGTCACCACGGCCGCGTCGCTGGCCGTACCCGTGGCGGCCCACGCGGAGGCGCCCGGCGTTGTCTCGCCCCGCGTGCTGATGTCCCAGGTGGTCACCATGACCAACCAGCAGCGCTGGGCCAACGGGTGCCGGCGCCTGCTCGCGGTGGACAGGGAGCTGACCGTCGCCTCGGTGCGGCAGAGCTTCTACATGGCGCGCACCGGCCGGTTCAGCCACGTCTGGAGCGACGGCACCACCTTCGTACGAAGGTCACATCTGGCCGGCTACGAGCAGCCCGCCGGCGAGAACATCGCGTGGGGCTATCGCACCGCGAGCGAGGTCATCCGGGCCTGGATGGCCAGCCCGCGGCACCGCGCCAACATGCTGAACTGCGGCGCCCACTCGATCGGCACCGGCGTGGTCTACGCGACCAACGGCGTTCCGTACTACACGCAGGTCTTCGGCTGGGACTGAGGCCTACAGCGCACAGTTGATCAGCACGGGTTCGGGGTGCAGTTCAACCCCGAATTTCGCCCGTACGCCGTCACGAACCGTCCGGGCCAGGCCGAGCAAAGCCTCTGTGGTGCCCGGGCCGCGGTTGATCAGCGCCAGCGTGTGCTTGCTCGAGATGGCCACCCCGTCGCCGGCGAAGCCCTTGGCGAAGCCGGCGTGCTCGATCAGCCACGCCGCCGGGATCTTCACCGTGCCGTCGTCGCCCGGCCAGTGCGGGGCGTCGAGCCCGAGCGCCGCCCACTCGGCCGCGCTCACCACCGGGTTGGTGAAGAAGGAGCCGACCGACCAGGTGTCGCGGTCGTCCGGGTCGAGCACCATGCCCTTCTGCTCCCGCAGCTTGCGCACGGTGTCGCGGGCCAGCTGCAGCGGAACCCGGTCGCCCACCTCGACGCCCAGGTTGCGGGCCAGCTCGGCGTAGCGGATCGGCGCCGACTCGGACGAGCGGGCCAGCCGGAAGTCGACCTCGAGCACCACGTAGCGGTCGTTGTGCTTGAACACGCTGGCCCGGTACGCGAAGCCGCACTCGGCCGCGGGCATCACCCGGATGGCGCCGGTTTCCCGGTCGTACGCGTGGACGGCCACGATGGTGTGCGCGACCTCTTGCCCGTACGCGCCGACGTTCTGGATCGGGGTGGCGCCGGCCGAGCCGGGGATCCCGCTCAGGCACTCGACGCCGGAGAAACCCCGTTCCACCGCGTACGCCACGAAGTCGTCCCACGGCTCGCCGGCCGCGACCCGGACCACGACGCTGCTCTCGTGCTCTTCCACCACCCGTACGCCCCGGGTGCGCAGCAGCAGGACGGTGCCGTCGAAGCCCTTGTCGCCGATCACCACGTTGCTGCCGCCGGCCAGGATCAGCACCTTGCCGGCGGAGTTACGCACCGTATCAACCACTTGATCCGTTTCGGTGGCGACCGTCAAGATGCCGGCCGGGCCGCCTAGGCGTAGCGTCGTGTACGCCGAGAGGTCGGTTTGCGGGGCGGCGGTAGCGTCAGGCACGGCAACCACCCTAGGCTCAACGGTTCGGGGCATTCTCATCGGCGGTCCGGTGGAGCGGAGAGCAAGGCGATGAACAGGCTGCACGCGACAAAGGACTTCTGGCTGGCCGCGTTGCGGGCCGACAGCCCCGCGCTGCAGGACGCCGTCGCCCAGGCCGGCCCGGCCGCGCCCGTGCCCTCGTGCCCCGGGTGGACGGTGGCCGACCTGGTCGAGCACCTCACCTCCGAACTGCACTGGGTGCGCGAGGTGGCCGCCCGCGGCGTCACCGACCGGCCCGAGACGGCCGAGGTGCCGCCCCGCCCCGAGTGGGAGGCCGCGCTCGACGGCCTGCGCCGCGAGCTCACCGGCACGATCGAGACGCTCGAGGCCCTGGACGCCGACTTCCCCGCGTGGAACTGGGCGCCGCAGGCCAAGAAGGCGTCGTTCTGGCAGCGCCGCATGGCCCACGAGGTCTCGGTGCACCGCTGGGACGCCGAATCGGCGGCCGAGCGGGCCACGCCGATCGAGGCCAAGCTGGCCGCCGACGGGGTCAACGAGGTGCTGGACACGTGGCTGCCGGCCGGCCGCCGCAAGGGCCCGACCGACCTGCACGGCGTCGTCCACCTGGTGGCGACGGACGCGGCCTACGAGTGGTTCGTGCGGCTGCGCGGCCCCGGGGTGGCCCTGCTCGACACGGGCACGATCCTCGACTCCGACGACCATCACGCCCGCGGTCAGGCGACCGGCACGGCCAGCGATCTGCTGCTGATGCTGATGGGGCGGATCGACACCGAACGCCTGGTAGTGACCGGGGACTCCCGCCTCATCTCGGCCCTCCGCACGGGCTAGCGCGCTTACATTCAACTTACCGGTCTAGCCGGGAGCGGTTCCGCCCCTATGATTAACCGGTTAAGTTGAGGTTTCGCGATCTAACTAGGAAGCGGGGCACGAATGACGGCAACCGTCACGTCCACGTCGGCGCAGCCGGCCCTCGCCGCGATCACCTTCCCCGACGACTTCATCTGGGGCGCCGCCACGGCGTCGTACCAGATCGAAGGCGCGGCGCGGGAGGACGGTCGAGGCCCGTCGATCTGGGACACCTTCAGCCGTACGCCGGGACGCGTCTTCAACGGGCACACCGGCGACGTGGCCTGCGACCACTACCACCGCTACGTCGACGACGTGGCTCTGATGGCGGACCTCGGCCTGGCGTCCTACCGGTTCTCGGTCGCCTGGCCGCGGATCCAGCCCGACGGCACCGGCCCGGTCAACCTCAAGGGCCTGGACTTCTACGACCGGCTCACCGACGAACTGCTGGGCAAGGGCATCGACCCGGTCGTCACGCTCTATCACTGGGACCTGCCGCAGACCCTGGAAGACCTCGGTGGCTGGGCCAACCGTCTGACGGCGGAGGCTTTCGGCGAGTACGCCCAGATCGTGCACGCCCGGCTCGGCGACCGGGTCAAGACCTGGACGACGCTGAACGAGCCCTGGTGCTCGGCCTACCTCGGGTACGGCAGCGGCGTACACGCACCCGGAAAGCAGGACCCGGCGGCCGTCTTCGCGGCGGTGCACCACCTGCTGCTCGGTCACGGCCTGGCCGCTCGCGCGCTGCGTTCGGCCGGCGCCCAGAGCATCAGCATCACGCTCAACCCGAACGTCGCGCTGCCGGTCGACCCGACCAGCCCGGCCGACCAGGAGGCCGTGCGGATCATCGACGGGCTCTCCAACCGGATGTTCCTCGACCCGCTGTTCAAGGGTCAGTACCCGGCCGACATGCTCGAGCACATGGCCCGCTTCACCGACCTGTCGTACATCGCGGACGGTGACCTGGCCACGATCAACGCCCCGATCGACGTGCTGGGGATCAACTTCTACCAACCGTCGTACGTGTCGGCCAAGCCCGGCGCCCCGTCGGCGCTCGACCAGCCGGGCAGCGAGGGCATCGCCTGGCGCGCGCCCGACGGCCCGGTCACCGACATGAACTGGCTGATCGAGCCGTCCGCGCTCACCGGCCTGCTCAAGCGCATCAACGACGACTACCCCGGCGTGCCCCTGCTGATCACCGAGAACGGCGCGGCGTACCCCGAGGGACCGTCGGCCGACGGCGAGGTTCACGACAGCCGGCGGGTCGAATACCTCGACGGCCACCTGCGGGCCTGCCATGATGCCCTGGCGGCCGGCGTCGATCTGCGCGGTTACTTCGTCTGGTCGCTGATGGACAATTTCGAGTGGGCCGAGGGGTACCGCAAGCGGTTCGGTGTCGTGCACGTCGACTACACCACCCAGCAGCGGACCCTCAAGGACAGCGCGAAGTGGTACCGGGAGGTGATCCGGCGCAACGGCATCGCGGCGTCGGACTCCAGCGAGGGGTGAGGTTTCAGTGGTGACGCGGGAGCGGCCGACCCTGGAAGCAGTGGCGCGCCGCGCCGGGGTGTCCCGGGCGACCGTCTCCCGCGTCGTCAACGGCTCGACCTCGGTGGCCGCCTCCATCCGCGAGGCGGTCACCCGGGCCGTCGACGAACTGGGCTACGTGCCCAATCAGGCGGCTCGTAGCCTGGTCACCCAGCGCACCGAGTCGATCGCGCTGATCCTGCCCGAGACGGCCAACCGGGTCTTCTCGGACGACCTGTTCTTCCCGGCCATCATCCGTGGCGTCGGCGTCGAGCTCGAGGCGGCCGACAAGCAGCTCGTGCTGATGATGGCGGGCTCCCTGAAGAGTCACGGCCGGGTCGAGCGGTACGCCGTGGCCGGCCACGTGGACGGCGTCATGTTCGCCTCCATGCACGGCGAGGACCCGCTGCCCGGCACGCTGGCCTCGCTGGGGATCCCGGTCATCTGCAGCGGCCGACCGCTGAGCTTGCCAAATCTGAGGGGCACGCAGGTGCCCTATGTGGACGTCGACCACTTCGGCGGGGTGTGTGCCGCCGTACGTCATCTGGTCGCCGCCGGCCGCCGCCGGATAGCCACCATCGCCGGCCCGCAGGACATGGTGGCCGGCATCGACCGCCTGGCCGGCTACCAGGCCACCCTGGACGAGGCGGGTCTGGCCCAGCACGTCGCGCTCGGCGACTTCACCCGCGAGTCGGGCATCCAGGCCATGCGTACGCTGCTGGCCGACGACCCGAAGCTGGACGCCGTCTTCGTGGCCTCCGACATGATGGCCCACGGCGCGCTGATCGCCCTCAAGGACGCCGGGCGCCGGGTGCCGTCGGACGTGGCGGTGATCGGCTTCGACGACTTCGAGATCAGCCGCTACAGCGACCCGCCGCTGACCACGGTCCGCCAGCCGATCGCCGACATGGGCCGCACGATGGCCCGCCAGCTGCTGCGCCTGATCAACGGCGAGCACGGCCTGCCCGACGCCGTGGTGCTACCGACCGAGCTGGTGGTCCGCGAGTCGGCCTGAGCCGGGGCGCCGGCCCGCGACGTCGTGGCCCAGCGACAGCCGGGCCAGCAGGGTGGCGCCGGCGATGGCGGCCGGCATGAGCAGGATCGCGCCCAGCGGAATCAGGAAGCAGCAGAAGACGGCGACGCCGAAGCCGAGCGCGAGCGGCCGGTTCGCGCCCAGCACGGCCCGCCGCTGACGCAGCCGCTGCCCCCGCCGCTGGAACGGGACGCCGGTCAGCTCGACGGCGAGCAGCCACCCACCGAGCGCACCGCCCAGCACCGGAACCACGGTCTGGCCGACCACCGGCAGAAAGCCGAGCAGGAACAGCGGCACACCGATCAGGATGGACAGTCCGATCAGCCGCAACGAGTCGACCAGGCTGCGCCGCAGCGAGGGCCAGAAGCCCACCTCGACCTCGTCCGGCACGCCGCCGAACCTGTCCTCGACCAGCTCCGAGATCCGCTCGTAGAACGGGTCACCGATGAGCAGAGTGACCGCCGTGAAGGTCAGGATGCCGAGCAGCACCGACAGCCCGAGCAGCCCCAGCCCGGCGAACACCCGCACGACGTCCCGGACGCCCTGGGCCCAGCCGTCGGCGAACCAGGTGACCTGCTCCGACAGCTCGGGCAGGAAGTCGATCAGGAAGAACAGGGCGGTGCCGTAGAGCGCGCCCGCGATGAGCGCCGGCACCAGCCCGAGCCCCAGCAGCTTGGGGCTGCGCAGCACGATGCCGAGCCCGCGCCCGAGCAGCCCCGCGCCGAGGAAGAACTGCTTGACGACGCCCAACGGCCGGCCGGGATCAGCATTCACGCCCAGCAGCGTAGAGCAGCCCCGAAAGCTTCGCCGTGATCACGATCGCGACGATCACCCGGGGTGTGCCACCACCACCCCCGCCCACCCTGGGAGGGGCGGATGTGGTCAGTCTATCGGCGGGGGCTGAGTGGCGACCGAGTTGTCCACAGGCCAGACGCGGCCTGTCAGGGGTGGTTGTGGAAAAAGCGGCGGCGATGGTCCGAGGCCACTCCACCGGGGACGAAGGACGAGAACTCGGCGGTGGGGGCCGATGACGGGGATTCGACCTCGCGCGGGCCGCTCGGATCCGACGGTCCGGGTCCGGGGCCGGGGTCGGTGGGCGTGGGGACGGGTGGCTCGTCGAGGGGCGGAAGCGGAACCTCCGTGACCTCGGTCGGCGTGGTGGACGGCGTCGCTGGGGAAGTCACGACGACGGCGGAGGACGTGGTGGCCGGGACGGGGGTCGACGGGATGGGGATCGCCGACGTGGACAGGGACGTGGACGTGGAGGGCATCGGGCGGTACGGGCGAGCCGAGTAGCGGACGGCCACCGGCTCGGTTCCGGCCGGCGCCGGGGCGGCGCCGAGCATGCCCTCGCCACCGGGAACGCCCACTGCAGCGGGGCGCTGGGCCGGGACGGCGAGGTTCCAGCCGACCGCCACGGCGATCGGCAGTCCGAACGCCACGAGTCCGACAAAGACTGATTTGGGGGATAGCCGCACGTTGTAGACAACGTGCCGGGAGCCGAAAAAGGTTACGGCTCAACAGGCAGAACGGGCTTGATCAATGAGGTTACGGGCCGGTACTGTCCGCTGGCTCCCCTCTGTCGGGACGGGGGGACACATCAACGGGGGACACATGAAACTCGTTTACCGCCGGGCCCTACCGGGCCTGTGCGCCGCGGTGCTCGCGGCCGGCGTGATCGGCGCCGGAACCCCGGCGCTGGCGGCCGGCGCGGCGCCCACCGGCACCTTCACCCTCAACACGACTTCGCTGTGGTCCGGCCAGACGGTGACGCTCACGCAGACCGCATTGGACGACGACGACATCCCGCCCGCCGAGATCAGCCGGAAGATCCGGTGGGGCGACGGCGTCGAGACCACGGCCGTGGCCGGCGAGACGTCGTGGAAGCACCAGTACAACGGCTCCGGCTCCTACGATGTGGTCGTCGAGCTGAACGACGGCACCGTCCCCGGCACCGGCACCGGCACGGTCCCCTCCCCCACGGTCAAGGTCGTCGACGGCCCCGGCACCCTGGGCTGGCAGAAGAACACCGTCTACACCACCAGCGACGGCCTGGGCGGCACCTACCTGACCGAGGCCGTCTTCACGCCGTCGAACCTGCCGCTGTCGGCCGACGAGGCGTGGACCGACTGGGGCGACGGCGAGCTCAGCCTGCTCAAGCAGGACGCCACCTCGACCACCGTGCCGCACTACTTCGGTTCCGGCCGGTTCATCCCGCGAGTGCAGCTGTCCAACGAGTACGGCCAGGCGACCCCGCAGGACGCCCAGGTGCTCAACGTCAACATCGACGACACCCCGCCGTCCTCGGGCTTCACATTCCCGCCGAGCGCCGGCAAGGGCAGCTCGTGGAAGGCGTTCAAGGGCACCGGCCGCGACTCGCAGTCCGGTGCGGACATCGCCCAGGTGATCGCGTTCAAGTACAACGCGTCGTCGGACTACTACTACAACTTCACCAGCAAGAAGTGGGTGAAGATCACCAACCCGGCGGCCGATCTGCCGGACGCGGCGGCCGCCATCACGCCGGTGACCTCGTCGGGCACCTGGTCGGTGCCGGCCTCCGGCCTGTCCAAGGGCTACCACCTCGAGGTCTACTACTGGGTCTTCGACAAGGTGGGCAACGTCAGTCCGATGAAGATCGCCACGGCGTTCATCAGCAGCTGAGCATCCGCAGCACCGCCGAGGGCTCGTCCGGAGGATCCGGGCGGGCCCTCAGTCGTTGAGGAACGTGGAGATGCGTTCGCGCAGCTCGCGGCGATTGGTCCACAGCACGGCCGGATGGTCGTAGACGTGCAGGTCGGCCCCCGGCAGCAGCGACGCCAGCCGCTCGGCCCAGGCGACCGGGTGCAGCTCGTCGCCCACGCAGCCCAGCACCAGCGCCCGGCCCCGGAAGGCTCGCAACGCCGACTCGTCGGCCACCGCGGGCTCGTGCCACAGCGTGGTCAGCTCGGGCGCCAGGCCGTGCCGTTGCAGCTGTTCGACCCGCTGCCGCAGGAAGCTCCACCCGGCCGGCGTGTTGCGCACCGAGGGCGGCAACTCCGGCTCGACGGCGGCCGCGATCGACGCCGCCTCGCCCGACTCCACCGCGGCCAGCAACCGGTCAAGCCTGGCCTCGGCCGCCGCGGGACGGTGACCGTCCAGCGGGGCGGGCAGATAGAAGACCACCCGCTCGAACCGCTCGGGCGTATCGCTGAGCAACCGGCCGAGCGCCCCGGCGCCCATGCTGACGCCGAGCGCGCGCGTGGCCCCGCTCAGGTCAGCGACGGCGCGCAGGTCGGCCGCCAGGTCGGCGAAGCTCCAGGGGCCGGGCGGCGCGTCGGAACGGCCGTGCCCGCGGAAGTGGAAGAAGACCCGGCGCCCGGTCACCGCGCTGCCCAGCGGCCTGGTGCCGGCGATGTCACCGGCCAGCCCATGGGCGAACACAGTGACGGGATCACCGACGCCGGTTGTCAGACCCTCCAGCCGTACGCCGGAAGGGGTCGACACCATTTCGGTCGGGGGCTCGGGAAGAGTGGGGCGGCCCGAACGCGGCCCCGTCGGCTCACGACGATGCAGACGCGGCCCGCCGTCGGGTGGCGGCGGACCGAACCGCCTCACCAGAAGCCTTTGCCGTCCGACAGATCCTTCAGGCCCGGACGCACGTCAAGCAGATAGATCAGCGCCGCGGCGATGCCGATCAGGCTGAAGATGCCGACCGCGCTGCTGACCAGAAGCGTCAGCACGATGCAGATGGCGAGGATCGCCGCCCAAGCGCCCTTGGGCAAAGTGCCGATGGCCTGGAAACCGTCGCCCCGCTGGGTGAGGCAGTGTATGAGCGCGACCGCCTGGACGACCAGCGAGAAAATGAGAATGAGCAGGTTGATATAGCCGACGGCGATGTCGTAGAAGATCGGCGCGGAAGAGGCCATGACGGAAAGTCTATGCCGCGGGGCCCAGCGCATGCCGGGCCCCGCTGATCATCTTTTACCGGGTCGTCACTTGGCCGCGGCGCGCTTGCGCGGCTTGGGCGTGGCGGCGGGCTTCTTCTCGGCCGCGGGGGCCTCGATGGCCGCCGGCTCCTCGGTGGTCTCGATGTCGGCATTCACGACGTCGGCCGCCTCGACGACGCCGGTGCCGACCACGCGCTCGCCGCGGGCGATCAGGGCCGTGTACGCCGCGAGGGCACGGTCCTGAGCGATCTGAGCGAACGAGGTGGCGACGCTGGCGGCGTTGCCCCGCAGCGCGACGAAGTCGGTGGTGGAGGCCTTGTCCCGCAGCTCGGCGGCCTTGGTGCCGGCCTGCTCGTTGTAGACGCGCAGGGCGGCCTCGGCGCGCTCGCTGAGCTCGGTGAGCACGGCGGGCAGCTTGCGCAGCTGCTCGACGGCCATGTCACCGGCGCCGGCGGCGGCGTAGAGCGGGGCGGGGAAGCGGGTCTTGGTCTGCTCGGTCATTTCTGCTCCTCTGTGACGGGAGTGGACTCGGGTTCGGCCGGAGCGGCCTCGGGCTTGCTGCGCGCGTTCTCGTTGCGGAACGTCTCGTAGATCTGCGACAGCGACTGCTTCTGCGCGATCGTCAGCTCGGGATCGGCCGCGATCGCGGCCAGCACGCCTTGCTGGCCCTCGCTGTCGAGCAGCCCCGCCCGCAGGTACATCGCGGGCGTCGACACCCGCAGCGCGCTGGCGATCTGCTGCAGCACCTCGGCGCTGGGCTTGCGCAGGCCACGCTCGATCTGGCTGAGGTACGGGTTGCTCACGCCCGCCTTGTCGGCGAGCTGGCGCAGCGAGATCTTGGCGGTCTGCCGGAGGTCACGGATGAAACCGCCGATGTCCTCGGGCAGATCCTTGGGTGTGGCCATGCATCCGAACGTAGCTCGGAGTGCTAGCTATTGCAAGCAAAGTGCTAACTCTAGCTAGCTGTGATTATGGCCTCGCTCCGCTCGGCGGGCACTTCGCCCCTGGGAGGTCGATGTGCGGGTGCTCGCTCACGAGACCGCGCGGATTTCCCCTACTGGTTCTCCGCCGCCCAGTACCAGCTCGCCGATCTGGGGTGCGTCGACGCCGAGGCGCTGCAGTTCCTTGAGCAGGACGGGGGTTCGGGCGCGCATGCCGCCGTCGTCGATCTTGATGGTGACGGCGCCGCGGCCGGGCACGGCCACCGCCACCACGCCCTCGGCGCCGCCCTTGGCCAGCAGGCCCGGCACGGTCGCCATCAGCACCGTGTCGTCGGCCCCGGTGCCCGCCACCAGCTCGGGGTGGGCGCGCATCTCGTCGGCCACCCGCCGCTCGGGGGTGCCCGGCTCGGCCTCGACCAGCCGCTCGAACGCGCGGGCGAGCCCGGTCAGCGAGAGGGCCAGCACGGGCGCGCCGCAGCCGTCCACGCCGGTGGCGGTGATCGGCTCGCCGGCCAGTTCGGCCACCGCCTCGGTGATCGCCACCTGCAGCGGGTGCTTGGCGTCGCGGTACGTCTCGAGCGGCCAGCCGTTGGCCACGCAGGTCGCGAGCATGCCGGCGTGCTTGCCCGAGCAGTTCATCAGCACCCGCTCGGGGCCGCCGCCGGACCGGAGCCAGGCGTCGCGGGACTCCTCGTTGAGCGGGAGCGACGTGGGGCAGCGCAGGGCGTCCTCGGTCAGGCCGGCCGACTCGAGGATCTCGCGGACCCGGCGTACGTGGAAAGCCTCGCCGAAGTGGCTGCCGCTGATCAGGGCCAGGTCGGCGTCGTCGCGCGGGACCAGGCCGGCGCGCAGCATGCCGACCGTCTGCAGCGGCTTGTTGGACGAGCGCGGGAAGATCGGGGTGGTCACGTCGCCCCGGCTGCCGGCACTCGAGAAGACCGAACCGTGGTGGACGCTCTCGACGAACCCGGAGCGCACTACTTCAGCGATGATCATCGGGCGGGGATCCCCAGAAGCTCGCGGGTTTCACGGGCGGTCAGCGGCGGGCGCTGGGCCAGCTGGGCGAAGCCGACGGCGCGGGCCACGAGCTGCATGTTCGACTCGACCGGCCGGCCCTTGGCGTACGTGATCGTGTCTTCCATGCCGACGCGCAGGTGCCCACCCGCGCTCAGCGAGGCCAGCATGACCGGGATGGTGCCGCGCCCGATGCCGGTGGCCGAGAACGTGGTGCCCGCCGGCAGGTCGCGGATCGCCTGCTCACACGCGACCAGCGCGGCCGTGGTGGCCGGCATCCCGCCCGGCACACCCATCACCAGGTCGACGTGCACGTGGCCGCCGGACGGCAGGTCGTACTTGCTCAGCAGCCGCTGCAGCGTGGTGAGCTGGCCCAGGTCGAAGATCTCGTACTCCGGCACGATGCCCCGCTCCTGCATGCGGGTGTGCAGGTCGACGATGAACTCCCAGCGGTTGAGGAACACGCCGTCGCCGAAGTTGACCGTGCCCATCGTGCACGAGGCCATCTCGGGGCCGGCGTCGAGCACGGCCAGCCGGTCCGATTCCGGGTCGGTGACCGCGCCGCCCGACGACAGCTGCACGATCAGGCCGGTCGACTCTCGCAGCGCGGCCACTGTCGCCCGCAGGCGGCCCTGGTCGAGCGTCGGTGCGGCGTCGTCGTCCCGGATGTGGACGTGGATGATGGCGGCGCCCAGCGCTTCGCACTCTTTGGCGGTGGCCACGAGTTCGTCGAGCGTGACGGGCAGCGCGGGCACGTCGGCCTTGCTGCTTTCGGCGCCGGTCGGAGCAACGGTGATCACGGTCCCGGTCATGGGACAGACCTTAACCTGGCCTCAGGCCGGATCGACCGCCACCACGGACTCGCCGACCGTGAGCTCGTCGGTGGCGTTGCGCTTGAGCACGGCGAGGGCGATGAGGCCCAGCTCGTGGTGGCGCACGGCGGTGCCGACGAAGCCGACCTCGCGCCCCTCGCGCATCACCGGCGTGCCCTTGGCCGGCGGCTGGTCGGTGGCGATGCCGTCGAAGTGCAGCAGGGCCAGCCGGCGGGGCGGGCGGCCGAGGTGGTGCACGCGAGCCACCGTCTCTTGCCCGCGGTAGCAGCCCTTGTCGAGGTGGACGGCGGCCGCGATGAACTCGGCCTCGGCCGGGATCGTGCGGTGGTCGGTCTCCCACCCCAGCCGCGGGACGCGCTGCTCGACGCGGATCGCCTCGTAGGCCCACAGGCCGGCCAGGGGAACGCCGAGCTTTTCGATGACTGCGGTCTTTTCCGTACGCGGGACCAGCAGATCAATGCCGAAGGGCACGCGCCGAGCCAGGCCGAATTCGGTTTCCCGTACGTCGTAGAGACTCGTCGCCTCGGGCCGGACATCACCGGCCGCGAACTTCGCGCCCGGCACGGGCTGCACCCGCGGCTCGGCCAGCCCCGGGATCACGTCGGCCGCGCCCGGGCCCACCAGCGAGAGCACGGCCAGCTCGGACGTGGCATCGCGCGGCTCGACCTTGGTGAAGAACCGCATCATCTCGAGGTATTTGAGCAGCCCGGCGCCGGCGCCCGGCTCGGTGTCGAGCCACGTGGTCTCGCCGTCCTCGGTGACCAGGGCGTGCTGCTCGACGTGCCCGTGCGGCGAGAGGACCAGGAGCTCGGTGCCCTGCCCGCGCGACAGATCGGACAGATGCTGAGTGGTCAGGGTGTGCAGCCAGCTCGCGCGTTCCTCGCCCGGCACGGCGATGACATCGCGGTTCGAGCGGTCGACCAGACCCACGGCGGTGGCCAGCGTGCGCTGCTCGCGCATCGGATCGCCGTAGTGGGCCGGCACCCCGGCGTCGGCGGCGGAGGGATCGAGATCCTCGACCATCACCACGGTCATGTCACAGCTCCTTGCAGTCGCCGCACACCCCGAACAGGGACACGTGGCCCACGTCGACGCGGAAGTCCCGTTCGTTCAACAACCGGTCGGTCACCGGCTGCATCACACTCGGGTCTACCTCACTGATCGACCCGCAGCCACGGCACACGAGGTGAACGTGCTGATCCTCACCCGCCGCGTGGTAGGTGGGCGAGCCGTGCGACAGGTGGGTGTGGGTGACCAGCCCGAGCTCTTCCAGCAGCTCAAGGGTGCGGTAAACGGTGGTGATGTTGACGCCGGCGGCGCGCTCGCGCACATGGTTGTGCACCTGCTCGGGTGTGGCGTGGCCGAGCTCGTGCACCGCCTCGAGAATGAGCTGACGCTGCGGGGTCAGACGCAGCCCTCGTTCCCGGAGCATGGCGGCAAGCGAAGTGGCGGACACGCTACGAGATTACGCCGTCGGGCTACCTATCCGCCGACCCTGAGCAGCCGCGCCGACATGTGCGGCTGCAGATCGCTCTTGTCGATCGAGACCTCGTGGGCGTAGAGCAGGGCGCCCTCGACGATGCCGAAGAGCCGCCGCGCGCCGGTCAGGTGCTGGCCGGTCGGGGTGTAGGCCACCGCGTCGGTGTCGATCTCGAGCCGGGTGGTGCCGACGGTGTTGCCGACGTAGATCTCGACCGTGCCCTCGGGAGTGACGATGACGGCTTCCATGTCGTCGGTCGCGCGGCCCTCGGCATCGGGCACCGGGCGCCAGAAGCCCGACTCGACGATCCACTCGCCGGCCGGCTTCGACTCGTCGTCGAGCAGCCACGAGCGCGACTCGTAGCGCAGGAACGGCCGGCCGTCGTGGCTGATCCGCACCTCTTGGGCGAAGTCGTAGTCCTTCTCGGCCGGGAAGCCGCCCTGCCCGCGGCCGCGCCACAGCCCGACGAACGGCAGCAGGCCGAGCAGCGCCGGGTTGAGGTCGGCGCCCTGACGCAGGTCGTGCGTCTCTTCGTACGGATAGGGGTCGACCGGCGGGGCGTTCAGCCAGGGCGGCGGGCCCAGCGGGTTTTCCTGATCGCTCACCAACGCCCCCTCGAAACGCGCACAGCCAGATAGCCCAAGCCGCCCGCCAGCGCGCCGAGACCGGCGACCAGCAGGCTCACGAACCCGATTTCGGTAACCATGACCGGCCCATCCTATGCTGGCGCTCATGGCACGCTTGCTGGTCGTCAAGGCCACCGCCGGAACCGACGCCCCGGAACGCTGCTCGCAGGCCTTCACGGTGGCGAGCACGGCCCTGTCGTCCGGCGTGGACGTGTCGTTCTGGCTCACCGGCGAGTCGGCCTGGTTCGCCGTGCCGGGCCGGGCCGCCGAGTTCGAGCTGCCGCACGCCGCTCCCCTGCCCGACCTGCTCGACCTGCTGCTCTCGGCGGGCCGGGTGACGGCCTGCACCCAGTGCGCGGCCCGCCGCGGCATCACGCCGGACGACGTGCTGCCGGGCATCCGCATCGCCGGCGCCGCCGTCTTCGTCGAAGAGATCATGTCGGACGGGGCGCAGGCGCTCGTCTACTGACAGGCGGTGCTCACGGTCACGCTGAGCTGGTCGGCGTCGTGCCGGACGACCACCGAATCGGCGCCGGCCAGATAGGCGCCCAGCGTGTCGTCGACCCGGACGGGCTGGGCCGGAACCTTCCGGCCGTCCTGCTTGGGCAGCCCGTCGACCGTCCACGAGCCGGCCACGCCGCCCGAGGGGCACACGACCGTACGGGCGACGGACGCGGCCGGCTGAGCGCCCAGTGCCTTGACCACCGTGGCCAGCCGGGCCGGGGCCGGAGCGGCGGAGGCGTCGGCCGTGCTCGGCGCCGCGCCGTCGAGGGGACGGCAGCCGGTGGTCAATCGCAGCGTCAGCGTGCTGGCCACCGCGGCGGCGCTCAGGTCGAGGCCGACGAAGTTGCCCGCGTCGGCGTGCAGCGAGATGCGGGTGCCGCCGCTGCTGAGCCCCCAGTCGGCCGCCCAGTCGCCGGGCAGCCGGGCCGCGATGTCCTCGACCACCTCGGGCGCCTTCGTGTCGTCGACGTAGATTGTCACGGCACGGGCGGCCGCCAGGCCCGAGCGGACCGGCGTGATGCGGCAGTCGCGGGCCAGCTCGACCTCGCCCAGCACCACGGCCCGGTCGGTGCCGGTCGCGGCAGCGTAGGCGGTGCCGGCGGCCCGCTGCAGGTCGGCCACGGCCAGCCCGATGTCACGCTGCTCGGGCACGGTGGCCCGCTCGTGGCCGACCGACCAGACGGCCAGCCCGCCCACCACCGCGATCCAGACCGCGACGAGGCCGATCAGCCACCAGCGGCGCGTGGGCCTCACTGGCCGGCGAGGCGCTGCAGGGCGCCCATGGCAACCTCGGACCGGGTCGTGTACCAGAACGGGGGCAGCGACTTGCGCAGGAAGGCGCCGTAGCCGCGGGCCGTCTCGAGCCGGGAGTCGAGCACGGCGACCACGCCTTTGTCGCCTGTGGACCGGATCAGGCGGCCGACGCCCTGGGCCAGCCGGACGGCGGCGATCGGCACGCTCACCGACGCGAAGCCGGAACCGCCACCGGCGTCGACGGCGGCGGCCCGGGCGGCGGCCAGCGGCTCGTCGGGGCGGGGGAACGGCAGCCGGTCGATCACGACCAGCTGACAGGCGTCGCCGGGCACGTCCACGCCCTGCCAGAGCGACATGACCCCGAACAGGCAGCTCGCCTTGTCGTCGCGGAACTTGCGGACCAGCACCGGCAGCGACTCCTCACCCTGCAGCAGGATCGGCAGGTCGGTGCGGGCACGCAGCAGCTCGGCGGCCTGGGTGGCGGCCCGGCGCGACGAGAACAGGCCCAGCGTGCGGCCGCCCAGCGCCTCGACCAGCTTGACCAGCTCTTCACCGGCCGCGGCGGGCAGGCCGGACATCTGCGGCCGGGGCAGGTGGGCGGCGACGTAGAGGATGCCCTGGCGGGGATAGTCGAACGGGGAGCCCACATCGAGCGACGTCCAGCCGTCGCCCGAGGTCTCGGGGCCGTTCGCGGGCGCGGCGGCCACCGGCAGGCCGAGCGAGCGGGCCACGGTGTCGAACCGCCCGCCGAGCGTGAGGGTGGCCGAGGTGGCGACCACCGTGCGGTCGGCGTAGAGGCCCTGAGCCAGCGTGCCGGCGACCGAGAGCGGGGCCACCACGAGCGCGCGGCGGCCGTTGCCCAGGTCGGACTTCTCGACCCAGGCGACGTCGAAGTCGGACTCTTCGAGCAGGCGCTGGGCGGTGTCGTTGAGATCGTCGAAGGCGGCCTTGGCCTGCTGCTTGCGGACCGGGTCGGGGTCGTCGGACTTGACGTCGCCGATTGCCGTGAGGCCGGCCCGGGTGGACGACTCGATCAGCGCCACGGCCACCGCCAGCGGCTCGGGCAGGCCGCCGGTGATGCGGCCCGCGGGCGCCTCGGCCAGCGCGACGGTGAGCGCGTCGGCCGCCTCGGCCAGCGACTCGACGGCGGCCGGGGACAGCAGCGTGCGGGCCCGGCGGGAGGAGCGCTCGATCGCCTCGGGCGTTAGCTCGGCCTGGGCGGCGGAGGAGACCCGGTCGGCCAGCTCGTGCGCCTCGTCGATGACCAGCAGCTTGTGCGGCGGGACGATGTGGCGGTCGGCCAGCATGTCGACCGCGAGCAGGCTGTGGTTGGTGACCACGATGTCGGCCTCGCGGGCGCGGGCGCGCGACGCCTCGGCGAAGCACTCGGCGCCGTACGGGCAGCGTTGAGCGCCGACGCAGTCGCGGGCCGGCATCGAGACCTGGCGCCAGGCCGTGTCGTCGACGCCGGGATCGAGCTCGTCGCGGTCGCCCGTCTTCGTCTTCTCGGCCCAGGCCTGCAGCCGCTGGATCTGCTTGCCCAGCCGGCCCGCCTCGCCCAGCCACTGGGTGGCCTTGGGCGGCGCGTCGTCGAACAGCGTGTCGGTCGGCTCTTCCTCGTCGGCGTGTTCCATCTTGGCCACGCAGAGGTAGTGGTGGCGGCCCTTGAGCACGGCATAGGTGGGCTTGCGGCCGAGCACCGGCTCGACCGCGGCCGCGAGGCGGGGCAGATCGTGCTCGACCAGCTGGTTCTGCAGGGCCAGGGTGGCCGTCGAGATCACGACCGGGCCGTCGACCAGCAGCGACGGTGTCAGGTAGGCCAGGCTCTTGCCGGTGCCCGTGCCGGCCTGCACGAGCAGGTGCTCACGCTCGCGGACGGCCTTGTCGATGGCGGCCACCATGGCCTGCTGACCGGGGCGGGAGGAACCGCCGGGCACGGCGCCGACGGCGGCCTCGAGGAGCTGTTCTGCGGACACCGGCTTCTTCGTTGCTGCGGGCACGGGCAGACGGTACCCGCCACCACCGACAGAAGCCGACCACCGTTAGTGTTCTCGCATGCCGAGTGACACGGTCCGGGTCGTCTACACGAAGTACGACGGTTCGGCCCATCGGGACTACCCAGCCCGCCGTTTTCACTCCGACGAGCTCGGGGTGTGGGTCGGCGTCACCAAGGGCACGGCGTCGGTCTACCACGGCCGCCCGTCCGTCGAGCAGATCCCGTTCGTGCTGCTCATCCCCCACCACGCGTGGTGGACGGGCATGTTCAACCCGCAGCCGCGCACCAGCGAGGTCTACTGCGACATCACCACCCCCGCGCGCTGGGAGGGCGACACCGTCCACATCATCGATCTCGACCTCGACGTGGTGCGCCGGCGCACCACGGGCGTGGTCGAGCTGCGCGACGAGGACGAGTTCGACGAGCACCGCACCCAGTTCGGCTACCCCGACGACCTGGTCCGCGAGGCCCGCGCCGCCGCCGACAAGCTGCTGGTGGCGCTGGGCGACGGCAGTGAGCCGTTCGCCACCCACTTCCACCAGTACCTACAGAAGGTCGCTGACTAGCAACTTCTGCGGGTTCAGCTGCTGGAACAGGCCGGTGATGCGGCCGTCGGCGACGGTGACGCCGAGCGCGCCGTAGAGGCCGTTCCCGCGGACGAAGACCCCCGCGGTGCCGTTGATCAGGGCCGGCTCCAGGACGGCGCCCTCCATGCGGCGGCCGTGCGCGATGCCGACGAAGAAGCGGGACACCTTGTCGGCCCCGACGATCGGGCGCAGCGCGGTGCTGGTGAAGCCGCCGCCGTCGCTGATCGACACCACGTCGGGGGCCAGCACGGCCGCCAGCGCCTGCATGTCCCCGCTGTTCACGGCGTCGATGAAGGCGGCCAGCACGCGGCGCTGCTCGGCCAGGCCGGCGTTGTGCCGCACCGTGCCCTCGGCGGCCGCCCGCCGCCCGCGGGAGGCGTGCTGCCGGGCGGTGGCCTCGGTCGTGCCCAGCACCTCGGCCACCTCGCCGTACGGGACCGCGAAGGCGTCGTGCAGCACCAGGGCCACCCGCTGTTCGGGGGTGAGCCTTTCCAGCACGACGAGCAGCGCCAGGCCGACCTGGTCGCGCTGCTCGGCCTGCCCGGCCGGGCCGATGTCGGGGTCGACGAAGTAGTCGGGCAGCCACTGGCCGGTGTAGGCCTCGCGCGACACGCGGGCCGACTTGAGCACGTCGAGGCAGAGCCGGCCGGTGACCGTGGTCAGCCAGGCCCGTACGTCGCGGATGTCGTCGCCCGCCCGCATGTAGCGCAGCCAGGCCTCCTGCACGACGTCCTGCGCCTCGGCGATGCTGCCGAGCATCCGGTAGGCGACGGCGACAAGGTGCGGACGCTCGGCCTCGAAGGCCTCGGCGGACGGTGGCATGAGGGAATTCTGCGCGACATTCCCGGGGTCGGGTAGCACTTGTGTCAGAGTATAAAACGCCCATTTTTGCCCGAATCGGATGGTGTGTGACGTGAACAACGGGCTTGCGATCGCAGGCGGCCTGGCCGGGGTCGCGGGCCTGGCCGGAGTAACCGCGGCCGGACTCGCCCTGCGGCACCGCCGCGGGTCCTATCTGGCCGCCGGGCACGCGCTGGCGCGCCCGGACGACGTCGACCCGCTGCCCAAGGTGTTCCAGCGCGGGCTCGGCGGTCTCACCGTGCCGGTCACTCCCGGCCCCCGCGGCGAACTCTTCCTGGGACCCGGTGCCCCGCAGCCCGGCCGCACCCTGCGCCGGCTCGTGCTCACCCCGCTGTTCGCCCGTGCCCGCGGCAACGGCGGGCGGCTCGCCCGCGACCAGCAGGTGCCGTTCCGGCTCGTCGTCGAGATCACCGGCTCGGTCCGCGACGCCGACACGCTCCTGCGGGCCTACCGGATCCTCGACCAGCAGCTGCGCGACCACGCCGCGCTGCTCAGCCACTGCGACCGCGGGGAACCGGCGCCGGGCGCGGTGACCGTCTCGGTGACCGGCATCGTCGACGTCCGTGAGCTGCTGGCGGCCCAGGAGCTGCGGTACGCGTTCGCCGAAGGGTCGTTCGACGACATCGGCTCGCGCACGGCGCCGGCCTCGCTCGTACCGATGATCAGCGAGCCCTGGAGCCGGCGGTTCGGCTGGGACGGGCTCGAGCCGATCCCGGCCGAGGAACGGCATCTGCTGCACGCCATGGTGCGCTCGGCCCACGACGACGGCCGTACGGTGCGCATCTCGGGCCTGCCCGAAGGGCCCCGCAAGGCGCGGGCCGCGATCTGGACCGAGCTGGGCGCGGCCGGCGTCGACGTGATCGCCGATCGCGACCAGCGCGGGCTGGCCCGGCACCTGCGGCGGCACCCGGTGGACCGCTGGGAAGGGCGGGAATCCCTGCCCACCCGGGCCGTCCGCCGGGGCTCGCCGCGGCCCCACCCGGCCCGGGCGGATCGGCGCCACGAACCCGTTTAACAGGCGACCAACGGGTGAACCAGGGGAGGCCGTAGCATCTCCGGAGATCAAACCGTCGTCCGTCGAACGAGGTTCGCCCCGTGAAGTTCTCCTTCCGCCCGGTCGAGGGCGCGTTCTACGACCTATTCACCCAGGCCGCGAACAACCTCGTCAAGGGCACCGCGCTGCTCAACGAGCTGGCGCTGCCCGGCGTCGACGTGCAATCGGTCAGCGACCGGCTGACCGACGTCGAGCACGACAGCGACCAGATAACCCACGCTCTCTACAAGAAGATCAACTCGACCTTCATCACGCCGTTCGACCGCGAGGACATCTATTCGCTGGGCTCGCAGCTCGACGACGTGATGGACCACCTCGAGGCGGTCGGCAACCTGCTTTACCTGTACGGGCTGACCGAGCTGCCGTCGCTGCCGCGCGAGATGCACGAACTGGCCGACGTGCTCGACCAGCAGGCCAAGATCACCGCGGACGCGATGCCGAAGCTGCGCGCGATGAAGGGCCTCGAGGAGTACTGGATCGAGATCAACCGGCTCGAGAACGAGGGCGACCGGTCGTACCGAATGCTTCTGGTCCGGCTCTTCTCGGGCGAGTACGACGCCCTCACGGTGCTCAAGATGAAAGAGGTGGCCGACGAGCTCGAGGCCGCCTGCGACGCGTTCGAGCACGTGGCGAACACCGTCGAGACCATCGCGGTCAAGGAGTCCTAGGCCTTGTCGCCCGAGTTCTTCGCCGTCCTCGCGGTGATCGTCGCCGCGATGGCGTTCGACTACACCAACGGCTTCCACGACGCCGCCAACGCCATCGCCACCAGCATCAGCACCCGGGCCCTGACCCCGCGGATCGCGCTGGCCATGGCCGCCGTCGGCAACTTCATCGGCGCCCACCTGGGCGGCGACGTGGCCAAGACGGTCGGCGACGGGCTGGTCAAGCTCGACCTCGGCGTGCCCAGCCTGGGCATCGTCTTCGCCGGCGTGCTCGGCGCGGTCACCTGGAACCTGATCACCTGGTGGTTCGGCCTGCCCTCGAGCTCGTCCCACGCGTTGTTCGGCGGCCTGGTCGGGGCCACTCTGGTGGCCGGGCCGGCCCTGGGCGAGGTGCAGTGGCGCACGATCGTCGACAAGGTGCTCATCCCGATGGTCGCCTCGCCGGTCGTCGGCTTCCTGCTCGGCTTCGCCGTGATGGTCGCGATCATGTGGATCTTCCGCCGCGGCAACCCGGGCCGGCTCAACCGCGGCTTCCGCGTCGCCCAGACCCTCTCGGCCGCGCTCATGTCGCTGGGCCACGGCATTCAGGACGCGGCGAAGACGATGGGGATCGTGGTGCTGGCCCTCTACACGGGCGGCTTCCAGGACAACGCCACCGACATCCCGTGGTGGGTCTACATCACGACGGCGACCATGCTGGCCGCCGGCACGTATTCCGGCGGCTGGCGCATCATCCGCACACTCGGCCGCAAGATCATCGACCTGGGGCCGGCCGAGGGCTTCGCCGCCGAGACGGTGGCCAGCACGGTGCTCTTCTTCAACGCGTACGTGCTGCACGCCCCCATCTCGACGACCCACACGATCACGTCGGCCATCATGGGCGTCGGCGCCACCAAGCGCCTGAACGCCGTCCGCTGGAACGTGGCCGGCAACATCGTCATCGCCTGGATAACCACGTTCCCGGCGGCCGGTCTGATCGCCTGCGCCCTCTACTTCCTCTTCCGCCCGGTCTTCTCCTGAGGCCCCGGCTCAGTAGATGACGCCGATCTCCTCGCGGATCGTGTCCAGCAGGGTCATGATCTCGAGCGTGGTGGCGTGCGACATCAGCGGGCTCTCGAGCTCGCCGGCCTGCAGGCAGCGCTGAACCTCGGCCGCTTCGAACTGGTAGCCGCGGCCGGGGAAGTCGAGGTCGAAGGTCTCGGGGTCGCGGCCGGGGCGGTGCAGGGTGAACGTGCGGGGGACGAAGAAGCCCTCGGGCAGCTCGATGCGGCCGTCGGTGCCGGTGATCGTGGCGTTGTTGCGGCTCTGACCGTTGATGCTGCAGGTCAGCGCCCCGACCGCGCCCGGTTCCCAGCCCAGCAGGATGCCGGTGTTCTCGTCGACCCGCTCGGGGGTGAGGTGGGCCCAGGCCTGCACCGAGGCCGGCGCGCCCATGATCAGCTGGGCGAAGTTGAGGGGGTAGACGCCCAGGTCGAGCAGGGCGCCGCCGCCCAGCTTGGGGTCGCGCAGGCGGTGGCCGGCCTCGAACGGGCCCTGCAGGCCGAAGTCGGCGTGGATAGCGCTGACCCAGCCGATCGCGCCCTCCTCGACCAGCTCGGCGATCTTGCGGATGGCCGGGTTGAGCCGCATCCACATCGCTTCCATCAGGAAGACGTTCTTCTCGCGGGCGTGGGCCACGAGCTGGGCGGTGGACGGCAGGTCGAGGGTGATCGGCTTTTCCACCAGCACGGACTTGCCGGCCTCGATGCACAGGTGCGCCGCCTCGGCGTGGAAGGCGTGCGGCGTCGCGATGTAGACGACGTCGACGCGGGGGTCGGCGGCCAGGTCGGCGTACGAGCCGTGGGCCCGGGCGAAGCCGAACCGCTCGGCGAACGCGGTGGCCGTCTCGGGCCGGCGGGAGCCGACGGCGGCCAGTTCGGCGCCGGGCACGAGCGACAGGTCACCGGCGAACTGGGCGGCGATCCCGCCGGGGCCGAGGATTCCCCAGCGAACCTTCTGTTCCGTCATGATCCTTACGGTATCGTTCCTCCGCCCTCGGGTGGGACGATCGGGACGTGACCGATCCGACGCCTGTGCGGCTTCCCCCGGCAATGGTCAAGAGGGCACGCGAGTTCTCGGGCGATCCGGCCCCGGTGCGCGACGCGGCCACCGTCGTGCTTCTGCGCCCGGCGGGCGCTTCCTTCGAGCTGTACGTGTTGAAGCGTGCGAAGACGATGGCCTTCGGCGGCCTGTACGCCTTCCCCGGCGGCGGCGTCGACCCGTCCGACCGCCCGGAACCCCTCCGCACCGACTGGCCCGACCGCCTCGGTGTGCCCGCCGGCCGGGCCCACGCGGTGGTCGGCGCCGCCGTGCGGGAGCTGTTCGAAGAGACCGGCGTCCTGCTGGCCGGCCCGGCCGGGCAGCCCGACCGCACCCTGAGCGACGTCAGCACCCCGGACTGGGAGGCCGACCGGGCCGCCGTCGCCGCCCGCGAGCTGACCCTGGACGAGTTGCTGCGCCGGCGCGGGCTGCGCCTGCGCGACGATCTGCTGTTCCCGTGGGCCCGCTGGGTCACGCCGGAATTCGAACCCAAGCGCTACGACACCTGGTTCTTCGTCTCGCTGCTGCCCGAAGGCCAGTCCGCTCGGGACGTCTCCGGCGAGGTCACCGAGGCCACCTGGGCCACCGCGAGCACCACGGCCGGCCTGCCCATGCTGCCGCCCACCCGGCGCACGGTCGACTCACTCTCGGCGTACGGGGAAATGGCGCAAATAGTCGCGGCCGCGAGCCGTCGCGATGCCGCAACGCCCGTCATGCCGCGCGTGGAACTGACAGACGACGGCGGCGCCCTCCTGCACATCCAGTAGGGCGCCGCCGGTGGAACGAAGGATCAGCCGAAGCGACCGGTGATGTAGTCCTCGGTCTTCTTCTCGGTCGGGTTGCTGAAGATCTTCTGGGTGTCGTCGTACTCGATCAGGCGGCCGGGGTCACCGGTCTTGTCGATCGAGAAGAAGCCGGTCTTGTCGCTGACACGAGCGGCCTGCTGCATGTTGTGCGTGACGATGATGATCGTGAAGCGGTCCTTCAGCTTGAACATCAGGTCCTCGATCGCCAGCGTCGAGATCGGGTCGAGGGCCGAGCAGGGCTCGTCCATCAGCACGACCTGCGGCTCGACCGCGATGGTGCGAGCGATGCAGAGACGCTGCTGCTGACCACCGGAGAGACCGGCGCCGGGACGGCCCAGGCGGTCCTTGACCTCGTTCCACAGGTTGGCCGACTTCAGCGACTGCTCGGCGGCGTCGTCGAGAACCGACTTCTTCTTGACGCCGTTGAGCTTGAGACCGGCGACCACGTTCTCGTAGATCGACATGGTCGGGAACGGGTTGGGGCGCTGGAACACCATGCCGATCAGGCGGCGGACGGCGGTGACGTCCACGTCCGGGTCGTAGATGTTCTGGTCGTCGATCGTGAGCGAGCCCTCGATGCGGGCGTTGGGCAGCACCTCGTGCATGCGGTTGATCGACCGCAGGAACGTGGACTTGCCGCAACCCGACGGCCCGATCAGGGCGGTGATGGTCTTGGGCTCGACGACCATCGACACGCTGTCGATGGCCTTGAACGAGCCGTAGTAGGACGAGACGTTGCTCGCCTCGATGCGCTTGGCCATGTGGGGTTACCTCTACTTCGACAGACTGTTGCGACGGGCGAGCAGCTTGGCGGCGACCGTCAGGACGAGCACGATCGCGACCAGGGTGAGCGCGGCGGTCCAGGCCCGCGCCGGGGCGTACCGGGAGGCGTCACCGGCCTGCTGGTACACGAAGAGCGACAGCGACTGCTGGCCGCCGGCGAACGGGTCGAAGTTGATCGCCGCTGCGCCCCCGGCCACCAGCAGCACCGGCGCCGTCTCGCCGGCCGCACGGGCGACGGCGAGCATGATGCCGGTGACGATGCCGGGCAGGGCCGTGGGGACCACGACCTTGAGGATCGTCTTCCACTGCGGCACACCGAGGGCGTACGCACCTTCGCGCAGCGGCCCTGGCACCAGGCGCAACATCTCTTCGGTGGAGCGCACGATCGTCGGCAGCATCAGCACGGTCAGCGCCAGCGAGGCGGCGAACCCGGAGAACCGCGGGGTGCCGTTGTTGAACCACGGGCTGACGATGAGCACCCAGAACGAGAGGATGAACAGGCCGGCGACGATCGACGGGATGCCCGTCATGACGTCGACGAAGAAGCGGACGGTGGTGGCGAACTTGCCCCGGCCGTACTCGACCAGGTAGATCGCACCGAGGACGCCGAGCGGAACCGCCATCAGGGTGGCGATGCCGACCTGCTCCAGGGTGCCGATGATGGCGTGGTAGGCGCCGCCCTCGGGGTCCCGGGCGCCGATGTTGTTCATCGACGAGCCGAAGAAGTTGCCGTCGAGGCGGCCCGCACCCTTGGAGATCAGCGTCCACACCACGGAGGCGAGCGGCAGGATGGCGAGCACGCAGGCGGCGTAGATCAGCGTCTTCCACATGCGGTCGCGCGCGGCCCGCCGGCCCTCGATGCGGCCCGCCACGATCTGCAGGCCGATCAGGTAGATGACGACGCCGAGGACGACGCCGAGCACGTAGTTGCCGATGCCGAAGCCGTAGGCCAGGGCCAGCCCGACGACGAGCGCGGCCGCGGCGATGCCGATGTTCAGGCCCACGTGGAGCTTCTGGGACCGGATGTTGTCCGTCGTCATGACGACGCCGGAGGACTCACGTTCAAGAAGGCTCATGCTGTGCTCCCTGGGGCATGCGCTCCTGGCCCTCGCCTGCGAGGCCGTTCATCGGTGCGGCTGAGTGCCGCTCGGTGCAGTCGCTCATGCCGCGCTGTCCCGGAACTCGCGCCGACGGTAGATGATCGCCCGCGCCGCCATGTTGACCACCAGGGTGATCGCGAAGAGCACGAGACCGGACGCGATCAGGGCGCCGCGGCCCGTCTCGTTGGCCTCGCCGAACGCGTTGGCGATGTTGGCGGCGATCGAGTTACCGCCGTTCTCGATGATGTTGAACGAGATGTTGAAGACGACGCCCAGCGTCAGGGCCAGGGCGATGGTCTCGCCGAGGGCCCGGCCGAGGCCGAGCATCACCGCGGCGATCACACCCGGCTTGCCGTAGGGCAGGACCGCGGTGCGGACCATCTCCCACTTGGTGGCGCCGAGGGCCAGCGCGGCTTCCTCGTTCATGCCGGGGGTCTGCATGAAGACCTCACGGGACAGCGAGGTGACGATCGGCAGCACCATGATCGCCAGGACCAGGCTGCCCAGCAGCACCGAGCGGCCGAACGGGCCGTCGCCGCCGAAGATCGGGATCCAGCCGAAGTACTCGTTGAGCCACGCGGAGAAGTTGCGGACCGGCTCCATGAAGACGTCCCGGCCCCAGAGGCCGAAGACGACACTGGGCACGGCGGCCAGCAGGTCGATCACGAACCCGAGCGGCGTGGCCAGCCGCTTGGGCGCGTAGTGCGAGAGGAACAGCGCGATGCCGAGAGCGATCGGCACCGCCACGAGCAACGCGATGATCGAGGTCAGCACGGTGCCGAAGGCGAGGACCGCGATACCGAACCGCGGCTGGGTCTCGTTCGGGAACCACTGGTTGAAGGTCAGGAAGTTCTCGGTGTCGGCGTTGATCGCCGGCACGGCCTTGGAGATCAGGAACACCGCGATGGCGACGATGATGACCAGCACCATCGCGCCCGCAGCCACGGAGAGGCCTTTGAAGCCGGCCTCCATGCCGAAGCGGGTCTTCTTGGGCAGGGCGCCCCCGCCGCCGAATGGGGGTTCTTCGTAGCTACTCGGGGAAACACCGGTGCCGGCGCCCCGGGCGTGACGTCCAGTCACACCCAGGTCGCCGGCGGTGGCGTTCTCCGAGCGGGAGGGGTTGTCACCCATCTGCTCGCTCGCTGTCGTCTCGGAGGGATTCAGTCAGATCAGGAGATCGAGGCGACCGCGGTCTCGACCTTGCTGCGGATGCTCTCCGGCAGCGGGGCGTAGCCCAGGTCGTTCAGCGCCTGCTGTCCGCCGGTGCTGGAGGTGTAGGTGAAGAAGGCCTTCAGCTCCTTGGCCTTCGCGCTGCCCTTGCTGCAGACGATCTCGTACGTGGCCAGAACGATCGGGTACGCACCCGCGGTCGTGGCGGTGTAGTCGATGCTCAGCTTCAGGTCGTTGCCGGTGCCTTCGATCTTGGCGCCCTCGATGCCCTTACCGGCCGACTCGCCGGTCAGCTCGACGTACTCGCCGGCGCCGTTCTTGATCTTGGCCTTCTGCAGGTCCTGGTTCTCGGCGTACGAGAGCTCGACGTAGGAGATGGCACCCGGGGTGCTCTTGACCGCGGTGGCCACGCCGTCCGACTTGGCCGCGCCGGTGCCGCCCTTGGCCTTCCACGCCTTGGCGTTGCCGTAGGTCCAGTCGGCCTCGGCGGTCTTGCTCAGGTACTTGGTGAAGTTGTCAGTCGTGCCCGACTCGTCCGAGCGGTGCACGGCGGTGATGGCGGTGTCCGGGAGCTTGGCGCCCGAGTTCTGCGCCGCGATCGCCGGGTCGTTCCACTTGGTGATCTTGCTGTCGAAGATCTTGGCCAGCGTCGGGGCGTCGAGCTGGAGGTTGTCCAGGCCCTCGGCGTTGTAGACGACGGCGATCGGGCCGACGACCATCGGCAGGTTGAGCGCGGCGCCACCGGGGCACTTCGCGTCGGCCTGCGGCTGCTCCTCCTCCTTGAGGGCGGAGTCGGAACCGGCGAAGTCGGCGGTGCCCGCGATGAACGCCTGGATGCCGGCGCCCGAGGCGGTGCCCTGGTAGTCGATCTTCGCGTCAGCGCACTGACCCTGGTAGGTCTTGATCCACTCGTCCATGGCGTTCTTCTGCGCCGACGAACCCTGGGCAGTCAGGCTGCCGGCGACACAGTTGCCGGCAGCGGCGGACTCGCCGCCCCCGCTCGACGGCTCGTTGTTGTCCGAACCGCACGCGGTCAGCGCGAGCGTCGCAGTCAAAGCAATGCCGGCTGCGAGAAAACCGGACCGCTGGAGCTTCACAATATTCCCTTCGGTGGTGTGCACGCCGGCGTCGCACCGGCATCACCGAAGCTAAAAGCGCGAGGTAGCCGGTTAGCCGGGCCTAAATGAACGCGCGGTGAACACGTCGACGCTCGAATGTGGCCTTACCCTGAGGGCGAGTTGTCCGTTGCGTGAACTGAGTGACTAGAGACCGACTTGTCCGACATATCCGGGCGGAGGTTATCGCCCTGAGACACGTCCTTGTCCGGCTCGTTACTCCTGAGGTTCGCCGTCTCACCGTGCGCTGTGGCGAAGGCCACCTACCAGGAATTATGGCCGGAAGTAGGAGATGTCCGTCTTATAAATGGCAAAGCCAAGACGGCGATAGAGCGCGACGGCGGCGGCATTCGACTCGTCGACATAGAGGTTGGCCACGGTGAGCCCCTGGGCGGCCAGGTGGCTCAGGCCGGCGACGCTCAGCGCTGCCCCCAGGCCCCGCCGGTGCCCGGCCGGGTCGACGCCCAGCACGTAGATCTCGCCGAGGGCGGGGTCGTCGCCCGACGCGGGATGCACCTTGGTCCAGTGGAAGCCGAGAAGCGTGTCCTCGATGTCGACGGCGAGCAGGAAGCCGGCCGGGTCGAACCACGGCTCGGCCTCGCGCAGGCGCAGGTCGTCGAGCGTCCAGCGGCCCTGCTCGGGGTGGTGCGCGAAGGCCCGCGAGTTGACCCCGAGCCAGGCCTGCTCGTCGTGACCGGGGCGGAAACCGCGCAGCGTGACCCCGGGCGGCAGCGGGATGTCGGGCAGGGGCTCGGTCAGCGAACGGCGCATCTGCCACAGAACCCGTACGCGTTCGAAGCCGTTCTTCTCGGCGAAGGCCCGGGCACCGGGCTCGTCGCCGTGCGCCCAGAAGCGCAGCGGCCCGCCACCGGCCGCGGCCAGCAGGGCGGTGCCGTGGCCGTGGCGGCGGGCGGACGGGTGCACGAACAGCTCGCCCGAGCCTCCACGCTCGAGGTAGGCGTAGCCCGCGAGGTGATCGTCGCCGGAGTAGGCCAGAAAGTGAGTGTGCGCGGAAGGGTCGCCCCCACCGCGCACACGCAGAACTACATCTTCAGATAGCGGGTAGACCCCGTCGGCTTGCTCGGCCGCGGCCGCCAAGGCCAGAACTTCGGCCGCCTCAGCAGCACTCAACCGGTCAAGCGGGCGGACGGTCGTCATGCCCTCGACACTAGACCGGAAGCGAGACCGGCGCGTTGTCGGGCAGCTGGCGGCCGGACGGCGGCACCACGAACTTGTAGCCCACCTGGCGCACGGTGCCGATCATCGACTCGTACTCGGAGCCCAGCTTGGCCCGCAGGCGACGGACGTGCACGTCGACCGTGCGGGTGCCGCCGAAGTAGTCGTAGCCCCAGACCTCACGCAGCAGCTGGTCGCGGGTGAAGACCCGGCCCGGGTGCTGGGCGAGGAACTTGAGCAGCTCGAACTCCTTGTACGTGAGGTCGAGCGGACGGCCCTTGAGCTTCGCCGCGTACGTGTCGGGGTCGATGTTGAGCTCGCCCGCGCGGATCGAGCCGCCGGCGCCCGCGGTCGCGTTGCTCAGGCGGCCCACGGCCAGACGCAGCCGGGCCTCGACCTCGGCCGGGCCGGCGGCGGCCAGGATGACGTCGTCGACACCCCAGTCGGCGTTGAGCGCGATCAGGCCGGCCTCGGTGACGACGGCCATGAGCGGGACGCCGATGCCGGTCGCGTGCAGCATGCGGCACGTGGCGCGGGCCTCGGAGAGCTCGGAGCGGGCGTCGACCAGCACGGCGTCGGGGCTGGGCCCGGAGACCAGGGTGCGGACGTCGCGGGGGGCGGTGCGTACGGAGTGGGGAAGCAGATCCAGCGCGGGCAGCACAGCCGACGGCTCACCGTCGCGTGCCGTCACCAACAGAAGGATTTCCACACTCACCTCCGTCCTTGCGGCGCGAGGCCGCTCGGGTGACTCGATGGCGTTACTTTTCGGTTCCGTCATCGGCGGACAGTTCCCGGCGTCACCGACGGGTGGGCTGGGCTTACCTTAACCGATGCATCACCGGGAACGCCTCGATCGTTTGTCTGAGTGATGTAGTGAACGCTCTAAAGAGCGACGTTCGGCAGTTTCGTAACAGGGGTTTTACACAGCCGGCCGAATTGGGCCTTCGCGTTCGTTCTGGCACGATCGCTTGCGTGTTCCCCACCATGCCGCAGGACGAGTCCTGGGACGCCGACGCCTCACGCGAGATCGCGCGGGGCGGCGGCAAGCGCCCGTCCGCCGGCTTCCGGGAGGAGCCCGAACCCGACGTCGTCAGCCAGAACGAACCCGACGAGGGCGAGGACGACGAGTTCGGCGAGGTCGAGGTCGTTCCCGTCCGCCGCGAGCTGTCGCTGGCCATCGCCGGGTTCGCCGGGCTGCTCGCGGCCGGCCTCGTGCTGGGCGCCCTGACCTCGGCGCCCGACTCGCGAATGCCGTACGCCATCGTGCTGTTCGGGGTTCAGCTGCTGGCCCTGCTGGCCTGGGTGATGGCGCTGGCCCCGCCGGCCGCGGCCATCACGGCCGGGGTCTGCGTGGTGGTCGCCCTGGTGGCCGACTACATCGCCGTCACCAGTACGCGGGCCGCCTTCCTGCCGATGGTCTGGGTGACCCTGGGCGGCTTCGTCGCGGCGGTGCTCGGCCAGCTCATCCGGGCCGAGGACCGCAAGCGCGTGACCGACTCGTGGCGGACCACGCTGGTGATCGTGGCGGGCGTCGTCGCGTACGCGATCCCGATCATCCTGACCCGGCAGGAGGTGGGCACGCAGGCTCTGACCGTGTGCGCCGTCGCCGCCGGGGTGGCTCTGCTGGTCGCCCGCGGCACCGACGCGGTCTTCCCCAAGCCCCGCCTGGCCGCCCAGGTGCCCCGCGGCGCCGCCGGGATCGTGCTCGGGGCGATGCTCGGCACGCTGGCCGCGGCCGCGCTGGGCAGCCGGCTGGTGCTGCCGTTCACGCCGGCCAAGGGCGCCGTGCTGGGCCTGATCGCGGTGCTGGTGGCGCACCTGGTCGACCTGGCGGTCAACTTCGGGCAGGCCGACCGCCGGCTGGCCGGTGACGCGCCGACCTTCTGGGTGGCCCGGCACATGCAGGGGCCGCTGGGCGCTTTCGCTCTGCTCGCCCCGGTCACGTACGCCCTGAGCCATTGGTTCCTCGCTTAGCAGTTTCGCCGGGCCCTCGATAGGGGCATGTACGGTTCTCGGCAGTTTCGGCTCGGCAGTTCGGCGGAAGGACGGTCGGTGAGCGGCGAGGTCTACGGCACTGAGCGCCCGCGCAAGAAGCGGTGGGGACGCCGCCTGCTCATCACCCTGATCGTGCTGCTGATCCTGCTGGCCGGTGTCCTGGTGGCGCTCGACCGGTTCGCCGCCGGCTACGCCGAGCGCATGATCGGCGACCGGGTCAGTGAGCAGATCGCCGATCAGAAGGCGACCAGCGAGAAGCCGGACGTGACGATCGAGGGCGTGCCCTTCCTGACCCAGGTGCTCGACGGGAACTACGAGCGCATCCGGATCAAGCTGGCCAACCTCTCGGGCCCGGCCGGCAACAACCGGACCGTCCGGGTGGGCAACCTGGACGTGAACGCCGACAACGTCAACGCGCCGCTCGACACCATCCGCAGCGGCAACGGCGACATCGTGGCGAAGACGGTGACCGGCACCGGCGTGATCGACTATCCGCAGCTGGCCGAGCTGATCGGCCAGCCCGGGCTCAAGCTGGCCGAGCGCGACGGCAAACTCGTGGGCAGCGCGCCCGTACAGGCTCTGGGTCAGACCTTCGACGTTTCCGGCACGGCCGAGGTGACCGTCAAGGAGGGCGTGGTGCAGGTGCGCTTCTCCGACGTCACGGCGGCGAACCTGCCCAACGTGCCGCTGATCCGCAATCTGATCAACAGTTACGTACAGAAGCTCTCGGTCGATCTGCGGGTGCCGGAGCTGCCGCTGAAGCTCGCCGTGCAGAAGGTCGAACCCACGCCCGACGGCCTCCGGTTCACCGCCGGCGCCGACAACGTGTCACTCAACGCGGGCGGTCTGTGAGCTCGGCCTCCTTCCCGGATCGTGGTCGGACTCTGTTACCAGCACGTGAAGCGCTGGTAGGGTCCGTTCTCATGAGCCTGTTGCTCACCAAGAGGCGTGCGGTCGACCTGTGCCGCATGGCCGCCTGCCTGTGTCGCCCCGTCATCTGACGGGGCCACGTGTGCTGAGCACCTTCTAGCTCTCTCCCCGCCGGCAACGCAGCCGGATTCGTGGCGCCGTCGCACGACAGCTCGAGATCCATTCCATCTCCACTGGGTCCCGCGCGCGGTGCGACACCAAACTCCGTGCGCTGACTCACCCCTATCTCTCACCTGACAAGGGAGTGACCTGATGAGTCGCGACACCGCACTCGTCTCGGCCGACTGGGCCGAGCAGAACCTCGACACCCCGGGCCTGGTCTTCGTCGAGGTCGACGAGGACACCACCGCCTACGACGGCGGACACATCCCCGGCGCCATCAAGATCGACTGGAAGAAGGACCTGCAGGACCCGGTCCGGCGCGACTTCGTCAACCAGGAGCAGTTCGGCGCCCTGCTGTCCGAGCGCGGCATCTCCAACGACGACACGGTGATTCTGTACGGCGGCAACAACAACTGGTTCGCCGCGTACGCGTACTGGTACTTCAAGCTGTACGGCCACGACCAGGTCAAGCTGCTCGACGGTGGCCGCAAGAAGTGGGAGCTCGACGCCCGCCCGTACACCAAGGACGTGCCGGTCCGCGAGAAGACCAGCTACTCGGCCCAGGCGCCCGACCTGTCGATCCGCGCCTTCCGCGACGAGGTCGTCGAGGCCATCGGCGTCAAGAACCTGGTCGACGTGCGCAGCCCCGACGAGTTCGCCGGTCGCCTGCTCGCCCCGGCCCACCTGCCGCAGGAGCAGTCGCAGCGCGGCGGCCACATCCCGACCGCGATCAGCGTGCCGTGGAGCAAGGCGGCCAACGAGGACGGCACCTTCAAGTCCGACGACGAGCTGGCCAAGATCTATGGCGACGCCGGCCTCGACGGCAGCAAGGACACCATCGCCTACTGCCGCATCGGCGAGCGCTCCTCGCACACCTGGTTCGTGCTCAAGGAGCTGCTGGGCCAGCAGAACGTCAAGAACTACGACGGCTCGTGGACCGAGTACGGCTCGCTCATCGGCGTGCCGATCGCCCTCGGCGACGAGCCCGGGAAGGCGTGACCATGACTTCTCCCAATGTCGCGGCCGGCTGCGCGGCGCCCGACCAGTCGGCGCCCGTGCCCGCCCACGTGGACCTGAACCGCGAGACGGTGCTCACCGGCATCGTGCAGAACGCCGACGGCGAACCCGTCGGTGGCGCGTACGTGCGTCTGCTCGACTCGACCGGCGAGTTCACCGCCGAGGTGGTCTCGTCGCCCGAGGGCGTCTTCCGCTTCTTCGCGGCGCCCGGCTCGTGGACGCTGCGCGCCCTTTCGCGCAGCGGTAACGGCGAGGTCGTCGTGGACGCCACGGTCGGCGTCAACGAGGTCGGCCTCAGCGTCAGCCCCGCTTAGTTGTTTTTTAAGTGCCGCCGCCCGCCACCACCACGGCGGACGGCGGCACTTCTGGTCTGCGGCGCGCGAGACGGCGTACGCCCGTGTTGAGCACGGCGATCAGAGGCACGGCGATCAACGCGCCGATGATGCCGGCCAGCACCACTCCCGAGGCGATCCCGACGATCACGGCCAGCGGATGGATCGCCACCGCCCGGCCCATGATCAGCGGCTGCAGGATGTGCCCCTCGACCTGCTGGACCAGGATCACCGCGCCCAGCACGATCAGCGCGATCACCCAGCCCTGGTCGACCAACGCGACCAGCACGGCGACCGCCCCCGAGATGCTCGCGCCCACGATCGGGATGAACGCGCCCAGGAAGACCAGCGCGGCCAGCGGGAACGGGAACGGGATGTCCAGGATCACCAGGGCGATGCCGATACCGACGGCGTCGATGAAGGCGACCAGCACGGTGGCCCGCACGTAGGCGCCCAGCGTGACCCACGAGGCGTCCCCGGCGTCGGCCAGCGACCACCGGGCGTTCACCGGGAACAGCCGCACGATGAAACGCCAGATCTTGCGGCCGTCCCGCAGGAAGAAGAACGTCGAGAACAGCACCAGGACGGCGCCGGTCAGCACTTCGAACACGGTGGCCGCGGTGGCGATGCCGGTCGAGGTCAGCGACGCGGTGTTCGAGTTGATCCAGTCCTGCGCGTTGTCGATGGCCTGGTTGACCTGGTCGTCCGACAGGTGCAGGGGCCCGGTCTTGGCCCACTCCTGAATGGTCCGGATGCCCGCCGTGGCGCCCTCGGTGAGCTGCGGCAGACCGTTCACGAACTGGGTGATCACCAGCGTCAGCGTTCCCGCCACCGCGGCCAGGCCACAGATCAACACGAAGAACGTGGCCAGCGACGGCGGCAGGCGCAACCGGCGCAGCCAGCCGACCGCGGGCGCCAGCAGGGCCGACAGCAGCAGCGACACCGCCAGCGGGATGACGACCACGCTGATGATGCCGACGAACCGCAGCAACGCCCAGCCGACCAGGCCGACCACGATCAGCCGCCAGCCCCAGGCCGCGGCGATGCGCAGCGAATGCGGCACCTCGGCGTCGTCCCGGCTGCTGGTCGAGTGGTGCACCTCGTCCGGCTCGGGCGGCGGCGGGGCGAATTCGACCTCGGCGTCCGGCTCGGTGTGCGAATCCTCGCGAGCCAGGCGCACCGAATCGCGGCCCGACTCATAGGCGCGCTTGAAATTCTCCCGGACTCGCTGCAACCGGCTCACCGGTACAACCTAGTGGCTGCACGCTCCCCCACGGTGGCTGCCACGGCGAGCGGCGTACCGTCAGCAGTCGTGAGCACCGACACCCGGACCGAGAGCGGACTGCCGATCCGCATGCTGCACGACCGCGTACTCGTCCGTCAGGACGGGGGCGAGGGCGAGCGGCGCTCCACGGCCGGCATCGTCATCCCGGCCACGGCGTCGATGGGCCGGCGGCTCTCGTGGGCCACCGCGGTGGGTGTCGGGCCCAACGTCCGCTCGATCGTCGTGGGCGACCGGGTTCTCTTCGATCCCGACGACCGGTCCGAGGTCGAACTGCACGGGCGGGAGTATGTGCTGCTCCGCGAGCGGGACGTGCACGCCGTTGCCGCCGTCAGGGTCGAACCGGATGGCACCGGGCTCTATCTCTGACGCCTGTCTTGATCATGCAGGAAGCGACTCGGGGCGGCTTGTCGCCTATCGGGTGACTACGCTGGCCACATGGCCGACGTCCCGCCCGACCAGTCAGCTCCTCCGCCTTCCTCCCCGCCGGCCTCTCCGGCGTCTTCTCAGGGCGAGCCGACTGCTGCCGTCGCGCCCTCCTCTGCTTCCTCCCTGGAGCCGACCGCGGCCGCCGCTCCTTCTTTTGAGCCGACCGCGGGCGTCGCCACTGATGTCATGCCGGGTACGGGCTTGTCGGTCGCGGCACGCCGGACCGGGTGGCGGCGGTGGCTGCCGATCGCCGGCGTCGTCTCGTTCCTGCTGGCCGGCGCCATCGGCATGCTGCTGTTCCTGGGCGTCAACATCGGCGTCACCGGCCTGGTCATCGGCCTGACGGCCGCCGTGCTGCCGGTTCCGCTGCTGGTGGCGGCCTTCCTCTGGCTCGACCGCTACGAGCCCGAGCCCATCCGCTACCTGGCCTTCTGCTTCGCCTGGGGCGCGGCCATCGCCACCGCCGTGGCGCTGCTGGTCAACACGGGTTCGGCCATCCTGTTCGAAAAGATCGGCCTGCCCGACGCCCTGGTGGCGGTGCTGGTGGCGCCGTTCATCGAAGAGCTGATGAAGGCGGCCGGCCCGCTCCTGCTGTTCTGGCGGCGGCGCGCCGAATGGTCCGGCATCACCGATGGCATCGTCTACCTCGGCATGTCGGCGCTCGGCTTCGCCATGGTGGAAAACGTGCTCTACCTGGGCGAACACGGCTACCAGGCGGGCGTCGAGCAGTACGGTCCCGCCACCGGCCTGCAGAACCTGTTCGCCATCTTCATCGTGCGCATCCTGTTCACCGGCTTCGCCCACCCGCTGTTCTCGGCCATGACCGGCATCGGCCTGGGCATCGCGGCCCGCTCCGGCGACCGCCGGGTGCGCTGGCTGGCGCCGATCGCCGGCCTGCTGCTGGCGATGATCCTGCACGGCACGTTCAATCTGCTGCCGACGCTCTCGGTCAACCTGTCGCAACCGCTGATCATGCTGTACGGCTATCTGGGCTTCATGGTCCCGTTCTTCTTCGCGGTCGTCGGCTTCGCCATCGCGCTGCGCGCCTGGGAGGGCCGGCTCACCGAACGGGTGCTGCCGTTCTACGTCTCGACCGGCTGGTTCTCGCCGCCCGAGGTGGCCGCGCTGGGCAGTCTGGGCCGGCGCTACTCGGCCCGCCAGTGGGCCCGCCGGGTAGCGGGCGACGCCGGCCAGAAGGCAATGAAGAGCTTCCAGTTCGCCTCGACGCAGTTGGCCCTCCTACGCGACGGCATGAACCGCGGCCTCGACCGCAAGCCACAAGACCTGCACCGCGCGGCGGCCGAGGAACAGCGCCTACTCACCGAAATCCTCGAGTACCGATCGGTCTTCACAGCCAAGGACCCCCAGGCGCCGCAAGCCTTCTGGGACGGCCACAACTACCAGATCGCCTTCCCGGACGGCGTGACGCGCACAGTGCCACCCCCGGCCGAGCCGGTGGTCCCGCTACCGATCCGCGTCCCGCAATTGGCGTACGCCGGACCCGCTCACCCCTATGCCGGGCAACCGGCCTACGGCCCCCAGCCGACCAGCGGCGCTTACGGCCCACCGCCCGGCTACGCCCCCTGGCCCGGCTACGGCGCTCACCCCGGCGGATACAGCGCTCAGCCCGGATACGGCTCCCAGCCTGGGAACGGCCCCCAGCCCAGATACGGCCCCCAGCCTGGGTATGGCGGCCAGCCCGGATATGGCGGGCAACAGGGCTCCGCCTCCCAGTCCAGCTACGGGACACAACCCGCTTACGGCCAGCCCGAACAAGGGGCCCAACCTGCTTACGGCGGCCAGGCGGGATATGGCAGCCAGGCCGGGTATGGCACTCAGCCCGGATACGGCACTCAGCCCGGGTACGGCACTCAGCCCGGGTACGGCACTCAGCCCGGGTACGGCACTCAGCCCGGGTACGGCACTCAGCCCGGGTACGGCACTCAGCCCGGGTACGGCACTCAGCCCGGGTACGGCGGCCAGCCCGGGTACGGCGGCCAGCCCGGGTACGGCGGTCAGCCGGGATCTGCCGGGCAGCAGGGCTATGCCCCTCAACCCGGCGGCGGGGCACAACCTGCCTACGGCCAGCCCGAGCACGGAACACAGCCCGGCTACGGCCCTCAACCCGGATACGGCACTCAGCCGGGGTATGGCGGCCAGCCCGGATACGCCGGGCAACCGGGCTATGCCCCTCAGCCGGGCGGCGGAGCCCAGCCGGGTTACGGCAGCCAAGCGGGTTACGGCAGCCAGGCGAGTTACGGAGATCAGGCCAGATACGGCAGCCAGCCTGCCTACGGAACACAGCCCGGTCACGGCAGCCAGCCCTCGCATGGTCATGGCGCACAACCGGGCTACGGCCCCCCAACCGCGAACGGCGACCAGCCCACCTATGCCGTTCACCCCGGCGACGGCTCCCAACTGAGCGCCCAGTCCGGTGACAGCACCCAGCCAGCCGACAGCGCTGAGCCGCACCACGGAGGCCAAGCCAGCGACGGCACCCAGCCGACCTACAGCTACCCCGCCGATCGCGGTCACCAGCCCGCCTCTGCGGGGTACCCGACCCCGCCGCCGTTCGCGCCGTCGCCCTCCGAAGCCGCTGCCGGGACTACCGATCCGGAGAACCGCCCGACCGACCCGCAGCAGCAATAACCGCCGGCGGGGGGCGAGACGAGCGAGAAGGATGATCACGGCGGGCTGAGGACCATGCCGATCGCCTCAGAGCCTTCGGCGCACCGTCTGCGACGTCGCATGATCAGGTCGGCGAGCCTGGCGGCATCGGCCCGTCGCGCAGGCCGGCGGCGTCAGCCCATCGCGCAAGCCGGCGGCATTGGCCCGCCGCGCGCAGGCCGACGACGTCAGCCCGTCGCGCAGGCTGACGACGTCAGCCCGTCGCGTGCGGCGGCCCGCAGGCGCGCGCCGTCGTGCAGCGTGTAGCGCGATCGGCACGGCAGGCGGGTGACCGCAGGCCGGAGCGGGTCAGGTCGGTGGGTGGCCCAAGGCGGAGCGGGACGACGGCCGGCGGCGGCTGGAGTGGGGGCGGCCGACAGCTCGGCGGACCAGGCGCGGCGCCTCGGCGTAGTCGACGCCGCTGGCCCGCAGGATGTCGGTGGCTGCCGTGCGTACCTGGGCGACGATGACACCGCCCGAGAAGCCGACGCCCTCCTCGTACGCCTGGCCGCACTCGGCCGCGGCGCGCAGGGCCCTTTCCCTGGCGGCCACCGGCTCGACGCCCTTGGCCCACTCCTGGCGCAACAGCTCGACCGCGTCGCCCAGCAGGCCGACCGAGACGGCCAGCACCTCGGGGATCGGTTCGTCGTCGCCGAGCGCGGTGTCGGCCCGCCGGCTCATCACGCGGCAGTTCCTCAACGCGTACGTGATGTGGTTGGCCCCGTCGACGTAGAGGGCGAGCGCTCCCCGGCTGCGCCAGCGGGCCGGCGCGAAGGCGACGTTCTCGCGGGCGGCGCTGACAGCGGCCGAGAACGCGGCGAACGACGTCTCCGCCCCGCGCAGGTGGCTCAGCGCGTCGCCGATCGTGTCGCGGTTGCGCTCGGCCATGCCCGTGCCGATCTCGTGCAGCCCGTCGGCCAGGGCCCGCAGCGCCGGGTCGGCCGCCCGGCGTACGACGTTGAGCGGGTTGAGCGGCAGGAGCACCGTCATCACGGCCAGCCCGACGCCACCGCCGACGAGGGCGTCGAAGAACCGCGTCCAGGGCAGGCCCGTACTCGAAGTGAGCGTGGCGACCAGGACGGCCGACGAGGCCGACTGCACGACCAACGGCGTACCGCCGCCGACAGCCGTCGCGACGACCACCGCAAGCAGCACGATCAGCCCGATCTGCCACGGACCGCTGCCGATGAGCAGGATGAGCGCGTCCCCGATGCCGATGCCGATGGCCACCCCGAGCACCAGCTCGGCCGTGCGACGGGCCCGCTGCCCGACCGAAGAGGCCAGCGTGATCACGGCCGCGATCGGCGCGAAGAACGGCGACGGCCGCCCGAATACGTCGTGCGCCAGGAACCAGGCGATCCCGGCCGCCAGCCCCGCCTGCACGGCGAGCGCCAGCCCGTGACGGGCCCGTTTCAGCCCCTCACGTACGCCGGTTCTGGCTCGAACCCCGGCCCGAGCGACCCGCCCCTGCCGTGCGACCTCGGTCATGACCTCAAACCCTAGGTCCTCAACTGTCCCTACAGACACCAACCGAGCGCCTGTGGACAACTGGCTTCACCGGCTTGACGAAAAATGTAAGTTGACCGCACCCCGGGCGGGTGGGCTGGCTAGGAGCAGTAATCCGGCGGGGTGTCAGGATTGGCGCGTGGAGAATCTTGTGGGCCGGTTCCGTGAGGCTGTCCGGGCGGCGGGGGCCACGGCGCCCGACGGGGATCTTGAGGCCGCCGGTGGCTATCTGATCGGGCGCTGGTCCGAGCCGCAGCGGCAGTACCACACCGTGGCGCACCTGACCGCCGTGCTCGATGTGGTTGATCGGTTCGCCGAGCTGGCTCCTCACCCGGAGCGGGTGCGGCTGGCGGCCTGGATGCACGACGCCGTCTACGACCCGCGCGCGCTCGGGGACGCCAATGAGCGGGACAGCGCCGAGTTCGCCGAGGGCCTGCTGGTCACGCTGGGCGTACCGGATGAGACGGCGGCCGAAGTGGCTCGGCTGGTCGGGCTGACGGCGGGGCACGCCACCGAGGAGGACGACCCGGACGGCGAACTTCTCTGCGACGCCGATCTGGCCGTGCTGGCGGGCGACGACGAGGCCTATGCGGCCTACACGGCGGCCATCCGGCGCGAGTACGCCCATGTGCCCGACGACGATTTCAAGGCCGGCCGCGCGCAGGTGCTCAAGGCGCTGCTCGAGCTGCCGTCGATCTACCGGCTGCCGCCCCTGCGTGAGCAGTGGGAGGCCAAGGCCCGGGCCAACCTGGAACGCGAACTCAACGGTTGAGGTGTTTGGGGCGGCGCAGGCCGGCTGCTCGCAGACGCGCAGCCAGCTCGCGGGACGGCAGCAGCGTCGCCCCCAGCCACAACGCGCTCCGGAAGCGCATGTCCGGAATGTCGTAGTGGTCGCGGTCGAAGGCCCGGCGCGGGGCGCCCAGCATCTCGGCGAAGACGTGCAGCTCTTCGTAGCTGGAATCGCTGACCAGATGTGACCACAGGCGGCCCCGGGCCGGCCACAGCGGCTCGTCGACGAGGATCAAAGGTCGACTTGCAGCAGGTCGATCCCCCGGTCGGCGGCGTAGCCGCGCACGTCGGCCGCCCCCAGCCGGGCTGCATCGGCCGCCACGTCGTCGTCCATCGTCTGGCTCTGCCGTTCGGCCGTCACCCGGGCCACGTAGTGCTCGATCTCGCGCTCGCGCACCGCGTCGTCCCAGCCCAGCGCCTCACCCATCACTTGCGCCGCGTGCGCCACCGACTCGCTGCCCCGGTGGGCCGTCTCGATCGAGATTCGCAGACGCCGGGTCAGCACGTCTTCGAGGTGCAAGGCGCCTTCGGCCAGGGCCGCGTACGCCACCTCGGCCGCCAGGTATTCCGGCGCCCCGGCCAGCGGAGCGGCCAGGGCCGGGTCGGCCTTGATCATGGCCAGCAGATGCACCGCCAGCGTGCCGTAGCGCTCGAGCAGGTGCTCGATCACCCCGGTCGTCACTCCGTGCCGGCGGGCCGTGTCCTGCCGGTCGCGCCAGGCCGCCGCGTACCCGTCGGCTCCGAGCAGCGGCAGGTCGGCCGTACGGGACGGCCTCTCCACGCCCAGTCGACGCACCGCCCGGTCGATGACGTCGGCCGCCATCACCCGGTAGGTCGTGTATTTGCCGCCGGCCACCAGCAACAGCCCCAACATCGGCTCGACCACCGCGTGCTCGCGCGACAGCTTGGAGGTCGAGTCGGCCTCACCGGAGAGCAGCGGCCGCAGACCCGCGTACACACCCTCGATGTCGTCGGTCGTCAGCGGCCGGTCGAGCACGGTGTTGACCTGGTCGAGCAGGTAGCGGATGTCGCGCGCCGAGGCGGCCGGGTGCGAGCGGTCGAGCTTCCAGTCGGTGTCGGTGGTGCCGATGATCCAATGGCCGCCCCACGGGATCACGAAGAGCACCGACGTGGGCGTGCGCAGGATCAGCCCGGCCTCGCCGGTGATCGCCGAGCGCGGCACGACCAGGTGGACGCCCTTGGACGCGCGGACCCGCAGCCCGGGGCGGACGCCGACGTCGCGCAGCATCTGCGACATGTCGTCGCTCCACACGCCGGTGGCGGCCACGACCGTACGGGCCCGGACCTCGAATTCCGGCGAGTCGGGCGATTCCAGGTCGCGGACGCGGACGCCGACCACCTCGCGGGCTTCGCGCACGAAGCCGACCACGCGGGCGCTGGTGACCACGGCCGCGCCCAGGCTGGCCGCCGTCCGGGCCAGGTTGACCACCAGGCGGGCGTCGTCGACCTGGCCGTCGTAGTAGCGGATGGCGCCGCTGACCGTGTCGGCCCGCAGGCTGGGGAAGATGTGGCGGGCGCCGTCACGGCTGAGGTGCCGGTGCAGCGGCATGCCGCGCCCGGGGCCGAAAACGCCGGCGAACACGTCGTACGCCGCCACGCCCAGCCCGTAGTAGGCCCGGCGCCCCACCCGCACCGCCGGGTTGCCGGCCGGCAGCGGCACCAGGATCGGCACCGGCCGGACGAGATGCGGCGCCAGCCGGGTCGAGAGCAGCCCGCGTTCGGTCAGCGCCTCGTGCACCAGGTGCAGCTCGAGCTGTTCCAGATAGCGCAGACCGCCGTGGATCAGCTTGCTGGAGCGGCTGGAGGTGCCGGCCGCGAGATCACGGGCCTCGACCAGCGCCACCTTGAGCCCGCGGGAGGCCGCGTCCAGGGCGGCCCCGGCGCCGGTGACGCCGCCGCCGATGACCAGCACGTCGAACTGCTCGTCACGCAGGCGCCGGAGGTCGGCCACGCGCCGGATCGGGGACAGACGGCCGGCCGCGTAGCGGGAGACGAATGGTTCGCGCACGAGTCCCACGGTAGCGCTCGCGCCGCTCCCGAACTCGCTCGCCGCTGCAACCGTTCCGCTCTTCGCGGTTCCTAGCGTCGTTCTCAATGCCTTGACCACCGGAGTCGGGGCCCTTCAGCGAGACGACGGGGACCTTCATGCACCGAGCCGTTCTGCGCTCCAAGGCCTATCGAACGTTGATCCTGGTGGTGGTGATCGCCGTCGCCCTGACCGCGACGATCACGCTGCTCGGCAACCGGGCCGATGCCGCGCTCACCACCGCGTTCGGCTCGCGCTTCGAGGCCAACGTGAACGGCTCGATCCTGCTGCGCGGCAACACCAACATGGTGTGCCCGGCCGCGGCGACCGGCTGCTCGGCCGGCCAGGACGGCACGGTGACCGGCACCACCGCGTCGCTGAACAACAACAACTACGTCATGGAGTACGCGGACGCGGACAACGACGCGGCCACGTTCAACGACAGCACCGCGACCATCGCGATGCCGGCCGGCAGCAAGGTGCTGTTCGCCGGCCTCTACTGGAGCGCGGACACGTCGGCCGGTGGCAGCGGCGCCGTCGCCAGGAGCGCCGCCGACAAGGGCACGGTCAAGTTCCGTACGCCCGTCGCGGCCTGGCAGCCGGTGACCGCCTCGAAGGTGTTCACCAACACCACGAACTCGGCCTACCAGGGCTTCGCCGACGTGACCGCGCTGGTTTCGGGTGCGGGCAACGGCGTCTACAGCGTGGCCGACATCCAGGCCGGCACGGGCAAGGACCGCTACGCCGGCTGGGCGCTGGCCATCGCGTACCAGAACTCGGCCGAGCCGATGCACAGCCTGCGCATCTTCGACGGCTTCGGCGTCGTCAGCAGCAGCGACACCAGCGTCGTGATCCCGGTCAGCGGCTTCGAGACCCCGCAGAGCGGCACCGTGCACGCCAGCATCGGCACCGTCGTCTACGAGGGTGACCTGGGCCTGACCGGCGACACCCTCACGCTCGACACCCAGAAGATGTCGGACGCCGTGAACCCGCAGGACAACTTCTTCAACAGCACCGTCAGCGAGGCCGGCACGCAGCTCAACAGCGGGCGCTCGCCGGGCAAGAACAACCTGATGGGCGTCGACATCGACCAGTTCGACGCGAGCGGCAAGCTGCTCAACAGCGCGCACAGCGCCCAGCTGACCCTGACCACCGGCGGCGAGACCTTCTACCCCGGCGTGGTCACCTTCACCACCGACCTGTTCGCGCCCGACGTGGTCTCGACCGTGACCGGCACCGACGTCGACGGCGGCGACCTGCTGCCGGGCGACGTGATCGAGTACAAGATCGCGGTCAAGAACGAGGGCACCGACGTCGCGCTCAACACCGTGCTGTCCAACGCGATCCCGACGCACACCACCTACATCCCGGGCTCGCTCAAGGTCGAGGGCACGGCCAAGACCGACGCTTCCGGCGACGACACCGCGCAGTTCGCGGGCGGCACGGCCACCTTCGGCGTCGGCTCGTCGCCCAACGGCACCTCCGGCGGCACGCTGGCCCACAACGACACCTCGTACGTCACGTTCCGGGTCCGGGTCGACACCGACACCCCGGCCGGCTACACGATCACCAACGTGGCCAACTCGACCTACGAGGCCCAGTTCACCCACATGATGATCAACGGCACCCCGGGCAGCAACGGGATGACCGTGCAGCAGCCCAAGGCCGACCTCTCGGTCGCGGTCAGCGTCTCGCCGACCGCGGTGCAGCGTGCCACCTCGCCCAACGCCGTCACCTACACCGTCGTGGTCACCAACAACGGCACCGACCTGGAGCCGGCGGCCAAGGCCGAGCTGACCCTGCCCACCGGCATCACCGCCGGCCCGCTGCCGTCGGGTTGCTCGCTCGCGGCCCCGGTCGTCACCTGCTCGGCCGGCGCCCTGCTGGCCGGCAGCCAGGCCACCTTCGTCATCCCGGCCTCGGCCGGCTCGTCGGCCGACCCCAGCGCCGTCGCCTCGGCCAAGGTCTCGGGCGCCGGCTCGGACGCGGTCGCCGCCAACAACACCGCCTCGGCGGCGCTGCGGGTCAACGCCGCGCCCACCGCCGGAGCCGACACCGCGAGCACCACCAACGGCGTGCCGGTCTCGATCGACGTACGCGCGAACGACAGCGACCCCGACGACGCCCGCACCGACCTCGTCGTCACCCTGGGCACCCAGCCCACGCACGGCCACGCGGTCGTCGAGGCCGACGGCACGATCACCTACACGCCCGACCTGGGCTGGACCGGCGCCGACTCGTTCGGCTACGTCGTCTCGGACGGCCACGGCGCCAGCGCCAACGGCTCCGTCACCGTGACCACGGCCAACGCCGCCCCGGTGGCGATCGACGACACCCGCTCGACGCCCTCGGGCACCCGCATCGACATCCCGGTGCTGGACAACGACTCCGACCCCAACAACAACCCGATCCACGTCGACTCGATCACCCAGCCCCAGGCCGGCGCGGGCAGCGCGACGCTGACCGGCGACGTGGTCACCTACACCCCGGCCGCCGGCTTCACCGGCACCGCCACCTTCACGTACGTCGTCGAGGACAGCCTCGGCGCCCGCACCACCGGCCAGATCAAGGTCATCGTCGGCAACGCCAAGCCGCACGCGGCCGACGACGTGGCCGGCGTCGCCTACCGCGGCAGCGTCACCGTCGACGTGCTGCACAACGACACCGACGCCAACGGCGACACCCTCTCGATCAAGTCGGTCGGCGCGCCCAGCAAGGGCACCGCGACGATCGCCGGCGGCAAGGTCGTCTATCAGGCGCCGGCCGGGTTCTCGGGCCAGGCCACTTTCTCGTACGTCGTAACCGACGGCACCGACGAGGACACCGCGACCGTCACCGTCACCGTGGCCAACGCCGCCCCCACCGCGGCCGACCAGTCCGTGCACACGGCCTGCAACACCGCCGTCCGCATCGACGCCCTGCTCGGATCGAACGACCCCAACGGCGACCCGCTGACCGTCAGCGGCTTCACCACCCCGACGGCCGGCAGCCTGGCCCGCAACGCCGACGGCACCCTGACCTACACCCCGAACCCGGGCTGGTCGGGCACCGACAGCTTCGACTTCACGGTCGACGACGGCCAGGGCGGCACCGACACCAAGAAAATCACCGTGGTCGTCACCAACGGCGCCCCCGTGACCCAGCCCGACTCGGTCACCGTCCCGGGCGGCACCGTCGCCACCATCGACGTGCTGGCCAACGACAGCGACCCGAACAACGACCCGCTGACCGTCACCATCGACGTCGCGCCGGCCCACGGCACGGCCACGGTCGGCACCGACGGCAAGGTCACCTACACCCCGGCCGCGGGCTACCTGGGCGCCGACTCGTTCCACTACACAGTGGACGACGGCCACGGCGGCCAGGCCGGCGCCACCGTCACGGTCGGCGTGGTCAACACCGCGCCCGTGGCCCGCGACGACGCGGCCGGCACCGACACCGACACCGCCGTCGTGATCACGCCGCTGGGCAACGACACCGACCTGAACGGCGACGCACTGAAGGTCACCGCGGTCACCGCGCCCGCCAACGGCAGCGCCGTCCTCGCCGCGGACGACACCGTCACCTACACCCCGCGGGCCGGCTTCTTCGGCATCGACACGTTCACCTACTCGATCCGCGACGCGCACGGTCTGACCGACTCGGCGCTGGTCACGGTCACCGTCCGCAATGCCGCCCCGATCGCGGTGGACGACCGGTTCACCGTACGCCCGGGTCTGACCACCGTCCTCGACGTGCTCGCCAACGACCGCGACCCGAACACCGGCCAGGCGCTGACCGTCTCGACGTTCAGCACCCCGGCCAAGGGCACGCTGACCCGCAACGCGGACGGCACCCTCAGCTACCGCCCGAACGCCCTCACCGGCGGCACCGACACCTTCACCTACGTGGTCACCGACGACCTCGGGGCCACCGACACCGGCACGGTCACCGTGGTCATCGACGCGGCGCCCACCGCCAACGCCGACACCGCCACCACGGCGGCCGGCACGGTCGTGGACATCGCGGTCACCGGCAACGACACCGACCCCGAGGGCGGCGCGCTGACCCTGGTCTCGGTCTCGACCCCGGCCCACGGCCAGGCCACCGTCGTCGACGGCAAGGTCCGCTACCTGCCGGCCACCGGCTTCAGCGGCGCCGACACCTTCACCTACGTGGTGCGCGACGCCGCCGGCAACACCGCCACCGGCACGGTGACCGTCACCGTGGCCAACGCCGCCCCGGTGGCCGCCGACGACGCGGCCGCGGTGCTCTCGGGCAAGTCCGCCGACCTGGACGTGCTGGCCAACGACACCGACGCCAACACCGGCCAGACGCTGACGGTGACCGCCGTCGGCACGCCGGCCCACGGCACGGCGACCATCGTGGGCGGCAAGATCCGCTACACGGCGAAGGCCGACTTCGCCGGGACCGACACCTTCACGTACACGATCAGCGACGGCCACGGCGGCACCGCCCAGGCCACGGTCACCGTCACCGTCAGCTCGGGGGCCGCGGTCGCCGTGCCGGACGAGCGGACCACGCCGTACCGCAAGCCGGTCACCGTGCCGGTGCTGGCCAACGACCTGGACCCGGACCACAGCCTCAAGCTGGACACGGTCACCACGCCCGACCACGGCACCGCCACGATCGTCGGCAACCAGGTCAGGTACACGCCGCCGGCCGACTTCACCGGCGTGGCCAAGTTCAGCTACACGGCTGTCGACGGCGACGGGAACCACGTCACCACGACCGTCACGATCACCGTCGGCGCGCCGCCCGCGGTGCCGGACAAGGCACTCACCGCCCACCCGGGCAAGGCCGTGAAGATCACGCTGCCCACCACCGACGAGCACGGCGTGCCGGTGACGGTCCGCTCGATCACCCAGCCCAAGCACGGCACGGCCAAGCTGAACGCCGACGGCACGGTCACCTACCTGGCGGCCAAGGGCTTCAGCGGCACCGACAGCTTCACCTACCAGGCGGTCGACGCCGACGGCAACGTCGCCGAGGGCACGATCACCATCAAGGTGGCCGGCGTGAACACCGCTCCGGCGGCCAAGAACGACGCGGTCGCGGTCGACGCCGGCGACTCCGTGGTGATCGCGCCGCTCAAGAACGACAAGGACGCCAACGGCGACGCCCTCAAGGTCGTGAAGATCGGCAAGCCGCGGCACGGCACGGCGGTGCTCAACCCGGACGGCACGGTCACCTACGCGCCGAACAAGTCGTACGCGGGCGGGGTCGACTCGTTCCCGTACACGATCAGCGACGGCCACGGCGGCACCGCCACCGCGATCGTCACCGTCACGGTCAACGAGGTCGCGGCCCACACCGGCGACGGCAAGCTGGCCAAGACCGGCCTCGACGTGATCAGCGTGGTGGCCGCGGGCGGCATCGCCGTCCTGGTCGGCGGGTTCCTGCTGATGGCGGGCGGCGTCCCGCTGCTGGGCAGCCCCGGTCGCCACCGCCCGGGCCGCCACCGCGGCTGACAAAAGCAGAAAGGGCGGGTCGCCGAAGCGACCCGCCCTTTCCCTGTTGCTAGGACTGGACTCAGAAGTCCATGTCACCGCCGCCCGGGGCGCCGGCCGGAGCCGGGGTCTTCTCGGGCTTGTCGGCCACGACGGCCTCGGTGGTGAGGAACAGCGCGGCGATCGACGCGGCGTTCTGCAGCGCCGAGCGGGTGACCTTGGCCGGGTCGATGATGCCCGCGGCCAGCAGGTCGACGTACTCGCCGTTGGCGGCGTTGAGACCGTGACCGGCCTCCAGGTTGCGCACCTTCTCGACCACGACGCCACCCTCGAGGCCGGCGTTCACGGCGATCTGACGCAGCGGGGCGTCGAGCGCGACCTTGACGATGTTGGCGCCGGTGGCCTCGTCGCCGACCAGGTCGAGCTTGTCGAACGCAGTCTTGCCGGCCTGAACCAGCGCCACGCCACCACCGGGGACGATGCCTTCCTCGACGGCCGCCTTCGCGTTGCGAACGGCGTCCTCGATGCGGTGCTTGCGCTCCTTGAGCTCGACCTCGGTGGCCGCGCCGACCTTGATGACCGCAACGCCGCCGGCCAGCTTGGCCAGGCGCTCCTGCAGCTTCTCACGGTCGTAGTCGGAGTCCGACTTCTCGATCTCGGCGCGGATCTGGTTGACCCGGCCCTGGATCTGCTCGGCGTTGCCCGCGCCGTCGACGACGGTGGTCTCGTCCTTGGTGATGACGATCTTGCGGGCCTGGCCCAGCAGGCTCAGGTCGGCGTTCTCGAGCTTGAGGCCGACCTCTTCGCTGATGACGGCGCCACCGGTGAGGATGGCGATGTCCTCGAGCATGGCCTTGCGACGGTCACCGAAGCCGGGGGCCTTGACGGCGACCGACTTGAAGGTGCCGCGGACCTTGTTGACGACCAGGGTGGCCAGGGCCTCGCCCTCGACGTCCTCGGCGATGATGACGAGCGGCTTGCCGCCCTGCATGACCTTCTCGAGGACGGGCAGCAGGTCCTTGACCGCGGAGATCTTGCTGTTCGCGATGAGGATGTAGGGGTCGTCGAAGACGGCCTCCATGCGCTCGGCGTCGGTCATGAAGTAGGCCGACACGAAGCCCTTGTCGAAGCGCATGCCCTCGGTGAGCTCGAGCTCGAGGCCGAAGGTGTTGCTCTCCTCGACGGTGATGACGCCTTCCTTGCCGACCTTGTCCATGGCCTCGGCGATGATCTCGCCGACCGTGGAGTCACCGGCGGAGATGGAGGCGGTCGAAGCGATCTGCTCCTTGGTCTCCACGTCCTTCGAGAGCTGCTGAAGGCCCTCGGAGACGCTGGCCACGGCAGCCTCGATGCCCCGCTTGAGGGCCATCGGGTTGGCGCCGGCGGCCACGTTGCGCAGACCCTCACGAACCAGCGCCTGGGCCAGGACGGTCGCCGTCGTCGTGCCGTCACCGGCGACGTCGTCGGTCTTCTTGGCGACCTCCTTGACCAGCTCGGCGCCGATCTTCTCGTACGAGTCCTCGAGCTCGATCTCCTTGGCGATGGACACACCATCGTTGGTGATCGTGGGGGCGCCCCACTTCTTCTCGAGCACGACGTTGCGGCCCTTGGGGCCGAGCGTCACCTTGACGGCGTCGGCGAGCTGGTTCATGCCACGCTCGAGGCCGCGACGAGCTTCCTCGTCAAATGCGATGATCTTGGCCATACGGCTGTGTCCTCCTGGACATTCGAGGTGCTGGGCCGTGGCCCCGCCCCCGCACGTGTGCGGAACTCTGCGGACGTCACCACCTGGCGATGTGACGTCCTCAGGCCGAGCCGGATAGCCCGCGACGACCGGCCCCGTGCCCCGGCGCCGATGGCGGCGCCGCGACCGAGACCCCACCGTCCCGACCTGCTTGGCACTCAGCAGACCCGAGTGCCAATGACTTGTTTAGCACTCCCGTGGTGCGAGTGCAAGGAAACGGCGGTCGCCCCCGGACCGCTCAGTCCTCTGGGGCGGCCAGCTCGTTCATCAGGGAACGGCTGGTCACCGGCTCGTCGGCCCGGCGCGCCTGTGCGTACGTGACCAGGGCGGCGATCGCCCACAGCTGAACCGCGACGACCCCCGCCGCGGTGGCCGCCAGCCCGCCGCCCACGGCCTCGGCCACCCCCGGCGCCGCCGTCACCGCGGCCGCCGCGGCGATCAGCCCGAACGGCCGCACGCGGGTGAGCAGATGCACCGCGCGGCGCCGCCCGTGTCCGCGTTCGATCAGCACGACACAGCCCAGCACGCCGCCGAAGGTGAGCACCCCGGTCGAGACGACCCCGAGCACCAGGGCGAGCGGCACGGCCGCGGTCAGGCCCAGCTGATCCTCGCTCACCAGCAGCGGCAGGCTGCCGGTGAGCACCGAGAAGGCGGCGAACCACAGCCAGAGGGCCCGCAGCCGCAGCGCGACCAGCGACCAGGCGCGGCGCAGCCGGGGCCGGGAGCCGTCGGCCGCCCGCGGCACGGCGATGCCGGTCAGCCCGGCCAGGGCGATCACCTGGGGCAACGCGGAGACGGCGAGATAGGCCAGCCACATGAACGGGAGCAGCAGCAGGCCCAGGCCGCCGGCCAGGTCGGAGAGATACGGCGCGGCCACCACCGCCTCGTCGAGCCGGCCGACGAAGAAGTGCAGGGGCAGGGCGGTCAGCACCGCCACCGGCAGCAGGGCGAGCACGTTGCGGCCGAGCACCGCGCCGTACCGCTGCGACCAGCTGCCCGGGCCGGGGCCGGGAACGAGAGGGTCGGACGGCGGCGCGGCCGGGACGTAGGCGCGGGAGAGAGTGAGGTCGGCGGTGCGCCCTTCGGCGTCGAAGGGGTCGGCGGCCGCCACCACCGGCGCCTCGACCATGAAGATGCGAGCCTCGCCGTGGTCCATGCGGACACCTTGCCCGAGCCGGGGCCGGGCCGCCACCCCGTCCGATGTGCGGCAATCCGCTTGTCGCCCGGCCTCGCGCGAGGTAGTCAGGACGGCATGGGGAGCTGGAATGTGCACCGGGTGACGGCGGACGACGCGGCTCGCATGCGCGCCCTCCGGCTCGAGATGCTCGCCGACAGCCCCCTGGCCTACCTCGAGACGTTGGCCGACGCGGCCGCGCGCTCCCACGCGGCCTACCGGCGGCGCATCATCGAGGCCTCGAAGGGCGACAGTTTCGCCAACTTCGTAGCCGATCCGGGCGACGGCGGCCGCCTGATCGGGCACGCCGGCGGCACGGTGATGCCCGAGTTCCCGGGCGAGACGGTGATCTTCGCGGTGTACGTCACCCCGGCCCACCGCGGCGGCAAGGTGCTGGCCGACCTGATCGGGGCGGTCACCGACTGGGGCCGGGCCGCTGGGCGCAGGCGGGCGCTGCTCGAGGTGGTCGTCGGCAACGGCCGGGCGGTCCGCGCGTACGAGAAGCTGGGTTTCACCGATACGGGTGAGCGCGTGCCGCACCCGGTGATCCCCACCCTGACCGAGCTGCGGATGCGCCGGAGCCTGTGATGGCCGCACGGCACGTCGCCCGGGGCATCCTCACCGCGCTGAACGGCACCACGGGCGCGGGCGTGCTGATCGCGCTGGCCACCCGTACGAAACTGCGCCGGGGCCGGCACGGCGTGCTGATCGCCGAGGGCTACCGCCTGCCCGTGCCGCCCGCCTCCTGCTTCACCGTCGGCTCGGTGATCCTGACCCGGCGCAGCGCCGAATGGCTGCTCGACGAGCAGCGGGCCGCGCTCTTCGGCCACGAGCACCGCCACGCCGAGCAGTACGCGGTGCTGGGCCCGCTGTTCTGGCCCGCCTACTGGGCGGCCTGCGGCTGGTCGTACGCCACGACAGGGTCGTGGGGCGCCCGCAACTTCCTCGAGCGGAACGCGGGGCTGAAGGCCGGCGGCTATCCGACCGACCTTCCGCTGCGCCCGTGGGTCGTCAGAGGTCTTTCTGCCATTCCATCCAGGCGTCGACGGCGCGGAAGCCCATCGCCCGATTGATGTCCAGCATGAAGGCGTTCTCGGTCGCGTTGAACGTGTCGATCCCGTTGAGCTGCGGCCGGTTCTCCCGGATGTGGTCGAGGTTGTCCAGCTTGACCAGCATGCCGAGCCGGTGGCCGCGGTGGTCCGGGTCGACCAGCGTCGTGTTCTGCCAGGCGTGGGATGGCCGGTCGAGGTCGACCACGAGCCAGGTGAAGGCGACCATCTTGTCGCCGATCAAAGCGCCGGAGAAGTAGCTGCGACGCCCGCGCCTCTCGCGCGCCTGCTCGCTCTTGCGCATGCGGTCGGCGTCCAGCTTCTCGGCTTCCCAGTTGATGTCGCCGCTGGGGGCGTCGACGTTGAGCCGGGCCTCGAGGTAGGCCAGGTCGTCGATGATGTCGTCCGGCGCCACCCCGATCCAGCGGCGCAGGTGGTAGCCCTGGGCCTTCTTCTCGGCCTCGGCCCGCAGCTCGGCCAGCTTGGGCTCGTCGAGGGCGGTGACGTCGAGCCGGCTGCGCGTCTCGGCCAGCCCGGCGTTGGCCCCCACGGCCGCGGCGAAGGCGCCGCCGTCGGGGTGCCGGTCAACCGTGGACGACTGCAGGTGTTTGCGGTTGTGCGCATGCGCGCGCTCGACGGCGAGGTCGTACAGGGCCCGGCCCACCCCGCGGCGCCGATGGCTCGGCCGGACGAACAGCGTGACGTCGAGGTTGGACAAGTTGTCGAGCTGCGGGTACTCGAGCTCCAGATAACCGACTGGCTCGTCGTCGAGGTAACCCAGGTAGCGCTCGAACGTGAAGCCGGGCGCCGGATTGTCGAGGACCGCGACAAATGTCTTCTGCGACTGATAGGGGATGTCAGGAGTGTCGTGCTCCACTCCGGCCCGGACGATGCTGTAGGCGATCTCGGGTGAGGTGAGGGGCCCCGTAGAAATGCGCATGGCCGCCACCCTGCTCGGTGACGGCCATGAACGCGAGCGATTTTCCGTCGCTGCAAGTTGGTCGGGATGGCGGACGCACAGCGCCTCCGGCACTGGGTCGTTGGGCACCTCGAGAGATTGTCGCCAAGCTCGAAGGTGAGGGGCCGCGTACGGCGTCACGCCCTCCCGCAGAGAGCATCCTGCCGACCCGGCGATCCCGGCGCAAGTCCTCCAGCGATGGAATTCTCACTTCCTGGCGGATCGCCGGTTACGCAGCGTCATCCCAGCAGGCCCGCCTCGCGCGCGCCGCGCAGCGACGGCTTGATCCGGTGGGTCGGCCCGACCTGCTCGGCCACCGCGTCGAGGGTCTTGAGGCCCTCGCCGGTGTTGTAGACGACGGTCTCCTTCTCGGGGTCGAGCTTGCCGCTCTCGACCAGCTTCTTGAGTACGGCGACCGTCGTGCCCCCGGCCGTCTCGGCGAACACGCCGGTGGTTTCGGCCAGCAGCCGGATGCCGGCCCGGATCTCGTCGTCGTCGGCGTAGTCCATCCAGCCGCCGGTGCGGCGGACCGCCTCGATCGCGTACGCCCCGGCCGCCGGGTCGCCGATGTTGAGCGACTTGGCGATGCCGGTCGGCTTCACCGGCACGATCTCGTCGGTGCCGGCCTGCAGCGCGGTGGCGATCGGGTTGCACCCGGCCGACTGCGCGCCGAAGACCTTCCAGCCGCCCTCGGGCGCCTCGACCAGGCCCGCCTCGACCAGCTCGGAGAACGCCTTGTCGACCTTGGTCAGCAGCTCGCCCGAGGCCATCGGGATGACCACCTGGGCCGGGATGCGCCAGCCGAGCTGCTCGGCCACCTCGTAGCCCAGGGTCTTGGAGCCCTCGGCGTAGAACGGCCGCACGTTCACGTTGACGAACGCCGTGTCCTCGAACTCGTCGGTCTCGACCAGCTCGCCGCAGAGGCGGTTGACGTCGTCGTACGAGCCCTCGATGGCCACCAGCTCGCCGCCGTACACCGCGGTCGTGATGACCTTGCCCTGCTCGAGGTCGGACGGGATGAAGACGATGCTGGGGGCGCCGGCCCGGGCCGCGTGAGCGGCCACCGAGTTGGCCAGGTTGCCGGTGGAGGCGCAGGCGAAGCGGGTGAAGCCGAGGCCGCGGGCGGCGGTCAGGGCCACCGAGACCACCCGGTCTTTGAAGGAGTGGGTCGGGTTGGCCGAGTCGTCCTTGACCCACAGCGGGGCCCGCAGGCCGACCGCGGCGGCCAGGGCGGGCGCGCTGACCAGCGGGGTCAGGCCGGGGTCGAGGGTGACGCGGGTGGCCGGGTCCTGGCCGGCGGGCAGCAGGCCCGCGTAGCGCCAGATGTTCTGCGGCCCGGCCTCGATCTGCTCACGGGTGACCCGCGCGAGGGCAGCCTGGTCGTAGGCCACCTCGAGCGGGCCGAAACACTCGTAACAGGCGTGCTGGGCGATCAGCGGGTACTCCGCGCCACAGGCGCGGCAGACCAGGCCCGTGGCCGGCGAAGAGGTAGCAGTGGGTGCACTGACGGCAGACGTCATTAGAGGCCTTCCCTCTCATCTTTCCCCGCGGCGACCTGCCGGACCGGGGACGGAATTAGCACCTGCCGCGTGCGGCCTCTTCATCGAGGTGATCGCGGTGGTTGCCGGGGCTTCAACGGGCCGTTCCCTCTGCCCCTCTGGATGAGGTATTCAGTTGTGTTTCCAACACCTTACGACGGGATCCCTCGAAACAGCGCGACGGATCCCGAGGTGTGAGCAAGACCCTGGCTCTACGAGGTGACGTCCTTGCGGGTGAACCGCCAGAACGCGATGCCCCAGCACAGGGTGGCGTAGGCGACCGCGCTGATCGCCCCCTTGACCAGGTCGTCCGACTGGGCCGGGGTCGACAGCAGCCCCTGCCAGGCGTCGCTGAAGTGGGTCGGCAGCAGGTACCGGATGCTGCCCAGGGCCGTGATCTGGTCGAGGATGCTGGACAGGATCCAGATCATCACCGCGCCGCCGACCGCACCCAGCGGCGCGTCGGTCAGCACGCCCAGCAGGAATGCCAGCCCGGCCACGATCAGCATCGTGACGGCCAGATAGCCGGCGATGCCGAGCACCCGCAGCAGGCCCGCGCCGGGGGCGATCTCGGCCGCCACCGTGCTGCCCAGCGGATGCCACCCGTAGCGCAGCGTCCCGGCGATCAGCCCGACCGCGGTCAGCAGGGCCAGCGCCACGGCCGAGTAGGCCAGCGCGACGATCAGCTTGACCGCGAGCAGCCGCGCCCGCGGCACCGGAACGGCGAGCAGGTAGCGCAGGCTGCCCCAGCTCGCCTCGCTGGCCACCGTGTCGCCGCAGAACAGGGCCACGACCACCACCAGCAGGAAGCCGGCCGAGACGGCCAGGCAGAAAAGCGTGAAGTTGAGCCCGCCCGAGGTGGCCAGGTCGACCAGGCTGCCGAACGCGCCGCCGCCGTTCCCGTCGTCGTCACCGCCGCTGTCGAACTCGAAGGCGATCAGGATGATCAACGGCAGCGCGGCCATGAAACCCAGGGCCAGCTGGGTGCGCCGGCGGGACGCCTGACGGCGCACCTCGGCCCAGATCGGCAGCGTGCGCGACGGCCGGTAGCCGGTGGCGCCCGCGCTGGTAGCAACGCTCATCGGTCTCCACTCCCCCGCGAGTTCTCCCCCACCAGCGCGAGGAAGGCGTCCTCGAGCCGCCGCCGCGGCACCACCCGGTCGACCGCGACCCCGGCCCGCACCAGCGACGCCACCACCTCGGAGCGGGGCGTGCCGTTCATGTCGACGATCAGGCCGGACGGCCCGTCGGGCAGCACCGAACGCACGCCCAGCTCGTCCAGCACCCGCTCGGCGGCCGGCACGTCGGACACCTCGAGCTGCACCGACGGGCTCTCGCCGACGATGTCCTCGACCGGGCCGGACGCGACGATCCGGCCCTTGTTGACCACGACGGCGTGCGTGCAGGTCTGCTCCACCTCGGCCAGCAGGTGGCTCGAGACCAGCACGGCCCGGCCGTCGGTGGCGTAGCGCTTGAGCACCCGGCGCATCTCGGCGATCTGCGGCGGGTCGAGGCCGTCCGTCGGCTCGTCCAGCACCAGCAACTCGGGCAGCCCGAGCATGGCCTGGGCGATCGCGAGCCGCTGCCGCATGCCGTGGCTGTACTTCTTCGTCCGCCGGTGGACCGAATCACCCAGCCCGGCGATCTCGAGCGCCTCGTCGAAATGCGCGTCCGCCTCGGGCCGGCCGGTCGCTTTCCAGTACGCCTTCAGGTTCTCCAGTCCGGTCAGGTGCGGCAGGAATCCCGGCCCCTCGACCAGCGCGCCCACCCGCGACAGCACCGGCGAGCCCGGCACCAGCTTGTGGCCGAACACCAGCGCCTCGCCCGCGGTCGGCATGGTCAGGCCCATCAGCACCCGCAGCGTCGTCGTCTTGCCGGCGCCGTTGGGCCCGAGCAGGCCGACCACCTGACCCCGCTGGACGGTGAAGCTGATCTCTTCGACGGCCACGAACCCGTCCGCGTACGCCTTACGCAGCCCACTGACCACCAGCGGCGTCTCGGCGTGCTCGGGCACGGTCGGAGTCTGCCGGCCGCGCTGCCGTCGCCGCCGTACGAGCAGCACCACGACCAGGCCGATCACGATCGCGGCGAGCAGCCCGGCCAGCACGTAGCGCCAGACGGTCTGCGGGTTGGCGATCGGCGTGCCCACCGCGGTCGGCAGTTCCAGGTTCGAGGCGACCTGCACGGTGTACGTGGCGGGTTGCACCGGCGAGAGGAACGCCTGGTCGGTCGTGGCCACCACGACGCGTACGGTGTGACCGGCCTCGATCCGGCGGACGATCGCGGGCAGGCGGATCGTGCGCTCCTGGGCCTCGTCGATCGAGCCCGGCAGGTCGGTCAGCCGCACGGGGGCGACCAGACCGGCGCTCAGCGTGGCCGCGCCGGACTCGTCGACGTCGTAAAGCTTGACGAAAAGGGTGGCCTCGCCGGTCGGTGAGGCAGCCCGCAGCCGTACGGTCGGCGAGCCCACCACGTCGATGGCGGTGCTCACCGGCTGCGTCTCGAAGCGTGCGAACTGTCCCGGGATGTCGGCCGCGACGCCGGACAGCAGCTCGCTCAGCCGTCCGCCGGTGCCGGGCAGCGACGAGATCGCGCCCGGGTTCCCGTTCGGCGGGTTGGCGATCGGCTGCGCCGGGCCCTGCAGCTCGAGCCGGGTGCTTCCGGTTCCGGCCAGTCCCGGGTACGAGTCGGTCGAGTACCCGTTGGTCACGAGCCCTCGGTCGAGCGCGCTGAAGCCGGCCACCCGCGAGTACGTGAAGCTGTCGGAGGGTGCGTCGCCCTCGCCCTTCACGTAGTGGTCGAGCCACTGCGCGGTCAGGAACTTCACCCTGTCCTGGTCGCTCTGCGGCCCCACCCCGCCGTCGTGCCCGCCGGCAAACCAGGCGACCCGCACCGGCGTGCCGGTCGCGGCGATCGAGCGCGCGTTGGCGTCGGCCTCACTGAGCGGGAAGAGCGTGTCGACCGCGCCCTGGACGAGCAGCGTGGGCGCCTTGATCTGCCCGACGGTGGCGGCCGGGCTCGAGCGGCGCAGCAGGTCGATCGTCGACTGGTCGGGGCTGCCGCTGGTGGCCACGTCGAGGTAGGCCTTGCACACGTCGGCGGCGAACCGCCCGCAGGCCGGGTCGACATTGATGCCGGTCGGCGGGGCCACCGCACCCTCGGACGGCACCGCCCCGCCGTTGCCGAAGAAGACCCCGGCCCAGCCCTTCTTGAAGACGCCGGTGGCCGACGTGTCGGCCGACTGCGGCAGGAACACGGTGGTCAGGTCGTTCCAGGTGATCGAGGGGACGATCGCGTCGACCCGCTGGTCCTGCCCGGCCAGCATCAGCGCCAGGGCCCCGCCGTACGAGCCGCCGACCACACCCACCCGCGGGTCGCCGGCCGCGTCGGTCCGGATCTCGGGCCGGGCCGCGAGCCAGTCGAGCAGGCCCTGTGCGCCGCGGACCTCGTAGTCGGGGCTGTCGAGGTGGATCTGGCCGCCGCTGCGCCCGAAGCCCTGCGCGGTGTACGCCAGCACGGCGTAACCGCGCTCGGCCAGCGACTCCGCGTCACTGGCGACCGATTCCTTCGTACCGCCGAAGCCATGGGCCAGCAGCACCGCGGGCACCTTGCCGTCGCGGTCGCGGGGCAGGTAGAGCCGGGCGTCCAGCGTGACGTTCTCGTTGCGCTCGGGGCCGGTGACCACGGTGATCATCTCGTCCTGGGTGGTCCAGGCGTCGCGCTCGGGCCACACCGCCCAGCCGACCAGCCCGGCGACCAGCAGAAGAACGGCCGAGCCGGCGAGGATCCGCCCGCGGGTGGGCCGGGGCAGCCGGCTGGTCCAAGACATGCACAAAAGCTAGCCCGAGCGGCCGGAGCGATCCTGTGAAACTTCTCAGGTGTTATCGGACGATAGCGTGGACGCTGGGATCAGACGATCTATCGACAGGGGCCTGCGCGCGTGGATGAGGAACTGAAGCTGACCGCGACTCTGCGGGCGGCCGGGCTCGACGACCGCCGCGGCATCGTGCGGCTGCACCCCGAGGTGATGACCGCCCTCGAGATCAACGCCGGCGATCCCGTACGCCTGACCGGGGTGACCACGACGGCCGCGCTGGCCGCCAAGGCCGAACCGGGCGCGAGCCGCGAGTTCCTGTACGCCGACGATCTCACGCTGGGCAACCTCGGCCTGCGCGACGGCGGCCAGGTCACCATCGCCCGGCAGCCCGCGGTGGGGGCCCGCCGGGTGACGCTGGCCGGCGCGGCCGACGTGGTGGCCCTGGTGTCGCCCGAGATCCTGCGGCTGGCCCTGCTCGGCAAGGTGGTCAGCGTGGGCGACCAGGTCTCGCTGCGCCCGCAGGACGTACTGCCGCAGGGTGACCGGCCCCAGGTGCCCGACATCGGCCGGCGGCTGCAGAACCGGCTCGGCTACCAGTGGAACGTCGCCCTGCTCACGGTGATCGAGGTGGCCGAGACCGACGCCGCCGTGGTCACCATGGACACCGTGGTCGGCTGGCAGGACGGCCCGGTCTCGACGCCGGTGCCCGGCCCGGCCGCCCGCCCCGAGGCGCCGGCCACCACCGACCCCGAGGTGCCGCCGCTGAGTCTCGACGACCTGCCCGGCATGCGCGCGCAGGCCAAAGAGCTGGAAGAACTGCTCGACCTGGGCTTCAACCACGGCGAGGTGCTGGCCCGGCTGGGCACCAAGATCTCGCTCGGGGTGCTGATCTCGGGCCCGGCCGGCTCGGGCAAGTCGGCGCTCGTCCGTGCGGTCGCGGCCCAGGTGAAGGCCCGCGTCGTGCCGGTCTGGGCGCCCGGCCTGGCCGCCCTGACCAACACCGCGGCCGCCGGCCGCCTGCGCGAAGTCGCCGCCGAGGCCCGCGAGGGCGAACCGAGCGTGCTGCTCTTCTCGGACGTGGACGCGATCGCGCCCCGCGACGAGCCGGGCCCGATCTCGATCGTCTTCCGGCAGGTGCTCGAAGAGACACTGCGGGCCGGGGTGGCCGTGGTCGCCACCACCAGCCGCCCGGAATCGGTCGACACGTCGCTGCGCTCGCCCGACCTGCTGGCCCTGCAGCTGGCGGTGCCCCTGCCGGACACGGCCATGCGGCTGGAACAGCTGCGGGTGCTGACCCGCGGCATGCCGCTGGCCGAGGACGTCCGCCTCGACGACATCGCCGGCCGTACGCCCGGGTTCGTCGCGGCCGACCTCGGCGCGCTGGCCCGCGAGGCCGGCGTCCGGGCCGCCCTGCGCCAGACCACCGACGAGGCGGACGCGCCCAAGGTGGTGATGGCCGACTTCGAGGGCGCGCTCGACGTGGTGCGGCCGACCTCGATGGCCGACTCGACGCTCGAGGTGGCCGCGGTGACCCTCGACGACGTGGGCGACATGGTCGAGGTGAAGCAGACGCTGACCGAGTCGGTGCTGTGGCCGCTCACCTACCCCGACACGTTCGCCCGGCTCGGCGTCTCGCCGCCGCGCGGGGTGCTGCTCTACGGCCCGCCCGGCTGCGGCAAGACGTACCTGGTCAAGGCGATCGCCGGCACCGGCAAGGCCAACGTGCTCTCGGTCAAGGGGGCCGAGCTGCTGAGCAAGTGGGTCGGCGACAGCGAGCGCGCGGTCCGTGAGCTGTTCCGCCGGGCCCGCGAGGCGGCGCCCACGCTGGTCTTCCTGGACGAGGTGGACGCGCTGGCGCCGACCCGCGGGCAGGCCAACGACGGCGGCACCACCGACCGGGTGGTGGCGGCGCTGCTGACCGAGCTCGACGGCGTGGAAGACCTGCGCAACGTCGTGGTGATCGGCGCGACCAACCGGCCCGACCTGATCGACCCGGCACTGCTGCGGCCCGGGCGGCTGGAGCGGCTGGTCTACGTGCCGCCGCCGGACGCCGAGGCGCGGGCCGAGATCCTCAAGGCGTCGGCCAAGTCGGTGCCGCTGGCCGACGAGGTCGACCTGGTCGAGCTCGGGGCCGAGCTGGAAGGTTTCTCGGCGGCCGACTGTGCGGCGCTGATCCGCGAGTCGGCGTTGTCGGCGATGCGGGAGTCGCTGGAGGCCACCACGGTCACCGCGGCCAACGTGGCGACGGCTCGGGCGCGCGTCCGGGCTTCACTCGACCCCGGGCAGGTGGCCTGGCTGGCCGCGTACGCGGAAACGCACCAGCCCTAACCGGTTTGCGAGGCGCCGTTAGCGACGCCTCGTCCGGGCCCGCGTCGAGCGGAGGCGCCGCAGGCGGCCGACCAGAACCGGGTCGTGCTCGAGCGCGGCCGGGTCGTCGAGCAGCGCGTTGAGCAGCTGGTAGTAGCGCGTCGAGCCGAGGCCGAACGTGTCGCGGATGGCCTGCTCCTTCGAGCCGGCGTGCTTCCACCAGCGGGCCTCGAAGGCGAGTATCTGCTGCTCACGCTCGCCCAGCTTGCTCTGCTCGACTTGTTCGGCCGGCACCGGCTCGGCCTCTTCCCGGGGGGCCGGGATGTGCTGCTGGTCTTCGGACGAGTCCGCGGCGGGCTGCATGACGCTCCAAAGAAGAATGACAAGCACAGATGTACTAAGCGGGGACCGTCAGCATAAGTCCGACGGTCCCCGCCTCGCATGCGCGGTCGACGTTACCTCAGGTGACGTCCCGGCTACGCATAGTCCACATAGACGCCACCACGATGAGCACGAACACGCCGGCCAGGATGCCGCCCGCCATCGGCCAGGTCAGCGTCAGCGCATCGGGCACGCAGCCGGTCGCCGAGTTGAAGTCGCAGGAGTTGTAGTCCTCGATCTTCACCTCTTTGTTCATCCACGCGATCATCCAGATCGGGATCAGGTAGGCCTCGGCGAACTTCACGTCGGCCATGGCCAGCACGGTTCCGAGTCCGAACTGGAAGACGATGACCGCGCCGATCGTCACGCCCAGCGCCATCGCCGTGTGCCGGCCCAGCGAGGCCAGCCCGAAACCGACCGCGCCGGCCACGATCACCAGCGCCAGCCCGCGCAACTCCATCAGGGCGATCGACTGCCAGGCGCCCGAGGTCATGCCGTCGGTCGTGCCGCGGGCCTGCGCGATCAGATAGAACAGCCCCGTCCAGATCGCCGAGAACACCACCGTCAGCGCGGTGAAGAAGACCAGCAGGGCGGCCAGCTTGATGCCCAGCACCCGCAGCCGCTGCGGCCGCCAGAGCAGCAGGTTCATCATGCCGCCGCTGCTCCACTCGGCCCCCACGAACGACGCGCCCACGATGAACGCCACCAGCGCCAGCAACGCGGCCAGCGTGGTCACCATGTCGCCGAAGTTCTCGCGGAAGTTGAAGGTCGGCGGCATGTACCACTGGGTCTGGAAGTTGTCGATGGTCGGCTCGACCATGCCCTCACAGCCCGGCGGCCAGTTGCTCGCCTGGGCCGTGCCCTGGGCGGCCTGGCAGTCGGCCATGTCCTTCTGGAACTGCTCGAGCGAGCGCTGATAGTCCTGCTGCGCCTGGGCCTGCGCCGACGCGATCTGCTCGGGGCCGACCTTCTCGTTGGTGAAGAACATGCCGACCGCGACGGCGGCCAGGATGAGCGTCACGCCGAGCAGGAACAGCTTGGTGAAGCGGCGCTTGGTCAGCCGCCGGGTCTCAGCACTGTAGAGGCTCACTGTCCCCACCCTCCGCTGGCCGGGGCCGCAGCCGCCGTCTGGTCGACCTGGCGGTTCTGCCCCTCGACCGGCGCGGTGCCGGTGAGCTGCAGGAAGACGCTCTCCAGGTCGGCCGAGACCGGGGTCAGCTCGCTCACGTAGATCTCGCGCTCGGCCAGGATCCGGGTGATCTGAGCGGGGTTGCCGGCGTTGCCGACCATGAAGTGATCGTGCTCGACGGTGACCTGGGCGCCGTTGGCTCGCAGCAGCTCAATAGCGCCGCGCATGTCCACCCCCGGCTCGAGGCTCACCTTCACCGCCGACGAGGTATTGCTCCGCAGCACGTCGGCCACCGATCCCGCGGCCACCCGGCGCCCGGCCGAGATGATCGTGACGGAATCGCAGATGAGCTGGATCTCGCCCAGGATGTGGCTGGAGAGCACCACGGTCATGCCCGACTCGGCCAGGTTGCGCATCAGCGTGCGCATCTCGCGGATGCCACCCGGGTCGAGGCCGTTGGCCGGCTCGTCCAGAATCAGCAGCTTCGGCTCCTTGAGCAGCGCCGACGCCACCGCCAGCCGCTGCTTCATGCCGAGCGAGTAGGTCTTGACCCGGTCCTTGGCGCGGTCCCGCAGCCCGACCAGCTCGAGAACGGCGAAGACCCTTTCCTTCCGTACGCCGCCCGCGTCGGCCAGGAGGGAAAGCGTGTCCTGCGCGGTGAAGTTGCCGAAGAACTGCGGGCTCTCCACGATCGCGCCGACCTGCCCCGCCACGTCGGGCAGGCTCTCGGGCACCTCGCGCCCGAGGATCGCCATCCGCCCGCCGTTCGGCCTGATCAGCCCGAGCAACGTCCGCAACGTGGTCGTCTTGCCCGAGCCGTTGGGCCCGAGGAAGCCGTGCACCTGCCCCGCCTCGACAGTCATGTCGAACCCGTCGAGCGCTCTTCGCACCCCTTTACGGCTGCGGTACGTCTTCTGCAGCCCCGCTATCTCCAATACGGCAGTCACGGGCGAGACTCTAGACAGACCCGTCAATATGCACTGCTCGAACGGCTGGCCGTCACGCTGTTACGACGTGGACTCCGGCTTCTTGGAAGCGGGCCACCACGTCGGCAGGGGCGCCGGAGTCGGTTACCAGGGTTTCGATCTTTGTGATGGGGCAGATGCGGGCGAAAGCGTGGCCGCCCAGCTTCGAGGAGTCGGCGATCACCACTACGCGTTTGGCTCGGGCCACCATGAGGCTGTTCATGGCGGCCTCGCCCTCGTGGTGGGAGGCGGCGCCCAGCTCGACGTCGACCGCGTCGACGCCCAGCAGGACGATGTCGAGCGTTACCTCTTTCAGCAGCGCGCCGCCCAGCGGGCCGACCACCTCGAAGGACTGGGGGCGCACCACGCCGCCGGCCACCACGATTTTCATGCGGGAGCGGACCAGCAGCTCGTTGGCGATGTTGAGGGCGTTCGTGACCACCGTGAGCTGGGAGCCCTCGCTGCCGGCGTTGAGGTCGGGGCGTACGGCCAAAGCGCGCGCGACCTCGGTGACCGTGGTTCCGCCGTTGAGGCCGACCACCGTGCCGGGGGTGACCAGGCCGGCCGCCGCCTCGCCGATGCGCTGTTTCTCGGCCGAGTGCTTGGCGCTCTTGTAGCGCAGCGGCAGGTCGTAGGAGACGCCGTTGGCGACCGCCCCACCGCGCGTACGCGTGATCATCTGCTGCTGGGCGAGCTGGTCGAAGTCGCGGCGGATGGTGGCCTGGGAGACGTCGAGGCGTTCGGCCGCGTCCTCGACGCTGACCCGGCCGCTCTCGGCCAGTAACTCGAGCAGGGCATTCCACCGCGCGTACCGGTCCACCCAGACTCCCCGCTGCACGTTCCGTGATAAGAGTGTGCACATTAGTGCGCGAAAGCCCGGGAAGCAAAGCTCAGCGCTGCGCGGTGCGGCGGCGATGGTTGCGTCCGCGCCGGGCTTCCACGCAGAATGGCGCTCGAAAGTGCCGGGTACCGAGCGCTTATGCGCACGCGGTGTGAAGGGTGGCCCATGACGTACGTCAAGGCGGAGATCGCCAGCCAGCCGGAGTGCTGGCGTCAGGCCGCGAAGCTGGCCGACGCGCCCGGCCTCCCCGAGCGTGGCGAGCGCGTGGCCGTGGTCGGCTGCGGCACGTCGTGGTTCATGGCCAAGGCGTACGCGGCACTGCGTGAGCGGGCCGGTCAGGGCGAGACCGACGCGTTCCAGGCGTCGGAGTTCCCGCGCCGCCGCCGGTACGACCGGGTCGTGGCGATCACCCGCTCCGGCACCACCACCGAGGTGCTTGACCTGCTCAACGACCTGGCCGGCGGCACCCCGACGACCGTGGTGACGGCCGACGGCGCCCAGCCCGCGGCTCGGATCGCCGACCAGACCGTGCTGCTCGACTTCGCCGACGAGCAGTCGGTGGTGCAGACCCGGTTCGCCACCAGCACCCTCGCGCTGCTCCGGGCCCACCTGGGTGAGGACATCGAGGCCGTGGCCACCGACGCCGAGGTCGCCGTGCGCCTGCCGCTGCCGGTCCACCCGGCGCTGGTCGAGCAGATCACGTTCCTGGGCCGGGGCTGGACTGTCGGCCTGGCCGAGGAGGCCGCGCTCAAGTGCCGCGAGGCCGCGTCGTTCTGGGCCGAGGCGTACCCGGCCATGGACTACCGGCACGGCCCGATCTCGATCGCCGCCCCGCGCCGCGCGGTGTGGGCGTTCGGCGACATCCCGACCGGCCTGGCCGACGAGGTCGAGGCGACCGGCGCCCTGTTCGTGCACAGCCGGCACCACGGCGGCTACGCGGCGCTGGGCAGCTGGTGCGGCGGCCGGGCCCCGCTCGACCCGATGGCCGACCTGATCGTGGCCCAGCGCGTCGCCGTTCTGCTGGCCACCAGCCAGGGCCTCGACCCCGACCACCCACGCCACCTGACCCGTTCGATCGTCCTGCGATGACGAACGTGGTGGTCGCCCTGGACGTGGGCGGGACGGGCATGAAGTGCGCGCTGGTCCGGCCGGACGGGACGGTTCACCACGCCGAGCGGCACCCCACCCGGGCCGAGCGTGGCCCGGAGGCGGTGCTCGGCACGATCCTCGACGTCGCCGAGGGGCTGGCCGCCAAGGCCCGCGCCGACAGTCTCGAACCGGTGGCGGTGGGCATCGCCGTGCCCGGCGTCGTCGACGAGCAGAACGGCATCGCGGCCTGGTCCTCCAACATCGGCTTCCGCGACGTGCCGGTGCGCGCCCGGATCGAGGAGCGGCTGGGCCTGCCGGCCGCGCTGGGTCATGACGTACGGGTCGGTGGCATCGCCGAGGCCCGGCTGGGCGGCGGCCGCGGTCACCGGCACGTGTTGTTCATGGCCATCGGCACCGGCATCGCCGCCGCGCTGGTCGTGGGGGGCGAGGGCTACTCCGGGGCGCACGGCGCGGCCGGCGAGCTGGGCCACATCGTCGTCCGGCCCGGCGGCGAGGCCTGCCCGTGCGGGCAGCGCGGCTGCATGGAGGCCTACGGCTCGGCCCGGGCGGTCGGGAAGCGCTACGCCGAGCTGGCCGGGGCGCCCGGCGCCACCGCGCTCGACGTGGTCACCCGGGCCGGCCAGGGCGACCACCTCGCGGCCACGGTCTGGCGCGAGGCGATCGAGGCGCTGGCCGACGGTCTGGTCACCGCCCAGGCCCTGTACGACGTGGACGTCCTGGTGATCGGCGGTGGACTGGCCGAGGCCGGCGATGCCCTGTTGCACCCGCTCGAGTCGGCGTTCCGTGAGCGGATCACCTTCCACCGCCCGCCGGCCTTCGTCCGCGCCGGTCTGGGCGACGAAGCCGGGTGCATCGGCGCTGCCCTGCTGGCCCTTGACCACCTGGAGAAACTGGCATGACCCGCATCGGCGGAAAGATCGTCCGGCCCGGCGCCGTCGTCGAGGGGTACGTCGAGGTGGACGGGCCGGCCATCCTGTCGGTCGAGGCGGCCGGCGGCGCGGGCGACGACATCGTCGTGCCGGGCTTCGTCGACCTGCACTGTCACGGCGGCGGCGGACACACGTTCACCACCGGCGACGTCGAGTCGGCGCGCGGGGCGGCCGCGTTCCACCTGGGCCACGGAACCACGACGATGCTGGCCAGCCTGGTCAGCTCCCCGTTCGAGCTGATGCGCGACGCCACCGTGGCCTACCGCCCGCTGGTCGAGGCCGGGGTCATCGGCGGCGTGCACTACGAGGGGCCGTACCTCTCGGGCGTCCGGTGCGGCGCGCAGAACCCGGAGTTCCTGCGCGACCCGTCGATCAAGGAGCTGACCGAGCTGATCGAGCTGGGCTCGGTTCGTCTGGTCACGATCGCCCCCGAGCTGCCGGGCGCGCTGGAGGCGATCGGCTTCCTGCGCGAGCGGGGTGTGGCCGCCGCGGTGGGCCACACCGATGCCACGTACGAGCAGACGCTGGCCGGCGTGGCCGCGGGCGCAACCGTCGGCACCCACCTGTTCAACGGCATGCGACCGCCGCACCACCGCGAACCGGGCCCGGTGATCGGTCTGCTGTCCTCGCCGGTGGTGTGCGAGCTGGTGGCCGACAACATCCACCTGCACCCGGGCATGCTGGGCTTCGCCGCGCGTACGGCCGGGCCGGACAAGTCGGCGCTGGTCACCGACGCGATCGACGCCACCGGCATGGCCGACGGCACGTACGACCTGGGTGGTCAGCAGGTGGTGGTGGCCGACCGGGTGGCCCGGCTGGTGCGGGACGGCTCGATCGCCGGCAGCACGCTGACCATGGACGAGGCGCTGCGCAACACGGTAGCGGCGGGCATCGGGCTGGCCGGGGCGGTGGCGATGGCCTCGACCACGCCGGCCCGGGTGCTCGGCCTGAGCGACCAGGTGGGCGCGCTGGAGGCCGGGCTGCGGGCCGACCTGGTCGTGCTCGACGCCGACCTGCACGTCAAGCGGGTGATGCGCTCCGGTCGCTGGATCGAGTGAATCCGGCCGGCTTCTCCCAGCCGTTGAGGGCGGGCAGCGGCAGGCGGTCGAACGGGATGCGCTCGATCAGCCGGGCCAGCACCACGCCCAGCAGCAGGCCGGCCACCGAGTCGGTCAGCCAGTGGAAGCCGGTGTAGACCGTCGTACAGAAAACGATCGCGACCGGCGCCACCCGCAGCGCCCACGTCTCCCAGCGCTGCAGCGGCCGCCGCAGCAGGGCCGCGGCCAGCATGGCCAGCACGGCGTACCAGACGAGCGAGTTGCCCAGGTGACCCGAGGGGTAGCTCATCGCGTACGCGCCCTCGGCGTACGGGTTGTGCATGATCACGCGGTCGGGCCCGTCGAAGCGCGGCGCGGCCCGGTCGGCCCAGATCTTCAGCGGGCCGATGGTCACGTACGTCAGCACGAACGCCGCCACGAACGGCAGGACCGCCCGGACCGAGCGCGTACGCCAGGCCAGCCACCCGCTGAGCAGCAACGACAGCGGCATGAGGATCTGGCCGCCCTGACCCAGATAGTTGAGCACCCGGGCCGTCCAGTACGGCACGGCCGGCTGGTGGCTCAGCGACCAGTCGGCCACCCGCTCGTCGAGACGCAGCAGGTGGCCCCGCATGAGCGCCACGGTGATCGCGACGAACGCCGCCACCAGGACGACGTCCAGCCACCAGCTCTTGTGCGGTCTCACGCCATCCGAGGTTAGAGGAGCTTGCCCAGCTTGGCGGCGAGCAGGTCCCCGCGTACGCCCGAATTGGGGCAGCCGCCGAAGTGGTGCAGTGCAACCACCTTGTTAGTTGCCCGGGAGATCACCGGCGATCCTGACGAGCCGCCCTCGGTGTCGCAGTAGTAGGCCACGTCCGACCCGGGCGCGTAGCCGTCGTAGCCGGGGTTGGCCACCGCGCAGTTGCCCGCCTTCTCGCCCAGCGATCCGGCGATCCGGGTCGGCTCGCCCGCCGGGTGCTGCGGCACGTAGAGCTCCTGGTTCTTGGCCGGCCGCTTGGTGTCCAGGTTCAGGTAGCCGTACTTCTGCACCGAGGCGAACTTGTCGACCGAGAACAGGGTGTAGTCGTACGTCTTGTCGGTGGCCAGCACCTTGGATCCCCAGACCTTGGTCGGCTGGTAGACGTCGTAGCCGCCGCACTGCGCGCACTGATAGTTGAACCAGACCTCGGTGTTGTAGGCCTGGGCGGTGGTGGTGAAGCAGTGGTTGTTGGTGAGCATGCGGTTCTGCGGGCCGATCCGCCAGCCGGTGCACAGCTCGGTGCCGTTGATCAGCAGGCGGGCGATGGCCTTCGATTTCGTGTACGCGACGGGGTCACTCGACTTGTAGCATGCGGCGTCGCTCGACGTGTCAGCGCCGCAGACCGATTCCTCACGCCCGGTGCGCCCGGGTGGGTTGAGCTGCTTCTCCGGCTGGCGGCCTTGTTCCGTACGACTGAATCCGCGGGCCACCCGGTCGACGTTCACACCGAGGTCGTCCCCCTCGCCCGCGCTGCTGCGGTGCACCTCGAGCACGGCCGTGTCGCCAGTGACCGACATGGCCCAGCGGTCTCCCGGCTCGCCGGCGTCGTACCGGTAGCTTTCGGTGCCGTCGGCGTCCGAGACGGTCACGTAGTCGCCCGGGGCCAGCGCCATCTTCCCGAAGTGCAGCTTCACGTAGGAAGCGCCGGGGTACTTGAACGTCTCCTTCTTCGGCTTGCCTTCGAGGTAGCCGAGCAGCTTGCTGACCTTGACCAGCTCGCCGACCTGCTGCCGGCCGTTCGCCGCCGTGTCCGACTCGACCGGCCGCTCGGGGCTGCCGGCGGCGGGAGCGACGGTGGTCGCTTCCGTGCTGGGTGACAAGGTCGCACTTTCCGGGGCAAGGCGCGGTTCCGAGGACGGGGTCTCCGCCGGGCTGGTCGAGGGCGTGGCTGTCGGCTCGTCGGACCGTTCCCCGGCCCGTTGTTCGGCCGCCACCGGCGTACGGCCCGCGGCCGCGGGCGCCTCGTGCCAGGAGCCCACCGGTTGCCGGGAGCCGGCGGCATGCCAGGCGGTCGTCCCGGCCGCGGCGGCCAGCACCAGGGCGGCGCTCCCTGCGATCGCTATGCCTGCCTTACGTCGACCGGTCTTGAGGGGCACTGTCGTCAAACCGCCATTCGCGTGATCTTGCGGACATATGTTCTAATCTGGCGTTCTCGTACCTGTGTAACGAGCCACCTGCGGGAGCGACGCGCCGAGCGGAACGTGCACACTGGTTCCGTGCGCATCACTTCCGCTGTCGTCGACCCAGCGCTGCTGGATCTGCCGTGGGATGTCCCGCTCGAGGACTGGCCGGCCGAACACCTGGTCGCCCTCCCCCAGGGCATCTCCCGCCACGTCGTGCGGTTCGTGAAACTCAACGACGTGGTCTACGCCCTGAAAGAGACCCGCGAGCGGATCGCCGAAAAGGAGTACGACCTGCTCCGCGCGCTCGAGCGGATCGACTTCCCGGCCGTCGAGGCGGTCGCGATCGTCAACGACCGGGAGGACAAGGCCGGCGAGCCGCTCGAGACCGTGCTGATCACCCGGCACCTGCAGTTCTCGCTGCCCTATCGGGCGCTCTTCTCGCACACGCTGCGGCCGGACACGCTCAACCGCCTGCTCGACGCGCTGGCCGCGCTGATCGTGCGCATGCACCTCACCGGTTTCTCGTGGGGCGACTGCTCACTGTCGAACACGCTGTTCCGCCGGGACGCCGGCGCCTTCGCGGCCTACCTGGTCGACGCCGAGACGGGCAACCTCTACCCGCGGCTGTCCGAGGGCCAGCGCAGCGAGGACATCGAGATCCTGCGCCTGAACATCTTCGGCGAGCTGCTCGACCTCGAGGCGGCCGAACTGCTGCACGAGTCGATCGACCCCGAGGTGGTGGTGGACGACATCGTGGCCCGCTACGAACGGCTGTGGCACGAGGTCACGTACGAGCAGGAAGTTCCGCGTGACGCCCGGCACGACATCGAGCGCCGCATCCGCCGGCTCAACGAGCTCGGCTTCGACGTGGCCGAGGTCGACATGTCCACCGTGGACAAGGGCTACCGCATCCGGCCCAAGGTCGTCGACGCCGGCTACCACACCCGCCGCCTGCTCCGCCTGACCGGCCTCGACGCCGAAGAGAACCAGGCCCGCCAGCTGCTCAACGACCTCGACACCTACCGTGCCGAGAGCCTGCTGACCGACGAGCAGCAGGCGGCCCACCGCTGGCTGACCGAGGTCTTCGAGCCGGTCGTCCGGGCGGTTCCGGCCTCGCTGCGGCGCAAGCTCGAGCCGCAAGAGATCTTCACCCAGGTCATCCAGCACAAGTGGCTGCTCTCCGAGCAGGCCGGCCGGGACGTCGGCATGGCCGCCGCCGTGCAGTCCTACCTCACCGACGTACTGGCCAAGAAGCCCGACGAGCAGGCCGTGCTCGGCGTCGAGGTGGGCTCACTGGCCGGCGGCGTCAGCTAACGGCGGGGTCGCCTGCTCGCGCAGCACGCGCAGGCCGGCCCGGCGGGCGACGACGACGATCTCGTCGCCCGCGGCGAGCACCCGGCGCGGATCGGGCAGCCAGTCGACCCACTCCGAACCGGCCGCGGTCATGCCGATCACCCGCGTGCTCTCGACCCGATCGGCGCTGCCCAGCGGCGAACCGTCCAACGGCGACCCGGGCCGCACCGGCACGGTTGCCACCAGCAACGCGTGCCGCTCGACCGGGATCGTGGCCAGCACCTCGCGCTCGAGCATGGCGGCGGCAAAGGCGGGCGCGCACAGCCGCGAGACGCTGCGCGAGATGTTGATATTGAAAGCGGCCTGGACGCGCTGGGCGAAGTCGTCGTCGAACAGCCGGAGCACGACCCGGATGTCCTCCCGGGCGGCCCGGGCGTGCAGCGCAGCCTGCAGGTTCACCGAGTCGTCGGTCGACACCACGACCAGCGCCTGGCAGTGCTCGATCGAGGCGGCCCGCAGTGTCTCGGCCCGGGACGCGTCGCCCTCGATCACCGGCACGCCCAGCGACGCCGCCACCTCGACGCCGCGGGCGGCCGGGTTGCGGTCGATCGCCACCACGTCGAGGCCGAGGTCGGTCAGCTGGCGCAGCACCCGGGTGCCGACCGTGCCCAGGCCGACCAGCACGATGTGGCCGGTGTGGACCTTGAGCACCTCGCCCCGGTCGAGGGCCAGGCGCGTACGGACCACGCCGTCGACCACCGCGGCGGTGATCAGCGGCAGCAGCGCCACCCCGGCCACGGTCAGCACCAGCTGAGCGGCCTGCGCGGCCGGGGTGTTGTCGGGCTCCACATCGGACGACCCGACCATGGTCAGCAGCGTGATGTAGATCGACCTCCAGAACCCGCTCACCCCCGTGAAGTGGCTCAGCAGGGCGCCCGAGACCGCGGTCAAAGCCAGCGCGACCAGCACGGCTATGCCCAGCTTGCGGGTCAGCCCGACGCGCAGGGCACGGCCGATCGACAGCCACGGGCGGCGCCGGCGGCCGGCCCGGGCCAGGCGGCGCGCGGTGACCGCCTGGGCCGCGGGGCTTCCGGTCGCCTCGGCCAGCACCAGGTCGGTGGGGCGCTGGTGGTCGGGTGCCGGTTCGGCCGGCAACACAGTCATCCGGCCGCCGTCGTTCGAGGTGGCCAGGGTCAGCAGCACCGAGTGCTCCGGAACGTCGGCTCGCTTGGCCACGTTCAGGGTGCGGGCCGCGTACCGGAAATGGGTCGGCGCCACCTCGCCCAGCGCGGCCGCGACGAAGGCGGGAGCGGCCATGGCCGCGTCGGAGAGCACTGCGCAGTCGGCGAACAAGCGCCTCACGCCGTACGCCAGACCGGTCGTGAACATGCGGATGACCAGCCGCAGGTCGCCCTCGACGGCCCGCGCGCACAACGCCGCGTGCAGGTTGACCATGTCGTCCGGCATCACCAGGGCCAGCGCGTCGGCCCCGGCCAGACCGGCGTCACGGAACGTCCGCTCGTCGAGGCGGGCGGCGGTGATCACCTTGACCCCGCGGGCTCGCAGGTCGTTCAGATCGGGCACGCCGGGGCGCAGGTCAGGCGGCGTGATGACGGTCAGCCGGATGCGGCCCGAGGTGGCTAGCTCGTCGGCCAGGGTGTAGACGAGCGAGTCGGATCCACACACGACGAAGTGCGGCCGCACGTCGGCGCGATCTCTCCACCGGGCCACCAGCGACCGTCGTACGCCGTTCTTCGCCGCGTCCGTTGCCACGTTCGCGATGGTAGTCAGCCGGAACCCGCTCCCGGGGCCACTCGTTGCCCCATCCGACGCTTCAGTCCGGATTCGGGGCTCTCCGTGTCTGGATCTCTTTCCAGGAGGAGCACAGTGCGCAAGTTGTGGTATGCCGGAGCGGCCCTCACCGGCGGGTTCATCCTGTTCGCGGCGTCACCCGCGCAGGCCGACCGGCTGCCCGGTACGGACGCCGCGGCCCAGCAGGCCGACGCGCGGCTCGCCGACCTGCTGGGACAGAGCAACGGGCTCACCCTGGGCAACCCGCTCGGGCACAGCAGCCTGAAGGACACTCCGGCCGGTAAGAGCCCCGTCGCCCAGTTCAAGGCCGGCCAGAACAGCCCCGACCTCAAGCCGCTGCTGCCCGGCGAGGGCGACGGTCAGCGGCGCGGGCTGATCCCCGGCGCCGAATCGGCGCGCGACCCGGGCGACGACGACCTCGACTCCCTCGACTCCCAGGACGACGACCCCAGCGCCCAGGACGACGACTTCGGCTCTCAAGACGACGGCCTCGGCTCTCAGGACGACGACTTCGGCTCTCAAGACGACGGCCTCGGGGACGAAACCGGTGCCGGCTTCGACGACGACTTCGGCGCCGACGAGCCGGACGCCGATGTCGCCGGGGATCCGGCCGAGGACCCGCTCTTCGGCCCGGGCGCATTGCCGCTGCTCAGCGGCCTGCTGCCGAGCGGGCAGGTCCGCGACTTCACCGAGCAGCCGACGGCGCGCGAGGCCGAGCGGTTCGGCGGCGGGATGCCGCTGCTGGGCGGACTGGGCGGGCTGCTGCCGGCCAACTCGTCGCCGCGCACGCTCCCGGCCACCGGCGAGCCCGACGTCTCCGGCCTGCCGGCCGGCGGCGTGGCCATCTTCCCCGCCGCCACGCCGTCTTCGTCGCCCGCCGCTTCAGCGCCCGCCGCTTCGTCGCCTTCCGCTTCGTCGCCTTCCGCTTCGTCGCCCGCCGCTTCGTCGCCCGCCGCTTCAGCGCCGGCGCCGGCGGTGGCCAAGCCGGCACCTGCCAAGCCCGCGCACGCCAAGCCCGCCAAGCCGCAGAAGCACGCCAAGCCGGCGCCGACCGCCACGCCCGACGACCCGCGCCTTCACGAGGAGCCGGTCGAGACCGACGACGAGGCTGCGGAGGAGCGCCCGTTCACGGAGGACGGCCGCCCGGTGGCCGGCGTCGACGAGCAGTACCGCTGACCTCGTACTCGGAAAAACAAGCAGCACAACCTACCCGTACGCGCGAAAAGGCCCGCCCGGCACGAAGCCGGACGGGCCTTTGCTGCTGCGGCTGACTAGCCGGTGACCGCCGTGATCGCGATCGGGCCGCGGCCGACGACCGCGCCCTCACTGGTCACGATGGCCACCTCGCCCGACAGCGCACGGCCGGCCGGCGGCACCGCGAGCGCGGTGACCGAGGCGTTGACCGTGGTCGACGCGCCGTTGGCCAGCGCGACCGACGTGGCCGGCGCGGTGACCGAGCCGAGCGCCGGGCTGAAGTAGACGTCGAGGTAGTCGTACGCCGTCGTGCCCGCGGGCACCGCGTAGCCGTCCACCACGGCCGTGTACGTGCCCGCCGGCGGGTTGGCCAGCGAGATCGACTCGTCCGAGTCACCGTCGGCGTCCTGGCCGACCAGCGTCTCGCCGCGGTACAGCGACAGGTCGAGGTCGGCGGTGGCGTCGGCCGGGTTGCCGATCGTCACGTCGAGCCGGCTCGCGCCCTCGGGCACCACGATCTCGTACTCCTGGCTGTCACCCTCCGCGATGGACGGACGCTGACGGCTCGCGCTGCCGAGCGGGCCGCCCTGCGCGCTCACCGTCACCGGGCCGAACACGTTCTTGACGGTGAAGCCGACCGGCGCCGGCTGGTTCACCGTCACGCTGGGCAGGGTCACCGACTCCGGCGTGAGCTGCACACCCTGGATCTTGGCGTCCAGCTTGAACGGGTTGCTCAGCTCGGGCGAGGTGCGCCGCGCCTCGATCTCGAGCTCCCACACGCCCGGGATCGGGTTCTCGTACGCCCGCTCCTCCGGCTTGCAGACGGCCGCGTCGGAGTAGTTGGTGTAGCAGTTGGCGCTGGCCGTGTCGTCGGCCGGCACACCCCACGGGTTGATCGCGATGAAGCGGGTCTGCGATCCGGCGGCGATGCCGGACAGGTCCACCTGCAGCGCCTTGGCCCCCTCCGGCACGGTGACGTAGAACGAGGTCGTCGAGCTGCGGTCGACCTTGCCCGAGAAGGTCGTCGCGTACGACGGCTTCTTCGTGTCGACGCCGGTGACGATCGTGTTCAGCACCTCGAAGTCGACCACCGGGGTCGCCGGGTCGTCGACCTTGAGCAGCGCGCTGGCCACACCGTTCTTGGCCCGCACCACGACCGGCACGCTGACCGTCTTGTTCAGCGGCAGCAGCACCAGCGGCGACGAGACGAACGCGTCCCGGTCACCCTGCCACGTGAGCTTGTGCAGCACCGGGTAGCTCGGACCCGACGTACGGGTCAGCTTGATGGTCTGGACCTTGACCTGGCCCGGCTTGAGGCCACCGGCGGCCACGGCGCACCGGTTGTAGATGCCCTCGCCCTGGTCGGGCGTGGCCAGCAGGTCGGACAGCGGCGTGCAGACCGGGGCCGACGACGTGTACGTGCGGGTGGCCGACTTCCTGGCCAGCAGCTTCCACGCGTCCGGCACGTTGAGCTGGCCGTAGCCCTGCTCGTTGACCTGCTCACCGGGGATCGAGTCGGCCGTCGAGTAGATCGCGCGGCGCAGCGACAGCGGCGAGACCTTGATGCCGTTGGCCTTGGCCGCCGACAGCAGCAGCGCCGCACCACCGGCGGCCTGCGGGGAGGCCATCGAGGTGCCGTTCTGCATCGAGTAGCCCGGCGGCAGGGTGTACGGCACGGTGGCCAGGCCGGGGATGACCTCCCAGGTCGGCGAGAGCGAGATGGCCGAGCCGGGGGCGGCGATGTTCGGCTTGAAGCCGCCGTCCTCGCGCGGGCCCCGCGACGAGAACGGGATCAGCTGCAGCGGCTTGCGGGTGTCCGCGCCGTAGTTGGCCTTCCACGTGTCGTCCGAGATGCTGGCCGCGACGCTGACCACGGCGGTGGCGCCGGACGGCTCGCCGATGGTGTTGACACCCGGGCCGCTGTTGCCGGCCGAGATGAACATCTGCACGCCGTACTTGTTGATCAGGTCGTTGTACAGCTTGGCCTGCGCGTTGCTGCCGTCGTTGAGGGAGGGCAGACCGCCGATCGACATGTTGATCACGTCGACGCCGCGGTTGATGACCAGGTCGGCCATGCCGGTGGTCAGCGCGACGTTCGTGCAGCCGCCGCCCCACGAGCAGGCCCGCGACGACACGATCTTGGCGCCGGGCGCCTGGCCGTCGAACGCGGCGTTGCCGAGCAGGTCGTTACCGGCGGCGATGCCGGCCACGTGCGAGGCGTGCAGGCTCTCCGGGATGCCGATGTTGACGAAGTCGGCGGTCGGCGGGAGGGCCGGGTTCGCCAGCGGGGCCAGGTCGACGTCCTCGCGGTACTCGACGACGAACGGCATGCGCTCGGTGACCGCGGTGGCCGGGTTGTCGGTGCCGAAGTGCCCGACGTCGAACTTCTCCTTGTACGGACGCATGACGGCGTCGTCGGTGAAGTCGAGGTTCTGGTTGGTGTCGACCCGGATGTCGTGGCTGACCGGGTCGTAGAGAATGCCCCACGTGTCGGTGACGTCGCCGTCCCGGTTGACGTCACCCGCGGCGTCGGAACTGGCGGTGATGGCCTCGCTGAAGCGGTTGATCCGCCAGGTGCCGGCCGGCGCCTTCCACGAGGAGCCCGCGTACGTGAAGGTCGGGCCGGCCACCTCGGTCAGCATCGCGCGCCAGGAGCCGTCGTTCTCGAGCAGCGGGTCGGTGGCGGTGACCCAGTCGACGATCTTGCGCTCGCCCGTGGTGGTCTTGGCCAGGGCCGGGTGGTCGATGTCCACACCGGAGTCCATGATGCCGATCGTGATGCCGCGGCCGTCGTACTTCGGGTTCTTCTTCTTGAAGGACACCGAGCCGGTCTCGTCGGTCGGCAGGTACGGGTTGGCGGCGGGCGTCGACGGGCCGGGCGCGGCCACGGCGGCCGGGCTCCCCTTGTCCCGCTGGGCACGCGTCTCGGGCAGCTTGATCGTCTCTTCGAGGTCGACGGCGGCCACGCCGGCCAGCTTGGCGGCGGTCAGCACCTTGGCGATCGGCACGGACGCGAGCACGTAGCCGATCTCGTCGAACTGGCGGGTGACGACGCCGCCGAGCGCCTTGATCTTCGCCGCGACCTCGGCCGACCTACCGGCGTCGGTGGCCACGATCGCGGTCACGAACTTCTTGTTGGCCGCCTCGGCCTTGGCCAGCAGCTCGGCGTCGTGCGCGCCGAGCGTGTCGGCCGGCGACTCCTTGGGGGTGGCGGGGTTCTCGGCCGCCTTCTGCAGGGCGGCGACAGAGCCCTGTCCGGGCGCTGCCGCGGCCGGAAGCGCACTGCTGAGCGAAGCGCCGGCGACCACGCCGACGGCGAGCACAGAGGTGAACGTTCGCCGGCCCCATGTGGATTGTTGTCTCACGTACGGGTCCTCCGGAAGGAAGGCGCCCCAGCGGGGGTTCACTGGGCGCGATCCCCGGATCTTCCGATCGATCGGCATAGAAGTCACTACGGTCAATGACGTTGTGACGAGGCCGTGACATTCGGTCCGGCGCATTAATTGAAGCGTGTTACCGCAGGTCACTTCGTATCGACGTATCCGAAAGCAAATGTCGGAATCGGGGAGCACTCTCCGTTTCTTCAGCCCACCGGATCCGGAATGCGTCGTCCGAGCGAAATCTGCACGGCCACCAGGACGGCCAGCAGACCGGCGAGCAGTTCGACCGAGGCCGGCAGCAACGGGGTGATCAGCACCAGCACCACCGCGCCGGGGAACACGAGCCGGACCGGGCCGGTCTGGTGCGGCCGCAGATGCAACAACCAGACCACAAAGAGATAGATGGCAACCGGCACTGCTATCGCGTACGAGGCCAGAATCGTCGAGATCTCGGCGTCGTGCGCCACGAACTCGACCCGTACGGCCAACCCGGCGCCGACCGCTGCGGCCGCACCGAAGATGAAGTAATGGCCGTATCCCCACAAAAGCGAGGTACGGAGCGAAGTCAGCAAATTGTGAGCCGACCGGTCGAAGTAGACCCACCACAGCGCGAACACGATCACCACGCCCGCCACGGCCAGGCGGATCAGCGGACCCTCGTACTCGATGTCGGCCCCGAACCCGGACTGCACGGCCACCGTCGCCGCGGCCACCGACTCACCCAGCACGATCAGGGTGAACAGGCCGTAGCGCTCGGCGATGTGGTGCGGGTGATAGGTCGTTGGACCGCCGGGCGCTCGCTCGGCCCACACCGGCACGGCCAGTTCGAGCAGCACCAACCCGAGGAACACGGGCACGGTGGCGCCCGTGTCGGCCGGTAGCAGGAGCCGCAGCAGCCAGAGCACCTGTACGGCGCCCACCCCGATCGCGTACCGGAAAGCAGTGGCCCGGCGCGGGGGATCCGACCGAGCGGCGCGCAACCACTGCCCGACCAGGGCCAGCCGCATGATGACGTAACCGAAGGTGATGATCGTGAAGTCGCTGTGGTCGAACGCGTCCTCGACCCCCGCCGCCAGCACCAGCGCGCCGGCGATCTGCACCAGCGTGGTCAGGCGGTAGACGTCGTCGTCGGTGTCGTAGGCCGAGGCGAACCAGGTGAAGTTCATCCAGGCCCACCAGATCGCGAAGAACACCATGAGGAAGCCGCGCACGCCGACCAGAACGTGCCCCTCGGCCAGGGAATGGTGCAGCGGCAACGCGGCCTGCGACACGGCCACGACAAAACACAGGTCGAAGAACAGTTCGAGCGGCGTCGCCACCCGGTGCGGCTCGTCGGCGGATCGGGCACGCATCGGGGACAACCAGCTGCGGGTGGTCATTTCGCGCTCCGGATCAGGTCCCAGTTCAGCAGGGTGAAGGCCGCCTCCTCATCGGCGCCGGCCCGGCGGTAGGTGGCGAGCGCGGCCTCGTTGTCCGGCTCGGTCCCGACCCACATGCCATAACAGCCGTTGCGGCGGGCGATAGCAGCGAGCTCGATCACCAACGCGCTCCCGATTCCTCGTTTCCTTGCTTCGGGTACGACGGAAAGCTCGTACACGAACATTTCGGTGCCCTTGTCGGGGTGGGTCATCTCGACACCAGTGATCATCCCGACCGCACGGTCGTCCTCATAGGCGAGCAACAAGTGGTGCCCGGCCGTCGCCAGGAAGCGCTCGGTCGCCTCGGTCAGCGGCGGCCCGTCGAAGAGATCCGCCGCCGCGTGCACCTCGGCCGCGTCCACAATCCGGTCGATGCGCACATCGACCACCCCCTTGGCTGGTTCCGTCGTCGTCAGTGGGTCGTAGCATGACGCGGGTGACCGAAGGCTTCGAGCTCGGCGTCGACCTGGGCACCTCACACACCGTGGCCATGCTGCGACGACCCGACGGGCGCACCCGTCCGCTGCTGTTCGACGGCCGCCCGCTGCTGCCGTCGGCGGTCCACCTCGACCCGTCCGGCCGCCTGCACGTCGGCGCCGACGCTATCCGGCTCGGTCACGCCGACCCCGGCCGCCTCGAACCCCACCCGAAACGCCACATCGACGAAGAGTCGGTGATGCTGGGCGACGGCGCCACCGTTCCGGTCGCAGATCTGCTCGCGGCCCTGCTCAGCGCGGTCGCGCGGGAGGCGGTGGCCACCGCCGGCTTCCTGCCGCCGGCCACCGTCACGTACCCGGCCTCGTGGGGCGCGCCCCGACGGGCCGTGCTGATCGAGGCGCTGGGCCGGGCCGGGTGGCCGGCCGAAACGGCGCTGCTGCCCGAACCGGTGGCCGCCGCCCGCTACTTCGCCGAGGTGCTGCGGCGGCCGCTGCCGGTCGGGGCGTCGCTGGCCGTATTCGACTTCGGCGGCGGCACGCTCGACGTCGCCGTGGTACGCCACGACGGCCCGGGCGCGGCCTCCTCGGGCTTCTCGGGTGCGGGCTCCTCGGGCGCGGCCTTTTCGGTGACGGCGTCGGGCGGGGCCGACGACCTGGGCGGGCTCGACGTCGACGCGGCCCTGGTCGACCACCTGGGCAAGTCGCTGGCCGGCGCCGAACCGGAGGCGTGGCGGGCCCTGACCGAACCGGTGACGCTCGCGCAGTGGCGGGCCCGGCGGCAGTTCTGGGAAGACGTCCGCGGCGCGAAAGAGATGCTGTCGCGCAGTTCGTTCGCCCCGGTGCCGGTGCCCGGGGTCGAACAGGCGGTGCACCTGACCCGCGACGAACTTGAGGCGGTGGCCGACCCTCTCGTACGGCGTGGGGTGGCCGAAGCCGGCGCGGTGATCAAGGCGGCCGGGCTGCGGCCGGACGAGCTGGCCGGGCTCTTCCTGGTCGGCGGCTCGTCGCGCGTGCCCCTGGTCGCCCGGCTGCTGCACGCCGAGCTCGGCATCGCACCCACCGTCCTCGAACAGCCCGAACTGCCGGTCGCCGAGGGCGCGACCCTGCCCGCCCCGCGCTCCGCTTCCTCCTCCGGCCCGCCGTCCTCTTCGCGCCCTGTTTCCGGGCCACCGACCGCCACCACCGCCGCCGAGCCACCGACCGCTGCTGGCGGCCCTCCCACCGCTGCTGGCGGCCCTCCCACCACGGCTGGCGGACCGCCCACCGCCGCGGCTGGGCCGCCCACTCCGCTTCCGGCGGCGCCTGTGCCCGCGCAGCCTGCTGCGGGTTCGCCGCCGCCTTCTGCGCCTGCCGGCCGTACGGGCGATGACCGCCATTACGCCGAGCCGGTCGACCCCTGGGCCACCGGGGAAGCGGCTGCGATCGCCGCCGGTGGGCACGCCATGCCGGGCTCGCCGTCCTACTCGGGGCCCTCCGCCCCCTTCGGACCGCCCAGCGCCGAACCCTGGCTCGCCTCCGACACACCGGCGTCACCATCCGAAGCCGAGAAGCCGCGGCGCAACCGCCGGCCCTGGATCGTCGCCGGAGCGGCCGCCGTCGCGGTGGTCGTGGCGGCCGGCGCCACGCTCACCTGGGCGTTCTGGCCGCGCTTCCCCTCCCTCGACTACGGCGCCCTGGGCGATCCGGTGCACGTCACTCCCGCCATACCTCTGGGCTCGGCCTGGAAGGACGCCGCCATCCGGGGCGACCGCGCCTACCTGGGCAGCGCCGACTACGACACCGGCAAGGTCGGGGTCGTCGCCATCGACACCGGCGCCACCAAACCCGCCTGGACCAACGCCGACGCCGGCACCGCCGACCGCTGGGAATCCATGGCCGCCCTGCCCGACGGGGTCGCCCTGTTCAGCGAGACCGACTACGACACCGACAGCAGCCAGCTCGTCGTGCTCGGCGCCGACAACGGCGAGAAACGCTGGGAACGCACCCTCGGCCAGGACGACATCGTCTACTTCTCCGGCGACTCGGCAGTGGTCGCCGACCGTGCCGGCAAGAAACTCGTCGGGCTCGACCTCGCCACCGGCGACCAGCGCTGGCAGCTGCCCGACCCGGAAGGCACCCCGGCGCCCACCCTGATCGCCGTCACCACGCCGGCCGACCTCGCCGGGCCGGCCAGCGCCGAAGGCCGCGCCCTGGCCCCCGACCTCGGCGACGACCCCCGCCTCGTACAGATCGGAGCCGACCGGTCAGCCCGCGTCGTGAACGCCGACAGCGGCGAAGTGCTCGCCTCCCGGGCCAACGTCGCCCGGCCCGACGACGAAGTCATCGCCCACAACGGCCGGCTCATCGTGCGCGGCTCCGAAGACATTCACCGCATCGTCGCGTACGACCTGGAAAAGCTCGACGGCGACACGATCGCCTACACCGCGGGCTCGTCGAAAGCCCGGCTCACCGGCCTCACCGCCTGCGGCGACGACCGGATCTGCATGATCGAAAGCCTCGGCTACGGCGACGACCAGGCCAAGGTGGTCGCCGTCGACGTCACCGAGCGCAAACGCGTCTGGGAAGCGGCCGCGCCGGACGCCGACCATCTCGTACCCGTGGGCGAAGCCGTCCTCGTCAGCTACTCCACCACCACCCGGCTGATCGACTCCGACGGTAAAGAAGTCTGGAACCGGCAGGCCGCGGCGGCCCGGCTCAACGCCACCAACGTCCTCGAATTCAGCAAACCGCTGGCCGGCTACGCCGACGACCCCGCCCTGGCCGGGCGCCACATCGGCGACGACCCGGTGCAACTGGGCCCGCTGGCCGACGTGCAGACCGACACCTGCTCGTGGAACACGAGCCACCTGGCCTGCGCCACGCAGAAAGACTTCATCGTCGTCCCGTACGCGTCCTGAAACGCAGAACCGGGCGGGCCCCCGAAGGGAACCGCCCGGTTCGTCAATGCTGGGTCGTTCAGATGCGAATACCGGACTCCGCGTTGAAGACGTGGATGCCCGAGGTCTGCGGCTGGATGTAGACCGTCTCGCCCATGTTCGGCATGTTCTTGCGGTCCGTACGAACCACGAACCGCTCCTGCGTGCCGTCCAGGTCGGCGTGACCGTAGACGTTCGCGTCCGAACCGAGGTCTTCGACCAGGTCGACGACGATCGGCAGGGCGCCCGCCGACTCGGTGGTCAGCTCGGCCGCCTCCGGGCGGAAGCCGATGGTGACCTTGCCGCCACCGCTCTGCGCGGCCGCGACCTGCTCGCGGGTCAGCGGAATGCTGAAGGCGCCGAACCGGCCGCCCGACTCGGTCAGCGGAACAGTCTTGATGTTCATGGCCGGGGAGCCCATGAAGCCGGCCACGAAAACGTTGCCGGGGGTGTCGTACAGGGCGCGCGGGGTGTCCACCTGCTGCAGGACACCGTCGAGCATGACGGCCACGCGGTGACCCATGGTCATGGCCTCGACCTGGTCGTGCGTGACGTACACGGTGGTGACGCCGAGCTTCGCCTGCAGCGACGCGATCTGCGAACGGGTCTGGACACGGAGCTTAGCGTCGAGGTTCGACAGCGGCTCGTCCATGAGGAACACCTGCGGCTCACGCACGATCGCGCGGCCCATGGCGACACGCTGGCGCTGGCCACCGGAGAGCGCCTTCGGCTTGCGGGAGAGGTACTCGTCGAGCTGCAGCAGCGCGGCGGCTTCCTTGACCCGGCGGTCGATCTCGGCCTTCGAGGTCTTCCGCAGCTTCAGGGCGAACGCCATGTTCTCATACACCGACATGTGCGGGTACAGAGCGTAGTTCTGGAAGACCATCGCGATGTCACGGGACTTCGGCGGGAGGTTCGTGACGTCCTTGCCCTCGATCAGGATGCGCCCACGGTCGACATCCTCCAGCCCGGCGAGCATGCGCAGGCTGGTGGACTTGCCACAACCGGAGGGGCCGACCAGAACGAGGAATTCTCCGTCGCCGATCTCGAGGTTCAACTCGTTGACCGCGGGGCGCTCGGAGCCCGGGTAGATCCGGGACGCCTTGTCATACGTAACGGTAGCCATGCTGAAACAGACTTCCTTTCCACCGGCAGGAACGTGCCGGACGATCCGAGTGGAGGAACAGCCCTGTAAACGTAAAGCTTTTTACACGACATGCCAAGACAGCCAGCAAGTTCCCAGCCGTTATGCTGGCACGCACTGCCCCTGTAGCTCAGATGGCCAGAGCACCCGTCTTGTAAACGGGAGGTCGTCGGTTCGATCCCGACCGGGGGCTCTGGTACTCGCCTGGGGCCCGAGCCCCAGACCCCACGTTACGGTGCCCGCCCTCGTCGGTGGCTGGGCTGGAAGGCCCTTCGGGCCCTACCTGCGGGGGACCTGAACTCTTCTTGTCAGGTGTAATACGTGGCCAGGTCGTCAGAGGTGGGGGCGCCGCCCTCGGGGTAGCGGATGTTCAATTCCTGGAAGAAGGCGTGGGCCAGCAGCTCGGTGTGGTGGTAGTAGACCGTCGCGGCTCGTAATGAGGGGAAATTGGCGGGGCGGTTTTCCAGGTCGGTCAGCGCCTGACTCAGATAGCCGCGCATGCGTCTCCACTGGCCGGGGTAGCGCTCGGCGTCGTGGGCCCGCTCGTGGTCGACGTTGCCCGCCGCGCTGATGATTCGGGCTGCGACAGCCTCCGCATAGGCGGGTCACATGGCGCGTCAAGCCCTCCTGGGTCGTCACTGGCAGCTCCTCCGCCGGCCGTGCGCTGGCCTCGACCAGGGTGACCGCCCCCGCATTCACCTCTTGGACCGAACTCTCCGCCTCGATCTTGAATAGGGCAACGCCGATCTCATCGGCGGCTGTAATCGCCGCAGCGGTGTAACCCGAGGTCGAGTAGAACAAGTGCTGCTCAGTCAGCGGCCGGGCGCCGCGTAGCTGCTGTATCGGCGGGGCTCCGACCGGCAGCGCGAGCATCTTGACCTGGGCCACCGCACCTTGGGCGACGACATCGAGCCCGCCGTCGCGGCCGCTCGAGGTGAGTTCGGCGTCGTCGAAGCCCAGAAATCGCATGTGGGCGCGGGCCAGTTCTTCCGCGGTGCGCCAGTCGACCGGCAGCATTGTCTGTCGGGCAGTGGGCTGAAGCGGAGCAATCGGCTGCGAACTATCAGCGAGAATCGAGGCGGCGTCGGGCATCGGCGGGACGCCGTCGGCCGGGGGCAGCCGTCGGATGTAACCGCCCGCGCCATCCTCGATGATCGCCTCTTCGACAGTGCCTCGCCCACCGAGGAAGACCTTCATCGTGAAGAAGTCTCCGTCCGCCGTCTCCAGGGTGGCGGCCCAGCCGATATCGTGGCGATTTATGCCGTAGTCGGACATGCAGGACACGCCCGGATCCACCTCGCCATCAACGGTGATCACCATCCCGGTCCGCCGGCTGACGAGAACCCACCGCCGGAGGGTCCGCATGGCGACGACCGGCTCGGCGTCGCTTCGCCGCCAGGCGGCCGCCAGCCTGATGTCGGTGAGTTCGGCCGACACCGCGTCAAGGATCAGTTCGGCATGGTCCCCGGGCTCCAGCGCGGCCAACAGGAGTCGCGCATCGGCAACAGTGACCCCCTGCGCGTCACGCCGGGCCTGGTATTTGCGGTACGCCCAAGCTGTGCGGGGGCCATTCAGCAGCACATCCGAAGTTTCGTCCTCCTCCAGCCGCTCCGCCTGGTCGGCGTTGACATCGGGATCTGGTGCCGGGAAGGACGCGGGAACAGGTGACTCTTGCGGCGCCGCGGCAGGGGAAGCTGCGCTCGTTCCTCCAGCTGCGCGAAGACGAGCCTCCCGGCCGAACCGGGCCTGCGCGATGAACAAGAGCACCGCCCCGGCCGTGCCCAGACCCAGAACCGCCTGCACATGATCGCTGGACAGGCCGGCCGGCCCGGACCGGCTGAGCAGGGTGTCGATGGCACCGAAGGCGCACACCAGTCCGAGCAGACCGGTTGTCAGCACGAAGGCGCCCGGTCCAGGCAGATCGCTGTTCGGATCGGCGCGGAATCGCTTGCGGCGCAGGTGCCACCACCGGATCAGCATCACTCCGCCGAGGCCGAACAGAAGAAGATCCAGCAGCCGGGAAACCGGATGAGTGACGTAGCCGGCCGTCTGGTGGAAGAACGCGAGAACGAGGAAGAGCACGCCGAAGGCGAGGCGACCGTTTCCGGGCGAGCCGGCAGCGGACGGCCGCGACGTTGAGGGTGCGCTCACGGGATGCCTTCCGCCGGAAACAATCGTTGATCTTGGCATGAAGATCAAGTTGTATTCGACGGTCGTCGTGCTGGTGTTGCTTCCGGCACCCGCTGCTGCGGTGGCGTCCTGGGCGCCGGCCGCTGGGCCGAAAGCGTCGGCGGTGGTTGCGACGGAGGCTCGGCTGGACCGTCGATGATCGGCGAAACTGAAGAGCCACCCGCCCTGTGGTCCCGGGCGGGTGGCTCCTGGTCAGGACGCTGCGTTACTCGCCGTGGGTGCGGCGGCGGGCTACCTCGGCCAAGGTGACGGCGGCGGCGACGCTGGCGTTCAGGGACTCCACGTCGGAGGCCATGGGGATGCTTACGCGCAGGTCGCAGGTTTCGCCGACCAGGCGGGAGAGGCCCCGGCCCTCGGAGCCGACCACGACCAGCAGGGGGCCGACCGCGGCCTCGAGGTTGTAGAGGTCGGTGTCGCCGTCGGCGTCGAGGCCGATGGCTGTAAAGCCGGCCTGCTGGGCCGTCTTGATGGCCCGGGTCAGGTTGACGACCTGGGAGACCGGCACGCGGGCCGCGGCGCCGGCGCTGGTGCGCCAGGCGGTCGCCGTGATGCCGGCGGCTCGGCGTTCGGTCATGAAGACGCCGTGGCCGCCGAAGGCCGCCACCGAGCGGATGACCGCGCCGACGTTGCGGGGGTCGGTCACGCCGTCCAGAGCGACCAGCAGCGGGGCGGTCTGTTCCAGGGCCGCCGCCACCAGGTCGTCGAAGTCTTCGTAGGCGAAGGGCGGGACCTGCAGGCCGATGCCCTGGTGGAGGACGCCGCCGGTCATCCGGTCGAGTTCGTTGCGGCCGATCTCGAGGATCGGGATGCCGCGGTCGCCGGCGGTGCGGACGATCTCGTTGATGCGGTCGTCGATGTCGATGCCCTGGGCCACGTACAGCGCCGTGGCCGGGACCGCGGCGCGCAGCGCCTCGACCACCGGGTTGCGGCCGAGCAACAGCTCGGGGCCTTCCTTGGTCGGGTTGGAGCGCCGGCCGGGGGCGACCCGGGGACCGCCGCGGCCGGGGAACTTGCCGCCGCCGCGCTGGGCGGCCTGTTTGCCGTAGGCCCGGCCGCCGCCGCGGCCCCAGGTGGTGTCTTTGCTGCCGGGGACGCCGACCTTGGGCGCACGGCCCTCGGCGGCCGCCGCGCGACGCTCTTTCTCCTGCTTACGGGCGGTCTTGTCGGGCAGCTTCTCGGTGCCCGAGTAACCCTTGTGCCACGGACGCTCGTCCGCCGGAAGGGTCTTGCCCCGGCCCTTGAGGCCCGAGCGGTTCTTGCCGCCCGAGCCGACCGAGGCGCCTTTCTTCGACGTGGTGCGCTTGCTGAAGTTCTGCGAATTTCCTGGCATCAGTGCTCTCCTACCGTCCAGCGCGGCCCGGCCGGAGTGTCCTCCACCTGAATTCCCGCGTTCTTGAGCTGGTCGCGGACCGAGTCGGCGGCCGCCCAGTCTTTGCGTGCCCGCGCCTGCGTGCGCTGCTCGAGCGCGAGCTTGACCAGCGAGTCGACCACCGGCTTGAGGTCGTTCTGGGGTGCGTTGCCGGTCCACGCCTCGTCGAGCGGGTCGAGGCCGAGCACGCCCAGCATCGCGCGGACGGCGGTGAGCGCCCCGCGGATGCCCGCCTCGTCGCCGGCGGCCAGCGCGGTGTTGCCCTCGCGGATGCAGTCGTGCACGACCGCGAGCGCGGCCGACGTGTTGAGGTCGTCGTTCATGGCCGCGGCGAACGCGGGCGGCACGTCCTTGGGGCGGCCGGGGCCCACGATCTCTTGCGCCCGCTGCACGAAGCCCTCGATCCGCCGGTACGCCACCGCAGCCTCACGCAGCGACTCGTCCGAGTAGTCGATGCGCGAACGGTAGTGCGGGGTGCCCAGGTAATAGCGCAGCTCGACGGGGCGTAGGCCCTGGGCCCGTACGGAAGGAAGGTCGATGACGTTGCCCAGCGACTTGCTCATCTTGGCCTCGCCCAGGTTGAGCAGCGCGTGGTGCACCCAGTGGCGGGCGAACGGCAGACCGGCCGAGCGCGACTGGGCGATCTCGTTCTCGTGGTGGGGGAACGTCAGGTCGAGCCCGCCGCCGTGGATGTCGAACTCGTCGCCCAGGTAGCGGCGGGCCATCGCGGAGCACTCGATGTGCCAGCCGGGACGGCCCGGGCCCCACGGCGACGGCCACGACGCGTCGGCCGGCTCGTCGGCCTTGACGCCCTTCCACAGGGCGAAGTCGCGGTAGTCGCGCTTGTCGGGTTCGCCGCCGTCGCTCGGCGGGCGCATGTCGTCGGGGTTCTGGCCCGAGAGGGCGCCGTATTGCGGGTACGACTGCACGTCGAAGTACACATCGCCGGTGCCCCCGGCGGCCGCGTACGCATGATCGGTGCGGATCAGCTCGGCGATCAGCTCGTGCATCTCGGGGATGTGCCCGGTCGCCAGCGGCTCGTAGGTGGGTGGCAGCACGTTGAGAGCCCGGTAGTCGGCGTCCAGCGCCAGCCGGTTCTCGTACGCGATGGCCCAGAACGGCCGGCCCGACGAGTTCGACTTCTCGAGGATCTTGTCGTCCACGTCGGTGACGTTGCGGACGAAGGTGACCTCGTAGTTGGTGTGCAGCAGCCAGCGCCGCAGCACGTCGTAGTTCACCGCCGAGCGCAGGTGACCGATGTGCGGCGTGGACTGCACGGTGAGCCCACACAGGTAGATACCGACCTGGCCGGGCGTCATCGGGACGAAGTCCCGGACCGATCGGGTCGCGGTGTCATACAAGCGCAAACTCACCGTACAAGACTACCGGCAGTGGGAAATCACTAAGGACGCGTCATCCGCAGGACGTCCAGGGCCTCGTCGAGCTGCTGCTCGGTCAGCTTCCCGCTCTCCAGATGCCCGCGTTCGACCACTACTTCGCGGATCGTCCGGTTCGACGCGAGGGCGGCCTTGGCGATGGCGGCGGCCTCGTCGTAGCCCAGGTACCGGTTGAGCGGGGTGACGATCGAGGGCGAACCTTCCGCGTACGCGAGGGCGACCTCGACGTTCGGTTCGAGGCCCGCGATGCACTTGTCGGCCAGCAGCCGGGCCGCGTTGGCCAGCAGCCGGATCGACTCGAGCAGGTTGCGCGCCATCACCGGCAGCATCACGTTGAGCTCGAAGTCGCCCTGCGACCCGGCGAACGAGACCGTGGCGTCGTTGCCGATCACCTGGGCGCACACCTGCCGCACCGCCTCGGGCACGACCGGGTTCACCTTGCCGGGCATGATCGACGAGCCCGGCTGCAGGTCGGGCAGGCGCAGCTCGCGCAGGCCGGCCCGGGGGCCGGAGCCCATCCAGCGGATGTCGTTCACGATCTTGTAGAGCCCGACGGCGATCACCTTGAGCTGGCCCGACGCCTCGACCAGGGCGTCACGGGCGCCCTGGGCCTCGAAGTGGTCGCGGGCCTCGGTGACCGGCAGGCCGGTGCTCTGGCGCAGCCGTTCGATCACGGCCGGGGCGAAGCCGGGCGGGGTGTTCACGCCGGTGCCGACCGCGGTTCCGCCCAGCGGCAGTTCGCCCAGCCGGGGCAGGGTCGCGGTGAGCCGCTCGATGCCGTTGGCGACCTGTCGCGCGTACCCGGAGAATTCCTGCCCCAGCGTGACCGGGGTGGCGTCCATCAGGTGGGTGCGGCCGCTCTTGACCACCTCGGCCCACTGCTCGGACTTGACCAGCAGCGCCGACCCGAGGTGTTCCAGGGCCGGGATCAGTTCGCTGGTGACGGCCTCGGTGGCGGCCAGGTGGATCGACGACGGGAAGACGTCGTTGCTGGACTGCGACGCGTTGACGTGGTCGTTGGGGTGCACCGGCCGGCCCAGCTCGCGGGCGGCCAGGGTGGCGATCACCTCGTTGGCGTTCATGTTGGACGAGGTGCCCGAGCCGGTCTGGAAGACGTCGATCGGGAACTGGTCGTCGTAGCCGCCGTCGGCCACGTGCGCGGCGGCCTTGGCGATGGACTGGGCCAGGTCGTCGTCGAGCACGCCGAGCGCCGCGTTGACCTGGGCGGCCGCGCCCTTGATCTGGGCCAGCGCCTTGATGTGGGCGGGTTCGAGGCCGCGGCCCGAGATGGGGAAGTTCTCGACCGCCCGCTGGGTCTGGGCCCGCCAGAGGGCGTCGGCCGGCACCCGGACCTCGCCCATCGTGTCTTTCTCGATCCGGTAACCGCTCTCGTCAGTCGTCACCGTTCCATCGTCCCTCCGACCGCGCTCGATCGCAGATGATCCTCGGCACCCGGCCCGGCCCTCGAGGCGCCCAGGGCGGCCAGCGACTTCTCGACGTCACGCAGTTCCGGCGCGTCGAGGGCGGCCAGAGCGGCCGCGGCCAGCTCGAGCAGCCGCCGCGCCTCGGCCGGGGAGTCGTCGATCAGGCTGTCACCCAATCGGGCCTGGGCCACCGCGATCGGGTGCGGCATGCGCGACTCGTGAGCGACCCGGAGCGCGTGCTCGAACGCGGCCCGGGCCCCCGCGACGTCGCCGGCCAGCAGCAGGGTGCTGCCGTAACCGCAACGGGTTCTCGACTCTTGTTCGCGGTTGCGCACCTGCTGGGCGATCTCGATGGCCCGCCGGTGCTCGGCGATCGCCTCGGCCGTCCGGCCCTCGGCGGCCAGCAGCAACGCCAGCTCGTGATGCCCCTCGGCCTCGCCGTGCGGGTTCAGCGCCCGCTGCAGCAGGCGCAGCGCCACCCGTACCTGCCGGCGGGCGACGGCCACGCTCACCATGCCGGTCCGGTGCTTGATGACGGCGATGTTGAGCAGGGTGTCGCCGATCTTGGTCGGGTCACGGACCTCCAGCTGGGCCAGCAGGCGCAGCCGGTGGTGACGCAGCGCCTCCCGGTAGTGGCCGAGCCGCTGGTAGTTGTTGGCCAGGGCGTTGAGCACATCGGGGCCGACGTCCCCGGCCAGTGCCCGCCGCACTTCGAGAACGAGATCGATGCTCTCCTGCCACCGTCCCGAATCGGACAGCAGTACGGCGAGGTTGGTCTTCGCCGTGGTCAGACCGAGCTCGTCGCCCAGCTCACGGCGCAGCGCGATGCACCTCTCCAGCAGCCGCGCCGACTCCTCCATCTCGGAGTGCCGGTAGTGCACCGAGGCCAGATAGTTGAGCACGGTGGCGATGGCGGCCCGGTCGCCCGTACGTTCCAGCACCTCCAGGGCCCGCGTGTTCAGGCGGTACACGTCGTCCAGGTAGTTCCGCATGAACAGCTGGCGCCAGGCGGCCCGCGGCAGCTTCCAGGTGAACTCGAGCAACTCCGGCACGGCCGCCGCGGCGTCCACATAGTCGGCGAGGCGCGGCCGCTCCTGTTCGAGCCGGGCCAGCGGGTCGGTCACCGCGTCGAGCAGATCGGGCCGCAGCGGAACGAGCAGGCCGACGTCGCGTTCGACGAACCGGCGGTAGGACGGCAGGTTGGTCGCCGCGGCCGCGTTGAGCTGCTGGTCGAGCAGCCCGCGGAGCGCTTCGGTGCGGGCGGCGGCCGGCAGTTCGGCGGCGAGCGCGGCCGCGTACTCGCGAAGCAGGTCGTGCAGCCGGTAGACCCCGGGCTCGGGCTCGTCGACCAGATGCACGTCGACCAGGTCGTCCAGCTGATCCTGGGCCTCGGGCAGCGGCAGCCCGGTCAGCGCGGCCGCCGTGATCGCGTCGAACTCGCTGGCCGGGTTGACCCCGAGCAGACGGAACACCCGCCGGGCCGGTTCCGGCAATTGCTCGTACGAGAGGGCGAAGGCACTCGCGACCGACCGGTCCTCAGCCGCGAGCTCGGGCAGCGCCGATTCACCCAGCCGCCGGACGAGATCGGCCACCCGCCAGCGTGGACGATGGGCCAGCCGGGAACCCGCGATCCGGATGGCCAGCGGCAGGCAGCCGCACCGCCGCACCACCTCGGCCCCCGCCTCGGGTTCGGCCCACACCCGGGCCCCGGCTATCCGGGCCAGCAGCGTCACCGCCTCGTCCGGGGTCAGCACGGACAGCGACTCCGGGTGCACGCCGTCCAGCCCGATCAGCCGCCGCCGCCCGGTGACCAGCGCGAGGCTGCCCGGCGCGGTCGGCAGCAGGTCGGCCAGCTGGGCGCTCGAGGCGGCGTTGTCGAACAGCACGAGCGCCCGGCGCTTGGCCAGTTCGGTGCGCCACAGGCCGATCCGGTCGACCAGGCCGGGCGGGATGCGCTCGGACTCCACGCCGAGCTGCCGCAACAGCACGAGCAGGGCCGCCGCGGGTTCGAGCGGCTGCTCGGTGTCGTGCCCGTGCAGGTCGACGAACAGGTGAGCGCCGGGGTACCGGTCGCCGAGCAGCGCGGCCACGTGCAGGGCCAGTGTGGTCTTGCCGCTGCCGGCCATCCCGTCGATCACCGCGACGACCGGGCCGCCCGTGCCCGCGGCGTCGATCGCGGTGACCAGGCGGCGGACGGCTTCGACGCGGCCGGTGAAGTCGCCGACCGTACGGGGAAGGCAGCGGACCGCCGCGGGCGCCGGCGACGCGGCCCGAAGGCCGCCGGTCAGCATCGCCGTATGCAGTTCCTGCAGTTCGCGCCCGGGGTCGAGGCCCAGCTCGTCGCGCAGCGCGGTCCGGGCCCGCCGGTATTCGGCCAGCGCCTCGGCCTGCCGCCCGGACCGGTACAGCGCCCGCATGAACTGACCGCTCAGCCGCTCGCGGAGCGGGAACCGGTCGATCACGGCGGCCAGCTCACCGACCAGGTCACGCGCGCGGCCGGCGGCCAGTTCGAGTTCGGCCCAGTCCTCGACCGCGGCCACGTGCTCCTGGTCGAGAACCGAGGCGATCAGTCGTACGCCGTGAGCGTCGATCCCGGCGGCGGCGTCCCCGCGCCACAGGTCAAGAGCCCGCCGGAACAGAACCGGGTCGTTCTGGGCCCGCGCCTCGGCCGCCATCCGGGTGAATTCGGCCGCGTCGAGCTCGCCGGGGCCCGGGGCGAGGCTGTAGCCGGCCGGGTCGCTGCGGATCGCGTCGACCGGCAGCGATCGCCGCAAACGGGACACACAGGTCTGCAGCTGGCCGCGGGCGGTGGCCGGCGGGTCGGCGCCCCACACGGCCTCGGCGAGAACGCCGACGCCCAGTACGCGACCCGGGTGGAGCAGCAGCATGGCCAGCACGACACGATCACGGCCGGCCGTGATGGCGACGTCCTGCCCGTCGACGGTGACGGACAGTGGCCCGAGGATGCGATACCGCATGCCGTCCCCCACAGCCCTCGGTGAGGCATAGAGCCTAGCCGAGGTGTTGAGAGCGGGACGATAGCGAAACGACAGCGCGATGGGCGAACCTGGGCACAGGCGCCGTCGCACCGAGGATGTACTCACATCGCCCCAGCTCGGTGCGGCGGTCACCCGGGGATACGGGGGACTCGCAGCCCGCCCGTGACCGGGGGCGGGCGGGCTGTTGTATCCCGCTGATCACCGTCGGTTGGACGACGGGGCGAGGAGGAACGTACCGTCGGCGGAGCGTTTTCCCGTCCCCGACCGAACAGGATCACCTCATGCGACGCGCCCTCCTGGCCGTGCTGGCCGGCAGCGTCCTGCTGACCGGCGCCGCCTGCGACAGCGACGCTAAGAGCACCGAGGCGGCCCCCGAGGCCACCCCCGCGAGCACCGCTCCGAGCAGCCCGCCCCCGCCGGACTACACGGCCAACACCCGCACGGTCTGCGGCAAGCTGCAGAGCCTCTACTCCGTCGAGCTGCGCGACTTCGGCGCCGCGATGGGCAAGCTGATCACCTACCGCGAGGCCAAGCAGACCGCCGAGGCCAAGAAGGCCGAGACCACGGCGGTGACCGAGCTCAAGCAGGTGGCCGCGAAGATCCGCAAAGAGACCGCGGCCGCGCAGAACCCCGAGTTCAAGGCGGCCGGGCTGACCTCGGCTGCGAAGGTCGACGCGAGCGCGGTCAACAAGGCGTACATCAAGAAGGCGAGCACCCTCAAGGTGCTCAACTCGACGATCGAGGGCCAGTTCAAAGAGTGGCTGAGCCCGGTCGCGGGCTACTGCGCGGCCTGAGCGACCACCGCGCGCAACCACCGGGACGGCACATCCTCGTCGAGCCGCTGATGCCATCGCAGGTTGACGTCGACCTCGGGCAGGGGCAACGGGAACTCGTGCCAGCGCAGCGGCATGCCGCGCCGGGTCAGGTGCTCGGCGAGGACCCGGGGCGCCAGGCTGATGATGTCCGGCTCGAGGGCCAGCAGGGCGGCCACCGCATAGTTGGGAACGACGGCGGTGACGCGCCGGGTGAGCCCGTGCCGGTCCAGCTCGTCGTCGATCGGGCCGCGGGTGAGTCCCCGGCGTGAGGCCGAGACGTGCGGGTAGCGCACGAGGTCGTCGAGGGTGAGCTCACTTGCCCGGCCGAGGTCGGAGTCGGCCGCGACCAGGGCGACGACGTGATCGCTGAACAGCGTGCGCGAGCGCACGTCGGGCGGCGGCGGGTCGGCGACGCCGATGTCCAGGTCGAGCGTCCCGTCCCGCAGCGGCTCAGGGTCCTTGGACTGCTGGGCGACGAAGCGGACGGTGACGCCCGGCGCTTCGGCGGCTATGCGGGCGGTCAGCCGGGAACTCAGGACCGGGGCCAGGCCGTCGTTGATGCGAATCGAGAACGTACGCCGCCACGTGGCCGGGTTGTCGGCCGGAGCGGCCCGCAGTGCCGTTGCCGCGTCCAGCAGGGCCCGGACCTGCGCCCTCGACTGGTGCGCGAACGGCGTGGGGACGAGCCCGCGTCCCGCTCGCACCATGATTGGGTCGTTCATCGCCCGTCGCAGCCGGCTCAGCGCCCGGCTGGTCGCGGGCACGGACAGGTGCAGCCGCCCGGCCGCGGCCGAGACACTGCCGGTCTCGAGCAAGGCGTCGAAGACCCGCAACAGGTTCAGATCGAGATCGTCGGCCACCGTCGCTCCTCATTTGCGCTGAACGCAATCCTGCCTTGCCATCTTTGCAGTGGACGTCATGCCAAGGACGCCGTTCACTGAGTTCATGAGCATGCGAATCGTTCGACCCACCGCGTACGGCGGTCCTGAAGTCCTCACCGTCGCCGAAGTTCCCCTCCCCGAGCCCGCCACCGGCGAGGCCCTGATCCGGGTCAAGGCGGCCGGCGTCAACCCGATCGACTGGAAGCTCTACAGCGGCGCGTTCCACGACATCGACGACGAGCACACCGACGCAGCCGGGGTCGACGCGGCCGCCCTGCCGCAGCTCGGCCTGGAATGCGCCGGAATCGACACCACAACCGGCGACGAGGTGATCGTTTACCCAGTGACCGCGGCCTACGCCGACTACGTCGTCGCCCCGAAGAGCTCGTTGATCCCGAAGCCGTCGTCGATCAGCTGGGCCGAAGCCGGCGCCCTGATGCTGACGGGACTGACCGCCGCGCACGCTCTGCACGCGGCCGGGGTGCACGAGGGCGACACCGTCCTGATCCACAACGGCAGCGGCGGGGTCGGTCTGATGGCCGTCCAACTGGCAACCGCCCGAGGCGCGACGGTGGTCGCCACGGCCTCCGAGCGCAACTTTGACGTGCTGCGCGACCTGGGTGCCACCCCTGTCGCGTACGGGCCGGGTCTGCTCGACCGCGTCCGGGCCGCAGCCCCCGGTGGCGTCACGGCCGCGCTCGACCTCATCGGCACCGAGGAAGCCCTGGACACGTCGCTCGCGCTGGTGACCGACCGCGACCGGATCGCGTCGATCAACGGCGGTCCCCGACGGGCCAAGGAGGGCATCAAGGTGCTCGGCTACGGCCCCGGCGAGGATGCCGGCGCCGAGTTCCGAGCAGCCGCCCGGCACGATCTCGCGGCGAAGGCCGGCGCCGGTCACCTGCGCGTCATCGTCGCCGGCACCTTCGGTCTGGACCAGGCCGCCGAAGCCCACCGGGCCGGCCTCACCGGTCACACACCCGGCAAGCTGGTGCTGGTCCCCTGAGCCGTCAGCCGGTGCGTCAGCAGGCCGGCCATGGCGCGTACGCCGTACCCGATCGCCCGCTCGTCGGCGGCGAAGTCGCGGGTGTGCGGCGCGCCGTTCATCCCCGACTCCGCATCCGCGACGCCGAGGTAGAACTGAGCGCCCGGCGCCTCCTTCAGGAAGAGCGCGAAGTCCTCGCAGTTGTAGGGCCAGGACGCCCGGGCCCACAGGACGGACTCCGGCCCCGTGGTCGCGCTCAGGTATTGGCCGGCCGCCGTGCTCAGCTCGGCCGAGTTCACCAGGGCCGGAAACGGCTCACCGGCGAACTCGACGTGCCCACCGGCCCGCGCCGCGATGCGTTCGATCCGTACGCGTAGCTCCGGCAACCGCTCCTGCGGCCAGACCCGCAGCATGATGGTGACGACCGGCTGCCCGTCGGAGGTGCGCTCGGTCCACTGGCCGACGCTCACAGATTCGGGAACATGCTGCTCCAGCACAGAGTGGAAGCGCGCGTGATAGTCGGCGACGCTCCGCGGGAACTCGACGGTCCCGAGTTCCGCCACCTCGGCAGCGACGGCCGCGGCGTCCCCAGCCGGCAGCACGATCCGGATTTCGTCCAGCCCGGGCAGGCCATGACCCGGAGACACCACAATGGTGCCGCTCGGAAACGGGGCGCAGTGCAGCGCATAACTCTCGCGCGGCCTGAGTTTCTGCACCAACCCGGTGTCGAGCATCGCCCGGGCGCCTTTCAAGGGTTCCTCGGCCGGCTGGAAGACGAACACCACCCGGCCGGGGACCGGCCCGGAGCTGCGGGCCAGAGTCTTGGCCACGCCAACGCCGATCGCGGTGTGCAGGTCATGCCCGCACAGGTGCGCGACACCGGGCACGCGAGAGGCGAAGCCGTCATCGAAGACCCGGTCGGACCGCGGAATGAACAGCACGTTCCGCTCGGCGTCGACGGCGTCCATGTCGGCTCGATAGACCACCGTCGGCCCGTCCGCCGAACCGTCGAGCACCGCGAGAACCCCATGCCCGCCGACACCGGTCGTCACCTCGAGCCCGGCCGCACGCATCTGCTCGGCGACCAGCCCGGCCGTCTGCCGTTCCTCCCCAGCCAGTTCGGGGTGGCGGTGAATCTGCCGGCGCAGCTCGATCAATTCGTCGTCAAGGTCCACCGGCAGATCTTGCGCACAGCGGTCTATCCGACGCACCACCATTTCGGGGTTGGCCCGCCCGACGAGCATTCGGCTAGCTCGTGCTTAAGCCTCATCAGCCGAGTTCCGCCAACTGCCGGACGTGTCCGGGATGCCTTCATGACGATGTGGACGGCAAGCTTGGCGGATGTTGTTTTGAAAACCCTGCCTTAAGGGCCTATCCACAGGGCCAGCCATCCGGCGATCATGCTGCTCAGGCTGATCAACAGGGTTACCACGTCGAAGCCCCGAGGTCGACTGGGCTCCCCCGCGGCCCGCCGGTGAGGTATTCCAGCGGAGGCTGCCGCTCGGGTTGATCGATGCGGAGGTTGGCTACGAGCCGCCGCACGGTCGCGGTTCCTGCCGAAGATTCTTGCCAGACGATCGAATCGATGATGGTGGCACCCGATAAGCCATCCATAGCCAACGAAGCGGCATGCCCGGCGGTCTCGCGTGTAGCCACCGCATCGGAACGGGGCGATCACGGCAAGGTACGGAACGAGCAGGCCGAGGGCGACGAAAAGCGCCAAGCGGCGTTCGTCAGAGAACCAGAAAAGAGCGGTCAGAGCGACCAGCACAAATCCGACGGTCGCGCGCTCGGCAACTCCAGATGACCGACGTCGAGCCATGAAACGACGCTATTGGCTGACTATCCGTAATGGAATGATGATGATCAGTCACATTTTGGCCATCCTGACGCACTCGCTTGCTCAGCGGTGGCAGCTCTGGCGGCCTCCGGGCGTATTCGCTGTGGGGTCGTCAGGTGACGGTGGGGCTGCGTCGTTCGAGGAGGATGACGTCGCGCCAGGTGTTGTGGTGGCGGCCTACTCGTTCGCGGGTGCCGATGATGCGGAAGCCGCAGGCGGTGTGCAGGGCGAGGCTGGCGGTGTTCTCGGGGAAGATTCCGGATTGGATAGTCCAGACTCCGGCGGCCTCGGTGGAAGTGATCAGCGCGTCGAGCAGGGCTCGGCCGATGCCGCGGCCGTGGGCGTCGGGGTGGACGTAGACCGAGTGCTCGACTACGCCGGCGTAGACGCATCGGTCTGAGACGGGGCTGCAGGCGACCCAGCCGAGCACCGCGCCGTCGGTGTCGAGGGCTGCGAAGCGGTGCCGGGGCAGCCGGGTCGCGGTGAATCGGGGCCAGTCGGGTGGTTCGGTCTCGAAGGTGGCGTTGCCGGTGGCGATGCCGAGCTGGTAGATCGCCAGCACCTGGTCGGCGTGGTCGTCGAGCATCGGGGCGATGCGGATCGGTGGGGTCGGTGTGCTCATCGCGGTGCAGCCACCTCCTGTTGGCGTCGGGAGAATCACGACCCTTGCACGGAAGACCAGGGCCTGTCCTGCCGATCCCGCCGGGGCTGCGGGCCAACGAGATCGCAGGAAGGCCTAGTCGCAGCAGCCGTCTTTGCAGCCGCCGGTGGTAGCGGCGGCGAGGGGCGGCGTGCAGCAGGTGTCGCCGCGCCAGGCTTCTCGGCCCTCTTTGACGGCTACCGCGGCGATGACCAGCGCGGCGATCGGGTCGGCCCAGCTCCAGCCGAACAGGCTGTTGAGTGCCAGGCCGACGAGCAGGACCGCGGACAGGTAGGTGCAGAGCAGGGTCTGCTTGGAGTCGGCGACGGCCGTCCTTGAGCCGAGCTCGCGGCCGGCGCGGCGCTGGGCGTAGGACAGGCCGGGCATGATCGCCAGCGACAGCGCGGCCAGCACGAGGCCGACGGTGGAGTGTTCGGCGTCGGCGCCGCTGATCAGGGCGCGGACCGATTCGACGCTGACGTAGGCGGCCAGGGCGAAGAACGACACGGCGATGATGCGCAGCGCGGTCTTCTCCCGGGCTTCGGGGTCGCGACCGGCGAACTGCCAGGCGACCGCGGCGGCCGAGGAGACCTCGATGACCGAGTCCAGGCCGAAGCCGATCAGCGCGGTCGACGAGGCGATGGTTCCGGCCGTGATCGCGACGACGGCCTCGACGACGTTGTAGGCGATCGTGGCCGCGACCAGCAGCCGGATGCGCCGGGCGAGAAGGGCCTGGCGTCCGGCGGGCGCGATGGGCAGCAGGGGAAGGCTCATCAGCAGCAGTCCTGGTCGGCGGCGTCGGGGCAGGCGGCCGGGTCGACGGCCAGCACCAGGCCGAGCAGGTCGGTCAGGGCGTGGCGGATGCGGCTGTCGGCCAGCTCGTAGCGCGTACGCCGGCCTTCCGGAACCGCCACGACCAGGCCGCAGCCGCGGAGGCAGGCCAGGTGGTTCGACAGGTTCTGCCGGGTGACGCCGAGCAGGTCGGCCAGCTCGGCCGGATAGCCGGGGGCTTCGCGCAGAGCCAGCAGCAGCCGGGCCCGGGTCGGGTCGGACAGGGCGTGGCCGAAGCGGGCCAGGACGTGGCCGTGGGTCACCGTCTCCATCGGCTCAAAGTACAGCCGACCCTGTATTCAGCGGAAGATGTATCGACATGATCGCTATCCGAGGTGATCGAGCAGGTGGAACCAGGCGGCTTCGGCAGCACCGGCGATCGGGCCGTCGGGGCCGAGGGCGGCCGGCACGAGCGGGGGCGGGGAGTCGCGGCGGATGGCCATCAGGCCCGAGTGATAGGCCGACTCGAGTTCGGCGGGGGCCGCGGCCAGCAGGTCGGCCGCGATGCTGCCCAGGGTGACCAGGTCGGCGTCCAGGCCGTTGACCAGACCGGCGATTCCCCGGCCGAGGGCGGCGGCGGCCATCGCCACAGCGGCTCGTTCGGCCGGGGCGGGTGAGGCGATGACCCCTTTCGCGTACGCGACGGGGTCGGGCTGGGGCGGCTGACCCAGGTGGCGAGCCAGTGCCGTGCCGTCGACGGCGGTGCCCCAGCAACCGCGGGCTCCGCACGGGCACAGGACGGCGGGGTCACCGAACGGCATGTGCCCGAATTCGCCGGAGGCTCCGTGGGCGCCGATGACCAGGCGGCCCTGGTCGACCACGGCGCCGCCCAGGCCGTACTCGATGAGCAGGTGCAGGGCCACCGAGGCGCCGGCGGCGGCGCCCCGGGCCGATTCGGCGGTGGCGGCCAGGCTGGCGTCGTTGCCGGCGGTCAGCAGCGGGGCGTCCGGCCACAGGTCGTGCAGGTCGACGTCGTGCCAGCCGGACGTGGTGGCGTCGAGCCGGAACTCGGCGGTGACGGGGCCGGGCGCGGAGACGCCCAGGGCGCGCAGCCGATCGCCGTACCGGGAACGCAGTTGCGCGATGCCGGCGGTCACGCCCGCGACAACGTCGGGCCAGCTCCGGCCGGTGTGCGGAGCATCGGCCGACGCGACGGTGTGACCGCCGAGCTCGACCACGTCGATCCGCCAGGCGCGGTGGCTGATCGCGACGGCCAGCACCAGCGGGCCGGACGGGTGGGCGACCAGCGCGGTGGTCGGACGGCCCCGCGTACCGCTGCGAGCCGCGGGCACCTCAGCGAGCAACGACGCCTGGGTGAGGCGGGCGACCAGCTCGGTCGTGGCGCCGGTTCCGATGCCCAGGTGGCGGGCGGCGTCGGCCCGGGTGACGCCGGGGTGGGCGTGGGCGACCCGCAGCAGCTCGGTCGTGCGCGTCACAGTCGGTCGCTCCTCTTCTTTTTACTCTGACTCAGAGCTTATTCTGCGGACGTGACATTGAACCGCCCGGCCCTGGCCATTCTCGGTGCGTCCTCGTTCTTCTACGTGACCGCCGAGACCCTGCCGGTGGGTCTGCTGCCCGAGATCGCCCGCGGGCTCGACGTGGCCGAGTCCGACGTCGGCCTGCTGCTGACCAGCTACGCCGTCGTGGCCGGGGTGAGCACGATCCCGCTGACCGCGCTGACCATGCGGGTGCCGCGCCACCTGCTGCTCGCGATCACGATGGCCATCTTCGTGGTGTCGCAGGCGGCGGCCACCTTCGCGCCGACCTTCCTGGTGCTGGTGCTGGCCCGGCTGATCTGCGCGCTGGCCCACGGCGTCTTCTGGTCGGTGATCGGTCCGGTCGCGGCCCGTCTGGCGCCGCCGGGGCAGGCCGGGCGAGCAACCGCGCTCGTCTTCGTGGGCAACTCGCTGGCCATCGTGCTCGGCGTGCCGCTCGGCACCGCACTGGGCCAGTGGCTCGGCTGGCGGGCCGCCCTGGCGGCGATGGTCATCGGCGGCACGATCTGCGTGATCGGGCTGATGAAGGTGCTGCCGAAGCTGCCGCCGCGGGAGCACGACTTGAAACTGCGGCCGGCTGCCCAGCTGCGGGCGGCCTTCGGCATCGCCCGCGACCGGCAGGTGCTGCTGCTCTGCCTGATCACGGCGGTGCTGGTGATCGGCCACTTCTCGGCCTACACCTACATCGCCCCGCTCGTGCGCCGCGACGCCGGGCTCGAGGGCGCCGGGCTGAGCGTGCTGCTGCTGGGGTACGGGTTCATGGGGTTGCTGACCAACTTCGCGGTCGGCCGCTTCGTCGACCGGCGTCCCGGCACGGTGCTGGTGGGCCTGCTCAGCGTGCTGGCGGTGTCGGTCGCGTTGCTGGCGCCGGTGCTGGGCGTCGTGCCGACCGTGATCGTGTCGCTGCTGTGGGGTGGCGCGTTCACGGCCATCCCGGTGGTGCTGGCTTCGGCGCCGCTGCGCATCGCACCCCGGGCCCGCGACGCGGCCTCGGCCCTCTACGTGGTGGCGTTCCAGATCGGGATCGGCGGCGGGGCGCTGCTCGGCGAGCGGATGGTCCGGGCCGGTCACCTGGGCGTGCTGCCCCTGATCACGGCGGGTCTGGCCGTGCTCGCGGTGGTGCTGATCGTGACGATCGGCCGGCGGGCCTTCCCCGCTCGCCTGAGCGAGGAAGACCACCACCGGACGGAAGCGGAACTGGTCGGTTAGCTCTTCAGGGCCACTTCGGCCGCGGCCAGGAAGGCGTCGTTCTCTTCGGGGGTCCCGATTGTCACGCGTACGCCGTCCCCCTGGAACGGTCGCACGATGACCCCACGACCCTCGCACACCTGGCCGAACGCCGCCGCGCCGTCGCCCAGCGGCAGCCAGACGAAGTTGGCCTGGCTCGTCGGCACGTCCGCGCCCATGGCCCGCAGCGCCTCGGTGACCCGGTCACGCTCGGCCACCACCAGGGCGCACCGGCGGCGCACCTCCGCCTCCTGGGCCAGCGCCGCGATCGCCGCCGCCTGGGCCACCAGGCTGGTCGAGAACGGGGTGAGCACCTTGCGGATGGCCGCGGCCACCTCGGGCTGGGCCACCAGGTAGCCCATCCGCAGGCCGGCCAGCCCCCACGCCTTGCTCATGGTGCGCAGCACGAGGACGTTGGGCCGATCGCCGTACGTTTTGAGACCGTCCGGCACGTCGGGGTCGGTGACCAGTTCCCGGTACGCCTCGTCGAGCACCACGAGGACGTCGGAGGGCACCGAAGCGAGGAACCGGTCGAGGTCGGCCTTCCGGACGCTCGTACCCGTCGGGTTGTTGGGGTTGCAGACGATGACGAGCCTGGTCCGGTCGGTGATCGCGGCCGCCATCGCGTCGAGGTCGTGCCCGTGCCCGTCCGTGTTCGGCACCCGGACGCTGGTCGCGCCCACACCGGCCGAGATGATCGGGTACGCCTCGAACGAGCGCCACGAATAGACGATCTCGTCGCCCGGCAGGCATGTCGCCTTGACCAGGATCTCGGCCAGCGCCACCGAGCCGCAGCCGGTCACGATGCGCTCGACGGCCACCCCGAACCGCTCGGCCAGCGCGTCCCGCAGCGCCGTCGCGCCCATGTCGGGGTAGCGGTGCGAGTGCAGCATCGCGTCGGTGACCGCCTCGACCACGCCGGGCAGCGGGCCGTACGGGACCTCGTTGCTGGCCAGCTTGATCGCCTCGGCGATGCCCAGCTCACGGGTCAGGTCGGCCAGGCTGCGGCCGGGAACGTAGGCGGGCAGGCCGTCGAGGTCGGCGCGGGTGAGACGGGTCATCTTCAGTCCCCTGTTCCGGTGGAGCCGTTGCCGCCGCCGGTGGTGGCGTCGACAGGCTGGCGGTCGTCGGGCGGCAGCGCGACCACAACCGTGCGCGCCGTCTTGTCGTGGAAGGCCTGGCGCAGCTGCTGGTCGAAGACCGGCGACACGCAGTCGATGAGCTGCAGCACGAAGCCGATGCCGGCGCAGCCCCAGGCCGGCGTCCACAGGCCGAGCCGGGCCCACCGGCCGAACGCGCGGCCGAAGCCGAGCGGCTTGGTGTCCTCGACGGCCACGACCTTGATGCGCATGACGCGTTTGCCCAGCGTCTGGCCGCTGCTGCCGATCGCCGGAGCCTCGTAGGCCAGCCACAGCAGGGTGGCGATGATCAGCATGGCCCAGAGCAGCCCGTCCATGCGGCCCGAGGCCTGCACGTCCCAGGCGCTGCCGCCGTTGGCCATCTCGTCGAGGGTGGCCCGGTACATGGGCACGAACTCGCGGGCCCACTGGTACGCGAACCAGCCGTTGATCACGACGTTGAGCAGCAGCACGGCCAGAATGTCGAGCAGGCGGGCGACCAGCCGCGGGCCGAGCCCGGCCAGCGCGAACCCGTGCGGCCGGGCCTGGACCGGGGGATACATGCCGGCGCGCATGCCGGGCGGCATCTGCTGCCAGCCGGGCGGCGGCTGCCATCCCGGAGGCGGCTGCCATCCCGCCGGCGGCTGCTGCCAGCCGGGCTGAGGCTGCTGCGTGCCGGGCGGAGGTTGCTGCGTGCCGGGCTGAGGCTGCGAACCCGCGGGAGGCTGCTGGCCGGGCGGAGGCTGCCACCCCGGCGGGGGCTGCCATCCCGGGGGAGGCTGCCAGCCGGGCGGCGGCGGAGGCTGCGGGCCCCAGCCGGGCGGCGGGCCCGGGGGTGCCTGCGGCGCCGGCGACACGGCCGGCGGCGCGCTCGAATGCGGGTTGGCCGTGGGGTCGGGCGCCGGAGCCGGCTCTTCCTCGACCGGCGGCGGCCCGTCGGGTGGCACCGCGTCGGCCGGGATGGCCTTGCCCAGCCATCCCTCCCCGTCCCAGTAACGCTGGGTATCGGGCTCGGCGGGGTCTTTGTACCAACCGGCGGGCAGCGAACTCATGGAAGAACCTTAACGACCACCGTCTGAGCGAACTTGTCGTGCAGGGTCTGCTGGTACGGCTTGTCCCAGAGTTGCCACAGTCCGTCGACCCAGCTGAAGAACGGAACGATGGTGCCGACGACGTATTCGATGAGGTAGCGCTTGGCCGCCATGCCCCGGGTGAGCCGCCGCGACGGGTCGATCGGCACGACCCGGATTTTCATGGCCTTCTTCCCTACGGTCTGGCCGGTGCGGTGCATGAATTCCACGACGTACACGTAATAAAGCACCAGCAGCAGGGCGAACAGCCCGATCTCCAGCAGCAGGAGCGGCATGAAGTAGTCGCTGACGAAGTCGTTCAGATCGACCACCGGCTGATCCTGCTGAGCCTCGGTGATCCGGCCCAGCACCACGAAGACCGCCGGGATCGCCACCACGAAGCTCACCGCGGACAGCAGAGCGATATCGATCATGTACGCGAGCAGTCGCTGGTCGAACCCCGCCAGCGGCACCCCGGCCGGGCTCAGCGGAGGCGGCGGGGGCGGCAGGTAACCGGGCCCCGCCGGATAGCCCGGCGGCGGCCCGTACCCAGGTGGTTGATTCACGCGACCAGTGTCACAGATTGCCGCGACGTTCCTGCTCCCGCTCGATCGCCTCGAACAGCGCCTTGAAGTTGCCCTTGCCGAAGCCGAGCGAACCGTGCCGCTCGATCAGCTCGAAGAAGACCGTCGGGCGGTCCTGCACGGGCGAGGTGAAGATCTGCAGCAGGTAGCCGTCCTCGTCCCGGTCGACCAGGATCTTGCGGCTCTGCAGCTCGTCGATCGGCACCCGCACGTTGCCGATCCGGGCCCGCAGCTCGGGGTCCTCGTAGTAGGAGTCGGGGGTGTCCAGGAACTGCACGCCGGCCGCGCGCATGGCGTCGACGCTGGCGATGATGTCGTTGGTGGCCACCGCGATGTGCTGGGCGCCCGGGCCGTCGTAGAACTCGAGGTACTCGTCGATCTGCGACTTGCGCTGCGAGACGGCCGGCTCGTTGAGCGGGAACTTGACCTTGCGGGTGCCGTCGGCCACGACCTTGGACATCAGCGCCGAGTAGTCGGTCGCGATGTCGTCGCCGATGAATTCGGCCATGTTCGTGAAGCCCATGACCCGGCGGTAGAACTCGACCCACTCGTCCATGCGGCCCAGTTCGACGTTGCCGACCACGTGGTCGACGGCCTGGAAGAAGCGCTTGGGCTGCAGGCCGGCGTCGATGGCGGGCTGCCGGTCGACGATCGGCGCGCGGCTGACGAAGCCGGGCAGGAAGGGGCCGTCGTAGCCGGAGCGGTCGATCAGGGAGTGCACGGTGTCGCCGTACGTCGCGATCGAGGCCACGCGCACGGTGCCGTGCTCGTCCTTGAGGTCGTACGGCTCGGCGACGCTGCGGGCGCCGGCCGCGATGGCGTGCGCGTACGCCTTGTCGACGTCGGGCACCTCGAGCGCGATGTCCTGGATGCCGTCGCCGTGCTTGGTCACGTGGTCGGCGCCGGGCGCCCCCGCGTGCACCGCGCCGGTCACCACGAACCGGGCGCCGCCGCTGGTCAGAACGTATTCGGCGTGGTCGCGGTAGCCCTGCTCGGGCCCGCGGTAGGCCACGCAGGTCATGCCGAAGGCCGTGGAGTAGTAGTGGGCCGCCTGCTTGGCGTTGCCCACGAGGAACTTGAGGTGGTCGACGCCCTTGACGGGAAAGACGTCGTCCGTACGGGTCTCATGTGCCATCGTCTGCGTCATTGACCGAGGTTGTCGCAGCTCACAGGCCGTTTCAACATGTGTCCGCGCAACTGCGCAGCGTGCCCTTCTCGGCTGCGTGACGGCCGGTCGGCCGGTGCAACTTGCACAACGCCGAGAGCGGCCTGTCCGTTATATCCGGCAAATCGTATCGACACGGGCGAATCAAGATCCTTCGTCCGGGTGATTGACCTGGCTAGCGTGTCGCGCATGGCGTCGGGTGGCAGCCCCTGGAAGGGGTACGCGCTGGTCGCGGTCGTGATCGTGATCGTGCTGGCCACCACCGGCGTGTGGAACCCCTGGCCCAAGGTGTGGGGCTGGGTCAACACCAGCGAGCCGATCGCGGGCGGCGCGGCCCGCTGGCAGCAGCGCATCGGCGGCAGCCCGCAAAGCGTCTCGGTGGTCGGCGACGCGGTCGTCGTCGAATACCGCACCTCCGTCGAGGCGTACGGGATCACCGCCGGCATCAAGCTGTGGGACAACGACGCCGACTGGGCCGCCGTCTCGGGCAGCGGCAACGACGCGGTGGTGGCCACCGGCCGGCTGCTGACCAAGGGCTACCAGGTGCTCGACCCGCGCAGCGGCGCCGTTTTGCGGGCCGACACCGAAGCGACCGCCGTCTGGACCTACCGCGACGCGCTGCTCGACCTGCACTGCGCCAAGGGCGGCGAATGCCAGCTCACGGCGTGGGCCCCGCGCGGCAGCAAGCCGCTCTGGACCGTGGACACCGGCGGCATCGGCTTCGTGCTCAACGCGGCCAACCCCGACCTGCCCGACACCCGCCCGCTCACGGCCGACCGGGTCGACGACGACGTGTCCCGGCCCCGGCTGATGCCGAGCCTGATCGGGCTGCCCGACGACGGCAAGGTCCGGGTGATCGACACCGCCACCGGCCGGGTCGTGCAGGTGGCCGAGCCCACGGCCGACCAGCGCATCGCGATCGCCGGCGGCCGAGTGCTCACGGTGACCGGAACGGCACAGGACGGCACCTGCTACTACGGCGTGGTGGCGACCGACCCACCGGCGCCGGGGGTGGTCTGGCGGCGCGACGGGCTCAATCTGCGTACGGCCGACAACGGCTCGAATTGCAAGCAGGAACACGACCCGGCCGGGGGTGAGGACGTGGTGCTCGGCGTCGACCCCACCGGCCGCCAGGAACTGCTGGCGGCCCACGACGGCCGGCTGCTGTGGCGTGGGGCGAAGGGTGAGACCGTGCTCGCGGTCAACGACAGCCACGCCGTGATCCGCAGCGCCGACGGCCGGACACTGCGCGGCTACGGCTTCAGCCGGGGCCGGACGAACTGGTCACGGCCGGTGGGCGAGGGCGGGGCGGCCGCGCTCACCCAGTCGGCCGCGGTGATCACGAGTCGCAAACCGGAGCGCATAGTGGCCGTGTCACCCGGGACGGGGCGGGTGCTGGCCGACGTGCGTACGGACGCGGAAGTTTTTGCCGTCGGACCGGGTGGCCTGATCGCGGTGTCCGGGCGTGAGATGGCCTATATCCCGTTTGCTTGACCGAACTGGTATGCGCGGACAGGCGGAGCGGTTCGCCGATGCCGGGGCGGCTTGTCTAGGCTTGCCGCTCATGAGCAAAGGGGCCGCATTCTCGTACTCGCCGCTGTTGCCCATCGGCGACGACCTGACCGAATACCGACTGGTCACGGACGAGGGTGTCGACGTCGTGCACGGCCCCGGCGGCCGCCGGTTCCTCACCGTCGAACCGGGCGCGATCGCCCAGCTCACCGCCGAGGCGATGCACGACATCGCGCACTACCTGCGCCCGGCCCACCTGGCCCAGCTGCGCGCGATCATCGACGACCCCAAGGCGTCGGCCAACGACCGGTTCGTCGCCATCGACCTGCTGCGCAACGCGAACATCGCGGCCGGCGGGGTGCTGCCCATGTGCCAGGACACGGGCACGGCCATCGTGATGGGCAAGCGCGGGCGGCACGTGCTCACCGACGGCACTGACGAGCAGGCCATCGCCCAGGGCGTCTACCAGGCGTACACCCGGCTCAACCTGCGGTACTCGCAGCTGGCGCCGCTCACCATGTGGGACGAGCGGAACACCGGATCGAACCTGCCGGCCCAGATCGAGCTGTACGCCGAAGACCCGGGCGGCGCGCCGGACGCGTACAAGTTCCTCTTTATGGCCAAGGGCGGCGGCTCGGCCAACAAGTCGTACCTCTACCAAGAGACCAAGGCGCTGCTCAACCCGGCCCGCATGATGGAGTTCCTGGACGAGAAGCTGCGGCTCATCGGCACGTCGGCCTGCCCGCCGTACCACCTGGCCGTGGTCATCGGCGGCACCAGCGCCGAGTACGCGCTCAAGACGGCCAAGCTGGCCAGCGCCAAATACCTGGACAACCTGCCCCGGCACGGCACGATGTCCGCGCACGGCTTCCGCGACGTCGAACTCGAGGCGGCGGTGCTCGAGCTGACCCGCGACTTCGGCATCGGCGCCCAGTTCGGCGGCCGCTACTTCTGCCACGACGTACGCGTCATCCGCCTGCCCCGGCACGGCGCGTCCTGCCCGGTCGCCATCGCCGTCTCGTGCTCGGCCGACCGCCAGGCCCTGGCCAAGATCACGCCGTCCGGGGTGTGGCTGGAACGGCTCGAGACCGACCCGGCCCGCTTCCTGCCCGAGGTCGACCTCGACAGCGAGCCGATGGTCAAGGTCGACCTCAACCGCCCGATGGCCGAGATCCGCGAGGAACTCTCCAAGTACCCGGTCAAGACCCGCCTCTCGCTGACCGGCCCGCTCGTCGTGGCCCGCGACATCGCCCACGCCAAGATCGCCGAACGCCTGGACGCGGGCGAGCCGATGCCGCAGTACCTGCGCGACCACGCCGTCTACTACGCCGGCCCGGCCAAGACGCCCGAGGGATACGCGTCGGGCTCGTTCGGCCCGACCACGGCCGGCCGGATGGACTCGTACGTCGAACGCTTCCAGGCCGCCGGCGGCTCCCTGGTCATGCTGGCCAAGGGCAACCGCTCGGCCCAGGTCACCCAGGCCTGCAACACGTACGGCGGCTTCTACCTGGGCTCGATCGGCGGCCCGGCGGCCCGCCTGGCCCAGGACTGCATCCGCCACGTCGAGGTGCTCGAGTATCCCGAACTGGGCATGGAAGCGGTGTGGAAGATCGAGGTCGAGGACTTCCCCGCCTTCATCGTCGTCGACGACAAGGGCAACGACTTCTTCGCCGACGTCACCCGCCCCAACCCCCTGCTCCGCATCGGCAGCCGCCCCTGATGTCGCTCCACTAGGAGAGGCTTTAACACGTGCGCAAGTACGCGTGATCACTAGTGGTGGAGCGACGGACGATTGGCGGCGAGCACTTCGTACTCGGCTAAGGTCGGTGGATACGCGAGGTGCCCATCACTTCGATTCACTGGCGTAGGCGGGCACGGTTGACTGACGGCTCGACTCGAATGACGGCGTAAATGCTCGGTCCACCGGCGGCCAGGACGACGTGTCAGCCTATTCCGAATCTAGCTATGACCTCCAGATGGTGGAAAGTCTTCACGGACAACAAATACCCCTGGCGCCACCTCGTCAGAATTTTCAGCGATACGTCGCTGCCATGATTTTGGCCACCGCGTCTGACCATCCCACCGCATTCCCGCTAAGCGGTGCCGCTCCAACTTAGCTTGCCGCAAGTCTTGACCAGTGAAGTCGTTAAGGAGAGAGTCCAGATTTCTTAGATCGTTTGCAAGCTCAAGAAGTACTTGCCGCTGGTCTTCTGCGATAGCGCCATCCGTCGTCTTTTGGAGCGCTTCATTAAGCAGACGACGGAAGACCGTTAAGTCGTGCGACCACGGCTTCTTTCCACGCAGCGCGTCCTCAAGAAACGTCGCGAGAATATCAATACTCTGAACCGCGCTCGATTTCTCCGAGGTGTGCCCATCCTCGTGGACCGCGTCCTCCACGGATGCTACTTTTTGGGCGAACTTTTCGAAAGTGCGGTGCCGAACCGCGGTGCATCCGCAAGTCTGCGTCGGAGCTTCAGTATGAGTCCGCACATCCAGTAAATCGTCGATCGGATGGCTTCTGAGCCACGTATAGAGGTCAGCTAACGGCGCTGACTTAGGGGGAGGCGAGCCTGGGCCGTAGCCTCTCGGTCTGCCGCGCCTAGGTCCGTCGGTCGAGTAAGCATCACTCGGCTTCCCGGATTCCCAGTCGCCAGCCAAGGTCCTGCCTAGAACCTGGCAAAAGTGGCCCGGGAGCTGCTCGCTCTCGCTCAACACCGGATCACGCTCTTCGCCCCAGTAACCTGCTACGGCATTGAACAGCTGTGCCCCGAAGCGACGGGGGGTCGCCCTACGCTCCACTGGAACTGCCCCCTCCGAAGAACTCGCTTAAGATTGCTCTAACGATCGCACGTCCGAGGCGCGTCGCTTGCTGCACCACCGTAGGGGCTGCGAGGCCAATAAGGAACAACACGAGCGGCTGATCCGACAAACCGACATGCTTCTGAAGCGCCACCACGGCGGCAAGCACGCCAGCGCAAGCCCAACGGATAGCAAGGCCCAGTATGAACGGTGACCGCTGACCTCGACCGCTGAACGGAAACTTCTTCAATTTGATCATGAGGGCGCCATACTTCGTGCCATCTGCCACGGCTCCGCCAAGAATGCCAAGCACAAGGCCCAGCCACCACTGGATCATGAAAGCCGCTTCACGGTACTCATCCATCAACGATCTCACTCGGCCGCCTTGCCGTCGAGCCTCCGACCCTCGGCCCGATCTACCGTAAGCAGGCGACACCTAAGGACTGGGAGATTCGTCGACGGTCCGCTAGGTACGTAAATCATCCACTTTTGCTCATAGTGCGGTGCGTCTCCTCTGCGACCCCTCGTATCTTGGCTAAAAGCCCTTGACCGGCAGGTCTGGACGATGACGCGCTTCGATCGCGTATCTGTTTATCCTTCAGCCACGCGCATGCCAGGATCGGACACGCGGCTCTTGCGCAGACATGACGCATCCTCTCCTCGACGCCCCGTCACGTTGCGTAGGGTCTTGCTGTCGATACTCGAGCCGCTTCTCGCGGAGGGAGTGATGCAGCACTCGCGAACATCGCGGAACGCGGGATCTTGGCAGTGCCGACACTCGGCATCATCCGGTGCCGGAGCTCGGAGCTCGCCTACAAGTTCATGCCCGTGGCAGCAGCGCCGACTTCAGGACTTCAGCTCGGCTTAGGCTAAATACCTCGCAGCCTGCCTCGCGTTGGTCCAACGCCATGAGCCATCGTGACGACGCCATTCTCGCAGCAGCCGTCGGACAGCGCGGCCTACCGTTCCATCTGTGCCCGTGGCCGGGGCGAAGGCCCGGCCGGTGACACCGCGCCGGGCCCTCGCCTGCTCACATCAAGCCGTCAGAGCTGTCGGTAGTAGACGGACACCGGCAGCATTGTGCACTTGAGACTTTCGTAGAGAGCCCGCGCCGGCGCGTGGAATGGATCGCCGCCGGTGCTGATCATGACTACCTCGGCTCCTTGGGTTCGCATGTTGGTGAAGGCGTGTTCGCACAAGGTGGCGCCCAGGCTCTGGCGGCGGTGGGTGGCGGCTACGGCCAGGTGGCTGATCTCGCCGTTGCGGCGGGGCAGGTCGACGCTCCACGCGACATAGCCGGCCAGGTCACCGCTGTCGGATTCGGCTACTGCGACGTACTTGTGCTGCTCGGGGTCGTGCAGCTTAGGGACTTCGCGGCGGTAGTCGTCCCGCCAGTCGGCGTGCTGGTTGGTGTAGATGAGCTCGCCCATCAAGGGGCGGAAGGATTCTTCGAAGAACGGGCCGAACGTCTCGATCGTCAGGTCGATCACGTTGTCCAGGTCGTTCTCGGTGAACGTACGGATGTGCATGGGAATGCCTTTCGAGGCTGAGGTCGATATGAACGGGCATCAACCTCAGCTACGCGTGCGCCCAGCGGCGAAGCATTCCACCAACTCAGGCTACCGGCTGCGGAGGGCGGTCAGCACCGCAGTTATTTCCGGCCTCGGCGTGGACGGGCGCCGCGCCGCCGCCGTGATGCGACGGGTCACCGACGGCGTGAGCGGGCGGGTCACCACGCGGTAGCGCGGGTCGACGGCCAGGCTGGGCAGCAAGGCGATCGACCGCCCGGCTTCCACGTGCCGCAGCGTCAGCATGTAGTTGTTGAAGCGGCCGATCACCGTCGGCTCGAAGCCGGCCTCGCGGCACAGCCGGGTGGCCAGCTCGGACATGTAGGCGCCGGCCACGTCGAACGTCCAGCGCTGATCCGTGCACGCCTCCAGCCCCACCGCGTCCAGCGCCGCCAGCGGGTGGTCGACCGGCAGGACCAGCACGATCTCGTCCTCGGCCAGCGGCACCAGGTCGACCGCCGGGTCGAGTTCGGCGCCGGCGAAGTCGGTGGTGGTGACGATGACGTCGACGTCGCCGCGGCGCAGGGCGGGCATGCTGACGTGCGGTTCCATCTCGAGCAGGACCACCGTCACGTCGGGGTGGCGGGCGGCCAGCCGGGCGACGGCCGGTTCGGCCAGGGCGGGCACGGCGCTTTGGAACGCGCCCAGCGTCACCGTGCCGGCCGGCTCGTCGGTCAGGCCGCGCAGGGACGCCTCGGCCGCGTCCATGGCGGCCAGGATCTCGCGGGCCCGGCCGGCCAGCAGCACCCCGGCCGCGGTGAGCCGTACGCGACGGCCCGTTCTTTCCAGCAGCGCGGTGCCCGTTTCCCGTTCGAGGGTGGCGAGCTGCTGGGAGACGGCCGACGGACTGTGATTGCCGCGCTGGGCGACGGCCCGGACCGTCCCGTACGTGGAAAGGTCGACCAGCAACCGCAGCCGCCACGGATTGAGCGTCACTGTGCGGCTCTCCTTAACAGCGAGCGCGGAAATGCGAGATGGACCTGACGCTAGAGCACCTCCTAGCGTCGGGGTATGACAGATACGTTCTGGTCCGACGCCGAGCGTCACCTCGTCCGCTACTCCGGCGCCGGTCGGTTCAGCCCCGAGATCATCGAGCGCGCCGAGGGCAGCTTCGTGTTCACCGCCGACGGCCGCCGGCTGCTCGACTTCACGTCGGGCCAGATGAGCGCGATCCTCGGGCACTCGCACCCGGCCGTGGTCGCGACCGTGCAGCGCCAGATCGCCACCCTCGACCACCTGTTCAGCGGCATGCTCAGCCGCCCGGTCGTCGAGCTGGCCCGCCGCCTGGCCGAGTCGCTGCCGGAGCCGCTGAGCAAGGTGCTGCTGCTGACCACGGGGGCCGAGTCGAACGAGGCTGCGATCCGGATGGCCAAGCTGGTCACGGGCGGGCACGAGGTGATCTCGTTCGGCCGCTCGTGGCACGGCATGACGCAGGCGGCGGCGAGCGCGACGTACAGCTCGGGGCGCAAGGGCTACGGCCCGGCCGCCCCCGGCAACTTCGCCATCCCCACTCCGAACGCGTACCGGCCGGACTTCACCGACGCGAACGGCGAGCTCGACTGGAAGCGGCAGCTGGACTTCTCGTTCGAGCTGTTCGACGCCCAGTCGGTAGGCAGCCTGGCCGCGGTCATCGTCGAGCCGATCCTCAGCTCGGGCGGGGTGCTCGACCCGCCGCCGGGCTACCTGGCCGCGCTGCGCGACAAGTGCCACGAGCGCGGCGGACTGCTCATCCTCGACGAAGCACAGACCGGTCTGTGCAGGACAGGCGACTGGTACGCCTTCGAGCGCGACGCCGTGACGCCGGACATTCTGACGCTGAGCAAGACGCTGGGCGCCGGCCTGCCGCTGGCCGCTGTGATCACCACCCCCGAGATCGAGCAGACCGCCCACGACCGCGGCTTCCTGTTCTTCACCACGCACGTCTCCGACCCGCTGGTCGCCGCCGTCGGCAACACGGTCCTCGACGTCCTGGAGGCCGACAAGCTCGACCACCAGGCCGCCGAGCTGGGCACGCACCTGGCCGACGGCCTGCGTGAGCTGCAGGCCCGGCACGCCGTGATCGGTGACGTGCGCGGGCGTGGCCTGCTGGTGGGGCTCGAGCTGGTGCTCGACCAGCAGACCAAGCAGCCGGCCGACGAACTGGGCGCGGCGGTCACCCGGCGCTGCCTCGAGCTGGGCCTGCACATGAACGTGGTCCAGCTGCCCGGCATGGGCGGCGTCTTCCGGATCGCCCCCGCCCTGACCTCGTCGAAGACCGAGCTCGACCTCGGCCTGGAAATCCTTGATCAGGCAATCGGCGACGTCGCGCCCCGCTTCACAGGGACGCGATGATCACGGTGTCCAGGGTGAAATAGTCTTTCCCTTTAAGCCGCTCGATCGCCACGAAATCGTCGGTGACCTGCCAGAGCCCGGGCTCCCAATCTCGCTTCTCGGTGCCCACGGCCAGCGGAAAGGCCTGCTCATCGCCGACTCGCAGATGGCGGTCGGCGGTGAGCGTCACCAGCCGTCCGCGCGAGATCCCGAGCAGTTGCTCACCACTCGGCACAACCAACTTGTCCAGGGCAGTCGGTTTCGCCGCGTCGGCCCGGTAGATGCGGTTGTCCGGGCCACGCAGATACGCGCAGCCCGACCGGCCAACTTCGCAAGTCAAAGGCACAAGCCCATTGGGGTACGTCGTAAGAGCCGCACCATTCGCCAGGGAGTACGCACCGGCCCCGCAGAACACCTGCCCGCCCGCCGTGGTGAACCCGTCCGCGCACGGCACGTCGGCCACCCAGCGCCGGGCCCCGCTCGCCACCTCGTACGCGGCCAGCCGTCCACCCCCGCTGACCAGCACAACTCCGTCGCCGACCAGCAGCCCCGGAGGCGCCCAGACGGTGGAAGCTCCCGTCCGATGCCCCTCGTACCCCGGCGCCGGCAACTCCGTGCCCACGCGCCAGGCCTCTTCCCCCGTACGCCCGTCGATCGCGATCAGTTGACCGTCGGACCACCGGCTGATCACCGTCGTTCCCGAGGCCACCACACCCGAGACCTGCGCCGGCCACCTGCGCAGCGACCACCGGGCGGTGTTCACGCTCTTGGCGTCGACCGGGGCGTCCGCCCGAACCTGCCGCTGTCCCGCGTACACACGAAGGCGGTTGTCGACAATCAAGGGCGCCATGTTCGTACGCCCGGTGACCCCGGCCCCGCGCGAAGCCGCCGCCGGGTAGGCCGCCGACGCCGGCGACAGCACCTCGGCCGGCTTCAGCACCCGCCACCCGATCAGACCGGCCGCGACCACCAGGACCAGCGCCACCAGCGATCGCAGCAGCACCCGGGACACCCCGGCAGCCTATGTCAGGCCGCGCAGCCTCTTTCAGGCGACGGCGGCCAGATCGTCGAGGTCGCGCCGCAGCGCCCCTTCCGCCGTCTCGGCGGCCAGCCCTCCGAAGATCAGCCCGAGGATGCGGGCGGCGGGCGCGGTGGCCGAGCCGTCCTGCTTCACGGTCACCATCGTGCCGCCGCGGTGGCGGCCCGACATGACCGGCACGAACGAATACGTCATGCGGTAGTCGGCCCCGATCCCGGGCGACGCGACCACGAACCGCTCCGGTATCTCGCACTCGCGCACCCGGAACTCTTCGGTGACCTCGCCGCCGTCGGCCATCCGGCGGGTCTCGCGCCACACCGTGCCCGCGCCGAACGGCCCGTGGCTGCGCACCTCGACCCGGGTGACGGCGGTGAGCCACTCGCGGCGCCGGTTCAGATCGGTGAACACCTGCCAGACCGCCGCGACCGGCGCGTCGATCAGGCGGGTCACCACGACCGTCGACATAGCGTCACCCCCGGGTACACCGTACGACAGAACTCAGGGCACGACGGTCCCGGAAACCGAGCCGAGCGAGATCTCGGTGCCGGCCGCCGACCGGGCCGTGCCGCCGATGCGCACGCGGTCGCCGTCGGCCAGGAACCCGCGCAGCGATCCGTCGGCCAGTTTGACCGGCTCGGCGCCGTTCCACGTCAGTTCGAGGAACGAGCCGGCCTGGTCCCGATCGGGCCCGGACACCGTGCCCGAGGCGTAGAGGTCGCCCGTACGGACGGAGGCGCCGTTGCTGGTCAGGTGGGCCAGCTGCTGGGCCGCCGTCCAGTACATGGAGGCGAACGGCGGGCGGCTGACCAGCGTGTCGTTCCACTCGACGGTCAGGCGCAGGTCGTAGCCGGGGCCGGGCGGCCGCAGATAGCCCAGCGGTTCGGGATCTTGGGCGACGGCGGGCACGGTGGCCAGCGCGTCCAGCGGCACGATCCACGGCGACACCGAGGTCGCGAACGACTTGGCCAGGAACGGGCCGAGCGGGCGGTACTCCCAGGCCTGCAGGTCACGGGCCGACCAGTCGTTGACCAGCGTGACGCCGAAGACGTGCTCGGCGAAGTCGGCGGTGGCGATGCGCCGGCCGGGCACGCCCACCACGAAACCCACCTCGGCCTCGACGTCGAGCCGCTGCGACGGGCCGAACACCCCCGCGGCGGTCTGGCCCGACGGCCGCTGGATCGGGGTGCCCGAGACGACCACGGTGGCCGACCGGCCGTGATAGCCGATCGGCAGGTGCTTCCACTGCGGCGACAGGCCGGGCGACTCGGGCCGCAGAATCTTGGAGACGGTCAGCGCGTGCTGCTCGGAGGAGTAGAAGTCGGTGTAGTCGGCGACCTCGAACGGCAGATGCAGAGTGACATCGCGCAGCGGGATCAGCGGCGGGCCGGCCGTCACGTACGCGACCACGGCCTCCCGCGCCGCCTGCCACTCCCGGCGGCCGGCCGCCATGAGCGGGTTGAGCGAGGTCGCGGCCAGGTGCCCGCCCAGGCTCGAAAGATCAACGACGTCAGTTCCCAGCCGTACGCCGATCCGCCGCTCACCCGCGGGCGGGCTGAACACTCCGTAAGGCAGATTGTCCAACCCGAAGCCGCTCACTCGAATCCCCCGTTGATCAAGCCGAGACGCACCAACTCGGTCAGCGGCTCGACCACGCCGACCGCTCCGAATCCCGTGAACAGCGGCCGCGGCTCGCTCCGCCGGGCCCGGCAGGCCTCGACCAGCGGCACCGGATGGGTCGCGGCCAGCACCTCGGCCACCTCGGCCACCTCGCCGCCGTCGTGCGCGCTGATCGCCGCCGTGAGCACGTTCAGGAAGCCGTGATGGGTGAAGCCGGTTTCCGGGTCGGTGTGCCGGATGGCGTGGCGCAGGCCCGCGGCCAGCCGGAACGGCAGCTCACGGTCGCGGCAGGCGCACAGCACGGCGGCCAGCTCGACCGGGGTCGGGAAGAGTTCGGCGGCCAGCCCGCCGACGCGGAACTTAGGGGCCATCCGCAGACCGGCGGCCCGCGCCTCGGTCACCGTATCCAGCGCGCCCAGCAGGCCCCAGCTCAGCGGGATCTCGGCGTACACGACCAGGTTTTCGTCGCCCTCGGCCAGCGCCCGCAGCGCGGCCAGGCCCGGTTGCGGGTCTTCACCGCGACGCGCCACCGCGGCCTCGATGTGCATGACCAGCCCGCCGGCCGCGCGGAGCTTGTCCACCGCGATCGGCAACGCGCCCACGCTGACGTCGCCGACCAGGGCGACCGGGACGTCACGGGCGATCAGGTCGGCGCCGATCAGCGAGGCGGGCACGAGCAAGGGACCGAGCAGCCCGGCGAACCAGCCTGCACGGTGCTCGTCGTGCTTGGCGACGGCCTCGGCGACGCCGGTGGGGCTCGGCGGCAGCAGGGACGCGTCGTCCACCAGCCCGGCGAAGAGCGGAGGCACCAGCGTTGACACGAATCCGAACCTAATAGACGCTTCGAGAAGCGGACAACCACGTCCAGAATGTCGTAATTAAGGTGGGTGGCAACGATGCCCTACTACCGCAGCGCCGGCGAGGTGCCCCACAAGCGGCACACGCAGTTCCGGCGGCCTGACGGCGGGCTGTATTCCGAAGAGCTGATGGGCCAGGAAGGCTTCTCGTCCGACAGCTCCCTGCTCTATCACCGGCACCCGCCCACGGCTATCGCTTCGGCCGAGGTGTACGAGACTCCGGCCCTCAACCGGTCCGCCAACCACCCGCTCAAGCCCCGTCACCTGCGCACCCACAAGCTCGACGCCGGCCCGGCGGACGCGGTGCTGGGCCGCCGCGCGCTGCTGGCCAACGACGACGTCCGGATCGGCTACGTGGTGGCCGACCGCCCGTCCCCGCTCTACCGCGACGCCGTCGGCGACGAATGCCTGTACGTCGAGGACGGCCGCGTCGTCGTCGAGACCAGCTTCGGCGCGCTCGAGGCCGGCGCGGGCGACTACGTGATCATCCCGACCTCGGTCGTGCACCGGATCGTGCCCCAGGACGGGCCGGCCCGCCTGCTCACCATCGAGGCCAACGGCCACATCGGACCGCCGAAGCGCTACCTCTCGGTGCGCGGCCAGTTCCTCGAGCACGCCCCGTACTGCGAGCGCGACCTGCGCGGGCCGGCCGAACCGCTGCTGGTCGACGAGACCGACGTCGAAGTGCTGGTCAAGCACCGGGCGGGGTGGACCAGGCACGTGTACGCGCAACACCCGTTCGATGTGGTCGGGTGGGACGGCTGCCTCTACCCGTGGGCGTTCTCGATCCACGACTTCGAGCCGATCACCGGCCGGGTGCACCAGCCGCCGCCCGTGCACCAGACGTTCGAGGGCCCCAACTTCGTGGTCTGCTCGTTCGTGCCGCGCAAGGTCGACTACCACCCGCTGGCCATCCCGGTGCCGTACAACCACCACAACGTCGACTCCGACGAGATGATGTTCTACACCGGCGGCAACTACGAGGCCCGGCGCGGCTCCGGCATCGAGCAGGGTTCGATCTCGCTGCACCCGTCCGGCTTCACCCACGGACCCCAGCCCGGCGCGGTCGAGCGGGCGCTGGGTGTCGAAGCCTTCGACGAGCTGGCCGTCATGGTGGACACGTTCCGCCCGCTCGACCTGTGCGACGCCGCCGTGGCCGTGGAGGACACGGCGTACGCCTGGACCTGGAACCGCTAGGCGCTGAGCACCGACATCTCCACGTCGATCCTGGCCGGGAGGGGCTTCTCGGCCGGGAACGACGGGATGCGCAGGGCGAACACCTCGCCGTCGTCGCCCGTCTTGTGCAGGCAGTACGCGCGGCCGGCGGTCAGCTGCAGGTAGCCGTCCTGATACTTGACGCCGTTGCTCTCGGCGCAGGCGGCCGGGTCGGCGAACGGGTCCCCGCTGGCCGCGCCGATCGTCGCGCGGCCCTCGAGTGGCTCGGCACTCCAGATCCGCTGGTCACCGCCCGTGCAGTTCTGCACCTTCTCGTCCTTGCCGGGCGTGGAACAGAGCAGCGAGACATCACCGGTGTACGCGTCGGTGCCCGGGTGCGGGGGCTGCAGCCACACCGCCCCCTGCGGGTACTTGTCACCCGTACCCATGGGAACTTGGATCTTGAGAACCGCCGTGCCCAGCCCCTGCTCGGCCGGCGCGGTCGACCCGATCACCCGCGGCAGATCATGCTCGTCCGAGGTGGTCTGGCTGCGATAGAGCGAAACCGCGAACGCCCCCGCCGCGACCACGGCCACCGCCAGCGCGGCCGAGATGCCGGCCCGGCTCAATCGCCGCGCCCGCACCAGCACCACGGCCACCACGATCAGCACGACGACCGCGGCCACAGCGATCAGAAGATCCACCATGGCGGATAAGGTAGCCCACCCCGCAACGGGCACAATTCCCCTGTGACCACTCCCCCGGACAGCGACCTGACCGCCATGCAGCGAGCCGTCCAGCGCACGTGGACGCCCGACAGCCACTGGCACATCGGCGACCTGGCCTGGCAGTCCCCGTCCCTGCCCGACCGCACAGTGAAGCTGTGGCGCGGCTCGGACGGCGAGGTGGAAGCCTGGGCCAGGCTGACGGCGCCGGCTCACCTCGACATGCACGCCCCGCCCGAACTCCTACCCGCCGTCCTCGATTGGTTCCACGCAACTACCGGCGAGGTCGAGCAGACGGTCACGGCCATGAACAGCGACGCCGAATTGATCGCCGCCCTGCGAGCGGCCGGCTATCAAGAGGCGGCCGAGCCGTTCTTCCAACATTGCGTACGGGATCTGGACGGCCACCTGCCGAAACCGGTGCTACCCAGCGGTTACCGGGTGCGCACCGTCGAACCCGGCGAGCTCGCGGCCCGAGCGGCCGTGCATCGGGCCGCGTGGCGTCCGAAGTGGATCGGCTCGCTGCAGGTGCCACCGGTGGACCTCGGCGACGGCGAGTCCGGCATGACCACCGAACGCTATGCGAAGATCGCCGACACGTGGCCCTACCGCCGCGACCTGGACCTGGTCGTCGAGGCCCCCGACGGCACCCTGGCCGCCTCGGCCCTCGGCTGGTACGACGACGTCAACCAGTCCGCCTTGCTGGAGCCGGTCGGCACCGACCCCCACCACGCCCGCCGCGGCCTCGGCGCCGCCGTGAGTCTCGCCTGCCTGCACGCCATGCGCGACGCCGGCGCCACCCTGGCCGTCGTCTGCCCCCGCGGCGACGACGCCTACCCGGTCCCCCGCACCCTCTACCACCGCATAGGTTTCCGCGACGCCGGCCGCACTGTTGCCTACCGCCGATAGCCTTCGCGGTCGTGACCTTCACCGTCGGACAGGACCTGCTCTACCGGGACTACCGCGGCGGCGGCCAACTCGTCGCCGTCATGCCGCAACGAGTCGTCGCTGAGGACGAGCGGGGCGTGCTGACCTGGCGACCGATCGGCACCCCATGGCTGTTCCGCCGCACCACCGACGGCCGCGACCGCCGTGAGATCCCGTTCCACATGCGGCACACCGTCGAATGGCACCTGGCCCCGCTGACGTGGTCCGGCCTGCACGTGCTGCATTTGTTCCGGCCCGGCCGCGCCCACTCGGTGTGGTGGATGTTCAACCCCGATTTCTCCTTGAACCGCTGGTACGTCAACCTCGAAGCCCCACCGGTGCCGTGGAGGGACGGCGAGCTGGCCGGCATCGACACGTTCGACCACGCCCTGGACATCGTGGTCATGCCCGATCGCCAGTGGCACTGGAAAGACGAAGACGAATACCTCGAGCGCGTCGGCCACCCCGACTACTGGACAGCCGAAGAGGCAGCCGAAATCCGCGCCGAAGGCGACCGCGTCACCAAAGACATCGAGGCCGCCGCCTTTCCCTTCGACGGTACGTGGCTCGACTTCCGCCCCGACCGCGCTTGGGCCGTGCCCGCTTTGCCTTCTACTGGCTGGAACCGCCCCCGCGGGGAAAGTGGGTAGACCCTGGGGCTCTGCCCCAGACCCCGGCGCATCGCTGGAGAGCTCCCTGGCGATGGTGACGCCAGGGGGCTTGGGTGCTCTCCGGGCAACGACAGCCGAAAGCAAATCGTAAGGGTGAGAAGGACGCAAGCAAAAGGCGGCTTGCGTCCTTCTCACCCTTACGATGAGCGGCGACTGCCGTCGCCCGGAGAGCACCCAAGCCAAGGTCAACTGCGGGAAAAGAAAGGCAAACCCAGCCACGTTCACGTCGCTGTGGGGCCAACGCACCCACTGAGCCTACGTGTCTTTTAAAGCACGCCGACTCTCTGCCTTACCCACCTCGATGCCACCCGCAGGGAATGCCCTTGCTACGACGGAGCCGAAGGCGACCGCAACCGGCACGGTGCGAACGCGCAACCCACCACAAAGGCCGGCCCGAGTAAGAAAAAGTCCCAGTTCCATCCCCATCGCGGCAGCCAGACCAGATCCCGCACGGATTTCCCCAGCCCAGCCATGCAATCAGAGAAGCACCAACCACAACAAAAGCCGCAGCCAATTCCCCGGCAAGGCCGGGGACGAGGGCGATCACGCAAAGCATAGAGACGGTTTTCAAGCTTGCGTGATCGCCCTCGTCCCCGGCCGTCAAAGCGTAAGAAAGCCGCGGTTCTAACGGGCAAGGCCGGGCCCGCCCAAAGAGAGCGGACCCGGCCCATTATCCCCGGATCAAAAGATCTCATCCGATGTGGAAGCTCTGCCCGTAGACAGCGAAATCCAACGGCGTGTTCAGATCAAAATTCCCGTTGTTGAGGAAGCGTCGCTGCGCTGTATCGACACGTGTCGTGTCGTCGTGCGCCGCCTCCTTCTTCATTTCGATAACCCGCTCATCCAGGAACACGCCGAGCCAGGTGCGCTCGTCCCCTCCCTGGGACGGCGGCTTCGCCCGCTTCAACGCCTGCGACCGGATGGCCCGCATGCCTTCGTAGCCGTGCATGACCGCCGCGTCGTAGTAGGCGAACTGGCCCAGCGCCCGCACGCCGTCGTTCTTGCCGTCTCGCACTGACGGGTTGAAGTAGACGCGGTCGCGTTCTGCTTCTTGTGCGGCCTGGAATCGGCTGTCGGCTGCTGCCGTACGCCAGTCGTTGGTGAAGTTCGGGTCCAGGCCCGCGTGTGAGGCCGTTCCGTTGACGTTGCGCAACGCCGGAAGATACTTGGCCAGCACGTTTCCCGGCACCGCGGCCGTGTATGCCTCGACCAGCTCGAGCATGTCGCCGGTTCCGGAGCAGAAGCCGATGATGCCGGCCGTGTAGCCGCGCCCGTCCTTGATGTCTTCGATGTAGCGGAACTGGGCCCGCCAATCGAGCGACGAGTTCTCGGCCGCCGACACGAGCTGCATGGCGACGTCTTTCTTGGCTGGGTTGTCCAAGTTGACCCCCGACGGGTTGGTCGGCGGCGGGGTGGTGGGCGTGGTTCCGCCGCCGGGCAGGGTCCAATTCTGGTTGGCGGTGCCGGAGCACGTCCAGATCTGCAGGCGGGTGCCGTTGGCGCTGGTGTTGCCGGTCGCGTCGAGGCATTTGCCGCTGCCCGCGTTGACCAGGGTGCTGCCGGCCACCGACCACTTCTGGGCGTTGGTGCCGTTGCAGTCGTACAGCTGGATCTTGGCGCCGTTGGTGGTCGACGCGGCGGTGACGTCCAGGCATTTGCCGAGCGCCCGGAGGCTGCCGTCGGTGTTGCCGACGGTCCACTGCTGGGCGCCGGTGTTGTTGCAGTCGTAGAGCTGGATGGCGGTGCCGTTGGCCGAGCTGGCGGCGGCTACGTCGACACATTTGCCGCCGAGGCCTTTGATCGGTCCGGCCGTGGCCGCGCTGGCCGGAAGCAGCCCGTAGATGATGGCTGCGCCGGGGACGGCCAGGGCGACGGAGGCGTAGAGGACTCTCCTTGCGCGGATCATGGCGCTCCTCGAGAGGGGGGATTCGTGGGGGTGGATCGCCGCGACGAGGAGAGACGCTACAACTGTTAAAAAGGTTTATCAATAGGTCTCGATGGACTGTTCTAGGCTGTCGTCCGGACCCTTGACACCCGTCTACGGTCCGCCTACCGTCCGGGCTAACTGTTAGTCAGTTTGCCTATCGCCGTCTCGCACCGGGAGCCGCCGTGACCCGTCTGGCTGGTTCGTCAAAACTGCTGCGCGCCATGAACGAGAGCGCGGCGCTGGCTCACCTGCTGGACCCCGGCATGCTCACGCGGGCCGACCTGCGCAAGCTCACGGCGCTGTCCACGCCCACGATCAGCGAGGTGCTGCGCCGGCTCACCGAGGCCGGGCTGGTCAACGTGGTCGGCCACAACAGCGGCCGCCCCGGTCCGAACGCCGAGATCTACAACGCGAACCCGGACGCGGCTTATGCGGCCGCCGTCTCGGTGCGCGACATCGGGGCCAGCGGCGCACCCTCGGTGGTGGCCGCGCTGTGCGACCTCACCGGCGAGGTGCGCGGGCGGGTCGAGTCGCGCATCGACTTCCTGACCACCGACCCGCTGACCGCCCTGGTCGAGGTGGTGGCCCGGCTCAGCGACGAGGCCGGCGTCCCGGCCGATCGGATCCGGCACGTGCAGTTCGGCGTGGCCGGCTCGTACGACCCGCACTCCGAGACCATCCGGCACGTCGACGTGCCCGGCTTCGGGCGTACGGGCCTGGTCCCCCAGCTGGCGGCGGCGCTCGGCACTCACGTGGGCGTCGACAACGACGTCAACCTGGCCGCCATCGCCGAGCGGCAGCGGGGCGTGGGCCGTGACGCCGAGGGTTTCGCCCTGCTGTGGCTGGGCGAGGAGGGCCTTGGTCTGGCCATCGACATGGCCGGCACGCTCATGCGCGGCGCGCGGGGCGGGGCCGGCGAGATCGGCTACATGCCGCTCTACTCACCCGATTCCTCGCACCGCAAGCTCGACCTGCAAGACCTGTTCGGCGGCGCGGCCATCCTCGAGCTCGCCCGGGACAGCGGCGTTCCCGGGCGTACGCCGGCCGAGGTGGTCCGGGCCGCGGCGGCCGACCCGGCCAACGGCGGCGACTTCCTGATCGCGCTGGCCGACCGGATCGTCATCGGTCTGGCCGCCGTGATCGCCGTGCTCGACCCCTACCTGGTGGTGCTGTCCGGCCCGATCGCCCAGGCCGGTGGGGCGCCGCTGCTGTCCGCGGTGACTTTCGCCGTACGCCGGGCGGCCCCGCTGGAGAGCTCGATCGCCGTGACTTCCATCGACGACGACGCGGTGCTGCTCGGCGCGCTCGACGCCGGCCTCACCGCGGTGCACGAAGCCCTCATCGACTCGATCCGCTCCTCTTAACCCCCATCTGAGAGGCCCACAGTGAACAAACGGCTACCCCATGCCCTTTTTGCCCTAGGAACGGCGCTTTTACTGGCGACCGGCTGCACTCCCGCTCCTAAAGAGAACAAGATCGCCGACCCCGGTACGGAGGTGTCGGGCTCGGTCGAGTTGTGGCACTTCTTCACCGAGCGCGAGGCCGACGCCATCGCCCAGGTGATCAAGGACTTCGAGAGCAGCCACCCGAACATCAAGGTGACGGTCAAGGCGGGCCAGGACGACTCCAAGGTCACCCAGGCCATCGGCGCCGGCAACGGGCCCGACGTCGGACTCTCGTACTCCACCGACATCGTCGGCAAGTTCTGCTCGTCCGGCGCCTGGGTCGACCTCAAGCAGTACATCGACCGCGACAAAGTGGACCTGAACAAGCTCAACGCGACCACCCGCTCGTACACCGAGTTCGACGGGAAGCGCTGCGCGATGCCGTTCCTGGCCGACGCGTACGGCATGTTCTACAACAAGGACCTGTTCGCCAAGGCCGGCTTGAGCGGCCCGCCCAAGACCCTGGACGAGCTGACCGAGTACGCGAAGAAGCTGACCGTGAAGAACGCGGACGGCTCGCTGAAGACGGTCGGTTTCCTTCCGCTGTACGACTTCTACGAGAACGCCGCCTCGCACCTGGCCCCGGCCGTGGGCGCCAAGTGGCTGACCGACGACGGCAAGTCCGCGGTCGGCACCGACCCGGCCTGGAAGACGCTGATCACCTGGCAGAAGCAGCTGGTCGACTGGTACGGCTACGACAAGCTGCAGAAGTTCCGGGCCGGCCTGGGCGACGAGTACAGCGCCGACAACGCGTTCCAGAAGGGCCAGGTGGCGATCAACATCGACGCCGAGTACCGCCTCGCCTTCGTCAAGGACCAGAGCCCGAACCTGAAGTACGGCGTGGCGCCCATCCCGACGAGCGACGCGGCCCACTACGGCGGCGGCTACGTCACCGGCAACATCCTCGGGATCAGCAAGAACGCCAAGAACCCCGAGGCGGCCTGGGAACTGATCAAGTACCTGACCACCGACGACAAGGCGATCATCAAGCTGTCCGGGCTGCTCAAGAACATCCCGACCACGACCGCCTCGATCGCCGACCCGGGGCTGAACTCGGACGCCGACTTCAAGACGTTCATCGACATCTTCAACAACCCGAACTCGTCGACCACCCCGCCGTCGGCCTCCGGCCCGGCCTACCAGGAGACGTTCGGGCAGTTCCTGAACAGCTATCAGGCGGGCAAGGTCAAGGACCTCGACGCGGGCCTGGCCGACGCCGACAAGCAGGTCAACAGCGTGATGACGCTGGGCGGCTGACCGACATGAGTGCCAAACCCATGGGCGTACGGGTGAGAAAAGGTGCGACGACGCTGTCGTTCCTGGCTCCGGCGCTGATCGGCATCGCGGTGTTCTTCCTGTACCCCCTGGGTTCGGCGGTCTACTTCTCGTTCACGAAGTTCGACCTGCTCTCGGTCCCGGAGTGGGTGGGGCTGGACAACTACCGGCGGATGGCCGACGACCCGTTCCTGCTGCAGTCGATCCGCAACACACTGTGGATGGTGGTGGTGTTCGTCCCGGTGCGGATCATCGGGGCGATCGGCCTGTCGATGCTGCTCACTCAGCTGCGGCGGGGTGCCGGCTTCTTCCGTACGTTGTTCTATCTGCCCGCTCTGGTGCCGCCGGTGGCCGCCACCATCGCGTTCGTCTACCTGCTCAAGCCGGGTACGGGACCGGTCAACCACTTCCTGTCGGCGATCGGCATCGAGGGCCCGCTCTGGTTCAACTCGCCCGCCTGGGCCAAGCCGTCGCTGGTGCTGCTCGGCCTCTGGGCCATCGGCGACCTGATGGTGATCTTCCTGGCCGCCGTGCTGGGCGTGCCGTCGAGCCTCTACGAGGCCGCGTCGCTGGACGGCGCCAACGCCTGGCAGCGCTTCCGGTCGATCACGCTGCCGACGATCCGGCCGGTGGTGCTGTTCGCGGCGGTCACCGGCGTGATCTACACGTTGCAGTACTTCGACCAGGCCGCGGTGGCCGGCTCGATCGCCAGCGGGCAGGCCACCGTCGGCGGCGGGATCTCGTCGAACTTCGGCTTCCCCGAGGGCTCGACGTTCACGTACCCGCTCTGGCTCTACACCGTCGGCTTCCGGTACAGCGCCCTCGGCTACGCGAACGCGCTGGCCATCGGGCTCTTCGTGGTCGCGCTGGGGGTCACGCTGATCCTGCTGCGCCGGGCCAAGGCATTCAGTGGGGAGGAATCGTGACGGCCGTCCTCGACGCGCCCTCGGTGCTGACCGCGCCGCCGCCCGATCGGAAGATCAAGCGGCAGCGGCGGCTGGCCTGGATCGCCAAGCACAGCATCGCGATCGCGCTGGGCGTCATGTTCGTGACGCCGGTGGTCTACCTGGTGCTGCTCTCGCTGATGACCAGCGACCAGGCGCTGACCGCCGACTACTGGCCCAACTCGTGGCACCCCGAGAACTACATCCGGGTCTTCGAGGTGACCCCGCTGCCGCACTACCTGCTCAACACGGTGGTCTACGCGGTGTCGTCGACTGTGCTGGTGTTGCTGTCGAGCGTTCCTGCCGCGTACGCGCTGGCGAAGTTGAAGTTCCGCGGCAGCAACGCGCTGTTCCTGCTGGTGATCTGCGTGATGATGCTGCCGCCGCAGGTGGTCACCGTGCCGCTGTACCTGATGTGGGCCAACGCCGGCCTGACCGGGTCGCTGTGGCCGCTGATCATCCCGGCGCTGTTCGGCGACGCGTTCTGCATCTTCCTGCTGCGCCAGTTCCTGCTGACCATCCCGAGCGAATACCTCGATGCGGCCCGGGTCGACGGCTGCGGCGAATGGCGTACGTTGCTGAGGGTCGTGCTGCCGATGGCTCGCCCGGGAATCGCGGCGGCCGGGCTGTTCCAGTTCTTCTACTGCTGGAACGACTATTACGGCCCGCTGCTCTACACCAGCGAGAACGAGAACTCGTGGACACTGTCGCTCGGGCTGGCGTCGTTCCACAGTGTCCACCACGTCGACTGGAACCTCGTCACGGCGGCCACGGTGCTGGCCATGGCCCCGCTCATCGTCATCTTCTTCTTCGCCCAGCGGGCCTTCGTCCAGGGCATCACACTGACGGGATTCAAGGGTTGAAAATCGCTGTCATCGGTGGCGGATCCACCTACACGCCGGAGCTGGTCGACGGGTTCGCCCGGCTCGGGTCGATGGTCACCGAGCTGGTGCTGATCGACCCGGCGGCCGACCGGCTCGAGGTGGTGGGTGCGTTCTCGGCCCGCATCCTGCGGCAGTACGGGCACCCGGCCAAGATCTGGTGGACCAGCGACCTGGACGCCGGCGTGACCGACGCCGACGTGGCCGTCATCCAGCTGCGGGTCGGCGGTCAGCAGGCCCGGATCGGCGACGAGACGTTCCCGCTGGAATGCGGCTGCGTGGGTCAGGAAACGACCGGCGCCGGCGGCTTGGCCAAGGCCTTGCGTACGGTGCCGGTGGTGCTCGACGTCGCGTCGCGGATCAGGCAGCGGGCCAAGCCGGGCGCCTGGATCGTCGACTTCACCAACCCGGTCGGCATCGTCACCCGCGCGCTGCTCGACGCCGGCCACCGGGCGGTCGGGCTGTGCAACGTGGCGATCGGCTTCCAGCGCCGCTTCGCCGCCCACCTGGGGGTGGAGCCGTCGGCGGTCACCCTGGAACACGTCGGCCTCAACCACCTGACGTGGGAGCGGGCGGCCTTTGTGGACGGCGTCGACCGGCTGCCCGGTCTGCTCGATGCGCACCTCTCGGAGCTGGCGGCCGAGGTCGACCTGCCGGAGCAGGTGCTGCGCACGCTGGGCAACGTTCCCTCGTACTACCTGTCGTACTTCTACGCCCACGACCGGCACGTCCGCGAGCTGATGAACGGGCCGACGCGCGGGCAGCGGGTGGCCGAGATCGAGGCGACACTGCTCGAGATGTACCGCGATGTGGCGCTGGTCGAAAAGCCGGCTCTGCTGGGCGAGCGGGGTGGCGCCTACTACTCCGAGGCGGCGGTCGGGCTCATCGCGTCGCTGCACGGGTTCGACGACCAGGGTGTGCACTCGGTCAACGTACGCAATGAAGGAACTTTGCCGTTTCTGCCGGACGACGCGGTCATCGAGGTCTCGGCGCGGGCCACGACGAAGGGTCCCGAGGTGCTGCCGCTCAACCCCCTGCCACCCGACCTGGCCGGTCTGGTCGCGCACGTTTGGGGGTACGAGGAACTGGCGCTGGACGCCGCCCTTCGGGGCGGGCGAGAAAGGGTGTACCACGCGCTGCTCGCGCACCCGCTCGTCGGCCAGCACGACAAGGCCTCGCTGCTGACCGACCGCTTGATTGCCAGTGGCCGCTCTCATCTCGCGTGGGCGCGATGAGAGCGCTCTATCTGGCCATCGACGGCGGCAACTCCAAGACCGACGTGGTGCTCGGGACCGACGACGGCGAGGTGCTGGCGTCGGTTCGCGGGAGTACGTCGTCGCCGCACAACATCGGCTTGGCCGGCGCGGTCACGGTGCTTGACCAGCTGGTTCAGGCGGCCCGCGCGCAGGCCGGGCTGGCACCGGACCAGGTGATCGACGTGGTCGCCGCGTATCTGGCCGGCGCGGATCTGCCGGCTGAGGTGGCGGCGTTGCAGGAGGCACTGTCGGCGCAAGCCTGGGCGAAGCGCACCATTGTCGACAACGACTGCTTCGCTTTGCTTCGATCGGGCACGTCGATGCCGGACGCGGTCACCGTGGTCTGCGGGGCGGGGAACAACTGCGTGGGGCGGGCAGCCGATGGGCGTACGGCGCGGTTTGTTGCTCTGGGCCCGATCTCCGGGGACTGGGGTGGCGGGCACGACCTGGCCGACCACACGCTGCGGCTGGCCGCTCGGGGCGAGGACGGGCGCGGGAAGCCGACGGCGTTGAGTGCCGCGGTGGCCGGACATTTCGAGCGGGCCACTGTGGAGGAAGTTTCCATCGGACTGCATCTCGGCGAGCTCCCGCGGGAAGAGATTCCGCAGCTGTCACACCTGCTGTTCGAGGTGGCGGCGGCCACGGGGGACGAGGTGGCGGGCGCGTTGATCACGCGGCAGGCGGCGGAGATCCTGGGGCAGCATCGCGTCGCGGCAGGGCGGCTGGGGTTGCTCGACCGGCCGCACGCGCTGGTGCTGGGCGGCAGCGTGCTGAGGGCGCGTCACCCGCAGCTGCACAGTCAGGTGGTGGAGGGGGCTCGGCGACAGGCTCCGCTGGTGGAAATCTCCGTGCCGGAGGATCCGCCGATCACCGGGGCTGCGTTATTGGCTCTGGACGCTTTGGGCCGTACGCCGGTCGACGTCGAGGCCAAGTTGCGAGCTGCGCTTTCGCGGCCGCTCACGTCCATCGGCTTCATCGTCAGCTGACGGGTCTTATCGGCGGCTGATGATCAACAGTTCGGCGATGGCGGCCAGGACCATGGCGGCGACGAGTGAGACGACGCCGCCGACCAGCGCGTAGACCAGCATGACGAGCGGCGCGACGAAACCGATGTAGGTGGCGCCGGCCAGCGGCCGGTTGTGCGCCCGCAACCGGCCCAGGGCGGTCCCCAGCGGCTCGGGCACCATCCGCTTCAACGCGACCAGCACGCCGAGCACGATCAGCACCCCGACCAGTCCGGCCCACACCCGCGAGATGCCCTCGCTGGTCAGCGTCATGAACCCGGCCATGACCCCGGTGATCAGGGCCGCGTTGGCGCCGTACAGCACACCCCGCCGCACGGCCTCGGTCGACGACTCCGAAGGATCGAGCACCGGACCCGACGGCCGGCTGATCACGGGCTCCTCGGTCCAGCTGCCCGAACCGCGCTTGGGCTTCTCTTCCGGTTCGGGCCGGTCGGGCGCCTGATAGGCCCGCGGGAACGGCTCGGGATAGTCCCCCGCCTGATCTTCGCGCGGTTCCGGCTCGGTCTGGGCGGGCAGCGCCGCCTCGTCGGCCAGCGACTCGAGCGCCTTGGCCCAGCGCCGCCGCTCGAACCGGACGATGCCCATGTCGTGCTGGGCGTCGCCGATCGCCGAATCCAGGTCAAGAGCTTGCGCGTACGCCCGTTGGGCCAGGTCGAAGAGCCGGAGCCGAGCCGCCACGACCGCCAGAACCAGGTGAGCCTCGGCCTCGTCGGGCGCCACCCGGACGGCGTTCCAGGCGGCGTTGAGCGCTTCCTGCCCGTTCCGCGACTCGCTGAGCAGGGCGGCCCCGGTGCGCTGGGCGTAGGCGTCGGCCGGCCACTGCCGCAGGATGTCGTTGGCGACCCGGGCCGCGTCGCCGTACCGCTGGTTGTCCGAGAGAGCCATGGCCCGTACGACCAAGTTGGTGATCGTCTCGGGCCCGGCCGCCACCGCCTTGTCGGCCGCCCGCAACGCCTCCCCCGGCTGCTCGGCGGCCAGGTGGATGCGGGCCAGAGTGGCCAGCAGGCTCGGTTCCTCGGGCGCGCCGGTCAGGCCGGCCGCCACCTCCTGCGCCGCCTCGTCGTACCGTCCAAGATCAGCGAGCAGCAGCGCACGCTGGCGGTACTCCTCAGGGGTGGTCTCTGGTTCCAGGGGCGCGGCCACACTTCGAGCGTAGGCGGTACCACGAAACGCCGCGGTCCGGGGCTTGCTCCGATACCCGATGCTTCATTCCCGCCCCCGCAAACGCGGACGATCAGGGCGACGCCGCCGCGAAGCCCGCGGCCGGCACGGGCCGTCTCAGGTTTGGGCGCTCAGCCTTCGGCCCGGCTCAAGCTCGGGCGATCAGCCTTCGGCCCGGCTCAGGCTTGGGCGATCAGGGCGATGGCGGTGGCGGCCAGGCCCTCGCCGCGGCCGGTCAGCCCGAGCCCGTCGGTGGTCGTGCCGGAAACCGTGACCGGCGCTCCGACCGCGCCCGACAGCACTTCCTGCGCCTCGGCCCGCCGCTTACCAATCTTGGGATGGTTGCCGATCACCTGGATCGACACGTTCACGATCTCGAACGACGCCGCCCGCACCAGCCGAGCCGTCTCGGTCAGCAGCGCAACCCCCGACGCCCCCGCCCACTCCGGCCGCGACGTGCCGAAGTTGCTGCCGAGATCACCCAGCCCCGACGCCCCGAAAAGCGCATCGCAAGCAGCATGCGCAGCCACATCGGCGTCCGAATGCCCAGCCAGCCCCACTTCGCCCGGCCACAGCAGCCCAGCCACCCAGCAGGCCCGCCCCGCCTCGAAGGCGTGCACATCAGTCCCGATCCCGACCCGCTGATTGATCACCCAGCCAGGCTACTGACCCGCTTTTCGATCTTCCGGTGTGCCACCGCCTCCCCCACCCACCCAAGGGCATGGGCGGAGAGTAGGCGAAATCTCGCTCGAACGAAGGGCGCCATCCACAGGCCCACCGGCCGGCCCAGAGAACTTGTCCACAGGCTCTCGAGCCGAACGGGCTTCAGGGAAGCTTGAGCAGGGCCTCGGCGAGGATCAGGTCGAGCGGCCGGGTGATCTTCATGGCCAGCTCGGAACCCGGGACGCAGGTGACGGGGAGGCCGGCCTTTTCGACCAGGCCGGCGTCGTCGGTGAGGGGGTCGGCCGCGGCGGCGTGGGCCTCGGCCAGCACGTTGTGGCGGAAGCCCTGCGGGGTCTGCACGCTGCGCAGCACCGACCGGTCGACCGTGCCCAGCACGGTTTCGTCGGGCGCGACCTCTTTGATGGTGTCGACCACGGGCAGCACCGGGATGACCGCCGGAAGGCCTCCGCGCACGGCTGCCGCCACCGACTCGATCACGTCGGGTGGGGTGAGGGCGCGCGCGGCGTCGTGGACGAGCACGATGCCGACCTCGGGCGGCACGACGGCCAGGGCCCGGGCGACGGATTCCTGACGTTCGGCCCCGCCGGCCACCACGGTGACCGGCGCGACCGGCGCCAACAGAGAACGCACCGCCTCGACCTCGGTCGCGGGAGCGGCGACCACGATCAGATGGACCGACGGGGAGGCCGCCACCCGGCGAACCGCATGGACGAGCAGCGGCTCACCAGCGAGCAGGCGCAACGCTTTGGGCCCGCCCGGGCCGAGCCGCAGGCCGGCACCCGCCGCCGGAACCAGGACCGCGACGTCACCGCGGGCATTGAGCTTCGCGGTCACGTCGCGGTCCTGTTGTTCGAGGTGGGGGTGTTGATCAGGCCTCGGTGAGGACCTTGTCGAGGAGAACCTCGGCCTCGTCCTTGGTGCTCTTTTCCGCCAGAGCGACCTCACCGACAAGGATGTCGCGAGCCTTGGCGAGCATGCGCTTCTCGCCGGCCGAGAGGCCGCGCTCACGCTCACGACGCCAGAGGTCACGAACAACCTCGGCAACCTTGAGGGGGTTACCGGAAGCGAGCTTTTCGAGATTGGCCTTGTAACGCCGCGACCAGTTCGTCGGCTCCTCGGTGTGCGGAGCGCGGAGGACGTCGAAGACCTTGCCCAGGCCTTCCTCGCCAACCACTTCGCGCACGCCGACGATCTCGGCGTTCTCAGCGGGCACCCGCACGGTCAGATCGCCCTGAGCGACTCGCAGCACGAGATACTGCTTTTCCTCGCCCTTGATGACCCTTGTTTCGATTGCCTCGATGAGTGCGGCCCCGTGGTGGGGGTAAACAACGGTCTCGCCGACACTGAAAACCATAGGTTCGAAGCCCCTTTCGCTGTGTCTAGGGTAACACGCTCAGGCAGCTATGTCCCGCCCAGCCGGTGACTGTTAGTGCAGCTCAGAGGCCCTGTGATGGGCGTTTCTGCGGCTTGACAGAAGCGCCCGGAGCTGCCTCAGTAACTCACGGTGACGGCTTGGTGACGGCATTCCCGATGGAGTCGGATATTTCGCACCTACGGCGTTTGTGTGGTCAAGCTTATCGCTAAGGTCCGGAAGCGCGCACTACTGGCGGTCGAGCCTCGCGTGAGGAAGGCTGGGGTTCGAGGTCCCCGACCGAAGAACGACTGGTCGGCCTGGGGGGAGGGTGTGTCATGGCTGGTGCGAGCGACAACGGCGGATGGTCGTCGGATGGCGGTTCGCCCGACGACCTGCCCGACCTGCCCGAAGAGTGGGGCGTCATCGTCATCCCGGACGATCTTTCCGAGCTGTCCGACGAGGTCGACGCCATCCGGGCCGAGCTTCGGCTGTCCGGTCCGCCCAATCGCTGGCAACGCCTGCTGCGCCGCCCCGCGGTCCGCCGGCTGCGCCGTTTCGCCGCCACCACGCTGCGCGCTCCGGTGCTGATCATCTCGCTGGCCGTGCTGGTCACCGTGGCCAGCCTGTTCGCTTCGGCCTGGCCCGGGCCGCCGCGTCAGCCGGCCGCCCAGCGCACGGCCTCCACCACGCCCGAGCGGGCGTCCACCCTGCCCGCGCTCGAGCTGGTGGCCTCCGACGGTCAGATGGTGCCGCTGCGGGGCCGGCTACCGGCTGTCATCCTGCTCGTCGACGGCTGCGCCTGCACGGCGCTCATTTCCGACACGATCGACGCCGTCGGGCCCGAGATCGCCGTGATCACGGTGTCCGCGGCGACCGCGTCCGCGTCGGCCGCGGGCACCCCGCCCACCGGCGCCACGCCCCAGGCGAACGGCAAGACCGTGCGCATGCTGAACGATCCGGCCGGCAGCCTGCGCACTCATCTGCGCCTGGAAGCCCCCGACACCACGGCCGCCGCCGTCCTGGTCGACCACGGCACCAACATCGTCCGGGTCATCCCGCGCACGCTGTCGGTCGACGACTTCAAGTCCGACCTGGCCCGGCTCTGAGGCGCTGAAAGCTCAGTCGAAGACGCGCTCGACGGAGTAGCGGAACACCACCGGGCCGTCGTCGCTAACCACGACGTTCAGGCGCACCACGTCGCCCAGGCCGACCTTGAAGGTGTTGGGCGGGCGCTGGTCGGAGCACTGCAGCCCCAGCCCGGAATCCCGCCCGTACTGGCTCAGGCTGACCCGTACGACAGTCTCGGGACCGCCCCGGCAGATCAGCGACACCCGGTACTCGCCTGTCTCGACCGACGCCTCGAAGGACTGGTCGGCTCCGGCCCCGAGCACGGCCGTGGCCGCGTCGGCCTGGCTCCTGGTGTCGGGCAGTTCGCGTTCGACCGCCGCCCGCCACTCGTTGATCTGGGCGTTGCCGCGTTCGGGGGGCGCCGACAGGAACCACCAGACGCCGCCGCCCGCGACGACCAGACCGGCCGTCGCGTACAGGACGGCGCCTCGCGCCCGCTCACCCGTCACGCTGTGACTGTAGAGGCCTCGAGCAGCGTTCCGTAGAGCGTGAGCCCCGGGCCGAAGGCCAGCATCACCACCCGGCGGGGCGGGATCGGGCGGCTGCGCAGCGCGTCCAGCGCCAGCAGGACGGTGGGTGAGGAGCAATTCCCGTACGAAGAAAGCACACCCCGCGAAGGGGCCATTGCCTCGTCGTCGAGACCGAGTTGTTGCTGGACCACGTCGAGGATCTTGGGACCGCCGGGGTGGACCGCCCAGCCGTCCACGTCGCCGATGCTCAGACCGTGCCGGCCCAGCAGGTCGTCGACGAGCTTGCGGACGTGCAGTTCGAGCACGGCCGGCACCCGCGGCGACAGACCCATCCGGAAGCCGAGGTCGGTCACCTCCCACGTCATGTGGTCGGCCGTGGTGGTGTCGGTGACTGCGGCTACATCCCGTACGGCGTACCCGGGACCCTCGGGAGTCAGGACGACCGCGGCGGCCGCGTCCGAGAACAACGCGTGCGACACGATCTGCTGCAGATCCGTGCGGGTGCTGGCCGGCTGCAGGTGCAGGCTGGTCAGCTCGGCGCACAGCAGCAGGGCCGGGCGTTCCCGGGCCACCACGTAGTCGGCCGCCGTGCCCAGCCCGGGCAGCGCCGCGTAGCAGCCCATGTGCCCGACGAAGAGCCGCTGCACGGACGGCGACATGCCCAGGTCACGGGCGAGCAGAATGTCCAGCCCCGGGGTGGCGTACCCGGTGCACGAGCAGACCGCGAACAACCCCAGCTCGTCGGCCCGGATCCCGGCGTCGGTCAGCGCCCGGCCGACCGCCTCTTTGCCCAGCGGCACCGCCTCGACCTGGTAGCGGCGCATCCGCTGCTCGGTGGTCCACTCCGAGACGTCCTCGATCAGCGGGCTGACCGCCGCCTGCCGGGTGCGCACCCCGGAGTTCGTGAAGATCCGCTTGGCCAGCGCGCGCTTGGCGTCGGTGTAGTGCTGCGCGAAGAAGCCTTCCCACAGCTCGTCCTGCACGGCAGGCGGCGGCAGCGCTGTCCCCAGCCCTGCGATGGTCGCGTTGCGATTCATTTGTGCCTCCCCGGCCTGAACCCCGCCGCCCCTGCCAAAAGTGGAAACCTGTCACCAGCGCGGTGCCGAGCCCTCCGAGTCCGCGTCGCCGCCAAGAGCGTCTACCCCGAGCCAGTCCGCACACACATCACTGGTCGCCGGCTGTAGTGATCCGGCTCTCGCGTCCCGGTAGAGCCTTTCCAGCGCGTGGCCGCGGCGCATCGCCGACGTGCCGGCCGCCTCGAGCATCGACGCGGCGACCTCGGCCGCGGTGGTGCCGGCGAGCAGCTTGGCCCGCCACACCCAGCGGTTCGTCTCGGCCTCGCCGGGCTGCTCGTCGACCCGGCGGGCGGCCTCCAGAACAGCCAGGTGGGCGGCGGCGACGGCGGCGTCGGCCCGGCCGATCCGCGACCGGATGGCCGGCAGGTGGCCGAGCTTGCGCTCGTTGACGTGCTCGACCGCCGCGTCCACGGCGGCCCGGGCCACCCCGACGTACACGGCGGCGTAACTGGCCACCATCCAGTGCGGGGCGAGCTGGGCCACCACCAGGGCCAGGCCCTCGACCCCGCCCAGCAGCGCGCCGGCCGGCACGGTGACGTCGACGTGCAGGTCGTGAGAGCCGGTGGCCCGCATGCCGAGCGCGTCCCACGTGGGTTCGACCCGCAGGCCCTCGCCGGCGGGCACGAGGAACTGCGAGACCTGGGAGGGGTCGGCGAGGCTGCGCGCCGCGACCAGATAGGCGTCGGCGTGCCCGGCCCCGGAGCAGAACGTCTTGGACCCACGGATGTGGAAGCCCCCGTCGACCGCCTCGTACGAGGTGCTGAGCTGCGACAGCCGGGAGCCGGCGCCGCGTTCGCTCATGGCCACCGCGTACCACTTGCCCTCGGCCGCCGCCCGCAGCGCGTCGTCCCGGGCCGCGAGCGCCTCGGGCGGCAGGCCCAGGGCGTCGGCCAGTTCGTCGGTGACGCCGGCCAGGGCGCCGGTCACCGAGGCGTGCATGTTGAAGATCAGCGCGGTCGCGCCGTTGCCCCGGGCCAGCTCGTACGCGGTCGCGGCGTACTGGGCGAAGCTGGCGCCCCGCCCGCCGAGTCTTTCCGGCACCATCAGCCCGAACAGGCCCGCGTCCCGCAGGTCGGCGAAGTCGTCGGCGGGAAAGCTGCCGTCCCGGTCGTGCGCGGCGGCACGGGCCGCGAACCGGGGCGCCAGCCGACGGGCTTCCGTGGTCATGCGGGCTCCTCTGATTTGCGGCCGCGCCCCTGATAGAGCACGGCGGTGGAACGGGTGGGGACGATGCTGCCGAGGGGCCGGCCGTTGGGCTGCACGCCCGGGCTCAGCCAGCGGATCAACCCGGGAACACTCGGCCGGGCGCCGCGCACTTCCAGCCGTACGCCATGGGAAGCGCACTCCGCGGCCAGCCGGCGCGGGTCGACGAACAGCGCCGGATCGTGCAGCCCGACCGGGGCCAGACCGATCAGCTCGCCCAGCGTGACCGTGACGAACCGGCTGAGCGGGTTGTCATTGACGGTGTCGAGCACCAACAGGCCGCCCGGCTTGAGCACCCGGCACAGCTCGGCCACGGTGCCCGGCAGGTCGGTGACGTGCTCGAGGATCTCACCGGCGGCCACCACGTCGGCCGAGGCGGTGGCCAGCGGCAGCGCCGTCACGTCGCCGCGCACCGGTTCGACGCCGCGGGCGGCCGCCTGGCTCAGCCCCACCGAGCGCAGATCGACCCCGATGTGCCGGTAACCCTTTCCGGCCACGTGCGGCGCGAGCAGGCCGCCGCCGCAGCCGGCGTCGACGAGCACGGCCCCGGCCGAACCGGCCGGCGGGATCAGCCGCGCGCGGGCCGCGGCCAGCCAGTGCAGCAGTTCGAAGTGGCCGCCGGGACGCCACCACTCGCCGGCCAGGTCGTCGTACTGACGCGGATCGTTACGCGGCATCGACGGCATGTGATCGAGCGTGGCATGACAACGGCACACCCGCCACACTGCTCGCATGTCCCGAGCGCTGGCAGTGATCAAGTCGTCTCATCCGGAGCCCGGCGGGGCCGTCACCGTGGCGATGACTCTGCTGGCGATCGGGGTCGGTCACCGGGGCTGGTCGATCCTGGGCGTCTTCCTGGCCGTGGGGGCGACCCAGCTGGCCGTGGGCTGGGTCAACGACTGGCTCGACGCCGACCGCGACCGGGTCACCGGGCGGACGGACAAGCCGGTCGCCTCGGGGGCGGTCTCCCGGCGTACGGTCGGCATCGCCGGGCTCGTTGCCGCGCTGGCCATTCCGCTGCTGGGGCTGCCGTTCGGGCTGTGGCCGACGATCCTGATCACGCTGGTGGGCGTGTTCGCGCTGCTCTACGACTGGCCGCTGAAGTCGACCGCGCTGTCGGTGGTGCCCTACATCGTGGCGTTCGGGCTGCTGCCGGCGTTCGTCGTGGTGGCGTTGCCGGGCCGACCGGCCCCGCCCGCGTGGCTGGTCGCGGCGGGAGCGCTGCTGGGGGCGGGGGCCCACTTCGCGAACGTGCTGCCCGATCTCGCGGATGACGCGGCCACGGGCGTACGGGGTCTTCCGCACCGCCTCGGCGCCACCGGTTCCACCGTCGCGGCCGCGCTGCTTCTGCTGAGCGCCACCCTCACGCTGGTCTTCGGGCCGCCCGGGCCGCCGTCGTGGGCCGGCTGGGCGGGCGCCGCGGCCGCCGTCGTGGTCCTTCCTTTCGGGTGGTACGCCACCACGCGCGCACGGGGACGCGGAGTCGCCATGTTCCGGGCCGTGATCGTGGTCGCCCTCATCGACGTTCTGCTGCTCATCTTCAGCGGCCGGGTGGTGTGATTGGACGGGTCGCCGCACGCGCTCGATCGCCGACCTCTAGGCTGAGCGTGTTCGAGGTATCGAGCTCTGCTTGGAGGATCGTGATGCGCTCGCTGGGAACCCGTCGCGTGGCGCTGGCCGCGGGTGCCGCGACGGTCGCCGTGCTGGCGCTGGGCGCCTGCTCGGCCGGCCAGGTCGCCGAGACGGCCCTGCTGCAGGCGCCGGTCTCGGGCCTGAGCACGCAGAGCCCCGACGGCCGCGTGCAGATCCGCAACCTCCAGGTCATCTACAGCGACCCCGAGGGCTACCCGGCCAACGGCGACGCCCCGATCGAGGTCGGCCTGTACAACCAGACCACCGAGCCGGTCACCATCCTGATCAGCAGCAAGCCGCTGCAGAACGAGACCGAGGGCGTCGTGTCGGCCCGCCAGATCGGCCTCTCCGGTGGCTCCGCCGCCGCGTCGCCGAGCGCGAACCCCGAGCCGTCGGGCGGCCCGTCCGGCTCGTCGGCCCAACCCGGCGACCCCAACCAGGCCGGCAGCATCCCCGACCCGTCGGGCCGGCCGAGCGAGCCCAGCAACGCCCCGACGTCGGCTCCGGCCGCCGCTACCCTGCAGCCGGCCCGCATCACCATCCCGGCCCTGAGCAGCGCGACGTTCCTGCCCGACGACGACCAGAAGCTGGTCGCGGCCGCCCTGAGCGACGAGCTCAAGCCCGGCAACTCGCTGAGCCTGGTCTTCGAGATCAGCGGCTACTCGCAGCCGCTCGAGGTGCTGGCCCCCGTAGCCATCCCGCTTTCCCCGGCCTCCCGCGCGCCGGTGGACAGCGAGGAGAACGAGTAAAGATGTCGTACCGCCCCGCTAGCTTTGCGGGGTGACATCGTCCCGCACGGCGGCCAAGGCCGCCCGCCCCGCCTACGTCTGTGACGCCTGCGGCCACCAGCCGCCCAAGTGGCTGGGCCGCTGCCCCGAGTGCGGCGAGTGGGGCTCGGTCATCGAGTCCACGGTGAGCACTCCGCTCGGCGCCGGCCGGGTCGTCAGCTCCCGCCTGCCGGCCGAACCGGCCCGTCCCATCGCCCAGATCAGTGCCGCCCCGGCCAAGGCCGTGCCGACCAATGTGGGCGAACTCGACCGCGTGCTGGGCGGTGGCCTGGTGCCGGGCGCGGTGGTGCTGCTGGCCGGCGAGCCCGGTGTGGGCAAGTCCACTCTGCTGCTCGATGTGGCTCAGCAGTGGGCGGCCGGCGCCGGCACCCCGTCCCTGGTGGTCAGCGGCGAAGAATCGGTGAGCCAGGTGCGCCTGCGGGCCGAGCGTCTGGGCGCCCTGCACGACCAGCTCTACCTGGCCTCCGAGAGCGATCTCGGCGCCGTGCTGGGCCACCTTGACGCGGTCAAGCCCGGCCTGCTGATCGTCGACTCGGTGCAGACGATCTCGGCCCCTGGCACCGAGGGCGTCTCGGGCGGCGTCACCCAGGTCCGGGCGGTCACCGCGGCGCTGGTCGGCGTGGCCAAAGAGCGGGGCATCGCCACCGTGCTGGTGGGTCACGTCACCAAGGACGGTCAGGTCGCCGGCCCTCGCGTCCTCGAGCACCTGGTCGACGTCGTGCTGCACTTCGAGGGCGACAAGCACTCCTCGCTACGCCTGGTGCGCGGCGTGAAGAATCGGTACGGCGCGGCCGACGAGGTGGGCTGCTTCGAGATGAACGAGAGCGGCATCGCCAGCCTGCCCGACCCGTCCGGCCTTTTCTTGACCCGCTACAACGAGCCCGTGCCGGGCACCTGCGTGACCGTGGCCATGGAAGGCCGGCGCGCGCTGGTCACCGAGGTGCAGGCCCTGATCGGGGCCGAGGTGCAAGGTTCCCCCCGGCGTACGGTGTCGGGCCTCGACAGCGCCCGGCTGGCCATGGTGCTGGCCGTGCTCGAACGCCGCACCAAGCAGCTCAAGCTCTACAACCGTGAGGTCTTCGCGGCCACGGTGGGCGGCATCCGGCTGATCGAGCCGTCGGCCGACCTCGCGATGGCGCTGGCCGTGGCCTCCGGCGGTCTCGACCTGGCGATGGCGCCCCACCTGGTGGCGATCGGCGAGGTCGGCCTCACCGGCGAGATCCGGCGGGTCGGCGCCGTGGGCCGGCGGCTGGCCGAGGCGGCCCGGCTCGGCTTCAAGGTGGCCCTCGTGCCGCCCGGCTGCGCCCCCGAAGCTCCGCGTGGCATCGAGGTGATCGAAGTGAGCGATCTGCGCTCGGCGCTGCAGTCCGCGGCCCGGGCGTCGGCCGCCTCCGGCGGTGACCGACGGTGACGTTTCATCACGCTACGGAGCATTCATCGAACCACGGCTCGTTGCTGTGGATGACAGTCCGTAGAATGTCCAGGTGCCGCTCGACCGCGATGGTTCCAAACCCGCCGCCGCCAGCCCGACGCCACGACCCGGCGTCAACGGGTCGGTGCACCGTCCGGCAGCCACCGGCGCCGGTCCCGGTCTCACGGGCGGCGGGGTGAGCGCCGATCCGCTCCGCGCCAATCTGGCCCTGATGGCGCCCGGAACGGCGCTGCGCGACGGGCTGGAACGCATCCTGCGCGGGCGCACCGGCGCGCTGATCGTGCTCGGGCACGACGCCGTCGTCGAGAGCATCTGCACCGGCGGCTTCCCGCTCGACGTCGAATTCTCCGCGACCAGGCTGCGTGAGCTGTGCAAGATGGACGGCGCCGTGGTCATGTCGAGCGACGGCACCCGCATCGTGCGGGCCGCCGTCCACCTCATGCCCGACCCGGCGATCCCGTCCGAAGAGTCCGGCACCCGCCACCGCACGGCCGAGCGGGTGGCCAAGCAGTCCGGCTTCCCGGTCATCTCGGTGAGCCAGTCGATGCACATCATCGGCCTGTACGTGAACGGGCAGCGCCACGTCCTCGACGACTCGGCCGCCATCCTGTCCCGGGCCAACCAGGCCCTGGCCACCCTCGAGCGGTACAAGCTGCGGCTCGACGAGGTCTCCGGCACTTTGTCGGCGCTCGAGATCGAAGACCTGGTGACTGTGCGTGACGCCGTCGCGGTCGTGCAGCGGCTCGAGATGGTGCGCCGCATCGCCGACGAGATCTCCGGCTACGTGGTCGAGCTGGGCACCGACGGCCGCCTGCTGGCCCTCCAGCTCGACGAGTTGATGGCCGGCGTCGACTCCGACCGCACGCTGGTCATTCGCGACTATCTGCCCACCGGCCGCAAGGCCCGCACGCTGGACGAGGCGCTGGTCGAACTCGACCTGCTCACCGCGACCGAGATGATCGACCTGGTGGCCGTGGCCAAGGCGATCGGCTATCCCGGCGCCAGCGACTCGCTCGACGCGGCCGTCTCCCCGCGCGGCTTCCGCCTGCTGGCCAAGGTGCCGCGCCTGCCCACCCAGATCGTCGACCGCCTGGTCGACCACTTCGGCAGCCTGCAGCGCCTGCTGGGCGCCACGGTCGAAGACCTGCAGGCCGTCGACGGCGTCGGCGACGCGCGGGCCCGGGGCGTCCGCGAGGGCCTGTCCCGCCTGGCCGAGGCGTCCATCCTGGAACGGTACGTCTGAGGCTGCCCTGGGCCGGCCCGGCCCCGGTGGTGATGACGGCGGCGCTGGTGGTCTTCGCCTACGGCACGGGCGCTCATGTCGTGCAGCTGGCGGTGGGCGGGCTCGACCCATATCCCACGATGCCGGGCTGGCTGGCGGTCTATTTCGTGTCGCTCACGGCGCTCGACGCGGCGGCGGTCGTGCTTCTGCTGTTCAGACCGGCCGCGGGGTTGGTGCTGGGGGCGTTCATCCTGATCACTGACGCATTGGCCAACGGCTACGCCAACTACGTGGTCGACCATGCGGGCGGCGTGACGCCGGGGCGGATCGGCCAAGCGGTGATCAGCGCCTTGGCCGTGGCTCTCGTAGTTGTCCTCCCCCGCACGCTGCGCGCCGTTCGGACGCAGCCGGCTGCGGTCTGACCGCGCGCGCTGTTGCACCGCTCCACCAAACCCGCCCCGCCGCGCCGCCCGGTCGGCGATCCAACCGGTTGGTTGGCCGCGCGAGCGTGCGGACCATCTTCGCGTCGCGCCGCCCGGTCGGCAATCCAACCGGTTGTTGGCTGCGCCAGCATGCGGCCCACCCATTTGCGCTGCGCTGCGCCGCCCGGTCGGCAATCCAACCGGTTGGTTGGCTGCGCCAGCAGGCGGCCCCCCATTTGCGCTGCGCTGCGCCGCCCGGGCGGCAATCCAATTGGTTGGTTGGCTGCGCGAGCGCGCGGCCGAGCTCGTGCGCTGCGCCGCCGGGTCGGCAATCCAACCGGTTGGTTAGCAAGCATGCGACTGTCCTTCGCGCCGGACCGCTTCCGCTCCGTCCGGCACCGGGTCCACCTTTGGGTTGATCGCCCGGTGGCTTGGTCTGTCCTGGGTTCGATGTGGGAGACGGGCGGACATTCTTAAGATCAACTGCCATGGCGGGGAATCGGAACGTGGTCTGGGTGGCGCCTCTGGCGGGTCTGTTGCTGGGGGTGCTGGACTTCGTCTGGATCAAGTACGTGCCCTCGCCGTTCGGGGAGCTGGGCAACTCGATGGCCGTCTGGGCGGTCGTGGCGTTCCTGCTCACCTGGCGCTTCTGGTGGTCGCTGCCGGTCAGCCTGGCGGCAGCGGTCGTCTGCCTGGTCGTCGCCGGGCCCAGCTACTACCTGGCGGCCGCGCTGATCCAGAACGATGACTGGTCGAACCTCTACAACACGAACGCATTCGTCTGGATGGGCTTCGGCGTCATCGCCGGGCTGGTGTTCGGCGCGGCCGGAGTGTTCGCTCGCACGCCGGGGCGGTGGCAGGCCGTGGCCGTGGCGGTTCCCGTCGCCGTCCTGTTCGCGGAGGCGGTGATCAACGCCCGGCGGGTCGGTGATCCGTCGTACGACGGCTCCGACCAGATCGGCGTCATGGCCGTGCTGGTCTTCCTCGGTGTGGTGCTCATTCCGCTGGCCGGCCGCTCGTGGCGGCGGCAAGGGCTGGTCCTGCTCTACGCCCTGCCGCTGACCGTGATCGGCTACGTCCTGCTGTCGGTCACCGGGTTCCGCTGATACGAGCGGCGGTGACTCCGCCCATCGCAAGCCGCGCGGACAGCAGCAGCGCGCCGACGCTACGGCAAAAACTGCAGCCGCCGACGCGGTCGCTCAGAACGGCAGGGGCTCGTCGATGTCGTTGGCGTGGTCGGTGACGGCGGCGCCGGTGACCGTCGCGCGTACCGGAAGGATTTCGAGGCAGCGCCGGACGGCGGTGGCCATGTGCGGGTTGGGCACGCGCATCGAGACCGTGCAGTGGGGCACCCAGCGGCCCGGCCGGTAGAGGTCCCACACCTCGACCCCGGCCTGGTCCAGGCGCTCGTGCACCCGGCGATGGTGGTCCAGCAGCTCGGCCGTCGGCGTGACACCGAGCCACAGCACCCGTCCGACGAACTGGCCGACGAAGTCGAGGTCGAGGGTCAGCCCGCGCCCGACCGGCAGACCGTCCAGGGCTTCGGCCACGGCCGCCGGGGCCAGAGTGCGGGCGGCGGCCAGCGACACGTGCGGGCGATGCTTCTGTTGCAGCAGGGAGGCCATCGTCGGGATGCCCTCGGCCTCCAACGCGCGCCACAGGGTGCGTACCCGGCGGGTGGCGTCGACGTCCAGGTACAGCTCGAGGGCGGCGACCACCTACTGCGTGATGGTCAGCGTGACCGGGTTGCTGACCAGGGTGCCGAGGCGGGCCCGCAGCTCGAACTGGCCGGGCGGCGGGTTCGGGCCGGCCGGCGAGCCACCGGTGCAGGTGCTCGACTGGCGGCCGTTCCAGGTCACCTTGTACGTCAGTTCCTGCCCGGCCGGCAGCTGGCGCACGTCGCCGCCCTTGGCGTTGCTGCACGTGTCGGACGACCAGTACTTGTGGGCGCCCTGGTCGATGTAGAGCTCTTGCGGGTCGGCGCCGACATCGCGCGCGCAGGTCCGCTGGCTGACGTTCTTGACCTTGAGCTCTATCTGGACGGGCGCGCCGCGCTTGAGGTTGGTCGAGGCCGGCACCGGCGTCACGGCCAGCTCACCGTCGGCGCAGGAGCCGTCGGCCGGGACGTTGACGTTGTTGTTCTGGCCGGTCGCCGTGCCCGGGTTGGCGCCCGTGCCCGTTCCGGTGCCTGTTCCCGTGCCGGTGCCGGTGCCGGTTCCGGTGCCGCCGGTGGGAGGCAGCGTCGCCTGTGAACCGTCGTTGCCGGGCGGCTGGGTCTGCAGGTCGCCGGGCGCGGGCAGGGAGGGGTTGGTGCCGCCAGGCACACCGTCGAGGAAGGACGGGCCGGGCGATTCCGGCTCGGAGCTGGGCAGCTGCGTCGAGGCCGACGTCGGACTCTGGCCCTTCCGGGAGTCGTCGTCGCCGCCACCGGTGCAGGATACGAACAGCACGATGATGCCGAGCAGCACTGCGCCCAGCACGACCGCACGACGCCGCCAATAGACGGCGGATGGAAGGGGACCAACCGTCGCTCGCATGATGGGCACACGTTAAACCCGCGCGCCCGCGAGGGAGGACGCGACGCGCCGGGGCGTATGCGACAACGACTCGCAAAAATCGCTACAAGTAGACCTTGCGCTGGTAGATCGCGTGCGCGCCGGCGACCCGATCGAGGAACAACTTTCCGGCGCAGTGATCGATCTCGTGCTGCAGGGCCCGCGCCTCGAACGCGTCGGTGGTGATCTCGACCGGCTCGCCGCTGCCGGGCAGGGCCGCCGACACCACGATCCGGCCGGCCCGTTTCACGTCGCCGGTCAGGTCGGGAACGGACATGCAGCCCTCGCGGCCGGCCTTCCACCGGCTGGCCTCGATGATCTTGGCGTTGCAGAGGACGAACGTGCCGTGCGTGGTGGCCGCCTTGGGGTGGCCGGTGACGTCGACGGCGAAGATCTGGGCGCCCACGCCGACCTGGGTCGCGGCCAGGCCGACGCACCCGGGCGAGACCCGCATGGTGGCGACCAGGTCGGCCGCGAGCTGCACGACCGCCGGGTCGGCCGGGTCGACCTCGTCGCCGACCGTGCTCAGCACCGTCGCCGGGGCGGTGACCACCGGGAGGACGTTGCCCTGCGGCCCGTCCCATGCCACGGGCGCGGTCACAGGATCTCCGACTCGGCGCGGCGCAGGGTCACCTCGACGCCCAGTTCGGCCGCGGCCACCGCCAGCTGCTCGGCGAGTTCGTCGGAGACGCCGGCCGGCAGGTCCACTTCGGCGATCAGCACGTAGAGGGCGCCGGTCAGCCGCGTACTCAAATCGGTGATGTTTCCGCCCGCGGCGGCGACCACGCGGGTCACCGCGGACACGATGCCGAGCCGGTCGGCGCCGTGCACACTCACGACGTACGGATCACCGCCGTCCGATTTGTCAAACTCGGGGGCGACCGACCGCACGGAGGTGACCACGTCGCCGAGGGAGGACAGCGCGGCGCTCGCCTCGTCCACGGCGGGACCCGTGCAGATCAGGGTCATCGTGAAGTGGCCGCGCAGGCGGGTCATGGTGGAGTCGGTCAGGTTGGCCCCGACGCCGGCCAGGGCCTCGGCCACGTCGGCGACGATGCCGGTCCGGTCGGGACCGATGACGGTGATGGCGAGCTCATGCACCTGCTTACAGTAAGACCTGCCATGACTCTCGCCGATGACGCCATCACGTGGTTCGACCACAACGCCCGCGATCTGCCCTGGCGGCAGCCCGACACCACTCCCTGGGGGGTCCTGGTGAGCGAGGTGATGCTTCAACAGACCCCGGTCGTACGCGTGGAGCCCGCCTGGCGCTCCTGGATGACCCGCTGGCCCACCCCCGCCGACCTCGCCGCCGACCCGCCGTCCGAGGCGATCCGCATGTGGGGCCGGCTCGGCTATCCCCGCCGGGCGATGCGGCTGCACGCCTGCGCGGTGGCGATGGTCGAGCGGCACGGCGGTGAGGTGCCCTCCGACCTCGAGCAGCTGCTGGCGCTGCCGGGCGTCGGCACCTACACCGGCCGGGCGGTGGCGACCTTCGCGTACGGCCAGCGCCACCCCGTGGTCGACACGAACGTCCGCCGCGTGGTGTCCCGGGCCGTCGAGGGCAAGCCCGACGCGGGTCCGTCCACCACCGCGGCCGACCTGGTCGCCATGGCCGACCTGCTGCCCGAGGAGCCGGCCCGGGCGGCGCGGGCCAGCATCGCGTTCATGGAGCTGGGCGCCCTGGTCTGTGTGGCCCGCTCGCCTCGCTGCCCCGAGTGCCCGTTCGAGGCGGTCTGCGCCTGGCGGCTCAGCGGCTCGCCCGCGCTGGAGGGGCCGAGCCGCAAGCCGCAGCGGTACGCGGGAACCGACCGTCAGGTGCGCGGGCTGCTGCTGGAGGTGTTGCGGCACGCCACCGGCCCGGTCCCGCGGCAGCGCCTCGATCTGGTGTGGAACGACGACGTGCAACGGGCGCGAGCGCTGGCCGGGCTGGTCGAGGACGGGCTGGTCGAGCCGCTCGCGGCGGAGGTGTTCGTGCTCGCCGGGGACGCTCCGCGCGTACCGCCGCAATCTCTGTAATTGGCACCTGACTTTCCGCGGGCTTGCGTCTATGGTGAACGCTAACATCGACCGGTCTCACGCGGACAGTTACGTCTAGGTGCAGTAATGGCGCCACCGGCCATGCACTGGATACCTCGTTGTTCGCGCGAACAAGGAGGACCTGCGTGTCCCGCTTCCGAACCCGCACGGCCGGCGCCGTTGCCGCCCTGGCCGCCCTTCCCTTGGCGGTCGCCCCACCGGCCGTCGCCGCCGCCGACCCCGATTACACGATCACCGTCGACTCCGGCGCCGCCGGCGCGGCGATCGGCGACGAGATGTACGGCGTCTTCTTCGAGGACATCAACTACGCGGCCGACGGCGGGCTCTACGCCGAGCTGGTCCGCAACCGCTCCTTCGAGTTCAACGCCACCGACAACCGCTCCTACACCGGCCTGACCGGCTGGACGGCCACCGGCGCCGCCGCGACCGTCGACGACGACGCCCGCCTCAACGAACGCAACCGCACCTACCTGCGGCTGACCGGCCCGGGCGGCGTGACCAACGCCGGCTACAACAGCGGCATCGCCGTCTCGCGGGGCGCGGCGTACGACTTCTCGGTCTGGGCCCGCAGCGACTCCGCCTCGGCGCTGACGATCTCGCTGGCGACCGCCGACGGCACCGCACTGGCCACGCCGCTGAAGATCAACGTCAAGAGCAACACCTGGTCCCGGTACGCGGGCACACTGCGCGCCACGAGCACGAGCGACACCGGGCGGTTGTCGGTGTCGGTCACCGGAAGCGGCACGCACCGGCTCGACATGGTGTCGCTGATCCCGCGGGACACGTACAAGGGTCACGGGCTGCGCAAGGATCTGGCCGAGAAAGTGGCCGCCCTCCGCCCCGGCTTCGTGCGCTTCCCGGGCGGATGCCTGGTCAACACCGGCAGCCATTACGCGTACGACCAAGCCTCGAACTTCCCGCGGGCGCGCTCGTACCAGTGGAAGGACACGGTCGGGCCGGTCGAGACGCGGGCCACCAACGCCAACTTCTGGGGCTACAACCAGAGCTACGGGCTCGGCTACTACGAGTACTTCCAGTTCAGCGAGGACATCGGCGCGGCCCCCCTGCCCGTCGTGCCGGCGCTGGTCACCGGCTGCGGGCAGAACCGCGCCACCGACGACCCGGCGCTGCTGCAGCGGCACATCCAGGACACGCTCGACCTGATCGAGTTCGCCAACGGGCCGGTCACGACGACCTGGGGCAAGCTGCGGGCGCAGATGGGCCACCCGAAGCCGTTCGGCCTGACCATGGTCGCGGTCGGCAACGAGGAGAACCTGCCCGACGAGTACTTCGCGAATTTCCTGAAGTTCCGCGACGCGATCAAGGCGAAGTACCCGGCCATCACGGTGATCAGCAACTCCGGCCCGGACGACATGGGCGTCACGTTCGACAACCTGTGGGCCAAGAACAGGGCCGCGGGCACCGAGATGGTCGACGAGCACTACTACAACAGCCCGAACTGGTTCCTGCAGAACAACGAGCGCTACGACTCGTACGACCGAAGTGGTCCGAAGGTTTTCCTCGGCGAGTACGCGTCGCAGGATGCCAAGTTCTTCAACTCGCTGGCCGAGGCGGCCTACATGACCGGGCTCGAGCGCAACGCCGACGTGGTCAAGATGGCCTCGTACGCGCCGCTGTTCGCCAACATCGACAACGTGCAGTGGCGGCCCGATCTGATCTGGTTCGACAACGACGAGTCGTGGGGCTCGACCAGCTACCAGATGCAGAAGCTGTTCATGACCAACGTCGGCGATCGCGTGGTGCCCACCAAGGTGAGCGGCGGCCGGGTCGTCCAGCCGCAGCCGATCACCGGCCGGGTCGGGCTCTCCACCTGGCGTACGGCCGCTCGCTACGACGATCTGAAGGTGACCACACCCGACGGCGCCGTGCTGCTCAGCGACGACTTCAACGACGGCAACGCGGACGGCTGGAGTCCTCTCACCGGGCGGGGAACGTGGGCCGTCACCGACGGCGCCTACACGCAGACGGACGTCGCGGCCGAGGACACGATGGTCGCGGCGGCCACGAACATCACCGCGACCGACTACGACATCACGGTCAAGGCGACCAAGACCGCGGGCGACGAGGGCTTCCTCATCCCGTTCGGGATCAAGGACTCGGGCACCTGGTACTGGTGGAATCTGGGCGGCTGGAACAACACGCAGGGCGCGATCGAGAAGGCCACCGGGTCCGCCGCCGCCAAGGAACAGCTGCTCACCCGGCCGGACACGGTCGTCACCGGTCAGACGTACGACCTGAAGATCGAGGTGCGGGGCACGAAGGTGACCCTGATCCGCGACGGCCAGGTGTGGGGCAGCTTCGACGACAACGCCGTCACCGAGCCGTTCGCCCAGGTCGTCACCCGCGACTCCAAGGCTCGCGAGCTGATCGTCAAGGTGGTCAACGCCTCCGCGTCGCCCGCTCTCACCAAAATCGACCTGGGAAAGATCAAAGTCCTTCCCACCGGACGCATGACGGTGCTCAGTGGCGACCCGGGCGAGCAGAACACCCGCTCGGCCGAGCCGATCCGGCCCGTGACCAGCACCGTCCGCGGGTTGGGCTCGACCTTCACCCGCGAGTTCCCGGCCAGTTCCGTGACGTTCCTGCGTTTGGAGATCCGATGAGAAGGCGCACCCTGCTGGCCACCGCGGCCGGCGCGAGCGTGGCCGGGCTGGCCGGCGCCGGCGCGGCCGAGGCCGTGGTGCCCCGCACCGACGCTGAAATCTACGGCGTGCCGACCGTCCAGCCCCTGGTCACCCAGCGGGCCGACCCGTTCATCACGCCCCGCACCAACGGCAAGTACTACTTCACCGGCTCGGTTCCCGAGTACGACCGGATCGCGTTGCGGGGCGCCACGACCCTGGCCGGGCTGACGACCGCCGCCGAGACCGTCATCTGGCGGCGCCCGGCGACCGGCAAGATGGCCGGCCACATCTGGGCGCCCGAACTGCACCGCATCGACGGCAAGTGGTACGTCTACTTCGCCGCCGGCGACTCCGACGACGTGTTCCGCATCCGCACGTACGTACTGGAATCACCGTTGGCCGACCCCCTGGACGCCAGCGGCTGGCAGCTCAAGACCCAGCTGATGACCGAATGGGACGGCTTCACGCTGGACGCCACCACCTTCGCCCACCGCGGCCGCCGCTACCTGGTGTGGGCGCAGAGCGAGCCCGAGATCGCGGTGAACACCAGCCTCTACATCGCCCGCATGGGCACCCCTTACTCGCTGGCCAGCAAACCGACCCGGATCACCACCCCCACCCGCGACTGGGAGATCCAGGGCTTCCGCGTCAACGAGGGCCCAGCCGTCCTGATCCGCAACGGCCGCGTCTTCCTGACGTTCTCGGCCAGCGCCACCGACGCGCGTTACTGCATGGGCCTGCTGACCGCCAACGCCGACGCCGACCTGCTACGACGCGAAAGCTGGACCAAAACCCCCGACCCGATCTTCGTCACCAACACCGAAACCTCACGCTACGGCCCCGGCCACAACTCCTTCACCGTCGCCGAGGACGGCCGCACCGACGTGCTGGTGTACCACGCCCGCGACTACCGCGACATAACCGGCGATCCCCTCTACGACCCCAACCGCCACGCGAGGGTCCAACGCCTCTACTGGCACCCCGACGGCACCCCCCTCTTCGGAGTCCCGGTAGGCGACGGCGGCCCGATCATCCGCCTGTCCCCCGCCACCCGCCCCGACGACTACATCCGCCACACAACCGACGGCAAGATCATCGTGCAGCGCGCCCCACACGACTTGGCCCCCACCCAGTTCCGCTTCGACCAACAACCGGACGGCACCGAGGCCCTACGTTCCGTAGACCACCCAACCCAGTTCATAGCCGCCGACGGGGCAGCCGGCCTCCACCTGGCCACCACCCCCCTCAAGTTCCGTCGCGAGCCCGTCCGAACCGGCCTCAAGCTACGCGCAGAGCCCGGCGGCTACCTGCACATCTCCGGCTCCACAGTCTCCGTCAGCTCAACCGGAACAGTCCTACGACTGAGCTGACGGCCCCCCGCCCACGCCGGCGTTCCCCCCGACGCCGACGCGGGCCGTCCCGGAGTCGCCCCGGGACACGCAACGGCCCGGCTGCCCACCAGCCGGGCCGTTGCCCCACCCCCACCCACGCCCGACGACGGCCAGGCTGAGCAGGGCGACGATGGTCGGGCCGAGCAGGGCGACGATGGTGGGGCTGAGCAAGGCGACGCATACCCGGCTGAGGCAGGTGAAGCTGCGTAGGACGAGCCCCGGGCCGGCCCGCGCGAGGCTGGTGAAACGGGCCCGGGCCGAGGTGGACGAGCCGGGCGGGACGAGCCCATGGCTGCCCAGGGCAAAGCCGCACGACGCATGGCAAGCCAAGGCTCCCCATCCGGATCAAGGACGTGGATGTGGTCGCGGTGCCGGGCTGATTGGCCGATGCCAGGCGATTCACCGGAATGCGAGGCACGGCGACCGGCCACGGTCCGGTGCGGCCAGGCAGAACGGGCCAGCCCGCCTTGGGTGGGAGCGGGTGGTCGGGCGTAGCGGACGAGGCGATGCGATGCGATGCCCGCGTTGTCCGGCGTACGGCCGGCGGCTGACTAAGACACAGCGGTGCAGGCGACGCCAGGCACGGCGACGCACAGCACAGCGGGAAATAGGCGGGCCTCGGGCGAGGCGCGGCGACGCGAGGCCAGCCGGGTGGGTGGAACGCTGCCAGACGAGCCACGGCGGTGCAGGCAGGTGACGCCGAGCGCGGCGAAGCGAGGCTGTGCCAGGTGAGCCACGCCGCTGCAGGTGACGCTGCGCGCGGCGAGCCGAGGCTATGCCAGGTGACCCACGCCGCTGCAGGTGACGCTGCGCGCAGCGAAACGAGGCTATGCCAGGTGAGCCACGCCGCTGCAGGTGACGCTGCGCGCGGCGAAACGAGGCTGCGCCAGCTGAGCCACGCCGCTGCAGGCGACGCCGGGCGCGGCGAGCCGAGGCTGTGTCAGGCGAGGCACGCCGCTGCGGTGACGCTGGGTGGGGCAAAGCGAGGCTATGCCAGGTGAGCCACGCCAGTGCAGGTGACGCTAGGCGCGGCGAAGCGAGGCTGTGCCGGGTAAGGCGCGACGGCGCCGGCTTGGGCCAGGCATGGCACGGCACAGTCAAGCGCGACACCGCCCGGCGGGCTGGCGCGACGCGAGGCGGGGCCGGATGGAGCGATGTCAGGCGAGGCACGGCGACGCCGGCGATACCAGGCACGCCTAGCGGGGCTGTGCCAGGCGAGGCCCGCGCGGCGTTGGACGAGGCAGCGGATCCGATCGAGCCATCGCGGTGGCGCCCGGGCGGGGGCGGCATCGCGGGAAGCACGCCGGTCAGCCGAGGCGGAGCGTGACTGGTCTCCAGGGTTAGGTGAGAGTGACCCGGCGCCAAGCGCAAGCGAACCGAGGTTTGGGGGCGGGGGATGGCCCACGCAGGGATCAAGCCTGACCGCCCGTAGGGGGCCATCCCCCGCCCCCAAACCGTCCCCCCGCAAACACCGTCAGAACGCCAGAGCAGCCCCGACGCAACCTCCCGTCAGAACGCCAAAACGGCCCGGCGCAAACCGCGCCGGGCCGTTTCGAACTACAGGCTTACTCCTCGGTCGTAGCAGCCCCGAGGTCAGCCGGAACAGCGTCCGGAACAGCAACCCCGCGGTCGGCACCCTTGAACACGAGCTTCGACTTCTCGATGTTCTCCGGGTCGCCCTCGCAGTCCACGACCACGATCTGACCGGGCCGCAGCTCGTTGAACAGGATCTGCTCGGACAGGGTGTCCTCGAGATCGCGCTGGATCGTGCGACGCAGCGGCCGCGCGCCCAGCACCGGGTCGAAGCCCTTCTTGGCCAGGTACTTCTTAGCGTTGTCGGTCAGCTCGAGGCCCATGTCTTTGTTCTTGAGCTGGGACTCGATGCGCGACGTGAAGATGTCGACGATCTGCAGGATCTCGTCCTGGCGGAGCTGGTGGAAGACGATCGTGTCGTCGATGCGGTTCAGGAACTCCGGGCGGAAGTGCTGCTTCAGCTCGTCGTTGACCTTGACCTTCATCCGGTCGTAGTTGCTCTCGACGTCTTCCGAGGCCTGGAAGCCCAGCGACACCGCCTTGGCCACGTCCCTCGTGCCGAGGTTGGTGGTCAGGATGATGACCGTGTTCTTGAAGTCCACGATGCGGCCCTGACCGTCGGTCAGGCGACCATCCTCGAGGATCTGAAGGAGCGTGTTGAAGACGTCCGGGTGGGCCTTTTCGATCTCGTCGAAGAGGACCACGGAGAACGGCTTGCGTCGCACCTTCTCGGTCAGCTGGCCACCCTCGTCGTAGCCGACGTAGCCGGGAGGGGCACCGACGAGGCGGGACACCGTGTACCGGTCGTGGAACTCGGACATGTCGAGCTGGATCAGCGCGTCTTCCGAGCCGAACAGGAACTCGGCCAGCGCCTTGCTGAGCTCGGTCTTACCGACACCGGACGGGCCGGCGAAGATGAACGAGCCGGACGGGCGCTTCGGGTCCTTCAGGCCGGCCCGGGTACGCCGGATCGCCTTGGAGACCGCCTTGACCGCGTCCTCCTGGCCGATGACCCGCTTGTGCAGCTCATCTTCCATGCGGAGCAGCCGGGACGTCTCTTCCTCGGTCAGCTTGTAGACCGGGATGCCGGTCCAGTTGCCCAGGACCTCGGCGATCTGCTCGTCGTCGACCTCGGACACGACGTCGAGGTCGCCCGCCTTCCACTCCTTCTCACGCTGCGCCTTCTGACCCAGCAGCTGCTTCTCTTTGTCGCGCAGCTGGGCGGCCCGCTCGAAGTCCTGCGCGTCGATCGCGGACTCCTTGTCGCGGCGCACCTGGGCGATGCGCTCGTCGAAGTCACGCAGGTCTGGCGGCGCGGTCATCCGGCGGATGCGCATCCGGGCGCCGGCCTCGTCGATCAGGTCGATCGCCTTGTCCGGCAGGAAGCGGTCGGAGATGTAGCGGTCGGCCAGCGTCGCCGCGGCCACCAGGGCGGCGTCGGTGATGCTGATCCGGTGGTGAGCCTCGTAGCGGTCGCGCAGACCCTTGAGGATCTCGATGGTGTGCGCCAGCGACGGCTCGCCGACCTGGATGGGCTGGAAGCGGCGCTCGAGAGCGGCGTCCTTCTCCAGGTGCTTGCGGTACTCGTCGAGGGTGGTGGCGCCGATGGTCTGCAGCTCGCCGCGGGCCAGCATCGGCTTCAGGATGCTCGCCGCGTCGATCGCGCCCTCGGCGGCACCCGCACCCACCAGGGTGTGGATCTCGTCGATGAACAGGATGATGTCGCCCCGGGTGCGGATCTCTTTGAGCACCTTCTTCAGGCGCTCCTCGAAGTCACCGCGGTAGCGGGAACCGGCGACGAGCGCACCGAGGTCGAGCGTGTAGAGCTGCTTGTCCTTGAGCGTCTCGGGCACCTCGCCCTTGACGATCGACTGGGACAGCCCCTCGACGACAGCGGTCTTGCCGACGCCGGGCTCACCGATGAGCACCGGGTTGTTCTTGGTGCGGCGGGACAGCACCTGCATGACCCGCTCGATTTCCTTCTCGCGCCCGATGACCGGGTCGAGCTTGCCCTCGCGGGCGGCCTGGGTCAGGTTGCGCCCGAACTGGTCGAGGACCAGGGACGTCGACGGCGCGGCCTCGCCCGCCGCCGCGCCGGCCGCGGCCGGCTCCTTGCCCTGGTAGCCCGAGAGCAGCTGGATGACCTGCTGGCGGACCCGGTTGAGGTCGGCCCCCAGCTTCACGAGGACCTGGGCGGCGACGCCCTCGCCCTCGCGGATCAGGCCGAGCAGGATGTGCTCGGTGCCGATGTAGTTGTGGCCGAGCTGCAGCGCCTCACGCAGCGACAGCTCGAGAACCTTCTTGGCTCGGGGCGTGAACGGGATGTGCCCGCTCGGCGCCTGCTGACCCTGGCCGATGATCTCTTCGACCTGCTGCCGCACACCCTCGAGAGAGATGCCCAGGCTCTCGAGAGCCTTGGCGGCGACGCCCTCACCCTCATGGATCAGGCCGAGCAGGATGTGCTCGGTCCCGATGTAGTTGTGGTTGAGCATCCGGGCCTCTTCTTGGGCCAGGACGACAACCCGTCGCGCTCGGTCGGTGAACCGCTCGAACATGCCCTCGTGCTCCTCACGTGCCGTGCGCCAATGCTGAGCTCGTCCCAACAAGGCGGGGCCAGCGCACGGGCATCGGTGATACCCGTACTGACAACTCTATCGCCGCTGGGTGGTCTTGCTGGGCCCTCACGGCCCCTCGAAACCTTCCGCAACGTTGATTTAGCCAACTTCGCACGCTCACCCGCTGTTCCCCCAGTGGAACGGCTACGCGGACAGCGAAATCGCGGTTACGCGCATCCACAGCCTGTGGACAACGTCGTCTCTACCTGTGGATAACCCTACGGCGGGACACCGAAGATCGAGCGAAAAGCAGCAGGCCCGCCGCACGAAGTGCGACGGGCCCGGCTGCGTCTGTCCGGGGGCTCGGGGTGGCCGGTCAGTTACGACCCGGCCCCTTGGCGTGGAACTCGTCCACGATCTCCTGCGGGATCCGGCCCCGGTCGGAGATGTCCTTGCCGGCCTTCTTGGCCCACTCCCGGATCGCCTTGTTCTGCTCGCGGTCGGCGGTCGCGCCGCCCCGGCCGCGGGCGGCCCGGCCACCCACGACAACGCCGCCCCGGGCGACCTTGGCGCCGGCGTCGACGTACGGGTCGAACAGCTCCCGCAATTTGGTGGCGTTCTTCTCCGAGAGGTCGATCTCGTACTGAATGCCGTCGAGAGCGAACTTCACCGTCTCGTCGGCGTCGCCCCCGTCGATGTCATCGACCAGCTTGTGAATGATCTGCTTGGCCACGCGCCACTATCCTCCCGAACACAGGTTCTCCCCAATGCAACGCACAGACAATAACGCCAAGGCGGCATCGTGCGTCAATGGCGGTCAGAACATTTCCGGTACGGGCTTGTTCCGGCCACTAGTCGTGCGCTTTCTCGCCGAAGTGGCCCGCGACGCTTACTCCGGCCGCACAAGCGGGAAGAGGATCGTTTCGCGAATGCCCAGGCCGGTGAGGGCCATCAAGAGACGGTCGATTCCCATTCCCATGCCACCGGTGGGCGGCATTCCGTACTCCATGGCGCGCAGGAAATCCTCGTCCAGCTGCATCGCCTCGGGGTCGCCGCCGGCCGCCAGCAACGACTGGGCCACCAGCCGTTCGCGCTGCACGACCGGGTCGACCAGCTCGGAATAGGCGGTGGCCAGTTCGAAGCCGGACACGTAGAGATCCCACTTCTCGGTGAGACCTGGCGTTTCCCGGTGCGCGCGGGTCAGCGGCGCGGTCTCCTCGGGATAGTCCCGCACGAAGGTCGGCGCCTGCAGCGTGTGCTGCACCAGGTGCTCGAACAGCTCTTCGACGAGCTTGCCCGGGCCCCACTTCGGGTCGACGGAAAGGTCGTGCTTTTCGGCATAACGCAGCAGTTGCGCGATATCGGTGGACGGAGTGACTTCCTCACCGAGCGCCGCGGAGAGCGAGCCATAGAGCGTTACCGATGTCCACTCGCCACTCAGGTCCAACTCGGTACCGTCATAGTGCGTCACGATGTGTGATCCGGCGACCGCGATGGCGGCTTCCTGAATCCACTCGCGCACCTGCCGCTGCATGACGTTGTAGTCCGCGTACGCCTCGTAGGCCTCGAGCATCGCGAACTCCGGCGAGTGGGTCGAGTCCATACCCTCATTGCGGAAGTTCCGGTTGATCTCGAAGACGCGATCGATGCCACCCACGACGGCCCGCTTCAAAAACAGTTCCGGCGCGATCCGCAGATAGAGATCGGTGTCGAGGGCGTTGCTGTGTGTCACAAAGGGCCGGGCCGCAGCGCCGCCGTGCAGCAACTGCAACATTGGCGTTTCCACCTCGAGATAATTGCGCCGGAACAGCGACTCGCGAAGGCTGCGCACGACAGTGGCCCGAGTGCGAACGGTGTCGCGGGCCTGCGGGCGGACGATCAGATCGACATAGCGCTGACGGACCCGCGTCTCTTCGGAAAGCGGCTTGTGGGCCACCGGAAGCGGGCGCAACGCCTTGGCGCTCATGGCCCACGAATCGGCGAGGACGGACAGCTCGCCGCGGCGGCTGGTGATGACCTCACCGGTGACCGAGATCAGGTCGCCCAGGTCGGCCAGCTGCTTCCAGTCGGTCAGGCTCGGCTCGCCCACCTTGGCCAGCGACAGCATGGCCTGCAGCTCGGTCCCGTCGCCGTCGCGCAACGTGACGAAGCACAGCTTGCCGCCGTTGCGCACGAAGATCACCCGGCCCGTGATCGACACGTGGTCGCCGGTGGCCGCGTCCATGGGCAGGTCGGCGTACTGCTCGCGCACCTGCTTCAGCGTCGCCGTCCGAGGGACGGTCACCGGATAGGGGGACACCCCTTCGGCGAGCATCCGGTCCCGCTTCGACCGGCGGACCCGCATCTGCTCGGGAAGGTCCTCGGCGGGATCAGGGACGGCGACATTCTGCTCGGTCACGGCACGACTCTCTGTAAGAGTGGATGAAGGCGCGTAAAGCCTACTCAGAGCCTGCCCGCGGCGGAAAACATAAAAGAAACCCCGATGGAGCTCTCAAACGTTCCGCTCATATACCATCCGCAGCCCGATCAGCGTGATCATCGGCTCGTGGGCGGTGATCGTCTTGCACTCGTCCTTGACCAGCCAGGCCAGGCCGCCGGTGGCGATGACGGCCTGCACCGGGCCGATCTCGTCGATCATGCGGCTGACTATCCCGTCGACCTGACCGGCGAAGCCGAAGTACATGCCGGACTGCAGGCACTCGACGGTGTTCTTGCCGATCACCGAGCGCGGCTTGGCCGGCTCGACCTTGCGCAGCTGGGCGGCCCGGGCGGCCAGGGCGTCGAACGAGATCTCGATGCCCGGGGCGAAGGCGCCGCCCAGGAACTCGCCCCGCTCGCTGATCACGTCGAAGTTGGTGGTCGTGCCGAAGTCGACGACGATCGACGGGCCGCCGTAGAGGGCGTGCGCGGCGAGCGTGTTGACCACCCGGTCGGCCCCGACCTCTTTGGGGTTGTCGATGGCCAGCTGGACGCCGGTCTTGACCCCGGGCTCGACGATCACGTTCGGCAGGTCGCCGTAGTAGCGGGCCAGCATGGTGCGCAGGCTGCGCAGGGCGGCCGGCACGGTCGAGCAGGCGGCGACGCCGGTGATCTCGACCGCGTCGCCGGCCAGCAGGCCCCGGAACATCAGGCCGAGCTCGTCCGCGGTGGACCGGGCGTCGGTCTTGATGCGCCAGTTGTGCACCAGCTTGTCGCCGTCGAACGTGGCGAGGACGGTGTTGGTGTTACCGATGTCGATGCAGAGCAGCAAGGTGGGGGCTCCTTACCGGGGGCGCAGGTCCATGGCTATGTCGAGAATGGGCGACGAGTGGGTGAGACCGCCGACGGACAGGTAGTTGACGCCCGTGGCGGCGTATTCGGCGACCGTCTCCAAGCGTAGGTTGCCGGTGGCCTCGAGCTCGGCGCGGTCGCCGACCTCGGCCACGACCTCACGCAGGCGGTCGGGTGTCATGTTGTCGCAGAGCAGGAACGTGGCGCCGTCCTCGACCGCCTCGCGCGCCTCGGCCAGGGTGGTGACCTCGACCTGGACCGGCACCTCGGGGAACTTCTCGCGGACCAGCCGGTAGGCGGCGGTGATGCTGCCGGCCGCCAGCTTGTGGTTGTCCTTGATCATGGCCACGTCGTACAGGCCCATGCGCTTGTTGGTGCCGCCGCCGATGCGCACCGCGTACTTCTCGAGGTAGCGCAGGCCGGGCGTGGTCTTGCGGGTGTCGAGGACGGTGGCCTTGGTGCCGGCCAGCGCGTCGGCCCAGCGGCGGGTGTGGGTGGCCACCCCGGACATGCGGCTGAGCAGGTTCAGCGCCGTACGCTCGGCCGTGAGCAGGGCCCGGGTGGGCCCGCTGACGACGGCCAGCACGTCGCCCCGGGTGACCCGGTCGCCCTCGGCCACGCGCTGCTCGAAGACGTCGGCGCCGCCCGAGGTGTCGTTGAAGACCACGGCGGCCACCGGCAGGCCGGCCACCACGCCGTCGGCCCGGGCCACCAGCTCGGCCGTGTCGACCTGATCGGCCGGGATGGTGGCCTCGCTGGTCACGTCGTGCGGCGGCGAGCCGAGGTCCTCGGCCAGCGCGGTACGGACGATCAGTTCGACCTCGGCTACGTCCAGCTCGTTCATGGATCCCCCTGTGATCAGGCCATCTCTTCGAAGGTCTGCGACAACCGGGCCTGGTGATCGAGGGCGTGCACCAGGTGGCCGCGCCACTCGTCCTCGGCAACCGGGTGGTCCTCGCGCCAGTGGCAGCCGCGGGTCTCGCGGCGGGTGCGGGCGGCCGCGACCAGCACCGTCGCCACGGTCAGCAGGTTCGTCGCCTCCCAGGTGGCGTTGCGGGGGGTATCGCGCCGCGCGCCCAGCCGGGTCAGTTCGCCGGCCGTGTCCTCGAGCGAGGCGGCCGAGCGCAGCACCCCGGCACCCCGGGTCATCGCCCGTTGCAGCTCGGCCCGTACGTCGGGATCGACGACCCAGCCGCTCTTGGCGCCGAGCAGGGAGCCAGGCGCCGGCTCGTCCTGCGGCGGCAGCTCGCGGGCGATGTCGTCGGCGATCCGCTTGGCGAAGACCAGGCCCTCGAGCAGGGAATTGCTGGCCAGGCGGTTGGCGCCGTGCACGCCCGTGCAGGCGACCTCGCCGCAGGCGTAGAGACCGGGGATCGTCGTACGCCCGTGCAGGTCGGTGCGGACGCCGCCGGACGCGTAGTGGGCGGCCGGGGCGACCGGGATCAGCTCGGTCGCCGGGTCGACGCCGGCCGCGCGGGTCGAGGCCATGATGGTCGGGAAGCGCTGCTCGAGGAACGAGCCGCCCAGGTGGCGGGCGTCGAGGTAGACGTGGTCGGCCCCGGTGCGCAGCAGCACCCGGTGGATGCCCTTGGCCACCACGTCGCGCGGGGCCAGCTCGGCCAGCTCGTGCTGACCGACCATGAACCGAGTGCCGGACTCGTCGACCAGGTGGGCGCCCTCGCCGCGCAGCGCCTCGGAGATCAGCGGACGCTGGACCGAGGTGACGCCGGCGCTGACGAACGAGGTGGGGTGGAACTGCACGAACTCGACGTCGGTGACCTCGGCCCCGGCCCGCAGCGCCAGCGCGACCCCGTCGCCGGTGGAGACCGACGGGTTGGTGGTCGACGAGTAGATCTGGCCCATGCCGCCGGTGGCCAGCACGACCGCGCGGGCCAGGATCGCGCCCACGCCGTCCTCGCTGCCCTCGCCGAGCACGTGCAGGGTCAGGCCGCAGGCCCGGCCGTCGGCCCCGCGCAGCAGGTCGAGCACGAGCGCGTGCTCGACCAGGCGGATCCAGGGGTCGCGGTGCACCGCCTCGTGCAGGGCCCGCTGCACCTCGGCCCCGGTCGCGTCGCCGCCCGCGTGCACGATCCGGTCGGCGCGGTGGCCGCCCTCGCGGGTGAGCATCAGCGAGCCGTCGGCGTTGCGGTCGAAGGCGGCGCCGAGGCGGATCAGTTCCCGGACCCGGGCCGGCCCCTCTTCGACCAGGACGCGCACCGCCTCGGGGTCGCACAGGCCGACGCCCGCGATCTCGGTGTCGTTGGCGTGGGCGGCCGGGGTGTCGAGCGGGTCGAGCACCGCCGCGATGCCGCCCTGGGCCCACCGGGTCGAGCCGTCGTCGATGTTGACCTTGGTGACCACGGTGACGTGCAGGCCCTGCTCACGCAGGTGCAGCGCGGCGGTCAAGCCGGCCACCCCGGAACCCACGACGAGCACGTCGGTGGTCTCGCTCCAGCCGGGGTCGGCGGCGGCGAGCCGACGAGGCAGCTCCGGAAGGTCGGCGAGATACATCCGCTCAGTACACTCCGCCGGTACGACACTGCGGCGCCGGGGTAGACATTCGTGGTCACCGTTACTTGTACTGCACCGGCAGGCTCTTGGTGCCCTTGCCCTTGACCGTGGACGTGAGCTCCACGCCCTCCAGCCACAGGTAGCAACGCACACCACGATCGCCCAGGGCCCAGACGTCGGCGCCGCCCGGCAGGGACACCACGCCCGTACGGTATTGCAGGTCGGCGTCCTTGGGCACGCCCACATAATCGGCGATCAGGTCGCGGCACCCGTCGTGGAACTTCGCCCAGCCGGCGTCGTCCTTGGGGTAGTCGAGGCCCTTGGCGTACCAGACGCCGGCGAATTCCCCGTTGTGCTTGGCTGTGCAGCTCACCGCGGGCATGGTGGCGATCGCGCCGTTGCCGTCGAGCTGGATCGCGTAGCAGCCGAGCTGGATGTCGGAGGCACCGCCGGCCAGCGAGTTGCGCAGGCTGCCCTCGCGCTGCACCAGCCCGCCGTCGTCCTCGACCGAGTTGAGCTCGAGCACCTCGCACCGGTACCAGCGGGCGCCGCCGTTCCAGGCCGCCTCGGTCGGGCGGGTCACGCCGATCCACAGGCGGGCGTTGCGCCAGGGCCCGCCGGCGAAGGTGGTCGTCTTCTGGTCGCAGATCGAGTACGCGGCCTTGGCCCCCGCGGAACCGTCGGCCGGCGGGACGTCGGCGTCGGCCGCGGGCGATTCGTACGTGCCGACGTACACGGTCTCGGTCCGGTGCTTGGCCGCGCAGTCCACCTCTTCATAGGTGCCGCGCGGGCCGACCGGGTTGAAGTTGGCGTTGTGGCAGGCGCCGTCGTTCGGCTCGAAGCCGGTCGCGGGGGCCATCGCGCCCCAGCCGTTGGTCAGGTCGCCGTCGACCCCGCCCGGCTTGCCGCAGCCCGCCACGAGCAGCACCAAACCCAGGACAGCGGTGAGCCCGAGCCGGTGTCGCATGAACTTAAGCCTTCCCCGCGCGCCGCCGATGTCCGTTTTCCGATCATATGGGGACGGAAAACGGGATCGGCGGCGTTCAGGAAATCGCCACTCCGACGGTTCAGGCCGCCGACAACGTCCGGTCGCCGCGAACCAGGCCGCCGGGCATGCCGTCGGCGGCCGCGGCCGGGTCGGCGCCCAACTCGATGATCTTGTTGGCCGCGTCGACGTGCACGATCCTCGGCTGATACTCCCGCGCCTCGGCGTCGTCCATCTGCCCGTACGAAATGAGAATGACCAGGTCGCCCGGGTGCACGAGATGGGCGGCGGCGCCGTTGATGCCGATCACGCCGCTGCCGCGCTCACCCGGAATGACGTACGTCTCGAGGCGGGCCCCGTTGGTCACGTCGACGATGGCGACCTGCTCGCCGGGCAGCAGATCGGCCGCCTCGAGCAGGTCGAGGTCGATCGTCACCGAGCCGACGTAGTGCAGGTCGGCCTGGGTCACGGTGGCCCGGTGGATCTTGGACTTGAGCATGGTGCGGACCATCAGGCGACCTTTTCCAGAGTCAGGGCGACGTTGTCGATCAGGCGGGTGCGGCCGACGCGGGCGGCGACGAGCAGGCGAGCCGGGCCGGGTTCCGGGCGGCCGAGGTCGGCGCCGGTGAGTTCCAGGTAGTCGACCTGCACTCCCGGCTCGTCGGCCAGGATCTTGCGGGCCGCGGCCAGGGCGGACGCGGCCTCGGTGTGGGTGGCGCCCTCACGCAGGGCCCGGCTCAGGGCGAGGGCCGACCGGCGTTCGCCGGCCGACAAGTACCGGTTGCGGCTCGACAGGGCCAGGCCGTCCGGTTCGCGTACGGTGGGAACGCCCACGATCTCGACGCCGAGCTCGAGATCGGCGGCCATCCGGCGGATCAGGGCGAGCTGCTGGAAGTCTTTCTCGCCGAAGAACGCCAGGTCGGCCCGGGTCAGCATGAGCAGCTTCTGGACGACGGTGAGCATGCCGGCGAAGTGGCCGGGGCGGCTGGCGCCCTCCAGGATCTCGCCCAGCGGCCCGGCGTTCATCGTGATCGAGGGCGCGCCGCCGGGGTACATCTCGCCGCGGCTGGGCGCGAACACGATGTCGACGCCCTCGGCCCGGCACGCCTCGAGGTCGGCCTCCAGCGTGCGGGGGTACCTGTCGAAGTCCTCGTTCGGGCCGAACTGCAGCGGGTTCACAAAGATCGTGACGAGCACTTCATCGCCGCGCCGACGGGCCTCGCGCATGAGCTGCCGGTGACCCGCGTGGAGTGCGCCCATGGTCATGACGACGGCGCGCGTCCCGTTTTTGGGCACTCCGGCCAAATCGGCGCGGGTATGGATCACGTACGTCATGAAGGGCTCCCCACCGCGGCGCGGGACAGAACGTCAAGCAGCAATGTCGCGTCCTGCGGACGCAGACGGCCCGAGGCGATGGCCCGGTCGGCGGTGCGGCGGGCCAGGGCCAGGTACGCGGGCACGGCCTCGGCCGGCATGCGGTCGAGATGCTTGCCGACGGTGCCGGCGTCGCCCCTCGAGACCGGCCCGGTCAGCGCCGCGTCGCCCATCCGCAGAGCGTTGTCGAGCGCCGCGTGCAGCAGCGGCGACAGAATGCGCGAGGGCTCGGCGATGCCCGCCGCGCGCAGCAGGTCGGCTGCCTCGTTCACGAGCGTGACCAGGTGATTCGCGCCGTGGGCGAGGGCCGCGTGATAGACCGGCCGGGCGTCCTCGGCCACCCACTCCGGGATGCCGCCGAGGTCGGCCACGAGCCGGGCCGCGAAGGCGCGGTCGGTCGCGGTGACACCCCAGGCGATGCCGGGCAGGCGCTCGAGGTCGTGGTCGGTGCCGGTGAAGGTCATCGCCGGGTGCAGGGCCATGCCGTGCAGGTCACCGAGTACGGCCAGCCCGTGCGCGCCGGAGGTGTGGGCGACGATTTGTCCCGCTCGCAGCGCGCCGGTGGCGGAAAGGCCGGAGACGACGCTCGCGAGCGCGTCGTCGGGCACGGAAAGAAGGAGAAGGTCATCGGCGGCCCGGGCGACCTCGTCGGCGGGCAGGATCGCCGCGCCCGGCAGCAGGCGGGCGGCCCGGTCACGCGAGGCCGCGGACACGGCCGCGGCGGCGACCACGCGGTGGCCCGCGGCGGTCAGGGCCGCGCCGAGGACGGCGCCCACCCGGCCCGCTCCGACAACGCCCACGGTCAATGCGCTCATATCAGGATCCAGTCCTCAAGAAGGGGTACCGGTCGAGCGCAAGTATGCGCCGCCGAAACATGCCCGTGACAAGACCATGTGAACAACCCCATCACCGCTCCAGCGCCTAGGGTTGCGGGTGTGAAAGCCGGGTGGCGGGTGGCGATGGAGGCGGGGCTCTACGGGCCTGGGGGCTTCTTCGTGCGCGCCGCCGAAGGGCCAGGCGATCACTTCCGGACGAGTGCGCACGCGTCGCCGTTGTTCGCGGGGGCCCTGCTGCGGCTGATCGAACGGGTGGACGCCGCTCTGGGCCGGCCGAAGGTGTTCGACCTGGTGGACGTGGGTGCGGGGCGGGGTGAGCTGCTTGCCGCGCTGCGGCCGCTACTTCCCGAGCGGGTCCGGCTCACCGCGGTCGAGGTGGCGCCCCGGCCCAGCGGGCTGCCGGGGAGCATCGCGTGGCAGCGGGAGTTGCCGGACGGGATCGTCGGGCTGCTGATCGCCACCGAATGGCTCGACAATGTGCCGCTGGACGTGGCCGACCTGGATGACGAGGGGCGGCTGCGGAAGGTGCTGGTCGAGCCGTCCACGGGCGTGGAGTCGCTGGGCGGGCTCGTCGACGCGGCCGACTTGTTCTGGTTGCGGCGGTGGTGGCCGCAGCCGGGCCGGGCCGAGATCGGGTGGCCGCGGGATGCCGCCTGGGCCGATGCGGTTGGGCAGGTGCGGCGGGGGTGCGCGCTGGCGATCGACTACGGGCATCGGCGGGACGAGCGGCCGGCGCTGGGGACGCTGACCGGGTTCCGGGCGGGGCGGCAGGTCACACCGGTGCCGGACGGATCTTGTGACGTGACGGCCCACGTGGCTGTGGACTCGGCCGCGGCGGCCGCGGGAGAGCCGTACGTGTTAATTCGGCAGCGGGAGGCGCTGAAAGCGCTCGGGATCGACGGCGGACGACCACCGCTCGATCTGGCGCGAAGCGACCCGGCCGGATACGTGCGGGCGCTGGCCGCGGCCGGCGCCGAAGCCGAGCTGATCGAACCGTCCGGACTGGGCGGTCACTGGTGGCTGCTGCACAGCATCGGCCTCGACGAGCGTGGGAGCATTCTGCTGTGACCCGTCCAACCACCCCACCACCACCCTTAACCGGACTGAAGGCTGCGCCCACGCGGGAAATGACGGTCGGGACCGGGGCCGGGCTCGAGACGGCCGACATGGTGCTCAACATCGGCCCGCAGCACCCCTCGACGCACGGCGTGCTGCGGCTCAAGCTCACGCTCGACGGCGAGCGGGTGGTCAGCTGCGAGCCGATCGTCGGCTACATGCACCGCGGCGCCGAGAAGCTGTTCGAGGTGCGCGACTACCGGCAGATCATCATGCTGGCCAACCGGCACGACTGGCTCTCCGCCTTCTCCAACGAACTGGGGGTCGCGCTCGCCGTCGAACGGCTGATGGGCATCGAGGTGCCCGAGCGCGCGACCTGGCTGCGGATGGTGCTGGCCGAGCTCAACCGGGTGCTCAACCACCTGATGTTCCTGGGCTCGTACCCGCTCGAGATCGGCGCAATTACGCCCATGTTCTACGCGTTCCGCGAGCGCGAAACCCTGCAGGCCGTGATGGAAGAGGTCTCCGGCGGCCGCATGCACTACATGTTCAACCGGGTCGGCGGGCTCAAGGAAGAAGTGCCGGCCGGATGGACGGGGCGGGCGCGCGAGGCGATCCGGACGGTCCGCACGCGACTGCCCGACCTGGACAATCTGATCCGGCGCAACGAGATCTTCCTGGCCCGCACGGTCGGGGTCGGGGTGCTTACGGCCGAGCAGGCAGCGGCGTTCGGGGCGTCGGGGCCGGTGGCGCGGGCCAGCGGGCTCGACTTCGACCTGCGCCGGGACGAGCCCTATTTGGCGTACGACCAATTGGACGTGCCGGTGGTGACTCGGAGCGCAGGCGACTGTCACTCCCGGTTCGAGGTGCTGCTCGATCAGACGTACGTGTCACTTGACCTCGCCGAGCAGTGCCTGGACCGGGTCGACCAGCTCTCGGGGCCGGTCAACGTGCGCCTGCCCAAGGTGGTCAAGGCGCCCGAGGGGCACACCTACGCCTGGACGGAGAACCCGCTCGGCATCAACGGCTACTACCTGGTGTCGCGGGGCGAGAAGACGCCGTGGCGCATGAAGCTGCGGACGGCGTCGTACGCCAACGTGCAGGCGCTGTCGACGCTGATCCCGGGCTGCCTGGTGCCCGACTTGATCGCCATTCTGGGCTCGATGTTCTTCGTGGTCGGGGACATCGACAAGTAACGGCTGGTCAGCGGCGGCCGTAGCCGTCCTGGTCGGGCGTGTAGCCGCCGTACTGGGCGAAGTCGCTGAGCGAGCCGACGTTGGTGTCGTTGGCCGACGGGCGGTGGCGGCGGGCCTTGTAGTTGGGGTCGCCGGTGGTGGTGCCGGGCTCGCGGGGAGCCTCGTAGCCGCCGTCGGCGTCGCCGTAGCCGTAGTCGCCCTGCTCGGAGCCGTAGCGGGGGGCGCCGTAGCCGCTGTACTCATCGGAGTCGAAGTCGTCGTTCGAACTGCCGTACGTGCTGGCGGCGCCGTACGTGTTGCCGCCCGGCGGGGTGCCGTAGACAGCGGGCGACTGGGCGGCGTAGCCGTTGCTGGCGCCGAAGTCGTCGACCAGCGACTCCGGCTGGCCACCGAACGAGCCGCCGGGGCCGCCGTGATCACCAGAGCCGACGCCGCTCCGGTTTCCGGGCCCACCGCCGCGACTGGCCGGGCTTCCACGACCGCCGAGGTCAGCGAGATTCACCGGTCCGCCGGGGCCCGCGCTTCCCGGGCCAGCTGGACCGCCGGAATTGGCCGGGCGGACGGAGGCGGAGGCGCGCGGCGGGGCGGGTGGCGGCACGGACGCGGCACCCCGCTGGCGGGGAATTGGGGGCGGCGCAGGCACGGCGGCGGCAGGACGGCCGCCGGTCGAAGTGCCAGGCTCGCGGCCGGCCGAGCCGGCTGGGCGGCCGCCAGTGGTCATGCCGGGGCCGGTGCGGGCCGGTGGGCGAACCGCGGCGGACGCGGCGGGAACTCCGGCTCGGCCGCCTGCGGGGATCGGTGGACGGGGGGAACCCGTCGGCGGCGGTCCGGCGGGCTGCCTCGGGAAGTCGGCGGACCGGTCCGGGAAGTCGGGCTCACCCTGGTAGTCGGGCTGACCCGGGTAGCTGGACTGGTCCTGGTAGTCGGCCGCGCCCTGGTAATCAGCGCCCTGATAGCCGGCGGCGCCCTCGTACCCAGCCGCGTCCTCATAGCCGGACGTGCCTTGGTAATCAGCGCCCTGGTAGCCGGCGGCCTCGTAACCGGCCGCATCTTCATACCCGGATGCACTTTGGTAGTCGGCACCCTGGTAGCCGGCCCCGCCATCGTCCGCACCTTGGTAGTCGGCCGCGCCGCGACGATCGGCACCCTGGTAGCCGGCCACGCCGCCGTCATCCGCACCCTGGTAGTCGGCCGCGCCGCGATGATCGGGGCCCTGGTAGCCGGCCACGCCGCGACGGTCCGCGGCCGGGTAGGCGGGTGGGACGTTCGCGCGGCCGGGGAAGCCGGACGGCTTGGCGAACGGGTCGTCCTCGGGGTGGAGGGGCGGGGCGTCGGCGAAGAAGCCTGACTCCTCGTCGGCGGGCGGGGGCGGCGCGACGACGGCGGAAGCGCGCTGCGTTCCCCCACTGCGCACGGCCCCGGCGGGAACGCCGCCTTGGACGTTGCCCGGAGGGCCGCCGTGGAGATTGCCGGCCGAGGCGCCGTGAACGCTGCCGCCGCCGTGGACCGAGCCGGACGGACCGCCGTGGACGGCGCTGGACGGGCCGCCGTGGACCGAGCCGGACGGGCCGCCGTGGATGGGGCCGGACGGGCCGCCGTGGACCGAGCCGGCGGGGGCGGCGAAGCCGGGGCCGGCGGGGGCGAACTCGGCTCGCAGCTCGCGCCGGAGCGTGGCTACCTGGTTGGCCACCGCCTCTTCGACGTCCAGGCGGCCGACCACCGGGTCGCTGCGTACCAGCGCGGTCGCGCCGACCAGCACGACGGCGACGGCGATGAGCAGCACGGCGAACCGCACGGTGTTGGAGCTCTGGCCGAGCAGGACGACAGCCGCGGCCAGAGGGGCGAGCAGAACGCCCGCCCAATTGAGGCCGCGGAGCAGACGTGCGTTACCCGCCACGGAGTCCTGATCCGGCATGGGCGCCGATATTACCCAGACTCCCCGATCGAGCAACTGTTCGAGCGCCGGGCTTCAGATGGTCTGAAACCCGGCGATCGCGGACAATTCTCGTCAGCTGGCGGCCAGTGCGGGGTCGGAGCTGAACACCAGGCCGACGCTCACCGTGCCGGTCTTGAGGGCGGTCAGCGTGAGCGGGCCGCCGGCGTCCAGGCTGCTGAACTTGCCGGCCTTGAAGTCGTACGTGTCGATCAGGCCCTGCTGGCACTTGGGACGCTGCGGGCACTCGGCCGGGCCACCCAGGACGGTGGCCGCGCCGGAGCACTTGGCGGCCAGGTCGGACAGTGTTTTCAGACCGTTCTTGTCGGCGAAAGCGGTGGTCACCGCGAACGCGTTCTGGTCTTGCGCCTCGGACGGCTTGCCGAAGACCAGGCCACGCTTCTCACCGAGCGCGGTGAGGTTGGTGATCGTGGTCTGCAGCTCGGGCGAGGACGGGTCTTTGGCGTTCTTGCCCTCGACCTTGCCGGCCAGGAACGTGGCCAGAGTGGCCGCGTACTCAGGGACGACGTCGAGGTCGCCCTTTTCGAGCGCGGGTTCGTAGAGCTCACGGTTGCCGATGGTCTGCACCTTCACCGTGTAGCCGGCGGCCTTCGCGGCCAGGCCGTAGAGCTGGGCCAGGGTGGCGCTCTCGGGGAAGTCGGCGGCGCCGATGGTGAGCTGACCGCCGGAGCCCTTGGTGATGCCGGCCGTGACATTGTTCGCAGCTGCGAACTCTTCCGCGGCGGCCTGGGACGACTTGCGGTCGACCGCGACCGCCTTGTTGAGCGCGATCAGCTTCGTGGTGTCGAGAGCGGCCGACGCCTTGTCGAGCGCGGCGATGAGCTCGGGCGAGGACGCCTTCTTGTTGATCGCGGGCAGGACGTTGTCGGTGTTCTGCAGCTTCTTGTCGTCCTCGAGCACGACGAGCTTGTCGCCGGCGACGGGGGCGCAGCCGGCGCCGGCCGCCGCGGAGGGTGGGGCTTCGGTGCCGGAGGAGCCGGCGTCACCGCAACCGGCGAGGGAGACGACGGCCGCCGTCGCGGTGGCGGCCATCAAGATCAGGTGTCGACGCATAGTGCCGCCTTCTGTGTCCCGGCGCGATCAGGGTGGTCGCGCCGCGTGTCCGACGGGCGGAGGAGAACCGCCTGCCCTGCCATCTCTACCCGCCGGGTGTGACACTTTCCAGGATTACGCCGGACCGTTACCCGGCCGGGGCCGCCGCGGTGGGCCGGCGGCGCCTCGCGGCCCGCAGCGCACGGGGTGTGACCAGGCGTTGCACGAGCGCGAGGAGGCCCTCGACGGCAAGTGCGAGGAGCACCACAAAGATCCCGCCGGCCACGATCTGGTTGCCGCCGACGCTGATGCCGAGCCCGAAACCGGCGCTGATGATCTCGCCCAGGCCGCCGCCGTTGACGAAGGTGGCCAGCGTGGTCGTCGCGACCACCTGAACGGCGGCGGTGCGCAGCCCGGCCGCCAGGTAGGGCACGGCCAGCGGCAGCTCGACCCGCCACAGCACCTGCGAACCGGACAGGCCCATGCCCTTGGCCGCCTCCCGCACCTCGGGGTCGACCGAGCGCAGGCCCGTGTAGGCGTTCGACAGCAGCGGCGGAATCGCGAAGACGGCCAGCGCAACCACGACCGGCGGCTTGCCGAAGCCGAGCGGGGTCAGCGGCAGGATCGTGAGCAGGGCCAGCGTGGGCAGGGCGAGGGTCAGGTTGGCGAAGGTGATCACGCCCGCGCCGCCCCGGCCGCGGTGGCCGAGCCAGATGCCCACGGGCCAGCCGATCAGGCAGCCGATGAGCACCGCCCAGAAGCTGATCTGCAGGTGCTCGCCCAAGCGCTCGAGCAGGCCGCCCGGGTTGGTCCAGTTGAGCGGGTCGTTGAGCCAGGTGATGGCCTCGGAGAGAGTGTTCATGACGCCCTCCGGCGCGCCCAGGGCGTCAGCAGGCGGCCCACGCCGGCCAGCAGCAGGTCGAGCACCAGCGCCAGAGCCAGGCAGAGCACCGAGCCGGTGACGATCTCGGCCTTGTAGAAGTTGTTGCGGAAGCCGCCCAGGATCAGGTCGCCCAGGCCGCCCTGCCCGATCAGCGAGCCGACCGTGACGAGCGCCACGGTGGAGACGGTGGCCAGCCGCAGCCCGGTCATGATGCCGGGCAGCGCGAGCGGCAACTCGACCCGCAGCAGGCGCCCGAAACGTCCGTATCCCATGCCGGTCGCCGCGTCCCTGACCTCGTCCGGCACCTGCGTGAGGCCGGTGAGGGCATTGCGTACGAGAACCAGCAGCGCATAGAGAACCAGGGCGATCAGCACCGACGTGTCGGTCGTCGTGCCCACCGCGGGCGCCAGCAGAGCCAGCAGCGCGAGCGACGGAATCGTGTAGAGCACGCCCGAGAGTGCGAGGATGGGGCCGGTCAACGGTTTGATCCAGTAGGCCAGCACGGCCAGCGGCAGGGCCACGACCAGTGCGAGCAGGACCGCCCGGGCGGTCAGGCCCGCGTGGAACTCGAGCGCGTCACCCAGGGCCCCGGCGTTGTCCCGCACGTACTGCCAGGAGAACCACGGATTTCCCGGCCCGTCATCGGCGGGGGCGGCCAGTGGCCCAACACCCACCGGGTCCCAGGAGAGGAAGGACATACGTGGACGCTACCGCGATCAACGAGCCTGGGCGCGACAGGAGTGCGGCCTCGATCACGCTCGAGGACGTCGGCAAGACCTACCCCGACGGCACGGTCGCGGTGGGCGACTTCAGCCTCGAGGTGCGCGCCGGCGAACTGGCCGTGCTGATCGGGCCGTCCGGCTGCGGCAAGTCCACGATCCTGCGCATGATCAACCGGCTCATCGAGCCGACCCACGGCCGGATCCTCATCGACGGCCAGAACGTGCTCGAGCGCAACCCGGTCGAGCTGCGGCGGCACATCGGCTACGTGATCCAGAACGTGGGCCTGTTCCCGCACCAGAACATCCGCACGAACGTCGGCACCGTGCCGCGCATGCTGGGCTGGGACAAGGCGAAGATCGCGGCCCGCTCGGACGAGCTGCTGGAGCTGGTCGGCCTCGATCCGGCCCGCTACTCCAAGCGCTATCCGCACGAGCTCTCCGGCGGTCAGCGGCAGCGGGTGGGCGTGGCCCGGGCCCTGGCCGCCGACCCGCTGGTGCTGCTGATGGACGAGCCGTTCTCGGCGGTCGACCCGATCGCCCGCGGCCGGCTGCAGGAAGAGTTCCTCAAGCTGCAGGCCACCGTGCGCAAGACGATCGTGCTGGTCACCCACGACATCGACGAGGCCGTGCGGCTGGGCGATCGGATCGCGGTGCTGGGCGAGGGTGGGACCTTGCGGCAGTACGCTCCCCCGGCCGAACTGCTGAGCCGGCCCGCATCCGCGGCGGTGGCCGACTTTGTTGGGGCCGACCGGGGCATCCGACGGCTCGCGGTCACCCCGATCCGTACGGCGTTGCAAGCGGGCGCGACGGCGGACGGCAAGCCGACCGTCGACGCCGGCGGCACGCTCTACGACGCGCTCGCCGCGATGCTGGCGGCTGACGTGAGCGAGGTGGTCGTGGTCGAGAACGGTCAGGCCATCGGGACGGTCTCGCGGGCCGGGCTCTTCGAGGAGCACAGCCGCGAGAGCCGTCCCGCGGCCTGATCGGCTAGCGGGTTCCTCGGTAGCCGCCCAGGGTGGCCAGGCCGACGATCCAGCCGACGAAGAGCCCGTACGAGGCGCCGTTGCTGGCCGCCCGGAAGGCCGACACCAGCGACGGGTCGGCCAGGAACAGCGTGGTGAACAGGGCGGCGAAGCCCGCCGCGAAGACGTAGGAGGCCCAGCCGGCGAAGAACTGGCTGATCGTGCCGCGGGCCCGGGCCAGCTGCGAACCGGGCAGCAGGTAGAGGAACAGCGCGGTCAGCACGACCAGCAGGATCGCCTTGAGGTCGCCGACGATGATCTCGCGCAGGGAGTCGTCGGAGTCGAAGGACCAGCGCGGCCAGGCGAGCAGGTTGAGGAACCAGCCGCCGGCCGTCTCGGGGTTGGTGTTCTTGATCGCCCATTCGGCATACCAGGGGCTGCCGAAGACGAGAACCAATATGAGCGCGGCCAGCGTGCCCGCACCAGGCGCAGACTTGTAACGGTTACCGAGAGCCATGCGCCGCTAATTTCCCGGCGCGCGGCTCATTTCAAACGACGATTATCGATGACTCTCAGTGACCTTCGTGCTTCTGCAGGTAGTCGATGAACGCGGCCCGCAGCAGGGGTTCGTTCTCGCCGTACCCGTGCCCCTCGAGCTCACGCCAGAGCGCGAACGCCTCGTCGACCGTGGGGCCGATCGAGTTGGGCGCGCCGTCGAGCTCGGCCGCCTCGTCGGCGTTGGGCAGGTGCTTGAAGACCGACCAGAAGAAGCCGACGTCGCGCCGCTCCCGCGCCCGGTGGAAGGCGCGCTCGCGCAGCTCCTCGGTGGGCAGGGCGTCCAGCTCGGCGAAGCTCGGAGAGGTCATGACCAAGAGCATAGGCCGACCCGGCGTACGGTCATTGACCAGTGCCCGTACCCCAGGGACCGGAGTCCCAGCGGTCGGCGCGCGGGGTCGTGGAGGCGGTCGACCAGGTCTCGGGCAGATCGGGCTGCCAGTTGTTGCCGCCGGCGGCCGGGGCGGCGTTCCAGTCGGCCGGGCCGGCCGGGTGCAGCGGCCGCCCGTACGTCTCGACGAGCCGCGTCACGACCAGGCCGCCCGCCAGGACACAGCCGGCGATCGCGAACAGCGAGATGTCGAACTCGCGCCGGTCGGCGTAGTCGAGAAACAGCGTCAGGGCGGCGACGGCGAACAGCGTGCCGAACAGGCCGCCCCGACGCCCGTACGCGCTGGTGCCGGCCAGCATGGCCAGGCCGAGGGCGATGCCCGTCCACTCGAAGCCGGTGCCCGGGACGATCGGCCCGTCGGACTGGGTGGCCAGCAGGGTGCCCGCGGCCACCGCGAAGAGCGAGGACAGAATCAGCGCGCCGAACACCGGCGGCCCCACGACCGCGCCCCGGCGCCTGGCCGGGTCGCCGGTCGGACGCAAACGGCCCAGCCAGCGCCGCACCGGCGTGACCGTGCCCAGGGCGCCCCCGAGCACAGCGAGCACGGCGAACCCGCCGAACAGGAAGAAGGCCTGATCAGTGGGGTCGTAGGTGCCCTGGACGGCGACCGGGGCGACGCGCAGCTGGTCGTAGACGACCACCCCGAGGGCGGCCGCGAGCGTCGCCGCCCAGCCCGGCACGTGCAGCACGAGGACGATCAGGGCGAGCACGATCGCCCCCGCGGCCGCGAAGACCAGCGCCGGGACCATCGCCTTGACCAGGCCCTGGTCGCCCTGCTCGGCGTACTGCAGGGAGGCGGCCAGGGCGATCGGGCCGAGCGCCAGGTTGGGCACGCCGGCCCGCAGGGTCAGGCCCGCGCCCAGTGCCAGCAGGCCGATCGCGGCGCCGGTGACGAGCAGGTCGTCGAGGGCGGGGCGGCGCAGGCTGTCCGGTTCGAGGCGCCACAGCAGGAACCCGATCGCCGCTGCGGCCAGCAGCAGGATCACTTCCCAGCCGAGGTGGATGCCGAGCCGGTCGCGGCCGTCCTCGTCGGCCTCGGCCCGGCGCAGCACGTCGGCCGTGGTCTCGCCGGCGCCGTCGAGCTCCTCGGCCCGCCGGCGCTGCTCGGCCGCGGCCAGCGTGTTGGCCCGGTAGGCGGCCGGATCGGTCGGGGTGGGATCCTCGGTCTGCCGACGGTAGGTCGAGTCGTCGTACGCCATCGTCGCGCCTCCTCGTGTGCGCCCACCGTGCGGCATCAGACGCACGCCGCCCAGAGCATACGGATACGAGTCGGTCTCAGTTCAAGGCCGGAAACAGGGGGTGGGTCGCAGGCCTCAGAGTAGGCCGGTGGGTCGACCCGGCTCGTTCTCGTCCTTGGAGTCGGGCTGCTCGGGGATGCGGCAGGCCCGCTCGAGCCAGAGAGCCGCGCCGACCAGCGCCGCCGCCGAGACCGCGCCGCCCACGGCGACCGGCAGATCGTTGTGCGCGGCCTGCGTGGGCTCCATGGCCAGCCAGGCCAGCAGGCCCACCGAGAACCCGGCCGAGATCGCGCCGACCAGTGAGGACGCCTTGGCCAGGGCGACGTAGCGGGCGACCGCGAGCGGGTCGACCCGGGGCGCGCCCGGCTTGCGCTGGATGCGGGCCGCCGTGTTCTGCGCGAGCAGGCCCTCGGCCACCGCGAGCACGGCCAGGACGATCACCGGCGACCACGGCAGGTCGGGCAGTGTCGAGTACGAGAAGCTGAGCAGCAGCCAACCCACGGCGGCACTGGCCAGGCCCGCGACCACCAGCACGGAGATGCTGGTCGGGCGCATCGACGGGTCCGACTGGGGCGCCTGCGGGTTGCTGCTCACAAAGACGACTCTAGTGCGAGATCGGGTCGGGCCGTCAGACCGGCGAGGTCGCCCGCCACCTCGGGCGTGGCCAGCAAGGCGGCGACCGGACCGTGTCCGGGCAGGACGGCATCCGGCTGGATGTCGAGCCACGGCCGCAGCACGAAAGCCCGCAGGTACGCGCGGGGGTGCGGCAGGGTCAGGCCGGGGTCGTCGCTGAGCACCGGCCGGCCCTGAGCGTCCCAGACCGTGATGACGTCGACGTCGAGGGTCCGCGGGCCGAAGCGGCGCTCCGGATCGCGTACGCGCTCGGCCGCAGTTTCGATGGCCTGGGCGCGCTTCAGCCAATCACGGGGCTCCGCTTCCGGGTCCGAGACGAGCAAGACCGCATTGAGGTACGAGGGTTGGTCGGCGTCACCCCAGGGCGGGGTCTCGTAGATCCCGGAGCAGCGCTCGACCACCCCGCGCAGCGCGGCGACCGCTCCCCGCAGGTGCTGCTCCCGGTCGCCGAGGTTGCTGCCCAGGGAGAGAACGGCCCGGGTCACGCCCGGCTCCGGCGCAGGGTGACCGCCACATCGGCGAACTCGAGCGGGATCGGGGCCTGCGGCTTGTGGACGGTGACCTCGGCCGCCGAGACGCGCGGATCGTCCAGGCAGGCGGTCAGCAGCCGATCGGCCAGCGTCTCGATGAGATTGACCGGCTCCCCGCCGACGATCTCGGCCAGGCGCCCGGCCAGCTCGCCGTAGTGGACGGTGTCGTTGACGTGGTCGCTGGCCACGGCCGGCCCCAGATCGAGGTCGAGGTGCACGTCGATCACGAAGTCCTGGCCCTGCTCGCGCTCGAACTCGAAGACGCCGTGCCGGCCGCGCACCCGCAGCCCGGTCAGCGTGATCCGACCCTCCACCCCGTTCACTCCTTCTCATTCGCGGACACTGTGCGCAGCCGCGGCGAACCGGTCGCGCGCCAGACGGCGAGCGCGTCGGCCGTGGCGGTCACGTCGTGGACCCGTACGCCCCAGGCCCCGGCCGCCACGGCCAGAACCGACGTGGCCAGGGTGGCCGCCTCACGGTCCTCGACCGCCCGCGGGGCGCCGTCCGGACCGGCCAGCAACCGGCCCAGGTAGGTCTTGCGGCTGGCGGCGAAGAGGACCGGGTAGCCCAGATCGATGAGCACGTCGAGGTGGGCGCTGAGGGCCCAGTTGTGCTCGGCCGTCTTGGCGAAGCCGAGCCCGGGATCGAGGATGATCTGCGACTCCCCGACGCCCGCCGCCGTGGCCTCGCCGACGCGTTCGAGCAGCTCGTCGCGTACCTCGGAAACGACGTCGCGATAGACCGCGAGCTCGGTCATGTGCCGCGAGTGCCCCCGCCAGTGCATGAGGATCCAGGGGCAGCCGACCTCGGCCGCGACGCCGGCCATGCCCCGGTCGGCCAGCCCGCCCGACACGTCGTTGATCACCGACGCGCCCGCCTCCAGGGCGGCCAGGGCGACCGCGGCCCGGGTGGTGTCGATGCTCAGCGGCACACCGGCCCGGGCCAGCTCGGCGATGACCGGCACGACCCGCGCGATCTCGGTCTCGGCGTCGACGCGCTCAGCCCCGGGGCGGGTCGACTCGCCGCCCACGTCCACGATGTCCGCGCCCGCCCGATGCAACTCGATGCCGTGCCGGACGGCGGCGTCCACGTCCGTGTATTTCCCGCCGTCCGAGAAGGAATCGGGCGTGACGTTCAGGATGCCCATCACGACCGGGTGATCCATATGCATCAGTGCCCGCCCCGCGACCTGCGCATCCGTCCGCTCCGTCGTCACGGACCGAGGGTACGGCGGGCGGGGTTGTCGCACGTGCGTACGATGGCCCGTAACTCAATTTCACGCACGCCATCACCTTGCGTAACGTTTCGGACGCTTGTAGCCAAGAACGGCGGGCCGTACTCTTCGGAACTAGGCATCATTTGCAGGAACCGGAGAGAGCAGACGAGCATGGCAATGCCCGAACGGCTCACTCGACGCGCAGGGTGGGAAGTAGCACGATATGGGCGATGCCGTGAAGCTTCACAACTGCAGCGTGCCCGGAACCCCCTAGCCGGGCACGGGGAGGTTTACCGATGATCGCCACTGAGCTCGCCACGCAGGCCGCGGCCGTGCTTCAGCAGGCCACGCTAGCCGCGCCCGAACCCAAGGGCATCAACACCGAAGGCATCGTCACCTTCTTCGCCAGCAACATCGCACCGATCCTGCTCGCCGTCCTCGGCGTGATCTTCATCGGCCGGGCGAGCCGGGGCGAGATCTCGAAGGTGCTGACGAGCTCGGCCATCGCCATCGTGGGCCTGGCCTTCATCGCCGGCGCCGCGACCCTGTTCTTCGTCGGCGACGCCCTGATCAAGCTGATCTTCAACTGAGATGCGGCTTCGGACCGACGACGACATCTACCGGGCGCGGCTCGTCTATCTGGGCCCCCCCGGTTACACCCTGCCCATTCACCTGCCCTACGCGCAGTACGGCATGTTCGTGGCGCTGGTTCCGCTGTTCATGTTCCTGCACTACCTGATGACCTTCGAGTTCGATCCCTTCCCCGCGTGGGAGATCGCTCTCGCCATGGTCACCACGTCGTACGTGTTCCGCCATGTCGACCCCGACCGTCCGGCCCGGGTCGTCATCCGGACCGCACTGACCGACTGGCGCCGCACGCGCGAGCCGGCGGTCGAGCGCCGCGACCCGAGACTTGTCGCCACTCGCATCCGGGTTCGGGAGGAGTTGGTATGACCAGTTCATTCGCACGCTCCCACGGAGATGGCGCATGACCGGACCCGTTCCGCACGGTCATCCCCGGGCGGATGCCAACACGCAGGGCAGGCAGAGTAACGGAGTGCGCACGAACCACTACTCCTCGTCAGATTCGGCCGACGAGGGCTCCGAAGAGTTCGTGGCCGCGCCGGAGCACGGCGCGGTCGGGGTCTTCCAGTCGCCGCAGCCGCTGCGGCCGCGCGGGACGGCGGTGGACACGGCGCTCGACATCGATTCGCCGTTCCTCGATCTGTTCGGCGGGGCCGCTCCGCCTTCGCCGATCGCCGCCACTCCGCCGGGTGAAACCCAGGCCCGGCCGAAGCCGCAGCCCGATCCGGATCTCGATTTCGACTTCGGGTTCGACTTCGACGACCGGCCGGTGTCGCCGCCCGGGCCGGCTCCGGTTCCGGTCGAGCCGGTCGCGCCGTCACCGGTCGCGCCGTCGCCGGTCGCGCCATCGCCGGTCGCGCCGTTGCCGGTTGCGTCGTCGCCGGTCGTGTCCGAGCCGGTTACGCCCGAGCCGGTCGCTCCTGAGCCGGTCGCGCTCGCTCCGGCGCCGGTTCCGGTCGACGAGCCGCCGGTCGCGCCGCCCTTGGTCGCCATGCCGCCGGCGTCTCCGCCGCCCGTCGAATCCGCGCCGCCCGCTGTTCCGGCGCCCGCTGCTTCCTTGCCGCCGGTCGCTTCGACTTCCTTGCCGCCGGTCGCTTCGACGCCGTCCGCCGAGGACGGTCTGAACGGCCAGGCCGGCCCCTGGGGCACGCCCGAGCCGGTTTCGCCGTCGCCGTTCAGCCGGGCGCCGATCGGGCCCAAGGCCGACTACTTCCAGGAGTCCGCCGGCGCCGCCACGGCCGCCGATCCGGACTTCGAGGACTGGCCCGACTTCGACAACTGGCCGCCCTCGCCTCAGACGCCGGCCGAACCGGCCGCCCCGGCTCCGGCGTCGACGCCGCCGCTGTGGCAGACGGTGGGTGGCGCCACCGCGACCCCGACGCAGGCCGGGCCGGTGGAGGCGTACGCGCCGCAAGCCCCGCCAGCCGAGGCGCCCCTGCCCGTGCCGGCCACCGACCGGGCCCCGGCCAAGCGCAAGGAAAAGGCCCCGGCCAAGCGCAAGAAAGAGAAGAACCTGCCCGCCCAGCGGGAGAACAAGGTCAAGCAGCCCCGGCCGGTGGCGCTGCGGCCCAACAAGCTCAAGTTCAACGACCGCGACCCGGTCATGGAGCTGGAGATCAGCGAGATCGCCGGCCACCTGACCTTCACCCAGAGCACGGTCACAGCCTGGTACTACCTCCCCGAGGTGCGCTGGGCGTTCCGGCCCGACGCGGAACGCGAGGCCCTGCTCAGCGCGATCTCCGAGCAGTACGCGGGCCTGGCCGGCTTCCGGTTGCACCTGCGGCGTACCAACCGGCCCTTCCCGGCCGACGAGTGGGCCCGTACGGTCGACTCGTTCACGGCCAAGCCGCTGCCCGACGTGCGCGGCGGCACCTCGTGGTCCGACCACCTGGTGGCGGCCCAGCGGCACCTGCTCTCGGTCAACCACGCCGAGGGGCAGACGTACCTGGGTGTGACGTTCGCGCGGCGCTCGCTCGGTGACACGTTCTCGGAGCGGGTTCTGCGGATCTTCGGGCGCGGCACCTCGGACGGCGAGCGGCGCAAGCTCAACCGGGCCGTCGAGCAGTTCGACGAGGTGCTGAACGCGTTCGGCATGCGCGGCCGCCGGGTCACCCCGCAAGAGCTGGAATGGCTGCTGTTCCGCTCGGTGGCGCTGTGCATGGCCCCGCCCGGGCCGCTCTCGCCGGTCACCAACGGGCAGTGGGACACCGGCGACCTGCTGGCGCTGACCGAGCAGGTGGAGCGATATCGGACGCCGTACGGTTCCACTGTGAAGCTCGTGAACCGGATGACCGGCGAGGAAAGGCACGTCGCCGTGCTCTCCGTCGGCCGGATGGAGCCGCTCGAGATTCCCGAGAAGCACGAGCCGTGGATGCACTTCCACGAGCGGCTGCCCTGGCCCATGGAGCTGTCCTCGCGGATCGACATCCTCGGCTCGGGCAGCTCGTTCAAGAATCTGGAGCACCGGCTCCGGATGATCCGGTCGCAGCAGCTCGACTACGCCGAGCACGGCATCGACGCCCCGCCCGAACTCGAGCGCCTGGCCAAGCGGGCGCTGGTGATCGGCGACGAGATGACCACCGGCCTGCCGGTCGAATCGGCCCGCGCCCACGGCTGGCACCGGATCGCGGTCGGCGGCGCCACCCGCGAGGAATGCCTGGAGCGGGCCCGCCGCCTGATCCAGCTCTACTCCCGTGAGCTGCGCATCTCGCTGCAGCACCCGAAGAACCAGGACCAGCTGGCCCGAGAGTTCATTCCGGGTGAGCCGATCGCCAACACGGGTTACGTGCGGCGCATGCCGGTCAAGCTGCTGGCGGCGGCCCTGCCCCAGGCGGCGTCGACCGTGGGCGACCGGCGGGGCGACCTGATCGGGCGTACGGCGGGCACGTGCCGCCGGCCGGTCTTCCTCGACCTGCACTTCCCCATGGAGGTGCGCGAGCGTTCCGGCCTCGGCGTCTTCGTGGCCGAGCCCGGCGGTGGCAAGTCGACGCTGATGGGCGCGCTGGGCTACCTGAACGCGCGCCGGGGCGTCCAGGTGACCCTGCTCGACCCGTCCGGCCCGCTCGCCCGGCTGTGTCAGATGCCGGAACTGCGGCCCTACTCGCGCGTACTGAATCTGACCGGCTCGGAACAGGGCACTCTTGCGCCGTACGCGTTGATTCCCACACCCGTACGCTCGGAGTTCGCCACCGGACCGGCCGGTGACCGCGAGTTCGAGATCGCGGTCTCCAACGCCCGGGCCGAGCGCCGCATGCTCGTCCAGGACATCTGCTCGATGCTGGTGCCGCCGCAGGTCGCCAAGGAGGCGTCCACGGCGACGCTGCTGCGGCACGCCGTGCGTCAGGTGCCGGCCGAAGAGACGTCCACCCTGGACGACGTCGTCCGCACCTTGCAGGGTTTGGACGACGACGAGGGCCGAGAACTGGCCAACCTGCTGCTCGACACGGCCGAGATGCCGCTGGCGCTGCTGTTCTTCGGCTCGCCGCCGCAGCACCTGCTCGGGGCGGACGCGGCGCTGACCGTCATCACGATGGCCGGCCTGCGGCTGCCCGACCTTAAGATCGAGCGCGAATACTGGTCGGCCGAAGAATCGCTGGCCCTGCCGATGCTGCACACGGCCCACCGGCTCGCGGTGCGGCGCTGCTACGGCGGCTCGATGTCGTCGCGCAAGATGGTCGGGCTCGACGAGGCCCACTTCATGGAGGGCTGGCGGTCGGGGCGATCGTTCCTCGTACGCCTGGCCCGCGACTCGCGTAAGTGGAACCTCGCGGCGCTGGTGGCCTCGCAGAACCCGCGCGACATCCTCGGCCTCGACGTGCAGAACCTGGTCTCGACGGTCTTCGTGGGCCGCATCGCGGAAGACCAGGAGATCGCATCGGAGGCGCTGCGGCTGCTGCGGGTGCCGGTGCACGACGGGTACGAGGCGACGCTGGCCTCGCTGTCCCAGGTGGACACGTCGTCGTCCTCCCGGCTCGGATTCCGCGAGTTCGTGATGAGGGACGTCGATGGCCGCGTGCAGAAGGTGCGTGTCGACGTGTCGTACGTTGAAGGTCTGCTGGAGCACCTCGACACCACGCCGACGGCCGCCAAGGCGGCGCCCTCGGTCCCGATGTTGCCGTCCGACCTGGAGGTTTGAGATGGTCCGTCGCGGGTTGGCGCTGCTGGCCACGATGGCCGTCATGGTCGTGGCGTCGATCGCGTGGGCGGTGGCCGCGCCGGCGGCTTCGGCGGCGCCGGCTGGGCTGCCGTCCCGGGCGCCGGGCGGTGCCTGCAGCCTCGAGGAGTGGCAGCAGGATCCGACTGGGTGCGCGGGGCGACTGGCGAAAGTCGGCGAGAGCCGGGCGACCTGCCTGAACCCGCCGACTCCCAGCACACCTGATTCGGGCCTTGCGGGCTGGTTCGCCGAGCGCCCGGAATCGTCGAAGAGCAACGGTCCTCAGGGCCTGTACAGCCAGTACGGATACGCCGGCTACAGCTATACGACATACGACCTGGACAGCGGATGCGCCTCAACGCTCGTCGATCCCGACTATAAATTCGAGACGACGATCGCCAATGGCGAGTTCATGGTGGCAACCGCTGTTATCGGGGCATCCAATGCCCTGCGCGAACGGGCCTGGAATCCGGCGTCGCTGTGGGGCTGGGCTGATCCTCTCGTCGACCAGGCCACCAGAGCCGTGTACGAGAAGGTCTTCAGCGTCTTCGGTGTCATCACGCTGGCTGTCGTCGGCCTCTACCTCCTGTGGCGTTCCAGGCAGGCCGAGATGGGCGCTGCAACCACCACCGCGGGCTGGGCGATCCTGGTGATGGTCATCGTCACCGCGATCGCGACGTGGCCGGTTCGTTCGGCCAACATCGCGGACCAGACACTGGTCACGACCCTTGGCGTCGTCCATGACGCCGTCGGTCCTCGCCCGGAGAAGCCTACCGACTGTGCCCTCGGCGGCGACGCCTGTGAGGACAACCGGCCACCGGCGGTACGAGCAAGCGACACCGCGACCGACACGATGCTTTACCGCAACTGGCTTCGCGGCCTGCTCGGCTCGGCCGACAGCACGACCGCCAAGAAGTACGGCGAAGCGCTTTATGACGCTCGGTCGCTTTCATGGGACGAGGCCGAGCGGATCCGCGCCAACCCTGCGACGCGCAACGGTGTACTGGACGGCAAGAAAGAACAATGGCAACGCGTCGCTGAGCAGATCAAGAACGAAGATCCCGAGGCGTATCAGTACCTTCAGGGCGTCAACGGCATGGACCGAGTCGGTGCCGGTTTCATCGCCGTCTTGGCCGCGATCATGTTCGCGATGTTCGACCTGACGGCGTCGCTCCTCGTGCTTCTAGGCTTCCTGATCTTCCGATGGGCGGTCATCGCCGCGCCGATCCTCGGAACTGTTGGTCTATTGCGTCCGGCCAACGCGGGTATCAAGCGACTCGGCAATGCCGTTGTCGCTGCTGTCTTCAATATCGCCATCTTCGGCACAGGCGCCGCCATCTACCTGTTCGCCGTCGACTTGATCATGAATACGGCGACGCTGCCGGGCTGGCTGCAGGTCGTCCTCGTCTGGTTGGTCGGCGTGGTGGGCTGGCTGCTTCTGCGGCCGTATCGGCGCATCACTCAGCTGGGCGGTAAGGACAGCGCTCGCACGATCGCCACCGGCTCGTGGCACCGCAACTTCTTCCGCGATCTGCGTTCGGCCTCCAAGCTTGAGGGCGCCGACTCGGTGGACGACCGTGGCCAGGTGGTCGCGAAGGGCGGACGGACGGTCTACGTCGACCAAAGCAACCTCAGGCCGGAAGCGCGCCTGGAGGATCCGGCCCACTCGGCGAACCGCGGCAACGTCGTTCCGGCCACCACAGGTGCCCGCGGCGGCACGGCGGGGCCGACGCGGCCGGACGGCAACGAGTCCGTGAGCGACCGGCCGGTGCGCGAGCGCCCGACCCGCGATGACACCCGCGAGCCGGTGACCACGGCACCGACCGCGAGCCGGGCCACCCCGCCGCGCCGGGGCACCGGCTGGACGGAACCGGACGTGGCCGAGCAGCCTTCGTCGTACGCGATCTACCGACCCGAGACCGGCAGCACCACGTCGGAACCGGCCACCCCCCGTATCCGTTCCGAGGCCAAGTGATCACATGCCCCGTTCCCTCGAACTCGGCCTCAACAGAATCTTCCGGTCGCGCTGGGGCGTAGCCATCGTCCTGGGCGTCATCGTGCTGGCGATCGTCGGCCTGGCCCGGCTGTTCTCCGACGGTGACGACTCCCGGCCCTCACTCGGCACGGCGTCGCCCGGCCCGGTGGTGAGCGCCGATCCCAAGGACGACGACAGCGTCCTCGAGACCGATCCGCCGCCGAGCCCGTCCACCACGCCGGGGCGGGCCAAGCCGGAGGCCGTCGCCTACGCGTTCGCCTCGGCCTGGGCCGACCACCAGAACGTCACCCCGAAGGCGTGGCGCGCGCAGCTACTGCCCAACTCGACCACCAAGCTCGCCGACGAGCTGGACGGCGTCGACCCGGCCGGCGTCCCGGCCGAACGGGTGATCGGCCGGCCGAGCCTGGTGCCGGTGAGTGCGACAGTGGTGAACGCCGTCGTCACGATGGACACGGGCAAGCTCAGCCTGCGTCTCATCGCGCCGGACGGGCACTGGCGGGTCGACGGGATCGACTGGTCGTCGTGAGCATTCCCCGGCCGCGCAAGATAGCTCTGCTCGTCGCCCTGGTGGCGACGCTGGCTCTGTTGTGTTGCGGCGGTGGCATCACCGCCCTTTTTGTCGGCAGCCTCACCGACGAGAACAAGGACGGCCTGAACGCGTCGTCCTACGGCTGCGGCAAGGGTGGACCGGTCGACCCGGACACCAAGCTGCCCCGGATCCGGCCGTACGGCGCCGAGCAGATCAGAAACGCGGCGGTCATCATCAACGTCGGCGCCGACCTCAAGATGCCGCCCCGGGCCTGGGTCATCGCGGTCGCCACGGCGATGCAGGAGTCCCGGCTGAACAACCTGGGCAACCTCGGCACGCGGAACGACCACGACTCGCTGGGCCTCTTCCAGCAGCGGCCCAGCTCGGGCTGGGGCTCGCCCACGCAGGTGCGGGACCCGGTGTACGCGGCCACGAAGTTCTACAACAAGCTCAAGACGATCCAGGGCTGGGAGAGGATGTCGCTCACCCGGGCGGCCCAGCGCGTGCAGATCAGCGCCTACCCCGATGCCTACGCCAAGCACGAACCTCTCGCCACCCAGATCGTGAATCAGCTGGCCGACGGCGCGGCCGGAGCGGCCGGCGACTCAGTGACGATGGTGTGCGCCTCCGGCCGGCAGATCGCCGCGTCGGGCTGGACCCGTCCGGTGGGCGCGGTGGTCGGTTCCGGGTTCCGTACCGCGTCCCGCCCCACCCACCAGGGCGTCGACCTGATCGCCGGGAAGCAGACCCCGATCACGGCGGCGGCCAGCGGCATCGTCTCCAAGGTGAAATGCGACGAGGACCACAGCGGGCGGCGCACCTGCAACGTCGACGGCTACCCGGGCAAGGGTGGATGCGGTTGGATGGTCGAGATCCAGCACGCCGGGGACGTCATGACGAGGTACTGCCACATGATCGTGAAGCCGTTCGTCCACGAGGGCCAGGAGGTCACGGCCGGTGAGATCATCGGCCGCGTCGGCACCAGCGGCAACTCGTCGGGCCCGCACCTGCACTTCGAGGTCCACCTGAACAACGACAGGTCCAGCGCCGGCGCCATCGATCCCGTGCGGTTCATGCGCGAGCAGGGCACCCCGCTGGGCGGCGAGGGATGACCGGCGAGCCTCAGCCGGACCCGTTCGCCGGGCACCCCGACTGGCAGCTCGACCCGCCCCGGCCGATAGTGCCGACGCCGGCGACGATGACGGGACAGCTGCGCGGGCGGCGCGTCCTCATCGGGCTACCCGGCCATGGCTGGCGCTCGGACCTTCGGGCCGACGAGAAGGTCGTTCAGGGCAGCCGCACCTACGTGCCGGTCATGACCGAGGGCGAGTGGTATCGCGCCGAGGCCGAGCAGACCGAGATCTTCGCACCGCTCGTGCCGGTGGAACGGGTCTGGGTCGAGGAGTACGGCGTGGCCGGCATTTCGCTTCCGACCGGCGACATCACGTCGCGGCTGGTCTCGCTGGATGAGCCGTCGCGACGTACGCCGGTGCCCGCCCTCGACGCGCCCGCTTTGTCCGGACGCCGTGTCGTCCGCCTGCGCGACGACGGCACCGAGGAACGCGAGCTTCGCGCGGTGACGGAGCTACACACCAACAGCCAGGGCGACATCTGCGCTCGCGTGACAACCGAACTCGACTGGTATCGCTGGGGTTGGAGCGGTCACGCACCTCGGACGCTCGAAGTGCTGGTGCATCGTCTCTGGGTGGAATGACCTACGGAACCTCGGTCGCTCCGCAGACGCGCCAACCGTCCTGGTCGACCAGGCTCAGCCGCCAAGTGTCAGTGATGCGGCCCGATTGCTTCGACGCGGTCTTCACCAGGTCGGTCTCGGCCTCCGCGCGATCGGCGTTCGTCTGGACGGCTATCGTGCCCCAAGAAACACGGATGCCCACCGAGAACTGCTTCTCTCGATTGACTATGTCCGCGCGGTAGGCGGCGATGCTTGCGAAGTCGCCGCCGGACTTGCACTGGTAGAGCGACGCCCGGTCGTCATCGCGGTCGACGAGATAGGCACGCAGAAAGCTGTCGGCGACCGCGTCCGGTTCGGCCCGCTCGATCTTGGTTTCGTCGTCGTAGACCAGCACGGCGATCCCGATCCCGCCCAGGCAGAGCAGGGTCAAAATCCCCGCCCCGAGCGCCAACCACAACCGCAGCCGGCGGTTCCGGGGCTTGGCCACCGGCTCGGCCGCGGGCGTCCCGGCCCCCGGCGGCGGGGGCGTCGATCCGGTCACGGGCTCCTGCGGCTGCACACATACGACAGTAGTGCCTCGGGTCACGTGTCACCCCAACCGCACCCGGAGCAGGACGATCCGTACGACGCGGACATCGAACCGGGCACCGGGAACGCGATGCCCCGGCCCGTCTGGGATAAGTTTTACCCGCACACAGGAGGTGAGAGCGGTGGTGGATTCGGCCTTGCGGGTCCAGCAGGCTGCCGCTTTGCACCGGCAGGCGGTGGCTCTGACCGACGCCGCGTCGGCCGCGCTCGATGCCGAGACCGCCGGCGCCGACCCGCTCGAGCAGCACCGGCTGGCCGAAGAGCTGCGGGCCGCCGCGGGCGCGCTCGCCCCCGGCTGGCTCGGGTCGCCGCTCGACGCGCAGTCGGCCAACACTCCGCTGGGCGGCGTCTACCCGCCCCAGTTCGTGCGTCTCGGCGTCGCCCAGCCGCTCGACGACGCCCGTTTTCCCGCCGTCATCCCGTTGCTCGGCACTGGTCACCTGACGATCGACGCGACCGCCACCGACTCGCGCGTCTTCGGTCTGCTCCGGTCGATCCTGGTGCGTCTGCTGGCCGCCGCGCCGGCCGGGTCGTTGCTCGTCCGCGCGGTGGACGGCATCGGCGGCGGCGAGGTCTTCGCGCCCTTCGCCGATCTGCAGGACGCCGGTCTGCTGTCGCCCCCGGCCACCGACCGCCAGGGGCTGCGCGACGTGCTCGCCGAGGCCGAGAAGTGGCTGCGTCCCGGTCGGGGCGCCGCCCCGCGCCGTAGCCGGCGTGACCGCATGATGCTGGTCGTCATCGCGAGCCTGCCCGAGCTGACCGAGGGCGAAGAGTTGCGCCGCATCGCCGCGCTCGCCCAGCAGGGCCCCGATTCCGGCCTGCACCTGATCGTGGCGGGCTGGCCGCCCCCGCCACTGACGGCCGAGACCACCCAGGCGCCTCTACCTCGTACGACAATGGTTTCGGTCCGCAATCCGTACGCGGTGATCGGTGACCCGCCGGGGGCTACCTATGGCTCCACGAGCGACGTGTCGTGGCTCAACGCCCCGGTCTTCCTCGACGAGGATCCGCCGCCGCATTTGGTCGACGCCGTGTGCCGCGAGCTGGCCGCCCATTCGGCCGCCGCCACGCAGGTAACCCTGGCCGATCTGCTGCTCGAACCGGGTGAGCAGCTGTGGCCGGGCGACGCCGGCGAGGGCCTGAGCACGGTTGTCGGCCACGACGGCGACACCCCGCTGGCGCTGCGCTTCAACGACCTCACACCACATTGGATGGTCGGTGGGCGGTCCGGTGCGGGCAAGACGGCTTTCCTGGTCAACGTGCTCTACGGCCTGTGCGCCCGGTACAGCCCGGCCGAGCTGGCGCTGTACCTGCTCGATTTCAAAGAGGGCGTCACGTTCGCCGAGTTCGTGCCGACCCAGCGTGACCGCACCTGGCTGCCGCAGGCCCGCGCCGTGGGTGTCGAGGCCGACCGCGAGTACGGGTTGGCCGTACTGCGGGAATTGAACGCCGAGATGTCACGGCGCAACACGGCGTACGAGCGAGCGGGTGTCTCCACCTTGACGGAGTTGCGCGCGGCCGCCGCTGAGGACGGCCTGAAGCGCCCCCTGCCCCGCATTTTGTGCGTGATCGACGAGTTCCCGGCGCTGCTGGCCGGCAACGACCCGGTGGCGACCGAGGCTACGACGCTGCTCGAGTCGCTGGCCCGCACCGGTCGCTCGTGCGGCATCCACCTGGTGCTGGCCAGCCAGAACGTCGCCGGGCTGGAGGCGCACTACGCCAAGCGCGACTCGTTCTTCGGGCAATTCCCCGTACGCATCGCGCTGCCCGGCGGGGGTGACGTGCTCGAGCCCGCGAACGATTCGGCGGCGGGCCTGCCGCTGGGCACCGCGGTGGTGAACACGGCGGGTGGCCTGGGCGGCCCGCGCGGCGCCACCCGCGGCCACGAGCGGATCATCCGCTTTCCCGATCCGCACGCCGACAACGAGCTGCTGAGCGACCTGCGGCACCGGCTGTGGGGCGCCCGCGACCCCGAGTCCCAGCCGCCGCGCATCTTCGCCGGCTACGCGCATCAGCACCTGGCCGACGACCCGACGTACCGGGCCGCGCTGGCCGGTCGCGGCGCCACCCCGACCGCGCTGGTCGGCCGCCTGCTCGACGTCGGCCTCACCACCGCCGCCTTCCCGCTCGACAGCACACCCGGGCGGCATCTGGCTATCTTCGGGTCGCAGGCGTCGGCGTCCGAGGTGCTCGACGCGGCGGCGCGCAGCGTGGCCGCGTTCCACCAGCCCCGTACGGCTCGCTTTGTCATTGCCTCGCTCGTCGCCGAGGGCGACCGGCTGGCCGAGGCCCTGGCCGCCGAGATCGGCCATCGCCAAGAGGTGACGCTGGTCGACGCGGCCGGTCTCGCCGCCGAGCTCGATCCGGCCCGCCCCGGCTACCGCGTGGTCTTCGGGATGGACGCGGCCTCCCCGGCCGGCCTGACCGGGTTGGCTGCCCTGCTCAGTGAGGGTCCGGCTCGCGGCGCCCACCTGCTTTCCTGGTGGCGCGATCCCCACCGGTTCGCCGACGCGGCCGGTCACGACGAGGTGTCCGGTCTGCTGTTCCTCAACGTGCCGCCGGCCGAGGTGTCGGCCATGATCGGCCGTACGGTCGCCTGGCATCCCCGACCCAACCGGGCACTGCTGCACGACCGCCGGGACGACCGCACCCTCACCGTCATGCCGTTCCTCGATCCCGGCGTGACCGACGATCCGGGTGATCCGCGGTGACCGATCAGCAGCAGGCCACCGGCGCCATCCCGGCCCAGCCCACGCCGCCGGCGCCGGGCCCGTGGGCCGACTATCTGGCCGCCGCCCAACGGTTGGACGCGGTCCGCCGGGCGGCGAGCGCGGCCGCCACCGAACACCAGGCGGCGGTCACGGCCGCGAGGCAAGAGCTTTCCGTCGTACGGGCCCGGCTGGCGGCCCAGGAGGCCCGGCTGGGCCGCGAGCTGGCGGTGCCTCCGGCCGAGCTCATGCCACAGCCCGTCGACCGGGAGGTGGCCGCTCAGACCGCCTCCGGCAGCCCCGCCGCGGCCCTCACCGCCCTGCAGCAGGCCCGCCGCACCGCCGAGGCCGGCGACGCCCTGCTGACCGAGACGGCCCCGGCCCGCCGGTGGCGCCCGTGGGCCCGCAACTTGTTGATCTACGGCCCGTTCGCCGCGGTCGTCCTCATCGTGCAGATCGTGCTCTACCTGGTCGCGTCGCCCGGCTCGGTGCCCACGTACGCGCTGCTGTGCGGCCTCAGCATGCCCGTGCTGGCCTTCGGCCTGGGCTGGGTCACGATCGGCTTCGTCTACGGCGGCGGCCCCGAGCCGGTCGACCGTACGCCGATAGTCGGCGCCATAGCCTGCCTCACCCCCGTCCTGCTGACCTGCATGGGCGTGGGTCTCGCTTCGTTCTTCAATTAGAGGCGCCCTTCAACGGTCGTCAGGCCAGCGCGGCCGTCAGGTCGATTTCGACCAGTTGCCCGCCGAACCCGAGCGCGGCCACCCCCAGCAGCGTCGACGCGGTGCCGAACGCAGGCGCCAGCGGCGACGCGTTGAGCCGATCCCAGACCGAGGCCAGCACCGCCGTCTCCGAACTGACCACATAGATCACCGAGCGCACGACGTCGCCTGGCTCAGCCCCCGCCGCCGCCAGCACGGCCAGGCAGTTGGCGATCACCTGATCGGTCTGGGCGTCGAAATCCCCCGGCTCCCCCACCACTTTTCCGTCGAGGTCGAGCGGGCACTGCCCGGCCAGGTGAGCCAACCGCCCGGCCGACGAGATCGTCACATGCGAATAGCCCGGCGGCTCGTGCACCGTAGCGGGATTGAATTTCTCGATCATCCCGCCAGTATCCCCCGGGATAGCGTGTACGGATGGAGATCGATCCCGTCGCCCACAACCGCGCGGCCTGGGACCGGGAGGTCGACCAGGGCAACGAGTGGTCGCGGCCGATCTCAGCGGAGACGGTCGCCCGGGCGCGGGCCGGCGACTGGTCGGTGGTGCTCATCGGCTACGAACCCGTCGACCGTTCCTGGTTCCCCGCCGACCTGGCCGGCGTGGACGTGTTGTGCCTGGCCTCCGGCGGCGGCCAGCAGGGCCCGACGCTCGCCGCGGCCGGAGCCCGGGTCACCGTGCTGGACAACTCGCCTCGCCAGCTCGAGCAGGACGAGCTGGTAGCCCAGCGGGACAACCTGCCGCTGCGGACCGTACTCGGCGACATGCGCGACCTGTCGGCGTTCGCCGATTCCTCGTTCGACCTGGTCTTCAACCCGGTCTCGAACCTGTTCGTCCCCGAGCTCGCCCCGGTGTGGCGGGAGTCCTTCCGGGTGCTGCGACCGGGCGGGACGCTGCTGTGCGGCTTCCTCAACCCGGACCTCTACTTGTTCGACCACGAGGCACTGGACGAGCGAGGCGAGCTGGTGGTCCGGCACAAACTGCCGTACAGCGACCTCACGCACGTGCCGGCCGAGGAACGCGCCCGCCTCTTCGGCGCCGACGCGCCACTGGAGTACAGCCACAGCATGGCCGAGCAGATCGGCGGCCAGCTGGCCGCGAGCTTCATCATCACCGGTTTCGAAGAGGCGCCACACCACTCGGACGCCACCGCGGACTGGCTGCCCGGCTACTTCGCAACCCGAGCCATCAAACCCTGACGGACTTTTTGCCCCTAACGCAGAGCCCACCCTCGGCGGTTTCAGGGGGTCGTTGCACCACCGTTGAAGTCCAGAAGTGTAGCCAGACGCTCGGCTGGTGTGTGCCAGCCGAGGGTCATCCGTGGGCGACCGTTGAGTTCGGCCGCGACAGCGGCCAACTCTTCGGGTGTGTGCCGGGTGAGGTCAGTGCCTTTCGGGAGGTATCGGCGCAGGAGTCCGTTGGTGTTCTCGTTGGATCCGCGTTGCCAGGGCGAGTGGGGTCCCAGAAGTAGACCGGCATGCCCGTCGCGGTGCTGGACTGGTGATGCAATGCCATTTCGACGCCCTGGTCCCAGGTCAGTGACCGTTTCAGATGCTGCGGCAGTGTCGCGACGATGTGCAGCAGGGCGTCACGGACGTGCTCGGCGTTCTGGCTGCTGGCGGTGCGGCCGGCGCACGGCTCGGCCGGTGCGCAGAACGGCGACCAGTTCGCGGCGTAACGAGCCGCGGCCTCGGACGTAGATGGCCTGGTAGAGCGTTTCGTGGGACACGTGCCACTCGCTTTGCTCCAGGTGTTCTAGGCATAGCCGGCGGCTGATCTGCTGCGGGCTGTATCGCTGTTCGGGCATGGCTTGCACTGCCTGGTGCAGCGGCTGGTTGACGGCGAGTCTGCGGGGCTTGGGCCGAGGCCGGCGGCTCTGGGCATGCTGCTGCGCGGCGGTGCAGGGCTGACAACTGCCGTCGCGGTGGCGGTTACGGCGGACCTCCCGGCTGATCGTGCACCGCGGCCGGCCCAGCTCTGACGCGATCGCTGTCCGGCTGCCCCGGCCAGCAGCCGATCGGCGATCACGATCCGCACAGCCCGCGACAGATACCGCGGCGAACTCGCCGCCTCAGCCGCTGCGGCCGCGGCCGCAGCGGCTACCCGCCGCTCACGCTGCCTCGCCAACCGGTAGGCCCTACGAGAACGGCGCGAGTCGGCATGACGCCACTGGTAGCCGGTCCGCCGGTCCACACCGACAACCCGGCAGGCCCCAGTCGTGCCCATGCCCTGCGCCAGCAACTCGAAATACCGGCGCCGTTGCGTGTCCTTGGCGCCACCCGGCACCCAGCCGGCCACATGATCTGCAAACATTGCCAACCCCCAACGAGCAGGGGTGGTGCAACGTTCCCTTAGAAGCGGGCTCCCAGGGGGAGCCCCCCGCAGTCATTGTCGTCGAAATTGCGAGCCGGGAGCGGGTGCCCTGTGGACAGCCCGGGATTGTGGAAAACGTGGGCTCAGCGATAGTGGATGTATGACCGGGTGGCAGGGGTGGTTCTATTCGGACCCGCGGGATCCTCGGCTGCTCGTGCCTCGGCGGTCGGGGCTGGGGCTGACGCTGAACTTCGGGCATCCGGCCGCCTGGTGGGTTCTCGGCGGGATTCTCGCGGTCATGGTGGTCATCGCGGTGCTGGGCACCCTGCTGGAAGCGCGGTAACAAGCCCTCAGCCGAACCATCCCGGGACGTCGACCGGGAAGCCGGCCGCGGGCACGACCGTGCGCAGCGACGACTCCAGCTGGGCGACACCTTCGGCGCCGAGGGTGGTCACCCAGCGGGCCCGTAGGCGGTCGAAGATTTCGGCTGACTGGGTCAGCATGTCGAGGCCGTGGGGAGTCAGGCGGATCAGTTTGCGGCGGGCGTCGGACGGGTCGTCGGCGCGTTCGACGTAGCCGAGGGCGGCCAGGCGGTCGACTGTCTTGCCGGCGGCCTGTTTCGAGACTCCTAGGCGCCGGCCGATGTCGGTGGCTGAGGCGCCGTACGGGCCGATCGCCTGCATGGCGAAGCCGTGCACCGGGCGCACCTCGGTGTGGCCGCGCGCGGCCAGTTCGGCGTGCAGTTCGTCGATGAGGGAGCGGAACCCGGCGAAGAGCAGCAGGGGCAGCTCGAAGCCGGGCGGGTCGGCGTCAGCCATTGGCAAACTCGACAACCTGGTTTACTGTTTCGACAACCACGTTGACTAGTTTAGCGGAGGAATGATGTTCCCTCAGCACACCCTCGAATCCGCGCCGACCGGCTCGCGGCCGCTCATGAAAGACACCGTCGAGCACCTCGGCCACCTGCCCGACGCGGTCGCCCGCCTGGCCGAGTCGCCCGAGATGCTGGGCGGTTTCCTGCAGGCCAGCGCCCTCTTCGAAGGCAGCACCCTCGACCCGCTGGCCCGTGAGGTGGTCGTGATGGTGATCGCCGCGCGCAACGGCTGCCGCGTGTGCCTGGCCATGCACACCGGGCGCCTGCGCGCGCTGAACGCCGACGCAGCCCTGATCACTGCCCTGCGTACGGGAAAACCGCCCGCCGACGAGCGGCTGGCGGCCCTCTGGACCTTCACGATGCGGGTGCTCGAGACCGCGGGCGAAGTGCCCGACGAAGAGCTCAAGGACTTCCTGAGCGCCGGCTTCACCACTCGCAATGCGCTCGAGGTGGTGCTGGGCATCGGCACGTACACGATGTCGACCCTGGCCAACCGGATGGTCCGGGCCTGAGGCAAGGTCAGCGGGCGTTGATCAGCGCCATCGCCTCGGCGCGGACCTTGGCGTCGGTCTGGTAGGCGCCGCGGACCGCCGAGGTGACCGTGCGGGCGCCGACCTTGCGGATGCCTCGCATCTCCATGCACAGGTGCTCGCACTCGAGCACCACTATCGCCCCGCGAGCGTCCAGCTTCTCCATCAGCAGGTCGGCTATCTGCGAGGTCAGCCGCTCCTGCACCTGCGGCCGCCGGGCGTAGACCTCGACCAGCCGGGCCAGCTTGGAGAGCCCGGTGATGCGGCCGTTCGGGCCGGGGATGTAACCGATGTGGGCCACGCCCTTGAAGGGCAGCAGGTGGTGCTCGCACATGCTCATCACTTCGATGTCGCGGACGAGCACCATCTCTTCGTGGTCGGCCTCGAAGCTGGTCTTCAGCACCTCGGCCGGGTCGACCCGCAGGCCGGCGAAGAGTTCCGCGTACGCCCGGGCCACCCGGGCCGGGGTGCGTTCAAGACCATCGCGATCGGGATCTTCCCCGATCGCGATGAGAATCTCGCGAACCGCCTTCTCGATCCGCCCGAGGTCGACGGCCTGCTCGACCGGAGCACCGGTGAGCTTGCCGTCGACCAGCCGGGCGGCGAGATAGTCCAGCTCGTCGTCGTCGGAAATCAGTTGGCGCCTTCCGGGCTGCTGCCGTTCGGGTTGGGGCCGACGGCGATCTGCCCGTCCGCCTCGGCCTGAGTCCGCAGCTTCTCCCGCTCGGCGGGGGTGAGCACGGGCGGGGCCTCGGACGGCAGGCGCTTGCCGAAGCCGTTGAACGGCGACATCGGCGGGCGCTTGACCACGCGGGCACAGATCCGGTCCATGTCTTCCCGGGTGATGGTCTCTTTCTCCATCAGCTCGAGAACCATGCTGTCGAGCACGTCCCGGTACTCGACCAGGATCTCCCACGCCTCGTCGTGCGCCAGCTCGATGAGCGCGCGCACCTCGGCGTCGATGTCGGCCGCGACCGAGTCGGAGTAGTCCCGCTCGTGGCCCATGTTGCGGCCCATGAACGGCTCGTCCCCGCTGGTGCCGTACTTGACCGCACCGAGCTTGGAGCTCATGCCGTACTGGGTCACCATGGCCCGGGCCAGGCCGGACGCCTTCTCGATGTCGTTGCCGGCGCCGGTGGTGGGCTCGTGGAAGACGAGCTCTTCCGCCGCGCGGCCACCCAGCGCGTAGGCCAGGGTGTCGATCATCTCGGCCCGGGTCTGGGTGTACTTGTCTTCCGTCGGCAGCACCAGCGTGTGACCGAGCGAGCGGCCACGCGGAAGGATCGTCACCTTGTGCACCGGGGCGGAGTGCGGCAGCGCGTACGCCACTAGCGCGTGTCCACCCTCGTGGTACGCGGTGATCTTCTTCTCGTTGTCGCTCATCGCCCGCGTACGGCGTTCGGGGCCCGCGATGACGCGGTCGATCGACTCCTCGAGGAACTCGTTGGAGATCGCCCGCTTCTCGTTACGAGCGGTCAGCAGCGCGGCCTCGTTGATCACGTTGGCCAGGTCGGCGCCGGAGAAGCCCGGCGTGCGGCGGGCCACCGAGTCGAGGTCGACGTCGGGCGTGAACGGCTTGCCCTTGGCGTGGACGCGCAGGATCTGCTTGCGACCCTCCATGTCCGGGTTGTCGACCGGGATCTGCCGGTCGAAACGGCCGGGGCGCAGCAGCGCGGGGTCGAGGATGTCGGGCCGGTTGGTGGCCGCGATCAGGATGACCCCGCCCTTGGTGTCGAAGCCGTCCATCTCGACGAGCAACTGGTTGAGCGTCTGCTCGCGCTCGTCGTGACCGCCGCCCATGCCGGCGCCGCGGTGGCGGCCGACGGCGTCGATCTCGTCGACGAAGACGATCGCCGGGGCGTTCGACTTGGCCTGCTCGAACAGGTCGCGGACACGGCTGGCGCCGACACCCACGAACATCTCGACGAAGTCGGAACCCGAGATCGAGTAGAACGGCACCCCGGCCTCGCCGGCGACGGCGCGGGCCAGCAGGGTCTTACCCGTTCCGGGCGGGCCGAACAGCAGCACACCCTTCGGGATCTTGGCCCCGAGCGCCTGGTACTTCGCCGGGTTCTGCAGGAAGTCCTTGATCTCGTGCAGCTCCTGGACGGCCTCTTCCGAGCCCGCCACGTCGGCGAACGTCGTCTTCGGGGTGTCCTTGGTGATCATCTTCGCCTTGGACTTGCCGAAGTTGAGCACCCGGGAGCCGCCGCCCTGCATCTGCGACATGAACAGCAGCAGCAGGATCACCAGAATGGCGATCGGCAGCAGGTTGATCAGCAGGCTGAAGAGAATGTTGTCGCCCGAGACCGTCGTGTTGATCGTGCCCGTGATCCGGCCGGCCGTCTTGGCCTCCTGGACCTCGTTCCAGATCGTCTGCGTGACCTCGTACGGGTACTGGGTCTCGATCTTGTCGGTCTGCTTGCCCTCGAACCGCTCGGGCGTGGCGAGGTCGATCTGGAGCGTCTGCTCCTTGTCCTTCTGAACGACCTTCTTGATGCCGGGCTGGTTCAGGCGCTCGAGCGCCACCGAGGTATCTACGCGCTGGTAGCTCGGACCACTGGTGAAGAAGGAGCTCAGCGCAATAACGCCGATGATCACCAGAATGATCCAGACCACCGGGCGGCGGAAGAAACGCGTACGTTCCATACTGTTGTCGGGCGCCAAGCGCCCGGACCCTCCTGATCGGCGTCCTGGTCACCTCAACGTGCCGCCCACCGGCGGCCCCGGTCTGATACCCCCGCTGTCGTGGTGAAACCGTGGCGGTGAAATCTTCCCGGCCCCTCCGGCGCTTGTGACACTGCGCCATCGGTCACTCGACGGTACACCGTGGGTGCCGGTTACGAACCCGTGAGCCCGCTGCCCGGCCACTTCCCGGTCGTCGCCCGTTCAGCCTGCTTTAGTGGCAAAACCGCCCATAAGGACTGAATTCTGAGAAGGGGCTGAGAAACGGTTCAGCTACGGGCGTAGACCTCGGGCTTCAGCACCCCGACGTACGGCAGCTCGCGGTAGCGCTCGGCGAAGTCCAGACCGTAGCCGACCACGAACTCGTTCGGGATGTCGAAGCCGACGTACTTGACCGGCACCTGCACCTTCACGGCGTCCGGCTTGCGGAACAGCGCCACCACCTCGACGCTGGCCGCCGAGCGCGACTGCAGGTATTTCATCAGCCACGAGAGCGTCAGACCGGAGTCGACGATGTCCTCCACCACGACCACGTGCCGGCCGGTGATGTCCCGGTCTAGGTCTTTGAGGATGCGCACCACGCCGGACGAGGTGGTTCCCTGCCCGTACGAGGAGACGGCCATGAACTCCATCTCGGTCGACGGTCCGTAGTGGCCCAGCGAGCGCGCGAAGTCGGCCATGAACATGACAGCGCCCTTGAGCACGCAGACCAGCAGAATGCCGTCCTCGGCCTCGGCGTGGTCGGCGGAGACCTGCTTCGCCAGTTCGGCGATCTTTTCCCGGATCTGCTCCTCAGAGATGATCACGTGGTCGATGTCGGCGTCGTACCAGGAGCCATCAGCCATGGCTCCAGCCTGCCGCATGAAGGTTGCGGCCCGTCGCACGGGTCAGTGATCACGAGGCCCGGAACCGCAGGGAATCGGGCAGTTCCGCCCATGGCGTCCGCCGAATGCACACGGGGAGTGACAACTCTCACAGCCCGTCAGGGCACTCGAACGAGTACTCCCCGCTCACGAGCGACCTGGATGCCGCCCGGCAGGTGTACAGGCCCCTGACCGTGCCACTGCGTGACGAGGGCGTCCAGCGCCGCGACGTGCCGGTGCGAGAGCGCCCCGCCCGGCGCGCCGAGCCTCAAGGCCCACGAGTGCAGCACCCGCCGGCGGATCGCCCGGCTCATCGCCGATAGGTCGGAGACGTCCACCGAAGCAGCCGCCCCGGCCAGCCTGTCCAGCTCTTCGTTGTCGGCCGCGATCAGCTCGGCCGAGCGGGCCAGGTTGGCCACCACCGCTGGGCCCAGAGCCTCGACCAACGCCGGCAGAGCCGCACCGCGTACGCGTGAGCGTGCGAAAGCCGGATCGCTGTTGTGCGGGTCTTCCCACGGCGCCAGCCCGAGCGCCGCGCACGACTTGCGGGTGTCGGCCCGGGCCACGTCCAGCAGCGGCCGTACGAAGATCCCCTTGCGCGCGGGCATGCCGGAGAGCCCGCGTGGCCCCGCGCCCCGGGCCAGCGCCAGCAACACCGTCTCGGCCTGATCATCGCGAGTGTGCCCGAGCAGCACAGCCACCGCGCCGGCCCGCTCAGCGGCTGCGTTCAAGGCCTCGTACCGGGCCTCTCGCGCCGCCCCCTCGGGACCGCCCGGCCGCCCGGCCACCGAGACCGTCTCGACCATGACCGGGGACAAGCCGGCGCCGGAGGCCCAGGCGGCCACGTCGGCGGCCCGCGCGGCCGAGCCGTCCTGCAGGCCGTGATCCACGGTCACCAACCCGACCGAGCGCCCCACGAAGCGGGCCGCCGCGGCCAGGGCCAGCGAATCAGCCCCGCCCGAGCACGCCACCAGCACGAGACCGTCGGCTGGCAGCACCCGCCGAACGGCCTGCCGGATGGTGGCGACAGCGGGCGGGATGCGGGCCACTTACCCGCCGATCGCCGGCTGCGGGCCGTGCACGCGAGCCACCCAGGCGTCCGGGTCGCCCAGCTCGTCGAGCCGGGGCAGGGTCAGCGGCGAGTCGAAGATCTTGTTGAAGCCGTTCATGCCGACCCGCTCGACCACGCCGTGCACGAACTTGCGGCCCTCGGCGTACTGGCGCATCTTGACCTCGATGCCGAGCAGCCGCCGGATCGCCTTCTCGAGCGGGTTGCCGCTCTCGCGACGGTGGTTGAACTTGGCCCGGATCGACTCGACGCTCGGGATCACGTCCGGCCCGACGCCGTCCATCACGAACTCGGCGTGCCCCTCGAGCAGGGTCATCAGCGCGGTCAGCCGGTCGAGCACGGCCTTCTGCCCAGGGGTCTGCACGATGTCGAGCACCGACGAGCGCGAATCGGGGTCGCGCAGCGCGTCGGACAGCGTGGCCACGCCCCGGCGCAGCCGCTCGAGAATGTGCTCGGTGCTCTGCGAGGCGTCGACGAAGGCCTGCACCTCGCCCAGGAAGTAGCCGCGCATCCACGGGACGGCGGTGAACTGGGTGCGGTGGGTGACCTCGTGCAGGCAGACCCAGAGCCGGAAGTCGCGCGGGTCGGCGCCCAGCTTGCGCTCGACCTCGACGATGTTGGGCGCGTTGAGCAGCAGCTGGCCGGGATTGCCGGAGAACACCTCGTACTGCCCCAGCACGCGGCCGGACAGGTAGGCCAGGATGGTGCCGGCCTGCACGCCGGTGACCCGGGAGCCGATCGCGTCGGCCAGCCCGCCCGGCTGCTTGTCGCCGGAGAGCCGGGTGACCAGCGGAATGATCACCTGTTTGAGGCCTTCGATGTTGACGGCGGCCCAGTCCTTGCGGTCGACCACGCGGACCGGCGGCACCTCGACCTGCGAGGACAGGCCCGTGTAGGCCGCGACGTGGCCGGCCGCCTCGTCGGTGAGATCCCGCAGCTCGGTCACCACCGCCATCGCGTCCTCGTAGGAGACCGTCGGGCCCGATTTCGACAGCGCGCCGGCGGTCGCGGCGGCCAGATCCCAATCAACGAACTGCGCCATCACCCCACCGTACCCGCGGGATTCCAGGCCATCCTCGGGTGAAACCCTGAGATCAGCAGCCGCACGAAACGAGCTTCGCCGCCACGGCATCGAGCGCCGCCCGCCCCGTGATCGCGTTCCCGGAACCGCTCGCCATGATCGCGAAGACCAGCAGGCGCCCGTCGGCCGTCGTCAGGGTTCCGGCCATCGTGTTGACCCCGCTCAGCGTGCCGGTCTTGGCCCGTACGACGCCCTGCCCGCCCTGATTCGGCTTGGGCGTCACGAACCGCTTGAGCATCGTTCCCGACCAGCCCGCCACCGGGAGCCCGCCGAAGATCGCACTCAGCGCGGGCTGCTGACCCGAGGCGGCCAGCGACAGCAGCTGGGTGAGCATGGTCGGGCTGATCCCGTTGTTGCGCGACAGCCCGCTCGCGTCGTACAGGTCGGCCTCGTCGGCCGGCAGCCCCAGGTCACGCATCCGCCCGACGATCGCCTCGGTGGCGTCGTCGAACGTGCCCGGCTTGCCACCGGCCAGCGCCACCTGCCGGCCCAGCACCTCGGCCGCGGTGTTGTCGCTCTGCTCGAGCATCCAGTCAGTGAGCTGCACCATCGGAGGCGACTGGACCACGCCGAGCGGTTGCCCCGCCGACTCGGGCGCCTTCCCCTTGCGTACGGCCGACGAAGGCACACCCAGCATCTTGGCGAACGCCTTGGCCGCCGCGTCGGCCGGATTCGACGCCCGCGGGTCCCCGCCGAACTCATTGTGAATCGGCTTGACCCGGCCCGCGTTGACCATCAGCGCCTGGATCCGTGAGACCTGCCCGAACGAGATGTCGCTCGAGTCCCAGCCCTTGGCCGTCTCGGGCCCGCTGAACAGCGACGTGTCGTACAGCAGCCGGGTCGGCTTGGTGGCGCCCAGCGACTTCTTGACCTGCGCCGCGAGCAGATCGAGCCGGGCCGCGCCCGGGAAGAGCGTGTTCCTGGTGGTCGCGAGCGTGGGGTCACCGCCGCCGATCAGCACGACCTCACCCGGCGCGCTACCAGCAACGACGCGCGTGCTGAGCCGGTACGAGGGCCCGCGCGCGTCCAGCACCGCCGCCGCCGTCAACAGCTTCGTCGTCGAGGCGGGAGTGGTCATCGTGTCGGCGTTGCGCGAGTAGAGAACGTCACCCGAGGTCACATCCAGCACCGCGACGTGCACCTTCGTGCCCATCGCGGGCGACTTGACCAACGGGTCGATCGCCTTGGTCGCGGACGCGGCGGTGAGTTCCGTTCCCCCACCGTTCGCCGCGGCCAAGACGGGCGTAGGCGACGGGTCGGGCGTCGTCGGCGCCGGGGTCGGCTCGCTGGTCGGTTCGGCCGACGACAGCCACCTGTCGACCGGACCGGGTCGAAGGATTCCGACGACTCCCGCGGCTGCGACAAGAGCAATAACCAAGCCAAGAACTACAAATAATTTCGTACGGGACTTCCGGGCTCCGCCGCCTGCGGGCATCATCCCGTCGTCAGCACCTGCAGAGGCCCCGCCCCCTGGAGGCCCCACCGGCGGCAGCTCCGACAGCGCACCAACCGGCCCACCCCTGGGGGGCCCTGCCGACGAAGCCGACAGCCCACCAGCTGACCCGCCGCTTGCGGACCCCGCCGGTGGCCCACCAACCGAACCGCCTCCCGAGGGCCCCGCCGGCGGGAAGGCCGACAGCCCCTCGACCGGCCCAGGCGGCACGGCCACAGAAGTCGCCGCCGGAAATGCTGGTGTTGTCGCGGGCGGCAATGCCGGCGGGAACGCGGGCGATGCCGCCGGCGCAGAGGCGGGCGGTAGGGCCAGTGGGCCGGCAGCCGAAGCAGCCGGGCCGGGCGATGTGGGCCGCACGGTATTCAGCGGAACCGAAGCCCGCCCATACGTGCCGCCAGCGGCCGGGGACCCAGGCGCGGTGGCCCAAGCGCCTTGAGCCCGCTCCTCCGCTGCTGGCTGCGGCGCCGCGGGTAGCCCGGCCGGCTGCGACCGCGGCCCGAACGACGCTTGCGCCGGTTGCGCCGACGAAGTCCACGGCTGCGCCTGTGACGCCATCGGCGGCTGGGACTGCGGCGGCTGCACGAACGGCGGCTGCCCCTGCGCCCCACGCTGCGATTGCGCGGTCGGCGGTTGCCCCTGTGCCGCGGGCTGCGGATGCGAAGCATCTGGCGGCTGCCCTTGCGCTCCACGCTGCGGCTGCGCCGTTGACTGAGCTTTCGCTCCGTACTGCGCTGCCGGTGGCTGCACGAGCGGAGCAGCTGGCGGCTGGGCTTGCGCTCCACGATGCGATTGCGCTGTGGGCGGCTGCGCCGGGTGGGGTGGCTGCGATGACTGGGGGGTGCCGTCGTGCAGGATGCTGCCTCCGGTGGCCCGTGCGGGGGGCGGCGGCGACAGGTCGCGCGTCTTCTCGCCGGGGGTTCGCTCGGGGTCCCGGGCCGGCGTCTGCGGCTGCATGACCCGATTTTCCGGCCCATTCGCGACGGCGCGCGGTGATTGCCCCGATTGGGGGGCGCTCCCGCCGGCAATCTGTGCCCGACCGGCCACCCCGGGCGGCCGAACGGCCGACGGCGGCACGGTCGCCCGACCCTCGCCTACGGCCGGTTCGGGTGATGGCCGGGACGCCTGTGCACCCCCGTGACCACTGAGATCGACCGTCGCACCGGCTTGGGGCGAAGCGACACCCGTCACGCCCTCGGCCGGGTTACCGTTTCCAGAGCCGCCATGCGACTCGGACACGCCGTCGTATCCGGGACCATCGTGTGAATCTTGCCTCCCCACGAGCCCCTCCTAGAGCGCGGCGTAAGACTTAGGGGAGACTAGCGACATCCGGCACACCGTCGCGCGCGGATCCTGTCGGCCGCCTGACCGGCCGCAGTGTTCTCGCCCGGCCCGGTTTCTTTCAGCGGGCGAACAAGGGAGCACAAAATGGATTTCGACGTAGTGGTTGAGATCCCCAAGGGCCACCGCAACAAGTACGAGGTCGACCACAAGACGGGCCGCATCCGGCTCGACCGCACGCTGTTCACCTCGACTCAGTACCCGGCCGACTACGGCTTCATCGAGGGCACCCTGGGCCAGGACGGCGACCCGCTCGACGCGCTCGTGCTGGTGCAGGAGCCGACCTTCCCCGGCTGCCTGATCCGGGCCCGGGCCATCGGCATGTACCGGATGACCGACGAGAAGGGCCGCGACGACAAGGTTCTCTGCGTGCCGTTCGAAGACCCGCGTCAGGAGCACCTGCGCGACATTCACCACCTGGGCGAGTTCGACCGGATGGAGATCCAGCACTTCTTCACGGTCTACAAGGACCTCGAGCCGGGCAAGTCGGTCGAGGGCGCCACCTGGACGGGCCGGGTCGAGGCGGAGGAAGAGATCCGGGCGTCGTTCAAGCGCCAGGAGGCCGCCGAGGCCGAGGGCCTCGAGCACTGACGCAAGCCCGCACATACAGATAAGAGCCGCGCCCCGCCGTCGCCCGCCGACGTCGCGCGGCCCCGCGAGCGCGCGGGCGGTCCCGGACCGCCCGCGCGTCGCTGTAAAAACGCAAGGTCGCTGTAAGAACGCAAGGTCGCTGTAAGAACGACGAGGCGCTGTAAGACGAAATGTCGCTGGAAGAACGTCGACTCGCTGCAGGAACCGAAGATCAGGACAGGCTGATGTCGCCCACGGCGTCGTACAGGCCGACGACCGCGCACGCCACCGGGATCACCGACACCACGACCAGCGTGTCGAACAGGTCGGCGGCCCGCCCCAGGTACGGCGACGGCGGCTTGCGCGAATAGGTCGCGCCCGCCACCACCGTGATCAGCGCGAGAGCCAAGGCCCCGGCGGTCACCCCGAGCAGCATCACCGGGTCCGAGCCACGCAGCAGGTCGAGACCGAGCGCGGCCACCCCGGCCAGCCCGCCCACGACCAGCGGCACCCGCTGGCGCAGCGTGATGAACAGCCGCGAGCGCAGCAGCAGGGCCGCCGCCGACACCGCGATCAGGATGCGGGCCGAGAGGGTGCCCGCGACGGCCAGGACGGTGAACGCGCCCACGGCCAGCACGGCGTGGCCCAGCAGCATGCCGGCCAGCAGTTCTTCGGTACGCGTCACGGCCGCGAAGACGGTCGCCCGGTCCGGCCGTTCGCGGGCCGCGTCGAGCGCGCTCGACGTGCTCGCCGTCGTGAAGCCTTCGGAGGCCTCGGCCCCGGTGGGCAGCGTGACCGGCGGGGTCGGCATCTTGCCGAAGCGGATGGCCAGCAGCGGCAGCGCGCCGATGCCGCAGACCAGGATCGAGATCAGCACCGCGGCCGCGCCGGCGGCCGTCGTCACCATGCTGACCAGGGCCGCGACCGCGCCGAAGAGGCCGGCCACCGCGCCCGCCGTGAACAACCGCAGCCGGGCCGCCACCCCGACCGCGCCCAGCGCCGCGATCAGCAGCAGCGCGACCGACCCGGCCAGCAGCTCGGAGCCGCCCAGCCACGGCAGCAGCCCGACCACGCCGACCCGGTCGTCGGTGGCGACCAGGACGGCCCCGCCGGCGAAGGCGAACGGCATGGCGTAAGCACCAAGGGCGGCGCCGGCCCTGGCATCGCCGTACGCGCGGGAAGCAGTGACCCCGGCCAGCGCGAGCAGCACCGCCAGGCCGAGGCCCGCGAAGGCCGCGCCGTTCCAGGATGGCCCGGCGGCGAGCACCGCGAACAGGCCGAGAGCGAGAAGGACACCCGCGCCGACCAATGTGGCCGTTCGCGTGGAGGACGGCGTCCAAGCGCTGCCGCGGCGGCGCGCGCCCTCGGCGATGGCCTCGACCACGTCGTCGTACTCGAGCTCGGGCCACTCGTCGTGGGCGGGCACCAGATGCAGGATCTCGCCATCGCGTACGCCCTGCGGGAAAAGACCCTGGGCGGTGGCGAGCGCGACCCCGTCCGTACGCCGCAGCACCCACCCGCCGTGCTTCTCGCCGTCGTCGGCCAGGCCTTCGCCAGCGTGTCGCAGCACCTCAGGCAGCAGTTCGGCCAGGGGCACGTGTTCGGGCAGCGCCACGTCGATGCGGCGCTGCGGCGCGCTGATGGTCACCCGCGCCAGACCGATGCTCATGGATCGCCTCCCCCGTCGAGCGTCGCATATGCCATCGAAGGTGACGAGGCTGCGAACGCGAGCAGACTTTACCTACCATGGGGCCGACGCGACGTCCGGCGACGGACCCGCGCACAGGGAGTGACCATCACACCCTTGTGGACGAAAGGGATATAACGCGGCATGAGCACGGTGGTGATCAAACGGTCGGCCCGGCGGCCCGCGCCGGAGATTCCGACCGGAGAGATCGCTGTCGAGCCGCCGCCCGAGATCCCGCAGGCCACGGGCGGCCGCTGGCAGCAGGCCATGATGGCGCTGCCCATGCTGGGCGGCTCGGTCGCGATGGCGATGATGATGGGTCAGGGCCGCGGCGGCGCCTACTCCTATGTGATCGGTGGCCTGTTCGGCGTTTCGTCGATCGCGATGATGGCGACCAGCTTCGGTTCGAACGGCTCGCCCAAGAAGGCCGAGATGATGGCGGCCCGCCGCGAATACCTGCGGCACCTGTCCGGCCTGCGCAAACGTGTTCGTGAGACGGCCCGCAAGCAGCGCGTCGGCCTGCTCTACCGCCACCCCGACCCGACCAAGCTGTGGTCGACGGCCGGCAGCCACCGGGTGTGGGAGAGGCGCACCAGCGATCCCGATTTCGGCGTCGTACGGCTGGCAGTGGGCCCGCAGACGCTGGCCACCCCGCTGCTGCCTCCGGTGACCCGGCCGCTCGACGAGCTCGAGCCGATGACGGCCGGCGCACTCCGGCGCTTCCTCGACGCGTACTCAGTAGTTCCCGATCTTCCCGTCGCCGCCTCGCTGCGCGGTTTCGCCCGGGTGTTCCTGCGCGGCCCCGAGGCCGACGTCCAGGGCCTGTCCCGCGCCATGATCACCCAGCTGGCCACCTTCCACGCCCCCGACGACCTGATCGTGGCGATCTGCGCCGGGCCGGAAAGGCGCTCCGACTGGGAGTGGGCCAAGTGGCTGCCACACAACCTGCACCCGGCCCGCACCGACGCGCTCGGTCACGTGCGGCTGGTCGCCAGCACCGGCCAAGAGCTGGAACAGCTGCTGGAAGACGTGATCGGCAACCGCCCGCGGTTCGGTTCCGGCGGGCACAGCTCGCCGCACGTGGTGATCGTGCTCGACGGGGCCGGACTGCGCGGCGCCACCCAGCTCGACGACGGCATCGACGGTGTCACCGTCCTCGATCTCGACGAGCAGCCGCCGCGCCTGCTCGACCGGTCGCTGCTGGTGCTCGAGGTGGCCCAGCACGGCGGCCGGCGGGTGCTCAACACCTATTCGATGGAGCACGAGGCCGAGGTCGGCACGCCGGACAGACTCAGCGTCGAGCAGGCCGAGGCGGTCGCCCGCCGGCTGTCCCCGCTGCGGCTGGCCGCCATGTCGAAGTCGGCCGACACCCCGCTGGCGGCCGAGATGGGCCTGTCCGACCTGCTCGGCATCGGCGAGCCGGACACGTTCAGCGTGGCCCAGGCCTGGATGCCCCGACCCAACCGCGACAAGCTGCGGGTGCCGATCGGCGTCGGGGCCGACGGCGCCCCGGTCGAGCTCGACCTCAAAGAGTCGGCCCAGGACGGCATGGGCCCGCACGGCCTGCTCATCGGGGCCACCGGTTCCGGCAAGTCCGAGCTGCTGCGCACATTGGTGCTGGCCCTGGCCACGACGCACTCGTCCGAGACGCTGAACTTCGTCCTCATCGACTTCAAGGGCGGCGCGACCTTCGCCTCGCTCGACCGGCTGCCGCACACGGCGGCCGTGATCACCAACCTGGCCGACGAGTTGCCGCTGGTCGACCGCATGGTCGACGCGATCGACGGCGAGATGATCCGCCGGCAAGAGGTGCTGCGCAAAGCAGGCAACTACGCCAGCCTGCGCGACTACGAGAAGGCGCGGGCCGGGGGCGCCGCCCTGCCGCCGCTGCCGTCGCTGCTGGTCATCTGTGACGAGTTCTCCGAGCTGTTGTCGGCCAAACCGGACTTCATCGACCTGTTCGTCCAGATCGGACGACTGGGCCGCTCGCTCGGCGTGCATCTGCTGCTGGCCAGCCAGCGGCTCGAGGAGGGCCGGCTGCGCGGCCTCGACACCCACCTGTCGTACCGCGTGGGTCTGCGGACCTTCTCGGCGCTCGAGTCGCGCGCCGTACTGGGAGTTCCCGACGCGTACGAGTTGCCGAGGTCGCCCGGGCACGGCTACCTCAAGTTCGGCACCGAGCCGCTGCTGCGCTTCAAGGCGGCGTACGTGTCGGGACCGATGGCCAAGGCCGGCGCCCGCGCCGCCGCCGGTGGCCCCGGCGCCGACCCGCAGGTGCTGCCGTACTCGACCCGGTACGTCCCGGCGCCCAAGCCGATCAAACCGGTCGAGCCGCCGCCCGAAGAGACACCGGCCGGCGAGAGCGTGCTCGACGTGATGGTCGACCGCCTCGGTGGGCAGGGACCGCCGGCCCACCAGGTGTGGCTGCCGCCGCTGACCGTGTCGGCCGCGCTCGACGAACTGCTGGGCCCGGTGGTGGCCGACCCGGTGCGCGGTCTGGCCTTCGCCAACCCCGAGCTGCACGGCGCCCTGCAGGTGCCGATCGCGCTGGTCGACAAGCCGCGCGAGCAGGTCCGCGACGTGATGTGGCTGCAGCTTTCGGGTCCGGCCGGGCACGTCGCGGTGGTCGGCTCGACGCTGAGCGGCAAGTCGACCGCGCTGCGCTCGATGATCTGCGGCCTGGCCCTGACCCACACCCCGGCCGAGGTGCAGGTCTACTGCCTCGACTTCGGTGGCGGCGCGCTGGGCACGCTGCGCGACCTGCCGCACGTCGGCGGAGTGTCGGGCCGTCTCGACGCGGTCGGCGTCAGGCGTACGGTGGGTGAAATGTCCACTTTGCTGGCTGAGCGCGAGGCCAGGTTCGGCGCGATGGGCATCGACTCGATGGCCTCGTACCGCCGGCGCCGAGCCAATCCGGCCAACCCGGGCACCGACACCGACCCGTTCGGCGACGTGTTCCTCGTGATCGACGGCTGGGCCACGCTCCGCAAAGAGTACGAAGAACTCGAACCGGTCATCACCGACATCGCCACCCGCGGCCTGTCGTACGGCATCCACGTCGTCGCCGCCACCTCGCGCTGGATGGACTTCCGGCCCGCGATCCGCGACCTGTTCGGCTCCCGCGTCGAGCTGCGGCTCGGCGACCCCAGCGACTCCACGGTCAACCGCCGGGCCGCCATGACCGTGCCCGAGAAGGCCGGCCGCGGCATCATCGAGCACCCGACCGACAAGAACAAGTTTCTGCACCTGCTGACCGTGCGGCCCGAGCTCAGCACCCTGGCCGACACCACTGATCTGGTCAAAGAGGTGGCGGCCAACTGGCACGGCGCCCCTGCTCCCCGCGTCCGGCTGCTTCCGGCCCTGGTCCCGTACGCGGAAATGGATCTTCACCGCAGCGGCGGCCTGCGCCTGCCCATCGGCATCAGCGAGGCCGACCTGCAGCCGGTCGAGATCGACTTCGCCTCGGACCCGCACTTCCTGCTGTTCGGCGACGCCGAGTGCGGCAAGTCGACGTTCCTGCGCGCGCTGGCCACCACGATCACGCAGCGCTTCGCGCCGGAAGAAGCCCGGATCATCCTGGTCGACTACCGCCGGTCGCTGATGGACCTGCCCGAGACGGAACACCGCATCGGGTACGGCATTCAGGCGCAGAAAACACTCGAGCTCATGCAATCGGTGGCCGGCTACATGGAACGCCGCCTGCCCGGCCCCGACGTGACCGCCCAGCAACTGCGCGAGCGCTCGTGGTGGACCGGGCCCGAGCTGTTCGTGCTGGTCGACGACTACGACCTAGTCGTGGCCGGCCCGACCAACCCGCTCACCCCGCTGCTGGAATACCTGCCCCAGGCCCGCGACGTCGGCCTGCACCTGATCCTGACCCGGCGGGCCGGTGGGGCCGGGCGGGCGCTCTACGAGCCGGTCATCCAGCGGCTGCGCGAACTGTCCGCGCCCGGCCTGGTGATGTCCGGACCGTCCGACGAGGGCCCGCTGGTCGGCGCCGTCCGGCCCGCGCTGATGCCGCCGGGCCGGGGGCGTCTGCTCACTCGGCGTGAGGGCGTGAGGCTGATTCAGTTGGCACACCTGGCGCCGTACTGACATGCGCGCGGAATTAACAGACAGGCGGTGCGATAGGCATAGACAGACAGCAGCCGCTGGGGCCGGTTTCGGAGTAATCTGCATCGACCATCCAGGATCAGAATGGCGATGCGAACTTGAGCGCTGAATGGGTGAGTGGCCGGCCGGTCATGCCGCGGCGGCGTCGCGCACGCCGTCTCGCCGCGGCCGCGACAGCCGGGCTGTTCGCGCTGGCCCTGCCCGCCGCCCCGGCCTCCGCCGTCACGCTCGCCGAACCCAGTCCGCTCAAGGGTGACTCCGTCCGGGCCGACGAGTGGCATCTGGACACTCTCGACATCGCCGAGGCCTGGACGTATTCCAGCGGCTCCGGGGTGACGGTCGCGGTCATCGACTCCGGCGTCGACTCCGACCACCCCGACCTGCAGGGTCAGGTGCTCACCGGCCTCGACCTGGTCGACGACAAGGGTGACGGCGACACCGACCTGGTCGGCCACGGCACGACCGTCTCGGGCATCATCGCGGGCCGCAACGACGACACGTCCGGCGTCGTGGGCATCGCCCCTAAAGCCAAGATCTTGCCCGTACGAGTTCTCGATGAAGACAATCGTTACGGCGACGCGCTGATCGTCGCGCAAGGCGTGCGCTGGGCGGTCGACCACGGCGCCAAGGTCATCAACCTGTCGCTCGGCGGCAACGGCAGCAGCGCCGCCCTGGCCGCCGCGCTCGACTACGCGTTCGCCAAAGACGTCGTCGTGGTCGCCTGCACCGGCAACACCAGCGCGTCGTCGTCCAGCGGGGTCTGGTACCCGGCCCGCGAGCCTGGCGTGATCGCCGTGGCCGGCATGGAACGCGACGGCACCACCCTGTGGTCCGGTTCGATCACGGGCAAGGAAACGGTGGTCACCGCCCCCGCCACCCAGCTGGTCGGAGCCAACGCGGGCGGCGACTACTGGAAGGTGCAGGGCACCAGCTTCGCCGCCCCCATGGTCTCGGCCACCGCGGCGCTGATCCGCTCCCGCTGGCCCGACATGCCGGCCGGCGAGGTCATCAACCGCATCATCCGCACCGCGAAAGACAAGGGCGCCGCCGGCCGCGACCCCCTCTTCGGCTTCGGCCTGGTCGACCCCGTGGCCGCCCTGACCGCCTCGATCCCGCCCGTCTTCGAGAACCCGCTCGACACGTCCCCGTCCCCCGGCATCGCCCGCTTCGGCAGCGCCCCCGCCCCGGGCCAGGCTCTCTCGGCCCCCGACGGCACGACGCAAGGGCTGACCCCGCTGAAGCCCCAGAACGACCCCGGCTCGGGCGCAGCCCCGCTGGCCGCACCCCAGTCCACCTCACATCAGGCGTGGTGGGCCGCCGCAGCTCTGTTCCTGCTCTCGGCCGTGGCCGCCGTCCTCACCATCCGCCGCTTCGCCGGCACCACCTGACCGGGTTCACCCGCTCGGGGGCGTCGGGGGCCGCTAGCTTTCCAGTCGATACACCTTCGAGTCGCGCACTTGGAAGCCGAGCCTCTCGTAGAGCCGGTTTGCTGCCGCACGGGTCGGCCGCGACGTCAGGTCGACAGTTCGCGCGCCGTCGGCTCGGGCGAGTTCGACGGCCGCCTGCGTCAGGGCTGCGCCAACACCGTGACCGCGGGCTGCCTCGTCCACCACAACATCCTCGATCCAGGCCCGCCGACCAGTAGGGATGGGGAACGTGACCAAAGTCAGCGTGCCCACGATCTGGTCGTCGATCCGCGCGATGAGCAGCCTGTTCCCTGGCCACTCGGTGAGGGCGCGCAGTGCCGCTCCATCCAGCGGCTGGGCCGATCGCGACAGCTGGGGCAGGAGCCGTCCGAACGCTTTGACCAGGTCTTCGGTGACTTCCTGGACGACCTCGATGGCGACGCTCATGACCGACGACTTTAGAGGAGCCTTCTCCGCCGATCCTCATCACCGATCATGACTCGGCAGGTGAGTGTGGTTCGAGGGGCTGGCCCGGGTGTGCGGGTCAGGCGCAGTCGCCGGTGCGGACGCCTCGGGTCCGGGATTCGCCTGCCTGGGCGACCGGCGCAGCCTCGTTCGCGGTGAGGGCGAACCCCGTGTTCTTGTCGTCGGCCGCCGCGGCGAAGATGACGCCCAGCACCTGGCCGGTGGGGGTGATCAGCGGGCCGCCGGAGTTGCCGCTGCGGACCAGGGAGCGGATCGTGATGATCTCGCGGGTCACGTCGCCGGCGTCGTAGATGTCGGGGCCGGTGATCTTGCCGACGTCGCGGATGCGGGCCGACTGGGCGTCGTACGGGCCGTCCTGGGGATAGCCCAGCACGATCGCGCTCGCCCCCGTCGTCGCCTGCTTGGCCACGAACGGCATCACCGGGGCGCCCAGGCCGGGCACGTACAGCACGGCCAGGTCGCGGTCGGGGTCGTAGACGACGACCGTGGCGTCGCGCCGGCGGCCGTTCACCTCGACCGTCGTCTCGCGGGTGCCGGCGACCACGTGCGCGTTGGTCATCACCCGCTCGTCGGCGTAGACGAAGCCGGTGCCCTCGATGCGCCGGGAACAGCTGGGGGCCGTGCCCAGCACCTTCAGCACCGAACGCTTCGACCGGGCGACGATCTGGGAGCCCTTGAGCTTCGGGTCGGGTGCCGCCACATCTTTGGCCTTGGTGGGCGTCAGGCCCCCGAAGACCGCGGGGAAGCCGCTGGTGTCGAGGGTGTCGCTCAGCGCCGCCGAGAGCGCCTGCGCCTGCTCGGGCATCAGGCTGTTGATGCCGCCCAGGATCGTGCTGTTCCGCACCGCCGAGTTGAGGCCGGGGAACGGCGTCGAGCCCAGCGGCACCGCGATCAGCCAGGCCACCAGCAGCACCGCGACCAGCGAGACGGCCGCGCCGCCGGCGTCGTCGACTCGCTGCAGCGGCTTGCTCTGGATGGCCCGCCGCAGGTGGGTGCCGAGCCAGCCGGCCAGCGTCTGCCCCAGCACGGCGACCGCGAAGATGGTGACCAGCGAGACGACCAGCCGCGCGGTCGGGTCGGTGAAGCGGTCGGCGATCAGCGGACCGACCTGCAGGCCGATCAGCACCCCGCTGAAGAAGCCGCCGAACGAGAGCGCGCCGATGACGAAGCCCTGGCGGTAGCCGCTGATCGCGAAGACCAGCATGAGCAGGATCAGGATGGCATCGACCACGGACACTCACCCAGAGTAGAAGTCGGGGACCACCGGCGGATCACGGCAACACCTCGTCGGGCGCGCCGCCGCGGGTGGCGGGCACCGGGGCGCTCGCCTCGGGCAGCTCGACCAGCGGGCCAGGTTCCCACGGCTGCGTCCAGCCACCCATGTCGAGCACCCTCGAGATCACCCCTGCCGTGAACCCCCACACCAGCATCCCGCGCACCTGGAAGGCGGGACTGACCCAGCCGCTGGGATGGCGTACCCGGATACGGTTTCCCGGGTCGACCAGTTCACTGATCGGCAGCCGGGCCACGTGCGCGACCTCGGCCGCCTGCAACGGGCTCACCGGATGGGGTCGCCGCCACCAGGCCAGAACGGGTGTGACGACGAACGAGCTGACCGGGATGTACAGCTCGGGCAGCAGGGCCAGGGCCTCGGCGCTGGACGGGTCGAGACCGACCTCTTCGTTGGCCTCGCGCAGGGCGGTGGCCACGGCGTCGGCATCCTCAGGGTCGGTGCCGCCGCCGGGGAACGCGGGCTGGCCGGCGTGGTTGCGCATGGTCGCCGCGCGTTGCAGCACGAGCAGGTCGGGCCCGCCCGGAGTGCCGGCGGCCGGTTCGCTCTCGCCGAGCAGCACCAGCACCGCGCTGGACCGGCCGCCGTGGGCCGGCGCCCGCAACGGGGTGAAGTCTTCGGTACGGCTGCCGGCCACCCGGCTCAGCAGGGGCTCGAACCACGACGGCAAGCCGTCGGGCCGCCGCAGCAACCGGCCCTCGGTCACGGGGTCACCGTCACGCCGGTGTGCTTGCGCAGTTGCTCGGACAAGCCGCGCGCGTCCAGCGGCAGCGGGTGAACGTAGGACTTGCCAGACGAGTCGACGAAGACGGTCACCGGCAGGTTGATGCGGCCGAGATTGTTGAGCAGCGCGCCCTTCTCGTCGAACAGCGTCGGCATGCGGACGCCCTTGTCGGTGGCGAAGTCGGCGCCCTTGTCGCGCTTGTCGCCGGAGTCGACGCCGAGCACCGTGACCCGGCCCTCGGCCTTGTCGGCCAGGCCCTGCATGACCGGCAGCTCGGTGCGGCACGGCTCGCACCACGACGCCCAGATGTTGATCACCGCGGGCCCGCGCAGCGAGCGCAACGAGACTTCGTCATCGCCGGTGAAGCAGGGCAGCTGGAGATCGGGCAGGTCGGTCGCGGCCGCCGCCGGTGGCTCGGTCAGCGAGCCGCACCCGGTGAACGGCGAGGCGATGGCCGGCTCGTCGTCGCCGCAGGCCGCCAACGCAGCCGCCAGCACCAGAACCATCGGCGCCACCAGCAGCCGCGTCAGCCGGGAACGGGCCGGTTTCCCCGCCGCGGCGGCCTGCCCACAGCGAACGGCCTGGTTCACGGGGCCTCCGGCGCGGCCACCGCGGCCGCCGGCACCAGCGCCGGGTCAACCCCGGCGGCGACGGCCAGCTCGCGCGCCCGCGGCCCCTTGAGCAGCTTGGCCGCGGCCGCCGCCTCGGTCGGGCCGGTGCCGTACGACGGGCACATGGCGGCCAGCGTGCACGCCCCGCAGGCCGGCTTGCGCGCGTGGCACACCCGCCGCCCATGGAAGATCACCCGGTGCGACAGCATGGTCCAGTCGCGCTTCTCGATCAGGTCGGCCACCAGGAACTCGATCTTCACCGGGTCGTCCTCGGCGACCCAGCCGAAGCGGTTGGTGAGCCGCCGGAAGTGGGTGTCGACAGTGATGCCGGGAACGCCGAACGCGTTGCCGAGGATGACGTTGGCCGTCTTGCGCCCGATGCCGGGCAGGGCCACCAGCTCGTCGAGCGTCGAGGGCAGGACGCCGTCGTGCCGATCGAGCAGCGCTTGCCCGAGCTTGATCAGCGAGTCGGTCTTGGCCCGGAAGAAGCCGGTGGGCTTGAGCAGAGTCTCGAGCGCCGTGCGGTCGGCCCCGGCGTAGTCGGCGGCCGACTGATAGAGCTTGAACAGCGTCGGGGTGACCTGGTTGACCCGGACGTCGGTGGTCTGCGCCGACAGGATCGTGGCCACCGCCAGCTCGAGCGGGGTGGTGAAATCGAGCTCGCAGTGCGCGTCGGGATGCGTGTCGGCCAGCTCGCGGGCCATCTTGCGGGCGCGCCGCTTGCGCCCGATGGGCGTCTCCGCCGCGAACCGCTTGACCGACCGCCCCACCAGAGTCACCGCTAAAGAGTACGTCGCCCCTGCGACAAGATTTTCGGGCGCGACTACGGCTCGATCGACCCGTCGGCCCCGAACGAGGGACCCGTCTCGGGGAAGTCGGCCTTGCTCAGCTGGGCCACCAGCTTGCGGCCCTGCTCGTTCGACTCGTCCCGGGTCGGCAGGCCGTTGGAGTTCATGTACGTCGAGAGCAACTTCCCGCCCTCGTACGACCCGTCCTTCCGCAGCGTCACGTGCAGGATCCCGCCGTACTTGAGCACTCCCGTCCGCGACAGCGTGCGCCCGCCCCCGGCGAAGTTCCCCAGGCTGTACGCGATGAGCTTGCCCTTGTAGAACTCCATGCCCCGCAGCACGTGCGGCCCGTGCCCGACGACCAGGTCGGCCCCGGCGTCGATCACCGCCCGGCTGAACTTCATCGGGTCGCCCCGGTTCTCGCCGAAGAACGTCTCGGTGCCCGGCTTCACGTGCTGCTGGTCGGCCCCCTCGGCCCCCATGTGCACCTGCACCACGACCAGGTCGGCCTCGCCCTTGGCCGCTTCGACCACCGACCGGGCCTGGTCGAGGTCGATCAGGCTGTTGGCCCCCGCGTACGAGGAGAACCCGACCACCGCGACCTTGATCCCGTTGACCTCGGTCACCGTGATCTCGTCGGTGTTGCCGGTGGCCTTGATGCCGGTCTCGTCGAGCACCGCCCGGGTGTTGCGGGCGCCCTGCGTACCGAAGTCCTTGGAGTGGTTGTTGGCCGTGTTGACCAGGTCGAAGCCGCCGTCCTTGAGGTGCTTGGCGTACGACGTCGGCGAGCGGAAGGCGAAGCAGTTGGTCGCCGCCGCCCCGCATTTGGAGGTGCCGGTGTCGGCCGTGAGCGGCTGCTCCAGGTTGCCCATGACCAGGTCGGAGGCGAGCGCCTCTTTCACCGAGTCGAAGAAGCCCGCCCCGTCGCGCGGCGGCATGCGGCCGGGCGCATTGCTCATCATGATGTCGCCGGTGGCCGAGAGTGTGACGGTGCTGACACCCGATTCCTCGCGCGCGGCAGGGGAGGAAGCCGCGGGCGACGCCGGCGGCGCGGAGGCCGGAGTGGTCGGGTCGGCCCAGGTCACCTCCGAGGAGCCGCGGTCGCGGTTCGCAAAGGCGACACTTCCGACACCGACGGCGGCCAGAACCGCCAGGACAATAGCGACAGTAAGGACAGGCCGCCCGAAAATGCCTGGTCCTCGATGCGAGGGGTGGGAATTCATCGACGGCGACGATACCTTCAGGTGGCTACGCGGAAGAACCGTCGAAAGGCTGGTCGTCGACCACACTCGGCGACGGAAAATACTGCCCGTCACGGCCGGGCCGGTTACCCTGCGGTATCTGGATCAAGGGGTGCCCGCCCGATTCTTGCCCGCGTGCGCCTAGACTGATCGAGCGCAGGCGTTGCGCGTGTTCGGAGGTGCGGCGATGGATGAGGTACTGGCGCGCAGCGGGATCTTCCAGGGCGTTGACCCGGAGGCCGCCGAGGCGCTCGCCAAAGAGATGGACACGGTCGAGGTCCGCAAGGGCGACGTCCTGTTCAACGAGGGCGAGGCCGGTGACAGCCTGTATATCGTGCTGTCCGGGAAGATCAAGCTGGGACGCCGCGCCGCCGACGGCCGGCAGAACCTCGTCTCGATCATGGGCCCGTCCGACATGGTGGGCGAGCTCTCGCTGTTCGACCCCGGCCCGCGCACGGCCACCGCGACCGCGGTGACCGACGCCCGGCTGGCCCGGCTCAAGAAGACGTCGCTGCGGCCGTGGCTCAACAACCGGCCCGAGATCGCCGAGCAGCTGCTGCGGGTGCTCGCCCGCCGGCTCCGGCGCACCAACGACGCCCTGGCCGACCTGATCTTCACAGACGTGCCCGGCCGCGTGGCCAAGAACCTGCTGCAGATGGCGGGCCGGTTCGGCACGCGTGACGGCGGCGTGTTGCGGGTGACGCACGACCTCACCCAGGAGGAGCTGGCGCAGCTCGTCGGGGCGTCCCGCGAGACGGTGAACAAGGCCCTGGCCGACTTCGCCTCCCGGGCCTGGCTGCGGCTCGACGGCAAGAGCGTGATCATCCTGGACCCCGAGCGTCTGGCGCGGCGCGCCCGCGTCTGACCCCACCTGATCTCTCAGGGGCCGTCCCACCGGGGCGGCCCCTAAAAATGCGTACCGAACCTCCTAAAAGGGTACAAACCAGCCGCATTTGCATCCGTGTCGCACCCGCTCGACCACTCGTTACGGAGGTGGTCGAGAGGCACCGGCGGATACGAGAGGGCGCGGCTTTGAACATGGTGGGGGGCGTACAGCGCATCGGGGTTCCGACGTGACCGTGCTCGACACCGCCATCGACGCGCGCACGCCCGGCTACCTGGAGGGCCGCAACACCACCCTCGACCGGCTGGAACGGCTCGAGGCGGCCATCGAGGAGGCGCGCGCCGGCGGTGGCGAGCGTGCGGTAACCCGGCATCACGCCCGCGGCAAGCTGCTGCCCCGGGAACGCGTCGAGATGCTGCTCGACCAGGACGCCCCGTTCCTGGAGCTGTCGCCGGTCTGCGGCTGGGGCACCGAGTTCGCCGTGGGCGCGGGCGTGGTCACCGGCATCGGCGTGGTCGAGGCGGCCGAGTGCATGATCATCGCGACCGACCCCACCGTCGAGGGAACCTCGGTCAACCCGTACGCGGTCGAGAAGATCCGCCGGGCCGTGCGCATCGCCGCGGCCAACCGCCTGCCGCTGGTCAACCTGGTCGAGTCGGCCGCCGAGACCACCACCAACGGCTCGCCACCGGGCGGTGGGGTCGCCCGCGACCTGAGCCGCCTGGCCGGCGCCCGGGTTCCCACCGTCGGCGTGGTCTTCGGGCCCACCAGCGGCGACGCCGCCTACCTGCCCGCCCTGTCGGACTACACGATCCTGGTCCGGGGGCACGCCAAGAGCCTGCCCCGGGCCGATCAGCTGGCCGAGGACGAGCGCGACGCCCTGCGGCTGGCCCGTCAGTGCGTACGGCGTCTGAACTGGCGCAAATGCGGCCCGCAGCCACGCAGCTTCCCGCCCGCCGAGCCCAAGTACGACGCCGAGGACCTGCTCGCCCTGGCCGGCGCCGGCCGGCCCGCCCTGGTCGAGCCGCGCGAGGTGCTGGCCCGGATCCTCGACGCCAGCGACTTCGACGAGTTCAAGCCGGCCGTCGGCGCCGCCGTGCTGGCCGGCTGGGGTGAGCTGCACGGCTACCCGGTCGGGGTGTTGTCCACCTCGGGCGGCCCGCAGTCCGCGGCCGACACCCAGAAGGCGGTGCACTTCATCCAGCTGGCCAACGCCACCGACACCTCGCTGCTGCTGATCCGGCCCGGTGACACCGGCGCCCTTGGCTCGGGCGCGGTCGACGCGCTGGCCCATTCCACCGTGCCCCTGCTCGCCCTCAACACCGGGCGCACCGGCGACCCCCGCTTCGCATTCCGCTGGCCCGCCGACGGCCCGCTGGCGAACGGCGACGACGACGGCGTCATCGACCCCCGCGACACGCGTACCGTGCTCGGGCTCTGCCTCTCCGCCGTGCACAGCGCGGCCGTCGAGGGCGCCGGGCACGTCGGCGTGTTCAGATCCGGAAAGGTGGACCAGTGATCCGACGGCTTCTGGTGGCCGACCGCGGCGAGACGGCGCGCCGGGTGTTCGCCACCTGCCGCCTGGTCGGCATCGAGACGGTCGCCGTCTACTCCGCCGCCGACTCCGACGACCCGCACGTCGGCGAGGCGGACTACGCCGTACGCATCGACGGCGGCACACCCCGCTCGTCGTACCTGCGCGGCGACCTGATCATCACGGCCGCCCAGCGGTCCGGCGCCAACGCCATCCACCCGGGCATCGGCGAGCTGGCCGAGGACCCGGACTTCGCGGCGGCGGTGGCCGACGCCGGCCTGATCTGGGTCGGCGCCCCGGCCAAGACGCTGGGCGTGCTGCGCAGCAAGCAGGAGACCAAGGCCCAGGTGGCCGAGGCCCGGGTGCCGGTGCTGCCCAGCTTCACCGACCCGGACGAGGTGCCCGGCTTCCCCGTGCTGATCAAGCCGGACACCGGGCTCGGCGGGGCCGGCCTGCGGGTCGTGCGGGACGCCGCGACGCTGGCCGAGGCGCTGGCCACGACCCGGCGCGAGGTGGGTGGCGAGGTCTACTGCGAGCCGTACGTGGAGGACGTGCGGCACATCGAGGTGCCGATCCTGGCCGACGAGCACGGCGCGGTCGTCCCGTTCGGTGAGCGCGAGTGCTCGATCCAGCGCCGCTATCAGAAGATCGTCGAGGAGACGCCGTCGCCGGCCGTCGACCCCGGGCTGCGCGAGGAGTTGTGCCGGGCGGCGATCGTCTCGGTGCGGGCGCTGGGCTACGTGGGCGCGGGCGCGGTTGAGTTCCTGCTCGACACGAACGGCGACTTCTGGTTCCTCGAGCTCACCCCGACGCTGCAGGCCGAGCACGCGGTCACCGAGTGCGTCTCGGGCTATGACCTCGTACGCCTGCAATTGCTGGTCGCCGAGGGCGGCAGCCTGCCCATGCCGGGCCCGCCGCCGATCCGCGGCCACGCGATCGAGGTGCGCCTGTGCGCCGAGGACCCGGCGTACGCGTGGCTGCCCGCCGCCGGCACCGTGCACCGGTTCGCCGTGCCCGACGTGGCCGGCCGGTTCCGCCCGCTGCCCGCGCCCGGCCTGCGGCTCGACGCCGGTGTCGAAAGCGGCTCGGTGGTCGGCGTGCACCAGGACTCCACGCTGGCCAAGCTGGTCGCCTGGGCGCCCACCCGGCAGGAGGCGGCCCGCATGCTGGCCTCGGCGCTGACCCGGACCCAGCTGCACGGCGTCGCCTCCAACCGCGACCTGCTGGTGCGGGCCCTGCGCCACCACGCGTTCCGCACCGGCGACGTGGACACCGGCTTCCTGGACCGGCGGCCCGAGGTGTTCGCCCCGCTGTTGTCGGCCGTCGACGCCGTACGCCTGTCCTGCCTGGCCGCCGCCCTGGCCGGGGCGGCCGACCGGCGGGCCACCGCACCGGTGCTCGGCGCGGTGCCGTCGGGCTGGCGCAACGTGCCGTCGGGGTCCCAGACCGCCGTGTACGACGGCCCGGCCGGCCCGGTTGAGGTCGGCTACCGGATGAACCGCCACGGCGAGCTGGCCGGCTGGTGGGTGCGCACAGTGGACCCTGAAGAGCTCGACCTGGCCGGGCTGGGCCACGCGCCGGTGGCGGCCGACTACCCCGAGACGGTGGTGGTGCGGGCCGGCGACGAGCGGGTCGTGCTCGACGTCAACGGCATCCGGCTGACGTTCAACGTGCACCGGGTGGGCGAGGTGTCGTACGTGGACAGCCCGGAGGGTTCGGTGGCGCTGCGCGCGCTGTCCCGGTTCCCGTTGCCCGCTCCCGACGCCGTCGAAGGTTCGCTGATCGCGCCGCTGCCCGGCGCCGTGCGGCGGGTGCTCGTGGTTCCCGGTCAGCGCGTGCGGGCCGGGGAGCTGCTGCTCACCCTGGAGGCGATGAAGCTGGAGCACCCGGTGCACGCGCCCAGCGCCGGCGTGGTCGCCTCGCTGCCGGTGCACCCGGGGGCCGAGGTGGACACCGGCGAACTGCTAGCGGTTCTCGCTCCCGAGTAGGCCGAACCACTTCTTCTTGGGCGGCCGCGGGTTGCGGATGGTCGGGGTGTCGTCGCTGGGCGAGAAGCGCGGCGGCGGCACCTGGTGCGGCGGGTTGAGCTGCACCGCGGTGAGCATTTCGCGCAGCTGCTGGGCGGTCGGCCGGGATTCCGGGTCGTTGGCCATGCCGTACCGCAGCACCTGGGTCAGCCCGGCCGGCACCCCGGGCAGGTCGGGGATCGGCTGGTGGAACAGGTCCATCAGGGTCAGCAGGCTGGGGCTGCGGTCGCCGTCCCAGCGCGGCGGGCGGCCCCGCATGACCGCGTAGAGCGTGGCGCACAGCGCGTAGACGTCGACCGCCCCGCTCGGCTCGTCGTGCCGGAACATCTCGGGCGGCGCGTAGGCCGGGGTGAGCACCTCGAGTGTCACCGACGAGTCGCGCATCTCGCCCAGCACGGCCAGCCCGAAATCGGCCAGGACGGCCGTGTTGAACTGCGAGTACAGGATGTTGGCGGGCTTCACGTCGCGGTGCAGCACCCCGTTGGCGTGCGAGTGCACCAGCGCGTCGGCGATCTTCACGCCCAGGTCGCGGGTCTCGGCCGCGCCCAGGGGCGAGCGGCGCATGCGGTCGAGGTACGACCCGTCGCACAGCTCCATGATCAGGTACGGGTGCTGGTCGACCGTCACGCCGACGTCGAACAGGTCGACCACGTGCGGGTGCGACGACATGCGCCCGGCCGCGCGCGCCTCACGCAGGAATCGTGCCTGGTCACGGTCGCTCTCGAGGCGGCGATTCTCCACCTTGATGGCGACCTCACGGCCGACCGAGTCCTGCATCGCGCGATAGACGGTGGCGTACCCACCCCGCGCCATCACGGATAAGCCGGACATGCCAGGCACGTACGGAGCGGGCAACGCTCCGCGCGGTGTCTCGGTCATGAAGTTGAAAATACGCCAGGCGCCCGGGCGATCATCCGGGCACGTCAGACGCGTAGGCGACAGTCGCAGGTGCGGACGACTCCAGCGGCTCCACCGCGAGCGCGGCCCGCAGCTCTTCGGCCGCCACGCGCTCGCTGATCTGCTCGGTCGAGTAGGCCAGCAGAACCGCCTCCTCGGCCGCCGCATGAGCCGCGTCGCACTGGTCGGCCGCGGCCAGCACCCGGGCGTGGACCATGGCCGCCAGCACCCCGCTGCGCACGTCCTCGGCGTTCACCTGCCGGGCCCGCTCGATCCAGGTCAGGGCGGCCTCGACCCGGCCGTCGGCCAGCAGGGCGGCGGCGTACGAGGCCAGGGCGTGCCGCCGCGAGAAAAGCAGCGAGGGCACCCCGGTGTCGGTGGCGATCGGCGCCAGCAGGCCCATCGCCGTCTTGGCGTCGCCCGAGCGCAGCCGCGCCTCGGCCATCAGCACCCGCGGGCCGACCTGGGCCGGCGCCATCGGGTTGTGCGGCTCGACGGCGGACATCACCCGGCGGGCGTCGGCCTCGGCCCCGGACAGGTCGCCCCGGTTGAGCGAGACGAAGCCGCGCAGCGTGCCGGCCATGCCCAGCAGCAGCGGGTGACCCGTCCGGTCGGCGTAGGCCAGGGCGTCGGTCAGCAGGTCGTACGCGTGGTCGAGCTCGCCCAGCCCGCGGGCGATGGCCCCGCGGACGACCAGGGCGAGGCCCCGCCCCCAGTCGTCGCCGACCGCGTTGAAGTCCCGGTAGGCCCGGCGCGCCTCCCCGTCGGCCTCGGCCAGCTCGCCGAGTTCCGAGGCCGCGTACGCCTCGACCGCCCGCAGCGTGCCCACGGCCCACGCCTCGCCGACCCGGTCGCCGAAGGGCAGGAAGATCCGGGCCAGCCGCCGCGACTCCTGCAGGCGGCCGGAGAGCAGCCGGGCGAACGCCGTGGTGCCGCGCAGCCACGAGCGGCCGACCGGGTCGCCCAGCTCGGCGAACAGCCGCGCCGCCCGGCCCAGCACGGCGTCGGTGCCGGCGAAGTCGCCCCGGGTGGTGGTCACCCAGGCCAGGTTTTGCAAAGCCCAGGCCTGCCCGTGGCGGTCGCCGGCGGCCAGCGTCACCTGGTAGGCCGCGGCGAACCGGCTGCTGGCCTGGCTGAGCCGGCCGGCCAGGAAGTCGGCCATGCCCAGGCGGCGCATCGCGTTGGCCCGCTCCGGCAGCAGCTCGGCCTCGGTCGCCACCTCAAGCGCCTCTTGCCAGGCGGCGACCGCACGGCCGCTGTCGCCCAGCGCCTCGTGGGCCCGGCCGACCACCAGCAGCGCCTCGGCCTTGTTGACCGGCTCGTCGGCGGCGTTCTTGGCGATCCGCTCGCCCTGGGTCAGCGCCTCTTCGGCCCGGCCCAGGCGCAGCAGGGCGCGGGCGTGCACGAGCTGGTCGGGCAGCGGCAGACCCTCGGGGGTGAGACCGCCGGCCCGCTCGGCGTACTCGATCGAGGCGGCCGGTTCGATGTTGGCCAGCGCCCGGCGGGCCAGACGGCCGAGCGCCGCCACGCCGAGGGGCGCCACCTCGCGTACCGAAGCCTCGGGACGCAGCCGCACCGCGTTCGCGAGCTCGACCGCGCACTCGGCGTGCGTGGCCACGAAGGCGTCGCGCTCGTTGTCGCTCAGGTTCAACCGGCCCGCGCTGTCGTAGCCCACTTGCTCAAGGCTCTCGGGCGCGGCCCACTGGGCCAGGTAGGCGTGCCGCTCGGCCAGATCGGCCTTGCCGATGCCGGAGTAGGCCGCCTCGCGCATCAACGGCGTCGTGAAGGCGTAACCGCCCCGCGAGCGGTGCAGCATGCGGCGCTGCAGCAACTCGTCGATCGAGCGTTCCAGCTCGACCGCGGCCACCGCGCCCGGCCGCGCGTCGCTCGACGCCCGGCGCTCGCGCAACGCCTCGATGACACCGGCCGGCACCCGGTCGCCCGCGACGGCCGCGTCCCGCAGCACCGAGCGGGGCTCGGGCGGAAGCGCGTCGATGCGGGCCGCGAGCACGGCCGCCAGGTCGCGCGAGAGCAGTTGCCGGCCCAGCGAGCCGTCGGCCAGCTGCCACTTGCCGGCCGCGTTGGCCCCGACCGCCGGGGTCAGCGCGCCGCGTTCCATGAGCAGCGTGACCATCTCGGCCAGATAGAACGGGTTGCCCTGCGCGGTGGCCAGCAGCCGGTCGGTGTCGGGCTGCGGCAGCTTGCCGCCGTTGAGATAAGAGGTGAGCAGGCGGGAGGCGTCCGCGCCGCGCAGCGGCGGCAGCGTGTGCACCTCGGCGTCGGCCAGGCGGGTGAGCGCGCCGGCCGTGCGCACCAGTTCGGGCCGGCCGAGCAGCAGCACCACGACCGGGCCGTCGAGCAGCGACAACGTACGGCCCAACGCGTCCACGGTCGAAGCGGTCGCGTCGTGCAGATCGTCCACGATGACCACCAGCGGCGCCTCGGCGGCCAGCGCGCTCAGCAGTTCGGCCACCGCGGCCGAGATCGCCTCGGCGTCGGCGCGCTTGGTCGAGGGCTGCCAGTCGGCGTCGGCTGCCGGGCCCACCGGGTTGGCCGGGGCCTCGCCGTAGCCGAGCAGCGCGAGCAGCCGGTCGATGTCGATGTGGGCCGGCTCGCCGTCGCGGCCGAGGCGGTTGGCCAGCTTGCGCAGCCTCTCCTCGACCACCGTGCGGCCGACGGTGGCCACCACGTCCTTGGGGAGACCGACTGATTTCCGTACGAGGTCAGCCAGCGGAGCGAATCGCCGGCGCTCACCGAAGGCCCGGCACCGCACCCGCAGCACCCGTGCCCCGGTGTGCGCCGCGTACCGCCCGTTGCCGACGTCGTAGCCGGCCGCGAGGCGCTTGACCTCGCCGGCGAACCGGGACTTGCCGATCCCGGCCTCGGCCGTCATCACCATCACGCGCGGGGTGCCGGAGTCGATCGCCTCGGACAGCCGCCCGGCCACCCGGCCCAGCTCGGTCTCGCGCCCCACGAACGGGGCCTCGTCACCCAGGCCGGAGCGGGTGCCCGGCGCGTCGTGCAGGCCGAGCAGTTCGAATGCGGGCACCGGCTCGCGCTTGCCCTTGAGCCGCAACGGGCGCAGCTGCCGCCAGGAGGCCACGTGCCGGGTGCCGCCGCTGGTGCGCGAGCCGGCGTAGACCGCGCCGACGGCGGCCGCGTCGGCCAGCCGGGCGGCGGTGTTCACCGTGTCGCCGATGACGGTGTACTCGATCGAGGCCTGGATGCCCGCGACCACCTCGCCGGTGTTGAGGCCGACGCGCAGGCCGAGCGGGGCGCCGCCGCCGCGCTCGTCGTCGAGCACCCGGCGGACCGCGCGCTGCATGCTCAGCGCGGCCCGGACCGCCCGCTCGGCGTCGTCCTCATGGGCCACCGGGGCGCCGAAGACAGCCATGATGCCGTCGCCGGTCAGCTTGTCGACGTGGCCGCCGAAAGTCTTGACCGCGCCGGCCAGGGCGGCCAGCACCCGGTCGGTGACCGCGCCGACCCGCTCCGGGTCGAGGTCTTCCGACCAGGAGGTGAAGTCGGACAGGTCACCGAAGAGCACGGTGACGATGCGCCGCTCGGCCGCCGGCAGGGTCGCGGCCGCAGGCAGGGCCGCGCCGCAGTTGTGGCAGAAGCGGGCGCCGGGCACGGCGACGGTTCCACACACAGGACAGGTCACAGCGGATCCAACCTGCCTGCGGGTGTTCCTGATTCCCCGATTTTGTGATTCAGGTAATCCAGTTGCGCCGAGGCCGACCAGACGGCCGCGAAACGGACGGCCGGATCGATGTCCGGGTAGACGATGTCGACGACCTGCTCGGCGGTGCGCGCGCCGGCCGCCATCGCCGCCTCCACCTGCGCCAACCGCTCCCGGCGGTGGTCGAGGTATTCGCGGGCCAGCGCGGCGACGTCAGTACGCGACGGGCCGTGCCCGGGCAACATGAGGACCTTCTCGTACGCGCTCAGACGCTCGAGGCTGCCCAAATAGGCACCCAGGTCGCCGTCCGGATGGGCAACGACGGTCGTCCCGCGCCCGAGAATCGTGTCGCCCGTGAACATGACCGGCGCCTTCCCCGCGTCGATCAGAAAACACACTGAATCCGACGTATGTCCCGGCGTGTCGAGAACTTGCACCTCGAGCCCGGACCCGCCGAGGTGTTCGCTCGGATCGAGCGGCTCGCCGGCGACGCAGTGGGCCGGGTCGGCCGCGAGCACCGCGGTGCCGCCCAGGATCTCGGAGAGCCGGGCTGCGCCCTCGACGTGATCATGGTGACCGTGGGTGATGAGGATGAACTGATACGGGCCGTGACCGGCGATGCGCTGCAGATGGCCCTCGTCGAGCGGGCCGGGGTCGATGACGACGCCATGGGTCTCGCCTGGGGCGCGCAGCACCCACGTATTAGTGCCGTCCAGCGTCATCGGACCCGGGTTGGGCGCGCGCAGCAGCGTCACCCAGCCCGGCAGCCCGTTCGGCGCAGCACCCCCCATGCGCGAAATCCTACGTCGCGCATGGGGTTGAACAAGAGGACCGGATGTGCGATCTCAGTGTCCGCTCAGGTTACGGAATGCAACCGGAACGGCCGATCAGCCTGGGGGTTCACGCCACCTCGGCGATGATCTCGACCTCGACCGGCGAGTCCAGCGGCAGCTCAGCCACGCCGACCGCGCTGCGGGCATGCCGGCCCTGCTCGCCGAAGACGTCACCGAAGAGGTTCGACGCTCCGTTGATGACGGCGGGCTGACCGGTGAAGCCCGGCGCCGACGCGACGAAGCCGGTCAGCTTGACGATCTTCACGACCCGGCCCAGGCCGACCAGCGACTCGATCGCGGCCAGGCCGTTCAGCGCGCACAGGCGGGCTAGTTCGGTGCCCTGCTCGGCGGTCACCTCGGCGCCGACCTTGCCGGTCAGCGGCAGCTTGCCCTCGACCAGAGGCAGCTGACCCGACACGTACACATAATTCCCGGTCTGCACGGCGGGGACGTAGGACGCCAGCGGCGGCACCACCTTGGGCAGGGTCAGACCCAGCTCGGCCAGCCTCGCGTAGGCGTCGACGCCACCCTCGCCACTGATCGGCGTCGTCACGCTGCACCTCCGTTGTCGTGCTCTCCTGGCCCTACGTTCGTAACCTGCGCTTCGGTGCAGTCGATCACGACTTCGGCCGCTTCATGTACGCGACCAGCTGCTCGGCATTGGGGCCGGGCACCACCTGTACGAGTTCCCAGCCGTCCTCGCCCCAGTTGTCGAGGATCTGCTTGGTCGCGTGGACCAGCAGGGGCACGGTCACGTACTCCCACTTCTGCATGCTCGCCTACTCCCTAATCGTCGGTACCTCGGCCAGCTTAGGGCCCGGGAGCGGGCCGGTTTGGCTAGGCTGATCGAGCCTCGGAGCGGACCGAGACCGGAAGATCACGGAGGGCGACATGACGCAGCCACCAAGCGAGTGGCCGCCGCCTTCTTCACCCGATTCTCCAGCGGCTCCTCCCGCCGAGCCGTGGCCTGCTCCCCCCGAGCCGGCGCCTGTGATCGACTTCATCGACGCCGCTCCCGAGCCGGTCGACACCTCTTATCCCCCGTCCGGCGCGTACGCCGACGAGACCGACGGGCACCACGAGAGCACCCAGGTCATCCCGCCCGAACCCGGCGGCTGGCAGCCGGCCCCGGCCACCGAGCCCTGGCACGCCCAGCACGAGGCGCCCGGCGAGTGGCAGACCACGCCGCCCGAGCACCTGGCCTACCACCACTCGATCCCGGCCGAGGGCCCGCAGCAGCCCGAGCCGATCTGGGCCGGCGCCCCGCAGCCCTACCAGGTGCCCCTCGAGCCGGGCGGCCCGCGCCGCCGCAAGAGCGCGCTCTGGATCTCGCTGGCGCTCGTCGGCACCCTTTTCCTCTGCGGTGGCGGCGCCGTCTCGGCCTACTTCCTGCTGCGTGACGCCGACAACCCCGGCTCGCCCGACCCGGCCACGGCGGTCGACCGCTTCCTCACCGCGGTCTACACCGAGCAGAACGCCGCCGCGGCCGACGACCTGGTCTGCCGCGAGGCCCGGGACGAGTCGAAGATCGCCGACCGGGTCTCGGACATCAAGGCGTACGCCGACGGCTACACCGATCCGGTCTTCCGCTGGGCCGATCCGAAGGTCTCCGACAACACGGACGACCGTGCGGTGGTCTCGGTCGAGCTGTCCATGTCGACCGCGGACGAGAAGACCTCGACCCAGGCGCTGGAGTTCACGGTGATCCGCAAGACCGGCTGGCTGGTCTGCGAGGTGGCCGGCTGACCGGTCGCCGTACCGTTGGAGCCATGGGTGAGCACGTCAGCAGATGGCCGGCACGACTGCATGTGGTGACCGGCAAGGGCGGCACCGGCAAGACCAGCGTCGCCGCGGCCCTGGCCCTGGGCCTGGCCGCGGACGGCCGGCGCACGCTGCTGGTCGAGGTGGAGGGCCGGCAGGGCATCGCCCAGCTCTTCGAGACCGAGCCGCTGCCGTACAAAGAGCTGCGGATCGCCAAGGTGGCCGGCGGGGGTGAGGTGCGGGCGCTGGCCGTCGACCCGGAAGAGGCCCTGCTCGAGTACCTCGACATGTTCTATCACCTGGGCGCGGCCGGCCGGGCCCTGCGCAAGGTGGGCGCGATCGACTTCGCCACCACCATTGCCCCGGGCCTGCGTGACGTGCTTCTCACCGGCAAGGTCAAAGAGGCCACCACCCGGTCGCAGGACGGCAAGCGGGCGTACGACGCGGTGGTGCTCGACGCCCCGCCGACCGGCCGCATCGGCCGCTTCCTCAACGTGACGGCCGAGACGGCCAAGCTGGCCAAGGTCGGCCCGATCAAGACCCAGAGCGAGGGCGTGGCCTCGCTGCTGCGCTCGCCGATCACCTCGGTACACGTGGTCACCCTGCTCGAAGAGATGCCGGTGCAAGAGACGCTGGACGCGATCGCCGAGCTCAGCGCCCTGCACATCCCGGTCGGCCGGATCGTGCTCAACGCCACCCGGCCCGCCCTGGTGACCGGGGGCAAGGTGACCAAGGCCGAGCTCAAGCGGGGCCTGGCCGAGGCGGGCCTGCCGACCGACGCGGCCACCGTGAACGGGCTGGCTACCGAGGTGAAAGCCCATCTCACCCGGCAAGAGCTGGAAGAGTCACTGCGCACCGAGCTGGCCGAGACGGGCCGCCCGCTGGTCGAGCTGCCCCTGCTCTCCGGCGGCGTCGACCAGGCCGGGCTGGACGAGCTGGCGGCCGCCCTCATGCGTGCGTGACCGGCCACAGTCACCGTGCGCCGGATCAACTACGGACTACCCTTGAGTAGTGGCTGAAGTGAGCACTCAACGACTCGATGTCGACGGTCTGCTCGCCGACCCGTCCACCCGCATCGTCGTGTGCTGCGGCGCCGGCGGGGTGGGCAAGACCACCACCGCGGCCGCGCTCGGCCTGCGGGCGGCCGAGGTGCACGGGCGGCGCACGGTGGTGCTCACGATCGACCCGGCTCGCCGGCTGGCCCAGTCGATGGGCCTCAGCGAGCTCGACAACACCCCGCGCCAGGTCAAGGGCATCGACGGCGACAACGGCGGCGAGCTGCACGCCATGATGCTCGACATGAAGCGCACCTTCGACGAGGTGGTGCAGCAGCACACCACGCCGCAGCGCGCCTCAGAGATCTTCGCCAACCCGTTCTATCAGGCCATGAGCTCGACCTTCGCCGGCACGCAGGAGTACATGGCGATGGAGAAGCTGGGCCAGCTGCGGGCCACCGACGAGTGGGACCTGATCGTGGTCGACACCCCGCCGTCGCGGTCCGCGCTCGACTTCCTGGACGCTCCGGCCCGCCTGTCCCGGTTCCTCGACGGGCGGATGCTGCGCATGCTCCTGGCTCCGGCCCGGTCCGGCGGTCGCAGCATGTTCAGCCTGGTCACCGCTTCCTTCGGGCTTTTTTCCCGTACGGTGCAAAAGGTCTTGGGTGCGCAGTTACTCACTGATCTGTCCGGTTTCGTGGCCGCGCTCGATTCCATGTTCGGCGGCTTCCGGCAGCGCGCCGATCAGACGTACCGGGTCCTGCAGGATCCTCAGACGGCGTTCCTGCTGGTCGCGGCGCCCGAGCGGGACGCCGTACGGGAAGCCGCCTATTTCGCCGAGCGCCTGGTGGCCGACCGGATGCCGCTGGCCGGCCTGGTGCTCAACCGCATGCACCGCTCCGAGGTGCCCGGCCTGTCGGCCGAGGCCTCGCTGGCCGCCGCCGAAACCCTCGACGCCGCCGGCGACCAGCCGCTGACCGCCGACGCGCTGCGCATCCACGCCCACCTGGCCCGCCAGAACGAGCGTGAGCAGCGGGTCGCCGCCACCTTCACCGACGCCTTCCCGGCCGTGCCGTCGGTGTCGGTCACGGCACAGCCCGCCGACGTTCACGACGTCGACGGGCTGCGGACGATCGGTTCGCTCCTGGCGTGACCGCCGCCGTTCAGCGGGTGGGGACGAGCACCTTGTCGGCGCCCTTTTCCTTCATCGCGGCTTCGAACATCTTGCGCCAGCTGGCTACGTGCGGGTGCCGGCGCAGCAGCGCCCTCCGCTCCCGCTCGGTCATGCCTCCCCAGACGCCGAACTCGATCCGGTTGTCCAGGGCATCGGCGAGGCACTCGTAGCGGACCGGGCAGCTGCGGCAGATCCTCTTCGCCACGTTCTGCTCGGCGCCCTGCACGAACAGCGCGTCAGGGTCGCCACTCTGACACGCCGCCATGCTGGGCCAGTCGCTGATCATCCCCATGTGTAAACGTCCCCCCTTGCGTTACCCCCTGACGTCCGCCACCCCTTGTCCCCCGGGCCGTACGAACGTCGTGCGACAAGCTCGCCGGACCATCATGCTCTGTAGTCGGGTGATTACGCAACGTTGTACCTGAAATACGTACAGCTCGGTGGTTCCGGGCAAACGCCACGAACGCCATGGCACCAGCTGTGGTGCCATCCCGGTGCGCTTCCCGGATATCCGCCCAAGATCTCGAGTGGCGGGGCAGACTAATCGGGGCGAAGCGTGACCTTTCCGAGGGGTCGTCACGTGCTTCTTTCGCGTACCCTGCTCGGGTGACCTCCTGGATGCGCAGACGCGATCACAACATTTTCGCCAACGCGACCTCGTTGATGATCTGCGGTTTACTGGCCGGCGTCGTCGTCGCGGCCGCCGCTTTCCCCGCCGCCGCCATGTCCGGTCTGGCCGCCAAGGCCGGTGGCGAGACGTTCGCGCAGCTGCCCAGCGAGCTCAAGGACTTCAGCTCCCCGCAGATCACCCGCATCTACGCCGCTGACAAGAAGACGCAGATCTCGCAGTTCTACGACGAGTTCCGCAGCGACGTCCGGCTCAAGGACATGTCGAAGTTCATGCCCGACGCGATGATCGCCGCCGAGGACAGGGAGTTCTACAACCACAACGGCGTCGACCTCAAGGGCGTCGCGCGCGCGTTCGTGAACAACAGCGGCAAGAGCGAGTCCAAGCAGGGCGCCTCGACGATCACCATGCAGTACGTGCGGATGTCGCTGGCCTACTCGGCGACCAACCCGCAAGAGGTCGTCGACGCCACCAAGGACACGCCGAAGCGCAAGATCACCGAGATGAAGTACGCGCTCCAGGTCGAGAAAGAGCTCACCAAAGAGCAGATCATCGAGCGCTACCTCAACGTCGCGCCGTTCGGCAACCAGGCCTACGGCGTCTACGCGGCCAGCCAGGTCTACTTCAACAAGAAGCCCAAGGACCTGACGGCCGGCCAGGCTGCGATGCTCGCCGGGCTGGTCAAGGCGCCCTCCAGCTTCAACCCGACCGTCAAGGCGGGCTACGACCAGATCAAGCAGCGCCGCGACAACTACATCCTCCCGGCCATGGTCGAGATGGGGAAGCTGACCCAGGCCGAGGCCGACAAGGCCAAGAAAGAGGCGATTCCGCGCCAGGTCAAGCCGGTCGGCAACGGCTGCGTGTCGGTGGCCAACAACAACTGGGGCTTCTTCTGCGACTACTTCTACCGCTGGTGGATGAGCCAGGAGGCGTTCGGCGCCACCCCGTACGACCGTGAGCGGCGGCTCAAGAGCGGCGGCTACCGCATCATCACCACGCTCGACCTGAAGGCCCAGGCCGACGCCCGCAAGCGGATCAACAAGCGCATCGAGGACAACGACAAGAACGCCCTGCTGCTGGCCGCGACCGAGCCCGGCACCGGCAAGGTGCGCCTGCTGGCGGCCAACCGCAAGTACAAGCTGCCCGACCCGGCGCACCCCAACCCGCTGTCGTCGGACAAGAAGAAGGCCAAGGCGGGCGTACGCGCGACGTACCCCAACACGACCAACCCGCTGCTCAGCGGCGGCGGTGACATCAACGGCTACCAGGCCGGCTCGGTGTTCAAGATCTTCACGATCATCGCCGCGCTCGAGAAGGGCTACCCGCTGGCCTACCCGATCAAGGCGGAGAAGCGCTACAAGTCGGGCTACATCATCAGCCGCAGCAACGACTCGGCCTGCCCCGGCACGCACTTCTGGTGCCCCAGCAACTCGGGCGGCGGCGGTGAGGGCGTCTACAACATGCACTCCGCCTTCGCGAAGTCCATCAACACGTACTTCGTGCCGCTGGAGGAACAGGTCGGCGCCGAGAACGTGGTGGCCGTGGCCAAGCGGTTCGGCGTGCAGTTCCGGGTCAAGCAGGACGCGGACTTCGCCAACAACCCGGTGGCGGCCAACCAGTGGGGCGCGTTCACCCTCGGTGTGAGCGCCTCGACGCCACTCGACATGGCCAACGCGTACGCGACACTGGCCGGTGACGGCATGTACTGCGAGCCCACCCCGATCGAGCAGATCAGCACCCAGGACGGCAACAAGCTCGACATCGGCAAGCCCCGCTGTATCCGTGCCACCAGCAAAGACGTGGCCCGTGCGGCCCTGGACGCGGCTCGCTGCCCGGTCGGCGACTCGGCCCAGATGGGCCGCTGCAACGGCGCCACGGCCCGCCAGACCAAGTCCACGGTCAGGCACCCCGTCTTCGGCAAGACCGGCACGACTGACGCCGACAAGACGGCTGCCCTGATCGCCGGCACCACGTCCCTGGTGGTGGCGGGCTACCTGGTCAACCCCGACTGGCCCGACCACCGCGACCGCATGTCGCACGACATCGTCAACCCGGCGGTCTACCAGACCTTGGGCGACTTCATGGACGGCAAGCCCAAGGAGCAGTTCAAGGAGCCGGAGAACCGGAAGATCGCCTTCGGCGACCAGCGCTCCATCCCGAACGTCGAATGCGACTCGATCGACGGCGCCCGCGACCGCCTGGAAGACGCCGGCTTCGACGTCTCCATCGGCAGCGAGATCGACTCCGACTGCCCGGCCGGCACCGCCGCCGGCACCAGCCCCGACGGCCGCACCATCAAGGGCGGTTTCGTGATCATCCACCCGGCCAAGGCCAAGGCAGCCACCCCGCCGCCCGGCAGCCCGGCCACCCCGGGTGGCCCACCCTCGGGCCGGCCACGGCGATAGAGCAATAGCGAATAGGGCGGGACGTCTTGACGGACGTCCCGCCCTTTCGTTTTCCCGGGCGAGTCCACGCCGTGGCCGGAGCCGGTCCCTACGAAGATCATCTAGCCTCGAGTGATGGCTGAGCCGGACGTCCTGACCCTGCAGAGACTGGCCACCGGGCTGTTCGTCGAGTACCTCGGCGAGACGACCGCTGACCCCGACGACCTGATGGTGGGACTCGGGTACCCCGCGCCGCTGTGCGATCGGCTGTGGCACGGCCATCCCGGAACGATTCACGAACCCGCCCCGCAGCACGTGCAGGTCGCCTGGGTGGGGCTGGAGGACACGGTGGCCAGCTTCGCCGTCGGCTACAGCTGCGACGACGAAGGGCGGTACGCCGGGCTGGGCGTCATCTCCGCCGCGGAGTACGAGCTTCGGCGGCGCCGTGTGCTGGGCGGCCAACCACCGACAGCATGAGGCCGCGCAGAAACAAATCAGGCCCGGTTACCGTTTCCGGCGACCGGGCCTGACCTGCACTGCTCTTGGTCGGGGTGGCCGGATTTGAACCGACGGCCTCTTCGTCCCGAACGAAGCGCGCTACCAAGCTGCGCCACACCCCGAGCTGCCTGGAAATACTATCCGACGCTTCGGCCAGCGCGAAATCGGTATCCCCCCAGCAGCATAACCGCAGGTCAGCGCGGTATGAGAGTCAGCACCGAGGCCTCGGGGCGGCAGGCGAAGCGGATGGGGGCGGTGGGGTGGGTGCCCAAGCCGGCCGAGACGTGCAGCCAGGCGTCCGAGCCGGGCCAGCGGTGCAGGCCCTTGGCCATGCGGTGGGGCAGGTCGCAGTTGGTGGTCAGGGCGCCGTAGAAGGGGACGCAGACCTGGCCGCCGTGGGTGTGGCCGGCCAGCAAGAGGTCGAAGCCGTCGGCGGCCATCGCGTTCAGGACCCTCGAGGCGGGGGTGTGGGTCACGCCCAGGTGCAGGTCGGCGTCGGGAGAGATGGGGCCGGCGACGGTGTCGTACTCATCGCGGTTGATGTGGGGATCGTCGACGCCGGCCAGCTCGACCGAGCGGCCGCCGGCCTTGATCGTGGTGCGGGCGTTGTTCAGGTCGGCCCAGCCGGCGTCGGTCAGGGCGGCCCGCAGGTCTTCGGCGGGGAGGTTGGCGTCGCCCTGCACGTACTCGCGCTCGGGCAATAGGTAGAGGATCGGGTTCTTCCAGCGGGGGCCCCGGTAGTCGTTCGAGCCGAAGACGAAGGCGCCCGGGATCTCGAGCAGCGGGTCGAGAGCGCGCAGCACGCCGGGCAGGGACTCGGCGTCGGCCATGTTGTCGCCGGTGACCACGACCAGGTCGGGGTCGAGGCCGGCCAGCGCGGCGACCCAGGCCTGCTTGCGGCGCTGGTCGGGCATCATGTGCAGGTCCGAGATGTGCAGGATGCGCAGCGGCTCGGCGTCGGGCTCCAGGACCGGCACGTCGAAGCGCCGGAGCGTGAAAAGGTTGCGTTCGATCAGCGAGGCGTAGGCGAACGTGGCGGCCCCGGTGGCGAGCACCGCGGAACCGAGGGCGAAAAGAGAGCGCTTGCGCATGGGTGACAAGGGTAGTTTCTCCGTCCATGGGAACGCTGAAAGACCGCCTGAACGATGACCTGCACTCGGCGATGAAGAGCCGCGACGAGCTGACCACGGCCACGCTGCGGATGGCGCTGGCCGCCGTGCGCAACGCCGAGGTCGCCGGCACCGAGGCTCGCGACCTGTCGGACGACGAAGTGCTCGCCGTGCTGAACAAAGAGTCGAAGAAGCGTCGCGAGGCGGCCACGGCGTTCGGCGACGCGGGCCGGGCCGAGCAGGCGGCCAAGGAGCGCTCCGAGGGCGAAGTGCTCGAGCGCTACCTGCCCAAGCAGCTGACCGACGACGAGATCGCCGAGATCGTGTCGGGGGCGCTCGCGGCCGGCGGCTTCACCGGCAAGGCGCAGATGGGCCCGGCGATGAAGGCGGCCCAGGCGGCGGTGGTGGGTCGCGCCGAAGGCGGGCGGGTAGCGGCCGAAGTCCGCAAGCAACTGGGCTGAGAACGTCGGGCCGAGCCGCCTGAGCGTTTTGCTCAAGTCCGTGGGTTGCAAGTCGATTGCTGGATCGACCCCCGACATCCCCGGAAGAAGAGTGCCCATGACCTGCGTGAACTGCGGCTCGACCGCCATACAGCCGAACGGCTGGTGCGGCGCCTGCGGCCAACCGGCCACCCCACCGGTTGCCGCGGCGCCCGAGTCGGCGTGGCCTCCGGCACAAGCGGCGCCGCCGCAGCAGCCGTCATGGGCCACCCCGCAGCAGAACTGGTCAACCGCCCAGCAAGGCGAATGGCCGCAACCACAGCAGAACACGTGGGCGCAGCCGGCAACGCACCAGAACGAGTGGTCGCAGGCCGCACCGCAGCAGAACGAGTGGTCGGCTTCCCAGCAGGGTGGGTGGGCCGCGCCGTCGCAGAACCAGGGGGACGCGCTGGGACAGCCCGCATGGGCCACCGACGCGACCTCCACGTTCGGCGTCCCCGCCCAGCCCACGTATGAGGCACCCGCGGGCGCCTATCAGGCCCCAGGCACGTCGGCGGGCGCCTATCAAACGCCGCCCGTCTACCAGCCGCAAGCGGTCGTGGACGCGTATCAGCAGACGTCGGCTCCGCCCGCACCCGCCTATCAAGCGCCGCCCGCCTACCAGCCGCCGCCGAGTGGCCAGACCGCGCCGCCGGTCATGGACGCCACGGTCGTCGGCGGCTTCCCGGCCTACCCACAGCCACAACCGGCCGCTCAGCCGTACGCTTCCGGCCCGCCGCCGTACATGGTGAGCAACCAGCCGGCGGCCGCCCCGAAGGCCGGCAACCCGTTCAGCATCGTGGCGTTCGTGCTGGCCGGCGTGTCGCTGCTGCTGTTCCCGATCTTCGCCGGGCCGCTCGCCATCGTGTTCGGCGCGGTCGCGCTGTACCGCCGTGAGCGCCTCGGCCGCCTGGCCCTCACCCTCGCCCTGGTGGGCCTGATCGCCGGCGTCGGCCTCAGCATGCTTGTCAACAGCTTCCTGTAAGCACCGACGAAAAGGGGTACGGCCCTCGGCCGTACCCCGCAATTAGGTTCTTTCAGATCGCGAGCTGCGGCCGGACCGGCACCGCCGTAACCGCGGGCGATGCGCTGCGCCCCGGCAGCTGCTGCTGCGGCACCGCGTACGGCCCGAGCATGCTTTCAATGGCCGGCGCGATGGCCGGGCGGTCGTTGAGTTGGATGAGGCGCGCGGCGCGGGCCAGCGAGCCGGTCTCCCCGTCGCGGAAGCCCTCGCGGTAGCCCTTCTCGTACCGCTCCCCGCGGCCGAGGGCCCGGCCGAGGGCGAAGCAGGAGGAGCCGGCGAGGGCGAGGAGGAAGAGCAACGCGAAGGGTGTCACCGTTATTTTCCTTCCGGGGTAAATGTCTTATTTAGCCGAAAAGTACCCCTAGAGCATGGCTCATGCGGTAGAGCGGTGATCAAGTACGCCAACGGGTGACTCCCCTTGCGTCCCGGCGAGTCGCGCGGGAATGTCCGCCGGATCGGCCGGCCGGCACAGATGAAAGCCCTGGCCATAGCCGCATCCCAGGCCACGCAGGGCGGCCAGCTGGGCCGCGTTCTCGATCCCCTCGGCCACCACTCGTAATCCGAGAATCTGCGCCAGCTCGACGATAGTGCGAACGAGCGCGAGGTCTTCCGCGGTGAGCTCGGCCCGGGCGATGAAGGCGCGGTCGATCTTGAGCTCGTCGACCGGCAACTCCCGCAGGTAGGCCAGCGAGGAGTACCCCGTACCGAAATCGTCGATCGACAGCTGCACGCCCAGCTCGCGCAACACGCCCAGCGCCGACTTGCCCAGATCAGGCTCGCTGACCAGCACCGATTCGGTTAGCTCGAGGGTGACCGCGCTCGACGGCAGACCGGCCATGGCCAGCGCCCGCATCACGTTGTCGGCGAAGCGCGGGTGGACGAGCTGGTGACCCGACACGTTGACGTTGAGGCCGAGCTCGGGAAAGTCGCGCCGCCACTTCGCCACCTGCTTCGCGCTCTTCTCGAGCACCCACTGACCGATCTCGACGATCAGCCCGAACTCCTCGGCGACCGGGATGAAGTCGACCGGCGAGACGAACCCGCGGGTCGGGCTGTGCCAGCGGATCAGCGCCTCGACCCCGGCCGGCTTGCCGTCGGCCAACCGGATCAGGGGCTGGTACTGCAACCGGAACTCGCCGTCGCGCAGAGCCCGCTGCAGGTCGCCGCGCAGGCTCAGGTGATCGAGCGCCTCGGCGTGCATGTACGGCTCGTAGACCAGCACCCGGCCCGGCCCCTCCCGCTTGGCCCGGTACATCGCCACGTCGGCGTTGTGCAGCAGCTCCTCGGACTTCTCGTCGGCCTCCCGTGAGATCGCGATGCCCACGCTGGCGCCGATGAACACCTCACGGCCGGCGATCCGGAACGGTTCCTTGAGGGTGGCCACGATGCGCTCGCCGACGATCTGGGCCGACTCGACCGGGGAGTCGTGCAGCAGCGCCGCGAACTCGTCGCCGCCGAGCCGGGCGGTGGTGTCACTGGCCCGTACACACCCCCGCAGCCGCCGTGCGACCAGCGCCAGCAGCTGATCGCCGGCGTCGTGCCCGAGGCTGTCGTTGACCGCCTTGAACCGGTCCAGGTCGATGAACAGCACGCTGGTCGGGTCGGCCAGGGTGTTCCGCGAGGCGAGCACCCGCTTGAGGATCTTGAGGAACAGCGCGCGGTTGGGCAGCCCGGTGATCAGGTCGTGGTGGGCCTCGCGGACCGCCTCGACCGTGCGCGCGTCGGTCAGCGCCAGGCTCACCTGCTGGGCGAACGCGTCGAGCTGATCACGCTGCTCGGTGCCCGGGCCGGCCGTTCCGGGCAGGCACGCGACCAGGCTGCCGGCCATCTCGCCGGTGACCCGGACGGGCGCCGCGATCAGGACGCCCTCGGCCCCCGGCCGGACGAGCACCGTCCCGCCGGCCATCGCCGCCCGGGCCAGGCTGTCCGGCGGCACGGCGGCGTCTCCACAGGTGGAGGCGACGCTCAACCGCCGGTCCGGTCCGCCTTCGGCCAGCATCAGCGTCACCGTGGCCCCGCCCAGCATCTCAGCCGCACCGGCGGTCACCGCGTCGAGGATTTCGGGCAGCGGGCGCCGGCCCGAGATCGCCCGCTGGATCGTGAGCAGCGACTCGACCAGCCGTTGCCGGGTCTGCGCGCTGGTCGCCTGGCGTTCCTTCTCGGCCCGCAGGTGACGTTCCGCCGCGAGCACCCGGATGCTGCGCAGGGCGAGACCGAGCACTTGGCCCATGCCCTGCAGCATCTGCCGTTCGGCCGGGTCGAAGGGTTCGGACAGCCGGGCCACGATCAGCGCGTCGCCGGACTCGGTGCCGAGCGGGTTGCTGACGGCGTGCAGTTCCCCGACATACGGCACGACGAGAACCGGCTGGCCCGCCGCCACCTCGTGCAACGCCGCCTCCGGCACGACCGGGCCGAACCCGTACGCGCCGGAAACCTTGCCGTCACGCACCACCGCGCCCACCTCGGCCTCGACCATCTCGGTGGCCCGCTCGACCGCGCCCGCGATCGCCAACTCCTCGTCGGCGGCCGCGTTGACCGCCGTGAAGTACTCGGTGAGCTGGTGCGTCGACCAGGATTCCATCGGTCAGGCCAGGGCCAGCGTGACGAGGGTGAGGGCGTGCGTGCCGAGTGCGCCGCGTACCCGGGCGATCTCACCCAGCGTGTAGAAGCCGGCGAAGGGAGCGTCGCTCAACGCCGTACGCATGGCCTGGATCTCCTGGTCGAGGCCGCCCTCAACCAGGCCTGCCCACCGGCCGCCACAGTCGAAGGCGATCACCCCGAGTGGCGGCAGGCCCTCGAGCCGGGCGATCGCCTCGGTGCACGACCAGGCCGCACCGTCCAACATCGACTGCCGGTCGCCCTCCATGAGCCAGACCAGCGCGCCCTGCGGAACGTCGTTGGAACCCCAGACCGAGCGTTCCGCGTCGTCCCCGGCGTGGATGACGCGGATGTCCTCGCCACTGCGGCGCGACAAGCCGAGCGGCTGCAGCGCCCGGCCCTTGTCGAACAGGTCTTCGGCTGTGCCTTCGATCTCGTTGCGGCGCAGCAGCACGTCCAGCGCCGGCTCGCCGTCGAGCTGATAGATGTGCGGGCCGCTGGCCTTGGTGACCACCATCGGCGGATCCTTGCGGCGCCAGCCGTGCGCGACCCCGATGCCGATGGGCCCGTCCGAGCCGAGCGCGAGCCCGACGACCGAGCCGGTCAGCACCTCGTCGCCGATGAACTGGTACGTCTGCCGGAACCGGCGGTCGTCGGCCGCGAACCCGCCGACCAGCGGAACACTCGCGCCGATCGAGGAGTACGCGCCGCGGACGATCTCGTGCTGCTGCCCGGCCAGCCCGTCGGCCAGCAGCACCAGCACCTGGTTCTCGTCGTCCAGCCCGTGCAGGGCCTCGGCCGCCGCGGCGCCCGCGGCCCGCGGGTCGGACTTGTGGATCCGGGCCGCCCGGGCCTGCACGGTGAAGCCGTCACCGCCGAGGGCCGCGACCGCGACACCGCCGTCGGTGGTGCCCGCGCTGCCCAGCTCGCCCATCGTGGTGGCGCCGACGATCTCCGCGTCCGGTCCGGCTTCCATCCGGACGCCCCGGAGCAGCTGCGGAAGGTCATGGGCGACCGACGCGAAGACGAAGACGGCCTTGGTCTCGCGCCCGCCGATCGCCTCCGACGCGGCCTCGGCCCCCGCCTTGCGGGAGTCGGGCGCGCTGCTCTGGCCCACGCCGAACCAGCGGTGCAGGGTGCTCTGCATGATCCTCTGATCGGCACGGTTTGTCGGTTGCTGAGAGGTTGCGTGTGGGGTGCCGTCGGGTGTCCGCGGGCGGCCTGCGAGGCTTAATCCTTGTGACTGACTCTGACCTTGCGCGGCAGGTCCGCGCCGTGAGCCGGCTGACCGGCGAGTTCACCCTGCGTTCCGGCCGCATCGCCAACGAGTACTTCGACAAGTACCAGTTCGAGGCCGACCCGGTGCTGCTGGACAAGCTGGCCGAAGAGATGGCCGTGCTGATTCCCGAGGGCACCGAGGTGCTGGCCGGCCTCGAGATGGGTGGCATCGCCGTCGTCACCGCCGTCGCCCGGCACGCCGGTCTGCCCACCGCCTTCGTCCGCAAGGAGGCCAAGAAGTACGGCACCGCGCGGCTGGCCGAAGGGGCCGAGGTGGCCGGTCGTCGCGTGCTCGTCGTCGAGGACGTGGTGACCTCCGGCGGCCAGGTCGTCATCTCGACCGGCGACCTGCGCAAACTGGGCGCGCACGTCGACCACGCGCTGTGCGTGATCGACCGTCAGGAGGGCGGCGCGCAGGCGCTGTCGGCCGAGGGCATCACGCTGCGGGCGCTGCTGACCCGGGCCGACCTGGAGGCGGCGGCCTGACCGACCCTCTACGGTGGACCGATGACTCGGTTCGCTCTCGTGGGGTTCGGCTTCCGCGCCGCGGCGTTCCACCGGGTCGCCCGGGCCTTGCCCTCGGTCGAGTGCGTCGGCGCCGTGGTGCGTGAGCCTCAGCGACGAACGTTGCCGTTGCCCGCGTACGGCGATCTGGCCGCATGTGTGCGCGGGGCTCAGCCCGACTTCGTCGTGACCGCCGTGCCGCGCGCGGCCGGTCCGGGTGTCATCGCCGAGGCGGTGGCGCTCGGGCTGCCCGTGCTGGCCGAGACTCCGCCGGCGCCCGACCGGGCGGGGCTGCAAGCGCTGTGGGCCGAGGTCGGAGCGTCCGGGCTGGTGCAGGTGGCGGAGCAGTATCTGCTGATGCCTTCGCACGCCGCGCGGCTGGCCGCCGTACGGTCGGGAATTATCGGTACGCCGACGCAGGTGCAGGTGTCGTCGACGCAGCAGTATCACGCGATGTCGCTGATCCGGGGGCTGCTCGGCGTCGGTCATGACCCGGCGGCGGTGCGCGCGACCCGGACGGTGGCGCCGCTGCTCGATCCGCTCGACCGGGGTGGGTGGACGGACGACGTACGGCCGAAAACCGCGACCACGACGCTGGCCACGCTGGACTTCGGCGACGGGCGGTCTGCCGTCTACGACTTCACCACCAACCAGACCCGCAATCTGCTGCGCACCCGCCGGCTGCTGGTCCGGGGCACGCACGGCGAGCTGAGCAACGACGAGATCGTGCACATGCCGGCCTCGCGGACGATCGCGCGGACCGCCCTGATCCGCCGGCAGAGCGGCCACGACCTGGACCTCAACGGCTTCGACACCGAGACGATCACCCTCGACGGGCAGGTCGTGCACCGCAACCCGTACATCGGCCACCGCCTCAACGACGACGAGATCGCGACCGCCACCTTGCTCGACGCGATGGCGGCCTGGGTGCGCGAAGAAGGTCCGCCGCCGTATCCGCTCGTTGAAGGGTGTCAGGACCAATTGCTCGCCCTCGCCGTCGAAGAGGCGGCGGACAGTGGGCGAGAAATCGCGACGACTGCGGAAGGATGGCTGCCGTGAGCGACGACGAGCTTGGAGCACTACAAGAGAGGATCGCCGCGGGCGACCCGGACGCGAAAGACGAACTGGTCGAGCTGGCCGGGGAACGCGGCGACCTGGCCGAGTTGCGGCGGCTGGCCGCGGACGGCGATCGCGACGCGGTCGGTCAGCTGGTGGAGCTGGCCGGCGAGCGGGGTGATCTGGCCGAGCTGCGTGAGCTGGCCGACGTCGGCAGCAGCGACGCGGTGGCCGTGCTGGTCGAGCTGGCGACCGAGCGCGAAGACCTGAACGAGCTGCGCCGGCTGGCCGAGGCGGGCAGCCGCGACGCCCGGGACGTGCTGGCGGAGTTCGCCGAATAGGTCCTTGGAATTCGAACGTTTAGGTTGAAGCTTCATCCTCAAAAGGTCAGACTATTGCGCCTGACAGCCGATGATCTTGGCGAGGGCAGGGCTGTTGCATGGGACGTGCGGCCGGGCTTCTGGACTGGTGCCCGGCCGCGAACCAGTCCCTGGCCACCAGTCCGTGGAGCACGAACCTGTGACCTATCAGCCCCACGCTGAACAGCCTTACCCGCCCAACAACGCGCCCCAGCCCGGTGTCTACGGCCAGCCGGCCCAGCCTGGCTATGCGAATCAGCCCGGGTTCGGCGGGCCGCCGCCGGCTTATGGCGCGCCCACCCCGCAGCCGGCTTATGGCGCGCCCACCCAACCGCCGCCGGCTTACGGCGCGCTCGCCCCGCAGGCGCCGAAGAAGCGTAAGAAGTGGCCCTGGATCCTGCTGGCCGTGGTCGTCGTCCTGATCCTCGGCTGCGTCGGCCTCTTCACCCTGGTCATCGGCGGGACGAAGAACGCCGTCGAGACGCTGGACGACAACGTCTCCGGCAAGAACGCGGTGGCCGGCGCGATGAACAAGCCCGCCCGCGACGGCAAGTTCGAGTTCACCGTCAAGTCGATGGACTGCACGAAGACCTCGGTCGGGAAGTCTCCGCTGGCCGTCAAGGCGCAGGGCACCTACTGCATCGTCTCCATGACGATCAAGAACATCGGCGACGAGGCCCAGACGTTCGACGGCACCAGCCAGAAGGCGTACGACGCCAAGGGCACCCAGTACTCCGACGACCTCGAGGCCGAACTGGCCGTCAACGGTGACTCGTCGACGTTCCTGCAGCAGATCAACCCGGGCAACCAGGTGACCGGCAAGCTCGTCTACGACGTACCCAAGGGAACCAAGCTCACCACGATCGAGCTGCACGATTCCCTGTTCTCGGGCGGCGTGAAGATCCCGCTGAAGTAGTAGTCGGGGCGCAGGGCGGGACGTCTCTCCGGGCGGCCCGCCCGCATCAACTTTGAGCCAGGGACGGCCAGAACCGCTGAGCCCAGTCGAGCCAGCTCTCGTTCCCGGGTGGCGGGTCAGGCCGGAACGAGCCGGAAAGCTCGTCGGCGTCGGGCACCTGGAAGTGCTCCCGCCACGGGTCGAGCTCGGATTCGGCCATGGGGAACGTCAGCTCCGGCGTGCGCCGCCAGCGGTCCTGGATCCGGCGCCACTGCACATCCCGGTCCACTGGCAGGTACACGACCTCGCAGGACGCCCCGACCGAAGCGGCCATCCACCGCAGGGCGGAACGCTCGTCACGCGACCAGAATCCGAAGTCGAGGACGACGCTGAGCCCCAGGCGCAGGCTGTCCATGGCCAAGCCGACGAGCCGGCCCTCCAGCAGCCACCGCTTGCCGCCGGGCTCCTGATGACGGTCGTCCTGGCCGAGGATCGAAAGCGCCCACTCGTCGGCGGTGAGCCGCAGGGCTCCGTGCTCCGCCGCCAGCTCGCGCGCACGCACGGTCTTCCCGGACGCGGGCAGGCCCACCATCAAGAACAGTGTGGGTTTCTCATTCACGCGGTCCATCATCCCCAGCACCTTTGCCGCGGCTCAGGCCTCGCTCGTCTCGGTGAGGACCCAGTCGAGGTAGGCGGGATTTCCGGCCGCCACCGGCAGGGCCAGGACGCACGGGACGTCGTACGGGTGCTCGGCGTTGGCCCGCTCGACGATGCGGTCGACCAGGGCGGCCCGCGTGTGCAGGGCGACCCGCGCCTCGGGCTCGTCATGCACCTCGCCCTGCCAGCGGTAGATCGAGCGGATCGCCTCGATCTGGTGGCCGCAGGCGGCCAGACGGTCGTCGACCAGGCGGCGGGTGAACGCGGCCAGCCAGGCCGGGTCGGCGGCGGTGATCACCACCTCGACGACACCGGTCACTTGGACAGCTCGGCCGCGATCAGTTCGGCGATCTGCACCGTGTTCAGCGCCGCCCCCTTGCGCATGTTGTCGCCCGTCACGAACAGGTCGAGCGCTCGCGGGTCGTCCATCGCACGGCGGATGCGGCCCACCCACGACGGGTCGGTGCCGACGGCGTCGATCGGCATCGGGAACTCGCCGGCCTCGGGGTCGTCGACCAGGATGACGCCGGGGGCGTTGCGCAGGGCCTGGCGGGCGCCCTCGGCGTCGACCTCGGAGCCGAAGACGGCGTGGACGGCGATCGAGTGGCCGGTCACGACCGGCACTCGGACGCAGGTGGCCGAGACCTTCAGGGCGGGAATGGCCAGGATCTTGCGGGACTCGTTGCGCAGCTTCAACTCTTCCGACGACCAGCCCAGCGGCTCGAGCGCGCCCGACCACGGCACCACGTTGAGCGCCAGCGGGGCCGAGAATGGGCCCAGCTCGTCGCCCACGGCCTGGCGCACGTTGCCGGGGCGAGAGCCCAGCAGGCGGTCGCCGGCCACCTTGCTGAGCTGGTCGTGCAGGGTGTCGACGCCGATCTGACCGGCCCCCGAAGCGGCCTGATAGGACGCCAGCACCAGCTCACGCAGGCCGTACTCGTGGTGCAGAGGCGCGATCGCCATGATCATGGCCATCACCGTGCAGTTGGCGTTGGAGACGATGTTGCGCGGGCGATAAGCGAGCGCCGCGGGGTTGACCTCGGGCACCACGAGTGGCACGTCGGGATCCATGCGGAACGCGGCCGAGTTGTCGACCACAGTGACGCCGCGGGCCGCGATGATCGGCGCCCACTGCAGCGAGACCTCGTCCGGTACGTCGAACATCGCGACGTCGACGCCGTCGAACGCCTCGGGGGTCAGCTCGGCCACCGTCAGCTGCTCGCCGCGGCAGCTGAGCTGCTTGCCGGCCGACCGCGACGACGCGATCAGCCGGATCTCGCCCCAGACGTTGCGGCGCGAGGTCAGCAGCTCGAGCATGACCGTCCCGACGGAGCCGGTGGCCCCGACGACGGCGAGCGTGGGCTGCGCCATGGCCCGGCTTACCGGCCGGTGCCCGCGTAAACCACTGCCGTCTCGCCGCCGCCCAGCTCGAACTGGTCGTGCACGGCGCGGACCGCGGTGTCGAGGTCGCTGTCGCGGCAGACGACCGAGACCCGGATCTCGGACGTGGAGATCATCTCGATGTTGACGCCGGCCTCGCCGATGCAGGCGAAGAACGAGGCGGCCACGCCCGGGTGCGAGCGCATGCCCGCGCCGATCAGCGACACCTTGCCGACGTGGTCGTCGAAGAGCAGGCTCTTGAACTTGATCTGGTCTTTGATCTTGTCGAGCGCGGTCATCGCGGTCGGGCCGTCGGCCTTGGGCAGCGTGAACGAGATGTCGGTGCGCCCGGTGCCCTCGGTCGACACGTTCTGCACGATCATGTCGATGTTGATCTCGGCCTGGGCCACGGTGTCGAAGATGCGGCCGGCCGCGCCGGGCTCGTCGGGCACGCCGACAATCGTGATCTTGGCTTCGCTGCGGTCGTGGGCGACCCCGGTGATCAGCGCTTGTTCCACGTCAGGGTCCTCCATCGATCCGGTGACCAGGGTGCCGGGCTTGTGAGAATACGAAGAGCGTACGTGGATGGGCACCTTGAAGCGGCGCGCGTACTCCACGCATCGCAACATCAGCACCTTCGCCCCGCCCGCGGCGAGTTCGAGCATTTCCTCGTACGTGATCTGCTTGATGTGTTTGGCGTCCGGCACGATCCGCGGGTCGGCGGTGAAGACGCCGTCGACATCCGTGTAGATCTCACACACGTCGGCGTGCAGGGCCGCGGCCAGGGCCACCGCCGTGGTGTCGGAGCCGCCGCGGCCGAGGGTGGTGATGTCTTTCGTGTCCTGCGAGACGCCCTGGAAGCCGGCGACGATGGCGATCGCGCCCTCGTCGAGCGCGCTGCGCAGACGGCCGGGGGTGACGTCGATGATCCGGGCCTTGCCGTGCGTCGACGTGGTGAGCACGCCGGCCTGCGAACCCGTGTACGACCGGGCCTCGTACCCGAGGTTGTGGATGGCCATCGCCAGCAGCGCCATCGAGATGCGCTCGCCCGAGGTGAGCAGCATGTCGAGCTCACGGCCGGGCGGCAGCGGGCTGACCTGGTTGGCCAGGTCCATCAGCTCGTCGGTGGTGTCGCCCATGGCGGAGACCACGACCACCACGTCGTCACCGGCCTTGCGGGCGGCCACGATGCGCTCGGCGACGCGCTTGATGCGCTCGGCGGTGGCGACCGACGAGCCACCGTACTTCTGCACCACCAGTGCCACGGCGAAACCAATCCCTCGGCTGAACGAACCGGCGACGCCGGATGCGGACAATCGCCACCACACTAGCCGCGCCCGGGCCCGGCTCCGACAGGCGATCCCAGAATCCGGCGCACAAGCGAGCGGACACGCGCGACACGCCGAAGCCCGAGAAGGCTCAGCGCCGGGGCGATACGGCCCGTGGAGGCGAGAATGTCTCGGTGCGCCCACGCTCGATGCTTCTGTCCACCGCCGCCCTGCTTCTGACGGGCGTGGCGGCCTGCGGTGGCGCGCCGGAAGCGGCCCCGCCCGCGTCGAGCGCCCCGGTCGATCAGGCGGCGGCCGACGCCCACGACAGCCTGGCGGCCAAGGCCGCGCTGGCGATGGACAAGGCGTACGCGGCTCTCTACTCCTTCGACGACGGCCGCGGCCAGCCGCGCAACGTGGTGGCCACCGTCGGCCGGGACGGCACGTGGCGGGTCGATGTCAGCGGCGGCGCGCTCGGCGGCACGGCTGACGTGACGATCGTCTCGACCCCGGCCGGCGTCTTCCAGTGCACGCTCGGGTCGCAGTCCAACCCGATCACCTCGACCTGCGTGAAGGTCGCCAAGCCGGGCAAGCCGGTGCCCGACGAGTACGACCCCAAGGTCCCGCGCCTGTTCCGGCAATGGCTGCCGGTCTTCACCGACCGGCAGGCCGCGCTCGCCGTGACCCAGGTGCAGCCGCTGGCCGGCGCCAAGGGCAGCTGCTACTCGATCGACTCGATCTCGGCCTCGCTGGCGGCGCCGGTCGACATCGGCGTCTACTGCTACGCCGACGACGGGATGCTGACCGCGGCCCGGGTCGGCTTCGGCGTGCTCAAGATGGTGAGCCAGGTCGAGGGGCCGGCCACGGTGCCGCTGCCCGGGGCCGAGGTGGCCGGGCCGCCGATGGGCATGGACGCGCCGCCCGCGCTTCCCGACCCGGTTCCGGTTCAGCCGTCCGGGATCGTCCCGTCGGCTTGAGCGTTCTCACCATCCGGGCGACCGGCTGGCAACGGCCCAGATGATCACGTAGGGTCATTTTCGACATGTGGCAGGCGTTCCTCCTTCTTCGCTGCCGCGACGAGGCCCCATTCGAGGCCGGCACCTCGTCGCGGGGCTGACGCGCGCCGCCTTCTCTCGTCTTTCCTCTCCCTTTGGAGCAGTTCCACATGTCCTCTTCGGCTTTCCAGACCCAGCGCTCCAGCAAGATGCCGTTCGAGCGCTACATCCCGTACCAGAAGCAGTTCGCGATCGATCTGCCCGACCGGCAATGGCCGGCCCGGCACGTCGAGGCCGCCCCCCGCTGGTGCGCGGTCGACCTGCGCGACGGCAATCAGGCCCTGATCGACCCGATGTCGCCCGAGCGCAAGCGGCGCATGTTCATGCTGCTCGTGCAGATGGGCTACAAAGAGATCGAGGTCGGCTTCCCGGCCGCCAGCCAGACCGACTACGACTTCGTCCGCCAGCTGATCGAGCAGGACCTGATCCCCGACGACGTCACCATCCAGGTGCTGGTGCAGTGCCGTGAGCACCTGATCGACCGCACCTTCGAGTCGATCCGCGGGGCCAAGCGCGCGATCGTCCACTTCTACAACTCGACGTCGACCCTGCAGCGCCGGGTGGTCTTCGGCCTGGACCGGGACGGCATCACCGACATCGCCACCACCGGGGCGCGGCTCTGCCAGAAGTACGCCGAGATCCACACCCCGGACACCGAGATCTTCTACGAGTACTCGCCCGAGTCGTACACGGGAACCGAACTCGACTACGCGCTGGAGATCTGCTCGGCCGTGATCGACGTCATCGACCCGACGCCGGACCGGCCGCTGATCATCAACCTGCCGGCCACGGTCGAGATGGCCACCCCCAACGTGTACGCCGACTCCATCGAGTGGATGCACCGCAACCTGCCCCGGCGCGAATCGGTCGTCCTGTCGCTGCACCCGCACAACGACCGCGGCACCGCGGTGGCCGCGGCCGAGCTGGGCCTGTTGGCCGGGGCCGACCGCATCGAGGGCTGCCTGTTCGGCAACGGCGAGCGCACGGGCAACGTCGACCTGGTCACCCTGGGCCTCAACCTGTTCTCGCAGGGCATCGACCCGATGATCGACTTCTCCGACATCGACGAGGTCAAGCGGGCCGTCGAGTACTGCAACCAGCTGCCCGTGCACGAGCGTCACCCGTACGTCGGCGACCTGGTCTACACGGCCTTCTCGGGCTCCCACCAGGACGCGATCAAGAAGGGCTTCAACGCCCTGCAGGCCGACGCCGACGAGGCCGGGGTCGAGATCGACAAGTTCACCTGGGGCGTGCCCTACCTGCCGATCGACCCCAAGGACGTGGGCCGCAACTACGAGGCCGTCATCCGGGTCAACTCGCAGTCCGGCAAGGGCGGCGTGGCGTACATCATGAAGGAAGAGCACAAGCTCGACCTGCCGCGCCGCATGCAGATCGAGTTCTCCGGCGTCGTGCAGCACCACACCGACGTCGAGGGCGGCGAGGTCAGCCCGCAGGAGATGTGGGACATCTTCGCCGGCGAGTACCTGGTCGAGCACCAGACGACCAAGGCGTTCACCGTCGAGAACTACTCGACCTCGACCCGCGACGGCAAGGTCGAGATCGACGTCGAGATCTTCCACCGTGGACAGCGCCGGCCCCTGGTCGGCGTGGGCAACGGCCCGATCGACGCCTTCGTGCAGGCCATCGCGCCGCTGGGCATCACCGCGCGGGTCCTCGACTACAACGAGCACGCGCTGACCTCGGGCGAGAACGCCCAGGCGGCGGCGTACGTCGAGGTCGAGGTGGGCGACCAGGCGGTGTGGGGCGTCGGCATCGACGAGAACATCGTGAGCGCCTCGATCAAGGCGGTCGCCAGCGCGGTCAACCGCGCTCGCTGAATCGGGTGATCGTCCCGCGCGCCCACGGCGCGCGGGATGATCCACTCACGGGCGACCGACTCGGACACAACGGGCGCAGCCCTCCTACTCTGGGGCATGTGCCCCCTCGTACTCCACTGATCCTCGCCGCCGCCGCTGCCCTGCTCGCCCTCGCCGGGTGTAAGGGCGTCTCCCTCGAACCGCCCGCCGAACAGCCCACTACGCGATCCACAAAAGACGCGGTCAGCGCTCAGAAGAAGCTCGACGCGCTGACGGTCGCCAAGTCCGGGAGCATGGCGAAGTACAGCCGCGACCGGTTCCCGCACTGGCGCAAGACGGGCGACAACTGCGACGTCCGCGACTCGGTGCTCAAGCGGGACGGCAAGAAGGTCAAGTACTCGGGCTGCAACGTCGTCGCCGGCACGTGGACCAGCTTCTACGACGGCCAGGTGCTCAACTCGCCGACCAAGGTCGACATCGATCACATGGTGCCGCTGGCCAACGCGTGGCGCTCGGGCGCCGCGAAGTGGACCGACGTCAAGCGCGGGGACTTCGCCAACGACCTCGACGACCCGCAGCTGATCGCGGTGTCGGCCGCCTCCAACCGGTCGAAGGGCGACCAGGACCCGTCCACCTGGAAACCCACCGAGACCAGCAGCTGGTGCGAATATGCGCAAGACTGGATCGCGGTGAAGGCCAAGTGGAAGCTGACGGTCACCACCAAAGAGAAGACCGCGCTCGCCGACATGTTGGAGAAGTGCTGATGACCACCTCCCCCGCGGAGCCGGTGCCGGCTGCCGCCACCGAGGTCACCGAGGAGCCGGCCGCGCCGGCCGACGAAGCCCCGCCTGCCGAGGAAGCCGCGCCGGCGGAAGCAACAGCCACCGCTCCGCCGACCACTGACATCGTGGCCGGTCAGGGTGGCGTCATGACCGACGAGGTCGGCGTGGTGACGGGCGAGCTGACCCTGCGGACAGAGCTCGACGGCTTCGACGCCACGGTCCGGGTGCAATACAAGGACGCCGATGAGTGGTACACGGTGACCGGCGCCAAGGCCCCGCTGCACGACCCCAAGGACGCGGACGCGATCCACGCGGTGGCGGTGGGCATCCTCAACCGGCCGGACGAGGGCTGAGCGGGACAGCGGAACGGCCCCGTATCGTCCTACACTCCTGAGGATCGATGTCCCTCAGGAGAGGAACGACCTTGAATTTCCGCAAGCGCTCGCTCCGGGTCGCCACGGTCGTGGTCGGCGGTGCCGCCGTGGCCGGCGTCGCCTGGATCGCCCTGCCGGCCAACGCGGCGGCCAACGGGATCGTCTCGATCGTCGACTCCAACGTCGTCAACTACAAGGCGGCTCCGGGCACGTCCAGCGTCGTCACGATCACCCGCACCGGCAACACGGTCATCGTCGACGACGGCCCCGGCATCGATCCCGGCGCGGGCTGCGTCTGGGTCTACGGCGACAAGACCCAGGTCAGCTGCACCCCGAAGGTCCCGGTCAACTGGATCCGCGTCGACCTGGGCGACCGCAACGACATCGTGGTCAACCGGACCGACCTCGGCATGACCGCCCGCACCGGGTCCGGCAACGACCGGATCACCGGCGGCCCCAAGCGCGACGACGTCTACGCCGGCGACGGTGACGACGTCATCCAGAGCAACGGCGGCAACGACGTGCTGCGCGGCGACGCCGGCAACGACCTGGTGATCGGGGGCGACGGCGACGACACCCTCTCCGGCAGCACCGGCAACGACACACTGAACGGTGGCGCCGGCAACGACGGCACGTCCTACGGCGGCCCGGGCGACGACGTCATCTACGGCGGCGACGGCAATGACAAGAACTTCAACGGCGGCCCCGGCAACGACAAGATCTACGGCGGCGAGGGCAACGACACCCTGTACGGCGACGAGGACAACGACATCGTCGACGGCGGCAACGGCGAGGGCTGGCTCTGGGGCGGCGAGGGCGACGACCAGCTCACCGGGGGCAGCGCGGACGACTACATCCTCGGTGATCAGGGCAACGACCGGGTCGCCGGGGGCAACGGCCGCAACATCATGCACGGCGGCCCCGGCAACGACACGCTCACCGGCGGCACCGGCGTCGACCACTTCGCCGGCGGGTACGGCAACGACGTCATGAACGGCGGGTCCGGCGAGAACTACTTCGACGAGGGCACCGACGTGCCGGCCGGCACGGCCGACGCCGACACGTTCATCGGCGGTCCCAACATCGATGTGCTGATCTACGACCTCCGCACCACGAACATCACCGCCGACGCCGACGGTGTCCAGGGCGACGACGGCGCGCCCGGCGAGGGCGACACCATCGACCCGTCGATCTCACACATCTGGGCCGGCTCCGGCAACGACCGCCTGACCGGCACGGCGGGCGCCGACACCCTGAAGGGCGGCCCGGGCGACGACACCATCGCGGCCGGCGCCGGCGACGACGCCCTGTGGGGCGAGGCCGGCACCGACAACCTCGACGGCGGCGCCGGGGACGACTTCTGCGCCGACCCGATCGCGGCGGGCGAGACCGTCGTCAACTGCGAGTACGGCAGCGGCGCCCCGGCCCTGCGATCGAGCAAGGCGACCAGCGTCCGGGCCGACCAGCTCAAAGAGATGGAACGCCTCGAGCGTGAGGTGAAGGCAGCGCGTCGCTAGTCGAGTTCGGCGAGACGAGGAACGGCCGCTCCGCTCGGGGCGGCCGTTTCCTGTCCGAAAGGATGATCGTTCGGGACAGCGGGACGGTCCCGTACCGTCCTATGCTTCGTCGGTCTCCACAACAGACTCGCGAGGAATCCCCGATGCGCCTTTCCCGGGCCGGCCTGGCCCTGCTCACCTTCGGTGCCGTGGCCGCTGTCGCCACCCCCGCTCACGCCGCTACGAACGGCGTCGTCGCCGTGGTGTCGTCGACCGTGATCGAATACCCGGCCGTGTCCGGCCGCACCAACAACGTGGTGCTGACCCGATCGGGCAACACCATCACCGTCGACGACACGACCGCCATCCGGCCCGGTTCGGGCTGCGCACGGATCGACAGCACCAAGGTGCGCTGCACGACCCGGAGCGCGCCGACGATGGTGCGGGTGATTCTGGGCGACGGCAACGACTCGGTGACCAACAAGGCCGACATCGTTCTGGCCGCGAGCGGCGGCACCGGCAACGACAAGATCCTCGGCGGTCCGCGGGCCGACATCCTCAACGGCGGCGCCGGCGCGGACACCATCGGCGGCCTGGCCGGCAGCGACCGGATCAACGGCGAGTCCGGCAACGACTATCTCTCCGCGAGCACCGGTGACGACCAGGTCAACGGCGGCGAAGGCAACGACCGGCTCTTCGGCAGCGACGGCAACGACCACCTGTCGGGCGACGCCGGCGACGACATCGAGGACGGCGGCAACGGCGACGACTTCTTCGAGCAGGTCGTCGAGGAGAGCCCGGTGCTGACCGACGCCGACCGGTTCATCGGTGGCGCGGGCCTGGACGTCATGTTCTATGCCCTGCGCGAGAAGCCGGTCATCGCGGACCTCGACGGGGCCAGCCGCGACGACGGCTACGCCGGGGAGCACGACAGCATCGGCTCCGACATCGAGAGCATCTACGGCGGCAACGGCAACGACCGCCTGACCGGCAACGGCCACAGCGAGATGCTCTACGGCGGCAACGGCAACGACGTGCTGGCCGGCAACGGCGGCAACGACTACCTCGAGGGCGGGCCCGGCAACGACTACCTGAGCGGGGCCGCCGGCAACGACACCCTCCTCGGTGGCCTGGGCAACGACACCCTCTACGGCCTGAGCGGCGTCGACACGATCAACGGCGAGGCCGGCAACGACCGCTTGTACGGCACCGACGGCACCGCCGGCGACCGGATCAACGGCGGCTCCAACGCCACCGCCACCGGCGACACCTGCTACCGCGACGCCACCGACCGCGTTACTGCCTGCGAGCGCCCGTGAAACTCACCAGAAAGACGCGGCGGATCACCGCGGCCACGCTCGGCGTAGGTGTCGCGGCGGTGGCCTGGGTGGCCCTGCCCGCCGAGGCCGCGACCGCCGGCACGGCCGACGTGACACAGTCGACGATCGTCCGCTACCGGTCGGCGCTGAAGCAGACCCACAACGTCGTCATCACCCGGTCCGGCCGCACGGTCACGATCGACGACGTCGTCGCGATCACGCCCGGCTCCGGCTGCGCGGCGGTCAGCGGCGACAAGACGAAGGTCCGCTGTACGCCCGGCAAGAACCCCACCTGGCTGCTGGTCAACCTCGGCGAGTACAACGACGTGCTGGTCAACAAGGCCGACATCTCGATGACCGCCTACGGCGACCTCGGCAACGACCGGATCACCGGCGGATCCAAGCGCGACGTCCTCAAGCCCGAGGAAGGCAACGACACCGTGTCCGGCCTCGGCGGCAACGACGAGATCGACGGCTCCAACGGCAACGACACGTTGTCCGGCGGCGACGGGGACGACGTGCTCATGGGATGGTTCGGCAACGACCGGCTGTCCGGTGGCAACGGCAACGACCAGCTGTACGGCTTCGAAGGCAACGACATCGAGGACGGCGGCGCCGGCATCGACTACCTCGGGCAGGACACCGACCCGACCGGCTCCGACGCCGACGCGCTCTACGGCGGCCCGGGCCAGGACACTGTCTGGTACGGCCATCGGAGCAAGGGCGTGGTCGCGGACGCGGACGGCGTCAAGGGCGACGACGGCCGGCCCGGCGAGAAGGACAGCATCGGCACGTCGATCGAAGTCATCCAGGGTGGCAGCGGTCCGGACCGGCTGATGGGCACCGCCCGCGCCGACTTCCTGTACGGCGGGCCCGGCAACGACACGATCGGCGGGCTCGGCGGGAACGACACGCTCGAGGGCGAGGCCGGCAAGGACTACCTGAGCGGCTCGACCGGGAACGACATTCTCGTGGGCGACCACCCGGCGTACGGCGGAATCGCGGCCGACACCATGCTGGGCGGCACCGGTCAGGACACGGTCGACTACACCTGGTACCAGGCCGGGGTCGTGGTCGACCTCGACGGCGCGAAGGGTGACGACGGCAAGCCCGGCGAGGGCGACACCGTGGGCGCCGACGTCGAGCGGATCACCGGCGGCGAGGGCAGCGACCGGCTCACCGGCAACGCGGCCGACAACATCCTCGACGGCAACGGCGGTCCGGGCTCCGACACCATCGCCGGTGGCGGCGGCAATGACGACCTCAGGGGCGTCGGCCGCCTGGACGGCGGCGCCAACCGGACGTCCGACGGCGATCGGTGCTACAGCGGACCGGGTACGACCGTCATCAACTGCGAACGGTTGTGGAGCTGAGCTCCACCAGAAAACGGCCGTTCCTCCGCGGGGAGGAACGGCCGTTTCGCGTACGGGGTCAGGCGGGAGTCGCCGCGGGCCGGCGGCCCTCGACCACCTCGTCCTCGACCACCGGGAAGTGGCAGGCGGTGAGGTGCGACTGCGGGTCGTCGAGCCGGGTGATCAGCGGTGGCTCCTCCGTGGCGCAGATGTCCTGCGCCTTCCAGCAGCGGGTGCGGAACCGGCAGCCCGACGGCGGGTTGATCGGGCTCGGCACGTCGCCGGTCAGCAGCACCCGGTCACGCTGCGCGCGGTCGCGCCGGGCCGGGTCGGGCACCGGCACGGCCGACATGAGGGCGACCGTGTACGGGTGGCGCGGGTTCCGATAGAGCTCGTCCCGCTCGGCGATCTCGACGACCTTGCCGAGGTACATCACGGCTACCCGGTCGGAGATGTGGCGGACCACCGACAAGTCGTGCGCGATGAACACGTACGTCAGATCGAACTCACGCTGCAGGTCGTCGAGCAGATTGACCACCTGGGCCTGGATCGACACGTCCAGCGCGGACACCGGCTCGTCGGCCACGATCAGCTTGGGCCGCAGGGCGAGCGCCCGCGCGATGCCGATGCGCTGCCGCTGACCACCCGAGAACTCGTGCGGGTAGCGGTTGTAGTGCTCCGGGTTCAGGCCGACCAGCTCGAGCAGCTCCTGCACGGCCTTCTTGGTGCCCTGCGGGGTCGGGATCTCCTGGATCTGCAGCGGCGCCGCGATGATCGAGCCGACCGTGTGCCGCGGGTTCAGCGACGAGTACGGGTCCTGGAAGATCATCTGTACGTCGCGGCGCAGCGGGCGCAGCTGCGAGACCGACTTGTGGGAGATGTCGTCACCCTCGAAGACGATCTTGCCGGCGGTCGGCTCGAGGATGCGGGTGAACAGCCGCCCGGTGGTCGACTTGCCGCAGCCGGACTCGCCGACCAGGCCCAGCGTCTCGCCCGCGCGCACCTCGAGGTCGATGCCGTCGACCGCGCGCACGGCGCCGACCTGCCGCTTGAGCAGGCCCTTGGTGATCGGGAAGTGCTTCTGCAGCCCCGACACCTCGAGCAGGTTCTCGCTCATCTTCATTAACTCCGCTCAGAGGTTCGGTAGCACTTCCTGCTGGAAGATCTCGGTGCGAGCTTCCTGAGGAAGGTGACAGGCGACCTTGTGCACGTCGCCGTGCAGCACAGGCACGTCGGTGAAGGAACGGTTGCCGTTACGCCCGGCGTACGGGCAGCGGGGGTGGAACGCGCACCCGCTCGGCAGGTTGATCAGGCTGGGCGGCGAGCCCTTGACCGGGTTGAGGCGGTCGCGCACGTCGCGGTCGAGGCGCGGCATCGAGCCGAGCAGACCCCAGGTGTACGGGTGCTGCGGGTTCCGGAAGACCTCGAGCGCCGGCCCCTTCTCGATCACCTTTCCGCCGTACATCACCAGGACGTCGTCGGCCAGCTCGGCCACCACGCCGAGGTCGTGGGTGATCATGATGACCGCGGAGCCGAACTCTTCCTGCAGGTCGCGGATCAGGTCGAGGATCTGGGCCTGCACGGTCACGTCGAGAGCCGTGGTGGGCTCGTCGGCGATCAGCAGCTTGGGGTCGTTGACCAGCGCCATCGCGATCATCGCGCGCTGCCGCATGCCGCCCGAGAACTGGTGGGCGTAGTCGTTGAAGCGCCGCTCGGGCTGCGGGATGCCGACGCGGGCGAGCATGTCGATCGCCCTCTCCCGGGCGACCTTCTTGTTCACACCGGGGTGGTGCACCCGGTAGGCCTCGACGATCTGCGACCCGACCGTGAAGTACGGGTGCATGGCGCTCAGCGGGTCCTGGAAGATCATGGCCATCTTGCCCCCGCGGAGCAGGCGCACCTGCTCGTCGGAGGCGCCGACCAGTTCCTGGTCGTCGAGCCAGATCTCGCCCGAGACCTTGGCGTTGCTGCGGGTGCGGTGCAGGCCGAGGACGGCCAGCGAGGTGACGCTCTTGCCCGAGCCGGACTCGCCGACGATGCCGAGGGTCTTGCCGGCCTCGACGCTGAACGCCGAGTCGGTGACCGCCTGCACGATGCCGTCGTCGGTCTCGAACCGGACGTTGAGGTCCTTGACCTCGAGGAAGGGGCGGGCGTTGGTGGCGCCGATGGACACGTGATTCTCCCTCAGGCCAGCCGGACGCGCGGGTCGATGAAGCCGTACACCAGGTCGACGACCAGGTTGGCGAGGACGATGAAGGTCGCGGCGATCAGCGTGACGCCCAGGATGATCGGCAGGTCGTTGCCGCGGATCGCGGTGAGCGCCTGATAGCCGAGGCCGCGCAGGTTGAAGACCGTCTCGGTCAGGACGGCGCCGCCGAGCAGGGCGCCGAGGTCGAGACCGAAGATGGTGACGATCGGGGTGAGGCCCGAACGCAGGGCGTGCTTGCCGATGACCGTACGTTCGCGCAGGCCCTTGGCCCGGGCGGTGCGCACGTAATCCTCGCCCAGCGTCTCGAGCATGTTGGCCCGGGTGAGCCGCGCGTAGGTCGCGGCGAACAGGAACGCCAGCGTGATCCACGGCAGCAGCAGTTGGACGAACCATTCGCCGGGGTTCTCGGTGAACGGCACGTAGTTGCCCTGTGGCAGCCAGCCGAGCCAATAGACGAAGATCGCCGAGGTCAGCAGGCCGGTGAAGTAGATCGGCAGGGACACGCCGGCCAGCGCCGCGCCCATCACCGACCGGTCGAGGATCGTGCCTCTTCGCAAGGCGGAGATCACGCCCGTGGAGATGCCGATGATCAACCAGAGAACCGCCGCGCCCAGGGCCAGCGACAGGGTGACCGGAAGATCGCCCATCAGCAGCGGCGTCACTTCCTGGTCGGTCTTGAAGGAGTAGCCCAGGCACGGGGCCGGGCAGTGCTGCACGTCCGGGCCGTTGGCGTAGTCCCGGCCGGCCACCAGACCCTTCAGGAACTTGCCGTACTGCACGACGATCGGGTCGTTCAGCCCCATCTTGATGCGGATGCCCTCGACCGAGGCCGCGTCGGAGGTCTTGCCGATGTAAAGCAGCGCGGGGTCGCTGCCGGTGGCCTTCGGGACCAGGAAGAAGATGCCGAAGGTCACCGCGGTGACCACGAGCAGCGTGATGACCGCGTTGAACAGACGCCGAATCAGGTATGCCAGCACGACGAGCGGCCTGTTGGACGGGCGGGCACCGGATCACTCCGGTGCCCGCCGTCACGGGCGGCCTTCACCAACCCTTCGAATAACCCTGTGGACGGTTCGGCCGAGCCGTATTACTTGCCGTCGTTGACGCCGAGGGCCTGGAAGTCCACCTGGCCGAAGGTGTCGTGGATGTAGACGTTCGTCAGCCGCGGGTTGCGGTAGTTGAGCGCCTTGGCGGAGACCACGGGAAGGTAGTAAGCACCCTCCATGATCTTGGTGTTGATCTGCTTGTAGTACTCCGCGGCCTTGGTCGGGTCGGGCTCGACGTTGGCCTTGTCGAACAGCTCGTCGATCGCGGGGTCCTTGATCTCCGGCAGGTTGTAGTTACCGTTGGCCGGGATGAAGCGGCTGTCCGACAGCGGCTGCATGTAGCCGGAGCCGGTCGGGTAGTCGGCCGCCCAGGCGGCCATGATGATCCCGTAGCCCTTCTTCTTCACGTTGTCGGGCGAACCGGTGATCGAGGCCTGCTGCGCGCCGTCGTACTGGTCGATCTTGGCGTTGATGCCCACGGCCTTCAGCGAAGCCTGCAGAGCCTCGGCCGCCTTGACCTCCTGCGCGCGGTTGTTGCGAGCGGTGATGGTCAGGTCGAAGCCGTTCGGCTTGCCACACGCGGTCAGGGCTTCCTTGGCCTTGTCGACCTGCGGCTTGCCCTGCTTGCGGTTGAACGGGTCGTAGTTCGCGTCCGAGCCCGCGATGTTCTCGGGCAGCATGCTGGTGCCGATGTCGCCGGCGGCCAGCGGGCCACCGAAGGCCGCCTGCAGGGCGGTCGGGTCGGCGGCGTAGATCACGGCCTTGCGGCACTCGATGTTGTCGAGCGGCGCGACCGGGGTGATGCCCGCGTACCGCAGGAAGCCGGACACCGGGTTGTCGGCGTTCTTCTTCAGGTTCGGGTCGCTGAGCAGCTTGGTGCGGGCCGCGGCCTGCACGCCGACCTGGCCGACGTCGAGGTCGGCGGTGCCGGCCAGCAGACGGCTGTCGAGGTCGTCGGCGTTGGTGGTGATCGTCAGGTTGATCGCGTCCGGCAGCGCCTTACGGATCGGGTCGGTCGCCGGGTCCCAGTTCGGGTTGCGCACCCACGAGGCGCTCTTGCCGGGCTGGATGTCCTTGAACATGTACGGGCCCGAGGAGGCCGGCTTCTTGCCGTACTGCGCGCCGGTGTCCCGCTTCTGCGGCACCGGGCCCGAGCCGGGCATGGCGAGCAGGTAGAGGAAGTCACCGCTGGGCTTGGTCAGCTTGAAGCTGATCGTCTTGTCGTCCGGCGTGGTGACCGACTTCAGACCCAGCTTGTTGGGATCGGTGTCCTTGTACGGACCCTTGTAGGTCTTGTCCGGGTCGAGGATGCCGGGCAGGTAGACCGGGCCGCCCGAGAGGACGTCGCTGGCCCAGACCCGCTCGATGCCGTACTTGATGTCCTTCGACGTGATGGGGCTGCCGTCGTCGAACTTGATGCCGTCCCGCAGCTTGAACGTGTAGGTCAGCTTGTCCGCGCTGACCTCAGGCTCGGCGGCGGCCAGGTCGGGAGTGAGCTTGAGGCCGTCCTTGCCCGGGGCGGCCGAGTAGTCGACCAGCTTGCGGGTGTAGAGACGGTTCAGGTTCCAGACGAACGCGTAGTAACCGCGGACCGGGTCCCACGAGTCGGCGTCCTGCGACGACCACAGGTTGAGCGTGCCGCCCTTGGTGGTGCTGGGGTTGACGACGCCGGTGATCGCGGCGTTGTAGCCGGCCGCGCCGCCCGAGTTGCCGCCCTTGTCATCGCTGTCCGAGCCACCACCGCACGCGGCGGTGGTCAGCCCGAGCGTGATGGCGACGCCAGCGGCGGCCATCACCCTTTTCTTGCTTGCCACCTGTTCTCCTACCTCCTCGAACAGCGAACCCGGCCGGTCCGCGTAATAGTGCGGTGTTGATCGGCCGTCCGGCTCAGCGAGCCTTCGGGTCGAGCGCGTCGCGCAGGCCGTCACCGAAGAGGTTGAAGGCAAGCACGGTAATGAAGATCATTCCGCCCGGAATGATCATGTACATGGGGTCGATCGAGTAGAAGGTCACCGCGTCCGACAACATGCCGCCCCAGGACGGGTTCGGCGGCGGGATACCGACGCCGAGGAAGCTCAGCGCGGCCTCGGTCAGGATGTTGGTCGGGATGATCAGCGTCGCGTAGACGAGGATCGGGGCGGCCAGGTTGGGCAGCAGTTCCTTGAACAGGATGCGACCGGAGCGGGCGCCCATGCTGCGCGAGGCCTCGACGAATTCGCGTTCCCGCAGCGACAGCGTCTGGCCGCGGACGATGCGGCCGATGTAGGGCCAGCCGAAGAAGCCGATGACGCCGACCAGCACGAACACCCGGGACCAGCGGTCGCCGAAGAACAGGAACGAGTCCGGCAGCACCGAGACCAGCGCGATCGCGAACAGCAGCTGCGGGAAGGCCAGCAGGAAGTCCATGACCCGGCTGATCACCGCGTCGACCCAGCCACCGAGGAAGCCGGCGGCCAGGCCGAAGATGGTGCCGAGGAACGTCGACAGCAGGGCCGACAGGAACGCGACGGAGAGCGAGGTCTGCGCGCCGTAGAGGATGCGGCTGAAGACGTCCCGGCCCGACGTGGGCTCGACGCCGAACAGGAACTCCCGGCTGATGCCGCCGAACTTGCCGATCGGCGTGCTGAAGGTCGGGTCGATCTGATCGATGTGGTACTCGTCGATCGGGTGCCCGAACCACTTCGTGAGCACGGGAGCCAGGACGGCGACGATGATCAGGAAGATGACAACGATGGCACCAGCCATCGCGACTCTGTCCTTCTTGAGCCGGCGCCAGGCGATCTGCTTGAGAGATCGACCCGCGATCGCCTGCTCGCCATCACGATCGCCGGCCGCGTCGGCAGCAGGCGCCGTCGTCTCATCCGTGATCGACGCCTCTGGGCCTAGCGACATCTAAGCGCCGGTCCTCTCCCGGCGGCCGGACGTGCATGAGTCCACGGCCACCGGCGCAGAGTTCGGCGAAGAACCCGCGAGACCGGAGGGCGATGGCCCACGCAGCGAACGGCAACCGATCGGTTATCGCATGCCTCGAGTGCCGACCCTCGTAACGCGACGGTCAGATCAGACCCACGCCACGAAGGCACTCGACGGCGGGTGTGCCGCCATCGGAGGAACACTCACCTACTGCGGTGCTTCAGGTCAAGTTCACCGAGCGCACACGACCAGTTCCGTGTCCCCGCCGTGATGTGACCGTGACCTGAGCTGCCGACCAATCGGAAACTACCGGGTAGAAGGTCTGCGAGCAGCGATTCCGGACCAAAACGCTATCTCATTGTGATCATACGATCACGTTATGTACCGCTAGACCGCGCGCCGACCCTCGAAAGCGCGACCGAGCGTAATCTCGTCCGCATACTCCAAGTCACCACCAACCGGCAAACCACTTGCCAGACGTGTGACGGCGATCCCCATCGGCTTGACCATCAACGCCAGGTAGGTGGCGGTGGCCTCACCCTCGGTATTGGGGTCTGTGGCGAGGATCAACTCCTTGACCTCGCCGGTGCCGAGCCGCATCAGCAGCTCACGGATCTTCAAGTTGTCCGGCCCGATGCCCTCGAGCGGATTGATGGCCCCGCCCAGCACGTGGTAGCGGCCCCGGAACTCGCCGGTCCGCTCGATCGCCACGACGTCCTTGGGTTCCTCGACGACGCAGAGCACCTCGTTGGTGCGGCGGGTGTCGCGGCAGACCCGGCACTGCTCCGACTCGGCCACGTTGAAGCAGGTGGTGCAGAAGCGCACCAGCTCTTTGACCTTGCGCAGGGCGGTGGACAGCCGGTTGACGTCGGCCGGGTCCGCGGACAGGACGTGGAAGGCGATCCGCTGGGCGCTTTTCGGGCCGACGCCCGGCAGCCGCCCCAGCTCGTCGATCAGGTCCTGGATGGCGCCTTCGTACACGCGATCAGAACCCCGGCAGGCTCAGGCCACCGGTGGCCGGCCCCATCTTTTCCTCGGTGAGCTCACGCTGCGCCTCGGCGGCGTTGTGGATGGCGGCGAGAACGAGGTCTTCCAGCGTCTCGACGTCGTCGGGGTCGACCGCCTTGGGGTCGATCTTCACCGACTTGTACTCCCCGAGCCCCGTCACCGTGACGGTGACCAGCCCGCCGCCCGCGGTGCCGGTCAGCTCGGCCGCCGCCAGCTCAGCCTGCGCCTGCGCGACCTGCTGCTGCATCTTCTGCGCCTGCTTCATGATCTGCTGCATGTTCGGCTGTCCGCCCGGGCGCATGGCACCGCTCCTCAAGTTCCGCTCAAAGTCCGCAAACGTGCAAGCCCGTCAATCCCCACAACGTCCCGCACGTAATCGCCGCCCAGCGTAGCCGCCCCTGGCCCGCACGACACCAAGCGCCACTCCCGACACACCCGCCCTCCAGCCCCTAGGCCGGCCAGGCGCGGGTAGAGCGAGGCGGCCAACGCCCGCGCCAGTGCTGCGCCAGGGTCAAACCCTTCCCGCCGTACGCGGCCAGAGGCGCCCAACCCGCCGGGCCGCAGCCAGTCCGGCCGACCCATCGCCGCTCCCCGCGCCGCCTCTCAGCTCTCGCCGATCTTCTCGGCGCCGAAGGCCTCTTGCAGCAGACGCATGGCCATCTGCTCGCCGCTCTCGCGTGCGGTCTTCTCGTCGATCACTTCGTCGAGCGGTTCGTCACCGGGGTCGAAGCCCTCAAACTTCGCCCCGCCCGACGGAGGCCCGTCGAACTCGGGGTCATAGGGCGCTTCCTCGGTCGGCGACCCGTCGGACCAGGCGTCGTTGGCCGGCTTCGCCGCTGGTCGGGGACCCGCGGGGCCACGCGCTCCAGCCGCGGCAGCCCGAGCAGCGGCGAGACCACCCCCAGCCGCGGCGGCACGCCCGGCACCGGCCTGCCCACCGCCCGCACTGGCCGGTCCGGCGCCGGCGGAACCGCCCGCGCTCGCCGGCGGGCTCGAGGCCGGTGCAGCACCGGCCGCCCTGGCTCCCGCCCGAGCCGCTGCGGCCCTGGCCGCAGCGACAGCCGCGCTGCCGGCCGAACTAGGGCTTTCCGCACCACCGGCCGCGACCCCGCCTGCTGAGCCACCGCCGAACCGGTCGCTCTGTCCGGGTCCGTCACTACCGGGCTCGGCGACCCCACCGGTTCGGTTGCCGCCGACGTCCCTGTTTCCCGCCGAGTCACCAGCGAAAGCACCCGGGCCGCCGGCACGCGCCGTCTCACCACTGGCGACGTTTCCGCCGGCCCCATCACTGTCAGAGTCGTGGCTCTCGGAGCCGATCATTTCCGGGCGTGTGCCGATGCCCGAACTGTCGACAGCACCTGAGATATCAGGAACAGCACCGGATACCACGGCGTCTTCGGAGCCGGCATGCGAAGGAGCGCCCGACGCAACCGGGCGGGCGGCTTCGGAGCCGGCGTGCGCAGGAGCGCCCAACGAAACCGAGCGGGCATCATCACCGGCGGCCGCGGCCTCCGGGTCTTCCGAGCGCGCCGGAGCGCTGACGGGGATCGCGCGGACTTCGGGCCAGTCCTCGTCGTCGTCCTCGACCGGGGTGGCCGGGGCGGTGGCGAGACTGCCGGGCTGGGCCGGCGCCGGCCAGTCGTCGTCTCCGCCGGAGGCGGGGGCCTCCGGCTGCCGTCGCTGAGTGTGCGGGGCGCGACCGGCCGCGGCAGGCTGGACCGCCGGCTGCGCTGCCCCGGAGGGAGCAGCACCGGCCGGGGCCACGTTCGAAGGGGCAGCCGCACGGGCCGCCGCCGGACGCTGGGCAGCCGCATCCGGCCGCTGACTCGGCGCAGGTTGGTTGCGCCCCTGCCCACGCCCCCCGTTCGCCGGCCCGCCGCGACCCGGCCCCGAACCACCCGCGGCCCCCGCGACCTCGCAGCGAATCTCCCACTGCCCGCCAAGCACCTCGTAGAGCGCGTTGACGATCAGCGCCGCACCCTGCGTGATCCCCTGCGCATGCCGCGGAGACGGCACGGTCAGGATGAGGGTCTCGCCTTCCAGCTCACGCACGGTCGCGTCGGCCGCCATGGCCCGCAGCACCACACCGCGCGGCTGCTTCCTGACTTCGGCCAGCACCTCAGGCCAAACCTGCCGAACAGCGTGCGCCGTCAACTGCCCCGGCCCGGCCGCAGCCGCCTCGACCGCCGCAGCCCCCGGCTCCTCCGGCGCATCCGGCAACACCCCCACCGGCTCGGACCGCCGCGCCGACGGCTCTTGCTGCCGAACAGGAGCGTCCGGCTCAGGCAGCCCGGCCGAATCCTGAGTCGTAGGCGAAGTGCTCGAAGTTTCGACGCCTCGCGCGGGCGTGCCGGACAGCGAGACCGGGTTTGCGGGCATGCGCTCGCCGTTCGAGGCGCCATGGTCCGGCTCTGATTGTGGAGCGAGCGCCGTCGCCGAGGAGGGCTGGACGCCCTCGGAGTAAGCATCGTCGGGCTCGTCGTCCCACGGCGGCTCGTCGTAGTCGGGCTCGGGGGCGCCCACACCACGACCGTCGACCGCCGCACCACCGGCGGACCCTGCAGCGACGTCGTTCCAGTCCGGCTCCGGGCTCGTGCCCGCCGAGGCAGAAGCGGACGGAACGCCGCCAGCCGAGCCGGCTGCAGCATGAGCGGCGCTGGACGGGCCGGCACTAGCTTGAGCAGAGCCAGCCGCTGGCGGTGCCGACACCGAGCCAGCACCCGCAGGCGCCGCCGAAACGGGCGCAGCAGAGGCTGGCGCCGCCGAAACAGGAGCGGCTGGAGCCGGCACAGCCGAAACGGGCACAGCTGAAACAGGAGCGCCCGAGCCGGGGGCCATCGAAGCAGGAGCGGCCGAAACGGGCGCAGCCGAAACGGGCGCAGCCGAAACGGGCGCAGCCGAAACGGGCGCGGCTGAAACCGGCGCCGCCGGCACAGGAGAGGCCGACAAGGGTTCAGCTGAAACTGAAGCGCTCGAGCCAGGAGCCGTCGAGGCAGGCGCGGCCGAGACGGGAGCAGCCGAGGCAGCGGCGGGCGGAGTGTTCGACTGCCCGCCGGACGGGCGACCACCCCCGCTTCCGGCCCGGCGGGCGGCAGCGGCAGCCGCCGCCCGAGCCGCGGACAACCCGGAACCCCCGCCGGAAGCGGAACCGGAAGCGGGCGCAGGAACATCCGGCCGCACGAGCGCGGCGATGTCCGGCCGTGCCGGTGCGGCAGGTGCGGCGGCGGGCGCCTCGCCGGCTGGCAGCGGGGGGAGCTCGCCGCCGCCCAGGGTGAGGCGGCGTTCCATGCGTTCGAGACGTTGGAGCAGGGCGCCGGTTGAATCCTCGGCGCCGGGCAGCAGCATGCGCGCGGTAATCAGCTCAAGCAGCAGGCGCGGGGCCGTCGTGCCGCGCATGTCGACCAGGCCGTTGTGCACGATGTCGGCGCAGCGGGAGAGCGTCGCCGGGCCGAGCCGCGCGGCCTGGGCGCCCATCGCCTCGAGCTGGTCGGCCGGGCCGTCGATCAGGCCCTTGGACACCGCGTCGGGCACCTGCTGCAGCACGATCAGGTCGCGGAAGCGCTCGAGCAGGTCGGACGCGAACCGGCGGGGGTCGTGGCCGGCCTCGGCCACCCGGTCGATCGTCGAATAGGCGGCCGCGCCGTCGCCGGCCGCGATCGCGTCGCACATCTCGTCGAGCAGGGTGACGTCGGTGACACCGAGCAGCGCGATCGCCCGGTTGTAGCTGACCCCCTCGGGCCCGGCGCCGGCGATCAGCTGGTCGAGAACGGACAGCGTGTCACGCGCGCTGCCCCCGCCGGCCCGCACCACGAGCGGGAACACCGAGGGCTCGACCTGGACGCCCTCGGCCTCGGTGAGCTGCTGCAGATAGGGGCGCAGCACCGCGGGCGGGATCAGCCGGAACGGGTAGTGGTGGGTGCGCGACCGGATCGTGCCGAGCACCTTTTCCGGTTCGGTGGTGGCGAAGATGAACTTCACGTACTCGGGCGGCTCTTCGACCAGCTTGAGCAGCGCATTGAAGCCGGCCGACGAGACCATGTGGGCCTCGTCGATCACGTAGATCTTGTAGCGGCTGCTGGCGGGGGCGAAGAACGCTTTTTCCCGCAGCTCGCGCGCGTCGTCGACACCACCGTGGCTGGCCGCGTCGATCTCGATGACGTCGATCGAGCCGGCGCCGTCGTTGGCCAGCGAGCGGCATGAGGCGCAGACCCCGCACGGCTCGGGCGTCGGCCCCTGCTCACAGTTGAGCGAGCGGGCCAGGATGCGGGCGCTGGACGTCTTGCCGCAGCCGCGCGGGCCCGAGAAGAGATAGGCGTGGTGCAGCCGCCCGCTGCGCAGCGCCTGCGACAACGGCTCGGTGACGTGCTCCTGGCCGATGACCTCTGCGAACGTGCGCGGACGGTACTTGCGGTATAGCGCGAGTGCCACTGGTGCCCCTCCTCGACGACCGCGCCATTGTCCGTCGGGGGTACGACAAGAACCAACCCCGGTACCGCTGGGGTGGTCGTGGCATAAAAAGGGCCTCCCGTGCACCCGTCAGAGCCCGCTTATCCTTGCTGCCTTCCGGCCCTGGGGAGGTTCACGAGATGCACGCCGCACGAGAGGCTGACCCCAAGCCTACCCGGCCCTCCGGCGACGCGGGCGGGGACCCTGCGTCTACCGGCACGCGTGCGTCTGTATCCTGGCTGACGGAGGATTCGCCTAGAGGCCTAGGGCGCACGCTTGGAAAGCGTGTTGGGTTCACACCCTCACGAGTTCGAATCTCGTATCCTCCGCCACAGCGAAGCGATGAAAAGCAAGCACCAGAACCACGAAAAGCCGGGCCCGACGGGCCCGGCTTTCTTGTTACTCAGGGTCAGAGTTGAGCGGCCGCGATGGCGTCGTCGACCTCGGGGAAGATGGCGAAGTAGCGACTCAGGCCGACGGTCTCCATCAGCTGGCTGAGAAAAGGGTTGGCGCCGGCGAAGCTGAGCCAGCCACCACGCGCAGTGATGACCTGCTTGCAAGTGATGAAGGCGCTCAGCCCGACCGAGTCGCAGAACTTGAGGTCGGACAGGTCGACGACGATGCGCGGAACCGGGCGGTCCAGCAGATCGGCCAGGGTCCTATGGAGCTGTGCGGCGGTATCCGCGTCGAGTTCGCCCCGCAGATGGAGAACGGCGATGTCGCTTCGGTGATCGGTGACTGAAGCCTGCATGGGAATCGCTTCCTGGCGCTGTTGATGGCAGCTCAGGCTAGATCCCGGTCAACAATTGTCACCGGACAAACGGTCCGCCGGAAGGGGAACGCAATGGGGGTCAGATCCACTTAAGGATCTGACCCCCATCGAAAAGTCGGCTGGCCGATGAGGTCGAGCTGGCGGCGCAGCCTGGGCTCCTGGCGCGGATTAAAGCTTGCGCCACTGCCAGCGTGGTCCACGCCACGCGTCCGCCAGGATCATGGCCGAGGCCCGCCCTGGACACTGCTGCACCTTCGACTTGCCCTCGGGTCCGCCCATCTGAGCTTCGACTTCCCAGGCCTCACCGTCGGTGCGGACGTAGACGTCACGGCGCGCAAGCCGGACGTCACCATTCCACCAGTGACTGTCAACTCTCACGAGTCAAATCTAGGACAGTTAACAGCCATCGGCGCAGGGCTATCTTGTGAAAGTTTCTCACCAGGTGGTTAAAAGCGCATTGTCTGATCCGGTGGTTTTCGGCTGCGTGACTTGCGCTACAGCGAGGGTCTTTGGGCCGTCCCCTTATCGCTACCGTCCGTCATCGAACCAGGTAGTGATCGTGATCATCAGAGGCCGAAACGGCGGCGTTACGTTCCCGATATCTGGACGCCGAAGAGGAGCCCGGAGGGACGGGCCGGCGCGCGCAGCCGACGGTTACGGGGAGCCACGAAAAAACCCGGCGGCTCCGTGATCGCGGAGCCGCCGGGCGGGTGGCGGTGGTGAAGGGATTTGAACCCTTGGAGGGCTTGCACCCTCACACGCTTTCGAGGCGTGCTCCTTAGGCCGCTCGGACACACCACCGGGAAGTACGTTACCGGATGCCGATCAGCGCTCGCCGCCGGGTTCCCCATTGCCCCGCTCGGCCCGGCCGACCTGGGCCGACCTGGCAGGATCGGGAGCATGACCGGTACGAATCAGCGAGGAGACACAGGACGATGAGCGTGCACATCGGCGGGCAGCCGGGCGACATCGCCGAGCGGGTCCTGCTCCCGGGCGACCCGATGCGGGCGAAGTGGATCGCCGAAACGTTCCTGCAGGACGCCAAGTGCTACACCCAGGTCCGGGGCATGCTCGGCTTCACCGGCACCTATCAGGGCGTCCCGGTGTCGGTGCAGGGCTCCGGCATGGGCATGCCGTCGGCCTCGATCTACACCCACGAGTTGATCAACGAGTACGGCGTGAAGTCGGTCATCCGGATCGGCTCGTGCGGCGCGCTGGCGCCCGATCTGCAGCTGGGCGACGTGATCGCGGCGATCGGCTCGGCGACCGACTCCAACATGAACCGGTCCCGCTTCGACGGCCTGATCGACTATGCGCCGGTGGCCGACTTCAGCCTGCTGCGCACCGCGGCCGAGGTGGCCGAGCGGCAGGGCACGGCGCTGCGGGTGGGTCCGATCCTGGCCGCCGACGCCTTCTACACCGACCGGCCCGACCTGTACGACGCCCTGGCCGACTACGGCGTGCTGGCGGTCGAGATGGAGTCGGCCGCGATCTACACGATCGCCGCCCGCTACGGAGCCAAGGCGCTGACCATCCTGACGGTCAGCGACCACATCAAGACGGGCGCCAAGATGGACTCGGCGCAGCGCGAGCAGGGCTTCGGCGACATGGTCAAAATCGGCCTGGAGACGGCGATCGCCTGAGCACCGAACGCGGCGTCACGCAAACCCCGGCGTACGGGGAAACAAGCGTGACGCCGCGGTCAGCGGAAGAAATCGCGCAGCAACGCCGCACACTCGTCGGCCAGCACACCGGAATAGACCTCCGGCCGATGGTTGAGCCGGCGGTCGCGGACGACGTCCCAGAGCGACCCGACGGCGCCGGTCTTGGGCTCCCAGGCCCCGAACACCAGCGTCGACACCCGGGCCAGCACCAGCGCGCCCGCGCACATCGTGCACGGCTCGAGCGTCACCACCAGCGTGCTGCCGTCCAGCCGCCAGGCGCCGGCCCGCTCGGCCGCCCGCCGCAGCACCAGGATCTCGGCGTGCGCGGTGGGATCGCCGGTGGCCTCGCGCTGATTGCCCGCCGCGGCCATTTCCCGGCCCTCGGCGTCGAGCAGCACCGCGCCCACCGGCACGTCCTCACCGGCCGCGGCGGCGACTTCGAGAGCCCGCCGCATCCAGGCCTCGTGGCGCGGCGTGGCGGCCAGGCTCACGCCTCGCGCAGCTCTTCCATCTCGTCGCCGCAGCCGATCCGCCCGCAGAGCTCGGCGGTCACGTCGGCCGGCAGCATGCCCTCCTGCCCGCACAACGCGAGCAGCCGATTGGCGTTGATGCCGAGGTCGTTGAGCAGCTCGGCGTCGCCCACCGGATCGGCGTCAGGGTCGGTCGCGGGCTGGTCGGCCTCGTCATCGTCGTCGGCCGCGGTCAGGTCGTCGATCTCGAGCGCCGGCGCCTCGATCTCGCCCAGCAGCATCGCGCCGATCCGCGACTCGTCGGCGAACGCCGAGTCCGATCCGAAGACGCGCAGGTCCTCGCCCTCGTCCAGGCGCAGGATGGCCAGATATTGGTCGTCGCTCTCGACGAACAGCAGGGTGACGTCGGCGTCCGGCTCGACGTCCCGCATCGCGTCGACGACCTCGTCGATGTCGGCCAGACCGCTCATGTCCAGCTCGGACGCCGTCCACCCGTTCTTGCCCCGGCCCACGGCGGCAGCGAATGTCGACAACTTTCCCCCCACGACGTATGTGCTCGCGAGTGACGGTAGCGGGAAGTACGGCGGGCGCGGCGCGCCACGCCTGGTGAGCGGACGAAGTCAGTTGACCAGGCGACGACGCATCGCGATGAGCTCGCGCAGCCGGGCCCGGCGCAGCCGTTGCGGTTGGGTGGTCTCCCGCGCTGTTTTGGCGCTGGCCAGCGCGGCCAGCAGCTCGAGCCGGCGCCGGCGGCGATCGGGGTCGAGCCGGGGGGATGTGGGGGGCATGAAGCCGAGGTTGAACCTTTTCAAGTCTTTAAGTCAAGGCCCAGTGTTCTTTAAATCAGGGGCCTGTGCGCACGGCGACGGGTACGCCACATCGGGTCGCCGACAAGACCGGCAAGACCGGACAATCACCACAACGGCCAGTCGTAACTGGTGATCCACTGCGCGGCCACGAAGGCCATCGCGATCGACAGCCCGAACCCGGCGGCCAGCGCCACGCCGACGGCCACCGCGCGGTCGCCGATCGCGGTCAGCACCAGCGCGACGGCCCAGGCGATGACCGCGGCCAGCACCGTCCACCAGGCGTAACCGGCCAGGTCGCGACCGAGCAGGCCGAACAGCGTGAGCCAGACCGCACCGGAGCCGAGGCCGGCCAGCAGCGGAGCGGCACTGATCGGGTGCGGCTCGCGATAGGTCGGGCGGGACGGCCCGGGGAACAGCCCCGAGGGCGCGCGCATGGGCGGCGGTGGCGGGCTCGTCTGCCACACGTCCTGCCGGTCCATCGCGACCCACCTCCACCTCGCCCGAGCGGTGCCCGTCCGTGCCAGCCTAGCCAGCGCGGGTCGGCGGGAGCGGCCGACTTCTGCCACGATGGCTCGGTGCCTTTGCTCCGTACCCTCTCCGGTTTGACCGTTCTGGCCGTCTGCCTGGCCGGTTGCGGCGGCACGGCCGGGGGCGACTCCGCCGCCCCGACGCCGCAGTTCGTCGACCCCGCAGCCACCACGGCCGCGACGACGCCGGCGGCCGCGCAGGCTTCCGTCGTGCCCACGTCGCCCTCGGCCTCGGCGGCGAACGGCGTGGCGCGCACCCGACCGCCGTCGCCGCGGCCGACCGTGTCGCGCGCCCCCAAAAAGGTCGTGAAGTACGTCTTCCCGGTCAAGGCGTCGAACGTCGACTGGCACACCACGCACTCGAAGTACAAGGCGACCGACATCTTCGCCGACTGCGGGAAGCCGGTGGTGGCCGCGACCAGCGGCGTCGTGCTCGAGATCAGCCTCACCGACAAGTACGTGAAGGGTTCGCCCGACGGCCCGAACAACGGCGGCCTGTCGGTGTCCCTGCTCGGCGACGACGGCGTGCGCTACTACGGCTCGCACCTGAGCAAGGTGCAGACCGGCATCAAGAAGGGCGTCCGGGTCACGGCGGGCCAGCAGATCGGCAAGGTCGGCCGGACGGGCAACGCCAACAACGTGTGCCATCTGCACTACGGCATCTCGCCGCCGTGCGCCAAGGTCGGCGACTGGAAGGTCCGGCGGGGCGTGGTGTGGCCGTATTCATACCTGGCCTCGTGGCGTAAGGGCGGCGCCAAGAGCCCGGTGGCCGAGGTCGCGGCGTGGAAGAGGTCGCACAACTGCAAGGCCTGACGGCGGGGCTGTGAGAAAGTTCCCGCTGTGGACATCGCGGTCATCGGGTTAGGACTGATCGGCGGCTCGATGCTGCGCGCCCTGGCCGCTCAAGGTCATCGGGTGACCGGCTACGACGCCGACCCCGCGACCCGCGCCGAGGCCACCGCCGCCGGCTTTGCCGTGGCCGCGACGGCGGCGGCCGCCCTCGCCGGCACGAGCTTGGCGGTCCTCGCCGTGCCCCTGCCCGCGCTGACCACTGTCGCGAGCGAGCTCACCGGCTACCCCGGCCTCATCACCGACGTGACTTCGGTCAAGGGGCCCGTACGCGATCTCGCCCTGCCCCGCTTCGTCGGTGGTCACCCCATGGCCGGCAAAGAGACGTCCGGCTTCGCCGCCACTGATCCGGATCTGTTCACCGGCTGCGTCTGGGTTCTGTGCCTGGAGCCGGGCGAGACCTCGTTGCCCGACTGGCTGACCGTGGCCGCCGAGATCACCGGTCTGGGCGCACGGGTCGTCCCGTTGACCGCGGCCGAGCACGACCGCGTGGTGGCCCAGGTCAGCCACGTCCCGCACCTGCTCGCGGCCGCTCTGGCCGACCAACTGCACGACAACCCGGCGGCCGCCACGCTGGCCGCCGGCTCGTTCCGGGACGGCACCCGGGTCGCCGCCACCCGCGCCGAACTCATCGCCGCCATGTGCGGCGGCAACGCGACCGCCGTCCGGGCCGAGCTCGACCAGGTGTTGTCGGATCTGCACCGGATGCGGGCCTTGCTGGACGAGCCCGATCCGGCACAAGCTCTGATCCCGGCTCTGCGCCCGGCCGTGGCGCTTCGCCGGGCCTGGCCGCCCGCGCCCGGCGCCCCGACCGAACTGCCCGCCGACCCCGGCGTACTGCTCGATCTGGGACGGTCCGGTGGCTGGATCACGGCGGTGGCCGAGGATCGTACGAAGGTGACAGCGATGCGGCCGGAAACTGGCCGCAATAGCTCCTAGCGTGAAGGGCAACGACAAACCAAGGAGTTGAAATGCCCGGTCAGGTCGGCGCCATCGAGAACGAACAGCAGGGCCTTCTCGCCTACCTCGCCCAGATGCGTTACGTGCTGAGGCTCACCGCGTACGGCCTTACCGACGAGCAACTGCGCGCCACTCCGTCGGCCAGCCAGCTCAGCGTCGGCGGCCTGATCAAGCACTGCGCCTCGACCGAGGCCGGGTGGATGGGCCAGGTGCGCGGCGAGCCGCAGGAGCTCGACTATCACGCGTACGCCGAGAACTTCCGCCTGGCCGAGGGCGAGACCATCGACGACGTGTTCGCCCGCTACGACCGCGTGGCCGAGCAGACCGAGAAGACGGTCACCGAGCTGAACGACCTCGAGCACCGCGTCGAGATCGACCATTCGGTGCCCTGGAACAGCAAGGACATGACGCACTGGACGCTGCGCTGGGTCCTGCTGCACCTGATCCAGGAGACGGCCCGGCACACCGGGCACGCCGACATCATCCGCGAGTCGGTCGACGGCGCCACGGCGTACCCGCTGATGGCCGCGGCCGAGGGCTGGCCCGAGACCGACTGGCTCAAGCCGTGGAAGCCGGCGCCCCGGTAATAACGCGCCGGTCCGTCACGATCGCGGTCACCAGCTCGTGCGGGGTCACGTCGAAGGCCGGATTGGCCGCGTCGGCCCAGGGCGTGATCTCGCTCGCGCCCCGGTCCTCGATGGGCACGGCGGCGCCGTACGGGGTGTCCAGGTCGATCGTCGATTCCGGCGCGACCACCACGAACGGGATCCCGGCGGCCCGGGCGCCCAGGGCGTGCGCGTACGTCCCGATCTTGTTGATCACGTCGCCGTTGGCGCAGATCCGGTCGGCGCCCAGGATCACCGCGTCGACCTCACCCCGCGCCATCAGGAAGGGCCCGGCCGAGTCGACCGCGACCCGGTGCTCGATCCCCCACCGGCTCAGCTCCCACGAGGTCAGCCGCGCGCCCTGCAGCAGCGGCCGGGTCTCGCTGGCCACCACCCCGGCCAGCCGGCCCCGCCGGTGCAGTTCGTGCACCACGCCGAGCGCCGTGCCCACGGTGACCGCGGCCAGCCCGCCGGTGTTGCAGTGGGTGAGCAGTCGCGGCCGGGCGCCGCACAGCTCGACTAGCAGGTCGGCTCCCCGCGCTGCCATGGCGTCCGAGGCGGCGATCTCTTCGTCGCGCACCCGGCACGCCTCTTCGAGCACGGCTTGCGGGCCGTGCTTGAGGAAAGAGGCGGCTCGCTGGGCGCCCCGGGCCAGGTTGACCGCCGTCGGCCGGGCGGTTTCGATCTTGCGTACGGCCAGAGCGAGCGCCTGCGGATCGTCGGCGTGCACGCGGGCGGCCAGCGCCACCCCGAAGGCGCCGGCCACGCCGAGCGCCGGGGCACCCCGTACGGCCAGGGACTGAATGGCCGCCACCAGCTCACCCACCGTGTGCAGCCGCTGGATCTTGAGCTCCGCCGGCAGCACCGTCTGATCGATGATCTCGATCGCGCCGTCCACCCAGTCGATCGTCCGCATGCGGGCGATCGTATCCGCGGCAGGTCTCTAAGCTGGTCCGCATGGCGTCTCGTGATCCGGTGGCCGACCTGCGGCGCATCGCCTTTCTGCTGGAGCGGGCGAACGAGTCGACGTACCGGGTGCGCTCGTTCCGCGCGGCCGCCAAGACGATCGGCCCGCTGCCCGTGACCGAGCTGGCCGAGCGGGCCGCGGCCGGCACGCTGGGCGAGCTGTCCGGGGTGGGCGACGTCACCGCCCGGTGCATCGCCGAGTCGCTGGCCGGTGAGGAGCCGGTCTATCTGCGCCGGCTCGAGAGCACCGAGGGCACCGACCTGCAGGGTGCGGCCGCCCGGCTGCGCGAGGCGCTGCGCGGCGACTGCCACTCGCATTCGGACTGGTCGGACGGCGGCTCCCCGATCGAAGAGATGGCGCTGGCCGCGGTCGAGCTGGGCCACGAGTATCTGGTGCTCACCGACCACTCGCCCCGGCTCACCGTGGCCCGCGGGCTGCCCCCGGCCCGGCTGCGCCGCCAGCTCGACTATGTGGCCAAGGTCAACGACGCGCTGCCCGAGGGCTTCCGCATCCTCACCGGCATCGAGGTCGACATCCTCGACGACGGCTCGCTCGACCAGGAGGACGAGCTGCTGGTCCGGCTCGACGTGGTGGTCGGCTCGGTGCACAGCAAGCTGCGCGACGAGTCGCCGCGGATGACCAAGCGCATGGTCAACGCGCTGGCCAACCCGCACCTGGACATCCTGGGTCACATGACCGGCCGCAAGGTGTCGGCCTCGGGCGAGGGCGACCGCGGCCACCGCAAGGGCCACACCCGCCCGCCCAGCTCGTTCGACCTGGACAAGGTGATCGCGGCCTGTGTCGAGCACGGCAAGGCCATCGAGATCAACTCCCGGCCTGACCGGCTCGACCCGCCGAAGCGCATGCTGACGGTCGCGGTCGAGGCGGGCTGCCTGTTCAGCATCGACACCGACGCCCACGCCCCCGGTCAGCTCGATTGGCTCCGGTACGGCTGTGAGCGGGCCGCCCTCTGCGGTGTGCCGCCGGAACGAGTGGTCAACACCTGGTCGATGGAGCGCTTGCTGGAGTGGGCCGCCGGACACAAGTGAAAGGCCGTAGGGTCGGTTCGTGGGACGAATTGATGACCTCGCCGACCGCTATGTCACCGACTGGGCGGAGCTGAGCCCGATCGGCGCCACCTACACGGGCATCGCCGGGCACGACGCCAAGACCGACGACTTCTCGCCCGACGGCTTCGACGCCCAGACCGAACTGACCCGGCGCACTCTCAACGAACTGGACGCGATCGACCCGGAACACGAGTCCGAGGCGGTCGCCAAGGACGCGATGATGGAGCGCCTGGGGCTCGAGCTGGCCACCGACGAGGCGGGCTTCTCGCGCAGCACGGTGAGCGTGATCAGCAGCGGCCTGCACGTGCTGCGGGGCGTCTTCGACGTGATGCCGACCGAGGGCGAGGAGGCGCTGGCCAACATCTCGGCCCGGCTCAACGACCTGCCGCGCGCCCTCGAGCAGTACAAGCGCACCCTGCTGGTGGAGGCCGAGGCCGGCCGGATCAGCGCCCGCGCGCAGCTGCTGGCCGTGGCCGAGCAGTGCGACGCCTGGACCGACCCCGACCGCGACGACTTCTATCGCGGGCTGGCGGGCCGGCTCGAGGCGGACGGAGCGCTGGCCGCCGAGCTGACCCGCGGCGCCGACGCGGCCACCGCGGCCACGGCCGACTTCGCCGAGTTCCTGCGACGCGAGCTGGCGCCGCGCGGCCGCGACAAAGAGGCGGCCGGGCTCGAACGCTACGAACTGGCCTCGCAGTACTTCCTGGGGGCGAAGGTCGACCTGCAAGAGACGTACGAGTGGGGCTTCGCCGAGCTGTTCCGCATCGAGGAAGAGATGCGGGCGACGTCGGCCGCCATCGCCGGCAAGGGCGCCTCGATCGACGAGGCGGTGGCCGCGCTCGACGCCGACCCGGCCCGCAACATCCCGGGCAAAGAAGCGTTCCGCGACTGGATGCAGGCCCTGGCCGACAAGGCGATCTCGGAGCTGAACGGCACGCACTTCGACATCGAGCCGCCCGCTCGCAAGATCGAGTGCATGCTGACGCCGACCAGCGACGGCAGCATCTACTACACCGGCCCGAGCGAGGACTTCAGCCGGCCCGGCCGCATGTGGTGGGCCGTGCCCGAGGGCGTCACCGAGTTCTCCACCTGGCGCGAGGTCACCACCGTCTATCACGAGGGCGTGCCCGGCCATCACCTGCAGATCAGCCAGACGCTGCTGCGGGCCGACGTGCTCAACCGCTGGCAGCGCCTGCTGTGCTGGTGCTCCGGGCATGGCGAGGGCTGGGCCCTGTACGCCGAACGCCTCATGGACGAGCTCGGCTATCTCGCCGACCCCGGCGACCGGCTGGGCATGTTCGACGGCCAGGCGCTGCGGGCAACCCGGGTCATCGTCGACATCGGCATGCACCTCGAGCTCGAGATCCCGCGCGACAACCCGTTCGGCTTCCACCCGGGCGAGCGCTGGACGCCCGAGCTGGGCTGGGAGTTCCTGCGGGCGCACACCCGCATGGAGGAGAAGACGCTGCGCTTCGAGTGGAAGCGTTACCTTGGGTGGCCGGGCCAGGCGCCGTCGTACAAGGTCGGCGAGCGGATCTGGCTGCAGGCCCGGGACGAGACGCGTCGGCGCAAGGGCTCGGATTTCGATTTGAAAACGTTCCACCGGGACGCGCTGAACCTCGGCTCGCTCGGTCTCGATCCCCTTCGCAAAGCACTCGCCCGCATCTGACCCGTTTCGGGCTTTTCCCCGGTTCGTGCCGGGGAAAAGCCCCGGGAAAGCCTCATCGGGGCTTCATCGGGCTTGAAGTGTCTCCTTTGAGCAGTGATCAGTCCAGCACTTTCAGCCATCTCATTGCTGAGCGTTATCACGCGACTACGTATTGCTTGATCGATACTGGTCTTATCGGTCAATGCTTGCGGATCTTGTGGCTTTTCGTCCGGCCGGTCTGCCGTTACCATCGCCGCGTTAACTTTCCCGTCTTCCGTAACCGGCCTGGGCTGGGCTTCCGACTCGGGCAACGGAACTGAACGCTCGTTACAACGACGACAACGGCACCTTGTATCCCCCGATCAGCCGAGAGAGATCTGGCCCTTGATAAGGGTTTTCTTGAGGCTTTCTCGGATAGATTGGCCCGGATCCGTGGGTCTGACGGCTACGGAAAGTAGCTAAAAATACGGCTCATCGCGTGTGCATGGCGGAGGACGAAAGCAATGAACAGCCGGCGAACCCGTTTAGGCTCCGCGCTCGCGGTGATTTTGACGGTCCTGGTCCTGGTGCCGACAGCGGTGCTGTTCGGTCGCGTCTGGACCGACAATTCCGACAAGCGGTCGAGCTCCGAGCTGGAGAAGAAGGGCGTCGAGTACCTGACCGCCCTGACCCCGCTCGTCAGCGCCCTCGCCGAATCGCAGTCGACGGGCATCCAGGGCGTCAGTGAGCCGCCGGAGTCGCTGGCCGCGGCCGTGACCCGGGTGTCCGCGGCCGACGACAAGCTCGGCGACGACCTGCGCACCAAGCCGCGCTGGGCCGACCTGAAAGACAAGATCAGCAAGCTGCCCAAGGTCACCGGCGCCGTCAACATCCTCAACGCCCACGTCGAGGCGAGCGACCTGACGCTGGCGCTCTACGCCGCCGTCCGGCGCAATGCCGAGCTCAACCGCGACCCCGACGGTGACATCTCGAACCTGCAGCAGGCCGTGGCGATCGACATGCCGACGGCCGTGACCCGGGTGAACCGGATGGGCGACTACGCGAACCTGCTGCAGGGGCTGCCCGCCGCCAACCGGCCCCAGGTGCAGGCCCAGTTCGCGCACGAGGTGCTCACCGTGCAGGACACGGTCAAGCAGCTCACCGAGAACCTGCAGGCCGCGGTGGACAACACCGAGAGCGACACGCTCAGCGGCAGCCTGGTCAGCGCGCTCGACTCGTTCCGCCGCGGCGTCGAGGCCATGAACCGCGGCGCCAACCCGGCCGGCACCCCCAACGCGGCCACCATGTCGACCGCGCAGACCACCCTGCAGACGGCGCTCAGCAACCTGGCCGGCATCACCCTCAAAGAGATGGACCGCCTGCTCGACGACCGGCTCGACACGCTGAACTACCGGCGCACCGAGGCCATCGTCATGGGCGGGCTGGCCCTGCTGCTGGTGCTGGGCGCGCTCATCTGGCCCGCGTTCACCCGGCGCCGCGAGGCCGACGCCGCCCCCGAGCGCCCGGCCCACACCATCGGCGAGTCCACCCGCGACGTCGCCCAGAACCGGCCCGGACCGTACGGAGGTCCGTACGAACAACCGGCCTACGGTGAACTCGACCCGACACGGCGGGAGCGCTCCGGTGCTGTTCGGTAAGTTCCGCATCCTGGGCAAGCTCGCCCTGCTGGTGCTCGTGCCGCTGCTCGGCGTCGTGGCGCTGAGCGTGCCGATCATCGTCAACCGCATCCAGGCCGCCACCGACGCCCAGAACACGTCGGACACCGTGGCCCTGGCCACCCGCGTCGGCACGGCCGTGCAGGAACTCCAGGAGGAGCGACTGCTCTCGGTCGGCTACCTGTTCAGGCTGGTCAGCAAGTCAGAGCTGGTCGTGCAGAGCGCCACCGCGCGCGAGGCCGTGGCCCGCGTGGACGACGGCAGTGACGCCGTGACCCGGGAACTTTCCCGCGCGGTCCGCAACGCCGCCCGGCTCGACAACGCCCGGCAGAACGTGCTCAACCAGGCCATCCTGCCCAACGACCTGGTGCTCGAGTTCACCAACCGGATCACGCCGATCATCAACGGGCTCGCGCTCTCGTCCAACGCGGACCTCAAGACCGGTGTCGGCCGGCAGCTGTTCGCCCTCGAGCAGGCGCTGCGCAGTGACGAGCTGATCAGCCAGGCCTCGGGCTACCTGACCGCCGCGGTGGTGAGCAAGCAACCCGGCTTCATCGGCCTGTTCTCGCAGTCGCTGATCCAGCTGCAGCAGATCATCCTGAACGCCGAGTCGTTCTTCACCGACAGCCAGTACAAGCTCTACCTCGGCGCCCAGGACGCGTTCCAGGCCCGCGTGGGGCCGCAGTTCCTCGCGCTGGCCGCGACCGACCCGGCCACCGCCATCGCGTCGCTGCAGATCCAGACGCTTTTCCCGTCGCTGCAGTCCGTGCTCGTCCTCGGCGGCTTCGTCGAGAAACGCGTGGCGGCCGACGTGAACGCCATCGTGACCAACAACCGCGACACGGCCATCCGCGACGCCTTCCTCATCGGTGGCGGCTCGTTCCTGCTGCTGCTGATCGTGGTCGGCCTGAGCCTGTTCATGGCCCGCGCGGTGGCCCGGCCGCTGCGCCGCCTCACCGTCTCGGCCGACCGGATCGCCCGCGCCGCCGAGGCCGAGCTCGAACGCGTGGCGGACGACGACGCCGAGTCCGTACGACCGATCCGCCTCGACCCGGTCGACGTCGAGGCCCAGGACGAGATCGGCGACCTGGCCCGCGCGTTCGACCGGGTGCAGACCACCGCCGTGCGGCTGGTGGAACGTCAGGTGCTCGGCCGGCGTAACACCGCCCAGATGTTCGCGCACGTCGGACGCCGTACCCAGAACCTGGTCGGCCGCCAGCTGGCGCTGATCGACAACCTGGAGCGACGCGAGACCGACAGCGACCGCCTGGCCGAGCTCTACCGCCTCGACCACATGTCCAGCCGTCTGCGCCGGAACGCGTCCAGCCTCGTCGTGCTCTCCGGCGCCACCGGCGCCAACGAGCACATGGCCCCGCTGCCGCTGCAGGACGTCGTCCGTCTCGCCCTGGGTGAGATCGAGGACTACACCCGCGTCGACGTCGACGTCCCGGAAGAGATCGTGGTCGTGCCGGCCGTCCTGGCCGACCTGACGCTGCTGCTGGCCGAGCTGATGGAGAACGCCACCGCGTTCTCCCCGCCGCACACCCGCGTGGTGATCACGGCCAACGAGCTGCGCGGCGGCGCCCGCCTGGCCATCGTCGACCAGGGCCTGGGCATGCCGCCCGAGCGCCTGGCCGAGGAGAATGCCCGGCTCACCCGTCGCGAGCGCCTGGACCTGGCTCCCAGTGAGGTGCTCGGCCTGTTCGTGGTCGGCCGGCTCGCCCGCCGGCACGGCATCGAGGTCACGCTGACCGAGACGCCGGGTGGCGGCATCACGGCGTGGGTCGACCTGAACCCGTCGCACCTGATCGCCCGGGTGATCACCACTATCGCGCCGGACGTGCCGCCGTTCCCGTCGGTGGCCGGCCCGGGTCAGGGCGCCTACCACACCTCAGAGTTCGCGCAGGTCATCGCCGGTTCGGCCGCCCGCGCCTCGGTGCCCGGCAGCCAGCAGCCGTTCGACGCCAACGCGCTGCACCGGGCGACCCAGACGCTCGAGACCGGACAGTCGTGGAACGCGTTCGCTCCGGTCCGGGCGACTGCGCAGGTCGCCGACCCGCACACCGACGCGTACGCCGGGCAGCCGATCTACGACGCCGAGCCGGTCTACACGCCGGGTCAGCCGGTTGCCTTCCAGCAGCCGGTCGTCACGCCCGAGTACGACCTCAACGCGCCGGTCGCGGGCCGGGTGCCGGCCGCGATGCCGGAGCTGCCGGCGGCCGGTCCGAGCGCCTGGCACCAGCAGCCGGCGACCCCGCCCCAGACGACCTGGTCGCAGCCGGCCGTGGAAACGCCCGCCCCGGCGCCGACCGGGTGGTCGCAGCCGGCGGTCGAGCCCCCGCCGGCCATGCCCGCGATCCCGCAGCAGCGGACGAGCGAAGAGGACTACCGGTACGCGCCTCAGGCGTACCAGCCGCCCTCGATGCCCGAACCGCCGCCGCCGTCCGCGCCCTCGTCGCCCAGCCTGGGGAACACCGGACCGCTGCGCCGCCGGGTGCCCGGCAGCCAGCTTCCCGAAGAGGGTGGCCGCGCGCTGCCCGCCAGCCTGCCGTCCCAGGACGACGCGGTCGCCGCGAGGGCCGCGTTCGACGACTTCGAGGCCGGGGTCAGCCGGGCCCAGTGGGACGTGGCGGAGACGCAGATGTCCTCGCCGCCGTCGGCCGGACATGCTCCGCTGGCTCGGCGGGTGCCGGGGGCCACCCTGCCGCGTGACGAGCCGAACTATCCGCCTCCGGCGTCACCGAGTCTTCCCCTGGACCCGGACGAAGCCCGTGCCCTGATGGAACAGTTCGAGTACGGAGTCGCACTCGCGCTGAACGAAACGAAGCCACAACCCGAGGGACAACCGCGATGACTTCCCCCTACAGCACCGACACCGGCAACGGCCGCGACTACGCCCAGTCCCAACTGAGCGCCGAGGCCAAGACCTTCAACTGGCTGCTGGACTCCTTCACCTCCGGCACGGCCGGCGTGATCGAGGCCATCGCGGTGTCGTCCGACGGCCTGCTCATGGCGATGTCGGCGATCAAGGACCGGCCCAACGCGGAGCGCCTGGCCGCCGTCGTCTCGGGTCTGACGAGCCTGGCCGGCGGCGCCGCGAGCTGGTACCGGCTGGGCTCGCTGAACCGGGTCATCATCGACATGGCCGACGGCTATCTGCTGGTCACCGCGATCAGCGCCGGGTCGGTGCTCGGTGTGATCGCCGACCGGTCGGCCAACCTGGGCACCTTGGCGTACGAGATGACGCTGTTCGCCACCCGCGCCGGTGGCGCCCTCAGCCCGCGTCTCATCGCCGAGTTGAAGAACGCCGTTCAGCAATGACCTACCCGGACCCCGACGACCCGGCACACCCGGCTCGGCCGAGTGTCCGACCCTTCCTGCAGTCCGGCCCGCTCTCGGCCGGCGGCTACCGTCCCGCCCCTCAGGACGAGCAACCGCCGGCCCCCGAGCAGTCCGCTGCCCTGCGCCCGTTCGTCATCACGTCCGGCCGCACCAACGGCGCCGATCCCGACATCGGGATGGAAACGCAGGTGACCGTTGCCCCCGGCGCCGGCCCCGTACGTCTCTCACCCGAGATGCGGGCCATCGTCGGCCTCTGCTTCGAGCCCGTCTCCGTGGCGGAGATCTCCGCCCGGCTGCGCCTGCATCTCGGCGTCACGCGCATCCTCGTCGGCGACCTGCGCGCCGCCGGCCAACTGGACGTCCACGTGCTGGACAACGAGACCCCCGACCCCGAAACCATCATGCGAGTGATCCGTGGACTACGAGCAATCACCTGACCGCGTGGTCGGCACCGCCGCCGTGGGCAGCGGTGGCCGGCCGAAGAAGGCCCCGGTCCCCGTCAAGATCATCGTGGCCGGCGGCTTCGGCGTCGGCAAGACCACCACCGTGGGCGCCATCTCGGAGATCAGCCCGCTGACCACCGAGGCCGAGATGACCTCGGCCTCCGTCGGCATCGACGATCCCGGCCAGGCCACGATGAAGACGACGACGACCATCGCGATGGACTTCGGCGTGCTCACGATCGACCAGACGCTGAAGCTCTACATCTTCGGCACGCCCGGCCAGTCGCGCTTCGCCTTCATGTGGGACGACCTGATCAAGGGCGCCCTGGGCGCGCTGGTCGTGGTCGACACCAACCGGATCGACGACTGCTATCCCGCCGTCGACTACTTCGAGCGGGCCGGGCTGCCGTTCGTGGTCGGCGTCAACACGTTCAACGGGCAGATGAGCTACAGCCTGGACGAGGTGCGCTGGGCGCTGGCCATCCGTGAGGACGTGCCGGTGCTCTCGTTCGACGCCCGGTTCCGCGGTTCGGTGCGTGACGCGCTGCTCGTCGTCCTGGATCAAGCCCTGGACAAGGCGATCCGGCAGAAGTCGTCGTACTCCTGACGGCGGGTGTGTGGCGGGTCGCTGAGATCGAGGTTCCCAAATCGCCCTCCGAGCGGGCAGAGTGGTATCGGCGAGACCCGCTACGGAAGGACGAACAACGTGCGCGGCGGATTGGATGACGCTCTCGACAAGCTCGCGCGTCGTGACGAGCTGCGCCGGCGAGCCACGGGTGAGGCCCCCGGCACGCCGGCGGCCGTGACCGAGCTGGTCGAGGCGGTGGCGGCCGTGGTCGCCCGTCATCCCGAGCTGGGCGTGAGCGTGGGCGTCGAGGGCGCCGGCGATCCGCTCCTGCTGCACTTCTATCTGGCCGAGGGCCAGGTGCAGGTCAACGCCGAGAACGCGGCCGCCCTGGCGCCCGAGCCGGCCGGTCCGCGGCACGCCGATGTCGAGTACGAGGCCGACGATCGGCCCTACTCGGCAGCGCCCTATTCGGCCGCGCCGGCCGAGCCGGTGGGCGGCGACACCCGCCGGATGAGCCAGGACGACCAGGATCGGTTCGGCCCGCCCGACGCCGGTTACTACGCCGACTCCGACACGGCCGAGCGCCGTTACGGGTCGTTCGACGCGCCGTCGGCGACCGATGCCCGCTATCCCGACCGCGACCCCGGCGAGACGTCCCGCGACCTGGGCGCCCGCCTGCGCGACCTGGGCATGGCCTCCAGCGGCCAGCCGACGGCCTATCCGCCGCATCCGTTCGCCGCCACGCCGCCGCCTCCGGTGCCGACCCCGGAGGATTCGGCCGGCGCGACCCGCCGTATCCACCCCGAGCAGCACCGCCCGCCGGCTGAGCCGTCCGCCGCCGAGCGGGGTGCGCCGCCCCGCGCCCCGGTGCCCGAGCAGCGCGGCATGCCGCAGCCGCTCCCGCAGCCGATCCCGCTGCAGGTCGAGCGCCCGGAAGAGACCGAGATGGCGGCCCGGCGCCTGGCCGCGCTGCTGCGCGACGATCCGTCACTGCTCGACGGTCAACCCCGCGGCTGAACTCAGCGTAATGTCGACCGTCGGGTCGACGGCGGTCGGTTTGCGCCCGAAAAGCCCGCTTGAGCCGTCTGGGTTGGGCCTTTCAGCCAGATCACAGCGCTGGCTCTTGAATCACGCTCTGTAACTGAAATAGCGTCCAAGGCGTTCCCGCTACGGCGCGTAACCATGACCGGTTGCGCCGCCCACCTGCGTACGCCTCGGAGATGTTGATGTCGCTGCCCGAAGTCCACCTGGTCGCCGGCTCCGTGGCCGAGGCCCTGCGGCTCGCCCCGGTCGCGCTCGCCATGCGGGAGCAGGGCCGCCTCGCCGCTGTCCCGGTGGCCACCGGCGACGACCCCGACGCGGTCGGCCAGGCCCTGTCCGCCTTCGGCATCACCCCGCGGATCACGCTGCCCTCGGGTGACGGCCACGCCGAGACGATGCGCCGCTTCGACGAGCTGTGGGCCGTGCACACACCGGCCGCCGTGGTCGTACGCGATGGGCTGGCCCCGGCGCTGGCGGCGTTCTGGCGGCGCGTACCGGTCATGACCATCGACGCCGGTCGGCGCTCGGGCGAACTCGGCTCGGCCTCCGCCCTCGAATCGCAGCGGCGCCTGCTGGCCCAGGTCACCACCGTGCACCTGGCCGCCACCCCGCTGGCCGCGATGAACCTGCTGGACGAGCGGGTGATCCCCGGCGACACGCTGCTGACCGGCGGCACCGCGCAGGACGCCGCCCAACTGCTCGCGGCCCGGACCCTCGCCGCGCCGCCGCGCGGCCACCGCACGATCGTGCTGGCCGTGCCGCCCGAGCGCGCGGCCGCGATCGGCCCGGCGCTGCGTTACCTGGCCGGCCGCTACCCCGACCTCGAGGTCGTCCCGGCGGCCGACTTCGCGCCCGGCCTCGAGTTCGCCACTCTGCTTTCCCAGGCCTACCTCGTGGTCACCGACGACGAGGACATGGTCGAGCAGTCGCTGGCCGCCTACTGCCCGGTGCTGATGATCGGCTTCGAGGCCCGGCACGCCGAGGCCCTGCTCGCGGGCAGCGCCAAGCTGGTCGAGCCCGACCCGGCCGCGATCACCAGTGAGGTCGCCGACCTGCTGGAGCACCGGGTGCGCCGGGACGCCATGGCACTCGGCGGCAACCCGTACGGCGACGGCCTCGCCGCCTACCGCGTCGCCCAGGCCACGGCGGCGCTGCTCGGCCACGGGCAGTTCCCCGACCCGATGCCGGCCAAGCCGACCGCCGGGGTGGCCCGATGAAGGAGAGCACGATGGACGTCGCCGATTTCTGGACGAAGTCGTGGACCAGCGACGACCGGGTCGCGGTGCGGCAGATGCTGGCGCCGGACGCCGAGATCGAGTGGAACCTGGACGCGCCGGTCGACGACGAGGAACTGGTGCAGGTGCTGCACCGGATCGCCGTCTTCGCCGACACGGTCACCGTCGTCGGGCAGAGCCGGGCCGACGACGGCGCCGCGCTGGTGTACGACCTCGAGGCGCCGTTCGGCACGGTCCGCATGGTGGAGTTCCTGACCGTCGCCGACGGCCGGATCACCGAGGTGCGCCAGGTCTACGACGTCACCGCCACCGACCGGTTCTTCCCGGGGCTGTACGCGAACTAGCCGAAGGTGCGTTCGAGCAGCGCGAACAGGTTGGTCCAGTGCCGCTGCTCGGCCTCACGGTTGTACATAGCCGTGTCCGACATCGTGAAGCCGTGCGGCGCCCCGGCGTACACCTCGGACGTGTACTTCACGCCGGCGTCGTCGAGCGCCGCCTCGAGCGTCCGGATCTGGTCGGCGGTGGCCGAGGGGTCGTTGTCGGCGTGACCGAAGTAGGCCTCGCCGGGGATCCGGCCGACCGCCAGGTGCGGGCTGTCCGGCTGGTCGGTGACGAGCCGGCCGGCGTGGAAGGCGGCGACCGCGGTGATCCGGTCGGGGTGGGCCTCGATCGCCCGCAGCGCGTTGGTGCCGCCCATGCAGTAGCCGACGACCAGCACCGGCCGGTCGGCGACACCGTCCTGGGCGAAGAAGAAGTCGAGGTAGTGGCCCGAGTCGGCGGCGACCCGGTCGGCGGTCAGGCCCTGGATCAGCGGCAGCAGTCGGCCGAAGGCAGCGCCGCGCTTCTCCTCGTCCTGCAGCTCTTCGGGCGTGACCAGAGGCGACGGGCCGCCGCGATAGAGAATGTTGGGCGCGAGTACGGCGTACCCGCGCTCGGCGATCCGCTGAGCCATCTCGGCGATGCGCGGCCGCAGCCCGAAAGCGTCCATGAACAGCAGTACGCCCGGGAACGGGCCGTCACCGTCGGGCCGCACGAAATAGGCGTCAGCGGCCCCGTCGCCGGTGGAAATCTGCACTGTCTGCGTCTGCATGGCGCACCTCCGGCAGCGACCGTAGCACCAACCGGGGATGCATCCCCGGTCCCGTCGTACCCTGTCACCCATGGCAGATCGACTGCGCGCCGACGCGCAGCGTAACCGGGCCGCGCTGCTGGCCGCGGCGCGTCAGGTCTTCGGTGAGCACGGGCTGGACGCCTCGCTCGACGAGATCGCCCGCCGGGCCGGGGTCGGCAACGCCACGCTGTACCGGCGCTTCCCGACCCGCCGCGACCTGATCGCCGAGGTCTTCGCCGGGCAGATGACCGGGTACGTCGAACTGGCCGAGAACGCCCTGGCCGAACCGGACCCGTGGGCCGCCTTCGTGACCTACCTGACCCGGCTGTTCGAGATCCAGGCGACCGACCGTGGCCTCTCCGAGCTGCTGGTGACCACCGGGTTCGACGAGGACGAGCGGCTGGCCGGGCTGCTGGCGACCGCCCAGCGCGGCGCCACCGAGGTGATCCGCCGGGCGCAGGCCGCGGGCCGGCTGCGGGCCGACTTCACCAGGCGCGACATCAGCCTGCTCATGCGGGCCAACGCCGGGGTGCTGCGCAGCTCGCCCGACCCCGGCGCGTGGCGCCGCCAGCTGGCCCTGGTGCTGGACGGCCTGGGCGCACGCTGAGATCCACTTTTCAGAACTCTTTAAGGACCGTTTAACGGACGGCGGCCGACACTCGGCTCTCATCCCCAAACAGGCGCGACCCTGGGCCCCCACCCGGGGTCGCGCTTTTTACGCGAAGCCCTGGCCCGCCTCGGCCAACGCCTCGGACACCAGGTCCCACAGGTTGGTGCCGGGCGGCTTGTCGAGCCAGATGTGCAGCGCCACCCGCAGCGAGGCCAGGAAGGCGGCGGAGGTCATCTTGACCCGGACGCCGGACGCGTCGGCGCCGGTGCGGGCCGCGATCTCGGCCGAGAGCTCACGCTCGAGGGCGGCGAACGTCTGCACCTGGGCCCCGACCAGGCTGGGTTGGGCGCGGACGAGACGGCTCTGGGCCACCCACTGCGGGTCGAGCTCGCCCAGCTTCAAGTAGAACTGCTCGGCCGCCGCGGTGAGCGCAGCCCAGGTCGGCTCGCCCGCGGGACGCGCCCGCACCTGCTCGATCAGCAGGTGGATGCGCTGGTAGTCCCCGTACAGCAGGGCTTCTTCCTTGCTGCTGAAGTAGTTCGAGAACGTACGCCGGGAAACGCCGGCCTCGTCGGCGATGGCCTCGACCGTGACGCGGTCGGGCCCGTGCTCGATGGCCAGCCGCATCGCGGCCGCGTGCAGGGACTGCCGGGTCGCTGCCTTCTTGCGCTCGCGGAGGCCGGGTTCGGCCGCGGTGGTCATGACTTGAGGGTACCGGCGTGTGATTCCCTTCTCAATGTGCAAACTTGCGCAATGGGAAAGCTCGGCCGATAGTTGTATCTGGCAACTACTTCTGTTTCACCCTGATGGAGGCTGCGCGATGAGCGCCTCGAGCACTACGAGCGTCCGGCCGGGCGCCATGTCCCACCGCCAGATCATGGAAGCCCTCTCCGGCCTCCTGCTGGTGCTCTTCGTCGCGATGGCCAGCTCGACCATCGTGTCCACGGCACTGCCCAAGATCATTGGCGCTCTCGACGGCAGCCAGACGCAATACACCTGGGTCGTCACCGCGACCCTGCTCACCGCGACCGCCTCCACCCCCATCTGGGGCAAGCTGGCCGACCTCTACAGCAAGAAGCTGCTGGTCCAGATCTCGATCGTGGTGTTCGTGCTCGGCTCGATCGTGGCCGGCTTCTCGCAGACGGCCGGGCAGCTGATCGCCGCCCGCGCCTTCCAGGGGCTCGGCATGGGCGGCGTGCAGGCGCTGGTCCAGGTCGCGATCGCCGCGATGATCCCGCCCCGTGAGCGCGGCCGCTACAACGGCTACCTCGGCGGCGTCATGGCGCTGGCCACGGTCGGCGGCCCGCTGCTGGGCGGCCTGATCGTCGACTCGACGCTGGGCTGGCGCTGGTGCTTCTTCATCGGCGCCCCGATCGCCGTGATCGCCCTGGTCGTGCTGCAGAAGACGCTCAACCTCGAGGTCGTCCGCCGGGCCGACGTGAAGATCGACTACCTGGGCGCCGGGCTGATCGCGGCCGGCGTGAGCACGCTGCTCGTCTGGGTCTCGTTCGTCGACAGCTCGTTCGGCTGGGTCTCGTGGCAGAGCGCCGCGATGGTCGGCGCCGGCCTGGTGCTACTGGCCCTGGCCGTCTGGGTCGAGACCCGGGTCGCCGAGCCGGTCGTCCCGCTCGACATCGTCAAGCAGCGCAACACCGCCCTGGCCATCGTGGCGAGCCTCGCAGTCGGCATGGCCATGTTCGGCGGCGCCGTCTTCCTCGGCCAGTACTTCCAGATCGGCCGCGGCTACAGCCCGACCGAGGCCGGCCTGCTCACCATCCCGATGATGGCCGGCATCCTGGTTTCGTCGACCATCACCGGTCGCATGATCACCAAGAGCGGCCGCCTCAAGCCGTACATCCTGGCCGGCACGATCATCCTGGTCGCCGGGTTCGCCGGGCTCTCGATGCTCGACCACGAAACCCCGCTCTGGTACGTCGGTATCGCAATGGGCCTCGTCGGTGTGGGCGTCGGCATGTCGATGCAGAACCTGGTTCTGTCGGTGCAGAACACCGTCTCGCTCAAGGACATCGGCGCGGCCAGCTCGACCATCGCGTTCTTCCGCTCGCTGGGCGGCACGATCGGCGTCTCGGTGCTCGGCGCGGTGCTCGCCCGCCGGGTCAGCGAGCAGGTCACCAGCGGCCTGGCCGCCGCGGGCGTCCCGGCCGGCAGCACCGGCGGCAGCAGCACGCTCAACCTGGGTGCGCTGCCCGAGTCGATCCAGCACATCGTGCGGGCCGCCTACGGCGACGCCACCGGTCACATCTTCCTGATCAGCGCGGCCATCGCGGTGGTCGGTGTGATCGCCGCGGCCCTGATGCGCCCGGCCGCGCTGCGCTCGACGGTCGACGCCACCCCGGCGGCCCAGGTCGCCGCGGAGGAGAAGGTTCCCGCTCTGAGCAAGTGATCAACACGTACGGCCAACGCGGCGTCCGCCTTCGGCGGGCGCCGCGTTTGTTGCTGGTGGGGCGAGATTGCTCACGCGGGCAATCATGGAACGGTGGTCTCACGCAGAGCTAACCTTCGAAAGCGGAGCGCTGATCACCGTGTTTTCCTCAACACCGGCCCGGCGCTGACGATCAGTGGCCCAGAAGCGAGAGAGGGGGCTGGCCACGTGGATCCGGACCGGGAAGTGCTCGACGCCGAGCGGCTGGACGCGGCTCTCCTCGAGCTGGAGGACGACATCCACTGGGATGCCGTCCCCATGCTGGAGCGAGCCGAGCGCTACGAGCGCCAGGCCCGCCTGCTGGGCGACGACATGCTCGTCGCCCGGGCCCGGCTCAGCCAGGCCAACATGCGCATGCGCTCCGGTGACGTCGCCGAGGCGGCGCAGCGCATCTGGCACATCCACCAGTGGGCGGTCGACCACGACGCCCGCAAGCTGACGGCGCGCACACACCTGATCTGGTCGGCCATCCACCGCCACCTCGGCGACGCCGCCCAGAGCCTCGAGCACGCGGTGCTCAGCGTCGAGCTGCTCGACGAGACAGCCACCGCTCACATGCAGATCTGGCACCGGGCCAAGCTGGCCGACGCGCTGGCCTTCGCCGGTTCCATGGACGCCGCCCGCGAGCGGTTCGACCAGGCCGAGCGGCTGACCACCGAGCTCGACCGGCCCTTCCTGAAGCTGTACGTGCTCAACAACTACGCCTACTCCGAGCACGCCGTCGGCAACTACGAGCACGCTCAGCAGGTCGCGCAGCGGCTGCGTGCCCTGGCCGACACGCACGAATTCGAACTCGACGCCACCGTGCTCGACACGATCGGCGCCATCGAGATGAGCAACGGCCAGTACGCCGCGGCCGAGCAGACCATGCTGCAGTGCATCGAGAAGTACAGCCTGATCCGCCGCGACGACGCCGACGCCATGCCGGAATACCTGCTCAACCTGGCCCGGGCCCAGCGCGGTCTCGGGGCGTTCGAGCGTGCCCAGCACAGCCTCGACGAGTCGCGCCGGCTCTGCGCCGACCGCGAGCTGGGCCACTTCCTCGTGCAGACGTTCCAGGAGCAGGCCGAGCTGCACGCCGCCCGGGGCGAGTTCGCTGAGGCGTACGAGGCACACAAGTCGTTCTTCGCGTCGTACATCGGGCTGCGGTCGCGCCAGCGTGAGGCCCAGGCCCGTACGCGGCAAGCGTTGTTCGAGACAGCGGAAGCCCGGCAGGAGGCGGAGACGTTCCGCGAGCAGGCCCGGCGCGACCCGCTGACCGGCCTGCGCAACCGCCGCTACATCGACGAGCAGCTGTCCCGCCTGATCAGCACCGATCCCGACCTGACCGTCGCCCTGGTCGACCTCGACCACTTCAAGCGGATCAACGACCAGCTCTCGCACGACGTGGGCGACCAGGTGCTGGTGCAGGTGGCCAAGATCCTCGAGACCGAGCTGGCGGCCGTGGCCCCCGACGGCTTCGTCGCCCGCATGGGCGGCGAAGAGTTCCTGATGGTGCTGCCCGGGTGTCCGTCGTCGCGGGCCGGCCGTGAGGTCGACAGCATCCGGCGGGCCGTGGGCGCGTACGACTGGGGTGGCATCACCCGCGGTCTGCCGGTCACGATCAGCATCGGTGTGGCCGGCGCTCGCGAGGCCGAGAAGCTGACCCAGCCCAGCCTGCTGTCCACAGCCGACCGCAACCTGTACGCCGCCAAGCACGGTGGCCGCGACCGCGTGGTGTGCGGAGTGCCCGGTCCGGATCGGACTCGGTCGTACCGCGATCGGGCGTCAGCCGCCTGAGCAGCGCCTTTCCGCGATCAAGATCAGGAGTGATTTTGATCGACTTCGACCGCTACTCTTTACCGCACTGACGACAGTCGGCGAGGAGGCGTAGGTGGCTCAGGATTCCCCGGTGCCCGAGGTCGCGCCCCCCGGCGTGAACATCAACGTGCCGCACTCGGCCCGCATCTACGACTACTGGCTCGGCGGCAAGGACAACTTCGCCGTCGACCGCGCGGTGGGCGACGCCATGATCAAGGCGATTCCCGGCATGCGTTACATGGCCGCCGAGAACCGCAAGTTCGTCCACCGCGTCGCCCGCGACCTGGTCGAGAAAGAGGGCATCCGCCAGTTCCTCGACGTCGGCACGGGCATCCCCACCCGGCCCAACCTGCACGAGATCGCCCAGAGCATCGAGCCCGGGTCCCGCGTGGTCTATGTGGACAACGACCCGATCGTGCTCGTCCACGCCCGGGCCCTCATGATCAGCACCGAGCAGGGGCGCAGCGAGTACATCTCGGCCGACCTGCGCGCGCCCGAGTCGATCCTCAACGACAAGACCCTGCGCGACACGCTCGACCTCGACGCGCCGGTGGGTCTCACGCTGATCGCGATCCTGATGCTGATCGCCGACGAGGACGACCCGTGGTCCAAGGTCGCCGCCCTGCGCGACGCGATGCCGTCGGGCAGCCTGCTGGCCATAACCCACCCCACGGCCGATTTCGCGCCCGACGAGGTCAACGAGGCAGTGGCCGCGGCCACTGGCGCCGGTATGACCCTGGTGGCCCGTCCCGAGGCCGACGTCCGCCGCTTCTTCGGCGATTGGCCGCTGCTCGAGCCGGGCCTGGTGCCGGTGTCGAGCTGGCGCCCCGACGAGCCGGTCGACAACCCGCACGCCGCCTACTACTGGGCCGGCGTCGCCCGCAAGCCCTGATCCCTCAGCCGGCGTCGCCCGCAAGCCCTGGTCCCTCAGCCGGCGTCGCCCGCAAGCCCTGATCCCTCAGCCGGCGTCGCCCGCAAGCCCTGACCCCTCAGCCGGCGTCGCCCGCAAGCCCGAACCGGCCATTTCTCGGCCGAGCCGCTCCAATCGGCCGCGCCGCTCGGGCCAGCCGCACCGTCAGCCGCGCGCCGCTCACGGGCGCCCCGTCGGCCGCGCCGCTCCGGCCGGCCGCTCGTCCGCCGCTCCGTTAGCGCCGGCCGCTCGTCCGCCGCTCCGTTAGCGCCAGCCGCTCCTACGCCGCTCCGTTAGCGCCAGCCGCTGCTATGCCGCGCCGCCCAGGCCCGCTCCGTCGGCCGCGCCGCCCAGGCCCGCCCCGTCGACCGCGCCGCTCAGGGCCGGGCCTCTATGAGAACCGGCCGGGCCGCCCGGCACGGGGGAACCGGACGACCCGGCCGGAGCCGGAGGAAAGTTTCATCAACTGAGGTTTAGGCCGCCTCGGTGTCGGGTATTTGCTTCCCAGCAACTAAATCGCGTAGATCGATGGCCCGTCGCAAGCTGAGGGCGACGGTGCGTAATTGCTGCCTGTTCAGGACCGGCGGACATGGGCAGTCCGTGACAGCGTGCCCGCCCCTTACGCAAAGTGATCACTGCTGACGCCCCGTCAACGACCGGGCCGAGCGCCGAACCCCCGGGACCGTGATCAGTCGCGGACACCGGAGCCTCCCTCTTTGCTCGACGGCCGCCGGTTGGCCGGCCGGGACAACGCATACCGCACACCGCCGAAGCGGTGCGACACCACCGTCGCGCGCGCCGTGGCGGCACTGACGTCATCGGTCACGGACTCGTCCCGATAGAGCGGCGCCGGGTTGCCCCGGCGCGGCTCGGCGGAACCGGCATCGCCCTGATCGAAGTGCTCGGGGCCGATGTTCGGAACTGCCATCTCGTTACCTCCCGCTAAGGACGCCCCCGCCAAGGAGCCTCGCGCTGAGACCGGGACGCCATTTCCGCGACCGGTCGGTCACTCAAAGATGTCACCCTAAGTGACACCCGCAAGATGCGCCCGTGCGTTATCATGCTCACAATCCCGTGAGTACGCAAGGCCAAATGCACGTGCATTTGCACAAGGTGTGAGGCAATGATTGCTCACAGGAGAGCATCTGACTCCGGACGATCCTCGCCCGGAGGAAAATCAAGGGAGCTTCAACATGACGTACGCGGTCAACGGCATCCCCGCCGGCCAGTTGGAAGGTGTCACCTGGCAGAAGAGCCGGCGCAGCAACCCCAGCGGCAACTGCGTCGAGTGCGCCGTCCTGCCCACCGGCGAGGTGGCGATGCGCAACTCCCGTGACCCCGAGGGTCCGGCACTCATCTACACCCGGGCCGAGATCGAGGCTTTCCTCGGTGGCGTCAACGACGGCGACTTCGACAACCTGCTCGCCTGAGCCGGCGTACCCGAAAGCCTGAAATCTCTTCCGGCGAGAGTTCTCCTCGGATGACCAGAAGAGGCCCCGGCCCGACGTGGGATGAGCCGGGTCAACCGGAAAAGCGCTGGCCGCTGACGGCCGGCCGCCGCGAATGCGACGTGCCCATCTCCACGTCCCGCTCGATCGGCGAAAAAATGAAGTGGCCGGGCAATGCGACTATGAGAGCGCACCCGGAAAAGAGATGGGCCTGCCTAGCCGTTCAAGCCAGGCAGGACCCGAGACGGTAGAACGGTTTCGTCCACGGTCGTCGGCAGCGGGCGTGGACGAACCCCACCGATCACCCCTCGCGACTGCAAACGCTCGAGGCGAATTTGCAGAGCCTACCCCGCGTTCGCGTGCGGCTCCAGACAGTGGCGGATTTACGCCGGACGTCCGACTTCGTGCAGCAGCTTGCCGAGGATCTCGGGCGTGTGGCTGGGCGGCTCGGCGTCGATGCAGACCCGCTCCATGGCCATCGCGTACTGGTCGACGTCCTCGCGCTTGTCCAGGTAGATCGCGCTCGTCAGCTGCTCGACGTACACGACGTCGGGAAGCTCGGGCTCGGGGAAGCGCAGGATCGCGAACGGGCCGCCCGCCGCGGCGTGACCACCGGCATGGAACGGGATGATCTGCAGCCGTACGTTGGGCTTCTTGGAGATCTCGATGAGGTATTCGATCTGAGCCTTCATGACGTCGACGCCGCCGATGGGCCGGCGCAGCACGGCCTCGTCAATGACGGCCCAGAGCTGCGGGCCCTCAGGACGGTCCAGGATCGCCTGGCGCTGGCGGCGAAGCTCGACCCGCTTGTTCATCTCTTCCGGCGTGACACCGGCGTGGCCGAGCATGATGACCGCACGGGCGTAGTCGGGCGTCTGCAGAAGACCGGGAACGAACTGAATTTCGTACGTACGGATAAGCGTCGCGGCCGCCTCGAGGCCCAGATACGACTGGAACCAGCCCGGCATCACGTCGCTGAACTGCTGCCACCAGCCCGGGTTGTTGGCCTGGCGTGCCAGTACGAGCAGCGCCTCACGCTCGTTGGGGTCGTTCACCCCGTAGAGGGTCAGCAGGTCGCTGACATCGCGCTCCTTGAAGCTGACCCGGCCGAGCTCCATCCGGCTGATCTTGGATCCGGAGGCTCGGATTTCCCAACCGGCGTCCTCGCGCGTGATGGCTTTGGCCTCGCGCAAGCGACGGAGTTGGGCCCCGAGCAGGATGCGCAGGACGGTGGGGCCGCCGGTCGGCGCCTCCTCCTGCTGCGTACCCGCGCTCACCTGGCTCCTCGTCATCGCAGTGGGGGCTGCCGGCCGCAGTCCCAGAGCATCCTAAAGGGGAGATCGTCCACAACGAAACAGCCCGAGCACTCGCCCGGGCGTTCGCCCAATGCGGATGCACGTGCATCCGGCCTTGCGAACGCCTCAGTACGCGAGCATGATAGCTGACAGACACGCACCGTCCGCATACACAGCGTGCTGAAAGTTCGGCACCTTGGCTTCCCCCGCCACCCGGACGACCGAGTCCCGAGATCATGGAGGGTCATCTCGATGTCCACGGCACCGACGTCCACCCCGACCATCGCCCCGCCCCAGCGAGACCCGGCCGACGTGGCCCCCGCCGACAGTTACCACCCCTCCGACCGCGTGTGGGTCTACCGGGACGGCTGGCGGGCCGGTGTCATCGAAGCAGCCTCCCCTCGCGCTGTCACCGTCACCTACCGCCCCGGCGCCCACCTCGGCACCGGGGTCGACACGTTCACGGCCCCCTACGTGACCGCCCGCTCCAGTGAAGACCCGGCTGTCGACCGGCGTCACGTCGGCCGCGGCGTCTACACGCCCACCGGCCTGCCCGTGCGGCACACTGCGGCCTGACGCTTTCTTCCGGGTTCACCCGAGTGGGCGATGATTAAGCTCTTTACTTATTCATGAGCTTCTTTTGTTACTGAGACTGCAGTTTTAAAGCTGCTCGGGCCGGCGCCTTCCGACCACGCTTCGTAAAGGCGCTCCGGCCTTCCCGAATGAGACACACAACGTACGCGAATTAATCCTTTCGGTTTTGTCGGTGTCCGTTTTGTTGGGCTTTAAAGGGACAAGGCGCAACTGGGAAGTTCCTCGGCTCGCGCGAATACGAGGCGGGGCTACACAAGCGCAATGTCCGGTTCGGACAGTCGACGTGACCGATCGAGTGGACTCCGTACGGGTCGGACGTCTTGTCCGAGGGTGTGAGCTGCGTGACGTGGCACTGTCGTCGGGTTATCAGTCCGCAACGCCGGGTATCAATCCGCCGTCGAGCGGGCCGGCAGACGGAGGTGGTCACCATGCTCGATCCGCAGGAAAAGGCCGAGTTCGACGGCTTGGTGACGTACTTACGCGTAGCCGACCCGAAGTTCTGCCGCCGCATGGATCGCATGGGCCGCCCACGACCGCTGCTCTACACGACGGCCGCCGTGGCGCTCTGGATCCTGGCCCCGTCTGCATCATCTTCGGCGGCTGGACCGGCGCCTTGTTCGCGGTGTTCGCCACCGGCTACGGCATCCGCCTCTACAAGAAGCGCAACGGCCCCAAGCCCCAGCCGACGTGGTGGGTAGCGACGCGAGGCAAGCCGGCCCACCCCGACCCCGCTTAGTTTTTCCGGCGCGCTACCGCCAGGTGTCGCCGGTCAGCCGCTCGTAGACCTCGACGTACCGGTTCCGCGTAGCCTCGACGACCTCGTCCGGAATCTCGGGCCCCGGCGCCGTCCGATCCCAGTCGGTGAGCGACGACGACCAGTCCCGCAGGAACTGCTTGTCGAGGTAGCGCTGCGTCCCACCCGGCTTCCACTCGTCCGCGGCCCAGAAGCGCGACGAGTCCGGCGTGAGCAGCTCGTCCCCCAGCGTGAGCGTCCCGTCCGCCGCGAACCCCAGCTCAATCTTCGTGTCCGCGATGATGATGCCGTTCTTGGCCGCAACCTGCTGCCCACGCTTGTAAACCTCGAGCGTGATCCGCCGGAGTTCCGCGGCCACATCCTTACCGACCTTGTCTTCCACATCGGCGTAGGTCATGAACTCGTCATGCCCCTCCCCCGGCGGAACCTTGGTGGTAGGAGTAAAAATCGGCTCCGGCAGCTGCGACCCTTCGATCAACCCACCCGGCAGCGAAACACCGGAGACAGCCCCGTCCCGCTCATATTCTTTGAGCCCAGACCCAGCCAAATACCCCCGGGCGATGCACTCCACCATGACCATCTCAAGCCGCTCACACCGAACGGCCCGCCCAGCCCACTCACCCGGCACGTCGGTGCTGGAGATCACGTGGTTGGGCACGACGTCGGCCAGCTGCTCGAACCACCAGAGCGACAGCTGAGTGAGGATCTTCCCCTTGTCCGGGATAGCCGTAGGCAGCACGACGTCATAGATCGAGATCCGGTCGGACGCCACAAGCAGGATGTCCCGCCCGTCCGCGTAGACCTCCCGAACCTTCCCCGAGTGCAACAGCTCCACGTGCTCCCCTTAGCTAGCGGTCTGGCCAGGTAACGCTATCGGAAGTCGAAGGAAGAGGCGCGACACCGCCTCAGGGTGTGGACTGCGACAACTCACCAGACAGGAGGTCTCCGTTGGCAGGCGATGGCGAGAGCGTCCCAGTTCAGGCCCTGTTAGCCAGACGTCGATGAAGCTTCTGAGCGCTGGCCCCGCAGCTCTCAGGCAATTTGAACCCGCCACATTCACATTAGGTTGCGGGAGCACCTAAGCAGCGCGCTTGGGATTCAAGGCATGCACGACTTAGTACTGGGCGAGCCGGACCTCCGAACGTGAGCCGCCGGCCAGCACGGCGGCGGTACCCGGCACGGCGCATGTTTCAATACCGTATGGCCACCTCACGCCGGAGAAATCCCGTCCCCAAGGGCTTCGAAGTCCTCCAAGCGTTGCAACCTCTCAAGCCGACTACTTCACCGAAAATGGAGATTAGCTCCGACGATGATGTGCAGGTCGTCAAAGAAGAGCTAGAGCGCAGGGCTGGCGGTGCCAATGCACTTACCGAGCGGATCGGCAATGTACTACGTCGATCGCTCGATCGATCATATGAAGGCCTAACTACAGGGCGCTTTCATTTAGCGCAGCTCAGTAAGACTGAGAAGGCACACACTGGATCATTGTTCGAGGTTGAATTGCAGAAAGAATTCGATCTTGCAGATGGGCACCAGACTGACTATCAAATTCTAGGTATGGATGTCGACGCCAAATACACTCATTCGCGCAAGGGGTCATCACCCAGCTGGATGATCGGACCGGAAATCGAAGGAAGCATCGCCCTGATCGCGACGGCCGATGACTACCAATCTGTATGGTCAGCCTGGCTTGTTTGGATCACGCCTGGGCGACGGAACGCAGGAGCGAACCGCGATTCCAAGGCTAGTTTGAACGACGCCGGGAAGGAGGCGCGCGTCTCCATCGCTGTTGACGCACCCTTGCCCGCCAACACCCTCCTTCAACGCCCAGGCGACGCCTACGAGGTCATGAAGTTTCAAGGTCCGATGGACGGCCAAAAAAGAATTCTGGAGCTGTGTCGGCGATTCGAAGGAATTCTTTTGTCGAGAACAACTGTAGTCACAGTCGCGAAACAGCTCGATGGGCCGAAGAGAATGCGGGAGAACGGCGGCGCACGGACGCGTCTGGCGAACGACGGCTACATCATCATCGGCAACGAAGCCCGCTACGACCGCGTAATCAGGGCTTTGAAGCTTCAGCAACCGGCGAAGGGTGAATTCATTCCCCTAAAAGTCGTTCGAGCCCACCCAGAGGACGCTGAGCCGTTCTTCCTCGATTCGGACGGAACGGAGTGGCGGCGTGCCAGGCCGAGCGAACCCGGCTCTGGCATACCTAAGCTTGCCAGCTCCTAAATGATCCGGATCACTAGCTGATCCGAGAACGAAGTTTCTCAAATTGCGCGTGCCGGGCGTGCTCGGCCTGTCCAGTAAAAGCCTTGAAGGTCCCGAGTCGGTAAGCGACGCCGCGACCGCTTTCCTCGATGTCAATGTCGAAGTCCCGGCTGAGCAGGCTGATTCTGCGCTCCAGTTCGGGTGCGTCTGTCACGCCCGCAAGCTTTCCGAGCCGTTCGGCCGGGATGAATTCGCCGGATTCCCGCAGAGCTTTGTAGATGGGGTCGTACTCGACGTCACGCTGATCGGCACGTGGTCCTTCAAGATTGAACGCCCCCATGATTGCATCGCCGACGGCGGCAGCGACTGGAGGAGGGAAGGCGTTGCCGATCTGACGGTACCGGGTCGTCTTGCGGCCGGTAAACGTCCAAGGGAACTCGTCCGACCAGCCCTGAATGCGCGCCACCATCTCTGTGGTGAGCTTCGGACGGAGGTCGGGCTTGTCACCCGCGCTCGGGGGGGCATCCGCGACGCCTAGCGCGTCGACTCCGAGTTCGGCCCACGCCCTCTTCGCACGGGTGGGACCTAGGTCGGCGCCACCATGCTTCTTGGAGCCGCCGACGATTGTGGGGGCGATACGGTCGGCCCCGGCTGCCCAAGCCTCTGCACCTTCCCAGCCACCGGATGCCATCAGCTCGCCTAATGCTTCACCGACGGTGGTGACCCGTTCGACCGGAGTCGGCCAGTGAAAGTGAGCGGCCTCGTCCGCCTCTCGCATCGCTACAAGGACGAAACGAGGCCGGAGTTGGGGAACTCCGAAGTCGGATGCCTGAAGCAGCTGCCAGGAAGCCTGATAACCGAATGCTGCGAGCCTGTCCAGGACGTGCTGACGGTAGCCAGCGAAGCGGGGAAGACTTAGACCACGGACGTTCTCGAGGAGCAGTGCCCTCGGCTTGACGACCTGAACGAGCTCGACGGCCCACGCGAACAGGTCTCGCTCGTCAGTGGCGCCCAATTGCTTCCCCGCGATGGTGAAAGGCGGGCAGGGTACGCCGCCAGCGAGCAGGGCTACACCCTCATAAGCAGCGGGATCCCAGGTCTCGGTGTTAGCTACGTCGCCCTGAACCACCTTCCAGGATGGGCGGTTCTCACGCAGGGTGTTGCAGGCGTTGGTGTCGAGCTCGACGGCAAGGGCGTGTTCGAACCCCGCCTTCTCCAAGCCCAGCGCCTGCCCGCCGGCACCTGCACAGATCTCCACTACCTCGAGATTGCCCACGGGGCCTCCTTACCGGACTAGGCGCGAGCGCCGATTGCTGCCGAGTATCTTGCACTACTTGCACTTGATGTGCGGCGCCCCGGGAGCCGCCGCCGCGTGATGGTGGGATGCTCGTGCCAGAAGATGACGCTGCAGAGGCGCGCAAACGCGCGCACGCGAAAGGTTTGTATCCGGCGCCGTTGAACGCCGGCCGGTCGCGCAACATGCAGGCGAACCGGCGCCGGGACACTAAACCTGAAGTGGTTCTGCGTAATGCTTTGCATGCGCTGGGCTACCGCTACCGCAAAGACCTCTTGCTGCGGCTCGAGGACGTCAAGGTACGGCCGGACATCGTCTTCACGAAACGCCGGGTCGCGGTTTTCGTCGATGGATGTTTCTGGCACGTGTGCCCTCAGCATGGTCGCCAGCCAACCACGAACGAGTGGTACTGGACTCCGAAGCTGCGGCGCAACATGGAGCGCGACGCGCGGGTCAATGACACGCTGCGGGACGCGGGCTGGTCGGTGGTCAGAATCTGGGAGCACGAGGCGCTGAACGACGCAATAGCGTCAGTGCGGGCTGCCCTCGACTGACCGAACATGTGTACGACCCTACATGCATCAGCCTGCTGCGGTACCAGCCGACACGCGCCGTCTTACGTGATTCAGCTTCCAGAGCGACAGGCGAACACCGGTTTGCGGCGTTCCTGTCCCATCCGGGCCGGGGAAGAGAGGTGCCCGGTCACCGCCCCTGCGGAGTGGGTGGTGACCGGGCCAACCTTCGCTGGGCGGGGCGTATGAACGCCGGGGTGCCCGCCCCGGCTGCGCGCCCGCTGCAGCGCCGTAGCGGCGGAGGGCGGCCCCGCCAGGCCGCCCTTCCGGGCTACGAACTTACCCGTTCATCAACTTCAGCATTTGTTGGATCTCGCCCTGGCGGGACTGCTGCACGCGCTCGGCGAACTTTTTGGTCTCTTCGTTCTTGCCGCCGGTCAGGGCGATCTTCGACATTTCCATGGCCTGGTGCTGGTGGGCCAGGAAGAGGTTGAGGAACGCGGTGTCGAAGCCGGCCGCCTTCACCGTGGTCAGGGCCTTGATCTCGGCCTCGCCGGTGCCGGGGAGGCCGCCGTGGTCGGCGTGGAGGCTGGGGGCCTGGTCGACCTTGGTGTCGGCGCCCCAGCCGGTCAGCCAAGACTCGATCATGGCCAGCTCGTCCTTTTCGGTGGCCTGGATGGCCTGGGCGAGCTGCTTCAGTTCGGGGCTCTTGGCGCGCTTCACCGCCGTCGACGTCATCTGCAGGCCCTGGTTCTGGTGGTAGGCCAGCATCTGCAGGAACATCACGTCGGTGTCGTTGTGCTCGTCGCCCGCCTTGATCTCGGCCACGGCTTCGGCAGCGATCGTCGACTTGGTGGCGGGCTCCTTCGCTGTGCCGCAGGCGCCCAGCAGGAACGGCGCGACCAGGGCGGCGGCGATCAGGGTGCGCTTCACAGCGGCAGCCACAGCGCGAGGGTGTAGACCGACGGCTCCCAGCTGTTGATCGCCGTGTGGCCCTGCCGGCACTGGAACTTCTTGCCGTTGAAGGTCACCACATCACCGGTCTTGTAGGTCGTACCCGCGGCCCAGGAACCACCGACGGCCGCCGGCGGCTTCGTAGCAGCGGGAGGAGGAGTGGTGGTGGGGGCCTTGGTGGGCGGCGTACTGACAGCGGGCGGCGTACTAACAGCGGGCGGCGTCGTAGCGGCCGGAGGCGGCACGGCACCGCCGCCCGAGGAGCCGACGTTCAGGTCGACACAGTTGTAGAAGGCGTTCCCGGTGTCCGCGATGTTCCAGACGGCCAGCACCTTCTGCCGCCCCGGGAACTTGCTCAGGTCGATCTTGTGGTTGACCACCGCGGCCGGCTGGGCGCCGCCGTCGTCGATCGAGGCGACCTTCGTCCCGCCGATGAAGTACTCCCAGGTCGAGGTCTTGTGGCGGGCGGTCAGCACCCAGCTGAAGTCGACCGTCGAGCCCACCGACTTGGCCGGCCAGTTGCGCGACTCGTCGGCCAGCACCGAGAAGCCGGCCAGGCCGCCGTCGCACGACTTGAGGCCCTTGGGACCTTCGACGCTCTGCGGCTCGAACTGGATCTGGCCGCAGTTGGCGACGGCACCCGACGCGCACAGCGCCTGACGGCTCGGCGGCGACGACACGTAGCCGTGGGCCAGGGCCGGTGAGGCGACCGCCAGTGTTGTGCCCACTGTCATGCCGAGGGCCATCAGGGGGTAGGCGATCTTCCTGCGCATGTGGTTCTCCGTACTGTCTCGTCGCGGCAGTTACGGCGCAGAAGCTACGGAGAGTTTCCATAACGGAGCCTTAAAGGGCCCGAAAACAATCATGAAACCGTACGGCGGACCTTCCGCGGACGAGCCGGGGCCTGCAGATAGATGCCGACCCGGGCGCCGCCGAGCGGGCTGCGGTCGATCACCATTTGACCGCCGACCATCTCGGCCGCGCGACGCACGATGTCCAGTCCCAGCCCGGTCGATCCAGCCCCGCTCACTCCACGCTGGACGGACAGCGACGGGTTGGCGATGCCCGGGCCGGCGTCGTCGACCAGCAGCCCGGCCGGCGACACGGTGACCCGGAAGGCGACCCGTTCCGGGGTGTGCGAGAAGACGTTGCCCAGCATCGCGTCGACCACGCCGATCAGCTCGCTGCGCGGCACCGCCACCAGCACCGGCTCGTCGCCGCCGACGACCTCCCACGGCCTTTCCTGGTCCTCGGCCAGCACCGACCAGAACGCGAGCCGGTCGGCCAGCACCTCGACCAGGTCGGTCGTCTCCTGCCCGCGGGCCTGGACGCCGAGCCGCGCGCCCTTGATGATCGCCTCGAGTTCCTCGTCGAGCAGGTCACAGGCCTGGCGCATGCGTTCGCCGATCGGCCCCGGCGGCATCGCCTCGGCGTCCAGCCGGAGCGCGGTCAGCGGCGTACGCAATCGGTGGGACAGGTCGGCGGCGAGTTCCCGTTCGCGGTCGAGCAGGCTCTTCAGGTCGTCGGCCATGGTGTTGAAGGCGTTCGCCGCGTCGCGCAGCTCGCGGGGCCCGTCCGGGGTGACGCGCGTGTCCAGTTCGCCGCTGCCCAGCCGCCGGGCCGAGCCGGAGAGCTCGCGGGTGGCTCGCACCAGGCGGCTGCCGAGCCGGTCGGCCAGCAACGTCGAGCCCGCGACCAGCACGATGGCCAGGCCGCCGAGCACGAACCAGGCCGCCCACACACCACGGGTCAGTTCGGCGTCGGGCACAAAGACCTCAACCACCACCGTACGACCGTCGGTGAGCACCGTGGGCTGCAGATACACCATTCCGCCGCCGACCGCAGCCAGGGCCGACCGGCGGGCCTCGGCCGCCACCGCGATCTGCGCGTCCGAGGTGTGCGAGACGCCGATCGCCGCCATCTCCGGCAGGTGGACGGCCAGCCGGCTTTCGCTACCGGCGGTCGTGCTGGCTACCGCATTGGTGAGCAGCGTCGGATCGGCGTCGACCCCGAGCACGGTGACCAGCGAGGTGGCCTGCTGACGGGCGTCGCTCACGGCCCGGTCGTACGCGATCTGGCGCGTTGCCACGGCCAGGGGCACCAGAAAGGCGAGCGCGACCATCGACGTGATGGCGAGCGCCAGCCGGTTCAGAGTCCATCTCATCGGGGATCGACCATCATGACCCCGACCCCGCGTACGGTGTGCAGGAACCGCGGCTGGGCGGCGGTCTCGCCGAGCTTGCGCCGCAGCCACGAGATGTGCACGTCGATGGTCTGCTCCTCGCCGATGCGGGCCTGGTTCCACACCTCGTTCATCAGCTCGCGCCGGCTGATCACCTGACCCACCCGCTCGGCCAGGTAGGCCAGCACGTCGAACTCGCGCCGGGTCAGCTGCAACGGCTCCCCGCGCAGCTCGGCCCGCCGCTGACGCGGACTGATCACCAGTTCACCCACGGTGATCGCGCTCGGCGCCTCGTTGGTCGTGGCACGGGAGCGGCGAAGCACGGCCGAGATGCGAGCCAGGATGTGCCCGCCCGAGAACGGCTTGGTCACGTAGTCGTCGGCGCCCGCGCTGAGCAGGGCGATGATGTCGGCCTCGGAGCGCCGCGCGGTGGCCACGATGACCGGCACGTCGGACACCGACCGCATCATGCGCAGGGCATCCGTACCGTCGATGTCGGGCAGCCCGAGATCGAGAATGACCAGGTCGGGCCGCTCGTCCGTGACGATCTTCAGCGCCTCGGCGGCCCGCCCGACCGGACGCACGACGTGCCCCGCATCGGTCAGCGCGCGCGACAACGCCGCCGTGATGATGCGGTCGTCCTCGACCAGCAGGATCATCGCCATGGCGTACACCATAGGGGCAGATGAGACGATGTCCTCGTGCGATCTTCCCGGTGGGCGCCGGTCGCGGGGTGGTGTGCCGCCACCGCGACGAGCATTGTGCTGGCCTCGGTGGCGTTGCTGCCCGTGCTGCGTACGTCCTCGCCTGAGGACGCCGCGCTGGCGCAGCTGCCCGCGGCCGATTCGACGAGCTTTCCCGCGCCGTTGCCCAGTGCGACCGCCACGCAGCCACCGGTGACGAAGAAGCCGACGCCGACGCCGACAAAAGCCACGAAGACCACCACGCCGCCGCGGTCCTCGGAACCGGCTGCCACCACGCCGACCCCGCCGGCGCCGACAAAGGCGGAGACGGCCACGACGCCGCCGAAGACCACCACCGAGGACGGGTGGACGGTGACCACCGCCGCCGACGGCACCCGGACATACGTACGGTCATTTCGGGTCGAAGGCGGTCAGGCGGTGATCAAGATGACCTCGGACGGGGTGGTCTCACTGGTGACCGCGACCCCGGCCGACGGCTGGGCGGTGCAGAAGGTGCAGGACTCGCCGGACAACATGGCGGTCTACTTCAACGAGCCGCAGCACAGCTTCATCATCCACGCCACCTGGTTCAACGATCGGCCGTTCGTCCAGGTGAGCGAGGTCGGATCCTGATTACCCGACAAATCGGCGGGTAAAGAGCTCCCCGAGGAAGGGAGCTCACTGATGACGACGCACACCGAGCAGCAGCAGCCGGTTGGCCAGCTGGTCAGCCAGCTGAGCGAACAGGTGTCGACGCTGGTGCGGGACGAGCTGACGCTCGCCAAGCTGGAGATGGTCGAAAAGGGCAAGCGCGCCGGTGCCGGCGCCGGGTTGCTCGGCGGGGCGGGAGTCATTGCCCTGTACGGGTTGGGCGCCCTGTTCGTGACGATCGGAGCGCTGCTGGCGCTGGTCCTGCCGGTCTGGGCAGCCGCGCTCATCGTGACGGTTCTGCTGTTCGCCGTGGCCGGGGTGGCCGCGCTGATCGGCAAGAACCAGGTCAAGCAGGCCGTGCCGCCGGAGCCGGAGCAGGCGATGGCCAGCGGCAAGCGCGACGTCGAGACCGTGAAGGCCGCGATCCGGGAGGGACGGCAAGCATGAGTGACACGAGGTCGCGCGAAGAGGTGCAGGCCGACATCGCCGAGACCCGGGCCGAGCTCGCCGACACGGCGTCGGCCCTGGCCGCCAAGGCGGATGTGAAGAAGCAGGTCAAGAACGCGGTGGCCGAGAAGAAGGCGGCCGCCGCGGCCAAGACCGAGCAGGTGAAACAAACCGCGGCCGAGAAGACCGAGCAGATGAAGCAGGCCGCGGCGGAGAAGACCGGGCAGGTCAAGCAGGCCGCGGCCGAGAAGACGTCGCAGCTGAAAGAGGTCGCCGCCGAGAAGACCGAGCAGGTCAAGCACGCGACGACCGACGGGCTGGCGCACGTCAAGCAGGCGACCGCGCAGCACACGGCCCGCCTGGCCGAGACCGCGGCCGGCACGACGGACCAGTTCGTCGGCCGCACCGACGCCGACGGGGTGGTGCGGGAGCGCCGCCCGATGCCGCTGGCCGTGGCCGGGGCGATCGCCGTGGCCGGCGCCGCGGTGGTGACGGCGCTGGTGCGCCGGCGTCGGCGCTGACCGGCCGAAGGATCAGGGAACGGCGTCCTGCGGGAAGTGCTTGACCAGCGCTTCCTCCAGGACGCCGTTCAGCATCCGGGCATAGGTGGCCGACAGGTGGAACCGGTTGCGATAGACGGTGACGTTGCCGATGACCGGCATGCACACCGCCGTGCACAGCCAGGGCAGCACCGGGATGTAACCCGCGCCGGCCGATTCGGCGGCTCCGGCGTCGGCCGCGTTCCACGTCCGTGCGGTTGCTGCCGTACGCGTGGTGGAGCACGCCGCGATGTCGTCGCGGTGGGCGGCCAGGCACTCAGGAGCGCTCTGATCGAGCACCGGGGTGTCGCCCAGCACCACGACGTTCTTGGCGAACTTCCGCAGCGTACGAAGGGTGCCGGCCAGCCCGGCCTGCCACTCGCCGGGCGTGATCAGACGGCCCGGCCCGCGCTTCTGCGAGAAGCTTTCGTTCGTGATGATCAGTAGTTCCGGCTTGACCGACGCTATCCGGCCGGTCACGAACGCGCGGAACCGGTCGCATTCGACGAACGGGCGCTGCTCCTGCTGGTTCCACACGGTGACGGCCAGCGTGGGGCAGGCCGGCTTGCCGAAGAACTGCACCCGCCAGTCGCGCCGCTCGGCGATCTCGCTCAGCGCGGGCAGCCACATCCCGGCGTGCGAGTCGCCGTAGAGCACCACGTCGGTCGCGCTGGCCCGGTCGCCGAAGACGCACGGCTCGATCCGGCCCGCCCTCGGTGCCGCCTCGCACTTCTCGTTGTCGAAGCCGACGTCCTCGGCGCTGGTGGCCAGCGACGGCGTGAGGTCGGCGGGCAGCACGCGCCGGGCCGGGGCCTTGCTGACGGCGTCGAGCACCGCATCCAGGCTGATCTTGGGGGCCGGCGGAGCGACAACGCGCGGTGCAGGCGGGACGGCGGCCGTGCAGCCGGCGACCACGGTCAGCAGCACAGCCACTGACGCCAGTCGGAACGTACGGGAAAGGTCAAGGCCGGCCATGCGGCTCTCCTAGGCGCGGTCGGTACTCGGCGCCGGCTCCGGTGCCCGCGCCGGGCGAGCTGGACGTCTGCCAGCGGGCGACGGCGAGCGGCGCGACGATGAGCCAGGCGGCCAGGGACAGGGTGAGCACGTGGGAGCGGCGCAGGTGCCCGCTGCGCCGGATCGGGTTCTCGAGGCACGCGTACGTGATCACGGCGAGCCCCAGGGAGGCCGCGACCAGCAGCGCCCGGGTCGTGGCGGGCAGCGGACCGCCGTACGCCTGCTCCGCGATGACCAGCACCGGCCAGTGCCACAGATAGAACGAGTACGACAACCGGCCCAGCCACACCAGCGGCCACCGGCCGAGCACCGAATCACCCCGCCCGGCCAGCACGAGCGTGGCGCCGAGAACCGGCAGCACGGCGGCGTACCCCGGGAACGGCGTGGCGGCGTCGAACGTGAAGGCGGCCACCACGATCAGGGCCAGTCCGGTGCCGGCCAGCGCCGTGGCGACCCGGTACGGGATCCGGTCGAGCCGCGTGGCGACCAGGGCGAGCAGGCATCCGGCGCCGAGCTCCCACCCGCGGGTGGCCGGCGAGAAGTAGGCCCAGGTGCCGGTCTGCCAGATCGAGTACGCGAGCGACCCGGCCACCGCGGCGGCCAGCCACCAGCCGATGGCCCACCGGAAGCCCAGCCACAGCAGCAGCACGACGGCGGCCGGCCAGACGAAGTAGAACTGCTCCTCGACCGCGAGCGACCAGAAGTGCTGCACCGGCGAGGGCGCACCCTGCGAAGCCAGGTAGTCGACGCCCTCGGCCGCGAAGCGGAAGTTCCCGGCGAACAGGGCCGACCAGACGACGTCCCTGGCGATCTCGTCGCCGCGCAGGAAGCCGAGCCATTGGTAGCTGGCCAGCAGCGTTGCCACCAGCACCAACGCGGCCGCCGGAAGGATGCGCCGGGCCCGCCGGGCATAGAACCCGATCAGCGACAGGCGGCCGGTCCGGCGGATCTCGCGCAGCATCAGCGAGGTGATGAGGAAGCCGGAGATGACGAAGAAGACGTCGACGCCGATGTAGCCGCCGGCCAGGCCGGGCACGCCCGCGTGGAACAGGACGACGAGCACGACCGCGACGGCGCGCAGCCCCTCGATGTCCGGCCGGAAGCGGATCGGCGGACCGGCAGCCGCGGGGGCCGCCGGGTGGCGTACGCCGATTGTCGTCTCAGTCATCGCGCACACGCTAAAGCGGTCGAAAAGCCGCGAACGTGGTTTTACCGGTGAAACAGCACGTTGCGGCAAAGCTTCGGCGGTTCGGCCCCGCGCGGTTACGCCGTCTGGTACGCGCAGCCGCTGGCCGGGGTGGCGGCGAACGCGATGACGGCGTCGAGCCGGTCGCGCGCGGCCGTCAGCTGAGTGATCTGGGCGTCGATGCGGTCGCGCTCGGCCGACAGCAGCGCCCGGGATTCCGGCGTGTTGACCTTGGCGTCGACACAGGGCAGCACCTCGGCGATCGTCCGGCTGCTGAGCCCGGCCGCATAGAGATTCTGGATCAGCTGCACCCGGTCGGCGGCCTGCTCGCCGTAATGGCGCTGGCCGCTGGCGCTGCGGTCGGCGGTCAGCAGGCCCTGCTCCTCGTAGTAGCGCAGCGCGCGCACGCTCACGCCGGCCTTGTCCGACAGCTCGCCGATCCGCATGACTTGCCCCTAACGTCAACGTCAGGGGCAAGCTTAGCGGCTGTCTAGCGGTACGCCCGTACGTCGGCCACGGACCACCAGCTCCCGGCCGCAGCGGTCAGCGTGATCCGGACGTACCGGACCGGCCGGCCCCGCAGGTCGGCCTCGGTGAACTGGTCGGTGGACGAGCCTTTGGCGGTCCACCAGCGCTTGCCGTCGGCCGACGCGGTGATCGTGTAGCCGCGCGGGAAGTCACCGACGTCGGCGCCGGTGTCGAAGACGACTCGCCTGACGCCTTGAACGCGGCCCAGGTCGGCCTGCAGGAACTGGCCCGGTTGCTGAGCGGCGTTCGTCGTCCAGCGGGTGCTCGCATCGTCGTCGACGGCCAGGGCGGCGTCGGCTTCGGGGCTCGCGGTGGCCGTCCAGCCGGTCGGCGCGATCGGGCGGTCGTTCGAGTGTCCACGCCAGACAAAGGTGGCCAGGGCGCCGCCGGGCAGCGTGTATTCGAACGTCCGGCCGCCGTAGCGCACGGCAAAGGCCTGCGGATTGTCGTTCTCGTTGTGCGCGACCAGCACGGTGCTGCCGTCCGGATTGACGAATGCGACGTCCATGACGCGGCCGTTCCAGCCGGTCGTGCCGAATGAGGTGCTGGCGACGCGTACGGCGCCCGGCTTCACGAATGTGGCCAGATGACCGAGCGTGTAGAACTCGGCGTTACGCGTCACCGAGCCGTCGTTATTGACTGTCACGACGCCGGTGCAGGTGCCGCAGCCGCCGTTGTGCGGGCCATTGGCCTCGTCCAGCGCGAGATTCCAGTTGATGACGGTCTTGGCCCAGTTCCGGGTGTTGCCGATGATCAGGTTGCGGGCGTGCCATTTGAGGGTGTCGCTGAACGTGTTGGCCGGGTCGCTCGACTGGCTGCCCGAGCATTCGGTGAAGTAGATGTCCTTCGACGGGAACTCGCTGTGCAGCCGGGTCATGGCGCTCGGGTCACCGTAATAGCAGTGGTAGGCGGTGCCGCTGATCCAACGAGCCGCCTTCGTCTGCAGCAATTCCTGCGGGTAGTGGTCGATGTCGGCCACCGAGTCGGGCGGCGTGTTGGCGGCGTCGTTCGGATGCTCGGACCAGTTGTGGTCGTACCCGAGGATCTTGGTTCGCTCGCCGGCCGCCCGCAGCATCGGGCCGAGCCGCTCGATCACCTCGGCCGCCTGCCACGACGGCAGATCCATGCCGGGATAGCCGGCGGGGGCCCGGTTCTGCGGCTCGTTCTGAATGGTGACGGTGTCGATCGGAACACCCTCTTTCCGGTACGCCTGCACGAACTTGACGAGATAGGCGGCGTACGCGCGATAGACGGCCGGGGAATCGATCAGCCGTCCGCCGACCAGGGAGCCGTTGGTCTTCATCCAGGCCGGCGGGCTCCACGGGGTGGCCATGACGCGCAATTCGGGATTGAGCCGGCGGGCCTGGCGCAGCAGCGGCAGAATCTGGGCGCGGTCGTGCCCGATGCTGAACCGGCGCAGGGCGAAGTCGGTCTGGCCGGCCGGGACATCGTCGTACGTGTAGGCCGGTCCGTCGGTGAAGTCGGAGGCGCCGATGGGCTGGCGCAGGTAGCTCAAGCCGTTCCGGAACAGCGGCGCCATCACGTCGTCGCGCGCGGCCGGGGTCAGCCGATAGAGCACCGACGCGGACGAGTCGGTGATCGAGGCGCCGAAGCCGGCCATGGTCTGGAAGCGGCGGTTCGGGTCGACGACCACCGTCGGGGCGCTCGAGCCGGTCTTCCTGAAGGCGACCGGACCGCCGTCGGCCAGGCGCTGAGTGCCGTCCGGGGTGGTGATCCAGACGTGGGCTGTGCTTTCGTGCGCGGCCGCGGGCAGCGGCGCGGCAAGGACGGTGGCGGTGATCGCCACCAGGACGGTTCCGAAGCGGGCCACGGGTCTCTCCCATGTAACAGACGGAAACGTTTCTGATACAGGTAGGTAATCGCGCCGGTCGATGCATGTCAATGTCTATGCTGCGGATATGAGACAAGGGCCAACCGTCCGGGACATCGCGGCCCAGGCCGGAGTCTCCATCGCCACCGTGTCGCGGGTGCTCAACGACCAGGAACACGTCGCCCCCGGCACCCGTGAGCTGGTCCAGCAGGCCATCGACGAACTCGGCGGCCGCGCGCCCCGCCGCCGCCCCAGCCGAGCCGGCGCCGTCTTCGTGCGTTGCCCGTACCTGCTGACCGACTACTTCGGACTGATCGTGTCGTCGATCGCGGAGACGCTCGACCTGCACGGACTCCAACTCGTGCTGAACGCCGGCGAAGCCGCCCAGGAGACTCCCGTACTGGGAACGCTCCCGGCCCGCCCCGGGATAGCAGGCGCGATCGTCGTGCTGCCCCCCGAACCCGGCGCCGATCTGGTGGCACTGCAGGAAACCGGCTTCCCGCTGGTGGTGGTCGACCCCCGCGAAGAGGTCCCACGCGACATCGCAGCCGTCTCGGCCGCCCACTTCGCCGGCGCGCGCAGCCTCACCGCCCACCTGACGGCGCTCGGCCACCGCCGCATCGGCCTGCTCGCCGGCCCCGACAACTGGCTGGCCAGCAGCGCCCGCCGCGCCGGCCACGTGTCCGCGCTGGCCGACGCCGGCGTGCTGCTCGAGTCCCGCCTGGCGATACCCGGCGAGCCGACCGTCCGCTTCGGATTTCAAGCCGCGCAACGCTTACTGAGCGTGGGAGACCGCCCGACCGCGCTGGTCTGCTTCAACGACAAGGTGGCCTCGGGCGCGCTGGCCGCCGCCGTGCAGTTGGGTCTGCGGGTGCCCGAGGACGTGTCGATCGGCGGCTTCGACGACATAGACCTCGCCCAGGCGACGCGGCCGGCACTGACCACGGTGCGGCAGCCCCTGGCCGAGATGGGCCGCATAGCGGTTGGCCTGCTGGTACGCATCCTCGACCGGCACCGCCTGGAAGCCCTGCACGTCGAACTGGCCACCGACCTGATAATCCGCGACTCGACCGGCCCGGCACCCCGCTAGGGGCGTTGCTGCTGGCGGGGTGGGTCGGTGATGGAGCCCCACGACGGGGTCTGGTCGGGGGCGGCCAAAGGCTGCGGCTGAGAGACGGTGACCTGGCCGGGATGGCGGGTGGCCGGGATGGCTGCCTCGGAGGGGTCGGGGAGGGGCTGCTGGGCGACCGGCGCCATCGAGACGCGCGGGAGGGTGACGATGGCCGGGTCGACCTCGACGGCCTGGATCACCGATCCCCGGCCTTCGCTCTTGACCAGGATCATCGCGTACTCGGGAAGGTCTTGCAGGACGCGCGGCTCGAGGACGTATTCGTAGACGCGCTGGGTCGACGCGGCCTCGCTCCAGTTGGTGCCCTCGGCCGTGGACTCGGTCTGGCTCCAGTTGCGGGTCTTGCTCCAGTTCGTGCTGGTGTAGCGGCGCAGGCCGTGGCGGGAAGCGCGCTCGCCCTTGGTGCCGCCCTTCGTCTCGGACTCGCCGACCGTGTCGGCCACGGTGTGGGTTTCCTCGCCGCCCAGGCTGCGGGTCAGCTGGCTGAGCACGAACTTGTGGCCGCGGCCGACGAACTCGGCCGCCTGCGCCGCCTCCTGGTGGTTGCCCAGGCGCATCAGGGCCACCTCGCCGCCGCCGATGGTCTGCAGGGACTCGGCCCGCAGGTGCGAGAAGAACAGCACCAGGCGGATGCCGCGGCGCTCGCACAGGGTGCTGAGGCGTTCGATGGCGCGGTGGTCGATCTCGTCGGCGCCCAGCAGCACCAGCGAGCCGATGGGCGCGTCGCCGTGGCGGACCTGATGACCGAGCCACTGCACCAGCAGGTCTTTGAGCAGTTCGTGCTGGGCCCGGCCGCCCCCGCCCTCGGTGACCAGGCAGGTCAGGTCGGCCGGCGGGGTGGTCGCGGGGGCGCTGCCCATGGACTCCAGCGGGTGGAGAAATGCTTCGATACGGCGTACGCGCGGCTCGTCCGACCGGATCAAGCGGATCCTGGCCTCCAGATCCGGCGGCAACAGTCCATTTTGTCCGGCCAGCACACGCAAGCCGGCCAGCAGCCGAGCCGTGGTCAGCGACGGCGCCAGAACCTCGCCGATCTGGTTGAGCAGCAGCGCGTCCTGCGACCGCTCGGCCCGGTTCCCCCCGCCGGGCACGTCCCCGTACATCGCCTCGACCAGCCCGTCGACCAGCTCGCCCGGCTCCAGACCGGCCACCAGGTCGAACGAGGCCAGGTCGTCGGGCAGCACAACCTCGCGTACGGATCGGCCCGTGCCCAGGGCCAGCTGCATCAGCTCGCCGGGCAGGGCCTCGCCGGTGAAGTCGGCCAGCACCATCCGGCCCCGCGTCGCCAGCAGCGAACCCCCGAAGACGGTCAGCACCGCCTCCCACCCGTACGACGTGCCGCCCACGATGTCGACCCGTCGCGTGCCCGGCGACGGGCTGGCCGCCGACCACTCCGGCAAAGCGTCCACGGTGTGCTGTTGCTGCTGGTCGTGCCACTGGCGGCGGCTGTCCCAGGACGCGTACGCCGTCGCGTACTCGGCCTGGGCCCGCTCCTTGGCCTCGTTCACCGACTTGCGCGCGAGCGACGGCATGAGGCCGGCCAGGATCGCCCCCGCGACGCCGCCGATGGCGAACAGTCCGGAGAGGAACAGCACCAGCGTCCGGCCGCCGTCCGAGTCCCGGGTCAGCACGCCGCCGCAGCACCCGATCAGGACGGCCAGCCCCAGCCCGGCCCCGAGCGAGATCAGCACCCGCTTGACCGTGCCGCGCTGGGCCCGCTCGAGCCTTTCCTGCAGCTCGGGCGGCACGGGCGCGGGCTGCGGTGGCGGCTCCATGAACTTGCGCCGGTACAGGTTGCGGTCGTTGAAGATCCACCCCAGCCGCTCGCCCTCGGTGGCCAGTTGCTCGAGCGGTCTCGGTGCGGGTACGGGGCTCGTCATCGCGGGGGACTCCGGGGGCCGTGGTGGTGTTCCCCTGAAGGTACTAAACCGACACTGGCTCGGCCTTCTCCACGGACGTGGCGAGCGCCATCAGGCCGAAACCGACCACCAGCACGAGGGGTCCGACCACCCCGATCGGGCCGAGGCCGAGCAGGAAGAACCCGGCGAACCCGGCCACCACGATGACCGGCGCCCACCAGCGGACCAGCCCGTCGACCGCCGCCCCGACCGCGACCAGAATCAGCCCGAGGAACGTGAGGATCATGCCGGGCAGCACCCAGCCCAGCGAGAACGTCGCGTACCCGCCGGTCAGCTCGGCCGCCCGGTCGGCCACCGTGTCGCCCAGGGCCTGCCGGGCCGCCAGGTCGAGGTAGTCGCCGAACATCAGCGCGCTGAAGTTGATCAGGCCGAACACCGCGAGCACGGCGGCCACCCGGGTGAACCGGCCGCCGCTCGAGGCCACCGTGAGCACGGCCGGGATGAACAGAACCCACGCCAGGTGCAGGAAGAACGCGCTCGCCTGGGCCAGCGGGACGGTCGCCATGCCCACGGCGAACGACAGCGGCGCCGCGACCAGGCAGATGCGCCCGGCCTGACGGCGGAACGCACCGAAGACGTCCGGCGCGTCCGGGGAGGGTGAGAACCGCAGCATCTGGCGGGCTGTCATCGCGTACGCCGCAAGAAGCACCACCGGCCCGGCCAGACAGAGCGGCACCGGCGAGATCGCGAACAGCAGATAGAGAACCGTTCCCGCCACGGCCAGCCCGGCCGTCCACCAGTTGATGATCCGGGCCCGGGCCGCGGCCAGCGGCGTCACCAGCAGCGCGATGGCCCAGCCGGCGATCCCCGGGATCTGCCATCCCCACACCGCCCAGGTCATCGCGCCGATCCGGTCGTCGTACGCCGCCAGTTGCGCGTCGGTGAGCCCGGCCTGCTGTTCGAGGCTGAGCAGCCCGAAGTCGGCCGACATCAGGGCCGAGAACGTGACCAGCCCGTACATCGTCGCCACCCAGGCGATCCCGGCGAGCACCGCCCCACGCCGGCGCACCAGGGTGAGCAATCCGAGGAAGCCCGGCACACACAGCACCCACGCCCAGTGCAGCAACAGCGAATGCCACTGCGTCGCCCCCGGGAATTGCCGATAGATCCCGTAACCCTGTTCCTCGCCCAGCGCCGGGTCGATTCCGGTCGACACCGCCAGCGCCAGCGGAGCCAGCACCAGACTGGCCGCAGCGATCTTGCGCATCTTTCCCCCAACCGTCGAACTGTCGTGCCGCCAGAAGGTAGGGAGAAGAACCGCCGCGGTAACCCGCACGCGGAGTGATCGCAGGTCCACCGCGCGGCGGAGGGCCTGTCATCCTCGCGACGGGTTCGGCGCCGGGCCCGCGGACCGTAGCGTCGGGCGCATGCGGCTGCGACCCACCGACCTGGCGCTGACCGGCGGCTTCGTGCTCTTCGCGCTGACCGAGGAGTACCTGATCGCCATGCCGGGCCACTGGTGGCCGCTGGTGCTGGCCCTGTCCGCGGCGACCGTGCTGTTCCGCCGGTTCGTCCCGTTGCTGGCCATGGCTCCGCACGTGATCGAGCCGATGTCCGCCTTCTACCGCCCGGCCGTCATCGCGGGCGAGGCGACCGTCAACTTCCGGCTGTGGCAGCTGGTCGGCACGATGATCGTGATCTACACCGTGGGCCGCCAGGTGCCCCCGCGCGGCGTCGAGCGGCGCGGCCTGATCGGGGCCGGCCTGGTGATGGCGACCTTCGTCGTCTATCTGGCCAATGACCCCGGCGATCCGATGGCCGCGTTGTTCTTTCCCATTGCCCCGTACGTGTTGGGCGTGGCGCTCTCCGTGCAGGCCCGGCGCGGCGCGACCGTCCGGGAGCAGCAGGCCCGTGAGGCGCTGATGGAGGAGCGCGTCCGGATCGCGCGCGAACTGCACGACATGGTCGCCCACAGCGTGACGGTGATGGTGATCCAGGCCGGGGCCGTCCGCCGGCGGCTCGACGCGGGGCTGCCGGTCGACAGCGAGGTGTTGCGGGGCATCGAGTCGTCGGGCCGCGACGCGGTGGGCGAATTACGCCGTACGCTGGGATTGCTACGCGGCGAAGGCGGTGACACCGCGCAATCCCCGGTCGGACTCGACCGCCTCGACGAACTGATCACGCAGGTGCGGGAGGCCGGCCTGACCGTGACTTTGCGTCAGCAGAAGCAGCCGGCGCCGCCCGCCATCGACCTCTCCGCGTACCGGATCGTGCAGGAAGCCCTCACCAACGTGCTGCGGCACGCCGGCCCGACCCGGGTCGACGTGACGGTCGGCTTCGAGGATGACGGCCTGCACCTGGCGGTGGTCAACGACGGCCGGCCGGTGGTCGTGGGTGGCGGCGGTCACGGCCTGATCGGGATGCGGGAAAGGGCCACCCTGTTCGGCGGCGAACTGATCGCCGAGCCGAGGGCGGAGGGCGGTTTCGCCGTACGGGCACGGATTCCGCTGCCGGTGGCGGTGCTCCGATGACGATCTCGGTGGTGATCGCCGACGACCAGCAGATGATCCGGGCCGGGCTGCGCATGGTGATCGAGACCGAGCCCGACATGGCCGTGGTGGGCGAGGCCGGCGACGGCGCCGAGGCGGTGGCGGTGGCCCGGCGGCTGCGGCCCGACGTCGTGCTGATGGACATCGCCATGCCCCGTCAGGACGGCCTGGCCGCGACGAGCACCCTGCTGGCCACCCCGCACCCGCCTCGGGTGATCATGCTGACGACCTTCGACACCGACGAGAACCTGCACCGGGCCCTGCGCGCGGGCGCCAGCGGCTTCCTGCTGAAGGCGTCCTCGCCCGAGCACCTGATTACCGCGATCCGGGTCGTCGCGGCCGGGGACGCGCTGCTCGACCCGGCCGTCACCACGCGGGTGATCTCCGCCTTCGCCGGTCAGCCCGGCCCGCAGCCGCCGGCCGAACTGGCCGGGCTCACCCCGCGCGAAGCCGAGGTGCTGCGCCTGGTCGCCCGCGGCCAGTCGAACGCCGAGGTCGCGGCCGCGCTCGCCGTGGGCGAGGCCACCGTGAAGACGCATGTGGCGCGGGTGCTGATGAAGCTGGGGCTGCGGGACCGCGTCCAGGCCGTGGTATTCGCCTACGAGTCGGGCCTCGTCCGCGCCGGCCAATCGCCCGTTTCACCCCCGTCCCCCGGGGCGAGCAGCAACAATCGGCGATGAAGGGCGAAAAGGAGAGGTGGGGTTCACGTTGCGAAGTCAAACGCTCATGCCCGCCGACCGGCAGCCGATGAAGCGGGCGTGTTAACCGCAGACAATTCCCTGGTCGCCTCGCCCGGTGACACGCTGCGGGTCACTTCTCTGGCCTACGTCGAGGTCGACCGCCGGGGCCTGATCCGGGAGTGGAACCCCGCGGCGCAACGCCTGTTCGGCTGGAGCCGGGACGAGATGGTGGGCCGTCCCCTCGCCGACACCCTGGTGCCGGGTCACTTGCGCTCGACGCACTCGGCCGCGTTCGCCCGCCGGCTGGCCTCGGACGAGCCGTGGCAAGGCATGCGGGCCGAGGTGCCGGCCCGTCACCGCGACGGCGCCGAGCTGCGCGTCACGATGATCCTCGACCCGTTGCCGGACGGGTTCTGCGCCTTCCTGTCCGACGAGACAGCCTGGCATCGGGCCCAACAGGACCTGCAGCGCAGCACCACGCTGGTCAACGCGATCCTCGAGCACACCTCGGCCATGATCTCGGCCAAGGACCTCGACGGGTGCTACCTGTTCGTCAACGCCGAGTACGAGCGGGTCTTCCAGGTCGACGCGGACGAGCTGGTCGGCCACCGCGACACCGAGGTGCTGCCCGAAGTCGTGGCCGCCTCCGGCCGGGCCCACGACCGGCACGTGATCAGCACCGGCGAGGCGCTGACGGCGCTCGAGGAGCTGCCGTTCGGCGACCAGATCCGCCAGTACGTGGTGACCCGGTTCCCGCTCACCGACCCCGACGGCTCGGTCTACGGCGTGTGCTCGATCGCGATCGACGACACCGCCCGCCGCCGCAGCGAGGATCTGCTCGGCGAGAGCGAACGGCTGTTCCGGTCGACCGTCAACAACGCGCCGGGCATGCTCTTCCAGCTGCGCTTCGCCCCCGACGGCACTCAGGCCTTCACGTTCATCTCGGACGGCTGCCGCGAGATCTACGGCCTCGAACCGCAGCAGATCATCGCCGACCCCCGGCTGATCATGGACATCATCGCCGACGAGAGCATGAGCTCGTTCGCCGAGAGCGTGCACGTCTCGCTGATCACGCTCGAGCCGTGGCGGTGGCAGGGCGCGGTGGTCCGCCAGGACGGCCGGCAGCGGTGGCTGCAGGGCGTCGGGCGGCTCTACCGGCTCACCGACGGCACGACGCTGTGCGACGGGGTCATCCTCGACCGCACCCAGGAACGGACGACCGAAATAGCGCTCGAGACTGGCCGCCGCGACCTGGACGAGCTGACCCACCGCCTGGCCGTCTTCCGTTTCACCGCGGTCGCCGGTCCGCTCGGCGACCCGCGGCTGACCAGCTCGGCCGGGGACGCCGCGGCGGTTCTGGGCGAGGCCGATCCGGCCGACGGTCTGCTGGCGGCGTTCCGGTCGGTGCTCGCCGCCGATGATCACGACCGGCTGCGGGAGGCCTTCGCGGCCGCGTCTCACGGCGAGCCGGCCGACTTCGAGGCGGGCCGCCTGTGGCTGCGCCTGCGCCCGGCCACTGTGGACGGGCGGCAGGTGATCGAGGGCGCCTGCTTCGACGTGGCGGCGCCGTGACCGCCCGCCTGCCCCGCAAGCTGGGCGAGATCGCCCTGCCCGTCGAGATCCTGCCCGCGACCACCCCGGTGGCCGAGGTGGCGGCCCGGCTGCAAGCCGAGCCGCTGCTGCCCGGCGTCCTCGTCGCGACCCCCGCGGCCGGCCCGTCCCTGGTGGCCCGGGGCGTGATCGAGCGCCGGGCCGGCGACCTGGGCCCGCTGGCCGGTCTGGCCGAGAGCGGCGAGACCCGGGTGCTGGCGGCCGACACCGACATCGAGCTGGCCGCCGAGGCCGCCCTCGAACGCCCGCCCGGCCTGCACGACGAGCCGCTGCTGGTGCGGTGGCCGGACGGGCGGTACGGCATCGCCCCGGTGGACGGCCTGCTCATCGCCATGGCCGGCCGCTACGCCCGGCTGGCCCGCACCGACCGGCTCACCGGCCTGCCCAACCGCTCGGCCGCGCTCTCCGAGGCCCACCAGCGTCTGGAGGCCGGCACCCTGGCCGCCGTGATCCACCTGGGCCTGGACCGCTTCCAGGACATCAACGACGTGCTCGGCCGGCACGGCGCCGACACGCTGCTGCAGCGGGTCGCGGCCCGATTGCGGGCGGCCTGCCGGGCCGGGGACCTGATCGCCCGTCTCGAGGGCGACCAGTTCCTGGTGCTCGTGGCTGACACTTCGCCGGTGCCCGGACCGGCCGGTCTGGCTCGGCGGCTGGCCGACGTCATCCGCGGCCCGCACCTGGTCGACGGCGTCCCGGTCAGCGTCGAGAGCAGCACCGGCGTCTGCGCGGCCGACCACCGGGACCTGTCCGAGGTGCTGCGCCGCACGGCCGCCGCCCTGCGTACGGCCAAGAAGGACCGCACCGGCGTGGTCGTGTGGACCCCCGAGATCGGCACCGGGCAGCGCGCCGACCTGCGGCAGCTGACCGAACTGCGGACCGGGATCGGCGCCGGCCACCTGCGCCTGCACTACCAACCGCTGCACCGGGCGAGCGGCGACCGCGAGATCCACGGCGTCGAGGCGCTGGTGCGCTGGCAGCACCCGCAGCGCGGCACGCTTCCGCCGGGCGTCTTCCTGCCCGACGCCGAGCGCTCCGACGTCATTCTGGAGCTGACCGACTGGGTGCTGGCCGAGGCCCTGCACCAGGCGGCGCAGTGGCACGAGGCTGGCCACGACGTGCCGGTCTCGGTGAACCTGTCGGCGGCCTACCTGGCCCAGGATCGAGCCGTGCCGACGATTCTGGCCCTGCTCGAGCTGGAGCGGCTGCCGGCCCGGCTGCTCACCGTCGAGATCACCGAGACGGCCGTGCTGACCCGGCCCGACCAGGCCGCGGCCCGGCTCGCGGCCATCCGCGAGGCCGGCATCCGGGTCGCGATCGACGACTTCGGCACCGGCTACACCTCGCTGGGGCTGCTGCCGGAACTGCCGATCGACGAGCTGAAGATCGACCGCTCGTTCGTGATGCGGATGAACGACTCACCCGCCCGGGCGACGATCATCCACTCGGTGATCGCCATCGCTCGATCCCTCAACCTGACCGTAGTGGCCGAGGGCGTCGAGGACGAGCCGACCGCCACCGCGCTCGCCGAGGCCGGGGTGGACCTCCTTCAGGGGTACCACCTGAACCGGCCGCAGCCCGCTGACCAGCTGGAATCCAAGTTCACGCAAAGTTCAGGCGGGTTACCGGGTCAAGCGGTGCTCGTCGGGTCATAACGTAGGAAGTGAACGGACGGGGTCGATGTGACCTTGTCGTGACCTGGTGAATTCTTCCCCGGCGCAGTCGACGACCTCGGGTCGAGGCCCTAATCTGACACCTCGGAGAACAGCGGGTAACGAAAGGTATGCGCGATGACCGCATCAACGGTCGACGTCGAAACCACCCCTGACGGCACGCTCGTCATCCAGCCCCACGGCGCGCTCAGCGCCGACGACGCGGTCGAATTACGCCGTACGCTGGTGTACGCCCTTCGTCACCTGCGGCCGCTGCGCCTCGTACTCGACCTGCACGACGTGCACGAGGTCGACCCGATCAACCTGGGCACCCTGGCCGCCGCTTGCCACCTCGGCGACGACCACCAGGTCGCAGTGTTCCTCGACAGCACGTCCGAGTCGATCGCCGACCGCCTGAGCGCCGCCGGCGTGGCCACTCACCGGCTACGAAACGTCGGCCGGGCTGCCTGAGAGCCAAGCGGGGGCATACAGCGTGTCGTCCTCGCGACGGGGGCACAGCCGCGTCGCCTCCAGCAGCAGCTGCACCGAGCCGCGCGCGTTGGTCACCTCGAAGCCGTAGCCGCCCCGCAGCGCGGTGGTGTACCCGGTCAGCAGCACCTCGACGCACTCACTGCTGATCTCGCCGACCCCGGCCACGTCGAGCACGACCCGGCCTTGGCGCGTCCGGGCGAAGGCGTCCCGCAGGGCCCGCTTCAGATCGCGGTGCGCGGCCCGGTCGAAGGTGCCGCCCAGCAAGAGGTAGGTCGTCTTGCCGGTGCGGTCGGTGTCCCTCTCGATGGAGAAGCTCATGATCCCTCTGTATCCGGCGCAGATGGCCTGTCCATGACTTTCATCGGGCGAAACGGAGCAGTGGATCACCGATTCGTGTTTACCTGATGTTCATCAACGTCGATGGAGGTCAGCGATGCCCGAACCGCGCCGTTTGTTACCCCTGCTGGGCCGTCACGGCGGTGGCCGCGATGCCATGACCTGCCAGTACCGCTGCGGAAACGCGTGCGATCACCCTGTGCCCAACGGCTCGGAGAATCCGTACTTCGGCGAGATTGCCGCAGCCGCCCTGACCCGCCGGGGCCTGCTGGCCGCGGGCGGCACCAGCGCCCTCGTCCTCGGAATGGGCGGTCCGGCCGCCGCGGCGGTCCCGGCAGCTGCCGCGCCGGCCCCGAGCGGCGCGGCCCTGACGTTCAAGCCGATCCCGCCCAACGAGATCGACACGGTGATCGTCCCCAACGGCTACGACCACGCCGTGGTCATCCGCTGGGGTGACCCGGTGCTGCCCGGCGCGCCCGCCTTCGACCTCGAGCACCAGACCGGCGAGAGCCAGTCGAGGCAGTTCGGCTACAACAACGACTTCCTCTGCGTCGTGCCGATTCCGGGCAGCGACCGCCGCGCGCTGCTCGTGTCCAATCACGAGTACACCAATGAAGAACTGATGTTCCCCGGCTTCACCACCCAGGAAGCGCTGACCGTGGATCAGGTGCGGGCCGCCATGGCCGCACACGGCATGTCGGTGGTCGAGATCGAGCGCGTCGGCCGCACCGGGCAGTGGCAGCCCGTACGGGGAAAGCGACTTCCGTACAACAAGCGCCTGACCATGCTGGCCACGCCCTTCCGTGCGGACGGCCCGGCGGCTGGTTCGCCGTTCCTGCGTACGGTGGCCGACCCGCGCGGCACCACGATCATCGGAACGCTGAACAACTGCGCCGGCGGCCTCACGCCGTGGGGCACGGCGCTGTCCGGCGAAGAGAACTTCAATCAGTACTTCGTCGGTGGCGACGCGGTGCCCGAGGCCGACAAGGCCCGCCTCAACCGCTACGGGATCCTCACCACCGCCCGCTATCCGAGCGGCTCACGGCGCTGGGAACGGGCGCAGGAACGCTTCGACCTGGCCAAGCACCCCAACGAGGCCAACCGCTTCGGCTGGATCGTCGAGGTCGACCCGCTCGATCCCGGCGCGCTGCCGCGCAAACACACCGCGATGGGCCGCTTCAAGCACGAGGGCGCCAACGTCATCGTGGCCAAGAGCGGGCACGTCGCCGCGTACATGGGCGACGACGAGCGGTTCGAGTATCTGTACAAGTTCGTCTCCGACAAGCGCTACCGCCCTGGCGACCGCAAGCACAATCTGACCCTGCTCGAGTCGGGCACGCTCTACGTCGCCCAGCTCACCGGCGACAGCCCCGCGGCCGAGATCGACGGCACCGGCAAGCTGCCGTCCGACGGCGCCTTCGACGGTACGGGCAAGTGGATCAAGCTGGTCTCGGGCACCACGTCGTTCGTGCCCGGTATGACCGCCGTCGAGGTCCTCACCTTCACCCGGTTCGCCGGCGACAAGGTGGGCGCGACCAAGATGGACCGCCCGGAGGACGTCCAGCCCAGCCTGCGCAGCGGCAAGATCTATGCCGCGCTGACCAACAACACGAACCGCGGCGTCGGCACCTACGCCGGCGTCGACGAGGCGAACCCGCGCGTGGCCAACAAGCACGGCCAGGTTCTTGAGATCACCGAGGACGGCGGGGACCACACCGGCGAGTCCTTCACCTGGTCGCTGCCGATCGTCTGCGGCGATCCCGACGATCCGGGCACCTACTTCGGAGGCTACGACAAGACCAAGGTGTCGCCGATCTCGTGCCCCGACAACGTCGCCTTCGACAGCTCGGGCAACCTGTGGATCGCGACCGACGGCAACGCCCTGGGCAGCAACGACGGACTCTTCGCGACCGCGATCGAGGGTCCCGAACGCGGTCACCTCAAGCAGTTCCTGACGGTTCCGCCGGGCGCGGAGACCTGCGGCCCTTTCATCACCGCCGACGACCGCTCGGTTCTGGTCGCCGTGCAGCACCCGGGCGAGATCACCGGCGCCACCGTGGACAACCCGGCGTCGACGTGGCCGGACGGCAGCTACGCCAAACCGGCCGTCGTGGTCACGTGGCGGCTCGACGGAGGACGCATCGGTAGTTAGAGCGTTTACTCTCCGTTCACCGGCAGCCGGTGGTTCCTTCCGCATCGGCTCTCCTAACGTTCGGGCAGCCCACCATGGGTGCGGCCAGGACGATCAAGGAGAGCCGATGCGTCGACTTTTACCCCTGCTGGGCCACAGTGGTGGCTCGCGGGACGCCATGACCTGTCTTTACCGCTGCGGCAACGCTTGCGACCACCCGGCGCCCAACACGTCGGACAACCCGTACCTCGGTGATGTCGTCAACGCGTCGATGAGCCGGCGCGGTGTGATGCGGGCCGGCGCCGCCGGTGCCCTGGTCCTCGGAGTGAGTGGCGCCTCGGCTGCCGCGGCGGTCCCGGCAAGCGCCGCGCCGGCCCCGGTCGCCACCGCTCCCAAGGTCACCGGCAAGGCCGGGAAGATCAGCTTCAAGGCGATCCCGCCCAACACGCTGGACAACCTGATCGTGCCCAACGGCTACGACTCGGCCGTCGTGATCCGCTGGGGCGACCCGGTCGTGGCCGGCGCGCCCGAGTTCGAGCTGGACAAGCAGACCGCCAAGCGGCAGTCGCTGCAGTTCGGCTACAACAACGACTTCGTCGGCGTGCTGCCGTTCGGCAACTCGGACGAGCGCGCGCTGCTCGTGGTCAACCACGAGTACACCAACGAGGAGCTGATGTTCCCGGGCTTCACCAGCCTGGACGCGCTCACCGTGGAACAGATCAAGGTGGCGATCGCGGCCCACGGCCTGTCGGTGGTCGAGATCGAGCGCGTCGGCCGCAGCGGGCAGTGGAAGCCCGTACGCAAGAACCGGCTGCCTTACAACAAGCGGATCACCGCCCTCGAGACGAAGTTCAAGCTGACCGGCCCGGTGGCCGGCACGGCGGCGGTGAAGACCGCGGCCGACCCCAAGGGTCAGTGGGTCATCGGCACGCTCAACAACTGCGCCGGCGGCGTCACCCCGTGGGGCACCGTTCTTTCCGGCGAAGAGAACTTCAACCAGTACTTCGTCGGTGGCGACGCCGTGGCCGAGGCCGACAAGCCGAAGCTCAACCGCTACGGCATCACCACCACGGCCCGCTACCCGAGCGGCTCGCGCAAGTGGGAGCGGGCTCAGGAGCGCTTCGACCTGGCCAAGCACCCTAACGAGGCCAACCGCTTCGGCTGGATCGTCGAGGTCGACCCGTTCGACCCGGACGCCCCGCCGCGCAAGCACACCGCGATGGGCCGCTTCAAGCACGAGGGCGCCAACGTCATCGTGGCCAAGAGCGGGCACGTCGTGGCGTACATGGGCGACGACGAGCGCTTCGACTACCTCTACAAGTTCGTGTCGGAGAAGAAGTACCGCCCCGGCGACCGCCGGCACAACCTGACCCTGCTCGAGTCGGGCACGCTCTACGTCGCCCAGGTGACCGGGGACAGCGCGGCGGCCGAGATCGACGGCACCGGCAAGCTGCCGTCGGACGGCGCCTTCGACGGTACGGGTAAGTGGACCAAGCTCGTGTCGGGCAACAAGTCGTTCGTCCCCGGCATGACCGTGGCCGACATCCTCACGTACACCCGCCTGGCCGGCGACGCGGTCAAGGCGACCAAGATGGACCGTCCCGAGGACGTGCAGCCCAGCCTGCGCACCGGCAAGATCTACGCGGCCATGACCAACAACACGAACCGGGCCGTCGGCACCAACCCGGGCGTGGACGAGGCCAACCCGCGCAGCGCCAACAAGCACGGCCACATCTTCGAGATCACCGAGGACAAGGGCGACCACACCGGCGAGTCCTTCACCTGGACCCTGCCGATCGTGTGCGGTGACCCGGCCGCCGCCGACACCTACTTCGGCGGGTACGACAAGACGGCCGTCTCGCCGATCTCGTGCCCCGACAACGTCGCGTTCGACAGCGCCGGCAACCTGTGGATCTCGACCGACGGCAACGCCCTGGGCACCAACGACGGCCTCTTCGCGACGCCGATCGAGGGCTCCGAGCGCGGCCACCTGCGCCAGTTCCTCACCGTGCCGCGCGGCGCCGAGACCTGCGGCCCGTTCATCACCGGCGACGACCGCTCGGTCTTCGTGGCGGTGCAGCACCCGGGCGAGATCAGCGGCGCCACCGTCGACAAGCCCGTCTCCACCTGGCCCGACGGCGACTACGCGAAGCCGTCAGTGGTGGTCTCGTGGCGCCTCGACGGCGGCCCGATCGGCAGCTGACCGGTGCCCCGTACCGCTACTTCGTGAAGGTGAAGTAGCGGTACGGGGTGTAGGTCGTGTAGTTGACGTTGTCGAGCGAGATGCCCGGGATGTAGGCGGCGCGCACCCGGTAGAAGACGCCCGTCGAATGCGTGCCGGTGAGCGTGTAGTACGACTTGCCGGCCGAGTTGAGCGACGCGTCGACGTTCTTCCACTTCTTCCACTGACCGCCCGAGTGCACCTCGAACTGCAGCTGCTGACGGCAGTTGGGCTTGGTGCTCATCGTGGTCGTGAAGTACGGGTTCACCGTCTTACGGAAGTGGGCGTACGACACCGTGCCGAGGTTGGCCGTCTTGTACTGCCGCGTGACGGCCAGCGAGGCCGGGATCGTGGTGTAGATCCACGCCCGGCGCGACTTCGCGTTGAACTGCTCGGTGCCGAGGAAGTTCACGGTCAGGCCGACGCTGCGGGTCGCGGTGACCGACACGAAGGTCTGGCCGTTGGCCGGCATCTCGACTCGCTTGATCAGCTTCGGCGGCAAATCGTTGCCGAACGGGTCGGCGTAGACCTCGACCACCTGCCCGGGCTTGTGCGGGCCGCCCAGCTGGATGCTGAACCGCGAGGTCGCGTTGTACGAGCCGTACGCGATGTAGGGGTCGACGTTCATGCTCAGGTCGGTCTTGGTGATCCGGATCGTCCTGCTCGCGGTGGCCGCGCCCAGGACGTCGTTCCCGGCGTACGACACCGTGTAGGTCACTTCACCGGCGGCCTGCAGACCGGGCTCGCTGACGACGAACGTCCCGTTGGCGCCGGCCCGGACCGTCGGCAGTGTCACCTCGGAACCCGGCTGCGGGCCGGTGCGGCGCACGCTGATCTCGGCCCCGGCCGGCAACGCCGGTGTCGCGTTGCCTCGTATACCGATCGGGCTCGACCACGAGTACTGCGAGTTCGAGACCAGCGAGATGGTCGGCACCACCGGATCGGACTCGGCGGCGCCAGCCGGGCCGACACCACCGGTCACTGCCACGACGGTGGCGATGACACCTGCTAGAACAACCCGAAGTTTGTGCATGAAAAGTCCCCGAGTCACTTTGTGAAGGTGAAGTACCGGTACGCGCCGTACGTCGTGTAGTTGAGGCTGTCGCCCGAGGTGCCGGTCAGGTAGGCCGGCCGCACGCGGTAGAAGACGCCGGTCGAGTGCGTCCCGGTCAGCGTGTAGTACGACTTGCCCGACGCGTTGAGCGACGTGTCGACGGTCTTCCAAGGCTTCCACGTGCCGCCCGAGTGCACCTCGAACAGCAGGCGGGCCTTGCGGCCGGGATTCGCGGTCATCGTGGTGGTGAAGTAGGGGTTCACCGTGTTGCGGAAGTGGATGTACGAGACCGAGCCGATGTTCGCCGTCTTGTACTGCCGCGAGGTAGTCGTCGAGGCCGCGACCTTGGAGTAGATGAACGCCCGGGCCGAGGCCGGGGCGGTCGCGGCCGTGCCGAGGTATTTGACCGTCAGGCCGAGGTTGCGCGTCGGGACGATCACCGTGCCGACGCCGCGGCTGGCGCTCACCGACTCGCGGTGGACCAGCTTGGGTGGCAGGTCGGCGCCGTACGGGTCGGACCAGATCTCGACCACCTCGCCCGGCACCAGACCTCCACTGACCTTGACGTTGACGATGGTGTGCTTGGCGTAGGCGACGGTCGCGCTGGCCGGGTACACCGACAGCGTCACCGGCGCCTTGCCGATCGCGACCGTGACCTTGGCCTGGGCGGAGGCGATCGTGTTGGTTTCCATGTACGAGAACGAGTAGATCGTGTCGCCGCCGGACTTGACCGTGTCGGTGACGGTGAACCGGCCCTCGGCGTCGACAACGGCCTGCGGCAGCCCCTGCGACGACGTCGGGCCGTCGCGGTGGACGAAGAGAGTCGTTCCGGCCGGCACGCCGGTGATCGTGCCGGTGATCGTCACGGGACTGCCGTACGGGGAGGTTGCCGGCGCGGTCAGCGTGATCACCGGAACGATCTTCGGTGGCTGGTTGAGCGCCCACAGGTGGAACTCGCTGCGCGCGTTGTGGCTGACCGCGAAGAGCCGCGGCCCACCCGGCTCGGAGACGACCGCGTCGAGCAAGTCCGGCGCGTCACCGGTGCGGACGGCCGGCAAGGTGTAACTCTGCTCCGCCGTCGACGAGCCGGCCGGATAGACCGACAGGGTGCTGCCGTAGCCGAGCGCGACCCGGTCGTCGTCCTGGTCGATGTCGACAGTCGTCCCGTCGCAGAGCTGCTCGTACGCGTCGGTCCGCTGATGCGGGTTCGCGACGGGGGCGACGAAGGTCCGGCAGGGCGAACCGACGGCCGTGATCGTCGAACCGTCGGTGCTGAGCGCGGCGTCGCGGACGAAGCCGGCGCCGGTGGTTTCGCTCGCCGTCAGCGCCGGGGTGCTGCCCGAGACGTCGTAGACGAACATGTTGCCGCCGGTCGTGGCGTTGCTCGACCGGTCGACCAGGACCAGCCGGCCCGATGTCCCGGGCGCGGTCAGCAGCTGCGGCGCGTCGTGGATGCTGCCCTTGTGCAGCCCGCCCGTGACCGCGCCCGTGGTCAGGTTCAGCGATCCGAAATTGCCGCCGGAGGTCACCTCGGGGTCACCGGAGTAGCCGAAGTAGAGCGTTCCGCCGACTCGGGCCAGCGTCTTCGGCTGGGCGATGCTGGGCAGGGGGTACTGCTTCGTCTCGGCCATGGTCGCGGTGTCGAAGGCGACGATGGCGTTCCGCTTGGCCACCGCGGCGTACAGCGTCGCCGAGTCGGCCGACAGGGCCAGGCCGCCGATGCCGGGCAGGCCGGTCACGAGGTTGTACAACGAGCCGTTGTAGTCGGCGGCGATCAGGCGACCGTTCTGGCCGTCGGCGATCAGCACCCGCTTGCGGGCCGGGTTGACCAGCATGTCGCTGACCGATGCGATGGGCACGAACTTGGAGTTGGTGGCCACGGTGGCGGCGGCAGCAGAAGAAGCGGGGCCGGCGGCCACGACGACCGCGGCCGAACCCGTCACGATCACAGCCGTGAGGGCATGGCGAAATTTGTGCATGCTGATGGTGCTCCCCGATATCGCGCGCCCGGCGACCCGGGACGCGGAGCGACATCGTACGGGAAAAGATCAACTTTTGTGGATCGCGGTTGGTTAGCTGTCGCCATGACTGAACTTGGACCCGTCGCCTGGCCGCCGACCCCGATCCGGACCGAGAGGCTTGTGCTTCGCGGGTCCGAGGCGCGGGACCGTCCACAGTTCATCGAGCTGCTGGCGTCGCCCGAGGTCCACACTTACCTGGGCGGCCCTCGCCCTCACGATGTGCTCGAGCGGGAACTGCCCGAGGTGCCCGAGCAGTGGCCCGGGAGCTTCGTCGTCGAGCTCGGCGGGGCAATGATCGGCCAGGTCCTGCTCCGGCGGGCCTCCCGGCACCGCCCGGCTGCCGTCGGCAAGGTCGACCTCGGCTACCTGTTCCTGCCGCGCGCGTGGGGTTTCGGGTACGCCGCCGAGGCGTGCGCGGCGGCGCTCGACTGGTTCGACAGTGTCCTGCCCGGCGAGCCGGTGGTGCTGGCCACCCAGACCGCGAACGTGGCCTCGATGCGCCTCGCCGAGAAGCTGGGGTTCACCGAGGTCGAGCGTTTCCGCGCGTGGGACGCCGACCAGTGGCTCGGCATGCGTTAGGTCAGGCCAGGGCGGCCAGGGCGGCGTGGCGGCCGTCGCGCCAGAGAATGCCGGCCTCACGGAAACCGGCGGCGCGGGCGGCGGCGATGTGCCAGCCGACCGAGCCGGCGAAGTTGGCGGCGGGGCGGTCGCGGAAGACCGCGGCCCGCGTGGCCATGAGGTCGCCGAAGGCGGCGGTGGCCTCGCCCCACCACTGGGCCCAGGCCAGTTCGGCCGCGGCCTCGCCCGGGGCCGGGTTGAGGGCGGCCGAAACCGTGGGCAGGCCGTCGTCGGGCATCAGGTCGGCCACCACCAGCAGGCCGCCCGGATCGAGGGCCTGGCGGCAGCGGCGGTAGAGGGCCCGGATCCGCTCGGGGCGTAGATAGTGGACGGTCATCAACGCGGTGGCCAGGTCATAGCCGGTGCCGGCCGGGTCGGCCCATTCGGGCTCGCCCAGATCGGCGTCGAGGACGGTGACGGCCGGGCTCGCCCCGTCGCGAGCCAGGGCCAGCAGCACCGGGTCGATGTCGATCAGCGTCACCCGGGCGCCGGGCCACCGGTCGGCCATCCGCGAGGCCACCACTCCGGGGCCGCCGCCCAGGTCGAGGACGCGGCGGGGCGGCCGGCCCAGCACCGACTCGGTCGCGGTGCCGATGGCGGCCTCCAGCGTGGCCAGGCCAGGCACGAAGCCGGTCATCACCTCGTCCCAGGCCGTGCGCCGGCGGGCGGAGTCGAGCGCGAGCATGAACCCATCCTCGGTGTGATCGAAAACGACAACCATTTCTAACAGGATGGGTGAGCTTTCGCTAGGACTCGAGGGCGGACAGCGTGGCGAGCAAGCGGTCGACCTCCTCGGCCGTGTTATAGACCTGAAAGCTCACGCGTACGGAAGAGGTCTTCTCGCCCTGCGTGCCCTGGCAGTGGCCGTCGGCGCGGACCAGCAGACCGTCCGCGGCCAGGATGAAGCCGAGGTCGTTGGAGTCGATCTCGCGATGCCGGAAGGTCACGATGCCGTGCCGGCGCTGCACCGGCGATCCCGCGGCCAGGCTGTCCTGGCAGCCCAGCACCTCGTAGCTGGGCATGGTGGCGAGCCCCGCCGTCAGCCGGGCGCCCAGCGCGACGATCGACGACGAGATGCGCGACAGGCCCACGGACGAGAGCCAGTCCATGGCGGCGGCGAGGCTCACGATTCCGGCGGTGTTGGGCGTGCCGTTCCAGCCGCCCGGGGTGAAGGCGGGGCCCCGCCGGTTGCGCGCCCACACCGCCCCGACGCCCGGCAACGCCATGGCCTTGTGGCCCGAGAAGACGACGAAGTCCACATCCAACTCCCGTACCGAAAGGGGAAGGTGACCGAAGCTCTGGGCCGCATCCAGGCAGATGGCGACCTCGGGGCCGGCCGCCGCGCGCAGGCGGTGCACATTCATGTCGTTGCCGTAGACGTGATGCACGTGGGTGGCCGCGATCAGCCGGGTACGCGGGCCGACGGGCAGCCGGCCCACGTCGTAGTCGTGCGCCTCGTCGTACGGCGTCGGCCGTACCACCACTCGCGTACCCTGCCGCCGCAGCATTTCGGCCGCGTCCAGCCAGGGCACCAGGTTCGCGCTGTGGTCGGCGAAGGGCACGATGATCTCGTCGCCGTCGCTCAGCACCGTGGGCAGCCAGTCGAGCGCGACCGACCGCAGCCCCTCGGTGGTGCCGCTGACGAAGTGCACGCCGGACGTGGCCGGTGACGCGTCGTCGAGGAACCGGCGCACCTGGTCGCGGGTCTGCGCGATGCGGGCCGTGGTGCGGTTGGCCCACGGATAGGTGCCTCGCGCGGCATTGGCGTTCTCACTGCTCAGATAGGCCACCACCGCGTCCAGGACGGCCTGCGGCTTCTGGGCGGTGGCCGCGCTGTCGAGGTAGGCGACGTCGGGGTGGGCGACCAGCTGGGGGAACTGGGAGCGGACGTCGAGGTCGAGGGCGAGCGTCATCAGTCACGCACCAGCCGCGCGCCGGCGTCGCGCCAGGCGATGATGCCGCCGGCCAGCGAGCGCACCGAGGGGTGTCCCATCCGGGTCAGCAGCGCGGCGTAGCGGGCCGACTTCTCGCCGACCGGGCACACCAGCAGCACCGGCTGCCGGCGGCTGAACGGCAGTCCACCGTGGAGCAGTTCGGCGAACAACTCGTCGACGATGTTGATCGAGCCGTCGATGTGCAGGGCCTGGAACGCGTACGGACTGCGCAGGTCGACCACCAGGCCGGGCCACCGCAGGGCCTCGTCGATCTCCACCGTGGGTGCGTCGGCCACCTCGGCTTCCGTCAGCGTGCGGACGTCGTGCCGCTTGGCCGGGCGCCCGAACAACCCGGGACGCCTCTCTCGTACGTACGACAAATAGCTCTCGACCCGGTCGCAGACGATGAAGACGGCCGTACGGCGTTCGGTCAGGCCGCCGTCGATCGCCCGCAGGTGACGGACGGCGCCGTGGAAGGCGCCCCCGCCGGTCGGCCCGGCCGGCGTGCCGCACCGGCGGACCAGCGTCAGCAGCCCGTCGATGGCGTCGTCGGCGGTGATCGTCTCGACCGTGTCGTAGACGCCCGGCTCGAACAGCCCGACCTCGTGCACCTCGTCGATCGTCCGGATGCCGGGGATGAAGTCGCTCTTCGCGGCGACCAGGCCGATGACCCGTACGTCGGGAGCGTGTTGCCGCAACGCCCGGGCCACCCCGGTCGACGACCCGGCGGTGCCCACGCAGGCGATGAAGTAGTCCGGCGCCCGCCCGTCGAGGTCCTTGATGATCTCGGGCCCGGTGCCGTGCAGATGAGCCTCGACGTTGCGCTCGTTGAAGTACTGGTCGGTGTGCACGTAGCCGCTGCCGTTGCTGGTCAGCGTGCGGTGCATGCGCGCGAGCGGGTCCTCGGTGTCGCTCGGGTCGAGGCATTCGGCCTGGCCCGGCAGCTCTTCGATCTCGGCCCCGAGCAGCAGCAGGAGGTCTTTGATCTCGGGCACCTTCATGCGGTTGGTGACGCTCTTGAAGCGCAGCCCGTGCAGTCCCGCGATCATGGCGAGCGCCTTGGCCGTGTTGCCGCTCGAGAGCTCGACCACCGTGTCGCCGCGCTCGGCCGCGCCGGCCAGCAGCGGGCGGGCCATCTGCCAGGCCGCCCGGTCTTTGAGCGAGCCGAACGGATTGAGCAGCTCCATCTTGGCGTACAGGTCGATGTTGCGCAGACCGTGGACGGCCGGATCGATGCGGACCAGCGGGGTGTTGCCGATCGCCTCGGTCATGTCGTCGAATCTCATGCTGCCTCCGCGCGTTCGGGGACGGGCCAGTACTGCTCGTCGAGGCACCAGCTCCATCGGTCGCCCGCGCGGAACAGCGCGACCTTGCGGCCGACCGGCTGGCGCAGGGCCCCGGTGGCGCTGAAGTCCATGAAGTAGCCGGCCGTGTTGACGAAGGCGAGCAGGTCGCCGGGCCGGGGCCGCACCGGCAGCACCACCTTGCGCCGCGTGATCAGGTCGGACTCCAGGCACAGATTGCCCAACAGATAGACCTCCGCCGGCCCGGCAAAGCCGGCGGAGTTCTGCGGGATGACAACCGGATCCATCTGAACCCCGTGTTCCTCGAGGCTCACATCCCGCGAGTTCAGTTCCAGCCGTACGAGGGTGTCCGGCCCCTCGCGCACCTCGAGCACCCGGGCCAGCACGATCCCGCATTGATCGAGCAGCGCCCGGCCGGGTTCGACGTCGAGGTCGATCATGCTGTCCAGCAGCAGCGACCCGAGCGGCCGGCGCAGTTCGGGCGCGGTGGTGGTCAGCAGCTGGTCGAGGTAGCCGGGTCCCGAGACCGGCCGGTACGCCGGATACAGGCCGAGCGCCCCGCGCAGCGTCCCCGCCTCGTTGCGCAGCCCGTACCCGTGCCCGTTCCAGGTGAGCGGCGGCCGTCGCCCGAGCACGGCCTGGGCCAGTTCGGACGTCCAGCGCTCCCACTGTTCGCCGTCGGCCAGGTAGTTGACGCCGAACCCGCCGCCGATGTCGATCGACCAGGCCGGCACGTCGCGGCGGCGGCACTCGTCGAGCGCGGCCACACAGCCCTCCAGCGCGAGCGCCTTCTCGGGCAGGCCGATGGTGTCGAGGTGGTAGGCCACCCCGGTCAGTTCGAGCTGGTCGGCGTGCTTCTCGATCCGGTCCAGTGCCTCGTGCAGCCGGGCCGCGGGCACACCGAAGCGGCTGCGACGGCTGACCAGGCGCACGCCGCGGGAGGCGAATTCGGCCAGTCGCACCATTACTCGTACGCGGGGAAGCCGGCCCGCCGCGACCAGGGCGGCCAATTCACTCAGCTCGTCGAGGGAGTCGGCGTTCACGGTGCTGCCGGTGCGCGCGGCCAGCAGGAGAAACTCACGGTTCTTGGGGCCGGTGGCCATGATCCGGCCCGGGCCGAACCCGGCGCCGAGCGCGTGCTGCAACTCGGCCAGCGAGGCCACGTCGACACCGGCGTCGGCGCCGGCCAGGTGGCGCAGCAGGGCCGAGGACCGGTTGGCCTTGTGCGCGAAATAGATGTTCCCGCGCAGCCGGTGCTGCCGATAGACCGCCCGGAAAGCCTCCACATTGGCGTCCAGCGCGTCCGGCAGAACGATGTTGAGCGGAGAGCCGAGGCCGTCGGTCAGCTGTCGTAGCAGGGGGGCCTGGGCGAGAACCGATTGGGTGATCGATTCCATTTTCGGGGTCAGCTGAAGGGGGCTGGAATCAGGCACAGTACGACTCCCCGGATGGCCGTTGGAGCAGGTCAGTGCGTCAGCGTCGACATTTCGGAGATGCGTTTCATCAACGTATCCGATGGCCGGGCGGCTCGCCAGAGGGAATAAATTCATTCAACGGTATGTGTCGTCGCTCCGACATATGTCAATGCGTTTGCGATTGATTCGGCGAACCGCTGTCAATTGAGCATGTCTGCATTCATTCATGCGCCCGCCCGGGGACCGCACCCCCGGGCGCACCCGACTCGTAGGCATCGGTTCACGTGGATGTCGCCTGGTCGTCGCGCGTCCCGCTGAGGCTGCCGGAGAGGAAAGGAGACAACAGTGTGGATCAATAGAAGAGCCATCGCCCTGCTCGCGGCGGGCGCGCTCGCCGGCCCGCTCATCACCCCGGGCGTGGCCGTCGCCGGCGGCAAGTCCTTCGACCTGCAGGCACATCGGGGCGGACTCGGCCTGCGCGTGGAGAACACGCTCGCGTCGTTCGGCAACGCGCTGCAGCTCGGCGTCAGCACGCTCGAGCTCGACGTACAGATCACCGAGGACGGCCAAGCGGTGGTCACGCACGACCGGCAGGTCTCGGGCAACAAGTGCACCGACACCGCGCCGGTCACCGCGGGCGACCCGGAATTCCCGTACGTCGGCAAGTACATCAACACGCTGACCCTGGCCCAGGTGCGCACGATGGACTGCGGCTCCAAGACGCTGGCCGACAAGCCCGGTCAGCTGGCCGTGCCGGGTGCCCGCATGCCGCTCCTGCGCGAGGTCTTCGCCCTGGTCAAGCGCTACCACGCGGACGGCGTCAAGCTCAACGTCGAGACCAAGGTCGAGGCGGGCGCGCCCACCGAGACCGCCCCGCGCGAGCAGTTCGTGCAAGTCACCGCAGCCGAGATCCGCAAGGCCGGGATGCTGCGCCAGGTCACCATCCAGAGCTTCGACTGGGGTGCGCTCAAGCGGATGCGCCAGGTCGAGCCGCGGCTGCCGCTGGTCGCCCTGACCAACTACGACTTCCTGCAGACCGGGCAGCCGGGCGCCTCGCCGTGGCTGGGCGGCCTCGACATCGACGACTTCGGCGGCGACCCGATCCGGGCCATCCGTACGTTCGGCGCGTACGCATTCTCGCCGGTGCACGGCTTCCCGCAGAACGGCACGATCACCGACCCGGGCTACCGGCCGTACGTCACCCGGTCGATGGTCGTGCACGCCCACGCGTACGGCATCAAGGTCGTCCCGTGGACGGTGGACGACGTGCCGACCATGGCCAAGCTGCTCGACGACGGCGTGGACGGCCTGATCACCGACTACCCGGACCGGCTGCGGACGCTGCTCGCCGCGCGCGGCTACAAGCTGCCCAAGAAGTACGCGTCGCCGTTCGACATCCAGGCGCACCGGGGCGGCCGGGCCACGCGACCCGAGAACACGCTGCCCGCCTTCGAGCACTCGCTGGCCAACCCGGCCATCTCGACGCTCGAGCTGGACACCGGCGTGACCGAGGACGGCCGGCTGGTGGTGCTGCACGACCGTACGATCAACGGCTCGCACTGCGTCGACACGGCGCCGGCCCAGCCCGGTGACCCCGAATACCCGTACGTCGGGAAGCTCGTCCACGACCTCACGCTGGCGCAGATCAAGACGCTGGACTGCGGATCGAAGGTCGTGCCGGGTCAGGTCGCCGTGCCGGGGGCCCGCATCCCGACCCTGGCCGAGTTCTTCGCGCTGGTCAAAGGCAGCGGCCGCGACGACATCCGGATGAACATCGAGACGAAGATCAGCCCGCTGGTCGACGACACCGAGCCGTACGCGATCTTCACCACCAAACTCGTGCGGGCGATCCAGAAGGCCGGCCTCCAGCGCCGCGTGACGATCCAGTCGTTCGACTGGCGCACGATCCGCCTGGCAAGCACGCTCGACCACCGGATCGAGACGGTCGCGCTGGTCTGGCAGTACGGCCCGGCCGAGTGCGCCACCCTGGCCGACGAGTGCTCGCTGCGTGCTGTCTACAACGACCCGAAGGTCAAGAGCCCGTGGACGGGCGGCCTGGACTGGTGGCGCTTCCGCGACCTCGGCGCCCTCGTGCGGGCCGCGGGCGCGTCCACCGTCTCGGCCAACTGGCAGGTGCACGACCCGGCCCAGGGCACGGTGGCCAACGACGACTGGTACCTGAGGCAGAACCCGGCCTACTTCCACGGCCCGGTCGTAGCCAAGCTGCAGGACCGATACGACCTGAAGGTGGTGCCCTACACCGTCAACGACGCCGCGACCATGCAGCGCGTGATCGACCTGGGCGTCGACGGCCTCATCAGCGACGACCCCGAACTGCTGATCAAGGTCGCCGTCCGCAACGGCCTGCGCTGACCCTCAGGGACGGGCCGCCGGCGAGGCGGCCCGTCCCGCAACACATCGACGATTTTTACCGCACGATGTGCCGGTCGCGCCGTGATCGTGCCTCGCGTTGCGATTGCATCAGACCAAAGCATCGATCAGGTGCGGCATGACCCGCCGAGCGGCCGAGTTCCCCGCGTAGCGATTGAGATACGGCACTGCTGTGCGGAAGTCAGCTCTGACGGTGGCCGAACCCAGGCCGCTGCAATCGTCGATCGCCTGGGCGAGGACCGTGCAGCCGTGCGTGACGTCACCCGTCGCCAGAAGCGCCAGGGCAAGACGACCGCCAAGCCGCGCACGCGTTCTGGCCGCCCAGGGTGGCAGGTCGCCGAACTGGCGAGTCAGACTCTCAACTGCACGCTCCGGCCGGCCGAGGTCATAGAAGCACCACCCCGCGGCCATCCGAACGGGATCGGAAACTGTGGAACTGCCGAGAACGGGCTCAGCGACCCGGTCGTCCGCCTGCCCGAACCATCGGGAAGCACGATCCAGTGCCTCGAAGCAGGAACTCTCGTCGCCGACGATCGCCTGCCCCTGCGCCTCACGCTGGGCGGCCAAGGCCCGGATACGGGCACCGCAATCGATTCGCTGTACACGGCGGGCCAGCTCGACCGTCGTCATACCGCTACGCCGGTACATGGCCATGTCGGCCCGCCGGACAAGCGCGTAGGCCGAGAGCCGAGTGTCGCCGCCGGCCTCGGCGAACGTCACCGCCAGATCGGTCCACCACGTCGCTCCACCGTCATCGCCCGCCTCCTGGCACATCCATCCGGTCAACTCGGCGAAACGACTCGCCATCACCAGCAAAGCCGGGTTCGGATAGTCCGTCGACCCGGCGGATACGCGCATCGCGTGAGTCTGAGCGACCAGGAGCGGGATCATCGTGGCCGAGGACAGTGATTGCGACATCCGGCGAAGCTGATCGAACTGCTGACGACTCAGCTCGACAATTTCCGAGATCCGGCTGTTGCTCCGGTCGGCGGTGGCAGGCCAGGACATCAGTTCGCGGAATTCCCAGCCTGCGTGTCCGCCAAGCGTGTCGCTGAGGGCTCCTCGGCCGTCCGGCTCGAGGCGGATCGTCCAGCGACCGGCCGCAGTTGCTCGCCGCGCAGCCGGCACCGGCGAAAAACTCAGCTGATCCGGCGCCAGTGCGGCTAGGACGCCGTCGGCGTCCAGCGCTGCATCGCACAGCCGGGCCAGCATGACCCCCGGCACCTTAGTTCCATTCTCGATCTTGCTGAGATGACTCTTACTGTAGTTGACCAACTTGGCCAGCTCACTCAAAGACATGCCCGCAGCCAGCCTGCGCGCCCGCAATTCCGCACCGAACGACAGTGCCATGACCACGCCTCGCAATAACCGATCTTGAAAGCGACTCATCCGGCCCGAGCAGCCCAGATTACTCGTAGCCGGCAACCAGGACTTGGATCTGGAATCGGACCATGATGGACGCACCTCGCCCATCGCCCTTCGAGTGGTACGCGCTGACGGAAGGGACCGGCGCTCGACTGCTGTTGGCTACCCTCCCAGCACTCTCCGCTATAACTCGGATCAGCTGTTCGTACAAACGCGCAGGTCAGATTGAGGGCTCCGCGCCGCAGCCCGAACGGGGGACGGGAAACGTCTTGCCGTTGCGCAATCCATCATGGAACTCTGAATCCGCCGCACTTTCCGTTTCTTTATGAGCAGCAGAGTGCCTGGGAGAGTCGCGTGACAGACGTATTTATCAGCTACCGCACCTCGGACGAGCCGATGACGGCGGTATTCATCAAACACGTTCTCGGCAACCGGATCGGGGACCAACGAGTATTCCTGGACAATACCTCGATACCGCTGGGAACGCACTTCCCGCCCACTATCGAGAAGGCACTGGACGATTGCCAGGCCCTGGTCGCCGTAATTGGGGTGCGTTGGCTCGAGGCGGACCAGAACGGCCGGCGCCGCGTTGACGATCCGTCCGACTGGGTGCGCCGCGAGATCATCCACGTGCTCGGCCGAGGCATCCCGGTCATTCCTGTGCTGATCGGCGACGTGCACCTGGACCAGGTTGCCTTGCCGACCGAATTGGCGGCACTGTCGAGCCGGCAATTCCTGCCCGTTCGGGTGCGGTCCGTCGAGCACGATCTTCGCCCCTTGATGGACCGGCTGAGCGACCTTGTCGATCCGCCCGGCGCGGATGGCGCGACCACCTCGGCCACCGTCAGCAACGTCTTCAACGACACGGTTTACGCCCCGAACGGCGTCTTCGGCATCTCCAACAACTGACGAACTACGCAGAGGCGAGAACGATGCCCGAACCCGACATCAGCCCGGAACCGCCGGGCGACTCGGATCCGTCACCGAGCGCTGATCCGCAGGAGGAACGGGTCGACCACGACACGAACGAAAAGCCCGCGGGCACGGAGCAGAACCTCTTGGATGACGCCGACAAAGTCGGGTCGCGGCGCTCCGGCGAAGACAAGAAGTCCGGCGAGCAATGGACCCGACGACGCCCTCAGGACGAGTCCGAGAGCAAGAGCGGACCGGGCGCCCAGAGCGTCATCATGAACTTCAACGCCGCCGTGGACGCCAGCAACGCCGTCCTGGGTCTCGCCAATGCCGGGCGGCGTTCCGCCACCGCCGGAAAGGTGACCGGCAAGCTGCCGCCCGACCATGTGGCGGCGGTCGTCGCGGGCTATGCGCGGCCCGACTGTTTCGATCAAGCCGCTGCCCGGCTGGACTCGGAGCGGCTGGTCGTCCTGGAAGGCACGCCGGGCAACGGCCGGCGAGCCGGGGCCATTGCTCTGCTGCACGAGATGAAGGCAAAGCCGCTCGTGGTGCTGGCTCCGTCCCTGACACTGCGTGAGCTCGCGGAGCGCGTCTACAACAAGGGCTGCGGCTACCTGGTCGTCGACCGGATGAGCGAGCGGAACACCAACGACTCGGCCTTCACGTGGAGCAGCGTGCGCGATCAGGTGTCCGAGGCGGGCGCCTACCTCATCGTGACCACCACGACCGGGGTGCGCGGCGTGGCGCACTTCCGCTGGGAGCGCCCGCCCGCGGCCGACGTGCTCACCGCTCAGTTGCGCGGGCAGGGCCTGGATGAAGAAAAGGCCGCCGCGGTGGTCGACGAGATCGGCGCGGACCTGCCCCAGGAAGTGAGCCTGGCCGGACTGGCCGGGGTGGCCGAGGAAGTCGCACGCGACAAGAGCCCGCGTGAGGCGTTGCGGTCGTTGCGTGACAACGCGGCCGAGGAGGTCAGCGAGTGGTTCGCCGAGGATCCGGACGACCGGCTCGTCCTGCGGGTGGCTGCGCTCTGCTTCCTGGAGAACGTCGACGTCCGCACCTTCGAGTACGCCGTGGAGGGTCTGCGCGACGCGCTCGTCAAACGACTGCCCCCCAAGCAGGGCAAAGCCTTGGCCAAGGCCATGCTGACCCATCGCGGTGACCGCGTCGGCCTGATGGACGTCAAACAGATGCCGGCTCAGATCGGCACCACGAGCGTGGTCGTCTTCAAGGACAAGGCTTATCGCCGCTGTGTGCTGGAGGAGTTGTGGCGGCGGCGCGACAACTCCTTCTGGGACGCGATCGCCGAATGGCTCGACGACATCGTCAGCCGAGGCGACAGCGTTCCGGTCGCCAGCGGACTCGCCTGGCTCGCTTGCTGTGCCTTCGGCGAGGTCAACCACATCTATCTCGGCCCGTGGTCCTGGGGCCGGGTCGGCCTGTACGGGCAGATGACGGCGATCTACATCCTCTGGTTCATGTGCCTGCGTGACGCGATGGCCCCGGTCGCGATCCAGACGGCGGCGTCGTGGGCGGCCGGCAAGGATCTCGATCAACGCTGGTGCGCTGTTGTCGCGTTCAGCGGCGACCTGGGCCTCACCTCGCCGGTCGAGTCGGCCAATCAACTTTGGCGCCAGCTCACGGCGGGCACCGACGATCTGCAGGCGTCCGCGTGCCGGGCCCTCGCACAGCTTTTCGCCCACCTCAGCGACGACGCCGGCACGGATGCCCGGGCGGTGCTGGCCCTGCTCGAACCAAAAATGATCAAGTACGGGCCGGGCGGGAACGTCGAACGCATGCGCGCGGCCGATTTCGTCCGCATGCGCACGCTGACCGTGGCGGCCACGCTTGCTGTCCTGGAGGCCTCCAGTCTGGAAACGGGCCGGCCGGCGATCATCGAGTACTTCCGCGACCTACCGGCGGACTCGGAGATGGTCGACGTCATCGCCCGGTTGTGGGCGGGTGTTCTGCGGCATCAGCCGCACCGCCGGCGAGCCATCCAGGCACTGCGCCGGAGCTTGCGGGCCTTGCGCGACGTCAGCGACCAGCCGCACGAGGACGCCCGGTTGATCGGGGCCGCCCTGGCCCGAGCCCTTCCACCGCACGCGCACGGACCCTTCCGCCGCGACTTCAACATCGTCAACGACCAGATGAACCGAGGGCAGAAGGATCTTTCCGCCGACGTCCTGCTGGCCTGCCTCGACGCCATCGCCCTGAGCTTCTCCGGAGGAGCCGCATGAGCATCACGTACCCCATCACCGCCCGGCGGCACCTCGCGAAGGCCGAGAAGAGCAAGTGGTACCGGCGCGCCGAGCGGAGCGACGCCGATCTGCTGCAGGCCGACGCCCATCATGTGCTGGTGTACCGCGTCGGCGGCGACTACGTGCTGGACAACGAC
>NZ_JAPNTZ010000011.1 GCF_026626335.1 Paractinoplanes pyxinae | reverse complement strand
TGGGCTTTTCCTTGTCGTCAAACCCGGGTAACTTCCCCGAAATTCGCGATCCAGAACCGCTCAAGCCCGCAAGAATCTACATCAGCTATTGCTGAGGCATTTCCTTGGTTTCCCCCAGGACGGCCGCGCCGGGCCTCCGAAGAGTCCCGCTCGCTCGCCCGTCTCCCTGGCGGCTCGGTAAACATTACAGGCCGTCCGCATGGACGCCAAATCGACCCCCTGCGAACCACGTCACAGAGCCCCCACCAGCCGGAACCCTAAAGTCGCGCCCACTCGAACCGACGCCGTTTCCCCAGCTCACAATCGTTTGATCATGCCCGGCGGCCCACCGCGGAGCCCGCCCTCGCTTGGGGGACACCCGTTGGTCAGTGTGGAGGAGAGCGGCGATCTTTGCCGGGCGGCGCCGGCCGGCCTGCGGACAACCGGCGGATGTGGACAACGCACCGATCAGGGTGTCGCCCGTGTATGCGGTCAGGTGTGTCGGCCGTGAGCGAAACATCGCGCCCCGGGTGTGCCGGCGCTGGGGCGAGGCATCGCGCCCCAGGTGTGTCGCTGGGTGAGGCATCGCGCCCCGGGTGTGCCGGCGCTGGGTGAGGCATCGCGCCGCGGGGGTGTCGCTGGGTGAGGCATCGGCGCGCGCTGGTGCGCGCAGCGTGGTGGGGGGATCACGCCGGGAGGTTGGTCGGCGCGGCGTGTCAGGGCGGGGGTGCTTTGGTGTGGGGCGGGTGGCAAGCTCGTGTCCCGTGATCGATGATCTCGCGATGGACGGCAGGCCGGGTCGGCTCCAGTTGATGGTTGGAGGCCGGCCGTGAGGGCGGTCATCGTCGCGGCGGGGGTTGCCTTCATCGTCTCGCTGCTGACCACGCCTATCGCTATCCGGGTGTTCTCGGCGCTCAAGGCGGGGCAGCCGATCCGCTCGCTCGGGCTGGCCAGCAACCAGGGGAAGACGGGCACCCCGACGATGGGCGGCGTCGCGTTCATCTTTGCGACGGTCCTCGCCTACGTGGCGGGGCACGTCGCCTTGACGACTCTTCCTGAGCGGCAGATCGCTCAGGAGGAGCCGACCATGACGGCTTTCGTCCTGCTGGGGTTGTTCGTCTGCTGCGGCGCGGTCGGGTTCCTCGACGACTTCCTCAAGGTGCGCCGGCGTAACTCGGACGGGTTGAGCGCCAAGGGCAAGCTGCTCGGCCAGGCGGTGGTCGGGGCGGGGTTCGGCATCGTCGCCCTCTACTTCGTGAGCACCAACGGGCAGACCGTGGCCAGCGAGCACATCTCGCTGATCCGGGACATCAGCTGGCTGGACGTCGGGAAGTTCGGCTCGGTGCTCGTCTTTGTCTTCGTCATCACGGCCTTGTCGAACGGCGTGAACCTCACCGACGGCCTCGACGGGCTGGCCACCGGCGCGTCGATGCTGGTTTTTGCCGCGTACGCGCTGATCGGTTTCTGGCAGTACCGGCACTGGTGCGCGGACGCGGCGTACGTGCGGTCCAACGACTACTGCTACGAGGTGCGGGATCCGCTGGAGATCGCCATGATCGCGGCCGCGGCGTCGGCCGCCTGTCTCGGCTTCCTGTGGTGGAACACGTCGCCGGCGCGGATCTTCATGGGTGATGTGGGCTCGCTCGCGCTGGGCGCGCTGATCGGTGGGCTGGCCGTGGCCACCCGCACCACGCTGCTGGCGATCGTGATCGGCGGGCTGTTCGTCCTCATCACGGTGACCTGGGTGATCCAGATCGTCTCGTTCCGGACCACCGGGCGGCGGGTCTTCCGCATGGTGCCGCTGCATCATCACTTCGAGCTGGCCGGGTGGAGCGAGGTCAACATCGTGATCCGGTTCTGGATCATCGCGGGGGTCGGCGTGGCGGCGGGGCTGAGCTTGTTCTACGCCGAGTTCCTGACGGCCACCGGCTGAGGGCGGCCGTCAGGAGCTCGAAGTCAGGCGGTGTATTCGACGCCGGCGAACGTGCGCTTCCCGCGACGGAGCACCAGGAACCGGTTGTGCAGAAGGGTCTCGGCGGTCGGCACGGCCTCGCCGTCGGTGATGCGTTCGTTGTTCACGTAGGCGCCGCCCTCGGTGATGGTGCGCCGGGCCTCGTTGGCGCTGGCCACCAGGCCCGACTCTTTGAGCAACGTGCTGTAGTTCGGCATTTCCCCGCGTACGGACAGAAGCCCCGCCTCGCCCAGGGCGGCCCGCAACGTGTCGGCCGACAGCGAGTCGAGCGCCCCGCGGCCGAACAGCGCCTGGCTGGCCATGACGGCCTGTTCCGCCTCGGTCTCACCGTGGACCAACGCGGTGATCTCGAAAGCCAGGGCGCGCTGGGCCAGCCGGGCCTGCGGCCGGTCGGCCGTCGCCTTCTCGAGCTCTTCCAGCTCTTCGCGGCTCTTGAAGCTGAAGTACCGCAGGTAGTTGTTGACGTCGCGGTCGTCGGAGTTGATCCAGAACTGGTAGAACGCGTACGGGCTGGTCATCTCGGGGTCGAGCCAGACCGCGCCGCCCTCGCTCTTGCCGAACTTGGTGCCGTCGGCCTTGAGGACCAGCGGGGTGACGAAGGCGTGCACCGGGCCGGCGCCCCGGCGGCGGACGAAGTCGACGCCGGCGGTGATGTTGCCCCACTGGTCGGACCCGCCGAACTGCAGCGCGCAGCCGTGCCGCTGGTGCAGCTGGTAGAAGTCGTTGGACTGCAGCAGCTGGTAGCTGAACTCGGTGAAGCTGATGCCGCTCTCGAGCCGGTTGCGCACCACGTCGCGGGCCAGCATCTTGTTGATCGGGAAGTGCTTGCCGACGTCGCGCAGGAAGTCGATGACCGAGGTCGGTCCCGTCCAGTCGAGGTTGTTGACCGTCTGGGCGGCGTTCGCACCCTCGTACGTCACGAAGGGCGCCAGCTGTGAGCGGATGCGCTCGACCCAGCCCTGCACGACCTCGGGCGGGTTGAGGGTGCGCTCGGCGGACTCGCGCGGGTCGCCGATCTGGCCGGTGGCCCCGCCGACGAGCAGCAGCGGGCGGTGGCCGGCGCGCTGGAGGCGGCCGGCCGTGATGACCTGCATGAGGTGACCGACGTGCAGTGACGCGGCGGTGGGGTCGAAACCCACATAGAACGTGATCGGCTCGCCGGTGAGGGCCGCGGCCAGCGCGGCCGGGTCGGTCGAGTCCTGGATCAGTCCACGCCATGTCAGGTCGTCTAGGAGAGTCACCAGCAAATTGTGACGCACCGCCGATCGACGGCGACACCGGGTTTCGACGATGCGGATGTGGCCCGACAAGGACATGCTGTACGGATGAGTCGCCTGGGTAGCGGTGATCCGCCGATCGACATCTCGAAGAAGAAGGCTGTGGCCCGGCTCGAGGAGGCCCAGCAGCGCCTGCTGCGGCTGCGGCTGCTCCTCGGCGGTCAGATCGGCGAGCAGAAGATCGGCCCGCCGCTGTGCTGCGTCTTCGAGGGGTGGGACGCCTCGGGCAAGGGCGGCGCCATCAAGCGGCTGGTCGCCCCGCTCGACCCGCGGCACGTCCGGGTGTCGCAGTTCGCCGCCCCGACGTACGACGAGAAGCGGCACCACTTCCTGTGGCGCTTCTGGCCGAAGCTGCCCGGCTGGGGCGGCATGGCCGTCTTCGACCGCTCCTGGTACGGGCGGGTGCTGGTCGAGCGGGTCGAGGGATTCGCGTCCAAGGAGCAGTGGTCCCGCGCGTACAACGAGATCGTGGAGTTCGAGCGGACACTCGTGCACGAGGGCATGATCATGGTCAAGTTCTGGATGCACGTCTCGCCCGAGGAACAGCTGCGCCGGTTCGAGGACAGGTCGGGCGACCCGCTGCGGCAGTGGAAACTCACCGATGAGGACTGGCGGAACCGCGAGAAGCGTCCCGCGTACGAGGCCGCAATCGAGGAAATGCTGGAGCGCACCGACCCGACGTGGGCGCCGTGGCAGGTCATCCCCGGCAATGACAAGCACTACGCCCGGTTCGCGGTGGTGGAGGCGGTGTGTGACGCCGTCGAGGCCGAGCTGACCAAGCGCGGCATCACCTACTAGGCGGACGCGGGCTTGTAGTCGGGCAGGCCCAGCGTCAGGCGGATGGACTGCTGCACCTCGTCGGCCGACGGGTGCGCGTCGATGTCGTGGATGACCTCTTTGCGGCCGAAGATGTCGAGCACCGGGCGAGTCTTCTCGTGGTAGTCGCGCAGCCGGGCGTCGAGGGCTTCGGGCGTGTCGTCGGCCCGGCGGATCAGTTCGTGCCCGCAGATGTCGCAGCGGCCCTCGACCTCGGGGCGGTCGGCGATCAGGTTGTAGTCCATGCCGCAGTTGGGGCACAGCCGGCGGCTGAGCACGCGGCGGCGTACCTCTTCGTCCGGCAGTTCGAGGTGGATGACGGCGTCGATGTCGTAGCTCTCCATGAAGAACTCGGCCTGGCGCCCGTTGCGCGGGAAACCGTCGATGACGAAGCCGAAGTTCCAGTCGTGCCGGTCGAGGCGCTCGCGCACCACCGACTCGACCATGTCGTCGCCGACCAGCTCGCCCGCGGTCATCGTGCGGCGGACCTGGGCGCCCAGCTTGGTGTGGTTCTGCACGTTCCACCGGAAGATGTCGCCGACCGAGATGTGCACCAGGTCGAGGTCGGCGCAGAGCAGTTCGCTCTGGGTGCCCTTGCCGCTGCCCTGCACTCCCATGATCACGAATTTGCGCATGTCAGCCCTCTCCGTCGGCCGCGCCGACGCGCAGCGGGCCGGGCGCCGCGCGCCCGGTCAGGGTGGTCGGGTCGATGCTCCAGGCGCCGGCCACGGCGAGCACGTCCTTCTCGCCCACCAGGACAGTCGTCTCCTCGTCCAGTTCGCCGGGCAGGCCGGCCTCGCGTTCGGCCGGGTCGGGCTCGCCGTGCCACGACGTGACCTCGCCGGTCTGCCCCACATACCCGAAAGTGCGGATCAGCTCACCCTCGGCGGCGCGCTGCCAGCGGTGCAGCTCCGTGACCCGGTGGGTGGCGAAGAACTGCACCTCGGCGGCGAGCGTGGCCGACAGCTCGACGACGTCGACCGAGACGTCGGGACGGAGCAGCCAGCGGCCGGTGGCGAGCACCCATTGGTCGTCGCGGGCGCCCGTCAGCGGCGGGGTGACGGCCACCCGGTCGTCGGTGAGATGGGCAAGGTCGATGCCGTCGCGCCAGGGGACGGTGCCCAGGTCGCGCAGGCCGAGGGCGGCGATCACGGATTCCGGGCTCACCCCCGCGGTGTGCCGGACGGCGAGCCAGGCCTGCTTCCCGCCGAAACCGGTCATTACGTCCTTATCCATGGCGTCAACGCTATCCGGTCCGCGCGGGTGACTGTCCACCAACGGCGGGCGCTCAGCGCCAGCCGTACTCCTGGCGTAGCCGAGCGGCGACCTCGTCGAAACGGGAACGGTCGAGGATGGCGCCCTCGCGGCGGATGCCGTCGTGGTCGACCTCGATCACCCGATCGAGGCGGATCCAGCTCGGGCGATCCTCCTTGTCCCAGGCGCCGGTGCCCAGGGGGAGCCAGTTGTGCTCGCCGTCGCGGCGGTCCTTCGACGAGAGCATCAGGCCCAGGACCGTACGACCGGACCGGCCGACCACCAGGACCGGGCGATCCTTGCCCTGGTTCGGGTCGTCCTCGTAGGGCACCCAGGTCCACACGATTTCGCCGGGATCGGCATCGCCGTCCAGATTGGGCGAATACTCGATGCGCCGGCCGCGCTCGTGAGTCGGCACATGCCGCGGGTGAGTTTGGCCCTGCGGCCTCGGGCGCGGCGCGGGCGCGGGCTGTTGCTGGGGGGCGCGAGGTGGGGCGACAACCTCCGCCACCCGGCGCAGCAAGGACTTGAGAATCTTGGCCACGCGAGAACTCTAGGCTGCCGGTATGACACCGGACATCGACGCCTGGCTGCCGTGGCATCAGACCTGGGCCTACGACACCGCGGCCGAGGCCTGGCGGTTCGACGTCTTCCGGGAGCCGCACGACGGGGACGTCTGGATCTCCCGCCGGGATGCGAGCCTGCGACGACCGTACGGGGAAATCGTGCGCACGGACCGCGACGGGATCCCCTACCTCAGCCCCGAAGTGGTTCTGCTCTTCAAGGCCAAGCACCGGCGGCCGAAGGACGAGCAGGACTACGCGGCGGTCGCGCCCCGGCTCACCGTGAGTGAGCGCGACTGGCTCGACAGCGCGTTACGCCTCGTCCACCCCGGTCACGCCTGGATATCGGGCTAGTTCACGAAATCCTGCACCATCCAGGTGACGCCCTTGCTGTCGCGGACGACGCTCAGGCCGATTCGCTTGAGGTCCTTGTTCAGCAGGTTCTTGCGGTGGCCGTCGTCAGGCGGCACCTCGGCCAGCATGCTGTCGGTGAGGCCGTTGGCCGCCTTGATCTTGTCCGCGTTGCTGGCCCCGCTGGAACCGAAGCCGATGTTCTCGGCGGCGGCCGATCACTTGACGCCCTGGTCGCTGAACCGGTCGCCGATGCCGCCCTCGCCCGAGCACTGGTGGGACAGGCCGCAGCCGTCGATCATCAGCTGGTTGTGGATGGCGGCGGCCCGCGACAAGTTGGCGTCCAGGCTCAGTGTGCCCAGGCCCTCGGCCTTGCGGGCGTCGTTGATGTGGGCCAGCACCTGCTCGGCGACCGAGCCGCTGGTCTGCGGGGCGGCCTTCTTCGTCTTCGTCGCCGTCGGCTTGGGCTTCGGCTTGGCCGTGGCCTTCTTCTTCGACGGCTTGGGGCTCGGCGACTTCGAGGCCGAGGGCTTCGTGGTGGGGGTTGCGGAGCCGGCGGACGGCGACGGAGCGAGAGTGGGCGGCGCCGGCTCGGCAGTGCCCTCGTCGACGACGAGCGCGCGGTCGGCGCCGGTGTTGACCGTGGCGGTCGTCTCGGCGTCCGCGTGCTTGGTGAGCCCGGCGACGGTGAAGCCGGCCCCGATGACCACGGCCGTGGCGCCGGCCGCCAGGGTGTAACGGAAGCGGGCGGCAGCGGACATCGACACGGGGAAGGTCACCTCGGGCATAGGGGGACAGCGCGTCCCTACTATGCGTCGCGGATCGGGCCTGCCCAGCGCCGCTAAAGATTCCTTAAGGATCGGCTCACGGAGATCTAAAGATCGACAGCCATCTAGGATGGCCGCCATGACCGACAGGTTCGACAGCGGCGTCGCCCACCCGGCCCGGCGCTACAACTACTGGCTGGGCGGCAAGGACAACTTCGCGGCCGACCGCGAATCCGGCGATCTGCTGGCCAAGTCGTATCCGGCGGCTCGCATCGCGGCCCGGGCCAACCGGGCCTTCCTGGGACGGGCGGTCGGCTACGCGGCGGGCGTGGCCGGCGTACGCCAGTTCCTCGACATCGGCACCGGACTGCCCACCGCCGACAACACGCACGAGGTGGCGCAGCGCGTCGCGCCCGACTCCCGCATCGTCTACGTCGACAACGACCCGATGGTGATGGCCCACGCCCGGGCCCTGCTCACCAGCACGCCCGAGGGCGAGACCCGCTACCTCGAGGACGACCTGCGCCACCCCGAGCGGATCCTGGCCGCCGCCGACATCCTCGACTTCACCCGGCCGGTCGCGCTGATCCTGGTCGCGGTGGTGCACTTCCTGCCCGAGCAGGAGGAGTCGCGGCGGATCGTGCGGACGCTGGTCGACGCCCTGCCCGCGGGCAGTCACCTGATCATGACGGCCGCCACCACCGACCTGCTCACGCCGGAACTCAAGGCGAACTGGGACGAGTCGCTGCGCACCGGCCGGTCGGATGTGTACCCGCGTACGCGGGACGAGTTCGCCTCGTTCTTCGACGGGCTGGAGCTGGTGACGCCCGGGATCGCGCCGGTCGCCGACTGGCGGCCCGACCCCGCGGCCGAGGAGCACCCCAGCCCGGTCGAGGCGTCGATCTTCGGAGCGGTGGGGCGCAAGAACTAGGCGGCCGCCAACCGGGCCATCGTCGCCTGAGCCTCGCGGATCAATTCGATGGACCGCCGGCGGGCGGCCTCGGCCCGGTCGAGCGTTTCCTGATGACGGTGGCGCTTGACCTGCTGCGGCGGGACGGGCTGGGGCCGGGCCCGGCTGCCCGCGGGACGGCGCTGGATGCCGTATTCCTTGAGCAGTTCCCGCACGGCCTCGGCGCTGACTCCCTCCCGCTCGCCGATGCGCTGGCAGCTCAACTCCTCGGTCAGATAGAGCCCCATCAGCGTCTCGCGGGGCAGCCGCCGGCGCAGGCGCGGCGCGGGCCCGGGCCGGCCGGTCGCCAGGCGGTAGCGGGTCAGGCGGTACCGCACCTGGCGCACTGTCGTGCCGGTGAGCGCGGCCACCTGGGCGGCGGTGAAGCCCTCGCGGACGACCCAGTCGCGCAGCAGGTGCTCGGGCAGCGGGTCTTCCGGCGAGCCGACCACGAAGTAGCTGCGATCGGGCACCAGCACGGCCGCGGCGACCAGGCGCTCGCGCACCGCCTCGGTGGGGATGCCGACCTCGGTGGCGACCCGGGAGGCCAGCATGCCGGCCCGCCACAGCCGGGTCAGCTTTTCCTGGGACACGTACAGGCTTCCGGTGGTGATGCCGTAACGGCGCAGCCAGCCGTAGCCGGCGGCCCGGCTGAGCCCGAGCCGGTTGCCCACCTCGGCGGCCGGGACTCGTTCGCGCAGCACCCAGCGCTGGAGCTGATCCGGATCGGGTCGCATCGTCACCCCCTGCCTCGCCATCATCGCGCGTTTTACCGGTGTGCTTGGCTGTTCGGGTGAACGAATCCTGGCTGGACCTGCCCGCGAGCGCGGTGGACGAGGCGGCACGCCTGTTGCTGGGCCGGCACGTCACGGCCAACCAGGTCACCGTGCGCCTGACCGAGGTCGAAGCCTACAGCGGGCTGGGCGAGGACCCGGCTTCGCACGCGCACCGGGGGCGGACGAATCGCAACGCGGTCATGTTCGGGCCGGCCGGTTTCCTGTACGTCTATCAGATCTACGGGATGTATCTGTGCGCCAACATCGTGTGCGGCGAACAGGGGAAGGCGGCCGCCGTGTTGCTGCGCGCCGGCGAGGTGGTGGAGGGTCACGCGTACGCGCGGGAAAGAAGGCCCGCCGCGCGCAAGGACACCGGCCTCGCGGCCGGCCCGGCCAAGCTGATGCAGGTGCTGGCCCTGGACCGCAGCGCCAACGGGACGTCGGTGGTCGACGGCACGGGCCCGCTCACCGTGACGCCCGGCCCGGCCACCCCGTTCGTCATCGAGGCGGGACCGCGGGTGGGGGTGACCTCGGCCCACGACGTGCCCTGGCGGTTCTGGATCAAGGGCGACCCGACGGTCAGCGCCTACCGGCGGCACACGCCCCGGAAAGTGTCGTAGGTCGCTGCTACCAAGGAGGCATGGAAAAGCCTCGCGTAGTCGTGTCCGTGGCGACGTCGATCGACGGGCGGGTCAGCCTGCGACGTGACCGGCCCCTGATGACCACCGATGACGGCAAGACCTGGGAGACGTTACGGCCGCCCAGTGCGCAGGCCGTCGAGGAGGCGCGCACCGCTCTGCTCGATCGGCTGTACTCCCCCACCGTCACGCTCGAGGGCAGCGGGTCGATGGTGCCGCCGTCGGCCGGCCCGCTGACCGGTCTGCCGCCGGCCGGGCCGGACGAGGTGTACGACGACTTCCTGGCCGTCGACGCGGCACGGTGGTTCGCGGTCGTCGACGGCCGGGGCCGGGTGCGCTGGACGATGAAAGAGGCCGGCGGGCAGCACCTGCTCGTGCTGGTCTCGCACGCGACGCCGGCCGCCTACCTGGCCTATCTGCGGCGTGAGGGCATCAGTTACCTGGTGGCCGGCGCCCAGCGGGTCGACCTGGGGGCGGCGCTGCGGCGGATGCGGTCGCGGCTCGGGGTCACCTGTGTGGTGTCGTCGGGCGGCGGCGGGCTGAACGGCGCGCTGCTGCGGGCCGGGCTGGTCGACGAGATCCAGCTGATCGTGCTGCCGGCCGCGATCGGCGGCACGGGCGCGGGCCTGTTCGACGGTCCGGCGCTGGCCGACGGCGAGTTCCCGACCCGGCTGCGCCTGCTGTCGTCGCAGACCGAGGCCGACGGCACGCTGTGGCTGCGGTACGAGGTGGGGCGCTCTCGGTGAAACGCCCACGCCGGGGCGGCCGGGCCGATAGCGTCCGGACTGATGATCTCGCAGCGGTGGTTGGTCGTGTCCGGCGCGATGTGCGCGGCCGGGTTGCTGTGGTCGGCCGTGCTGATCACCACGCTGGTGGCCGGGGCGCGCCTGGTGCCGACCGGCTGGGCGGTGGGGGTGGCGGCCGCGCTGAGCGTGCCCGGTGTCATCGCCGGGGTGATCGGCAACCGCTGGTACTACCGCACGACGCGCCCGCGCAGCCCGTGGAGCCTCACCTCGTGGGTGCCGCCGCACGTGCCGCACTGGGCGAGCATGCTGGCCGGGGTCCTGTTCTTCGCCTTCTGGCTGGCCGTGGTGGTGGCGTTCGCCGGGCTGGACGGGAAGGCGGAACTGCGCGACGGCCAGTACGTGCTGACCGACAACGGCCGCACCACGGTGGTCACCGAGTCCGACTACCGGCACCAGGGCCACCTCGAGCAGCAGATCTCGCTGGGCATCCTGGGCGCGCTGGCCGTGGGCGGCACCTTCATGACCGGCGCCGTGCTGACCCACCACGCGGCCCCGCAGCCCACCGAGACCCAGTCGGCCGGGCAGGCCCTGGCCTAGGTCCGGCTGGCGCCGGCTTCGGGGCCGGCCACGCGCTGGGCCAGCCAGACCGGCAGCACCGAGAGCACGATCAGCACGGCCGCCACCACATTGACCACCGGGGCCTGGTTGGGCCGGAACAGGTTGTTGAAGATCCAGATCGGCAGGGTCTGGATGCCGGGACCGGCCGTGAACGTGGTCACGATGATCTCGTCGAACGACAGCGCGAACGCCAGCAGCCCGCCCGCCAGCAGGGCCGAGCGCAGCATCGGGAACGTGATGTAGCGGAACGTCTGGGCCGGCGAGGCGCCCAGATCGGCCGAGGCTTCCTCGAGGTTCACGCCGCTGCGGCGCAGCCGGGCCAGCACGTTGTTGTAGACGGTGACCACGCAGAAGGTGGCGTGCCCGACGATCACCGAGAACAGCCCCTTGCCCAGGCCCAGCGGCGCCACCACCGAGCGCCAGGCGCTGTCCAGGGCGATGCCGGTGACGATGCCGGGCAGCGCGATCGGCAGCACGACCAGCAGCGAGACCGTGTCCCGCCCGAAGAACTTGAAGCGCTGCACGGCGAAGGCGACCATCGTGCCCAGCACCAGGGCGATCGCCGTCGCGCCGAGGCCGGCCTTGACCGAGGTCCACAGGGCGTCCCGGGCGCCGCCGTTGCGCCACGCGGCCGACCACCACTGGGTGGTGAAGTCGTGCGGCGGCCAGCCGAACGTACGGTCGCCGTTGAAGGAATTGACCAGCACGAGCAGCAGCGGCGCGTAGATGAAGAACAAGCCGAACGCCATCACCGCCCGCAGAACCCACCGCGTCACAGCTCCTCCAGGGCGCCCGAGCGGCGGACCGCGGCCAGGTAGATCACCATGATCACGACCGGCACACAGGCGATGGCCGCCGCGAACGGCAGGTTGTTGGCCGCGCCCACATTGGCGTAGACCACGTTGCCGAGCATCTGGGTTTTGCCGCCGACGATCTGCACGGTGATGTAGTCGCCCAGCGAGAGCGAGAACGTGAAGATCGAACCGGCGAAGATCGACGGCACCAGCAGCGGCAGCACCACCCCGCGGAACGTGCGGCCGGCCCGCCCGCCCAGGTCGGCCGAGGCCTCCAGCAGCGAGTCGGGCAGCCGCTCGAGGCCGGCGTAGATCGGCAGGATCATGTACGGCAGCCACAGGTACGTCAGCACGATGACCACGGCGAACAACCCGTACCCGGGCGTGCCGATCACCGAGTCGAGCGGCCCGTCATTGGCCAGCAGCACTCGCCATGCGTACGCCTTGACCAGGTACGACGCCCACAGCGGGGTCAGGATGGCGATCACCAGCCAGTGCCGCGTCCGCGGCGAGGCCACCTTGGCCATGTAGAACGCCATCGGCAGGGCCAGCACCACGCAGATCACCGTGACGGCGATCGCCACCCCGAGGCTGCGCAGGGTGACGTTGCGATAGACCTCCTGGGTGACGATGGTCCGGAAGTTGTCGAGCGTGAACTCCCGGACCACCTCGCCGGTGAAGCCGTTGACGGTCCAGAACGCCGACAGGAACAGCACGGCCAGCGCGCCCAGATACGCGACGCCCAGCCAGAGCAGGGGCGCCGAGAGCAGGGCGGCCAGCTGCCACCGCCGGCGTCCTAACCCTTGATCGTCGTCCACGCCTGGGTCCAGGCCGCGTAGTCCTTGCAGGTGACATCCGTACGCCCGTCGACGCACTGGGCGAGCGGGGTGGTCCAGTACCAGACCTGGTCGAAGTAGGCCTCGTCCTCGGCGTGGAACGTCTGGCAGTGGTTCTTGTCCGCGGTCTGCGCGCACGAGAGCTTGTTGGCCGGCGCCTCGCCGAACCACTCGGCCACCCCGGCGTTGGCCTTGGGCGAGATGATGTGGTTCATCCACAGGTAGCCGCAGTTCGGGTGCTTGGCCTTGGACGAGATCATCCAGGTGTCGGACCAGCCGGTCGCGCCCTCGGTGGGCAGAATCGCCTCGACCGGGGCCTTGTCGGCCGTGGCCAGGTTGGCGATGACCTGCCAGGTGGTGCCGAGCACGGAGTCGCCGCTCTTGAAGGCCTGCACCTCTTTGGTGTAGTCCGACCAGTACTCGCCGATGAGCTTGTTCTGCTCGGTGAGCAGGTCGGTGGCCGCCTTGAACTGCGTGTCGTCCAGCGCGTACGGGTTCTTGATGTTCAGATCCGGCTTGGTCTTCATGAGATAGAGCGCCGCGTCGGCGATGTAGATCGGCGAGTCGTACGCGGTGATCTTGCCCTTGTACGGCGAGTTCGGATCGAAGACCGCGCCCCAGGACGTCGGGGCCGGCTTCACCGTGTCGGTGCGGTACATGAGCAGGTTGGCCCCGCGGCCGTGCGGCACGCCGTACGCGACGTTGTCGACCGAGTTCCACTGCTTGTTCTTGAGCCCGTCGAAGACGTCCTTGTAGTTGGCGATCAGGTCGGTGTTGACCGGGGCCACGTCGCCGCCGTAGATCAGCCGCAGCGAGGCGTCGCCCGAGGCCGACACCACGTCGTACTCGCCGGTCTTCATCAGCGCGACCATCTCGTCCGAGGTTCCCGCGACCTTCGTGTTGACCTGGCAGCCGGTCTCTTTCTCGAAGCCGGACACCCAGTCGACCTTGGGGTCGGTCGAGCCGTCCTCGACGTACCCGGCCCAGGCGATCACGTTGACCGTGCCCTCGCCCGCGCCGATCGCCGCCAGTTTGTCGATCTTCGGGACGCTCAGGCCGCCGGGACCGGAACCGCTGCCGCTGCCGCCGTCGTCGCCACCGCACCCGGCGAGCGCGAGCACGCCCGCCGCCAGAACCGCTGTCAGAGATTTACGCCGCACGGTCTCCTCCGATCTCGATGACGTGTTCCTGCTGCCAGGTGAGCTGGACTCGGTCCCCCCGCTGGGCTTTGCCGGCACGGCGATTCTGTTCGACCACGACCATCCGGGCCCCGGCGTCGAGGTCGACGACGAAGCGCGTGACCGGGCCGGCGTAGATGACCTCGCTGACGGTGCCCGGCGCCCCCTCGGCCCCGATGGTGATCTTCTCCGGGCGTACCGAGAAGGTGCCGTCCCGGCCGACGACGGTGCGCGCGGCCGCGCCGGTGAGCAAGTTGGACGTACCGACGAAGCCGGCCACGAACGGGGACGCCGGACGCTCGTAGACCTCTTCCGGCGTACCGACCTGGGCGATGCGCCCGGCCTCGAACACGGCCACCCGGTCGCTCATGGTCAGCGCCTCGTCCTGGTCGTGGGTGACGAAGACGAAGGTGATGCCGACGTCGCGCTGGATCTGCTTGAGCTCCACCTGCATCTGCTCGCGCAGCTTGAGGTCGAGCGCGCCCAGCGGCTCGTCGAGCAGCAGCACCTTGGGCCGGTTGACCAGGGCCCGGGCCAGCGCCACCCGCTGCCGCTGACCACCGGACATGGCGCGGGGCCGGCGGGCGCCGAAGTCAGCCAACCGGACGGCGGCGAGGGCTTGCTCGGCACGCTCACGGCGTTGCTTGCGCGGCACCTTGCGCACCTTCAAGCCGTACTCGACGTTCTCGATCACGCTCAGGTGCGGGAACAGCGCGTAGTCCTGAAAGACCGTGTTGACATCCCGCTCGTACGGGGGAAGCTTGGTCACCTCACGGCCGCTCAACGACACCGTGCCGGCCGTCGGCCGGTCGAAGCCGGCGATCAGGCGGAGCACAGTGGTCTTGCCGGAACCGGACGGGCCCAGCATCGAGAAGAACTCGCCGTCGTCGATCTCGAGGTCGATCCCGGCCACCGCCTCGACCGCGCCGAAGCTCTTGCGCAGCCCGGAGAGGTGGATCGCGGGGGTCCTCATAGCAGGACCGTAGAGGCGGAACTGATCGTGGTAAATAGATCCCGGAGCCGATTCTGTACGCGGCCTGGGAGCGGGCGGGTCAGCCGGTGCTCAGCCGATGCGCGCGCGGGTCGATCGTCGTGGTGCCGGCGGCGGTGTGCAGCTCCAACTTGGAGCCCACCGGGTCGCCCTTGTCGCTGGGCCACCAGGCGCCCCAGATGCCGTGGCCGAGGCTAGCCGTGATGCGCAGGCCGTTGGTCAGCACCACGTCCACACCGGTCACGGCGGAGCCGCTCAGGCCGTACAGCTGCAACGGTTGCAGACCGGGGTTGCCGGCCGGTGGCTCCTCGAGGTCGCCGCCCAGCACCAGCACCTCGGTGGGCTTCGGCCGGGTGAACGGCTTGTCGCGGACGGTGGCCCACGAACCGTTCAGGCCGTCGTCGGCGTCCGGTTTGACGCCGGAGAGCGCGATCAGCGGATCGGTCGCGGTGCCGCTGCCGAGCGAGACGTCCACGCAGTACGTGAAACTGCCGCGGCGGTCGACCAGAACCTCGCGCTTGGCGGCGGCCTCGGGACGCGACGGGACGCCCTCGATGCCCACGCCTCCGACCCCGAGGTCGCTGCACTTCGACGACCACTGGTCGATGTCCTTCCTGGGCGCGGTCAGCGGCGGCGCGGCCTGCGGGATCGCGGTCCACGGGGCGTGTTCCGGCGGAGGCGCGGGATAGACGCTCAGCGCGACGCCGGCGGTGGCGACCACCGCGGCGGCGACGGCGATCAAGGTGCGACGGCGGCGAGGTGGCGGCGGCGAAGCGGCGGTTATCAGGGTGCGGCGGATGTCCTCGTGGCGCTGAGGGTCGAGGCGGGTGCGCAAGGAGGTCATGGCGTCTCCAGTTGCTGAGTCAGCAGGGTTTCCGCTCCCAGGCGGGCGCGGGCGCGAGCCAACCGGGATCGGACGGTGCCCACCGGCACGCCGAGCGCCACCGCGGCCTCGGCGTAGGTCAAGCCCTGCCAGACGCAGAGCACCAGGACGTCACGGTCGGCGGGTCGCAGGCGTTGCAGCGCTTCGCGCAGGTGGGCGAGCTCGCGCTCGTCGTCGAGGCGGTGCGCCACCTCGTCGGCGTGGTCGGGCGAGGGCGCCGGCGGGGGCAGCCGGTCGAGGGCGCGGCGGTGGCGCAGGGCCGTGCGCCACCGATTCTGCAGGGTGCGGCGAGCAATGCCGTACAGCCAGGGAAGGGCGTTGCCGTCGACCAGCTCGACGTCGCCGCGGCGGCGCCAGGCCTCCAGGAACACGATGGACACGAGGTCGTCGGCGGCGTCGAGCGAGCCGGACCGACGCGCGCAGAAGCCCCGCACCGCCTCGGCGTGCCGGTCGAAGAGCACGCCGAAGCATTCGGGCTCCCCCTCGCGGGCCCGCCGCCACAACTCGCCGTCGTCGCTCACGTCTCCTATATGACCGCGGAGCCGGCCGAGTTCCCCAGTTTTTCAGGCGGCCTCGCGGGGGAGGCGGACGGTGACCGTCGTGCCGTTCGACTCCTGGGAGGCCAGGGTGATCGAGCCGTGGTGGCGTTCGACGACCACGCGGCACAGGGCCAGGCCGAGGCCGGCGCCCGGGATGCCGGTGTGGCGGGCGTTGCCGGCCCGGTAGAGGCGGCGGAACAGGCGGGGCTGCTCGGCCGGGGCGACTCCGCTGCCGCTGTCGGTGACCGTGAGGACGGCGGCCTCGCCGTGGTCGTCGGAGAGGGTCACAGCGACGGTCGAGTCGGGGCGGCTGAACTTGATCGCGTTGCCCAGCAGGGCGTCGGCCACCTGGCGCAGGCGCACGGGGTCGCCGGGCACGATCAGTTCGTCGGGCAGGTCGGTCCGGATCTTGACGTCGCGGCCGGCCGCCTCGGCCGCGGCCGCGTCGACGGCCTCCTCGACCAGTTCGGTCAGGTCCACCGGCTCGACCGAGAGCTGGGCGTGGCCGGATTCCAGCGCGGCCAGATCGAGCAGCTTCTCGACCAGGTCGCGCAGCCGGGTGTTGTTGCGCTGCACCACGTCCAGCAGCTCGCGCACCTCGCCCAGCGTGACGTCGTCGCTCGACTCGGCGATCAGGTCGACGTACGCGCCGATCGAGGTCAGCGGCGTGCGCAGCTCGTGGCCGACCAGGGCGATGTACTCGTCGGTGGCGGCGGCCAGGTGCAGGGCCAGCACCTCGCTGCGGCGCTGCTCCAGGAACGCACCGATCAGCCCGGCCAGCCCGGTCAGCAGCACCCCGAGGGCGGCGTCGGGCTCCTGACGTTCGTACGCGAAAAAGGTCATCACCCCGACGACGCGGTCGCCGCTGCGGACCGGAACGGCGCCGGCCGACCGGAAGTCGCTGCCGGCCGAGATGCTCGGCAGCACCGGCGAGTCGGGGCCGTGCAGGTCGGGCACCCAGATCAGGTCGGCCCGCTGCCAGCACGAACCGGCCAGCCCGTCGCCGCGGGCCATGCTCACCGGCACCGGCAACGGGCGGGACTGCGGGTCGGCGTACACCCCGGCCGGGCGCAGCAGGTCGGTCACCTCGTCGACCAGCCACAACCGCAGGTACGGCCAGCCCAGCGTCACCCCGATCGCCTCGAGGATGCGGTCGGTGGCGTCCGAGGCGTGCGGATGGTCGGCGATGACCTTCAGGACCTCGTTCTCGCAGTGCTGGTACTGCCGGTTGCGGTGCTGCGTCGTCACGTCGTGCATCGCGGCGACCGCCCCGGTGATGCGGCCCGACTCGTCGCGGACGGGCCGGGCGTTCACCGCGAACCAGCGGGGGCGGCCGGCGTCGTCGTGCGCCAGCAGTTCGGCCTGCTCCACGTTCTCGCCGGCCAAGGCCCGAGACAGAGCCAATTCGTGCGTACGCAGTGGCGTGCCGTCCGGGTGAAGCAGGACGAACTTGCGGGTGGCGTCGCCGACCGGCACGTCGCCCACGCCGCGGCCGATGAACTCGTGCATCTTGCGGTTGGCCAGCACCACGCGCCCCGTGGTGTCGCAGGCGGCCACCCCGGCGTCCAGGCAGTCCAGCATCGCCTCGAAGGCGGCCAGGTGGTCGGCGGTGGGGGTGCCGATCGGCTCGGGCTCGTCGGCCGGCGGCGCGGTGCCCAGGTAGGTGCGCAGCGACTCGGTCAGCTCGGGCACGCCGAACGGCTTGCCGATCACCGCCAGCGCGCCCGTCGCGGCCAGCCGTGGGTCGCCCGGCAGCATGTACGCGGTGATGAGCACGACCGGCGTGCCGGCGATCTCGGGGTCGTGGCGGATCGCGTGGCACAGTTCGATGCCGTCCAGGTGCGGCATGTCGACGTCGGCCACGACCAGCGTGGGCCGGTGCTCGGCGATGGCCTTGAGCGCGGCCCGCCCGTCGCTGGTCACGACCACCTGGTGCCCGAGCCGGCGGACGACCTCCGCGATCACCCGCTGATGGTCAAGGTTGTCCTCCGCCACCACCACGCACGCCACAACTCAGGCTAGGACGGGAAAGTTGCCGCCCGGGGCCGGTTCGGCCGATCATCCCCGCATAGGGGTGATCTCCGACTCTTGACCCCGCCCCGGGCGAGTGTGGCCTGATCCACAGGGGTAGGTGAACAGGGTGCCGGATACAAAAGTCGGACTTCGGTCCGAGCGCGGGCCCGTCCTCGCCGCCGTGATGCTGTCGACCGCCCTGATCGCGATCGACTCCACGATCATCGCCACCGCGGTCCCCTCGATCGTCAAGGACATCGGCGGTTTCACCGAGTTCCCGTGGCTGTTCTCGGTCTATCTGCTGGCCCAGGCCGTGTCGGTGCCGATCTACGGCAAGCTCAACGACCTGTTCGGGCGCAAGCCGGTGGTGCTGTGGGGCATCGGGCTGTTCCTGCTCGGCTCGATCCTGTGCGGCCTGGCCTGGAACATGCTCTCGCTGATCATCTTCCGGGTGGTGCAGGGTCTGGGGGCCGGGGCCATCGCGCCGACCACGATCACGATCGTCGGCGACCTCTACACGGTGCGTGAGCGGGCCAAGGTGCAGGGCTACGTGGCCAGCGTGTGGGGCATCTCGTCGGTGGTCGGGCCGACGCTGGGCGGCGTGTTCAGCGAGTACGTGGACTGGCGCTGGATCTTCCTGATCAACATTCCGCTGTGCCTGCTGGCCGGCGGCATGATCGTGACCAAGTTCCAGGAGCGGGCCGAGCGTCAGCGGCCGGTGATCGACTACCGCGGGGCGGCGCTGCTCTCGGTCGGCCTCACGCTGGTGATCCTGGGCGTGCTCGAGGGCGGCCAGGCGTGGGCCTGGACCTCGCCGGCCAGCCTGCTCACGCTCGGCGGCGGGCTCGTCCTGCTGGTGATCTTCGGTTTCGCCGAGCGCGGCGCGCGCGAGCCGGTGCTGCCGCTGTGGGTGTTCCGGCGGCGGCTCCTGGTGACCAGCGGGCAGCTGGCGGTGGGGGTCGGGGCGATCCTGCTCGGGCTGAGCTCGTACGTGCCGATCTATGTGCAGGACGTTCTCGGGTACGGGCCACTGGTGGCCGGGTTCGCTCTGGCCGCACTGACGCTGGGCTGGCCGATCACGGCGAGCCAGGCCGGACGGGTGTACCTGCGGGTGGGCTTCCGGGTGACCGCGCTGATCGGCACGGCGCTCGTGACGGCCGGCACGGCGTTGCTGCTCCTGCTCGGCGAGGGGTCGTCGGTGTGGGCGGTGGGCGGCTACTGCCTGGTCATCGGGCTCGGCATGGGGCTGACGGCGGCGCCCACGCTGATCGCGGCGCAGTCGAGCGTCGGGTGGTCGGAGCGGGGCGTGGTGACCGCCAACAACATCTTCCTGCGGTCGCTGGGCAGCGCGCTGGGCGCGGCGGTGTTCGGGGCGATCGCCAACGCCATCATCGGCGGCGACTCGGTCGATCCCGGCCTGCTGACGACGGCGGTGCACCGGATCTTCATCGGAATGCTGCTGGTCGCGGTGGTGATGGTCGGGCTGGCGTCGTTGATCCCGCGCTCGGCCGACGCGGCTCTGGAGCCGGCCAGCTAAACAACATTCGCGTGGGCACGTTGGTGTAATCCGTTGCCATAGTGTGTGAGACACAGTATGGTGTTGGACATGACAACGGACGCGACACTAGCCAGCCACCTGCAGGAGCTGCGCCGCGGCACGGTGGTCGTCGCCAGCCTCACCGTGCTGCGCACGCCGGGCTACGGCTACTCGTTGCTGGAAACGCTGAGCGAGGCCGGCTTCGAGGTCGAGGCCAACACGCTCTATCCCCTGCTGCGCCGCCTCGAGTCGCAGGGCCTGCTGACCAGCGCCTGGAACACCGACGAGGCCCGGCCGCGAAAGTTCTACACCACCACCGATCAGGGCAACGCGGTCGCCGACGCCCTGCGCACCGAGTGGTCCCGTCTCGACGAGGCCATGACCGACCTCTCCGCCGACTCCGTCACGACCCCCGGGAGCGACAAATGACCACCCTCGTCGACCGTTACGTCTTCACCGCCCTGCGCCGCGTGCCCGAGCAGCAGCGCTCCGACATCGACCGCGAGCTGCGCGCCTCCATCGACGACGCGGTCGACGCCCGGGTCGAGGCGGGCGAGGCCCGCGACGCCGCGATCGAGCGCACGCTGCTCGAGCTGGGCGATCCCGACCGCCTGGCCGACAGCTACGCGGGCAGATCGAACTATCTGATCGGTCCCGAGCTGTACGGGGTGTGGCGCCGCTCGCTGCTGATGCTGCTCACCACGGTGCTGCCGATCGTGGTCGTGGTGGTCGCCGTCATCGAGGTCTTCCAGGACGACGCCACCGTGGGCACCGTCATCGGCGCGGCGATCGGTGCGATCCTGACCGTCGGCGTCCACATGTGCTTCTGGACGACACTCGGCTTCTGGATCGTCGAGCGCACCGGCGCCGGCAAGGACGACCTCAACGTCCCGTGGACCCTCGCCAAGCTCCCCCGTTACGAGGCGGGCGCCCTGTCGCGGGTCGAGCTGGGGGCCAACCTGCTCTGGCCGGTGCTGGTGACCGTCGCCCTGGTGCTCCAGCAGTTCACGTTCACCGACGTGCCCCTGCTCGACCCGGCCAACTGGACGTTCTGGTGGCCCGCGCTGATCGTGCTGTTCGCGCTCAAGGGTGTGTGGGCCGTATGGGTCTACCGCCTCGGCCGGTGGACCCGCCCGGTCGCCGTGGTGAACGCCGCCCTGTCCGCGGCCACCACCGCCGTCGTGGTCTACCTGCTCGCCGCCGACAAGTTCATCAACCCGGACTTCCCCGGCTTCGCCAACGCCGACGTCGACCTGCGCGGCTGGGTCTCGCTGGCCATCATCATCGCCTTCGTCCTGAGCGCGCTGTGGGACATCTTCGACGTGGCCCGCAAGGCCGAGCGGGCCCGCAAGGGCGTCCCGGCCCAGGTTCCCGGCTCCGGTAACACCTACAGCATCATCTGATTGGTTACGATCGCCCTCCTCGGCTGCCGGGGAGGGCGTCGTCGTGCGACCGGCCGGAGGCATCGTGGAGAAGACCGACTTCAAGAAAGAGCTCGACGTCTACCGCGCCCCCAAGGGCCGTTTCGAGATTGTGGACGTGCCCGAGCTGCGTTATCTGATGATCGACGGGCACGGCGACCCCAACACCAGCGCCTCGTTCGCGGGGGCGACCGAGGCGCTGTACCCGGTGGCGTACAAGCTGAAGTTCGCCAGCAAGCAGAAGCTGGGCCGCGACTACGTCGTCATGCCGCTGGAGGGCCTGTGGTGGGCCGACGACATGAAGGCCTTCACCAGCGCACGCGACAAGTCGCAATGGGACTGGACGCTGCTCATCATGACGCCCGACTGGATCGACGACGCCATGTTCGCCGAGGCCGTTGATCAGGTCGCGGCCAAGAGCGCGCCGGAGCGCCTGGCCGAGGTGCGCCTCGAGTCGCTGGCCGAGGGGCGATGCGTACAGACCCTGCACGTCGGTTCGTACGACGACGAGACCGAGACCCTGGCCCGGCTGCACGACGAATTCATCCCGGCCAACGGCCTCACGATGACCGGCCGGCACCACGAGATCTATCTCAGCGACCCGCGCAAGGTCGCCCCCGAGAAGCGGCGCACGATTCTCAGGCAGCCGGTTTCCGCTCGGTGACGGCCCGGCTCGCCCACGGACGCCGGCGCAGTCCGGGGTCTTGCAGGGGCGGCGGCTGAACGGCCTGATCGAGCTGGCCGATGTCGGCGCCGGGCGGGACGATCTCGTCGATCCGGTCCAGGACGTCGTCGGCAAGGGTGACGTCGAGGCCGTCGATCAGGGCGTCGAGGTGCTGCTCGGTGCGTACGCCGATCAGCGCGCTGGTGACGCCGGGATGGGCGACGGTGAAGGCCATGGCCAGGTGGCTCAGCGGCAGCCCGGCCTCAGCGGCCAGCGGGATCAGCTTCTCGACCACGTCGAGCCGGCTCTCGTCGCTCACGTGCCGCAGCAGGCCGCCCCGCTTCAGGTCGTTGCCCTGATCTTTCCGTACGCGACCGGTCAGCAGCCCCTGGCCGAGCGGGCCCCAGACGAGCGTGCCCATGCCGAAGCGCTGCAGGGTCGGCAGCACCTCACGCTCGATGCCCCGGTTGAGCAGCGAGTAGACCGGCTGCTCGGTGTGGAAGCGGGCCAGCCCGCGCCGCTCGGCAACCCATTGCGCGTCGACGATGCTCGCGGCAGTGCTGCCCGACGCGCCGATCGCGCGCACCTTGCCGCTGCTGATCAGGTCGGTCAGGGCGGCCAGCGTCTCTTCCACGTCGGTGGCCGGGTCGGGGCGGTGCAGCTGGTAGAGGTCGATGTAGTCCGTACGCAGGCGGCGCAGCGAGGCCTCGACAGCCGAGACGATCCAGCGCCGGGACGCGCCCTGCTGGTTGACGCCCGGGCCGGTGGGGCGGCCGAACTTGGTGGCCAGCACCACCTCGTCCCGCCGCCCGGCCAGGGCCCGGCCGACGACGTCCTCGGAATCGGCGTACGCGTCGGCGGTGTCGATGAAGTTGATGCCCGCGTCGAGGGCGCGGTGCAGCAGGCGGCCGGACTCCTCCGGAGTGTTGCCCATCGAGGTGGCGAACATCAGCGCGCCCAGGGCATAGGGGCTGACCTGGATGCCGGTGCGGCCGAGGGTGCGGTGGTGCATGGGATCTCCCTGCCCTACAGTTAAGCGGAAAGCTTTTCCGGAAGCATACGGAAAGCCTTTCCGCTTAAGCAAGAGGGGAAGTCAGTGACGCAGGATCAAGGGCCGCGCCGCCGTGCCGACGCCCAGCGCAACGTCCAGGCGCTGCTGGAGGCGGCCAATGCGGTCTTCGCCACCTCCGGGGTCGACGCGCCGGCCAAAGAGATCACCGACCGGGCCGGCGTCGGGGTCGGCACGATGTACCGGCACTTCCCCCAGCGCTCCCAGCTGGTCGTGGCCGTGGTCGAGAACAACATCGACGCCGTGGCCGACGCCGGTCCCGCGCTCAGCGCCCAGCACGAGCCGGCCGAGGCACTGACCGAGTGGATCCGGCGTTTTGCCGAGCTGCTGGCGACCAAGCGCGGGCTGGCCTCGGCGCTGCACTCCGGCGACCCGGCCTTCGAGGGCCTGCCCGCCTACTTCCTGCAGCGCCTCGGCCCCGCCCTGGCCGCCCTGCTCGAGGCGGCGGTCGCCGCGGGCACGATCCGCGACGACCTCGACGCCGAGGACCTGCTGCACGCCATCACCCAGCTGTGCCGCCCGGTCCCCGGCCTCCCGCCCGAGCACAACCAGCGCGTCCTGGCCGTCTTCCTCGACGGCCTGCGCGTCAGTCGCGCTTCAAGGTGAAGGTGAAGCTGCCGGTGACCTTGCCGGTCAGCCGCACCGCCGAGACGACCTTCCCGGCCTCGACCAGCCTTTCCACCTCGGCCCGGGGCAGGTCGCAGCCCTCGGCGATCAGCCGCAGCGGCCGCACCGGAATGCGGGCGGTGAAGCGGACCGCGACGTCAAGCACCTCGGCGTCCGGCGGCCCCGACCGGCCGGTGTCGAGGCGCCAGGCGTCGTCCCAGTCGAGGGCGACCCGGTTCCGGCGCCGCACGACCGCGTCCTGAAGCACCTCCGCGGCCAGCGCCGGATCGTTGCCGTGCAACCGATCGAGGAGGTCGGGTCGCACAGAACGGACTGTCACGCGCTCCAGAACGGAGAGCTTGACGGTCTCGTCGCAGCGGACGCAGAGCGCGAGCAGCCAGACGTCGAGCAGCTTGTGGTTGGCGTTGACACGAAATTCGCCGCCGGCCCGGAACCGCTCGGCCCCGCACGCGTGGCAGCGACGGACGACAAGCGGCAGGCGGGTAGGCAGAACTGTCCAGTTCTCGAGCACGAAGAAACACCGGTTCCTGTGAGAAATCCGCAGCCTGAAGAAGCGCATCACAAAGGCGCGACGCGCGAGCGACGAAAAAGCTCACAGGATGTACAAGGGACCGCCTCAACTGGATTGACCGGCACGTTAGCGCCGCCGAGCGAGGCCGTTCCACCGATTTACCGACGGAGCCGCCCGCCGGGGAGGCGTCATCGCATCCCCGGCGGGCGGTTGGTGATCAGACGCCGACCGGGACTCCGGGGGCCGCGGCGACCTCTTCGCGCTTGGCTCGGATCAGGACGAAGGCCAGGACTGCGGACAGGCCGATCAGGGCGGCGCTCACCCAGAAGGCGACCGTGTAGCCGTGGACGGTGGCCACCCCTTGCAGGGCCGGCAGCTGGTCGGGGTTGGTGATCTGGCTGCGGTGGTCGGTGATGTACGCGGCCACGGCCGAGGTGAAGATGGTGTTCAGCAGGGCCGTGCCCAGGGAGCCGCCGATCTGCTGAGTGGTGTTGATGAGAGCGCTGGCCACGCCGGCGTCGTGGTCGGCCACCCCGAACAGGGCGGTGCTGGACATGGGGCCGAAGGTGATGCCCATGCCGAGGCTCAGCACGATTTCGGCCGGCAGCACGTGGGTCCAGAAGCTGGTGTCGACGCCGATCCGGGTCAGCATCACCATGCCGATCGTGGCCAGCAGCAGGCCGCCGGTCATCAGGATGCGGGGGCCGAAACGGGTCTGGATCTGGGCCGCCACGCCCGCGCCGGCGATGATGCCGAACGTGAAGGGCAGGAAGGCGACGCCGCTCATCAGGGCCGAGTAGCCGAGGGTGAGCTGCATGTAGAACGTCAGGAACAGGAACATGCCGAACAGACCGGAGCCGATCAGCAGCGAGGCCAGGAAGGCGCCACCGCGGTTGCGGTCGAGCAGCACCCGCATGGGCAGCAGCGGATGCGAGCTGCGCAGCTCGATCACCACGAACGAGACGAGCAGCAGCACGGCGGCGACCAGCCAGGCGATCGTGACCGGTGAGCTCCAGCCGTCCTCGCTGGCCTTCGTGAACCCGTACACCAAAGCGACCAGACCCACAGTGGAGGTGAACGCTCCGGGCAGGTCGTAGCGGGTGTTGCCCTCGGCCCGGCTCTCGCCGACGAAACGGACGGCGGCGACGGCGGCCACGATCGCGATGGGCGCGCTGACCAGCAGGGTCCAGCGCCACGAGGCGTACTCGGTCAGCACACCGCCCAGCAGCAGGCCGACCGCGCCGCCACCGCCGGCGATGGCCCCGTACACGCCGAAGGCCCGCGCCCGCTCCCGGGCCTCGGTGAAGGTGACCGTGAGCAGCGACAAAGCCGCCGGCGCCATGAGCGCACCGAATGCGCCCTGCAAAGCTCGGGCCGCGAACAGCGTCTCGGCGTTGGTGGCCAGGCCGCCCAGCGCGGACGCGGCGGCGAAGCCGAGCAGGCCGATGATGAAGGCCCGCTTGCGGCCGGTGAAGTCGGCGATGCGGCCGCCGAGCAGCAGCAGGCCGCCGAAGGCCAGGGTGTACGCGGTCACCATCCACTGCCGGTTGGCGTCGCTGATGTTCAGGTCGGCCTGGGCGGTCGGCAGGGCGATGTTGACGATCGTGGCGTCGAGCACGATCAGCAGCTGGGAGACGGCGATGACGGCCAACGCCAGCCACCGGTTTCGCGACTTAGGCGATATATCCGGCGGAACGGAGGTAGCAGAAGTCGATGTGGACATGGAGATCCCCCAAGAGGCCTTGCTGGAAGTGAATTAGCGATTGAGCAGGGGCAGGATGATGTCGTCGACGAGGTGGTCGAGGAAGGCTTCATCAAGCGGCTCGCCCAGGGCGAACCGCCGCATGAAGATGACGGCCGGCACGATCTCGTCGATCAGCCCGACGTCGTAGCCGGGCTTCAGCTCACCGCGAGCCACGGCCCGCGCGCAGATGGCCTCCGCGAGCGGGATCTTGGACTCACGCATCTGGCGCAGCTGCGCCGCGAGCTCCTCATCGGTGTGCAGCGCCATGAACAGCCCGGCCAGGAGCGGACCCTCCTCGCTGCTGATCATCGTGGCGATGTCACAGAACCAGGCGCGCAGGTCGCCGCGGAGCGTCCCCGTGTCCGGCAGGGGCCCGTCGACGGCCTTGCACGCGCGGACGGCGTCGGTGACCAGCTCGGCCTTGGTCGGCCAGTGCCGGTACAGGGTCGCCTTGCTCGCCTGCGCCCGGGCGGCCACCGCGTCCACCCGGAGTCCCTGGTAGCCCGTCTCGCCGAGCAACTCGTAGGCCGCGCGCAGGATCGCCTGCTCACGGTCGCTGTCGAGGCGGCGGCCACGTGCGGCCGGCGAGGCGGATCGCGCCTGCTCAGCCATGGTGGCCCCCCGTGATGTCAGCTCTGCGAAACGAAACTGTTTCGTACACTACGCCTCCCGATCGCGATCTCCACAACCGATTGTGACGCAGAGAACGGCGCCGCCCCAGATGAGGCGACGCCGTTCGCGAGGCTGTCTAGAGGCGGGCGTCCAGCGTGAGCAGGCGGGTGATCTGAGTGGCGCCGAAGTTGTCGTCGCTGAGCAGGTGGATCCGGTAGCCGTGGCGGATCGGCACCAGGGCCATGGCCTCGTAGTTGTCCAGCAGCGGGTTGGGCTGGGGCTGCTTGGCGGTGGCGCCCAGGGTCGGGCAGTTCACCAGGTCGGCCACGAGCTTCTTGTCCCGGCCGGGGGCCTTCACCGCGTACAGCTTGACGGTGTTGCCCACGCCCGCGGTGAAGCCCGCCTCCATGACGAGAAGCGAGTTCTTCCCGTACGCGGCCACTTCCGGAACGCGGAGGCCGGTGTCCGCGCGGTAGAGGATCTGCCGGGTCAGCTTCCAGGCGCCGTGGCGGCCACGGTCGTACACGAGGAAGCGGTGGGCGGTCTCACCGGTGAGCACACCCTCCATGGCGGCGATGATGCGGTCGCCGTCCGGGGTGATGGTCAGGCCCTCCAGGGTGGCGTTGGCGGTGGCCTCACCGGCCGGGGCCGGGGCGAACCGGGCCGGCACCGGCAGCGAGGCCTTCTCGACGCCGTTGCGGCCGAAAATCCGGATCGCGGGCTCGGTCTCGGAGCTGACCACGAGGTCGCCGTTGGGCAGGATCACCAGGCCCTCGTTGTCGGCCGTGACACCGTCGTACGGGGTGCCGTCGGCCTTGCGCAGCACCAGCGGGGCGCCGACCAGCCGCGGGTGGGCCGGGTCGCGGAAGAACCAGACGCGGGACGGTTCGGCGTTGCGGTTGTCGACGACGGTCGCCCACGACTTCGTACGGCCGTCCCAGGCGAGCGCCGAGAGGCCGCCCACCGTGACGCCGTCGCGCACGGCCTTGTCGAGGGCGTCGCTGTAGGACACCGCGCGCACGCCAGGGGCGCACGACGACGCGGCGGAAGCGGCGGCGGGAGCGGCCGGCGCCACGATCGTGGCGGCCAGCAGCGAGAGGGCGATCAGGCGCTTCATGACGGTGCGGACTCCTTGCGGATCTTGGAGGAACCCCGGGCGACCGACCAGCCCTGCACCCACTTGGCGGTGGTGTCGCGCTTGGTGCGGTCGGCCAGGTGGTACCAGTCCATGCGGCAGCGGGCGGTGGTCACGTCGAGCACGCCGAAGCCGTGGCCGTCGGTCTCGACCCACTTGACGTGCGGGTTGGTGGCGCGGAGGAGCGAGGCGGCGAGCACGCTCAGCGGGCCGCCGGCGCTCGTGCCGAGGAAGTCGTTGATGTTGTCGCTCGTCACCGACGGAACAACGAACTCGGCGGCGGCCGGATTGGCCGTACCGGTGCTCTTGGTCGTCAGTTCGTTGGCCCACGAGGTGTGGATGTCGCCGGTGAGGAAGACGACGTCCTTCGTACGGCTGACACGCAGCGTGCCGACCAGGCGCTCACGGTCGGCGTTGTAGCCGTCCCACTGGTCGGCGTTGAGCACGAGCCCGTTCTGCGGCACACCGATCAGCTTCCCGAGCGGCCCGAGCAGCCAGGCCGGCAGGGCGCCGACGTCGAGGCGCGAGATCATCACCGGGTTGCCGACCAGCTTCCAGGCGGCGGTCGAGGTGGTCAGGCCGTCGAGCAGCCAGCTCATCTGGGCCGCGCCGGTGATCGTGCGGCCCAGGTCGTCGACGGTCGTGCCGCTCGCCTGTTCCGAGCGGTAGGTGCGCAGGTCGAGCATGGACAGCTCGAGCAGCGTGCCGTAGCGCAGCCGCCGGTAGATGTGCCCGTCCTCGGCCAGCCGGACCGGCATCCATTCCGCGTACGCCTGACGGGCCGCAGCCACCCGCGCGGCGAAGTCGCCCTCGGCGCCCGGGGTGTGGTTCTCGGCGCCCCCGCTCCACATGTCGTTGGCGACCTCGTGGTCGTCCCAGGTGATGATCCACGGCACCGAGGCGTGCAGCGCCTGCAGGTCAGGGTCGGTCTTGTACTGCGCGTGCCGGGTGCGGTAGTCGGCCAGCGTCAGCGTCTCGCCGGCCGGCTCGGTGGGCCGCACGACCTTGCCGCCCGCGTCAAACTGGCCCGAGCCGTACTCGTAGAGGTAGTCGCCGAGGTGCACGACCAGGTTGAGGTCGCCGCGGGCGGCCAGGTGCCGGTACGCCGCGAAGTAGCCGGCCTCCCAGTTGGCGCAGCTCACGACGCCCATCCGCAGCCGGGTGATGGCGTCGGTGGCGGCCGGCGCGGTCATCGTCCGCCCGGTCGCCGACCAGCCGCCGTCGAACCCGAAGCGGTACCAGTACGTCGTACCCGCGGCGAGACCAGCGATGTCGGCCTTCACCGTGTAGTCGCGCTCAGGGCCGGTGATCACGCGGCCGGACTGCAGCACGGCCGAGAACGACGCGTCGGCTGCGACCTGCCAGCTGACCGTGACCGGGCCGGTCTGCGAAGTGGTGACCCGCGTCCACAGCAGCACGCCGCCGGGAGTCGGATCGCCGGAGGCGACACCGTGCTGGAAGACAGTGGACGCGGCGGCCGCGGCAGGGGCGGCGACGGCGGCTCCGGCCACGCCGGCGCCGGCGAGAAGCAGGACCGACCGGCGGTCGATCCCGCTCGATGGGACAGTCATGCCCCTCGGTCTATCAGGGGCACGACCGCCTCAGTACGGGCTGCGCCGGATGTTCGGCTGCCCTTCATCCATCGGTAGCAGTCACTCGCTGATCGCGTCGATGAGGTCGCCGACCGGGCGGTCGGGCAGGGCGCGGGCCACGTCGGCGACCGCCACGATGCCGACCAGCTGGTGGCCGTCGATCACCGGGAGGCGGCGCACCTTGTGCTCGGACATGGTGCGCAGGATCTCGGTGGTGTCGTCGTCGGCGCCGATCGTCACCGGCTTGCCCTGGGCCAGCTCGGCGGCGGTGCAGGTGGCCGGGTCACGGCCCTGGGCGAGGGCCTTCACGACGATGTCGCGGTCGGTCAGCATGCCCTTGAGCCGGTTGTCCTCGCCGCAGATGGGCAGCGAGCCCACCCCGAGCTCGGCCATCTTGCGGGCGGCGTCGGCCAGGGACTCCTTCTCACCCACGCAGGTGGCGTCCGGGGTCATGATCTCGCGTGCGGTGGTCATGCGGATCTTCCTTTCCGTGTCGGGGGTATGACACCGCGTACCCGGCTCAGACCGTCGCAATCGTGCGGGCCACCTCGTTCACCAGCTCGCGGGCCAGGAAGCCGGTGCGGCCGTGCCGGGGAGTCAGCCGCTGGCCGCTCACCGCGTGCACGTACGCGCCCCAGCAGGCCGCCTGGGCCGGGTCGGCCCCGCGGCCCAGCAGCCCGGCGACGATCCCGGCCCGGGCGTCGCCGCTGCCCGAGGTGCCCAGCCCGGCGTCGCCGCTCTCCTCGACCCAGGCCCGGCCGTCGGGCGTGGCGATGTGGCCGTACAGCGAGACGACCGCCTTGTACTTGCCGGCCAGCTCGGCCGCCGCGGCCGCCAGGTCGTCGCCGGGGTCGCGGCCCAGCAGGTGTCCCGCCTCGACCACGTTCGGGGTGAGCACGGCCCGCCGCAGCTGCAGCAGGCCCGGGTCTTTGCTGAGCGCGCCCAGGGCGTACGCGTCGAGCACCACGCCGGTCTCGGGCCGGGCCGCGCCGAGCACGTCCCGCATGAGCTTGGTCGTCTCGTCGATGTCGTCCAGCCCCGGGCCGAGCGCGATCACGTCCGCCTGCTCGGCCAGCTCCAGCAGCTTGTCGGACTGCGACAACCCGACCACCTTGGCCTCGGGCACCGCGATGCTCAACTGCACTGCCGTCTCTTCCGCCACGGCCAGTTGCAGCCGTCCCGCGCCGGCCCGCAGCGCGGCCTCGCCGGCCAGCAGGACCGCGCCCGGGGTGAACTTGGAGCCGCCCACCACCAGCACCGTGCCCCGGGCCTCCTTGCTGCCCTCGGGGTCGGGCAGCGGCCAGTCGCGCAGCACCCGCAGAGTGATGACCCGTTCCTCAGACCGGCTCGTCATCGACGTCCTCCTGCTTGGTCGGCGGGGTGCCCTCGGCGTGCAGGTGCTCGACGGAGTTGAACAGCTCCGGCCGCAGCTCGCCGTCCTCGCGGCGCCAGCTGCTGATCGAGCAGTTGGCCACTGTCGTCTCGTGGGCGATCTCCATCAGCTCGGCCTCGCTCAGCCCTTCGGCCAGGTAGCGCACCAGCAACACGATCGCCTCGTGCCCCACCAGCACCACCCGGCCGCCCGGGTGGTCCTCCCGCAGCTCACGCAGCAGGGCGCGGAGCCGCAGCAGCACGTCGGCCCACGACTCGCCGCCGGGCGGGCGGTAGTAGAACTTGCCGTGCCGCGCGCGCCGGGCCGCCTCCCCCGGCAGCCGCTGCTGCACGCCGTACGCGGTCAGCAGGTCGAGAACGCCCAGCTCCCGGTCGCGCAGCCGCTCGTCGACGACCATCGGCACGTCCAAGCCGGCCAGCGCCAGCTCGGCGGTCTGCCGGGTGCGCAGGTACGGCGAGACGATGGCGACGTCCGGGGCGGCCTCGGCGAGCACAGTGCCGACCGCCTTGGCCTGCTCGCGCCCCAGATCGCTGAGCGGCACATCGGCATCCCGCTCGGGGATGTCGATCTCTTCGATGCCGGCCGTCTCGGCGTCCTGGGCGGTGACATTTCCGGTGCTCTGGCCGTGCCTCACCACGGCGAGCCACTGCAGCTGTTCCATGACCGATCCGTTTACCCCGGCGGCGGCCGGAAGAACGCTCATGAGGTCGGAAACCGCGCCGATCAGGAAAGGGTGAACGTCCGGCAGAAGCTGCTCGGCGGCTTCCTGACGGTGGCCGCCATGGTGGCGGTGACCGGCGCCGTCGTTCTGCACGCCGACGCCGAGACGACCAGCAAGGCGGCGATCACCGAGGCCGAGCAGGTGGCCCGGGGCATCGCCAAGGACGTCGCCTACGGCCTGGCCGTGGACACCCCCGACGAGAAGCCACCGGCGCTGATCGACCAGCCGGCCGCGCTCGCCGCCTACCTCGAACGCCTGAGCGAGCTGCAGGACCGCGACGTCGTCGTGGTCGACACGGGCAAACACATCCTGGCCGACGCCATCCCCGAGAACGTGGGCACGGTGTTCGACCACGACACCGGCAACGAGATCGGCCGGACCATCGCCGACGGCCGCTCGCGGGTGTTCGTCGAGACGAGTGACGACTATCCCGAGGGCATCCGGCAGGTCGTGGTGCCCGTGGTGGGCGCGGGCGGCACGATCCTGGGCGCGGTGGTGCTCGAGTACACGCCGCTCTACGAGCAGATGGAGGCGGCCACCGGGGACGCCGAGATCGTCATCCTGGTCGTCGGCGTGCTCTGCATCCTGTTCGTGCTGGCGCTGGGCGTGGTGACGGCCGAGTCGATCACCCGCCGGATCCGCGCGCTGACCGGCGCGGTCGAGAGCATCCGCGACGGCGACCTCTCGCAGCGGGTGGCGCTGGGCCGGCGCGACGAGATCTCGCGGCTGGGCGACGCGTTCAACGACATGGCCGTACGCCTGGAGCAGTCGGCCCGCGAGATCCTGGCCAAGGAGTACACCGACCGCATCCTGGCCAACGCGGGCGAGGGCATCTGCGGGGTGGACGCGCGCGGGCGGATCACGTTCGCCAACGAGGCGGCCGGGCGGATCACCGGGCTCGGCGTCGACGGCCTGCTCGAGCGGGAGGCGAGCGCACTGCTGCCGGAGGCGCACGAGGCGGCCGAGGTGACCCTGCAACGGCCGGACGGCAGTTCGGTGCGGGTCGCGTACACGGTCAGCCCGATCACCAAGGAGGACCGGCGAATCGGCGGCGTGGTGGTGCTGCGCGACGTGACCCGCCAGCGCGCCCTCGAGCACGACCTGCGCCACCAGGCCCTGCACGACGCGCTGACCGGGCTGCCCAACCGCAAGCTGCTGCTCGACCGGCTCGAGCACGCGATGGCCCGGGCCCGGGCGACCGGCGAGAACACCGCCGTCCTCTACCTCGACCTGGACGGGTTCAAGAAGGTCAACGACAGCCTCGGCCACAACTCCGGCGACCTGCTGCTGCGCACCGCGGCCGAGCGGCTGACGGCGGCCTTGCGCCCGCTCGACACGGTGGCCCGCCTCGGCGGCGACGAGTTCGCCGTACTGCTCGAGAACGCGGACCCGGCCGTCGCCACCGAGCTGGCCCAGGCCTGCATCGACACGCTGGCCGAGCCCTTCCTGCTGCACGGCCGGGAGGCGGCGGTGAGCGTGAGCATCGGCGTGGTGCCGGCCGCGCACCGCTACGGCGACGCGGACGAGGTGCTACGCAACGCCGACGTCGCCATGTACGCCGCCAAGGCCCGCGGCAAAGCCTGCTACCAGGTGTTCGAGACCAGGATGCACGAGCAGCTGCTGGATCGGCTGGACAGCGAGTCCCGGCTGCGCGACGCGGTGCACCGGGGCGAGCTGCGGGTCGACCTGCAACCGGTGGTCGAGGTGGCAACCCGGCGCACCCGCGGCGTCGAGGCGCTGGTGCGCTGGGCCGATCCCGAGCGGGGACTCCAGCCGCCGGGGGCCTTCATCCCGCTGGCCGAGGAGACCGGGCTGATCACCGAGATCGACCGCTGGATGCTGAACGAGGCCTGCCGGCTCGTCCGCGAATGGCAGCGGACGGCGCCCGAGTCCGCGCCGGCCTGGGTGAGCGTCAACCTGTCGGCGGCCAACCTGGAGGTGCCGGATCTGACCGACCGGGTGGCCTACGCGCTGGCGAGCACCGGCCTGCCGCCGGAAAGCCTGGTGCTGGAGCTGACCGAGACGGTCCTCATGCGGGACCTGGCCGTCACGGCGACCCGGCTCGAGGAACTGCGCGAGCTCGGCGTACGCATCGCGATCGACGACTTCGGCACCGGGTACTCGTCGCTGGGCTATCTGCGCGACATCCCGGTCGACGTGCTCAAGGTCGACCGGTCCTTCATCACCGGGCTGGCCGGCAATGAACGTCAGCAGCAACTGGTGAGCGCCGTGCTGCAGCTCGGGCACACTCTCGGCCTCAAGGTGGTGGCCGAAGGGGTCGAGACCGAGGAGCAGCTGGCTTTGCTGGCCGCCATGGACTGCCGGTACGCGCAGGGCTATCACCTGGGGAGGCCGGAGCCGGCCGCGGATCTGATGCGACGATCCGCGGCCGTTTCCGTCATCTAGCTCTGCACGAACACCGCCGTGGTGCGGGGCGGCACGGTGAAGGTGCCAGTTCCTTTCGCGTACGAGGATGTGCGGACCAGTGGATCGGCGGAGTTCCGCTGCACCGGGTGGAGGGCGACCGCCTTACCGGCCAGCGCCGGGACGGTCTGGGTGGTGGCCGCCGAGGTGCCGTTGAAGATCACGGTCACCGACTTCCAGGTGCGGTCGATTCCCCGTCCGTCCAGGGTCATCGTGACGACCCCCGGGGTCTCGGCCGCACCGGAGAGCGGGAACGCCATCCTCTTCTGCACCTCGGCGGCGGTCGGCAGGCCGAAGACCGGCGACGAGCCGCGGATCTTCAGCAGTTCCTGATACCGGGCGTCGGACAGGGCGACCGCCTCGCACGACGGCACCAGCGCGGGATCAGCGAGTAGCGGCCGCGCAAAAACCCACTTGTCCGCGTTGTCCGCGGCGGGTGGCAGACCACGACCGAAGCCGTTGCCCTGGGCGCAGTCCCACTGGATCTCGTTGAACCAGTCACCCGAGTTGAACGAGTTGCGATCCAGCGACTTCGAGCGCAGCCGTTCCGAGCCGGTGGCAAGGAACCCGGCGCCTTGCCCGAGAGCCGTGGTGGCCAGGGCGACCGACTGGGCCCGGGCCCGCTCGGTCGCGTTCAGAGAAGCGGGCAGCTTGAACGCCATCGCGTCGTACAGGATCTCGTTGTCGTGCGCGTCGACGTAAGTGATGGCCTCCCCCGGCGCCGCGGTGTAGCCGGCCGGCGAGCCGTTGTAGTCGACCTGATCCCCGGTGACGACGGTCCCGGCCGAGTTCGTGAAGCGGAACGACTTGAGGTTGCCGCTCAGCCCGACCTTGATCAGGTCCTGGTAGTGCAGCAGCCGCGCGCGCTGTTCCGCTTCGGTTCCGTTCACCGGGTCGCCGTTGGGCGCCGACAGCAGGCCGGTGGCGAAGCCCTGCACCCGCGGGTTCTCGTCGAACGGCCCGCCCCCGCGCACGGCGTCGCGCAACCGGTCGTTGAAGGTGGCGATGCCGGTGCCGGCCATGTTGGCCTGGGTCGCCTGCTCGAAGCGGGCGTTGCCGGCCACCTCGCCGAAGTCCCAGCCCTCGCCGTACAGGTTGATGCTCTTGCCGTCGACCCCGTCCTTCTTCACCGTCAGGCGGTCGAGCGCCGCCCGCACGGCCAGGATGTTGGCCTTGGGGTGGTGGCCCATCAGGTCGAAGCGGAAACCGTCCACCTTGTACTGCCGGGCCCACGTGACGATCGAGTCGACGACGAGCTTGCCCATCATCGCGTTCTCGGTGGCCGTGTTGGCGCAGCAGGTGGAGTTGGCGACAGTGCCGTCGGCCAGCAGCCGCTGGTAGTAGCCGGGCACGATCTGGTCGAGCACCGAGTTCGGGTCGGTGCCGGCGGCCGAGGTGTGGTTGTAGACGACGTCCATCACCACGCGGAGCCCGGCCCGGTTGATGCCGGCCACCATCCGGCGGAATTCCTTCGTACGGGCATCGGGGTCGACCGCGTAGCCGCCCTCGGGAACCGTGTAGTGCAGAGGGTCGTAGCCCCAGTTGTAACCGTCGGTGGCGGCCACTTCGGCGATGCACTTCTGCTGTTCCTCGCTGTCCGGCGGCAGCGACGGCAGATCACACGGCGGCTGCTTCTGGTCGGCCCGCCGCTCGGGAATGGTCGCGAAGTCGAACACCGGCAACAGATGCAGGTGGGTCGTTCCGGCCTTCGCCAGGGCTTCGAGGTGCTGCCGGCCCGCGCCGTTGCCCTCGAACGCGAGATAGGTGCCGCGGCGATCGGCCGGGACCGTGCTGTCGGCGATCGAGAAGTCGCGTACCGACAGCTCGGAGATCTGGATTTTCGCCGAGGGCACGGCGGCCGGCTTGCGCAACGACTTCCAGCCGGTGGGCGCGAGCGCCGGGTCGGTCAGGTCGACGATCCGGCTCAGTTTGGAGTCGGTCGAGAGTCCCAGCGCGTACGGGTCGGTGACGGCGGCCGTGACGATGCGCCCGGCCGCCGGCTGCCACGCCGTGACGCCGTACTTGTAGAACTTGCCTTTCCACGATGTCGGGCCGCGGACCGACCAGACGCCGGTGCGGTCGTCGCGGCTCATGGCCACGGTGCGCGGGCTCGAGGCGGCCGTGTCGAACAGTTGCAGCTCAACCTTCTGCGCGGTGGGCGCCCACACCGACAGCGTGGTGCCGACCGGGCCCAGCTTGACGCCGGCCGCCGCGGTCGCGTACAGGTCGTCGAGCACGCCCGCAGTCTGCACGCCCGTCGCGGCCAGGAGCTTGCCGTCCGCGTCGCGCTCGGTCAGGACGATCTGGCCGCGCAGGATCCGCTTGGCGTCGGCGCCCTTCGGCAGGCGGAAGGCGTCGTACTGCCACAGGTGCGGGAAGCGGGCGCGCTGCGCGTCGGTGAGGCCGCCGCTCGAAGTCAGAGGCAATTTCTCGTACGTTCCGGTCAGCTCGCCGCCGGCGATGCCGATGCCTCCGGGCGCGTACGCGAGCTCGTACCGCTTGCCGTCGGTGCCGCCGCCGGCCGGCCAGGCGATCGTGCCCCGGTCGAGCCACACGGCCGTCGACTTGGTGAGGTCGATGACGCCTCCGCTTCCGGTCTTCTTCACGACGGGCGCCAGGCGGGGCGAAACGCCGGCCAGCAACCAGATCTCGTGCCCGCCCTCGGCGAAGGTGAGCCGCTGATCGTCCGGCAGGTCCTTCTCATATCCCTTGTGGACGATGTAGTTGAGCGCTGTCGCCCCGGCCGCGAGCGGCACCTCGAAGACGGCGCCGAACGAGTCGGTGCGGACCGGTGTCAGCGGCGACGCCCAGTCGGTCGGATTGGCCGCGCCGCCCCAGACGTGCAGACCCCAGCCCGAGTAGTCGCCGTCGGCGCGCCGGTAATGGATGACCGCCTTGCTCTGGTCCTGCTCGACCGCAGGCGGCGTCGTGGTGACGGCCGGATCGCCTTGCTTGAGCCAGATCTCGCCGTTCTGCGACGGGTCGAAGGCGCGGTCGGCCTCGACGTCCTTCACGCCGTCCTTGCTCACGACGATGAAGCCGACGTTCTTGGCGCCCGGCTTGAGTTTCACGTACGCGAACCGGCCGTACGCGTCCTCGCCGGCGAACGGCTGACCGGCGGGCCAGGTCGTGGTCATCGACGGGTCGACGTCGCCGAAGACGTAGAGCCCGTAGTCGTCGTAGCCGCCGGCCGGCCGCTGATAGTGCACCACCGCGTAGTCGGGGCTGGTCGTGGTGACCGGCGTGCCGACCCTGATGCTGGTGCTCGCCGAGGCGAGGCGGCCCTTGCTGTCGCGTACGACGGCCTTGTAGCGCACTGTCGTGCCGCCCGGCAGCCCGGTGAGGTCGTGATAGGCGCTCTTGCCCCGCCCGACCAGCTGCCAGGGCCCGTCGCCGACCTGCGCCGCGAAGGTGACCGTGGCCAGCGGGTCGCCCGTGGTCTCGGCGGCGAGCTTCGTACGCGTGGCCACGGTGGCCGTGCCGGGCTCGGTGAACTTGACGGTCGGCGCGGCTCCTTCACCGGGGATGGCCTTGTTCGCCTTGAACGCAACCGCCGACAGGGGCGGCACGGTGATCGTGAGTTTGCCTTCGGCCTTCGCTGAGGCGGTTGTGCCGTAGATGCCGGTGAAGGTGGCGCCCGGCGACCACGTGTCGATGGTGACGGTCTGGTCGGTGGTGGCGCTGTTGGCCGCCACCACGTATTCGACGCGCTGCTTGGGGTCGATGCGTGAGGCGGCGAAGACGCCCGGGCCCGCGGCCGCGTGCCGGGTCACCTGGACGCCGCCGCGCAGCGCCGGGTTCGCCTTGCGCAGCGCGCCGAGCGAGGCGATCGTGCGGTAGATCGGGTGCGCGGTGTTGTAGTTGTCGACCGCGTGGGTGCGGTCGGTGCCGATCAGGTCGTCGTCGAGGTAGTCGGCGGTCTTCGACGCGAACATGTCCTGGCGGGCGTCCTTGTCGCCGCCCGGACCGGTGAAGCCCTGCTCGTCGCCGGAGTAGACGACGGGCTGGCCGCGGGTGAGGAACATCAGCTCGTGCGCGAGCTGGTCTCGTTTCAGGGCGTCGTCACCCGTGCCGTCACTCTCGAGGAACGAGCCGATGCGGCCCATGTCGTGGTTGCCGAGGAAGGTCGGGAGGCGGCCGGCGTTCGTGTCGCGGGCGGTGTAGAGGTCGTCCTTCGCATACAGGTCAGCCAGGGCCTGGGCCGAGCCGCCGGTCACGAAGCCCTTGGCCGCCTCCTGGAACGAGAAGTCGAGCGTGGCGGGCAGGCCGCCCCGGCGTACATAAGTGCTCTCGACCTCTTGGTCGGCGCTGTAGACCTCGCCGAACATGAAGAAGTCGGGCTTGCCGGCCTTCTTGGCGGCCTTCTCGATGCCGGCGCTGAACTGCGGCCAGAAGTCGAGGTTCACGTGCTTGACGGTGTCGAGGCGGTAGCCGTCGATGCCGGTGGTGGCGATCCAGTAGGCGTAGACGTCGGTCAGGCCCCGCACGACCTCGGGACGTTCGGTCCACAGGTCGTCGAGGCCGTAGAAGTCGCCGTACTCGCTGTTCTCGCCGGCGAACGTGGAGTTGCCGCGGTTGTGGTACATCGTGGGGTCGTTCAGCCACGCGGGTTTCTTCACCGTCTTGTCGGCCGCGGACGGGAAGACCGGTGTGTACGGGAACGACTTGGCCGAGACCTTCGGGAACTCACCCTTGCGGTCGTCGAACGGTCGGCCCTGGGCGTCCTTGTAGGGCTTGGTGGCCTTGTCGATGTAGTCGTATTTCGCCTCGGCGTAACGGATCACGTCGGCCGTGTGGTTGGCGATGATGTCGAGGTAGACCTTGAGCCCGCGCTTGTGGGCGAGCTGCACCAGCTTCTTGAGTTCGGCGTTCGTGCCGAAGTGCGGGTCGACCTGGGTGAAGTCGGTGATCCAGTAGCCGTGGTAGCCGGCCGAGACGTCGTCGCCGGTGCCCTGCACGGGCCGGTTCTTGAAGACCGGGGCGAGCCAGATCGCGGTGGTGCCGAGGCCCTGGATGTAGTCGAGCTTGTCGATGACGCCGGCCAGGTCGCCGCCGTGATAGAAGCCCTTGTCGGTGGGGTCGAGGCCGGTGGCGAGCCGGTCGCCGGTCAGGCCGCCCTTGTCGTTGGCCTTGTCGCCGTTGGCGAAGCGGTCGGGCAGCACGAAATAGAACTGCTCGTTGTCGGCGGGCTCGTCGGTGCCCCACCGGGCGATGACGGCGTCGCTGTTCTTGTCGGCAGCCTGCGCCGGTACGGCCGTCAGGAACGGCAGTGCCAGGGTTACGGCGGCGGCCAGCAACCGCCGCTGGAGAGAGACCACTATGTCCCCTTCTACGGGAGAGCCCAGACCATGACGGCCGGGCCAGATCCATCGATGACGGTGGAACCATCGGATTCAATGTGCAGCGGTTGCGCGCCGCCGTAAAGGTTCTCGAGGGTTGCGCCCGGCACGAGGCCCTTAAGGGCGATTTGTCCGGCCGAGCGGGTGGCCACGACGAGGACGGCTTGCTCGGCGCTCTCCCGCAGGAAAACGAGAGCGTCGCCGTCGGCGTACACCCAGCGCAAGCCGCCCCTGCGCAAAGCGGGCGAGGACCGGCGCAGGGCGATCAGGTCGCGATACCGGCCGAGCGTGGTGGTGTCCCAGGTGTCGGGGCGGTTCCACGGCATCGGTACGCGGGCCGACTCGTTGCCGCCGCCTGTGAGCCCGAGCTCGTCGCCCGCGAACACCATCGGCGTGCCCGGCAGCGTGAACAGCAAGCCGGCGGCCACGTGCTGCCGCTCGGCGTCGCCCACGACCGTCCGGATCCTCGCCGTGTCGTGCGATCCCAGCAGCAGCCACGACGCCTCCCACGAACGCCACGACATCTGCGACGCGAAGGCGGACATGGTCGCCACCACGGACTCGGCGCCCAGCCGCGGCAGTTCCTCGGGCCGGCCCAGGAAGCCGTCGAACGGCACGGACTCGGCGCGCAGCCAGCACCACACCGGGCGGGTGAACCCGGCGTAGTTCATGGTGCCGTGCCAGCCGTCCCGGTCGAGGTCGCCGGTGGCGTCGTGGCCGTGCTCGGCGATCAGCAAGCCGTCCGGGCGGGCGTCGCGCACGGCCCGGCCGAGCAGGGCGGCCACCTCGTGGTTCCAGTCGTCGGCGCCGAAGCGGGCCGTCATGTTGGCCACGTCGATCCGCCAGCCCGACAACCCGTACGGCTCGGACAGCCACTTGCCGACGATGCCGCGGAACTCCTGGCGCAGCTCGGGGCTCGACCAGTTCAGCTTGGGCAGCGAGGGCACGTCGAGCCACGAGACGTGCCCGCCGTCCGGCTTGGTGTAGTAGAAGTCGGGTCGCTCGGCGAACCACGGGTGGGTGTCGCCGGTGTGGTTGGTGGTGAGGTCGCCGATCACCCGGATGCCGCGCTCGCGGGCGGCCGACGTGAGCCGTTCGAGCGCGCGGTCGCCGCCGAGCAGCGGGTCGACCCGGTCGAAGCCGGACGCGTCGTACCGGTGGTTGGAACGGGCCGGGAAGAACGGGGTCAGATAGACGGTGTCGGCGCCCAGGGCGGTCACGTGGTCGAGGCGCCGCGCGATGCCGTCCAGGTCGCCGCCGTAGACGACCCGCGTGGCGTCGGGGCCGGGCGCCACTGGCTCGTCCCACGACGGCGGCCGGATCGCCCAGTCCGGGAACTCCCGCTGGTCGGCGGCGGCGCTTCGGGCGTACCGGTCGGGAAAGATCTGATAAACCACGGCGTCACGGGCCCAGGCCGGTGCGCCCGGCCGGGCGACGAGCTGGAAGTCGGTGCTGTCGGGCACGTCGTACGCGGTGAGCCCGAACGCCGTCAGCCAGCGCACGCCGCTCGTGGTGCCGAGCAGGAAACGGTAGCGGGTAACGGGATTGTGTGCTTCGAGCTCACCTCGCCACCACGTGTCCGTTCCCTTCCGGCGGTCGACCTGCAGAGAGGTGAAGACCGGCTCGCCATCGCGCACCCAGCGCATGTGCACGCGGGACACCCCGGTGCCGCGGGGCACCCGGACGAAGACGCTGACCGTGTCACCGAGCTCGGGGGCGGGATTGCTGACGTACAGCTCGCTGCCGTCGTGATGCGGGCGCCGGATCATCCCTTCACCGCCCCCGCCGTCAGCCCGTCGGTTATGTAGCGCTGCAACAGCTGGAAGACCAGGACCGTGGGGATGGCGGTGAGCAGCGTGCCGGCGCAGAACATGCCGAAGTTGGCGTTGCGCTCGCCGGCCACCAACCCGTACAGGCCGACCGGCAGCGTCTTCGAGCCGGCGTCGGTGAGAAAGACGTTGGCGATCAGGAATTCGTTGATCGTGCCGATGAACGCGAGCAGGGCGGTGACCGCGAGAATCGGCGCCACCAAAGGCAACAGAATGCGGAAGAACACCTGAGCGTGCGAAGCGCCGTCCACTGTGGCCGACTCGTCGAGCTCACGCGGCAGCGTGTCGAAGAAACCCTTCATCAGCCACGTGTTCACGCCCAGCGCGCCGCCGAGGTACAGCAGGATCAGGCCCCAGGACGTGTTGAAGCCGATGGCCGGCCACAGATCGGTGACCGTCGAGAAAATCAGGAAGATGGCCACGATCGCCAGGAACTGCGGGAACATCTGGATCAGCAGCACCGACAGCAGACCGACCCGGCGCCCGCGGAAACGGCGGCGGCTGAAGGCGTACGCGGCCAGGGCCGAGATGAAGACCGAGGCGATCGACGACACCGAGGCGATCACCACCGAATTGAGGAACCAGCGGCCGAAAGCCGTGTTCCCGAACAGATTCGTGAAGTTGGCCAACGAGGCGCCGGTCGGCACGAGCTCGCTCGATGAGAGAGTGCCGAGCGGGTTGAGCGCGGCCGAGAAGACGAACACGATCGGCACCATCGCGAACGCCAGTACGAGCACGCCCACCAGATGCCGCCACCCCACCTGCTGAATCCACCGGGTCACGCGTGCACCTCCTCCAAATGACGAGTCCGCCGGAAACTGATCGCGGATACGACCGCCACGATCAGGAAGATGAAGATGGAGATGGCGGCCGCGTAGCCGTACTGCGCTCCCCCGCCGCCGAAAGCGATCCGGTACGTGTAGGTGATGAGCAGATCGGTGGCGCCGTTGGCCGGGTTGTCGGCCGGGAAGGGCGCGCCCTCGGTGGTCAGATAGATCGCGTTGAAGTTGTTGAAATTGAACGCGAACGACGAGATGAGCAGCGGCGTCAGCGCGACCATGAGCAGCGGCAGGGTGATCCGGCGGAAGCCGCCCCACGCACTCGCGCCGTCGATCCGGGACGCCTCGGAAAGTTCGCGCGGGATGGCCTGCAGAGCGCCGGTGGCCACCAGGAACATGTACGGATAGCCGAGCCACAGCTGCACGAGAATGACGGCGAGACGGGCCGAGGCGCTGCCGCCGAACCAGTCGACGTCGCTGCCGAACAGGTTGTTGATGAGGCCGAAGTCGGTGTTGAACATGTCCCGCCACACCAGCAGCATCGCGAACGACGGCATGGCGTACGGAAGGACCAGCAGCACACGATAGGCGGTGCGGCCGCGAACACGTGGCGAGTGAAGCGCCATCGCGAGCAACAGCCCGAGGACGAAGGTGCCGCCGGTTGAGGCCAGCGCGAAGGCGAAGTTCCACACCAACGTACGAAGGAAAGGGGTGGCAATGGCGGAATCGGTGAGCACACGCGTGAAGTTGCTGAGGCCGACGCTCACCCTCCAGCCCTGAGCCAGCCGATCGCCGTCGGCCGCCACGAAGGCGCCCACCTTCTCGTTTGCTGTCCACGTCTGGCCGGTCGTGGTGTCGCGGATGCAATCGCAGCGCTCGTCGAAGGCCCGGCCGGCTTTTCCTTCGTACGCGCGGGAAAGCCCGGACGAACGGATCGCGCCGCCTTTCGTGGGGACGGCCAACGCGGTGATTTCGGCGCTGCGCCGGCTGGCCTGACCGGCGTTGAGAATCGTGTAGCCGCTCGCGGCGGTGATTCGGCCCGTGCTGCCGACAGTGACCTCGCCCGCGGGCAAGCCCTTCAGGCCGTCGGCGTTGCCGGCCGAGACCTGGCGGGTGGCCGGATCGGTGACCAGGAAGACCAACGGGCCGGTGGCCGGATCGCCCGTCGTCGCCACCGTCAACGCGTACTGCTGGGAACCCGGGACCTGCGTGACCGAAGCAGTCTGAATGGCCACGACGGCCTCCTGCTTGCTACCGCGGTGACCGTCGCCGAAGTTGGTGAAGGCCGTGCTCGCCGTGTAAAGCACGGGAAACACCTGGAAAAGAATGAGCAGGATCGTGCCGGGGGCCAGGTATTTGAGCGGGACGTGGCGCGGGGTCAGATAGAGATAGAGCAGGGCGGCCGTGGTGACGACGAGAATCGCCAGGCCGATCCAGATCTCGTTTTCGATCAGGGGGAAGGCGGCCCAGACCGCGATGGCGATGGTCAGGCCCAGCAGTAAGGCCTTCGCCACCTGACCGACGACCGACTTCGCCGGCTCGGGCGGGGCCGGGCGGGCCTGCCGCGTGGCAGGCCCGCCGAGCATCGTGGCGGTCATTACTTGATCGCGGCGGAGATCGTCTTGCCGGCGGCCGTGATCGTCTTGACCGGGTCGGCACCGCCGACGATGGCGGCCTCGGCCTTGCCGAACGGGTCCCAGATCGCGGCCATCTCGGGGACGGCGGGCAGCGGCAGGCCGTCCTTGCCCGCGGTCACGAACTTCTCGAGGTCGGCGTCCTTGCCCTTCACCTGGTCGAAGGCGGCGGTCAGGGCCGGCGGGCGCGGCTCGGCCTCGTACAGGGCGACGGCCAGTTCGGGCGTGGTCACGTAGTTGGTGACGAACTCCTGGGCCAGCGCCTTGTTCTTGCCCTTCGAGGCGACATAGAACGTCTGCACGCCGAGGAAGGGGCGTGCCGGCTGACCACCGGCGAACCCGGGGACGGGGCTGATGTCGTACTTGATGTTGGCCTTCTTGACGTCGGTGATCGCCCACGGGCCGGAGACCAGGAACGCGCACTTCTTGGCGGTGAAGGTGGCGATCGAGTTCTCCGGAGTGATCGAGCGCTTCAGGGCCTTGTCGCCCTTCTCGCCCAGCGTGGCGATCTTCTGGAACGCCTTGACCGATCCGGGCTTGCCGACGCCCAGGTCCTTCGGGTCGTAGTCACCGTTGGCGCTCGTGCCGAAGAGGTAGCCGCCGGCGCTCGAGTACAGCGGGTACAGGTGGTAGGCGTCGCCGTTCTGGCCGACCTGCAGGCAGAGCTTCTCGGGGGTCTTCGCCTTGGTGGCCTCGGTGATCAAGTCTTCGATGGTGGCAGGGGCCTTCGGGGCGAGGTCGGTGTTGCGGATGAGGGCCAGATTCTCCATCGCGTACGGGACCCCGTACGTCTGGCCGTTGAAGGTGACCGCCTTGAGCGCGTTGGGGTTGAGGCCATTCGTCTGGTCGGGCGACAGCTGCACGGGGTCGACGGCGCCGTTCTGCACGAGGTTGCCGATCCAGTCGTGCGCGCCGACCATCACGTCGGGGCCGCTGCCCTGCTGGGACGCGGTGACGAAGGTGGTCTGCTGGTCCTTGCTGATGGCCTGCACCTTGACGGTGACGCCGTTCTCGGCGCCGAACTTGTCGGCGAAGGGCTTGAGGGCGGCCGAGCGCTTGTCGTCGGCCCAGATGACCAGCTCACCGTTGGTCTTAGGCTCGGCCTTCTCGCCGGCGCTCGGGCTGTCGCTGCTCCCGCAGCCGGAGAGCGCCAAGGCGCATGTCAGGGCAGCGGCCAGGGATGCGGCTGTCTTGTTCATGTCGTCTTCTTCCATGTTCTTTCAGTGGCGGCAGGACAGATTGCCGGAAAGTCGCATCGTCAACTGCGAATAAGCACAGCGTGGAGGGCGGTCGTGGGACATCGACCTGTGTCATGCTTGTTGCGGGGACGTTAGCAAGTACTTGCAATTAATGGAAGAGCTTGCAGGAACTCCTCCGAAACGCCGCACCACTAGAGTTGGCGGCATGCGTGCACGGATGGCCGACATCGCCCGTCAGGCCCAGGTCAGTGAGGCGACGGTCTCGCGTGTCATCAACGACCGCCCCGGGGTGTCCCAAGAGACCCGCCAGGCGGTGCTCACGGCGCTCGACGTGCTGGGCTACGAGCGGCCGGAAAGGTTGCGCAAGCGCAGCGCCGGCCTGGTCGGCCTGGTCGTGCCCGAACTGGACAACCCGATCTTCCCGGCCTTCGCCCAGGTGATCGAGTCGACGCTGGCCCAGCAGGGCTACACGCCGGTGCTGTGCACCCAGTCGCCGGGCGGCGTGACCGAGGACGAGTACGTCGAGATGCTGCTGGACAGGCAGGTTTCGGGGATCATCTTCGTGGCCGGCCTGTCGGCCGACACGACGGCCGACCACGCCCGCTACCAGCGCCTGCTGGACAGGCCACTGCCGATAGTGCTGATGAACGGCTACGCCGAGGGCATCGAGGCGCCGTTCGTGTCGTGCGACGAGCGCCTGGCCGGCGACATGGCGGTCACGCACCTGGTGGCGCTGGGGCACCGCCGCATCGGCATGATCTCGGGGCCCAACCGGTTCATCGCGGTGCAGCGCAAGTTGGCCGGCTACCGCCAAGCGATGAAGCGCGAGCTGGGCATCGGCGACGCCCACCTGGACGACTACGTGTCGCTCACGCTGTTCGGTGTCGAAGGAGGCGAGGTGGCGGCCGACCGCCTCCTCTCGATGGGCGCGACGGCCCTGGTCTGCGGCTCGGACCTGATGGCGCTGGGCGCGATCCGAGCCGTCCGCCGGCGTGGCTTGTCGGTGCCGGGGGACGTGTCGGTGATCGGGTTCGACGATTCGCCGCTCATCGCCTTCACGGATCCGCCGCTGACCACGCTGCGCCAGCCCGTGACGGCGATGGCGGTGGCGGCGGTTCGGTCGCTGATGGACGAGATCAACGGGCATGGGGCGCCGCACTCGGAGTACCTGTTCCGGCCTGAGCTGGTCGTCCGCGACTCGACCGCCAAGGCACCGCGTCAGCAGGGCCGACCGGTCGACACCCCGGCCGCCTGACCCTCGCCGCGCAAGTTCTTGCAGATTCTGCAGAAAGACGCGGGCCTTTTCTGTGCCTCCGCCCCGAGTCTTGCTCGGCATCGCGACGTTGGCGTGCCGGCGCTGTCCCGTCGCCTGGATGCGAGACCCCGACGATGGTCGCTCCTCCTCCGACCTGGCGGCTGAGTGGGCGGGGCTTTCTTACGCTGGGACGGCCGGGCCCGAGGGTGAGCACGCCAGGCTGAAAACCGTCACCATGCCTTGCGTGCTCACCCTCGGGCCCGGCCTTGCCGGGCTTCACCTTGCTGTCGCGTTGTGGTCGGCGCTTCTCTGATTGCATGGTTTCGCTGCGTAGACCCGTGCGGGTTCGTGGTCTGGCTGCCGCGCTGTGGACGAAGCTGGGCGGCTCTCTCACCCGGGCGGACCTGGGTGGTGGGTCGCGCGTTCGCACCGTGCCGGTCGCGCTGGCCGTCTCTGACGGCTGTAACAGCCGGCGTCGCCTCACCTCCGTCGACCACGGCGGCGAATTGCACGGTCACGCCCGTGGACTTCGGTCAGCCTGCCACCAGCGGTTGTCCTCCTCAACACGCCTCGGCGTTGCCCGCGCCAGCCCTCAACACACTTCGGCGTTGACCGCCCACGATCCCCACGCCGAACCAGCTGAACAAACGCGTGCCCCGCAGCCTTCGCTCTCGCCTGCAGCGCCGAGCCCCTCGCACGTGTACACAAGAAACGCAGCCCACCGCCACTCACGCCCACCAAATATCATCGCCGCGCAGCAACCGGGCACCGGCGACACTCCCGGCCTGCACGAATGCGCAGCTTCGGCCACTCGCGCGCGGTCATCGCGTCGCCGCAAACCAAGTAACGCAGCGGTTCTGCGCGAGCGCTTGGGTTAGGAGTGTGCGCCTGTCAGGCGGGCTGTGGCTTTTTGCTTCAGGGTGTAGGTCTGTTTGGCGGCGTCTCGCAGGGTGGCCACCAGAGGGGAACGGGAACGGCGGGCCCAAGGGACGGGGACCTCGGTGGTGCCGTATTTGGATTTGTAGGCGTTGCCGCCTACGAAGTCGAACTCGGTTACCCCGTGGGATTTGGCCCAGCGTAGGGCGTACCAGATGAGCAGTTCGTTGGGGCGGTGATGTTGGTGTTCGCGGTAGCTGGCGCCGCCCCAGAAATACATCGTGCGGTGGTACCAAGGCAGGACGGCTGTCGCTATGCAGCGGCCCTCGGGGTCGCGGGCTCTCAGCAGCAGCAGGTGGCCGGCCGGTTCGAGGTGGCGGATCAAAGTGCGGACGCGCTCGATCGAATAGGTTGGCACCAGGTTCTGTTTGGCGAAAACGTCGCGTAACTGGTCGTAGAAATCGGCGGCGAATGTCGGGTCGGCGACAACCTCCTCAATGGTTACTCCGGTCTTTGTCGCCTTTCGGATATTGCGGCGGCAGGCGCTGGCCATTCCATTGAACAGCGCGTCCTCGGCGGGGGTCAGATCGATCACGGCGGTGGGGGCGTCGGACCAGCGCAGGCCCAGGCCGCCCAGGTCGGCGGGGGTCAGGCCGCGGTCGCGGATCTCGAGGTGGGCGCAGCCCAAATCCTTGAAGGCGAACGGCATCAGCGCCTCCAAAGCGGCACGGCGGGGCACCGCCGGATCGAGCGTGAAACCGACGTACGACGTGGTCCAGCCGGCCATCGGGCTGCCGAGAATGCGCAGGCCGAAGCGTTTCGTGAGCAGGCCGGTGAAGTGGCCGACGGTGCGCTCGCCGTCGGTCACACGGGCGAGAACGGGCTCGGCTCGCTGGGCCTCGGCGACGAAGCGCAGCCACGGTTCGGTGTGGAAGATCAGGCGATCGTCGTAGGTGGCGCGCTCGGCCCAGAGCTCGGCGGTGGGCTCCACGCGGTGCAGTCGCAGCATCGTCATCCCTCGCCTGCGTCAGGCAGCGGAACGGCCGGCCGGAGCTCCGGCCGGGGCGGCGGAACTCGCCGCGAGTGAAGGAGGAAAGGCGATGATGCGCCGCCGGTAACGCATTCCGCAAGGGCCCCGAAATTGATGTGAAGAAGTTTCGCGTACCTAATGACAATTGCTACTGACGTGGGCCGCCCCGGTTTTGTCAGGGTCGTTGCAGGACCGCGACACGGAGGGTGCCCATGCAGTCCCCGACTCTGATCAGGAAGCGCCTGAACGAGCTCGAGCTGCGCAGCAAGCTCCGCGCCCGGCCTCGCGTGCAGGGCCGGATATTGGCGCCGACGGGCGTTTTCCGCCGGCTGCCGCGCACGCCGGGACTGTTCTTCCCGTTCTATCACGACGTCCTTCCCGCGTACGCGAACGACTTGCGCCGCCACCTGCTGACGTTCCGCCGGCACGGCCGGCTCGTCGGCTGGGACGACGCGCTCGCCATCCTGGCCGGGCGGCAACCGCTGCACGGTCCTGTCTTTTGTCTTTCGTTCGACGACGGGCATGCCAGCTGGCGTGATGTGGTCGTGCCGACGCTGCGCGAACTGGGCGTGCCGGCGATGTTCTTCGTGACCACCGATCTGATCGGGCGGCCGGACAACCTGACCTGGGACGACTGTCGGGCGATGGCCGCGGCCGGCTTCGCGTTCGGCTCGCACACGGTGACTCATCGGCGCCTGGCCGATCAGAGCGACGACGAGGCCCGGCGCGAACTGGTCGATTCCAAGAACGAGATCGAGGCCGAGCTCGGGGTCGAGGTGCGTGACTTCGCGGCCCCGTACGGGCATCCGGCCGTCGACTACGGCCGGCGCGACGTCGAGATGGCCCAGGCCGCCGGTTATCGCAGCTTCGCGAGCACTTTGCGCCCGGCGATGCACGCCGGCGACAACCCGCTGGCCATCAACCGGCAGGGCCTGCACCCGGCCTGGCCGCTCTGGGCGGTAAGGACGCGCGTTCATGACTGACACGACCAACAGCGCGCAACGAATGCGCACAGCTGTCCGGGGACGCGCGTTCATGACGGAGACGGACAACAACGCGCATAAAACGCGCACAACGGGGATCAAGGACGCGCGCTCATGACCGAGGCGAACAGCAACGTGCAGCACGCGCGCACAAACTGCGGCCAGAAACGCGCAGTCACGAGCGCGACGAACCACAGCGCGCAGCACTCGCGTACGGGCTACGGCCAAGAACGCGCGGTTATGAGCGAGGCGGACAACAGCGTGCAGCAAACGTGCAGAACTGCGGGCAGGAGCGCGCGGCCATGACGGAGACGCGCATTTGGTTGTCGCCGCCGGACGTCGGGGAGCTTGAGCGCAAGTTGCTGCTCGAGGCGTTCGACTCCAACTGGGTCGCGCCGGTCGGGCCTGACCTTGACGCGTTCGAGGCGCAGGTGGCCGAGATCGTCGGCGTACGGCATGCGGTGGCCCTCAGCAGCGGAACCGCCGCCCTGCACCTCGCCCTGGTCGCCGCTGGGGTGCGACAGGGCGACACCGTACTCGTGCCGTCTTTTACTTTCGCCGCCACCGCGAACGCCGTCATGTATCTGGGCGCCCGGCCGGTCTTCCTCGACAGCACCGCCGAAAGCTGGAACGTCGACCCGGCCCTGGTCACCGAGGAGCTGAGGCGGCGGTGCGCCAAAGGGCGGCCGCCGCGCGCGGTGATCGCCGTGGACATGTATGGACAGTGCGCGGACTACGAACCGCTGATCGACGCGTGCGACCGGTACGGGGTCGCGTTGATTGAAGACGCAGCCGAGGCGCTCGGGGCGTCGTACAGGAAAAAGTCTGCAGGGTCTTTCGGGCTGGCCGGCGTGCTCTCGTTCAACGGCAACAAGATCATCACCACCGGCGGGGGCGGCATGCTCGTCACCGACGACGACGGCGTGGCCCGCAAGGCGCGGCACCTGTCGACCCAGGCCCGGGAGCCGTTCCCGCACTATGAGCACCGCTCGGTCGGCTACAACTACCGGCTCAGCAATTTGCTCGCCGCGGTCGGCCGGGGACAGCTGCAACGGCTCGACGCGATGATCGCGGCGCGTCGCGAGACCGGCCGCTACTACCGGGCCGAACTGGGCGACCTGCCGGGCGTGACGTTCATGCCGATCGCCGGATACGGCGAGGCCAACTCGTGGCTGACCTGCCTACTGATCGATGCTGAGCGTTTCGGCGCCGGCCGCGATCAGGTGATCGAGCGGCTCGCTGCCCACGACATCGAGGCGCGGCCGACCTGGAAGCCGATGCACCTGCAGCCGGTCTTCCGCGACTGCGTGATGCGCGGCGGCGACGTCTGCGCCGATCTGTTCCGCCGGGGGCTGTGCCTGCCGAGCGGATCCGCTCTCACCGAGCACGACCGGGAACGCGTCGTGGCCGCCGTGCGCGCGGTCGCCGGAACAAAGGGGTAGCCACGGCATGCACATCGTCTACATCCACCAGTACTACTGCAACCCGGGCATGGCCGGGGGCATTCGCTCGTACGAGCAAGCCCGGCGCCTGGTCGAGCGGGGGCACACGGTCGACGTCATCACCACCGACATCACCGGCGATCACGGCAAGCTCGGCTGGCGGCAGACGGTCGACGACGGCGTACGCGTGCACTGGTTCTCGATTCCGTACAACAACTCGATGTCGTATGCGCGCAGAATTCGCGCGTTCGCTCAGTTCATGGTCGTCGCGACGACAAAGGCTGCATCACTCAAGGCCGACCTGGTCTTCGCCACCAGCACGCCGCTGACCGTCGCCGTGCCCGGAGTGCTCGCGGCGAAGCGGCGGCGGGTGCCGTTCGTGTTCGAGGTGCGCGATCTGTGGCCCGAAGTGCCGATCGAGATGGGCGCGCTGCGCAATCCGCTGCTGCGGGGGGCGGCCGGCGCGCTGGCCAACTTCGCCTACCGCAACGCGAAAGAGGTCGTCGCGCTCTCCCCCGGCATGGCCGCCGGTGTCGTCGCGCGCCGGCCGTCGACCCGGACGACCGTCATCCCCAACGCGGCCGACATGGCGATGTTCGACGTCGCGCCCGAGAAGGTGCAAACGTTCAGGAACGAACATGAGTGGCTGCGCGACCGACCATTGATCGTCTATACCGGAGCGCTGGGTGCGGTCAACGGCGTCGAATATCTGGTACGGGCGGCCAAGCGGATGCGCGAACTCGACCCCGACATTCGCGTGCTCATCGTGGGTCACGGCAAGGAGTGGGAGCCGACGAAGGCGCTGGCGGCCCGGCTGGGCTTGCTCGACGACACCGTACGCATGTGGGACAAGGTGCCGAAGGCCGACCTGCCCGTGATCCTGGGCGCAGCGACGATGTCGACCAGTTTCGTGCGGCCGATTCGCGCACTGTGGGACAACTCCGCGAACAAGTTCTTCGACGCGCTCGCCGCCGGCCGGCCCATAGCCATCAACTACGGCGGCTGGCAGGCCGACCTGCTCGACCAGACCGGCGCCGGCCTCGTCCTGGACCCGACCGACACTGACGACGCCGCCGAACAGTTCGTCAAGCACTGCCGCGACGACGCTTGGCTGGCCCAGGCCCGCTCCGCCGCCCACAAACTCGCCGTCGAGCAGTTCTCCCGCGACCTGCTGTTCGACCGCTTCGCCGAAGTCCTCGACCGAGCCGCCGCCAGGAACAACCGGACTGCGGCCACGAATAACCGGGCTGCGGCCGAGAGCAGGAGCTGAGCGTGGAACTGCGCGAATACGTTCGGGCCTGTCGGCGTCGATGGCTTTGGATCTTGCTGCCGGTGTTGCTGGCTGTGGGGGCGGCGGCCGGGCTGTCGATGACCCGTGAGCCTGCTTATCGGTCGTCGATGATTTTGTTTGTCACTACCGGGTCTGGGGATCCGGACGCTAAGGCGAGCCGGCTCAACTCGTACATTGCGTTGCTGACCGGGCCTCGGGTGGCGCAGAGCGTGGCGGGCAAGCTGGGTGATCCGGGCTCGGCCGATGAGGTGCGGAAGAGTCTGTCGGCTGAGGTGCAGGCCGGGACCGATCTGCTTGTTGTCACGGCTAAGGATCCGTCGGCTGAGCGCAGCCGGACTATGGTCACCAGCGCCACCTCGTCTTTGGTGGCGTTGGCCAAGAAGCTGGATCCGCCGGTTGCGTCCAGTGATGGGCCTCCGCCGCAGATCACGGTGGCTCAGGAGGCCGTCACTACGCAGGAGCCGGGCACGCTCGTGCGGGATGTGGGCTTCTCGGCCGTGCTGGGGTTGCTCATCGGCGCGGTTGCGGTGGCGGTGCGGGAGGCTACGCGTAAGACGATCGGGGAAGAGGACGATCTGCGCCGGCTCGGGATCGGGACGGTCGGGGTCATCTCGCTCAACGGGCGGTGGGCTCGGTCGGGGCAGGCGGATTCGGCTCTGGCTGAGGGGTTTCGGCGGCTGCGAAGTTTGCTGCCGGAGACGCCGAGCCTGCGGAACGGCAGCGCCCGTGGCACTTCGCTGATGTTGACGGCGGCCAACTCCAAGGAAGGCACGACCGCGGTTGCGTGCGGTTTGGCCATTGCCATCGCGGAGACCGGGGCCAAGGTGCTGCTGGTCGACGCCAACCTGCGGTCACCGGGAGTGGGGCGCTACCTGGCCATGGACGGCGGGCCGGGGCTGGCCGACGTGCTGGCTGGGCAGGCTCGGGTGAGCGATGTGCTGCGGGATCCGCTGGATGGGCGGCTGACGGTGCTGCCGCCGGGTGAGAAGCGGTTCGACCCGGGTCAGGTGCTGGCCTCCCCGACGCTGGCGGCGACCGTGCACGAACTGACCTCCCGCTTCGATGTGGTGCTGGTGGACGCGCCGCCGCTGCACGGGGTGGCCGACGCCGCGGTGCTGGGCAAGGTGACCGACGGGGCCCTGCTGGTGGTGCGGGCCAACCGCACTCGTACGGCTGATGTGCAGCGCTCGACCGACCTGCTGGAACGGATCGGCACGCGGCTCGTCGGGGCCGTCCTCAACGCGCTGCCGCGCCGCCTGCCCGACGAGCCGGCCCCGGCGAAGACGCGTCGAGCCGCCCCGCTGGACAACGACGGCCTGGTCACCACGCTGCTGGGCCGGCGGGACGAGCCGGAGGAGACGGCCCCGCCGCCGGCCAACCCGATGAGCGGCCGCGCCGTGGTGAAGCAGCGCAAACCCACGGCGGGCGACTTCCAGTCCCACCAACCCGCCGACGGCGGCACTACGCAGAGGATCGCTTTCACCCCCGTCGACGGCATCACGACGCAGAAAATCATCCCGGTCAGGGCGCCCGCCAGCGGATTCACCACCCGCAACGCCCGGACAGCCGACCACGACGCCGTTCCGGCCAAGCCGCTCAACGGCAACGAGACCGTGGCTCCTCAACCGCCCCGGACCATCAGCAGCCAACTCTTTCCGGGAAAGGCGGATCGAACGTCCGACGACGCGACCGAGAGGCCGGCCAAACCGCTCAACGGCACCGCAGTCGTCCCAGGGAAGGCCCGCGTAGCGGAAAAGCCGGCGGACGCCGACGCGCCTGAAAAGCAAGAAAAGCAAGAAAAGCAAGAGAAGCAGGACGAGGATGAGTGAGCTCCAGGCGGAACGCCCCGCCGTCGAGGCTGTCGCCGAGAAGCGACGCCCCGGCGCGGCCGCCTGGATCGGTGGGCAGCTGCGGGAGTCGTACGTCCAGCTCTTCGCCTCACAGCTGCTGACCGGGGGCGTGGCCTTCGTCGCCAACATCCTCATGGTGCGGGCACTCGCCCCGGCCCACCGCGGCGAGGTGGCGCTGATGCTGCAGGTGGTCTATCTGGCCACCCAGTTCATGCTGCTCGGGACCGAACGTAGCTTCGTCGCCAGCTACCACGAGATCACCCCGGCGGCGGCCGTGAAGGCGTACGCGAAGCTTCTGATTGTTCCTTGCGCGGTTGGTGTCGCGCTGGCCGCCGGCTTCGAGGTCTTCGCGCCCGAGCACTACAACCCGGGCCTGCTGGTGATCGGGCTGATCACGCTCTACACGCTGGTCGAGGTGGCCGGGCTGGCCACGCGCTCGATCGCGATCGCGGCCGGGCGGGTCGGCGACTTCCTCGTCTGCCGCGTCGTGGAGGCGTTGCTGCTGCTCGGTCTGCTGGTCGTTCTCTATGCGGCCGACACGACCACGCCCGCGCTGTGGATCGTCGCGTACCTCATCGCCGGGCTCCTGCCCACGGCCGTCTACATCGTGCTGTGGCTGCGTCGGCCGGCTCCACCGGGCGACGAGACACCCGACCACAACCGCCTCGTACGCCGGGAAGGTCTGGCTCTTTTCCCCGCCGCCATCTCGAACATGGCGATGCTGCGCTCGGACCGCCTGGCCCTGCCGGCGCTCGCCTCGACGTCGGCGCTCGGCCTCTACACCGCCGTGGCCACGATGACCGAGCTTCTGGCGTGGCCGATTCGCGCGTACGCCGATGCGCGGCTGGGCAAATGGCGCCGGGCTCACCAGGACGGGGCACTGCCGACCCGTCCGATCCTGCTCGGAGTGTTCGTTTACTGCGCGGTTGTGGCGCCTATTGCCGCCGGCGGCCTGTACCTGTTCATCGTTCCGGTCTTCGGCGCCGATTACGCCCCGGCCAAGGCGGTCGTGGTGCCGCTGGTCGCGGCGGCCGGCCTGTACGCGATCTCCCGCGTCACCCTCGGCCTGCTGATCGCCAAGGGGCGCGGCAGCCTGGTCTCGGCGGCCGAGATCACCGGCTTCGTGGTCAGCTTCGTCGCGTACATCACGCTCATTCCGCCGTTCGGCATCCTGGGCGCCGCCTACGGTTCGCTCATCGGCTACGGCTCGTGCCTGCTGTTCGCACTAGCCGCCAACCACCTGTCACCTGAGCGAAGCGCCGCCAACCACCTGTCGCCGGAACGAGAGGCTGACCGGGAATGAGCTGGCTGCGCACGCCGCGGGTCTTTCTGGCGCCCGGCCTGATCCTGATCGTGGTGGCGATCGGCGGCCGGTTCACGCTCGACCGGGCCGGCTACCCCGATCTGGCCTGGGTCGATCTGCGCGTGGTGGGCCTGCTGGTGGCGCTGGCCGTCCTGATCGTCGACGTGGCCCGACGCCCGCACCCGTCTCTGCAGACCAGGAAGGAGGGCTGGCTCGTCGCCACGATGCTGTTCTTCCTGTTCCAGATCGCCTCGGCCCTGTGGGCGCCGCCGGCCTCGCGGGTCGGGCCGCAGACCCTCGATCTGGTCTTGATGGGCGCGCTGGTCGTCGCTTTTTACGTGTACGCCGTGGGGGACCCCGACGCGGTCGTGCGTACAGCGTTTCTGCTGTTCTACATCGCCGCGATCATCTTCGCGCTGGCCGCCCTGTTCATCAACGGCCCGGGCGAGCAGGGGCGCTACTCGGCGTTCGGCGGCGGCCCGAATGTGTTCGTGCGCATCGAAATCCTCGGCATCATCAGCGCGGTGGCGCTGGCCCTGTTCACCCGCCGCTTGCTGCCGCTGCTCGCCACGCCGCTGTTCGGCCTGGCCGCCGTACTGTCCGGATCGAGGGCCGGACTGCTGGCCGGCGCCGCCGTCGGAGCGGTCGCGCTGTTCAAGATCCGCCGCAAGCTGCACCCCGGGGCGATCGCCGGCGCGCTCGCCTTCGTCACCGTCGCCGTGGCCACGATCTGGGCCTTCGCGCCGCCCGCGTTCACCAACCTGTTCCAGGAACGCTTCGTCGAGCAGACGGTGCAGGACCGTTATCTCTCCGACCGCACCGACATCTGGGCCGCGGCATGGCGGCTCGCCGTCGAGCATCCCCTGGCCGGGGCCGGGCTGGACGGCTTCTACGGGCTGATCGGCGTCAACCAGATCGTCGAGTACCCGCACAACTATGTGCTCGGGGTGGCGGCCGAGGGCGGCCTGATCGGGATCGGACTGCTCGCCGCGGCCATCCTTCTGTGGACCACGACCGTACGCGGTGGCGGCCACCGCCCCCAGCTGACCGGCCTGGCCGTCGCGGCCGCCGTCTTCGTCGGGCTCAGCAGCCTGTTCTCCGGCGACTACTACGACTCGCGCCTGGCCTGGATGTTCGCCGCGATGGCGGCCGCCGCGGCCACGGTGCCGGCCCGCGTCCGCGAGGAGGTGCCGGTATGACCGCGCGCATCAGTCGGCGCGTGCTGCTGCTGGCGGCGGTCGGATCGGTGGCCGCCTGCACCACGCCGAAGGAGGACACGACCGCGGCGTTGAGCCCGCTGCCGGCCGAGCCCGAGACGAGGATGACGGCGGCCGAGCTCAAGCCGGTCAGCTACTGGGCGGGCGTCTATCTGCGCGGCTGGAACTACACGGCCGAGGTCGGGCTGCCGCTGAGCCGGTCGGCCGACAGCTGGGACCACTACGAACTCTCGTACACGGTCGACGCTTGCGTAGCCATGTTCCGGGCCACCGGCGAACGCCGCTATCTCGACCGCGCCTTGCAATTCGTCGAGAACGTCGTGGCCTCGGCCAGCACGATGCGCGGCGGCTTTCTGGGCTGGACCTCGGCCCAGGAGGAAGGCGACGAGGTTCCGCTTTACGAGAGCTATTTCTGGCGGTACGGAACGGCTCTGCTCGTGGCGATGCGGGAAAACCCTTCCGTGTACGCGAACCCGAGCTACCGAAGCCGGTACGACCGCCTGCTGTCGTTCGCCGAGAAGCACATCTTCGAGAAATGGCATTCGCGCGGCCCCGAGGACACGATCTATCGGGAACGCACGCACATGACGGCGCACTGGGCGCTCATCGCTTCGAACCTGTCCCGCGTGACGACCGACGCCGGCCGCAAACAGCGGTACCTCACGGTTGTCGCCGACGTCGACCAGCACGTGCCCGGGCACGGCGGCGGGCTGCGCCAGCAGATGCGCCGCAACCCGGTCGAGCCCACCGCCTACTTCTGGAGCGACGTCTGGGGTTCGGCCGCGCGACCGGGTCAGGACGTCAGCCACGGCAACGGAGTCATGGCGTACGTGGTGGAGGCCCGCGACCGCGGCACCACCTGGACCAAGGCCGACCTCGCGGCCTTCTCACGCCTGCTGACCCGGGTCGTGTGGCCGGGCGGCACCACGTACAAGGCCTATGTGGACGGCAGCGGCAACGACAACGGGTGGTTCTCGGACGGGTTCGTCAAGCTCGGCCGGTCCGACCCCGGCGTACAGCAAAGGTTGGAAAGCCACCGCGTTGTCAACGATCAATTTGCCGCCAACATGGCCCTCAACGCCTTCATCTTAGGAGCCAGAAAATGACCGCAGCGCTCGTGGGACCGGCGGCCCGGGAATGGAAGGAGGCCCTGCACCGCGCCCGGCACGACACCTATCACCTGCCCGGTTACGTGACGCTGGACGCGGCGCTGTACTCCGGGTCGCCCGCCGCCTTCTGGTATTCCGACGGCAACCGCCAACTGCTTCTGCCCCTGATTCTGCGCGAGATCCCGGGCACGGGTCTGCGGGACGCCATTTCCCCGTACGGCTATCCGGGCCCGATCAGCGACGCGATGCCCGGCGACCGCGACTTCTGGGAGCGCGCCTGCGCGGCCATGCTCGAGACGCTGCGCGACGGGGGCATCGTCACCGCGTTCGTCCGCATGCACCCGCTGCTGCCGGCGCCGCTGCCGCTGCTGGCCCGCTTCGGCACGATGGTGCACCACGGCGAGACCGTCTCGATGGACCTGACGGTGAGCCTGGACGAGATGTGGAAGCAGACCCGCAGCGACCACCGCAACCACATCAACCGTGCGCGGCGGGCCGGCACCGAGGTGGTCTTCGACGACTGGGACCGGCTCGACGAGTGGGTCGAGGTCTACCACGACAACATGCGGCGGGTCGGGGCGTCCGGCTACTACTTCTTCAGCCGCGAGCACCTGGCCGCCATGCACGACACGATGGGCGACCGCATGCACTTGGCCGTGGCGCTCGAGGACGGCGAAGTGGTCGGGGGCAACACGTTCTTCGAGCACGACGGCATCGCCACCGGGTACGTCTCATCGACGCGACGGGCGCCCAAGCGGTACGCCGACGAACTGCTCTACGACGAGGTGCGGCGCTGGTGCAAGGCCCGCGGCGACACGGTCTTCCACCTCGGCGGGGGCAAGGGCGGCGAGCAGGACTCGCTGTTCTCGTACAAGGCCGGGTTCTCGCCACGCCGGCATCCGTTCCACACCTGGCGCGTGGTGAGCGATCGGATGGCGTACGACGATCTGGTCTCAGCCGCCGGCCGTGACACCGCCGAGTCCGGCACCTTCCCGCCCTACCGTTAGGAGCACGCCATGCGGATCACTTGTGTCGGCGGCGGGCCCGCCGGACTGTACTTCGCGGTGCTGGCGAAGCTCGCCGACCCCGCGCACGAGGTCACCGTGCTGGAACGCAATCCGCGCGGGGTCACCTACGGGTGGGGGGTCGTGTTCTGGGACGACCTGCTCGACGACCTTTTCTCGTACGATCCGGTGAGCGCCCGCCAGATCTGGGACGCAGCCTGTCAATGGGACGAGTACGAGGTCCGGGCCACCGGCAAGTCGGTGACCCACCTCGCGGGTTACGGCTTCAGCCTGGGGCGGCACAAGCTGCTGTCGATCCTGGAGGCGCGGGCGCTTTCCTTGGGCGTGGACGTGCGATGGTCCGCTTCCGAGGCAGACATTTCGGGCGCAGACCTGATCGTGGCGGCCGACGGTGCGGGCAGTGCAGTGCGATCGCTTGATGCCGGACACTTCGGAACTTCCGTCGCCTATGGCGGCAACAAATACATCTGGCTGGGCACGTCGCACGTCTTCCGCACCTTCACGTTCGGGTTCGAGCGCACCCACGCCGGCTGGATCTGGTTCCACGCCTACCCGTTCGACTCTTCGACGAGCACGTTCATCGTCGAGTGCACCCCAGCCACCTGGGCCGGCCTCGAACTCGACCGGCTCGACGCGGCGGCCGGCTGCGCCCGGCTCGAGACCATCTTCGCCGCCCACCTGGACGGGCAGCGGCTGGTCGACCACCGGGCCGACTCCGGCGGCACCGGGTGGATGAACTTCCGCCGGGTCACCAACGAGCGCTGGGACAACGGCAACGTGGTGCTGATGGGCGACGCCGCCCACACCACGCACTTCGCCATCGGATCGGGCACCAAGCTCGCGATGCAGGACGCGATGGCGCTGGCCGACGCGCTGGCCGCCGGTGGTGAGCTGGCGCCCGCCCTGGAGAAGTACGAGCACCGACGCCGGGCCGCCCTCGCTCCGCTGCAACGGGCGGCGCTGGCCAGCAGCGAATGGTTCGAGCGGATGCCCGACTACGCCGCCCTGCCGTCGATCCGTTTCTCGTACGCGCTTTCCGACCGCCGCGGTGAGTATCCACTGTGGCGCTACCTGCTGCACCGTGCTACGCAACAGGCGGTGCCTCGCGCCCTGCTCCGCTGGGCGCTGAGCGCACGCCGATGGACGAGGGCCCGCCGCCGCCCCGGCGTCGCCCCGACCGCGCCGGCCGCCCGGGCGGCGCCATTACCGACAGGAGGTTGACTATGGCCGATGCCGCACTGCTGTCACCCCAGGACCCGGCATGGACGGAGGCACTGAGCCGGGTCCGGCACGACATCTACCACGTTCCCGAGTACGTGCGGCTCGACGCCGGCCTGACCGGCGGAACTCCGGTGGCCTTCCGATACTCCGAGGCGGGACGCGTCCTGCTGGTCCCCCTGCTGCTGAGGCCGGTTCCCGACACCGACCTGCAGGACGCGACCTCCCCGTACGGATATCCGGGCCCCGTCGGCAGCGATGGCGCGGCCTTCTGGTCGCGCGCGGCCGGAGCGATGAGCGAGTTGCTGTGCACGGAGGGCGTGGTGACGGTGTTCGCCCGCCTGCACCCGCTGCTGCCCCTGTTCCCGTCCGCCCTGGAATCGGCGGGGACGCTGGTGAATCACGGCGACACGGTGTCGATCGACCTGACGCTCAGCCTGGACGAGATCTGGTCGCAGACGCACCGCAGCCACCGCAACCAGATCAACAAGGCCAAGCGGGCCGGCGTGCGGATCGTGTTCGACGACTGGTCGCTGTTCGACGCGTGGATCGATACGTACCACGCCACCATGCAGCGGGTCCGAGCATCTGAGTTTTACTTCTTCAGCAACGATTTCTTCGGGAGGTTGCGCACCGCCCTGCGCGACCACGCCCACCTCGCGGTCGCCGTTCTCGACGGCCGGGTGCTCGGGGGAAACCTCTTCTTCGAGTACGGCGGAATGATGCACACCCATCTGCAGTCCACCGCCGAGGCGCCGATCCACTACGCCGACAAACTGCTGTACCACGAGGTCCGTACGTGGGGACACGCGCGGGGCAACAAGGTGTACCACCTCGGTGGCGGTGTCGGAGGCTCGGCCGATTCGCTGTTCCGCTACAAGTCCCAGTTCGCCGCCGGCCGCCAGCCGTTCCACACCTGGCGGGTCGTGACCGACGTGCGAGCGTTCGAAAAACTGGCCGGTACGCCGACACCCGAGTCACTGACCGGCCGCTTCCCGCCCTACCGCTAGTCCGGCCGCTGCTTCAGCGGTTCCCATCGCCCGCCGGCTCCGCCCCGAGCCGGCGGGCGCTCCCGGCGGCCATGATGGACGGATGGACACACAAGCCCGGCCACCGCAGGTGTACGTCGTGCTGCGCGAGGTCGGCGCGGACACCTGGCAGGTCATCGGCGAGGTCCCCCGCCATCCCGGTCTGCCGGCCCGCCGCAGCCGCGCCAAGGCCATCGAGGAAGCTCTCGGCCGCCTACCGACCGGCGATGAACGCTTCGCCGTGCTGCCCCGAAGCGAGTGGCGCCTGGCCCACGACTGGTGACGTATGGTCGGCGCATGTCGGCCTGGATCACCCGCTTCCCTTCCCCGGCGTCACCAGGGCTGCGCGTCGCGGTCAAGGACGCCATCGACGTGGCCGGGGTCGTCACCACCGCCGGTTCGGCCGTGGTCCGGGACCGGGCCGCGGCGGCCAAGGCGGACGCCGAGTGCCTGGCCGGGGTTAGAGCGGCCGCGGCGACCATCGTCGGCAAGACCACGCTCACCGAGATGTGTGTCAGCCCGGTGGGTGACAATGCGATTTTCGGTACGCCGGTGAACCCTCTCGCACCATTGCTGATTCCCGGCGGATCGTCGAGCGGATCGGCGGTCGCGGTGGCCACCGGCGAGGCGGACGTGGGACTGGGCACCGACACCGGCGGTTCGGTGCGGATCCCGGCCGCCTGCTGCGGGATCGCCGGGCTGAAGACGACGTGGGGCCGGGTGCCGCTGGGCGGGGTGTGGCCGCTGGCGCCCAGCCTGGACGTCGTGGGGCCGCTGGCCCGGGACGTGGCCGGGGTCGTCGACGGCATGCGGCTGCTCGATCCCGCGTGGGGCTCGCTGCCGGCGCCGGCCCGGGTGGTCGGGCGGCTGCGCGTCGAGGGCGTCGACAGCGCGGTCGAGGACGCCGTCGACAGCGCCCTGGACGAGGCCGGGCTCACCGTCCGCGAGGTGCGGCTGCCGGGTTGGGACGACACCTACGAGCCCCTCGACGCGATCATCCTGGGCGAGCTGTGGCAGGCGCACCACGCCCTGCTCGACGCCGACGGGCTGAGCGACTTCGTCGCCGGCGCCCTGCACGCGGCCCGCGACGTCTCACCGCAGCGCCTGGCCAAGGCATTGACCGCTCGTACGGCGTGGCAGGCGGAGGTGACTTCGGCGCTCACTCTCGTGGACGTGCTGGCCCTGCCGACCCTGGTGGCCTCTCCCCCGCCGTTGACCGACTTCGCGCGCTTCCCGCTGACCCAGCTGACCGCGCCGTTCAACCTGGCCGGCGTGCCTGCTCTGGCCCTGCCGGTGCCGTCGCCCGGCCCGGCGCCGGTCAGCCTGCAGCTGGTGGGGCCAATGAACGGCGAGGAACTGCTGTGCGCGACCGGCCTCGCCTTGGAAGGCGTACTTCAGCCGGCGGCGCGCTCGTAGTCGTCTTTCAGCCGGCGCGCTCGTAGTCGTCGCGGAGGATGCCCATGAGGATTTCGTCGTGGAAGGCGCCCCGGTGGAAGGTGGCGGCCCGGCGGCGGCCCTCCTGGACGAAGCCGGCCTTCTCGTAGACCCGGCGGGCCCGCGGGTTGAACGACCACACCTGCAGCTCGACCTTGTTGACGGCCATCTCGTCGAACGCGTACCGCACGGCCACCTTGACCGCGTCGGAGCCGTAGCCGCGGCTGGTGTGCGGCGCGCCGAGAATGATGGCCAGCGTGGCGATGCGGGTGCGTGGCTTGATGCCGAACAGGGCCACATGGCCGACCAGCTCGCCCTCGTGCGTCTCGACGCTGAGACCGACGCCGGTCTCGGGCTTGTTGAGGCTCCAGTTGCGGAACATCTCGACCGTGCCCGCCTCCGGCGTCGGAAGCACCGTGTACTGCTGCAGAACCATGGTGTCGGGGTCGTTCCACCACTCGACCAGCCGCGGAAGGTCGTCGTCCCGCAGCGCCCGCAACCGCACCAGGTCACCTTCCAGCACCGACTTGCCGTAGCCGTCCAACTCAGACATCGAGGGCTCCCTCCGCGTGGCCGCCCCCGATCTTCACACACCCGCCCGCACGGCGTCCGACACGGCCTCCACCATCCGATGCACCTCGCCCGCCCCGCACCGGTGGTCAACCGGCAACGTGAGAATGCGCCCAGCCCACGCCGCCGCTTCGTCATCCCCGCTCCAGAAGGCCTCGCGATCCTGCCGCCAGTGCACGGGCGCGAAGATCCCACCCGCCGCCAGCCGAGCCAGCAGCCGGTCTCGCTCGCTCTCGGAGTCACAGAACACCTGCACCCGAAACGGTGCCCCACCACGCCCGCTCAACGTCGCGCACAAAACGTCAGGCGAACTGTCGAGTGAAGCGTGAAGCAGCGTTTCCAAGGCGCGGACGTTGCGGGTGCCGGCGGCGCGAATGCCCGCGATGTCGAGGAGTGGAAGCACGGCAGCGGTGAAGGCACTGGGCGGAGCGTCACTGCCCAGCAACGTCTGCTCGCCCTGCTGCTGAAGCGCGCGAAACTTCTCCTTGGGGATCGGGTAGCCGTCGAGCCAGGCCGCTTTGAGCAGCATGGCCGCCAGCTTCAGGTGGCTGCCCTCGTTGGCAGGCCCCGACGGCACCGGCACTTCAAGACCCTGCGGCGACCACAGAACTGCTCCGTCAGGAACCGGCAGTGTCTTCCGGAGCGAGGCCACGGCGTAGGCGGCCGTGCTGCTCTCGGCCCACGGCCCGAACGGATCGTGCGAGTGATCCTCGAGCACCGTCACGTCCGGATGCGCGGCGATCCACTCCCGCCAAGCCGCGCCGTCCTCGCGCCCGAACAGGTTCTGCGCCAGCACGACGTCCCCAGGATCGGCCCGCAGCGTCTCCCACCGCGGACCGCGCCCATCCGGCAGATGCCGGTACCACGCCAACGGCATGTCCTTGCCGAGCGCCTCGGCCACACCCATGCAGAAGAACGACGGAACGTGCAGCCGCCCCGGCCGCCCGAGCCGCCGCAAGAGCGCGCTCATAGCTCCGCATCCGGTAGCGAACAGCCGATGCCCGCCGGCAAAGCCCATGCGGCCGCCCTGCTCCCCATTGAGCAGAACGGCCGGGTCCCAGTGAAACTCCGACCCGATCTCCCGCCGCGCAAGCCGAACCATCTCGCCTCGCGCGGGTGTGGCGGTTTCAGGCCGCACGTTGCGCGTCCTGTGCACGTTCGGGTTCGCGCGGGGTGGGGACTGTCAGGGGGACGGTGTCGGCGGGGCGGGATCGGTCGATGTTCAAGGTGTCGACGTGGACGGGGGGCTCGCCTCGGTGGAGGTCGGTGAAGGTGCGGGCGATGATGCGCAGGTCGAGCAGCGGCGACCAGTTGTCGACGTACCAGCGGTCGAGGATGAAGCGTTGCGGCCAGTCGATGTCGTCGCGGCCGTTGACCTGGGCCCAGCCGGTGATGCCGGGCTTCACCTCCAGGCGGCGGGCGTCCTCAGCCGAATAGTTCGCCACCTGCGGCAGCACGTCGGGGCGGGGGCCGACCAGCAGCATCTGGCCGGCCAGCACGTTGAGCAGCTGGGGCAGCTCGTCGAGCGACGTCCGGCGCAGGAAGCGGCCGCACCGGGTGATGCGCGGGTCGTTCTCGACCAAGCCGAACGGGTCGTCGATGCCCAGCTGCGCGCTCAAGGCGACAGAGTTGTGCACCATCGAGCGGAACTTGAGCATCTTGAACGGCTTACCGCGCAACCCTGCGCGGTCTTGCGCAAACAGGACACCAGGGCCGTCGGCGATCCGGATCCACAGCGCCACCCCCAGGATCACCGGCGACAACAGCACCAGCGCGACGGCGGCCACCAACTGCTGCAGGAAACCCCAGAGAAGTCTCACATCGTCTCCACGTTCGGTCCGGTCAGGCGGCGGCGGGTGTCCAGCACGTACGAGGAATGGGCCGTGACCTGGTCGAGGTCGAACCGGTCGTGATCGGCCAGCAGCACCACCGCGTCGGCCGCGGCGAGCTCTTCGGAAGTGAGCGACACGCGCACGACACGCCGGTCGACTTGCGCGTCCTCGACGACATGGGGGTCGGCCGCGCGCACTTCCGCGCCCATGTCGAGCAGCAGGGACGCGACGCGGCGGGCCGGCGACTCGCGAGCGTCGCCGCTGTTCTTCTTGTAGGCCAGGCCGAGCAGCAAGATCGTGGAGCCGTTGACCGGTTTCCGCCGCTCGTTCAGGGCCGCCACCAGACGCCGTACGACGTAATCGGGCATGTGGTTGTTGATGTCGTTGGCCAGCTCGACGAAGCGGAAGCTCTGCCCGAGCGTGCGCTGCACCCGCCACGACAGGTAGGACGGGTCGATCGGCAGGCAGTGGCCGCCCACGCCGGGCCCGGGCACGAACCGCAGATAGCCGAACGGCTTGGAGGACGCGGCGTCGATCGCCTCCCACACGTCGATGCCCAGGTCGTGCGCGAACACGGCCAGTTCGTTGACGAGCGCGATGTTCACGTGCCGGAAGGTGTTCTCGAGCAGCTTGGCCAGTTCGGCCACGGCCGGGTCGGACACCGGCACCGTCTTGTCGACCACCGACGAGTAGAAGGCGTCGATCCGTTCCAGAGACGCCGGGTTGACCCCGGACACCACCTTGGGCGTCGTCGCCAGCGACCATTCGCGGTTGCCCGGGTCGATGCGCTCGGGGCTGTAGCCCAGGTAGAAGTCGGCGCCGGCGATCAGCCCGGAGCCCTCCTCGAGCAGCGGCGCCACCAGATCGGTCGTCGTGCCCGGGTACGTGGTCGACTCGAGCGCCACTGTCGCGCCCGGTCGCAGGTAGCGAGCGAGGGTGCGCGCCGACTCCTCGATGTATTCCAGGTCAGGCGTACCTTCGCGCAGTGGTGTCGGCACGGCGATGACCGCTACGTCGAAACCCGCGCACGAACGTGCATCGGACGACGGTTGGAAAGAGCCGGCATCGAGCAGTTCGCGCAGTTCGGCCGACGAGATGTCGTCCACGTAGGACTCGCCCGCGGCGAGCCGTTTGACTCGTTCGTCGTCGACGTCGAAGCCGACGACGCTGTGCCCGACCTGGGCCGCGCGGACGGCCAGCGGCAGCCCCACGTAGCCCTGACCGACGATGACAACCCGCATGGCCGCTCCTCAGCTGGCTTTCAAGTACGGACGGGCGACGGACAGCGCCGGGCTCTCGGCCAGCCAGCGCATGACGGCGATCAGCTCTTGCCGCTGGGCCGTCGGGATGAGCAGGGAGAGCGCGGCCCCGTCGAGCGGCGGCACCGGCACCTGCGAGATGAGCGGATGGTTCGGGCGGCGGTCGGGCTCGTGCGCGCCGAACAGGCTCTCGTGCATCTTCTCGCCGGGCCGCAGACCCGTGTAGACGATGGAGATGTGCCGGTCGGCCGCGTCGGCCAGGCGGCGGGCCACGTCGGCGATGCGCACCGGCTCGCCCATGTCGAGCACCAGCACCTCGCCCGCGCTGTCGAGCGCGCCGGCCTGCACGACCAGGCGTACCGCCTCTTGCACGGTCATGAAGTAGCGCGACACCTCGGGGTCGGTGACGGTGATCGGGCCGCCCGATTCGACCTGGGCGGCGAAGGCGGTGAGCACCGACCCGCGGCTGCCGAGCACGTTGCCGAAGCGGACGCTGCAGAACGTGCCGTCGCCGGACTCGTCGGCCGCGGCGGTCAGCCGCTCGGTGATGCGCTTGGAGTAGCCGAGCACGCTGCCCGGGTCGGCCGCCTTGTCGGTCGAGATGTTGACCAGCCGTTCGACGCCGTGCCGGAGCGCGGTCTGCAGGATCTGGTACGTACCGATGATGTTGGTCTTGAGGGCTTCGGACGGGTGCATCTCGAGCAGCGGCAGGTGTTTGAGGGCGGCCGCGTGAAAAACGACCTGCGGGCGGTGCTCGGCGAAGACCTCGTCGAGGCGCTGCTGGTCGCGGATGTCGGCCACGACCAGGTTGCGGTCGTCGAGCAGGCCCCGGCCGTCCATCGAGAGCTGGACGGCGTGCAGGCCGGACTCGTCGCGGTCGAGCATGACCAGGGCGGCCGGGTCGAAACGGCTCAGCTGGCGGCACAACTCGGAGCCGATCGACCCGCCCGCCCCGGTGACCAGGACCCGGCGCCCGGTGAGGTAGCCGGCGATGGCCCGCAGGTCGATGCCGATCTCGCGCCGGCCGAGCAGGTCGGCGTGGCTGACCGGGCGGATGTCGCCCACGCTGACCGTGCGCCCGAACAGTTCGACCACCGGCGGCACGACCTTCACCTCGACGCCGGCCGGGGCGGCCAGGTCGGTCAGCTCGCGCACCAGGTCGGCGCCCGCGCTGGGGATGGCGATGAGCACGATGTCGGCTTCGTAGCGGCGCACCACGTCGGCCAGCGCGCGGCGGGTGCCGGCCACCGGCACGCCCATGATCTGCAGGGTGCGCTTGGCCGGGTCGTCGTCGAGCAGGGCGACCGGCACGTACGGGCTGGCCGGGTCGCGCAGCATGGCCCGGACGACCTGGGTCGCGCCTTCCCCGGCGCCCATCACCACGACCCGGCCGCCCTGGGCCGGTGAGGGCCGCAGCCGTTGGTCGCGGGTCAGCCGTACGGAATACCGCACCCCCGCGGCGAGAACGAGCGCGATCAGGCCGGACGCGATGATGGCCGACCGCGGCACGAGCCGGCCGAACAGCGTGTCGAGCACGAACAGAACCGGTGTGGTGATCGCCGCGGTCTTGGCCAGCGCCGCGATCTCCTCGAAGCAGCCGTACGCCCATCGGCCGGTGTAGAGGCCGAAGCGCAGCCCGACCAGGGTGTGGACGACAGCCCCGGCCGCCGCGAGCACCAGCACGCCGCTCAGCGACACCTGGGCGACGTCACCGTCGTGGCGCAGCACCGCGGCGATCAGCAGCGCGAGGGCGAGCGCGAGCGCGTCGACGCCGGCCCGGGCGGAGCGGCCGAACAGGATCGAATGGGTCCATCGCACGCCCGGCCATCGAGCCCCCGCGTCGTCGGCGCCCTCGGGCGGCGCCGCACTCCTCAGCTGCATGCTTTCCTCCTTGCGCGCGACACCCCACGATTCCTGCACGAGCCGAGGAATGGGCATCAGGAAAGTGGCGAGATATGTTTGTTCCGCCTGCGGCATCGAGCGTGCCAGGAGGGCCGAAATGAATACAGTGCCTATTGTCACGCGGCTTGTGAGAACTTCTCATATTTGCTGTGACATGCTCGCTGAGCAGCGCTATCGTGCTGCCAAAAACATGAACTTCCCTCTTGTTACGCATGACATTTGCAACTGTCGGGCGACGGACAATATCTGCGAGCGTCCATTTCAGAGCGCGCAATCGCATCGGGCGACAATGACACCGCGGGAGTGAAAGAATGGCGCGGGTGCTGCATGTGATCAGCGCCCGGGCCGGCGACGGCGCCGAGAACCAGCTGCGCCTGCTGATCCGCCATCTGCCGCAGCGCAGCGAGGTGGTCACGCTGTCCCCGCCCGGGCCGGTGCTGGCCGCCCTGCGGGCCGACGGCACGGTGGTGCATCAGCTGATCAGCGCGCGCGACTTCGACCCGGGCGCCGTGCGCAAGCTGCGCCGGCTCGCTCGCCGCGGCCGCTTCGACGTGGTCCACACCCACCTGTTCCGCGCGAGCGCGCAGGGGCGGCTGGCGGGGTGGCTGGCCGGCGTCGCGCGGATCGTCGCCACCGAGTACCACCTCGACGACGTCCGGCGGGCCGGCCCGATCTACCGGGCCGGCGAGCGCTTCGGCCAGGTCACCATCGCGGTGTCCACGGCGGTCGCCGACCGGCTGCGCCGCCGGGGCGTGCCCGAGGGCCGGCTGGCCGTGGTGCCCAAGGGCCTCGACCCGGGCGAGTTCCGGTTCGATCCCGCACTGCGCGCGGCGGCCCGGGCCCGGCTGCGCATCGCGCCGGAGACCCCGGTGATCGGCGGGCTGGGCCGGCTGGAACCCGATCAGCGGTTCGACGTGCTGATCCGGGCCGTCGGCGAGGTGCCGGGCGCGGTGCTGCTGCTCGTCGGGGACGGCTCGGCCCGGCACGCGCTGGAGAAGCTGGCCGCCATCGAGGGGGTCGCCGACCGGGTGCGCTTCGCCGGACCGGTGCGGCACGCCCGCGAGATGCTGTGCGCCATGGACGTGTTCGCATCACCCGGTCGCGAGACGTTCGGCCTGGCCGTGCTCGAGGCGATCGCGGCCGGGCTGCCCGCGCTCTATGCCGCTTGCGTCCCGCTGGACGGTGTCGCCGTCGACGGAGCCCGGCGGCTCACCGCGCACGACCCGGAATCGTTGCCGCGCGGACTCCGGGCCGAGGTGCTGTGCCTGGCCGAGCGGGCGGGCGGCCGGCTCGCGGCACGCTCGGCCGGCGACCGGTACGACGCCGGGCGGATGGCCGCCCAGGTGGGTGCGCTCTACGACCGTACGGTCAATTCGGTCTGACGCCGCCGGCGCAGCACCCGCTGCAGCAGCACCCAGCCCAGCCACGCGCCCAGCGTGTTGGCGATCAGGTCATTCGTGTCGGCCCAGCGGGTGCCGTGCAGGAACAACAGCATCAGCAGCTGGGTCGTCTCGATGCCCAGGCTGATCAGGAAGCCGGTCAGCACCACCCGCTTGCGGTCACGCACCCCGAACGCGACCCGCAGCGCGGCGGCCAGCGGCACCAGCATCAGGACGTTCAGGATGAAATCGTCGACCCGCATGGTCACGTACGGAATCCAGAGGATCCGATACAACTCGGGCGCACCGGCCTCGGGCCCCCAGGCCAGCCGCAACGGCAGCATGGTGGCCCCGAGCACCGCCACCGCGTACCACCCGGCGAGCCACAGCGGGATCAACTTTTCCCGCCGCAACTCGCCCCGGCGCCGCAACACCAAGGCGGCCACCCCCATGAGCACCAGCCCGAGCGGGATCAGGACCGGCAGCGCGGGTACATCGAGTTGACCGGATGGCACCGGACCAACAGTACGTCGTACCCCTACCGGAGCCAGCCGTCCTTACGGGCGATGCGAATGGCGTCCAGGCGGTTGCGCGCGCCGGTCTTGGCGATGATGGCCGACAGATAGTTGCGGACCGTGCCGCCGGAGAGGAAGAGCCGCTTGGCGATCTCTTTCACCGGCTCACCCTCGGCGGCCAGCCCCAGCACCTCGAGCTCGCGCGTGCTCAGCCCCTTGTCGGCGAGCAGGGAGGCGGTCTGCAGGCGGGCCGACATCACCCTCTCGCCACCGGCGAGCCGGCGGACCGAGTCGGCCAGCAGCGCCGCCGAGGCGTCCTTGTCCAGGAAGTTGAGCAGACCGGACCGGTGGCGCGGCGGAAGCATGCCCCGCTTGCTGGGATCGCAGAGCAGAAGCATCGCGCACGACGGGTTCGTCGAGCGCACCGCGTGGGCGACCGGCAGCACCTGGCTCACCATGTACTGCGTGTCTATCACGATCACGCCGGGCCACATCTCGGCCGCGACCCGGGGCAGGTCGAGCCCGAAGGGCAGCGTGCCGATGAAATGCATGTCAGGACTGGACTCGAGCAAGGCACGGACCGGGACACCGAAGTATCCCTCGTCTCTGGCCACCGCAACCCGGATCACCACATCACCTCGCCGATGGACGCCAGCACCCGTGCCCGGATCGTCGACCCGCCAGACACCGGCGGAAAGCACTTTCCTGTGTACCCCTGCGTGTCTATTCGGAGCATCCACGACCTCGGATGGGTCGCAGCCGCGAAAATCTTCGGCAATCTTCGAACCAGCCAGCTCACGGCGAGTCTGTGCCACCCGGCCGCCGCATCCTGGCGCCTCCCCACCGTAACGTCTTCGTCACATAACGGATACCGGCCTGTCCGATCAAACGACCCAAGTACACCGGTTCTCCTGAGCGGCCACGGCTTCAGGACTGCTGTCCACAGCGGACTCAACCTTTTCGCCACCCAGAGGCGTTGAGCGCAGCATGTCGACACACTCACCGGCGGACGACGGCTTCCGCGCGTTCGTCGAGCAGCAGTGGGGGCCGCTCGTGCGCGTCGCCTACCTGCTGACCGGCGACCGGGGCCACGCCGAGGACTTGGTCCAGGCGGCCCTGGAGAAGACGCATCGCAAGTGGGGCCGCGTCTCGCGGATGGAGGCGCCGGTCGCCTACGTGCGCAAGGCGATGGTGAACACCGCGATCTCGTGGCGCCGCCGGCGGCGGGTCAGCGAGGTGCCGCTGCTGGCCACCGATTCGCCGCCGGGTTCGTCCGGCGCCGACGCGTACGGGTCGATAGAGCAGCGGCAGCAGGTGACCGCGGCGTTGCGCACCCTGCCGCCGCGGATGCGCGCGGTGCTCGTCCTGCGCTACTTCGCCGACCTGGGCGAGTCGGAGGTGGCCGAATTGCTGGGCTGCTCGGTCGGCACCGTCAAGAGCCAGGCCTCGCGCGGGCTCGATCGGCTGCGTGCGCATCTCAACCCCGTACCGGAAAGGACCCGGGCATGACCACCGACACCGAAGCCACGCTGAAGGGCGTGCTCGCGGCCGAGGCCGAGATGCTGGACGTGACCGACGACCCGTGGGCGGGCTTCGAACGGCGCGAGCGCAAGCACAGGAACAGGCGGCGGGCGGGCGTGGCCGGGGTGGTCGCCGTGCTGGCCGCGGCGGGCGGCGTGCAGGCGGGCGTCGTGCCGTTGCCGGGCTGGGCGCCGGCCATCCAGGTCGCCGGGTTCAACGCGGTGCTGGGCGAGGGGCCGGTCCGCGGGTCGCTCGCCGGCGACAAAGACCTGCTGGAAGGCGTGCGGCGAGAGATCAAGGACGTCGAGGACCCGGGCGAGACGTGGCGGGTGGCCGACCGCGACGCCATCAAGTTCGTGTACGCGGCCGACGTCGGCAACGAGCGGCTGGTGCTCGCCCTCGTGCCGCTGCGGTTCGGCTTCCTCGAGGACAAGGCCCTGATCTGGTACGCCGGTGACGCCGGCGACCCGGCGGAGCGGCTCACGGAAAGCGGGCGGGTCGACGGCGGCGAGACGGTCGTGACCTACAGCATGGCGTCGGACGACCGGCCCGGCCTTCTGGTGGTGGTCGGTCCGGCCGGATCGACGGTCACGGTGAGCCAGGGCTTCCGCTACACGCCCGAGGGCACCGTCGAGCACGGCCCGGCCCAGGCCCAACCGGCCGGCACCGGGCTGGCCGAGCTGACCCTGCCCCCGTCCCCGACCCCGCCCGAGGTCAAGGTCACCGTCACGTCGGGGCCGGACACCATCTACGAGGGCGGCGCCTCCGGCGGCTTCTCGGGTTCCGGCTCCGACGTGCAGGCGATCAGCGACGCGACTCTGGCCGCGGCGCTGGGCGACCGCGAGTTCGACCGGGCGATCCTGCGCAGCTGGGTGAACCAGGCGGTCGCGGACGCCCGGATCGTGGCGGCCGGCACCAAGGTGCGTGTGCGCTGGACGGGGACGGTCAACGGGCAGCCGGCGGCGCTGTTCACCCTGCAGCCGCAGGGCGGGGGTGTGCTGGCCTACGCGCTGCACGGAACCCAGAACTCGTTCCGCCAGGACCTGCGCCTGCTGCTGCCGGTGAAGGGGGCGGCCGAGCGGCCGATCGCCTGGCGGATGCGGGCCGAGGGCAAGGACGACCGCACCGACCAGGTGATCGTGACCGCCCCGGCCGGCGCCGAGCGGGTCGAGCTGCAGGTCGGCGGGGCGGCTCCCACGCCGATCACTCTCGACGGCACGGGTGCGGGCAACGCGTCGGTGCCGGGTTCCGCCGAGGCGCGGGTCATCGCGTACGGGAAAAATGGTGCTGTTCTGGGCGAGACGCCCGTGCCGCCGTTCGAAAGCGACTCGGGCGGACTGCCGGGTGACACGCCCAAGACGCGCGTCGTCGGCTGAGTGCCGCCGGGAACGGGCGGTCCTGCTTGGACCGCCCGTTTCACGTCAGCGGGGTACGACCTTTTCGACCGCCCACTGACGCCACGTGTCCAGCCGGTGCTGCACCTGGGCCAGCTGCTCGGCGACCGGGCCGGGACCGGTGGAACCGGGCGTGGTGCGCGAGGCCAGGGCCGAGTCGACCGTGAGCACCTGGCGCACCGACGGGTCGAGGTGCTCGCTGACCGTCTTCAGGTCGTCGTCGGTCAGGTCTTCCAGCTCGCACTCGCGCACCGAGCACAGCGCCACCAGCTTGCCGGTGATCTCGTGCGCCTCGCGGAACGGCACACCCTTGCGGACCAGCCAGTCGGCGACCTCGGTGGCCAGCGAGAAGCCGATCGGGGCGGACGCGGCCAGCCGGTCGACCCGCACGGTCATCGTCGAGACCATGCCGGCCAGCGCGGGCAGCAGCAACTCGAGCGTCTCGATCGCGTCGAAGACCGGCTCCTTGTCCTCCTGCATGTCGCGGTCGTAGGTCAGCGGCAGACCCTTGAGCATGGTCAGCACCGTGACCAGCCCGCCGATCAGCCGGCCGCTCTTGCCCCGGGCCAGCTCGGCGATGTCCGCGTTCTTCTTCTGCGGCATGATCGACGAGCCGGTGGCGAAGGCGTCGTCCAGCTCGACCCAGCCGAACTCGGTCGACGTCCACAGCACGACCTCTTCACCCAGGCGCGAGAGGTGCACGCCGATCAGCGACGTGATGAACAGGAACTCGGCCACGAAGTCGCGGTCGGCCACGGCGTCCATCGAGTTGGGAGCGGGTGCGGTGAAGCCCAGTTCTTTCGCGACGGCGGCCGGGTCGAGCGGCAGGGACGAGCCGGCCAGCGCACCGCTGCCGAGCGGCGACACGGCCGTGCGGACGTCCCAGTCACGCATCCGGTCGAGGTCGCGCAGCAGCGGCTGCACGTGGGCCAGCAGCCAGTGCCCGAACGTGACCGGCTGCGCGTGCTGCAGGTGGGTCATGCCGGGGGCCGGCGTGTCGACGTTGCGGGCCGCCTGCTCGGTCAGCGCGTCGGCCAGCTCGACCAGGGCCACGGCCACCCCACGGGCGTGGTCGCGCAGATAGAGGCGCAGGTCGGTGGCGACCTGGTCGTTGCGCGAGCGACCGGCGCGCAGCTTGCCGCCGAGCGCGCCCAGCCTTTCCAGCAGGCCGCGCTCGAGGGCGGTGTGCACGTCCTCGTCGTCGATGGTGGGCCGGAACTCGCCGGACGCGCAGGCCGCCTCGAGATCGTCCAGCGCGGCCAGCATCTGGCCCAGTTCGTCGGGGTCGAGCAGCCCGGCCGCGGCGAGCACGCGGGCGTGCGCCCGGGAGCCGGCGATGTCGTACGGGGCGAGGCGCCAGTCGAACTGGACGCTCACCGACAGGCGGGCCAGGGCGTCGGCCGGGCCGCCGGCGAACCGGCCACCCCACAGGGAAGTCTTCTCAGTCATCGGGGATCAGTCTGCCAGCCGTATGTCGCGGGTCGGGAAGTGCCGGTATTCGCCGGGCGAGGGCTCGGCGTGGTGGCCGGAGGTGTGGCCGGCCCAGTCGGCCAGCTTGGCCGCCAGCGCCTTGCCACCCGTGGCGTCGCGGGCCACGACCAGGATGGTGTCGTCGCCGGCGATGGTGCCCACGACGTCGGTCAGGCCGGCCCGGTCGAGCGCGCTGGCCAGGAAGTGCGCGGCGCCGGGCGGGGTGCGCAGCACGGCGATGTTGCCGCTGAAGTCGGCGCCGGTCAGCAGCTCGCGCAGCAGGCGCAGCAGCCGGGCCGGACCCTGCTCGGTGGTCTCGCGCAGGGGGCGCTTGCCGTCCTCGGGGATCAGGTAGGCCCCGCTGACCTTGACCGCGCCCAGCTCTTCCAGGTCGCGCGAGAGGGTGGCCTGGGTGACCTGCACGCCCTCGCCGGCCAGCAGGTCGGCCAGTTCGGTCTGCGAGCGGATCGCCTTGTCGCGGATCAGTTCCACTATCCGCGCGTGGCGCCCGGCCCGGGTCACCGGCCCGGTCATCGCGAATTCACCCCCAGGAGCCAGGCCAGCAGCGCCTTCTGGGCGTGCAGCCGGTTCTCGGCCTGGTCGAAGACGGCGCTGTGCGGGCCGTCCATGACGTCGTCGGTGATCTCTTCACCCCGGTGGGCGGGCAGGCAGTGCAGCACGATCGCATCATCCGAGGCGGCCGCCAGCAGCTTCTCGTTGAGCTGGTAGGGCCAGAACGGGGTGAGCCGGTCGCGCCCGTCGTCCTCCTGCCCCATCGAGGTCCACGTGTCGGTGGCCAGCACGTGGACGCCGTCGGCGGCCTCGAACGGGTCACGCAGCACCTCGACCGAGCCGCCGGTCCAGGCCGCGATCTCGGCCGCGCGCGAGACCACCTGCGGCGAGGGGTCGAACCCGGACGGGCCGGCCACCCGCACGTGCATGCCCGCGGTGACGCCGGCCAGCAGATAGGAGTGGGCCATGTTGTTGGCCGCGTCGCCCACGTACGCGAGCTTGCGCCCCCGCGCCGAGCCGAGCCGCTCGCGGATGGTGAGCAGGTCGGCCAGCAGCTGACAGGGGTGGAAGCCGTCGGTGAGCGCGTTGATCACCGGCACGTTCACGTCGGAGGCCAGCTCGGTCAGGCGCTCGTCGCCCGTCGTGCGGAAGACCATGGCCGACACGTAACGGGAGACGACCCGGCCGGCGTCGCTCAGCGTCTCGCCCCGGCCGAAGTGGGTGGCGTGCGTGTCGACGATCATCGGCTGGCCGCCCAGCTCGGCGATGCCCGCCTCGAACGAGAGCCGGGTGCGCAGGCTGACCTTGTCGAAGAAGACGGCGACCGAGCGCGGGCCCTCGAGCGGTTTGTATTTGAACCGGTCGGCCTTCATCTCGACGGCGAGGTCGATCACGGCGTTCTGCTCGTCGGGCGACAGGTCGTCGTCGCGCAGGAAGTGCCTTACTTCGCGGGACCGGGTCACAGCACACCACCCAGGGCTTCGATGAGCGCGTCGGCCTGCTCGGTGCTGATGATCAGCGGCGGGGCGAGGCGGATGACGTCGGGCTGCGGGGCGTTCACCAGGAAGCCGGCTTCTTTGAGAGCGGCGGCGACGCGGGCCGCCTCGGGCTCGTTGAGCACGATCCCGAGCAGCAGGCCGGCCCCGCGCACGTGGTTGACGAGCGGGTGATTCAGCCCCTCGATACCGCGGCGCAGCTGCTCGCCGACCCGCTTGACGTGGTCGAGCAGGCCCTCGCCGGCGATCGTGCGGATCACCGCGAGGCCGGCCGCGCACGAGACCGGGTTGCCGCCGAAGGTGGTGCCGTGCGAGCCCGGGGTCAGCAGCTCGGCCGCCGGGCCGAAGGCGATGCAGGCGCCGATCGGCAGGCCGCCGCCGAGCCCCTTGGCCAGGGTGATCAGGTCGGGCTCGACGCCCTCGCTCTGGTGGTGGAACCAGTGGCCGGTGCGGCCGATGCCGGTCTGCACCTCGTCCAGCACGAGCAGCGCGCCCTTCGCGGTGCAGACCTCGCGGGCCCCGGCCAGGTAGCCCGCGGGCGGCACGACGACGCCGTTCTCACCCTGGATCGGTTCGAGGATCACCATGGCGGTCTCGTCGGTCACGGCCGCGCGCAGGGCCTCGAGATCGCCGAACGGCACGTGGGTCACGTCGCCCGGCAGCGGGCGGAACGGGTCGGCCTTGCCGGGCTGCCCGGTCAGCGCGAGCGCGCCCATCGTGCGGCCGTGGAAGGCGCCGTCGGTGGCCACGACGTGGGTGCGGCCGGTCAGGCGGGAGATCTTGAAGGCGGCCTCGTTGGCCTCGGCGCCGGAATTGGTGAAGATCACCCGGCCCGCCCGGCCGGCCAGGGCCAGCAGCAGCTCGGCCAGGGCGACCGGGGGCTCGGCCACATAGAAGTTGGAGACGTGGCCCAGCTGCTGGATCTGCTGCGTGACGGCGGCGACCACGGCCGGATGGGCGTGGCCGAGCGCGTTCACCGCGATGCCGCCCAGGAAGTCGACGTACTGCTTGCCGTCGTCGGCGGTCAGCACCGCGCCCTCGCCGCGCACGAGGGCGGCCTGCGGGGTGCCGTAGTTGTTCATCCCTGCCTGCGACCACCGCTCGGTGAGCGAGCTCATGATGGCACCACCATTGTTCCTATTCCTTCGGGTGTGAACACTTCGAGCAGCGTCGAGTGGGCGACGCGGCCGTCGATGACGTGGGCCGCGGGCACTCCCCCGCGCACCGCGCGCAGGCAGGCCTCCATCTTGGGCGCCATGCCGCTCTCGAGCCGGGGCAGCAGCTTGGCCAGCCCGTCGGCGTCGATGGTGGTGACCAGCGACGACGTGTCGGGCCAGTCGGTGTAGAGGCCGGGCACGTCGGTCAGCACGACCAGCTTCTGCGCGCCCAGGGCCTCGGCCAGCGCGGCGGCGGCGGTGTCGGCGTTGACGTTGTGCACCACGCCGTCCGCGTCGGGCGCGACGCTCGCGATGACCGGGATGCGACCGGCCGCGATGAGGTCGTCGACGGCCGACGTGTCGACCCGGTCGACGTCACCGACCAGGCCGATGTCCACTGTCTCGCCGTCGATCACGGCCCCGCGGCGGACCGCGGTGAACAGGTGGGCGTCCTCGCCGGAGAGCCCGACGGCGAGCGGGCCGTGCCGGTTGATCAGCCCGACCAGCTCACGGCCGACCTGACCGGTGAGCACCATACGCACCACGTCCATCGCCTCGGGCGTGGTGACCCGCAGGCCGCCGCGGAACTCGCTCTCGATGCCGAAGCGGTCGAGCATGCGGCTGATCTGGGGGCCGCCGCCGTGCACGACCACGGGCCGGATGCCGGCGTAGCGCAGGAAGGCCATGTCGGCCGCGAACGCCTGCTGCAGCTCCGGCTTGATCATGGCGTTGCCGCCGTACTTGATGACGATGGTCGAGCCGTGGAAGCGCTCCAGCCAGGGCAGCGCCTCGATCAGGACCTCGGCCTTCTCGACAGGACCGGTCACGACGAGTACGCCGAGTTCTCGTGGACGTAGGCGTGCGACAGATCGGTGGTCCAGATCGTCGCCTCCATCTCGCCCTCGCGCAGGTTGACCGTGATCTTCACGTCGCGCCCGCTCAGGTCGACCTTCGACCGGTCCTCGGCCGCGGCGCCGCCCTTGCAGATCCAGATGTCGTTGATCGCGACGTCGACCCGGTCGGGCTCGAAGCGGGCCGCCGTGGTGCCGACCGCGGCCAGGATGCGGCCCCAGTTCGGGTCGTTGCCGAACAGGGCCGTCTTGACCAGGTTGTTGCGGGCCACCGTGCGGCCCACCTCGACCGCGTCGGCCTCGCTGGCGGCGCCCTTGACCTCGATGGCGACGTGCTTGGTGGCGCCCTCGGCGTCGGCGATGAGCTGCTGGGCCAGGTTGTGGCAGACCTCGGTGACGGCGGCGGTCAGCTCGGCCGGCGTGGGCTGCACGTCGGAGGCGCCGCTGGCCAGCAGCAGCACGGTGTCGTTGGTGGACATGCAGCCGTCGGCGTCGATCCGGTCGAAGGTCAGCCGGGTCGCCTCGCGCAGGGCCGCGTCCAGCACCTCGTTGTCGGCGCTGGCGTCGGTGGTGATGACGACCAGCATCGTGGCCAGGGCCGGGGCCAGCATGCCGGCGCCCTTGGCGATGCCGCCGACCGACCAGCCCTCTTTCTGCAGGACTGCGTTCTTGGCCACCGTGTCGGTCGTCATGATCGCCTCGGCCGCCCGCGGGCCGCCGTCGGCCGACAGCTCTTTCGCGGCCGCGGCCACGCCCGGCAGAAGTTTGTCCATCGGCAGCAGCTCGCCGATCAGGCCGGTGGAGCAGACGGCCACGTCGCCCGCACCGATCATCTGCGGCCGCGGCCCGCCGCGCAGCACGGCCGCGGTGTGCTCGGCGGTGGCGTGCGTGTCGCGGAAGCCCTGCGTGCCGGTGCAGGCGTTGGCGCCGCCCGAGTTGAGCACGACGGCGCGCACGATGCCGCCCTTGAGCACCTGCTGGCTCCAGAGCACGGGGGCCGCCTTGACGCGGTTGCCCGTGAAGACGCCCGCGGCGGTGAAGTCGGGGCCGTCGTTGACGACCAGGGCGACGTCGGTGAGGCCGGACGGCTTGAGGCCGGCGGCGACGCCGGAGGCCCGGAAGCCCTTGGGTTGGGTGACGGTCACGGAGCGACTCCGAACACGGACAGGCCCGTCGTCTCGGGCAGGCCGGACATGAGGTTGGCGCACTGCACCGCCTGGCCGGCGGCGCCCTTGCCGAGGTTGTCGAGCGCGCTGACCACCACGATGCGGCCGGAGTCGACGTCGACGGTGGCCTGGAGGTGGCAGGAGTTGGAGCCGGAGGTGGCGGCCGTGTGCGGCCAGGCGCCCTCGGGCAGGACGTGGACGAACGGCTCGTCGGCGTAGGCCGCGGCCAGGACGTCGCGTGGGTTGCCCTCTTTCGCGAAACGCGCTGTGACGGTGGCCAGGATTCCCCGGGGCATCGGAGCCAGGATCGGCGTCATCGACAGCGACGTCGCGCCGGTCGCCTGCTTGATCTCGGGCACGTGCTGGTGGGCGCCCACCTTGTACGGCGAGAGGTCGCCCATGATCTCGCTGGCCAGCAGGTTCACCTTGGCCGAGCGGCCGGCGCCGGACGTGCCGGAGCTGGCCACGACGACCACGTCGGCCGGGTCGGCCAGGCCGGCCGCGATGAGCGGGGCCAGCGCGAGTGTGATGGTGGCCGCATAACACCCTGTATTGGCGACCCGGTCGGAGGCGGCGATGAGCTCGCGCTGACCGGGCAACTCGGGCAGCCCGTAGGTCCACGTGCCGGCGTGGGCGCCGCCGTAGTAACGCTCCCACAGCGCGGCGTCGCGCAGCCGGAAGTCGGCCCCCAGATCGACCACCTTGACCGACTCGGGCAGCTGGGCCACGATCGCCGCCGACTGCCCGTGGGGCAGGGCGAGAAACACCAGGTCGGCCTGGCTCAGGCCGGCCGCGTCGGTCGGGCTGAGCGTGAGATCGAGACCGGCCAGTTGAGGGTGCACGGCGGTGACGTGCGAGCCCGCCTGCGAGTGGGCCGTGGCGGCCACGAGAGCGAACTCAGGGTGACCGGCGAGCAGGCGCAGCAACTCGCCCCCCGCGTAACCACTGGCGCCGGCGACGGCAACCCGGATTCCCATACCAACCTCCGCATGACTATGCAGAAGACCGTATCAAGGGGGCGTCAGCGCGGGCAACCGGGTTCACCCGCGAGTCACTGGTCACATCATGACGCTCAGCGCTGGCGCACCTACCGCTCGTGCGGTGTCCTCGGAGAATGAGCACGCTCGAGAGGTGGCCGCGCGGATCGCTGCTGGCCGGGCTCGCCGAGTCAACCGTCCAGGCTCTGCTGCGCCTGGGCCCCGAACAATCCATGCCCGCGGGCGGTGTCCTCATGCGCGAGGGCAGCGACGAGTCGCACGTGGTGGTCATCCGGCGCGGCGTGGCCAAGGTGTCGGCCGGGCGGTCGCTGATCTCGATCCGCGCCGCGGGCGACCTGGTCGGCGAGATGGCGGCGCTGGACGGGTCGCCGCGCTGCGCCACGATCACCATGGCCGTCCCGGGCAGCGTCGTGATGATCCCGGCCCGGCGGTTCACCCAGTTCCTGGGCGGGCACCCCGAGGTGGCGCTCGCCCTGGCCGGCATGGTCGCCGACCGGCTGCGGTGGTCGAACCGGCGGCAGGCCGACTACACCGTGTACCCGATCCGCGTACGGGTGGCCCGGATCTTGACCGAGCTCACCGAGCAGCACGGCCGGCCGCTCGGCCACGGCGCCCTCGAGCTGAGCGTGCGCATCACCCAGCCCGAGCTGGCGGCCCTGTGCGGCGCGGCCGAGGGGTCGGTCCACAAGGCCCTGCGCGAGCTGCGTGACGCACACCTCGTCAGCACCCGTTACGGCCGCATAACCGTGTGGGATCCGCACCGCCTGCGCGCCGCCGCGCGGACCTGACGGCGGATCGGTGGTAAGACTGGCGCATGGCTGACAAGACGATCATCGCGCTCCGCGAGGCCGCCGAGGCGTACGCCGAAGCGGTCCGCACCACCCAGCGGTTCTTCGACCGCCTCGACGACACGACCGACCCGTCCGTGCTGGTCGAGTACGCGACTCTGGTCGAGCGGGAGAAAGAGGCGGCCGAGGCCCGGCTCGACGCGCTGGAGGCGGCCGGCATCGAGGTGCCGAGCATCGACGAAAGCGATCCAGACAACTAAGTGAACAGTTCCGGAACCGGGGCGGGCTCCCGTAACCGGTTCCGTCCTGGAAGACTCCGGGTTGTTCGTGTTCGATGACCGTGCCACCGCGGTCGTGACTGCCGGAGGCGCGCGTGCCCGCAGACGTCCCTTACCGGGATGAATCCCTACCCGTCGACGAGCGTGTCGACGACCTGCTGAGCAGGATGACTCTGCCCGAAAAGGTGGGTCAGATGCTGCAGCTGGACGCCCGGGGCGACGTGAAAGAGATCGTCAGCGAGAAGCTGGCCGGCTCGATCCTGCACACCTCGCCGGCCAAGATGCTCGAGGCGATCGACCTGGTGGCCAAGACCAGGCTGCAGATCCCGCTGCTCACCGCCGAGGACTGCATCCACGGCCACTCGTTCTGGCCGGGGGCGACGATCTTCCCGACCCAGCTCGGCATGGCCGCGAGCTGGGACGCCGACCTGATCGAACGGGTCGCCCGGGTCACCGCGGTCGAGGTGGCGGCCACCGGCATCCACTGGACCTTCTCGCCCGTCCTGTGCATCACGCGCGACCTGCGCTGGGGCCGGGTCGACGAGACGTTCGGCGAGGACCCGTTCCTGATCGGCGAGCTGGGCTCGGCCATGATCCGCGGCTACCAGGGCGGCGGCCTGAGCGACCCGACCGCCATCCTGGCCACGGCCAAGCACTTCGCCGGCTACTCCGAGACGCAGGGCGGCCGCGACGCCAGCGAGGCGGACATCAGCCCGCGCAAGCTGCGCTCCTGGTTCCTGCCGCCGTTCGAGCGGGTGGCCAAGGAGGGCTGCCGCGTCTTCATGCTGGGCTACCAGTCGATGGACGGCGTGCCCATCACCGCCAACAAGTGGCTGCTCAACGACGTCCTCAAGCAGGAGTGGGGCTTCACCGGCACGCTCGTCACCGACTGGGACAACGTCGGCCGCATGGTGTGGGAACAGAAGGTCTGCGCCGACTACGCCGAGGCGGCCGCGGTCGCCGTGAAGGCCGGGAACGACCTGGTCATGGTCACGCCGGGGTTCTTCGAGGGCGCGCAAGAGGCGGTCGAGCGCGGTCTGCTGGCCGAGGAAGAGATCGACGCGGCCGTACGGCGTATTCTGCGCCTCAAGTTCGAGCTGGGGCTCTTCGAGAACCCGCGCGCGCCCGACCCCGTCCGGCAGCAGGCTGTGATCGGCGCGGCCGAGCACTCCGAACTGAACCTCGAGGTCGCCCGCCGCTCGCTGGTCCTGCTCAAGAACGACGGTGTGCTGCCGGTCGAGCCCGAGGGCAAGTTCCGCCGCATCGCGGTGATCGGCCCCAACAGCGACAACGTCTCGGCCCAGCTCGGCGACTGGGCCGGCGACTCGGGCCAGGTCGACTGGCTGCCCGACGGCCACCCGCGCGAGCTGACCGAGACGGTGCTGGACGGCTTCCGCGCGGTCGCCCCGTCCACCTGGGTGATCGAGCACGCCCGCGGGGCCGAGATCGAGCGTCTGGTGCCCGACCCCGAGGGCGCCACCTACCCCGACGGCCAGCCGCGGCCGCCGATCTCGGTCGGCGCCCCGATCGACCACCACCTGATCGACGTGGCCCGCGACAAGGCGGTCCGCGCCGACTACGCGGTGGTCGTGGTGGGCGACACGGTCAACCTGACCGGCGAGCACAAGTCGACGGCCACGCTCGAGCTGCAGGGCGGCCAGATCGCGCTGCTCGACGCGGTCGCGGCCACCAAGACGCCGATGATCGTGGTGCTGGTCAACTCGAAGCCCACGGTTCTGCCGCCGTCGGCCCTGAACGCGGCCGCGATCATCCAGGCCTTCAACCCGGGCATGCGCGGCGGCCGGGCGATCGCCGAGCTGGTGCTGGGCCACATCGAGCCGAGCGGGCGGCTGCCGCTGTCGGTGGCTCGGCACGTCGGCCAGCAGCCGGTCTACTACAACACCATCCGCGGTCAGCACGGCAGCCGCTACGCCGACCTCACCCAGGACCCGCTGTTCGCCTTCGGCGAGGGGCTGAGCTACACGACATTGACGTACGGGGATCTGACGGTCACCACGCCGTCGGTGTCGCCGGACGAGGTCGTCCGGGCGCAGGTAACCGTCACCAACAGCGGCAGCCGGCCCGCCCTCGAGACGGTGCAGGTCTACATCAGCGACCTGGTCACCTCGGTGACCTGGGCCGGGCGCGAGCTCAAGGCCTACCGCCAGGTCGAGGTGCCCGCGGGCGAGAGCGTGACCGTCGAGCTCGAGGTGCCGGCCGCCGCGTGCTCGCTGGTCACCGCGGACGGACGGCGCATCGTCGAGCCGGGCGACTTCGAGCTGCTGGCCGGTCCGAGCTCGCGCGAGCGCGACCTGCTGCGGGCGCCGTTCCGGATCGTCAGCCCGTGACCTGGTGAGCGGCCGCCAGCGGCTTCAGGTCGAAACCTAGTTTCCGGTACGTGGCCACGGCCGCGGCGTTCCAATAGTCGGCGAGCAGGGCGACCCGCTCCCGGCCGGTCAGCAGCTCGCCCACCAGGAAGGCGCACAGCGTCGCCGCCCGCCCCCGACCGCGCTGGTCGGCGCGGGTGGCGACGCCCGCCAGCAGGCCGATGCGCGGGCTCGACCAGGCGTCGGCCGCCACTGCGGCGAGGGCGCCGGCCTCGTCACGCTGGCCGGCCCACCTGGTCACGCCGGGGGCGCCGGGCCGGGCGTACGAGTCGGGAAAGTCCTTTTCCAACAGAGCCGCCACCTCCGGCAGATCGTCCTCGGCGAGCCACTCCCCCTTCCCGCCGACCGGCGCCGCACTCGTCTCCATCCACGCGAACCGTCCCGCCACCGACAATTCCGGCATCAGCTCGGCCGTGCCGATCACCGTGGCCTCGGCCCCGAACGGCCGGTAGTCCGGCCCGACCTCGGGAAGCACCCGGCTGAGCAAGGCGGCCAACGCGCGCGGTTCACCGTGAATGGCGAGCCGGTCACGGCGGGACAGACCGGGGGCGGCCACCACGACGGCCGCGCGCTCGATCCAGATCCGTACGCCCGGGCGGTCCGCCGCCCAGCGCATGAAGGGGTCGTCATCGGTGGCGGCGGCGAGATCGTCGATGCTGGGCACCGGCTCATCATGGCGTTGACACCGGCTGGCATCGTCGGTCGGGTGCCGATCATCACCCGCCGCCGCCTGCTCCGCCTCACCGCCTTCGCGGCCGTCCTCGCCGTCGGGCTGGGCGGCCTGACCTCCGCCGGCGGCGAACTGTGGACCCGGGTCGCGGCCAAGGGCCATGTCTACAGCGAGGCCGACGTGCCCGCCGCCCCGGTCGCGCTGGTGCTCGGGGCCGAGGTGTACGCCGACGGCTCCCCGTCGCCGTTCCTGGCCGCCCGCCTGGACATCGCCCGGCGCCTGCTCGAGGCGGGCAAGGTCAAGGCCATCCTGGTCTCGGGCGACCACAGCCGCTGGGAGTACGACGAGCCCGGCTCGATGGAGGTCTACCTGATCGCCCACGGCGTGCCGGCGTCCCGGATCGCCCTCGACTACGCCGGCTTCGACACCTACGACTCGTGCGTCCGGGCCGGCCGCATCTTCGGCGTCCGCCAGGCCATCGTCGTCACCCAGACCTACCACCTCGACCGGGCGGTCGCCCTCTGCCGCAGCCAGGGCATCGACGCCACCGGCGTCGGCGACGACACGGTCAAGATCTACAAAGACCCCTGGCGCAACTCGGTGATCCGCGAACGCGGCGCCGTGGTCAAGGCCGTCTCCGACGTCATCACCCACCGCGACCCGGTCTTCCTCGGCCGTCAAGAGACGACGGTTCAAGAAGCCCTGACCGCAAGCTGACCTGTTTCCGTCGTCGAGTGACGCCATAGAGTAGGCATCGGTGACGGGAGATGCCATGGACTCGGATCTGGCGAGGATCGAAGTACAACTTCTCTGGTGGGGCGACATCACCGGCCGCCTGATCCTGATCAGAACCACCAATCGCCGGGACGCCGGATTTTGCGAGATCTGGTGGTCCGGTCCGGTCAGCCGGGGTGAGGTGGCCGCGACCGAGTTCCTTCTTCATGAGGTCCAGTGGCAGCAGTTGCAGGCCGGGCTGCCGATCGAGAGCTTCGACCTGCCGATCCCGCTCTACCGGCTGTCGGACGAGGACGACGAGGACGACCGGGCCGCGATCGCCGGCGCCCTCCAGCGACCCGATTTCCACCCTCTGCTGTCGCTGCGCACCCTGACCGAGAATTCCGTGGTCCAAGCTGTCGACCAACCGCTCCTGGGCACGCACGAGCTGTCCCAGCTGTTCCGCACCACCCCGGCGTTCGCACCGGAAAGCTTCTCCACGGAGGCTCCCCCACCACGCGCCGAATACGAGGTGATCCTGAGCGACGTGCGCGGCGTGATGATCGGCGACGACAACATGCTGTCACCGACCCCGGAACGATGAAGACGGCCGGATTCGGGCGAGCTGGCCGGCAAACCTCCGGTGCCGCGCAAGCAGATCATTCGGCACGGCTACGGTGAGCGCCATGACGACGACGTTCGATCGGTTTCATCACCTCGTTCGGGTGCCGGTTCGGGTGGGTGGGGACGAGTACCGGTTTCTGATCGACACCGGGATCGGGATCACGGTGGTGTCTTCGGAGGTGGCGGGGCGGGCGGACGTGCGGGCCACCGTCGAGACGATGAGCGGGCGTCGGATGTCCGGGCAGGAAGTGCACGCGCCGCTGGTTCGGCTACCGTCGCTGAGCCTGGGTGAGCATCGGGTGGAGGGGCACCTGGCCGGGGTGGCCGACCTCGGGGACGGGTTCGCGGGGATTCTCGGGCCCGACTTCTACGCCGGGCTGGCCCTCTGTGTGGATCCGGCGGCCATGACGGTGGATTTCGTCGATCCGGGGGCGGCTCAAGGCTGGGAGGTGCCTCTGCAGGTGCGGCATGAGAACCGTACGGTGGACGCCTTTGTGACCTTGACCTTGCCGAGCGGGCGGGAAGTGAGCGTCGAGGTCGACACCGGCTCGGACAACCTCATCCTCGACACGCGGTTCGCGGGTGACTGCGGGATCGACCTCGACGGGCCGGAAGTGACCACCAAAACCGGGACGGACGAGACCGGGTACGAGTGGACGCGTCATTGGGCGACTGTTCGGGGCTCAGTGCATCTGGCGGCGGCGCCGGACACCGCGCAGGCGGGCGCCCGGGTTCACTTCCAAGAGATCATCTACGACGGGCTGATCGGCTCCGACTATCTCGACCGTTACTGCTACACGATGGACTTCGACGGCGGCCGGATGTTCCTGCGGTAGCTCGCGCCTTCCGCCGGGTGGCTGGGCACCATAGCGTGACGGCATGACGGGGGAAGGCGGGCGACGGCCCGAGCTGGACGCTATCCGGCTCACGGTCGTGCTGGGGCTGGTGTTCTTTCACAGCGCATTGGTGTTCGACGAACGCGACGATTTCTACGTCAAGAATCCGCAGACGACCGAGGCCGTGACGTGGCTGGCCGGCTTCGGCGTGGTGTGGGCGATGCCGGCGCTGTTCCTGATCGGGGGATTCGGGGCGTGGCATTCGATGCGGCGGCGCGGCAGTGGCGGCTTCGTGCGGGAAAGGCTGCTGCGGCTGGGCGTGCCGCTGGTGTTCGCGACGCTGACCATCATTCCGGTCCCGCAGTGGCTGCGGTTGAAGGCGGCCGACCCGGCGTACGACGAGTCTTATCCGCGGTTTCTGCTGAGCTTCTTCGACGTCCACCTGAGCCTGCGGGACTTTCCGTTCCTGCTGCAGGGCGACTATTTCGAGACCGGGCATCTGTGGTTCGTCGTGCTGCTGCTGACGTTCTCCTTGCTGCTGGCGCTGTTCGTCCGATGGCTTCCCGCCGACCGTCTGGGATTCGTGTCCCGGCGCGGCTGGCTGCTCGTGATTCCGGCGATTCCACTGATGGTGGTGGGCGCGCTGCTGGGAATGGAGGAGGCGTTCGCCGGCTGGAGCCGATGGGCGTACCTACTGCTTTTCCTGTACGGGTTTGTGCTCGCCGCCGACGACAGCTTCCGCATAGCGATGCGCCGAGACGCCAAGCCGGCCGCCATCATCGGATTCCTGATCTTCGGTGCGTCGGGCGCCCTGCTCGGCACGTACGACGGTGAGCCGTTCACCGACATGACGGCCCACGCGATCGCCGCCCGCATCGTCTTCGCCGCGGCCGGCTGGTGCCTGCTCGTGGGCATTCTCGGCCTGCTCGACCGCGGGGCAAGCGGTTCCCGGGAAACGTCCGGAAAGCGGCGCCCGGTGCTCGCCTACCTCGCCGAAGCCGCCCTGCCGCTCTACATCCTGCACCAGCCGATCGTCGTCGCAGTCGCCTACTTCGCCGTCCGGTGGAACACGGCGATGATCGTCAAATACCTGGCCATCGTCGCCATCTCGTTCGTCGTCATGTTCGCCGCCTACGACGTGCTCGTCCGGCGCACCGGCCCGACCCGCTTCCTCTTCGGCATGCGATGACGATGCGGAGCCGGCTGACCACGAACCGATTGTTCCTGAGCCCCTTCACCCTCGACGACGTCGACGAGCTGCATGCGATCCTCGCCGACCCGCGGACCAACACCATCGGCTCGGGCCCGTTCACGGCGATTGCGCAGACCGAGAAATGGATCCGCAATCGCATGGCGGCTGAGCGCGACCACGGGCTGCGCTGGTACGCCGTACGGCAGAAGGCTACGGACGTTCTGATCGGCAACTGCGGCCTCTTCCGGGGGCGAGCCGATGCGGAGATCGGTTACCTCATCCACCGACCTTGGCAAGGTCGAGGATTCGCGTCCGAGGCAGTCGCGGCGGTTCTCGACGAATGCCGATCGGCCGGCATCGGGCCGGTTTGGGCCATTATCCGGCCGCACAACACATTCTCGATACGCATCGCCGAGCGGGCCGGTCTGCGCCTCGCGCGAATAGAGAGCGACGAGCGTGGACCGCTGCACTACTTCGTCACCAGCCGTGCCAACACATAGATGAACGTGGACATCCGATCGCTCGAGGGCCAGAGTGGACGGCATGGCCAAGTCGACGAGGCGTGCGTTTCTGACAGTGTCGGCGGCTGCTGCGGCGGCGCCTCTGGTGGCGGGCGAGGCGGCCCGGGCAAGCGTCGTGCCCAAAGGAGAACTGAGGGCGATCCTGCGCGAGATCGACGCCCGGCGGATCGAGGCGATCGTGCGGAAGCTGGTGTCGTTCGGCACGCGGCACACGCTTTCCAGCCAGGACGATCCGGTGCGCGGGATCGGGGCGGCGCGCGACTGGATCTTTGCCGAGCTGCAGCGGTACGCGGCGCGGTCGGGCGGGCGGATGTCGGTCGAGCTGCAGTCGTTCGTGCAGCCGGTGTCGCCGCGCGTTCCGGCGCCGACCACGATCACCAACGTGATCGCCACGCTGCGCGGCAGTGTCACGCCCGAGCGGATCTATGTGGTGACCGGGCACTACGACTCGCGGGTGACCGACGTGATGGACGCGGTCAAGGACGCGCCGGGCGCCGACGACGACGCGTCCGGGGTGGCCGTGATCATGGAGCTGGCGCGGGTGCTGGCCACCCGCCGGCCCGAGGCGACCATCGTGTTCGCCGCGGTGGCCGGCGAGGAGCAGGGGCTCTACGGCTCCGACCACATGGCGCAGGTCTACAAAGACCGGGGCGCCGACATCCAGGCCATGTTCAGCAACGACATCGTCGGCACCGGTGACGCGCACGACGGCACGCCGCCGTCCCGGTCGGTGCGGCTGTTCGTCGAGGGGGTGCCCACCTCCGAGACGGCGGCCGAGGCCACCACCCGCAAGAGCGTGGGCGGCGAGAACGACGGGCCGTCGCGCCAGCTCGGGCGGTTCGTCGGCGACCTGCGGACCGACCTCGACGTCCGGCTCATCTGGCGCCGCGACCGCTACCTGCGCGGCAGCGACCACATCTCGTTCCTGCTCCGCGGCTACCCGGCGGCCCGCTTCACCGAGCCGCGCGAGAACTTCGCCCACGAGCATCAGGACGTCCGGGTCGAGAACGGCGTCCAGTACGGCGACCTGGTCGAGTTCTGCGACTTCAGGTACATCGCCGGGGTGGCCCGCACCAACGCGTCCGCGCTGTGGTCGCTGGCCCAGGCGCCGGGCACGCCGAAGGGTGTCGTCATCGACACCACGCAGCTCACCAATGCCACGACGCTGCGCTGGCAACTCGGGACCGAGCCCGACCTGGCCGGCTACGAGGTGGTCTGGCGCGAGACGACGGCCTCCGACTGGCAGCATTCACGGGCCGTCGGCAAGGTCAGCGAGGTCACCATCGACCTGTCGAAAGACAACGTCTTCTTCGGCGTACGGGCGGTGGACACCGACGGGAACCGGAGCCCCGCCGCCGCACCTAACCCGTCCAGCTAGTTTCGATATCCCGACAGCCGACACACCGGGTGGCTTCCCGGTGCCACGATGATGACCATGACCTTGGAACACACGGTCCGGCTGCGCTTCGGGGACAAGTCGCGCGCCGCGGCGACACACACCAACCTCTCGGCCGTACGCCTCGACGGGCCCGTCCTGTGGATCGCCGGCGACGAGACCGCGACCGTGGAGCGGCTGGTGGCCGACGACCCGGCCGCCCCGACCGAGTTCGGCGCCGAAACGACGTACCGGCTCGGCGATTTCATCACCCTGCCCGGCACGGACATCGAGGAGGAGGCCGACGTCGAGGGGCTGGCCCGCACGGGGCCGTTCCTGTGGGCGATCGGCTCGCACAGCTTGCGCCGCAAGCAGATCAAGGACCGGCACGAGGGGGCGAAGGCGCTCAAGCGGCTGGCGCGCATCGAGGGGCAGGAGAACCGGCAGATTCTCGTACGCCTTCCGATCGCCGACGTGGACGGGCTGCCGACGCCCGTACGGGAAATCGAACTCGACGGCGAGAAGCACTACGCGGCCGCGCTCGGCGGCAAGGACGACCTGCGGCACCTGCTGCGCAAGGACGAGCATCTGGCGCCGTTCCTGGCCATCCCGGGCAAGGACAACGGGCTCGACATCGAAGGCATCGCGGTCAGCGGCGACCGCGTCTATCTGGGCCTGCGCGGGCCGGTGCTGCGCGGCTGGGCGTTCGTGCTCGAGCTGCGGCCCTACATCGACCCGGACGAGCCCGACCGGCTGCGGCTGCACGAGTTCGCTGACGGCTTCACCTATCGCAAGCACGTGCTCAAGCTCGACGGCCTGGGCGTGCGCGACCTCTGCCCCGACGGCGACGACCTGCTCATCCTGGCCGGCCCGACGATGGACCTGGACGGCCCGGTGCGCGTCTACCGCTGGCACGACGCCAGCCGCTCCGAGCAGCCCACCATCGTGCGAGGCGACATGATCAGCCGCGAGCTGGAGTTGTCCTTCGGTGAAGGCGACGACCACGCCGAGGGCCTGAGCCGCTACGGCGACGGCCGCCTGCTGATCGTCTACGACAGCCCCGCCGCCGTCCGCCTCACCGAGGACGACGCCGTAATAGCCGACGTCGTCCGCCTGCGGTGACGACTAGACGCGACGCACGACCAGGCTCGGCTTGATGTCGGCGGCCACCGCCAGCAAGGTGATGTCCCCGGGGTCGCTGGTGAAGACGATGGCACCATGGGCCAAAGCGACGGTGACCACCGTGGCGTCGACGACGTCGCGAGTTCCCGACTTGCCACACAGCACGCCGGCTGTCTTCGCCGTCTCCAGCCCGACCGGGATGACCTCACAGCTGTGCAGAAACTTGCCCAGCTGAACCTGGCGACGGGCGTCCCGCCACGCCTGAGCGACGACGACGGCCGGAACGAGGAGGCGACGCCCCTCCTCGATGGCCAGGTGATGAATCGTCCACATCCGCCGGTCGTTGCCGTCGATCGCCAGCAGGACACCGGCGTCGTACACGTAAGGGATGCTCACGCTGCCGCCGACGGAGGAATACCGAACGCCTCAGCGTCGGCGGCAGCCATCTCGGCTCGGGCCGCCGCGAGCTCTTCGGCCGTGAAGGCGCCGTGCTCGGCCTGCCACTCGGCCACCAGACGACGCCCGAGCCGGCGCCGCAGCTCGTTCTCCGCCGCATGGGCGACGAGCCGCGACAGCGGCACACCGTCCTCGTGGGCGGCGGCGCCGAGCGCCTCGACCAGCTCCTCGGGGAGCGTCACAGTCACCTTCTTCGCAGCCATACAAGCACCATACATCGGTATGGCGCGTCCGGATCCTTCGTCGAGGCGGGTATGCCCCCACCGGAAGGTGAGGGTACACCCGACTAGTGTCACTCGACTAGGTCACTCGCGGGCGGCCAGCAGGGTCACCGGGGGGCGGCGGGTGGCTGAGAGGGACGTGATCAGGCTGGTCACGCCGGTTACGGTCAGGGCCACGGCGGCCACCGCGGCGAACAAGGGCCACGGCAGCTTCAGGGTCGCCGAGCCGGTCACGGCCGACGTCGTGGCCAGGACGGCGAAGAAGGCGGCCGACGCGGCCACGGTGCCCAGCAGCAGGGCGGCGCCCGTCACCGCGTACGCCTCGAGCAGGGCCGAGCGGACGACCTGGCCGCGGGTCAGGCCGGTCACCCGGGCCTCGGCGAATTCACGGCGGCGGGTGGCGGCGCCGATCACGATCGAGTTGATCACGCCGATCAGGGCGTACAGGCCGCCCAGGCCGAGCACGACCAGCATCACCTTGTCGTTGGTCGAGTTGCGCTGCTCGGCGTCGGCGCGCAGCCAGTCGCCGGCGGTGAACACCGGGCCGTAGCGGGCCAGGTCCGCTCGTACGGCGGAAGCGTCGGCGCCCGGGGCGAGCGCCACGAACGAGCGGGTGGGCGCCTGGGCCAGCGCCGCCGCGGGCACCAGGCCGGGCGGCAGCAGCAGGCTCGCGCCGCCGCTCATCATCTCGGGCACCGACGCCACCACGGGCAGCTCGCCCAGGTCGGCTCCGGGCAGACGCACCCGAACCGATCCGCTGGTCGAAACCTCGCCGCCCGGTCCCCGGGCCACGGCCTGACCGTGGACATCGACGGACGTGCCGTGCACCACCGCGTACGCCCGGGGATCGATCACCAGAGCGGTGACGTCCGTCGTCTCTTGGTCCTCGCCCGAACCGGTGACGACTTGGGCGTCCAGCGAGGTCTCGGCCGACACGGTGGCCACACCCGGGCGGGCCGGAACGGTCCCCTCGACCACGAAGTCGGCGTGGGTCGAGCGGGCCATCTCGTCGACGCCGCTGGCCGTGAACGACTCCCCCGCGCCCGTGTTGCCCACGACCAGCGCGATCAGCACGATCAGCGGCGCCGCGACCGAGGCCGACCGGCGCCGCGCGTCCCGGACGTTGGCCCGGGCCAGCGAGCCCAGCACCCCGCCGCCGAACGGCACCAGCCGGGCCAGCACCGGGACTAGCAGCGGCCCGAACGCCACCACGGCCACCGCGGCCGGCATGGCCACGTTCATCGCCATGGCCTGACCGCCGGCCGGTCCGCCGTGCGGGGCCACGATGACCAGGGCCAGCGCGCCGCCGAAGAAGAACAGGCCGGCCACCCAGCGCCCGGCCGTCATCACCCGCGCCGCCGGGCCGCTCTCGCGCAGCGCCTCCAACGGCCGTACCCGGGCCGCCCGCCGCGCGGCCACCAGCACCCCGGCCACCGCGAGCGCCACGCCCGTGCCGACCGAGACGCCGAGGATCCACATGCGCCACTCGCCCGTGAAGGCCGGCGGCACGAACTCGAACCGCCGCATGAGCCAGGTCTGCACCGCCATGACGCCCAGCCCGGCCGGCACGCCGATCGCGGCGCCGCCCAGCCCGAGCAGAACCGCCTCGCCCAGCAGCAGCCGGCGCACCTGACGCCGGCTGCCCCCGACCAGGCGCAGCAGGGCCAGGTCGCGGCGGCGCTGGTCGACCGTGAAGGCGAACGTCGAGCTGATCACGAATCCGGCCAGGAACACCGCCCCGCCGAGCACGATGCCCAGCATCGGCACCGCGGCGTCGTCGGAACTCTGCTGCGCCGCCGAAATGAGCAGCAACAACGAAGACTGCACCAGCGCCACCCCGAGAGCCACGGAGAGCAGCGCACCAACGAAAAGCGTCCAACGCTCGGCCAGGCCGGCCCGGCTCATCCCCAGCATGTCACCGCTCCCAAGCCGCTAGCCGGTCGGCGACCCCGCGCGCGTCGGCCCCGGCGAGCCGGTCGACCACGCGTCCGTCGCGCAGGAACACCACGGAGTCGGCGCGGGCGGCCGCACCCGGATCGTGGGTGACCATCACGATGCTCTGGCCGGCGTCGGCCATCGCGCGCAACAGGTCGAGCACCGTGCGGGCGGCGGTGGAGTCGAGCGCGCCGGTCGGCTCGTCGGCGAACAGCACCTCGGGCCGCGTCACCATGGCCCGCGCGATCGCCACCCGCTGCTGCTGCCCGCCGGAAAGCTCGCGCGGCTTGTGCCGGGCCCGGTCGGCCAGCCCCACCGCGTCGAGCGTCGCGCGCACGACCGACCGGGACGGGCGCTTACCCGCCAGCCGCAGCGGCAGCGCGACGTTCTGCTCGGCGGTGAGCGCGCCGATGAGGTTGAAGCTCTGGAAGACGAACCCGATCCGGGTGCGTCGCAGCGTGGTCAGTTCGGCGTCGCCCGCCGAGGTCAGATCGGTCGAGCCGAGCAGCACGCGCCCGGTGTCGACCCGCTCGAGCCCGGCCGCGCAGTGCAGCAGCGTGGACTTGCCCGAACCGGACGGACCCATCACGGCGGTCCAGCCGCCGCGCGGGAAGTCGAGTGTCACATCGTCGACGGCCGTGACCGCCGACGGCCCCCGACCGAAAGTGCGGCTGACCCCGTGGAGGGCCACCGCGGCCGGCGTCATCGTCATCGTCGTCATGCCTGAAACGCTATTTTCGCGGCCGTTCCGAGTCGCTGCGGCGAACCACCCAGTTCGGGGTAGTGCTAACACCCCCAGTCGCTTTGAGTGCCGCTACTCAGGCCCGGCGCCGCCGCCGATTCATAGGGTCGTGTCCATGTCGACGAGACGAAAGCTTCTGTGGGCGGGCGGCGTCGCGGTGCTTGCGCTTTTTCTGGTACGGGTCCCGTCCACCGCCCCGGCCAGTGATCAGGTCGAGGTGTACGGGATCAACGACGAGATCTCGGGCGAGGTCCAGCACCCGCCCGGCTTCCTCGGCCGCCTGCTCGGGATGTGCGACGCCGACACCTACTACGCCGAGGCGGGCGACAAGAAATACTGCCTCGTCCTCAACGGACCGTCCGGCACGGTGAAGGTTTCCCGCCGGGACGGCACCGTCACGGTCGCCGCCGACGACGTGCCCCGGCTGCGCCGGTACGGCGCCGAGGACGCCCAGTGGACCACCCTCCTGCTGATGGGCGACGATCCGGTGGCCATGATCCCGATCGCCGACCTCACCGAGGGCCGGCCGGTGACCGTGTCAGCCCTGGGCTAGAAGCGGCTTCAGGTGGGTGGCGATGTCGGTGAGGATCTGCACGTAGTCGGGGTGGTCGAAGCTGAACGGCAGCGCGAACGCCACCTCGTCAATCTGTTGGAACGCGGCGTGCGCGAGCAGTTGCTCGGCGATCTCGGCTGAGCTGCCGACGTAGTCGCGCGAGAACAGCATCCGGGCCGGGCCCTGCGGCTCCCGGGTCCGAGGTGTGCGCTTCTCGACGTACGCGGCGTATTTGGCCTTCTGCTCATCGGACGCGGAATCGGTGGGGATGACGACCAGGCCCTGGGAGATCCGGGCCTGCTCACCCAGCGGGTGCCGGTCGCGGAAGGCGCGGATGTGCGACAGCTGGATCTGCGCGAAGTCGTCGCCGTCCTCGGCCTTGACCACGCTGCTGGTCAGGAAGTTCATGCCGTGCTCGCCGGCCCACTGGGCCGAGCGCAGGCTGGCCCCGCCGTACCACATGCGGTTGATCAGGCCGGGCGAGTGCGGCTCGACCCTTTCCGAGAACTCCTCGACGACGCCCTTCTTGCCGCTGAAGTCGGTGGCCTGGTCGCCGCGGACGAAACCGAGCAGCCGCTCGACGCGGTGGTAGCTGAAGTCCTCGGCCTCGGCGGTGTCGGGGTACAGCGCCTCTTTGACGGTGTCGTAGTTCATCGGCGGCCCGACGCTGATCCCCGGGTTGAGCCGCCCGCCGGAGAGGATGTCGACGGTCGCGAGGTCTTCGGCCAGGCGGAGGGGGTTCTCCCAGCCGAGCGGGATCACCGCCGTGCCGAGCTCGATGGTCGACGTGCGCTGCGTGGCTGCGGCCAGCACGGCGACGGGCGACGAGATCCCGTACTGCAGATGGCGATGCCGCACCCAGGCGCTGTCGAATCCCAGCTGCTCGCCGAGCTGGATGATCTCGAGCGTGGACTCGTGGCCGGCCCGGGGGTCGTCCCGCTCGAAGAGCCCGATGGTCAGGAAACCGAGCTTGCGCAGTGGTCGCGACGTCACGCTGGTCAGCCTGTCACGAATGATCGCCGACGGGGGCGTGACTTTCACCGCGTACGCGCAAGCCGGCCCACAACAGCAGCAGGCAGAGCCCGATCAGCACCGGCTCGAGCGCGAAGGCCGTGGCCAGCCCGTGCCGGTCGGCCAGGGTTCCGAGCAGGTACGGCGAGACGGCCGCGACCAGGCCGAGCACCAGCTGTGACCGGGCGTTGGCCTGGTCCTCGCGCCCGTCGGCGGCGTCCAGGGTGAGCGCCAGAGCGAGCGGATACAGGTTGGCGATGCCCACCCCGCAGACGAAGAGACCAATGACGGCCAGCACGGGGTTGCCGGTGAGCCAGAACAGCAGAAAACCCACGCCGGTGACCGCCAGCGAGACGTAGAGCAGGCGCACGGTGCGCCCGGGCGACCGGGTGATGCGGGCCCCGGCCAGTCGCCCGATCAGGATGCCGAGGAAGTTGGCGCTCAGCGCGGTGCCGGCCGCGGCGGCGGACAGGCCGGTGCCCAGCAGCACCTGCGGGCCGAAGTAGACGAGGCAGAACTCGACCGCCGAGCTGACCGCGGTGAGCACGGCGAACAGCCAGCACGCCAGGGGCAGCCGACCGGTCGCCGAGGTGCGGGAATGCTGTTCGGGCACGGCCGGCAGCGGCTCGTGACGGTAGCGCAGGTACAGCCCGAGCAGCACGACGGCCGGCAGCGCGAAGGTGGCCCGCCAGCCCAGGACGCTGACCGCGAGCGCGCCCAGCACGAGCGGGGCGAACACGGCCGACGCGCCGGCGCCGATGTTGGCCTCGGTCAGGGCCCGGTCGCGCCGGCTGCCGTGCCGGTCGGACAGGATCGCCTGGATCGCCGTGAGCAGCGTCGTCCCGGCCAGCCCGAACAGCCCGGCCGCGATCAGGGTGACCGGGACGCCGCGACCGAGCGTGAACAGCGCGGCACCGACCACGCTGGCCGCGGCCGCGCCCCAGAACAGCACGCCGCGCGACACATGGCGGGCCACCCGGGCGAACAGGGCGCCGGTCAGGGCCGCGCCGAGCGCCCACACCACCGAATAGATGCCGAGCAGCGTGTACGAGAAGCCGAGCTCTTCCCGCAGCAGGGTGACCGCGGGCCCGAAGGCGTAGAGCCAGAACGTGAAGCAGCCCAGGGCGGCGTAGGACAGCCAGGTCGCGGAGTCACGCACGAAGGCGTTTGTGTATCGATACACAAGTACAGTCTGCGGCATGACCCGCGCCGGCCACAACTCGAAGCGCAGACCGACCATGGGCGACGTCGCCCGCTCGGCCGGCGTGTCCCCGATGACGGTCTCGTACGCCTACTCGCAGCCCGAGAGGGTTTCGGCCGAGACCGCGGCCAAGGTGCGGGCGGCGGCCGAGCGGCTGGGCTACCCCGGACCGCACCCGGCGGCCCGCTCGTTGCGGCGGGGGCGGGTGGGCTCGCTCGGCGTCGTGCTCGGCGAGCATTTGAGCTACGCCTTCGACGACCCGCAGGCGGCACGCTTCCTGGCCGGGGTGTCCGACGTGTGCGCCGCCGAGGGCGTCGGCCTCACCCTCGTGCCGATCACCGGCGCCGCCTCCGACGCCCAGCGCGTAGCCCAAGCGGCGGTCGACGGCTTCGTCGTATGGACCACCAGCGACGACGACCCGGTGCTGGACGCGGTGGCCGCCACCGGCCTGCCCGCGGTCATCCACGCCGGCCCGCACCGGCCCGGCATGCCGGTGATCGGCATCGACGACCACGCCGCGGCCGCCGCCATCGGCGCGGTGGCGTTCGCGAACGCCCGGCGCCCGCTCGTGCTCGGCTTCCCGCTCGACCGCGACCGGGCCCGCCTGCTGCTCACCGGCGACCGGGTGGGCGAGGTGCGCTTCCCGGTCACCCGGCACCGGTGGGCCGGCTTCCTGGAGTCCTGGACGGGCCTGGGCCACCCGGCCGAGCAGCTACGCCTGGCCGTCTGCCCGGTCAACCACATCACCGAGGCCGAGGCGTTCGCCGCCGACCTGCTGCGCGGCGAAGACCCACCGGACGCGATCGCCGCGATGGGCGACGAACTGGCCCTCGGCGCCCTGCGCGCCGCCGCCGACGCCGACCTGCGAGTCCCGGCCGACCTGGCCGTAACCGGCTGGGACGACAGCGACGCGGCCTCCCCGGCCCACCTGACCACCCTGGCCCAGTCCCTCCGCGACCAGGGCGCCCACTGCGCCCGCGCCGCCCTCGGCCTGACAACTCAGATCCCGGCCAGACACGAGTGGCAGGTCGTCCTGCGCGCAACCACCCGCGAGCCGGCCGCGCGTCAACAACCATGACTCTCAGCGCGGCCGCGACGCCGAGATGGTCGGTCCACACGTTGTCGTCGGCCGACTCCACCCAGATGGCTCTACTCACCCAGCACCGTCACCCGAACTGGCTTCTTCCGCCGAGCGCTCCGCGCTCTGGCCACACGCCATCCGCAGGTAGAGATTCACTTCGTCTATGCCACCAAAGGGCGCGCCACGGGATCGAATTCGATCAACACGAAGGTGGAGATCAAGGCACATCGCGTTTCTCACCGACGAGGACGGGCAACTGCGACGACACATCTTCGACTGGAACGTCCGCGATTACCAGGGAGAAGTCGAAGTCAATCAAGAGATCCGGGCCTCACTCGAACGGCCTGACAGCCCGGAATTCTGGTAGCTGAACAACGGCGTCACCATCGTCTGCTCCAAAGCCACGGCGGTCGGCAAGACCTATTCGCTCGACGACGTGCAGGTCGTGAACGGGCTGCAGTCCTCGCACACCATCTTCAACGTTCTTCGGAGCGCTGCAGCCGATCATCCTGCGCTGGATCGGTCGATCCTCGTGCGGATTCTTGTGACGGGCAACGACGCCGCCACACGTGACCTCGTCATTCGTGCCACAAATCGCCAGACCTCGGTGCCCGCCGCATCGTTGCGGGCGACCGACGATGTGCAGCGCGACATCGAGGCGTTCTTCCTGGGCCAGGACTGGTACTACGACCGGCGGAAGAACTTCTATCGCAACATGGGCCGCAGCGCGGAACGGATCGTCAGCATCTCTCTGCTCGCCCAGGCCGTCATGGCCATGGGGCTCAGCCGATGGTCGCTGCGGCAAAGCTCGTCGGCGCCGAGGTGCACAACCCGAAGCAGCTCAGCCGGCTGGCCCAGGCCGACGTGTCGCTGGCCGACGCGGACCTACCCGCCTGCCTGGCCCTGATCCGGGCGGAGTTCTCTGCCTACGAAGCGAGAACCGGCAGCTCCGCCGACAAGATCGCGAAGGGCCCCGACCTGGTTCGCACGCTACTGAGTCGTCTCCCCTGACAGCGGCATTCCACGCCTCGCGTACGGTCGGCGGATGACGATCATGGGGAGTGCGCTGGTCACGGGGGCTTCGCGAGGGCTGGGGGCGCACATCTGCCGGCGGCTGGCCGCCGACGGGTGGGCGGTGGCGGTCAACTACCGGTCCGATGCTGACGGGGCGGCCAAGGTGGTGGCCGACATCGAGGCGGCCGGTGGGAAGGCCGCCGCCTTCCAGGCTGACGTCACCGACGAGGGGGACGTCGCCCGGCTGGTGTCCGACGTTGAGCGGGAGCTCGGGCCCGTACAGGCTGTGGTGGCCAATGCGACCGGGCCGCAGCCGGAGGTCAAAGCCGAGGAAATCACCTGGCAGGACCACCTCGACCAGCTGACCTTCTTTGTGAAGAGCCCGACCCTGCTGCTGCAGGCCGCGCTCCCCCACATGCGGCGGCTGGGTGGCGGGCGGTTCATCCACATCGGCTCCGAGATGGTGGAGCGGGCGCTGCCCGGGTTCTCCGCCTACAACGCGGCCAAGGGCGCTCAACTGATCCTGGCTCGGACGTGGGCGCGGGAGCTGGGGCCCGACAACGTGACGGTCAATGTGGTGGCGCCGGGGTGGATTCCCGTTGAGCGGCACGGCGCGGCGGACACCGACGGTTATGTGGCTGACGTGCCGTTGGGGCGGATCGGCACTCCGCAAGACATCGCCGACGTGGTGGCCTTCGTGGCCTCGGACGCGTCCCGCTTCGTCACCGGCGAGCGCATCACGGTCAACGGCGGGTACACCACGGATTGAGCCGGTTACTCTGCGGGCATGCTGATCACAGTGGTGGCCGACTACGGGGTCGGGGATCTGGCGTTCGCCGAGGTGCGGCAGCAGTTCGCGAAGCTGATGCCGCAAGCCGACGTGACCGCGGTGCCGGTGCCCGCGTTCGACACGGTCAGCGCCGGGTTCTGCGTGGCGCAGCTGGCGCTCACCGATGGGCCGGCCGACCGGATCGTGTTCGCCAACGTGGCGCCCCGGGCCGATGAGGACGACCCCCGCCCGGACAACGCCGGTGAGCGCCTGGCCGCCGTCCGGCTCGACTCGGGCGTGCTGGTGGTCGGGGTGGCGTCCGGGGTGAGCCTGTCGTTCCTGGGCGAGCCGGTGCGGGCGGTCAAGGTGGCCGACGCGGGCTCCCAGTTCCGCTCGCGTGATGTCTTCCCGGCGGCCGTGGCGGCGCTGGCCCGCGGCGAGGATCTGCTCGGCGAAGAGCTCGCGTTGCCGGAAGCGCCGCACAACGCGGTGGTCTACACCGACGGCTACGGCAATCTCAAAACCTCCTGGCACGAGGCGCCGGCCGAACCAGGCACGACCCTTCCCGTACGCATCGGAGCCGTCACCGCCGAGGCCGTGATCAGCGACGGCGTCTTCACCGTGCCGGCCGGCGCCATGTCGTTCGCGCCGGGCAGCTCGGGCTGGGGCGAGCCGTTCTACGAACTGCTCCTCCGCGGAGGCAGCGCCGCCGACGTCTTCGGCCGCCCCGCCGCCGGCACCCCGGTCGAGATCGTCCGAGGTGCGGCTGAGCAAGATCGGCGTACTGTCGGGAAGCGTGACGATCTTGCCTGACGGCCTGCTGGAACTGCTCCGCGCGGCCAGCCCCTGCTTCATCGCGACCACCGATCCGGACGGGTCGCCCCAGCTGACCGAGACCTGGGTCGGCACCGACGGCGAGCACATCGTGATCAACACGGTCGAAGGCTTCCGCAAGGTGCGCAACATCGAGCGGGACCCGCGCGTCTCCGTGATCGTCGCGAACCCGGCCAACGTGTCCGACTACTACTCGGTCAAGGGCCGGGTCGTCGACGTGACACCCAAGGGCGGGGCCGAGCACATCGAAGAGCTCGCCCAAAAGTACCTCGGCGGGCCGTACCCGTGGTTCGGCGGCCGCGACCAGGTGCGGGTCATCCTGACCATCGCGGTCGACAAGATCATCCACGCGCCCTGGGGCTGAGGACGCGAGCGCCGGGCCTGAGTGGCCCGGCGCTCCACAGCTCTCAGGCGCCGCGAAGAGTGGCGCCGAAGCGATCCGCCGCAGCGGCCACCGCGGCGTCGCGCGCGGCCAGCGTCTCCTCGGTGGTCAGCGTGCGGTCGGGGGCGCGGAAGGTCAGCTTGTAGGCCAGCGACTTCTTGCCCTCGCCGAGCTGGTCCGACTCGTACAGGTCGAACAGCGCCACCGACTCGAGCAGCTCGCCCGCCCCGTCGGTCAGCGCGGCCTCGACCGAGGCGGCCGCGGTCGAGCTGTCGACGACCAGGGCCACGTCGATCAGCGCCGGCGGGAACGACGAGATGCGCTTGGCCTGGGTGACCGGGGGCAGCGGCAGCGCGTCCAGGTCGAGCTCCATCACGCTGGTGCGCTTGGGCAGCTCGTACGCCGAGACGACGGCCGGGTGCAGCTCACCCGCATGCCCCACGACCGTGCCGTCGACCGAGATCGCCGCGCACCGGCCCGGGTGCCACGGGGCCAGCTCGTCGGCGCCGACCGTGATCCTCTCGGCCGTGACGCCGGCCGCCGACAGCGCGATCCGGGCCGCCTCGATCGCGTCGGCCCACGACGCCGCGCGGCCCGGACCCCACCAGCCGGCCGGCTCGACGTCACCGGTGAGGGCGACGGCGAGGTGCCACGGCTGGTCGGGCACGATCGTGTTGGCCGCGGTCCACTCCTGCTCGGTCGGGCGGCGGTCGACGCCCATCACCGGCGGGGCGATCTCGGTCAGGCCGGGCAGGAACACCGTGCCCGTCTCGAACAGGGCCAGGTCGCGGTGGCCGCGGCCCAGGTTCCGCTTGAGCGTGCCGAGCAGGGTGGGCAGCAGCGACGTGCGCAGCAGCGGCTCCTGCTCGGAAAGCGGGTTGGTGAGCCGCACGGCGCTGCGCCGCGGGTCGTCGGCCGGGTAGCCGAGCTGGTCGGCCGCCGACGGCGCCACGAACGGGTACGACAGCACCTCGACGTAGCCGTTCTCGGCCAGCGCCCGGCCCACCGAGCGGCGGCGCCGTTGCTGCGGGGTGGAACCGCTGCCACCGCGGGCGGGCGGCAGCAGCGACGGGATGTCGTTGTAGCCGCCGAGGCGGGCCACCTCTTCGACCAGGTCGATCGGGGCCAGCAGGTCGGGCCGCCAGGTCGGCGGGGTGACCTCGAGCGGGGCCACGCCGGTGACCGTGCAGCCGATCTGCGACAGCAGGGCGGTCACCTGCTCGGCGTCGTAGGCCAGGCCGATCCGCTTCGCGGGCAGAGCCGGGTCGAGCTCGATCGTGGCCGGGGCGACCACGTGGTCGAGATCGAGCACGCGCTCGTCGACCGTGCCGCCGGCGTGCTCGGTCAGGATCTGCACGGCCCGTTCGAGCGCGACCAGCGTGAGCTGCGGGTCGACGCCGCGCTCCCAGCGCTTGGCGGCCTCGCTGAACAGCTTGTGCCGGCGGGCCGTGCGGCCGACCATCACCGGGTCCCAGTGGGCCGCCTCGAGCAGCACGTCGACCGTGCCGGGCTGCCACTCGCTGGTCTCGCCGCCCATCACCGCGGCCAGCGAGACCGGGCCGGTCTCGTCGCAGATGACCATGTCCTCGGCGTCGAGCACGCGGGCGACGCCGTCGAGCGTGGTCAGCTTCTCGCCCGGCTTGGCCCGGCGCACGACCAGGCCGCCGCTGAGCCGGTTGAGGTCGAAGACGTGCATCGGCTGGCCGAGCTCGAGCATCAGGTAGTTGGTGATGTCGACCGGCAGCGAGATGGCGCGGATGCCCGCGGCGATCAGGCGCTTCTGCATCCACTCCGGAGACTGCGCGTCCGGGTCGATGCCGCGCACCACCCGGGCCGAGAAACGGTCGCAGCCGACGGTGTCCTCGAGCTTCACCTCGTACGGGACCTCGGGCGTCGAGCCGGGGGCGGTGACCAGGGTCGCCGGATCGGTGTAGGCCGCCGAGAACGCGTACGACAGCTCGCGGGCCATGCCCCGCAGGGACATCTCGTAGCCGCGGTCGGGCGTGATCTCGACCTCGACCAGCACCTCGGACAGGCCCACGACCGGACGCGCGTCGGCTCCGGGCTCGGCCGCGCCCTCGGGCAGCACGATGATGCCCGAGTGGTCGCCGCTGAGCCCCAGCTCGGCGGCCGAGCAGATCATGCCGTTCGAATTGCGGCCGTACGTCTTCCGGGCCCCGATCTTGAAGCCGCCCGGCAGCTCGCCGCCCGGCAGGATCACCGCGACCAGATCACCCTCGGCGAAGTTGCGGGCGCCGCACACGATCTCTTGCGGCTCGCCCCGGCCGACATCGACGGTGGTGAATCGGATCGGCTTCTTGAACCCGGTCAGCTCCTCGATGGTGAGCACCCGGCCCACCACCAGGTCGCCCCGCACGGTGGCGGCCTGGTCGACGATCGACTCGACCTCCATGCCCGCGTTGGTCAGGGCGTCGTCCAGCTGCTCGGCGGTGAGGCCGGCGGGCAGTTCGACGAATTCCCGCAGCCACGACAAAGACGTCTTCATGAGCGTCAGACCTCCATTCCGAAGTTGGCGGTGAACCGGACGTCGCCCTCGACCATGTCGCGCATGTCGCTGACGCCGTTGCGGAACATCAGGGTGCGCTCGACGCCCATGCCGAACGCGAAGCCCGAGTAGCGCTCGGGGTCGATGCCGGCCGCGACCAGCACCTTCGGGTTGACCATGCCGCAGCCGCCCCACTCGACCCAGCGCGGGCCGTCGCGGTGCTGGGCGAACCAGACGTCGAACTCGGCCGACGGCTCGGTGAAGGGGAAGTAGTGCGGGCGCCAGCGGGTACGCGCGTCGGGCCCGAACATCGCCCGGGCGAAGTGGTCGAGCGTGCCCCGCAGGTGGGCCATCGTGATGCCCTCGTCGACGACCAGGCCCTCGATCTGGTGGAAGACCGGGCTGTGGGTGGCGTCCAGCTCGTCCGAGCGGTAGGCGCGGCCCGGGCTGACCACATAGATCGGAGGCTGCCGGGTGAGCATCGTGCGCACCTGGCCGGGTGAGGTGTGGGTGCGCATGACCAGACCGGGCAGGTCGACGTAGAAAGTGTCCATCGACCCGCGTACGGCGTTGTCGGGCCCGATGTTGAGGGCGTCGAAGTTGGCCCACTCCAGTTCGAGCTCGGGGCCCTCGACGATGTCGTAGCCCATGCCGGCGAACAGGTCGCCCATGTGCTCCATGAGCGTGGTCAGCGGGTGGCGGGCGCCGCGGGGACGCCTGTCCCACGGCAGGGTGACGTCGACCCGCTCGGTGACCAGCACCTTGGCCGCGCGCTCGATCTCGAGCTCGGCCAGGCGGGAGTCGTACGCGCCCTGCACGGACTGCCGGGCCAGGTTGACCCGCTTGCCGGCGTCGGACTTGGCGGCCGGCGGCAGCGAGCCGATCTCGCGCCGGGCCAGCGAGACGGGGGCGCGGTCGCCGAGGTGCGCGGACTTCAACGTGGCCAGCTCGTCCAGGTCGGACGCGGCGTCGAAGGCCTTGCGGGCGTCGTCGACGGCGGCCTCGAGCGCGGCCGGGTCGAGCAGGGCGGCCTGCTTCGGGTCGTACGGATCATTGCGGTAGGACATGGTCTCCCTCACCTGCTGAGCCTCTTAACTCGCAGCCAGACGGCAGTGTACGGAGGCACGGCTGAGCCGCAGCCCGCCGGTCAGGGAGTTCGGGACGTGTCAGACCCGCGGCCCGCGACCAGCGGGCCGGCTAAACAGCATCATCAGGGTCGCCACACGGTCAGCATATCGCGTCAGTCACGCACCGCCACGACCATTCCGGCGTGGCCCGGGATGGGCGAATCCATCGTGGTCAGCGCGACGCCGGCCGCCTCGAGCGGGATGGTCGAGCCGACCAGGCGGCCCGGGTCGAGCCGGCCGCGGGCGACCAGATCGACCATCGGCGGATAGTCGGCGGCGGCCATGCCGTGCGAGCCGACCACGTGCAGCTCGCGGGCGACGACCAGGTCCCAGGGCAGCGGGGCTCGTGCGTCGGCGCCGAGCATGAGCCCGACCTGCACGTGCCGGCCGCCGCGGCGCAGGGCGCGCACCGAGGCCTCGGCGGTGGCGGCCGAGCCGTAGGCGTCGATCGCGATGTGCGCCTCCTGGTCGATCTGGTGCACGATCACCGCGCCCAGCGAGGCGGCCATCGAGTTGGCCGCGGGCGACGGGTCGACGGCGAGCACCTTGAGGCCGAGCGCGGTCGCGATCATGATGGCCGACAGCCCGACCCCGCCGCAGCCGTGGACGGCCACCACGGCGTCGTCGGGCACCGGGCCGTGGCCGGTCAGCGCCCGGAACGCGGTGGCGAAGCGGCAGCCCAGCGCGGCCGCGGCCACGAAGCTCACGCTGTCGGGCAGGCGGACCAGGTTGGTGTCGGCGGCCCGCACGACCACCCGCTCGGCGAACGAGCCGGGGTGGGTGAAGCCGGGCTGCGTCTGGTCGGGGCAGATCTGGGCCTGGCCGTTGACGCAGAACTCGCAGCGGCCGCAGCCGTTGACGAAGGGCGCGGTCACCCGGTCGCCCAGCGAGAAGCCGCGGACGGACGGGCCGACGGCCACCACCTCGCCGGCGAATTCGTGGCCGGGGATGTGCGGCAGCGGCACCGGGTCGTGCCCGCGCCAGGCGTGCCAGTCGGAGCGGCACAGGCCGGTCGCCCGCACCTCGATGACGGCGCCGTCGGCCGGGCAGGCGGGCTCGGGCACCACGGCGACGCGCGGGGCGGCCCCGACGGCGTCGTAGACGATGGCCCGCATCAGCGCTGCGCCCGGGCCGACGCGTACAGGCAGACGGCGGCGGCCGCGGCCAGGTTCAGGCTTTCGGCGCCGCCGTAGATGGGCACCCGCACCTGGCGGTCGGCCGCGTCGAGCAGGGCCGGCGGCAGGCCGTGCGCCTCCGAGCCGAACAGCCACGCGGTGGGGGCGGCGAGCACGCCGTCGTCGGCCAGGGAGTCGAGGTCGTCGGCGCCGTAGCCGCTGGTGGCGAGCACCTGCAGACCGGCTTCACGCAGCGGTGTCACGACGTCGAGCGGGGAACGGACCACATCTACATGAAACAACGACCCGGCCGACGCGCGGACGCATTTCCCGTTGTACGGGTCCACAGCATCACCGGCGAACACGACCGCACCGGCCCCGGCCGCGTCCGCCGTACGCAGGATCGTCCCCGCATTCCCCGGGTCCCGAATCTCCGCCACAACAGCCACCAGCCGCGGCTTCTTGGCCAACGCATCCTGCAACGGCACGTCGACCTGCTCACAAACCGCGACCAACCCCTGCGGCTGCACAGTCTCCGCCAGCGCCGCCAGGCCATCCTCACTGACTTCGGAAGTCACCTCGGCGTGCGCTGCCAGGTCGGCATACCGCTCGATCGCCTCAGCGGTAGCGAACAACTCGACGACCACCCCGGCCGCGAGCGCTTCCCGCACCGCCTGCGGCCCCTCAGCCAAGAACCGCCCAGCCAGATCGCGATCCCTGCGCCGCTGCAACTTCCGCGCATTGGCAACCCGAGGCGTACGAGCGGTGAACGTCATCAACCGATCCAGTCTTGGCTTTGATTTGCTTCTGGCTTTTGGCTTTGGCTTTTGGGCGCAACCATTCACGCACGTCGCCGGTGCGGGTTTCGCGTTCTGGACGCGCCAGCGGCCAGCGAAATGCGCGCCGGTCCCCGCGGGAGCGACGGTCTGAACCCACCACCCAGCCGGGACATCAAGAATTTGACCTTGATACACCACAGGCGCCTCCCGGTGATCGGGAGACGCCTGCAGAGAGAACGAAAGCCTACGCAGCCTTAGCCGCGCCACCGGTGCCCTCAGCAGCCACAGCCGCCTTGGCCACCTCGACGATGGCAGCGAACGCCGCCGCGTCGTTCACCGCGAGGTCGGCCAGAATCTTGCGGTCGACCTCGATCTCGGCCAGCCGCAGCCCCTGGATCAGGCGGTTGTAGGTCAGGCCGTTCGCGCGCGCACCGGCGTTGATACGCGTGATCCACAGCTGGCGGAAGTCGCCCTTGCGGTCACGGCGGTCCCGGTACGAGTACTGCATCGAGTGCAGCACCTGCTCCTTGGCCTTGCGGTAGAGGCGGGAGCGCTGACCGCGGTATCCGCTGGCGGTCTCCAGCAACGTGCGACGCTTCTTCTGGGCGTTCACTGCCCGCTTGACGCGTGCCATTTCGGTACTCCTAACAGGGGAACGGGTGTGGCGCGCGTCAGCGGCCGAGAAGCTTCTTGACTCGCGGAAGGTCGGCCTCGGCGATGACGACGGTGCCGGTCATGCGCCGGGTGACGTGCGAGGACTTGCCCTCGAGGAGGTGGCGCTTGCCGGCCTTCTCGCGGACGATCTTGCCCTTACCGGTGACCTTCACCCGCTTGCCGGTGCCGGTGTGGGGCTTGAACTTAGGCACTTGGAGCCTCTTTCTGATCCTCCCGCACGTCAGGGGGCCCAGTGGCCCCCCGATGCGTGCGGAAAAGCTGTCTACTCTGCGGTCGTGTCGGCAGTCGCGGCGGGCGCTTCACCCTCGCGCGGCTCCCGGGCGGGCTTGCCCGCCACTGCGGCGGCCTTGGTGGCCCGGTGCGGGGCCAGCACCATGATCATGTTCCGGCCGTCCTGCTTCGGGCTGGCCTCGACAAATCCCAGCTCCGAGATCTCTTCGCTGAGCCTGCGCAGGAGCCGGAATCCCAGCTCGGGGCGGCTCTGCTCGCGACCGCGGAACATGATCGTCACCTTGACCTTGTCGCCCGCCTTGAGGAACCGAACGACGTGACCCTTTTTGGTCTCGTAGTCGTGCGGGTCGATCTTCGGACGGAGCTTCATTTCCTTGATGACGGTCTGCTGCTGGTTGCGCCGCGCTTCGCGTGCCTTCAGTGCGCTCTCGTACTTGAACTTGCCGAAGTCCATGAGCTTGCACACCGGCGGCCGCGCCATGGGAGCAACCTCGACCAGATCCAGATCGACGTCCGCGGCCAGCTGCAGGGCGCGCTCGAGCGGGACGATGCCCACCTGCTCACCCTCCGGACCGACCAACCGGACCTCACGAGCACGGATCTGTTCGTTAACGCGTGGTTCGACGCTGATGGGGCCTCCTCAGAACGGTTACCTTTGCTGCCAATGTCGGTCGGCCCCGCACCCCAGGACAACTGGGTGCCGGGAAAGCAGAAGGCCTCAGCGCATGCTGAGGCCCGCTCGACCGGTCATCGACGCCCGTGAGGACGCGCCCCGGACGCCCTTGCGGGCGTCCAGGTGACCGGACCCGGCCCTCAGTGAAAGGGCTTCGGGTGGGAACCAGCGGGCTCCTCTTTCGCGCTCTGCCGGAGGCAGGGCGTGGTCGACGGCGTCAAGTCTATCAGGTGTTTTTTTCCTATGCGGCGACGGCCGCCGCGTGCAGCTTGCGCAGGGTGCGCACGCCCTCGACCGCGTAGTCCTTGTCGGCCGCCTGCAGCGCGTGCACCGAGATCTGCTCGTCGTCCAGCAGCTCGAGCTGGGCCCACGGCGAGTTCCGGTCGAACCGCACCTTGCGCACCACCGACCAGGGCAGGTCGTAGCCGCCGACGACGTTGCGGACCTTGATGTGCTCGGCGTCGGCGATCACCCGGGGGCGCAGGAAGGCCAGCACCCCCAGCCCGATCAGGATGCCCAGCCCGATCATGGCGGCCTGGTCACCGCGCTGGAACGAGCCGGAATTGTCGAAGCCGGCCGACCCCTTGAGACCGAAGCTCAGCACGGTGAAGAGCACCGCCACGGCGACTGCGATCGGGATCGCGACCCAGCGGATCTTCTTCGGGCGATAAGTGACCATCACAACCTGCAATTCGCGATATCGGTCACGAGGATAGCGCGGGCGCCCAGCTCGTAGAGCTCGTCCATGACCCGGTGCACGTCCTTGCGCGGGACCATGGCCTGCACGGCCACCCAGCCCTCGCGGTGCAGGGGCGAGACGGTGGGCGACTCGATGCCGGGGGTCAGCCCGGTGGCCTGGTCGAGCAGGTCGGCCCGGACGTCGTAGGCCAGCATGACGTAGCTGCGGGCCACGAGCACACCCTGCAGGCGGCGGACCAGCTGGGCCGCGCCGGCGTGGTCGCTCCCGGCCCGGCCGATCAGGATGGCCGACGAGCGCAGCAGCGGCTCGCCCAGCGTGACCAGGCCGGCCTGGCGCAGCGTGGCGCCGGTCTCGACCACGTCGGCGATCAGGTCGGCCACGCCGAGCCGGACGGCGTTCTCGACGGCGCCGTCGAGCCGGACGACGTCGGCCTTGAGCTCGTGCTCGGCCAGGTAGCGCTCGACCACCCCGGGGTACGCGGTGGCGATGCGCTTGCCGCCGATCTCGTCGGCCGAGGTGATCGAGCCGGCCGGGGCGGCCCAGCGGAACGTGGCCCCGCCGAAGCTGAGGTCGAGCACCTCGGCCGCCGGGACGCCGGAGTCGACCAGCAGGTCGCGGCCGGTGATGCCGAGGTCGAGGTCGCCCGACCCCACGTACGTGGCGATGTCGCGCGGCCGCAGATAGAAGAACTCGACGTTGTTGGCCTCGTCGCGGCAGATCAGGTCTTTGAGGTCGGTGCGCTGGCGGTACCCGGCATCACGCAGCATCTGCGAGGCGGGCTGGGACAGGGTCCCCTTGTTGGGGACGGCGATGCGCAGCATTACGGACGTGCTCCTTCTCTCGGTTCCTCAGAGGCGGGGTCGCACGTCACAAATGTCGATAGACGTCCTTGAGGTCGAGGCCGGTCGCGATCATCAGGACCTGGGCCTGGTAGAGCAGCTGGGAGATCTCCTCGGCGGCCCGCTCGGGGCCCTCGTGCTCGGCGGCCATCCAGGACTCGGCCGCCTCTTCGACGACCTTCTTCCCGATGAAGTGGACTCCGCGCTCCAATGCCGCGACGGTGGACGAACCGGGGGTTCGCTCCGCCGCCTTCGCCTGGAGCTCGGCGAACAACTCTTCGAACGTCTTCACGGGGAGCATTTTGCCAACTCGTCACGGGATGGCGACGAACGGCCCCAGCAGGTGAGACGTGCCCTAGGCTCCCGAGCATGGTCAGCCGATTCACCCTTCTCACCACCGGCGGCGCCGTCCTCGCGCTCGCCGCCCTCGCGGGCTGCTCGCCCGTTGAGGAGAACGCCTCCCCCGCCGCCTCGGCGAGCGCTTCCGGGGACGTTTGCCCTGCTGGAGCCCTTGCCACCAAGACCGCCGGCAAGTTGACGATCGGCACCGACAACCCGGCCTACGAGCCGTGGTTCAGCGACAACGATCCGAAGAACGGCAAGGGCTTCGAGTCCGCCGTCGCGTACCAGGTCGCCCAGCGACTGGGCTACTCGCAGGACAACGTGATCTGGACCTCTGTGACGTTCAACAACGCCATCGCGCCTGGTCCGAAGGCCTACGACTTCGACATCAACCAGTTCTCGATCACCCCCGAGCGCAAGAACGCGGTGGACTTCTCGTCGCCCTACTACCTCGTGCGGCAGACGGTCATCACCACCAAGGGCTCGAAGATCGCCGGCGCCAAGTCGCTGGCCGACCTGCAGAGCGCCAAGCTGGGCGCCCAAGTCGGCACCACGAGCTACCAGGCGGTCACCGACCTGATCAAGCCGAGCACCAAGCCGTCGGTCTTCAACAACAACGACGACGCCAAGGCCGCGCTGGTCAACGGCACCGTCGACGGCATCGTGGTCGACCTGCCGACCGCGTTCTACATGACCGGGGCCGAGCTCGACAACGGCGTCATCGTCGGTCAGCTGCCCCAGGTGGGCGTGCCCGAGCAGTTCGGGCTGGTGCTCGACAAGGGCTCGGCGCTGACCGGGTGCGTCAGCACGGCGGTCGACCAGCTGCGGCAGGACGGCACTCTCGCCGTACTGGAAAAGACCTGGCTGGCCGGTAGCGGCGGAGCTCCAGAACTCCAATGAGCTCCGGGTTATACGAGCCCAGCGCCATCCAGCAAGACCGGATCGTCTTCCGTCGCCGGCAGGCGATCCGGTCGGTGCTGCTGGCCGCGCTCTCCACGGCGATCGTGGGCATCATCCTGGGCGTGCTGATCACCGGCGCGCCCGGCTGGGACAGAGTGCGCCAGTCGTTCTTCGACCCGAGCATCGCCGTCGACTGGCTGCCCGAGATCCTCGAAGGACTCTGGCTCAACATCCGCATGCTGGTGTTCTGCGCGATCTCGGCGCTGGCGCTGGGCCTGCTCATCGCGGTGCTGCGGACGTTGCGGGGGCCGGTGTTCTTCCCGGTGCGGGCGCTGGCGACGCTCTACACGTACTCGTTCCGCGGCCTGCCGCTGATCATCGTGATCTATCTGATGGCCTTCGGCATTCCGGGGCTGCGGCTGCAGGGCACGCCGAGCGTCACCGTGCTCGGCGGGGCCGCCATCGTCATCACGTACGGCGCCTATCTGGCCGAGGTGTTCCGGGCCGGCATCGAATCGGTGCACCCGAGCCAGATCGCCGCCGCGCGGTCGCTGGGGCTCAGCTACCGGCAGTCGATGCGGTTCGTGGTGCTGCCTCAGGCCGTCCGGCGGGTGGCGCCGCCGCTGCTCAACGACACCGTCGCCCTGCAGAAGGACGTCGGGCTGATCTCGCTGGCCGGGCCCATCGACGCGATCCGGGCGGCGCAGATCGGGGTGGCCCAGACGGCCAACTTCACCCCGTACGTGGTCGCCGGCGTGCTGTTCGTGCTGCTGGCCCTGCCGCTGATCGGCATCACCGACTGGGTGACGCTGCGCGCGGCCCGACGGCAGAACGCGGGGACCTGAGATGGTGCTTTCCTGCACTGACGTCCGCAAGACGTTCGGCTCCCACGTGGTGCTGGACGGGCTCACCCTGGACGTCGGCGAGCACGAGGTGGTGGCGCTGATCGGCGCCTCCGGTTCGGGCAAGTCGACGCTGCTGCGCTGCGTGAACCTGCTGGCCGAGATCGACGACGGGGTGATCCGGCTCGACGGCGAAGACATCACCGATCCGCGGGTGGACCCCGACGCCGTACGCCAGAAGATCGGCCTGGTCTTTCAGTCGTACAACCTGTTCCCGCACATGAGCGTGCTCGACAACATCACCCTGGCCCCGGTGCGCGTGCACAAACGCCCCGCGAACGAGGCGCGGGATCAGGCGATGGAGTGGCTGAACCGGGTCGGGCTGGCCGACAAGTCAGGCAGTTATCCGGACAAGCTCTCCGGCGGCCAGCAGCAGCGCGTGGCGATCGTGCGGGCCCTGGTCAACAGTCCCCGCTTGCTGCTGCTGGACGAGGTGACCTCGGCGCTCGACCCGGAGCTGGTGGGCGAGGTGCTGACCATGATCCGCGACCTCAAGGGCGAGGGCATGACCATGGTGCTGGCCACGCACGAGATGGGGTTCGCCCGTCAGGTGGCCGACCGGGTGGCCTTCCTCGACAAGGGCCGCGTGCTTGAACAAGGTCCACCCGAACAGGTGCTGGGCGATCCGGTGGAGGCGCGCACCCGGCAGTTCCTGGCTCGCATCATCGAGGCGGGCCGGCTGTAAGAAATTCTCATGTCACGATGAGCGGGCATCCGGACATGGGAATTCTGTGATCTCCGAGGACGAAGAGCGGTTCCGACGTACGTACGCCGGGAACTTCGAACCTCTGCTCGCGTACGCGTCGCGACGGGTCGAGCACCCGGAGGACGCGGCCGATGTGGTCGCCGAGACGTTCCTGGTGGCGTGGCGCCGAAGCGCCGAGATGCCCGAGGGCGACGAGGCTCGCCTGTGGCTGTACGGCGTGGCCCGTCGCGTGCTGGCCAATCAGCAGCGCGGCGGGCGGCGCCGGGAGCGGCTGGGCGCGCGCCTGCGGGAACGCCTGACCGGCGCCGTTGTCACCGACCCGGCCGGCGAGGTGGCGCAGCGCGTGGCGGTGCGGGCCGCGCTGGATCGGCTGGGCGAGCTCGATCGCGAGGTGCTGCGGCTGACCGCGTGGGAGGGGCTGGAACCGCGCGAGGCGGCCGAGGTGCTGGGCATCAACGCGGCCGCGGTGCGCACCCGGCTCGCCCGGGCCCGGTCGCGGCTGCGCGAACTGCTGGGTCACGACTTCGAGCGGCCCGGACATGTACTCGACGTCCTGGCCCTACCCGCCCCCGAGGAGCGCCGATGAGCGACGACAGACTCGACCGCGCGGTCCGCGACGCCGACCCCTACCGGCCGCGCGACCTCGACGGGGCGGAGCAGATCCTCCTGGAGGAGATCATGTCCGTCCCTTCCCGGCGTCCCCTCGCGCGCCGGATCGCCGTCGCGGCGGCCGCCGCCGCTGTTGTCACCGGCGGTCTCGCCGCCACCGCGCTGATCAACCACCCGGAAGAGAAGACTGCGACCTCACCGGTTCCGGTCGTGTCGGCGCCCGCGAAGTACTCCACCGTGGCCCTGCGGATGGCCGAGGAGAGCCCGCGCCTGCTGGTCGACGAGCCGGGCTGGAAGGCGACCACCGCGTACGGCTTCGCCGAACAGACCGGCACCATCGTCTACACCAAGGCCGGGCTAAGCCTGGAGATGAACTGGTATCCCGGCGACCAGTACGGCAGCTACCACGACGATCGGCGTGACGTCAGCTCGCCCGCCCCGGTCACGATCGACGGCTGGAAGGGCGACCTGTTCAAGTACAGCGACACCCGCTTCGCCGTCATGCTGCAGCCGCGCGACGGGGTCTTCGTCGAACTGGGCACGGCGAGCGACGGCTGGACCCGCTCCGAGTTCGACCGGGTCAGCGCCCTCATCCACCGCGTCGGCGTCGAGACCTGGCTCGAGGCGCTGCCGCCGGAGATCGTCACTCCGGAAAAGGCGGCGAAGGAGGCGGCCAAGGTGCTGGCCGGTGTCCCCATGCCGCCCGGCTTTGAGATCACCGCGCTGAGCGACCTCGGCACCAACGACCACTACCAGTTCGTGGCCGGGGTGACCGGCCGGGTCGGCTGCGCCTGGATCGCCGAGTGGATCCGGGCCGACAAGGCGGGCGACCAGGCCGCAAAGCAGAAGGCGGCCACCGCGCTGCGCGGCAGCAGCAATTGGAAGGCGCTCCGGCAGATCGCCGATGAGGGCGGCTGGTCGTCGGTCTTCTGGGAGGTCACCAGCCAGACCGCCGCGAGCGGGCCGCCGGCCGGCTACAAGGACGCCATCGGCTGCGCCTAGGCATCGAGATCAAAAGATGTGGCGCGGCGTTGCACAGGCATGACATTGTGCAACCGCGGGCACGGGGGTGAACCGCCGAAACGGGGAGGCGGCCCTCTTGCTCTGCTGAGAGGACCGTAATGCGCCGTTTGATCGCATTTCTCGCCGTCCTGACCGCCCTCATCACCGGTTCGGTCCTGCTCGCCGCGGGCGCGCAGGCCGACACCGGGCCGTCCACCACCCGGGTCGTCACCGCCGACCGCGCCGCCCAGGGCGAGCGGGTGGTGGTGACGCTGAGCGCCATCTGCCCGACCGGCGCCACCATCAAGGTTCTGGTCACCGTCACCGCTGCCAACGACAACCGCATCGCCCAGGGCACCCGTCAGAAGAAGGCGGACTGCACCGGCGCCGCCCAGCCGATCGAGCTGCGCGTCGAGCGCAACCCGATCGGGGCGACCTTCATCGTCGGCGAGGCCACGGCCACCACCGTTCGCACGGTGTGCGACGACGCCGGCTGCGACGTGATTTCGTTCGACGAGACGATTCGGATCAGCTGATGCGCAAAATCATGGTTACCGCCCTGTCCGCCGTCCTGCTCCTTGCGCTCGGCCCCACGGCCGCCCGCGCCGCCGCCACCACCGAGATCGAGGTGTTCTGGACGACGCTCGTGGCCCGCGGGGCCGCGGTCGACGTCAACTTCGGCATCACCTGCCCGGCCGACGTCGACGGCGCGGTTACCGTCGCGATCACCCAGACCCGCGACGACGGCCTGATCGCCAGCGGCACCACGACCGAGGACTTCTCGTGCCGCAACGGCGGCATCCTGAACATCTCGCGGGTCACCGCGAGCGTGCTCGGGGCGCCGTTCGAGCGGGGCCGGGCCCGGCTCACCATGCTGGTGACCGGGGCCGCCCCCATCAGCCAGAACGTCCGGCTGCAGAACTAGTTCTTGGCCAGCTCACGGAGGACGAGGGCGGCGTCGAGCACCGCCACCGTCGACTGCCAGCCCTTGTCCTCCACCGAGTCCTCCAGGCCGGCCCGGTCGCGGGCCTGACCCAGGCTGTGGACGGTCAGCACGCCGTGGCCGACCGGGGTCCGCTCGTCGAGCGCGACCCTGGTCAGCCCGGATGTGACCGAGTCGTTGACGTACGCGTAGTGGTCGGTCTCGCCCTTGATCACCACGCCCAGGGCGACCACGGCGTCACACGTACGGGCCAGGGCCTGCGCCACGACCGGCAGCTCGACCGAGCCCGCCACCCGGACCACCACGACGTCGGTGACGCCGCACTCCTCGGCGGCCGCCCGGGCCCGCTCGATCATGTGGTCGATCAGGTCGGCGTGCCACCGCGCGCCGACGATGCCGAGCCGCAGCCCCGCCGCGTCGACCGTCTCCATCTTGGGATCACCGAAACCGGCCATATCGCCCCCTCACAGAACTTCCATCGTCACCCGCGACAGGCGGGAACGTCAGCCCAACGCCTCGAACAGGTGGCCCATGCGGTCGCGCTTGGTCCGCAGGTAGTGCACGTTCTCGGGGTGCAGCCGCACCGGCAGCGCCTCGCGGCCGAGGACCGTCAGCCCGTAGCCCTCCAGCCCGGCCCGCTTGGCCGGGTTGTTGGTGAGCAGCCGCATCGAGCGCACGCCCAGCTCGTACAGGATCTGGGCGCCGATGCCGTAGTCGCGGGCGTCGGCCGGCAGACCCAGCTCGAGGTTCGCGTCGACCGTGTCGAAGCCCTTGTCTTGCAGCTGGTACGCCTGCAGCTTGTGCAGCAGGCCGATGCCCCGGCCCTCGTGCCCGCGCATGTAGAGCACGACGCCCCGGCCCGCCTCGGCCACCCGCTGCAGGGCGGCGTCGAGCTGGGGGCCGCAGTCGCAGCGCTGGGAGCCGAAGACGTCCCCGGTCAGGCACTCCGAGTGGACCCGGACCAGCACGTCCTCGCCGTCGCCGAGGTCGCCGTGGACCAGCGCGACGTGCTCGCCGTCGTCGGTCAGGGCCCGGTAGCCGACCGCCGTGAACACGCCATGCTCGGTCGGCAGCCGGGTCTCGACGACTCGCTCGATCTGGGTCTCGCGGTGCCGGCGGTACGCGATCAGGTCGGTGATGCTGATCAGCGCGAGGTCGTGCTCGGCGGCGAACTTCTCGAGGTCGGGGCGGCGCTGCATGGTGCCGTCGTCGTTCACCATCTCGCACAGCACGCCGGCGGGCCGCAGCCCGGCCAGCACGGACAGGTCGATGGCGGCCTCGGTGTGGCCGGGACGGCGCAGCACGCCGCCCGCCTTGGCCCGCAGCGGCACGACGTGGCCGGGACGGGAGAGGTCGGTCGGCTGCGTCTCGGGCGAGGACAGCAGGCGGATCGTCCGGGCCCGGTCGGCGGCCGAGATGCCCGTGGCCACGCCTTCGCGGGCGTCGACCGTCACCGCGTACGCCGTGCCCCGCGCGTCCTGGTTGGTGTGGAACATGGGCGGCAGGTCGAGGCGGTCGGCCTCGTCCTCGGTGATCGGCACGCAGATGTAGCCCGAGGTGTAGCGGACCATGAAGGCGACCAGCTCGGGGGTGGCCTTCTCGGCCGCGAAGATCAGGTCGCCCTCGTTCTCGCGGTCCTCGTTGTCGACCACGATCACGGCCTTGCCGGCGGCGATGTCGGCGATCGCGCGCTCGACCTCGGCGAACTCAGACATGACGGTCTCCCAGCATCTTCTCGACGTACTTGGCGATCACATCGACTTCGAGGTTCACCGGGTCGCCCACGTTCTTGGCCCCCAGCACGGTCAGCTTCGACGTCGTCGGGATCATCCCGACGCTGAACGTCTCGTCGTCGACGGCCATGACGGTCAGCGAGACCCCGTCGACGGTGATCGAGCCCTTCTCGACCACGTACTTGGCCAGCTCGGCCGGGAGCGAGAAGCGCACGACCTCCCAGTCGGCGGCGGGCTCGCGGGCGACGATCCGCGCCACGCCGTCGACGTGGCCCTGCACCAGGTGACCGCCGAGGCGGCTGCCCAGCGCGGCCGCCCGCTCCAGGTTGACCTGGCTGCCCACCTCGAGCGCGCCCAGCGAGGAGCGGCGCAGCGTCTCGCCCATCACGTCGGCCGTGAAGACGCCGTCGACGTTGTCGATCACGGTGAGACAGACGCCGTTGACCGAGATCGAGTCGCCGTGCCGCGCGTCCGACGTGACCAGGGGTCCCCTGATCTTCAGGACCGCGGAGTCGCTGCCGTCGTCGGTCAGGGCTTCCACCTGGCCGAGTTCTTCGACGATGCCGGTGAACATCAGCTCTCCTCTTTGGGGTTCTTGAGCGATGCAGTGAAGCGCAGGTCGGGTCCGATCTGCGTGATGTCCTTGAGGTCGAGTTCCAACGCGTCGGCGATCGTGCCGATTCCGGCCTCGACCAGCGCCGGCTGGCCCGCGCCGAGCAGCTTCGGCGCCACGTAGCCGATGACCTGGTCGACCAGGCCGGCCTCGAGGAACGCGCCGGCCAGGGTGGGGCCGCCCTCGAGCAGAACCGAACGGATGCCGCGCCCGAACAGGGCCGTGAGCAGCGCGTTCAGGTCGACCCGGCCGTCTGGGCCGGCGCCGATCTCGGCGCTGGTGGCGATCCAGGTAGGTGCGGCGGCGTCGCGGACGCGGGCCTTTTCCGGCGTACGCCCGTCGGAGTCCACGACGACGCGGAGCGGCTGCTTGATGGCGAGACTGCCGTCGCGCAGGTCGCGGACGGTGAGCTGGGGGTCGTCGGCGATGACGGTGCCCACGCCGGCCACGATCGCATCGACCGTGCTGCGCAGCACGTGCACGTCCGAGCGGGCGGGCGCCGAGGTGATCCACTGGCTGGTGCCGTCGGCGGCGGCCGAGCGGCCGTCCAGCGTGGCGGCGAACTTCCAGGTCACGTACGGGCGGCCGCGGCGCACGGCGGTCAGCCAGGCGACGTTGCCCTCGGCGGCCTCGAGGCGGCGCACGCCCGTCTCGACCTGCACGCCGGCCGCGCGCAGGGTGACCGAGCCGCCGGCCGCGACGGGAGTCGGGTCGTCGACCGCGATCACCACCCGCTCGACGCCCGCGTTGATCAGAGCCTGGCTGCAGGGGCCGGTGCGGCCGGTGTGGTTGCAGGGTTCCAGAGTGACCACGGCGGTGCCGCCGCGGGCGCGCTCACCGGCCTGGGCCAGTGCGACGATCTCGGCGTGCGGGCCACCGGCGTACGCGTGGAAGCCCTCACCGACGACCTCGCCGCCGGAGTCGAGCAGGATGCAGCCGACCACCGGGTTGGGGCTGGTCGTGCCGAGTCCGCGGGCGGCCAGCGCGATCGCGCGCCGCATCGCCTCGTCCTCGGTCACCATCGGTGTCTTCCTCTCGCGCGGTGCTGTCACGCGCGAGGAGGGGAAGAGTCAGAGATCGCCGAAATCGGGCACGAGGGTACGCTGCGCGCACCCCGGCCGAGGGCTGGGCAGCCCTCGTTCCGATGCCGACGCGCTGTCTCCCATCCGGACTGTCTGACCAGGCGGTGCCTGATCAACCGTCGGCCCTGGAGTCTCACCAGGTCCACCGTCCGCCGTAAGCAACGACGTCCGGGTCGCGGGCTTACCAGTCAGCAGACTGGATCACCGCCGGTTCGGAATTTCACCGAGTCCCGCCAGCGCGTGGTGGGTCACCCCCGAGTTTTGCACGCCCGGCGGATTTTGCCACCCCCGGGGCGAGTCATGTCACAACCGCTTAACTTGAACGCACAACCCGGGCGACCGGCTGACCTCAGGCTTCGGCGCCGTCGGCCCGGCGGCGGTCGATCGCCACGTACGAGCCGGGCTGGGACTTGGCGACCTTCTTCATCTCGGACGCGACGCCGATGACCACGCGAGGGTCGGTGAACCGGCGCCCCTCGACAGTGGCCTGGGCCACCCCGATCGAAAGGGTGACCAGGGCGGCGCGGTTCTTGTTGCCGCGGCGGTCGGGCACCTCGATGTAGCCCCGCTTGGCGTCGAGCTCGTCGTAGAGCTGATCGGCCGCCTGCTCGAAGTCGGTGACCGTGCGCTTGGTCAACGGGAGCACCTGGTCCGGCGTACAGATGAAAACGAAGTCGTCGCCGCCGATGTGGCCCAGGAAGATCGGGGGCCGGCCGACCGAGGCGACCGCACGGTGCAGGCTGCGAGCCAGCGCCCCGATGAACTCGTCGCCGCGGTCGAAGCCGTACACGTCGTTGACGCTCTTGAACCGGTCGATGTCGATGTAGCCCACCGAGTACTCGCCGCCCGCCTTCATGCGGTCGGCGATCTCGCGCCGCACCCGCGCGTTGCCGGGCAGGCCGGTCAGCGGCGAGGTCTCGCGGAACTCTTTGTTGCGGCGCAGGGTGGACGAGACGCGGGCGATCAGCTCGGCCGTGTCGAACGGCTTGACCAGGTAGTCGTCGACGCCGGCGGTCAGGCCCACCACCTTGTCGACGGTCATGCTCTTGGCGGTCAGCATGATCACCGGAAGGGCCGACGTGAGCGGCTCGGCGCGCAGCCGGCGGGTCAGCTCGACCCCGTCCATGCGCGGCATCATCCAGTCGACCACGGCCAGGTCGGGGCGCTGGGTCTCCATCAGCTCGAGGGCGTCCTCGCCGTCGCGGGCGCGGATCACCTCGTAGCCGTGCATCTTCAGGTTGAACTCGACGAAGCTGGCGATGTCCTGATCGTCGTCGACGACCAGGATCAGATCGGGCCGGTCCTCGGGCTCGGGACCGAGGTCATCGTGCTGGGGATCAGCGACCCCTGTGCTCATCCCGCTCCTTCCACGAGAGCCCGCAGCTCGGCGATGGCCCGGGCCGGGTCGTGCGCGCCGTAGACCGCCGTGCCCGCCACGAAAGCGTCGGCGCCGGCCTCGGACGCCTGCTCGATCGTGTCGGCCGCGATGCCGCCGTCGACCTCGAGGCGCACCTCGAGACTGTCAGCATCGATGCGGCGGCGCACCTCGCGCACCTTGTCGAGCATCTCGGGCAGGAACTTCTGCCCGCCGAAACCGGCCTTGATGGTCATGATGAGCAAAGTGTCCACATGAGGCAAGAGGTCGAGGTAGGGCTCGACGTCCGTGTCCCGGTCGATGGCCAGGCCGGCCTTGGACCCGGCGGCCCGCAGATTCTTGGCCAGCGCGACCGGGTCGGCGGTGGCTTCGGCGTGGAACGTGACGTTGTACGCGCCGGCCTCGGCGTAGCCGGGCGCCCAGCGCTCGGGGTCGGTGATCATCAGATGGACGTCGAACGGGATGCTCGTCGCCTTGCGCAGGCTCTGCACCACCGGCAGGCCGATGGTCAGATTGGGTACGAAGTGGTTGTCCATGACGTCGACGTGCACCCAGTCGGCGGCGCCCTCGATCGCGTGCACCGACTCGGCGAGGCGGGCGAAATCGGCGGCCAGGATGCTGGGGGCGATGATCGGCGAAGGTGTCACGCGCCGAGTCTATGACTTCCGCCGCCCCTGATCTTCCCGCCGGGGAACAACGGCCAGCCGATAGAGTGACGCCGCTTGATGCGACCGGGCGGGAGAACGACATGCGGCGATGGGCGGCGGCGGTGGCCGGCGTCCTCATGCTGGCCCTGACCGGCTGTTCCGACCGGCCCGGCGGCGTCGACGGCGACCTCACGAACGGCTGGGCGCCGCCGCCCGCGGCCCAGCAGTTCCGCCCGGCCGCCGCGCAGTGCCACGCCGACCTGGTCGACGAGGGCACCATCGACGACTACGCGCCGGTCGCCTGCCGCGGGCCGCACCGGGCCGAGACCGTCGCCGTGGCCGACCTGCCCGAGCTGCCGGCCGGCGAGCGCCGGGGCCGCGCCTTCCGGGAGTGCTCGAAGCGGGTCACCACGTTCCTGGGTGGCGACTGGCGTACCGGCTGGCTGGTGTTGCAACCCGTGCTGCCGAGCGCCGCGGCGTGGACCGGCGGCGCCCGCTGGTACCGCTGCGACCTGGCCCAGACCTCCCCGTCCGGCGGCGACCTGGTGCGCCGCTCGGGCAGCCTCAAGGGCGCGCTGGCCGGAGCCGGTCAGATCCGTATGACCTGCGCCGACCCGTCGGTCGTGGGCGAGCGGGTCGTCGCCATGCGCCCGGTGGCCTGCGCGGGCCGGCACACCGCCGAGTTCGCGGGCGTCTTCGAGAGCAAGCGCGCCGCGGTGGCCGCCCTGACCGCGGCCGAGATGGAGAAGGGCTGCCACAGCACGATCGCCCGGTTCACCGGCATCCCCGACAACGGGAGCGTGCGGCATCGGGTGGGCTGGCTCGGCTTCCCGCCCGACGCCGCCTCATGGAAGCTCGGCGACCGGGCGGTCCGCTGTTTCCTGTGGCTCAACGGCGAGCTGATGACCGGCACCTACAAGAACGCCGGCACCCGCAAGTTGAAGATCCACTACGTGTACCGCTGACGCCTCAGCTTGTGCGGCGCAGCACCGCCAGGAACATGGCGTCCGTGCCGTGGCGGTGCGGCCACAGCTGCACCGTCGGGCCCGAGCCGAGGCCGGGCATGCCCGGCGGCAGCAGCGGACGGGCGTCGACGAAATCGACCTCGACACCGCTGCGGCGCGAACCCTCTGTGACCGTCACCTGCGTCTCGACCATGTGCGGCGAGCACGTCACGTACGCGACCACACCGCCCGGCCGTACCGCCCGCAACGCGGCCACCAGCAGCTCACGCTGCAGCTTGGTCAGCGGGGGCAGGTCGGCCGGCTGACGGCGCCAGCGCGACTCGGGGCGGCGGCGCAGCGAGCCCAGGCCGGTGCAGGGCGCGTCGACCAGCACCCGGTCGAACCCCTCCTCGGGCAGGTCGGGGTCGCGGCCCACGGAACGGCCGTCGACCGGCAGCACGGTCACCGGCATGTTCCGGGTGGCCTGCTCGACCAGGCGGGCCCGGTGCTCGGACACCTCGACCGCGGTCACCTCGGCGCCCCGGGCGGCGGCGATCGAGCCGATCAGCCCGGTCTTGCCGCCGGGGCCGGCGCAGAGGTCGAGCCAGCGGGTGTCCCGGCCCTCCATCGGCGCGGCCAGCAGCGCGGCCGCGACCAGCTGGGAGCCTTCGTCCTGGACGTGGGCGCGACCGTCCTGGATGGCGGCCAGCTCGCGCGGCGAACCACCGTTCAGATAGACCGCGTACGGCGAGAAGGCCCCGGGCACGCCGCCGACCTCATCGGCCAGCTCCACCGCGTCGGCCCGCCCCGGCCGGGCGCACAGGTGCACCACCGGCGGCTGGTTGTCCTCGATCAGCAGGCGGGTCGTGTCGGCCAGGTCGCCGCCCAGCGACTCGGCGAACGCCCGGATCACCCACTCGGGGTGGTTGTGGTGCACCGCGAGGTTCCCGATCGGGTTCTCGTCGTAGCTGGGCGCGAGCTTTTCGAGCCACTTCTCGAGCGGGGTCTCGGCGATCGTGCGCAGCACCGCGTTAGCGAAACCGGCCGCGCCGGGGGCGACCGAGCGCACCAGGTCGACGGTCTGGCTGACGGCGGCGAAGGCGGGCACCCGGGTGTGCAGCAGCTGGTAGGCGCCCAGCCGCAGGGCGTCGCGGGCCGGCGGGTCGATGCGGGCCACGTCGCGCCCGGCGGCGTCGGCCACGATCAGGTCGAGCGTGCCGAGCGTGCGCAGCGTGCCGTAGGTGAGCTCGGTCGCGAAGGCGGCGTCGCGCCCGTCGAGCCGCATGTCCCGCAGGATCTCGGCCAGCACCAGATTGGCGTACGCGTCGTCGCGGTGCACCGCCGCGATGGCCTCGTAGGCGGCCTGGCGAGCGGGATCGGATGGAGGCCGGCCGGCGCGGGGGCCCCGGCCCGTACGGGAATCACGGTCGTAGCCCGGCCCGCCCGGCCGCCGCGGACGTCCCGAACCGTGCGGCCGATCGGCCCTGTGGTCGGTCACTGAAGCTTCTCCCCCGGCTGAATGCGCAGCCCACGAGCCCAGTCGGTGGCGGCCATGGGCTTCTTGCCCGCGGCCCGCACCTCTCCCAGCGCGACCGGCGTGGTCGCCGTGCCCACCAGCACCTGGGACTTCTCGACGAGCAGGTCGCCCGGCGCGAGGGCCGGACCGTTGGCCACCGGCCGCACCGGGCCCAGCTTGAGCCGTTCGTCACGCAGCGTCGTCCACGCGCCCGGAGCCGGGGTGCAGGCCCGGATGCGCCGGTCGACCGCGAACGCCGGGTCGGCCCAGCGGATGCGCGCGTCGTCAACGGTCAGCTTGGGCGCGAGCGAGATGCCGTCGGCGGGCTGGGTGTGGGCCCGGGCGGTGCCGGCCTCGATCGCGTCGAGCACGGCCACCAGCAGGCCGGCGCCCTCGGTGGCCAGCCGCTCGAGCAGGTCGCCCGAGGTGTCGGTGGGCCGGATGTCCTCGGTCAGGGTGCCGTAGACCGGGCCTGTGTCCAGCCCCGCCTCCAGCTCGAAGACGCTGGCCCCGGTCACCTCGTCGCCGTGCAGGACGGCGTGCTGCACGGGGGCGGCCCCGCGCCAGGCGGGCAGCAGCGAGAAGTGCAGGTTGACCCAGCCGTGCTTGGGGATCTCGAGCGCGCTCGGGGGCACCAGGGCGCCGTACGCCACCACCGGCACACAATCGGGCGCGAGCGACCGCAGCCGCTCCTGGAACTCCGGCTCACGCGGGCGGTCCGGGGTGAGCACTTCGATGCCGCGCTCGTCGGCCCAGGCCGCGGCGGGCGAACGCACCAGGCGGCGGCCCCGCCCGGCCGGGGCGTCGGGCCGGGTGACCACGGCCAGCAGCTCGTGCCCCGAGGCGGCGATCGCGTCGAGGCTGGGCACGGCGACGGCCGGCGTGCCGGCGAAGACCAGGCGCAACCCGCTCACCGCCCCAGACCGAAGAGGCCGCGGCCGTGCGGGCTCTGCTTGATCGTGGGCGGCGCGCCGGCGTCGTACCACTCGGCCGCGCGGATCTGCTTCATCGCGTCCTTACGGGCGGCGGTGTCCAGCCGGTCGAGGAAGAGCACGCCGTCGAGGTGGTCGGTCTCGTGCTGCACGCAACGCGACATGAGGCCGGTGCCGACGATCTGGATCGGGTCGCCGTGCTCGTTGAAGCCGGCCGCCACCACGTTCTGCCGGCGCTTGGTGTCGATGTAGATGCCCGGGATGGACAGGCAGCCCTCGGGACCGTCCTGCTCCTCGTCGTCGGGGAACGACAGCACCGGGTTGACGATGTGACCGACCACGTCGTCCACGTCGAACGTGAAGACCCGCAGGCCGACGCCGATCTGCGGGGCGGCCAGGCCGGCGCCGCCCTCCTCCAGCATGCTGTCGGTCAGGTCCTTGACCAGGGTGCGGAGTTCCTTGTCGAAGTCGGCGACGGGGTCGGCCGGCGTCCGGAGCACCGGATCGCCGAACAGACGGATGGACTGGACGGTCACGCGGGCAGACTCCTGACATCTCGGCTCAGCACCCGACCAGTCTACGGAGTGCTTTTTCGCAGCGTCACCGGCAGCGACGACCACCCGCGCAGGTTCATGCGGGGCCGGCGGACCGGGCGGCCGGCCAGGGCCAGATCGGGGAAGCGGCGCAGCAGGGCGGGCAACGCGATCTGGGCTTCCAGACGGGCGAGCGGGGCGCCCAGGCAGTAGTGAGCTCCGGCGCCGAAAGAGAGTGGGGCTTGATCCGTACGGAAGGGATCGAATTTGTCGGGTTCGGGGAACCGCAACGGGTCACGGTTGGCCGCGCCGAGCAGCAACACCAGCTCCGCGTCGGCGGGCAGGTCGGTACCGGCCAGTGTCGTCGGCCGAGAGGTGTAACGCTCGGTGAGCTGCACCGGCGACTCGATGCGAAGAACTTCTTCCACGTACGCCGGAGCTGTCTCGGGATCGTCGCGGAGCCGGGCCGCGTGCTCCGGATGGTCGAGCAGCAGGACGATGCCGTTGCCGAGCAGGTTGGTCGTCGTCTCGAAGCCGGCCACGAGCAGCAGGACGAGGTTGCCCATCAGCTCCTCGGCGGTGAGCTGATCACCACCCGCGTCGTGCGCGGCGGCCAGCGCGGTGACCAGGTCGTCGGCCGGCTCGGCGCGGCGCCGCCCGATCAGGTCGGTGAAGTAGTCCTCCAGCTCGAGCGCGGCCGCATGCGCCTGGCGACGGTCCTCCTCGGTCCAGCGCACCTCGAGGACGGCGGTCAGAGCCTCGGCCAGCCGGCGGAAACGCCCCCGGTCAGCGGTGGGAACACCCAGCAGAGCGGTGATCACGGCGATCGGCAGCGGATAGGTGAGATGGGTGACCAGATCGGTCCCGTACGCCGGAAGAGCATTCAGGATCTCGTCGACCTGCCCGGCGATGACCTCCCGCAGGGCGGACACCCGGCGCGCGGTGAACACGCCGGCGGCCAGGCGCCGCATGCGGGTGTGCTGAGGCGGATTCGTCCGCAACATCGAGTCGGCGAACAGGGCGACGGCCCGGTTGTCCCGCCAGTCCGACCACTGCGAGTCGAGCCGCCGGGCGTCGTAGGCCTCCATCGCCGGATCCCGCAACACCGCGTCAACCGCCGCATACCCCGAGACGAAGAAGTAGCTCTTCCCCGCCCGGACCACCGGCCCGTGCCGATGCAGAGCCGCGTACGCCGCAATCGGATCATGGTTGGCGCGGGGGTCGAGCAGCAGGGCCACGGCCTTGCCCGCGTCCAGCACACCGCCGTCAGTCATCGTCACGAATACGTTCTACCGCGCCCCGTCCACGCGGGCTCCCCGCCCGACAGCGACGCCCCGCCGGTGTTCGCCCGGTGGACGACGGGCCTGCTCGCGAACCCGCAATGCCCGCCTGTGGACAACGACCATTGCCCGCGAACCGCCGATGCCCGCCTGTGGACAACGACCATCGCCCGCGAACCGCCGATGCCCGCCTGTGGACAACCGGACCGGCCTGCCTTGACAGCGCGTACCCTCCCCTCTAACTCCCCTGGGTGGGCGGGGGAGGCGGTGGCACACCGGATGATCGGCTTCCGGCCGACAGGCGGTCGCGCGGGTGGGAGCGACGGAATTGTCGGAGGGGCCGGGCAGAATGTTCGGCGATGGCAACGAAGAGCGGACGCAGCGAGCGGGAGCCGGCCGAGCGGCTTCCCGTGGCCCGTGTCTGCGTCGACGTGCCGCTGCCGCACCTCGACCGGCCGTTCGACTATCTGGTGGCGTCGACCGACGACGAGGCGGCCCAGCCGGGCGTACGGGTGAAGGTCCGGTTCGCGGGGCAGCTCGTCAGCGGCTTCCTGCTCGAGCGGGTCGAGTCGTCGCCGCACGGCGGCAAGCTGGCCTATCTCGAAAAGATCGTCTCGCCCGAGCAGGTGCTCGACCCTGAGGTTGCCCAGCTGGCGCGGGCTGTGGCCGACCGGTACGCCGGCAACCTGAGCGATGTTCTTCGGCTGGCTGTGCCACCACGGCATGCCCGGGTCGAGGCCCAACCCCCCAAAGCCGCTCCCGTCGCCGACGCGCCCCCGTCGGACAACGCCGCTCCTGACGCCGACGCGCCCCCGTCGGACAACGCCCTAGCCGGCGTGCCCTCCTCCGACCCTCAGCATGAATCCGATGCGCCCGCCGCATCCCACGCGCTCACCCCCGCCACCTCTACCGAGCCTCAAGGCGACTCCCCGCGAGCCGACACTTCTGTACCGAGCGGGCTCGACCCCGGCGGCTGGGACAAATATGTGGCGGGGCCCGCGTTTCTCAAGGCGCTGGCCGACGGGCGTAACGCTCGGGCGGTGTGGGGTGCGTTGCCGGGTGAGGACTGGGCTCGGCGGATCGCCGAGGCTGCCGCGGCGACCGTGCTCGGCGGGCGGGGCGTGGTCATTGTGGTGGCCGACGCCCGTGACCTTGATCGCGTCGACCAGGCGCTGTCGGCGGTGCTCGGGTCGGGGCGGCACGTCGCGCTCAACGCCGCGCTGGGGCCGGCCGAGCGGTACCGGCGCTTCCTGGCCGCGAGCCGCCATCAGGTGCCGGTGGTGGTGGGAACGCGGGCCGCGATGTGGGCGCCCGTGGCCAAGGTGGGGCTGGTCGTCATCTGGGACGACGGCGACGACCTGCACGCCGAGCCGCGTTCGCCGTATCCGCACGCCCGCGAGGTGCTGCTGACCCGCGCGCAGTTGGCCGACTGCGCCGCTTTGGTGGCCGGTTTCGCCCGCACCGGCGAGGGTCAGCTGCTGCTGCAGACGGGCTGGGCCCGCGAGATCAGCGCGGCCCGGGACGTGCTGCGCGCGCACGCCCCGGCCATCGCCCCCACCGGCGACGACCCGCAGCTGGCGCGCGACCCCGGCGCCGCCACCGCCCGCCTGCCCAGCCTGGCCTGGCAGACCGCCCGCACGGCCCTCCAGTCGGGCGCGCCCGTGCTCGTCCAGGTGCCCCGGCGCGGCTATCTGCCGTCGGTCGCCTGCGCCGAGTGCCGTACGCCGGCCCGCTGCCCCCAGTGCTCCGGGCCGCTCGGCCTGCAGGGCGCACGCGACGTCCCTACCTGCCATTGGTGCGGCCGGGCGGCCGCGGCTTACACGTGTCCGGCCTGCGGGGAGCGTCGCCTGCGCGCGTCGATCACCGGCGCCCGCCGTACGGCCGAAGAGCTGGGCCGGGCCTTCCCGGGGTTCCCGGTCCGCACGTCGGGCAAAGACGAGATCCTCGACACCGTCCCGGCCGAGGCGGCCGTGGTCGTGGCCACCCCCGGCGCCGAGCCGGTGGCCGCCGACGGCTACGGCGCCGTCCTGCTCCTCGACACGTGGGCGCTGCTCACCCGCTCCGACCTGCGCGCGGCCGAAGAGACGATGCGCCGCTGGCTCAACGCCGCCGCCCTGACCCGGCCCGCCCGCACCGGCGGCAAGGTGGTCGTCGTCGCCGACGGTTCGCTGGCGCCGGTCCAGGCGTTGATCCGCTGGGATCCGGCCTGGTTCGCCCAGCGCGAGCTCACCGAACGCCGCGAGCTGTCCTTCCCGCCCGCCGCCCGCATGGCCAGCCTGACCGGCCGGGCCGAGGCGGTGTCCGAGTTCCTGAGCATCGCCCGCCTACCGGAAGACACCGAGCTGCTGGGCCCCGTCCCCGCCGACGAAGACCAGGAACGCATGCTCCTGCGAGTCCCCCGCTCCCAGGCCGCCGCCCTCGCCCACGCCTTGCACGAGGCCGCCGCCGTCCGCAGCGCCAAGAAGGCCCCCCTGACCGTCCGCATCGAGATCGACCCGGCCGCCCTCTTCTGACACTCGGAGGGCCGGGGCGCTCCCGAGGGTCAGGCTGTCCAAGTGAGGTCGAAGGTGCCGTCCTCGACCCGGGCGATGAACTCTTCGACGTTCGCGGCTTGCATCACGGCGTCGTCCCAGCTCTTGCTCGCGTTGCTGACCAGCAGCACCGGTGCTGGGTCCTGCCGCAAGTCGAGCACGAAGTTCTCCAGCCCGCCGTCGCCGCCGATGAGGGCGATGCCGGGGTGCGTGCCCTCGGTCTCCCAGATGGCCAGCAACTGCTGGGCCTCGGCCGGCGGGTACAGCCACACGTATTTGCCCGACGCCAGCCAGCCCCGCCGCAGCCACGACGACGACCGCAAGTAGGACCGCCAAGCCGCCGGCAGCTCCGGACCTTCGGCGAACTCGGCCTCCGGCACCGGCCCGCGCCAGTCGGCCTCCTCGACGATCACGCCCGTGGGTTCGCCGTCGCGGGTCCGCACTCGCAGGACGTGCCCGGCGCCTTCGGAGGGAACCAGCTTCTCCCGCGCGACGCGAACCGCATCCACTCGATCGTCGAAGAGGGACAATTCCGACGGCCACTCGCGCCAGTCGGCCGCCTCGATCCGCTCCACATCGCCCGAACCGGCCGCGCCCCACCGCGTGACCAGGCCACCTTCAAGATCATCGCCCATGCGGGCACACCCTACTGAAGGCTCCGGCCACACCGTAACCACCTGTGACCCAAAACGAGCACCGTCACGGTTCGCACAGGCCGCGCCAGTGACGCAAACCGGCACCACCCGGTCCGCGGCGCCGACCGGTGACGCAAAAGCCGCAGCCCCCGCCCGTCAGCGGAAGCGCCGGTCGGTGACGCAAAAACCGGCGCCCCCGCTGGTGAGCGGAGGCGCCGGCTGGGCGAAACGGGTCAGGCAGCGGCGTTCTTGAGGTCCTGAGCGCGCTCGGTGCTCTCCCACAGCAGCTCGGGGATCTCGCGGCCGAAGTGGCCGTACGCCGCGGTCTGCTGGTAGATCGGGCGCAGCAGGTCCAGGTCGCGGATGATCGCGGCCGGGCGGAGGTCGAACACCTCGTTGATGGCCTTCTCGATCCGCTCGACCGGGACGTTCTCGGTGCCGAACGTCTCGACGAACAGCGACACCGGGTGCGCCTTGCCGATCGCGTACGCGACCTGGGTCTCGCACCGCTCGGCCAGGCCGGCCGCCACCACGTTCTTGGCCACCCAGCGCATGGCGTAGGCCGCGGACCGGTCCACCTTGGACGGGTCCTTGCCGGAGAACGCGCCGCCGCCGTGCCGCGCGTACCCGCCGTACGTGTCAACGATGATCTTGCGACCGGTGAGGCCGGCGTCGCCCATCGGGCCGCCGATCTCGAACCGGCCGGTCGGGTTGACCAGCAGCCGGTAGTTGTCGGTGTCCAGGCCGAGGCCCTCGAGCTCGGGCGCGATCACGTGCTCGCGGATGTCGGGCGTGAGCAGCGACTCCAGCGAGATGTCGGCCGCGTGCTGCGACGAGACGACCACGGTGTCGAGGCGGACCGGGCGCAGACCGTCGTACTCGATCGTGACCTGGGTCTTGCCGTCGGGGCGCAGGTAGGGGATCGTGCCGTCCTTGCGGGCGGCCGACAGGCGACGGGCCAAGCGGTGCGCCAGCGCGATCGGCAGCGGCATCAGCTCGGGCGTCTCGGAGCAGGCGAAGCCGAACATCATGCCCTGGTCGCCGGCGCCCTGGGCGTCGAGCACGTGCTCGCTGTCACCCTCGCGCAGCTCGAGCGCGCTGTCGACACCCTGCGCGATGTCGGGCGACTGCGACCCGATCGACACGCTGACACCGCACGAGGCGCCGTCGAAGCCCTTCTTCGACGAGTCGTATCCGATCTTGAGGATCGTGTCGCGCACGATGCTCGGGATGTCGGCGTACGCCTGGGTGGTGACCTCACCCGCCACGTGCACCTGGCCGGTCGTGATGAGCGTTTCCACCGCGACACGGCTGCGGGGGTCCTGCGCCAGCAGGGCGTCGAGAATGCCGTCGCTGATCTGGTCAGCGATCTTGTCCGGGTGGCCTTCCGTGACCGACTCGGAGGTGAACAGGCGGCGTGCCACGGTGCTCCTCAGAATTGTCGAATACAACGTAACGCGGAAGTGTAGTCACCGTGCCTGGCCGGAGTCGCCTCGGTACTAGGCCTTCCCACCGTCGGCCACCTGGCTTTCGAGCAGCGTGACGACACGGTCATAAATCATATCGGCCACATCGTCTTTGGGGAGTTCGGCGTAACTGGCCGTGCTCCCGTCGGCCCCGAGCAGCGTGACCTCATTGTGGTCGGCGCCGAACACGCGGTCCACACCCACCTCGTTAACGACGATCAGGTCGGCACGTTTCTTGACCAGTTTGACCCGGGCGTGGTCGATCGCGTCATGTGTTTCGGCCGCGAAGGCCACGAGGATTTGCCCGGGCCGCTTGTTTGCGCCCAGCTCGGCGGCAATGTCCGGGTTGGTGACGAGAATGATCGGAGCCGGCGTGCCGTCGTCGGTTTTCTTGATCTTCTCGTCGGCCACGGTGGCCGGGCGGAAGTCGGCCGGTGCGGCCGACATCACGACGACGTCCGCCTCGGCGGCGGCCTTGACGGTTGCGGCCCGCAGTTCTTCAGTCGTTCCCACGCGTACGAGGTCAATGCCCGCCGGATCGGGCAGGGTGACATTCGCTGCGATCAGCGTCGTGCGTGCTCCGCGCGCGGCGGCCGCCTTGGCCAGCGCGTACCCCTGCTTGCCGGACGACCGGTTGCCGAGGAAACGCACCGGGTCGAGCGGCTCCCGTGTGCCGCCGGCCGTCACCACGACGTGCCGACCGGCCAAGTCAAGGTCAAGACCCCTTCGGTGTACGCGCAACGCCAGCTCGAAGATCTCGGCGGGGTCCGGCAGCCGCCCCTTACCCGTGTCTTTGCCGGTCAGCCGCCCGACCGCCGGCTCGATGACCACGGCCCCCCGCGCCCGCAAGGTCGCGACGTTGGCCTGAGTGGCCGCGTTCTCCCACATCTCGGTGTGCATCGCCGGCGCGAAGATCACCGGACAGGTGGCCGTCAGAAGCGTGTTGGTCAACAGGTCGTCGGCAATGCCGTGCGCAGCCTTGGCCAGCAGATCAGCCGTAGCCGGAGCCACCACCACCAACTCGGCGGCCCGCCCGATCCGAACGTGAGGCACCTCATGCGCGTCGTCCCACACTTCGGTAGCCACCGGCCGCCCCGAAAGCGCCGCCCAGGTAGGCGCCCCCACAAACTGCAACGCCGACGCAGTCGGCACAACCCGCACCTTGTGCCCCGACTCGGTGAACAACCGCAACAACTCACAGGCCTTGTAGGCCGCAATGCCCCCCGCCACCCCGAGCACAACTTCAGCCACCACAACCCCCGCCCGCGCTCCACCGCCCGCACAACGCGACGGCCCAACCCACGCCCGCCTATGCGAACGACCGCCCCCACGCTAGCCCGCCCACCACCCACCCGAGCCCCACACCCCAACCCCTGTGGACAACCCCGACCTCCGCCAACACCACCCCTCCCACCTGTGGACAACGCCGGCCTAACCCAACCAACCCGGCGTAGCCTCAGGCCCGCCCCCTAGGTCGGGCGGGGTAGGGCTGGTTGCTTTCGAAAGTCAAAGGCCACCCCTCCCGAAACCGACGCCGACCAACCTCCGGTCGGCCAGATGTCGAACCGCCCGAAGTCGGACCGACCCGGGGATAGGCCAGTCGGGACACAAGCCAGTTGAGAAGCGAGCCGGGATACAAGCCAGCCGAGAAGCGAGTCGGGACACGAGCCAGCTGCAAGCGAGCCAACCAAGAGCCAACACTGACCAAGCCCGGTCGCCGGTGTCGAGCTGACCGGAAACCGAGCAGGCCGGGAGACGGGCCCACCGGGAGAAGGTCCATCCGATTGCCGACACCGACCAAGCACGGGTCAGCCGCGCGCCGAGCCAACCGGAAGCCGAGCGAACCAAGGGCCGAGCCGGCCGGGAAATGGGCTAGCCGAGAGATGGGCATGCCCGCGCCGGGCTAGCCGAGAGAGTGGCATGCCCGCGCCGGGCTGGCCGGACGACGGACTGACCGGGATACAGACGGACTAAGAGCAGAGCCGACCGATCAACCTGGTCAGAGCTGAGCTGGCCGACGACCTCGCTGGTCAGGCGCCGAGCTTCCCGAGGATCGGCTGAGGGAGTCTGCGTGGGCAGTCAGCGAGGCTCCGACGAAGGGAACGGGCTGAGAAACCCGCACGGGGCAGCCAGCAAGGCCTGACCGAAGAGGTCGAGCTGAGGAACCCCGCCCGGACAGCCAGCGAGGCTCCGACCAAAGGAGTCGAGCCGAGAAAGCCCGCCCGGACAGCCAGCGAGGCTCCGACGAAGCGGTCGGGCTGAGGAAACCCACACAGCCAACCAGCGAGGCTCAGACCGAAGACGTCAGGCTGAAGAAACCCACACAGCCAACCAGCGACGCTCCGACCGAAGACGTCAGGCTGAAGAAACCCACACAGCCAACCAGCGAGGCTCAGACCGAAACCGAATTCAGAGCGCCCGGCGTTACGGCCGGGCGATGCCGCGTAGCGACCAGCGACGTAGCCGAAGGCGAACGCAACCGGCACGGTGCGAACGCGCAACCCACCACCCAGGTCCGCCCGGGTGACGCATCCGCCCAGCTTCGTCCACAACGCGGCAGCCAGACCACCAACCCGCACGGGTCTACGCAGCGCCACCACGCACCCAGAGAAGCGCCGACCACAGCGCGACAGCGAGGTCAAACCCCGCAAGGTCGGGCCCGAGGGCGACCACGCAGGGCGTATCGCCTTTCAGCCCAGCGTGGTCGCCCTCGGGCCCGGCCGTCCCACCGCAAGAAAGCCCAACGCGCAAAAAGCCGGAAAGACAGCAAAGATCCCGCGTCCGAACCGGAACGCGGGATCGATGTGTCAGACGACCGGTAACCCGGTCAGGCAACCCGGATCAGGGGTTGTCGGTAGCCTCGGCGGTCAGAAGGCCGGCGTTGATCTCGCGCATGGCGATCGAGAGCGGCTTCTCCTGCGGCGTGGTCTCGACCAGCGGGCCGACGTATTCCAGAAGACCCTCGCCGAGCTGGCTGTAGTACGCGTTGACCTGGCGGGCGCGCTTAGCCGCGAAGATCACCAGCGAGTACTTCGACGAGGTCTTGTCGAGCAGCTCGTCGATCGGCGGGTTGGTGATGCCTTCGGGGTTCGCGATGGTTCCCACAGTTTTAAGATCCTTAATGCTCTGGGGCTTGCGCTGGCGTCAGAAATGACGAACCGAGCAATCCTACCAGCTCATCGGCCGCCCGCTCGACGAAGTCGTTGACGACCGTGCGGTCGAATTCTTTTTCGGCCGCCAGTTCTTCGTCGGCGTGGGCCAGCCGGCGGCGGATTGTTTCCTCGTCGTCGGTGCCTCGGCCGATCAGCCGGCGGCGTAGTTCTTCGACGCTGGGCGGGGCCAGGAAGATCAGCTGCGCGTCGGGCATGGTGGCCCGCACCTGGCGGGCGCCCTGCAGGTCGATCTTGAGGAGGACCGGCCGGCCCTGGCTGATCCACCCTTCGACCTGGGCTCGGGGCGTCCCGTAGAGGTTGCCCGCGAACTCGGCCCATTCGAGCAGCTGACCGCCGTCGATCAGTCGCTGGAAGTCCGACCGGCTCACGAAGTGGTAGTGCTCGCCTTCGGTTTCGTAGTCGCGCTTCTTCCGGGTCGTCGCCGACACGGAAAGCTTGATCCAAGGCGAGCGCGCCCGGATCAGCTCGATCACGCTGTCTTTGCCGACCCCTGAGGGGCCGGAAAGAACCGTGAGGCGGGCTGCCGGGCGCGCGTCGTCATCCATGCTCACAAGGCTCATTCAACACGAGCCCATGAGTCAGTTCGCAGCGAACTCCCCCAGGAGGGCCTTGCGCTGCTGGTCGCCGAGACCGCGCAGCCGGCGGCTGTCGGCGATCTTGAGCTTCTCCATGATCTGGGTCGCACGGATCTTGCCGATGCCCGGCAGCGCCTGCAGCACGGCCGAGACCTTCAGCTTGCCGACGACCTCGTCCTCCTCCGCGCGGTCAAGCACAGCGGCGAGGGTGGTCTTGCCGGACTTGAGCTGTTCCTTCAGCTCAGCCCGAGCCTTGCGTACTTCCGCGGCCTTCTCCAGCGCTGCAGCGCGCTGCTCGGGGCTCAGTGACGGGAGCGGCACCAGTTCTCCTCAGGTCCCTATCGCGGCGGTAGTTCAATACCGGCGCTTCTGTGAAACGTGGTGTGCCAGGGAACCAAAGGGGCATGTGGTCCACCGGCGACCGGAAAACTAGCGGTCAACCGCGCTTTCGGCAACGTGGGGGTACCCCGACGACCGCTCGGTCACGCCCTGATAAGCAGGGCCGTTTCACCCGAGAGCGGCCCTGCATTCGTCCGCGACGCGGTCCGCGGCGGCTCTCAGGCCGGCCACTGATGGTCCCGCTGTGAGAACTTCGCGTGAGTACGACGGCAGTACGTTGCGCAGGCTTTCGCCGAAGACGGACCGCAGGTCGGAGGCGGTCGCACCCTGCGCTCCGAGGCCCGGAGCGAGCAGCGGACCGTTCACTCGGGACAGATCGTGCCCGGTTTCGCCGATCGTCGCTCCGATTACGAGGCCGAGGCTTCCCAGCGGCTCAAAACCTTTGTTGAGCTGGGAAATCTCGTCGATCACGGTTTGCGCCACGGTCCTTTTGTCCGATGCGACGGCATGCTGGACGGAGCGTCCCTCCGGATTGGACGTGAGGCCCAGAACGAACACGCCGCCGCCGTGACGAGCGGCGACGTCGAATGCCGGCTGCAACGAGCCCACGCCGAGGTAGGGACTCACAGTAATCGCGTCGGCACGCAGAGAACTCGCTGGATCGAGGTAGGCGTCGGCGTACGCGGCCATCGTCGAGCCGATGTCGCCGCGCTTCACATCCAGCAGGACCAGCGCGCCGGCCTCGCAGGACTGTCGGATAGTTGACTCAAGAATTCCGATGCCACGTGACCCAAATCTCTCGAAAAACGCCGACTGCGGCTTCAGTACGGCCACCCGATCGGCCAGGGCTTCGACCACCGTAAGGGCGAAACGTTCCAGGCCGGCGATGTCGTCGCTGAGCCCCCACCTGGTCAGCAGGGCGGCGTGCGGGTCGATGCCGACGCACAGCCGGCCGCGCTTTTCCGTGGCCTCCGCGAGGCGCTTGCCGAAGGTCTCCACCGGGACTCCCTCTTCCGTGTCGTCAGTCAAGTGATCAGTCAGGTCGCGACCGCCTCGGAGGCGGCCGGTCGGTCAAGTGGTCAGTCAGGTCCGCGCGGGCTGATCAAGCGGACGAAAAGACGGCCGCCGGGTGAACGGAACGGCGGTGCGGGCGCGCGGGTCGGTTGGCGGCTGAGTGGGTCAGGTCGCCGCGACCGCCGCCGCGATGCCGGCGGTGATCCGGGCGACGTCGTCGGGTTCGGTGACGTACGGCGGCATGGTGTAGATCAGGTCGCGGAACGGCCGCAGCCACACGCCCGCCCCCACGGCCGCCGCCGTCGCCGCCGCGATGTCCACGTCGCGGTCCAGCTGCACCACTCCGATCGCGCCCTTGACCCGCACGTCAGCCACTCCGGGCGCGCCCCGCAGCGGCTCCAGGCCGTCTCGTAGACCGTTTTCGATCAGTCGTACGCGGTCGGTCCACCCCCCGTCGCGCAGGAGCCCCAACGAGGCGTTGGCCACCGCGCAGGCCAGCGGGTTGCCCATGAAGGTCGGGCCGTGCGCGAGGCCGCCGCCCTCTCCCGCCGAGATCGCCGCCGCCACCTCGGTCGTGCACAGCGCCGCCGCCAGCGTGAGATAGCCGCCCGTGAGCGCCTTGCCCACGCACATGATGTCGGGGCTGACCCCGGCGTGCGTGGCCGCGAACATCTTTCCCGTACGACCGAAGCCCGTGGCGATCTCGTCGAAGATCAGGAAGATGCCGTGGGCGGCGGTGACGTCGCGCAGCACGCGCAGGTACTCCGGATGGTGGAAGCGCATGCCGCCGGCCCCCTGCACCACCGGCTCGACGATCACCGCGGCGATGTCGTCGGCGTACTTCTCCACCATGTCGACGAGCTCACCCGTGTACGCCTCGTCGTAGTCCTCGGGCGGCGGACCGGCGAAGATCTGCGCCGGCAGCACCCCGGTCCACAGCGAGTGCATGCCGCCGACCGGGTCGCACACGCTCATCGGATGGAACGTGTCGCCGTGGTACCCGCCGCGCCACGTGGCGAGCTTCCGGCGGCTGGGCCGGCCCAGCGCGAGCTGCGCTTGCAACGCCATCTTGATCGCGACCTCGACGCTGACCGAGCCCGAGTCGGCCAGAAAGACGTGTTCCAGCCCTTCCGGCGCCAGCTCGACCAGGGTGGTGGCCAGCTCGATGGCCGGCTCGTGGGTGAGCCCGCCGAACATCACATGGCTCATCCGCCCGGCCTGCTCGGCCAGCGCCGCGTCGAGCACCGGATGCCGATAGCCGTGGATGGCCGCCCACCACGACGACATCCCGTCGATCACTTCCCGCCCGTCGGCCAGCTTGAGCCGTACGCCCGAGGCGCTTTCAACCAGGTAGGGCTCACTGCGCCCGGGCATCGGCCCGTACGGATGCCACACGTGCCGCCGGTCGCGGGCGATCAGCTCTTCCGCCCGCGACCCGTTCATCGCGCGACCGCCGACGAGAAACAGGCCGCCGCAGGGGAACGGCCCGCCGACGAGAAGCGGCCCAACCGCGAAACGACCAGCCGCCCGTTCATCGTGCGACCGCCGAGGACGTCGACCGGCGGGCGGCGGCCGAGGCGCGGACCAGGGCCGGGCCCTTGTAGATGAAGCCGCTGTAGAGCTGCACCAGCGAGGCGCCCGCGTCGAACAGACGGGCCGCGTCGTCGGCGTCCATCACTCCGCCGACCCCGATGATCGGCAGCTTGCCGCCGGTCTCGGTGTGGACGAAATGGACGACCTTGCGGGCCTTCTCGGTCAGTGGCCGCCCCGACAGCCCGCCCGGCTCCCCGGCCCGGGACACGTCGGCCGCGGCCAGCCCGTCGCGGGACAGCGTCGTGTTGGTGGCGATCACCCCGGCCGCGCCGTGGCTGAGGCAGACCTCGAGCAGTTCGGCGATGGCCGGCTCGGTGAGGTCAGGGGCGATTTTGACCAGGACGGGCTTGGGACCGACCAAGGCCGTCAGCAGTTCGGCGATCGCGTTCTTGTCCTGCAGCGTGCGCAGCCCCGGCGTGTTAGGCGACGAGACGTTGACCGCGATGTAGTCCGCGTACGGATACAGCAGCTGGTGCGACGTCAGGTAGTCGTCGACCGCTCCCTCGAGCGGCGTGACCTTGGACTTGCCGAGCGAGATGCCCAGCGGCACCCCGATCGGGCCCAGTCGCCCGAGCCGGTCGGCCAGCGCCGCCGCCCCGGCGTTGTTGAAGCCCATCCGGTTGATGATCGCCTCGCTGTCGCGCAGGCGGAACAGGCGCGGCTTGTCGTTGCCGGGCTGAGCGTGCGCGGTGACCGTGCCGACCTCGACGAAGCCGAAGCCGAGGGCCGGCCACGCGGGCAGGGCCAGGCCGTTCTTGTCCATGCCGGCGGCCAGGCCGACCGCATTGGGGAAGCGCACGCCGAACGCCTCGACCGGGGCGTCGACCGCGTACCGGGCCTTCATGGCCGCCCGCACCGGGCCGGGCAGCCGGGCCAGGCGGTTCAGCGTGAACTCGTGGGCCGTCTCGGCGTCCCCGCCGCCCACCCGGAACAGCACCGGGCGGACGGCGGACTCGAACAAGGTCACTTCGTGCCTCGCAGGGCGGCGTGCAGCTCCTGCAGGGGCCGGACGCTCATGTCGCCGCGCATCAGAGCCTCGATGCCCATCACGGCGGCGGCCGCGCCGGGCACCGTGGTGATGCTCGGGATGTCGGCCGTGACGGCGGCGCTGCGGATCTCGTAGCCGTCGGAGCGGGCGCTGGCCCCCGAGCCCTGAGGCGTGTTGATGATCATCGCGATCTCGCCGGCCAGGATGAGCTCGACCGCGTTCTTGCCCGGGCTCTCGTAGTGCTTGGGGACGATCTCGCAAACGACGCCGTAGCGGCGCAGCACCTCGCCGGTGCCGGCCGTGGTGACGATCGTGAAGCCGAGGTCGGCCAGCCGCTTGATCGGGAAGACCATCGACCGCTTGTCCCGGTTGGCCACCGACACGAAGATCTTGCCGGCGGTCGGCAGCGACCCGTACGCCGCGGCCTGCGACTTCGCGAACGCCTGGCCGAAGCCGGCGTCGATGCCCATGACCTCGCCGGTCGACTTCATCTCGGGCCCGAGCAGGCTGTCGACGCCCTTGCCGGCCGGGGTGCGGAACCGCTTGAACGGCAGCACCGCCTCTTTGATGGCGATCGGCGCGCCCTCGGGAACCGTGCCGCCGTCACCCTCGGGCAGCAGCATCCCTTCGGCCCGCAGCTCGGCGATGGTGGCGCCGAGCATGATGCGGGCGGCCGCCTTGGCCAGCGGCACCGCTGTCGCCTTGCTCACGAACGGCACGGTCCGCGACGCGCGCGGGTTGGCCTCGAGCACGTAGAGCGTGTCGTCCTTGAGCGCGTACTGCACGTTGAGCAGGCCGCGCACGCCGACCCCGCGGGCGATCGCCTCGGTGTAGCGGCGCACCTCGGCCAGGTGCGAGCCGGCCAGGGTGATCGGCGGCAGCGAGCACGACGAGTCGCCGGAGTGGATGCCGGCCTCCTCGATGTGTTCCATGACGCCGCCCAGGTAGACCTGGCCGGTCTCGTCGCACAGCGCGTCGACGTCGATCTCGACCGCGTCGTCGAGGAACCGGTCGACCAGCACCGGGTGGTCGGGCGAGATCTCGGTGGCCCGCTCGATGTAGCCCTTGAGCGTCGGCTCGTCGTAGACGATCTCCATGCCGCGGCCGCCGAGCACATAGGACGGGCGGACCAGAACCGGGTACCCGATCGTGTCGGCGATCTCTTTGGCCTCGTCGAAGCTGGTCGCGGTGCCGTGCTCGGGCGAGCGCAGGCCGGCCTTGGCCAGCACCGCGCCGAACAGGCCCCGGTCCTCGGCGAGGTCGATCGACTCGGGTGAGGTGCCGACGATCGGGACGCCCGCGGCCTTGAGCCGGTTGGCCAGGCCGAGCGGGGTCTGACCGCCCAGCTGCACGATCACGCCGATGACGCCGGGACCGCCGGCCGCCTTGCCGCTGGAGTCCTCGGAGTGGAACACCTCGAGGACGTCCTCGAAGGTGAGCGGCTCGAAGTAGAGCCGGTCGGCCGTGTCGTAGTCGGTCGAGACCGTCTCGGGGTTGCAGTTGACCATCACGGTCTCGAAACCGACCCCGCGCAGAGCCATGACGGCGTGCACGCAGGAGTAGTCGAACTCGATGCCCTGGCCGATCCGGTTCGGCCCCGAGCCCAGGATCAGCACCTTGGGCCGGTCGGACGGCGCGACCTCGGTCTCTTCGTCGTACGTCGAGTAGTGGTAGGGCGTGTCCGCCTCGAACTCGGCCGCGCAGGTGTCGACGGTCTTGTAGACCGGCCGGATGCCGAGGCGGTGCCGCAGCGTACGCACGCCGTCCTCGCCCGCGAACTCGGGGCGCAGGGCCGCGAGCTGCTTGTCGGAGACGCCCGAGCGCTTGGCCCGGCGCAGCAGTCCCGCGTCGAGGACGGGAGCGTCGAGAATTTCCGTACGGAGGTCGACCAGCGCCTTGATCTCGTCGAGGAACCAGGGGTCGATCCGCCCGCTGGCCTCGTGCACCTGCTCGACGGTGGCGCCCAGCCGCAGCGCCCGCTCGACGGTGTAGAGCCGGCCGTCGTGCGGAATGCGCAACGCGGCCAGCGCGTCTTCCAGCGAGTCTGATTTATCCGAAGCGGTCCAGAAGCCCGCGGCGGAGGTCTCCAGCGACCGCATCGCCTTGTTCAGCGCCTCGGCGAAGTTGCGCCCGATGGACATCGCCTCGCCGACCGACTTCATGGTGGTGGTCAGCTCGGGGTCGGCCCCGGGGAACTTCTCGAACGCGAAGCGCGGGATCTTCACGACCACGTAGTCGAGCGCGGGCTCGAAGGCGGCCGGCGTCTTGAGAGTGATGTCGTTGGGGATCTCGTCGAGCGTGTAGCCGATGGCCAGCTTGGCCGCGATCTTGGCGATCGGGAAACCGGTGGCCTTCGACGCCAGCGCCGACGAGCGCGAGACGCGCGGGTTCATCTCGATGACGACCAGGCGGCCGTTGTCGGGGTTGATGGCGAACTGGATGTTGCAGCCGCCGGTGTCGACGCCGACCTCGCGCAGCACGGCGATGCCGAGGTCGCGCAGGTTCTGGTACTCCCGGTCGGTGAGGGTCATGGCCGGGGCCACGGTCACCGAGTCGCCGGTGTGCACGCCCATCGGGTCGACGTTCTCGATCGAACAGACGACCACGACGTTGTCGTGCTTGTCGCGCATCAGCTCGAGCTCGTACTCCTTCCAGCCGAGCACGCTCTCCTCGATCAGCACCTCGTGCACCGGGGAGGCGGCCAGGCCGGCGCCGGCGATGCGCTCGAGGTCCTCGTCGGTGTGGGCCATGCCCGAACCGAGGCCGCCCATGGTGAACGAGGGCCGGATGACCACCGGCAGGCCGAGGTCGGCCACTGTGGCCTTGACCTCGTCCATCGAGTGGCACACGCGCGAGCGCGGGGTCTCGCCGCCGGCCTTGGCCACGATCTCTTTGAACAGCTGGCGGTCCTCGCCGCGGCGGATCGCGTCGACGTCGGCGCCGATCAGCTCGACGCCGTACTTCTCGAGCACGCCGCTCTCGTGCAGCGCGATCGCGGTGTTGAGCGCGGTCTGGCCGCCCAGCGTGGGCAGGATCGCGTCGGGGCGCTCCTTGGCGATGACCAGCTCGACGAACTCCGGGGTGATCGGCTCGACATAGGTGGCGTCGGCGAACTCGGGGTCGGTCATGATCGTGGCCGGGTTGGAGTTGACCAGCGAGACCCGGATGCCCTCGGCCCGCAGGACGCGGCAGGCCTGGGTGCCGGAGTAGTCGAACTCGCAGGCCTGGCCGATGACGATCGGGCCGGAGCCGATCACCATCACATGCTTGAGATCTTCACGCTTCGGCATGATCAGGCCTTCCGTTCCACGAGCTCGACGAACCGGTCGAAGAGGTAGTCCGCGTCGTGCGGACCCGCCGCCGCCTCGGGGTGGTACTGGACGGTGAACGCGGGCACCTCGATGCCGCGCAGGCCCTCGACCACGTTGTCGTTGAGGCAGACGTGCGAGACCTCGACCCCGCCGAAGTCGGTGTCGATCACGGTGTTGAGCGGCGCGTCGACCGCGAAGCCGTGGTTGTGGCTGGTCACCTCGACCTTGCCGGTGGTTTTATCGAGCACCGGCTGGTTGATGCCGCGGTGGCCGTAGCCCAGCTTGTAGGTGCCGAAGCCGAGCGCCCGGCCCAGGATCTGGCTGCCGAAGCAGATGCCGAACAGCGGCTTCTGCCGGCGCATGACCTCTTGGGCCAGCGACACCGGGCCGTCGGCGGTGGCCGGGTCGCCGGGACCGGGCGAGAAGAACACCGCGTCGGGCGACACCGCGAGCAGATCCTCGACCGAGGACGAGGCCGGAAAGACGTGCGTGGTCACGCCGCGCGCAGCGAGCCGCCGGGTGACGTTGCGCTTGATGCCCAGGTCGAGCGCGGCGACGGTGTAGCGGTGCTCGCCGACGGCCTCGATGGTGTAGCGCGACGAGGTGCTGACCTCGGCCGACAGGTCGGCGCCGACCATCTGCGGGGCCGCCTGCACCCGGGTCAGCAGCGACTGCGGATCGAGATCCACCGACGAGATGCCGACCCGCATGGCCCCGCGCGAGCGAAGGTGCCGGGTGAGGGCCCGGGTGTCGATCCCGCTGATGCCGACGACTCCCTCGGCGGCCAGCCGCTCCCCCAGGTCGCCGGTCGAGCGCCAGTTGGAGGGGCGGCGGGCGGGGTCACGGACGACATAGCCGGCGACCCAGATCTTGGAGGACTCGTCGTCCTCCTCGTTGACGCCGGTGTTGCCGATCTGCGGCGCGGTCTGCACGACAACCTGCCGGTGGTACGACGGATCGGTCAGCGTCTCTTGATAGCCGGTCATGCCGGTGGTGAAGACGGCCTCGCCGAACGTCTCGCCCAGCGCGCCGTAGGCCTCGCCGACGAAAGTCCGGCCATCCTCCAGCACGAGGATTGCTGAGTTGCCTAAACGGCTTCGCCGTACTGCATCAGAAAAGGGGGTACTCATTTAACAGCCTTCCCATCCAGGACCGTCGGCTCTCCCCGGAGGAAGGTCGCGACGATGCGACCCGGCAGGGTGGTGCCCGCGTACGGTGTGTTGCGGCTGCGACTCGCCAGCTCGGAAGGGTCTACTACCCGCCGGGCGGACGGATCCACCAGCGTGAGGTTGGCCGGCTCGCCCACCGCGAGGTCGGTGCCGTGCCCGGTCAGGCCCGCGATACGCGCCGGAGTGCGGGACATGCGCTCGGCGATCAGATCCCACCGCTCGCCCAGCACGGAGAGCACGACCGGCAGGGCGGTCTCGAGACCCACCATGCCCGGGCGGGCGTACGCCCACTCGCACTCCTTGTCCTCGACGGCGTGCGGCGCGTGGTCGGTGGCCACGATGTCGATCACGCCCTCGACCAGTGCGGCCCGCAGCGCCTCGACGTCCGACGCCGTACGCAACGGGGGGTTGACCTTGTAAACCGGATCGTAGGAGGCGGCCAGTTCGTCGGTCAGCAGCAGGTGGTGCGGTGTGACCTCGGCCGTCACGCGGACGCCACGGGCCTTGGCCTGGCGCAGCACCTCGACCGAGCCCGCCGTCGAGACGTGGCAGACGTGCAGCCGGCTGCCGACGTGCTCGGCCAGCAGCACGTCGCGCGCGATGATCGCCTCTTCGGCCACCGCGGGCCAGCCGGTGAGGCCGAGGCGGGTGCTGACCTCGCCCTCGTGCATCTGCGCGCCCTCGGTGAGCCGGGGCTCCTCGGCGTGCTGGGCGATGATCCCGTCGAACGCCTTCACGTACTCGAGCGCGCGGCGCATCAGGCGCGGGTCGGCGACGCAGTGGCCGTCGTCCGAGAAGATCCGCACGTTGGCGGCCGAGGTCGCCATCGCACCCAGCTCGGCCAGCTGCTTGCCGGCCAGCCCGACGGTGACGGCGCCGATCGGCTGCACGTCGACCAGCCCGGCCTCGCGGCCCAGCCGCCAGACCTGCTCGACCACGCCGGCCGTGTCGGCCACCGGCGAGGTGTTGGCCATCGCGAAGACCGCGGTGTAACCGCCGAGGGCGGCCGACCGGGAGCCGGTCTCGACCGTCTCGGCGTCCTCGCGGCCGGGCTCGCGCAGGTGGGTGTGCAGGTCGACCAGGCCCGGCAGCGCGACCAGACCCGCGGCGTCGATGATTTCGGCATCGGCGGGAGCATTGTCGGAAATGCGACCGTCGACAATGGCCACGTCGCGCAGTTCGGCGCCCAGCAGAGAGACACCGCGCAGCAGATAAGAGGTCATGCCTTGCCCCCAAGAAGCAGATAGAGAACAGCCATCCGGGCGCTGACGCCGTTGGCGACCTGTTCGACGATCGTGGAGCGGGAGGAGTCGGCCACCTCAGGGGTGATCTCCATGCCGCGGTTCATCGGGCCGGGGTGCATGACGATCGCGTGCTCCGGCATCTTGCGCATGCGCGCCAGGTCGAGACCGTAGCGGCGGCTGTATTCCCGGGCCGAGGGGAAGTACGAGTCCTGCATGCGCTCGGTCTGCACTCGAAGCATCATCACGACGTCCATGTCGGGCAGGACGCTATCCAGGTCGTACGACACTTTCGTGGCCGGCGAGAGCGCGGCGGCGATGTCGACCGGGATCAGCGTCGGCGGCCCGACCAGCGTGACCTGTGCGCCCAGCGTCGTGAGCAGCAGGACGTTCGAGCGGGCGACCCGGCTGTGAAGCACATCACCCACGATCGCCACGCGAAGACCGTCGAGCCGGCCGAGCCGCGACCGCATGGTGTACGCGTCGAGCAGCGCCTGCGTCGGGTGCTCATGCGTCCCGTCGCCCGCGTTGACCACCGACCCGTCGACCCAGGCGGCCAGCCGGTGCGGCGCGCCCGAGGCGGGGTGCCGGATGACGACCGCGTCGGCCCCCATGGCCTGCAGGGTCAGCGCCGTGTCCTTCAGGCTCTCGCCCTTCGAGACGCTGGAGCCCTTGGCCGAGAAGTTGATGACGTCGGCCGAGAGGCGCTTGGCGGCCGCCTCGAACGAGATGCGGGTGCGGGTCGAGTCCTCGTAGAACAGGTTGACCACGGTGCGGCCGCGCAGCGTCGGCAGCTTCTTGACCTCGCGGCCGGCCAGCGCGGCCATCTCGCCCGCGGTGTCCAGGATCAGCGTGGCGGTGGGCGCGTCCAGATCGGCCGCCGAGCGCAGGTGCTTGATCACTGGTCCTCACCCCCGGTCAGCTTGACCTCGTCGAGGCCGTCGATCTCGGTCAGCGAGACGCGGACGCTCTCGGCCAGCGAGGTCGGGATGTTCTTGCCCACGTAGTCGGCGCGGATCGGCAGCTGGCGGTGGCCGCGGTCGACCAGCACCGCGAGCTGCACCGAACTGGGCCGGCCTTCGTCGTTGAGGGCGTCGAGTGCGGCCCGTACGGTGCGACCGCTGTACAGCACGTCGTCGACGAGCACGACCCGCCGGCCGTCGATGCCGCCGCCGGGCAGTTCGGTCTTGCCGAGCGCGCGGGTGGCGTGCAGCCGCAGGTCGTCGCGGTAGAGGGTGATGTCGAGGGAGCCGACCGGAATGTCGATGCCCTCGAAGGCGTGGATGCGGGCGGCCAGCCGCTCGGCCAGCGGAACACCGCGGGTGGGGATGCCGAGAAGAACGGTGCCGGTGGCGCCCGAGGTCTTCTCGAGAATCTGGTGGGCGATGCGGTCGACGACCCGGTGCAGGTCGGACGCACTCAAGATGATCTTGCTGGACGCGTCGGCGCGTGGCTGTGCCACGGCGGACCCCCTTCCCCGCCTCACGGGACGGGTCGTTAAAGGACGTCTGGCGGGCCTGGCCCCACGGGGAACCAGCCCGATGGCTGACGCTACGTTACCAGTGGCCGCGCCGATGACCATGGTGACGTGCCCGACGGGCGCACACGCCGGACTAATCCGACAACTCAACCCGGCACGGCGCGACTCATAGGTAACCGACACTTGACCAGGGGTCGCTCACTGCGTACCGTCACGCTGCGTAGCGATCGCGGAGGGGAACCCTCCGGGCCAGCACAGTGGGAGTGTTCTTCAATGCCGTCTGAGTATGCCAAGTCGCTGGGTGCGCGCCTGCGCTCCATCCGGCAGCAGCAGGGCCTGTCCCTGCAGGGTGTGGAAGAGAAGTCGAACGGCCGGTGGAAGGCCGTCGTGGTGGGCTCGTACGAGCGCGGCGACCGCGCCGTCACCGTCTCGCGCCTGGCCGAGCTGGCCGACTTCTACCGGGTGCCCGTCTCGGAGTTGCTGCCCGACGGCAGCGGCGTCCGGCTCGAGGCCACCAACAAGATCGTGCTGGACCTCGAGAAGCTGTACGACACCACCGGCGAGGACCTGGCCTACGTGGCGCGTTACGCCCGGGCCATCCAGCAGCAGCGCGGTGACTACAACGGCCGCGTCCTGTCCATCCGGGCCGACGACCTGCGGGCCCTGGCCATCGTGTACGACATCTCGCCGTCCGGCCTCATCGAGCGCCTGACCGAGCAGGGCGTGCTCGTGGCCGACCCCCGGGCCTTCTTCGCCAGCTGATCTTCCCCCGCCACACATCCCCCATCCCCCGACCCGCCGGCATCCACCTCCGGCGCGTCCCGAGACCGAAAAGCCCGCGGTGATCGCGGGCTTTTTCGCTTTCCCGGTACGCCGGTCGACATCACCCATCGTGTCGGCCGCATCTACGAAGATCGACTCCACTGCCGGAATTGGCGCGATCAGTGATCGGCGAGCAGCGGACGGTAAGTTTTTTGAGCAGCAGAAAGCCCCGATCACCATCAGCGACCGGGGCTCCCGCGGTGACACCTAGCGGGTGGCGAACTCCGCGATCCGCCCCAGGATCCCGTTGAGGAAGCGGGGGCTGTCGTCGGTGGACATCTGCTTGGCCAGCTCGACCGCCTCGGTGATCGCGACCGGGTCGTCGATCTCGGAGACGTAGAGCAGCTCGTACACGGCGATGCGGGCCAGGTTGCGGTCGACCACGGGCATGCGGTCGATCGTCCAGCCCTCGGCGTAGCTGGCGATCAGCTCGTCGATGCGGTCGAGGTGCTCGGCCACGCCCTCGACCAGGCTCACCGTGTAGTCGAGGTGGTCGGGGTGCGGCTTCGCGATGCGCTCGAGGTAGGTCGCCAGCACCTGCCGAGGCGGCAGGTCACGCAGGTCGGCCTCGTAGAGCACGTCGAGGGCCCGTTTGCGCGCCTTGCGGCGCGCGGGCATCTGCAGCTTGGGACCCTCGGCCATCTCAGGAACGACCGAGGTAACGGCCGTCGCGGGTGTCGACCTTGATCTTCTCACCGGTGGTGATGAACAGCGGCACGTTGACCGTGGCGCCGGTCTCGACCGTGGCCGGCTTAGTGCCGCCGGTCGAGCGGTCGCCCTGCAGGCCCGGCTCGGTGTAGGTGACCTCGAGGAAGACGCTGGTCGGCAGCTCGATGTAGAGCGGCACACCCTCGTGGGTGGCGACCGTGGCCTCGGCCTCGGGCAGCAGGTAGTTCGCGTTCTCGCCGACGGTGCCGGCGGGGACGGTGATCTGGTCGAACGTGTCCAGATCCATGAAGACGAAGTCCTCTCCGTCCTGGTAGAGGTACTGCATCGTGCGCTTGTCGACCGTGGCCGTGTCGACCTTGGTGCCGGCGTTGAAGGTCTTGTCGACGACCTTGCCGGAGAGCACGTTCTTGAGCGTGGTGCGCACGAACGCCCCACCCTTACCCGGCTTGACGTGCTGGAACTCCACGACGGACCAGAGGTCGCCGTCGAGGTTGAGCACCAGGCCGTTTTTCAGGTCGTTCGTGGAAGCCATGTTTTCTTAAGCCCTGTCTGACTGCGAAAGCTATCGGTGACCGAACGAGTTTACCGACGTCATGGCCTAAGCGGCGAATCGGGCCAGGTGCTCGAGCGCCAGACGGTAACCATCGACACCCAATCCGGCGATGACCCCGGTGGCGACGGCCGAGATGACCGAATGATGCCGGAATTCCTCGCGTGTGTGGATGTTGCTGATGTGCACCTCGACGAGCCGCCCGCGCAGCATGGCCGCCGCGTCCCGGATCGCGATGTTGTAGTGGCTCCAGGCGGCCGGGTTGAGCACCACGTCGGCGCCCTCGTCGGCCGCCGCGTGCAGCCACTTGATCATCTCGTGCTCGGCGTCGGTCTGGCGCACCTCGACCTCGAGCCCCAGCTTTTCGCCGGTCTCGAGGCACAGCCGTTCGAGGTCGGCGTGCGTGGTCGACCCGTAGACCGCGGGTTCGCGGGTGCCGAGGCGGCCCAGGTTGGGACCGTTGAGCACGTAGATCATCGCGCCACCTCCGCGTACGCGCGCTCGAGCAGCGCGTCGTCGGGCCCGGTGAGAATTTCCGGCTTGGCCAGGTCGCTCAGCACCACGAAGCGCAGCGTGGCGGCCCGCGCCTTCTTGTCGACCCGCATGGCGCTCAGCAGTTCGGGCCACGCCTCGGCCGGATACGAGGTCGGGAGCCCCATCGCCTCCAGAACCGCGCGGTGGCGCTCGGCGGTCGTACCGTCGAGCCGGCCCGACAGGTGCGACAAGGCCGCCGCGAAGATCAGGCCGACCGACACGGCGTGGCCGTGCTTCCAGGTGTACTTCTCGCGCTTCTCGATCGCGTGGCCCAGCGTGTGGCCGTAGTTCAGGATCTCGCGCAGACCCGACTCTTTCAGGTCGACGCTGACCACCTCGGCCTTGACCCGGATCGCCCGCTCGACCAGCTCGCGCAGCAGCGGACCGTCGGGGTCGACGGCGGCGGCCGGGTCGCCCTCGATCAGGTCGAGGATGACCGGGTCGGCGATGAAGCCGCACTTGATCACCTCGGCCAGGCCGGCCAGCAGGTCGTCGGCGGGCAGCGTGCGCAGCGAGTCGAGGTCGCACAGCACCCCGGCCGGCGGGTGGAACGCCCCGACCAGGTTCTTGCCGGCGTCGATGTTGACACCCGTCTTGCCGCCCACGGCCGCGTCGACCATGCCGAGCAGCGACGTCGAGCAGGGCACCCAGCGCACCCCGCGCAGCCAACTGGCGGCGACGTAGCCGGCCAGATCGGTGACCGCGCCGCCGCCGACGCCGACCACCACGTCCGTACGAGTGAAATTGTGCCGGCCCAGCTCGTCCCAGCACATGGCGGCGACTTGGACGGTCTTGCCGCGCTCGGCGTCGGGCACCTCGATCAGCACCGCGGGCACCCCGGCCGCCTCGGCCACCCGGGCCGCCTGCTCGCGCAGCGGCGCGGCGAACAGCACCGCCATCTGAGCCGCGCCCTCGATCAGCGACGGCAGCTCGCCCGCCAGGTCACGACCGACGAGCACGTCGTACGCACGGTCACCGCTCACCCGAACACGTGTCACCACGCGGAAACCTTAGCGGCCGCCGATCGTACGAAAATGGGGTTATATCTTTATGCCCCCACCGGGGTTACAACTGACGCATGCCGAAAATCAACGTTTACCTGCCCGACGACCTGGCCGAAGCCGTCCGCGAGACCGGCGTCCCGGTCAGCGCCGTCTGCCAGCGCGCGCTCGACCAGGCCGTCCGCCGGATCACCGCGATCCGCCAGGCCGTGCTCACCGACGTCGACGCGGCGGCGCTGGCCGAACAGTTCCCGAGCCTTACCGGCCGCCTGGTCACCGTGCTCACCCTGGCCGCCGAACGAGCCCAGGCAGCCGGCGCCTCCACCGTCACCACCGGCGACCTGCTGCACGGCATGCTGGCCGAGGGCAGCAACTTGGCCCTGCAACTGCTGACCGCGATGGACATCAGCCCGGCCACGCTCACCGCGCCGTCCACCCGGGAGCCGGGCGCCGATGTGGACGGCTTGCGGTTCAGTCCCAAAGCCGCGGCCGCCCTGGAGCTGGCGGCGGGCGAGGCGCTCGGGCTGGGCAACAACTATGTGGGTTGCGAGCACCTGCTGATCGCGCTGGCCGCCGAGCCCGACGGGGCGGCCGGCGAGCTGCTGCGCTCGCGCGGACTCGACCCGAAGGCCACCCGGCGCGCGGTGGCGGCCGCGCTGACCGGCTATGCACACCTGCGGGCGAACACCGGCCCAGCGCCGGACCTGCTGACCGCCGTACGACAGGAACTGGCGCCTTTGATCGAACGCATCGAGCGGCTGGAGCGTCAGGCCTGACCGTGCAGCTCGCGCAGAAAGCCGCCGAGGTCGTCGAGCGCCGCCGACAGCCGCGCGACCTCGGCGTCCTGCTCGGCGCGGGCCCGGCGCTGCGGCTCGTCCCAAGCCAGCACGATCATCAGGTGGGCCAGTTCCTCGGCGATCGTCGTCTCGCCCCGTCGGTCGGCAATCGTCCGCAGAAGCCGCAGACAGCTCGCGTCCGGGGCGGCCAGCAACGCCTCCCGAGCCTCGGTCAGCGCGCCCGTGCCGTACAACTCGGCCGCCCGGGCCTGGGCCCGAAGCGACCGGGCGGTACGCCGTTGCTCCGGCGAGCCGGCCGCGGCCAGCAACTCGTCGCTGATCCGGGCGGCTCGGGGCAGATCACCGTTCTCGGCGATCGCGACGTGGCAGGCGGCCCGGCACGCCCGCGCGTTCCAGTCGGCGCCGGCCCGGACCGCGTACGGCAGGGCCTCGGCGAACCTTCCGAGTGACTGCAACGACCGGGCCACGGCCACCAGCGCCGTCGTGATCGCCGGCGGCGATCCGGACCTTTCCGCCGTACGCAATGCGCTTTTGGTCAGTTCAAGGGCTTGCCAAGGTTCGGCGGCGGCCCGTCGCAGCAGGTGATCGGCGTGGATGAGGTGATCGAAGGGCTCGGCCGCCTCGTCCCGCAGCAGCCCGCGCAGCCGCCGCTCGGTGAGATTGCCGGCGTACCCGGCCCGCTCAGGTTCGGCCGCCAGCGTCCAGACGTCGGCCAGCACCGGCGCGATCCGGTCCGTCGCCCCCGCGTAGATCTCCTCCAGCGCGTGAACTAGAGCCGCCGCCCAGCGCCTCTGCTCGTCACCCAGTCCGAAGCGACGCAACGCCTCCGCGTGTCCTCGATGCGAGAAGCGGGCCCGGTACGCGTACCTGTCCCGCCAGCACCAGGCGATCTCGTCCATCTCGATCAGAGCCGAGTCGCCCAGCGCCTCGTCGATGAACTCGACGACCTCGTCCACGTCGTCGCAGCCGGAGAGCCCGAGCCGGTGCAGGGCGACGGCCACCGCGGCCGGGGTGAACTCGACGCCCTCGACCGCCGCCATCCGCACGACGGCCCAGGCCAGGGCGCGCTGCTCCGGCGTCGCGCAGCACTCGCGGATCCGCCGGTCGAACACCTCGCGGACGTATGCCGGGTAATCCGCGGGGTCACCCCAGCGCCAGCGCCACTCGCCCTGCTCGGACTCGATCGCGCCTTCGTCCAATAGCTCTTGCCAGAGGTCTTGTACGCGGCTCGCGCACCCACCGACCAGGTTGATCACGTCGCTGCGCAGGGGCTCCGCGATGCGTCCGGCATGCGCCTCCAGCTCGGCCGCGGGCACCGGTTCCAGCCGTACGGTCGTCGCGAACCACGAATCGAGCGGGCCGGCCAGATCCTCGTGCCGCACCAGCGATGAGCCGCCCGCGTCGAGCGTCGCCACCATGAGCAGCGGCATCCGGGCCAGTTCGGCCGCGCCGTCGCGCAGGAACAACCGCCACCAGACCAGGTCGGCCCGCGAGAAGTCGTCGAACAGGCACACCACCGGCCCGGCGCGGGTGGCTATCCGCAGCATGGCCAGCAGGTCGCCCGGCTCGTCCAGCCGCCGGCCGGCCAGCGGCCCCGCGCCCAGTTGATCGAGCAGGTCGGCGCCCATCCGCGCGGCCGGCTCGCCCGAGAACCGGTACTTCACCACCACCGGCGGGTCCTCGCGCCGGGACAGCTCGTCGGCGAACGCGGTCAAGGTCGCCGTCCGGCCGCTGCCGCGCTCGCCCACCACGAAGACCAGCCCGCGGGCGCGGCGACGGAGCTCTTTCAGCAGCTCCGGCCGCACCCGCAGATCGACGCCCATGGGCGCACAGTACTCAGGAAACGCGGCCCGCATTCGCCGCCAGCTCGGTGGACAGCACGATCTTGCCGCGGGTGTGACGGGCGGCCAGCTCGGTGTAGGCCTCGCGCACGGAGTCCAGCGGATAGATGGCGGCGATCGGCATCAGCACGCGGCCCCAGGCCACCTCGCCGGCCACGAACGCCAGGATCTCGGCGTCGCTGGCCGTGGAGCTGCCCTCGGCCTTGGCCCCGGCCTTCTGCGCGGCGGCGTAGTCGATGATCGTGTTCACCCGGGCCGGATCGACCTGGAGCTCGACGGCCAGGTCGACGTAGCCCTGGCCGTACGTGTCCATGAACGCGTCGATGCCGTCGGGGGCTGCGGCCCGCAGACGGTCGGCCAGCCCGTCGCCGTACGCCACCGGAGTGACCCCGATGCTGCGCAACCAGGCCGCGTTGGCCCCGCTCGCGACGCCGATGACGTGCGCGCCGGTGTTCCGCGCCAGCTGAGCGGTCAGCGACCCGACCCCGCCGGCCGCACCGCTCACCACGACGGTCTCGCCCTCTTTGGGCTGAACGGCGCGAACTGACGCGTACGCGGTCACGCCCGCCACGAAGAGGCCGCCGGCCCGGATCCAGTCGAGTGCGGCCGGTTTGCGGGTCAGGTGGTCGGCCGGCACCACCACGTATTCGGCCTGCGACGACCGCCAGTCCGACCAGCCCAGCACCTCGTCACCGACGGCGAACTCGCCGACCGAACCGCCCACCTCGACCACCCGGCCGGCGAAGTCGCTGCCCTGGCCGGACGGGAAGGTCGCGGGCCACATCTCGTGCAGCAAACCCGACCGGATCGAATTCTCGCCGGGATTGATGCCGGCCGCGACCACCTCGACGAGGACCTGGTCGGCGGCGGGCGAGGGCCGTTCCACATCGTCAATGCGCAGAACGTCCACGTCGCCGTACTGATCGAATCGCACCGCACGTGTCATGCGATCAGTCTTCTCCCGCCGCCGGGAATCAGCCCCGCAGCAGGGATGCGACCTCCGTCGCAATTTCGCCCGGCTCGCGGCCGTCGGTCTTCACCGTGTGGGTGGCGACCTCGGCATAGAGGGGGCGGCGCTGATCGAGCAGGTATTTGAGGGTGGCCCGGGGGTTGATGGCCAGCAGCGGGCGGCCCGCGCCCAGGCCGACCCGCTTGACAGCGTCGCTCAAGTCGACCGACAGGTAGACCACGGTGTGCTTCTTCAGCAGCTCGCGGGTGCCGTCGTGCAGGATGGCTCCGCCGCCCAGGGCCAGGATGCCGTCGAACTCCTCGAGCGCGGCGGCGATCGTCTCGCGTTCCATCGCGCGGAAGGCGTCCTCGCCGTCGTCGATGAAGATCTCGGGGATCGGCTTGCCGGCGCGCTGCTCGATGATCGTGTCGGCGTCGGCGAAAGGTGTTCCCAGCAGGTCGGCGACCGCGGCGCCGATCGTCGACTTGCCGGCGCCGGGCGCGCCGACGAAGACCGCGCGCGGGGCCATCAGCGGATGACCAGGGTGTCGAGGTAGCCGGCCAGGTTGCGCCGGATCTCGGCCACCGAGTCGCCGCCGAACTTCTCGACCGCGGCCTCGGCCAGCACCAGCGCGACCATCGCCTCGGCCACGATGGCGCCGGCCGGCACGGCTACGACGTCGGAGCGCTGGTTGATCGCGGTTGCGGGCTCGCCGGTGGTCACGTCGATCGTCTGCAGAGCGCGGTTGAGCGACGAGATCGGCTTGAGAGCGGCGCGTACGCGCAAGGGCTCGCCGTTGGTGATGCCGCCCTCGAGGCCGCCGGCCCGATCGGTCACCCGCTTCGCGCCGTCGGCCGTCGGCACGATCTCGTCGTGGGCCACCGAGCCGCGCGAACGGGCCTGGGTGAAGCCGTCGCCGATCTCGACGCCCTTCACCGACTGGATCGACATGAGGGCGGCGGCCAGACGCGAGTCCAGCTTGCGGTCCCACTGCACGTGCGAACCCAGACCCGGAGGCACGCCGTAGGCCAGCACCTCGACGATGCCGCCCAGCGTGTCGGCGTCGCTCTTGGCCGCGTCGACCTCGGCCACCATGCGGGCGCTGGCCTCGGGGTCGAGGCAGCGCAGCGGATCGGCGTCGATGCGGTCGGCGTCCTCGGGGGTGGGGATCAGGCCGCTCTTGGCCGCGACCGAGCCCAGCTCGATGACGTGCGAGACGACCTCGATGCCGAGCGCCTGCTTGATCAGGTTCTTGGCGACCACGCCGACGGCGACCCGGGCCGCCGTCTCGCGGGCGCTGGCCCGCTCGAGGATCGGGCGGGCGTCGGTGTGGCCGTACTTCTGCATGCCGGCCAGGTCGGCGTGACCGGGCCGGGGGCGGGTGAGCGGGGCGTTGCGGGCCTGCGCGTCCAGCTCGTCCTGCGGGACCGGGTCGGCCGCCATCACGGTTTCCCACTTGGGCCACTCGCTGTTGGCCACCCGGATCGCGACGGGGCTGCCCAGCGTGAGCCCGTGCCGGATGCCGCCGATGACCTCGACGACGTCCTGCTCGAACTTCATGCGGGCGCCGCGGCCATAGCCCAGCCGGCGGCGCGAGAGGTCACGCCCGATCTCGGCCGTCGTCACCTCGACCCCGGCGGGCACCCCCTCGAGCAGGGCGACAAGGGCGGGTCCGTGCGATTCACCTGCGGTAAGCCAGCGCAACACGGGTCACAGTCTGGCACGCCGCCGACACCGGCCGACGCAGGCCTGCCGCCGTCCCGCTTTCCGGAATGCCCGCCCCGAGTGGCTCGGCATCGACGGGGCTCATCCTGCGGCTCGGGCGGCGGCCGCCTCGAAGAGGGCGGCGCGCATGGCGTCTTCCGGGGCCGGGGTGACGCCGGTGAACTGCTCGAACTGGCTCAGCGCCTGGGCCAGCAGAAGATCCAGACCCGAGATCACGGGTACGGCGTGAGCCTGCGCAGCCGCGGCCAGGGGGGTCGGCCAGGGGTCGTAGATGGCGTCGAACAGCACCGTGCCGTCGCGCCACGCCACCGCATCGGCCAGGTGATCGGCCGCGCCCTTGGGCACCGTGGAGATGACCGCGTCGGCCTCGAACGCCTCGGGCGCGCGCTGCCAGGGCACGGCGATCATGGTGACCCCGAGGGCGGCGGCCGCGGGCGCCAGCTCTTCGTAGGCGGCCGTCCGGCGGGTCACCACCGACACCGCCGAGGCGCCGAACTGGGCGGCCGCCGCGAGCGCGGCCCGGGCGGTGCCGCCCCCGCCGAGCACGGCCACCGACGGGGCCGGTTTGAGCCCGGCCTCGCGAAGCACGCGCACCATGCCGGCCACGTCGGTGTTGTCGGCCTGCCAGGTGCCGTCGTCACGCCGTACGAGCGTGTTGGCCGCACCGATCGCGACCGCGACCGGAGTCGCCGCCGCGGCCAGGCGCAGAGCCTCTTCCTTGAGCGGCATGGTCAGCGACAACCCGGCCCATTCCGGCCCGAGCCCGCCCACCAGCGCCGCCAGATCGGCCGAATCGCACTCGACGGCCGAGTACGACCAGTCCGCCAATCCCGCCGCCGCGAAGCCCGCGTTGTGGATCACCGGCGACAGCGAATGGGCGATCGGCATGCCGCACACGGCGGCCCGGCGGGTCGGATTCACGCCGACCAGGTTAGTCGCACTGCAGCTTGATGCCGTTGGCGCACGCGCGGTCGATGTTGGCCTCGTGCTGGGCGTCGGTGACGGCGAAGGCCGAGTTGCCCTTCTTGTCGACGGCCACGAAGAACAGCCAGGGGCCGGTGGCGGGCTTCATCGCCGCCTCGAGCGCGGCCCGGCCCGGGTTGTCGATCGGGCCGGGGGTCAGACCGGCCTGGCTCACCGAGTTGTACGGGTTCTTCGGGTCGTTCAGCTCGGCCGCCGACAGCTGGCCGGAGTGCTTGGCCGCGCTGCCCTTGAGCTGCAGCCAGTAGTTCGCGGTGACGTCGAACTGCAGCGGCATCGGCGGCTTCTGCTTGTACGTGCGGTTGTAGGCCACCCGGGCGATCTTGGGGGTGTCCGGCGCGGCGCCCGACTCGGCCTGGGCCAGCGAGGCCACGATCAGCGCCTCGAACGGCGAGACCGACAGGTTCTTCTGCACCGTGTCGACGAAGCCGAGCTCCTCGGTCGTGGCCAGGAACTTGGCCACCATCACCTCGAGAACGCCCTTGGCGTCGAGCTTGGGGTCGAACTCGTACGTGTCCGGGAACAGGAAGCCCTCGACCGACTTCTTGGCCTGCTTGTTGTCGCGCCGGTTGAACCAGAAGTCGGGCACGCCCAGGTCTTCCGGGTCCTTGGCGGCCTGGACGAAGTCGTCGACCGGGATCTTGGTGGCCTTGGAGAGCAGGTCGAACGTCTGCATCATGGTCAGACCCTCGCGCAGCGTGACCCCGCGGGTGACGCGCGTCTTCGGGTCGAGCAGCAGCGTAACGGCGCTCTCGGCCGACATCTGCTTCTTCATGTTGTACGTGCCGGACTGGATGTTCTTGCCCTTGGGGTTCTCGTCCGCCGCGTTCACGAAGGCTTTGGTGCTCTTGACGACGTCGGACTCGACCAGCGTGTTGCCGATGTCGGTCAGTGTCGCGTTCTTCTCGATGGTGACCTGGACGGCCTCGCCGCCGGCCCCGTCGTAGTCGGCCGCGGTGAAGAAGCCCTTCACCTTGTTGTAGCCGAAGTAGACGCCACCGCCGAGCGCGGCCAGCAGGACAAAAGCCATCACAAAGGCGATGCCGGACTTACCCGAGCCCTTCTTGGCACCCCGGGCGCCCCGCCGGTGACGAGGCTTGCCCTTCTCGGCATGCTCGTCGAACGCCAGGTCCAGCTCGTCGATCATCTCTGCCTCCGCTGCGCGTCCAGCCAGCTCTGCAGGATCTCCACCGCGGCCGCCTGGTCGACGACCGCCCGTTGGCGCTTTCCCCGTACGCCACGCTCGGCCAGCCTACGGGTCGCGACCACGGTCGACATCCGTTCGTCGTTCAGCACGATCGGCACTTCGCCGACGGCCGACGCCAGTCGCCCGGCGTACGCGCGAATGTCGATGGCGGCAGGTCCCTCGGCACCGTTCAGGCGTACCGGGAGCCCCACCACGATCTGCACCACCTCGTGTTCCCCCACGAGGCGGACGAGCTCAGCTATGTCGCCGGGCACGGCATCGGCTGCCGCGCCCATGTCACGGGGCACCGTGACCAGGGGGGTGGCCAGGATCCCGTCAGGGTCACTGATCGCGACCCCGACGCGCACCTTACCGACATCGACGCCCAGTCGCCTACCCCGCGACAGTGCGCTCATCCGGCCACCCTCCGTAGTTTCCGTCAGCCGGCAGCCTCTCCGACCGCCTTCTCGACCGCCGCCAAGAGCACCGGCACCTGGTCGGCCGGCAGACCGCCGCCCTGGGCCAGGTCGGCGTTGCCGCCACCCCGGCCGGACAGCGCGCCCTTGACCAGATCGGCCGCGGACAGCCCGCGACCCTTCGCCGCCGCGTTGAGCGCCACGATCAGCGACGCCTTGCCGTTCGAGCGGGCCGCCACCGCGACCACCGCGGGCCGGGCCGCGTCGATCTTGCCGCGAATCTCCTGCGCAAGGGTACGCACGTCGTTGCCCGCAGCGCCCTCGGGAGCCTCGGTGCCGACGAACGCCACACCGCGCAGATCCTTCGCCTGACCCGCGAGCGCGCCCGCACCGCCCAGCACCATCTGGGCGCGCATCTTCTCGAGCTCTTTCTCGGCGTCGCGCAGCGCGGTGACCGTCTGCTCGACCCGGTCGGCGACCTGGTCGCCGGGCACCCGGAACAGCTCGGCCAGGCGGCTGACCAGCAGGTGTTCCTTGGCCAGGAAACCGAACGCGTCGATGCCGACGAGCGCCTCGACACGGCGTACGCCGGAACCGATCGACGACTCGTTGAGGATCTTCACCAGGCCGAGTTGGCCCGAACGGGCCACGTGCGTGCCGCCGCAGAGCTCACGCGCGTAGTCGCCGACTTCAACCACTCGGACCTCATCGCCGTACTTCTCACCGAAGAGAGCCATCGCGCCCAGCCGGCGCGCTTCCTCCTGGGAGGTGATGAACGCGTGCACCTCGAGGTCACGCAGCAGCACCTCGTTGACCTGCTGCTCGACGTCGTTCAGCACCGCGGGCGAGACGGCCCCCGGCGTGTTGAAGTCGAACCGCAGGCGGCCCGGCGCGTTCAACGAGCCGGCCTGGGTCGCCGACTCGCCCAGGAAGGCGCGCATCGTCTGGTGGATCAGGTGGGTCGCCGTGTGCGAGCGCGAGATCGCCTTGCGGCGGGTCACGTCGATCTCGGCCTCGGCCGACTCGCCCGTGCGCACCTCGCCCCGGATGACCCGCGCCTTGTGCACGATCAGGCCCGGGATGGGCTGCTGGACGTCGACGATCTCGAGCTGGCCGCCGCCGACCTTGATGACGCCGGTGTCGGCCTGCTGGCCACCGCCCTCGGCGTAGAACGGGGTGGTGTCGAGAACCAGCTCGACGAAGTCACCCTCGCCGGCCACCTCGACCGCGCCGCTGCCGCCGATCAGGGCGCGCACGCGGGACTCCCGCTGCACCTCCTGGTAGCCGGTGAACTCGACCGGACCACCAAGATCAAGAGCGTTCCGGTACGCCGAGAGGTCGGCATGGCCGGTCTTGCGCGCCGCCGCGTCGGCCTTGGCCCGCGACCGCTGATCGGCCATGAGCCGCCGGAAGCCCTCCTGGTCGACCTCCAGGCCCTGCTCCTGCGCGATCTCGAGGGTCAGGTCGATCGGGAAGCCGTACGTGTCGTGCAGCTGGAACGCCTTGTCGCCGCTGAGCGCTTTACCGCCCTTGGCTCGCGTGTCGGTAATCGCCGTGTCCAGGATCGTCGTGCCCGCGCGCAGCGTGGACAGGAACGCGTCCTCCTCGGCGTACGCGTACGTGGAGATCCGGCCGAACTCCTCGGCCAGCTCGGGGTACGAGGGCGCCATGCAGTCGCGCGCCACCGGCAGCAGCTCGGGCAGCGCCGGCGCCTGCCAGCCCAGCAGGCGGATCGCGCGGATGGCCCGGCGCATGATCCGGCGCAGCACGTAACCACGGCCCTCGTTGCTGGGCGTGACGCCGTCGCCGATCAGCATGAGCGCGGTGCGCACGTGGTCGGCGATCACCCGCAGGCGTACGTCGTCCGGGTGGGACTCGCCGGCGACGTGACCGGAGTGGGCGCCGTACTGCTTGCCGGTCATCTCGGCCGCGCGGGCCAGGATCGGGCGGACCTCGTCGATCTCGTACAGGTTGTCGACGCCCTGCAGCACCGAGGCCACCCGCTCGAGGCCCATGCCGGTGTCGATGTTCTTGTTCGGCAGCTCGCTGACCACGGTGAAGTCGGTCTTCGAGCGGACGTCGGTGATCTCGTACTGCATGAAGACCAGGTTCCAGATCTCCATGTAGCGGTCCTCGTCGACCGCCGGGCCACCCTCACGGCCGTACTCGGGGCCACGGTCGTAGAAGATCTCGGAGCACGGGCCGGCCGGGCCGGGGATGCCCATCGACCAGTAGTTGTCCTTCTTGTCGCGGCGCACGATGCGCGCCTCGGGCACGCCGATCGCCTTCCAGAACCCGTACGCCTCGTCGTCGTCGAGGTAGACGGTGGGCCAGATGCGCTCGGGGTCGAGACCGTAGCCACCCTGGGCGACCGGGTTGGTCACCAGCTCCCAGGCGAGCTTGATCGCGCCTTCCTTGAAGTAGTCGCCGAACGAGAAGTTGCCGTTCATCTGGAAGAACGTGCCGTGCCGGGACGTCTTGCCGACCTCGTCGATGTCGGGCGTGCGGATGCACTTCTGCACGCTGACCGCGCGCTTGAACGACGGGGTGCGCTGACCCAGGAAGTACGGCACGAACTGCACCATGCCGGCGTTGATGAACAGCAGGTTCGGGTCGTCGATAGCGGGCAGCGGGGCACTCGGCACGACCGTGTGCCCGTTGGCCTCGAAATGCGCCAGATAGCGCCGCTTGATCTCCGCCGTCTTCATCGGTTCCCCTCCTGGCCGTCCTGGCCGTCCTCGTCCTCGTCCACGTACAGCTCACCCTTGGCGAAAGCCTCGTTGATCTGTTCCTCGCGATCAGCCGCGAGCACGCGGACGTCATCCACGAAGCTACGCACCGACTCGACCAGGCCGCCAGCGGATTGCGAGACGGAGGTGGCGATGCCGGTGGGGGTGAACTCGTTGGCCTTCTGGGTGAGCTTGCGGACGACGATCGCGCCGACGGCCAGGCCCACGCCCAGCCAGAGGAGCCGCTTCATAGCGGGTGGTTCCCTTCGGGAAGAAAGTTAGCGGCGGGCGGCCTTGCGGCGCTGCTTGAGGGTCTCGCGCACCTCGCGCGCCTCCTCGGCGTTGCGGCGGGCGGCCACGGTCTTGCGCAGGCCGTACCCGAACGAGGCCACCTTGACCAGCGGGTTGGCGGCGGCCGCGGCCACGACCGTGGACAGGTTGGCCACGTTGGCGGTGACGTGCGCGGCGTGCTCGGTGATCGTGTCGACCTTGGCCAGCTGGACGTTCACACCGTCCAAAGAGACCTGCACCTGGCCCAGGGTGGCGTTCACGCCGCGAACGGTCTCGTTCACGTCGGTCAGCAGCGGGCCGGTGCGGTCGGTCACGTCGTTGATCGCCCGGGTGGCGGCGTCGACCGTGCGGCCGAGCTTGAGGATCGGCACGGCGAGCACGATGACGAGCATCAGAAAGGCGCCCGCCGCGATCAGGCCTGCGATTTCTCCGGCGTCCATCAGGCGCTTCTCCCTTACGAGGTCACTATTCGGCGGGGCAACGTGCAGACCCTACCGTCCGTGACCGCAGCCCGCGTCACGACGCCGACGGTGTCGGCTCCAAGAGCGGATCTTCCGTGAGTACGGTGTCCGGGGTCTCGCCGATCAGCGGGCTCTTCTGCGGGTCCGGCTTGCCACGGGTGTCGGCGATCGCGTTCTGCACCTTGATGCTCACGGCCGACCCGACACACTCGCCCTTGGCGGGCACGGGCGGCGCGGTGGCCCCGGCCACGGACGGGTCGTTCGCGGCCACCTGGTCGACCTGGCACTCGGGCTGACTGACCCGCAGGTCCAGAGTGAACTCGTCCCGCTTGAAGCAGGTGTAGGTGGTCGGGTCGTCCTTGGCGATGGGCACCTCGGGGCACTCGCCGACCGTCCAGGGCGCCCAGCCGGCGCTGGTCAGGGCCGAGGTGTACGCGGCGGTGGTGTCCTTGATGGGCTTCTGCGACTCGGCGGTGCGCTCCCGGAACGTGCAGTCGATGAAGCACCACTTGCTGCCGCTGCTCTGGTCGTCGACCTTCTGCTCGGCCCAAGCGGGCACCTCGAGCGAGTCGAGCGAGGAGAACACGGGGTCGCTGCTGGCCGCCCGCAGCCCGAAGAACGCCGGCAACACGACCAGCACGACGGCGGCGAGCGAGACAAGCGTCACGACCCGAAGCCGGCGCTGCGTGCGCAGCCGTTCCAGGAACCCGCCGGCCTGACCGGCGTCGTCGTCCGCCGCCGCGGCCCGGGCCGCAGCCGCCCTGGCCCCGACCACGGGCGCCTTGGGTTCACCCGCGGGAGGTACGTCGTCCAGGTCCGAGCCGCCCTCGACCACAGCCCGGCCCGGCGCCGCCGCTCCCACGCGGGCAGCCGCCCCTACGCGTGCCGCCGCACCTACGCGAGCCGCCGCCTTCGCCGGGCCACCGACCGAGGCTGCCCCAGCCGCGCCGCCCACCGCTGCCGCACCACGCGGCGCTGCGCCGCTCGCAGCACCCCGCTCCGAGTCGATGCCCTTGGGCGCACTAGCTGAGCCGGCGCCGCTAACAGCCGCCGAACCCGCCACACCAGCAGCGCCTGGGTCGCCCTGACGGAGGCCGGGACCGCCGACAGCCGCAGCACCGGCCACCGAAGCGGCGCCTCTGGGACCGCCGGGCGCAGCACCGCGAACGGCCGCTGAACCCGTCGCACCGCCGACAGCGGCAGCACCGGTCGCCGAAGCCGCGCCATCGCGGGCCGAGCCACCGCCGCCCGGGCCGCCGGGCGCAGCACCGCGAACGGCCGCTGACCCGGCCGGGCCACCGACCGAGGCCGCACCGCTCGCCGGGCCGCCGATTGAGGCCGCGCTGCCCGCGGGAGCACCGACGGAGGCCGCTCCACTCGCTGCGCCGCCGCCTCGACTTCCAGCTGCGCTGCCGCCTCGGCTCGTGGCCGCGGGGCCGCCTTCGCTCGCGGCCGCACGGCCGGCTGAAGCGGCACCGCTCGCTGCCGCACCGGCGATCCCGCCGACCACTGCGGCGCCGGCTGCGTGGGCTCCCGACGGACCACCGGTCGGGGACGGGGAACCGCCCGGACCGCGACCCGCCTGTGCCGGGCCGGGCGGGAGAGCTCTTCCGGCCGGAGGCTGTGCCGCGCCACGAGGCGGCTGCCCTGGAACGGCCTGGGCCCGGGAGAGCTGGCCGTACTCGCCGGGGGTCCGCTCGGGCTCGCCCGCCGGCGCCCGGCCGTGGCGCGGCCGGTCGTAGTCGTCCTGATCGGGCTCGGCCAGCGGGGAACCGGGAACGCTGCCTGCGCTCGACAGCTGGCCGTACTCGCCCGGAACGGGCGGCGGACCGTAGGCCTCTTTCGGCGCCTGGCCGTACTCGGCCGGCGGCCGGCCGTACTCACCCGATGGCTGACCCTGGCCGTACTCCGAAGGCGGCCGGCCATATTCACCCGAAGGCTGACCCTGGCCGTACTCCGAAGGCGGCCGGCCATATTCACCCGAAGGCTGACCCTGGCCGTACTCCGAAGGCGGCCGGCCGTACTCACCCGAAGGCTGGCCCTGACCGTAGAGATTCGGCGCCTGCGACGGCTGTCCCGGCGAGACCGGCCCGGCCGGAGGAGACACCGGCCGGACGGGGACTGCGCCCGTGCCCGTCCCGGGCCGTCCGCCCTGGCCGGCGCGACCGCGTCCGGGCGGCTGAGCGCCGCCCGGCTGGCCGCCGCCGGGCTGATTGCCGCGCGGGCCCACACGCCCGGAGCCCTCGCCCGGCCGCGCCACGACGCCGGACGTCTGCCCGGCCATCGCGCCCGCGCGCCCGGGAACCGCCGGCGCCCGGACGCCCTCGCGCCCCGGCACGACGGGCGGCACCACAGCGGCCGCCCGCACCGGCCCAGGGTTGGCTACCGGGAAACCGCCGGTGTGTCCGGAGACCCCGGTGCCTCCCAGACCGCGTCCGGCCGCGCCGCCTTGCACCTGTCCAGTCGACCCGCCACGCCCACCAGCGCCACCTTGCACCTGCCCGGTCGAGCCACCACGGCCACCTTGCACCTGCCCGGTCGAGCCACCACGCCCAGCGGGACCGCCCGGGCCGCCGCGTCCGCCGGCACCACCCTGACCGGGGACGCCGCGGCCGGGACCGCCGGTGCCGTCCTGACCAGGGACGCCGCGACCGGGACCGCCGGTGCCGTCCTGACCAGGGTCGCTGCTGCCACCGTGGCGTCCGGCTGCACTTTGATCGGGGTAGCCCTCACCGCCCGGACCGGGTCGGCCACGCCCCTGAGGGCCCCGGCCGGGACCGCCCTGCGCGGGCACATTGCCGCGGCCGGTGCGTCCGCCCGGGCCGTCCTGTTCCACGAAGTCTTGTGCGCCGAAGGCGCCCGGACCACCGGCTCCGCGGCCCCGCTCCCCCGCATCCGGGGTGCCGTGCCGTCCGGTCCGAGTGCCCGGGCCGTCGTCCTCGCCACGCCCGTGCCGCCCACCGACCGGCCCTGTGCCGGCGCCGGGACCGGGATAGCCAGGGCCACCGCCGGGGAAGGCCGGCCCCGGCGCACCGGAGACAGGCCGCCCCGATCCGGCCGAGCCGTAGTCACCCGACGTCGAGCCCGGCCCTCGGTAACCGCCGCCCGAAACAGGTCGACCGGCACCGCCGTACTCACCGGGCGCCGCCTCGCGCCCACCGAAACCCGCACCGCCGGGCGCACCCGACACCGAACCGGCGCCGCCGCGTTCACCACCACGGCCGCCGAACCCGGCTCCACCCGGCGCACCCGACACGGAACCAGCGCCGCCGCCGAACCCGGCACCACCCGGCGCGCCCGAGACCGAACCAGCGCCGCCGCCGAATCCGGCACCACCCGGCGCACCCGACACCGGCCGACCGGCACCGCCGTATTCGCCGGGAGCGGATCCGCGGTCGCCGAAGCCCGCACCCGAGACAGGCCTGGGCCCGCCCGAAACCGGCCGGCTGGAACCCGCGCCGGACACCGGTCGCCCGGCGCCGCCCGGCGGCGGGCCGTCGGCGCGGAAGCGTTCACGGCCGCGGGTCGGTCCGCCCGGTGAGGTGGGTCGGGAGGCAGGAGACACCGGCCGGACCGGCGGAACCGCGGGAGCGTTGCCGGAGGCGGGCACGATCGGCCCGGAAGTCATGCCGTCGAAGTTGCGCGGGTCGACGCCCGGCCGGCCCGGCGGCGTGCCGTACTGCTGCTCGGACGGACCGCGCCCCGGCGCACGCCCGCTCGGCATGCCGGGCCCCGGCGGCATCCCGGGCCCCGGTGGCGTGCCGGGCCCCGGCCCGCCCGCCGGGGCGGCGCCGTACTGGGAAGACTGGGGAGCACCCGGCTGCGGGACACCGGCGCGTCCGGGAGCGGCCTGGCCCGGAGCGGGCTGGCCCGGCGCGGGCTGGCCCGGCGAGGGCTGAGCAAAACCGCCGGAGACCTGCCCCGGCTGCCGCGCCGGAGGGGCCGGGCGGTCGGTGATGGGCTGTTCGCCGCTGCCGCCCTGCCAGGCGGGGCGGGCGCCCAGGGCGGGAAAGTCGTCGCCGGGCTGGTCGTCGGGGCCGGGGGCGGTCCGGCCGCTCTTGCTGTAGCGCGTCTCGCCGGCGAGGGTGCCCGGGCCGATCGCGCCGCGCTGTTCCTTGTGGGTGCGCAGGTCGTCGAGCCAGCCGGTTTCCTCCTGGCTGACGACCTCGGGTTCAGCCGGATCGGCCGGGCGCCCGCGGCCGAATCGGCGTCCCTTCCGACCGCCGGCCTGCTCGTTGCGCAGGTCAGCGTCGTCGTCGGGCCGATCGGCACCGCGCGGGGTCACGGCTGTTCCTCTCCGGCGGCTGAGCCGCTGTCGTCTGTGCGGTCCGTCCCTTCCGGGGCGGGCGAGCCCGGATCGGCGACGGTACCAGCCCCGGCTGTGGTCGCGCTCCCATCGGAGGCGGCCGATCCGGGATCGGCGCCGGCCGGTTCGGGCCGGTCCTGCTCCGGATCAGCCGCGATGGGGGTGGGCGGCTGATCCGGTGTGATGTTCGCGGCAAAGCGTCCCTCATCGGCGGCCGGGGCACCACCCGCCGCGCGGTCCGTCCCGGCTGCCGGAGCGTCCCCCGTACGCTGCGTGCCGGCAACGCCACGGACGATGCGCCGCAGCCGGGGCACCCGCTCCCCGATCGCCCGTTCGGCGCCGTGATCGGTCGGCTGGTAATACTCCGCGTCGGCCAGATCGTCGGGCAGATACTGCTGCTTCACCACTCCGCGGGGGTCGTCGTGCGGATAGCGATAACCTCGGCCGTGCCCTAATCCGCGCGCGCCCGGGTAGTGCGCGTCGCGCAGGGCCGACGGCACCGCCCCGCCCCGCCCGGCCCGTACGTCGGCCATGGCCGCGCCGATCGCCGTGGTGGCGCTGTTGGACTTGGGGGCGGTCGCCATGTGGATGACGGCCTGGGCCAGGTTGAGCCCGGCCTCGGGCAGCCCGATCAGCTGGACGGCCTGGGCCGCCGCCGTCGCCACCAGCAGCGCCTGCGGGTCGGCCATGCCCACGTCCTCGCTGGCGAAGATGACGATGCGCCGGGCGATGAAGCGCGGATCTTCGCCGGCCACCAGCATCCGGGCCAGCCAGTGCAGTGCCGCGTCGGGGTCGCTGCCGCGCATGCTCTTGATGAACGCGCTGGTCACGTCGTAGTGCGCGTCGCCGTCGCGGTCGTAGCGGACGGCCGCCACGTCGACCGCCTTCTCGGCCGTGGCGAGGTCGATCTCTTTCACGCCCTGGGCCACGGCCGAACCGGCCGCCGCTTCCAGGGCCGTGAGCGCCTTGCGGACATCGCCGGATGCCAGCCGTACGAGGTGCTCTTCAGCCTCTTCGGAGAGCGTGACCGCCCCGCCCAGCCCGCGTTCGTCGGTGACCGCGCGACGCAGCAGCCCGCGCACGTCGTCGTCGTCGAGCGCCTGCAGCGTCAGCAGCACACAGCGCGAGAGCAAGGGCGAGATGACCGAGAAGTACGGGTTCTCCGTGGTAGCCGCGAGCAGGGTGACCGTACGGTCTTCCACCGCGGCGAGAAGCGAGTCCTGCTGGGTCTTGCTGAACCGGTGAACCTCGTCGATGAACAGCACGGTCGGCGGCCCGCCGTAGCGGCGCTCGCGGCGAGCGGTGTCGATCACCGCGCGGACGTCCTTCACCCCGGCCGACAGCGCCGACATGGCGACGAATTTGCGGTTGGTGGCCCCCGCGACGAGGTGGGCGATCGTGGTCTTGCCCGTGCCGGGCGGTCCCCACAGGATCACCGACATGGGACTGGCCCCGGTGACCAGCTGACGCAGCGGCGCCCCGGGGGCGAGCAGGTGTTCCTGACCGACGAGCTCGTCGAGCGAGGCGGGCCGCATCCGCACCGGCAGCGGGGAGTCGGCCGCCGGAGCGCCGAAGCCGGTGGCCGGGGCCGCGGCCGCGGCCGGAGTGGCATCAGGCTGCGCCAACGAGAAGAGGCCGTCACTTTCCATCGGCAGAAACAGTACCGGCCCGCCGATACGGGATGCGAAATCCACGTAGCGGCGGGCCGGGGTGCGAGCCGTGCCAGGCGGGGCGCCGGTGGCTCGCGGGGGGTGGTTGTGCGGGGACGGGCTCAGCCTCGTCCGGGGCGGCGGCCGTAGAAGCGGCGGCCGCTGCTGTTGCCGGCCCGCGGCCCGCTGCCCACGCCCGCCAGGTAGAGGGCGAGCAGCAGCAGTCCGAGCGAGGCCATGGTCTGGAAGTTGAACAGGTCGGGGGCGCCCAGGTTGGTGTCGAGCAGGTCCAGCAGGAGCCAGACTCCGAAGACGACAGCGGCGGCGATGGCAAGCATTATGTTTCCTCCGGGGGTGAGAGCCGTGTCACGCAAATACCCCGCAGCGGCTCTTGCGCAAACTCCACCCTGGAGTGGGTGATCAAGGCAACGCATTGACCGCCTTCGCGATCAACAGGATGGCGATCAGCAACGCGATGGCCGACTCGAGGGCCATCGCCGACTTCGCCCAGCGCGACAGCGGCAACGTGTCGGTCGGGCTGAACGCGGTCGCGTTGGTGAACGCGACATAGAGATAGTCGACGAAGTACGGCTCCCAGTCCTTCGGCGCCAGCTCGGGCGAGGTCATCGGCGGGAAGAGAAAGTCCGGGTACGGGTCCTCGCCTCGCGCCCGGCGGGCCGGCCCCCCGCGGTCCAGCTCCCAGAACCACACCGCGAAAGACAGCACATTGAGCACGTAGATCGCGCCGCCCACCGCCACCAGGTGAGCCGCCGAGCCGGTGTCGTGCCCGGTCAGGATGTCCCGCACCAGCATCGCCACCGCCCACGCGTTGCCCAGGCTGGCCAGCGCGATCAGGCCGAGGGCGACCAGGCGCAGGGCCGGGGTGTCGCGCTTGATCCGCCGCGGGTCGGCCGCGACCAGCACCACCGCCATCACGACCTCGATCACCGGCAGCAGCCAGCGCGGGCCGAGGGTGAGCCGGTCGGGCAGCATGAGCTGGATCGCGACCATCGCGCCGACGGCGAGCGCGGCCGGCCACCGGGCTTCCGGGTCGGTGCGGCGGCGCCAGGCCGGCTTGTCAGTCACTCCGCGAGCTTGAAGAACAGGTCGGTGCGCCACTTGTGCATGTCGGGTTCCTCGGCCGGGTTCGACATCAGCACCTCGAGCCGGCAGCCCCACACCTCACCCGTCGGGGTGGGCTGCATGTCCCACTGCAGACCCTGGTCGCGGGCCCAGTCGAGCATGCGGCCGGTGACCGCCATCAGCTCGTCGGGGTGGCCGACGTGGCTGACCGTCACGTAGCGGCCGGCGGGCAGCGTCTCGACGAACATCGGGGCCGCGGGCTCGACCCGCTCGGCGATCGGGATGCCCGCCTCGACCACCAGGTCGGCCGACATGTCGATCACCCGGTAACGGAAGAACGGGGCGCCGGTCACCGGCACCCCGCGTTCCCCGAGCCGGGCGAACATGGCCGGCAGGTGGTCGGCCACCCGCGCGAACTGCGTCATGGTGATGCTCTCGCGGCGGCCCACGTACGGCTGCTCGCCCAGCTCGACAATCTTCGGCTCCACCGGCCCAGTCTCACACGATCACGAAGCGATGGCGGAGACCGGCCGGAGCGGCGTGCGCAGCACCGTACGGGCCAGCGACGTGTCGAGCCGCACGTCGAGCGGACGCGGTCCGAGGCCGCCCTCGGCGCTGAGTCCGACCGGCAGCGTGTCCGGGTCGAGGCCGTGCGCGCGGGCGACCAGCCGTCCGAAGTCGGCGCGGTTGATCGCCTCGGGACCGGCCACGTTGATGATGCCCGCGAACCGTGAATCGGCCAGTTCGAGCAGCGCCCCGGCCAGGTCGGCGACGTGGATCGGGCAGCGGATCTCGTCGCTGAACAGCATGCCGCGCCCGCCGTTGAGCAGGCTCAGCACGAACGACTCGTGCCCGCTGTTGTCGCCGCCCCAGATGAGTGAGGTACGCACGATGACCGCGGACGGGTCGATCGCCGCCACCGCCGTCTCGGCCGCCGCCTTGGCCGCCCCGTACAGGGAAACCGGGGTTGGCTCGTCGCTTTCGGTGTACGGCGTCGGCCGGCCCGCGTGCAGGGCGTCGGTGGAGACGTGCACCAGCCGGGCCCCGACCGCCACCGCCTCGGCGGCCACTGTGGCCGCACCGTCGGCCTCGACCCGCCAGCCACCACGTGTGCTGTTGATAACGAGCTTGGGCCGTACGGCGGAGATGAGCGCACGGACCGCCTTGCGATCAGTGATGTCGACCGGCACCCACCCACCCGCGGCGGTGGTGGCCGTTCCCACCACCGCCTGGTCGGTGGCCGTCGCCTGACGGGCCAGTTCGGAGCCGAGGAAACCGGACGCGCCGACGATAAGAGTGCTCACGCGTCGATCAAATCAGTTCGAGCGCTCCACGGGAACAGCCTGACCGTCGGTGCCGGGTGTGACGCCGGTCGGCTTGGGCTTGGCGTCAATGCCCGCCTCGAGCCGCTGCTGCGCGGTGATCGGGGTGGGCGCCGTGGTCAGCGGGTCGTAGCCGCCCCGCGTCTTGGGGAACGCGATGACCTCGCGGATCGACTCGTTGCCGCTGAGCAGCATGCAGGTGCGGTCCCAGCCGAGCGCGATGCCGGCGTGCGGCGGCGGGCCGTACTTGAACGCCTCGAGCAGGAAGCCGAACTTGTCCTGCGCCTCTTCCGGCGAGATGCCGAGCAGGTCGAAGACCCGGCTCTGCACGTCGGCCCGGTGGATACGGACGCTGCCGCCGCCGATCTCGTTGCCGTTGACGACGATGTCGTACGCGTAGGCCAGCGCCTGGTCGGGCGCCTCCTCAAAGCGGTCCAGCCACTCGGCGTTGGGCGAGGTGAAGGGGTGGTGGACCGCCGTCCAGCCGCCCTCGTCGGTCTTCTCGAACATCGGGGCGTCGACGACCCAGCAGAACGCCCAGGCCGACTCGTCGATCAGGCCGGAGCGCTTGGCGATCTCGATGCGGGCCGCGCCGAGCAGTTCCTGCGCCTCGCGGCGCTCGGTGGCGGCGGCGAAGAAGATCGCGTCGCCGGGCTTGGCGCCGACGGCGTCGGCCAGGCCGGACAGGTGCTCGGCGGACAGGTTCTTGGCCACCGGGCCACGGGGCTCGCCCGTTTCGGCGTCGAGCACGACGTACGCGAGACCACGCGCGCCGCGGGCCTTGGCCCAGTCCTGCCAGCCGTCGAGCTCCTTGCGGGTCTGCGAGGCGCCGCCCGGCATGACGACCGCGCCGACGTAGCCGCCGGCCGCGATGGCCCCGGCGAAGACGCGGAACTCCGTGCCCTTCAGGTACGAGGTCAGTTCGTTCAGCTCGACGCCGTAGCGCAGGTCGGGCTTGTCGGAGCCGTAGCGGTTCATCGCGTCGGTCCAGGTGATGCGCGGGATCGGCAGCTGCACCTGGTAACCGGCGAGCTCGCTCCACAGCCGGGAGACGATTTCTTCGCCGAGCGCGATGATGTCGTCCTGCGTCACGAACGACATCTCGATGTCGAGCTGGGTGAACTCGGGCTGCCGGTCGGCCCGGAAGTCCTCGTCGCGGTAGCAGCGGGCGATCTGGTAGTACCGCTCCATGCCGGCCACCATGAGCAGCTGCTTGAACAGCTGGGGCGACTGGGGCAGGGCGTACCAGGTGCCGGGCTGCAGCCGGACCGGGACCAGGAAGTCGCGCGCGCCCTCGGGCGTCGACCGGGTCAGGGTCGGCGTCTCGATCTCGTTGAAGTCGCGGGCGTGCAGCACCTCGCGGGCGATCTGGTTGGCCCGCGAGCGCAGCCGCAGCGCGTTGGCCGGGCCGGAGCGGCGCAGGTCGAGGTAGCGGTACTTGAGCCGCAGGTCGTCGGACGCGGTGATCGTGTCGTCGACCGGCAGCGGCAGCGGGGCCGCCTCGGAGAGGACGGTGAGCTGCGAGGCCACCACCTCGATCTCGCCGGTGGCCAGCTCGGGGTTGGCGTTGCCCTCGGGCCGGGCGTTCACCTCACCCACCACGAGCACGCAGAACTCGTTGCGCAGGGCGTGCGCGTCCTCCTCGCGGAAGACGACCTGGACCACGCCCGAGGCGTCGCGGAGGTCGACGAAGATGACACCGCCGTGGTCACGCCGGCGGGCCACCCACCCGGCGAGCGTCACCGTCGTGCCGGCGTCGCTCGCGCGCAGGGTGCCGGCGTCATGGGTACGAATCACGGGAAGCTCCTCACGGCGGTCACAGGTCCACCCCGCATTCTGTCAGGAGCGCCACCGGCAACCGTCGTCAGGCCGCCACCTTCCACGAGGTGGCCCGCATCCCGGCCGTGCCGGCCCGGCCCACATCCATGACCTCGACGAGCACCATGCGGGCCGGGGTGGCCGCGGTCAGCACGCAGAGAACCGACCCCTTGCGTACGGGGACACTCGCCCCCGGCCCGATCGGGCTGGTCCGGATGGCCCGCGCGCACCCCGCCGCGTCCAGATCCGTGCTTCTGACCTGGCTGCCGCCGGCCGCGCCGGCTCCCAGCATGAAGCTCGGCGGCGAATCCCCGCAGCGGCTGTCGTACCTCAGGTCGCCGACCTTCTCGGCGGCGTTGGAGCGCGGCTCGTCGAGGTCCAGGAACATGACCGCCGAGCACCCCACCTGCACTCGCAGGGGCTCCTGGGCGTACGAGACGTCGAAGGTCTCCGAGTGCGCCGGGCCCGCCGCCACCGGCCCCGGCCGCTCGAGGGCCACCCGGGCCAGGTTCGCCGCCCGCCACGCGACGAAGATCGCCACCCCGGCCACGTTGAGCGCGAACAGCGCCAGCAGCACGGCCAGGAAGACGGCCCGGCCCGGCCGCCCGGCCCGCCCGATCCGCTCGGTCGGCCCGTCCGGAATAGGTGGCTCCGCGTCGTCCGGCTTGGGCTTGGCCGGGTTCATCGGATAGGGGTCGCGGGCCCTGGGCGGGGTGTTGTTCGTGGCGCGAAAGGTCGACATCGGCGGCTCCGCACGCTCGGCAAACCGGATGAAGCGACCCTAAGCCGACGAAACCCCGGCCTCCCATCCCCCGGCAAGGCGACTGACCGACGCCAATACGGCCACCGCCCGGGGTATGGCGGCATCGCCGATGTTGCCGTACCCGAGCACCAGCCCCGGCGGTCCGGGCGCGGTCCGGTAGTCGGCCAGCGTCATCACGCCCACCCCGGCGTCACGAGCCGCGGCGGCCACCGCTGTTTCGTCCAGGCCGGGCCACGAGCACACCACGTGCAGCCCGGCCGAGATTCCCTGCGTCGTCGCGCCCGGCAGGTGACGCGCCAGCTCGGCGATCAGCCGGTCCCGGCGGGCGCGGTACCGCTGCCGGGTCCGGTGCAGGTGCCGGTCGTAGCGGCCGGCCGCCACGAACGACGCGAACGCTGCCTGGTCGATCACCGACGGCCCCGGGTCGGCCGCCACCGCCGTACGCCAAGCAAGCGGGACCACCGCCCAGCCGACACCGACCGCCGGGGCCAGGGTCTTGTGGGCCGAGCCGGTCAGCGCCACCCGTTCCGGGTCGAGGCCCTGCAGGCAGCCCACCGGCTTACGGTCGTAGCGGAACTCGCTGTCGTACTCGTCCTCGATGATCAGGCCGTCCACATCCCGGGCCCAGTCGATCAGCGCGGCGCGGCGGGCCGGCGACAGCACCACGCCGGTCGGGAACTGGTGGGCGGGCGACAACAACACCGCCCGTACGCGGGAAGGAAGCTCAGCCACCCGCAGGCCCTCAGCGTCCACCGGAACCGGCCGCGGCCGCAGGCCGGCCGCGGAAACGGCCGACCGCAACGCGCCCCACCCCGGGTCCTCCACCGCGATCTCGCGATGACCGCCCGCCGCCAGCCCGCGGCCCAGCCGGCCGACGGCGTCCCGGATGCCGCCGCAGATCACTACCGAAGAGGCCGAGGCGACCGCGCCTCGCGACCGCACCAGATAGTCGGCCAGCACGGCCCGCAGCCCCGGCAGGCCGCCCGGCGGCGGATACCCGAGATCGGCGTCGGCGGCCGCCCGGGCCAGCGCGTCGGCCCATTGCCGGCGCGGGAAGGCCCGCAGATCGGGCAGGCCCGGAGCCAAGTCGAACCGTGGACGGCTCGCCGGCGCGGGTGCCACCGGCGGCGACGGATCGACGCCGGCCGACCACCGAACCCGGGTGGCCGAACCGGTCCGGCCGGTCACGTACCCCTCGGTCGCCAATTGCGCGTACGCCTGCGTGACCACCCACCGCGAACAGCCCAGCACCGGCGCCAGCACCCGGCTCGGCGGCAGCGCGGCCCCGGTGGCCAACCGCCCCGATCGGATCGCCGCCCGCAGCGCGGTGGCCAGAGCGACGTGCCGCGGACCCGGGGCGGGCAGCTCGAGCAGCGTCTCCCAGGCCGAATCGGTACGGGAATCCGGCATGACATTGGATCGTAGAACCGGACCGATCCGGCCGTAGGGTCGGCCGCATGCGCTATCGATTCCTGGGACGCACGTCGCTGGCCGTCAGCGAGCTCTGCCTGGGCGCCATGACCTTCGGCCGCGAGGCGACCGAGGAGACCAGCCACCGCATGCTGGACCACTTCGCCGAGGCGGGCGGCACCTTTCTCGACACGGCCGACGCGTACGGGGGCGGCCGTTCCGAAGAGATCGTCGGCCGCTGGCTCAAGCAGCACGACCGCGACGACTGGGTGATCTCGACCAAGGTGCGCTGGGGTCCCGGCGGCAACCGCGAAGGCCTCGGCCGCAAGCACGTGCTGGCCGCCGCCGAGGGCAGCCTGCGCCGCCTGGGCACCGGCCACATCGACCTCTACCACGTGCACGGGTGGGACCCGGCGGCATCGGTGGAGGAGGTCGTGCGCACCCTCGACCTGCTGGTGACCAGCGGCAAGGTGCGCTACCTGGCCGTCAGCAACTGGGCCGCGTGGCAGATCCAGAAGGCGCTGGGCGTCGCCGACAAACGCGGATGGGAGCCGTTCGCGGCCGTCCAGCCCCGCTACAACCTGCTCGACCGCGAGTTCGAGTGGGAGCAGGGCCCGCTCGCGGCCGACGCCGGCCTGGGTGTGCTGCCGTGGAGCCCGCTACGCGGGGGCTGGCTGACCGGGCGCTACCAGCGGGGCGGGTCGGCGCCGGCGGGCAGCCGCATCGGCCTGGCCGCGAGCGAGAACTGGGGCGAGCGGTGGGCCGTCTACGACAACGACCGGACGTGGCGGGTGCTCGGCGAACTGGCCGCGGTGGCGCGAGAGGCGGGTCGTGAGCAGGCCCAGGTGGCCCTCAACTGGCTGCTGAGCCGGCCGACGGTGACCGCCCCCATCATCGGCGCGCGCGATCCGGCCCAGCTGGAGTCCAATCTGGGCGCCACCGACTGGGATCTGGACGCGGCACTGGTCGAGCGGTTGAACGCGGTCACCGCGATCGACCCACTTCCTTTCCCGTACGACACACTCGCCAACAGCGGCCACAGCCCCGCACGCGAGTAGTCGTCAGAAGGCGGGCACGAACCACCCGTCCCGCAGCACCGGCACCACCGGCCCGGCGCCCACGGCGGCGGCCACCGAGACGTCGCCCGCGAAACCGTTGACCCGCAGCTCGCGACCGCTCACCGACTCCGGCAGGGCGGTCGCGAGCTGATCGGCCACGCCCCGGTACGCGGCCATCGCCGTCAGCGCCTCGGGCGAGAACCCGTCGGCCCCGTCCACATCGGCCAGTGCCGCCAGGAACGCCCCCGCGCCCCACAGATCCTCGACCGCGGGCCGCAACGACCCGTCGGGCCACCGCTCCCCGGCCGCCACCACAGCCACCGGACGGCCGGCGGCCCGCTCGGCCACCCAGGCGGCGGCGACGGCCGCGTTGCGCAGGCACACGCCGACCACCGTGGCGCCGGCGTCGGCCAGCCGGGCCGAGATGGCCGAGCCGTTGGGTGACGGCAGCACCAGGCGATCGATCTTGGCGGCCTCCAGGTCGGTGTGCAGGATGCTCTCGGGCGACAGCGTGATCTGCCCCGGCCCGGCCTGCGACCGCAGCACGGCCAGCATCGCCCCGTGCAGCCGGGCCACGGCCACCGCCGAGTCGTCCCGCCAACGGTAGGGCAGCACGCTGATGCCCTGCTCGATCGCCACCGTCAGCGTCGTCGTGAACGACAGCACGTCGACGACGGCGACGAAGGCCGCCCCGGTCGCCACCGCGTCGGCCCCCACCGGACCCCAGTCGAAACGCACGTCGGCGACGGCCATCAGAAGTAGGTGGCCAGCACGTCGACCACGCGCCGGTCCTCGTCGACGACCGGGATGTGCCGCCATTTGTCGAAGGCCGTGCACGGATGCGAGATGCCGAACCGCACCAGGTCCCCCGGTTCGAGCCGAGCGTCGCCCGTGGACAGATAGGTGTGGTGGTCGTTGAGCTTGGTCACCTCGACGCCGGTGGCCGCCTCGGACGAGCCGTCCGCGCGCCGGATCTCCATCGGCACCGGCAGCCCCTCGTCGAACGGCGCGTCCCGCTTGCCCATCCCGGCCAGGGCCAGCCCCGGTTCGGGAGTCGAGATCACCTGCGCCCACAGGTCGAGCGCGGCCGCCAGCGGGCCCTCCTCGGGCACCCGCAGGAAGGGCGTGCGCTCGCGGTAGAAGCCGTCGTCGTGGGTCACCGAGGCGCCGCTGCGCAGCAGGAGCAGGGCGTCGGCGTCGATCCGGGCCACGACCCGGTCGAACCACGCGCTGCCGCCGGCCGACAGGATCGGGCGCCGCGGCAGCAGACCCGCCTCTTTGAGCCGGGCGAACCCGGCCACGACGTGGTCGAGGAAGTCGTCGACCTCGCGCTCGGTGCGCAATTGACCCTCGTACGCGGTGAGACCGGCCAGTTCGAGGCCGGGCGCAGCCGCGACCGCGCGCGCCACGACCTCCAGCCCTTCGAGGGTCCGGATCCCCGTGCGTCCGTGGTCGTGCCCCTGCTCGACGAGAACCCGCAGCGAGCCCGCGGCGGCGGCCTGCGCGGCCACGGTCACCCCGGCCAGCGAGTCGACCTGCAGATAGATCTCGTCCTGCTGGGCCAGCCAGCGCAGCGCCGTCGGGTCCAGCACCTCGTTGGCGATCAGCACCCGCGGCACGCCCAGCTTGCGCAGCACGAGGGCCTGGTTCGGGGTGGCCACGGTCATCCCCCACGCCCCGGCCTCCATCTGCCTGGCCAGCAGCCCGGGGGCCATGGTCGTCTTGGCGTGCGGGGCGAACTCCCAGCCGTGCCGCCGGGTGTACGCGGCCATGGTCGCGATGTTGGCCTCGGCCGCGTCCCGTCGCAGCACGAGCAGCGGCCACGTGAACAGCCCGCCGAACAGGCTCGGCTTGTCCTCGAGCGGGAACGTGCCCTCGGGCAGCCAGAACCCCTTGCTGCGCCAGTCGACGACCACCTCAGGAACGTCCATCCTCAACCTCGATTCCCAGGTCGCCGAGCGGTTCGAGCGCGTTGAGCACGCCCGTCAGCCGCTTCTCCTCACCGATGAAATGCGTCTCGAGCACAGCGCTGAGCCCGTCCAGTTCCTCGTGCGTGGTGGCCGCCTCGAGCCGCTGCAGCATCCCCGCGATGATCTCGTGGTCGCGCCGCAGGTCGCTCAGGAACTCGGCCATCTCGGGGTGCCGGTCGGTCAGCAGCGGGAACACGTTCGCGTCCTCGGCCGTGTGGTGTTTCGTCACCGCGGTGCACAGGGTGAGGCAGTGCAGCCGCAGGTCACGGCCCTCGTCGAGCGCGTCGTAGAGGTCGTCGACCATCTCGCGCAGGCGCAGGTGCGCGCCGATCAGTTGGTTGCCGTAGGCGCGGAACCGAGTCCGCTCATCGTCGTAACCCATGCTCCGCCCAGCTCATCAGGCTAGCTTCGACCGGTCAAGGCGGGCCGTCATCTCAGCCAGCTCGGCCAGGCGATCCTGCAGCTCACGGGGGTTGCCCGGGGCGTCAGGTCGGGCGTCCCACGGGCGCGGGCCGCTCACCGGGCGATAGTTGACCGCCAATGCGTCCAGCCGCTCCAGATGCCCGGGCAGCCGGGCCTCGAACGACGCGTACGACCGGCCGGGGGCGTCCCACACGGCCTCGGCGAACGCGCTGAGCCGCGGATACGTCATGTAGTCGACCTGGCGCGCCGTCTCCATGTGTTCCGTCCACACATTCGCCTGCCCACCCAGCACCAGTTCCCGCTCGGCCTCCGACAACCCTTCCGGTACGGCGGAGAACGCGTACACCTCGGCCAGGCTCAGCAACGTGCCCACCGGGGTCGGCTCGCCCGGATCATCGGACTGGCGGTAGTCCAGGTACACCGAGATGTCCGGGCACGACACGACCTGGTGCCCCGAACGGGCCGCGATCGTCGTCGGTTCCGCCCCGCGCCAGGCCGCCACCACCGCCCCGGCCGGAGCCCCGCCCTCCAGGATCTCGTCCCACCCGTAGATCCGCCGTCCCCGCGCGGCCAGGTGCTCGGCCATCAGCGCGGTGAAGGCCGGCTGCCGGTCCTCGCCGCCCCACTCGTCGCGCGGGCACTCGTCGCCGCCGATGCCGATCAGCTCCGACGGGAAGAGCTCGCACAGTTCGTCGAGCACGTCCCGGCAGAAGCGCAGCGCCTCGTCGCCCAGGTTGAGCACATGCGACGAGATGCCCCACCCCGTCCGTACGCCGCCTTCGAAACCATTTCCGAGCTTCGGGTACGCCGCCACGGCCGCCTGCATGTGGCCGGGCATATCCACCTCGGGCACCACCCGGACGTGCCGCTCCCCCGCGTAGGCGACGATCTCGCGCAGATCGCCGGCCGTGTAGAACCCGCCGTGCGGCCGGCCGTCGAACCGGGCGTGCTGCCGGGCGCCCAGCATCGACTCGGAGCGCCACGCGCCCACCTCGGTGAGCCGCGGCCACCCCGGCACCGGCAGCCGCCAGCCCTGGTCGTCGGTGAGGTGCAGGTGCAGCACGTTGAGCTTGTGGAAGGCGGCCAGGTCGACGAAGCGCAGCACGTCGGCCACGGGCATGAAGTGCCGGGCCACGTCGAGCATCACCCCTCGCCAGCCGAACCGCGGCCGGTCGCTGATCGTGACGGCCGGAACCGCCCAGCCGACCGGGCCGGCCCGGCGCAATGCCTGCGGCGGCAGCAGCTGGCGCAGGGTCTGACCGCCGTAGAAGACGCCCGCGGCCGACCCGCCAGTGATCTCCAGCCTTTCCGGGGTGCATCTGACCTCGTACGCCTCGGGACCCAGGGCCGGATCGACCCGCAAGCCGACACCGCCCCCGCCCGGCGCGAGTGGCAGGCGCAGCGTGGTGCGAAGCCACGAGGCGACACCGGCCAGTTCCGCCGGCGCGTCGAGAAGCGTGTCCGCGCCCAGGGCGAAGGCGCCTTCGGCGGCAACCATCGAGACCGGCTCAGGGATCATGATCATTACCCTAGGGCCCGTCTTGCCGATCACGTGGGAGCGAGGCGCGGCCGCAGAGCGGTCGCATACCAGGGTTGTATGTGGCCGTTCTGCGGACGCCGTCAGGCGCCGCCTGGGCCTCGCCGCAGCCCCGCGTGATCGGCAAGACGGGCCCTGCATTCGAGTAGGGTCGGGCCGGGAGGGGTGAGGTGACCTACGACCTGCTGCTGACCGGGGGCGAGCCGTTCGATGTGGCCGTCACCGACGGGGTGATCGCCGCGGTGGGCCCGTCCCTGCCGCGCGACGCCCGCATCGTGACCGACGTGACCGGCAAGCTGGTCACGCCCGGGCTGATCGACCTGCACACCCACGTCGGGCCGGGCTACTGGGGCATCGACCCCGACCCGATCGCCTGGCGCACCGGCGTCACCACCTGGGTCGACGCGGGCTCGACCGGGGCGTACACGTTCGAGGGCCTGCGGCGCGCCTTCCACGAGGTACGCGTGCCGGTGCTGCTCAACATCTCGGCCGTCGGCCTGGCCGGGCGCACCGGCGAGAGCCGCGACCTGAGCAACTGCGACGTGCCGCTGGCCATCGACACCGTGCAGCAGCACCGGTCCCGGATCCGCGGCATCAAGGTGCGCATCGACCGCGAGACGGTGGGCGACAACGGCGTCGAGCCGCTGCGCCGGGGCATCGCCGTCGGTGAGGCCTGCGGGGTGCCGGTGATGGTCCACATCGGCACCACCCCGCCCGCGCTCGACGAGGTGCTGGAGCTGCTGCGCCCGGGCGACATCATGACGCACTGCGCCAGCGGTCTGGCCTCGCCGTTAGGGCCGGCGGTGCGCGCGGCGGTCGATCGCGGGGTGCTGCTCGACCTGGGGCACGGCTCGGGTGCGTTCGCGTTCGACGTACTGGAAAGGCAGTTGGATCTGGGTCTGGCCCCGCACACCGTCTCGACCGACCTGCACTGCCGCTCGCTGACCGGCCCGGTTTTCGACCTGCCGACCACGATGGCCAAGCTGCTGGCGGTCGGCATGCCGCTGGGCACTGTGCTCGAGAAGGTGACCGCCGCGCCCGCCCGCGCGCTCGGCCTGGACGGCGGCTCGCTGACCGTGGGCGCGCCGGCCGACCTGGCGGTCTTCGACGTCCGCGAGGAAGAGCACGAGCTGGTCGACTCCCACCTGCAGGTGCGCACTTCGCCCGTACGGCTGGTGAACGTGGCCACGTACGTCGGTGGACGTTTGCTGCCACCGGCCTGGCCCCAAGACCCTCCGCCGTGGGTGCCGCTCACCGATTCTCAGCGCGACGCCCTCGCGCGACGGGCCTCGCGCCTACGCGAGCTGCTGAACGAGCCGCTCGTCGACGCCACCGGACTAGCCGAACAATTCCCACGTCACTAGGAGAAAGCATGCCCAAGCGCGCCATCAAGGCCACGAACGCGGCCCCCGCCGGCGGCCCCTACTCGCACGCCGTCGTCGCCGGCGACTTCATCTACCTGGCCGGCGCCGTGCCCGCCGAACCCGACGGCACCCGGGTCACCGGCAGCTTCGCCGACCAGGCCCACGCCGCCTTCCGCAACCTGGCCGCCGTGGCCGAGGAGGCCGGCTCGAGCCTCGACCAGGCCGTCCGGCTCGGCGTCTACCTGCGCGACTTCGACGACTTCGCCGAGATGAACGAGATCTACCCCCAGTACATCAAGGGCGACAACCTGCCCGTACGCACGACGCTGCCGGTTCCCCTGGTCGGCTTCGACATCGAGATCGACGCCGTCCTCTACACCGGACCCTGAGTTTCGCCCCCGGTGTGGCGCTCCGGCCTGCTTTGATCGACAGGGCGGGTAACACGCAGGAAATGTCGAACTGCGAGCATCGCGGGGCGCTACCCAGGGGAGGTCCGCTTGTTCCTCAGCCAGCACGAGCAGGAACGCCTGCTCATCCACGTCGCCGCCGACGTGGCCCGCCGCCGGCAGGAGCGCGGCCTCAAACTCAACCACCCCGAAGCGACCGCCATCATCGTGGCGTTCCTGCTGGAAGGTGCCCGAGACGGCCGCACAGTAGCCGACCTGATGGACGCCGGTCGTCGAGTCCTGACCCGGGACGACGTCATGCCCGGCGTCCCCGAAATGCTGCCGGAAGTGCAGGTCGAAGCCACCTTCCCGGACGGCACCAAGCTGGTCACCGTCCACGGCCCGATCTCATGACGGCCGCTCTCGATCTTGAACAGCCCGGCGTGCCATCCCTAGCCCCCTCCCGCCAAGGGGCATGGGTGGGGACGGTACGCCGCGTCAAGCGGATCGAGCCGACTTATCCACAGGGGGCGGCGTGACCATTCCGGGTGAAGTGCTGTTCGGGGACGGCGATATCGAGATCAACGCCGGGCGGCCGACCGTTTCGATGACCGTGCGGAACACCGGCGACCGGCCTGTGCAGGTGGGATCGCATTTCCACTTCGCCGAATCGAATGAGGCGCTCGAGTTCGACCGTCAAGCTGCCTGGGGATGTCGGCTGGCTGTGCCGGCGGGGACTTCCGTGCGCTTCGAGCCGGGTATCCCGCGGGACGTCACGCTTGTCGCCCTGGGCGGGGCTCGCGTCGTCCCGGGGCTGCGCGGGCTGGCCGGCGGCCCGCTCGACAACGGTGGCGGCCCACTCGACAACGGCGGCGCGGCCGACAACGGCGGCAACGGCGACAGGGGCGAGCCCGGCTCTTCCGCGCGCTCGAACGACGTACGCGAAGAAGCCGTGCCTGAGAACGGGAGCCCGCGATGACCACGCTCGACCGTGGGCGCTACGCCGCCCTCTACGGGCCGACTACCGGTGACCGCATCCGGCTGGCCGACACGAACCTGCTCATCGAGGTCGAGGAGGACCGCAGCGCCGGACCGCGGCCCGGGGATGAGGTTGTGTTCGGCGGGGGCAAGGTGATCCGGGAGTCGATGGGGCAGTCGCGGGCCACCCGCGCCGAGGGCAGCCCGGACACGGTGATCACCGGGGCCGTCGTGCTCGACCACTGGGGGATCGTCAAGGCGGACATCGGCATCCGGGACGGCCGGATCGTGGCCCTCGGCAAGGCCGGCAATCCCGACACCATGGACGGCGTACACCCTGACCTGGTCATCGGGCCCGGCACCGAGATCATCGCGGGCAACGGCAAGATCCTCACGGCGGGGGCGATCGACAGCCACGTCCACCTGATCAGCCCCACGATCCTCGACACCGCCCTGGCCACCGGCATCACGACCATCGTGGGCGGCGGCACCGGGCCGGCCGAGGGCACCAAGGCCACCACCGTCACCCCGAACGCCTGGTATCTGGCCCGCATGCTCGAGGCCATCGACCCGTACCCGGTCAATGTCCTGCTTCTCGGCAAGGGCAACACCATGTCGCAGGAGTCGATGTGGGAGCAGCTGCGCGGCGGGGCCGGCGGTTTCAAGTTGCACGAGGACTGGGGCACGACCCCAGCGGTCATCGACGCCTGCCTCCAGGTGGCCGACGCCTCCGGGGTGCAGGTGGCCATCCACACCGACACGCTGAACGAGGCCGGCTTCGTCGAGGAGACGCTGCGGGCCATCGCCGGCCGGTCGATCCACGCTTACCACACCGAGGGCGCGGGCGGCGGCCACGCGCCGGACATCATCACTGTCGCTTCGCAGGCGAACGTGCTGCCGTCGTCGACCAACCCGACGCGGCCCTACACGCGCAATACCCTCAGCGAGCACCTCGACATGCTGATGGTCTGCCACCACCTGAACTCGGCCGTGCCCGAAGACCTGGCTTTCGCCGAGAGCCGCATCCGCCCGTCCACCATGGCCGCCGAGGATCTGCTGCACGACCTGGGCGCGATCTCGATGATCGGCTCCGACTCGCAGGCGATGGGCCGGGTCGGCGAGGTGGTCCTGCGGACCTGGCAGACCGCGCACGTCATGAAGGCCCGCCGCGGCTCCCTGCCCGGCGACTCGGCCGCCGACAACAACCGGGCCAAGCGGTACGTCGCCAAGTACACGATCTGCCCAGCCGTGGCGCACGGCATGTCGTCGCAGGTCGGATCCGTCGAGCCGGGCAAGCTGGCCGATCTGGTGCTGTGGGACCCGGCGTTCTTCGGCGTGCGGCCCGCCCTGGTCGTCAAGGGCGGGATGATTGCGTACGCGCAAATGGGTGACGCCAACGCGTCGATCCCCACGCCGCAGCCCGTGCTCCCGCGCCCGATGTTCGGCGCGCACGGCGTCGTCCCGGCTCAGACGTCGCTGGCCTTCGTGGCCGAGGCCGCCATCGACGCGATGCTGACCGACCGCGTCGGCGTCAAGCGCGCGTTCACCCCGGTCGAGGACACCCGCCGGGTCACCAAGGCCGACATGCCGCTGAACGACGCGCTGCCCGAGATCCTGGTCGACGCGGACACGTTCGAGGTGCGCGTCGACGGCGAAGTGATCGAGCCGGACCCGGTCACCGAGCTGCCCATGGCCCAGCGCTACTTCCTCTTCTGACGTTCATATGGGCCTCGCGACTCTGCTGGTGCTGGCCGACGGTCGCCTGCCGTCGGGCGGGCACGCGCATTCGGGCGGGCTGGAGGCGCAGGTGTCGGCCGGGCGGGTGCGCGACCTGGACACGGTCGCCGAGTTCCTGCGCGGCAAGCTCGCCACCAGTGCGCTCGTCGCAGCGGCTTTCGCCGCCGCCGCTTGCGAACGACCGGGTCGGTCACCCGAGCTCGATGCGGGCTTCGATTGCCGTACGCCGTCACCCGCGCTCCGCAAGGCCTCGCGCGCACAAGGCCGGGCGTTACTGCGGGCCGCGCGCGCCATGTGGGCCCTGCCGCCGGTCGGCCGCGAGCCGCACCAGCCCGTGGCCCTCGGAGTGGTGGCCGCGGCGGCCGGGCTCGCCCCGGTCCAAGCGGCCGTCGCGGCGGCGCACGGCACGGTGAGCGGGGCGGCCAGCGCCGCCGTACGGCTGCTGGGCCTCGACCCGTACACGGTGCACGCCCTGCTCGCCCGCCTGGCCCCCGAATGCGACCGGATCGCTGCCACCGCCGCGGCCCGGGCCGGTGACCCGGTCGACGACCTACCCGCCGCCGGGGCTCCCCTGCTCGACGTCGGGGCCGAACTCCACGCCACCTGGGAGGTGCGTCTCTTTGCATCCTGAACACTCCGTCGCCGGTGGGGCCCTCCCCCACCCCTCGGACGGCTACGAACACGACCACGACGGCGTGCCGCACACCCACCCCGACCCGGGCGTCGACCCGCACGCGCCGCTGGCCGCCGGGCCGCGCGCGCTGCGGATCGGCATCGGCGGCCCGGTCGGCTCGGGCAAGACGGCCCTGGTGGCCGCGCTGTGCCGGGCCCTCGGCGACGAGCTGCGCCTGGCCGTGGTCACCAACGACATCTACACCACCGAGGACGCCGACTTCCTGCTGCGCAACGGCGTGCTGCCGGCCGAGCGGGTCCGCGCGGTCGAGACCGGCGCCTGCCCGCACACGGCCATCCGGGACGACATCTCGGCCAACCTGGACGCGGTGGAAGACCTGGAGGAGGCGCTCGGCCCGCTCGACCTGGTGCTGGTCGAGAGCGGCGGCGACAACCTGACCGCCACGTTCAGCAAGGGCCTGATCGACCAGCAGATCTTCGTGGTCGACGTGGCCGGCGGCGATAAGGTGCCCCGCAAGGGCGGCCCCGGCGTCACCAAGTCCGATCTGCTGGTCATCAACAAGACCGACCTGGCCCCGATGGTGGGCGCCGACCTGGCCGTCATGGACCGGGACGCCCAGGTCCGCCGGGGCGCCCTGCCGACGGTGTTCCTGTCCCTGGTCGAGGACCGCCAGGCGACCCCGGTCGCCGAATGGATCCGCGGCCTGGTCGCGGCGCGCGTGTGAGAGCTCGCTCCCGGGTGGTCGCCGAGCCGGACGGCCACGGCGGCACCCGCCTGCCCGTCCTGCACAGCGAGTCGCCGCTGCTCCTGCGCCGCACCGGCCCCACGACGGTTCATGTGGTTGGTGGAGGCGCCGGACCGCTGCGGGGCGATGATCTGCGGCTCGAGATCGAAGTCGGTTCCGGCGCGACTCTGGAGATCCGCAGCGTGGCCGCCCAGCTGGCCCTGCCCGGCCGGGCCCACCTGCCGCAGTCCCGCCTGGAGATCAACGCGACGGTCGCCGCCGGTGGCACCCTGCGCTGGCTCCCGGAACCGTTGATTGCCGCTGCCGGATGCGACCATCTCTCGGTAACCCGGGTGGATGTGGCCGACGGTGGCTCCCTGCTCTGGCGCGACGACCTGGTCTGCGGCCGCCACGGTGAGGACCCGGGCGACTTCCGAGCCGACACTACGATCCGGTACGCCGGAAGCACCGTCTACCGCCACGAGCTATCCGTGGGCTCCCGCGCCCCGGGTTGGTCAGGCGCCGCCGTGCTAAGCGGCGGCCGAGCCGTGGGCACGGTGATCGCCGTCCCGGCCACGCTGCTGCCCCCACCGACATCCGGCCCCGGCGACTTCGCCATCATGCCGCTGGCCGGCCCCGGCGCGCTGGCCACCGCCGTCGGCACCGACATCCGGCCCGTACGCGCAGCTCTGGACCCTCTGACCGAACCGGCGCTCATCCACAGCTGACGGCGTGATGGACAGCCCTGTGGACAACGAGGGCCGTCCGGCTTGCCAATCGCGTACCGTCGCCGCCATGCCCTTGGGAGGGAGGGGGAGGCGGTGGCTCACCTGGCCCAATGGAAGATCAAATACGGGCGGGAACGGCGCGAGGGCGGCCCGTGAAGGCCGCCCTCGTCCTCTATGAATCGATCAAGCCGCGACCGCGATCGGCACGCCGTGCGCGTCCGTCAGAGCCAGGCGGGTGTGCAGGTTGCCCTGTTGCGCCACCCGGGCGAAATACTCCGTGCGGCGGCGTTGCAGGCAACCCTTGCGCGTACGCGGTCCGCCCGCCGCCACCGTCAGGAGCTCAGGCGCCAGCGAGCTGTTCAGACCCTCGCGCAGCAGCTGCAACGCCTCGGTGCGCAGCTGGGAGATGCGCGACTCGGTCACGCCGAGCCGGGCCGCCACGTCGCTCAGGGGCTGCTCCTGCAGGAACGACTCGGTGACGACCAGCCGCAGCCGCTCGGGCAGGGCCTGGATCGCCTGATGCAGGTAGCCGAGGCGTTCCCGCTTGAGCAGCAGGTCCTCCGGCCCTTCGGACGTCTCCGGCACCATCTCCTCGGCCGCGCCGGTCGGGAAGCCCTGCAGGCTCAGCAGGGCCGCCTTCTGCACGTCGTCCTCGACCGTGGCCAGCTCCGCGACGCCGATGCCGAGCAGTTCGGCCACCTCGGCGTCGGTCGGCGTGCGGCCGAGCGCCGCCGTGAGCTCCTGCCGGGCGGCCGCGCTGCGGCGGGCCCGGGCCCGCACCGAACGGCTCGCCCAGTCCTGCCCGCGCAGCTCGTCGAGCAGCGCGCCGCGGATGCGGACCGCGGCGAAGCGGTGGAAGGGGATACCGCGGGTCACGTCGAAGGACCGGGCCGCGCCCAGCAGCGCGGCGAAGCCGGCTGAGGACAGGTCGTCCGCATGGACGTGGCCCGGTACCCGGTTGAGAAGTTCCCGGACCAGATGGCCAACCATCGGCATGTGTTCGCGGACCAGGTCCTCGATGTCACGCGCGGAAGGCGCGTCGTGGGTCGTGCCGATGGTGGCGGGGAGTTCGGTCGTGTCCGTCACGTAGGCCTCCTCGCTCATACGACCGGTTGGGTGAAAACCGGCTGACGAGGAAGACTTTTGCCGTCGAAAGGTGCGAAGGCGGCCGAACTCGGTTGCTTTTCAGGTGCACTTCATGAAAAGGACTCAGGTTCTCAGGCGCGTACGGCGGACGCCTTACTCAGTTGAGGACGACCGCGTGGGGCTCGAGCACCTCGGTGAGCTCCGTGTGCACCCAGTGCATGCGGGCCACCGCCGTGTCCGGGTGGTCGCCGAACTCGAGGGCCACGCCGGCCGCACAGCCGTCGCTGCCGTACTGAAGGATCATGGTGGTCACCGCCTGCTCCACCGCCTCATGGGTGGGGCACTGCGAGGGCTGCAGGTCGGAGACGAACAGAGCCTCCGCCGCCAGATCCTTGACGATGCTGATCATGTCGAACTCCCCGATGGACTACCTTCTGTTCACCGCATCCAGTGCCCCATTGGCGGCATTTCAGACCGGATGCCGGCGCTCAGTTCCGCTCTCTCATCTTGACCCAGGACCGCCTCCGCCCCGGCCGCCACGCCGGGCGAAACGGAGGAAAGTGCCTTGATCATCACACTCACCCTAACTCCGCGGCGGTCCCGGCGGCGTCCGGTTTTCTACCGCAGCTCAGTTCACCATCCGACTCGCGCCACCCAGACACAACAAAAGGGCCGGCTCAGGTGAGCCGGCCCTTCATGTCACTACTCGATCAGTTGGCGCAATCCTCGGGAACGTCCGACTCACACGGTTGCCCGACGTCGTTGCCGGGCGTACCCGGCGGGGTCTCGACGTCAGTGATGGGTCCTGTCGTCTCGACCGGCGGCGTCGTGATGTCCGGGGTCGTCGGAATGGTCGTCGTCGGCAGAACCGGCGGCGGAACACTCGTCGTCTCGACCGGCGGACTCGTCGTTATGACCGGGTCCGGACTCAACGAGACGGTGCCCGGCGGAGGAGTTCCGATGGGATCCCCGCCGCCGTCCGGCCCCTTCGTGGTCGTCGGCTTGGTGGTCGGCGTGACGGTGATGATGCCGCCAGGGCCGACGGAGATGCCCGGGATCGGCGACCCAGTCGTCGGCGCCAGCCGCGTCTGACCGTTGGCCAGGTGCTGCACGTAGCGCGACGGCTCACCCGGCTTGGCCGAAACGAACGTCTCACACGTCGAGTCGTTCAGCGAGAACGCCATCGGCGGCGTGTTGCTGTCGACGTACCGGCCGCTGATCGGCACCGAAACCGTCTTGAGCGGATCGATCGCCGCGTTGGAGGTGACAGTGATGCCGCCCCCCTTGGCCGCGGACTGAGTCAGGCTGGTGTCGCCGTCGCCGGAAAGAACCTGGTCGCCCGGCATGATGAACCAGAGCTTCCAGTCCTTGATCGGCTTCTCGTTGCGGTTGGCCACGGTGACCTGGGCCTTGAAGCGACCCTTGGTGTCGGACCAGACCGCGTAGCTCACCACGCACCGGGCAGGCGCCGGCACGGCCGCAGCTGCCGGCGTGCCACCGTTGACGTCCTTGGGACCACCGGTGAGGCTCCACCCGTACGTGCCGACGCCCAGCAGCAGCACACCGAAGGCCACCACCAAAATACGGCGGGTCTTGGTCTGCGGCCCCTTGGCCCACGACGGCGCAGCCGAGTTGGCCGCCTTGTCGGGCGGGGACGGCGGCTGGTTGCCCACCGCCGGCCGCAGCCCACCATCGGCAGCAGCCGGAGCGGCGTTGTAAACCGGCCCCGACTTCAGCTCAGCGAACCGGCTGTTGCGAGCCGGAGCCGCCTCAGCCTCAGGCGTAGCGGCCGGAGCCGCGTCAGCCGGAGCCGCCGCGGGAGAGACCGGAGCCGCGGAAGCCGGAGCCGCCGCCGGCGACACCTGGGCCGCCGCCGCCATCTTGAGGATCTCGGCGTACGACTGCGCCGACGGCAGGATCGTCGTGTCCTCGCCGGCGCCGGACCAGTCCGGCACGTAGCCGCGGGCCGTAGCCGGCGCCCCGGCCGAGATGCCGGCCAGCACGTGTGCCAGCTCGGCGCTCGACGGCCGGTCGGCCGGCCGCTTCTCGAGGCAGCGGCCCACCAGGGCGTCCACCTCGCGCGGCAGGCCGTCGACCGGCGGTAGCGGCTCGGGCTCGGTGTACTGGTGAGCCCGCAGCAGCGCCGTCGTGGTGCCGACGTCCCACGGCAGCTGACCGATCAGCGTCCGGTAGATGAGCAGGCCGACCGCGTAGACGTCGGTCGCCGGGCTGACCTGGCCGCCCTCGAGCCGTTCGGGCGCGAGGTAGGCCGGCGTGCCGAGCAGGCTGCCGTCGGGGTCGATGTCGTTCTCGCCGATCAGGGCCGAGATGCCGAAGTCGACAACCTTGGCCCCGGTGGCCGTCAGCATGACGTTGGCCGGGGTGACATCACGGTGGACGATGCCCCGCGAGTGCGCGGCGGCGAGCGCCGCGGCCACCTCGGCGGTTATCCGCACGGCGTGCTGCCAGGGCAGCTTGCGCACGCGGGCGAGCACGGCGGCGAGGGACTCGCCGTCGATCAGCTCCATGACGACGTAGGGAACCGGCTCACCGTCGACGGTGGTCGCTTCGCCGTAGTCGTAGACATTCGTAATATTTGGGTGGCTGAGCCGAGCAGCAGCCTGAGCCTCCGCGCGCAGCCGGCGCCGGAACGCCGGGTCCGCGCTTGTCGACGGTGGCAGAACTTTCACCGCGACCTGGCGCCCGAGGACTTCGTCGAACCCTCGCCACACCACTGACATCCCGCCGGCGCCGAGCCGCTCGACCAGTCGATAGCGACCGGCCAGCAGACTCGAACCCGGAAGGTCCGTCGTGCTCATGTGCCCCCACATGCGCGCTTCGAAGAAACACCGAGTTGCACCGCCATGCCCCTCGGCGTCGGGGTGCCCGGCGAGTGCCGGGTTTTCCCCATCGACGGAAGGGATGCTAGCCGATGATCGGCCCCCGAACGATCCCGCGCACACGTGGTCTTACCTGCGGCTCGTCACAGTCCGTTTCGGCCCCGATCGCACCCGCGACGGGTGTCCGTCCAGTACCCGAAAGTCGGATCCCTGACCGTTTCCTGGGAGCATCAACCCGGCTTGCCCGCATATGCCCGCTTCATCGGAAGTTTCTTCCAGAACAACTTTGCCACCCTCCAGAATGGACAGTTCTACGAACTGTCGCATCGCCGTCACGTATAGCGAGACAAAGAGAAAACCGCCAAACAATCGCCCTGGAGCAATTGTTGAAGGATCTACCTGTGCAACCCCGCCTGAACGGTCAGTCGCATCGCCTGATCAGCCCATTCGGTGTGCCAACCTGGAGGAATCACTCTCAGCTGTGATATCCGGGGACCGGAACATGACCGTTCCCCATTAGTGAACTCCGTGGTGACGCCGACGACCGGGGACCACGTCCTGGCAGGGCCGGAACCGCCTCTCCCGCGGGCACCGCGCCCAGCTCGGCCAGCAGCCCCAGCACCGGCGCGAGCTTTTCGTAGAGCACCAGAACCACCTCGCCCGGCCCGGCCAGGCGCAGCGCCTCCACCACGGCGTCGTGCCACCCGGCGGCGCGCACGGCGGTGAGTAGCGGCCGGCGCGCCCGCATCTCACGTTCGACCAACGAGGACACCTCCCCCGGCGTACGCCCGCGCAGGTCCCCGTCGTCGTAGAGCACCGCCCGGCTGACGCTGTCGGCGATCACCTGCGCGCACGCCGCGAGCAGGTCGTCGCGCCGATCGCCGGGCAGGGTCACCGCAGCCACGCACCGATCCGGCCCCCACAGCCGGTGCAGCGTCCGCAAGGTCGCCGCCAGCGCCGCCGGGTTGTGTGCATAGTCGACAAATACCGACACGTTCCCGAGGCGCAGCAGCGTGCCGCGTCCGGCGTTGTCGACGGCCGGGTCGAATTCGGCCAGCCGCCGGCACACCGCCTCCTGCCCTGCGCCCAGCGCCCGGGCCGCCGCGATCGCGGCCAGCGCGTTGGCCACCACGTGCGGCGCCGCTCCCCCGTACGCGCCGGGGATCTCGGCCGCCCGCATCAGCGGCGTCCGCCGGGCCCCGGTCTGCTGCACCACCCATCCGTCGCGCAGCAGGTAGGCTGTCGCCCCCTTGGCCAGGTGCTCGTCCAGCACGGGCGGCCCCTCGTCGAGCGAGAACCAGACGATCCGCTTGCGGTCGGCGCGCACCCGCGGCCGGTCGACCAGGCTGCGCACCCACGGGTCGTCGGCGTTGAGCACGAGCGTGCCGCCGTCGCGCACCCGCTCGGCCACCAGCGCCTTCACGTGGGCCAGGTCCTCGATCGTGGCCAGCCCGTCCTGTCCCAGGTGGTCGGCCGTGATGTTGGTCAGCACCCCCACGTCCGACCAGTCGTAGCCGAGCCCGCGCCGCAGCAGGCCCCCGCGCGCCGTTTCCAGCACTGCCGCCTGTACGCCCGGGTCGCCCAGCACCATCTGGGCCGAGAGCGGGCCGGTCGCGTCGGCCCGATAGATCACGCGCCCGTCGACCCGTACGTCGTCAGTTGTCGTCAGACCCACCCGCAGGCCGTTGTCGGCGAGCAGGTGCGCGGTCATCCGGGCGACCGTTGTCTTGCCGTTCGTGCCGGTCACCGCGACCGTCGGGATCCGCCCGTCGCTTCCGGCCGGGAACATCGCCCGCACGATCGCGTCGCCCACGTCCCGCGACCGGCCGCGCACCGGGGCCAGGTGCATGCGCAGACCGGGTACGGCGTTCACCTCGATCACCCCGGCCGTGACCTCTTCTCCCCCGTCCACCGGCGGCAGCGGCTCGTCGATGCCGGGCAGCCGCAGGTCGATGCCGGCGATGTCCAGCCCGAGCAGCGCCGTCACCCGCAGGCAGAGCCGCGCCACGTCGGGGTGCACCTGGTCGGTGACGTCGCAGCTGGTGGCGCCGGTCGACAGGTTGCCGGTGGCGGCCAGCTCGACCACGACGCCCTCGGCGGGCACGCTGTCGCCGGTGAGGCCCTGTCGTCGCAGCGTCCGGGGCTCGGCCGCGACCCGGGTCAGCACCCGCGAGTGCCCGACTCCGCGCCGGGGGTCGGCGTTGACCTTCTCGATGAGTACGTCGATCGTGCTCACACCGTCGCCGACCACGTGGGCGGTGATCCTTTCGGCGGCGGCCACGATCTCGCCCGCCACCACCAGCACGCGGTAGTCCCGGCCGCCGAGTTGCCGCTCCACGATCACGTCCCGGCCCGCCTCGGCGAAGGCCAGTTCAACTTCTTCCCGCGTACGCAGGTGGAGCGCGACATGCTCGCCCTGCCGCCCGCATCGCGGCTTGACCACCACCGGCCCGCCCAGCCGGTCGAGCCAGCCCACCGCCTCGTCCGCCGTCCGCGCCGCCCCGCCCACCGGCATGGGCACCCCGGCCTCGTCGAGCAGCCGCCGGGTCACCTGCTTGTCGCCGGCGATGTCGATGCCCACGCCGCTGGTCCGGTCGGTCATCGCCGCCCAGGCCAGCCGCCGCCGGTTGCCCCAGCCCAGCCGGAGCAGGCTCAGATCGTCGAAGCGCTCGACCGGGATGCCGCGGCGCCGGGCGGCGGCGATGATCGACCGGGTGCTGGGCCCGGCCGCCTCCCGCTCGGCCCGCGCCGCCAGTTCGCTCAGATCGGGCGCGGCCGTTCCGCCTTGCTCGACCGCCAGCACCAGCTCGACGGCGGCTTCCAGCAGCTCGCGCGGCACGTCCGAGCCGGGCGACTCGTCGACCGGGCACTCCAGGATCAGGTCGTAGCAGCCCGGCTCGCCGGCCGACACCGTGCGCCCGAAGCTGACGTCGCGGCCGATCACCTGGGAGAGCTCCAGGCTCACATGCTCGGTGACGTGCCCGAAGTACGTGCCGCCGCGCAGCCGGCTGACGAACCCACCGGGCGCGCCGGCCGCGCAGTGGTGCTCAGCCAACCCGGGCAGGGCGCGCAGCAGCCTCTCCGGAAAGCCGGTGACGTCGCAGGTCTCGACGCCGGTCAGCCGCCCGAGGCGCAGCCGCGCCACCACGGCCGGGCGGGACAGATAGACGTTGGGGCCGCGCAGCCGGCGAAGGCTCTCGATCTTCATGGGCGGGGCTCCCGGCCCGTCAGGTGGAAGGCGTGCCCGGCCGGCAACACGTGCAGGCTGCATCCGGCCAGCGTGATCGGACCGGCTTCGGGCGTACGGATGTCGGTGGCCCGCCCGGCGTCGACCACAGTGACCGCGCCGCTGCCGAGCACCTCGAAGGCGTCGCCGTCGGTGAGGATCGCGGTGTCCTCGTCGATGCCCAGGCCCAGCTCATGCGGGTACAGAGCCACCGCGCTGAGCAGCCGGTTGATCCGCCCCCGCTCGGCGAAGTGCTGATCTATCAGTACGCCGGGCAGGAACTCGAGCCCCGGCCCGGTGCGCACGCTGGCCCGGCTCACCCCCGGCCCCTCGCCTTCGACGATCATCGTGCCGGACATCATGGCCGCGCCCGCGCTCGTGCCGGCCAGCACCACCGTGCCCGCCGCGACCAGTTCCTGCAGCAGCGTGTCGGTGGCCGTCCCGCCGATGATCCGGGTGATCCGTTCCTGGTCGCCGCCGGTGAAGAAGACGCCGGTGGCCGCCCGCAGCACCGGCTCGACCCGCGGGTCGTTGGCGGCCACCCGGTCGCCCAGGCGCAGGGCCTCGACGTGGCGGGCGCCGTGCCGGTCGAAGGCGGCCAGGTGCTCGGCCTCCGCCGCGTCCGGATCGGAGCTCGCCGTCGCGATCACCACGATCCGGGCGCCGGGGCCACCGGCGAGCTCGACGAAACGGCCGAGAAGGGCCGGACCGGCTGCGCCGCCGATGATGAGCAGGCGACTCGTCACGCCCCTGAGGTTAATCGGAACAAATACGAAACATCCGGCTAATCGTCTTTGTTGGTGGGCAGCAGGTGGGTCACCTCGGCCGGGCCGTCGGCCAGCGCCACCGCGCGCTTCTCCACGTCCTCGTCGCTGCCGGTCAGCCGGCCCTCGTGCTGGCGCAGGTGGTCCTCCCAGGTCGGCACCTGATAGATCTCGACGTAGCGGATCGGGTCCTCGCCGTCGCGGAACAGACCCCAGCGTGTCGCGCCCGTGCGCAGGCGGGTCAGGCGTACGGCGTCCATCGCCTCGACGAATTCGTGCGCCTTCTCATCGCGTACGCGATAGATCGCCGTGACCAGAACGGGCCCTTCCTCCGCATCCGGGTCGAGCATGATGTGCGGCTCGGCCCAGAAGACGGCCGGGCTGCGGTCGGCGTCGTCGTGCTCATGGACCGGCAGCCAGGGCACTGTCGCGGTGCCGGCCAACATGAGCACGGCCGCGGCGATGAAGGTGGCGGGCAGCCCGGTCCACTCGGCGACCTGGCCCCACAGCAGTGCCCCGAGCGCCTGGGCGCCCGCGAACACCACCTGATAGATGCCGAAGCCGCGGGCGCGCACCCAGTTCGGCAGCAGCAGCTGCAGGGTCGCGTTCATCCGCGAGACCAGCGTCATCCAGGCCGCGCCGGCCAGCACGAGCACGGCGCCGACCGCGATTTCGTTGGGCACCAGGGCCACGACCAGCAGCGCCCCGCCATAGATGACGCCGGCCACGACGATCAGCCGGTTGGCCGTCATGAGCTTGCGGATCCGCGGCATGAGCAGCGCCCCCGCGATGGCGCCGACGCCCAGGGCGGCCAGCAGCACGCCGTACCCGCTCGCACCCAGCCGCAGTTCCTGATGCGCGACGACCGGCAGCAACCCCCAGACCACACTGCCCGGAATCACGAACAGAAGGACGCGAATCAACAGGCGCCGTACGGTCGGCGCGTACCGGACGAACCGGCCGCCCGCCCGCACGGCCGGCCCGAACCGCTCCGGGTGGCTCGGCCCCTGCTTCGGCGCGCGCCGCCAGACGATCAAGGCCAGCGCGAACACACCGTACGAAATCGCATTGAGAGCGAAGACGGCCGCCGAGCCGATGTGGGCGACGAGCAGCCCCGCGACCGCCGGACCGGCCGAGCGCGCCAGGTTCGTGTTGACGGCCCCCAGAGCCGACGCCGCGGGCAGTTGATCGCGCGGCACGACCTCGGGAATGACGGCCTGCCAGGTGGGAAGCGTGAGCGCCTGGCCGACCCCGAGCAGGAACGTGAAGAAGAGAAGCAACGGAGGCGGCATCCGATCGAGCGCCGTGAGCGCCGTCAGCACCGCCCCGACCAGGAACAACGCCGTCTGTACGCCGATCAGCAGCCGCCGCCGGTCGAGCACATCAGCGATCGCCCCGGCCGGCAACGCGAGCAACAGCACCGGCAGCATGGTCACGGTCTGCACCAGGCTGGTCCAGGTGGCCGCGTTGGGCTCCTCGACGACCAGCCACTGCGCGCCCACGGTCTGCATCCAGGTGCCGACGTTGCCGGCGAGCACCGCGATCCAGAGCATCCGGAACACGCGCCCCCGCAGCGGCGCCCACGGTGAATCCACCCGCAGAATCTATCGGCGGCGCGCGCCCGGCCCCGGCTTAGGCAACACTTGCCGGAAGTCGCCGATCTCGTGCCCGTCCTCGCAGCGGACCACGGCGTGCACGCCGGCCCCGCAGTCCCGGTGCTCGTAGACCAGCGGCGGCCCCTCCGGGTCGGCCAGGTAGCGGTCGCCCCACTCGGCCACCGCGATCAGCACCGGGTAGAGGTCGAACCCCTTCTGCGTGAGCCGGTACTCGTGCCGCACGCGCGTCCCTGGCTCTTGATAGGGCACGCGCCGCAGCACACCGCTGTCGACCAGCGTGCCCAACCGATTGGTCAGCACCTGCCGCGGAATGTTCGTGCGCACCCGCATGTCATCGAACCGCCGGATCCCCGCGAACACTTCACGCAGAACGACGATCGTCCACCTCTCCCCCAGAATCTCCATGGCCCGCCCGATAGTGCACGACTCGACCGACCACCCCAGGCTCTCCGGCGCTGTGGAACTCATGACAGAAGGCTAGGTCCACTAGACAGACCCAGCAACCCGATGCCACCCTGCATCCATGACGCAGACCCAGCGCAGCCGCACCTTCAGCTGGACCGACCCCGCGTTGCACGCAGACCTGATCGGCCGCCGAACCGGCCTGGAGCTGCTATAGGGAATGGCCGACGGCTCCCTGCCGTCCCCACCCATCATGGAACTGATAGACCTGGCAACGTTGCAGGCCGAGTTCGGCTCGGTAACGGTGCAGCTGGACCCGCAAGAGTTCCACTACAACCCCCTGGGCACCATGCACGGCGGCGTCATCTCAACCTTGCTGGACACCGCCGCCGCGTGCTCGGTTCACAGCACACTCCCCGCCGGAGTCGGGTACACAAGCCTCGACCTGAACGTGAAGTTCCTGCGCCCGATCACCCTGTCATCGGGGCGTCTGACTTGCACCGGCTCGGTGCTGCAGAGCGGCCGGCGGACTGCGCTGGCCGAGGCCCGGCTGACCGATGGAGCTGGGCGGTTGGTGGCTCAGGCCATGTCCAGCTGCATGCTGTTCCCACTGGAAGCCAACTAGCCGGCCGGCGTCGTGGCTGCGGCTTGGCGGCCACCCCAGCAGCCTCGTGGCGGAGAACGCCAACCAGCCCAACCACGACGAAGCCCAACCGGCGTCACCCGCCACAACCACGACACCCCTGGCCTGGGCAGCATCCCAGCCACAACGGACCCGGACCGGCCGCACCCACCTCAGCCACGACGCCGCTGGTCTGGCGAGCAGCCGCAGCCACCACGAGCCCGGATCGGCCGCACCCACCGCAACCACCACGCCCCCTGACCTGGCGAGCAGCCCAGCCACCACAAACCCGGACCGGCCCCACCCACCGCAACCACCACCCCCCTGGCCTGGCGAGCAGCCCCAACCACCACGAACCCGGACCGGCCGCGCCCACCGCAACCACCACCCCCCTGGCCTGGCGAGCAGCTCCCGCCACCACGAACCCGGACCGGCCGCACCCACCGCAACCACCACCCCCCTGGCCTGGCGAGCAGCCCCAGCCACCACGAACCCGGACCGGCCCCACCCACCGCAACCACCACCCCCCTGGCCTGGCGAGCAGCCCCAACCACCACGAACCCGGACCGGCCACACCTACCGCAACCACCACGACCGCTCACCTCGAAGTGATGAGCGGTTCAACCGCACCCGCCGGGAGGGCCGACCTGCTCGCCAGGCCAGCAGCGTCGTGGCCGAGGTGACTGCCGCCCCTCACCCCCGGCGATGGTCAAGCTGGGACGCCACGCCAGCACCGTCGTGGTCGCGGCGAGTGACGCCCGCTGAGGTCCGTCGTGGCCGGGCTGCTCGCCAGGCCAGCAGCGTCGTGGCCGAGGTGACTGCCGCCCCTCACCCCCGGCGATGGCCAAGCTGGGACGCCACGCCAGCACCGTCATGGTCGCGGCGAGTGACGCCCGCTGAGGTCCGTCGTGGCCGGGCTGCTCGCCAGGCCAGCAGCGTCGTGGCCGAGCTGGCTGCCGCCCCTCACCCCCGGCGATGGCCAAGCTGGGACGCCACGCCAGCACCGTCATGGTCGCGGCGAGTGACGCCCGCTGAGGTCCGTCGTGGCTGGGCTGCTCGCCAGGCCAGCAGCGTCGTGGCCGAGGTGACTGCCGCCCCTCACCCCCGGCGATGGCCAAGCTGGGACGCCACGCCAGCACCGTCATGGTCGCGGTAAGCGACGCCCGCCGAGGTCCGTCGTGGCTGGGCTTGCTCGCCAGGCCAGCGGAGTCGTGGCCGAGCTGGCTGCCGCCCCTCACCCCTAGATCGTGGCCGGGCTTGGACGCCACGCCAGCAGCGTCGTGGCCGAGGTGACTGCCGCCCCTCGCCCTAGGCGATGCGGAGTTAGAGGTTGTGGTCGCTGTATGGAACTTGGTTCCTGCTCTATGCCGACCACGACGAAGCCCAACCGGCGTCCCTCACCGCAACCACGACGCCGCTGGCCTGGGAAGCCGCCCAACCCCAACGAACCCGAATCGGCGTCCCCCACCGCAACCACGACGCTGCTGGCCTGGCGAGCAAGCCCCAACCACAACAAACCCGGACCGGCGTCACCGGCCGCAACCACCACGCCGCTGGCCTGGCAAGCAGCCCAACCCCAACAAACCCGGCCCCGGCGTCACCCACCGCAACCACCACGCCGCTGGCCTGGGAAGCAGCCCAACCACAACAAACCCGAGCCAGCGCCACCCACCCCAGAGACGACGGCGCAGCTAAGCCCCTCCGAAGCGCAAGCAAGCGGTCACCGATTCAACCGCACCCGCCGCGCCTCCCGCTTCTCCTCGAACCGGGCGGCCTGCTGCTCCAGCTCCTCCATGTGGGCAGCCAGCTCATCCCGAGCCTTCTCCCCATCCCCATCCAGATCACCGCGCCCGAACACGTTCCACTGCCTCAGGACCGGCTGCAGCACCTCGTCGCGGTGCTGGCGCAGGTCGTAGATGCCGGCCAGCGCGATCGACAAAGCCTTCCGCCCGAACCCCTCGATGTTCGCGCCGGGCATCTGGAAGGCTGCGACCACGTCCGTGACCGCGCGCATCGCGTGGTTGGGGTCCAGGTCGAAGGCTGCCGCCAGCAGGTTTCGGTAGAAGACCATGTGCAGGTTCTCGTCGGCCGCCACCCTCGCCAGCAGCTGCTCGGCGATGGGATCTCCGGTGGCTTTGCCGGTGTTGCGGTGTGAGATCCGCGTCGCCAGTTCCTGGAAGGCCACGTACGCGATGGAGTGCAGGATTTCGTCGGGGTGGCCGTTGGTGTATCCGGCCTGCATGTGGGTCATGCGGGCGCGCTCGAGCTCGACCGGGTCGACGGCCCGCGTGACCGTCAGGTAGTCGCGCAGGGCGATGCCGTGGCGACCTTCCTCGGCTGTCCAGCGGTGCACCCACGTGCCCCAGGCGCCGTCGCGGCCGAAGAGGGTGGCGATCTCGTGGTGGTACGAGGGCAGGTTGTCCTCGGTGAGCAGGTTGACGATCAGCGCCGTACGGGCGACGTCCGGCAGGGTGGAGTCGGTCGGCTGGTAGGGCTCGCCGCCCAGGAGGCCGTCGAAGGTGCGGCCCTCGCTCCACGGCACGTACTCGTGCGGGAACCACTCCTTGGCCAACGACAGGTGCCGGTCGAGGTTGGTGGCCACGACCGGCTCCAGTTCGATGAGCAGCGAAGTCTGGTCCAGCGGCATGACGATCACTCCCTACGGTGTCGTAACTTACGGTACCGTAGGGAACCGCTCAGCCGGCGATCACCGGGTGCAGGTCCTCGGCCGGGGGCTGCCACGACGCGGCGTCGGCCTCGACCTGGTCGCCGGATCGGATGTCCTTCACGGTGTCGGGCTCGCCGGGGAACCACACGTACGGAATGCCGCGGCGGTCGGCGTACTGGATCTGCTTGCCGAACTTCGCGGCCGACGGCGCCACCTCGGTCGGGATGCCCCGGCGGCGGAGTGCGGTGGCGATGCGTACGCAGGAAGGCCGTTGATCTTCGTCGGGCAGGGCGACCAGCACGCAGGTCGGCACCGAGCGGGACACGCTCAGCGCGTTCTGACCGAAGAGCACACCCAGCATGCGGGAGACGCCGATCGAGTAGCCGACGCCCGGGAAACGCTCGTTGCCGCTGGCGGCCAGGTTGTCGTAGCGGCCGCCCGAACTGATCGAGCCGAACCGCTCGTACCCCTGCAGCTGGGTCTCGTAGACGGTGCCGGTGTAGTAGTCGAGACCGCGGGCGATCTTCAGCTCGGCCACGACCAGGCCGGGCGCGTTCTCGCGGGCCACCTCGACCACCTGCAGCAGCTCGCCCAGGCCCTCGTCGAGCAGCGGGTCGTTCACGCTCAGCTTGCGGACGGCGTCCACGAAGGAGCCGTCCTCGGCCGAGATGGCGGCCAGCTCGAGGCACGCCTCGGCCTGGGCCCGGGTGGCGCCGGCGGTTTCGATCAACGCCTCGGCCACGCGCGCCGGGCCGATTTTGTCGAGCTTGTCCACTGTACGCAGAACTTGTGCGGTATCGGCCAGGCCCAAGCCTCGATAGAAGCCCTCGCACACCTTGCGGTTGTTCACCTGGATCTTGATGCGCGGGATCGGCAGGCCGCTGAGCGCGTCCCCGATGACCAGCGGCATCTCGGTGTCGTAGTGGAACGGCAGATCGCCGCGGTTGACCACGTCGATGTCGGCCTGCAGGAACTCGCGGTAGCGGCCCTCCTGCGGGCGTTCGCCGCGCCACACCTTCTGGATCTGGTAGCGCCGGAACGGGAACTGCAGCTTGCCCGCGTTCTCGACCACGAACCGGGCGAACGGCACGGTCAGGTCGAAGTGCAGGCCCAGGCTGTCGTCGTCCTTGGCGTTCTCGTCGGCCTGCAGGCGGCGCAGCAGGTAGACCTCTTTGGACGTCTCGCCCTTGCTGACAAGAGTCTCGAGCGGCTCGACCGAGCGCGTCTCGAGCGGGGAGAAGCCGTACAGCTCGAACGTCGAGCGGATGCGGTCGATGACCCGCTGCTCGATCATGCGCTGGGGCGGCATCCATTCGGGAAAGCCGGAAATGGGCATAGCTCAGAATCTCCTAGGAAAATGCTCAGAGTCCGCGGCCGGGCGCTGCGATCAGTTCCCGCAGGTACGGGTTCTGCGCGCGCTCGCGGCCGATGGTGGTGGCCGGTCCGTGGCCGGGCAGGACGACGGTGTCGTCGGCCAGCGGCAGGATCTTCTCCCGCAGGCTGGTCATCATCGTCGGCGTGCTGCCGCCCGGCAGGTCGGTGCGTCCGATCGAGCCGGCGAAGAGGACATCCCCGGAGAGGCAGACCTGGTCCGCTTCGAACGAGGAGCCCGCGCCGGGCAGCCGGAACAGCACCGACCCGCCGGTATGGCCGGGCGCATGGTCGACGGTCACCTCGAGGCCGGCCAGCACCAGCGTCTCGCCGTCGGTCAGCTCGGCGACGTCCTCGGGCTCCGAATAGGGCAGCCGGCCCCCGAAGAGCTGGGTCAGGTCCATGCTGAGGCCCTTGGCCGGGTCGGCCAGCATCTCGGTGTCGGCCGGGTGCACGTACGCCGTAATGCCTTTCGCGCCGCAGACGGGAGCGACCGAGAACGTGTGGTCGAGGTGCCCGTGCGTCAGCAGCACGGCCGCCGGGAAGAGCCGGTGCTCGGCGATCACCTCGTCGAGCTGGTCGAGCACGCCGATGCCGGGGTCGACGATCAGGCACTGCTCGCCCGGGGCGGTGGCCACCACGTAGCAGTTGGTGCCGAAGGCCTGGGCCTCGAAGCTGGTGACGAGCACGCCGGGCCCCTCCCCTGAAGACAAGGTACGAATCGTAACGATCCTAGTCGGGCGGGCGCACACCACTTTCTCAGGAGGTACCCGTACACTCTTGCGGGCGTGTGACACGGTCGTACGAGAGGACAGCGTTCGGTGGCATCCAGCAGGGACCGGCAGCGCAAGCTGGCACGGGCGAAGCTCGATCGGCAGATGGCGCGACGGGCCGTCAAAGAGAATCGCCGCCGCCGCATGCTCGCGGCCGTCGGTTCCGTCGCGGCGGTGCTCATCATCGTCGCCGGGGTGGCCTGGATCGGCGGGGCGTTCGACTCCGACGACGACCAGACCGACGCGGCCGATCAGGACATCTGCCTCTGGACTCCGCAGAACGTCTCCACGAACTCGAACCTCAAGGACGTGGGCACGCCGCCGACCAAGGACATCCCGACGCTCGGCACCCAGACGATGACGATCAGCACGAGCCAGGGTGAGCCGATCGTCGTCGGCCTCGACAGCGAGCTGTCGCCCTGCGGCACGGCCGACATCACGTACCTGGCGAGCAAGAAGTTCTACGACAACACCGACTGCCACGAAATTACGACGTACGGGGCGGTGCGCTGCGGCGACCCGTCGGGCACCGGCCTCGGCGGCCCGACCTACAGCGTCTACAACGAGAACGTGCCGACCGCGTCGGACCCGAGCGCGTCCCCTGCGCCCGGGTCGGACGCGTCAGCGCCGCTCTACCCGAAGGGCACCGTCGCCCTGATCGGCAACCCGCCGGGCACCAACGGCAGCCAGTTCCTGATCTTCACCAAGGACTACTCGCCCGCCAACCCCGAGTTCTCCATCGTGGGCAAGGTGACCGGCGGGCAGGCGACGGTGGACAAGCTCGCCAAGATCCCCACGTCGGCCAACAGCACCGGCGAGAAGGTCAAGCCCACCCAGAAGATCACCATCAAGACCCTGACCGTCGGCGGCGCCCCGGCGTCCGCAGCCCCTTCGGCCAGCACCCAGTCCTGAGCCCCAGGCCGACATATCAGCAGGAGGAACACCGTGTCGTCGATCAAGGACCGGCAGCGCGCGGCGGCGCGGGCCCGTCTCGAGAAGGAGATGGCCGAGCGCTCCGCGGCCGCCCGCAAGCGCCGGCAGCGGCAGGCCATCATCGGCTCGGCCATCGCCGTCGTGCTGATCGCCGGCGCCGCGGTGTGGATCGTGACGTCGATCGGCGGTGACGACGACAAGGCGGACGCCCCCACCGCGGCCGCCAACGTCCCGGCCGGCCAGGTCGCCTGCACCTTCACGCCGGCCCCGGCGGAGGGTGGCGGCAAGGTCAAGGATGTCGGCGTCCCGCCGGCCACCGCGCCCAACACCGGCAAAGACGTGCTGACCATGGACACCAACCTGGGCGTCATCAAGGCCACCGTCGACAAGACGAAGGTGCCGTGCACCGCGGCCAGCTTCGAGTTCCTCGCGGGCAAGAAGTTCTGGGACAACAGCAAGTGCCACCGCCTGGTCAACGAGGCGAGCTTCAAGGTGCTGCAGTGCGGCGACCCGTTCGCCACCGGCAAGGGCTGGCGCGAGACCGACGGCCAGGGCGGCCCGAGCTACACCATGGCCGAAGAGAACCTGCCGACCGACACCAAGAAGCCGTACCCGGCGGGGTCGCTCGCGATCGCCAACACCGGCCAGCCCGGCAGCTCGGGCAGCCAGTTCTTCATCGTCTCGGAAGACACCCAGCTGCCCGCGAACTACACCCTGCTCGGCTCGATCACCGAGGGCCTGAACATCGTCAAGGACGTGGTCAAGGCCGGTGACGACGGCGCGTTCGCCCAGTCGGCGGGGGGTGGCCACCCGAAGAAGGAGGTCACCATCAAGTCGCTGGCGATGGCCGCCGCCTGATCCGTTACATGAGGAAGGGCCCCCGCCTCGGCGGGGGCCCTTTCCGTATGAGCTAGGCGCCTGACGTCACGCGGTACGCGTCGAAGACGCCGTCGACCTTGCGGACGGCGGCCACCAGGTGGCCCAGGTGCTTCGGGTCGGCCATCTCGAACGTGAACCGGCTGACGGCCACGCGGTCGCGAGTCGTGGTGACCGTGGCCGAGAGGATGTTGACCCTCTCCTCGCTCAGCACCCGGGTGACGTCGGCCAGCAGCTTGTGCCGGTCGAGCGCCTCGACCTGGATGGCCACGAGGAACGTGGACGCGCTGGTCGGCTTCCACGTCACCTCGACGACGCGTTCCTCCTGGTCGCGCAGGTCTTCCGCGTTGGCACAGTCCTCGCGGTGGACGCTCACGCCGCCGGAGCGGGTGACGAAGCCGAACACCGCGTCGCCCGGCACCGGGGTGCAGCAGCGGGCCAGCTTGACCCACACGTCGCTGACGCCCTTGACCACGACACCCGGGTCCTGCGCGGTGCTGCGGTTGCGCGGCGGACGGGTCGCGACGGCGGTCTCGGCGATGTCCTCGACCGCGCCCTCCTCGCCGCCGAAGCCGGCGACCAGCTTCTGCACGACCGACTGGGCGCTGACCGTGTTCTCGCCGATGGCCGCGTAGAGCGAGGCCACGTCGGCCAGGTGCAGGTCGCGGGCGATCGTCGTGAGGTTCTCGTTCGTCAGCATGCGCTGCAGGGGCAGGCCCTGCTTGCGCATCGCCTTGACGATCGCCTCCTTGCCGATCTCGATCGCTTCCTCGCGGCGCTCCTTGTTGAAGTACTGCCGGATCTTCGTACGGGCCCGGGGGCTCTTGACGAAGCCGAGCCAGTCCTGCGTGGGGCCGGCGTTGGAGGACTTCGAGGTGAAGATCTCGATGACGTCGCCGTTGGACAGCGTCGACTCGAGCGGCACCAGCTTGCCGTTGACCCGGGCTCCGATGCACTTGTGCCCGACCTCGGTGTGCACGGCGTACGCGAAGTCGACCGGCGTCGAACCGGTCGGCAACGGGATGACGTCGCCCTTGGGCGTGAAGACGTACACCTCTTGGCTGGACAGGTCGAACCGCAACGCGTCCAGAAACTCGGACGGGTCGCTGGCCTCGCGCTGCCAGTCGAGCAGCTGCCGCAGCCAGGTCATCTCGTCGATGTGGGCCGGCGGGCCGACGATCGTCGCGCCCTTCTGCTCCTTGTACTTCCAGTGCGCGGCGATGCCGAACTCGGCTGTGCGGTGCATGGCGAAGGTGCGGATCTGCATCTCGACCGGCTTGCCGGTCGGGCCGATGACCGTCGTGTGCAACGACTGGTACATGTTGAACTTCGGCATCGCGATGTAGTCCTTGAACCGGCCCGGCACCGGCTGCCAGTTCGCGTGGATGACGCCCAGCGCCGCGTAGCAGTCGCGCACCGTGTCGACCAGGATGCGCACGCCGACCAGGTCGTAGATGTCGTTGAAGTCGCGGCCCCGGACGATCATCTTTTGATAGATCGAGTAGAGGTGCTTGGGGCGGCCGGTCGTCTCGGCCTTGATCTTGGCCGACTTGAGGTCGAGGCTGACCCGGTTCGTCACCTGGCGCAGCAGCGCCTCACGCTGCGGCTGATGCTCGCCGATGAGACGGTTGATCTCTTCGAACCGCTTCGGGAACAGGGTGCCGAACGCGAGATCCTCGAGCTCCCACTTGATCGTGTTCATGCCCAGGCGGTGGGCCAGCGGGGCCAGGATCTCCAGCGTCTCTTTGGCCTTCTGCTCCTGCTTGGGTCGCGGCAGGAAGGTCAGGGTGCGCATGTTGTGCAGCCGGTCGGCCAGCTTGATGACCAGCACGCGCGGGTCTTTCGCCATCGCGACGACCATCTTGCGGATGGTCTCGGCCTTGGCCGCGTCGCCCAGCTTGACCCGGTCGAGCTTGGTCACGCCGTCGACCAGCAGCGCGACCTCGCCGCCGAAGTCGCTGCGCATCTGCTCGAGCGAGTAGTCCGTGTCCTCGATCGTGTCGTGCAGCAGGGCGGCCACCAGGGTGGTCGTGTCCATGCCGAGGTTGGCCAGGATCGTCGCCACGGCCAGCGGGTGCGTGATGTACGGGTCGCCCGACTTACGGTACTGACCCGAGTGCCAGCGGGCGGCCACGTCGAACGCACGCTGCAGCATGCGGCCGTCGGCCTTGGGATGGCTGGCCCGGTGGGTGGCGATCAGCGGCTCGAGAACCTCGCTGACCTGGGTGCTCTGCCAGGGCGCGTTGAAGCGCGCCAGACGGGCCCGGACGCGGCGGCCCGTGGGCGCGCTGGCCAGGCCGAAACCGCTGGCCGGGGCCTCGGCCGGAGGCATGGGCTGCGTGGCTTCAGCGTCGGAAGCCTCCACCGGCTGAGCCTGCTCGGCGGCCGCCTCAGCGCCCGCGCCGGTCTGTGAGTCCTCGGTCGGCTGCACCGTGCCCTCCGCCGGAGGGACGACGTCGCTGGACACCGGCCTCCTCACACCATCACTCGGGACCACGCCGGTCGTCGCCGGCGAAGGTCCACCAATGCCAGGGTTGGTCACCTGGTTAGGAACGCCATCCTACCCGCACAGTCTTCCCCGATGGCGCGGCCGAACCTCCGAAAGAGCCTCGCGGAGACCGGCAAAGCCGCATCAAACGGTCAGCAGGGCGTGGACCGTGCGGGGCTTCAGCCTTTCCCGCCCCTTGAGGAAGGCCAGCTCCATCAGCACGGTGAAGCCGACAACCGTGCCACCCGCCCGCTCGACCAGCTCCAGCGCGGCGCCCGCCGTGCCGCCCGTGGCGAGCACGTCGTCGACCACCAGAACCCGCTGCCCGGCGATGAACGCGTCCTCGTGCACCTCGAGGGTGGCCTCGCCGTACTCGAGCTCGTACGAGGCGGCCAGGGCCTGGCGCGGCAGCTTGCCGGCCTTGCGCACCGGCACGACGCCGACCCCCGCCGCGTACGCGATGGCCGCCGCCACCACGAAGCCGCGCGCCTCCACCCCGGCCACCACGTCGAACGAGTCGGCCCCGTAGTGCCCGACGATCCCGTCGATCACCTCGTGGAACGCCCGCCCGTCGGCGAACAGCGGCATCAGGTCCTTGAAGGCGACGCCCGGCTTGGGGAAGTCGGGCACGTCGATCGTGCCGCCGGCGACCACCGCGGCCAGATCGGGCCCGCTGTCTCCGTTGGCGCGCAGCTTCTCATCGGTCACGGGCGACAGCCTAACGAACGACGAAGGGGCGGCCGGATCACCGGCCGCCCCTTGCTGTGTCGTTGCGCGTCAGCGACGCTTGTTGCCCCCGGCCGGCCGGTTGCCGGCGCCGCCGGGCCGCCCACCGCGGTTGGTGTTGCGCTTGGCCGTCGGACGGCTGCCCGGGCGGGGAGCGGCCGAGGCCAGGGCCGGGGCCGCCTCGTCCGAGTCCGCCACGTTCGCGTCGCGGCCGGTGCGCTCGCCGCGCGGGGCGACATCGCCGGAGCGGGCGCTGGCCCGCCGGGCGAGGACCCGGGCGGTGTGCGCCTTGATCTTCGGCTCACGGTCCTTGAGCACGGTCAGCACCGGGGCCGCGAACAGGATCGAGGCGATGACACCGAAGCCCATGCCGACGAACAGCACCAGGCCGAGGTCCTTCAGCGTGCCCGCGCCCAGCAGGCCGGCCCCGATGAAGAGCAGACCGCCGACCGGCAGCAGCGCCACCAGACCGGTGTTGAGCGAGCGCATCAGGGTCTGGTTGACCGCGAGGTTGGCCGCCTCGTTGTAGGTGCGCAGGCTGCTGGCCGTGATGCCGCGGGTGTTCTCCTGAATCTTGTCGAACACCACCACCACGTCATAGAGCGCATAACCCAGAATCGTCAGGAAGCCGATCACCGTCGACGGTGTGACCTCGAAGCCGACGAGCGAGTAGACGCCGGCCGTCACGATCAGGTCGAGCAGCAGCGAGCTCAAGGCCGCGACCGCCATCCGCCACTCGAACCGGACGACCAGATAGACCATCACCAGCACGAGGAAGATGACCAGACCCAGCAGAGCCTGCCGCGTCACCTGGCCACCCCAGGCGGCCGACACCTGGTCGTCGCTCACGTCCTCGGGTGCGACGCCCAGATCCTCGACCAGGGTCGCCTTGGCCTGCTCGGCCTGCTGGGCGGTCAAGGCCGAGGCGCGCACCGTGTAGGTGGGCGTGCCACCCGTCGTGCCGACCCGCTGTGCGGCGCCGACCTCGGCGCCCGGGTCGACCGCCTGGATGGCCCGCTCGACCGCGTCCGACACCTCAGCCTGGGTCAGCTCGGTGTCGCCGACCTTGGCCGGGACGCTGAACGAGGTGCCGCCGGCGAACTCGATGCCCAGGTGGAACTGCTTGATCGAGATGCTGGCGATCGAGATGGCGACCAGCACGGCGGCGATGATGAACCACAGCTTGCGCCGGCCGATGATGTTGACGTTCGCCTCACCCGCGTACAGCCGGGCGGCGAGACCTTGGCGGGCCATCTCAGGCCTCCTTGGGATCGGTCGTGGCGTTGCGCAGGACGCGGCCGAGGCCACTGACCCGCGGCGACAGGAACGCCTTGGTCCGCGCGAACATCGTCATGATCGGGTGGCGGAACAGGAACACCACGACCAGGTCGAGGACGGTCGACAGGCCGAGCGCGAACGCGAAGCCCTGAACCGCGCCGACCGAGACGATGTAGAGGACCACGGCGGCGAGGATGGTGATCGTGTTCGCCGAGATGATCGTGCGGCGAGCGCGGGCCCAGGCTCTGGGCACGGCGCTGCGCGGACTTCGGCCCTCGTGGATCTCGTCCTTCAATCGTTCGAAGTAGATGACGAACGAGTCGGCCGCGACACCTAGGGACACGATGAATCCGGCGATGCCGGCCAGGGTCAGGGTGAAGCCCACCGTACGACCCAGGAAGACCAGCGCGCCGAAGGTGAGCAGACCCGACAGGATCAGGCTCAGGAAGATCACCGAGCCGAGCAGGCGGTAGTAGAAGAACGCGTAGATCGCCACCAGGCCCATGCCGATCGCGGCGGCCAGCAGACCGGCCTTGAGCTGCTGGATGCCCAGCGTCGCGGACACGGTCTGGGCCGGGCCGGAGCTGAAGGTGACCGGCAGCGCGCCGAAGTTGAGCTGGTCGGCCAGCTGACGGGCCGAGGCCGAGGTGAACTGGCCGGTGATCTGCGAGGTGCCGGTCAGCACGCCCTGGATCTGCGGCGCCGAGATGACATTCTTGTCCAGCACGACGGCGACGGCACAGTGCTCGACCTGCCCGTACAGCGACTGCGCGGCCACGAAGCAGGGGTCGCTCGAGGTGGCCTCGAACGCCTGCCGGGTCAGCGCGGCCCACTTGGTGGAACCGGCGCTGGTGAAGTCGAGCGACACAACCCACTGGCCGGACTGCTGGTCGAGCTGCGGGCTGGCCTTCGAGATGTCCTCGCCGACGACCGGCGCCTTGTCGAGCAGCACCTTCGCGCTCTGGTAGCAGGCCACGGCCTGCGAGTTGACCGCGTCGATGGCGCCGTTCGGCCGGTCGCCGAGCTGCTGGCAGCTGATCGTCGGCACGTTGAACTGCATCTGCGGGGTCAGCGCGTTGACCTCTTCGCCGGACAGCTTCGCGAAGTTCGCGAACGGCAGGCCGGCCTTGGTGTCGGTGCTCAGGTCGACCGGGGCGGTCAGCTTCTCGGCGGCGGCCCACGCGGCGGCGCCGACCTTCTTCTGCACCGCGTCACGCTGCTGCTGCGTGTCGGCGCTGACCGGGGCGCTCGCGGACGCGCTGGGCGTCGGCGCGGGCGCGCTCGGCGTGGCGCTGGGAGCCGGCGCGCCGCCGCCCTGGCCACCGGAGGACGGGCTGTTCTGCACCGCGGGCGCGCTCGCGCCGGCGCTCGGGTTGGCGCCGGGGTTCGCGCTCGGGTTCGCACTGGGGTTGCCCGACGGCGCCGCGCTGGGCTGGGCCGACGGCGGGTTCAGGGCCACCGAGGCCACGTCACCGGTGGTGCCGACCAGCATGCGGAAACGCATCTGGGCGGCCTGCGACAGGTCCTTCAGCTGGTCGTCGGCCTTGCCGGCGAGCGAGACCACGATGTTGCGGTCACCCTGGATGACCACCTCGGCCTCGGAGACGCCGAGGGCGTTCACCCGCTCCTCGATGATGTCGCGGGCCTGCTCCATGCTGGTCTTCGACGGCACCTGGTTGCCCTCGACCGACGCGATGTACGTGGCCTGCGTGCCACCCACCAGGTCGAGGCCCAGCTTCGGGTGCAGCCGGTCGGTGAAGGAGCCGCTGGCCCCACCCGCGAAGAAGACGAGCAGGTAAAGGACGACGAAGATCGCGCCGAGCACGGCAAGCTGCCGTCCGGGATGCATCTGTCCCTGTGGTGGTCGTGCCACGGCTTTCGATCTCCCTGTGTTTACGGCGTCTTGATGTGGTTAAAGCGGTCGTGGAGTCTAACGTCCGCTTCGCGCTCTTGGCTGCGGCCTGGCGCGGGCCCGACGAACCGGCCCGGCAGCATGACGCCGCGCGGGCCGGCCCGAAGGGGTCTTACGTCTGCGTTTGTCAGTCCTTTCTACGCGTGTCGGTGACCGGGTTGACGATCGGCTCCTCGACGGCCGGCTCGACGACCTCTTCCTCGGCCACGGCCTCGGCCGGGGCGGCCGACTGGGTCACGACGCGGGCGATGGCCGGGCGCGCGAAGTCGACGTGCACGCCGTCGGCGATCTCGAGGGTGACGACGTCGTCGGCGACGGCGACGACCGTGCCGTGCAGGCCGCCGATGGTGACGATGCGGTCACCGGGGCCGAGCGCGTTCTGCATCTGCTGAGCCTCGCGGCGACGCTTCTGCTGCGGCCGGATCATGAGGAAGTACATGACGGCGAAGAGCAGAACGATGAGGAGGAGCGGGGTGAAGCTGCCGCCCCCCGATGCCTCGGCTGCCAGGTCCACGAATAAGCCTTCCGTTGGCCGCCGGTGACGCGGAACTCCACGACCGACGGCGATAAACACATCCCGGTTGAACGGCGGCGAGTCTAATCGGTCAACCTGGGAGTTCCGAATGCGGCACACATCACGTTCGCATTACGAGGGGATTTCACGCATCTCGTGCGAACAAATCCCCTTGGACCGTGCCCGAGGGCGGGATCTTTCCCAGATGCGCCCAGCCCGCCTCGGTGGCGACCCGGCCCCGCGGCGTACGCGCGAGCAGACCGGCCCGTACGAGAAAAGGTTCGCAGACCTCCTCAACGGTGTCGGACTGCTCCCCCACCGCGACCGCCAGCGTGGACAGACCGACAGGCCCGCCACGGAACGACTCGATCAGAGCCCGCAACACGGCCCGGTCGAGCCGATCGAGCCCCAGAGCGTCCACGTCGTACACCTTGAGGGCTTCGCGGGCCGTAGCCTCGGTCACCACCCCGTCGGCGCGCACCTCGGCGTAGTCCCGGACCCGCCGCAGCAGCCGGTTCGCGATACGCGGCGTCCCCCGCGACCGCCCCGCGATCTCGGCCGCGCCGTCATCGGTGATCGGCACCCCGAGAATGCGGGCCGACCGGTGCAGCAGCGCGTCCAGGTCAGCCGGCGAATAGAAGTCGAGATGAGCCACGAACCCGAACCGGTCCCGCATCGGCCCCGACAGCAGCCCGGCCCGCGTGGTCGCCCCCACCAGCGTGAACGGCTCCACATCAAGCGGAATGGCGGTGGCCCCCGGCCCCTTCCCCACCACGACGTCGACCCGGAAGTCCTCCATCGCGCTGTACAGCAACTCTTCGGCCGGCTTGGCGATCCGGTGAATCTCGTCGATGAACAGCACATCCCCCGGCGCAAGCCCGGTGAGGATCGCGGCCAGGTCTCCCGACCGCTCGATGACCGGCCCGCTCGTGGTCCGAATCCCCGTCCCCAACTCCGCCGCCACAATGTTGGCCAACGTCGTCTTACCTAAGCCGGGCGGCCCTGAGAGCAGGATGTGGTCGGGTGGGGTGCCGCGGCCCATGGCGCCCTTGAGGAGCAGGTCGAGCTGGTCGCGGACGCGGTGCTGGGCGATGAAGTCGGCCAGGCGGCGGGGGCGGACGCTGGCTTCGGCGTCCAGCTCGTCGTCGCCGGCGGTGGCGGAGACCAGGTCGTCGGTCATCGGGCCTTGCCCAGCAGGCGGATGGCCTGGCGCAGCAGCACGGGAACCGGGGGGACCTCGCCGTCGATGGACTCGGCGACCGCGGCCACCGCCTGGTCGGCCTGGGCGGCCGACCAGCCCAGCGCGAGCACACCCTGGCGTACCTGATCCTGCCAAGCGCCGTTCAGCATGCCGGCCGAGCCGCCGTCGCCCATCGGCATGGGGCCGATGCGGTCGCGCAGCTCGAGCACCAGGCGTTCGGCGCCCTTCTTGCCGATGCCGGGCACCCGGGTCAGCGTGGCCAGGTCGCCGCCGGAGATCGCGCGGCGGACCGTCTCGGGCTGGTGCACGGCCAGCACGGCCTGGGCCAGCCGGGGGCCGACGCCGCTGGCCGTCTGCAGCAGCTCGAACAGGTGCTTCTCGTCGTCGTCGGCGAAGCCGTACAGGGTCAGCGAATCCTCGCGGACGACCATGCTGGTGGCCAGCCGGGCCTCGGCGCCCGTCCGCAGTGAGGCCAGGGTGCCGGGGGCGCACTGCACCTGCAGGCCGACCCCGCCGACCTCGATGACGGCGCTGTCCGGCGCGATCGCCGCCACCACCCCGCGCACGCTGGCGATCATCGGCGGACTCTCCCTCGGTGAGCTCGTTGGGCGGCGGCGACGGCCGCGGCCTGGATGCGGGCGCGGGTGCCGCCGCGCCAGATGTGGCAGATGGCGAGGGCGAGGGCGTCGGCCGCGTCGGCCGGTTTGGGCGGCTCGTCCAGCTGCAGGAGCCGGGTGACCATCGCCGTGACCTGTGCCTTGCCGGCCGTGCCGGAGCCGGTGACGGCCGCCTTGACCTCGCTCGGCGTGTACGTCTGCACGGGCAGCCCGGCGCGCGCCCCGGCCAGGACGGCGACCGCGCTGGCCTGGGCGGTGCCCATGACCGTACGGACGTTGTGCTGGGAAAAGACCCGCTCGACGGCCACGCTTTCGGGTTTGTGCTCGGCCACCAGCGCGGCCAGCCCGCGATCGAGCAGCAGCAGGCGCTCGGCGATGTCGGCGTCGGGTTCGGTGCGGACGACGTGGTACGCGATCATCGTGCCGGGCCGCCCCGGCACACCCTCGACGACACCGACCCCGCACCGGGTGAGACCCGGGTCGATGCCGAGCACGCGCACCACGGACCTCCCCTGCCTCACGTACGTGTGTTCGACACCCTAATACGCTGCCCTCTTGCGCCCGGCAGCGACACGCCTCGACGATGGGAGGCGGGGGTGTGACCCATGTATCTCGTGCCACCCATGGCCGACGAGCCGCCACCGGCGTACGTCGCGTTCGTCTCGTGCCACCTCGATGAGCTGCGCCGCGAGACGAACCGGCTGGTCGGCGGGGACTTCGAGGCCGGCCACATCTACATGGACGTGCTGGTCGACGTCGCCTCGCACTGGCGCCGCCTGTCGTGGCAACGCCGCCTGCTGGGTCAACCCCAGGCCGCGTACGCGTATCTGCGCCACCGTTTGGAGGTGCGCACCAAGCAGTGGCGTGACGACCAGGTCTACGACGTCGACGTGCGGGTACTGCAACGACCGCAGTACGCTCCGGCCCTGTACCGCCGCGGCGGAAGCATCGCCCTGCTCAAGGCGGCCGTCCTGCCCGACACCCACCGCTCGGGAACGATGGTGCGCGCCGCCGCCGACGCCGGCATCGCGTGGTGCCAGGCCTACCGCCGTCAGCAGTGGCACGCCATCGGACGCCGCATAGCCTTCGGCATCCTCCTCATAGCCGCCATGATCCAGGCGATGTCCGCGATCTCGGTCGACTACTGAGAAACACCGTCACCCATCGACGGCCGACATTGCCTCTTGCTTCGGCGGCCCTTCACGAAGCCAGTGCTGCTTCAACTCGGGCACGAAGCGGGCAACCGTTTCGAAGTCACGATCCTCATGCAATACGGTCATTCGGAGGCGGATCACCGACGCTGCGATCACCAGGTCGACCACCGAGGGTCCACGATGTGCACTGTGACCAGCCAGCGCGCGGCGCATCTAGGCAACCTTCTCCCACAGCCCGTCCGGGCAGAAAACCGGGACGTATGTGTCACGGATCGCCCCCTCGAGTTCGGCGTAGTCCTTGCCGTCGGCGTTTTCATCGTCTCAGCCAGCGTCGGCTCCACCACCGGCAGCAAGCCGCGCTTCTCCAGGTCATGCCACGCCGGATCAGCTCTGCCTCCAAGACTAGTGGTCACACGACCAGTTGTCACGAGTTGAAATCAGGATATTCGCGTTCGAGCTCGGACAGGAGAACATTGCGTTCGCGGCCGTAGATGGGCTCGCCGCCGGCCAGCAGCAGGCGGTGCACGAAGACGAAGGCGTCCCCCTCGTCACGGTCGGGGGTCTGGTCGACGATCCAGTACTCCGGGACGCCGTGCTCGGCGTACCAGGCGGCCTTGTCGGTGTACTCGCCGTTGGCCGATTCCTCCGAGACGACCTCGACGACCAGCCCGAACGACGACGCGGGCAGATGGGAGTAGGTGGCCACCCCGGCCGGCAGGCGCGTCACCACGCCGAGGTCGGGCACCCGGCAGTCGCGGGGGCGGTCACCGCGTACGCCGGGATCCTGAAAGACATTGAGGCCCGCCTTGTGCAGCATGACCAGGACGCGGCCGGCGATGACCTTGTGCCAGAAGCTCGGGGGCGCCGCGATGACCAGGTTGCCGTCGCGCAGCTCGTACCGGTAGTGCCGCGGCAGGGTGGCCAGGTCGTCGAGTTCGAGATCTTCGATGGGCGGAAGAGAGAGGCCGGTCACGACAGGTCGCACCCCCACGCCGAAGTGGCTCGGTCCCGTCACTCTACTGGTCGCACGACCAGTCGTCAGGCCTCAGATGTCGCGTCCTCGATGCGGGGCAGCCTGAAGGAAGGCACGCCCCGCACCCTACTGATCACACGACCAGGCGTCACGCGTCAATGGCCGCCAGCACGTCGTCGCTGATGTCGGCGTTGGTGTAGACCTCTTGCACGTCGTCGCAGTCGTCCAGCGCGTCGACCAGCTTGAGCACCTTGCGCGCGGCCTCCTCGTCGACCTCGACGTTCATCGTCGGCAGCAGCGACGAGTCGGCCGAGTCGTACTCGATGTTGGCCTCTTGCAGGGCCGTGCGCACCGCGACCAGGTCGGTCGGTTCGCTGACGATCTCGAACGACTCGCCGAGGTTGTTGATCTCTTCGGCGCCGGCGTCGAGGACGGCCAGCATGAGGTCGTCCTCGCTGATGCCCTCGGCCGGGACGATGATGACGCCCTTGCGGTTGAACAGGTACGAGACCGAGCCGGCGTCGGCGAACGTGCCGCCGTTGCGGGTCAGCGCCGTGCGCACCTCGGTGGCGGCGCGGTTGCGGTTGTCGGTGAGGCACTCGATCAGGAGCGCGACGCCGTTCGGGCCGTAACCCTCGTACATGATCGTCTGCCAGTCGGCGCCGCCGGCCTCGAGCCCGGAGCCGCGCTTGACCGCGTTGTCGATGTTGTTGTTGGGAACCGAGCTCTTCTTGGCCTTCTGGATGGCGTCGTAGAGCGTGGGGTTGCCCGCCGGGTCGCCGCCGCCGGTGCGGGCCGCGACCTCGATGTTCTTGATCAGCTTGGCGAACATCTTGCCGCGCTTGGCGTCGATGACGGCCTTCTTGTGCTTGGTCGTCGCCCACTTGGAGTGGCCGGACATGCGAAAACCTCCGTTGTGTCAGGCGGCCTGGCGGACCATCTCGACGAAGTACCGGTGGACACGAAGGTCGCCGGTCAGCTCCGGGTGGAAAGCCGTGGCGAGCAGGTTCCCCTGCCGAACGGCCACAATCCTACCGGCGTCCCGCCCGCCGCTGACGCGGCCCAACACCCGCACGTCGTCGCCGACCTCTTCGACCCATGGCGCCCGGATGAAGACGGCGTGAAAATCGCCGCCGGCGATGCCGTCGATGGTCACGTCGCCCTCGAACGAGTCGACCTGCCGGCCGAACGCGTTGCGCCGCACGGTCATGTCGATGCCCTGGAACGACTCCTGATCGGGCCGCCCGTCGAGCACCTTCGCGGCCAGCATGATCATGCCCGCGCACGAGCCGTAGACCGACATGCCGTCGGCGATCCGCTTCCGGATCGGGTCGAGCAGCCCGAACGAGACGGCCAGGTTGCTGATGGCGGTCGACTCCCCGCCGGGGATGACCAGAGCCTCGACCTCGGCCAGTTCCTCGGGCCGCCGGACGGGCCGGGCCAGCACGTCGCTCTCGGCCAGCGCGGCCAGATGCTCGCGCACATCCCCCTGCAAAGCCAGCACTCCGATGTTCACCCTGCCGAGCTTAGGCTGAACCGGTGTTCGCCTTGCGCAGAGTCCGCGACCACATCGACCGCAACAGCGCGCGGGATCTCAGGCTGAGCGATCTGGCCGCGCTGGGCGGCATGTCGCGGTTCCATCTGGTACGGGCGTTTCGCGCAGCCTACGGCGAGACCCCCATGCGCTACCTCTCACGGCGGCGCATCGCCCGGGCCCAAGAGCTGCTTCGGTACGCGAACCTGACGGTCACCGAGGTCTGCATGGCAGTCGGATTCACGTCGCTCGGATCATTCTCGTCCCGGTTCACCGAGCTCGTCGGCGAGAGCCCCACGGCGTACCAGAAACGCTGGGCCACCGAAGCGCCGCACATCCCCGGCTGCTGGCTCTTCATGCACGGAGTGATCGCAATTTCGGAGAAGCCCGCCACCGGCGCCCGCCCTACGGTCGAGACATGATCCTCAACATCTCGCTGATGACCGTGTACTGCTTGGACCAGGACGCCACCCGCGACTTCTACGTCAAACACCTGGGCTTCGAGCCCCGCGTCGACGCCACCATGGGCCGGGTGCGCTGGGTGACGATCGTCCACCCCAACCAGCCCGAACTGGAAGTGACGCTGATGACGCCCGGCCCGCCGCTATCCCCCGAGTCGGCCGCCTTCATCCGCCGCCAGCTCGAATCGGGCCAGATGGGCGGCTTCGGCCTGAACGTCGACGACTGCCACCGGACATACGCCGAGCTGTCCGCCGCCGGCGTCGAGTTTCTGCAGGAACCGTCCGACCGCCCCTACGGCATCGAAGCCGTCATGCGCGACAACACCGGAAACTGGCTGGTCCTCGTCGAGAAGAAAGACTGACAATCAAGATCAAATTCTTGATGTCGTAGCGGGGTAGGGGGTTACAGACCGTCGCTCCCGCCGAGGGCCCGGGCGATTCGAGCTGGCCGCTGGCGCGTCCAGAGCGCTCGAACCACCCGGGCGACCTGCGTGAGTGGTTGCGCTCGAAACCCCAAACCCATGGACAAACTGGTGCAGGCGAAACTCGGCGGCGCCGTGCATAACGCTCGGTTGGCCGGGCGTGGTTGCGACGGCAGAGCGGGCTGTCTCAGGGTTTCGACAGGGCGGTTACGTCAGGATCTGTCTATGCGGATCGTGACGCTGGCCGTGGGTAGTCGTGGGGACGTCGTGCCGTACGTGGGGCTTGGGGTGCGGCTTCGGGAGGCGGGGCACCAGGTTGTCGTCGCTACGCATGGGCTCTTTGAAGAGCTGGTGGTGGGGCACGGGCTCGGGTACGCGGCGCTGCCGCTTGATACTCGTGAGGAGTTGCTCGACAAGGCTGGGTCGCTGGGCGGGATTCTGGCGGTCAACCAGTCGGTGGGCGCGCAGGCGTTGCCGCTGGGGCGGGCCATGGTTGCGGCCGCCCGAGGAGCCGATGTTCTGCTGCTGACGCCGGCCGGGTGGATCGGTGGGCATGTGACGGAGGGGCTTGGGCTGCCCAGCATGGGGGTCTATCTGCAGCCCATGACGCCGACCCGGTTGTTTCCGCCGGCCACTGTGACTACGCGGTCGCTGGGTGGCTGGGGTAATCGGGCGGCGGCGCGGGCTGTGCTCGAGGTGGGGCAGCTGCCTTACCGGGCCGGCGTGCGGGCGCTGCGGGCCGAGTTGGGGCTTCCGCCCATCGGGCACCGGCAATGGCTGCGAAGTCTTGACGCGTCCGGGTGGCCCATTTGTTACGGCTACAGCCCGCACGTGGTTCCGCAGCCCGAGGATTGGCCGTCGTCGTGTGCCACGGTCGGCTACTGGTGGGCCGCTCCCGAGCCGGACTTCACGCCGCCGCCGGAGCTGACCGCTTTCCTGGACGCTGGACCGCCTCCGGTCTACGTCGGCTTCGGCAGCATGCCCGCGCGGGACAGCCGGGCGGTGTCTTCGCTGGTCCGACAGGCCGCCCGGGACTCCGGCGTACGGGTCGTGCTCAGCGCCGGATGGGCACGGCTCGACGCGTCCGGCGACGACGTGCTGACGATCTCCGAGGTGCCGCACGAGTGGCTGTTCCCGCGCATGGCCGCGGTCGTGCACCACGCGGGCGCCGGCACCACCGCGGCCGGGCTGCGCGCCGGTGTGCCCGCCGTCCCCGTGCCGGTGATGGTCGACCAGCCCTTCTGGGCGCAGCGCCTCGTGCGCTTGGGCGTCGCCCCGGCCGCCGTCCCGTTCCGGCGCTTGACCGCACCCCGTCTGGCGGCGGCAATCCGCACAGCCGTCGCCGAGCCGTCATACCGCCAACGGGCGCGCGAGGTGTCCGCCATCCTCTCCGACGAGGACGGCTCCGCGGGAGTCCTGCAAGCGCTGAACAGTCTGGGCAGGAGGGCCGGGCGAACCTCCTGAAAACGCGGAACAGCCCAGTGAGCACGGCCCGGCGAACCTCCTGAAAGCACCGAACAGCCTCGCGAGCACGGCCCCGGCCAACCTCCTGAAAACGCCGAACGACCTCGCGAGCGCGACCCGGCGAACCTCCTGAAAGCGCGAACGACCTCGAAAGAACAGTCCCGCCAGCGTCCTGAAAGCGCCGAACGATCCCGCGAGTACGGCCCGGCTGGCGTCTTGGAAGGCGCGCACGATCTCGGAACCGCAGCCCGGCCAGCATCCTGACGGCGCGCACGACCTGGGAACGACAGCCCGGCCAGCCTCCTGAAGGCGCGCACGATCCGGGAGGGCGGGGCGGCGGGCGGTTTGGAAGGGTTTTTGAGCGCAACCACTCACGCAGGTCGCCCGGGTGGTTCGAGCGCTCTGGACGCGCCAGCGGCCAGCTCGAATCGCCCGGGCCCTCGGCGGGAGCGACGGTCTGTAACCCCCCACCCCGCTACGACATCAAGCAGTTGATCTTGATCTGGGATTTCCGAACGATGCCTCTGGGGCCTATGAGATCGGATCACTCACGAACCAGTCCACCTTGGGGTCGATTGGCCATCGGACGGCACCCTTGGCGTGCCTACCCTGCACGTATGTCTGAGAACAAGGGCACCGCCCGCGTCAAGCGGGGCATGGCGGAGATGCTCAAGGGCGGCGTGATCATGGACGTCGTCACGCCGGAGCAGGCGAAGATCGCTGAGGACGCGGGGGCCGTGGCGGTCATGGCGCTGGAGCGGGTGCCGGCCGACATCCGCGCCCAGGGTGGCGTGTCGCGCATGTCCGACCCCGACATGATCGACGGCATCATCAACGCCGTCTCGATCCCGGTCATGGCCAAGGCCCGCATCGGGCACTTCGTCGAGGCGCAGGTGCTGCAGTCGCTCGGGGTCGACTACATCGACGAGTCCGAGGTGCTGACGCCGGCCGACTACGCGCACCACATCGACAAGTGGAACTTCACGGTGCCGTTCGTCTGCGGCGCCACCAACCTGGGTGAGGCGCTGCGGCGGCTCACCGAGGGCGCGGCCATGATCCGGTCGAAGGGTGAGGCCGGCACGGGCGACGTCTCGAACGCGACCACGCACATGCGCAAGATCCGGGCCGAGATCCGCCGGCTGCAGACGCTGCCCGAGGACGAGCTGTTCGTCGCCGCGAAAGAGCTGCAGGCCCCGTACGAGCTGGTGAAAGAGGTGGCCGAGCTGGGCAAGCTGCCGGTCACGCTGTTCACCGCGGGCGGCATCGCCACCCCGGCCGACGCCGCGATGATGATGCAGCTGGGCGCCGAGGGCGTGTTCGTGGGTTCCGGCATCTTCAAGTCGGGCAACCCGGCTCAGCGCGCGGCCGCGATCGTCAAGGCGACCACCTTCCACGACGACCCGGACGTGATCGCCAAGGTGTCGCGCGGGCTGGGCGAGGCCATGGTCGGCATCAACGTCGAAGAGGTGCCCGAGCCGCACCGCCTGGCCGAGCGCGGCTGGTAGCGGAACTCAGACCGGTTCCAGCGGGGCCGCGGGCACCGCTGGGGCCGGGATGTGCACGGCCGCCGGCATCGGCGGCTCCTCGATGTCGAAGTACTGCGGGCGGGGATACTGCCGGGCCATGCGCAGGGCCCGCACGAGCGGCCGGCGGCGGGCGGTCAGCGCGTCACGCACCAGGTCGGTGTGCACCTGGCGGGCCAGCACGACCCGCCGGCTGGTGGCCACGAGGGTGCGGGTGGCCGCGCCGGAGCCGGTCAGGGCGATCCCCTGCAACTGGCGGGTCAGGTCGTTCTCGGCCGACTCGCGCTCGTCGGGGTCGGCGTCCAGCGCGAGCCGGGCCGCCGCGTAGAGCTCGACGTTCTCGGCCTGCTCGGCCACCACCGCGGCCGCCGCGGCCCGGCGCATCAGGTGGGCGTCGAGGGCGCGCTCGGCCGACTGGGCCCGGATGTGCACCCGCTCGACCCGGTGAGCCGTCCAGAACAGGTACGCCGCGAGCAGCACAGCCGCCGCGACGACACCCAGGACCCACCACATGGGCGGAATCGTAGTGCCCCGCCGCCCGCAGGTGTTATGACGCCGACCGTGGTTCGGACCACTCCTCGTCCATGACCCGGCCGTCGGTGGCCTCGATCGCCGTCGCGTAGACCTCGAGGACACGCTGGGCGACGCTGGGCCAGTCGAACGCCGTCACCGCCGCCGAGGCCGCAGTGGCCAGCGCCGAGCGCCGCGCGGGATCGGACAGCAGGGCATCCAGCAGCCCACACAGCGCGCGGGAGTCGCCGGTGGGGAACAGCGCGCCGGCCTGGCCGCCGTCGAGCACCCGCCGGAAGGCATCGAGGTCGCTGGCCGCGATGGCCGTCCCGGCCGCCATCGCCTCGGTGAGGATCATGCCGAAGCTCTCGCCGCCTGTGTTGGGCGCCACATAGACATCGACACTGCGCAACATGCGAGCTTTGTCCGCTTCCGACACTAAACCGAGAAATATCACGCGGTCGTGGAGATCGGGCGGAAAATCACGGTAGAGGTCGTCGGAGTCGCCTGGGCCGGCCACGAGTAACCGCAATCCCGGCCGCTGCCGAGCCAGAGGCACAAACGCCTCACGCAGAATGTCGAAGCCTTTGCGCGGCTCAGTGAAGCGTCCCAGGAACCCCAGGGCGCCCCCATCCCCGGGCCATCCGTCCAACGGAGCCGCCGAGGCGAACTTGGCGACAGCCACCCCGTTGGGGATCTCCACCGCTCCCCCGCCCAGGTGCTCGACCTGCACCTTGCGGGCCAGCTCGCTGACCGCGATGCGCGCGGTGATCTTCTCGACCACCAGCTGCAGCATCCCCTGGGCGGCCGACAGCGCCCGCGACCGGGTCATCGCCGTGTGGAAGGTCGCCACCACCGGCCCCCGCGCCGACAGCACGGCCAGCAGCGACAGCGAGAGCGTCATGGGCTCGTGCACGTGCAGCACGTCGAACTGACCGGCCTTGAGCCAGCGCCGCACCCGGGCCGTCGACACCGGTCCGAACGCGATGCGCGCCACCGACCCGTTGTAGGGCAGCGGCACGGCCCGGCCGGCCGACACGACGTACGGGGGAAGAGAGGAGTCCTCGTCGGCCGGGGCCAGCACGCTGACCTCGTGCCCCAGCCCGATCAGGGCCTCGGCCAGGTCCATGATGTGGTTCTGCACGCCACCGGGCACGTCGAACGAGTAGGGCGAGACGATCCCGATCCGCATGACACCCCCTAGAGCCACAATTTCTGCAGCATGTGCCAGTCCTGCGGATGGTCCGCGATGCCGAGCGCGTAGGCGTCGGCCAGCATCTGGGTGGTCGCCTTGACCCGTACGTCGAGGGCGCCCTCGGCCGGCGGCGTGATCCGGCGCAGCACGGCGAAGGTCTGCGTCGGCGTGAACGACAGGTCGACCGCGAACAGCGGCGCGCCGGTGCGGATGGCCAGGATCGCGGGCCCGGCCGGCATGCGGGTGCGCCCACCGAAGAACTCGACCTCGACCCCGTTGCGGGACAGGTCGCGGTCGCCGAGCAGGGCCACCGCGTACCCCTGCTGCAGCCGCTCGGCCAGCACGTCGAGCGGGGGGCGCTGGCCGCCGGTGAGCGGCACCACCTCCATGCCGAGCTTTTCGCGGTAGGCCACGAACTGCTCGAACACGCCCTCGGGCTTGAGGCGCTCGGCCACGGTGATCATGCGCCAGTCGTTGGAGACGACCCAGGCGGCGGCCGCGTCCCAGTTGCCGACGTGGGGCAGCGCGAGCACCATGCCCTTGCCGTCGGTCATGGCCGTCTTGAGCCAGTCGTAGTGCTCGGGCGAGATGCCGAACCCGTCGAGGAACTGCTGCCGGGTCTGCGAGGGCAGCCGGAACGCCTCGAGCCAGTACCGCGCGTAGGACCGCAGCCCGTCGCGCACCAACTCGTCCTGCATGTCGGGTCGCACCTGCTGCAGGTTGCGCCGCAGCCGCTGCGTTCCCGGACCGTTCTTCGCGTACGCCCGGTCGGCCGCCGCCGTGAAGAGCCGGCGCGCCACCGGGAGCGGCAGCGCCCGGGCCACCCGCCACCCGGCGGCGTAGCCGAACTCGATCAGGCGGTCCTTCACGCAGGCGTGCCCTTGGACTCGTCCGGCAGCGCGCGGGCCTCGGCCTCGGCCTCGCGCACGTCGGCCGGCCGCGGTTCGGTGCGGGCGGCGTGGATGAGCCGCTGGAAGACGGTGACCGTGGCCAGGGCGGCCAGCACCCACAGCGCGGCCGGCAGGCCCCAGTCGAGCCCGAACCCGCCGAGCAGACCGCCGACACCCACGATGAGCAGGCGTTCGAGCCGTTCGGCGATGCCCACGTCGGCGTTGAGCCCGAGGCTCTGGGCGCGCGCCTTGACGTACGAGACGACCTGACCCATGGCCAGGCTGATCAGCGCGGCGATCATGCCGCCGTAGGGGTTGCCCTCGGTGTGCATGTAGTAGACGACCGCGCCGAAGACCGCCGCGTCGGCGATGCGGTCCATGGACGAGTCGAGCAGAGCCCCGTACTTGCCGGAGCTGCCACGCATGCGGGCCATCGTGCCGTCGAGCACGTCGGTCAGCGCGCAGGCGGTGACGATGAACGTGCCCCAGATGAGGTGGCCCATCGCGCCGAAGTAGGAGCCGATCAGGACGCCGACGGTGCCGGCGATCGTGACCGCGTTGGGCGTGACCCCGATGCGCAGCAGGAAGCGGGCGGTCGGGTTGACGCCGTAGGCGACTACGGCGCGCGCGGAAACTTGGACGATCTTTGCCATGGCCGTCCCACCTTATCGGCGTCAGCCTGGTCAGCGCGCCCCGGCAAGGCCGTAACGTTGCCGACTACATAGGGTTGCGGGGTGGACGGCGACGGGTGTGGGATTTACCAACAGCGTCGTAACAGTCCGGAAATGACAGGAGCGACCGCCATGGCCCAGAAGACCTCCGAGAAGGGGCTCAACGGCGCGGCGGCGCCGGTGGTGACCGAGCCCGGCAGAGTACGCAACGTGGTGCTGGTGGGCCACTCCGGTGCGGGCAAGACCACCCTGGTCGAGGCCCTGCTGGCCGCCACCGGGACGATCTCCCGGGCCGGTTCGGTGACCGAGGGCACCACGGTGTCGGACCACGACCCGGCCGCCGTCCGCCAGCAGCGCTCGGTCGCGCTGGCTTGCGCGCCGCTCGTGCACCAGGACGTGAAGATCAACCTGCTCGACACCCCGGGCTACGCCGACTTCGTGGGGGAGCTGCGCGCCGGCCTGCGGGCCGCGGACGCCGCGCTCTTCGTCGTCTCGGCGGTCGACGGCGTGGACGACGCCACCGTCGCCCTGTGGGACGAGTGCGCCGCGGTCGGCATGCCCCGGGCCGTCGCGATCACCCGGCTCGACCACCCGCGCGCCGACTACGAAGAGACCCTGGCCACCATCCAGGAGGCCTTCGGCGAGAACGTCATGCCGATCTACCAGCCCATGCTGGGCGACGACGGCCAGTCCGTGGCCGGGCTGATCGGCCTGGTCACGCTGCGCGTGCTCGACTACTCGCAGGGCTATCCGCCGCGGGTCGGCGAGGCCGAGCCCGAGCACCTGAACCCGATCGCCGACGACCGCAACGCGCTCATCGAGGGGATCATCGCCGAGAGCGAGGACGAGTCCCTGATGGACCGCTATCTCGGCGGCGAGCTGATCAGCACCGACACCCTGCTGCCGGACCTCGAGAAGGCGGTCGCGCGGGGCAATTTCTACCCGGTCATCCCGGTCTGCTCGGGCACCGGCGTCGGCCTCGACGCGCTGCTCGACGGCCTGGTCAGCGGCGCGCCGTCCCCGCTCGAGCACGACCTGCCGGTGGTCACCGGGGTCGACGGCTCGGCCCGGCCGCCGCTGCAGTGCGACCCCGACGGCCCGCTGGTGGCCGAGGTGGTCAAGACCACGATCGACCGGCACGTGGGCCGGGTGTCGCTGGTGCGGGTGTTCTCGGGCACCCTGCGCCCCGAGCAGGTGCTGCACGTCTCGGGTCACGGCCTGTCCGAGCGCGGCCACCCCGACCACGACGCCGACGAGCGCGTCGCGCACGTCTACTCCCCGCTGGGCGCGCAGCTGCGCGAGGTGGGCTCGTGCATCGCGGGCGACATCTGCGCGATCACCAAGTCGGGCAGCGCCGAGACGGGCGACACGCTCAGCAGCAAAGACCAGCCCCTGCTGATGGAGCCGTGGTCGATGCCCGAGCCGCTGCTGCCGATCGCGGTGGTCGCCAAGTCCCGCTCGGACGAGGACGCGCTGGCCAAGAACCTGGCCCGGCTGGTGGCGGGCGACCCGACCATGCGGCTCGAGCGCAACCCCGACACCCACCAGCTGGTGCTGTGGACGATGGGCGAGTCGCACGCCGACGTGGTGCTCGACCGGCTGCGCGCGGGCGGCGTCGAGCTGGACACCGAGCCGGTCAAGGTGCCGCTGCGCGAGACGTTCGGCGCGGCCGCCAGGGGCCACGGGCGGCACGTGAAGCAGTCCGGCGGCCACGGCCAGTACGCGGTGTGTGACATCCACGTCGAGCCGCTGCCCCGCGGTTCCGGCTTCGAGTTCGTCGACAAGGTGGTCGGCGGGGCCGTGCCGCACAACTACATCCCCTCGGTCGAGAAGGGCGTGAAGGCCCAGCTCGAACGTGGTCTGGCGGCCGGCTACCCGGTGGTCGACCTGCGGGTGACGCTGTTCGACGGCAAGGCGCACAGCGTCGACTCGTCGGACGCCGCGTTCCAGACCGCCGGGGCGCTGGCGCTGCGCGAAGCGGCCGCGATCGGGCAGGTCACGCTGCTCGAGCCGATCGACGAGATCGTCGTGCGGGTGCCCGAGGCGTACGTCGGGGCGGTGATGAGCGACCTGTCGGGGCGCCGGGGCCGGCCGCTCGGCACCGAGAACGAGGCCGACGGATCACACAGCCTGGTGCGGGCCGAGGTGCCGGCGACCGAACTGATCCGGTACGCGGTGGAGCTGCGCGCGCTCTCGTCGGGCGCGGGCACCTTCACCCGCACCTACGCCCGCCACGAACCCATGCCGCCACATATGGCCGAGGGAGTGAAGAAGGATTTCGACCGTCGATGAGATGACGTGCGGTTTTTCGACGCCGCAGGGTTTGCGGCGGCGGAAAACCGTGCGGCATCTCATCGGCCTCCCGGGACGAAATCCCGGAGCCGCGGAGCGGCGACCAGAAGCTCAGTTACACGGTGATGGCGTTCGCCGCCTCGCGTAGCGGCGCCAGCACCTTCTCGATCACCTGCTCCTTACGCGGGTGGAACTTCAGCGTGCGCATGCCGTAGTTGCGGAAGGCGATGGTGAGGCGGCCGCCGGGCACCATGTCCTTGACCATCTTGCGGCCGAACTCCATGTTCTTGGCCACGTAGGGGCGCATGCGGGCCTCGTACGTCGCGAACGCCTCGGCATGCCCGGCGCGGGACAGCTCGTCGGCCAGCACCCACGCCCCGACCAGGGCGAGGCTGGTGCCCTGGCCCGAGGACGGGGCCGGGCAGTGCGCGGCGTCGCCCAGCAGCACGACCCGGCCCGACGACCAGCGCGGCGCGTCGACCTGGGTCAGCGAGTCGAAGTAGAAGTCGTCGGCGGCCCGCATCGACTCGAGGAATTCGCCCGTACGCCACCCGCCCCCCGCGAACGCCTCGGCGACCAGCCGTTTGCCGTCCCGCCGGTCGAGGCCGGGCTCGTCCGACGCGAAGATCATGCCGATCCGGGCCGGGCCGGCCGGGTCCATGGCGTACGCGAAGGTCAGCCGCCCTGGCTCGGAGTACATGACCTCTTCCCGGTCGATGCCCAGGCTGTTGGGGGCCGAGAAGATCGAGATGTAGCCGCCCAGGTGGCGCAGCGGCACGTCGCCCAGCACCTGCCGCCGGGTCGCCGAGTGCAGCCCGTCGGCCCCGACGACCAGCCCGAACCGGCCGGTGCGCCCACTGGCGAAGGTGACGTCGACCCCGTCCGGACCGTCGTGCAGCTCGGCGATCGAGTCGCCGAAGACGAACTCGGCGCCGGCCGCGTCGTGCAGGATGCGGCCCAGGTCGCCCCGCATGACCTCGAGGTCGTCGCCGCGGCGGCCCATGATCAGGTCGGCCGGGAGCTCGGCGAACGGCTTGCCCGCCTTGGTGACGTAGGTGATCTGCCGCATGCCGGTGTCGGCCGCCCGCGCCTGGTCGTAGACGCCGAGCCGGTGCAGCACGGTGGTGGCCGCGCCGCGCACGTCGACCTTGTAGCCCGCCGACCGCAGCAAGGGCGCCCGCTCGACGACGGTGACCGAGTGGCCCTGACGGGTCAGGAGCTGGGCGAGAGCGGGGCCGGCGATGCCGGCGCCGGAAACCAGGATCTCTGTCATGCCGCTACTATACAAACGTATTATACGTTTGTATAGATCGTAGGGTGAGCAACCATGGGGCATCGGGAAGACCTGCTGGCCGGAGCGAAGCGCTCCCTCTACGAGAAGGGCTACGCGCGGACGACGGCGCGCGACATCGTGGCCCTGTCCGGAACCAACCTCGGCTCGATCGGCTACCACTACGGCTCGACCGAGGCGCTGATGACCGCGGCCATGCTCGGCGCCATGGAGGACTGGGGCGACGAACTGGCCCGGGCCCTGGCGGCCGAGCCCGAGGGGGACGACGGCGACTCGGTGACCGGGTTCTGGCGCAAGGTCATCCGCTCGATCACCACGCACCGCGAGCTGTGGCTGGCCAGCGTCGAGGTGATGATCCAGAGCGAGCACAACCCGCACCTGCGGGCCCAGCTGGCGGCGGGCGTCGAGGCGGGCCGCCGGGGCATGGCCGCGCTGGCCCTCGGCCTTGAAGAGGATCAGCTGGACGAGGCCACGGTGCGCTCGGTCGGCTCGGCCCAGATGGCGCTGATGTCGGGCGTGGTGACGCAGTGGCTCACCGATCCGGCGACCGCTCCGAGCGCGGAAGAAATTGCGGCGGGCGTACGAGCCTTAGGTCGGCCAGGCCTTCAGGAGTAGCCGCTTGGTGTCGTCCAGCAGCTGAGGCAGCACCTTGGTCCGGCCGACCACCGACATGAAGTTGGCGTCGCCACCCCACCGGGGCACCACGTGCTGGTGCAGGTGGGCGGCGATGCCCGCGCCGGCCACCGCGCCCTGGTTCATGCCCAGGTTGAAGCCGTGCGGGCTGCTCACCGAGCGGATCACCCGCATCGCCGTGCGGGTGTAGGCGGCCAGCTCGACCGTCTCGTCCTCGGTGAGCTCGGTGTAGTCGGCCACGTGCCGGTACGGGCAGATCATCAGGTGGCCCGGGTTGTACGGGTAGAGGTTGAGCACGGCGAAGACCAGCTCACCCCGCGCGACCACCAGGGTGTCGGCCTCGGGAGCCAGGCAGAACGGGCACCCCGCCGGCTTGTCGGCCCCGGTCACGTAGTCGAGCCGGTGCGGCGTCCACAGCCTTTCCAGCCCGTCGGGATCCGCCTCGTCGCTCACACAGCCGAGCTTAGAGCGCCGTGCAACTGCAGGCCGCCGCCTCCGCGCCGCTTGGCCTCGTACATCGCGGTGTCGGCCATCCGCAGCAGCTCGTCCGGCCCGGTGACCTCGGCGTGCGACAGCGCGACGCCCACGCTGGCCGGCGTCCGCAGCTTGCGGGCGCCCGCCGCGATCGGCTCGTCCAGCCGCTGGACGATCCGCTCGGCCACCGCCAGCGCGTCCCGGGCCGAGGCCAGGTCCTCGGTGATCACCACGAACTCGTCGCCGCCGAGGCGCCCGACGGTGTCCTCGTCGCGGACGCACTCGTGCAGCCGCTCGGCCACCGTCTGCAGCAACTGGTCGCCCACGTTGTGCCCGTGCACGTCGTTGACCTGCTTGAAGCCGTTCAGGTCGAGCAGCAGCACGCCGACCGGCCGGCCGGTGCGCCGGGACCGGGCCAGCGCGTCGCCCAGCCGCTCGCGCAGCATGGCCCGGTTGCCGAGCCCGGTCAGCGGGTCGCGCAGGGCCCGGTCGGTCAGCTCCGCGGTCAGGGCGACGCTGGCCAGCGCGAGCGCCACCTGGGTGCGCAGCGCCTGCAGGGCCTGGAAGACCTCGGCCGGCAGCTCGTCCTCGGCACTCACCGAGAGCACGCCGAAGAACCGGTCGCCGTTGGTCAGGGGCAGCAGCGTGTACGGGCGGTCGGCGGCCGGCTCGACGTCGGTGTAGCCCAGCTCGGCCGGATTGTGAACGACCACCACCTCACCCGCGAGCAGCCGGTTGATCAGCTCCGCGGGGGCGACGGAGGCGGGCACCGCCCGGCCCCGCATGGCGTCGGCGTGGGCGCCGGCCGCCTCGGCGATCATGAACGTGTCGCCCTCGATACCGAACACGGTGGCCCGGGCGCCGGGGCACTCGGCCAGCAGCGTCCCGGCCGCCGCGACGGCCAGCCGGCGCACCTCGGCCGGGTCGGTCGTGTGGATCAGGGCCGTGCCGACCTCGCTGAGCACCTGCTCGCGAGCCATACCGCGGCGCAGCGCGCGCAGGTCGGCGTCGCGCTGGCCGAGCATGCGCACGACCATCACGAGCAGCGCGAGGATGCCCACGGCCTGAATCAGGTCGATCAGGGTGTGCTCGTACAGCGACCACGTCGCGGCCAGCACCAGACCGGCGGCGACGATGACAATCTTGGCCCGCGACATGACCGCCGATTCGGCCGGGCGCCGCCGCATCTGAGCGGGGCGCCGGTAGCGATCCGGTTGCCCGGGGGCCGGAACCGCCTACCCGCCGGCCTCGGACAGCCAGGCCGGCAACGGCTCGCGGGCCGACAACCAGGCCGGCGGGATGCCGGCGACGCCGGTGTGCGCGGCCACGATGCCGCCGGCGATGGCGCAGGTGGTGTCGACGTCGCCGCCCGCCCGCAGGCAGGCCGCGATCGCCCCCGGATAGTCGTCGAGGAACCGGTCGGCCACCCAGACGGCGAACGGCACGGTGTCACGGGCCATCGCCCGGGCGCCGTTGCCGAGCTCGTACGCCGCCTCGAGCGGATCGCTCAACCGGCCGGCCGCGAGCAGGCCGTCGCGGACGAGGCCGTCCGGGGTGTGCGCAGCCACCGCCCGCAGCAGCGCCGGACGCTGCCCGTCGAGCCGGCCGGCCGTCGCGACCGCCGCCGCCACCGCGACCGCCACTCCCCCGGCGATGCCCTCGGGGTGGGCGTGGGTGACCTCGGCCGCCCGGGCGCCCTGCGCGGCCGCGTGGGCGAGCGAGTCGGCGTGCCAGGCGCCCAGCGGGGCGGCCCGCATGGCGGCGCCGTTGCCGGCCGAGCCCTGGCCCTCGAAGGCGGCGGCCGAGGCGATCGGCCACGGCAGCCCCTCACGGATCTCCCGCAGCATCACGACCGCGCCCGGCCCGTACCCGCGATAGGGGTCGTGCCGGCGGCCGAGCAGGTCGGCGAACGCGTCCCGGTCGAAGTCACCGTCGGCGAGCACGGCGACCAGGCAGCACGCCTCTTCGGTGTCGTCGGTCCACGGCCACGGCGCGGGTGGCGGCTTATCGGGGTCGACCCGGGTCACGAAATGCTGGGCGCCCAGCGCGTCGCCCACGCTCAGGCCGGCCAGGCTTTCAAGGGCGAGCGTGAGACGCGTACCGGGAAAAAGGGTGAACGACATCGGCACAACAGACGATAAAACATCACCCTGAGTGATCGAAGGGTGTCCCTCCATCACCGGTTAGGCGCTGGTTGCCGAGGGCAGTACCTTCTTCGCATGGCCACGGTGTTGCTCGTCGAGGACGATCACGTCGTGCGCGGTGCCATGCTCCGGTCGCTCGCCGATCGAGGGCATGCCGTGCACGCCGTCGGCACGGCGCTCGACGCTCTGCGCCGGGTCGCGGCCGAGACGCCCGACCTGGTCGTGCTGGACCTCGGGCTGCCCGACCTGGACGGTTCGGACGCCCTGCGCATGCTCCGCGGCATCACCGACGTGCCGATCATCATCGCTACCGCCCGTGATGACGAGCAGACCGTCGTGCGGCTGCTGCGGGCCGGCGCCGACGACTACATGGTCAAGCCGTTCACCGGCGCCCACCTCGACGCCCGCATCGCCACCGTGCTGCGCCGCGTCGGCCGGGCCAGCCGCACCGCCCAGCCCGCCGTGCACGAGGTCGGCGAGCTGCGGGTCGACGTCGGCGAGCGCAGCGCCACCCTGGCCGAGCAGACGCTCGCGCTGACCCGCAAAGAGTTCGACCTGCTGGCGTACCTCGCCGCCCGTCCGGGCCGGGTGGTGTCGCGTCGCGAGCTGTTGGAGGAGGTATGGCGACAGCCATCGGTCGGCGAGGACCAGACGATCGACGTGCACCTGTACTGGCTACGCCGGAAACTGGGCGAGTCCGCGGCGAAACCGCGCTACCTGCGCACCGTGCGGGGGGTCGGATTCCGGTTGGTGGCGCCGGACTGAGGGCCCGCCTGGCCTACATCACCGCCGCCACCACCGCCGTCGCCGCCCTCGCCTTTCTCGTCCCGCTCGGCTTCGAGCTGCGTCACGACCACCGCGAGCAGGTGCTCGCCTCGGCCGAGCGGCAGAGTTCCCGCATCGTCGGCGCCCTGTCGGCCGGCGCCGGCCCCAAGGGCCTGACCGCCGCCCTGAACGGCGTCAGCGACCGGGTCAGGGTGTACGCGCCGGGCCAGACCGCCGGCGGCCGTGCCCCCGGCGACGAGGTTCAGCACGCGGCGACCAGCGGCTCCACGGTCACCGAGAACGTCGACGGCGGGCTAGTCCGGCTCGAGCCGATCACCGTCGCCGGCAAGACGTCGGTGGTCGAGGTCTTCGTGCCCGACAGCGACCTCGACGGCGGCGAGGGCTCGTGGTGGCTGCTCCTGGGCATCGCACTGGTGCTGGTCGCGGCGAGCGTGATCGTGGTCGACCGGCTGGCCCGGGGCGCGGTCACCTCGGCCCGCAACCTGGTGCACGCGGCGATGGCCGTGGGCGGGGGCGACCTCGGCGTCCGCATCCAGCCCTCCGGCCCGCGCGAGCTGGCCGAGGCCGGCTATGCCTTCAACCGCATGGCCGACCGTCTGGTCACCTCGCGCACCAGCGAGCGCGAGATGGTGGCCGACCTGTCGCACCGGCTGCGCACGCCGCTGACCGCGCTGCGGCTCGATGCCGAAGCCCTGGACCCGGACGACACCCAGATCATCAGCCTCAGCCCCGACGAGATCGACCGCCGCCGCGGCATCCGGCGCATCCGGCAGGCCATCGTCACGCTCGAGGGCGAGGTCAACGAGCTCATCAACACCACCCGCCAGGCCGTCGCGGCCCAGGTCGCGGCCGCGCCCGAGCCCGGCGTGTGCGACGTCAGCGAGGTCGTGCGGGAAAGGATGACCTTCTGGTCGGCCCTGGCCGGCGACCAGAACCGCAACTACCGCGTGGTCGGCGCGCAGATGCGCATCCCGGTCCCGGTCGCCCGGGCCGAACTGGCTGCCGCCCTCGACGCCATTCTGGGTAATGTGTTCCGCTACACCCCCCAGGGCACGGCGTTCGAGGTGGGCATCTCACGGCGCGACGGCTGGGTCGCCGTCCGTGTCGACGACGCCGGGCCCGGCATCCCCGATCCGGAGAAGGCAATGCAGCGTGGCCAGAGCAACCAGGGTTCGACCGGCCTCGGGCTCGACATCGCCCGCCGGGCGGCGCAGTCCGCGGGCGGCTCGGTCAGCCTCGACCGCGCGGCCATGGGCGGCGCCAGCGTCGTGATGCTGCTGGCCGACGCCGAGGCGACGCCGAAACAGGCCAGCCGTTTCGGCCTCGTGGGGCGCCTGGCCCGCGAGCGCGCGAGCCGCCCCGCCCGATCCGAGTGAAGCGGACCGAGTTCTTGCTTAGATCTGTATTAAAGGCGTTCCGCTCCCGGGGCCGGGCTGGCAGTGTTCCCTCCGATCCCATCCGGCTTCCCGGCTCCACGCCCGCACCCCGGAGCCGGCGAAGCTCCCGCGCGGTGAGGGGTGGTACCCCCGTAACCACCTCCCACCGCGCCCCCGCCAGGCAAGGAGAGGTCGTGTCCGCGCACCGCCGGCTGCTCCCGCGTGGTCACCGCCGGGCCGTCCCGCGGCAGCCCCACCGGTTGCTGCCGGTCGCCCTGGGCCTGGCCCTGCTGGGCGTGGGCGGCGTGGTGGGCCCGAGCGTGGTCGAGACGGTCACCGACGGCTCCGGCTCGCGCAACCTCTCGCTGACCTCGCTGCCGGCCGACCAACCCGCTCAGGGCCTGGTCTACGACGGGCTCAAGCCGGCCAAGGCGGGCACGCTGTGCGCCGGCTCGTACGAGCTCGACCGCGAGACCTGTACGCACGGTCCGGCCCAGCCGCCGGCCGGGCTCGAGGTGCGCCGCGACGTCGCCCCGGTGACCGCCAAGGCGCCCGAGCCCAAGCAGCCGGCCCGTGAGGCCGCCGCCGTCACCCCGTCCGACGCCGAGATCGCCCGCGACGAGGGCGGCAGCGCGCTCACCGCCGACGCCCCGGCCCTGATCCCCGACGCCGCCCCGGGCGACGCCGACTTCATCATGGGCGCGCACGACGTGGCCTGCGACGGCGACGGGCGCGGCGGCAAGCGGGTCCAGGTGCTCTACCTGCACGAGTTCGGCACCCCCAGCCGCTACGGCGACTTCCTGGGCTCGATGCGCACCTGGTCGGCCGGCGTCGACCAGATCTTCGACGCCAGCGCGGCCGAGACCGGCGGCTCGCGGCACGTGCGCTTCGTGACCACCCCGCAGTGCCGGGTCGACGTCTCCGAGGTCGAGCTGCCGGCGGGCGGGCTGACCTCGTTCACCCGCAACATCGACGAGCTGCGCAAGCTCGGCTACAACCGCACCGACCGCAAATACCTTCTCTTCGCCGACGCCAACGTCTACTGCGGCATCGCCACCTTCATCGCCGACCGCCGGGCCGGGCTGGGCAACCGCAACAACGGCGGCCCGTCGTACGGCCGGGTCGACGCCGGCTGCTGGAGCGCGGCCATGGCGGCCCGCGAACTCACGTACACGCTGGGCGCGACCCTGATCGGCTCGCCCAACTCGAGCGGGGCGGGCGGCTGCCTGGACGAGTACGACCTTCTCTGCGGCCCGGACAGGTCGGGCAGGAAGGTGCGTACGGTCTGTCCGAAGAAGAACGAGATGCGGCTCGACTGCGGCAACGACGACTACTTCAACACCAACCCGAAGCAAGGCAGCTACCTCGAGAAGAACTGGAACGTCGCGCGCAGCGAGTTCCTGCTGCGCAGCGACGGCGGCGACGACATCCCCGACGCCGAGGGCGCCCCGCCCCCGGCGGCCGCGACGACAGCGCCCACTTCCGCCCCGGCCGCGCCGGCCCCGAGCATCAGCGCGAGCCCCGAGGCCGATCCCACGCCGACCCTGACCGAGCCTGAAGCCGGCGACCTGTCGCCCTCGCCCGAGGTCACGCCGAGCGAGACGACGCCGGCCGACGAGCCGATCGAGACGCCGAGCGCCGAGGTTCCTGAGGTGCCGGTGGCGGCGACCACGACTCCCCCGACCGAGCCGGCCGCCGAACCCGTGCAGGCGGTGCTCGAGGTGCGCGAGGCCAGCAGCAGCTCGGTCCGGCTCACCTGGAGCGCGGCCTCGGCCAAGGCGAAGTACCAGGTGTCGGTGGACGGCCAGCCGGTGGCTACCACGAACGCCACCCGGGCCCGGCTCATCGGCCTCAAGCCCGACGCGAAGTACCAGGTGACCATCAAGTCCGGCCCCCGCTACACGGCGCGGGCCACGGCCGAGACGGCGCCCGCCGCCCGCCCGGCCCAGAACTCGTGGTTCACGCTGACCAACGCGCTCACCGGCGGGGCGGCCGACCTCTACGCGGCCCGCACGGCGCTGAGCACTCCGCTCACCCTGAGCGGCAACGAGGCCGACGCACAGCAGCAGTGGAAGCTGGTGCCGGCCGGCAAGAAGAGCTACACAATGGTCTCGCGGGCCACCGGCAAGTGCGTGGGCCCGCTCGGTGGCAACGCCGCCGCGGGCGTCCCGCTGGTGCAGTCGGCCTGCGACAGCTCGGCCGCGCGGTGGGTGCTGCAAGCTTCGGCGTACGGCTTCACCCTGCGCACCACCGAGGGCGACCTGGTGGCCGGCGTGGGCGACCAGCGCTTCGGCGCGCACCGGGTGCTCGTCCTGCAGACGGGCAACGGTCAGCGCTACCAGAGTTGGACAGCGGTTCCCGACTAGGCGAGAGGAAAGGCTGTGCGCGACACTCTCGATCGGCCCCTGACCGAACCCGCGGAGGGCCCGGCCAGGTTCAACAAGCGGCGGCTGGTGCGCTGGATCGCCGTGCTCACCATCGGCATCGTGGTGGTGCTGGCGATCTGGCAGGAGCCGCTCTACGCGCTCCGCACCGTGTAGGCGTCAATTTCGGCCAGCAGCCGGGCCTTGCCCGACGAGTCGAGGAAGCTCTGCGACACGGCGGCGCGGGCCAGGTCGGCCACGCCCGCGTCGTCCAGGCCGAGCAACCGCTGGGCCACGGCGTACTCCTGCTCGAGGGTCGTGCCGAACATCGGCGGGTCGTCCGAGTTGATGCTGACCGGCACGCCCGCCGCGACCAGCCGGGCCAGCGGGTGCTCGTCGAGCGAGGGCACGGCCCGGGTGCGCAGGTTCGAGGTGGGGCTGATCTCGAGCGGGATGCGGTGCTCGGCCAGATAGGCCACCAGTTCCGGGTCCTGCGCGGCCGAGATGCCGTGCCCGATGCGCTCGGCGCCCAGCTCGCGGATGGCGTCCCACACGGTCTCGGGGCCGGTCGTCTCGCCGGCGTGCGGCACGCTGTGCAGCCCGGCCGCGCGGGCCTGGTCGAAGTACGGCTTGAACTGCGGCCGCGGCACCCCCACCTCGGGCCCGCCGAGCCCGAAACTGATCAGCCCGTCGGGCCGCTCGCCGAGCGCGACGGCCAGCGTCTGCTCGGCCGCCTCGAGCCCGGCCTCGCCCGGGATGTCGAAGCACCAGCGCAGGTCGATGCCGAACTCGGTGGCGGCGCCGCGGCGGGCGTCCTCGATGGCCTCGCAGAACGCCTTGGCCGGGATGCCGCGCTTGACGCTGGAGAACGGCGTGATGGTCAGCTCGGCGTACCGGACCTGCTGGCGGGCCAGCTCGCGGGCGATCTCGAACGTCAGCATCCGCACGTCCTCGTCGTCGCGGATCAGGTCGACCACGGTGAGGTAGACGTCGATGAAGTGCGCGAAGTCGCGGAACGCGAAGTAGTCGGCCAGCGCCTCGGGATCGGCCGGCACCGGCGAGGCGCCCTCGTGCCGGGCGGCCAGCTCGGCCACGATCCGCGGTGAGGCCGAGCCGACGTGGTGCACGTGCAGCTCGGCCTTGGGCAGGCCGGCGATGAACGAAGTCACCGGTGCGTACCTCCTTCTGGGGCGGTCCGGGCCACCACGAAGACGCGGCGGAACGGGAACGCGACGTAGCGGCCGGCCGCCGGGTAGGCGCCGGCCAGCTCCCGCGCGAGGTCGGCGCGGAACGACTGCCAAGCATTGTCGTCCAGCGCGGCCTTGACGGGACGCAACGCCGTCCCTTCCATCCAGCGCAGCACCGGATGCTCGTCGCCCCCGGCCGGCAGCAGATGCAGATACGTGGTCTCCCAGGCGTCGACCTCGGCGTCGTCCAGCAGCGCCGCGTAGTCGGCCGGATCGCCCACCGGCGCCTCCCGCAGCACATGGCTGACGCCGTACCGCTTCCCGACCTCGCGCAGCAGCACGTGCGAGGGCGCGCCGAAGTTGCCGGGCACCTGCATGGCGAGCCAGGCGCCGGGCGGCAGCTCGCGGGCCCAGCGGGCCAGCAGGTCGCGGTGCTCGGGCACCCACTGCAGGGTCGCGTTCGTGACGAGCACGTCGGTGTCGGGCTCGGGCCGCCAGTCGCGGACGTCGCCCGTACGGAAGGAAGCCGGGCCGCCGTGGGCCGACGCTTTGGCGATCATCTCGGGCGAGGAGTCCACGCCGCTCAGCCGCGCCCCGGGCCAGCGTTCGGCCAGCGTCAGCGTCAGTTCGCCCGGCCCGCAGCCGAGGTCGGCCACCGCGCGTGGCTTCTCGGCGCCGACGCGGGCGACCAGGTCGAAGAACGGGCGCGAGCGCTCGGCCCCGAAGCGCCGATAGACGGCCGGATCCCACATGGTCAACCTCCCAAACCGTACGTACGTCTTGCAGGCAGGATAACCGGCAGCGAGTAGGGTCACTAGCCGTGGAGAAACGCAGTTTTGGCAGGATGAACCGGCAGGTCGGCGTGGTCGGCCTGGGTGCGTGGCAGCTCGGCGCCGACTGGGGCGACGTGAGCGAGGCCGACGCGCACCAGACGCTGCAGGCCGCGGTCGACGCGGGCGTCACGTTCATCGACACGGCCGACGTCTACGGCGACGGCCGCAGCGAGCAGATCATCGGCTCCTTCATCAAGGACAAGCCGCAGCTCACCGTGGCCACCAAGATGGGGCGCCGGGTGGCCCAGGAGTTCGCGAACTACAACCTCGACAATTTCCGCGCGTGGAACGACCGCTCGCGGGCCAACCTGGGCGTCGACACGCTCGACCTCGTGCAGCTGCACTGCCCGCCGACGGCCGTCTTCTCGTCCGACGCGGTCTACGACGCCCTCGACACCCTGGTCGAAGAGAAGCGCATCAAGGCGTACGGCGTAAGCGTCGAGAAGGTCGACGAGGCCCTGGCCGCGATCGCCCGCCCGGGCACGGCCAGCGTCCAGATCATCCTCAACGCGTTCCGGCTCAAGCCGCTCGAGCAGGTGCTGCCGGCCGCCGCCGAGGCCGGGGTCGGCATCATCGCGCGGGTGCCGCTGGCCAGCGGGCTGCTGTCCGGCCGCTACGACGAGCACACGACGTTCGCCGACGACGACCACCGCAACTTCAACCGGCACGGCGAGGCGTTCGACGTCGGCGAGACGTTCTCGGGCGTCGACTTCGCCACCGGGCTGGAGGCGGTCAAGCGGCTGCGCCCGCTGGCGCCCGAGGGCTTCACCATGGCCCAGTTCGCGCTGCGCTGGGTGCTCGACCAGGCCGGCGTCACCGTCGTCATCCCCGGCGCCCGCAATCCCGAGCAGGCCAAGGGCAACGCCGCCGTGGCCGGGCTGCCGCCGCTGAGCGACGAGGCGCAGGCCGGCGTCCGCGCGGTCTACGACGAGCTGATCCGCCCGCAGGTGCACGGCAAATGGTGACCCCGCCGGCGGCTCACCGGACGCTGCACGGGTGGCTCCCCATGGCCCTCGGGGTGCTCGCCGTGGTCGTCGGTGCTCTGTGGACACTGCAGGGTCTGGACGTGCTGACCGACAGCCGGATGAGCGGGGCCGGAATCTGGGCCGTGATCGGTCCGGTGGTCGCGGTTGCGGGACTGATTTTGATCATTCTCGGCGAGCGCACTCGGGCCCGTGCGAAACGCGCCGAGGCGCTGTCGTTGATTCGCCAGTCACCACTTCCGGGCAGTGACGATAAAAGGTAAGACAATTCCTGCGCGACAATGACAAAACCCCCGCACCCTTATCGGATGCGGGGGTTTTCGCGTCATAGCCGACCTCCGCCAGGCGATCGGCAGCCGGCCCGGAGGACCGGCGTGGTCACTCAGAGCGGACGAACCTGCTCCGCCTGCGGGCCTTTCTGGCCCTGGGCGATCTCGAACTCGACCCGCTGATTCTCCTCCAGCGTGCGGTAACCGCTCGTCTGGATGGCCGAGAAGTGGACGAACACGTCAGCACCCCCGCCGTCGACGGTGATGAAGCCGAAGCCCTTGTCTGCGTTGAACCACTTCACGGTTCCTTGCGCCATGCTGAACTCTCCTTCTGAAAATGCCGACCCCTGCTACCCCGGGCCGATGACCGTTTTCGAGCAGCGGCGCCGTGAGGCGGCCTTTCAGAGGACGTCCCATCCGCCTGATCGCCTGAGACCCGCCGGTAGGCCGGTTTCCCTTGATCGGGTGGAAGCAGCGAACCACGTACGCAAAAACTGGGCACACTGTACCTGAAAAACCGGTCGCAAAGCTGCCCCTAGGGAGAATCGAATAAAGCACGGCAGATATGGAAAAGGTCCCCCACTTCGCTCTCGCGAGGTGGGAGACCAGAGACTGTAAACCTAACTTCAGTTAGGCCATTGACCAGTCAGTTTCCGTACACCAACTGCACCACCGCGATCGACGGCCGCCTTCACGAGAGCGAAGATGGCGCCTTGCAGAGCGGCCGCCGCAAGAATCTCGCCCCAGCCCCGATCCTCGTCGGTCGCGTTGGGTGCGTCGTCGTCGTGGCCGGCCAGCTTCCAGACTTCCTTGAATACGAAGCCCGCGAGCGTGCCCGCGCCGATGCCGAGCAACAACCCGACCGGCTTGTAGGCCAGCTTCGAAACCTTGCCGCTCACCGGCGCCTCCCTCGAACGATCAGAATGATGCCGACCAGCGCCGCCACTCCGGCCACCACCAAGGGAAGCGGAACCGGGCTGTTGCGCACCGTCCGGCTGACGTCGGACTCATCGGCCCGCACAGCCACCTCGTGCGCCTTTTCCGACGTACGGTCGGCCACCTCTTGCGCCTTGCCGCTGACGGCGCCGGCGGCCGCGACCGCCGCGCCCCGCACGCGCTCGGTGGCCTCGACGGCCTGCGCCTTGACCTTCTGCTTGGTCTGCTCGACCTGCTCCTTGGCCCGGGCCTTGACGTCGGCCTTGGCCGCCAGCGCCTGGACCGTCTCACCGAGTTCGGCCCGGGTCTGCTTGATCTCGGCCCGGAGCTCCTCGATCGACGGCTTCGGCTCGGCCGACCCGTTGTTCTCGCTCATGCGCGACCTCGCTCGACCGCGTGCTTGACCTCGTCGACGTCGGCCTTGACGCTCTGAATGGCGGCCGAGGGCTCGGGGGGAACGGCCTTCGAAACCTGCTTCTTGCCGATCAGGGCGAGCACCCCGGCCAGCGCGAACAGGGCGACGGTGACGATCAGGGCGGCCAGCCAGAGATCCAGGAACAGGTCGAAGACGATGATCAGGGTCGCCACGAGGGCACCGACGCCGTACATGGCGAGAACGCCGCCGCCGCCGAACAGGCCGATGCCGATGCCGGCATGCTTGCCCTTCTCGGCCAGCTCGGCCTTGGCCAGCGCGATCTCGTCACGGACGAGACGGCTGATCTGCTCACTCGCGCGCTGCACCAACTCGGCTGTGGACTGATCGGCGCCTGTGCTGGGCTGGCGGCCGTTCAGAACATCGGCCATGGTGTCCTCCTTTCCATGACCCGGTGTATGCCCTGATCACCCGAGAGTCAATCCTGCTGCGGGAAACCCGCCAGAACATGCTCAGTGGTGGGCCGGAACGGGCACATTCTCATCCGGTCCGGCGAACGCGGCGGCGCGCTCGTCGCCGTCCTCGCCGGTGTAGAACCGGCTCTCCTCGCGGTCGGCGGGTGACACCGGCCGGGGCGTCCGCGAGTTGGCCCGGCCGCTGCTCGCGACGTCGGCCCGGTAGCGCGGCAGGGCGTCGCGCTGGTTGGCCCAGATGAAGCTCACCAGCCGCTCGCGCACCAGGCAGCGCAGGTCCCACAGCGAGGGTGCGTCGTTCGCGCTGACCAGGGCCCGCAACCGCACCATGCCGCCGGTCGCCTGGGTCACCTGCAGCACGCAGACCCGGCCGTCCCAGAGCTCGGTGCCCTCGCAGGTGGCGCGCAGCTCGGCCCGCAACGGCTCGATCTCGGTCGACCAGTCGACGTCCACCTCGGCCGTGCCCAGCACCGCCGAGGACGAACGGGTCCAGTTCTGGAACGGCTTGGTGGTGAAGTACGAGGTGGGCAGCAGCAGCCGCCGGTCGTCCCAGATCTGGATGGCGACGTAGGTGAGCGTCAGCTCCTCGATGCGGCCCCACTCCCCCTCGACGACCACCACGTCGTCGACCCGGACGGCGTCGCTGAACGCGAGCTGCAGGCCCGCGAAGACGTTGCCGAGGGTGCTCTGGGCGGCCAGCGCCGCGATGACGCTGACGATGCCGGCCGAGGCCAGCACGCTGGCGCCGAGCGCGCGGATGCCGGGGAACGTCATCAGCACCACGCCGAGGGTGAGCACCACGATCGTGGCCACCGTGATCCGGCGGATCATCACGACCTGGGTCTTGAGCCGGCGGCGCTTCAGGTTGTCCGGGACGTCGGTGCGCCAGTGCGCCAGCGCCGCGTCCTCCAGCACGAGCAGGAACGCCCCGACCAGCCAGGCGAACGCCGCTATGAAGCAGATGACCAGGCCGTGCAGCACTCCCTCACGGCCCGGGAACTCGCCCGCCATGGCCCGCAGCACCTGCTGGATCGCGAACAGGACCATGGTCGCCAGGAAGGGCTTGTGCGCGGTGCGGGCCAGATCGGCGGCCAGAAGCGATTTGCGGCCGAGGCGCTTGAGCACCCAGTGCAGAACAAAGACCAGCAGGATTGCCAGCCCGGTCGCCGCGACCACGGCGAGCAGGGCTTTCACGGTGCTGGGCACGTGTCTCTCCTTCGCAAGCAAATGCGGGTACCAGCGACCTGTCTTGCCCAGGTCACCGGCACCCGCAACTTTCCCGCACGAAGGTCAGAGGTTGCTCACACTTTCCGGTACTTGGCCTGTGCGATGCAGTAGACACCGAAGCAGGCGATGCCGAGCGCGATCAACGCGAGCACCCACACGCCCCACGAGTTGCCGGCCAGCGTCTTCAGCGCCGCGTCGAGACCGCGGGCCTTCTCGGGGTCGTAGTTCACGGCGGCCATCACGACCAGGACACCCGCGATGGCGTAGGCCGTGCCCTTGGCCATGTAGCCGGCCATGCCGAGCCGGATGATCGGCTGGCGGGTCTTCTGCGGCATCTCACCGGTGTTGAGGTGCTTGGTGAACTTCTTGGTGAAGCCGTAGATGAACATCCCGACGCCGACGCCGACCACCACGAGGCCGACCAGGCCGATCAGCCAGCGGCCGCCGGTGTTGTCCATGATGCTCGACGTCTTGCTCTGCGAGTTGTCGCCCATCGAGGCGTTCGAGCCCTGGATGACTTTGATCGCGATGTACGCCAGGTAGAGGTACAGGATGGCGCGGGCGCCCGAGAGAACCCGCTCGGCCATGGCCGTACGGTTCTGCTCGCCGCTCTCGCCGATCGCGGCCTCGAAGCCCTGCCAGATCGCCATCGCGATCATGCCGATCGCGATGATGACGAGCAGCGTCTTGCCGAGGCCGTTGCCGGCCAGGGTCTGCAGGGCGCCGGACTGGTCGCTCTCTTGCGACGAGCCCTGGAAGGCCACCTGGAAGGCGATCCAGGCGAAGATGAGGTGGATGATGCCGTATCCGATGAAGCCGCCCCGAGCAAGGTATTCGAGCGGCTTGCTGTCGGCGGCACGCGATGCGGTGCTCTTGACGTTCGAGGCGGCGGATGTCATGCCGCGGAAAATGACCCGTCCCGGATTTTTTCAAACCCGGGACGCGTCGACGGTGCACATGTTAGTTACGCGAGACCTGCAGTCCGATCTGGTCGCTGGTCACGCTGTCCAGCGAGACCTGCAGTCCGGCCACCTCGATGGCCTGCTGGCCCTTGGTCAGGCTGATCTGCTCGCCGGCCACGTCGAGGGTCACGGTGTTGGCGTCGGCGCTGATGAACTTGGCCTCCACACCCAGGAAGCTCGCGCTCGCGTTGGTCTCGCGGTCGATCGAGACGGTGCACTGGTCGAGGCCGCAGCTCACGTTGTCGCCACTGCACCCGGCGAGCAGGGCGCCGAGCAGGGTGGCCGAGCTGAGGACGACGGCTAGGCGTTGCGTGGGTTTCAACACCCTTCCAGCGTACGAGGCCCGCGCGACCCTAAGCTGGGCCGATGAGCGACGTCGATGTGCGCGACAACCCGGCCGAGAAGCGCTTCGAGATGCGGATCGGCGACGACGTCGCGGGGTTCGCCGCCTACCGCGTCCGCGACGGCGTGACCGTGGTGACGCACAGCGAGGTCAACCGCCGCTTCCGCGGCCAGGGCCTCGGCAACGTGCTGGCCGAGCGCACGCTGAGCCTGCTGCGCGAGCAGGGCGCCCGCGTCTACCCCGCGTGCCCGTTCTTCGCCAAGTACGTCTCGGAGCACCCCGAGTACGACGACATCATCGAGGAGTAGGGCCGATCGCCGGCGGATAGGGCCTGTCCTGCCGGTCACGTGGGAGCGAGGCGCGGTCCAGGTGGTGGCTGACGTCGGCCGCAGAGCGGTCGCATACCGGGGTTGTATGTGGCCGTTCTGCGGCCGACGTCAGGCGCCGCCTGGGCCTCGCCGCAGCCCCGCGTGACCGGCAGGACAGGCCCTACCCCCCCGCCCTGACCGCCGGCGACCGGGGTTCTAGGCCGCCAGTGGCTGCGGGGCCGGCGCGGGCACGCGGGTGCCCGCGATCAGCTCGGCCGCGGCCTGGCCGCAGGCGCGGGTGGCGCCGAAGGTGGCGATGTGGATCGCGCCCAGCACGGTCTCGGGCACGCCCATCTCGACCACGATGGCGTCCGGCCGCTGGGCCAGCACCCCGTTCAGCACATCGGCCAGCCACGCGTGCCGGTGAACGTCGCGCACCACCAGCACCAGCGGGCGCCCGGCCGAGCCGTCGAGCACGGTCGCCGCCGGGTCGGCTCCCAGCTCGTCCTCGGTCAGCCGCACCGAGGTGGTGCCGGGCAGCAGCTCGTCGAGCGGCGTCCCCAGCCCCCACGGGGTCTCGGCGCCGATGGCGATGTTGCGCGGCGGGGCGAACTCGACCACGTGGGCCGGGCCGTCGACCGGCAGCGGAGCGGCGCCCTCGGCCACGGTCACCCGCACCGCCCGGCGGGCCGCGTCGAAGCCGACCCCGGCGGCGTGCGGCAGCACGGCCACCTCGGGAGCGGCGTCGGCGATGGCCCGGGCGCCGGTGGCGGTCTGGGTGGCGGTGGTCCACTGCCCGAGGCGGCGCACCCGGTCGGCCGCCGACCGCAGCCTCTCCTCGGGCAGTTCGCCGGAGCGCACGGCGGCCACGATCGCGTCCCGCAGCAGCACGGCGGTCTGCTCGTCGGCGTGGTCGCCGCCCACGCAGATCGCGTCGGCCCCGGCCGCGAGCGCCTTGACGGTCGCGCCGGCCAGCCCGTAGCGGCGGCGGACGGCCTGCATCTCGATGCCGTCGGTGACGATGAGCCCGTCGAACCCGAGCTCCTCGCGCAGCAGCCCGGTGAGGATGGGGCGGCTCAGCGTGGCCGGCAGCTCTTTGTCGTACGCGGGAACGAGCAGATGCCCGGTCATGATCACCTGAACGCCGGCCGCGATGGCCGCGCGGAACGGCACCAGCTCACATTCCTCGAGCTGGGCGCGGTCGCGGTCGATGAGCGGCACGTCGTGGTGCGAGTCGACGCTGGTGTCGCCGTGACCTGGGAAGTGCTTGGCGCAGGCGGCCACGCCGGCCGCCTGCAGGCCGCGCACGAAGGCGGCCGTGTGCCGGGCCACCAGCTGGGTCTCGGCGCCGAAGGCCCGCACCCCGATGACCGGGTTGGCGGCGTTGCTGTTGACGTCGGCGTCGGGCGCGTAGTCGAGCGTGATGCCGGCGTTGGCCAGGTCGCAGCCCAGGTCGTGGGCCACCTCCTCGGTCAGCCGGATGTCGTCGATGGCCCCGAGGGCCAGGTTGCCGGGTCGGGAGCTGCCCTGCCGCGACTCGAACCGGGTGACGTCGCCGGCCTCCTCGTCGATCGCCACCAGCACGTCGGGCCGTTCGGCCCGCAGCTGTGCGGTGAGCGCCGCCACCTGAGCGGGCGATTCGACGTTGCGCGCGAACAGCGCGACGCCGCCCAGACCCTCGCCGAGCCACCGCCGGACCCAGTCGGGCGCGGTGGCGCCGGCGAATCCCGGCTGCAGCACCGCCGCGGCGAGTTCCGGCAATTCGCCATGGTTCGGCATAGGCCCCCGTACCTCCGGTGACGTCCCGGCGCGCTGGTTGGGAGCGCGCCCCCCGTGTATGCGGATCCCATGGTCACACCCCCGACCTGTTTCAGTCAACAAACCTTTCTATTAGCTCTGGGTTAAGCCCGCTCTATACGATGCGTGCGTGACCCCCACCGTGCTCGCCGCCGCCACCGTCGACTGGTCCGAGGTGCACGCCGTCCGCCTGCTCGGCGTCGCGCTGGCGTTCCTGCTGCTCATCTGGGCCATCCGCCGCATGTTCGGGGGCAAGAAATAGGGGTATGTCCGGGCCCATGCGCATCGGATACTTCCTGTCTTGCGAGGAATACACCCCCGCCGAACTTCTCGAGCAGGCCCGCGGCGCCGAGCGCGCCGGCTTCACCGGGCTGTGGATCTCGGACCACTACCACCCGTGGGTGGACGCCCAGGGCCAGAGCGCCTTCGTCTGGTCGATGATCGGCGCGCTCAGCGAGGCCACCGGCCTGCCCATCACGACCGCGGTCACCTGCCCCACGGTCCGCATCCACCCGGCGGTCATCGCCCAGGCCGCAGCCACCAGCGCGGTGCTGACCAAGGGCAAGTTCCGGCTCGGCATCGGCACCGGCGAGGCCCTCAACGAGCACATCTTCGGCGATGCGTGGCCCGAGGCCGACGTACGCCTGGAAATGCTCGAAGAGGCGGTCGAGATCATGCGGGGCTTGTGGCAGGGCGGCAACTACTCGTACCGCGGCAAGCACTACACAGTGGAGAACGCCCGCGTCTACACCCTGCCCGAGGCGCCGGTCGAAATCCTCGTCTCCGGGTTCGGCCCCAAGGCGGTCGACGTGGCCGCCCGCATCGGCGACGGCTACGTCAGCACGATGCCCGACGGCGAACTGGTGCAGCGCTTCCGCGAGAACGGCGGCGGCAAGCGGGTGGCCCAAGCCGGTTTCAAGGCGGCGTTCGCGGCCACCGAGGAGGAGGGGGCCCGGATCGCGTACGAGAAATGGCCCAACAGCGGCGTGCCCGGCGAGCTCTCCCAGGTGCTGCCCACGCCGAAGCACTTCGAGCAGGCGTCGCAGCTCGTCACGCAGGACATGGTGAAAGAGTCGTTCGTGTGCGGCAACGACCCGGCCGCCCACCTCGAGATGCTCGACAAATACCGGCAGGCCGGGTTCGACGAGGTGTACGTGGCGAACACCGGCCCCAACTACCAGGGCCTGTTCGACCTGTACCAGAACGAGATCCTTCCGAAACTCTCGTGAGCGTTTGCCCCCACCGGCGTCCGGGCACCTTGGCCGCTCGATGAAGATTCCCGTGTACGGTCCTCGACTGCGCAAGGTAGCCCGGCGCCACTTCGGGTGGCCTTCCCTGCGCCCCGGCCAGTTCAAGCCGATGCGCGCCGTGCTGCGGCGTCGTGACGCCCTGGTCGTGCTGCCCACCGGAGCCGGCAAGTCGGCGATCTACCAGATCCCGGCCGTCCTGCTGCCCGGCCCCACCGTGGTCGTCTCGCCGCTGCTGGCCCTGCAGCAGGATCAGATCGCCGCGCTCAACGAGCGTGACGACCCGAAGATCCGCGCGGTGCGGGTCAGCTCGGCCGAGACGCCGGCCCAGCAGCGCGAGGCGATCAACGAGATCCGCGAGGGCCGGGCGGAGTTCCTCTTCATCACGCCCGAACAGCTCAGCGACCCCGAACGCCTGGCCGAGGTCAAGGCGCTCAAGCCGGGCCTGGTCGCGGTGGACGAGGCGCACTGCATCTCGGCCTGGGGCCACGACTTCCGGCCCGAGTTCCTGGCCCTGGGCGACATGATCAAGGGCCTGGGCCGGCCGCCGGTGCTCGCGCTGACCGCCACCGCCTCGCCGCCGGTCCGCGACGACATCATCGAGCGGCTGCAGCTCAAGGACCCCGAGATCCACGTCTCCGGTCTCGACCGGCGCAACCTGTTCCTCGAGGTGGCGTACTGCCCCGACGAGTCGTACCGGTGGCGCCGGCTCACCGCCCTGCTCGACGAGGCGCCGCGGCCCGGCATCATCTACGTCGCGACCCGGCGCGCGGCCGAGGAGCTGGCCGAGCGCCTGACCGACTCCGGCTACCCGGCCGACTTCTACCACGGCGGCATGGCCGCGGGCGCCCGCGAGCAGAAGCACGAGGCCTTCACAGCCGACAAGATCGACATCATGGTGGCCACGTCGGCCTTCGGCATGGGCATCGACAAGCCCAACATCCGCTGGGTGGCCCACATGGCCCTGCCCGACTCCCCCGACAGCTACTTCCAGGAGATCGGCCGGGCCGGCCGCGACGACGACCCGGCCCAGGCGCTGCTGCTGTGGCGGGCCGAGGACGAAGCGATCCAGCGCTTCTTCACCGGCGGCGCCCCCGACGAGGTCGAACTGCGCGAGCTGGCCGCGGCCGTGCGCTCGGGCCCGCAGACCAAGACGGCGCTGAAAGAGAAGACCGGCCTGGGCCCGCGCAAGCTCGGCTCGTACCTGAACTTGCTGGAGCAGGTCGGAGCGGTGACCACCGGCCACGGCACCAAGGTGACCACGCCGGTCTTCGCACCCCTGCCCGCCGCCGCCGCGACCGCCGCGGTCAAGGAACACGAGCGCCAGCAGGTGGTCTCCCGTTCCCGCACCGACATGATGCGCGGCTTCGCCGAGACCCGGGCCTGCCGGACCCAGACGCTGCTGGCCTACTTCGGCGAAGACCTGCCCAAGCCGTGCGGCCACTGCGACAATTGCGCCGAAGGCACCGCCGCCGAAACAGTCGAGGCCACCACCGACGAGCCCTTCCCCATCCACGCCAAGGTCCGCCACGCCGAGTGGGGCCCGGGCACGGTGATGAGCTACGAAGAAGACCGCATGACGGTGCTGTTCGACGAGGTCGGCTACAAGACCCTCTCGGTCCCGGTCGTGAAAGAGAACGAACTGCTGACCGCCCAGTGACCGCCATGCCCCAGGTTCGTGGCTGACGCTCAGGTCAGCTGCCGGCGGACCCGGCCTCGTTGGTAGCACGGCGCCACGCCCGGCCGGAGAGCAGGCGCAAGCCGTTGAGGCCGACGATCACTGAGACGGGCACTACCCGCTCGGCGCCGTCGGCGCGACGCGGGTGGCCTGTTCCGGGGCCAGGTCGAGCAGGGCCCCGACGCTGTCGGCGGTGCGGGCGTCCGCCCTCAGGTGACATCCCGCCGCACCGTGGTCAGCGTCGCCGCCACCGCGAAGGCGGCGGCATAACCGGCCAGCACGAGACCGGCCAGCCACTGTGGAGGCCCGTCGGTGGCGGTGGGCAGGGCGTCGAGAGCCGAGCCGAGGGCGAACGGCAGCCACTTCGCGGGATCGCCCACGAGCTGCGCGACGATGCCCTCGACCACGGCGAGCCAGCCCAGGGCGGCCGCGATCGCGCCGATCAGGTTGGTGATCAGGGCGCCGACGCCGACGCCGATGGCGGCGAAAAGCGCGTTCCACACGATGCCGCCGGCGATGGTCGGCCAGAGATCGCCCGAGCCGAGGGCCGGCGACTCGTTCCGGGCCGCCAGCCACACGGCGGCGGACGCCAGGGCGACCACCGCGGCGGCGACACCGAAGACCAGGCCGGCGACGGTGGTGACGCCGAGCTTGGCCAGCACGACCCGGGCCCGGTCGGGGGTCGTGAGGTAGGTGTCGGTGATCGTGCGGTGCCGGTGTTCGCCGGCGACGGCCATGATGCCGAGGATCAGCGCGAAGATCGAGACCAGTCCGATGTGGGCGACCGCGTCCCGCTGGGTCGCCGCGTCGCCGACGTTGTCGCGGCGGGCCAGCACCCCGGAGATGCCGGCCACCACGAGCAGTTGCGCCGCGGCGAACAGGATGAGTGGCGTACGGGTGGTGAGAAGCTTGCGGATCTCGGCCCGGACCGTCATCGCTGGGCCTCCTCGGTCAGGCGCAGAAACCCGGCCTCGAGCCCGTCCTCCGACATTCCTTCGAGGGGCCCGCAGTAGCGCAGCCGGCCGCCGCTGATCACCACCGCCCGGTCGGCAGTCTGCGCGACCTCGGCCAGCACGTGGCTGGAGACGATCACCGTACGGCCCTGACCGGCGAAGCCCCGGAGCAGGCCGCGCAGCCAGGCCATGCCGGCCGGGTCGAGGCCGTTGGCCGGCTCGTCGAGAATCAGCACTCCCGGATCGCCGAGCAGGGCGCCGGCCAGCCCGAGCCGCTGCCGCATGCCGAGCGAGAAACCGCCGGCTCGCCGTCGTGCCGCGTCGGTGAGGCCGACCTGGTCCAGCACCTGATCGACGCGGGCCAACGGCAGGCCACCCGCGACGGCAAGGATCTCGAGGTGCCGGCGCGCGGTGCGGCCGGGGTGGAAGCCGGTCGCCTCGAGAACGGCCCCGACGACACGCCGGGGATGGCGCAGCTCGGCGTACCGCTTGCCGTCGATCGTCGCCGTGCCGAAGGTCGGGCGGATCAGCCCGAGCAGCATGCGCAGCGTCGTGGTCTTGCCGGCGCCGTTGGGGCCGAGAAAGGCGGTGATGCCGGGTGTCACCTTGAAATCCAATTCCCGCACGGCGTCCACGGTGCCGAATCGTTTGGTCAGGCCGGCTGCTCTCACAGTGCTCATGACCCTCGACTGTGGCCGGAGGAAAGATCCTTCTCGTCACCTCGCGGCGGCATCTTCGACGTACCGCATCGGCGGTATCGTGCCGCGGCGGACACGTCCGTACGGTGGGCTCATGGCCATCGCCGATGCCGCCGTCGCGGGCGCGGTCTTTCTCGCCACCCTGCTCGGCACGGCCGGCGGCAATCACCTGCACGACGGGCTGTCGGTGCTGCTGGCCGCCGCCGCGGCCGCGCCGCTGCTGCTGCGCCGCCGTCTGCCGTACACGGTCCTGGTCGTCTGCACCGTCGCGGCTGAGCTGTACATGTTCCGCTACCGCGGTGAGAACGGGATCCTTGCCGTGAGCGCTCCGCTGGTCGCCTTGTACACGGCGACCGAGCATTCGGACCGGCACCGCTCCCTGCTGCTCGCCGGCGTGGTCGTGCTGGCGATCGGCGCGATCCACACCCTCGCGCCGAACCGCGTGCTGGGGCCGGAGAATCTGACCCTGGTCGCGCTGGGCGCGCTCGCGGTGGCCGCCGGCACGGCCGCTCGGCACCACCGCCGCTTCCTGGCCGAGAGCGAACACGGCCGCGAACTGGACGCGCAACGACGGGTAGCCGAGGAGCGGCTGCGGATCGCCCGCGACCTGCACGACAGCGTCGGCCATCAACTGGCCCTGATCAACGTGCAGGCCGGCGTGGCCGCCCACCTGCTGAGCGACCCGCCGCCCGAGGTGCGCGAGGCCCTGCGGCACGTCCGCGACGGCAGCCGGGCGGCGCTGGAAGAGCTGCGCGACTCGGTCGGACTGCTGCGCCGGCCGGGCGAGCCGTTCGCCCCGGCCGAACCCACGGTGGGCCTGGACGGGCTGGGCGACCTGCTCGACTCGTACCGCCGAACCGGTCTTCGGATCGATCTGCGGCACGAACCCATGAGCCTGTCCCGGCCGGTCGACCTCACGGCCTACCGCGTGATCCAGGAGGCGCTGACCAACGCCTGCAAGCACGCGCCCGGCGAACCCGTCCGGATCACCGTCGGCCCACATCGGGGCGACCTGACCCTCGCCATCGAGAACGACGGCGAGCCGGTGGTGGCGGCACCGGGCCACGGAATCACCGGGATGCGCGAACGGGTGGCCGCCGTCGGCGGATCGCTGCGGGCCGAGCCCCGACCGGCGGGCGGCTTCCTGGTCACCGCGACCCTGCCAGGCGGTGCGACAGCATGATCCGCGTCGTGATCGCCGACGACCAGCCCGTCGTACGGGCCGGGTTCGCCACCCTCGTACGCTCGGCGCCCGACCTGGCGGTCGTGGGCGAGGCCCGCACCGGGGCCGAGGCGGTCGCCCTGGCCCGCAGCGAACGCGCCGACGTCGTACTCATGGACATCCGGATGCCGGAACTCGACGGGCTCGGCGCCACCCGCCTGATCACCGCCGACGACGACCTGGCCGGGGTCCACGTGCTGATCCTGACCACGTTCGAGATCGACGAGTACGTGTTCGCCGCCCTGCGTAACGGCGCCAGCGGCTTCCTCGGCAAGAGCGCCGAACCGGAGCAACTGCTCGACGCCATCCGCGTCGTGCACCGCGGCGACGCCCTGCTCACCCCGGCCGCGACGCGCAGCCTGATCAGCCGGTTCCTGTCCCGCCCGGATCCGGCGCGGCTGATCCCGCCGGCCCGGCTCGGCGCGCTCACCGAGCGCGAACGCGAGGTGCTGGCCCTGGTCGGCGCGGGCCTGTCCAACGACGACATCGCCGATCGTCTGGTGGTCAGCCCGCACACGGTCAAGACCCACGTCAACCGGACGATGGCCAAGCTCGGCGCGCACGACCGGGCCCAGCTGGTGGTGATCGCCTACGAGACCGGACTGGTCGTCCCGCCATCGGCGGACAAGGTGAGGTGAGTTCGGAGCGGCGTCACGCTCCGCACCGCTCGTCCGGCTTGGCAACTCCGGGGCGATAGAGACTCTTGCCGGTGAGGACTTCGGGCCGCCGTGTGCTGGGCATTCTGCTTTTCGGAACACTTCTTGTCGGCGGGGGCGCGGCCTGTGATCGGGGCTCGGCGGTGGAAGCTTTCGTTCGCGTCGACCAGGTGGGCTTTGCGCCGGGCGAGACGAAGATCGCGTATCTGCTGTCGCCGCGTGACGCGTCCGACGTACGCGTCACGGTGCTGGATGCGTACGGGAAACAGGTCTGGAGAACGAAGGCGGGGGCCAATCGGGGCCCGTGGAACGCGCGATTTCCGGACGTGCGGCCGATCGACCTGAGCGGACTCGAGAAGCACGGCGTTTACCGGGTCCGCGTCGAAGGCGCCGTACGGGCCGAGTCGCCGCCGTTTCGTGTCGGGCCCGCCGCCGAAGTCTTGGGGCCGCCGGCCCGCTATGCGTTGTCTTACTTCCAGAATCACCGGGACGGCGCGGACCAGGTGCCGAGCCGGTGGGGACGCCAGCCCGCTCACCTCGCCGACCGCGCGGCCACGGTGTACGAGCGTCCATCGTTCGACGAGTCGGGGCGCGCGGCCGCCGGTCTGGCGCCGGTGGGCGGACCGGTCGACGTCGAGGGTGGCTGGTACGACGCCGGTGACTTCCTCAAGTTCACCCACACGACCGCGTACGCGGTGAGCGCCATGCTGATCGCCCGGCGCGACGGCCTGGTCTCCGACGGGCTGGTTGCCGAGACCGAGCACGGCATCGCCTGGCTCGAGAAGATGTGGGACGCCGGCGCCAAGGTGCTCTACACGCAGGTCGGCATCGGCAGTGGGAGCGAGGCCGGCGGCTTCCTCGGCGACCATGACACCTGGCGGCTGCCCGAAGCCGACGACCAGCTCGACGTCCAGCCGGGCGACGAACGCTACTACCAGCGTTACCGTCCGGTGTTCCGCGCTGCTGCCCCGGGCGAGATGATCAGCCCGAACCTGGCCGGTCGGGTCGCTGCCGCCTTCGCCCTGGCCGCGCAGGTCGAAGCGGCGAAGCAGCCGGATCGGGCGCGGAAGCATCTCGACGCGGCGGCGAGCGTCTTCGAGCTGGCCCGTACGGAAGATGTCGGTGAGCTGGTCACCGCGGAACCGCACAGCTTCTATCCGGAGGACCAGTGGACCGATGATTTGGCCTTCGGCGCGGCCGAACTGGCCCTGGCCGGGCGGGTGCTCGGAGACTCCCGTACGGAGAAATGGTCCGATACCGCCTCGACGTGGGCGCGGGTGAACGCCGGCCGCGGCGGGGCCCTCAGCGTCTATGACGTCGGCGCGCTGGCCGACGCGGAGATCATCCGGCTGCTCGGCGGCGGTGACGATCTTCTTCAGGACATGCGCCGGCGCCTCGACGCCGGGGTGCGGGCCGCGGCCGGCAACCCGATGGGCGCCGCGGCCGGCACCGGCGGCTCCGACTACGCCGCCCGTCAGCTCGGCTACGCGGCCACCGCCGAACTGTACGAACACGTCTCCGGTGACAAGCGGTACGCCGCCTTCGCGACCGCCCAGCGCGGCGTCGTCCTGGGCGTCAACGGCTGGGGCACCTCGATGATGGTCGGCGTCGGCACAACCTATCCGCGCTGCCCGCACGACCAGATCGCCACGCTGACAAGAACCGAGGAGCCCGGACTGACCATGACCGGCGCCGTGGTGAACGGGCCCAACAAGGCCGACCGCGTCCACGAACTGCAAGCCACCAGCGGCCCGGCGACGTGCCGGAACGATGCGTTCGCCCCCTTCGACCGCGACGACACGCACTTCACTGACGACAGCCGAATCTCGGCCAACACCGAACCGTCGATCGACTTCAGCGCCACCGGGTTGCTGGCTTTCGCCCTCATGACCGAACAGCACTGACGAAGCCTCGCTGAAGACGGTCGTGCGAGATCATGTGGTGGTGACGGATGACGGACTCTGGTACGCCATGCCGGTCCTGGCCGGTCGGCTCATGCGCCTGGAACCGCTGACGATCGAGCACGCGCCCGGCTACCTCGCGGCCACCGGCAGCGCCGATGAGAGCGCCGCCATTTTTCGATGGCAGAGCCCGGCCGGCGGAGCGCTCACGCCACCGGTCACAGTGGACGACACGGCCGGGCACATCCGGAACGCGCTGCACGGCCGAGCCCAGGGGCGGCGGTTGCCGTACGCGCAGATCGACCTGGTCACCGGCGCGTTCGCCGGCACCACGTCGCTGGGCGACCTGGACCCGTTGCAGCGGTCGCTCACGATCGGCTACACCTGGCTCGGCCGGCGCTGGTGGGGCGCCGGCCTCAACGCCGAGGCCAAGCTGCTGCTGATGAGCTACGCCTTCGAGACGCTGGGCGCGGTCCGCGTCGCCTGGGTCACCGACATCCGCAACACCCGGGCGCAGGCGGCCATCGAAGGGCTGGGCGCCGTCCGCGAGGGCGTCCTGCGCAAGCACCGCCGCCGTGCTGACGGTTCCTGGCGGGACACGGTCGTCTACGCCATGCTCGACGACGAGTGGCCCCACGCTAAGGACGCCCTGGCCGCCCGCGTTCTCCGCTTCTGACGGGTGCGTCAGCTGCGAGGCTCGCCTCGGTAGGTGCCGAAGGACCAGAGGTTGCCTTCGGGGTCGCGGGCTCGGAAGTCGCGGGAGCCGTAGTCGGTGTCGTAGGGAGCTTCGAGGATTTCGGCGCCGGCCTTGACTGCTCGGTCGTGCAGGGCGTCGATGTCGTCGGCTACGACGTACGCGCCGAAGGTGCCTGGCTTGAGGGGCCACGCGTCGTTCGGGTCGCCGCGGTCGGAGCCGAGCATGATGCCGCCGCCGAGGGGCCAGGCCAGCTGGGCGTGTTCGACGCGGTCGCCGGCGCCGTGGACGACTACCTCTTCGAAGCCGAACGCGTCGACCAGGAAGCGGATCAGGGCGCGGGCGTCGGTGGCCCGCAGCGTGGGCCACACCTGCGGGGGTGGGGTCTTTGAGTCAGTCATGCTGCCCATCGTGCGCGGGTTCCAGCTGTACGGCTTGGATGAAATCGAACTGTTCGGAGATCCACTCGGACGGGGTGCAGCCGGCCAGCGCGCGGAATTCGCGTACGAGATGGGACTGGTCGGCGTAGCCGTGGGCGGCCGCCACGTCGCCGATGAGCGTGCCCGGATGCAGGGCGCGGCGGGCGCGGTCGAAGCGGGCCACGCGGGCCGTCTCTTTGGGGCGCAACCCGACCTCGGCCCGGAAGCGGTTGGTCAGATGGCGGTCGCTCCACCCCACCTCGGCCGCCACCGACTTGACCGACTGGCCAGAAACGATTGACCCGTACGCGTAGGCGACCTCGGGTTTGACCGATTTGTCGCCGCGCAGGTGAGCGCGCAGAACTGAGTCGACCACCGCGAACCGGCTCGGCCAGTCCGCCGCCAAACAAAGCCGCTCCCGCAGTTGCGCCACCACCGTCGAGCCGAGCAGGGCCGAAGCGTCGACGTCGAGCCCAACCAGCTCCGCGGCCGGCACACCGAGCAGAGCGCGGCACCCGAGCGGCCGCAACGCCACCTGCACCCCCGACTGCCGGCCCTCGTGCACGATCACCGCCGGCGTCAGGTGCAGGCCGCCGATCAGCGAGTCGTAGCTGCCGGGCGGCTGCCGCGGATCCGGGTGCGCGGCCATGACCAGCGGCTCGTCCATCGTCAAAATCATGGTCAGGTACGGCGAGGGCAGCCCGAGGTGACGCATCGGCGCGACCCCGCGCTGCCGGTAGCCCGAATAGCCCGCGACGAACGGCGCGAGCGCGGCCGCGGGCCGGCCGCGGACGTACTCGTCGACGACCATGCCCCGACCCTACGTCGGCTCGCCCCGATCGCGGACCAGGGCGGGCAGGATGTCGTCCCACCGTCCGAAGGCCGCCGTGCCGTGGCCCGCGCCGGGGATGGTCATCAGCACCGAGCCGGGGATCCGCTCGGCGAGCCAGCGGCCGTGCGACGGGGGCACGAGCCGGTCGTCGTCGCCGTAGTAGAGCCGCACCGGCACGGTCACGGCGGTGACGTCGATGTCCCAGTCGCAGCCCCAGGCCACGTTGTCGCGGGCGTACCCGTCCAGCCGCCGGGTGGCCTCGCGCAGGTCCCGGCCCCACCAGACCTTCTTTTCGGCGTCGAGCCAGGCGAAGTCGTTCGGCGGGGCTCCCTCGAGGTACGCCTCGATGCGGGCGGTGTCGTCCCCGATGGCCGGGATGTCGCCGAGGTCGGCCGCCAGGTCGGACCGGAACGAGGCCAGGGCGCCGTCCACGTCGCCGGCGTCGGCCCGGGCGAGGTATTCGCGCTCGGGGTCGTCCGGGTCGTGCGGCTTGATCACGCGGATCGGCCCGATGCCCGCCACGACGGCCACCGACGTCACCCGCCCGGGACCGGCCAGGGCCGTGGCCAGCGCGTACGGGCCGCCGCCGGAGACACCGGCCACGGCGAACCGGTCGATACCCAGGGCGTCGGCGACGGCGAGCGTGTCGGCCCCGACGGAGGCCAGGCTGGGCGGGGTGAGCGGGGCGTCGCCGTACCCGGGCCGATCGAAAGAAATTATCCGTACGCCGAATTTGCTCGCGGTTTCGTCGATCAAAGCGGACGCGAGCCGCGAGCCGGGCGTGCCGTGGTGCACGAAGAGCGGGAAACCGTGCGGATCACCGCACTGGTGGAGAGCGAAGCGGCGCCCGTCGATGTCCATGGCTGGAACCGTAACGGGCGCCGGCGCGCGCTGGGGGCCGTGCTCAGTCGGACAGGGCCTTGGCGAGGTCGTCGCGGAAGGCCCGCTCGGTGTCGGTGACCGTCTCGCCGCCGATGCCGAGGACGCCGCCGGTGGAGGCCGCGCCGACGACGTTCTCGGCGATCTCGACGAGCCAGTGCTTGTAGGTCTCGGCGTCGGCCCGCTCGGCCTTGGCGACCAGCAGGGCGTTGGCCTCGACGGCCCGGCCCAGCACGTCCTCGGCGTACGCGATGGGGTCGCTCGGCTCGATCACCGGGGGCTCCTCGCCCAGCTCGGGGTCGCCCGCCCGGGACATGATGGCGTTGGCCACGGCCGCCACCAGCGGGCTGGCCGACGCGCGGGCGTCGGAGATCTCGTCCAGACCGGCCGCCGTCTCGGCGCGGGTCTTGCGGGAGCTGTCGGGGGTGGCGGCGCTGGCCGCGGTGAGCACCGACTGCGGCAGGCCGACGAGCAGCCCCCACTCCGAATCGGTGAAACCCAGCATGGAGTACAGCGGTTCGTCACTCACGGTCATTCCTTATGGTCGGCTGTCGTTGCTGGCTGTTCTATACCCCACCGGCCGTCAGCTCGATCACACGGAGCAGTTCGGCCCGGTACGTGTCGAGGTGCGGCTCGGGCGTCCCGGTCCACGGCCCATCCAGGTCGGGCCGCTTGCGGGCGACATGCAGGGCGTACGCGGCGTGCTGATCCCGCGCATTCTCACCGTCGGTGACCTGCTCCCCCACGGCCGCGCGGGCGGTCCGGCACAGCTCGATCCGCTCCCGCAGCCACAGCGGCGCGCTCTCGGCCCGGCGCGCCGCCGTCGGCACGTCGGCCCCGGCCAGCACGGCGATCCGCTCGGCCAGATCGCTGCGGTCGTGCCGGGCGGCCAGGCGCTCGAACCGGGTCCATTCGCGGCCCATCGAGCCGAGGCGCTCGCCCCAGCTCTCCAGCACCTGCATGCGCAGGGCGCGGGCCGATTCCCGCAGGTGGTTGGTCGCGGCCGACGGATCGGGATCGTCCGCCAGCTCGGCGGCGGCCAGCGCCTGCCGCCGCCACTCGGCGACCCGGGCCGTCATCACGGCCGGGTGAAAGCGCACCTCGGTGATCCACTCGACGAACGCGGTAGTCAGCTCGTCATCGGGTCGGCCCGCGCGACCGCCGTACGCCTTGTCGATCCCGTGGAACCACCGCAGGTCACCGGTGATGCGCGCGGCCAGCGCCTCCGGTCCGGCCGCCATGACGTCCTGGATCTCGTTGACGGTGAAGGCAATCCAGGCCAGGTCGAGGGTCTGTGCGCGGCCCGAGCCGGCCCACCAGTCGACCATCGCGGCCTGACCCGCCGCGGTCTCGGCGGCCGCCGCCGGATCGTCGTAGACCGGCAGCAGGTCGATGTCCGACATCGGCCACGGCTCGCCCCGCCCGACGCTGCCGCCGACCACGAAGCCGTGCACGCCAGGAATCTCCCCCAGGACGGTGACCGCTTCCTGGGTCCGCTCGTCGATCAGCTGCCGCCACCGGGGACTGGGAAACACCGCCCGACCCTACCGTTCCTCATATCGAACCCGAGGCGGCCGACTGAAGGACCATGACAGTCGCGACCTCCCGTGATCACGCGTCCGGCCGGCTCGGCGCGAGTGCGCTGGACGAGATCTTGTCGCCGGCCGAGCAGCAGGGCTGGTTGGCGTCGGCGGCGTCGGATGGCTTCGGCGATGACGTACGCGAGGACAACGCCCAGGTGCGCCGGGCCAACCGGGTCCGGTTCGACCGCCTCGCCGCTGACTCCCGCCTCGCGGCGGTGCTGCCCGCCGTACGTCGTTATTTGGCCTGGACCATGCCGGCGCCCCAGCGGACCGAGTTCTCGCGCTGGTCGGTCAGCGCCGCGCCCGACACCAACAAGAACTCGTATCCGCGCATGATGACCGTGACCGTGCATTCGCTGGAGACGCTGTTCGTCCACGCGCCGGTCGACCAGCAGCACCGGACGATCTTCTCGCTCAACGTCGACCGGGCGACGATGCTGCGGCACTGGCCGAATCCGGCCGAGGCCTTCGAAGCTGCTTTTGTCGACGATCGCGGGTACGCGGTTCGGCCGGGCGTGCTGCGGCTGGAAGTCGAGGGCGCCCGGAACTTCCTGCGGCTGCTCGAGGTCGACGGCGTGGTCGAGGCGGCCCGGCGGCTCAACCTCGACATGATGCGCAAGGGCCCCTGCCTGCAGTGGAAGAGCCACTCGTTCGGCCTGGCCGACCTGCTGTTCGGGACGACCGGCGAATCGGGTACGGACGGGGACGACAACTACGGGTTGCTGCGATCCGCCGAGCGGGCGCGGGACGAAGGGGATCTCGCCGTGGCCGGCGGCCTGTATCAGCGTGCGGCCCTGCGCGGTTCCGCCGAGGCGTACGCGCAACTCGGTTTCATCCTGCACGACATGGGCGACACCGCGTACGCCGAGACGGCCTACCGTAATGCCGCCGACGCCGGCCACGGCCTGGGCTGGTACGGGCTGGCTGCCTTGCGGCTCGAGGCGGGCGACACCGAGAGAGCGGAGTCGCTGTACCGGCAGGCGGCCGACGCCGGGCACGCGGGCGCGCTGATCGACATCGGCGCCCTGCAGTGGCAACGCGGCGAGAAGGATCTGGCCGAGGCCAACTTCCGGGTCGCCGCCAAGGCTCGTTTCCCCAACGCCGAAGCCGCACTCGGCGAGGTCGCCGCCGACCGGGGCGATCGAGCCGCCGCCGTCAAGCACTTCGACCGGGCCATCAAGTGGGGAAGCACGTCTGCTCTGATCGGTCTCGGCCTGCTGCTCGAGAACGAGGGCGACCTGACCGGGGCCGAGGCCCGCTACCTCGAGGCGGCCGAGGCCGGCAACACCTACGGGTTCATCAACCTGGCGGTGCTTGCCGTCCGGCGGCAGGACGACGAGCGGGCGCAGGACTACTGCCGAGCAGCCACTGATGCAGGCCACCTCGAACCGTACGCCGAACTGGTTCGCATCCTGCACGACGAAGGCCTCTACCACCTGGCCGGGGCCGCGCTCTCATCCGAAACGGGTGAGGCGGTGTAGGACTCCGAGGGAGGATGCTCGGCTGATGACCGATCAAGCGGGCATGGTCAATTCGCTGACCGAGACGGAGCTGCTGCTCTTCCGCGAGGCCGAGCCGGCGAACCTGGCCGGCCTCGACGAGGACGGGCTGCTCGAGGTGCACAACCGCATCCGCCGGGCCCGCAACAAACATCAGAAGGTGTATCGGCGTCAGGCCGCCGCCCGCGTCGGTGAGATCGGCGCCCGCGGCCGGGCGTACCCGAAGAACACCCGCAGCCGGGCCAAGGCCGAAGTCTTCGAGGACGCGCTGGCCCGGGTCAGCGAGGCGGTGGCGGCCGCGGCCCGGGCCAGCGTCGAGGCTCTGCGGGCGGAACGCCTGGCCGAGGCCCAGCAGCCCGGCAACGTCGAGCCGCCCGGCCCGCCCCGGCCGCGCACCCAGACCCGGGCCGCCCAGCGCACCGACCGCCAGCCCGACCACGCCGGCCTGCCCAAGCAGCGCGCGTCGACCCGGGCCACCGGCGCCCGCCGCCAGGCCCGCCGCGACAGCCGCTAACGCAACGCCGGTTGGTCCCAGTCGATGCGGTAGCGCTGCACCGGCCCCAGCGTGCGCTCGGGCGACATGAAGAGCGGGATCAGCATGGGCAGCAGAGCTTTCACCACCGGGCCGGGGATCTTGGCGTGGTTGACCCGGGCCGCCTGAGCGGCGATCCGCTCCACGCGGCGCCGGCGCAGTGACTCGTACCGGAGGAAAGCCTGCTCGAAACCGGGAGCGTCACGCAGACACCGGGCCAGCTCGACGGCGCTCTCGACGGCCAGACTGGCCCCTTGACCGGAGGTGTTGGACGGGGCGTGGACCGCGTCGCCGACCAGCACCATGCGGTCGCGATGCCAGCGCGGCACCGGCGGCATGATGAAAAGCGCGCCGTTGACCTGCAGATCGCTCGTCCGGGCCAGCAGTTCGGCGCCCGGGTCGTCGTCGGCGTAGACCGTTCTCAGCGTACGCATCCAGTCCGCGTCCGGAATCGTCCGGGCCTCAACCGTCGACAGTGGCCGGTCGCGCGGCAGGTTGATGCCGAAGGTCGTGCCCCCGCCCGGCGCCGGCCAGTAGAGGTAGTACGCGCGCCGGCCGAACGCGAAGGTCATCGTGCCCGGCGCGGCGTCGACCTCGGCCGCCGACAACCCTTCGAAGGCGAGCAGGCCGGTGTAGCGCGGCGACGGCGCGTCGGGATCGATCAGCCGCCGCATGGCCGAGTGCACGCCGTCCGCTCCGATCAGCACATCGGCCGACGCCTCCGAGCCGTCCTCGAAAATCGCGGTTCTTTCCCGTACGGCGGTCAGCCGCCGCCCACCCGTGACGGGCACCCCCTCCTCGGCCAGCCGCTGGCGCAATATCCGGTAGAGATCACCCCGGCGAACCACGTGCAACGGCCCCTGATCGGCCAGCCCCGGCAGCGCGACGCGGCGCCGCCCGATGCTCATGACCTGCCGCTCACCGGGCTGCGAGCCGGCGACCACGGCCGCCGCCGCACCTACGATGCCGAGCGCGGCCAGCCCGTTCGGGGCGAGCGCGATCGTGCCGCCCAGCCCCTCGGCCGACGACTCGTACCGCTCGTGCACCGACACGTCGATGCCGGCCTTGCGCAGGGCCAGGGCCGTGACGGGCCCGGCAATGCCGCCGCCGATGACGACGGCCGTACGTACCTGGGACATGGTTCTGCCTTCCGCGGTTCGGCGAGCGACGCCCCGCGGCAGGACCCGGATATCCTGTGGTTGCCACCTTCCGGGCCGGGTCCGTTCCGCGGAACTGCTCGAGGGGGTTCCGCCCCGGTGGCCTGTTGCAGCAGGTCACCGGGGCTCTTGGGTTATCTGTGGTACTCCCGCCACTCGTCGAGCCCGGCGAACGTCCCGGCGGTGATCTCGGCGATCAGCGCCCGCGTCCACGCGGCCTCGGCCGTGAGCATGGCGAGGTCGTACTCCACCTCCACCAGGAAGAGCCGGGGCGTGGTCTCCGCTTCGAGTTGCGCCCGCAGCTCCTCGATCCGCTCCCCGATCGCGTCGGCGCGCTGTTGCAGCAGCGCGACGGCATCGTCCGGAGGCAGAGCTGAGAGCATGGACAACCCGGCCCGGAAGGGCTCGCCGGTGGACACCAGCTCGCGCGTCCAGTCGACGAGCTCGGCCCGGCCGGCGTCGGTGATGCGATAGACCGTGCGCTCGGGCCGGCGGCCGTCGCGGACGCTCCCCACCTCTTCGATCAGCCCGTGCCGGGCCAGATTGCGGACGACGGTGTAGAGCGACCCCCACTTGATGCCGAGGTCGCGGTCTTTTCCCCAGCTGCGCAGGGTGCCGGCCATCTCGTACGGATGCATGTCCCGATACGCGACGGCCGACAACACCCCCAGCGCCATGAGGTTGCCGACCTTCCGCTTCTTCATCTCACCGCCCGCCGCTTACTCGTAAGCGAGTATACGCGTACGAGTAAAGGCCGTCGCATGCCGGACATTTATCTCTATCGTTGCCTGGGGCTGGCAGACTGGCTGGCATGTTCGGGCAGCTGGTCGCGGAGCACCGGCGACGGCTGGGGCTGACCCAGGAGGAACTGGCCGCGCGCACCGGCGTCAGCGTGCGCACGATCCGCGAGATGGAGGCGGATCGGCGGCGGGCTCCCCGGGCCGCTTCCGTACGGCTGCTGGCCGACGCCTTCGCGTTGCGGGGCGCGCAGCGTGAGACGTTTCTGCTGACCGCCAGCGCCACGAGTGCCCCGGCGCCCGCCCCGGCGGCGGAGGGAAGGCCCGTTCCGGCTCAACTGCCGGCCGACGTCACCGGGTTCACCGGGAGGGCCGACGAACTGGCGCACCTGGACGACGTACTGGAAAACGGCGGAGTCACGGCGGTCATTTGCGCGGTCGCGGGCACGGCCGGCGTGGGCAAGACCGCTTTGGCCGTACGGTGGGGGCATCGCGCCCGGGAACGCTTCCCCGACGGTCAGCTCTATGTGGACCTGCGCGGTTACGACCCCGGCCGCCCGGTCGAATCCGGCGACGCCCTGGCCCGAATGCTGACCGCGCTCGGCGTGCCGCCGGCCGAGATCCCGTTCGAGCTCGACGAGCAGGCCGCCCGCTACCGCACCCACCTGGCCCGCCGCCGCATGCTGGTGGTGCTCGACAACGCCGGCTCGGCCGATCAGGTGCGTCCGCTGCTGCCCGGCGCGGGCGACTGCGTCACGCTGGTGACCAGCCGCGACAGCCTGGCCGGGCTGGTCGCGCGGGACGGCGCGCACCGCCTCGACCTCGACCTGCTGCCCGTCGCCGACGCCACCGCGCTGCTGCGCCACCTGATCGGCCCGCGGGTCGGCGAGGAACCGGAAGCCGCCGCGACGCTGATCGACCAGTGCGCCCGGCTGCCACTGGCCCTGCGCGTGGCGGCCGAGCTGGCGGCGGCCCGGCCCGGCAGCACGCTGGCCGAACTGGTCGCCGAGCTGGCCGATCAGCAGCAGCGGCTGGGTCTGCTCGACCCGGGCGGCGATCAGCGCTCGGCCGTGGCGGCGGTGTTCTCGTGGTCCCTGCGGTCGCTTCCGCCGGCCACGGCGCGCGTCTTCCGGCTGCTCGGCCTGCATCCCGGTCCCGATTTCGACGCGTACGCGGCGGCCGCACCGGCCGATCTCGATGTGGCCGCCGCCCGTCGCGCCCTGCTCGAACTCGCCCGTGCCCACCTCGTCGTCCCGGCCGGCGAGGGCCGCTTCGCCATGCACGACCTGCTTCGGGCGTACGCGGCCCGCCTGCTCGCCGAGTCCGGGGACGACCAGGACGCAGCCCAGACACGGCTGCTCGACTATTACGTGGCAAGCGCGGTGAGCGCCGCGAACGTGCTCTATCCCGAAGAGGCGGCCCGCCTTCCGCGAGTCGAGCCGCCGTCCACCCCGGCCCCGGAACTGACCGGCCGGGACGCCGCCCGCGACTGGCTCGACGGCGAGCTGGCCTGTCTGGTGGCGGTGGCCGCCCGCGGCGGGCCGCGATACTCGGTGCCGTTGGCCGCGGCATTGTTCCGCTTCCTGCTGGGCGGCCACTATCAAGAAGCGCTGGCCGTCCACGGCCACGCCCGAACCGATGCGCGAGCGGCCGGTGATCAGGCAGGCGAGGCGTTGGCGCTGCTCGGCTCGGGCACCGTGCACAGCCGGATGTCCCGGCACCGCGAGGCGACGGCCGACCTGACCGCCGCCCTCGAGCTGTACGACCGGCTCGGCGACACCGTCGGGCAGGCCCGCACGCTCGGCAACCTGGGCGCGGTGGAGCAGCGCAGCAACCGGTACGCCGAAGCCCTCGCGTATCACGAGCGGGCCCGGGCGGCGTTCCGGCGGGCGGGCGAGATGGTCGGCGAGGCGCGGGCGGTCAACAACCTGGGCGAGATCGAGTCACGGCTGGGGCACTACCCGGCCGCCGCGCGCTGGCACCGGGAGGCGCTGGCGCTGCACGAGCGCACCGGCGACCGGACCGGGCTGGCCGCCGCGCTGACCAACCTGGGCGAGATCGAGGAGAAGCTGGGCAACTTCGCCGCCGCCGCCGAGCACCAGCAGCGCGCGCTCGAGCTGTTCCGCGAGCTGGGGCACCGATCCGGTGAGGCCTGGACGAAAGATGGGCTCGGGGTCGCGTACACCGGCCTGGGCCGCCCGCACGACGCCCCCGCCTACCACGAGTCCGCATTGGACCTGTTCCGGCAGATCGGCGAACCCGACGGCGAGGCGTCCGCACTGAACGGCCTCGGCGAAGCCGCCCGCGCCGCGGGCCGTCCCGCCGAGGCCGTCGCCCAGCACAACGCCGCCCTCGCCGTAGCCACCGAGGCCGACGTGTCCGACCAGCTGGCCCGGGCCCACCTGGGTCTGGGCCGCGCGTGGCGCGACCTGGGCCGCCCCGAACCGGCCCGCTCACACCTGCGCCAGGCGCAGGACGGCTACGCCGCGCTGGGCCGGCCCGAAGCCGGCGACGCCCGCGCGGCGCTCACCGCCCTGCGCTGACCCCGATCAGGTCCAGGGGTTGAGGGTGCGGCCCGCGATGTAGCTGGGCGACCGGTAGCGCGCCGTGTCCCAGCGGAAGAAGTACTTGTCATAGACGGCGACCGAGGGGATGCCGCGGTAGCGCTCCTCGTAGCCGTCCGCGAGAGTCTCCGTCCAGTAGTACGAGCCGTTGCCGTTCTGCGAGATGAAGGTGCCCCCGTCGACCGACTTCCCGGCACTGCGCACGCAGTTGATGTCGCTGCGCGTCTTGATCCCGGCCCACGACCGGAACAGCCGCAGATACGTGTCAGCGCCGACGATCGGCCGCTTCAATCCTTCCGGGTCGACCAGATAGACGGTGTCGTTGTTCGGCCCCTTGATCCGCTCCCCCGGCGTGCTGGTGTACCCGCCGTCCGGGCAGGCCGCCGACGCCGCCCCCGCCGGCGCCGTGACCGCCCCACCCGTAGCCACGACGGCCCCCGCCAACGCGAAGGCCACCTTCGATCGAATCCTCATGTCACCCTCCCCGTGTGTCCGCCTCGCCGCGAGCACCACGCCCGCAGCCGTCGGATGCACCCATCCTCGGGGCCGGAACAACGCCCGAACAGGCCGTCGACCGGCAGCTGACCGGCAACTATTCAGGTCGCCTCGCTGCAGTCGGCCGCGTCCCGGGTGACCGCGCCCCGGCTCAGGCGGGCCGCCTCGGAGTTCATGCCGGTGCCGATCCGCGACGCGTCCAACCCGCTTGGCAGCACAGTGGACGAGCCCCGGTATGTGGGCACAACGAACTCGGTCAGCTCGCCCGTGGCGCGGCGCTGCCAGCCGCGACCGAGATCGTCGGTGAACCACATCAGGTCGACGATGCTCTCCCGCGGCACCGGCGCCGGCGCGAAGCCGCCCTTGGGCAGCCCGATGATCACACACGGCGGGATCGAGTCGAGGTAGAAGGCCTGCTTGACGCCGCGCACGGTCACCACCACCCAGACGTTGAAGATCGGCGACGGCGCCCGATTCCGGACCACCAGACCCGGGCCGCCGAGCCGGCCCTCGACCGCGGTCGGCAGCAGGCCCTCGAGAACCGAGACGCGGGCCGCCACAGCTTGGCGCAGCCGCGTCTTCTGCTGATCGTTGACCTGCGACTGGTCCGAGAAGGTCAACATCGAGATGACGATGGCCGCGACGGACAAGAACGCCGATGCAGCCGCGCTCCAAGCCTGCGCCTTCTCAACCAGCCGGGTCTTCACGCCGGCCGAGGCCGGTGCCGCGGATGGAGCCGGCGTCGCAGCCGGGGCCGGCGTCGCAGCCGGGGCCGGCGTCGCAGCCGGGGCCGGCGTCGCAGCCGGGGCCGGCGTCTTGGATGGCAGCGGGGGCGCGACCGGAACCGGCGTCGCGGCGGGAGGCGAGGGCGGCTTGGCCGGGCCGCTGTTGGACGACGGCTTCGGGCGGGGGGACCTGGTGACCATGAGGGCGCCTTTCGTGGAGGCAGCGGCGGGAGAACGGCTGTGGCCGACGATTCCTACGCTCGACGCGGGGGAAAGGAAGAAACAGACCGGGGAAAAAGGAAGCTGGTCACGGCCATTTCCCCGGCAGTGCCGGCCCAGCCGAGGGAGCCGTGATGGACAAAGAGGAAGGTTCGTCCCGCTCCGGACGGCCGCGGGTGCGGGCGGACGGAAACGCCGACGCCGGCGCCCGGTTGGAACGCCTGATGAAAGACGCCGGGCTCACCCAGGCCGCCCTGGGCCGGCAGATGAAGGACGCCGAACCCGGCCGGGCGACGGCCGACCCGGCGCGGAACCTGCGGGACATCTTCGCCGGCCGGACCGGGCCGACGCCGGCCGAAGCGGCCCGGCTGAGTGAGATCTTCCAGATCGCCGGCCTGCGCGACTGGTGGGAATGGCCGCCGCAGCGCTCGCCGATCGAACCCGTGCCGCCGCCGGTGCCGTTCTGGCGCCGGAGACACCTTCAGGTCACCGCGGGCGTGGCCTTACTGGCTCTGGGGCTGGTCCTTCTTCAAGGAAGCGGCGCGGACCAGCCCACCCCGGTCGGCCCGAGCGGGACAGGCTCGGCGGAGGCGCCGTACTCGTATTTCGGCAAGGCGACCGCCCCGAATCAGGACATCGATCTTGACGTCGACTACGGCGGCCGGGTCGGCCAGACATTCACGGCAAGGGCGAAACAGATCGCCTCCGTGGCCATCATCGTCAGCCGGGACGAAGCGGTGTCCCCCGGCTTTCAGCCCGGGGAGATCGGACATGTCCGCCTCGATCTGCGGCCGGTGTCCGGTGACGGGCAGCTGGGGAAACCGCTCGGCATCGGCCGCTTCATGGCCGGGCCTAACCACCGCGACACCGTGATGCAGTTCGATCCAGTGCCGACCACCCCGGGGCAGAGGTACGCGTTCGTGGTGACCAACGACGAGCGGGGTGTGGTGCTCGCGTTCTCGCTGCGGCCGCGGGGCGCCGGGGGCGAGGTGTCGTTCTGGGCCGGAGCCACCAAGTCCCCCGACGCCCCGATGCCACCCGGGCGGGACAACCGTGCGGTGGCTGGGTACGTCTGCACCGTGCCGGGCGGTTGCTAGCGGGATGCTCCCCTTACGATCTTCGCCGTGTATCGATCTCTATGGTGGGCGCTTCCGGCGGTTGCGCTTCTGATCTCGGCGTGTGCTGGGCCCGGTGAAGCGCCGCCAGCCGCGGCCGGGGACAGCGTCCTCAGTGGGAAGTGCCGGTATGTGACCGTCGCCGAGATGGCTGAGGCTACCGGGCTGCCGACGGTCAAGCCGGTCGAGACGCTGGAGGGGTGCGGCTACCTGTACGACCCGGTGGCCGTCATGCCGTCGTTCTTCACCGACCTCGACGCGACCGCGGACTACGAGCCCATGCCGCCCGCCGCGGTGGTCCTGTATTCGGACACGGCGTATGCGATCAAGGGCGTCGAGAGGAAGATCGCCGACCCGAAGCTGCGGAAAGTGCCGGATGTCGGCGTCGGAGCGGTCTGGACGGAGGATCCGCCGGAAGGGGTGTTCGCCCTGGATGTGCGCACCGCCGGCGGCACGGTCAGCATCCTGCTGAGCCAGGATCCGCAGCTGCGCAGCGACGACCTGGCCGAGATCGCCGTCGCCGTGTTCCGTAAGGCTGAGCCGCGGCTTCCCTAGAGCAGGCCTCGTTCGAAGGCGACGGCCACGGCGGCCGCTCGGTCGCGGACGCCCAGTTTGGCGTACGCGTGCAGCAAGTGGGTCTTGACCGTGGCCTCGCTGATGAACAGGCGGGACGCGGCCTCTTTGTTCGAGTTGCCGCGGGCGATCAGGCCCAGCACCTCGAGTTCGCGCTGGCTCAGCGGCTCTTGCGCCGGCGAGCGCAGGCTGCCCATCAGCTTCCCGGCCACCGCGGGCGAGAGCACCGACTCGCCGCGGTGGGCGGCCTCGACGGCGCGGAACAGTTCGTCGCGGGAGGCGTCCTTGAGCAGGTAGCCGGTGGCGCCGGCCTTGATCGCGGGCAGGACGTCGGCGTCGGTGTCGTACGTGGTCAGCACGAGCACGCGGGCTCGGGCGCCGCGGGCGACCAGCGCCTTGATGGCGGTCACGCCGTCCATGCCGGGCATGCGCAGGTCCATCAGCACGACGTCGGGGTCGACGGAGCCGGTCACGGCCAGCGCCTCGTGACCGTCGCCGGCCTCGCCCAGCACCTCGAAGCGGCTGTCGCCGGTGAACATGCCGCGCAGGCCGTCGCGGACCACGGGATGGTCGTCGACGATGACCAGGCCGATCATGCGGCGGCGCCGATCGCGATGGCCGGCACGCAGGCCGACAGCGCGGTGCCGGCCCCGGGCTCGGACTCGACCTCGAGGCTGCCGGCGATGCGGGCCAGCCGCTCGCGCATCGCGGCCAGCCCGTAGCCGCCCTTCTCGCTGACGGTCAGCGGCTGGGCCGGGTCGAAGCCGTCGCCGTCGTCGCGGACGTCCAGGGTCACCACATCCTCCATGTAGGACAACGTCAGGCCGACCCGGGCCGCGTCCGCGTGCCGGGCGACGTTGGCCAGGGCCTCTTGCGCCGTACGCAGCAAAGCCGCCTCTATCTCGGGCAGGAGCGCCCGGCGAGCGCCCGTGGTGATCAGCTCGGCCTTCACCTGGTGCACCCGGGTCCACTCCTTCACGACCTCGTCGATCGCCTCGGGCAGGCCGGCCTCGACCAGGGTCTGGGGGCGTAGCGCCTGCACCGACCGCCGCGCCTCGGTGAGGCTCTGCCGGGCCAGGCGCTTGGCGTTGTCCAGGTGCCGGCCCTGGTCGCCGGGGCGGGCCGTCGCCGCCTCGGCCGCCTCGAGCTGGGTGACGATGCCGGTGAGCCCCTGGGCCAGCACGTCGTGGATCTCGCCGGCCATCCGCTGCCGCTCGTCGAGCACGCCGGCCTCGCGGGCCTGAGCCAGCAGCTGGGCGTGCAGGCCGGCGTTCTCGCGAAGCGCCGCGGCCAGCTTGCTGTTGGCCTCGCCCAACTCGTCGATCATGCGGGCGCGCTTCTCACCCTGCTCGAACGTCCACATGGTTATCCAGATCATGACGTTGGCGACGCCGACGTTGATCGCCAGTACGACCAGGAACACCGGGAGGATGCCCGGCTCGGACAGGGTGGAGAAGCCGCCCATCTGGCTGATCGCACCGGCCCCGGCGACCAGCGTGCCCGCCGCCAGCCGGCGCCACTTCTTCAACCCGTACGTCGTCAGGATGTACCCGCTCCAGGCGAAGAAGCCGAACAGCGGGCTGGTCCAGACGAGCAGGTAGATCAGGCCGGCCAGGCCCAGGAAGAACACGATCATCTTGGGTTCGTCCTGCTCCCACCGGGGGTGCAGGGCGAGCCACCAGACCAGCCAGCCGAGCGTGGCGGCGGCGGAGAGGCCGACGGCCCACCAGCCCTCGTGCGGCACGCCGACCGAGGAGCCGGCCACCACCAGGATGAGCGAGGCGGCCAGGGCGATGTACGGCAACCGCCCCATGATGCGGCCGACCCGGTCGGTCGCCGACCCCTCCGTCATTTCACCCCACCCCCGTCTTACGACCAGCGGAACGAACGGACCGCGAGGAACCCGAACACGGCCACGTAGCCCACCAGAACCGTAGCCGAGAGCAGGCTGGGCCAGCTGCCCGTCATCGCCTCGTTGAGCGCTCGCTCGCCGGCCCCCAGCGGGGTGAAGTCGGCGATCTTCTGCAGGACCTCGGGCATGACCTCGCGCGGCGTCCACAGCCCGGCGAAGAACATCAGCGGGAAGAACAGGATCGTGCCGACCGAGTTGCCGGCCTTGCCGCTGGGCACCACCGCGGCCACGAAGATGCCGATGGCCAGCGTGCCCGCCGCGGTGAGCAGGAAGGCCAGCACGAAGGCGGCGAAGTTGTCGGCCAGCCGGACGTCGAAGGCCAGCCGCCCGACCGCGAGCACCAGCGCGGTCGAGACGATCGCGGCCAGCCCGAACATCGCCAGCTGGGCGCTGAGCAGCTTGAGCGGCGACACCGGGGTGGTGGCGAGCCGGCGCAGCACGCCACGCTCGCGGTAGGTGGCCAGCACGGCCGGGGTGACCTGAATGGCCACCATGGCCAGGGTCAGCGCGACGGCGATGCCGACGTAGAGGTCGATGACGCGGGCGCCGCCGAGGTCGTCCGACGGCTCGCGGAACGACGGGATGCTGCCCAGAATCACGACCAGCAGCGCCGGGAAGAGCAGGACGAAGAAGGCGGAGATCGGCTCGCGCAGGAACAGCTTGAGCTCGGTCAGGGTCAGCTTGGCGAAGACGCGCATCGGTGTCACTCCTTCGCGGACCGGCCGGTCAGCTGGACGAACGCGTCGTCCAGGCTGGCCTGCTCGATCCGCAGGTCGGCGGCGATGATCTCGTTGACGGCGAGGACCGAGGTCACGGCGTGCAGCAGGTTGCCGGTGCCGACGACCTCGATCTGGCTGCCGTGCCGGTGCACCTCGCGCACCTCGGGCCGGGCCAGCAGCAGCGCGTCGTCGACCGGGGCCGACGGGCGGAAGCGGATGCGCTGCTCGGTGTCGAGGCCGGCGATCAGCCCGGCCGGGGTGTCCAGCGCGACGACCTGACCGTGGTCGATCACGGCGAGCCGGTCGCACAGGCGCTCGGCTTCCTCCATGAAGTGGGTGACCAGCACGATCGTGACGCCACTGGCCCGTACGCCCTCGATCAGGTCCCACGTGTCGCGGCGGGCCTGCGGGTCGAGCCCGGTGGTCAGCTCGTCGAGAATCGCGATCTTGGGGCTCCCGATCAGCGCCAGCGCGATCGAGAGGCGTTGCTTCTGACCCCCCGAGAGCTTCGCGTACGGGGTCTTGAGCTTGTCGCCGAGGCCGAGCTCACGGGTCAGCGCGCGCCAGTCGGCCGGGTTCGGATAGAACGAGGCGTACAGCTCAAGCGCCTCTTGCACGGTGAGCTTGTCCGGCAGCCCGCTCTCCTGCAGCTGGACGCCCACGTCGTCGCGCAGCGTCCGGTCGCCGGGGTCGCGGCCGAGCACCCGGATCGTGCCCCCGTCGGGGTGGCGCAGACCCGAGATGCTCTCGACCGTGGTGGTCTTGCCGGCGCCGTTGGGACCGAGAATGCCGAAGATCTCGCCGGCTTCCACCGTGAACGAGACGTCCCGCACCGCAAGCGTGTCCCCGTACGCCTTGCGCAGGTTACGGACCTCGATGACTGTCATGCGTCGAGCGTCCCAAGAGGACCGGAGGTCCCGAATCGATCAGCTCGCTCGACCGCCCATCCACCAGTTGGTGGATGAGCCCCTACGCCATGGCTTCCTCGGTGTTGCTGGCCGGGTTGGCGTTGTTCGACTTGCCGAGGCCGGTGACCGCCGAGTAGACCGAGCCGACCTGGGCCGCGACGCGCTTCCAGGAGTACGCCTGCCGGGCCCGGTCGAGGGCGGCCGTCGCGTACGCGAACCGCCGCACCTTGTCGTTGACCAGCCGCCGCAGCGCGCCGCCGAGCGCGCGCGGGTCGCGAGCGGGCACGAGGTCGCCGGTCAGGCCGTCGACCACCGTCTCGGTCAGGCCCCCGACCGTGGTGCCGATCACCGGCACGCCGCAGGCCATCGCCTCGAGCGCGGACGGCTCGAACTGCTCCTCCCAGGGGGCGGCGACCAGCACGTCAGCCGAGCGGTACCAGCGCGGCATGTCGCCCGCGGGCACCCCGCCGACCAGCCGGAACCGGTCGGCCACCTGCAGCTTCTCGGCCAGCGCGCGCAGCTTGCGGGCGCCCTGGTCGGCCTGCAGCTGATCGGCCGGCGGGCCGCCGACGACGACCACCTCGGCCGTGGGCACGTAGCGCATCGCCTGCAGCACGTCGCCGAAGCCCTTGCGCTCGACGAGCCGGCCCACCGACAGGATGCGGGGGCGCTCGGGGTCGCGTTCGACGGCCGGGCCGTCGGGGGTGAACCGGACGCTGTCGACGCCGGCCGGCACGACGGTGAGCTGGGCCCGGGGCACGCCGATGCGGACCAGCCCCTGCAGCTCGTCCTGGCTCTGCGCGACGACGCGGTCGACCGCGCGGCCGAGGGCACGTTCGTAACCCGTCCGCGACGGCTGCCCGTTGCCGGCCTGGATCGCGCCGAGCTCGTGGAACGACTGCACCACGGGGATGCCGAACTGGCGGGCGGCCGTGACGGCGGCCAGGCCGCTCGTCCAGAAGTGGGCGTGGACGACCTCGGGCACCCAATGACCCGTACGCCAATTCTGCTCGAGCCACCGGGCGAACTCACCCATGTGGGGAAGAAGGAGGTCGGGCGGCAGGAAGTGGGGCGGTCCGGCGGTCACGTGGACGACGCGGATACCGCCCGGCGTGGTGACCACCTCGGCCACCGCCGGGTCGTCGCGGCGGGTGTAGACGCACACCTCGTGGCCCAGCTCGGCCAGGGCCGCCGACAGGCCGGCGACATGGGTGTGCTGCCCGCCGTCACCCAGGGGGCTGGCGTGCTCGGAAATCATGGCAATGCGCACGAGGTCCCCTCCGTAGTGCTGCGGTCGCGGGAGGCTGATGCCCGACTGCCGAATCCGTAAACCTTGACCTATCCGTTACGGCGTCTTCTCGCAGGGTATGTCGCGTCCGTGGCTACCGTGCAGCGAACTGTTCAAGCCCCGCCGGAGCGTGTCTTCGCCGTCCTCGCCGACGGCTGGACCTACAGCGACTGGGTGGTGGGCACCGTCCATATCCGTGACGTCGACGCGGCCTGGCCCGAGGTCGGCTCGCACCTGCATCACAAGGCCGGCCCGTGGCCGCTCTCCCTGCATGACAAGTCGACCGTGCTGGCCATGGAGCCGGGCCGCCGCCTGCGCCTGAACGCCGGGCTGTGGCCGCTGGGCGAGGCCGTGGTCGACATCCACCTGGAGCCGGCCGGCGTGGACGCCACCAAGGTCACCATGCACGAGGACTTCGAGAAGGGCCCGCTGCTGGCGGTGCGCAACAAGATCAACGATCTGGTGCTGCACCGCCGCAACATCGAGTCGCTGCGCCGGCTGGCCGACATCGCCGAGCGCAGCCACTCCCGCCACTTCGACCACCCGTAGGTCAGGACTTGTAGATCAACTTGTTTCCCGTGCTGATCACGCCGCGGTAGGCGTCACCCAGCAGGGCGCGGTCGCGGGCCAGGGCGGCCCGGGCCCCGTTGCTGCCGGGGGCGCCGTGCACGCCGCCGCCCGGGTGGGCCGACGAGCTGGCCATGAACAGCCGGTCGACCGGGGTGTCGGCCCGGCCCAGGCTCGGGATCGGGCGCAGGAACAGCTGCTGGAAGGCGGCCGCCGTGCCACCGCCGAGGGCGCCGCCGACCAGCGACGGGTTCTCGCTCTGCATGTCGGCCGGGGAGAAGACGTTGCGGCCGACCACCTCCTGCTTGAAGCCGGGGGCGTGCTCCTCGATCACTGACTCCATGCGCTCGACGTGGGCCGCGATCTCGTCCGGGTCCCAGTGCCCGCGGTGCGGCAGGTGGGTGTACGACCACAGCGACTCGGTGCCCTCGGGCGAGTGCCCGGGGTCGGCCGTGGTCATCTGGCCCAGCAGCAGGAACGGGTGCTGGGGCACCTCGTCGGTGGCCAGCTTGGCCGCGTACCGGGTCAGGCCGTTGAGGTCGGCTCCCAGGTGCACGGTGCCGGCGCCGGCGGCGGCCGGGTTCTTCCAGGGCATCTTCCGGCGTACGGCCCAGTCGACCTTGACCGTCGCCCCGTCCCAGCGGAAGTGGGCCAGGTCCTCGACCAGCCGCGGCGGCAGCCAGCGCTCACCCACCAGGTCGAGGTAGAGCGCGGGGGCCGGCACGTCGGCCACCACGGCCCGGTACGCGCGGTAGGGCTCGCCGGCCGACAGGACACCCATCGCCTTGCCCCGGGCGATCAGCACCCGCTCCACCGGCGCGTCGTAGACGATCCGGCCGCCGCGCTGCTCCAGCCGGGCGACCAGGGCGTCGGTGATCCGCTGGGCCCCGCCGACCGGCACCGGCCAGCCGTACTGCTGGCCCAGCATCGCCAGCAGCCAGCCGTACACCCCGCCCCCGGCCTCCTCGGGCGACAGGTCGGTGTGCAGCGCGCACCCGGCCATGAGCAGCGTCCCGCCGTCGCCGGCGAACATCTCGGAGCCCATCTCGCGCACCGAGAGCAACAGACGCCGCGCCAGCCGGAGCGAGCCGCCCGCCCCGAGCCGTCGTACGACGGAAACGCCGTGCCGCACCGGCGGGAACGGGGTCAGGATCGTGTTGAGCATGGCGTCGGAGACCGACAACCATTCGTCGTACGCGTTCTTCCACTTCTGGCCGTCGCCGGGCGCGAAGGCCTCGAGCGACTCCATCGTGCGGGCCAGATCGCGGTTGATCGTGGCCGCCCGGCCGTCCGGGAACAGGTGGGTCAGCACGTCCGGCGCGTGCGTCCAGCGCAGGCCGTGGTCGCCCAGGCCGAGGTGGTTGAGCACCGGCGAGGCGAACCCCAGCGGATAGAACGAACTGAAAAGATCACTGAGGTAGCCCGGCGCGGTCACGTAGCCCGACCGCACCGCGCCGCCCGGATGCGGCGTCGCCTCCAGCACCAGCACCGACCAGCCGGCGTCAGCCAGCAGGTTGGCGGCCACCAGGCCGTTGTGCCCGGCACCCACCACGATTGCGTCCGCGCTCTGCATGCACACACCTCCTGCGTTTGCCGCCCTCCGTGCCCGGGTAGCTGCCGTCAAAACATGTCAGGAGCCGGCATGGACACCGAGCCCACAGTCGACCGGGAGTCCGAGGCACTCGCCGACGACGTTACGCCGCGCCCGCTGCCCCTCCGGCTGCGTCAGCTGCGCTGGCGAAGCTGGCGCTCGGTGCTGTGGCGCAGCGTGGTGGGTTACATCGAGGACGACTGCTCCGACTACGCCGCGGCGATGACCTATCAGACGTTCACGGCGCTGATTCCCTCCCTGGTCGTCATCGTCGCCCTGATCAACCTGGTCACCGACGGCTCCACCGTGCTCACGACCACCGTCGGCATCCTGCACGACGTCGGCATCGGCTCGGTGGTCGACAACGAGGGTCTGATCTCGGTCATCCAGGCCCTGCTGGTGCAGCAGAGCTCGGCCAAGGTGCTGTTCGGCTTCGGTCTGCTGCTCGCGCTCTGGTCCTTCTCGGGGTACGTCTCGACGTTCTCGCGGGCGTCGAACCGCATCTACGGCGTGCAGGAGGGCCGATCCTGGTGGAAGCTGCAGCTGCTCGAGATCGCGCTGGCCGCGGTGGCCCTGGTGCTGCTGGCCGCGATCGGGGCCGGCCTGGTGATCAGCGGCCCGCTGGTCGACGCCGTGGGCAACGCGCTCGGCGCGGGCGAGACGGCCCGGCAGTTCTGGTCGGTCGGGCGGTGGCCGGTGCTGGTCGCCATCGCCACGCTGGTGCTCTCGCTGCTGTTCTGGATCGCCCCCAACGTGCGGCAGCCGCGGTTCCGCTGGCTCACCGTGGGCGGCGCGGTCTCGCTGCTCGTGTGGAGCGTGGCGTCGTTCGGCTTCGGGCTGTACGTGGCCAACTTCGGCTCCTACAACCGGACGTACGGCAGCCTCGGCGCGATCATGGCCTTCCTGGTCTGGATCTATCTGTCGAACATCGCCGTGCTGCTCGGAGTGCAGGTCAACGCCGAGGTGCAGCGGGCCCGGCTGCGGCAGGCGGGCGACGAGAATCCCAAGACTCCGCTCGCTCCCCGTTTAGCCCCGGCCGACCCGGGCACCAGTTAGTGCGTAAGGCGGGGTAACACAACCAGGAGGAGTTCACACCGTGAGCACCGTGACCGAATCCGTAGACGTCGACGTTCCGATTCGCGCCGCGTACAACCAGTGGACGCAGTTCGAGGAGTTCCCCCGGTTCATGGAGGGCGTGCAGGAGATCCGTCAGCTCGACGCGACCAACACGCACTGGAAGACCGAGATCGCCGGGGTCAAGCGCGAGTTCGACGCCGAGATCACCGAGCAGCTGCCCGACGAGCGGGTGGCCTGGAAGTCGACCGAGGGCGAGAAGCAGGCCGGCGTGGTCACCTTCCACCGCCTCGACGACACCAAGACCCGGGTGACCGTGCAGATGGACTTCGAGCCGCAGGGCGTCGTCGAGAACGTCGGCGACAAGCTGGGCATCCTCGACCGCCGGGTGAAGGGCGACCTCAAGCGGTTCAAGGAATACATCGAGAGCCGCGGCGGCGTCGAGACCGGCGCCTGGCGTGGCGAGGTGGACCGCCCCGGCCAGTGAGCAGGGGTTCCTCCCAAGGGAAAACGGCCGCCCGGGTCACCGGGCGGCCGTTCCCGTGCTCGTGCGCCGTACGGCCAACAGGCCGACCGGCAGCCGGACCCGCAGCCAGTAGCGGTCCGGGGCGGTGCTCCAGATCGCCGGGGCCAGGACGGTCGCCGGCGGCAGTTCCTCGTCGGCCGTCCATGGGGTCAGCGCCGAGCCCACTCCCCCGGCCAGCTGCAGGCGCAAGGGTGTGGCCTGCGGCGACAGGACGCTCAGGGTGCCCACGCCGCCGGTGAAGACCAGCGGGACCGTTCCCCGGGGCTCGGGCAGGCGCAGCTCGACCAGGCCGGCCGTGCCCAGCACGAGCCGGCTGATCCGGCCCCGGCTCAGGTCCAGACGCTGCTCGCCGGCCCCGGCCGGTAAGCGCAGATCCCACCGTACGTTCCGGTTGAGCACGAGCTTGACCTCGTCCGGCCCGTCCCCGCCGGTCGGCTGCAGGCCGACCCGCACCACCCCGCCGCGACGGGTCACCCGGGGCCTCAGCCCGGAGCCGATCGGCGTGGTGATGCGATAGAGCAACCCCGGGATGTTGGCGAGCACCACGTGAACGCGAGAGGCCGCGTCGGGCACGACGAGACGGGCCGCGACCGTACGGTTCCGCAGTGGCCCGGTCACGATGTGCTCTTGCGCCACTGGCGACGCAATCGTCGCTGGTTTCTCACAACCGGTGATCGCCAGCGCCGAGACCAGCAGCAATGCGATTATTGAGCGGTGGCGACGCAAGCCTGAGGGCACTATCGGACAACGCAGAATCGGCCGAACGGGTGACGGCGATCCGCCCGATGCGAGCCAGACTGTCCGAATGCGTTCTGCCGGTTTCCTCACCGATCGTCAACGTCGACTCGCCTGGGTGGGCTTTCTGCTCGCCGCTTTCCAGGCCCCGCTGGCCGCGAATCTGATCGACGACGCCTCCTGGCTCTTCGCCGTTGTCGTGGCCATGGTGGTCGCCACGATCATCCTCGCCGACGACGCCCAGCGCCGCCGTCCGGCGCAGGCCAAGGCCGAGTAGGGGCGCCTCAGCGCGCCTCGTGCCCCGGCTTGCCGTGGGTGCGCCGCTCCTCCTTGAGCCGGGCCTCGTGCAGGTGCCGGCGGCCGTCGGCCAGCTTGTCGCGAGCCTCCCGCTCGACAGTGCGGAAGAACTCCCAGTACGTGTCGTCGTACTCCTCGATGATCTGGAACGTCCAGTGCCCGGGGATGACGTTGCGGCCGATCAGGTCCTGCTGGATCCGGTCGGCCACCTCGTCGTGGCCGGCCTCGCGGAACAGCGCCACCGCCTCGTCCAGCTCGAAGTCGGCCTTGCCGGTGAGCTGATGGAACGAGAGCAGGTGGCCGCGGGCCCGGTCGGTCGTCTCCAGAGCCGAGCTGAGCTTGCCCAGCGCCTCCACGGTCGTGTCGTCCATGCCGGTGTCTTTCCCCGCCGCGGAAGCTTCAACCGAGCTGCACCCACACGAAGAACCGTTGGCTACCCGTGGCTCCTTAACGTTTCTTCTCATGAATGGCCTGTTCAGCGGCGCTGCCGCCCGTGCTGCCCACCGTTCCGCTCTCGCCAGCCTGACCGAGCTGCACGACACCGTCGGTGCCGGCCTCGTCGAGGCTGACGCCAACCCCGGCCTGATGGCCCTCGTCGACCAGCACGCCGCGGGCATCCGCGACAGCCTGTCGTCGGACGTCCGCCCGCTCACCGCGGTGCTGCTCGCCGCGTACGCGGAGGGTGTGCGCGACGCCGCCTTCACGCACGGCTGGCGCCCGCCGGTCGCCGCGATCGACTGGTCGGCCAACGACTGGGTGCTGCGCCGCCTGCTGGCCGTGTGCGCCCTCGCCCGTACGCTGCCCCAGCCCGCCTGACGCACGTCCCCCAGCTGAACGACCTTTCATTCGAAGGCCGGCGCCCCTGTGGCGCCGGCCTTCCTCATTTCTCCGCTCCTTCACCGAACCAGCGGCGCAGGGCGTGGGCCAAAGTGTCCGGGTCGCCGGCCCAGGCGATGTGGCCGTCCGGCCGGAGCAGGTAGTCCTGCTCCCCGCCGACCTGGTCGACGCGACCCTCGTACCCGGTTGTTGATCGGCGGCCCACGAGCAGGCCGCGCCCGCCGCGCAGGTGCTCATAGAGACGACCGTTTCCCAGGGGTACGTCTCTCTGCCGCCGCCCGATCCGGTCATCACCCTCGCCGAGGTCGTAGCGGATCCCGAGCCCGGTGATCTTCTCGATCAGGTGGCGGTTCACGTCCTCGAAGTCCATCAGCTCACTCAGCAGCCGCCGCACCGCCTGCGGGCCGGGCGCGGTGTTCATGAGCTCCATCTGAGCCCGGGTGTTGTTCAGGACGTCGTCGGCCACCGGGCGGCGCTCCGCCTCGTACGTGTCGAGCAGACCCAGCGGCGCCCAGCCCCCGATCTCGGCGGCGAGCTTCCACCCCAGGTTGACCGCGTCCTGAAGGCCCAGGTTGAGCCCTTGGCCGCCGGTCGGCGGGTGCACGTGCGCGGCGTCCCCGGCCAGGAAGACCCGGCCGATGCGGTAGCGCTCGGCCAGCCGGCTGGCGTCCCCGAACCGCGACAGCCAGCGCGGCGAATGCACCCCGAAGTCGGTGCCGGCCACGGCCTTGAGCTGCTGCCGGAAGTCGTCCAAGGTCGGCGGGACGGTCCTGTCCTCGGCCACGTCGGCAGCCGGCACGACCACGCGGTAGACGCCGTCGCCGATCGGACCGACACCGAACCGCTTCTCGGTTTCCCGGACCCGAGCGGTGGCGGCGACAACCTCATCGAGGGGCGCGGTCACCTCCATCTCGCCGAGCAAGGTCTCGACGCGGACCGGCTCACCCGGGAAGCCCACGCCGGCCAGCTTGCGCACGGTGCTGCGGCCCCCGTCGCAGCCGACCAGGAAGGAGGCGCGCTCCTCGCCGTGGCCGGTCTCGACGGTCACGCCGTAGTCGTCCTGGGTGAAGGCCTTCACCTCGCAACCCCGCCGGATCTCGGCGCCCACCTCGGCGGCGTGCTCGGCCAGGAGCCGGTCGGTGACCGTCTGCGGAATGCCCAGAACGTAGGCGTGAGCCGAGTCCAGCGCGGGCGCGGGCTTCTCGATGCCGGCGAAGAACCCGCCCACCGGGTGCGTGCGGCCGTTCTCGAGGAAGCGCTCCAGCAGCCCCCGCATGTCCATGATCTCGACGCTGCGCGCGTGCAGCCCGAGCGACCGCACAAACGGCGGCGGCGTCTCATCCTTCTCCAGCACCATGACGCGTACGTCGTGAAGCCGCAGCTCGGCCGCCAGCATCATGCCCGTGGGCCCACCGCCGGCAATGATCACGTCAAACATGAGTCCCCGCTCCCCCAGCCCGCCGGCGCCCAGCTCAGGGCGTCGACCGGCCCAGTCTGCGCCCCGCCGCCGCCCTTGCCGCAAGTCCTGTGTAGCGCTATAGGTTGAAGTAGGCAGGGAGCGCTTAGAGCTCCGTGCCTTTTCTTGTGTCCACACGCGGCAGCCGGCGGCCTCCCGGAGTCGAGCCGTCACTCCGGGGTGGAGCGGATCACCTGGGTGCTTTCGGCGTCGTCGGGAGTGCCGATCACCATGGTGCCGTTGGGGCCGGGGGTGGCGGTTGTCGTGCCGTCGGCTGTCGACATCACCGCGACCGTTTCGTCGGAGGTGTGGACGTGGCGGGGTGGCGGGATGACCTGGGTCTCGTCGGCGTGGGCGCGGGCGGCCACGTGTTCGCGGATGGTGGTGGACTCGGCGGCGGCGCGGGTCAGCCACGTTTCCCAGCGTGACTGCATCGGGCGGATCAGGCCGCCACCCACTCCGACGATCACCACGCCGGCCACCGCGGCCAGCACGGCGATCAGCACGGGGCGGGTGATGGCGGTGGCCACCTGCACCTGGTCGAGGGCGGCGATCACGCCCAGCGTCACGATCACGACCGACGCCGCCCGGGCCAGGAAGCGGCCGTAAGGCAGGCCGCCCAGCGCGCCTTCGATCAGGTCGGCGGCGGCCCGGGCGATGGTGGCCGCCACGACCACCAGGACTATCGCCACCAGCAGCCGCGGCAGCCAGGCGATCACGTCGGTGAGCAGAGCGCTGACCGGGTTCGGGCCCCACAGGCCGAAGGCCAGCTGGGCGGCGAACAGCAGCACGCCGTAGAAGGTGAGCTTGCCGCAGAGCTCGCTCGGTGTCGTCCGCAGGGAGGCGAACAGCGGCCGATCCACCACCCGATCGAGGCCGGCCCGGTGCAGGACGCGGGCCACGGCCACGCGTAGCAGACGCGCGACGAGCCAGCCGATCAGCAGGATGGCCACGAAGGCCAGCGCGGCCGGCACGACCAGCACCACCGACCGCCACATGTCGCTGAGGCCCCGGCTCAGCCCGTCCCCGGTCATCGTGCGCTCCCCTGCCTCGATCCAGGGCCGGCTACCTGCCGGTCCGAGAGAGGAACGACCGCTCCGGCCGATCGGTGCGGGACCGCGCCGCCCGACGTACGGCTCCGGCCAAGACCAGACAGTTCGTCTCGCGGGTCAGAGCGCCGCGCCACGCACCGGGGCGCCGTCAGAAAGAGGCAGGCTTCGTCCGTACGGGATCGGCGGCGGCCGGGGGCACGCCGGGGCGCGCGAATTCGGGCGAGGGAGTGACGTCGGCCGATGGCGGGTCGGGAACGACAGGTGCGAAAGACGGCAGAACGGGACGCAACGCGGTGTAGCCGCCGGCCCCAGCCAGGAAGACGACTACGGCGAGGGCCGCGAGGCGACCGCGGGTCACCGGTCGCCTCGGCGCCGGCGGTGGCGTGACTGAGAGGTCGATCAGCGCGCCCCGCTGCGCCGGGATACGCGGGTGTCGTACGGGGGAAAGCAGTTGATCCTCGGACACGGGCAGCACTCTAAGTGACGATGGCGGCGTCACGCCAGGTCAAACATGCCGGCGCAGGCTACTAAGAGTGATAGCTCACTGAGCACCGACGAGTGGGATCAGAGGGTCGTACCGTCAAGAATCGGACGGTCGGTCGGTGCGACATCGTCCGAATGGCCGAGTCGGGCTACTCTGAGGGCATGGCCGGGACGGGTGGGGTGAGCCCCTCAGTGATGCCCGCTTTGCCTGCGCAGGCCGCGGCCGCCCCGCAGGGCCGCCCCAGCTGTGCCGATCTCGTGCACGGCCGCGACTGGAGCGACACCGAGCTCGGCCCGCGCGACCACTGGGATCCGGCCGTCTCGGCGACGGTCGAGCTGGTGCTCTCGTCGCCCATGCCGATGGCCTACAGCCATGGTGACGGCTTCGTGCTGATCTACAACGACGCGTACGCCGATCTCATCGGCACCCTGCACCCGGCCGCCCTGGGCCAGCCCGCGGCCGAGGTGTTCGGCGACCTGTGGGAGCCGCGCGGCTTCGGCGGCGTAGTCGAAGAGGTCTACCGCAGCGGCCGGCCCGTGCTCGAGGCCGAGACCCAGCTGACCGTCGTCCGCAACTCGCACGGCCGGCCCGAGCAGGCGTTCTTCACCCGCGGCCACTCGGTGGTGCGCGACCTGCGGGGCAAGGTCACCGGCGTGCTCACCGTGGCCGCCGAGACGACTCAGGTGACCCGCCGTCTGCAGAACCTGGGCGACCTCACCTCGCGGCTGGCCGGCGCGCTCACCGTCGACGACGTGGCCCGGGTCGTGCTCGGCTACGCGATGACCTCGTTCGACGTCGACCACTGTGCCTTCGCGGTCGACGACGGGGGCGCCTACCGGGCGGTGCGCCGCATCCGGGGCGAGATGCTGGACGAGGCCGACGAGCGCCTCCCCCCGGTGTGGAAGAGGCTGCCCAACGACCCGAAGGCGCCGATCGTGGCGGCCGCCCAGTCGGGCGAGGCCATGTTCGTGTCCGACGGTGAGCCGCTGCGCCCGGTGGCCTCCGACCGGCACGAGCGCCGCATCCGGGCTCTGGCCGTGCTGCCGCTGCGCACTCCGCTGCTGACCGGGGCGCTGACGATCGGTTACCGCGAGGCGCACCGCTGGCTGCCCGCCGAGCGGGCGTTGCTCGACGCGGCCGCCCAGCTGGTCGCGCAGGCCGCCGAGCGGGCCCGCCGGTTCGAGGCGCAGCACGGCACGGCCCAGCTTCTGCAGCGCAGCATGCTGCCCGAACACCTTCCGGAGCTGGAAACGTTCCGCATCGGCGCCCGCTACGACGTGGGTGTCGACGGCAACGCCGCCGGTGGTGACTTCTACGACGCCTTCCGGCTGCTCGACGGGCGGCTGGCCATGGTGCTGGGCGACGTGGCCGGGCACGACGTGCGCGCGGCGGCGGTGATGGGCCAGGTGCGGGCGGCGCTGCGGGCGATGGCGCTGACCGATCCGGCGCCGCCGAGCGTGCTGGCCGGGCTCGACCGGCTGGTCGGCTCGCTGGGGGCCGAGTCCCGCAACGAAGAGATCTTCGTGACCGTGGTGTATGGCGTGCTCGACCCGTCGGACGGCACGATCACCATGGCCAGCGCGGGCCACCCGCCGCCGGTCCTGCGCCGGTCCGGTCAGGGCGGCGAGCCGCCGACGGCCGAGCTCATCAAGGTGCCGCCGGGCGCTCCGCTGGGGCTGGGCGGGCGCTGGCAGACCGGTCAGGTGCGGCTCGAGCCGGGCGACACGATCCTGATGTTCAGCGACGGCGTGGTCGAACGCCGCGGGCACGCGCTCACCGAGGGCCTGGACGCCCTGGTGGCGGCGGCCGCGGGGGCGGCCAGCGGCGACCCGCGCAACCTGTGCGCGCTGGCCACGTCGGCGGTGGCCGGTTCGACCGACGACGACGTGGCCGTGCTCGCGGTGGAGCACGCGGTGGCGATGAGCCGGTCGGACACGATGGTGGTGCCGGCCGAACCGACCGGGCCGAGCCGCGTACGGCAATGGATGACCACCCGCCTGCGGGAGTGGTCGGTGCCCGAGCCGGTGATCGGCGCGTCGATCCTGTGCACGAGCGAGCTGACCACCAACGCGCTGCTGCACGCGGGCACGCCGGCGCGGGTCCACATCGACCTGAACGTCGAGCGGCTGCTGGTCTCGGTGGCCGACGAGGGCACCCGGGGCACGGTGATCCGGGCCCACGCCGACACGATGAGCAGCCGCGGCCGCGGGCTCGGCCTGATCGAGGAGCTGAGCGACTCCTGGGGCACCGATCCGACGGTGCGCGGCACCACCGTGTGGTTCGAAATGCTCATCCCCCACACGACAACTGATTGACCGCAGTGAGTGGGTGCGCTCCCAGAACGCACGTGCGACAGACAAGAACTTGAACCGTTAACTCTCGCGTGACACCCAACCTACAGGCAGTCACTTTAGGTAGCGAAAAGCTCCTCCAAAGCGGACATTGAACCCCCAGGTAGTGACGGCGCGTATAGATTGCCGTAGAGTCATCGCCATTCGGGGACGTCCACGTTGGAGTGGTATATGCGGATCAGGGGCTTTGCGCCGTCGACTCCCTGCTGGGTGGAGCTGACGACTTCGGACCGGGACGACACGGCCGGTTTCTACGCCGGGCTCTTCGGCTGGCAGGTCGAGGGCGATCGATTCCTACTGAACGGGCAGGCCGTGGCCGGCATCAGCCGGACGCGGCCCGAACTCGCGCCGGGGTGGCTCACCTACCTGGCCGCGCCCGACCTCGCGATGACCGCCGAGCGGGTCACCCAGGCCGGCGGACGGCAGCTGACCTGGCCCGAGGAGAGGCACGGGGCCTGCACCGCGATCGTGTCCGACACCGCCGGCGCGGTCTTCGGCCTGTGGCAGGCGGCCGGGTTCTCCGGCGCCCAGGTGCGCGGCGAGCCGGGCACCATGGAGTGGTCCGACCTGCTCACCAACGACATCACCGCCGCCACCGGCTTCTACGGTTCGGTCTTCGGCTGGACGCTGACCGACGAGTTCGGCAGCCGCGAATGGCTGAGCGAGGCCCACGACTCGGTGGCCGGTCTGATCACCGGCCGCTACGACGTCCGCTGGCAGCCGTCGTTCCAGGTGGCCGACACGTCCGAGACGATCGACCGGTGCGCCGGGCTGGGCGGCCGGGTCGTCGCCGGGCCGGTCGAGATGGGGCTGGGCAGCTACGTCGAGATGCTTGACCCGCAGGGCGCGCCGTTCGCCGTGACCGCGCCGGTGCATCGCCCGGTCGAGTTGAGTGTGGCTTACAACGACATCATCGGCATGGAGTTGACCTACGGCGGGTAAGGGAACAGGCGTTCGAACGAGAGGATGCCGTCATGACTGACCAGTCGAACGCCGAGAAGGACCCGTCGGACTGGACCACCGGCGACGAGCCGGCCACCGGCGCCCAGGAGAGCTACCTGCACACCCTGGCCGGCGAGGCGAACGAGGAAGTGCCGGACGGCCTGACCAAGGCCGAGGCGTCACAGAAGATCGACGAACTGCAGGAAGAGACCGGCCGCGGCCGGTAAAGAAAGGCCGACCCGGTGGGTCGGCCTTCTTTATGCCCTCGGTGTCAACCGGGGTTGACGATCGGGCAGCGTCAACGTAAGTTGACAGCATGACCGAAGCAACCGATCTCGCCGCGGCGGCCGGCAGCGCCGATCCGCGGGTCGGCCTGCGCGCCGTGGTGGCGTTGCGCCGCCTGCTCGAGGGGCTGGAGCACCTGCAGGTGGCCAACGCCCGCCGCAAGGGCTGGTCCTGGCAAGAGATCGCCGACGCGCTCGAGGTGACCCGCCAGGGCGTCCACAAGAAGCACGCACGCCTCATGCCGGCGCAGGACCCACGGGAGGACTGAGAGATGTTCGAGCGATTCACCGCCGAGGCGCGCACCGTCGTCACCCGGGCCCAGCAAGAGGCCCGCCGCCTGCACCACGACCACATCGGCACCGAGCACACCCTGCTCGCGCTGCTGGCCGACCCGGCCGGGCCGGTGGCCCGGGCGACCGGGCTCGACGCGGACGCCGTACGGGCCGAGGTTCTGGAGCGCATCGGCGGCCACAACCAGGACGGCCCGGTGCTCAGCGACGCCGACGCGGAAGACGCCGCCGCGCTCAAAGCCATCGGCATCGACCTGGCCGCCGTACGTGCGGCAATTGAAGCCAATTTCGGCGAGGGCGCGCTGCAGATGCCGCGCCGGCCGGTCAAGAAGCGCGGGTTTCTCGGGCTCTTCCCGGCGACCGGCGGGCACATTCCCTTCACCAACCGCAACAAGAAGGTGCTCGAACTGTCGCTGCGCGAGGCCATCCGGCTCAAGCAGAAGTTCATCGCGCCCGAGCACATCATGCTCGGCCTGCTGCGCGAGGGAAACGGCCTGGCCATGCTGATCATGCACGAGCGGGGTGTCGACTTCGACCGTGTCCGCGACGAGATGGAACGCTCGGTGCGGGCCACCGCCGCTTAGCCGCGGTAGTAGACCCGCAGCTGGTGGCCGTCGGCGGTGTGATGCCAGCCGACGTCGCCCAGCACCGTGATGTCCGGCCGCCGTTCCAGCCAGGCGGCCGCCATCGCGAACGCCTCGGACGGGGTCTGCCCGACGAAGACGACGCGGCGCTCCCACTCCTCCCAGACGGCCGGGGACGGGCCGGTGACCACCGCGGTGGGTCCGACCCGCCGGCCGTTGCGGACACCTCGTACGTACCAGTCGTTGATCTCTTCGTCGTGCTCGACCGACCAGCCGTCGATGCGACCGAGATCGTTGACGATCGCGCTGCGCGCGCAGTCCAGCGCGGCATCCAACGTGGCGAACTCGACGATCTCGCCCTCGTACTCCACCCGGTACGCCATGCATGTGCCCCCACCGGCCGACCCAGGGGCACGATGATAGGCGATTCTCCGAGTAAGTTTCAGATCATGCCTGCTCACGTCCTCGTCACCGGGGCGGCCGGCCTCATCGGCGCCGCTGTGCTCGACCTGTTGGCCTCCGACGGCGTCACCGCCACCGCCCTCGTCCTCGAACCGCCTGGCGAACCGGCTGAGATCAATGCCGAGCGGGTGCTGGTGGGCGAGGCCCAGGACGTCGCGCTGGTCGACGACGCGCTCGACGACTGCGACGCGGTGATCCATCTGGCCGCCATCCCGCACCCCGGCCGCGACCCCGACGAGGTGGTGTTCGGCCGCAACACGCTGGCCACCTTCACCGTGCTCGACCGGGCGGCCCGGCGGGGCGTGCGCAACGCGGTGATCGCCAGCAGCTACGCGATCGGCGGGCTCCCGTTCGCCCGGCGGCCGCTGCGGATGCCGTACCTGCCGATCGACACCGGCCTGCCGTTGCAGATCACCGACCCGTACGCGCTGTCGAAGCGCACCGACGAGGCCACCGCCGACATGATCCACCGCCAGTACGGCACGACCGTGGTGGCGCTGCGCCTGCCCTTCGTGGGTGGGGCCGAGGACAGGCTGGCCCCGATGGCCGAGGTGTTCGCCCGCGATCCCGGGCGGGGCGCGGCCGACGTGTGGAGCTACCTCGACGTCCGGGACGCGGCCCGCGCCCTGGTCCTGGGCCTGCAGCCGGCGCTGACCGGCAACCATGTGCTGTACGTGGCCGCGCCCGAGACACTGGCGCCGCAGACCACCGAGTGGCTGCTCGACGAGTTCCACCCCACCGTGCCGCGTCCCGACTTCCCCGGGCGCACGGTGCCGATCGACCTGCGTCCGGCCCGCGAACTGCTGGGTTTCACCGCCGCGTACGAGTTCCCGGTCGCATGAACGCGCCGACGATCACCGGGGTGCGCGTCGTCGTGACCGCGCCCGAGGGGGTCAACCTCGTCGTCGTGCGCATCGACACGTCCGAGCCCGGCCTGTACGGGCTGGGCTGCGCCACCTTCCACCAGCGGTTCGCCGCGGTGGTGGCCGCCCTCGAGACCCACATCGCCCCGCTGCTGACCGGCCGCGACGTCTCGCAGATCTCCGACATCGGCCGGTCGCTGCACTACTCGTCGTACTGGCGGGGCGGGCCGGTGCTCAACAGCGCGCTGTCCGGGATCGACATGGCGCTGTGGGACATCGCCGGCAAGCGCGCCGGGCTGCCCGTCTACGACCTGCTCGGCGGTCGGCTGCGGGGTGCCGTGCCGGTCTATCTGCACGCCTCCGGGGCCACGATCGGCGAGACCCTGGACGAGGCGGAAGCGCTGGTCGAGGCCGGCTACCGGCACGTGCGTCTGCAGACCGGGCAACCCGGCCTGGGCACGTACGGGGCTCCGGGCGCCCCCGGCGGCTACCCCGGAACGCCGTACCCCGACGGCTGGAACGTCCACCACTACCTGGCCCAGACGCCGCGGCTGTTCGAGGCCGCCCGCGACCGCCTCGGCGACGACGTGGAACTGCTGCACGACGTGCACAGCCGGCTCACCCCGAAGCAGGCGGTCGTGCTGGCCCGCGCGCTCGAGCCGTACCGCCTGTTCTTCCTGGAAGACGTGATCGCCCCCGAGCACTACGACCGGCTGCCCGAGGTGCGCGCGGCCTCGCCGGTGCCGCTGGCCGTGGGCGAGTTGACCGCCTCGGTGACCGATGCCGCCCGCCTGGTCACCGCCGGCGGCGTCGACCTGCTGCGCTGCCACATCTCGGCGATCGGCGGCCTCACGCCCGGCCACAAACTGGCCGCGCTGTGCGAGCTGCACGGCGTCCAGACCGCCTGGCACGCTCCGGCCGACGTCTCCCCCGTCGGCGCGGCGGCGAACTTGGCGCTCGACCTGATCAGTCCGGCCTTCGGCATCCAGGAGGGCCACGTCTACCCCGACGTCGTGCACGAGGTCTTTCCCGGTACGCCGGTGATCGCGGCCGGATACGCCCGGCCCTCAACCGCGCCCGGCTGGGGCATCGACCTCGACGAGACGGCCGCGGCCAAGCACCCACCCGTGCTGGGCGCCCACGAGCGGTGGGCCGCCACGGTGCGCCGCCCGGACGGCTCGATCGAGGCCCCGTGAGCGGCGACACTTGTTGTTTCAGATTTGAAAGAAGTATTGTTTCCGTATGGCCGACCCGCTGACCGAGAGCCAACAGCTCGCCTGGCGCAGCTTCATCGAGAGCTCGTGGGCGCTGCACACCCACCTCGAGGATGAGCTGCGCGCGCAGACCGGTCTCAGCATGAACGACTACCACGTCATGGTTACCCTTTCCGAGGCGCCCGAACACCGCCTGCGCATGGGTGAACTGGCCAGCCGCCTGGTCTTCTCCCCCAGCCGCATCACGTACCAGATCAGCTCGATGGTCAAGCGCGGCCTGGTCCGCAAGCAGCCCTGTCCCGAGGACGGCCGCGGCCAGGAGGCGGTGCTCACCGACGAGGGCATGGCCGCCCTGGAGGCCGCCGCGCCGCTGCACCTGATCACCGTCCGCGACAGCTTCATCGACCGCCTCGACCCCGACGAGCTGGCCGTGATCCACCGCGTCTTCGACAAGGTGCGCCAGGCCTGACCTAGCCCTGCCGGGTGGGCCGGATGGTCAGGTCGCCGATTTCCACATCCTCGGGCTGGTCGATGGCGAAGGCGATCGCCCGGGCCACCGCCGCGGGCTCGATGCCCAGGTCGGCCATGCTTTTCTGAACTTCCTCGCGTACGGCGGGATCCTCGAACGCGTTGTCGACGAGCTCGGTGCGGACGTACCCCGGGGAGATCGACGTCGTCCGCAGCAGGCCATCGGTGCTCTCCTGCCGCAGCGCCTCCAGGAACGTGCGGACCGCATTCTTCGTGCCGGCGTAGACGGCCTGCGTGGGAACGATCTTCAGGCCCGAGGTCGACACGACGGTCACCAGGTGCCCACTGCCCTGACGGCGGAACACCGGCAGGGCCGCCGCGATGCCGTGCAGGACGCCGTTGACGTTCACGTCGATCATGGCCTGCCAGCCCGCGAGATCGAGTTCGGCCATGGGCCCGATCTTCGTGATGCCGGCGTTGCCGACCAGGACGTCCAGCCGGCCGAACCGCTCGACCGCCACGCCGACGAGCGACCGGAGGTCGGCGGGGTCGGTGACGTCGACCCGTACGGCGGTCGCGACGCCGCCGCCGGCCGTGATCTCGCCGACGATCTGATCGAGCCGGTCGGCGCGGCGGGCGCCCAGCACCACGACGGCGCCGAGCGACGCGAGATGACGTGCGGTGGCCTCGCCGATACCGCTGCTGGCGCCCGTGACGGCGACAACCTTGCCCTCAATGCTCATACAGCTCTCCCCTAGAGTGGACACATGTCCGGTTATCCCGATCAGCCTAGCGGACACGTGTCCGCTTCTGCCAGCAGCTCCGCGAGACGAGCCGACGCCCAGCTCAACCGCGAGCGGATTCTCGAGGCGGCCCGCCGGCTCGTGCGCGAGCCGGGCGAGCTGAAGCTGAACGCCGTCGCGAAGGCCTGCGGCATCGGGCAGGGCACGCTGTACCGGCACTTCCCGACCCGCGAAGCGCTGTTGGCCGAGGTCTACCGGCAGGAAGTGGACGAGCTGGTCGCCGCGGCGCCGCAGCTGCTGGAAGAACTGCCGCCCCTGGAAGCCCTCGCGGCCTGGTTCGATCGGGTCGCCGCCTACGCCCGGGTGAAGCGGGACGTGTTCGCCGCGGTCGAGGCGGCAACCTGGCAAGACTTGGCCGCCCACAGCCTCGGCCCGATCGGCGACGCGGTCGACCTGCTGCTGAGGGCGGGCCGCGCGGCCGGCACCATCCGCCCCGACGCCGAGGCGCGCGACGTCATCGTGCTGATCAGCTGGCTGTCGCGGCTGGACGACGCCGAGCTCGACGCGCGCGGGTCGCGCTTGCTGGCCATCCTGATCGACGGCCTGCGGGCGTGAGCGCGGCCATCCTGATCGACAGCCTGCGGGCGTGAGCCGGCCCACCCTGGTATTTCAGTTTTGAAAGAGTTATGGTCTATCCACGGTCGCGCTAGTCCGAGCCCTGGGAGGCACGTCATGCCCGCCATCACCGTCGACGACGTTCTGGTCCTGCCGCGGGTGCCGCAGCTCGACCCGGCCACCAGCTTCCGCCCGGTCCGCCGGCTCACCACCGCGCCCAGCGGCTACGAGGGCGAGGGTTTCCCGGTCCGCCGCGCCTTCGCCGGGGTCCCGCTGAACGAGCTCGACCCGTTCATCCACCTCGACCAGATGGGCGAGGTCGACTACGCGCCGGGAGAACCGAAGGGAACTCCGTGGCACCCGCACCGAGGATTCGAGACGGTGACGTACATGATCGACGGGATCATGGACCACCAGGACTCGCTGGGCAGCGGGGGCACGATCGCCAACGGGGACACCCAGTGGATGACGGCGGGCCAGGGCATTCTGCACATCGAGGCGCCGCCCGAGCACCTGGTCACCAGCGGCGGGCTGTTCCACGGGCTGCAGCTGTGGGTCAACCTGCCGCGCGCGGCCAAGATGATCACGCCGAAGTACCAGGACATCCGAGGGCGGGAGTCGGCCCTGCTGACCACGCCCGACGGGGGCAGCCTGATCCGGGTCATCGCCGGTGAGGTGGCGGGGCACGCCGGGCCCGGCTCGACCTTCACGCCGATCAACCTGGCCCACGTCACCCTGCAGCCGGGGGCCCAGCTCGACCTGCCCTGGCAGCCGGACTACAACGCGCTGGTCTACGTGCTGGCCGGGCGGGGCACGGTCGGGGCCGAGCGGCGCCCGATCCAGATCGGCCAGCTGGCCGCCCACGGCAAGGGCGACGCGATCCGGGTGACGGCCGACGCCACCCAGGACTCCAACATCCCGGCCATGGAGCTGTTCATCATGGGCGGGCAGCCGATCCGCGAGCCGGTGGCCCACTACGGCCCCTTCGTGATGAACACGCAGGCCGAGCTGAAGCAGGCCTTCGAGGACTTCCAGAAGGGCCGCCTCGGCGTCATCCCGGCCGAGCGCATGCCCCACACCGACTGAAAAAGAGGCCCCTTTCACAAGGGGCCTCTTTCACGTCAGCGGGAGCGGGGCAGGCAGTCCTTCTTGTACTTCAGGCCAGAGCCGCACCAGCAGGCCCCGTTGCGCTCCGGAGGCCACGGGATGTGATTCGGGGCGGCCTCCAGCTCACGCGCGTACGCCGTGCGGGTGCCTTCCTCGGCCGGGTCGCCGTGCTTGGCCAGGCCGTCGGCGGTGGCCGGGAAGACGGCCAGGCCGGTGCGGCCGGTGCCGGTGAGGCGCACGAGCTCTTTCTCGAGCCGGGCGCGGTGCTCGTCCCAGTCGGCGCCGTACTGCTCGGCCAGGGCCGGCCACTGCTTCAGGACGCTCGCGAACTCGGCCTGGGGGAAGAACACCAGATCGGCGCTGACGGCGGCGGCCGGAGCGGCGCTCGCGTTGGCCAGCCGGGTCTCGAGCCGCTCGGCCAGGTTGTCGTGGTGGTCGTGCTGCAGGCCCAGTGCGTGGCGCAGGCGGTGCCGCTGCTGCAGCAGGAAGAACAGCGTGCCGGCGTCGTCGGCGCTGGCCGGCTCGTCGGACTGCTCGGCGTTGGCGGCCCGCTCGGCCAGGGACAGCTTGACCGCCTCGGTCAGCCACTCCTCGGCCTGGCGGGAGCGCTTGCCGACGACCAGGGCGGCCGTGATGAACGCGGCCGCGTCGGGCTGGGTGGTCAGCTGCGGGCGCAGGGCCTCGAGCTCGGCCACCGCCTCGTCGTCGCGGCCGGCCCGGAACAGGATGCGGGCCCGCACGGCGCGGGTGGTGGCGACCTGGTTGTCGTCGCGGTCGCCGGGCGCCGCGAGGGCGCCGTCGGCGTAGCGCAGGGCCGCGTCGTACTTCGACCGGCTCTCGGCGATCTCGGCCGCCAGCGTCAGGGCCTGGCCGGCGTCGGCCGGATCTTCCAGGCGGCCGGCCTCGACCGCGTCGGCCACCTCGGCCGCGACGCCGAGCGGATTGGCCGCGCCCAAGGCGGACTGCCGGATCTCTTCAAGGTCTGCGCTGGTCAGCACCGTTTTAGTCGACACGCCGTCAATGTACTGCGACTTGTGCATCCGTGGCTGTTGATCTGAGTCTCACTTGGGGCGGGGCATCACGACCGGCCGAAAAGAAATAACCTGCGAGACATGGCGCTGATCGAGCGATTCGCGGATCTTGTCGTCCGGGCCGGCATCAACGTTCAGCCGGGTCAGGGCGTGGTTCTGCACACTGACACGGCCCATGTCGAGATCGCCCGGGCGGTGACCGAGGCGGCGTACGCGGCCGGTGCGGCCTGGGTCGAGCCGGTGTGGACCGACGGCCCGATGCGCCGCTCGGCGGTGTCCCACTCGAGTGTCCAACAGCTTTCCGCCGTACGCCCGTGGGCCCTCAACCGCATCCGGGAGTGGCGTGAGTCCGGGGTGGCCTGGGTCCGCCTGCTCGGTGAGGCCGATCCCCATCTGCTCGACGGCCTCGACCCGGCCAAGATCGCCGCCAGCCCGGCCGAGGAGGCGCAGGCGATGCGCCGCGCCCTCATGAGCGGCATGCGCTGGGTGGTGGTCGGCGCACCCAATCCGGGCTGGGCGCGTGAGGTGTTCGGCGAGCCCGACGTCGACCGGTTGTGGAAGGCCGTCGGCACGGCCATGCGCCTCGATCTCGACGACCCCGTGGCCGCCTGGCGGGAACGCAGCGCGACGCTGGCCGAGCGCGGCCGCCGGCTCGACGCGCTGCAGCTGACCGAGCTGACGTATTCGGGTGAGGGCACCGACCTCACCGTGGGCCTGCTGCCGGGCACCCGCTGGACGGGCGGCGGCCTGATCGACGAGGCCGGAATCCCGTACCTGCCGAACATCCCGACCGAAGAGGTCTTCACCAGCCCCGACCGCAACCGGGCGGAGGGGGTGCTGCGGGTGACCCGGCCGGTGGTGATCGCCGGTCAGGTGGTGACCGGGCTCCGCGTGACGCTGACCGGCGGCCGCATCACCGGCGTCTCGGCCGACGAGGGGGCCGACGTCGTGCGGGCGCATCTGGAGGCCGACGAGGGCGCGCGCCACCTGGGCGAGGTGGCCCTGGTCGACCGGGAGAGCCGCATTGCCCGTACGGGCGTGGTCTTTCACAACATGCTGTTCGACGAAAATGCGGGCTGCCACGTGGCGTGGGGGCAGAGTTTCCCGTTCGCCGTCGAGGGCGCCGCCGCCATGACCGAACAGCAGCGGCTCGATTTGGGCCTGAACATGTCAAGCGTGCACACCGACGTGGTGGTCGGCGGCGAGGGCATCACGGTGACCGGCCGCGGCCCGGGCGGCACGGTCACCATCATCCGCGACGACGAGTGGGTGCTGTGAGATGGCTCCGACGGCGGCGTACGACGAGATCGCGGACTGGTACGAGCACGACTTCCTGCCCACGACGGGCGAGGGCGACCCGATCGGCATCCGGCGGCAGTTGACCGAACTGCTCGGGCCCGGCCGGGGTCTCTGCCTCGAAGTGGGCTGTGGCACCGGCGTGCACGCGGCTCAGGTAGGCGGCCTGGGCTGGACGCCGGTGGGGGTCGACCTGTCGGGTGGCATGTTGGCGTACGCGAAAGAACGCCTGCCGATCGCCCGGGCCGACGCGACGCGCCTGCCCGTGCTGAGCGCGTCGGTGCCCGCCGCAGTGGCGATGATGGTGCACACCGACATGCCCGACTACCCGGCCGTGCTGCGCGAAGTCGGGCGAGTGCTCCGGCCGGGTGGCGTCTTTGTGCACGTGGGTGTGCATCCGGCCTTCTGCGGTGGTTTCGCGGACCGCAGCGATCCCGAAGCGGTGATCATCAGGCCGGGCTACCTCGACGGTCGGTGGACGAAGAACTCGTGGACGGACAAGGGCGTGCGCAACCGGGTCGGCGCGTCCCATTTCCCCCTGCCCGTGTTGCTGCGGGCCGTGCTCGACGCCGGCCTCACCCTGACGGACTTCGCCGAGGGCGGCGCGCCGTCACCGACGACCTTCTCGTTCCGAGCGGTCAAACCATGAACAGCATCGCGCCTGCGCCCATCAGGACGAGCAGCAGGACGGCGATGAGGAGGCCCTTCTCGGCGGCGAGGGCGGGGTCGGCGGCTTCGGTGATCGGCTCAGCACTCATCTGACAACTCCTTCGAGGGAAGCGCACCTCGACGTGCGCGCACCGGTTCGGCGATCTACATTCGGGGGCGTGCCTCTGCCGGACTGGTTCCTCACAACGGAGGAGCGTGGCAACCCGGAATCCTCCATACCCACGTGGTCGACCGGTAACTCCGCCCAGCCTCTTATTCACGGCAAAACATATTTTGACCGTTTGGTAACGGAGGTGGAAAGTCTTCGCGAGGGTGACCACCTCTTCTTCACCGACTGGCGCGGCGACCCCGACGAGCGCCTGCGCGACGAGGGCCCGACGATCGCCGAGCTGTTCTCGGCCGCGGCCAAGCGCGGCGTGGTCGTCAAGGGTTTGCTCTGGCGCTCCCACCTCGACAAGCTGGCGTACAGCGAGGAAGAGAACCGCAGCCTGAGCGACGACATCCGGGCGGCCGGCGGCGAGGTGCTGCTCGACCAGCGCGTACGCCGGGGCGGTTCGCACCACCAGAAGCTGGTCGTGCTGCGCCACCCGGGCCGGCCCGAGCTCGACGTCGCCTTCGCCGGCGGCATCGACCTGTGCCACAGCCGCCGCGACGACGAGCGGCACCTCGGCGACCCGCAGGCGGTGGCCATGGCCAAGGCGTACGGGCCGAACCCGCCCTGGCACGACGTGCAGCTCGAGCTGCACGGGCCGGTGGTGGGCGTGCTCGACCTGACCTTCCGCGAGCGCTGGAACGAGCCGGACGACCTCGACCAGCACGGTCCCATCTCGACGCTGACCGACAAGCTCAAGCACGCCGACATGAGCGCCGACCGGCTGCCGCCGCAGCCGCCCGACCCGCCCGAGTGCGGGCCGCTGGCCGTGCAGACACTGCGCACCTACCCGTCGATGCGCCCCAAGTACGACTTCGCGCCCAACGGCGAGCAGACCGTGGCCCGCGGCTACACCAAGGCGATCAAGCGGGCCCGGCGGCTGATCTACCTGGAGGACCAGTACCTGTGGTCGGTCGAGGTGGCCCGGCTGTTCGCCGACGCGCTGCGGGCCAACCCCGAGCTGCACCTGATCGCGGTGGTGCCCCGGCACCCCGACGTCGACGGCCGGTTCGCGCTGCCGCCCAACCAGATCGGCCGCGAGGAGGCGATCTCGCTCTGCTCGCGCGCCGCGCCCGACCGCGTGCACGTGTTCGACCTCGAGAACGAGGCCGGCACGCCGATCTACGTGCACGCCAAGGTGTGCGTGGTGGACGACGTGTGGTGCAGCGTGGGCAGCGACAACTTCAACCGTCGATCGTGGACGCACGACAGCGAGCTGTCCAACGCGGTCCTCGACGACACGCGCGACGAGCGGGAACCCCGCGACCCGGCCAGGCTGGGGGACGGCGCGCGCCACTTTCCCCGGGAGTTGCGGCTCGCGCTGACGCGGGAGCACCTGGATCGTGACGACCTGGCCGTGGTCGATCCCGCTGACGCCGTACGGGAAATGACCGCCGCCGCCGACAAGCTCAAGGCCTGGCACAAGGCCGGTCGGACGGGTCCGCGTCCGCCGGGCCGGTTGATGCCGCACGAGACCGAGAAGCTGCCCTGGTATCAGAAGTGGTGGGCGACCCCGGCCTACCGCCTGGCCTACGACCCCGACGGCCGGTCGTGGCGCGATCGGTGGGCTAACCGCTGGTGAGCTCCCAGGTGCGTGGCAAAAGAATTGGCGCGTACGGGTCACCGCCGGCCGCCAGAGTCAGACGCCACGCCTGCATCGGGGGCCGGGCCGCCTCGAGCCACCGGTCGATGATCGCGCTCGCCTCGACGGCGTAACGGCCGGCCTCGTCGCCCCCGGCCAGCACACTGCCGTCGGGCAGGACGGCCGCGCCGCCGATACGCTGCTCGTCCAGCAGCATCAGGCAGTTCTGCTCATGACCGGGCACGGCCGCGTAGGTGGCGCGCCGGTGCCACACCCCGGCCGCGTACCAGAGATCGCGATAGGCCAGGGGCTCCAGCGCGGGGTGGAAACGGCTTTCGGCGTACGGGATGAGGGGCTTGATCGTGCGAGGCGGAACGGGCGCCGGGAAAGGATGGGCCGCGGTCAACGGTCCGGCCGCGGTCATGAAGCCGGACGGGCTGATGACGCGGGCCCGCTCGTCCCGGCCGATCCGCAGCACCGGGTGCGTGCCGGCGTGCTCGACCGGCGCCACGATCACACCCTTGTCGTCCAACTGCTCCAGCCAGCGCGGCGACACACCGGCGACACCGACCGTGACGATTACTCTGTCCACTCGTACGCCGGGAAAGCCCTGATAGCCGTCGCCGAGCACGACCCGCACCCCCTCGACGCCGGCCCGGGCCAGCGCCGAACGTGCCCGCTCGGCCACGTCCTCCTGCACGTCCACGCTGATCACCGTGGCGCCGAGCCGGGTCAGCAGGGCCGCGTTGTAGCCGGTGCCCGTGCCGATCTCCAGAACGGTCTGACCGGGCCGCACGTCCAGCGCCTCGATCATCAACGCCATCAGCGACGGCTGGCTCGACGAGCTCACCGGCGTGCGGCCGTCCACCTTGGTCACCAGCACGTCGTCGTCGTACACGAGCTCGAGGAAGTCCGGGTCGGCCGGAGCGGCCCACGAGCCGTCGCGCCGCTGGAAACCCTCGGGGACGAAAACCTCGCGCGGCACCTCGGCGAAGGCGGCGGCCAGCGGCGGCGAGAGGGCCACTCCCCCACGCCGGATCCGGTCGAGAAACGCCTCCCGTGGGCCCATCTGTCTCACCATAGAGCGGGCAGCAGGGAGGTCGGGGAGATCAGGGGACGCAGACCGTCACTCTCCGGCGAGCGGCGGGCCACCCCGGCCAGCAGGTCGGCCAGCTGAACCCTTGGGTCGTCGCGGGAGTCGACCATCGTGAGGCCGGCCAACGGTGACACTCCGTCGACGGCGAGCGCGTCCCGCAGCCGGGCGAGGCGGTCGGCCGTGAGGGCGCTCTGCTCGTCGTGCGTGACCAGCACCCGCCGACGGCCGCCGTCATTCCAGAACAGGATCGTCTCAGCCAGGGCGGGCAGGAGGGGTTCAAGGGGCGGCGGAATCGAGCGGTCGTCGTCGTCAAGCCGGCTCACCAGGTCACGGACCCGCCGCGGGTCGAGGCCGTCGAGACCGGCTTCGGATCCTGCTCCTGGCCCTGCTACTGCTCTTGGCCCCGCTCCGTCGCCTGATCCGGACGCTGCTCCTGGCCCTACTCCTCGCCTTAGCCCCCCTCCGTCGCCTGATCCGGACGCTGCTCCGGCCCCTGCTCTTGGTCCTGCTCCGGCCGCTGCTCCGGCGACCGCCTCCCAGGATCGGACAAATCGGTCAACGGCTTGGCCCGCGGGCTGCCGCCGCTTGGGGCGCACCAGGTCGGCGAACGCGGCGAGCAGGGCGACCGACACGCTTCCCTTCCGCAGCAGCGCGAGCGCAGCGGGCCGCTGACCCTGGGTGAGCCGGGTGCCGGCGGCGTACGAGGGCTCGGCCAGCAACAGGTCAACGATGCGGGTGGCCAGAAAAAACTTCTTGTCGACGAGGTGAACGAGCGCCCGGCCGCAGAGTGCGGTCAGAAACAGCTGAAGCGCCTCGGCCGCGCGCGGGCCCCGCAGAAAGGGTCCGGACTTCAACTCGTGAGAGCTGGACCGAAGCGCGCTGATCAAGTCGGCCGCCTCGTCCACGGTCAGGTCGACGCTGGCGTGCGTGATCAGCGGGGTGGCCGGATCGAGCAGGTTGGTGCCCGAAAAGCCGGACTCGTCGCATGCGATCTCCACCACAGGGCCGGCGACCGCCTCAACCGGCGGCAACCCACCCTGCAGCGGAGTCCTCATAACCGGGCTTCCTGCTGCGCCGTTCTCATGTCCGGGCTCCCTGCGGCGACGTTCTCATCGGCGGGCGGCGGCTACGGCGGCGGCCAGGCCCGCGGGGACGTCGTCGGCGTGGTAGGGCCACTCGGTGGGCTCGATGTTGCCGAGGAACTCGGAGTAGATGAGGGCGCCCCGCAGATCGGCCATCGGGCGCATCAGCTCGACCGCTCGCACCGGGTCGGAACCGGGTACCGTCTCGCGCCACCGGTCGGCCCACTCGGCGAGCAGCCGGGCACGGCCGGGCACGCCTTCGCCCCGCTCGCCCCCGTCGGCGGAAGCACCGGTAAGACGCAGGATGTCCAGCGCCGGATGCCCGAGAACGCAGTCACCCCAGTCCATGATCGTCAGCCGCCCGGCGTCGTCGGTGCGCACGTTGCCCGGATGCAGGTCGCCGTGCACGAGCGTGTCGGGCAGCCCGCACTCGGCGATGTCGGCGAACCGCCGCGGCAGGTCGTCGATGAACTCGCGCAGTCCCGGCATGCTGTCGAAGTGCGGCTCAGCAATGCGGACGTACGCATCGAGGGTCTTCGCGAACCGGGCGTCGGGAATGTCTTTGAGCGGCGCCGGATCAACGGCGAAATGGGCCTGAATCGGGTGGAAGGCCGCGGCAATCGTCGCGCACAGATCGGCCCCGGCGCCGTAGCGATCCTCACCGGGAGCGTGAGCCAGCAACATGCGGCCGTGGTCCCCCTCAGCGATCAGCTGCGGAACCAGCCCCGGCGCGACGCTGTCGACCAGGCGCAACATGGACGGCTCATGCCCGAAGAACCGCGGCACCTGCTTGACCCAGGCCACTGGCTGGCCGCGTTCGTCGTCGAGCCGCCAGATGGCCGACAGATTCCAGGTGCGGCACTGGTACGCGGTCGTGCCGGGAAGAATGCCGGTGGCCCACTCGATCGTCGCGGTAGGCCCGCCGATCTCAGCGTAGGCAGCCCGCTTCGAATGCGGCGCGCGCAGACTTTCGGCACTCCAAACGCGGCCTCCGCGCGGCTCGCCCGCGCCTCCAACCTCCCCGGCGCTTGCGGTGGGCTCGGTCGCACCCCGCACGGTTTCGGCGTTCGGAGATTGTTCCGAATGCGGCTCGCCGGCGCTTCGGGCGGGATTGACGCTCGGGACACGTTCAGAATGCTGCTCGCCCGCGCTTCGGGTCGGATCGGCGTTCGGAGGGTTCACCGAGCTTGGCGCGGGCGGGCGTTGGTCGTACGTCGCAAGCGGCGCGACATCACCGCTCAGCGCACCCGACCGCCCGATTTTTCGGATATTTGCGGCTTCATCGGTGAGTTCGGCGAGATAGGTGACGTGGCCGCCGGGTGGGGCGGGCTTGTCGCTGTGCAGCAGGCGTAGCACCTGCAGGCCGGGGCCGAAGCCGGCGACATCTTGCCACCAGGGGACGGCCGGTTCGAACGGCTCGGTCTCGCCGAGCAGCCGGCCGGACGGATCGACCAGTACCAAAGTCACTGTTCTCGCCACGAACGCCAAAGGTAACGGAGTGCGGCCGATCAATCGCGCGAATTTCGGCGACCCGGCCGTCCCGAACCGGCGGGCCTGGTGCCGGCTGGGCAGGCCCAACTACGATGCGCGGATGTTCGGACGTTCCGCCACCGCCCTGCCCGAGCTCTGCGCCGGCCTGGCCGATGCCGTGATCCGGCTCGACACCAAGGCCTCGACCAAGACCTATCGCGCCATTGTGGACCGTCTGCCGCAGGCCGATCAGGCCGAGCTGAGCGAGGCGCTGCCGCCGCTGATCCCCGCGCTGGAAGAGGTCGCGCTGGGCAATGGCGGGCTGCTGGCCACGCTGGTGGCGGGTCTGATCGAGCAGGGCGCCGACCCGCTGCCGGTGCTGCCGGTGCTGGTCGAGCGGGTGGCCGCCGGGCTCGAGCTGGCCGCCCAGTTCGGCGTGCTGTCCGAGAAGCTGGGCGGCCCGGTGACCGCGCCGACGTCGGCCGACGAATACCGTGAGCTGCGCGAACGCCTGGTCCGGGCGGCGCCGCAGGCCGGGCTCAGCGTGGAGGAGGCGGGTGAGATCGCGCAGGCCTGGTTCACGGTCAACGACTGGATCCCCAGCCTGCTGCTGCCGCTGCAGCAGAAGGCCGCCCGCCAGGCGCTGCCCGCCCGCGACCGGCTGACCGCCGCGGCCGCCGCGATGACCACTCACCTCGAGGACGCGGGCTGGCTGTTCGGGCTGCTCGAGGTGCTCGACGACGAGCCGCTGCTGGTGCTGCACCGGCCGACCAGCCGGGCCTACGACCTGACGGTGAGCGGGGTCAGCGACATCTTCCAGCTGCACACGCTGCTGGCCGCGACGCTGATCGGCGACGAGTCCCGCGGACTGCTGCCGGGCACCCCGCCGGAGCCGGCCTGGGTCGCGGCCGCCACCGACGGCGAGCTGATGCCGGCCGGTGGCATCATCGGGCGGTTCTATCTGGCCGACGCGACCGGCGAGACCATCTGGAACGAGGGCCGCCTGGCCGACATCCCGCTGCTGGGTGATCACCGAGTGATCGTGCTCGACCCACCGCCGTACGACCGAAGTTGGAACCTCGGCCGCGCCTACCCGCTGATGCGGCCCGAGGTGGTGCTCAACCGCATTCTGCCCGCCGACGAGGCTAGGCAGTGGGCGTCGCGGGTGGCGCCGGCGGCGTGAGCTCTGCCCGGTGGTGCTGTGCACGTGATCCGGGATCTCCCCCTCGTGCCGGTCGCCGGTGGAGAGGATGCCCGACGGCTCGAACATGAGGATCGACCCGCCCGTCGACGACGGCTTGTGCTCGACGCCATTGGGCACCACGAAAACGTCCCCCACGTTGAGGGTGACTGAGCGATCCCGCATCGCGATCTCGATCTGCCCGTCCAGCACGAGGAAGAACTCGTCGGTGTCCTCGTGCACGTGCCAGACATGCTCGCCGCGCACATGCGCGATCCGCACGTCGTAGTCGTTCATCCGGGTCACGATGCGCGGGCTGTAAACCTCGTCGAAGCTGCCCAGCGCGGCCGTCAGATTGATCGGTTGATCCATCCACTCAGCGTGCCGCCCATCGGGCCCCTCATACAACCGCCCGAGGTTCGAGGGTGACGCGGTCGAGCACGACCTCGAAGCCGAGCGCCCGATGAGCCGCCACATCGGTGGTCAGCACCAGCACGTGCTCAGCAACCTGCGAAGCTTCCGCACAGGCAGCGGCAAAAACTGCGTCGGTACGCCCATCGGGCGCATAGGCCGCGCTGACCCGAGTCATCCCGGCCACAACCCGGCTACGACCACACATCGCCACCGGCCGCCCGCCGACTTCCCACAACGTCAACCCGCCATAGCGAAGCGGATCGTCGATCACGTACCCGAGATCGCTGGGATCACCCGGGTTGGCCGCCATCAGCTCGTGAAACCACCCCACCAGCAGCTCGCGATCGTCCACAGTAGCCCGCCGGAACTCCACACCGCTTTCGTTACCGCCCCACTGCGGCGTGACCAACCGGCACAGAGCGACCCGAAATCGCTCGACCAGCACCACCCCAGTTCGATCAAGCCAGACCGAAGCGACCCTCTCGACATCCCGCCCATCCACCCCGAGAGCGTCCATCTCACCAAGCACGCCAACCAAGGACGGCAAAGCCTCGGCCGGTACGGGCGTCAGCACCGGCGGATGCCGCGGCGCCCGCAGAAACGCACCCGCAACCGCACCGGCTTCATCAACCCACCACCCGAACGCGCAGCCGTCATCAAGCTCAGCGCCCGCCGCCGCGTCGAGGTAGGCGGCTTCGGTCAGCAGAAGCGTGTGGGCAACCGGATCGGCAGCGAGGAAGTCACCGGCAGCGACCAGAAACTCGCGCACATCGCCCGACGTCATCCAAGCCACACCCGATCCTGGAACGCCGGCCACCCCCACCGCAACGCCCCCGGTTCGATCAGGAATCGAGAAGCGCCGCCCCACCCCTCTCCCCTAGCGTGACCTGCACAGACATCGCACCGAGAAGGGGTTCTCCGATGAACAAGTGGATCCGGCAGTTCCACCGCTGGGTGGCCGTCGCCTTCACCGTGACCGTGCTCGCCACCGTGGTCGCACTGGCCCGGGACGAACCGATCCTGTGGGTCTCTTACACCCCGCTGCTGCCCCTCGCCCTCCTGTTCTTCTCGGGCGCCTACCTGTTCGCCCGCCCCTACCTCGTCAAGCGCCGCGCCGCCGCCGCGAGAAGCTGACCCCTTCCGCGAGCGTCCGCGACGGGCCTACCGCCGAGCGGCCTTCGGCGGCAGCGACGCCACATGGTCGTACGCCTCGGCCAGCCACCGATCGAGCTCCGGGTCGTCGAGCCGATCGCCGGCCACCAGCACCCAGCCGCGCATCGAGCGCCCACCCGACTCGAAGGGCCGCACGCCCTCGCGAGTCAGCGCCGCCGCCACGCCTTCGGGCCCGAGGCGCACGATGAGCTCGTCGCGCGAGACGCCCACCGTCATGTTGCCGTTCGTGAAGAACGCCAGCCCGCCGAACATCTTGCGTTCGGTGACGGCCGGATCGGTCAGCTTGTCGCGCAGCCGCTGCGCCAATGTCTCGTCATAGGCCATCGGCATGCCTCCGGAATTGCTCTTCCAGGTAGCCCGCCACCGGACGGCCGTGCAGGCGCAGGCGGGCCATGCCGCCGTCGGGGAAGATGTCGAGCCGGACGCGGGCGGCGACGCGCCCGGCTCGGATCGGGAAGCGGTGCGGCGTGTCCGGCCGCAGCGCCACCCGGGGCAGCAGCTCGAACCACTCCTGCCCGTCCTCGCTGCCGCGCAGCGTGGCCCAGCCCGGGGCGTTGCCCTTGAAATGCGTGGTGTCGAGGTCGGCCAGCGCGATCTCGGCCGGCGCGGCCAGGGCGACCGCCACCCAGTCGTTGGCGTCGTCGCGGCGGCGGGACGTCTCCCACCCGTCGCCCATGTGCTGGGCCAGGCCGGGCATCAGCATGTTGCCCGGGTGGCCGTAGAACATGTTGCTGCAGCCGGTGATCCGAGCGCCGTACGCCAGCGCGGCGACGTCGAACACTTCGGGCAGCAGCCGCGGGTCGGGCACGGCAGTGCCGTGCACGCGCAGCCGGGCCACGCCGCCGTCGGGGAAGATCGTCAGCCGGACGTGGGTGTACCGGCGCCGGTCGGTCACGGCGAACAAGTTGCGGCTGTCGCCCTGCAACGGCGACCGCGGCACGAGTGGCGTCCACTCGGCGGCGAGCAGTTCGGCCGGGGTGGGGTAGCCGTCGACAGCCAGGCCGTCGATCGCCGCGTGCGGCGGGTAATTGCCAGTGAAGAACGCCGTGTCGACGTCCACCCCGCGGATCACACCGGGCGCGCCGAGCCGGACGATGGCCACGTCGCTGCCGGGCTCGCGACGACGGCGGGTCTCCCACCCGTCGTACACCTGGCCTTTGTGGTCGAAGGTGCGCGGCGCGAACACCGGCGGCTGCGGGAGCACCAGGTGGTCGGCCGCGGCGAAGAACTCGTCGTTCGCGTGGACGACACCCCCGCCGAGCGCGCGGGAGGCCAGGTCGGGCAGGGTGGCGAACTCTTCCATCAGGCATCCCTCCGGCTCAGGAACCGGCCACGCGCGGTATCGCCGGCCACCGCGTGACCCCGCAGCCAGGTGGTGCGCACGACGCCGTGCAGTTTCTGTCCCGCGTACGGCGTCACGGGGTTCTTGTGGTGCAGCCGGGCCGGCTCGACGACGAAGGTGTCGTCGGGATCGAAGGCGACCAGGTCGGCGTCGGCCCCCACCGCGATGCGGCCCTTCTCGTGCAGCCCCACCAGCTCGGCCGGGCGGTGGGCCATCCACTCGGTGACCTCGGCCAGCGTGTGGCCGCGGGCGCGGGCCGCGCTCCAGATCACCGGCAGACCGAGCTGCACCGAGGCGATGCCGCCCCAGGCTGCGGCGAAGTCGCCGGTGTCGCGCTTCTTGAGCTCGGGCGTGCAGGGCGAGTGGTCGCTGACCACGCAGGTGATCAGCCCGTCGGCCAGCGCCTGCCACAGCTGGTCGGCGTTGGCCGCGTCGCGGATGGGCGGACAGCACTTGAACTCGGTCGCGCCGTCGGGGATGTGGGCGGCGTCGAGCGTCAGGTAGTGCGGGCAGGTCTCGGCGGTGACGCGCAGACCCTCGGCTCGCGCGGCGGCGATCAGCGGCAGGGCCGAAGCGGCCGACAGATGCAGGATGTGCACGCGGCCGCCGGTAACCCGGGCGGCGTCGATGGCGGTGGCGACCGCAGCGTGCTCGGCCTCGGGCGGACGCGACCCGAGGAACGCGGCGTAGCTCGCCGGGCCGGGCAGCTCGCCGAGGTGGTCGGGATCTTCGGCGTGCACGACGAACTGGGCGTCGACCGCCTCGAAGGCCTGCCGCAGCTCGCTCGCCGAGACGGGCGGAAACTCGGGCACGCCGGAGTCGGCCAGGAACGCCTTGAACCCGAATACGCCGGCCTCGTGCAGCGCCGGCAGCGCGCCCGCGTTGCCCGGGATCGCGCCGCCCCAGAAACCGACATCGACGAAAATCTGCCCACTCGCGGCCGCCTGTTTGATCCGCAACGCTTCGACGTCGACGGTCGGCGGCAGGCTGTTGAGCGGCATGTCGACGATCGCCGTGACGCCCCCGGCCGCGGCGGCCCGGGTGGCCGAGGCAAACCCCTCCCATTCCGTACGCCCGGGCTCGTTGACATGCACATGCGTGTCGACCAGCCCCGGCAGCAAAGCCGTCTCGCCCAGATCAGTGTCGACCGCAGCCTCGAAGGCGTCGTCGTACCCGCCCACCGCGACGATCCGGCCCGAGTCGATGCCCACGGCGGACGGCCTTTCCGCACCACCGACGACCACCCGCCGCGACCGCAACACCAGCTCGAACATGCAGTGAGCCTAGCTTTCCGGTATGACAAAAAAGGTGAGCACGCGGGCGCCGATCAACGTCACCGCATGGGACGGTCCGGGGCCGGCCGCCCCGGCGATCCTGGTCCACGGCACGTTCACCTGGGCCTCGTGGGCGTTCCAGCATCAGCAGCCACTCGCGCGCGACCGTCGCGTCCTGCTTCCGGACAGACGCGGCTTCGGCCACAGCCCCGATCCCGACGACGGCATCAGCGACTATGCCGCCGACGCCAGTGACATTCTCGAGCTGATGGCCTCGGCCGGGCCCCACGGCGTGCACCTGCTCGGGCATTCCTACGGCGGCACGGTCGCGATGCTGGCCGCGGCCGCCCGTCCCGACCTGGTGCGGTCGCTGACTTTGGTCGAACCGTGCGCGCACACCGTCGCCGCGTCCTCCCCGGTCGTGGCGGCCGCGATCGACGACGGCCGGCGCTTCATGGCTGTCGCACGCGATCAAGACCCTTCCGCGTACGTCGAAACGGCGTACCCGGTCGGCCGGCGCCCACAACCGGCGTCCTGGCTGCTGCGTGCCGCCCGCACCGCGCTGAACGAGCGCCCCTGCTGGCTGGCCGAACTGCCGGTCCCGGCTCTGCGCGAAGCCACCTTCGCCAAGCTGGTGGTTCTCGGCGGCTGGGATTCGACGCCGCCCGGCTACCGCCCCGGCATGGCCGAGGTGATGCGCGTGGTGTGCACAACGGTCGCGAGCCGCATCGGCGCCCGCCTGGCCGAGGTTCCCGGCGCCGCCCATGAGCCTCAGCGCGAAGAGCCGGAGGCCTTCAACCAGCTCGTCCGCGACTTCTGGGCGTCACAGGAAGGCCAGTAGCTCGGCCCGGGTGAAGGTGGCGTCGGTCAGCGCGCCGCAATTGAGCCCGCGCAGCAGGTAGGTGGCGAGCGCGCGGGCGGTGGCGGGCTCGTCGGCGATGCCGCTCTCTTGCCGGTCGAGGTAGCGGCGCAGCCGGGTCACGGCGGCCTCGTGCCCCTCGCGGAAGAACGCGTACGTGGTGGCGTAGCGGGTCGGCAGCTGGGCCGGGTGCAGGTCCCAGCCCTGGTAGAAGCCGCGTTCGAGGGAACGGCCGACCAGACGGTGGTGCACCTCCCAGGCCGCCTGCACCTCTTCCCGGGAGCCCACCGGCAGGATGTTGGTCGAGCCGTCGGACAGGCGGACCCCGGTCTGCGCGGCGGCGACCTGCATGACGGCCTTGGCGTGGTCGGCGACGGGATGGTCCATCGCCTGGTAGGCCGCGGCCACCCCGGCCGCCGCGCTGTAGTCGTACGTGCCGTAATGCAGGCCCGTGCAGCGGCCACCGGCCGCGGTGATCAGACGGGCGACGGTGGCCGTGCCGTCGGCGGCGAGCACGGCGGCGGGCAACTCGATCTGGATCTCGAAGCGCAGCGTGCCCGCGGCCAGCCCGTACCCGTTCTCGAGCCTTTCCAGCAGCGTGACCATGGCCGCGACCTGGTCCGTCCCGCTCACCTTGGGCAGCGTGACGATGAAGTCGGCGTCCTGATAGGACGATAGGAACAGATCCAGCGTCCGCAGCGACCGCCGCCGGGTCGCCGCCTCGAGCGACTTGATGCGCAGGCCGAGGAAAGGCGGCCGGTCGCCCGCGCGCAGGATCGCCGCTGCCTTGCGCACCGCCGCGTCTTCCTGCTCGTCGTCCCGTACGCCGTAGCCGTCCTCGAAATCGACGCGCAGGTCTTCGATCGGCTCGGCGGCCAGCTTCTCGCGGACGCCGGGCACCGACCACGGGAAGTCGTGCAGCTCCATCACCCGCAGCGCCTCGGCGCCCCACTCGCGGAAGCCGTCGAGCCGGTCGGCCGGGATGTAGACGGTGTGCACGGGCTGCCGGTCGGCGCTCTCGCCCGGATAACGCGCGGCGAGGAACGCGTCGTGCGGCGCGAGCAGCCCGTCGACTTCGTCGTAGTCGGCGTCGGTGAGCCGCATCAGTCGATCGAGTCGTAGGCGGCGGTGGTCAGGAAGTCGGCGAAGTCGTCGGCCAGGGCGACCCGCTCGAACAGCTTGCGCGCGTCGTCGAAGCGGCTGCCCGCCCACGCCTCGTCGCCGATCGCCTCACGGATCTTGGCCAGTTCCTCGTCCTCGATCCGGCCCACGAGTTCGCCCGTGATCGCGGTGCCGTCGGGCAGCCGAACGCCGTTGTGGATCCACTGCCACACCTGCGAGCGCGAGATCTCGGCGGTGGCCGCGTCCTCCATCAGGTTGTTGATCGCCACGGCGCCGTTGCCGCGCAGCCACGCCTCCAGATACTGCAGGCCGACCGAGACGTCGTTGCGCAGACCGTCCTCGGTCACCTCGCCCGGCGTGGCCGCCACGTTGAGCAGCTGCTCGGCGCTGACCGACACGTCGGGGCGCTGCCGATCGAGCTGGTTGGGCTTGTCGCCGAGCACCCGGTCGAAGATCTCTTGGCAGACCGGCACCAGGTCGGGGTGGGCCACCCACGAGCCGTCGAAGCCGTCGCCGGCCTCGCGTTCCTTGTCCTCCCGCACCTTGGCCAGCGCGACCTCGTTGACGGCGGGGTCGCGGCGGCTGGGGATGAAGGCCGCCATGCCGCCCATCGCGAACGCGCCACGGCGGTGACAGGTGGACACCAGCAGCTCGGTGTAGGCGCGCATGAAGGGCGCGGTCATCGTGACCGAGGCGCGGTCGGGCAGCACCATCGACGGGTTGTCCCGGAAGTATTTGATGATGCTGAACAGATAGTCCCAGCGGCCGGCGTTGAGGCCGGAGATGTGCGGGCGCAACGCGTGCAGAATCTCTTCCATCTCGAACGCGGCCGGGATCGTCTCGATCAGGACGGTGGCCCGGATGGTGCCGACCGGAACATCCAGCGCCTGTTGGGCGTACGTGAAAACGTCGTTCCACAACGCCGCTTCCTTGTGCGATTCCATCTTGGGCAGGTAGAAGTACGGCCCGCTGCCGCGTTCGACCAGCTCTTTCGCGTTGTGGAAGAAGTAGAGCCCGAAGTCGACCAGCGCGCCCACCGCCGGTTCGCCGTCGACCGGCAGGTGGCGTTCGTCGAGGTGCCAGCCGCGCGGACGCATGACGATCGTGGGATAAGGGCCACCATTGAGCTCGTACGTCTTCTGCGGTGTCTCGAGCGAAATGGTGCGCCGGATGGCGTCGTACAGATTCTGTTGCCCGTCGACGACGTTGGACCAGTGCGGAGTGTTCGCGTCCTCGAGGTCGGCCAGCCACACCTTGGCCCCGGAGTTGAGCGCGTTGATCGTCATCTTGCGCTCGGTCGGGCCGGTGATCTCGACGCGACGGTCGCGCAGGTCGGCCGGGGCGGGCGGCGCGCTCCACTCGGCGGCGCGGATCTCGGCCGTCTCGGGCAGGAAATCGAGTGACCCGCCGGCGGCTATCTCGGCCCGGCGCACGGCCCGGGCCCGCAACAGCTCGTCCCGCCGGGGGCGGAACCGCCGGTTCAGCTCGGTGACGAACGCGACGGCCTGGTCGGACAGGATCTCGGTCATCGGCGGCTCCCCTCGTCGGCGCGGCTCCTCTCAAACCGTAGTGGAGGCGGGAGGCTCCGCAACCGCTTGTGGATAAACCCGCGTGCTCACCCCCGCGGTCCCTGCGGGGGTGAGCACGCCGTGGACGAGTGCGGTCACAGCTGGGGACGGGTGGCCGTGCCCGCACTCGCGATCAGAAGTTGCCGAAGCTGTCGCACTTGGCCTTCTGCACCAGGCAGTCCTTGACCCGGTGGCCGAGGGCCGCGTCGTCCCACGCCAGGAAGGCGTCGCCGTGCATCGAGCTGGCGTTGCCCGAGCTCAGCCGGAAGCCGGCGGTGGAGCCCGAGGTCGGGTAGCCGATCACGAAGGCGATCGACGGGATGGCGACCGGGAACTTGCCGCTGCACTTGCCGGACGAGTCGGCCGGACCGGTGTGCGACTTGTGGTCGGGGCTGTCCAGGTGCACGCCGTCCCAGCAGTCCGGGAAGGTCAGGTGGTAGGTGAGCTCGGCCGTCTTGGCGCAGACCGGCCAGTTGCCGTCGGCGCTGCGGCCGATCTCGCCGCCGGCGCCCGCGCACCAGAATTGGCCGGGCGCGCCCTTCGGCGTGTCGACCTGCCGCTTGGCGTCGCCGACGACCATCCGGAAGCCCTGCGGAAGCGGCATGGTCTTGGTCGTGTCGGGCAGCCGCGAGCCGTAGTAGACGGTCACGCCGTGCGGCTCGATCTTCTTGTCGCCCTCGTACAGGCTGGGGATCCAGTACGCCGAGTGGTCCTCGTCCGGCTTGCAGCTGGAACCGGTGTTCTTCAGCAGCGTGTCGGTCGTGGTGAACGCGTCGGTGGCGTTGTTGCCGAGGAACGAGTGCATGTGCGAGCCGCCCGGCAGGCCCGGCAGCACGATCGGGTCGTCGGCCTTGGCGTGGCTGACCTTGCACGAGGCGTTGAACTCGGCCACCCGCACCGGGTTGCCGGTCACCGGCTTCATCTTCATCGCGTTGAACTCGGCGACCTGCGCCTGCCACTTGGTCTGGTCCATCACGACCCAGCCGGCGCCGGTGGCCGGCGGCGTGGTGGTGGGGGTGGTCGCCGGCGGCTTCGTGGTGGGCGCCGTCGTCGGGGTGGTGGCCGGCGGGGTGGTCGTGGCCGTCGCGTCCAGCGTGAACCAATTGATGTTGACGAAGTCGCCGCCCTGCGCGCTCTTCATGACCGCGAAGAGCTTCTGCTGACCGGCCGGCGCCTTCACGGTGGCGGTCTTGGTGACCCACTTCTGCCAGCCGCCGGTCTTCGCCACCGGGATCGAGGTCAGCAGGGTGCCCGTCTGCGAGCCCAGGCGCAGCTCGATCGAGCCGCCGGTGGAGTTGTCGGAGGCGATGCGCGCGGTGACGGTGCCGCCGATGGTCACGTTGTCGTAGCGCAGCCAGTCGCCGTTGCCGAGCCAGCCGACGTTCTTGCCGCCGTCCTGGTCGCCGGTGTTCTCGGTCTGGGCGCCGGACTGGGCGGCGAACGCCTCGGCCTGCAGGCGGCCCGGGACGACGGTCTCGGCCGCGTTGGCGTTGGCGATGTAGACACCGCTGGCCCCGAGCGCGACGGCGACGGCCGAGCCGAGCACGACGCGGGTCAGGCGGCGGCGGTTCTTCGGGTTGGGCGGGGCGACGTGGAGGGGATCCGTCCGCATTTCTAATTCTCTCGTCTCTGCCGATCCGGTGCTTCACGGTGGCGCATTCACGAGGAGTATGCACAGCTCAGAGACTTGTTTCAACGCTGGGAGAAAGAATTAGGAATCGCATTCCGCAGCGTTGCTGGTAGCCGCGATTCCCATTCTCGATAACGCTTTTCCGGGGGATCTTTCTTAAGACTTCCTTAATTGCCCGTACGGTCCAGCAGCCGGCGATGCGCTCGGGCCGCCTCGTTCGCCAGCACCGCGGCGTCGGCGTGCACCAGCTCGCCCCGCTCGACCACCGGACGCCCGCCGACCAGCGCCAGCTCGACCGGAGCGGCCGGGCCGAACACCAGGGCGGCCAGCCGGTCGTCGATGCCCGCGTGGCCCAGCCCGTCGAGCCGCCACACCACCAGGTCGGCCAGCTTGCCGGCCTCGATCGAGCCCAGCTCGTCCGACCGGCCCAGGCAGCGGGCGCCGCCCATCGTGCCCAGCCGCAGGGCCTCGCGCGCGTTCAGAGCGCCGGGGCCGCCCCGGGTGCGGGCCGTGTACAGCGCCTGCCGAAGCTCCTCGCCCAGATGGCTCGCCTCCTGGGAGGCCGAACCGTCGACCCCCAAGCCGACCGGCACCCGGTGATCGAGCAGCTCACGGACCCGGGCCGCGCCCGCGCCGAGCCGGGCGTTCGAGCTCGGGCAGTGCGCCACACCCGTGCCGGTCGCGCCCAGCTTGGCGATCGCCGAGTCGTCGAGGTGCACGCCGTGGGCCAGCCACACGTCGTCGCCCAGCCAGCCCAGCCGCTCCGCGTACTCCGTCGGGGTGCAGCCGAACCGCTCGCGGCAGAAGTCCTCCTCGTCGTCGGTCTCGGCGAGGTGGGTGTGCAGGCGTACGCCCTTGCGCCGGGCGAGCGCGGCGGCCTCGCTCATCAACCGCTCGGTGACCGAGAACGGCGAGCACGGCGCCACCGCGATCCGCAGCATCGACCCGGGCGACGGGTCGTGCCAGCGGTCGATCGCGCTCTCGGTGGCGGCCAAGGCGTCGTCGGTGCTCTCGACGATGTTGTCCGGAGGCAGCCCGCCGTCTCTCTGCCCCAGGTCCATCGAGCCGCGCGTGGGGTGGAAGCGCAGGCCGATGCGCCGAGCCGCTTCGATCTCGGCCTCGAGCACGTCGCCGCCGTCGCGCGGGAAGACGTAGTGGTGATCCATCGAGGTGGTGCACCCGGACAGGGCCAGCCAGCCCAGCCCGGCCCCGGCGGCCGCGCCGACCACCTCGGCGTCGAGCCGGCCCCAGATCGGGTACAGCGTCTTCAGCCAGCCGAACAGCGTCTCGTCGACCGCCAGGCCGCGGGTCGCCCACTGGTAGAGGTGGTGGTGGCTGTTGATCAGGCCGGGCGTGATCAGGCACCCCGCCCCGTCGACCCGCCGCCCCTCCCCCGCCGGGGCCGGGCCCGCGCCGACCGCGGCGATGCGGCCGTCGTCGCCGACCACCACGTGACCGTCGGCGTGGTAGGTGTCATCGGCGTCGACCGTGGCGACGGCGACGTTCTCGACGACGATCACGGGTACCACTCCGTGATCGCGGGCGGCACGTCGTCGCGGGTCACCGTGCCCTCGATCAGCCCGTACGGCCGGTCGCCGGCGATGAAGACCTCGTTGTGGTTGGACAGCTCGAACGGCGACAGGTCGACCAGGTAGTGGTGCCGGTTGGGCAGCGCCAGCCTGATCTCGGCCACCTCGGGCAACTCGGTCAGGACCCGGCTGCCCATCGCGTACAGCGTCTGCTGCAGCGAATAGCTGTAGGTGCCGACGAAGGCGGCGGTCAGCGCCTCGACCGCGGCCGGGAAGGACTTGGCCCAGTCGGTGTCGTCGCGAAGATGCCGCCACCGCGCGTCGACCGCGGTGGCCAGGATCCGGTCGGTGGTCTCGGGCAGCGTCGTGTAGCGGTCTTGCGCGAACCCGTGGAACTCCGAGTCGGTCGAGTTGAGCAGCGTCAGGCCGGAGATGCCGCTCACCACCTGGGTCTGCTCGACGGTGACGGTGACCTCGGCCGTGCGGGTGTGGTCGCCCTGCCGCCGGAACGAATGGGGGCCCAGCCTTTCCCAGCCGAACGACTCGATGCCGACCCGGGCCGCGCGGATCTGCGTGTGCGTCTCGACGAAGTGCCGGGCCAGCAGCAACGCGAATTCCTCGGGCTCGCCGACCCCGGGTTCCTTGGCGAAGGCGTACACCGTGTTCTTCATGGTGTCGGTGGGCAGCACGCCCGCGTTGTCGCCGGTCAGGTGGGTGTCGGCGAGGTCGCCGGAGAGAGCGACGCTGACGTTGAGGTCGGTCAGCGTGTGCGTCTCGCCGTCGCGCGCGACCCGGACCAGCCGGGTCTCGGCCTTGCCGTAACGGTTTTCTCCGAGCACGATCGCCACGCGCGTTCAGCTCCCTCGGTAGGTGGTGTAGCCGTAGCGGCTGAGCAGCAGCGGCACGTGGTAGTGCCGCTCGGGGTCGCGGACGTGGAAGGCGACCGTGATCTCCGGGAAGAAGCAGTCGGCGCCCAGGTAGGGCTCGACGTAGAACGACAGGCGGTAGCCGCCCGCCTGCCACTCCTGCATCGGCACCCGGTAGCGCAGCCGGCCGTCGTCGTCAGTGCGCCCCTCGGCGATCGTCCCCCACCCCTGCGACTCGCGTCGCTCCAACCGCACATAAACATCCCGGGCGGGCTCGCCGCTGACCGTGTCGAGGATGTGCGTCGAGATCTTGGCGTGGAACTCGGCGGTGCCGGCGTCAGAGGGCATCGAGCACCCGCTCGAGTCGCAGCAGCGCGATGCGGCGCAGCTGATCGGCGACGACGGCCCGTTCGGTGGCCTCGTCGTTGGTCAGGCGCTCGCGGGCGGCGTCCAGGATCTCTTCCCGCGTGCGCCCGCTCGCGAAGATCAGGAACACGTGACCGAACCTTTCCTCGTACGCGCGGTTGGCCTCGACCAACGCGGCCTCAGTGTCCTGGTCGGCACTTTGGGCGGCGGTGGACTGCTCACGCCGGGACCACGCCGCCTCTTGCGACTCGCCGGTGGGGCGCTCGCCGATGCGCGGGTGAGCGGACAGGCCGGCCAGCACATCGGCCCAGCTCAGAGCGCGGGAGGCGGCGTCGGCCGCGGCCAGCAGATCGGCCCGCGTCTGGTAAGGCCGCTTGGCGATGATCGCCGCACCCCAGGCGGGCGCGGCGCAGCAAGCGTGCAGATCTTGCTCGAGGCGGGCGGCGGGCAGCGAGTTGAACACCTCGACCGCATCCATCGGCACCCCTTCCGTCGTACGTTCTCGCGTTGCGCCAACCCTGCCACGCCGGTCCGACAGATTCTCGTTATCCACATTCCGGCGTTGTCCACAGGCGCCGGGGCGGCCCGGCGAAATTGTCGGACCGGTGCGCCAGGATGGTCCCGTGCTCATCGCCGACGACGCCCTGCCCGCCCTGCCGATCCGTGAGGTGCTGCCCCGGGTCCGCGCGGCGCTGTCCGGCTCGGGTGCGGCGGTGCTGGTGGCCCCGCCCGGCACCGGCAAGACGACGCTGGTGCCGCTCGCCCTGCCCGGGCGTGTCGTGGTGGCCGAGCCGCGCCGCCTGGCCGCCCGGGCGGCCGCTCGGCGCATGGCGTCGCTGCTGGGCGAGCGCCCCGGCGATCAGGTGGGTTACACCGTGCGCGGCGACCGCCAGGTCTCCCGGCGCACCCGGGTCGAGGTGGTCACCACCGGCGTCCTCGTGCGCCGGCTCCAGCGCGACCCCGAGCTGGCCGGCACCGCCGCGGTGATTCTCGACGAGTGCCACGAGCGCCATCTCGACACCGATCTCGCGCTCGCCTTCCTGGTCGAGGCCCGGGCCGCCCTGCGGCCGGATCTGCAGCTGCTGGCCACCTCGGCCACGGCCGACGCGGGCCGCCTGTCCGAGGTGCTGGGCGGTGTCCCCGTGGTGACGGCGACGGCGCCGCTGTTCCCGGTGGCCGAGGTGTGGGCGCCGCCGGGCGGCCCGATCACGCCGCCGCTGGGCCTGCGGGTCGACCCGCGCCTGCTCGACCACGTCGCCGCGACCACCCGCCGCGCGCTGGCCGAGGGCGAGGGTGACGTGCTCGTCTTCCTGCCCGGCGCCCGCGAGATCGACGCGGTGGCCGGCCGCCTGTCCGGTGTCGCGGCCGAGGTGATCCCCCTGCACGGGCGGCAGCCCGGCGCGGTGCAGGACGCCGCCCTGCGGGCGGGCCCGCGCCGGCGAGTGGTGCTGTCCACGGCGGTCGCCGAAAGCAGCCTGACGGTGCCCGGTGTCCGAGCGGTGGTCGATGCCGGGCTCAGTCGGGTTCCCCGCATGGATCATGCTCGCGGCCTCGGCGCCCTGGCCACGGTGCCGGTGTCGCGCGCGGCGGCCGTCCAGCGCGCGGGCCGAGCCGGTCGTGAGGCGCCCGGCCGGGTCTACCGCTGCTGGTCCCCGGCTCAGCACGATCGCCTGCCGGCCCAGCCCGAGCCCGAAATAGCGGCGGCCGACCTCACCGGCTTCGCGCTCGACCTGGCGTTGTGGGGCCATCCCGACGGTTCCGGCCTGGCGCTGCCCGACCAGCCGCCGTCCGGGGCGCTGCAGGCGGCGGTGACCACGCTGCGCGACCTGGGCGCGGTCGACGCCGCCGGCCGGGTCACCCCGCGCGGCCGCGCGTTGGCCGATGCCGGCCTGCATCCCCGTCTGGCCCGCGCCCTGCTCGACGGCGCCCCGCTGGTCGGCGCCCACCGGGCGGCCGAGATCGTCGCCCTCCTCGACGACGAGCGGGCCCAGGCCGACGACCTGACCGCCGCGTGGCGCCGGGCCCGCGGCAGCCGAGACCCGGCCTGGCGCAGCGAGGTGAGCCGCTTGTCGGCGGCCCTGCACCGCAACCCCGCCGACGAGACAACGTCCGACGTCACCGACGCCGCCGCAGGCCTCGACGACATCGCCGTGGCCGGAACCCGGGCCGACGACGAGCCTGGCGTGACGCTCGACGGCAACCCGGACACCGAGCAGACAGCGGCCGCGCCCGGCGGCGGTCGGTCGGAGGCTGCGGCCGACGGTAAGCAGTCGCGCAGCGGCGGTCAGTCGGGGGCCGCGGCCGACGGTAAGCAGTCGCGCAGCGGCGGTCAGCCGGAGGCCGCGTCGGGCGGTAAGCAGTCACGCAGCGGCGGTCAGCCGGAGGCCGCGTCGGGCGGTAACGGCAAGGCGCGGGATGGCGCGCAATCGAGTGCGGCGGCCGGAAAGCCGGCCAGCCTGCCGGACGATCTGGCGGCGGGGCTCGTTATCGGGCTGGCCTATCCGGAGCGGGTGGCCCGGGTACGAGAGGCAGGCGGCCGGGCCTATCTGATGGCCGGCGGCACGGCCGCCGAGCTGACGGGCGGCAGCGGGCTGGCCGGCGTCGAATGGCTGGCCATCGCCTCGGCGGATCGAGCGGCCGGGGCACGAACCGCGCGAATCCGGGCGGCGGTGCCGCTCGACGAGGCGACGGCGATCGAGGCCGCCGGGACGCTGCTCACCGAGGCCACCGAGATCGGCTGGGTGGACGGTGACGTGGTCGCGCGCACGGTCCAGCGGCTCGGGGCGATCACGCTGGTCGAGCGCCGGATCACCGACCCCGATCGCGAACTGGTGCGGGCGGCCCTGACCGAAGGGCTCCGGCGCGAGGGACTGAGCCTGCTGAATTGGTCGCGCGCGGCGGTCGAACTGCGGGAGCGGCTGGCCTTCGCACACGCCGCCGTGGGCGAGCCCTGGCCCGACGTCTCCGACCAGGCGCTGCTCGATCGGGCCGACGACTGGCTCGAGTTCGGCTCGGCCCGTCGCCGGGCCGACCTGGGCAAAATCGACGTGGCCTCCGGGCTGCGGCGGCTGCTCCCCTGGTCGGTGGCCGGGCGGCTCGACGAGGTGGCCCCCGAACGCCTGCCGGTGCCCAGCGGGTCGCGGGTCCGGGTCGACTACTCGGATCCGGAGTCCCCGGTGCTGGCGGTCAAGGTGCAAGAGGCGTTCGGGTGGCGGGACGCTCCCCGGCTCGGCGACGGGCGCATCCCGGTGCTGCTGCATCTGCTCTCGCCGGCCGGGCGGCCGGTCGCCGTGACCCGCGATCTGGCGTCCTTCTGGGCCCAGGGCTATCCGCAAGTGCGAGCTGAGCTTCGCGGCCGCTACCCCCGCCACCCCTGGCCGGAGGATCCGACCACCGCCGAACCCACCCGCCGCACGAACCCCCGGTCCCGGTGACGCGATGAGCTTCCTGGTCGAGGTCGAACACCGGTTCCGGGCCGTGCAGGGGCTGCCGTCGCCGGTCCGCGCGCGGCAAGGGCTGTCGCTGCTCCCGCCGGGGCACGGCGTCGAGGTCGTCGTCCGGGCCGGGGTGACGTTCGACGACGAGCAGCTGACCGGACGCGGGTGGTTCTTCGACACCGACGCCGCCTCGGCCGAGCTGGTGAGCTGCTGCGCCGGCCTCGACCAGCGGCCCTGGACCGAGGTGTTCGAGTTCCGGCCGACGTTCGAGTTGGTCGCCCGGCACCTGTTCGGGCTGCTGACCCCTCGGCTGCCGCAGTTGGCCTACGTCGAAATCAGGGATGTCGACTTCGGCGTGACGACCAGGTATCGGCCGGGCTGACGCTCATCATGATCGGGCCGCAGAGCGGCTTCAGTTCGCCAGGTGGACGGGTGACGAGGGCTGGGCCGGGATCATCGGTGGCTTCAGGCGGTGCAGGGGGCCGGGCTGGCCGAACAGATACCCCTGCCCGACCACGCAGCCCAGCTCGGCCAGCGCGTGCGCCCGCGACGGCGTCTCGATGCCCTCGGCCACCACGGCGATGTTCAGGTCGGCGCAGATGGTCAGCACCGAACGGCACAGCGCGCCGGCCCGGTCGGGTGCGATGTCAACGTCGGTCAGCGTGGCGTCAAGCTTCACGATGTCCACCGGCAGTGAGTGCAACTGCGCCAGGGCGTTGAAGCCGCTTCCGAAGTCGTCCAGAGCGATCCGTACGCCGAAGGACCGCAAGCGTTCCACCACAGCCGCAGCCGCCGCCAGGTCCTGGATGCGCTTGGTCTCAGTGATCTCCAGGACGAGGCGCGACGCGGGAACGCCGGTGCGGTTCAGGGCCGTCACCACCGACTCTTCCAAGCCGGTCTGGCCCAGGCGGGCGGCCGAGACGTTCACATGCATGTCGATCGGGCGGCCGTAGATGATCGCCAGCGCGGCCGCGTCGGTGCAGGCCTGCTCGAGCACGAAGTCGTCGATGGCGGCGACCAGGCCCGTACGCTCGGCGACCGACACGAAGACGTCGGGGTGCACGGGCCCGGCCACCGGGGAGGTCCAGCGGGCCAGGGCCTCCACGGCCACCGTCGCGCCGTCGGTGAAGCGGACGATCGGCTGGTAGTAGACCTCGAACCCGGCCGCCGCCGGTTGCCCCGAGGCCAGCGCCTGGGCCAGCAGGTGCGGCAGGTCGGCGTGCGGGCCGCCGTCGTTCGTGCCGGCGTACCGGGCCATCGCGCCCTTGCCCCGGCGCTTGCTGGCGTACATCGCGGCGTCGGCCCGGCGCAGCAGCGCGTCGGCCGTCATCGCCTCGCCGGGCTCGGGCACCACCAGGCCGATGCTCGCCCCGACGCCGACCGTGTGGCCGTCGATCACGAACGGCTCGCGCAGCGCGGCCAGGATCCGGTGGCCGGTCGGCTCGGCCTCGGCCGGCGAGTGGTCGAGCAGCACCGCGAACTCGTCGCCGCCCAGCCTCGCCACCAGATCGTCCGGGCCGACGCAGTTCCGCATGCGCTCGGCGATGGCGTGCAGCACCCGGTCGCCCATGGCGTGCCCGAAGCTGTCGTTGATCAGCTTGAAGTCGTCCAGGTCGGCGAAGAGGACCGCCACCGGCTTGGTTCCGAGCGCCCGGGTCAGCCGGTCGCTGAACAGGGCGCGGTTGGCCAGGCCGGTCAGCGGGTCGTGGTACGCCTGGTGGTGCAGCCGCCGCTGCCCCTCCGAGACCCGGTCGAGCAGCACGGTGTTGTCGACGATCGTGAACATCTGGCGGGCCACCACCAGGCCCAGCCCGAGCCAGCCCAGGTACGCCTCGAACGGCGACAGCGGCTTGCCGGCCCCGCTGTTGATCGCGATCATCACTCCGGTCGCGGTCACCGGCACGTACGGAAGAAGCAGGTGCAGCCACTCCCGCTCGCCCGATTCGGCGGGCCCGGGCGGGCCGTCGGCCGGCCGTGAGAGCGCCGCGACCGCGAGCAGCGCCGGCCCGAGCAGGTGCCCGGCCGACTGCCACGGCGACAGCGGCCCGTCGGCCAGGTGCAGGAGCCGCAGCGTGTCCGAGACACCGAACGCGATCACGGCCAGCCCGCCCAGCGCCAGCGGCTTGCGGGCGGCGCGCGAGTCGGGCCGGGTCAGCAGCAGGAGCATCACCATGGTGGCCAGCACGAGGTCGGCGATGGCGTAGCCCGCGGCGGCCACGATCAGGCCGGTGGGCTGCCCCGACCAGTGGAACCAGTCGCGCGGCACCACCGACCAGACCAGCGCGAGCAGCGAGCCCGCGATCAGCACGCTGTCGATCATCAGGGCGAGCTGGTCGCGGCGGGCCGAGGTGGGCACCGGCCGGGGCCGGGTGTACGGGGCCTGGAGCAGCGTGAACAGAAGGGCGGCAGGCAGCACGAAGAACCCGATGTCGGACACCATCGTGACCGGCCGATCGGGGAGCATGACGTCCTGCACCAGCCACCAGAGCCGGATCAGCGCCCAGCAGGCGAGCCCGAACCCGAGAAGCACCCGCCACCGCCGCTGCAGCCCGGCCCGGCCGCGCGCCGCCGCGAAACAGATCCACGCCGCGGTCGCCCCCACGACCAGCTGCGTGGCGTCCGCGTACAGACGCCAGCTCTGCGGTGCGATGAACTCACCGACCGCGGTGACCCCCAGGACGATCGCCAGCGTGACGAACAGTCGCGCCGTCATCATCACCACCCAGTTGAGCCGCGGGCCCCCAGGTCCGCGACCGCAGTAACCTACCGCAGGTCGGGCCGCGACAAAGAGTGCTCAGTCGACCGATGTCAGATCGGCGACAATCACCGTGACGTTGTCGGGGCCCCCGCCGCGCAGCGCCAGGTCGATCAGCCGCTCGCAGCACGCCTTGGGATCCTCGGCGGCCAGCATCTCCTGCTCGATGGTCTCGTTGGTGACCACAGCGGTCAGGCCGTCGCTGCACAGCATCCAGCGGTCGCCCGCCTCGGGCTCCACGATCACGTAGGCCGGGCTGACCGGCTCGCCCTGCAACACCCGCGTGACCACCGAGCGTCGCGGGTGCCCGGCGGCCTCGTCGGGCCGGATCAGGCCCTGGTCGACCAGCATCTGCACGTACGTGTCGTCCTTGGTCAGCTGGTTCAGCCGGCCCTCACGCAGCAGGTAGGCGCGGGAGTCGCCGACGTGCGCCATGGCGGCCCGGGTGCCCGAGAACAGCACGGCGGTCAGGGTGGTGCCCATGCCTTGCAGCGAGCTGTCGGCCTCGACCTGCTCGGCGATCCGGCCGTTGGCGACCTCGAGCGCCTTGTGCAGCGCGTCCATCTGGTGGTCGTTGTCGATCGGCACGTCGAGAGCGGTCATCGACTCGATGGCGAGCCGGCTCGCGAGGTCGCCCGCGGCCATTCCACCCATGCCGTCGGCGACGACGAGGAGGCGGTCACCGGCGTAGTAACAGTCCTCGTTGTTGCTCCGGACATGTCCTTGATCGGTGCCGGCCGCCCACCGCAGGTGCAAGGTCATGGCGTGCAGCTTCCCAGATCATCGCAACCCTGTCTGCACGCGGTCCGCGGCGTTTCGCCGGAAAAGGGCGTCAGCTGGGACTGACTGGTCGTCCTAGGCATCGTGGATCGACCTCCGTCACGCGGCGTGTCGGCGCTATCCAGGACAGAGCGGAGTCGGTCACCGCCCACCCGCGGACCGCGACGGCGCTGTCGGGCGGCCGCACCGGTTCGGGGCAGAGAGTCTTGGAACGCACCTGATCATTGGGGATGAACTTCACCAGTCCACCATCTTCGAGCATTGTCGTCGAGGTGTCGTCGACCGCGATCAGCTGTCCGCGTAATACCTCGGCCGGTTTGCCCTGCTCGCCCACTTCGACGGCGCTGTTTGGCAGCACCGGCGCCCGCAGGAAGACCACTCCGATCGCCAGCGGGGCCACCAGCGCCGCGCCGACCGCCGGCCAGTGCGTGACGAGCCGGGCCGCCCGCGCCGGCACGGGTCCGGTCAGCAGCGGCCCGAACAGCGGCGGCAACAGAAGCAGCAGGGCGGTCGACGTCTCGCCGAGGCGGAAGGCCTGCACGATCCCCGGCCACACGAAGACCAGAATCAGGACCCCCACCAGCACAGGTACGCCGATGGTGATCCACACCATCAGCCAGCGCTCGGTGTGGAACCGCTGCACCGCGGTGAGCCCGAGGATGGCCACGATCAGCATGCCGAGCAGCGGCAGCAGGCGCAGCTGCCACGTGAACGCGGCCAGCATGGCGGCCAGCAGCACCACCCAGTCCGGCATGCGCAGCGCGGTCACCGCGAGCAGCGAGCGACCGGCGTCCTCGGGCGCGCTCACCAGCAGCACGCTCCCGAGCAGCCGCAGCACCAGCACCACCGCGGGCACGCTCCAGATCAGCGTGATGAACAACGCGCTGATCATGCCGAGCGGCGAGATGTACTGCACCAGCAGCAGCATCGTCGGCAGATCCTGACGGCTCAGATACCAGAGCCGCAGCACGAGCAGCACGAGCGGGAAAGCCGGCAGAACGGTCAGCAGGTAGTTGAGCTGCGCTCGACGACGCCGGGCGGGGATCGGCCCGCCCTTGACGTAGATGCTGTTCTCACTCACCGAAGACGTCCTCCCACGGCTGCTCCCGGATCTCCGGCCGGTCGACCCGGGGCTGCTCGGCCACCGCGATGGGCGCACGGCCGTTCTTGTCCACCTCGGACTGCAAATTGCGGTCGTACGCCTCCTCCCACCGGGAGTCCTTCGGGTCCGTGTACGACCGGTACAGCGTCAGGTCGACCAGCTTCCGCAACGCCGGGTTCTCCCCGACATTCACCCCGTACCTCTCGACCGGGTCCAGCCCCACGTCCCAGTGGTCGAAGTCGTCCGGTGACCTGTCCTTGAAGCCGGCCAGGATCGCGGCGTCGGTCGTGACCGCCTGCACCCGGCCCGCCCGCAGGTCGGCGATGCACTCGCTGATCCGGTTGCGCGGCACGACGACCGCCTTCTCTTTCTCGGGAGCAACGAGGCTCGTCGAGGCCGAGATCGAACACACTCGCTTGCCGGCCAGGTCGGCGATCGAGGAGACCTTGGCGAAGCTGCCCTTCATGGTCAGCACCGACTGCTCGGTGTAGAGGTACGGCGCCGAGAACCCCACCCCGTCGGCAATCCGCTTCGGCGTGATGCTGAAGCTGGCGATCACCAGCTTGACCGGCACCCGGGCGCCGTCCGGGGCGGTGGCCTGCATGCGGGGCCGGTCCTCGCTCTCTATCGAATAGAACTTGACCTCCGAGCGCCGGAAGCCCAGATCCTCCGCGATCATGTACGCGACGTCGATGTCGAAGCCGCTCCAGCGTCCGTCCTTGTCGCGCAGAGCCAGCCCCGGCTGATCGTCCTTGACCCCGATCGGCAGCTCCGTCCACGACGCGATGCCGGCCTGTTCCCGCAGGTCGGCGACGGACGGCGGCCCGCCCACGAAGAGCCGCACCAGGGCCAGCGCCAAGGCGAGGACGATCGCGAGACCGAGTGCCGCCAGCCGGAACGCGGCCAGATTGAACCGGGGCGGCTCGATCAACGGTTCCGGTGGCGGCGGCGGCAGACGCTGCTCGGCGGCCTCCCGCTCGGCCAGATCCTGCACGGCGATGTCCTCCGCCGTCCCCTCCGGACCTGGCGGCGTACGCCGTCGCACCGGCCACGTGAAACGGCCGGTCACCCCGCTGCGATCGGAACTCATGGCCGCTTATCGTGCCGCATGAATGTCACGGCCGAGCGACCCTGTCGGATTTCACCCGCCCGTTCCGGGTAGTCGAACGGCCATGAAGGGTCCCCTGCTCGCCGCCGTCGCCGTCGCATTGGGCGTACGGGTCATCCGCTCCCGCCATCGCCGGTTCCTGCACCCCGACGGCCGCTCCTTCGCCGCCGAACTGACCGTCTGGGGAACCGGCCGCACCGAGGGCGCCGACCTGCTTGACCACCCCGCCCGCCACGACGCCGTGGTCCGCATCTCCAAGGGCGCCGGCACCCGCGGGGCCCGCGCCGACATCCGCGGGGTAGCCATCCGCCTGCTCGGCGACCGCCCCTTCGATTTGCTGTTCTCGACGTCTGGTGAGGGGCCCTTCACCCGCCACCTGCCGGCCCCGAGGCGTACCTTCGATACCTTCTACGGCACGATCCTGGCGTACCGGACTGGTACGGGACGCAAGCTGTATCTGGGCACCCGCCCGGACGAGGCCTTGGGTCGCACCCTGGGTGAGATCACCGACGGCTCGCTGGTTCTGTTCGCGGATGATCGCCCGTTTGCCCGGCTCACCTTCGGGGGTTTGCTCCCGCCGGATGTTGACGCGGCACTGGCCTTCGACCCCGTCCGCAATACGTCCCCGGATTTGCATCCCACCGGCACGATCCACTTCACTCGGGCCCTCGCCTACCGGCTGAGCCAGCGTTGGCGAGGCGTCGATCCTTCGACACCTGCCCCCGAGGCCGTGGAACGAACTGCCCTGCACCGATAGGCGCCGCCCACGGGCGAGGTGGGTAGACCCTGGGGCTTTGCCCCAGACCCCAGCGCATCGCTGGAGAGCACTCTGGCGATGGGGACGCCAGGTGGGCTTGGGTGCTCTCCGGGCGACGACAGCCGGGAGCGAATCGTAAGGCCGAGAAGGACGCAAGCAAAAGGCGGCTTGCGTCCTTCTCACCCTTACGATGAGCGGCGACTGCCGTCGCCCGGAGAGCACCCAAGCCTTAGGGCCGCCCTGTGAGAATTGAAAACCGCGCCGCTTCCGGCGATGAACCGATAGATAGGGCCGCCCGCGGAGCCACTTTCCTCGTGCCGCAGCCCCACCTCCCGCTCGGCGGAGCAAAGGCGCGGTCTAGGCGGGTCGGCTCAATCCGCGCGGCAGCAAGAAGGCCGCCGAGCACGTGGTCGCCACTGCCCCTGCGGCGACGCGAGCACCCGGACGAGGCGCCGAAGGCGCCTCTCCATAGCCAATTGCCAGCGCAACCGGCACGGCGCGAACGCGAAGAAGCCCCAACCACAACGCAAGAGCAAGGGGAAACCCGGCAAGGATGGGGCCGAGGGTGAGTAATCACAGCATAGAGACGGTTTCCCAGCAGTGATTGCTCACCCTCGGCCCCATCCGTCAAAGCGCAAGAAACACATCGCCCCCCGCGTAGGGGAGTTCACCGAAAGGCAACAACAACAGCGCTTTCACCCGGCAGCTCAACCCGGTCCCGCTGCAACACAACCCCCGAAGGCGTAGTAGCCAGCAAAACCTTCGACGGCACATCCCGCAACGAAACGGTCTGCGAAACCCCGGCCAGGTTGACCGCCACAGCCGTAGACCCGCGGCGCATGACCAGGTGCTGATCCCCGTGCCACACCTCGACTCGGTCCAGCCAGGGATCGGTCAACTCCGGCCGGCTGCGGCGCAAGGCGATGAGGCGCTTGTAGAGGTCCAGGATCTCGGCGTGCTCGGGTTTTGCCCTCTCGTCCCAGTCCAGCTTTGATCGGAGGAACGTCTCGGGATCCTGGGGGTCCGGAACTTCGGCTTCGGCCCACCCGTGTGAGGCGAATTCGCGGCGGCGGCCGTTCTTCACTGCTGCGGCCAATTCTGGCTCGGGGTGGCTGGTGAAGAACTGCCAGGGGCTGCTGGCCGCCCACTCCTCGCCCATGAAGAGCATCGGCGTGAACGGGGACGTCAGCAGGATGGTGGCCCCCACTTTGAGCAGGCCCGGGGACAGGGTGGCCGAGATGCGGTCGCCGATGGCTCGGTTGCCGATCTGGTCGTGGTCTTGCAAGAACGCCACGAAGCGGTGGCCCGGGGTCTTCGTGCGGTCGACGGGGCGGCCGTGCCGGCGGCCGCGGAAGCTGGACCACGTGTTGGCGTGGAAGTACGCGCTGGTCAGCACCGTCTCGAGGCATTCGAGGGAGCCGAAGTCGCCGTAGTAGCCCTGCCGCTCGCCGGTCAGAGTCGCGTGCAGCGCGTGGTGGATGTCGTCGTCCCACTGGGCGTTCAGGCCGTAGCCGCCGGCCTCGCGCGGGGTGATCAGTTTCGGGTCGTTGAGGTCGGACTCGGCGATCAGCGACAGCGGCCGGTTGACGTGGGCCGACAGCGTCTCGACCTCGACGGCCATCTGTTCGAGCAGGTGGACGGCCGAGTGGTCGGCCAAGGCGTGCACGGCGTCGAGGCGCAGGCCGTCGATGTGGTAGTCGCGCAGCCACATGAGCACGTTGTCGATGATGTAGCGGCGGACCTCTTCGGCGCCGGGGCCGTCGAGGTTGACCGAGGAGCCCCACGGGTTGGCGCCGGCTTCGCTCAGGTAGGGCGCGAACATCGGGGCGTAGGCGCCGCTGGGGCCGAAGTGGTTGTAGACCACGTCGAGCACCACGCCCAGGCCCTTGCCGTGGGCCGCGTCGACGAAGCGCTTCAGGCCGTCGGGGCCGCCGTACGCCTCGTGCGGCGCGTACCAGGCCACGCCGTCGTAGCCCCAGTTGTACTCGCCGTTGAACGAGTTGACCGGCAGCAGTTCGACCAGGTCGACGCCGAGTTCAACCAGGTGGTCGAGCTTGCCGATGGCGGCCTCGAACGTGCCCTCGGTGGTGAAGGTGCCGACGTGCATCTCGTACAGCACCGAGCCGGGCAGCTGCTTGCCCGTCCAGCTCTGGTCTTTCCACGCGTAGGCGGCGTGGTCGTAGACGCGGCTGGGGCCGTGCACTCCGTCGGGCTGCCAGGGGGATCGCGGGTCGGGGCGGGCTTCACCCTCCAGCAGGTACGCGTAGTCGGCGCCGGGGCCGGCGGACGGCACGTCGAGCCGCCACCACCCGTCCTGACCGCGTTCCATGTCCCGGTCCTCCCCGGCGACCCGCAGCCGCACGGTTTTCTCCGGTGCCCACACCTCGAATTGCGTCATTTCTCTTTCACCAGGAGTGCGACGGGATAGGTCTGCAGCAGCTCGGCCACCGAGAGGCGGTTCCCGCCGTAGCTGGTATTCGTGAACACTTCCGTCCAGCTGTGACCATCGAGTGACACCGTGGTGTCGCCCCAGCCGCCGTGGCGTGACAATCCCACCGGCAGGCGGGTGGTGACGGTCACGGCGCCGCCGCGGTCGAAGGCGAGCACGTGGTCGCCGACCCGGCCCTCGCCGAAGACCGGGCGGTAGCTGGTGAACAGTTCGGGGCGCTGCCGCCGCAGGCGCAGGGCGCGGCTGGTGACGAGCAGTTTGGCCGCGCCGGTCTCGTCGACCGGGGGCAGCCAGCCGTCGTCGATGCGGGCCAGCAGCTCGCGGCGGGCGCCGAAGTCGACCGGGCGGCGGTTGTCCGGGTCGACCAGCGAGTAGTCCCACAGCTCGGTGCCCTGGTAGACGTCGGGCACGCCGGGCATGGTGAGCTGCACCAGCTTCTGGCCGAGGGAGTTGGCCCAGCCGGGCGGGGTGATCGACGCGGCGAAGCCGTCGACCTCGCTGTTGAGCGCCGGGTCGTCGTAGATGCGGTCGACCATCGCGCGCAGGGCCGCCTCGAACTCCTCGTCGGGCTTGGTCCAGCTGGTCGAGTTGGCCGCCTCTTTGCCCGCCTTCAACGCGTACGCCTGAAGCCGCTCGCGCGAGATCGGCCAGGCGCCCACGGCGGCCTGCCACACCAGGTGGGCCAGCGCCGGGTCGGGCAGCGGGGCGGTGCGCACCCAGCGGCGCACGACCTCTGTCCAGTCGCCGGGCACCTCGGACAGCACGGCCAGCCGGGCGCGGACGTCCTCGCTGCGCTTGGTGTCGTGAGTCGAGAGCGTGGTCATCGCCTCGGGCCACTTGCGGCGGCGCTCGTCGTTGGCGTCGTGGAAACGGTCGGGGCTGACGCCGAAGTCGGCCGGGTCGTTGCCGACCTCGTTGCGGGCGGTGAACCTGGTCCAGCGGTAGAAGGCGGTGTCTTCCACGCCCTTGGCCATCACCGCGCCGGTGTACTGCTGGAAGCGGGCGGCCAGCTCGTCGTCCGGGTTGCGCAGGCGGGCGGTGAGCTGGTCGAGCGCGGGGATCAGCTGGGGGCGCCGGCGGCCCGCCTCGGCCCGGGCCCGGGCCAGGTGGCGCGAGCCGAACGGTAGGTACGAGCGGTAGACCGGGAAGCACGCGGCCAGTTCGGCCAGGGCCCGCGGGGCGCCCTCGATGTCGGGGGCGAGCCGGGCCATGCGGGCCAGTTCGGCCGCGAGCAGGGTGGTCGCGGCGTGCAACTTGGTTTCGTGCACCAGGTCGGGCCAGGACGTCTCGCCGCCGGTCAGGTGGTGCTGCAGGGTGTCGAAGAAGGCCTCGGTACCGGGGTCGACGAACACGCCGCCCACCTCGGCCAGCGCGTCGTAGCCGGTGGTGCCGGCGACCGGCCAGTCCGGCATCTCCTCGCCCGGTTCGAGGATCTTCTCGACCACCAGCCACGTCTCGGGTGCGGCCCGGTGCAGCCGTTCGAAATAGGCGCCGGGGTCGCGCAGGCCGTCGGGGTGGTCGACGCGGATGCCCTGCACCAGGCCCTCGTTGACCCAGCGCAGGATCTCGGCGTGGGTGGCGTCGAACACCTTGGGGTCTTCCACGCGCAGGCCGGCCAGGTCGACGATGGCGAAGAACCGGCGGTAGTTGAGCTCGCTGTCGCCGCGGGTCCAGTTGACCAGCTCGTAGTGCTGCCGGTCGTGGACCTCGCGCGGGGTGCCCTCGCCAGTGCCGTCGGCGATCGGAAACCGCTTGTCGAAGTAGCGCAGCTCGCCGTCCTCGACGCTCAGGTCGTCGAGCGCGTCGGGCGAGTCGGCCAGCGTGGGGATCAGGAGCCGGCCCCGCGACCAGTCGATGTCGTAGAAGTCGGCGTACTCGGATTCGCGGCCGCGGCGCAACACGTCCCACCACGTGGGGTTGGCCGAGGGCACGGCGATCCCCGCGTGGTTGGGGACGATGTCGACCACGAGGCCGAGGCCCGCGCCGGACAGGGCCGCCGACAGCGAGCGCAGGCCGTCAGCGCCGCCCAGCGCGGGGCTGACCTGGGTGTGGTCGACCACGTCGTAGCCGTGTTCGGAACCGGGAGTCGCAGCGAGCAGCGGCGCCGTGTAGAGGTGACTCACGCCGAGGTCGGCCAGGTAGTCGGCCAGCTCGGCAGTCGTCTTGAGCGGGAACTCGGGGCGGACCTGGACTCGATAGGTTCCAGTGGGGAGCACGTCAGACCGTCCTGTCCAAGACGATGAGGGACCTGTCCGGCACCAGGATCTTGTGGCCGGCCTCGACGACCGACGGGCGATCCGGGGACGGCTCGGCCGTCTCGATGACCTTTTCCCACTTCTCCCCGTACTCGGCGGGAGGAGTGGCGAACTCGATGGGCGCGTCGTGCGCGTTGAAGAACAGCAGGAACGAGCTGTCGACGTGCCGCTGGCCGTACTGCCCGCGCTCGCGGATGCCCTCGCCGTTGACGAACAGCGCGACCGCGCGGCCGAAGTCGTTGCCCCAGTCGTCGCCGGCCATCGGGCGGCCGTCGGGGGTGAACCATTCCAGGTCGGGCAGGGGGTCGCCGCCGCCGCGGGCGGTCACCGGCAGGCCGGTGAAGAAGCGCCGCCGCTGGAACACCTGGTGGCGGTGGCGGAACGCGGTGAGCTTGCGAGTGAACTCGAGCAGCTGCTCGTCGGCCTCGCCCCAGTTGATCCAGGCGAGTTCGTTGTCCTGGCAGTAGGCGTTGTTGTTGCCCTGCTGGGTGCGGCCCAGCTCGTCGCCGTGCGAGATCATCGGCACGCCCTGCGAGAGCATCAGCGTGGCCAGGAAGTTGCGCCGCTGCTTGGCCCGCAGCTCGAGCACCTTCTCGTCGTCGGTCGGGCCCTCGATGCCGCAGTTCCACGACCGGTTGTGGCTCTCGCCGTCGCGGTTCTCCTCACCGTTGGCGTCGTTGTGCTTGTCGTTGTACGACACCAGGTCGTTCAGGGTGAAGCCGTCGTGCGCGGTCACGAAGTTGATCGAGTGGAAGGGCTTGCGGCCGTCGTCCTGATAGAGATCGGCCGAGCCGGTGATGCGCGACGCGAACTCGGCCAGCGTGGCCGGCTCGCCGCGCCAGAAGTCGCGGACCGTGTCGCGGTACTTGCCGTTCCACTCGGTCCAGTTGGGCGGGAAGTTGCCGACCTGGTAGCCGCCGGGGCCGACGTCCCACGGCTCGGCGATCAGCTTGACCTGCCCCACCACGGGGTCCTGCTGGACGACCTCGAAGAAGGTGGAGAGCCGGTCGACGTCGTAGAACTCGCGGGCCAGGGTGGAGGCCAGGTCGAACCGGAAGCCGTCGACGTGCATCTCGGTGACCCAGTAGCGCAGCGAATCCATGATCAGCTGGAGGCTCTGCGGGCTGCGCACGTTGAGGCTGTTACCCGTGCCCGTGTAATCCATGTAGAACTGCGGCTGATCGTCCACCAGACGGTAGTAGGTCCGGTTGTCGATGCCCTTGAGGCTCATCGTCGGGCCCAGGTGGTTGCCCTCGGCGGTGTGGTTGTAGACGACGTCGAGGATCACCTCCATACCCGCCTTGTGCAGGGCCTTGACCATGCCGCGGAACTCCTGGGTCTGCTGGCCGAGCGTGCCCGTCGACGAGTAGCCGTGGTAGGGCGCGAAGAAGCCGAGCGTGTTGTAGCCCCAGTAGTTGCGCAGGCCCAGGTCGTGCAGGCGGTTGTCGTGGACGAACTGGTGCACCGGCATCAGCTCGACCGCGGTCACGCCGAGGCTCTTGAGGTGCTCGATGATCGCCGGGTGGCCGATCGCCGAGTACGAGCCGCGCATGTCCTTCGGCACCTCGGGGTGCCGTTCGGTGAGGCCCTTGACGTGGGTCTCGTAGATCACCGAGTGGTGGTACGGGATGTCCGGCCGGCGGTCGTTGCCCCAGTCGAAGTACGGGTTCACCACGACGCCCTTGGCCATGTAGGGCGCCGAGTCGAGGTCCGACATCTGGTCGGGGTTCTCCATGTCGTACGCGTACATCGCCGGATGCCAGTCGATGTCGCCGTCGACGGCCCGGGCGTACGGGTCGAGCAGGAGCTTGTGCGGGTTGTAGCGCAGCCCGCGGGACGGGTCGTACGGCCCGTACATGCGGTAGCCGTAGCGCTGGCCCGGCTCGACCCCGGGTAAGTAGGAGTGCCAGACGAACGCGTCCTGCTCGTGCAGCTGGACCTTGCGCTCGTTGCCGGACGGGTCGAAAAGGCACAATTCGACCGCCTCGGCCCCCTCGGAGAAGATCGCGAAGTTCGTGCCCGTCCCGTCGTACGTGGCACCCAACGGGTACCTGTGACCAGGCCAAACCTGCATGTCGTGCTCCCACCCCTCGACCGTCGGTGCTGCTGACGCGCACAGCTCGGGTCACCGCGGCAGGGGCCAATTGCCCGGCCGGCCGCCGAAGTAACCCGTCGAGGGCCATTCTCACGGATGGGGGTGACATCTTCCGCGCCGAGGCACCGCATCACCACGAAGGGTTTGACTTTCCGCAAATTGAGCATAGATCCGGCGTGCCGATCACCTTCGGACCGCACGAGTGCGGTTCCCCGGATCGCGAATGGCTGGTGACGGACGGTCTGGGCGGCTTTGCCACCGGCACCGTCCCGGGTCTGCGGACCCGCCGCTACCACTCGCTGCTGACCCTGACCGACCCCGTGACCGCGGATCGGCGCCTCGCACTCGCGGCTCTGGACCTCACCGTGACGCTCGCCACGGGGGCCAAGGTCCCGCTCTACACCCACGAGTGGGAGTCGGGGGCCCAGGCGCCCCGGGGTGATCGCTACTTGGAGAGCTTCGCGCTGGTGGACGGCGTTCCCCGGTGGCGCTGGCGGGTCGGCGATGTGGTGATCGAGCGCGAGGTCGCGATGCGCCACGGCCACCCCGGCGTGGCCGTGACCCACCGGGTGGTCTCGGCCGCGGAACCGGTCGGGCTGGCCGTCGCGGTCATGTGCACCTGGCGGGACGCGCACGACGAGCGCCGGGCGGGCGACGGTCCGCTGCAGGTCAGTCAGGTGGCCGACGGAGTGATGGTCGAGGACGCGTACCGCGTGGCCGGTCCCAGCTGGCAGCCGGGCGGCGGCTGGCACCTGGGGGCGTACGCCCGGGAAGAGGCCGCCCGCGGCCTGCCCGCCACCGAGGATCTGTGGCACGCCGGCACGTACGTCGACCGGGTGAGCCCGGGCGACGTCATGGAAATCACAGCGTGGGGCGGCGATCTTTCCGTACGCCCACCGGCCGCCACCGCGGTCGTCGCGGCCGCCCGCACCCGCGCCCAGGAGCTGATCGCCACAGCCAAGGCCGAGGGGTCGGCCGAGACGCTTGTGCTGGCGGCCGACGCCTTCGTGGTGCGCGGCGCCGACGGCCCCGACGTGGTGGCCGGCTACCCCTGGTTCGGCAGCTACCTGGGCGACACTATGACCGCGTACGAGGGACTGTTCCTCGACACCGGCCGGGCCGACGAGGGCCGCGAGCTGCTGCTGGCCCACGCCCTGCGCGAGGCCGACCAGATCGCCGAGCCGGGCGGGCCGTGGGCTCCGCGCAGCTCCCCCGACGCGCCGCTGTGGCTGGTGCACGCGGTCGACCGGCACGTGCGCCGCACCGGCGACACCGAGCTGGCCGCCCGCCTGGTCGACCCGCTGGGCAAGCTGCTGCGGCGCCGCCTCGACCTCGACCCGGCCGACGGCCTGGTCCGCCTGAGCACCGCCGCGAGCTGGATGAACGGCTACACCGAGGACGGCCCGGTGACGCCGCGCACGGGCAAGCCGGTCGAGATCAACGCGCTCTGGGTGAACGCCCTGGCCGCGCTGGCCGACCTGACCGCGGAGGCCGGCCGGGACGACACCGAACTGCGCGGCGGGCACGCCCGCGCCCGTGACGCGTTCCGGGCCCGGTTCCAGGCGCCCGAGGGCTGGCTGTACGACGTGATCGACGGCCCGGCCGCGACCTACCCGCTCGGCGCGGGCAGCCGGCACGACGACCCGTCGCTGCGGCCCAACCAGCTGTTCGCCTGGTCGCTGCCGCACGCGCCGCTGACCGAGGGCGCCGGCGCGCTGCACCGCATCGGGGCGGCCCTGCTGACCCCGCTCGGCCTGCGCACGCTGGCCCCCACCGAGTACGGCTACCAGGGCGAGCACCGCGGTGGCCGGGACGACCGGGACATCGCGTACCACCAGGGCACGGTCTGGCCGTGGCTGATCGGCCCGTACGCCGACGCCCGGGCCGCCCTCGGCCTGCCGGTCGACGACCTGTTCACCGGCCTCGAGGCCCACCTGAACGAATGGGGCGCGGGCTCGGTCAGCGAGACCGCCGACGGCGATCCGCCGCACCGGGCGACCGGCAGTCCCTTCTCGGCGCGATCGGTCGCCGAGCTCCTCCGCGTGATCCGAAAGGCCTGAGCCGTGACCCGCATCCTCATGCTGTCCTGGGAGTACCCGCCGCTGCTGGTGGGCGGCCTCGGCCGGCACGTGCACGCCCTGGCCACGACGCTGGCGGCGGCCGGCCACGACGTCACCGTGGTGACCCGGCACGCGCCGGGCGCCCTGCTCGAGGAGTACGCCGAGGGGGTCCGCGTCCTGCGCGCGCCCGACGACCCGGCCCGGTTCGAGGCGCGCGACGGCGACATGCTGCCGTGGGCGCTGGCGTTCAACCACACGCTGACCCGGACCGCCCTGCGCGCGGCCCGCACCGGCGACTACGACGTCATCCACGCCCACGACTGGCTGGTCGCCCACGCCGCGATGACCGTTCGTGACCACCTCGACGTGCCGCTGGTGGCGACGGTCCACGCCACCGAGTCGGGCCGGCACCAGGGCTGGCTGCCGCACCCGCACAACCGCTCGATCGACGACGTCGAGCGCTGGCTGGCCGGCGAGGCGACGCGCACGATCGTCTGCTCGGACTACATGAGTGACGAGGTGCGGCGGCTGTTCGACGTGCCGGCGGCCCGGGTCGACGTGGTGCCCAACGGCGTCGACGGGCTGGCCTGGAGCCCGCGGCCCCGGGCGGTGGCCGCGGCCCGGCGGCGTTACGCGGGGGCGGACGGGCCGCTGATCAGCTTCGCCGGCCGGCTCGTGTACGAGAAGGGCGTGCAGCACCTGCTGGCCGCCGTGCCGGCCCTGCGCGAGCGGCACCCGGGACTCCGGGTCGTCATCGCGGGCGATGGCCCGTACCGGAAGGAACTCGAGAACCTGAGCACCGACGGCGTGACCTTCGCGGGCTTCCTGGGCGGCCATCACCTGACCGCGTTGATGGGGGCGTCGGACTGCTATGTCGTGCCCAGCATCTACGAGCCGTTCGGCATGGTGGCGCTGGAGGCGGCGGCGGCCGGAACGCCGGTCGCGGTGGCCGACACCGGTGGCCTGGCCGAGATCGTCGAGCACGGCGTCACCGGTGTGAAGTTCACCCCCGGCGATCCGGACGCACTGGCGGCGGCGGTCGGCTCGGTGCTGGAGGACCGGGAGCACGCCCGCGGACTGGCCCGGCGGGCCCGGCGCCGGGTGCACGACGACTTCGCGTGGCCCGGCATCGCCGCGGCCACCGTCGCCACGTACGGGAAAGCTTGCGACCAGGACGCCCGCCGGGTGACCCGCGAGGCCGAGTCCGTTCTGGCCCAGGTGCCTGTGAGCCGCGCCGCTGCCCTTGGGTGAGCCTTGATCAGGCCCTAGGATCTGCGCCTATGGGCAAAGGCGTTCGCATCCAGGAACTTCCCGGCCTCGGCACCCGGTACGACGTCGATCTGCACTCGGGCAGCGACCGCGTATCGATCGTCGTCGGCCGGGACGGCAAGCGGCACCTCTACGTGTTCACCACGGCCGGCGACGAGCCGACCGCGGTGATCGAGCTGACCGAGGAACAAGCCCGCAAGGTGGGCGCCGTGCTGGCCGGCACCTTCTTCGTGGACTGAGCCTGTGCACGCGAATCTCATCGGGCTGGGCGCCCTGATCCTGGTGGCCGGCCTGCTCGCCCGTTTCGGGCGGCGGATGGGCCTGCCCACCGTGCCGTTCTTCATGCTGGCGGGCATCCTGCTCGGCCCCAGCACGGGCGGCCCGGTCGCCTTCGAGCACCCGGAAGACCTCGACATCCTGGCCCTGTTCGGGCTGGTCGTGCTGCTGTTCCACCTCGGCCTGGAATTCCCGGTGGAGCAGGTGCTGGGCAGCGGCAAGCGGCTGTACATCGCGGCCGGGGCCTATATCGGCATCAACATCAGCGCCGGCCTCGGTCTCGGCTTCGCGCTGGGCTGGGGCGCCAAGGAGGCGTTCGTGATCGCCGGCGCGGTCGGCATCTCGTCCTCGGCCATCGCCACCAAACTGCTGATCGAGATGCGCCGGCTGGCCAACGCCGAGACGCCGGTCATCCTCGGCATCATCGTCATCGAAGACCTGTTCCTGGCGCTGTACCTGGCCCTGCTGAGCCCGATCCTGTCCGGCGCCAACTCGGCCGGCGAGCTGCTGCTGCGCATCGGCATCAGCTTCGGCTACCTGGCCGTGCTGTTCGCGGTGGCCCGCTGGGGCGCCAAGTGGATCGGCAAGCTGCTCGACACCCGCGAGGACGAACTGGTCGCGATCATCATGATCGGCCTGGTCGTGCTGGTGGCCGGCATCTCGGCCGACATCGGCGTCTCGGACGCGATCGGCGCCCTGATGATCGGCCTGGTGGTGGCCCGCACGTCGATCCGCGAACGGGCGGAACGCATCGCCATCCCGCTGCGTGACGTGTTCGCGGCGATCTTCTTCATCGCGTTCGGCACCAGCATCGACGTGGGCGAGATCGGCTCGGTCGCCGTGCCGGTGCTGATCGCGGTGTGCGTCACGGTCGTCACCAACGTCACGGCCGGCCTGATCACGGCCCGGCTGTTCGGGCTCAACCAGCGCGGCGCGGCCAACGTGGGCCTCACCGTGCTCGGGCGGGGCGAGTTCTCGCTGATCCTGGCCACACTGGCCATCGGGGCCGGGCTGGACGAGCGGGTCGGCCCGTTCATCGCGCTCTACGTGCTGATCCTGGCCGTGCTGGCGCCGATCCTGGCCGCCAACTCCAAGTACCTGGCCCGGATCATCCCCGACCGCCTGCTGCACGACCGCTGGCGCTACGTGCGGGAAGAGACGATCAGCACGGCCTGCACCCACCTCGACCGGATCAACATCACCGAGACCGACGAGGACGAGTGCCAGGAGTGCGTCGACCTCGGCGACACGTGGGTGCAGCTGCGCATGTGCCTGAGCTGCGGGCAGGTCGCCTGCTGCGACGACTCGAAGAACAAGCACGCCACGGCCCACTACGAGGACAGCCGGCACCCGCTGATCCGCTCGCTGCAGGAGGGCGACGGTTGGCAGTACTGCTACGAGGACCAGACGCTGGTGCGTGAGCCCGCCGGATCGAGCCGCTCCTGAGCACGAACGCCGGCATAACGGGAGTCGCGTACGCCCTGCCGGCCCGGACAGAGCTGACCGACGACCTGCAGCAGCGGGTCGCGGGCGGCCTGCCCGTGCCGGCCGGGCTGTTCCGGCGGACGACGGGAATCCGGCAACGCCAAGTGGTGGCCGACGGCGAGTACGCCTCAGATTTAGCCATCGACGCCGCGACCAAGGTGCTCGCCGACACCGGCACGGATCCGCTCGACGTCGACCTGCTGCTGTTCGCCAGCGCCACGCGGGACATGACCGAACCGGCCACCGCGCACGTGGTGCAGGCCGCGCTGGGCAGCCGGGCCCACGCGCTGGACGTGACCAACGCCTGCAACAGCTTCCTCAACGGAATAGACCTGGCCCGCTCGATGATCCTCTGCGGCCGGGCCGGCAAGGTGCTGGTGGTGACGGGCGAGACGCCGACCCGGGCCATGCGGCCCCGGTTGACCGGGCTGGCCGAGGCGCGTACGGCGTTCGCGGGTTACACGTTCGGCGACGCGGGCGCGGCGGTGCTGGTCGAACCGGTGGCGAGCGGCGGCATCCTCGACGTCGACACCGAGACGCACTCCGAGCACTGGGCGGTCGGCGGCATCTTCGGCGGCGGCTCGCGGCATCCGCGCAGCGAGGAGCACACCTACTTCAGCGGCGACGGGCGGCAGCTGCGGGAGGTGTTCGAGCGGATCGGGGCCGGCCTGATCGAGCGGGTCGCCGGCCGTACGGGCTTGGGCTGGGACGACTACGCCAAGGTGCTGGTGCATCAGGTGACGCTGCCCTACCTGGAACGGTTCGTCGCGGTCACCGGGGTGCCGCGGGACAAGCTCGAAGTCACGGTGGGCGAGCTCGGAAACATGGCGTCGGCCTCGATCGGGGTCCAACTGGGACGCGTACGCCCGGGTCTGAACGCCGGTGACAAGGTGCTCATGGTCGGGCTGGGCGGCGGGGTCAGCCTGATGACCATGGTGTGGGAGCTCTCGTGACCGCCTCGCTGTGGGTGATCGTGCCCGCGTACAACGAGGCGGCCCGCATCGGCGCCACCCTGCGGGCGCTGGCCGCGCAGACCGACACCGACTTCACGCTGCTGGTGGTCGACAACAATTCGACCGACGAGACGGTCGAGGTGGTCCGGCGATTTCGCGGGCCGTTTCCGGTGCGAATCCTGGTCGAGCGCGAGAAGGGTGTGGGCTGCGCGGTCGACACTGGTTTCCGGCACGCCATCGCGGCCGGGGCTTCCTTTCTGGCGCGGACCGACGCCGATTGCCTGCCGTCACCGGGCTGGGTCGCGGCGGCTCGCGTCGCCCTTTCGGAAAGTGGTGGACTGGCTTGTGGCCGGATAACCGCTCGGCGCGATGAGCACGGACCGTTCGGGCGCGCGTTCTTCCGGCTGCTGGTGATGATGGCGGCGAGCTTCGGGCGGTTGCGACCGGCCCATTCCGGCGGCGAATTCCAAGCGCCGTACCGCATGCACGCCGGCAACAACATGGCGATAACCGCTTCCCTGTACGAGGCGTGCGGCGGCATGCCCCGGCGGCCCTCCCCCACCGATCGCACCTTCCTCAACCGCGTACGGCGCACCACTCCAGCCATCGTCCACAGCCGACAGATGGTGGTCGCCAATTCCACCCGGCGCATCAAGGCGTACGGCGTTATCGGCACCGCCAAGTGGTACCTCGACAGAGGCAGCGGCACGCGCACGGAAGACCCCCGCTGATGCTCACCGAATTGATCGCGGCGCTTGATGAGGACGACGACCGTCCGGCCCTGCCCGGGACGAGCCGCGGCGATCTGGCTCGTCTGGTGCGCGGCTATGCCGTGGCTTTAGCCGCAGAAGGTCTGACGGCCGGCGAGACGGTCGCTCTGGCCGTACGCCCGGGTCCGCGCTCGCTGGCCACGCTGCTCGCCGCGTACCACCTGGGTCTGCGCATCGCCGTGGTCGACCCGACGGCCGGTCCCGACGTGGTGCGGGCCCGTCTGGAGCTGGCGTCGCCCCGGCTGGTGCTGGCCGACGCGGCGGCTCAGGCCGTGGCCGGTTGGGCGGCGCCGCTGGCCCGTCGCGCGCATCTCGCCCTGCCCGACCTGAGCACGATCGCGCCGGTCAGAACCATCGGGCGCCGGCTCCCCGGTTCGGCGCCGGGTCTGCCACCCCGTCAAGGTCAACGTCCTTCCCCGTACGCCGGTGAGGGCGACGCCGTGGTCGTCTTCACGTCCGGCACGACCAGCCGGCCGCGCGCGGTCGTGCACACCCGGGCCTCGATCTCGGCCGGGATGGCAGCGGTGCGCGACCTGGTGCGTCCTGTGCCCGGGGAGCCGGTGCTGGGCGGGACGTTCTTCGTGCTGCTCCCGTCCCTGGCCGGCGGGGCGCCGGTCGCGTTGCCGGCCCGGCGCGGGTTGAAGCGGCAACTGCGTACGTTGCGGCCGCAGGCGGTCTATCTGACGCCGCCGCAGTTGCGGGCCGCGCTGGCCGACGGCTGCCGATTCACCGGACGCGTCTATAGCGGTTCGGCCCCGGTCAGCGCCTCGCTGCTGGCGGCCGCACGCCGGGCCGGGGCGCGCGAGGCGTGGGGTGTCTACGCGCTGACCGAGGTCTTTCCGGCCGCCGCCGTCGAATCTTCGGAGAAGAGCGCGTACGACGGCCCGGGCGACCTGGTCGGCTCGTTGCTGCCCGGCGTCGAGGCGCGAGTGTCCACTTCGGGCGAGGTGCTGCTGGCCGGCCCGACCGCGGCCGACCGCTACCTGGGCTCACCGCCGTTCGAGTGGGTCGCGACCGGCGACATCGGCCACGTCGACGACCGCCGGATCGTGCTGGGCGGCCGGGCCAAAGACATGATCCTGCGCGACGCCGAGAACATCTATCCCGGCCTGTACGAGCCCGCCCTGCACGTCCCCGGCGTCGAACTGGCCCTGCTGGTCGGCGTCCCCGCCACCGACGGCGACGAACGCGTGGTCGCCGTCGTGCAGCCCACCCCCGGCGCTGCCGACCACGACATCCACGCCGCGCTGCGCGATCCCCTGGTCCGCATGGGCGCGGCCCGCCCCGACGCCGTCGTCCTCGCCCGCATCCCGCTGGCCGGCCGTTCCCGCAAACCCGACCGCGCCGCCACCGCGGCCCTGGCCGCCCGCCTCACGCGGGCGGTCGCTGACCGCGCGAAAAACCAAGATCTACCTGGGGCGGGCGGGTGAGCCGGGGTGCTCGTGCGCGGGATCGGCGGGTCTACCTGGGGAGCCACCCGGTGCTGTTCGCGCTGCTGGCGGTCACCCGGCGGTGGCCTGTGCGGCGGATCGGGCGCACTGTGCTGGTTCACGAGCAGGAGGCGTTCCGGGCGGCGTTGACTCGGGTTCCGCTTGATCGGACGGCGGCCGGTACCACCGGGGGTGCGGCCGGTGAGCTGGCCGGGGCCGGGGCGCTGTTCGATCAGCACGGGGTCGAGCACCGCGATGCTCGGCGGGACGCCGCGGCGCTGCTGGGGGCGGCGGGGGTCGCGAAGCTCCGTCCGATCTGGACCAAGCTGCTGGATGACCGGCTGCCGGTGCTGGGGGCGGGCGGGAGGGTTGATCTCGTGCCGTTGAGTGCGGAGATCGCGGGGGCCACCGCTGCGGCTCTGCTTGACCTGGACGTCGATCCGGTGCGGCTGGCCGATGCGGCTCGGGTGTCGGCGGCCGCGGCGGCTCGGGCGCATCTGCCGGGGCTCGGACGGCGGCGGGCCGAACGCTCGGCGGCCACGGCCGCGGATGAGCTGCTCGATCTGGTCGCACCACCTTCCATGCGCGCGGGCGCGGGGCTGAACGCGATGCTCGCGGTGGCAGCCATCAACACGACGGTGGCGGCGCTGCCTCGGGCGGCGGCCTGGGTCTGCGATGACGGGCTGTGGGAGCACGCGGAAAACCCCGTGCTCGTCGATGAACTTCTGCGGGTCACCGCTCCGACTCCGCTGCTGCCGAGGGTGGCGGCGGAGGACGCGAACGTGGGCGGGTGCCCGGTCAAGGCGGGCGATCGGCTGCTGCTGGTGGCGCGGAACGCCGCTGAGGCGCATCGGCGTGATCCCAGCGTGGTGGCTCCGGCTCCGGCCCGTACGGCTCAATTGGTCTTCGGGGTCGGGCCGCACGCCTGTCCGGGGGCTGGGCTGGCCCGCGCCCAGCTCGGCGACCTTCTTGCCGCGTTGGCGCCCTACCGGCCGGCGGTTGTGCACGCCCGCGCCGACCGGCGGTCGGCTCTGCCGGGGTGGCGGTCGCTGGTCGTCCGGGGCACGGCGTGAGGATCGCGGTCACGGGGGCCGGCGGGTTCTGCGGTGGGGTGGTCGCGCGGCTGGCGGCTGAGGAAGGGCACGACGTTGTCTGTGTGGGACGGCGGCCCGGGCCGGTGGGCGAGCACGTCTTCTGGGACGCCAGCACCGGGACGCCTGACCTCGCAGAGGCCGATGTCGTCCTTCACTTGGCGGCCGCGGTCGGTGACTCCGGCTCGGAGCGGGAGTTCGCGGCGGTCAACGTCGACGGGACGCAGCGGCTGCTCGACGCGGCCGGAACCACGCAAGTCGTCTGGGTCAGCAGCGCCAGCGTCTATCGGCCCGGCCCGTACCGGGCGCCGGTGACGGAGGACCACCCGACGGACGGGCAGCGGACCGCGTACGGGCGGACGAAAGCCGCCGGTGAACGCCTGGCCCTGGCCGCCGGCAAGGTCGTTCTGCGGCTGCGCGCGGTGTACGGCGACGGCGACCCGCATCTGCTTCCCCGGTTGCGCCGGGTGGTGCGCGGCGGCCGGGCCTGGCTGCCGGGGCCGGACGTGCCGTTGAGCCTGACCTCGGTCTGCAACCTGGCGTCGGCCTGCCTGGCCGCCGTGGCATGGGCGCCGGGCGCATACAACATCGCCGACGCGGCGGCCTACTCGCGCGACGCGGCGGTGGCGGCCGTTCTCGGTGTTCCGGTGCGGCATTTGCCGGTCCGGCTGGTGCGGGCGCTGGCCTCGGCGGCGGGCATCACGCCGTACGCGATAGACCAGGTCACCGACGGGATGGTGCTCGACATCGCGCGGGCGCGGGCCACGGGCTGGACGCCGCAAGCGGGCCTCAGGACGTCTTGACGACCCCGGAGCGGGCGACCGTCTTGGCCACCGTGCCGTCGCTGCCTTCGAGGCCCTTGGTCACCATGTCGACGGAGAACACGTACCGGGTCCGGCGGTCGAGGCCGGTCACCGTGGCCGTCCGGTAGCCGCAGGTGGCTCCGGGTGTGACCACGGTCCAGCCGATGTCGCGCTGGATGCCCGGCTTCGAGTCCTGGCTGATCGCGGTGACCCGGTATTCGACGATGTCCGTGGTGGCGGGGTCGTACCAGGTCACAGCGCCACTGGTGGCACCCGCTTTGACGTCGGCCCCGTTGATCACGTTGCCCTTGACCGGCGGGCAGGTGAAGGTGCCGGTCGCGGTGGCCTTGGGCGTGTTGGTCGGCAGCGGCAGGAAACCGCTGGGGAAGGGGCTGCGCGTGCCGGTGAACCGGCTCGGCGTGGGCGACCCGGTGGGGTTGCCGGTCTCGACCACGACCCACGACTTGCCGCCGCTCTCACCCTCGGCCGTGCTCGCCTTGTCGCCGCTGCCGCACCCGGCCAGCATCAGCGGCGTGACAAGGAGCCCCAGCCAACGACGACGCACACAGAACCGATCGTCCGGAGCGGTGACCGGCTTAGCCGTACACCCGCTCAGGGGTGATCAGGACGGCCGTGCGGCGCTGCTCGCGCATCACTCGGTCGTACTCGTCCCAGTCGTCGTGGCTGCCGCCGGCCGCGGTGAAGATCTCACGCAGGAGCAGCCGTAGGCCCTCGGCGTCGAGGCCCCGCCACGGGTCGTCGGGACCGGCCAGTTGTGCTCGGCCCTCGACGGCGGCCCACTTCCAGCCCTGACGGAAGCCGACGGTGATCTGCGGCCGGGCCCGCAGATTGGCCAGCTTCACCGGCCCGTACGTGACGAAGGCCAGAAGCGGCTCGTCGCGCGTGACGATCCCGGTGTTGACCAGGGAGGTCTGGATGGTCTGGTCGGCGCGCAGCGTGGACACGAGCGCCAGCCCGGAGTCGGCCCGGCTGAGTTCCCAGGCCTGCGACAGCGTCAATCCCATGCCGGGAACTTAGCGCGGGCGTGGCGGTAGACCTCACGCGCGCGGCCCGCCAGGTCTTTCGTGGCGGCCGAGTTGACCCAGGTGCCGAGCACGATCGACGCGCCGGGGATCATCTTGGCGAACATGCGCTTGGCCGCGTGCACGCCGGCCATCTGGGCCAGCTTCATGCCCAGCCGCACCATCACACCGCTCAGGGGACGGGTGGCCGCCCCGGCGAACAGCTTCACGGCGCGTTCCCGGCCGGCGGCGACGCCGAGCGCGAGGCGGGCCGTCTGGGCCACCTTGTGCACCCGCTGCAGCACCAGCAGCTCGGTGGCCCGTTCGGACGCCGTCGGGTCGTGGCCGTAGGCGGCGGCGATGTGCAGCACCATGCGGGCCTGGTTCCAGGCCAGCACGCCCACGTCGAGCACCGCGCCGGGCAGGCCGGTGGCGCCCGAGACGGCGCCGGAGATGCGGGCCAGCGTGGTGAAGCGCTTGATGGCCAGGTCGGCCAGCTGATCGGGGGTGCGGTCGGGGTGTTCGGCCCGCATGCGCTCGGCCCAGGCGGCGGCCTCGGGGCCCAGGCGGCGGACCGCCTCGAGCGCCATGTGTTCCGGCGCGTACTGCGGATCGGCCTTCATCCGCGCCCAGAGACTGCCCGGAGGCGCGGGTGTTTCGGTGAGCTCAGTGGGAAGGTTCGCGGCTTCGGTCACCAGATCGCTCCGAGGGGGTAGGGAACGTTCCTTTGCCATTGTGCCGTGCACATGCACGTGCATGCGAGCCTTCGTGATCGTTGTGTTCAACCAGAGACCTGTCCGGCCGATATTCCGTAGCGTGACGATCGACCGCCCCGTGGCTCGGCTGCGCCCGACCCCGCTTCTCGCCACAGCCGTCCTCATGCAGGTCACCGCCATAGTGCTGTATGCGGTCAACGCCACCCAGCCGCGCTTCAGCCCGGCTTGGGGCTGGCTGCCGGGAATTGTCATGATGGTGGTGACAGCAATCGCATGTTGGCAGACCGCCGGCACGGCGGGGCTCGACCGCGTCGCCGCCCGGCTGTGGCGCTCGATCGCCTGGTGCTCGGCGCTGGTCGCCCTGGGCTCGATCGGGGACGCCCGGCAGTCCCTGCTCGACCCCGAGCGGGTAAGCCAGCAGCAGCACGACCTGCCGACGTCGATCGCCTACGCGGCCGCCGTCATCATCGTCATCTGGGCGCTCCTGCGCCTGCCCCTGGGCGGCAACCGCAGCACCACGACGCGATTCGTCCTCGACGCGCTCACCATCGGCGTCACCGTGACCGTCTTCGCCTGGTACTTCACGGTCCGGGCCCTGAGCAGCGGCGACGCGCAGCGCACCACCGTGCCCATGATGATGCTGGCCGTGCTGGGCCTGATCGTGGCGCTGGCCCTGGTCAAGGTGGCGATGACCGGCATGGGCGGCCTCGAGCAGGGCACGCTGCGCTGGTTCGCCGCGGCGGCCGTCGTGGGCACGGTCGGTGGCGGACTCGTCCCGCTGGTGGTGCATATGCCGCCCGGCCTCAGCGTCTCGCAGATCTTCAGCCCGGCCACCATGCTCTGCGTCGCGCTGGCCGCCGACCGGCAGCGCCGGGCCGCCGGTCAGCCGCTTCGGCCGGCCCGGCGCCGGTTGTTCAGCGTGGTCCCGTACGCCGCGGTGGCCGCCACCGACGCCCTGCTGCTGTGGGTCAGTGGCGACTCGGGCCAGGTCGTGCTCGTCGTCGCGATCGCCGCCACCGCGCTGACGACGCTGGTCGCCGTGCGCCAGATCGGGGCCCTGCGCGAGAACGGGCGCCTGCTGAGCCGGGTCGACCAGCAGTTGACCCAGCTCAACGAGTACCAGGCCGAGCTCACCCACCGGGCCACCCACGACGGGCTGACCGGGCTGGCCAACCGCGCCCTGTTCGAGCAGGCGGCGCAGGAGATGCTGGCCCTCGACCAGCCGCTGTGCCTGGCCATGATCGACCTGGACGACTTCAAGACGATCAACGACCGGCTCGGGCACGCGGTCGGCGACGCCTTCCTCACCGCCATCACCGAGCGCCTGCAGGCCAACCTGCGGGCCGGCGACGTCGCCGCCCGGCTCGGCGGGGACGAGTTCGGCATCCTGCTGCCCGGTCTCACCGGCGCCGACGCGGTCGCCCTGCTGCGCCGCATCGACGAGGCGATGAACCTGCCGCTGAGCGCCGCCGGTCACGAACTGGTGGCCCGGGCAAGCGTGGGCGTGGCCGAGACGTGGCCCGGCGCCACCGCCTTCGAGCTGCTGCGCCGGGCCGACCTGGCGATGTACTCGGCCAAGGACGCCGGCAAGGGCCGGTTCGCCGTGTACGACGCCGCGCTCGAACGCACGCACGAGGCCGACCAGCGGCTGGGCGCCGACCTGCGCCGGGCCCTCGACGCCGGCGAGTTCACGCTGGCCTACCAGCCGATCGCGTCGCTGCCGGACGGCGCCTGGACCGGTCTGGAGACGCTGGTGCGCTGGCCGCAGGCGAAGATCGGCCCGGACACCTTCATCCCGGTCGCCGAGCGCACCGGCCTGATCGTCCCGCTCGGCTCGTGGATCATGCGGACGGCCCTGGCCCAGCTGGCGGCCTGGGAGGCCGAGTTCGGCGACGACGCGCCCCGGCACCTGGGGGTCAACGTCTCGGCCCGGCAGCTGCGCGAGCCGGGCTTCGCCGGTGAGGTCCGCGACGCGCTGATCGAGTTCGGCGTACGCCCGGACCGGTTCGTCGTCGAGGTGACCGAGACCGCGGTCTTCGACGGTGGTGTCGCGCTGGACACATTGGTCGCGATCAAGGCACTCGGGGTCCGGGTGGCGCTGGACGACTTCGGCACCGGCCACTCGTCGCTGGGCCTGCTCCGGACCGTGCCGGCCGACTCGCTGAAGGTCGACAAGTCGTTCGTGGCCGGCATCGGGGGCGCCTCGGAGGAGGCGGTGATCGCGTCGGCCATGATCCAGATCACGGAGGGGCTGCACCTGGGCGCGGTCGCCGAGGGGGTCGAGACGGCCGCCCAGGCGGAAACGCTTTACGAGCTGGGCTACCGTTTCGCTCAGGGGTACCACTTCTCCCGCCCGCTGCCGCCGGCCGAGGTGCGCTCGCACCTCGCCGGGAGCCGGTTGGCAAGATCGTCCCCGGCCCGGAATTAAACGCCGGGCCCGGTTGTTCGCACGGTTTACCCCCGTACCAGGAACCCAGGAGGCCTCGACGTGCTCGATCCGAACGAGCTCTACGAGCTGGCCGACGAGCTGCCCGAGACGAGCGAGCCGGTGCTGGTCCAGGCCCTGACCGGATTCGTCGACGCCGGCAGCGCCATCCAGCTCGCGCGCGAGAATCTGCTCGAGCGTCTCGACAGCCGGGTCGTCGCCACGTTCGACCTCGACCAGCTGCTCGACTACCGCTCCCGCCGCCCTCCGATGATCTTCGACGAGGACCACTGGGTCAGCTACGAGCAGCCCAGCCTGGCCCTGCACCTCGTGCGCGACCAGCTCGGCACCGAGTTCCTGCTGCTGGCCGGCCCGGAGCCCGACCTGCAGTGGGAGCGTTTCATCGCGGCCGTGACCGGCCTGGTCGAGCGGTTCGGGGTGCGCCTGACGGTGGGCCTCAACGCCATCCCGATGGCCGTGCCGCACACCCGCCCGGTCAGCGTCACCGCCCACGCCACCGACAAGTCACTGCTCGGCGATCGTGAGCCGTGGCTGCAGAAGGTGCAGGTTCCGGCCAGTGTCGGCAATCTGCTCGAGTTCCGGCTGGGCGAGAGCGGCCACGACGCCATGGGCTTCGCCGCCCACGTGCCGCACTACCTGGCCCAGACGACCTACCCCGCGGCCAGCGAGCTGCTGCTCGACTCGGTCTCGTCGACCACCGGGCTGGCCCTGCCGACCGGCGAGCTGCGCGAGGCCGCCAAGATCGTCCGGGAGGACGTGGACAAGCAGGTCGCCGACGACGAGCAGGCCGGCCGCCTGGTCACCTCGCTCGAGGCCCAGTACGACGCGTTCCTGCGCGGCCGCGAGGGCAACCTGCTGGCCGACGACAACCGGCCGCTGCCGACCGCGGAAGAGCTCGGCGCCGAGCTCGAGCGCTTCCTGGCCGAACAGCAGAACCGCGAGAACGAGTAATTAGCCCTTGGAGATGAAGTCCAAGGCGCGCGGGATGTGCCTGTCCCAGAAGGACCACTCGTGCCCGCCCGGCTCGAACTCGCTGTCCAGCGGGAGGCCGGCGCGGGCACACGCGTGCACGAAACGCTCGTTCTGCTCGAACAGGTGGTCGCCGGTGCCGCAGCGCAGCATCAGGCGTGGCAGGGTGGCCTTGTCGGCCCGCTCGAGCAGGTGGAACAGGTCGTCGTCGGTGCCCGCGGTGTCCCGGTCGGCGAAGACGCGGTCCATCACCTCGCGGATGTGCGGGCGGTCGTCGTTCTTCTGCAGCCAGGCCACGTCGAGCGCGCCCGAGAGGCTGACCGCGGCGGCGAACCGCTCGGGCTGACGCAGCGCCCACTTGAAGGCGCCGTAGCCGCCCATCGAGAGCCCGGCCACGAACGTCTCCTCGCGCTTCTGCGAGACGTTGAAGAACCGCTGGACCACGCGGGGCAGCTCGTCGGACAGGAACGTCCAGAACCTCATGCCGTGCGCCTCGTCGGCGTAGAAGCTGCGGTGCACCTGCGGCATCACCACGGCCAGCTTGTGGTCGTAGGCGTACCGCTCGATCGAGGTGTACCTGGTCCAGGCGGTGTGGTCGTCGGTGAGGCCGTGCAGCAGGTAGAGCACGGGCGGCGGCGTCGGCCCCTCCTGCGGCAGCACGACGGTCATGGACGTGGCTAGGTCGAGCGACTCGGCGTAGAAGTCAACGTGGATCAGGGCCATCGGCCCACCCTAGAGCAGCGCGCGCAGCCGGGCCGCGAAACCTTCCGGGTCGGTGAGGTGGCCGAACGCGCGGTCCGGGGCGGGGGCCGGGCGGCCGGTTCCGGCTCCGGCGACGACCAGGCGGCGGGTGGGTGGTTGCTCTTTCCAGCCCGCGTACGCCTTCAGCAGGGCCGGATCGCGCCGGGGCTCAGCGAAGGGCCGGTAGTGCTCGGGCACCGCCGCCAGCCCGGCCGCACCCAGCAGCCCGTCGACCGTGCCCGGCAGAGCCCCGGTGGGCTCGTCCAGGGTGAGGACGCAGTGTGTGGCGTACGCGTCGGCGAAGGCCACCGCCAGCCAGGCCGCGGTGCCGTGGCCGACCACGATCGGCGCCCGGTGCAGCTGCAGCCCGTGCACCAGGCCGGCCAGGTCGGCGGCGATCCGCTCGAGGCTGTAGTCGGAGCGCGGCGGCGTCTGGCCGTGACCGGGCAGGTCGGGCGCGATCACCGTGCACTCGGTGGCCAGCTCGGCCGCGACCGGCCACCACATGGTCCGGTCGAACAGCAGCCCGTGCAGCAACAGCACCGGACGGCCGTACTGGCCCCACCGGTCGTAGACGATCCGGTTGAGCGGGCTGTTCGTGGCGTGCGTGGAGCGGCGCGGAGGCTGCGGCTGCATGGCCGACCGCATACCCCGCCGCTCCGGATTGAATGCGCCGCCAGGCTACTAATTAGCTGAGAGTGCGATGGTCAGCGCGCCCGTCCCGACCATGACGCCGGCCCACACCCGATCCATGTTGAACCAGGCCCGGCGCAGGATGCTGACCCCGACGAACTCGTAGACGGCGAAGGCCAGCCCGGCCATGACGGCGAACATCGCCAGGGTGTGCACCCCGGCCGCGGCCAACCCCTCGAGGGCCGCGACCGGGGTGCCGTCCAGGCTCATCCCCGGCATGGCGTGATCGGCGTGGCCGGCCATCGCGCCCGCGGCCAGCACGGGCAGCAGCATCAGCCCGGCGCCGTGGGCCGACGACATCAGGAACGACCACCCGGCCAGCTGCGCGGACGACAGCCGCATGCCGGCCCAGCGGAAGTGCCGCTCGGAGAGCAGCCGCCACAGGCCGAAGGCCACCAGCACGAGCCCGCCGACGATCCCGACGACATTGCCGGCCACCACCGACTCGGTCGCCGAGACCACCGCCGCCACGATCGCCACCGAGGCCAGGTGGCCCAGGGCGATCGGGGGCAGCGACTTCAGCAGGACGGTGCGGGAGCGTTCCTGCATGCCCCGGGCCACCGCGAACAGCCAGCCCATGGCCGGGTTGAGCCCGTGGAAGGCGCCCAGCCCGGCCAGGGCCAGCAGCTGTCCCCCGCTCACGCGGAGGGGAAGCAGTACGAGTCGGAGCTGGCGTCGCCGCCCTGCAGGCGGGTCTGGTGCACGCGGCGGCCGCGGAACTCGTCGCCGTGCGGGAAGAACTGGGGGTCGACGGCGATCCCGCCGCCGTCGGCCACGTCGATCTTGGCGAGCCAGGCTCCGACGCCGTCCGGATAGAACTGGTCGTCCCACGACCCGTACAGCGAATTGGTCACGTAGACCCGCTTGCCGTCACGCGACACCTCGACCATCTGCGGGCCGCCGGCCAGGCGCTCGTCCGGGAAAGACGGGTGCGGCACGCGGCCGACGATCCCGCCCAGGCGCACCGAGCCCACCTCGACCGGGTGGAACGGGTCGCTGACGTCGTACTGCTTGAGCTCGCCGGTTCCCCAGCACGACACGTAGAGGAACTTGTCGTCGACCGAGAGGTCGATGTCGGTGACCAGCGGCGGCACGGCGCCGAAGGGCTGCAGCGCGGGCGGCAGGTCCTCGGTGGCGGCGGGCTCGGCCGGAATGTCGATCACCTTGGTCACCTTGAACTCGCCGGCCTCGCGGTGCCACACCCAGACCGAGGCGGACAGGTCCTCGACGCTGACCACCACGCCGACGAAGCCGTACTCCTTGGTCGGCTCGTGGGCCGGGCGCAGCTCGAGCGTCATCTGGTACTGGTCGCCGAGGTCGACCGACTGCACCAGCGTGCGCTTGGCCAGGTCCCAGAAGTGCAGCCGGTGGCCGTACTTGCGGCCCAGCAGCAGCTCCGGGTTGATCCCGTCCTCGATCATGTCGGGCGTGCCCCACTCCGAGGTGACGAGCACGTCGCGGGTCAGGTGCCACCAGAAGTCGTACGCGAGGAACTGGTCGCCCCGGTCGGCCTCCCACTGCCCGCGCACCTCGAACGTGGTGTGGTCGAGCACGGCGATGCCGCCCGGCCCGCCGCCGTCGGTGCCGTTGCCCAGCGCCGAGACATAGATGCCGTCCGGTCCGCAGTGGATCGTGTGCGGCCGCGAGTAGCCCGACTTCGACTTGAGCTCCTCCGGCGAGATCTCCTTGACGATGCGGGGCGCCCGCGGGTCGTCCTTCGTGTCGATCACGTAGAGGCGCGACGACCGCAGGCCGGGCACGATCAGGTAGCGCCGCTCGACGTGCGGGTGCGGCGCGGTCGGGCAGAGCGCGCTGCTGCACGCGTTCCAGCCGAAGTGGTGCAGCTCGTCGCCGGTGTGCGGCAGATCGGTCCAGCCGACCACCCGCCCGTACGTCTCGGAGGCGGGGTCGGTGTCGATCACGGCGATCGCGTCGGGCTGCTCGGCCGCGCGGTCGAAAGCGGCCACATAGGCCAGCTTCTCGGCCGGGGCGCCCGCCGCGTCGCTCGGGGAGGCGTAGAACGTCGGATCAGGAGTCCACCGGGTCATGTCGCTCATCCTCACCCGGCAGCCGGCTCGTGACCAGAGTCACAACTGTCAACAGGTGGTCAACGAGCGTCCAGGGGCAGCCGGACGAGCACGGTCGTGCCCTTCGCCTCGTGGTCGACCAGCTCGATGCTGCCGTGGTGGCGGCTGACCACCGCCCGGCTCAGGGTCATGCCCAGCCCGGTGCCCGGCATCGCCGAGTCGCGGGCCCGGCTGGTGCGGTAGAGCCCGGTGAACAGCTTCTCCCGCTCGTCGACCGAGACGCCCAGCCCGGTGTCCGAGACGGCCAGCTCGGCCGCCCGGCCCGACGCCTTGAGCGTGATCCCGATGTGCCCGCCGTCCGGGCTGTACTTGACCGCGTTGCCGATCAGGTTGTCGACCACCTGGCGCAGCCGCTTGCGGTCCCCCGGCAGCACCAGCTGGTCGGGCAGGTCGTCCTCGATGACCAGGGGCGCGCCCGCCACCGCGTCGCGGGCCTTGGCCACCGAGTCGCGCACCACCTCGGCCAGGTCCATCGGGGTGAGCTGGACGTCGGCGTGCCCGCCGTCCAGCGCCGACAGCTCCATCAGCTCGTTGATGATGTCCTTGAGCTGGTTCGCGTTGCGCTCGATGACCGCGATCAGGCGTGGCCCGTCCGAGATCAGGCTCACCTCGTCGGCCTCGCGCAACAGCTCGGTGTAGGCGCTGATCGAAGTCAACGGCGTCCGCAGCTCGTGCCCGACCAACGCCAGGTACTCGTTCTTGCTCCGGACCAGCTGCCGCTGCAGGTCTTCCACCAGGTGCTTCTCGACGAACTGGCCGATGTGCGCGGCGATCCCGGACATCAGGGCCAGCAGCTCGTCCTCGGGGTCCTCGACGGTGTCGGCGAAGACGGTCAGAACCCCGAGAGTCTCAAATCCTTCCCGTACGGGCACCGCCAGCGCCGTGTGCAAGGCCCCCGAGGCGGCGGTCTCGGGCGAGATCAGGCTCTGCGGCCGCCCGACGTCGCGGATCCACAGCGGCTTGCCCACCTGCCACGCCCGCCCGGCCAGCCCCACCCCGAACGGCAGGTCGGCCGGCACCTCGATGTCGGACTGCCAGCCCGGGGCGCTCCACCGGGCCACCGAGCGGACCACCCCGGCCGCCTTCTCGACCAGCCACAACTCGGCGTGCACCCACTCCAGGGTGCCGACCACGGCCTCGAGCACGCGCGGACCGGCCGCCTCGATGCTCGGCGCCTCGGCCAGCGCCGTGGTGACGGCCAGTTCGCACGTGCGAAATCGCTCGACCCGCTTGCGCCGGGTGACGTCCTGCACGGCCTGCACGGCGCCGACCGTCTGCCCGCCCGGGCCGATGATCGGATGGGCGTCGACCAGATAGTGCCGCTCGCGGCGGTTGAGGCCGGGCAGCACCATGTCGCTGTCGTGCAGGTGCTCACCCTGCAGCGCGCTGCGCAGACCCAGGTCCTCGCCGGCGGGTCCGATGTCGGCCCAGATGCGGCGCATCCGCTCGTTCACGAAGACGATCCGGCCCTGCTCGTCGCAGGCGGTCACGCCGTCGTGCAGGCTGTCGAGCACGGCGTCCAGGAAGCGGCGCTGACGGTCGATCTCGTACCGGGACAGCTGCTCGGTGATCAGCAGCGCGCCGACCAGCGCGGCCTCGGCGACCGAGGACTGCTCCTGGGCCGACCAGGTGCGCGGCTCGGCGTCGGCGGCGCAGCACACGGCCAGCACGGCGCCGTTCCGGTCGCGCATGGGATGGCCCAGGTAGGCGCCGGTGCGGCCGGGCGGCACCCGGTCGTCGGCCGAGAGGTCGTCGATGACCAGCGGCTCACCGGTCTCGGCGACGACGGCGGCCAGGCTGCCCTTGAGCGGGGCCTCCGACCGCCAGTCGGCCAGCCCGTAGCCCCCGTACAGCTTGAGGGTGTCGTCGCGCACGAGGTAGATCACGCCGACCGGGGCGTTGGCGGCCCGCGCGAGCAGACCGGCCAGCTCGTCCGCGCCGCCGCCGTCCAGCGAGGCCGGGTGCAGCTCGGCGACCTCGTGCAGCAGGTCCTCGTCGAGGCGCCCGGTGCGCGACGACAGCCCGGCGTCTTCCACCCCGTCAGCCTATAAGGTGCTAATTGCCGTCAAGGGGTCTTTCGTCGGTAGCGCAGATCCGTGATGGGCCGGCCGGCTCCGGCGCCCCGCCGCTCGAACTTCGTCTCGGGACGGCCGGACCGGTCGTTGTCGAGAAACTCGAGGCCGGGGTCGGCGTCGAGCGTCTCGGCCATCGCCTCGGCGTAGTGCGGCCAGTCGGTCGCACAGTGCAGGACGCCGCCCGGGGGCAGACGCTCGCGCAACAGAGCGATGTTGGCCGGTTGGACGAGGCGCCGCTTGTGATGACGAGCCTTGGGCCACGGATCGGGGAAGAAGATGTGCACACCCGCGAGGCGGCCGGGCGGCAGGCGGTGCACCAGCTGCATCGCGTCACCCAGGGCGACCCGTACGTTGGAAAGCTCTTGATCTTGAATTTCGGCCAGCAGGTTGCCGATGCCGGGGGTATGGACCTCGATGCCCAGGTAGTCGCGGGCGGGGTCGGCCGCGGCGGTGGCCGCCAGGGTGTCGCCCATGCCGAAGCCGATCTCGAGCACCTTCGGCGCGTCCCGGCCGAACAGCTCGTCCAGGTCGAGCGGGGTGCGGTCGCCGTCCCGGACGGTCAGGCCGACGCTGGGCCAGAGGGCGGCGTGCGCGTCGGAGTGGCGGGCGCTCATGCGGCCCCGGCGCGGGTGGAAGGTGCGGATCGGCGGGTGGGTCACGCTGCCTTTCTACTTCATTTCATCGCACCGGCTGGACGCTGGGCTGCGAGCCCTCGTGGAACGGGGTGCGGGCGCCGCCGGCCAGGCCGACGATCATCACCCACGAGCCCTTGCCGTACTGGCCGGTGACCATGGCCCGCTTGGCGTCGAGATAGGCCATCTCGCGGTCGAGCGCTCCCCCGACGGTCCGCTTGGCCCGGGTCTTCGTGTCGTACTCGACCAGGTGGACGGGCTGGTCGGTCGCCTTGGTCTCGCCCTTCTCGTACGCCGTCCAGGCCAGCTTGGCGCCGTCGGACCGCCAGCTCGGCACGACGGCGAAGCCCTTGTTCTGCAGGCTGCCGCCGCCGTACGCCGCGATCGTCTGCTCGCCGCCGGTGGCCACGGTGCCCACGCTCAGGCAGGCGTCGTAGACCGACTCGCAGTCGCCGCCCCGGAACGCCACCTTGGTGCCGTCGGGCGACCAGGCGACGGCGTCGTCAGTGCTCAGGCGCTCGCTCAACGACCCCGAGCGGGCGGTCACCGGCGACGGCTCGGGCGGCAGGTCCTCGCCCCGGCAGTCGCGCGGGAACAGCACCTCGGCCTGGCCCCCGGCCGCGGCGATCTTGTAGACGCCGGGCCCGCCCGAGCACGACAGCGAGGCGAAGGCGATCGACTTGCCGTCCGGCGACCACGACGGCCCGGCCGCGGCCCGCGTCGACAGCTGACGCCGGCCGCTGCCGTCGGCCCGCATCACCCACAGCAGGCCGCCCTTGAGGTAGGCGATCGACTTGCCGTCGGGCGACCACCGGGGCCGCGCGTGGGTGCCGCCGGTGGTGAGCCGCTTCTCGGTGCTGTTCTTGCTGACGTAGATGTCGCCGTTCCGGACATACGCCACCAGACTCGACAGGCTCACCGGCGCGGCGGCGGCCTGGGCCACCGCCGGGTGCAGCATCGCGGCCGCGGCCACCCCGGCCATCGCCAGATTTCCGACCAGCACCTTCATGACGAACGCCCCCCGACGCGCCGGACCTGCTACGTACACCGAGAGGATCGTCGCAACCGTTGTGCTCCTAAGAGATTCCTGACCCGAAACCCCGGAATTTCACTCCTCCGCGCCTGATTCGGCCAGCTTCCTGATAGTGGCGAGGCGGTCGTCCCACCGGCGGGCGGCCGCGGCCATCCAGCGGGCCGTCTCGTCGAGGCGTTCGGCCCGTACGACGTAACGCATCTCGCGGCCCTGCCGGTGCGCGCGCACCAGGCCCGCCCGCTCGAGGACACCCAGGTGCTTGACCACGGCCTGCCGAGTGACGGGCAGATCCGCGGCGAGCACGGTGGCGGTCGCTTCCTGGCCCGCCAGCCGGTCGAGCAACTGCCAGCGGGTCGGGTCGGCCAGCGCGGCGAGCACCTGCAGCTCGGCGGTCACTTCTCGGCGTACTCGCGAACGATGTCGACGATGCCGCGCCAGCCCTCGTTGTGGCTGTCGTAGCCGGCGGTGTCCTCGCGCCCGGCCGGCAGCGGCACCGTGGCGAAGCCCGTCTCGACCACGCGCAGGCGGGTGCCCTCGGCCTCCGGCTCCAGGAAGAACTCGACCAGCGTGGCGTTGCTCTCGGTGGCCACCTCGCCCGGGAAGCCGCTGGCCCACCGGTACGCGAGATAGCGCGGCGGCTCGACCGCGACGATCAGGGTCGGGAAGACGCCGTACTGCCCGTGGTCGAGCCGCATGATGCCGCCGGGCCGCAGGTCGATCTCGGCCGGCTCGCCCTGCCCGAACCACACGCCCACGTGCTGCGGCTCGGTGATCACCGCCCACACGCGCTCGACCGGCGCCTTGACGAAGGTGTCGCGCTCGATCCGGTCCCTGTCCATGCCGTCTCCCTCGCTCGCATGATGTGCAACCCTAGAGTTGCACGTTCAGCCGAGCGACTCAAGGTCGGCGAAGAAGCCCGGGTACGTCTTGGCCACGCACCCCGGGTCCTCGAGCTCGATGCCGGGCACACGCAGGCCGAGCAGGGCCAAGCTCATGGCCATGCGGTGGTCCTCGTATGTGTGGAAGACGGTCGGGCGCGGCTCGCCGGGGTGAATCGTGAAGCCGTCCTCGTCCTCGACCGCGTCGACGCCGGCCCGGCGCAGCTCGGTGACCATCGCGCCGATCCGGTCGGTCTCCTTGCCCCGGATGAAGCCGATGCCACGCACCCGGGTCGGCGAATCGGCGAACACGGCCACCGCGGCCAGCGTCTGCGCGGTGTCGGAGATGTCGGCCATGTCGACGTCGATGCCGCGCAGCCGCCCCGACGAGGTCACGGTGATCGCATCGACGGTGCGGGTGACCGCGGCGCCCATCAGCTCTAACACGTCGGCGAACCGCACATCACCCTGCAGGCTGCCGGTGCCGAGCCCCCGCACGGTCACCCGCCCACCGGCGACGGCCGCCGCCCCGAAGAAGTAGGAGGCGGCGCTGGCGTCGGGCTCGATGCCGTAAGAACAAGGTTGGTATGAGCTTTTCGGTACGGCGAGACCGTCCACGCGTACGCCGAAAGCAGCCATGACGGCCTTGGTCATCTCCACATAGGGCACGGAGACAAGCTCGGAGGTCAGCGACACGGCGAGCCCGTCGCCGAGCAGCGGCCCGGCCATCAACAGCCCGGACAGGAACTGGCTGGAGACGTGCCCACTGACGTGCACGGCGCCGCCACGCATGAGGCCGCTGACCGCCGCCGGCAGAAAGCCGGGCTCACCCAGTTCCTCGACCTTGGCGCCCGCCTGCCGCAAAGCGTCGAACACCGGCCCGAACGGGCGCGCCCGCAACTGCGGGGTCCCGTCCACGACGGTCCGAGTGCCGAAGAGGGCCGCCGCCGGCAACACGAACCGCGACGTGGTGCCCGACTGCCGCGCGTCGATGACCGCCCCTGGCTTCGGCGCGCCGCCGCCTCGCACCACGACGGTCTGCTCGCTTTCGTTCGCCTCCACGCCGGCACCCAGCGCCTGGATCGCACCCATCATGGCTTTGGTGTCATCCGCGAACAGCGCCCCACGCAGGGTGGAGACCCCCGGCGCCAGGGCGGCACAGATCAAGGCCCGGTTGGTGATGCTCTTGGACCCCGGCGGCCGCACCTCAGCGTCAAGCTGCCGCCCCACCACCCGCACAGTTTTCGTCAGCGTCATGCCGCCATCCTCCGGGTGCCCCAGAGTCGCGGCACCGCACATTTCCGACAGCTGGGACACGCCAGCGGTAGCGGAGCAGGCCCGGGCGTCGGCCGTCGCCAATGCCCGGGCCGTCGCGCCGGTCAGTCCAGCGCTATGTAGAGCCGCTTGCCGGTCGGGCGGAAGCCGACGCGTTCATACACCCGCCACGACTCGTTGCCGGAGGCTTCGAGCCAGGCGACCTCGGCGCCACCGGCGAACAAGCGGGCCGCGACGGCCGCGGTGACGGCGCCCGCCAAACCACGGCGACGGTAGGGGGCCCGGACCGCGATGCCGCCGACTTCGCTGACCCCGTCACTCGGCGGAACCGCTTGGCCTCCACCGACACAGACGCCGTCGCCGTCGCGATTGCCCTCGCCGTCGCGATTGCCCTCGCCGTCGCGATTGCCCTCGCCGTCGCGGTTACCCTCGCCGACGCCGTCGCGGTTACCCTCGCCGACGCCGTCGCGGTTACC
>NZ_JAPNTZ010000010.1 GCF_026626335.1 Paractinoplanes pyxinae | reverse complement strand
GCCCGGGGGGGGGGGGGGGGGGGGGCCCCCCCCCCCCCCCCGCCGATCCCCCAGCCCCCCGCCGCCCCGCCGGTGGCTCAGCCGGTCGTGCTCGAACCCATCTTCGAGCCCGGCTCGCAGCCCACCAGCTCCGCCCCGGCCCCCACCGAGCCCACCAGTCCCGTCCCGACCAGCGGCGCCCCCGCCAGCCCGGCTCCCGCCGAAGCGCAAGCCAGCGCGCCGCCCACCGCCGCCCCGGTCAGCGCCACCCCGGCCGCCGGACCGGTCAGCGCGGCACCCCACACCGACACAATCAGCTCCACCCCGGCCGCCGGTCCGATCAGCTCTCCGCCCGCAGCCGGTCCGATCAGCTCAGCCCCCACCAGCCCAGCCGGCGAGTCGGCCAGCGCGCCACCCCACGCCGACACCACCGGTTTCACCTCGACCGCCGGCCCGATCAGTTCTCCGACCGGTGCCAGCTCGGTCACCTCAACATCCGGCAGCCCGGCCCCGGCCGCTGGACCGGTCAGCGCGGCGCCCCGCACCGACACGACTGGCTCGACGCCTGCCGCCGGCCCGGTCAGTTCTCCCGCCGCCGGCCCAATCGCCCCGGATCCCGCCAGCTCGGCCGCCGGGCCGGTCAGCGCAGCGGCCCACGCCGACGCGATCGGCTCCACCCCGGTCGCGGGCCCGGTCAGTTCTCCGACCGTCGGCGGCCCGGTCACCTCAGGCTTTGATGGCACGTCTGGGCCGACCGATGATCCGGCCTGGTCCTCGTCAGCCGTCAGTCCCACCAGTGCAGTGCCCGCTGGACCGGTCAGTCCGGGCGGGGGCGGCCCTGTGAGTTCTGTGCCCTTTGCGGCGCCGGACAGCTCGACCTTCGCCGGCGGCGACTCGGCTGGCACGAGGCCTGCGGGCGGTCCCTTCAATGCGGTGTCCGGCGATGAACCGGACGGTGCCGCGGTCACGAGCGGGATGTCACCCGCTGGCTCCGCAGCTCTCGCTGAGCCGGTCAGCCCAGCGGTTCCCTTCGAGCACCCCGCTGCTGTGCCGGATGCGGCCGGGGCCTATGAACAGCTGGGTCATCCGTCGGCCGAGCCTGGGATCAACCGGGCCAGCACTCCGGCCGGGACGATGCCCGTGGCTGGACGGCCGTCCGCCGCGCCGGCATCTGGTCAGCCACAAGCCGACTGGGCGCATCCCGGCGGCGCCGCTCCTGGGCAGCAAGACCCGTCCGGCGCGTATCCCGTCGTCGTGCCGCAGCGAGCCGTTGACGACGACTCGGCCGCTGCGGAAGCCTCGCGCTACGCCGACCTGCCGTACGCCGATTACGACGAGCCGATCGCCGTCCAGCCGATCGTGCGCCAGCGCGCGTCCGACCCCTCGCCCGTCGCAGCACAGCCGTCGTATGACGAGCCCGTCTCGGCGCAGCCCTTCGCGGCTCACCCGACCTCGGGACCGCCCCTGTCGGCGGAGGCGTCTGCGCCGCCCCGGCCGATCTCCGCTGAACCGGTCTCGGCAGCTCCCGTCTCGGCACATCCGGTGTCCGCAGAGCCGGTCTCGGCGCAGCCGGCAGCGGCTTGGCCTGGCCAGACGCAGCCCACGCCTGCGCATTCGGGCGCGGCGCAAGGCGACGGTCCAGAAGTCGTTCTCGCTGAGCCGCCGGCGACTAATGACTCTCCATCTTCGACCAGCGGAGCGGCACCCGGCACTGCGGAGTATGCGTCCTCGCGGCCGAACTCCGTGCCGTCCGCCTCGGCGCAGCCGGAGTCAGCGCGGTCCGCCTCGGCGCAGCCGGAGTCAGCGCGGTCCGCCTCGGCGCAGCCGGAAACAGCGCGGTCCGCCTCGGCGGAGCCTGGCTCGGCGCCGCCCTTCGTCGTGCCGGATTCGGCACCGCACGACTTCGGGCGAGCAGACGCAGTTCGGTCGGTTCCCCCGACTTCAGAGCGCGCGGAGGCTGGGCGGCCAGTTCCCGACGCAGAAGCAGACGGCAGCGGGCCGGACACCGCGCGCCCGGTCATGGCTGAGGCCGGGCCGGAAGCACCGGTCCGGGATGAGGCTTCCCGTGAGGAGACGCGCGACTCGGAATATGGGGGCGACTACGAGCTCTCGACGCGGTTCCGGGTGGAGAGCGTGCACGGCGACGCCGAGGCGATCGAAGTCGAACTGGTCGAGTTCGAGGTGGTCACCGACGAGCCTGCGGTGGCGCACGCCGCCGGTGCGAACGACGACATTGTGGACGCCGAGCTCATCGACGACCCGCTGGACGTCGAGATCGCCGCCCTCGAAAGGCCTGTGGCTTCGCCTGCCATCGCCGCTGAGCCCTTCACCGCCGACGCGGGCAGCCCCTCGGCCGAGCGAGACGACGGTGACGATTCCGTTGTCGAGCCCAGCACCTCCGCCGAGGATGCTGCGGCGGCGGCCACGGACGTTCGCGCGGTCGACGCGCCGGCCACAACCGACGAATCATCCGCCGAAACGGCCGGCTCCACCGCCGACCGGACCGTAAATGCGCCTGAGAGCGCCCGGGCCACGGACATCGCAGCGGATGACGCCGGAGCCACCACTCCGGACAGTGTTCGGGCCACAACGGATTCCGCCGAGCAAGACGACTCCGCAGCTTCGGTTGCAACCGCCGGCTCCGACCAGGCACCCGCCGGAGACTCGGCCCCAACGGAGACCATCGGCTCGCCCCGGCCGCTGACAACGAAGACTGCCGACCCCGCCGCAAATGTCGACCCAGCGCAGGTTAACGACACCGCCGCCGCCGGAAATGTCAGCTCGGTCGGGGTGGATGACGAGAGCGCCGACACCGCCGCGGGAGTCATCGACTCGGACGGCCCAGCCGGCGAGGGCGCCGTTGCGGCCGACGCCGCCGTTGCGGCCGACGACACCGTTTCGGCTGACAGCATCGCTGCGGCTGACAGCACCGATGCGGCCGACAGCACCGATGCGGCCGACAGCACCGATGCGGCCGACAGCACCGATGCGGCCGACAGCACCGATGCGGCCGACAGCACCGATGCGGCCGACGACGCCCTTGCGGCCGACGGCGCCGATGCGGCTGACGGCACCGTTTCGGCTGACGGGACTGATCTAGCGGCCGACGGCTCGGGCGGGGTGGTCGGCGAAAGCGCCGCCACTGCCGGTGCTGACGATGTGGCTGATCGGGCGACCCCCGGCTCGGGCGGTGCTTTGAGCGAGGCGACCGCCGCTGCTGAGGCGGAATCGGCGAGCCGCGTTGGAGCGGGTGAGGTGGACGGCGTCTCCGCCGGCGTGGGCGATGGTGGTGCGGGCTCCGACGCAAGCGTGAGCGGGTCACCCTCGTACGAGAAAGAAGCGAACGAGAAGCGACCCGGCGAAGAACCGCCGCGGCCTAGCGGAGAGCCGGTTCGGCAGCGGCGGGAGCAGCGGGCCGATCCGCGCAATCGCCGCACCGACCCCGAGCAGATTCTGGCCGCCTACCCCGTCGTCTATGACCCGCGGACGTTGCGGGAGCGGATCGAGGACGACGAGCCGATGTGGGTGGTCATCGATCGGCTCACGGACAAGCTGGAGTATGCCGAGCGGGACTCGGACCGGGCTCGGTTGCTGAGTTTGCGGGCGGTGGCTTCGCGGCTGCTCGGGGATCTTGATCCGGCCTTGGAGGATGCGCGGGCGGCTCTGGTGCATGCTGTGGCGGCCGGGGAGCTGGTGCGGACGGCCACGGTGCGGGCTCGGCTCGGGCATGTTCTGCAGTGGCGGGGAGAGTTCGCCGAGGCTGACCGGGTTTACGCGGAGACCGATTCGGCTGAGTTGCCGGCTCGGTTGCGGGCCGAGATCAGTGAGCTGGCCGGGCGGTCGGCGTTCGAGCAGGGGCGTTATCTGGAGGCCGTGAACCATCTGGAGCAGGCCCTTGACCTGCGCCGGGGTGCGGATCCGGACCTGGTCGAGCGGATCGAGCTGGCTCTGGACACCATTACCGGGCGGGCCTCGGAGGGGTGGGGTCCTTATCCGCGTACGCGTGAGGAGATCATCGGCGATGTCGGTGTCGCCCGGCCGGCGCGGGACGAGAATTCGGGGCTGTTCGGGTATCCGGGGTTGTTGCCGCCTCGGTTCGCGCAGGCCCAGCCGTTCGCGGACGGGGTGGCGTGGGTGCGCCGGCCCGAGGCGCCGGCCTGGGAGCTGATCGACGAGTCGGGTGTGTTGTTCATCGACGCGTCCTCGGGGTACCGGGCGGCCGGACGGTTCGCGGGCGGGCTGGCCTGGGTGTCGCGGGACGACTCGGGCGGCTGGCACGCGATCGACAAGCAGAACCAGGTGGTCGTGCCGGGGGCCTTCGAGGACGCGCGGCCGTTCCGCAACGGGCTGGCGCTGGTGCGGCGCGGCGGCTGGGGGGTCGTCGACGAGCACGCCCGGGTCGTTGTCGAGCCCACCTATCAGGCATTCGCGACGATGCTGGCCTCGGGCGACCCGGTGGACGGTTTCACCGAGGAAGGCCTGGCGGTGGTCGACGCGGGCGAGGTGTACGGCGTGGTCGACCGCACCGGGAAGCTGCTGGTGCCGCCGGTGCACGCGGCGCTGCTCATCCACCCGGCGGCTTTCCTGGTGGCCGACCGGTTCGGGCTGTGGGGCGCGCTCGACCGCAAGGGTGAGCCGCTGGTCGAGCTGAAGTACAAGGACCGGGCCGACGTGCTGGACGAGATCGACAAGTTGATCAAGGACACTCGGCCGGTGCTCTGAGACAGGCATAGGGTCGGGACATGGAACATCGTCACCTCGGCCGTTCCGGCCTGCTCATCAGTGAGATCGCCTACGGCAACTGGATCACCCACGGCTCCCAGGTCGAGGAGGAGGCCGCCGTCGCGTGCGTGCGGGCCGCCATCGACGTGGGCATCACGACCTTCGACACCGCCGACGCGTACGCCGGCGGGCGCGCCGAGGAGGTGCTGGGCCGCGCGCTCAAGGGTGAGCGCCGCGCCGGCCTCGAGATCTTCACCAAGGTGTTCTGGCCGACCGGTCCGGGCCCGAACGACCGCAGCCTGTCCCGCAAGCACATCATGGAGTCGATCGACGCCTCGCTGGGCCGGCTGCAGACCGACTACGTCGACCTGTACCAGGCGCACCGCTACGACTACTCGACCCCGCTGGAAGAGACGATGCAGGCGTTCGCCGACGTCGTGCGCTCGGGCAAGGCGCTCTACATCGGCGTCTCGGAGTGGACCGCCTCCGAGATCCGCGCGGGCTGGGAGATGGCCCAGGACCTGAAGATCCCGTTCGTCTCGAACCAGCCGCAGTACTCCGCCCTGTGGCGGGTCATCGAGGCCGAGGTGGTGCCCACCTCGATCGAGCTGGGCGTCGGCCAGGTGGTCTTCTCGCCGATCGCGCAGGGCGTGCTGACCGGCAAGTACGAGGTGGGCAAGCAGCCGCCGGCCGGTTCGCGGGCCACCGACGAGAAGTCGGGCGCCAACTTCATCTCGCGGCTGATGCGCGACGAGGTGCTGGAGGCGGTGGCCCAGCTCAAGCCGGTCGCCGAGCAGGCCGGGCTGTCCCTGGCCCAGCTGGCCGTGGCGTGGGTGCTGCAGAACCAGAACGTCTCGGCCGCCATCATCGGCGCGTCCCGCCCCGAGCAGGTGCGCGACAACGCCGCCGCCTCCGGCAAGAAGCTGGACGCCGACGTGATGAAGGCCATCGACGCCGCCCTGGACGGCGTCGCCGAGCGCGACCCGGCCAAGACCCAGTCCCCGGCCCGCCGCCCGTAATCGGTGGTGCTTCTGGTCCGGTTCTTACGAGCCGGACCAGAAGCGCATCAGCTCAAGGCCCACCTGAATCATGAGCTGGTCGACGCCCAGCTTGTCGGTGATCCAGAAGACGACGTCGTAGAAGTAGTCGCCCACCTTGGTTTGCCACAACAGCAGGAACAGCAGAATGAAGCCGTACGGCGCGAAGAGGTTCCACGCCCGCTGGTAGGCCGGGCTCATCCACGGGGCGAGGATGCTGCCTCCGTCGAGGCCGGGGATCGGCAGGACGTTGAGGATCGTGGCCGTCACCTGCAGGAATGCCAGCGCGGCCAGCGCGGACCAGAACTCGGCGTGGGCCCCGGGCCCGTTGTTGAAGGCGTAACCGCCGGCCACCTCGACGAACGGCGGGTCGACGCCGATCAGGAACGGGAAGGCCAGGATCAGCGCCAGCACCAGGTTGGTGAGCGGGCCGGCCGCGCTGATCAGCGAGTCTTTGACGCGGCTGCGGATGTAGCGGTGGTCGACCCAGACGGCGCCGCCGGGCAGGCCGATGCCGCCCAGGATCACCACGACCACCGGCAGCACGATCGACAGCAGCGGGCTGGTGTACTTCAGCGGGTTCAGCTTCAGGTAGCCGCGTTCGGCCACCGTGTGATCGCCGGAGAAGTAGCCGATCAGCGCATGGGCGTACTCGTGCAGGCACAGCGACACCAGCCAGCCCGCGACGATGAACAGGAACACGTCGACCCGGACGTTGCCGAAGCCGACCCACGTCATCCAGCCGCTGACCACGAAGACGGCGACGATGCCCACGAAGACCGGGCTGGGCACGAACGCGTGGCGCGGTGTCCTGGTGTAGACCGGTTCGTCGTACGTCACGTCACTCCGTCGGCAGCAGGCTCATCGGGTATTCCACCCGGTCGTCCTCGACCAGCACGACCTTGGCCACGCCGGCCTCGGCCAGACCGCGCCACTCCTGGCCGATCCACGACTCCGCGTCGGCCTGGCTGCTGAACGTCTCCGGCGGCCCGGCCACCGGCTGACCCTCGACGTTCTCGTAGCGCCAACTCCACGGCATGCGCCGCCCCCTCACGTCCTCGGTCGGTGACCTCCACCCTACGGCGTCCGGCCGTGCGCCCCGGCCTTAAGGTACGGGGCATGTCCGATGATCGGTGGCACACGGTCCTGGTGCTCGGCGGGATCCGGTCCGGCAAGTCCGCATTCGCCGAGTCCCTGGTGGCCGGCGCCCCGGTGGTGCGCTACGTGGCGACCGCGACCGGCGGCGAGGACGACCCGGAGTGGCTGGCCCGCATCGAGGAGCATCAGCGGCGCCGCCCGCAGTCGTGGTCGACCGAGGAGACGGGGGCCGACCCGGTCCGCCTGACCGAGCTGCTGACCGAGGCGAAGCCCGACGACACGCTGCTCGTGGACGATCTGGGCGGCTGGGTGGCGGCGGTGCTCGACCCGGCCCGGCAGCCCAACGACGACGAGGCCGACGTGGTCGCGCTGGCTTCGGCCGTACGCGCGTGCACGGCCCGGGTGGTTCTGGTGAGCCCCGAGGTGGGGTTCTCGCTGGTGCCGACGACGCCGGTCGGGCGGGCGTTCGCCGATGCATTGGGTACGACCAACCAGGCGCTCGCCGATGCCTGCGACCGGGTGGCGCTGGTCGTGGCCGGGCGCCCGGTGTGGCTCAAGGGCGAGCCGCACGAAACCGACATTTCTGATTCGTCGGTTACGCGGCCGGCCAGTCCGCCGCCCGCCATCGACGAGGAGGCGGCGGCCGCCGTCGCCGAGGCGCCCGTCGTCAGCCCCGAGCCGGTGGAGACCGTCGCGGTTGAGCCGCACGTGGTCAGCCCGGTCGCGGCCGAGCCCGAGCCGGTCTCCCCCGTCGCCGGCGTCCTCAACGAGCCGACCATGGTCCTGCCCCTGGTCGCCTCGAGCGTCGTCTTCGAGCCCGGCATGGACCTGCCCATGCCCGACAGCGACGCCGGCCCCGACGCCCGCGACCGCCTGCCCTCCCTCGACTTCCCCGGCGCCGGCCTGGGCCGACTGGCCGAGGCGGTCACCTTCGCCGCCGCCACCCAGTCCACCGTCACCCCGCAGCCCTGGAGCAACCCGCGCGTCCTGCTGCTCTCGGGCCGCCACTCCGGCGGCGCCGCGGCCGGTGACGACGCCGAGGACGTCGAGCGCCGCGTGGCCCAGGTCGAGAACGGCGAGGGCGTGCTGAGCCGCCTGGCCGGCACGGCCGGGGCCGACATCGCCGTGCTGCGCGTTCCCGAGGCGTACGCCATGGAGGACATGGCCGCGGCGACCCTCGAGGACGTCGACCGCGCCCTGCAGCAGGGCTGGCTGCTGGCCGACGCGGCCGCCGAGGCCGGCAAGGACCTGCTGGTGCTGGCCTCGATCGGGGTCGGCACCGACGCGGTCGCGGCCGCCGTCTCGGCCGCCACCACCGGCGCCGAGGCCGTCGCCGTGCTGCCCCGAGTGCTGCTGCCGGGCGGCGTCTACGACGACGAGTCGTGGATGGAGCGGGCGGCCGCGGTGCGCGACGCCCTGCACCGCATCCGCCGGGAACCCCGCGGCGCCAAGGACATCCTGCGTGAGCTGGGCGGCCAGGACCTCGCCGTCGCGACCGGCGTGCTGCTGGGCGCCGCCGCCCGGCGCCTGCCGGTGGTGCTCGACGGCCCGGTCGGCGTCGCGGCCGGTCTGATCGCCCGCGACCTGGGCGGGCAGATCCGGCACTGGACGCTGCTGGCCGACGCCGGCGACCTCGAACTGGTGCGCCAGGGCGGAGACGTGCTCGGCCTGACCCCCGTGCTCGACCTGGGCCTGGGCCTCGGCGAGGGAGCGAACGCCCTGGCCGCGCTGCCGCTGCTGCGGACGGCTGTCGGACTGGCGGCGTCGGTCGGTACGCATCCGGCGCTGGAGGACTTCTCGGAGCCCGAGCCGGACGGCCCGGGGCCGGCCACCACCAGCCCCGAGTGAGCCTCGGGGCGGGGCTCCGGCTCGCGGTCACCACGCTGACCGTCCTGCCGGTCCGCGCCGGGCGGGTCGACCGCCCGGCGGCCGCGGTGGCGATGAGCGTGGCGCCCGCCGTCGGCGCCCTGCTCGGACTGCTGCTGGCCGCGCTGCTGTGGCTGCTGCGCGAGGCGCACGCCCCGTCGCTGGTCGCGGCCGGGGTCACGGTGGCCGCGGCGGCCCTGCTGACCCGCGGCATGCACCTGGACGGCCTGGCCGACACGGTCGACGCGCTCGGCTCGTACCGCCGGGGCGAGGCCGCGCTCGAGATCATGAAGAAGTCGGACATCGGGCCGTTCGGGGTGGCCGCGCTCGCGCTGACGCTGCTGCTTCAGGCGTCCGCACTGACCGTCCTGCCGTTCGTTGCCGTGGTCGTGGCCTTCGCGGCCGGACGGGTGGCCATTCCGCTCGCCTGCCGCCGGGGTGTGCCCGCGGCCCGGCCCGAGGGCTTGGGCGCGCTCGTCGCCGGCACAGTGCCGCTGCCGGTGGCGCTTGCGGGCGCGGCGCTCGTGGTGGCAGCGGCTGTTGCCGCGACCCCGGGCCGTCCGTGGCAGGGCCCGGCCGCCGTCGCGGTGTCGCTGGCCGTCGTGGTGCTGCTGGTGCGCCATTGCGTACGGCGTTTCGGCGGCATCACCGGCGACGTGCTGGGGGCGGCCGTGGAGGTCGCCACCACGCTCGCCCTCATCGGCTTGTCGTTGGGTTAGCGCACCGAGGTCTTCACGAACGGCGGCTTGACGACGCGGGCCTCGGCGCGGCGGCCGCGGATGTCGATCTCGACCAGGTCGCCGTCGGTCACGCCGGCCGCCGTGTCGAGCAGGGCCAGCGCGATCCCGACCTTCTTCGTGGGCGAGAACGTGCCGCTCGTCGTCTCGCCGATCAGCTGGTCGCCCGCGTACACCTGCATGTGCCCGCGTGGGATGCCGCGCCCGGTCAGCTCGAGCCCGCGCAGCGTGCGCCGCGGCCCGGCCGCCTTCTCGGCCAGCAGCGCGTCGCGGCCCCAGAACGCGGGCTTGTTCCACCCGACGGCCCAGCCCGACCGCGCCTGCACCGGCGTGATCTCGAGGGTGAGCTCCTGGCCGTGCAGCGGATACCCCATCTCCGTACGCAGGGTGTCGCGCGCACCCAGCCCGCACGGGCGCACCCCGGCGGAGACCAGCTGGTCCCACACCTCGCCGGCCCGATCCCACGGCACGACCAGCTCGTACCCCTGCTCGCCGGTGTAGCCGGTGCGGCAGACGATCAGGTCGCCGGCCACCGAGAACGACATGTAGTCGTGCTCGACGGGGAAGCCGAGCTTGGTCAGCACGTCGGCCGACTGCGGACCCTGCACGGCGAGCACCGCGAAGGAAGAATGCTCGTCGGTGACCGTGATGCCCGACGGGGCGGCCGCCTCGAGAAGACGTACGACGGAAGCGGTGTTGGCCGCGTTGGGGATGAGGAAGACCTCGTCGTCGGAGATCACGTAGGCGATGAGGTCGTCGACCACGCCGCCGTCCTCGGCACAGCAGAGCGTGTATTGCGCCTGGCCGGGCCCGATGCGGCCGAGGTCGTTGGTGAGGCAGCTGTTCACAAAGTCAAAAGCGCCGGTTCCCCGTACGCGGGCCTTGCCCAGATGCGACACGTCGAACACGCCCGACGCCTCGCGAACTGCCGTGTGCTCCTTGATCACGCCGCCGCCCGCGTACTCCAGGGGCATCTCCCAGCCCCCGAAGGCGGCGAACTTCGCACCCAGCGCCACATGGCGCTCGTGCAGGGGCGAGCGGGAAAGAGCGTCGGCAGACATGAGAGTCAACTTACCCGTGACCTCGCCCTTGGTTAGAGTCGCGGGGAACCCCTCCCCCGGCGTCACCGCGCCGGGGCCCACCAGACCAGCCGGCGCGGCCCATGAGGCGCCTGGCTCATCAGTCCGCGGAGTGCCCGAGTGACCCAGCCCAGCCTCAGCCTGGTCGACACCGACCCGGCCGAATTGGCCGTCGACGCCATCGTCATCGGCCTGCACAGCCAGCCCGACGAGGGCGGCGCCCTGCTGCCGGCGGCCGGCGCCGAAAGCATCGCCGCCGCCTTCGACGGCAAGCTGACCTCGACGCTGGCGCTGCTCGGCGCGAGCGGCGCCCCCGGCGAGGTGACCAAGCTGGCCACCCTCGGCACGATCTCGGCGCCGCTGGTGGTCGCGGTCGGCCTGGGCGACGAGCCGACCGGTTCGGCGCCCAGCCTCGAGACCCTGCGCCGGGGCACCGGCGCCGCCGTGCGCGCGCTGGCCGGCAGCGCCACGGTCGCGCTCGCCCTGCCGCTGCCCGACGACGAGGACGCGCCGGGCGTGCTCCGCGCGATTCTCGAGGGCGCGCTGCTCGGGTCGTACAAGTTCGCCGGCTACAAGACCAAGCCGCAGCCCAACCGCCGCGACCCGGTGGCGGCCCTTCAGGTGCACGTGCCCGACGCCGGTGACGCGGCCGCCGCGGCCGAGGTGACCCGGGCCGAGGCGGTGGCCCGGGCCGTCCGCCTGACCCGGGACTGGGTCAACACCCCGCCCAACATGCTGCGCCCGCCGCAGTTCGCCGACGCCGTGGTGGCCGCGGCCAAGGGCACCGGGCTCGAGGTCGAGGTGCTCGACTTCGACGAGCTCAAGGCGGGCGGCTACGGCGGCATCGTGGCCGTGGGCCAGGGCTCCGAGGCCCCGCCGCGCCTGGTCAAGCTCAGCTACACGCCCGAGGGCGTCGAGTCGCCGAAGCGGGTCGCGCTGGTCGGCAAGGGCATCACGTTCGACACCGGCGGCATCAGCATCAAGCCGGCCGCCGGCATGTGGGAGATGAAGTCCGACATGGCCGGGGCGGCCGCGGTCGGCGCGACCATGCTGGCTGTGGCCGCGCTCAAGCCGCGGGTGGCGGTCAGCGCCTACCTGGCGATGGCCGAGAACATGCCGTCCGGCACGGCGTACCGGCCGGGCGACGTCATCACGATGTTCAACGGCAAGCGGGCCGAGGTCTACAACACCGACGCCGAGGGCCGCATGGTGCTGGCCGACGCGATCGCCCGGGCCTGCGCCGACGGCACCGACTACGTGTTCGAGACCTCGACCCTGACCGGCGGCCAGGTCATCGCGCTCGGCAAGCGCATCGCGGGCCTGATGGGCTCGGACGAGGCGGTCGAGCTGGTGCGCGCGGCGGGCGACAAGGTGGGCGAGCCGGCCTGGCCGATGCCGCTGCCGGACGAGGTGCGCAAGGGCATGGAGTCCGACATCGCCGACATCTCGCAGACGAACTCCAATCTGGACCGCGCCGGCCACATGCTGCAGGGCGGCGTGTTCCTGCGCGAGTTCGTGGCCGAGGGCGTCGAGTGGGCGCACATCGACATCGCGGGTCCGAGCTACCACACGGGCGAGCCGAGCGGTTACTGGAGCAAGGGCGGCACGGGCGTCCCGATTCGTACCCTGTTGTCCGTGATCGACCAGTTGGGCTGATTATTTCCGGTTCCGGGCGCGCGGCGCCCGGAACCGTGTCAGTTTTCCTGGGCGGGACGCCGCTTCTGGCGCTCGTTGTAGTCGCGCATCCGCTGCGGATAGCCGAGCAACGCCACGTCGTAGATGGGAACGCTGAGCTGATGGGCCCACCGCCGGGCGATCTCGGGAGTCTCGGTGCGCCGCCGCGTCCACTCGCCGTCGTGGGCCACGAGCAGCACCGTGGTCTCGGTCACCGAGGTGCGGGGTTCGATGAAGGCTTCGACCCCGCGCCGCGTACGCACGAACTCGGCAAGATATTCAAGATCGGCACGGTCCACCGGCCGGCCGGCCGCTCGCTGCGGCTCCCGGCGGCGCCGAAACCAGGCCACTACCCGCTCCTCACGTTCAATTGCGGCAAGAGTACGTCGAGCGGGCTCGCACGTGGGGAACCTGACTGCATCGATGGGTCAGCCAAGTGACAAGATGGCCTGGACATACTGTGACCGTTTCCATTGTGTGACCCGCATGGCAACGACGCGAACACTGGAGTCAACGTGAGCCAGCCGAACGGCGGAACCTTCGACATCGTCATCCTCGGCGCCGGCAGCGGCGGCTACGCGGCCGCCCTGCGCGCGGCCGAGCTCAACCTCTCCGTCGCGCTGATCGACAAGGCCGAGCTGGGCGGCACCTGCCTGCACCGCGGATGCATCCCCACCAAGGCGCTGCTGCACGCGGCCGAGATCGCCGACCAGACCCGCGAGAGCGAGCAGTTCGGCGTCAAGGCCGACCTCGTCGGCATCGACATGGCCGGTGTCAACGCCTACAAGGACGGCGTGGTCGCGCGCCTCTACAAGGGCCTGCAGGGCCTGCTCAAGCAAGACAAGATCACGGTGGTGAACGGCGCCGGCAAGCTCGTCGCGAAGGACACCGTCGAGGTCGACGGCCAGCGCTACACCGGCCGCAACGTCATCCTGGCCACCGGCTCGTACTCCCGCTCGCTGCCCGGCCTCGAGGTCGACGGCAAGCGCGTGATCACCAGCGAGCACGCCCTCAAGCTCGACCGCGTGCCGTCCTCCGCGATCGTGCTGGGCGGCGGCGTCATCGGCGTCGAGTTCGCCAGCGTCTGGAAGTCGTTCGGCGCCGACGTCACCATCCTCGAGGCCCTGCCGCGCCTGGTCGCGGCCGAGGACGAGGAGATCTCGAAGACGGTCGAGCGCGCCTTCCGCAAGCGCAAGATCAACTTCAAGGTCGGCAAGCCGTTCGAGAAGGTCGAGCACACCGAGGGCGGCGTCCGCGCCACCATCGCCGGCGGCGAGACCGTCGAGGCCGAGGTGCTGCTGGTCGCGGTCGGCCGCGGCCCGACGACGGCCGACCTGGGGTACGAGCAGCAGGGCATCACGCTCGACCGGGGCTTCGTCATCACCAACGAGCGGCTGCACACCGGCGTCGGCAACATCTACGCCGTGGGCGACATCGTCCCCGGCCTGCAGCTGGCCCACCGCGGCTTCCAGCAGGGCATCTTCGTGGCCGAAGAGATCGCGGGCCTCAAGCCGGCCCCGATCGACGAGGCGGGCATCCCCCGGGTCACCTACTCCGACCCCGAGATCGCGTCGGTCGGCCTGACCGAAACGAAGGCCAAGGAGCAGTACGGCGCCGACAAGGTGTCGACCTACAACTACAACCTCGGCGGCAACGGCAAGAGCCAGATCCTCAAGACGGCCGGCTTCGTCAAGCTCGTCCGGCTCAACGACGGCCCGGTGCTGGGCGTCCACATGGTCGGCGCGCGCATGGGCGAACTGGTCGGCGAGGCTCAGTTGATCTACAACTGGGAGGCGTTCCCGGAAGAGGTCGCCCAGCTGGTCCACGCCCACCCGACGCAGAACGAGGCGCTCGGCGAGGCCTTCCTGGCCCTGTCCGGCAAGCCCCTGCACGCACACAGCTGATCACCTGATCTACGCCGAGCCGATAAAAACCGTGGTTAAGGAGTTCTGAGACATGCCGACATCGGTCACCATGCCGCGGCTGGGTGAGAGCGTCACCGAGGGCACCGTCACGCGCTGGCTGAAGCAGGAGGGCGAGCGGGTCGAGGCCGACGAGCCGCTGCTCGAGGTCTCCACCGACAAGGTCGACACGGAGATCCCGTCGCCGGCCGCCGGTGTGCTCACGCGCATCGTCGTCGGCGAGGACGAGACGGCCGACGTCGGCAGCGAGCTCGCGGTCATCTCGGGCGAGGGTGAGGACACGGGTTCGTCCGAGCCCGCCCCGGCCGCTCCCGCCCAGCAGCAGCAGGAGGAGGAGCCCGAGCCGCCCGCTCCCACCACCCCGTCGACCGAGAAGCCGGTCGAGGAAGAGGCCCCGGCCCCGCAGGCGCAGGCTTCCGCGAACACCGGCGGCGGCGAGGGCACCGCGGTGAAGATGCCGGCGCTCGGCGAGAGCGTCACCGAGGGCACCGTCACCCGCTGGCTCAAGCAGGTCGGCGACGCCGTCGAGGTCGACGAGCCGCTGCTCGAGGTCTCCACCGACAAGGTCGACACCGAGATCCCCTCGCCGGTCGCGGGCACCCTGCTCGAGATCAAGGTGCAGGAGGACGAGACGGCCGACGTCGGCGCCGACCTGGCGATCGTCGGCGCCGAGGGTGCGGCCCCCGCGCCCGCCGAAGAGAAGCCGGCTCCGGCCCCGCAGCAGGCGCCCGCCCCCAAGCAGGAGCAGGCCCCCGCCCCGGAACCGAAGATCGAGTCGGCTCCGGCGCCCACCTTCGCCCCGGCCGGTGAGTCGTACGCCGACCCGGCCCCCGAGGCCGAGGTGGCCCAGGACCCGGTCGCGGCCGAGGCCGCCGCCGAGCCGGCCGCCCCGTCGAAGCCGCGGGTCGAGACGGCCAGCCCGAACGGCGCCGGCGACGCCGGTTACGTCACGCCGCTGGTCCGCAAGCTGGCCGCCGAGAAGGGCGTCGACCTGTCGACCCTGACCGGCACCGGCGTCGGCGGCCGCATCCGCAAGCAGGACGTCACCGATGCCGCCGAGAAGGCCGCTGCCGCCAAGGCCGCGCCCGCTCCGCAGCCGCAGCAGCAGGCGGCCCCGGCCGCCGCCAAGCCCGCCGCCGCGGCCAAGCCGGCGCCGAGCCCGCTGCGCGGCCGCACCGAGAAGCTGACCCGCACCCGCGCCACGATCGCCCGGCGCATGGTCGAGTCGCTGCAGATCTCGGCCCAGCTGACCACGGTGGTCGAGGTCGACGTGACCAAGATCGCCCAGCTGCGGAACAAGGCCAAGGCCGACTTCCTGGCCCAGCACGGCGTGAAGCTCAGCTTCCTGCCGTTCTTCGCGCTGGCCGCGGTCGAGGCGCTGCGCCAGCACCCGGTGGTCAACTCGTCGATCGACCAGGAGGCCGGCACGGTCACCTACCACGACGCCGAGCACCTGGGCATGGCCGTCGACACGCCCAAGGGCCTGATCGTGCCGGTCATCAAGGACGCGGGCGACCTCAACCTGGCCGGCCTGGCCAAGCGGATCGCCGACGTGGCCGACCGCACCCGCAACAACAAGATCGGGCCGGACGAGATCTCGGGCGGCACGTTCACGCTGACCAACACGGGCAGCCGGGGCGCGCTCTTCGACACCCCGATCATCAACCAGCCGCAGGTCGGCATCCTCGGCACCGGTGCGGTGGTCAAGCGGGCCGTGGTCATCAACGACCCCGAGCTGGGCGAGATCATCGCGCCGCGCTCGATGGTCTACCTGGCGCTCAGCTACGACCACCGGATCGTGGACGGCGCCGACGCCGCCCGCTTCCTGGTCACGCTGAAGGAGCGCCTGGAGGGCGGCCACTTCGAGGGCGACCTCGGTTTGGGCTGAGTTTCTTGATGACGTGAGGGGGAGCGCCAAGGCGCTCCCCCTTTCGTTTTGAACGGGTTCTGTTCGGGGCATGATGGGGGTCATGCGGATCCTGATCTCCGGCGCTTCGGGCTTTCTCGGCGGGAACCTCGTCGAGCGCCTGCGCGGCCACGGCCACGAGGTGACCCGGCTGGTGCGCCGGCCCGCCCAGAGCGCGGACGAGGCGACCTGGCAGCCCTCGCAGGGCCAGCTCGACCCGCACGTGATCGCCGCGGCCGACACGGTGATCAACCTGTCCGGGGCGAACGTCGGCGGCAAGCGCTGGACCGCCCGCTACAAGTCCGAGCTGCGTTCGAGCCGGGTCGACACCACCGGCACCATCGCCCGGGCCATCCGCAAATTGCCCGAGGCCGACCGCCCCCGCACACTGCTGCAGGCCTCGGCCGTCGGCTGGTACGGCGAGACCGGCGACACCCCGGCCACCGAGGAAGCGCCGGCCGGCACCACCTTCCTGGCCGACCTGTGCCGGGTCTGGGAGGCCGCCGCCCGCCCGGCCGAGGACGCCGGCACCCGGGTCGTGCTGCTGCGCACCGGCCTCACCCTGGACAGCCTGCTCAAGCCCCTGCTGCCGCTGTTCAAGCTGGGCGGCGGGGCCAAGCTCGGCGGCGGCAAGCAGTGGATGCCGTGGATCAGCCTGCCCGACTGGCTGGGCGCGGCCGACTTCCTGCTCGAGCGCGAGGACATCTCCGGCCCGGTCAACATCGTCGGCCGCGAGCAGATCACCAACGCCCAGTTCACCAAGGCGGTCGCCTCCGCCGTGCACCGCCCGGCCCTGTTGAGCGTGCCCGGCCCGGCCCTGCACGTGGTGCTGGGCGAGCTCGCGGGCGAGTCGCTGCGCAGCGCGCGGGTGGTTCCGGCCGTGCTCGAGCGGGCCGGCTTCAAGTGGGCCTACCCGACCATCGACGGCGCGGTGCGGGCCGCCGTCGGCCAGGAACCGGCGGCGTCGCGCTGAGCAGCGGCGCAGGCTTGCTAACCTGCGCGTGATGTCCGTCGCCGTTCCCACCTCCACGTCCTCCGCAGATCAGCCGGCACCCCCCGCCGCCCCCCGGGCGACGCGGCAGTGGCGGTTCCATCTGTTCGTCGCCCTGCTGGCCCTCGCCCTGGGCGGGTACGTCGTCAGCCGGCTCTGGCGCGACCCGTTCCAGCACGCGGTGGCCGAGAATGTGGGTGACCAGGCGTTTTTCGAGTGGGTTCTGTCGTACGGCGTCCATCTGCTGCACCACGGCGGCGACCCGTTCTTCACCGACCTGCTGAACGTGCCGGACGGCGTCAACCTGGCCGCCAACACCTCGATCACCGTGTACGCGATCCTGTTCGCGCCGCTCACCATGCTGGCCGGCCCGCAGGTCACGTTCCTGACGATCCTCACGCTCAACCTGGCCGGGTCGGCCTACGCCTGGTACTTGTTCCTGAGCCGGTTCGTCACCCGCAACCGGACGGCGGCCGCCCTGGCCGGGTTCTTCTGCGGCTTCGCGCCCGGCTTCGTCGCCCACGCCAACGGCCACCTCAACTGGACCTCGGGCTGGATCGCGCCGCTGGTGCTGTGGCGGTTGCTCAAGATGCGCGACACCGCGCACTGGCTGCGCAACGGGCTGATCCTGGGCGTGACGCTGGCCGTCGGCTTCTCGATCGCGGCCGAGGGCCTGTTCTTCACCGCGCTGGCGGGCGGGGTCTTCGTGATCGCGTGGGCGCTCTCGCCGGTCAACCGGGCCGAGGCGCGTACGGCGTGGCCGAAGTTCACGGCCGGGCTGGGCGCCACCGCAGTCGTGGCCGGGGCGCTGCTGGCGTACCCGCTGTACATGCATTTCGCCGGTCCGCAGACGTTCAAGGGCACCGGCTTCAACCAGCGGCATTACTCGGAGGACCTGCTCTCGTTCTTCGCCTTCGGCGACCGCTCGCTGGCCAGCTGGGCCGGCCTGAGCAACGACCTGGCGGCCAACAAGACCGAGGAGACGAGCTTCTTCGGTCTGCCTCTGCTGGTGCTGATCGCCGTTTCCCTGGTCATGTTGTGGCGCAATGCGGACGACAAGCGGCGCGCGACCCTGCGGGCGCTGATGATCGTGGGCGGGCTGTTCTTCCTGATCTCGCTCGGCCCCCGGCTGCGGGTGGCCGACACCGAGACCGACATCCCGCTGCTCTACGCCCTGCTGCAGCACGTGCCGCTGTTCGACGCCGCCCTGCCGGCCCGCTACGCCCTCGTCCTGGTCGGTGTCTTCGGGGTCGTGCTGGCCATGGCCACCGACCACGCCGCTCGTCAGGCCGACCCCAAGCCCTGGTACGCCATGGGCCTGGTGATCGCGCTCGTGCCGATCTTCCCGCTGCCGTTGCACTACCGGCACCGCGCGCCCGAGCCGCGGTTCATCGCCGACGGCACGTGGGAGAAGTACGTCACCGACGACGGCGTGATCAGCGCGCTGCCGTTCGCCATCAACGTGGCCGCCGACGGGCAGCGCTGGCAGGCGTACACGATGGCGCGGGCCGGCAAGGAGTTCCGCATCCCCGACGGCTACTTCCTCGGTCCCGACGCCGACGGCGCCGAGGGCAAGGGGCGGATCGGCGCGCTGCCGCGGGCCACCGACTGGTTGTTCCTGCGAGCGGCCCTGTACGGCTACCTGGCCGACCTGGACAACGCCGACCGCGCGACGGCCCGGGCCGACTTCCAGCGCTGGGGCGTCCAGGCGCTGTTCCTGCCGGACGAGATCACCGGGCCCGTGGGGCCGCTGTTCCGCTCGGCGGTCGAGATCACCGCGACCGACTTGCTCGGTCAGCCGGAACGCGTCGACGACGTGCTGGTGTGGCGCATCCGTCCCGGAGTGGATCCGGTCGACCGCTGACCGGAGGGCTACGGTGGGACGCGTGACAACTTCCACGCTCACCGTTCTGCGGCCCGGCCTGGTCGACTATCGCGAGGCCTGGGACGAGCAGCGGCGCCTGCACGACGAGGTGGCCGACGGCACCCGGTCCGACACGGTCCTGCTGCTGGAACACCCCAGCGTCCTCACGGCCGGCAAGCGCACCGAGCCGGCCGACCTGCCGATCGACGGCACCCCGGTGGTCGAGGTCGACCGCGGCGGCAAGATCACCTGGCACGGCCCGGGCCAGCTGGTCGGCTACCCGATCCTCAAGCTGCCCGACCCGATCGACGTGGTGGCGTACGTCCGCCGCACCGAGCAGATGCTGATCGACGTCTGCGCCGAGTTCGGCGTGACGGCGGCCCGCAGCGAGATCAAGGGCCGCAGCGGCGCCTGGGTCCTGGCCGACGACCGCGGGCCCGACCGCAAGATCGCCGCCATCGGCATCCGGGTCGCCCGCGGCGTGACGCAGCACGGCTTCGCCATCAACGCCGACTGCGACCTGGCCAACTTCGACCGCTTCACCCCGTGCGGCATCCGCGACGCGGGCGTCACCTCGTTGAGCGCCGAGCTGGGCCGTGACGTCACGGTGGCCGAGGTGCTGCCCGTCGTCGAGAAGCACCTCACTACCCTGCTCTGATGGCTCTCTATCGGGACCCGAACGACAAGCGCGTCTTCGTCCCCAAACGCGGCGGCGGGGTGGCCCTCAACTTCGGGCACCCCATCGCCTGGGTGATCCTCGTCTGCACCACGATCATCCCGGCCGTGATCGTCATCGGCATGACCATCGCGGTGCTCGCCTGATGTCCTCCGTCCTGACCGCGGTGGCCTTCGAGGCGGCCGACCCGGACCGGGCGGCGCGGTTCTGGGCCGCCCTGCTCGACCTCCGGCCGGCCGACGAGAACCAGGTCGGCCTGCGGTTCGTCCCGGGCCGCGCCGGCGCACTGGGCCACAACCGCATCCACCTGCACCTGACCAGCACGGATCTCGATGACCAGCAGCGCACGGTGGCCCGGGCGCTCGAGCTGGGCGCCCACCACCTCGACGTCGGCCAGCGCCCCGACGAGGGTCACATCGTGCTGGCCGACCCGGCCGGCTACGAGTTCGACGTGATCGAGCCGGGCAACAACTACCTGGCCGGCACGGGCTTCCTGGGCGAGTTCGCGTGCGACGGCACCCGCGCGGTGGGCGTGTTCTGGAGCGAGGCGCTGGGCTGGCCGCTGGTGTGGGACTCCGACGAAGAGACCGCGATTCAGTCGCCGCGAGGCGGCACCAAGGTGGCGTGGGGCGGCCCGCCGGTGGCCCCGAACGAGCAGCCGAACCGCCAGCGCTTCGAGCTCGTCGCGGCCGACGCCGACCTTCCGGCCGAGGTCGAGCGGCTGATCGCGCTGGGCGCCACCAGGCTGGGCGAAGGCGCCGGCGGCGCGGTCGAGCTGGCCGACCCCGACGGCAACGAGTTCAGCCTGGCAGCCGCCAGACGGTGAAGGTGACGTTCGGCGTCTCGCAGGCCAGGAAGGGCCCGGCCGCGGAGCAGGCGCCGGGCGACACCAACGGCAGGACGCCGCGCACCCGGCCGTCGGACAGGCCGACCACCGTCGTACGCCCGGGTTCGGGGAACAGCAGCGAGTCGCCGACCGGGGCCGTGCGGCCGAGTTCGCGTTCGACCCGGCCCGTCGCCAGGTCGACGATCGCCGTGCGGCCGCCCTCCTCCGTCAGGACGCCGTCCGCCCCCATCCCCGTCCACGCCGGGTCGGCCCAGCGGACCGAGCCGTCGGCCGCGTCGAGCACGGTCAGCCCCTCGGCGCCGAACACGCACAGCAGCCCGTCGCCGCACGGAAGCACCCCGTACGCCGCGGGCGTCGAGGTGATCCACTCTCGGGACAGCCCGTCGCGGTGGTAGGCGGCCAGGTAACTTCCGCCCAGCAGCAGGACCCTCTCCCCCACCAGCTGGACGGCCGGATCGGGCACGCCGAGCTCGCGGCGGGGCGTGCGCTCGCGCCCGGTCGCGGCGTCGTACACGGTCGCCCCGCCCGCCTTGTCGGCAATGACCACGTACGCATCATCGGCCGAGTAGTTGAAGGCGGGCCGCGACCAGAGGGCGCGCCCGGACCGCAGATCCCGCATCCGCAGGACACGATCCTCGAAGCTCCAGGCGGCGACCCGGCCGCCGTACGGGTCGACCGCCAGCGCGTTGTTCAGGCGCCACCGCAGCGCCCCCGTCCGGGCGTCGAGGAAGATCGACTCGGCGGTGTCGTTGCCGTCGAGGATCAACGTGTCGCCCTCGGCCATCGTCAGCCGCTGCCCCGGCGTGCCCCGCGTGCTCCACTTCGGACAACCGGCGCACAGCGGCCGCGCCTCGATCGTCCCGTTCATGTGGGCCAGATAGAACGCCTCGCCGGTCAGCAGGCTGGCCACGGTGCCCTGCCCCTCGACGGTCAGCACCTCGGCGATGCCGCCCGGCCGGCCCGGGGCGGCGGACCCGCCGACCAGGATCAGCACCAGCACGAGCACCGCCACGATCCAGTACCGCACCGGCCGGCGGGCCCGAGCGGGGCTCAGGCTCGGCTCCGGCGCGGCGTCCAGATCGATCAGCACGGCACGGGACTCTACGCGCGACCGATCCGCCACACGCGGAACCGGGAGTCGGCCGTGCGGCAGGCGAACAGATCGGTGGCGGCGGTGCACGTGCCCGCCGCGATCCCCGAGACCTCACCCAGCACGCGACCGCCGGCGAGGTCGCGGACCAGGGTGCGCCCGCCGCCGCCGTCGACCAGCTGCAGGCCGCCCAGCACCTCGCCCCGGCCCAGCTCGGCCACGACGCGCCCGGTGGCCAGGTCGACCCGGGCCACCCGGCCGGCCTCGTCGAGCAGAACGCCCTGACCGCCGGCCGGGTGGGCCGAGTGGCCGGAGCCGTCGGCCACGCCGTACCAGCGCTCGCTGCTCCAGCGCACCCCGCTGTCGACCAGGCCGTGCCAGCGCTCGCTGCTCCAGCGCACCGCGCCGTCGGCCGGGTCGACGACGGCCAGCCCGCCGGTGGAGAACGCGCAGATCCGGCCGCCGCAGCCGGTCACCGCGGCCGGCCGGGCGATCGGTGTCCGCCAGAGCGGGGTCAGGTCGGTCAGGCGGTAGGCGGCGATGGCGGTCGCGCCCACCGTGACGAGGTTGTCGCCGATCATCCGGACCGGCGCGAACGGCGCCGGGTAGTCGAGGTTCCACTCGAAGTCGAGCTGTCCCGAGCGGGCGACCACCCGGCCGTCGGCGGCCGAGAGCACTGTCGGCCGGCGCCGCACGTCGAAGACGACCACGTACCGCTGCCGCTCGTCGACGGCGAAGGCCCGGGCCGGATGCGACCAGAGCACCCGCCCGCTCGCGGTGTGGCGCACCCGCAGAAGGTCGGGCGGCACCCAGTCGGTGACGGCCGCGCCGACCGGCCGCACCGACGAGTACTGGCCGGTCTTCCACCGCGTGCGGCCGGTGCGCGCGTCCAGGAACGTGGTCTCCCCGGCGTCGCCCGACTCGCTGACCAGCACCGTGCCCGACCGGTCGAGCCACAGGCCGGTGCCCAGGCCGGCCACCTTGGTGATCCACTCCGGACCGCCGGGCACGACCGGGCGCGCCCAGACGTCCGACGACTGGTCGGTCGCCTCGCCGTGCTGGGTGAAGACGGCCGTGCCGGTGAGCAGGCTCGCCGTGATCCCGCGGCCGTCACCCTCGAGCACGGGCGTGATCTCGGCGGCGTACGCGGGCGGCGCCGATGCTCCGACCAGCAGAAGCACCAGCACCGCCACGACGAGCGCACCTGACCTCGTACGCCGCAATCGGTCTTCGGCGCGGCCGGCCGGAGCGACGTCGAGGTCGATCGTCATCGCTACGGGGTGACCCGGTTGAGGTCTCTCGGGAAGGCCGTCACCTCTCGCACGTTAGCGGTTCCGGTCAGCCGCGCGACGAACCGTTCGAGACCGATCGCCCACCCGCCGTGCGGCGGCATGCCGTAGCGGAAGCCGTCGAGATATCCGGCGTACGGCTCCAGCGGCTCACCGGCTCGCGCCAGCGCCTCCACATAGTCCTCATAACGGTGCAGCCGCTGCCCACCGGTCACGATCTCCAGCCCGCGGAACAGAAGGTCGAAACCGTTCGAGTACGCCGGGTCGGCCGGGTCGGGGTGCGTGTAGAACGGCCGCTTGCGCATCGGATAGCCGGTCACGTAGACGAATTCGGAACCGTGCTCACGCAGCGCCCACTCCCCCAGCGCCCGCTCGTGGGCCGGCGCCAGGTCGGGCTCGTCGGCGGGGGCCCCGGCGATGCGCAGCGCCTCGCTGAAGTGGACGGCGGGAATCTCGGCGGGCACCCGCGGCGTCGCGAACCGGGCACGGGCGGTGATGGTCGCCATCATCACGGTGAGCGTCCGGGTCAGGGCGGCCATCACGTCCCGATGGTCCTCGATGAAGCCCAGCTCGGCGTCGAGCGATGTGTACTGCGACAAATGCCGCACGGTGTCGCTGGGCTCGGCGCGGAAGACCGGGCCGACCTCGAAGACCCGCTCGAAGACGCCGACCATCAGTTGCTTGTAGAACTGCGGCGACTGGGCCAGATAGGCCGGGCGGCCGAAGTAGTCCAGCGCGAACACGTTGGCCCCGGACTCGGTGGCCGAGGCGACGATCTTCGGCGTCTGGATCTCGACGAACCGCTGCTCGGTCAGCGCCGCCCGGAAGCCGGCCGTCGCCGCCGCGGCCACGCGCAGGGCCGAGCGGCGGGCCGGGTGCCGCAGGGCCAGGGCCGCGTGGTCGAGCTGGGTCGGCAGGGTGGCGCCGACGGCCGGGCGGTGCAGCTCGAACGGCAGCGGCGCGGTGACGGCGGACAGCACGCGGATCTTGGGTTCGGTCAGCTCGACCCCGCCGGGCGCCTGCTCGTTGGCAGTGACCGTGGCGGTCACCTCGACGACGCTCTCCTCGGAGAGTTCCTCGAGCTGGGCGCGGGTCTCGGGTTCGGCCACGACGACCTGGCTGAGCCCTTCGGCGTCGCGGACGATCAGGAAAGCCACCGACTTGAGCAGGCGGCGGCGGTGGATCCAGCCGGCGATCGTCACTGTCGATTCGACGTGCGCGCGGAGCTGGGTGGAGAGGATGCGTTGCATGGCGGGTGACCTCCTCGAGAAGCTGCAACGCGGCCCCAGGGAGGCGTGGGCGAGCGGGATCCTCGCGGTGCCACCACACCTTCGCGCCCTTTGCGGGCGCCTCTTGTGTTGCTGCGGCTCAGGAGTGTCTTCACGCCCCGGCGCCCGGGCCACCTTCACAGCGATCGGTGGCTCTCTCGGCCGGCCTTCCGGGGGCTACTCGGTTCCCTCACTGCCGTGGGCCGGACGTTAACAGCAGACGTCGGCGCCGCGAAAGGGAATTTAACCGGTTCATATGAGCGCCGTCACACCTCTGGTCACGTGAGCCTCGTCGCCCCTGTCTAGGCAGAGACCTATTCAGGCGTAATCTCGGGGCTGTGACTATTGCTCCCGAGGGCCGCCGCATGCTGCGCATCGAGGCGCGCAACGCCGAAACTCCCATCGAGCGGAAGCCTCCGTGGATCAAGGTCAAAGCCAAGATGGGCCCCGAATACACGCAGATGCGGGGCCTGGTGCAGAAGGAAGGCCTGCACACGGTCTGCCAAGAGGCGGGCTGTCCCAACATCTACGAATGCTGGGAAGACCGCGAGGCCACCTTCCTCATCGGCGGCGACCAGTGCACGCGGCGCTGTGACTTCTGCCAGATCGACACGGGCAAGCCGGCCGAGTTCGACGCCGACGAGCCCCGCCGCGTGGGCGAGTCCGTCGCCACCATGGGCCTGAAGTACGCGACGGTCACCGGCGTGGCCCGCGACGACCTGCCCGACGGCGGCGCCTGGCTCTACGCCGAGACGGTCCGCCAGATCCACAAGCTGCAGCCCGGCTGCGGGGTCGAGCTGCTGATCCCCGACTTCAACGCCGAGCCGGCCCAGCTGGCCGAGGTCTTCGGCGCCCAGCCCGAGGTGCTGGCCCACAACGTCGAGACGGTGCCGCGCATCTTCAAGCGCATCCGCCCCGGCTTCCGCTACGAGCGCTCGCTCGACGTCATCACCCAGGCCCGCGCGGCCGACCTGGTGACCAAGAGCAACCTGATCCTGGGCATGGGCGAGGAGCGGGCCGAGATCTCCCAGGCGCTGCGCGACCTGCACAACGCCGGCTGCGAACTGATCACCATCACGCAGTACCTGCGCCCCACCCCGCGGCACCACCCCGTCGAGCGCTGGGTCAAGCCCGAAGAGTTCGTCGAGCTGCGCGAAGAGGCCGAGCAGATCGGCTTCGCGGGCGTGATGAGCGGGCCGCTGGTCCGGTCGTCGTACCGGGCGGGCCGCCTCTACAAGCAGGCCCTCGAGGCGCGCGGCTGACGCCCCGGCCTTTCTGGCCGGGCATCGTTGTTTCGCTGTGCCGTCCTCGTCGCTCCGGCGCCGCCTCAGCAAGTCGGACATTTCGCCGATGTTGGTGATATGCGTCGCTGCACGCTTCTCCTCGCCGCCGTGGCTGCGCTCGCTGGTGCTTTCACGCCGCCGCCCGTAGCCGCCTCGGCCGCCGACACCTGCGCCTCGGCGTCGTCGGCGACCTTCCGGCACACCTTCGACGGCGCCTCGGGCAAGGCGACGGTCACGGCCGTACGGGCTCTGTGCGCCGGCCAGAGTCAGGCGTTCGGCCTGGTCTCGTACACCGACGGCGGCGGGGGCCGATTCACGTACGCCACCGACCGCGCCACCATCACGGCGAAGACCCGCACGGTTCGTCTCGACGTGGTCGTGCCGCCCTGCCGCACGCAGGTCTTCGCCATCCGGGGAAGCGGGCTGCTCGACGAGGTGACCAGCGGCGACAACCCGTACGGCGGGCTGGTCCTGGGCGACTCGGGCAGCAAGTCGAACGGGCCGCCCGCCCACTATCGCGGCGGTTCGGCCGAATGCTCCCCCGAACCCAAGGTCACGTTCACCAGCGCCTGCGACGGCACCTACCGGGCCACCCTCGAGAACGCGCCGTCGGCCAACGTCAGCGCCACGTTCCTCATCGCCGGCCAGGTCACCCGCCTGGCCCCCGGCCGCTCCACCACAGTCAAAGGCCCTCGCGACGGTTCCCTGACGGTCAGGGTCAACACCTTCACCACGTACGTCGGAAACTGGCGCCCACCCGCGGCCGGCTGCAGCACCACGGCCGCCCCCGCCGCCTCCACTCCTGCCGCTGCACCCCCGCAACCTCCCGCCGCGGCGCTCCCCTCCGCTCCAGGCACGACTGTCCCCACCGCGACCACCACAACCGAGACCGACAGCACCCCCGGCGTGTACTTCCCGCCGGCCCAACCCGCCACCGCGGCCGCCGCCGAGGCCGAGCGCCCCGGCATGAGCACCGGCAGCATGCTGGCCGTGGCCTTCGGCCTGCTCCTGATCGGCGGCGGCGGCTACTTCCTGGTCCGGGTGCTCCGCGGCTTCCGCGATCCGCACTAGCCCGCCAAAATCGCTTCGCGCCGGTCGGGTGGTCGCTCGTACGGTCTCGCTATGAGCATCCTCGATGACCAGCGCGCCTATTACGAAGCCCGGGCCGGCGAGTACGACGAGTGGTGGTACCGGCAGGGCCGCTACACCATGGACCCGGACGAGGAGCAACGCTGGTTCGCCGACGTGGCGTCGGCCGAGCGAGCCCTGGACCATTTCGCCCCCACCGGCGACGTCCTGGAGTTCGCCTGCGGCACCGGCCTGTGGACCCGCCACCTGGCCCGGCACGCCCGATCAGTCCTGGCCGTGGACGCCTCCCCCGCCGTGCTCGACCTCAACCGGGCCCGCAACCTGGGCGCCCACGTGCGCTACCGCCAGGAGGACATCTTCGCCTGGAGCCCGCCCCCGTCCGCGTTCGACGTGGTCTTCTTCAGCTACTGGCTGTCCCACGTGCCGGAGGACCTTTTCGCCCCGTTCTGGCGCAAGGTCGCCACCGCCCTACGCCCCGGCGGCCGCGCCTTCCTGATCGACAGCTACCACAACGCCGAACTGCCCAATCACGTCCAGGACCGCACCCTCAACGACGGCCGCGAATTCCGCATCGTCAAACACTTCTGGCAGCCCGCCGACCTGGCCGCAGCCGTAGCCCCACTGGGCTGGCACCTGACCGCCGAGCTGACCCCCAACAACCACATCATCCACGCCACCGCAACGCCGACCTCCGCCAAGCCGGCCCCAGGCGAGCCGGCGAGCGGATCCACCGCGGGCGAGGCGGTATGACTCCTGAAGAGGCGAGAAACGGCATGCGCGAGGCGGCCGCACTCTGGAGCGTCGGCTACGTCAGCGCGGCCGAGCTGGTAGACGCCGACTGCGACCTGCTGGTGACCGGCCACGACGGTCTCAACCTGGCCATGCTCGCCGGCGTCCTCCACCGCCACGCCGCCGAGGAGGCACCCGACCTCCTCGAGGACGCCCTGAGCGACGTCAACCTCCCCTACCACCCAAAGGGCAGCCAATCCGGCGCGGAGGCCGCCATCGAGGTGCTGGCCAACCGAGTGCTGACCGGCCGGCTGACCCCGACCGAACTGACCATGTGGGCGCACACCACCTTCGGCCACGGCACCCTTGACCTGGCCGAACGCCTGGTAAAGCTGGACGACCAATACGGCGCCGTCGACCACGAGGCCAAGACCCATTTCGAAGACCTGGACGCCAAAGTCCTCGAGGAGGCCCGCCGAATAGTCGGTTCACGACCGCCAACGCGCCAAAGGACGTCACGACGCGAGGTCTAAGCGCCCAGCCCACCCCAATGGTCAAACGCCAGGCCCCACACGAGGTCGAACGCCAGGCCCAACGTGAGGGAGGAGCGCTCGACCCCCAGGAACGGAAGAGCGCCCAGCCCCACGCGACGGAAGTCCACCCGACCTTGCGCTTCGCGAGGGGCGCCAGGCGAGGAAAGAGCGCCCGACCCAATGCCAGGGAAGGGCGCCCGGCAGCACGCGAGGAGGGGCGCCAAGCACAGCCCGAGAGAGGAGCACCCAGCCTCACGCGAGGGAAGAGCGCCAGCCCTACACGAGGAAGCGCGCCCAACCCCACGCCACGAGGAACGCCGAGCCTCACGCGAGGACGAACGCCCGGCTCAATGCGAAGGAAAAGCGCCCAGCCACACGCGAGAGAAATGCACCCGGCCCCACGCCAAGAGAAGCGCCCAGCCCCACGCGAGGACGAACGGCCGACTCAACGCGAAGGAAAAGCGCCCAACCCCACGTGAGGGAAGAGCGCCGCCCCACACGAGGAAGAGCGCCCGACTCAACGCGAAGGAAAGGCCCCAGCCACACGCGAGAGAAGTGCACCCGGTCCCACGCCAAGAGGACCACCCAGCCCCACGCGAGGAGGAACGGCCAGCTCAGCCCGACGGAAGAGCGCCCAACCCCACGTGAGGGAAGAGCGGCCGCCCCCGCGCAAGGAAGCGCGCCCGGCTCCACGCCGGAAGGAATGCCCAGCCCACGCGAGGAAGCGCGCCCGGCCCCACGCCAGGAGGAGCATCCGGCCCCACGAGAGAAGCGCGGCCAGCTCCGCACGAGGCAAGCGCACCCGGCCCGGCGCGAGGGTGCGAGGCCTCGGCGGAAAGCGCGGGTTCAGTCGTCGAGTAGGCCCAGGCGGCGGGCGACGGCGGCGGCCTCGCCCCGGTTGGTCACCTCGAGCTTGGCGATGATGCGGGAGACGTGGACGCTCGCGGTCTTGGGTGAGATGTAGAGGTCGGCGGCTATCCGGCTGTTGGTGTGGCCCTCGGCTACCAGGCGCAGAACCTCGCGTTCACGGGACGTCAGCAGGTCGTCGCGCTCGGCGGTGGGGGTCGACGGGCGGATGCCCAGGCGGCGGGACAGGGTGTCGGCCGCTTCGACCAGCGGTGTCGCACCCAGTGCCGACGCCAGCGCGAGGGCTTCGGCGATCGACTCGGCCGGATCGGAATGCCCTGCGAACCCGTCGCCGGCTCCGTCAGAGATCGCCACCCCGCCCGAGCCGGCGTCACGAGAGCTGAGGTCGCGGGCAGCGGCGGCGGAAGGGAAGGTGGCAGCATCGCGGGAAGCAGCAGCATCGCGGGGAGCAGCGTCAGACCGAGACGAAGCTTCGGAACGGAAAGCGGCGTCGGAGCGTGACCCAGCGCCGGACCGGGATGCGGCCTCATAAGGCGACGCAGCCTCGGAACGAGAGACGGCCCCAGAATGCGACGCAGCGTCGGAGCGGGAAGCGGCATCTGAGCGGTGGGCGGTTCGGGCGGCGGCCTGCGCCTCGGCCAGGTCGAGCAAAGCCCGGGCCAGCTCGTAGCGGTGGCCGTCGGCGCGCCAGGCGGTTACGGCCTTTTGCCAGCGGGGCTCGCCGCCGCGTAGCAGAGCGTGAACCTCGGCGGCGAAGGCGGCCTGGGCCGGGTAGCGCACCGGGACGCGGGCGGCGGCCTCGGCCACGGCAGAGGACAGGGCCGGGTCGGCGGAGCGGGCGGCGGCGCGGGCCGCGTGCGACAGGATGGACCAGCAGTAGCGGGGCAGCACCGTGAGCGAGGGCTCGGCCAAGGTGGCGTGGGCGGCCTCGGCGGCGACGGCCGGGTCGGGGTCGTGCAGGGCGGCCAGCAGGCGCAGGTCGAGGGTGGCCAGGCGGCCCTCGTTGCTCAGGTACGGGCGGCGCAGGAAGGCGACCGAGCGCGCGACCAGCGCGTCCGCCCCCTCGCGGCCGCGGGCCAGGCGGAGGCGGGCGCGCAGGCGCAGCCAGGGCAGGGCCAGGGTCTCGGGCGGGTCGAGGCGGGCCGCCTCGGCCAGGCGGGCGTCGGCCTCGTCCCAGCGGCCCAGGGCGATCAGCGCCTCGGCGTGGTTGGCCAGCAGGAAGACGCCGCTGGTGCGGCTGACGCCGACCTTGTCGGCGTGGGCCAGGCCGTCGACGGCGGCCGCGGCCGATTCCTCGTAGCGGCCCAGCTCGAACAGGGAGTCGGAGACGTTGATCAGGCCGCGGGTGAGTGCGGGCAGGTCGCCGGCGGCGCGGGCGTGTTCCACCGCCTCTTGCATGACCGGCAGCAGCTCGGTGGCCGGCACACGGCCGGAACAGGTGGAGCCGAACGCCACCTCGGCCGTCACCAGCGCGGCCAGGTCGCCCTGCTCGGCGGCGTCGGCCAGCGCGACGCCGGCCACCTCGGCCGCGCGTTCGGGGTCGATCCCGGCCAGCTGGTGGGCCACGTCGGCCAGCAGGCGCACCCGGTCGGAGCCGCGTGGGGCCAGGCTGAGCAGGCGGAACGCCTCGTCGCACTCGGCCCGGCCGTCGGACTTGCCCGCCGTACGCAGCAGTTTGGCCCGGCGCACCAGCAACCGGCCGGCCCGCAGCGGCTCGGCCTCGGCGTCGAGGTCGCCCAGCGCGGCCCGGGTGAGGCTGAGCGCGCGCATGTGCTCGCCCGAGTCGATCGCGGCCAGGGCCGACTCTTCGAGCAGGTCGAGGTGGTCGAGGCCGAGCAGGGACTCGGCGTCGGGCACGTCCTCCCACAGGTGGAGCACCCGGTCGAGAAGGCTGGCCTGTTCCCCGTACGCGAAACGCCGTTTGGCCTCGTCGGCGGCGATCTTGGCGGTGATCAGCGCACGCGGATGGTCGTGGGCGGCGTGCCAGTGGTGCGCCACCTCGGCGGCGGCCCGGCCCATGGCGACCAGATGAGGCTCGGCCTCGACGGCGCGAGCGTAGCGGGCGTGCAGCCGGGCATGCTCGCCGGGCAGCAGGTCGTCGTGCACGGCCTCACGCACCAGGGCGTGGCGGAACTCGTAACCCCCGTCGGCGTCGACCACCACGACGAGCTGAGCAGCCACGATGGCCCGCAGTGCCGATTCGAGAGCCACGTCGTCCAGGCCGGCCACGCGGGCCAGCAGCTCGTGGCCGAAGCGGGTGCCGCCCACGGCGGCCACCCGAAGCACCTGCTGGGCCGGCTCGGGCAGCTGGTCGACCCGGGACAGCAGCAGGTCACGCAGGCTGGCCGGGATCTCGTCGAAGGCGGCGCCGGCGAACTGCTCGATGAAGAACGGGTTGCCCTGGGCCCGCTCGTTGACCGAGTCGACCACGCGGGCCTCGGGCTCGGCGCCGAGCAGGTGGGTGAGCAGCTGGGCCGTGCCCTCGCGGTCGAGCCGGTCGAGCTCGAGGCGGAGCACGCCGCGCACCCGGTCGAGCTCGGCCAGGAACGGCCGCAGGGGGTGACCGCGGTGCAGCTCGTCGGTGCGGTAGGTGGTGATCAGCAGCAGCTGGGGCAGGCGGGCCGCCCGCACCAGGAAGGCGATGAGATCGCGGGTCGACCGGTCGGCCCAGTGCAGGTCTTCGATCACCAGCACCAGCGGGCGGCCCTCGAACAGCGCGGCCACGGCCTCGAAGAGCAGCCCGCGACGGCCCTCACCCGCGGGCGGCGGGCCCAGCTCGGGCAGCAGGAGGGCCAGCTCACGCTCGTGACCCTGGAGCGCGGCCACGCCCTCGGCCCGCACCAGCTGGCGCAGGGCACCCGCGAAGGGGGCGAACGGCAGACCCTCTTCGCCCAGCTCGAGGCACTGGCCGGCCAGCACGCGCACCGGCTCGCCGGCCAGGCCGCGGCAGAATTCCTCGACCAGGCGGGTCTTGCCGACCCCAGCCTCGCCGCCGACCAGAACGGTCGACGGCTCGGCGTGGCGGGCCCGTTTCAGCGCGTCGCGCAGCACCGCGAGGTCGGCCTCGCGGCCGACGAGCACCTCGCTGTGGGCCTGCGCCGTCATGAGTTCGAGCATGCCATGGGGGTGCGACAGATTTTCCGCCGCGAAATGCCCCCCGAACGCCACCGCCGTCATGCGGCCACGGCGGCGCGGGCTCGTTGCTCCTCTCGCCGGCGGGGCCATCGGCCGAAGCGGCGGCGGCCGTCGCCGGCGGCGGCCTCCCGCGCGTGGCGGACGGCGGCGGCCTTCCGGTGCAGCTCGCCGGCCCGCTGGTGGTGCAGGTCGAGCATGGTCCGGGGGTCGTTGTAGGGGAACATCTCGGTGCCTTTCCGTCGGGGTTCGTCTGCCGAGAACTCTTCGCCGGAAGGCACCCCCGGGGCATGGGGAACCTGCCTCATATTGGCCTCCCGAGCCCCCTTACCGCTGGGGAGGACCACCGGTGCATAAGTAAGGACCCGCCCCACTACACTTTCGAGTTATGGCAAAAGAGCAGGAGAAGGTGTCGTTCGGCACGCGCCTGAAGCAGATCGGTCAGGTGTTCTCGTTCACCGCGAAGCAGGACAAGTGGTTCGTCCCGCTGCTTCTGGCGGCCGTGCTGATCCCGCTCGCCCTGACCGTCGTGCTGGTGATCCTGTTCGGCTGGATCTACCTGCCGATCGGCATCATGGTCACCCTGCTGGCCGCCGTGATCGTGCTCAACCTGCGCTCCAACGCGGCCATGATGAACGCGGCCGAGGGTCAGCCCGGCGCCGCCGCCTCGCTGATCGAGAACATGCGCGGTGACTGGCGGGTCCGCCCCGCGGCCGCCTCGACGACTCAGTTCGACATGGTGCACGTGGTGATCGGCCGTCCCGGCGTGATCCTGCTGGCCGAGGGCAACCCCCAGCGCGTCCGCGGCCTGCTCGGGCAGGAGAAGCGCCGCCTGTCCAAGGTCATCGGCAACGCGCCGCTCTACGACTACGTGATCGGCTCCGACGAGGGCCAGCTGCCGGTCAAGAAGCTGCGCTCGACGATGATGCGGCTGCCGCGCAACCTCACCGGCAAGGACGTCAACTCGCTCGACAAGCGCCTCGGCGCCCTCATGGCCCGCCCGCAGATGCCCAAGGGCGCCATCCCCAAGAACATGCGCCCCAGCAAGGGCATGCGCCAGCAGCGCCCCCGCTGATTCAACGTCAACTTCTTTTCAACGTACGAGTCACAACCGGCGCACCGAGGCGGGAGTTCACAGCCCTGGCGCACAGCCTCGGCGTGCACAGATCACTCGGAACGGCTCGGACGGGCGTCACCATCCAGGCCACGCTCACGCCTCGGCCACGGACGACCGCCTCAGGCTGCGCCTGACCGCCGTACCCGGGAACGCAGTTGATCTTTAAGAGCGCTGCACCATGACCGAGCGAGCCGCCCGATCATGCAGTCCACGGCCGTCGGCGTCGTTGATCACGGCGGGGATCACGATGGCCAGCAGCAGCGCCCGGACGATGGCCCGGGGCAGGCCGATGGCCCCGCCGTCCACGATGGAGACGCAGCGGATGCGGGCCAGCGCCATGCCCACCGTCTGTCCGAACAGGCCGACGAAGAACGCGTGCGCCAGCACGAAGATGCCCAGCTGAGGCCACGGATTGGTGCGCAGGTCGTCGACGATGAGGGCGGCCACGACCGTGGCCAGCGCCCAGTCGATCATCAGGGCGCCCAGCCGCCGGCCGAACGAGGCGGTCGTGACGCCGGACAAGTCGAGCGCACCCCGCGTACCGGACGGGGTCTTGCCTGCCGAAACCATGCAACCAGCGTAACCGCGCCGGTTTTCGCGGTAGCCTCGCTGGGGCCGCCCCGGAACGCCGGCGGAGCCCGACCGACTCCGTAACATGACGGAAACAATAGGGATACGCCGGGGCAACTCCCGCCCCATAGCGTCGCGACCAGCCCAGCCATGCGGCGGAAGAACGCCGCCCCGGTATCGAAATCCTGTACCAGGAGGACGTGTTGTTCGCCAACCCCGAGGAATTGCTGCGATACCTCAAGGACGAGGACGTCAAGTTCGTCGACGTACGGTTCTGTGACCTGCCCGGTGTGATGCAGCACTTCAACATGCCGGTCGAGTCGTTCGACGACAGCGTGGTGACCGACGGCCTCGCCTTCGACGGATCCTCGATCCGCGGGTTCCAGGCCATCCACGAGTCCGACATGATGCTGCTGCCGGACGTCACCACGGCGTTCGTCGACCCGTTCCGCATCCAGAAGACGCTGGCGCTCAACTTCTTCATCCACGACCCGTTCACCCGCGAGGCCTACTCGCGTGACCCGCGGAACGTGGCCAAGAAGGCCGAGACCTACCTGGCCTCCAGCGGCATCGCCGACACGGCCTACTTCGGCGCCGAGGCCGAGTTCTACATCTTCGACTCGATCCGCCACTCCACCAGCGCCAACGAGGCCTTCTACTACATCGACTCGGTCGAGGGCGCCTGGAACTCCGGCAAGGAGGAAGAGGGCGGCAACAAGGGCTACAAGACCGCGTACAAGGGTGGCTACTTCCCCGTCGCGCCGCTCGACCACTACAGCGACCTGCGCGACGCCATGGTGCGCCGCCTGATCGACGTCGGCTTCACCGTCGAGCGCTCGCACCACGAGGTCGGCACCGCGGGCCAGGCCGAGATCAACTACAAGTTCTCGACGCTGCTGCACGCCGGCGACCAGATGCAGATGTTCAAGTACATCATCAAGAACACCGCCTGGGAGCACGGCAAGACCGCCACGTTCATGCCGAAGCCCCTGTTCGGCGACAACGGCTCGGGCATGCACACCCACCAGAGCCTGTGGCTGAACGGCGAGCCGCTGTTCTACGACGAGACCGGCTACGCGGGCCTGTCCGACACGGCCCGCTGGTACATCGGCGGCCTGCTGCACCACGCGCCCAGCCTGCTGGCCTTCACCAACCCGACCGTTAACTCGTACCGGCGCCTGGTCCCCGGCTACGAGGCCCCGGTCAACCTGGTCTACTCGCAGCGCAACCGCTCCGCCTGCACCCGCATCCCGGTCACCGGCAGCAACCCGAAGGCCAAGCGCGTCGAGTTCCGCGTGCCCGACCCGTCGAGCAACCCCTACCTGGCGTTCTCGGCCCAGATGATGGCCGGCCTGGACGGCATCAAGAACAAGATCGAGCCCCCGGCCCCGATCGACAAGGACCTGTACGACCTGCCGCCGGAGGAGTGGGGCAGCGTCAAGCAGGTGCCCGGCTCGCTGGACGCGGTCCTCAACAGCCTCGAGGCCGACCACGAGTTCCTGACCGCAGGCGGCGTCTTCACCGACGACCTGATCAGCACCTGGATCGACTGGAAGCGAACCAACGAGATCGACCCGGTCCGCCTCCGCCCGACCCCCCACGAGTTCGAGATGTACTACAACGTCTGATTAGGGCACAACGCGAGCACAAGTTGAGAAACGGCGGTCATGCCCGGCTCCCAGCCGGCGTGGCCGCCGTTTCGCATCCACTGAGCGCGCCCGCCATGGTCGGATGTCACTCGTGAGCGAGCCTGCCCCGCATCAGCCGAGCACCCGACGCGGCTGTCTGTTCTGGGCGTTCGTCGCCCTGGTGGTCGTTGGTTTCGTGGCGGTGATCAAGCTGTGGCCCGATTCCCTCGAGGAACGACAGGACGCAGCGGTTGACCTCTGCAAAACCGAGGTCGACGCGGTGGAACCGACGACGTGGCGGAAGCTGTGGCAGGAGTCGTCGTTCCAGGTCGACGGAGACAAGGTGCTTACGGTGTCGGGCCGGTTCGCCACGAAGGACGCCGGTTTCCGCCAGTTCAGTTGTGAGGTGGAGGACGGGAAGGTCACCGGCTCCCAGATCGAGCCTGGCCGGTGACGATCGGTCAGGTCGAACTGATCACTCATCGCGCGTCCTTCTGGAGGTAGGCGTCGAGGGCGGCGGCGCCCGTGAGCAGGGCTCGGCCTCGGGAAGTCAGTCGGGTGTGCCAGGCGTGGAGGGTTGACTCGAGGGAGTCGAGGCCGCCCGCGGTGTGGAGTTGGGTCAGGAGCGGGGCGATCTGGTCGAGGCGGTAGCCGCCTCGGCGGAGCTGGTGGATCATCTGGGCGTCGCGGGCGTCAGTGGCGGTGTAGATGCGGTAGCCGGTTTGCGGGTCGCGGCTCGGGGTCAGCAGGCCGGCCCGTTCCCACTTGCGGAGGGTGGCTGGGCGGAGGCCGAGCCGGGCGGCCAAGGCGCCGACGAAAGTGTCGCCTCGCCGGGGAGGGACGGGTGCGAGGTCGCGGAGGGCCGCTTCCACTGCTCGCAGGGTGTCGCGGTCTTCCCGCAGCTGGGCGTGGCTTTCGTCGATGAGCTGCAGCGCCTGGTCGATGGCGTCTCGGTTGACCGCCTGCATGATCTGGACGGCGGTTCGGTGGCCGTGGCCAGGCACCAGGGCCAGGAACGCGGCCAATGCCTGCGCGTGTCGCGGGGCGTAGGTGCGGTAGCCGTACGCCGTGCGCGCAGCCGGCGGGAGGATGCCGGCCTCTTCGTAGTTCCGGACCGCCTGGGTCGACAGGTTGTGCGCCCGGGCCAGGTCGACCGGTCGAAGCTTTTCGCGCATGGTCCTGCCAGTACTCGTGGAAAGTCTCAACCGAAAGTTCAACGATACTGTTCAGGGGCATGGACGTGATGAAGATGTTCGCGGGCCGGCCCCGTCTGCTCGGGCTGGGCGAGCCCACCCACGGCGACAACAACCTGCTCGATCTGCGCAACCGGCTCTTCCGGCGCCTCGTCGAGCGGGAGGGCTACCGCACGATCGCCCTCGAGAGCGACTGCCTCAAGGGGCTCACCGTCGATGACTACGTCACGACGGGCGAGGGCGACCTCGACGAGGTGGTACGCAACGGTTTCAGCCACGAGTGGGGCCACTTCCAAGGCAATTGCGATCTCGTACGGTGGATGCGCGCGCACAACGAAGGCCGGCCGCACGACGGCCAGGTCCGCTTCGCCGGTTTCGACGGCCCGCTCGAGATCAGCGCCGCGGCCAGCCCGCGTCAGGCGCTCACCGCGCTGGCCGGCGACGCCGTGCCGCAGATCGACGACGACCGCTGGACCAACCCGGCCGCCATGATGGACCCGTCGCAGTCGATCGGCCGCTCACCCGAAGCCAAAGAGCTGCGCCTGCTGGCCGACGACCTGGCCGCCGAGCTGGAGACGCAGCCCCACCCGGACGAGCGCGCCCTCCTCTACGCCCGCACCGCCGTGGGCCTGCTGCGCTACCACCACTGGATGGCCGACCCCTCGCCCGCCCGTCTGCAGCGGCTGACCGCCCAGCGCGACGCGATGATGGCGGCCAACCTGCTGGCCCTGGCCGACCGCGGCCCCACACTGGTCTACGCGCACAACTCCCACCTGCAGCGCGACCGGAGCACCATGCAAATGGGCGACCAGCACCTGTCCTGGTGGGGCACCGGCGCCCTGGTCAGCGCCAAACTCGGCCCGCAGTACGCCTTCCTGGCCACCGCCGTCGGCACGATCCACGAGCACGGCGTCGGCGCCCCGCCACCGGACACACTGGAGGGCCACCTGTACGGGCTCCCGGAGCAGACCGCCCTGGTCGCCCGCCAGTCCCCCTGGTACGGCTACGCCCCGCTCGACCCGGCAAACTTGCCATCCATCGACGGCGTCGTGTTCGTCCGGGACGTCACTTCCAGTTGAAGCGCGTCGGCTCGAACTGGTCCGACGTCGGGAACGCGTACGCCTTGACCGGCCGGATCTCGTACACCTCGAACGACGGCCCGCCGCTGCTCGGGGCCGCGTAGGACGAGGTGAGCAGGTCGCCGTCGACCTCGGTGGGCCAGCTGAACACCTCGTCGAACGCGGCCACCGAGCGGCGAAGGTCGGGCTCGGCGGTCAACCGGTTCGCCCGGCCCTCGACGACCAGGTGCATCTCTTTCAGGTCGATGGCCACCGAACAAACGGGAGAAGTTCGCAGCACGGCGGTTTTGCGGGCACCGGGGTTGCTGGCGACCACAAAGGAATCACCGGTCCAGGCGGCGAACACCGGGCGGACGTGCGGACCGGAGCCGGACCCCGCGCTCAGCCAGCACGGGCCCGGCCCCTCCCGCAGCCGGCGCCGGACGTCGTCCCAGCCGGCCGGCGCCACCGAGGCCTCGTCCCAGTTCCCGGGCTTGGTCTGGTCACCGACCCGCTTGATCATGGTCGTGCGCGGTTGGCTCATACCGCTGCATTGTTCCCGCGGTACCGCAGCACCACCACTCCACTGGCCCCGACCGGCGTGGCGTCGATCAAGGTCAGGTGGGCCGGGTCGAACGGGCCGGCCGTCAGCGGGATGCCGTTGCCGGCCAGCACCGGGTTCAGCTTGATGACGTACTCGTCGATCTCGGACCGCACGGCGCCGGCGAACGCGCCGCCCCCGCACAGCCAGATGTCCTTGCCCGGGCGCTCCTTCAGCTTGCGCACGAAGGGCAGCGCCTCTTCGGAGACCACGGTGACGGCCGGGTCGATCGCGGGGTCGAGTGTGCTCGAGAAGACGAACTGCTCGAGATGGGCGTACGGGCTGGTGATTCCCGCTTTCAAGGCCGGCTCGTACGTCCCGCGGCCCATCAGGACGGTGTCGAAGATCCGGTCGTCGGAGGGGGCCGCGCCCGGCAGCGTCTCGGGATAGTGCTCGGTGATGTGGGCCATCAGGTCGGGGTGCAGGCCGAAGAACGCGAAGTCGCCGTCCGGCGCGGCGATGAACCCGTCGACGGTGGAGGCCACGTAGTAGATGAGTTTTCGCATGCGGCCAAACTACAACACTTGTAGTGGTTGAGCTAGTCTGGAGCCGTGGTCAAGAACCCGGAACGCCGGAACCTGCTGGCCGACGCGGGCCTGCGCGTGCTCGCCGAGTCGGGCGCCCGCGGGCTCACCCACCGCGCGGTCGACGCCGAGGCGGGCGTGCCCACCGGCACGGCGTCCAACTACTTCCGCTCCCGCGACGCCCTGCTCGGCGCGCTCGGCGAGCGCATCTTCGAACGGTTCGCGCCCGACCCGGCCGTGGTCGAGAGGCTGTCGGCCCGCCCACCCGGCCGCGAGCTGTTCGTCGACTATCTGCGCTACATCCTCGAGCGCACGACGGCTCACCCCGAACTGACCCGGGCCCTGATCGAGCTGCGCCTCGAGGCGGCCCGCCGCCCCGGCCTGGCCGAGATCCTGGGCGCGACCCTGCGCGGCGGCTATCGCGACGACGTCGCCTTCCACGCCACCACCGGTCTGCCCGGCGGCGCCCTCGAGATCGCCCTGCTGCACTACGCGCTGGACGGTCTGCTGCTCGACATGCTGACCACCTCGATCGACGCCGGCGTGACCCCCGACCAGGCCCTCACCGCTTTCATCGATCGCCTGGTTACCGTGGAACCATGACCGGTCACCGTACGTCGCTGGAGCGCCTGCGCGGCGAGGCCGAGGCCGAGATCGCCGCGCTCGACGCCGACCTGCGCGCCCTGTTCGAGGCCTCGCGCACCGACAACGCCGACGACGAGCACGACCCCGAGGGCGCCACCATCGGCTACGAACGGGCGCAGCTGATGGCCGTTCTCGCCGCCGCCCGGGCCCAGCTAACAGCCGTCGAGGAGGCCCTGGCCCGCCTGGACGCCGGCGCCTACGGCCGCTGCGAAGCCTGCGGGCGCGAGATCGCCCCCGAGCGCCTGGAAATCCGCCCGTTCGCCGCCACGTGCGTCGGTTGCGCCTAGGTGGTGTCCCGCGACACATCCCTGAAACCCGCAGGTCAGCGGGCATTGAGCTAGCACACAGGTTTCCCGCCAGCGAATTCACAGCCGGCGCATAGAAGCTGGCGCTATGACCCAGCCCCGGTTGGAGCGGCCCCCGCTCTCCAGGCGCGCCATCGCCCGCATAGTGCAGGTGGTGGGCCTGCTCGACATCGTCACCGGCATCTCGCCGCCGCGGCACGGACGGCTCTTCACGGTCATGGAATTCGTTCCGGCCGCGGGGGTGCTGACCGCCCGCGCGGCCACCGTCGTGGCCGGCCTGCTGCTGATCTATCTGGGGGCCGGGCTGCGCCGGGGCAAGCGCCAGGCGTGGCGGGTGGCCGTCGTGCTGGCCGCCGCGTCCATCCTGCTGCATCTGGTGAAGGGGCTCGACTACGGCGCCGCCGCCGTGGCCGGGGTGGTGCTGGTCATGCTGCTGGCCACGCAGGACCGCTTCACCACGGTGGCCGATCCGCGTACCCGCTGGCGGGCGCTCTGGGCGCTGGCCGGGTTCGCCGCGGCGGGCTTCCTGCTGGGCTTTGTCGAGATCGCCGTGCGGGCCAACCACCTGGTCGGCACGCCCGGGGTCGCCGACTGGGCCGAGGAGGCGGCACTCGGCCTGATCGGGATCGACGGCCCGCTCGCCTTCCAGCGTCACTTCGGCGCCGAGCTGGTGGCGTACACGACGGGCGCCTGTGGTCTGCTCGCGATCGGAACGGCGCTCCTGCTGTTGTTGCGGCCCGGCTCGCGTCCGCCGCAACGCGGGGAGGAGGCCGAGGCCCGTCTCGACGAGCTGCTGCGGCGGTACGGCGGTCAGGACTCCCTCGGGTATTTCGCCTCCCGGGCCGACAAGGCTCTGATGTGGGCGCCCGACGTGTCCGCGGTGGTCGCGTATCGCGTGGTCAACGGGGTCAGCCTGGCCGCCGGCGACCCGATCGGCCCCGCGTCGGCCTGGCCCGGGGCGATCGGCGCGTGGCTGGCCGACGCCGACCGTCACGGATGGACTCCGGCTGTGCTCGGCTGCGGCAACGCCGCCGGTCAGGCGTACCGGAAAGCGGGTCTGGACGTCGTCGAACTGGGCGACGAGGCGGTCGTCGACACCAGCGCCTTCTCGCTCGACGGGCGGCCGATGCGGGGCGTGCGCCAGGCGGTCAGCCGCGTGCGGCGGGCCGGCTACGAATGCCGGGTGGCCCGCCAGCGCGACCTGTCGCCGGCCGAGCTCGAGAAGGTGGTGCGGGCGGCCGACCAGTTCCGCGACGGGCCGGTCGAGCGGGGCTTCTCGATGGCGTTGTCCCGGCTCGGCGATCCGCGCGACGCCGACTGCCTGCTGGTTCTCGGCCACGACGCCGAGGGCCGGCTGCGCGGGCTGCTGCAGCTCGTGCCGTGGGGTGCCGACGGGTTGTCCCTCGACCTGATGCGCGGCGACCGGACGGCCGCCAACGGATTGACCGAGCTGATGGTGGTGTCCGTTCTCGAACAGACCCCAGAACTGGGGATACGTCGCGTGTCGCTGAACTTCGCGGTGCTGCGGTCGGTCTTCGCCCGCGCCGACGAACTGGGCGCCGGCCCGGTGCTGCGCCTGTGGCGCCGGATGCTGACTGTCGCCTCGCGGCTGTGGCAGATCGAGTCGCTCTACCGGTCGAACGCCAAGTATCTGCCCACCTGGACGCCGCGTTACCTCTGCTTCCCGACGGCTCGCGACCTGCCCCGCATAGCCGTCGCCGCGCTGACCGCCGAGGCGTTCCTGCCCGAGCGCCCGCTGCGGCGGGCCGCCCGCGAGCGGGCGACGACGTGACGCTCACCGGGCTGCCCCTCATCGCCCTGGTGGCCGCTGCCGCCGCCGCGGCGGCCACGCTGACCGTCGTGCTGTGGCCACGCGGAAGACGGCTGCGCCCGCTCACCCGCGCGACCGGCGTGCTGCTGACCGAATCGCTGCTGGTGGCCACCGTGGGCCTGATCGTCAACCGGCACGAGGACTTCTATCCGTCCTGGTCGGCTCTCCGCGGCGACACCGGCACGGTCGCGGTGGCCGAACGCGCGCGGGCCGGCTCCCTCGACGTCCGGGTGCGGTCCGGAACCTTCACCTGGCGTCCGCCCGATCTCGCCGCGTGGCATCTCGCCGCCCCGCCCACGGTGACGCTCCCCCGCGACTATCGAGACCGCCCCGGCGTGACGTTCCCCGTTGTCCTGGCCTTTTCAGGAACGAAGGTCACCGGCGCGCAGGGCGATCAGAGCCGGCCGGGATTCGTGGCCGTCACCGTGTCTCCCGGTCCGGGCACCACCGCGGCCGCCCTGCTCAGCCTGCCCGGCGAGCTGGAACGCGACCTTCGGGTGGCGGCCTCGGGCTGGGACGTGCTGGGCCGCAGCCCGGTCGCCGCCGGGTTCGTGGCGGGTGCGCCGGCGGGCTTCGCCGTGCTCAACCAGCCGGTCGATGCGCTGCCGCCCGCCCTCGCAGCCCCTCTGCGCCTGCCGGCGAGCGGAGCGCCGTCGTGAGCGCGGTGCTGTCGCTGGCCGGCGTGCTGGCCACGGCCGTCCTGCTCGCGGCGAGCTGGGACCGGTCGCGCGTCATCGGTCGCTCGGCCCTCGTCGCGCTCTCGGTGCTCAGCGTCGCCGCAGCCATGCTCGTGCAGGTCAACCGGCTGACCGAGGCCTATCCGACCGAGACGGTGGCCGCCACGCCGGTCGCTGACGGCGCCGGCAGCCGGATGCTGAGCGTCACGGTCCGCGGGCCGGCCAGCCATCTCTCCCTGCCGATGTACGTCTATCTGCCGGCTGCGTACCGCGGCGGAACAGGACACTTCCCGGTGATCGAGGCCCTGCACGGCTACCCGGGCACTCCCGTGACCTGGCTGCGCAAGCTGAACGTCCAGTCCACTCTCGACCGGGAGATCGCGGCCGGGCGGATGGCGCCGACGGTCGTACTGTTCCCGTACCAGACGCCCGAGCGCCTGCTCGACACGGAGTGCACCAACCTGCACGACGGCCCGCAGACCGAGACCTTCCTGACCGTCGACGTGCCCGCCTACGTCCGCGCTCACTACCGCGTCCGCGCCGACCGGGCGGGCTGGGGCCTCACCGGCTACTCGGCCGGCGCGTTCTGCGCGATCAATCTGGCGCTGCGCCACCCCGACCGGTACGCGGCCGCCGCCAGCCTCTCCGGCTATGCCGAGCCCGGTATCGACGTCGGCGACGGTTCGCAGAACACCACCAACAATCCGGGCTGGCGGCTGCGCCACCTTCCGCAGCCGCCCCTCGCGCTGTGGCTCGGCTGGTCCGGCGACGACCGGCAGTCGGCCGCCGACTCCCGCCGGATGGCCGCCGAGATCCACCGGCCGCTCGCCCTGACCACCGCGGTGGTGGCCCGGGGCGGCCACAGCAGTGCGGTCTGGCGGCAGATGGAGCCGCCGGCCTTCGACTGGCTCGCCGCCCACCTGGCCGGGCCGCTCCCATGACGGCCACGCACACCGGCCGGGGCAGCCGGATCAGGTTCTCGGCGGTCGCGTTGACGGTGGCCGTGCTCGCCCTGAGCGGTTGCGCGAGCGGGCGAAACGGGGAGGCGCCGGCGCCGCGGACGGTGGTCACGCTGGGCGACTCGGTGGCGGCCGGCGCGGCGTGCGGGTGTGAGCCGTTCCCCGCCCTGTACGCCCGGACTCAGCACGCCACCGATGTCGATCTCGCCGAGAGCGGCGCCACGGCGGCCGACGTGCGGGCCGGACTGGGCGGCATGCGGGCCGATCTGTCGTCGGCGGCCGAGGTGATCATCATGATCGGGGCCAACGACATGGCCGACGTCTTCTCGCAGCCGTCGCGCTACGGCGCGGTGGCCGACGGAGTCGAGGACGACGTGGCAGCCACCGTGACCTCGATCCGGCAGCTGCACCGGGTTCCCGTGGTTGTGCTCGGTTACTGGAACGTGGTCCAGGACGGCCAGGTCGGCGCCGCGGCCTACGGCGCCCAGGGATTACGCGACGCCGCCCGCGCCACCGCTCTCGTCAACCAGGCACTGCGGACCGCGGCCGCGCGCACCGGCGCCACCTTTGTGCCCACCGAGCCCGCCTTCCACGGCGACGACGGCGGCCGCGACCCCACCGGCCTGCTCGCGCCCGACGGCGACCATCCCAACGCGGCCGGTCAGGCGGCGATCGCCGCACTCCTCCCGCCGCTGTGAGGGCCGGACCGCTCTGTCGCATAGTTGTGTGCCGGGTGGGAAAGGGCGCTGGGCCGGTGTAGGACGGAACCATGTTTGTCTTCAAGCCACCCGAGACGACGATCGAGCCGACGCCACGCCGCATCCGGGTGCGCCTGGGCCGCACTCTCGTCGCCGACAGCACGCGCGCCCTGCTGCTCGACGAGATCAACGAGCACGGTTTCCCGACCTACTTCCTTCCGTACGACGATGTCCGGCCCGGCGTCCTCGCCGATCACGCGCCGGGCCGCTGGTCCGTGGTCGCGGGCGGCCGCCGGGCCGACGACGCGGCCTGGACCGACGACCGGTTCGAGCAGCTCCGGGGTCACGTCACGTTCTCGTGGGAAACCCTCGACTGGTACGAGGAGGACGAGCAGGTCTTCGTCCACGCCCGCTCACCCCGCCACCGCGTCGACACGATGCACAGCTCGCGCCGCGTGCGGGTGCTGATCGACGGGGTCGAGGTGGCCAACAGCACGCGCCCGGTGCTGCTCTTCGAGACCCACCTGCCGACGCGCTACTACCTGCCGTTCGCCGACGTGCGCACCGAGCTGCTGACCGCCGGCGAGACGGTGTCGCGCTGCCCGTACAAGGGGGTGGCCCGCTACTGGTCGCACCCGCTGCTGGCCGACGCGGCGTGGAGCTACCCCGACCCGATCGCCGAGATCCCGAAGATCCGTGACCTGCTCTGCTTCTACAACGAGCGGGTCGACATCGAGCTCGACGGCGAGCCGCAGCCCCGGCCGGTCACGCCTTTCTCCTGAGCTATTTCACGCGGCGGTGGGTGCGGGCCACGATCTTCTCGTACTCGTGGTGCTCGTCGAGCCACGAGGCCAGGAACGGGCAGATCGGCACGACCAGGCGGTGCTTGGCCTGCGCGTCCTCCATGGCGGCGCGGGCCAGCAGGCCGCCCACGCCGTGGCCCTCGAACGCCGGTTCGACCTTGGTGTGCGTGTACGCGATGACGTTGCCGGTGACCTGGTAGGTGATCACACCGGCCAGCGTCCCGTCGTCGTCGCGTGCCTCGAAGCGGTCCTTCTCGGGCACGTCGGCCACCGAAATCGTCACGACCCCATCCAACCACGCAGCACGGCCTCGGCCACCTGCGGAATCGTCTCGTCCGTCACGTCGACCAGCGCGTCCTCGACCCCGGCCGCGGCCAGGATGCGCTCGAGTTCCCCGGAGCGCTCCCGGTGCCAGGCGAGCCCGGCCGGGTCGTCGCGGTGCCGGCGGGCCAGCCGCTCGTGGACGGCCGGGATCGCCACCCGCAGCCGCCACACCGACAGCGGCAGGCCCAGCGTTTCCTCGTACGCACGCCTCTCGCTCCTGCTTTCGATCACACCGGCCAGCACGATCCGCTCGGCGCCGGCCTCGACGAAGTTGGCCGTGACGGCACGCAGGTTGCGCAGGGTGATGGCGCTGTTGAAGCGGTCGCCGGGCGGTGACGGCCAGCATCGTCGCAGCCAGTCGACGTCGATGACCGCGTTCGGGATCTCGCGCGCGGTGAGCAGGTCACCGGCGGCCTCGGCGGCCGACGTCTTGCCGGAGCCCACCGTTCCGGTGATGAGAAGAGCGGTTGCCACGCGGGAACAGTAGCGTCGGGGCGGTGCAGACCTTTCTTCCGTACGCGGACTTCCTGGCCTCGGCGAAGGTGCTCGACCAGAAGCGGCTCGGCAAGCAGCGGGTCGAGACCGTCCAGGTGCTCCGCGGGCTCACGACGCCCGGGTACGGCTGGCGGCACCACCCGGCAGTGAAGATGTGGCGCGGGTACGAGGAGGGGCTGGTGCGCTACGGGCTCGACGTGGTTGCCGTGTGGACGGCCACCGGCCGGGCCGACACCACCGCGGCGACCCTGATCACCGACTGGGGTGCGGGGCCTGAGGTCCGTACGCAGGAAGCCTTGGAAAAGCTCGGCGAGCTGCCGCCGTGGCTGGGCGACGAGGATGTGCACCGCAGCCACCAGTCGGCGTTGCTGCGCAAAGACCCCGAGACCTACCGCCCGCTGTTCGGCCCCCACGTCCCGGACGATCTTCCGTACGTGTGGCCGGTCTCGGATCGCCCGGGCCGCGACCTGTAACGCGTATCTGGCCGGTGCGCGCGGCCCCTTCCCGACGTCAGCACCGTCATCGGGAGGTTCCCTTGTATCGCACCGGCCTTGTCATCCTGACCCTGCTAGCCCTGCTCGACATCGTGAGTTCGGTTCCCGCCGGCGGCAACCGCCCACCGGTCGGGGTCATCATTGTCGGATTCGTGCTGGGCCTGATCAGCCTGGCCGCCGCCGTCCCGGCCTGGCGGGGGAACCGCCGTGCCGCCTACGTCCTGGTCGGCTCGCGGGCCCTGTCCGCGCTGCTGGGAATCGGCGCCTTCTTCGACGACCGGGCCCCCGGCTGGGTGCTGGTCGGCGTCACGGTCGCCATCGTGGTGACGGCGGCCGCGATCGCCATGATGCTGCCGTCGCTGCGGGCCGGACGGGCCGAAGCGGCCCGCCCGGCCTACTGAGCGCCTCAGGCCACCAGGAACGCGTACTCCTGCACCGGGCCGAGCCGGCCGTCGGAGAACTCGATCTGGACCGACAGCTTGTTCGGCCCCGCGTGGGTCGGGGTGTAGGGCGTCTGCGTGTCGGGCCCGGTCGGGTAGCGGGCGGTGAACTGCTCCGGGTCGTCGTCGACGTGCCAGCGGAAGCCCTTGACGTGCTCGGCCGGGATCGTGGACCAGAAGCGGACCCGGCCGGGCACACCGACCCCGCCCGTCGGCTTCGTGTTGTTCCAGCTGGACTGCACGATCGGGACGGCCGGATGCACGGTCATGTCGAGGACGCGGCTCGCCGAGACCTGGCCGCCGGAGGTGACGCTGCGGAAGCTGACCTGGTTGTAGCCCTCCTCGGCCGGCGTCCACGGCAGTCGCACCGTGCCGTCGTAGCGAGCCTTGACCGGCTTTTCCTCGCGGCTCTCGAGACCCCAGTACAGGTATTGCTTGACGTGCTTGACGGCCGGGGCGACCTTCACGGTCATCGGCACGCCGACGATCGCCGTCGAGCCGTACGGGCCGGTCAGTTCGACCAGCGGCGAGTCGGGCGTCCAGATGCTGAGCCTGGTGGCCGGCGACAGCTTGCCGCTCGGAAGCTTGGCCCGCACCACCAGCTCGGTGCTGCCGGCCCGGCTCGCGATGATGTCGACCAGGCTCACGTAGCCCTCGTCGACGCTCTTCCACCGGCCGCCGTCGTAGCGGTAGACGAAGCCGGTGACCCCGTCCAGCTCGCTCAGGAACTCGACCCGGACGGGCCGGCCGACGCCGGCGTCCTCGCTCGGATAGATGGTGACGACCGGGCTGTGGCTCAGGATCGAGAAGCCGCGGACGTTCGGGTCGGACACCACGCCGGCCCGGGTCACCGAACGCACCGTCAGCGTCCAGCGCCCCTCACGCGTCGGCGTCCACGGCAACACGGCCGTGCCGTCCGCGGCCGCCTCGAGCGTCGTGTCGTCGCCGTTGTCGAAGTTGTACAGATAGGACACAACATCGGTCACACCCTCGCCCGGCGCGAACTGGAACGAGCCCCGGGTCTCGATCGGCGCCGACTTGTCGGTGAAGTACTCGGCCGATTCGACGCTCGGCGGCGCCGTGTCCACATCGGCGGCGGCCTGCGCGACGGCCGGCTGGGCCAGCCCGATCGCGGCGATCACGAGCAGGGAGAACAGAGTTCTCCCCAGACGTCTGTGCATGTTTCGCTCCCCCATGACCCCGCCCACGGGCATCCGCCGGGGCGAAGGGCCGCGAGCGTAACACCGCCGATATGGGGTCCGCTGTCCCGCCGGCGGGGCTCTACGATGGCCCCTTCCATGTCACGGGGGAGCGAGAAAATGACGTACGAACAAAGGCCCCGGCCGACGTCAGTCGAGATCGGCGCCAGCCTGCTGGCCGCCGTCGGCCTGGTCGGCACAGGCCGCGTCGCCTACGGCGTGATCCTGAACCTGCAACAGGACGACTGGGACGCCGGCGCCCGCGGCATCTTCCTGGTCCTCAACGCGATAGTGCTCATCTTCGCGCTGTTCACGCTGGTCCTGGCCCACCAGACCCGCCGCGGCCGCCTGTGGGCCTGGATCGTCGCCCTCATCCTGCTGCCGTTCGCCTTCCTGTTCGGCGCCCTGATGACCCTGATCACCGCCGTCGGCGGCGCCTTCCCCCTGGCCGGCGCCGCCCTCATCGCCTGCTCGCTGGCCGCGCTGCTCGCGCTGACGGTCCCCCGCTCGGCCCGCGCCTATTTCCTCACCAAGCCGGCGCCGTCCATGCCGCCGTATCCCACCCCCGGCCAGACCTGGGAGCAGTCACGGATGTAAATCGCCGGTCCCGTTGCGATTCCTAGTCGTCACCACCGTCAAGGACGACGACCGAAGCAAGGTCAAGATGTGGAGTCGTAGCGGGGTGAAGGACTGTGAAGGTCAAAAGCATCAGGGTCAAAAGCTTGATGTCGTAGCGGGGTGACGGGATTGTGAAGGTCAAGAGCGGAAGACCAAAGGCGATGTCGTAGCGGGGTGGGGGGTTACAGACCGTCGCTCCCGCCGAGGGCCGCGGCGGGGTGAGCTGGCCGCTGGCGCGTCCAGAACGCTCACCCCACCACGGCGACGTGCGTGAGTGGTTGCGCCCAAAAGCCCGACTCCCGCCTCTCGGCTTTCCGCCACGGCATGGCACGTGTTTGCTGGGGCCATGGCCGAACTGCGTCTGGCGACATACGGAACCCTGGCCCCGGGCCGCCCCAACCATCACCAGCTCGACGGGCTGACCGGGCGCTGGTTCGAGGGGCACGTGCACGGCACCCTGGCCGACGAGGGGTGGGGCGCCGAACTCGGCTATCCAGCCCTGGAACTCGACCCGGAGGCCGCGGCCGTCCCGGTCCACGTGTTCGAGTCGGCCGACCTGGCCGCCCACTGGCCCCGCCTGGACGAGTTCGAAGGCCCCGGCTACCGCCGCGTAGAGACAACCGTGCACACCTCAGACGGCGACCTGGAAGCCGCCATCTACGTCCTCCGAAAGCCGACCGACTCCCACCTCTGACCACGCCTACAGAACGTCGCCACCTCGCCGAGCCGGCGACCGTTTCCCACGCTGCCGCCGCGTCGCCACAGCAGCCGGCGACATGTCCGGCATTCCGGCTGCAGCCCGGCCCCAGCTCGGCGGTCTCCCCGTCCTCGACGTGACCGCCGGGCAGCACCGGAGCCAGCCCGGATGCAGCTGCGTCACGCGGCGCGTGCTGCGGTCGACCAGACAGGCCACTGCGGGTGAGGCCGGAGTGGCCACATGTAACGGCCGTCCCCGCCGCGTCCAAATGCGGCCGAGCCGCCACCTAAAGCCTCGTGTCCGCCTCGATCAACGCCGCCGCAGCCGTCGCCGACTAAGAGGCCAGGACCTGCGTTGGGACGCTCGGATGATGGGCAAAGACATTAAGCGCAGGCGCCGGGGCGGACGGCCTACGCGCTGCATGTGGCGTGGGCGGATATCAGGATTGCTGGGCCGGGCGAAGGGGATTTCGGGTCTGGGCGCAACCATTTACGCACGTCGCCGTGGTGGGGTGAGCGTTCTGGACGCGCCAGCGGCCAGCTCACCCCGCCGCGGCCCTCGGCGGGAGCGACGGTCTGTAACCCCCCACCCCGCTACGACATCAAGATTTTGACTTTGATTCTGGGACGGCGTCGAGATGAGCGTCGGCCGTTCGCATACAACATCAAGATTTTGACTTTGATTCTGGGACGGCGTCGAAATGAGCGTCGGCCGTTCGTACAGAAGGCAAACGGCTCGGGAGGAAGCATGCGGAAGATCAGCGTGACGATGTTCATGACCTTGGACGGGGTGGTGCAGGGGCTGGGCCGCCCGGACGAGGACACTCGGGGCGGCTTCACGCACGGCGGCTGGGGGCCGCGGTTCAACGACGACGTCATGGGGCAGGAGCTGAGCAAGGGCATGGCTCAGGCCGGTGACCTGCTGTTCGGGCGGCGCACCTGGCAGGACTTCGCGAACGTCTGGGGGCGCGCCACCGACGGCAACCCGTTCTCGGCGTTGATGAACAAGGCCACCAAGTACGTCGTCTCGAGGACGCTCGACGATGCCGGCGCCTGGGAGAATTCGACTCTGCTGCGCGGTGACGCCGTTGAGACCGTGTCCGCGTTGAAAGAGACCGACGGGCCTGACCTGGCCGTCAACGGCAGTGCGGCGCTGGTTCGCAGCCTGCACGCGGCCGGTCTGGTCGACGACTACACGCTGCTGATTCACCCGCTGACGCTCGGCACGGGCGCGCGGTTGTTCGAGCATCCGGCCCCGTTGGCCGAGTTCGAACTGATCAGCAGCGTCGCTACGACCAAGGGCGTACTCATCGTTCGCTACCGAAGGGCAGAATCGTAGGGGTGGAGATTGCCGTGCTCGGGCCGTTGGAGCTGCGCGGCCCGGCCGGCGAGGTCGTGCCGGTCGCGGGCGCCCGTCTGCGCGCCCTGCTGGTGCTGCTCGCCCTGGAGCCGAACAAGGTGGTGTCGGCCCAGCGGCTGATCGACGGTGTCTGGGGCGACGAGCCGCCGTCGGGCGCCGGCAACGCGCTGCAGGCCCTGGTGTCGCGGCTGCGTAAGGCGGGGCTGGTGATCGAGGCCGCCGCGTACGGGTATCGGCTGGTCATCGAGCCGGAGCAGGTCGACGCGCACGTCTTCACCCGGCTGGCCGCCACCGACCCGGCCCGGGCCCTCAGCTTGTGGCGCGGCGACCTCGACTTTCCCGAGGTGGCCCGGGCCGACGCGGCCCGGCTGCACGAGCTGCGCCTGGACGCGACCAAGCGCGGGCTCAGCGGCTCCGAGGCCGTGCCCACGCTCGAAGGCCTGGTCACCCAGCACCCGCTCGACGAGCAACTGGCCGGCCAGCTGATGCGGGCATTGCGGGCGGCCGGTAACCCGGGCCGCGCGCTGGAGGTGTACGAGCAGGCGCGGCGCCGGCTGGCCGACGTGCTGGGGGCCGACCCGTCGGCCGAGCTGCGGGAACTGCACCTCGAACTGCTGCGGGAGGAGCGGCGCAGCGGCAACCTGCCGGCCGAGGTCAGCAGCTTCGTCGGTCGTGAGGCGGACGTCAAAGGCGTGCGCGGCCTGCTCGGCGAGCATCGCCTGGTGAGCCTGATCGGGCCGGGCGGCAGCGGCAAGACCCGCCTCTCGGTCGAGGTCGGCCGGCGGCTCGACACGGACGTCTGGCGGGTCGAGCTGGCCCCGGTCACCGACCCGGCCGAGGTGCCGCAGGCCGTTCTGACCGCGCTCGGCCTGCGTGGCCAGGGGATCCTCGACCGTCCCAAGAGGAGCGAGATGGCCCGGCTGCGGGAGGCGCTGGCCCACCGCACGATGCTGCTGATCCTCGACAACTGCGAACATCTGATCACCGCCGCGGCTCAGGTCGCCGACGAGCTGCTGCGGGCCGCGCCGGGCCTGCGCGTGCTGGCCACGAGCCGTGAGCCGCTGGGCATCCCGGGCGAGCGGCTGCATCCGGTCGAGCCGCTGGCGCTGCCGCCGGTGGGCGCGGGCGCGTCGACCGCTTCCGCTTTTCCTTCCGTACGGCTACTCCTCGACCGGGCGGCGGCGTTCACCCTCACCGAGCAGAACACCGAGGCCGTCGTCCGGGTGTGCCGCGAGCTCGACGGCATGCCACTGGCCATCGAACTGGCCGCCGCTCGCCTGCGCACCCTGCCCGTGGCCGTGCTGGCCGACCGCCTGTCCGACCGGTTCCGCCTGCTCACCGGGGGCAGCCGGGCCGCGCTCCCCCGCCATCAGACGTTGCGCGCGGTCGTCGACTGGAGCTGGGACCTGCTGACCGAGCCGGAAAGGCAGCTGTGGCGGCGGTTCGCGCTGTTCCAGGGCGGCGCCGAACCGGCCGCGGCCGAGCAGGTGTGCGGCACCGACATCGAGGTGCTGGCCGCCCTGGTCGACAAGTCGCTGCTGGTGCTCGGCGGCGACGGGCGCTACCGCATGCTCGAGACGATTCGCGAGTACGGGTTGGAGCGGCTGGCCGAGGCGGGCGAGTCCGAGTCGCAGCGGCGGGCCCTGGCCGCCTGGCTGATCGAGCTGGCCGGCCAGGCCGACCCGCAGCTGCGCGGCGCCGACCAGCTGGCCTGGCTGCGGCAGCTGGCCACCGAGCACGACAACCTGCACGCCTCGGTGCGGGCCGCGATCAAGGCGGGCGACCGGGCCACGGCGGCCGCGCTCGTGGCCCGGCTGGGCTGGTACTGGTGGTTGAGCGGCCACCGCTCGGAGGGCGCCGCGCTGGCCGCCGAGGTGGCGTCGATGAGCGGCGACACCGACCCCGAGGACCGCGCCCTGACCCACACCTACGCGGCCATCAACGGGCTGGAGGGCGGCCTGGCGGTCGACCACGTGCAAGAGCAGTTCCGCCTGGCCCAGGAACACAGCGCCGGCCTCGGGTCGAAGCATCCGGCGCTGCGGCTGATCCCGCCGCTGGCCGTCATGTTCGAGGATCCGTCCGGGCCGGAGGCCGGGTTCCGGCTGGTCGAGCCCCTGTTCGACGATCCCGAGCCGTGGCTGCGGGCGGTGGCCAAGATGTTCGTGTCGCAGTTGCGGCTCAACTTCGGGCAGAGCGCCGAGCTGGCCGAGGCCGAGATGCGCGAGGCGCTGGCCGAGTTCCGCGAGATCGGCGAGCGGTGGGGCATCGGTTTCGCGCTGAGCCTGCTGGGCGACCTGGCCGCGGCCCGGGGCGACTTCGCGACGGCCGTGGACTGGCAGCGTGAGGCCATCGATCTGGTGCGCGAGGTCGGCGTACGCGAAGACCTGCCGCAGATGGAAGTGAGGCTCGCCCACCAGCTGTGGATGGCGGGCGAAGTCGACGAGGCCCGCACGGTGCTCAAGCAGGCCCGGGTGGCGGCCGAGCAGGTCGCGCTGCCCGAGGTGCTGGCCTCGGTGGCGTACGGCCATGCCACCTTCGCCCGGATGGAGGGCGACCTCGAGGAGGCCCGGCTCGGCATGGACGCGGCCCTGGCCCGGATGCGCCATCCGGCCGTGGTCCCGCAGTTCAAGGCGATGGCCCTGCACACCCAGGGCCTGATCAGCGCGGCCGCGGGCGACCTGGCCGCGGCCCGGCTCAAGCACGCCGACGCGGTGCGGACGGCCGTCGAGTCGCGGGACTCGCCGGTGGTCGCCCTGACCCTGGTCGGCCTGGCCGATCTGACCCTGCGGGAGGGCGACGCCGAACGGGCCGCCTTCCTGCTGGGCGCGGCCGACGCCGTACGCGGCTACCGCGACCGCGCGGTGCCGGACGTGGACCGCATCATGGTCGAAGCCCGCGCCGCCCTGGGTGACGCGGGCTTCGAAGAGGCCTACCGCCGGGCCACCGGAACCAGGGTGGCCGACGCGGTCGGTCTCCTTTAGAGCAGGCGGCCCAGCCGCAGGAAGACCGTCTCGCCGGTGGCGTCGTCGATGGCGTCGTTGTCGGTCACGGCGTACGTGCGGCCGTCACCGCCGATCGCCAGGCCCTCGACCTTGTCCTGCACCCAGCCGTTGTCGGCCTTCAGTGCGGGAAGCAGGTCCTTGACGAGCTTCTTGCTCACCGTCGGCGTGCCGGTCCAGGTGGCCGGGACGTCGAACTTGTAGATCTTCTTGATCGAGGCCTGCGGGCCGCGCTGGTTGTCCCGCTCGATCACGGCGAACGTGTTGCCGTCGACCGCGACGATCTCGGACAGGCCGGTCCAGCCGATCGGCGCGGTGTCCAGCGGGTAGAGCAGCCACGACCAGGCGCCGGTCCTCAGGTCGAGCCTGCCGATCCGGACGACGTTCGCGGGGTCGGTCTTGAGCGAACGCTGGATGGCGACCCAGACGGCGCCGCCGGTCTCGGCCACGCCCTCGAAGCCGTTGGTGGTGACGGCGGCGGCGATGTCGGCCGGCAGCGCGATCTCCTGCTGGACCGCGCCGCGCGCGTCGAGGCGTACCAGAAGGTTGGGGGTGTCGGCGGAGCCCTCGCTGGCCAGCCAGTAACCGCCGCCCTTGCGCGCCACGATGCCCTCGGCGTCGTAACCGACCGCCTGGCCGTCCTTCGTGACGGTGAGCTGCCGCTCGATCTCGGCCGGACGCTGCGCGGTGTCGATGGTCAGGATCCGGGTCGGGGTGTACGCCGAGTCGGTCACCGAGACGAGCTGGGACCGCCGGCCCGGGACGGCCGAGAGCGCCGACAGCGTGCCGAACGGGATGGTGTCGTCCGAGACGATGGAGGGGAACTGGCCGTGGCCGATTCCGTAGATCTGCACCGAGCCGCGGATGTTGGCGTCCGGGATCTCCTCCTCGCTGGAGACGACGAGCAGGCCCCGCGACGGCACCGCGACGACACCCTCGGGCCCGTTCGTGGTCGGCAGCAGCTGCTGGAACTTCGGCTTGCGCGGGTTCGACACGTCGTACACCGCGGTGAAGTTGCCCCGCTCGGAGTTGACGAAGACGTACGGCGTACGGCCGATCCGGGCGAACGCGACGTTCTCCACCTCGATGCCCTTGGCGTCGGAACGCTTGTCCGGGTAGAGGCCGTGCTCGACGGCGATGTGCTCGAGCGTGTTGCCGGCGTCCCAGACGACCTTGCCGTCGCGCGAGAAGATCGACCAGCCGCGCGAGCCGCCCTCGTAGTCGCCCTCGTTGGCCGTGGCGAACAGGTCGTCGCTGATCCAGGCGACACCGTCCGGCTCCCGCTCGGCGGTGATCGTGCCGTCCAGCGTGATGTTGTCGTCGTCCTTGGTGTCCACCCCGGACACCGTGACCTGACCGGCCGGGAAGTGCTTGACGACCTTCTTCGACTTCAGCGACACGACCGCGATGTGGTTGTTCTCCTGCAGGGAGACGACCGCCTCGTCGCGCGAGTTGACGCTGACGTACTCGGGCTCGGGGTCGGTCGGGGCGACCGCGGCCAGGCCGGTCAGGTCGACCTTCGACGCCTTCCAGGTCTTCGTGTCGATCACCGACAGGTAGCCGGCCGGCAGCTGCGGGATCGCGCCGTCGTTGACGTCCTCGTCGCGCTCGTTCTCGATCGCCACCGCGATGTAGCGGCCGCTCGGCGCCACGGCGACCGAGTCGGGCTGACCGCCCAGGTCGATCTGGCGCACCACCTTGCGGCTGCGGTCGTCGATGACGACGAGCTGGCCCGACGGGTTGGTGAAGCTCTCGCGGGTGTTTACGCCGGCCAGCAGCAGGTGGCCGAGGTGCGCGACCGAGGTGGGCTCGCCGTCGAGGGCCAGGGTGCCGCCCGGCTTCGGCTTGCCCGGGTTGGTGATGTCGACGAAGCCGAGGCGCTTGCCCGGGCTGTCGGTGTAGACGACCGTGCGGCCGTCCTCGGTGACTGTGGAGATCTCGGCGGCGGCCGTGTCGTCGATCGACGAGTTCAGATAGGCCGGGAAGGTGGCCAGCCTCTGGAATTCCGTGTCCTTCTGATGGGCCTGCGCGGGCGCGGCGACGAACGTCGCGGCCAGGCCGATCAGGGCGATTGCCGAGCGTTTACGCATGCGCTCTGACTACGTGAGGATCTTGTCCTTCTCGTGGACTTCCGCTGAACGACGGGTGCCGATGGGTGTCCAGATCAGCAGGGCCAGGCTGAACCAGACATAGAGGTTGCCGCCGATGAGCTCGAGCGGGGGCCGCGGCCGCTTCTCCCACACCCACGTGAGCCGACTGGTCATGATCAGGTACGCGGCGCCGCCCAGGATCTTCTGGTTCCGGGTTCCCAAGTCGACGCAGCGGACGATCGCCGGCAGCAGCCAGACGCAGTGGTGGATCCAGGTGACCGGGCTGATCAGGCAGCCGACGATGCCGGTGAGCGCGAGACCGCCCATGACGTCGTCCGGCGCCTTGGCCACGCGCCACGCCCAGAAGGCGAGCGTGAGCAGTACGCAGACGATCCAGATCTTCGACTCGACCTGCGGGATCGGCAGGCGGGCCAGGAAGCCGCGTTCGGACTGATTGGACAGGTAGGACAGGACGCCGACCCGGTTGGTGTCCCACAGCGCCGAGGTCCAGAACTCGCGCGACTCGTCCGGGAAGATCGCGGCGGCCACCAGGGTCGCGCCGGCCGCGGTTCCGCTCGCGGTGGCGGCGGCCCGCCAGCGCCGGGTGACCAGCAGATAGACGATGAAGATGCCCGGGGTCAGCTTGATCGCCGTGGCCAGCCCGATGCCGACGCCGGCCCACTTGCGGTTCTTCGACAGCCCGAACAGCAGATCCCCGGCCACCAGGGTCAGCAGCAGCGTGTTGACCTGGCCGAACGTGATCGTCTCGCGGACCGGTTCGAAAGAAATGGCGAGGCAAACTGCTATGCCGTACGCGAACCAGACCGTCCACCCCATGCGGAGAATCAGATCCCTGGCGAACCACCACGTGAGCAGCGCCGTCGTCAGCACCGTGGCGACCACCGCGATCACCACCACCGCCCCGAACGGCAGCACCGCCATGGGCGACATGACCAGCCCCGCGAACGGCGGATAGGTGAAGCCGTACGGGGTTCCCGGCCGCAGCCAGTCGTAGACCATGCCGCCGTCGCCGCGGAACCAGTACTGGATCGCCCCGTAGTAGACCTTCGAGTCGAAGTACCCGTTACGCGTCTGGGCGAGATAGACGATGAAGATCGTGATCAGCCCGGCGGCGCTCAGCAGCGCGATTTTTCGCTTCATGTACCGATTTCCAGGCGAAGTAGACGATGAAGGCCGTCATGGCGACGGCGCCCTGGGTCTTGACCGCCAGTGCCAGGTTGTAGCCGTCCGGCAGGCACAGGGCGGAGGCGACCGCGCACGGCACGACCAGCCACCTCAGGTGCTGGTGCAAGGTGGCGCCGAGCACGGCGAGGGGCCAGAACGCGTACCAGGGATGGAACACCGGAGCGAGCAGGACGGTTGCCGCCAGGGCGTACCCCGCGTAGAGCAGCGCATCCCTTTGCCGGGCTCTCCACCAGAGGTACGCGAGCACGACCGCCAGCGCGACAATGCCGATGACCCGCGTGACGGGCACCGCGTCCGGCCCGACCAGGTCGATGGTCATCCCGATCGCCGTGGGCAGCGAGGTCCACTGCACCGAGACGCCGCTGCCGCTCAGCGCCGTGACCCAGCCCAACCCGCGCCCGCTGACCAGCGAGACCACGCCCAGAGCAATCAGCAGCCCACCCACCAGCGCCACGATGGCCCGCCAGGCTGCCGCCGGTGCCGCGCTGATCTTCGGGCCGTTTGCCACCGCCTCCCCCGCCCGCCCAGGGACAGGGGCGACGCTACGCGTTGAGGGCGACAGAACAGCCGAGTTGTCCACAGGCGCCTCGGACGGCGAACCGGAGTTGTCCACCGGCCGCATCCGACGGTCCAGCATGAGCAGCAACGCGAACGGCACCACGACGACCGCGGTGGCCTTCACGGCGACGGCCAGGCCGAGCAGCGCGCCGGCCGCCCAGCCTTTCCTGGTCACAGCGAGCGCCAAGCCGGCCACCATCAACCCGACCATCAGCGCGTCGTTGTGGGCGCCCGAGATCAAATGGATCGGCACCAGCGGGCAGGCCAGCACGAGCCACACCGCGCGCCCCAGCGGCACGTTCCCGCGCCGGGCCAGCACCGGCAGCGACACGGCGATCAGCGCGATGCCGATCAAGGCGATGACCCGCAGCCCCACCAGCGTGCCCGCCAGGCTGCTGGTCTTGGCGGCGATCCCGGCCAGCACCAGGAACAGCGGCCCGTACGGCGCCGGCGCGTCCCGCCAGGTCGGCGCCACCGCGTCGGCCCAGGGGCAACCCAGAAGATCAACACCGCCCGCGTACGGGTCCAGGCCCGCACTCTGCTGCCAGCCCTGGCACGCGTACGAGTAGGCGTCGTAGCTGCCCAGCGGCAGGAACGCCAGCAGCGGCAGCATCCAGAGCCCGGCCGTGACGTACGCCCACCGCGCCGACGGCACCGCCCGCACACCGAGAACCCAGGCCGCGATCAGTAGCCCCGTGCCGACCAGCCACGCGAGCGGAAGCAGAACACCGTTGTCGCCGGCGAAGATGGTGCCCGGGGTGACCGTCGGCTGCCACGGGTTCGTCGCGCCGCCGAGCCAGGCGGCCACGGCCAGGGAGACGCTTCCGGCCAGCCCCGAATAGCGGACGACGGCGGGGCGGGGCATGACGAGCACCCTATCGTGACGCGCTGTAGGGTTTGGTCGCGTGTGGGCTCGGCACCGGCTGGAAGTGTTCACCGCCGTGCTCGCGGCGGTGCTCGGCGTCGTCTACCTGCTGCTTCCGCCGATGGGCTCCGACCTGGCCGCTCAGCAGGCGCGGGCCGGCTTCTTCGCCGCCCACGGTTACACGCCGATCGACCTGCGCTGGTACGCCGGGGTCGACCAACTCGGCTACAGCTTGATCTCACAGCCTGTGATGGCCCTGTTGGGCGTACGCCTGACCGGCGCCCTGTCTCTGCTGGCCTCAGCCGTCCTCTTCGCGCTGCTGCTACGCCGTACGAATGCGGCCCGTCCGTTCCTGGGCGCGGCCGTCGGCACGGCGTGCTTAGCCGGCAACCTCGTGAGCGGCCGGGTCACGTACGGCCTCGGGGTGTGCCTGGCCCTCGGAGCGCTGGTCACCCTGACCACCGGTCCCAGCGCCCCGCGGCCCCGGGCCTACGCCTGGCTCACCGCTCTGCTCGCCCTGCTGGCCGGGGCCACGAGCCCCGTGGTGGCGCTGTTCCTGGGCTTGACCGGCGTCGCCTTGATCCTGTCCGGCCGGCTGCGCTCCGGCTTGCTTCTGGCGATCCCCGCCGCCGTCCCTCTGGCCGCGACGGCTCTGCTGTTCGGCGATGGCGGCTGGATGAACATCAGCCGCACCGACACCCTCCGCGCGGTGGTCGCCGGCCTGGTCGTGGCCGCCCTGGTCCCCCGCCGGCCCGTGCGCATCGGCGCCCTGCTCTCCTCGGCCGGCGTCCTGGCCGCGGCCCTGATCCACACCCCGGTCGGCCTGAACGCCACCCGCCTGGCCGTGATGTTCACGCTGCCCCTGCTCGCCGCCTACGCCGCAATCCCCCACCGCCGCGCGCCCCGCCCGCTGCCGGTGTGGGCGGTGCTGATCCTCGTGGCGGCGGCCTGCTGGTGGCAGCCGCCCGTGGTCACCGGCGACGTGCGCGACATCGGCAACCCGACCGCCGACCCGGCGTACTTCCGCCCCCTGCTCGACCGCCTGGCCCAGGAGGACCTGACGGGCAGGGTCGAGATCCCGGCCACCCGCGACTACTGGGAGGCGGCCCACATGGGCGACGTCCCCCTGGCCCGGGGCTGGCTGCGCCAGGCCGACATCGACCGCAACCCGCTCTTCTTCACCGACATCCCCGGCGCGCGCGGCACCGGCGTACCCCTGACCGCCGACACGTACCGCGCCTGGCTCGACGACCTCGCCGTCCAGTTCGTGGCCGTGCCCGACGCCGAGCTGACCTGGTCCGGCCGCCCCGAGGCCGAGCTGATCACCGCCGGTCTCCCCTACTTGACCGAGCTGTGGTCAAATTCCAATTGGCGCCTGTACGCGGTCACGAACCCGAAGCCGATAGTCGGCGCCCCCGCCCGACTGGTCCGCCAGGACGCCGCTTCCCTGATCATCGACACCGCCCCCGGCACAATCCCCGTGCGCATCCGCTGGAGCCGCTGGCTAACCGTCGACAACGGCGCAACCTTGCAACGCCAGGGCGACTGGACCGCCGTCGAAGTGACCAACCAGGGCCGCTACACGATCGGCAGCTAGATCTCGTCCAGCACCCGGTTGCGGGTGTGCTGATAGATGATCGAGCTGCGGAAGCCGACGATCTCGCGGCGCTGGCTGAACTTGTCCATCAGGAACGAGTGCAGCGCGTCGACGCTCGGGACGCCGACGTGAACCAAGAGGTCGTCGCCGCCGGCCACGACGAAGACCGACAAGACCTCGGGCAGATCGATGACGTACGCCTTCAAGTTCTCGATGATCTCGCGGCTCATGGGCCGCACCTGGACGTGCAGGAACGCCTGCACATGGCGGTTGAGGGCGGCCAAGCTGATCTCGGCGTGATAACCGGTGATCACGCCGCGGTCGCGGAGCAGGCGCACGCGTTCCAGGCAGGTCGACGGGGCGATGCCGACCGCCCGGGCCAGGTCGCGGTTGGTCTGCCGGGCGTTCGCCGACAATTCCCGCACGATCGCCGAATCAACTTCGTCCACGGGCCTGCCTTCCGGGTGGTGTGCCGAATTTCGTTCGGCGAGCCGCCGCAACGGCTGCGCGGACGCCTACCTTCGGCTCATGTTCTCGCATGAACGCATCATCATCCGGCGCGGTCCCGAGTCCGGCGTGCCGATCATCGTGGCCGTGCACTCGACGAAGCTGGGGCCGGCCCTCGGCGGGTGCCGTCTCAAGACGTACGGGCAATGGCAGGACGGTCTGGCCGACGCCGTGCGACTGTCGGCCGCCATGACCGACAAGTGCGCGCTGGCCGGGCTGCCCAACGGCGGCGGCAAGACGGTGATCGCCCTGCCGCCGGACGCGACCCCGGATGGGGCTCTGCGGGCGGCCGCGCTGCACGACGCGGGCACGGTGATCGAGGAGCTGAGCGGCCAGTACGCGACCGGCCCGGATGTCGGCACGGGCCCGGACGACATGGTCACCATCGGCGAGCGTACGAGTCACGTCTTCTGCCGTCCGGTCGAAGCGGGCGGCAGCGGCGACTCGTCGCCGGGCACCGCCACCGGCACGGTCGCCGCGTTGCGGGCCGTCTGCGAAGCCCGGTTCGGCTCACCGTCGCCGGCCGGCCGGTCGTTCGCGGTCGTCGGCCTGGGCCGGGTCGGCGGACGGGTGGCCCGCCTGCTCGCCGAAGCGGGCGCGAAGCTGGTTGTGGCCGACGTCGACCCGGTCCGGAAGTCCCTGGCCGACGAGCTCGGCGCCGCGTGGACCAGCCCGGACGAGGCCATGACGGCGCCGGTGGACGTGCTGGTGCCGGCCGCCCTGGGCGGGGTGCTGACCCCCACCACCGTGGCCGCCCTGCGCTGCGCCGCCGTGGCCGGCCCGGCCAACAACCAGCTCGACGCCCCCGCCACCGCCGACCTGCTGCACGCCCGCGGCATCCCGTGGGCCCCCGACTACGTGGTCAGCGCGGGCGGCGTCATCAGCGCCACCGCCGTGGAACTGCACCACGAGTCCCCGCAGCAGGTCACGGCCCGCCTCGACGCCATCGCCGGCACGCTGACCGCGGTGTTCACCACCGCCGAGCGCGACGGCATCACCCCCAGCGCCGCCGCGCTCGCCGAGGCCCACCGCCGCCTCGGTCAGTGATCAGTCACGGGCGGGCGGGCTGACCGGCTCGGCCCGCTCGTACGGCGCGTTGAGCGGCGCGTCCCCCGGCTGCTCGGCAAAGTACGCGTTGAGGTGCGCATACGGATTGAGCCGCGGATCCCGAGCCACCCGCGCATGCTCGATCTCCTGCCTGCGCAACGTGACCGCAAGCCGCAGCGCCGACCAGACCCGCAGCCGCCGCGACGAGTCCAGCGCGGCCAGGACGCGCGCGAGCCCGTCCCGCTCCGCCACCGGCACGCAGGTCAGAACGATGATGAGAGGGATGATCGCCGCCAGGATCTCACTGACGACGATCAGCACAACGATGAGCGCGACGACTACGGCCAGCACGGTAAGGGTCATCGAAGTCCTCCGGTCCTGCTGATGAGGGCGGTGCGGCCGGGCGCCGAGCCGGGCCGCGCGGAGATGCGATCACTCAGTTGCCGCTGACTGCCCCGGCGGCCGTCAGCGGAACAGTCAGGAGGGGCCGGCCGGGCCGGTGCGGATACAAGGACGCCGCGCCGGGATGGCCGTTGCTCGCCGTCGGGGTGGGCTGGGGAAGTAACCATGGTCGACCTCCGAGTCAGGCCGCGTATGCACCACCGAGGGCCGTGACTCCGTCGTCGACGGGAGACAGAAGCGAGAAGCCCCTGTGGCCAGGTCGTCTCCCTCGCAGCCCTTACCCCTGAATATCCACGTCTATGCAAGTTGCCGCAAGGCTGATTCGATGACGTGAATTCCGTTACGACGAGTTTTCACGATGAGACATGGGAGATACCCGTACACTCCACCGTGTGGTTGCATGGCGCTATGCACTGCACCGAGTGGTCGGCGGAACACTATTCGCTGCGCTGCATAACATCTTGACAACCCGCGCCGGAAGTTCCCGATGTCGCACCCCACCGAAGGTAAGGTGCGGCTGTGACAAATCAACCGTTAACGGTCGTTCAGGATGCATCGCCGCAGCTGACCATCGTTTCGTCCCTCTGCGGAAGCGGCACCTGCCCGACTGTCTACCGCACCGACCGAGACACCTACCTGGTGCAGGGATACACCGTGACCGCCGAGGACGCGGGCCTCGACCTGCCGGCCGGCGAGCAGCTGGTCGAGATTCCCGCCGAGATCTTCGCTCAGGCCATGAAAGCCACCAGCTGACCAACCACGACGCACGGGAAGGAGGGCGAGCACCATGACCGACTCGCCCACCTTCACGAACGGCGGCGAGGAGCCGGTCGGCGTCACGCTGGCCCGCTGGCGCAAACGCAGGAAGATCTCGGGGCAGGCGCTGGGCGAGCGCGTCGGTATGAGCCAGGCGAAGATCTCCCGCCTGGAGACAGGAGTCTCCGCTCCCGACCCGCACGACATCCGCGTCATCGCCGAGGGCCTGGAACTACCGGCGGACGAGGTGGACCGTCTCGTCGCTCTGGCCGAACGCTCGGGCGACCAACTCAGCGACTGGCACTCGACCGAGCCCAATCTGGCCGGTCAGCAGCAGTTCGTGCGCCACCTCGAAGCACCCGCGCGCGAGGTGCGGGTCTTTCAGCCCGCTGTGGTCGCCGGCCTGTTGCAGACCAGTCAATACGCCCGGGCCATTCTGAGCGCGTACCGCACGGAGCTGGGTGACGATCAGATAGCCGACTCGGCCTTGGCCGTCTCCGAGGCCGTCGCGGCCCGAATGCAGCGCAGTCAGGTGCTCGACGATCCCGATCGCCGTTTCACCTTCGTCCTGACCGAGAGCTCGCTCAGCAATCAGATGTGCCCGCCGGCCGAGATGCTGGCGCAGATCGCGCGCATCCGTGAGGTCGCCCGACAGCCCAACGTCAGCATCCGCATCGTTCCCGAGGCCGCGACCTGGCCTTTCCCGCCGCTGCACGGCTTCGAGCTCATGGGCGATCGGCATGTCATGGTCGACCTCATGAACGGCAGCATCGTGTCGCGGGGCAGCCGCCGCACCATCCGCCAGTACGAGCGGGTCTTCGAGGCGATCGAGCTGATCGCGGTGTCCGAGATAGACGCGATCCTCGACAAACATCAGAAGAACTACGTGGAGCTGCTGGCTGCCGCATCGGTTTGAGGTGTTGTGACGACACGGATCCTCTCCGTACCGTTGGTCACATGACGACCCATAAGGAACACGCCGTCACCACCGGGGCGCCTCCGGCCACCGCCGAACTCCGCCTCACTCCACTCGCCAGCCAGTGTGGGGCCGGATCGTGCCCCACTGTCTACGGCACCGACCGCGCGACTCTCGTGGTTCAGGGCTATGTCGTGGCCGGTGAGAACACCGACGTCGACGTGCCCGGCGGCGAGCAGCTCGTCGAGATTCCCGTCGAGGTGTTGCTCGCCGCCGCCGACAAGATCCGCGGTCAGGCCTGAGACAGCGTCGTCTCCTGACTCGGCGCCGTCACCAGGCGAAACGGCGCTTCTTCTTTTGCTGGCCGCGCAGGCCGCCTAGGAAGTCGGCGCCCTGACGCAGGGCACGGCTGCCGCGGCTGGGGCCGTTCTTGGCCTCGAGCCGGTCGCTGAGCTTGCGGGCGCCGGCCGCCGCGAGCGGGACGGCAACGGCCATGATTGCGAAGCGCTTCACCATGTTGAACAGCATGAAAGGGTAATACCCACCCAGCCGCCGCTTAAGACTCGAGCACTCGTTCCATCGCGGCCCGCGAGCGCCGGGTCAGGCGCAGGTAGCGGTCGACGAACTCGCCCGGGTCGCCGCCGCCCAGCAGCTGGACGGTGCCGGCCAGCTCGACGCCGTGGCGGGGCAACTGGTCGGTGGGGCGGCCCCGCACCAGCGTCAACGCGTTGCGCACCTGCGCCGCCAAGGTCCAGCCGGCGGTCATCGCGGCCGCGTCCACCTTGTCGATCAGCTTGGCCTTGACGGCCGCGTCCAGCGCCTCCAACGTGCGGGTTCGGCGCAGCCCGGGCACCGCGTACGCGTGCCGCAACTGCAGCAGCTGGACCGCCCATTCCACATCCGACAGGCCGCCCCGGCCCAGCTTGGTGTGGGTCTGCGGGTCGGCGTTGCGGGGCAGCCGCTCGACCTCGACGCGGGCCTTGATGCGGCGGATCTCGACGACCTGCTCGCGGGTCAGGCCCCCCTCGGGGTAGCGGATCTTGTCGGCCAGCTCTTCGAAGCGGTCGCCCAGCTCGGCGTCGCCGCCGACGAACCGGGCCCGCAGCAGGGCCTGCGCCTCCCAGACGCGTGACCACCGGGCGTAGTACTGCTGGTAGGCGGCCAGGCTGCGGACCAGCGGACCCTGCCGGCCCTCGGGGCGCAGGTCGGCGTCGATGCCCAGCTCGGGGTCGGGCGCGGGGGCGGTCAGCGCCCGGCGCAGCTCTTCGGCGATGACCCGGGCGGCCGCGCTGGACTCGTTCTCGGGGACGCCGGCCGGCGGCTCGTAGACGAACAGGACGTCGGCGTCGGACGGGTAGCTCATCTCGTACCCGCCGAGCCGGCCCATGCCGATGATCGCGAAGCGCAGGCCGTCCGGGCCGGGGTGGGCCCGCCGGGCGACGCTGAGGGCGGCGGTCAGCGTGGCGTCGGTGACGTCGGACAGCGCGATGCCGATCGCGTTGACGTCGAGCGGGTGGGCCGGGGCCAGCTCGCCGGCCTGGCTGAGGACGTCGGCGCAGGCCAGGCGGAACAGTTCGCGCCGGCGGCGGGCGCGCACGGCGGCGATCGCCTTCACCGGGTCGTCGGCGTAGCGGTCGGCGGCGGCCGCGAAGCCGTCCAGCAACGACTCGCGCGAGCGGGGCTGCAGCTCGGCGTCGTCGGCCAGCAGCCGCAGCGCCTCGGGGTCGCGGGTGAGCAGGTCGGTCGCGTACCGGGACAGGCTGAGTACCCGGGCCAGCCGGCGGGCGACCGGGCCGCCGTCGCGCAGCAGCCGCAGATACCACGGGGTGCTGCCCAGCTTGTCGCTGACGTGGCGGTAGTTGAGCAGGCCGCGGTCGGGTTCGGGGGCGTCGGCGAACTCCTGAAGCAGCATCGGCAGCAGGGTGCGCTGGATGGCCGAGGTGCGGGTGACGCCGCCGGTGAGCGCCTGCAGGTGGCGCAGGGCCCCGGCCGGGTCAGCGAAGCCCAGTACCTCGAGGCGGCGGCCGGCCGACTCGGTGGTCATGCGCAGCGCCTCGGCCGGCACCCGGGCCACGGCCTCGAGCAGCGGCTGGTAGAGCAGCTTGACGTGCAGGCGGCGCACCTGGGCGGCGTGGCCCACCCAATCCGACCGGAACGCCTCGACGGCGTCGCGGCCGGGCATGGCGGTGTAGCCGAGGGCGGCGGCCAGCCAGCGCAGGCCGTCCGGGTCGTCGGGCACGGTGTGCGTACGCCGGAGCTGTTGCAGTTGCAGCCGGTGCTCAACCCCGCGCAGGAACCGGTAGCCGCGCAGCAACGTCTCGCCGTCGTCGCGGCCCACGTAGCCCCCGGCGACGAGCGCACGCAACGCCGGGATCGTCCCCGGCGCGCGCAGGGTCTCGTCGACCCGGCCGTGCACGAGCTGCAGCAGTTGCACCGCGAATTCGATGTCCCGCAGGCCGCCCGGGCCGCGCTTGATCTCGCGGTCGACCAGGCCGGGCGGCACATTCTCGATGATCTTGCGACGCATGTCGCGGACGTCGGCCACCGCCTCGGGCCGCTCGGCCGCGTGCCACACCAGCGGGGCCAGGTCGTCGATCCAGCGCCGGCCCAGATCGAGATCGCCGGCGGCCGGACGGGCCTTGAGCAGGGCCTGGAACTCCCACGTGCGGGCCCAGCGGCGGTAGTAGGCCTGGTGGCTGGCCAGCGTGCGGACCAGCGGGCCGCGGCTGCCCTCGGGGCGCAGCGCGGCGTCGACCGGCCAGGCCACCATGCCGCAGATCTCGATGATCCGGGCGGCCACGACAGTGCCCGCGTTCAGGTCTTCGTCGGAGTCGGCGACGAAGATGACGTCGACATCCGAGACGTAGTTGAGCTCGTTGCCGCCGCACTTGCCCATGGCCACCACGGCCAGGCTCGGTTCGGCGGCGCCCGCGGTGAGACCCGCGACCGCGATCGCGTAGGCGGCGGACAGCGTCTCGTCGGCCAGGCGGGACAGCGCGGCCATGGTCGGCTCGAGCCCGCGGCCGCCGGTCAGGTCGGCCGCGGCGATGCGCAGCAGCGAGATGCGGTAGGCCCGGCGCAGCTCGGGCACGCTGGGCTCGTCGCCCTGGACCTCGAGGTGGCCCTCGGCGTTGGGCGGCAGGCCGGTCTTGCCGGTGGCCAGGACCCGCCAGTCGTCCGGGTTGGCCACCAGGTGGTCGCCGAGCGCGGACGAGGCGCCCAGCACCGCGACCAGGCGCCGGCGTAAGCCGGCGTCTTGCGCGAGGGCGCCGATCAGTTCGTCGGTGGCCTCGTTGGTGCTGATCTCGCCGCCGGGCCCGGTGACCCGGCCGCCGTTGCCGCGCGCGGCGGCCCGGCCTGCCGCCTCGACCAGCCGGTGCAGCTGGCGCAGGGCCAGGTTGGGGTCGGCCGCGCGGGACAGCGAGGTGAGCAGCTCGGCCGCCTCCGGGTCGCGGGGCGCCTGCGACTCGGCGTCCCACAGCCGCAACCCGGACGACCCGAGCAGGTCGGACGCGCGGACCCCGTCGTCGGCGAAGCCGTACCGGGCGAGCCGGCTGGGCCGGGTCACGCTCAGTTCCCCAGCAGCGGGAGGGTGCGGCCGGTGCCGGAGTCGGGTATGTCGGCGTCGGGCAGCGTGCCCAGGGCCAGCGAGGCGAACCGGGCGGCGAACGGCTGCCACACCTCTTCGACGTCGGGCAGCTGCTCGGCCGTGGCGTAGACGACCGCCTCCTCGTCGTAGCCCAGCTCGTCGAGGGTGGCCCGGTCGCTCGCGGCCCACTGCTCGATCATCGCGGCGTCGCACTCGATGTGGAACTGGATGCCCCAGGCCCGGTCGCCGATGCGGAAGGCCTGGTTCGGGTAGCGGCTGGACGCGGCGAGCAGGACGGCGGTCAGCGGCAGCTCGGTGATCTCGTCACGGTGCCACTGGATGACGTCGGGCAGCAGCGGCACCCACTTGAACAGCGGATCCTTGTCGGCCGCGTCGCGCTTGCCGACCAGGCCGGGGCCGATCTCGGGGCCGCTGGTGCTGCGCTCGACCAGGCCGCCGTGCGCGCTGGCCAGCAGCTGGCCGCCCAGGCAGACGCCCAGCGTGGGCAGCCGATGGCGGACGGCCTTGCGCAGCAGCCCCTCGAGCGCCGGGAACCAGGGCGCCCCGGGCATGCCCTCGGCGTCGGAATACGCGTTCTGGTCGCCGCCCAGCACGATGAGCGCGAGGTAGCCGTCGAGCGTCTCGGGCAGCTCGTCACCGGCGTGCGGCCGCAGGACGGTGAGCTCGAGCCCCGCCTCGGTCAGCCACTCGCCCAGCCGGCGCGGGTCGTCGGTCGGATCGTTCTCGATGACAAGTGCAGTCGCCACGCTCACGAACTTAGCCCCTCAGGAACTCGCGCACGGCGGCGAGCCACGCGACCGGATCGTCGAACTGGGCCATGTGGGCCGCCTCGGGGATCAGCCGCAGCCGGCTGCCGGGCACGGCGGCGTGCAGGCGGTGCGCCACCTCGGGCGGAAAGGTCATTTCGCGCTCGCCGTGCAGGATCAGCACCTCGCCACCCCAGCGGCGCAGAACCGCGGGCGGGTCGCCGGGGCGGGCCGGTTTCAGCTTTCCTTCCGCGTACGGCACATCCCACGCGCTGGAGAAGCGGACCTCAGCCAGGACGGCCCGCCACTCGTCGGCCCGGTCGAGCCGCCAGATGGTCACCGGCAGGTCGGCCTCGGCCATCGCCCGGGCCAGAGCGCCCTCCGGCCCGTCGCCGGACCAGTCGACCTCGCCGCACAGCGCCGCGCGCTCGGGCGGGATGACCGGCTCGAAGTCGCCGTACGCCGTGGTGGAGGCCAGAATCAGCCGCCGGAGCACCCACGGATGCTGCTCGGCCACCCGCATGGCGATGCCCCCGCCGTACGAGAAACCCAGCACGTCGGCCTGCTCGGCGCCCAGATGGCGGATCAGGGCGGCCACGTCGTCGGCGATCAGATCGGGCTGCAGAGGCGCGTCACGGCTCGACCGGCCGCTGCCGCGCAGGTCGAAGAACACGACGTGGAACGCGTCGGCCAGCTCGGCCACGGGGAGCAGATACGAATGGTCCCAAGGCGGTCCACCGTGGATCACCGCGAGCATCGGGGCGGCCGGGTCACCGAAACGGCGGACGAAGAGTTTGATCCCGTTGACCGGCTCGATAGCGTCCATGGCGGGAAACCTAGACCGGGGGTACGACATGAACGCCGCGCCCCTGCTGGTGCTGGTGTCGGTCGTCTCGATCCAGTTCGGGCAGGCGGTCGGGCGCACCCTGTTCGACGATCTCGGCGCGACCGGCGTGGTGCTGCTGCGCGTGACGATCGCGGCGGTGGTGCTGGCGCTGGCGACCCGGCCGCGCGTGCGCGTCTGGTCGCGGGCCGCCTGGCTCGCCGCGGCTGCGCTGGGCACAGCGGTCGCCGGGCTGAACCTGCTGTCGGCGCTGGCCCTGCGCACACTTCCGCTGGGCGTGCTGGTCACCGTGTCGTTCCTGGGCCCGCTGACGGTCTCGCTCGTGCAGACCAGGCGGCTGCTCGACCTGCTGTGGGCGCTGCTGGCCGGGTCCGGGGTGGCGTTGCTGTGGTGGCACCCGGGCGCGTCCGTGCCGCTGGGCGGATTGGTGCTGGCCGCGCTGGCCGGGGTGTGCGGCGCGGGCTACATCGTGCTGACGGCCCGGCTGGGCGGGCTCGTGCCGGGCGTGGGCGGGCTGCCGGTCTCGCTCACCGTCGCGGCCCTGGTCGCCCTGCCGTTCGGCGCGTCCGGCGCGAGCGCGGTCGTCGAGCGTCCCGCGCTGCTGCTGGGCGCCGGCGCGGTGGCGTTGCTTCAGACCGTTTTCCCGTACGTGCTGGAGCTGACCGCCCTGCGCCGCATCCCCACTCGCATCTTCGGCATCCTGGCCAGCCTGAACCCGGCCGCGGCCGCGCTCGCCGGTCTGGTCGTCCTCGATCAGCAGCTCGGCGCGGTCGAGATCGCCGCCCTGGGCCTGGTGACGGTGGCCAGCGCCGGCGTCACGCTGGTGCGGGCGTCCAGCGGGCCACCAGCTCCGTCCCCTCGGTCTCGCCAGTCTCATGAAAGCCCAGCGTCCGATAGAGGTGCCTAGCCGCGGTGTTGTCGGCGGCGTAGCTCAGCGCCACATTCGGCGTCCCCGGCTCGCCGATCAGCCTCTCCCGCAGCTGCCGCACGATGGCATGCCCGATCCCCTGCCGCTGGTGCCGCGCGTCAACGACCAGCCCACCGATCCAGGCGCTGATGTCGTCGTCGATCCCCCACATGACGAACCCGACCACCTCGCCGTCCTTCACGGCGGCCAGCGGATTCCAGGTGTCGCCGTAATTGCACAGGCAGAGGTAGTAGCTGACCGCGCTGACGAACCGCTGCTGCTCCGCGTGCACGGTCAGGTCGGCGCAGTCCCGCCAGTTCTCCGCGGTGACCGGAACCAACTCGATCTCGGGGTCGCGTGCCATCGCGCTCAGGAGATGCAGGCGCAGACGATGAGGGCGGCGCCGAAGTGCGAGGCCGCGCTCACGAGAGCTCCGCCGTGCCGTTCCGGGGTGCAGATGACCTCGCCCAGCTTGCCCGGAGTCATCCAGTCGAGCACCAGGAAGGCCAGGCCCATGATGGCGATGCCGATGATGCCGAACAGCACCGTCGACGCCAAACCCTGGCCGAACGAGTCGTAGGAGGTGAAGATCGCGGTGAACACGATGGCGGCGATGCCCAGCTGGTTGGCCGCGAGCAGCAGCGACGCGTTGGGGTTGCGCTCCACGAAGATCAGGTCGCGCAGCTTGCCGGGGGTGAGCAGGTCGATGAGCACGTAGCCGACGGCCATCAACCCTATGCCGACGATTCCGAATACGATGCTGCGCCCAGCACCCTCGAGCAGATCTTCAAGCACGGCCTCTCCCTTGTCACGCGACGTCAGGAGAGACCGTACAAGACAGTAGCTACGTCTGTGCATTCCCGCAGCGGAAAACCGAAAGGAACCTGGAGTTACAGCGCGCCCAGGTAACGCTGCCGCTCATAGGGCGTCACCTCGCGCCGGTACTGCTCCCATTCGGCAGTCTTGTTACGCAGGAAGAAGTCGAAAACGTGCTCGCCCAGCACCTCGGCGACGAGCTCGGACTTGCTCATCACGTCGATCGCCTCGGACAGGTTCTCGGGCAGCGCCTCGTAGCCGGCCGCCTTGCGCTCGGCCGGCGACAGCGACCACACGTCGTCCTCGGCGCCGGGGGGCAGCTCGTAGCCCTCCTCGATGCCCTTGAGGCCGGCCCCGAGCATGACCGCGAAGGCCAGGTACGGGTTGGTGGCCGAGTCGATCGAGCGGACCTCGACCCGGGCCGAGTTGGGCTTGCCGAACGCCGGCACGCGCACCAGCGCCGAGCGGTTGAGGTGCCCCCAGCTGACGAAGGCCGGCGACTCGGTGACCACGTTCGGCAGCTGCAGCGGGAACAGGCGCTTGTACGAGTTCACGTACTGGTTGGTGACGGCGGTGTACTCCCGCGCGTGCACCAGCAGGCCCGCGATGAACGCCCGCGCGGTCTTGGACAGCTTCTGCGGGTCGTCGCCGTCGTAGAACGCGTTGCGCTCGCCCTCGAACAGCGACAGGTGGGTGTGCATGCCGCTGCCGGGCTGGTCGGTGTACGGCTTCGGCATGAACGTGGCCCGCACGTTCTGCGAGAGCGCGACCTCTTTGACCACGTGGCGGAAGGTCATGATGTTGTCGGCCGTGGTCAGCGCGTCGGCGTAGCGCAGGTCGATCTCTTGCTGGCCGGGCGCGACCTCGTGGTGGCTGAACTCGACCGAGATGCCGATCCGCTCGAGCGCAAGCACGGCCTGGCGGCGGAAGTCACGCGCCACCGAGTGGGTGGTGTGGTCGAAGTAGCCGCCCGTGTCGACCGGGATCGGCACCGAGCCGTCGAGCGGGCCGTCCTGCAGCAGGAAGAACTCCACCTCAGGGTGGGTGTAGAAGGTGAAGCCCTTCTCAGCCGCCTTGGCCAGCGCGCGGCGCAGCACGTGGCGCGGGTCGGCCCAGGCGGCGCTGCCGTCGGGCAGCAGGATGTCGCAGAACATGCGGGCGCTCTCGCCGCTGGCCCCGCCCTCGAACGGGAAGACCTGGAAGGTCGTCGGGTCGGGCATGGCCACCATGTCGGACTCGAAGACCCGGGCGAAGCCCTCGATGGCCGAGCCGTCGATGCCGATGCCCTCTTCGAAGGCGGACTCGAGCTCGGCCGGGGCGACCGACACGCTCTTGAGCGTGCCGAGCACATCGGTGAACCAGAGCCGGACAAAACGGATGTCGCGCTCCTCGAGAGTGCGAAGCACGAACTCCTGCTGTCGGTCCACGTTCACCCCTAGTAATGAAGCCCTGACGAGCCAGTCTGCCCCGATCCGGTTACGCCGACATTACGCTGGCACGGTGTGAAAACCTCCACTGACCCCTGACCGGGGCCTCGGCCGGAGTGCGACCATCGGATCCAGACCCGGGGACCGCAATCCGCGCGGCCTCGAGGGAAGGAGCACACGATGTCGGAGATCCCGACCCTGTACGGTGGCCCGGCCACCCGACGGGTACGCACCCGCGACCTCATCGCCGCCAAGAGCCGCGGCGACCGCTGGCCGATGCTGACCTCCTACGATCAGTACACGGCCTCGATCTTCGACCAGAACGGCGTGCCCGTGCTGCTGGTCGGCGACTCGGCGGCCAACAACGTGTTCGGCCACGAGACCACCCTGCCGATCACCGTCGACGAGCTGCTGCCGCTGGTCCGCGCCGTGGTGCGCGCCACCAAGACCGCGCTGATCGTCGCCGACCTGCCCTTCGGCAGCTACGAGGAAGGCCCGACGCAGGCTTTGCGTACGGCCGTCCGGTTCATGAAGGAAGGCGGCGCCCACGCCGTCAAGCTCGAGGGCGGCCGCCGCGTCGCCGCCCAGATCGAGGCGCTGACCGGCGCCGGCATCCCTGTCATGGGCCACGTCGGCTTCACCCCGCAGAGCGAGCACACGCTGGGCGGCTACCGCGTGCAGGGCCGCGAGCAGCAGGGCGCCGAGGTGCTGGCCGACGCCCGCGCGGTGGCCGAGGCGGGCGCGTTCGCCGTCGTGCTCGAGATGGTGCCGGGCGAGGTCGCCAAGACCATCACCAAGGAGCTGCCGATCCCGACCGTGGGCATCGGCGCCGGCCCCGACACGGACGCCCAGGTGCTCGTCTGGCAAGACATGGCCGGTCTGCGCACCGGCCGCATGCCGCGCTTCGTCAAGCAGTACGCCGATCTGGCGGGCACGCTGGCCTCGGCCACTCAGCAGTTCGCAGCTGAGGTTCGCGGCGGCGAGTTCCCTGCCTCGGAGCACACGTTCTGAAGATCTAGAAGCAGATGAAGATCTAGAAGCAGATGTCGTAGCGGGGTGGGGGGTTACAGACCGTCGCTCCCGCCGAGGGTCGCGGCGGGGTGAGCTGGCCGCTGGCGCGTCCAGAACGCTCACCCCACCACGACGACGTGCGTGAGTGGTTGCGCCCAAAAGCCAACCCCTGTCGCGTCACCTGTGGATAACTTCGCTGCCCGGTATCGAGGGCTGTGGACAACGCCCGTCGCCGGCGCGCGAAAACAACTAGATTCGCCGTAGGGTCGGGGGCCCCTGGGAGGGCGGGGTGGCTGACTGGTCACGGGGTGAGGACGGTGCGCACGCCCGGCGCTTCCGGTGCCGTCCACACGGTCTCGACGTCGGCCAGGGGCTTGCTGCGTGTCTTCAGCGCCAGGTGGCCGGCGGTGATCTCGGCGATCAGGGACGGCAGTTCGGCCAGGTAGGCGCGTGGTGAGACGGCGCCCTGGCCGTTGCCCTGCAGGCGGAAGTTGGCGGAGCGCAGGGCCACCGACGGCAAGTCGATCGTCGGGCCGGCCACCGAGCCGATCTGGATCCAGTTGAGTTCGCGACTGCGATCGGCGCGGGCTTTGAGGATGGCCATCATCGCGTCGGACGCCGGTTGGCCCCACAAATAGTCGAGCACCACATCGACCTCGGCGGCCACTTGGGCCACATCGGACAGGGCGACTACGTCGCCGGATGGGCGGCGGGCCGCTCCGATTACCCGGCCCGCGCCGAGCAGCTCGGCGACCCGCATCGCCATCGCGCCCGCGTTGCCGGTCGCGCCGAGCACCAGCACCGACTGGCCCGGCTGCAGAGGCACACGGCGGCGCAGAGCGACCCACGACGACATCGCCGGGTTCATGGCCGCCGCGATCTGGGCGACGTCGGCGCCGGTCGGTAGCTCGATGCTGCGCCGGGTGTCGATCACCGTGCGGGTGGCCATGGGGCCGACCAGATCGTCGTCGGCCACGAAGTACACGACCCGGCCGTCCGCCAGCCGTCCTACGCCGTCGATGCCGGGCACCATGGGCAGCTTTCCGGTGCTCGTGTAGTGCCGGCCCGCCGCACCGCTGCGCACCCGCGGGTGCAACCCCACCGCCAGCACGTCGGCCACCGCCTGATCCGGGCCCACCGGCTCGGGCAGCTCCAACGGCTCATAGGCGGGTGGCCGGTCGAACGAGCTCACCACCGCCGCTTCGATCTTCATGACGATCCACCTCCGCATATTGGTTCGTGACACGTACTAATTAGTTTGTACCACGAACCTTCTCGGATAGGATCGTCGTGTGACCGACACCGACCTCGTGGACGCGCTCGCCCAGCTCTCGTTCCTCGTGCAGAACGCCCTGGCCGAGATCGGCGCGCAGCACGATCTGTCGCTGGTTCAGGTGCGGCTGCTCGGCGTGCTCCGCGACCACGAGCCGACGATGCAGGAGCTGGGCCGCCACCTCGGCCTCGACAAGTCCTCGATCAGCGGGCTGGTCGACCGCGCGCAGCGCCGCGGACTGGTCACGCGCACGGCGAGCCCGGTCGACCGCCGGGTGACCCACGTGTCCATCACCGAGACCGGGCAGCGGCTGGCCACCGAGGGCGCGGCCGTCTTCGCCGAGCACATCAGCTCGTTGGTCGCCGGCCTCTCCGCCGCCGACCGGCGAACTCTGACCCGCCTTGCCCACCAGGTGATCTCGAACGGTTCGCGGGTATCCGAGGAGCATGACTGACCCGAACGACGACCTCGACAGCGTCGCCGACCCCGGCTCGATGTCCCCCGAAGCCATGACCGAGGACAGCGACAAAGACCCGGCCACCAAGCAGGACGAGAAGGGCGGCGTGCCCGGCGCGGCGGCCGACAGCCCGGCCGCGCAGGGCGCCCCGGTCGGACCGCCGGACTGATCCCTAGGCCTGCTCGAAGACCACCTTGCGGGTGGCCGGATCGGCCTCGACCAGGCGGGCCTGGACGCGTACGCCCAGGGGCAGCGCGCCCAGGCACCGCGCCCGCACGGCCGGCTCGTCGATCGCGACGGTGCCGCCGGGCGGGCGGTTCTTCGACGGCTCGTCCAGGTCGAGCACGCCCGCCTCGAACACCTCACCGACCCGGCCGTGCAGCAGCACCGCCTCGGCCAGGTCGATCGCGCCCCGGTTGGCCGCGCCGGCCACGCGGTCGGACTCGGACATCGCCTTGGGCAGCTTGGGCAGGGCGGCCCGGGCCCACTCCGGAATCGTCTCGCCGGCCGCGAGGGCCAGGCAGACCTCGGTCGCGTAGCGGTCGGCCAGGCGTCGCAGCGGTGCCGTCACGTGCGCGTACGGCGCTCCGACCCCGCCGTGGCCGGTGATCTCGGGCGGTGTGCCGTCGAACGGTGTGTACGCCGCACCCCGCAACAGATCGGCCGCCTGATCGAGGAACGCGGCCCCGCGCGGGCTCGCTGGGTCGACCGAGGCCACGACCGTGCCGACCGGCGCGCCGGCGGGCCACAGCACGCCGAGGGACTTCGCGGCCGCCTGCAGCTTGGCTACCGCTTCCGGCTTGGGGGCGGGCATCGTACGCAGCAATCCCACGCCGCCCTGCAGCATCAGATCGGCCGCGGCCATGCCGGTGAGCAGGGAGATCTGCGCGTTGTGCTCCTCGATGGCCAGGGGCGGGCGCAGCACGAGACGCCAGCCGCCGCGATGCTCCTCGACCTCTTGCTCGGGCAGCGGCAGATTCACCGCGCCGCGATCGGTGGCCCGGCCCGCGAGCAGCGTGCCCAGCTCGGGCAGCAGCGCCAGCGGTTCGGGCGGCGTGCCCGCGTCCACCTGCTTCTGCACGTCCTCGTAGCTCAGCTTGGCCCGGCTGCGCACCCGCGCCCGTTCCAGCGCCACCGAGGTGGTGGCGCCGTCGGCGTCGAGCTCGATCGTCCACACCACGGCGGCCCGGTCGACGTCGGGGAACAGACTGACCGCGTCCTCGCTGAGCACCGGCGGGTGCAGCGGGATGCGGCCGTCGGGCAGATAGATGGTCTGGCCGCGCACCCAGGTCTCGGCCTCGAGCGCGCCGCCCGGAGTCACGTAGGAGGCGACGTCAGCGATCGCGTACAGCACCCGGTAGCCGCCACCGGGCCGCCGGCTCAGGTGCATGGCCTGGTCGAGGTCTTTCGACGAGGCCGGGTCGATCGTCACGAACGGCACGTCGGTGCGGTCGGCCACCGGCGGCAACGGCTGGCCCGCCGCGGCCTCGGCCTCGGCCAGCGCCTCGGACGGGAACCCCTCCGGCAGTTTCAGCTCCCGTCGCAGCCCGGCGAAGTCGATATGCGGAGCCCACACCCGTCTGATCGGCACGGCTCATTCCTACCAGGTGCGACGTACACCGGCAGGAAAGCGCGAAGGGCCGCGCCGGACGGCGCGACCCCTCGACGTGCGGTGCTGGTTCAGCGGCTGCGGCGAGCGGCCGTCTTGCGGGCCGGGGCGGGGGCGGCGTCCATCATGTCCGCGGCCGGGGTGTTGCCCAGCGCGGCCTGGCGGGCGGCGGCGGCCGAGCCGGCCCGCTTGACCCGCGCCGCGTTGGTCGACGAGTTCTTCGCGGTGGCGCCGGCCCGCGGGGCGTTGGCCGTGCGGGTGGCCCGGCTGCGGGTCGCCCCGGCCTCGTTGGCCGTGCTGCGCTTGGCCGTCGGCGTGGCCGCGGGCTTGTTGCCACCGCGGGACGCGACCGGACTCAGGCCGGCCACCTTCGCCACCGCCGAGCGGGAGCCGCTCGCCGCGCGCGAGCCGCCGGCCGGGCGGGTGGCCGCGGCGCCCTCGACCGCCGTGCGGCCGAGCGACTTGGTGGGCGCGGCCTTGCGGGCCGTGGTCGCCGTCGCCTTCTTCGCGGGGGCCGCCTTGGCCGTCGACGCCTTCTTGGCCGGGGCCTTCTTGGCGGCGACCTTGGTGGCGGGCGCCTTCTTCGCCGGGGCCGACTTGGCCGCGGTGCTCTTCGCCGCCGTCTTCTTGGCCGCGGTGGCCTTGGTCGCGGTCTTCTTCGCGGCCGTCGCCTTGGTCGCCGTCGCCTTCGCGGCCGTCTTGCTCGCGGTCGCCTTGGTCGCGGTCTTCTTGGCCGCCGTCGCCTTGGTCGCCGTCGCCTTCGTCGCAGCCGTCTTGGTCGCGGTCGCCTTGGCGGCCGTCTTCTTGGCGGCGGCCTTGGCCGGTGCCGCCTTCGACGCCGCCGCGGACTTCGAAGCTGCCGCGCCTTTCGACGCCGCTCCGGCCTTCGACGCGGTCGCCTTCTTGGCCGCCGCCGTCGACTTGGCGCCCTTGGCCGACGTGGCCGCGGCCCGGTTGGCCGACGCCGCCGACGTGCGGTCGGCCGACGCCGTGGCCCGGCCCGTGCCCGACTTCGCGCTGGACGCCGCCGCCTTGTTGGCCGCCGCCGTGGAGCTGCGGTTGTAGCCGGCCTTGGAGCTGGTGGCAGCCGCCTTGTTGGCCGCGGCCGTCGTGTTGCGCGCGGCGGCCGCGCCGGACGCGGTGGCGGCCTTGGCCGCGGAGGTCGCCTTCTTCGCGGCCGAGGTCTTCTTGCTCGCAGTCGTCATCGCACCAGCCTTGGTCGCTGCCGTCTTGGTCGTCGTCTTCTTCGGCGCCGCCTTGGTGGCCGCGGTCTTCTTGGTCACGCTCTTCTTGGGCGCGGCGATGGTCGCCGTCGTCGTGGCCGGACCGGGCTCGGAGGCGGCGGCGGTGCGCCGCGGGGTCACGGGTCGCTTCGCGGTCGGCTTGGCGGCGGCTCGGGAAGCGGCGGGCCGAGCAGCGGCGGCCCGAGCACCGGTCGCCCGCGCGGCGGCGGGCTTGGCCGCGGCGGATCGAGAAGCGGCGGGCCGAGCAGCGGCCGTCGTGGTCCGAGAAGCGGTGGACTTAGCCGCGGCGGCGCGGCCGGCGGCGGGCTTGGCCGCGGCGGGCCGGGCCGCGGTGGCCCGCGCCGTGGTGGCTGTCTTGCGGGCGGGCGCGGCCGACCGGGCGGGCGCGGCCGACTTGGCGGGCACGGCCGACTTGGCGGACGCCGACGACTTCGTGGACTGGCTTGACCCCGTACGCGAAATGCGGTTTTTGTCCGCCGTGGTGGCGAAACGAGGGGCCTTTTTGGCAGCGGCCATCTGGGTGTTTCCTCCTTGCGAATGACTGCGCGAATGGCTGCGGGCTCGTCTCCGCACGGAGACTGCGACGTTCGGTAAGAGAACGATCGATTGCGAAGCTGGAGGCGGCGTGGACTCAGGAAGCCGGCGCCCCGGTCAGCTGACCTCCCCGTTCCAGCGGGCATCCTCGGCGTCCCAGTCCGCGTTGCGCTTCTCGACCGTCTCGAGGGCATGCGAAGCTTCGTCGGCCGTGGCGTAGGGGCCAAGTCGGTATTGAGCAGGACAGATGTCGTCGCCGCTCTCGACTCGATGGTGGCGGAGGCACCAGAAGTAGCCGCCGCCGGACCCACTGTCGCTCATGCAATCACTCTGCACCTCAAACCGACCATCCGCCACCGATTCGGGCAAAAAGTCCTAGATTTCCACATTGGAGGATGAGGCGAGGGCAACAAAAACCGCCCCGGCCGGACAGCCGGGGCGGTTTCGCGGTACGCGCGTGAGGTCAGAGCGAGGCGGCCACCAGCTCGGCCACCTGGACGGCGTTGAGCGCCGCACCCTTGCGCAGATTGTCGTTCGAGACGAACAGCGCCAGACCGTTGTCGACCGTCTCGTCGGCGCGGATGCGGCCCACGTAGGACGGATCGCGACCGGCCGCCTGGAGCGGGGTCGGCACGTCGGACAGCTCGACGCCGGGCGCGTTCGCCAGCAGCTCGCGGGCCCGGGCCGGGGTGATCGGGCGGGCGAAGCGGGCGTTGATCTGCAGCGAGTGGCCGGTGAAGACCGGGACCCGTACGCAGGTGCCGGAGACGAGCAGCGACGGCAGATCGAGAATTTTGCGGCTCTCGTTGCGCAGCTTCTGCTCCTCGTCGGTCTCGTCGCGGCCGTCGTCGACGATCGAGCCGGCCAGCGGCAGCACGTTGAACGCGATCGGCCGGGCGAACGAGCGGGGGGCCGGGAACTCCACGGCGGACCCGTCGTGGGTCAGCTCGGTGGCGCGGTCGGCGACCTTCTTCACCTGTTCGTCGAGCTCGCTCACGCCGGCCAGCCCGGCCCCGCTGACGGCCTGGTAGGTGGTGGCGACCAGCGCGACCAGCCCGGCCTCGTCGTGCAGCGGGCGCAGCACCGGCATGGCGGCCATGGTGGTGCAGTTGGGGTTGGCGATGATGCCCTTGGGCCGGTTGTGCACGGCGTCCGGGTTGACCTCGCTGACGACCAGCGGCACCTCGGGGTCCATGCGCCAGGCCGAGGAGTTGTCGATGACCACGGCGCCGGCCTCGGCCACCCGCGGGGCCAGTTCTTTGGAGCTGCCCTTGCCGGCCGAGAACAGGACGATGTCGAGGCCGCTGTAGTCGGCGGTCGACGCGTCCTCGACCGTCACTTCGCTGTCACCCCACGGCAGGGTGCGGCCCGCGCTGCGGGCGGACGCGAAGAGACGGAGCTGACCCAACGGAAACTCGCGCTCGGCCAGGATGCGCCGCATGACGCCGCCCACCTGTCCCGTCGCGCCCACAATGCCGATCCTCATGGCGACAAAAGTACGGCTTGATCTGCGTACGGAGAAATCAGTTACTCGTCCGTGTTCCACATGACGAGAAAGTTGTCCCACATTAGGGGACGGCGGGCATAGCGTCGGGGACATGGCGACGTACACCCACGGTCATCACGAATCGGTCTTGCGCTCACACCGCTGGCGCACCGCAGAGAATTCGGCGGAGTACCTGCTGCCGCATCTTTCCTCCGGCGTGACGGTGCTCGACATCGGCTGCGGTCCCGGCACGATCACCGGCGACTTCGCGAGCCTCGTCACCCCGGCCCGGGTGACCGCCCTGGAGGTGACGGAGGACGCGCTGAACCTGGCCCGGGCCGAGATCGCCCGGCGCGGGCTCACCAACGTCGACTTCGCCGTCGGCGACGTGCACCGCCTCGACTTCGCCGACGACACGTTCGACGTTGTGCACGCCCATCAGGTGCTGCAGCACGTCGGCGACCCGGTGGCCGCCTTGCGCGAGATGCGCCGCGTCACCAGGCCGGGCGGCATCATCGGTGTCCGCGACAGCGACTACGCGGCCTTCACCTGGTATCCGCAACTGCCCGCGCTCGACGAGTGGCTCGACCTGTATCAGCGGGTGGCCCGGGGCAACGGCGGCGAGCCCGACGCCGGGCGCCGGCTGCTGGCCTGGGCCCACGCGGCCGGGCTGACCGACGTGACGGCGACGTCGAGCACGTGGTGCTTCGCGACCCCGGCCGATCGTCAGTGGTGGGGCGGCATGTGGGCCGACCGGATCCTGAAGTCGCAGATGGCGGACACGGCCGAGCGCACCGGCGCCGCCACCCGCGACGACCTGACCCGCATCTCGGCCGCCTGGCAGCAGTGGGCCGCCGACCCGGACGGCTGGATGTCACTGCTGCACGGGGAGATCGTGGCCAGGGTCTAGGCGGACTTGGGCTTGAACTCCCAGTGCCAGGGCTCGCGCGGGACGTTCTCGGAGAAGCCGTACTTCTCGGCGTTCGCCCGCATCCACGTCTGCGCCTTGGAGTTCAGGTCGAGGTCGGTGGCCATGCCCCAGCCGTGCTCGCTGGTGCCGGGCTTGGCCGCCAGCCCGCCCTGGGAGTAGAGGCCCTTGCGCCGGGCCAGATCGACCTGTTCGGCGTACGGGCGGTAGGAGTCGGTGATGCCGATGTGCACGCCTTCGCGCTTGGCATCGGCGATCATCCGGTTCAGCGACTCGGCGGCCGGCGCCCACAGCTTGTGCCGGGTGGTGCCCACCTGCTCGAGCGCGGCCGCCGGGATGCGCCCGTTGCCGTACGAGGCCAGTTCGGTCGGGATGCCCTTGCTGTTCAGCGAGTAGGACTTATTGGCGGTGGAAGTCTGCGCGACCGCGTTCTCCAGCGCGTTCGCGAAGGTGCCGCCCTCGGCGCCCGAGGCCGATGTGGCCGGCTGCTGCTGCACGTTGCGGCCGGCTTGTTGCGTCTGCAGCGCGATCATGCGGCTCTGGATGTCCGCGATCCGCGAGCCCACTCTCTCGATTCCCACGAACTCCTGTTCGGCACCCGCGCGGAAACCTGAGTGGCTACAGAAGGTTCACAGGTTCTCGTCGTTCCGCGCCCTCGAGGCGGTGGGCCAGGTCGAGTTCGACCTCGGAGGTCTGGTTGCGGCGGTTGGGCAGCATGTTGGTGATCAGCACGACCGCGGCGCCGATGCCGGCGTACAGGCCCAGCACGATCAGATGGTGGCTGATCTCGGCGGCGGGAAAGTACAAATTGTCCCGTACGGCTTGGACCCCGGCCCCCGTGGGCAGATTCCCGCCGAGCACGCGCCCGAAGGCGGGCAGGAACTCGGGCAGGATGCTGGCTCCCGAGATGACAGTGCCGAGCGTGAAGTACAACGCGCCGATCACCGCGCCGGGCGCACCGAAGATCGCCACCGCGCCGGCCGTGGACGCCGTGATGGCCAGCGAGATCAGCGAGAAGATGGCCAGCATCTCGCCCCGGTCGGCGGTGACGCCCACGCCGAACCAGCCCATCGACCACAGCACCACGGCGGCCGAGGCCACCGCGTAGACGATCAACGTACTCACATGCGCGATGCCGCGGCGCCAGGAGCGACGGGTGCGCGGGATGAGACGGCCGAGCCCCATCGAAGCCACTGTTCCGCCGAGCGCGAGGGCCTGGCTGAGGAAGCCGAGCGAGACGCCGTTGACGTCGTCGTCGGGCAGCGGCACCACGTCGGTGATCGGCGGCGGCGAGTTGAGCTGCTGGGCCCGCGAGACGGCGATGCGCTCGGCCGACTTGGCCAGCTGGGCCAGCGTCGCGGCCGTCTGCTGCTGCACGACAGTGGTGAAGGTGGTGCGCAACAGGTTGGCCGCGGCCGGACCGGCGGCCGAGGCCACATAGAGGTGCGGCTGGGTGCCGGTGATGTCGACCCCGCCGTACACGTCGCGGCGTTTGATGGCGATCTCGAGGTCGTCCGCCGTCGCGTAGTCGGTGACCTTGAAATAGCCCCGCTGGGTGAGCAGGCCCGCCACCTGGGCCCGGTCGTCCGCGGCCGAGACCAGGCCCACCGGCACGTCGCGGGGTTGCGCCTTGTGTCCCATGCCGAGGTAGTACGCGGTCAGGCCGAGCTGGACGAGCACGCCGATCACGCAGACGGCCAGCGCGAAGCGCCGGAACCGCAGCACCGACTCGGCCGGTTGTTGCTCTGTCACTCTTGCAGCTTTACGGACGAAAAGCAGTCATGGGACCGTTTCGGGCTAACCGACCTTTTCGTCGATGAGGGCGAGAAGGGCCCGGGCCGCGGCGCTCGGCCTGCGCAGGGCGGACACGGCCAGCCCGAGGGGCCATTCCAGGTCGGCGCCGGCCACGTCCCGGATCACCAGGCCCGTACGGTCGTCGGGCACCACGAACGGGGGCAGGATGGCCACCCCGAGGCCTTCCCGCACGAAGCTCGCGCCGGTCGCGATGTCGGTGACCTCGATCGCGACGTGCCGCTGCACCCCGGCGTCGGCGAACGCCTTGTCGATCACCGTGCGGTTGCCGTAGCCGGCCGGGAAGTCGACGAACGGCTCGCCGGCCAGGTCGGCCACCCGCACCTCGGCCAGGTCGGCCAGCCGATGTCCCGCGGGCAGCACCAGTTCGAGCCGCCGGGCGCCGACCGGCCGCACCCGGATGCCGGCCGGCGGGCGGCCCGGGGCCGAGACGATGGCCAGGTCGAGCGTGCCGTCGGCGAGCCAGTCGAGCAGACCCACCGAGCCGCGCGGCGAGACGTGCAGCCGCAGGCCGACGTTCGGGTGCTCGCGGTGGAAGGCGCCCAGCAGGGCCGGCACGTCGATCAGGCCGACCGAGGTCAGCGTGCCGATGCGCACCGTTCCCCGCAGGCCGCCGCGCACCTCGTCGACCGCGTCCCGGGCCTCGCGGACGGCGTCCAGCGCGGCCCGTGCCCGCGGCAGCAGCGCCTGACCGGCGTCGGTCAGCTCGACCCGCTTGGAGGTGCGGTCGAGCAGGCGGGCGCCCAGCTCGCGTTCCATCGCCTTGATCACCGCCGAGACGCCGGACTGGACGACGTGCAGGCGGGCCGCGGCCCGGGTGAAGTTGCGTTCCTCGGCGACGGCGACGAAGTACTCGAAGTGGCGCAGTTCCAGCACGATTCGTGATTGTAGTCAGCATCGATCATCGTTGGTGTTGATGATCGGGCGACGCACTCTCAAGCCATGACCGTCTTGACCCCGCTCCGGGCTCCGGAGAAGCAAATCGGCTCGCCGCGCCACGGCCGTGGCTTCTGGCTGATCGCCGCCGTCTATCTCGTCGCGCTCGCCTTCTCGACCGTGCCGACCCCGCTCTACCCGCTCTACCAGCGCGCGGACGGCTTCTCCGCGTTCACCGTCACCGTGGTCTTCGCCGTGTACGCGATCGGGGTGATCACCAGCCTGCTGCTCGCCGGGCACGTCTCCGACTGGACCGGGCGCCACCGCGTCCTGCAGGCCTCGCTCGGGCTGGAACTCCTGGCGGGCGTGCTGTTCCTCACCTGGACGGCGCTGCCGGGGCTGATCGTCGCCCGGTTCCTGACCGGGCTGGGCGTCGGCATGCTCACCGCGACCGCCACGGCGTACCTGCTGGAACTGCACAAGGCACACCGGCCCGAAGCAGCCGGGACGCGGTTCGGGGTGGTGTCGTCGGCCGCCAACCTGGGCGGGCTTGGCGCCGGCACGCTGGTCGCGGGCGCGCTGGCCCAGTTCGTCACCTCTCCCCTGCGTACGCCGTACGTCGTCTTCTTGTTCCTGCTGGCGCTCAGCGTCGTCGCCGTCGCGGCCGCGCCCGAGACGGTGACCGCGCCCGCCGTCCGGCCGAGGTACCGGCCTCAGGGCGTGCGGATCGCCGGTCACAAGCGCACCGTGCTGGTCGCCACCGCCTCGGCCTTCGCCGCGTTCGCCGTGTTCGGGCTGTTCACCTCGCTCGCGCCCAGCTTCGTGGCCGGCGCCCTGCACTACCCGAGCCGCCTGCTGGCCGGCGTGACCGTGTTCGTCGTCTTCGGCGCGGGCGCCGCCAGCCAGGCCCTGAGCGGACGGCTCACCCCGCGCACCCGGTTCGTCAGCGGTCTGGCCGCGCAGGCGGCGGGTCTGATCGTCCTGGCCACGGGCATGGAGGCCGCGTCGCTCCCGCTGTTCCTGATCGGCGGCGCGATCGCCGGGGCCGGAGCGGGCATCCTGTTCAAGTCGGCGGTCGGCACGATCGCGGCCGGCGCCCCGGCCCACCAGCGCGGCGAAAGCCTGGCCGGGCTGTTCCTCATCGCGTACCTCGGCCTCGTCGGGCCGGTGCTGGGGCTGGGCCTGGCCGGTCAGTACGTGGCCGCGACGACCTCCATGCTGTGGTTCACCGGGATCCTGCTCACTCTGCTCGGCGCGGTCCTCACCGTGGATCGTTGGGGCACCAACTAATCGCTACGCTGAAGGGATGGCCGATGACCCCCTCGAACTGGAGCGCCAGGTGTGCTTCGCCCTGTCGGTGGCCTCACGCAGCGTGGTGGCGCTCTACCGCCCGCTGCTCGAGCCGATGGGCCTGACCCACCCGCAGTACCTGGTGATGCTCGCCCTCTGGCAGAACGCGCCGCTGTCCGTCCGTGATCTCAGCCGGCTGCTCCAGCTCGACCCGGGCACCCTCTCGCCGCTGCTCAAGAGACTCGAGGCCATCGGGTACGTCGACCGCCAGCGCGACCCCGGCGACGAGCGCAGCCTCGCGGTGACCCTGACCGACCGGGGGCGCGCCCTGCGGGCCGAAGCCGAAAAGATCCCGCCCGCGATCGTCGCCCGATTGGGTATGCCAATCGAGGAACTGGAGTCGTTGCACGGGGCACTCACTCGGGTGATTGCGGCCAGCCATTGATCGATTCCCGGAAAACGCGCCCGAGGGGGATGAATTGTTTCACACGAATCCTCACTGGCCGATTTACGCAGACCTCGTCCGAAAGGCGCAGACCCCGTTGTCCGCGGCCGGGCGAAAAGCAGCAGGTGGACCGGCACGAAGACGATCGTGGATACCGGAGCCGACCGTCGATCATGGACAGGTGTGACGCTCCGTGCGTTGACGTGCAAGTTGCACGACTCATAGTGTCGGGGATGTAACCCCGGGTGTCTGGTGACCCGGGCGCGCGGGAGCAGCGTCGGATCGGCCGAGGAGAACGTTCGATGAGTGTCACGATCGGCATCAACGGATTCGGGCGGATCGGCCGCAGCCTGGCGCGCATAGTCGCCGCGTCACCCGATCTCGGCGTATCCATTGCCGCCGTCAACGACCTCGCCTCGACCGAGAAAATGGCCTACGGGCTGCGCCGCGACAGCATTCGCGGCGCATTTCCGGGCACCGTCACGGCCCGCGCCGATCATTTGGTGGTCAATGACCATGCCATCCGCGCGTTCCACCATGAACGGCCCGAACGCATTCCGTGGGCCGACGCCGGGGTGGACGTCGTGGTCGAGGCCACCGGCCGGTTCCGGGCCGGCACGCTGGCCCGCACGCACATCACCCACGGCGGCGCCCGCAAGGTCGTGATCAGCGCGTCGGCCGACGAGCCGGACGCGTTCCTGATGTTCGGGGCCAACCACACCACGTACGACCCGGAGCAGCACGACGTCGTCTCCCCCGGCTCGTGCGGCGTGAACGCGCTGACCGTCATGGCCAAGGTGCTGCTCGACCGGTTCGGGTTGCACAGCGTGAACACGTCGGTGGTGCTGGCCACCCAGGGCTGGCAGAAGGCGCAGGACTCGGTGATCGGCACCTCGCGCGAGGACCCGCGCCTGGGCCGGGCCACCGGCGAGAGCATCATTCCGCACAACTACGTGGTCGGTGACCTGGTGCGGGTGGCGCTGCCCGAGATCGGCGAGATGCGCTACAGCTACTACTGCGTGCCCACCCCGATCGGCTCGCTGGCCGAACTCTCCGGCACGACCGACCGCCCGGTCAGCGTCGAAGAGGTCAACCGGGCCATGGCCGAGGCCGCCGCCGGCCCGCTGCGCCGAGTGCTGGCGTACGACCCCGACCCCACCGTCTCGATCGACGTCAAGAACAACCCGGCGTCGTGCCTGTTCGACCCGTCCGGCACGCAGACCACGGCCGACGGCGGGGTCAAGGTGCGCGGCTGGTTCGACAACGAGTGGGGCTTCTCGAACCGATTACTCGACCTCGCCCGTCTGGTCGGTGAACGCACCCCCGCTCCCATGACGTCGCGGCGCATGAGCTGGAGCATCGCCTAGAGTTCAAGGCGATGATTATCGAGACTTCTGCGGTACGGGCGGCGTCTTCCCGCCTGGAGGGCCGGGTGCGCCGGACGCCGGTCATGCAGGCGGACGACAACCTCTGGTTCAAGCTCGAGCAGGTGCAGCACGCGGGCTCGTTCAAGACGCGCGGCATGGTCAACCAGATCCTGGCCGCTCCGGCCGTGCCGGTGGCGGGCATCGTCGCCGCCTCGGGTGGCAACGCCGGGCTGGCCGCGGCCTACGCGGCGCGCGAGTTGGGCGTACCGGCCGAAGTTTTTGTTCCGGTGACAGCGCCGGCCGTGAAGGTCGCCAAGCTGGGCAAGCTGGGCGCCCGGGTGGTGCAGGTCGGCAACGAGTACGCCGAGGCCTACGCCGCCGCCGTCGTCGCGGCACGGGATTCCGGCGCGCTCTTCTGCCACGCCTACGACGACCCGAACATGGTCGCCGGCAACGGGACGCTGGGCCTGGAACTGCTCGACCAGATCCCGTCCGGCTTCGACACCGTGCTGGTCGCGGTGGGCGGGGGCGGCCTGATCGCCGGGGTCATCGCCGCGCTGGAACCGGCGGTGCGCGTGGTCGCGGTCGAGCCGGTGACGGCGTCGGCCCTGCACTCGGCGCTGGCCGCGGGCGAACCGGTCGACGTCCCGGTGTCGGGCGTCGCGGCCGATTCGCTCGGCGCCCGGCGCGTGGGCCGGATCGCGTACGAGATGGCAGTCGCTCATCGGACGCCGTCGGTGCTGGTCGACGATCAGGCCATCGTGGACGCCCGCCGCCGTCTGTGGGACGACTACCGCCTGGCCGTCGAGCACGGCACGGCCGCCGCCTACGCCGCCCTGACGTCGGGCGCCTACGTGCCGGCCGAGGGCGAGCGGGTCGTCGTGCTGCTGTGCGGCGCCAACACGAACCCGGCCGACTTGGCATGAACCTCGGGCCCGGCGAACCGGAGGGCGGCCCCTGGACGGTCGATCCGCTCGACGCGTTCGCCCGCTCGCTGGCCGGGGCCCGGGTCATCGCCGTCGACGGCCGCGGCGGAAGCGGCAAGACGGTCCTGGCCGCCCGCTTGGCCTCTCTGCTGGAGCAGGCAACCGTGGTGCATTCCGACGACGTGGCCTGGAACCATTCCCGCTTCGGCTGGGACGACCTGATGCTCGACGGCATCCTGACGCCCTTCCGGCGCGGCGACCCGGTGCGCTACCGCCTGCCGGCCTGGGAACGCCTGGGCCGCGAAGGCCACATCGTTGTCCCCGCCGGCACCACAACGCTGATCATCGAGGGCGTCGGAGTCTCCCGCCGTTCCCTGGCCCCCCACGTCGACGTAGCCATCTGGGTCCAGTCCGACTACGAAGAGGCGAAAGCCAGAGGCATCCGCCGAGACATAGCCACCGAGGGCCGAACGGAAGCCGGCGCCCTGCAGAACTGGGACGAATGGGAGGCCGAAGAGGTCCCGTTCCTCCTCGACGACCGCCCCTGGGACAGAGCCGACATCCTCGTCAGCACCTCCATCCCCCACGACCCCGACACCGAGGTGGTCACCTCGAGGCCACGGCCCTGAAGTGGATCTCTCGCGGCTCGGCACTCCCCTCGGCCCGATGATCCGGATCGGCGGCGGGTACGCCAACCGGATGTACCGGCTCGACACCGATCAGGGGTCGTTCGCCGTGAAGGAGCTGAACGTCCTCGACCGCCGCTCGGCCTATGACGCCGAGGCGGTGTTCCGGTTCGAGCGGGCGGCCTTCGAAGCCGGCATCCCGATGCCCGAGCCGATCTCGGCGAGTGACGACATGCTGGTTCATCGGTGGGCCGAGGGCGAGAAGATCCCAGAAGCGCCAGTGCCTCCGGCGTACGCCTTCGAGATCGGCGAGATCCTGGCGCGCCTCCACGCACTCGACGTCCCGTGGACCGAAGAAGCGGTCGAGGAACCGGTGGCACGCGACTGGCCCGAGCTGGCCGAGCGGGCCACGGCGACCGGCCAGCCGTGGGCCGCCGAACTCACCGCCCAGGTCGAGACGTTCCTGGCGATCGCCCACTTCGTCGACACCTGCGAGCGGCCGGGCCCGGTCGTGCTGACCCACCGCGACATCCAGCCGTGGAACCTGCTCGCCCGAGAGGGCCGCCCGGTGCTACTCGACTGGGAACTCTCTGGCCTGCTCGACCTGTCCGGCGAACTCGGTTCGACCGCGCTGAGCCTGGCCAAAGGCCCCGGCTTCGACGACATCCGACCCGCCATTTTCCGTACGGTCCTCGACGGCTACGAAGCCGCCGGTGGAGCACTACCCCCACCCGGCCCGAGCTGGTTCGTGTACCTGATCGGCGGCCGGCTCAGCCACGTCCGGTGGAACATCCTCCGCTGCCTCGCCGGTGTCGAGCAGTCCACCGGCCCCGAGCTGGCCCTGTCCCACGACATCGCCCGCAACGGCGTGCGCGGCCTCCCCGACCTGCTCGACCGGCTCCCACACCTCCAGGCCCTACTTGCATAGGACGGCGACGGACGAGTCGGCCCTTTCTGTCGGATCACCCGCCGGCGAGCAGGTGCGCGGTGGGCGCGTAGTCGATCTTCCAGTCGCTGTAGACGCCAAGAGTGCCGTCGGTGAGGCAGCGCAGGCCCACGCTGATCCACCGGACCTCGTCGTCGGTGGTCATGGCGAAGCCGACCGCGACGGCGAACGTCTCGCCTCCGCAGGGACAGGCGCACTCGCCGAGTTCGGCGCCGTCCAGTTGATCACTGCTGTCGGCGAGGGGCTCCGTCGTCCCGCAGCCGAGGCAGATCGTCAGTGCGCAACCCTGCTCGTCGTCCACGAGAACGCGGAAGGAACCTTGCTGACACTGGCGGCAGGTGACTTCCTTGACGTGCTGGACGGGGTAGCCGCCGGCCCGGTACTCACGGAGGTATGCGGTGAGGTCATCGAGGCTGTCACCGCGCCACACCCCACCGGTCTTCTTGATCGTCACAACTCGCTCCCGGCGCGCTGAGCAGGATGAGGACTTCCCGAGGAATGTAGCGCTCGAGGCAGTGCACGATCTCGGTTTTCGGCTTGCCTACGGGCGGCGCATACGGACCGCGGTGACGCGCCCGAGGCCGTGTCGCGCCGCTTCGGGGTGCCAAGTGGCCGACGCCGACCAGTTTCACGGGCTGACGCGGTCCGCCGCGGTCCTCCGGCGCGTCGCGCTGGTCATCCGACGTGCGAGGACGAGCACGAAGGCCAGCGACAGCCCCGCGGCGTTGCCGATCAGCTGTTCGAGGCCGGGCCGGTCGCGGGCCGGATCGGCCCGGTGCAGCGCGAAAGCCAGCCACACCAGCGTGAGGCTGGAGGCCAGCAGCACCCCGGTGTAGAGCGAGATCACCACCGGCTCGTCGCCGTACTCGCCAACCATCTCGGCGTCTTTCGGGTCGTCCTCATTGTGCTGCTCGGCGACCGCCACTCAGGCGTCAGGATTGTCAAGCCCACAACGACCACCATGACCAGGTGGGCGACGGACGAGTCAGCCTGTACGCCGGATTCTGTCCTGGCGACCGGAGGTCGCCATGGGCGGTCATCCATCTCGGCCGGCCGTTGCCGGCTCGGCTCTTGCGGCCTACCCGCAAGCTCGGGCGAGCCGCCCTCGAACGCTTGCGCCGGCCACGACCTTGCGGCTGTGGCCTTGCTTGGCCTTGCTCCGGGTGGGGTTTACCTAGCCACCCCGGTCGCCCGGGGTGCTGGTGAGCTCTTACCTCACCGTTTCACCCTTACCGGCCCTAGGGCCGGCGGTCTGTTCTCTGTGGCACTGTCCCGCGGGTCGCCCCGGGTTGCCGTTAACAACCACCCTGCTCTGCGGAGTCCGGACGTTCCTCGGCGGCACCCCTGGGGGCGCCGACGCGACCGCCTGGCCGACTCGTCCGTCGCGCCTTCCATCGTACGGGGCCGTAGTTTGGACCTCACCATGGATCTCCCACACGTCGCCCTGTTGGTGGTGGCCGGCCTGGCCGCCGGGGGCATGAACGCGATCGCCGGCGGTGGCTCGCTGATCACTTTCCCGAGCCTGATCGCCACCGGCCTGCCGTCGGTGGCGGCCAACGTCACCAACTCGATCTCGGTCTTTCCCGGGTACGTGTCGAGCGTGGCCGGCAGTCGGGCCGACCTCAGCGATCAGCGCGCCCGCCTGGTCCGGATCCTGCCCACCAGCGTTCTCGGTTCCGCCGCCGGCTGTGCCCTGCTGCTGCTCACCCCGGCCCGCGCGTTCGAACTGATCGTGCCTTTCCTGGTGCTCGGCGCCGCCGCCACGCTCGCCTTCCAGGAGCGGCTGCGCGGTCTGGTCGGTCACCCCCGCCACATGTCACCGCGCCGCGCTTTCCTCTCCCTGCAGGCGGTGGTCTTTGTCGGGGCAATCTACGGCGGGTATTTCGGGGCCGCGCTCGGCGTCATGTACGTGGCCGCCCTCGCCCTGATCCTCGACGAGCCGCTCAACCGCATCAACGCCCTGAAGAACGTGCTGTCGGCCGCCGTCGGCCTGGTCACCCTGCTCATCTTCGCCGTCTTCGCGCCGGTCAACTGGCTGGCCGTGCTGATCCTGGCGCCGGCCACGGTGGTCGGCGGCTATGCCGGAGCGAAGCTGGCCCGCCGCATGCCGTCGCACGTGCTCCGGGCGGTGATCGTCACCTTCGGCACGGCCATCGGCCTGTTGCTGCTGTACCGCGCCCTGAGCTGACGACGGGTTATCGTGCGTCATGACCGAAACGGCCGACCTGCTCGGGTACTTCGACAAGCTGTCGAACTGGGGCCGGTGGGGCGACGACGACGAGCTCGGCACCCTGAACCTGATCACCGACGAGGTCCGCCTGGCCGCGGCGCGGGCCGTCCGGCACGGCCGCAGCGTGTCGTGCGCGTGGGAGGTCGCCGCCCCGCAAGAGATGGAGCGGTCGACGACGAGTTGCCCGTGCGCGGCCGACATGCCGGGCGCCGAGAACATGCCGGAGCGCTTTTACGCCGACCGGCGCTGGGGTTTCTCGAACGAGCGGCTCGGCATGCTGTTCCACGGCAACACGATCACCCACCTCGATTCGCCGTGCCACCTGTTCTGGGACGGCCACATGTACAACGGCCGGTCGCATTCGCTGGTCGATACCGAGACGGGTTCGGCGTGGGCGGCTGTCACGGCGGCGGCCGACGGGATCGTCACGCGAGGTGTTCTGCTCGACGTGGCCGCGGTTCGTGATGTGCCGTGGCTCGAGCCGGGGCAGGGCGTTTTCCCGGAAGATCTCGAGGCGGCCGAGCGTCGCCAAGGTGTGCGGGTCCGGTCCGGCGATGCGGTTCTGCTGCGTACGGGCCAAGGCCTTTCCAGGCATGAGGCGGGGCCGCACAGCGGTGTCGAGCAGGCCGGCTGGCACGCGTCCTGCCTGCCCTGGCTGCACGAACGTGGCGTCGCCCTGATCGGTGCCGACACCCCGCAGGACGTTCAGCCGTCCGGGTTCGACGACGTGCTGATGCCGATCCACGCCGTCAGCCTCGTCGCGATGGGTCTGTGGCTGCTCGACAACTGCGACCTCGAGGCGTGCGCGGCCACGGCGACCGAGCTCGGCCAGTGGGACTTCCAGCTCGCCGTCGCGCCGGTCCGCCTGGCCGGCACGTCCGGCAGCCCGGTCAACCCGATCGCCACCTTCTGACCGCATGGCCGACCTGCTCTTCATCATCGGACCGCCGGCCGTCGGCAAGATGACGGTCGGCCAGGCCGTAGCCGCCCGCACCGGCTACCGCGTCTTCCACAATCACTTGACGATCGAACCGGTCCTGCGCTTCTTCGATTTCGGAACTCCCGCCTTTCACCGCCTCGTCGAAAGCTTCCGTACGGGCGTCCTGGAGGAAGTCGCGGCCAGCGATCTGCCCGGCTTGGTTTTCACGTACGTGTGGGCCTTCGACCATCCGGGCGATGCGCAAGCCGTGGCGGGTTACGCCGAGCCGTTCCTGCGGCGCAACGCCCGCGTGCGCTACCTGGAGCTGAAGGCGGCCCAGGCTGCTCGCCTCGACCGCAACCTGGGCCCCGACCGCCTGGCCGAGAAACCGTCGAAACGCGACCTCGACCGCTCCCGCGAGCTGCTGCTGCGGGCCGACGCCGACTACAAGCTCAACTCGACGACTGAGTTCGACGGCCGCGACGACCACCTCCGGATCGACAACACGACGCTGTCACCGCAGGCGGTCGCCGACCTTGCCATCAGGCATTTCCGGCTGCCAACTTTGTGAGGAAGCGGAAGAAGTGCGGGTCGAACCGGCCCGGGTCGGCCGCCGCCAGGTCGTCCCGCGACCACCAACGCACCCGGTGGAACTCGCCCTCGTCCACCACCAGCGGCTGCTCCTTGAAACACGGCAGCACATACCAGAGGCTCACGTCGGTGTGCCCCGAGTCCGTCCCGACCGTACGCGTCACGGTGATGAACACCGGCTCCGGCGACACACTCGACCCGTCCAGCCCAAGCTCTTCGCCGATCTCGCGCCGAGCCGTGACCAGCGGATCCTCGTCCGGTTCGACATGCCCGCCCGGTGGCAGCCAGAGTCCCGCATTCACGTGATCCACCAGCAGGATCGCCCCGTCGCGCGGATCGACCGGCACGACGTACGACACCAGGTGCTGATCCGGCGTGGCCGGCTTGGCCCGCCGATACACGTCATCGGTCCGCCCCAGCCACTCCAACGCCTGCTCGCGATGCGCCGCCTCGAGGTCGTCCCCCGGCTCGATCCCGGCCACCAGATCCCGCAGTGATCCCCGCAGCCAGCGCACCGCCGCCTCGTACGTGTCGGTCGGCGTCTCATTGAACGCGATAGCCGCCCCCGCCGCGTGCCGCCGCACCAGGTTGATCACGCGCTCGAACAGCTGCACATCGCCGCGGACGCCGCCGCCGACCACCACCACTTCCCACGGCTGCCGCGCGAGCGCCGCCGCCACCACGGCCTCGACGTCGTCGCTGCCGTCCAGCCCGACCAGGCAGAATTCCGCCGCCACACCGGCCTCGGCGAACCGCGCCCGCCCGGCCTCGATGCCTGCGACCACCGGCTCCGGATCCCACGGCCCCGGCACCCGCCGCGGATCCAGCCCGACCACCAACACCCGAGGCTCAGCCATCCCCCGAAGTTAGCGGTAGCACGAACCGCCGGCACACATGCACCCGCCGAAAGTTCGCCCGAGCCCACGCTTCGTCGGCCATCGTCCCGTGCAGGAACCCGGCCATCAGTTTGAGCCCCGGCCGCGCACTGAGCTCCGCACGCTCCGGCTCCGCCCCATCGGCGTACCGATTCGCATAAACGTGCAGGTAGTGGCTGTCCTCCGCGAACCCCATGCCGCGATACCAGCCCAAGGTGCCCACGTCGTCGCGCGTCCAGGCGTCAAGTTCGGCCACGCCACCCGCGCGCAGAGGAGCGACCACGGCATCGAGCAGCGCCCGCCCGATCCCCTGCCGCCGGAAGTCCGGATGCACCACCACGGTGTCGACAGTGGCCGCACCCGGCCGAACACTCGTCGTCAGAATCCCGGCGACCGTCCCGTCCCCGTCCACCGCCACCAGGTCCGGCCCACTCGCCGACGGCTTCGCGGTCCAGACGTCATCGAAGTACGCCGTATCGAGGAACCCCAGAACCCGGCATCGCAGCCAGGACCGCTCATCGCCCGGCTCGTACGCCCGCACCTTCCACACCACGCCGCCGAGCGTAAAGCTTCAGGTCCGGCCGGCCATGCGAGTTTCGAGTCCGTCGAGGACGACCTCGAGACCGCTGGCGAAGCGGTCCTCGGTGAACTGGTGCCGCAGGCCGGCCAGCGATCGAAGGTGGTCCAGGCCGTTGCCCAGCAGGGTGTCGCGCAGGTAGCGGTCGATCTCCGGGTGCCCGGCGTACGGGGTCAGCACCCCGGCCGCCGGGTTGACCGCAGCTGCCCCGGGCCGGGCAGGGTGCTCGGGCGGCCGAGCGCCTGGATGAACCACGGGTGGGCCCGGTACATGGCCAGCGTGTCCTGGCCGATCGACCGCAGCCGGGACCGCCAGTCGTCGCCCACGGGGGCGCGCTGCTCGGCGAAGATCCGGTCGACCATCAGCTCGACCAGCTGCTCCTTGGTGTCGACGTACCAGTAGAGCGACATCGCCGTGATGCCCAGCTCGGCGGCGACCCGGCGCATCGACACGACGTCGAGCCCGTCCCGGTCGGCCAGCGCGACCGCGGTGGCCGCCAGGTCGTCCCGGGTGAAGGCCTGCCCCTTGGCCGCGCGCGGCCGCCACCCGCTCGACGTCGTCACGCACAACGTCGTGCCGATCGGCAGCTTCCTGCTCAGCTTCTTCGTCATCTGGCGCATCTGGACGGTGCACCACCGGCTGTTCGACCGGGTCAAGTCGATCGACAACCGCGTCGTGCGGATCAACTCGCTGTGGTTGCTGTGCGTGGTGGTCCTGCCCTTCGCCGCCGAGATGGTCGGCGAGTACGGCGACGAGCCGGTGGTGATCTCGCTCTACACCGGTGTGCTGCTGGCCTCCAGCCTCACGCTGGTGTGGCTGGCCTTCGCGCTGCACCGGGCCGATCCGGCCCGCGACCGGCCCGGCCTCGAACAGCTGATCGGCAACGCCGCGGGGCTGTCGCTGGCCTTCGTGCTCGCGCTGGCCGTCCCGGGCGCCGGCTACTGGCCGCTGCTGGTCCTGCTGATCGACGGGCCCGTGCTCGCTCTCGCGCGGCGGGTGGGCCGGCGGAAGCAACTGAGCCTTTGAGGCCGGTGTGGGCCAGGCACTCGATGGCTGCCGCTGGGCCGCACGAACACGATCAAGAGGGGGATGGCAGTCATCGACCCGGCCGTTGCCCGTTCGTGGCATCCCGCTGCGCAAGCGTCGCCGGGCCGTGCCCGCTCCGTTCCCTCACCGACTACGGCCTCACAGTCGTCGAGGCCGACCGCCCCGACCGCTCCACCCGCCGCCGCACCGGCCGGTCCGACGACATCGACCAAGGTGACGAGCGCCAGAACCTCGCCGGGCTGCAGGCGCTTGTGGTCGGCGTCGACCAGAAAGGCGACGTCAGCCGTCGGGGGCAGAGCCGGGTGGATCGGGGCGTGGTCGCGGCCTATCGCCCGGACGGCGAACCCGACCGCTGTGACTCATCGCCGTCCGTGGCTGCCTACACCCGATCTGCCGGGGCGCCGGCACCGACCAACTGCTCGGCGACCGGGCGCCGGAGTCCACACCTGCACCTGCGGATCAGCAGCGGCGGTGATGCGTGACGTCTCCGCCCGCGGCTGCCTGTCGCGATCGGCGTTCGAGGACCTGACGAACAAGTGGTCAACCCTGGTCCTCAATCGCTCACCGAACACAGCTACCGCTTCAACGAACTGCTTCGAGGCGGCATGACGCGACGAGCCGGATGACCGAGGCGGACCGCGTCAGCCTTTGAGGCCGGTGTGGGCCAGGCCCTCGATGAACTGGCGCTGGGCCAGCACGAAGACGATCAGGACGGGGATGGCGGTCATCGAGGCGGCCGACAGCTGCACGTTCCACAGCTGGCCCTGGTAGGCGTCGGTGAACTGGGTCAGGGCCTGCGGCAGCGTGTATTTGGTGCGGGTCGAGATGTAGACGACCGGCTCCAGGTAGAGGTTCCAGCTGTGCAGGAACGTGAAGATGGCGACGGCGCCCAGGGCTGGCCGGGCCAGCGGCAGCGCGATTCGGCGGAAGATGGCTGGGCGGCCCAGGCCGTCCATGCGGGCGGCCTCTTCCAGTTCGCCGGGCAGGGTGATGAAGAACTGCCGCATGATGAAGGTGGCCAGCACGCTCGGCGGGCCCAGCATCGGCACCAGGATGAGCGGCCAGTGGGTGTCGACCAGGCCGAGGCTGTTGAAGATGCGGAACAGCGGCACGATCGTCACCTCGCTCGGGATGAGCAGGCCGGTGAGCACCAGCAGGAAGAGCACGTTCTGGCCGCGGAAACGGATGCGGGCGAAGGCGTAGCCGGCCATCGAGGCGACGACCAAAGTGCCGAGCGTGACCACCACGGCGATGTACGCGCTGTTGAAGTACTGCTGGGCGAACGGCTGCATCGTGAAGACCTGACGCCACGGTTCGAAGCTCCACGACGACGGCCACAGCGACGGCGAGAAGATCTCGGCGTTCGGCTTGAACGAGCTGGTGATCATCCACCACGTGGGGAAGACGAACGGCACGCAAAGGACGAGCAGAACCCCGTACAGGAAGACTTTGGTTCTAATGCTCATGGAAGACCCACCTCTTGCGCATCTGCCACTGCAGAACGGTCAACGCCAGGACGATGAGGAAGAGCACCACCGAGAGCGTGGCGCCGTAGCCGAAGGCGTGGAATTGGAACGCCTGCTGATAGAGGTAGTAGACGAGAACGGTCGTCGACGTGCCCGGGCCGCCCTGGGTGAGCACGCTGATCTGTGCGAAGACCTGCAGCGAGCCGACCACCGTGATGATCGACGTGAGCAGAATGGTCGGGCTGATCAGCGGCAGCGTGATGCGGCGGAAAATGGTCCACGGGCCGGCGCCGTCGGTTCGCGCGGCCTCATAAAGCTCCTGCGGTACGCCCTGCAACGCGGCCAGGAAAAGCACCATGTTGAGGCCCACGTTCTTGAAAACCTGCACGATGACGACCGAGGCCATCGCCGTTCCGCCCGAGCGCAGCCAGTTCGGGCCGTCGATGCCGATCGCGTCGAGCAGACCGTTGAGGCCGCCGTTGTCCTGCAGCAGGAAGCCCCAGACAATCGTCCAGGCCAGCAACGAGACGACGACCGGCGAGAAGAACAGCACCCGGAAGAACGTCGTGCCGCGCAGCTTCTGGTTGAGCAGGACGGCCAGCAGCAAGGCCAGCGCCAGATTCAGCACGACCAGGCCGATGCTGAAGAACGCGGTGGCCCGCAGCACGGCCGGCACATTCGGGTCGTCGGCCAGCTTGCGGTAGTTCTCGGCGCCCACGAAATTGAACGTGTCGGCCAGCACGTTCCATTCGTGCAGGCTGTACCAGACGACGAGCACCAGCGGCAGGAAAACGAAGGCGAGCGCACCGAGCAGGGCGGGCGTGATGAACGCGTACGCGGTCAATTGGTCCCGCCGCCGCGTCGTCCAGAAAGGACGCCGCCCCGGTGCGGACCGGACCGGCGAGGCGGTCCGGTCCAGCACGTCGGTCATTTGGCGAGCAGCGGGTTGATGGCCGCGCACACGCCCTTCAGCACGCCCGCGACGTCGGCGTCCGGCTTCCACAGCGGGTCGAGACCCGAGCGTACGGCCTGATTGATCTCGGCACTTCCGGCGTGACTCGGCTTCACCACACCATTCTCGATGCCGTCGATCACGACGTCCTGCAATTGCTCGGGCTTGAGCAGCGGATTGGCCTTGGCCAGGGTGTCCGCGTTCAGCTGCGACTTGCGCGGCGGCGGGAAGAACTGGGCCAGCTTCTCGGAATTGGCCGGGCTGGTGAAGAACTTGACGAACTCCTGCGCCGCCGAGGCGTTCTTGCCCTTTTTCAGTACGCCGATCCCGCCCTGCCCGATGACGGAGTAACCACCCGACGGGCCGGCCGGCAGCGGCACGAGCGCCCAGCCGAAACCGTCCTCCTTCAGCAACGACGCCCGCGAGATCTGCGCGATCGTCATGGCCGACTCACCGGCGAAGAAATCGGCGGCCACGCCCGGCGCCGGCAGCGCCTTGTCGGTGAAGATCGCCTTGTGCAGGAAGGTCATGGCGTCGATCATCGGTTGCTGGTCGAAGCCGCACGTCTTGCCGTCGGCGGTCCACGCCTCGGCGCCCCAGCCGCGGAAGACGGTGGCCAGATTCGTCCAGTCCTTGTAGTCGAAATCGCGTACGACCAAGCCTTGTTTCCCGGTTTTCGAGGCGGTCGCCGCGGCCACCTTGGCCGCGTTGTCCCACGTCCATTCGTCGCCCGCCGGCAGTTTCTGACCGGCCTTCTTGACCAGGTCGGTGTTGACGAAAACGCCGAACGGCGACGTCGAGAACGGGTACGCCATCAGCTTGCCGTCCTGCTTCCACAGCGCGGTGGCGGTGGGCGCGAGGTCGGCCGCGTCGTCGATGCTCTCGTCGAGCGGGGTCAGCGCGCCGGATGCCACGAAGTCGGGTGCCGCGCCCTCGAGAATCCAGGCGATGTCGGGCGCGTTCCCACCGGCGATCTGGGTGGTGACAGTGGTCGTGTAGCTCTCGAACGGCAGCGCGTCGAACTGCACGGTGACGTCGGGGTGGGTCGTCTTGTAGTCGGCGGCGATCGCGTCGAACAATTTGACGTGGTCCGGATTGGCCGACCAGGTCGTCATCCGCAGCGTGACCGGACCGCTCGATTCCGCTTCCCCTCCCCCGCACGCGGTGAGCGCGCCGAGCAGGGCGACGGTGGCGGCTATGGAGATTGTCTTTCTCATATCGGGGGTTCCTCTCTCAGTAACCGCTGATGTCGGGCCAGCGCAGCTCGACGCCGTCGGCGCTCAGGTGGTGCTGGAACTCGGCGAGCAGATCGGGGGTGTTGCGGACGGCCCGCGGCGACACCGAACGGTCGAGGCAGAAGGCGGCCAGCGCGCCCGCCACTTCGCCGGTGTTCCATTCGACCGGGTGCAGCCGGTACGAGCCGTTGGTGATGTGGGTGGTGCCGATGTTCTTGCCGGCGGGCAGCAGGTTCTCGACCCGCTGCGGGATCAGCGCGCCGAGCGGGATCTCGAACGGGCACGAGGCGACGTCGATGTAGTTGTCGCCGCCGGTCGAGGGGTGCAGGTCGATGCGGTACATGCCGACGCCGACCGAATCCGCGTACGCCACGGCGCCCTTGTCGCCACGGATGAGCAGCGACAGATCCTGCTCGACAACCGTGTACTCGGCCCGGATGCGACGACCTTCCCGCACGTACGGGGCCATCGCGAGCCCATCGGCGCCGCCCGTCACATCACCGCGGAGCCGCAGGCCCGGCCAGCCCGTGCCGCCGTCGGGGCGGGGCGCCTCGGTCTGCAGCCAGTACAGGACCGAGTGGGACAGCCCCCGGGCGGCGCGCTCGACGACGGCGGGGTCGGGCCCGTCGACGTACGGTTCCTCGAAATAGTCGATCATCGGCCAGTTCACCAGGCAGATGTCGCTCGGGTAGAAGCCGTCGGCGAAGTTGCGGCGGGCGGCGATGCGCCGGAACGTCCAGAGGTTGCCGTCGCCCGGGTTGACCCGCTGGTCGGCCTCGACCAGCCACGGGTCGTCGTCGGGGTTCGGCGTGAACGAGCGGGTCGAAATTTCCAGCGTACGGGGGTTGGGCGTCTGCCAGGACAGCATGCGCGCACCCCAGAAGGGCGGCTGGTACTCGCGCCAGAACCCGTACGAGTCGGGCTTGTCGATCGTGTGGTCGCCGTCGACGTGGTCGATCGCGAAGCAGACCGAGAGCGCCTGCATGTTGGCCGGATCGGCGGTGGCGGAAGCGCTCGGCTCGCCCGTCTCGGCGCTCGACTCGGCGCCCGTCACGTACTCGGTGCCGGTCATCGGCAGCAGCGCGCCGGTTTCCGTGGCGTCCAGAATGTACGGTCCGGTGAGCGCGATGTCCTCGCCCTCATGCCGCACCGTCACGGTGGTCACGCGATCGCCGTCGGTCTCGGCTTTCACCGGTACGGCGGGTTGAAGCACAGTGAGACGGCCGGAGCCCCGGTACGGCGCGAGCATCTGCTCGATCACGGCCACGGCGACCCGCGGCTCCGAGCAGAGGCGGCTCACGTGACCGGCCCCCGGGTTCAGGGCGGCCGTGCGGCGCGCACGATCGGTGAGCGGGAAGTGCGACCGGTAGTAGTCGCGGATTCCGTCGCGCAACGCACGGTAGCTGCGGGTGACGCCGAACTGCTCGACCCAGCTGTGCTCGTCGGGCGGGACGGCCTGGCTGGTCAGCTGGCCGCCGAGCCACGCGTACTCCTCGGTCAGCAGCACCGACCGCCCGGCCCGCAACGCCGCCAGGGCCGCCGCCACTCCGCCGAGGCCGCCGCCGATCACGACCACGTCCGCCTGCAGCTCACGCACGGGCCACCGCCAGGGTCGCGCCCTCGACGGGTTCGCACGGCAGCAGGCGTTGAGTCTCGCCGCCGGTGCCGTCCAGGATCGCCGACAGCACCTCGACGGCCTGCCAGCCCATCTCGCGGCGCGGAATGCGATAACCGGTGAAGTCCAGATCCGTACTGGCCGGCCGGGTCGGGTCACCCAAAGCGACGAACGACAGATCCTCCGGTACGCGCAACCCCCGCCGCCCGGCCTCGGCCGCGAGCAGGGCGCCGTCCGCGAACTCCTCCACGAAGACCGCGGTGCACTCCTGCCTGCGCAGCTCATCGAGGACGTTCTCGGTGAATCGCAGGCGCACACCCGTGACCCCGGCCTCGGCGACGGCCGCCACGAAGCCTCGATACCGGTCGGCGTGCGACTCCGGACCGGACCCCTCCCCCACGTACGCGATCTTGCGGTGCCCGAGCTCGACGGCCTTGCGCACCTGGGCCGCCGTCGCCGTCGGGTAGTCCGCACCGACGTACGGCACCGGCCCGCCGGCGTCGTCACGGCGGCCGACGCTGACGAACGGCTGGCCCTCGGCGATCAGCCGGGCCAGCTCCTGCGGGTCGAGCCAGCGGCCCAGCAGCACGCAGCCATCGGCCAGCCGCAGCCGGTTGTCCTGCGAGAAGATGCGCCGCCGGCCGTCGATCACCGGGGCGCTGGTGAACAGCAGCAGGTCGCAGCCGATGCTCTCGGCGCACTCCTCGATGCCGACCAGGAACGGGTGGTAGAAGTCGCCCAGCCCGGCCGGGAACACCGGCTCGTAGGTGAACACGCCGAGGAATCGGTTGCGCTGGGCGGCCAGGCGGCGGGCGATCGGGTCGGCCACGTAGCCGGTGCGGCGGATCGCCTGCAGCACCTTCTCCCGGGTCTCCGGCGCGATGCGGACGGCGGCGTCGTCGCGCTCGTTGAGCACGATCGACACTGTCGTCTGGCTGACGCCGGTCATCCGGGCGATGTCCTGCTGCGTCACCCGCCTGTTGCTGGATGGCACGTCGGAGTCTCCTCTGTTACGCCGCTAATACGCATTAACAAACGTGAACAGATAGTCGGGCACCCGATCGGCGGCCGTCAAGGAATATCCAGCACTAATAGGTATTAGCACCTTGACCGCGGTAGTTAACGATGGCGAAACTTCGATGCGCCCCCACCGCTTCCCCACCCCTGGAGGTCGCATCATGGATCGACGTTCCCTGCTGCGCGGCGCCGCCGTGGTCGGCGCGGCCGGCGTGTCCGGCCTGACCCTGCCGGACGCCGCCCGAGCCGCGGGCCCGGCCGGCATGCCCACCTACAAGTACCTGCGGGACGCGCTCACCCTGCCGCTGCGCTACAACCCGACCGGCGAGTTCATCTTCCCGTGCATCCGCGGCGTCTACGACAAGATCAGCAACGCCCGCGGCCGGTACTACCTCTACTACGCCCCGCACGAGAAGCCCGGCGGCATCTGCGTGGCCTGGGCCGACTCGCTGAACGGCCCGTTCACCGAGCACCCCGGCAACCCGATCATCGACAACGTGCTGCCCGGCGGCGGCACCGTCTCGCACGTGTCGTCACCCCACGTCACCTGGATCCCGGCGGCTCGCCAGTTCTACCTGTACTGGCACGGCGAGAACACGACGACTCGGGCCGCCCGCTCCACCGACGGCATCACGTTCCGCGACGAGACCCCCATCCTGAGCACCCGACTTGTCCCCGGCCTCACCGAGACCTCGTACGCCCGGGTCTTCGAACACAGCGGCCGCTACGTGATGGTCTACATGGGTGTGCTGGCCGGTAAGCGCCGCATCTATCACGGCTGGTCGCCCAACGGCTGGGACCAGTGGCAGTTCAGCCAGACGCCGCTGGTCAACCCCGAGCCCGACGGCCTGACCGACATCTCCGGCCCGTCCCTGGTCACGCGCAACAACACGACGTACGTGGCCTACCACGGCAACGACGGCAAGATGCGCATCACCGAGGTCGGCAACGCCTTCGACCGCGAGAACCACCTGGGCGTCTTCTACTCCCCTGCCGCCTCTGACAACGGCCGCGCCGCCGCCCCTTCGTTCGGCACCGACGGCGGCGTCCAGTACATGTTCTACGAGGCCGGCCCCCGCCTGAACGCCCGCATCTGCATCGCCCGAGCCGTCTGATCCCGGTTTGCCCGGCGGCGCTACGGTCGGGAGATGGCCGCCACCTCCTTCCCCCGCGCCGTCGGCAACGCCGCCTACCGGGCCGCCATGGGCAGCGCGTGGACAGCCGCCCGCGACCTCTCCCCGGCCCGCCGCCGCCTGGCCCGAGCCGGCCTGATAGTCGCCGGCGTGGGGATCGAGTACGCGAAGTCCCCGTCCTCCTTCCGCGAAATGTTCAAGCAGAACGAGCCGAAGCACGATGAGCCGCAAGAGGCCCACCTCGACAAACGCCAGGCGACGGCCCTGGCGATCGGCGTCGGCTTGTCGCTGACGACGCTCGTAGCCCGCCGCCACCTCGAGAAGCGCTGGACGAGGCAGCTGCGCGCAGCCGGCCACAGCCACCCGGCCGGCGCCCTGGCCTTGCGCATGGCCCCGGTCGAGTTCGGCATCCAACTGCTGCTGCACGCGGCCGACCGCTTCAAGCCCACCCCCGACGACCCCCACCGCCCCTGAACCCGCAGCGCCGAAGCCGGCAAGTGGCAGCGCCGGCAAGGGGTCGTGCTGGCAGCGGCGGAGCCGGCAAGCGGTTGGTGCTGGCAGTGGCGGAGCCGGCGCTGTATTTGCGGTGCTGAGAAGTGACGGCGCTGAAGGGCGAGCTGAAGAAGCTGCGGCGCTGCGGATCGTCGAGCTCACAGCCCGAGCCGTCCGACCTCGTTGCCCGGCCGGACTACCGTCGGCCCATGACCGGCCCTTCCTATTCGCGCGTTGTCGGTCAGGCTGCTCTGCAGGCAGTAGTCAACAGCGCCTGGATCGCGGCCGGTGGCCTACCACCGGCGAAGAGACGGCTGGCCCGCTTCGGCACTGTCGCCGCCGGGATCGCCGCCTACTCGAATCTGCCCGACGTCCGCCGCTCCATCCGAGAGGCCCGCGCGGACATCGCCGCGCTACGCGCCCGGGCAGAGAACACCTCGCCGCCCGAACAAACAATCACCGCCTCGCCACGCGACCAGGCGAACATTGCCTCTCCCCGCGACCCGGCGGAAGCCAACTCCTCCAGCCGCCGGACCGCACCACCCGACGCCGAGGCACCGCAGAACCAGACCGCGACCCCCGACGACGCCGCACCCGACGACCAGACCGCACCACCCGACGTCGCCCCTTCACGAGACGACGGAAGCGCACCATCTGACGTCGCCGCCGCAGCGCGCAACCAGACCGCACCACCCGACGCCGCCGCCGCACCAGACGACCGGACTGCGACACCCACGGACGCCGCCACCTCGCCGAGCCGCCGTGCCGGGACGCCCGCGGACCGGCCGCTCGCGTTGTCGCAGGCGGACAAGCGTCGGCTGGCCGCGGTCGGGGCCATGCTCGCGTTCACGATGGCGGTCAACTTCGGCCGCCGCCGGCTTCAGAAGCGCTGGCTCGCCCACCTGATCCAGGACGGCCACGCGCACCCCCACCGCGCGCTGGCCGTGCGCATAGCGCCAGTGGCCTTCGCGGTCGAGCTGGCGGTGCAAATGGCCGGCATGTACGCGGCACCGAGGAAGCCGGACTGACCCGCAGTCAGTCCGGCGGCGGCCCCTCGGCCCAGTTACGGCGCAGCTGTGCCGGCCGCCCTGTGGACAACCGGGAGCCCTGTGGACAGCGCCCCAATTCCGGCGATCTGTGGTACAGCCAAGAGCTATGACCAGTCCGGACCAGGCCCTGGCGAGGATGCAACTTGCCGCCGCACTGTGGAGCGTCGAGGGCGCCAACGCCGCCGAGTTGGTGGACGCCGCCTGCGACCTGCTCGTGGCCGGCCATGACGGCGTCGACCTGGCCATCCTGGCCGGCGTCATGCGCAAACACGCCGATGATGAGGCGCCCGCACTGCTGGCGGCGGCGCTGCGCGACGTCGGCCTGGAACCCTTCGAACCCGACGCACACGAGGCGCAGGCCATCGTCGTACGACACCTGGCCGGCAAGGTTCTGACCGGAGAGCTGAAACCGGACGCCTTCGTCTGGCGGGCGGCGTGGACGTGCCCCGACTTCGCGGAAAGGCTGGTCGCCTTGGGCGAGGAGTACCTGTCCCCCAACGGCCGACCCGTCCAGCAGATCGACGCCGACGTCCTCGGCGAGGCTCATGTATTAGCTTCGCCGGATGGAACTTGATCAGCGACTCGTGGACGCGGCCGTCGACCAGATGAACCGGCGGTGGCCGGCTGACCAGTACGGCGGGGCCGCAGCCGTACGCCTGGCGGACGGCCAGATCCTGACCAGCGTCTGCCTCGACAACATCAACGCCGGGGTCACGCTGTGCCACGAGACCGGGGCCATCTGCCAGGCCTACACGCTCGACAAGCGGGTCACGGCGTCGGTCTGCGTGGGGCGCGAGGCCGGCGCCACCGAGATTTTCGTGCTGGCGCCGTGCGGCATCTGCCAGGAACGCCTCGCCCTGTGGGGGCCTGACGTGCAGGTCGGTGTGGGCGATCCGCAGAGCCCGTCGGGATGGTCGGCTCGCACCCTGCTCGACCTCAACCCGTACTACTGGGCCGCCCGCTTCGCCGACGGCGGCATCTGGCCGTCGGCGGCCACCCACACCGCCTGATCCTGCCGGTGGTCAGGGCAGATCGAATTCGCCGTCCTTGGCGGAGCCGACGAAGGCGGACCACTCCGCCGCCGTGAACGTCAGGGCCGGCCCGGAACGGTCCTTGCTGTCGCGGACCGCGACGCCGCTCTCGAGGAAGGCCACCTCGACGCAGTTGTTGCCGCCGTTGCCGTTGCTGCGGCTGCCCTTCCGCCAGACTGACGGGACGCCGGCCGGAACGGACGAATCCTGATAGGTCATCACGAACTCCTCACGGTTTGTTGATGCCTGCGAGTCTGGGCCGATCCGACCGACGGGTGCGCGCCGAACACGTCGACCTGTGGACAACGGATGGCCCTGTGGACAGCCGCCTGATCTTGGCGATCTGTGCTAGCGCGTCACCTGCGCGTACGCCGTTCGGCGCACCTTCCGCGCCGCTCGGCGCACGATGATCGCCTGTGAGCGAGCCGTCTCGTTAGCGTGACTGTGACCGTCTCCACAGTTGCTAGGAGGTACGGCTGATGGCGGACCCCGAGACGCCGAAAGCGGTGCCCGCAGCCCGCAGCGATCGCAGCCCCTGGAACTGGCTGCTCCTGATCCCCATCGTGCTGCCGGTTCTGACACCACTGTTCAACCACGACTCGCCCCGGTTGTGGGGCTTTCCCGCGTTCTACTGGCTGCAGTTCCTGTTCATCCTGGTCGGCGTGACCACCACCTCGATCGTCTACCAGATGACGAAGAGGCGGTGACCGCATGGGCGACCACGTGACCGAGATCGTCATCTTCACCCTGCTGTTCCTGCTGGTCAGCGGCATGGGCTTCGTCGCGGCGCGGTGGCGGGCGCCGAAGGACATGGAACACCTCGACGAGTGGGGTCTGGGCGGCCGCAGCTTCGGCGGGTGGATCACCTGGTTCCTGGTCGGCGGTGATCTCTACACGGCGTACACGTTCGTCGCGGTGCCGGCCCTGATCTTCGGCGCCGGCGCGGCCGGGTTCTTCGCCGTGCCGTACACCATCGTCATCTATCCGCTGTTCTTCCTGATCCTCATTCGGCTGTGGTCGGTCTCGCACCGGCACGGATTTGTGACGCCGGCCGATTTCGTGCGCACCCGGTTCGATTCGCCGACGCTGGCTCTGCTGATCGCCATCACGGGCATCGTCGCCACCATGCCGTACATCGCCCTGCAGTTGATCGGCATCGAAGCGGTGCTGAAAACGATGGGCGTGACCGGCGACAGCGTGCTCGCGCGGCATGCGCCCATCATCATCGCCTTCGCGATTCTCGCCGCGTACACCTATCAATCGGGTCTTCGGGCGCCGGCTCTTATCGCTTTCGTCAAAGACACCCTGATCTACATCGTGATCCTGGTGGCGGTCATCTATCTGCCCTACAAGCTGGGCGGCTGGGGCAGCATCTTCGACGCGGCCGAGGCGAAATTCACGGCGTCACCGAATCCGAACGACGGCATCACCCTGAATGCCAACAACCAGCTGCAGTACATCACGCTGGCCCTCGGCTCGGCGCTCGCGCTGTTCCTCTATCCGCACAGCATCACCGGCGTGCTGGCCAGCAAGAATCGCAACGTCATCAAGCGGAACATGTCGGCCCTGCCGGCCTACAGTTTCCTGCTCGGCCTGCTTGCGCTTCTGGGGTACGCGGCAATCGCGTCCGGTGTGAAGCCGCTGCCCGGCGCGACGGAAGGAACGGTCGACAGCAACACGGTCGTGCCGCTGCTCTTCGACATGCAGTTCCCGGCGTGGTTCGCGGGTGTCGCCTTCGCCGCCATCGGCATCGGCGCGCTGGTCCCCGCCGCCATCATGTCGATCGCCGCGGCGAATCTGTTCACCCGCAACATCTACAAGGAGTATCTGCGGAAGGACGCGACCAACGCCCAGGAGGCGCGCGTCTCGAAAATCACCTCGCTGGTGGTGAAGGTCGGCGCGGTCGCCTGCATCGTCTTCCTCGACCCGCAGTTCTCCATCGACCTGCAGCTGATCGGCGGCATCATCATTCTGCAGACGGCCCCGGCGGTGGCGCTCGGCCTGTTCACCCGGTGGCTGCACCGCGGCGGGCTGATCGCGGGCTGGGCCGTCGGCATGGCGATGTCGATGTGGATGCTGTGGCAGATCCCGAACCCGGCGAACGGCAAGGCGCATTTCGGCGGCTCGGCGTTCCCGCTCTCGGACTTCGGCTTCGACACCAAGCGCACCATTTACGTCGGCTTCGTCACGGTCATCGTGAACCTGCTGGTGGCGGTCATCGTCACGTTCATTCTGCGGGCCACGAAAACGCCGGACGGAGTGGACGGCACCACCCAGGACGACTATTTCGCCGACGAGGGCGACCCGCGCGTCGACCAGGACGTGGCGGCCGCGGTCGACCACAAGTCGTCGACCTGACCTGACCCGCTCCCGGGTCAAGGAGACGCCGTGCCCTCCGCCAAGGGCGCGGCGTTCTCTATTGTCGTGGGCTGTGACCCGCGACTGGATCAAATGGCATGACGAGTACGAGATTCCGGGCTCGTCCCTGGCCCGGCGGCTCGAGGTGGTGCGGGGCTATCTGCGCCCGCTCCTCGACCGTCCGCGCCGCGTGATCAGCATGTGCGCGGGCGACGGGCGCGATGTGCTGCCGCTGCTGCCCCCGGGTTCCCGAGCCGTGCTGGTGGAATGGGATTCGGAGCTTGCCGCGCGGGCCCGGGCGGCGGCCGGCGAGGGCGTCACGGTGATCACCGGGGATGCGGGGACAACGACGCCGTACGCGGAAATCGCCCCGGCCGAAATCGTGCTCGCCTGCGGCGTGTTCGGCAACATTTCGTACGAGGACACCCGCCGGACCATCGCGGCACTGCCCAGCCTGCTGACGCCCGGCGGCGCCGTTGTCTGGACCCGCGCGGGCTCGTCCGACGTACGGGAAATCTTCGCCGGAAACGGCTTCACCGAATTGGGGTTCACCGCCCCCGACGACGCCCGTTTCCGGGTCGGCCTGCACCGCCTCGACCGCGATCCCGACCCGTACCTAGCGGACGTCCGCCTCTTCAATTTCGTCTGACTCCCCCAGATAGAGGCAGAACGGATGCCCGGCCGGATCGATCATGACCCGGACCGTTTCCTGCGGCTGAAACTCGGCCGGAGTCGCCCCCACCGCGACGGCGTGCGCCACCGCCTCGTCCAGGTCGTCGACTTCGATTTCCAGGTGCATGGACATCTGCGGCCGGCCGGCCTCGGACGGCCACACCGGCCGTACGTAATTCTTCTCCGTCTGAAACCCGAGGTTGTAGCCGGCATTCTCCGACGGCGCGACGGCCCCGCCCAGCCCGTTCTCTTCCGGAAAGAACTGCCAGTCGAGCAGACGAGCATAAAACCGCCCCAAGGCCGCCCCGTCCGGCGCGTCCAACGTGACCCCCCACCACTGCTTACGCCTGCGCAACGGCATCGAAGCTCCTCTCTCGCGAAGTCCCGGCCCGACTCTATTCTCAGGAGCATGATCAGCACCGAATTGCCGCACCTGCGGCGGGCCCGGGTCGCCACCTCGGCCATCTTCGCGGCGCACGGGGCGGTGACCGGGACGTTCGCGGCTCGGGTGCCGTGGATCGCCGATCATGTGGGGGTGGGGCCCGGCGGGCTGGGGATCGCGCTGCTGATGCCGGGGGTCGGGGCGCTGCTGGCGATGCCGTTGTCGGGGCGGCTCGTGCATCGGTTCGATCTGCGTTCGCTCGTACGGGTCCTGATGCTGGCCTGGGTGTCGGCGCTCCTTCTGCCCGCCCTGCCGACCACGTTGTGGCTGCTCTGCGTGACGCTGGTGGCCTACGGCGCGGCGGCCGGGCTGGCCGACGTGGCCATGAACGCGCACGCCGTCCTGGTCGAGGAGCGGTACGGGAAGTCCGTCATGTCGAGCTTCCACGGGTGGTGGAGCGTGGGCGGGCTGGGCGGCTCGGCGATCGCCGTGTTCGCCGCGCGGGAAGGGCTGGGGGCGCCGGCCCACTTCGCGATCACCGTCGGGGTGCTCGCGGTCGTGGTGCTGGTGGCGTCGCTGGGCATCGTGCCGCACCGGCCGGAGCCGTCGCTCGAGGAGCCGCCCGCGTTCGCCCTGCCGTCGAAGGCGGTCCTGCCGATCGGGCTGATCGGCCTGTGCGCCGTCTTCGCCGAGGGCGCCAGCCTCGACTGGGCCGCGGTCTACGTACGGGACCTGCTCAACCACCCCGCCGCGACCGCCGCCGCCACGGTGTCGATCTTCTCGGTCTGCATGGCCGCGGCCCGCTTCGGCGGCGACTGGGTGGTGCAGAAGCTGGGTCCGGTCCGCACCGTACGCATCAGCGGGGTCTGCGCCACGCTCGGAGCCCTGATGGTCGTCCTGCTCGAGCCGGTGGCGCTGGTCATCGCCGGCTTCGGCCTGCTCGGCGTCGGCATCGCGGTGGTGGTGCCGCTCGTCTTCGCGGCGGCCGGCCGCAGCAGCGAGCACCCGGGCCGCAGCATCGCCGGGGTGGCCGGCATCGCGTACGGAAGTGGCCTGATCGCCCCCGGCATCATCGGCGGCATCGCCCACCTGTCGTCCCTGACGGTGTCCTTCGCCGTGATCGTCGGCCTCATGGTCGTCATGACCCTGGGCGCCTCGGTGCTCCGCCGATGAAGGGCGGGTCGGCGGTGTGCCCGTCAGGCACACCCCCGACCGTCGATCAGGGGGTCCAGAGGCCGGTCGCGATGGCCTTCGTCAGCGACGCGTTGGCGTCGTCGCCGTCCAGGGACCACATCATGGCGCCGCCCAGGCCCTTCGAGCGGATCCACAGCGACTTCTGCAGCAGCACGGCCGGGTCGTCGTACGTCCAGAACGTGGTGCCGTCGTAGAGCCAGGCGTGTCCGGCCTTGAGGTCGCGGTAGACCTTGAAGCCGGGCAGCGTCTTGACCGTCTTGTAGTCCTCGGTGCCCGCCGCGAACTTGCCCGGCGCCGGACCCGTGGCCGGGGCGAACAGGCCGTTCTTGCTACCGGTGACGCCCGTCCAGCCCTGGCTGTAGTAGGGCACGCCGAGCACCAGCTTGTGGCGCGGGGCGCCGAGCGAGAGCCACTTGTTGATGGCCACCTCGGACGAGAAGTCGGGGTTGTCGGGGGCGCCGGCCGGCACGCGCAGCGCCGACTGCTGGTTGGTGCGGGCCTCCCACGAGCCGTGGAAGTCGTAGCCCTGGACCGTGCCGAAGTCGAGGTACTTGAAGATCTTGCCCTCGAAGCCGGCGTCGACCTTCACCGGCGCGGCCGGGAGGAAGGCCGTGAGGTCGTAGTGGTGACGCGTGGTCTTGGACAGGGCGTTGAGCTGCGCCCGGAACTCGGCCGTCAGCAGGGTGAAGTTCCGCTTGTCCTCGGGGCGGATGATGTTGCCGACCTCGCCCGCGGAGCCGGGCCACTCCCAGTCCAGGTCGATGCCGTCGAGGATGCCGGCCGCGGCCCCGGCCGGCAGGCCGGGCAGGTTGCCCTTGATCCACAGGTCGACGCAGGACGACACGAGCTTCTTGCGGGAGGCGTCGGTCAGCGCCGCGTCCGAGAAGTACTTGGATCCGGTCCAGCCGCCCAGCGAGATCAGCACCCGCAGCTTCGGGTTCTTCTTCTTGAGCTCGGCGATCTGGTTGAGGTTGCCCGACAGCGGCTGGCCCTCGACGTCGGCCACGCCGTCGACGCTGTTCTCGGCCGTGAACGGGGTCTGCCAGTCGGCCCAGGGGTCGGCCGAGACGCAGAGGCCGTCCGCCGTGACCGGGCCGAACGCGTAGTTGATGTGGGTGAGGCGGGCGGCGGCGCCGGACTTCTGCACCTTGGCCAGCTGGAAGTCGCGGCCGTAGATGCCCCACTGGGTGAAGTATCCGACCTTTACATATGATTTGCCGGTTGCTTGTGCGGGTGTCGCGGCGGCCGTCGACGCCACCGCCGCGATGGCCGCCGCGGCGATGAGACGGCGAGTCAGTACGCGCATGAGCCCTCCGTGGGCGAAACGTTGAACAAAGTTTCCTAATCGAGGAAGCTAAACGTCTCGCCCAGCAGAATCAATATGCGCCTATGGACATCAGCGTAAATGCGCCGTTTCGTTCACCGAGCGCACGGCGATGTTGCCGTCGGGCCAGGCGTCCATCGTGGAGATGCCGGCCGTGTCGAGGAACAGCCGATGCAGGAAAGCGTCCGACGCCGCGAGCGCGTCCCGCAGGATGAGCTTGATCGGCGAGACGTGCGAAACGACAACGACAACCCCACCCGCGTACGTCGTAAGGACCGTCGCCATAGCCGAGCGCACCCGCTTGGCCACCGCCTGGAACGACTCGCCCCCGGGCGGCGCCACGCTCGTCGAGGCGAGCCACGACTCCATCTCGCGCGGCCACTGCTCCTGCGCCTCGGCGAAGGTCAGCCCCTCCCAGACGCCGAAGTCGACCTCGATCAGATCGTCCACCACGGTCACCGGCACCCCGCCGACCTCGGCCGAGATCAATTCGGCCGTACGCACGCAGCGGCTCAGCGGCGAGCTGACGATCGCGGTGACGTCGCGCGCGAGCCCGGCCACCCGGCCGCCGGCCGCCATCGCCTGCGCCTCGCCCTGATCCGAGAGCGGCACGTCCCCGCGCCCCGAGTAGCGCCCCTGGCTGGTCAGGGTGCTTTCCCCGTGCCGGACGAGGATGAGCCGGGTCGCGTTGTCGAGCGACGGCGGCGCCCATGACTTCGGCGGGGCCGGGGTGATCACCTCGGGCTCGATCCGGTCGGCCACCGGCTTGCCCGCGGCCTCGTCCATGGCCCGGTTGGCCAGGGCGTCGGCCGCCTTGTTGCGCTCGCGCGGGATCCACTCGAACGACACCTTGCCGATCCGGGCCACCAGCTGGGCCGCCTCGGCCGCGAGCGGGCGCAGACCGGCGTTCTTGATCTGCCAGCGGCCGGACATCTGCTCGACCACGAGCTTGGAGTCCATCCGCACGTCGACCTCGGTCGCGCCCAGCTCGATGGCCGCCTTCAGCCCCTCGATCAGGCCCGTGTACTCGGCCACGTTGTTGGTGGTGAAGCCGAGCGAGCCCTGCCGCTCGAGCAGCACCTGGCCGTCGCCGTCGCGCACCACCGAGCCGTAGCCGGCCGGGCCCGGGTTGCCCCGCGACCCGCCGTCGGCCTCGACCGTCAGCCTCATAGCCCCGATTCCTTGGTGCGGACCATGATGCGGCGGCACTCCTCGCAGCGGACCACGTCGTCCGGCTCGGCCGCCTTGACCCGGGCCAGGTCGGCGCCGTACAGCTCGATGCGGCAGCCGCCGCAGCGCCCGGACTGGAACAGCGCGGCGCCCAGGCCCGACTCGGTCCGGATCTTGTCGTACAGCCCGACCAGGTCGGCCGGCAGGTCGGCGGCCAGCGGGCCCCGCGAGGCCGCCTTGAACTCCTGCTCCTTGGCGATGTCGGCCAGCGCCTCGTCGCGCCGCCGCTCGGCCGCCACGCGCCGTTCGGCCGCCGCGTTGAGCCGGCCCTGCACCTCGGCCAGCGCGGCGTCGGCCGTCTCGCGCTGCTCCATCAGCTCGAGCTCGGCGTCCTCGAGCTCGCTCTGCCGCCGGTTGAGCGTGGCCAGCTCGTGCTGCAGTCCCTCGATCTCGCGCAGCGCGCCACCCGCGTCGAGCCGCTTCTGGTCGCGCTCCTTGCGCGTACGGACCTGCTCGATGTCCTTCTCGAAGCGGCTGATGTCGCGGTCCAGGTCGTCCACCGCGACCTGGGCCCGGACCCGCTCGTCGTCGAGCGCGGTGATCTCGCGCGCCACGGCGTCGATCTCGGCCAGCTCGGGCAGCGACTTGCGCCGGTGGGCGAGCTGGGCCAGGGCGGTGTCGACGGCTTGCAGGTCGAGCAAGCGGCGCTGGGCTTCCGGCGAGGCCTTCACAGCAGGGGCTCCTTCTCTTCGGGAATGTCCCTGGCGTGCACGGTCCAGGGGTCGGTGTCCAGATCGGACACGATGACTTCGGCGCCGGACGTCTCGCGCAGCCAGGCGGCGACGTCGTCCAGCCAGGGGCGCTCGGAGGCCCAGTGGGCCACGTCGAGCAGCGCGGGCCCGTCCTGGGCGAGATGCTCGCTGGCGGGGTGATGGCGAAGATCGGCACACAGGTACGCGTCGACGCCGGCCCGGGCCACGTCGGCCAGGAAAGAGTCGCCCGCACCGCCGCAGACGGCGATCGTGCGCAGGACGCGGGCCGGGTCGCCGGCCGCCCGGATGCCGCCGGTGGTGACCGGCAGGCGGGTGGCCGCGAACCCGGCGAACTCGGCCAGGTCCATCGGCTCGGAAAGGTCGCCGATGCGCCCGATGCCGCGGCCCTCGCCGGCGGCGGCGCCCGTCGCGGGCACGAGCGGGCGCAGATTCCGCAGGCCGAGCCGGGCCGCGAGCGCGTCGGACACGCCCGGGTCGGCCACGTCGGCGTTGGTGTGCGCGCAGTAGAGCGCGACCTCGCGGCGGATCAGCCGGTGGATGATGCGGCCCTTGTACGTGTCGGGCGCGATCGACGACACCGGCTTCAGCAGCAGCGGGTGGTGGGCGACGATCAGGTCGGCCCGCTCGGCGAGCGCCTGGTCGACGGTCTCGGGCACGCAGTCGACGACGCACAGGATGCGCCGGACGGGGTGCTCGAACTCGCCGAGCACCAGCCCGACCCTGTCCCACGACTCGGCCCAGTCGCGCGGGTAGCGCCGGTCGAGGGCGCTGACCACGTCGAGGACGGTGGGGGTGGCGGCGGTGTCGGTCACGGCCGCCAACTCTATCGGGCCGCGGTCGCCGGTTCGGCGGGACAGGCCTACGCCGGTTCGGCCCGGCTGCCGCTGCTCATGCTGACCGGGCTGCTGACCGCCTGCAGCGCCCGCCGCCAGGGGAACTGGCTGCGAAACCGGTCGCTCTGTCCCGGTACGCCGAGCCGGCACACGTCCTCGCCGTAGAGCACGTGCACGCCCCAGTCACGCAGCCGGGCCAGACTCTCGTGCAGCGCCGGGTGCAGGGCCATGACCTTGTTCGTGTACGGGACGACGGCCGTGGGCACGCCGTAGCCGTAGCCCTCGACCAGCAGGCCCAGGACCAGCGTGTCGGTGATCCCGGCGGCCCACTTGTTGACGGTGTTGACCGTGGCGGGCGCGACGATCATCGCGTCGGCCTGCGGCAGCACGTCGGGGTCGCCGGGGCTCTTGTAGTAGGTGCGTACGGGATGGCCGGTCTGAGCCTGGAGCGCGGCCACGTCGACGAACTTGCGCCCGTCGGGGGTGGTGATCACGCAGACCTCCCAGCCTTCCTGCTGGGCCAGGCCGACCAGGATGCCGACGTCGCGGGCCATCGGAGAACCGCAGACCAGGACGTACAGCACACCGGGCAGGGCGTTACCGATCGTCACGTCCGGACCCACCTCATACACCGACTCCCATCTGCTCGGCCAGCTCCGCTATCGGAGCCGGCGGAGTGCCCCGCGTCCGGCGGAGCACGTCGGAAAGAACCTCGTGCGCGAGCGGGCGGCAGCGGATCTCGGACGGGGCGAGCCGGTCGCCCTCGAGCAGCATCTCGCTGGCCTTCTCGATGTTGCCGATCTGGGTGTAGCCGCGGGCGATGTCCAGGAAGTGGTGCGCCCGGCGCTCCGGCAGCAACGAGTTGAAGCCGACCACGTCGATCTTCTCGTGCGTGTCGACCGCGCCCCGGCCGTCGCCCAGCTCGACCGCCGCGGCGCACCGGTGCAGCAGCACGTTGGTGGGGCCGAAGCTGGTCCAGTAGTGGTTGAAGTCGCCGCCCAGCTCGAGCGAGGCCTGCTCGGCGCCGCACAGCAGGTCGCGCACGGTCGCGCTGTCGCCGATCCGGGCCGCGGCCATCGCCCCGTTGAGCAGCAGCATGCCGTACACGGACAGGCGCTCACCCTTGTGCGCGGGCTCGTGCACGGGCGCCAGCCGGTTCGCGATGTTGACGTTGACCTCGAGGGCGGGACGCACCCGGCCCAGCGCCAGCAGCGCGCTGCCGACCCGGAAGCTGGCCAGGCCGGCCAGCAGCTGGTCACCGGCCCGCTGCGAGACGGCGATCGAGCGGTCGGCCGCCAGCCACGACAGCTCGTGCTCGCCGACCTTGCGCAGGGCGGACGAAGCGATCTGATAGACCTGGCCCAGCAGGTGGGCCGCCTCTTTGGCCTCGGCGCCGGTGGCGTACGCGCTGTCCGCGGCCTGGGCGTCCCGCAGCAGCTTGGGCAGCGTGCGGGCCAGCACCCCGTACTTGGCGTGCTGATAGGTCAGCCAGGCGTGGCTGACCGCCTTGCGCATCTCCGCCAGCGGTGGCGAATGTGGCACCGCCTGGAAGAACGCGCTCATCTGGTCATAACGCTCCAGAGCGGCGCGAATCTCCTCAACCTCGACCTGGTCGATGCAGTTCTGTGTCTCCGGCCGGCGTTCCACGTCCTTGCCCAGCAGCAGCTGGACATCGACCTGAAGGACGTCGGCGATCTCGTAGACGACTGAGAACTTGTCGAGCCGGCGGACTCCCCGCTCCACCTTGTCGACCCAGCTCTTGGACTTTCCCAACCGGTCCGCGAAGACCTGCTGGGACATCTTGCGTCGACCGCGCCAATAGGCGACGCGGCGGCCGATCGGCAGCTCGTCCACGGTGCCTCCCCCAGCTCACCGACGACCCCCGCCGGCGAGCTCTTGTGTCATCTGCAGTCTGGAACGCGCACGTCCGCGTACGTCGCACAACGTGTGTGATCGCCTGCTAACCGATGCTCGTAGTTTTCCTTGCAACTTGCAAAGGGTGGATCTGCCGAAACAAACGAGGTGTGTCGCGCTTGGATACGGCGTCTCCGGCTGATATAGAACCGGGCCACCTAGATCGGGGGTTATCGAGCCATGCGGTGGACCGACCATCGGCCGTTCGTGCGGCCGGCGGTGCTTGATCGACGCCGTCTGCGCCGGGCCGCACTGCGGTACGCCGAGCACGGCTGGCCGGTCACGCCGGGCGCCCGGTTGACCGGTCACCGCTTCGCCTGCGGCCGGCCGGGCTGCCCGATCATGGCGTGCCACCCGGCGCTGGACTCGTGGCAGGAGACGGCCGGCACTGAGGCGGCCCGGGTGCGGGCGTGGTGGCGGCACGAGCCGTACAACGTGCTGCTGGTGACCGGGCGCCGCTTCGACGCGCTCGAGGTGCCGGCCGCCCTCGGGGTGCGTGCCCTGGGCGCCGTACGCCTCCACCGGCGGCCCGACGCGCACGGGCCCGTCGCCGTCACCGCCGCCGGCCGCTGGATCTTCCTGGTCACGCCCGGCCGGCCGCTGCGCTCCGAATTGGATCAACGGCTGGACGTCGTCCACCATGGGCTCGGCTCGTGGGTCCCGGCCGCGCCGAGCCGGATGCTGGAGGGGCCGGTGCGCTGGGCCGTGCCGCCCGAGCAGGCCCGGTGGCGGCTGCCGGACGCCGAAGTGGTGCAGGCGCGGCTGGCCGACGCACTCGGTGCCGTCCGAGCGCCCCAGCTCACCGTTCCCCGGCAGATGTCGACCGCCCGCCGGGGCGGATGACCCCACCACCGCTGTGTCGATCCGCATGTCGAGTGACACCGTAGTGTCCTCGGAGTGTGACGGTCGAGTCACTCAGACGGATGAATCTCGCTTCGGCCGGGCCCGCACGTGGATGCGGGCGCCCTGACTGTCGAAGATCGACAGGAACTCGACGGCCCGGCCCTCGGCGCTGCCGAACCAGTGCGGCACCCGGGTGTCGAACTCCGCCGCCTCGCCCGCCGGCAGCACCAGGTCGTGCTCGCCGAGGACCAGCCGCAGCCGGCCGCTCATCACGTAGAGCCACTCGTAGCCCTCGTGCGTCTTGGGGTCGGGCTCCTGAGGCTGCCCGGCCTGGATGATGTGCTTGAACGCCTGCGGGCCGCCCGGGTTGCGGGTCAGCGGCACGATCGTCTGACCGAACCGGTGGATCGGCCGGGCGTACACCCGCGGGTCGCCGGTCGGCGGCGCGCCGACCAGTTCGTCCAGCGGCACCCGGTAGGCCCGGGCAAGCGGCAGCAGCAGTTCCAGGGTCGCCTTGCGCTGCCCGGACTCGAGCCGCGACAGCGTGCTGACCGAGATGCCGGTGGTGTCGGCGAGGGCGGTCAGCGTGATGCCGGCGTCCCGCCGCAACGCCCGCAGCCGCGGTCCGACCTCCCGCAACACGTCCTCATTTGCCGTCATGGCAAATAACCTTCTCACTTCCGGCACGGCGTGCCCACCATGGGGACATGACTTACGACGTGATCGTGATCGGGGGCGGACCGGCCGGGCTCAGCGGCGCGGTGGCCCTGGGACGGGCGTTGCGCTCGGTGCTGGTGATCGACTCCGGCGAGGGCCGGAACGCCCCGGCCGAGGGCATCCACAACTTCCTGACCCGCGACGGGATGACCCCGGCGGAGTTCCGGGCGGCCGGGCGGGCCGAGGTGGAGAAGTACGGCGGGAAGGTGATCGAGGGCGAGGTGGTCTCGGCCGTGCCCGGCTTCGAGGTCACCCTGGCCGACGGCTCGGTCCACCGGGCGCGGCGGCTGCTGGTGACCGCGGGCGTCGTCGACGTGCTGCCGGACGTGCCCGGGCTGACCGAGCGCTGGGGCTCGACCGTGCTGCACTGCCCCTACTGCCACGGCTACGAGGTTCGGGGCAAGGCGATCGGGGTGATCGGGACGCCGGGCGAGGAGATGACCGACCACAAGATGCGGCTGTGGGCGCAGTGGAGCCCGGACCTGCGCCTGCTCGCGCAGGACGAGATCGCCGCGGTCGAGGAGGGCGGCGTCCGGATGACCGACGGCACCCTGGTGGCGCGGGACTACCTGGTGGTGACCACCCGGCTCGAGGCCCGCGGCGGGTTCCTGGCCACGCTCGGGCTCGAACCCGTCGAGCACCCGATGGGGATCGGCACCTACGTGCCGGCGACCGACCCGACCGGGCGCACCGCGGTCGACGGCGTGTGGGTGGCCGGCAACATCGCCGACCCGATGGCCCAGGTGATCACCTCGGCCGCGGCCGGGCTCACGGCGGGCGCGATGATCAACGCTGACCTGTTACCGCCAGCTCCCGATAAGCAGTGATGACCGCGGCCGTACGGTCGGCCAGCTCCGGACCGGCCTCGGTGGCCGGGGCCGGGTGCTGGTCGGCCAGACCGGCCAGCACGAACTCGGCTTGCCGGGCGGTCTCGCCGATCTCCCGCTCGCGCAGGAACGCCTCGCCGGCCAGGGCGGTCCGGTCCAGGCTGCGCAGGATGCGGTTGGCCGCGCCACCGGTCTCGAGCCACAACTGCTCGGCCCGCTCGCGCTGCTCGGCCAGGGCCACGACGGCCGGGCTGTCGGCGGGAACGTCCTGATCGCGTACGGCGTCGATCCCGGCCCGCAGGCGGCGGAGCTCCTGCCGGCGTACGAGCAGGGCGCCGAGCTCGTCCAGGGCGCCGGTCAGCGACCGGTCGGCCAGCTCGGGGTCGATCATGCCGGGCAGGCCGGGCCAGGTGCGGCGGATGCGGCGCGAGACGCCGACGGCCCGCCGGAAGACGGCCCGCTCCTCCTCGGTGACCAGCACGTGGACGCCGTCGCCGGCCGGGATCTCGAACGAGGTGGCCTGCGCGGCGCGGGACTGGCGCAACCAGACCGTGGTCACGGCGGCCACGGACGCGGCGAACGGCAGCCACCAGGGCACGCCGGCGGCGTAGAGAACGGCCGAGACGAAGATCAGCGCGAAGCTCAGGCGGGACGCGGTGGCCATCCGGGCCTCCGGCGTGACGCCGGTGGGGGCGGCGGGGACGACCTCGGTGACGGAGCCGGCGCGGTGGCAGACGGCCCGGCCGGTGCGCACCTTCACGGCGTACGGGGAAATGACGGTTTTCTCGGCGTCCATGCCGATGTGCAGTTCGGCCGGCATGCGCCCTCGTCTCGGTGATGAAAGCTGCGGTCGCAGGGCGGGCCCGATCGCCGGGGGGATGCCGACCGGGGCCCGCCCGCCGGTGGGGCATCCCGCCGGCACTCTCAGCAATCGGTGATCGGGCGGGCCGGTTGAGAAACCGCTCGGGTGCGAACCGGGTGCCGGTTCGGGGCTCGTCTCAGTCCAGCACTCGGAAGATCAGGCGCTCGTTCCACGGCTTGTGCCGGTCGGCGGCCTCCAGCGCCTCCAGCGCGGCGACGTACGCGTCGAACGCGTCGCGGCCCAGGGCCATCCGGATGACCGAGGCGTGGATCCAGGTCAGCTCGACCGGGCGCGGATCGCCCGCGGCCAGCCGCTCCCGCAGCGATCTCAGGCCCGGCCGGTACGACGGACCGTAGCCGAACGCCCCCGCCAGGCGCCGGTGCAGATCGGCCTCGTCCAGCACGAACCGGCCATCGATGATCACCTTCACCGATTCTTCCTTCCCCCGATTCTGAAACGAATCAGCGGAGGCGCCCGATCCGGCCCGCCGGGGCACGTCCCCCGATGGTGATCGATGTAGCCTCGCGGTGTGGATGCGGTCGAGCCGGTGCTTCGCACGTCGTGACGGATCCGGTGCGGACGGCGATCGCCGGTGAGCGGCGCCGGGTGGCCGACCTGGTCGAGTCGTTGACCCCGGCCCAGCTCGACACGCCCAGCCTGTGCGGCGACTGGACCGTCCGGCAGGTCGCCGGGCACCTGGTGGCCGCCGTCGAGACGCCGCCCGGCGCGACGCTGCGGGCGATGCTCCGCAGTGGATTCCGGCTGCACCGGGCCAACTCGCTGCTGGCCGTCGCGGTGGCCGGGCAGACGCCCGCCGCGCTGGCCGGGACGCTGCGCCGCAAGGCGTTCGACGACTTCCGCCCGCCGATCGTGGGCTACCCCGGTCAGCTCACCGACCTGCAGGTGCACGGGCAGGACATGCGCCGCCCGCTCGGGTTGCCGCACGGGCTCGTCCTCGATCACCTGCGGATGTCGCTGGACTTCCTGACCGGCGGCCGGGCGCCCGGGTTCACCCCGCGCCGGCGGCCGGCCGGGATGCGCTTCGAGGCCACCGACCTGGACTGGGCGTACGGGGAGGGCGCGCTGGTCAGCGGGCCGGCCGAGGCGCTGATGATGGCGCTCACCGGGCGGGCCGTCGTGCTCGGCGAACTCGACGGCCCGGGCGTCCGCGTGCTGGCCGGCCGGATCACCTGAGACCGCCCGCCCGCCGCCGCCGAAAACTGTCGGAGGGTAGCCCTAGGGTCACCGTCATGAATGACACCGCCCTCCAGTCATCCCCCATCACCCTCGATCGGCGCCTCGTGCTCGGCGAGATCGACTATCAGGTCACCGCCTTCCCCACCGACGACCACCGCATCGACCTCTGCATCGTCAGCAGCGACGGCGACGGTCACGTGGTGAGCGAGATCAGCGGCGGCATCGCCCCGGCCGACCTGCCCGCGCTCACCGGGGTGCTCACCTCCACCCTGGCCGGCCTCATCGCGATGACCCAGCCGCCACCGGCCCCGGCCCCCGCCGGCCCGCCGCCCGACCAGCGCGAGCGCCACCCCAACCAGGGCGTCCGCTGGACCGCGGCCGACGATGAACGCCTGGTCGCGCGCTACCGGGCGGGCGCCCGCCCGCGCGATCTGATGGCCGAGTTCGGGCGCAGCAACGGCGGCATCCGGGCCCGGCTGGAAATGCTGGGCGAGCTGCCACCCGGCGGCCGGTGGCGGCCCGCCGGCGAGGCCACGGCCGGTGATCCGCCCGCCGGGTCCGGCCCGGCGGCCGGCGACCCCGCCGATTGACAGTCGGTGGGGCCGGGCGCGATGTGCGCGCCCGGCCCCACCGGTGCCACCACCTTCGGGGGCCGGTCGCCGGCCAGCAGCCGGCCCCCCGCTGGTGACGCGCCGGCGCGGTGCCCGGTCCCAGGCGGGGCGTGTGTGCCCGCGACCGGCCGCACCGGCGCCGTCCTAGTGGCCGCCGCCCTGTGTCACCAGGCTCTGGCGCGGGCCGGCCAGGCACGCCTCGACCCGCAGGATCTGCCCGTTGGTGAACATGAACATCGCCACGTCGTCGGTGTAGTCCATGTAGTTCATGAACATGTCCCCGTCGGGCGCGTTGTTACAGGTGATCGACGGGTAGGTCGGCGTGCCGAAATTCTGCCCGGCCTGGTTGGGCGTGTCCGCCACGAAGTCGGTGCCGCTGCAGCCGGTGCCGTCGTCACCGCCGATGTGGAAGAGGTTGAGCCAGTGGCCGATCTCGTGGGTCGTGGTCCGGCCCAGGTTGAAGGGCGCGGCGGCCGTGCCGGTCGTGCCGAATCCGGTGTACGTGATCACCACGCCGTCGGTGGCCGGCGGCCCGCCGGGAAACTGGGCATAGCCCAGCAGGCCGCCGCCGAGCTGGCAGACCCAGAGGTTGAGGTAACGGTCGGCCGGCCACGCGTCGGCGCCGCCCCGGGCGGTGAACTTGACGGCGTCGTCGTCCGAGAAGGAGCGCCGGTCGGTGCGGCGCCGGGTGACGCCGGTGGTCGGGTTGCCGTCCGGGTCGGTGTCCGCCCGGCGGAACTCGAGCCGGGCGTCGGCGACCAGCCCCTGCCACACCGGCGGCACGCCCTTGAGGTCGGCGTTGGCCGCGCGGAAGTCCTCGTTGAGCACGGCGATCTGGGTGTCGATCTGCTCGTCCGAGACGTTCTGCTCGTCGGTGCTGTGCACGACGTGGACGACCACCGGAATGGTCACCACCCCGGTCCGGCCGGGCTGTTCCTCCCCGGTGGCGTAGGCGAAGGCGAGGTTCTCGATGGCGGCCCGGTTCAGCCGGTAGTTCAGGCTCTCGTTGAGCAACCGGCGGTGCACGTCCTCGGCGCCGCAGCGGCGCCGGGCCGGGTTCTCGACGATGTCGGCGTTGTCCATCGGGCCTCATTTCCTCGCGCTATCTGCGGATCCTCAGCACCTGCTCGTCATGGGCGACGATGTGCAGCACGCGGGTCCCCGCGCCGGCCCGCACGCGGACGGCGTCGCCCTCCCCCGGCTCCCAGCTGCCCGAGCTCGCGGCGGCCCGGTCGGCCGGCCCGGCGGCGTACTCCACAAAGCCGCCACCCGGCCGGAACTCGAGGCCCGGCCGCGGCGCCCGGCTGGGCGGGAAAGGGAAGTCGGCCGGCCGGTAGACGGCCTGATCGTCGGTGTCCTCCTCGAAGGAGCGGTACCACCGCCGGTACAGGTCCGGCCAGATCTCCGGCATGCCCGCCCCTTCGCCGAACCGTGTGCTTGCGTGGTGGTCAGGGTGACAGCGCCGCCGGCGGCGGGCCGCACTTCGTCCGTGATCCGACAACGGTTCGCACGAACGACCGATGACCCTTGCCGAGGGCCGGGCGGACCCTCGCAGGATGAGCTGGAACCGGCGCTCCGCACACCGGCTCGCCGCCGTCGACGCCTACCGCTTCCCGGCGGCGGTGCGCCAGCGTTTCGCGGCCGAGCACGACGGCCTGTCCCAGGCCGGTATCGACCAGGTCGAGGCCGCGACCCGTCAGTGGTTCCGCCTGGCCGCCCGCCACCCGCGGGCCAAGCTGTCCATGCCGTCGCTGATCGCGGCCGCCCTGTGGTCCGAGCAGGCCCGGCAGTCGGCCGACTACGACGCCTTCTGCTCACAGGCGTTCGGCCGCGCCTTCCCGCCACCCCCGCCATCCGCCGCTGGGTCTTCGGGCGCTTCGGCGGCGGCGCTGGCCGACACGTTCCGGTACGCCCGGCAGGACGAGGACTGCGCGCCCACCGCCCTGCCGCTGCTGTTCCGGATCGACCAGCAGCTGGTGGTGCCCGGCGGCCGCCGCTACCTGGCCGACTGCGGCGGGCGCGGCACCTGCTACGACCTGCCCGGCGCCCTCTGCCTGCAACATCTGCAAGGGACGGGCCGCTCGATCCGCGGCCGCAACACCTTCGGCCCGCCGCCGCCCGGCTACTCCTCACCCGGCGGTGGCGGCGGCGAGGGCATGGCCTGCGGCGGCGGGGGTTGCGGGGGCGGCTCGACCTAGGCCTGGCGTGGTTGCGCCGACGGCCGCCGGCGCGGTTCCCATCGCCCGCTGTCGCGTTGTAGCGGCGGACGGGCTGGGCGGTATTGCCTTGCGGTGAAGGGGGAATGCGGCCAGGCTGCGCGGCGTGGCTGAGTCTGTGATCGATGTGTTCGACCGCCTTTCCGGGTGCTACGACGACGTGCTGCCGTTCTTCTCGGGGTTCGGGCGGCTCGTGGCCGAACGCCTGCCCGAGCCGGGGCCGGCCGGTCGCCTGCTCGACATCGGAGCGGGGCGCGGTGCGATCGCCGTTCCGGCGCGGGAGCGCGGCTACGACGTCACGGCGACCGATGCGGCGCCGGGCATGGTCGCGCGGCTGCGGCAGGAACAGCCCGGGCTGGACGTGCGGCTGATGAACGCCGTCCACCTCGACTTTCCCGACGACTCGTTCGACGTGGTGACGGCCGGGCTGGTCATGCACCTGGTGGACGACGCGGCGGCGGTCGTGCGCGAGGTTCATCGGGTGCTGAAGCCGGGCGGCCTTTTCGCGTTCACCGTGCCGGGCCGCGAGCCCGACGGCTTCGAGTTCGCCGACGGGGCCAACGCTCTGTTCGGCGAGTTCGCCCGATACCTGCCGCCGCAGGGCGGCATGGGTGTGGCGTTCGACGAGATCGGCACCCTGGCCGAGGCCGGCTTCGATCCCTTGCGGGAGACCGATCTGCGGCTCGACCTGCCCCTCGCCGACGCCGAGACGTTGTGGCGGTGGTTCCAGACGCACGGCTCCCGCAAATACCTCGACGACCTGCCGCCCGACCGCCGCGACGAGTTCCGCCGCCGGCTGCTCGACGACCTCGGCGGCCGCCGCCCCCTGACGCTGCGCCGCTATGTCTGGCTGCACGAGGCCCAGGTGACAAGGCCTTAGATACTCGAGGTGTGAATCTTCGCGCCGCCCCGGTTTCGCCCGCACCATCCTGGCCGGCTACATCGGCAGTTCCCTGCTCATCGACGGGGTGGCCGACGTGGCCGCCCACGACTACGTGGGCTGGCTCTGGGTGACCTTCGGCGCCGGCGCCTTCCTCCTCCTGGTGCAGCACCTACGCGAACAGGCCCTGCGCGACCTCAACCGCCCCGGCGCCGCCTGGGCCCGCGTCGACACCGCCAACGCGATCATCCTCGCCGTCCTGGCCACCGTGATGATCCTCGACGCTCACTTCAGCCCCGACTCCCCCGCCGCCGAAGCAGCCACCTACACGCTGGCCGCGACCTACGTGGCCCTCCTGGCCGACTTCACCATCCAGCGCCGCCACACAGCCCAGTCGGCCGGCGATCTTCCGGCGAACCAAGCGGCCTGACCTCCGTCGGCAGCACACGACCGGGCCCTGTGATCTTGCGGCTGGTTGCGTAACTTCGCACTGTGGGTAGCGGGAGGGGTGGACGGTTCGATGGGTGACGCGCGACGGGTGTTCGTGTCGCACACCAGCGAGCTGCGGCGCTTACCCGCCGGTCAGTCGTTTGTTGCGGCCGCGGAATCGGCGCTGGCCAAGGCCGGGGACGCGGTCGTCGACATGGCATACTTCCCGGCCCAGGATCAGACGCCGATGTCTGTGTGCCGCGACGCGGTGGCCTCCGCCGACCTGTACGTGCTGATCGCGGGTTTCCGATACGGCTCACCCGTGCGGGACCACCCGGAACTGTCCTACACCGAGCTCGAGTTCCAGGCCGCCACCGAACTCGGACGCCCGCGGCTCGTGTTCCTGCTGGCCGATGACATGCAAGGGCCCCGCGAGCTGTTCACCGACCTGCGATACGGGGCGCGGCAGGAAGCGTTCCGGGCTCGGCTGCAGGTGGGCACCGTCGTCACGAAGACGGTCAGCAGCCCGGCCGAGCTCGAAACCGCGCTGCTGCACGCCTTGACCGCCTTGCGCGACAGGTCGTCCGGCCCGGCAGCGGGCCGGCGGGTGTGGAACATTCCGGCCCGGATGGTGACGTTCACCGGTCGTGACCAGCTGCTCGCCGGCTTGGAGGAAGCGCTCGGCACACGGGGTTCCGCGGTTGTCCACACCGTGCACGGCATGGGTGGGGTGGGCAAGACCACGACCGCTGTGGAGTACGCCCATCGCAACGCCGGTCGCTACGACGTGGCCTGGTGGGTGGACGCGGAAGACCCGGCCCTGATTCCGGATCAGCTGGCGACGCTGTCCCGCGCCTTGCGCCTGTCCGACACCACCGACACGGCCGAAGTCGCGGTGAGCCGCCTGCTGGGCGACCTGCACGGCCGCCCTCGATGGTTGCTGATCTTCGACAACGCCGAGGACCCCAGGGCGCTGCACCGGTTCCTGCCCACCGGCGGCCCCGGGCACGTCCTGGTCACCTCCCGCAACCCCGACTGGACCTGGCTCGCGACCCCGCTCGAAGTGGAGATGTTCAGCCGACCGGAATCGATCGCACTGCTGCACCAGCGAATGCCCTCGCTGCCCGCAGCCGACGCCGATCGGGTCGCGGCGGCACTGGGCGACCTGCCACTGGCCGTCGCCCAGGCGGCCGGGCTGATGGCCGACACCGGCCTGGACGTCCGCTCGTACCTGGCCTTGGTCGAACAGCGCAGCAGTGAAGTACTGAGCCGAGTGCTCGGCGGCGCTTATCCGCTGTCCGTGGCTGCCTCGTGGACCCTGGCCTTCGATCAACTGGCCGCCGACGATCCGGCCGCGCTGCAGCTGGTGACCCTGCTGGCGTGGCTGGCCCCCGATCCGGTGCCGCGAACCCTGCTGACCGAGCACGCCGGGCTTCTGCCCGCCCCGCTGAGCGAGGTAGCCGCCGACCCGCTGCACTTCGCAGCCGTGATCGGGCTCCTTCGACGCCGCGGCATCACCCGCTCCGACACCGGCAGCATCCTGCTGCATCGCATCCCCGCCGCCCTGCTCCGCGACCGCACCCGCGCGGAACAGTCCGACGCCGGCCCTTGGCCCGAACGCGTGATCCACCTTCTGACGGCGGCTGTGCCACAAAAGCCGTGGACGAATCCGACGACCTGGCCGGCCTGGCAAGCGCTGCTGCCCCACCTCCTGGCCGCCACCGCCGACGACCGGATATCCGACGCCGTCGGTGGCGACATCGCCTGGCTGCTGGGCCGAGCCGCGACCTACCTGTCGACCCGCGGCGAGACCCGTGCCGCTCTGTCGCAATTCCAGCGATCTCACCGGCTGTGTCGTGAGGTATTCGGCAACGACCATCCGGACACCCTCAACTCGGCCAACAACCTGGCCACCGCCCTGCGGGACTTGGGCCGATACGAACAGGCCCGCCGACTGGACGAAGACACCCTGGCCCAGAGGCGGCAGTTGTTCGGCGGCGACCATCCCGACACCCTCTCCGCGGCCAGCAACCTCGCCAACAGCCTGCGCAGCCTGGGCCGGCACGAACAGGCGCGCCGACTGGACGAGGACACCCTGGCCCGAAGCCGGCGAGCCATGGGCGACGACCACCCCAACACCCTCAACTCAGCCAACGGCCTCGCCAACAGCCTGCGCCATCTGGGCCGTTACGAGCAGGCGCGCCGGCTCGACGAGGACACATTCGCCCGAAGCCGTCGGCTACTCGGCGACGATCATCCCGACACCCTCGCCTCGGCCAACAACCTCGCCAACAGCCTGCGTGGCCTGGCCGACTACGAACAGGCGCGGCAGTTGCTGGAAGAAACCCTCACCAGAAGCCGGCGAGTGCTCGGCGACGACCATCCCAACACCCTGATCACGGCCGGCAACCTCGTCCTCAACCTGCGCAGCCTGGGCCGGAACAAGCAGGCTCGGCAACTCGAGGAGGACACCGAAGCCAGGCGGCGAACCGCCCACAGCGACCGCTAGAACGCGGCATGGTGGGCGCGGTAGGTTTCGAACCTACGACCCCTCGCTTGTAAGGCGAGTGCTCTCCCACTGAGCTACGCGCCCGGCACGGCGTACGGCCGGAGTGGTCATCGTACCTTGCGGCACGTGGCGGCTCGCCGGGTGGCGGAGGGCGGGAAAGTCAGGCCGGCAGGGCGGTCAGGGCTGTGTGCCAGGCCGTCTGGTCGCGGGACTCGCCCGGGCCCAGCATCTCGGCGAAGCGGATCACGCCGTCGCGGTCGATGAGGAACGTGCCTCGGTTGGCCATGCCGCCCTCGGCGTGGAAGACCTCGTACGCCTGGGCCACCTCGCCGTGCGGCCAGAAGTCGGCCAGCAGGGGGAAGTCGAAGCCTTCCTGGGTCGCCCAGACCTTGTGGGCGTAGACCGAGTCGACGCTCACGGCCAGCACCTGCACCTGGTCGTTCTGGTAGGCGGGCAGGTTGGCCCTGATCTCGGTCAGTTCGCCCTGGCAGGTGCCCGTGAAGGTGAACGGGTAGAACACCAGCAGCACCGCCTTGCGGCCTTGGAAGTCGGCCAGACGTACGGGCTGGTTGTTCTGGTCTTTGAGGGTGAACTGCGGCGCCGGGGCGCCGACGGGGAGCGGCATGGGCACAACCCTAACCGGGCCGGCGCCCGAGGGACGCCGACCGGTGAGACTGAGGGCAGCGAGCTACTTCTTCTTGTTGCCCCTGGGAGTGACCAACCGGGCGCCGGTCCAGTCCTTGCCCGCGTTGACCGTCGAGGTCTGCTGCAAGCCGGCCGTGGGGGCCGATTCGCTGATCTCGCTCGGTTCGACGTGGTTGTCCCGCCCGGCCTTGGGGGTCAGCAGCCACACCACGCCGGCATCGGCGAGGGGGCCCAGGGCGTCGGTGAGAATTTCGAAAAGGTCACCGTCACCGTCGCGGTACCACAGCAGCACCGCGTCGACGACCTCGTCGGTGTCTTCGTCGACCAACTCGCCGACACGTTCGGTCAGGGCGTCACGGAGGTCTTCGTCGACGTCGTCGTCGTAGCCCATCTCCATGACCACCATGTTCGGCTCGAAGCCGAACCGGTCCGCCAGGCTGCGTACGCCGTCGGCCTGACCAGCGGTCGCGCTCACTGTCTAAGTCCTCCTAGCTGTCAATTCAAACCTGGGGGTAGTCCACACACTCCCGGGCCCCAGCGCAAGTGGCGCACCGGGTGTGCGGGCAATTTACCGTGCCAGCAGGGCATGGGCACCCTGTGTGATGGCATCCTCCCCCACCAGCACCTGCTGTGCGGCCGGACCCAGCGGAATCAGCGAATCGGCCGAGGCGATCCGCCTCGCCGAGCCCACGAAACCGCCGTCCACCAGGGCCGCCAGCACTCCTTCGCCGACGCCGCCGGAGCGCCGGGTCTCGTCGACGATCAGCACCCGGCCGGTCGCGGCGGCCTCCCGGACCAGGTCGTTGACGGGCAGCGGATTCAACCAGCGGAGGTCCACCACTCGGGATCCGTAGCCCTGCTGGGCCAGTTTGGCCGCCACCCGCAGCGACATCCGCAGCCCGTTGCCGTACGTGATAATCGTCAGGTCGCCGCCGGAGCCGATGGGATACGTGCGGGCCCGGCCGATCGGCACGTGCTCGGTGGCCCAGGCGCCCGGGCCCGAGTAGGGGGCCAGCCACTCGTTGTCGCCCTGCTCGTGCAGGTCGCGGGTGTGGTAGAGCGCGATCGGCTCGAGGAAGACGCACACGCTGCCGTCGGCCGCGGCCGAGGCCAGGCAGGAGCGCAGCATGGGCGCGGCGTCGCTGGGCCGGCTGGGCACGGCCAGCACCAGGCCGGGGATGTCGCGCAGGACAGCCACCGAGTTGTCGTTGTGGAAGTGCCCGCCGAAGGCCTGCTGGTAGGCCAGGCCGGCCACCCGTACGACCATCGGGTTGCGGTAGGCCCCGGACGAGAAGAACGACATCGTGGCCGCCTCGCCCCGCAGCTGGTCCTCCGCGTTGTGCAGGTAGGCCAGGTACTGGATCTCGGGCACCGGGAGCTGCCCGTCGAGCCCGGCCCCCAGGGCCAGGCCCAGGATCGTCGTCTCGTCGAGCAGGGTGTCGAACACCCTCTCGCCGCCGAACCGCTCCTGCAGGTGCTTCGTGACCCCGTACACGCCGCCCTTGCGTCCCACGTCCTCGCCGAAGACCTGGACGCCGGGGTGGTAGGCCAGGGCGTCGGTCAGCGTCGCGTTGATGGTCTGGGCCAGCGTGAGCGGCCCGGACTGCTCGGGCAGCTTGCCGCCGAAGGCACGGGAGCGGGCCGCGGCGCCGGGGCCGAGGGCGCGGGAGGCGACCTCGGTGATCTCGTGGGCGGCCCGCAGGGGGCGGCGCGGGGCGAGCGGGGCCACGATCTCGGCCACGTTGGCCAGCTTGGGCTCGCCCAGCACCTCCTCGGCGACCTTGCGCACCTGCCAGCCGATCTCGTCGTAGCGCGCGATCACCTCGTCCGGGCTCAGCAGTCCGCCCTCGACCAAGAGCCGAGCCGTGCCGATGAGGGGGTCGCGGGCCAGGTCGGCGGTGATCTGCTCGGTGGTGCGATAGGCGACCTCGGCGTCGGCCCCGGCGTGACCCATCAGCCGTACGGTCGACAGGTGCAGCACGGCGGGCCGGCGTTCCCGCCGCACGTAGCCCACGGCCTCGGTGGCCGCCTCGTAGGTGGCGGCCAGGTCGCACCCGTCGGCCGCCGTGTAGCGCAGCCCCGGCCGCGACCCCAGCATGGCCGCCATCCATCCGTCCGGCGTGGGCACGCTGATCCCCAGGCCGTTGTCCTCGCAGATCAACAGCAGCGGCAGCCGTACGCCGGAGTGATCGAACCAGCCGGCCGAGTTCAGCGCGGCCGTGGCCGCGGCGTGGTTGGCCGACGCGTCGCCGAAGGACGCCACCGTGATGGCGTCGCGCACCCACCGGCTGTCGGGCCGCGACCGGGACATCGCGAAGGCCAGCCCGACCGCCCGGGGCAGGTGCGAGGCCACGGTGGAGGTGGTCGGGACGATGTTGAGGTCGGCGCTGCCGAAGACTTTGTGCCGGCCGCCGGCGATCGGCTCGCGGGCCGAGGCGACCACGCCGCGCAGCACGTCGCGGGCGGCGTCGGGCAGGCTCTTGGCGCGGGCGCAGAAGAACGCGGCCGACCGGTAGTGCAGCAGGGCGGGGTCGGTGGGCAGCAGGGCGGCGGCGACCGCGGCGTTGCCCTCGTGGCCGGACGATCCGATGGTGTAGAAGCCCTCGTTGAAGCTGCGCAGCCAGCGGGCGGCCAGGTCGAGGTGGCGGCTGGCCAGCTGGGCGTCGAACAGTTCGAGGGCGCGTGAACCGGTCAGGGAGGAGCCGTCGCGGACGGGGTCGCCGGGCGGGCGGCGGTCGCCGGGAGGAGCCAGCGCCGACACCGCTTCCCGGAAGCGCTCGTCCAGGTTCTGCGGGGTGGTCACCAGACCAGCATTGCCCACCGGGGCGAGCCCCGCCATGGGGAGAAAACCGCCCACCGCCCGGGAGCTGCGCAGGGGCTGGCAGACTCGGGTCATGCGTACCGAAGTGATCACGGTCCGGACCGGGTCGCGTCCCGTGGTGCGGGACATCACCCGCGAGGCCGAGCGGTTCGTCGAGTCCGAAGGGGACGGGCTGCTGCACGTGTTCGTGCCGCACGCCACGGCCGGTCTGGCCATCATCGAGACCGGCGCCGGCTCGGACGACGACCTGCTGACCGCGATCGACCAGCTGCTGCCGGCCGAGGACAAGTGGCGGCACCGGCACGGGTCGAACGGGCACGGGCGCGACCACGTGCTGCCGGCCTGGATCCCGCCGTACGCCTCGCTGCCTGTGATCGGGGGCCGGATCGCCCTCGGCACCTGGCAGTCCATCTGCCTGGTGGACACCAACGGGGACAACCCGGAACGCCAAGTAAGGTTCAGCTTTCTGGCTGGATAACAAGTTACTGCTCAGTACGTGTGTCGCGGATCGCGTACCCGCACGGTAGGCGTGACGATGCGCACGGCGAAGGGGCAGGATGGAGACATACCCGAGCGGCTCACACAATGAGGCGCCCGGTCCGACACCGACCAAGAGGAATGCCTGTGGCCACGGAGCGCAAGCGCCCGGTGATCAGCGACGGCCTGCCGAGCCAGCTTCCGGACATCGACCCCGAAGAAACCAATGAGTGGGTCGAGTCGCTCGACGGAGTCATCGACGAACGCGGCGCCAAGAGAGCCCGTTACGTTATGTTGCGCCTGCTCGAGCGGGCCCGGGAGCGACAGGTCGGCGTCCCGCCCCTGACCTCCACGGACTACATCAACACGATCCCGCCCGAGCAGGAACCCTGGTTCCCCGGCGACGAGTTCGTGGAGCGCCGGATCCGGGCCTACATCCGCTGGAACGCCGCGATGCTGGTGCACCGCGCCCAGCGCCCCGAGATCGGCGTGGGCGGCCACATCTCGACGTACGCGTCGAGCGCCAGCCTCTACGAGGTCGGCATGAACCACTTCTTCCGCGGCAAGGACCACCCCGGCGGGGGCGACCACATCTTCTTCCAGGGCCACGCCTCCCCCGGCATGTACGCCCGGGCCTACCTCGAGGGCCGGCTGACCACCGACCAGCTCGACGGCTTCCGGCAGGAGCTGTCGCACGCGCCCAACAGCCTGCCGTCGTACCCGCACCCGCGGCTGATGCCCAACTTCTGGGAGTTCCCGACGGTCAGCATGGGCCTCGGCCCGCTGAACGCGATCTACCAGGCGCGCTACAACCGCTACCTGCACAACCGCGGCATCAAGGACACCAGCCAGCAGCACGTCTGGGCGTTCCTGGGCGACGGCGAGATGGACGAGGTCGAGTCGCTGGGCGCGATCGGCCTGGCCGCCCGCGAAGAGCTCGACAACCTGACGTTCGTGATCAACTGCAACCTGCAGCGCCTCGACGGTCCCGTACGCGGAAACGGCAAGGTCATCCAGGAGCTGGAGTCGTTCTTCCGCGGCGCCGGCTGGAACGTCATCAAGGTCGTCTGGGGCCGGGAGTGGGACCCGCTGCTCGCCGCCGACACCGACGGCGCGCTGGTCAACCTGATGAACGTGACGCCCGACGGCGACTACCAGACCTACAAGGGCGAGTCCGGCGCGTACGTGCGCGAGAACTTCTTCGGCCGCGACCCGCGCACCCGCAAGCTGGTCGAGGGCATGACCGACGACGAGGTCTGGAACCTCAAGCGCGGCGGCCACGACTACAAGAAGCTGTACGCGGCCTACAAGTCGGCCATGGAGCACACCGGCCAGCCGACCGTGATCCTGGCCAAGACGATCAAGGGCTGGACGCTGGGCTCGCACTTCGAGGCCCGCAACGCCACCCACCAGATGAAGAAGCTGACGCTGGACGACCTCAAGGGCTTCCGCGACCGCCTCTACCTGGACATCAGCGACAAGCAGCTCGAGGACAACCCGTACCTCCCGCCGTATTTCCACCCCGGCGAGAAGTCCGACGAGATGCAGTACATGCTCGAGCGCCGGCGCGAGCTCGGCGGCTCGATCCCGTCGCGGCGCACCAAGGGCAAGGTGCTGCGGATCCCCGACTCGAAGGCGTTCGGCGACGTCAAGCGGGGCAGCGGCAAGCAGAAGGTCGCCACCACGATGGCCTTCGTCCGCCTGCTCAAAGACCTCATGAAGGACAAGGAGTTCGGCGCCCGGTGGGTGCCGATCATCCCGGACGAGGCCCGCACGTTCGGCATGGACTCGCTCTTCCCGACCAAGAAGATCTACTCGCCGCACGGCCAGACCTACACCTCGGTCGACCGCGAGCTCTTCCTGTCGTACAAGGAGGCGACCAACGGCCAGATCCTGCACGAGGGGATCAACGAGGCCGGGTCGACCGCGAGCTTCATCGCCGCCGGCACGTCGTACGCCACGCACGACGAGCCGATGATCCCGCTCTACATCTTCTACTCGATGTTCGGGTTCCAGCGCACGGCCGACGAGCTGTGGGCCGCGGCCGACCAGATGACCCGCGGCTTCCTGCTGGGCGCCACGGCCGGTCGCACCACGCTCAACGGCGAGGGCCTGCAGCACGAGGACGGCCACTCGCTGCTGATCGCGGCGACCAACCCGGCCGTGGTGGCCTACGACCCGGCGTTCGCGTTCGAGATCGCGCACATCGTCGAGGACGGCCTGCACCGCATGTACGGCGAGAAGCAGGAGAACATCTTCTACTACCTCACCGTCTACAACGAGCCGGCCGTGCAGCCCGCCGAGCCGGCCGATGTCGACGTGGAGGGCCTGCTCAAGGGCATCTACCGGTACTCGCAGGCGCCCGGCGCGAACGGCCCGAAGGCCCAGCTGCTGGCCTCCGGCACCGGCATGGCCTGGGCGCTCAAGGCCCAGACGCTGCTCGCCCAGGACTGGGGCGTGGACGCCGACGTCTGGTCGGTCACGTCGTGGACCGAGCTGCGCCGCGACGCGGTCGAGGCCGAGGAGCACAACCTGCTGCACGTCGGCGACGAGCCCCGCAAGCCGTACATCCAGCGGAAGCTCGAGGGCACCGAGGGCCCGGTCATCGCGGTCAGCGACTTCATGCGGGCCGTGCCCGACCTGATCTCGCGGTGGGTGCCGAACGACTACACGTCGCTGGGCACCGACGGCTTCGGCATGAGCGACACCCGGCACGCCCTGCGCCGGCACTTCAACGTCGACGCCGAGTCGGTGGTCGTGGCCACGCTGCGCCAGCTGGCGCTGCGGGGCAAGGTTCCGTCGCACGTGCCGGCCGAGGCGGCCAAGAAGTACGCGATCGACGACGTCAACGCGGCTCCGGTCGGCGAGACCGGCGGCGACAGCTGATTCGGCAGCCGGATCCGCCCCTGGTGGGCGGATCCGGCTCAGGCCCTGCCGGACCGCGCCGATAGGGCCAGAGTGGGACAGATTCGCCGCGGGTTGCAGATCAGTCACAAGCTCCTGGCCCTGGGCCTGGGCGGGGTGATCGCCACCGCGGCCGTCCTGGTCGCCGCGGGCGCCTGGGAGAGCAGCAGCTTCGCCGACAACACCGAGCGCGAGGTCGTGGCCCAGAACGCCAGGACGCTCGACCGCGTGACGGCCAATGTGACCACGCTGGTCCAGTCGGTGGGCGACGTCGTGCAGGACAGTGTCGATGTGAGCCTGCGAGCCGCGACGGGCCTGCTGCAGCAGCGGGGCGGCGCCCGGCTGAGCGACCGGACCGCGACGTGGACCGCCACCAACCAGGTCACCCAGGCCAGGACCACGGTGACCCTGCCCCGGATGACCGTCGGCGGCAGCTGGCTGGGTCAGAACACCGATCTCGAACGCACCACACCGTACGTCGATGACGCCCAGGCCGTGGCGGGCGGCGCGATCACCGTGTTCCAGCGGATGAACGCGGCGGGCGACCTGCTGCGGGTGGGCACGACCGTGAAGTCGGCTACCGGCACCCGGGCCATCGGCACCTACATTCCGGCCGCGGGCGCCGACGGCAAGGCCAACCCGGTAGCCGCCGCGATCAAGGCGGGCAAGACGTACCGGGGCGTGGCCTCGGTCGTCGGGACGCCGTACATCACGACGTACGCCCCGATCAAGGACTCGTCGGGCCGGGTGATCGGCTCGCTGTTCGCCGGCATGCCCCAGGCCGAGGCGCTGACCGACCTGACCGAGGCGGTGGCCGCGGGTGAGGTGGGCGCGAACGGCTGGCTGGCCGTCTTCAGCACCGCCGCCACCGACGCGGGCCGGGTCGTCGCCACCAACATCGAGTCCGGCGGGAGCGTGGACGTCTCGGCCACCGACGCGACCGGCCGCAAGTACATCGAGGAGATCGTCACGAAGGCGCCCGGCCTGGCCGCGGGCGAGGTCTGGCGTACGACGTACCAGCTGCCCGGGTCGGCCGGTGCGCCCGCCGGCCCGACCACCACGTCGGTCACGTACTACGCGCCCTACCAGTGGGCGATCGCCATCGGCGGCTACGACGCCGACGCGGCCGGCCCGATCACCGCCGTGCGCGACGGCCGCCGCGACATGCTGGTCATCTTCGGCCTGGTGGCCGTGCTCCTGGCCCTGCTCGGCGGCCTGGTCGCGTGGCTGGTGGCCCGGCGCATCTCGAGCCGGCTGACCCGTCTGACCGGCGGCCTGACCCGGCTGGCCGGCCGTGACCTGACGGTCAGCGTGCCGGTGGAGGGCGGCGACGAGATCGCGGTGGCCGGCGCCCAGCTCAACACCGCGGCGACCGAGCTGCGGTCGGTGATGGTGGAGGTCACCTCGGCCTCGCGCGACGTGGCCACGACGGCCCAGCAGGTGGAGGCCACCGGCGGCGACCTGGCCGGCTCGGCCGAGGCGGCGTCGGCGCGGGCCGGCACGGTCAACCACGCCGCCGAGAGCGTTTCGACAGTGGTGCAGACCGTGGCCGCCGGGGCCGACGAGATGGGCGCCTCGATCCGCGAGATCTCGACCAACGCGCAGGACGCCGCGGCCGCCGGCCGGGACGGGGTGGGCCTCACCGCGGCCGCGGCCGGGGTGATCGGCGAGCTGCGCGACTCGACCACGAAGATCGCCGACGTGGTGCGGCTGATCGCCAGCATCGCCGAGCAGACCAACCTGCTGGCGCTCAACGCGACCATCGAGGCGGCCCGGGCCGGCGAGACCGGCAAGGGCTTCGCCGTGGTGGCCAACGAGGTCAAGGACCTCGCCCAGGAGACCGCGCGGGCCACCGAGGACGTGACCGCCCGGGTCGCGGCGATCGAAGGCGACACCACCCGCGCGGTCAGCGCGATCGAGGCCATCACGGCCCGGATCGCGCAGGTCAACGACTATCAGACGGCGATCGCGGCGGCGGTCGAGGAGCAGGCGGCGACGACCGCCGAGATGGCCCGCAACATCGCCGAGGTGGCCTCGGGCAGCCGGGACATCGCCGAGGGCATCGGCGTGGTCAGCGGCGCGGTGGAGGGCACGCGGACCTCGGTCTCGGTGTCGCACCGGGCCGCGGACGAGCTCAACGCCACCTCGCGCCGCCTGACCGGCCTGGTCGACCGCTTCACCGTGTGAGCCGTGAGCCGTACGAGCGGCATTGATCAGGTGAAATGGCTACCCTCCGCACCGGCGGAGCCACGGAGGGTCTAGACCGACCCTCCCAGCTTTTCGTAAGCTTCGGCCGACGAGGCCTTCCCGAAGGGTTCGTGATCCTCTAATCTCCGAGGAAATTTCGCCTTTCGAGGAGGCCGGATGGCCGTCGCTCATGGAGTTCCGGTCCTCGCCACCCCGGTCGAACCCGTTCGGCGGTCGTGGATAGGACTGCTCTTCGCGGCCAACCTCGGCCTCTGGATGGCCTACTTCACGCCGATCCAGATCCTGCTGCCGCTGCAGGTCGCCGAGATCACTCCGGAACACAAGGAACTCTGGCTCGGCATCGTGACCGGCATCGGCGCGGTCGTGGCCATCGTGGTCAATCCGCTGGCCGGCATGCTGTCCGACCGCACCCGGCTCAAGATGTTCGGCCGCCCGTACGGCCGCCGGCACATCTGGACCCTGGCCGGCTGCGCCCTCTCGGTGCTCTCCATCGCCGTCCTGGCCGAGGCGCCCAGCCTGCTGGTCGTGACGCTGGCCTGGTGTTTCGTGACGGTCGGGATCAACACGATGCTGGCCTCGCTGACCGCCGCCGTGCCGGACCGGGTGCCCGTGGCGCAGCGCGGCCTGGTCTCGGGCTGGATCGGCATGCCCCAGGCGCTCGGCCTGGTCATCGGGGCCATCCTGGTCACGGCCGTGTTCACCGACATCGGCACCGGCTACATCGCACTCGGCCTGGGCCTGGTCATCCTGACCACGCCGTTCGCCCTGCTGACCCAGGACGACCCGCTGCCACCCGGGCATCCGGTCAAGATCCGGTGGAAGATCGACCTGCGCGGCAAGCCCGACTACCTGTGGGCCTGGGGCACCCGGTTCCTGGTGCAGCTGGGCAACGCGCTCGGCACGCTGTACCTGCTCTACTTCCTCAGCGACGCGGTCAAGCTCGACGACCCGGACACCGGCCTGCTCTACATGATCCTGCTCTACACGGTGGGCATGATCGGCACGGCCATGCTCGGCGGCTGGCTCTCCGACCGCCTCGGCCGCCGCAAGATCTTCGTGGTCTGGTCGGGCGTGCTGATCACGATCGCGGCCACCCTGCTGGCGATCTGGCCGACCTGGCCCGTCTCGCTGGCGGCGGCGCTGCTGTTCGGCGCCGGCTACGGGGTCTACCTGGCCGTCGACACCGCGCTGATCACCCAGGTGCTGCCGTCCGAGGGCGACCGCGCCCGCGACCTCGGCGTCGTGAACATCGCCAGCGCGGCCCCGCAGGCGCTCGGCCCGCTGCTGGCCGCCCCGATCGTGACCCACCTGGGCGGCTACCCGGCCCTGTTCGGGCTCACCGGCCTGGTCACCCTGGCCGGTGCGGTGGCGGTGATGAAAATCCGTTCTGTCGCCTAGGTAGTCTTGTCGGGTGACTGTTCGAGTACGCTTCGCCCCCTCCCCGACCGGCATGTTCCACGTCGGCGGGGCCCGTTCCGCGCTGCAGAACTGGCTCTACGCCAAGCAGCACGACGGCGTCTTCGTCCTGCGCATCGAGGACACCGACGCCGCCCGCAACCGTCCCGAGTGGACCGAGGGGATTCTCTCGGCGCTCGACTGGATCGGCATCGAACGCGGCTCGTACGAGGGTCCGTACTACCAGTCCTCCTACGCGCAGGACCACATCGCCGCCGCCACCCGCCTCTACGGCGAGGGCAAGGCCTACTACTGCGACTGCAAGCGTGAGGACGTCATCGCCCGCACCGGCAACCAGCACACCGGCTACGACGGCTTCTGCCGCGACCGGGGGCTCGGGCCGGGCGAGGGCCGCGCGCTGCGCTTCCGCACGCCCGACGAGGGCGAGACGGTGGTGGAAGACCTGGTGCGCGGCAAGCCCACGTTCGAGAACAAGCTGATCGAGGACTTCGTCATCGCCCGCAGCGACGGCTCGCCGCTGTTCCTGCTGGCCAACGTCGTCGACGACATGACCATGGGCATCACCCACGTGATCCGGGCCGAGGAGCACCTGCCCAACACCCCCAAGCAGCAGATGCTGTGGGAGGCGCTGGGCCACACGCCGCCGGTCTGGGCGCACGTGCCGGTCATCGTCAACGAGAAGCGGCAGAAGCTGTCCAAGCGCCGCGACAAGGTGGCCCTGGAGAGCTACCGCGACGAGGGCTATCTGGCCGCCGCCATGAAGAACTACCTGATGCTGCTGGGCTGGGCCCCGAGCGGCGACCGCGAGATCGTGCCGTGGGAGGTCATCGAGGACGAGTACCGCCTCGAGGAGGTCAACCACGCGTCCGCCTTCTTCGACATCAAGAAGCTGCGGGCGTTCAACGGCGACTACATCCGCGCGCTCTCGGTCGAGGAGTTCATTCAGCTCTGCACGCCGTGGCTGAGCGGGACGGACACCATCGCGGCCCCGCCGTGGGCGCCGTCCGCGTTCGACGCCGACGTCTTCACCGCCGTCGCGCCGCTCGCCCAGACCCGCATCGCCGTGCTGTCCGAGATCGTGGAGTACGTCGACTTCTTCTTCCTCGACGAGCCGGCCTTCGACGAGGCGTCGTGGGCCAAGGCGATGAAGGAGGGCGCGGCCGAGATCCTGGACGCCACCGTGACCGCCTTCGAGGCGCTCGACGAATGGGCCACCGAGCCGCTGAAGGGCGCGCTCGAGGCGGTGGGCCTGGCCCGCGAGCTCAAGCTGGGCAAGACCCAGGCGCCCGTACGCGTGGCAGTCACCGGCCGCTCGGTCGGCCTCCCGCTGTTCGAGTCGATCGAGGTGCTGGGCCGCGAGCGCACCCTGGCCCGCCTGCGGGCGGCCCGGGCCAAGCTCGCCGCCTGACAAATACCGCTATATCGCATAAGGGGTCCGGTCGGCCATTCGCCCGCCGCCGTAACGGTGGTGAAATCCGCTGAGCGGGTGACCGGGCCCCCGCGGCGTTGCGCGGAGTGGGTACTATTCGGCGCGCTGATCAACGGCCGTCATCGTGCGAACGTCATCCCCCAGATGGCACCAATTCGTCCGGCCCGAGATGCGCCCGGGCGTCCGCTCGGGAAGGCTGAAGGCCTCGGTCGTTCCCCGGCAGCCGTCGCGGGGGCGATGAACGGTGCGCGAAGCCATGTCCACCACGGGGCGGGGAGGCCGGACGATGGTTCGAGGGGCGATGACACGACTGCTGTCGGCGGCCGGGGTGCTGGCGATGAGCGCCGCGCTCGCGATCGGCTTGGCGCCCGGCGCCGCCGCGGCCGCGCCGAAGGGGCCGGCCAAGCCGACCAACATCCAGATCGCCGGCAAGGACATCGACGAGACGATCGTCATCACCGTCCTGTCGAGCAAGCGGCTCTTCGGCAGCCTGCTGAGCGAGGTCAACTGGATGGCCTCGGCCCGCCCGCAGACCACCGCGCTCAAGGCCGACAAGCTCGGCCCCAAGTACACGGTCACCGTGCTGGCCAACAAGACCGCCCTGCAGAAGTACGAGCTGTTCCCGATGGCCGCCGGTGGCCCGCGGGCGCACCGCCCGGCCGCCCAGCCCGGCAACAAGAAGGTCACCGACGGCTGGTTCTACGGCCGGCTGTCGATGTCCGAGACGCTGCGGGTCAGCGGGGTGCCGCTCAAGGCCAAGCCGGACGTGGTCGGCGGCATCGGCGGCGGCGTTGGTGAAGACCTCGAAGCGGCCTCGCAGGACTCGGCGGACGCCTCGCAGGTGCTGGGCGACATGCGCCGGCTCTTCCTGCTCAACGGCGGGGTCCTGATGATCATCCTGGTCGGCCTGGCCGGCATCGCGTTCCTGATCCGCCGCCGGGTCTAGTCCCCCTCGACCGGCGTCGCGAACGCCGGGCAGCCGTCGTCGCAGTTCTCGGCCTTCCCGAAGGCGTCGAGCACGCGCTCGTCGGTCGCCACCTGCTCGACCTGGGCGCCGGTCAACGCCGGCTTCCCGCGCTGGGCGCCGGCGTTCTGCGCCCCCGCGGCCAGCACGGCCAGGGCCCGCCGCCCGTCGATCCGCCGGGCGATGGTCTGCCGCACCTGGCGGTCGGCGTCGCTCACGTCGTCGTAGCGGACGTACTCCATGCCGCCCGCGTGGTCGGTCCGGGCGCACGCGTCCGGGTCGGCCGCCACGGGAAAACACCAATTCTTGCGTACGTCGAACACCGCGACCTGGATCGTGCCGCGCGACCGGCCCTGCGCGTCGGCGACGCCGTACTCGCGCCAGCCGTCGCCGCGCCGTTCCGAGGCGGGAACGATCTCCAGCTGCCGGCCCTTGACCAGCGGCTCGACCACGGCCAGCACCCCGTCGCGGGCGGGCGCCGGCGCCTCGCTGGGCAACGGCGGCGGGGTGGCCGCCACGACGTCCGCGGTGCCGGTCGAGACGGTGGCCGGCGGCGAGTTCAGCAGGGTGGCGGTCAGCAGGTAGCCCAGCGCCACGATCAGCCCGGCCGTCCCCACCCCGGCCAGCAGGACCGCCTGGGTGCGGCGCCGGCGCAGCCGAGCGGCCCGGCGGAAGATCGCGTCGACCTCGTCGCCGACCTCCGGCTCGCCCTCGAGCACGTGCTCGAGCAGCCGGTTCAGCGGCCCGCTCATCCGGCCATCGCTGCCTCGGACTCGCCGAGCAGCTTCTCCAGGGCGGCCAGCCCGGCCCGCTCGTAGGCGGCGATCTGGTCCTCGTTGAGGTCGAGCATGGCCCCGGCGGCCTCGGCGTCGAAGCCGTCCCAGTGACGCAGCACGAGCACGGCCCGGCAGCGCGGGGTCAGCTTGTGCAGGGCGTCCAGCAGCAGGATCGACTCAGCCTCGACCCCGGCCGCGCCGGGCGAGGCGACGAAGACGTGCTCGCGACGGCGGTTGCGGCGCCGGCAGGCCTCCATCAGGTCGGCGTACGCGTAGACGTCCGGATCGGCCACCACGCCCCGCCGGCTGTCCGCCACCAGGCGGGCCAGGGTCGCGCGGGTCAGCTCGGCCGCCATCTTCCAGTCGCCGCACATCAGAAAGGCCGAGCGGCGCAGCTGCGGCAGGCGGCTGGTCACGAACTCGCGCAGGGCCGTGTCGTTGTCGCCGGACATAGGCCCTTTATAAGCGCCGATCCGGTCTTTCGGTGCCGAACGGCGTTACGCCACCCGGACGGCGCTCTCCACCAGGCGGACCAGGTCGGAGAGGTCGGCCTCGAAGTCGCCGGGGTCCTCCGCCGCGGGCAGGCCGCCGGTGACCTCGCCGGTCGCGTACCCCAGCAGCATCGCCAGGATCAGGCGAGCCAGCCGCGGCACGTGCCCGGCCGGGACGCCGGCGTCGTGCAGGATCCCGCGCAGCGCAGCCGTGAGCCACGAGGCCGAGGCCCCGGCCGGTCGGTTCAGCAGCAGCGGGAAAGCGCCGGGGTGGCGGGCGGCGAGGGCCCGTACGGCCCGCCCGAGCGCCCGTAAGCGGTGTCGCCAGTCCGGTTCGCCCGCGTCACCCACGTCGTCGCCCAGTTCGAGGTTGAGCAGGTCGACCAGGCCGTCGAGGAGGGCGTCCTTGCCGCCGACGTACGGGTAGAGCGCCATCGAGGTGAGCCCGACCCGCTCCGCGACCGCCCGCATCGACATGGCAGCGAGCCCGCGCTCGTCGACCAGAGCCAGCGCCTGGTCGAGGATCAGCCGTCTCTTGTCGTCCACCGGTTCACCGTTCCGGCTTCCGGCCCCGGACGCGGGGACGCGCCCGGGAGCGGACGCGGAGCTCACCCGACGGAGGTACTCAGCACCAGCGGCCCGGCGGGCGGCCTCGCCCGGCGGCGCGGCGGCGCGGGCGGACGGCACCGTGCAGGTGGCCGCCGGCCCAGCCGTGCAGTTCGGTGCGGCAGCCGACCCGGCTCGGCCCCGGGTCGTCCCGGACCACCGGCTCGTCTGCGGCCGGCCCGGCGATCGCCGGAACCGGCAGCGTCTCCGCCGCCCGCTCGGGCTCGTTCTCCCGTTCCGTCATCTCGCCTCCCCTCAAGCTGTCGCGGTCTTTCATCGGCAGCCGGCGGCCCGTCATTACCCCGTACGGGTGTCAGGCAGCCGACGCTAGGACGACACCATGCCAGGTCACCGACCGAAATCGCGGCAGGGGCGCACCGCTACTCCGGACTAAATGGCCAAATCGGTACGAAACTCACCCGGCTCGCGCTCGTGGCAGGCTAAGGACGTGTCCGAGACCGTGCCGGCCAAAGGTGCCGCGAAACCGCCCCCGGCCGCCACTTTGCGCCGGATCGAGCGGCACGCGGGCGCGCTGGCCACCTCGGCGGCCGCCCGCATGGACGAGACTCTGCCCTGGTTCCGCGCGCTGCCGGCCGACCAGCGCTCCTGGGTCATGCTCGTGGCCCAGGCCGGCGTCCGCTCGCTGGTCGAGTGGCTGCGCTCGGGCGGCGTGGTCGCGGCCACCACGCAGGAGATCTCCGACGAGGTGTTCGCCGCCGCGCCCCGCGCCCTGGCCCGCTCGCTCACCCTGACCCAGACCGTGCAGCTGATCAAGGTGACCATCGACGTCGCCGAGACCGAGGTGGCCGCCCTCGCCGCGCCGGGCGAGGAGGAGCCGCTGCTGCAGGCCATCCTCAAGTTCTCCCGCGAGATCGCATTCTCGGCGGCCCGGGTCTACGCGCGCGCGGCCGAGTCGCGCGGCGCCTGGGACGCCCGCCTGCAGGCCCTGCTGGTCGACGCCCTGCTGCGCGGCGACTCGTCCGACGTGCTGGCCAGCCGGGCCGCCGCGCTGGGCTGGGCCGACGCGCCGCCGGTGGCCGTGGTGGTGGGCCGCTCGCCGGGCGGCGACATCACCGCCGTGCTGCATGCCGTCTACCGGGCCGCCCGGCGCGCCCGGATCGAGGTGATCGGCGGCGTCCACGGCGACCGGCTGGTGGTGGTCATGGGCGGGGCGACCGACCCGGTGGCCACGGCCGAGGCGCTGGCCGGCAGCTTCGGCGAGGGCCCGATCGTGGTCGGCCCGGCCGTGCCCTCGCTCGACCAGGCGACGGTGTCGGCCCGGGCCGCCCTGGCCGGCTTCCGGGCCGCTCCGGCCTGGCCCGGCGCGCCCAATCCGGTGGCCGCGGACGACCTGCTGCCCGAACGGGCCCTGGCCGGCGACATGGAGGCCCGGCGGACGCTGCGGCACGACGCGTACGGGGCTCTGGCCCGGGCCGGGACCGGGCTGCTCGAGACGCTGGACGCCTTCTTCGCCGCGGGCGGGGTGCTCGAGAGCGCGGCCCGCGAGCTCTACGTGCACCCGAACACCATCCGCTACCGGCTCAAGCGGGTCACCGAGGTCACCGGCCTGTCGCCGCTGGACGGGCGGGACGCGTTCGCCCTGCGGATCGCCCTGACCGTCGGCCGGCTGGATCCTGCGACGTAACTCACTCACCGCCGAGGTCACCTGAGGAGGCCTTCAAAAGCGGACTATATGGGGCGATTCACGGGCGCGTTTGTAGGGTTTCCACAAGCGTTGTCGTAGGGTTTGGTGGCCGCCGTCAACCCCGCAACCGCGACCGATCCGGAAGAGTCGACTACGTGCTCGCCGTACTCTCCCCCGGCCAGGGTTCCCAGAAGCCCGGCTTCCTGATCCCCTGGCTCGACCTGCCCGGCGCCGAGACCAAGCTGCGCTGGTGGTCGGCGCTGGCCGGCGTCGACCTCGTCCACCTCGGCACCAAGGCCGACGCCGACGAGATCAAGGACACCGCCCGCACCCAGCCCCTGCTGGTCGCCGCGTCGCTGCTGGCCGCGGGCGAGCTGCCGGTGAACAGGGTCGACGTGGTGGCCGGGCACAGCGTGGGCGAACTGGGCGCCACCGCCATCGCCGGCGTGCTGCCCGCCGAGGCCGCGATCGCGCTGGCCGGCGTGCGGGGCCGCGAGATGGCCGCCGCCTGCGCCCTCGAGCCCACCGGCATGAGCGCCGTGCTCGGCGGCGACCCGGAGGAGGTGCTGGCCGCGATCGAGAAGCACGGCCTGCACCCGGCCAACCTGAACGCCACCGGCCAGGTCGTGGCGGCCGGCTCGCTCGACGGGCTGGCCGCGCTGGGCGAGGAGCCGCCGGCCAAGGCCCGCGTCCGGGCCCTCGAGGTGGCCGGTGCCTTCCACACGCCGTACATGGCGCCCGCCGAGGCCGCGCTGGCCCAGATCGCCGGCGGTGTCTCCGTCGCCGACCCGGTCCGCATCCTGCTGTCCGACCTCGACGGCACCGCCGTCACCAGCGGCCCCGAGATGGTCGGCCGCCTGGTCCGCCAGGTCACCGCGCCGGTGCGGTGGGACCTGGTGATGCGCACGCTGGCCGATCGGGGCGTCACCGGCGTGCTCGAACTGCCGCCCGCCGGCACCCTGGCCGGCCTGGTCAAGCGCGAGCTCAAGGGCGAAGGGGCCCCCGAGATCGTCACCCTCAACACGCCGGACGACCTGCCCGCCGCCCAGGACCTGATCGCCCGGCACGGTGGACACCCGATCGAAGGAGCAACACGATGACCGCGGGCACCCGCATTCTCGCGATGGGGCACTACCAGCCCTCGCGCGTCGTCACCAACGACGACCTCGCGGCGACGATCGACACCAACGACGAGTGGATCAAGAGCCGGGTCGGCATCGCCGAGCGGCGGGTGGCCGACGGCGAGTCGGTGGCCGACATGGCCACCTTCGCCGCCGAGAAGGCGCTGGCCGCCTCCGGCCTCACCGCGGCCGACATCGACCTGGTCACCGTGGCCACCTGCTCCTCGGTCGACCGCTGCCCCAACGTGGCCACCCGGGTCGCGGCCCGGCTGGGCATCAACGCCCCGGCCGCCTACGACCTGAACACGGCGTGCTCCGGCTTCTCGTACGCGCTGGGCACCGCCGACCACGCCATCCGGGCCGGCGCCTCCCGCAACGCCCTGGTCATCGGGGCCGAGAAGCTGTCCGACGTCACCGACTGGACCGACCGCACCACCGCCGTGCTCTTCGGCGACGGCGCCGGCGCCGCGATCGTCACCGGCGTGGCCGACGGCGAGCAGCCCGGCGTCGGCCCGGTGCTGTGGGGCTCCGCGCCCGACAAGGGCGACGCGCTGCGCATCGAGGGCTGGCAGCCCTACATCGAGCAGGACGGCCAGACGGTGTTCCGCTGGGCCACCACCGCGCTCGCCCCGTTCGCGCTCGAGACCTGCGAGAAGGCCGGCATCAAGCCGTCCGAGCTGGCCGCCTTCGTGCCGCACCAGGCCAACACCCGGATCATCGACGGCATCGTCAAGCGGCTCGGCCTGGGCCCCGAGGTCGTCGTGGCCAAGGACATCGTCCACTCGGGCAACACCTCCGCGGCCAGTGTGCCGCTGGCCCTGTCGAAGCTGATCGAGACCGGCGAGGTGCCCTCGGGCGCGCCGGTCCTGCTGTTCGGCTTCGGCGGCGGCCTCACCTACGCCGGCCAGGTCATCCGCTGTCCGTAAGCGGCGGCCCGGCCGGAGCAGTCCCCACCATTGAGAGGAACTACCAGTAATGGCTACTCGCGAAGAGATCACCTCGGGCCTCGCCGAGATCCTGGAGGAGGTCGCCGGCGTGAACCCGGACGACGTCGCCGAGGGCAAGTCCTTCACCGACGACCTGGACGTCGACTCGCTGTCCATGGTCGAGGTCGTGGTGGCCGCCGAGGAGAAGTTCGGCGTCAAGATCCCCGACAACGAGGTCCAGAACCTGAAGACCGTCGGCGACGCCGTCTCCTACATCGAGGCGAACCACTGACATGAGCAATGTCGACGTCGTCGTCACCGGGCTCGGCGCGACCACCCCGTTGGGCGGGGACGTCGCGTCCACCTGGGACGCCATGCTCGCCGGCCGCTCCGGGGTGGGTCGCCTCACCTTGGAGTGGGCCGATCAGCTCACCGTCAAGATCGGCGCTCAGCTCAAGGTCGACCCGTCCGAGGTCATCGAGCGAGTGCGGATGCGCCGGCTCGACCGCTCCGAGGCGATCGCGCTGATCGCCGCGAAGCAGGCCTGGGCCGACGCCGGACTCGAGGACTCCGGCCTCGACCGGGAGCGCCTGGCCGTCAGCTTCGGCAGCGGCATAGGGGGCGCCCTCACGCTGCTCAACCAGGACGACATCCTCGAGGAGTCGGGGCAGCGCAAGGTCAGCCCGCACACGGTGCCGATGCTCATGCCCAACGGCCCCGCCGCCTGGGTCGGCATCGAGCTCAAGGCCCAGGCCGGCGTGCACGCCATGGCCAGCGCCTGCGCCACCGGGGCCGAGGCCATGTCGCTCGGTCTGGACATCATCCGCTCCGGCCGGGCCGACGTGGTCGTGGCCGGCGGCACCGAGGCGGTCATCCACCCCCTGCCGTACGCCGGTTTCGCCAACATGCGGGCCATGTCCACGCGCAACGACGAGCCCGAGAAGGCCTCCCGTCCGTGGGACAAGGGCCGCGACGGGTTCGTCTTCGGCGAGGGCGCGGGCGCCCTGGTGCTCGAGCGGGCCGACCATGCGAAGGCCCGCGGCGCGCGGATCTACGCACGGCTGGCCGGCGCCGGCATCACCTCGGACGGCTACGACATCGTCCAGCCCGACCCGGAGTGCAAGGGCGGGGCCCGCGCGATGAGCCGGGCGATCCGCGACGCCGGCCTCACCGGCGCCGACATCGCCCACGTCAACGCCCACGCCACCTCGACCCCGGCCGGCGACATGGGCGAGATCATCGGCATCAAGGCCGCTGTCGGCACCCACCCGGTGATCACCTCGACTAAGTCGATGTCCGGCCACCTGCTGGGCGCGGCCGGCGCGCTCGAGTCGATCGCCACGATCCTGGCCATCCGCGACAGCGTGGTGCCGCCCACGATCAACCTGGACGACCCGGACGACAAGCTGGACCTCGACGTGGCCGCGCACAAGGCCCGCCAGCTCGACATCCCCGCCGCGATGAACAACTCGTTCGGCTTCGGCGGTCACAACGTGGCGCTGGTCTTCACCCGCGCCTGATCCCTCCTCGAGACGAGGCCCGGCCATTCGGCCGGGCCTCGATCTTTTTTGCAGGCGCCGCGCGGAACAAGACGTCTCGTTCCCCGGTCGGTGCGAGTCTTCTCGTTTCAGCAGGCGGTGCGGGGCAGGCCGGGGACGGCCACCGGGGACTTGCCGGGGGCCTTGGCCTTGCCGGCCAGGACGGCGGCCAGGGCGGTCAGCGAGAGCTTGCTCGACGAGTACGTGGCCATCAGCACCGGCGTCCTGGCCGAGGCCAGCAGGTACGGGGTGTCCATCACGACCGTCACCCGGGCCGCCGGGTCGAGGTCGGTGCTCTTGTCGCCGTACCCGACCAGATGGATCTTCGTGCCGCCGGCGGCCTGGACCTTGAAGCCCTGGGCCTGAAGCGCGCGGACCAGGTTGACCCGCGCCACCTCGCGCCCGCCGGACGAGGTGACCGTGACCGGGCCGGTCAGCAGCGCGCCGGAGCACGGGCCCTTGAGCACGGTGATCGAGGCCGCGTCGAGGGCGCCGACCGCCTTCTCGTGCTCGGGCGAGGCGACCACGCTGAGCGCAGGCGGCGTCTTGGCGGCCGTGCGGAACTTCAGCGTGAGGATGCGGGTGACCGCCTCGACCAGGCGCTCCTTCTTGAGCGTGCCGCCCTTCAGAGCGGCCAGGATGCCGTCGCGGGCAGCGCCGATGTTGGGCGGCATGAGCAGCATGTCGTTGCCGGCGTTGAGGGCGCGCACGGCGGCCTCGCCGGGGGGCCACTTCATCGCGGGCGGCATGTTCATCGCGTCGGTCACGGCTACTCCGCGGAACTTGAGCTTGCCGCGGAGCACGTCGGTCATGATCTTCTTCGAGAAGGTAGCCGGGACACCCTTGTCGAGCGCCTGGACGTCCAGGTGGCCGGACATCACCACGCCGGCCCCGGCGCCCACACCGGACTGGAACGGCGGCAGATCCTGAGCGGTCCAGGCGGCCATGCTCTGCGACACCACCGGCAGGCTCTCGTGGCTGTCGCCGCTCGTGTGCCCGTGGCCCGGGAAGTGCTTGAGGCCGGCCGCCACACCCGCGCTCTGCAGCCCGCTCACGGCCGCCGCGACCTGCTGGGCGTTGGCCTTGGGGTCGGCGCCGAACGCGCGCGAGCCGATCACCGTGTTGGCCGGCGGCCCGAGCGTGTCGGCGACCGGGGCGAAGTCGACGGTGATGCCCATGGCGGCCAGTTCGGCCCCGGCCGCCTTCCACGCGCCCTCGGTCAGCTTCGGCTGCCCGGCCGCGCCGGCCCCCATCGCGGACGGCAGCATGGTCACGCCCTCGGTGACCCGGGTGACGACGCCGTACTCCTGGTCGGTGCCGATCATCAGCGGGGCGCCGCCGGGCAGTTGCCGGGCCGCCGCCTGCAGCCCGTCGGTCAGCTCGCGGACCTGCCTCGGGTTCTCGACGTTGGTGGTGGGGTTGGTGGCGCCGGTCGGGTCCTTGGCCGTGAAGCCGACCAGGATCAGGCCGCCCAGATGGAACTTGGCGATCATCTCGGCCGGCGTGTTCACCCCGGCCAGGCCCTGATTGCCGGCCGCCGAGCCCTTGTCGACGGCCGTGGCGGAACTGCCGTAGGCGTACGGCATGAGAACCTGCCCGGCCAGGTCGGTGTCGCTCATCGTGGCCACGGCGGCCGCCGCCCGCGCCGCCGGGTCACCGGTCGGGCTCGGGGCGGCCGACGAGGCAGCGAAGGAGGGCACCGGCGCGGCCGCCGAACTCGCCGCGGGTTCCGGCTCGTCATCCGACCCGCACGCCGCTGCAGTCAGCAGCAGCGGTACGACCAGCGCCGCCCGCACAGCCGCCGACTTCCGCACACCCGCCCGTTTCATCACGCCCGCCATCGAATCAGCAACGGGCCACCCAGGCACCCCGGGGGCCCGAATTGCCCACCCCCGAGGCCCACACGCGGATCCCACGCCCCGTGCTCACCCCCGAGCCCGCACGCGGATCCCGCGCCCGGCCTCACCCTCCTGGCCCGCGTCCGGGGCGCGGGCCAGGTCGTCGCGGCGTGGCGGACCCGGCATGCGGCCGCGGAAGTGGATCATGGTTGGGCGGGTGGTCAGCCGACCCGGGTCAGCAGCGTGACCGGGGCGCCGTCGCCGGCGTACCGGTACGGCTCCAGTTCGGCGTCCCAGGCGGTGCCCAGGGCCTTGTCGAGGGCATGCGAAAGGGCCTCCGGCGCTCGCGCGGAGGCCATGATCGCGCGCAGCCTGTCCTCGCCGATCTGGATGTCGCCCGACGCGCCCATGATCCCGTGAAAGAGGCCGCGACCGGGGACGTGCATGAAACGCTCGCCGTCAACACCCGGACTCGGTTCCTCGGTCACCTCGAAACGGATCATGGGCCACTGCCGGAGGGCAGCAGCCAGCTCGGCGCCAGTACCGGCCCGACCGGTCCAGCTGCACTCGGCGCGCCGCATGCCGGGATCGACCGGCTGCGCCGTCCAGTGCAGGGTGACCGGCGCGGTCAGTACGCGCGCGATCGCCCACTCGACGTGCTGGCACACGGCGAGTGGAGTCGAGTGGACGTATACGACGCCACACGTTGGCACGGTGACCTCCCGGAGACCGAGGTGCGTCTTCCCCTACGACCTCGACCGCGGTTGATCGTGTCCCATGATGCCGGTTGGTACTGATGGTGCGCCAGAGAATCGGCAACATCGACATCGGATCGGCCGTAGTGGCACACCCTGACCAACGCTTCAACCTGCTCGGACGGCACGGTCCCGCGGGCATCGTGTAGAGTTGCCAAGGCCTTTTTTCTGCGTTTCATCAAGGAGTCCCGCCGTGGCGAGCAACACCTCAAAGACCGCCCGCGCATCAGTCCGCGCCGGCCAGGGATCTGGCGGCGCTCTCAGCGTGCTCGGTGAGTACAAGTACGTGATCCCGCTCGCCAACGGCCGTTTCGCCTACGTGCGCAACCTGACCAACGGCAAGACGGCGCACCTCAAGACCGACTCGGACGCCTTCGTCGAGGAGATCCGCGTCCTCGCCGCGGCCGGCCACGGCGCCAAGATCCGGGCCGAGCTGACCGCCCTGGACGAGGCGAACCCGCAGCACGGCTGGGGCGCCACCGAGAAGCGCCTGGCTGAGGCCGGCGTCTTCGAGGGCTGAGTTCCTTCGTACGACAAAAGGCGCTCCCAGCCGATGGCCGGGAGCGTCTTTCTCGTGCTTTCAGATGGTGAAGATCGTTCCACCGAGATCATCGGCGGACTTAACGGGCGATCAGGGCAACAGCTCGACCAGGCCCGTGTCGAGGTCGTAGACCGCGCCCACCGCGGCCACCCGCCCCGACGCCACCGCGTCGGCCACCACGTCGACCGCGTTCAGCCGGCGGACCGTGCGGCCCACGTGAGCGCGCATCGCCTTCTCGGGAGCCTCGGGGTCGTCGACGCCCACGCCACGAACGGCCGGGGCGATCTCGTCGACCAGATAACCGATGTCGCCGGCCGGGATCTCCCCCGCTCGCAGAGCGGCCACCGTTGAGGCGACCGCGCCGCAGCGCTTGTGTCCCAGCACCATGATCAGCGGGACGCCGAGCTCGGTCACCGCGAAGCCGACCGACCCCAGCACCGCCCGGTCGACCACGTGGGCGCCGGAGCGCACCACGCAGATCGACCCGAAGGTCTGATCAAAGATCGCCTCGAGCGGAACCCGCGAGTCGATGCAGCCGAGAACGACCGCGTGCGGCTGCTGGCGGCCCGAGGCGGCGGCCGCGGCCGACACCCGGTGCCCGTGCTCGGGGCGGCCGCTCACGAACCGCTTGTTGCCTGCGAGCAGCTCGGCCAGGGCCTCTTCGGCATTCGTGATCGCAACGGCGGGCCCCGCCGACGGGTCGGTGGTCATACGAGTAATTCTCGCCCACTTCGGGCGCATGAACAGCGAGTGCGAGCCAACTCACGTTCCGCACGGGACTTTCGGCCCTATCGGGCCCGGTGCGAAGAATCTTCCGATGGCTTTTGGCCGGATCGCGAGTGATGATAGTTACCCGTGGGTACGGAACGGGGTCGTGCGGATCTCGGAGGTGCCCATGCCGGAGTTGACCCTCTCCGACGGCGTCCGGTTGCACGTCGACGTGCACGGTCCCGCCTACGCCCCGGTCACCGTGGTGCTCCTGCACGGCTGGTGCCAGGACAGGCGTACGTGGCAGAACCAGGTCGCCGCCCTGCGGGTGCTCGGCGTCCGGCGCCCTCGCGTGATCACCTATGACGCCCGCGGGCACGGCCGTTCCGGCGCCACCCACCTGGCCGGGGCCACCCTGAACCGGCTCGGCGACGACCTGGCCGAGGTGCTGAGCCGCTACGCCCCCACCGGCCCGGTCGTCCTGGGCGGCCACTCCCTCGGCGGCATGACGATCATGGAGTACGCGCACGCCCACCGGGCCGCGTTCGCCGAGCGGGTGGCCGGCCTGCTGTTCGTGTCGACCACCGCCGAGGGGCACACCCACACCCAGTACGGCCTGCCGTCCCGCCTGGCTGCCCTCCTACGCGCCGGCGAGACCGTCGGCGCCGGCCTGCTGGCCCGCTCCGGCCCGTGGTGCCCGCACAAGGCGCTGCTGCCCGCCCTGCGCCCGGCCGTCCGCTGGCTGCTCTTCGGCGACGAGTACGACGACGACGCTCTCGAGCTGGCCCTGCGCTCGTTCGGGCGGGCGCCGCTGCGCTCGATCGGCGGCTTCCGCCCCTCGGTCGGCACCCAGCAGCGCCTGGAGACGCTGGCCGAGCTGGCCGACGTCCCGGCCGCGGTGCTGGTCGGCGAACGCGACCGCCTGACCCCGCCACCGTGCGCGAAGTCCATCGCCCAGGCCCTGCCCTTCGCCGACCTGACCGTCCTGCCCGGCGCCGGCCACATGCTGCCGCTGGAACGCCCCACCGAGGTCTCGGCCGCCCTCACAGCGATCGTCGACCGCGCCACCCCGGCCCGCCGCCCCCGCGCCAAGCGCCGCGCAGCCACGCAGCTGAAAAAGGCGGCCTAGCAGATTCACCGGCCGTCCAGCGGCTGTCCACACCCGCTGGTTGTCCACAGGCCAGCGACGCGATCTTGCACCTCTCCCCGATAATGACCAGCGGGGGAGCCCCCTGGGAGGGCGGGCTCGAGACGGCGGATGATCTTCAGTCGGTGAGCGACTTGCCGAGCGCGTCCATCAGGAGCTCTGTGCCGCCGCGGCGCTGGTCGGCGTTGTCCAGGCCGTCGAGGTAGACGCCCTGTTCGGTAATGCTGAAGTCGGTGCCGCCGGCGGCGGGGCGGAACTCGACCGTGACCACCGAGACCGAGATGCGGGCGCCGTTCAGGGACATCTCGTAGGTGTAGACCAGCCGCTCGACCGGGACGATGTCGGTGTAGGTGGCGGCGAAGCCGTACCGGGTGCCGTCGGGCGCGATGGTCGTCGTGGTTTCGCGGCCGCCCTCACGGAAGTCGAAGCTCACGTCCTCCTTGCGGGCGGCGGGGTCGGGCGAGCCGAACCACTTGGCCTTCGCCGAAGGGTCGGCGAACGCTTGGAACACCCGCGCGGGGGTGGCGGCGTAGTGGCGCGAGATGGTGAACGTGTCGTGCTGGGCGGAACGGGCGGTCATGGCTGATCTCCTTCTTCGGCGAGGAACGAGTCGAGGCGGTCGAGGCGGCTCAACCAGCCGGCGCGGCGGTCGGCTATCCACTGCTCGGCGGCGTTCAGCACCGCCGGCTCCAGGTAGCACGTGCGGACCCGGCCGGTCTTCTGCGTGCGCACCAGACCGCTCTCTTCCAGGACGCGCAGGTGCTGCAGGACCGCCGGCAGCGACATCACCAGCGGCTCGGCCAGCTGTTTCACCGTGGCGGGGCCGCGGCTCAGACGGTCGACCATGGTGCGGCGGCTGCCGTCGGCCAGGGCCGCGAACGCCAGGTCGAGCGAGGACTGATGGTTAAGCACCTGCTTAAGTATTGGCAGAACCACGCCGATGTCAAGGCCGGGTGAGACGCGAGTGCCCTCGGAGGAGTAAGTTCGAGTGCTCCCTTTTTTGCGAGCACGCTGCCCGAACGCGTGCACCGGGGGCCGGAAAGAGAGATTCACCGCCTTGAGCGACGCCACCGTTCTTCAACAGGAGATCGCGGTCGAGCAGAAGCACGTCGACCTCGTCTACGCCCGGCTCGCCGAGCTTCGCCGCAACGCCTCGCGGGCCGAGAAGGAGGGCTATCAGCTGGCCGGGGTGGGCACCTTCGGCGCGCTGGTGGAGCGGGACGCGATGGTCTTCCACGCCGCCCGCCGCCGGCACGCCCTCGACACCGAGTACGAGGGCCTGGTCTTCGGCCGCCTCGACCTGAACACCGGGGCCACCCACTACGTCGGCCGCATGGGCATCCGCGACGACAGCTCACAGCCCCTGGTCGTCGACTGGCGCGCGCCGGCCGCCGCCGCCTTCTACCGGGCCACCCCGGCCGATCCGCTGGGCGTGGTCCGCCGCCGGATGATCCAGTCGAGCGGCGAGCGGGTCACCGGCATCGAGGACGACCTGCTCGACCCGGACGCCGCGCCCGAGGGCATGCGCGTGGTCGGCGACGGGGCACTGCTGGCCAGCCTGTCCAAGGCCACCGGGCGCGGCATGCGCGACATCGTGGCCACCATCCAGCGCGAGCAGGACGAGGCGATCCGCTCCCCCGCGTCCGGGGTCACGATCGTGACCGGCGGCCCGGGCACCGGCAAGACCGCGGTGGCCCTGCACCGCGCGGCCTACCTGCTCTATTCCGACCGCAACCGGTTCGCCGGCGGCGGCATCCTGGTGGTCGGCCCGTCCGGCGTCTTCGTCGACTACATCGCCACCGTGCTGCCGTCGCTGGGCGAGGACACGGCCACCCTGCGCTCGCTGGGCACGCTCGTGCCGGGCTACGACGCCACCCGGGTCGACCCGAGCGACGTCGCCGCGATCAAGGGTTCGCTGCGCATGCGCCGGGTGCTCGAGCGCGCCTCGCACGACGCCGTCCCCGACGGGCCGACCGAGCTGCGCCTGCTCTACCGGGGCACGCTGCTGCGGCTGGACGCGAAAGAGCTGGAGCGCATCCGCCGCTCGGCCCTGCCGCGCGGCGCCCGCCGCAACGAGGTGCGCGGCGCCGGCTTCGACCGGGTCTTCGACGCGCTGTGGGCGCAGGCCCGGCAGCAGAAGGTGACCGGCCTGCCCGAGAAGCCGGACTTCGAGGCCGAGCTGGCCGACCGCCCCGACTTCCGCGACTTCCTCAAGGCGTGGTGGCCCCGCTTCACGCCGATGCGGGTGCTGCGGTGGCTGACCGTTCCGGGTCGCCTGCGGTCGTACGCGCACGGTCTGCTCTCGAAGGAAGAGATCGCCCGCCTGCAAGGCTCGTTCGACGCGCTCGACGCCCAGGGCCCGACGATCGCCGACGTGGCGCTGCTGGACGAGCTGGACGAGCTGATGGGCCGCCCCCGCAAGCCCCAGCGCAAGACCAAGAACCCTTTCCATGTACGCGACGGCATCCAGGAGCTGAGCACGGCCAACGAACGGCAGGCGGCCGCCCGCGCCCAGCAGGTGCAGCGCGACGAGGACTACCGCGAGTACGCGCACGTCGTGGTGGACGAGTCGCAGGACGTCTCGCCGATGCAGTGGCGGATGATCGGGCGCCGCGGCACGTACGCGTCGTGGACGATCGTCGGCGACCCGGCCCAGACGGCGTGGGCGGGCGACCCGGACGAGCTCGACCGCTCCCGCGACAAGGCGCTGGGCTCGCGCAAGCGCAACAGCTACGCGCTGACCACCAACTACCGCAACTCGTCGGAGATCTTCGCGGTGGCCGCCTCGGTGATCCGGGTGATCATGCCTGATCTGCCGCTGCCGAGCGCGGTCCGCAGCACCGGCGTGGAGCCGGTCGACCTGGTCACCGACGCCGGCCGGCTGCCTGACCTCGTACGGGAAATCGCCGAGAAGCAGCTGGCCGACGTCGACGGGACGATCGGCGTGATCACGCCGGTGCCGCGGCGCGACGAGATGGCGCAGTGGGTGGCCGGCCTGCCGGAAAGGGTGCAGGTGGTCACGGCGCTGGAGGCCAAGGGCATGGAGTACGACGCGGTGGTGCTGGTCGAGCCGGGCTCCCTCACGAAGGATCCGGCCGGCATTCGCACCCTCTACGTCGCCCTGTCCAGGGCCACCCAGCGCCTGACCACGCTGGGCACCGATCCGGACTGGCGGCCTTAGGAACTACGGGATGGGCACGGCCACGGCGTTGTACGTCGTGGTCGGCTCGGCCGGGGTGGTGAACCGGGCGTTGGGCAGATAGAACTTCCTGCCGTACTCGGCGATGGTGGTCGGCACGTCGAAGGACGCGTTGCCCGTACGGGAAACGACCTTGCCCTTCGTGGCGTGCTTGTCGAGGGCGACCTTGGCGATCACGTTGAGCCGGTTCTGCACCACGTAGAGCGTGCGCCCGCGCAGCCACAGCCCGTCCCCGTTGACGACGGTCTCGGCGCCGTTCAGCTTGATCTCTTTGCTCTTGCCGTTGTAGCCGACGCGGAAGAGCTTGCCGAGGTTGGACTGCACGACGATCAGGGCGCGCCCGTCCGGCGTACGGGAAATGCCGTTGGCGTTGTTGCCCTCGGCGTACTTGATGTCGCCGGTCAGCGGGACGGCCACCGGCTTGGACCGCAGGCTCAGCGGCACCTTCCACAGCACCGGGTTGGCCGAGTCGGTGAACCAGGCGGCGTCGCGGGTGAGCACGACGTCGTTGATGAACCAGGCGGTGCTGCCCGGGGTCTTGAGCGTGTACGACTTGAGGATCTTGCCGCTGCGCAGGTCGACCACGCGGGCGCTGCCGGCGCTGCCCCCGGCCACGAAGAGCCGGTGGCCGTCGATCTTGAGGCCGAGCGACGGGTTCCCGGCGCCGGGGCCTTGGCTGAAGACCGACCCCTTCCCCGTACGCAGGTCGGCTCGGTAGATGTCGCCGTCGACCCGGGAGCCGAAGTACGCGTACGGCTTCTGGCCGATGGCGATGCCTTCGGGCTGGAACCCGGCCGGCAGCGCCAGCGTGCTGGGCCACCGGTGGGAGGAATGGGCGGCGGCCGGGGCCGCTCCGGCTACCACGGCGAGCACCGTGGAGATGACAATCGCGAGAGTGCGTCTGGACACGGAATCCCTTTCCAGGCGGAACTTGGCTGTCACTGAGTCCATACCCCGCTCATGACAATCGAGTTCAACTTGCACACATAGCGATGTCTGCATACATTGGCCGAGGCGACGAGCCGCGACGGAAGGTTGAGTCATGGGAGCCGGGCACGACCACGGGGGCCAGGCGCTGCGGGCGGGTGCGAAGCACCGCAAGCGGCTCTGGTGGGCTGCCGGCCTGCTGGCCGGCTTCATGGCGGTCGAGGCGGTGGCCGCCTTCGCAACCGGCTCGCTGGCCCTGCTCTCGGACGCCGGCCACATGTTCACCGACGTGCTCGGCATCGCCATGGCCCTGGCCGCCATCACCGCGGCCGGCCGCGCCGCCACCGACTCGCAGCGCACGTTCGGCCTCTACCGGCTCGAGGTGCTGGCCGCGCTGGCCAACGCCGCGCTGCTGACCGGGGTGGCGGGCTTCGTCGTGGTGCAGGCGCTCCGCCGGTTCACCGACCCGCCCGACGTGCCCGCGGGGTCGATGTTGGTGGTGGCCGTGGGCGGTCTGATCATCAATCTGATCGCGTTCGCGCTGCTGCGCAGCGGGGCGAAGGAGAGCATCAACGTGCGCGGCGCCTACCTCGAGGTGGTGGGCGACCTGCTGGGCTCGGTCGGCGTCATCGTGGCGGCCGCGATCATCGGGCTCACCGGCTGGCAGTACGCGGACCCGATCGTGGCCGTGATCGTGGCGCTGATGATCCTGCCGCGCACGTTCGCCCTGGGCCGCTCGGCGGTCCGCATTCTCGTGCAGGCCGCACCGGAACACCTCGACATCACCCGTGTCCGGGCCCGGCTGGCCGCCGTGCCCGGTGTCTGCGACGTCCACGACCTGCACGTGTGGACGTTGACCTCGGGCATGGACGTGGCCTCGGCCCACCTGAGCCTCGAGCCCAAGGCGGAGCTGGGCGACGTGCTGGCCACCGCGCGCGAGGCGCTGCACGACGACTTCCACATCGATCACGCCACCCTGCAGGTCGAGCCGGTGGCGGCGGCCGGGCGGTGTTCTCCCGCCGGCTGGTAAGACGCCCGGCAACTATGGCGATCATCACACCTCAGGGTGCACGATGATCACAACGGTCACCGCGTGTGCCGACTTCCGTCCGGGGCTCGGCTTCCTCTCTACGCTTGGTGACCATGCCATCACGGGAGGACACCAGCATGACCACCGTCATCCATCAACCGAGGGTCGCGTTCGACGCGGCTCGCGCGTTCGTTCTCGCCGCGGGCAGCCCGCACTCCGAGAGCTTCGCCACCCGGGTGCTCAGCCGGCTCGGCAGTGAGATGTACGGCCACTTCGCCGACACCCGGCAGCGGCTGCTGACCGCGCTGGTCGAGACCGGCGGCGACCGGTACGCGTCCGACGTCGAGGCCGGCAAGTGGCGGGTACGCCTGGAGGATCTGCTGCGCACCCACCCCGAGCTGACCGGCGCGGTGATCGAGCTGACCAGTGAGGGCTTCGAGGCCTGACCGCTTTTGCGGTAATCGGCCCGTGAAGGGGGCTTCTGCGGCAACAATGCCCTTATGGGCGACGCTCGGGTGATGGTCTTCGCGCCGGCACCTCAACTCACGGTGACCATCGAACAGCAACACAACCAGCCGGAACTGCACGTCCATCCGGGCGGTCAGGGCATCTGGCAGGCACGAATGGTCACCTCGCTCGGCGCCGAGGTGACCCTGTGCACGGCGGTCGGCGGCGAGGTGGGCCGCGTGCTCAAGCCGCTGCTCGACTTCAAAGGCGTCCAGCTGCGCACCATCCCGCGCGAGAGCGGCAGCGGATGGTACGTGCACGACCGGCGCAACGGCGCCCGCGTGGAGCTCGCGGAGCAGCCGGGCGCGCCGTTCACCCGGCACGAGCTGGACGAGCTCTACAACCTGGCGCTGGCCGAGGGGCTGCGGGCCGGCAACGCGATCCTGAGCGGCCCGGCCCACCCCTCGGTGATCCGGCCCGAGGTCTACGGCCGCCTCGCCCACGACCTGCGGGCGCACGGCTGCCGGGTGATCGCCGATCTGTCCGGCGACCACCTCAAGGCGGTGCTCGAGGCCGGGCTCGACGTGGTCAAGGTCAGCCACGAGGAGCTGCTGCGCGACGGGGTCATCAAGGACGAGTCCGAGAAGACGCTGACCGAGGCCCTGATCAACCTGCACGAGAACGGGGCCGAGATGGCCCTGCTGTCCCGGGCCGACGCGGGCGCGCTGGCCCTGTTCAACGAGCAGATCTACCGGGTCGCCATCCCCAAGCTGACCATCGCCGACCACCGCGGGGCCGGCGACTCGATGACCGCCGGTGTCGCCGCCGTGCTGGCCAAGGGCGGCGAGATGACCCAGGCGGTGCGGACCGGGGCGGCCGCCGGGGCGCTCAACGTCACCCGGCACGGGCTCGGCACCGGCCACATGGACGCCGTCTCGGTGCTCACCGAGCGGGTCAAGCTCACCCCGATCAAGAAGGCGCGATGACGCTCACCGAGCGGACCGAGCCCACCCCGCCCAGGAAGGCGCGATGACGCTCACCGAGCGGACCGAGCCCACCCCGATCAAGAAGGCGCGATGACAAGAATCCTGGTCACCAACGACGACGGCATCGACGCGCCCGGCCTGCGCTGGCTGGCGCGGGCGGCGGCCCGGGAAGGTCACGACGTCGTGGTCGCCGCGCCCATCACCGAGGCCAGCGGCAGCAGTGCCGCGATGACCGCGGTCGAGGAACACGGCAAGATCATCCTGCACAAGCGTGAGCTGCCCCACGCCAAGCACATCCCGGCCTACGCGGTGGCCGCCTCCCCGGCCTACATCGTGCTGCTGGCCCTGCGGGAGGCGTTCGGGGAGCCGCCCGAGATGATCTTCTCGGGCATCAACCGGGGCGCCAACGCGGGCGCCGCGGTCGTGCACTCCGGCACGGTCGGGGCCACGCTCACCGGCTCGTACGCGGGTCTGCACGGCCTGGCCGTCTCGCTCGACGTGCTGTCGCCCCGGGCCTCCTCGGCCCGCAGCGGGGGCGCCGCGCTGGCCGCGCTCGACCACGAGGAGGACGAGAAGCGGCACTGGGGCAGCGCGGCCGAGCTGGCCGTGCGCCTGATCCCCACCCTGACCCACACCCCGGCCGGCACGATCTTCAACCTGAACGTGCCCGACCTGCATCTGGACGGCATCCGCGGGCTGCGGCGGGCGTCGCTGGCCCAGTTCGGCCAGGTGCAGGTGAGCATCGCCGAGGCGGGCGAGGGCTTCGTGCGTACGGCCGTGCAGGCCGCCGACGACACGCTGCAGCCGGACACCGATCTGGCCGCCCTGGCCGAGCACTTCGCCGTGGTTACGCCCATCCGGCCGCCGCACGAGATGACCGAAGTGAAGATCAACCTGGAGGCTGTCCCGCTGCACGCCTCGGCGCTGCAGTAGAGCGCCGGGCAAACGAAAGCGGCCGGGTCGTCGACCCGGCCGCTTCGTCGTTGATCAGGCTCAGGCGCCGGAGACCGCCGGCTGGGCCGCGCCGGCCTCACCGTAGGGCTGCGGGTTGCCGAACAGGCCGAGCAACCCGGTCACCCACAGCTGGCGGTGCGCGAAGCGGCTGGGCCGGGTGACGATCAGTTTGACCTCACTGACCTGGGCGAGCTGGAACGCGGCAACGAGCGCGCTGATGCCCACCGAGTCGATGAAGGTCACGTTCTGCAAGTTGAGCTCGATGCGGACGAGCTTCCCGGCCCCCAGCTGCGTCGCCACAGCCTCGCGGATCTCGTACGCGTTCTCGACGTCGATCTCGCCGCTGGGCGAGACCTCCACCACGTCGTCGGCAAGCGTCGACGTCATTATCGACAGCGTCACGCCAATTCCCTCCACCCGCCCGGGACCTCCGGGCGTCGTTCCTCGCGCGTGCGACCACCTGGACGAGCCCATCCCGCCCAGCCGTCCCCACGCCCGGGGGTTGATCGAACTACCCCCGGAAGGTTCGGTGAAACTGACCGAAAGGTTAGGACCCGAACCTGTCAGGCACCTGAGTGCCTTGTGTGAACCGGGTCAAGAGTACCGGTGGGTGGCAACTTGTTTCCGAAACGTGATGGCGTCCACACCGGACACGTTTGCTGAACGGCGCACCAGGGCAGGGTTAATCACGAGCGAGCCGGGAGGGAAGAGGAATGTTCTCCACGAAGAGCAAGACGGAACGAACGGCCACACAGGCCTGGGAATACCTGACGGCTGCCATGACGGCGGCAACCGACACCGCGAAGGACACGAGCGACAAAGCCGCCAAATTGGCCGGCAAGGCCAGTGACCAGAGTCACAAGCTGGCCGGCAAGAGCCAGAAGCTGGCCGGGCAGGCGAGCGGCAAGGCCGACCTGGCGTGGGCCCGGGCCAACGCCGCCGCGGCCGCCCTGGCCGGGCGCAAGCCGGCGACGCCGTGGGGGCTGATCATCGGGGTCGGGCTGCTCGGCGCGGCGATCGGCTGGGCCGCGGCCACCTCGGCCCGGGCCGCCCTCGAGCGGCAGGCCGAGCAGGAGGAACGCGAGCTGGCCGAGACCGCGGTCGTGGTCACGCCCACGTACGACAACTGACGTCCGGCGCCGGGCGGCTGCGGCCGTCCGGCGCCCGTCGAACCGTCCGGCTGGATCGGCCGCGCCGGCCACGGCGTCCTGACCCGGCGAGACGCACCCTGCCGACCCCCCGTGGAAGGCGAGGGCCGGTTACAGTTTCGCCGTCGCTCCGCTGTGGTTCGCCACCCGATTAGATAAGGTCCGTTGGTGCTTGCTGCCGGACACCTGCTGGGCAACCGATACCGGTTGGACGAGCGCATCGCCACAGGCGGGATGGGTGACGTCTGGCGCGGCACCGATGTCGTGCTGGGCCGGGTCATCGCCGTCAAGGTGCTGCGCTCGAACATGATGGCCGACCCCGAGTTCGCGGCCCGCTTCTACGGCGAGGCCCGCATGATGGCGGCCTTCCGTCACCCCGGCGTCGTCGAGGTCTACGACTACGCGAGCGCCGACGAGTCCGGCGGCGACGACGGCATGGCCTACCTGGTGATGGCCTACGTCGAGGGCGAGCCGCTCTCGACCCGGGTCAAGCAGGGCCCGATGCCGGTGGCCGAGGTCATGTCGATCGTGGGGCAGGCGGCCGACGCGCTGCACGCCGCCCACCAGGCCGGCACGGTCCACCGCGACGTCAAGCCGGGCAACCTGATCGTCAAGCCCAACGGCACGGTCGTGCTGGTCGATTTCGGGGTGGCCCGCTCGGCCGCGGTCACCAGCGTCACGGCGGTCAACGCGATCGTCGGCACCGCCCTCTACATGGCGCCCGAGCAGGTGGCCAAGGGCAACGTGAGCGCGGCCACCGACATCTACGCGCTCGGCGCGGTGGCCTACCACTGCATCGCCGGGCACCCGCCCTTCGACGGCGACAACGCGCTGCAGGTGGCCCTGCGCCACCTGGAGGACGAGCCCGAGCCGCTGCCCGAGCACGTGCCGCTCGAGGTGCGGCAGCTGATCGAGCGGGCCATGGCCAAGCAGCCGGGCGACCGCTTCCAGAGCGGCGAGGAATTCGCCGAGGCCGCCTTCGCCGCGGCCGGGCCGCTCGACTGGAAGAGGATGACCGGCACCAGCATGGTCGCCCCGCTCAGCCCGGCCGCGCCGACCCGGGCCGTGCCACTCCCCCGCGACCTGCCGCCGAAGCTCCCGCCGGCCGCGCCGGGGTCGCTCACCTCGACCTCGCTGGGCGCCAAGCGCCCGCCCCGCAGCCAGACGGCGCTGCTGGTCGCCGTGATCGCGCTGCTCGTCCTGGCGGGCGGGCTGGCGTTCGCGATCGCCCTGACCAACGGCGACGACGACGACAAGAAGCAGGTCAACAACCCGTTGCCCGGCTCCTCGGCCGGCCCGGCCAGCGACGAGGCCCCGAGCTCCGAGGTCTCCGAGACGCCGAGCCTGGCGCCGACCAGCCACTCGGTGCCGCGCGGCAACGCGCCGGGCCGCACCCGCACGCCGAGCGCCACACCGTCGACCACGCCCCCGACGACGGCGCCCACCACGACGCCGCCGACCACGGTGCCGACGACCACCCCGCCGACGACCCGGCCGACGACCCCGCCCGTCACGACGCCGCCCGTCACCACCCCGCCGGTCACGACCACGCCGCCGGTCGACCCGCCCGTGGAGGGCGCCAACCCGTAGCCGGCGGTGGTTGACCCTCACACCGTGTCAGGCCCGAAAGTGAGGGGACCATGTTCAGTATCGGAGAGTTCGCGGGCCTCGGCCGGGTGTCGGTGCGCATGCTGCGCCACTACGACGCCATCGGGCTGTTGCGTCCGGCCCAGGTCGATCCGCACAGCGGATACCGGTCCTACACGGCTGCTCAGCTGCGTCTGCTCAACCGCGTGACCGCCCTCAAGGATCTCGGCTTCACCCTGCAGCAGGTGCAGACGCTGATCGACGAGAAGGTCGACACGCAGGAGCTGCGCGGCATGCTGCGGCTCCGGCGGGCCGAGCTGGCGGCGCGGATGGTGCAGGACACGGCACGCCTGGCCCAGGTCGACGCGCGCCTCCGGATGATCGAGAGCGAGGGACACATGGACACGGGAGATGTCGTCCTCAAGAGCATTCCGGCCACCCGGGTCGCCATGCTTTCCGCCACGGCGACCAGCTACGACGACCCCACGTCGATCACCGAGAACCTCAGCCCGCTCTACCCGCGGCTGATGGAGCTCATGGAGAAGCACAACGTGCCGATGACGGGGGCGCCGATCGCCTACTACTCCGAGGCGCCGACCGGCCCGGGCGACGAGACGATCGGCGTGCACGCCGCGTTCCCGATCGGCGACGCCGTGGTGCCGGCCGACGCCGGTTTCGAGGCGGTCGTCGTGCCGCCGGTCGAGCAGGCGGCGACGGCAGTGCACCACGGCCCGATGTCGGAGGCGTTCCGCACCGGGCAGAAGCTGGCCAACTGGATCGACGACAACGGCTACCGCCCGGTCGGCCGCGGTTTCGCGGTCGAGGTGTACCTGGACTGCCCGCCGGGCGAGTTCGAGAAGTGGGTCACCGAGATGCAAGTGCCGGTGCGGATCGCAACCGAAAACTAACCTCAGGTCGGGGCCGGGGCCGCCGATGGGGCCGGGCGGCACGGAAATGCAACCGTGCCGCTACCGAAAGGCCGCCGCTCATGACTGCCCCCGTCCCGTACGCGCAGTACCCGACCACCCCGCCCTGGGCGCAGCCGCAACCGGCTCCGGCGCCCGCCGCCGATCGGGGCCCGCACACGCACCACGGCCGGCTGCTCGTGCGCTTCCCGGAAGAGATGGCCCGGGCGGCCCGGCCGCAGGCGCCGTCGTGGGCCCCGGTGCTGTTCTGGACGCTGCTGCTGGGCGTGCCCGGCGTGGTGTCGGCGGTCCGCCGCGGCGCGGAGGCGCACCGCGGCGGCAACGAGCGCTACCCGTACTGGATAGCCTTCGGCACCGTGCTCACCGCCGCCGTGGTCGCCTTCGTCACCTGGGCTACGGGGTGACGACGACGGGCACGCCCTCGCGGACGAGCTGCCAGTTCTTGACGAAGAAGTCGGCCGGGTCGATGGCGCCCCTGGCCTGAGCCCAGTCGATCAGCAGCTGGCGGATCTCTTGCTGGGCGTTGTAGATCTGCGTCTTCACGATCCCGGGGAAGTTGCCGCCCCCGGAGCGCCGGTAGTTGTTCACGGCCACCACGAAGCGGGCGGCCGGGTCGACGTCGGCCCCCGCGATCTGCAGTCGCGTGATCCGGGAGCCGACCGGCCGGCTGATGTCGATGTCGTAGTCGACACCGGAGAGGACGTCGTAGTTGTAGTCGGGGACGGCGGGGTCGCTGATCGTGGCCGGATCGACCGGAGCGCCGGGCGCGAGCGTGACGAAGTACTTCGCCGAGTACTCGAGATACGCCTTGACCTCGGCGCCGGTCAGCACGACGGCCTCGAGCGTGTTGTCGTAGATGTAGAGGCCCGCGACGTCCTTGATCTTGACATCGCCCTGCGGGAAGACCGCGGTGCGACTGAACGGCGCGGCGATCGACAGCACCGGCAGGCTCGCGTACTCCGTGCCGGCCAGGGCCGCGGCGACGGTGTCGGTCTGCACTTTGTTGATGTAGTCGAGGATCGGGGTGTCCTCGTACCGGGACGACGCGGCCGACAGCTCCTCGGTCGAGGTGGCCACGACCTGATTCACGTACGCCACGGTCTTGTTGTGCTGACCCCGGACCGCCGCCAGGACGTGCGGGTCGGGTTCGACGGTGTTGGTGTTCAGCGTGGCCGACGCTTTGGTCTTGACCACCCAGCGGCCGCCACGCCGCACGAGGTCGAAGTCCATCTTCGTGAGGCGCTGGCCCCACTTGGAGGGCTCGGAGAGCAGTACCTGCCGGCCGGTGCGCGTGTTGGTCACGAACCGCTGAGCCACCTCGGCGTGCGCGTGGCCGAACAGGATCGCGTCGATGCCGGGCACCTGCTCGGCGATCAGCGCCGAGGGGTTCTCGTTGGGCAGCTCCGGACCGTAGCTGGACGTGCCGCTGTCGCCGCCGTGGGCCGAGATCAGCACGATGTCGGCGCCGCGGGCCCGCATGATCGGCACCCACTTGGCGGCGGTCGCCACCATGTCCAGGAACTCGAGCTTGCCCTCGACGTTGGCGCGGTCCCAGATCGCCACCCCCGGGTTGGTGAGCCCGAGGATGCCGACGCGCAGGGTCGGCGCGTGCCGCCCCGGTGAGACCTTCTTGATGACGTACGGGGTGAAGGCCGGCCGCCCGGTGCGGGCGTTCACCGCGTTGGCCGCCAGCGCCGGAAAACCCAGCTGGCGGATCCACAGGTCGAGCAGCGGCAGGCCGTAGTTGAACTCGTGGTTGCCGAGCGTCACGGCGTCGTACCGCAGCACGTTCATGGCCCGGGCCATCGGGTGCTTCTCGCCGGTCGTGGTGATCGGCTCCTGCTTGGCGTAGAAGGTGGCCAGCGGCGTGCCCTGGATGGTGTCGCCCGCGTCGAGCACCAGCGTCGCCCCGGTCGCCTCGGCGCGCAGCTTGTTCACCAGGGCGGCCAGCTTGGCCACGCCGACGTCGTTGTGCGCGCTGTCGTCGTACTCGACGTCCTTGTAGTAGTCCCAGTTGTAGACGTTGCCGTGCGTGTCGGAGGTGCCGAGCACGGTGAGCCGGTAGGCGCGTTCCGGGTGGGCCTGGGCCGCACCGGCGCCCACGATCGGGGCCGCCACCGAGGCGGCCCCGGCCGTCAGCAAAGCTCGCCGGGAGAAAGTCATGTCGAGGCCTTTCGCTGTGGAGACACGTGCCTCGTGAGCACGCACGCCCTGCACCATAGCCTTCGATATCGGCGACGGTCGCTACATCTCGTCCGGCACCGGGATGCCGAGCAGGTCGAGGCCCAGCCGCAGGGTCTCGCCGGTGCGGGCGGTCAGGCTCAGCCGGCTGGGCGAGGCGAGAATGGGGCACCTCTCGTAGAAGGCGGAGAACGCCACCGCCACCTCGTGCAGGAAGACGGCCAGCCGGTGCGGCTCGCAGTGCTCGATCGCGGCCGCCACGACCGGTTCCAGGCCGAGCAGGGTCAGGGCCAGCCGGCGCTCGGCCGGGTCGGCCAGCACGACGGGCCCGGGCTCGACGGCCGCCTTGCGCAGCACGGACCGGATCCGGGTCACCGCGTACTGCAGATAGGGGCCGGTGTTGCCGGTGGTGGCCAGCATCCGGTCCCAGTCGAAGACGTAGTCGCCACGCCGGTCGGAGGACAGGTCGGCGTACTTGACGGCGCCCATGCCGACGGCGGGCGACGTGGCCCGGGCGTCCGCCTCGTCGAGCAGGTCGGACAGCCGGATCGTGTCGCCGGAGCGGGTCTTGAGCATCTTGCCGTCGGGGCCCAGGATCGAGCCGAAGCTGATGTGCTCGGCGCTCACCCCGTCGAGCCAGCCCGCGGCCCGGCCGACGGCGAAGACCATCCGGAAGTGCATGCTCTGCGGGGCGCCGACGACGTACAGCAGCCGGTCCCCCTTCACGTCGAGCGCCCGGTGCCGCAGCGCCGCGAGATCGGTCGCGGCGTACCCGAAACCGCCGTCGCTCTTGCGCACGATCACCGGAAGCGGCTCGCCGTCCCGGCCGGTGAACCCGGCCGGGAAGGCGCACAGCGCACCCTCGCTTTCGACCAACAGGCCCTTGTCCGTCAGTTCCTCGACGATCGAGGCCAGCTGGTCCTGATAGGAGCTCTCGCCGGCGAAGTCGTCCCGGCCGAGCGTGATGCCGAGCCGGGCGTAGTCGGCCACGAACGACCGTTCGGACTGCTCGACCAGCCGCTGCCACATCGCCCGGGTCGGCCCGTCGCCGCTCTGCAGCGCGACCACCCGCAGCCGGGCCCGGGTGCGGAAGTCGTCGTCGCCGTCGAACTTGACCCGGGCCTGCCGGTAGAACGCGGTGAGGTCGCTCAGGCTGAGCTCGCCCGACGGGCCGCCGAGATCGGCCATGTGCTCGATCAGCATGCCGAACTGGGTGCCCCAGTCGCCGAGGTGGTTGACCCGCACGACGTCGTGCCCGGCCCAGGCGAACAGCCGGGCCAGGGCGTCGCCGATGATCGTCGACCGCAGGTGACCGACGTGCAGTTCCTTGGCCACGTTGGGGCCGGAGTAGTCGATCACGACCCGCTGCCGGTCGACCGGGGGCGGGGTGTCCGGCTCGGCCAGGAGCGCCACCAGGACGTCGTCGTCGACGGTCAGGTTGAGGAAGCCCGGCCCGGAGATCTCGACCGCGGCCAGGCCGGTCAGGTCGGCTTGGGCGGCCACCTCGGCCGCGATCTCCCTCGGAGAGCGGCCCAGCTTGCGGGCCAGGGCGAGCGCGGCCCCGGACTGGAAGTCGGCGTGCTGCGAGGCCCGCACGACCGGCTCGGCCGGTTCACCGGCCACGGCTTCGAGGGCCACCGACAGCCGGGCGGCGAGAAGAGCTTCGAGATTCATGATCAAACCCATCGACGGACGCGGGGAGCGGGTCGACCGGGGTCTGCGGGAGAGGCGCCGGCGGGATCGACCCGCCGGGGACAGCAAGACTCAGCGGCGGCCGTGGAGAGGCCGGCGTCGCACGCTGAGGGTCTGCATGGGGCCACGATAACGCACGGGGCAAGATGAAATCCGTGACGACGCCGTTGTGGGAGCCGGGTGAGGCGGGGCTGCTGCGGCTGCCGTCGGGGCGGTCGGTGCGGGGACGAGGGTTGCGCGAGCCGATGCCGTCGGGGCACCCGCCGACGTTCGGTGTCTATCTCCTCGGTTCGGCGCCGCCCGAGTTCGGGTGGGTCAGCCGGTGGGTGCGCTGGCCCGACTTCCGGCTGGCGGTCGATCCGGCGTACGCGGGAAAGGTTCTGACCGAGGCCTGGGAACGGGCCGGGACGGAGCGGGTCGAGATCGCCTGCGGGGGCGGCCGGGGACGGACCGGAACCGCGCTGGCCTGCGTGGCTGTGCTCGACGGAGTCCCCTCGGCGGAGGCGGTGGCCTACGTGCGCGAGCACTACCATCCGCGGGCCGTCGAGACACCCTGGCAGCGTCGTTTCGTGCGCGATTTCGTGGCGCCCGGGAAAACGGGGCAGTGATCAGAAGCGGCCATTACGCTGGAGCAGCATGCCGACGCCCTGGGGGGACTCATGATCGTCGTGGAGCGCACGCTGGCCGTCAGGGCCGACCCGGGTGTGGCACTGGGCTATCTCAGCGATTTCGGCAACACCGCGTTGTGGGACCCGGCCGTCCGGCAGGCGACCCGCAACGACTCGGGGCCGATCGCGCCCGGGGCCAGCTGGCACCAGACCGCGCGGCTGCTCGGCATCACCACCGAGATGACGTACACGCTGGTCGAGGCCTCGCCCGGGCGGCTGGTCTTCCACGGGCGCAACGAGGGCGCCACCTGCGTCGACACGGTGGCGGTGCGGCCGGCCGGGGCCGGCAGTCAGGTGACGTACCGCATCGAACTCGAGATGCACGGGCTGGCCAAGCTGGCCACGCCCGTGATCAAGATGGAGTTCGAGAAGCTCGGCACAGCCGGCGCGACCGCACTTACCGAAGCCCTGAACCGGCTCTCCCCCGGCGAGCACTACTTCCCGGCCACCGCTCCACAACCGACATTCCCGCCGCGCGGTCAGGAAGCGCAGGCCTGACTTCCGCTCACGCGCGCGTCGCGATGATCTGCAGGTAGGCCGACGGGATGCGCGCGGTGCCGTCCGTGGCGGTGTTGTAGCGGCCGGCCAGCGCGACCAGATCGTCGTAGAGCGGCTTGCCGCCGTCCGGCCCCAGCGCCTCGAACGCCTTCAGCGTCGGGCCGTAGTGCTCCCGGAAATAGTCGGCGAAGTGCTCGGGCGAGGTGAAGCGGAACACGAACTCGCGCCGCTCGGTGCGCAGGTCGCTCACCCGGTCGCCGAACAGCTCGCGGACGCGTTCCTCGCTTCCCCACTCGACCGGGCCGCGGATGCCGGGCGGCGGCGGGACCCGGCGTCCGACCGTACGGAACATCTCCCCGATGAAGCCGTCGGGAGTCCAGTTGGCCAGGGCGATCGTGCCGCCGCGACGGACGACACGGGTCATCTCGGCCGCCGTGCGTTCCTGGTCGGGGGCGAACATCGCGCCGACCACCGACACCACCGCGTCGTAGCGGCCGTCCGCACAGGGCAGGTTCTCGGCGTCCGCGACCTCGGTGGTCAACGGCAGGCGCTCGGCCTCGGCCCGTTCCCGCGCCCGCACCAGCAGGCCGGGCACGTAGTCGGTGGCCGTCACCCGGCACCCGCACCGGGCCGCCGCGATCGAGGCGTTGCCGGTGCCGGCCGCGATGTCGAGCACCTCGGCGGAGGCCGAGAGGTCGGCCGCCTGGATCGTCTCCTCGGCCATCGGATGGATCAGGGCCGCCACCGCGCCGTAGTCGCCGCTCGCCCAGGTCTTCTGCTGCTTGGCCTTCAGGCCCTCAAGTACCAGTTCGCTCATGTCTTCGACGCTAGAAATCGGCGCGGCCCGGCACATGGGGAGAGCTCCCTATGTTGACTGTCTAATTCCCCAGGGTCTGCGCGAAGCGGCGGCGCAGCGGTGGGAGGGCGGCCGTCACGCGCAGGACCGTCCGGAAGGTCGCGCGGCTCAGGGCGGTGGAGTGGGCGGCCTGGCGGGCGTTGCGCAGGGAGAGTCGTACGGCGTCGAAGCCGTACGCCAGCATCTCGCGCTCGTAGGTCTCGATCGCCTCCAGCACGGGCTTCCCGCTGGTCAGTTGTGGCAGAGCAGGGCGGCGTCGCGCAGGGCGGTGTTGGCGCCGACGCTGGCCATCGGCGTCATGCTGTGGATGGCGTCGCCGAGCAGGGTGATGCGGCTTGTGGACAGCCCGACGGTTTTGTCGGGGGTGGCGGGTAGGTTCGTGTCCCTCCCGTATGGGTGGGATGGCGCCTGGACCTCGATCGCGCTCCTGACCCGGAAGGCGTTGACCGCGGCCGGATCGCTGCGGCTCACCAGGTCACGGAACTCGGGCGCCCAGCCGCGCAGGCGATCACCGGCGATCCGCAGCCGCGTTCACCCACGTCGGCGAGTCGCAGCGGCACTGGGTGCGCCTGCTGATCTGGCAGGCCCTGGCCGGCGAGCGCGACGAAGGTGACGCGAACTACCGGCGGGCGATGGTCGACGACCTGCGGCGGCGGCAGGGCGAGGGCGAGATCGCGGACGACCTCGACCCGGCCTACCTGCAGCTTGCGCTCTTCGGGGCGGCGCTCGCCCCCACGCTGCTGGCCGGCTTCGCCGAGGACTTCACCGGCCGCCCGGCCGACTCCCCCGAATTCCTCGACACCTATCGCGAGCAGCTACGACGCCTGATCGGCCACCTGCGCGCCGACAAGTAGTCCTCAGATCAGGCCGCGCTCGCGGGCCTCGGCGGCGGCCCGGCCCCGGGACGAGACGCCGAGCTTAGCCAGCACGGCCGAGACGTGATGGTCGACGGTCTTGGGCGAGAGGGTGAGGCGGGCCGCGATGCCGGCGTTGCTCAGGCCCTCGGCCAGCAGCGCCAGCACCTCTTGCTGGCGGCCGGTGAGGCCGGTCGGGTCGGCCGCCGTCGCCGCCCGCGGGCCCCGCGGCACCCGCAGGCCGCGCTCACGCAGCTCGGCCCGCAGGCGACGGGCCGGGGCGACCGCGCCCAGGCGGTCGAAGACCCGCAGCGCCTCGGCCGTGGCGTCGACATCGCCATGAGCCAGGCAGCAGGCGGCGAGATAGGTACACCCCATCGCGGTGAAGCCGGCGGCGGCCGCCCGCCAGTCGCCGTCGATGACCAGGCGGTACGGCTCGGCGGCGACCGACGGCGCCGGGGCGCTGTCGCCGCTGCGCCACTTCCAGAAGGCCAGCTCGCCGGCGAACCACGGGTGGCCGATCCGCAGGGCCACCTCCAGACCCCGCTCGGCCTCCCGCCCGGCCCGCACCGGGTCGCCGGCCAGCCAGTACGCCTCGGCCAGGGCGATCGCGGCCGGGCAGAAGAACTGGCCCTCGCCGGTCGGGTAGCCGCGCTCCCCCGCCTCGCGGGCGTCGTCCAGCGCGCCCGGCTCGTCCCGCCGGGCCCGCAGCATGGCCCGGGCGGCCACGGCCGGAACCAGCCCGCCGCCGTGCATCGCCGGGCCGGACAGGGCCTCGGCGACGTCGACGGACGCGGCCGCCCAGTCGCCGCGGGCCAGCAGCATCCGGGCCCGGTGGCCGAGCAGGTGGCGGTGGTAGCCGTCGAGGTCGCGGGCCACCAGGAAGGGCAGGATCCGGTCGAACGTCTCGTCGGCCGTGTCGAAGTCGTAGGCGTCGACGGCGCTGCTGGCCAGGTTGACCAGGGCCCGGCCGGCCGAGTCGTCGAGCCCGCCCACGGCCACCGCCAGGTCGTGCGCGCGGCGCAGCTCGGCCACGCCGGCCGGGTCGCCCAGGTGCATCCGGGCCGACCCCAGGTTGATCAGGGCGTGCACCTCGGTCTCGCGGTCGCCGACGGCGCGGGCCAGCTCGATCGCGCGTCCGGCCCAGGCGATCGACCGCTCGTCCTCGTCGCCGAGCATGAAGAGCTGGGACAGATTGCTGTACGCGGCGGCGAGCTCAGCCCCGGGCGGCTGCGCCTCGAGCACCTCGACCGACCGGAAACCGAACTCCCGGGCCTGCTCGGGGCGGCCGTTCCACCAGCTCAGGCGGGACATCCAGCGCAGGCTGACGCCGATCGCCACGGGGTCGCCGAGCTCGGTGCGCAGGGCGAGCGCGTCCCGGCAGGCGTCCAGGGCTTCGGTCAGTCCACCGTGGTAGGCGGCCTCCGCGTACTCCTCGAGCAGGGCGGCGCGTTCGGCGGCGGGCCGGTCGGCGGCCAGCGGCATCGCCCGCGCATAGTGGGCCGCGGCCTGCTTGTGGGCGCCCAGGGAAGCCGCGCGGCGGGCGGCGACCGGGGTCCAGCGCAGCACGGCCGCCGTGTCGCCGGCGTGGTGGGCGTGGTGCACGAGGCGGGCCGGGTCGACCTGGTCACCCGATTCCAGGACGCTCAGAATGCCGGCGTGCAAGGCCTGACGGCGTACGGGGGAAAGGCTCTCTTCGACGGCCCGGCGCAGCAGCTCGTGGCGGAAGGCGACGCCGTGGCCGATGGCGGTGAGCACCCCGCGGGCCAGGCACTCGTCGACCTCGGCCAGGTGGTCGCCGAGCAGTTCCATCCCGGCCCGCGACGGCACCACCGACACCAGATGCGCCACCTCGCGGGCCGGCGGCGTCAGCGTGGACAGACGGCTGAGGACCAGGTCTCGTACGGTGGGAGGCACGCCCTCGGCCGGGGCGGCGAGCACTTCCGTGACCAGCAACGGGTTGCCGCCGGTGACGGCGTGCACGTCCGGGGCCGTCCGGCCCGCCTGCCGCGCCAGCTCAGCCACCGCCTCGGCGCTCAGCGGCGGCAGCCCGACCCGGCGGACCAGCCCCGGCGGCAGTCCGGCCAGGACAGTGCGCAGCCGATGGTCCGGGCCCACCTCGTCCTCGCGGTACGTGATCAGCAGCAGGGCCCGGCACAGCGCGAGCCGCCGCCCGAGGAACGCCACCATGTCCAGCGTGGCCTCGTCGGCCCAGTGCAGATCCTCCAGCACGACCACCGGCCGGGCGGCCTGCGGCGGCCGGTCGAGCGCTTCGAGCAGCAGGTCGAAGACCTCGCCGCGCGGCCCGTCCCCGATGCGCTCGCGCAGCCGCCCGCCCAACCGCCGCGCGATGTCGTGCAGCGGCCCCAGCGCGCGCGGCGTGAGCAGCGGATCGCAGGCGCCCCACAGCATCTGCACATGCGGCCCGGCCGCCTCGGCGAAGGCGCTGGCCAACGTGGACTTGCCGGCGCCCGCCTCCCCGCTGATCACGGCGACCCGCCCACCGGCCGCACTGCCGGCGAGCAGGCCCCGCAGGGCGGCCAGCTCGGCCGAGCGCTCCAGCAGCACCGTCACGCGCTCAGGCTAAGCACCCAGCTCAGCCGCTGCCTACCGACTAACGGACAATCAATGACCGCGTGAGCCGTACGGGTACAGGCCCTCGATCGTGACGGGCAGACGGCCCGGGGCGGGGGCCTCGCCGCGCAGGACGGCGGCCAGGGCGGCCAATGAGGGTGGCTGGTAGCCGTACGAAGCCACGAAGGTCTTCGCCGCCGGGAAGGAGGCCAGGTCGTACGGGGTGCCGACGGCGGCCACGACGATGGGCTGGCCGGTGGCGAGCAAGGCCTGGACGAGCTTCACCTGAGTGGGGTCGGACCAGGCGTTGAAGGTAGTGACCACGGTGACGTCGGCTTCCTGAGCAGCCGCCACGGCCTGGGCGATCACGGCGTCGGTCGGCGATCCGGTGTTGAGCCTCGTCGCGCCGAGGGCGGTCGCCAGGTTGGTCGTGGTGGTGGCGCCCCAGCCGGTGACCAGCACCTTCTGGCCGGGCCGCAGGGGCAGATCGGCCGAGCGAAGCGTGGTGATCGAGCGCTGGGCGATGCGGTTCATGGTCGCGACGGCTGCGGGCGTGCCCACGGCGGGCGGCTCGGCGACGTACGGGCTGGTGGTCTTGGTCTTGAGAATGCGGCGCACGGACTGGTCGATGCGGCGCTCGCTGAGCTGCCCGGAGGCGACCGCGTCGAGCAGGATGCGGACGGCGCCGGGGACGCTGCGGGGCATGAGGAGCTGGTCGACCCCGGCCCGTACGGCGCCCAGGATCACCTCTTCGTCGGTGTAGTCCTCGAGGGCGGCCGCCTCGAGCGCGTCGGTCACCACGACGCCGTTGAAGCCCAGGCGCTCGCGCAGCAGGCCGGTGATGATGGGCTTCGAGAGGCTGGCCGGGGCGCCGCTGGGGTCGAGGGCGGGCGCGACGATGTGGGCCGCCATGATGCTCTTCGCGCCGGCCGCGATGACCGCACGGAACGGCGGCACGTGCGTGCGCAGGATCTCGGCGCGGCTCTCGTTGGTGACGGCGACGCCGTTGTCGGTGTTGACCGTGGTGTCACCGAGGCCGGGGAAATGCTTGGCGGTGGTGCCGATGCCGGCCGCCCGATAGCCTTGCTCGGCCGCCACGCCGAACGTGGCGACGTGGGCCGTACGGTCGCTGAACGCCCGCACCCCGTCGGCCGCGTTGCGCGGGTTGGTGTTCACGTCGATCACCGGGGCATGGGTGACCGTGATGCCGAGCGCCCGCAGTTCGGTCCCGCTCACCTCGGCCGCGTCGTACGCCGTACGCGGGTCGAAGGTGGCGCCGATGGCCATGTTGCCGGGCGAGACGGCCAGGGGTGCGCCGATCCGGTTGACCGTCCCGCCCTCCTGATCGGTGCTGATCTGCAGCGGGATGCCGGTGTCGCCCATCGCCGCGCGCTGCAACCCGTTGGAGAGGGCGGCGATCTGCGGCGGGTTGCTGAGGTTGCCGCTCCAGGTGAAGTAGATGACCCCACCCAGGTGGAACTTCTCGACGGCCTGGGCCGGCGTGGCCACGCCAGGGCCGAACAAGGTTTCGTTGGCGGCCGACGCACTCTCGGAGCTGTCGCCGTAGACGTACGAGACGATCATCTGCCCGACCTTCTCGGGCAGGCTCATGGCGGCGATGCGCCGGCCGAGCGGGTCCTGGGCTCCGGCCGGCCCGGCGGCCGAGACCGCGGTCAGCACCACTACGGAAGAGATCGCGAGGATGCGGCGAATCATGCCCCCATCGAAGCGCGGCTATCCATCCGGGTCAATCCGAAGACGTCCTCGACCAGATCGAGCGCCTTGATCCAGGGGAAGGGGGCCGAGCTGCCGGGCAGCCAGCCGTCGACCGGGCCGAAGAGCACGCGGACCCCCTCGGCGCGCAGCTCGTCGAGGGAGCGGCGGAACGGGCGGCGGGCGGCCAGCGGCTCGTTGACCGCGGGCACCAGCACCGTGGGCACGCCACGGCCGATCACGTCGGCCATCGAGCTCAGCGGGTAGGTGTCGGCGATGCCGTTGGCCAGCTTGTTGATCGTGTTGAAGGTGGCCGGGGCCACGATCATGGCGTCGGCCGGCGGCGAGATACGGGTGCCGTCGGCCGCGAACTTGTACGTGGTGCGGATCGGCCGGCCGCTGGCCCGCGCGACCTCGCTCGGGTCCATGAACTCGAGGGCGTTCTTCGTCGCCGTGACGTCGACCGTCCAGCCGCGCCGGCAGGCCTCCGAGATCAGCTCGAGCACTCCCCCGGCGGCCGAACCGCCGCTGACCACCACCCGTAGATCACCCATGGCTTACGATTCTCCTGGATTGTCGGGCTTCGCCGCAGGTTCTTCTTCGGAACGAGGCGGCGGCTTGGCTGTCGCGTTGTACGAGCGATAGGTGAGCCACAGGGCCACCACTGCGGCCACCGCGGCGGCCACACTGGAAAGTTGATCAGCCCGGGTCGGCCCCAGCGCGGCCACGAAGACGGTGACGGTCAGCAGCACGAGCACGCCGAAGCCGGCCGTGCGCACCCGCTGCGACGGCGGGCCCAGCCCGCGCGAGCGCAGAACCAGGTTGAACGCGGCCTCGACGAGCACGATGGCCGCGGTGACCAGGATCGGGACCTGCCAGGCGTCGATCTCCACGTCGTTCATTCGCGCAACGCCCCCTGCAGATCTTCGATGAAGCGCTGGGTGAGCGGCTCACCCTCGTGCAGGTAGCGGCGCATGTGGTCGGCGAACAGCTGGGAGAACTCGGTGTACCGCTTGTGCACCGGGCGTGGGCGCGCCGATTCCATGGCGAGCCGGATGTCGTACAGGTGGGGCAGGGCCTCGCTGAGGCCGGGGTCGATGTAGGCGCCGAGGCCGGTGGGCGCGAAGCCGTACTTGGCCAGGTGCAGCTGCGAGGAGGCGCTGGTGAGGAAGTGGATCGCCGCCCGGGCCGCGTCCTGGTTCGCGCTGGCGGCCGAGACGGCCAGGCTCTGGCCGCCGATGATGCCGATCGGCAGGCCGCCGATCCGGACCTCGGCGGTTTCTTTCTTGGTCCGCTCGGCCCGGTCGATCGCCGGGTAGGACCGGGGCCAGTTGCGCATGTATCGCAGGTCGGAGCGCTGAAACGTACGGGTGGTGTAGTCCTCGCCGGCCTCGGTCCTCACCCGCTTCGCCTTGATCGCGGCGGCCAGCGGGCCGACCGCCTCGCGCCACTGCCCGAGGCTGAACGACAGCGTGCCGTCGGCCGTGAGGATCGCCTCGTCCTGGGCCAGCGCGTGTTCCAGCACGTTGATCACGAAGGCCTCGTCGGTCTGCGGGCCGACCGTCCGCAGCTGGCCGACGAAGTCGCCGGGCGAGCGGGCCAGCACGTCGGCCAGCTCGGGCTTCTCGTCGGCCACGGACTTGTCGGTGATCCGGCGGTAGAGCATGCCGACGTCGGTGTTGAACGGCAGCCCCCAGAAGTCGTCGGTGCCGGTGCGGGCGCTGAGCCGGCGCACGTTCGGCAGCAGCTGCAGCTCGCCGCGCGGGGTGATCGGGACGATGCGGCCGTCCGCGGCGAAGCGCGGGATGTGGATGACGTCGAGGTTGAAGATGTCGGCATTGGTGCCGAGGAAAGTGTCGTACTGGTCGCGGGTCGAGCTGTTGACCTCTTTGAGCTCGATCCGGGCGTCCGGGTTGAGCTCGTTCCACATCGTCACCAGGAGCCGGCGGCCGCCGGTGGGGTCGACCCCCGAGGCCAGGGTGAGCTGCACCGATTCGCGGCGGGTCAGCACGTATCCGGCGGCGGCGGAGAGGGTGCCCGCCGTGAGCACGCCGGCCAGGAACGACCGTCGTGAGTAGAGCTCCGTCATGCACGCCTCCGTCCGTGCACACGGTACCGCGACGTCGGCTCGCGCGTGATCCCCGTCACTCGCGGCAAACGGTGGGCTTAAGTGATCGGCCGCGGACTGACGCGGTCGCGGATGTCGTCGAGCACCGCCTCGGCCGCCCACGCGGCGGCATCGGCGATGTCCCGACGATCCATGCCGAACTCGCGGCGGAACGTCACCCAGGTCCCGACGGAGTCGAGGTGGGACAGCGCCGCGATGACCGCCCGGCGCTGCGCCGCGTCGAGCGAGGGCACCTCGGCATCCAGCAGCCGCTCGAGGTGCGCCCGGCCGGGCGACGGCGCCGCGCCGCTCACGCCGCGCATCGCCGTTTCGGCGACGACGTGGGCGAGCTCGGGCCGCGCGTCGTACCGCTGCATCGCGTCGCGGATCGCGAGGGGGATGTCGAAGATCGAGTGCGACTCCTCGCGGGCGAACAGTGTCGCCTCGATCCAGGCCGCGGTGGCCAGGAGCAGGTCGACGCGCGTCGGATAGTTGCGGAACACCGTGCGCTCGGCGATGCCGGCCCGGCGGGCGATGACCCGGTACGACACGTCGTCGCTGCCGACCTCCTCGATCAGTTCGGCGTAGGCGGCGAGGATCGCCTCCTGCGTGCCGCTCAGCTCCGGGACGGTCACGGCTCCGCCCACTTCGCGGAAGCAGAGGGCAGCTTGGCGAGCACGGTGTCGACGGCGCGGTCGAACGCGTCGCAGATGTCGCCGGCGTCCAGGTCGAAGCCCGTACGCAGGCGCGCCCAGAACATCGCGGACGAGAAGTAGAGCAGGGACGCCGCGATCCGCCGTCGATCCCGCCGGTTGAGGGTCGGCGCCGCCACGTCGAGCATCGCCTCGATCGCCCGGGTGATGTGGGCCGGCTCGGTGTCGAGGGTGGGCGAGATCGCGGACGCCCGGGCGCCGACGTACGCGTACGCGGGCAACGCGTCGAAGGCCCGGAAGCGCTCATGCACGGCGGCGCGGAAATCGGACACGGTCACGAACGGCGGCAGCGGGAAGCGGGTCTGCTCGATCCAACTCGAGAGTGCGGCGAGCAGGTGCGCGCGCGTGGGGTACTGGCGGTAGATCGTGCGCTCCGAGATGCCGACCTCGTCGGCGAGGGCACGGTAGGAGATGTCGTCGAACATGCGCTCGCGCAGCAGCACCGCGGCGCTCGCGAGAATCGCGGTCGCGGTGTCGACCGGTTCCTCCATCACGTCCCCCTCTTGCGGGCCGTCGCCCACCGCGGGGGCCCGGTGACTTCCGCCGGGAGCACGTAGCGGTCGGAATCGTCGAGGGTGAGCGCCAGCGACGAGACGTACTGCACCTGGCCGTGCGGCCCTCTCTCGGCCGAGGCCAGCATATCCGGCCGCTCGAAGGTGTACCCGGTGACGTGGCAGCGGAGCCGCTCGCCCGAGGGGTTGCCGTCGGCGTCGAACCGGGGCGAGTCGATGCCGTCGGACCGGCGGCGCAGGTAGTAGCGCCCCCGCGTGGCGACGGCCATGACCGGCGTGGCGACGACCGCGACGCCGATCGCGATGAGCACCGAGAACGGCTTGACGGCGGGGCCGAGCAGCCCGGCGAACGCGAGCAGCGACAGCACCGAGGCCAGCCCCACCGACACGAGCCCCACCGGGTTCCAGTCGTGCAGCATGCCGCGCCGGAACTCGGGGTAGCGCGGCGAGATGCGCAGCACCCACTTGTTGATCGCGATGTCGGAGGCGATCGTCACCAGCCACGCCATGACGACGTTCGCGTACAGGCTCAGCACGAAGGTGATGAGGGTGAAGACGTCCAGCATCATGAGCACGTACGCGATCACGAGGTTGAACAGGACGAAGACCGTACGGCCCGGGTAGTGCTTGGCCGCCCGGGTGAAGACGTTCGACCACGCGAGCGAGCCCGAGTACGCGTTCGTCACGTTGATCTTCACCTGGGCCACCACGATGAGCAGGACGGCCAGGATGATCGCGAGCCAGTCGGGGATGAGGGTCTGGTACATCCCGACGAACTGCTTGACCGGTTCGGTCGCGCGGTACCCGAGAGCGGGTTCGACCTTGACGAGCAGGTAGACGGCGAGAAAGACGCCGATCACCTGCTTGGTGCCGCTGAAGATGACCCAGCCCGGACCGGAGAACACGAACGACGTCCACCACGAGCGGGCGTTCGACCGCGTGCGCGGCGGCATGGCGCGCAGATAGTCGATCTGTTCCGCCAGCTGCGGGGTGAGGGCGAAGCACACGGCCGCACTCGAGACGACGGCGCCGAAGCTGACCGAGCCGTCGGAATTGCCGGCGTACGACGTGAAGGCGCGCACCGCCTCGGGGTCGGAGACGAGGATCCACAGCAGCGGCAGCAGCGCCAGGGCGAGCCACAGGGGCGTGGTCCAGAAGTGCAGGCGCTCCAGCGCACGCATGCCGTAGATGACGATCGGGATCACGACGACGGTCGAGATGAGGTAGCCCAGCCACAGCGGCAGATCGGTCGCCACCTGCAGCCCCTGCGCCATGATGGCGCCCTCCAGAGCGAAGAAGATGCAGGTGAAGCCCGCGAAGATCACGGTCGTGATCATCGAGCCGTAGTAGCCGAATCCCGAGCCCCGGGCGATGAGGTCGAGGTCGAGGTTGAAGCGGGCGGCGTAGTAGGCGACGGGCACGCCCACGACGAGGATGATGACCGACGCGAACAGGATGCCGAGCACGGCGTTGGCGGTGCCGTGGTCGATGCCGATGCTCGCGCCGATCGAGAAGTCGGCCAGGAACGCGATGGATCCGAGCGCGGTCGCGCCGACGGAGGCCGCGCTCCAGCGCCGGAAGGTGCGCGGCACATAGCGGAAGGCGTAGTCCTCGAGACTGTCCTCCGCGGCCGCACGCGCGTTGTCCGTCGCCACAGGGCATAGTCGCTCTCCGGTGTTACGACGGCGTTGCGGATGTGGGTCACAGCGGCTCAGATCGCCATGGCGGCTCGCACGGTGGAAGCGGCAGCCGAACCGCCCTCGCCGGTCTGCGTGACGAAACCCGAAGCCAGCACGACGTAGCGCTCGGCGGCCTCGAGGGCGAAGCCGATGTGCTGCTCGACGAGCAGCACACTGATGCCCTCGCCGGCCAGCTGCATGATGGTGTGCTCGATCTCGGCGACGATCGTGGGCTGGATGCCCTCGGTCGGCTCGTCGAGGATGAGCAGCTTCGGCTCGGTGATGAGGGCGCGGGCGATCGCGAGCTGCTGGCGCTGCCCGCCCGAGAGCAGGCCCGCCTTGCGGGTGGCGAACTTCTCGAGGGCGGGGAAGCGGGCCAGCTGCGCGTCGATGAGCGCCTTGCCGCGCCGGCGTCCGTCCGCCACGAGCTGCAGGTTCTCCATCGTCGTGAGCTGGCCGAAGGACTGCTGACCCTGCGGCACGTACGCCATGCCGCGAGCGACGCGCTTGTTCGGGGCCAGCGACGCGATGTTCTCGCCCTCGAAGAACACGCGGCCCTTCGTCGGCTTGATCAGGCCGATCGCGAGACGCAGCAGGGTCGTCTTGCCGGCGCCGTTGTGGCCGAGCACGGCCACCACCTTGCCGGTCGGCACCGTCACGCGGTGCAGCACCTGCGTCCGACCGTAGCCGGCCTCGATGTCGGTGAGCTCGAGCATGTCAGTCCTCCCTTTCGAGCACGACTGCCATGGCGGCCGTGGTGGCGGCGCCCGCGGTGCCGAGGTAGACCTCCTGCACCTGGGGATCGGCCTGCACCTCGGCCACCGTGCCCTGCGAGAGCACCCGGCCCTGGTGCAGCACTGTCACCCGCGTGGCGAAGCGGCGCATGAAGTCCATGTCGTGCTCGACCACGAGCACGATGCGTCTGGCCGCGATGCGCTGCAGAAGTTCGCCGGTCGCGGTGCGCTCGTCGTGGCTCATGCCGGCGACGGGCTCGTCGAGCAGCAGCACCTTCGCGTCCTGCACAAGCAGCATCGCGATCTCCAGCCACTGCTTCTGGCCGTGCGACAGGATGCCGGCCGGTGTGGCCGGCTCGCCGGCGAGGCCGGTCTCCTCCAGCGCCTGTTCGATCGACCGGTCGACGCCGCGCCGGGCCCGCAGCAGCGAGACCGAGGAGCGGTGGAGCCCGGCGGCGATGTCGAGGTTCTGCAGCACGGTCAGTTCATCGAAGACGCTCGCGGTCTGGAACGTGCGGCCGACCCCGAGGCGAACGATTTTGTGGACCGGCCGGCCGAGCAACTCCGTGTCGCCGAGCCGGGCCGACCCGGTGCCCTTGGTCAGCCCCGTGATGGCGTCGATGCAGGTCGTCTTGCCGGCGCCGTTCGGGCCGATGAGGAACCGGACCTCGCCGGGGTGCGCGTCGAACGAGACGCCGCCGACCGCGACGAACCCCGAGAACTCGACGCGGAGGTCGGTGACAACGAGGGAAGCGTCGGTCATGAGCGCACCTCTTCGAGCTCGGCGGCGGCGATCACCGGGGTGGGGGGAACGTCGGGCTTCCGGCGTGCCGCAGCGAACCTCGCCGGCAGCGACGACAGCCCGTTCGGCAGGAAGAGAATGACGACGATGAACAGCAGACCGAGGATGTAGGGCCAGCCGTCGGGCCAGGTCGAGCCGAGGCTCGACTGCCCCCAGCCGACGGCGATCGCGCCCAGCGCCGGGCCGAAGAGCGAGGCGCGGCCGCCCAGAGCCACGCCCGCGATCATGAGGATCGAGGCGGCGGCGCCGATCTCGGCCGGGGTGATGATGCCGACGATCGGCACGAACATCGCTCCGCCGATGCTGGCCATCAGCGCGGAGACGACGAAGGCGACGAGCTTGACGTTGGCCGGGTCGTAGCCGAGGAAGCGCACCCGCTCCTCGGCGTCCCGAGTGGCGACGAGGAGCTCACCGAAGCGGCTGCGGTAGAACTGCCACACCGCGAGCAGGCACACGATGAGCAGCGCGGCCGCGATCAGGTACACCATCAGCCGGTTCGCCGGGTCGTTCAGCACGAAGCCGAAGAAGTACTTGAAGTCGCTGAGCCCGGTGTCGCCGCCGGTCTCGCGGATCGTGGAGCTGATCAGGACGGCCAGCGCGACGGCCAGCGCCTGGGTCAGGATCGCGAAGTAGGCGCCCTTCACCCGGCGCTTGAACAGCGCGTAGCCGAGCGCGCCGGCCACGACCACCGGGAGCCCCACGATCGCGGCCAGGGTGAACCCCGCGCTGCGGAACGGCTCCCAGAACATCGGGAGGGGCGCGAGCGGGTCGTAGAGCACCATGAACCCGGGGACCCGGTCACCGGCGGTCTCCAAGGTGAGGTGCATGGCCATCGCGTAGGCGCCGAGGGCGAAGAAAACCCCCTGCCCCATCACCAGCATCCCGCCCCGGCCCCAGGCCAGGCCGATGCCGACGGCGGCGATGGCCCAGCAGCAGTACTTGCCGAGGTTGTTGAGCCAGTGGTCGGTGAGTACGAGTGGGGCGACCGCGAGGAGCAGGACGGCGAACACCCCGATGCCGCCGAGGGAGATCCATGGCTTCTTGGTCATGCCAGACTCCTGGTTCGCACCGTGAACAGGCCCTGCGGGCGCAGCTGAAGGAAGACGATCACGAGGATGAAGGCGAGCACCTGGGCCAGGCTGCCGGTCGTCCAGTAGGCGAAGAACGCGAGGGCGACACCCACCGCCCACGCGGCGATGACCGTCCCCTTGAGCTGGCCGATGCCACCGGCGGCGACCACGAGGAAGGCCGGGATGATGTACTGCGCGCCCATCTGGGAGTTCGTGCCACCGATGAGCGACGCGGCCACGCCGGCGACCCCGGCCAGCCCCGACCCGACGAAGAACGTGAGGCGGTCGATGCCGCGGGTGGAGATCCCCGTGGTCTCGGCGAGGTCCCGGTTGTGCACGGTGGCCCGGATGCGGCGGCCGAACGAGGTGTACTTGAGCCAGGCCGACAGCGCGGCGACGCAGACGGTCGCGAGCAGGATGGTGAACAGCTGCCGCATCGGCCAGCTGTAGCCGAGGATGGTCAGCTGCCCGTCGAGCCAGCGAGGCTTCTCCACCGGGACGCCCTGGGACGGGAAGATCTGCAGTGCCGCCTGTTGCAGGATCAGGCCGACGCCGACCGTGACGAGCAGGGTGTCGAGGGGGCGGCGGTACATCCAGCGGATGATGGTGACCTCCAGCAGGAGGCCGAACAGACCGGCGACGACGAACGCGACCGGCAGGGCGACCGGGATCGACAGGCCGCTGGCCGTGATGACCTGCTGGACGAGGTAGGCGGAGAAGGCGCCGATCATGAGGAACTCGCCGTGGGCCATGTTGATCACGCCCATCTGGCCGAAGGTCAGCGAGAGACCCAGTGCGGCGAGCAGGAGCAGCGCGCCTTGGGCGCTGCCGTTCAGCAGTGGTGCGATCAGTCCGTCCACATGCGTTCGCTCTCTCTAGCGTCTCGGTAAAGGGGGAAGGGGGTCGCGTGCCGTCGGTGACACGCGACCCCGGGGGTGGTCAGCCCGCCGCGTCCGTGAGCTGCTTGCGGATGTCCGCCGGGAACCAGTCGTAGCCTTCGAGGTACGGGTCGGGCTCGATGAACTTGTCCGAGGCCCAGACGATGTCGAACTGGTTGTCGGCGTTGATCCGTCCGATGTGGCCCGGCTTGGAGATGTGGTGGTTCTCGCCGTCGAGCGTGACCTTGCCCTCCGGCGCGTCGAACGTGATGGGTTTCGCCTTCGCCGCGGCGTTCACCGCGTCGACGTCGAACGAGCCGGCCGCCTCGACGAGGGCCTTGTACAGGTACAGCGAGATGTAGGCGGCCTCCATCGGGTCGGAGGTGACGCCGCTGCTGTTGGGGTAGGCCTTCCAGTTCTTGATGAACTCCGGGTTGGTGTCGGTCTTGAGCGACTGGAAGTAGTTCCAGGACGCGTAGTTGCCGGTGACCTCGTGACCCATGGCCGGCGCCTCCTCCTCGGCGATCGACACCGAGATGATCGGCGTCTTGGCCGGGGTGAGGCCGGCGTCGTAGTACGCCTTGATGAAGCCGACGTTGGACGAGCCGTTGATGGTGTTGAAGATGAAGTCGGGCTTGGCCGCGGCGATCTTCGCCACCTGGCTGGTCCAGTCGTCCTTGTCGAGGGGCACGTACTCCTCGCCGACGATCTTGATACCGAGCTTGGCCGCGTAGAGCTTGATGATCGCGTTCGCGGTACGGGGGAAGACGTAGTCGCTGCCGGCGAGGAACAGCGTCTTCACCCCCTCGGCGGCGAGGAAGTCCATCGCCGGGATGATCTGCTGGTTGGTGGTCGCGCCGGTGTAGTAGATGTTCGGCGACGACTCGAGGCCCTCGTACTGCACCGGGTAGAAGAAGAGGCCGTTGAACTTCTCGACGACCGGCTTCACGGCCTTGCGGGACGACGAGGTCCAGCCGCCGAAGATCGCGGCCACGCAGTCCTGGGTGAGCAGCTTCTCGGTCTTCTCCGCGAAGGTCGGCCAGTCGGTGGCGCCGTCCTCCTGGACGTACTCGATCTTCTTGTCGAGGATGCCGCCGTCCGCGTTGATCTCGTCCGCCGCCATGTGCAGCACATCGGAGACGGTCTTCTCGGAGATCGCCATGCCGCCGGTCAGGGAGTTGAGGAAGCCGAGCTTGATGGTGTCGCCGGAGGTGTCGACGCAGCTGGCGGCCGCGGACGATCCGGCTCCGGCCGCGTCGTCACCGGCGCGGGCGCCACACCCGGCGAGCACGAGGGTCATGGTCGTCCCGATGGCGCCGAGGGCTACAAGCGCGCGCATCCGCTTGCGGGTGGAGGACATATGTAGGAACTCCGTTCCTGATGAAGGGGACGTGCGGAGGTGGATGTCCGGGGAGGTAGCGCCGGCTGCTGCCAGTGAGAGAAGACTGACCACGCGTCATTACTCTGACATTTCTTGGCTGTTCCAACTCTGTAGCCAGAGGACAGACGCAGCGTCGTTTCATCGCTTCAGGGACGCCCGATCGATGTCAGACTTCTGCCACCCGCCGCTGAACCGCGAAGTGCATGGCACAGTTCTGACATCGCAAGAGGCGGTCCGTCCGGCCTCCCGGTTCGGGACCTTGGACCCGGGTGCTGATGCCTTCTCCGGAGGAGTCTCAGAGGTGAGAGATACCGATGAAGGAGGCAGCGATGACCACCACCCGCCGGCCCGCGGCGAACCTCGAGACCGTCGAGGCGCCGGGCGCCATGCTCACCAAGACCGCCGCCAAGGGCCTGGCCGTGCTGCGGGTCTCGCTCGGCTTCGTCTTCCTCTGGGCCTTCCTGGACAAGACCTTCGGGCTCGGCTACTCGACCCCGTGGGAGCGGGCCTGGATCAACGGCGGATCGCCGACCAAGGGCTTCCTGTCCAGCGTCGAGGTGGGGCCGTTCCAGGGCTTCTTCCACTCGATCGCCGGCGACGCCTGGACCAACTGGTCGTTCATGCTGGGCATGCTGGCCATCGGGGTCGCCCTGATCGGCGGCGTGGGCCTGCGCCTGGCCGCCGTCGGCGCCACGATCATGATGGCCATGATGTGGGCGGCCGAGTGGCCCCTCGCCAGTGGCTCGAGCAACCCGGTCGTCGACTACCACTTCATCTACGCGGTCGCCGCCGTCGCCATCGCCCTCACCTACGCCGGGCACACCTGGGGACTAGGCCGCTGGTGGGCGAAGCTGCCCCTGGTGCGCAAGAACCGCTGGCTCATCTGAACACCTTCCCGTTCGAGGCCCGGCCGGTCGGCCGGGCCTTTATTCGGTGGGCATCGGCGGGGATGTCGGCCAAGGTGTGCGGCATGGCTAGCTTCAACGGGTTATGGGAACCGCCGGCAACCGATCCCCGGACGCAGGGGACGCCGGTCGGGGAGATGGCGACGATCCGGGAGTACCTGACCAACTATCGGCTCACGCTGGGGATGAAGTGTGACGACCTGACCCCCGCGCAGTTGGCCACGCGGTCGGTGCCGCCGTCGACGATGAGCCTGCTCGGGCTCGTGCGGCACATGGCGCGGGTCGAGCACAACTGGTTCTTCCGCACGCTGCAGGGCCACCTCGACGTGCCGCGCATCTACTGGTCGGCCGAGGACGACGACCTCGACTTCAACGGTGCGACCGGTGACCCGGCGGTGGTCGAGGACGCTTTCACCTCGTGGCGGGCGCAGATCTCGGCAGCCGACCAGTGGCTCGACGGCGTCACCGATCTGGGCGCCACGGTCGCCCTGCCCGGCGATCGGGGTGGCGAGGCGGCCGTCCGCGACATCCTGATCCACATGGTCGAGGAGTACGCCCGGCACTGCGGCCACGCCGACCTGCTGCGCGAGTGCATCGACGGCCGTACGGGTCAGTAGATCGGGGTTCATGAACCGGTGTGCCGTGGTTCGCCCGGCGGCTGCCCAGGGTCTCTAGCGTCACGCGCAACCGGACCCTGGGGTGATCGCCATGACCAGACCTCTGCACAGCGGGCGCCGTCCGCTACCGGCTCACGTCACCGTCTATCTGTTCGTGCTCGTGCCCTTCCTCGCGCTCGTGGCCGCCGTGCCGGTGGCCTGGGGCTGGGGCCTGACCTGGCTCGATGTGTTCCTGGCGGTCGGCTGGTACACGGTGACCTGCCTCGGCGCGACCGTCGGTTACCACCGCTACTTCACGCACGGTTCGTTCAAGGCGCACCGTCCACTACGGATCGCGCTCGGCGTGGTCGGCAGCATGGCCGTGCAGGGGCCGATCCTGCACTGGGTGGCCGACCACCGCCGGCACCACGCCTTCGCCGACAAGGAGGGCGACCCGCACTCGCCGTGGCTGTTCGGCACGTCGCCGGCCGCCCTCGTCCGCGGTTTCTGGCACGCCCACCTGGGCTGGATCCTCGACCGGAACCTGACCAACCAGGAAAGGTTCGCGCCGGACCTGCTGGCCGACCGCGACATGCGGATCATGCACCGGATGTTCGGGCCGCTCACCATCGTCACGCTGGTCGCGCCGGCCGTCATGGGCGGGCTGATCAGCTGGTCGTGGGCGGGCGCGCTGACCGCGTTCTTCTGGGCCGGGCTGGTCCGGATCACGCTGTTGCACCACGTGACGTGGTCGGTCAACTCGGTCTGTCACATGATCGGCGACCGGCCGTTCACCGCCCGTGACAAGTCGGCCAACTTCTGGCCGCTGGCTCTGCTGAGCATGGGCGAGTCCTGGCACAACCTGCACCACGCCGACCCCACCCAGGCCCGGCACGGCGTGCGGCGGGGCGAGCTCGACGTCTCGGCCCGGGTCATCTGGTTGTTCGAGCGGTTCGGGTGGGCTTACGACGTACGGTGGCCGACCGCCGACCGCCTCGTCCGGATAGCCCGCTGAGGGGGCCGCGGTGTCGTCGGTGTATTGGCTCGCCCATTCGGGAATCGCCGTCGCGGGGCGCACTCCCCCACGCGTACGGCACATGGTGGCGTCGACGGTGACGTCCGCGAGTTATCTGGGCTGGCGCTCGAAGCGGCTCATCACCCGCGAGAACATGGCGACGGTTCTGGGCCTGCCCGTCACCCATCCGTCCGTACGGCGCATTGCTCTGAATTCTTGGAGCAATTACGGGCGTACGGCGGCCTCGCTCGCGTGCCTGCCCTATGTGGACCTTCTGGACGTCGACGCGCGCATTCAGGATCTGACCGACGGCATTCCCTGGCACGGCCATCTGCAGTCGGCCCGGGCCGCCGGAAAGGGCCTGATCATCACGACCGGGCACTTCGGCAGCTGGGATCTGGCCGGCGCCATCGCGGCCCGGCACGTGCCGTTGTCGGCGGTGGTGGACACGTTCGGCGACGCCCGGCTGGACGACCTTCTGCAGGGCCATCGGCGCGACCGCAGCGTCCAGATCATTCCCGTTTCCGGTGCGCCCCGGGGTGTGTTGCGGGAAATGACGGCCGGGCGGGCGGTGGCCATTGTCGTCGACCGACCGGTGACCGGCGAGCACGGCGTGGAGGTGTCGTTCTTCGGCCGGCCGACGCGGGTGCCGGCCGGTGCGGGCGCGCTGGCCGTCAAATCGGGCGCCGCGGTTGTGCCCGGCTATTTCTGGTACGGGCCCAAGGGCGCGTATTACATGCGGACGTTCCCGCCGATGTATCCGCAGCCGGTCAGTTCGAAATCCGAACGGCAGCAGGAGGTTCAGCGCCTGACCCAGTACATGTTCGACTGCCAGGAAGAAGTCGTCAGGCATTCGCCCGCGCAGTGGTTCATGTTCCGCCGGTTCTGGCCCGGCGCCGCCGCACCATCCGGCGAGGCGGGTCGACGAACCAGCTCCAGGCGCATTGTGCGACATAGGAAGCCGGATTGAGCCGGGCCGGCGGCTTCTCCTCGCCGCCGGCGCGCACCGACCGATCGAGAATCGCCCGGCGCAGATCCTCCGGGGCCGATCCATCGAAAGTCGTGTAGCCGGCCCCGATGTGCTGCCAGAAATGGGCGTCGCTCGAGCCGATCTCGGCCAGGCCCCAGTCCCGGTTGGCCGCGCGCACCTCGGCCCGCCGCGACGCATTGGCCGGGCTGGGGTTGTAGATCTCGAGGCCGTCGATCTCGTACCCGGCGGCCAGCAGCTCGTCGATCTTCCGCCGGCTCAGGCTCGGCACGAGGCGGCCCATCGGGTGCGCCACCACGACCATTCCGCCCTGTTCCTTGATGGCGTCGATGCTTTCCTGAACGGGCCGCATCGGGCGTGGCGCCTTCGTCACGAACAGCCCGAGCAGATGACCGTTGCGGGTGGAGACCTCGACGCCGGTGATCAGCCGAATAGGGACTCCCTGAACGGCGATCTGCTCCTCGACCCGCTTGGCGCCCTCCAGGTGATCATGATCGGTCACCGCGATCACCGATAGGCCGGTACGGGCGGCTTCCCGCACCACCCGGGCCGGGCTGATCCAGCCGTCGCCCAGATTGGTGTGCATATGTAGATCGGCCCGGCCGCCCATGCTGGGCCTCGTTTCGTATCGTCGGGTCCACGGAACCGCCGCTCGGCGCATCGGCCATGCGGGCGCTCGTCCGGGCCTACGCGGCGGTCACCACGCTAGACGTGGCGGCGTGGATCTCGGCGTACGACAAAAGGCTTTTCCCCGGCGCCGGGTGAAACAATGTGCTCGAACCCGAAGCCGCCACCCTGGTCGCTGAGCATCGCAGAAAGTGCCCACCGCCTGGCGTTGATGGCGCTAGATCAGAAGGGCCTGCAGGAACAGCACCACCAGCGCCCCGACCCCCACCACCACAATGACCGCCACGGCAAACGGCCACACCACCGGCTTGCCCATGTCCCGCCCTCCCGTCAGTGGATTCCCTTCCACTGAACCGGGCCGGCTCCGCGTTGCCAGTGGCCCTTCCCCACACCGTTCGCGCAGGCCACCTGTTTCTGTCGTACCCCCTCGGCAAGATGCAACCCATGGAACGCAGCCTTACGTCATCCCGCCGGCCGCCCTAGACCTCGGCGAGCACCGACCGCAGGGTCGCGGCCACCTCGCGCAGAAAAACGGCGGCGCCCGCGTCGGTCTGGTCGTGGTCGATTCCCCAGTTGGCGTCGTCCTCCACCAACCGCAGCAGCGTGCCCGGCGGCTGCGGCTCAGCCAGGACGGTGTCGAGCGCGTCGAGATACTGCCGCAGGAAGAAGCTGTCGGTGCGGGCCGTCCGCAGCAATTCGGCGCGGATCTCGGCGATGTCCTCCGCGTCCGCGACATAGCCGTGCAGGAGCGATCGCACCTTGTCGATCGCGGGAAGTGCCGAGCGCTGAGCGATTCGCCGGCGGATCGAATCGGGGAGCCCGGAGGTGTCCATCGGCTCACCCTAGTCCGGCGGGAAAGGCGGAGACGATGAACGGCACGGCCGGATCGGACTCGGCCACGATCCGGATGCGCACCCGGAAAAGGCTCGTTTCGCCGTATTCCGCTTCGCGGGGCCCGGCGCCGAACATGCCCTTGTTGTAGTAGCCCTCGCCGATGCGGTGCCCGGCATCGGCCAAGCCCTCGTGGAACTCGTCGAACGCGAGATCGTCGCGGATCGCCGGCCAGTTCTCCCGGACGTACCGGTTCACTTCGCGGTTCATGGTGGCGACGTCGGTCCACCTGTAAGAGGCGGTCGCTTGCTTGCCCCAGCCCGTGTCGCCGTAGATACGACCTTCGACGGTCTGGACTCCCGGCTCTCTTGGCAGGGGCAGTTGGGGGCCGTGCTTGGCCACCGTGTGCGCGCCGCCGGCCCTGTGCGCCTCGTCGTTGCTTGCGATCTCGAGCCGGGGCGGCGTGTCGCCGAGTTGCTCGTATCGCCGGACGACCTGCTGCAGTTTCACGTCGTCCGGCGTCATCCCGCCGCCGAGCCTGCGTTCGCCGCCGAGGTGGCCACGGTCGATCACTTCTTCGGTGGCTCGCTCAGCGGCGGCCATACTGCCGATGCGGCCGACGCCGTTCTTCGCCCGGCCACGGCGACCCGGCTCGGCATCTGCACCGTCACCGTGCCGGCGGGACCGCGCGGTCATGACACCGTCCGGCGCGATCCGACCCGTTCACGCTCGCCACCCACGCCTCACGACCGTATCAACGCCGGTCTATCGATGGCGGCGCTGGCATTTTGGCGCTGTGGTTGAGTGGGGTGCTTTACGGCACGCGTACGGGTCGGCTAAGGATGCGCCGGGGAACTTGGCCGCTTTGCGGTCGGAGGACGAGGACGAGCGTCGGGACGCGTTCGGGCCCGCGCCCTTGAGCGGAACGGCGTCGACGACCGGGCTGACCCACAGCCGGACCGAAGCCGGTGAGCGAGGCAGCGCGCACGACCCAGCCGACGCCGGCGACCCAGGCCGCGCCTGCAACCGAACCCGCGCCGACCACCGGGCTGGAGCCCACGGGCGGACCCACACGGAGAGCGAGACGGCGGCGCCGGCCGAGCGTGAGGCGGTGGACGAAGTCGTGCTGAGGTGTGAGCGGGCGTTGTGGGACGAGCGGCCGGTCATGCGGTGGGCGGGGGCGGTCGCGGCCGCGCGGGTGCTAGGAGTTGCAGCGGGCCAGCAGGTGCGAGACGAGCTGCTTGTGTGGGCGGCAAGCATGCTCGAGAGAGACCACAGCATCCCGTACCTCGAAGGCGACCTCGCCGGATTCGCGCTGCTTTCGCTTCCGCTGGTCGGGGAGGATGCGCTGGAACCCGCGCTGAGTCGGCTCGCTCTGGTGAGGGCCGAGCCGGCTCTGACCGCGCTGGGCATCGCCCTCCGGGCGGCGTTTGCCGACGGGCCGATCACCGAGGGTGGCCGGCTCATCGAACGGCAGCAGCGGGTCGCCCAGGTGACCCATCCGCCCAGTTCTATGACGGCTTCGAGTACGTCGACTTCAGCCTTCTTGTGGCTGAGCACCTGGGGTGAGGTTCTGCCACAGGAATTCCAGGATCAGGGCCCACATCGTGGCCGCCTGGTCGTTGTCGGCGGCGCCGCCGTGGCCGCCTTCGATGTTTTCGTAGTAGGTCGCGTGGTGGCCCTGGGCGCGCATCAGGGCCATCATTTTGCGGGCGTGGGCCGGGTGCACCCGGTCGTCGCGGGTTGAGGTCAGGAACAGCACCGGTGGGTAGGCGCGGCCGGGATCGACGTTCTGGTACGGCGAGAACTTCCGCAGATAGGCCCAGTCCGCTTCGACGTCCGGGTCGCCGTATTCCGCGATCCACGACTTGCCGGCCAGCAGCTTTGTGTAGCGGCGCATGTCGAGGATCGGCACGCGGGCGACCACCGCGCCGAACAGGTCGGGGTAGCGGGTCAGCATGACGCCCATCAGCAGGCCGCCGTTGCTGCCGCCCATGGCGCCCAGCCGGTCCGGTGTGGTGATGCCGCGTTGCACCAGGTCGGTGGCGACCGCGGCGAAATCCTCGAAGGCCTTGACGCGGTTCTCGCGCAGGGCGGCCCGGTGCCATTCGGGGCCGTATTCGCCGCCGCCGCGGATGTTCGCGACCACGTACGAACCGCCGCGGGCGAGCCAGCCGCGGCCGATGACGCCGTTGTAGCTCGGGGTCATCGCGACCTCGAAACCGCCGTACCCGTAGAGCAGGGCCGGCCCTCCCCCGGTGCCGCCCACGACGAAATAGGGAATGCGCGTGCCGTCGGCCGAAACGGCGAAGAACTGGCGCACGGTCATGCCGTCCGCGTCGAAGAATGCCGGCCCTCGCTTCAGTTCCTCGTTCTCGAGGCTCAGGGTGGCCGGCTGCAGGAACCCCTCGGACGAGATCAGGTACGAGTCATTGTTGTCGGGGTCGGTGTCGACGATCCACGTCTGGTCGAATTCGCCGGCGCCGGTCATCGGCTCGCGACGCCACCGCGGCTCGTCCGGCGTCAGCACCGACACTTCGGTCCGCACGTCGATCATGGTGACCAGCAGCAGATGGTTGCGGGTCCAGGTGTACGACCGGAGAGACGTCCGCTCGTCCGGCTCGAACAAGACAATGAGCTCCCGGCCGCCCGCCAGGAACTGCTCGAAGTCGGCCGCCACCAGAGCACCCGCCGGGTAGTTCAGCCACGGCGACCGCAGCCGGATGAGCAGCCAGTTGCGGTGCACGCTGCCGTTGGCGTCGTCCGGGATCTCGATGCGGATGAGCCGCCCGTCCGGCGTACGCAGGAATTGTTCGCTGTGCCAGAAATCGACGTGCCGGCCGACGAAATCGCGTTCGAATCCCGGCGTCGGATCGTGCCCGGCCCGGACCGAGACGTCGTCGGGCCGACCCTCGAAGATCAGTTCCGCCTCGGTCAGCGGCGTGCCGCGCCGCCAGCGTTTGACGATCCGCGGATAGCCCGACGACGTCAGCGACCCCGGCCCGAAATCGGTGCCCACGAACACGTGGTCGGCGTCGATCCAGCCGACGTCGCTTTTCGCCTCGGGCAGTGTGAAGCCGTCCTCGACGAAGGCCCGCCGGTTCAGGTCGAATTCGCGCACCACCACCGCGTCGGCGCCGCCCCGGGAGAGGCTGATCAGCCCGCGGTCGTAGCCCGGCTGCAGCACCGTCACGCCGGACCAGGTCCAGTTCTCGCCCTCGGCCCGGTTCAGCTCGTCGACGTCGAGCAGCACGTCCCAGGCGGGTTCGTCGCGCCGGAACTGATCGAGCGTGGTCCGCCGCCACAGCCCGCGCGGATGGTCGGCGTCCCGCCAGAAGTCGTAGTAGTAGCCGTCGCCGCGCCACCCCGGATAGGGGATGCGCTCTTTGCTGTCGAGCACGGCCCGGATCTCGTCACGCGTACGCGCGAAACCCGCACCACCCAGCAGGGTGAGTGTCTCGGCGTTGCGTTCGGCGATCCACCGCAGAGCCTCGGGCGAGTCGAGATCCTCGAGCCACCGGTACGAGTCGTCCAGCGCAGCCACCCCCGGCCGAAGGGTAGCCTGCCCCGCATGCAGCCCGCCACGAAGCTGGAACGCCGGGTGGTGACCGCCGCCGAGCGGGCGCTGCTGCGCCGGAAGCAGGTGAGCCCGCTCGACGTGCTGACCGGCATCGGCTGGATACCGCCGGGGCAGGTGACGGACTGGGAGCAGGGCCGGGCGCCGCACCTGGAGGCGGTGGCCGTGGTGCCGTCGCGCCGCCTGGCCGAGGCGCTCGAGATCTTCCGCCGCTGGGTGGCCGGCCGCGAACTGCACCCGAACGAGGTCGAATACCTGTCGGCCACCCGCGACCGCCGGCCGTTGCGCTTCACCGAGTCCGGCGAGCCCACGCTCGAGTTGTCCTACCGCACGCACTGGGCGCCGACCGAGCTGCCGGAGCAGCGGCGGGCCGGTGACCTGGTGGTCGTGCTGCCGCAGAAGGCGTTCACCTGTGTCGTCTGCCGGCGCACCGACGGCGAGATGCTGACCATGGAGGACGCCGGCCCGCTCTGCCTCACCTGCGCCGACCTCGACCACCTGGTCTTCCTGCCGGCCGGCGACGCGGCCCTGACCCGGCGGGCCAGGAAAGCCAGCGGGCTCTCGGCCGTGGTGGTGCGGTTCAACCGCTCCCGCAAGCGCCACGAACGCAAGGGTCTGCTGGTCGAGCGGGCGGCGATCGAGCTGGCCGAGCAGCAGTGCCTGTCCGACGAGGAGGCCCGGGCCCGGCGCCGGGAACGCGACCGGGAGCGCCGCGAGGTCGCCGACGAGTCGTTCCAGCACGAGCTGGCCGAGCACATCGGCCGGTTGTTCCCCGGCTGCCCGCCGGATCGGGCGGCCGAGATCAGCCGGCACACCGGCGAACGCGGCAGCGGCCGGGTGGGTCGCAGCGCCGCCGGCCGGGCGCTGGATCCCGAGGCGGTGACGCGGGCGGTGGTCGCCTCGGTGCGGCACAAGGACACCCCGTACGACGAGATGCTGATGGACGGCGTGCCCCGGGAGCAGGCCCGCGCCCGGATCCGCGACGACATCGACCGGATCCTCGAGGCCTGGCGGCGCGGCGGTGGTGGTAGCCCCACTCCCGACCAGGGATTCAGCACTCCTGATCCCTGAGCCCGGCCCGAGCAGGCTGAACCCTGACCGCTAACGCATACGGACAGGGAGATCATCATGCAGCGGCGAACCCTTCTCACCGGTACGGCTCTGGGCGTGGCCGGCGCCGCGCTGGGCATCACCCGCCCGGCCGCGGCCACCGGCCGATCCGTGATCGCCGTCCGCGGCGTGACCGTGATCGACGCGTCCGGCGGCGCCCGGCCCGACCAGACCGTGCTCATCCAGGGCGAACGCATCCTCGACGCGGGCCCGGTGCGCCGGGTGCCGGTGCCGCACGGGGCAACTGTCGTCGACGGCGCCGGCAGGTTCCTGATCCCCGGCCTGGCCGACATGCACACGCACGCCGTGGGCATCGACGACACCGACCCGGAGCTGTACGCGCTCAACGGCGTCACCACCACCCGGCAGATGTCCGGCGGTCCCCTGGCCCGGGCCTGGAAGCAGCAGATCGCCGCGGGCGAGCGGCTCGGCCCGCAGTGGTCGATCGGCAGCCGGATCGTCGACGGCTCACCCTCACTGTGGGACGAGCTCGACGGCGACGGATCGGTGCACGTGGCCGTGGCGAACCCGGCCGAGGCCCGCGCGGCCGTCCGGCTGGAGCACGCCTCCGGCGCCGCCTTCATCAAGACGTACACCCGCCTGACCCGCGATTCTTTCCTGGCCGTGGCCGACGAGTGCCGCCGGCTGGGCCTGCCGTTCCTCGGCCACGTGCCCGACTTCGTCCAGCTCACCGAGGCCAGCGACCGGGGCATGCGCAGCGTCGAGCACCTGTTCGAGGTCTGGTACGACACCTCGTACGAGGAGAAGAAGTTGCGCGCCGCTGTGGCCGCCGTGCCGATAGGGCCCGGCGAGTACAACGGCTGGTTCAACCGGATGCACCCGATCGAATACGCCGCCGCCCGCACGTACGACCGGCGCAAGGCCGAGAAGGTCTTCCGCCGCGTCGCCCGCAACGGCACCTACTTCACGCCGACGCTGGTGCTGCACGAGACGAACGACATGCCCGAGCGGATCAACCGCCACGACCCGCGCTACCGCTACTTCAGCGCCGACGTGATCGGCTACTGGGACTGGGCCCTGGACAACCAGTACCTTCCCGGTCGTACGCCGGCGCAGATCGTCCAGTCGAAAGAGATCTTCCGCCGCCGTCTCGCCCTGACCGCCGACCTGGCCGCGGCCGGCGTGCCGCTGCTGGCCGGGACCGACCTCGGAACCACCTATCTCATGCCCGGTTTCAGTCTGCACGACGAGCTCGCCCTCCTCGTCCGGGCCGGCCTGTCCCCGCTTCAGGCCCTGGGCACGGCCACGCTCAATCCCGCCCGCTACCTCGGCCTCCGCGACGCCGGCGTGATCGCGCGAGGCGCCGTGGCCGACCTCGTGCTGCTCGACGCGAACCCCCTGCACGACATCCGCAACACCAAAAAGATCAACAGCGTTCTGGTACGCGGTGACCTGCTCACCCCCGCCCGGCGCCGCGAGTTGCTGACCGCCATCGAGGCACAGGCCAAGCAACCCCGGCCGGCCGCCGCAGCACCGGTCGGTCGCGGTTGCCCCTGTTGAGTTCTTGCAGCTCAGTGGCATCTGCAGCGTTGTCGCGAGTCAACCCCATGGCCTAACCTCGGGGCATGACCGAGCACCACCACCACGGCGGCCTGCGGCACCTCCTCAAGCCGCACTCGCACGACACCGCCGACAAGGTCGACCCCGCACTCGAGTCGTCCCGCGAGGGCCTGCGGGCGCTGTGGATCTCGCTGGCCGGCCTGGGCGTCACGGCGGTGCTGCAGGCGCTGATCGTGGCCCTCTCCGGCTCGGTCGCGCTGCTGGGCGACACCCTGCACAATGTGGCCGACGCCCTGACCGCCGTGCCGCTGGGAATCGCGTTCGTGATCGGCCGGCGCGCCGCCACGCGCGCCTACACCTACGGGTTCGGCCGGGCCGAGGATCTGGCCGGGATCGTCATCGTGCTGGTCATCGCCGGCTCGGCCGTCGCCGCGGGCTGGTTCGCCGTCGACCGCCTGCTCGATCCGCGAACCATGACCCACCTGCCGTGGGTCCTCGCGGCCGGCGTCGTCGGTTTCCTGGGCAACGAGATCGTCGCCCGCTACCGCATCGCCGTCGGCCGCCGCATCGGCTCGGCCGCCCTGGTCGCCGACGGACTGCACGCCCGCACCGACGGCTTCACCTCGCTCGCGGTCGTGCTGGCGGCGGGCGGCGCGTGGCTCGGCTGGGGCTGGGCCGACCCGGTCGTCGGCCTGGCCATCACCGCCGCCATCGTCTTCGTGCTCAAGGACGCAGCCCGCGAGGTCTACCGCCGGCTCATGGACCGGGTCGACCCCGAACTGGTCGACCAGGCCGAGCAGGCGCTGCGCGCGGTGCCGGGCGTGGTCGGGGTGTCCGGCCTGCGGCTGCGCTGGATCGGCCACCGCCTGCACGCCGAGGCCGCGCTGGTCGTCGACGCCGGCCTCAGCCTGGTGGCCGCGCACGAGATCGCGGCCGACGCCGAGCACCAGCTGACCCACCACGTGCCCCGCCTGACCGGCGCCACCGTGCACGTCGACCCGGCCAGCCACCCCGGCGACGACCACCACGCCGAGCTGTCCCATCACCGACGTGACCGGCTCAAGATCGGTGGTGCGGTATAACTGCCTGATGCGCCAGGCTCGTCCGCACCCGGCGCGGACCGTGACCCTGGCCTTCCTGGGCGCGATCGCGGCCGGCACCGCGGTGCTGCTGCTGCCCGTGTCGCGCGCCGGGCCGGAGTCGCCCTCCCTGCTGACCGCCTTCTTCACGGCCACCTCGGCCGTCACCACCTCGGGCATGACGACGGTCGACACCGCCACCTACTGGTCGGGCTTCGGGCACGTGCTGCTGGCCGTGCTGACCCAGGCCGGCGGCTTCGGCATCACCACCATCGCCACGCTGGCCGGCCTGCTGGTGTCGCAGCGGCTGGGGCTGCGGGGCCGGATGATGACCGGGGTCGAGACCAACACCGGGCTGGCCCACGGCGACGTCCGGCAGGTGCTGGTGCTCGCGGCCGCGGTCATGTTCGCCAGCGAGACGGTGATCGCGACGATCTTCACCGTCCGGCTGTGGCAGGCGTACGACGTGCCGCTGGGCCAGGCCGCCTGGGAAGGGGTGTTCAACGCCGTCCAGGCGTTCAACAACTGCGGCTTCTCGCTGCGCAGCGACGGCCTGACCAGCTTCGCAGGCGACTGGTGGGTCTGCGTGCCGCTCACCCTCGGCGTGATCGTCGGCGGCATCGGCGTGCCCGTGCTGTACGAGATCGGCCGGCTGAGCCGGCGCCCGGCCGCCTGGTCGACGCACACCTGGCTCACCGTGGGCGGCACGGCCGTACTGCTGGTGGTGGGATTCGTCGCCGTGCTCGGGCTCGAGTGGGGCAACGACGGCACGCTGGGGCCGCTCGGCGTACCGGGAAAGATCTTGGCTGCTTTTGTGCAGGGCACCATCCCACGGTCGGGCGGCTTCAACACGGTCGACTACGGCGCGATGAACGAGGACACGTCGGCCATCATGATCGGCCTGATGTTCATCGGCGGAGGCAGCGCGAGCACGGCCGGCGGCATCAAGGTGACCACGTTCTTCCTGCTCGCATACGTCATCTGGACCGAGGTGCGGGGCGAGCGCGACGTCGTGGTGGGGCGCCGCCGCATCGCCGAATCGACCCAGCGCCAGGCCACGACGGTCGCGCTGCTCGGCGTGGCCACGGTCGCCACCGGCACGCTGGTGCTGCTGGCCATCACCGCCGACGTGTCGTTCGACCGGGCGCTGTTCGAGGTGATGTCGGCCTTCAGCACGTCCGGGCTCACGACCGGGCTCACCGCCGAACTGTCCACGCCCGGCCAGCTGATCCTCAGTGCGATGATGTTCATCGGCCGCGTCGGGACGGTCGCCGTCGCGTCCGCCCTGGCCCTCAACACCCGCCACCGGCAGTACCGGTACCCGGAGGAGCGACCCATCGTTGGCTGAGAAAGAGATCGCGCGCGACGAGAACGTGGCCGTCATCGGGCTGGGCCGGTTCGGCGGGCAGGTGGCCGACTCGCTGCTGCAACTCGGCCACGAAGTGCTGGGCATCGACGAGAACGAGCACCTGGTGCAGCAGTGGTCGGACAAGCTGACCCACGTGGTGCAGGCCGACGGCTCCGACGAGGAAGCGCTGCTGCAGGTCGGGATCAAAGAGTTCGCCCGGGCGGTGGTGGGCATCGGCAGCGACATCGAAGCGAGCGTGCTCACCGTGCTGACCTTGAGCGAATTGGGCGTACGGGATATCTGGGCCAAGGCGGTGTCGGCGAAACACGGACGGATTCTCCGGTCGGTGGGGGCCCACCACGTCATCTATCCCGAGGCCACGATGGGCGAGCGGGTGGCCCACCTGATCGCCAGCCGCATGCTCGACTTCATCGAGTTCGACGACGGCTTCGCCATCGCCAAGACCCGAGCCCCGCGCCACGCCGCCGGCCGCACCCTGGCCGAGCTGGCCCTGCGCACCAAACACGGCGTCACGGTCGTCGGCATCAAGACCTATGGGGCCGATTTCCAGTACGCCGCCCCCGAAACCGTCGTTCCCGAGGGCGCCGAACTGGTGGTCGCCGGCAGCACCGAGCGGGTCCAGCGCTTCGCCGCCACTACCTGACACTTGCGTTCCGGTCTTGGCGACCGCCGCCGCACACTCGGCCCATGCCGTTCCTCAACGTCGTCGACCCGGCCTTCAGCTTCACCGCGCCGGAGGTGTTCGCCGCCCAGGACGCGGGCTGGTACGCCGACAGCCCGCTCGGCCCGCTCGTGCTGCGCCACGCCGAGACGCAAGAGCTGCTGCGCGACCGCCGCCTCGACCACGGCGGCGACGGCTACCTGCGGCAGAACGGCATCACCGGCGGCCCCATCCACGACTGGTGGGCGCCGATGATCGTCAACCACGACGGCGCCGACCACCGGCGGCTTCGGGGCCTGGTGAGCCGCGCCTTCACACCGCGAACCGTCGACGGGATGCGGCCGTTCATCCGGGCCACGGCCGAGGCGTTGACCGACGAGATCGCCCGCACCGGCGAGACCGAGTTCGTCGACGCGTTCGCCACCCGGCTCCCGCTGGCCGTCATGGGCGAACTGCTGGGCGTCCCGCCCGAGGATCACGACATCTTCAGCGTCTGGTCGAGCGACATCGGCCTGATCTTCGCCCTGGCCACCGGCGGCGACACGGCGGCCCGCGTGGAGCGGGCGGTCACCGGCCTCGACGGCTACGTCGACTCCCTGATCGACGCGAAGACGTCCCACCCGGGCGACGACCTCATCTCGCGGATGGTCGACGCCTGGCGCGACGACGGCGCGGTCACCCGCGAGGAGCTGCGCAACCTGCTGGTCACGCTGGTCTTCGGCGCGCACGACAACACCCGCCACCAGCTGTCGAACATGATGGTCGGCTTCGCCGAGCACCCGGCGCAGTGGACACTGCTGCGGGACCACCCCGAGCTGACCGACCGCGCGGTCACCGAGACGATGCGCTGGCGTCCGTCGGCGGCCAGCCTGTTCCGCCGTGCGGCCGAGGACTTCGAGTACGGCGGCCTGCCGATCGCCGCCGGCACCTTTGTGACCATGGCCGTGCAGACCGCCCAGCGCGACCCCCGCGCCTACCCGGGCGGGCGCGCCTTCGACATCACCGCCGTTCGCGAGGCGCCATTGCTGCAGTTCGGCGCCGGCCCGCACTACTGCCTCGGTTCCGCGCTGGCCCACGCCCAGCTGAGCGAGGCGCTTCCGGTCCTCACCCGCCGCCTGGGCGCGCCCGTCATCGCGGGCGACCTGAGCTGGCGCCCGGCCATCGGCACCCACGGCCCCGACGCGTTGCCGCTGCGTTTTCAGCCCTGCTGAAGGATGCGGATCGCGTTGCCCGACGGATCCCGCAGGCCCATGTCCGTACCGTAGAAATGGTCGGTCGGCTCCTGGGTGAAGTCGGTGAAGCCGCGCGCCTTCAAGGTCTCGAACAACGCCCGTACGTCGTCCGTGTTCAGAACGAGCCCGGTCATCGCACCCTTGGCGATCAGGGCGCGCAGCTGCTCGGCCGTGGCGTCGTCGTGCAGCGGCGGGCCCGGCTCCTCCAGCTGGATCTCGGTGCCGCCGCCGGGCACGCGCACGGTCAGCCAGCGGTAGGCGCCCTGCTGGACGTCGTTGCCCTTCTCGAGCCCGAGCTTGCCCACATAGAAGTCGAGTGCCTCGTCCTTGTCGAGGACGAAGATGGACGTGACGTTCAATTTGGTGATCACGTCGTCAGACTAGGCACCCGCGGCCGCCGGACGCTTATCCGAAACTGCTCGATCGCGGCCGGGTGTTGGCCATCTGCACGCACTGCGGCACGACCACCGGCCCGTGCCCGCGACGGTAGGCCGACGGCGACTCCCCCACGACCGCCCGGAACGTGCGGCTGAAGGTTCCGAGGCTGCCGAAGCCGACCTCGGCGCAGATCTCGGTGACGCTGCGCCCGGTCTCGCGCAGCAGGAACATGGACCGCTCGATCCGCCGCCGCTGCAGATACCGGTGCGGCGTCTCCCCGAACACGTCCCGGAAACACCGGCTGAAATGCGCCGCCGACATGTGCGCCACCGCCGCGACCGCCGGCACGTCCAGCGCTCCCGCATAGCCCCGGTCGATGGCGTCCCGAGCCCGCAGCAGCCGCCGATGCAGCTCCTCAACCTCCCGCCCCACACCGGCCATGCTAAGCACTAGGGTCCTCGGCGTGGATCTGGATGTGGTGGCCGATCGGCTCGGTGTGGCGGTGGACGAGGTCGAGCGCGTGCATCGGCTGGCCGGGGACGGGCCGTCGGCGCCGTTGCCGGACAAGGCGGAGGCGCCCGCGTTGCTCGAGTGGCTCGGGGTCCGGGCCGAGGACGCGGCCGAGATCATGGCGGGCTGGCCGGACGATGGCTCTCCGTTGTGGACGGACGAATTGCGATGGCTGCTGGATCGGTCGATCGCGCTGGTGCGGGCCGACCTCGGTGGGTACGAGTGGCTGGCGCCCGGGCCGGTCCTGGACCGTGAGCGCGGGCTCGGCTGGCGGCACCTTTATGCGTACGCGCAATTGGCTTTGGTCGGGGTTGTCAGCGGCTATCACCGCGAGCACGGGATCGGCTGCCAGGTGACGCGGGCGACGCTGGCCGATCTGGGGCGCAACCTGGCCGTCGACCGGCGGATGCGCGGCGAGGGCTGGCCGGTCATGCAGAGCTGGCTGACCTTGCACGTACGCGGTGGCCTCTACGAACTGGGCCGGCTGCAACACCAGCGGGGTGCCGGCGCCATCGGGCTGCACGTTCCCGAAGCGGGACCGCTGACGGCCGAGGCGATCGACGCGTCGCTCGACGAGGCGCGCGCGTTCTTCCCGCGGCACTTCCCCGACGAGCACTACACGGCTTTCTCGTGCGGCTCGTGGCTGCTCGACCCGCAGCTGCTCGAATACCTGCCCGCGGACTCGAACATCGCCCGCTTCCAGCAGAGGTTCGAGCTGGACCCCTACGAGCAGCCGGACGGGGTCGACCCGGACGTCGAGGTGCTGCGGTTCGGCTTCCGCAGCCTGACCACGCCGCTCGACCGGCTACCCCGCCGCACCGTCCTTCAGCGCGCGATCATCGACCACCTGCAGGCCGGCCGCCACTGGCACTGGCGCCGCGGCACCTTCGCGTTCTGACGCCAGCCGGCGGGAGACGCCGTCCGCGGTCATCGGCTCGGCCAGGTGGAAGCCCTGGCCCAGCGTGTAGCCGAGCTCGCGGAGCGCGGCCACCTGTTCGGCGCTCTCGATCCCCTCGGCCACCGTGTCCAGGCCGAGCGCGTGCGCGAGCTGCAGCACCGCCCGGGCCACCGCCTGCCGGGCGTCGGCGGCGGCGGGCTGGCCGTCGTCGATCTCGATGCCGTCCACGAAGGACTTGTCCAGCTTGACGATCGCGGCCGGGAAGGCGCGCAGCAGGCTGAGCGACGACTCGCCGGTGCCGAAGTCGTCCAGGGCCAGCCGGACCCCCATCCGGTCGAGCTCGTACAACGTCCGCGAGACCTGCTGACCGCGCAGGACCGCCGACTCGGTCACCTCGAGCACCAGCCGCTCGCAGGGCAGCCCGCTGTCGGCCAGCGCGGCCGCCACGTCGGCCACGAAGTCGGGGTCGTGCAGCTGGCGCGCCGAGACGTTGAGCGCGGTCTCTTTCAACGCGTCCGGCCCGAACTCGGCCAGCCAGGCGGCGGCCTGGCGGCAGGTCTCGCGCAGCACGAACCGGCCCAGCGGCACGATCAGGCCGGTGCGTTCGGCGGCCGGGATGAACTCGCCCGGGCCGACCACGCCGCGGGCCGGGTGGTGCCAGCGGACGAGGGCTTCGACCCCGGCCAGGCGGTTGTCGTCGAGCCGCACGATCGGCTGGTAGACGACCCGGAACTCGTCGTTGTCGAGGGCCCGGCGCAGCTCGCCGCCCACCTGCATGTGGGCCAGTACCGGCTCGCCCATCCCGTCCACGTAGCGCACGAAGCCCGCCTTGCCGCGCTGCTTGGCCGCGTACATCGCCAGGTCGGCGTTCCGCAGGATCGAGTCGACGGTGGAGCCGGGCCCGGCGGTGGCGATGCCGATGCTCGCCTGCACCAGCAGGCGGTGCTCGCTGATCGGTTGCGACAGCGCGGTCAGCAGCCGCTCGGCCACGGCCTCGGCGTCGACGCCGGCCCCGGTCAGCATCACCGCGAACTCGTCGCCGCCGACCCGCACCGGCAGGCCCCAGTTCCCCGCCTCGGCCTCCAGCAGCTGCGCCGCCGACACCAGCAGCCGGTCGCCGACGCCGTGCCCCAGCAGGTCGTTGACCGCCTTGAAGTCGTCCAGGTCGATGAGCAGCACCGACACCGGACGGCCGGTGGCCAGCACGGTGGTCAGCCGCTCGCGGAACAGGGCCCGGTTGCCCAGCCCGGTCAGCCCGTCGTGGCTCACCTCGTACTGCAGACGTTCTTCCTGGACGCGCGAGTTGCGCAACAGCCGGGCGTTCTCGCGGTTCGCCAGATACTGCCGCACCATGACCAGCGCCGTCACCACGACCGCGGTCACCAGCACCACCCGGGCCGGCCACCGCAACGGGGCGCCGAAGGCAACGGCTATCAAAGGCACGTCGACCAGAAGCATGGCCAGGTAGGGCAGGAGCGCCCCCACGCGGGCCGGCGGAAGGCGCAGCCCGCGATCGGCGCGGACCTGAGCGGCGACGCCCAGGGTGATGAACACCGGGGCCAGCGGCATGACGATCGCCTGGGCCGGCACGCTCGCGACCAGGCCGAACTGCACCGAGAGCACGGACACGACCGCGGCCGGTACGCCGCCCGCGGCCGCGATGAAGCGGATGGCCACCCGGTCGACCGGCCCGCCCGCGATGTACGAGACCTTCGTCGCGGCGCCCACCGCGACCAGGAAGCCCAGCCCGACCAGCACCGTGGCCTGCCGGCTCAACGGTTCCCGGGCCGAGAGCATCGGCGCCAGCCCCAGATACCACAGCACGGCCGCGCACCCGAGGAACGTGATCATCCGGTCCAGCACCATGCGCCACCGCTCGACCCCGCCCGCCGCGACCACCGGCACCCGGGCCAGCGACCAGATGGCGATCAGGAACCCGGCGGCCGCGCAGGCCGCCGCGGGCAGCGGCATGTCCCGGGTGCGCACCTCGTCAAGGTGGGCGAACATGTCGACGGCCAGCCACGCGTACCCCACGGTGATGGAGCCGATGGCGAGCAGCACTCCCCGCCAGAACCGCCCGGCGGCCGGGTTGCCCCTGGTCAGCTGATAGAGCGACGCGGTCGCGATCGCACCCCCGACCGGCACGAAAATGTACGCGATCGCCTCGGTGGTCACGCCTGTCCGCAGGTAGGCCACGCACCAGACAGTCCCGACCGCGGCGACGAGGGCGGCGGCCTGCACATACCGGCGGGCGTCCCACCCCGCGCTCCGGCCCGCCGTCACCATCACGGCCACGACACTAACGGCCCCGAAGTGTTACTGATCTCCTCCGAACGTTCGACGTTCAACGATGTAAGTCGGGCCGCCGTCGACGAGAATGACCATCATGGAGTCCGGGGAGCCCCAGCTGCAGCTGTACGAAATCGTCAATCTGCAGCACGGATCGCTCACCTGCACTGTGCGCTGCGTCGCCGGCACGGTCCGCCTCGGCGAGACCGTCGACCTGCGCCCGGCCACCCAGCCCGACCGGCCCATCGCCCAGAGCCTGACCGTCTCCGCCATCGAGTACGCCGGCGACATCCCCATGACGTTCGTCGATCTCGGCCGCACCGCCGAGGTCAAGGTCACCGGCAAACTCGATGTGGCCGCGATCCGCGCCTTAGGCGATGTGACAGCCGCCGACCTCCGCCTCGTCGTGCGCTGACCCTGTCAGGGCCCGTGTCAGAGGCGTGACAGGGCGGTGACTCCGGGAGCTCCGATGCTGTGCGGCATGACGAACACGCAGACCCTGACCGCCGTACCGGAAATCGCCCCGACCGAAGGCCTCGCCGGGAAACTGCTGGCCGGCCGTCATTCCCTGCCGTTGACGATCGCCCTGCACCTCGTGCCGGGCCTGCTCATCGTCGCCGCCTATTTTCTGATCGGTGAGCCGCTCGTTCAGGCGATCGGCTACCCGATCTTCCTGGCCTGGGCGGTCGCGCTGGCCGTGGTGCTGGTGCCCGTCCTGGCCGGCCTGTTGTGGCTGGGCCGCGTCCGCAACGGTCGCTTCTCGCTGGCCGGGGTGGTCGCCTACCGCGATCGGCCGATACCGCGCGGAAGGATCATCGCTCTCATCGCGGGCCTCATCGTGTGGATGACGGTGGTGTCGCTCGCGCTCACCCCGCTCGACAACGTCGTCTTCGACACGTTCTTCACCTGGCTGCCCTTCGAAGGCGCGGGCGGCAGCGCCACCACGTACCTCGACGGCTACCCGCACTCGCTGCTGGTCACCACCATGCTGATCAGCCTGCCGGTCACCGGGTTCGCCCTTCCCCTTATCGAGGAGCTGTACTTCCGCGGCTTCCTGCTGCCCCGCATCGCCCACCTGGGCCTCGCGGCGCCCGTCCTCAACACCGTGCTGTTCGCGGTCTACCACTTCTGGGCGCCGTGGACCGTCCTGTCGAAGGTGATCTTCATGTTCCCGGCCGTCTGGCTGGTCTGGCGCAAGCACGACCTGCGCATCTCGATCGGCATGCACCCCGGCACGGCGCTGCTCATGGCCACCGTCGGCACCCTCGCCCTGCTTTTCGGGGTCGTTTAGCCCGTACGGCGGTGACTCCCGAGGTCCAGACTGGGATCATGCCGATTTCCCTTCACCACCTGCGTGCCGGCACCACCTCGCGCTGGGCCGTGCACCACGACGGCGGGTGGGGCGAGCTCGACGGCGACCTGGCCGGCCTGCTCGCCCTGCCCCTCGACGAGGCCCGGGCCCGGGTCGAGGCCGCCGCCCGGGCCACCGGCGAGATGCCGGGCGACGAGACCCTTCCGCCCGTCGACCGGCAGGAGGTGTGGGCGGCCGGCGTCACCTACCTGCGCAGCCGCGACGGCCGCAAGGAAGAGTCCGGCCACGGTTCCCTGTACGACGACGTCTACGACAGCGCCCGCCCCGAGATCTTCTTCAAGTCCAGCCCGTGGCGGGTGGTCGGCGACGGCGACGCCGTGGGCATCCGCGCCGACTCCGGCTGGGACGTGCCCGAGGCCGAGATCGGGCTGGTGCTCAACGCGGCCGGCCAGATCTTCGGCTACACGCTGGGCAACGACATGAGCAGCCGCTCGATCGAGGGCGAGAACCCGCTCTACCTGCCCCAGGCGAAGATGTACGACCGTTCGTGCGCGCTCGGCCCGGCGATCGTGCCGGCCTGGGCGGTCGATCCGGCTCCGTTCCCTGTCGGCCTCCGGATCCTCCGCGACGGGCAAGAGGCCTATTCCGGTACGACGTCCACGTCCGCGATGGCGCGGAGTTTCGAAGACCTGGCCTCCTGGCTGTTCCGGGCGCTCACCTTCCCGTCCGGCGCGGTGCTGCTGACCGGCACCGGCGTGGTGCCACCGGCCGGCTTCACCCTGCAGCCCGGCGACACCGTGGAGATCACCTCGGCCCCGCTGGGCACCCTGACCAATCCGGTGATCACCGTCGGCTGATTTCCGGCACACCGATGAGTCCGGCCGCCCCGGCGAGCCGGCTGCTTTTCCGGCACACCGATGAGTCCGGCCGCCCCGGCGAGCCGGCTGCTTTTCCGGCCCACCGATGAGTCCGGCCGCCCCGGCGAGTCCATGTACTGACGACCCGTACGAGAAGGAGATGGTTGACCATGGCCATGCCACCCGTCGCCGACGAAGCAACCTGGCGCAAGCAGCTGGACGAGCTCCGCGTCCGCGAGAAGGCGGCCACCCGCGAACTCGACGCGATCGCCGCACAGAGGCGCAAGCTGCCCATGGTCCGCATGCCCGACTACACCCTGGTCGGCGCGGAGGGCCCGGTCCGCCTGGCCGACGTCTTCGACGGCAAGTCCCAGCTGATCGTCTACAACCACATGTGGGACCCGTCGGCCGAGTGGCAGTGCGGCGGCTGCACCAGCTTCACCTCGGTCTTCACCCGCCTGGGCTTCCTCGAGAACTACGACGCCCGTTTCGTCATCGTCACGCAGGGCCCGATCAAGGACGCGCTCGCCTACGCCCACCGCGTAGGCAACCCGATGACCTGGTACTCCACCGCCGACAGCCCCTTCGGCGCCGACGTGGACGCCCCGGCCGACGGCGGCTTCGCCCTGAACGTCTTCCTCAAAGACGGCGACACCGTCTACCGAACCTGGCACACCTCCGGCCGCGGCGTCGAACAGCTGACCCACACGTTCGCCCTGGTCGACACCCTGCCGTACGGCCGCCGGGAGGAGTGGCAGGACTCCCCCGACGGCTGGCCCCAGTCGCCCACCTACAGCGGCTGGCTGGATTCCCCCGACATCGCTCGCCTGTACGGCCCCAAGCCCTAGGGTTTGCGGGCCAGGCCGATGAGGTTGTCCAGCCGGCGGGCCGGCCCCCCGTCGGCTGCGTCCGGACGCCACTCGGTCACGTCGATCAGGCCCGGCTCGACGAATTCGAGGCCGTCGAAGTAGCTGCCGATTTCCTCCGGGGTGCGCATCGCGTACGGCGGGTTGGCAGTGGCGTTCCAGATCTCCATGACCTGGTTGAGCGCGGGGTTGGTGTTCGCGCCGTCGACGACGAGCAGGTAGCTGCCGGCGGCCAGCCCGGCCATGGTCCGCTGGACGATCGCCCGCGCCTCCTGAGCGGTGGGCATGTGGGCCAGGATCCCGGACAGCATCAGGGCCACCGGCTTGCTCAGGTCCAGGGTCCGGCTCGCCTCGCGCAGGATCGTCTCGGTGTCGCGCAGGTCGGCGTCGACGTAGTCGGTGGCGCCGTGCGGACCGCTGGACAGCAACGCCCGGGCGTGCACCAGCACCAGCGGGTCGTAGTCGACGTAGACGATCCGCGACTCCGGCGCCACCGACTGGGCCACCTCGTGCGTGTTGTTGGTCGTCGGCAGCCCCGTCCCGATGTCGAGGAACTGACGGACGCCGGCCTCACCGGCCAGATACCGCACCGCCCGGTTGAGCACGGCCCGGTCGGCCCGGGCGATCTCCACGATGATCGGGTACTCCTGGGCGATCTGGTCGCCGAGGGCCCGATCGACGGCATAGTTGTCCTTGCCGCCCAACCAGTAGTTCCAGACCCGTGCCGTCTGCGGAACCGAGGAATCGATCTTCGGGGCTCCGTCGCTCATGAGGGCTCCTTCAGTCTCCGATGGCCGGCCGGTTGCTGAGGATACGGTCCAGAATCGCCGGTGTCTCCTGTGGAGTCGCCGCTTCTTCGGAAAGGTGGTTCATGACGTCGAAGTAGCGGTCGACGTCGGCCGGCTTGTCCAGATAGAGCGCGCTGGTCAGCTGCTCCACATAGACGAGGTCGCGCATTTCCTCCTGCGGGAAACGCAGAATGGTGAAGGAGGTGCCGCCCCCGGCGTGCCCGCCCGCCGCCAGCGGCATCACCTGAATTATCACCTTCGGGTTCTTGCTCTCCTGAGCGGCCAGCGCCTCGATCTGGTCCCGCATCACGCGCGGCCCGCCGACCGGCCGCCGCAGAGCCGCCTCGTCGATCACCGCCCACAGCGTCGGCGGATCCGGCTGACTGAGAACCTGCTGACGCTCCAACCGAAGCCGCACCCGCCGCGCCACGTCATCCTCGCGCTGGCTGTAAGTGCCGAGCCGAATCATCGCTTCGGCGTACGCCTCGGTCTGCAACAACCCCGGCAACCATTGCGCCTCGTACGTACGAATGACGGACGCGGTCGCTTCCAGCCCCAGATACCGCTGCAACCAGTTCGGGGTGATATCGCTGTACGGATGCCACCAGCACTGCGTATTCGTCTCCCGCACCCGAGCCAGGAAAGCCGCCCGTTCCTGCTCGTCGTCCATCCCGTACAGCGAAAGCAGAACCGCCACGTTGGCTTCCTTCAACGCGACCCGGCCCAACTCCATCCGGCTGATAGTCGAATCCGCAGTGCCAAGAGCTTCGGCCGCCTCCGCGCGGGCCATACCCTGCTCTTCCCGCAACCGACGCAGCTGCGAGCCAAGCAAAATCCGCGCAACCGTGGGGCCGTCGCCTTCCCCGCTCACAACTCGCCTCCATGCAAGTCCACGGACCCCAGCATGGCATCGTGTGACACGGCCCACTACCCAGCAACCGCGAAGACTTCGCCGATGGCCGGCAACACGACCAAGCGCGGTCAACCAGCGCGACGAGCAACCGGCCTGTTCCGAGGGTGCTCGGCAACATCTGGTCATAGAGCGTCTTGTCGCGTAGTAACGCCGTCAAGGCCGATCCCGTCAGTGGCGGTCAGGCGCGACGTTCGGCAGCAACCATCGCCAAGGCACAAACCGGATCACCCAGCGGGCCACCGTGACCCGATTCCTGTGCGCCGGGGTCGGTCAGCGTGCCGAAGTAGCCGAAGATCACCGCGCGCATGACCCACACACGAACGCGCCGGAGACCCCCCGTGGTGCGAGGGCCTCCGGCGAGGCGGTTCCGTGCGGTGAATCAGGATCCGCGAAGGATCAGGTTGCCGTTGTTCGCGGTGCCGCTCGTTTTGCGGCCCCGCATTCCCTGCGGCTTTAGCCCGCCGGCGTTTCGTTCAGACCCAAACGACGCAGGATGTTGTCGGCGTTCGCGTTTCCACGCAGCGCGGTCAACGAATTCAAGCGGCCCAGCAAGGTCGTGGAAGACGCGGGGCATTTCAAGTCCTGAATCGCCGACAAGGTCCTCTCATAACGCTGGATACGGCTTTCCAGATCCGTTCCACTCGGAAGGTTCCCATTCTTGAGCGCCACCTGCGCGTTGACCTGGGCTTGAGTGGGCGGGCAGCGACCAGGAACATTCACCCCGGTGGGGCCCACGCGGTCGGCCGTCGCGTTCGGATCGCCCGGGCTGAAACCCAGCGCCGGCACCAAAGCGTTGATGTCACCGGAGCCGGATCCGGCGTTCCCCGTCGCTCCACCCGCGGCCGCGTCACCGGATCCTGGGGCGGCGGCTCTATCCGCTGGCGTTTCGTTCAGACCCAAACCACGCAGGACGTCATCGCGGTTCGCGTTTCCACGCAGCGCGGTCAACGAATTCAAGCGGCCCAGCAAAGTCGTGGAAGACGCGGGGCATTTCAAGTCCTGAATCGCCGACAAGGTCTTCTCAAAACGCTGAATACGGCTTTCCAGGTCCGTTCCACTCGGAAGGTTCCCATTCTTGAGCGCCACCTGCGCGTTCACCTGGGCTTGAGTGGGCGGGCAGCGACCAGGGACATTCACCCCGGTGGGACCCACACGGTCGGCCGTCGCGTTCGGATCGCCCGGGCTGAAACCCAGCGCCGGCACCAAAGCGCTGACGTTACCGGAGCCGGCTCCGGGGTTGCCCTGTTCGGCGGCCTGGCTCATCCCCGTGCCGATCGCGAGCGCCGAGCCGAGCAGCGCTGCGGCGGCGCCTCCAATCACCAGCTTGCGCGTCCGGCTGCTGGCTCCGCGTCGATAGCTGCTGACTCCGCGTCGATACATGCACGGCTCCTTCGTCGTCCCGTAGTGCTTGTGCCGGGATATACGAGCAACGATGTGCAGCAGTTCATGACGCTGAGCAAGCAATCCTTAAGTTTCTTTAACGACTCCTGTCGCAGCCCTGCGCGAGCCTTGCCCAGGCCGGCATCCACCTGATCCGCACCGCGGCCGCTACCGAGGACGAACACCCACGAACAGATCTCTTCAGGTCGCTGACTGAGCGGTTCGGGCAGCCAGGCGGAGTCGACCTCGACGTCCCGGCGCGGATCAGTACATCATGAAGCACCTTGCTGGACAGTCAGAGCAACGGGTGCACCGGGACGCGGAAGGATCAGTGGCATGAAGACGGACGAAAAGACCTTGAAGCGGGTCTACCGAATGCCGTTCTCCGCGGTGTATCCGCACTACCTCACGAAGGTGGAGCGCAAGGGCCGCACGAGAACCGAGCTCCACCAGATCATCACGTGGCTGACCGACTTCGATGACGCCGACATCGAGCGTCACTTGGCGCAGGAGACCTCCTTCGAGGAGTTCTTCGCAGACGCTCGCCTGAACTCCAATGCCCCGCTGATCACCGGCGTGGTGTGCGGCGTGCGGGTCGAGGAGATCGAAGATCCCGTGATGCGGAAGGTTCGCTACCTCGACAAGCTGGTCGACGAGCTGGCCCGAGGCAAAGCCATCGAGAAGATTCGTCGATCCTGATCGCTGCACCTTGCCCTAAGAGTTGTCCCCACCACCCGCTCGGTCCTCGTTGTCAGGAGGACGGGTCGCGTCACATCCGGTGTCATACGGCTGAGTCAGCAGCGCCTTGGTCGAACGGTTCGGGCAGTTGGCGGACTCGACCTCGGCGCCCGCCCACCGGCGAGATGCGGGCGGCGAATTCGACGGCCGAAGGACGCAACCCCGACGAGGGCGCAACCGTTACGCCAGGCGCGCCCACCGTAACGTGGGGTCTGGGGGTCGCCCCCAGGCAAGAAGAGTGGGGCGGGCGGGACTCGAACCCGCGACCGAGGGATTATGAGTCCCCTGCTCTAACCCACTGAGCTACCGCCCCTTACCGGCGGCGATAGTAACCCGTGCCGCATACCCACAGCCAGCGATCTCCCCGGCTCAGACGCTGACCCGCGTGCCCAGCCAGGTGAGCACCGCCCCGGCCGTGCGCCATCCGCCGGCCAGCGCCCCCTGGATGGACGGGCTGTCGCGGTGGTCGCCGGCCACGAACAGGCCGTCGCCGAGGTCGACCGGCTTGCGCAGCTGGGCTTGCGGGACGCGGGCGGCCGGCAGCGCCTCGGGGATGTTCACGACTTCGAGCAGGTCCCAGTCGTCGGTCGGCACCCCGTACAGGCGGGAAAGCTCGACCCGCATCACCGTCTCGGACGCCGAGGACGGGGCCGAGATGCCGACCACCGAGGCCGCGATCAGCGACTTGCCGGGCGGGGCGTATTCGGGGGCGGCGTTGCTGACGACGATGGTGTTGGCGATGATTTCGCGCCGGTCGCCGTCGAGGATCAGGGTGGGCTCGTCGATGGGGGCCCGGTCGGCGCCGAAGTAGAAGGTTGTCAGGCCGTGCATGTCGGCCCGGGGCAGCTGCGGCAGCAGGGCGGACGCCGCGGACGGGTCGGTGGCGACGATGACGGCCCGGCAGCGCAGTTCGCCGGCCTCGGTGACCACGACGCCGGGGCCGATCTCGAGGGTGCGGGCGCCGATCAGCAGCTGCGGGTACGGCAGTGGGCCGGCGATGGCGGCGGGCAGGGCCGCCATGCCGGCCGCGGGCACGCCGATCTTGCCGCGGGCGAAGGAGCGCAGCACCATCGCCAGGACGTGGCTGGACGTCTCGAGCGAGCGGTCGGCGAAGACCCCGGACAGGAAGGGCCGCAGCACCTCTTCGATCATGCGGTGGGACAGGCCGGCCTTGCGCAGCATCTCTTGCGCCGTCGTCTCGCGGGCGTCGAGCAGCTTCTTGGCCGGCACCGTCGCGCAGCGGGTGGCCAGGGCTGCGAACTTGAGCCGGTCGCTGAGCGTGCCGACCCCGGCGTTGAGTGTCTGCGCCGCGGACAGCGGTTCCCGCAGCGGGTTTTCCAGCCGGTGCAGGTCGCCGCCGCGGCGCACCAGCACCCCGGAGGTGAAGTAGCGCATGTCGAGCGCGTCCACGTCGACGAGGGCCGGCACCCGCGGGTAGGCCGTGTTGAGCACCTGGAAGCCGCGGTCGAAGTGCCAGCCGTCGACGACGTCGGTGGCGACGCGGCCGCCGATCCGGTCGGAGGCCTCGACGAGCAGCCACTCCACGCCGGCGCGGTCGAGCCGCCGGGCAGCGGAGAGTCCGGCGAGACCGCCGCCGACGATGACGACGTCCACCTCAACAGGTTGCGACACGTGCACCTCACAAGGGGACGAACCAGGCAGGCAGCCCCAGCCTAACCGCGGTGCGTGTCCCCGGCAGCGGAAAGACCAAGGTACTGAACCTCGGGGAACGCCCGGCTGGGCCCGTCGAGCAGTCGCTGGTGATGTCCACGCAGATGCTGGTCGAAAAACGCCACCGGGTACGCCTGATCGATGCGCACCGCCCGCGCCGTGTTCAGGTGACCCGTCCACCCACGCAGTTCTTCATCGCTCATCCCCACGATCTTCGCCAACTGGGGCATGAGCACCTGCAGGTCGTTGTAAGACGAGTGCACAGCGCCGTCGGCCTGCACATTGAGACGCCAGCCAATCAACTGCGTCCAAAATTTCCGTACGGCCGGGTCGGTGGCACGCGTGAACTCGGCCGTCATGAGCATGAACGGCCGGTCGATCCGCCCGTCCATGGCCGGCAACAGCGGCGGGTCGATCGCCAGCCCGGCCCGCACCCGCCGATCGCTGAGCATCACCCGAGCCGTAGCCGTGCCACCCTTGGACCAGCCGATCATCCCGATCCGCCGTACGTCCAAAGCCCCCGCCAACCCGTCCGGCAGCCGCCGCCGATCGACGTCCGGGTTGTGCCCCGCCGCAAGCCGCTCGATCTCGTCGAGCACGAACCGCGCGTCCCGCTCGAAATCCTGCGGATACAGCGACTGCTCGGTCGGCGCGACAACCCGCCCGTCCGGCAGCCGGCTGTAGGCGTCGCCGAGGTGGTCGATCGTGACCACCACATACCCATGGCTGGCCAGCTGCTGAATCATGATCGAGTTCCCGTTCCGGTGATCCCCGGCCCCGTGCGAGAAGACCAGAACCGGCAACTTCTTTCCCGTACGGCGTAAAGGCGCACCTTCACGCCCGGCCGTCAGCGGAGACGCCACAACATCAGCCGCGTACCCCGCATCGGTCAGGTACCGCCGCAACACAGCCGGCTCCATCCAAGAAACCCGCGGAAACCGCTCCACATCCCGAGCCGGATACCAAACCCCCACCATCAACTCACGCCGATGCGCCTCCCCCGTGAAGGGATCGGGCCGCGACCGATCAAGCAGGTGCAATGCCGTAGCGCCAACTTCGAACGGCCCAGTAGGCGCAGGCAGCCAAAGCCGAGCCGGCGCCACCAGCACCGCCCCACCGTTCAAGCCCACACCAACCGCCAACGCCCCCACAATCAAACTCCGCCGAGTAGTCCCCACAACGCCTCCCCCATGTCAACTATGCGCTCAGAGTATACGCCCAGTGCATAGATCACCATGCCCACCTGTGGACAACTTCCCTGTACTCACAGCCAACGGGGCTACATTCCCAACCCACCCAACTGGGGCGGGGGAGGCGGCGGCCCACTGGCTCCAAGTCGTTGGTGCCACTTGGCTGCCGACCAGCTTTTCCTTCCGCGCACGTCGACCCGCACAGCGGCGCACTCGACCCGCACCGCATGCCGCCTGACATCAGCGCCTCAGAGAAGGCCCCTCTTGAGTTCAGCGTGCCTTTAACCAGAGCGAGCCCAGCTTCCTCCAGCCGAGGGCTCCCGGAGATCCGGTATGTCTCGCACGCCTGGTATGTGCAGGGCTCGGTCAGCCGCCTTCGCAGGGCGCTTGGCGGAGTCTTCCGCGCGCAGACAGTCGCGGGGCACCATGCTGACGCCTTCTACACCTCAGAGCCCTGTCCCTACTACGACCACGACCACCGCCGTATACAAACGCTCCCGCTGGTTCGGCCTGCACTCCGAGCAAGTGACCATCACGACCACGACAATGATCGGCGCTGACGCACCTCAAGCCGGCGGCTTCCGAGCGTCGCTCATTCGGGAATGGCCCGGTGTTCGTGCTGATCAGCTTGATCGCAACGCTCCTGAGTGCCGTCATGGGCGTTGCGAGTGTGTACCTCGCGAAGCAGTCCCTTGATGGGGACAACGCCGAGCGGAACAAACCGGACCGTCCGCCGGCTCCGGTAACGGTGATCCCTCATTACCAGGAGCGCGACCCTGGCCGAATCCGGTTGATCGATCCGATATCCGGTGCAGCCGCGTCGTGCTGCCCGCACGTAAGACCGTCCCAGGCGAACGAAAGCGGGCCACCATCCCAAGATCAGGCCTACCCGGCAACTCCAGCCCTGAGCCCGGGCGCCGGCGATCGGGGCAACACGACGCCGGCCGGCGCTGAGCAATGTCAGCGCCGGCCGGAACAAACAAAAACTCAGCAGGAGAGGTTGCCGCCCGGGTCGACGCCGAGGATCTGCGCGAACCGCTGGTAGGCGTCGACCCGGCTCTGCACCTGGGCCGGGTTGCCGCCGTTGCACTCCAGCGCCCCGTTGATGCTGCGGATCGTCTCGCCGAAGCCGGCTCCGTTGGCGATCGCCGCGTGCGGGGTCATCGAGCCCGGCCCGGTCTGGGTCATCCAGTACCAGAGGCCGGTCTGCCAGGCCACCGACGCGTCGTCCTTCACCAGGTTCGGGTTGTTCAGCAGGTCGATGCCGAGCGCGTCGCCGGCCGCCTTGTAGTTGAAGTTCCAGCTCAGCTGGATCGGGCCGCGACCGTGGTACGCGTCCTGACCAGCCGGGCAGCCGTACGGCTGGGAGCCGTCACAGTAGAGCGGCCAGTTCGCCTGGTTCAGCTCCTCGACGTACACCAGGCCGCCCGACTCGTGGTTGATGTTGGCCAGGAAGGCGGCCGCTTCCCGCTTCTGCACGTCCTCGCCGCCGGTGCCGGTGAACTCGGGGAACTTGTTCATGGCGTCGAGCAGTCCGGCGTACGAGTAGAACGGGATCCGGTTCGGGAACATCTGTTGGAATTGGGCTTCGGACACCGGCAGGGTCGCCGCCGAGGCGCCCGTGCTGGGAAGCAGGGCGGCGAGGCCGGCGGTCACCGCGACGGCCAGGGCGCCGGCCGCGGCCAGAAGACGATTGCGCTTCATGATCACGCTCCGATGTTCAGGTCGACGCAGGCGTAGAACGCCATGGCGGTGTCGGCTACGTTCCAGCGGGCCAGCACGGTCTGCGGTCCGGTGAAGCCCTGCATGTTCACGGTGTGGGTCTTGGTGGCGCCGGGCTGCGCGCCGCCGTCGTCGAACGACGCGAGCAGCGTGTCGCCGATGAAGTACTCCCATGTGGTGGTGGAGTGCCGGGCCGTGAGCACCCAGTCGAACGTCACCGACTGACCGGCCGTGGCCCGCGGCCAGGCTTTGCTGTTGTCGTTGAGTTCGGCGAACCGCCCACCCCCGCCGTTGCACTCCTTGGAGCCCTTGGCGGCTTCCACGCTCTGCGGCTCGTACTGGACGTCGCCGCAGCCGGTGACCGCGCCGGCGGCGCAGTTGGCTTGGCGGCTGGGCGGGGAAGAGATGTAGCCGTGGGCCGAGGCGGGGGAAACGCCGACGGTGAGTGCGGCCACGGTGGCGCCGACGGTCAACGCCGGCAATGCGAATGTGCGCTGCATGAAGAGACTCCTTCGCTCTGAAGTCTCCCGGTTTCGCAACCGGGAGCGGGGGCTCAGTTGAAGGGCGAGAGGGTGATGCCGATCGACGTCGGGTCGCCGCTGTGCACCAGCGACTCCTGGTTGGCGACGTCGTCGAAGGCGAACGCGTACGCCTTGCCGTCGGCCATGTTGTCGTGGATCAGCTTGGCGTACAGGTTGGTCGGCGTGTTCTTGTAGAACGTGGCCGGGTCGGTGCTGGGCTCGACCGGCTGCGACCCGAGGGTGCCGCGGGTCAGCGCCGCGCACAGGCTGCGCGCGATCGGCCCGACGACGAGGTCGTTGGGGGCGCCCAGGTTGCCGTCGCAACCCCACACGTTCGACGAGGTCGGCTTGGTGAAGCTGGCGACCTGCGCACCCGTGGAGTCCGTGAAATTCATGACGTTCCCGCTCGTACGACCAATAAAGGTCTTGTCGGGTTGGTCGGAGAACGGTTTGACCGTCAGATCAGAATTCGCGTACGCGGCCCACGCCTGGTCGATGTAGCCGCCCAGGTAGTCGGGGTCGAACCCGCCGGCGTCGGCGCCCTTGCCCGGGGCGAGCACCCGCAGCACCGTGCCGTCGCCTCGGGTCTGGATCAGCTTGGCGAACTCGGGGTCGGCCTTCAGCCCGTCGATGACGGCGTTGTGACCGCCCGGCTTGAGCTCGCCGGTCTGGGCCGTCTGCCCGTCCGAGCCGGTCACGCTGACCTTGTGCGGTACGGCGAACATGTCGACCTGCGAGCTGTTGAGCCACACGCCGGAGTCGTTGTAGGTGAACTCGCTCCAGTCGAACAGCACGTCCCGGCTCGGGTCGCCGCCGGCCCACGGCGCGGGCTGCACCAGGCCGCCGTCCTGTGAGAGGCGGAAGTCGAGCTTGTCGCCGAACGACATGTACATGCGCCCGGACAGGCCCTTGGGCACCTGGATGGTCTTGCTGGCGCCGTTGCCGGGCCCGGCGATCGACACGTCGGGCGCGGGCGTCGGCGGGGTGCCGCCGCCCGGCCACGGCGTGAACGTGCCGCCCTCGTTGACGTAGCCGAGCCGGCCGCCGGACTCACCGAGCACGTACAGGTGCACGGCCTCGCCGCGACCGGAGTCGTTCGTGACGGTGAGCGGCAGCAGTTCCGGGCCGGCCGCGTTGGCGTTGGGCACCACGGCGATGACACCGGCCGCGGCCACGGCGGCCACGGTTGCTCCGAGCAGGGATTTGCGCTTGAGACGCATAGGCACTCCACGGTCCGGCCCCCTGGGTGACGCGAGCCCGGCGAGCCGGAGGGGATCCCGCGCCGGCCGGAACGCTTCGGGGGCGGACAGGGAAGGGGGGTGCGTCCGGCCGTGACGCTCCGTCATGAACGAGAGCGCTCTCACACCCTCGCCCCGCTACCGGACCGTGTCAATCGATGGACGTCTCCCCGTAGCACACCACTCTTAAAGCCCTCGACAGCACCCGTTTTCCCAGCTCAGGGCGCTGTCGAGAACTTTCTGCAAAGGATGTGTCCAGAAGGGCAACAGACGGCTTAAATCCGGGCAAGGAAGTCGCGGATTAGCGGCACCACGGTGTCGAGCTGGTCCTCCAACAGGAAGTGACCGGAGTCGAACAGGTGGAGCTCGGCCTTGGGCAGGTCGTTCAGGTAGGGGTGAGCGCCGTCGGCCGGGAAGATGAAGTCGTTCTCGCCCCACACGATCAGCGTCGGCGGCTGGTACGTGCGGAAAAACTCCTGGAACTGCGGGTACAGCGTGACGTTGGTGCCGTAGTCGTGGAACAGGTCGAGCTGGATGTCCCAGTTGCCGGGGCGCGCGAGCTGGGTGCTGTCGTGCAGCCAGGCGTCGGGGTCGAGGTGGGTGGCGTCGTGCACGCCGTGCGTGTACTGCGACTTGATCGCCTCGTCGGCGAAGACCGGGGTGAGAGCCTTACGCGTCTCCGGGGTGTCCGAGGCCCAGTTCGCCTTGATCGGGTCCCAGAACTCCTTCAACCCTTCCTCGTACGCGTTTCCGTTCTGGATGATGAGGCCGCTGACCCGCTCCGGCGCCTTCAGGGCGAGGCGGTAGCCGACCGGGGCGCCGTAGTCGAACGCGTAGATCGTGTACCGATCCACGCCGAGCTGGTCGACCAGCCCTTTGAGGAGGTCGGCGTAGGTGGCGAACGTGTAGTCGAACTCGTCCCGCGACGGCGACGCCGAGTGCCCGAAGCCCGGGTAGTCGGGCGCGATGACGCGGTACTTGTCCGCGAGGGCCGGCATGAGGTTGCGGAACTGCCAGGACGACGTCGGGAACCCGTGCGGCAGCAGCACGACGGGCCCGTCGACCGGCCCCGCCTCCCGATAGAAGATCTCGACCCCGTTGACCTCGGTGGTGTGGAACCGCGTTGACATGTTCTTTCCTCTCGTGCGACCTAACCGGTGAAACCGACGTTAGCGGTTGGTCCAGAACACGGTCAACCGGTAAAAAGTTTTTGATCGGTTAGCTGGATCACGGCCGGCGAAGCCAGGCCCAACTCGCCCACCGCAAGCGGGCCGCTCACCGCAACCATCGCAACGTGGGGTTTCAGGGGGCTCGGCCCCCTGAGCAGAAATGGCGAAGGCCCCGGTTCGCGCTATCCGCGAACAGAGGCCTCCGCCGAACGCTCCCCCGATTGGACTCGAACCAATAACCTGCCGGTTAACAGCCGGCTGCTCTGCCAATTGAGCTACAGGGGATCGTGCCGGCACCGTGGCTTCCCTCGGTGCCGGAGAACAGAGTACATGACCGTGGCCCGGGAGCGCGAAGGGGTTCCCCGGCACGCCACCGGCGGGTCAAAACCCTGCGCGAAGGAATACGAAAGCGGCAGCATGGGTATGCACCGACCATCGACGCACGCGCGTCACGAACGGAAGGAGCCGCCATCATGCGCGGAAAGCTGATGTTCATCACCGGTCTCGCGGCGGGCTTCGTCCTGGGCAGCCGTGCCGGCCGGGAGAAGTACGAGGAGATCGCGGCCAACGCCAAGAAGGTGTGGGAGCACCCGACGGTCCAGGAGGCCGCCGGTGTCGCCCAGGCGCAGGCCAACAAGCTGTACAGCGAGAGCAAAGACAAGATCCAGTCGTCGAAGCTGGGCGAGAAGCTGTCGACCACCTCGTCGACGTCCTCGAGCTCGAGCAGCGACTCGGACCTGACCCAGCCGCTGGCCTCCTCCTCGAACAGCAAGCCCTCCAGCAGCACCCTCTGACCGCCCGGCGATGCGAGAGCGTCGCCCCGGTGGTTCGAAGGCTCTGAGGCCGCCCTCAACGACGAGGGCGGCCTCAGCCTTTTCCGATGCGTTTTCCCGTACGCCTCAGGAGCGCGAGAACGCGGCGTCGAACGCGGCCGTCGGGGCGTCGAAGGCCAGCCGGCGCACGAACTGCAGCGCCTCGGGCGCGCCGACCAGGCGGTCCATGCCGGCGTCCTCCCACTCGATCGAGATCGGGCCGTCGTAGCCGATCGCATTGAGCGCGCGGAAGCAGTCCTCCCACGGCACGTCGCCGTGGCCGGTCGAGACGAAGTCCCAGCCGCGCCGCAGGTCGGCCCACGGCAGGTGGGAGCTCATCCGCCCGCGGCGCCCGTCGCCCGTACGAACCTTGGCGTCCTTGCAGTCGACGTGGTAGATGCGATCTTTGAACTCGAGGATGAAGTTGACCGGGTCCAGGTCCTGCCACACGAAGTGCGACGGGTCCCAGTTCAGCCCGAAGGCCGGGCGGTCGCCGATGGCCTCGAGCGTGCGCCGGGTGGTCCAGTAGTCGTAGGCGATCTCGCTCGGGTGCACCTCGTGCGCGAACCGCACGCCCACCTCGTCGAAGACGTCGAGGATCGGGTTCCACCGGTCGGCGAAGTCCTGGTAGCCGCGCTCGATCATGGCCGGCGGCACGGGCGGGAACATGGCCACGGTGTGCCAGATCGACGAGCCGGTGAAGCCGACGACCGTCTTGACGCCCAGCTTGGCGGCGGCACGGGCGGTGTCTTTGATGCGTTCGGCGGCCCGCTGCCGTACGCCCTCGGCGTCGCCGTCGCCCCAGATGTCGGCGGGCAGGATGCCCTGGTGGCGCTCGTCGATCGGGTGGTCGCAGACGGCCTGCCCGACCAGGTGGTTGCTGATCGCGTACACCTTGAGGTTGTACTTGGCCAGCTGCTCGCGCTTGCGGTCGATGTAGTCGGGTTCGGCGAGTGCCCGGTCGACCTCGAAGTGGTCACCCCAGCAGGCGATCTCGAGCCCGTCGTAGCCCCACTCGGACGCCAGCCGGCAGACCTCGTCGAAGGGCAGGTCGGCCCACTGGCCGGTGAAGAGCGTGATGGGTCGCGCCATCGTGTTTCTCCCTCGGAAAAGAGCAGGTGGAGGTGGGCGGCGAGGGAAGGCCGCCCGGCGGCACGACCGGCTTCGGGGCGTCACGACCGGCGGGGGTTGCGCCTCCCACGACCCGGACCGCCCGTCCACGGCAGTGCCAGCACCGACTCTAGACGGATTTCAGCGCGCGGGGCAGGGCTCATTTTCCGGCGCGAGGCCCAGGGCGGCCAGCTCGGCCAGCAGGTACGCGACGTCGCCGGTGATCTGCTCGACCGGCTGACCGGGGGCGCGGCCGACCAGTGTGAGGTTCTCGGTGAGCGGGCTGCGGCCGCCGAACAGCCGGTCGAGGCCGGCCCGCCACGCGCTGGTGGTCGACCCGGCCACGGCGTTGAGCCGCACCTCGACGATCGCCAGGCCGGCGTCGGTCACGGTTTCGATGCCGGCCGCCGGGTCGGGCCAGCACTCGGCGGCGTGACCCAGGTCGAGGCAGACGCCGAGCCGGTCCTTGTCGATGCGGCTGAGCGCGGCCACCGTCTGCTCGGGACTGTCGAGCACCTGCCCGGTCGCGGGCTGGAACCCGACGCGCACGGCTCGCCCGTTCTGCCAGGCGAGGTCGGCCAAGCCGTGCGAAAGGCGGCGCAGGATGCCGGCGGCCGCCTTCTCCTCGGCCTCGCCCCAGCCCTCGCGGGCGCCGAGGCCGATGGTGCTCACGTTGCCGCGTACCGCGTCCTCGTCGAGCAGGTCGAGCAGGATGCGGGCCAGGTCGAGCGTGTACTCGCGACGGGCGGGCTCGGTCCAGTCGGGGGTCTCGCCGCCGCCCTCGCCGAAGGGCGCGCCGCTCAACGTGACGACTTCGAGCCGGCGGGCGTCGAGTTCGGCACGAAGCCGGGTGCGGGCGCGGCTCTCCACGGCGAGGGCGGCGGCGAGCGCGGGAGGAAGCCAGAGGGACACGCCGAGGGCGTCGGCGCCGAGCCGGGCGCGGACCGCGCCGTACGTGTCGAGCTGAGCGACGACGGCCGGTAGATTGCTCGCCGTCGCCGGAGTGATCTCGCAGGAAAGGTGCACGATCCGGCCGGAGGGGTGTCTCAGCCGCATCAGAGTCCTCCCCGGACAAGCGCACCGGCGCATCTGCACGTGCATCGGCACGTGCTCACGGGTCCAGTATGGACCACGTGGCGAGGTGTGCTCGACGCGCGCGTGGCGGGCTTGCGCGTGGTCATGTCGTCTCCATCCGTGGACTCACCTGCCCACGGATACGAGAGTCATGCGTTCTCAGGATCAGCGGCGTACGCGCCGTGCGACGCCGTGACCGGCCACAACATGATCGAAGGCGACCCGTTTAATAGGTAAGGGTCGATCGCCACGCCCGTAGTGACCTGCCGGTAGAACCGGAAAGGGTGGCGCTGAATCGGTTCCACCGGCCTCGATCGATGTGCACCATGTGGGAATTCAGGCATGCACCGAACGATCACGCGTGCGAACGCCTCTCGATCTTGTCGCGTGCGTCAGTGCGGGTGCTCCCCCAGCAGCCGCGTGGCGAGCACGGCGGCCTGCGTGCGACGCTCCAGGCCGAGCTTGGCCAGCATGCTCGACACGTAGTTCTTGACCGTCTTCTCGGCCAGGAACATGCGGCCGGCGATCTCGCGGTTGGTCAGGCCCTCGGCCACGAACTCGAGGATCCGGCGCTCCTGATCGGTCAGGGCGGCCAGCTCGCGCGGCTGCTCCACGCCGTGCCGGATGCGCTCGAGCACCCGCTGGGTCACCGCCGGGTCGAGCAGCGACTGGCCCTGGGCCACCCGGCGCACCGCGTCGACCAGGTCGGTGCCGCGGATCTGCTTGAGCACGTAGCCGGAGGCGCCGGCCATGATCGCCGCGAACAGCGCCTCGTCGTCCTCGTACGAGGTGAGAATGAGGCCCTTGATCGACGAGTCGACCGCCCGCACGTCGCGGCACACGTCGATGCCGTTGCCGTCGGGCAGCCGCGCGTCGAGGATCGCCACGTCGGGGCGCAGAGCGGGGATGCGACGAGCCGCCTCCTGCGCGGAGCCCGACTCGCCGACGACCTCGATGTCACCGCCGGCCTGGAGCAGGTCGACGAGGCCGCGGCGGACGACCTCGTGGTCGTCGAGGAGGAAGACTCGGATCATCGGACCTTCCTATCGCGTACGGAAGGCCTGGTCCAAGGGTCTTTAGTCCCGTCACCGTAATCTGAGGGCGTGGCGGAGCAGATGAAGCCCTCGCTCGGACTGGGACCACTCTCGCGGGTGCATCTCGACGAACTTCTGCAAGAGATGCTCGACCGCGTCGGCGAGGTGATGACCAGCCGGGAACGCCTGCGCGCGCTGCTCGACGCGGTGGTCGGCATCGGCACCGACCTCGACCTGCGCAGCACGCTCCAGCGCATTGTCGAGTCGGCCTGCGCGCTGGTCGGCGCCCGTTACGGAGCGCTCGGGGTGATCGGGGCCGATCGCACCCAGTTGTCGGACTTCATCACGCACGGCATCGACGCCGAGCTGCACGCCGAGATCGGCGACCTGCCGCACGGCCGCGGGGTGCTGGGGCTGCTGATCACCGATCCGCACCCGGTGCGCCTGCCCGACATCACCCGCCACCCTCACTCGTACGGTTTCCCGCCTCACCATCCCCCGATGCACAGCTTCCTCGGGGTGCCGGTGCGGATCCGCGATCACGTCTTCGGCAACCTCTACCTGGCCGAGAAGCAGGGCGCGCCCGAGTTCAGCGACGACGACGAAGAGATCGTGGTGGCGCTGGCCGCCGCGGCGGGGGTGGCGATCGACAACGCCCGCCTGTTCACGCTGGCCCAGCGGCGGGAGCGCTGGCTGGCGGCCACCGCCGAGATCACCGGCGTACTGCTCGGGACCGTCCGGCGTACGGAAGCCTTGCAGTTGATTGCCCGGAGAGCGCGCGAGGTGGCCGAGGCCGATCTGGTGCTCGTGCTGCTGTTCGACGAGTCGTCCTACACGATCGAGGTGGCCGACGGGGCCGACCCGGCCTGCGCGAGCCTGACCGGCGGCCGGATCGCCCTGGACGACTTCGATCCCGGCGGCTACCGGGTGATCGACGACCTGCGCGCCGCCGCCGACTGGCCCGGCCCGGTGCCCGCCGGCCCGGCCGTGATCGCCCCGCTGACCGGCTCGGACACGCCGTACGGCCTGCTCATCGTCACCCAGGCGGCCGACCAGCCGGTGGCCGACGACGACGCGGTGCTGCTGTCGACCTTCGCCGGCCAGGCCGCCCTCGCGCTGGAACGGGCGCGCGCGCAGGAAGAGCGGGAGCTGCTGGCCGTCCTGGCCGACCGGGAGCGGATCGCGCGCGACCTGCACGACGTGGTCATCCAGCGGTTGTTCGCCACCGGCATGCAGCTGCAGGGCGCGGCCTCGCAGACATCGCGAGCCGAGACGACCAAGCGCATCAACGCCACCGTCGACGACCTGGACGAGACGATCCGCGACATCCGCCGGTCTATCTTCGAGCTGCGGGCGCCGGTCGGTCCGTCCCTGCGGTCGGCTCTGCGCGAAGCCGTCGAGGCGGCCGCGCTCGGTTTCCGCCCGACCCTGGACACGAGCGGCCCGGTCGACAGTGCTATCCCCGACGACATCGTCCCGGAACTGCTGGCCGTGCTGCGCGAGGCGTTGTCGAACGTGGCCCGGCACGCCAACGCCGACGCCGTACGGGTCTCGGTGCACGCCGGCTCGTCGGTGAGCCTGCGGGTCGAGGACAACGGCGTCGGCATCCCGCCCGGCGCGGCCCGGGGCGGGCTGCTGAACATGGCCGAGCGCGCGCACGACCTGGGCGGATCGTTCACCGTCGAGCCGGGACCGGACGGCGGCACCGTGCTGACCTGGCGGGTGCCGATCTCCTCCTGAGCGAAGGACCTTCGGCCCTGCCCGGTTCTTCCGGTCCGGCGCAGGCTGATCTCATGACACCGCTCGAGCAGGCCGCCACCGCCGCGTTGCACGCCCCGTCCGTCTTCAACACCCAGCCCTGGACCTGGCGGATCGACGGCGACACGATGGAGTTGCACGCCGACGCGTCCCGCCGGCTCGACGTCACCGACCGCGACGGCCGGTTGCTCGCGCTGAGTTGCGGCGCGGCCCTGCACCACGCGCTCGTCACGCTGGCCGCCCTCGGGTGGTCGGCCTCGGTGACCCGGCTTCCCGGTGACTCGGTGCTGGCCCGCATCCGGCTCGGTTCGCCCGTTCCGCCCGCCTCCGAGCAGCTGGCCCAGGCCATCTCGCGGCGCCGCACCGACCGGCGGCCCTTCGGCTCCCGCACGGTCCCGGACGGGGAACTGACCAAACTGCGGTTGCTCGTCGAGGCCAACGGCGCCTACCTGCACGTCGTGCCGCGCGACGAGATCACCACCCTGGCCATCTCGGCCGAACTGGCCGGGCACGCCGAACTGAACGACGCGGACTACCGCGAGGAACTGCGTCGGTGGACCCACCGCCCGGCGGGCTCGGGTGACGGCATGACAGCGGAAACTGCGGTCGAGCCGGGGCTGCGCCGGGTTCCCGTACGGGACTACGTGCCGGACGAGAAAGCAGGCCTCACAGTCGGGCCCGCGCACGACGAAGGCGCCTCGTTCGTGATTCTGTTCGGCCGCGGCACCACCCCGCTCGAACTGCTCCGGGCCGGCGAAGCCCTGTCGGCTCTCCTGCTGCAGGCCACGGCCGACGGCCTGGCGACCGCCCCGCTGAGCGACGCCATCGAGGTCGAGTGGCCCCGCCGGCTGGTCCAGGGTCTGCTGGCCGACCTGGGCGAGCCCTACCTGGCGGTGCGCCTGGGCTATACGGACGACACCACCCCGCTGCCGCCGCGCCCGCGCCGCAACGCCGCCGACGTGATCGTGACCCGATAGGAGGTGGGGTGATGGCCGGCTACGACCGGGAGGACTTGCTGCGCGCGGCCTCCGCCGGCATCCGCGCACCCTCCCTGCACAACACGCAACCGTGGAAGTTCCGCCTGCGCGGCGGCGCCATCGAGATCCTGGCCGACCCGTCCCGCCGGCTCACCGTGGCCGACCGGGCGGGCTGGGCGGTGCACCTGGCCTGCGGCGCCGCCACCTACAACGCGCGCCTGGCCCTAGCCACGGCCGGCGCGCCGGCTGAGGTCGAGCTCCGCCCCGACCGCGCCCAGCCCGACCTGGCTGCCCGCCTGATTCTGGGGCGGTCGCGTCCCCCGACGTACCGGGAAAAGGACCTTTACGCCGCGATCCCCCGCCGCCACAGCCATCGGGCCCCGTTCTGGCCCGACCCCGTGCCCGCCGAGGCCCGCCGCCGCCTGATCGACGCCGCCCGAGCCGAAAACGCCTGGCTCGACCTGCTGGTCGGAATGGTCCCCCTGACCGGCTTCGCCGAAATAGCAAAAAGCGCCGACCGTGTCCTGCGCCGAAACCGGGACTACCAACGGGAAATGGCCGGCTGGACCCACGCCGACCAGGCCCCCGACGGCGTGCCCGTGACAGCCGGCGCCCCCGCCCCCGAACCGCAGGACCTGCTGCCGCAACGAGCTTTCACCGAACGCCGCCGAGCCCCCGGCCGAGACTACGAACCCGAGCCACTGGTGGCCGTCCTGAGCACACCCGGCGACCGCCCCACCGACCACCTGCAGGCAGGCCAGGCCCTGCAACGAATCCTGCTGACCGCCACCGACGCCGGCCTGGCCGCCTCGATGATCTCCCAGCCCATCGAGGTCCCCGCCGCCCGAGACCAGCTGCGCCGCTCCCTGGGGCGGTCGGGCTACCCACAGTTGGCTTTACGAGTCGGCTACGGCCACCCGGGCCCGCACGCCCCCCGCCGCCCAGTAACCGACGTCCTCCTCCCCTGATCGTTCGTCTTGATGGACGTCGATTGTTAGATTCGGCTCCATGACCGGCCGTCCCCGGAAGCCAGGCGGCGGGACGCCACGTCGCCGGCCCGTGAGAAGCATCGCCGAGGGACAAGCCGCCGTCGGCGAAGTGGTTCCCCCTGGGCACGCGAAGCCGGATGCGAGGCCGCCCGGCAGCCCCGAGACAACGCGTCCGGACGACGAGCTGAGCCGGATGATCGACGTCTACGAACGGCTGGGCGACACTCCGCCGGAGTTCAACGTGGCCAGGAACGACGCCGCGTACGGGAAGACCGAGGGCGCGCACACATTGGCACACCACGGACCCGACGTTCCCCTGCACCGAGATCCGTCTCTTCCCAGAACCATCGAGGGACGCCTTTGGACCGACGGGCATTGGGAGCGTGCCGAGAACTGGTCGTACCGATGGACCAACCACACAACGATGAACCGCGAGATCAACAACTACGTGCGGGACAACTGGGAGAAGATCCGCAACGACCTGGCGATCGAGGGCACGCACACCGGCGCCTTCAACGCCAAGCATCGCGTCGGCGAGGGTTTCTACAACGACGGCGCGTACGGAGCCGGAACACGACATGCTCGGTACGACGCCGCAAGCCTCGTCCGGGTGTCTATCGACCTCGTGCCGGGCTCCGATCCGCCGCAGCCGTTCCTCGTCACGGCGTTCCCCGCGGGCATCGTGCCGTTCGGACTACTGTGACTGCCATGGCGACGCCTGACCTTCCCGAATCGATGCGCGCCCACCTCGCCGCGCAGGAAGCTCAGCCGCCGCTGGAAACCGCCCGCGAGTTTCTGGCCGGCCACCTGTCCGACGCCGACAGCCTCGCCGCCGTACGCGCTCGGCTGCAGCGGATCGCCCAGCACAACACCCGCCTGCACCGCCGGGTTCTCGGCGCCCTGGAAGCCGTCCTCGCGACGTCCTACCCACCCGACACCTTGGCCCGCCTGGTCGGCTGGGACGCCAACTGGGTCCTGGACGACCCCACCGATGCCGGCGCCGCCCAGTTCCTCCGCGACTTGGCCCAGCTACTCCGCGACGTGATCAACGAAGCGGCGTAGACCAGCCGCGGATTCGCCTCGTCAGCCTTCGGTCAGGACGACCACCCTGGCATCGACGTTGAGGATGTGACCGGCGCCCAGCGAGGCCGTCGGCCGGGGCCAGTGCACGTGTCCGCACACCGTGAGAGCTGGGGCGCGCCGCTCGAGCAGGGCCCGAAGAGCCGGATTGCCACGCTGGTCGGCGGTGTCGCCGGTGGGGCCCTCATGCAGGATCAGGACGTCGGGCGGTGGAGTGATGGCGCCCTTCACCGCTGCGTCGAAGTCCTTCTGCGTACGCCGTAACGGCCGGGCGGGGTCGCCGACGACGCCGCTGACACCGGCAACCGTCAGCCCGGCGAAGGTCCGCCGATCGCCATCCAGCAGCGCGACGTCGGAGCCGAGGGCAGCAACCTCCGAAGCAATCACCTCATCGTGATTACCAGCCACGCCGAGAACCGCCGCGCAACCAGCAGCCACGAACGCCAACCACACGTCGATCACCCGCCCCGAAGCGCCGCGGCGGTCAGCGTCCGGAGCCGAATAGAGATCGCCGGCGAGCAGGACGCCGACTTGAGCCGGCGGAGGCAGCAGACCTTCCTCGGCCCAGATCTCCAGGTAGTCCGCGACCGCGATGCCGAGCAGGCCGGGTCGCCCACCGAGCGGCGACGGCGCCACCCCTTGCAGATCCCCGGCCACCAGGATCGCGCCACAGCCGGCGGGCAGCGAGTCGACGCGAAGCCGGTCGACAACGAGCTGCACGCTCTCCGTTCCGCCACCCGGCGCAGCAGCCTGATACGAGATCGCCGCCACCCGCTGCGGCGGTTCGCCGAGCAGCTGCATCACCGGTAAGTCCAGCTCTCAACGACGGGAAGCGAGCGTCCGAGATTCGGACAACGTTCGCGCATGAAGGTCCAGATGGCACATCGTATCGATAGATGCCACGAACAATGACTCCATGGAGCAGCCGTGGGCATGATGGTGGCGGGCCGGAAGATCGCCGAGACGGAAAACGAGGTGCGGTACGAGTTCGGCCTCGACCGCCACTTCGACCGAGTCCTGACGATCGACAAATGCTCGTGGAAGGCGTCCGCCGACGACGGACGACTAGATGCAGCCGCGGTCGCCTTGGCTTCAAAGATCAGGCGCACCTGGGAAGATCACGGCGACTTTCCGCCCGGCGTGGTGTTTTCCAGTTAGAGAGCGGCCTCTTAACTGCTGCTCATTGGTAACCCAGATCCGCGCCAGCGCGAGTGCGCGGCATCGGCCCGATCCACAACGAGGATGGCCTGGCCCGTGCGCTGCGCCCGGAGTCAGGTGGTCGATGCCGAGGACAAGCACGGGTTGACCGTTTGCTTGTTGAGCATTCCGGCCGAAGTGGACGCCGATTGTTAGCTTCGCAGCTGTGGACAGCTTCGTTGAGCTGCCGAAGCCATGACCGGACGCCCGCGCGATGTGTCCGGCGGAACGCCGGCGCACAGTCGTCGACGCGGCGCCCAAGAAACTCGTGCACGCCTTCCGAAGACGGCCGGCAGTGTGGCCCAAGCTCAAGAAGTCGTTACGAGCGTTGCCCGGACCGGGCGGTCGACACCTGATGAACGGCCGATCGGTTTGTACCGGGAAGGCGACGGCATCGTCCGCAACAGGGAAAGAATCCTGATGAGCCGGAAGAACGTTCTGGCCGTCGCCAACAAATACGGGCTCGACATGAACGGCGTCAGGTTCTCTCTCGACATGGTTCGCCTCGGGTCCGGCCCGGGCCGGGAATTCTTTGGCGTGACCATGCCCAACGGCGAGATCAAGCTGGCCCGGGACGCGTTCATGAACGAGGAGCAACTGGCCCGCACACTCGCGCATGAGCGATTTCACCTCGACGAGCTTCGCGACGGCAGAGAGTTCCCCTGGGAAGAAGCCGCCCGCGCCGCCTACGAGAGCCGGGCCTACGCCTATGAGGAACGATGGTGGCAAGCGCACAAGCACCTGATGGACCCGGAGTAGCGACATGGCCGAGATGACGGATTCTCAGCGCACGTGGGAGGCGTGGTTCGACGCCTTCACGAGAATCAGGGATGCGTGGCCCGAGCGAATCTACGTGCCGTGCCCCGACGGGGACGACGGGCGCCTGCACATCACCTACACCGGCAGCCCGGAGAACCGGATCGGCTTCGCGACGCTCTGGTGCGACGTTGGCCGCAACGGCATCTTCCTGCCTCGGGTCGGCATTCCCGAAGGGGCTGACATGCTCTCCTTCGACGCAACGCCCGAGGAGCGGGCTGCTGTCATTCCCGACATCAGGCTCATTCCCACCGATCCCGGCTGAAGGCTGCCCCTGCCGGTTTTGCTTGACGGCTCTACGTCGGCGTCATACTGTCGGTCAAACGATTGAACGATGGTTGGCGGGCTACATGCTGATGGACCTCTCTGGGCGGGCCGCGCTCGTCACCGGGGGCGGTGGCGGGCTGGGCCGGGCCGTTGCGGCCGCCCTTGTTCGTTGTGGGGCGAGTGTTGTCATCGCCGATCTGCCTGGGGAGCGGCTTGAGAAGGCCGCCGCCGAGCTGGGTGGTGTGCCCGCGCTCGGTGTCGACCTGTCCGACCCTGTGACCTGCCGGGATGTGCCTGGGGCGGCAGCCGAGAAGGCCGGGCGGCCGCTGAGCATTCTCGTCAACGCGGTCGGCATCATGAAGACCCGGCCGCCGGCCGAGATCACCGATGACGAGTGGCGGCGGACCCTCGACGTCAACCTCACCGGAGTGTTTCACACGCTCCGGGCGGCGGCTGAGCTTATGAAACAGAACGGCGGCGGCAGCATCGTCACGCTCAGCTCGGTCGCCGGGCGGTCGGGGCGGCCGAACGCCATGGACTACGCCGCCAGCAAGGCCGCACTGCTTTCCCTGACCAAGAGCGCGGCTTTGGCGTACGGGCCTGAGGTCCGCGTCAACGCCGTGTGCCCAGGCGTCTTCCTCACCGACATGTGGTCCGGCATCCTCGCCGACCGCGACCGGGAATTCGGGGACGGCGCGGGCCGGCAATACCTCGACGACGTGGCCGCGCGCACGCCGCTGGGGCGGGTGGGCGACCCCGACGAGCTCGCCAACGCCGTCGCCTTCCTGGTCAGCGACTTCGCCTCGTTCGTCACGGGGCAGGCGCTGAACGTCGACGGCGGACTGGAGATGGACTGATGGAGGTCAACGTGAAGGACGAGCAACTGGCGGATCTCCATGCCATGTGGCGCATCCGGGTGCTGGAAGAGACGATTCTCCAGCTGCGGATCGACGGCGACGTGGTCGGGTCGGTCCACCTCGAGAACGGGCAGGAGGCCGTCGCGGTCGGGGCCTGCCGCACGCTGCGCTCGCAGGACGCGGTGTTCAGCACCTATCGCGGGCACGGCTGGGCCCTCGCGCGCGGCGTGCCGGCCGAGAAGATCCTGGCCGAGCTGCTCTACCGGCAGACCGGCGTGAACGGCGGCCGGGGCGGTTCCGCGCACTTCTCCGCGCCGGAGTACGGCTTCTACGGCGAGAACTCGATCGTCGGGGCGGGCGCGCCGATCGCGGCCGGTGCGGCGCTGGCCGCGAAGTTCGACGGCACCGGGCGGGTCGCGCTCACCGTCTTCGGCGACGGCGCGATGAACCAGGGCGGCGTCTCCGAGACGCTGAACCTGGCCGCGGCCATGGACCTGCCGGTCGTCTTCATCTGCGAGAACAACAAATACTCCGAGCTCACCCCGATCAACGACATGGTGCGCAACCCCGACCTGTCGGCGCGCGCCCATGCCCTGGGCATTCCCGCCGTACGCATCGACGGCAACGACCCGGCGCAGGTGTCCACGGCCGTCGGCCTGGCCATCACGACGGCCGAGCACGGGCGGGGGCCGACCTTCATCGAGGCAGCCACGCGGCGGATCACCGGCCACTACATCGGCGACGCGCAGACGTACCGCCCGGCGGGTGAGCTCGAGGCCGACGAGAAGAACGAGCCGATCGTGCGTCTGAAGAACGCCCTCGCCGCCCAAGGTGTGGCCGCCTCGACCCTGGAATCGGTCGAGCAGCGGGCCCGCGCCGAGATCGCCGCCGCCACCGAGCGCGCGCTGGCCGCACCCCTCACCGACCCGTCGACTGCCCGGGAGCACCTGTATGTCTGAGACGGCCAAGCTCACCTACGGCGGGGCGATCAACGCGGCGCTGGCCCGGTGCCTGGAGCAGATGCCCGAGACGCTGCTGTTCGGTGAGGACGTCGCCCTGCCGGGTGGGGTCTTCGGCGTCACTCGTGGGCTGCGGAAGGCGTACGGGGAAAGGGTTTTCGACACGCCGATCTCCGAGACGGCCATGCTGGGCGCGGCGGTCGGCGCCTCGATGATGGGTCGCCGGCCGATCGTCGAGATCATGTGGGCCGACTTCATGCTGGTGGCGTTCGACCAGATCGTGAACCAGGCGGCGAACGTCCGCTACGTCTCCGAGGGCCGCCTGTCGGCGCCGATGACCATCCGTACGCAGCAGGGCAACGCGCCCGGCGCCTGCGCGCAGCACTCGCAAAACCTGGAGGCGCTGCTTCTGCACGTGCCGGGCATTCGCGTGGCGATGCCGGTGCAGGCCCAGGACGCGTACGACCTGACCCTGGCCGCCGTGGCCTGCGACGACCCGGTGGTGGTGATCGAGAACCGCACGCTCTACGCCGGAGCGAAGGCCGAGGTGCAGATCGGCGGTCCGATCCCGGCCATCGGCGGGCACCGGCTGCGCCGCGCGGGCGACGACGTCACGGTCGTCACCTGGGGTGCGATCACGTCGTCGGTCGAGGCCGCGGTCGACGCCACCGGCATCAGCGCCGACGTCATCGAGGCCGTCTGGCTCAACCCGTTCGACACCGACGCCGTGCTGGCCAGCGTGCGCCGCACCGGCCGGCTGCTGGTCGTGCACGAGGCCAACCTGACCGGCGGTTTCGGGGCCGAGGTGGTGGCCCGGGTCGTCGAGTCGGGCGTGTCGCTGAGCGCTCCCCCGCGTCGGGTCGGCGCGCTCGATTCGCGCATCCCGGCCGCCGTGCAGCTCGCCAAGACGATCTTGCCGCAGACCGACGACATCGCGGCCGCGCTACGCAGTCTGGTGGCCCACTAGATGCGCGGCGTGTGGCATTTCAGCTTCACGGTGGCCGACATCGACCGCTCGGTGGCGTTCTACCGCGACCTGCTCGGCTTCGAGCTGGTGCACCAGCAGGAGCAGAACAACGACTACACCCGGCGCCTGGTCGGCTATGACGACGCCGACCTGCGAATCGCCCAACTGCGGGTGCCCGGCCAGCCGCGGGGCGCCTCGACGCACGACCTGGAACTGGTCGAATACCGGACGCCGCAGGGCGAGCCGTTCGGGCCGGGGCACCGCCACCGGCCCGGCGCTGCCCACCTGGCGATGTGTGTGGAGGACGCGCGGGCCGAGCACACGCGGCTCGTGGCGGCCGGCGTCGAATTTGTGAGCCCGCCGCAAGAAATCACCGCGGGCGTCAACAAGGGCGGATTTACCTGTTACTTCGTCGATCCGGACGACATCACCCTGGAGCTGGTTCAGCCCCCGGCCCGCCGTGAGCCGTAGCATGCAGGTCACCGGAAAGGTGAGCCGAGGGGACGGGGCGGGATGACGGCGCGACGCGGCACGCGGGTGACGCTCGTCGATGTCGCGCGGCTCGCGGGCGTCGACAAGGCGATCGTGTCGCGGGTGGTGAACGAGGACCCGAGCCTGGTGATCCGTCCGGACACGCGCGAACGCGTGGTCGAGGCGATCCAGAACCTGGGCTACCGCCCGAACGTGGCTGCTCGAAGCCTCCGTACGGCCAAGGCGGGCACGCTCGGGCTGGTGATCCCGGACTTCGCCAACCCGGTCTACGCCGAGATCATCACCGGCGCCGAGAGCGCCGCGCTGGCTCAGGGGCACGTGCTGGTGACCGGCTCGTCGACCGGCGCCAACTCGAGCATGGACCGCTACCTCGACCTGCTCGGCCAGGGCCGGGTCGACGGGCTGATGCTGGCCAGCCCGACCACCGCCCACGAGCAGCAGAAGCTGGAAAGCCTCGGCCTGCCGTGGATGATGGTGAACCGCCGCGACACCGGCGACCACCACCGCTTCGTCATCCTCAACGACGCCCAGGCGGCCAAGCTCGCCGTCGAGCACCTGCTGGAGCTCGGACACCAAGAGATCGTGCATGTCGCCGGCCCGTTCGGCGCCGACACCGCCCGCCGGCGCGCCACCGGCTACCGCCAGGCGATGAAGCTCGCGGGCCTCGACGTGCGGGCCGAGAGCATCGCGCGCGGCGACTACACCCCGGGCGGCGGCGCCGACGCGATGGCCCAACTGCTGCGAGGCGGCGTGCTGTCGCCGACGGCAGTCTTCGTGGCCAACGTGGCGATGGCCGTCGGTGTGCTGGACACGTTACGCCGCAACGGTTTGCGCGTCCCCGAGGACGTGTCGGTGGTCGCCGTGCACGACCTGCCGCTCGCCGAACACCTGGTGCCCGCGCTGACGACCGTCCGCATGCCCCTGCAGGAACTGGGCGCGCGCGCCGTCGAGCTGCTGCTGGCCAGCTCCCCCGAAGACGAGGTGGCCGAGGTAGTGAACACCGCGATGGAACTCGTCCAGCGCGAATCCACAGCTCCACTCACCCGCGACTGACCCACAACTTTCACGGCGTCAGCCACCAGTTAACGAGCCACCGAATCCACCGCACCGCCGCCCACCGACCTGACAACGCTGCCCGCAACCGAGTTGTCGGCACCGAGTTCGCGACGCACCTGCCACCAAATCCTCGGCCCTGCTGGCCATCGATTTCTCGGCGCTACCCGCCACGCAATCCAGGGCGTTGCCCGCCACGGAGTCCACGGCGCCGTTCGCCACCTAACTCTCGGCGTTGCTCGCCACGGAGTTCGCGGCGCCCGTTCGCCACCCAGCCCTAGGCGTTGCCCACCGCGGAGCTCGCGACGCCGTACGCCACCTAGCTCTCGGCGTTGCCCGCCACGGAGTACGCAGCGCCGTACGCCACCTAGCTCTCGACGTTGCCCGCCACGGAGTACGCGGCGCCCGTTCGCCACCCAGCCCTAGGCGTTGCCCACCCCGCTCGCGACGCCGTACGCCACCTGGCTCTCGGCGTTGCCCGCCACGGCGATCGCGGTGCCGGTGGTTCCTGAGTTGGCTGGGATGCTCGTCAGCGGGTGGGCGGCGAGGGGTTCCACCTGCACGGTCATCCAGCGCCACAGCGGTAGGGAGGTCAGTGCGGCGTGCAGGTCGTCGGGGTCGGCTGCTGACCAGACGCCGACGTTCGCCAGGCGGCCGGGTAGGCGCCAGATGTGCTCGATCGTGCCGGCCGCTACGAGCTCTTGCCCGCGTTGGAGTTCCGCGTCGAGAAGGGCCTGCCGCTCGTCCTCGGGCATCTCGGGTGGCAGCGTCGTCTCGAGCCGGACCAGGAACCTCATGCCTTCGTACGGAGGAGAAGCGCGTCGAGCGTGCCGTGCGCCTTGTCGAGGGCCGTGCGGCCGGCGCCCTCTTCGACTACGGCCCGCATCATCTCGTTGAGCACGGCCGCGATCTGGGGCCAGCGCGGGTCGACCGGCACCGACCGGGAATGCTGGTGCGCCTGCTCGAGCACGTCGTAGTAGGGCGCCAGGGCGCGGACTCGCGGGTCGGCCCAGCTGTCGCGCCGGGTGGCCGAGCCGCCGGCCAGCGCGGTTCGCACATCCATGTCGTGGGTGGTGAGCCGGCGGATGAGCTCGGCGCTGCGTTCGGGGTCGCGGGCGCCGGCCGGGACGGTCAGCACCCAGTACGCGTTCATGGTGACGGCGCCGGGCGTGGGCGCGCAGCCGACCTTGCCGTGGGTGGGCGAACCGGGATCGGCCGACATGGCGGCGAAACCGCACCAGTTGACCATCATGGCGGCCTCGCCGGCGGCGAAGTGCACGCCCGAACTGACGCTGTCCCACGCGGCGGCGGCCGGGTCGACCACCCGGTCGACGTGCCACAGGCCGTGCAGGAAGTCGACCGCCTCACCGGCGGCGGCACTGTCGAGACCCGAACGGCCGCCGGAGGTGATGAGCTCGCCACCCCGGCTCCACAGGTGGGTCAAAAAGTCGTACACATTGTTGTGCTCGTCGGGGTAACCGGCCAGGACCGTGCCGCGCAGGCCGGTGGAGGGGCGGTCGAACCAGACTGCCTGGTCGCGGAACTGCGTCCAGTCGGTGGGCGGGGCCAGCGGATAGCCGAAGCGGTCGGCGAAGCCCTGCTGCTCCTTGGGGTCGGCGTACAGGTCGGTGCGATAGAGGAAGAGCATCGGGCCGTCGTGGTAGGCGATGCCGTACGTCTGACCGTCCTTGCCCGTCTGCAGCTCACGCAGCGCCGGGGCCCAGGCGTCGGGCTCGGGATTGCCGATCGGCAGGAGCTTGCCGGACTCGATGAGCGACGGCAGCCAGTCGGTGATCAGCATCAGCACGTCGGCCCGGCCGTCGGTGGCCAGCGAGCCCTCGACCACCTCACGCTGCAGGTCCTCGATCTCGAGCAGCTGGTAGCCGGCGTCGACCCCGGGCAGCTGGGCGAGCTGATCGGTGAGGCTGCGCTCGAAACCGTCGAAGGCGCGGCCGAAGATTTCCAGCCGGTGACCGTCGTTCATGCCTGCCTCCATCGCTGCCGTTCAAACGATTGACTAACCTTACACGCAATGGTGATATGGGAAACAGCCCCGAAACGACGACGTGGAGAATTATCGTGCTCCAGCAGCTGCAGCCCATCGCCGCCGCCTGTGATCTGACCGTCCCCGTGCACGCCCGCAAGACGATCGGTGTCGTCGGGGCCGGGGCCATCACGCAGGTCGCGCACCTCCCGGCGTACCGGAAAGCGGGTTTGACCGTCGCCGGCATCTGCGACCTCGACGGCGCCCGGGCCGAAAAAGTGCGGCAGGAGTTCGACCTGCCGCGCACCTACACGCTCGACGAGCTGCTGGCCGACCCCGCGGTCGAGATCGTCGACGTGGCCGTGGTGCCCGAGGCGCAGCCGGCCATCGTGCGGCAGGCGCTGGCGGCGGGCAAGCACGTGCTGGCGCAGAAGCCGCTGGCGGTGAATTCCGAGCTGGGCGCCGAGCTGGTGAAGGCGGCCCAGGCCGCGGGCCGGTCGCTGGTGGTCAACCATCAGATGCGGTACGGCGAGGGCATGGCAGCGGCGCGGGCGATGGCCGAGGCGGGCTGGATTGGCGAGGTCACGGCGGTCGTGGTGGACGTCGACATCGACACCGACTTCACCGCGTGGGACTGGCTGGTCACGTCGCCCCGGCTCGACCTGATGTACCACTCGATCCACTACTTCGACACGGTGCGCGCGCTGATGGGCGACCCGTCGACGGTCTACTGCGCCGGCGGCCGGCGCCCCGGTCAAGCCGTGGCCGGCGAGACCCGTACGTTCACCACGCTGACCTTCGACGGCGGCCGCCGCGGCCTCGTCAAGGTCAACCACGAGAACCACACGGGCGACCAGTCGGCGACGTTCCGCATCGACGGCTCGCACGGCTCCATCCGCGGCACGATCGGCCTGCTCTACGACTACCCGCACGGCCGCCCCGACACGGTCGAGGTCAACAGCCAGGTGCTGCCCACCGACGGCTGGCTGCCCTACCCGGTCACCACCCGCTGGATTCCCGACGCCTTCGCCGGCCCGATGCGCGCCCTCATGCTCGAGGTCGCCGGCGAGGCCCCCGCCCCCACCACCGCGGCCGACGGCCTGCGCACCCTGCAACTGGTCGAGGCCTGCTACGCCTCCCTCGAATCCGGCGAGGTGCAACGCTTCTAGCCGCGGGCCCGCTCGTCCCCGGCGGCCGTGTTGGCCAACCAGCACGCGCCGCCGAGCGGCGTCCAGTCGAACGACTCGACCTGCGCCACGACCTTACGCACCATCTCGGGCGCCGGGTCGGGCCAGCTCTCGAAGCCGTCCTCACCGATGTCGCCCGCGACCATCAGCCCGCCCACGATCAGTCGCTCGAGCACCGTGACGGTGAGCCCGCGGAAGTCGACCCCGGCCGCGTCGGCCGCCTCCCGGGCGGCACCGATCACCGTGTCGACGGGGACCCAGTCGTCGAGCCCTTCGGCCACAAGCTCGTCCACGATCGCGTCGGTGTTCATTCCAGATGCACCTTCCGGTCTCTCTCGCCGGCCCGGAAGATGTCGATCGTCTCGCCGCCGGAACGAGAGCTCAGCCGCCACTGAACGATGCTAGGGAGCGCTACTTCAGGTAGCCGTTGTTGTCGCAGGTGCGGCGGTTCAGGATGCAGTTCTTGGTCTGCTTGGCCATGAAGGCGGGGTCCCACATGACGAAGGCGTCGCCGTGCATGGAGGAGGCGCTTTTGCCGTCCTTGTCGGAGGAGAGGTAGTAGCCGGCCTTCGTGCCTGTCACGCCGTACTGGATGTCGAAGGTGATGGCGGGGATGCGGACCGGGTGGCTGGACGGGCAGGACCGGGCGGAGCCGAAGGCCACGTGCGCCTTGTGGGTGGGGCTGTCGAGGTGCTTGCCGTCCCAGCAGTCGGGGAACTGCAGCATGAAGTGGAACGTGGCGCCCTTGCCGCAGATCGGCCAGTTGCCGTTGTCGCTGCGGGCGACGCCGTCGAGGTCGCCGGGGCCGTAGAAGGCGCAGTAGAACTGGCCTTGCGCGCCGCGCGGGGTGGGGGTCTTCTTCTTCGCGTCGCCGGCGATCATGCGCAGGCCGTTGGGCATCGGCATCACGTCGCCCGAGCTGTCGCGCAGCGAGCGGTAGTAGACGCGGAAGCCCGTGGTCTCGACCGGCTTGCCGGTGGCGTTGTCGTAGAGCGTCGGCACCCAGTAGGCGGAGTGGTCCTGCGCCGGCTTGCAAGTGCTGGCGGTGAATTTCATGAGGTCACCGGCCGTCGTGTACGCGTCGAGCTTCTTGTTGCCGACGAACGAGTGCATGTGCGACGCGCCCGGCAGCCCGGGAAGCACGATCGGGTCGTCGGCTTTCCGGTGGCTGTAGGTGCAGTCGGCCCGGAACTCCGGCAGGTTGCCGACGCTGCCCGGAGCAGGGTCGACCTTCCTGGCCTTGTACGCGTCACTTTGCTTCTGCCACGCCGCCTGGTCGACGGGAATCCAGCCGGCCTTGGGCGCCTCGCGCGCGGGCGACGTCGTCTTCGGCGCCGCCTTGACTGTCGTCGACGCGCTCGCCGACGGCGTCGGGACAGGGACGGACGGAGTGGCCGATGTCTGGGCAGCCGGCCGTGAGGTGACGGCAACGGCCGCGGCCGCAGGCGCCGCCGGGTCCGGGGCTGCCGACTCGCCGCCTGTGTAGGCCAGGGCGACCGCTCCGGCCGTCACCGCCACCACGGCCACCGCAAGGCCGGCGCCGACGGCCACCAAGGCGCGCCGGGGACGGCGGTGACGAGGCTGCGGGCTGACCGGCTCGGGCCGGCTGTTCGTCGCATACGACACGGAGTGCTCCTGACCAGGGACGGCGCGGAGGAAGCGCTTGATCACTGGCTTAGGAGACCGGCCGCACGGCAGCCGATAACAGAAACGAAGCCCGACGGCGCCGTTGCCGTCGGGCTTCTGCTCTGTCAGTGCCGCACTAACTCTTTGTTCTCGGTGGTGCTCGCGGCCGGCGGTTCGCCGCCGCTGCCCTTGTTGCGGCGCAGGGCCAGGCGGAAGCGGCTGCGTTCGCGCTTGCTGGTCGCCGTGTAGAGGGACGCCGCGGCCACGAGCACGGTGCCCTGGACGACGTTCTGATAGTTGGAGCCGATGTTCAGCACGTTGAAGCCGTTGCTCAACGTGAACAGGATCAGCGTGCCGACCACCGACTTGGCCACGTAGCCCGAGCCGCCGAACAGCGACGTGCCGCCCAGCACGGCGGCCGCGATGACGGTGAGCTCGCCGCCGGTCAGCACCGTCGGGTCGACCGAGTTGAACCGGCCGGCGTAGAGCACGCCCACCATCGCCGCGACCGTGCCGTTGAGCACGAACGCCACCATCTTGTAGCGGTCGACGTCGATGCCGGACAGCCGCGCCGCCTCGGGGTTGCCGCCCACCGCGTACAGGTTGCGGCCGACCACCGTGAAGCGCAGCACCAGCGCCGCCAGGACGGCCAGCACCAGCATGATCCACACGGGCGCGGTCTGCGTCAGCATCAGCGGGCGGAACACGGCCAGCAGGATCAGCGCCAGGCCGGCGAACCACAGGCCGGCCGTCGACATGATCGACGAGCCACGACGGATCAGGAGGACAGCGCCGGCGACCAGCAGCACGCCGATCACGATGGCCGCGGCGATCGGCAGCGTCCAGCGGGCGGTCGCGATGTCGAGCAGCGTCGTGTCGGTGGCCGTGATGCTCTGGCCGTCGAGGATCGCCTGCACGACGCCGCGCACCGCGGTGAGCGTGCCGAGCGTGACGATGAAGGCGTTGACTCCGAGCTTCTGCACGAGCACGGCGTTGATCAGGCCGACGAGAGCGCCGGTGACGAGGGCGGCCAGGAGCGCGACCACCGGACCGTACGAGTCAATTGTCTTCAGCGCGACGGTGCCGGCCAGCGCCGCCGTGGACGCCACCGACAGGTCGAAATTGCCGCTGATCAGTACGACCGTCATGAAGATGGCCAGGATGGCGATCAGGGCCGACTGGTCGAGGATGTTGCTCAGGTTGACGCTGCTCAGATAGCTCGGCCGGCCCTGCGCGGCCGAGGTGATCGTGAGGATCGCGACGAGCGCGATGAACGCGTACACGACACCGGCGGCGCGGGGCGCGAGCGAGCGCCGCCACGAACCGTGGTCGGCGGTTGAGGTACTCATGCGGGTTGCCCCTCCTTCAGACCACTGGCCAATGCCGTGACCTCGTGCAGATCGGTGTCGGCGACGCGCAGGTCGGCGACGATTTCGCCGCGCCGGATGACCAGGATCCGGTCGCAGGCGGTGAGCAGCTCCTCGAACTCGCTGGAGACCATGAGCACGCCCCGGCCGTCGTCGGCGAGCCGCCGCACCAGCTGGAGGATGTCGGCCTTGGCGCCCACGTCGACCCCGGCCGACGGCTCGTCGAGAAGCAGCACGCGGGCCGGCCCGTACACCCATTTGGCGAAGACGACCTTCTGCGCGTTGCCGCCGGAGAGCTCGCCCACCGCCGACTCGGTCGACCCGCACACGATGCCCAGGTCGTCGACGGCCTGCTGGGCCAGCGCCTTCTCACGCGCGGCGCGCGGCAGCAGACGCCGCCACGACATGCCGCTCAGGTAGGGCAGCGAGATGTTGCGCCAGATCTCCCAGTCGCGCACGAAGCCCTGCCGGGCCCGGTCCTCCGGAACCAGTGCCAGCCCGGCCTTGACCGCGGCGCGCGGCGACTGCCGGACGGCCCGGTCGTCCACCCGCACCTCGCCGGTGCACGCCGGGTCGGCCCGGTAGATCGCCTCGAGCAGCTCGGTGCGGCCGCTGCCGAGCAGGCCGGCCAGGCCGACGACCTCACCCTCGTGGATGGTCAGGTCGACCGGCCCGAAACGTCCGGCGGAAGAAAGCTCGCGCACGCTCAGAACGGGCTGCCCCAGCGAACGAGCCGCCGGAGCCGAGGACTCCATCCGGGCCAGCCGCTTGCCGACGATCGCGGTCACCAGGCTCTCGACCGTCACGTCGGCCGTCGGCGAGTCGACCACCACGAGCCCGTCCCGCAGCACCGTGAGGTGGTCGGTCAGCGCCATCACCTCGTCCAGGAAGTGCGACGTGTAGACGAACGTCGTGCCGGTGTCGCGCAGCCGCCGCACCGAGCGGAACAGCACCTCGCGCTCGGCCGGCGACAGCGCCGCGGTCGGCTCGTCCAGCAGCACGACGTCGGGGTTGCGGGCCAGCGCCTGCAGGATCGCCACCATCTGGCGCGCGCCCACCGACAGCTCGGAGACCAGCTCGGCCGGGTCGAGCTCGTAGCCCACCCGCTCACACAGGGCCAGCAGGTCGGCGCGCCGGGCCGCCGCGTCCCACCGCTTGGTCTCGCGGCGGCCCAGGAACACGTTCTCGACCACGGTCATCGCGTCGACCAGCGGGGTGTGCTGGTGGACGGCGGCCATGCCCGCCTCGAGCGCCTGGCCGGGGTGGGACCAGTCGACCGGGTCGCCCTTCCACTCGACCGTGCCCGCGGTGGCCTGCTGCCAGCCCGACAGGATCTTGATGAGGGTGGACTTGCCGGCGCCGTTGGCCCCGATCAGCCCGTGCACCGTGCCCGGCAGCACCCGCATCGAGACGCCGCGCAGGGCCCGGGTGCCGCTCGCGTACGTCTTCTCGACGTCGCGAACGGCGAGGACGGGCGACGTCACCATTGCGGCGTGCACGAGTCGACGTTGGCCTTGGTGACGCCCGGGGTGTCGTAGAACGTGGTCTTCGGGGCGCCGGAGAGCTTGCCGGTCACGGCGTCGTGCAGCAGCTGCACGGCCATCTCGCCCGAGTCGTACGGCTTGTAGCAGACCGTGCCGACCAGGGTGCCGTCCTTGACCGCGGCGATGCCGGCCTCGGAACCGCCGACGCCGATGATCTTCGCCTTGGAGTTGGCCGACTTCACCGCGGCCGCGCAGCCGACCGCCATGTCGTCGCTGATCGCATAGATCAGGGCCAGGTCGGGGGTGGCGGCCAGGATGTTCTGGCAGGCCGACTGCCCGTCCTGCTTGGTCCAGCCGCCGGGCTGGGTGGCGACGATCTGGTAGCCGCCCTTGGCGTCGAGCGCGGCCTTGAACTTCTCGACGCGGGTGGTGTTCTCGTCGAAGCCGGGGGCGCCGGTGATGACCGCGACCTTGCCGCCCGGCACCTCTTTGACCGCCATGTCGCCCGCGGTCTGGCCGGCGCCGCGCTCGTTCTCGGTGACGATGAACTTCAATTTGTCGTACGGGCTTTCGACGTCACGGTTGGCGCCGACGTACCCGTGGACGGTGCCGACCGGGATGTTCGCGGCGGCCGCCTGGTCGACCAGCGCCTGGCCGGGGCCGGGCGACAGCGGCACGAGCAGGATGCCGTCGACCTTCTGCGCGATCAGGTCCTGCATCTGGCTGGCCTGCTTCTGCTGGTCGCCCTGCGAGTCGAGGGTCACCAGCTTGATGCCGAGCTCGTCGGCCTTGGCCTTGGCCCCCTTGGCCAGGGCGGCCGGGAAGGTCACCGACTCCTGCTGATTGGCCAGGCCGAAGGTGAGCTGCTTGGCCGGGGCGGACGCGCCGGCGGCCGCGGTGGACTCGGACGCCGACTCGGTGTCGCAGGCGGCGGCGCCGGCCAGAAGAAGGCTCAGGCCGGCGGTGGCGGCCAGGCTCCGGGACAATTTCATGAGAAAGCTCCTGTTGAGACGGTGAGGGAGAGGGTCAGGCACGCCACTCGGTGAGGGCGGCGTCGCAGATTCGGCGGGCCGAGCCGACGTAGGCGGCGGGCTCGGGAAGGGTGTCCGCGATCGTGGACCAGGTGACGTCCCCGACCTTGGCGCGCACGGCGTCTCGCAACGAGGAGCCCTCGGACCGGGAATCCCGGACCGCGCCGTACACCAGTTCGTGTGCCTTGTCGCGCCCCAGGGCGGCGGCCAGGGCGATCATGTAGGCCTCGGCCATCAGCCGGCCGCCGTCGAGCTCGAGGTTGGCCGCCATGCGCTCGGGGAAGACGCGCAGCCCGTTGGCGATGGTGGCGGCGGCCCGCAGGGCGCCGGCGGCGGCATTGAGGGTGGCCGGCACGGCCTGCCACTCGACCTGCCACTCCCCCGCGGCCCGCTCGTGACCGGCCTCGATGGCGCGCAGCACGGCCTGCGCGTTGGTCTCGGCCATGACGCCGAACCCGACGGCCAGCTCGGACGAGATGGGGTTGGCCTTCTGCGGCATCGTCGACGAGGCGCCGCGATACATGCCGTCGGCCTCGGCGATCTCGCCCACCTCCGTACGGGAAAGATCGACGACCTCACGGCCGAGCCGCACGCACGAGGCCGCGGCCAGCGCGGCGGACTGGGTGAGCTCGCCGATCCGGTCGCGGGCGACGTGCCAGGACTGCTCGGTGTCGGCCAGCCCGAGACGAGCCGCGAGATCGGTGCGGACCGCGCCGGCCGTCTCGCCCAGGGCAGCCGACGTGCCGCCCGCACCGAACAGCGAGACCACCGACACGGCCTCACGAGCGCGGACGAGGCGGGCGCGGTGCCGGGTCATCTCGGACAGGAAGACGGCCATCTTGGCCCCGAAGGTGGTGGGCACGGCCTGCTGAGCGTGGGTGCGGCCGGCCATCACGGTGCCGGAGTGCGCCTCGACCAGCTGAGCGAGCCCGTCACCGACCGAGCCGACCAGCTCGAGCAGGCGGCTCGCGGCGTCGCGGACCTGGAGGGCGAGAGCACAGTCCATGATGTCTTGCGTGGTCGCGCCGTAGTGCACGAACGCGGCATCACGGTCTTCCAGCGCCTCGCAGATCATCCGAACGAGCGGGAAGATCGGGTAGCCCACGTTGGCCGACTCGGCCCACAGCCGCGGCAGGTCGATCACGTCGAGCCGGCACGCCTGGGCGATCCGCTCACCGGCGGCGTGGTCGATCACGCCCGCCGTCGCCAGCGCCCGGCCCAGCTCGGCCTCGACCAGCAGCCAATCCGTGACGGCCCGCTGCTGAGAGAAGACGGCCGCCATCGGCTCGTCCCCGCCGAGCTGGGTCAGAAGATCAAAGGCCACGGCGCGCTCGCTCTCGTCTGTGCCCGTTCGAAGCAGCACTCAATCGTTTGAACGATGCGAGAGTATGACGCAGGCCACGTGCTAGGCAACCGTTTGAACGGCGGAGATTTTTCCAGGGTGTTACGCCCGGCTTACCGGACGACCTCGCGGCCGGCCGGCGAACGGGGGACGGCCGGAGGGCATTCCCCGGAATTGATCGACGAAAACAATTCTCTAATCTCCTTAATGGACAATTACCAGGCACGAATCACCCATTCGAGTGGTGGTGTCCATCACTTTCGGGTCGCCGGAAACGCGAATGAAACATCATCGTCGCCGAACATGAAAACCCGATTGGGGGCGATTCGTCCCGACGATATTTCCCTTTCACCGAAGGTCAGGCGAAATTGCCACGGCTCATCGGCTCCAGGTCGCGAGGCGAACGACCGATGCCTGGTCAAGCGGTCGGTCCGACCCCTCACCAACAGCGGCGACCGCATGACCGAAAAGACGAGGAAGCGCCTGGGAGATCGCTGAAAAGATCGCCGAGTTCCTATCTGACAACCCTCGGCAAGGGGCGAAAAGCGTGTCCAGCACGGTTTTTCGGGGTCGCGCGGCGGTACGCCGCCACCGCGAACTCGAGATCCTGATTCCGGCTTACAACGAGGAACGCCGGCTCAGCGAGACTCTGTACGCTCTCGCGCGGCATCTGCACCGCCGCGGCATCGACGGGGCTCTGCGCGTCGTCGACAACGGCAGCAGCGACCGGACGACCGAAGTGGTCGACCGGGTCGCCGCCGTCGGCGTGCCCGTGACGGTCACCGGGTGCTCGCGCCGGGGCAAGGGGGCCGCCGTCGCGCGCGGAATGCTCACTACCACTGCCCGCTGGGTCGGCTTCTGCGACGCCGACCTGGCCACGCCGGCCGAGGCGATCGACGACGTGCTGGACCAGCTGCGTGCGGGTCACCAGGTGGTCATCGGTTCCCGGCGGTGCGAGGGGGCGCGGCTGGAGCTGCGCCAGCCCTTGGTCCGGCGGCTCGGCGGCAACGGGTTCCGCATGCTGACCCGCCGCTATTCCGGGCCGGTCGCCGACACCCAGTGCGGTTTCAAGTTCTTCGAGGCCGGAGCCGCCCGCGCCGTGTTCTCCCAGGTCCGGCTCACCGGCTTCGCGTTCGACCTGGAGGTTGTGGCGCGCGCCCGGGCGCTGGGCCTGGGCATGGTCGAGATCCCCGTGGCCTGGCGCGATCAGGAGGGCTCGACCTTCCGGCCGGTGACCGACGGGCGCCGGGTCGTGCACGAACTGTGGCGCCTGCGGCGGGAGATCCCGGCGCCGGTGGGGGCGCGGTGAACGGCCGGCACGGGAACCATCCCTGGCAGGGCCGGCACGTCGTGATCTGCAATTGGCGCGACAGCGGCCATCCGTCCGCCGGTGGGGCCGAGCTCTACTGCGAGCGGGTCGCCGCCGAACTGCACCGCGAGGGCGTCCGGGTCACCTACGTGACGGCGCGGGCGAAGGGTCAGAGCCGCCGTTCGGAGGCGGCGTTCGGTTCTGTCGTGCGCGGCGGTGGCACGTACACGGTTTATCTTTTCGTGTTGTTCTGGCTGCTCCGGAACCGCGGCGTCATCGACGGAGTCATCGACTCGCAGAACGGCATCCCGTTCTTCACACCGCTGGCGCTGAGCGGCCGCACGCCGATCGCGCTGCTCATCCACCACGTGCACCAGGATCAGTTCCTGGTGCACTTTCCCAAGCCGGCGGCCCGGGTCGGCCAGTTCCTCGAGAACCAGGGCAGCCGGGCCGTCTACGGCAGTCGTGCGCTGGCCGCGGTCTCGCCGTCGTCGCGGGCGGAGATCCGCCGCCGGCTCTCGATGCGCGGCCCGGTTCACCTCGCTCCGTGCGGTCAGGAGATGCCGCCGCCGCGTCCCCGCCGCCCCAACCGGGTCCCCCGGATCGTCTGCGTCGGCCGGCTCGTCACTCAGAAGCGCTTCGACGTACTTCTGCGCGCGCTGCCGCCGGGTGTCGAGCTCCATCTCGTGGGCGACGGCGAGGCCCGGGCAGGGCTGGAGCGTCTCGCCGCCGAGCTGCAGCTGGGGCCGCGCGTCGTCTTCCACGGCCGGGTCGGCGACGCCGCTCGGGACGCGCTGGTCGACTCGGCCTGGCTCACGGCGAGCGCCTCGATGGGCGAGGGCTGGGGACTCTCGGTCATGGAGGCCGCGGCGGCCGGTGTCCCCGCAGTCGCCTTCTCGGTGCCCGGCCTGCGCGACACGATCCGCCCCGGCGAGACCGGCTGGCTGGCCGAGCCCGGCGCCGATGACGAGCTCCCGGGCCGGCTCTACAGCGCATTGGACACCGCGCTACGAGAACTCTCGGATCCGCGCGCCGCCGATGCCTATGCCCGCCGTTGCGCGGCCTGGGCGGCCCGCTTCACCTGGGCCGCCACCGCCGCGCATCTCACCGCCGTGCTCACCGCCGAGGAGCAGCGGCTCACGCTCGCGCCGAGCGAACGACGCCCCGGCTCGGACAGCGCGACGCTGGTCACCATGCCGGCCGCCGATCTGCGGCGGGCCGACCTCACCGGCCTGCGGGTCACCGACCAGCTCGACGTCGACGGCAACCGGGCGTCGCTGCTGCTCGTCGGGGCCGACGAGCAGGACGCGCACAAGGTGCTGCAGCGGCTCGACGTGGCCGGACCGGACGCCCGCATCCGCCTCGCCCGGCACCGCGACCTGCTGGGCTGGCAGATGCACCCGCCGACCCGGGACACCGGCCCGAACCCGTCGACCGGGGTCGCGGCCGTACCGGACCGGCCCGGCCGTCTGCGCCGGCTGATCCTGCCGCTGGGCGTGTTCCTGCTCGCGCTCACGGTGCGGTTGATCGCCATCGGGCGCGCCTACGACATCTTCGTCGACGAGATCTCGTACGCGATGGTCGCCCGCAATCTGGTCGACGGGGCCGGCCTGACCCTCAACGGCGGCCCGTTCCACCTGCATCCACCGGGTTTCTTCCTGGTGCTGGCTGGTGTGTTCGACGCCGTCGGGCTGCCTGCCGGCACGACGTCGCTGGTGCTCGACGCCCGCCCGGTAGCCGCCGTCGCCGGCGCCGTGGGCTGCGCGGCGGCGACCCTGCTGCTGGCCCGGATCGTCCGGTGGCCGATCGCGTTGGGCGCCGGTCTGCTGCTCGCGCTCGACCCTTTCCTGCTGCGCTTCGACAGCCGGGTCATGCTCGAGGCGCCGGCCATGGCCTGGGCGCTGCTCGGGCTGGTGGTGCTGACGATCCGTCCGCGACGCACCCGCGGCGCCGTGGCCTGGGGTGTCCTCGCCGGCTTGTTCTTCGGCGCGTCAGTGCTGACCAAGGAGTGGTACGTCTTCGTCACGATCGTTCCGCTGGTCCTGCTGCTGTTCACCACCAACCGGGTCCGCCGGCGAATGCGACTGAGCGCCCTGGTCACGGCCGCCTTGGCGTACGCCGGGTACGTGATCGCCATGGCCGCGCTGGGAATCCTGCCGCAGTGGTGGGCCGAGAAGGCGACCGGCCTGGCCCGCGTCACCGGCGCCCACCAGGTCACCGGCTTCAACCAACCCGGCGCCGAGTCCCTCGGTTCGCGGGTGGTCGCGAACCTGACCAGCTTCGGGGCGTCTTACCTCCTCATCACCGTGGGCGGGCTCGCCACCGTGGCTTTGCTCGCCGCCCGGCGACGCCGGCCATGGCAGTTCCTGCCGGCCGCGGGCGGCGCCTCGGTCGTGCTCGCGCTGGGAGTGGGAGCGTTCGCCTTCATCGGGTACGCGGTCGGGTTCGGCACCCTCGAGGAGCAGATGTTCTATCCGGTGGTGGTGACCAGCGTCGTGGTCACCGCGGCCGGGCTGGACATCGCGCTGCGCCTGCCCGGGCCCCGGCGGGCGGTCAGCCACCGGCGCCTGGTCGGCGTGCTGGCCGGGGTCACGGCGGCCGTGCTGTTCGCGGGCAACGCCGGCATCTGGGCCGACGTCCGCTTCCGCCCGGACGACACGTATCGCGAGCTGCTGGCGTGGGCGCCGCGCGGGTTCCCGCCGGGCAGCACCGTCGCCACCACCGAGGACGTTGCGCAGTTCGTGCTGACCGGCGTACGCCTCGGGCAGTGGGCCGACGTGGCGTCGTTGCGCGCCAACCGGGTCGACTACGTGGTGATCTCGACCGCGTTGGCCGAGCGGGGATACGGGCACGCCCGCCCCGAGTTCGTCCACGCCTTGGACGCCCGCGCCTCCGTCGTGTTCACCAGCCACGGCCGCACGATGGGCGACCTGCGCGTCTACGACGTCCGTGAGCTGGCCGGCCACGGAACGGCACAGCGGTGAGCGGCCGGCATCGCAGGTCCGCGCCGGGTGGCGCCGGCCTGTTGCTGGCCGCGACCGGACTGACCGGCGTCGCCAATTACGGCCTGTCCCTGGTTCTGGTCCACTTGTTGCCGGCGGGCGAGTTCTCCCGTTTCGCGGCAGTGTCCACTCTGCTGCTCACAGTCGGCACAGTCGCGAGTGCCGCGGTGCCGTGGGTCATGGCCCGGGAAACAGTTCTGAGCCACCGCGGTGACGCCCGCCGGCGCCGGGCCATCCGCTTCGGGCTGGGCGCCAGCGTGGGCCTCGCTGTCGTCGCCGTTCTCGCCCTGGCCGTGGCGTCGGCCTCCTACGCGCCGCCCGCGCTGCTGGTCGGCGAGGCCCTCGCCGCCGCCTTCATCCTGCTCTGCGCGGTGGGGGCGGGCGTGCTCCAGGGCGAGCAGTCGTTCGGTGCGCTGGCCGGCGTCCGCATCATCGAGGTCGTGGTCCGGGTCGCGCTGGGCGTGCTGGCGGCGCTGGCCGGCTGGGGCAGCGCCGGCGTGATCGGCGCCTTCGCGGTGGGTGCGGCCACGGCGGCGCTGTGGAGCTTGCTCGCTCTGGGTCCCGACCTCTGGGGAGCCCTGGCCCGGCCCGGCGCCGACGAATCCGGTCCGGAGCGCCGGGCGCTCGCGCGGCACGCCGCCGGCTTGGCTTCGGGTCAGGCGGCGCTGTCGCTGCTGCTCACGCTCGACGTGGTGATCGGAGCGGCGATGCAACGCGGCGGTGATGGCCTGGCCGGCTATCAGGCGCTGCTCGTGCTGGCGCGGATCCCGCTGTTCCTGGCCACCGCTTTGGCCACGGCCGCGTTCCCCCGGCTGGTCGACGCGGCCGGGGAAGCCGAGGCGGGCCGGGCCTTCCGCGGCACGCTGCGTACCTTCCTGCTTCTCGGTGGCGTGGTGACCGCGGGTGCCGCGACCTTGCCGGCGTCGCTGGTCGAACTGGTGCTGCCGGCCGAGTACGTCGCTTCGATCCATCTGCTGCCGGCGCTCGCGCTGGCCGGCTTCGGCGGAGCGCTCGCGACTCTGCTGGTGGCCTACCTGCAGGCCCGGGGGCAACTGCGCTTTGCCGCCGGCGTGCTGGCGGTCGCGGTGGCGGCCGGAGCGACCGGGTACGTGCTCACCGCCCACGATCCCAGGCTGCTGGCCTGGATGTCGGCGGTGGTCGTGCTGGGCGCCGCCGCCGGCCTGAGCGTGCTCGTCCGCCACATGCTGCCGATCGTGCTGAGGGCCGCCCCGGCCGCCGCGCTCGCCTGGGTCGCCCTGCGGCTCGTTTCCGATCGGCCCGCGCTGTGGCTGGGCACGGCCGCGGTGGCCGGCGCGCTCACCCTGCTGGCCGTGCGCCCTCGTCCCCGTCCCGACGGGCCGCTGCGGGTGCTGCACCTCGGTTTCGAGGACCCGGCCCGGCCCGGAGCGGGCGGCGGATCCGTACGGACCCACGAGGTCAACCGCCGGCTGGCCGCGGCCGGTGTCGAGGTGGTCGTCGTCTGCAGCCGCTATCCGGGCTTCGCCGAGCGGGTCCAGGACGGGGTCCGCTACGTGCCCTGCGGCTGGCGGATCGGACCGCTGTCGGCCGGGCACTTCCCGTCGCTGCTGGCCTACTTCGGCGCGGTGCTGACCGGGCTGGGTCGCCTCGAACGCCGCTGGCGGCCCGACGTGATCGTCGAGGACTTCGCGGCGCCCTTCTCGAGCATCGCGGTGCCCTACCTGACCCGTACGCCGGTGGTCGGGGTCGTGCAGTGGCTCTTCGCGGCCGACAAGGCCAAGCAGTACAAGGTGCCGTTCCACCTCGTCGAGCGCCTCGGTGTCGGCGCGCACGAGACTCTGGTCGCGGTCAGCGAGGACCTTGCCGGCGAGCTGCGCCGGCGCAACCCGAGAGCGGCGGTGCGGGCCGTCCCCAACGGGCTCGAGCCGGCCGCCTGGCACACCGCGCCGCGGGCTCGCGGCGACCACCTGCTCTTCCTGGGCCGGCTGGAGATCGCGCAGAAGGGGATGGACCTGCTGCTCGACGCCTATGCGTGGGCCGCGCCGTACACCAAGTCGGACCTGTACATCGTCGGCGACGGCCCGGACGAGGCAGAGCTACGGGAGCGTGCGGCCCGCCTCGGTATCGCCAAAAGAGTTCACTGGCTGGGCCGGGTGGACGGAGCGGCCCGGTTCGACGTGCTGGCCGAGGCCCGCCTGGTGTGCATGCCGAGCCGCTACGAGACCTTCGGCATGGTGGCCGCGGAATCGCTCGCTGTCGGCACGCCGGTGGTGGCGTTCGACATTCCGTGCCTGCGGGCGCTGGTACGCCCGCACGTCGGGGCTCCGGTGCCGGCCTTCGACGTGGAGGGTTTCGCGCAGGAGCTGCTCCGGCTGGCCAACGATCCGGCCGAGTGCCGCCGACTCGGCGCGGCCGGGCCCGATTCCGTACGCCATCTCGACTGGGACGCCGTGGCCGCGGAGCAGCTCGCCGTCTACTGCTCGGTCGTGCCGGGCGTCCTCAGCACCGCGATCAGGAAGTCGGAGTCGGCGGTGAACGGCCGCAGGTCCCACGTCCCGAGAAGCAGGTCGGCGGTCAGGCCGGCGGAAGTGGCGTCGGCCAGGAAGTCGTCGAAGGGGTAACCGCGCCCCGCGCCGAAGCCCACAACCAGCCGGCCGCCGTCGGCCAGGTGGCGCCCGCACCGGCGGAGGATCTCGACGCGGGTGCTGGGCGCCACGAAGGTCATGACGTTGCCGGCGCTGACGATGACGTCGAAACGGCCGGGCAGGTCGAGTTCGCTCAGGTCGCCCACCAGCCACTGAGCGTCCGGGTGGTTGGCCTTCGCCTCGGCGATCAGGGCCGGGTCGAGGTCGACCCCGACCACCTCGTGGCCCGCCGCGGCCAGATAGCCGCCGAGCCGGCCCGTGCCGCAGCCGGCGTCGAGCACCTTCGAGCCGCGGGCCAGCATGGCGTCGACGAATCGGGCCTCGCCGGCGAGGTCGGCGCCGGCCTCGGCCATCGAGCGGAAGCGGTCGATGTACCACTGCGAGTGGTTCGGGTTCTCGCCGAGGAGCTTGAGCCAGCCGTTCTGATCACTCATTGCCCCGATGCTAACCGGCGGCCCGCTTCACCAGCTCGGCAATGCGCGCTTCGACCTGCGGCGTCAGCTCGGTCAGGGCGAAGGCGGTGGGCCACATGGCGCCGTCGTCCAGCTGGGCGTCCTCGTTGAAGCCGAGAGTGGCGTAGCGGGCCTTGAACTTCGCGGCGGCCTGGAAGAAGAGCGTGGCTTTACCCCCTTTCCCGTACGCGGGCATGCCGTACCACAATCGGGGCAGGAGCTCAGGCGCAGCTTCCTTGACGATCGCGTGCACCCGCTCAGCCAGTTCGCGGTCCGTCCCCGACAGCTCGGCGATCTTCTCCAGCACGGCCGGCTCCTGATCCTTCGTCTTGCTGCCCCGGCTCTTGCGGACCTCCGCGGCCCGCTCCTTCATCGCGGCCCGCTCCTCGGCGGTGAAGTTCTCGGCCATCTTCCGCTCCTCCCACGTCTGCCCTGGTGACGAGCTTGACGGTACGGGCCTCGCCGGGCGGGGCGCTTCTCGAATCCTGATCACTCGGGCGGGCCCGCTCCAGCACCTCCTCGGCGGTCAGCGGGCTTCGCGGGTGGTGGGTGAGGGACAGCGGCGTGCGGATCTTGCGAGGCGCCGCGCCCTCGGCGGCCAGGTAGAACTCGCCCACCGTGAGGCGGGAGATGTCGGGGACGTCGCCGCCCTTGGCCTTGGCCATGTCGCGGGCCGCCTCGATCTGGATGGGGCTGTTCATCAGGCCGTACATCTGGGTGGCGGCGTTGCCGGGGATGCGGTTGTGCAGGCCCTTCGGCGCCTGGGTGGCGAAGACCAGGCCGAGGCCGTACTTGCGGGCCTGCGCGGCCAGGGCCAGCGTGCTCTGGGTGCAGGCGGTCATCGCGCCGGACGGGGCGAACGTCTGTGCCTCGTCCATGATCAGCAGACCGAGCAGCGGGCGGTCGCCGGCCGGGTTCTTCTTGATCCAGGCGAACAGGGCCATCTGCAACTGATTGACAAAGCTTTGCCGTACGTCGTCCGACGGCAGCCCGACCAGGGAGATCACCGAGACCCGGGCCCGCTTGCCCGCCGCGGGGGTCAGCAGCAGGCCGGGGTCCATCGGCGTGCCGTGCCCGCCGAACAGCGGGTCGTTGACCATGGCGGCCGTGAGGGTCTGCGACAACGCCAGCCCGATCTTCTCGGCGTCGTCGATGTCGATGATGCCGTCGGGCAGGTTGCCCAGCGTGTCGATCAGGCCTTGGAGGCGGCTGCCGCCCCGCCGTCCGTAATGCTCGACGGCTTTGCGCAGAACGGCCAGACCCAACTGCGTTTTGTTCGTACGGCCGGTGAGCCCTGCCCGGGGCGTCAGCGACGCGACGGCGGCCTCGACCGCCTCGTGGAACTCGTCCTCGTCGTCGCGCACGCCGGCGAAGTCGGGCAGCGGCTGGAAGCTCAGCGGGCGGCCCGAGGCCCGGCGCGGCGTCCACACGACGACGTCGGCGCCGGCCAGGTATTCGGCAGCCCGGGCGGCGTCGTCCGGTCCCCATTGCGCGGGCGGCGCGGGCCAGCCGTCACCGAGCCGGGCCAGGTCGTTGTTCGGGTCGAGCACGATCGCCGACACGCCCTGCAGCGCACATTCCTCGACGATGCGCCGGATCAGCACCGTCTTGCCCGACCCCGAGCCCGCGAAGATGGTCGCGTGTTTGCGCAGCGCCTCCAACGGCAGCCGCGCCGCTGTGCCGTCGTGGTAGTCGTATCCGACCGTGAACCCGGGCTCCGCAAGAGCCGGCGCAGACGGCGGAACGGACGGCGGAGCAGGCTCGGTTGCCCGAGGCGGGGGCGCCGATGTCCAACTGTCGACATCGGACAAAGCTTGTTGGACGAAGATCAACCCGTGAGCCGGACGGCGTTCGGTCAGCCAACCGCGTATGTCCATTGTGGCTTCGGCCAGCATGACCTGGAGGGCCGACATCGTCCGCAGGTCGTCCTCGCTCAGGGTCAGCGTCCTTCCACCGGCCGCTTCCAGGGCCGCGACGGCCGCCCGGGTCCGCTCCCCCGCCGCCCATTTCCCGTTACGCAGCAGGAAAAGCCGCCGCTTCGGGGTGCCCGCGTCGACGGCGGACGCCATGGACGCCTTGCGGATCCGGGACAGCGCCGCGCTGTGGTGATGCTCGGCGCTGATCGCCCGGAAGCACCAGTGCGCCTGGTCGTCCGTCTGCTCGTCGAGGAGGAGACGCAACCGGGCGTGCAGCGGCGGATCGCTGCTCGGCGGCGGGTCCACGCTGAACGCGTCGCCCGCGTCGCCGCGTTCGAGGGCCCACGCCGTGAGCGCGGCGGCCAGCAGCGGCGGCACGGCCTGGTCCTCGTTGTCGCGCGTCAGCGGCGTCATGACGTCGGCCTTCGCCCGCAACTCGGCGAACCTTTGGTCGTACGCGTCGAGGTCGCCGCCCGGACGAACGCGCGGCTTCGGGGTGGCCGTCTCGCCCAGCTGCCGGAGGATGCGGACCTCGCCGGCCTCGAGGCACTCGGTGACGTGGTCGTCGATGGCCCGCAGCAACTGCCTCGGGGTGAAGCGACCGGCCTGGTCGAAGGCCTCCGGCGCGACGGGCCAGGTCGGGAACGGCGGTTCGAACCCGAGCTCGGCGAAGCGCATCCGGAACCGCTTCTCGATGATGGCCCGGGCCAGGTCGTCGTCGTTGATGCGCATGAGCTGCGGCGTCTGCCGGAAACGGTCGGCCACCGTGTCGGCCGCGGTCGTCCTGATGATCGTCCACGACGTCGGGATGCAGGCCAGGACGGTGAGGGTGCGCCGGGTGATCTGCCGCAGCATCATCAGGCCGTCGGCCATGCGGGCCAGCATCAGCGCCTGCTCGGGCTCGACGTACGGCGCCGCGGCGTCGCCCTGCAGCGCGACCTGGGCGATGAGCGTGTCGACCTGGTCGATGGCGATCACCGACGGGCCGGTCAGCGCCAGCAGCCACGACAGGTCCTGCACGATGAGGTGCGCCGGCCGCGGCGCGCGGCGCATCCCCCACTCGTGGCGCTCGCCCGGCTCGTTCTCCTCACCCGAGTTGAAGTAGTTGTCGGCCAGATCCCGGTGCGCCACGTTCTCGGACGCGCGCAGGGCCAGCGCCCGCGCGGTCTCCTGGCTCGAGTGGGCGACCTGGCGGTCGTGGTCGCCGAGACCTTTGATGAACGCGTCGACATCCTCGCGGGTCAGGTCGGTCTGCCCCATGAAGGCGCGGCGCGACCGCCTGGGCGCGCCCACCCTTTCCGACAGACGCCGCAGCAGGAGGGTCAGCTGGGTGTCGTTCGTGCCCGGAACCGGCCGGGCCAGGCCGTCGAGCATCGCCATCCGGACGCTGTCCCAGAAGCTGCCCGCGTCCAGCAGGCCGACCAGGAAGAAGTAGCCGCCCTGCTCGTGCACCTGCTCCCGGACCCGCCCCAGCAGGTGGGTCTTGCCCGAACCGCGCTGTCCCTGCATCACCAGGCCGATCGGACTCGCCGCCGGGCTTCTCTCCGCATCTCGTACGCCGTCCGCGATAGTTCGAAGGACCGGCAGGTGCAGGCCGTCGACGTGAAACGGCAACGGACGCCAGATGTCGTCGGGCACCGGCGCCCAGTCGAAGCGGAGCGATTCCAGGGCCTTCAGTTCCGCTTCGTTCATCAGACCCCGATCGCCAGCAGGTGGTTCTCCTGACCGCCCAGACGCAGAGCCGCGTCGCGGTCGGCCGCGGTGAGCGTCTGCTGGTTGGATTCCGGCACGATGTTGGCCCGGCCGCTGTCGCTCAGCTCGCCCAGCGCCTCGTCCAGCTCGGCCCGCGGCACGTCGGCGAAGAACGGGCGCAACCGGCGCAGGCTCACCCACGCTCCCGGCTCGTCGGCCAGCGCCCGATAGGTGCCGGCGATGCGCGCGCTCAGGTCGCCGGCGGGCGCGCGCATGTCCGTCCGGGCGAACAGTTCGGTCAGGTTGGCGGCGCCGCTGCGGTCGAGAACGCGCTCGCGCAGGTGGGTGTGCAGGGCGGTCAGTGCAGCTCCCAGGGCCTTGGCCCCGCGCGCGTTGAAGTCGAAGTCGCTCTGCATCCGCACCCAGCCCTTGTCGTCCAGCTGCATCGCGACCGTGCGGCCGCTGCGGCGGCTCGAGACGTAGTGCAGGCGGGCGAGTTTGTCGCGCTGTTCCTTGCGTACGTCGAGGCCGTACTTCGCTTTGAGCTCGGTGTTCAGCACCTCGCGGGCCTCGACCATCAGCACCATGAGGATCGCGCCCTCGGACGGGGTCAGATCATCGCCGGCCATGATTGTTTCCTTCCGCTGTGTCGCGCCGCTGAGCCCGCACAAAGGTGCCTATCTCATGAACCACGGCGCCGACGTCATGAATGATTCGGGCATTGGTGAAACGCAGAACGGCGTAACCGTCCAAAGTCAGTCGCACATCGCGGCGGCGGTCGAGCTCATAGCGGTCGGGCCGGCAGTGTTCCGGCCCGTCTATCTCGACGACGCACCTTTCCGCGGGCCACCACAGATCCAGCCGTACGGGCGGGGTGAGCGCATTCGACCGGTAATCCTGATTCCAGCGGCGGCCGGTCGCCCACGACTCCAGCGCCAGCGCGGCCTCGAGGGCGGCTTCGACCGTGCTCCCGGGATGGGGCCGGCCCGCCACGGCGACACTGCCTTTGCCAGCGGGCATTCCCACGCGTACGGCGGGAACTCGCTCGCTCGTCGTGCCGAGCAACCACACGGCGGGCCCGCCGCTGCTGACCAGCCACTCGGCGCCGGCCACCACCGCCTCGCCATTTGGCCCGTCGCCCCCTTCGACCAGAAGCACCGTGCGGCGCCGGCCGAAAGCCACCGCGACCAGCCGGGCCAGCTCCCGCGCGCGGATCCGCAAGGGCAGCGGCGCCGCCAGCGGACGGCGGCCGGTGAGAGCCAGGACGGCGAGGTCGGTCAGGAACGTCCGCGGGTAGCGGCCCCGGCGGGCGAGTTCGGCCGCGAGCAGCCGGGCGGCGGCGAGACCACCGAGGTCGGGCCGGCTCTCGCCGGTTCCGGGCAGCCAGGCCGGCAACAGCCCGACGGCGGCCCTTTCCAGCTCGGCCACCGCGGCCCCGGCGAAAGCACCGGGCGAGTTGCACGAATCCGGAACGCGAGTCACAAGGGGCGCCAATTCGCCGGGCTCACCGGCCAGCACCTGCGCGAGATCATCGATATCGATCTCGGGGAGCGAGACAACACGATTCACCGGGATGTCCGCGACGATCGTGCGGCCCGCCGTGGTCAGTGTTCTCAACTCTTTCCCAGCCCGGCGCCACAAGTCCCGGACAGCCTACGAATAGTCGCCGGCGCGGCGCCATAGCGCGGATGTGACCCTTTTCTCGCCGAACGGCCGATAGCCGTGACGCTCGTCCCACCCGGGTCGTCTTTCCGACTGTTTCTCCGCCTTGTTTCCTTGATCGCATTCCACCGTTCCGCACCGCAAAGATCCACAATGCGAGGCGCGGATCGATTGCCGTCAGTTGTTACGCTGCCCGCGACCCAGTGACCAGCGGCGATGAACGGACCCACCTGTGCCGACCCGACCCCGAAGTCACGGCGGCTCCGGCGGCGACACCCCGGACCCGCCGTCCAGCGGCGGCCCTCGCCCCCACGGCGCCGGTGGCCCCCGCCCGGCCGGCAACATCGCCGCCGCCCAGCAGTCAACACACCAGGTAGCCCACCAGGGCCGAGCCGGCGCGGGCCACAACACGGCCGCCGCCAACGGCCAGTCCGGCGGCCCGGCCTCATCGACGCCCTCGACCGACGACCTCGAGCTCAGCGCGATGATGAAACGCTACGACCAGCTGGGCGACACACCGCCGACGTTCAACCTCGCCCGCAACGACGACGCCTTCGACACCAACGGCGCGCACACAGTTGAACGGCACGGGCCCGACGTGCCTCTGCGGCGTGATCCGACCACGCGAACCGTCGAAGGGCGCGTCTATGGTGATCCGCCGTGGCCGCGCCCGGAGAACCAGGCGTTCAAGTGGACCGACCACACGACCATGAACCGTGAGGTCAACCGCTACGTGCGGGAGAACTGGGAAACCATTCGCAGCGACCTGGCGGAGGGTGGTCGCCACGAGGGCGGATTCGACGCCCACCATCGAGTCGGCGAGGGCTATTACAACAAGGGCATGTTCGGCGCCGGTCCGCGCCAGGCCGAGTACCGAGCGACCAGCTTGATCACCGTCCGCATCAACGTCGTGCCGGGCTCGGATCCACCGCAGCCGTTCATCGTTACCGCTTTCCCGTCCGGATTACTGTAGGGCCGTGGATCAGAGCCAGCTCCCTGAGCCGATGCGCGCCCGCAGGGCCGAGCGGGACGCCCGCACCCCGTTGCAGAAGGTGCAAGACCTGCTGCGGGGCTTCGTGCTGGACACCGACGGGCTCGACCAGACACGCGCCGAGATGGTGGATGCGGCCGGCTACACCACCCGCTACTTGCGGCAGCAACTCGAAGCCCTCGAGTGGGCCCTCGAGGCCGACCTCCCGCCGGGCACACTGCTCCACCTGGTCGAGAGTGATGCCAACATCGGCTTGGACGACGACCCTACCGACGCCGGCGCCGCAGTGTTCCTCCGGCAGGTGGCCGACATCCTCCGCGGGGTCCTCGCCGAGGCGGGATAGGACGGTGACCGAGCCGCCGCACGACCGGACAAGAGCGCAGATCGAGGAGCAGTTTCGAGCTCGGATGGCCGAGCAGGACGCCCGGGATCCGCTGCGGAAGGTGCGCGACCTGCTGCAGACCTACGTCGAGGACGCCGTCGATCTTGACGAGGTGCGCGCGGACATGGCAAGCGTGGCCACCCACTCGACCCGGTACCTCCGGCAGGAGCTGGAGGCGCTCGAGTGGGTTCTCACCACGGAACAACCCAAGTACACACTGCTCGACCTCGTCGAGGGCGACGCGAACAAGGGCTTGGACCACGACCCGACTGACTCCGGGGCGGCGGTGTTTCTGTGGGAGGTCGCCCGGATCCTGCGTGAGGTGCTGGACGAGGCGGGACATCGATGATTGACGGGGCGCGGTAGAAAGAAGAAATGACCGAGCCTCTGCTGGACCCGGACAGTTCGCGCGAATATCTGCGCGACTGGAAGGGGCGCGTCGACCGGGCCGCCGCGGCCACCCAGGCCATGGCCGACCGGCTGGGTGACCTGCGGATCAGCGCCGTCGACGGCAACGGGCTGGTCGAGGTGACCATCGATTCCAGCGGCATGCTGATCGACGTGACGTTCACCGAGCGCATCCAGCGGGTCGCCCCCGACGTTGTCTCGCGGGCCGTTCTCACCGCCCTCGGCCGCGCGCGGCGCAAGGCGGCCGAGCTCAGCCGGCAGATCATCGACGAGACGATGGGGCCCGATTCGACGGCCGGCCGCGTGATCGGGCAGCGGATCGAGCAGCAGTTGGGCGGGGCGCGCGATGAGTGACGGCTTCCAGGTCGACGCGCAGCAGATCCGGGCCCACGCCACGAAGATCGACGCTATTCAGCAGCGGTTCGCCGCGGTGAAGTCGGCGAGCTCGGCCATTGTGCAGGACGACGCCGCGTACGGGCTGCTCTGCGGCTGGATGGCCGGCATTCTCGAGTCCCGGCACGCCAAACAGGACGAGCTCTACGCGTACGTCGAAGAGAACCTCCGCCTGGCCTCGGACGCTCTCATCCGCACCAGCCAGGACTACGAGCGCGCCGACGACGACGCGGCGAACCGCCTGCGTAAGGCCGGTGGTCTGTGATGACGAACCTGATCGCTGTCGCGTCGACCGGGCCGGGCACGTCCGGCGCCTCGCTGGTGGACAGCTTCCAGGGGCTGCAGCAGTCGATCGCGGGCGGCAGCTGGGTCGACCAGGCGCTGGCCGGCGGGGCGTTCGCGCTCGAGGCCGCCTCGGCCGTGCTCGACCCGTTCAGCACGCTGCTGGCCAACGGGCTGGGCTGGGCCATGGAGTACTTCGAGCCGCTGCGGGAGGTGCTGGACAAGCTGGCCGGCATGCCCGACCGGGTCGCCGCGCATGCCGCCACCTGGCAGAACATGGCCGGCGAGCTGGCCGCCATGTCGGCCGACCTGCAGGGTGCCCTGGCCGCCGACGTGCCCGACTGGACCGGGCCGGCGGCGATGACGTACCAGAGTCTGATGGCCAACAACGTCGACGCGCTGGGCGGGCTGTCGTCGCTGGCGGCCACCATGTCGGCGTCCACGCAGGCGGCCGGCAACCTGGTCATGTTCACCCGCGATCTCGTCCGGGACCTGATCGCCGACCTGGTGGCGCGGGTGATCGTCTGGGCCGCCGAGGCCTTGCTGGTGGTGACCATCCCCATCGTCGCCGCCCAGATCGCCTCGGCCGTGGTCAAGTGGGCCGGGCGGATTCTCGGCTACACGACCGCACTGGTCACGAGCCTGACCAACCTGACCCGCCTCGTGAACGGGTGACATCGCATCACCCCGAGGTGTGAGACCGGCAATCACTTCGCTACGTAGTCGTGTCATGGTTCGCATGTGAGTGATCAGCGCCGGGCGCCCGCCTACCTCGACGAGCTGCGCCCGCTGATGAGCCGGGTGGCCGTGGCCGACGATCCTTCGGTTCCGGCCGCCGCGATCCTGGCCGCCCTGCACGACCACCTCGAGACCGAGGAGTTCGCCACCAGCCTCTATCTGGTCTGGGGGTGCCTCGGCGAGAACGAGTGGGAACACGACCGGGCCGCCGACGCCGCCCGCGAGTGGCTGACCCTCGACCACCACGACCGCGACGCCGTCCGGCACTACTACGACCACTGGCTCTACGAGGTCTGCGGTTATCAGCGGCCTTAGGTCGGTGCCGTAATGTCGGGGCGTGAGCAGGTCGTTCGGTGAGACGTTGGCGCAGCTGCTGAAGGCCCGCTTCCCCATCCTCTACCTCGAGACGTACGAGGAACAGCGCGCCCTTCACCAGATCGCCGCCCTCGCCGGCGACGGCGCGCTCGTGCGCGTCCCGCGGGCCGTGTGGAGCTGGTCGGTGACCGGCGGCCTGATCCAGCCCGACGGCAAGGCCCGGGCCGGCGCCGAGCGGGCCACCGACGCCCTGCAGGCGATCCAGCGTGTCGACGAGCCGGCCGTGTTCGTCTTCCGCGACCTGCACCCGCTGCACCAGGACGGGCAGTACCCGCAGAACATGGAGCTCGTGCGGCGGCTGCGCGACGTCGCTCAGGCGTTCCGGGCCGGCCGCAGCCCGCGCTGTCTCGTGCTGGTCTCGCCGGTGCTGCACATCCCGGCCGAGCTCAGCAAGGACGTGACGATCGTCGACTTCCCGCTGCCGGGCCAGGCCGAGCTGCGCAGCCTGCTGGAGGCGATGATCCGGTCGAACCTCGGGTCGGGCCGGCTGCGGATCGCGCTGGACGAGGAGCAGCGGGAACGCTTCGTGGCGGCGGCACTGGGGCTGACCATGCAGGAGGCCGAGAACGCGTACGCCCGGGCCATGGTCAACGACGCCGTGCTCGATCTGGCCGACCTCGAGATCGTGCACGACGAGAAACGCCAGACCGTGCGCAAGTCGGGTGTGCTCGAGTTCGTGAGCACCGACATCGTGCTGGACGACGTCGGCGGCCTTCAGAAGCTCAAGAGCTGGCTGGTCAAACGGAACGGCTCGTGGCTGGCCGAGGCGGCCGAGTACGGTCTGCCCGCCCCGCGCGGCGTGCTGATCACGGGTGTGCCCGGCTGCGGCAAGTCGCTCACGGCCAAGGCCATGGCCACCGCGTGGGGGCTGCCGCTGCTGCGGTTCGACATCGGACGGGTGTTCTCGGGTCTGGTCGGTTCGAGCGAGCACAACATGCGTACGGCGTTGCGCACGGCCGAGGCGGTGGCGCCCTGCGTCCTGTGGGTCGACGAGATCGAGAAGGGCTTCGCGGGCGGCGCCGGCGGCGATTCCGGCACCGGGGCCCGGGTCTTCGGCACGTTCCTGACCTGGATGCAGGAGAAGAACGCGCCGGTCTTCGTGATCGCCACGGCCAACGACTTCGAGGGGCTGCCGCCCGAACTGCTCCGCAAGGGACGGTTCGACGAGACCTTCTTCGTCGACCTGCCCAGCCGCTCGGAGCGGGTCGCGGTGTGGCGGGTGCACCTGGGGCGGGCTCTGAGCCACCGCCGGGCCGCCGGGGAGCTGGCCGTCACCGACGAGCTGCTGACCGAGCTGGCCGGGTTGACCGGCGGCTACTCGGGCGCCGAGATCGAGCAGGCGGTCACGGCGGCCCTGTTCGACGCGTTCTCGGAACGCCGGCCGCTGGGCCGCGACGACCTGGTCCGCGCGGTGATGAGCATCGTCCCGCTCAGCGTCACCCAGGCCGAGCGGATCGAGGCCCTGCGCGGGTGGGCGAGCAACCGGGCGGTTTCGGCGACCGCCAACGACGACTGGGATCTCAGCAACAACTCCGGGAGCTCATGGTGAGTGTGTCTTTGTTGTTGGTGCCGCTGGCGATGGCCGGGGTGGCCGCCGTGCAGGCCGCGGCCGGGCGCTCGGCCGACGGGCGGACGGTGCAGGTGCAGACCCGGATGCGGGACGTCACGCTGCTCGCGGCTGCCCTGCGTGACATGGGCGCGTCGGTCAGCACGAACGGTGACGCGCTCACCGCCACCTTGAGCCAGGCCACCGCCACCTTCACGCGGGGCGCCGACGGCATCTGGGCCGCGCACGTCGAGGGCCTGGATCAGCCGCGGGCGGTCGATCTGGTGCTGGCCGTCGACGCCGCGTACGGGCGTCAGGTGCAGCAGGCGGTGCTGACCCGGCTGCGGGAGCAGGCGCCGGCGGCCGGGCTGCGGCTCGAATCGGAGTCGGTGAACGAGGACGCCAGCGTGCGGCTGGTCTTCGAGGTCGGGCAGGAGCGCAGGTGACAAACCCTCGTATCGTCGTGACGGTGACCGGCGACGGCCAGGTCACCGCCGAGACCGTGGACATCCTCGGCGACCGCTGCCTCGACTACATCGCCGTTCTCGAGGATCTGATCGGCGGCCAGGTGACCTCCAGCGCCTTTACCGCCGACTTCCACCGTACGCATGAGCAAGCGCAGGAACAGCAGGTGAACCGTGACGTGGACCCCGCCTGAACCGGGCTCTCAGCCACCGCCGCCGAACGGTCCGGCGGCCAAGTTGTCGTGGCGGCTCGGGCACAGCGTCTGGGTGCTGGCGCCGATCCTCAGCTTCGGCTGCCTGGGCGCGGCCGGCTTCCTGTACGTGGGCATCCGCGCCCGCAAGCCGCAGTGGTGGATCCCCGGTGTCGCGTACAGCGTGGTGGCCTGGGTCTTCTTCATCCTCGGCGGGGAGTCGGCCGACGGCTCGACTCAAGAAGACGTCTCGTACGCGATCTTCTTCGCGATGTGGGCCGCCAGCGTCGTCCACGCGTTGATCATCAACCCGGCCTGGCTCCGCTGGCGGGCCGGCTACCGCCCCTGGTACTCCCAGGCCCAGCCGCCGCCGATGGGCTGGAACCCGGCGCCGCCCGCACCGCCGCTGCCCCCGCAGATGCACGGCCTGGTCCCCGGCCCGCAGCAGTACTACGCCGGCCCGCCCGAGCCGAAAACCACAGGCCCGCAGGCGTACTACGCCGGCCCGCAAGAGCCGGGAACCACAGGCCCGCAGCCGTACAACACCGCGCCGTCATTCCATGCGGGCCCGCAGCCGTACAACCCCGGCCCGGTCGAGGTGAACACGGCCGACGCGGCGCGGCTGGCCACCCTCCCCCACTTCAACCCCGAACGCGTCGCCCACGTGCTCGCCGTACGGCAATCGCGGGGTGGTTTTGTCACCCTCAACGACTTCGCCGCCGCGGCCGGGCTCGCCCCGCACGAGTTGGTGGCCGTCCGCGACCGGATCGTCGTCACCCCGCCCCCACCGGAACCCGATCAGCCCGGACCGTTCGGCCGCATTGTCGATGTCTGAGCCGCCACCCGTTCGACTGGCCCGGTTCCTCGACCGCACCACGGCCGAGGGTCCGGGGGAACGCACCGCCATCTGGGTGCAGGGCTGCACGATCCGCTGCCCGGGCTGCTTCAACCCGCATCTGTTCGGGGCGCGCGGCGGCGTGCTCGTGCCACCGTCCGAATTGATTGGTCGGGTGCTGGCGGCGAACACCGAAGGGCTCACTCTGCTCGGCGGCGAGCCGTTCGAGCAGGCGACCGCCCTGGCCGCGGTGGCCGTCGGCGTCCGCGAGGCCGGGCGCACGGTCATGACGTTCACCGGCTACGAGTACGAGGATCTGCGGCGCCGGGACGACGCGGCGCCCCTGCTGGCGGCCACCGACCTGCTGGTGGCCGGCCCGTTCCGGCGGGATCTGATCGACCACAACCGGCCCTGGGTCGGCTCCACCAACCAGCAGTTCCTGCACCTGACCGACCGGATGCGCGAGGCCGCGGCCTTGCCCGATCGGCTCGAGGTGACGGTGACCGCGTCCGGCGAGGTCGCGGTCAACGGCTGGGCCGACGCGGAGACGCTGGACGCTCTCCTGGCCGGCGGAATGCTCCGTCACGGGCCGGCCGGCGCGGGGCGCAACCGCGCCGTCCCTCGCCGGCCCGCGACGGACGTTCTCTGAGGCGTTTCTCGTGACCGGGGGCCGGACTGCGGCTCCGGTCACGGGAAAGCACTAAGCGGCCGGCTCCAGGGCCGGTTCCACAGTGGTCCATTGAGCCGACTCGGCCGAGCGGCTGACCGCGTCCAGCACCAGCTGCACCTGCAGCGCGTCGGCGAACGACGGGGTCGGTTGCTGACCGGTGGCGATCGCCTCGATCAGGTCGCGCACCTCGTGGGTGAAGGTGTGCTCGTAGCCGATGCCGTGACCGGGCGGCCACCACGCCGACATGTACGGGTGGTCGGGCTCGGTCACCTGGATCAGGCTGAAGCCCTGCTCGGCCGTGGGCAGCGTGGCGTCGTAGAACTCGAGCTCGTTGAGCCGCTCGAAGTCGAACGCCAGCGAACCCAGCGAGCCGTTCAGCTCGACCCGCAGCGCGTTCTTGTGACCGGTCGCGAAGCGCGTCGCCTCGTACGTGGCCACGGCTCCCCCGTCGAGCCGGGCCAGGAACAGGGCCGCGTCGTCGACCGTCACGTCGCCCAGATTGCTGCCGTCGGACGACGCCGACAGCCCGGACGAGCCGGAGGTGAGCGGGCGCTGCTTGACGAACGTCTCGGTCAGCGCCGACACCGAGCTGATCGACTGGCCGGTCACGAACTGGGTCAGGTCGATGATGTGGGCGCCGATGTCGCCCAGCGCGCCCGAGCCCGCCAGCTCTTTCTGCAGGCGCCAGACCAGCGGGAACTGCGGGTCGACGATCCAGTCCTGCAGATAGCTGGCCCGGACGTGCCGGATGGCGCCGATGCGCCCGTCCTGGACGAGCTTGCGCATCAGGGCCACGGCGGGCACCCGGCGGTAATTGAAGGCACACATGGCCCGTACGCCGGAATTGGCGGCCTTCGCTGCCGCCGCGGCCATTTCACGGGCCTCGGCCACCGAGTTGGCCAGCGGCTTCTCGCAGAGCACGTGCTTGCCGGCGGCCAGCGCGGCCAGCGCGATCTCGGCGTGGGTGTCGCCCGGGGTGCAGATGTCGATCAGGTCGATGTCGTCCCGATCGATCAGCGTGCGCCAGTCGGTGGTGTGCCCGGCCCATCCGAGCTTCTCGGCGGCGGCCGCCACCCCTTCCGGGGAACGGCCGCTCACCGCGGTCATCTGTGCCGACAGCGGCAGGTCGAAGGCATGGTTGACGGTGCGCCAGGCCACCGAATGGGTGGCGCCCATGAACGCGTAGCCGACCATGCCGACCCGCAGCTGCTCCGACATCGAACCTCCTATGGTTGAGCGCGGATCAGAAGCCGAGCTTGGCGTACTGATCGGCGTTGTCCTTGGTGATCGTCTCGGAGGCGAGGGTGATCTCCTGGGGCACCTGCAGCTCGACCAGGTCGCTCATGCCCTTGCCCTGGCCGATGAGGCGGGCCAGCGAGATCGCCGAGGACGCCATCGACGGGCTGTAGGTCACTGTCGCCTTGAGCACCGAGTTGTCGGCCTTGATGGCGTCGATGGCCGCCTTCGAGCCGGCCCCGCCGACCATGAAGAACTCGCTGCGGTTGGTCTGCTTGATCGCCGCCAGCACACCGATGCCCTGGTCGTCGTCGTGGTTCCAGAGGGCGTCCATCTTGGGCAGCGCCTGCAGCAGGGCGGTCGCGGCGGCCTGGCCGGAGTCGGCGGTGAACTCGGCCGGGCGCCGGTTGGCCACCTTGAAGCCGAACTCGGCCAGCGCGACCTTGAAGCCCTCGCTGCGCTCCTGGGTGAGCTCGAGCGAGTCGATGCCCGGGATCTCGCCGATGATCGGGTTGGTCACGCCCTTGGCCTTGAGCTGGTTGCCGATGTAGTGACCGGCGGCCGTGCCCATGCCGAAGTTGTCGCCCTTGATCTGCAGGCGGAAGGCGGCCCGGGACGGGAAGGCGCGGTCGAGGTTGATGACCGGGATGCCGGCCCGCATGGCCTCGAGGCCGGCCGCGTCGAGCTCCTTGCCGTCGGCCGGGAGCATCACGATCACGGTGGGCTTCTGGGCCACCAGCGTCGAGATGGCGGCGCGCTGGGCGGCCGCGTCGGCCCCCGACTCGACCGGCTTGAACTCCACGTCGGGGTAGGCAGCGGCCTGCGCCTTGGCGTTGTTGGTGATGGCCGCGAGCCAGCCGTGGTCGGCGGCCGGGGCCGAGAAGCCGATGACGACCTTCTCGCCGGCGGCCGCGTTCGGGTTGGCGCTCGCGTCGGTGTTGGTGTTCACCTGCGCGTTGTTCTCGGGCTCGTTGCTCGTGCAGGCGGTGAGGAGGGCGCCGGCGCCGACGGCCGCGCCGCCGAACAGAATGCGCCTACGGGACAAAGCGGACATGATTCCTCCAAGGGGGTGCCCGGCCGGGCGGATCCGGGCGAAGAAAGATCAGCGCTTGAACAGTTGCGTCAGTGACTTGTAGCGGAACTGCTGGATCAGGACGGCGAGCACGATGATCGCGCCCTTCACCATGTTCTGGACCTCGGTGGAGAGGTTGTTGATGGCGAACAGGTTGGTGATGGTGGAGAAGACCAGCACCCCGAAGAGGGCGCCGACGATGGTGCCGCGGCCGCCGCTGAGCAGCGTGCCACCGATGATCGCGGCGGCGATCGCGTCCAGTTCGTACAGGTTGGCCATGGCCGCCTGGGCGCTGGTCGCCTGCGAGGTCAGCATGATCGCGGCGATGCCGCAGCAGAGGCCGGACAGCGCGTAGAGCAGCAGCGTGTGCCGCTTGACGTTGATGCCGGCCAGGCGGGCCGCCTCCGGGTTGCCGCCGACCGCGACCGTGCGCCGGCCGAAGGTTGTGCGGTTGAGCAGCACCCAGCCCGCGGCGACGACCAGGAAGAGGATCCAGACCAGCAGCGGGATGCCGAGCAGGCGCTCGCTGGCCAGGCTGTTGATGAAGTCGTTGGCCGAGACCTGGGTCTGCTTGGCCGAGATCTGCGCGGCCAGGCCCCGGGCGGCCACCAGCATCGCCAGTGTCGCGATGAAGGGCACCAATTTCCCGTACGAGATGAGGACCCCGTTGACGAGGCCGACCGCGATTCCCACGACCAGCGCCGTGAAGATCATGCCGCCCGCGCCGTAGCTCTGGGTCGCCAGCGTGGTGGCCCAGACCCCGGCCAGGGCGATGATCGCGCCGACCGACAGGTCGATGCCGCCCCCGATGATCACGAAGGTCATGCCGACCGTGACCACGCCGATCGCCGACGCCTGCTGCAGGATCGTCAGGAAGTTGTTCTTGACCCAGGTCGGGTCGCTGTAGAGGTCGGGCTTCGTGATGATGCCGACCACGATCAGGAGGACCAGCACGCCGACGAGCCCCAGATTGCGCAGGGTGTTCTCGTCGAGCTTGCGGCGTTCCTGCTTGGCGGGCGCCTCAGGGGGCGCCGTCTGGGTAGTCATGCTGGCTCCCCTTCCAGAATGGACTCAGTCGTGAGCGAACCGGCCATGATCATGTCGAGGACGGCGTCCTCGTCGATCGCCCCGGCCGGGGCCTCGTGGATGATCCGGCCCTCGCGCATCACCAGCACCCGGTCGGCCAGACCGAGCACCTCGGGCACCTCGCTGGAGACCAGCAGCACCCCCACGCCCCGCTCGGCCAGGTCGTGGATGACCTGGTAGAGCTCGGCCCGGGCGCCGACGTCGACACCGCGGGTGGGCTCGTCGAGCAGCAGCAGCTTCGTGTCCTCGAGCAGCCACCGGCCGACGACGACCTTCTGCTGGTTGCCGCCGGAGAGCGTCCGGATCGGACGGCTCACGTCGCGCGGCCGCAGTTCGAGCGCTTCGGCCGTCCGTTCGGCGGCCTTGCGCTCACCGCCGGCGTCGGTGAACCCGGCCTTGGCGAAGGTGCTGAACGACGCGAGCGTCATGTTCTTGTAGACCGGCTCGTCGAGCAGCAGGGCCTGGCTCTTGCGCTCCTCGGGCGCCATGCCCATGCCCTTGCGGACCGCGCTGCCGACGCTGGTGATCCGCTTGCCGTCGAGGGTGACGGTGCCGGAGTCGGCCCGGCGCGCGCCGAAGATCGTCTCGAGCAGCTCGGAGCGGCCCGACCCGACCAGGCCGGCGATGCCGACGATCTCGCCGGGGGCGACGGTCAGGCTCGCGTCGGCGAATTCGCCGGTGCGGCTCAGACCGTCGACGACCAGCAGCGGGTCGCGCTGCTCGGCCGGGCGGCGGGGCGGGAAGACGTACTCGATGGTGCGGCCGGTCATCCGGCTGACCAGGTCGCGAGTCGGGGTGGACCGGGCCGGCAGGTTGGCCGCGGTGGTGCGGCCGTCCTTGAGCACGGTCACCCGGTCGCCGATCTCGCGGATCTCTTCGAGCCGGTGCGAGATGTAGATGACCGCGATGCCCTGGGCGGTGAGCTCCCGGATGATCCGGAACAGGTTTTCCACCTCATCATGAGCGAGCACAGCGCTGGGCTCGTCCATGACGATCAGCCGGGCGTCGTGCGAGAGCGCACGGGCCATGCTGACGACCTGTTTGCCGGCGGCCGGCAGCGAGCGCACTGCCTGCCGCGGCGGAATCTCGCCGTGGCCGAGCCGGGACAGGATCTCCCGGGTCTTGGCGGCCGTGGAGCGCCGGCGGGTGAAGCCGAGCCGGCTGTCCTCGTGGCCCAGGAAGGCGTTCTCGGCGACGGAAAGGTCGTCGACGAGGTCGAGCTCCTGATAGATGGTGGCGATGCCGGCCCGCATGGCGGCCTGCGGCGTGGCCGGCGCGAAGGGCTCGCCCAGCCAGGTGATCTCGCCGCCGTCGGCGTGGTGCACGCCGGCCAGCGTCTTGATCAGCGTGGACTTGCCGGCGCCGTTCTGCCCGAGCAGGCAGTGCACCTCGCCGGCGCGCACCTCGAGCTGCACGCCGTCGAGGGCGCGGACGCCCGGGAAGGTCTTGACCACGTCGGTCAGGCGCAGGACCACGTCGCCGGGGCCCTCGCCGTCGGTGCTGTCCGGCGGGACCGGCACGTCGTTGTCGGATTTGAGGTCTTCACGCGGGGCGGGAATGGTCATGATGCCTGCTCGAAAGCCGTGTCGCTGGCCAGCACGGCGGCGCCGGTGACGCCGGCCCGGCTGCCCAGCTCCGAAAGGACAACGGGAAGGTTGCCGGTGGCCAGGGGCAGCGACCGGCGGTAGACCACACTGCGGATCTCGGCGAGCAGCACGTGACCCAGCAGGGCCAGGCCGCCGCCGATGACAATCATCGAAGGGTTGGAGAAGGACACCAGGGTGGCCAGGACGCCGCCGACGCGGCGGCCACCCTCGCGGATCAGGCGGATGCAGGTGACGTCGCCCTCGGCGGCGCCGTCGGCCACGTCGCGGGCCGAGATGTGGACCGCCGGCTCGGGGCCGTCGTCGCCCTCGCCCGCGGCCTCGCCGGCCGCCTGCAGCGCGGCCTGGTAGGCGGCGAGGCGCTCGGCCAGGGCCGGGGACTCGCCGGAGCGGGCCGCGGCCAGCGCGTCCCGGGCCAGGGCGAAGCCGCTGAACAGGGCCTCGAGGCAGCCGGTGTTGCCGCACGAGCAGACCGGGCCGTTGGGGTCGACCTGGATGTGGCCGATGTCGCCCGCGCAGCCGTCGACCCCGCGGTAGACCGTGCCGCCCAGGTGGATGCCGCAGCCGATGCCCGTGCCGATCTTGACGAACAGGAAGTCGTCGACCGAGTGGGCGACGCCGCCGTGCCGCTCGCCGATGGCCATGATGTTCACGTCGTTGTCGACGACGGCCGGGCACCCGTGCTCGCGGGCGAGCAGTTCCCGTACGGGATAGCGGTCCCACCCCGGCATGATCGGGGGCGACACCGGGACGCCGTCGCGAAAGCTGACCGGGCCGGGGACGCCGATGCCGACCGCGTCGAGCCGGTCGTAGGCGCCGTCGGTGCGAGCCTTGTGCAGCAGCTCGTTGACCCGTTGCAGTATCTGCCGCGGCCCCGAGCGGATGTCGGCCGACTCGCGGTAGGTCGCCACCGGCTCGAGCCGGCCGTTGGTGACCTCTATGTCGATCGAGCTGGCCCCGAGGTCGACGGCGGCGAAGCGCAGGCGCGGGTGCAGCTCGACCAGCGTCGAGCGCCGGCCGCCGCGGGAGGCGGCCATGCCGGCCTCGGCGATGAGGCCGGCCGCGACGAGGCGTTCGACCTCGGCCAGCAGCCGCGGCCGGGTCAGCTCGAGGCGATCCCCCAGCTCGGCCCGGGACACCGGTCCCTCGTCCCGCAGCAGGCGCAGAACCCGCAGGTGGGGAGCATCGGCGACGTGCACGAAGAACCTCCGGAGACGCTTAACACCGGGGTAACCCCTCGGTGTTGTGACGGTCACAGTAGGCGCGCTGTGCCTCCGGAGTCCATACCTTCTCGAAGATCATTCCTAACTTTTGTCTATTGGAGCAAAAGTTGGGTTCGTTATCGCCCGTTGACCTAGGTCTGCTTCTCTCCGGCCGGCGGATGGGGCCGGGCATGACAAGACCCCCGGCCCGAGGTGGCGGCCGGGGGTCTTTCGTTCTCGGTCAGTTCGTACTCAGGCCCTGTTCGCTGCCCTTCTTGAGCTTGCGGTCGTCGCGCAGCTCGAGGAACGGCTCGTCCGACGGGTCGTGGCCGGCGGCGATGGCGCGGCCCCGCTCGAGTTCGGCGTCGAGCTCGGCGCCCAGCAGGATCGCGATGTTCGAGATCCACAGCCAGACCAGGAAGGCGATGACACCGCCCAGGGTGCCGTACGTCTTGCTGTAGTTGGCGAAGTTGGCCAGGTAGATCGCGAAGGCGCCCGACGCGACCAGCCACAGCACGACGGCGAAGATGCCGCCCGGGCTGACCCAGCGGAAGCCGCCGGTCTTGGCGTTCGGCGAGGCCCAGTAGAGGATGGCGAACATCAGGCTGACCAGCAGGATCAGCACCGGCCACTTGGCGATGCTCCACACCGTCACGGCCACCCCGCCGAGGCCGATCTTCTCGCCGACCACCTGGGCCAGGTCGCCGGTGAAGACGACGATCACGGCCGAGAGGATGAGCATGATGCCGATGACGGCGGTGACGCCGACCCGGATCGGCAGGGTCTTCCAGATCGGCCGGCCCTCGGGCACGTCGTAGACGGCGTTCGAGGCGCGCATGAAGGCGGCCACGTAGCCCGACGCCGACCAGAAGGCCAGCAGCAGACCGACGATCGCCGCGAAGCCGGCCGCGCCCGTGTCCTGCACCTGGCTGAGCACCGTGTTGACCAGGTCCTCGATCTGCTGGTTGTTGGCGATCTCGCCCACCGTGTCCTGCACGGTCTGCTGGCCGTTGTCGCTCAGCATGCCCAGGATCGAGACGAGCACCAGCGCGCCGGGGAAGATCGACAGCACGCCGTAGTAGGTGAGGGCGGCGGCCCAGTCGGAGACGTTGTCCTCCGAGAACTGCTTGAACGTCCGCTTCACGGCGGCCATCAGGCCCTTGCCCTTGAGCTCGGTCGGGCTGTCCGGACCGGCGTCGGGCGACGGCGCGGACAGGTCGGCCGGCTTGTCCTCACCGGTCTTGGTGGTGGCGACGTCGTAGTCCTTGGCGCCCTTCGTCCGGGCGCGCTCGGCGTCGGGCGAGGAGTTCGCCTTCTCGTCGTCGTGCTTGTGACGCAGTTTCATCGTGGTTCCTCCAGGCGCACACCGTCCTCGGCCGGGTCGCTCGGCACGTGCCGCACTATCGCGGTGACGTGCTCCGACGACCCATGGACGTGATGCCCGCCACCAGGCTCCCTTAACCACCTTCTCCCCGTTCGGGAACGCCGGCGTTCTGGCCGAGGGCGCGAAAAGAAGGGCGGCGCCTGCGCGAACGTCCCCCGGCCGGTCTACTTGCAGAGCTGCTTGGCCATCCGGCGTCCGGCGACCGTCAGGCCCAGAACCATCAGTGCCAGCAGATAGGCCACGTCGGCCAGCTGCAGCCATCCCGTCGTGCCCGTGCTCAGCGCCCGGATCAGGTCGACCGAGCGGTACAGCGGCGTCGCCTCGATCAGCCAGCGCACGACCTCGGGATAGGCGGTGGGCGGGACGAACGTGCCGGAGAACAGGAACAGGGCGAACTGGCCGGCCGCGATCAGATCGAAGTCCTGCCAGCTGCGGATGATCGTCGACACCGCCATGCCCAGGGCGCCGAAGGCCAGGCCCACCAGCAGGGTGGCCGGCAGCATGACCAGCGCCCGGCTCCAGGTGGTGAGACCCATGAGCGTCATGATCACCACGAAGGCGGCCGAGTAGATCACGCCGCGGACCATGGCCCAGGCCAGCTCGCCCAGCGCGATCTCGATCGGGCGCACCGGCGTGGCCAGGATGCCCTCGTAGAGCCGGACGAACTTCATCTTGCCGAAGAAGTTGAACGTGGTCTCGGCCAGCGCGCCGGTCATCGCCGACGCCGCGAGCATGGCCGGCGCCACGAACTCGGCGTAGCCCACCACCTCGCCCCCGGGCAGCGTGATGTCGCCGATCAGCGCGCCCACGCCGACCCCGATCGAGAACAGGTAGAGCACCGGCTCGAGGAAGCCGGACACCATGACCACCCAGTAGGCCGAGCGCAGCGTCGAGATGTTGCGCTCGGTCACCGAGGCCGCCCGCCGGCCCGTGCCCTCGAAGGACAGCAGCCGCGGCATCACCAGACTCACCATGATCAGACCACCAGCCTTCGGCGGAAGCGGGCGTTGGCCAGCAGCCAGCCCGCGGCGCACCAGGCCAGCAGCACGGCCACGTGCACCAGCCCGATCAGGCCCGGGGCCAGCCCGAGCATCGCGTCGCGGCTCAGCTCGACGCCGTGCCACAGCGGGAACACGTAGGCCACCCAGCGCAGCAGCACGGGCAGCGACTCGACCGGGAAGAACACCCCGGAGAACAGCGACATGGGCAGCACGGCGAACCGCATCAGGATGATCAGGTAGCTGTCGCTGGTGATGCTGGCCGCGTAGGCCATCGTGGGCGCGGCCGAGGCCATGCCCACGAGCAGCGACACCAGCAGGGTCATCGGCGCCCACCACGAGTGCAGCGTGCCGAAGGCGGCCGCCACGGCCAGGAAGGCGGCCGCGGTCAGCAGCACCCGGAACAGCATGAAGGCGAGGTGGCCGCCGATGATGTCGGCCACCCGCAGCGGCGCCGCGGCCTGCGCGAAATAGACCTTGAGCCATTCGAAGTAGCTCAGCACCGGCCAGGTGGCCTCGCCGAACGCGGCCTGCATGGCCGTCGACGCGATCAGGCCGGGCACGATCCAGTCGATGTAGGGCACGCCGTCGATGCCGCCGCGCACGTAGGCGCCGACCCCGACGCCGAAGCCCAGCAGCGTGAGCAGCGGCATGACCAGCGTCGAGAGGGCGCTCGACCGCCAGGTGCGGCGATAGTTGACCAGGTGGTACTCGAGGACGGAGAGCGTGGCGGTCATCAGTCCACCAGCGTCCGGCCGGTGAGGTGCAGGAAGACGTCTTCCAGGCTGCTGCGGCGCACCAGCACGCTGGCCGGGCTGAGCGAGCGGCGGTTGACCTCGTCGGCCGCGCCGTCGCCGTCGCCGACGTAGAGCAGGATGCGGTCGGGCAGCACCTCGAGCCGGTCGCCGATGCCGGCCAGCTTGTCGGCGTAGGCCGCCTGGTCTTCCGTGTTGAAGCGCAGCTCGACCACCTCGCGCGTCGAGTACTGCTCGATCAGCGACCGCGGTGAGCCCTCGGCCACGATGCGGCCGCCGTCCATGACGACGAGCCGGTCGCACAGCTGCTCGGCCTCGTCCATGTAGTGGGTGGTGAGCACCAGCGTGACGCCCTGCTGCTTGAGCCGGAACAGGCGCTCCCACACCAGGTGGCGGGCCTGCGGGTCGAGGCCGGTGGTGGGCTCGTCGAGCAGCACCATCTCGGGCTGGTTGACCATGGCGCGGGCGATCGTGAGGCGCCGCTTCATGCCGCCCGACAGCGGCTCGACCTTGCTGTCGGCCCGCTCAGTCAGCTGCACGAACTCGAGCAGCTCGTCGGCCCGGCGGCGGGCCTCTTTGCGCGGGATGCCGAAGAAGCGCGCGTAGGTGGTGAGGTTCTCGCGCGTGGTCAGCTCGATGTCGAGGTTGTCGAGCTGGGGGCAGACGCCGAGCCGGCCGCGGATCTTGGGACCGTCGCGGCGCGGGTCCATGCCGAGGATCTTGAGCACCCCGTCGGTCGGCGGGGAGACACAACCGATCATGCGCATGGTCGAGCTCTTGCCCGCGCCGTTGGGCCCGAGGAAGCCGAACGCCTCGCCGCGGCGCACGTCGACGTCGATGCCGTCGACCGCCGTGAAGTCGCCGAACCGCTTGATCAGCCCACGCGCATGAATGAGGGATTCCACGCTCAGGACCTTAGAGAGGGGGTACGACAGAAACGACCGGAATTCAGTCCGGCGCGGCCATCGTCCCGCGCGCCGTGGTCACCAGCTGGTCGGTCAGCTCGACGACGGCGGGCAGCTCGACCGGCGTGCCCGAGTCGTACCGGACGGCCCAGGTGAGCCCGTTGCGCCCGGCCACCCGGCGCCCCACCACCCGCACGCCGCCCGCGCCGTTGGGCAGCGGGTGGTGCACCGTGTACGCCACCGACTTGGTGACCCGGGTGCGTACCTGGTCGGGCAGCTCCCCCGGCGACAGCAGCAGGAACGTCAGGATCGGGCCGTCCACGAAGACCGTGTAGCCCTCCCTCTCCTCGGCGATCTCGGCCGGCGTGATCCGCAGCTCGCGCCCCGACCAGGCCGCCTTGTGGATGTCGTGCCAGCCCAGGAACTGGGGCGAGCCGGGCAGCCACAGCCCGTGGTTGGTCGCGACGACCGCCTGCTCGTCGGAGACCAGCGCCCACGCCACCACCCGCTCGTCGGGCGAGAGGCGCGGCTTGAGCGCCGCCGGGAGGGACGGCTTCCGCCGAAGGAAGTTCACTCTCCACCTGCTGCCTGGTTACGCAGGGCACGCGCCTGCTGTTCGAGCGAGAAGAGCTCGCCGGCGAGGGCGAGATAGGCGTCCTTGTTGGCCACCGGGTTCATCCGCTGCACCTTGGACTTGAGGTCACGGATCCGGGTCGTCACCGCGCCCCACTGCAGCCGGGCCAGCGTCTTACGGACGTAGACCGGGTCGGCCGCGCCGTCGACGCGCAGCGGCTCGACCGCCAGTTCCGAGATGAGGCCCTGCCCGGCCAGGTCGGTGCAGGTGTCGCGCACCTTCTCGATCCACACGACGCCGCCCGAGGTCACCGAGGACGCCCCGCCGGCGCCGTCGACGGCCACCCGGATCGCCTGGTAGACCGGGTCGGCGTAGTTCTCGGCGCCGACCACGTCGAACATCGGGCCGGCCAGAACCGGCTCTTGCAGGGCCAGCTTCAGGGCCTCGCGCTCGACCAGCCGCTGCGGAGCCTCGGTGGCCGGGGCGGCCGGGCGAGCCGGCTGCTCGGCCTCAGCGCCGCGCTGAGCAGAGGCGACCGCCCGCTGCACCGGCTCCAGGTCCATCCCGAGGTCACCGGCGAGCTTCCGCGCGTACTCGGGACGCTTCTCCCTGTCTTTGATCTTGGCGACCAGCGGCGCGGCCTTGCGCATGGCCTCGACGCGACCCTCGACCGTGTCCAGGTCGAAGCGCGAGATGGTGTGCCGCAACGCGAAGTCGACCAGCGGCTCGCGACCGGCGATCATGTCGCGGACGGCCAGGTCGCCCCGGGCCAGCCGCAGCTCGCACGGGTCCATGTTGTCCGGGCTGACGGCGATGAACGTGCGGCCGACGAAACGCTGGTCCTCTTCGAAGGCGCGCAACGCCGCCTTCTGGCCGGCCGCGTCGCCGTCGAACGTGTAGATGATCTCGCCGGTGAAGCTGTCGCTGTCCATCAGCAGGCGCCGCAGCACCCCGATGTGGTCGACGCCGAACGCCGTGCCGCAGGTGGCCACGGCCGTCGGCTCGCCCGCCTCGTGGCAGGCCATCACGTCGGTGTAGCCCTCGACGATCACGGCCCGGCCCCGCTTGGCGATCTCGCGCTTGGCGTGGTCGATGCCGTAGAGCACGTGCGACTTCTTGTACAGCGGCGTCTCGGGGGTGTTCAGGTATTTCGGGCCGTCGTCGTCGTCGAACAGCTTGCGGGCGCCGAAGCCGATCACGTCGCCCGAGAGGTCGCGGATGGGCCACAGCAGCCGGCGCCGGAACCGGTCGATGAGCGAACCGGAGCGGGCCGGCTTCGTCAGGCCGGCCGTGTTCAGCTCCTCGGCCGTGAAGCCCTTCTGCCGCAGGTGCTTGGCCAGCGCGTCCCACGAGTCGGGGGCGAAACCGCAGCCGTACCGCTCGGCCGAGTCGCGCCCGAAGCCCCGCTCGGCGAGGAACTGGCGAGCTTTGCGGGCGCCGGGCGTGCCGAGCTGGTCGCGGTAGAAGTCGGCCGCCGCCACGTGCGCCGCCAGCAGCCGCTGCTTCTGCCCGACCTGCGGACGCGGGCCGCTGGGCGCGCCGGTCTCGTCGTACCGCAGCTGGATGCCGGCCCGGCCGGCCAGGCGCTCGATCGACTCGATGAACGACAGGTGCTCGGCGTCCATGAGGAACTTGATGGCGTCGCCACCGGCCCCGCAACCGTGGCAGTAATACACATTTCGGGCAGGAGCCACCGTGAACGACGGCGTCTTCTCGTCGTGGAAGGGACACAGTCCCTTCAGGTTGCCGCCGCCCGCGGGACGCAGCGTCACCGACTCGCTGATGATGTCGGCGATCGACGTGCGGTCGCGGACGAGCGCGATGTCTTCGTCCTTGACCCGGCCCGCCACGGCATACATCCTGCCTCGCCTCAGGCCCGGGCTGCCACCAGGGTCCGGTGCCAGTTCACGGCGGCCGTGTCGGTGAGCGACGCCACCTGGTCGATCACCACTCGCAGGGCCTCGGCGTCACTCTGCGCAGCCTGAAAGAGCGGGGAAAAGACCGGGTCAAGAGCCTCCGGCGTACGCATCAAAGCCCCCACCAGCTCAATCAAGATCACCCGCTGTTCCTCGTACCAGCCCTCGGCCGCTCTCGTCCGCATCACGTAGCGCAACGCCATCCCCTTGAGCAGCGCACACTGATTACGCACAGTGCGCGGCACGATGAGGTCGGCGTCGTACCGGCGCACCGGAGCAGTGCCGTACCGGCTCTGCGTCGCGCCGACCGCCGAGGCGACGAACCGGCCGGTCAGCACGCTGGTCATCCGTTTGAGACCGACCTGGGCGGCGTAGCTGCCGTCGTACCGGGCGACCTCGGTCACCACCGGGTCGGCCAGCAGCTGGTCGAGGGCGGCGGCCAGCTCCCCGGGCGGCTCGTCGGAGTACGTGCCGGACACGTCGGCGCACAGGGCGGCCCGCTCGTCGGGGTCGTTGAGCAGCGGCAGCAGCTTGATGTACTCGCCGTGCACCCCGTCCTCGACGTCGTGCACCGAGTACGCCACGTCGTCGGCCCAGTCCATGACCTGAGCCTCCAGGCAGCGCCGCTCCCCCAGCTCGGCCGGGCGCATCCAGTCGAAGACGGGCCGGTCATCGGCGTACACCCCGAACTTGCGCCGGCCCGGCTCGAAGCCCCAGGGATATTTGCAGCTGGCGTCGAGCGAGGCCCGGGTCAGGTTGAGCCCGGCCCCGGGCACCTTGGCCTCGAGCCGGGTCAGCACCCGCAGGGTCTGGGCGTTGCCCTCGAAGCCGCCGCACGGCTCGGCCACCTGGTGCAGCGCGTGCTCGCCGTTGTGCCCGAACGGCGGGTGGCCCAGGTCGTGGGCGAGGCCGGCCACGTCGACGACATCGGGGTCGCAGCCCAGGCGTTCGCCCATCTCGCGGGAGATCTGCGCCACCTCGAGGGAGTGGGTCAGCCTCGTGCGCAGGAAGTCGTCCGACCCGGCCGTGTGCACCTGGGTCTTGGCGGCGAGCCGGCGGAACCCGGCGGAGTGCAGCACCCGGGCCCGGTCGCGCTGGTACGGCGTACGTCCGTAACCGCTGTCCTTCGCCGGCTCGGGGATCCAGCGCTGGGCCTCGAACGCCTGCATGGACTCAACCCTAGGCGGCGCGGCCCGGCCTATTCGCGCTTCGACGACAGGACGCAGAACTCGTTGCCCTCGGGGTCGGCCAGCACGACCCAGGGCACGTCGTCGCCCTGGCCGATGTCGGTGTGCCGGGCGCCCATGTCCAGCAGGCGCTCGACCTCGGCCTCCTGGTCGTCCGGGCGCAGATCGATGTGCAGGCGGTTCTTGACCGTCTTGGCCTCGGCGGCCACGCCGAAGAGCAGGCCGGGCAGCTCCTCACGACTGCGGCGGATCTCCACCTCGTCGGGCTGCTCGTGCACGATCACGTAGCCGAGCGCCTCGGCCCACCAGCGGGCCAGCCGCGCGGGGTCCTCCGCGTCGACGACGATCTGCTCCCATTGGCTCGGCATACACGTTCCCTTCATCGAGAAGTGGCGATCATGTTACGCGCCCGTGTCGTGTCCCGCCGTTCACGTGGGTGCGAGGCGAGGTCCAGGTGGTGGCTGGCGTCGGCCGCAGGACGGTCGCATACCGGGGTTGTATGCGGCCGTTCTGCGGACGCCGTCAGGCGCCGCCTGGGCCACGCCGCAGCCCCACGTGAACGGCGGGACACGACACTTGGATTGTGCTCTTCCGGAAACGGCGCACTGTCCGTGCGGCGACGGTCCTCGATGGGCCGCCGAGGATGTCTCCGTGATTCCAGGTTCACCGGCCACCGCGGGCCTGCGGCGCCAGCTGACCGAGTTGGGGGAGACCGCGCGCACCGGCGCGTTGCACGTCGGAGGACGGCCGGGCGGCGTCCTGTATCTGGTGGCGGGCCGTATCGCGTACGCGGAAACCCCGGCCAGCCCCGGCCTGGGCGACCGCCTCGTCGCGTCCGGGCGGGTCGCCGCCGCGACGTGGCAGGCCGCGCTGGCCGAGGGCCGCGGCGCCCACCGGGTCGGCCGGCTGCTGCTGCGCGACGGCGCGATCGGGCAGAACGAGCTCGCCCTGCGCGTGGTCGCGGCCATCGCTGACGCGACCCATGAGCTCCTGCAGTCGGCCGAGGCGCCGGTCCGATTCGTACCCGGGGAAAGGCATTGGCTGGGGCCGATCGACGGCGCCGATCTGGGTGGGCTCGGTCACCTCACCGCCCACCGCCTGCGTATCGGCCGGGGCCACAACGCGGCCCCGCCGGGCCACGCCAGGCGCCCGTCGACCATGACGCACAGCGGGTGCGACTGACCCTCTTCCCCCGGCCGGAGGATGGCCCACGGTGACGGCTCGTACACGCCGGAACCGATCGAAGGGATGCACCACAGCGCTGAGGAGAGATGTGCCCGGCGTCGACCACTGTCTGCAGGAGGCCATGGCGATCCCCGGCGCCGTCGGGGCCAGCATCGTCGACTACACCACCGGTTTCCCGGTCGCCACGACGGGAGCCGCACCGAACTCCGACCACGAGGCCGCGGCGGCCGGCACGGCCGACGTGGTGCAGGCCGCGAACAGCCGCTCGCTGTACGTCTCGGCCCTGCCGCACGACCTGCTCGAGGACCTGATCATCACCACCGCGGGCGGCTACCACCTGCTGCGGATGCTGCGGACCGACTTCGACAGCCGGCTCGTGCTCTACGTCTGGCTGGACCGGGTGCAAGGAAACCTCGCGGTGGCCCGGCGCCGCATGCAGAAGCTCGCCGACGAACTCGTCGCTTCGTAACGGGGATGGGAATGACCGTGACAGCCTCGAAGACCGTCTCGCCGGGGCGCCTGCTCACGCAGGTGGCCGGCGAGCGGCAGACCGGCGTGCTGGTGGTCGGCGGCCACCCGGGCGGCGCGGTCTACGTCCTCGAGGGCCGGGTCGTCTACGCCGAGTCGCCGGCCGCGCCCGGGGTGGGCGAGCTGCTCGTCGCGTCGGGCCGGCTGGCCGCCCGCACCTGGCAGAACGCGCTCGACCTGGGCACCTCGACCGCCCGGGTCGGCCGGCTGCTGGTCGAACAGGGTCACCTCACCCAGGGCGAGCTGGAGCTGTGCGTGCTGGGCGCGATCTACGACGCGGCCTACTTCGCGCTCTCCCCGGCCGCGGCGCCGGTCGACTTCCTGACCGGGGCGACGCACTGGCTGGGTCCGGTGGTGCACGTCGATCCGGCCGCGGTCAACCGCGAGGTGGGCCGCCGGGTGGGCCTGCTCGACGAGATCTTCCCGGACGCGAGGGTCGACACCCACGCGGTCGCGCCGGTCACCCGTCCGCCGCGGGAACGGGTGACGCTCACCTCGGCGCAGTGGGAGCTGCTGGTGAACGCGGACGGCCAGCGCACACCGGCCGACCTGGCGCTGCTGCTGGGCCGGGCCGGCTACGCCACCGTGCAGGAGCTGCGCCGGATGGCCGCCCTGGGCCTGATCGAAGTTCCCGAGGTACGCGTGGAGTCTCCCGAGTTCGTCCGGCTGCCCCAGGCCCGGGGCACCGCCGTCGACGTGCGGCGGCCCGTCGTACGGCCGGACGAAGCACCGGCCACCCCCGTGGTCGAGGCGCGCGCCTCGGTGCCGGCCCCGGCCCCCCAGCCGCCACCTGATCCGCCACGCCACTCGCTCACCGAGGACAGCGGGGCCAACCAGGTGACCTACCGGCCGCCCCGGCTGGCCCGCCGCAAACCCGGGGCCAAGTTGCCCAAGGAGATGGCCGGCGAGCCCCCGCCGGTGCACCAGGGCACCGACGAAGTCCTGCTCAAGCGCATCCGCACCGCATTGCGGGCCTTGCGGTGACACGCGCACCCCCGCACGAGAAGGAGTGAGGCAGCGATGACGGTGGATCCGGCTGTGCTCGAGGAGCTCGACCGCCTGCGAGGACGGCTGCATGAACTCTCGGGCAGCGTGCTGGCCACCACCGACGGGCTGGTGGTGGCGCACGACGCGCACGGCATCGAGCCCGACAGCATCGCCGCGCTGGCCGCCGCGCATCTCGCGCTGGCCCGCCGCTTCGCGTACGCCGTGAGCCACGGTGAGCTGCGCGAATCGGTGGTCGAGTGCGACGGGGGCTACATCACCTCGTACACCGCGGGCCCGAACGCCCTGCTCACCCTGGTCACCACCGGCGACGCCAACCTGGCCATGGTGCACCTCGAGGCGCGCCGGTGCGTGCGCCGCCTCGTCCGGATCCTCAGGTTGGAGAACAAGCCGCCCGTACGGCCGGAGATCCCGCACCAGACGGGACCGGCCGGACCGCTGGCGCGGCGCACCCCGATGGCGACCCTTCGGCAGGCCGCGCGCTGAGAGCCCGTTCGTTCGAACGGTCCGCTCCCGCGAGAAGCGGACCACCATCCCACCCCACAGGAGGACAAATTCCATGGCTGACATGGACACCGCACTCAAAGAGATCATGGAGATCGACGGCGCCGTCGGCGTCGCGCTGGTCGACCACACGAGCGGCATGGCCCTCGGCACGGTCGGCGGCGGCAAGGAACTCGACCTGACGGTCGCGGCGGCCGGCAACACCGATGTGGTGCGGGCCAAGCTGCGGGCGATGGAGATGCTCAACATCACCGAGAAGATCGAGGACATCCTCATCACCCTGGACAGCCAGTACCACCTGATCCGGCCGCTGACGAGCCGGGCCGGCAAGGGGTTGTTCCTCTATGTGGCGCTGCGCCGCGACCGGTCGAACCTGGCCATGGCCCGGCACCAGCTCAAGCGCATCGAGAACGACATGGACGTCTGATCCGTACCGCGCGCACCGGGTGGGCAGGGCCACGTTGGTCCTGCCCACCCGCGTTATCTAGGGTTTGAGCGTGTCGGTGCCCGAGATCCTGCGCGACGTCGTGAGCGGCGCCATCGGGTACGAGGCCGGGCTGGACGCCCTGACCGTGGCCCCGGCGGCCGAGGTCGACGCGGCGCTCGGCGGGGCGCTGCGGGACGCGCTGGAGAGACTGTTCAAGGGTGGCTGGCAGCCGGCCGAGCTGCACCGCGTGGTGGCCCGGCTCGGGGATCCGGTGAAGGCCGGGCTCGTGGCTTCGGGCGCGGCGGCGTACGCGTCCCGGTTCGCTTCGGTCGATCCCCGTTGGGCCGCGCAGCTGGCTTCTCCCCCGCTCAAAAAGCCGGACCGGATCACACTTCTCGACTCTTCGCTCGGCCTACTGCGGGAACTTCGGCGGCTGCCGGTCATCGAGGTGCTGATCCCGCCGCCGGGTGCGGCGCCTTCCACGCGGACAAATCGGTCGGACGATCGCATCCTCGACCGCGTGCGAGCCTTGCTGGCCAAAGCCGAGTCGACCGACTTCCCGGCCGAGGCCGAGGCGTACTCGGCGAAAGCTCAGGAACTGATCGCCCGGCACAGCATCGAAGAGGCCCTGACCAGCGCCGACCGGGCCGAAGTGGTGCCGTTCGCGCGGCGGATCGGCGTCGACCACCCGTACGAGAGTGAGAAGGCAAGCCTGCTCGACGCGGTGGCCCGGGCCAACCACTGCCACACGGTGTGGTCGCCCGAGCTGGGCTTCTCGACGCTGTTCGGCTTCGACGCGGACATCGACGGCGTCGACCTGCTCTACACGTCGCTGCTGGTGCAGGCCAACCGGGCGATGGCCCGCGACGAGCCGGCCAAGGGCAAGGCCCGGATCAAGGCGTTCCGGCGGAGCTTCCTGGTGGCGTACGCGCAGCGCATCGGCGAGCGCCTGGCCTCGGCCACGCGCCACGAGATCACCCAGCAGTCCCCCGACCTGCTCCCCGTGCTGCGCAACCGCGACCTTCAAGTGCGCGAGGCAATGCAAAAGGCCTTCCCGCGTACGGTCCGGTCGCGCGGCAGCCGGGTCGACAGCCTGGAAGGCTGGGAGTCCGGCCGGGCCGCGGCCGACGAGGCACAATTGCGTTGACAGGTGCGGCAGACTGAGGGCATGTCGCCTCCACGTTGACGCTGAACCTTCTACGCGGTGCGGGCCTGTTCCGAGGCCGTGCCGCTCTACCCGGTGTACGCGCTGCTGTTCGCCGACACCGGCCTCACGACGGCCCAGGTGTCGTCGCTGTTCGCCCTCTGGTCGGTGGTGGCGTTCGCCGCCGAGGTGCCGTCCGGAGCGCTCGCCGACGCCTGGTCCCGCAAGCGGCTGTACGCGCTGGGCGAGCTGCTGACGGCGGTCGGCTATCTGCTGTGGGTCCTCTGGCCGTCGTATGCGGGCTTCGCTGTGGGCTTTGTGCTGTGGGGCCTGGGTGGGTCGCTGTCGTCGGGGTCGCTCGAGGCCCTGCTGTACGACGAGCTGGCCGCCGAGGGCCGCGCGGACGACTACGCCCGCTTGGCCGGCCGCGGCAACACCCTCTCGATCCTCGCCATGCTGGCCGCCACGCTGGTCGCCACACCCGCCTGGCAGTGGGGCGGCTACGTCTTGGTCGGCGCCCTGAGCGTCGCGGCCAAGGTTGCCGGGGCGGCGCTGGCCCTACGCCTGCCCGAGAACCGCCCCTCCCCGGCCTCCTCCCCCGCCGCCGAACCTGACTCCTCCGAGTCCGCCGGTCCTGACTCCCCCGGCTTCCTCGCCTCCGCCGGTCCTGACTCCTCCGCCTCCTCCGCCTCCGCCGGTCCTGACTCCCCCGGCTCCTCCGCCTCCGCCGAGGATGAGGGCTCCTATTGGTCGCTTCTTCGCGGCGGTGTACGTGAGGCCGTCGGCTCCCGCCGGGTCGGCATGGCCCTACTTGTCGCGGCCCTGATCCCCGGCTTCACGGCGCTCGACGAATACCTGCCGCTGCTCTCCCGCGACAAGGGCGCGTCGACCGCCGCAATCCCTTTGCTGTACGCAGTCACAGCCCTAGCCATGGCCGCCGGCAGCGCCCTAGCCGCCCGCCCGTTCCCGCTGATCGCCGCCCTGCCTATGGCCGCCGCGCTGCTGGCCGGTGGCGCGCTGGCACCACCCCTGGCCGGGATGATCGCCGTCTCGGCCGCCTTCGGGGTGCTCGAGTACTCGATCATCCGAGCCGAGACCCGCCTGCAAGACACGATCAGCGGCCCCGCCCGAAGCACAGTCCTGTCAGTGGCCGGATTCGGAGGCGAGCTCTTCGCCGTAGTGCTCTACGCCGCCTTCGCCCTACCCCTGCAGCTACCGCTGCTGTTCACCCTGTGCGCCGCACCCCTGCTGCTCACAGCCCTGATCGCCCGCCGTTGATCTTGCTTGAGGCCCGGTCGCCCATCCCGAACCCCCACCCGCCTCGGGGACTGGTGGGGAGGTTATGGCATGTCAAGCGGAGTGGGGGCGGTTTTCCACAGGGCGCTACGGCCCCGTGGAGTTGTTGTCCACAGGGGCGTCAGCCGCCGCTGTTTTCCATTTCGGCGCCCTCGGGGACGGTGTCGTCGTCGCGGCTGTCTAGCCAGCCGTAGGGCAGGGAGACCTTGCCGGGGGCGTTGACGCGGCCGCGCGGCTTGCCCAGCTCGTCGACCGGGAAGGGTTCGCCCGGGTCGAGCTTGCCCAGCAGGTCGTCCAGTTCGGCCAGCGACGAGATCATGGCGAGGCGGCGCCGCAGTTCGCCGCCGATCGGGAAGCCCTTCAGATACCAGGCGACGTGCTTGCGGAAGTCGGCGCAGCCGTGCTTCTCGTCGCCGAGCGCGTCGACCAGCAGCTCGGCGTGCCGGGACATGATCTTCGCGACCTCGCCCAGCACGGGCAGCACCGGCTTGTAGTCGGGGCCCTGCGTGAAGGCGGCCTCGAGGTCGGCGAACAGCCACGGCCGGCCCAGGCAGCCGCGGCCGACGACCACGCCGTCGACGCCGGTGTGCTCGACCATGCGCAGCGCGTCCGAGCCCTCCCAGATGTCGCCGTTGCCCAGCACGGGCACGTCGAGCGCCTGCTTGAGGGTGGCGATGGCGTCCCAGTCGGCGAGGCCGGAGTAGCGCTGCTCGGCGGTACGTGCGTGCAGCGCCACCGCGGCGACCCCCGCCTCTTGGGCGGCCAGGCCGGCTTCGACGTACGTCAGATGGTCGTCGTCGATGCCCTTGCGCATCTTGATGGTGAGCGGGATGCCGTACGGCTTCGCTGCCTCGACGGCCTGCCGGACGAGACGGCCGAAGAGCTTGCGCCGCCACGGCAGGGCCGAGCCGCCGCCGCGCCGGGTCACCTTGGGCACCGGGCAGCCGAAGTTCAGGTCGATGTGGTCGGCCAGCCCGTCCTCGCCGACCATGCGCACGGCGGCCGCCGTCACATCCGGGTCGACGCCGTAGAGCTGCAGGCTGCGGAACTTCTCGTCCTCGGCGAAGGCGATCATCTTGAGCGTCTTGGGGATCCGCTCGACCAGCGCCCGCGTGGTGATCATCTCGCACACGTAGACGCCGCCGCCCTGCTCACGGCAGAGCTGCCGGAAGGCCACGTTGGTGATCCCGGCCATCGGGGCGAGCACAACGGGCGGGTTCACGGCGTGGTCGCCGAGCATGAGCGGTGCAGTCACGCCCTCGAGGATAGTTGCCTCTTCTCCGTACGCTGAACGCATGGAGGCCCGGAAGCTGAGCGTCTGGAAGAGCAAGTACCTGGTGACCGACCGTGGCCGCGAGATCGCCACGTGGGACAGCAAGGTCTGGAAGAGCGGCGGCGACCTGACGCTGGACGGCCGGCGCTACGAGGTCCGGGCCAAGAGCTGGGGCAGCCGCTACGCGATGAAGGACGACGCCGGCGCCATCGTCGCCTCGGCCGACCGCGTGGGCCGCAAGCGCTGGACGGTGACCGCCGACGGCCAGACTTACCAGTTCCGCCGCAGGTCCTTCTGGGCCAGCGAAGAGGAACTGGTGCTGGGCGACACCCGGGTCGGCTCGGTCCGCAAGGCCAGCTTCTGGGGCGGCACGGTCGAGGTCGACCTGCCCACCCTCACCCCCGCCCTGCAGCTCTTCGTCCTCGGCGTGGTCATCAGCAAGTGGGAAGCCGAGTCCGCCGCCGCAGCCAGCGCCTCGAGCGGCGGCGGTGGCTAACCCGGCCTCCGGCCGAGCACCTGGTTCACCGAGCAACGCCGCTCGACCCATTTCCGGCTGACCGGGCAAATCCACTCGGTCAGGGTTAACGCGGTGACCTGGATGTCAGCGATCGGGCGATTGAACATCGGCTCGTGATGCGCAATTCGGTTGCGAGACAGGTGGAGCACCTCGACCGCGTCCTGGATGGCCCGGCGTTGCCTCTGGCCAGGGAAGACGTGGAAAAGACTCTGTCGCCACAGCGTCGTGTCGTACTGTCCGGTCAGCAGGAAACGCCAAAAGCCGAACGGAAGCTCAGCCACAACCCGGCCCGGCGTCTCCGTATAACGGCCATATTGCACAGCGCGCTGCCGTGCTCGGCGGATGACGGCCGTTTGTCGTGGCTCCAAGAGCCCGCCCGAGTCCAGGTACCAGCGCGGTTCAGCAAACCGCTGGGTCGACCACGACGTCAGGTTCTGGTGAATCGCATTCCGCAGGATCACCTCGACGTGGCCGATTGTCGCGGCAAGCGCCACCGACACGGATGTATTCCGGACGTAGAGCTCGAAAGCGGAGTTCAGGTCTCCGCCACCGGCTTCGACGTATGGAGCGAGCCTTTCGGGCGAGAGTCGATCAGTCATGACTCCTGTTTCGGTGAGATCGCCGTCCATACCCTAGTCCCTTGCCAAGTCTTGCTCTACACTTGTCGTCAGGAACCCCGGCAGCCTCTGCTCGCATGCGGCCGGGGCACTTTTCTGCCCAGATAGGCCATCGAGTCGTTCCGATGTAGGTACATAATAGTCGCACGACTAGCCGTCACTCGGCAAGGACGCGAGTGCGCCTTCACCGACGTCGCGCATCTGGCACAGTCGGGGCATGGGTGATGGTGAGGCGCCTCGGCGGTTGGTTGTGGTGTTTGAGTCGGCTGTGGCGGCGGCGATCCTTCGGCTGACGCCTGAGCTGGGGTTTCAGACCGTGCTGGTGGAGCCGGACGCGAGCCGGCTGGCGGGGACTCCACGGGCTCGGGGGGATCGGGTCGTGCATGACCTGGCGGCGGCCAACCTTGATGAGAACACGGACGTCGTGCTCACCGACCATGACCGGGCGGAGGTGGGGGACGTACTCAAGGAAGCCTTGGCCGCCCGGACCAGGTACGTCGGGATCATGGGGAACCCCAAGAAAGAAGGGCCGCACGTGGCGGCCCTTCGCTCTCTTGGTGTTCCGGACGAGCAGATCGCCCGGGTGCACCGGCCGATCGGGCTCAACATCCGGGCCCGGACGCCGGCCGAGATCGCCGTGGCGACCCTGGCCGGGCTCATCGCCGACCGGAACGATCGGCCGGGCGGATTCGAGTTCTGACCAGCCTCAGCAGCCGGGCAGGCGCTTGATCAGGTAGTCCTCGATCTGGGACAGGGCGACCCGCTCCTGCTTCATGGTGTCGCGGTCGCGGACCGTCACGGCGTCATCCGTGAGGGTGTCGAAGTCGACCGTGACGCAGAACGGGGTGCCGATCTCGTCCTGGCGGCGGTAGCGGCGGCCGATGGCCTGGCTGTCGTCGAACTCGACGATCCAACGCTTGCGCAGCGTCTCGGCCAGGCCGCGGGCCTTGGGCGACAGGTCGGGGTTGCGCGACAGCGGCAGCACCGCCACCTTGATCGGCGCCAGGCGGGGGTCGAACCGCATGACCGTGCGCTTGTCGACGCCGCCCTTGGTGTTGGGGGCCTCGTCCTCGTCATACGCCTCGAGCAGGAACGCCAGCACGGCCCGGGTGAGCCCGGCGGCCGGCTCGATCACGTACGGCGTCCAGCGCTCCTGCTTCTCTTGATCGAAGAAGGAGAGGTCGACCCCGGAGTGCTTGGAGTGCGTCGACAGGTCGTAGTCGGTGCGGTTGGCGATGCCCTCGAGCTCGGCGAACTCGGTGCCGCCGAACTGGAAGCGGTACTCGATGTCGACCGTGCGCGTGGAGTAGAACGAGCGCTTCTCCGCCGGGTGCTCGTAGAAGCGCAGGTTGTTCTCGGACAGGCCGAGGTCGCGGTACCAGTTCCAGCGCTGCTCGAGCCAGTACTCGTGCCATTTCTCGTCGGTGCCGGGCTCGACGAAGAACTCCATCTCCATCTGCTCGAACTCACGCGTACGGAAAATGAAGTTGCCCGGCGTGATCTCGTTGCGGAAGCTCTTGCCGATCTGGGCGATGCCGAACGGCGGCTTCTTGCGGGCGGCCGTGGCCACGTTGTTGTAGTTGACGAAGATGCCCTGGGCGGTCTCGGGCCGCAGGTAGTGCAGGCCCTCGGCGCTCTCGGTGGGGCCCAGGTAGGTCTTCATCAGGCCGTTGAAGTTCTTCGGCTCGGTGAAGGTGCCCTTGTTGCCGCAGTTGGGGCAGTTCAGCTCCTGCAGCGAGGCGGGCGGCGAGCCGTGCTTCTCTTCCCACGCTTCTTCGAGGTGGTCGGCCCGGAAACGCTTGTGGCACGACTGGCACTCGGTGAGCGGGTCGGTGAACGCCTCGACGTGGCCGGAGGCGACCCACACGTCACGCGAGAGGATGACGGCGGAGTCGAGACCGACGATGTCGTCACGCTGCTGGACCATCGTGCGCCACCACTGGCGGCGGACGTTCTCCTTCAGCTCCACGCCCAGGGGACCGTAGTCCCAGGCCGAGCGGGTTCCTCCGTAGATCTCGCTGGAGGGGAAGACGAAGCCGCGGCGCTTGGCCAGGCTGACGACGGAGTCGATACGGTCGGCGGGCATGTTCCTCCTACGCCGGCTGGGTGTCGGCGGGGACGCTAAGGATCAGGACAAACAGCGAGATTACTCCCCGACCTCGCACACCTCGAACGCACCCGTGGAGGCGTTCTGGTCGAGCGAGGCCTCGAGCTGTGCCGTCTGGCCGTCCTCGTAGGTGGCCTGGAACGGCACGCTCATGTTGATCGTGTCGAATGTGCCCAGCTGCCACTCGGTGATCCGTTGCTCGCCTTCGATGCGGGTGCGGAATTCGGCGGCGGTCTCGTCACGCTTGGCGCGTCCGCACAATTGCGAGTACGCGTCGTCGTACATCCGGGCCTTGAGGGAGTCGAGATAGTCGTCCACCGCCGCGTGCGCCTGCTCGTCCAGCGCGCCCTGCACGGACGAGCCGAGCCCGATCAGCGCGGCCACGCCCCCGCCGCAGATGAGCAGGACGACGCCGGCGCCGATGCCCAGGCCCCAGCCGAGGCGCTTGCCCTTGCCCTCGACCGGCGGCGCGGGGAACGGCGGCTGGACACCCGGCCCCGGCGGCGGGGCGGGAACGTGCGGCGCCGTCGTCATGCTGCCAACAGTAGTCGTCAGCGCCAGGGATCGGCGGCCCGGTCACTTTCCGCGACCTCGACCGGCCCGCCGGGCGCGGCGGCGGCCAGGGTCTCGAAGGCGGACGGCTCGTCGACCGACCGGGCGAGCAGCGGGGTGGCGTTCACCTTGACGTCGAAGGCGCCCAGGGCCCGCCGGTACGCTCCGACGGACTCCCACTCGGTGGCCAGGATCCACGTGGCCGGGTCCTCGAGCGCGCGGGTCAGGCGGCCGGAAAGATAGCCGGAGCACGTGGCCAGCGCGGCCAGCGCGGCGTGGGCCTGCGGGAGGAAGCCGTCCTGATCTTCCGGCGGCACGGCGAAGCGGTTGAGCACGAGCATGCGACGAGGGTACGCAGCGACGAGGAGCGGCCAGTGACACCCATACAACGCCTGTCCAAGGTGAGCCCGACCAAGGCGTTCATCGTCGCCCTGGTGGTGATGCTGGCCGGCCTGTTCCTGCCCGGGATCGTCGGCGCCGCGCTGCTGGCCGTGCTGGCGGTGGGCCTGGGCGCGCTCACGTTCACCACGTGGCCGGTGCAGAACACGTCGACCCGGGTGCTCCGCCTGCTCATCCTCGCCCTGCTCGTGGCGGTGATCGTGGCCAAGGCGCTCTAGACATATGCGGTTTTGACAATCATTATCATTCTCGGAGACAGTGGTTGCTATGCGCCACCGTCTGCTTCCTGCTCTGCTCGTGACCGCTGCTCTGGCGGGCTGCGGCGGACAGACCGGGACGGCGGACGGGAAGTTCGAGATCGTCACGGCGTTCTATCCGCTGCAGTTCCTCAGCGAGCGGATCGGAGGCGACGTGGTCAGCGTCACCAACCTCACCAAGCCGGGCGCCGAGCCGCACGACATCGAGCTCACCCCGCGCCAGGTCGGTGACGTCGCCGAGGCCGGGCTCGCCGTCTACATCAAGGGCTTCCAGCCGGCCGTCGACCAGGCGATCGACCAGGAGGCCAAGGACAAGTCCTTCGACGCCGCCTCGGTGGTGCCGCTGCTCAAGGCGAGCGGCGAGGAGGAGCACGGCCACGAGCACGAGGAAGCCGAGAGCGGCGAGGACCCGCATGTCTGGCTCGACCCGGTGCGGTTCTCGACGATCGCCGAGAAGCTGGGCGAGCGCCTGGCCGAGGCCGACCCCGAGCACGCCGCCGGCTACCGGGAGCGGGCGAAGGCCCTGGTCGCCGAGCTGGGCACGCTGAACACCGAGTTCGCCGACGGCCTCAAGACCTGCGAGCGCCGCGAGCTGGTGACCAGCCACACGGCTTTCGCCTACCTCGCGAGCCGCTACGACCTGCACCAGGTGGGTATCTCGGGCATCGACCCCGAGGCCGAGCCCTCGCCGCAGCGGCTGGCCGCCGTGGCGAAGGAGGCGCGGGAGACCGGCACCACCACGATCTTCTTCGAGACGCTGGTCAGTCCGGCCGTGGCCGAGACCATCGCGCGCGAGGTCGGCGCGAAGACGGCCGTCCTCGACCCCCTCGAGGGACTCGTGGACCAGAAAGGCGACTACTTGAGCGTCATGCGGCAGAACCTGGCCGCGCTGACCGCCGGATTGGGGTGTTCGTGATGAGCGTCGTCAACGTGCGTCACGCCGCGGTCGGCTACGACGGCCGCGAGATCCTGCACGACGTCTCGTTCGAGGTCGGGCCGGGCGAGGTGGTCGCGATTCTCGGCGCCAACGGCTCGGGCAAGTCCACCTTGATCCGTACGATCCTGGGCCTCACCCCGCTGACCCGGGGCGAGATCGACCTGTTCGGCACGCCGCAGCGCAAGTTCCGCGACTGGGCCCGCATCGGGTACGTGCCGCAGCGGCTCGGCGCCGGCAGCGGCGTGCCCGCCACGGTCGGCGAGGTGGTGGCGTCCGGACGGCTGGCCCGCCGGGGCATCTTCCGCATGCCGCGGGTGGCCGACAAGACCGCCGTACGCGATGCGCTGACCGACGTGGGCCTGCTGGACCGCATCAACGATCCGGTCACCACGCTTTCGGGCGGGCAGCAGCAACGTACGCTCATCGCCCGCGCCCTGGCCGGGAAGCCCGATCTGCTGGTGCTCGACGAGCCCACGGCCGGCGTCGACGCGGCCAGCCAGGAGGCGTTCGCGGCCGCGCTGGGCCGGTTCCAGTCCACCGGCGGCTCGATCCTGCTGGTCGCGCACGAGCTCGGCCCGCTGCGCCCGCTGATCGACCGGGCGGTCGTGGTGCACGAGGGCCGCATCGCGCACGTGGGCCCGCCGCCCGAGCCGGCCGGCCACCACGCGGAGCCCGACCACGACCACGTGCACCCGCACGCCGTACAGCAAGCGAACGGCATCTGCGTGGCGCCCACCGACCGGATCCCGGCCAACTGACCCGTCCAACCACCCCGCCGCCGCCCAAGAAAGGAGTAAACCGATCTATCTTTTTCAGTACGACTTCATGATGCGGGCCCTCATGGGCGCGCTGATCATCGGCCTGGCCGCGCCCGCGCTCGGCATCTATCTGGTGCAGCGCCGGCTGTCGCTCATCGGCGACGGCATCGGCCACGTCGCGCTCACCGGCGTCGGCGTGGGCCTGCTGCTCAATCAGTCCCCCGTGATCAGCGCGGTCATCGTGGCGGCGATCGGCGCGGTCGGCGTCGAGCTGATCCGCGAGCGCGGCCGCACCTCGGGCGACCTGGCGCTGGCCCTGCTCTTTTACGGCGGCATCGCGGGCGGCGTGGTGCTGGTCGCGCTCTCCGACGACGCCAGCAGCAACAGCCTGGTGCAGTACCTCTTCGGCTCGCTGATCACGACGTCGCCCGAGGACATCGCCGTGATCGCGGTGCTGGGGGCGGCGGTGATCGTCGCCATGGTCGCCTTCCGGCCGGCCCTGTTCGCGGTGTGCAACGACGAGGAGTACGCGCGGGTGAGCGGCCTGCCGGTGCGGGCGCTCAACATCCTCATGGCCGTGACCACTGCCGTGACCGTGACGATCGCCATGCGTACGGTGGGATTGTTGCTCGTCTCGGCCCTGATGGTCATCCCGGTCGCCGCGGCGCAGCAGGTCACCCGCGGTTTCCGCACCACGATGGCCGCCGCGATGGCGATCGGTCTGGTGGCCGCGGGCGTCGGCGTCGTCGTATCGGCCGAGGCCGACACCCCGCCCGGCGCGACCACGGTGATCCTGGCCCTGGCCGTCTTCGTCGCCATCACGGTCGGCGCGGCCGGCTGGCGGATCGTGCGGCGCCGCGCCCACCCGCCGCACGAGGTGGAACCGCCCGACGTCGTCCTGCAGGAGGTCCGATGACGAACACGCCGAGCGGGTACGAGGCGTACGAGTCGGCCGGTGAGCTGCTGCGCGCCCTGTCCGCGCCGATCCGGGTCGCCATCGTGGCCGAACTGGGCGCGGGCGAACGCTGCGTCCACGAACTGGTCGAGAAACTGGGCGCGCCGCAGCCGCTCGTCTCGCAGCATCTGCGGGTGCTGCGGGGCGCCGGAGTGGTGCGGGGTGCACGACGTGGCCGCGAGATCGCATACTCGCTGGTGGACGATCACGTCGCGCACATCGTCGCCGACGCTGTCAGCCACGCGAGGGAGGTCCGATCGTGAGCGCCGAGCAGAATGTCGCGCAGCGCACCACCAAGCAGCGCACCGCGGTGAGTGCCGTGCTGGCCGAGGCCGAGGGTTTCTACAGTGCCCAGGAACTGCACGCCCGGCTGCGCGAACGCGGCGAGCGGGTGGGCCTGACCACGGTCTACCGCACGTTGCAGGGCCTGGCCGACGCGGGCGAGATCGACGTGATGCGCCCGCCCGGCGGCGAGCACCTGTACCGCCGGTGCAGCCAGGGCCACCACCATCACCTGGTTTGCCGGGACTGCGGCAGCACGGTCGAGGTCGAGGGCCCGGCCGTCGAGACGTGGGCCGACAAGGTGGCGAGCCGGCACGGGTACGTCGACGTCTCGCACACGTTGGAGATCTTCGGAACGTGCCCCGATTGTGCCGGTAACCGCTGAGCCCGTCCTCATGGGACGCTTTCCCCCGTGAAGCTCTATGCCGACCGGATCCCCACCGCCGTACGCCAGCTCATCACCGACATCCTCGTGATCCTCTGGGTCTACGCGTGGGTGCGGGCCGGCCTGTGGGTCAACGACATGGTCGAGAAACTGGCCGTGCCGGGGGCCCGGCTCGAGAGCGCGGGCGGCGGCATCGCCGACAACCTGACCGACGCCGGCGGCAAGGTGGGCGGGGTTCCGCTCGTCGGTGACCAGCTGGTCAAGCCGTTCGAGGGGGCCGCGTCGGCCGCCCGGTCGCTGGCCGAGGCGGGCCGGCAGACCCAGGCCGCCGTCGACACGATGGCCTGGGTGGTCGCACTCATCGCGGTGGCCCTTCCGCTGGCCCTGGTGCTGTTCGGCTGGCTGCCACTGCGGCTGCGCTGGATGCGCCGGGCCGCTGTCGCTTCGGCCGTACGGGACCAGCCGGCCGGCCGCGACCTGCTGGCTCTGCGCGCTTTGGCCGGCCAGCCGCTCAACCGGCTGGCCAAGCTCGGCCCCGACATCGCCCAGAGCTGGCGCAACGGCGACGCCGCGGCGGTCGACGCGCTGGCCGAGCTCGAACTCAGGAGACTCGGTCTGCGGTCTCGCCGGCCCTGACGTCGGTCTGGCTGACCTCCTCGTCCTCCTCCTCGGCGTCGTCGGTGATCCAGTTGCGCCGCAGGAACGGGATGCCGGCCCAGAAGGTCAGGAAGAAGACGGCGGTGAGCCCGCTGAAGACGAAGGCGATGGGCCGGTCGAGGATGAAGTCGGTGACCAGCAGGACGCTGCTGACCATGGAGACCAGCAGGAAGAACAGGCCGCCGGTGGCCATCGCGTGGGCGTAGCGGACCAGTTCCGGCTTGCGGCCCTGACGGAACAGCGCCCGATGGAAAGCGACGGGGGCGATGATCATGGCGGTGGCCCCGGCCGCGGCGAGCAACGCGACGACGTACACGTCCTTCTGGAACTGCGTGACCTCGGGGAACCGGTTGCTGAAGGGCAGAGTCAACAGGAACGCGAAGAGAATCTGGATGCCGGTCTGCGCGACGCGTAGCTCTTGCAGAAGATCGGCGAAGTTACGGTCCCAACGTTCCTTCTCGGTCTCGCGTCTGCCGCGCTTGTGCTCGTCCGCCATGACGCTCCCGATTCCCCAAGGTGAACGAAAATCAAACTCCGCGAATACGCCGGATTGCCGCCTCGGCCAGCGCGGTCGCCGCCTGCTCGGGCACCCAGTGGCTGATCCCGCGCATGGCGACCAGCTGATAGTCGGCCTCGACCCAGTCGGCGGTGCGCAATGCGGCCGTCAGGGTCACCACGCCGTCCTTGTCGCTCCAGACGTACGTGGTGGGCACGTTGATGACGCCGGGGCTGCCGGGCGAGCCGCCGGTCGTCGCCCGGTACCAGTTCAGGCCGCCGGTGAGCCGGCCCGGGTCGTCGCGCATCGCCTCGACGTACTTTTCGCCGCGAGCGCCGATCGGCTTGAACATGCCGCGCAGCACGGCGCCGTCCCGGGCCAGCAGCAGGCGCTCGGCCCGCGGCGACTGGAAGACCTTGAAGTACGCCATCCGGGCGCGCTGAGCCGCTCGGGTGCGCAGGGCCAGGCCCAGCGCCTTGGGGTGCGGCACCGAGACGGCGGTCAGGCTGCGCACCCGCCCCGGATGGGTCGAGGCGAGCCACCAGCCGACGATCGCGCCCCAGTCGTGGCCGATCACGTGGGCCGATTCGACGCCGAGCGCGTCCAGCACGGCCACGGCGTCGGCGGTCGGCTCGCTCAGGTGGTAGGCGCCGACCTCGGCCGGGCGGGCGCCGGGCGAGGTGCCGCGCTGGTCCAACGCGTACGTCCGCAGGCCCGCCGCGTGCAGCTTGGGCGCGAGCAGATCGAACTCGCGGTGATCCTGGGGGAAGCCGTGCAGCAGCAGCACCGGGTCGCCGTCGGCCGGCCCGCCCTCGTACACATCGAAGGTCAGCCCGCGCGCCTTGATCTCCATGTGATCACTCCCTCGCTGTTCGGCGACTCGATCCGGTGTTACGTTCATCGAAACACAAGCAAGTCAGCAGTTCCGACAGGGGAGCGCACAGCGCTGAGAGTGCGGGCGACCGCAGACCCTCGCACCTGATCTGGGTAATGCCAGCGCAGGAAGTTCGGTCTTTTCTCCAGCCGCGCCGTGTCCGGGCCACGCCCGGCATCGGCGTGCGTCTCCTCCCGGTACAAACTGGGAGGTTTCATCATGAACAACCGCTGGCGCACGATCGACATCGTGATCGCCTCGATCATCGCCGTGGCCTTCGGCGTGATCTTCTGGGCCTGGGGCCTGCTCTGGAACGGCCCCGCCGACGCCATCCCCCTGCCCGGCCGGGCCGTGCTCTACGGCGTCTGGCTGGTGCCGGCCGTCCTCGGCGCGCTCATCATCCGCAAGCCCGGCGCCGCCTTCTACACCCTCTCGCTCGCCTCGCTCGTCTCGGTGGCGATCGGCGTGAGCTGGGGCTGGACGATCGTCGTGCAGGGCCCGCTGGAGGCGCTGGGCGCCGAGCTGATCTTCGCGGCGTTCGCGTACAAGGTCTACCGCCTGCCGGTGGCGCTGCTCGCGGGGGCCACGGCGGGTGTGGTGGCCGCGGTCTACGACGCTTTCGTCTGGTACGGCGGCACGTCCTGGGCCACCATGCGGATCCCCTACATCCTCATCACCGGGGTCTCGGCCCTGGTCATCGCCGGGCTCGGCAGCGTGCTGCTGACCCGCGCGCTGGCTCAGACCGGCGTTCTCGACCGATTCCCGGCCGGCCGGTCGCGAGCGCTCGTCTGATTTGGTTCCATTCCAGTTATGAGTGAGGTCGTTCTTCGCGGATTCGGCTGGCGCCACGCCGGCCGGCGGGCCTGGGCCGTCCGCGACGTCGACCTGCACATCGCGCACGGCGAGCGGGTGCTGTTGCTCGGTCCCTCCGGGGCCGGCAAGAGCACCCTGCTCGCGGCGCTGGCCGGTCTGCTCGCCGAGGACTCGGGCGAGGCGGCCGGCACGATCGAGATCGACGGCCTGGATCCGCGTAAGGCCCGCGAGAACGCCGGCATCGTCTTCCAGGATCCGCAGACCCAGCTGGTGATGGCCCGCAGCGGCGACGACGTGGCGTTCGGCCTGGAGAACCGCGGGGTGCCGCCGGCCCAGATCTGGCCCTGGGTCAGCGACGCCCTCGACCGGGTCGGCTTCCCGTACCCGATCACCCGCTCGACGGCCGCGCTCTCCGGCGGCGAGGCGCAGCGGCTGGCCCTGGCCGGGGTGCTGGCGTTGCGGCCCGGTCTGCTGCTGCTCGACGAGCCGACCGCCAACCTCGACCCGGCCGGCGCCGACCTGGTGCGCGAGTCGGTGGGCGCGCTGCGGGACCAGACGATGATCCTGGTCGAGCACCGGGTGGCCGAGGCGCTGCCGCTGGTCGACCGGGTGGTGGTGCTCGAGCCGGGCGGCGGGGTGCGGGCCGACGGCACACCCGAGATGGTGTTCGCGGCGTACGGGGACAAGCTGGCCGACGAGGGCGTCTGGGTGCCCGGCTTCACGATCCCGCCACTGAAGTCGGCCGCGACGGCCGGTCCCGAACTCGTACGGGCCTCGGAAGTGGAAGTTAAGCAGCGCCTCGCTCCGGTGTCGTTGTCGGTGGGCGCGGGCGAGGTGCTGGCCGTGACCGGGCCCAACGGCGCCGGCAAGTCCACACTGGCCCTGGTGCTGGGCGGCCTGCTCGCCCCGACCGGCGGCCGGGTGTGCGGCTTCGGCGACGACAAACCGCCGCACCGGTGGCGGGCGGCCACCCTGACCGGCCGGATCGGCTCGGTCTTCCAGAACCCGGAACACCAGTTCGTCACGGCCCGGGTCGCCGACGAGCTGGCGGTCGGCCCGCGCCGGCTGGGCCGCTCGCCGGCCGAGGTGACCCGGATCGTCGACGACCTGCTCGAGCGGCTGCGTCTGAGCAAACTGGGGGCCGCCAACCCGTACACGCTCTCGGGTGGCGAGGCCCGCCGGCTGAGCGTGGCCACCGCGCTGGCCACCGCACCCCGCCTGCTGGTGCTGGACGAACCGACCTTCGGGCAGGACCGGCGCACCTGGATCGAGCTGGTGACACTGCTGGCCACGCTGCGCGACGACGGCCACGGCATCGTCGCCGTCACCCACGACGACGACTTCGTGCAGACCGTCGCCGACCGCACCCACCCGTTGGGCACCGCCCGCCTGCGCGACCCCCTCCCCCACCGGCGCCCCGGCGGGCATCCATGACCCTCGCCCTGCAACCCATCGCCGACCCGTCGGCGCCGCTGGCCCGCCGCAACCCGGTCGCCAAGCTGGCGGCCGCGCTGCTCTTCTCGCTGCCCCTGATCGCCACGCTCGACCCGCTGACGCCGGCCATCGCGCTGCTGATCGAACTGGCCGTCGTCCCCCTCTTCGGCGTGCGTTACTCCACTTTGGCCCGCCGCGCCTGGCCGCTGCTGATCGGAGCGTTCGGCCTGCTGGTCACGATGGTGCTGTTCGCCGCCGACCGCGGCGGCACGCTGCTGCTCGAGCTGGGCCCGTTCGACGTGACGACCGGCGTGCTGACGGCCGCGCTCGGCCTGATCCTGCGCCTGTTCGCCGTGGCCGTGCCCGGCGTGCTGGTCTTCGCCACCACCGACCCCACCGACCTGGCCGACGCCCTGGTGCAGAACGCCAAGGCCCCGGCCCGCTTCGCGATCGGCGCGCTGGCCGCCTTCCGCCTGCTGCCCCTGCTGGGCGCCGAATGGCAGATGCTGACGCTGGCCCGCCGGGCCCGGGGCATAGACGCCGGCCGCAACCCGTTCGCCGCCGTCCGCCTGTTCGTCTCGACCGCGTTCGCCCTGCTGGTCGGCGCCCTGCGCCGCGGCGGCCGCTTGGCCGTAGCCATGGATGCGCGCGGCTTCGACTCGGGCGCCCCTCGCACGTACGCCCGCAAGCAGGTCTTCCGTCAGGCCGACGCGATGCTGGTGATCGGCGCGGTGCTCCTGTCCGCCCTGACGCTGGCGACGACGATCGCCCTCGGCCTGTTCCGCCCCATCATCTGACTTTAGGCAGTAGTGGCGGGCAACGAGCCGTCGTTAGCCTGGCCGGATGCGGGGACGGCGGGAGTGGGTCACCGACGGGCTGCTCGGGCTGGTGCTCATCGCTCCGGTGCTGGCCAATCACCTGATGAGCGGCCGCGCGGCGGGGGTTCTGGGGGCTCTTGCGGTGGCCGGAGTTCTGGTGGCGACCATGCGGCGGTGGCCGGTGGTGGGCTGGCTGGTCGTGCTGCTGGGGACGCTCGCGGACGGGAACTTTGTGTTCGCGTTGCCGGTGATGAGCTATCTGGTCGGGCTGCGTACCGAGCGCATTCGCGCGGTTGCGGCGGCCTTCGTCGTGATCGCGGTCGGGGGCACCGCGCTCAACTTCGTTGTGCTCGGCACCAGCTTGGGCGAGTGGTTCTTCCTGGTCATGGCGCTGGTGGTGCTCGGCGTGTTTCCGTGGCTGGCCGGGCGGTACCGGGCCCAGCAGGCTCGGCTGATCTCGGCCGGGTGGGAGCGGGCGGCCCGGCTCGAGTACGAGCGCCGCATGGTGGAGCGGGAGGCGCGGCTGCGGGAGCGGGCCCGCATCGCGCAGGAGATGCACGACTCGCTCGGGCACGAGCTGAGCCTGATCGCGCTGAACGCGGGCGCGCTCGAGACCACGCCGGGACTCGGCGAGAAGCAGGGCGCGGCCGCCGGGCGGATCCGGGAATCGGCCGCCGCCGCCACCGACCGGCTGCGCGACATCATCGGGGTGCTGCGCGACGAGGACGAGCCGGCGCCGGTCGAGCCCGCCGGCGAATCGATCGAGGCTTTGGTGGCCCGGTCGCGCGAGGCCGGCATGACGATCGCCCTGGAACGGGAGGGCGAGCCGCCGGCCGTGGCCTATCACGTCGTGCGGGAGGCTCTGACCAACGCCAGCGTGCATGCGCCGGGCGCCGGCGTGCGAGTCGCGCTCAGCGGCCGGGCGGTCGAGGTGACGAGTGCGCCGGGCAATCGAACCCGGGTGCGCGAGACCACGGGGCTCGGCTTGATCGGGTTGACGGAACGCGTACGACTGGCGGGCGGGACCCTGACCGCCGAGCGCACGCCCGACGGGAGTTTCCGGACGGCCGCCACCATCGACCACGCCGCGCCGGCCGAACCGTCGGTCACGACGGAACTGCACGACGCGCGCCGCCGCACCCGCCGCAGCCTGGCCGCCGCGATCCTCACCCCACTCGTGCTGGCCGTCGTCACCGCGGTCGGCTACTACCCGTTCGCCGTGGCCGGCTCGGTGCTGGACGAGGCCACGTTCGACAGCATCCCCGGCAACGCGTCACGGGCCGACCTGATCGACGTCCTGCCCGCCCGGCAGACGCCCGGCGACAAGCCCCAGGGCTGCGAGCTCTACACCGACGGCAACTTCCCGATGGCCGGCCCCACCTACCAGCTGTGCTTCTCGGGCGGCCGCCTGACCAGCAAGGAGCGGCTGCGGTGAAGGTGCTGATCGCCGACGACGAGGCCATGATCAGGGCCGGCATCCGGGCCATCCTCGACAACGACGGCGGCATCGAGGTGGTCGGCGAGGCCGCGGACGGGATCGAAGCGGTCGAGATGGTACGGCGGCACCGGCCCGCGGTCGTGCTGCTCGACATCCGGATGCCGCGCCGCGACGGATTGTCGGCCGCAGCCGAGATCCGCCGGCTGACGCCGGAGACCGGGGTGCTCGTGCTGACCACCTTCGGCGAGGACGAGTACATCGTGCGGGCCATCGCGGCCGGGGCGGCCGGCTTTTTGCTCAAGTCGAGCGACCCGCGGGAGCTGACCGCGGCCATCCGGGCCGTGGCGGCGGGGGCGGCCTATCTCTCGCCGCGGGTGGCCCACCGGGTCATCACCGAACTGGCCGGGGCGCGGCTGGGCGCCGGGGCCGCCGCACGGTCCAAGGTGGACGCCCTCACCGACCGCGAGCGCGAGGTGCTGTCGCTGATCGGTGAGGGCCTGTCCAATGCGGAGATCGGGCGGCGGCTGTTCCTCGTCGAGGGCACCGTGAAGGCGTACGTGAGCAGCCTGCTGAGCCGGCTGGGCGTCCGCAACCGGGTGCAGGCGGCGATCGTCGCCTACGAGGCCGGGCTGCTCTAGGCGTCGCGGCGGTTCAACTCGCGCGCGCCGATGACGAACGCGGCGACCGCCCACGCCGTCACGATCAGCAGTCCCGCGTACGAGTTCCCGGTCAGGAACCGCTCGCCGGCCACCCCGGGCATCGCGTCCGCGACCGCGTTGAGGGCACCCACATCCGGAATCTGCAGCAGCGGCGGCACCACGACGATCAGCATCAGCAGCACGACAAGAGTGACCACCGGGCCGCGCAACGCCGCGCCCAGACCGACCGCGAACACGCCGAGCAGCGCGAGATACAACCCCATCTTCGGAGCAGTGGCGCCCAGCGAACCGTCGTCCAGGATCGCGGCCGCGACGAGCGTGCCCACGAAGCCGACGACCGTGCCGGCCACAAGCGTGACCGCCGCGACCACCACGCTCTTGGCCAGCAGCAGCCGGGGCCGCGACGGGGTCCAGGTGAACGTGGCCCGGATCGTGCCGGCCGAGTACTCGCCGGTCATCACTGTCGCGGCCAGGGCGACGAAGGCCAGCTGGGCGAAGCTCAGGCCGAGCGCGGCGACCTCGGCGGCCGACGTCGCGTCGATGTCGCCGTTCCTGGCGTAGAGCGCGTACTGCCCGGCGCCCGCGGCCATGAGCAGGAGCGCGGCGGTGAGCGCCCACCACACCGTCCGGGTGGTCCAGAGCTTGATCCATTCGGCGCCGATCGTGGCTCGCAGCATCGTCATCGCAGCGCGCTCCCCTCGGTCAGCGTGTAGTAGGCGTCCTCCAGCGAGGCGTGCCCGGCCAGGATCTCCTCGAGCGGCGCGTCGGCCAGCAGCCGCCCGTTCCCGATGACGATCAGGTGGTCGGCGGTCATCTGCATCTCGCTCAGCAGGTGGCTGGAGACGAGCACCGTACGGCCCTCGGCGGCCAGATCGCGCAGGAGTCCCCGGATCCAGCGCACCCCGTCCGGGTCGAGCCCGTTCACCGGCTCGTCCAGGATCAGCACCTCCGGGTCGCCGAGCAACGCGCCCGCGATCCCCAGCCGCTGTCCCATGCCGAGCGAGTAGGCGCCGGTCCGCTTGCGCGCCGCCTCGGTCAGGCCGGTCAGCTGCAACACCTCGTCGACCCGGGCGGCCGGGATCGCGTTGCTGCGGGCCATCGCGAGCAGGTGGTTCCTTCCCGTACGCCCGGGGTGCGCGGCCTTCGCCTCGAGCACCGCCCCGATCGTGCGCAACGGCCACGCGTACGAGAAATAGGGGCGTCCGTCGAGAAGCGCCCGCCCCGACGTCGGCCGGTCCAGCCCGAGGATCATGCGCAGCGTGGTCGACTTGCCGGCGCCGTTGGGCCCGAGGAACCCGGTGACCCGGCCCGGCCGCACCCGCAGATCGAGCCCGTCGACCGCCACGGTGGCGCCGAATCTCTTCGTCAGTTGCTCCAGGGTTATCAGCATGTGCCGGACGGTAGAACCGCAGGTGCCGACGCCGCCCGACCCTAACGGCAGTCGCGCGTACTGACGAAAGTCATGTTCGATACACGGGCCGTTGATCTACCGCCGCGAATGTGTGCTGGAGTCCGCATGCATCGAACTGCAGGAGATCACCGATATGGGTCACGGCCACGACCATCACCACGACCACGAGCACGAGACCGCCGGCGCTGACGTTCCCGCCGCCCTCGACATGAGCATCCCGGACAGCGAGCTCTCGCCGTCCGACGTCTCCCGCCGCGGCTTCCTGCGCGGCGCCGGCCTGCTCGGCGCCGGCGCGGCCGCCTCCGTGCTGGCCACGCCGTCGGCCGCCCAGGCCGCGGGTCTGCCGCACAGCCACGGCCCGGCCGGCGGTGGCACCGACAAGGGCGGCTTCAAGTGGCTCTCCGGTGACCACCACATCCACACCCAGTACAGCTCGGACGCCCAGTACCGGGTGATCGACCAGGCCAAGCACGGCCGCGCGTTCGGCCTCGACTGGGTCGTCATCACCGACCACGGCAGCGCCACCCACGCCAAGATCGGCGTCGACCTGGTCAACCCGGACATCCGCAAGACCCGCGACGAGCTGCGCGACCTGCTCACCTTCCAGGGCCTGGAGTGGAACATCCCGGGCGCCGAGCACGCGACCGTGTTCGTGACCCCGAGCAAGAACGAGGTCGAGGTCCTCAAGAAGTTCGAGCAGAACTACGACGGCTCGCTGCTGCCCGCCACCAACACCAACGAGCAGAACGAGGCGGCCGCGATCGCCGGCATCAAGTTCCTCGCCTCGCAGGTGAAGGCGCGCAAGGTGGACGGCGCCCTGTTCTTCGCCAACCACCCGGCCCGTCGCGGCATCGACTCGCCGCACGAGATCCGCAACTGGCGCGACGCCGACCCGACCGTCGCCGTCGGCTTCGAGGGCGCGCCCGGCCACCAGGCCGCGGGCATCCCCGCCCCGAACGGCCGCGGCGGCGCCCGCGGTTACTACGACAACAACCCGTCGGCCGCCTCGTACCAGGGCTACCCGCTCGAGAGCTACCGCACCTGGGGCGGCTTCGACTGGATGACCGCCACCGTCGGCGGTCTCTGGGACAGCCTGCTGTCCGAGGGCAAGGCCTGGTGGATCACGGTCAACTCGGACTCGCACGTCAACTACCTGGACCAGTCGGACCGGGGCCCGGACAGCAACTTCGAGGTCAACGGCCGCTACAACGACCCGGTCTACACGGGCAAGACGCTGACCACGGCGGGCGACTTCTGGCCCGGCTTCTACGGCCGCACCACGGTCGGCGCCTCCTCGTGGGGCTACAAGCAGGTCATGGACGGCCTGCGCGCCGGCCGCGTCTGGGTCGACCACGGCCGCCTGATCAAGAGCCTGGACGCCCGCGTCCGGGTGGCCGGCGACCGTCGCGGCTTCTCGGGCACCCCGCTCGGCGGCGTCGTGCACGTCAAGCGCGGCACCACCACCGAGATCACCCTCGACATCGACCTGCAGGACGTGCCCAACTGGGCGCAGTTCATCCCGGTGCTCAAGCGGGTCGACGTCATCGTCGGCACGGTCACCGGCCCGGTCGCCGACAAGGACTCGTTCAAGGCCCCCGACACCAAGGTGGTCAAGTCCTTCGAGATCAGCAAGAAGACCGGCAAGGTGTCGATCAGCTACTCGTTCGGCCGCCTCGACAAGCCGTTCTACGTGCGGGTGCGCGGCACCGACGGCAACCGCACGCAGCCCGGCCTGATGGGCCCCGGCGTCGACCCGTACGGCCCCAAGCTGGACGTCGTCGGCGACGCCGACCCGTGGGGCGACCTGTGGTTCTACACCAACCCGATCTGGGTTCTGCCCAAGTGACCCTGTACCGCTCGACCCCCGTCGGGGTCTCGCTGGGGCACCGGGAGGTGAGCGCCGCGGATCACTGGATCCTGTCGCTCGACCCGGTGCCGTCACTGGCCTGCACGCACCTGGTCGGCTCGCCGTTCCCGCACGTGGCCATCAGCCTGGTCGGCGGGTTCGGCGAGACGCCGGCCGAGTTGCAGGCCGCCGCCGACGAGGCGGCGAGCGGGAAGTTCGGCCGGGCCGTCGTCTTCGGCGGCTCGTCCGAACTGACGGGCACGCTCACGGTGCAGGAAGTGCTCGACCGCAGCGCGATCGACCGGGTGGAGGTGCTGGGCTCCGGCGTGGCCGACCCGGCGTTGAAGCTCGACACGCGCGACTTCGTCCGGCCCCAGTTCCGGGACGGCGAACTCGTTCTGGTGACCATGCCCGCTGTGGGCGGGACCCTGGTGCCGTTCGAAACGCGGGATCCGACCCCCTGCTGCGCCGACCACGCCTAGCCCCTTCTCTACGCTGGGCCCGTGTCTCGTAACTCGCTGCAGTCCAAGCTCGCCGGGTCGCAGGGCGGGGTGATGCTGTTCAGCATCACCCCGCCGCGCCGCGCCACCGCCCCCGAGCGGGTCAAAGAGATCGCCGAGGTCACCGTGCGCCGGCTGTCCGGCCTGGACCTCGACGGTCTGATCCTCTACGACATCGACGACGAGTCCGACCGCGTCGCCGAGGAACGCCCGTTCCCGTACCTGCCGACGCTCGACCCGGCCGCGTATCACGCCGACCACCTCGGCGACTGGGACCGGCCCACGGTGATCTACCGCTGCGTCGGCAAATACACCGAGGACGACCTGCGCGGCTGGCTCGCCACGGCCGACACCTCGCGCACCCTGGGCGTCTTCGTCGGCGCGTCCTCCGGCGGCAAACCCGTGCAGACCTCGCTGCGCCGGGCTCAGCAACTGCACGCCGACGTGCGCCCGCTGCTGCCGCTCGGGGCCGTGGTGATCGGCGAGCGCCACGCCCGCCACGGCGACGAGCACCTGCGCATGCTGACCAAGCAGGAGCGCGGCTGTACGTTCTTCATCTCCCAGGTCGTGTACGACCTCAACGAGACGAAGAACCTGGTCTCCGACTACTTCTACGCGTGCCGCGAGGCCGGCATCACCCCGCGCCCGCTCATCTTCACGCTGTCGCTGTGCGGCTCGGCCAAGACGCTCGAGTTCCTGGGCTGGCTGGGCGTGCAGGTCCCGCCGTGGCTGGCCACCGAGCTGCTCGAGTCGCCCGATCCGCTGGCCACCTCCCGCCGCGAGGCCCTGGGCATCGCCGAAGACCTGAAAGCCTTCTGCGAACGCCTCGGCATGCCCTACGGCTTCAACATCGAAAGCGTCTCCATCCGCAAGGCCGAGATCGAGGCGTCGACCGAACTGGCCCGCGAGGTGTCAGCCCTGCTCCGTTCCTGACAGCCAGGCCAGATCCTCACCGCTCAGGCGAATGGCGCCGGCGGCGATGTTGTCCAGCAGATGCTGCTCGTCGCCGGTGCCGGGGATGGCTAGCACGTTGCTGCCCTGGTGGAGCGTCCAGGCCAGACGGACCTGGTGCTCGCTGACGTGGTGGGTTGCGGCTATTTCGCGTACGGCGTGATGGGTGTTGGCGGTTGGGCCGTCCTCACGTCCGGGGCCGGCGATGGCGAAGAATGGGACGAACGCGATGCCCCGCTCCTCCAGGATGCGGGGCATCGCCTCGTCCCGGCGCAGGTCGACGGCGAAACTGTTCTGGACGCAGACGAGCGGGGCGACCGCGGCGGCCTCGTCGATCTGGGCCAGGGTGGCGTTCGAGATGCCCAGGTGGCGGATCAGGCCCTCCTGCTGCAGGGCAGCCAGGGCCTCGAAGCGGGGGGCGACTGGCGCGGTGCGGCTGGTCAGGCGCAGGTTGACCAGGTCGAGGCGGTCCATGCCCAGCCGGCGCAGATTCTCCTCCACCTGAGTGCGCAGCTCGGCCGGTGTGGTGGCGGTTTCCCAGTCGCCGGTCGGCGTCAGGCCCGGGCCGACCTTCGTGGCGACAACCACATTGTCGTACGGGAAAAGGGCCTCTCGAATCAATTCGGTGGCATACCGTCGCGGGCCGCTGCCGCTGTCGATGATGCCGCCGGGGGTCACGTAGAAGGCGGCGGTGTCGATGTGGTCGACGCCGAGCTCGACGGCGCGGCGCAGGACGCGGATGGCGACGTCGCGATCGGGATTCGAGGTGAGCCGCATCGAGCCGAAGCCCATGCGGTTGATGACCTGATCGCCGAGCTTCCAGGTGCCGGCGGCGTGTGCGGTAGTCACGCCGGAACGCTAGGACGTTTTGGGAAGGCGGGCACTCGGCCGTCCGCTCGATACCGGTTTATACACACCTTTGCTAGCTTGTTAATCACGGAATGATGCGCGGGCAACCGAGGTTGTCGCCGTCATGACGACGATCGGATTCATCGGTAGCGGGAACATCGGCGGCACGGTGGCGCGGCTCGCGGTCGCGGCCGGCTACGACGTGGTGGTGAGCAATTCCCGCGGTCCCGAAACCCTGAGGGAATTTGTTGATGACCTCGGTGCGCACGCGAAGGCGGCGACCGCGGCCGAGGCAGCGGCGGCCGGCGACATCGTGGTGGTGAGCGTGCCGTTCAAGGCCTTCCCGCAGCTGCCGGTGGCCGAACTGGCGGGCAAGGTGGTGCTCGACACCAACAACTACTACCCGCAGCGCGACGGCAACTTCGAGGCACTGGACAAGGGCGAGAAGACCAGCGCGCAGCTCGAGCAAGAGGCGCTGGGCTCGGCGAAGGTGGTCAAGGTCTTCAACAACCTCTACTCGGGGCACCTGGCCAACCTGTCCCGCCCGGCCGGTGCGGCCGACCGCTCGGCCCTGCCCATCGCAGGCGACGACGCGGCCGCCAAGCAGACCGCAACGGAATTCCTCGACAAGATCGGCTACGACGCGGTCGACGCCGGAACCCTGGCCGACAGCTGGCGCCAGGAGCCGGGCACGCCGGTCTACGGCCCGCCCTACGGCGAGTACGGAGTTGAGGCCGGCACTCCCGCCAGCGCCGACCAGATTCGCCAGGCCCTGTCCGAAGCCAAGCGCTGACCTGGCAGTGCCCTAATCGATCGATCCCGGCTTCGCCACCCACTGGGTTGGCTGACCGGTGACGGCGGCGACCTGTTCGAAGTCAGCGTCGTAGTGCAGCAGCCCGAGACCGTGCCGCTGAGCGGTCGCCGCCGTCAGCAAGTCGATAGGTCCCGCCGACCGATGCGTTCCTCTCTCGATCATCGCCACCTGCACCTCGGCCGCCTGCTCGAAGACGTGCTGTGGCATCACCACCCAGCTGAACGTCTCGCGCAGCCTGGCCACTTGCTGCTTGTGGTCAGCCTTGGACCGCACTCCGAAGTAGTGCTCAAGCTCGGTAATAGCACAGACCGCAACAGCGCCGTCGCCGATAGAGTCGACGTAGTGGGCGAGCAGTTCTTGGCTACGGAGGATGCGAACCACCGCGCTGGTGTCGGCCAGATACTTGACGTCGTTCATCGGCGGTAGTTCCTCTTGTCGAGCATCTCGTCGAGCGCACCGCTCTGGGCTTCCTCTACCAGTTCGTCGAGGGCCTTCATGCGGCGAGCCCTTGCGACAGCCTCGCGAATTGCCGTGCTGACGGTCTCTTCGTTGGTCTCGGTGCCCAACTCCTTCGCGGCTTCGGCCAGCACTGCGGCGTCCACCTCCACTTGGATCTTTTCCACCAAGGTCTCCATCCGCTCCACTTCCCTTCACGGTAGCCCGGGTGCTTCATGCGCCTAGTTGATATGGGACAAGGCTAGTCACTCGACCATGAGGATGCAACATAGGTACATCTCGAATTCCTCGCGGGAGCGCGATCCTGTTCGCCTCACATCAGGCCGCGTCCCGATGCACCGTGAGCTGCACAAAGGTCGCGTGAGAGCGCTCTCATCCCTCCTCGTGTTCTCGATGAGACTGGCCGCCGGGGCTTGCCGGGAAGCGGGTCGGAACTGCGACTATGTGATCGTGCTGGTTGCTTTCTCTGTGACGCCGCTGGGCGTCGGTGACTCCGTCGGTGATCTCGTGGCCGAGGCGGTGCGCGTGGTGCGTGCCTCCGGGCTGCCCAATCGCACGGACGCCATGTTCACCACCATCGAGGGTGAGTGGGACGAGGTGATGGCCGTCGTGAAGCAGGCCGTCGACGCGGTGGCCGCGCACGCGCCCCGGGTCAGCGTCTCGCTCAAGGCCGACGTGCGTCCCGGCGTCACCGGTGCCCTCGACGCCAAGGTCGAGCACATCGAACGGGCCCTCAGCGAATGAGACGCCTGATCATGTGGGACATCGACTACACCCTGCTGCGAGGCGGCGGGGTCACGACGATGGCCTGGAAAGCCGCCTTCACCGAACTGACCGGCGTCGCCTGGCGCGAGACCCCGAACTTCGGCGGCCGCACCGACATGGACATCTGCGCCGAGGTCTTCGCCACGCACGGGGTCACCGACGGTTCGCCTGAGAAGTTCTTTCCCCTGTACGTGGCCCAGATCCACCGCGTCAAGCATCTGTTCGCCGAGCAGGGCGCCCTCATGCCCGGCGTACGCGAAGTGCTGGCCCGCCTCGGCGACGACCCCGAGGTCGTGCAGACACTGGTGACCGGCAACCACCCCGACGTGGCGGCGGCCAAGCTGGCCGCATTCGAGCTGACCGACGCGTTCGACGCCGAGGTCGGCGGCTACGGCACCGACGACAGCGTGCGCGCCACCCTGGTGCGGCGCAGCCTGGAACGGGCCGAGGCCAAATACAGCGAACCTTTCCGCCCGGTCGTCATCGGCGACACCGGCCACGACGTGACCGCCGCCCTGGCCAACGGCGCCTTCGCCGTGGCCGTGGCCACCGGCAAGGTCAAAATGGCCGACCTGGCCCTGGCCGGCGCCCACGCCGTGCTGCCCGACCTATCCGACGTGGACGCTACCGTCGACATCCTGCTCTCCGACGCTCAGACCCCACCGCCCGGCGGTTCCCGAGAGGGGCTGCAACACCGTCGGAGTTCAGTGGCTTAGCCAGACGCTCGGCTGGAGGCCCCAGGCCGAGCGTCATGCGCGGGCGTCCGCTGAGTTCGGCTGCGACAGTGGCCAGTCTTCGGGTGTGTGCTGGGCCATTGCTGCCGCGTTGGCACGGGCTGCGGGGGGTCACAGAAGTAGACCGGCATTCCCGGAGCAACCCCGGCCGAGAACGCCGCACCGCCTAGGTTCTGTCCCGCGGATCAGTCACCGGTGACAAGGCGTACTCGTCACGGGCGAACCGCCAAGCCCTACGTGGTAAGCGGATCCGCGCGACGATCCCGGAGCCCAACGATCAGATTGCCAACCGGAAACGCCGCGGCTCTCGGCGGCCGTCCAACCGCCTTCGACTCTGCCGCCTACCGCCATCGTAACCAGGTCGAACGCGGCTTCAACCGGCGCAAACACTGACGCGGACTGGCTACCAGATTCGACCGACTTGGCGTCAATTACCAAGCCACCGTCGACCTGGTCGAAATGCTCGACTGGCTACGCGCCGTCCCCGACGGACATGATCCGCGGGACAGAACCTAGTCGCACTTTGCTCGCGTTGCCGGGCCCGCTCGTAGGCCCGGCGCGACGTCCTCGCCTCGAGATGGCGCCACTCGTAGCCGGTCCGCTGCTCCACACCCACATCGGCACGCTTCCGTGGTGCCGACGCCCCGAGCCAGCGAAGCGAAGCCGTCAGGGCACTTGCAGTTCGGGCGGGAAACCCGTCCAGCGCAACTCGGCCGGCAGGTGGGTCAGGTCGTTGAAGACCAGGGGTGACACCGGGACGCCCGGGTTCGAGCTCCAGCGCAGCACGGTCACGCCGGTGTTGGCCGAGTTGAGCGCGGCCCACCGGGCGGCCGGCGCGTCGAGCACGGCGCGCACGAACCAGCCGATCTGGAACATGTGGGTGATGCACAGCTCGTCGGCCGGTGGGTCGGCGAAGCGCGCCACCATCGCCTCGGCGGCAGCGGGGTCGTCGGTGGGGTCGGAGTCGGTCAGTTCGCCGGCCGCCACGACCGGGACCCCGGGCAGGGCGGCGGACACGATCGAGGCGGTCTCGACCGCGCGCGGGAGCGGGCTGTGGCTGATGCGCTTGATGCCGGCGCCGGCCAGGCGCTCGCCGAGCAGCGCGGCCTGCCGCCGGCCGGCTTCCGTCAGCCCCATCTCGTCGGGCCGCGCCTCGGCGTGCCGCGCCAGCCAGAGGCGGCTCACGTCGGGCTGACCGGGTTGGGGACGGCGCCGCCGAAGCGGCGGTCTCGGCTGGCGTAGAGCTCGCAGGCGTACCACAGGTGGCGGCGGTCGAAGTCGGGCCAGAGGGTGTCGAGGAAGACCAGTTCGGCGTAGGCCGACTGCCAGAGCAGGAAGTTCGACGTACGCTGCTCGCCCGAGGGCCGCAGGAAGAGATCGACCTCGGGCACCTCGGGGTGGTAGAGGTACTTCGCGATCGTCTTCTCGTTGACCTTGCCGGGGTCGAGCTTGCCCGCCGCCACGTCGCGGGCGATGGCGGCCGTGGCGTCGGCGATCTCGGCCTGGCCGCCGTAGTTGACGCAGAACTGCAGGGTGAGCTTCTTGTTCTTCTGCGACATCTGCTCGGCCGTCTCGAGCTCGCTGATCACGCTCTTCCAGAGCCGGCCCCGGCGGCCCGACCACACCACCCGGACGCCCAGGTCGACCAGCTGGTCGCGGCGGCGGCGGATGACGTCGCGGTTGAAGCCCATGAGGAAGCGCACCTCTTCGGGCGACCGCTTCCAGTTCTCGGTCGAGAACGCGTACGCCGAAAGATAGGGAATGCCGAGCTCGATGGCGCCTTCGATGGTGTCGAACAGCGAGTACTCGCCCTGTTCGTGACCCTTGGTGCGGGACAGGCCGCGTTCCTTGGCCCAGCGGCCGTTGCCGTCCATGACCAGCGCCACATGCTTGGGCAGCGCGGCCTTGGGCAGCTCGGGCGGCTTCACCCCGCTGATGTGCGGGGTGGGTGGACGCGGCGTCATGGGTTCTCCCGTCGATCGACCAGCGGCAGCGAGCGCAGCGCCCGCTCCATGTGCCATTGCAGGTGGGCGGCGACCAGCCCGCTGCACTCGCGGCGCACCGGGGCCTCGGAGGCGTCGGCCACCGCCCAATCGCCCACGGTGAGCGCGCTCATCAGGCCGATCGTGGCCGGGCTGGGGTGGGCCGCGCCGGGCGGACGGCAGTCGGGGCAGACCGCGCCGCCGGCCGGCACCGAGAAGGCGCCGTGCTGCCCGGGGGTGCCGCAGACCGCGCACTCGGTGATGGCGGGCGCCCAACCGGCCACGGCCATGCCGCGCAGCAGGTAGGCGTCGAGCACCAGGCTGCCCGCGTGCTCGCCCTTGGCCAGGGCCTTGAGCGCGCCCAGGGTGAGCTGGAACAGGCGCAGCGAGGGCTCCCGCTCGACCGGGGTCAGCCGCTCGGCCGTCTCGGCGATCGCGCTGGCCGCCGTGTAGCGCGGGTAGTCGCCCAGGAAGTCCTTGCCGTAGAGCGCCACCGCCTCGACCTGGCTCACCGAGTGCAGGCTGCTGCCGACCCCCTCGGGCGAGCCGGCCAGCTGCAGGTCGATGTGGCCGAACGGTTCCAGCCGGGCGCCGAAACGCGAGGTGGTGCGGCGTACGCCCCGGGCCACCGCGCGCAGCCGGCCGTGACGCCGGGTGAGCAGCGTGATGATGCGGTCGCTCTCGCCCAGCTTCTGCACGCGCAGCACGACCGCGTCGTCGCGGTAGAGGTGGCGGCGGTATCCGGACCCAGGCACCCAGCCATTCTGCCTCGTCCGCGCGACCGACCCTGACCCGGATCTCAGGGTCATCTAGGGGGCCGGTCAGTGACAGGACCGATGGTGCTCGCCCGGCCGCCGGCAATAGCGTCGTCACCATGACCACGACACTCACCCGGCGCGCCGGAGCCCTCGTCCTCATCGCCGCGACGACGGCGGCCACCCTGACCGGGTGCGCCGGGGTGCTCGGGGCGAAAATGACGTACGAGGACACCGAGAAGACCAAGATCACCGAGATCCGCCTCGACGGCGGGGCCGGCGACGTCTCGATCCGCACCGCCGCGGTCACCGAGACTACCGTCAAGCGGATCATCCGGCGCAGCGGCGACCCCGGCGAGTCCTACAAGCTCGACGGCAGCACGATGGTCATCGACGCCTCGTGCGGTCACAACTGCTCTTTGTCGTACGAGATCCTCGCCCCGGCCGGGGTCAAGGTGAGCGGCGAGCTCGACTCGGGCAACGTCGCGTTCGACTCGGTCGGCGACACCGACGTGAAGCTGACCTCGGGCGACGTCATCGTGGCCGAGCCGGCCGGCGCGGTCAAGCTGCGCGGCACGTCGGGCAACATCCGGGTCGTCAACGCCAAGAAGCCGGTCGAGGTGCAGCTGACCTCGGGCGACATCGAGGCCATGGACATCGCCGCCCCGGTCAAGCTCAAGGTGACCTCGGGCAACATCGACGCGGTGCTGACCACGGCCAATTCGGTGACCGCGCAGACCACCAGCGGCGACGTGCACGTGCAGGTGCCCGAGGGCAGCTACAAGGTGAGCGCCACCACCGGCTCGGGCGACAAGGACGTACAGGGAATCGTCGACGACCCGACGGCCAAGAACGAGATCAACCTGCGCACGGCGAGCGGAAATGCGGTAGTCATCGGGGCATGAGTTTCTATCTGCCCCTCGGCGACGACGAGTTCCGCCCCACCCGGTCGACCGAGAGCCCCTGGGACACCGAGATGCAGCACGGCGGCCCGCCCGCCGCGCTGCTGGGCCGGGTGCTCACGGTGGCCGGGCTGCGTCTGGCCCGCATCTCGGTCGACTTCCTGGGCCCGATCCCCCGCCGCGACTTCCGGGTCGAGGCGTCGCCGATCAAGCCGGGCCGGCTGACCACGCTCAACGAGGCCCGCATGGTCGTCGACGGGCGGGTCGCGGTGACGGCCCGAGCCTGGCACATCGCTCCCGGCCCGCAGCCCCCGATCAGCACACCGGTCGACCACGCCGACCCGCTGCCCGAGGGCGACGGCAGCGTGGGCTTCCCGAACTTCGACGGCTGGGGCTACGGCGAGGCGATCGAGTGGCGGACGACCAAGGGCGAGCTGGGCGTGGCCGACGGCGAGACGCACGTCTGGACGCGCGTCCGGATGCCGCTCGTCGAGGGGCAGCCGATCGACGGGCAGGACCGGGCGCTGATCGTGGCCGACTCGGCGAACGGGATGTCGGCGGTGCTGCCGATGGACAAGTGGCTGTCGATCCCGCCCACCATGACGACCACGCTGCTGCGCCCGGCCAACGGTGAGTGGGTGCACCTGGCCTGCCGGACCGCCCTGAGCGCCGACGGGCTGGGGCTGACCACTGGCGAGCTGTACGACTTCGAGGGCGGCGTCGGGCAGGTCAGTCAGCCCTTGGTGATCCGCTCCCGCTGAGGGAACGCGGCGCCGGCCGGGGCCGGGGAGATCGGGGCGACGCGGCGGGTCCGGCCGGGGATCAGCGACGGGCGGCGGCCGGCCGAGATGTCCTCGACCCAGCCGACCAGCAGCACCACGATGGTCAGCAGCACCGTCACCACGGCCAGGCGCCACGAGATGCCGACCCAGCCGTGCACGGGCAGGCCGGTCGCCTCGGCGAAGCGGACCACGATGATGATCAGCGGCACGTGCCACAGATAGATCGACAGTGCCCGCGCGTTGAGCACCGTGAGAATCCGGTTCGAGGCGATCCGCGGCGAGAAGCCGAGCACGACCAGGATGAAGGCGGCCGACCAGAGCGCGTTGGCCAACGGGATGTCGTTGAGGTCGTAGCCGCGCGGACCCGGGTGGGTCAGCGCCCAGGTCGCCCCGGCGGTGGCCAGCACCCCGGCGATCCACCAGCGGTAGCGCGCCAGGAAGCCCTGGCGGCCCGACAGCATTCCGTCGTGGTGGGCGAACCCCAGGAGCCAGGCGCCGCCGTAGAGGGCCAGGTCCCTCGGTACGGCGTGGGGCTGAGCGCCCGAGAAGGTGATCAGGGCCAGGGCCACGTACGGGAGGGAAAGGGTGGCCAGCGGGAACCGCCGGAACAGCGGCAGCAGCAGCGGGGACAGCAGGACGAACCACAGGAAGTCGCGCAGGTACCACATCGCGGCCAGACCCTCGAGCCAGAAGCCCTCGGCCGGCGGATCCTCGATCGGGAACGCCCACAGCAGCACCTGCCAGTTCCAGGCCATGCCGTCGAGCAGCAGCATCATCGGCACGGCCACGGCGACCAGCACCCACAACGCCGGCAGCAGGCGGTGCAGGCGGCGCTCCACCGCGAACGGGCCGTAACGGTCGAGCGAGGCCGCCATCATCGAGCCGGCCAGCGCGAACATCACCGACATGGCCGGGAAGACAATGGTGAGAGCCACCCAGCCGGTCGAGTGATAGACCACGACCCGGACGGTTGCGGCGGCGCGCAGCAGATCCAGGTACCGGTTTCGCATAGGCTTTGTTGTTACCCAACTCGGCGCTAAGGTCGCAAACCGGCGTGAACTATCCCATAATCAATATATCGCGACGTTTAGATCTTCGGCGATCCGGCGAAAGCGATATCAGAAACCGAGTTTGCGCAGCTGACGAGGGTCACGTTGCCACTCTTTGGCGACCCGCACATGAAGATCGAGATACACGCGCGTGCCGAGCAGCTGTTCGATCTGCGCCCGGGCATTACTGCCGACCTCTTTGAGCCGCGCGCCCTTCGACCCGATCACGATCGACTTCTGGCTGTCGCGTTCCACATAAAGATCAGCGTAAATCTTGGTGACGCCGCCCTCGGCCATCATCTCTTCCACGAGCACCGCGATCGAGTGCGGCAACTCGTCGCGCACACCCTCGAGCGCCGCCTCCCGGATCAGCTCGGCGATCAGCACCTGCTCGGGCTCGTCGGTCAGCACGTCGTCCGGGTAGAGCTGCGGCGACTCCGGCAGATGTCTGACCAGCACATCCACCAGCGTGGCGACCTGATGCCCGGAGACCGCGCTGACCGGCACGATCTCGGCGAAGTCGTACAACTCGCTCACCGCGAGCAGATGCTTGGCCAGCGTCGCCGAGTCGACCAGGTCGACCTTGGTCACCACCGCGATCACCGTCGCCTTGAGCTCGGCCAGCTCCGACGAGATGAACCGGTCGCCCTTGCCCACCGGCTCGTCGGCCGGGAAGCAGACGCCGATCACGTCGACCTCGCTCCACACCTCGCGCACCAGGTCGTTCAGCCGCTCGCCGAGCAGCGTGCGCGGCCGGTGCAGACCAGGCGTGTCCACCAGCACGAGCTGCGCGTTCTCGCGGTGCACGATGCCCCGGATCACGTGCCGCGTCGTCTGCGGCTTGTTCGAGGTGATGGCGATCTTCTGCCCGATGATCGCGTTGGTCAGCGTGCTCTTGCCGGCATTGGGCCGCCCGACAAAGCACGCGAAACCGGCGCGATAGACGTCGTCCGGCGCTGCCGCGATCGTGGCTTCCTGATGCTTGTGCACGCGCTGACCGCTGGTCCCCTCGGCCGGCTTGCGGTCATCTCGAGCGGTCGCTCTCGCCGCCGGGCCGCTGGGGGCGCCGGCCTGTCGCAACCGCTGACTGTTCCGGGCGCCGCCGCGCTCCGGCAACGCCTCGCCATCAGCCCCGACCCGCTTCGGCCGTCGGTCGCGGGCTTCTCTTTGCGGCTTCTGGTCGCTGTTGGCGGTCACGTCGCGCTTTTTAGACGTACGAGTGACATCTTTCCCGCTTGCGTCGGTCGGCCCATCGCCTGCCCGCTGTGCCCGGGCGCCCGCGCGTCGGTTGGGCTCGCCGCCGGCTCTCGGATTTTCCCGCCGTCCTCCGGACGAGCTCTCGGTCCGCCGCGCCGCCCGCCTCTCCTGCCGCCGGAGTTCGTTCCGCTCCCCCGCCGTCAGCCGCCGCTCGCTCGCACCCGATGCGCCGGCGCCCGCGGTTCGGCCTGCGCCCGAGTCACCCGTCGAGCGTCCGGCCCGATCGGCACCCGCGGAACGTCCGGCTCGGTCGCTGCCGCCCCGCGCTGCCGCAGGCCGCTCCCCCGCGCGCGAAGCAGCACCGGCCGCGGCACCGGAGCCCTGAGCTGCGGATGCGGCTCCGCGGGTGCGGGGCTTGCGAGCCTTCGAGGGCTGGTTGTCGTCGGTCATGCTGTGACCGTGCCGCACAGGCTGCCGGTCGGGTCGGCCACGTGGATGGGGGCCGTGGCGGCCAGGTCGCGCACCGCCGCCTGGCCCGCGGGCTCGAGCGAAGCCGTCTCGGTGACCACCGCCGCCGCCTCGATGAGCTTGGCCCCCGACGCCACCGCCGACGCCACCGCCAGCTGCAGTGCCGTCACCGACAGGCTGGGCAGCGCCACCGTGGCCGCCGCGTACGTGCGGCCGTCCTGGTCGCGGACCGCCGCCCCCTCGGCCGCGCCGACCCGGGCGCGCGCGCTCCGGGCCAGGGTGACCAGCTTGGTGTCCTCGGCGCTCAACGTGTCCGTCTCAGGCATCGGCGGTCTGTTTCTCCTCGTTCTCGGTCGGGTTGTCGGCGGGGTTGGCGACGGCGGGCTCGGGCGGCTCGATGCGGCGCACCAGAACCGAGTCGATCCGGTTGCGCCGGCCGGTCGTGCCCTCGGCGACCAGGTGCAGGCCGCCGACGTCGACCGTAGCGCCCGGGATCGGCACCCGCCCCAGCGTCTGGGCCAGCAGGCCGCCGACCGTCTCGACCTCGTCGGCGGGCAGCTCGACCCCGAACTCCTCGCCCAGGTCCTCGATCGGCAGGCGGGCCGTGACGCGTACGGCGCCGTCCTCGAGGTGTTCCACCGGGGGCCGCTCGACGTCGTACTCGTCGGTGATCTCGCCGACGATCTCTTCCAGGATGTCCTCGATCGTGACCAGGCCGGCCGTGCCGCCGTACTCGTCGACCACGATCACCAGGTGGGTGCGGGCTGCCTGCATCTCGGACAGCAGGTCGTCGACGGGCTTCGACTCGGGCACGAAGGTGGCCGGCCGCATCAGGTCGGCCACCGCCTGCGCCGTCGACGCCGGGTCGCCGTTCTGCGTACGCCGAATAACGTCTTTCAGGTAGAGCACGCCGAGCACGTCGTCGACGCTCTCGCCGATCACCGGGATGCGCGAGAAGCCGGACCGCAGGAACAGGTAGAGCGCCTGCTGCAGGCTCTTCGAGGCCTCTATCCACACCATCTCGGTGCGCGGCACCATCACCTCGCGGGCGATCGTGTCGCCCAGCGCGAAGACCGAGTGGATCATCTCGCGTTCGCCGTGCTCGACGACGCCGCGCTGCTCGGCCAGGTCGACCAGTTCGCGCAGCTCGACCTGGCTGCCGAACGGCCCCTCGGGGAAGCCCTTGCCCGGGGTGACCGCGTTGCCGATGAGGATCAGCAGCGAGGCCAGCGGGTTGAGCACCTTGCCGAGCCAGCGCACGAGCGGCGCCGCGGCCTTGCCGACCGCGTACGCGTGCTGGCGCCCCACCGTGCGCGGCGCGACCCCGACCACGACGAAGCTGACCACCGTCATCGTGCCCGCGGTGACCAGCGCCGCCGTCCAGCCGATGCCCCAGCTGTCCACGGCGACCAGCGCGACCAGCGTGGTCGCGGTGAGCTCGCACAGCAGCCGCAGCAGCAACAGCAGGTTGAGGTGGCGCACCACGTTGGAGGCGACCGCGGCCAGCGCCGAGGCGCCCCGCTCGCCCTCGCGGGCCATTTCCGCCGCGCGGGCGGCCGAGACGCTGCCCAGGGCGGCGTCGGCCATCGAGGCGAGGCCGGCCAGGAACACCAGCAGCACCGCGAACACGATGAGCTGCACGTCGGGGAGGCCGGCCGAGGCCGGCGCGGCTGCTAGCAGATGGGCGGGGTCCACGGCTCAGCCGGCCCGTCCGGCCCGCCAGCTCTGGAGCAGCCGGTTCTGCAGGGCGAACATCTCGCGCTCCTCCTCCGGCTCGGCGTGGTCGTAGCCGAGCAGGTGCAGCGCGCCGTGCACGGTGAGCAGGTGCAGCTCGTCGGCGGCCGAGTGCCCGGCCGCGACGGCCTGCTTGGCCGCCACCTCGGGGGCGAGCACGATGTCGCCGAGCAGGGCCGGCTCGCCCACGCCGGCCTCGCCGGGACCGTGGTCGACGCTGCCCTCGTCCATCGGGAACGCGAGCACGTCGGTCGGGCCGTCGCCGCCCATCCAGCGGTGGTTGAGCTCGGCCATGTAGTCGATGTCGACGAGCAGGATCGACAGCTCGGCGAGCGGGTTGACCCCCATCTCGTCGAGGGCGTGCCGGGCCACCGCGAGGATCGCGTCGGTGTCGACCTCGACTCCCGACTCGTTGGCGATCTCGATGGACATAGTGGTGCTTTTACCCCTTGGGATCAGCGCCGGCGCCCCGTGCGGCCACCGCTGGCGGCGCGGCCGGGGACGGCGTGGACGGATTGTGTGGCGGCGCGTTCCTGCTCGTCGTCGTAGCGCGCGTACGCGTCGACGATCTCGGCCACCAGCCGGTGCCGCACGACGTCGGAGCTGGACAGCTCGGCGAAGTGCACATCCTCGACATTCTGCAGGATCTCGCGGACGACCTTGAGACCGCTGGTCGTGCCGCCCGGCAGGTCGACCTGGGTGACGTCGCCGGTGACCACGATCTTGGCGCCGAACCCGAGCCGGGTCAGGAACATCTTCATCTGCTCGGGCGTCGTGTTCTGCGCCTCGTCCAGGATGATGAAAGCGTCGTTGAGCGTGCGGCCGCGCATGTAGGCCAGCGGCGCGACCTCGATCGTGCCCGCGGCCATGAGGCGCGGGATCGACTCGGGGTCGAGCATGTCGTGCAGCGCGTCGTACAGCGGGCGCAGGTAGGGGTCGATCTTCTCGTTGAGCGTGCCGGGCAGGAAGCCCAGCCGCTCGCCCGCCTCGACCGCGGGGCGGGTGAGGATGATCCGGCTGACCTGCTTGGCCGTCAGCGCCTGGACGGCCTTGGCCATCGCCAGGTACGTCTTGCCGGTGCCGGCGGGGCCGATGCCGAAGACGATGGTGTTCTCGTCGATGGAGTCGACGTAGCGCTTCTGACCCAGCGTCTTGGGCCGGATCGTCTTGCCGCGCCGGGAGAGGATGTTGAGCGTCAGCACCTCGGCCGGGCGTTCGGCCGTCGCGTCCTCGAGCATCGCCGCGGTGCGGCGCACCGAGTCGACGCTCAGCGTCTCGCCCCGCTCGATCAGTTCGATCAGCTCGGAGAAGAGGCGCTCGGCGGTGGCGTTCTCGGCGGGATCGCCGGTGATGGTGATCTCGTTGCCGCGGACGTGCACGTCGCTGGCGAGGGTTCGCTCGATGAGCCGCAGGATTTCATCCTTGGCACCCAGCAGGTTCACCATGATCTTGGGGTCGGTGACCGAGATCTTGGTCTGCACCCGCGCCGCGCCGCTGGAGCCCGCGCTGGAAGGGTTCGGCGTACCGGTCATAGGGCGGCCCAAAGGGCCTCCGCCACCTGCTCTCGTTCTCTTCGCCGCCCGGGTCGGTCGGCGTGCTTGAGGATCGTGCCATCGTATCCGCTCGGCCGCGTCCCCGCCGATGCCATTATCGCCGCGTCAGGCGTCGAAACCGCCGTCCGACGCGGCCCCTCCGTCGAAGCCGTCCTGCACCCGCGTGACCCGGTAGGTGGCCCAGTGCATCCGCACCACCCGGCCCGACTCGTCGCGGGTCAGGCGCAGCAGTTCCCCGGCCTCGCGGCCGCTGACCGTACGCAGCACGTCCGGCTGCCCGGCGACGGGCTCGAACATCGACGGCGGCACGTCCGCGGCTACGTCGGGCAGCCGGGCCTGCAGGGCGCCGCCGTGCCACGAGAAGACGACCGGCGAGCCCTCGCTGTACCAGGGGCCGAGGATCGACCGGTACTCCTGGGGCGCCGGGGGCGCGATCCGCCACGGCCGCACCTCGGCCGGGTCGAGCTCGACGGCCAGCCGGAGCAGGTCGTGCGCGAGCTCGTTGATCACCCGGGAGCCGCCGGACGAGCCGAGCACCGCGCAACCGAGGCCGGCCGGCACGCCTTCCCCGCCCCGCCGCCCGTACGCCGAAGCCCGGAACCCCGGCATCGCGCCGTCGTGCCCCACGTGCGTCACGAAGCGGCCCTGCGGTTCGATGATCAGCCCCAGGCCGAAGCCGTCCAGCCACAGCGCCTCATGGGTGACCGTGGCCGGGAAGCGCATCTCGTCCAGGGTCGCCGCCGCCAGCACGCGGCCCTGCGGGTCGGCGCTCGCCGGGTCGGCCAGGAAGGCGCCCCAGGTGGCCATGTCGCCGGCGGTGCTCCACAGCTGGCCGGCCGGGCTGACGCCGCCCAGGTCGGTCCGCGGCTCGGGCCGGGCCGCGTCCGAGAAGTCGTCCACCACGTAGCCGACGGCCGACTGCGCGGGCGGCTGCAGCGTGGTGGCGCGCAGCCCGAGCGGTTCGATCACCCGCTCGGTCACCAGCTCGGCCCAGGTGCCGCCGCGCAGCTTGGCCACGAGCTGGCCGAGCACGGCGAAGCCCAGGTTCGAGTAGTGGTAGCGGCGCCCGTTGGGCAGCACCCGTTCGGCCCGGTCGAGCTGGGCCAGCACCTCGTCGTCGCCGGGCGAGCGCAGCGTGTCCCAGATGTCACCGTACGGTTCCCGCTGGAACCCGGCCGTGTGGGAGAGCAGCCGCCGTACGGTGGCGTCGCCGTGGGCCGGCACCTGCAGGTGCTTGGCGATCGGGTCGTCGAGGCCCAGCAGCCCGTCGTCGCGGCACTGCATGACGAGCACCGCGGTGAACGTCTTGGTGATCGAGCCGATCCGGAACCGGGTGTCCGCCCCGAGCGGGTGATCGGAGTTTCCGGAGTCGCCCACGGTGAATACCCAGGGTTCGCGGTCGGCGCGGTGCAGGGCGACCGCGAGGGCGGGCACGCGGCCGTCGGCCTGGGCCTGACGGACGGCCCGTTCGTAGCGGGCCGGGGGATGGTTCTCCATCTCCATGATCCTAAGGTGGCAGCGTCGGGCATGAACGATGGGAGCGCTTCCATGACGGACGTCGAGCACCTTCTCGAGCAGTTGAGCCTCGAGGAGAAGGTCTCGCTGCTGGCCGGGCAGGACTTCTGGTCGCTGCCGGCGATCGAGCGGATCGGGCTGCGCTCGCTGGTGATGTCGGACGGGCCGATCGGTGTGCGGGGTGTGGGCTGGGCCCCCGACGACCCGTCGATCGCCCTGCCCAGCCCGACCGCGCTGGCCGCGGCCTGGGACGTCGAGCTGGCCGAGCGGGCCGGGCAGCTGCTCGGGCAGGAGTCGCGCCGCAAGGGCGTGCACCTGCTGCTGGGCCCGACGGTCAACCTGCAGCGCACCCCGCTGGGCGGCCGCCACTTCGAGTGCTACTCCGAGGATCCGCTGCTCAGCGGCGAGATCGCGGTCGGCTTCGTGCGGGGCGTGCAGCAGCACGGCGTCGGCACGACGGTCAAGCACCTGGTGGGCAACGACTTCGAAACCGACCGCATGGAGGTCGACGTCCGGATCGGCGACCGGGCCCTGCGCGAGATCTACCTCGCCCCCTTCGAGCGGGTCGTCGACGAGGGCGGCTGGGGCGTGATGAGCGCCTACAACAGCGTGAACGGGCAGTCGATGGCCCAGAACGGGCCGATCCAGGACGAGATCCTCAAGCGCGAGTGGGGCTTCGACGGCATCGTCGTGTCGGACTGGCGGGCCGCGCGCTCGACGGTCGGCGCCGCGCTGGGCGGGCTCGACATCGCGATGCCGGCCCTCGAGAGCCCGTGGGGCGAGAAGCTGGTGGCCGCCGTGCGGGCCGGCGACGTGCCCGAGGAGGTCGTCGACGACAAGGTCCGCCGCGTGCTGCGGCTGGCTCAGCGGGTCGGCGTGCTCGACGGCGGGCCGGCCGTGACCCCGCCCGGCGACCTCGACGGCGACGCCGTGGCGCACGAGGTGGCGGCGCGCTCGTTCGTCCTCGTCCGCAACGAGAACTACGCGCTTCCGCTCGAACCGGCCGCCCTGACCAAGGTGGCGGTCATCGGCGCGCTGGCCGCCGACGCCCGGGTGCTCGGCGGCGGCAGCGCCCAGGTCTCCCCACCGCACGTGATCTCCCCGCTCGACGGCCTCAAGGAGAGGCTGCCCGGAGTGGACGTCGAGTACGCCGTCGGCGCCGACCCTCGCCCCTTCCTGCCCGCCGCGCACGGCCCCGGCTGGTCCCCCACCACGGTCACCCTGGGCGACTACTCGTTCCTGGTCGACCCGGCCGCGGTGCGCTGGATCGGCTCGCTGCCGGGCGGCCTCGACCCGGCCGGCATCGACGAGATCCGCCTCGAGACCACCTTCACCCCCGACACCGAGGGCGAGCACACGTTCGCCGTCTCCGGCTTCGGCACGTTCGAGCTGCGGGTCGCCGACGAGCTTCTGTACGAGGGCACGCTGCACCCGCCGGGCGCGACCCGAGCCGACCTGCTGCTCTCCCCGCGCGAGGAGCGGGTCACCAAGACGCTCGAAGCCGGCGTGCCCGTGCCCGTCGTCATCCGGCAGAGCATCGCCCGCGGCATGGCCCACACCGTCTCGACCACGCTCGGCCACCGCGCGCCCGGCCCGGACGACGAGGGCCTGATCGCCGAGGCGGTACGGCTGGCGGCCGGCTCGGACGTGGCCGTGATCGTGGTCGGCACCACCGAGCAGACCGAGTCCGAGGGCTTCGACCGCACCACGCTGGCCCTGCCCGGCCGCCAGGACGAGCTGGTCTCGCGGGTGGCCGCGGCCAATCCCCGTACGGTCGTGGTCGTCAACGCGGGCTCGCCGGTGCTCATGCCGTGGGCCGGCGAGGTGGCCGCGACGCTGCTCACCTGGTTCCCCGGTCAGGAGGCGGGCGCCGCGCTGGCCGACGTGCTGCTCGGCGTCACGGAGCCCGGTGGCCGGCTGCCCACCACCTGGCCACGCCTGGAGCAGGACTGCCCCGTGCTCGCCGTCGAGCCGAACGAGGGCGTGGTCGCGTACGAGGAAGGAATTTTCGTCGGTTATCGCGGGTGGCTGCGGTCCGGCGTGGCCCCGCTGTACGCCTTCGGGCACGGCCACGGCTACACGACCTGGCAGTACGACGAGCTCAACGTCAACGAGACGGAGGCCGTGGTGACCCTGACCAACACGGGCGCGCGGGCCGGTCGCGAGGTCGTGCAGGTGTACGTCGGTCCGTCGCCGGTCGACCCCGACCGCCCGGAGCGCTGGCTGGCCGGCTTCGCCAACGTCGAGGCGCTGCCGGAGGAGACGGTGACCGTGCGGATCCCGCTGCCACCGCGCACGTTCGAGAGCTGGGCCGACGGCGGCTGGCAGCGCCGGACCGGCGATTATCGGGTGATCGCCGCGCACGCCCTGGACGACCCCCGCCTCACCGCGACGCTGACGGTGTAGACAGGCTCACTTTGTAGACAGGCTCACAAAAAGTCCCCTGTGGACAACGCGCCGGACACACCCCGCCCGCTGTAGTTTGGGCCCGCCCCCTGGTCGGGCGGGGTGGGCTGGTTGCGGGACTGCCAGGCCGACCACAGGGTGGCATAGCGGCCACCCGCCGCCACCAGCCCGTCGTGCGTGCCCTCCTCGACCACCGCCCCGTGCTCGAGCACCACGATGCGGTCGGCCCCGGCGGCCTGGGTCAGCCGGTGCGCCACCAGCAGGGTCGTGCGCCCCTTGGTGGCCGCCAGCGCCGACTCCTCCAGCTCGCGGGCCCCGGCGCTGCCCGCCTCCGCGGTCGCCTCGTCGAGGATGGCGATCACCGGGTCGAGCAGCACCAGCCGGGCCAGCGCCAGCTGCTGGGCCTGGGCCGCGGTCAGCGGGTGCCCGCCCTCGCCGACCACTGTCACCAGGCCATCCGGCAGCGCGCGGGCCCAGTCCAGGGCGCCCACCCGGGCCAGCGCCGCCTCGGCGTCCTCGAGCGGGGCGGCCGGGCGGGCCAGGCGCAGGTCCTCGATGAGCGGGCCGGCGAAGACGTGCGTCTCCTGGCTCACGATGGCCACGATGCCCGGGGCGAGCTGGTCGACCGGCACCCCGCCGGCGGTGGCCGTGCCGGACAGCGGGCGCAGCACACCGGCCGCGATCGAGGCGACGGTGGTCTTGCCGGCGCCGGTCGAGCCGACCAGCGCCACCCGCTCCCCCGGCGCCACCCGCAGGGTGATCCCGCGCAGCACCGGCACCCGTTCGTCGTACCCGAAGGTCACGTCGCGCAGGGTCAGGTCGGCCGCGGCCAGCGGGCGCACGCCGGGCGGGGCCACCGGCAGCGTGCCCACCCCGACCAGCCGGGCCAGCCCGGCCCCGGCCGCCTGGATCTCGTCGAACGTGAACAGGATCATCGAGACCGGGTTGAACAGGCGGTGGAACAGCACCGCGGCCGCCGCGGTCTCGCCGACCGTCACCCAGCCGCTGCGCACGTACCAGAAGCCGGCGACCAGAATCGTGGCCAGGCCCAGCAGCTCGGCCCGGTTGATCCGCCCGACGAACCGGGTGAACAGCGCGAACACCCCGACCGAGAGGTCGCGGGCCCGGGCCGAGGCGGCGTCGATCGCGGCCAGGTGGCGTTCCTCCAGCCGGTACGCGTGAACCGTGCGCACTCCCTGCAGGCTTTCCATGAGCAGTTGCGACCGGGCGCCGACCGCGGCCCGCTCGGCGGCGTAGATCGGCGCCGACCGCGGCAGGTACCAGCGCAGCGCCAGCAGATAGGCGGGCATGGCGGCCAGACCGGCCAGGCCCAGCCGCCAGTCCAGCCCGAACATCGCGGTCACGCTGAGCAGGGCCAGGAACAGCGCCGAGATGACGGTCGGCAGCACCTCGGCCGCGGCCGCCCCGACCGCCGCCACGTCGGCGCCGACCCGGGCCAGCAGGTCACCCCGGCCGACCCGGTCGAGCGTGGTGGCCGGCAGGCGCAAGGCGACACTCACCGTCTGCTCCCGCAGGTGGCTGAGGATGCGTTCGCCGAGGCGGCTCACCAGGGCGGTCGTCGACCCGGCGGCGATCCCGCCGAGCAGGGCGATCCCGGCCACCAGCAGGCCGATCGGCACCAGGGCGGCCGAGGCGGCCCCGTCCCGGACGAGATCGACCAGCAGCCCGAGCGCGGTGACCGGGACGACCGACGCGCCGGCCGCACCCAGGCCGGTGGCCACCGTGAAGGCCACCTCGATGCGGCGGGCGCGCAGTTGCGAGCAGAGCCAAACCCAGGTCTGCCGGGGTGTCGCGACCGGGAGGGCGGTCATCGCAGCACCGCCGCGCGGTAGGTCTCGTCCCCGGCCGCCAGCGCGGCGTGCGTGCCGCTGGCCACCACCTCGCCGTCGCGCAGCACGATCACCCGGTCGGTCACGGCCAGCAGGGCCGGGCTGGTGGTGATCAGCAGGGTGGCCAGGGTCGAGCCGGGCCCGTGCCGCAGGTCGCGGATGCCGCGGGCGATCGCGTGCTCGGTCACCGCGTCGACCGCCGTGGTCGGCTCGTGCAGCACCAGCAGCCGGGGCCGGGCCAGCAGCGCGCGGGCCAGGGCGAGGCGTTGCCGCTGGCCGCCGGAGAGGGCGGCGCCGCGGTCGGCGATGGGGTGGTCGAGCCCGTCCGGGTGGGCCGCCACCACGTCGTCGGCGGCCGAGGCCCGCAGCACCTCGCCCAGCTGGTCGGCGTCGCGGTCGAGCAGGTTCTCGCGGATCGTGCCGCTGAACAGTTCGGGCAGGTGGGGCGCCACCAGCACGTCCGGCGAGCCGTCGTCGAGCAGGGCCACCAGCGCGCCCGCGTCGGGTTCGACGACCACCCCGACGCATTCGCCGGCGACCGGCGGCACCGGGTTGTCGCCGGTCGGCGGGGCGGCCGGGCAGAGGTCGAGCACCGCCTCGATCCGCTCGGCCGAGGCCCGCGACGACGCGAACCAGCCGGGTGCGGCCGACAGCGTGGCGAACGGCTCGCCCAGGAAGGCGGCCAGGCCGATGACCGTCACGAGCTCGCCGGCCGAGATGCGCCCGCTCAGCGCGAACCACCCGGCCAGGATCGCGATGCCGCAGGCGACCAGCGTGCTCACGGTGTCCGAGGCGGCCTGGAACCAGCCCAGCGTCTTGGCCGCGCGCAGGGTCGCGCTCAGCGATTCGCGGCTGACCTCGCGGTAGCGGTGCGCGGCGGCGTCCTGGGCGCCTATCCCCCGCAGCGGGCGAAGACCGGTGACCAGGTCGGTGGCGAGCGAGGAGGCTCGGCCGGCCGCCGCCTGCCGGATGGCGACCCGCCGGGTGATCCGGGGCGCGGCCCGCTGCAGGCCGACCAGCACGACCGGCGTCCCGATCAGAACGACCAGGCCCAGCGGCACGGAGATGAGGCAGAGCCCGGCCGCGCTGATGGCCGTGGCGACCAGCGCCCCGAACAGCCGGGGCAGATAGTCCAGCAGGTACGACGTGGTGTCGGCGTCGGTGGCCGAGATGGTCAGCACGTCGCCGGTGCGCACCTCGGTACGCGGGTCGAGCACCTTGGCCGCCACCTCGAGCCGCAGCCGGTGTGCCTCGTCGGCGATCGCCCGCATGAGCTGCCGGGTGCCGGTGCGGTAGGCGACGGTCAGCACCAGGAACAGCGTCCCCAGCACGCCCGTCCAGAGAAAGAGCATGCCCAGGCGCCCGGTGGCGACGGCCCGGTCGACGATCACCCCGATCAGCACGGGCACGACCGCCTGGCAACCCTGGTGCAGCCCGATCAGCAGGCTCCCGGACGCGACCCGGCCACGGTTGCGGAGCAGCGCCCGCCAGAGCAGGTTCACGCCCGCGGGAGGTCGGGCTCGTCATCGAAACTCATCGACTATTGACCTTGGCCCGGCGGATCGGCCAGATCAAGACCGGAGAGCATCGGAGCAACTTCTCCCTGTCACCACCGGCCGCGTCGGCGCCCGGGCAGGATCCGCAAGATCTAACTCATTGTGACCAACGTCGCTTACACGTAGAGTAGTTCAAGCCTAAAGTGTGCGGGTCCGGTTGATCCGTTACGCCCGTTAGGACGCCTTGCATGTCGCGGATTCCTGAGCTCGACGCCAAGGCGCTGGCCCGGCACTGCGCCGCCGCGCTGGCGGCCCACCCGACCACCGGGCGCTTCGCCGCGCTGGCCGTCGGACCGGCCGATCCGACCGCCGACGTGGCTCGCACGGTCACTCTGACGGATGCCCCTGAACACGACATGAACAGCATCTTTCTGCTCGTGCTGGACAGGCGGAGCGGGCGTCCGGCGGGCGTCGGCCAGGTCGTCCGGGGCGGCGGCCGCACCCTCGACGACGGCCCCGACCTGATCGGGCGGGACCTCTCCGCGGTGGTCGAGGCGCACGGACTGCACGACGGCGGCACCGTCTGGGATCTCGCTACGCTGAGTGTTCTTCCCGACTACCGTAACGATCGTTCGGCCGTTACTGTAAGTGCTCTTTTGTATCGTTCGCTGCTGCGGGCGGGTCAGCGCGCGGGTGTCCGGCATCTGGTGTCGCTGCTCGACCGGGACGCCCACCGTGACCTGACCCTGCTCGGCGTGCCGTTCGTCCCCATGGCCGGGGCCGGGCCGGTCGACGGGGTCCACGCGGTCTACGCGCCCTTCGCTGCCGTCGAGCCGGCTATCGCCGAGCAGGCCCGCCGCCTGCGCCGCGTCACCGGCCCCTACGCCGGCGACCTGCCCGCCCGCGGCCTGCGCCGCATCCCGGCCCGCCGCCTGGCCGCCCGCCTCGCCGACCACGTGGCCACCGGTCGCGACCTCGACGAGCACATCCTGCTGCCCGGCCTCGAACGCCGCCGTTACCGCGGGCTCCGGACGCGCGGCTAGCGCATGCTCCGCCGCTCGTCGTAGCCGTGCCGGTCGCCCGCGGCTCGGCCCCGGCGGGCGGCGAGCCGGAAGAGCGCGTGATACCCGTGGTTGTATCCGTCCCGGAAAGCTTTGTCGCGGTCCATGCTGTGCATGTACCACTGGTGAACCCGGCCGGCGCCGTACGCGCACAGAACGGAAAGCAAAACGTAGGCGATGGTGTGCAGAGCGCCACTGTTACCGATCGGCATGCATTCACTTTAAAATGCCGGCGCGCCCCGCTGAATATCACTTTCGGGCCGCACATTTCCGACGATCATCCGAGTGTTTCCCGCGCCTTTCGCCGATCCGCAAGAAGCGTTCACGAATGGGCGCTCCGGCGATGAACGCCGGCCCGTGCGACAGCCGGCCCGGCCGGTCCGGTCGACGGCCGGGCGGTCATCATGCCGATGATCGAGCGCGACGCGTTGTCGTAGCCGATCCGATAGGCCTCGTCGCGTTCCCGGCCCCGCCGGCGCCACTGATGAATGCGGCCGAACGCGTAGGCGCTGGACATCAGGACGCCGAGCGCGATGAGAAAAATGAGAACGTCGTTACCGGGTGCGATCACCGCTCACCTGCCATTACCGCGTAGCTCCAGCCTGCCGTGGTCGTCCGCTGCCCGCGGCGGTCACCGCCGGGCGCGGCGAAGGCAGGACCCTCCGCCGTCGCGCCGGCCGTTGGCCGAAGGGTGGACGGCCCGCGGTCTTTCCTTTTCTCTGATGCAGTTCTCAACCGGGGAATCCCGAGGGTCCTGAGCTCAGGATTCCCCGGCCGGGTCACACCGCGATTCCGGCCGGTCGGGGCGCCGCCGGCAACGCTGCCGGTTACGGGCGCCCCGACGTCGTGCCGATCGCCGGGCGGACCGCTTCTTGCAAGAGGTCAAACTCGCATTCGACGACGCACGACTTCGGTCGCCGGTGCAGGCCCGGCCGAAAAGGGATCACCCCGGGCTGACCGATCGGCGGATCCCGGCCGTAGGGGAACGTCCGGGCCGGCCGCCCCCACGCTCGGCCCGCCGATTCCGGGCGGCAGTCACCATCAAGTCGGGCAGTCGTTTCAAGAACCGCGGGCCGCCGTCCCGCCGTACGTTCACGCCCCGCTCCTTCAATGACCGCCGGACCGGCCGAGGCGCGAGGATCAGGAAGGTTCCATCAATGAGTGACAAGCAGCTGATCGGGCGGGTCAAGGTGTCCGCCACCGGCGGGCCGATCGAGAGCACCACACTCGTACTCCCGGTGACCTCGCTCGTGCAGAAGGCGAAGCCCGTCGCCGCGGAGGCGGAGAACCCGCCACCCGACAAGGCGCTCGAGGTGCTGACGCTGGCCCAGCGCACGGCGGCCGCCCATGTCAACGACGCGGCCGCCCAGGCCCGGCGGATGGTGGCCGACGCCGAGGCCCGCGTCCAGCAGATGGACCGGGACGCCCGGGCCCGGGCCGACCAGATCCGCGCCGAGGCCGAGACGGTTCTGTTCGAGGCCCGCAACGCCGCCGCCCGCAGCAGCGAGGACGCTCAGGAGAAGGCGACCGAGATCCGGCGCAAGGCGGAAATGGCGCTGGCCGACGCGCGGGCCGAGGCGGAGAAGATCGTGGCCGCCGGCCGTGATCAGGCCGAGCAGCTGCGTCGCCAGGCCGAACAGCGCTACGAGGATGCCGTGGGTGGTCTTTCGATCAAGCGGGAGGCCCTGCAGAAGCAGGTCGAGAACCTCGAGTCGTTCAACGCCGACTACCGGCGCCAGCTGGCGTCCTTCGTCCAGAAGCAGATGCGGGCACTCTGGACCGAGCAGCCCGATCTGACCAACGCGGTGGAGGACGAGACGCCCGGCTGAGCCACTGACACGGACGAGGGCGGCCACCGTGCGGTGGCCGCCCTCGTCGTGTCCTCAGCTCTGCAGCACCCGCCCCTGCCGTCGGCGCCGCAGATCGATCTCGCGCCAGTTGTCCGGGATGTGATTGATGAACAGCGTCTGGATCGGGGAGAGCGCGCCGGCCGACGCGAGCTGTTTCTGCTCACGGATCCACCGGCGTGTGTCGGTGCGCAGACGTTGCGCCCGAGCGCGCGCGGCGGCGTCGTGCGGGTCGTTGTACGGCAGGTCGCTTTCCAGGAGGGCCAGAGCCGCCTGATAGGCCGCACGCCACTTGGCGGAAAGAATGATCTTATTTGCTTCCATGGGATCTTTCCTTGCTGATCGTCATTCCTGGAATCACGGCCCTACCCGCCCGGCCGGTCGGCAATCCCGGTCGGGTGTAGATCTTCGGACACCGCATCGGCGGCCGATCACAAAACATCAATTAAAGGCGATCGGTCCGCCCGCCCGGGTCCACGGCGGCTGCTTGCGGAAATCTCTCACGACACGTTCCCGGGCGGCCGGCGACGGCCGGCGTCGGCGGCGGGAACTGCGTCGCGCCGCTCACGGCGGAGGCAATCGCGCGGGTCATGGCGGCAATTTCCGGCGGAGCGGCGGCAATCTCGGCCACGGCAATTCCGAACGCTGCGGGATTACCGGCCGAGGGCGGCCTGCCGACCAATTCTGCCAGATACGTCTGACGGTTGCCTAGATGCCGTTCGGCTTCCGCCGGGTGGCGTTTATCAGCGCGCCGGACGCGAGGCAAGAGGGCTTAGTTGCCTAGGAGCAACCGTTTCGGGGTAAAGGCCACGAAAAGCGACCCACCCTTGGCCGGGCGGCCCTGGGCCTTCGGCTGCGCGCGGTCGGCCGAAAGTCCGGCGGGTGCGCGAACAGCCGATCGGAGATGTCCGCGCGTACTACGCCGAACGGGTGGCGACAACGGGCTTCGAGGGCCGCCGATGTCTTCGACAGGCGGTTGGCCCGAGTGCGGCTAAATCCGTTTACCAATGCAGCGAATCGGGTTGCCATGCCTGATCACCCTCGATGAACGAGCCGCTTTTCGCCTGGCCAGATGGCCTTTCAGCGGTTCTCGGCCCACCTTGACCGCGATGGACCGGCGATCCTTGAAGCACATATTTCGTCGATGTCCCATGTGACGGCGGCCACACCGATGCGAAGACATCGCGTTTCTCAATGAATGCGATGCCCTCCGGCGGCGCTCGCGATCAAGCCCGGAGCGGTTCACGGGCGGCCCTTTTTCGGACCGGGCTTCGAAACGGCCGGAATCATCCGCCGAACGGTCAACGGCCGATATACGCGAGTTCGACATCCGGCGTGGGCGGAAAGCGGTTTTCCCTGTCGTGGGACACCACGCGGCACGGGTACGAAAGGAATGGCGATGAACAAGCTCCCCAGCACGGTCGCCCGGGGCGGCGGCAGGAAGGCCGGCCGGCGCGGCGGGCGGGCCTGCGGCCCGGTCCCCGTCGGCCACCGCCACTTTGGCCCCGGTTGCCGCCGCTGAGCCTGCGGCACGGTCACGGCATTCCGGCGAGATCCACAGGGTCAGTGGCGAACCGGATGCCCGCGACGGGCCGCGGAAAAGTGACGGAGACGGAGGCCTGTCGAACAATTCACGGCTGATGCTTGGTCACTCCTGGTGCCGCCGGGCGACCCCGATCGCCCGGCGGCACCAACCCCCGCAGGAGCACCGCAGAAAGGCGCCCGCGCATGGCGTTGGTGTCTTGTTCGTGACTATTCCGCGTTTCTCGCCGGAGGGACCGCGGCGAGGCTCGGAACGTTATTTCTTGGCGCCGTAACCGTCCTTGGCGTCGTCGTCCTTGACGCCGTCGTCCTTGGTGCCGTTGTCCTTGCCGCCGTAGCCGTCGTCCTTGACGCCGTTGTTCTTCGCCGGCTTGTCCTTGCCGCCGTAGCCGTTGTCGCCCTTGACCCCCGACGGCTTGACCACCGGAGCGTGGCCGTGGCCGAGGCGGACCCGCTGCTCGACCTCGAGCGCGAAGACACCACGGTGGAAGCCCACGCGTACGGGGTCGCAGTTGAAGTAGTCCCACCGGTCGAAGTGCTGACCGACGCGCCCGGCGAGCGCGCACGCCCCGAGCGTCCGGTAGTAGCCGACGACCCGGTCGCGGCCCCAGCTCTCCTGCGTCTGGCTCGCACCCGGCTTGGCGTCGGTGGACGCCGAGGCCTGGGCCGGACCGGCGAACGTCAGACCGGCCAGCACGGCGAAGCCGGTCGTCGCGATAACGCGCATCGACCTATTCATTTCTTTGCCCTTTCCGTTGAACACCGGATGTGTTGCAAGATCAGGAAAGCATGCGGTAGGGCAATTAATGGCCAAGCAACACGCCGAGGTAGCCGGATGGAATGAATACTTGATCAGCGCCCGGAAAGGCGTTGCTGAAATAGGTCGATGAAATTGTGGCCGTTACCAGCGGCCGAGCCGCGCGGACAGCACGGAAAGGGCCGCCACGCCCGCCGTCGAAGTTCGCAGCACTTCGCGGCCCAGACGCACGGCGGTCGCCCCGGCGGCCTCGAACGCCTCCCGTTCCGCGTCGCTGATCCCGCCCTCGGGCCCCACCACCAGCACGATCTCGCCCGCAGCGGGAAGGGTGGCCGCGGTCAGCGGCTCGGTCGCCTCCTCGTGCAGCACGAAGGCGGCCTCCGCGGCGGCGAGGCGCGCCGCGACCTGCTTGGCCGAGCAATCGGGGTCGCCACCGACCAGCGGCAGCCACGGCCGGCGGGCCTGCTTGGCCGCCTCGCGGGCGGTGGCCGCCCACTTCTCGCGGGCCCGGGCGCCCCGGTCGCCCCGCCACTGGGTCACCGAACGGGCGGCGGCCCACGGCAGGATCTCGTCGACGCCGATCTCGGTCATCGCCTGCACGGCCAGCTCGCCCCGGTCGCCCTTGGCGATGCCCTGCACCACGACCAGCCTCGGATCGGGGGCGGGCACGTGTTCGCGTTCCACGATCTCAACGTCGACGCTGCCCTTGCGGACCGCGGTCACCTGAGCCGTGGCGCTGCCGCCGCGGCCGTCGGCCAGGATCAGCGTCTCGCCGGCCCGCAGCCGTTGCACGTCGGCGGCGTGATGCCCCTCGGGGCCGTCCAGCGTGTGCCGGGCGGTGGCGGGCAGGGCGTCGACGAGGAAGAGCGGTGCGGACACCCCCGGGACGCTACCGAATCGGGCGGCCACCCGTTCGGGGAGGACGGATGCCGGGCCGTCGTTGTTAGCCTCGGCGGACGACGTCACATCGGCTTCCCGAGGAGTTCCCCGGTGGTCCTGCACGTGGCTGTTATCGACGATCACGACTCGACGCGGCGGATCGTCCCGGAACTGCTCCGCGACGATCCCCGCCTGCGCATACTGACCCCGGTCGGCACCGTCGCCGACCTGGCCGGGCTCCGGTACGACGTACGCCTGCTCGACCCGGCCGGCATCGGCCCGGCCGACGAGGTGCGGGCACTGCTGGCCGATGCAGTGCCGACGGTCGTGCAGACCACCGGCGCCGACGCCCGCGCCCGGGTCGCGGCCTGGGTCATCGGCGCCAACGACGTGGTGGCCAAGGATCTAGGCCGCTGGCCGCTGGCCGACACGCTGTGCGAGGCGGTCAACCGGCCCTTCCGGGTCGGCCCGGCGCTGGCCCGGGCCCTCCTCGACGTCCTCGACCAGCACGGCCGGGGCGGCCCCCATCCCCTGCGGGATCTGCTCGAGCTGCTGCGGCGCGGCCGGCGGCTGACCGCGGCGCTGCAGGTCACCGGCATGACGTACGGGCGGTATGTCACCGAGCTCCGGCAGCTGCGGACGACGCTGAGCCGCGACGGGCTGGGCGAGCTGCCCGACGACGGGATGACGGAACAGGAACGGCACGCCCTGCGGCTCTGCGCCGAGGGCCGCACCGACGCCGAGATCCGGGCGCGGCTGGGGGTCTCGGCCGAAGCGCTCGACGCGCTCTTCGAGCAGGCCCTGGTCGGCCGGATGAGACTGCCGAACGCCGAGCCGCGCCTGCGGCTGCTGGTCGGCTTGCTCGTCTCGGGCCTGCACCGGCGGCCTGACCTGCTGCGGGAGCGGATCGACGAGCTGCGGGCGGCGCCGGGCTGAGCGTTAGCCCCTGTCCTGCGGGCGGCGGGTGGCTCGCATGCGGGCGATCGCGGTGTCCCACTCGTCGGGTTCGCCGCCGTCGCCCCGGGCCATGAAGTGGTCGGCGTGCGAGACGGCGGCCCAGATCAGCGCGACCGCGACACCGAGGGCCAGCACCGTGAGCGCGCCCTGGGCAACGTCCTCGAGCCAGGCGTACCACTGTGGATAGACCAGCTCCTCGATCGTGGGAATGCGGTCGCCGGCCCCCTGCCACCTCATCGACGCGTAATAGTCGCGCAGGTAGCTCGGCCGGCTCGCGTCGGCCCCGATGGCCATCAGCCCGACCAGGAAGATCGCGAATCCGGTGCCCAGGGCCCAGCTGCGGGCCCAGCGCACGCCCCGGGCGATCAGAGGCGCCAGGAACGCGTACGCCACCCCGGCCGCACCCAGAACGACCAGGAGCACCGCCCCGCGGCCGGCCCGGATCATCGCCGGCAGGGGAATGCCGTACTCGGCCTCGATGTCTTTCATCAGCGCGGTCAGCCGGGCGGCGTCGGAGGAGGCCCAGTAGGCCAGGTCGAGCACCCCGGCGACGAGCAGCAGGGCCCCGGCCGGCACCATCAGCCAGGCCAGCCGGACCGCCACCCGCACGCCGCGGGGCGCCTGGATCGCCGTCATGTCCCGGATGCTAGACCCGCCGGGGCACCGGCTGATCCTCCGATCATCCCCAATTCTGCGGGGCCTGCTGCCGGGTGGTCACATTGATGCGGTTGAAGAAGTTGGTCGTCGCGATCCACAACACGAGCGCGGCGAGTTCCTTCTCGCCGTAGTGCTGAGCCGCCTCGTTCCAGACCGCGTCCGGCACCGCGTCGGGACTGTCGGCGAGCCGGGTGGCGTGCTCGGCCAGGGCCAGCGCGGCCCGCTCGGCGTCGCTGAACCACGGCGTCTCCCGCCACACCGCCACCGTCATCAGCCGCTCGTCGGTCTCGCCGTTCTTGCGGGCGTTGCGGGCCCCCGACTCGACGCAGGGGGCGCAGCCGTTGATCTGGCTGGCCCGCAGGTGCACCAGCTCCAGCGTGGCCGGGTCGACCCCGGCCGAGTGGGCCGACTTGTAAAGGATGTTGATCGCCTTGACCGACTCCGGCAGATGAGCGGCGGGGTTGTCCATCCGAGCCTGCATGATGTTCTCCTCTTCGGTTCGCGTCACATCGGTGCGCTTTCCTCCGTCGGTGGTGCGACGGATCGAACCGGCCCGGTGTGACCGATGTGGCGCACACCACAGAGGGGGAACCATGGACGTGCAGGAACGCTTCGAGGAGAACCGCCCCCGGCTGCGCGCGGTGGCGTACCGGATGCTGGGTTCCGGGGCCGAGGCCGACGACGCGGTGCAGGAGGCCTGGCTGCGCCTCAACCGCAGCGGCACTGAGGGCATCGACAACCTCGACGCCTGGCTCACCACGGTCGTCGGCCGGGTCTGCCTGGACATGCTGCGCTCCCGGGGCTCCCGCCGCGAGACCGCCTGGGACGACCGCGACCTGCCGTCGGCCGAGGGCCCCGAGACCGAGACCGTGCTCGCCGACTCGGTCGGCCTGGCGCTGCTGGTGGTCCTGGAAACGCTCACTCCCGCCGAGCGCCTGGCGTTCGTCCTGCACGACTTGTTCGCCGTGCCGTTCGACGAGGTCGCCCCGATCGTCGGCCGTACACCCGACGCCGCCCGCCAGCTGGCCAGCCGGGCCCGCCGCCGGGTGCGGGCCCAGCCCGCCGAACGCCCGGCCGGCCGCGAGGTCATGGACGCCTTCCTGGCCGCCTCCCGGGACGCCGAGTTCGAGACGTTGCTGAGCCTGCTCGACCCCGACGTGCGGATGCGGATCGACGCCTACGGCCGGGAACGCTTGCACACGCCGGAAGAGTTGCGAGGGGCGGACGCGCTGGCCCGCTTCTTCAACGGCAAGGCCCGCAACGCGTACCCGGCCCTCATCGACGGCTTGATCGGCATCCGGGTCGCCCCGGGCGGCGACACCCTGCTGGTCATCACCCTCACGCTGACCGGCGGCCGCATCACCGCCTTCGACGCGACGGCCGACCCGGCCCGCCTGCGCGAGATCGAGATCCTGCCGCTGTGAGCTTTGCCCCGGACAGAGCCCGCCCTCCCAAGGGGGGACCCCCACCTCGACGATTGTGGTGCAATCCGGCGATCTTCGGGTCCGACGAGCCGCACCCCTGTGGATATCCCGCCATTGTGGATAACTACAGAGCGAGCACGATCCGCCCGCCGGCCGAGCCGGCCGCCTGACGTTGCCAGGCCGCGCCCACGTCGGCGAACGGCACGACCTCGTGCGACACGGTCAGGCGGCCGGCGGTCGCGTGCGAAGCGACCACACCGAGCGACTCGGCCCGCTCGCCGACCGACAGGGCGTTGTTGGTGTAGCCGAGGATCTTCAGCGAGCCGCTCCGCAACGTCGCCGAGTCGAGCGGTGCGGTGGCCCCGGCCGAGCTACCCAGGTTGACCAGGCGTCCGCCCGGGCGCAGCACGCGCAGGGCGGCCGCCGCCGGCACCCCGAAGACCGGGTCGAGCACCAGATCGACCAGCCCGGACACCGCGCGCAACCGTTCGGCCAGCGTCACCGGGTCGTCGTCCGGCCTCAGTTGCACGGCCTCGCCGGCGCCCAGCTGCACCGCCCGTTCCAGCGCGGCGGGCGAGCGCGACACGGCGATCACCCGCCCCGCCCCCGCCAGCAGCGCCAGCTGGATCGCGGCCTGGCCGACCACCCCGCCGGCCCCGAGCACGAGCACGACCTCGCCCTCGGTCAGGCCGCCGGTCCGGGTGAGCGCGGCATGCGCGGCCACCGCCGAAAGGCCGAGGGCGGCGATCAATGGCAGCGGCGCCTCCGGAGGAAGCGGCACCACATCGACGTACGGGATGGAAACCGCACCCGCCATGCTGCCGTCACCCGGACGCATACCGGCCGAGGTGGCGAACCAGACCGGCGAGCCGTCGTCGCGCCGGCCCACGCCCTGCACGCCGGGGACGTACGGGGTCGCGGGCTGCCCGAAATAGCTGGTGCCGCTTGCGCACAGCACGTCGAGCGGGGTGATGGGGGCGGCGGCCACGGTGATCGGGACTTCGCCGGCATGGGGCACGGGCGGCCGCCGCTCCTCGATGGACGGCGGGCGGCCGCACACGCGAAGGACGGCCGCGGGGATCATGTGGCGATGTCCGGGTACGGGAGGTCGAAGTGGGCCAGCCGGGCCCCGAACGCCTTCTGGTACTCCAACGGCTCTTTGTTGTCGCGCTCGAACATCGCGATGAACAGGGTCAGCGTGAGGAACGGGTGCGCGCCGAGCTCGAAGAGGCGTACGTGGTCGTGGTCGATCAGCGCCTGACGCTCGTCGTCGGTGAAGCGCAGCCAGGTGCTGGACTCGCCGGTCATGCAGTTGAGCACGGTGTTGGCGCGTTCCGCCTCCCACCAGGCGACCAGCTCGCCGGGCGCGGAACGGTAGCGCTCCACCAGGTCGGGGTCGCGGTCCACCGTGTACAGGAACTTGTCGATCAGGTATTTGCTCATGCGGGCGCTCCGCTCGGGTACCAGGTGAAGTAGGCCTCCATGGTGTGGAACAGGTCGAGGGTGTCGACGTGGTCGGCCTTGGCCCCGGCGCCGGCCACCCCCATCATCAGCATGAAGTCCATGAAACCGTGGGTGGCGTTGCCCGGCGAGTGCAGGCTGTCCAGCGTCACCTCGCGCAGGCAGTTGTCCAGGTCACCCGACGCGATCCACTCGACGGCCCGGCGGTCGAACTCCGGGTCGGGGCCGTGCGGCCCGAACTGCCGGGGCCCGCCCAGCTCGAGCGACAGGTGACCCGTACCGATGATGGCGACCCGCAGATGCGACGGCCACTGCTCGACGATGCGGCGGATCGACTCGCCCAGCTTCACGAAGCGGGACGGCTGCGGCAGCGGCGGCGCGAAGATGTTCGTGTAGATCGGCACGATCGGCAGGTCGGCCTCGGGCCGCAGCGTGATGATCGGGCAGGTGATGCTGTGGTCGATCCGCAGCTCGTTGCTGAAGGCCAGGTCGAAGCCCTCGTCGAGCCCGTTGCGCAGGATGTGCGCGGACAGGTCCTCCTGCCCCTGCAGCAGCATGCGGGGCAGGCCGAACTCGCGCTCCTCGTTGTACCAGTTGGCGTCGTAGAAGGGCGCCTTGCCCACCAGGAACTGCGGCATGTTGTCCAGCCACAGCTGGTGGAAGTGGTCGGAGCCGACCATCACCAGCACGTCCGGGTTGGCCCGGGTGAGCGTCTCGCGGAAGGCGAGGATCTTGCGCTCCCACTCGTCGGCGAAGGGCGGCCGGTCCTCACCGGTGGCCGTCGTGGCCCGGTAGTAGAACGGGTGATGGGTGGAGGCGATGACCGCGACGATGCTGGCCACGGATTCTCCTTAGGGTTCGTAGACGGCGTTGCGATCGACGGTTTTGTAGATCTCCATGCCGAGCGGGCGCCGGCGTTCCTCGGCCAGGTGCCCGAGCAGGCCGGCCGCGCGGGCCAGCAGCGCGAAGCCGCGCAGCAGGTCGATGGGGAGCCCGAGGTCGGCCAGGGCGGCCCCGCAGACTCCGGCCCCGTTGAGCGGCAGCCGCCGCCCGAGCACCTCGGGGTGCACCCGGCCGATCGCCTCGAACAGCTGCAAGTGCGGGCCGCGCAGCCCTTCCTCGTCGGCGATCCGGATCAGCACCGGGGTGCGGGGGTCTTCTTCCTTGTGTACGGGGTGACCCAGCCCCGGAACGAAGCGGCGCTCAGCCTTGGCCTTGCGCACGGCCTCGAGCGCGACCACGTCGTAGTCAGGGTTCTCACCGGCGCCTTCCAAGGTCTCGGCCAGAAACCGTCCACAGTCTTCGGTCACCCCGAGAAAGCGCGATCCTCCACCCAACAGCCCGGCCGCGAGCGCGCCCTGCAGGGCTTCCGGAGCCGACAGATAGGTGAGCCGGGCCGCGATCGCCGTGGGCGTGAATCCGTGGTCGGCCAGCGCCACCAGCACCGCCTCGAACACCCGTACCTCGGAAGAAGTGGGACGACGGCGGGTGACCAGCCAGAAGGCGAGCTCGCCGAACCCGACCTGTCCCATCAGGTCGGCCGCCAGATCCTGACCCAGCAGCGAGATGGTGTCCGGAGTGGACGTTCCGATGCCGGTCGGGAAGCTCAGCTCCTCAGCCACTTGCGGATCTCCTCGCCGTGCTCGTCCAGCCCGGGCGGCGGCAGCTCGTAGCGCGCCCGCGATTCGCTGAAGGTGATGGGGTTGCGGATGCCGGGGATGCCGCCGGTGGTGACCACCGGGTCGAGCCCCAGCTCCTCGGCGAAGGCGACGCCCCCGTCGATCGTGTTGATCGGCGCGCAGGGCACGCCGGCCGCGATCAGGTCGCGGAACCATTCGTCCTTCGTACGCGTGGCCAGCCGCTCCAGCAGGATCGGCCGCAGCTGTTCGCGGTTGGCCGTCCTGTCCTGGTTGCGTCCGAAGCGCGGATCGTCCGGCAGCTCGGGCAGGTCGAGCACCTGGCACAGCTTGCGGAACTGGCCGTCGTTGCCGGCGATGACGATGAGCTCGCCGTCGGCGGTGGGCAGCGGCTCGTACGGGAAGAGGCTGGGGTGGGCGTTGCCCATGCGGAACGGGATGGTGCCGCCCGCGACGTAGCCGCTGGAGTGGTTGACCAGGCCGGACAGCGCGGAGCTGAGCAGGTTGACCTCGACGTGCTGGCCGCGGCCGGTCTCGGCCCGGCGGTGCAGGGCGGCCAGGATGCCGATGTTGGCGTGCAGCCCGGCCATGACGTCGAAGACCGAGATGCCGGCGCGGTAGGGCGAGCCGTCGGGGTCGCCGGTCAGGCTCATGAGCCCCGAGATCGCCTGGACCATCAGGTCGTACCCGGGAAGATTGGCGCCCTGGCCGGTGCCGAAGCCGCTGATGCTCGCGTAGACGATCTTCTCGTTGGCCGCAGAGACGGTGTCGTAGTCGAGGCCGAACCGCTTGAGCCCGCCCGGCCGGAAGTTCTCGATCATGATGTCGGCGCGGTGGGCCAGCTCCCGCGCGTCGTTCAGGTCGGCCTCGTTCTTGAGGTCGAGCGCGATCGATCGCTTGTTGCGGTTGATGCCGAGGTAGTACGTCGAGACGTCGTCGCGGACCGGCGGCATCCAGGTGCGGGTGTCGTCGCCGCCCGGGCCCTCCACCTTGATCACCTGAGCGCCGAGGTCGGCCAGCAGCATCGTCGCGTACGGCCCGGCGAGGATCCGGGAGAAGTCCGCGACCAGCAGACCGTCCAGTGGGCCTTTCTCAGACATACAAACCGCCCGTTCTGCGGACACTCGTCCGCTGGACCAGCTTGCTCCCGCGCACCCATCGTGTCAACGCCCGCTTCATCAGGCCGAAACAAACTATTGACCCGGCAAGTGACCGGGCGCACACTGACGCCACTCGCCCTGCCCGCCCAGCGGACAGCGGTCCGGAATCCCTCGAAAGGATGGGCGATGATCTTCCGCAACGGCCTCGTGCTCACGATGGACGACTCACATACCGTGCTCGAGAACGCCGACGTGCTCGTCGTCGACGACAAGATCGCCGAGATCGGGCCGAACCTGACCGCGCCCGGCGGCCACGAGGAGATCGACGCCTCCGGCGGCATCCTCATGCCCGGCATGGTCGACACCCACCGGCACATGTGGCAGACCGCGATGCGCGGCTACGGCGCCGACTGGACCCTCACCCAGTACTTCGTCTGGTACTACCTCGAGTCGGGCAAGCATTTCCGGCCCGAGGACATCTACGCCGGCAATCTGCTCGGCGCCCTGGAAGCGCTCGACTCGGGCGTCACCACCACGGTCGACTGGTCGCACGGGCTGCAGACCACCGACCACGCCGACGCCGCGGTGGACGCGCTCGAGGCCGTGCCGGGGCGGTTCGTGCTCGCATACGGCAACATCCAGCAGGGCCCGTGGGAATGGTCGACCTCGTCGGCTTTCCAGGACTTCTACCGCCGGCGCATCGACGGCGGGAAGCTGGCCGGCTTCCAGATGGCGTTCGACGTCACCGGCGACCCCGCGTTCCCCGAGAAGGCCGCCTTCGAGGTCGCACGGGAACTCGGCGTGCCGGTCACCACGCACGCCGGCGTCTGGGGCGCCACCAATGACGACGGCATCCGGCTCATGCACGACAGCGGCTTCATGACGCCCGGCAACGTCTACGTCCACGCGGCCACCCTGTCCAGCGACTCGTACCACCGCATCGCGGCCAGCGGCGGCTCGGTCTCGGTGTCGACCGAGAGCGAGCAGAGCGCCGGCCAGGGCTACCCGCCCACCTGGCAGCTGCGCCGGCACGGGATCCCGGTGTCGCTGTCGATGGACACCAGCGTGTGGTGGAGCGGCGACCTGTTCTCGGCGATGCGCACCACGCTGAGCGCCGACCGCGCCCGCGAGCACCTCGAGGCGCACGGCAAGCAGGAGACGGTCACCCACCACCACCTGCGGGCCGAGCATGTCGTCGACTGGGGAACCCGGGGCGGGGCGAAGGCGCTCGGGATGGACTCGTCGATCGGGTCACTGACGCCGGGGCGGCAGGCCGACGTGGTGCTGCTGAAGAACGACGCCTCGCCGGTCATGTTCCCCGTGCTCAACCCGTACGGGCATGTGGCCTTCCAGGCTCAGCGGGGCGACGTCCACACGGTGGTCGTCGGCGGCAAGGTGGTCAAGCGCGACGGCAAGCTGGTCGACGCCGACCTGGCCGCCGCGCGGGCCGAAGTGGAGGCCACCATCGACCACCTGCGCTCGACGCTGGGCGAGGAGGCGTGGAAGCGCGGCATGAACCCGGACATCCCGGAGGCCCGCATCCTGCACAACCCGTATCAGTACACCAAGTAGGGTCCCGTTCCATGACCGACATCGGAAGGGGCGCCGGACCCGACTTCATCGAGGCCCTGGCACGCGGCCTCGACGTCCTGCGCTCCTTCCGGCCGGGCACGCCGGCGATGACGCTCAGCGAGATCGCCGGCCACACCGGTCTGGCCCGCCCGACCGTCCGCCGCATCCTGATCACGCTCGAGGCACTGGGCTACGTGCGGGCCGACGGCAAGGGGTACGCGTTGACACCGCGCGTCCTCGAGCTCGGGATGGCGTACGTCAATGCCTTGAACATGTGGGACGTGGCCCGCCCGCACATGGAGAAGCTGGTCGCCCAGACCAACGAGTCGACCTCGATGGCCCAGCTCGACGGCAGCGACATCGTCTACGTGGCCCGGGTGGCCATCCCCAAGATCGTCACGCTGGCCGTCACCATCGGCACCCGCTTCCCGGCCCCGGCCACCTCGATGGGCAAGGTGCTGCTGGCCGCCCTGCCCGCCGACGAGCTGGCGGCGGTGCTCGACCAGCCGTCGCGGTCGGGCATCAACGCCCGCTGGCAGCCCACAGCGGCCGAGATCGACGCCTCGCTGCGGGAGGTGCGGGCCAAGGGGTGGGCGCTGGCCCACCAGGACCTGGCCCCCGGCATCCGCTCGATCGCCACCGGCGTACGGGACGGGGACGGCCGGGTGCTGGCGGCGATCAACGTGACCGTGCACGCGGCCGAGACGTCCGTCGAGACGCTGGTCGAGGAGCATCTGCCCAAGCTGCTGCGCACCGCGGCCGACATCGGGCACGACTGGTCGCTGACCGCGGCCGTACCGGCGATCACGGTCTGAGCGCTGCGGCGGCGGCCGAGCGGTGCCACCCTGATCGGGTGAGGCTCGTATCCGATCTCTTCGATCCCGAACCCGTCCGGTGGGGTCTGCGGGGTGACCCGTGGGTGTGGCGGGCCATGAGCGAGTACGTCAACGGCCTGGTCCTGCCGCCCTCGGTGGGTGAGGTCGAGCGACTGCTCAAGGCCACCTTCGACCGCGTGGTGGCAGTCGACCTGGCCACCGAGACTGCGCCGTGGGTCTACCGCGAGGAGTTCGCGCACGGCAGCGGCATGTCGAGCGGCAACGTCCACCTGGAGACGTGGCGGGCCGAGCTGTTGCCGACCCTGGTCGACCGCGCCCGCTCTCAGCTGAGCGGCTGAGCTCTCAGCAGGCGCCGGGCACGCAGGGGTCGGTGCGGCCCTCGCGCTCGGCCCGGTCGGCCTCCTCGATCGCGGCGTCGATGCGCTTGACCGAGTCGGGCGAGGCGGCCCCGGCGATCTCGTGGGCGATCTTGTGCAGCTGACGCACCTGCGCCGTGGTCAGGTTGTCGAAGACCAGGCGACGAGCTTCGCGTACGTGGGCGGGCGCGGCCGCCACCAGCGCGTCGTAGCCCTTGGTGGTCAGCGACGCCTGGACGCATCGGCTTTCGCCGTCACTGCCGGCCCGCCGCTCCACAAAACCCTGCCGTTCGAGCCGGCTCACCGCGTGCGACAGGCGAGACAGGGAGCCGCCGGCCAGGTGGGCCAGATTGCTCATCTGCACCGCGTGGTTCAGCGGCATCGACAGGTGGGACAGGATCGAATACTCGAAGAAATTGAGCCCGGAGTCGCGCTTGAGCTGGGCGTCTATGGCGGCCGGCAGGGTCATGAGCATGGTGATGAGGGTCATCCACGCCGCACGTTCCTCGCCGTCGAGCCACGGGGTCTCAGCGGGCGTGTCAATAGTCACGTCGAAAGAGTACCGCCCCTCCGCACTTGAATGTTCAAGCCGAAGGTGTCAGCATTCGACTTGAACATTCAACCCGTGTCAGGAGCAAGCACATGACCGTTCTGCGCATCGACTCGAGCATCCAGGGCCCCGTCTCGGCCTCGAGCGAACTGGCTGACGTGGCCGAGGCGGAATGGACCGCCACCCGCCCCGGCACCGCGTTCGTGCGCCGGCACCTCGGCGCCTCGCCCCTGCCGGCCGACGCCTGGGCGAGCGCCATCCACGCCAACTTCACGCCGGCCGACCAGCGCACCGACGCCCAGCGGGCCGCGGTCGCCCTGGCCCAGCAGCTGGCCGCCGAGGTGCGCGACGCCGACGCCGCGATCCTGGCCCTGCCGCTCTACAACTACGGCATCTCGCAGCACGTCAAGACCTGGATCGACCTGGTCATGGCCGGCGCCTCCGCGCCCGACGAGCGGCTGCTCGACGGCAAGCCGGTCATCGTGGTCACCACCCGCGGCGGCGGCTACGGCCCCGGCACCCCGCGCGAGGGCTGGGACCACAACACCGGGTACCTGCGCCGGGTCGTCGAGGACATCTGGGGCGGCGACCTCACGCTGATCGAGCGCGAGCTCACCCTGGCCGGAGTGAACCCGGCCATGGAGGCGCTGCGCGACACCGCCGAGCTGCTGAAGAAGACCGCCCACGAGGCCGCCACCCACGCCGGCCGCACGCTCGCCAGCCGCTGAACCATCCCGGTCTCTCGTTCGGCTATCGATTCGCTGTTGCGGGGCGGCGAAACGGAGTCGCCCCTGAATAAGATCGCCAACCATGGAGACCACCTTGGCGGCGGTGTACTGCGAGGGCTGGGACGACGGCATCGTCAACCCGCTCACTCCCGATCAGGCCGAATCACGCGATTCCGCCGGCGAGCCCTACTCGGTGGTGCTGCTCGCCGGCGGCCGCCCGCACTCGGTTCTGAACGTCTCCTGGGCCGAGGGCTACTGCGCCGTCACCCGCCTGAACACCGAGGGCGGCCGGGCCGCCGTCCACGAATTCCGCCGGGCCCGCGAGGGCGACCTGTTCCTGCGCGAGTCGACCACGTGGGACGGGACGCCCGGCGCCGGCGCCCGGCACCAGACCAGCTGGCAGCTCAACGGCCGGCGCAACGACTCGATCGAGCCGGCCGGCGACCGCGGCGGCCGCGGCGGCCGGCACACCTTCTCCGACGGGGGCTTCACGCCGCCGCGCCTGCCCATCCCGGCCTTCGGGCGGTGGAAGGCCCTGCTCGACAGCGCGGGCCGGGTCCACGCCGAAGCCTGCACCGGCCAGTTCGCCGAGGTCTGCGCGGTGCCGCGGGTGGTCGACGGCCCGTACCGCCTGGCCGCCGCGGCCGAACCCCACAACCTGCCGGTGCGCACCGCCGACGAACGCCCCTGGCACCCGCCGCGCCCGCTCCAGCCCCGCGGCCTGTCGACCCTGTTCCGCGACGGCGCCGAACGCACCGTCGGCGACCGCCGGATGCGCATCGCGACCCGCCCGGCCGGCAAACTCAACCTGCCCTCGGGCCACCTGGTCGCGGCCGACCCGTCCTCCCTGGACTACGGCGAAGAGCCGTTCCTGACGACCGTTCCGCCCGGCACCTACCCCGTGACGGTCAGCCTGGCCACCTTCACCGACGACCCCGCCCACACCCGCGTCGCCGCCGTCCGCCTGGACGTCAGCGACCGGCACCCCGTCCGCTGGGAACTGGCCCTGCGCGACGGTCAAGACCTGCTCGACCTGGGCTACGGCGAGTTCTTCGGCTTCGGTGTGGACGCCGGCATGGCCTGCTTCGTCGACGAGGACAACCGCGAACGCCTGACCGAGGAATGGCAGTCACTCGAGCTGCGCGATCCCCGCTACTTCTTACTCTCCGGCGGCGACATGATCGCCTGGTCCAGCGGTTGGGGCGACGGCGCCTACCCGACCTGGATAGGAAGGGACCACTCGGGTCGCGTGACGACATTCATCGCGGACATGCTGCTCTTCCCCTCCGACGACTGATCCGCCCCACCGAAGCCCGGCTCTGCATGTCGTAGCGGGTGGGGTTGTGGAGGTCAAGAGCGGCAGATCAAAGGCGATGTCGTAGCGGGGTGGGGGGTTACAGACCGTCGCTCCCGCCGAGGGCCGCGGCGGGGTGAGCTGGCCGCTGGCGCGTCCAGAACGCTCACCCCACCACGGCGACCTGCGTGAGTGGTTGCGCTCGAAGATCAAAACCTACGTCGGGGCCGGCGGACAGCGGCACGCATGGGGTTGGGCCGGGGGTCCGGCCGTTCAGGTAGGCGGCGGGCGGGACGCCCATCAGGGCGCGGAAGTCGCTGATCATGTGGGCCTGGTCGAAGAAGCCGGCGTCGTCGGCCACGGCCGCCCAGCCGCGAGTGCCGGCCAGCGTGAGGACTGTGCGCAGGCGGCCGATGCGGGCCACGTGCTTGGGTGACAGGCCGACGTCGCGGGTGAACAGGGTGCGCAGGCGCCGCTCACTGACGCCGGCCCGCGCGGCTACCTCGCCCAGCCGGGCGGTGGTTCCGGTGAGCTCGCCGATCGCGAACTCGACCAACTCGCCACCGTCCCGGAGTCCGCTTCGGCGCTTCGGCTCGCCGCCGTCCTGGGCCCCGCCTCGGCGTTCCAGCTCGGCTGAGATCCGGGCTCGGATCGCCGCCACCCGTTCGAGCGCGGGGTCGTCGGCCGGCGGCTGGGGAAGGTGGCCGGGGAGGCTGTGCGGGCGTAGCCGGTCGGGGAACGCATCTCGAGGCTGCGCCAGCCGGTCGACGTCGATCCAGCGGCTGGGCGCGAAGGCGGCCAACTCGCCGGCCAGGTCCACCGCGGCGCCGCCCCACAGGTCGGTCAGCCGGACCGCCCGGTTGACCAGGCGTTCCGGTGAGACGCCGAGCGCGGCCCGCACCCGGCTCGGGCGCACCGGCACCCGCACGCACGTGGTCGGCAGGCGCAGCGGGTGGTAGCGGCCTCTGGTCCGCGGGCCGGTCACGATCAGGTCGCTGTCGCCCTCCGGTGTTCTCCGGAAGACGACCGTCGTAGCCACCTCGGGCACCTGCACGAAGACCGCCATGCCGCCAACCTAGCCAGGTCGCTCGAGCCCGGCAGTACCGAATTCTCCAAGACGGGAGCGCGACTCCGGACGGTGCCGGATCTTCCAAGACGGCCGGCGGGCCGGCGGCCACGGTGGACCCATGATTCTGGTTACCGGTGCCACCGGCACCACCGGCTCCGCCCTGGTGCGGGAACTGCTCGACCGCGGCCGGGAGGTCGCCGCGATGACTCGCGCCCCGGCCCGTGTTCCGGAGCGCCCGGGCCTGACCGCCACCACCGTCGTCGTTCCGGCCGAGGCGATGTACCTGCTTCCGCCGGCCGCGCGCACACCACTTGACTACGAGCAGAACCTGCTCCGCGCCGCGAGAGAGGCCGGCATCCGCCGGGTCGTCCGGCTCTCCGCCATCGGAACCCCCGACACCGACCACGACCTGCCGCCCGGCCATCTCGGCGCCTGGCACTTCCAGGGTGAGCAGGCCCTGCGGCGCAGCGGCCTGGAGTGGACCGTGCTGCGGCCGTCCACCTTCGCCACGAACTCGCTGGCCTGGGCGCCCGGCATCCGGGCCGGCCGGCCGATCGTGAACCCGTTCGGCGACGGCCGGCAGGGCGTGATCGACCCGGCCGACATCGCGGCGGTGGCCGCCGAGGTGCTGACCGCCGACGGCCACCACGGGCGCACCTACACCCTGACCGGGCCGGAACTGATCACCGTGCCCGAGCAACTGGCCGTGCTGTCCGGGATCGTGGGCCGCCCGATCGAGGTGATCGATCGGGAGCCGTCCCCGGAGCTTTTCCCGCCCGAGATCGCCGAGGCCGCCACGGCCGGCGCCCGCCTGGTTCGCGCCGGCGGCAACGCCATCCTCACCCCGGACGTGGAGGAAATCACCTCACGCCGCCCGGCCACCTTCCGGATGTGGGCCGAGAGGGCGTGGGAGCCACTACTAGACGGCGCCTAATACCGGTCGTATTATGTGGCGCATGATACCGGCAGAGGAAGGCCCGGAGGCCGCGTCCGAACGGCAGGCGCAGCTTCTGCGTGGCTGCCTGGACATGTGCCTGCTGGCCCTGCTGGCCGACGAGCCGGCGCACGGGTACGAACTGGTGCGCCGGCTCGACACCGCCGGCTTCGGGACGGTGAGCTACGGCACCGTCTACCCGCTGATCACCCGGCTGCACCGGCTGGGCCTGGTCGCCAACGCGCTGCAGCCCAGCCCGAACGGGCCGCCCCGCAAGGTCTACCGGCTCACCGAGACCGGCCACGAGCGGCTGCGGTCCTGGAGCGAGCAGTGGGTCCACTTCGCCGGCGTCGTCAACGCCACCATCGCCGTCCGTCCACCGAAACCGGGAGCCGACCATGAGCACGCCGACGCCGGTCGTTGACCACCTGCTCGCCACGGCCGACCGGGAGTGGCGCGCGCTCGGCATCAACCGCAGCGACCGGACGACCCTGTCCGCCGACCTGCGGGCCGAACTCGAGGCGGCCGCCGCCGACGGGTTCGACCCCGCGCAGCTGGTCGGCGCCGACCCCGCCGGGTTCGCCCTGCGGGTCGCCGAGGAGGCCGGAGTCGGCCGGACGCCACCCCGCTACGGCCAGGTGCTCGGCGCGGCGACGGCGGGCGCGCTGCTCGCCATGGTGGTGGGATTCCTCGTGGTCATCGGCCTGCACCAGATTCTCGTGGCGCTGTTCGACCTGCCGCGCGGCTTGCACGTGCCGATCTGGCTGGCCGCCGCCGTCTTCTACGGCGGCGTAGCCGCGGCCGCGGTGACCGGCGCTGTCCTCACGGTCCGCATCGGCCTGCGCGACGCGCCCCGCATCCGCCACACGGCGGCCCGCATGGCCCTGCTGCTGCCGCCGGCCGTGGCCGCCTCGATCGCCGCCGCGGTCGCACTCGGCTGGTCGTTCGACTTCCCGCTGACCCCGGTGATCATGGCCGCCGAAGCCGCGATAGTCCTCGGCGGTTTCCTGGCCGCGACGACCCTGGCCCGCCGCTGGTCGGTCCGAACAGCCGCCTGACGGGCCCTGGTTCTCGGGTTTTCGGGCGCAACCACTCACGCACGTCGCCGTGGTGGGGTGAGCGTCCTGGACGCGCCAGCGGCCAGCTCACCCCGCCGCGGCCCTCGGCGGGAGCGACGGTCTGTAACCCCCCACCCCGCTACGACATCAAGGTTTTGACCTAGATGCTTTTGATCTTGCGCGGATCAGTGTCCGTTGAAGGCGTCTCGCATGCGGCTGAAGAAGCCACCCTGCTTGCTCAGCTCGGCCACGTCCTCGCCGCGGGTCTTGGCGAACTCGCGCAGCATCCGCTCCTGGTCGGCGGTGAGCTTGGTCGGCGTCTTGACGTCGAGGTGCACGAACAGATCGCCCCGGCCCTGGCCGCGCAGGTGCGGCACGCCCTTGCCGCGGATGCGCAGCGTGCTGGCCGGCTGCGTGCCCTGCTTGACCTCGATGCCCTCTTCGCTGTCGAGGGTCTTGATGGTCAGGCGGGTGCCGAGCGCGGCCGCCGTCATCGGGAGCGTGACGCGGCAGTGCAGGTCGTCGCCCTTGCGCGAGTAGACGTCGTGCGGGCGCTCGTGGATCTCGACGTAGAGGTCGCCGGGGGTGCCGCCGCCGGGGCCGACCTCGCCCTGCTGGGCCAGGCGGATGCGCATGCCGTCCTCGACACCGGCCGGGATCTTGACCGTGAGCGAGCGGCGGGTGCGGACGCGGCCGTCGCCGGCGCAGGTGGGGCAGGGGTGCGGGATAACCGTGCCGTGGCCCTGGCAGGTGGCGCAGGGGCGGCTCGAGACGACCTGGCCCAGGAAGGTGCGCTGCACGCTCTGCACCTCGCCCCGGCCGCCACAGGTCTCACAGGTGGCCAGGTGGGTGCCGGGCGCGGTGCCGGCGCCGGAGCACTGGGTGCACAGCACGGCGGTGTCGACGGTGATCGGGGCCTCGACGCCGAACGCCGTCTCGACCAGGTCGAGCTCGAGGCGCAGGATCGCGTCGGCGCCGGGACGGGTGCGCGGGCGCGGGCCGCGGGCGTTGCCGCCGGCCGCCGAGCCGAAGAACGCGTCCATGATGTCCTGGAAGCCGACGAACGGGCCGCCCGCGCCGCCGGGACCGCCGGGGCCCATGCCGCCGCCGGGGGCGAGCGGGTCGCCGCCGAGGTCGACGATCTGGCGCTTCTGGTCGTCGGACAGGACCTCGTAGGCCGCGTTGATGTCCTTGAACTTCTCGTGTGCTTCCGGATCGGGGTTGACGTCCGGGTGATATTGCCGAGCCAGTTTGCGGTAGGCGCGCTTGATCTCGTCGTCGGTGGCTTCCCGGCTCACGCCGAGAATGCCGTAGTAGTCCTTGGCCACGGGCTCCGCAATCCTCGTCAGTTCTGTGCTAGAAGGTCGCCCACGTAGCGTGCCACCGCGCGCACGGTCGCGATGGTGCCGGGGTAATCCATCCGGGTGGGCCCCAGCACACCGAGCCCACCGACAATCGTGGCGCCGGGGCCATAACCTGTGCTGACCACGGACGCCGACCGCAGGTTGTCGATCTGGTTCTCGTCACCGATCCGCACCCGGGTCTTGCTGGGCTCGAGATCGCCGATCAACTTCAGCAGGATGACCTCTTCCTCGAGGGCTTCGAGGACGGGGCGCAGCGTGCCCTGGAAGTCGAGCACGCCCCCACGAGTCAGGTTAGCCGTGCCCGCCAAGGCGAGGCGTTCCTCACTGCGTTCGACGAGCGTCTCGAGCAGCACCGAGGCCAGGCAGGCCATGGTGGCGCGGCTGCCGGGCGCGCAGTCGTCGACCAGGCCCTGCACCAGGGGCGGCGTGTCGGACAGGCGCTGGCCGGCCAGCTTCTCGTTGACCCGGCGGCGCAGGTCGGTCACGTCGTCGGCCGGGACGGGTTCGGGCAGTTCGACCAGGCGCTGCTCGACCCGGCCGGTGTCGGCGATCATCACGAGCATGAGGCGCGTGGTCGAGATCGGCACCAGTTCGAGGTGGCGCACCGACGAGCGGGCCAGCGAGGGGTACTGAACGACCGCGACCTGGCGGGTCAGCTGGGCCAGCAGGCGCACCGTGCGGTGCACCACGTCGTCGAGGTCGACGGCGCCGATGAGGAAGCGCTCGATGGCCCGGCGCTCGGCCGGGGTGAGCGGCTTGACCTTGCTGAGCCGGTCGACGAAGAGGCGGTAGCCGGCGTCGGTCGGCACGCGGCCGGCGCTGGTGTGCGGCTGCCGGATGTAACCTTCCTCCTCCAGCACCGCCATGTCGTTACGCACAGTAGCGGGCGACACGCCCAGCTGGTGGCGCTCGACCAGCGACTTGGAACCGACCGGCTCCTGCGTCTCGACGTAGTCCTCGACGATCGCGCGCAGCACCTCGAGCTTGCGGTCATCCAGACTCACAATGACCCCTCCCCCTCGGCTGATGCTTGGCACTCCCACGGACAGAGTGCCAGTCTACGTCGCCACCGGCGACAACGCGATGATCGCGTCGGCTCCTCTATTCACCGACTCGATCAGCATGTCGCCCTCGACCGCATTGAACTGCGGCTCTACGGTGTCAGCCATGACTGAACCACCTCGCCCGCCCGGTGAAGGTAACCCGAACGACCCGACGCGGCCGTTCAACCCATATGCGGCTAACGACCCGACTTCCGGTTCGACACCGCCTCCCCCGCCGCCCTACGGCGCTCCGCCGCCCACCTCGGGGGCCGGTTACGGCGCGCCGCCGCCCACGTCCGGATCCGGCTACGGCGCTCCGCCGCCCGGTTACGGCACGCCGCCGCCCTATGAAGGCGGCGGCTACCAGCAGCCCGGCTACGGCTACGGCGGTGGTGGCGGCACGGCTCAGGACGACAAGACCTGGGTGCTGATCGCGCACTTCGGCGGCGCGCTCGGCGCCTTCCTCGGCGGCGGCCTCGGCGGCTGGATCGCGCCGCTGATCGCGATGCTGGCCAAGGGCGGCCAGTCGCCCTACGTGCGGGCCGAGGCGGTCAAGGCGCTCAACTTCCAGATCGTCTGGACCATCGTCGGCATCATCGGCTGGGCCACGGCGTGCGCCGTGATCGGCTTCGTGATCATCCCGATCGCCGCGCTGATCTCCATCATCTTCGGTGTGATCGCCGGCCTGAAGGCGACCAACAACGAGCCGTACAACTATCCGATGACCATCAACCTGATCAAGTAGAGCCGCGCCGGGAACGGGGCCCGGCGCGTCACACCACGTCGCGGATCACCGCGTCGGCCAGCAGGCGGCCCCGCAGGGTGAGCACCAGACGGCCGTTCTCGTACGCCGCCGGGTCGAGCAGTCCGTTGGCCAGGGCCTGCTTGGCGCCCACCTGATCGACGCGGTCGAGCGCGATGCCCTCGCGCAGCCGGACCCGCAGCATCACGTCCTCGACGTGCCGGTCGTCGTCGCTCAGCAGCTCGCGGCCGTAACCCGGCGAGACGCCTTGAGCCAGCTTTTCCCCGTACGCGGCGGGGTGCTTGACGTTCCACCAGCGAACACCGCCGACGTGGCTGTGCGCCCCCGGTCCGAGCCCCCACCAGTCGGCGCCGGTCCAATAAAGCAGGTTGTGCCGGCACCGGGCCGCCTCGGACGTGGCCCAGTTCGACACCTCGTACCACTCGAACCCGGCCTCGCCCAGCGCCGCCTCGGCCGCCAGATAGCGGTCGGCCGCCACGTCGTCCGACGGGTAGGGGATCTCGCCGCGCCGCATGCGGGCGGCCATCCGGGTGCCGTCCTCGACGATCAGGGCGTACGCGCTGACGTGGTCGACACCGGCCTCGATCACCTTGCGCAGCGACTCGGCGAAGTCGCCGGCCGTCTCGCCCGGCGTGCCGTAGATCAGGTCGAGGTTGACGTGCTCGAACCCGGCCTCGCGGGCCTCGATCGCGGCCTGCGGGGCGCGGCCCGCCGTGTGCCGGCGGTCGAGGATCTTGAGCACGCCCGGGGCCGCCGACTGCATGCCCAGCGAGATCCGGTTGAAGCCGTGCCCGCGCAGGCGGCGCAGGTAGGCCGGGTCGACCGACTCGGGGTTGGCCTCGGTCGTCACCTCGGCGCCGGGCGCCAGCCCCCACGCCTCGTCGATGCCGTGCAGGATCCGGCCCAGATCGTCCGCGTCCAGCAGCGTCGGTGTGCCGCCACCGAAGAAAACAGTGTCGACGCGCTTCGGGCCGATCGTCTGACGGGCCAGGGCCAGCTCTTTCAAGACCGTTTCCGCGTACGTCTCCCGGCTGACGCCACCGCCGAGCTCACTGGCCGTGTAGGTGTTGAAGTCGCAGTAGCCGCAGCGGCTGGCACAGAACGGGACGTGGACGTAGACGGCGAACCCGTCCCGGCCGACGTGCGCCGTCGCGGAGTCGGGCAGGGACCCGTCCAGGGGTACGGGTTCGCCATCGGGAAGTGCGCCGGCCATCCGTCAAGTGTGCACGCCTGAAGTTAGGGTTCCGCCATGGCTCTGGTCCGTACCGTCACCGACGCCGGGGTGACCACCATGACCCTGGACTCCCCCGCGAACCGCAACGCCCTGTCCACCGCCCTCATGCGCGAGCTGCTGGACGCTCTCGCCGAGGCCCTCACCGACACCCGGGTGCGCGCTGTTGTGCTCTCGCACACAGGCACCGTCTTCTGCTCAGGCGCCGACTTGAAAGAGACCGCGGCCGCCCGCGCCGACGGCCGGGTGCCGGCCGAGATGATCGCCGACGTGCTCGCCGCCCTCTGGGAGTTCCCCAAGCCGGTCGTCGCCCGGGTCGCCGGGCCGGCCCGGGCCGGCGGTCTCGGGCTGATCGCGGCGGCCGACATCGCCGTCTGCACGCGCGAGGCCACGTTCGCCTTCTCCGAGGTCCGGCTCGGGGTGATCCCGGCCGTGATCAGCGCGACCGTGCTGCCCCGGCTGGCCCCGCGCGCGGCGGCCGAGCTCTACCTGACCGGCGACGTCTTCGACGGTGTCCGGGCGGCCGAGATCGGGCTGGTCACGGCGGCCGTGGCAGCCGAGGAGCTGGACGGCAAGGTGCGCGGCTACTGCGACAGCCTGGTCCGCGGCGGCCCGCTCGCCCTGGCCGGGACCAAACAACTGTTGCGGCGTACGGCGGTCCGGGGTGAACTGGCCGAGCTGTCGGCCCGGTCGGCGGGCTATTTCCGCTCGGCCGAGGGGCGCGAGGGCATGGCCGCGTTCCGTGAGAAACGGCCCGCCGCCTGGGTTCCCGCCGCTCCGACATCGGACGGGTGACGCCGTGCGGGTGACCTCGTTGACTACTCTTGTCGCCTGAACAACAAGAGGGTGGGGGTGCGGGTGCGCAAGACACCGGTCGTGGTGCTGGCGATTGTCGCGCTCGTCGGTGCGCTCGGCGTCTTCGCGGTCGTCAACACCTTCTCCGGCAGCATCAAGCTGCCCAAGATCGGGCCGGAGTGCACCGTCCGGGCCGACGGCGAGGTCACCCTCGACTACGTGCAGATGGCCAACGCGGCCACCATCACGGCGGTCGGGCTGCGCAAGGGCATGCCCGAACGGGCCGTGGTGATCGCCCTGGCCACCGCCTTCCAGGAGTCGAAGCTCGAAAATCTGGACGACGGCGACCGCGACTCGGTCGGCCTGTTCCAGCAGCGGCCCAGCCAGGGGTGGGGCACCTTCGAGCAGATCAAAGACCCCCGGTACGCGGCCGACAAGTTCTACTCGTCGCTCAAGAAGGTCAAGAACTACCAGAAGATGCGGGTCACCGACGCGGCGCAGAAGGTGCAGCGGTCGGCCTATCCCAACGCGTACGAGAAATGGGCCGACGAGTCGGCGGTGCTGGCCCGTGCGCTGACCGGCCGGGCCACCGGCGCCGTGGAGTGCAGTGTCAGCGGTTCCCCGGTGCAGCGCGGGGCGGCCGCCGCGACCGCGCTGTCCAAGGGACTACGGCTCGACTGGGGCAAGGGCCTGCCCGAATCGGCCACGGCCACGGAGGCCGCGCGGCTCACGGTCAAGGTCAGCAGCGCGAGCGCGGGCTGGCGCTACGCGCACTGGCTCGTGGCGCACGCCTCGGCGACGGGTCTCGAACGGGTACGTTTCGGCGATCTCGAATGGCACGCGCCCGACGGGCGGTGGCAGGCGGTGAGCGCGGACGGTGGCCCCGGCGCCGGCCGGGTGGTCGCCGAAGTCTTCAGCTGACGTCGCCTTTCGGACCAGCCCCGAAAGTTTCGGTCCATCGATCGACTACTAGGCGTGATGACGAACGTCCTGAGTGCGCAGTTGCGTAGCGTATACATCGACATGGACAGACAGCTACCGCCCTGGTACTAAGTAGGACGTGTCGAGGGCGATCGAATGGATTCTCCTGGGTGCCGGCAGTTGCACGGCGATCATCGTGGGACTGCAGTGGCACCGCCCGGCCCGCATAGGGCCGTGGCTGCTGCTGGCCGGCGCGGTGTTCGCGCTAGCTGTCGGTGATGTTTTCTACGCCTTCGAGGTGATGTCGGCGGCTACGGGCTGCTATCTGGCGATGTTCGTGCTCGTGGCGGGCGCGCTGCTGCGGTTCACCGAGGGCGGCTCGGTGCTGGTCGACCGGGCCCGCCTGATCGACCTGCTCGCGTTCGCCTGTTCGGCACTGCTCGTCATCTGGGTCTTCGTGATCGCCGACAACAGCCCCTGGGTGCGGATCTCGGCGTCCGATGTGATCGGTTCGCTGCTGCTGGTCGGGGTCGCGCTGCGCCTCAACCTGGCCACCGGCCGCAACGTCTCGGCGATGCTCCTGCTGGCCGGCTCGGTCGGCCTGCTGGCCGGCGACGTGCTGTTCCCGCTGCTGCAGAGCGAGGGTTCCGAGTCCGGTTACCGCGTCCTCTACATCGCATGGGGCTTGGCTGCCCTGCACCCGTCTATGGTGCGGCTGACCCAGCCCATGCCGCCGCGAACCACCCGCTGGCACGGCCGCTGGGCCGCCCTGCTGGGCGCCTCGGTCGCCACCCCACCGGTCGTGCTGCTGATCGAGGCCCTGGACGGCACAGTCCGCGACGGCGTCCCGATCGCCATCGCCGGCGCGATCACCCTGACCTTGACGATCACCCGCCTGGCCGACTCGGTGACCTTGAACAGCCAGGCCCTGACCCGCGAACGCGGCCTGCGCAGCGCCACCGCCGACCTGGTCTCAGCCACCGACATAGCCGCCGTCGACGAGGCAGTCCGGGCCGGCGTGGCCGCCCTGATCCCCTCGACCGCCCTGCGCCGCGTCGTCTTCGCCCCCGACGACCGCCAGCTGGCCGCGGTCCAGCTACCCCCCGCTCCCCCCGGCCGCCGCCCCCGCAGCTGGTGGGCCACCCCCACCATCGAAGCCACGGCGGTCCCCTCAACTCCCCGAGCCGCCACAAGCCACCCGATCGCGCCCAACGGCCCGACGGCCCTGAACACGCCCACCCGGCCCCCCGCCGACGCCTCCGCGCGGAGTCGAGCCGACGCCCCCACGCCGAGCGGACCCGACGCCTCCACACTCAGCGGACCCGACGCCTTCGCGCGGAGTCGACCCGACGCCTCTGCGCTGAGCGGAGCCGACGCCTTTGCGCGGACTGAGGACTCCGCCTTGTCGCGGAGTGAGGGTGCCGCGCCCGGTGGCCCCGGCGCCCCCGGCAAAGTGAGCGGGGCGAACGACGAACTGTCCGGCAGCACCAGCCCAGAGGCTGCGGCCAGCGGTCAGCCCACCCGCCGTCTCGGTCTCCGCCGCCGCCCAAGCTGGCTGACCCGAACGCTGCGCCGCATCAAGCGCCGCCCATCCGAGAGCGACACCAAGTCCCAGCAGCCACGCGCCGGTCAGGGCTCCCACTCCATTGAAGCCACTCGTCAGCCCTCAACCGGCAGCGACACCGATCGCCGATCCTCCTCCGCAGCTGGCGCCGACCACCGCTTCCGCCTCGGCGACGCCGTTCACTGGTTCTGGTCCGGCGAGATCCGGCGCTCATCGCGCTCCGGCGAGACCGGGCGCTGGTTCCGCTCCGGCGGGGCCGGACGCTGGTTCTCTTCGGGCAGCCCCGCGCCGGCCGACGAGGAGACGACGCTGGTCTGTCCGCTGTGGCTGGAACCGCTGGCCGTGGCCCGGCCCAGCGGTGGCGCGCTGATCCTCACCGGCCGCCGCGAGGCTCTGACCGCCGCCCACGACGCGCTCGAGGTGCTGGCCGGTCAGGCCGCCCTGGCCCTCGACCGGATCAGCCTGGTCGAGGCCGTCGGCCGCCGGGACAGCGACCTCTACCTGCGCGCGGTCATCAGCAACACCGCCGACCTGATGCTGGTGCTCGACGAGGACCAGCGCATCCGCTACGCCAGCCCCGCCCTGCACGAGGTGCTGGGCGACGAGAAGCTTTCCCCGCTGGCCACCCTGGAAGACCTGGTCCACCCCGACGACCGCGGCCAGATCCGCCGCGCGTTCGCCACCGGCGGCGACGGCACGTTGTTCTGCGCCCTCCGCCGCCCCGACCACAGCCAGGTGCTGGTCGAGGCCACCTACCGCGACCTGCGGGACGACCGCCTGGTCCAAGGCTTCGTGGTAACGATGCAAAACGTGTCCGACACTCAGGACCCCATCGACCGCATCCCCCACCGCGACCACGTCGACGAACTCCCAGCCTGGGTAAACCGCCGAAGCGCCCAGCACAAGTTCCGCTACTAACCGCCGATTCGCCCACCCAACCCAGGCCTGCCCGACCCAACCCGGATCCGCGCGACCCCCAACTCGAGCCCGCGCTACCCAACTCGGGCCGGCGCCACCTGACCCGGATCTGCGCAACCTGACGTTGTCGGGCGCCACCGCGAGTTGAGCGTGCGCCAACTCGGCCTTGGCGTACGCGACCGCGAGTTGAGCGTGCGCCACCCCAGCCTTGGCGTACGCGACCGCGAGTCTGAGCATGCGGCAGTCCTGCCTTGGCATACGCGACCGCAAGTTGAGCGTGCGCCACCCCAGCCTTGGCCTACGCGACCGCGAATTGAGCCTGCGCCACCCAGCCTTGGCATACGCGACCGCGAGTTGAGCGTGCGCCACCCCGGCCTTGGCGTGCGTGACCACAAGTCGGGCGTGCGTGACCACGAGTTGGGCTGTGAAACCCGATCGGTGTGCTGACGACGCTACGCCGGAGTCGGTGACGGCTGCGCGTTGTCCACATCGGCGGCCTGTCCACAGGGGTGGTTGACAAGGCGGTAACTGACGGCGCCAGCTTGGGGCGCAACCACTTACGCACGTCGCGCGGGTGGGTCGAGCGTCATGGACGCGCCAGCGGCCAGCTCGACCCGCCCGCGCCCTCGGCGGGAGCGACGGTCTGCACCCACCACCCCGCTACGACATCCAGCCCTTGACTTTGATCTACCGGTTCGCGCCCACGAAGCCAAAAGCCGGGAGGAGCAACGCCCGACCCCGCTCCGACATCCAGCTCTTGACTTTCATCTACCAGTTCGGGCCCACAAACCCAAAAGGCGGAAGGAGCAACGCCCCACCCCGCTCCGGCATCCAGCCTTCAACTTCGATCCGCCGGACCTGACCACAAACCCATAAAGCGGCAGGAGCAACGCCCCCACCGCCCACGACAGCCCTTGACTTTTGTTGGGAAACGGCGAAGCGCCGGGCCAAGAGGCCCGGCGCTTCGTTGTCAGCGATTACCGGTGGATGCGACGGCGACCGCCGACGCCGGCGACAAGCGCCACACCGATCGCGGCCAGCACGACCTGGAACAGAAGCTCGATCCAGTCGAAGCCCTTGGTGTCGGCAACGCCGGTGGCGCGGGCCAGCACGGTGCCCAGCAGCGCAGCGACGACACCGATGACCAGGGTCAGCCAGATCGGGATGTTCTGCTTGCCCGGTACGACCAGGCGGCCCAGGGCGCCGATGATGAGACCGACGACGAGAGCGGTGATGATGCCGGTGACAGTCATTGGGGGTTCCTCTCGGGGGTGAAGCAGTTGTTGCGTCCGTCGAGCCCCAGAGTTCCCGAGTGGTCGAAAGCCCAAACCGATTTATTTTTTGGTTGCTCCCTTGGTGTCCGGAGCGTCGGATGTCGACAGCGCGGCGATGAACGCCTCCTGCGGCACCTCGACGCGGCCGACCATCTTCATCCGCTTCTTGCCTTCCTTCTGCTTCTCGAGCAGCTTGCGCTTGCGGCTGATGTCACCGCCGTAGCACTTGGCCAGCACGTCCTTGCGGATGGCGCGGATCGTCTCGCGGGCGATGATGCGGCTGCCGATGGCGGCCTGGATGGGCACCTCGAACTGCTGCCGCGGAATGAGCTTCTGCAGCTTGGAGGCCATGCTGACGCCGTACGCGTAGGCCTTGTCCTTGTGCACGATCGCGCTGAAGGCGTCGACCGGCTCGCCGTGCAGCAGGATGTCGACCTTGACGAGGTCGGCCACCTGTTCGCCGTCGGGCTCGTAGTCGAGCGACGCGTACCCCTTGGTCTTGCTCTTCAGCTGGTCGAAGAAGTCGAAGATGATCTCGGCCAGGGGCAGCATGTAGCGGAGTTCGACGCGCTCGGCCGAGAGGTATTCCATGCCGAGCAGGTTGCCGCGGCGGCTCTGGCACAGCTCCATGACGGCGCCCACGTAGTCGTTGGGCACCAGCACGGTCGCGCGCACCATCGGCTCGTGGATCTCGGAGATCTTGCCGGCCGGGAACTCGCTGGGGTTGGTGACGATGTGCTCCTCCGCGTCCTCGGTGTAGACGCGGTAGACCACGTTGGGCGCGGTCGAGATCAGGTCGAGGCCGAACTCGCGTTCCAGCCGCTCACCGATGATCTCGAGGTGGAGCAGGCCGAGGAAGCCGCAGCGGAAGCCGAAGCCGAGCGCGGCCGACGTCTCGGGCTCGTAGGTGAGCGCGGCGTCGTTGAGTTTGAGCTTGTCGAGCGCGTCGCGCAGCGCCGGGTAGTCGGAGCCGTCGATCGGGTAGAGGCCGGAGTAGACCATCGGCTTGGGGTCTTTGTAGCCGCCCAGCGCCTCTTTTGCCGGCCGCACGTTGCCGGTCACCGTGTCACCGACGCGGGACTGGCGGACGTCCTTCACGCCGGTGATCAGGTAGCCCACCTCGCCGACGCCGAGCGCGCCGGCCTTTTCCATCTCGGGTGAGACGACGCCGATCTCGAGCAGTTCGTGGACGGCGCCGGTGGACATCATCTTGATGCGGTCGCGAGCCTCGATGCGGCCGTCGACGACCCGGACGTAGGTGACCACGCCGCGGTAGACGTCGTAGACCGAGTCGAAGATCATCGCGCGGGCGGGGGCGTCGGCCTCGCCGACCGGGGGCTGGAACTGGCGGACGATCTCGTCGAGCAGGTGGTCGACGCCCTCGCCGGTCTTGCCGGAGACGCGGAGCACGTCGTCGGGCTCGCAGCCGATCAGCTTGGCCAGCTCTTCGGCGTACTTCTCGGGCTGCGCGGCCGGGAGGTCGATCTTGTTGAGCACCGGGATGATGTGGAGGTCGTTCTCCATCGCCAGGTAGAGGTTGGCGAGGGTCTGCGCCTCGATGCCCTGGGCGGCGTCGACCAGCAGGACGGCGCCCTCACAGGCGGCGAGGGAGCGGGAGACCTCGTACGTGAAGTCGACGTGGCCCGGAGTGTCGATCATGTTGAGAACGGCCGACTCGCCCTGCTGCCCGCCCTCGCGCACCACCCACGGCATGCGCACGGCCTGCGACTTGATGGTGATGCCGCGCTCGCGCTCGATGTCCATGCGGTCGAGGTACTGGGCGCGCATCTGCCGCGGGTCGACGACGCCGGTGATCTGCAGCATCCGGTCGGCCAGCGTCGACTTGCCGTGGTCGATGTGGGCGATGATGCAGAAGTTGCGGATGCGAGCGGGATCGGTGGCACCGATCACGTTCACGCCGGGGTCGAGCGGTCCAGGCACGATCTTCCGTTCTTATCGTCCGAGCGGTGGGCCGGCGAGCCGCCGGCGCGTTCTATCGTCCCACGTCCGCACGGAACCCCCACTCACACCCGCTCAAGGGGTGCCCGCGGGCGCGCTCACGGCGGCTCAGATCGGCTCCAGCGAGGCGTGCGGGAGCGGCGGCAGTTCGGCGACCAGCGGGTCCCCGGGCCGGACGGCTCCGCCTCGCAGAACGACCGTCATGATGCCGCCCTTGCGGACGAGATCACCCTTCTCGTCGTGGCCGATCACCTCTTTGAGCAGGCCGGGCTGGAACTTGTTGATCTGCTGGCACGGGTTGCGGAGCCCGGCCACCACGAGCGCCGGCCGCGGGTCGATGCCGCGCGCCTGCCCGGCCGCCGCCTCCCGAGCCACCGCGGCCCGCACCGCCTCGGCCGCCCGGGCAGTGGGTTCGTTCAGCTTCGCGGCGTCGGCCGCCGCCAGCACCGCGTCCAGGACGCCTGCGTCCCACTCGGCCGGCTCCGCCTCGACGCCGAAGCGCAGGATCGTGCCCACCGGCAGGCCGAGCAGGTCGAGCCCGCGCGTCGTCACGTTCTCGCCCAGATTGCCCGGCCGGACCTCGTAGCCCTTGTGCGCGACGTCGGCGAACAGCTCTTCGTGGATCAGGTGCACCTGCCGCAGGTTGGGCTGCGTCGGATCGACCTTGACGCGGTGCCTGTGCCGCACGTGGACGCCCGCGTGCGTGTCGCCCTCGATGCCGAGGCCCGCGATCAGCACGATCTCGTCCCGCGCGGGCTTGGTGAACGAGTAGACGCCGTTGCTGCTGACCGAGGCCACTTGCCCTTGCGCAGTCTCCATGAGCCGCAGTCTGACCGAGCCGGTGGTGACGGATCGACCCATTTCTCAGCTCACTCGGGTGGCGCCAGGAACAGCGCGGACAGCTTGGGCAGGCGGCGTTGCATCTCGTCCTCGTTGTCGAAATCCCACAGGTCGGCGGCGTCGGGACGGGTGACCGGGCGGTCGGACGCCGGCAGCTCTTCACCGGTGGCCTGGGCGTAGGCGTCGGCCGCGATGGACAACACCTCTTCGGCCTCGAAGACGGCGCCGGTGTCGGCCGCGCCCCGCACCACCGCCACGTCGGCCAGCGAGTCGGGTGATTTCACCGATCGGGCCACGGCGTCGCGGCCGTGGGCGATCAGCCAGCCGCGGAAGCTGTCGAAGCCCTCCTCGGAGCAGCCGCCGTTGATCAGATAGGCCGCCGCCCACAGATCTTGCGTGCCGGAGGCGACCATGACCTTGTCGAGATGGCGACCCCAGGCCACGATCTCGTCCGGATCGCGGGTGGCCAGGTCGGCCGCGGCGCGTTTGGCCACATCGGCGGGCGAGGCGGGCCGATCGGCGGTCGCCCGGCTGATGACGGCCCAGAAGTCGTCGGTTCTCATGCCACAGATCCTGCCAGCGGGGTACGACAAAACCGGGCCGGGCAGGATAGGGGTCGTGCGATCGATTTCGCTCCCCGACGTGCCCTATGGCGCCACCGCCGTACGCCCCGGCTGGCCCGACCTGCCTGACGGCCTGCGCCGGGCCGTCGCGGCCCGCCTCGGCGGCCAGGTGGTCACCGTACGCAGCGCGGGCGGCGGCTTCACCAGGGCGTTCGCAGCCCTCGTGACGACTTCGTCCGGAGCCACCGGCTTCGTCAAGGCCGCGCCGCTGAAAGACCCGACCTCCGACTGGTACGCCCGTGAGGCGTACATCACGGCGAATCTTCCCGCCGAGGTGGCCGCACCCCGGCCGCTCTGGACGCTGGTCGAGTCCGAGTACTTCGCGCTGTGCCTCGAACCCGTCGACGGCCACGTGCCGGCCCTGCCCTGGTCGCCTCCGGAGCTGGACGCGACGCTGGCCGCCTGGTCCACTGCCGCCGAAGCCCTGGCCACGCCGAGCGGCGAGCTGCTGGAGGCCGGTGTGCCCCGGCTGCCGGACATCCTGCGCACCGAGATGTCGTGGTGGTCGGAGATCTCCGCCGGGCGCGAACCGATGCCCCGCACGGCGCACGGCACGGTCGCCCCGACCCACCTGGCCCACCTGGCCCGGCTCGAGCAGGACCTGCCCGCCCTGGTCACGGGCGACGCTCTCATGCACGGCGACCTGCGGATCGACAACGTGCTCGTGGACAAGGACGGCAAGGCTCTGCTGTGCGACTGGACCTGGCCGTGCCTGGGAGCCCCGTGGTTCGACACGGTGACGCTACTGGTCACCGCCTTCGCCAGCGGGCTCGAAGCCGACTCGTACCTGGCCGGCTGGGACGCCCCGGCCGAGGGGGTCGACGGGGCGCTGGCCGCGCTGGCCGGATACTGGCTGGTGCGGGCGGACGGCGGGCCGAGCAGCGCGTCCCCGCACAGCCGCCAGCACCAACGGTTCAGCGGCGAGCAGGCGCTGGCCTGGCTGGCCGACCGCCGGGGCTGGTGAGGGCGTTTTGGCGGCTCGCCGCGCTGCTGGTAGTCTTGCTCTTCGCGTGTGATGACGCGCCACTGGCGACCATCCCGCTGAGACCGTTTCCGAACACCTAGTCAGGACAAGGCTGTCGCGTGGCGAACATCAAGTCCCAGATCAAGCGCAACCGGCAGAACGAGAAGGCCCGGCTGCGCAACAAGTCGGTCAAGTCGTCGCTGAAGACCGTGATCCGCAAGCTGCACGAGGCGAGCGAGGCCGGCGACACGCAGACCGCGACGACGCTGCTGCGTGACGCCTCTCGTCAGCTGGACAAGGCCGTCAGCAAGGGCGTCATCCACAAGAACCAGGCGGCGAACCGCAAGTCGGCCATCGCCAAGCGCGTCTCCGCGCTTTCCGCCTGATCCTTCGCGGGTAACGCCAGCCAGCAGGCTGCACACCGGGCACTGCCGATTCGGCGGTGCCCGGTGCTTTTGCTTGCTTGCTTTCCGGTACGGGCCTGAGCCCGCCCATAAAGAGGAGCGGCAGTGACCACGGCCACCGGCGCATTCCGCCTGCCGATGCCCCCGGAACAGGCGTTTCCCCTGTTCACGGCCCGCGGCGAACGGTCATGGGTGGCCGGTTGGGAGCCCCGCTTCCCGGCCGGCGACGTCGACGACACCGAGCCGGGCACCGTCTTCGTCACCGGCGCCGGCGAGCAGGTCACGACCTGGGTGGTCGTCGACCGCGTCGCCGGCGAGACGATCCGCTACGCGAGGGTCGTTCCCGGCGTGACGGCCGGCACCGTGCGGGTCGACGTGCGCCCCTCCGGCGCCGGCAGCGAGGTCACCGTGACCTACGACCTCACCGCGCTGACGCCCGAGGCCGAGCCGGCCCTGCGTGACTTCTTCGCCGGGTACGCGCACTTCCTGGAGTCGTGGCGCGAGGCGATCGGCGCTATTCGTAACGACGAGTAGCGGACTGGCGAATCCACTGCTGCTGGGCCTCGGCCCTTTCCACCCACGGACGCTTGATCGGGGCGCCGCGACCACGGTCGATCACGCCCGGCAGCCGGGTCGTCTCTTCACCGGCCCGGCTCTCGTGAGTCATGCCGGCCGGCCGCAGCGGCGCCGTACGGGCGTGCGCATGCTCGGCGAGCATGGTGGCGCCGGCCGAGCGGGCCGCCGCACCGAGCCCGGCGCTGGGCGTCACGGTCACCGGAGGCGGCGTCAGCGACCCGGCGATCACGTCGTTGAGCTTGACCATGATGGCCACCGTGACCGGCAGCACCAGCACGCCCCACCAGCTCACCAGTTCGGCCAGGGCGAGCAGGATGCCCAGCGCGACCGAGCCCTCGAGGAACACGAAGCAGAGGAACCCGCTGGGCCTCAGGAACTTCAGGCGCAGCATGCGGGCGTAGAGCGGCCGGTGCCCGGCCGGCTCGGGACCGCGCGGCCGGCTCATCGGGCACCGCCCGAGCGGGCCGCGGCCACGGCGAAGACGGCCTGCTCGAGGGCGTAGCCGCGGTCTTCCGCGCCGCCCTTGACCGCGGCGTTGCAGACGGCGGCCGCGCGCATGGCGTCGACCAGGCCCTCCGGCGTCCAGCCGCGGCTGCGTTCCTGGGCGCGCTGGATCTTCCAGGCGGGCATGCCGAGCGAACTGGCCATCTGGTACGGATTTCCGCGCCCCGCCGAGGCCACCTTGGCCACCGTGCGCACACCGTCGGCGATGGCGTCGGCGATCGGCACCGGGTCGACGCCGACGTGCAGCGCCCACCGCAGAGCCTCGAGCGCCCCCGGCACGTCACCGATCATCGCCGCGTCGGCCACCGTGAAGCCGCTGACCTCGGCCCGGCCCTTGTAGTAGCGGGCCACGACGGCCTCGGTGATCTTGCCGTCGGTGTCGGCCAGCAGCTGCGAGCAGGCCGCCGCGATCTCGCGCAGGTCGTTGCCGACGGAGGCGAGCAGCGCGGAGGCGGCCGCCTCGTCACACTTGCCACCGTTGCGGCGGAACTCGTCACGGACGAACGCGATCCGCTCGCGGTCGCCCTTGAGCTTGGCCGCCGGCACGACGGTGGCGCCGGCCGCGCGCAGCCCGTCGGCCAGCGCCTTGCCCTTGGCCCCGCCGAGGTGGGTGACGATCAGCGAGACGTCGGGGTCGGGGTTCTTCGCGTACGCCACCAGGGCGGCGATCAAGTCTTTCCGGGCATCCTGCCCGGAACGGATCACAAGGACGCGCCGGCCGCCGAACAGCGACGGGCTCAGCATCTCGGCCACCTCGCCGGCCGACAGCGCGCCCGCCTCGTATTCCCGCACATCGGCGCCGGGGTCGGCCGCCCGGGCCGCGTCGACGGCGGCGGTGACCGCGCGAGCGGACAACAGCTCCTCATCGCCTTGGACGAGCAGCAACGGGGCGGGAGGCGCGGTGTTCACGCCCAATATCGTTGCACGAAGGGCTGACGTTTCCGCGAGCCTCACTCCTTAGCGCAGACCTATGGATCAGGGAATGCGAAAGCAGACATATCGGCTCCCGGCCATGCCCGCGCTGGTCCACCCGGTGCTCGATCAGGCTGGATGTCTCCGGAACCCGCTACTACGCCCCGATAGGCCCATCAACCCCCATCGTTAGTCCCAAGACCCACCTGAACGGACTAACCCGGGCGTGTCGGCGCGCGGGCGCCTAGGCGGGCGGCGGCAGTTCGGACGGCAGCATCGAGCCGACCCAGACGTCGACCCGGACGCCTCGATGCACGAGCCTCTGCCGCAGCACCGCCTCGACCGTGAACCCGGCCTTCTCCGCCACCCGCCGCGACGCCTGGTTGCCGAGTTCGGCCCGCCACTCGACGATTCCCAGGCCGAGCGTCCCGAACGCCCATCCGCAAAGCGCCCGCACCGCGGCAGTGGCGATCCCCCGCCCGCGGGCCGCCGGATCCATCCAGTAGCCGATCTCGCCCGCGCCCGACCCGTTCAACCCAAGGCCCACCCGGCCGAGCCGGGTCGCCTGGCCACCGTCCGGCACCGCGGTTTCGACGACGAACTCGGCCCGGGTGCCCTTGTCCCACCCCGCCACGCACATCTCGCGGACGAAGAACTCGGCGTCGCTCCGGTGATACGGAACGGGGATCTGCAGGTACTTCTGCACGAGCGGGTCCAGCGAGACCTCGTACACCCAGGGGATGTCGCCCTCCTCGAACGGGCGCAGCCGGAATTCGCCGGCGGTGATCGTCTCTCGCTCCATCCCGGCATTGTGCGCGCTTCGCGCCGGGCTGCGTGTCAGACATCGGCGCCGACGGCGGACGGCCAGGTCAAGGCGCGGGTGGTGGGTCACCCCGGGCGACGACGGCCAGCCCACGACCGGTGGAGACCGCCGCCAGGTCGCCCGATTGATCCGTACGCAGGACCCGCGCGCCACCCCGGGCCAGCCGCGCCAGCAACGAAGCGTTCGGATGCCCGTAGTCGTTGCCCAGGCCGACCGAGACCAGCGCCACCGTGGGCCGGATCTCGTCGAGGAACCGCGGCGACTGATAGCTCGAGCCGTGATGCGCCACCTTGAGCACGTCGGCCCGCACGGCGTCCGGCCCCAGGTAGTGCAGCATGTCTTCCTGCTCCTCGGTCTCAGCGTCGCCGGGCAGCAGGATGGACCGGCCGTCCACTTCGGCCCGCAGCACCAGAGAGTTGTTGTTGGGGTCGGAGTTGGTGCCTCGCAGCGGCTCCACCGGCCCGAGCACCTTCAATCGCACTTCCCCCACCGCGTACGCCCATCCGGCGCCAACCGCGTGCAGGGGCACCCGCCCGGCCGCCTCAGCAACCGCAGCGTGACCAGCCGGCGGTTCGGGCCAGTCCGGTCCGACCACCCCACGGACGTCCCGGTTCCGGAAGACGCCGGCCACCCCGCCGATGTGGTCGGCGTGGAAGTGGCTGACCACGAACAGCGCCACCTGGCGCACCCCGAGCCGGCGCAGGCAGTGGTCGACGGCGTTCGGCTCCGGCCCGGCGTCGACGACCACCGCTCGTCCCGCTCCCGCCGGCAGCACGATCGCGTCGCCCTGCCCCACCGCGCACGCGACCACGAGCCAGCCGGGCGGCGGCCAGCCCGAGGCGAGCAACCGCACCGGCAGGGCGCCCAGCACCCCGCCGAGCGCCACCACCGTGACCAGCTTGCGGATCAACGGCCGGCGCGTGGCGATCAACAGCCCGACGGTGATCACTGCGAGCAGCAGCGCGCCGGTGAGCCCGCCCGGCCACGGCAGCGCCCCCGCGGGCACCCGGGCGCCGTAGGTCGCGATCAGCACCAGCCACTGCGCCGGCCAATGCCCCATCCAGGCCGCGAACTCGGCCCCCGCCGGCCAGATCGGCGAGATCAGCGCCGCGGTGACCCCGAACAGGGTCGCCGGCGCGATCGCGGGCACGGCCAGCAGGTTTGCCGGGACGGCGACGACGCTGATCGTGCCGGACAGCCCGGCGACGACCGGTCCGCACGCCACCTGGGCCGCCGCCGGCACGGCGAGCGCCTCGGCCAGCCCGGCCGGGCAACCTCCGCGGCGCAGCCCGTCCCGCCAGACCGGGGCGAGCAACAGCAAACCCGAGGTGGCCAGCACGGACAGCGCGAAGCCGACGTCCGACGCCAGCTCGGGGTCGTACACGATGAGCACCGCCACCCCGGCCGCGAGCGCGGGCAGCGCCGCCCGCCGCCGGCCCGAGGCCAGCCCGATCAGCCCGATCGCACCCATCGCGGCCGCCCGCACCACACTGGGCGAGGGCCGGGCCAGAATGACGAAGCCAACCAGCGCCACGGCACAGATCACCGCCGTGGCCACCGGCCCGGCCCGGGTCCGCCGCACGGCGAAGAGCACGACGCCGAGCAGAATGGCGACGTTGGCCCCCGCGATTGTCAGATAGCGGGGTTATTCACGACGGCTTGTAGGGCTCGACGGTCACCCGCACGAAGTGCTCTTTGCCCACGTCGTCGGTGTACTTGACCCACTGGGCGGACCCCCACGCGTCCGTAGTCGGATCTCCCTGGAGGTCGTAACGCGGGTTGTCGGCCAGGTGGTCGATGATGTCGGCCAACACGGCGCGTTGGGCCTCGTGCGGGTGCGGCAACTTGGTCATGCATCTCCTCGTGAACGCAGAACGGCCCCGACCTCCACGCTAGAGGTCGAGGCCGGTTGGGGTCGGTCTACGGGTGGCGGCGGCGTTCCCGTTCGGCCAGTTCGATCAGACGTTGCCGGGCGGCGGCCCGTTCGTCGGCGGACCATTGCCGGGCGTAGTCCACGGCGGCCGTGTGGCGGCGTTTCGCGGCCCGGCGTACCCACGGCACCCAACGCCAGATTCGGGCCGTCACAACGCGTCCCGTCCGGGCCAGACGATCAGTAGGTTGCGGATGCCGGTCGCGGCCGACACCGCGCCGGGCACGGCGTCGAACGACAACGCCTCGATGCGGGAACCGTCCATGGCGTGGACGGTCCACCCGGCCGGGTGCCGGTGTGCCACGGCGATCGGTCGGGTGGCCAACGCGCGGGGTTCGTCTCGGTCGCGGAACGACACGATGAGATCAGCTTTGGGGCCAGGTACGGTCATCGCGGGTCGCCTCCTAGGGGCGATCAAGGCCCCTGGTCGGTGTTCGCTGCACTTGACCGGGGGCCGCCTTGAGTTCTGCCACACACCGTAATGCGATGTGGCCTCATGCGTCACCCGTGTGAGGCCACACGACGCCGTTCCGGCGTGGCCTCACCTACCCGAGTGCTTGACTACCGCCGTGCTGAAAGACCTTGAGACGGCCGCGCGGGCGTACGCCGACGCGCAGGCCGCCGTGGTCGAGGCGCAAGAGACGTTGGCTGCCCGGCGGGCCGACGTCCCCGAGGCCCGCCAACGCCTGGCCGACACCATCGTGGCGGCGGCACAGGCGGGCGTCCGGCAGCGCGACATCGTGGACGTCACCGGCTACAGCCGCGAACAGGTGCGGCGCATTCTGCGGGCGGCCGGAATCACCGACTGACCGGCCGTCAGGCGCCCCTGGCGTAGAGCTGTGTCTGCCGACCGGCCGAATAGGCGGTGGCCCCGACGACGGTCCGCATCTCCTGGGCCATCATCTGAGCCAACATCCGCAGGTCGGCCGGGTGCCAACGCATCGGTTGGTCGGCGCGGCGCAACGGTTCCGGGCGGCCGGTCGCGTTGTGGACCATGTTGTAGCCGGGCGCGAGAACGCCGCCGGTGTCAAACGTGGGCACCTTGCCACCGGCACCGAACGCCACGTGGATGTGGTTGCGGTGCTGCTGCATCAGGGCGTTGTTGAACGATCCCTTGTTGACGCCGCGCGTGTACGCGTAGTCCCGGTGTCGGGTGCGGTGGATGAGCTCCAACGGCCGCCGGGCGGCCAGGTAGGACGCGAGGGCGTCCTGGTTGTAGCCCATCCAGTCGACGGCCCGGCCGGACCCGTGCCACTTGGGGTCACCCGGCCGGTAGGCGTTGCCGAACGACCCCGAGATCGGGCCGGTGGAACGGATCAGGGAAACGATGCCGCGCCACACGCCGGAATCGCCTCGTTGGGCCGAAGGAGACGACGGCCAACCGCCGAATGTCCCCGACCCACCCCGGCGTCCACCCCCGTCGCCGAATAGCCCACCCATCAGCGATTTCAGGCGATCAATCGCGCCGTCTCGCACACGGTCGGCCATGGCGATGAGCGCTTCTCCGTACGGGCCACCTGCCACATCGCGGATGCGACCGATGACACCGGACACCTTGCCCTTCACGTACTTGACGGGGTTGGACAGGAAATCGATCAGGCCGCCGAACGCATAGCCCTTGAACTGCCCGTCATTAATGGCCTGCAGGACCGGCAGGTGCTTCTTCGTCTGTCGGGCGTTGACGACGTATTCGCCACCGGCCAAGCCGATGGGTTGCCCGCCCGGCCCGTAACCGACCATGTTGTCGACGTCCGAGGGCGCACCTGGCAGCCGGCCTGAGAACTGGCCGCCGTGCGCGAAATTGGCCTTAAATTCAGGGGCGCGCAGATTGCCCGGCAGGTGCAGGAAATCGGCCACCTTGTTGAACACGCCACCGATGCCGTTGAACACGGTGTTGATGACGAACCGGGCTGGGGTAGCGGCGAAATCCTTGAGCTTGTCCCACCACGCCTTGACCGTATTGACGCCGCTCTTGAATGCGTCAGGGATTGTCTTGCTGACGAAGTTCTTCACCGGGTTGAAGACCTTGTCGCGGATGAACTTCCACCCGCCCATTACTCCGTCGCGTAGGCCGTGCCAGGCCCCGACCACCTTGTCTTTCATGGCGTTCCATGCACCCGAGGTGGTGTCTCGCAGCCACTTCCACGATTCCACCAATTGGCTGATGGCGCGTTTGATGGACGGCCACAAGGTGTCGGTGATCCAATCGCCCACCACCTTGATGGCCTTCTTAATGAACTTCCAGGCCCCGTCGATGATTTTCCGGGCCGTCTCGTTGTGCTTATACAGGTAGACGACCGCTGCCGTCGCTGCACCGAGAACGGTGATGATCAGACCGAGCGGCCCCATGGCGAAACGAATCGCGCCACCGAACGCGGTGGTGCCCGCCGCAGCGGCCGGGGTCGTGGCGGCGGCGGTGCCGGACGACGCGGCCAGCGCGGCAGTGGACGCAGCCAACTGCCGGGTGGCGGCGGCCTGCGCGAACATTCCGGCGACACGGAACGGTTCAGCCAAGGTGGAAACCGTCGTCGCCAACTCCTTAATGGCCACGACGGCGGCGATGGCGGGCAACGCCTTCACCAATGTGTCCACGTTGTCGGCCAAGAACTTCATGCCCGCCCCGGACACCTTCAAGGTGTCCGCGAACGTGTCTTTGCCGCCTTCCCGGAAATTGGCGATGAACGTCTTGACGTACGGCGCGGCGGCCCCGGCCGCGTCGCGGAATTTGTCGATCCACCCGCTGATGTCGGCGTCGGCAACCTTCGTGGCGAATCCGCCGAACTTGTCGGCGGCACCCGAGACGAACGACACGACGGCGGGACCTTCACGACGCCACAACGTCTGGAAGGCGGGCAACATCTCCTCGTTGAACTTCTTGACCAGGCGGGTGACCACCGGCAAGAACGACGTGCCGATCTCCGCCCCGAAATTGGCGAGTTCGGCTTTGGCGATGCGCTGCTGGTTGGCCAGACCGGCTGACGTTCGCTCGAAATCACCGATCGTCTTGGACCCCTTGGTGCCCAACTGTTCGTACAGGGCGGCCTGCACGGCAAGGACGCGCTGTTGCGGGGTCAACGCCTGATTGGTGGTGTTGATGATGCCGTTCTTCAGGGCGGTCGATTTGAGCGACGCCTCGTTCAGCAGGACGCCGTACTTCTCGATCGGGTCCGATTCGCCGCGCATGGCCGCGCCGATGGCCTCGATGGCTTCCTCAGGTGACGTGTTAGAGAACGACGCCATGTCGGACGCCAAACCCGACAGGCCGGTGCTGAATCCCACCAGGTCTTTGCTGGTCAGCCCGGCCTGTTTGCCGTAGATGGCGAACGTGGCCGCACCGTCCAGGGCGGCCTTCTTCGATTGGCCCATGGACGTTGACGCCTGCGAGGCCCACCGCTGGATTTCGTTGCTGTTCTTGCCGAACACGGTGTTGGTCTTGCTGATCGTCTCGTTCAGGTCGGACGCGGATTTGACCGCCGCCCCGAGGCCCTTGGCCAGACCGACCGCCAGGATGCCGGTCCCGGCGGCCAGCGCGGTGCTGATGTGCGATGCCAGACGGCGGCCCATGCCGGGACCGGCGGCGTCGGCCGCCCGTTCTCCGGCCTTGACCGTGGCCGACGACAGTTCGGGCTCGAACCGGGTTGTCTCGGGCCGCACGGACACGAACAACGCGCCGAGCGAACCGCCACCGGGTGACGTCATGGGGGCCTCTCCTATCGCGGGTGGTGGCGGTTAGCCGCGAGGCATCCGGCTACGGCCGAAGGCGATCAACGGGCGGCGGGGGCGGCGTTCCGGTTCCCCTTCGTTGTCGGGGTGGATGCCTGCCGCGCGCAACCGGTGGTCTTGCGCGGCCTGGTCGGCGGCCAGGGTCGCGGCGGACTGGTCGATGGCGACGGCCGCCGCAAGACCGGTGTGGAAGCTCGATGCCTGTTCGGCGCGTTTGGCCGCCTCGCCGCGTGCCTGCCACGCCTCGTCTTCGGCCTTCTTCGCAGTCCGCACGATCTTGCGGTGCCGGTCCACGTCAGGGTTGGGCTCACCCACGATGTAGTCGGGGGCGAACACGCGGCCACCGAACGTCTCGTCACCCTGTTGTTCGAGCGCTTCCCGGTAGGCGCGCGCCTCCAACCATGCGTTGTTGGCGGCGTCGAACGCCGCACGGGCCGCGTCGAGTTCTTCGGACGCGGCAGCCACGGCGGGATGCACCGGTGTGGGCGCAACCGACGTGACGTACGGGTCCGGCTGCACGGCCACGAACACGTCCGGCTCGAACGGCGGCACTAGGCCCAACCGGCGGAACCTTTCGGCCGCCGGAAGGCCGGCCGGGAGGTCGGCGGCCCTTTGGCGCAGGTCGGCCAAGTATTCGGCGCGTGTCGTCATCGGTCGTTCCCCTCGCGGTCGTCGTCGGCGGCGTCGTCTGCGACCGGGGCGGCATCAGCCGGCTGGTCCAGGTCGGGATCGGGCGGCGGCGGGACGTCCTTCGTCTCGTGGGTCCACACGGCCTTGTTGTTCTTCGTGGTCTGCATGGCGGGGTCCGATCAGACTCGGAGTACGGACAGGGTGGCGTCGGCGGCGGCCGACCGGATGGCGTACACGACATCGCCGGGGTCGAGGTCGATCGGGCCGACGGTGGCCCCGGCGGCGAGGTCGAATCCGGCACCGGCGGCGACGGTCGGGCCGCCCAAGTCGGCGGCGTTCGCGGACGTGTTCTTGATGATCAGTCGCTCCCCGCTACCGGCGGCGGTGTTGAGGGCGACGGGCGTCGTGGACGCCGTGATGCGTTGCGCCGTAACAGCCATCGGGCTTCCTTCCGTCTGCTAGGTCTGGTCGCGGACACGCGCCGCGACGGCCTGTAGTTCTCGCTGGTCCCGGATGCGTTCGACTTGCACCCGGTCGTAGATGGCGCGCACGTCGCCGTCGGCGTCGGTCTGGCCGAGCGAGACGGTGTGCGTGCCGACGCCCGCGCCGCGCAGCACGGGGGACACCTCGTGGACGTTGACGCGTTGGATGACCCGAGACGCGCCGGTGCCGTCTCTCGGCGTGGCCCGCCGGGACGCCGTGACGCCGAACCCGTAGCTGTATTCGGCCCGCGCGCCCAGACCGCGCAGCACCTCGAGGTGCATCCGCGCCATGGGCGTGTCGAACAGGACTCCGCGGAACACCGCCAGGTCGCCTTCTTCGGTGACCTGGCCGACGCCGATCGGAAGGTTCCACGGCCCCATGTCGTTGACGCTGTGGTTCCACGGGCCGAACGGCACCGGCCCGGTGTTGCCGGTGAACGCGCCCCGTTCATAGGTGTCGCCGTCGCGGTCCACCGCGCCGGGCCGCAGGTCCGCGAACGCCACCACGACGGTGCCGATGCCCGGCGCGACGTCGAGGCCCGGCACCGACCGGCCGGGGCCGACGTCCACGGTGCCGGACACTGCCGCCTTCCGGCCGGTCGCGGCGGTCACCAATCCACCTCGCCACCAGCGCGCAACAGCTGCCGCATTTCCTCCTGCTGGGCGAACAGCTCTTCCACCAACGTGGCGCGGTACTCCGGGTCGGTGCGCGCCCGTTCGGACTCGAATTTCTCGCGCAGGTAGAACGACCTCGCCATCAGGTCGATCGCCTGTTCAGCCAGCACCTTGGCCGCCGCGTCGTGCATCGTCTCTGCGACGTCCGCAAACAGCTCGTCATCGGTCGCCACGACGACCCCCTTCCACGTAGTCCGTGATGCTTCGGACGGTGACCCGGCGGCCCGCTCCCGCGCCCACCGCATCGAGGTCGCCACGCGCGGCCATTCGCCTGGCGGTCGACGGATGCACGGCGAGACGCCGGGCCGCTTCCCGGAACGTCACCACCGCCGCACCGTCTACATGCGACGACCTTGGGCCAGCCGGCTCGGCCGTGTCCCGAATCGCCTTCCGGCGCGCGCCATCGATTGCCTGCGCCTGTCCGGTGTCGGCGTCCGGCCCCAGCAGTGCGTCCAACAGGCCCACGAGCTGCGGCGGGAGGTCCGCACCGTTCCGACGCATCCACGCCTGCTCCAACATCAGCGCGTGCGCCAGCGACCGGCGCGACGCGGCGTCCAGCACGCCGAACATCACCGGGGCCGTCACGACGCCACCCCCAACCGGCGCGTCTCAGACGCCCCAGACCGGGCGGGGGTACCCGGTTGCACCCGAGACGGGGTTTCGGCCGTCTGTGGCCGTCCCGTTCGGGTCGGCGGGCCGGTCCCGGCCGACCGGGCACGGCGACACGGACGACACGTCCGCTGCCCTGGCGGCAACGACCCCGGACCCCGCGCCAACATCCGGCCGCAACCACCGGCGCACAACGCGTCTCGCAGACGGTCCAACCGGGCGTCGTTCAACGCGCGCCGACGGGCCGGGTCCATCGCGGCCCACTGCGTCCGCGCCTTCGCGTTTCGCAGTTCGTTAGCCGAGCGAATTACACCTGTAGAGAGAGAATTGGAGACGGGGCGCGGGGTTTCCAGGTCCACGCGTTTACGTGTTGACCCCTCCCCCCTACCTGCCGGGCTACCCATCGGCCGCCTGGTCGTGCCTGTCACCGACAGGGCACGTGCCGTCCGGGTCGAGCGCAACGCCGCATCGTTGGCCGTCGCGTGCGGCCCGACACATCGGCAGGTCTGCGAGACGTTGTGCTGTCGTGCCATGCGCAGGCACCAACGGTGTGGTGTCGGCCTTGACCTGTCGGCTGCGTGCTGCGATGCGTGCTCGTGCTTCAGCGATTGCGACGGCTGCATTCGTGCGTTGCATCTCTTCCACCTATCCATCGGTGAATGTCTTTGGATTGGTACGGCATCGCGCACACACGCACCGGTTGCGGCCGTACGAAGAACAACCCACGCGGCTTCTGGTTGGTCGGTGTGTGGCTGGTCTCTGGTTGGTACGGGGCTCCGCCGGATACCCCCAACGCCCTCCGCCGGATACCCCCAAGCGCGTTTAGGGGGCTCCGCCGGATACCCCCAAGCAGACGGCCCCGGGGTGTGTTGGGGGGCTCCGCCGGATACCCCCATCGGACGCCCCTTCATTCGTTGTCCACATCTGTGGATGACGACCCCCGAGGTCCGCGACGACGATCCCGCATGGCCTTGGCCGTCTCGGTTATCTGGGCGGGAGACCAGAATTCGACGTGCTCGAACAGGTCACTCGGCATGGTGAGGCGATAGCGCGGTGCTCGGCCTTCCCGGCCGTCCGGCGTTAACAAGCCCAATTCGATGAGCTTCTGACGGATGGCCTTTACCGTCGCCATCCCTACTTCCGATAGAACGGCGACGCGGGCGTCACTAGGGAACACGCGTGACCCGTCTGGATTGGCGTGTGTTGCGTAGACCAACGCCACGGCCTTGAATGTCGGCCCTGCGATTCCGCCGCGCGTCTGCTTCCGGGTCGTGCCGGGGCGGCCCGTCCCGCCGATGAGGCCAGACCACCGGCACGACAAGACGATGCCCTCCCAATCGAACCGGTCGCATGGGTGGACCTCGCGGTCGGTCGTCATGTCCGCCCCTGTCGCGCAGACGGGTTGTGGTCGGCGCACCGGCCACTGCCATGCCCGACGTCTCGGCGGCACGGCAGGCCCTTCTTCGTCGTGCCTTCGCACGCGGTGAGTGCGTGCCAAGAGCACCAGGCGCCGCGCCGTTCGGCCGTCTCTTCGCATCCCTTTCGCCAGCACGTGCCATGCACGCGCTTGCGCACCAGGTCTGGCAGCCGGCCTGTCTGTTCATGCGGCGCGCATTTCCCGCACGCGCAGCCGAGGTCGTCCCCGTCGTTGAACAGCCACGGCCATTCCTGACCTGTAGGCGAGACAGCAATAGCAGCGACCAACGAACCGCCCAGGTGAACCGCCCGGCCCCAATCCACGGCGTCGAGGTGGTCCCGGAACGACGTCACGACGCCACCCAGATTCCCGCTCCCCCCGGCGCGGCCATTCGGGTTACCGTGGTCGTGGTCTGTATGTCGTCGTTGTTGGGGGCCGGTCCGATGCCAACGGGCCGGTCTTCTTTTATGTCCTTCATGGGGCACCGCCGTTCTTCTTCTTGTTGCTGGAAGGGCGCGGCGGTGCGGCCGCTGTAGGTTTCCGGTCGAGCAGATCGCCCAACGCCTCGTACGCCTCTTCCAGGTCGGTCCATGCGGGACTGTCCTTGGCGGGCAACGGGTGCAGGGATTCCATGAGGAACAGGACGCGGCAGATAGTCGCGGCGTTTCGGCGGAACAACTCCGTGTCGTTGCACGGTTTGCGCGCCTCGGTGACGCCCATCATTCGGTGGCGTCCGGCCCGGAAGGGCGCAGCAACGCGGCGAGACGGGTGCGTTGTTCGTCGGTGAATGGCGGGGCGGCGTCTACGGCCGACCGAATGAGCGCCTCGACATTCGCGGCCTTAAGGTCACGCCGCAACTCAGGCAGTTCCGGTGCATCGGGACCGTGGTCCCGGACGGTGACAGCTATCTTGGCGACGATCCGGCGTTCAGCTGGCGATTTGGCAGGCAACAGGTTTCACACAATTCCTTCTCCTGTGCCTCCTGTTGCGGATAAAAGGTCGGCGGGGAAAAGCCGTCCACCCCGTCGCCGTCCAAAACCGGCGATGAGACGGCAACAATCTACCGCGCGTTAGACGAATCCAACACCCGGCAGATTCGACCCCACGCCACCCCGAAAAGGGCTTATCCGTTGTTGTCGGCGGCCCAGATTTCGGCCCAGGTGCGATCGTCGCCAACCCACCGGGACGCGCCCAGGCGCATCGGGTCGATCGGCCCGCGTTGCCCCTTCCGGCCCTTGGCTACCTTGGGGACGACGACCAGACGCAACAGCTCCCGGCGCTGCACCATCGTCATGCGGTCCCACCGGGCGGCGGCGTCCGGCCCGGCCGTGTCGCGCAACAACGACGGCACCGGCACCACGACGGACCGGCGGTCGGCGTCCTCGATCTGCGGCAGCAGGCGCGCCTCGATGGCGGCCAGGCCGGCGGGTGACAGGCCCCCTGTTGCGGCGGCGGCATAGAACCCGTCCAACCGGGTGCGCAGCTCTGCGGCCTCGGTGCGGGCGTCGGCGGTGCCGTCGTCTCGCCGGGCGGCGAACAGCTCGTGGGCGTCTGGCCGGGACAACCGGGCCAGCACCATGTCGGTGATGAACCCCTCGACCTTGGTCGTCTCCACGGACGTACAGAACTTGTCCACGCACAGGTACGCCAGGTATCCCCGGTTTTTCTGCACCCGCATCCGAGAACCGCATTCGGCGCACGTCATCACCCCGGACAACAGGTGCCGGATGGCGGTGTCGTGCTGGGTGCGCCGGGCCGGGTCGGTCAACCGGGCCACACATTCGGCGTGCGTCTGCTCGTCCAAGATGGCGTCCCAGACGGCCGGGCCGACCACCCGCCCTTGGTGGACGCGCTGACCGATGTAGGCCGGGTCTGTGACCAACCGTTTGATCTGCGTCGGCTGCCACGTCGCCCCGCGCGGCGCGGGCACGCCACGGTCGTTCAGGTCTTGGGCGATGCCGTACAACGCCTCACCGGCGGACACCCGGCGGGCCGCCTCGCGGATGATGGCCGCCTGCTCTTCGTGGTGGACCTGCGCGACGAACGCGCCCCGGTCGTCATAGACCCGCCGGAACCCGTAACGCAGCTTCCCGTGGGGGCGGCCTTGCATGGCGTTGTCGCGCACGTGCCGCATTATGCGCTCTCGGGTCTTCTCCGACTCGTACGCCGAATCCACCCCGTCCTCGGCCAACGTCCGCCAGTCCCGCGCCTGGTCGAGGTCGTACGTCCGCCGGTGCATGGCGATGTGGATGCGGATGCCCCGGCGGCGGCACAGGTTCAACAACCCGGCCCACGATTCCAGCTCGCGGTCCCCACGCGACGGCTCCCAGAGGATCAAGACCTGCACGTCTGCCGTGGCGAGGTAGGCCAGCAGTTCGGCGTGCGCCTCGCGGACCTTGCGGGCGTACCGGCTGGCCGACCGGTCGTTGTCGGTGAACACCTGGTCCACGGTCCAATCGGCGTCGGCTGCGACGTCTCGGCATTCCTGTTCTTGCTGGCCGACGGACCGGCGTTGGCGCTGGTCATCGGCGGACACGCGGGCGTAGATCACGGCGTGCCGGACGGCCGTCCGGCCGGGCATCGTTGCGGTCATGCGCAAATACTATGTCTGCCGAACGTTCGTGCCGGAAACCGCGTTCAAGTGGGTCATCCCGGTCGTGCGGAAGTCCTCCTCGAGCGCCGGGTCGAGCCGGCTGGTGTCCCCCACGACCAGCCCCGGCAGCAGTCCGCCGGGCCGATCGGGCAGCGGTTCGCAGGCCCGCTGCAGCCCCGCCCGCAGCACACCGGCGGCCCGCTGCGCCCACGACGGCCGCCCGACCAGCACCGGAGCTTCCCGCACCGAGGCCACCACGGCCCGCAAGTCCCCTCCGCGCGGCGGCAGCAGCTTGCCCTTGGCCGTCACCCGCTGCCCCGGCAACAGCCCTCGCCAGCTCGGGTCGCTGCCCAGCACCAAGGCCCGCGCTGACAGCCGCAGCCCGCCGCTCTCTTCGGTCCGCACGGCTTCGAGGTCAACCGCCACGATGTACGTCGGTGGCCGCCCCGTCGACCCGCGGAGCGCCCGTGGATCGTCCCGCACGACCATCCGCAGCGAGACCGGATCCCCCGCCTCGACCAGGGCGACCAACCCACGAGCCTCCCGAACGCTCACCCGAGCCGCCGTGGCGACCGCCCCACAAGCCACCCCGAGCAGAACCGCGAGTCCCACCCATCGACCGGCACGCAACCACCCGCCGCCGGACCCACTCGCCCTGGATCGACTCCCACCCGGCGCCGATGCGGAGCCTTCACTCCGCCCGACGGAGGAGTCAGCCCTGCCGTGCCCCAAGCCACCTGCCATGCCGACCAACACGGCTGCGAGCAAAGCCCCCGCACCAAGCAGCAGCCCGGCCCGCGCGGACAGGTAGAGCGCTGCCAGCGCCGCCATCCAGACCGCCACCGCGAAGCCGGCCAGCCGCAAGTCCACCGGCCCGCCGGCCCGCTTAGCCGTTTCCCGACGACCGCCGCTCACGACTGACACCAGGGCTCAGGTCGCACCGGCGAGGCCCGGCGAACCCGACGAAAGGAGGTGTGGCGTCCGCGCCCGAGGGCATGGGCGGCGTGGCCGGAAACGGGAGTCATACCGTCACCAGGCCTTTGAGCTGCTCGTAGCGGGCATCGCCGATCCCGTCGACCTTGCGGAGGTCGCTCACGGCGCGGAAGCCACCCTGGGCATCGCGGGCGTCGAGGATGCGCTGAGCCAGCACCGGACCCACGCCGGGCAAGCCGTCCAGGTCGGCCAGGGTGGCCGTGTTCAGGTTGACCGGGCTGCCGGCACCCGGGGTGCCACCCGCGGCGGGACCGGCGCCGGCGGGCGGGACCGCACCAGGCGGTGGGGTTACGCCGACCATGATCAGTTCGCCGTCCACGACCTTGCGAGCCAGGTTCAGAACGGCCACATCCACGCCCGGGTCGGCACCACCCGCGGCGGTCAGGGCATCGGCCACCCGAGCACCGGGAGCAAGCCGCACCAGGCCTGGCTTACGCACCTTGCCGCCCACCGCCACGACCACCTCGGCGGGCGCTGAGGCAGAACCGCGGCCCGCTACGGGCGGGGCAGCCTCACCGTCGCCACTCCCGGACTCGACGGCTCCCAGCGGAGGCGGAGCGACTGGATCAACCTGTGGCCGCGCCCGCCAGGCCAAAACGGCGGCCACCAGGATGACCAGAGCGGCGACCGCAGCCAGCGCTCGGACGCCTCGCCGCCCTGGGTCGAAGGCGCCGAGCCCGAACCGCCGCCCACCGCCTTCCTCCGAGCCGCCGAAGGCTCCCGCACCGGTCAGAGTCTCCGGTTCGGGCAACGTCGAGCCGGTGTACTCGAACCGCTCCTCCGCCGGATCGAACGTGTAGTCCTCCGACGGCGGATAGCCGTCGTCCCCCGATTCCGGCCGATGAAGCGGATGCCCGGGCGCGTAGTAGCTTTCGCCCTGTGACGGCGACCAGTCGGGCGGCGGCAGCCGACGCTCCCCCGGCACCGCCGCACGAACGCCGGCCTGGCTCCGGTAGGGCTCCGATTCGGGCATGAGGTCTCCAAGATGCGAGGACTGAAGATCGCCACCCCCGACCACGGGATAGGCCCCGGTCGCCGACCGCACAGCAACGATCGCCGGCGCCGGCGCGACCTCAACCCGCTCCGAGACAGCCGGGCCCGGCGGCGCGGCCGGCAACGGAAACCCCGACGGCCCAGCTACGCCCGAGAACTCAAGCTCGTCGACCGCTAGCCCTACCGGCACCCGATCCCGCGGCGACACCGACACACCGGGCGACGGCACCGTATGTGGCAGCTCGGCGAGTGGAGATGGGACAGCGGCTGGTGACACAGGAGGTGTTGGCACGCGGGGTGTCGGCACAGCGAGTGACGGCGACACACCAGCCGATAGCACGTCGGGCCGAGGAGGAGCCGCAGGCGGCGAGGTTGACGTCAGCGGCGGGGTGGCTGCGGCGGAGGCTGGATGGTGCGAAGCCGGCGGCGTGGCCCACGGCGTCCCCGCCCGGTAGCCGTTCGCCGCGAGAGATGGCGCGGCAGCTTGCGAAGGTTCAGCAAGCGGCGAAGGTTCAGCAGGTCGCGAAGGCGGGGCCGGCTGAAATACGGCGCTGGGCGCCGCCTCCAGGTTTACGTCGTCGGGCCACCCCGGGATGATGTCGGACCACTGCAGCGGCTCTCGGACTTCGGCCAATTCGGCCAGCCCATCGCCATGCGGCCCGGTAACAATGCCGTCGGGCGAAGACCAGTGACCGGCAGACGGTCCAGCGCCCAAACCCGGCGCAGGACCAACGCCGACAGCTGACGCAGGCCCGGCGTCGAAATCCGGCGCAGGACCAACGCCAAGAGCCGGCCCAGGACCAGCGTCGAAATCCGGCGCAGCACCACCGCCACCCGGCGGCGACGGACGCGAGGACGGACCACCCGACCCCGGGGTGGCGCCCGTAGTAAAAGATGGGACCGGGCCGCCGAGCACCGCCCGGAGCCTCTGGGCTACGGCATCGTCGGCCGGCTTCCGCTCTCGCACGCCCCGCACGTTAGGAAGAAGACAGCCCCCGCGCCCCGCCCCCTGTGGACAGCGGCGCATTGTGGATAACTCCGGCGCCCCCGCCGGCCTGTGATATGGGATGAGCTTGTCGATCACCGAGAATGCGCTGGCCACGGCCACGGTCCGCCTGCGGGCGGCCGGCTGTGTCTTCGCCGAGGAGGAGGCCGCCGTCCTCCGCGAGGCCGCCCCGGACGAGTCGACCTTGAACGCTTTCGTCGAGCGCCGCGCGCAGGGCGAGCCCCTGGAGCAGGTGGTCGGCTACGCCGATTTCGCCGGCATTCGCGTACGCCTGCGGCCGGGTGTCTTCGTCCCCCGCGTCCGCAGCCGCCTCCTGGTCGACCTGGCCGTCGCCCACAAACCCGACGTCCTGCTCGACCTCTGCTGCGGCTCCGGCGCCCTGGGCCTGGCCGTCCGTCACCGCCTCTCCGGCCTCGAGCTGCACGCCGCCGACCTCGACCCGGCCGCCACCGCCTGCGCCCGCGACAACGGTGTCCCGCACGTCTACCAGGGCGACCTCTTCGACCCGCTCCCCCGCCACCTGCGGGTCGACGTCCTGGTCGCCAACGTCCCGTACGTGGCCAGCGCCGACATCCCCTTCCTGCCGGCCGAGGCCCGCGATCATGAGCCGCTGACGGCCCTCGACGGCGGCCCGGACGGTCTTGATATCTTTCGCCGCGTCGCCGGGAGCGCTCCCAAATGGCTCTCCGAGATCGGCATCCTGCTGTCCGAGATCACCGAAGCGCAGGAACGAGGTGCGATCGAGGCCCTGCGAAAGTCGGGTCTGGACGGCGAAGTGATCACCGACGAAGATCTCGATGCCCGAGTGATCAGGGCCCGGAAGGTCTAGGGAAGAGAGGCGTCCAGGGTGGGCCTGCTGAGGAGGTTCGTGCGGGTCAGGCTGGCCACCAGGGTGGTCCGGCGACTGCGCAAGGCCGGCTTCAAGGCCGTACGCTACGACGCCCGCGCCTTTCAGGTCCGTTTTGCGCCAAATGCCGAACAAGAGCCATCCATAGTCGACCTGGCCCCGCTGCTCACCCAGAGCCGCAAGCAGGTCAAGAGCTACTTGTCCGCCCTCACCGCCGACCCCGTGCCCGCGACCTGGCAGTTGGCGGAACCCCTGCTCCGCCCCGTTCTGCGCGGCTGCACTCCCGGCGCTCCGCTGAGCCGCCCGGCGTTGCCCTTCCTTTTCGAGTACGTCGTGATCGATCACCCCGAGGCCATGACCTATGTGACCGAGGAGCAGATCAGGAACTGGGCCGTACGCCCGGACGAGGTCTTCGCCGCGGCCCGATCCAACCTGACCGGCGCCACCCTCAAGAGCGCCCCCACCGAGGTCGTCCGCTTCGTCGACGACGGCGACGCCTACTGGACCTCGCACCTGCTGCTGGAGCACTGGCTCGAACGCCTCGCGCCCCAGGTCGACGGCCCCCCGCTGGCCTTCGCCCCCGAGCGCGGCACCCTCCTGGTCACTTCAGCCACCAGCCCTCATCTGCGGGCCCTGTTCGCCCAGGCCGAGGAGCTGTACGCGCGGTCGGCCCGGCCGATCACCCCAATGGCGTACGTCAGTGACCCCGACGGCTGCACCGTGCCCTACACCGCCGGTCCCGGTCATCCCCTGCACCATGTGGTCCGGCGGGCCGAGGCCATCCTCGCCGTCCAGGAGTACGCCCGGCAGGCCACCCACCTCACCGAGCCCGCAGCCGAACTGGACGTGGTGGGCGACGACGAGTCCGGCTGGCGCACCCGCGCCGCCTGGGACGAGAAGTCCCTGCTCCCGACGGCCGACGAGGTGCTGATCGGCGACCGCACCGTTCCCTGGTCCGAGCTGGCCCCGCGCCTGGAGCCGGTGGCCGGCCTCAACCCGATCCGGTGGAAGCGGAGCTAGCCCCGGCGGTGCACCACCACGCCGGCCAGGCCGGGCCCCACGTGCGCCGCCACCACCGCCCCGACCTCGGTGATGTAGCAGTCGCGCAGCCGGTCGCCCAGCCGCATGGTGATCGCGTCGGCCAGCGCCGCCGCCCGGTCGGGCTGTTCCAGGTGGTGCACGGCGATGTCGGCCTCACCGTCGCCGGAGGCCTCCACGGCCAGGTCGACGAGTTTGGCCAGCGCCCGCCCGGCCGTCCGCACCCTGTCCTTGACGACGATGGCCCCGTCGGCCATGTACAGGATCGGCTTGACCGCCAGCGCCGTGCCGAGCAGCGCCGAGGCCGCCCCTATCCGGCCGCCCCGGCGCAGGAATTCAAGCGTGTCGACGTAGAACAGCGTGCTCACCCGGTCGGCGTGCTCGACCGCCACCCGCCGTACGGAAGCAAGGTCTTGACCCTCGCGCGCCGCTGCCGCCGCCGCGAGAGCCGCGAACCCCAGCCCCATGCCGGCCGTCCCGCTGTCCACCACCTCGACCCGCGGGCCCACCTCGAGCGCGGCCAGGGAGGCCGCCTCGAAGGTGCCGGAGAGCTTGGCCGAGAGATGGATCGAGACGACGCCGTCGGCGCCCGCGTCGAGCAGCTGCCGGTAGGCCGCCACGAACTGGGACGGCGCCGGCCGCGACGTGCTGACCGCCGCCCGGCGCCCGCCCAGCGCGCGGGCCACCTCGGCCGGCTGAATCTCGAGCCCTTCGAGCCCGTCGGAGCCGTTGATGACCACCGTGAGAGGCACGACGGTCAGCTCATACGAGCCGCCCAGTTCGGCGGGCAGGTACGCGGTGGAGTCGGTGACGACCGCGACGGGCATGCGGGCACGGTAACCGATCGGCCCCGGCCCTGGTGAATCAGCCCTTCTCGACCGACACGACGATGAACGGCACACCCTGCTGACAGGTGGACATCATGTTCGGCTGCGAGTTGCCGACGATCTTGACCTTGCTGCCCACGGCGGCGTCGGCCCGCATCGCGGGGTCGTCGAAGATGAGCAGGTGGTTGCCGGTGCCGTCGGCCAGCAGCAGGCAGTTGGGCTCGACCCCGGCGGTCACCGTGCCGGTGATCGTCTGACCGCCCGCGGCGGGGCGCCCGGCCGACGGCTCACCGGTCGGACCGGTGGTCTTGGCGCTGGGCAGGGGCAGGTCGACGACGTCCGACGCGGAGGGGGACGGAGTACCGGCCGGCGCCGCGGCGCCCGTGTCGGACGCGTTGTTGGCGCAACCGGCGGCGAGCACGAGGAGCAGAAGGGCGGGAACGATCCGAGTCAGCATGATGCTTGGACGCTACCGGATCACCGCCGGTTCCCCGGTGATCAGACCGGCGGCGGCACCGGGCGCTCGCTGAACGGACCGACGTTGTACGCCGCGAGCTGCCAGCCGCGCTTCTCGTCGAGGGTGAGCTCGACCCAATGGCAGTTCTGCAGGGCCCGCAGGGTGCGCAGCTGCTCGATCGGCCAGCCCAGCAGGTGCCCCACGCCCTGACGGGCCCCGGCGCCGTGGGTCGCGACCACGACGGTGCCGCCGGGCGCGAGGGCGGCCGCGTCGAGCAGCCCGTCGGACACGCGTTTGCCCAGCTCGTCGAGGCTTTCGACGTCACCGCCGACCTCTTGACCGGCCTGCCAGCGGGCGTGCTGCTCGGGAAAGAGCTGGGCCACCTCGGTCATGGTGTTGCCCTGCCAGGCGCCGAAATACCGCTCGCGCAGGCGCTTGTCGTAGCTGATCGACAGGCCGGTGAGCGCGGCCAGCGCCGCCGCCGTGTCGGCCGCGCGGCGCAGGTCGCTGGAGACGATCGCGTCCGGTTTGAGCTTAATCAGGATCTCGGCGGCGTCGACGGCCTGCTGCCGCCCGAGGTCGTTGAGCGGCACGTCGGTCTGCCCTTGGACGCGGTGGCCCGCGTTCCAGTCGGTGTTGCCGTGACGCCAGACGATGAGCCGCGTCACGACGCTTCGGCGTCGACCATGTCGCGGTCGACGAACGGGATCGTCGGGCAGTCCTTCCACAGCTTGTCGAGGGCGTAGAACTCGCGTTCCTCGACGTGCTGGATGTGGACGACGATGTCGACGAAGTCGAGCAGCACCCACCGGCCCTGGCGTTCGCCCTCGCGGCGCACGGGCTTCGCCTTCTCGGGGAGGTTGAGCAGTGCTTCCTCGACAGCGTCGACGATCGCGATGACCTGGCGCTCGTTGGACGCGGAAGCGATCACGAAAGCGTCGGTGATGTAGAGCTGGTCGCCGACATCGATCACGACGATGTCTTGCGCCTTCTTGTCGGCGGCGGCCTGCGCGGCCGTCATCGCCAGTTCAAGAGCGCGTTCGCTGACGGGCAAGAGAGTCCTCTCGGTCTGAGAATCTGGTCAGTCAAGCGTCTCACACCGGTGTGACATTTCCCGACCCCCGATAGAGGCCCCGCTTGTTGATGTATTGCACGACACCGTCGGGCACCAGGTACCACACCGGCTCGCCGGCGGCCACGCGGTCGCGGCAGGCGGTCGACGAGATCGCCATGGCCGGCACCTCGACCAGCGTGACGCTGTCCTCGGGCAGGTGGTCGTCGGTGAGCTCGAAGCCGGGCCGGGTGACCCCCACGAAGTGCGCCGCGGCCAGCATCTCGAGCGCGTCCCGCCAGCTCAGGATGCGGTTCAGCGCGTCCGCCCCGGTGATGAAGAACAACGAGGCGTCCGCGCCGTAGACCGAGCGCATGTCACGCAGGGTGTCGATGGTGTACGTGGGGCCGTCGCGGTCGATGTCGACCCGGCTGACGTGGAACCGGGGGTTGGACGCCGTGGCGATGACGGTCATCAGGTAACGGTCCTCAGCCGGCGAGACCCGTCCCTTCTGGTACGGCTGACCGGTCGGCACGAAAACGACCTCGTCGAGATCGAATCGTGCCTGCACCTCACTCGCCGCCACCAGGTGGCCGTGGTGGATGGGATCGAACGTCCCGCCCATGATTCCGATGCGCCGGGCCGACATGAAAGAAGACTAGATCTTTTTCCGGTCAGGGGCGGCGGGCGGGGTGGTCGGACGGCTAGATCAACGGGCGTCCAACGCCCGCCGAAGGTCGTCGTCGGCGTCCAGGACCACGCGACGCAGGATCGGGTCGAGGTTCTTGTCAGCCAACAGGGCGGCCGCCAGGTCGCGGGTACGCTGCTCGACCACCAGCCCCGGGTAGGCCGCCGCGGCCGTCCGCTCGGCGCTCATCCCGCTGCGCAGCCGCATCATGGCCGGCATCTCGGCGAAGTAGCGCGGCACGTAGTCGCGCACCAGGTCGAGCTGCTCGGCCTGCCAGAAGCCGATGGCAGTCATCTCGACCAGGCGGTTCGAGAGGGTGGCGTCCCCGATGATCGCGGCCCAGGCCAGCGCCTTGGCGTTGGGGTCGGGCCGGGCGGCGCGGCAGCGGGCGGCCCACTGCTCGCCGGTGGCGCTGCGGTCCCGCTCGAACTCGGCCTCGATCACGTCGGGGCCGGCCGCGCCCAGCACCGCGAGGCGGTAGACGATCAGCCAGCGCAGGTCGGCGTCGACGGCCAGCCCCTCGGGCACCGCGCGCCCGTCGAGCCAGTCGTTCAGGCGGGCGGTGTCGACGGTGGCGCCGATCAGGCCGCGGGCCGCCGCCAGCTGCCGGGAGCCGCCCGGCTCGGACGCGGCGAGCAGGCGGTCGGCGGCCTGCGCGACCAGTTCGAGGGCGGCCGGCCGGGTCTCCGGGGTGGCGTAGCGGTCGACCAGGCTGCGGGTGGCCCGCAGCACGTCCTCGACGATGACGACCTCGGACTCGACCGGCAGCGCGGCCAGCACCAGCGTGACCAGCTCGGCCACCGGGCGCTCGCCGTCGACGACCGCGTCCAGGGTGGCCGCCCAGAGCACGGCCCGGGCCAGCGAGTCGCCGATCAGCGGCAGCACGGCCGGCACGGCGGCGGCCGACTCCTCGTCGAGCCGGATCTTGGCGTAGGTGAGGTCGCCGTCGTTGAGCAGCAGCAGGTCGGCCACCGGCTCACCGGCGAGTTCGGGCACCTCGGTCCGGCTCGTGGCGCCCACCTCGACCTCGACCAGCTTGCGGCGCACCAGCGCGCCGCCGGCCCTGTCCCACAGGCCGATGCCGAGCCGGTGCGGGCGCAGCGTCGGGTACGCGTCCGGCGCGGTCTGCTCGATGGTCACCGAGGTGTAGGTCGAGCCCTCGGCGGTGAAGGAAGAACGCAGCGTGTTGACCTGGGCCCGGCGCAGCCACACGTCGGCCCAGGCGGTCAGGTCGCGCCCGCTCGCCTCGGACAGCGCCCCGAGCAGGTCGTCCAGCGTCGCGTTGCCGTACGCGTGGGCCGCGAAGTGCGCGTTGACGCCGGCCCGGAACCCCTCGTCGCCCACGAAGGCGACCAGCTGCTTGAGCACGGCCGCGCCCTTGGCGTACGAGATGCCGTCGAAGTTCAGCAGCGCCAGGTCGGTGTCGGTGACCTCGGCCGGCGCCACCGGATGGGTCGACGGGTGCTGGTCGGCCCGCAGGCCCCACGCCTTGCGCTGCATGGCGAACGTCGTCCAGGTGCCGTCGAAGCGGGTCGCCTCGGCCGCAATGCGGGTGCCCATGTACTCGGCGAACGACTCGTTCAGCCACAGGTCGTCCCACCACGCCATGGTCACCAGGTCGCCGAACCACATGTGGGCCATCTCGTGGGCGATCACGTTGGCCCGGTGCTCGCGCTCGCTCTCGGTGACCGCCGACCGGTAGATGAACTCGTCCCGGAAGACCACCAGGCCCGGGTACTCCATCGCGCCGAAGTTGAACTCGGGGGCGAAGGCCTGCTGGTAGTGGCCGAACGGGTACCGGATGTCGAAGATCTCGTGGTAGCGGTCGAGGCACTGCTTGGTGATCTCGAAGATCTCGGCCGCCTCGGCCTCCAGCGCCTCGGCCAGCGCGGCCCGGGCGTACAGGGCCAGCGGGATGCCGTCGTGCGAGTCGGTGACCTCGTGGTACGGCCCGGCGATGAGCGAGCACAGGTAGGTCGAGATCGGCTTGGTGGCCGCGAACTCCCACCGGCCGCCGGCTCCGGAGAGCAGCGGCCCGTTCGCCGCGACCCTCCAGGTCACCGGCGCGGTCACGGTGAACCGGAACGACGCCTTGAGGTCGGGCTGGTCGAAGGCGGGCAGGATCCGGCCCGCGTTGTTGATGAACATGTGCTGGTAGATGTAGACCGAGCCGTCCGCCGGATCGACATACTTGTGCAGGCCCTCGCCCGTGTTCGAGTAGCGCATGACGGCCTCGACGGCGAGCTCGTTGACCTCGGCCAGGCCGGTCAGGTGCAGCCGGCCGCCGGTCAGCGCCGAGTCGGGCAGCGGCGAGCCGTTCAGTGTCATCTTGCCGACGCTCACCGGTTCGAACTCGAGGAACGTCGATGCGCCGTCCCCGGCGCCGAAGCGCACCACCGTGCGGGAACCGAAGGTGTCGCCCTCGGCGGACAGGTCGAGGTCGACCTCGTACTCATGGACATCGACGGTGGCGGCCCGGGCGGTAGCCTCGGCGCGGGTCAGGCTCGGCATCCGACCATCATCCGATACGGGCCGTTGCGCTGCTATCGTGGGCCCATGCGCTTCGCTAACCTCGGCTGGTGGCTGCCCTGACGGGCGGCTCCCCCACGCGCATCCATCTCGCGGCCGCCCCTTCCCGGGCGGCCGTTGTCATGTCCTGGGCGGGGCGGTCCTGACCTCAAGAAGGACACCGTCATGACCCGTCGTCTCACCGGCTTCCAGCCCACCGGCCGCCTGCACCTCGGCAACCTGATCGGCGCCATGCGCCCGCTGGTGGCGGCCCAGGACAGACCCTCGATCGCCATGATCGCCGATCTGCACGCGATGACCATGGAGCACGACCCGCAGCAGTTGCGGGCGAACACCCTGCAGGTCGCGACCGTGCTGCTGGCGGCCGGCGTCGACCCGCAGCGCACCGCGATCATCGCCAATTCGCAGGTGCCCGAGCACACCGAGCTGCACTACCTGCTGGAATGCGCGACCGGCTACGGCGAAGCGGCTCGCATGATCCAGTTCAAGGAGAAGTCGGCCGGCCACAAAGGCGTGCGGCTCAGCCTGCTGACCTATCCGGTGCTGATGGCGGCCGACATCCTCCTGCACGACATCGACCAGGTGCCGGTGGGCGACGACCAGAGCCAGCACCTGGAACTCGCCCGCACGATCGCGACCAGGTTCAACACCCGCTACGGCCCGACCTTCACCGTGCCCGAGGGCATCCGCCCCGAGAACGCCGCGCGGATCATGGACTTGGCCGACCCGGCCCGCAAGATGAGCAAGAGCACCCCGTCGGCGGCGGGCCGGATCGGGCTGCTCGACCCGCCGGACGTGATCCGCCGGACCATCGCGCGGGCGGTCACCGACACCGTCGGCGTGGTCCGCGACGACCCCGAACACCAGCCGGGCGTCACCAATCTGCTGGGCATCCTGCGCGCCTGTTCCGACCGGGAGCCGGAGCAGCTGACGTCGTACGGCGCGCTCAAGCGGGAGGTGACCGACGCGGTCGAGGCGGTGCTCGGGCCGATCAGGGCGCGTTACGCCGAGTTGTCCGAGGACCCGGGCCACGTACGCAAGATCCTGGCGGAGGGCAAGGCCTGGGTGCAGCCTCGCGCCGCCGAGACCGTACGGCGTACCCGCGCAGCCCTGGGTCTACTGGACTGAGGCGGTGAGCCGCTTCTCGAAGCAGAACATGGCCGGCTCGCAGGTCGGCAGGCGGCGGTAGCCCGCGGACTGATACAGGGCGATCGCCGCGGGCGAGGTGACCCCGGTGGTCAGGCGGATCACCGGGCGCCCGGCGACGAGCGCCTCCTCCTCGAGCGTGACGATCATCTGGCGGGCGATGCCGCGGCCCCGGAAGGCCGGGCGCACGTACATCCGCTTGATCTCGGCCGCACCCACCTCGGGCAGCGGCGACCAGGCTCCGCAGGCCACGGCCCGGCCGTCGACGATCGCCACGAAGTACGCGGCCCGGTCGTCCGGCACGAGACCCTGGCCGCCCTCGTGCAGCTGGGCCGCGACCAGGGCGGCCAGCTCGGGGTCCAGGGCGGGCCTGGCTTCGATCAACACCCCGTGACCGTAGGCGGCCACCCTTTCCGCATGGTTGCGTGAAGCTGGACTACGCCCTATTCGTCGGTGTCGTCCTCATCAGTAACCAGGACGGGCCGATGGGCGTTCGCCACGCTGGTGACCGTCCCGTCGGCCGCCATGTGCAGCAGCTCGTCGTCGGAGCGCACGCGCCGGGCCTTGCGGGCGGCCAGGCGCTCGGCGGCGGTGGCGCGGGCGTCGTCGTCCTCGAGGCGGGCGTCGGTGCCGCGCGGGCCCGACACGAATTCGCCGGCGTTGGGCTGCCAGTCGAACTCGCGCTCGCCGATGCGGACCGGGTCGCCCGGCTTGGCGCCCTTCTTGGCCAGCGTGTCCTCGACGCCGAGGCGCTCGAGCCGGTCGGCCAGGTAGCCCACGGCCTCGTCGTTGTCGAAGTTGGTCTGGCGGATCCAGCGCTCGACCTTGGCCCCGCGCACCACGTAGACGCCCTCGTCGTCCTGCTCGACGGTGAAGCCCGATTCGTCGATCGCCCGCGGGCGCACGATCGCCCGGCTGGGCTCGGGCGCCGGCTGCTCGAGGCGGTGCTGGGCGACCGTCTCGGCCAGCGCGTAGACCAGCTCTTTGAGGCCCTCGCGGGTCACGGCGCTGACCTCGAACACGCGGTGGCCGCGGGCCTCGAGGTCGGGGCGCACCATCTCGGCCAGGTCGCGCCCGTCCGGAATGTCGATCTTGTTGAGCACCACCAGCCGGGGCCTGTCCTCCAGACCGCCGTACGCCGCCAGTTCCGCCTCGATCGCGTCGAGGTCGGCCAGCGGGTCACGCTCGATCTCGAGCGCGGCCGAGTCGAGCACGTGCACCAGCACCGAGGTGCGCTCGATGTGCCGCAGGAACTGCATGCCCAGGCCCTTGCCGGTGGCCGCGCCCGGGATCAGGCCCGGCACGTCGGCCACGGTGAAGGTCTGGTCGCCCGCCTGCACCACGCCCAGGTTGGGCACCAGCGTGGTGAACGGGTAGTCGGCGATCTTGGGCTTGGCCGCCGAGATGACCGAGATCAGCGACGACTTGCCGGCCGACGGGAAGCCGACCAGGCCCACGTCGGCCACGCTCTTGAGCTCGAGCACCACGTCGAGGCTGTCGCCGGGCTCGCCCAGCTCGGCGAAGCCGGGCACCTTGCGGCGGGTGTTGGCCAGCGAGGCGTTGCCCCGGCCGCCGCGGCCGCCCCGGGCCACCTCGAAGGTGGTGCCGGCGCCGATCAGGTCGGCCAGCACCTCGCCGTCGGCGGTCTGCACGACCGTGCCGTCGGGCACCTTGAGCACCAGGTCTTTGCCGTTGGCGCCGTCCCGGTTGGCGCCCGCGCCGCCCCCGCCGTTGGACGCCTTGACGTGTGGGTGGAAGTGGAAGTCGAGCAGCGTGTGGATCTGCGGGTCGACCACCAGGGTGACGCCGCCACCGTGCCCGCCGTTGCCCCCGTCGGGCCCGCCGAGCGGCTTGAACTTCTCGCGACGGACCGAGACGCAACCGTGCCCGCCGTCACCGGCCTGCAGGTGCAGCACGACGCGATCGACGAACGTGGTCACTGCTCAACTCCTCTTCGAAGAACAAAAACAAAGCGGGCCGCGGACCCGGAGGTCCGCGGCCCGCTCAGAGCAAACTTACTCCGCAGCCGGAACGATGCTGACGGTCTTGCGACCGCGCTTCGTGCCGAACAGCACATTGCCGGTCGCCAGCGCGAACAGCGTGTCGTCGCCGCCGCGGCCGACCAGGTCGCCCGGGTGGAACTTCGTGCCGCGCTGGCGGATCAGGATCTCGCCGGCGCTGACCAGCTGGCCACCGAAACGCTTGACACCGAGCCGCTGAGCGGCGGAGTCACGACCGTTGCGGGAGCTGGATGCACCCTTTTTGTGAGCCATGAGTGGTCCTACTTCCCGCTCTTGATGCCGGTGACCTTGATCTTGGTCAGCGGCTGACGGTGCCCCTGACGCTTGTGGTAACCGGTCTTGTTCTTGAACTTGTGGATCCGGATCTTCGGACCCTTGGTGTGCTCGGCGATTTCGCCGGACACCGTCACACTGGCAAGCTTGGCCGCGTCGGTCACCAGGTTGTCACCGTCGACGAGGAGGATCGCGGCGAGCGTCAGCGAGTCGCCGGGCACACCCGCGAGCTTCTCGACCTCGATCACGTCGCCCTCGGCAACCTTGTACTGCTTGCCGCCGGTCTTGACGATCGCGTACATGGACGCGGACTCCCTGAGACTTACGCAGCGATGACCGCTGCTTGGCGGATGAAGCTGAGATCCCGGCTCTCGCCCTCACGAAAAGGAGCGGGCACGGAAGCACGGCGCCTGGAAAAGCGCCAGCAGAAAGAGTACTTCATCAGGCGGGCCGATCCCAAACCGGGGCGGGATCAGTCCCGCCCGCAGGCCTTGTCGAGCCGGGCCGACAGCGCCGACATCTTGTCCGCGTTGAGCTTGGTGATATCACCCTTCAGCGCCTTGACCTGCGTACTCATCTCGGTCAAAGCCTTCTTCAGAGTGGGATCGGTGGTCAGCTTCGCCATGTCGGCCAGCGCGTACGAGTAGTTCTGCACGTCCCGCGCGACCTTCTCGGCGGCCTCCCGTTTGGCCTGTTCACCCTTGCCCGCCGCGTCGATCTGCAGCTTGAGGTCGGCGATGAAGATCTCACCGAAGCTGGTGCTCGCCCGCTCGGCCTGAGCGCAGATGGCCTTGGTGTTGCCGGTGAGGGCGGCGTCCGCCTTGGCCGCCACGGACGGGTCGACCGGGGACGGCGGGACGACGGCGACCGGCGCGCTCGCACCGGTCGCGGCACCGCCGGCCGGCGTCGGTCCGCTCTCGGCGGAGGAACAGGCCGCCGTCGCGGCGAAGGCACCCAGCGCCACGCACACGGCGAGGCCCCGGCGCAGGGGAAGAAGGGTCATGGGGACTCGGTCTCCTCGGGGGAAAGGCTGATCGATCCCGCGAGGGTAACCGACGGAAACGGATAGGAGCGGCTTGGCAGTTAACTTTCTTTACCAAACCGCTCCGTCGATCCGTTCCTGGTCCGAAAGGGCAGGGTCAGGGCCGCGTACGCCGGCGAGTGCCGCCGCGCCGGGAGCGCCGCCGACCGGATCCGGCGCCCACCGGCTCGTCGTCGTTCTCGTCCTCGTCGTCGGCCGCGTCCGGGTCGTCGGCCCCGGTGAGGCGCAACGGCTCCACGTCGGCGACGGCCGGCGACTCGTCGGCCGTCTCGTACCGCGACAAGTCGTACCCGCTGATGTCGTAGTCGTCCTCGTCGTCGGCCGCGACCAGCGCGGGCCGGCCCGGCGTGACGATGCCCGAGCCCGCGACCGGGGGCAGGCCCGCGGTCTCGGCCGCCGGGTCGTCGCCCTCGTGCCGCACCGCCTCGGTGCCGACCTCGATCGGTTCGTCCGCCACCGGCACGCCGGCCGGCAGTTCGTCGCGGACCGGATCGGGCACGACCGCCTCGGTGACGGGCTCGGCGACCACGTCACCACCGCCACCACCCCGGCGACGCCGCGACTTGCCGCTCGACTGCTGCTGCTGGGCCGGGGCGGTCTCGGTGCGAGCCGCCGCGGCGACCGCCTTGACCTGGTTCCCGGCGCCGCCGCCACCGTTGCCGCCGCCGTTGGACCGCTTCTCGGGCACCGGCTCGGTGTGGATCAGCACGCCGCGGCCCTTGCAGTGCTCGCACGTCTCGCTGAACGCCTCGAGCAGGCCCGAACCGATCCGCTTGCGGGTCATCTGCACCAGGCCGAGCGAGGTGATCTCGGTGACCTGGTGCTTGGTCCGGTCGCGGCCCAGGCACTCGGTGAGCCGCCGCAGCACCAGCTCGCGGTTGCTCTCGAGCACCATGTCGATGAAGTCGATGACCACGATGCCGCCGAGGTCGCGCAGCCGCAGCTGCCGGACGATCTCCTCCGCCGCCTCGAGGTTGTTGCGGGTCACCGTCTCTTCCAGGTTGCCGCCGGCGCCGGTGTACTTACCGGTGTTGACGTCGACCACGGTCATCGCCTCGGTGCGGTCGAAGACCAGGTGGCCGCCCGAGGGCAGGAAGACCTTGCGGTCCAGACCCTTGAGGATCTGCTCGTCGATGCGCTTGTCGGCGAAGACGTCCCCGGAGCCGGTGTAGCGGTGCATGCGCTCGAGCAGGTCGGGCGACACCGAGTTGAGGTAGTTCTCGAGTTCGCCGTACGCCGAGTCGCCCTGCACGATCAGCTCGCGGAAGTCCTCGTTGAACAGGTCGCGGACGACCCGGATGACCAGGTCGGGCTCCTCCGAGAGGGCGACCGGCGCGTGGCCCTCGGCCGACTTGCGCTGGATCTCCTCCCACTGCGCCTGCAGCCGCTTGACGTCGCGGGCCAGGTCGTCCTCGCTGGCGCCCTCGGCCGCCGTCCGCACGATCACGCCAGCGCCGTCGGGAACGAGCTTCTTGAGCACGTCCCGCAGGCGCTTGCGCTCGGTGTCCGGCAGCTTGCGGCTGATACCCGAGGCGTTGCCGTTGGGCACGTAGACCAGGTGCCGGCCGGAGAGCGCGATGTGGCTGCTCAGCCGGGCGCCCTTGTGCCCGATCGGGTCCTTGGTGACCTGGACGAGCACCGAGTCGCCGGAGCGCAGGGCCTGCTCGATCGAGCGGGCCCGGCCCTCGAGCCCGGTGGCGTCCCAGTTGACCTCGCCCGCGTAGAGCACCGCGTTGCGGCCCCGGCCGATGTCGACGAACGCCGCCTCCATGCTCGGCAGCACGTTCTGCACCTTGCCGAGGTAGACGTTGCCGACCATGGTGCCGGAGGTGCTGCGCGAGACGTAGTGCTCGACCAGGATGCCGTCTTCCATCACGGCGATCTGGGTCCGGTCGGGCTTCTGCCGCACGACCATCACCCGGTCGACCGCCTCGCGGCGGGCCAGGAACTCCGACTCGCTCAGGATCGGCGGGCGGGTGCGGCGCTGCTCGCGGCCGTCCCGGCGGCGCTGGCGCTTGGCCTCGAGGCGGGTCGAGCCCGAGACGCCCTGCACCTCGTCCGTACGCCGGGGCTCGCGCACCCGCACGACGGTGTGCACGCCGTCCTCGATCCCGCCGGTGTCGGCGTCACCGCTCGAGCCCTTGCGACGCCGGCGACGGCGGCGACGGGTCACGCCGTCACCCTCGTCGCCCTCTTCCTCGTCCTCGGACTCCTCCTCGGCCGCAGCCTCGGGGCCTTCCTCGGTCTCGTCCTGCTCGCCGTCCTCGGCCGGGCCCTTGCCCCGGCCGCGGCCACGGCGGCCCCGGCGACGACGGCGGCGGCCGGCCGCGGTGTCGTCGTCCTCGTCGCTCTCGTCGTCGACGCCGTCCTCGACGTCGTCGGCGCTCTCGTCGGCCTCGTCGACCGCCTCGTCGGCGGGCGGGGCCGTGACCTCGGCCGCGGGGGCCTCGGCGGGCTCGTCGGCGGCGCCGCGACGGCGACGCCGGCTGCGGCGGGCGCCGGTCTCGGCCGGTTCCTCGGCAACGGCGGGCAGCTCGGCGACCTCGGCCTCGGGACCGGACGTGGTCTCGGCGACCTCGGGCGTCTCGGCCACGGGCGGCACCGCGGCGCCGCGGCGGCTGCGCCGGGCCGGCGGCGGGGTGGCCTCGGTCGGGTCGGGCGGCATGAACAGCACGGCCGGCGGCAGCGCGGCGGCGCGCCGGCCGCGGCGCGGCTTGGGCTCCTCCGCCTCGACGAAGTCGGCGTCGAGCGGGATCACGCCGATGATCGGCGGGGCCTCCACGGCGGCCTCGTCCTCGACCGCCGGTTCGTCGCCCTCGATCAGCGCCTCGACCCGGACGGGCTCGGCCGGCGTCTCGGCCACGGGCTCGGCCGGCGCCGGCGTCTCGGCGGCCGGTTCCTCGGCTGCGGCCGGGGCGGCGGCCTTCTTGCGCCGGGTGCGCGTCGCCTTCACCGGCGGCGCGACCTCGGCACTCCCCTCGGCCTCGGCCTCGGGACCGGCGGCGGGAGCCGCGGCCGGCGCGGCCGCCTTGCGGCGGCTACGGGTGGCCTTGACCGGCTTGGCCGCAGGCTCCTCGGCCGCGGGCTCACCGGCCGGCACGTCGGCCGGCGTCGGATCCTCGGCCACCGGGGGCGCCGCCTTCTTGCGGGGCGCACGCTTGCGCGCGGGGGTAGCGGTTGCGGCGGTCTCGGGCGGAACGGCTGCTCCGGCCCCGTCACCGCCCTGGTCTCCCAAGTTGTCTTGGGGCTCGTTATCGAGCATGGGGCGCTCTCCAGTTCTGGCGGCCCCGGGCGCGTTTGAGCGCTGCCACGCAGGGTCGCCGCAAGTATTTCGGTCCCGCCGGGTGAGCGGACAGGCTGCCGAAGTCTGTCAAGGGCGCCGGTTGCGGCCAGCACCCGCCGATGGAGCGTTCCTCACCCCGGAAGGGCAGGCTCGCGATCCGCGTCCAACGGATCGACGATATCCCCCTGTGCGGTGAGCGTGCCCTGGGCCAGCCGGGTAACCCGTGGGGGCACCGGCGGCTCCAGACCAGCCGCCACGCGCAGGCCGGAAAGGACGTCATCGGGTCGTACGGCGGGCGTCACCTGTCGTACGACAAGGTCGATTATCGCACACGGTGCGCCGTCCGCCTCGGAAGGTACGGCGGACTGGTCCGTCACAGCGATACGAGCCACTGCCTGACGGGCGTCGAACGAGCGTTTGCCCTGCTTGGTCATGCGCTCGACCAGCACTTCGTCGAGCGCGGTGAACGCCTTGACGGCCGCCTCGGCCCGGCCCGGCTCCACCGCGGGCAGCTCGATCAGCCAGTGCGAGGCGTCGATCCGGTCGGCCAGGCTGCCCGATCCGGCCACCACCGCGTCCAGGACGTCGAGGCCCGGGGACAGCGCGGCGTCCAGCGCCACCCGCAGCTGGGCCGGGTCGACCTCGGCCTGCAGACCGATCTCGAGGTATTCGGCCTCGCTGCCCACGCCGGTCGGGGCCGCACTCGCGTACGAGATCTTGGGGTGCGGGGTGAAGCCCTGGGAGAAGGCGATGGGCACGGCGGCCCGCCGCAGCGCCCGCTCGAAAGCGCGCGCGAAATCGCGGTGGGAGGTGAAACGCAGCGGGCCGCGCTTGGCGTAGCGGAGGCGGATGCGCTGGACGACCGGCGCCTGGCCGCCGACGGGCTGATTCTTGGGAGCCATGTCTAGGCCGGCACCCGCAGCGAGTTCACCGGGGTCAGCGGCAGCAGCTTCTTGCCGGTGGGGCCGATTTGGATCTCGGTGTCCATCGACGGGCACACCCCGCAGTCGAAGCACGGGGTCCAGCGGCAGTCGTCCTGCTCGAACTCGGACATGGAGTCCTGCCAGTCCTGCCAGAGCCAGTCCTTGTCGAGGCCGGAGTCCAGGTGGTCCCAGGGCAGCACCTCGGAGTGCTGGCGCTCGCGGGTGGTGAACCAGTCGAGGTCGACACCGAAGCCGGGCAGCACCTCGGCGCAGGCCTCGACCCACCGGGCGTACGAGAAGTGCTCGCTCCAGCCGTCGAACCGGCCGCCCTTCTCCCAGACCCGGCGGATGACCGCGCCGACCCGGCGGTCGCCCCGCGAGAGCAGGCCCTCGATCAGCGAGGGCTCGCCGTCGTGGTAGCGGTAGCCGATCGCGCGGCCCAGCGAGCGGTCGCTGTTGATCTCTTGCTTGAGCAGCTGGAGGCGGGCGTCGATGACCTCGGGACGCTCCATCGGGGCCCACTGGAACGGGGTGTGCGGCTTGGGCACGAACCCGCCGATCGACACCGTGCAGCGGATGTCCTTGGTGCCGGCGGCGGCCCGGCCGGCCTTGATCACCTCGTGCGCCATGCGGCCGATCTGCAGCACGTCGTCGTCGGTCTCGGTGGGCAGGCCGCACATGAAGTACAGCTTGACCTGGCGCCAGCCGTTGGAGTACGCCGTGACGACCGTCCGGATCAGGTCTTCCTCGGTCACCATCTTGTTGATGACCTTGCGGATGCGCTCGGAGCCGCCCTCGGGGGCGAAGGTCAGGCCGGTGCGGCGGCCGTTCTTCGACAGTTCCTGGGCCAGGTCGATGTTGAAGGCGTCGACCCGGGTCGAGGGTAGCGAGAGCGAGACGTTGGTGCCCTCGTACTGCTCGGCCAGGCCGGAGCACATGTCGCCGATCTCGGAGTGGTCGGCGCTGGACAGCGAGAGCAGGCCGACCTCGCTGAAGCCGGAGTACTCGAGGCCTTCCTTGATCATCTGGCCGACGGTGGTGATCGAGCGTTCGCGCACCGGGCGGGTGATCATGCCGGCCTGGCAGAAGCGGCAGCCCCGCGTGCAGCCGCGGAAGATCTCGACCGCGTAGCGCTCGTGGACCGTCTCGGCCAGCGGGACCAGCGGCTTCTTGGGGTAGGGCCAGGCGTCGAGGTCCATCGTCGTGCGCTTGGCGACCCGGAACGGCACGTCGGGGCGGTTGGGCACCACCCGCTGGATGCGGCCGTCGGGCAGGTAGTCGACGTCGTAGAAGCGGGGGACGTAGATGCTCTCGGTGTGGGCCAGGCGCAGCAGCAGCTCGTCGCGGCCGCCGGGGCAGCCCTCGGCCTTCCACTCCCGGATGATGCCGGTGATCTCGAGGACGGCCTCCTCACCGTCGCCCAGGACGGCGGCGTCGATGAAGTCGGCGATCGGCTCGGGGTTGAAGCTGGCGTGGCCGCCGGCCAGCACGATGGGGTGCGACTCGTCGCGGTCGGCGCTGTTGAGCGGGATCTGGGCGAGGTCGAGCGCCGAGAGCATGTTGGTGTAGCCGAGCTCGGTGGCGAAGGACAGGCCGAGGACGTCGAACGCCTTGACCGGGCGGTGGGCGTCGACCGTGAACTGCGGGACGCCGTGCTCCTTCATCAGCGCCTCGAGGTCGGGCCAGACCGCGTACGTACGCTCGGCCAGCACGTCCTCTTGCTCGTTGAGCACCTCGTAGAGAATCTGGACGCCCTGGTTGGGCAGGCCCACCTCGTACGCGTCGGGATACATCAGGGCCCAGCGGACCGAGGTCGCGTCCCAGTCCTTGACGACGGCGCCGAGCTCGCCACCCACGTACTGGATCGGCTTGCTGACCCGGGGCAGCAGCTGCTCGAGCTGCGGGAAGACTGAAGCAACGCTCATGGGCCTCTAGGGTACGCGTCTAACTCCCGATCTCCGCTGCCGCCCGGTCCAGGTCGGTGGCCAGCACGTCCTCGCGGAAGGCGCACAGCTGGAGGGTCATGCGGGCGGCCCCGGTCTCGCCCACCACGAGCCGGGCCGGCGTGCCGTGGTCGTTCAGGTCGCCGATCAGGGCGTCGAGCAGGCGCACCCCGGCGCTGTCGAGGAACGAGACGGTGGTCAGGTCGATGAGCACCTTGCCGGCCGTCTCGATCCGCTCGACGATCGCCTTGCCGATCTCGGGCGCGTTGGCCAGGTCTATCTCGCCGGTCAGCGACACCAGCTCGGCGTCGCCGAACGTGGAGAACGTGACCCAGCGGTCCAGGTTGCCCCTCGGCACGGGGCGGCCGCCCCGGGTGAACTCCATCACCCCGCCTCCCGTCGCCCGCGCCGCATGGTGACCGTCGTGCCGTCGCTGCGGTCGAACAGCACCTGGTCCATCGACTCGCGGATCAGCTGCAGGCCGCGCCCGCGAGCCACGTCGCTGACCGCGCCCCGCCACGTGCCCCGGTCGGTGACCCGCACCTCGACGGCGTCGGTGGTCACCGTGGCGACCACGTCGATCATGCCGAACGGGTCGTCCCGGTAGCCGTGCTCGATCGCGTTGGCCACCGCCTCGGAGCAGGCCAGCAGCACCGCGTCGCGGCACTCGGGCTCGACCTCGTGGGCCACCAGCCAGGCCCGCAGGTCGGCCCGGAGCAGGGCGATCTGCATGCGGTCGGCGCCGATCGTGCGCTCGATGCGTTCCTCGGTGCCCAGCGTCAGGCACAGCATGCAGACGTCGTCGCTGTGATCGCGGCCGACCAGGGTGTCGGCCAGCGTGGCCGCGAGCCCCTGCAGCGGGGCGTCCCGGCGCCGGGCCCACTCGCGGGCCAGCAGCTCGAAGCCCTTGTCGATCGGGCGGCTGCGACGCTCGATCAGGCCGTCGGTGTAGAGCAGCACCCGGCTGCCGGCCGGCAGCCGGCGGCGGTGCTCGGTGCGGACCTTGTTGCCGGCCTTGGAGCCCAGCGGGGCCGAGCGGCCCTGCAGCAGGTATTCCGGCGATCCGGCCGGCTCTTGCAGCAGCGGCGGCAGGTGACCGGCGCACGAGTAGGCCACCTCGCCGCCGGCCAGGTCGACCTCGACGTACGCGACGGTGGCCATGCGGGCCGACTCGACCCGCTCGACGAACCGGTCGAGCCCCTCGATCAGCCGGGCCGGCCCGGTCGCGCTGGAGGCGAGCGCCCGCACCGCGCTGCGCAGCTGGCCCATGGTGGTGGCCGCCTCTATCCCCCGGCCCACCACGTCGCCGACCACCACGGCCAGCTTGTCCTTGGTGATCAGGAACGCGTCGAACCAGTCGCCGCCGACCTCGAGGTCGTGCGTGGCCGCCTGGTAATGGGTCTCGACCGCGAACCGGCTGTCGCCGCTCGGCAGGTCGCCGGCGAGCAGGCTGCGCTGCAGCGTGCGGGCGATCTGCCTCTCCTGCTCGTAGAGGCGGGCGTTCTCGAGGGCGAGGCCGGCCCGGTCGGCCAGCTCGACCAGGAACGTCCGCTCGGCCGCGGCGCCCCGGCGGTCGGGCGCCATCCGCAGCGCCAGCGTGCCCAGCACCAGCCCGCGGGCGGTGAGCGGCAGCACCGAGCAGTCGAGCTGGTCACCGTCGGCGGCGAAGACCGGCTCGCCGCCGGCGGCCACCTTGCCCAGCCGCTGGGTCAGCAGCTCTTCGTCGGGGCGGGGGCCGCCCGACTCCTCCACCACCGGCGTCGAGCCGACCATGAGGCGCACCTCGGCCCAGTCGGCGATCTCGGGCACCACCCGGTCGATCACCCGGCGGGTGCGGGGCAGCAGCCGGTGCAGCTCGTCGAGCGAGCGTGTGGTCTCGGCCAGGAACTTCGAGCGTTCCTCGCGCCGGCGCACCTCGTCGTAGAGGCGGGCCCGGTCGAGCGCCTGGCCCGCCTGCTGGCCGAGCAGGCGGACGACCCGCAGCTCGCCGTCGGTCAGCTTGCGCTCGCCCTTGAAGCTGAAGGCCAGCACGCCCAGCGTCTCGGCGGTGGAGTGCTCGTCGGCCGGGCCGGTGGTCAGCGGCAGCAGCACCACCGTGCTGCGGCCCGAGCGGCGCATGCTCTCGACCAGGTCGGGGAAGTGCTGGCGGGCCTCGGCGACGGAACCGACCACGTGCAGGTCGCCGCGCTCGGCCACCCGGGCCACCGCCCGGTCGGACGAGCGGGCCATGTCGTCCCAGTTGCCGGTGGTGGGGTCGGTCGAGGCCACGGCGTAGATCACGTCGCGCTCGTCGTCGACCAGGTAGATGCTGCTGCTGGCCGCGCCGAAGGCCGACTCGGGCGCGCGGACCACGGCCTCGGCCACCTCGGCCTCGGTCGGCGCGGCGGCCAGGTCGGCCACGATCTGCTGCAGCACCCGGACCCGCCGCTCGGAGGCCTCGGCGATCTGGCGGGCGAGCAGCAGCTCTTTCTCGTACTGGCGGCGCTCGGTGGCGTTGAACAGGGTCGTGCGGATCGCCCGCGGCTCTCCCGACTCACCCCGCGCCAGCACCGAGTTGACCAGCGTCGGCAGCTGGCGCCCGTCCGAGCAGACCACGTCGAAGGCGAGCTCGTGCACCTCGTCCTGCATGCGCAGCAGCGGGGCGTAGTGGGTCTCGTGGTAGATCTGCCCGCCCGAGGTGAGCAGGTCACGGAACCGGCGGTGCCCGACCAGCTCGCCCCGCGTGTATCCGGTCCAGCTCAGGAACGTCTGGTTGACCCGGACGATCGTGCCGTCGGGAAGCGTGGTCAGGTACCCGCACGGCGCGTGCTCGTACAGGTCGTCGGGGTCTTCGTCCCAGGGCGGCCGCAGGTCCTGCGTCACGTCCGGCCCACCAGTGTCACTCACGGTCCGCCGCTTCTAAAGCCAGGCCTTCATGGCATCGACAGTTTCCTCGGGGGCGCTCAGGTTGGGGCAGTGCCCGGTCGCGTTCAGATGCACCAGAGTGCTCCCGGCGGTGTGTTTGTGAACGTAGTCGCCCACCATGGCCGGCGCGATCACGTCGTCCGAACACTGGAGGATGAGCGCGGGGGTGCGCAACTTGAGGAGGTCGTCGCGGTTGTCGGAGAGGAAGGTGACCCGCGCGAACTTCTTCGCGATGGCGGGGTCGGTGCGGCAGAAGCTGTTGGTCAGCTCTTCGCCCAGCTCGGGGCGGTCGGGGTTGCCCATGATGACCGGCGCCATGGTGCTCGACCAGCCCAGATAGTTGCTGTCGAGCGAGACGAGCAGCGACTCGATGTCGGAGGAGTTGAAGCCGCCCTGGTAACCGCCGGCGGGCTCGTTGATGTAGCGCGGCGACGGGCCGATGAGGACCAGCCGGGCGAAGCGCTCGGGCTCCTTGTTGGCGGCGATCACGCCGATCATGGCGCTCACCGAGTGGCCGACGAACACGACGTCCCACAGGTCGTTCTCGTGCAGGATCTCGAGGATGTCGTCGGCGTAGCCGTCGAGCGAGGAGTAGCGGTCGTCGTCGTACGCCGACAAATCCGACTTGCCGTTGCCGACATGATCGAAAAGGACGAGCCGATGCGAGTCCGCGAAGGCCGGAGCGACGTGACGCCACATGTTCTGGTCGCAGCCGTAGCCGTGGGCGAAAACCATCGGCTGACCGGCCGGGTTCCCGGTCAGAGTGACGGCGTTTCTCTGTGTCGTTCTCATGTCCCGGTAACCATACGGCTCCACAGCGTCTTGCACATCGCCCAGTCTGTCCGGCATTTGTATGCGCGAACCGGACCAAAGACAGAGGCCGGGGGTGGCAGACCGCCTCTAACCTGGGAGTTGACCGCCCCGCCGGGATCTTGCCGGCAGTGAAGGAGATCGACGGATGGCCGAGGAGCAGCCGGAGGAAACTCAGCCGGCGGCCGGAGTGCCCGACCCGACCCGGCTGGACAACGGCTCCGAACCCTCCACAGTCGACGCCCCGGTCCGCTGGAGCGGGTCGGCCGCGGTGCCCCCGCCGTCGCCCAAGAAGGCCTGGTGGCGCCGCGACGACAAGCCGGAGCCGGCCGACGAGGAGCACTGGGCGACCACCCCGGCCGTCGACCCGTGGGCCGACCAGGACACCCCGTGGGACTCCTTCGCGTACGACCTGACCGGCACCGAGGCCGAGGCGGCCACCCCCAAGCCGGCGCCCCCGCTGCCGCCCCCGACCCGCATCGAGCCCCCGGCCGCGTCGCCACCCACGCCGCCCCCGACGCGCATCGAGCCCCCCGCTGCGCCGCCCCCAGCTGCGCCGCCCCCAGCTGCGCCTGCGGCGAAGACGCAGCCGGCACCCAAACTCAGCCGGAAGGAACGCAAGCGGCAGGAGAAGGCAGCCGCGATCAACCGCCTGCCCGTGCAGACCCGCCCGCCGGCTCCCCCACCGCCCCCGCCCGGCCCGATCGTGCACGGCCGCCGGCTCCCCGCCCCGCCGCCCTGGGCCGAGCGCGCACCCAGCCGCCCGCTGCCGCCGCCCCGCCGCAAGCGCCGCTGGGGCCGCCGCTTCGCCCTGCTGAGCCTGCTCGGCGTGGCCTGCTGCTGCGGCCTGCCCTTCGCCTGGTTCCAGTGGCCCACCGCCCGGCAGTACCCGGTCAGCGCCGCCCTGCCCAAGTCCTTCGCCGACCTGCAGCTGCGCGACACCGAGGAGACGGGCCCCAACGGCTTCGCCGGCGTCTACCGCGACGCCCGCGGCAAGCGCGTAACCGTCTTCGGCGAGACCGGCTTCCGGCTGACTCCCGGCTCCGACGTCCGTGGCCGCCTCGACCAGGCCACCTCGGAGTACAACCTGAAGAACGTGCAGTCCTTCGACCTCGGCGAGTCCGGCGCCCACCAGAGCTGCGGGGTCGGGCGCGACAACGGCGCCTCGGTCGTCGTCTGCGCCTGGGCCGACCACGGCAGCCTGGCCACCGTGCTGCTCACCCGGCGCTCGGTCACCGACAGCGCCGACCTGGTCGCCCGCCTGCGGGAAGAAGTGCTGACTCCCGGTTGATCGGCTCCGGCGCGGGCACGATGACGACATGACCCGCCGCTGGCTCTTCGCCGATCAGCTCGGCCCGCATTTCCTCGACTCCCCCGATCAGCCGGTGCTGCTGGTGGAGTCGAAGGCGGTGTTCCGGCGCCGCGTGTTCCACCGGCAGAAGGCCCACCTGATCCTGTCCGCGCTGCGGCACCGGGCCCAGGACGACGACCGGGTCCGGCTGATCAGGGCCGAGACGTACGCCGAAGCCTTGAAAGAACCGGTCACCGTCTGCCACCCGACCTCGCGGGCCGCCCGCGGCCTGGTCAACCGGCTGGAGCAGGTGGAAGAGGTGCTGCCGCCGCGGGGCTTCGTGACCGCACCGGCCGACTTCACGGCCTGGGCGCACGGCCGTACGCACCTGAAGATGGAGGACTTCTACCGCGACGCCCGGCAGCGGCACGGCATCCTGATGGACGGCGACGAGCCCACCGGCGGCAAGTGGAACCTGGATGCCGACAACCGCGAGCCACCGCCGCGCGGGGTGGAACGGCTCGACGTGCCCTCTCCCCCGGCGATCGTCGAGGACGAGATCGACGAGCAGGTGCGGGCCGACCTCGACCGGTGGGAGCGCGAGGACGGCATCGAGTTCGTCGGCAACGACGGCCCGCGGATGTTCCCGGCCACCCGCCCGGAGGCGCTGGCCCGGCTGCGGCACTTCGTGACCCACCGGCTGCCCACCTTCGGCCCGTACGAGGACGCCATGCTGGCCGGCGACCCGCTGATGAGCCACAGCCTGCTGAGCGCCGCGATGAACCTGGGCCTGCTCGATCCGCTCGAGGTCGTCGAGCGCGCCGAAGAGGCGTACCGGAAGGGCGAAGCCCCGCTGGCCAGCGTGGAGGGTTTCGTGCGGCAGATCATCGGCTGGCGCGACTTCATCTGGCACCTGTACTGGTATTTCGAGCCGGACTACCGGGCCTCGAACGAGCTCAAGGCGCGCCGCGAGCTGCCGCGCTGGTTCGCCGACCTGGACGCCGGCGCGGTCGAGGCGCGCTGCCTGTCCGACGTGCTGGCCGGCGTGCGCGACCGCGGCTGGGTGCATCACATCCCGCGGCTGATGGTGCTGGGCAACTACGCCATGCAGCGCGGCTGGCGGCCGGGCGCGATGGCCGACTGGTTCCACCGCTGCTTCGTCGACGGCTACGAGTGGGTGATGACGGCCAACGTGATCGGCATGAGCCAGTACGCCGACTCCGGGCGGATGAGCACCAAGCCGTACGCCTCGGGCGGCGCCTACATCAACCGGATGAGCGACTACTGCGGCGGCTGCCGCTACGACCCGAAGGTGCGGGTCGGCGACGACGCGTGCCCCTACACCGCCGGCTACTGGGCCTTCCTCGCCCGCAACGAGCCGAAGCTGGCCAATAACCACCGCATGCGGCAGCCGCTCAACGGCCTGGGCCGGCTCAGCGACCTCGAGGCCCTGGTCGAGCAGGAGAAGGCGCGGGGCTCGCGGGCGCCCTAGTCTTTGGGCTGCTTGGCCGGGGCGTAGCGGGGCACGTACTCCTGACCGGTCAGCTTCTGGATCTCGGTCATCACCTCGTCGGTGAGCTGGCGCAGCGACGTCCGGTCGTCGGCCCGGCCGACCGTGGAGATCGGCTCGCCGAACTTGATGGTGACCACGCCGCGCGCCGGCTTGGGCAGCAACTGACCGATGGGCTGCACCTTGTCGGTGCCGAGCATGCCGACCGGGACGACCGGCACCCCGGCCGCCACCGAGAGCCGGGCCACGCCGGTGCGGCCGCGGTAGAGCCGGCCGTCGGGCGAGCGGGTGCCCTCGGGATAGAGCGCGATGGCGTCACCGGCCTTGAGCACCGGGATGGCGCCGTCGAACGCGGTCAGCGCGTCCCGGCCGCCGCGGCGGGCGACCCGGATGGCGCCGAGCCCGTGCATGAGGCTGCGGTTGAACCAGCCCTTGAGGCCGGTGCCGTCGAAGTACTCCTCCTTGGCCCAGAAGGCCAGGTGACGCGGCACCACCGAGCCGAGGAACAGCTCGTCGGCGACCGAGAGGTGGTTGCCGGCGAAGATCACGCCACCGGTCCGGGGGATGTGCTCGAGGCCCTCGACGCGGGGGCGCCAGCCGAGCATCATCGCGTTGCCGACCGTGAACTTGCCGATCGTGTAGAGCAGCGGCAACTGGGGTTCCTCCGGGGACAGGCGTGCGCGCGAAAAATGTGGGGAGCGCGGTCAGGTTATCGGACGGGAACTCGGAAGTCCCTGTCGATCTGGCCGACCGGCCCGGACATTCATCACAGATGCGTGGAATATCCGAGCCGGCCGCCGCCTCAGACCGCCTTCGTGACCTGAACTGTTACCTGATCCGAGTCGCCGACCTCACCCGCGAAGCCGTCGGCGCCCGCGTCGGTCAGCGTCACCGAGGTCGCCAGCGTCTCGCCGCCGACGAACTCGCGGTGCGCCTCGACCGCCGCCCGCACCGGCTCGGTGGCCGACACGACCAGCGCGATCCGGTCCGAGACGTCCAGGCCGGCGTCGCGCCGGGCCTGCTGCACGACCCGGATCACGTCGCGGGCCAGCCCCTCGGCCGCCAGTTCGGGGGTGACCGCGGTGTCGAGCACGACGACGCCCGTGCCGCCCGGCAGCGGCGCCGAGTTCTCGACGTCGGCCGCGACCAGCTTGAGCTCGTACTCGCCGTCCTGCAGGGTGACGCCGGCAGCCACCGGGGCGCCGTCGACCAGCTGCCACTCGCCGGCCTTGACCGCCTTGATGACCTGCTGCACCTGCTTGCCCACGCGCGGGCCGAGCGCCCGCGGCACGACGGTGAGCACCTGCTGCGACGAGGCGGCGACGTCGTCGGTGAAGACGACCTCCTTGACGTTGACCTCGTCGGCCACCAGGTCGCTCAGGCTCGCCAGCTTCGGAGCGTCGGTGGTGGCCACGGTCAGCTTGGCCAGCGGCAGCCGCACCCGCAGGGCACGCGCCTTGCGCAGCGACAACGCGGCCGAGGCGACGTCGCGGATGGCGTCCATCGAGGCGACCAGCTCGTGGTCGGCCGGGAAGGCCGAGGCGTCGGGCCAGTCGGTCAGGTGCACCGAGCGCTCGCCGGTCAGGCCGCGCCAGATCTCCTCGGTGGTGAGCGGCGCGAGCGGCGCCACCACCCGGCACAGCGTCTCGAGCACGGTGGCCAGGGTGTCGAACGCGTCCTGATCACCGGCCCAGAAACGGTCGCGTGACCGCCGTACGTACCAATTCGTCAAAGCGTCGAGGTAGGAGCGCACGCTGGCCGCCGCGCCCGAGATGTCATAGTCGTCCATCTGACGCTGGACGTCGGTGATCAGCTCACCGGTCTTGGCCAGGATGTAGCGGTCGAGCAGGTCCTTCGAATCCGTGCGGAACGTCGCCTCGTGCCCGGAGGCGTTGGCGTAGAGGCTGAAGAAGTACCAGACGTTCCACAGCGGCAGGAGCACCTGACGCACCGAGTCGCGGATCGCCACCTCGGTGACCGGCATGTCCCCGCCCCGCAGCACCGGCGACGACATCAGCATCCAGCGCATCGCGTCCGACCCGTGCGAGTCGAAGATCTTGTAGACGTCCGGGTAGTTCCGCAGCGACTTGGACATCTTGCGGCCGTCCTCGCCGAGCAGGATGCCGTGGCTCAGGCAGTTGCGGAACGCGGGCCGGTCGAACAGCGCCGTGGCCAGCACGTGCATGGTGTAGAACCAGCCGCGGGTCTGGCCGATGTACTCGACGATGAAGTCGCCCGGGTAGTGGTGCTCGAACCAGTCCTTGTTCTCGAACGGGTAGTGCACCTGGGCGAACGGCATCGAGCCCGACTCGAACCAGCAGTCGAGCACCTCGGGCACCCGGCGCATGGTCGACTTGCCGGTCGGGTCGTCCGGGTTGGGGCGGATCAGCTCATCGACGTACGGGCGATGCAGGTCTTCGATTTTGACGCCGAAGTCGCGTTGCATCTCGTCGAAGGAGCCGTAGACGTCGACGCGCGGGTAGTTCGGGTCGTCCGACTTCCAGACCGGGATGGGCGAGCCCCAGAACCGGTTGCGCGAGATCGACCAGTCGCGGGCGTTGGCCAGCCACTTGCCGAACGAGCCGTCCTTGATGTGGGCCGGCGTCCAGGTGATCTGCTGGTTCAGCTCGACCATGCGGTCGCGGAACTTGGTCACGGCCACGAACCACGACGACACCGCCTTGTAGACCAGCGGGGTGTCGCAGCGCCAGCAGTGCGGGTACGAGTGCGTGTAGCCCTCGTGCCGCAGCACCTTCTGCTCCTGCTTGAGCCGCGCGATGATCGGCTTGTTGGCCTCGAAGACCTGCGTGCCCTGGTAGTCCGGCACGAGCGCGGTGAAGCGGGTGTGCTCGTCGACGGTCACGATCGTCGGGATGCCGGCCGCGTTGCAGACGTTCTGGTCGTCCTCGCCGAAGGCCGGCGCCTGGTGCACGACGCCGGTGCCGTCCTCGTCGCTGACGTAGTCGGCCGCCAGCACCTGGAAAGCGTTCGGGCCGCCCTGCTCGACCAGGAAGTCGAACATCGGGGTGTACTTCCGGCCGGCCAGCTCGCGGCCTTTCACACTGCCGACTACCTCAAAACCCTCAAGTTCTTTCCCGTACGCGGTCACGCGCCCCGCACCCATGATGAGTTTTTTGCCTGTTTTGTCGGCCAAGATCGCGTAGTCGATGTCCGGGCCGACGGCCAGCGCCAGGTTGGACGGCAGCGTCCACGGCGTGGTCGTCCACACCGCGATGTCCTCGCCCGTCTCCAGCCGGAACGTCACCGTCAGCGCCGGGTCGGTGCGGTCGCGATAGACGTCGTCCATGCGGGTCTCGGTGTTCGACAGCGGGGTCTCGCACCGGAAGCAGTAGGCCAGGACGCGGAAGCCCTCGTAGACCAGGCCCTTGTCGTGCAGGGTCTTGAACGCCCACATGACCGACTCCATGTAGCTGGGGTCGAGGGTCTTGTAGTCGTCTTCGAAGTCGACCCAGCGGGCCTGCCGGGTGACGTAGCGCTCCCAGTCCTTGGTGTAGGCCAGCACCGACGTACGGCAGGCGTCGTTGAACTTGTCGATGCCGAGCTCGACGATCTGCGCCTTGGTCGTGATGCCCAGCTGCTTCTCGGCCTCCACCTCGGCCGGCAGCCCGTGGGTGTCCCAGCCGAACCGGCGCTCGACGTGCTTGCCGCGCATCGTCTGGTAGCGCGGCACCAGGTCTTTCACGTAGCCGGTGAACAGGTGCCCGTAGTGCGGCAGGCCGTTGGCGAACGGCGGGCCGTCGTAGAAGACGTACTCGTTGCTGCCGTTCTGCCCGGCCGGGCGCTGCTCGACGGACGCCTCGAAGGTCTTGTCGGCCGTCCAGTGCTCGAGGACCGCGCGCTCGACGGCGGGCAGGTCGGGGCTGGCCGGCACGCCCACGGCGTCGGTGTGCTTCGGATAGGCCATGATCGGTGGATCTCCTCGTAGCAGTCGTCGATCAGACTGCGAGGACGAGCCCTCGGGCCCGCGGTACCACCTCGCTTGACGGATCTCTCCGCCCGCTCATTTCTTCTCGGCCGCCGCCACCCGGTTCTACTGAGAGCGTGTGCTCTGTTCTTCCGGAAGCTCCCCGGTGATGGCCGGATCGTCGCCTGCGCTCCGACAACGATACCGGCCATCCGGTTGTTTCAGCGCCTCGGGGCGGGCAGGGTCGTGCTCCAGAGGGACTTGCCGTCGCGGTCACGCAGGTTGACCGTGAAGGCCTTGGTCTCGGCGTCGATCTCGACCTCGCCGAAGTGCTGGAAGCCGTCGGCCGGGGACGTGTTGGCGGCCGGCGGGGCGTTCACGAAGGCCGTCTTGGGCCCGAAGGTGAGGTCAAGAGCGTTGGGACCGAACGCGCCCGCGTGAGCCGGGCCCGACACGAACTCCCAGAACGGGGTGAAGTCCTGGATCGCCGCCCGGGCCGGGTCGTAGTGGTTGGCCTGGGTGTAGTGCACGTCGGCGGTCAGGAAGACGATGCCGGTGACGTGGTGGCGGTGGGCGTTCTTCAGTACTTCAGCGAACTCGAGCTCGCGGCCCTTGGGCGCGCCCGGGTCGCCCTGGGCCACGCCCTCCTGCGCGGTCGCGCCGTCCGGCACGACCAGGCCGAGCGGCAGGTCGTTGGCGATCACCTTCCAGGTCGCCTTCGACTCGCGCAGGCCGCGGATCAGCCACTCGCGCTGCTCCCGACCGAGCAGGCCACGGTTCGGATCGGCGTACGTGTTGCCGTCGTTGACGTCCTTGAAGGTGCGCATGTCGAGCACGAAGATGTCGAGCAGCGGCCCGTACGAGATCTTGCGGTAGACCGGCCCGCTGCGCATCGGCGTCGGAACCCACTCGTGGTACGCCTGACGGGCCCGCCCGGCCAGCACGTCGACCCGCTTCTCGGTGTAGCGGGCGTCGTCCAGGATCTCCCCCGGGTACCAGTTGTTGGTCACCTCGTGGTCGTCCCACTGGTTGATCTGCGGCACCTCGGCGGCGAACGCCCGGTAGGCCTGGTCGAGCAGGTTGTAGGCGTACTGGCCGCGATACTCCTTGAGCGTCTCGGCGACCTTCAGCTTCTCCTCGGTGACCAGGTTGCGCCAGACCCGGCCGTCGGGCAGCGCCACCGTCTCGGTCAGCGGCCCGTCGGCGTAGACCGTGTCGCCGCTGTGCAGCAGGAAGTCCGGCCGGCGGCGGCGCATCGACTCGAAAATCTTCAGTCCGCCGTACGCCGGGTCGATGCCCCACCCCTGGCCGACCACATCACCGGTCCAGACGAACCGGACGTCCCGGCGACGCGACGGCGCGGTCCGCAGCGAGCCGCTGACCGGGGCGCCGAACAGGCCGGGCCGCTCCAGGCTCTCGGCCCGCACCCGGTAGTAGAGCTGCTCGCCCGAGGGCAGCCCACGCAGCGTGAGCTTCCCGGTGAAGTCGGAGTCCGGCGTGACGATAGGCCCGCGCAACACCCGCGACCCGCGGAAGTCGGGCCGCTTGCTGACCTGCACCCAGAGCCGCCCGGGCCGGTCGGCCCGGCTCCAGACGACGGCCGAGTTGCCCAACGGGTCGCCGCTCTGGACGCCGTGGGTGAGGACGGGCCGGTGGCCCGCCGAGGAGAACGCGGGCGCCCCGCCGGCCAGGCCGGCCACGCCACCGGCAACGCCCGCGCGCAGCAGGTTCCTTCGTGAGATCGAAGTCATACCATGATGCCTATCGATCCCGGTTGACCGGCGGGTGTCCGCACCCTGAACACCACCGGCGAGATCCGCATCGAGATCGATGACCGGGTCAGCTTCGCGCCATCTCACCCAGGCTCTTGAAGTAGCGCGAGTGCGTACGCCGAATCGTCTCAGCCGAGTCCGCGTTCAGAACCACCACCTCGTGCACACTAGTCGTGCGTACAGGGTGAGGGAACTTGGTTTGTGGCCCGGCGTTCTAAGGTGGCCGTGTGATTCGGATGGAGATTGATGAGCGGACGCTTTCTCGTACGCGGATCGCGATCAGCCCGTTGGCCGAGGTCATGTGCAGTTTGGCTCTGTTGCAGCGGAATCCGGCGGGCGTGCCTTGGCCGTACGAGGCGTGGGCGCAGCGGGCGCGTTCGCTGACCGGGCCGGTGTCGCTCTACTGCGATCTGCCGTCGGTCTCGCCGGACTTTCTCTGCCCGCCGCCCGTCACCGCGATGCCCACCATCGGCGAGCAACTCGACCTCCTGCGGGCCACCCCGGCCGAGGTGATCGAGGCCGAGCTGGCCAAGCACTATCCGGACGGCGACGTGCTGCCGGTGCTGCGCCCCTTCCGGAACGACCGGCAGGCGGCGCTCGACAAGCTGGCCGACGGGGTGCAGGAGTACTGGGACGCGGCGATCGCGCCGTACTGGCCGGCCATGCGGGCCGCGCTCGACGAAGAGGTGCTGTTGCGGGCCCGGGCTCTGGCCGCGGACGGGCCGGACGCGCTCCTCGCCCAGCTGCACGAGCGCATTCGGTGGGAGCGGCCGGTTCTCACCCTCAAGAAGCCGCTGGAGCAGGCGTTCACCGCGGTCAACCAGCGGCTGCTGCTGGTGCCGCTGATCTTCTCGCGGGGCGCGCTGATGTGTTCGGGCGATCAGCCCGACCTGGTCATGGTCACCTACCAGTCGCGGGGCGCGGCCGTGCTGGCCGATGCGCCGGCGGCGCGACCGGCTGACGACCGCCTGTCCGTGTTGCTGGGGCGGGGACGGGCCGCCGTGCTGCGCGCTCTGACCGTCCCGGCCACCACGACCGGCCTGGCCACGACGCTCGGCCTGGCTCCCAGCACGATCTCGGAACATCTGGCCGGTCTGCTCGCGGCCGGGGTGGTGCACCGCCGCCGGGCCGGGCGCCGAGTTCTCTACGGTCTCGAGCCGGCCGGCACGGCCCTGGTGACGCTGCTCGGTGAGGATTCGGCCCGTACCGAATTCGTTTCCTAGACGTCGGTCGATTCCCTAGCGTTGGCCCGCATGGGGAGCGACAACGCCATCGAGGCGCACGATCTACGCCGGACCTACAAGGCGCGCACGGGCTGGCTCAAGCCGAAGCGCACCGAGGTCGAGGCGGTCCGCGGGGTGACCTTCACAGTCGGCCGGGGCGAGCTGTTCGGGCTGCTGGGACCGAACGGCGCCGGCAAGACGACCACCATCAAGATGCTGAACACCCTGCTCATCCCGACCTCGGGCACGGCCCGGGTGTGCGGCTTCGACGTCGAGAAAGAGACCCGGGACGTACGCCGCAGGATCGGCTACGTGTTCGGCGGCGACCGCGGCCTCTACGACCGGCTGTCCGCGCTGGACAATCTGCGCTACTTCGCCGAGCTGTACGGCGTTGCCCCGCGCGATCAGAAGCGGCGCATCGCCGAGCTGCTGGAGCTGGTCGGGCTGTCCGGCCGCGAGGGTGAACGCGTCGAGGGGTATTCGCGCGGCATGCGGCAGCGGCTGCACATCGCGCGCGGTTTGCTGCACTCCCCGGACGTGCTGTTCCTCGACGAGCCGTCGATCGGGGTCGACCCGGTGGCGGCCCGCGAGCTTCGGCGTACGGTGTCCGACCTGGCCTCGACCGGGACGACCGTGCTGCTGACGACCCACTACATGGCCGAGGCCGACGAGCTGTGCGACCGGATCGCGGTCATCGCCGACGGGCAGATCCAGGCCCTGGGCACACCGGCCGAACTACGCCACCGGGCCGACGGGCGCCGGGTGGTCGAAGTGGAGGCGTACGGAGTTCCCGAGAGTGCGGTCGACGCACTTCGGGGGCTGCCCGGCGTACGGGAAACCGCAGTTGAAGCCCGTGGAGCCCTGCAATTGCTGACCGTCCACTCGGATGCGCACGTGGATGTCCAAGGTGACGTGCTGCGGGAGTTGGCGGGCATCCGCCTCGGCCGGGTGGACAGCCGGGAGCCGACGCTCGAGGACGCGTACGTGGCGATCGTGAGCGCGGCATGAATGTGCTCAGGCTGCTCGTGGTCGGCACGCTGCTGCACATCAAGCAGATCAGCCGCTCGCCCTTCGAGATCGCGATCACCTTGATCGTGCCGATCGTGCAGGCCACCCTCGCCGTGTACCTGTTCCGCGCCGGCGGCGAACAACATCGGCTGCTCGAGGCCGCGGTCGGCGCCGGAGTGATGGGCGTCTGGTCGTCAGTGCTGTTCGGCTCGGGCGGCGCCATCCAGGGTCAGCGCTGGATGGGCACGCTCGAAATGATCATGTTGGCGCCGCGGCGGCCCGTGCTCGTCATCCTCCCCATCACGATCGCCACCGGCCTCACCGGCATTTACGCCCTGCTCGCCACGTTGGTCTGGGGTCGTTTCCTGTACGGGATACGTCTCGACTTCGCGCACCCGGCCGCATTCGTCGTGGCGTCGGTGGTCTGTGTGATCGCACTCGGCATGTTCGGCCTGCTGCTGGCGGCCACGTTCGTGCTCATGCGCAACGCCAACGCGCTGGCCAACACGCTCGAATACCCGGTGTGGCTGGTCTCCGGCATGCTGGTGCCGATCACCGTGCTGCCCTCGTGGACCGGGCCGATCGCCGCGATCCTGCCCACCACCTGGGGTGCCCGGGCGTTGCGCGAGGCCACGAGCGGCGGGCCGGTCTGGCCGTCGGTCGGCATCTGCCTCGGCATCAGCCTGCTTTGCCTGGCCCTCGGCGGTCTCGCCCTCACCCATGTCGAACGCCGCGCCCGCGCGGCCGCAACTTTGGCGCTGGCATGACCGACTGCACCGAGCGGCAGTTGCCGCACCTGACGACGGCCCCGCCGGCGAGGGCCAGGAGGGCATGCCCGGGAGGCTCGGAATGAAGACTCTTCGTTTGATGACCGTGGGCGGCGTGATCGCCTACCGCGCCCTGTTCAACTGGACCACGCCCGGCATGTTCGTCGGCACGCTGCTGGTCGGGCCGCTGTTCCAGTTGCTGTTCTTCGCCTACCTGGGCCGGCAGTTGCAGGTGGCCGACGACCGGTTCTACATCGTCGGCAACGCCGTGCTGACCGCGTCGCTGGCCTGCGTGTTCGGCGGCACCATGGCGGTGGCCAACGAGCGGCGGTTCGGCACGCTCGGGCATGTGCTGCTGTCGCCCCGCAGCCGCACCGCGATTTTCTGGGGGCGGGTTCTGCCGTACGCGGGAAATGGTCTTCTCATCGCCGTGGTGACCCTGAGCGTGGGCGCGGCGCTGCTGGGTCTCCGCATCCCTCTCGACGCCGTGCCCGGGCTGTTCCTGGCCATGGCCGCCGGCTCGTTGGCGTGCGGGTTCTTCGGGCTCACGCTGGGCGCCCTGGGCCTGCGGTTCCGCGACGTGTGGGTGGTCTCGAACGTCTCGGTCGCCCTGTTGCTGCTGCTCACCGGCGTGAACGTGCCGGCCGGGAACCTGCCCGGCTGGATGGTGACGGTCGGGCACTACCTGCCGATCACGCACGCGGCGGAGGCAGCCCGGCGGCTCGCGGCCGGAGACGGACTGGCCGCGGCCGCACCCGCGCTCGGCCAGGAACTGCTGGTCGGGGCGGGTTACGCGGTCGCGGCCGTCGTGCTGCTCAAGATTTTCGAGGTCGAGTCGCGCCGGCGGGCGTCGCTCGACGCCCTCTAGCCGCTCAGAGCTTGGGGAACCAGAGGGCGAGCTCGCGCTGGGCGCTCTCCGGCGAGTCGGAGGCGTGCACCAGGTTCTCCCGGTTCGACAGCGCGAAATCGCCGCGGATCGTGCCGGCGGCCGCCTTGCGGCCGTCGGTCGAGCCGATCATGGCCCGCACGACCTCGATCACCTCGTCGCCCGAGAGCACCAGCGCGACCAGCGGACCCGAGGTCATGAACTGCTTCAGCGGCGGGTAGAACGCCTTCTCGACGTGGTCGGCGTAGTGCTGGTCGGCCAGCGCCGCGTCCATCGTGCGCAGCTCCAGCGCCTCGACCACCAGACCCTTGCGCTCGAACCGGCCGAGGATCTCGCCGAGCAGACCGCGCCGGACCGCGTCGGGCTTGAGGAGCACGAGCGAACGCTCGATGGGGCTGGACACGAAGTTCCTCCAGTACAGGTGAGGGGCTGAGTTTCAGCCTATCGGTACCGGGAAAGCGACGAGCGCCAACGCCGGGACTACCGCACTTTCGCTCACAATGTGCCGGGCAATAACCTGACGGGTACGAGCGGGAGGTCCACATTGGCAAACCAGACCGGACGTCCGATCGCGCCGGCACGGAAGCTGGTCGCGGCGGTCGCGGGCACGATCGCGGTCTTCGTGGTCGCGCTGGGTTTCGGCATGTCCAGCCTGGGGGTGGTCATCTTCGGGGTGGCCCTGCTGGGCCTGGCGGTCGCGCTCGGCGTCGTCAACGTCGTACGCCGTGGGGCCCGGGCCTGGGTGGCCGGCACGGCCGAGGTCTCGTCGATCACGCCCCGGCCCATGACGACGGCGGTCTACGCGCGCGCCCGCATCCAGGCGGTGATCGTGGCGCCCGGCCTGCCGACCCGCGAGGTCGAGATCAACGAGTCCCGCATCCCGGTCGTGAAGTGGCCCGAGCCCGGCGACACGCTGCCGATCACGGTCGACGTCGACGACCTGCGCCGAGTCAAAATCAACTGGGACGAGGCAGCCCCGCGCGAGCGAGGCGCCGACCCGCCCCCGCCCCCGGTCACCGACTTCGACGACGACGAGCCCGACGCCGACCTGGACGCCGACCTGCTGGGCGACGTCGAGCCACCCCCGTGGGCCGGCCGCGACCGCACGTGGGGCCGCGGCCCCGACGAGCCGCCACCCCCACCGCCGGGCAGTTCCCCGCCGCCACCGCCACCGCCACCCGGCCCGGCCGCAGGCGGCCCTTCCGGCCCGGCCGCCAACCTCGACTCCGAGGAGTACTCGGAGAGCCCGGTGGTCGTCCGCGACACCCCAGCCGGCAAGGTGGTCGAGGGCGAGTTCGTCGACCACGACGAAAGCCCGTCCCAGCTTCCCCGCCGCGCCAAGAGCTCCCCCTACGCGCCCGACGCGCCCGAGCCCGCTCGCGCCGCCGAGTCGCCCTACGCCCGCCCCGACTCGGCCGACGACCCCACCGGCCCGTCCTACGCGACGAGCTCACCCCGCGACGAGGCGGACTCTCCCTACGCCACCGCGGACTCCACCCGGGCCACCAGTGGCCCGTCCTCCGCAACGAGCTCACCTCGCGAGGAAGCCGACTCGCCCTACCCCGCCCGGGCCGCCGCCGGCCAGTCGTATGCCGATGCCGACTCCCCCTCTTCGCGCGCAGACTCGTCTGCCGATGAATCCGACTCGCCCGACGTCGGCGCGGACAAGGGCCGGGTAGGCGCGAACGTGGCAGCCGGGGCAGCCGCCGGCGCGGCCGCGGGTGCCGCTGCAGGCGCGGCCGGGCGACGCCGCCCCAGCCCGCACCCGCATCCACGCCCCCGCGGCGCCGCTACCGCCACCGCCGAGCAGGCCACTCCTTCTCAGCGCGAGCCCCACCCCGACGACTCCTTCGACACCGACCTGCCGCTCGACGAGCCGCCGGCCCCGTCACCGCACCGGCGTCCGGAGCCCACCGCCACCTCGGCCCCGCCCACACCGTCGCCGGTCGGCTCGTTCCCCACGGCGCCGCCACCGTCGACCCCGCCGCCGACAGCTCCCGAGCCCGCCACCGCCCGCCCGGGAACACCGGGCCCCCGCCCAGCGCCCGACGACGAGATCGACCTCCCGCTCGACGCCGACCCCGACGTCCCCCCGGAGGACAACCCGGCCGCCGCCCGAGCCCGCGACGAAGACCTGATCGCCCCGCCGCCGAGCACCCGGTTCGTGACCAACGCGGCCCACGACGCCACAACCCCCACCGAGGAGTTCCCGCCCGTCGTCGCCTCCCCGGCGCCCCCACCGCCCGCGAACACGGACAACAGGCCCGCCGCAGCTCCACCCGGCCGCCCCTCCGCGACTCCGCCCCAAGACGACGACCTGCTTGCCGACCAGGCCGGCCGGCCCGTCTTCACGCCGCACCCGCCCGCGGACGCGCCCCCTCACAACCCGACCGCGGCTACGCCGGACGAGCCCGATCGCCCCACGGCAACGCGGAACGAATACGACCGCCCCGCAGCCACGCCGGACGAGCGCGACAGGCCCACGGCCACGCCAGACGAGCGCGACCGACCCACGGCCACGTGGAACGAGCACGACCGCCCCGCAGCCGCGCCGGACGAGCACGATCGGCCCGCAGCCGCGTGGAGCGAGCACGACCTTTCAGCGGCCGCGCCGGACGAGCATGACCAGCCCGCTGCAACGCGGAGCGAGCACGACCGCCCAGCAGCCACGCCGGACGAGACCGCCGGCGCCCGGTCCGAGGCGTTCTCCGACACGGACCGGCCCCGATTCACCCCCGAGACGCCGGCCGCCGGATCAGGCAAGTCGGCCGGGCTGCTGGCGGGCGCGATCGGTGCCGTGACCGCCGCCGTGAAGAAGGTCGGCAAGAGCGACCGCTCCCCCGCCGCCTCCGAACCACCGCCCACGGCCACTCAGCAGGCCGCCGACGAAGCGCCACCCCGGGTCTTCTACCCGAAGCAGACGTACGTGGACGAAGAGACGTCCGTCCGCCTGCCTCCCCCCACCCGAACCCCTCCAGCCGAGACCGGCCCAGTACCCACAGACCCGTCCCAAACCGAGTCGACGGCCGCACCCATGCCTGCCGCCGCAACCTCATCCACGCCTGAAGCCGCATCCGACGCGGCGTCCTCGCCGACAGCGTCGGCCCAAGCAGGACCGGCGGCCGTACCCGCAGCTTCGCCCGCACCGGCGCCCTCGCCGACAGCGTCAGCTCAAGCAAAACCAGCGGCCACACCCGCGGCTTCGCCGACAGATTCAGCCGAAGCAAGCCCCGCGGCCGGGCCCTCCTCCACGGCTTCAGCCGGAGCCGGGCCGGATGCCCAGACCGAAGGCAATCCCGCCGCAGCGGCAGGCCGGGAATCAACCGCAACCTCGGGCCGCCCGAAGCCGTCACCGGCCGCTGCTGCCCTCGCGGCGGCCGCTGCGGCCGCGGCGGCGTCGGATCGCGGCCCGTGGGGTGACCTGGCGGGCACCCCCGAGCCGGACGACCGCGCCGCCGATGTGATCACCGCTTATCCGAGCGCGCGGCCCGGTCCGGCCGGTGCGATTCACGGCGTGGGCATCACCGTGCTGGTCACCGACCTTGCCCGGTCGGCCGCGTTCTATCGGGACACCCTCGGGTTCTTCGAGATCGACAGCGGGGAGGGCAGCGCCGTGCTCGCCTCCGGCGACACCCGGCTCGTCCTGCGTACGGTGAACGATCTTTCCAGCGAAGCCGGCCGCCTGATCTACCTCAACCTCGAGGTGGGCGACGTCGAGGCCGTCTATCAGGAGCTTCAGGCCAAGGGCGTCGAGTTCGTGCACCCGCCGCGCCCGGTCAACCGGGGTGACCGGCTCGAACTGTGGTCGGCCACCTTCCGCGACCCCGACGACCACAACATCGCGATCACCCAGTGGCGGGCCATCCGCTGACCGCTAGCCCAGAATCGAGCGCCGCACATACAACGCGTACACCCAGGCGGCCCCGAAGATCAGGCCGAGCGCGGCCAGCGACCAGTGGAACAGGCCGCTGGCCAGCAGCAGCACCTGGACGGCGGTGCCGGCGTTCCAGGCCCACGATCGGCGCATCAGGCCGGCCAGCAGGATCGCGACGACGGCCAGCGCGATCACCGACGCGACGCCCCAGCCGCTGAGGTGGCCGCCCATGACCCGGATGGGCTGGATGGCGAGCAGCAGCACGATCGCCTCGAGCACGAGCGTGCCGGCCCCCAGGCCCCGCACGGCGGCCTGGGGGTTGCGAAGCCCCGATCGAGGGGTCTCGGGCTCGGTCAACGCTTCAGCAGCTTCCGTGCGTCGGCCACCGTGACGACCGAACCGGTGATGATCACGCCGACGCCGCTGAGCTCGCCGGACGCGTCCTCCTCGGCGATCACCACGGCTTCCTCGATCGCGTCGGGCATGTTCTGCGTGACGGTCACCCTGTCCTCGCCGAAGATGTCGGTCGCCAGCTGGGCCAGTTCGTCCACCGGCATCGACCGCGGCGAGCTGTTCTGGGTGACGACGATGCGCGCCGCCACCGGCTCGAGCAGGTCGAGCAGCCCGGAGACGTCTTTGTCGCCCAGCACGGCCACCACCGCGACCAGGTGCCGGAACGCGAACTCTTCCTCGAGCGCGCTCACCGTCGCCGCCATGCCGTGCGGGTTGTGGGCGCCGTCGAGCAGGATGGTCGGCGCGCTGCGCACCCTTTCCAGGCGTCCCGGCGAATCGACCTGGGCAAACCCTTCGCGTACGAGGTCAATCTCGAGTTGCCGGTCGGTGCCCGCGCCGAGGAAGGCCTCGACCGCCGCGAGCGCGATCGCCGCGTTCTGGGCCTGGTGCGCGCCGAAGAGCGGCAGGAACACCTCGTCGTACACGCCGCCCAGGCCCTGCAGCCGCAGCACCTGACCGCCGACCGCCTGGGTCCGCTCGATCACGCCGAACTCGCTGCCTTCGCGGGCCAGGGTGGCGCTCATCTCGGCGCAGCGCTCGAGGATCGGCCGCATGGCCTCCTCGGTCTGCAGGGCCGAGATCACCGTGGCGCCCTTGTGGATGATGCCGGCCTTGGCCCAGGCGATGTCCTCGATCGTGTCGCCCAGCCATTCGGTGTGGTCGAGCCCGATCGGCGTCATCACCGCGATGCCCGCGTCGATGACGTTCGTCGCGTCCTCCTCGCCGCCCAGGCCCACCTCGACCACGGCGATGTCGACCGGGGCGTCGGCGAAGGCCGCGTACGCCATGGCGGTCGTCATGTCGAAGTAGGTGAGCGGTTCGGAGTTGCGGGCGTCGATCAGCTCGGCCAGGGGCGCGACCTCGTCGTACGTGGCCGCGAGGCGCTCCTCCGAGATGGGCTCGCCGTCGAGGCTGATCCGCTCGCGGACCGTTTCGAGGTGCGGGCTGGTGTAGCGGCCGGTGTGCAGGCCGTGCGCCCGCAACAGCGCGTCGATCATGCGGGCGGTGCTGGTCTTGCCGTTGGTGCCGGTCAGGTGGATGGCCGGGTAGGCCCGCTGGGGGCTGCCGAGCACGTCCATGAGGTCGCGGATCTTCTGCATGTCGAACGCCATGCGGGTGAAGCCGCGCCCGTCGAGCGCGGCCACCACCTCTTCGTAAGTGCTCATGCTGTAGGCAACGCTTCCAGGGCCGCGGCAATTCGCGTGAGGTCCGCCTCGGCCGTCGCGAGCCGGTCTTTGATCTTCGTGACGACCTGTTCGGGCGCCTTGCCGATGAACGATTCGTTGCCGAGCTTGGCCCGGCACTGCGCCGCCTCTTTCTCGGCCGCCGTGCGGTCCTTCTCGAGCCGGGCCCGCTCGGCCGCCACGTCGATCGTGCCCCGGGTGTCGAGGTCGACCGTGATCGCCCCGGACACGGCCAGCGTCGCCGTGGCCGTGAAGCCGTCGCCGGGCGCGTCGAGGCGGGCCAGCGAACGGATCAGCGGCTCGTGCGTGTCGATGCCGACGTTGCCCAGGCCGGTGAGCGCGGCCGAGACCCGCTGGCTCGGCTTGAGGCCCTGGTCGGAGCGGAAGCGCCGGACCTCGGTGACCACCTTCTGCAGGGCGGCCAGCTCTTCCTCGGCGGCGTCGTCGATCAGCTCTTTGTCGATGGCCGGCCACTGCGCCTTCACCACGGTCTCGCCGCCGGTCAGGGCCACCCACAGCTCCTCGGTGACGAACGGGATCACCGGGTGCAGCAGGCGCAGCAACTGGTCGAGCACATGCCCGAGAACCCGCTGGCTGTTGGCCGCCTCGGAACCCGCGAGCACCGGCTTCGAGAGCTCGAGGTACCAGTCGCAGACGTCGTCCCACGCGAAGTGGTAGAGCGTGTCGCAGACCTTCGCGTATTCGTAGGTGGCGAAGTACTCGTCCACCTCACCGATCACGTGCTGCAGGCGCGAGAGGATCCACTTGTCGATGGCCGACAGCTCCTCCGCCGGGGGCAGCTCGCCCTCGACGGTCGCGCCGTTCATGAGCGCGAAGCGGGTCGCGTTCCACAGCTTGTTGCAGAAGTTGCGGGAGCCCTGGCACCACTCCTCGCTGATCGGCACGTCCGAGCCCGGGTTGGCCCCGCGAGCCAGCGTGAAGCGGGTGGCGTCGGCGCCGTAGCGCTCGATCCAGTCCAGCGGGTCGACCACGTTGCCGAACGACTTCGACATCTTCTTGCCGTGGCCGTCGCGCACCATGCCGTGCAGGTTGACCACGTTGAACGGCTGCACGTCGTCCATCGCGTACAGGCCGAACATCATCATCCGGGCGACCCAGAAGAAGAGGATGTCGTAGCCGGTGACGAGCACGCTGGTCGGGTAGAACTTCTCGAGTTCCGGCGTACGCTCGGGCCAGCCCATGGTCGAGAAGGGCCACAGGGCCGACGAGAACCAGGTGTCGAGCACGTCCTCGTCCTGGGTGAAGCCGGCCGGCGGCTCTTCGTCCGGCCCGACGCAGACGACCTCGCCGTCCGGCCCGTACCAGACCGGGATGCGGTGACCCCACCACAGCTGGCGCGAGATGCACCAGTCGTGCATGTTGTCGACCCAGGCGAAGTAGCGCTTGGACAGCTCGGCCGGCTCGATGCTGACCCGGCCGTCGCGCACGGCGTCACCGGCCGCCTTGGCCAGCGGCCCGGTGTTGACGAACCACTGCAGCGACAGCCGCGGCTCGACCGTGGTCTTGCAGCGCGAGCAGTGACCCACCGAGTGCACGTAGGGCCGCTTCTCGGCGACGATCCGCCCCTCCTCGCGCAGCGCGGCAACGATGGCGGGCCGGGCCTCGTACCTGTCCAGCCCCTCGAACGGGCCGTGCACGGTGACGACCGCCCGCTCGTCCATCATGGTGATGCTGGGCAGGTCGTGCCGCTGGCCGATCTCGAAGTCGTTCGGGTCGTGGGCCGGGGTCACTTTGACCGCGCCGGTGCCGAACGACGGGTCGACGTGCTCGTCGGCCACGATCGGGATGCGCCGGCCGGTGAGCGGCAGCTCGACCTCGGTGCCGATCAGGTGCTTGTAGCGCTCGTCGTCGGGGTGGACGGCCACGGCGGTGTCGCCCAGCATCGTCTCGGCCCGGGTGGTGGCCACGACGATCGCGTTCTCGCCCTCGCCGTAGCGGATCGAGACGAGCTCGCCCTCGTCGTCGGTGTGCTCCACCTCGATGTCGCTGAGCGCGGTCAGGCAGCGGGGACACCAGTTGATGATCCGGTTGGCCCGGTAGATCAGCTCGTCCTCGTACAGCCGCTTGAAGATCGTCTGGACGGCGCGGGACAGGCCCTCGTCCATCGTGAACCGCTCGCGCGACCAGTCCACGGAGTCGCCCAGGCGGCGCATCTGCCCGAGGATGGCCCCACCGGACTGCGCCTTCCACTCCCACACCTTCTCGACGAACTTCTCGCGGCCGAGGTCGTGGCGGGACAGCTGCTGCGCGGCGAGCTGACGCTCGACCACGTTCTGGGTGGCGATGCCGGCGTGGTCCATGCCCGGCAGCCACAGCACCTCGAAGCCCTGCATCCGCTTGAGGCGGGAAAGGGTGTCCTGGATGGTGTGGTCGAGCGCGTGGCCGACGTGCAGCGAGCCGGTCACGTTGGGCGGCGGGATCACGATCGAGAACGGGGGCTTGTCACTCGCCGGGTCGGCCGTGAAGTAGCCCTGCGATACCCAATTCTCGTACCGCCGCTGCTCTACCTCACCCGGCTGGTACTGCGCGGAGAGGCCACCGGTGGGCCGGCTGTCGGGGGTGCGGTGCTGGGTCGTCTCGGTCACCCGACAAGTCTACGGATGTCGCGGCGGAACCCCGAATTCGCATCGCCACCCGTTGCTACTCTCCAGCAATGCCCGAACCCGGCCCCAACCCGATCGACATCGGCACGCCGCCTCCCGCTTCGTCCTCCGACGACGACCTGTTCGACCACGACGATCCCGAGGCGCCGGCCAAGGTCAAACCCCGGGGTCGCGTACGGCGGGTGGTGATCTCGGTTCTGCTGCTGCTCGCGCTGGTGGCCGTGGCGATGCTCGCGTTCACCAGCTGGCGCATCATCGCCCAGCGGCACGCGAAGCTCGAGATCCAGCCGAGCGTGGGGCCGCTCAGCCTCGACTACTCCCAGGACGGCGCCCGCACGGCCGACTACCTGCGGACGGCCCTGGCCGCCGAGGTGGATCTCGACCACACCTATGGCGCCGTCTACAACGAGTCGCCCGACAAGAACGTGCTCTTCCTGGCCGGCACCGGCCTGATCTGGACGCCGGGCAAGGACCTGGACGCCGCCATGAACCTGATCTCCGACGACGAAGGCGCGGTGACCAACCTGAAGGATGTCGACGCGGGCCCGCTCGACGGCACGATGAGGTGCGGCATCACCAAGTCCGCGGACGGCGACCTGACCGTGTGCGGCTGGGCCGACCACGGCAGCCTGGCCCTGGCCATGTTCAACAACCGCACCCCCGAGGACGCCGCTCCCCTGATGCTGGCCCTCCGCAACGCCACCGAGACCCGCTGATTTCCGTACGCAGAATGGGCGCACCCCTCTGTCGGGGCGCCCATTTCTCTGTCTACGCACTCGCCGTTCGACGTGCCCGATCCGACGAATTCGCTGACGGTGTAGACACGGCTCAGAACCAATTAGCGGGTCGCAGCCGGCTCGGCACATTGAGCCCTTGAACGACAGTAGGCCCACCCTGTCA
>NZ_JAPNTZ010000001.1 GCF_026626335.1 Paractinoplanes pyxinae | reverse complement strand
ACAGCCAAGCTCACGCAGTTACGTCTTTTCCATCTCCCCAGGCGGTTGGGGTCTGGGGCGAAGCCCCAGGGTCTTAAGCCTTTTCAGCCGCAGCCGTGGCAGCGGACACGAATCCTGAGCCCGCCAACTACACGTTCTGGCGGATCCGGGCCAGCCAGTTAGCCACTAACGCGGCACACAGAGCGCGCTGCTCAAATAGCACATTGTGCCCAGCGGAATCGAGCACAGCGAAGGACGCGCGCGGATAGTGCTCGAGGCGGTTCCAAGCGTCTGTGTAGCCGACCACATCATCCTGGCGGGCGGTTATGTGCAAGGCCGGCGGCAGGAACGGCTCGGGGTGGGCGTCTTCCGGTTCACGGGCCAGCGAGTAGTTCGCGGCGATGCGGGCCAGTGCGGCCTGGTCGGCGCCCTCCACGCCGGGTAGGACGTACTGCACGAAAGCTCGCGCGTCGTCCGTCGACTCCACCACGGCGTCTTCGCGGTACATGGGCAGGGCTGATCCCAGGAGCGGCACGATGTCGGGCTCGTGCTTGAGGACTGTTCGGGGCGGCACGGCTCGGTCGGCCCGCGGGACAACAAAAACGCCGGCCAGGGTGGCCAGGCCAAGGACCTGAGGACGAAGCTCGTGAGCCACATAGCGAGCGATCATCCCGCCGAACGAGCTGCCCAGAACCGCGAACGGCTCCTTGCCGACATGGGCCACGATCTCGGCCACCACCGCGTCGGCCACCTCTTGCGAGCTGGCGATCGCGCCCGCCGGTGTGGCGGTCGCGCCGGGCATGTCCAGGTAAATGCGGCGCCAGTGCTCGAAGATCGGATCCAGCGGGAGCAGGCTGCGATGGTCGAGACCGAACCCGTGCAGGAGCACGACCGGGGTGCCGGAACCCATCTCAAGCGCGAACACGCTGCCACATTACGGGGGACAACGCGCCGCCAACGCGTTTCGCCGGCAACGCCGAGCATCGAGCCACACCGCGGCTGTCAGGGGCGCTTCCGGCGGCCGAAGGCGTAGAAGTAGGCGGCGGCCCCGGCCAGCGCCAGCCCGAGCACACCGAGGCCGGCGAGAACGAACCACGGGAGGCCACTGGGGGTGCTCGCCCGCGCCGCTGCGACAGGCTGGGCCGGGGTGCCCACGGTGAAATCGTACGAGCCTTGGACTGTATGACCGTCGGCCGATACGACGCGGTAGGCGACCGTGTAGACGCCGTCGACAAGCGGGCCGCCGGGCGTGACCGTCGCGGTCGGCCCGGCCACCGACGGCGTGGACGTGGGCAGGCGTTGGCGGGTCGCGTTGCTGAGCGCCACCGTTACGAACTCGGGATTCAGGTCTTCGCTGAAGGTGAGTTCCACGGTCGCGGGAGACGCGGTCAGGGTGGCGTCCTGGGATGGCGTGGCCGCCACCAGTTGAGCATGAGCCCAGGCGGGCGAGGCGACGGCCAGCACCGCGACGAAAGCGACTGCTGCCACGAGAAAGCGGCGCACTCCGGCCGCATGGGGAGGCGCCGCCGGTCCCGATGACAGAGGCCGCAGGCGGGCACCGCGCGCAAGCGGCGAGACGAGCCTCATCCCAGGACCTGGTCGCCGATCCAGCCTGCGTCGGTGCAGCCGGGTGGGATGGCGAAGACGGCCGAGCCGATGGGGGTGATCCATTCGTTGAGGACGTCCTTGTCGGCCAGGCGTTGCTGGATGGGGATGAACTGGCGGGCGACGTCCTTCTGGTACGAGGCGAAGATGAGGCCCGAGTCGGGCTGGCCGGCCGCGTTTGGTACGCCGTCGTAGTTGTAGGGGCGGCGGAGCAACTTCAGGCTGGGGTCGGTGACGCGGGCTCGGGTCACGTGAGAGAAGTCGGGCATCGCCGGGAGGCCGCTGGCGTCGAGCTTGGTGAAGTCGGGCTCGTCGTGTTCCTGGGTGCCGCTCAAGGGTGCGCCGGAGTCGAGGCGGCGGCCGACGGCGTTTTCTTTGTCGGCCACGGAAAGGATGTCCCACTTCTCGATTTCGGCGCGCATTCGCCGTACGACCAAGGTTGTCGAGCCGTCGTCGTTCCACACGGCCGGGTCGATCTCGGCGCCGCGCGGGTTGGCGGTTCCGTCGAGCTGGCCCATGACGTTGCGCTGGGTGTGCTCGGGGGCCTGCACGCCCGGGCTGCGGCGAAAGCCCTGCTGCACCCAGCGGACGGCGGCGAACGGGCGGGCGTCCTTGATGAGCATGCGCTGGGTGTGGGCGACCGTGAGCGGGTCGTCGGCGCAGATCTGCAGAAGCAGGTCGCCGCCGGACCAGCGTTGCTCCAGGCGGTCGATCTTGAACTTGGGCAGGTCGGCCACGGGTGACTCGAGGCCGGCGGCGCGGTAGAGGCCGGTGCCGAATCCGAAGGTCACCGTGAGGCGGGACGGGAGCGGGGCGAGCGTGGCGTCGGTGTCCCCCAGCGCCGGTACGCCCTGGGTCAGGCGCCCGGCGTCGTCGGAGAGCAGCCGCATCATCCGGCCGAGTGCCCGCCGGTCGGTGCCGGCGGGCAGCGTGAACGCCACGAAAGCGGCGTGCGCGGGCGGGTCCTCGGCCACCCCGGCCTGGCGGGGGCCGTAGAACGGGACCGTGGACGTGCCGGTGGTCAGCGACTCGACTGCGGCGACCGAGGTGGGGGTGTCCGAGCGGGCGGCGGCGACCAGGCCTCCGCCGGCCGCCGCGCCGAGACCGGCCGCGGCGGCCCCGGTCAGCAGGTGGCGACGAGACGTCACGGAGCGGCGCTTTCCATCGGCGCCATGTGGCCCGGGTCGTAGCTCTCGCCGGCACCCGCGAACGGCTTGGCGATGGCGGTGAACGGCACGGTGTTGCCGTCGGCCAGCTTCAGGGTGAAGGTCAGCTCGTCGCCGGGCTCGATGGCCTTCGCGGGCTTCATCAACATCAGGTGGTCGCCGCCGGGCGCGAGCTCGTGGTCGCCCTTGGCCTTGACGACGAAGCCGCCCTCCTTCGGCTGCATGACCATCTTGCCGTCCTTCATGGTCATCTCGTGCAGCTCGAGCGGTGACGCCGGGGACTCGGCCGAGGTGATGGTGATGTCGGCGTCGGTGTCGTTGACCAGCGTGCCGAACGCGGCGGTCATCTCGCCGGCCGGGCCGGCCTTCACCCACGGGTCCTTGATGGTCAAAGCGGAGGCGGCCGCGGTGGCCGAAGGGGCCGGAGCCGGAGCCGCGGCGTCACTGCTGGTGCCGCCACAGCCGGCGAGTCCGAGGGTGGCCACGGCGAGCGCGGCGGCCGCGCGAAGAACGTTGGTTCGCATGCCCATTGGTCTGATCGAGCAACGAAAAAGTTCCCGGCAGAAACTGAGATTTCATGAATTGTCGGGCGAGGAGGCGGGTTGAGGTGTTGGCGGGGAGACGGGTTGAGATGACGGCGAGGAGACAGGTTGAGATGTTGGCGAGGAGGCAGGTTGGGATGTCGGCGAGGAGGTAGAGCGGGGCGTCGGCGAGGAGGTAGAGCGGGATGTCGGCGGGGTGGCAGCGCCGTCAGAGAAGGAGGCTCTGGGGGCGAGCGAGACGGAGCGGGAAGTGGCATCGGCCGAGCGCGCGGCGGGGTCGGTGGAGTAGGAGGTGGGGTGGGCGGCGGCGGCCAGGAAGGCGTTGTAGCGGGCCAGGTCGTCGTCCTCGCCGGAGGCCTCGGCCCGGTCGGCGGCGCGGTCGAGGCGGGCCTGCTCGCGTTCGTCGGAGCGGATCCATTGGCGTACGAGCAGAAGAAGGATCGCCGCGGCCGGGAGCTCACCGAAGGCCCAGGCCAGGCCCGCGCCCAGATGCTGGTCGGCCAGCAGGGACGACGCCCACGGCGGGTGCACGGCGGTGTACCAGTCGGCGGCGATGACCGTCGTGGACTGCAGCAGCACGAACCCGAAGAACGCGTGCGCCACCATGGCCAGGAAGTGCACGATGACCAGCAGCGCCGGGTGGACGCGGCGGCGGCCCGGGTCGACGCCGATGAGCACCCAGAACAGCAGGTAGCCGGCCAGCACGAAGTGGACCAGCATGGCCAGGTGCCCGAGGTGGTACCGCATCAGCGTGCCGAGCAGCCCGCCCATGTAGAGCCCGTACAGGCCGGCCACATAGATGCCGAGCGCGACCAGCGGATGGCTGAGCAACCGCATCGCGCGGCTGTGCAAGGCGATCAGCAGCCATTCACGGGCGCCACGCACTTGCGGATCGGCCGGGCGGCGCAGCGTGCGCAGGGCCAAAGTGACGGGGGCGCCGCCGACGAGCAGGATCGGCACCACCATCGAGAGCACCATGTGCTGCACCATGTGGGCGCTGAACAATACGTACGCGTACTTCGCCACGCCGAGGCAGGTGAACGCACCGAGCACCAGCAGGCCGCCGACCCACGACAGCGTACGGCTCAAAGGCCAGTGATGGCCGGCGCGGCGCATCCGGCGTACGCCCGCCAGATAGAAGAAGATGCCGAGCGCGACCACCGTCAGGAAGAACATGTCCGGGAGCGGGTTTCCCAGCATCTGTACGGCGGTGGGCGGCCCCGGTCGGGCGAAGCCCAGCAGTTCCACGAGCGGGTCGGGTTCCACCGCCGTCTCGGGCACCGGCGTGGGGCTGCGCGACAGGGCGACGGCCAGGCCCACGGCTGCGCCCAGCACGACCAGTTCGCCCGCGGCCAGCCGTACGAAGGACCAAGGAGCACTCGCCCGCAGCGCCGGCAGCGTGCGGGCTCGATGCGCGGCGCCGATCGCCCCCACGGCGAGCAAGGCGACCACTTTGAGCAGCACCAGAGCCCCGTACCGGGAAGTGAAGACTGCACCCCACTCCCCCAGCCGGACCCCGGCGTTGACGACGCCGCTGACGGCGGTGGCCACGAAACAGGCCAGGGCCAGCCGGCTGTAGCGGCCCGCCGTCTCACTGAAACGGCGATGACGCCGTACGAGAAGAAGCCCGGCCAGACCACCCACCCAGAGCGACGCCGCCAGCACGTGCAGGGCCAGGCTGCTCACGGCGAGCTGGTGATTGCCCGCGCCGGCCGAGTGACCGGTGAAAGTGGGCGGCAGCACCGCGGCCAGAGCCAGAACGGCCGTCACCGCGGCGGCCCCGCGCGACAGCCCGGCCCGCGAGGCGACGGCCACCGCGAGCGCGAGGCCGGCCTGCCACATCAGCGACTGCCCCTGCGAGACCGAGAACGCGAAGCTCAGCACCGACGAGCGGCCGAGCCGGTCGACCGGCACACCCAGCACGTCGGACACGGTGAAGGCGACCAGAGCCAGTGACGTGGCCGTCCACAACAGCGCCAGCCAGGTCGTGCGTCGCAACAGGAGCCAGCCGTGGGCGGCGACGCTGCGGCCGTCGCCCGGCAACAGGAAGGCCGCGGTGGCGGTGAGGCCGACGGTCAGCACGCCGAGCACGGTCGCCACCATCGTCAGCACGGGCAGTGCCCACTCGGTGACCGGGCCGGGGCTCGGGATGCCGGGCAGCACCGTGCCGTCCACCGCCCCGCCGAACCGCAACGCCGCGATCAGGGCGACGACGGCCGCCGCACCCGCTGCCACCAGACTTCTCCGCACGGTTCATGAGTCGCTGCCGGCGGCGCGGAAGTTCCCCGCCCGAATAAATAGACAAAGGGCGATGGATTTACCGAAAGTATTGTTTACTGTTCCGCTTTAAGGATCCTTTATGAAAGCGGGAGTTACGTTTCTGCGGTCGCTGATTCCGACGAGCAGAACGAGGTAGTCATGGTGCCAGCCGCGGTGGCGGGACGGTGTCCGCAGGGGGCGGGAGCGGTCGAGCTGCTCGCCGGGCAGAGGCTGGACTACGTGCAGCTCGGACCGGCTCTGGTGCTCGGCTTCTCGGGTGACACGCGGGTGATGATCGAGGTCGTGGCCCGGCTGGGCGGTCCGGTCGGGCGGGTCGAGATCGAGCCCGGCGACCGCCCCTCGGATGCGCTCGGCCTGCTGCTGGGGGACGTGGTGCGTACGGCGGAAGTGGGCGACAGCGGCGAGCTGGCGCTCAGCTTCGAGGGCGGGTTCGACCTGTGCGTCGGGCCCCACGCCGAGGCGGAGTCGTGGGCGGTGGCGGGGGCCGACGGCTGCCTGGTCGTCTGCCTGGCCGGCGGCGAGGTGGCGGCCTGGACCGAGGCGCCGTCCAAAGTGGTCATCCGGCGCGACGGTCAGTAAAAGCAGCGGGCCCGGCCTGAGTGGCCGGGCCCGTCACTTCGTACGGGAAATCAGACGAGGTCGAAGCGGTCGAGCTCCATGACCTTCGTCCAGGCGGCGACGAAGTCGGCCACGAACTTGTCGCGGGCGTCGTCGCTGGCGTAGACCTCGGCCAGGGCCCGCAGCTGCGAGTTCGAGCCGATGATGAGGTCGACCGCGCTGGCCGTCCACTTCACCTGGTCGGTGGCCAGGTCGCGGATCTCGTAGATGTGCTCCTCGTCCTTCGACGCCGTCCAGCGGGTGCCGGGGCTGAGCAGGTTGGCGAAGAAGTCGTTGGTGAGCACGCCCGGCTTGTCGGTCAGCACACCGTGCTGCGAGCCGCCGACGTTGTTGCCGAGGGCCCGCAGACCGCCGAGCAGCACGGTCAGCTCGGGGGCGGTCAGGTTGAGCATGTACGCCCGGTCGATCAGCAGCACCTCGGGCTGGGTCTTCTCGCCCGGCCGCAGGTAGTTGCGGAAGCCGTCGGCGCGGGGCTCGAGGACGCGGAACGAGTCGACGTCGGTCTGCTCCTGGGTGGCGTCGGTGCGGCCCGGGCGGAACGGCACGGTCACCTCGGCGCCGGCGTCCTTCGCGGCCTTCTCGACGGCGGCCGAGCCGGCCAGCACGATCAGGTCGGCCAGCGAGATCTTGGCGGCGCCGGCCGCGTTGAACTCCTGCTGGATGCCCTTGAGGGCGTCGATCGTGGCCGCCACGCCCTGGTTGACCTCCCAGCTGCGCTGGGGCTCGAGGGCGATGCGGGCGCCGTTGGCGCCGCCGCGCTTGTCGGTGGAGCGGAAGCTGGCGGCCGAGGCCCACGCGGCCTGCACGAGCTGGGCGACCGTGAGGCCGGACTCGAGCACCTTGGCCTTGAGGGCGGCCACGTCGGCGTCACCCACGAGCTCGTGGTCGACGGCGGGAACCGGGTCCTGCCACAGCTGCGGCTCGGCGACCTCGGGGCCGAGGAAGCGGCTGACCGGGCCCATGTCGCGGTGCAGCAGCTTGTACCAGGCCTTGGCGTAGGCCAGCGCGAACTCGTCCGGGTTCTCGAGGAAACGGCGCGAGATCTTCTCGTACGTCGGGTCCATGCGCAGAGACAGGTCGGTGGTCAGCATCGTCGGGCGGTGCTTCTTGGCCGGGTCGAACGCGTCCGGGATGATCTCGTCGGTGGTCTTGGCCACCCACTGCTTGGCGCCGGCCGGGCTGGTGGTGAGCTCCCACTCGTACCCGAAGAGAATCTCGAAGAAGCGGTTGCTCCACTGCGTCGGCTTGTCGGTCCAGGTGACCTCGAGCCCGCTGGTGATGGTGTCCTTGCCCTTGCCGCTGCCGTGCGTGCTCAGCCAGCCCAGGCCCTGCGCCTCGATCGGGGCGCCCTCGGGCTCGGGGCCGACGTGGTTGTCGGCCGGGGCCGCGCCGTGCGTCTTGCCGAAGGTGTGGCCGCCGGCGATGAGGGCGACGGTCTCCTCGTCGTTCATGGCCATGCGGGCGAACGTCTCGCGGATGAAGTGGGCCGCCGCCACCGGGTCGGCGTTGCCGCGCGGGCCCTCGGGGTTGACGTAGATGAGGCCCATCTCGGTGGCGCCGACGCCCTCGGCCATCGTGTTGTCCGAGACGTAGCGCTCGTCGCCGAGCCACGTGTCCTCGGGGCCCCAGAAGATCTCTTCCGGCTCCCAGGTGTCGATCCGGCCGAAGCCGAAGCCGAAGGTCTTGAAGCCCATCGACTCCATGGCCACGTTGCCCGCCAGCACGAGCAGGTCGGCCCAGCTGATCTTCTGGCCGTACTTCTGCTTCACCGGCCACAGCAGGCGGCGCGCCTTGTCCAGGTTGGCGTTGTCGGGCCAGCTGTTGAGCGGGGCGAAGCGCTGACCGCCGTCACCGGCGCCACCGCGGCCGTCCTGGATGCGGTAGGTGCCCGCGGCGTGCCAGCTCATGCGGATCATGAGGCCGCCGTAGTGGCCGAAGTCGGCCGGCCACCAGTCCTGCGAGGTGGTCAGCACCTCGGTGATGTCGCGCTTGAGGGCCGCGACGTCGAGCTTGGCGAACTCCTTGGCGTACTCGAAGGACGGGCCGAGCGGGTTGGCCTTCGACGAGTGCGCGTGCAGCACGGAGAGGTCGAGCTGGTTGGGCCACCAGTCCCGGTTGCTGTGGGGACGGCCGCCGGTCTTCGGCTTGGGCGAGTCGATCGCGGGGTTCTCGCTCTCGCTGCCGTGCGCCGTCACCGAGTCGTGCGCGACCGGACAGCCGGCCGCCGCCTTGTCGTCGACTCCCTGCGCGCTGGCGGAGACGTCGTTGTCCTGGGTGTCGCTCATCAGCTTCCTTCCGAATGGTGAACCGAACAGTCGGGGCAGACGCCCCAATAGACGACCTCCGCCTCGTCGATCACGAAGCCGTGATTGTTCGAGGCGGTGAGACAGGGGGCATGGCCGACGACGCACTCGACGTCGGCGATGGCGCCGCACGAGCGGCACACGACGTGGTGATGGTTGTCCGCCACCCGCGTCTCGTAGCGGGCGGTCGCGCCGGCGGGCTGGATGCGGCGCACCAGCCCGGCTTCGGTGAGCGCACGCAGCACATCGTAGATCGCCTGGTGGGAGACGCTGGGGTGATCGGCCCGCACGAGCGCGATCACGGTGTCGGTGTCGACGTGCGCGTGGTCGTGCAGGGCGGCGAGAACCGCGAGCCGCGGCCTCGTCACGCGCAGCGAGGCGGCCCGGAGCTGCGCCTCGAAGTCGACCATCACCCGCAGAACCCTAGACCCCTAGATTGGAACAAATCAAGTTTAGGAACCAGGAGTTCACCCGCGGGACAATGCGGTATGACTGACTTCGATCCGAAGGCGTTGCTGGCCGAAAGCCGCCTCGGCGTGCTGGCCACCATCAAGGCGAACGGACTGCCGCAGCTCTCCCCCGTCACCCCGTTCTACGACCAGGACGCCGGCAAGATCTACGTCTCGGTCACCGAGGGAAGAGCGAAGACCGCCAACGTACGGCGTGATCCGCGAGCCGCTCTTGAGGTGACCCACCCGGACGGCTGGGCGTGGGCCACGGCCGAGGGCGCGGTCGAGTTGATCGGGCCGTCCGACGACCCGAACGGGCCTGAGGTCGAGGCGCTGGTCGACTACTACCGGCGGGCGGCCGGCGAGCACCCGGACTGGGACGAGTACCGGCAGGTCATGGTGTCCGACCGGCGGGTGCTGCTGGTGCTGCGGGTCGACCACGTGTACGGGCAGTCGATGCGCTGATTCTTACGAAGGCGGGAAAGAGGGAAGCCGGGCTCACCGACGACGGCGGGCCCGGCGTTCCTCGTACGGAAATCAGTTTTTGATCCACTCGAGAATGTCGGCGTCGAGCTTCTGCTGGTAGTCGCCCTGAATGCCGTGCGGGGCGCCCTCGTAGACCTTGAGCGTGCCGTCCTTGACCAGTTTGATGGACTTCAGCGCGGCGTCCTTGATGGGGACGATCTGGTCGTCGTCACCCTGGCAGATCAGAATGGGAACGGTCAGAGCCTTCAGGTCTTCGGTGAAGTCGGTCTCGGAGAATGCCTTCACGCAGTCGTACGCGGCGGCCAGGTTGACCAGCATTCCCTGACGCCAGAAATCGTCCTTGGCGCCCTGGCTGACATCGCGGCCGTGATTGGCGCCGAAGAAGCTTTCCGACAGGTCCTTCCAGAATTGCGAGGCGTCGCTGAGCACGCCGGCCCGGATGCCGTCGAAGACCTCGATCGGCAGGCCGTCCGGGTTCGCGTCGGACTTGACCATGATCGGCGGGACGGCGCCGGCCGTGACGACCTTGGCCACCCGGCCCTGGGGCTGGCCGTACTGGGCGGCGTAACGGACGACCTCGCCGCCGCCGGTGGAATGGCCGATCAGAATGATGTCGCGCAGATCGAGCGCCTCGACAACGGCATTCAGATCACGGCAGTACGTGTCCATGTCGTTTCCGCTGTACGTCTTTTCCGACCGGCCGTGGCCGCGGCGGTCGTGCGCGATGGCCCGGTAGCCGGCGTCGGCGAATTTCTTCAGCTCGACCTGCCAGGCGTCCGAGCTGAGCGGCCAGCCGTGGCTGAACACCACCGGCTGTCCCGTTCCCTGCTCGGTGTAGTAGATCTCGACTCCGTCGGGGGTGGTGACGAAAGGCATCGCATTCTTCTTTCGCTCGGTGCGATATTCGGACGCCGGTTCTCTGCCCTGGCCCGTGCCTTTCGAACCCGGAATTGCCGCTGCTCACAATTCCTTTCGACGCGTTTGATCAAATGTCAAGTAGTGCTGTCCCCCATTGTCACCGGCTCGCGGGTGAGGGTTTTCACCACCGCGGCCACCGCTTCGCGGCCCGCGCGGTTGGCGCCGACGGTCGACTGTGACGGACCGAACCCGATGAGGTGGATGCGCGGCTCCCCCACGACCTGCGTGCCGATCATCCGGATGCCGCCGGCCTCGTTGCGCAGCCCCAGCGGGTCGAGGTGGGCCAGGGCGGCCTTGAAGCCGGTGGCCCACAGGATCGTGTCGACGCTGGTGAAGCTGCCGTCGGCCTCACGGACGCCGGTGGGCTCGATCGCGGTGAACATGGGTCGGCGTTCCAGCGCGCCGCGCCTCTTGGCTTCCAGCGCGTACGAGGTCCAGGCGAGCCCGGTGTACGAGACGACGCTGCCGGTGGGGCGGCCCGCCTCGACATCGGCGATCACCTTGGCGATGGTCTCGCGGCCGGCCACCTCGGGCTCGAAGCCGTCCGTACGGAAGAAAGGCTCGCGCCGCGTGTACCAGAAGGTCCGGGCCGAGCGGGACACCTCTTCGAGCAGCTGCACGGCCGAGATGCCGCCGCCGACGACCGCGACCCGGCGCCCGGCCAGCTGCTCGGCCGACACGTAGTCGGACGTGTGCAGTTGAAGGCCCCGGAACGTCTCCTGTCCCGGATAGATCGGGCGGGTCGGGTTGGTCCAGGTGCCGGTGGCGTTGATGATCGCCTCGGCGCGCCACAGCCCCGCGGTGGTCTCGAGGATGAACGACGGCCCGGACCGGCGCACGGCCGTCACGGTCACCGGCCGCAGGATGGGCGGGTCGAACTTGCGCTCGAACTCGGCGAAGTAGCGCGGCACGGCGGTGTTGCTGGGCTCGGCCGGGTCGAGCGGCGGCTTGGGCAGCCCGGGCAGGTCGAAGATGCCGTTCACGGTGGCCATCCGCAGCGACTCCCAGCGGTGCCGCCACGCGCCGCCCGGGGCCGGCTCGGCGTCCAGCACGACGAAGTCCAGGCCGCGTCGCTGCAGGTGGTAGGCCGCGGAGAGCCCGGACTGACCGCCCCCGATCACCACGACAGTCGCTGATCCGTCGGTCATGGTGTCGCTCTCCTTGCTGAAATTTCGCCTCGCGCGACGGAACATCGGGGGCGAAGAGCCTATTCCCGGCGATGGCTCTCATACGATCAGGTCGATGGGATCGGCCGAACGGACTGAACTTTCCTCGCAACCTGCGCCAAGGTAGCCAAATTGGGCTCGGTAGATGAACGGCGGATTACAGGCAACTGATCTGCCGGTGATCGCTTTGATAGCGTCACGCCGCCATTGTCCGGCAAGGCGGAAACCCCCTCCGCCTGATCGGCTCGGGGCACGGGGAAGCGTCCGGCGGTGGCCCGTGCGCCCGGATCGATCGCTCGATCAAAGGTGTCAACCACATGCCCCTCTTGAGTGTTGTTCTTCCGGTCTACCGGGTCCAGGCCTACCTGCGGGAATGCCTCGACTCGATCCTCGAGCAGGCGTTCACCGACGTCGAGGTGATCGCCGTGGACGACTGCTCACCGGATCACAGCGGCGCGATCCTCGACGAGTACGCCTCCCGGGACGAACGGGTCAAGGTCGTCCACCTGGACCACAACGTCGGCCTGGGCGAGGCCCGCAACGCCGGGATGAAGCACGTGACGGGCGAGTTCGTCTGGTTCATCGACAGCGACGACTGGATCGCGCCCGGCGCCCTGGCCGCGGTGGCCGACCGCCTGATCGCGGCCGACCCGGACGTGCTGATGGTCGACTACGCGAAGGTCTGGTGGAACAACAACAGCCGGCGCAGCAAGTTCTCGAGCCTGGTCCGGTCCGAGAATCTGCCCCGCGTCTTCACCCTGGCCGAGCACCCCAACATGATCAGGGTGTTCCACGTGGCCTGGAACAAGATCTACCGGCGCCGCTTCCTGCTCGACAACGAGATCACCTACCCGACCGGGCTGTACGAGGACGTGCCGGTGGGCTACCCGGTGCTCATCCTGGCCGACCGGATGGCGGTCCTCGACCGCGTCTGCATCTACTACCGCCAGCGCCGGCGCGGCGCCATCACCTCCACCCCGGGCCGCCGCCACTTCGAGGTCTTCGGCCAGTACGACCTGCTGTTCCAGCACCTGGACAAGATCGGCGAGCGGGCCGAACCGTTCCGCGCGCTGGTCTTCGGGCGGATGCTCTACCAGTGCCTGCTCGTGCTCGAGAACCGCGAGCGAGTGGCCAAGGGGGATCGCCGCGAGTTCTTCGGCGCGCTGACCGACGCATACCGGCGGCACCTGCCGCGGGGCGGCTACCAGCCGCCGGGCGGGACGGAAGGGCGCCGGCAGCGGGTGGCCGCGAGTGGTTCGTACGCCCTGTGGCGGATCCTGTGGTTCGCGCTCACCCTGGCCGGCGCCGGGCGGTCCTGGGCCGGCCGGGCCCAGCGCACGGTGCGGCTGCGCAGTCGTCTGCGGATGCTCTACTACCGGTTCCAGGTCCGTCGGCCGATCGACCCCCAGCTGGCCGTCTTCTCGGCCTACTGGGGCAAGGGCTACGAGTGCAACCCGCGTGCGGTGTACGAGAAGATGGGCGAGCTCGCTCCCGGCGTACGCGGGGTCTGGGAGGTCAAGCCGGGCGCGGAAGGCACCATGCCGCCCGGTGTGGCGACGGTGACGATGGGCACGCTCGAGCACTACCGGACCATGGCGCGGGCCAAATACCTGGTCACGAACGTCAACTTCGGGGGCTGGGTGATCAAGCGGCGCGATGCCGTGCACCTGTCGACGAACCACGGCACGCCGGTCAAGGCGATGGGCGTCGACCAGCTGAAGTTTCCGGCCGGCATCCAGGGCATGAACATGAACTGGCTGCTCAAGCGGTGCGACCGCTGGACCTACAGCGTCAGCCCGAACGCCTACACCACCGAGGTCTGGGAGCGGGCGTACCCGTGCGACTACGAAACGCTCGAAACCGGTTACCCGCGTAACGACCGGCTGGCCACTGCCACCCCGGCTGACGTGCAGGCCGCCCGCGAGCGGCTCGGGCTCCAGCCCGGGCAGGTTGCCGTGGCCTACCTGCCGACCTACCGCGACTACGAGTTCGGCAGCGACGCCCTGCTCAACGTCGAGCGCTTCATCGACCGCATGCCGGCCGAGACGGTGCTGCTGGTGCGGGTGCACCACTTCGACCGCTCGCACGTGTCCGGCACCCACCCGCGGGTGATCGATCTCGGCGGCTACCCCAGCGTCGAGGACATCTATCTGGCCGCGGACGCGCTGATCACGGACTACTCGTCGGTCATGTTCGACTACGCCGTCCTGGACCGGCCGCTGGCCATCTACGCCGCCGACTGGAAGAAGTACAAGGCCAATCGCGGCGCCTACCTCGACGTGTTCACCGAGGGCCCGGGCGTGGCCGCGCGCACCGAGTCGGAACTGGTCGACCTGTTCGTCTCGGGCGAGGTGTTCGGCGAGACGGCCGCCGCCACCCGCAAGGTGTTCCGCGACCGCTTCTGCTACCTCGACGACGGCCACGCCGCGGAACGCGTCGTCCGCCGCGTCTTCCTCAACGAGCCGGCCCGTGCCCTGACCGACGCGGGCGCCGTGCCGCCCGTCCACACCGAGCAGCTGCAAGAGCTGCGCAGCGTCATCGACGACTCGCAGCCGGTCGACCCGTCGGCCGCCGAGGACGAGACGGACATCGCGGAGGAGCCCAGCGCGGTGGTGGGCCGGTGACGGCTCAGGTGTCGGCCAGGAAGTACTTCTGCAGCATGTGCCAGTCCTCGGGATGGGCGGCGATGCCCTCCGCGTAGGCGTCGGCCAGCGCCTGCGTCATCGTGGCGATCTTCTGCTGACGGGTGCCGTCGGGCGGGACCGGGATGGCCGGATGGACTCTGATGCCCATCCGGCCCGGGGCCGGGTACCACAGGTTGACCGGGTGCAGCGCGCATCCGGTCAGCACCGCGAGCGCGGCCGGGCCGGCGGCAATGCGGGTGGTCTCGCCGAAGAAGTTCACCGGAACTCCGGTGGCGCTGAGGTCGCGATCGGCGACGAGGCAGACGGTGCCGCCGGCCCGGAGCCGCCGCGCCAGGGTGCCGACGACGGACGCCCCGCCGTCGTGCGGCAGCACTTCCATCCCGAGCCGCCGCCGGTAGTCCCAGAACCGTTCGGCGACCGCCTCGGGCTTCAGGTTCTCGGCGACCGTGGTGAACTCGATCGAGTGGGTCGCGATGAGCCAGGCGCCGGCGTGGTCGTAGTTCCCGGTGTGGCCGAGCGCCAGCACGACCCCGCGCTCCGAACGGATCGCGGCGGCGAGGCGCGTACGGTCCTCGTCCGCGATGTCGAGGCTGTCCAGGATGCGGTTGCGGTCCCACCGGTTGAGCCGGAACGCCTCGCAGTAATAGCGCAGCGCCGACCGCATGCCCCGGCGGGACATCGCAGCGAGCGCCTCCGGCGTCGTGTCTTGGCCCAGGACCCGGAGCAGGTTCGCCTCCAACTGCCGGACCTGGGTGGTCCGCCGCTTCCACAGACGGTCGGCGATGCGGTCGAACAGGCGGTAGGCCGCCCGCTCCGGCATGGCCCCGATCAGCCGCCACGCGGCCCCGTAGCCGTACGCGACGGCCCGGTCCTTGACGCTCATGCCGTCACCAGGCGGGCGACCAGCAGGGCTCCCGTCGCTTCGAGGTGCGTACGCATTGCCGCCTCGGCGGCGGCGCCGTCGCGGGCCAGGACGGCCGCGACGACCGGCTCGTGCTCGGCGTGGATCTCGGCCAGCGTGCGGCCGCTGGCCGTCGTGGGCGGCCCGAGCAGCGCGGTCGTCTCGCGCAGCTGGGCGACGATGGCCGCCGCGCGCCCGTTGCCGGCCGCGCGGAGCAGCAGATCGTGCAGGGAGCGGTCGGCCGGCCAGAAGGCAGCCTCGTCGGCCACCGCCATGGCGTCGAGCGCGGCCCGGATGGCGGCATGCTGCTCGTCGGTGCCGTACAGGGCGGCCTTGCGGGCGGCGGCGGGCTCGAGCGCGAGGCGGATCTCGACGATCTCCTCGATGTCGTGGGCGCGCGGCGGCAGCACCCGGAACCCCCGGTTGCGCCGGATCTCGACCAGGCCCGCCTCGGCCAGGCGCAGCATGCCCTCACGGACCGGGCTGCGCGAGACGCCGAGCAGCCCGGCCAGCTGATAGACCGAGTACGTGGTGTCGGGCCGGAGTTCCCCGGCGGCGATCCCCTCGCGCACGGCGAGAGCGACGGCCTCGGCCAGGGACGGAGCCTCCGGTGGGAGGACGAGCGACGGCATGAGTAACATGTTACCTATGAACGACGTGGTGGCGGCACTGGGACGGGCAGGGCTCGAGGTTCGGGCCGATGCGGGCACGCGGGGCATGTACGCGTCGGACGCCTCGCTCTACCGGATTCCGCCGCTTGCCGTGGTGCGGCCGCGGCACGTCGACGAGGTGGCGGCGGCGCTGGCGGTCGCGCGTGAGACGGGGACGCCGTTCACGTCGCGCGGGGCGGGCACGTCGGTGGCCGGCAATGCGGTCGGGCGCGGCATCGTGCTCGACTTCTCGCGGCACCTCAACCGCGTGCTCGAGATCGACCCGGCGGCGCGGACGGCGGTGGTCGAGCCGGGCACGGTGCATGCGGTGCTGCAGAAGGCGGTCACCCCGCACGGCGTGCGGTTCGGGCCTGACCCGTCGACGCACCCGCGCTGCACTATCGGCGGCATGATCGGCAACAACGCTTGCGGGTCACGCTCTTTGGCGTACGGGCGGACCTCCGACAATGTGGCCGGGCTCGAGCTGCTGACCGCGGCCGGCGACGTCATCAGCACCACCGAGCCGCAAGGCCCGGCCGTCGACGGCGTGAAGGCGGTCGTCGGGAAGCACCTGGCCACCGCGCGCACCGAGTTCGACCGGTTCGGGCGGCAGGTCTCGGGCTACGCGGTGCAGCACCTGCTGCCGGAACGGTTCGACCTCACCCAGGCCATGGTGGGCTCGGAGGGGACGCTCGCCGTCATCACCAAGGCGACAGTGAAGCTGGTCGTCGACTCCCCCGTCCGCGTCGTCGTGGTGCTCGGGTTCCGCGACATCGTAGCCGCGGGCGAGGCCTCCCCCGCCGTGGTGGCGCACGGGCCGACGTCGTGCGAGGGGCTGGATTCCCGGCTGCTGGACGTGCTGCGGGCGCGGCGCGGCCCGGCCGCCGTGCCGCCGCTGCCGCGAGGTGGGGCCTGGCTGTTCGTCGAGCTCGCGGGCGACGAGCTGGGCGAGGTCGAGGCCCGGGCGCGCAAGCTGGCCGAGGACGGCATCGCCGACGACGCCCTGGTGGTGACCGATCCGGCGACGCAGGCCCGTCTGTGGCGCATCCGCGAGGACGGCGCCGGGCTGGCCGGTCGAGCCCCGTCAGAGCGGCCGGCCTGGCCCGGGTGGGAGGACGCCGCGGTGCCGCCGGAGCGGCTGGGTGCGTACCTCGCCCGCTTCGACGAGCTCGTGGCCACGTACGGAATGACCTCGGCGCCCTTCGGGCACTTCGGCGACGGGTGCATGCACGTCCGGCTGGACTTCCCGCTCGACCAGCCCGGCGGCACGGAGGTCGTGCGGGACTTCGTGGTCGACGCCGCGAAGCTGGTCGGCGAGTTCGGCGGGTCGCTGTCGGGCGAGCACGGCGACGGGCGGGCCCGCTCCGAACTGCTGCCGCACATGTACTCGCCGGACGCGATCGCGCTGTTCAAGGGCATCAAGCACGCGTTCGACCCGGGCAACCTGCTGAACCCGGGCGTGCTGGTCGACCCCGATCCGATCGACGCCGACGTGCGGCCGGCCGGGCACTTCCCGGTCAAGGCGCTCGCGCTGGCCTACCCGCACGACGGCGGCGACCTGGCCCAGGCCGTGCACCGCTGCACCGGCGTCGGCAAGTGCCGGGCCGACAACTCGGCCGCCAACGGCGTGATGTGCCCGTCGTACCTGGCCACCCGCGAGGAGAAGGACTCGACGCGGGGCCGGGCGCGGGTGCTGCAAGAGGTCGTCCGGGGCGAGCTGTCGTGGTCGGATCCGGCGGTGCACGACTCGCTCGATCTCTGCCTGTCGTGCAAGGGCTGCGCGTCGGACTGCCCGACCGGCATCGACATGGCCACCTACAAATCCGAGGTGCTGCACCAGACGTACCAAGGCAAACTGCGGCCGCGGTCGCACTACACGCTGGGCAAGTTGCCGTTCTGGGCCCGGATCGCCGGGTGGACGCCGCGGCTGGCCAACCTGGGCACGCGGCTGCCGGGCATCCGGAACCTGGCGCTGTGGCTGGCCGGTGTCGACAAGCGACGGTCGGTCCCGGCCTTCGCCCGCAAGCCCTTCCGCCGTACGTTCAAAGCCGTTTCAGGGCCGAAGCCGGTGATCCTTTTCGCAGACTCGTTCTCGGACTCGTTCTCGCCCGAGGTGGCCGAGGCGACGGTCCGGGTGTTGCGCGCGGCCGGCTACGAACCGCGGCTGCCGTCGGGGTCGGTGTGCTGCGGCCTGACCTGGATCACGACGGGCCAGCTCGACTCGGCCAAGAAAATTCTTTCCCGTACGGTCGACGCGCTCGCGCCCGACGCGCGGGCCGGCATTCCGATCGTCGGCATCGAGCCCTCGTGTACGGCGGTCCTGCGCTCGGACGTGAACGAGTTGCTGCCCGGCTCGGCCGACGCCGCCGTGGTGGCCAAGTCGGTGCGCACCCTGGCCGAGTTGCTGGCCGAGACGCCGGACTGGACGCCGCCCGACCTCTCCGGCGTCTCGGTGGTGGCCCAGCCGCACTGCCACCACCACGCCGTCCTGGGCTGGAAGGCCGACGCCGACCTGCTCGCCTCGACCGGCGCCCAGGTGAAGCGGCTGGCCGGCTGCTGCGGCCTGGCCGGCAACTTCGGCGTCGAGATCGGCCACTACGACGTGTCGGTGGCCGTGGCCGAGCAGAACCTCCTGCCCGCCCTGGACGCGGCGCCCGACGCGGTCGTCCTGGCCGATGGCTTCTCGTGCCGCACCCAGGTGGCCGACCTGCGCGACCGCCCGGCCGTGCACCTGGCCCAGCTGCTGGACGGCATGCCCGAGCGCGCCGCTGGGTAGATCAACCCGCATGGGACTGACCTTCTGGCTCGCGCTGGCCGTGCTGCTCGCCGGCCTCGGCCTGGCCGTCCACGGCGGCTACGTGCTGGCCACCGGCCGCCTGTCCGCCAAAGCTCGAGCCGCGTTCCGGTCCACCCGGGACGCCGGCATGTACCCCTTGTGCGCCGGTGCGGGTCTCATGCTTCTGGCGCTGGCGCAGCTCGTTCCGGACGACTGGGACTACTCGTTCGCGTACGTCGTTGTCGCCCTGGTTCTGGCGCTGGCCTGCATGGGGCTGGCGTTCTTCCGCTACCTGCCGCGGCGGCCGGCGCGCTGACGTTGCGCACGGCCGCGCGTTGAGGCTCAGCCCAGCAGGGCTCGGGCCACGGCGCGGCCGGAGAGCCAGGCGGTTTGCACGCGCGGCTTGCCGAAGGCGTCGCCGCACAGCCAGACGCGGCCGTCGTGGGCGAACGAGCCGTCGACCTGTTCGGGCTGGGCGTAGGTCCAGCGGTGGACGTGCACCTCGGGCCGGCTTTTCAAGCTCAGCAGCTCGCCCACGGCTTCGGCCAGGATCGGGCCGGCGGCCTCCGGGTGGTCGAGGTGCTGGGCGGCCAGCTCGGCCGTTGAGTGCGCGACCAGCACCGGGGCGCCGTCGCCGCGGCGGTCGCCGTCGTCGCAGACGGTGGCCAGGACGGGGTGGTCGTTGACGAAGGCGCCGCGCAGGTCACCCCACTCGCGGGCGGGATAGGTCAGGACGGCAGCGATCACCGGGCGCCACGTCTGCGCCTCTGCCGCGGCTCTGATGGCCGGCGGCGGGTCGAGGCGCAGGGCCTGCGGCCCGGGCATGGCCAGCACGACCGCGTCCGCGTCCTCGGGCACCGCGTCGAGCGTGGTCGACAGCCGGACGTCGAGGCCGTCGGCCAGGTCGGCAGCCAGCGACCGCAGCCCGCCCGGCGCCGCCCACCGCACCGGCCCGGTGCTCGGCTCCCCGCCCGGATAGACCCGCAGCGTGTCGGTCCACGGCCGGGCCAGTTTCCGCGCCTCCCACGACGCGACCTGGGTCTCGAAGTCCGGATCGTCGGCGACGAAATAGGCGGCCCCCAGATCGGCGTACCGGCCGTCGAAGCGCTTGCTGGCCAGTCGCCCGCCGACCACCCGCCCCCGCTCGACCACCCGCACCCGGGCCCCGCCCTCACTGAGCGCCCGAGCACACGACAACCCGGCCACCCCGGCCCCCACCACCACAACGTCCATGGCCGGAATGTACCCGCCTCACAACGTCACAACCGAGCCGCTGAGCCGCGCCCGCTCGGCCGCCCAGACAACCCGGTGCGAGGCCAGGCTCGTCGCCATGTCCGAGCTGAGCCGGGACGGGTCGCCGTGCGCGACCGCGCCGAGGAAGGCGTGCACCAGAGCTTCGTCGCCGCCGTCGTGGCCGCCGGACGCGCCGCCCGCCTCGACGGTCTCGCTCACGCCGGTGCGGAAGTCGGTGACCCGCAGGGTGCGGCCGTCGCCCTCGATGCTGCCGTGGCGGCCGAACATCCGCGTCTGCCGCCCCTGCATGGGCGTGAACGCGGTCATGGTGAACGTCGCGGTCTTGCCACCGGGGTACTGCATCGCGACGACCTGGTGGTCGACCACGTCGTTGTCGCAGTCGTAGACGCATCGGCCGTACGGGCCCTCGCGCAGGGCCAGCATCAGCGCGTCGTCGGTGCGCTCGTCGGTGACGGCGGACAGCGGCCACCGTGATCCCTCGGCCAGGCAGCGCCGATAGAGGCGTACGGCCGAGTAGGGGCACGACGGCTCCGCCGCGCAGTCGACGCAACGCTCCCCCGCCCCGGCCGGCCGCTTCTCGGGCCGGAAGTGGGCCAGGCCGCCGAACGAGGCCACCGAGGCCGGGGCCGACCCGAGCCGGGCCTTGGTCGGGGCCATCGGTTTCTCGAGCAGCAGGTGATAAACCTGGCCGGTCAGGGCCACGGCGGGATCGGCGTGCATTCTGTCCTGGGTGGTCACCACGGCGACGTCGGCGAGGCGGCCGGCCGCGGCCAGGTCTTCCCAGGTGGTGAAGACCGACGACGGCGCGATGTCGTAAGTGCTCGCGATCAGCGACCGGCGGTCCGCGTCGGGCTCGGCCACCGCGACGACCCGGGCCAGGCCACTCGCCGTAGCGTGCTTCGTGTACTCGCGGCCGCGTAGGCCGGCGCCGACCAGCGCCATCGACACTTGCTCTCCGGAGGCCGTGGGTATATTCGGCCGATCGCCGGCGCCGGGCGTCAAGGGGGCGTAACCGCCGGCCCGGTCGCTCGTTGGAGCAGAAACCCCTCGGAATCATCTGGACGACTTGTATGGAAGGTGTGGTCGCCGGTCTGCTGGCCGGCTGCTCCGGCGTCATCGCCGTGCGGATGGCTCGCGCCGCCTGGACCGGACAGGCGGCCGGGCCTCGTCCGCGTGCCTACGCCCTGGCCGGTGGGGCCGGGCTGACCGCGCTGGGCGGGCTCGGCAGTGGGCTGGCCGCGCTGATCGAGCCGGAGATGCTGGTCGGTGGCGTGCCGCTGGCGGCGGAGATCCCGCTGGTCTGCGTCTTCCTGGTGGCGGCGCTCTATCTGCCGGCCCTGCTGCGGCCGGCTCAGCGGCGGGACGGGCTGGCCCGGCTGCGGGTCGGGCTGGACACTCTCGGCGTCTGGGCCAGCCTGGTCTACGTCGGGTGGATGCTGCTGTTCACCGTGGGTGAGCGGCGGGGCGCCTCGATCACCGCGCTGATCTTCGGTGGCGGGGCCATCGCGGTCGCGGCCGTCACCGGCGTGCATGCCCTGCGTCATCGGGCCGCGCTGCAGTGGTGCGGCACCGCGGCGGCGCTGTCGCTGACCGGGCTGACCGCGCTGGTCATCGCCCGTGACTTCCCGGGCCAGGTCAACGCCGTGATCGCCGGGCTGGCCGCGGCGGCCGCCATCAACGTGGCCGCGGTGGGGCTGTGGCACGGCTCGGTGCGGGTCGCGCCCGACACGCGCCCGGTGCCGCCGCCCGGCAGCGAGTCCACGGCCAGCTTCCCGCTGCTCGGGCTGCTGATCCTCGGCGGCGCCCTGGCCACCGTCTACCACCTGATCAACGGCGGCCGGATCGACTCCATCTCGATCATGCTGGGCGCCGTCGCGGTCACGGCCGTGGCGACCCGGGAGTGGGTGTCGGCGACCGTGCTGCGCCGGCAGGCCCGCCACCTCACCGACCAGGGCAACCGGCTGCGCAGCCTGACGTTCGGCTCGGCCGAGGTGGCCATGATCCTCGACGCCAACCTGGCCGTGCGCTGGCAGTCCCCGGCCGCCGCCCGCCAGTTCGGACTGTCCGACCAGGAGGTGCTGGGCCGCGCGGTGTCCGTGCTCGTGCACCCGGATCAGGTCGAGGCCGTCCACACCTTCCTCAACGAGCGGATGGAAAGGCCGCAGGCGAGCGCCCGGCCGGTGCGGCTGCGCGACGGCTTCGGCCGCTGGCGCGAGACCGAGTGGACCACCAACGGCGCCGACCCGGCCGAGCCCGGTCACACGCTGGTCGTGCACATCCGGGACGTCACCAACACCCGCGACCTCGAGCAGGCGCTGAGCCAGGCCACCCACCTCGACCGGCAGACCGGCCTGGCCAACTGGGAGGGCCTGCTGCGGGCGGCCGACCTGATCCCCGACGCGGCCGCGATGATCGTGGTCGAGCTGGGCGGGCTGACCGCGGTCGGCGACGTGCACGGCCGCGACCTGGCCGAGGTGGTGCTGGTCGAGGCGGCCCGGCGGCTGCGCTCCCGGGTCGGTGACGCGGATGTGCCGGCCCGCCTGACCGAGACCCGGTTCGCGGTGCTGACCCACTGCGGGGCGGTACGCGCCCATCTGATGGCCGGGCAGCTGGTGAACGCCTTGTCGGCGCCCTACCTGGCCGGGCGTACGGTTTCGCACCTGTCGGCCTGGGCCGGGCTGGCCGACCTGACCGGCGAGGACGACACCGACGAGGTCATCCGGCGGGCGTCGCTGGCCCTGCGGTCGGTGCGGTCGGGACCGCCGGGCGCGGTCGAGTGGTACGAGGCCGAGATGGAAGCCCGGCTGATGCGCCGCTCGACGCTGGAGCAGGATCTGCCGGGAGCGGTCGCCCGGGGCGAGATCGACCTGAGCTTCCAGCCGATCTTCGAGCTGCCCGGCCGCGTACCGGCCGGGGTCGAGGCGGTTCCGGCCTGGCGGCATCCGACGGTCGGCGTGGTGCCGGCCGAGGAGCTGCTGACCCTGGCCGAGGATCTGGGACTGCTGGCCCAGGTCGGGCAGGGCGTGCTGCAGCGGTCGTGCCGGTTGCTGGCGGGCTGGCGGCAGCGGCACGGCGAGCTCTGGCTGGGGATCGACATCCGGCCGCGCGAGCTGGTCGACCCCGCGTTCCAGGCCGCCCTGCACACGGCGCTGGAGCAGCACCAGTTGCCGCCGACCGCCCTGGTGCTCGAGATCGCCGAGCACCACCTTTCCGACGTACGCGATGAAGCCCACCAGCCTGCGGTCGAGGACATCGCGGCCGCGCTGGGCCGGCTGCGCGCCGAGGGGGTGCGCACCGCCGTCGACAACTTCGGCACCGGCCCGACCACGCTGAGCCGCCTGCGCATCCTCCCGATCGACCTGCTCAAGATCGACCGCGAGGTGCTGGACCCGGACGTGTCGTTCCGGCAGCCCGGCGCGGTCATGGACGTGGCGGTCACCCTGGGCCGCCGCCTGGGACTCGACGTGATCGCCCAGGGCCTGGCCGACGGCGCCGACCTGGACGCGGCCCAGACGGCCGGCTGCCGCCTCGGCCAGGGCGACCACCTGGCCCGCCCGATGCCCGCCGAGCGCCTGGAGGCCCTGCTCGACCAGCACCACGACGCCCAACGGAACTAGCGCCGCCAGGCCTCGCGCACATTGACCAGCAGCACCGCGGCCGCGGCGGCGAAGAACCCGAACGCCAGCACGTAGCGGCCCTCGAACCACAGCACGACCAGCAGGGCCAGGGCGGCCGCGGTCAGCAGGAGCCGCAACAGGACGGCCAGCAGCTTCCCGCGGACGAGGCCTTCCACGCAGAGCAGGCCCAGCAGCCAGATCGCGGCGATGTCGACACCGCCCGTGGCCAGCGGGGAGATGGCCGCACCGAGCGCGTACAGGATCAGCGGGGTGCTGATCACGGCCCACCACGACAGGATCCGGGCGCGCGGCCCCACCGCCGGTTGCATGGGCAGGCGCCGGTGCCTCAGGTGAGCGTGCGGCGGCTGGGCGACCGCCTCGGCCGTGGCCGTGCGGGCCTGCTCGTCGGCCAGGCGGGTGCGTTCCATGCGCAGGGCCAGCAGCCGGCGCTCCTCGGGCAACAGCGCCCGCACCTCGGGCGAGGCCACCGGCAGGCCGGCCGCAGCCTGGGCCAGTTGGCCGCGCACGGTCACGATCTCGGCGTCGAGTGCCGTCAGCCGGTCGTTGTTGTCGCGCGTACGGCGTTCGATCAGTGCCCGCTCGGCCCGGGCGTTCGGGGCGACCTTGGCCAGACCGGCCCACCCGACCGGGTCGGCCCAGGACTGGCGGGGTGTGCCGTCCCGCTCGTAGCGGGGGCCGGCCGGGCCGCGCTCGCCGCCCAGCCGGTCGCGGGTGTCCCGCCCCCACAGGCCGCGGAAGTCCCGTACCCACGGGGTGTCCTCGTCGATGACGACCGGATTCCACGCCTCGGGCTGCCCCGGGCCGATCGCCCGGCCGTCGCCGCGGGCGTAGTCGACGTACGGAATGCCGAGGCCGTGCTCCCCCTCGTTCGCCCACGGCGCGAACAGCCGGCCCGACCAGCGCAGGGCGCCGACCAGACCCCGCAACCGCAGCGGCCGTACGGTGATCAGGTAGTCGCCCGGCAGATAGGCGCCCGAGTGCGAGCCGGCCCCGACGTAGACCACCGGATGCCGCCCGCCGACCAGGCTCAGGTCCGGGTCGTCCCAGCGCCGCCGCAGGTCGTCGCCGGTCTCGTCGTGGGCCGAGAAGACCACCCAGCGCGGCGCGGGCAGCCCGTCCGGGCCGGGCTCGCTGCCGTCGAGGTAGACGGTCACCTGCTCCCAGTCGGCCTCATGCTCGTTGACCCCGCCGAACGCCGACCGCCAGTTGTTGAAGCTGTAGAAGTACCAGTACTGGCAGACGATCCACGGGTCGTCCCGCAGCACCCGGCCGTAGTACGTGGGCCGGTCCGGCTGCAAATGGTCGCGCTGAAGCAGCCACGAGCGGGCCGCGCTGCCGCCCGGCACGCTGCCCCGGAAGAGCAGCGACACCTTGTTGGCGGTGTCGATGAACCGGGCCGTCAGCCCGACCGAGGCGAGCCGGCTGGCCCGCGGCAGATGCGAGGGCCGTTCCCGCAGCGGGATGTGGGCCGTGCCGAGGTGCCGGCGGCTGTGGCCGATCCCCGACAGCGACAGCCGGAGCCCCTGCCCGGCGCCGCCCGCCTCGGCCAGCCCGGCCAGCGTCAGCCCGCCCGGCGCCACCTGCTCGATCGCGCTCTCGCCGGCCTCGAACCCCCACAGGCCGGCCTGGGCGACGTACCGCTCGGCCGAGACCGGGAAGAAGTATTCCCCCTGCGTGAACCGTTTGACCGGCTCGAAGGCCCGCAACAGCCGCAGATCGTCCTCGCTTCCCACGTCGGCACGTTACCTGCCGGCGCGCGAGGGTGATCCGGCCGGTCTAGCCTGCCGTCCATGACCAGTGCGCCCGGGCCGGGGATCGGCCGCCTCAACACGATCTACCGGCAGGGCGTCCTCGGGCGCCGTCCCGTCGTGCCGGCGGACTTCGGCGAGCTCGAGCGGCGGGCGCGCCGGGCCAGTAGCGCGCGGGCCTGGGCCTACGTCGCGGGTGGGGCCGGGGAGGGGCGGACCATGCGCCGCAACCGGGCCGCCTTCGACAAGTGGGCGACCGTGCCCCGCATGGCGTCCGGGGCGGTGGAAAGGGATCTCTCCGTCGAGGTGCTGGGCGAGCGGCACGCGACACCTGTGCTGCTGGCGCCGATCGGGGCCGGCGCGCTGATGGGGGCCGACAGCGACCTGCACATCGCCCGGGCCGCGGCGGCCACGCGTACGACGTACGTCTTCTCCAACCAGGGCTGCAACCCCATGGAACAGTGCGCCGACGTTATGGGCGACGCGTCCCGCTGGTTCCAGCTGTACTGGAGCAAGGACGAGGGCCTGGTCGACAGCCTCATCGCACGGGCCGAGGCGAGCGGCGCCCGGGCGCTGGTCGTCACGCTCGACACCACCGTGCTCGGGTGGCGCCCGCAAGACCTGAACCTGGGCTCGCTGCCGTTCAGCCGGGGTCAGGGCATCGCGCAGTACACGTCGGATCCGCGGTTCCGGCAGATCGTGGCCGAGCGGATCGCCGCGCCCGCCGAGCGGCAGGCCACCCCGGTCACGCTCGGCGCGATCAGGACGCTCTTCGCTATGACCCGCAACCACCCGGGAAGCTTCTGGGCCAACCTGCGCTCGCCCGAGCCCCGCGCCGCGGTCGAGACGTTCCTCGACATCTACTCCAACCCGGGCCTGAGCTGGGACCATCTCGCCACCCTGCGCGAGCGTACGAGGCTACCCGTCGTACTGAAGGGAATTCTGCATCCGGACGACGCCCGCCGGGCCTTCGACCTCGGCGCGGACGCGATAGTGGTGTCGAACCACGGCGGACGCCAGGTCGACAACGCGGTCGCCTCCCTGGACGCGCTCGTGGCCATCCGCGACGAGCTGGGGCCGGAACCCACACTGCTGCTGGACAGCGGCATCCGCTCGGGGGCCGACGTCTTCACCGCGCTCGCCCTCGGCGCCGACGCCGTCCTGCTGGGCCGCCCCTACATGTACGGCCTGGCGCTGGCCGGCCAACGCGGCGTCGAGGACGTCATCCGCAACGTCGTGGCCGAACTCGACCTGACGATGGCCCTGACCGGCGCCCGCGACATCGCATCGATCAATCGTGACCTGGTGACGGCGCAGCCGACCTAGGCGTCGGGCGGAAGCCTCAGGACGCGTGCTTGCCGATCCAGGTGAGGGCGGTGTCGGCCAGCTCGCGCCAGCCGCGGTCGAGAGGGGCGCTGTGGCCGCGGTCAGGGAAGGACTTCAGGTCGGTGCGGGCGCGGGACGCCGAGTAGAGGCGGTGGGCGGCGCGGACGACGACGGCCGGGACGGTGTGGTCGCGGCCGCAGGCGATCATCAGCAGCGGGGCTCGGTCGGCGCGGGCGACGTCGACTGTCGAGGGGGCGTCGCGGGTGAAGTTGGCCGACGACACCTCGAACAGCGGACGGCCGGGGCCCGGAATGGCGACCCGGTGGTAGATCTCGGCGGACTCGGCCGGGGTGAGCGCGTTGCCGAAGCCGTACGCGAACTGCTTCTCGGTCAGGGCGACCGTCCGGCCCTTGTTGGCCGGCGAGCGCAGCACCGGGAAGGCCGACCGCAGCAGGCTGAACGGCACCGCGCGCACACCTTTGATGGGTGCGGGCGACATCGTCACCGCGGCCGCGCCCAGGCCGCGGTCGAGCAGCTTCTGCGCGATCAGGCCGCCGAACGAGTGCCCGACGAGGATCGGTGGCTGGTCGAGGCCGGCCAGCAACTTCGCGTACGCGTCGGTGACCTCCTCGACGCCGACGCCGTTCATGCCGCTGGGGTCGGCCCGGGTTGCTTCCACCGTGCCGGCGTCGCCGGGCCAGCCGGGGGCGTGCGTCTCGTAGCCCCGCTCGGCGAACAGCTCACGCCAGGGCAGCCAGGAATCGGCGTGCAGCCACAGGCCGTGGATGAAGACCACGGGCGCCGTCACGACCGCACCAGCCCGATCAGCGTGTCCGCGGCCGGGCCCGACGAGGCGGGATTCTGGCCGGTGACCATGGTTCCGTCGACCACCACGTACGGCTCGAAGTCGCCGATCTTCGAGTAGTCGGCGCCCTTGGCGATCAGCTCGTCCTCGACCAGGAACGGCACGACCTCGGTCAGGCCCACCGCCTCCTCCTCGCCGTTGGTGAAGCCGGTGACCCGGCGGCCGTCCACCAGTGGGCGGCCGTCGGCGTTGACCGCGTGCCGCATCGCGCCCGGCGCGTGGCAGACCAGCGCGAACGGCTTGCCCGCGGCGGCGAACCGCTCGATCAGCGCGATCGACGTCCGGTCCTCGGCCAGATCCCACAGCGGACCGTGGCCGCCCGGATAGAAGACCGTGTCGAACTCTTCGGCCGACACCGAGTCGAGCCGGACCGTGGAGTCGAGCTGGGCCTCGGCCATCGGGTCGCCCTCGAACCGGCGGGTCAGGTCGGTCTGGTTGGCGGGCTCGTTGCTCTTCGGGTCGAGCGGCGGGCGGCCGCCCTTCGGCGAGGCCAGCGTCACCTCCCAGCCCGCCTCCTGGAACCGGTAGTAGGGCGCGGCGAGCTCTTCGAGCCAGAACCCCGTCCGTCGGCCGGTGTCGCCCAGCCGGTCGTGCGAGGTCAGCACCATCAGGACCTTGGTCATGCGGGCACCGTACGACCGGCGACTGAACAGATTGTGGAGTCAGGCGAAGGCGGCCCGCGGATCGGTGAGCTGGCCCCGCGAGTACTCGGCGGCGAAGGCGACCGGGCCGAGCGCTTCCAGGGCGGCCGAGCGCACCTCGGCCAGGTCGGCGGCGTCGTCAGGATCGGGCACCTGGCCCAGTTCGGCGAAGGCCACGTCGGTCAGGCCGACCATCATGGCGGCCCGGGCATGGTCGCCCTCGGCCACTCCGAGGGCGGCGGCGGCCAGACAGACGTACGGGACGAAGTCTTTCCACCCATGGCCGAACACGCGCTCGCGGCCCTCGGCGAACAGGCGCCGGGCCTCGTCGAGGTGACCCAGCTTCAGCTCGACGAATGCGAGGTTGTGAAATTCCGAATTGACCTGTACGGGTTGGTCGAGCTCTTCGTTGAGGGCGATGCTCTGCCGATAGAGGTCACGGGCGCGCAGCAGGTCACCCGACATCCGCGCGACCGCAGCCAGCACGTGCCGGGGCCGTTCCTCGAGCCGCCGGTCGCCGGAGAGCTCGGCCACCTCCAGCGCCTGCCAGGCCCGGGCCTCGCCGCCGGCCAGGTCGCCGCCGCGGATGGCGACCCGGGCCAGGCTGTAGCGGGCCTCCACCTCGCCCGCCGCGTCACCGGCGGCCCGCGCGCGCTCGATCTCGGCCTCGCTCATCCGCACGACGGCGTCGGTCTCGCCGCGCCGGAAGGCCGAGCGCACCCGCTCGCTGAAGTCCATCTCGCTCCCCCACGTCGTCATTCACTCGCTGTCCAGCCGCGCGACGTACGATCCCCGGCATGCCGATGGACAGTGTTCCGCCGCCTCCGATCGCGCTGACCGGACCGTACGCCACCGAGGTGTCGCCGACGCTCGTGCAGCAGGCCGAGTCGATCCGGCGGGGCGAGCTGAGCAGCCGCGAGCTGACCCGCATGTATCTCGAGCGGATCGAGGCCCTGGACGGGCGGGACACGCTCAACGCGTACATCCTGTCGCGCGGCGACGAGGTGCTGGCCCAGGCGGCGACGCTGGACGAGCTGCAGGCCTGCGGCAAGATGCTCGGGCCGCTGCACGGCATCCCGCTGGCCATCAAGGACAACCTGTTCACGGCGGGCACGGCCACCTCGAACGGGACGTCGGTGCTGCGCGACTTCGTGCCCCGGCACGACGCGACGGTCGTCCGGCACCTCCGGACGGCCGGGGCGCTGGTGCTCGGCAAGACCGGCATGCACGAGTGCGCCTTCGGCATCACCAGCGACAACCCGCATTTCGGGGCGGTGCGCAACCCGTACGACCCGTCGCGCATCCCCGGCGGTTCGAGCGGAGGGTCGGGGGCGGCCGTCGCGGCCCGGCTGTGCTCGGCGGCCGTCGGCACCGACACCGGCGGCTCGGTGCGGATCCCGGCCGCCCTGTGCGGCGTGGCCGGGATCAAGCCGACATTGGGGCGGGCCGGCCGCGGGCGGTCCTTCGGCCTGGCCTGGAGCTGCGACGTGCCCGGCCCGATCGCCCGCACCGTCGAGGACGCGGCGGTCCTGCTGCGGGTCATGAGCGCCGGGCCGGACAAGCATGATCCGGCCGCGGTGTCCGGGCCGGATATCGGTGATGATCCGGTGCAGCTGCGAGGGCTGCGGATCGGCGTCCCGCAGGGGTACTTCGCCGAGGACAACGCGCCCGACGTCGACGGGGTGCTCGCGCAGACGCACAAGCTCCTGGAGCAGGCGGGCGCGATCCTGGTCCCGGTCACCGTCAACGACGTCGAGAAGGCCATCCCGGCCGGCTTCCTGACCGTGCTGCCGGAATTCGTGGTGCAGTTGGCCGAGGCTCTGCGCACGGCCGGGATCGAGGGCGGCATCGCCGGGCATCTCGACGAGTTCGGGCCGGACGTGCGGGCGGCGCTGGCCAGTCAGGTCGGGCCCGAGCCGCAGATCGTGCCCGGGTTCGCGTACGCGGAAGCTGTTGGCCGCACGATCCCGGCCGTCCGCCGGGGGTTCGCCGACGCCCTGGCCGACGTGGACGTGCTGCTCACCCCGACGACGCCGGCCACCGCGGCGCCGATCGCCGAGGCCGTCACGATGCAGCACAACGGCCGGCCGCTCGACACGTTCGCCACCTTCATCCGCTACACGTTCGCCGTCTCGGTGTCCGGTCTGCCCGCCGTGTCGGCGCCGGCCGGGGTCGACTCGTCCGGCCTGCCCGTCGGGGTGCAGTTCATCGGGCCCGCGTGGTCCGAGGGCCGCCTGATCGGGGTCGCCCGCGCCTACGAGAGCCTGCGGTGGTCCGCCTCCCGCTGACGTAGCAGGATGGGGGCATGATCGTCGGGCGGGACCAGCAGCTCGGCGTGCTCGGGACGCTGCTGAGCGAGGCGGCCGGCGGGCGCGGCGGGGCGCTGGTGCTGCGCGGTGAGGCCGGCATCGGCAAGTCGGCTCTTCTCGAGCACGCGGTCCGGGTCGGCCGCGAGCGCAGCTTGCGCGTGCTGGGTGTCACCGGCGTCCAGGCCGAGGGGCACATCCCGTACGCGGGACTGGACCGCCTGCTGCGGCCGGTGCGCCCCGAGCCGGTGGTGCCCGCCGAATCGCCGTACCGCCTGGCCATCGACGTTCTCAGCCGGCTCGGCGAGCCGGACGAGGCGGTGCTGCTGGCCGTCGAGGACGCGCACTGGCTCGACACCGAGACGTGGGAGACGCTGACCTTCCTGTGCCGGCGGGTCGGCTCGGACCGGATAGCCGTGGTCATGGCCGTGCGCGAGGGCGAGGACATCGACAGCAAGCTGCTTGCGGCCGGCCTGCCCGAGCTGCGGCTGGAACCGCTGTCCCCGGACGACGCCGGCCTTCTGCTCGACCAGACCGCCCCCGGGCTGGTCGCGGCGCTGCGCTCCCGGGTGCTGGACGAGGCGGCCGGCAACCCGCTCGGGCTCGTCGAGCTGGGCGCGGCGGCGGCCCGGTCCGGCGGGGCGGCCCTGCTGCCGTCCTCGCTCCCGCTGAGCACCCGGGTGGAACGCACCTTCGGCGGTCTGGTCGCCGAGCTTCCGCCGCTGACCCGGCAGCTGCTGCTGATCGCGGCCCTCAACGACGGCAGCCACCTCGACGAGGTGCGGGCGGCCGCCGCGATCCTGACCGGCGCCGAGGTGCCCACCGAGGCGATCCAGCCCGCCGTGACGGCTCGGCTGATCGCCGTGGACGAGCTGTACGACCTGCGGTTCCGGCACCCGCTGCTGCGCTCGGCACTGCGCCAGCAGGCCGCGCCGGGCGACCGCCGCCGGGTGCACGCCGCGCTGGCCGAGGTGCTGTCGCACAACCCCGACCGGCGGCTGTGGCACCGGGCCTCGGCCGTGCCCGGGCCGGACGAGGCGATGGCCCGCGAGCTCACCGGCATCGCCGTCGACGCCATCCAGCACGACGCCGTCTCGTACGCGCTGGCCCTGCTCACCCGGGCCGTCCAGCTCAGCGAGGATCGGCTCGAGCGGGGCCGCCGGCTGATTTGGGCGGTGCACGCGGCCCACGAGCAGGGCGACTCGGTCACCGCCCGGCGCCTGCTGACCGAGATCGAGGACCGCGACCTGCGCCCGTCCGACCTGGTGCGGGTCGTGTTCATGCGGGAGCACTACTTCCCGGGCCCCTGGTCGGGGCCGGACAGGCTTCTCGCGTACGCCGACATGATCGAGGCCATGCACCGCGAGGGCGACCCGGACATCGCGGTGCAGGCGGTGGCCGACGTCGCGCTGCGCGTGTACTGGTCCGGGGCGCCGGAAGCCGTCCGCCACCGGCTGATCGACGTCATCGAGGCGCTCGGCCTGCCCGGCGACGACCCGCGCGTGGTCGCGGCGCTGGGCCAGGTCGCCCCGGTCGAGTGCGGGGCCGCCGTGCTCGGCCGGCTGCGCGAGTTCGTGCACCGGCCGGACATCCCGCCCACCTGGCGGGCCGACCTGACGATCGCCGCCTGGACGGTCGGCGCGTTCGACGTGGCCGTCAGCGTCGGCGCGTCCAGCGCGACCGACCTGCGTCACCAGGGCCGCATCGGCACCCTGTGCGGCGTGCTCAACGCGTCCGCGGCGGCCCACGCCTCGCTGGGCGACAGCCGGGCCGCGGTGCCGCTGGCCGCCGAGAGCATGGCGCTCGCGGTCGAGATCGGACGCCCGATCTGGGTGCTCGGCGGCAGCCTGATCATGGCGCAGGCCGAGGCGTTGCGGGGCGACACCGAGTCGGCCCGGCGCCGCGCCGACGAGGCCGAGCAGGCGTTGTCGACCGAGCGGCGGCTGCCGATGCTGTCGCTGGTGCAGCGGGCGCGCGGGCTGGCCGCGCTGGCCGAGGGGCACGCCGAGGACGCGTTCCGGCAGTTGCTGCGCGTCTTCGACCCGGCCGACAACACGTACTTCCCGAGCCAGCACCTGCACCTGCTCGGGCACCTGGCCGAGGCGGCCGTGCTGGGCAGTCTGCTCGACGAGCTGCAGCCGATCGTCGACGAGCTCGAGCCGGTCGCCGAACGCAGCCGGTCGACCGCTCTGCGGGTGGGAATGGGCTATGCCCGCGCGGTGCTGACCGGCGACTACGAGAAGGCGCTGGCCGACGACCTGACCGGGTGGCCGTTCGACCGGGCCCGCTTGCAACTGACGTACGGGTCGGCCCTGCGCCGTTCCTACAAGATCACCGAGAGCCGTCCGCTGCTGCGGGCCGCCGCCACCACGTTCGACGCGCTCGGCGCGACCCCGTGGGCCGACCGGGCCCGGGCCGAGTTGCGCGCGACCGGCGAGACCCGGCGCCGGCCCATGGACGCCCTGGACGCGCTCACCCCGCAGGAGCAGCAGATCGCCCGGCTGGCCTCCGAGGGGCTGAGCAACCGTGAGATCGGCGAGCGCCTGTTCCTGTCCCCGCGAACGGTCAGCACCCACCTCTATCGGATATATCCGAAGATCAACGTGCGGTCCCGGGCCGAACTGGCCCGGGTCATTACGTCATCCGACGTAATCTGACCGATCCCCGCCTGCCTAGCGTCGTGGCCGGGGGTGATCGACGATGGCGCTGCATCTGCAGGTCCTCGGCCCGATCCGGATTCGGCGGGGGAACGACGAGGTGGACCCGGGGCCACGTCAGCAACGGGTGGTGCTGGCGCTGCTGCTGGCCCGGGCCGGCCGGCCGATCGGCATGACGGAACTGATCGAGCTGCTGTGGGGGCCGGACGCGCCGGCCAGTGCGGTCAACGTCATTCACAAGTACGTGGGTTCGCTGCGCCGGCTGCTCGAGCCGGGGCTCACGCCACGGGCGCCGGGCGCCTATCTGGCCCGCCACGGCAACGGGTACCGCTTCGCGGCGGGCGCCGAGACGCTTGACCTCACCCGGTTCCGCGAGCTCGTCACCGAGGCGAGGGCGCACGCGAGCCGGGACGAGTTCGATGCGGCCCTCGACTGTTACACCGGAGCCCTGCGGCTGGCCCAGGGCCCGGCCGGCGAGGGCCTGGCCGAGACGGCGGCGGCCCGGTCGATCTTCGCGAGCCTGGACGGCGAGCTGTCCGACGCGGTCGTCGCGGCGGCCCGGATCGCCGACCGGCTGGGGCAGCCCGCCCGTCTGCTGGGCCCGCTGCGCCAGGCGGCCGAGCGCGACCCGCTGAACGAGGTCGTCCAGGCCGCCCTCGTGACCACGCTGGCCACGGCCGGGCATCAGGCCGAGGCGCTGGCCGTGTATCGCTCGGTGGGCGCCCGGCTGGCCGACGAACTGGGCATCGACCCGGGCCGCGAGCTGCAGGAGGCGCAGCAGCGGGTGCTGACCCCGTTTACGCGGCCGGCCCAGCTGCCGCCGGACCCGCCGTACTTCGGCGGGCGCGAACCGGAGCTGGCCGCGCTGGACCGGCTGGCCGGCGGGCTGCGCGACGACGGGCGCCGCGGCCCGCTGGTGGTGGCGATCGACGGGCCGTCCGGGTCGGGCAAGTCGGCGCTGGCGGTGGCCTTCGCGCACCGGATCGCCGCCGAGTTCCCGGACGGCCAGCTCTACCTCGACCTGCGCGGCGACCAGCGGGACACGGTGCTGTCGCTGCTGTTCGCCCTGGGCCTGCCGGCGTCCGAGGTGCCCGGCACGGCCGACGCGCAGGTCGGGGCGTACCGCAGCCTGACCGCCGGCCGGCGGCTGCTGATCCTGCTCGACAACGTGCGGAACGCGGCGGCGGTGCGCTCGTTGCTGCCCAGCTCCCCCGCGAGCCTGGTGCTGGTGACCAGCCGGTCGCCGCTGCTCGAACTGGCCGCCCACGACGGCGCCCACCTGATGCGGGTCGGCGTGCTCGACCGGCGGGCGGCCCGCGAAATGCTCGAACGGCGCCTGCCCGGGCCGGCGGGCCGATGGGACGACGTCATCGAGGCGTGCGGGCGGCAGCCCCTCGCCCTGGCCCGGGCGGCGGCCCGGCTGCGCTTTCCGTCACCTGTGGACGATTGACGGGGGCTTCGCGGGGAGGTGGCCGCAGCCGGCGCAGCCCAGCTGCCACAGCCTTCGCTGCTCGGCCAGCGGGCCGGGACCGACGGGTTCGGTGTGCGCGTGCCACCAGGGCGTCTCTTCCTTCCGGTGCCTGACGAAGGTGGCCAGCAGCCGCAGGTGGCGGCGGAACCGGTGGTGCTCGAACCAGACCACCCCCACGGCCGCGAGCAGGATCAGCAGCCGGCTGGTGGCCGGCGAAGGACCGTCCGGGTCGGGGTAGTTGCCGTCGCTCAGCCCGGCCGCCTGCTCGAAGTGATTGTGGACGCCGGGGGCGATCGCCTCGTCGGCGGCGTAGGTGAGCGGGAACGCCAGCGGGCCGCCGAGCGCGGTGAAGGTGGCCCACTGGGCGGTGTGGCGGGACTCGTGCTGCTTGAGCGGCACCAGTTCCTCGTACGTGAGGCCGTGCCGCGGATAGGTGAGGAAGGCATGGCCGTACATCGTGCCGCCGCGGGCGAAGCCGCTCGACATCCGCGCCACGAGCGTCCCGTTGGGAGCGAACCGGCAGACGTCGGCGCCCCGGGCCTTGCCGTAGAGCAGAGCCAGCCCGGTCGGCCCGGCCGTGACGAGCTGTCCCAGGCGTACGGCGGCCGAATTGTTCTCACGCGTGTAGGCGGCGGCGTCCGCCGGCGGGAACCAGGCCGGCGCCGGGCAGACCGGCGCGCCCAGGCCGAGCGTGACCAGCCCGAGGATGCCCGCCAGCTGCAGACCCGCCAGCACACCGAACAACCAGATCAGCCGGTGGTGCCGCCGATGGCAGCCGGAGCAGGCGGCGTGCTGGGAACGGCGGCGGCGCAACGCTTTTGGGCGCATGTGCCAGATGCCGAGGCCGCCGGAGGCCGTGACGCGCAGCGCCAGTTCGCCCCAGCCTCGCACGGCAGCACCTCCCCGTCCTGCAGTGATCCTCGCGCAGCCCACTGAACACTTACAAGACCAGGACCACCCGGCCCGGAGTGGCGGGGTTCTCGACCAGTTCGTGGGCCCGCACGATCTCGTCCAGCGGCAGCTCGGCCGCGATCGGGTAGCGCAGATCGCCGGCCGCGAGCGCCGGGGTCAGGTCGCGGGCGGCCAGGTCGTTGGCGTCTTCCGGGAAGTCGTCGTTGCTGAGGAAGCGCACGGTGATGTTCTTGAAGGCCAGCGGCCAGTACGGGATCCGGGGCTCCGCCTCGGTCGTGGCGTAGGTGGCGATCACACCGCCGTAGGCCAGCAGCTTCTCGTCCAGCCCGGCGTTGCGATCGAAGGCGAGTTCGGCGATCCGGTCGACCGGCTCCCCCACCGCCTCGACGAGGTCTTCCGACGAGACATCGACGACGTGGTGGGCGCCGGTTGCGAGGGCCGCCTCGACCTGATCGGGATGGCGGACGGTCGCGATCACCGTGGCGCCACCGCGGCGGGCGACGGCCACAGCGGCCCGGCCGACGGCGCCCAGTGCGCCGGTGACCAGAACCCGCTGGCCGGTGACCGGGCCGTCGGCGAAGACCGCGCGGTGGCCGGTGATGCCGGGAATGCCGAGGCCGGCTGCCTGGGTGAACGGCACGTCGTCAGGGAGCGGGACGGCGTGGGCGGCCGGGACGACGGTGTACTCGGCGGCCGTACCGAAGGGACGGTAGGACTGGGCAAGGTAGACCCAGACCCGTTGGCCGACCCGGTTCGCGTCGACGCCCTCGCCGACGGCGTCGACCACGCCGGCGCCGTCGCCGTGCGGGATGACGCGGGGGTACGGCATGGTGGAGCCCCACCAGCCCTGTCGCTTGCCGATGTCACCGACATGAATGCCCGAGGCGTGAACACGTACGCGCAATTCGCCTTTCGCCGGTTGCGGCACGGGCATCTCGCCCACCCGCAGCACCTCGGCCGCGGGACCTTGCTTGTCGTACCAGGCGGCCCGCATCACTCGGTCACCCCCTCTTCCGAGCTCACCAGCTCGCCGATCGCGGCGAAGAAGGCGGCGATGCCGGGCCGGTTGGCGCCCTTGGCCCGCGACGCGGCGAACGCCTCGGGGCTTTCCCACAGCACGAAGTCGAGCCATTCGTGGCCCGGCAGCCGCACGAGGTGAGCGTCGAGGAAGCCGGCGCGGTCGGCGCGGAAGTCGGCGAGCATGGCGGGGCGGGCCCGCAGCAGATCCGCCTCGCGGGCGGGGTCGACCCGGAACCGGGTCAGTTCGACGGTAGCCATGCCGGTTACGATATGGTCCAAAGATTGGACCGTCCAGTAATTGGACTATGACGGGAGTTACATGGGACGCAGCGCACGCAAGGCGGAGTTGCCCGACCTCGGGATGCTCGCGACCCGCCTGCTGTTCGGGTTGCAGGGCGAACTGTTCCGGATAAGCGCGGAACACGGCTTCGGTGACCTGCGCCCGCAGCACGGGGCGGTGCTGGCCCACCTCGACGAGGACGGCCTGCGGCAGAACGAGTTGACCCGGCTGGCCGGCCGCAACAAACAGACCATCGGGGCGATCCTCGACGAACTGGAGAAATTAGGGTACGTGGAACGGGTTCCCGATCCGGCCGACCGCAGGGCCAAGCTGGTCATGCCGACCGGTCGCGGCCTCGAACTGATGCGGCTCTCCGACCGGATCGTGGCCGACATCGAGAACCGGTACGCGCAGAAGGTCGGCCGGGAGGATTATGAAGCCTTTTTGCGTACGTTGCGGGCGATCACCGATTGAGCAGGGCGGCCAGAACGGCCGCCTCACTGATGTCCGCGTTTTTGCTCGCGGTCAGCAGGAGCAGCGGTTTCTCGGCCAACTCCCGCAGGTGGGCCAGCTGTCGGGCCTGCTCCCCCGCGGCCAGCTCGGCCTCGTAGCGGCGGCGGAACTCGGCGAACTTGTCCGGGTCGTGGCCGTACCACTGGCGCAGCTCGGTCGAGGGGGCGACCTGCTTGCACCACTCGTCGAGCGCGGCACGCTCCTTCGTCATGCCCCTTGGCCAAAGGCGGTCGACCAGCACCCGTGTTGTCGCCTTGTCGACCGGCTCGTCGTACACCCGCCCGAAACGTACCCGCATAAGCCTGCATTCTGGCCCCGACGGCGCGGCGTGCCCACCTAGGCGAGAATGTGAGGGCACGCACGTGCCCGAACTGAGGAAGGACTTGTCTTGGCCGGTGGACTCGTAGCCCTGCTGGATGACGTGGCGGTGCTGGCTCGCGCCGCTGCCGCGTCGGTCGACGACATCGGGGCGGCCGCCGCGAAAGCCGGCGCCAAGGCAGCCGGTGTCGTGATCGACGACGCCGCGGTCACGCCCCAGTACGTGCGCAACCTGGCGGCCGAGCGGGAAGTCCCGATCATCAAGCGCATCGCGATCGGCTCGCTCCGCAACAAGTTCCTGATCATTCTGCCCGCGATCCTGCTGCTCAGCCAGTTCGTGCCCTGGCTGCTCACCCCGATCCTGATGCTGGGCGGCGCCTACCTCTGCTACGAGGGCGCGGAAAAGGTCTGGGCCAAGATCGCCCACCACGACGCCCACGGCGCGGGCGAGGAGAAGGCCCCCGACGAGAAGACCCTGGTCGGCGGCGCGGTGCGCACCGACCTGATCCTCTCGGCCGAGATCATGGTCATCACGCTGAACGAGGTCATCGACGAGCCGTTCTGGTCCCGCCTGGCCATCCTGGCCGTGGTCGCGCTGGTCATGACCGTCCTGGTGTACGGCGTGGTCGGCCTGATCGTGAAAATGGACGACGCCGGCCTGCGCCTGTCCCAGCTGTCCGGCCCGATCGCCGGCTTCGGCCGCGGCCTGGTCAAGGCCATGCCCATCGTGCTGACCGCCCTGACCATCATCGGCACGGCCGCCATGCTCTGGGTGGGCGGCCACATCCTGCTGGTAGGCACCGACGAGCTGGGCTGGCACTGGCTGTACGAGCAGGTCCACCACCTGGAGGAAGCGGCCCACGACGCCACCGGCGCGCTGGGCGGCCTGATCGGCTGGCTGGTCAACACGATCGCCAGCGCCATCCTGGGCCTGATCGTCGGCGCCCTCATCGTCCTGGTGATGACCTACACAGTCCACCGCCGCAAGCCCGACGCCCACCACCCCGCCGACGCCCACACGCCGAACGCCGCCCGCCCCTCGGATATCGCGGGCACGCCGCACGCCGCCGGCACACTCGACACCGCCGGCACGCCGAACGCCGCCCGCACCTCGGATGCCGCGCCCACGCCCGACACCGCCCACAAGTCTGATGCCGCCGGCACGCCCGACGCCCGGCCCGCCACGCCCTCGACCGGCGCGGTCACCGCCACCGACGACGAACCCGCTGCCAAGAGCGCTACCACACCGGCCGACAAGGCCACGACCACGACCGAAACGCACCCCGCGAAACACGACGAGCCCGTCGCCACCAGCCCCGATGCCGCTCCCCCGACGCCCTCGACGCCGCGAGCCGGCGGTCAGCAAACGACCGGCGGTGAGCGTCCAGCCGAGCCGACGGCCAAGACCGAACGCGAAGCAAGCACCGAATCACATTGAGCGGCAGGACCGCCGGGCCCGCCAGCCCGGCGGTCAATCTCCACCCGAGCCGACGTTCGAACGCGAGGCAAGCACCGAATCGCATTTAAACCGCCGGGCTGCTCAAAGCCCCGGCGGTTTGCCTCGTCGGCAGCCGGCCGATCCCCGTCCGGCACCTCCCGGCAAGCGACCGGCAAGCGAATTCGAGGGCTCAGAACTGGACCACGGCAAGGCGGCCGAGCATCCCCAGCCCGACGGTGACCAAATCCCGCAGCCACGACCGGGCCGACGAGCAGGCGCGCCTCCGCTCCCAGGTACGTTCGCCGGACGAGCGACTGCGACTCACCTGATAAGCGGCCCGATCGGCCGAAATTGGCGGATCGCTCGAGCTCGGCGCTGGCTACGGGACGGCCGGAGTGTCGAGCTGGTCGACGGCGGCGGGTAGGCCGGGGAACGTCTCGATCACGGCGGTGACGTGGCGCTGGTCGAACTCGTCGAGACGGCGCACGCCGCTCTGCAGGCAGGCGATGAAGCGGATGCCCGCGCCGCCGGCGGCGACCGCGTCACCCGGCGAGTCACCCACGTAGACACATTCGGCCGGCGTGAACCCGGTCTCGGCGAGCAGTTCGTCGAAGGCACGCGGATCCGGCTTGCGGAACCGCGTGTTGCCCTGGTGGTAGGCGCCGCTGACCCGCCCGGCCAGCACATGGTCCGGAGCCAGCATGTGCTCGACCTCAGCCTCGGCGCGCGAGGTCAACAGCAGCACGGTCCGGCCGCCCAGAACCAGCTTGTCGAGCGCTTCCAGATTCTCCGGCGGCACGACGTCGAGCCGCCCCGCCGCCAGATACTCCCGCAGCACCCCCGGGAACACCTCGGCGAACCGTTCCAGGTCGACCCCAGGCGACCGCACCGGCATCGCATCCAGCAGCACTTCGCCCCACGTCGACTTGTGCACCGCCCGCGACATGGGCGGCCGCCCCATCCGCGCGAGCACATCGTTCACCAGCTCGAACGAGCCCGCCTCAGTCAGACAGAGCGTGTCATCAACGTCAACGATCACCGCTCGAATCACGAACCCGCCCCGCGCCCGTCAAGCCGCAAAATCGTCTCCTCGATCTCCGCCTTCCGCGCCTCGGCGAACCCCACGTCCGTGCCAATCCTGACGAACCCGGCCCGCTCAAGAACCCGAATCGACCCGGCGTTGTCACTGGCCGCCCGCCCGAACAACGGCCGCACAGAAACAAGTTCCAGAAGCTGCGCGAGGGCCCGCCCAGCGATCCCCCGCCCCCAGTACTTCCGGTCCACCCAGTAAGTCACTTCGGTGTCCCCCTCAATGACGAAGGCCGCGGTGCTCCCCACGACCCGCCCATCCAGGGTGATCACCCGATTGGTCACGTCGTCCCGAGCCCTGATCTTCGCCATGTGAGCGTCAAAGGCCGCCCGATCATCCGGATCCCTGGCCACAAACGCAGCCATCCGCACCGCCTCCGGATCCCGCATCATCGCGAACAGCAGATCAAGATCCGAGTCCTCAATCGCACGCAGCGCAACCTCACCCATGACTTCCCCCCAAGTCCGTCCGCCACGATCCACAACGCGACACCCAGCATCCACCCCCGCAACCGCGCACACACCACCGACGCCAACCGACACTCAACGCGCAACGCCCGCCCAAACGCGCACTATCGCTCAACGCATTGCTCGTTCAAACGCGCACTATCGCTCAACGAGCACTACTCGCTCAAACGCGCACTATCGCTTAACGAGCACCTTCGCTCAACCCCGCGTCGTCACGCAGCAGCGAACGCGACCTCACCGCCTAGACAGCGCGGCCGTGTCTTCCAGGCTGGGCAAGTGGCCGCCCCAGTCCAAGGGGACGTGCACGGCGTGGTGCAGGCGAGCCAACACTTGACGCGCATCGCTCGCTCACACGCGCACTTCTTGCTCAAACGCGCACTGTCGCTCAACGAGCACTTCGCTCAAACGAACAACTTCGCCGCGATCGTCTTTCTCGTGCTGGCCTTCGCGTGAGCCCGACGCTCGTAGTCGCCGAACAAGCGAAACCGCTGCGTAGCGCAAACGCAGACCTCACCGGCACGGCCGACAGGTGGCGCGCACGTTCGCTCAAACGCGCACTGCTCGCTCAAAACACGCACTATCGCTCAACGAACAACTTCGCTCGTTTGTCGCGGTCACGCCATTGAGCGCGACGATCACCGATCTGCATCATCCTTGCGGATGCCGGCCGACAACTCGGAACGCTGCCGGCGGACTTCGCCGTGTGTTGCGCCTCGGGCCCATGCGGTTGCGCGCGCCGTCAATCGAGTCGGGCTTCCACGGGGCGGGAGGGGACGACCCGCCAGGCTAGGAGGCCGGCCACGGTTAGGAGGACGGCGGCGATCACGGATGTGCTCTGCATGGCGTGGCTGAAGGCTTCCTGGGCGGCGGCAACCTCGGTTCCGGTGGAGACCGCGGTGGCCAGGGATTCGGTCACTGCCTCGCGGGCGCCTGTGGGTAGGGCGGATAGGTCGGGCAGGGACGCGCGGTACAGCACTGTATGCAGTGTGCCGAGCAGGGCGATGCCGAGCGCTACGCCCAGTTCGTACGCCATTTCGGAGATGGCCGAGGCTGACCCTGCGCGCTCGGCTGGCACCGAGGCCAGGACGGCATCGGTGGAGGCTGTGAACGCCAGACCGACGCCGAAGCCGATCACCACCAGGCCCACGGCCAGCACCAAGTAGCCGCTGCGGCCCTCGCCCACGGCCAGGACAGCGAGGCCGGCCGAGGCGACCAGCAGGGACAGGCCCAGCGCGCGGCCGACGCCGAGCTTCGTCATCGCGCGGACGGCTACCACGACGACCGCGACCATGGCCAGCGTCAGCGGGAGTTCGCGCAGTCCGGCCTGCAAAGGCGAATAGCCGCGTACGAGTTGCAGGTACTGCGAGAAGAAGAACAGCAGGCCGCTGAACGCGAAGATGGCGATCAGGCTGGCCAGGATCGTGCCGCTGAAGGCCGGCCGTGCGAACAGAGTGACGTCGATCAGCGGTGACTTCAGCGTCCGCTGGCGTCGCACGAACCAGAGCACCGCGCCGAGCCCGAGGGCTGCCGCAGCGAGGGCGGCGCCGTCGATGCCCGACTGGGCGGTGTGCTTCACGGCCCAGACGAACGGCACGACCGCGGCCACCGACAGCAGCGCGCTCAGCGGATCGAAACGGCCGGGCGCGGGGTCGCGCGATTCCGGCACCAGCGCGGCCACCGTGATCAGCACCAGCACGATGATGGGGACGTTGATCAGGAAGACCGAGCCCCACCAGAAGTGCTCGAGTAGCAGGCCGCCGACCAGCGGGCCGAGCGCGGCGCCGCCCGAGGCGCCGGCCGACCAGACCGCGATGGCGCGGGTGCGCAGCTTCGGCTCGGGGAACATGTTGCGTACGAGGGAAAGGGTCGACGGCATCAGCGTCGCGCCCGCCACGCCGAGCACCGCCCGGGCCGCGATCAGCCAGCCGCTGCCGGGTGCGAATGCGGCCAGCAGCGATGCCACGCCGAAGCCGGTGACGCCGATCATCAGCAGCCGCCTGCGGCCGATCCGGTCGGCCAGCGTGCCCATGCTGATCAGCAGGCCGGCCAGCGCGAATGAATAGACGTCACCGATCCAGAGCAGCTGGGTGCTGCTGGGCGCGAGGTCAGCCATGAGGGCCGGAACGGCCAGCGCCAGCACGGTGCCGTCGATCGCCAGCAGCGTGACGGCCAGGGTCAGTGCACCCAGCCCGGCCCACCGGCGCGAACCCACGCGCGTAGCGACTGTCGTTTCCATGCGAGCCAGGTTACCGACCATTTGGTCGGTGCAACAGACCAAATGGTCGGCAACTAGAGTGACCTGGCCAACCCACGAAGGTTTGGAAGGGAACAGCGATGCGCGATGCCGGCCGGACGCGGCGCTCGGTGCTGGACGCGGCCGCCCGTACGGTCGCGGCCAACGGCACGGCGGTCAGCCTGGACGTCATCGCGCGGGCGGCGGGCGTCTCCAAGAGCGGCCTGCTGCACCACTTCCCCTCCCGGGACGGGTTGTTCCTGGCACTGGCGGCCGACCTGGCCGAGCGATTCGCGGACGCCGTGCAGGCCGCGGTCGACCCGCGGGACAACGCACCCGGGCGGCTGGTGCGGGCCTACGTCAGGGCGACCTTCGCCGAACTGGAGAACGGCGCCTCGGCCCCCGAACAGGTGATGTTGGCCGGCGCACTGTCGGCCGTGCCCGGCGTGGACCAGGTGCTGCGCGCGCACACCGAGCGCTGGAACGAGGCGTTCGAGGCGGACGGCCTGCACCCCGACCGGTGCCTGCTCATCGTCCGAGCAGCCGACGGCGCCACCGTGGCCGCCATCTATGAGGGCGCCGCCAACCCCGACGAACTGCGGCACACTCGTGAACTACTTCTGCGGCTGAGCCACGGCGACGGCAGTGTTTGACCCGACTCGGACGGGGTACCGGTGCCCCGTCCGCCACCCGAGATTGAGGTAACGATGTCCCTGGAGTACGAGATCGAGCGCGACGGCGACCGCGTGACTGTGATTCCCGAGGGCGACATCAGCCTCGAGACGGTCGACGTGCTGCGGGAGGTGCTTCGCGGCATTGTGGACAGTCAGAGCGCGGCCTTCATCGACGTGGACATGCACGCGGTGACGTTCCTCGACTCCAGTGGGATCGGCGTGCTCGTCGCGGCGCAGCGGCTGGCGGCCAACCGCGGCACCACGCTGATGCTGCGCGAGCCGACCGCGATGGTGCGCATGGTGCTCGAGATCGCCCATCTGGACGGCCTCCTGGTGCAGGACGCGGCGGCCTAGCAGCCGCCCCCACGGCACGACGCGGCGCTGGACGCGGCGGCACAAAGCAGCAGGACGCGGCGCGGGCGGCCCAAAGCGGCAGGACGCGCCGAAGCGGCGGCGTGAATGCCGGGCTGATCTGCGGGTATTCAGGCGGCGAAGCACAACGAGGGAGCCATCATGACCGACCAGAATCTTGACCGCGGGGCCGACGAGGAAGCCGGCGACGCCCCGGTCGAGGCGGGCGCGACCGACGTCGACGAGCAGTCGCGCACCGACACCGACCGCCTCGAGACGCACGACGAGGCCGACTCGGCCAGCGACACCGACGTCTAGAGGTCCAGGGCCTGGGCCGACAGTTCGGTGATCCGAGCCCAGTCGGCCCGGGCCAGCAGGTCCCGCGCCACCATCCAGCTGCCGCTGGCCGTCCGCACCGACGGCACCGCCAGATAGTCGGCCAGCGTCGCCGCGCTCACGCCGCCCGACGGCACGAACCGCATGCCCGGGAAGGGCGCCGACAGCGCCTCGATGTAGGCCGGCCCGCCCAGCAGCCCGGCCGGGAACAGTTTCACCTCGTCCAGCCCCAGCGCCACGGCCGCCATCACCTCGGAGGCGGTGGCCACACCGGGCAGGATGTCGACACCATGTTCACGGGCCCGCGAGACCACCGCCGTGGAGAGCCCGGGGCACACGATGAACTCGGCGCCCGCCTCGACGACCTGGTCGACGTGGGCCGGCGTGAGCACCGATCCCGCCCCGACGCGCAGACCCGGAACGGCTCGGGCCCGCCTGATGCCCTCCAGCCCCGCCGCCGTACGCAAAGTGATTTCGACGCTGTCGATGCCGCCCGCCAGCAAGGCCTCGCCCAGCGGGACGGCCTGCGTCGCGTCGTCCAGCACCACCACGGGCAGAACCGGGCTGCTCATCGGATCACCTCGTCCTCGATCACCTGGGACAGCTCGCCCGCGAACGGCAGGCCTTCCCAGTCCCCGGGCACGGTCACCACCACTCCCCCGGCCTGGTTTCCGGTGGCCAGGCACCGGTCGACCGCGCCGCCCCGGCACAGAACCGACAGGTAGCCGGCGACGAACGCGTCGCCCGCCCCGACCGGATCCACCACCGCACGGCGCTCGGCGAAGGCCCGGAACAGCGTCCCCTCGGCCAGGGCCAGCGATCCCAGCGGCCCTAGCTTGATGACGACCGTGCGCGGCCCGGCCGTGCTGAGCTTGGCCGCCAGTTCGGCGCCGCCGTCCCAGCCGCCCGGCCCCTCGGGCGCGCCGAGCACCATCGCAGCCTCGGACACCCCGGCGAAGAGCAGGTCGACCGAGGGCAGCAGCTCGGCGAAGACCGCCTGCGCCTCGGCGTCGCTCCAGAGCGTGCGCCGGTGATTCACGTCCAGCGACACCAGCGTTCCCGCCCCTCGGGCCACTTCGATGGCGTACGCCATGGCCTGTCGTGGCCCCGCCCCGAGCGCCGGGGTGATGCCGGTCAGGTGCAGCACATCGGCCGCCACGATCGCGTCGGCGTCCACGTCGGCTTCGGTCATCCGGGACGCCGCGCTGCCCGCCCGGTAGTAGCGCACGCGGTTCGGTGTGCCGTTGCGGTGTTCCTTCAGCATCAGCCCGGTCGGCGCGACGGCGTCCCGGGCGGCCAGCACGCGCACCCCCTCGGCCCGGATCTCGCGCCGCACATGGGCGCCGAGCGCGTCGTCGCCGAGCCGGCTCATCCACGTCACGGGCACCCCGAGCCGGGACAGTCCGATGGCGACGTTCGATTCGGCGCCGCCCATGCCGACCGGAGCCGGCTCGCGCAACATTCCGTTGGCCGGCACCGACAACAGCGCCATGGTCTCGCCCAGGGTGGCCACGCCGCCGGTCACGCGGCGCCGATCCGCAGCATCACCTTGCCGCCACCGCCCGCGCGAGCCCGTTCCAGGGCCGCGGGCGCGTCCGCCAGGTCGTAGGACGCGCTGATGAGTGGTTCCAGGTCAAGGCCTTCGCCCAAGGCCCGTACGGCGTCAGTTATCTCATCGGCGAAGCGGTACGACCCGATCCACGTGATCTCGCGGGTGACCAGATCGCCCAGGACGGCCGGCGTGGCCGTGCCGGGCAGGTTGCCCACCTGCACCAGCGTGCCGCCCCGGGCGGTGGCCCGCAGCACCGCCCCCAATGCCGCGGGCACACCCGAGGCCTCGAACACGAGCTCCGCGTCCGAGGGCAGGCCCTCACCCGTACGCACGTTCACGGTCTTGTCGGCGCCCAGGGCGGTCGCCATGGCCAGCGGCGCGTCGGCGACGTCGGCCACCGTGACGGCGGCCGCGCCGGCCAGCTTGAGCGCGGCCACGACGAGGCATCCGATCGGGCCGGCGCCGTTGACCAGTACGTCGCGCCCGGCCACCGGAACCCGGGAAACCGCGTGCATGGCCACGGCGAGCGGCTCGGCCAGGGCGCCGTGCCGGGTCGACACGCCGTCCGGCAGCGGCCGCAGCTGGTCGGTCCGGACGACGACCGCCTCGGCGAACCCGCCGTCGGTGTGCGGGTCGAACGCGGCCGAGCCGAGATAGCGCACTTGCGTGTTGAGGTTGTCGCGCCCGGCCAGCCGGTCGGCCAGCTCGCCGATCGGGGTCGACGGGTGCACGGCGACCGGCACGCCGACCAGATCCGAGGGCACTCCGGCGCCGACGGCGGACACCCGGCCGGCGATCTCGTGGCCGAGGATCAGCGGGTGTTTCAGCGTGGCGGTGCCCGAGGCGGCGTGGGCGTAGTACGACACGTCGGAGCCGCAGATGCCGCCCCACTCGACCGCCACCCGCACCTCGCCCGGGTTCACCGACGGCAGATCGAGCTCGTCAACGCGTACGTCGGAAGCGCCATGAACCACGACGGCCTTCATCGGACCTCCTCCAGCTTGGGCGAGTGCCGCGGCTCGGAGACGGTCGCGTCCTCGAGCTGAACCAGGTCCCGGCCTCGCGTCTCGGGCGCCAGCAGCGCCGAGACCAGAGTGATACCCGAATAGACGATGAGCATGGCCGCGATGGGCCACCAGTGCCCGGTCCAGGCCGTGAGCGCGGCCGCCGTGACCGGCCCGATCGCGGTGGCCAGGATGCCGCCGATCTCCTTGGCCAGAGCCAGCTGGGTGAACCGGTTGCGGGCGCCGAACAGCTCGGCCATCGTGACGCTCTCGAGCGAGAAGAGCCCGAGCACGCCCACGTTAAGGCCCAGGATCATGCCGGCCATGAGGCCCGCGGTGCTGCCGCTGGTGATGAGCAGCATCATCGGCACGGCGAAGAGCATCGTGAGGATGCTCAGACCTATGTAGACCGGGCGGCGGCCGACGCGGTCGCCGAGCAGGCCGATCAGCGGGACGGTGGCGAAGCCCAGCAGCGAGCCCCAGACGATCGAGGTGGTCGGCACGCTCTTGCTGACGGCAAGATCGGTCGCGATGTAGCCGACCAGGAAGGTCTGCACGAGCCCCGAGTTGCCGGCCTGGCCGAACCGCAGGCCCAAGGCGAGGAAGAAGGACTTACCGCGGCGCTGCGGGGAAGCCACTGCGGCCTTGGTCTCGCGCTGCTCGAAAACGGGGCTCTCCTTGAGGTTCCGCCGCATCCAGACGGCGAAAATCATCAGGAAGAAGCTGAGCAGGAAGGGCAGGCGCCAGCCCCAGCTGAGCAACTGCTCGTCGGACAGCACGGCGACCAGGATCGCCCACAGCCCCGAGGCGGCCAGGGTGCCCGAGTTGGTGCCCAGCGACACCAGCGAGGCGATGAGCCCGCGCCGCTTCGGCGGGGCGTACTCGGCCAGCATCACGGTGGCCCCGGCGATCTCGGCGCCCGCCCCGAAGCCCTGGATCAGCCGCAGCAGCACCAGCAGCATCGGAGCGAGAATGCCGATCGCCTGGTACGTCGGCAGGACACCGATGAGAGTGGTCGAGGCGCCCATCAACGTGATGGTGATGAACAGGACGCGCTTGCGGCCGATCCGGTCACCCATGCGGCCGAAGTACACGGCGCCGGCCAGCCGGGCCACGTAGCCGACGCCGTAGGTCGCCATCGCGGCGATCAGGCCGATGGTCGGGCTGACGTCGGGGAAGAAGATGCGGTTGAAGACGATCGCGGCGGCCAGCGAGTAGAGCTGGAAGTCCATGAACTCCATGGCCGTGCCGAGCCAGCCGGACACGGCGGCCCGGGTCAGGTCCTTGGTGCTGCGCTGAGCGGGGGTCATAGTGCACTCCGTCTTTGCCTGCTGAGCGTGCGGAACAGGGTCACCAGTCGTGCACGGAGCCGTCGAGACGGCGCGCGACGGGCAGGTACTTGGGGTCGTACGGGAATCGAGCGGCGGCCTCGTCGTCGTACTCGATGCCCAGACCGGGCTCCTCCGACGGGTACAGCATCCCGTTCTCCAGCCGAGGTGTGCCGCGGAAGACCTCGTACGTCTCGGGGGTGTGCCCCATGTGCTCCTGGATGCCGAAGTTGGGCACCGAGATGTCGACGGCCACCGCGGCCGCCGTGGTCACCGGCGACAGGTCGGTGGCCCCGTGCGATCCCGTACGCACGTGGTAGAGCGCGGCCAGGTCGAAGATCCGGCGCAGGTGGGTGATGCCGCCGGCGTGCACGACCGTCGTACGTACGTAATCGATCAGCTGCTCGGTGATGAGCGTCTGCACGTCCCAGATCGAGTTCAGCACCTCGCCCGTGGCGATCGGCGTCGTCGTGTGCTGCCGGATCAGCCGGAAGGCGTCTTGGTTCTCGGCCGGCGTCGGGTCCTCCATCCAGAACAGGCGCAGCTCCTCGACGCTCTTGCCGAAGCGGGCGGCCTCGATCGGGGTGAGCCGGTGGTGCACGTCGTGCAGCAGGTGGATGCCGAACCCGAACTTCTCGCGCACCTTGGCCAGATAGGCCGGCGCGAAGTCGAGGTAGGCCTCGGTGCTCCACGCCTGCTCGTCGGGCAGGTTCGTCGAGGCCGGCTCGTAGAAGGCGCCCTTGCGGACGCCGTAGCTGCCGCTCAGTCCCGGCACGGCCGCCTGGGCCCGGATGGCTTGAAAACCCTTTTCCTGGTACGAGGCCACGTCGTCCAGCAGCGACTCGACATCACTGCCGCTGGCGTGGCAGTAGACCAGCACACCGTCGCGCGAACGCCCGCCGAGCAGCTGGTAGACCGGCAGCCCGGCCACCTTGCCCTTGATGTCCCACAGCGCGACGTCGACGGCGGCGATCGCGGTCATGGTGACCGGCCCGCGCCGCCAGTAGGCGCCCTTGTACAGGTACTGCCAGGTGTCCTCGATGCGGGCCGGGTCGCGCCCGATCAGCAACGGCGCCAGGTGCTCCTGCAGATAGGCGGCGACGGCCAGCTCGCGGCCGTTGAGGGTCGCGTCGCCCAGCCCGGTCACCCCGTCGGACGTGGTGATCCGCAGCGTCACGAAGTTGCGCCCCGGCGACGTCACCAGAACCTCGACGCGGTCGATCGTTGCCATCGGATCACTCCCTCGTTACGCCCTGATTTCTTGTGTGCGACTGCTTGTATACAAGATGCTGTCGCACAGAAAGTCAAGGGGCGCTCTATGCTGACTCCCGTGGCAGGCACAAACCGGCAAACCGTCTATGCGACGCTGCGGCGCAAAGTGCTGACGATGGAGCTGCCGCCGGGCGCCTCACTCAGCGAGAACGAACTCGCGGCGGCCCTCGGCGTCTCCCGCACCCCCGTACGCGAAAGCCTGATCCTCCTGGCCGAGGAAGGCCTGGTGCAGGTGTTCCCCAAGATCGGCTCGTTCGTCTCCCGGGTCGACCCCGTCCGCGTGGCCGACGCCCAGTTCATCCGCGAGGCCGTCGAGCTGGCCGCCCTCGACGACCTGCCGGAAACCATCGACCCGCAGCTGCTGGCCGACCTCGACGACAACCTGAGCCGGCAGGATCAGCCCGGCATAGCCCTGGAGGACTTCTTCGCCCTCGACGAGGAGTTCCACCTAGGCCTGCTGAGACTGAGCGGACACGGCGCCGCCTGGACGACGGTCAGCAACGCCAAGGGTCACCTCGACCGAGCCCGCCGCCTCGGCCTGCACGACGCCACCCCGCCGACGGTCAACGCCGCCCAGCACCGAGCCATCTTCGACGCCGTCCGCACCGGTGACATAACCGAGGCCCACGCGGCCATGCGGGTCCACCTGCGCGCGGTATTCGACGACGTCGAACGCATCCGCGAAAGCAACCCCGAGCTTTTCGCCTCGAACGACGGCTCGACCCCGGTCCGCCGCAACGTCGTCGTCTGGGACTAACGCTCTCCGCCGGAGGACGCGAAATACTCCGCAGTCGCAGTTCGTCGTCACGGCCCACGCCGGAGCTGCCGCGCAGGCCGCCGACGCTGATCGTGTTGACGATCGAACCGCGGCTCAAGACGCAGGCTTGAGCGTACTGTCATACGGTCATACAATTCTGCCATGCCTGACCATGACGAGGTGTCGCTCGCCTCGGCCCAGCCGGAGGGGTTCGACCGGCTGCTGCGCGGAGCGATCGACGTTCATGTGCACGGCCGGCCCGACATCTCCCCCGGTCTGCCCAACCGCGGCAGCGACTTCGAGGTGGCCCGGCTGGCGCACGCCTACGGCATGGCGGGCTGGGTGCTCAAGTCACATCTGTGGACCACCACCGACCGGGCCCGGGCCGTTCAGGATGCGATGGCCGGCACCGGCTTCCAGATTCACGGCAGCATCACCCTCAATCCCCCGGCCGGCGGGCTCGAGCCGGCCGTCGTCGAACTCGCGGCCGCCCACGGGGCGCGCGTGGTCTTCCTGCCGACATGGGGTTCGGCGGCCGACGTGGGCCGCGGCGGCTACATCTCCACGCTGCTGAGCCGGACAGCGCCGTCCTTCGAGCGATACGCCACTCGCAACGCCATAACGCTCCTCGAGAACGGCACGCTCTCCGGGCGGGCGCGGGCGGTCATCGACGCCTGCCGCGGGCTGGGTCTGGCCCTGGCCACCGGGCACGCCTCGATCGACGAGAGCCGGGCAGTCGCCGCGTACTGCGCCGGAATCGGACAGCATCTGCTCATCACCCATCCCTTGCACTACACCACCGATCCGACGGTGTTGCACGAGTTCGTCGACATGGGCGCCTACCTCGAGTTCTGCAACGCCCCGCTGGTGCATCCGGACGCGCATCTGACCATCCGCGATGTGAGCGAGGCGCTGACCGCGGTCGGCCCGGAGCGGGCGATCCTCACCACCGACGTCTTCTCGCGCTGGGTGCCGCCCGAGCCGGAATGCCTCCGCATGTTCCTCGAGCAGCTCGCCTATCTGGGCTGGAGCGACGAGCAGATAGCCACCATGGTGTCCACCAACCCGCGTACTTTCCTGGGAGTGCCCGCTTGAGAATCGCCGACACCGACCCCGCGACCATGACCGACGAGCAGCGAGCCCTGTACGACATCTACACCTCCGGCAAGCGCGTGGCGCCGGACAGCCCGTTCACCCTCGTCGCTCCGGACGGCCGCCTGATCGGCCCGCCCGCGGTCTGGATCATCAATCCGGCCTTCGGCCGCCCGCTGCAGCAGATCGGCAGCGCCGTCCGCTACGGCTCGCAGATTCCGGCCCGCGCTCGCGAGATCGCGATTCTGCTCGTCGGCCATCACCACAAAAGTGCCTTCGAGCTGTACGCCCATGAGCGCGCCGGCGCCGCGGCCGGACTCAGCGAGGCCGACCTGTCCGCACTGGCCAACGGCGAGGAGCCGGTCGGACTGTCGGACATCGAGTCGGTCGTCCACCGAACCACCGTGCGCATCCTCAACGCCGGCACGGTCGACGACGACGAGTTCCGCGCCGCCACGAAGGCGCTCGGCGAGCAAGGCCTGCTCGAACTGACCACGATCGTCGGCTACTACAACATGGTGGCCTGGCAGCTGGCAGTCTTCGACGTGCAGCCGCCCGCTCCGGCCACACGGCGGCCTGAGCAAAGCGCACAGCCATCGGCCAGCGAAGCCCGGCCGCCGGCATGAACTGGTCGATCCAGATCCTCGAGTACGGCTACGTCGACCGGTTCCCGGCCAGCAACCTCTTCGCGGCCCAGCCCAACGAGGGCCACCGCCGCATGCCGTACTGCTTCGGACTCCTCCGATCGCCGGACAGGTGCATTCTGGTCGACACCGGCTTCGCCGACGAGGTCACCTACGAGCGGCTCACTGACAAGTACGGCGAGACCCGGTGGGCCCACCCGGTCGACGTGCTCGCCCGGGCCGGCGTCACGCCCGGCCAGGTCGACACCATCCTGTTGACCCACAACCACTTCGACCACGCCGGCTGTGTCGATGCGTTTCCCGGCGCGCACGTCTACATCCAGCGCCGCGAGATCGAGTCGTATGTGGCCGCCGCGAAACGGCCCGGCCGCTTCGAGTTCCTGACCCGCTCGTGCCAGGCCGACCTGCCCGAGCACCTGGCCCGCCGCGCCGCGACCCTGGTCGACGGCTTCGCCGAGGTGGCGCCCGGCGTCGAACTCCGCCCGGCCCACGACACGCACACCGCCGGCTCCCAGGTCGTCGCGGTCACCGACGACCGTACGGGCACGTGGGTCTTCGCCGGCGACAACGTCTACAGCTACGAGAATCTGGAGGGCCTGAGCGGCGACGGCGTCTACGCTCCGATCGCTATGACGACCGGCAGCGCCGCCACCTGGCTCACGTTCGCCGACGAGATGCTGGCGAGCGTCGGCCACGACACCCGCCGCGTCCTGCCCTTCCACGAGGCCGCCGTCTGGGACCGTTTCCCTTCAACGGTTTCCGACGACGGCCTGCACGTGGCGACGATCAGTAGTTGACGGCCACGCCGACTTCCTTGCACGCCGCCCGGACGTCCTTGCCGGCCTGCTCGTAGGCCGGGTTGTCGGCCGCGGTCTCCGGGTTGGCCGCCTTGCCGGCCTCGTCGGACGCGGCGGCGAAGGCCTTGAGTGCCTGCCCGACCTTGCTGTCGCTGGACGCGGCGGCCTGGTTCAGGTCGTCGGCCAGCCCGACGAGCACCTTGCCCATGGCGGCGGCGTCCGGTTCGCCCTCCGCAGCCTGCAGGGTCTTGATGAGTTCGGCCTTCATCTCCTTGCCGGCTTTCTCCGCCTCCGCGCAGAGCTTCTTGTCGTCAGCGGCGGACGCCGCGGGGTCGGCCGCGGCGGTCGTCGGGGCCGGAGCAGCCGCGGTGGTCGCCGCGGGCGCGGACGCGGCCGTGGTCTCGTCGCCGCCACAAGCGGTCAGGGCGGCCATGAGGGAAACGCCGATGAGGACGGCGGGAACAACTCGCATTCGGATCACGGGCGGAGACAGTAATCAAAACAGAACGGCAAGATCAACCCCGTTCGTACGGGGCACACGGTGCCCACGGCAGGCCGTACACTCTCGACCTCGTGAGACCTCCAGCCCGTGCCGCCCACGTCGCCGCCCTCGCCACCGCCGTCCTCTTCCTCGGCGCCTGCCAGGGTGAAGACACTGCCGCTCCGACCGCGGCCTCCCCGGCGGCTCCCGCCGTCCCGGAATCGGCGAAGGTCGGTGGCGCCTCGAGCCCGTGCGCGCTGCCGGTGACGTTCGGCGTCGCCGAGGACTGGAAGGCCAAGGCCGTCGAGCAGGACGAGGGCGACGAAGTGTTCGAGGCCTTCGCCAAGCGCGGCCCGATGACGATGGTCTGCGAGATCGACGCCAAACCGGCCGGCCTGATCGGTTTCCTGCGGGTGTGGACCGGCAAGGGCGGTGACGCTCGCGAGAACCTGACCGCTTTCATCGGCAAGCGGGCGCTGAAGCCGGTCTTCACCGAGGCGCAGATCGGCGGCCGGCCCGGCCTCGAGGTCGTCTACGAGCAGAAGAGCCAGCTCGACGACGAGATCGAGCCCGAGCGGGCGTTCGTGGTCGACACCGGCCAGGGACTGGTCGCCGTCTCCCTGGACAGCTTCGACAGCAGTGAGTACGAGGACATGCTCCCCGCCTACGACCTGGCGAAGAGCAGCCTCACCGTCAACGGCTGAGCGGATTTCCCGTACGCAGTCCGAATCGCGCCAGCAGCCGGGTGGCCAGGGCATAGGCGAGGTGACCGGCCGGCCACTGGGTCACGTTGTGGCCCGACGGGTCGTGGTAGTAGTTGTGGCAGCCCGAGTTCATCGCGGAGGCGCTGGTGGCCAGGCGGCGGTCGACCCAGCCGATGAACCGGCGCGTCGCGGCGGCCGACGTGTCGACGCTGCCGTGCCGGGCGCGTTCCATCCGGCGCACGGCGGCCACCATCACCTCGGCCTGGCGCTCCAGCTGCGCGATCACCGACACGCCACCGTTGGTGTTGGGCCCGTACAGGATGAAGAAGTTCGGGAAACCGGGCACCGTGATGCCGAGGAAGGCGCTGGCTCGCTCGCGCCAGACGTCGTGGAGGCCGCGGCCGTCGCGGCCCTTGACGTCCAGGCCGGCCAGGAACTTGGTGGGCTGAAAGCCGGTGCTCAGGATCAGGACGTCGATGTCGCGGGTGACGCCGGTCGCGTCGACCACGCCGGTCGGCGTCACCCGCGTGACCGCGTGCGGCACAAGTTCGACGTTTTCGCGGTTGAGCGCGGGATAGAACGTCGACGACAGCACCGGCCGCTTGCATCCCCACGGGTAGGCGGGCGTGACCGCGGCCCGCGTCCGCGGATCGGCGATGCTGCCGGCGATGAAGCGCTCGCAGACGTCGCGCATCCGGCGCTGGCGGCGGGATCCGACGTCGTACCCCTTGAACCGCTGGTTGCCCTGGTGGAAGATCCGAGCCCGGTGCAGCCGCTGCAGCAGCGGCACGTGGCGGAACATCCACCGCTCGCGGGCCGTGTACTCGCGCTCGTTCTTCGGCTCGATCCAACCCGGCTCGCGCTGGAAGACGTGCACCTGACCGGCGTGCGGAGCGATCGACGGGATGATCTGCACGGCGGTCGAGCCGGTGCCGACCACGGCCACCGATTTGCCGTTGAGGTCGTGCTCCTCCCACCGCGACGTGTGGAAGCACGGACCTTCGAACGTCTCGAGCCCGGGCCATTCCGGATAACGAGGCACACTGAGCAGGCCCAGTGCCGAGATGACGACGTCGAACTCCTGGCTGTCGCCGTCCGCGGTGGACAGCGTGTAGGTCGATGTCGACTCTTCCCACACCAAACCGGTGACCTTCGTGTTGAGCCGCAGGTGCGGGGTCAGGCCGAAGCGCTCGACCACGTGTCCGGCGTACGCGAGAAGCTCGGGCTGGGTCGCGTGGGTGCGCTTCCAGTCGTACTTGAGGAACGAGAACGAGTAGGCATGCGAGTGCACGTCGACCTCGCAGCCGGGGTACCGATTGTCGTACCAGGTGCCGCCGACGCCGGCCGACTGCTCGAAGATGACGAACTCGGCCGAGGTGCTCTTCTTCAGTTTGACCGCGGCGGCAATGCCGCCCAGGCCGGCGCCGATGATCGCTACGCGCATGTCAGTCCGCCTGCGGCGCGGGGTAGTCGGCCGCGTTGAAGACCCAGCCCTCCATGGCCGAGAAATCGGCGCGCGGCGGGCAGAACACGTCGATCAGATGGTTGGTGCCGGCGCTGATCGCCTCGCTGGTGTGCAGCGACGGCGGCGGGATGACGGTGACCGAAGGCGCCACGACGCGCTGGTGCTCGTCCTCGCGCCAGTTGGCCTTGTTCGTCGTCCACGGCCAGCGGATGTGGTGGATGTACTCCCCGGCCAGCACGATCGAGCACTGCTCGAAGTCGTCGTGCTTGTGCGGGGACATCTTCGACGGGTCGCGCGGGCCCTGCTTGGGGTCGATGAAGTTCACCATGAACGTCGTGCACCGGTAGAGCCGGAAGGGCGGGTTCTTCAGCGGTTCGACGTTCAGGTCGTAGGTGCGGATCCGGTAGCCGCCGACCGGCTCGGGCCACGGTGCGAACTCCGGGATGTTCTCGTGCCTTTCCGTGTACGAGGCGGCATTGGCGGCCAGGTCGGCGATGTCGGACGCCCGTGTGGTGAGCAGCCGTACCACGCGGCCCTGCCCGGTCACGGTCACCATGCTGTCGCCGGGCGGCACGACGATCATCGTCTTGCCGGAGACCGAGACGTCCCCGACGGTCGCGCCCAGCTCGTCGTCGGCCAGCAGCACCACATACTCGTCGGGCTGGTCGGTGCGGCTGAACGAGACAGTGCCGTCGAGTTCGGTGTAGCCGACGACGAAGTTCTGGCCCCGGGCGTACCAGGTGGACACGCCGTCGGCCTTCTCGGCCGGAGCCAGGTCGCGGAACTGGACATGCTCGGAGCCGGAGAACCGCTCGGGGGTGGGCGCCGTGGCTGCGCCGGCCGGCAGGGTGGAACGCAGATCGCTCTTGTCGAACGCCATGGGAGTTCTCCTTACTCAAGCACGGAAATCCGCCACCGCGGACGCCGCGGCGGAACGGAGCAGGCTGGTGTCGTTGCTGACCATCACGTACGAGTAGCCGCGGTCGGCCGCCTGCCGGGCCTGGGCGGCGGTCTGCACGGCGGTGCCGGCCGGGATGCCCCGGGCCCGGGCGGCCGACAGCAGACCGTCGACCAGCTTCTGGATCTCGGGATCGGAGCCGGGCAGACCGGTGGACAGGCCGAGGTCGCCCAGGCCGAGGAAGACGCCGTTGAGGCCGGGCACGTCGAGAACCTGTTCGACCTGCTCGAGAACGGCGCGGTCCTCCAACTGGACGGCCCGCATGACCTCTTCGTCGCCGAAGCGCAGGTACTCCTCGCGGGAGAGGCCGCCCCAGCGGCCCGCGCGGGAGGTGGCGCCCAGGCCGCGGTCGCCGCCGGGCGAGAAGAGCATCTGCCGGACGGCGGCCGACGCCTCCTCGACCGACGTCACCCGCGGCACGAGAATGCCGTCGGCGCCGGAGTCGAGCAGCCGCTGCAGGTGGCTGCCGCTACGGTCGGGCACCCGCACCAGCACGGACAGGCCGGCGCCCTGGGCCACCACCGTCGCCTGGTAGGCGAACTCGAGGGTGAGCGGCGCGTGCTCCTGATCGATGACGATGTAGTCGAATCCGGCGTCGGCCAGGATCTCGATCGGCTCGAGGGCCGGGATCTTGAGCCAGGTGCCGACCAGGCAACGGTCGGCCGAGGCCAGCCTGCGAGCGAATCCCAACCGCGCCATGATGGCTCCTCACAAGGGGTTTTGGGTTCGAGGATCGTATCATCGTCATACGATTTGAAACAACGACAGAGGTGACTCGACGTGCTCGGTAAGATGTCGGACAAGCACACAAAGGAGGACCGGTGGCAGGAGCGAACGTGTTGCGGGTCGAGCGGGCTCCGGCTCTCATCCGCTCCCAGGTGACCGACAACCTCCGGCAGGCGATCCTGGACCGGCGGCTGGTCCCGGGTCAACGGCTGATCGAGCGGGAACTGGTCGAGATGACCGGCGTCTCACGCACGAGCGTCCGTGAGGCGCTGCGCGAGCTGACCGCCGAGGGCCTGGTCACGGCGATCCCCAACAAGGGCACCGTCGTCGCCAGCGTGAGCGCCGAGGAGGCCCGCCAGTTGTACCAGGTCCGCTCGGCGCTGGAGGCGCTGGCCGGGCGTCTCTTCGTCGAGAATGCGAGCGACGCCGACCGCCGGGCGCTGAACCGCGCTTTCGAGAAGGTCGACCGCACGGCGGCCAAGGGCCAGCCCATCCTGGCCGCCAAGGACGCCTTCTACGACGTGCTGTTCCAGGGCGGCGGCAACGACGCGCTCAAGTCGGTCGTGAGCAGCCTGCACGCCCGGGTCAGCGTGCTGCGCTCGCTGTCCATGTCGGTGCCGGGCCGCCTGGCTCACAGCGTCGAGGAACTGCAGGCGATCGTCCGGGCGGTCAACGCGAGCGACGCCGACGCCACCGCCGCCGCCTGCGCGCGGCACGTCGAACAAGCCTGCGAGGCCGGCCTGCAGGCGCTCGCCGAGCAGGGCGAAGGGTAAGTCACACCTTCTCAAGATTGTATGACCGTCGTACGCTGTCCCTGCCCATCGGCAGGAGACAGGAGCGGTCCATGAGTGTTGACGAGAGCCGGCTCGAACGCGGCAACCGGGTCCGGCGTGAAGTCCTGGGGGACGCGCACGTCGACCGGTCGATGCTGAAGGCGACCGAGTTCACCCGGGTCGTGCAGGAGTACGTGACGGCCAGCTGCTGGGGTGATGTCTGGTCGCGGCCGGGCCTCGACCGCCGTACGCGCAGCCTGCTGAACCTGGCGATGCTCACCGCGCTCAACCGCCCGCACGAGTTCTCGGTGCACGTGCGGGGCGCGCTCAACAACGGCTGCACCGAGGCCGACATCCAAGAGGTCCTGCTGCAGACCGCCGCCTACTGCGGCGCCCCGGCCGCGCTCGAGGCGTTCCGGCTGGCCGAGCGGGCCATCACCGAGTGGCGCGACGAGAACCAGCCGGCCGGGGCAGTCGCCGGATGAGGTCCGGCGCCCGCGTCATCGCGGACATGCTCAACGGCTACGGTGTCACGCATCTGTTCCTCGTCCCGGCGATCCTGCGCCGCACGCTGGCCGAGCTCGAGCGCCACCACCCGCACATCGAGCGGGTGGTCACCCACGGCGAGAAGGCCGCCGCCTACATGGCCGACGGCTACGCGCGGGTGTCCGGCGGCCCCGGCGTCGCGGCCGCCCAGGTGGTCGGCGCGCTCAATCTCGCTGCCGGGCTGCGCGAGCCGTTCCTGGCCGGTTCCCCGGTCATCGCCCTGACCGGCGGCCGGTCGCCGGCCACCAAGTTCCGCCGGACCTACCAGGAGATCGACGACCTGCCCGCCTTCGATCCGGTCACCAAACTGAATGCGACCGTCGACGACGTCGACCGGCTGCCCGACATGCTGCGGCAGGCCTTCCGGGTGGCCACCACTGGCGCTCCCGGCCCGGTGCACCTGCAGATCCAGGGCAACGAGGGCCAGCTCGACACCGGCGAGACCGGCGCCGAGCCGCTCGTCGAGCCGGCGTTCGGGCAGGTGCCGCCGATCCGCCCGGTGCCGGACGATGAGACCGTCGTACAGATGCTGCGGCTGCTGGCCGAGGCGGAACGACCGGTGATCGTGGCCGGCGGCGGGGTCCGCGCGTCGGGCGCCGGCGCCGAACTCGTCGCACTGGCCGAGATCCTGCGCATCCCGGTCGCGACCTCGGCCAACGGCAAAGACACCGTTCCCGGTACGCACCCGCTGTCGCTGGGCGTCGTGGGCACGTACTCACGCGAGTGCGCGAACCAGGCGGTCGCCCGGGCCGACCTGGTCTGCTTCATCGGCACCGGCACGGGCGGGATGACGACGCACTTCTGGGCCGTGCCGCCGGTGGGCACGCCGGCGATCCAGATCGACATCGAGCCGTCCCGGCTCGGGCTGAACTATCCCCTGCGGGCCTTCCTGGCCGCGGACGCCAAGGTGGCGCTGACCCGCATGCTCACCCTGACCAGCTCACGCCGGGAGGAGGGACGCACAAGCGAAGAACGGGTGCGAGCGGGAGGGGGTCAGGCCGGCCCGGACAGGCGGGAAGCGTGGCTGGCCGAGGTGGAGCAGCTGAGGGCCGATTGGCGGGCGAAGTATCGCGACGTGCTGACCAGCGACGCGGTGCCGGTCCGGCCGGAGCGCATCGCCGGCGAGCTGACGGCCGGGCTGCCCGGCAATGCGGTGCTGGTGGCCGACACCGGCCACGCCGGCATGTGGATGGCCCAATTCCATGACATAACCGCCCCCGGCCAGGGCTATCTGCGGAGTGCGGGCCACCTCGGCTGGGCGTTCTCGGCCGGCGTGGGCGCCCAGCTCGCAGCGCCGGAGCGGCCGGTGGTGGTGTTCACCGGCGACGCCGGCCTCTATTACCACCTCGGCGAGATCGAGACCGCCGTACGCCGGAGGGCCAACCTCGTCACGGTGGTGAACAACAACAGCGGCGGCAACCAGAGCAAGCGTGGCTTCGACCGGGCCTACGGCGGGCAGGGCACCGACAAGTCCCGCGAGTTGTGGGTCTATCGGGACGTCGACTTCGCCCGCGTCGCCGGGGAGATGGGCGCGCTCGGCATCCGCGTCGACAAGCCGCGCGACCTGGCGCCGGCGCTCGACCGGGCCCTGACGGCGGGCCGCCCGGTCGTCATCGATGTGCGCACCGACATAGACGTGGTGGCCCCGCTACCCGTCGGCGCGTGAGGGCAGGGGCGCGCACCCAGCGCGGCCCATGCCCCATCGCGGCCGCGGCTGCGCGAAGCTGGAATCGTCAGTTCGCCGGACCGCCGTACAACGACTCGTCGTAGGCCGCGAAGTCCCAGGCGCCGGCGCCACCGGAGGGCCGGACAGTGCTCACGATGGCGGCGCCGCCGTCGACCGACACGACCTCGCCGGTCATGTAGGCGGCGTCGTCACTGAGCAGGAAAGCCACCACCCCGGCGACGTCGTCGCCCGTGCCGGCCCGGCGCAGCGGCGTGCTGCTCGCTCGCCGGGACATGTCGTCCTTGCCGCCGGCCACCTCGGGTGTCGCGGCGAACAGGTCGGTGGGCACGATGCCCGGGGCGACGGCATTGACCCGCACGCCCAGCGGCCCGCCGTACATGGCCGCGCCCTTCAGGATGCCGAGCACGGCATGCTTCGAGGTCTGATAGGCCAGCAGGTCGGCGCTGCCGCGCAGACTGCCGATCGAGCCGGTGATGACCACGTTGCCGGACGAGCCCTGGTCGGCGAACTGCCGGAAGGCGGCGCGCACGCCGAGGAAGACGCCCCGGACGTTGACCGCCATGACCTGGTCGAACTCGGCCACCGTCAGCGTGGGCAGCGTCGCGAACGACCCGGGGATGCCGGCGTTGAGGTGGTGCAGATCGACCCGGCCGAACCGCTCGGCCGCCGCCCGCACGTAACCCGTCACTTCTTCCTCGGACGAGACGTCGGCCCGCACCCAGTGCCCCTCGACCGGCAGCGACTCGGCCACCTTGCGCAGACGCTCCTCGTCGAGGTCGACGGCGACGACGTGCGCGCCCTCCTCGGCGAGCCGACGGGCCGTGGCCGCCCCGATCCCGCCGGCGGCACCGGTCACGATGGCCACCTTGCCCCTGAGTCCGCGCATGTGACTTCCTCCGAATCGCCTGTTCACACCGGTCACAGATTGTATGTCAATCGTACAATGCTGTCACTCACCGAATTAACTTGCGGTTGATGACCGGGAAATCTCCCGCGGACCTTGACATGCCGCGGGATGGATCACCTACATTCCTCGGTACCGGATATCCGGACGGCCACCCCGCAATGCGGGACGGTAGAGGGAGGAACGCATGACGAGCACCTCTCGGGGCCCGCGCGCCGCGGCCGACGGGCTCGAGATCGCCAGCGGTGACCTCCAGGTGGTGGCCCGGGTCGTCCAGTTGCTGCGACTGCTCGCGGCCCACGACACCATCGATCTGGTGTCCGCGGCCGAGGAGCTGGGTGTCGGCAAGTCCACCGCCCACCGCTACCTGGCCTCGATGGAGAACCACGGCCTCCTCCAGCGCCGGGACCGCAACCAGTACGAGTTCGGCGTGCTGCTGGCCGAACTGGGCACGATGGCCCTGTCCCGGCTTGGCGTGCTCGACCTGGCCGGCCCGGTGATGGAAGACATCAGCGACCGGGTGCGTCTGACCATCGTGCTCAGCGTCTGGAACGGCACCGCGCCGGTGGTGGCCCAGGTGCGCGAGGACACCAGCCGGACCGCCCATGTCTCGATAGCTGTCGGCAGCCAGCTCGGCCCCGACGCGGCCCAGACGATGGTCTTCTGGGCTTTCCGCGACGAGTCCTACTACCGCTTCCGAGAGGGCGCGCCGCCGGTCAACGCCACCGAGGCGGAGCTCGACGAGGTCCGCCGCACCGGCATCGCCTTCAAACCAAGCCCGCAGAACGGCATCAGCGCCGTGGCGACCGCCGTCCGCGATCAGAACGGTCAGGTCGTGGCGACCCTGGCCGCCGTCGACATCGCCCAGTTCGTGCCCGACGGAACCGACAGCGAGGTGGCCCAGGCCCTGCTGTCGGGAGCCGAGACGATCAGCCGGCGGATGGTCAGCCCGTCGGACAACGCGGCGGACTGACCACGCACCGCCCCACTCCGATTCACCGTGCGCGGGAACCGGCGACGGTTCCCGATCCGAGAAGAGGCGATAAATATGCAAACTTATAAATTTCTGACGACTATAGCGACAGCCGCCCTGCTCATCTCGGCCTGCGGCGTGGGCGGCGACTCCGGCGGGGGCGGCGCCGACGAGAAGGCTCTGACCTGGGCCAGCACCGGCGGACAGTTCCAGGAGGACGAGAAGAACGCCCTTCAGGTGCCGTTCACCACCAAGACCGGCACCAAGTTCACCAACATCAGCCCGGCCGAGCAGGCCCAGGTGCGCACCATGGTGAAGTCCGGCAAGACCATCTGGGACCTGGCCAACATGAGCTGGATCTACGCCGGCGCCTACTGCGGCGAGTTGTTCGAGAAGCTCGACAACCCGGCGCTGGACCGCAGCAAGTTCCCGCCCGGCACGACCGGCGACTGCTTCGTGCCGACCTACCGGTACGCGAACATCTTCAGCTACAACGCCGACCTGTACCCGAACGACAAGCCGACCAAGATCGACGATTTCTTCGACACCAAGAAGTTCCCGGGCAAACGCGTCGTCTACGACTACCCGAAGGCCGGCTTGTTCGAGGCCGCGCTCGTCGCCGACGGCGTCGCGCCGGACAAGGTCTATCCGCTCGACCTCGACCGGGCGTTCAAGAAGATCGACACCATCAAGGATTCGCTGGTCTTCGCGCCCAGCTACGGCGCGATCCAGCAGATGATGGTCGACAAGCAGGCCAGCATGGTCCTCACGGTGACCGCGCGCACCATCGTTTCGGCGCAGAGCGGCGCGAACCTGGTGCCGGTGTGGGACTTCAACACCACCGACATCGGAGCACTCGTCATTCCGAAGGGCGCGCCGCACAAGGACCTCGCGCAAGAGATGCTCGCGTTCGTCACCGAGCCCGAACAGTCCGTCGCCTACGCGAAGCTGACCGGCACCGCGCCTTCGCGGCCCGACGTCGACCTCAACTCGGTCGGCTACACCGACGAGCAGAAGAAGTTCAACGCCTTCCTGCCCGACCGTGGCCGCACCCTCGAGCAGGACAAGCAGTGGTGGATCGACAACACCGACGCCCTGGTCAAGCGCTGGACCAGCTGGAAGGTCGGCTGATCATGGCAGTCTCGACCGCCGTCCCGCAGGCGCCCCCGACCGGGCGTCCCGGGGCGGCCCCGGCCCGCCGGAGCAGGCCGTCCTCGGGCTGGCTCTATCTGGCGCCGGCTGTGCTGGCCCTGGTGGTGCTGTTCCTGGTGCCGCTGGCCAGCCTCGTGGTCGACAGCTTCACCGAGCCGGAGACCGGGCTGGGCAACTACGCCTCGCTTTTCACCGACGGTTACACGATCCGCGTGCTCGGCCGGACGCTGCTGATCGCGCTGATCGTGTCGGTCGCCGGCGTGCTGATGGCCTATCCCTACGCGTACGCGATGACGCTGGTCGGCCCGACGATGCGGGCCGTGCTCGTCACCGTCGTGCTCGTGCCGTTCTGGACGAGCATGCTGGCGCGCAACTTCGCCTGGCTGGTGCTGCTGCAGGACGGCGGGCTGGTGCAGAAGATCCTGACGCCGTTCGGGCTGGGCGACGTGCGCCTGCTCGGCACTCCCCTGGCCGTCGGCATCTCGATGACCCAGGTGCTGCTGCCGTTCCTGGTGCTGCCGCTGTACAGCGCCATGTCGCAGATCGACGGCCGCCTGGTCGTCGCCGGCCAGAGCCTGGGCGCGCCCCGGGCCCGCGCGTTCCGCCGCATCTATCTGCCGCTGTCCGCGCCGGGTGTGGTGGCCGGCATGTCACTGGTCTTCGTGCTGTCGCTGGGTTTCTACGTCACCCCGGCCCTGCTCGGCTCGACCCGCAGCGCGATGATCGCCCAGGTCATCAACGTCCGGGCCAAGGAGCTGCTGGACTTCGGCGGAGCGGGCGCCATGGGCATGTTCCTGCTCGTGGTCACGCTGCTCGTGCTGGGCCTGAGCCGCCGCCTGGCCGGGCAGAACGTCGCGGTCACGGCGGCCGGCGGGCAGCCCGTGCGCTCCGGCTCGACCGGCGAGCAAGGTTCCTCCGTACGGCCGTGGCTTCGCATTCACACAACGGTCGTGGCCATCATTCTGGTCGCGCCGACGCTGGTCATCTTCCCGATGAGCTTCTCGGCCGCCACGACGTTCCAGTTCCCGCCCCGGGAGTGGTCGCTGCGCTGGTACGAGAACCTGTTCACGTCGCCCGAATGGACGGCCGCGATCCTCAACACCGTCCAGGTCGGCATCTACGTGGCGGTCCTCGCGACCGTGCTCGGCACCATGGCGGCATTCGGCCTGGCCCGGCTCGGGCCCCGGTGGCGCGGCGCGGTCAACGGCTTCCTGCTGTCGCCGATGATCGTGCCGCACATCCTGGTCGCGCTCGTCGTCTTCTCGGCTTTCCTGCAGATCGGCCTGAACGGCACGCTGATCGGCATCATCCTGGCTCACACGGCGATGGCGCTGCCCTTCGTGGTGATCGCGGTGACCGCTCGCCTGCAAGGCATGGACGCCCGGCTGCCGGCGGTGGCGGCGAGCCTGGGCGCGGGTCCGGTCTCGGCCTTCCGGCGGGTGACCCTGCCGCTGGTGCTGCCCGGCATCCTGTCCGGCGCCGTGCTGGCCTTCGTGTCGTCGCTCGACGAGGTCGTCATCGCGCTCTTCCTTCAGGCGCCGGGCGCGATCACGTTGCCCGTCCAGATGTTCAACAGCATCACCATCCAGATCGACCCGACCATCTCGGCCGCCTCCAGTCTCATGGTCGTGCTGGTCAGCGTTCCCATCCTGCTCGCCCAGCTCGCGGGGGCACGAAAGCGGAGGTCCCGATGACAGGCGCCCAGGTTCACCTCGTCGACCTGACGAAGCAGTACGGCTCCGGCGACCCCGCGGTCGATCACATCGACCTCGACATCCAGCCGGGCGAGTTCCTGACCCTGCTCGGTCCCAGCGGTTCGGGAAAGACCACGACGCTCAACATGATCGTCGGCTTCACCGAACCGACGTCGGGCCGGATCGAACTCAACGGCAAGGACATCTCCCGCACGCCGGCCCACAAGCGCAACTTCGGCATGGTGTTCCAGAACTATGCGCTCTTCCCGCACCTGACCGTCGCCCAGAACGTGGCGTTCCCGTTGCGCGAGCGCAAGGTGCCGGCCGCCCAGACGGCGAAGTTGGTGCAGGAAGCGCTTGAACTGGTCGACCTGGGGGCCATGGGCGAGCGCCGCCCGCACGAGCTCTCCGGTGGTCAGCAGCAGCGGGTCGCGCTGGCCCGCGCGGTCGTCTTCTCGCCCAACCTGCTGCTGCTCGACGAGCCGTTGAGTGCGCTCGACCGCAAGCTGCGCCAGTCGTTGCAGCGCGAGATCAAGCGCCTGCACCAGGAGCTGGGCCTGACGTTCGTCTTCGTCACGCACGACCAGGACGAGGCGATGACTTTGTCCGACCGTATTGCCATCTTCGACCAGGGCAGGATCGTGGCCGTCGGCACGCCGGGCGAGTTGTATCACCGTCCGACAACCCGCTTCGTGGCGCGCTTCCTGGGCGAGTCCAACGTCTTCGGCGGCCGCTACCGGCCGGCCGACGTGTACGAGTGGCACGACCGCAAATGGACGGTCCCCGAGCCCGGCAACGGCACCGAGCAGCAGGCGCTGATCGTGCGACCCGAACGCCTGCGGATCGCCTTCGACGAGACGTCGGTGCCCGCCGGGAGCAACGTCGCTCCGGCGGCGGTCACCGACGTCTCCTTCTACGGCACGTACTACCGGATCGAGCTGGCCTACGGCGACGACTCCGTCGGCTGCGCGGTGCTGCCCGTCGGCGAGCCGGCCGCGGTCAGCCCGGGCACCCGGGTCGTCGCCCACTGGCGGCCCGAAGACCAAGTTCTGGTGAGTGAGTGAGGAACCCCATGATCGTCGACTACGGCTTCACCACCGAATCCGACAACCGGCAGCCCGACGAGCAGGCCGACGGCCTCCTCGTCGGGGCGGTCGACCTGCACCAGCACCCCGGCCCGAGCCCGTTCCCCCGGCGCATGAGCATTCTCGACGCCGCCCGGGACGCATCCGACGCGGGCTTCCGGGCCATCGTGGCCAAGTCGCACCACCACAGCATGGTCACCGACATCCTCGCGCTGCGCGGGGCCGGCCTGGACGAGCTGCCGACCGACGTCTACGGGGGCATCGCCCTCAACCGTACGGTCGGGGGTCTCAATCCGTACGCGGTGGAGCTGGCGCTGCGGATGGGCGGCCGAATGGTCTGGTTCCCGACCCTCTCGTCCAACGCCCACGTGAAGCACCACGAGCACCACGACACGGGCTTCCCCACGTCCGAAGTGGAGCTGCGCCCCAACGAGATCATCACGATCCTCGACGACCGGGGCGCGGTGCTGCCCGAGGTGCGCGACATCCTGTCGGTCATCGCGGCCGAGGACGCCGTGCTCACCTGCGGGCACCTCGGGGTCGAGGAGTCGTCGGCGCTGATCGACGCCGCGCTCGAGGCGGGCATCAGCCGGATCGTGGTCAACCATCCCATTTTCGTGGTGGGCGCGTCGGTCGGCCAGGCCGTCGAGTGGGCCCGCAAGGGCGTCACCATCGAACACTGCGTGGTCATGTACTTCGGCCGCGAGGAACGCCGGCGCGACCTCGACGAGTTGCTGACCTTCATCAAAGAGGTCGGCGTGGAGCGTACTGTCCTGTCGTCGGACTCGGGCCAGAAGAACAACCCGCTGCCGGTGACGTTGTTCCGCCGGGCCGTGCGCGGGCTTCTCGACGCGGGCGTCGGCGAGGACGACATCCGGCGCCTGGTGGGCACGAACGCCGGGCAGCTTCTGATCCCATGAGCTCCCGGTATCAGGTGACCGTCGTCAAGTACGGCACCCGCGAGACAGTGCGCAGCGACGTCTATCTCAACTATCACCTGTACGGCGAACCCGACGGCCCGATCGGCATGGACTACTTCTTCTGGGTGCTGCGCAACGCCGAGCGGACGATCGTGGTCGACACCGGGTTCTCGGCCACGGGCGGCGCCAACCGCCGGCGGACCACGCTCATCGAGCCGGCGGTCGCGTTCGACGCCCTCGGGGTCGACCGGGCCGCCGGGCCACCGGTCGTGGTGACCCACGCGCACTACGACCACATCGGCAACCTCGACCTGTTCGCGAACTCACCGCTGCACATCGCGGCCGCCGAGTACGACTTCTGGACCGGCCCGTACGCCACCCGCACCCTCGTGCACCACTCGGTGGAGGACGACGAGATCGACCACCTGCGGCTCGCTTCCCGGCAGGGGCGGGTGCGTGTGTTCGACGCATCGGTGGAACTCGCGCCCGGCGTGCGAGTGCTACGGATCGGCGGCCACACGCCCGGGCAGAGCGTCGTCAGCGTGGACACCACGGACGGGGTCGTGCTGCTCGCCTCCGACGCCGTGCACTACTACGAGGAACTCGACCGGAACATGCCGTTCACCCAGGTTGCCAGCCTCATCGACATGTACGACGGGTTCGAGCGGCTGAAGGCCATGCGGGCCGACCATCTCGTGGCGGGGCACGACCCGGACACGCTCGCCCGCTTCACCCCGGTCCGTTCCGGCGTGCTCGCCGGGCTCGCGGCCACCATCGGAGAGGAGTGCTGATGCGGATCGGCTTCGTGGGCCTGGGCAACATGGGCGGACGGATGGCCGCCTGTGTCGCGCGGGCCGGCCAGGAAGTGCTCGGGTACGACGTACGAGAGGAGAATGTGACCGCGGCCGGCGCCAAGCCGGCGGCGTCGGTGGGCGAGCTGGTCGACGGCAGCGACATCGTGCTGCTCTCGCTGCCGGACAGCAAGGTGGTCGAGGCGGTCATGGCCGACCTCCTTCCTCATGCCCGGCCCGGGCTGATCGTGGTCGATCTGTCGACCGCGGCGCCCGACTCGACGGTCCGCTTGCACGCGTTGCTCGCCTCCCGAGACACGGCCTATCTCGATGCGGGAATCTCGGGCGGTGCGGCCGCGGCCGAGAAGGGCTCGCTGACACTCATGGTGGGTGGCGAGGCGGGGGAGCTCGAGCGGGCGCGTCCCGTGCTGGATCTGTTCTCGGCCAACATCTTCCACTGCGGGCCGAGCGGCGCGGGGCACACGGTGAAGCTGCTCAACAACTTTCTCAACGCGACCGCTCTTGCGGCCACGGCCGAGGTGATGGTCGCCGCCAGAAAGGCCGAGCTGGACCTGGAGACCGTGCTCGCCGTGCTGAACGCGAGCTCCGGCGTCAACTTCGCCACGCTCAACCGCTTTCCGAAGATCATCCACGGTGACTACCTCAAGGGCGGTCTGACCAACACGCTGATGCTCAAGGACGTGAATCTCTACGTCGAACTGGCGGCCCGGCTCGGCGTGGCCAGCCCCAACTCGGCCGGGCCGCTGGCCAGCTTCGGCCTGGCCCGTGCCCTCGGCTATGCCGACGAGATCAGCAACACCGTCGTCGACGCCCTCGGCGACCTGTCCGGCGGCGTCCGGCTGCACGACGCCGCGGCCGCGGATTCTGCCGGCTCCACCGCGCCTCGGGAGGATGCATGAGGATTGTCCGACAGTCGGATCGTGGACCAGGTGAGCAGCGCATGACCGTGACCGGCCAGGTCTGGTTCGAGCCGGTCCTGCCCGCGACCGACGGCACGACCATGGCCAATGTGACCTTCTCCCCCGGTGCGCGCACCTTCTGGCACTCGCACGAAGGTGGTCAGGTTCTGCAGATCGTCTCCGGGCGCGGGCTGATCTGCAGCGACGGCGGCGAGCCGGAAGAAATCCGGGCCGGCGACGTCGTCTGGATCCCGGCCGGCGAGCGGCATTGGCACGGCGCGGCGGCCGACTCCCCCATGACCCACCTCGCCATCTCGCTCGGCACGACGCATTGGGCGGAGGAAGTCGTATGACCATCGCCTTCATCGGGCTCGGCAACATGGGCGCGCCGATGTCAGCCCTGCTGGTCGGGGCCGGACACGTGGTGCGCGGATTCGACCTGTCGGAGCCCGCTCGGCAGGCGCTCGTCTCGGCCGGAGGCACAGCCGCCTCGTCTCTCGAGGACGCGTTACGGGACGCCTCGACCGTCATCCTGATGCTGCCCAACTCCGACGTGGTCGAGCGGGTCGTGACCGAAGCGGAATTCGCGCCGGACAGCGTGGTGATCGACATGAGTTCGTCGGAACCGCTGCGCACCCGCGCGCTGGCCGCCTCGCTGCAGCAGCGCGGCGTCACGCTGGTCGACGCGCCCGTCTCCGGCGGGGTGGCCCGAGCCCGTACCGGAGAACTCACCATCATGACCGGGGGCACGCCGCCCGATCTGGCCCGCGTCGAGCCGATCCTCGCCTGCCTCGGCACGACCGTCCGGGCCGGCGAGGTCGGCGCCGGGCACGCCGTCAAGGCGCTCAACAACCTGATGTCGGCCACCCACCTGCTCGTCACCAGCGAGGCGATGCTGGCCGGGGAGAGGTTCGGTCTCGACCCGGCGGTCATGCTGTCGATCTTCAACAGTTCGAGCGGTCGCAGCGGCTCCACCGAGAACAAGTGGCCGAACTTCATCCTGCCCGAGACCTACGACTCGGGTTTCGGCCTTCGGCTGATGCTCAAGGACATGCGGATCGCGGCCGGGCTCGCCGCCGAGATGGGCACCCCGGACCCGCTCGGGGGAGCCGCGGTCGGCCTCTGGGCGCAGGCCGCCGAGGTCCTGGACGCCGGCGCCGACCACACCGAGATCGTCAACTGGCTGCGAAAGGACTGACCGCGATGGAACTCACGGCACGGCAGCAGGAAATCAAGGACGAGTTCATTCGCGTACGGGGAACGTGGAGCGACACCTGGGAGGGCGTCCTCCGCCTCGATCCCGACTTCCTTCGGGCCTACCTCAACTTCTCCGCGGTGCCGTGGCGTTCCGGCGTCCTGGACCCGAAGGTGAAGGAGTTCATCTACATCGCCATCGATGCGAACGCCACCCACATGTACCTGCCGGGCGTCCGCCAGCACATCAAGGCCGCCCTGGCCCTCGGCGCCACAGCGCAGGAAATCATGGAGGTGCTGGAGCTCTCGGCGACGCTGGGCATCCATGCCATGAACATCGGCGTGCCCATCCTCGTGGAAGTGCTGGAGGAAAAGGGCCTGCGGAACGGCCCGGCGCCGCTGGACGACCGCCAGGAACAACTCAAGGCCGAGTTCACGAAGACGCGCGGCTACTGGCACAACTTCTGGGACGAGATGCTGGAACTCGACCCCGACATGTTCGAGGCATACACCGAGTTCTCGTCGGTACCTTGGCGCACGGGCACGCTGGAACCGAAGGTCAAAGAGTTCGTCTACATCGCGTTCGACACGGCGGCCACCCACCTGTACGTCAGGGGACTCAAGCTGCACATCGAGAACGCCATCGGCTACGGCGCCACCCCGCGCGAGATCCTGGAGGTCATGGAGATCGCGTCGGTGCTGGGCATCCACGGGGTGACCGCCGCCGCGCCGATCCTGCTGGAGGAGCTCGAAGCCGCTCAGCGGGCGACGTAACCACCGTCCACGCTCAGGATCGTGCCGGTGATGCCGGCCGATTCGGGCGCGGCCAGGAACACGATCGCGCGAGCCACCTCGTCGGGCGTCGACATGCGCCCGATGGGGTGGTTGCTCAACGTGACGGCGAGGCTGGCCGCCGGGTCGGGGTCGGCCGCGCGGGCCTCGTCCATGAACCCGGTGTCGACGGCGCCCGGCGCAACCGCGTTGACCCGTACGCCCCGGGGCGCCCATTCCACCGCGAGCTGCCGGGTCAGCTGCACGATGGCGCCCTTGGTCATCGCGTAGGCGACCTGGTTGGGCACGCCGATCAGCCCCGAGATGGAGGCGGTGTTGACGATGCAGCCGCGGCTGTCGGCCAGCCGCGGCAGGGCGGCTCGGGCGAAACGGAACGCGGGGCGCACGTTGGTGGCGAACAAACCGTCGAAGTCGTCATCGGACGTCTCGAGAGCGGGCCGGCGCAGGAACCGGGCCGCGTTGTTGACCAGCAGGTCGAGCCGGCCGAACTTGGCGACCGCCCGCTCGACCGCTGCCCCCGGCGTCTCGTCGGCCGTCACGTCAGCGACGACCGGGAGGATCCATCCGTCCTCGGCCAGCTCTTTCACCTCGGGTGCGACATCCAGGGCGACGACCCGATAACCGGCCGACCGCAGCCGCTCGACCACACTGCGCCCGATTCCCCGCGCCGCCCCGGTGACCACTGCGCCCAGTTCCATGACCACTCCCCTCAGATTGTATGACGATCGTACACTCAATCGTCCGGCCGCGGGACGCGCGAAGAACGAGTTCCAGCCCCTACAGGGTCCCGCCCGTGGCGACGAGGATTTCGCGTACGCGTTCCTTGGCCAGTTCGCAGTATTCGATCGCGCCGCGGCGGGCGGACTCGGCGTCGCGGTGAGCCACGCCGTCGACCAGGTGGCGCTGGGCCTCGACGAACTTCTGGGACGTCTCGGGGGTGACGCCGAACGAGCGGGTCATCACGTTCTTGATGCCGAGGCGGCCGAACGTCGAGGTGAGCAGCGGGTTCCCGGCCAGCGAGACCAGGTATTCGTGCATGGCGTAGTTGGCGTCCAGGTAGCCGTGGAAGTCGACGAACCGCTCGCCCACCAGCAGCGCAGCCATGGCGTCGAAGCGGCGGCGCAGCTCGGTCACCTCGTCGTCGGTGACCCGGTCGAGCGAGAGCGACAGCACGCCCAGTTCGACCGCGAGCCGGGCGTCGAAGGTCTCGTCCGAGGTGCGTACGTCGAGCGGCGCCACGACGTAGCCGCGATCGGCGTCCCGGCGTACCAGACCGTCGGACGACAGCCGGGTGAGCGCGTAGAACGCGGCCGCCTGGTCCACGCCCAGCCGGGTGGCCAGGTCTTCCAGCGGCAGCGCCTGGTCGGCCGGGTAGGCCCGGCTCAGCACGAGTTCCCGCGCCCGCCCGTACACCTCGTCGTCCTTGGCGAAAGCAAACCGGCCGAACCCGCCCCGGAAGTAGGTGAGCGGCTGCCCGTCGCCGGCGGTGGCGGTGGCGGTGACCACGCGGCCCAGGAAGATGGTGTGGGTGCCCCCGGTGACCTGCTCCACCACCTCACATTCGAGGTGGGCCAGAGCGTCGGTGAGCAGCGGCAGGCCCAGCTTCCCGGGGTGCACGGCGACGCCGCGGAACTTGTCGTCACTGGCCGTGGCGAACTGCCGGGCCAGTTCGCCCTGACCGTCCCCGAGCACGTTCACCGCGTACCGGCCGGAGTCGGCGACCGCCGCCGCTGTCGGCACCGCGTTGTTGATGCAGGCGAGCATCATCGGCGGGTCGGCCGACAGCGAGGTCACCGAGCTCGCGGTCATGCCGTGCCGGCGGTCCCCGGTCTCGGTGGTGATGACGGTGACCCCGCTCGCGAGGTGGCCGACCACGTGCCGGAAGTGCGCTGCGTCCATGCCGCCATGGAACAACGTGGGCTGAGAGATCGGAGTGTCCGGAGGCGTCATTGTCGCGGCCCCCGGTGACGGCTTGCGCCAGTGAGGAGAACAAGCGGAGAAGCTTCACTACAGGGGTGATCAACGCAGCCGTCGCCGGCCTCGGATGGTGGGGCCAGAAGATCGTCGCCGACCTGACCGACAGCGAGCACCTGCGGGTGGTGCTGGGCGTGGATCCGTCGGACACCGCCCGCGACCGCATGTCCGGCCTTCGTACGGTGGAAACCTTCGAGGAAGCCGTCGCCGACGACTCGGTCGACGCGGTCGTCTTGTGCACCCCGCACGGCCGGCACGCCGAGCAGATCGTGGCCGCCGCCGAGGCGGGCAAGCACGTCTTCTGCGAGAAGCCGCTGACCGCCACCGGCGCCGAGGCCCGCGCCGCCATCGCCGCGGTCGAGAAGGCCGGCGTCCAGCTCGGCATCGGTCACGAGCGCCGGTTCGAGCCTGCCGTGCAACGGCTACGGGCGATGTGCGGCGACGGCGAGCTCGGCACTCCCCTGGTCTTCGAGGGCAACTTCAGCCAGGACAAGTTCCTCGCCCTGCCGCCGGACAACTGGCGGCTGTCGGCCACGGCCGCCCCGGTCGGCCCGCTGTCGGCCACCGGCATCCACCTGGTCGACCTGGCCATCGCCGTCTTCGGCCGCCCGGTCGAGGTGTGGGCCCGGCTCGGCACGCTGGCCACCGGATTCGCCAACGGCGACACACTGACCGTCACGCTGGGCTTCGAGGGCGGCCGGACCGCCCTCATCACGGCCGTGCTCACCACGCCCTTCGCGGGCCGGGTGACCGTGCTCGGATCCCAGGGCTGGATGGAGATCCGCGACCGCAACCATCCCGAGAACCCGCGCGGCTGGGACGTCACCACGGTGTTCCGCGGCGGCGAGCCGGCGACCGAGTTCAGCCCGCCGCACCCGTCGGTGCGGGCCAACCTCGAGGCATTCGCGCGGGCGGCCGAGGGCGGCGATCCCTACCCGGTCTCGTACGAGGAAATGCTGGCCAACGCGGACACCTTCGAGGCCGTCACCCGCTCGGCGCGCACCGGGAAGATCGAGCGGCTGCCCTGAGCGTCACGAGGAGACGTCCACCAGCACCTTGCCGACCGTGCCGTCCTCGACCGCCTGGTGCGCGGCGGCGGTTTCGGCCAGCGGGAAGCGGGTCAGCGGCAGGCCGTGCTCCTCGCCGACCGGCAGGGCGCCGTCGGCCACCGCGGCGGCGACGTCCTCGGCGGCGGCCGCGAGCGCCGCCGGGCCGACCGTGTAGAGCACGAGGAACTGGAACCGCGTGTTCAGCGTCATGTTCTGCCGCACGTCGAGCTCGACCGGCTTGCCGCCGTCATTGGCGTACGTCGAGATGGTGCCGCGCGTGCGGAGAACAGCCAGATCGAGCGCCAGGTTCGCGCCCAGCGCCACCTCGGCGATGATGTCGACCCCGTCGGGGGCGATCGCGCGAATCGCGGCGGCCGGATCGCCCTCGCGGTAGTTGACGACATGGTGCGCGCCGGCCGCGGTGGCCAGCCGGGCCTTCTCGGGACCGCTGATGGTGCTGATCACCGTGGCCCCGGCCCACCGCGCGAGCTGGATCGCCGCGTGGCCCACGGCGCCCGCGCCGCCCGCGGCCAGCACCACCTTGCCCTCGAGCGCGCCGGGGTGCAGCCGGCTCGGGCCGTCCTCGCCCACGGTGAGCGCGCGGTGGGCGGTCAGCGCGGGCACGCCGAGCGAGGCGCCGACGTCGAAGCTCACGTCGTCCGGCAGCGGCACCGCCCGGTCGGCCGCCACCACCGTGAACTCGGCGGCCGTGCCGGTGGGGCGCCCGGCGGTGGCCATGAACACCCAGACCCGCTGGCCGACCCGGCCCGGGTCGACCCCGTCGCCGACCGCGTCGACCGTGCCGGCGCCGTCAAGGTGGGGCGTGACCTCGGGGAACTGCTTGGGGTTGGTGGCGCCGGCGCGGGTCTTCCAGTCGGTCGGGTTGACGCCGCTGACGGCGATCCGGACCCGGACCTCACCCGGTCCCGGCGCGGGAACCTCTCGGTCGAGCAGTTGCAGAACCTCGGGGCCGCCGTTGTCGCGGTAGATGATGGCCTTCATGCGGCCGATTCTTCCCCTACTCGAGGAAGGCCGCCACGGCGTCGGCGAAGGCGTGCGGGTGCTCGTAGGCGGTGCCGTGCGCGCCCGGCAGCCAGGTGACCGTCACGTCCGGCAGGTTTCCGGCGAACCAGTCGGCCGCGGCGTGGAACGGGGGCGCGTCGTGCTTGCCGCACAGCACCAGCGTCGGCGCCTTGATGCCCGGGGCCAGGCTGGTGGTGTCGGCGGCGGCCAGCGCCTCGCACGTGCGCGCGTAGAGCGACGGGTCGCCCGACAGCAGCAGGGCCCGCACCCGGGAGACGGCCTCGGGCGGGGCGGCCTCGGTGAACCACAGCTTCTGCGTCGGGTCGAGAATCGGCGCAAGACCTTCCCGCCGTACGAGGGAAGCCCTTTCACGCCACATCCGGCGCATCGCCTCGGGATAGACGGCCACCGTGTCGACGAGCACGAGCCGGCGCACCAGATCCGGCCGTTTCGAGGCAAGCACCTGCGCGACCAGCCCACCCAGCGAGACGCCGGCCAGGTCGACCGGTTCCGTGAGCTCCAGGCCGTCGGCCATCTCCTCGATGGTGGCGCCGGCCAGATCCGGGGTGATCAGGTCGGGCTCGAACAACGACCGCACGGGATCCCAGAAGCGGTGGTCGACCCCGAGCGGATGCAGCAACACCAGCGGAACTGTCATGCGCACTCCCGGGCGGGCAGGCGCGGCGCGTCCTCGGGCGGGGGCGTCCGCGCGACGTTCATGGTCATGGCGAGCGTCGTGTAGTAGCCGGCCGTGCCGACGACCTCGACCACGCGCTCCTCCCCCAGCAGGTCAATTGCTTTCCCGTACGTCTCGTCGCCGACCTGCCGCGTCCGGTGCACCTCGTCGAGCAGGTCCCAGATCACCACGATCTCGGGACGGCCCGCCGGCTTCTCGGCGCGCGCCACGGCCTCGACGACCGACGGCGGGAGCCCCGCCTTCAGTGCCAGTGGTTGATGGAACCCGTACTCGAAATCCTGATCCCACTGCCGGGCCACGATGAGAACCACCAGCTCGACCAGATCGTCGTCGAGCACGCTGCCGAACCGCAGGTACTCCCCCACCAGCTGCAGCCGCGTCATCAGCTCGGGACTGCGCAGCAGCGGCACGAACGGGCCGAACAGCGCGCCCCGCGGACCGCCGGCCAGCCGGGCCGCGGCCTCTTTCTGGGCCGGTGTCAGCTCGGCCGGCAGGGGCATCCGGTCGGCGCTCACGCCAGCGCCGCGTTGACGTCCGGCATCACCTTCTGCGCCATCAGCTCCATCGAGCGGCGGGCCAGCCGCGGGTCGGCCCAGTCGAGCCCGGCGTAGACCAGCTCGCCGAAGTCGCCGACCTCCTCGCGGAAGGCCAGGATCTGCTCGGTCACCGATTCGGGGGTGCCGGTGATGACCAGCTTGTCGAGGATCCCGTCCAGCGTGACCTCGTCGTCCGGCTGGTCGCGGCGGGTCTTGAACAGCTCGAGGCGGCCCAGCTTGCGCATCTTCTTGAACATCTGCGAGTAGTAGAAGCGGTACGGGCTGTTTTCGTCGGCCCGGCCATAGGCCTCAGCTGTGGCCTCGTCGTCGGCCACGAAGACCGTGCGGGCCACACGCCAGTCGGCCGTGTCGGCGGTCTGACCGGCCTCTTCCTTGCCCTGCACGTAGTTGGGCCAGTGCGTGGCCACCCACTGCGGCAGCAGGAAGTTGGCCGACAGCGGGTGGAAGTCGCGCTTGCCCATGGCGATGACGCCTTTGCTGAACGGCGCCACCACCGTGCCGACGATCTCGGGCCGCGGCTGCTGCAACGGCTTGGGCAGATAGCCGACGCCGAAGTCGCTGTCCATGGTGGACTCGGTGGTCACCTTGAAGCGGTTGCCGGGCAGGTCGATCGCGTACGGCGGTTCCGATTCCCAGACCGCCGTGATGATATCGATGGCCTCGGCGAACATCTTGTTGCGGTCCTCGGCCAGGATGCCCAGCGCCTCGGCGTCGGAGGCCAGCGCGCCCGGGCTGATGCCGAGGATGAACCGGCCGCCGGCCAGGTGGTCGAACATCGCCGAGTTGGCCGCGATCAGCACGGGATGCTGCTGCGACAGGTTGGTGGTGCCGGTGGCCAGCTTGATCTGCCGGGTTTCGGAGATGAGCGTGGCCAGGAAGAGCAGGCTGTTGGTGATGTTCTCGTGCCGGTCGGTCAGGTGCTCGCCGATGAACGCGTCGTGGAAGCCCAGCGAGTCGGCCAGGATCACGGCCTCGCGGTCCTCGCGGAGGGTGTCGGCCCAGGTGCGGCCGAGCGGGTGCAGCGGCATCGAGAAGTAACCCAGTCTCACGGCTTGGCCTCGCTTCCTGTCATTCGTCCCCCGCAGCTTGGCCGTCTTCGCTTCCGGGAACAGTGGCGTCACCTGTGAGTCCGGCCGCGGTCGATGACGTCCGGCGTCAGTGACCCCGGCCGCGGGCCTGGATAGCGTCCGGACATGACCGAGGTGAAGATCCCCACCGGCCTGCGTATCGGCGGCCGGATCCTGGCCGGCCGCGGCCCCCGGCTCGACGTCATCAACCCCTCCACGGGCGGGGTGCTCGCGGTGGCCGACAGCGCCGACGCGGCCGATGTCGAGGAGGTCGTGCGGGTCGCGCAGGAGAGCTTCGACTCGGGCGTGTGGAGCCGCATGCCGATCCACGAGCGCTCGCGCATTCTGCACCGGTTCGCCGACGGGATCGCCGAGCGGATGGACGACCTGTACCGCCTCGAGACGGCCAACAACGGCCGGCCCCTGACCGAGACGAAGGCGCAGATCACCCGGCTGCCCGAGTGGTACCGCTACAACGCCTCGCTGCTGCTGGCCGACCGCGACGCCGTGGTGCCGATGCCGGGGCCGTACCACTCGTACACGAGCCGGCTGCCGCTCGGCGTGGTGACGATCCTGGCCTCGTTCAACCACCCCATGATGATCGCTTCGAAGTCGCTGGCGCCCGCCCTGGCCACCGGCAACTCGGTGGTGCTGAAGCCGTCCGAGCAGACGCCGCTGACCGCGATGCTGCTGGCCGACATCGCCCACGAGGCCGGCATCCCGGACGGCGTGCTCAACGTGATCAACGGCCTCGGTCCGGTGGTCGGGGCCGCACTGTGCGAGCACCCGCTGGTCAAGAAGGTCGTGTTCACCGGCGGCACCGAACCCGGCCGGTCGATCGCGACGGCGGCGGCTCAGCGCTTCGCCAAGACGACGCTCGAGCTGGGCGGCAAGTCGCCGGTGCTGTTCTTCGAAGACACCCCGATCGAGGTGGCCGCCCGCGGCGCGGCCTTCGGCGGGTTCATCGGGGCCGGCCAGACCTGCATCGCGGGCAGCCGCCTGCTCGTGCAGCGCAGCATCCACGACGAGTTCGTGACCGCCCTGGCGACGATCGCGGAGAACATCCGGATCGGGGACCCGGCCGATGCGGCCACCCAGCTCGGCCCGGTGATCTCGGCCCGGGCCCGGGACCGCATCCTGGCGACCATCGAGAAATCCGGCGCCCGCGTGGTCACCGGCGGCCGAGCCGCCACCGTGCCCGGCTTCGAGGGCGGCTTCTTCGTGCAGCCGACCGTGCTGGCTGATGTCACCAACGACATGGCCGTGGCTCGCGAGGAGATCTTCGGCCCGGTGGTCGTGGTGATCCCGTTCGACGACGAGGACGAGGCGGTCGCCCTCGCCAACGACTCCCCGTTCGCGCTGGGCTCGGCCGTGTGGACGCGCGACATCGCCCGCGGGCACCGGGTGGCGTCGCGCCTGGAGGCCGGAATGGTCTGGGTGAACGACCATCACCGGCTCGACCCGTCATCGCCGTGGGGCGGCTTGAAGCAGAGCGGCATCGGCCGTGAGGGCGGCTGGGAGTCGTTCCACGACTTCACCCACGTGCGGGCGGTGACCGTGCGGACGGCGACCGACGACGTGGACTGGTACGGCGGGATCGCGACCGGGAGGTTGAACTGATGCGTTTCGAGACCACTGACGGCGTGATCACGGCGGAGCTGGACCGCCCGCCGCAGAACCTGTTCAGCATCGCATTGTGTGACGAACTGACGGGCGTACTGTCGGATCCGCCGCCGGGCGCCCACATTCTGCGGTTGCGCGCCGCTGGAGACGTCTTCTGTCTGGGCCGTGATCGGGGTGGGTCAACCCCTTCCGACGTACGCGGGGAAGCCGAAGCACTCGCTCGGGTGACCCGCGCGGCCCGGCGCACGAAGCTGGTCACCGTGGCCGAGGTGCAGGGCGACGCGGCCGGCTTCGGGGTCGGCCTGGTTGCGGCGTTCGACGTCGCCGTGGCCGTACGACAGGCGACCTTCCGCTTCCCCGAGGTGGGCATCGGCCTGGCCCCGGCCCTGGTGCTGGCCTGGCTGCCGCGCGTCGTCGGCCGCCGCGAGGCGTTCTGGCTCACGGCCACCGGCGACCCGCTGTCCGCCGCCCGTGCGGCCGAACTGGGCCTGCTGAACGAGGTGGTGGACACCCGCGACGAGCTGACCAAGCGCGTCGACGAGATGGTCGCCCAGCTGCGCACCCGCAGCCCGCGGGTGCACGCCGACATCAAGGACATGCTGCGGGCCTTCGGCGAACTGGGCGACGACAGCGCCCTCGACGCCAGCGTCGACCGCCTGGTCGTCGGCTCGCTCCGCCGCGGCGAACCATGAACCATTGCTCTTCGTAATGAGTGAATAACTCTTCGCGCATTCCCGTATGGCGATCTATCAATGGGCCGCCTTAGCGTTCGGGCATGATAGGTGCCTCGCACGTCGCCCTCCTGCTCGCGATCGCCGCGGGCCCGGCCCCCGTCCAGGCGGCGGCCCTCCCCACGCTCGCCGTCGGCGCCACGACGTCGGCCGCCGACGTGGTCGGCAGCGGCAACACCTGCGCCGGCTTCCTCGACGAGCGGACCCACCTCGGCAACCTGGGCATCCGCCGCGTCTTCGCCTCGGCCGGCCAGCTGCCGCCGGCCGACGCCCTGACCTGCCACAACACGTACGGCGCCACGCTCTGGTACTCGTTCAAGACCTCGTGCACGCCGACCGCCGTGGCCGCCGGCACCTGCGACTCCGAGATCCAGAACATCGCCGCCGCCATGCCGGCCGACAGCTATCTCACGTACAACCACGAGCCCGAGAACGACATGACCGGCGTCCAGTTCGTGGCCGCGTTCCAGCGCGTCTACGCCATCGCCAAGACGGTCAATCCGAACGTCAACGTCGTCCCCATCTACATGTCGTACCAGTGGCGTTCAGGCTCGACCCGGGTCACCAACAACGGCACCGGCGGCGACAACGAGATCCGCGACTGGATCGTCCCCGCCGCCTCGGCCGATGCCTACGGCTTCGACCTGTACTGGCAGGCCAGCACCCGCGGCAGCGAGCCCGACGACCCGGTCAGCGTGGGCGCCGACCCGCGCATGATCCGCTGGTACAACGCCTTCTCCACGCAAGGCCGCCCCCTGACCCTCCCCGAGTGGGGCATCGACGACGACCAGGGCACCCGCGCCTCCCGCGGCCCGGCCATCCGCGCCTCCCGAACCTGGCTGACCGCCCGCAACTTCCGCATCATCAGCTACTGGCAACTCGACAACTGGTACCTCGGCGCCACGTCCGTCCCCGCCGGCAGCTACCTCGACCCCGACGGCGTAGCCGCCTACCAGGAATTAGTAGCCGCCGCGGTTCCCTGATCCGATCGCGGCCACGGCGGCCTGCGGGTCGGGGACGGTGACGGTCACGGTCCGGCCCGTACGCAGGGTCAGGCGCAGCGCGGGACCGGAGCGCACGGTGCAGTAGGTGCCGCGCATCGTCCACCAGAAGCCCCACGAGACGTTCCACAGGGGCAGGTCGACCACCTCGGCCCGCTCGATCTGGTCGAGGCGGTAGGTGGCGCGGGGCCGGCCGAGCAGGCCGAAGCGGACGCTGACGCCGTTGGGGCCGGCGGCCGTGCGGATGCTCGAGGCCGTCAGCACGTTGACCAGAACGGCGGCCGCGGCAACCAGCAGAGGTACGACGTAGTCCGCGTTTCCAAGCGTCAGCAAAGGCACGGCGAGCGCGGCGCTCACCACGACGAACGGCCAATTGGTGGCACGCCCGGTGTAGACGGCGATGGCTGTCATGGTTCCGCCCTCCGGTGGGTCAGGTCAGCTTTTCGATGAGGCGGATCAGGTCACCGCGGCCGAGGCCGTGTTCCCGGGCCAGGGCGACCAGGCTCTGCGCCGCCTCGGTGACCGGGGCCGGCTCGGTCACGGCCGAGGCGACCCGGGCCCCGCGGCCACGGCGGAATTCGAGCAGGTTCTCGTCGCGCAGCTGGCGATACGCGGCCAGCACCGTGTTGCGGTCGACCGACAGCGCCTCGGCCAGCTCGGCCGCGGGTGGCAGCTGCTCCCCCACCGCCAGCTCGCCCGAGGCCACGCCGTGCCGGACGCAGCCCGCGATCTGGTGCTGCAGCAGCTCCCGCGACGAATGATCAACTGTCCACCTCATGGTGCTAGCATGATCAGCACCATTTCGTTGCCACCGCAAGCCTCACCGTTCGAGCGGCGCGAAGGGGTGGTCCTTCCAGATCTCGAGCGAAGAGCTTTCCGGGTACGGCATAACGGCACCGGGCACGTCGAAGATCCGGGTCAGGTGGCCGGCGACGTCGTAGGCGGCCCAGCCGGGGTCGCCGTGGGCGGCGAAGGCGGTCCAAGCGGTGCGCATCTGCTTCGACACGGCAGCCGCGTCCGAGCCGGGCTCGGCGCTCAGAGGCAAAGTGGGCCCATTGCCGAACAGGAGCGGGATGTCCAGTCCGTGGCAGGCGCCCAGTTCCGGCGCGGCCCACGTCAGTTCGTAGACGAAAGCCCGGCCGCCGCCCGCGATGTGCGCGTCGGCCAGGCGTACGGACGGCATCCGGAACAACCAGTCGGAGTTCACCAGCTCGTACAGCTCGTCGGGCCCCGCGTCCGGAAAGGCCGACCGGTAGCGCCGGGCGCCGTCCGGGGCGGGCGCGAGGATGTCCAAGGCCTCGGCCGCGGCGGCCGGCGTGATCTGACCCAGCAATCCGGTCATCGCGGTGAACAGCCGCTGTTCGTCGCGGGTGTGCCCGGCGAGCAGGGTGACCTCCCGCGCCGCGCCGGCGGCCAAGGCCTGCCACGGCGTCTGCGGCAGGACGTCGCCGTCGACGACGGGGGCGAACAGAACCGAGCGGTACCCGGCCGGGCCCCAGCGGTCCGCCTTCCCAGCGGTGACCGCGTCCGCGGCCGCCACCAGCAGGTCCGGGTCGACGCCGGCCAGGTCGCCGACGGTGGGCCGCAGATCGAGCTCGGCTGCGCAGGCGGCAGCGATGTCGGCCGCCAGCTCGGGCGAGAAGAACGTGCCGGGAACGCTTTGCGCGATCGCCCGCCGGAACAGCCCGGCCGCCCGCGGCATGGCGAGCAGCGCGGCCACCGAACCCCCACCGGCCGACTCCCCGAAGACCGTCACCTGCCCCGGGTCGCCGCCGAACCCGGCGATGTTGTCCCGCACCCATTCCAGCGCGGCCACCTGATCGAGCAACCCGCGGTTGTCCGGTGCCCCCGCGATGGAGGCGAATCCCTCCACACCGAGGCGGTAGTTGAAGCTCACCAGCACGACGCGACCCTCGCGGGCAACCCGGCTGCCGTCGAACTCCGGCTGGCTGGCGGCCCCGATCACGTACGCGCCGCCGTGAATCCACACCATCACCGGAAGCTTCGCCGCCCGGTCCAGCACGGGCGACCAGACATTGACCGTCAGCCAGTCGTCGTCCTCGGTGTTTCCCGAACTCTGCGGGGCGGCCGGACCGTACGACAAAGCCGCCCGTACGCCGTCCCAGCGCTCCACCGCCCGCGGCGCCGCGAACCGGCCGGCCCCGACCGGCGGCGCCGCGTACGGGATCCCGCGGAAGACTGCGACATCGGACTCCCACCGGCCTTGGACGACTCCGGCCACCACGCGCACTTCTGCCGACATGGCGGCATGGTCACTCGATTTCGCCCCGGCCGCGAGTCAATTAGCGCGGTTGCGCCCGTCGGCCCAGTGTGTTCAGATCGGATCAGGTAGGCCCCTTCCGGGTTCCGGACGCGCCTTGCGACGCGACAGGAAGGGATGACCATGACCGACGAACAGATCCCCTACAGCGACGTGGTTTCGCCGCGCGGGATTCCGGTCGACCAGCTGGTTTCGGTGCTGCAGAAGGAAATCCGCCGATCCAGCGTCGACAACGCCGTGCTGGCCGCGTACGAAATGCTTTCCACGTCGGCCGAGGTGGCCGCCCATCTGTGGCAGCGCCTCGCGTTGATCGCCGTCGAGGACATCGGGCTGGGCGAGCCGATGGCCCCGCTGCTCATCGAGTGCCTGCGCCGGAACTTCGACGCCACGCCGGGCGGGGACACCATGATGGCCGTGCACGCCGTCCGCTTCCTGGCGCTGGCTCGCAAGGACCGCACCAGTTCCGAGCACGCCGACTGGGTGACCACCAGGGTCGAACGCGGCGAGTCGGTGGTCACCGTTCCGGACTACGCGCTCTGCGTGCACACCAAGGCGGGTCAGGAGATGGGCCGCGGCCTGGCGCAGTGGTGGGCCAACGGCGCGCTGGTCAACGACGAGAGCGCGACGGCCGACCACTCGTACCGCGAAGAATTAATTCGCGAGAGCCGCTAGCGCGCACGCCTCGTCGACGTCGGAGGTGTCGCCGCTGACGCCGATCGCGCCCAGCACCGCGCCGTCGGCGTCGCGGATGAGGACGCCGCCGGCCGCGGGGGCCAGTCGGCCGTCCGTCGCGGCGGCGAGCGAGGTGAAGAAGGCCGGCTGGTGCTCGGCCCGCTCGGCGATCTGCCGGGACGACATTCCCATGCCCAGGGCCCCGTAGGCCTTGGCCGTGGCGATCTCGACGCGCAGGATGCCCGCGCCGTCCTCGCGCTTGACGACCACCGGGTGACCGCCGGCGTCCATCACCACCACGGCCAGGGGCGCGGCGTCGATCGAGCGGGCGTGCCGCAGCGTGCCGTCGGCCAGCTCGTCGGCCCGGGCCAGGGTGATCGGTGTCATCGCTCCTCCAGCACTTCCAGCAGCGCGGCCGCGTCGGCGTCGGCCCAGCCGGTCGCGGCCGCCCGTTCGTAGAGCGGCAGCGTCGCGTCGAGCACCGGCGTGGGCACACCGACCGACTCGGCCAGTTCCCGCACCAACGCTACGTCCTTGAGGAACATCGAGACCCGGGCTGTGGCCGGCCGGTACGACCGCTGGACCATCAGCGGACCGCGCTTGTCGAAGATGACCGAGCCGCCGGCGCCGTCCCGGACGGTCTCGTAGAGCACCGTGGGGTCGAGCCCGGCCGCCGCGCCGAGCGCGAAAGCCTCGGCCGTAGACGCGTTGTGGATCGACACGAGCAGGTTGGCCACCAGCTTCATCCGGGTGCCGTCGCCGAACGGGCCGAGGTGCCGCACCGAGCGCGCGAACGCCTCGAGCACCGGACGGGCCGTCGCGAAGGCCGCCTCGTCGCCGCTGCCGAGTATCACCAGGTCGCGCACCTTGGCCTGGGCGCCCGTTCCGCTGATCGGGCAGTCCAGCAGTTCAGCTTCCTCGAACAACGAGCGGCACTGCTCCTTGACGGCCAGCGACAACGTCGAGGTGTCGACGACGACGTTGCCCCGGGCGGAATCCGCCAGCTCGGCGCAGACCTGCAGCGCGGCCTCGGCGCTGGGCAGCGAGGTGATCACGACCGCCGACTCCCGGGCCAGCGTGGCCAGGTCGGGCGCGGGGCGTCCGTCGAAGGTCTTCATGGCTTCCTCGGACACGTCGGTGCCGATCACGTCGAAGCCGGCGTCGAGCAGGTGGCCGCTGATGGCCGAGCCCATGATGCCGAGGCCGACCACCCCGACCGTCGTCACTGTCGTCATCCGGCCACGGTAGGGCGGGTCCGATCACGTACGGCTGTCGTGTGCCGTCACTGCCGGGGCTCAGAACTGCTGCCCGACGGGAGTCCCCCGGGCGTACGGCGGTCATACAGTTCGCCCAACCCGAGCGGAAGGAGAGTCGCCGTGCGCCTCGTCGACCTGTCACAGGACATCTACCAGGGCATGCAGGTCTACCCCGGGCATCTCAAGACGGTGGTGTTCGACCACGCGTCGCACGAGGAGACGGCGCTGCGCTTCGTGGGCGGCTTCTCGTTCCAGACCAAGGGTTTCATGATGAACGACAACGGGCCGACCCACGTCGACTCGTTCTCGCACCTGGACCCGGACCCGTCGGCGCAGACCATCGACCAGATGTCGCTCGACCTGTTCTACGGCCCGGCCGTCTGCCTGGACGTGTCGCACGTCGAGGCCCACCAGGACATCACGGCCGAGCACCTGGACGCGGCGCAGGAGGCGCACGGGGTGAGCGTCGAGCGCGGCGACATCCTGTTGCTGCACACCGGAACCCACGGCCGGTACGCCGCTCAGGCCAAGTACCTCACCGACTTCCCGGGACTGGGCGAGACGGGCAGCGAGTGGATCGTCGAGCACGGCGTGAAGACGTTCGGCGTGGACAGCCCGACCCCCGACAACCCGGTCAGCAAGTCGTACCCGTGCCACATGATGTGCCGGCGGCACCACATCACCCACTACGAGAACCTGACGAACCTCGACCAGTTGGTCGGCAAGAAGTTCACGTTCGTCGGCTTCCCGCTCAAGGTGATCGGCGCGCACGGCGGTCCGACCCGCGCTGTGGCCTTGCTCGACGAGGCGGCATGACGCACACGGGGTCAACCGCGAGCAGCGACCGGGTCGCCGGCCGCACGGCCGTCGTCACGGGCGCCGGCAACGGGCTGGGGCGGGCGATCACGCTCGCCCTGGCCGAGCGGGGCGCCTCCGTGGTCGCGGTCGGGCGCAACCAGGAACGGCTGGAAGCGGTCGAGGGCAAGAACATCCGGGCCGCCACGGCCGACGTCTCCGACCCGGCGAGCGTCGAGGCCCTCGCGGCGGAACTCAGCGGCGAGACGGTGTCGATCCTCGTCAACAACGCCGGCGTTCCCGGGCCGGTCGCCTCGCTGGTCGACATCGCGCCGGACGAGTGGGACGACGTGTTCGCGGTCAACGTGCGCGGCACCTATCTGATGTGCCGCGCCTTCCTGCCCGGCATGGTCGAACGCGGCGCCGGCGACGTCATCAATGTGGCCTCGGTCAGCGGCAAACGGCCACTGATCCGCCGTACGCCGTACACCGCCAGCAAGATGGCGGTGATCGGCCTGACCCGCACCCTGGCCTACGAGGTCGGCCCGGCCGGTGTCTCGGTGAACTCGTTGTCGCCGGGCCCGGTCGACGGCCCGCGCATGACGCGCAACTTCACGCTCGAAGCTGAGCGAACAGGCGTCACCTATGAACAGGCCGAGGAAGCGTTCGTTTCGCGCGCCGCCCTGCACCGCATGCTGACCGAGGACGAGGTGGCCGCGGCGGTCATCGCGATGCTGCACATGCCGGGGTTGTGCGCCGCCGACATCGACCTCTCGGCCGGGATGGTCGCGCCTTGACCCTGTGGGAGCCGCCGCCGGACGTCCGCGAGACCACGCGCGTCGGCGCCTACCTGTCGTGGCTCTCGGGGACCCGGGGCCTGGAGTTCGCCGACTACGCGGCGTTGTGGCAGTGGTCGGTCGACGACCTGCCCGCGTTCTGGCAGTCGATCTGGGACTACTTCGGTGTGATCGCGCACGACCAGCCGTCCGGCGTGCTGCCGGACGGCGCGTCGATGCCGGGCGCGAAGTGGTTCCCGGGCGCCACGCTCAACTACGCCGAACATGTTCTGCGCATGCCTGGCCGCGCCGACGACGAAACGGCCATCTTCGCTCATAGTCAGACGCGCAGAACGCTCACTTTGACCGTCGCGGAATTGCGCGAACATGTTCGTGCAGTGCGCGCCGGCTTGAGGGCGCGCGGCATCGGCCCCGGTGACCGGGTCGCCGCCTACGCGCCGAACATCCCCGAGACGTACGTGTTGATGCTCGCGACCGCCAGCCTCGGCGCGACCTTCTCGTCGTGCGCCCCCGAGTTCGGCGTGCGCAGCGTCATCGACCGCTGGCAGCAGATCGAGCCGGCGCTGCTGGTCGCCGTCGACGGCTACCGCTACGGCGACAAGACCATCGACCGCCGGTCCGAGGTCGCGGCCATCACCGCCGCCCTGCCCTCACTGCGTGATGTGGTGACGATCGGCTATCTGGACCCCGCCCACGACACGTTCAGCGACCTCACCGGCGACGACCCCCTGGCGTACGAGCCGGTGCCTTTCGACCACCCGCTCTACGTCCTCTACAGCTCGGGCACGACCGGTCTGCCCAAGCCGATCGTCCACGGCCACGGCGGCATCCTGCTCGAACACCTGAAGATGCTGGCCCTGCACCACGACCTCGGCCCCGGCGACCGCTTCTTCTGGTTCACCACCACCGGCTGGATGATGTGGAACTTCCTGGCCGGCGCCCCCGCCGTCGGTGCGTCCATCGTGCTGTACGACGGTCACCCGGGCCTGTCGCAGCTGTGGGACCTGATCGACGAGGCCGGCATCACGTACTTCGGCACGTCCGCCGCCTTCCTGATGGCCTCACGGAAGGCGGGCCTCACCCCACGGAAACCGAATCTCAAGGCCATCGGCTCGACCGGTTCCCCGCTCCCACCCGAGGGCTACCACTGGGTGTACGAGTCGGTCGGCCGCCAGGTGCAGCTGCAATCGCTGTCCGGCGGTACGGACGTGTGCACCGGCTTCGTGGGCGGCGTGCCCCTGCTCCCCGTCCACGAGGGCAGGATCGCCTGCCGTGCCTTGGGCGCCCGGGTCGAGGCCTACGACCCCGCCGGCCACCCCGTCATCGACGAGCTGGGCGAGCTGGTCATCACCGCCCCCATGCCGAGCATGCCGGTCGCCTTCTGGAACGACCCCGGCGGCCACCGCTACCGCGAGGCCTACTTCGACGTCTTCCCCGGCGTCTGGCGCCACGGCGACTGGATCACCATCGCCCCCGACGGCTCCTGCGTCATAACCGGCCGCTCCGACGCGACCCTGAATCGCGGCGGCGTACGCCTGGGAACCTCAGAGTTCTACGCCGTAGTCGACAACCTGCCCGAGATCGCCGACTCCCTGGTGGTCCACCTCGAGCCCGACACTCTCATGCTCTTCGTCGTCCCCGCCGACGGCCACAACCTGGACGACCCCCTGCGCCACCGAATCCGCACCGAACTGCGATCCGCCCTCTCCCCGCGCCACATCCCCGACGAGATCCACGCCGTACGAGCAGTCCCCCGCACCCTCTCGGCAAAGAAACTCGAGGTCCCGGTCAAGCGCATCCTGACCGGAACCCCGGTCGAAGCAGCCGCCGCGAAGGGCGCCCTGGCCAACCCGGAGTCCCTGCTCGCCTTCGAGGCCCTGGCCCGCAAGCGGACCATGAGCTAAGACAGCGTGTCTGTGCAGACGCAGGCCTTGTTGCCGTCCTGGTCGGCGATCACTGTGAACGACGGGGCGTGGCTGGCGTCAACGACGGTGCCGCCGGCGGCCACGGCGGCGGCGATGCGCTGGTCGGCCACCTCAGGGGCGACCCAGACGTCGATGTGGAAGCGCTGACGTGGGGTCTCGTGTTCGTCGGTGTCCTGGAACCAGAGGATCGGCACGCGGCCGGTGAGGTCGCGGACGTCGTCGCCGATGGTGCCGCGGCCCTGGGCGTCGGTGCTGCCGGTCAGCAGCGCGGCCCAGACGGGCGCCACCCGCGCCGCTGAGGCTGTGTCGAGGGCCAGCTCGATCGTCGTGATCGCGGACGGGTCGGCTACGGCGCCCTGCTCGGCGGCGATCTCGGTGATCCGGCGGGCCGCGTCCAGGTCGTGCTGGGTGACCCATTCGACGATGTGCTCGACGCCCTGGTCGTCGCGGTGGACGGCGTCCTGGCTGATCAGCTTCAGGTCCACGTAGCCGTCGCCGACCGTCACCCGCGGCGGGTGACCGAGGTCGGCCATCGCCGCGACGAACCTTGCACCGGCCCCGAACCCGCCGACGGTGTACCGCGCGTGCAGCCCCTGCCCCAGCTTGCGCCAGTCGGCCAGGCCGGCGTCGGCTATCTGCTTCCCGGTGAGCATGTCCATGCCCGGCACCGTAGACCCCATTCCGGACGATCGACTTCCGGATGCCGGCACACACCACGCCCGCCGGGCGGCGTCGTTGCCGGCGGCGGGCGTGGTTGCCTTCGGAAGGGGTCAGGTGAGCTTGAGCAGGCGGGCGGCCGTCTCGCCGCGGATGGCGTCGCGGACCGGCTCGTCGAGGCGGGCGGTGGCGATCTGGTCGAGCGGGTCGTAGTGGCCCATGTCGAACGGGTAGTCGGTGCCGATGACCACGTGGTCGGCGCCCATCTGCTGCACCAGGAACTCCAGGTGCGGGGCGTCGAAGACCAGGCAGTCGACGTAGATCTGCTTCAGGTACGTCGACGGTTGGCGGCTGATGTGGTGCCGGCCCTCCGGGCGCAGCTCGTACGCGTGGTCCATGCGCGACGAATAGAACGGCAGGTAGCCGCCGCCGTGCACGGCCACGAGCTTGAGGTTCGGGTACTCCTCGAGCACGCCGCCGTGGATGATCTTCGTCAGCGCCACCGTGGTGTCGAGCGGGTTGCCGATCACGTTGGTCAGGTAGTACTTGCGGAAACGCTCGCCCCCGGTGAAGCCGTTGGGGTGCAACATGACCACGACGTCAAGTTCCTCGGCTTTGGCGAAGAACGGGCGGAACCGCTGATCGTCGAGGTCCAGCCCCATCACGTTGGTGTTGATCTCGACGCCGCGGAAGTCGTACTCGCGCACACACCTTTCGAGTTCGGCCACGGCGGCGGAGACATCTTGCATGGGTACGGTGGCCAGGCCCACGAACCGGTCCGGGTGATCAGCCACGATCTTGGCCAGGTTGTCGTTCTGCATCCGGGCCAGGTCACGGCCCAGAGCCGGGTCGGTCCAGTAGAAGTAGCCGGCCGGCGCGACCGAGATGGCCTGCACGTCGATGCCCATCCGGTCGAGGTCCGCGATGCGCCGCAACGGGTCGGTGGCCTGCGGCATGATCTCGCGGACGTGCTCGACCTGGTACGCGTTGGTCTCGTCCCCGCCGTAGTAGGTGAACGGGTCCATCTCGGGCGACATGAGCCCGTTCACGAGCGGCAGCGTGTCGGGCAGGATGACGTGGCCGTGGATATCAACGGTTCGCACAAGAAGCCTTTCTAGGAAGCCCAGGAGAGTGGAGCACCGGCGTATTTCGCGGCACGGACGTCACCGGATCGAGCGTGGCCCTCGAAGAGCTCGACCCGCGCCGCCCGTCCGCACAGTTCGCCCAGCTCGGCCGAGGCGGCCGGGGAGGTGACCTCCTGATAGGTCACCGTGCGCAGGTACTTCCCGACCCACAGGCCGCCCGTGTAGCGCGCGGCGCCCCGCGTCGGGAGCACGTGGTTCGTCCCGATCGCCTTGTCCCCGTACGAGACGCACGTGCCCTCACCGAGGAACAGCGCGCCGTAGTGCCGCATCCTCTCGAGCGCCTCGCGCGGGTTCCGGGTCAGGATCTGCACGTGCTCGCTGGCGAACGTGTCGGCCCGCGTGTACGCCTCGTCGAGCGTCCCGACGACGTGGACCTCACCGTGGTCGCGCCAGGCCGGCCCGGCCATGTCGTTGGTCGGCATGCCGGGCAGGATCGCCTCGATGTGCTCGACCACCTTCTCGGCCAGCGCTGACGAAGTCGTGATGAGCACGGCCGGCGAGTCGGGCCCGTGCTCGGCCTGGCTGAGCAGATCGACCGCGACGATGAACGGGTCGGCGGCGTCGTCGGCCACGATCAAGATCTCGGTCGGCCCGGCGAACAGGTCGATGCCGACCGTGCCGAACAATTGGCGTTTGGCTTCGGCTACGTACGCGTTCCCGGGCCCGGCGATGAGGTCGACCCGCGCGATCGACGCGGTTCCGAGCGCCATGGCCGCCACCGCCTGCACACCACCGAGCAGATGGATCTCGTCGGCCCCGGCCAGATGCAGCGCGGCCACCGTGGCCGGCGGGATCTCCCCGCGCAGCGGTGGCGTGCACGCCGTAACCCGTTCCACACCAGCGACTTTTGCCGTTACGACTGTCATGTGGGCCGACGCCGTCAGCGGATAACGCCCACCCGGCACGTACGCGCCGGACGCCACGATCGGCAGGTGCTTCTGCCCGAGGAAGACGCCGGGCTGGGTCTGCACCTCGATGTCGTGCATGCTGTCGCGCTGCGCCTGGGCGAACCTGCGGACGTTGGCCTGCACGGTCTTGATGTCGTCGATGACCGTCGGCGGCACCGAGGCCACGATCTTCTCGATCTCGGCTGCGGAGAGCCGGAACGACTCGGGCGACCAGTTGTCGAACTTCTGCGAGTAGCGGCGGACCGCGTCGTCACCGTTGGCGCGGACGTCCTCGATGACTTCTTGAACGACGTCGGAGACCTGAGACATCAGGCGACCGCCTCAGGCGTACGGGCCATGGCTTTCATGGTTTCGAGCCGGCCCAGCACCTCGGCCTGCAGGGTGGCCACCGTCGGGTCGGTCTGCCGGCGCGGCCGGGGCAGGTCGATGGTGATGTCCTCGAAGATCCGGCCGCCCGGCTGCAGGACGATGATGCGGTCGGACAGTTCGACCGCCTCGACCACGTCGTGCGTCACGAACACCACCGTCTTCTTGGACTGGGCCCAGATGTCCTGCAGCTGCGCCCGCAGGCCGCGAGCCGTGATGGCGTCGAGGTGGCTGAACGGCTCGTCCATCAGCAGCAGGTCGGGCTCGACGGCGAAGGCGCGGGCGATGCCGACCCGTTGCTGCATGCCGCCCGAGAGCTGGCCCGGGAAGAAGTCGGCGTTCTTGGTGAGGCCGACCATCTCCAGGTACTTGCGGCACCGCCCGACCGTCGCCTCACTGCGGTCGTTCTGCACGTACATCATGTTTTTCATGACGCTGCGCCACGGCAGCAGGCGCGGGTCCTGGAACACGTACCCCATCCGGGCCGGCCCGCCGGAGTCGCTGGTCAGGCTGATGTCGCCCGACGTGTGCTCCTCGACGCCGGAGATGATGTTGAGCAGCGTGCTCTTGCCGCAACCGGACGGCCCGACGATCGAGACGAAGGTGCCGCCGCGTACGTCGAAGGAGATGTCGTCGAGCACGCGGCTGGCCCGCGGCGTGCCCACGTTGAAGGTCTTGGCCAGATTCTTGATGGTCAGGACAGCCATGGTGAACCCCTAAGCTGAGGCGTCGCGCCAGCGGAAGGCACGCTGGATCACGCGGTCGAGGACGAAGCGGTCGAGCAGCACGATGAAGCCGACGAAGAGCACGACCCAGGCGGCGAACCCGCCGAACCGGTTGGCGTCGTACCACCAGCGGGCGCGGTAGCCGACGCCACCGCCGCCGCCGAACCACTCGGCCAGCAGCACGCCGTTCCAGCCGATGATGATGGCGAACCGGATGCCGGCCGCGACGTACCCGGTGACCGCCGGCAACACCAGATCCTTGATGCGGCGCGAAAGCGGCACCTTGTACGTCGTGGACATGTCCCGAAGGTCGCGGGACACCCCGCGTACGCCCTGGGCGACGTTGACGATGACGAACGGGACCGAGGTCAGGAACGTCGTGATGATCGGGCTCAGGTCGCCGAAGCCGAACCACATCACGGTCAGGAACGACCAGATGATGGCCGGGATCGACAGGGCGACCAGCACCGGGCTCTCGAAGAAGGCCCGGCCCAGCTGGGACAGGCCCATGATGACGCCGACCGCGATGCCGACCACGGTGGCCAGCGCGACGCCGACGCCGAAGCGGTAGAGCGTCGAGCCGAAGTTGCCGAACACCTCGCCGCGCGAGAACTCGTCGACGAGCCGCTGCACCACTTCGACCGGCCCGGGGACGCGGGCGAACAGGGCCGAGATGACGACCCAGAACAGGAAGAACGAGAGCAGCGCGGCGACGCGGGCGGCACGGTCGGAGGTGAGCGTCTTCTGCCAGGCCGGCGTGGCCTTCTCTTTCTCCGAGGTGGACCGCCGGGCCTTGACGGGGGTCATCGTGGTGCTCACAGCGCGGAGCTCCTCTCCTGCGGGCGCCACGCAAGCAGCCGGGCCTCGCTCTTGGCCAGGACCAGGCGCTCGATGATCAGCATGAACACGATGAACAGGAACATCCAGGCGAGCACGGCGGCGATGTCGTACAGCTGGTATTCCGTACGGATCTGGAAGCCCACGCCGTTGCGGCCGCCGAAGACCTCGGTCAGCGCCTCCACCTTCCACGCCACGGCGAAGCACATCCGGATGGCGGCGAAGACGAACGGCACGATGGTCGGGACCAGCACCTCACGGCGGATCTGTTGCGGCGTGCGGCCGAACGCCTCGCTCATCGTCACCAGGGACTTGTCGACGCCGCGGATGCCCTCGGCCACGTTCAGGGCGATGTACGGGGCAGAAACGAGCGCGACGGCCAGGATCGGACCGAGGTTGGACAGCCCGAAGGCGATCAGCGACATCACCGCGTACACGATCGCGGGAATGGTGCCGGCGATGGTGACGCCGTCGTGGAAGAAGGCGCGCCAGTAGTTGTACCGGCCCATGAGATAACCGATCGGGGCGCCCACCGCCGCGGCGACGGCGAAGCCCGCGAAGGTCTTCAGGACGCTGGCCGAGAAGTCGGTGACGAAGTTGCCGCTCTCGACGATCTCGACGCCGGCCTGGAACACCTCGAGCGGCCGGGGCAGCAGCCGGGAGCCGAACCACCAGGAGCCGTACTCCCAGAGGGCGAACATCGCGACCCAGCCGAGGATCACCAGTCCGGTCAGCCGCAGGCGGCGGCGCTTGGCGGTGCGCTTGGCGCCGGCCTCGGGATCCGTGGGTGGTGCGGTGCGCACCAGCTGGTCGGTCATGACTTCGGCAGGATCGTGAAGTCGGGGTCCGGGACGTCCTTGTCGACGTAGCCGGCTTCCTTCATCAGGTTGAACAGCTTGGTCTCACTGTCCACCCAGGCCTGGTCGAGGTAGGTCGACTCGACGAACCAGTCGTACTTGTTGGCCAGCCAGTCGCGGATGAACGCCTTGTCCTTGTCCGACTCGGCCGCGAAGTCCTCGGGGTAGGCCTCGATGATCTTGTCGCGGTTCTTGGCCCACTCCTGGACGCCGCGGTCCCACATCTTGATGAGGAACGCCGCCTCCTCCGGGTTCTTCTCGACCCAGGCCTTGCGGGCGACGAACACGTTGTTCTGCGGGTGGGTGAGCTCGGTCTTGTTGTCGCTGAACTGCTCGGCGTAGATCTGCGAGACCGACTTGGAGTCGTACAGCGGCTTGATGGCGCCGCTGGACAGCTGCGGGATCGAGAAGTCGGGCAGCAGCAGGCCGGCGTCGGCGTCGCCGCGCTGGATCAGGCCGGCCGCGTTCTGCGGGTCGGTGACGACCAGTTCGTAGTCGCCGCCGCCGGCCCGCAGGTCGAGGTCGCACCACTTCTTGGCGAAGACGCCCCACATGATGGTGATCGAGACCGCACTGTGGGTGACGATCTTCTTGCCCTTGAGGTCGCAGATGTCCTTGGCCGTGCTGTCCTTGCCGACGGCCAGGATGCTGCGGTCGGAGTTGAACTTGCCGAAGATCGTGGTCTTCTCGCCGGTCTGCTTCTCGAGCTCCGGCACCTCGTACGAGGCGGCCGAGACGACGTCGGCGTGACCGCCGGCGTAGACGCCGAACTCGTCCCAGGACGACGAGGTGAGGACCTGGATCTTGGCCTCCTCCTCCATCTCCTGCTTGATGCCCTGCGACTCCATCCACTTCCAGACGGGGTCGGGGGCCATGACCATGTTCACCACGCCGTTGGCGTCCTTGGCCTCGGCGTTGGCGCCGGTCTGGGCGGCGGGCCGGGCGCCGCAGCCGGCCGAGGCGACGAGGGTGACGGCGGCGGTGGCGGCTATGAGTCGGCGGCGGTCCGGACGGGCGATGCGTGATGCATTCATGGGAACTACCTCTCACAGGGGGTTCAGCACATCGGAGGGGGTGCGCGCGACCAGAGGCTGCGGTGGCGTTTCCAGGCCGTGAAGTTTGTTTCGGGGTTGTGACGCCCGACACTGCCGTGGCAACCTGTGCAAGTCAAGCATTTCTTGGAAATTTATGCAGGTGGATGCGCCCTGATCAGGGGCTTGAAGTGACGCAATGTGAGTGCATAATTTATGCACTACGAGAAAGCGGGTCCGCCCATGAGCAATCGCCCCACCAGCTCGACGGTCGCTCAGGCGGCCGGAGTGGCGCAGTCGACCGTCTCGCGCGCCCTGCGCGGCGATCCCCGGGTGCGGGAGGACACCCGCCGGCTCATCGAGGCGACGGCCGAGCGGCTGGGTTACCGGCCGTCCTGGGCCGATCTGGCGCCGGCCGTACGACCGACGCGGGCCAAGTCGATCGGGGTTGTCGCCTCCGACCTCACGAACCCGTTCTTCCCGTCGCTGCTCAACCCCGTACACGACGAATTGCAGTTGATGGGCTACCGGTTCGTGCTGTTCGCCGAGCGCACCGACCTCCCCACCGGCCAGGAGGCGCTGCTCAGCCTGCTCAATTCGTCGATCGACGGCGTCCTGATCACGACGGCCACGCTCGACTCGCACCTGGGCGCGGCCCTGGCCGAACGCGACCTGCCGATCGTGCTGCTCAACCGCTACGTCGACGGGATGGACGTCGACCGGGTCACGGCCGACAACCACCACGGCGGCGAGACGGCCGCGCGGCACCTGCTCGAACTGGGCCACCGCACGATCGGCGTCATCCGGGGGCCGGCCAACACGTCGACCAGCCGCGACCGGCACGCCGGGGTGCTCGCGGGCTTCGCCGGCAGCGGCGTGACGATCGAGGAACGGGAGGGCCCGTACTCGCATCAGAGCGGCTACCAGAACGCCCGGGAGCTGCTGCGGCTGCCCGATCCCCCGAGCGCGCTGCTGTGCGGCAACGACATCATCGCATTCGGGGCCATCGACGCCGTCAAGTCGCTCGGCCTGGACGTGCCGGGCGACGTCTCGGTGCTGGGCTTCGACGACGTGCCGATGGCCAGCTGGGAGGTGTTCCAGCTGACCACGGTCCACCAGCCGCTGAGCGAGATGGCCCGCACCGCGGCCCGGCTGCTGGTGGAACGCATCGAGCACGACGGCGACATCGGGGCCGGCCGCGAGCGGTTGTTCGCCACCAGCCTCGTGCGGCGATCGACCACCCAACGACATGTCGGCTCCCAGGTGTGACGGCTGTGTTACAAGCCACAGCCTCACCGCGCCGACGGGGCCGCCGCGATGTGTGGCCAACCATTTCTGGGCCGACAGTGTGTGGCCCCGCACATCGGACCGAATCCGGGGCGGCGGCAACGTAAGGCCATGACGACCATCGCAGTGGCTCCTCTCCCCCTCTGGGCTCGCGAGGCCGCCGACGCCGTCGACCTGCCGGCGCTGGCCGACCGGGTCGTCGAGGCGGACATCGAGGCCGCCTTCGACACCCTGCGCGACAACGACGAGTTCGTGACCCGGCTGCACGCCAGCGTGGTCGAGAACCTGCGGGCGTTACGCCTGGTGCTCACAGGTCGCATCCCGCTGGCCGAGGTGCGTCTCACCGAGCCGTTCGCGCTGGCGGCGCTGCAGGCCCGGTTGCGCCTGCCGCAGACCGCGCTCCAACGGTCGTACCGGGTGGGCTTCCTGACCATGTGGCAGGAGTGGAGCGATCAGCTGGTGGCGCGGGCGGAGCACGACGACGTGCCCCGGCGCGAGAGCCTGGAGGCGTTGCAGGCACTCACCGAGCTGGTGCTGGCCTATCAGCATCACGTCGCCTCGCTGGTCGCCGACAGCTTCGCGCGTACGGATGACGTGCTCAGCCGATCCCGCGACCACGTGCGGGCCGGCCTGGTGCAGCACCTGCTGCGCGACGACTCGACGCCGCTGCCGCCGTCCGATCTGGTGCTGCTCGACTATCCGCTCGACGCCGCCCACCTCGCGGTGCTGCTGCCCGCGACGCCGGAAGCCGCCGCCCGGCAGGTCCTCGACACGCTGCGCGACAAGTGCCACGTACGGGACACGCTGGTCCACCCGATCGACCTGACCAGCACGGTGGTGTGGCTGGCTCAGCCCCGGCAGGCCGGCTGGCCGGTCACGCGTACCGCCGCAATTGTCGAATGCCTGCGCTCGCTAGATGTCGAGGCGTCGGTGAGCGAGCCGCACGTCGGAGTGCGGGGTGTCCGCGACGGCTGGCGGCAGGTCCGCGACGTGCAGAGCGTGCGCGAGGCCTGGGGCCACGGCGTGCTCAGCTACGCCGACGTCAGCCTGGAGGTCCTGCTGATGGCCGACCCGGCGCGGGCCCGGGCCTTCGTCCGCGCCGAGCTGGGCGAGCTGGGCGCCGAGGACGAGGTCGCGGCCCGGCTCCGCGAGACGGTCGAGGCTTCCCACCGGTACGGTAGTCACGTGACCACCGCGGCCCACCTGCACCTGCACGAGCACACCGTGCGCAACCGTCTTCAGAAGGCGGCCGAGCTGCTGGGCCGGCCGCTCACCGAACGACGCACGGAACTCCAGGTCGCCCTCCGGCTGGCCCGGCTGCTGATCGCGTGAAGCTGCTCCTCGCCTGCCTGCTCGGCGGTTCCGCGGGCTGGGCGCTGACGGCGCCCGGAGCGGCCGCGGCGACGGTGGCGGCCGGCTACGGCGCAAGTCTGCTCTGGGTCGGGCTGCTCGGGTCGGCGTTCGCCGCTCCCTACGCGGCGTTGCAGTTCCCGGCCGGGGTCGTGGTCGATCGCTTGGGCGTACGGGCCACGGCGGTTGCCGGTCTTTCTCTGGTGGTCGCCGCGCATCTGGCCGCCCTGATCGCACCCCAGCCCGGGCTGGCGATCGCGGCCCGGATCGTTTCCGGCACGGGCTTCGCCGTCTGTTTCGTCTGCGGCGCCGAACTCGCCCGGGCCAGCGGCCTCGGCGCGCGCGGCATGGGCATCTTCGGCGGCGTCTCGCTCGCCTTCTCCGGCGTGGCCGTGCTGGTTGTCCCATTCACGGCGCACCTCGCCGACTGGCGTGCGCCCTGGCTGACCACACTCGTCATCACCGTGCCCGCGCTGCTCCTTTCAGTTCTTTACGGCCGAACCAGTTCCCCGCGTACGTCGTCACGTGGCGCCACCGTGCTCGATGCGCAGCTGTTCCGCCTGGCCGCCGTCCACGCGGTGACGCTCGGCCTGGGTCTGGTGCTCTCGTCGTGGGCGACCACCTTGCTCGTCGACGTCTGGCGTTTCGGCCCCTCCACGGCGGCCGTCATCGGCTCCGGCGTCCTCGGCCTGTCGGTGGTCAGCCGTCCCCTCGGCGGTCTGCTCGCCGCGCGCTTCCCGGAAAGCTCCCGCCAGATCTGGGTGGTGGCACTGGTGGCGTGCGGCGCGGCCACCGCGGCCTTGTCGTGGCGCAGCACGCCCGCCGTCGCCGTACTCGCCGTGCTGACTCTCGGCATTTTCAGCGGCCTCCCCTTCGCCGGCGTGGTCGGCGCCGGCCAGGCCCTCGTGCCGGAACGCCCGGCGGCGGCGGTCGGGCTGATGAACACGGCCGCCTTCGGCCTGGTCGTCGCGGCCACTCCCCTGGTGGGCTGGGCCGCCGATCACGGCCTGGCCTCGTGGACGCTGCTGGCCGTCGGCGTCGTCTGGCTCCTACCGCTGGCCGCGCTCCCGCGCCGGCGGCTGCCCGGCCCGGTAGGTCTCGCACGCCAGGTTCAATAGCTCGGTCAGGTGAGCCGGCGGCTCGTCCTTCCACCAGGCCAGCCACACCGGGATCGGCTGGGCGTCACGGACGCCCCGGTAGGCCACCCCCGGCCGCGGGTTCTGGTTGGCTGTCGCCTCGGACGTGATCCCGACGGCCTGCCCGGCCGCGATGAGCGTGAGCCATTCGTCGACGCCGTGAGTCGTACGGATGGCGGCCGGTGCCGAGCCCGGCGGCCACAGGTCCGGGGTGGTCGTGCCCGTGCGGCTGTCGATCGCCACGGCGTAGCGGGCCAGGTCGGCCAGGCGCACCGACCGGCGCCGGGCCAGCGGGTTGTCGGTGGCCACGGCGGCGAACCGGGCCTCGACCCCGATCAGGGCGGTCTCGAAGCGGGCATCGGTCAGCGCCCGCCGAACCACGGTCATGTCGGCCACGCCCTCGCTCAGCCCGGCCGTCGGCGTGTTCGACTGCACGAACACCAGCGGCACGCCGGGATGCGCGGCCGCCCACGTCTTCTGCAGCCGCCGAGTGTGCTTGCCCAGCGCAGCCCAGGCGTACCCGACGCGTACCTCGGTGCGCGCTTCCTCGACAACCCGCCGCAGATGGTTGACCTCCTCGAGCACCCGCCGGGCCGAGGCGAGCACGCGTGTCCCGGTGACGGTCAGGCTGACGTGCCGGGTCGTCCGCTGCAGCAACCGCGTGCCGAGCGTGGCCTCCAACGCCGCGACCGCCCGCGACACGGCCGCCTGCGACACGTCGAGAGCGACGGCTGCGTCGGTGAACGTGCCGGCGTCGACCACGGCCACGAACACCTGCAACTGACGCAGTTGAACTTCCATACGCTGAGCGTATAAGTCGTGCGGCTAGTGCATTTCCCGTATCAATGCCCGCGGCCGACACTCGGCCCATGGCTATTCGCGGATCAGTGCTCGGCGGCATCGCCACCATGGTCGGCAGCGGCGCCAGCAACCAGGTCGGAGCGGCGGTGGGCGCGCACGCGTTCGCCACCATCGGTCCCGCCGGCGTCGTGGCCGTCCGCCAGTTCGTGGCGGCCGCCGTCCTGCTGCCCGTCGCCCGCCCCGACCTGCGCCGCTTCACCTGGGCCCAGTGGTGGCCGACGCTGCTGCTGGGGCTGGTCTTCGCCACGATGAACCTGAGCCTGTACACCGCGATCGACCGGATCGGGCTCGGCTTGGCCGTCACCCTGGAGGTGCTGGGCCCCCTGGCCGTCGCCCTGGCCGCGTCCCGCACCCGGCTGGATCTGTTCTGCGCCATAGCGGCCTGCGCCGGCGTGTACGTGCTCGTGCTGCCCGGCCCGTCCAGCGACTACCTGGGAGTCGGCCTGGGCCTGCTGGCCGCCACCTGCTGGGCCGCCTACATCCTGCTCAACCGCCTGGTCGGCGCCCGCCTGCCCGGCCTGCAAGCCCCCGCCGCGGCCACCACAGTGTCGGCGCTGATGTACCTCCCGGTGGCGGCCACGCTGTTCCTGCACGGCCGCTGGGAGCCCGCCGCCATCCTCTACGCGGTGGGCGCGGGCGTCCTGAGCTCGGCCATCCCGTACGCCGCCGACGTGATCGCCCTGCGCCGCGTACCCGCCCGCTTCTTCGGCGTCTTCATGAGCATCCACCCCGTGCTGGCCGCCCTGGCCGGCCTGCTCCTCCTCAACCAGACCATGCACCCGCACGAATGGGCGGGCATCGCCATCGTGGTCGCGGCCAACACCGTGGCAGTCAGAGCCGCCGCCGACCCAGAGCGTCGGCCACATCCTCGCCCGCGCCGATCACCGACGAAATCTTCGTCGCCGTCGTGAAGCAGCTATCGAGCCTTCTCGCCGGCCGGTTCGCCTCGCTCGCGCAGCTTCCGGCGTGAAACAGAAAGCCTTCCCGGCTCATTCGCACGTATCGCGATCGGAAGGACCTTCGTGGGCGCCAGCGGCGCCTTGCCGTCAGCTTGCAGAGCGGTGACTGCGACCTGCATAGTCACGGTGCCCTCGCCGGTCACCGTGACTTTCCCACTCCACAAGCCGACGTCGTCGGCATTGGTGATCATCTGGACTTCGTCACCCAGCGGTTCGATGCGCACCCGGCTGTCCGAGCTGGTCAGCCGAGCCTTGGCCGGACCACCGACCCGGACGGACCCGAGAGGCGAGTTGGCGCCGAAACCGCGCGTTTTGTGGTTCCGCCAGGCGCCTTGGCACCGGCGACGACCGTGGTCATCGGCTCCGCGGCCGAACAGCTCATTGCCGTCGAAGCGCACACGGAGACTTCGACGGGAAAGGCCCTGTCCACCTCGGCGGTGCTCCACAGCTTGGCTCTGTGGACCCAACCTCAGTCCCCAAACTTGTGCTAGGTCCCGTGATCGGTGCGTTGTGATCGGTGCGTTGTGATCGGTCGGCGGCGCGATCAGTGCTCCCTCATCGCCCGGCGGAGAGGCCGCAGCCCTCGGGCGCTCGGCCGGTGCGTTCGAAGTCGGCCTCGGTCCTCCTCCGCCGGGCAGGGAGTCGGTGGCCGGGCCGACCCGGCTGCTGTTCGCCTTCGGCGCGTCGAGGTGGGTCTCGAACGCTTAGCTGTTCGGGGAACCGGGGGCGGCCAGGGCGTCGGCCACGTCGTCGGCGCTCAGGGCCACCTGTAGTTCGGCCAGGACTCGTACCTGGGAGGTGGAGACGCCCAGCAGCTGCTCGGCCTTTCGCAGGCGCAGATTGACGGTGTTGGGGTGGACGAAGAGGGCGGCGGCCGTCGCCGCTGTGTTGAGGTCGTGCGTCACGTACGCGCGAAGGGTTTGTTCGAGTGCGGTGCCGCGGGCGGCGTCGTAGTTGCGGATCGGGGCCAGGGTTTCGGCGGCGAAGCGGCGTAGTTCGGCGACGTCCTGGAGTTGCAGCAGCAGGCCGTGCACGCCCAGCGACTCGAACGTGGCGACCGTGTCGGCGTTGCCGCGCAGGCGGGCGATCGTGGCGGCGCCGCGGCCTCGGCGGTAAGCCGACGGGTAGTCGGTCAGGGCGTGGCACAGCGGGGAAACCGCGACCGCCGTCTCGGGGCCGGCTCCGATGCGGCGCACCTGCTGCAGCAGCCGTTCGGCCTCCGACTCGGCGCCGGCCGGCCACAGCAGGACCACGTCGTCGCCGATCGCGCCGGCCAGGGCGCGGGGCTGGGCGGTCGCCGCGAGCGAGCGGGCCACCGACAGGACGCGGGCGGACGGGCCGCCGTTGACCACGATGACCGCGTGCGGCTTGGTCAGGTCGAGGCCGAGGCGACCGGCTCGCTCGGCTGCCGTGACCAGGCCGGCCGGGTTGCCGGCGAGCAGGTCGCTCACCACCTCGCCGGAGAGGCGCCACTCCACCTCGTGCGCGGTGCGGGCGCGAAGCACCTCGAGGGCACAGACCGTCGCCGCGTGCTCCAGGGCCCGTACGTCCAAAGCCGCCAGCGGCGTCTCGGAGCGCGGCACCACGATGCGGGCCACCGTCTCGTTGCCGAGCACCACGAGCGTGGCCTGCCCGTCCTCGACCGGGTCGTCGCCGGCCGCCGCCAGCTGCACGCCCGACGGCTCCTCGAGCACCACCACCGACGTACGCAGCAATTCGGCCAGAGCGGCGGCCACCCCGGCCACACCGCCGCCGCGCAGGGCGACCCGGGTGAATTGCTCGTGCACCTCCTCGCCCCGGCGCAGAGCCGTGTTGGCCTTGGTGAGCGACGCGATCGTGGCCGCTTCACGCTCGCGCAGGCGGGCCGTCTCGATGGCCACACCGGCCTGGTCGGCCAGCAGCGACAACAGCTCCTGCTCGCCGGGGCCGAACTCGTGCGGCATGCGGGTGTAGCAGTTCAGCGTGCCCACCGGCACCCCGGCCGAGAAGACCGGCACTGAGATCATCGAACGGTAGCCCTGCTGCCGGGCAACCCCGCCCCAGGGCAGGAACGTGGCGTCGGCGACCGTGTCCGGCACCTGCACCGAGGTGCCGGTGAGGAAGGCGCGGCTGGACGGGGCGCGGGGCTCGTCGTCGGGTTCGAGCACGACCGGGTGGTCGGCGTTGACCTGCTCGATGTAGCGCGGGGACAGCCCGTGGGCGCCGGTGATGACCAGCTTGCGGCGCGGTTCGTCGACGAGCAGCACGGCGCAGAAGTCGTACCCCAGCAGGCCCGACGCCGTCGCCGAGACCAGGTCGAGCACCTCGGGCAGCGACACCGGCCGATTGAGCGCGGTCGCGATGGCGGCGATCGCCTCGAGCCACTGACGCAGCTGCACGGCACCGGTCGTCTGCATGCCCGAGACTGTGCCATCACAACTGACCCCGCGCCATACCTGTGTGGCCGCACATGTCGAACCGGGCGGCCGGAACGCCACAGTTAGGCCCATGAGCGACCAGTCCGATGCCGGCGTGCACATCGTCCGCGCCGGCGATCTGTCCGATCAGACGCCCCAGACGTCCGGCCTGAAACGGTTCGAGGCCGTCTCCGCTCGCCGCCTCGGCTCCCAGGATCTGTGGATGGGCCTGTCCGTGCTGCCCGCCGGCAGCAAGACCGGCGTCCACCACCACGGGAAGTCGGAGACGGCCCTGTACGTGCTCAGCGGTGTCGGCCGGTGGTGGATCGGCGACAAGCTCGACACCGTGGCCGAGGCCCACCCGGGCGACTTCGTCTACATCAAGCCGGACGTCGTGCACTGGGAGGAGAACGCCAGCGACACCGAGCCGGTCAAGATGATCGTCGCCCGCACGACCCAGGACGCCATCGTCATCAACCTCGCCGATCACCCATACGGTCCGCGCCTGACCGAGGGGCGGTACGACCATGACTGACCGGGGTCGCGCGATCGTCGTCGGCGGCTCGTTCGCCGGGCTCACGGCCGGGCTGCTGCTGCGCGAGCAGGGCTTCGACGTCGACATCTTCGAACGTACGCCGGCCTACCTCGACGGCCGGGGCGGCGGCATCGTGCTGCAGCCGGACACCGTGCGCTGGATCGCCGAGCGGCCGCACAGCTTCGGCGTAGACGACGTGAGCATCGGGTCGTCGGTGATGCGGTATCTCGGCGACGACAACAAGATTGTGTACGAGGAACCGGCGGCGTGGCGTTTCAGCTCCTGGACGACGATGTACCGGGTGCTGTTCGACGACTTCGGCGCCGAGCGGTACCACCTGGGCGAGTACGCCGTCGGGGTCGACCAGGACGCGGACGGCGTCGAGCTGCGCTTCACCAGCGGGCGCACCGAGCGGGCCGACCTGCTCGTGTTCGCCGACGGCATCTCGTCGGTCGGCCGGCGCCGGCTGCAACCGCGGGTGCAGCCTCGCTACGCGGGCTACATCGGCTGGCGCGGCTGCGTGCCCGAGCGCGAAGTCACCCGCGAGACGGCCGATCTGATCAACGACGCCCTGGCCTACGCGCTGATCGACTCCTCGCACATCTGCATGTACGCCATCCCCGGCGCCGACGGCAGCCTGGCCACCGGGAACCGGCAGTTCAACTACATCTGGTACCGCAACGTCGCCGAGGGCCCCGCCCTGGACGAGATGACGACGGATCTGCGCGGGTTCACCGCTCCCGTGTCCGTCCACCCCGGACAGGTTCAGCACCGGTTCGTCAACGAGATGCGGGCCGACGCCGCGAAGGTGCTCCCGCCGGCTGCGGCCGAACTGATTGCGCGTACGCCCGAGCCGTACATCCAAATCGTCCTCGACATCGCGGTGCGCAACATGGCGTTCGGCCGCATCGCGCTGATCGGCGACGCCGCCTTCGCCGCCCGCCCGCACGCCGCCGCCGGCACCGCCAAGGCCGCCGCCGACGCCTGGTCGCTGGCTTCCTCACTGGCTTCTTCGCCGGATGTGCCGAGCGCTCTGGCGGCTTGGGAACCCGGCCGCCTCGCCCTCGGCAACGATCTGCTGAGCCGGGTGGCCGAGATGGGCGCCCGATCCCAGTTCACCAACTCGTGGGATCCGGCCGACCCGGCCCTGCACTTCGGCCTGTACGGCCCGGACCGCTAAGACCGCCGGACGAACGCGGCGACCTCGGTCATGACGGCGTCCGCGTTGAGCTCGTTGAACAGCTCGTGGCGGGCCTCCGGATAGGTCCGCTCGACGTAGTCGGGGCCGCGCAGATGCTCGACGCCGGCGCGGGAACCGTCGATCGGCACCAGCGGGTCGGCCTCGCCGTGGATCCACATCAGCGGCAGGCCGCCCAGCGACGGCCCCTCATCGATGGCGGCCAGGCCCCGCTCGATCGCCTGCAAGGTCGGGCGCTTGAACGGCCCGTGCCACACCAGCGGGTCGGCGGCGTACCGCTCCCCCACCGACGGGTCGCGGGACAGCGTGGTGATGTCGAGCGGCACGTCCGGGATCTCGTCCAGCGCCAGCAGCTGGGCGGCACCCTCCCAGCGGCCGATCAGCGGGCTCGACAGCACCAGCGCGGCCAGCGTGTCCCCGTAGCGCTGGGCGTAGCGGGCGGCGATCAGTCCACCCATCGAGTGACCGAGCAGCACGACCGGCAGCCCCGGGTGCTCGCGCCGGGCGGTCTCGTCCAGCGTGTGCAGGTCGGTGACCACGTCCTCGAAGTCGGTGATGTGCACCCGCTCGCCCTCGCTGCGCCCGTGCCCGACGTGGTCGACGGCGTACACGACCGCCCCGTCGGCGACGAGCCGGTCGGCCAGCCGCTCATAGCGTCCGATGTGCTCGCCGTACCCGTGCGCGATGACGACGATGCGCGCCGGCGGGTCCGCCCCCCTGCCAGGTCCGCGCGGCCAGCTGCCCCTGAGTGCCGTCGAAGCTCCAGTCCCGAGATTCCGCCATGCCAGCCATCATTCCCTCGTGTCGTCACCTAATCCTGCGCAGCTCGTCGAAGACGGCCTCGACCGCCTCCTGGGCGGTCTGGGCGATTCTCGGCTGCTCGGCTTCGATCCGCCACGGACGCAGGCACACCAGCACCTTCTCGTCCCGCATGGCGAAACCGATTTCTGTCACAGTTCCCCAATTGCACCCGACGGCGATGACCGCGTGAGCCGATTGCACCAGGAGGACGTTGCGCATCTGCCCGATCCCGGTCGGGACGACCACCGTCGCCTTCGGATTCTGGTCGAGGGAATGGCGGTGATCCGAACCCGGTGCCAAGCTGACCGCTGTACCGCCGTTGTCGACTGCCCCTTCGGTCGCCGCCCTCATCACACCACCTAAGCCCCCGGTCAGCAGAATTGCGCCTCGTCCGGCGATTTCGCGACCTATGTAGGTAGCGTCGTCCAGATCTTGTTGCGAAGCCTCGGCATTGGGTCCGATGACGGCGATCTGCAGTCTCATGTCAACGCCCCGCCTTGGCGGCCGTGAACAGCGTCGATATCACTGCGAACGAATTCAGCAAACGGGCCATCGTCGGCGAAGAAGGTCGGCAGTTCACTGTAGCTGCCCATATCGCTCGTGGCGTACATCCGCGCTATGACCCGCACCCTCACCGGCACGCCGACATCACTGGCGAGCCGCACGCCCCGCGCGTCGTATTTGCGCGGCGTTCTTCGACGCCGGCGGCGATTTTGTCTGTCGCGGAGAGACCGAGGCGCTCGACGCAGCTTGCGAAGAAAAAGTCGATAAGGGTACCGATCAGCCCGGGCAAAATGGCGACCAGTAGAGCGAGAATGCCGTTCCCGAAGCCGAACGTACCCGGCTTCTCGACCGGGTCGCTTCCACCGAGCCCCAGCGAGAGAAGGTAGATGGCGGACAACACTCCGGCCAGCAATACCGTCGATATGGCGGCCCACATCGTGATCGAACGCTGCGCCTGATGACCGGACGACGAGTTGTCAGCGACCATAGGCTGACTCTAACGGCGGACGAGTGGGTGGGAATCCGACGAAATGCCGCTTCTCAATGCGCCGGCTCTGGGGTAAGGACGGGCTTGTTGGCGCTGCGTATACGGCGACGTGGACACGCCGCAGGGCCGCTGGTAGTAGTTAGGCGTGCTGAGGGTCATCGAGTGGATCCTGCTGGGGTCCGGCAGCGCGGCCGCCATCGTCTACGGCGTCCGTCGTCACCGGCCGGCCCGGGTCGCCCCTTGGCTGCTGCTCGCCGGCGCGATCGTGGCGAGCGCCGCGGGTGATGTGCTGACCGCGTTGGACCGGGCCGACGTGGCTGCTTTCTGCTTCTACGTCATGTTCGTGCTGGTCGCCGCCAGCCTCCTGCAGCTGACCCGGGTCGGGGCGGTGCTCGTCGACCGGGCCCGGCTCATCGACCTGCTCGCCTTCGCGTGCTCGACACTGCTGGTGATCTGGGTGTTCGCCGTCGGTGAGGCCAGCCGGATCGGCGGGGTCTCCGGGGCGTACGTCATCGGGGCCCTTTTGCTTCTCGCGGTGGTCACCCGGGTGCTGATCGCCGCGGGCCGCAACCTCTCGGCCGTGCTGCTGGTCGTCGGCGCGGTGGGCGTGCTGGTCAGCGACATCGTGCAGCCGCTGTGGCCGGGCCGGCTGAGCGAGACCGGGTTTGTCGTGCTCTATCTGGCCTGGGGCGCGGCCGCGCTGCACCCGTCGATGGTCAAGCTCACCGAGCCCCGGGTGCCGCGGTCCAGCCAGCGGCTCGGGCGCTGGGCGGCGCTGCTGGGCGTCTCCGTCGCCACCCCGCCGATCGTGCTGCTGATCGAGGCGCTGCACGGCACGGTCGGCGACGGCGTGGTGATCGCCGTGGCCGGGGCGATCACCCTGCTGCTGGCCATCACCCGGCTGACCGACTCGGTGACCCTCAACGGCCAGGCCCTGACCCGCGAGCGCGGCCTGCGGCAGGCCAACGCCGCGCTGGTTGCCGCGGCCGACACACCGGCCGTGGAAGAGGCCGTCCGCGCCGCAATCGCGCAGCTCATGCCGCCGGACGCAGTCCGCAGCACGGTCTTCGCGGCCGACGACCGCCGGCTCGCGCTCGAGGCGGCGCCCGGCTCCGAGGCCGGCCCGCCGCACCGCAGCTGGTGGCTCGAGGACGCGGACGACGACTACGCCACTCTGGTCTGCCCGCTCTGGCTGGAGCCGCTGGCCGTCGCCCGGCCCAGCGGCGGCGCCCTGATCCTGGTGGGTCACCGGGAAACCCTGACCGCCACCCGCGACACCCTCGAGGTGCTGGCCGGTCAGACGGCGCTCGCGCTGGACCGCATCTCGCTGATGGAGGCGGTCGGCCGCCGCGACAGCGACCTCTATCTGCGTGCGGTGGTGCGGAACAGCGCCGACATCATGGTGGTGATCGACGAGGACCAGCGCATCCGGTACGCCAGCCCGTCGCTGCGCGAGCTGCTCGGCGCCGACGATCTTCCGCCGCTGGCCCGGCTCGACGACCTGGTCCATCCGGACGACCGCCACCAGCTGCGCCAGGCCTTCGGCAGCCCCGGCGACGGCGTGGTCTTCTGCTCGCTGCTGCGCGCCGACGGCGACCACGTGCTGGTCGAGGCCACGTACCGAGACCTGCGCGAGGACCGCCTGGTCCAGGGGATCGTGGTGACCATGCGGGATTTTCCCGAGGGGCATGAGCCCCGCGAGCAGCCGCCCCGCCTCAGCAACGTGAACGAGCCGCCGGCCCGGGCCAACCGGCGCAGCGCTCAGCAGAAGTTCCGCTGATCAGAGGCGGATGCGCAGGTAGGCGCGGTCGTCGAAGCTGAGCTGCCCGGGCCCGACGCCTTTCGTGCCAGCCAGGCACCAGGGATCCGTGCGCAACGAAGCGGCCAGCTCGGACTCGGTCGCGGCCAACGTCTCGCCGATGGACGGGTAGCCGTCGCTGGCGATCACCAATCCGCCGACCGCGGCCGGCAGCGGGTGCACGACCACCAGCGACGGTGGCACCGGGCGGCCATCGATGGCGGCATACCCGTACGGTCCCGTGGTGTTGCGCAGCACGCCCTGCCGGCCGATAAGGGCTCGCGCGGCCAGCCGTCCAGGGTCGTCGGCCACCACCCGATCCGGGCTGAGATTGCCGGCGGCGAACTCGGTGGCCAGGACAGCGGCTCGAAAGGACGCCGCTATCTGATCAACCAGTTTGCGGGGTTGCCCGATCGCCGGCGGCAGTCCCGCGTACGCGAAACCGACATCGCCGATCTGCCAGACCTCACGGCGCGCCCGCGAGTAGAGAGTGACCGAGGCACACGGGCGTTCAATCGCCGGCAGTTCCGGAGGAAGACGCGCCGCCAGCTCCGAGGTCAAAGCCTCGACCGCCGTGTAGGCGTCGATGCCGGACGGCAGCTGCCGGATCGCGTCGCGGCAGGCCGCCATCGCCCACCATCCGCCCGCCCGGCCCTCGTAGCGGCGCCCGCTCAGGTCGGTGGCGCCGTCGATCACCGCCGCGTGGCCGGCGGTCACCACGATCGCGTCCTCGCACACCTCCGGATCACCGGTCTTGCCCGCCACGAACTGCTCCACGATCTCCACACCGATCATGGTGAATGCCGCCGCAGGATGCATCCTTGGCGGGCTTCTTACTGTGAGGTTGTGACGAACACTGAGTACGACGGCGGCAACGACGACCGCCGGAACACGCCGCCCGCCGACCCCTGGATGGAGTCGGCCCCCACCTCGCCGATCGACCACGGAGACACCTTCGTTTCCCCTGTGTCCGACGACAGCTACTTCGGCGAGCCGCCCCACCGGCGCAGTTCCCGCGGCTGGTGGATCGTGGCGGCGATGGTCGCGTTCGTAGCCTGCCTGGGCGGCCTCCTGCTGAACCCGTTCAACGACGACGACGGACGAGAGCAGGCCACACCGACGCCCGGAGTGACAACGCCGGCAGTTACGGCGGCGCCCCAAGTCAAGAAGCAGGCGCCGCAGACGAACACAACCCGAGCTGTCGTGGCCGAGCCGCCCGCCGACGAGGTCGTCTACCTGGTCAAGTCGACCGGCCAGGGCGACCTAGCCAGCGTCTCCTACACCGACCAGGACCGCGACATCATCCGCAAGGGCGAGGTGAAGCTGCCCTGGAAGCACACGTTCCGCTTCCAAGGCAACAAGCCGCCGCTGGTCGTGATCGCCCAACGCAAGCGAGGCGGCACAGGCGAGGTGACGTGCTCGATCACAGTGGGCGGCAAGGAGCTGTCCAACGCAGTCCAACGAGGCAGATACGCAGCGCCACAATGTTCGGCTTGAGTTTGAAGGGCCAAACCAACGAAGATCAAGAATCAGAACTTGAAGGTCAAGAGCCAAAGATCAAAGGCGATGTCATAGCGGGGTGGGGGGATCGTCAAGGTCAAGAGCCGAACGTCAAAGACGATGTCGTAGCGGGGTGGGGGGTTACAGACCGTCGCTCCCGCCGAGGGCCGCGGCGGGGTGAGCTGGCCGCTGGCGCGTCCAGAACGCTCACCCCACCACGGCGACTGCGTGAGTGGTTGCGCCCAAGAGCAAAGGCGTACCGGCCCACCACCGAACCAAACAGCCCAGCGCACACTGACGCACCGTCCCAGCGCCACACGACAGTGAACCCGCCCCAGCAACCCAGCGCGCACTCACGCCGGCCCGACGCCACACGACCGTGAACCCGCCCAGCAACCCAGCGCGCACTCACGCCGGCCCGACGCCACACGACGGTGAAGCCGCCTGGCAGCACCAGCGCTCTCACGCTTCAGCTCGGCGTCACACGACCGTGAATCCGCCGCCTGGCAGAACCCAGCACACACTCACGCGCCGGGGTCAGCACCGCCGACAGCGAACCCGGCATGCAGAACCCAGCGCGCACTGACGTCCCGGCCCGGCGCGACACGACGGCGAACCCGCCCGGTCGAAACCAGCACACTCCCGGCCCGGCCCGGCGCCACACGACCGTAAACCAGCCGCCCGGCAAAACCCAGCACACACTCACGCGCCGGGTCAGCGCCGCCCGACAGTGAACCCGCCAGGCAACCCAGCGCGCGCTCATCCCCCGGCCCGCGCGACGCGACGGTGAAGCTGCCTGGCTGAACCCGGCGCGCACTCACACGCCGGCTCGGCGCTCCACGACGGTGAACCCACCCGGCACAACCCGGCGCGCGCTGACGCGCCGGGTCAACGCCGGACGACAATTAGCCCGCCCGGCAGAACCGAAGCACGCACATACGACCCCGGGCCGGCGCCCCACGACGGTAAAGCCGCCCGGCGTTGACCCGGCGCGCACTCACGCGCAGGGCCAGCGCCGGACGGTGGAGAAGCCGGCTGGCGGAACTCAGCGGCGGACGATGGTGAAGCCGCCGGGTAGGACCAAGGCGCGCACCGACGTGCCTGACGTGGAGGCTCGGGAGCGGCGGACTCCGGTGGCGTCGTAGGACTCGATGACCGCCGGGCCTGAACCAGCTACGGCGACCGTCACCGTTTGTGGTGTGCGGGACGCGCTGCGGAGCAGGGCCGTTGTGTGGCCGGCGCCGGTGATGACGTAGCGCGACACCAGCGGCTCGAGGATGACCGCGTCCACCACTGCCTCTCCCCCGGTGGAGGTGGCGACTAGGTCGGTGCTGCCCGGTGGCAACTCGCCGTTCAGCGTGACGGGCAGCAGGGCGCCGGGCGCCGGCGATGCGCCCTGGGGGCCCACGTCGCCGCGCCGGACGGTGCCCAGCGACTTGCCGGTCGAGGTCCACCGGGTCAGCGCTGCTGAGCCGGGCTGCAGGTTGACCACGGGCAGCACCAACTGCGGTTGGGTGGCCGCGGGCAGGGTGAAGCGGGCGGTGGCGCCAGCTGGCATGCGGACGTAGCGGTCGCCGCTGTACTGGGATTCGCCCGTCCACGGTGACGGCGGTGTTACCACGGCGGCGCCGCCGGCCAGGACGGCCGATTCGGCCTCGATCGTGGTGGAGCCGACCCGCGTGACGATGCTGCCCTGGCGGGCCACGGCCAGCACGTCGGGGTGGGCGTCCAGGGCCAGCATGCTGAGCAGGCCGTGGATCGTGGACTCGGCGCCCGCGTTGCGGTTGACCGTGCCGTCGGCGGCTATGCCGTCGACCGTGCGGCCGGTGGCCGGGTCGTAGGCGGCAGCGCCGGCCGCGTTGGCGCCGAAGTACCAGGCGGCCACGATGCCGGCCAGCTGCCGGAAGCCGGTGCGGCCGGTCGCCCCGGCCACGGCCAGCAGCGACTGGATGCGCGAGTCCACCCCGTACGCGATCTGGTTCTTGTCGATGCGGGCGGGCAGCCGGCCGTTGTCGGGGCCGCCGGACGTGAGCAGCCACGGTGTGAAGACGGCAGCGTCGGTGACTGACGGTCGTACAAAATCGTTGTCGTTCAGCACCTGACCGGCGCGGGCGAGCGCAGCCGGCATCTGGGAGGCCCAGGCATGCCAGTCCGAAAGGGACAGTGCCCACGGCAGCACCGCCCCGAACGGCCACTCGCGCGCCGAGCCGTCCGACAGCACGGCGATGCCCTCGGACAGCTGCCGCAGCACGCGCCGCGCCGCCGAAGAACCACCGGCCGACACGTACGCGGCCAGTCCCAGCACCGCCTCGGCGCTGGCATCGGCGCCATCGACGACCAGCCACGCGGGCCGGCGCACGCCGTCGATGTTCTGCCACTTGCCGTACTCGGACAGGTCGAGCGCCCCGATCGCCAGGTCGAGCCGCTGCTTCAGGAAGGCCGCGAACGCGCGATCGGCCGTACGGAAGGCGGCATACCCCTCCCCCAGCGCCCAGATCGCGCGGGCCAGCCAGTACGACGGACCGCTGTCGGACGGGTCGGGCAGCTCGACCGGCTCGGGGCTCGCGTTGAACGTGCCGTCCGGCTGCATCCACAGCACGAAGAACCCGGACGACGTCGTCTGGAAGTACGTCAGACCCCGCAGCAACGAGTACGCGGCGTTCCGGCTCGCGGCGGATCCGGTCTGCTTCCAGTGCCGGATGTAGACCACGGCCGCCCGGGCGATGTCGTCGGAGTTGAAGGCGCCCTGCCCGTACGTGTCGGTGGCCGCGTCGTACGGCCCGCCGCCGATCCGCCGGTAGGTGCCGTCCGCGTTCGGCTCGGCATAGGTCCACAGCACGCCGATCGGTTCCGACGGCTTGTACGAGGTGTGCCCGGCCTGCGCGGGCGGCGTGACGGTGTCCCGCAGGAAGTCGAGGTGCGCCGTATTGGTGAGGCGCCCCGCCGCCTTACTGAGAGCGGGCGTCGAGCTCAGCAGCGGCGCTGTCAGGGCTAGTCCGCTGCCCAGCAACACGGATCGGCGCTTCATGGCTTTCTCCTTCAGCGGGCGAGTTCGAAGAGGACGCGGGGACGCGGTCGAGGCGGGCGACGCCGATCTTGCTGTCGGCCATGCCGTAGAAGACGTAGTTCACACCGTCGACCTGCTCGATGGCGGTGGGGAAGACGACGTTGGGCACCGTGCCCGACTGCTCGTCGGCCGTCTCGGGGACGAAAATCGGTTCGCTCGTACGGTCGAGGACGTGGCTGGGATCGGCCGGGTCCAGGATCATCGCCCCGGCGGCGTAGGTGACGCGCTGGTTGGCCGGGTCGAACCCGGGCGGGATGTAGCCGGTGACGCCGTGGTGGATCAGCAGCCAGCCCTCGGGCACCCGCAGCGGCGGCGGCCCGGCCCCGATCTTCAACGCCTCGAAGCCGAACTCCGGCAACGCGATGCACCGGTGGTTCCTCGGCCGCACCAGAGCGTTGATGTCCGACTCGACCTCATCCACCGGCACGTACGAGATCCAGATCCCGGCCCGTTCGTCGGTGATCCCGGCCGGCAGGTGCACGCCCTCGCCGGGCCGGAACCAGCCGAGGTCCCACATCGGCCGGTGGATCATCGCGTAGCTGGGCCGCCCGTCGGGGTCGGGCACCGGCTCGGGGAAGAACACCGCATCCTTGTTGGGGAACAGGTTGAGGTCGGTGTCGAGGTCGGGCTGGTAGGTGAACTGCACGGGCCCGAGCCGGGTCCAGTGCTCCAGATCCTCGGACACGGCCAGGGCGAGCCTCGGCCCGAGCGGCCCGTAGGCCACGTACGTCATGAGGTGTTTCCCAAGACTCGGAACCCAGGTCGTTCGCGGGTCCTCCACGCCGGCGTTGTTGAGGCCGCGTTCCCAGCCCTCGTCGGGCGAGAGCACGATGCCGCGGCGTTCGACCCCCACCGGTACGCCGTCCTTGAGCTCCACTTCGGCCAGTCCGACACGTGAGACGTTGCCCGTGGCCACCAGCCGCGGCAGCAGGAACAGGCGCCCGTCGGGCGTACGCCCGCTCGCGGGGTTGAGAACCCCCTCGGCCTCGAGGGGATCGCCGGTCTCGGGAGCCATGACGACGCCCAGCCGGGTCAGGGTGTACGGAACCATGTCAGCCTTTCACGCCGGAGCTGATGTCGGAGGAGATGAACTGCCGCTGGAAGGCGATGAACAGCGCGACCGCGGGCGCCGCCAGCACGCAGGCGCCGGCCAGGATCGCGCCGAACGGGTTGGCCGCCCGCGACGACACGTTGCTGATGTAGTTGGCCAGCGAGACCGCCAGCGGCTGCATGTCGGCGTCCTTGGTGACCAGGAACGGCCACAGGAACTCGTTCCACGGCCCGATGAAGGTCAGCAGCACGGCGGTGAGCAGAGCCGGGCGTACGAGCGGAAGCGCCACCGACCACAGGATCCGCACTTCACCCGCGCCGTCGAGCCGGGCCGCCGCGAACAGGTCGTCCGGCAGCTGCAGGAAGAACTGGCGGAAGACGAAGACGGCGGTGGTGTTGATGGCGAAGGGCAGGATCATGCCGAGATAGTTGTCGGCCAGCCCGTAGCCGCGCACGATCAACACGTACAGGGGAATGAGAAGCAGTTGGAACGGGATCACCTGGACCAGCAGCACGAGCGCGAACAACACGCCGCGTCCCCGCCACTGCAGCCGAGCCAGGGCGTAGCCGGCCACCGTGCCGAACACGACCGTGCCCAGCAGCACGCCGCCGGTGAAGATGCCCGAGTTGACCAGCGAGCCGAGCAGGTCGACGCGCGAGTTGATGTCCTTGTAGTTGTCGAGCGTCAGCCCCGAGGTGGGGAACGCGCCGGAGACCGACGTGTCCGGTTCGGACTGAAGCGAGCCGATCAGCATGTAGTAGAAGGGGAACAGGAAGATGAGCGCGCCGAGGAACAACAGGAAATAGCGCACCACGTTGGGCCAGCGCCTCATGAGTCCCGCCCTTCGATGAACCGGCGGTTGATGTACGCGACGACCAGCGTGGCCAGCACCAGCAGCACACCCAGGGCGGCCGCGAAGTCGGGCTCACCCTGCTGGATGCCGCGCTGATACATGATCAGCACCGGCGAGGCCGAGGACCCGTTGGGACCGCCGCCACCGGTCAGCAGATACGGCTCGGTGAACAGGTTGGCCCCGGTGATGAGGGCCAGGATCACCACGAGCGCCGTCGACGACCGCACCGCCGGCACGGTCACCGACCAGAACTTGTTCCAGCCGTTGGCCCCGTCGACCGAGGCCGACTCGTACAGCTCCTTCGGCACGTTCTGCAGCGCGGCCAGGTAGAGCAGGATGAAGAAGCCGAGCTGCTTCCAGGTCACGAAGAACGCGATGACGGGCATCGCCCAGCCCTCGTTGACCAGCCACGACGGGTCGGGCGCGAGCGGGCCGAGGATCGAGTTGACCAGGCCGCCCGAGTTGAACAGGAACAGCCACACACCGACGACGGCGACGCTCGCCGTCACGTACGGGACGTAGAACGAGACCCGAAGGAACGTACGGGCGTGGACCACCCGGTTGAGCGCGACCGCCAGCACGAGCGCGAGCGCGGTGGTCAGCGGCACGTTGATGACCAGGAAGATCAGGATGTTCTTGAACGCCTGCCGGACGGCCGGGTCGGTCACCGCCGCCTTGTAGTTGTCGAGCCCGACGAACGGGTGGTCGACGATGGCGCCGGGCGCGGCGAAGAAGTAGTCGTGAAAGCTCATCCACACCGAGAACCCGAACGGGTAGGCGAAGATGACCGCGAGATAGACGGCGTACGGGGCGGCCAGGATCATGCCCACCGGGTGGCGGCCGAGGAAGCCCGCCGCCCGGTTCCGCTTCGCGCCGCCCGCAACAGTGGGGGCGGCCGTCATCACGACCCGCTGGCCAGCTGGTCGACCTTCTGGGCAGCACCGGAGAACGCGTCCGCCACCGGCGTCTTACCGAAGATCACCGACTCCGAGTACGCGTCCCGGAAGGCCTGCCAGATGGCGACCGAGTTGGGCACGTTGGGCACCTCGACCGTGTTGGCGACCTGGTCCGCGAACGGCTTGTAGGCCGCGTTCTTGGCGAAGTAGTCGGCGTAGGTCGTCTCGAGGTCCTTGCGCAGCGGCATCTGGCCGGTGGCCTCGAGGAACTTGCCGTCCTGGTCCTGGCTGGTGGCGAACTTCATGACCTCCCACGCGGTGGCGCGGTTCTGGCAGGCGCTGTACATGGCCACGTTCTTGGCGTCGCTGAACGTCTTGATCTGCTCGGCCGGCTTGCCGGTGGAGGTCGGCACCGGGACCGTGCCCCACTTCACCTTGTTGCCGTAGACCTTGATCGCCCACGGCCCGACGATCGCCATGGCCGCCTTCTTGTCGGCGAACGAGTCACCGTTGTACATCTCCTTGGGCGACAGGCCCTCGTCGTACATGGTCTTCCAGAAGTTGGCCACGGCCAGGCCCTGCGGGGTGTTGAACTGGGCCTTGTTGTCCTTCACGAGCTGGTTGCCGTCGGTCTCGGCGGCGAACAGCGGGTAGAAGTCGAACCAGGACTGGAAGAACTCGCTGCTGGGCGCGGGGTAGATCGCGGCCTGGGCGGCGCCCGACGACTTGATCTTGCGGGCGGCGGCGAGGAATTCGTCGTACGTGGAAAGGGCGGGCTTCTCGGGGTCGAGCCCGGCCTTGGCGAAGATGTCCTTGTTGTAGATGATCCGGACCGGGTTCGACTTCCAGGGCAGCTGGTAGAACTTGCCGTCCGGCGACTTGTACTGCTCGGCCGTCTCGCCGGTGCGGTCGGTGACGTACTGCGCGCCGCCGTCGAACGAGTCGAGCGCGACCAGGCCGCCCTGCTTCTGGAACTGCGGGATGGCGGCCGGCGCGGTGTTCCAGATCAGGCAGGGCGCGTTGCCGGCCGTGATCGCGGCCCCGATGACCTCTTCCGAGCTCTTGCCGGCCGGGATCTCCTGCGCGGTGATCTTCTGGTCGGCGTGCTGGCTGTTCCACGACGCGACCATGGCCTTGCCCCAGGTCAGCTCCTCCTGGTTGTTGGAGAGCCAGATCGTGATGGGGCCGGTGGCCTTGTTGGCCTGCTCGGCGTCCCCGCCCCCGCCGCTGCCGTCGCAACCGGTGACGACGGCGAGGGACAGGGCGAGAAGGGCGGCCGGGAGGATGCGTTTCATCGTTTCTCCGTTCGAACTGTGGGGGGCGGGGGCGCGGTGGACGCCCGGGTCACCAGCTGGGCGGCGGGCACGGGAACGTCGTCGACCGTCCCGCCGTCGATGAGATCGAGAAGGGCTTCGGCGGCCTTGCGTCCCCAGAGGTAGGGGTCGGTGCGGACGCTGGTCAGGGGTGGCGTGACGTATGCCGCGAGATCGGTGTTGTCGAACCCGGTGACCGACAACTGGGCCGGCACGGCCACGCCGAGTTCGACGGCGACGGAGAGGCCGGCGATGGCCATCAGGTCGTTCGAGTAGACGATCGCCGTTGGTTTTTGCTCGGCCGGCTTCAGAATCTGGCGCGTTGCTGCCGCTCCGCCGGCCGGTTTCAAGATCTCGCGCGTTGCCGCCGCTCCCCCGGCGGCCGAGAAGTCGGCCTCCACGACCGGCCCGGCCGGAAGCCCGACCGCGGCCAGGGTCTCTTCGAACGCCTGGCGGCGGCGCTGGCCGTGCAGGAAGTGGGCCGGCCCGGCGACATGGGCGATGTGGCGGTGGCCCAGCTCGGCCAGGTGCCGCACCGCGGCCTCGATGCCCGGCCGGTCGTCGACCAGCACGGCCGGGAACGGGCTCGGGGCGTCGGGCCGGGCGATGGAGACGGCCGGCAGGCCCAGCTCCTCCAGCAGGGCCATCCGCTGGTCGTCGACGCGCAGGTCGAGCAGGAACACCCCGTCGACCCGGCCGGCGTCGGCCAGCCGCCGGTAACCCGCCTCTTCCTCCGCCTCGGGCACGACCTGCAGCACCAGGGCCTGCCCGCGGTCGATCAGCGTGCGCTCGACGCCGGCGATGAACGACGGGAAGAACGGGTCGGCGCCGAGCAGTTCGGGCTCGCGGGCGAGCACGATGCCGACGGCGAAGGCGCGGGAGACCGACAGGGCGCGGGCCTTGGTGCTGGGCGTCCAGCCGAGGTCGCGAGCGGCCGCCAGGATCCGCTCGCGGGTGTCCTCGGAGACGCCGGGGCGACCGTTCAGCGCGAACGAAACAGTGCCTTTGGAAACACCGGCGGCCCGCGCGACATCGACGATCGTCGGCCTGTCTGCCCTGGTCATAGCACCTCCCCGGATTTACTAAACCGGTTTGATCGAAACATAGACCGGTTTCGCCGATCGCACAATCGGAGGACGTCAAATGTATGAACGGCCAGCCCGACATATCCGAACAGATGATGATCGCGCCCTGTCATTCGACACCTCGGCAGTGTGTTTCCAGTGCCTCGAACGACCTGATAGACACAGGCATGCGCCGACTGCTGGTGGTGATCGTGCTGCTGGCGCTGGGCGCCGGGGTGGCCTACGGGCTCGAGGGCGCCCTGCGGCTGTCGTGGGAGCCGGCGCCGACCCTGCCGCCCGCGGCCTCTGTTCACCATCGGGAACTGCCGCTGCGGCTCACCGATGCCGGCTCGGTCGGACGGTCGGACAATCCCGCCGCCTGGGGCGACGACTACTCGCTGAACACCGACATCGTGACGAGCGCGCTGCTGCCTCGGGCGCCGTGGGTGGACGCGGCCGCCGTCGAGCGGATCGCCGGCGAGTTCCGGCAGCTCGTCGACCACTCGGCCGGCCAGGGCTACAACGGAGTCGTCGTGCCCGGCTTCCTCGAGTACGTGACGTTCGCGGGCCACGGCGTCTATCGCGACGACGATCCGCACATCGCCCGGGCCCGGGCCATGGTCGATGCATTCCGGCCCGTCTTCGCGTACGCGGCGGGCAAGGGCATGCGCGTCTACTTCATGACCGACATGCTGGCGCTCTCGAAGCCGCTCGACGACTACCTGGCGAAGCGGGACGACCCGTGGCCGATCTATCAGGCCGGGCTCCGGGAGCTGTTCGCCAGCATGCCGTTCGCGGCCGGGCTGATGGTGCGCATCGGCGAGGGCGGATCGGCCTACGAGGCGCCGGGCTGGGACTATTTCTCGCGCATCGCGGTGACAGAGCCTTCCCAGGTACGGGCCATGTTGCGCGCATTCCTGTCGGTGGCGGGCGAGGCAGATCGCGACATCATCTTCCGCAGCTGGACAGTCGGCGTGGGGGCGGTCGGCGACCTGCACACCAACCCCGAGTCGTACGAGGAGGTGCTGGGCGGGCTCGACGACCCGCACCTGATCGTCTCGACCAAGTTCACGCTGGGCGACTTCTACAGCCACCTGCCGCTCAACTGGACGCTCACGGTGGGGACTCAGCGCCGCATCGTCGAGTTCCAGGGGCGCCGGGAGTTCGAGGGATTCGGGGCCCTGCCCAACGACCTGACGGCCCTTCATGCGTACGCCCTGAAGCAGTTGCTCGCGAAGAACGAGCACATCGAAGGCGTGTGGCTGTGGACGCAGGACGGCGGGCCGCTGCGCGCCGGGCCGCGCACGCTGTATCTGCGCACCGGTTTCTGGCAGTTGTACGACCTCAATGCTTACGCGATGGGACGGCTCGCCCGCGCGCCGGCCACCGACCCGTCCACGATCACCGCCGACTGGGTGCGGCAGACGTTCTCGGCCGATCCCGCGACGGTGGCGGCGATCGCGCAGGTGTTCGCGATGTCGCGCGAGGCCGTCGAGAAAGGGCTCTACCTGCGCCCGTACGCGGATTACTCGGTCAAGGCCCTGGGTCTCGAGCCGCCGCCGATGATGTGGATTTTCGAGTGGGACATCGTGACCGGAGACTCGTCGGTGCTCGACAGCATCTACGCCATCGGCCGCGACCACGTCGACGAAACCATCGCGGACGGCCGGCGAGCGGCCACGATCGCCGGCGACCAGCTGGCCCGGATCAACTCCACCGATCCGGCGAAGTGGCGCGACCCGGCGCTGCGGACGCGGCTGATCGAAACCCTCGAATACCAGCAGGACCTGTTCGGAACGCTGGCCGCCTACCGCGAGCTGGTACTGCGGCGGGCGCAGTGGGTCGACACCGGCTCGGCCACGGCGCGCAAGCAGTGGCGTTCGGCTCAGGCTGCGTACGAGGCCGCCCGCGACAACCACGTGCGGCGCTACGGCACGAACGTCGACCTGCCCGCCTACAACTTCACCGCGGCCGACTTGGGCAATGCGCGGTTCGCCCGCGACCCGGCCATGGCGATCGCGGCCCGGGTGCTGCTGGCCCTGCTGGCGCTGTCCCTGCTGTGGCCGGCCGCCCGGCGTCTCTGGCTGGCCGGCGTCATGCCGTGGCGCGCGCAGGCCTCGTCCGCGGCCGCCCTGCTGTTCGCGGCGGCTGTGCTGGTGGTCAGCCGGGCCATCTTCACGTGGTTCGCCGCGCCGGCCCACATGCTGGTGACGCTGGCCGCGTGGGCCGTGGTGGCGCTCGTCGCCCGGCTGCTGGTGCGCAACCCGTATCTGCTGTGGACGGTCATAGCCGGGGTGGCCCTGCTGCGATCGGTGCTGCTGCTGGGCGTGCTGGCGGTGCGCGGCCCCGGCTACTACTGGTTCGGCTTCTGGACGAACCCGGCCGCCCGGTCGGCGTACGTGATTGTGGGGTTCGCGCTTTTCGCCTGGCTCTTCGTGGCCCTGGGTTCAGCGCTGCGCCACCAGTACGGCTGGCCGCGCCGCCGCGTGACCGGAGCCGTGCTGCTCACGGCGGGCCTGCCCACGCTGGCCCTGGGCTTGCTGGTTTGGGTGGTGAGCCTGGAGACGGCGCTGACCACATGGAACGACCAGCTGGCCCTGCTGCCGTGGGGCCTGCACAGAATCCTAGGCATGGTCACCTACCTAGGCATTCCACCTCACCTACCGATCTGGCTGACCGCGTTCGGCGCAATCGCCGCAGCCACCGGCGCCGCCCTACGCCGCTTGCCCACACCCGCAAGCCCAACGCAGCCACAGTGACCGGCGGGCCGGCCTCTTATCCGCCGCGGCCAGTGCCAACACCGCGAGCCCGACGCGGTCGCGGCAACCGACAACGCGACGCCGCTCCCCGCCCGCCACGTTGGTCACGGGCCGCTTACCCGCGCGAGCAATCACGCACCGCAGGTCCGACGCAGCTGCGGCGAACAGCCGGGCTTGCCACGGCCCTAACCCACACCGTGTCGGTCGTGCCGCCTACCAGCAGTAATGGCGCACATCGTCACGCCAATCACGCGCCGCTTGCGGCAGCGGCACCACAAGCCCGACGTGGCCGACGACCGACGATCGGCGCGGTCATACCCGCGTCGCCAGATTGATCATGCGCAGTTTGCGGCACTGGCACCGCGAAGCTGGCTCAGTCGTAGTGACCGGCGATGCCACGCTGTAGCGTCCGCTGGCTGAACGCCTCTTGTGACGCCGGCATCACGAGCGCGATCCGGACGCGACCGACAACCGCAACCGGCAAGGTCCTGCTGCGCTCGCCGCGTTGATCATGCGTGACCTTCGGCACTGGCACGCGAAGCCGGCGTAGTCGTAGTGACCGGCAAGGCCACGCTGCACCGTGACGTTTGTTAGGCGGCGCTGGCCGGCGCTCGCAAGCTTGGCACCGCGAGGCCGATGCGGGCGGCCTCGGCGGTCACGCGCCGCCACGCCGGGCGGTAGTGGCGTAGCACGCCGGCGAAGTACAGGTCGTCCTCGAGCCGTGCGGGGACGGGCTCAGCCTCGAACGCCTCCCGGACGTAGTTCAGGAAGCGCCCGCCGATGGCGCTGCCCGCACGCCAAGCGGAGGCGATCGACGCTCGATGCTCGACCGGCAACCGTTCGAAGGCTCGCGAGTAAGCGTCGATGCGTGCCGAGTACAAAGCCTCGAAGATCTCCGGCACCGTAACGTCCAGCTCGCCCGTCGCCTCGGTGGCGGCCTGCGGAATCGCGGGAACGCCGAGTTCGGCGGCCAGGTGGTCGGCGAAGGGACGGTCGTCGGGCCGGCCCAGCACGCGGGCGGCCGTCTCCATCAAGCGGGAGCGAAGCTCACCGGTGTCCCAGTCGGCGAAGATCTCGCCCGCTGCTTCAGGCTTGCGGCCCAGGCCGGTCACGATCAGTTCGTAAGCGTCGACGGCCAACTGAAGGTCGGCGGCGGCCAAGTCGTCGTGCACGTGCTGGGCGCTATGACCGGCGACGCCGGTACCGGCGTAGGCGACGCACGGCACGTTCTGCTCGCGGGCGGCGGTGGCGCGCAGAATCGGCCGCACCCTCAGGTAGGCGGCGTGGTTACCGCCGACGACGTAAGCCGGCCCTTCACGCAGCATCGCAGCGTCGCGGGTCACGCCGCAGCTGAGGACGTGCGCGCCGCCCTCGACGATCACCGTGTCCGCGTCATCGTCGACCAGAAACACGACGTCCGGCCGCTCCCCCGGCTTCGCGAACCCGTAGCCGTGACCAGCCAAGTTGTCCGCCAAGCTCCGAGCCGACTCCCCCGCGCCCGAGACTCCCACCAGTGCCACGGCCCCACCCCTCTATTCAGCCGAGGACGGTAGCCGCCCGCAGTGCCGATCAAGTGTGCGACATGGACAACTCCGACTGATCGCCGGATGGCCGTTTACGCGCATTCGCTCACAACTAGCCAATCCGCCGAGCAAGCGCCACACATCCGCGCAGTTCCCGACCAGCACGCCACAAGCGCACAGCAACACGGACACGACTGCTCACTGGATGCTCCCTCACGCGCGTTCGCTCACAACCGAGCAACCCGCCAACCGACGCCGCCCCATCCGCAGTCGTCGACCAGCAAGTGAACGAGCGTGCACGCAGCGCACGCCCCATGCTCATCGGGCGGCCGTTTGTGCGCGTTCGCTCACAACGAGCAACCCGCCAACCGACGCCGCCCCATCCGCAGTCGTCGACCAGCAAGTGAACGAGCGTGCACGCAGCGCACGCCCCATGCTCGTCGGGTGGCCTTTTGTGCGCGTTCGCTCACAACCAAGCAACCCGCCAACCGACGCCTCACCGTTCGCAGTCGTCTACCAGCAAGCGAACGAGAGTGCACGCAGCGCGCGCCCCATACTCATCGGGCGGCCGTTTGTGCGCGTTCGCTTACAACCGAGCAACCCGCCGACCGACGCCTCCCCGTTCGCAGTCGTCTACCAGCAAGCGAAACGAGAGTGCACGCAGCGCACGCCCGATGCTCATCGGGCGGCCGTTTGTGCGCGTTCGCTTACAACCGAGCAACCCGCCAACCGACGCCTCCCCGTTCGCAGTCGTCTACCAGCAAGCGAAACGAGAGTGCACGCAGCGCACGCCCGATGCTCATCGGGTGGCCGTTTGTGCGCGTTCGCTCAACACTCGGCCGGACCACTGAGCCTTCACCGCATCATTCGCGCAGTTCTCGGCGGTTCGTGACTGAACATGCGCGTTCGCTCAACGTCGGGCGACTGCTGAGCGTCGGCGCACTCGATCGGAACTGATTTGGCACTGGGGGCTCTTAGCGTCTCGGACGACGACGTACTTCGAGGGGGAACTCATGGTTCGGATCAAGTCACGGACGATCGCGGTGGCTGCAGCTGTTGCGCTGGCGGCGGGGGCGCTGGGCGGCGGCGGAGCGGCGGCTCAGGCGGGCGGCGGCGGGCACAAAGCGAAGCCGACCGTCGTGCTGGTGCACGGGGCGTTCGCGGACTCGAGCGGCTGGAACGGGGTGGTCAGCCGGCTCGCCCGCGACGGCTATCCGGTGGTGTCGGCGGCCAACCCGCTGCGTGGCGTGGCGTCGGACGCGGCACAGGTCAAGGCGCTGCTCGACAGCATCAAGGGGCCGATCGTGCTGGTCGGGCACTCGTACGGCGGCATGGTGATCAGCAAGGCGGCGGCCGGGGACAAAGACGTCAAGGCGCTGGTGTACGTGGCCGCGTTCGCCCCGCTGGCCGGGGAGAGCGCGGGTGACCTGGCCGCCAAGTTCCCCGGCAGCACCCTGGCCGAGACGCTGAAGCCGGTGGCACTCCCCGGCGGGCAGACGGACCTCTACGTCGACCCGGCGAAGTTCCACCAGCAGTTCGCGGCCGACGTCCCGGCCCGCGACGCCGCCCTGATGGCGGTGGCCCAGCGCCCGATCACCGCGGCCGCGCTGGACGAGAAGGCGTCCGGACCGCAGGCCTGGCAGGCGACGAAGTCGTACTTCCTGGTCGCCGGGGCCGACAAGAACATTCCGCCGGCTGTGCAGTACTTCGAGGCCAAGCGGGCCAAGGCGGCCGCGGTCCGCAGCGTCAAGGGCGGCTCGCACGCCGTCTTCGTGTCGCAGCCCGGCGTCACCGCGGCCTTCATCGAGAAAGCAGCTCGCTCCTGACGGAGCCGACTCGAGCGGGCCGCTCGGGCCAAGCCCTGGCGGCCAGCCGGCTCACGCCGGAAGCGATGCCCGGGTAGCCAGCTGCGGCCGGAGGGCGATGCCTGGGTAGCTAGCTGCGGCGGAAGCGACGCCCGGATAGCCAGCTACAGCAGAGGCGACGCCCGAATAGCCAGCTGCGGCGGAAGCGATACCCGGCTGGCCAGCTACAGCAGGGGCGACGCCCGGATAGCCAGCTACAGCAGAGGCGACGCCCGGAAAGCCAGCTACAGCAGAGGCGACGCCCGGATAGCCAGCTACAGCAGAGGCGACGCCCGGACAGCCGGCCGCAGCAGAGGCGACGCCCGGACAGCCGGCCGCAGCAGAGGCGACGCCCGGACAGCCGGCCGCGGCCGACGCGACGCCCGGACAGCCAGCCGCGGCAGGGGCGATGCCTGAGGTAGCTAGCTTGCGGCCGGGGCGATATCCGGGTGGATCATCCAGAAGTTCGGTTCCCAATAGGTGCCCTGGTCACCGTCGATGCGGACGGTGGCCAGGCCCTCGGGGAAGACGTAGTCGCCGGGGTCGGGGAAGACCAAGCCGGTCCACGATTGCCACTCGGGTACCGTGCCGGTGATCAGCATTGAGTGGGGCAGGGGCGTCGACACGCGGGCGCCCAGGCGTTCGTGCACTCGCATCCAGGGGTCGAGCAGTTGGCCGTCGGGGCGGCGCCAGTGGATGTAGCGCTCGATCGGCATCAGCGGGTAGCTGTCCTTGGCCGACGGGCGGACCGGCGCGACCAGGTGCTTGAGGCCCTGGCGGGCGGCAATCTCGCGCATGGCGCCCAGCAGCTCGTGGGCCAATCCTCGGCGGCGGCCGTCGCGGAGTGTCTCGGCCGCCAGTGCGCACAGAGTGTTCACCGGCTCGCCTGACCTCGTTTGCAGGAAGGTTTGTTCGATTGCGGCGTCGTGCCGGCGGGCAGGCTTTTCTCGTCGCCGTCCCACCACAGCGGACCGGTGTGACCCTCGGCTACGACCTCGTCGGGCTCGTCGTCGTGCAGCACGAACCGTCCAGGTGCGGCCACCAGCGGTTGAGGCGGTCGCCGTGCAGGTTGTACTCGGGCCAGACCGCGGCCGACGGGATCCCGCGCTCCCACAGGTCGGGTCGCTCCTCGGCGGTGTGCATCCTGAGCGCCATCACCCCATCATGGGTTACGTTGCCGTCATGGCGAAGATCAGCAGGCTGGCCGGGATCGCCGCGGATGTCGCGCTCGGATTGCCGGTGCGAGCAACACCGTACGAGATTCGCAGGGACGTTCCCGTGCCGATGCTCGACGGCGTGACGCTACTGGCCAACCACTACCGCCCGGTCGAGGCTGAGGGCCCGCTTCCGGTGGTGCTCATCCGGGTCCCGTACGGGCGTGACGGCGCATTCGGCCAGCTGTTCGCAGCCCCGCTGGCCCGCCGCGGGTTCCAGGTGTTCATGCAGGCCACCCGCGGCACCTTCGGGTCGGGCGGGCAGTTCCGCCCGTTCACCACCGAGCGCGACGACGGCCTGGCCACCGTCGACTGGCTCCGCAAGCAGCCGTGGTGCGACGGCCGGATCGCCATGGCCGGCGGCAGCTATTTCGGGCACACCCAGTGGGCCGTCGCCCCGTACGCCGATCCCCCGCTGACCTGCGTCGCCCCGCACATCACCTCGGCCAACGTGACCAACCGGCTGTTCTACGAGCACGGCGTGCCGTCGATCCACACGGCGCTGAGCTGGTCGGCCCAGATCGGCCGCCAGGAACGCCCGGGTCTGCTGGCTTCCGTGCCCGACCCGCGGGTGAAGACCAAGGTGCGGCGCGCGCTGGGCAAACTGCCCCTGCAGGCTGTCGACGTGCGGGTGGCCGAGGCGCCGGTGCCGTTCTGGCGGGACTTCGTGGCGCACGCCGAGCCGGGCGACGACTTCTGGTCGCAGGCCGATCACGACCAGGCCGACCTGACCCGGATGCCGCCGGTCAGCATGGTCACCGGCTGGTGGGACCTGTTCCTGGGCGGGAACCTGGCCGACTACACGGCCCTGCGGGCGGCCGGGGTGCCGGCACGGCTGGTCGTCGGCCCGTGGCTGCACGGCGAGCCGGGCGAACTGCGCACCATCGTGCAGACCGACAGTGTGTGGCTCGACCACCATCTGCGCGGCGGCCCCGCCCCCGAAGGTGCGCCGGTCCGTGTGCATCTGCAGCGGGCGAACAAGTGGCTCGAGTTCGAGGAGTGGCCGCCTTCCGCCGTACGGGAAACGGTCTTGAACTTGGGAAGCGGCGGTGGCCTGGTGACCGAGCCCGAGGGCGGCGATCCGAGCCGTTTCACCTACGACCCGGCCCGGCCGACCCCGACCGTCGGCGGCCCGCTGCTGCAGCCTCCGGGCAAGCAAGCGGACAACCGGCTGGTCGAAGCGCGCGACGATGTGCTCGTTTTCACCGGCCCGCTGCTCGAACGAGCGCTCGATGTTGTCGGTTCGGTGCGCGCAACTGTCCATGTGCGCACTTCCATCCCGTACGCGGATGTCTTTGTTCGTTTGTGCGACGTCGACGAGAAGGACGTGTCGCGCAACGTGGTCGACGGCATCCGCCGCCTCGACCCGCGCACCTCGGACGCCCCCGACCTGGTCCGCGGCGAGGACGGCGTGCTGGCCGTGCCGGTCGAGCTCTTCCCCACCGCGTACCGCTTCCAGGCCGGCCACCGCCTGCGCGTGCAGGTCAGCGGGGGCGCTTTCCCGCGTTACGCCCGCAACATGGGCACAGACGAACCGTTTGCGACAGCCACCGCCGGCCGCCCCTGCCACTTCGAGCTCTTCCACGACGACGGCCGCGCCTCGCACATCGTCCTTCCCGTGCTGAACGAGTGATGCCAGGATCTTGATCGTGCCCGCACTGTTCAAGATCACCAGGATCACCACCAAGCCCGTCCAAGTAAGGGAGGCGGCGTCGGTGGAACTCGCCCGGGACGCGGAAGCGGTGTGGTCTTTCATGTGGGACCCGGCGTCCGCTGTCCGGCTCAACGACATGGAAAGTGGAGTCTTGCTTCCCAGCCGTCCCCGAGGGCTGGGAGAGATCCAGGTCTTCATCCAGCGGACATCGGCCGGCCGGGTCGGCCACCTGCACGAGGTCGTCAAGTTCGAGGCCGGCCGCTATGCCCAGACACGCAACCTCTCGTCGGCCTATCCAGCCTACGGGGCGTTGACGATCGACCCGCTGGGGCCCGGCGCCTGCCGGCTGACGCAGGAGTTCTGGGTCGACCTTCCGAAGGGAGCTCCGGTGTCCGACGTGCGCGACATCCGGGAAGGCATCAAGTACGAGCTGCGCACATTGATGTCCAAGCTGCCGGACGCAACGGCCGACAGTCAGGGCGGCTTGAAATCCTAGCCGTTCTCGACTTGCAGAAGATTCGATTCGACGTAATAGATCGTTTTCCCGTTCGCCGCCTTGAACCCGCTCCCCTGAGGCGTCGCGGGCAGCGCGATCGCATTCGACAGATTGCCGTTGGATTTCATTCCGAAATAATATGCCTGTCCAGACGGCAGAGAGCAGACATAGGCGCGATCCGGCCCGGAGGCGTAACGGATCTCGACCACCATCGGTGAACCCGTCACATTCGTCGCCTCACGAATAGCCGTTACCGCCAGTCCCGGGCATGGCGCTTTCACCGAGGCAGCACCGGACGCGCCGGCATGCACTGGAGCGGCGGGCACGCCGGCCGGGTCGGCAGTCGTCCGGCCCAGACTCCCCCACGGATACAGAGCAAGGTAAAGAAGTGCGCCGCCGGCGGCCGCACCGAGAACGAACCGCTCGCCTCGCACCCTCAGCTCGATCCGGCGGCGTAACGCCTGGGGCTCCGGGAAGAGTCCGGCGAGGATCTTCACTTCTTTTTCGGAGGGCCGCTGATGCCGAAGGCCGGCGATGTATTCAGCGATCTGCCCGTAGTGCTCCCTGCCGTCCGAGCTCGAGCGGGAAAAGGCTTTCGACTCTCTTCGCAGGGTCAAGTAATGCGTGAGGAATACCGCCGCCAACGAGGCAGCAGGCGCCAGGAGTGGAATGTACCAGGCAGTTTTCATCGCTCCCCCTGCTCCCGAGTGTCCGAACCGTCAAACTGCGCGTCGCGCACCGATTTCTCCAGCCTCGATCGCGCACAGCGCGGGCAGAACCTCGATGACGAGTTGACCCAGCATCTCGCCGTCCGTGGCCGGCTCCTGCTGATCGATTCGTGTCTGTGCGCGCAGGAAAGCGCCGCCGGCAATGGTGGAGAAACGCTCGGCTATGTCCAGCCAGTCCAAGTCGGCTCGGGGCTGCACGCCGAAGGCAGCGAACCCGTCTTCGTACAGTTGAGCCCATTTCCGCAGCCGGGCCCGCCGCAGCCTGGACACCAGGGAGCGCACGAGCGGAGTCGCGGGCAAGACGGCCTCGACGAGGGTGTGCATGGCGATGAGCGGGTCGGCCACGGCCGAGTTGAGTTCCTTGACGGCTGACTGCCGGACCCATTCGCCGAGCGTCAACCTGTGCGTCATCGCCAGCAGTTCGGGGTGCAGCCGGGACAACCGGCGCATGTAGGGGCCGGGCCGGAACAGGTAGCAGACGAGATCTTCGCAATAGCCCGACTGTTGTCCCCAGGTGTCGTTGAAACGCTGAACGGTCATCGCCTCGGCCTCGGACGGGTCCTCGATCAGAACCGCGGCCAGGTCGGCCAGCGCGCTGGCCTGCAGCCGGGCGAAGATCCTCATCTCCATGGGCTCGACACCGGCCGTGTGGTTGAGCGTGTGCCGATACAGCAGGTAGAGCCCGAGATCGCAGAAGGTGCGCGTCCGCCAGTCGCGCGACCAGCGCATTCTTGTTCCATCGGTGCCGCGCCGGCGAACGCGCGTGAACACCTCGGCGAGGTCTTCGTGGTCGTCGCCGGCCAGGTATTCCTGCCATTTCCGCCAGCCCGCCGGGCCCTCGTACACGCTTCTCATACGGCCTCCTAGGTTGCGGCCAGCAGATTCGACGTGGGCGGCCAGAGTCAATGTCAGTCGGGCGCGATGACCGCATCCCGTCAACAGTTACGGCACTGTTCGGAGGAGTCGGGAAGATCGATCACGGTGCGACACTGACGTGCATGGGGTACGTGCTTGACACGGCTGAGCTGACGGCCGACCAGCGGGTCGAGGCCGTGAACACGGCGATGCTGTACGCGTCAGCGCCCTGTCATGTGGTGCACGAGGATCCGGCCGGGGCGGTGCACGCGCGGCTCGAGGTGTGGGACTTCGGGGACGCCAACATCTTCACGCACCGGTCGTCGGGGATCCGGCTGCTGCGCACGGCCAAGCAGGCCCGGCAGGACAGCATGCCGGTGGTGGCGCTGGCCGTGCAGCAGCGGGCCGACGGGCGGATCGAGCAGGGCGGGCACCAGCGCCTGGTCGCGCCGGGTGAGCTGGTCGTGGTTGATCTGTCGGCGCCGTACGACTACTCGTGGTCGGGCTCGGGCGGGGCGGCCGCGCTGCAGATTCCGTACGACCAATTGGGTCTTCCGCTCGATGTCGTGCGCCGGGCGTCGGCCGTGCCCGGCGCCAGTCCGCTCTACCGCCTCGTCACCGAGCACATCGCGCAGCTCGGACGCGACCCGGCCGGCATCACCGGCGACCCGGCCTCGGCGGCGGCCGCGGCGGCCAGCATCGACCTGGTCCGCGCCCTGCTCGTCTCGGCCGCCCGGTCGCACCGGCACGCCCCGCAGGTGTTCGCCGAGACGCTGCTGACCCGGGTGCGCGCCTTCACCCGCCGGCGCCTGGCCGATCCCAACCTCAGCCCGGCGATGATCGCGGCCGCGCACGGCGTCTCGGTGCGGCAGCTCTACAAGTTGTGCGCCGACGCCGGCCTCAGCCTCGAGCAGTGGATCATCAACGAGCGCCTGCACCGCGTAGGCCACGAACTGAGCCGGCCCGACCGCCGCCACCTGCCCATCGCCACCATCGCGCAGCGCTGGGGTTTCCGCGATCCCACCCACTTCACGCGCCGGTTCAAGGCCCGGTACGGGCTCACTCCGTCGCAGTGGCGGCGCCGGGCCGGACCGGGAGCGTGAACCAGATCGACGCGCCCTGCTCGACGTCGAGGTCGAGCCAGATGCGGCCGCCGTGGTATTCGATGATCTTCTTGACGATGGCCAGGCCGATGCCGGTGCCCTCGTACGCGTCGCGGGGGTGCAGGCGCTGGAAGATGACGAAGACCTTGTCGGCGAACTCGCGCTCGATGCCGATCCCGTTGTCGCGTACGTTGATCTTCCACTGGTCGCCGTCGCGTTCCGCCGTCACCCGCACCTCGGGTGGCACGTCGGGCCGCCGGAACTTGAGCGAATTGCCGATCAGGTTGACGAACAGCGTGGTGAGCAGCGGCTCCTCGCCCTCGACGGCCGGCAGCTCGCCCCAGCTGATCTTCGCCTCGGCCCCGGCCCGGGCCTCCAGCTGCGACTTCACCTCGGGCAGCACCTGGCCCAGCTCGACCTGCTTGAAGCCGGCGGTGATGCGGCCGATCCGGCTGAACGCGAGCAGGTCGTTGATCAGGCGTTGCATGCGTTCGGCGCCGTCCACCGCGAAGGCGATGTACTGGTCGGCCCGGTCGTCGAGCTGACCGCCGTACCGCCGCTGGAGCAGCTGGCAGAAGCTGGCCACCTTGCGCAACGGCTCCTGCAGGTCGTGCGAGGCGACGTAGGCGAACTGCTCGAGGTCCCGGTTGGAGCGGGTCAGCTCCTCGGCCTTGGCCTCCAGCTGCTCGTTGGCCGACTCCACCTCGGCCCGCGCCTCGCGCACCTGGGTCAGCTCCTGCGCGATCTGCCGCCGCATCCCGTCGACGTCGCCGGCCAGGCTGCGCAGCTCGGGCGATCCGCCGCTGGTGATGGGCCGCTCGTAGTCGCCGCCGGCCACCTGCCGCACCTGCGCCGCGAGCTCGGTGACGGGCCGCGCGACCAGCCGGTTGAGCAGCAGCAGCATCAGGGCGCCGACCACGATGACGATGAACGCGGCCCCGATCTCGAGCGCGACCAGGACGGAACCGGTGCGGCGGGCCGCGTCGACCGCCTCGTTGCGCAGGTCGAGGATGTCGGCCTGCAACTGGTCGACCGCGGCCCGCAGCGCGTCGAACTGGGCGGTGCCGATGGTTCCGGCCGAGTCGCCGTTGATGACCGGCTCGGCGACGGCCCGCCGCCATTCCGCGGCCCGCGCCCGCACGGCCGCGATGGAGGCGGCGATCGCCGCGTTGCCGTCGGAGTCGTTCAGCGTCTCGATCTGGGCGAGCAGGTCGCGCTCGGCGGTGGCCCCTTGCTCGTACGGCTGAAGGTTCTTCGCGGACCGGCTGAGCGCATAGCCGCGTACGCCGGTCTCCTGGTCGAGGTAGGCCGAGTACAGCTCCTGCCCGGCGATGCGCATGGGCCCGGTCTTCTCGAGGATCACGTCGAGGTTGTCGTTGCTGTCGACCGCCGTCACCGCGGCCAGCGCGCCGATCCCGGCCAGCAGGATCCCGGCCACGGTGAACAGCACCGCCACCCGGCGGCGCAGCGTCCACTCCGACAGGCGTGCGCGGACCATCGGCTCTCCTCACGACAAAGGCACCGAAGTATGGCGCACGCGTTCAGGGCAGCCGTCGTCGCACAGGCCGTTGCTCGCGGATCAGGGCAATGACCGTTTCCGCCGTCCGGTCGAGGTAGGTCCGGCCGTCCGGCATGCGGGCCTCCGGGCTGATGTAGCTGCGCGGGCCGACGTGGGTGGCCGGGTCGAGCCGGTGCACGGTGATCTGGCCGGCCCGGACGGCCCGGTTCCATGCGCTGGCGCGCAGCAGCGGCCAGCGGGGCGGGAAGATGCGCGAGCCGAGCCGTTCGATCCAGTCCTCCGAGCTGGTGATCACGTCGAGGCGCCGGGCGTGGGTGACGTCGTTGGCGCCGTTGTGGAAGCCGCCGATGGAGATGAGTTGCAGCGGGCACCGCAGTTCGGCCCACAGGCCCTCGACCGCGCCCGTCGCGAGTTGCGCGCCGCCGCTGTAGCTGAGCAGCACGACGGGCACTCCGCTGTCCGGCTGGTAGCCGCCGAGCCGCAGATGGGCGGCGATCTGCGCGCCCACGGCGCGGTTGTAGTGCGGGCGGTAGCGGCGGTCGGCCGCGATGAAGATCTGCATCACGTTGTGCAGGAACAGCACCAGTCCGATCCGGCGCCGCAGCCAGGCCCAGACGCGCCGGTCGGCCAGCGGGTCGGCCAGCGGCGAGTACGGCAGCACCTGGCCCAGCACCCGCAGTTCGGGCGCGGTCTCGAGGATCGCCTGGACCAGCCGGCCGCCGTCGCGGGTGTCGCGGAACCGCCGCTTGCCGATGCCGTCCAGATAGACCAGATAGGCGTCGGGCGGGCGGTCCGCTTGCGCTCCTCGTGCGTACGGCATCCCGTCCGGCAACGCTGTCGTCGGTGCTCGCCAGCCCGCGGCGTAGATCAATAACTCGTACCGGGCGAGCAACCCCTCAGCCAGCAGGACCGGGCCGACCACGGCCAGCAGCAGCAGGAGCCCGAACTCAGCCATGGGACCGCCCCCGATGCAGGCTGATCACCAGGCGGCGGACCCCGGTGACGGCGGCGGCCAGCCCGACGCCGGCCAGCGCCACCCACCCGGCCGCCTGCCACCAGCCGATGCCGGCCGAAGTGGCCAGCGCCCCGGTCAGCCCGGCCCCCACCCCGACCACCAGCAGCCCGTGCAACGCGGGCCCGAGCAGCGGGAACGCCAGCACCGCGGCCAGCAGCAGCGGCGCGACCAGGCTCGCGCTCCACACCATCGTGTCGGCTCCGGCCAGCACCGACGCCAGCACCGGCCACAGCGCAATCATCACGCCGTCGATCACGGTTCCGGTCAGCAGCAGCCCGGCCGTGCCCGTCCGCGTCGCCCCGGACCGGCCCGCGACCACGGGCAGCACGCGCCCGGCGGCCTCGGACAGCCCGGCCAGCACCAGCAGCACGACGACCCCGGCGGTCATCGCTCGGCCGGCACGATCTTCAGGTACCGCTGGAGCTCGTCGACCGCCCGCAGCGGGCCGCCCGCCTGCTGCTGGGCGGTGCTCATGATCTGGGCCGCCTCGCGGAATCTCGGATCGTCGAGCAACTGCCGGGCCCGGTCGCGCACGACGTCCTCGCTGACCTCGGCGTTGGTCAGCGAGAGGCCGGCGCCGAGCGCGACCACGCGGGAGGCGACCAGCGGCTGATCGGCGCCCTGCGGGACGACCAGCATGGGCACGCCCGCGTACAGGGCTTCGTTGGTGCCGTTCATGCCGCCGTGGGTGATGAACAGGGCCGCCCGGGCCAGCACCTCGGGCTGCGGCACGCTTTGCCGGGCGATCACGTTGCCGGGCAGCGGGCCCAGCTCGGCCGGGTCGTGGCCGCCGGTCGCCACGACCACAGTTCCGCCCAGTGGGGCCAAAGCGGCGGCGAAGGTGCGCAGCAGCTTGGGGTCAGCGTCGAAGACTGTGCCCAGTGACGCGTACAGGACGGGGTCTTTCAGCTCGTCGATGGGGAAGGACGGGTCGGGCGGCCGGGCGCCGATGCTGGGGCCGACGAAGCGGTACGAGCGGTCGAAGCCGTCGGCGCCGATCTGGAACGCGCGCGAGGTGTAGACGAGGTTGAGCGGCTGGCGCAGGTTGCCCAGGTCGGTCAGGGGCAGTCCCCGGCCCAGCTTCAGCCGGGCCCGCAGGAAGCCGATCGCCGCGGCCGGGTTGGCCACCGCCTCGGCCAGCAGCTCGCGCGAGAGGCGGGTCGGGCTCGGCGCCTCGCGGTTGAACGCGAACGTGGTGAACGAGGACGCCGCCGGCACGCCCAGCTCCCGGGCGGCCAGCGCGCCCCACGGGCAGGCCGAGTCATGGACGATCAGGTCCGGGCGTACGCGCCGCAATTCACCCACCACGACCGGCAGCAGCCCGACGGCCGCCTCGGCCAGCCCGCGCAGCAGGGTGAGAGGGATCGGCGGATCGGGCAGCGGCTGGTCGACGCCGGGATAGAGGCGCACGGTCGCGCCGGCCGCCTCCACCTTGGTCGCGAAGGCGGGCGACGTGTGATAGCTGACGGTGTGTCCACGCCGGACGAGCTCGGCCACGATCGGCAACGTCGGGTTGACCCGCCCGTGCATGGCGATGTTGAGGAACGCGATGGTGCTCATCGTTCGACCTCCAGTGATGGCTCAGCGACTCGGTACAGACCGGGCCCGTCGACGTCCAGCCGGTCGAGGAAGGCGCCCGCCGCGACGGCGGCGGTGGTGATCAGGCGGCGCGTCTGCCCGAAGTCCCACGGCGAGGGCCAGGCCTCGATGCCGGTGGGCAGCACCACGGTGGGGATGTTCCGGGCCACCTCGCGCAGATCCCGCTCGATCTGGTGCCGGAACATCAGGATCCCGGCCCGGGCGGCGATGGCCCCGGCCCGGCGGCGCGGCACGGCGGCCGGCAGCGGGCTGCTCTCCGGCACGATCGAGAGGGCCAGCACGCTGGCCGCCCCGGCCTGCCACGCCGCCAGCACCGGCACGTACGCGACCACGCCGCCGTCGATCAGCGTCCGCCCGTCCCGCACGACCGGGGGCAGCACGCCCGGGATGGCCGCGCTGGCCAGCAGGGCCGACTCGAGGTCACCGTGGTCGAGCAGCACCGGGTCGCCGGTCGTGAGATCGGTGGCGACCGCGATGAACGGGATGGGCAGCTGCTCGATCCGCTCGGGCAGCCCGGCCCCGGCGATCAGCTTGCGCAGGCCGCGGTCGGCGAAGACGCTGGCCCGCGAGGACAGATAGCCGAGCGGGAAGACGTCGCGGCGGCGCAACCTCGTCCACACCTGGTCGAGCCAGGGCGCCGCGTCGTCGGGGTGGGCGGCCGCGATCGCCCCGGTGAGGGCGCCGACCGAGGTGCCGACGATCAGGTCCGGTACGAATCCCCGATGCTCGAGCGCGTAGCCGGCGCCCACGTGGGCCGCGCCCAGCACGCCCCCGCCACCCACCGCCACGGCGACGGGTCGGGGCAGGCTGATCGGGCTCATATCAGCCAGACAAGCTGATCAACCGATCTGTGACGGCGGGCGGAGCTGTTTGCGCGAGGTGATGCCGAGCTTGGTGAAGACCTTGCGCAGGTGCCACTCGACGGTGTGCTGGCTCAGGAACAGCTGGGCGCCGATCTCGGCGTTGGTCAGGCCGGTGCCGGCCAGGGCGGCGATGGTCGCCTCCTGCGCGGTCAGGCTGTCGCTGGCCCGCACGGCCGGGTCGGCGATCACCTCGCCGGCGGCGGCCAGCTCGCGGCGGGCCCGGTCGGCGAAGGCGCCCGCGCCGGCCGCGGTGAGCATGTCGTGCGCGGTCCGCAGGTGGCCGCGGGCGTCCCGGCGCCGGTTCTCGCGGCGCAGCCATTCGCCGTACAGCAGATGCGCGCGAGCCAGTTCCAGCCGCATCCTCGTCCGGCCGAGATGGTCGATCGCCTGCCGGAAGCACGCCTCGGCCTCGGGGCCGGTGCGCAGCAGCGCGGTGCACCGGGCCAGCATCCCGAGCGCCCAGTCGGTGCCGGCCGCGCGCAGCCGCACGGCCAGGCTCTCGTAGGCCGCAGCGGCGAGTTGGGGCTGGTCGGTGCGGACGGCCGCCTCGATCAGCTCGGCGTGCGACCAGTACCAGACGCCCGACTCGTTCGGGTGCTCCATCGCGGCCAGCGCCGCCGGCAGCGCCTCGTGATAACGGGCGAGACCGTTCAGCAGCACCGCCCGGCTCCAATGGGTGACCATGACGCCGCTGTCCTCGCCGCGGGCGGCCACATCGGCCGCGGCCGCCTCGATCAGCGGGCCGGCGACGGCCTCGTCACCCTTGAAGGCGGCCACGGTCAGGGCGCCGTACGGCGCGAGGGCGACGGCCGTGGCGTCCCCGATGGCGTGGATCTCGGCGACGGCCGCCGCCGCGGCGGCCAGCTCGCCGCCGAACATCTGCAGGCACACGAGCGAGTTGAGCGTGAGCGGAAGCGCGCTCAGATCGCCGAGCGCGCGGGCCGCCCGGACGTGCCGCTGGTTCAGCACGGCCCAGGTCGCCTCGTCGAACATCATGGCGCTGGTGACCACGGCCAGCCACAGCCAGGGCTGATCGGACTGCCCGTCGGCGCGGAACGCCCGCAGGGCCTGCTGGGCGAGCGGCACGGCAGCCGCGTAGCCGTCGGTGTAGAGCACGGCCAGGCTGTTCAGCAGCAGGTCGCCCGGCCGGCGGGGCGAGGGCTCGGGCGCGGCCAGCACCGCCCGGGCCACCTCGGTCATCCCCACGCCCTCGCTGAGCCCGCCCGCCAGCAGCGCCGCGCCCAGCGCGTCGCGGTACGTGTCCCGGGCCAGCTCCAGGTCGAGCGGTTCGAGCCGGCGGGCCGCGTCGAGCAGCAGCCGGGGCGCGGCCATGTCGTGCCCGGAGGCGAAGGCGATCTGGGCCCGCACCAGGGCGACCCGGGCCTGATGCAGCTCGTCGGCCGGTCCCTCCGCGGTGAGCAGCAGCTTCGACGCGGTCTCGAAGGCGCCGCAACGCAGCTCAGCCTCGGCAGCGGTCAGCGCCCGGGCCGCCCGCGTTGCCGGGTCGGGGGTCAGCTCGGTGGCCCGCCGCAGGAACTCGGCCGCGGCCGCGATGCCGCCGCGGCGCTGGGCCCGCTCGGCCGAGCCGACCAGATCGGCCGCGACCGCCTCGTCGGCCTCCTCGGCCGCGTGCGCCCGGTGCCAGGCCCGCCGGTCGGGCTCCTCGGCCGGGTCGGTCGCCCGGGCCAGGGCCTCGTGCACCTCGCGGCGGTCGGCCGGCGTCGCCGCCCGGTACACCGCCGTACGGACCAGCGGATGCCGGAACCGCACCCGGGAGTCCACCTCGATCAGACCGGCCTGCTCGGCCGCCGCCAGCGCCCGCATCGGCACGCCGAGCAGCGTGGCCGCGTCGCGCAGCAGCCCGGCGTCGCCGAGCGGTTCGGCCGCGGCGGTCAGCAGCAGCTGCTGGGTCGCCGCGGGCAGCGAACGCACGCGCTGGGCGAAGCTCTGCTCGATCTTGCCGGCCAGCGGCCGCGCGTCCGGCAACCCGAAGCCGCCGGCCAGCTCGGCCGCCGTCAGCCCCCGGGGCAGTTCGATCAGGGCCAGCGGATTGCCGCGGGTCTCGGCGACGATCCTGTCCCGCACGCGTTCGTCGAGCCGCCCCGGCACGGCCGACTCGAGCAGGGCGCGCGCGTCGTCGTTACCGAGGCCACCCACCGGCAGGTCGGGCAGGCCCCGCCAGGCGCGACCGGCCGCCGACTCGCGGATGGCGAAGACCACCCCGACCCGCTCGGCCAGCAGCCGGCGCGAGACGAACGTCAGCGCCTGCACCGATGTCTCGTCCAGCCATTGCGCGTCGTCGATGAGGCAGAGCAGCGGCTTCTCTTCGGACACCGCCGCCAGCAGGCTCAGCACCGCCACGCCGACCAGCAGCCGGTCGGGCGGGGAGCCGGCGCTGTAGCCGAAGACGACGCCCAGCGCCTCGCGCTGCGGTTGGGGCAGCCGGGCGCGCTGGTCGAGCATGGGCGCGCACAGCTGGTGCAGGCCCGCGAACGGCAGCTCCACCTCGGACTCGACACCGGCCGCCTGCGCCACCCGGAATCCGGCCGCGCGCCGACCGGCGTACCGCAATAAAGCGGACTTCCCGATCCCCGGTTCGCCGCGCAGAAGCAAGGTCTGGCCGCGGCCGGAGCGCACGTCGCTGACCAACCGGTCGAGGGACGCGCACTCCGAGCGCCGGCCACGGACCTCACGCGCGGCGGAACCGCTGGTCATGGCTCAAACCCCTCCCCCGGTCCGAGGCTAGAGCCGATCAGGCTCCCGCGGTAGACCGGAGGGGGGCGTGATCCGTCACGGCCGCAGCAGGGTCTTGATCGCGCGGCGCTCGTCCATGGCGCGGTAGCCCTCGGCGGCCTGGTCGAGGGGCAGGTCGAGGTCGAAGACCAGGCCGGGGTTGATCGTCCGGTTGCCGATCAGCTCCATCAGGTGGGGCAGGAACCGGCGTACGGAGGCCGGGCCGCCCTGCACCTTGACCAGCGACCAGAACATGTCCATGCCGGGCAGGCTCACGTCGTGGGTGACGCCGACGAAGCCGACGTTGCCGCCGGGCCGCGTCGAGTGCAGCGCCTGCATCATCGACTCCTGGGTGCCGACCGCCTCGATCACCGAGTGCGCGCCCAGCCCGTTCGTCAGTTCCTTGATCCGGGCGATGCCCTCGTCGCCGCGCTCGGTGACGATGTCGGTCGCCCCGAACTGCCGGGCCAACTGCTGCCGCGACTCGTGCCGGCTCATCGCGATGATCCGCTCCGCGCCCAGCTGCCGGGCCGCGAGCACACCGAGCAGGCCGACCGCGCCGTCACCGACGACGGCCACCGTCTTGCCCGGCCCCACCTCGGCCGCCGTAGCGGCGAACCAGCCCGTGCCGAGCACGTCCGAGGCGGCCAGGTAGCTCGGGATCAGGTCGTCCGACGGCACCTCGGGCGTGCCGACCAGCGTGCCGTCGGCCAGCGGCACCCGCAGGTACTCGGCCTGTGAGCCGAACTGGCCCATCGGCTGGCGGTGCACGCAGGCGCTCTGGTAGCCGGCCCGGCAGACCTCACAGGTGTTGTCGGACGCCCAGAACGAGCCGACCACGAACTGCCCCGGCTTGACCGTGGTGACCTCGCTGCCCACGGCCTCGACGACACCGACGTACTCGTGGCCCATCGGGGACGGGCCCTCGACCTTGTCGACACCGCGGTACGGCCACAGGTCGGACCCGCAGACGCAGGTCGCCGACAGCCGCAGGATCGCGTCCGTGGGCGCCTCGATCCGCGGGTCCTCACGGTTCTCCACCCGGACGTCACCGGGCGCGTGCATAACTACGCCACGCATAGTTGTTCCTCTCACTTGATCCGGCCAGGGCGAGCCCGGCCATCGAAAGAACAGCCCCGCCGACCATCAACAGGGCCATCGGTACGGCGGTGTGCTCCCCGCCGAGCCCGGCGATCGGGGCGATGGTGCCGGCGGCCACCCACTGCACGAACCCGAGCAGCGCCGACCCGGTGCCGGGGTGCTCGGGCACCTCGGCCGACGCCAGCGCGCCGCCGTTGGGCCCGATCAGCCCCTGCGCCGTCATGAGCACCAGGAAGCAGACGATCGCCAGCAGCAGCGGGGTGCCGAACCACAGCGCCCCGGCCAGCATCGCCACCCCGGCCGCCAGGGCCGCGATCTGCCCGGTCAGGATCACCCGGCGGGTGGACACGCGCCCGGCCAGCCGCGCCGCCACGAGCGCGGCCACGGTCATGCCGGCCGCGTTGGCCGCGAAGTCGACCGAGTACCCGATCGGCGACAGGCCATTCATCGACTGCAGGACGAAGGCCGACGTCGCCACGTACGCGAACAGGGCTCCCATCGCCGAGCCGCTGACCAGCAGATACCCGACGTAGCGGCGCCGCGAGAGCACCTGCCGCCCGGCCACTGCGAAGGCCCGCAGCCCACCGCCGTGCCGCCGCTCCACGGGCAGCGATTCCGGCACGGCGACCAGCACCGCCACCAGCATCGCGACGCCGAGGGCGGCCACCGCCCAGAACGACATCCGCCAGTCCGACACCTGCAGGATGACCGCGCCCAGCAGCGGCCCGGCGATCGGCGCCACCCCGCCCACTCCGGCGATCACGTTCAACACCCGTACGAGCCGGGGCCCGGAGGCCAGGTCGACGATCACGGCCCGGCCGATCACCATCGCCCAGCCGCCGCTGAACCCCTGCACGAACCGGGCCGCCATCAGCACCCCGATCGACGGCGTGAGCGCGCACACCACCGAGGCCACGGTCATCAGCACGATCGCCGCCAGCAGCGGCCGGCGGCGTCCCCGCTGGTCCGACACCGGGCCGCCGATCAGCTGGCCCAGCGCCATCCCGACGAAGAACGTCGTCAAAGTAAGCTGCACCTGGGTCGCCGACGCCGCCAGCTCACCGGCCACCCGCGGGAACGCCGGCACGTACATGTCGGTGGCCAGCGGGGCGATGGCGGTGAGGAAGACGACGGTGCCGACGACGCCGGCGGAGAGCTTCACCCACCCATCACAGCGCGTCCCGGCCGCCCCGGGGAGTTCCTGTCAAGGGGTGTACCGGCAGTACCCCGCAGCTCAGTCGATCGCGTGCCGGACGGCCATAGCCAGGGCGACGGCCACGACGATCACGGCCAGGTCGACCCCGATGACGGCGAGCACCTTGGCGCCGGGGCGCAGGCGGGACCGCAGCAGCGTCGCGTTGGCCAGGACGCCGGCCAGGCCGACCAGCCCGCCGACCAGGCCGCTGGTGATCGCCATGATCATCGGCGCGAAGGCCAGGGCCTGCACGACGCCGTTCACCTTCGGCCCGGTGCGGTGCTTCACCCCGCCGACCTCGACGGTCGGGTACGGGTCGAACGTGCCGCCCCGCACCACGGCCTCGACAGTGCCGCCGCCGGTGGCCGGCAGCCGGTGGTGGCGGTCACCCAACTGGGGTACGACCTCCCCGTTCACCTCGACCCGGGCCGCGCCGCCGAAGCGGCCGGTGGTGACCACGACCGGGCCGGCCACACCATCGATGGTGATCGGTTCTGTGCGCACCGGGGTGATCTTAGGAGGTGGGGTGTACCGGCAGTGCATCCCTGGCGGCCGGTGCGCGTCGTACCGTCGAGGAGTGGACAACCGAGCCGAGGTGCGGGACTTCCTGACCACCCGCCGAGCGAAGATCACGCCGGAGCGGGCGGGCATTCCCAGCGCCGGGCAGCGGCGGGTGCCGGGGCTGCGGCGCAGCGAGGTGGCCGCGCTGGCCGGGATGAGCGTCGAGTACTACGCCAAACTCGAGCGGGGCTCGCTGGCGGGCGTGTCGGCCGGGGTGCTCGACGCGATCGCGCGGGCGTTGCAGCTGGACGAGGCGGAGCGGACTCACCTGTTCCGGCTGGCCAGCTCGGCCAACGGCAGCAGCAACCTGGTGCGGCCCGCCCGCCGGCCCAAGCAGTGGACCGTCCGGCCGAATGTGCAGTGGTCCCTGGATGCCATCCACACGCCGGCGATCCTGGTCAACAACCGCCAGGACCTCGTGGCCACCAACCACCTGGGCCGGGCCATGCACAGCGACCTGTTCACCGATCCGGACGCGGTGCCGAACTTCGGGCTGTTCACGTTCCTCGACGCCGGCGCCCGCCGGTTCTATCCGGACTGGAACCTGTTCGCCGACATGTTCGTGGCCAACCTGCGCACCGCGGCCGGCAAGGACCCGCACGACAAGGGCATCCACGACCTGGTAGGCGAGCTGTCGACCCGCAGCGACGAGTTCCGGCGGCGGTGGGGGTCGCACAACGTGCGCACCCACGGCACCGGCGTCAAGGTCTTCCACCACCATGCCGTGGGTGAGCTCGTTCTCGCGTACGAAAGCATGGATCTCCGGGCCGAGGCCGACCTCACGCTGACGATCTATTCGGCCGAGCCCGCGTCGCCGACGGCCCAGGCGCTCAAACTCCTGGAGTCCTGGGCCGCGACGACTCAGCGCAACGAGTCGATGTCGATCACGAACCGGTAGCGCACGTCGGACTTCAGAACCCGCTCGTACGCCTCATTGACCTGGTCGGCCGTGATGAGCTCGACCTCGGGGGCGATGCCGCGCTCGGCGCAGAAGTCCAGCATCTCCTGCGTCTCACCGATGCTGCCGATGCCCGAGCCGGCGAACGAGCGCCGGTTGCCGAACAGCGCGAACACCGGCACGGCCAGCGGCTCCGGCGGCGCGCCCACGCTGACCAGCGTGCCGTCCAGCCGCAGCAGGCCCAGGTAGGCGGCCATGTCGATGGGCGCGCTGACCGTGTTGATGATCAGGTCGAAGGTGTTCTTCAGCGCCTCGAACGTGGCCGCGTCCCGGGTGGCGTGGTAGTTCTCGGCGCCGAAGGCCAGCCCGTCGTCCTTCTTGCCGAGCGTCTGCGACAGCACGGTCACCTCGGCCCCCATGGCCACGGCGATCTTGACCGCCATGTGCCCGAGGCCGCCCATGCCCACCACGGCGACCTTCTTGCCCGGCCCGGCGTTCCAGTGCGCCAGCGGCGAGTACGTGGTGATGCCCGCACACAGCAGCGGGGCCGCCGCCTCGTACGGGATGGCCTCGGGAACCCGCAGCACGAAGTCCTCGTCGACCACGACGTGGGTCGAGTAGCCGCCCTGGGTGGTGGTGCCGTCCCGGTCGACGCTCGCGTACGTGCCGGTGTTGCCGTTCTCGCAGTACTGCTCCTGGCCGGCGCGGCAGTTCGGGCACTCGCGGCACGAGTTGACCATGCAGCCGACCCCGACCCGGTCGCCCACGGCGTGCCTGCTGACCTCCGAGCCGACCTCGGTGACCGACCCGACGATCTCGTGCCCGACGGTCAGCGGGTAGGCCACCTCGCCCCACTCCCCGCGCACGGTGTGGATGTCCGAGTGGCAGATGCCGGCGTAGCGGATCTCGATGAGGATGTCGCGCGGCCCGAGGTCGCGGCGCTCGATGGTGGTGCGGACGAGCGGCTCGGTGGCCGAGGGCGCGGCGATGGCGTTGACGGTGAGAATGATGGCTCCTTTGATCTTTCGGTACAACGAAGAACTACGGCAGAGGTTCGGCATACACGCGGAACTCGCCGCGGCTCGTGTGCATCTGCCACAGACGCTCGGCCAGGACGTCCGGGTCGTGCGTCGGGTGGCCGGGCGTGATGGCGCCGGGCACGATCAGCTGGCCGGCGTGGATGCCCTCGGCGGCCAGGGTGTCGTGCAGCATCGAGCCGTAGGCGCCCTCGCCGGCGAAGGCGATCGACGTGCCGGCCACCTTCGGATTGGGCCGGGCGCCGCTGCCGCCGTTGACGAACAGCACCGAACCGCGGCCCAGCTCCCGCATCCCGCCCAGCACCGCCTGGACGGCGGTCACCGGCCCGAGAACGGAGAACTCGAAAGCGGCGCGTACGTCGTCGGTGGTGGTCTCGAGGACGGGCTTCAGGAATTCCTTCTGCGGGATCGGGCTGTACTGCAGCACCTCGATCGGCCCGAGCTCCTGGGCCGCCTGGTCGAGAGCCGCGCCGAGCGCCCGGGCGTCCCGCACGTCCGCCACGTATCCCCGGGCGTTGATTCCAGTCAGCTCGGCGACGAGCTTGTCGAGGTGTTCGCGCCCGCGCGCGACGAGGGCGACGTCGAAGCCTTCCGCTCCGAACCGCCGGGCGACCGCGGCCCCCAGGCCCGGCCCGGCTCCGATGATGGCAATCGTGGTCATGTCTTCAGCACACTCGCTTTTCCTGATCGGCAGAAGTCTCTGACGATGGGTGTACCCGCGGTACACCCGTCTTGACCTGGACCCCGGGGTACGGGTTTAGCGTCGCCGCGTGGGAGATTTCGACTACGAGAGCAAGGGACACGGGTACGCGATCCAGCGGCGGCCCGATCCGCGGATCGCGAGCCTCATTCATGCCGCGCTGGGCGACGCCCGTACGGTCCTGAACGTCGGGGCCGGGGCCGGGTCCTACGAGCCGGACGACCGGTACGTGGTGGCGGTCGAGCCGTCGGCCCGGATGCGCGCCCAACGACCGGCCCCGTCGGTTCCGGCGCTGGACGCGACGGCCGAGAACCTGCCGTTCGACGACGACTCGTTCGACGCGGCGATGGCCACCGTCACGGTCCATCAATGGGCCGATGTCACGCTCGGGCTGGGCGAACTACGGCGGGTGGCGCGCGGCCCGGTGGCGGTGCTGACCTTCGACGGGGACGCGCTCGACCGGTTCTGGCTGGCCGACTACGTGCCGGAACTGATCGCGGCCGAAAGGCGGCGCTACCTACCGATCGACACCATCGCCAAACTGATCGGCGGGACGTCCGAGGTGATCGACGTGCCCGTCCCGATCGATTGTGTGGACGGGTTCACCGAGACCTATTACGCGCGACCCGAGCAGTTCCTCGATCCACGGGTGCGGGCCGCGCAGTCCGCCTGGGGCTTCGTCGACGAGCCGGTGGCGGAACGGGCCGTCGAACGGCTGCGGGCCGACCTTGGCTCGGGGGCTTGGGACGTACGCCATGGCCATTTGCGCACTCAGCCCGAGTTCCCGGGTTCCCTGCGCCTGATCGTGGGCCGGCCGTGAGGGAGCCCGCTGTGGCCGTGATGGCAGGATCGGGCGGATGGAACTGCCCGCGTACGTGGACGCCGTGGTCTTCGATTGCGACGGCCTGCTCGTCGACACCGAGACGAGCTGGACGCGCGCCGAGACCGCCATCTTCGCCGAGCACGGGCACGGCTTCGGGCCCGAGCAGAAGCAGATCGTCATCGGCAAGACGCTGGAGGCGGCCGGGACGGCCATGGCCGGCTACTTCGGGCGGCCCGGCGAGGGGCCGGCGCTCGCCCGGCGACTGCACGATCTGGTGGCGGTCGAGCTCGCCGGCGGGGCCGACCCCCTGCCGGGCGCGCGTGAGCTCGTGCTGATGCTGCGCGACCGGGTGCCGGTCGCGGTGGCCAGCAACAGCCCGCGAGCGTTCGTGGACGCCGCCCTTGCCTCGGCCGGGCTCGACGACCTGTTCGCGGTCGTGCTCAGCGCGGGCGACGTCGAGCAGCCCAAGCCGGCGCCCGACCTCTATCTGGCCGCCTGCGCACGGCTGGACGCCCGGCCCGCGCGCACGGTGACCTTCGAGGATTCCCGCACCGGGGCTGCCTCGGCGCGGGCGGCGGGCACGGTTGTCGTCGGCGTGCCGTCGCTGGCCGGGGTTGAGCTCGAGGTAGACGTCGTCTTCGCCACGCTGGCCGATCCGGTGCTGGTCCGGTGGGCCGGTCAGGTGCGGGAGTCGAAGAAGTCGAGCACGTAGTCCCAGCTCGCCTCCGAGCCGTTCAGGTAGTCGTTCCATTGGCCGTGCTCGCCGTGCGGCAGGAGCACCAGGGTCGCGTCGCCGCCGGTTCCGCGTACGGCGTGGAAGAGCATTTCGCCCTGCTGCCAGGGCACGAGGATGTCGCGTTGACCGTGAATGATCAGCAGCGGGGCGGACGTGCTGCTCGCGTACGTGATGGGGTTGGCCTCGGCGACCTTGTCGGGGCACTGCTCGATGGGGCAGCCGAGCAGCAGCGACTCGGGTGAGCGGGGGTCGGCGTGGCAGCCGGTCAGGCCGAGCGACCGGTTGAACGGCGCGCACCCGTCGAGCATGAACTCGTCCATGCGCAGGAAGTCGGTCGGCGGATAGAACGCCACCGCCGCCCGCACCTGACCGGTCACGGCGCCCATCGCGGCCAGCCAGCCGCCGGACGACTCGCCCATGATGCCGATCCGGTCCGGGTCGAGGCCGGCCTGGCCCTTCAGGAACTGGATGGCCGCCCGCAGGTCGTCCAGCTGGCCCGGGAAGCGGGCCTGAGAGCTGGAACGCACGGCCAGCCCGGCCACCGCGTACCCGCGCCGGTTGAAGTGCGCCGCGACCACCTCGGCGCCGTCGCGGCCGTTGTCGGCCATCCAGCCCGACCCGTGCGACCAGATGACCACCGGCGCGGGCCGGGCGCTCGGCGGCGGCAGATAGAGGTCGAGCAGGCGGCCCGGGGCGTACTCCATCGTCCGGCCGGGCGTCGTGGCGTGACCGGGCGCCGCGCTCAGCAGCAGGAGCGCGGCCACCCCGATCACACTCGCGAGTCCGAACCGGCGCATGCGATCAGGCTGCGGCCTCCCGGCGATGCTTGTCCAGGAACCTCCTCCGTTCGGCGGCCAGATCCAGATCTTCCGGTGTGTTTCCGGTGAATCCGCCGTGCGGCATGGCCTCGCCGATGTGCAGTTCGGCGTCGACGCCGGCGTTGCGGAGCTTGCGGTGCATGCGTACGGCGTTGGACAGGAACAGGTCGCGCGTGCCCGCCTGCAGGAAGGTGGGCGGGAACCCGGACACGTCGGCGAACAGCGGCGACAGGTGCGGGTCGGCCAGATCGTGCCCGGCGGCGTACAGGCGGTTCACCTCGAGCAGCGGCCCGAGGACATTGTCGTACGCGAGATTGATGTGGAACGAGTCGCCGGACTCCGTGAGGTCGAGCTCGGGCGTGTTCAGCACGAGCGCGGCCGGCATGGGCAGGCCTTCCTCGCGGGCGCGCACCATCAGCGCCGCCGCCAGGTTGCCGCCGGCCGAGGCGCCGCCCACGAAGACCTGGTCCGGGGAGCGAGCCTCGAGCAGCGCCCGATAGACGGCGACACAGTCGTCGAGACCGGCCGGGTACGGGTGGTGGGGCGGCATCCGATAGTCGACACCCCAGGTGACCATCCCGTTGGTCATCGCGGTGACCACCGTGAAGGCCCGGCACAGCTCGCCGCCGCCCATGATCAGGGCCCCACCATGAATGTCCAGGTAGATGGGCCCGGAGTCGTCTTCTTCCATGCGGGCCACGAAGGTGCGCACACCGGCGATCTCGCGGTCGTCCACGGCCACCGGCAGCTGCCCGACCGACGCGAACCGCTCCAGCAGCCCGGCGTCGGCCTGCGCGATGTGCTTCTCCCAGCCCTCGACGTCGTCCGGCGCGGGCCACGACGCCTCGATCCGGGGCACGGCGAGGATCTGCCGCGCACCTTCGCTGACGCTGGTCGGAATCATGGTGTCTCCCGCCTCGTTGTTGTCCAGGTCACACCGATCCTGCCCGCCCGCGGCCGGCGGCGGCACCCGCCGGGTGGCGGACGCTCCCCGCCGACCAGGCGCTGGTCGCGGCCGTGCTCCCGGGTTGAGAATGGCGAGGTGAACGAGCTAGCGCTGCGGCTGGCCGCCGTCGACCCCGAGGCCGGCGCGGCCGTACGGGTGATCGGCCACTTCGACGCCCTGGTGGCCGCCCGAGCCGGCCTGCGGACCATCGTCGCCGGCGCCGCCACGCTGTCCGGCCGCCCGGCCCGCCTGAGCGACACCACCCGCCACCTGACCATCCGCGCCACCCCCGACGGCATCGTCGAGACGCCGCCGGACGAGTTCGACCCCGCTTGGCCGTCGGCGTCCATTGGCCCGGGCGCCACGCTGTGGCTCGAAACCACGGCCGCACCGAGCACGCACGAAGCGGTGGTGCTGGAACGGGCGGCCGCGGCCGTCCGCGCCGTGCTGGAACGCACCCGCTCGGCGGTCACCGGCACCGACGCCGCCTCGGTCGAGTTGGTGCTCGACCCGCACGCCGCGCTGTCCGACCGCCTGAGCGCGGCCCGCCGCCTGGGCCTGCCCCCAACGGCGCGGGCTGTAGCTCTAGCCGACGGCGAGGCTCTGATCCTGCCCCCGGACGCCGGGCCACCGGCCGGACGCCGCGCCGGCGTGGGCCCGTGCTCGCCGGTCGCCGACCTGCCCGCCTCGTGGACGGAGGCCCAGCTCGCGCTGCGCCTGACCGCGGAGGGCACCGAGGCCGACCCCGGCCCCCGGGTGGTGCACGCCGACGACCTCGGCACGCTCGCGCTGCTGATCCGCGCGGCCGACACCACCGCCGGCCCGGTGCCGGACGTCGAGGCCCTGAACCGCGCCGCCACCGCCGCCCCCTGGGCGCTGCACACCCTGGACACGCTGGCCGGCGCCCCCAGCATGCGCGACGCCGCCCGCGCCCTGCGCCTGCATCACTCGACGCTGCAGGAACGCATCAAGCACCTGGAGGCGCTGCTCGGCTGGCCCATCCGCGACCCGCACGGCCGCTTCCGCCTGCACCTGGCCCTGGCCATCCGCCGAGCCCTCCGCCGCCCGTAAAGGCGTCAGCGGTTGTCGCCGCTGCCGCCCAGCACGCCCCTCCCCTGCCGGCTGGCCAGCTTGTCGAGGTTTCCCTTGGCGATGTCGTTCATCGACAGGTCCAGGTAGTCGGCCAGCACCGCCACGTACCAGAGCACGTCGCCGAGTTCCTTGGCGATGCCGGGCCGGTCGATCAGCGCCTCGTCGCTGTCGAGGTCGCGCACCCACTTCTTGAACTTCTCGGCGACCTCACCCGATTCGCCGACCAGGCCGAGCACCAGGTGCAGCAGTTCGTTCTTCTTGTCGCGCGGCGCCGCCGTCCGCAGGGCGCCGCGCTGGTACTCGTCCAACTCCATGGTCGACCAGTATGGTCAGTTCCGCTGGCGGGCCATCCACTGCCAGATGGTTTCGCCGTTCTGCCGGGGGTCGTTGCGGGCCACGTAGATCCACGACCAGTGGCCCGGGAACTGGTGACCGTTCCAGATCACGTGGTCGTAGAGACTGAGCCGCGAGCCCGGGATCAGGTCGTGGGCGTGCACCGTGTTCGGCTCCGGCGGCACCGTGTCGTCGTCGCGTGACGCCACCAGCCACGTCGGCGTGTCGATGGCTTTCAGCTCATCGTCGGTGATCTGGCGCGGGCCGCCCGGGTCCAGCGACTGCACCACCCCGCAGATCGGCACCGACGAGGCGAACAGGTCCGGGTATTCGACGGTCATCTTCAGGCTCATGTAGCCGCCGTTGCTGCAGCCCACGACCGAGATGCGATCGCGGTCGACGTCGTGCCGGCGGGCCACGTCCCGGATGATCTGGCGGATCTGCGGGGCGAAGCGGTCGCCGTCCTCGAGCCAGAACGACTGGCTCTGCGGGGCCACCACATACGCCCCGCCGAAGATCTGCTGCGCCTCGCGGGTGGCGAAGCCGAGCGCGCCCCGGTTGGCCCGCAGCGTCGTCTCGTTGTCGTAGTAGTTGTCGGGCAGGGACGCGCCCTCGCCGCCGCCGTGCAGCCAGACGACCAGCGGCCGCTTGCCGTGGTGGCGGCCGGGCGAGAACAGCCGGTACTTCATGCCCGTCCCGGAGACGTGGTAGCTGAACGCGTCGACCTCGGGGTTCGACAGCCGCCCCTGCGCGAACGCGGCGAAGGTGACCGGCCGGCCCCGCACGACGACCGGCGCGTTCTGCGTGATCGTGTAGACCAGGTCGAGTTGGACGTTGCGCCCCTTGCCGGCGATGTACCCGAGCGTCCCGCCGCCGGTCACCCCTTCGGCGTACGCCAGTTCGAGCACGATGTCGCCGTCGCGGTTCAGCCGGGCCGCGGTGACCGTCCGGTCCAGGTCGTACTCGCTGAAGATCTGGTCCCCGGGCGCGATCGGGATGGGGCTCGTGGCCTTGGCGTGCACGGAGAACGACGCGGGGGTCAGGCTGGCCGGATCGATGCGGCCGAGCCGCCCCGTCTTCAGCGTCACCGCCACCACCTGCTCACCGCCGTCGAGCGTGACGGCGTTCAAGGTGAAGCGGATCCGCGTTCCGGCGTGACCGCCCGTGGCCTGCGCGGCGGCGGGCAGAGCCAGGCCGGCGGCCGCCCCCGCTCCGGCGGCCAGGATTGATCGGCGACTGATCGGCGTGGCCATGTGTGGCCTCCCTGTTGCGACCCCGTTACGGATTGACACAGTGATCCCGGTCTATCACAGGTCGATCACCGGGCGGAAGGTCTTGCGGCGCCGCGCGGTGCCCGGCGAAGGTGGAGCCCATGGACGCCCAGCGGCGGCTCATGGCCGAGGCCGACGACATCTTCGCCCGCGTCGAACGCGAGCTGCACGACGGCATCCAGCAGCGCCTGACCACCACCGGCCTGGAGCTCGAACTGATCCGGGCCCGGCTGCCCGAGGGCGATCCCGCGCGCGACGATCTGGCCGCCCTCGGACGGCAGCTGCGAGAAATGGCGGCCGGGGTCAGAACCCTTTCTTTCCGTACGTTTCCCGCCATCCTCACCGAGGCCGGCCTCGCCCCCGCCCTGCGCTCCCTGGCCCGCCACGCCACCGTCCCGGTCGAGCTCGACCTGCCGCCGCTGCGGCGCTTCGACGCGTTGATCGAGACCACGGTCTACCGCCTTGTGGCCGACGCCGCCGGCCAGGCCCGGGAGCATCTGACCGTACAGCTGGACGACCTGGGCGAAGCGCTGCGGCTGACCCTGACCACGGACGGCGCGCCCCACGTCAGTCCCGTCGGTCGTGACCGCGTCGAGGCCCTGGGCGGCACCCTTGACGGCGGCATAGCACTGATTCCGGCCGAACTCCATACCGGCTAGCCGGAGTGCGGGATCAGCCGCCGGTTTGGCACAGTCGGGCCGTGCAGTTCCGTTGCCTCGTGGTCGACGACAACCAGCGGTTCCTGGACGTCGCCCGGCGCAGCCTCGAGTGGCAGGGCCTGGAGTCCGTCGGCACCGCGGAGACCATCGAGACCGCCCTCGCCGCGACCGAGGCCGACCACCCCGACGTGGTGCTGGTCGACGTCTCGCTGGGCGGCGAGAGCGGCTTCGAGCTGGTCCGCCTGCTGGCCGCCCGGTTCCCGGAGCTGACCGGCCGGATCATCATGATCTCGACCCGGGCCGAGGAGGACTACGCCGAGCTGATGGAGGGCACCCCGGCCGCCGGCTTCCTGGCCAAGTCGGCGCTCTCGGTGCGGGCCATCCGCGAGCTCATTCCTGACCTGCCCTGACCGGGACGGTCGCCACCAGCGTCGTGCCGGCGCCGGGCGGACTGGACACGCTCAGCGAGCCCCCGAGCGCCTCCATCCGGTCCGCGATCCCCAGCAGCCCCGAGCCGTCGGCGGTGTCGGCCCCGCCCAGCCCGTCGTCGGCCACCGTGACCCGGATCGACTCGTCGTCCCGCACCACGTCGACCGTCACCCGCGTGGCCAGGGCGTGCTTGGCCACATTGGTCAGCGACTCGGCCACGAAGTAGTAGAAGGCGAGCTCGGCCATGTCGTCCGCTCCCGGCCAGTCCGACGGGAAGGTGAGCTCGACCGGCGTCGGGCACCGCCGGGCCAGCGACCGGATGGCCGTGCCCAGCCCGCCCTCGGACAGCACCGCCGGGTGCAGGCCGCGCGACAACGTCCGCAGGTCGGTCAGGATCGAGTCGACCTCGTCCGCGGTCGCGGCCAGCTCCTCGCCGTCCAGGCCGGGCATCGCCCGCAGCTCCAGGGCCAGGGCGACGAGCCGCTGCTGGGCGCCGTCGTGCAGATCGCGCTCGAAGCGGCGGCGGGCGGCGTCGGTGGCGGTCACGATGCGCTCGCGGGAGGCCCGCAGGCTCTCCTCGGCCTCGGCGTTGCGGATCGCCGTGGCGATCAGGTCGATGCAGTCCGAGATCGGCTGGACGACCCTTTCCGGGATGCGGCCCGGCTGCAGTGACGAGACGCTGAGGGCGCCCCACAGCCGCTCGCCGAGCAGGATCGGCAACGCGATGGTCGAGCGGACGCCGCGCCCGCGCACGGCCCGGCCGACCTCGCTGGTGGCCTGCTCGTAGCCATCGACGCGGACCGGCCGGTGATCGCGGAACACCTGGCCGACGGCCGTGTCGGGCAGGATCAGCGAGGTGAACCCGGCCGGGTAGAGCTCGTCGAGCAGGCCGCGCCCGCCCACGATCACCACCTTGCCGTCGTCGAAGCGGGACACCTTGACGTCCTCGACCTCGAGCAGGTCGTGCAGCTCGTCGGCCACCGCCTGGCAGAGGACGGGCACGGGGGCCTGGCGGGCGGTCAGCGTGGCCACCCGGCGGATGGCCGACTGCTCGTCGGCCAGGCGGCGAGCCTGCGTACGGGCCTCGGCCCCGGCGATGGCGGTGCTCACCAGGTCGGCGAACGCGACCAGCCGCCGTTCCGTGTCGTCGGCCGGCGACTCGCCCGCCGCCGAGTGGACGACCAGCCCGCCCCACAGCTCGTGGTCGCTGAACACCGGCGCCATGATCGACGCGCCGACCGACATCGTCTCGCGGATCGTGGCCGCGATCTCACCGTCCACCTCCGACCAGTCGTCGATGCGGACGACCGTGCGTTCGGCGGCGACCCGGGCCGACAGGCTGCCCCCGGCCATCGGCCAGCGCGCGGCGACTTCTTCGTGATCGCCCTCGTCGGCCCACAGTGCCAGGACGGCGATGGCGTCGGCCGAGACGTAGCGGATGAGACCCGTACGGCTGGCCCCGCACAACACGCCCACCTCGGAGACGACGCTTTCCCAGACCTGCTCGGGCTGCGCGCCCGCGGCGACCAGCGTGGCCACCCGGCGCAGCGCGGCCTGCTCGTCGGCCAGCCGCTCGACCTGCTCGCGGCGCTGGGCGCTGGAGATGGCGGTCGAGGCCAGCGCGGCGAACTCGAGCAGGCGGGACTCGGTGGTCGCGGGCAGCCGCCGGGGCCGGTCGGAGACCACCGTCGCCGAGCCCCACAGCTTGTCGTCCACAAAGATCGGCACCGCGATGGACGAGATGGCCTTGATCGTGCTCAGCCGGCGCGAGATGCTGCCGGTGACCGGGATGCCGCCCTCGAGCCGGGCCGGCTTCCCGGTGCGGTAGACGCGGGCGTTGGCGCTGTCCCCGTCGGCCAGCGGCCAGCGCGAGCCGATCGGCGAGGGCCAGTCGGGCCGGGGGCCGAACGACGAGATGAACGTCATCATGCCGTCCGGGTCGAAGCGGGACAGCCCGGCCATGTCCTCGAACGTCTCGCCGGTCTCGGTGTCGATGATGCGGCCGAGCTCCTCGCTGATGGCGTCGAACACCTCCTGGATCGGCGCGTTGCCGACCAGCGCGCCCAGCCGTAGCAGGGCCCGGCGCTCGGATTCGAGGATCATGCGGTCGATCCGCGCCGCGCGGCGCCGCCCGCGCCACGGCCAAGGAAAGGCCCGCGGACGGAGAGGGGTGCGCCAGGCGAACGGCTTCACGCGCTCATGATGCGTCCAGATAGCGCAGGACCGCCAGCACCCGGCGATGATCCTCGGCCGAATCACTGAGCCCGAGCTTGGTCAGGATGCTGCGGACGTGCTTCTCGACAGTGCCCTCGCTGATGAACAGCTGATGCGCGATGCCCGCGTTGGAGCGGCCCTCGGCGACCAGGTTGAGCACGTCGCGTTCCCGCTCGGTGAGCCCGGCCAGCGGGTGCGAGCGGCGCGGCGCCTCGATGAGCTCGGTGACCAGTTCCGGGTCGACCACCCAGCCGCCCCGGCCGACCCGGTCGAGCGCGTCGAAGAACTCGTCGACCTCGGTCACCCGGCTCTTGAGCAGGTAGCCGACCCCGCCGCCGCTGCGCAGCAGCTCGGTCGCGTGGTCGACCTCGGCGAAGGCGGACAGCAGCACGATGCCGGTGCCGGGCAGCTCGGCCCGGATCTGCCGGGCCACGTCGAGCCCCTCGGTGGTGTGCGTGGGCGGCATCCGGATGTCGAGGATGACCAGGCCGGGCTTGACCGCCCGGGCCAGCTCGATGGCCTCGGGACCGGTGCCGGCCTTGCCCGCCACGTCGAAGCCCTGACCGGTGAGAAGGCTGGCCACGCCCTCGCGCATGAGGACGTCGTCGTCGGCCACGACCACCCGCATCCCCTCACCCCCGCGCTCATCGTGCCCGCCGGGGGCCGGGCCGGGCAACCACGTCCCCCTGCTAGCCGGTAGATCGGGATACCCGCAGGCATTGACGACAGGACGCCCGGCCGCCGAACAGGATGGGTTATGCATCAGGGACACACCGCACCGCTGCGGGGACGCGAGGCTCAGCTGGCCGTGGCCGACCGCCGGATGTCGGCCGTCGCGGGTGGCGGCCGCGGCGTCCTGCTGCTGGACGGGCCGGCCGGCGTCGGCAAGTCGCGGCTGATCGCCGAACTCGTGCGGCGGGCCGGGCCGTCGAGCGTGCGGACCCTGCGGGCAGACGCCGTCACCGGTCCCGGCGCGCCGTTCGCACCGCTCCTGGCGGCCACTCTGGGCGCTGACCCGCCGGTCGGCGACGCGCGGACCCTGCGGGCGCTCAGCGAGCGGCCGGGCGCGGCCTTCTGGGTTCTCGACGGCCTGCGGTCGGCGCTGCGGGCGGCCGGTCCCCTGGTCATCGTCCTCGACGACATGCACGGGGCGGACGCGGACACGACCGCGGCGATCCGGACCCTGGCCGCCGACCCGGCCCTCCTCTGGGTGCTGTCCGGGCGGCGGGCGCAGGCCCGGCCGCACGTGCGCGAGCTGTGGGCCCAGCTGGAACGGGACGGCGCCGAGGCGATGACGCTGTCCACACTGGGCGGGGCGGCCAGCGTGCGGGTGGTCGAGGACTTCGTGCGGGCGATCGCCCGGCCGCCGCTGCTGGAGCTGGCCGGGGCGGCCGGCGGGAACCCGTACTGGATTCTGGAACTTCTGCGCGGCCTGGACGAGGAGGGCCGTCTGCCGGTGGCGGGCGGCACGGCCACGGTGACCGGGGCCGGCCTGCCGCGGCGGGTTGCGACGGCGGTCGGCGACCGGGTGCACGCGCTGAGCCCGATCGCCCGCAAGCTGGTGCGGATGGCCGCGGTGCTGCCGCGCCGGTTCACCACGGCGCACCTGGCGGCGATGCTGCGCGCGTGGCCGGCCGACCTGATCGAGCCGCTGGACGAGGCGGTGCGGGCCGACCTGCTGACCGTGGATGGAAGGAACCTCCGGTTCGGGCACGACCTGCTGCGGCGGGGTGCGCGGGCGGCCCTGCCGGGCTCGCTGCGGCGAGCGCTGGAACGGGAGGCGGCCGACGTGCTGCTGCGGACCGGTGACGCCCCGGCCGAGGCGGCAGCCCTGCTGGCCCGCACGGTCCTGCCGGGCGACCGCGCCGCGATCGACACGCTGCGGGCGGCGGCCCGGACGGCGCGGGATCCGGCGGCGGCTTCGGACCTTCTGGTTCGTACGCTGGACGTGCTGCCCCCGGACGACGAGGCCCGCGGTCCGGTGATCGTGGAGGCGCTGGTGCAGTCGCACCGGGCGGCCCGCTTCGAGCGCACCCGGGAGCTGGCCGGCCGGGCCCGGGCCGAGCTGCTGCCGGCCGAGCAGAACGCGGAGCTCCTGCTTCACCTGTCCACGATGGCCGATCGCCCGGCCGGCGAGCGGGCGGCCGACAACCGGGCCGCGCTCGCGCTGCGCGGCACCACCCCGCGGCTGCGCGGCCGGCACCACGCCTGGCTGGCCTGCAACCTGGTGCTCGACGGCGACCTGGCCGAGGCCGACCGGCTCGCGCGGGCCGCCTCGACCGGCGCCGGGGCCGGACTGGCCCGGCTGGTGGTGGCCAGCGTGCACGCCGCCCGCGGCGCCGGAACCCTGGCCTCGGCCGAACTGGACCGGTTGCTGAGCGAACCGCCGGAGCCGGACGACCCGCACGCCGGCCTGCACGGGTTGCTCACCGCCAATCTGCTGCACCACCTCGGCCGTACCGGGGACGCGACGGCCGCCTTCACCGAGAGCCTGCGCCAGGCCCGCCGCGACCACGACGGGCCGCTGCAAGGCCTGTGCACCCAGCTCTCGGCGATGGCCCACCTGATGAGCGGCCGGCTCGACGAGTCACGCGCGCTGGCTCTCGGCTCGGCCGCCGATCTGGCGCCCGCGCTGCGCATGACGACGATCGCCGCGCTCGCGCATTATCTCGGCGACCCCGGCCTGGCCCGCACCGCCGTCTCGCTCGCCAAACAATTGCGTACGGGGGAAGGCCTCGTCGAACGGCGCTGGGCGACCCGCGTCCTGGCCGCCGACGCCGCCGCCCGCGCCGACGCCGGAACGGCCGCCCGCCTGCTGCGCGACGATCCGTTGCTGCCCGCCGCTCCCCCGCTCCCCACCGACCTGGCCTTCCTGACCATGGCCACCCGGGTCGCCCTGACCGCCGCCGACGCCGGCCTGCTGGAGCGCTGCACCGCGGCCGCCGTGACCCTCGAGCAGGGCGCAGCCGACGCTCCCGCCTTCGCCGCGGCCGCCGCCCAGATCCACGGCATGATCGCGGGCGACGCCGAACAACTGCTGACGGCCGCGAAGCTGCAGAACGCCGCCGGCCGCCCGCTGCTGGCCGCGAGCGCCATCGAGGACGCCGGCGGCGCCGACCACCTGACGCAGGCCCTCGAGATCTACGAGGAGGCGGGCGCCGCCGGCGACGCCCAGCGGGTGCGCAAGTCGCTGCGCGAGCAGGGCCGGCGGCGACCGGCGCGCCCGGACAGCGGCTGGGCGAGCCTGACCACGTCCGAGCTGAAGGTCGTACGCCTCATCGCGACCGGCACCACCAACCGCCGCGCCGCCGAGCAACTTTCCCTCTCGCCGCACACGGTCAACACCCACGTCCGCCACGTCTTCACCAAGCTGGGCGTCACGTCCCGCGTCCAGCTGGCCCACCTGCTGCGCGACAACGGCGGCTAGTGGCTACGGCCGCAGGCCGGCTTGCTGGGCCAGCAGGCCGGCCTGGGTGCGGTTGTCGCAGTCGAGCTTGACCAGCAGCCGGGAGACGTAACCCTTGACCGTCGCCTCAGACAGGCTCAGGCGGCGGGCGATGCGCAGGTTCGAGTCGCCCGCGCCCAGGCCGGCCAGCACCTCGGTCTCGCGCTCGCTCAGCCGGCCCAGGCGCTCGCGCACCCGCTGCCGCTCGCCGGCCGCGCCCAGCAGGCGTTGCGCGGCCACCGGGGACAGCACGGTCCCGCCGCCGGCCGCGGCCCGCACCAAATCGACCAGGTCCTCCGGGTCGGTCGACTTCACCAGGAAGCCGGCCGCACCGGCCTGCAACGCCCGCAGCACGTACTCGTCGTGGTCGAACGTTGTCAGCACGACCAGCCGCGGCGGGTCGGGGAAGCCGGCGATCCGCTCGATCGCCGTGAGGCCGTCGACGCCGGGCATCCGGACGTCGATCAGCACCAGGTCGGGGCGCAGCCGCACCACCGCCTCGACCGCCTCGGCGCCGTCGTACGCCTCGCCGACCACCTCGATGTCGGCCGCCGTGCCGAGGATGGTGCGCAGGTGGGCGCAGACCATCCGCTCGTCGTCGACCAGGAGCACCCGGATCACGGCTGCGCCGTCGGAACGTACGCGGGAAGCCGCACGCTCACCCGGAACCCGCCCCCGGCGGCCGGGCCCGCGGCGAACGATCCGCCGACCATCTCGACCCGGTACCGCAGCCCGGTGAGGCCGGCCCCGCCCGACGGCAGCTCGCGCGGGCTCCGGCCGGAGCGCTCGTTGACGACTTCCACGCTGATCCCCTCGTCGGCGTAGGCCAGCGTCACCTCGGTCGCGGCGCCCGGCGCATGCTTGTGGACGTTTGTCAGTGCCTCCTGCACTACCCGGACGACCGTGCGCTGTACCGCGGGGGACGGCGTGCTTTCGTCGCCCGTGATGGTCAGCCGCACCGGCAGGCCGACCGCCCGCGACTGTTCGACCAGTTCCGCCACGTCCCCGCCCTCGGCCCGGGCCGGATCGGCGCCGTCGCGCAGCACCCCGACCAGGTCGCGCAGCTCGGCCAGTGCCTGCACCCCGGCCGTCCGCAGCTCGTCGGCGGCCTCGCGGGTCGTGTCGTCGGGCGCGGTCATCCGCATGGCGCCCGCCTGCAGCACCATCAGGTTGAGCCGGTGGGTGACCACGTCGTGCATCTCGCCGGCCAGCCGCACCCGCTCGTCGGCCCGCGCCTGCTCGGTCGCCCGCCGGGTCGCCTCGGCGGCCAGCGAGGCCCGGGCCCGGGCGTAGAGACCCAGCAGCGCCGAGCACAGGAGAACGAGCGGCGCCGAGAACGGGTCGGCGATCTGCCACGCCCGCGCCCCGATCAGGAACGTCACGACGAGCAGGCCGGTGGCCGCCCACGGACGCCAGCGGGCCCGCTCGCCGGTGAAGGCCACCAGCGCGTACGGCGCCAGCACGGTCGCCCACACCGGCACGAACACGTTGAGGACGACCAGGACCCCGGCCGTCACGTAGGGCCACCGGCGGCGTACGAGAAGGGAACCGGCCCCGGCGATCTGCGCGGCGACCGGGAACCAGCCGGGATCGCGCAGTTCGAGCACGACGCCGGCCACCGCGGCGGTCAGCGCGAGCGCCACGTCGATCGCGCTGTCGAGGACCCGGCGCCGCCGCATGCCCTGGAGCATACGAAAGTAGGTTCCGGTCACGACTCGCGGCGCTATCGGCGGGCAGGCAGCACTCGGAACCCTTGATGCATGGCTCGTCGCATTCATGAACTCGACGCCCTCCGCGGCCTCGCGCTGGCCGGCATCGTCGAGTTCAACATCGTCCAGATGACCGGTTTCCCCCGGCCCGAGGGCCCCGCGGCCGACCACCCCGGGGCGTACGTGTGGGAGGCGCTGTTCATCCAGCGGCCGTTCCCCATCTTCTCGTTCCTGTTCGGCATCAGCTTCGCGCTGTTCCTGCGCACCGCGGGCAACCGCACCGATCGGCCGCGGCTGGTGCTGCTGCGCCGGCTGCTGTGGCTCGGCGTCTTCTCGGCCCTGCACACGCTGCTGCAGCCGGGCGAGGTGCTGAAGTTCTACGCGGCGTTCGGCATCGTGGTGCTGCTGCCCGCGTCCTATCTCTCGCGGCGCTGGGTGCTCGGGCTCGGCGTCGTGCTGACCCTGGCCGCCAGCCTGACGTTCAACGGGCTGTTCATCATCCCCGGCCTGTTCCTGCTGGGCCTGGCCACCGCGCAGTACGGCATCCCCGACACCCTCGACCAGCGGACCCGGCAGCTGGGGATCGCCTTCGCCGGCGCGGTGCCGGTGACCGCGGTGATGCTGTGGCTGCAGTGGCAGGCGGGGGTCGGCCACCCTGCCAACTACCGGATCCTCCCGGCCGGCACCGTCTGCGCGTTCCTGATCACCGTGGGGTTTCTCTTGCTTATGCGTACGGGCCTCCGCCGCCCGCTCGACGCGGTGCTCGGCCCGATGGGGCGCATGGCCCTCACCAACTACGTGCTCGCGTCGGTGCTGATCCTGCTCGCCGACCGCCTGTTCGACCTGGGCCACGCGTCGGGCTTTGCCCCGATCGTGTGGACCGGCCTCGCGATCGGGGTGATCCAGGCGGCGCTCAGCATCGTCTGGCTGCGGCACTTCCGCTACGGGCCGCTCGAGTGGCTGTGGCGGGCCCTGACCTGGTGGCGGCCCGTGCCGATCCGGGCGGTTCAGTGACGGGACGCTCGTGCCGATCAGCCTTATGTGCGGAGGGGACGCGGCTGGGCCGGCCTGCTGCTGGTGGTCGCCGTCCTGATCACCGGCGGCGCGGTGACGGTGGCCGCGTACGACATCGTCGACGACGGCGAGGACCGGTACGCCGGGCAGGTCATGGACCGGTACGCGGCCGAGCTGTCGGCCGCGGTCGGCGATCGGGCCGCCCGCTACACCGAGACCGTCAGCGACCTCGCGGCGGCCGTGGGCGCCCAGTCCGACCTGCGCGGCGACGACTTCGTCCGGATGACCGCCACGCTCGACGGCGCCCGGCTGCCCGGGGCGGCCGGCATCAGCTTCGTGGTGGCCGCCACCGGGCCCGAGGTGCCCGCCCTGCAGCGCTTCTGGCGCGCCCGGGGCGCCTCCGAGCTCAAGTTGCTGCCGGCCACGGGCACCTCGACGCACGACTTCGTGGTCTTCGAGCGCACGTTCGACAGCGTCACCAACATCGTCGGCGTCGACCTGGCCCAGCGCCCCCAGGCCGGCGAGGCTCTGCGCACCGCACAGGCCAGCGGCCGCACCGCGATCAGCCCGGCCTACTACCTGATCCGCGACGACAATCTCGCCCCCGGCGCCCGCCAGACCTCCATCTCGTTCGTCGCGCCGGTCTACTCCGGGCTCGGCTCGTCGGCCCCCGACGTGTTCCGGGGCTGGATCGTGATGCCCGTCCGCGGCCAGGACTTCGTGGCTCGGACGCTGCACGACCGGGGACAGGGCGCCGTGCAGACCAGCCTGGCCGAGGGCACCGGGGCCCACGCCGTGCTGGCCACGGCCGCCCCGGGCCGCCGGGTGGCCGACGAGTCGCTGGTGCGGCAGCGCGCGCTCACCGTGGGCCAGCGCCACTGGGAGCTCACCCTGTGGCCCACGACCCGCCTGATCAACGCCACCGACCGCGGGATGAGCCGCTTCACCCTGGCCGCCGGGGCCGCCCTGACCGTGCTGCTGTGCCTGATGACCGCCGTGCTCACCGGCAGCCGCAACCGCGCCCTGCTCCAGGTCGACCAGGCCACCACGGCCCTGCGCAAGGACATCGCCCGCCGCGAGGACGTCGAGGCCCGGTTGCGCGAGCGCGAGCAGGAACTGCACCATCTGGCGTTCCACGACCCGCTCACCGGCCTGGCCAACCGCCTGCTGTTCTACGACCGGCTGACCCACGCCGTGGCCACCCGCGGCCGCACCGGCGGGCGGCTCGCGGTGCTGTTCATCGACCTCGACGGCTTCAAGGAGGTCAACGACCGGCTCGGCCACAACGCGGGCGACCTGGTGCTGCGCACGGTCGGCGACCGGCTGCGCACCTCGCTGCGCGCGGCCGACACGGTGGCCCGGTTCGGCGGCGACGAGTTCGCCGTGATCCTGGAGGACATCGAGAGTCCGGCCGACGCCCGTTCGGCCGCCGAACGCGTCATCGCCGGGGTCCGCGCTCCCATCGACGTCAACGGCGAAGAGGCGCGGGTCTCGGCCAGCATCGGCATCGCCGTCAGCGACCGCGACAGCACGGCCGACGACCTGGTCGGTCAGGCCGACGCCGCCATGTACGCCGCGAAGAACGCGGGCAAGAACCGCTACGTCGCCACGTGATTATCGCCAGGTCACCCCGCCACCACCCAGGTCGAATCCAAGGACGGCGACTCCGCTCAACCGGGCCGGTAGGCGTCGTCGCCGGCCCGCTCCAGCGTGATTCCGGAGGCGGCCACCAGATCGCGCACGGTCGCCGAGACGAGCAGTTCGCCCGGTTCGGCCCGCTCGGCCAGCGCCTCCGCCACCCGCACTCCGGGGCCGTCAACCACGTTCCCCGTACGAGCTAATTCCGCGATGTGCAGTCCGAAGCGCACACCTTCCCGCCGCCGGACGCCGAGCACGTCCCGGATGGCGGTGGCCGGCCCGTCGTAGACGGCGATCGTCGTGCCCCCGGGGGTGCGAGCCGTGCGCACCGCCGACAGCTCCGGCGCCGGCCCGCGTACGGCCAGAACCGCGCCCAGCGCCAGCGGGGGCAATTCCGCCGCCCGCGCCCCGGCCAGGAACTCCGCGACCTGGTCCAGGATCTGGTCCGAGTCGACCGCCACGAAGTGGTCCGTGCCCGGCAGCTCGGCGAAGGCCGCCCCCGGAATGTTGCGGGCCAGGTAGCGGCCCTCCTCGACCCGGCTGTCCTGGTCGCCCCGGCGGTGCAGCACCAGCGTGGGCACCCGGATCGAGCCGAGCGCGTCCCGCACGTCGACCAGCGTGTTCATGGCGATCAGGGCCCGCACCGTGGACGGGGTGGCCGAGGCCCGCGCCCGCTGCCCCCACCAGCGCGCCATCGCCTCGTCGGCCGAGGGCGCCATGACCCGCATGTCGGCCTCCCAGCTCCACTCCCCCGCGAGCCGGTCCACGTAGGCCTCGCGCTCGGCCCGGGTCGGCGCCCACGGATAGTCGGCCGACCGCTCCCGCTTGGCGTACGAGCCGTACAGGATCAGCGCCTCGACCCGATCCGGGTGCATGGCCGCCAGCAGAGCCGCCATCGGCCCGCCCTCGGAATACCCGAACAGCACGGCCCGGCGTGACCCGGCCGCGTCCATGACGGCGAGCACGTCGTGCATGCGGGTCTCCAGGTCCGGCACGCCGCTGGGCCGGTCGGACAGGCCGGTGCCCCGCTTGTCGAACCTGATGAGCCGCCCCATCGAGCCCAGCCGATCGAGGAAGGCGGCGTGCCGGGGCTCGGCCCAGTCCAGCTCGAGGTGCGAGACGAAGCCGGGCACCAGCACGATGTCCCGCTCGCCGCCCCCGGTCACCTGATAGGCCAGGTGCAGCCCGTCGCTGACCGCGTACCGCACCGGATCGTGCCGCACCGACACAGGCGCGGCCGCCGCGACCGTACCCACGAAGCGATAGCCCTTGCCGTGCACGGTCCGGATCAGCCGCTGCGCCTGCCCGTTGTCCCCGACCGCCTGCCGCGCCTGCTTGATCCGGCTGGTCACGGCCGACTCGCTGACGAACCGCCCGCCCCAGACGGCGTCCATCAGCTCCTCCTTGGACACCACCCTCTCCCGGTGGGTCACCAGATAGCCGAGCACCTCGAAGGTCTGCGGCTCCATCGGCACGCGCACGCCGGCCCGGCGCAGCTCGACGGTGCCGAGATCGAGCTCCAGATCCTCGAAGACGAAGGTCACGCCCGGACCATAACCCCGCGAGCTTCTCCAGGTAATCGCCACATCGTCGCCAAGGTTGAGCCGGCCCGCCCCGGAAGAGTCCTCGGCATGACCACCACACTGATCTCACCGCCCGTCCCGGAGACCCCGGCGTGGCGCGCGGGCGCCCAGGCGATGGTGCCGCTGATGCTGGCGGTGACTCCGCAGGGCCTCACCCTGGGCCTGGCTCTCGGGCAGATGCCGACCGGCCGCCTCGCCGCCTGGGCCACTTCGTCGCTGATCTACTCCGGCTCGGCTCAGCTCGCCCTCGTAAGCGCGTACGTGGGCGGCGCCGGGCTCACGGCCATCGTCGTCGCGCTCGTCATCAACGCGCGGCTGCTGTTCTACAGCGCGGCCATGGCTCCGCTGTGGCGGGACCGGCCGCTCGGCTGGCGCGTGCTGGCCGGCTACCTGCTGATCGACCCGTCCTACGTGCTGGCTCAGGAGAAACGGCGAGAGCCCGCCTATTACCTCGGCGGGGCGGTTGTGCTGTGGATTTGGTGGCAGCTCGTCACCGGGGCCGGGGTGCTCATGCCGTCCGTGGTGCCGGATCTGAAGGTGTTGTCGGCGGCCGCCCCGTTGTGCTTCGTCGCGCTGCTGACGGGCGCCGTCAAGGACCGGCGGAGCCTGACCGCGGCCGGGACCGCCGCGGTCGGCGGGGCGGCGCTGGCCACCTTGCCGGGCAGCGCCGGGCTGGCCGTCGCCATGATCGCCGGGGTGGCGGCCGGGTCCGTCATCCGTACGGGAAAGAAGGTCTCGTCATGATGTGGCTGGTCATCCTGGCCGCGGCGGCCGGCACGCTCGCCCTGCGGCTGTCGTTCCTGGTCGCCGGGCGCCATCTCAAGCTGCCCGCCTGGACGACCCGGATCACCGATCTGGTGTTCCCGGTGGCCATCGCGGCCCTGCTCGGCGCGACCCTGCGCGGCGTGGCGACCGGCGGCCTCGGCGATTTCGTGGCGCTGCTGGCCGGGATGGTCGTGACCGGGCTGATCGCCCGGCGCGGCCGCTCGATCCTGCTCGCGATGGGCGCCGGACTGGCCACTGTGTTCGTGACGGGGCTGATCGCCGTCGCGTTCGCGGCGGGCACCCCGTAGATTGCGCCAATGGATGCCGGCACCGAGGAACTGCGGGACGCGCACGACGTGCTTTCCGAGTGGTACGCGAAGAACCTGACCGGGCTGCTCGAAAGCATGCCGGTCGAGCGCGCCATGCTCGACCTGTTCGCCGAGGTGACCGCGGCCGTGGGGCCCGAGGTGGCGGACGTCGGCTGCGGCACCGGCCGGCTCCTGCCCTACCTGGCGAGCCGGGGCCTGTCCCCGCGCGGGGTCGACCTCTCGCCGAAGATGGTCGAGGTGGCGCGGCGGGACAACCCGGGCTTCGCCTACGAGGTGGCCGACGTGCGCGCGCTGCCCTTCGCCGACGCCTCGCTGGCCGGGGTGGTGTGCTGGTACTCGCTGATCTTCCTGGCCCCGGACGCCCGCACGCCCGCCTTCACCGAGCTGGCCCGGGTCGTCCGGCCGGGCGGCTACCTGATCGCGGCCTTCAAGCACGGCGACGGCACCCGGCGTCGCAACCTCCCCGGCGGCCGGGTGGCCGAACTGGGCATCGACTTCGACCGGTACTGGCTCTCCCCGCGCGAGATGGAAGACCTGCTCACCGCGGCCGGCTACACGCTGGTCTTCCAGGGCAGCACACCGGCCGAGGGCTCCGAACCTCCGTACGGCTACATGCTGGCCCGAAGAAATCTTCCCGCCTGACCCAACCGATCGCCGTCGATTCCGCGTCGGGTACGCAGTGACGGTGACAGGGAGCGGGGATGCCGAGGAGAACCGACAGCGAATACCTGTCCTTCGTGCGGGGCCGGGTGGGCGGCCTGCGACGGGCGGCCTACCTGTTGTGCGGTGACTCGCACGGCGCCGACGACATCGTGCAGGAGACGCTGACCAAGCTGTACTCGCGCTGGCCGCGGATCAGCCACGTCGAGAACATCGACGCCTACGTCAACACGATGCTGGTCCGGGTCTTCCTGGACGAGCGCCGGCGCGGCTGGTGGAAGGTCGCGCTGCTCGACTGGCTGCCCGAGCGGGCCGCGGGCACGCCGCCGGCCGGCGAGGTCGAGGAGCAGTCGGTGGTGCGCACAGCCCTGATGAGCCTGCCGCCCCGGCAGCGCGCGGTCGTGGTGCTGCGGTTCCTGTGCGACCAGCCGGTCAAAGAGGTGGCCCAGGTCCTCGGCTGCTCCGAGGGCACGGTGAAGAGCCAGTCCGCGCACGCGCTCGACCGGCTCCGCCTGATCTTCGACGACCTGCCCGCCGCCACCGTCCAGGACCGGCGATGACGGAGGAGAAGAGAGACATGACCGAGGACGACCCCGCGGTGCGGATCCTGCGCACGATGCCCGACGAGCCACCGCTGCCGTCGACCGTGGACGTCGAGCGCACCATGGCCGAGGGCCGGCGACGGCGCCGCACCCGGCGCTGGTCGGGCGGGGTGGCCCTGGTCGCGGTGACCGCGGTCGCGGCGGGCGGCGGCACCCTGGCCACGGCGGCCCTGCGCGACGAGCCGGCCCCGGTCAAGCCGGTCCCGCCGGTCACCGTTGCCTCGAAGGCGCCGGCGCCCGTGCCGAAGAACTGCAAGGTGACCCTGCTGCCGAGTGGCGGGATCAAGAAGGCGCTGGTCACGGCGGGCGACCCGACCGGGCGCTACTTCGCCGGGCGGGTCTATCCGCCCAGCGGGGTGCACACGGTGCTGTGGAAGGACGGCGTGCTCCAGCCCGTGCCGAAGATGCCGGGCGACGACGCCGGCTTCCGCGCCATCAACTCGTCCGGTGTAGCGGTCGGCTCCAGCTTCGAGGGCGACCAGCAGTACGGGTACGTGCTGGAGGGCGGCACGGTGACGCGGCTGAAGGGCGGACCGGGCGCCCCCTCCGCCATCGACGACAGCGGCCTCATCGTCGGTTCACTGGGCGACCCCTCCATGGAGGGCACACCGGTCAAGTGGGCGTCGTCCCGCGCGACACCGGAGAAGCTCAAGCTGCCGTCCGGTTACCCCCATGCCGACGCCAACCTCATCGGCGAGGACGGCACGATCGTCGGCGCGGTCTACCAGGGCGTCGGCGAAGGCACCACCTACCTGTGGCGGCCGGACGGCACCGGACGCCTGCTGCCCCGTCCCAAGGGCGCCGACTACTTCTGGACCGACACCATCAGCAACGGCTGGCTGTACGGCCGGGCCGTGTACGACAGCGACCGCACCCGCGACTTCACGTCGTACCGCTACTCGATCGCCACCGGCAAGTACGAGAAGCTGGCGACCGAGCTCTCTCCCAGCGCGTACGGCGCCGAGAACGGCTGGGTGGCCGGCGTGGCCGTGGGCCCGGTCATCATCGCCGGCAAGAAGGTCGTCGACCTGCCGAGATACCAGAAGATGCGGGAGTACATGATCACCGCCTACAGCGCGGACGGCAAAACGGCGGCCGGCTACAGCTACGACAACACCGACTCCGAGGTCGCGGCCAACCGCCCCCTCAAGTGGACCTGCCGTTAGACGAGAGAAGGCGGCGTCCGCGGCGCTCCCCGCGGACGCCGCCCGGTGGTGCGGCTGGTGCCCCTCGCCCTCAGGATGATCGCCTCATGTGGCGGCGCCGCCCCGAGCGCATGACGATCCGATGACGGTCAGCGCACCGCGCGCCGGCGACCGTAGGTGCCGGCCACGAGGGCGACGCCCACGGCGGCCAGCGCCACCTGGATGACCAGCTCGAGCAGGCTGAAGCCGTCCGTGCCGATCCCGGCCGCGCGGGCCAGCGCCGTGCCCAGCAGCGCGGCCACGACACCGATGAGCATCGTCAGCCAGAGCGCGATGTTCTGCCGCCCCGGCACGACGAGCCGCCCCAGCGCGCCCACGATGAGCCCGACGACGATGGCGGTGATGATTCCCGTGACAGTCATGCGTTTCTCCCAAGGTCGTTGTCGCCTTGACCTTCCCCGGAGGGCTCGCTCGCTACGCATGACAGTTCTGTGACAGCCCTCAGCGCGGTTCGAGATATTCGTGCACCGAGCGGATCACCGACGAGCCCTCGCCCACCGCGGCGGCCACGCGTTTCATCGAGCCGAGCCGCACGTCGCCGGCCGCGAACACGCCGTCGAGCGAGGTCTCGTAGGGCAGGCGCTTGCGGTCGAGGGCCACGTCGGTGAGCACGAAGCCGTCCTCGTCGCGCTGGACCTCGGCCGGCAGCCAGGTGGTGGCGGGGCGGGCGCCGATGAAGCAGAACAGCGCCCTGGCCTCGCTTTCGCGCCTGACGTCCGTACGGGTGTCACGCAATTCCACCCCGTCCAGGTGATCCTCGCCGCGCAGCGCACTGATCTCGGTATTGGCGGCCACGTCGATGCGCTCGTGGCCCTCGATGCGGTCGATCAGATACTGCGACATCGATTCGCTGAGCGATTCCCGCCGGATGACGATCGTGACGCGACGGCAGCGCCGGGCCAGATAGATGGCCGCCTGCCCGGCCGAGTTGCCGCCCCCGAGCACGATCGCGTCGGCGCCCGCGCACAGTTCGGCCTCCAGCTCGGTCGCCGCGAAGTAGATGCCCGCCCCTTCGAGCTGATCCCACCCGGCCAACGGCAGTCGGCGGTATTCGGCCCCGGCGGCGACCACGACCGTACGGGCGGAGGTGCGCGCACCGTCGGTCAGTGTCACCACGAAACCCGCGTCCGACGGCTCGACCGCGGCCACCCGGCACGGGCTGACCAGCCGGGCGCCGAACCGCTGGGCCTGGAACGTGGCCCGCGTGGTCAGTTCGGCCCCCGAGATGCCGCCCGGGAAGCCGAGGTAGTTCTCGATGCGCGAGCTCGTGCCGGCCTGCCCGCCGGGTGCGGTCGCGTCGAACACCACCACCCGCAACCCTTCCGAGGCGCCGTAGACGGCCGCGGCCAGCCCGGCCGGCCCGGCGCCGACCACGGCCACGTCGTACGGCCGGTCGTCGCCCGCGGCCAGGGTGAGCCCGAGCGCTTCGGCGAGCCGCCCCGGCGTGGCCCGAGGCAGAACCACATCCGGCGTCACCGCGACCGGCAGGTCGTCGCCCGGCGCCTCGGCCTCGACGTACCGGTACGGCACCGAGTTGCGGCCCAGGAAGGTGCGCAGCGCCAGCGTCGCCTCCGACCGCGCCGTCCCGACGATCTCGATGACCGCATGGTCGGCGCTGTCGGCCAGCCGCAGCTTGCGCCGGGCGATCATCGCATTGACCAGCAGGTCAGCCAGCTCCGTCTCGCGCTCCAGCAACGTGCGCAGCTGTTCGGCCTCGATCGGCACCACCCGGCCCGCGACCGTGACGCGCGCGGTCACGTACGGCCGCTGCCCGGTCAGCAGGTTGAGCTCGCCCACGAACGTGCCCGCCCCGAACCGCGCGAATTCGACGTCGTGGCCCTGCGACTCGTCGCGCACCTCGATCTCGCCGGCCAGCACGACCACCAGCGGGTTGCGCGCATCGGCGGGCGAGTAGACGACCTCGCCGACGGTCGTCGCCCGCTCCGTCCCGTACGTGCGGAGGACGGCCAGCTGTTCGTCGGTGAAGTCCGGGTACGCGTTCATGCCACCAGCATGCACAGCGCCGCCCACCTTTGTCGCTCGATGAAAAGGTTTACAGTGATCATGCTCGATGCCTTGACTTGATCTCGTGACAGATCACAAGCTGGGCCACGTGGCAGTGACCATCAAAGAGGTGGCACGCGTGGCCGGCGTGTCGACGGCCACGGTGACCCGGGCGCTGTCGAATCCCGAGGTCGTCCGGCCTACCACCCGCGAGCGGGTGCGCGAGGTCGCGGCCAGCCTCGGCTACCACCCCAACCGGGCCGCCCGCGGCCTGATCACCGGCCGCACCGGCAACCTCGGGCTGCTCGTGCCCGACCTGGCCAACCCGTTCTTCCCCAGCATCGTCAAGGGTGTGCAGGGCCGCGCGCACGAGGCCGACCACGCCGTCTTCCTGGCCGACACCGACGAGGATCCGGCGGCCGAGGCCGGGCTCGTGCGCAAGCTGGCCAAGCAGGTCGACGGCATCGTGCTGTGCTCGCCGCGGATGGCCGAGCCCGAGCTGCGCACGTTGGCCGCCGAGGTGCCGACCGTGCTGGTCTACCGCCGCATCGCGGGCGTTCCGTCGGTGACCGCCGAATTTCTCGACGGGATGCGCCAGGCGATCAGTCACCTGGTTGCTCTCGGACACCAGCGGATCGCGTACGTGGCCGGGCCGCGCCGGTCGTGGGCCAACCGCGAGCGGGTGCGCTCGCTGCGGGCGGTCGCGCGCAAGTCCGGCGTCGAGCTCTGCGAGATGGGCAACGTGGCGCCCCAGTTCCACGGCGGCGTCTCGATCGCCGACCGGGTGCTGGCCACCGAGGTCACCGCGGTGATCGCCTACAACGACCTGGTCGCGCTCGGCCTGCTGCACCGGTTCGCGGCCCGCGGGGTCGCCGTGCCGGACGACCTCAGCGTGCTCGGCTTCGACGACATCCCCCTGGCCGAGATGGTCCATCCCGCCCTCACCACCGTCGCCCTGCCCAAGGAGGAGGCCGGCCAGGCCGGCGTGGACCTCCTGCTGCGCCTGCTGGACAGCCACCAGGAAGTCCGGCGTGAACTGCCCACCCACCTCATGGTGCGGGGCTCCACCGGTCCCGCCCGCTGACGAAGGGCACCCCATGGCTCGTACGAGAATCGTCATCGCAGCCGCCGCCACCCTGCTCGTCGCCGCCTGCGGCGCTCCCGACAGTCCCAACAGCAGCAGCGGCGCCACCGACGGCCCGGTGCCCGAGAAGCCGGACAGCGCCGTCACCCTCAACGTTCTTGACGTCGCCGGCAACCTGCAGCTGACCCAGGGCATGATCGACGGCTTCGCCGCCAAGAACAAAGACCAGATCCAGAAGGTCACCTACTCCAAGGCCACCGCGCCCGAACTGGTCGGCAAGGTGAAGGCGCAGCAGGCGGCCAACCGGGTCGACATCGACCTCGTGCTGACCGGCGTGGACGGCCTGGCCGCCGGCATCGACCAGGGCCTGTGGACGACGCTGCTGCCCGCGCAGTCGGCGCGGCTGCCCGGCATGAGCAACTACCTGCCCGGCGCGGCCGCCATGCAGAAACTGGCCGGCGACTACGGCGTGACGGTCACCTACTACCCGTCCGGTCCGCTCATCGAATACCTGCCCACTCTGCAGAATCCCCCGAAGACGGCTGAAGAGCTTCTCGCGTACGCGAAAGCGAACCCCGGGGCAGTGCAGTACGCCCGCCCGTCGAACTCCGGACCGGGCCGCACCTTCCTCATGGGCCTGCCCTACCTGCTCGGCGACAGCGACCCGAAAGACCCGGTCAACGGCTGGTCCAAGACGTGGGCGTACCTGGCCGAGCTCAACAAGTACGTGACCCTCTACCCGTCCAGCACCTCCGAGACGATGAAGAACCTGGCCAACGGCTCGGCCAAAATCATCGCCACCACCACCGGCTGGGACATCAACCCCCGCGTCCTCGGCACCGTCCCCAAAGAGGCGAAGGTCGGCACGCTCGAGGGCTTCCACTGGGTCACCGACGCGCACTACGCCGTCATCCCGCGCGGCGTGCCCGTGGCCAAGCAGGCCGCCATCCTCAACCTGCTGAAAGACATGCTCACGCCCGAGCAGCAGGCCAAGGCGTACGACAAGGGCTACTTCTACCCCGGCCCGGCCGTCAAAGACGTGACGCTGAGCATGGCCCCCGCCGACAGCCAGCAGGCGCTCGCCGAGTTCGGCCGTCCCGAGTACGAACAGCTCATCGCCGACCACCCCGTCGAGGTCCCGCTGGACGCCAAGTCCCTGGTGACCGCGTTCGACCGCTGGGACCGCGAGATCGGCGGCGCGAAGGTGAAGAAGTGACCGGCTTCGAGGAACTGCGCCTCGACGGCGTGCGCCGGCGCTTCGGCGGCAAGGACGCGCTGGCCGGCCTGAGCCTGACGATCCGGCGGGGCGAGTTCATCGCCCTGCTCGGTCCGTCCGGCTGCGGCAAGTCGACCGCCCTGAACTGCCTGGCCGGCCTGCTGCCGCTCTCGGAAGGCAGCATCTGGCAGGACGGCGCCCGGCTCGACACCCTGCCCCCGGAGCGTCGCGGCTTCGGCATGGTGTTCCAGAGCTACGCGCTGTTCCCGCACCTCTCGGTGCGCAAGAACATCGCCTTCGGCCTGCAGATGCGCCGGCTTCCCCGCGATGAGGTGCGCCGCCGAACCGATCAGGCCATTTCCCTCGTACGCCTGGAGGAGCACGCGAAGAAGCTGCCAGGTCAGCTCTCCGGCGGCCAGCAGCAACGTGTGGCCATCGCCCGGGCGGTGGTGCTCGAGCCTTCTCTGGTCCTGATGGACGAGCCCTTGTCCAACCTGGACGCCAAGCTCCGCCTCGAGATGCGCACCGAAATCCGTCGCCTGCACCAGACCCTGGGCCTCACCACGGTTTACGTGACGCACGACCAGGAGGAGGCGCTGTCCCTGGCCGACCGCCTGGTCGTGCTGCGCGACGGCCGCGTCGAACAGATCGGCACCCCCGAGGAGCTGCACGAGCGCCCGGCCAACCGCCACGTCGCCGACTTCATGGGCTACCGCAACCTGCTGCCCATGAAGGTGAAGGCGGTGCACGGCGAGGTCGTGGCCGTCGAGGGCTCGGGCCTCACTCTCGAAGGCACCCCCGCCGGCCCCGTCTCCCCCGGCGACGACGTGGTCGCCGGCATCCGCCCCGAAGACCTGCACGAGGGCGGAAACGGCGTGCCGGTCACCGTCGAGGTGGTCGAGTACCAGGGCCGCGAGCTGGCCGTCGAGGCCCGCACGCAGTCCGGCGTCGCGGTGCACCTGCGGGCGGCCACGCGCCCCTCCCCGGGCGACCAGATCACGGTCACGGCCACCCCTTCGCGGGTGCTGGTGTTCCCGTCATGAGTCAGGTGGCGTGGCGGCATCGCCTGGCCGAGCGCGGCATCGACCGGCAGCTGTGGTTGCTCGTACCGGGATTGGCCTGTGTGCTGGCCTTGTTCGTCTACCCCTTCGCGTACGGGATAGGCCTGTCGTTCCAACCGGCCGAGGGTGGCGTGTTCGGCGCGTACCGCACGTTCTTCGCCGACGCCTACCAGCGCGACACCATCGCCACGACGCTGGGGCTGGCCCTGCCCGCTGCCATCCTCAACGTTGCCGCCTCGGTGCCGATCGCCTACCGTATGCGCGGCCGCTTCCGCGGAAAGCGTTTGCTGACAACAGTTCTGGTCGTGCCGATCACCCTGGGCACCGTGCTCACCGCCGAGGGCCTGCTCAACTATCTCGGTCCCACGGGCTGGTTCAACCGCCTGCTGTTCTTCGTCGACGAGCCGATCCGCCTCACCAACAACTACTGGGGCGTCTTCTTCTCGCTCGTCATCACCGGTTTCCCGTTCGCGTTCCTGCTCATCCTGTCGTACCTCTCCGGCATCGACCCGACGTTGGAACGCGCCGCCGCCACCCTCGGAGCCGGCCGCCGCCAACGCTTCCAGCGCATCACCCTGCCCCTGCTGGCGCCCGGCCTGGCCACCACGTTCTGCCTCACGTTCGTGCTGGCCTTCAGCGTCTTCCCGTCCGCCGTCCTGGTCGGCGACCCCGCCGGCTCGACCCGGGTCATCTCGATCGCCGCCTACCACGCCGCGTACGAGGTCTACGACTATCCCTTGGGCAGCGCCATCGCCGTAGTCATGGGCGTGGTCGAGCTGCTGGTCGTGGCCATCGTGCTCGGCCTGCGTTCCCTGCTCTACACCGGCTCAACTGGAGGCAAGGGATGACTGCTGTTCTATCCCGCCCGGAGGCACCGCCGCGCCGCCGCATCGTCGCCTCCCCCACCTCGTGGCTCATCTGGGGCGCGGTCGCGTTCTTCCTCATCAACCTGGCCGGCGTCATCGCCTCGGTGGTGGTCAACTCGTTCGGCGAGCGCTGGTTCGACACCTGGCTACCCCAAGGCTGGACGACCAAGTGGTACGCCACCGCCTGGACCGAATTCGGCCTGCTCGACGTCATGCTGGTCACCCTCGAAGTCGCGGTCCTGGTGGTCGCGATCTCCGTCCTGGTCGGCGTCCCCGCCTCGTACGTCTTGGCCCGCCGCTCTTTCCCCGGCCGCCGCCTGGTCTACCTGCTGTTCCTGCTCCCGATTTTGATGCCACCGATCACGTACGGCATCCCCCTCGCCACAGTCCTTTACAAGTACGGCTTTGCCGGCCACCTGACCGGCGTGGTGCTGGCCAACCTGGTGCCGTCCATCCCCTTCGTCATCCTCACGATGACTCCCTTCATCGAACAGATCGACCCGGCGATCGAACGAGCAGCCCGCATGTGCGGCGCCCGCACCTGGCAAATCTTCGCCCGGATCCTGGCCCCGCTCCTGGTCCCCGGAATTCTGGCCGCCTCGATCCTGGTCCTGGTCCGTACGGTGGGAATGTTCGAGCTGACTTTCCTGACCGCCGGCCCCGATTCCCAGACGCTGGTGGTGGCTCTCTACTACTCCATGTCCGCCGCCGGCATCCGAGCCCAGCAGTCGGTCGACGCCATGGCCGTCCTCTACACAAGCTCTATGCTCGTCCTGCTGGTCATTGCCCTGCGCTTCGTCAACCCCACCCAGTTGGTGGCCCGAGTGAAGGAAGACCCGGACTGAACCGATTCCAGCAAGCCCGAGAAGCGTACGAGCGAGCCGTCTATGCGGGCGACGCGAGCTCGCTCGCCGACGCCGAGTCGGCCCTGAACGCGGTCGAGGCCGACACGGCGCTGGCCCGCGGCAAGATCGCCCACGCGCGATTCCAGAGCGCCCCCGGCTCCTCGCCGGTGGAGGATCCGACCGAGCTGCCGCTGTTCGAACGCGCCCTCGAGTTGTACCGGGCCGCGGGCGACAACCGCGGCGAGGCCGAAGCCCTGTTCTGGATCGGCTGCCTCCACCAGTACATCCGGCGCGACAACGAGACTGCCCTGCCGTACCTGGAGCAGTCGAACCGGCTGGCCGCCGAAACCGGCGACAAGGCGACGCAGTCCGAGGCGCTGCGGCACCTGGGCATCGCCTCCCACTCCGCCGGCCGCCTCGACGCGGCCCGCGACCAGCTGGAGGAGTCGTCCCGCCTGCGCCGCGAGACAGGCAACTACCCCGGCCTGGCCTCCAACATGGTCGGCCTGGCCTACATCGCCGCCGCCCAGAACCGCCGCCCCGACGCCATAGCCACACTCGACGAGGCGCAGGCCATCGCCCAGGCCCACGAGGCCCACGCCATCCTGCACCACATCAACCAGGCACGAACAGCAATCGTGCGGCCATGACCACAGCCGACAAGATCCGCATCGCAGTGGCCCAGACCGAGGTCACCACCGACCCCCGAGCGAACGGCCCAGCGATCCGCACCGCGATGCGCCAGGCCGCCGACCAGGGCGCCCGCCTGATCCACTTCAGCGAGGGCGCCCTGTCCGGCTACGTGGGCCCCGCCAAGCCACACTTCGCCGGCTGGCACATCGACTGGGCGCCGGTCACTGAAGAGCTGCACCAGACGATGGCCCTGGCCGCCGAGCTTCGCATCTGGACCGTGGTAGGCGGCAACCACCGCCTGTCCGCGCCCCATCGCCCCCACAACTCACTATGGGTAATCAACGACCGCGGTGCCTTGACCGAGCGCTACGACAAGCGCTGGCTCTCCCACTCCGAGATCACCGGCTTCTACACCCCCGGCGACCACCCTTGCACCTTCGAGGTGGACGGCTTCCGCTTCGGCTGCCTGCTCTGCATAGAGGTCAACTTCCCCGAGCTGTGGCTGGAGCAGCGCGCCCTGGACGTCGACTGCGTCCTCTTCTCCACCTACTCCGAAGACCCCATCTTCGAAGTCATAGCGAGGGCTTACGCCGCCACCAACAGCTTCTGGGTCAGCATGGCAGTCCCCGCGCAGTGCGCCCCCACCACCTCGTCAACCCTGATCGGCCCGCACGGCTACGTCTTACAACGAGCCCAACCCGACGCCCCCGACCTGATCTGCATCGACCTGGACCGCACCGACCCAGCCCTGGACGTCGCCCTCAACAAGGCCCTGCCCTGGCGCACCAAAGCCCGCCGCGGCGACATCTACGCCGCTCACCGAGTCACCGACCCTCGCAGCACCAACCGCTCCACCACCGACTGACCGATGAGTTCCGGGCCCCGACAAGGTCAACCCCCTATGACCTCGATCCAGCCCATCATCAGCACGCCCGACCTCCCCCGCCTGCGCACCTTCTACGAGCAGGTCCTAGGCGCAACCCAAACCCTCAGCGTCCCCGACTTCTACGCAGAGCTGACAATCGGCGAAACCAAGCTGGGGCTGACGCAGGAGGCCGACACCCAGATCGGCGCTCCCGTCAGAATCACCCTCACAGCCGACGTAGAAGACGTAGACGCCCTGCTCCCCGTAGTGATTTCCGCCGGCGGCCTCGCACCCAGCCCACCCAACAACATGCCCTGGGGCCAACGAGTAGCCCACGTACAAGACCCCGACGGCAACATGCTCAACCTGACCCAGCAGCTCTAGCCCTATCACCACCATCCCAGTTTGGGCCGCTGTATGCCACGCAACAGTTCACTTAAAGGCTGGGACGTCCATGAAGTACACCGTCTCGACAAAAGTTCGTCATGACGGTCATAATTTCTTCAAAGCAGCTTGCTGTGCAGCGCGATCGCTGGCAGCCATGGGCGCGATTACCCATACTGCCAACACGCGAGGTGAGCAGGAGATAGTTCACTTCATTCTGCATAAACGATACTTCGCAACAATTCGGCCACTGACGGGTCCACCTTACCTTCCGCGATAAGCGACGCAATTGCAGCGCCATCCCGATCCTTTCTGTACCGGAGATTGTATCTTTTGAGAACCGCATCCAGCAGCTCAGTTCCTGGTATGATGTTGAACTTTATTAGCGCCCATTTCGCGTCGATATCGGCGGCTATTTCAGCTGCCTCGACGTCCACCTGACCAATCATTTCAGATATCCGCTCGTTCATTCTGGAAAGCTGCTCCAAGGCAACGGCCGCCGCCCGACCTCCGGCCGCACCCAGCTGGCTCCTATCAAAGTACAACGGAGCACAAAATCGCTGCGCAATCGCTTTGCCAACCGCCACATCCCTAAGCTCTTCGGCAACCTCGTTAAGAACTTGGGAAATTTCAGCAGGGTCGGGTGCAGCTCTGCCACTGCTTTTCAAGCTAATGAAGGCGGCAAGCGCTTCCTCGTCTAGGAGAAAGTTCTCAAGCTCCCGACGAGCAAGAACGTGCAACGTTGCGGTTTCAGGAGACATACGCAGTAACCGCTCTACTTCGCTTTCGCTGCGTTCATCTCGGTCGATTACGAACCACGACCTGACTTGCCGCCGCGACAGTAGCTCCATTGTGGATGAATTCGCGAAATGAGCGGAGTTCCGCGCGCCGCCCATCGAGACGAAGCCGATACTGCGCTTGCTCAAATTAAGGCCAAGCTTGAAGGCGAATTCACGGAGAATCGCCTCATCAGATGGGCCTTCTACGAAAACTAAGCGGTCATACATAAAAACAGAACTAAGCCGTAAACCTAGCTCTTTCGGAATCTCGGCTTCCGACTCATCCTGCGTTAGCTGCCGCACAGAGGTGGAGTCTCCTCTCGTAACGAGATAGATATTGCTCGTATCAGCAGCGTCCAGAAAATTCGTCGAATGAGTGGTTAAGAAAACTTGCGCCGTAGTGCTCTGTTGGCTTAAGAATTGCAACATGTTAAGTTCGAGAGCAGGATGCAGATGCACTTCCGGTTCTTCGACCAGTAGAATATCTGGACTATTGAATCGTACATCAAGAATAAGTCGCAGGGCTTCGCGAACGCCAGAACCGTTAACTTGAACTAGGAAGTTGTCAACATCCATCTCTGCAGTCGCCTCTCGGCCGGCTATGCGCGCTCCCGTCTCGCCACTCTCGAAAGCATCAATCTGCACACCTAGAAGGCCTGCGACGGTACTCTGGATTGTTTGGAGTTCGTTTGTGCCACCTCGTCGGACCTTGAGTAGCAGCAGCTGCGCTGCTTCACGTGGACCCACAGGCATGCGTTGTTCGTTAAGGTAAAGCACCTTTATGTCTCGTACGCGCTGGAGAAGATTCTTGATGTAGCCGGGCAGTGTGTTAGCCGCCCCAGCAAAAGTGTCGAGGCTGTTCCTTAATTCACGCGATTTTTCGGCTTGCAAACGCTCGACATAAGCGGCTTGAACTTCCTCTATTTCGGTACGCCATTTGGACGGCGGCGAAACACTAAGCCGACTCCGCAGCTCGGCTCTTTCGCCTTGAGGAACTTCCTCGAGGACGCGATTCAATAGCAAACTGCGAACACCTTCCCTATCTGCCGAAGCGAACCGCTCGGCGTCGGCGTTGGCTCGCTCCACCGCCTTCTTTAGCCCATCGATCGCCGACTGAATCTTTCGAACGTCAAAATGCTGCTTAGCAAGTTCGGCAGCTGACGCCGCGGAAACGCCTAAAAGGCTCCTTTCACTTTCAGCCTCAGGATCACTAAGGTAGATTGACTCGATGTATGCAACACTTAGGCTCCTAATTAGATGTAGCTTAATTCGGAGGTTCACGAAACTTGTCAGCCCATCAAGGGTATTCCTTACCTGCGGCGCCTCATTCGCGATTTCTTCAGCGAGCTGCACCTGTTCGGCCGCCGATAACCGGAAGGTTGCTGAAACGAGTGCATGTTCGGCAGCACTAGAGGTGGTGGTGTAGAAGTTGTTACGCGACCGCGCAATCTCCGCCAATCCGCTTTCAGGATTGATGTGCCGAAAGAAGAAGACTAAAGCTGAAAGCAAATTTGATTTACCTGAATTATTTCGTCCAATTAGAACGTTGAGTGAACTGCAGTCGTTCATCGCAGTGGTAGTAATGCTGCGATAGTTATTGAGTGCCAGGGTGGTGAGCTTCATTCGCCCTCACATCGGTTCAAGCAATGAGCATGAGGACCAGTATGGTACACACCACTTTGGATCTTAGTTGCGGGCATACTCGGATCACTGCCCGTCCGAGCCGTCTCGAACGCCCAAGACCCAAGTGGACTGTGGGCTCTTGACCAGCCCCAACAAAAATATATCGAGCATGCCTTCAACCGATGAAAGAGTGCTGACCTTCTCCAGCGGCACGATTGCGATGCAACGTACCAAAAGGACCAAAACCGGCCTGCTGAGGCACCTTAGTTGCGCATCCCGGATGGCCCACTGCTCGTCTGCCGCGGCGACGGCGGGCAGCCGGTCCGGCTGCGATCGACCGCGACGGACCGACTCCCCCTGCAGATCAACTGGCGGATGCCATTCGGGCGCATCTGAAGGCCGGCGATCCTTCTTCGGATCAGCCGATTGCGTCAGAGAACCAGCTTAACGCGGGAGTACGGCATGGCAGGGTCGTGCCGACTCATCCGGTTGCTTCGCCAGCATGATCTGATCGTGACCCGTGCCGGTCGTGAATTGTCTGTCACCTACAAGCAGCAGCTCAAACCCAGGCGTTGTACCGGCCTACCGCCCCGACCAACGGCCGAAGCCGCCGGGCTTCGTGTCAGCGGCCGAAGGCCGCAAGAAGACCGCAACCACCCACAAGCGCAACCGGCACGGTGCGAACGCGAGACCCACCACCCAGGCCCGCCCGGGTGACGAGACCGCCCAGTTGCGACCACAACGCGGAAGCCAGACCACCAACCCGCAGCGGGTTTCCCCAGCCCAGCCATGCAATCAGAGAGGCGCCGACCACGACGCTAGATCAAGGTATTCCCCCGGCAAGGCCGGGGACGAGGGCGCTCACGCAAAGCATAGAGACGGTTTTCCAGCTTGCGTGAGCGCCCTCGTCCCCGGCCGTCAAAGCGCAAGAAATAAGCGGTTTTCACCCACAACAATCCGGGTGCAAGACACCAAGCAGCTGGGTAAAGACCATGTCCATGGTGGAGCGAACATACCGCTATCGGGGCGCCTGGCTCATCTTCCCGCTGATGGCCGTAGCCACGGTCGCGTTCCCGATCTTTGCGATTTTCATCGATGCCGCCCCTTGGTGGGCTGAGACCCTGTTCCTGCTTATCGCCATCCCCATGGGCTGGTGGTGGGCCTCCCGGCACATGATTTACAAGCTGACCCTCACCGACACCGAGCTGCGGCTCCGCGCTCCTCTGGCGCTCTACCGCATCCCTCTGGCTGAGGTGGAGGAGATCGGTTTTCCCGCCGACCAGGGGTCGTCCGTCGTGGTCCGGCGGGACGGGCGCGTCTTCTACGTGCTGACCGGCAGCGGCTTCGAGGAGTTCGCCGATGCGGTCGGCCGGGCGGCGCCGGACGCTGAGGTCCGTACGAACGACATGCCGCGCCGCCTGGCCGACTGGTTCCGCTGACTCAGTTGCCCGTCAGGCGGATCGCTTCGGCTGAGCCGCTGAGCTGCAGCTGCCCTGCCTCGTACGGGATGAGCAGCGTGTCCCCTCGGCGGACCTGCAGGTTGTCGTTCTCCCCCGCGAGTGTGCCTTCCCCGGAGACCACCACGAGCACGCTGAAGCCTCGGGCCACCCGGTCTCCTCCGTACAGGCGCTCGGCTTTGAAGAACTCGTCGGCTGCGGCCGGTAGCAGGCGGTCGGGCGCTCCTCGCAGTTCTTCGAGCCGCGCCGGCGACCACGCCTTGCGGTCCACGCACTGAAGCGCCAGGTCGTACCCCAGGTTCAGGTGTCCGTCGCTGAGCCCGAACCCCTCGTACTCGAGCAGCACCGAGAAGTCCGTCGGCTCCTGGATCTCCACGAGCAGGATCCCGTCGCCGATCGCGTGCGGCACGCCCGCCGGGCACAGGATCGCGTCGCCGGCCGCCACCGGGATGCGATTCGTCGCCGCCAGCATCTCGTCGGTTTTCTGGGCCGAAACCCAGCCCGCCAGCTCATCCGGTTGGACATCGCGGGCGAACCCCAGGTGCACGAACGCGTCCGGCCGAGCCGACACGATCACCCAGGCCTCGGTCTTGCCGTACGGCGACGCCAAGTGCGCGTTCGCAAAACTCCGGTCCGGGTGTACGTGTAACGGCAGCCGCTGCCCCGCGTCGAGCAGCTTTACCAGCACCCCCGTGTCCGCCCGATCCGGTCCGAGCCAGTAGCGCGGCTCGGCCGTGATCGCGTCGATCAGCAGCCGCCCGTCCGGCAGCGCCGACAGCCCGGACGGCGCGAGGTCGAACCGGGTCGACACCGACCCCACCCAGTCCTCGGGCCGATCAGGGTTCGCCGGCACGTTGCGGAACTCGGCGATCCGCCCCGCGCCGCGATAAAACGTCGAAGGTTGGTTGGCTGGCAGTGTTACGACCGTCATCAAGCGTCCTTAGCGAGTGCGGAGAGAAAGCCACCGACGAAAGTGTCGCCCAACCCGACCGTCGTGGGGTTGGCGACGTCCAGCGAGAAGCCGGGAATGCACCGCACCGACGCTCCGAGCCGGGCCTCTAGTGCCGCCGCGAACTCGACCGCTGACCGCCGGCGTGGACGGGTCCGCAGCGCCGCCACGTCGGATTCGGTGAACGCATCACCGTGCACGTACCGGGTCGCCGCCATGACAGTCCCCATGTCCAGTGCCGACGCGTACGCCGAAGCCTCGTCCCCCACGGCGAGCGCCCAATACTTCGTGTGCAACACGAGCGTCGGCGCCGGGATCAACGTGCGGACATCGGCCAGGGCGGCCACTGTTTCGCGTACGGAAAGAAGGTCCACCGACCGGTCGAGGTAGGACTGCAGTTCGTCCTCGTTGAGCCCGTAGATGTCGATCCGGTCGAGCAGCGCTTCCCGGACGCGGCCGCTGAACGACGGCTCGTGATAGGCGGCATCCTCGAAATACGTGACCGCGGAGGAAGGCAGCTGGCGCATGTGCTCGCGTAGTTCGGCCAAGCGCCGGTCCAGCAATTCCTTGTCCCGCATGGCGTTGAAGCCGGAGATGAGGAAGACCTCGGCTTGCCCCAGCCGCTCCCCGAGGGTGGAATCGAGCACCATCGTGTCGTTGGCCGGGTCGTTCACGTAGATCAGCCGGTTCGGGAACGGCGCCTCGATCACGACGTCCCCCACCGCCACCCGAAGCCCCTTGTCGTACTGCACGATCAGGTGCGGGTACGTGGTGTCCTCAGAACTCGACGAGAAGTACGCCGTCGAGGCGGGCGCCAACCGCCGTACGGTGTCGTTGACGCTCACCAGGTGCCACGTCGACGGGATGCCGAGCCGGTCCATGAGGATCCCCGCCCGCACCGACGTTCCGCCCAGCGTCTGGCGGTGCGGGAACCGGTCGGCGAAGCTCTCGAGCGCCGGGGCGGAGGCGACGTAGTGCTCGCCTCCCCCGCCCCGCGCGACGTACCCGAGAATCGACACGACCAGGTCCCGCTCGCTCGCCACCGGCCCCGCCGAACCGAGTTCCGCGAAGCCGATGCCGTACGAGGCGACAAGCTCCTCCAGAACACCCGCGGTCAGCTTCAGCTCGTAGTCGACGCAACCGCCGAGGCCCAGGAGTACACGGGACGCGTCGCTCATGTCAGTACAGCGAGGCCTTGCCGGCGGCGCCGAACAGCTCGATCTTCTGGGCGGCGACCACGTTCATGGCCTCGATGCAGGCCGGCTGGATCGCGTTGGGCTCGCGGGTCTTGGGGTCGTTGCCGAGAACCTCGCGCATCTTGTTGTGGTAGGCGACCTTGATGTCGGTCGAGATGTTGATTTTGTTGATGCCGATGCGGGCGGCCTCGCGGATCTCGTCGTCCGGGTTGCCGGAGCCGCCGTGCAGCACCAGCGGGATGCCGACCCGGCCCTTGATCTCCTTGAGCAGGTCGAGCTTGAGTTCGGGCTTCATGTTGGCCGGGTACATGCCGTGGAAGGTGCCGATGGCGATGGCGAGGCTGTCCACGCCGGTCTGCTCGACGTAGGTGACGGCGTCGTCGGGGTCGGTGTAGATGATCGTGTCCGAGCCACCTTCGGCGTACGTGTCATTGCCACCGATCGTGCCGAGCTCACCCTCGACCGAGATGCCGAGCACGTGGGCCGACTCCGTGACCTTGCGCGTGATGGCCAGGTTCTCGTCGAACGGCTTCATCGAGGCGTCGATCATCACCGAGGTGAAGCCGAACTGGGCGGCCGTGAGGGCCTGCTCGTAGGTGGCGCCGTGGTCCCAGTGGATCGCGACGGGCACCCGCGCGGTGTGGGCCCGGGCGATGATGCCGGCGATCATCTCGCGGCCGATGTGGGCCACCTCGTCGGGGTGGATGGCCACGATGAGGGGGGCGTTGGTCTCCTCGCTGATCTCCACGATGCCCTTGAGCATCGCCCAGTCGCTGATGTTGAAGGCGGGCACGGCGAAGCTGTGCTCGTTCGCGACGTCGAGGATCCGCTTTCCGGTTACCAGCATTACGGGTTTCTCCTTCTTGGTTGCGGGATCTCCGCAATAAACAGGGGGTGATTCAGGCTTTGACGGCGCCGGAGGTGAGGCCTCCGATGAAGCGCCGCTGGAAGACCAGGAAGAGGATGAGGACCGGGATGGACCCGAGGATGCTCATCGCCATCATCTGGTTCCACTCGTAGGAGTGCTGGCCCATGAGCAGCTGGATGCCGATCGGGACCGTCCGCATGTCGTCGGTGCGGGTCAGCGAGAGCGCGAACAGGTACTCGTTCCACGAGATCATGAACGTGTAGACCCCGACCGCGATCATGCCGGGCACCGAGATGGGCACGAGGATCCGCCACAGCGCCGTCCAGCTGCTTCCTCCGTCGACCTTGACGGATTCGTCCAGCTCTTTGGGCAGGGTGTTGAAGTACGCGGTCAGCATGATGATCGCGTAGGGCAGGGTGAAGACCATGTGGGTCAGGATCAGGCCCGGGTACGTGTTGTAGAGGCCCAGCCCCACCACGAGACCGAAGTAGGGAATCACCAGCGTGATCGGCGGCACCGCCTGGACGCTGACGATCACGGCGTTGATGGTCTTCGAGAACGGGAAGGTGAACCGGCTGAACGCGTAGGCGGCCAGCAGAGCCACCAGCAGGGTCAGCACCGTCACCGCGATGGCCACGATGTAGCTGTTCAGGAAGAACCGCAGCTGCGCGCCGTTGGTCAGGATGGCCGTGTAGGCGTCGAGCGAGAAGTTCTCGGTGATCAGCTTGGGCGGGTTCTCGAACACCTCGCCGTTGCTCTTGAACGAGGTCGAGAGCATCCACAGCACCGGGGCGCCGGCGAAGATCGCGCCGAGGGCCAGGCCGAGGAACAGCGCGGTCTTCATCAGGATGCGGCGCGTACGCGGGGTCATGCCGGGCGCGGCCTTGTCGGGCATCACTGTCGCCATGTCACCGCTCCCTTTGCTGACGGACGTAGAAGAAGGCCAGGATCATCGTCAGCAGCAGCACGATCACGGCGCTGGCCGAGGCGGTCGCGAACTCGTACTCGCTGAAGGCCAGCTTGTAGGTGAAGGTGCTGAGCATCTCGGTGGAGTTCAGCGGCCCGCCGCCGGTCATCATCCAGATGAGGGCGAACTGCTGGGACGTCCAGATCAGGTCGAGCACGGCCATGCTGATGATCACCGGGCGCAGCTGGGGCAGGGTCACGTGGACGAACTTGCGCCACGGGCTGGCCCCGTCGACCGAGGCCGCCTCGTACAGCTCGCCGGGGATGCCCTGCAAGCCGGCCAGCAGGCTGATCATGAAGAACGGGTAGCCGGACCAGATGTTGGCGAACGTGACGACCCACAGCGCCGTGCTGGGGCTGCCGAGCCAGTCCACCCCCTGGTCGATCAGGCCCAGCGCGTTCAGCACGTAGTTGACCACGCCGGACGGGTCGAGCAGCAGCCGCCAGATGACGGCGATCACGGCGATGGTGAACAGCCACGGCAGCACGTAGACGACCCGGAACAGGCTCTTGGTGACGTTGCCCAGCAGGGGGCTGTTCAGCATCATCGCGAAGCCCAGGCCGAGCAGCAGGTGGGCCACCATGCTGACGGTGATGAAGATGCCGGTGTTCTTGATGGCGGCCAGGAAGTCGGGGTCGGTCAAGACCTCGGTGTAGTTGGCCAGGCCGGCGAAGACCGAGTTCTCCTGGACGATCACGTTGTCCCGGAACGAGTAGCTGATCACCATGACGATCGGGACGATCATCAGGAGCGCGATCAGCACGATCGTCGGGGACAGATAGCCGAACGGGATCAGGCGCCGGGCCACCGTGGAGCGCTTCGCCGCGGGGGCGGGCGGCTCGGACGGCGGTACGCGGTCCTGCTTGATGATGGGGTCCGCGGGCGCGGTTGTCATTGCAGTCTCCTTGGTCGGGCGCCGCGCCGGTCAGGCCGGCACGGCGCCCGGGCGGCCTATTCGATAACCGAGGACCAGTTCTCCTGGGACTTGGCGAGGGCGTCGTCGACCGAGCCCTTGCCGGTCAGCACCAGCTGGAGCTGCTCGTCGAAGCTGCGCATGAGGTCTTCCGACTTGGGCAGGCCGACGAACTCGTTGGCCGGGGTGCCCTCGGAGTAGATGTCGAAGGCCTGCTTGAACAGCGGGTCGCTGTCGGTGAAGTCGGGCTTCGCGGTCTTGTTGCCGGGGAAGCCGTTGGCCAGCGTGGCCAGTTCGGCGTTGGCCTTGGCGTCCATCAGGAACTGGACGAGCTTGAACGCCTCGGCCTTGTGCTCCGAGGAGTTGGCGACGCCGATGCCCCAGGACGCGTACGGGATGCCGCGCTTGCCGGTGTAGCCGTCCTCGGCCGGGATGGGCGCGACGGTGAACTTGAGGTCGGGGTTGTTCTTCTTGACCAGGTTGATGTGGGCGAGCGAGTCGACCACCATGCCGACCTGGCCGGTGGTGAACTTCTCGACCTTGTCCTGCTCTTTCATGGTGAGCGAGCCGGGCGCGATGACGCCGGCGTCGTTCAGGCTCTTCACGTACTCGACGACGCTCTTGACCTGCGGGGTCTGCAGGGCCGGCTTGCCGTCGGCCAGCATGCTGCCGCCGGAGGCCCACAGCCACGACATGACGTCGTTCTGGATGCCGTTGGGGACGGCGGTGTCGAGCGGGAGCGCCCAGCCCTTGACGTTGCCGCCGGTGGCGCTGATCTTCTTGGCCGCGTCGGCGAACTCGGTGCGGGTGCTCGGCACCTTGCTGACGCCGGCCTTGGTGAGCAGGTCCTGGTTGACGAACAGCGGGTAGACGAAGTTGACGACCGGGACCATGTAGGTCTTGCCCTCGACCTGCACCTGGCTGGCCAGCTGGGAGGCGTCGTAGCCGGCGTCGGTCATCAGCTTGGACATGTCGGCGATGGCGCCCTGCTTGGCGAAGTCGTTGACCCAGGCGCCGTCGAGGCCGACCACGTCGGGCAGCGTCTTCGAGGCAGCCCCGGTGACCAGCTGCTGCTTGGTCGACGCGTAGGGCGCGCTGAGCAGCTTGACCTTGATGGTCGGGTTGGCCGTCTGGAAGTCGTTGATGATCTTGTCGAACGACCCGGACGGCAGCTCGGGCGCCCACCACTGGGCGAACTCCAGCGTCACCGTTCCGTCCGAGCTCGCCTCGTCCGAGCCGCCCCCGCAGGCTCCCATGACCGCAGTCAAACCGACCGCCGCCGCTATTGCTGTGAATCGCCTCAACCGGGTGGAACGTGCCGCCATCGCGGACTCCTTCTATAGAGAGGTTCCTCTGTTCTCTGCGAGATTGTCGTCACGTTAGCAACGTGTTACGCGAGTTAACAAGAGCAAGAACCGCAGAATCTTGCGAAGTTCGGCAAGATACTGCGGGAGGGTGCACACTTGCCTCGGCCCGCCGGCGCCGTCCACCTTGGAGAAGTGCTGGTCAAGGCCATCCGATCGGGCAGTTGCCCAACTATGCGGCTCTTCGCCACTCTAAGCAAGGAGCTGCACAGGTGTGGCATACTGCCGCACACAACGAGGGGGGACGCAGTGGTGAACGTCGACAGAGACGAGCGGCAACGTCACCTGCCGGCGGGCCGCAAAGCCCAGCTGGCCGCGTACGTGACCGAGGCCGGGCAGGTCACGGTCAGCGCGCTGGCCGAGCGTTTCGGGGTCTCGATCGACACCGTGCGGCGCGACCTCGACCAGCTCAGCGCGGACGGGGTTCTCGTCCGCACGTACGGCGGGGCGGTCAGCCGTTCGACGATCACCCGCACCGACCGAGCCGTCGACCAGCGCCTCTCGATCCAGGAGCAGGAGAAGGAGAAGATCGCGGCGCTGGCCGCCTCGCTGGTCGAGGACGGCTCCACGATCATGATCAACGGCGGCACGACGACGCTGGCCCTGGCCCGCCAGCTCGGCCAGCACCGCGACCTCACCGTGGCCACCAACAACCTGCTGGTCCCGGCCGCCCTGCCGACCTCGGCGGTGCGCGACATCTATGTGTTCGGGGGCGCCGTACGGTCGCTGACCCTGGCCACCATAGGGCCGGTCAGTTTCCGGGCCAACGGCGGCACCGAGCTCGACATCAGCTGCGACCTGGCCCTGATCGGCGTGGGCGCGATCGCGGCCGACGCCGGCTACACGACGAGCAACCTGGCCGAGGCGGCCATGATGCAAGAGATGATCTCGCGGGCGGCCCGGGTGGCCATCCTGGCCGACTCGTCGAAGTTCGACCGCCGCCTGTTCGCCCAGGTCTCCGAGCTGGGCAGCGCCGACTACCTGATCACCGACGCCATGCCGGCCCGCGAGCTGCGTGACGCCCTCGAGGCCAGCGGGGTCGAGCTCATCACGCCCACCAGCGCCCGATAAGGGCCTGTTACCGACCAATTACTTCGCTACGGCTTCGCGCCGATCGGGCCGTAGCCTCCCAGCATGACCCGGCGTGGCGATCTGCCGCCGGCCGGTCCGCGGCGATCGCGCGACTCGGCCGGAGTGGTGCTGCGCGCCGTCCTCGACCACGGCCCGATCGCCCGCAGCACGGTCGCGCGGGCCACACAGCTCTCCGCCGCCTCGGTCAGCGGCGTGGTGACCTCGCTGCTCGACCGCGGCCTGGTCCGCGAGGTGCCCGAGGCGGCCGGACCGCCCGGCATCGGCCGCCCGCACGTGCCGCTCGACCTCGAGCCGGACCGGGTCGCTGTGATCGGCGCGCACATCGCCGTCCCGCACACCACTGTCGCCCTGCTCGACCTGCGCGGCCAGATTCTCGCTCAGCACCGCGACCCGCACGGCGCCCGCGACCCGGATGCGGTGCTGGCCGCGCTCACCGCCCGCATCGCCGCGTTGCGTCGTAAACGGCGGCGGATCCTGGGGCTCGGCGTGGCCACCGGCGGCTGGGTCGACACCGCGAACGGCACCGTCGTCGACCATCCCCTGCTCGGCTGGCGTGACGTGCCGGTCGGCGCGGCTCTGGCCGAGTCGACCGGCCTGCCCACGCGGGTCGACAGCAACTCGCGGGCGCTGCTGCGGGCCGAGCAGCTGTTCGGCGCGGCGGCCGGGCGGGCGCGGGAAAGTGCGGTGCATCTGTTCGTGGGCAACGTCGTCGACGTCGCGTTCGCGGCCGGCGGCGAGATCCACCACGGCCCGCGGTCGGCGGCGGGCGCGGTCGCCCACCTTCCGGTCGAGGGCCATTGCGAGGCTTGCGCTTGCGGCCGTACGGGGTGTTTGCAGGCGGCCGTCTCGGAGCGCACGCTCGTCCGGCGCGCGCTGGCCGCCGGCCTGATCGACCGCCCCGAGCTGGGCGCCCTGATCGAGGCCGCGCAGAACGGCAACGCCGGGGCGAGCGCCCTGTTCACCGAGCGCGCTCGCCTGGTCGGCCGGGCCGCCGCGTTGCTGCTCGACCTGTTCGACCCCGAGGTGCTGGTCGTCTCCGAGGCGGGCGCCAATCGGCTGCCCGGGTGCCTGGCGACGCTGCGAGCCGAGGCGGCGGAGTGGTCCTCCGGCAGCGCCGACGTGCCCGCGACCGTGCGCGCCAGCAGCTTCGGCGCGGACGTGCTCGGCGTGGCGGGCGGGGCGGTCGCGCTCGACCGGGTGTTCGCGGCGCCACTAGGGCGTACTTAATTCAGCTCGGTGCATTGTTACCCCACAATTCCTATCTGCATAGCATGCATTCATGAGAACCCCACCCCCGCTCCTCGCCGCTGCTCTGGCGGGAGCCCTTTTCGCACTCAGTGCCTGCGGCGACGACGCCGGGGCGCCGCTTGAGCTGACCGCGGCCCTGCCCGACCAGGTGGCCGGCGGCACCGAGATCCGCATCGGCGACCCGGCCATCCAGGCCATCGTGCAGGCGTCCGGGCTCGACAAAGAACTGGCCGACGCCGGCGTTCAGGTCGAGTGGGCCAACATCAGCGGCGGCCCGCAGAGCATCCAGGCCTTCCGGGGCGACAAGCTGGACTGCAGCGCGGTGGCCGACATCCCCTCGCTGTTCGCCGCGTGGACCGGCACCTCCACGAAGATCGTGTTCCAGTCGGTCATCGTCGACCCGATCAACCACCCGATCTATCAGCTCGGCGTCGCGCCGGGCGTCAACGTCAGCTCGCTGGCCGATCTGCGGGGCAAGAAGATCGCCTACAGCGCCGGCCAGGCCCAGGGTGCCCTGGTGCTGCGGGTGCTGCAGAAGGCGGGTCTGAGCAAGGACGACGTGACCCTCGTCGAGCTGACCAGCACCGGTGACTCGTACGTGACCGCTCTGGGAAGCAAGGCGGTGGACGTGGCGCCGATCGGGGCGGCCAACGTCAAGATCTACAAGACCAAGTATCCCGGCGGCGGGGCGATCCTGACCGGGATCCGGGACGACGCGTCGACGTTGTACTGCCTGACCAAATCCGTGCAGGACGCGGACAAGGCGGCCGCGCTCAAGGTCTATGTCGGCGTGCGCGCGAAGGCCCTGCTCTGGCAGAACGCCAACCCCGACGGGTACGCCAAGGCCTATCTGCAGGACGTGCAGGGGCTCAGCGCGGAAGACGCCAAGGACGTGGTGGCCGTCGATGGCCGGAAGGGCATCCCGGCGACTTGGGACAACGCTCTCAAGCGGCTGCAGGAGACGGCCGATCTGCTGGCCGAGCAGCAGGACCGCGACAAGCTCGACGTGAGCACGCTGGTCGACCGCCGCTTCGAGCCGGTCGAGACGGCCGCCGCGGGAGCCGACGTGGTCACCGGTGATGCGGCATGACCGTCACCGAGGCCCGTCCGCGAACGGTCACAGCCGACGTCCGGGTCGTGCGCCGCCGGCTCGGACCGGGACGCCGCATCCCGTACGCGTTCTGGATCGGCCCGCTCCTGCTGCTGGCCGTCTGGTCGGCCGGCTCGGCCACCGGCCTGATCAGCCCGGCCATCCTGACCGCGCCGTGGGACGTGGTGGTCGCGTTCGGCGAGCAGTGGACCGACCACGACCTGCTCGGCAACATCCTCTCCTCGCTGCAGCGGGCGGCCCTCGGCCTCGGTTTCGGGGTCGCCGCCGGTGGCGTGCTGGCCGTGATCTCGGGGCTGTCCCGGTTCGGCGAGTCGCTGATCGACGGGCCGATCCAGATCAAGCGGTCGGTGCCCACGCTGGCCCTGATCCCGCTGTTCATCGCCTGGTTCGGCATCGGCCAGGAGATGAAGATCGTGACCATCGCGCTGATCAGCCTGGTCCCGATCTATGTGCACACGCACAACGGGCTGCGCGGCATCGACGGCAAGTACGCCGAACTGGCCGAGACCTTGGACATCGGGCGCGGCGAGTTCGTGCGGCACGTCGTGCTGCCGGGCGCGCTGCCCGGCTTCCTGCTCGGCATGCGGTTCGCGGTCACCTCGTCGCTGCTGGGCCTGGTCGTCGTCGAGCAGTACAACGCGACGGCCGGCATCGGTCACATGATCACGCTGGCCGAGCAGTACGGGCAGACCGACGTCATCGTGGTCGGCCTGGTCATCTACGGGATCTTCGGCTACTGCGCGGACAGCGCCGTGCGCCTGGTCGGAAGGAGGGTGCTGGCATGGCGACGGACACTCGAGGACTGACCGCCACCGAACCGGCGGTGCGCGTCCGGGATCTGCACCGCAGCTTCAGCGAGAGCGGCGGCGTGCTCAACGGGCTGGATCTGGACATCGCGCCGGGCGAGTTCGTGGCGCTGATCGGGCGGTCCGGCACCGGTAAGAGCACGCTGCTGCGGGCGCTGGCCGGGCTCGACCGGGACGTCGCCGGCCACGGCGAGATCGAGGTGCCGGCCAGCGTGTCGGTGGTGTTCCAGGACTCGCGGCTGCTGCCGTGGCGGCGGGTCCTCGACAACGTCGTGCTCGGACTGCGTGGGGCGGGCGCGGAGGAGCGCGGCCGGCAGGCACTGGCCGAGGTCGGGCTGGAGGGGCGGGAGCGGTCGTGGCCGTTCCAGCTCTCGGGCGGCGAGCAGCAGAGGGCTTCGCTGGCCCGTTCCCTCGTACGCGAACCGCAGTTGCTTCTGGCCGATGAGCCGTTCGGCGCGCTGGACGCGTTGACCCGCCTGCGCATGCACGCCCTGCTGCGCAAGTTGTGCGAGGCCCACCGTCCCGCCGTCCTGCTGGTCACCCACGACGTGGACGAGGCGATCGCGCTGTCCGACCGGGTGATCGTGCTCGACGCCGGGGTGGTGCGGGCCGACGTCCGCGTGGCCGGCCGGTCGCCGGTCGAGTTGCGCTCGTTCCTGCTCGAGGAGTTGGAGATCCGATGAGCCGTCAGCTGCACTTCAACCTGTTCCTGCACGACACCGGGCACCACGAGGCGTCGTGGCGGCTGCCCGGCTCGGATCCGCACTCGAACCTGTCGCTCGAGGCTCATCAGCACCTGGCCCGGGTGGCCGAGGACGCCAAGTTCGACTCGGTGTTCCTGGCCGACAGCCCGGTGCTGTGGAGCGATCCGGGCCGGCGGCCGGCCGGGAAGCTGGAACCGACGCTGCTGCTGGCCGCGCTGGCCGTGAGCACGCGGCACATCGGGCTGATCGCGACGGCGTCCACTTCGTACAACGAGCCGTTCAACCTGGCCCGGCGCTTCGCCTCGCTCGACCATCTGTCGCGCGGCCGGGCCGGCTGGAACATCGTCACCACGGCCGGGGACGCGGCGGCCCGGAACTTCGGCCTGGACGACCAGCCGTTGCACCGTACGAGGTACGAAAGGGCCGACGAATTCCTCGAGGTGTCCACAAAATTGTGGGACAGCTGGGCTGACGACGCGATCGTCGCCGACAAGCCGGCCGGGGTGCACGCTGTTTCCGAGCGGGTGCATCCGATCGAGCATCGAGGCGAGCACTTCCGGGTGGACGGGGCTTTGAACGTGCCGCGCTCGCCGCAGGCCTATCCCCTGCTGGTCCAGGCCGGATCGTCGGAGGACGGCCGGGAGTTCGCGGCCAAGTGGGCCGAGGCCATCTTCACCGCGCAGCCGACGCTGGCCGAGAGCCAGGAGTTCTACGCCGACATCAAGCGCCGGGCGGTGGCGGCCGGCCGCGACCCCGACCACGTCGTCGTGCTGCCGGGCATCGTGCCGGTGATCGGCTCGACGGAGGCGGAAGCGCGCGAACTCGACGCCGAGTTGGATCGGCTGATCGCGCCGCAGTACGCGGTGGCGACTTTGGCCCACACGCTGCGGGTCGACGCCGAGCGGCTGAAGCTGGACGAGCCGCTGCCGGCGGATCTGCCGAGTGAGGACGAGATCGAAGGGGCCAAGAGCCGCCGCACGCTCATCGTCGACTGGGCCCGGCGGGACAACCTGACCGTGCGGCAGCTGATCGGCAAGCTCGGCGGAGGCCGCGGGCATCGCACGTTCGCAGGCACGCCGGTGCAGGTGGCCGACACGATCCAGCACTACTTCGAGAACGGCGCGGCCGACGGGTTCAACATCATGCCCGCGGTGCTGCCGTCCGGCATCGAGGCGTTCGCCGCCGAGGTCGTGCCCATTCTTCAATCGAGGGGCTTGTTCCGTACGGAGTACACGGGCACAACCCTGCGGGAGCACTACGGACTGCCGCGCCCGGCCAACCGGTTCGCCCCGGAAGGAGCCCTGGCGTGACCTACCTCTGGTACATCCCCAACACCGTGGAACCCGGGCACCGCGGGGACGACGCCGTCGCCGGCTACGGCACGCTCGAGCACAGCGTCGACCTGGCCCGCACGGCCGAGGAGCACGGCTGGGAGGGGGCGCTGATCGGCACCGGCTGGGGACGGCCGGACACGTTCACCGTGGCCACCGCGATCGCCGCCCGCACCACGACCTTCAAGCCCCTGGCGGCGATCCGGCCCGGGTACTGGCAGCCGGCCCACTTCGCGTCGGCGGCGGCCACCCTCGACCACCTCAGCGGCGGCCGCCTGCTGGTGAACATCGTCAGCGGGAAGGACAACCTCTCCGCGTACGGCGATGTCGAGGGCGACCAGAGCCAGCGGTACGCCCGGACGAAGGAGTTCATGCGGATCGTCCGCCGGCTGTGGACCGAGGAGGATGTCACGTTCGAGGGCACCCACTTCGGCGTGACCGGCTCGACGCTGCCGCTTCGGCCGTCCACTCCCCCGCGGCTCTACTTCGGGGGTGCTTCCGAGGCGGCGGAACGGGTTTCGGCCACCGAGGCGGACGTGCAGTTGTTCTGGGGCGAGCCGCTCGACGGGATCGCCTCGCGGATCGAACGCCTGCGCTTGTTGAGCAAGGAGCGCGAGCTGCCGCCGCTGGAGTTCGGGCTGCGCATCACCACGCTCATCCGGGACACGCGCGAGGAGGCCTGGCGTGACGCCGAGGAGCGGGTGGCCGAGATGGCCCGGCGGTCGCTGTCACCGAACGAGCAGCTGCGCGGGCCGGCCGTCGGGCAGCAGCGGTTGCTCGATCTGGCGGCACGGGGTGACGTGCTGGACAGCTGCCTCTACACGGCGCCCGGCCGCTACGGGGGTGGCGGGGCCGGCACGACCTGGCTGGTCGGGTCGGCCGGCGACGTGCGGGCGGCCCTGGACGCGTACGCGAAACTGGGGATCACCCACTTCGTGCTCTCCGACACCCCCTACAAACAGGAGACGGCGCGGGTCGGTTCGTCGCTTCAGTTGACGAAATCCTGAGTGAACCAGACGCGGCCGTCGGCGCCGCGGGTCACGGCCAGGCCCACGCGCTTGAAGTTCGGGTTGAGCAGGTTGCGGCGGTGGCCGTCGTTGGGCGGCGTCTCGGCCAGCATGAGGTCGGTCAGGCCGTTGGCGGCGGCCACGATCGAGGCGTCGTTGTTCGAGGCGTTGCCCTGGCCGATGTTCTCGCCGGCCGAGTTCCACGAGACCCCGGCCGCGGTGAAGCGCTCGCCCAGGCCGGCCTCGCCGGGGCACTGGTGCGAGAGTCCGCAACCGCCGACCATCAGCGCGTTGTGGGCCTGCGAGGCGTTCGTGAGGTTCGCGTTGAGCGTCAGCGGGGTGAGGTTGTTCGCGGTGCGGGCGGCGTTGATGTGGGCCAGCACCTGGTCGATCACGCTGCTCGCGGGCGGCGGGGTGGTCACGGGGGCCGTCGTCGCCGGGGGCGCGGTGCTGGCCGGCGGCGGCGTGGTCGTGGGCGGCGTGGTGGTGGGGGCTTCGGTGGTGGGCACGGCCGTCGTGGGTACGGCGGTGGTGGGCGCGGCCGTGGTCGGGGCGGCCGTCGTCGGCTTCGGGGCGGTGGTCGTCGCCGTGGGGCGGGGGCGCGGCCGGTGGGTACGCCGGTCGCGGGCGGCCTCGGTGACCCGGGTGGCCGCCCCGAGCTTCTGGGCGGCGGGCGCCTGGGGGTGGTGCCGGTTGGTCTGAGCCGAGGCGATGCCGGCGGCTCCGGCGCCCAGCACGCCGACGGCGACGGTGGCCAGAACGAGAACTCGGGTCCGGGTGGGCCGGCGGTGACGCGTACGCACAGTGATCCTCAATCGGTCGGGGGTGACCGACCGACTCTGCGCCGGGACGCCGCCGTCCGCACGTTTGTTGAACAAAACTTAAAGATCGATGCCCTCGATTACCCCACTCCTGAACGTGCCGACACCGTTACTCTGAGCTCGTGCACCTGATTGTCGAGGTGGGTAGCCGACTGGACCCGGACGTCAGTTGGCCCGAAGGGGCTGCCCTGACCATGTTCGCCGGCGAGCCGGTGCAGCTCATGATGTTCCTGAGCCGCCCGCACGAGCTGGAGGTCCAGGCCGTGACGACGCCGCCGACCAGGTTCGCCTGGGTCGACAGCGAGCACGCGGGCATCCTCGCCTACCGGCTGGGCCCCGTGCTGTCCTGGTCGCAGGCCCCGTACAACCCGCACCTGTTCGCGCCGGAGGACGGCCTGCCCGGCGTGGACGCCGACGGCACGGTGCAGATCGTGCTGGTCGACCGGGACACCAACATCGTCAAGGCGCTGCACCGCGTCCAGTGGCCGCAGGACTTCGCGGCCGCCGTCCGGGCCTCGGTCACCCGCATGCGCGAGACCCCGTTCAGCCGCCCCGCCTACGAGCACGCGCTGGCCGCCCTGCACCGCCGCTGCCCCACCCCGGAAGACCTGGTGGTCGACCGCGCGGACGCCCTCTGCACGGCCCTCCCGGAGCCCACGACCGAGGTCTGACGCCCGTCGTCACACGACTGTCATGCAACTGCGGGATTCCCGCGACGTGCCGCCCTGAGGCTGGAAGCCGGCTCGGGGTGGAGGTCAGCATGTACTTCTGGGACAGCTCGCAGTGGGAGACGCACTGGTCGTCGAACGCGCGCCCGGACGACGACGACTCACGCGAGCGGAAGGCGATCGCCGATCACTGGGCCGCGGCCGACCGCGCTGTCGCCGTCGAACTCGCCCTGGCCCTGCTGCGCGATCCCGGCGTTCAGGGCGGCGACATCGACGTTCGCGTGCAGAGCGGCGTGGCCATCCTCGAGGGCCGGGTGAGCGGGGCCGCCGTGAAGGAAGCCGCCCTGGCTCGCGCGCGGGGAACCGACGGCGTCCGGGACGTCTGCGACCTGCTGACCGTGGCCCGCCGCCGCTGGTGGCACCGCTAGCCCGCGGGCGTCCAGATCCGGGTCGCGTTCAGCAGCTTGCCCTCCTCGCCCTTCCACCGGGCGCCGCCGAACACGACCATGCGGGCGCCGGCCGCCACGACGGTTTCGCCGGTGGTGTCGCCGCCGGGTGGGGCGGACACCTTTTCCCATGTACGCGATGACGTGCTCAACACGACCTCGACGAGCCCGGGATAGAGCGCGGCGTCGCCGGTGCGGGCAGCGCTGCGCACGCCCTCCCCACCCGGCGGGTCGGGCAGGGCCGACCACTTCCCGGTGGCCGGGTCGAGGATGCCGCCCAGCGGATACGTACGGCCCCAGTTGCCCACCTGCCCGCCGTCGGCCCCGCCCAGCGTGGGATTGACCAGCTCGGCCCCGGCCGCCAGCCACGGGCCGGTCGAGAGCATGGGCAGGTCGGGCAACTTCCGCCACGTTCCCCGATCCAGGTCGAGGGCCGCCACCCGGGTCAGGGCAGGCCCGTCGGCATTGGGATTCGGCACGAGCTTGTGGTCGAACAGGAGCAGCTCGCGCCCGCCCCACGCGAGATGCCGGTCGAAGCCGGCGCCGAGCGGGTCGTCGGGCAGCGCGGTCCACTTCTTCGTGGCCGGATCGAACAGGTAGTCGCGGTCGGGGCCGTTCTCGTCGCTTCCCGAGTAGGCCACGAGCCGATCTCCGGCCGCCACGAGGCCGTATCCGCCGGTAAAGGTGGGCGGGGCGGCCAGCTGCGACCACTTGTCCTGGTCGACCCGGTAGCCCAGCAACGCCGCCCGAGGCTGATAGGGCAGCACGTACACGGTCGAGCCGATGACTACGCCCTGCGCGCCCAGCACGGGGGCGGGCGGCGCGGCGATGGGACGCCAGAGGCCGGTTGCCGGGTCGAGGGCGGCCGCGTCGGTCAGCGGCGCCGGGTTGACAGCGCAACTCGCGTTGGGCGGGCACGGCGGCGCGTCGCTGCCCCCGATCAGCAGCACCTCGCGGCCGGTCCACAGCCCCAGCGCCTGTTCCCGCGGGCTGAGAGGGCCGGCCGCCACCTGCTGCCAGCCCTCCGCCGCTTCCTCGGCCGCCGGCTCAGCCGGCTGGGCGCAGCCCGCCAGCGCCAGCACCCCGCACGCCACCGCCGCGACTGCCGTCCCCCACGCAGATCTCATGCACCTTGGGACTCCCGCTCCGGCGTACCGGTTCCGGCCGGGACGGGGTCGGTGGAGCCGGCCTTGGCCGCGGCCGCGGCGTCGCGACGGTTGGCCAGCATGCTGGTGATGGTCACGGTGATCAGGGTGACGGCGATGACGCCCAGCGAGGCCAGCGTCGGCACCTCGGGCAGCCAGGTCCAGACGCCGTGGGCCCAGTGCAGCACCAGCTTGACGCCGATGAAGGCCAGGATGACGGCCAGGCCGTAGTCGAGGTGGCGCAGCTTGTCGAGCACGTTGCGCAGCACGAAGTACAGGGCACGCAGACCCATCAGGGCGAAGGCGTTGGTGGCGAACACCAGGTACGGATCCTCGGTCACGCCGTACACCGCGGGAACCGAGTCGACGGCGAACACGATGTCGGTCATGAACACGGCCACCACCACGACGGCCAGCGGCGTCAGCACCCGGCGGCCGGCTTGGCGGATCACCATCTTGCTGCCGTGGTACTCCTTCGTGACCGGGAAGAACCGGCGCAGCAGTTTGACGCTGCGCATGTTGTCGATGTCGACCTCGTGGTCCTCACCCTTGCGGGCGTCCCGCATCACCTTGATCGCGGTCACCAGCAGCACGGCCCCGAACAGCAGGAAGGCCCAGGTTCCGGCCTGCAGCACGGCGGCGCCGAGCGCGATGAAGACACCCCGAAGCACCAGTGCGCCCGCGATGCCGTACAGCAGAACTCTTTGCGCCAAGGCGGAGGGAACGGCGAACGCGCCGAGCAGAAGCATGAAGACGAACAGGTTGTCGACCGACAGAGACTTCTCGACGACGAAACCGGTGTAGAACTCGACCGCGGGTTTGCTGCCGTACGCCCACCACAGCACCAGCCCGAAGATGGCCGGCAGGGTCAGATAGAACACGGACCAGCCGACGGCCTCGCGCATGGCCACGTCGTGCGGCTTGCGGGTGACGAAGAAGTCGGCGGCCAGAAGCACCAGCAGAACCGCGATGCTGATGATCCACAACTGCGGGGACGCAACAGTTTCGAGCGGGGCGGCGAGGGTGACACTATGCGACATCAGGGAGCCTCCTCGGAGATGTGCGCCATCGTCCGAGGTCTCCCTCACCTGCCGGTGTGACAGGCGAGCGCACGGGGGCATGCCGAGATGCCCGTGATGACCGCAACGCTCTTTGCGAGGTACTCCCCTCGCCGCGCACACTAGCCCACGATCTTGAACCCGGCCAAGTTTCCGAGTCTCTTGTCACGCGAAGCGGGTTGACTCCACCCCTCCTGCGCGCCCATGGTAGGCGGAGGAGGGGTGAGCCATGCTCGTCGACATCTTGCTGGGCACGTTGCTGGTGGTCAGCGCCCTGATCTCCATGGCCGCGCTGTCACTGACCTCCGGCTACCGCCACCATCGCCACCGCTAGGAGCGGACGAAGACCGGCATCGTGTCCAGCGTGGTGGTGATCTGCTGGGTGGTGCCACCGCGGTAGGTGCGACCGGTGAAGTAGTCGGTCCACTTGGTGCCGGGCGGGAACCACACCGTTGTCGTGGCGGTGGTACCTGGTGTGGTCACCGGGGCCACCAGCAGGTCGGGACCGTAGAGGTATTCGGATCCCGCGGTGGCGTAGGCCTCCTGCTCGTTCGGGTAGGCGAGGTAGAGCGGGCGCGTGATCGGCAGCCCGGTGCGCGTGGCCTCGGCCGCGGCCTTGTACGTGTACGGCTGCAGCTTCTTGCGCAGGTTGAGGAACTTCTTGGCCGAGGCGTTGGCGGCCGGTCCGTACTGCCAGGGCAGGCGGTCGCTGTGGTTGGAGTGCAGGCGGTCGATCGGCTGGAACGTGCCCAGCTGCACCCACCGGGCGTACAGGTCGTCGGGCAGCTTGGTGCTCTGCGGCTCGGCGCCGGGCTCGGTCGACAGGCCGCCGGTGTGGCCGCCGATGTCGTGGCTGACCGCGGCCAGGCCGGTGGCGGCCGACTCGCCGGGGGTGTAGCCGACCTGGGCCTGCAGCGTCTCCCAGGTCGAGACGGTGTCGCCGGTGAAGTGCAGCGTGGTGCGCTTGTCGGCCCACGGTCCGGTCGGCACCGCGGTCGGGCTGCTGTAACCGCCGGCCTGCAGAGACCCGTACGCCCGGGAGAACGCGAAGCCGTCGCGGTCGGCGTACTGCTGGTTGATCCACGCGTCCGGGGTCACGCCCTCGAGCGAGGAGCGGGAGGCGTCGCAGCACCAGTCGAGCCACCAGAAGTCGGGGTCGGCCAGGCCGTCGTGCAGATCGAAGTACGCCTTGAGCTGGTCGGGGTCGCCGAAGTCGAACACATAGCAGTCGGCGCCGCCGTTACAACCCGTACGCTGCAATTTGCCTTTCGCCGTTGATTGCGCCTCGGCGAAGTGCGGGTCGGAGCCGAGGATGCTCGGGTGGATGTTGAGGCTCGTGTGCAATCCCTGTTTGCGGGCCCAGGCGAGATAGGCCTTCATGTCCGGGAATCGCGACTTGTCGACGGCCCAGCCGTTCCACTTGTCGGGCGCCTTGAAGTCGGTGTCGACGATCAGCACGTCGAGCGGCACGCCCTCGGTGCGGAAACGCTCGGCGATCTGCTGGAACTCGGCCGCCGTACGGTCGTAATACTCCGAATACCAGACGCCGTAGGCCCATTTCGGCAGCAGTTTGGTCGGCCCGGTCAGCGTCGAGAGCTCCTTGAGGCCGCGGGCGTAATTCTGGCCGTACGCGAAAACATATCCGTCCTGGCCCTGGGTCGTCCGCGGCGTGACCTTCTTCTTCGCCGGGTCGTAGAGAGCGGAGGCGGAATCGTCGAGCAGCGACCAGCCGTCCTGATAGAGCAGCCCGGGCTCGGTCAGCGCGGCGCCGTTGACACCGTCGAGGCCACGCCGGTAACCGCCGAGCGGCGCGTGCGGGGCGAGCAGCGGAGCGCCCGATTTCGTGACGGCAATGGTGTCGATGTTGACGTTGCAGCTGTCGTCGGTCGGGCAGTCCAGCTGCACCGTGTTGGTTCCGGCTTGCAGCATGACCGGCGCCGGCACCGTACGCCAATAGTCCCAGCTGCTGGTGGGCTGGAGCGTCACACTGCGGCCGTTGACCGAGATCGCGCGCGCCTGCTTTCCGTTGGCGTACCGCAGTTGCAGGGCGTACGTGCCTCGCGCGGGAACGCCGGTGATCGTGTACGCGGCCGACGCGCCGGCCCGCTCGAGCGAGGCGAGGAAACCGTCGCCGGAGTATCCGTTGTGGTCGGAAGCGCTGCGGGCACCGCCGGAAAGAGTGCCCTCGTCGGCCTCGCAAAGGGTCCCGAACGCGCACGGCTGCGGCGCGGGCGGCGTCGGAGCCGGATAGGCCGCGCCCGGCGTCACCAGCGCGAGGCTGTCGATGTTGACGTTGCCGGTGTCGGTCGCCGTCCGCACGACGCTGACCTCGTGGCGGCCGGCCGGCAGGGTCAGCGGCACCCGCGCCTCGGCCCAGGTGTCCCAGGTGGCGGTGGGCGGCAGGGTCAGCGTGTGGTTCTGCCCGTCGGCCGAGACGGTCAGCGTACGGGTGGTGTTCTGCCCGTCCCCGCCGGTGCTGTTGGCGTAGCGCACGACCAGGTCGAACGTTCCGCCGCTGGTGGCCGTGAAGACGACCGCGTCGCCCGCGTTGGCGAATCCGGCCGCGAAGCCCCGGCCGGTGTATCCGGTGTGGTCGGTGGCCAGGCCCGGCCCGCGCAGATCGAGCGCCTCGGCCTCACACAGCGTGCCGGCCACGCAGTCCGGCGGATAGTGCCCGGCCCACGGCTGGGCGCTCACGGTCTGCTTCCCGGCGCGCAGCTTGACGTCGAGGTTGTCCGCCGTGAACGGGCCCGAGCCGACCTTGTAGCGCAGCGTCACCGCGCCCGTGTCGATCGTGAGCCAGCCCTTCTGCGTACGCTGGGTGAAGCGCACCGGCGAGAAGGCCTTCCGCCCGACCACGTTGAAGGTGCCGGCGTCGGTGAACCGCCCGCCCTCGGCGTACTCGGTGCGAATCAGCGTCGGCGACAACACCTGGAACCGAGCGTTTCCCGAGGTCACTTGCGTCTTGCTGTGCGCCTCGGCCGGCACCGGCCCGGCGACGGACAACGTTGCGGCCAGCGCGGCAGCCACTGCTGATCTGAGCACCCGAACTCCTAGACCCTGACGTTCATTGATCTTTTACAACGTTGTCAAAGGCCTGGAACGAAGTCAATCATTAGGGTGGGACGATGATCGAGCACTGGGGAACGACCGCCGAAGGCCCCGTCGACCGCCACGTCCTGACCAACAGCGACGGCATGCGGGTCGCCGTTCTCACGTACGGCGGCATCGTCCAGAGTGTCGAGGTGCCCGACCGAACGGGCGCGACGGCCAACGTCGTTCTCGGCTTCGACCGGCTGCAGGGCTACGTCGACAACCCCGGCCCGTACTTCGGCGCCCTCATCGGCCGCTACGGCAACCGCATCGCCCGCGGCCGCTTCACGCTCGACGGCACCGCCCACGAGCTGCCGATCAACAACGGCCCGAACAGCCTGCACGGCGGGGCCACCGGCTTCGACAAGCGGATCTGGACGGCCACCGGGACGGACGACGCGGTCGAGCTGCGGCTCGTGAGCCCCGACGGCGACCAGGGCTACCCCGGCACCCTGACGGCGACGGTGCGCTACACCCTGAACGCCGGCAACGCCCTGCGGATCGACTACGAGGCCACCACCGACGCCCCGACCGTGGTCAACCTGACCAACCACAGCTACTTCAACCTCGGCGGCGAGGGCACCGGCGACATCTACGGCCACCGAGTGCGCCTGCACGCCGCCCGTTTCACCCCGGTCGGCGCCGACCTGATCCCCACCGGCGAACTGCGCCCGGTGGCGGGCACGCCGATGGACTTCCGCGAGCCGTTCGCCGTGGGCGAGCGCATCCGCACCGGCGACGAGCAGCTGAGCCACGCCGGCGGCTACGACCACAACTGGGTCCTCGACCGCACCGACGACGGCCTGACCACAGCCGCCGAGGTGACCGACCCGGTCAGCGGCCGTACGCTCACCGTCTCCACCACCGAGCCCGGCCTGCAGTTCTACTCAGGCAACTTCCTCGACGGCACGATGATCGGCACCAGCGGCCGCCTCTACCGCCAGGGCGACGGCCTGGCCCTGGAGACCCAGCACTTCCCCGACTCCCCCAACCAGCCCGCGTTCCCGTCGACAGTGCTGCGGCCGGGCGAGACCTACCGCTCGTCGACGGTGTGGCAGTTCGGAACATCGAGCAGCTGACGGCCGCGCGTATGGTCGACGAATGCGAGCGCGCGACGTTTCGACGCAGATGAGCACGGTCACCGAGACGATGCCGGCCCGCGAGGCGGTCAAGATCCTCGCCGCTCAGGACCTGCCCGGCCTCATCGTGGTCGACGACCAGGGCCGCCCGCTGACCGTGCTCGCCGGCACCCAGGTGCTGCGCATGTCGCTGCCCGCGTACTGCCAGGACGACCCCGCGCTGGCCCGGGTGGTCGACGAGGCCGCGGCCGATGTCATCTTCGACGGCCTCGGTGACCGGACGGTCGCCGACCTGTTGCCGCGGAACCGGCCCGAGCTGCCCGCGGTGAGCGCCGACGCCACCGCTCTCGAGATCGCGTCGGTGATGGCCCGCTCGAACGTTCCCCTGGTCGCGGTGGTCGACCGGCATCGGGTGATGACCGGCGCGATCAGCCTGGACGCGCTGCTGGACCGGATGCTCGGCCAGTGAGCCGCCGAAGGTCTCAGAAGGCGAAGAACCGCAGCCACAGATAGGGCACGGCCAGCCCGATCGACACCGCGGTGACGATCAGCCCGTACTTGGTGAAGCCCCAGAACGTGATGCGATGGCCGGCGCGGGCCGCGATGCCCAGCACGACCACGTTGGCCGAGGCGCCCACGGCGGTGGCGTTCCCGCCGAAGTCGGCGCCCAGCGCCAGCGCCCACCACAGCACCTGCGCCTTGTCGTTGCCGCCGGCGTTGTTCACGAGCTCGGCCACGATGGGGCTCATCGTGGCCACGTACGGGATGTTGTCGACGATGGCCGAGAGCACGCCGGACCCGCCGAGCAGCAGCAGCGTCGCCGGCCAGAGCCGGCCCTCGACGGCGCCGGTGGCGGCCTGGGCCAGCGTGTCGATCACGCCGGTGGCGACCAGCGAACCGACCATCACGAACAGCCCGGCGAAGAAGACCAGCGTCGGCCACTCGACGTCCTGGGCGATCTCGGTGGGGTCGAGCCGGGACAGCAGGAGCAGCAACAGACCGCCCAGCAGCGCGACCACCGACGGCTCCAGGCCGAGCCAGGTGTGCAGGGTGAAGGCGAGGAGCACCGCGCCCAGCACCGCCAGGCTCAGCACGACCAGGCGCCGGTCGCGGATGGCGTCCCTCTCCCGCAGCGCCATGATCCGCTCGGCGCGCTCGGCGTCGTAGCGGAACGACGACCGGAACATGAGCCGGCAGAGCAGCACGAGGACACCCAGGACGACCACCACGAACGGCGCCAGCACCGACAGGAAATCGTTGAAGGTCAGCCCCGACCGGCTGGCGATGATGATGTTGGGCGGGTCTCCGACCAGAGTCGAGGCGCCGCCGATGTTCGACGCGAACACCTCGGCGATGAGGAACGGCACCGGCGAGATGCCGAGCCGGTCGCAGACCAGCAGCGTCACCGGGGCGATGAGCAGCACCGTGGTGACGTTGTCGAGCGCGGCCGACAGCACGCCGGTCACCAGGATCAGGATCACCATGATCGGGAAGGGCCGGCCCCGGGCCCGCTTGGCCGCCCAGATCGCGACGTACTCGAACAGGCCGGTTCGTTTGAGCACGCCGACTATCAGCATCATCCCGAGCAGCAGGAAGATGACGTTCCAGTCGATCCCCGACTCTTCGGAGAAGAAGGCGTGCTCGGCGTTCGTCGCGCCGGCCGCCAGTAGGATCGACGCCCCGCCCAGGGCCACCGTCACCCGGCCGACCTTCTCGGTCGCGATGAGGACGTAGGCGATTGTGAAAACGGCCACGGCGAACCAGGCCAGCGCGCTCATGGATCCCCCGGGATTGCTCAGCCGTCATCGATCGCCGACCGGACTTCCCGGCACACCGCCGATCAACCTACACCGCGGGTGTCCGATCAGCCCGGTTTCGGCACCTGGTAGACGTCGGGCACGCCATCGGCGTCCGCGTCCACGCTCTCCTCCTCGCACAGGCGGCGGTAGTGGCGGTTGCGGATGCGCAGCACCACGGTCGCCAGCAGCGCCGCCAGCAACGATCCGGCCAGGACGCCGATCTTGGCGAACCCGTCCCGCTGCGAGCCGGCGCCGTACGCGAGCTCCCCGATCAGCAGCGACACGGTGAACCCGATGCCGCCCAGCAACGCCAGCCCCAGCACGTCCCACCAGCTCAGCCCCGCGGCCAGCTGAGCCCGGGTGAACCGCTGCACCAGCCAGGTCGAGCCGGTGATGCCGATCGCCTTGCCGGCCACCAGACCGGCGATGACGCCCATGGTCACGGCGTCGGTCAGCCCGGCGCCGAGACCACCGGCGGCGGAGATCGACACGCCCGCCGCGAAGAAGGCGAACACCGGCACGGCGACGCCGGCCGACACCGGGCGCCAAAGGTGCTCGAAGCGCTCGGCCATGCCGTGGGCGCCACCGTTCTTGTCGCGGACCGGCACCGTGAAGGCCAGCAGCACGCCGGCCACGGTGGCATGGATGCCCGACGCGTGCACCAAGGCCCACGCCACCACGGCGAGCGGCATCAGCAGCCACCACCGGCTGACCCCGCGCTGGACCAGCAGGCCGAACACGGCCACCGCGACGAGGGCGAGCACCAGGGGCACGAAGTGCAGCGACGACGAGTAGAAGATCGCGATGACCGTGATGGCCAGCAGGTCGTCCACCACGGCCAGGGTCAGCAGAAAGGTGCGCATCGCGGCCGGCAGGTGGGTGCTGATGACCGCCAGCACGGCCAGCGCGAACGCGATGTCGGTGGCCGTCGGCACCGCCCACCCGCTCAAGGCCCCGCCGCCATCGCGGGAGGCGACCACGGCGAAGATGACGGCCGGCACGGCCATGCCGCCGACCGCCGCGGCCACCGGGAGCGCCGCGCGGCGGGGGTCGCGCAGGTCACCGGCGACGAACTCACGCTTGAGCTCGAGCCCGGCGACGAAGAAGAAGATGGCCAGCAGCCCGTCGGCGGCCCAGGTGGCGAGCGACAGGTCAAGGTGCAGCGCGTGCGGGCCGACCACCCAGCCGGCCAGGTCGAAGTACGCGTCCGACCAGGGGGTGTTGGCCCAGACCAGCGCAAGGACCGCAGCCGCCAGCAGAAGCACTCCGCCGACGGTCTCGGCGCGCAGCACCTCGGCGATCCGCCGGGCCTCGGGCCAACTCCCACGACTGAACAGGTGTGCCACAAGAAGCCTTTCGCAGGGCAGACGTCATCACATCGCCGACCAGGCTTCCCGGCACACCAGACACCAAGCCTACGCGACCGGTCGGTCGTCAACCCGGCGGTCTCATGACAGTTCGAGGACTCCTGATCTCCGGCCATTACGGTGAGGGCATGAGAATCGTGGTGCTGGACGACTATCAGCGGGTGGCCCGGGAGTACGGGGACTTCGGCTCGGTGCCCGGGGCCGAGGTCGAGGTGCGGCACGAGCACCTGGACGGGCAGGACGCGCTGGTGGCGGCGTTGCGGGGCGCCGACGTCGTGGTGGCGATGCGGGAGCGTACGGCGTTCCCGGCCGAAGTGTTCGAGCGGCTGCCCGAGCTGAAACTGCTCGTCACCACCGGCATGGCCAACGCGGCCGTCGACTTCGACGCGGCCGTCGCGCACGGTGTCACGATCTGCGGCACTTCCATGTACGGCAACACGAAGAGCTCGAACACGGCCGAGCTCACCTGGGCCCTGATCCTGGCCTGCCGGCGGCACGTCGTCGCCGAGGACAAGGCTTTGCGGGACGGGCGCTGGCAGACCACCGTGGGCACCGACCTGGCCGGCAGCACCCTGGGCGTACTGGGCCTGGGGCGGATGGGCACGCAGGTCGCCCGGATCGGGCAGGCCTTCGACATGCGGGTGATCGCCTGGAGCCAGAACCTCACCGCCGAGCGGGCGGCCGAGGCGGGGGCGACACTGGTGTCGAAGGACGAGTTCTTCGCGCAGAGCGACGTGCTGACCGTGCACCTCAAGCTGAGCGAGCGGTCGACCGGCCTGATCGGCAAGGCCGAGCTGGCCGCCATGAAGCCGTCGGCGGTGCTGGTGAACACGTCGCGCGGGCCCATCGTCGACGAGTCGGCGCTGGTGGCCGCGCTGACCGCGGGCACGATCGCCGGGGCCGGGCTCGACGTCTACAACACCGAGCCGCTGCCGCTGGGCAACCCGCTGCGCGGCGCCCCGCACACCGTGCTGCTGCCCCACCTCGGGTACGTCACCGAGGGCAGCCTGCGCGGCATGTACGAGCAGGTGGTCGAGGACATCGCCGCCTGGCAGGCCGGCGCGCCAGTACGGGTGCTGGCGGCGCCGGCCTGACCGGGGGTCAGTGCTCCTTTTCGATCTCGGGCGTCGTGCCGTTCATGGCCTTGGCCGCGCCCAGCCTGCTGAGCAGGGCCGACAGGTCGATGCCGGTCAGGTCGGTGCCCAGCTGCAGGCCCTGAGCCACATTGCTGGCCACCGACTTGGTCAGCGACGAGGCGCCGTCGGTCGAGATGACGGTCATCTTGTCGATCGAGCCCATCGGGGCCGCGGCCGCCTCGACGACCTGCGGCAGCACCCGGACCAGCAGGTCGAGCACGGCCGCCTCGCCGTACGCGGCGAACGCCTCGGCCTTGCGGGCCATGGCCTCGGCCTCGGCGCCACCGCGGGCCAGGATGGCCGCGGCCTCGGCGGCACCTTCGCGCTCGATGGCCTCGGCGATCGCGGAACGGCGGCGCTGCTCCGCCTCACCCTCCTTGGCGCCCTCGATCGCGTTGGCCTCGGCCAGCGCGGCCCGGCGGGCCCGCTCGCCCTCACCGGTCAGGCGAGCCTGCTCGGCGCTGGCCTGCGCGGCCGCGATGGTGGCCTGCCGCTGCGCGTCGGCGCCGAGCACGGCCGCGGCGCGGGCCGCTTCCGCCTCCTGCTCGACCTTGTAGCGCTGGGCGTCGGCCGGCTTGCGCACCTCGGTGTCGAGCTGACGCTGCTTGAGCTCGGCGTTCTGCTCGGCCACCTTCTGCTGCTCGGCCAGGATGGCCTGGTCGCGCTCGGCCTGCGCGAGGGGGCCGGCCGCGGCCGACTTCGCCTTGGCCGCGTCGATCTCGGCCTGGATGCCGGCCTGCTTGAGCGACAGGTTGCGCTGCGCCTCGGCGATGGCCTCCTCGGCCAGCAGGCGCTCCTGCTCGGCCTGCTGCCGGGCCCGGGCCTCGGCGATGGCCGCGTCCTTGAGCACGCGGGCCGCCTCGGGCCGGCCCAGGTCCTGCAGGTACGAGCCCTCGGCCACGATGTCCTGCAGCTGGAACGCGTCGAGCACCAGACCCTGGTTGGTCATGGAGTGCTCGGCCTCCTCGGCCACCGCGCTGGCGAACGCGGCCCGGTCGCGGATGATCTCTTCGACCGTGAGCCGGCCGACGATCGAGCGCAGGGCGCCGGCCAGCACCTCGCGGGTGAACTCCTCGATCTCGGCCTGCTGGTGCAGGAAGCGCTGGGCGGCGGCCCGGATCGCGCCCTCGTTGCCGCCGACCTTGACGATCGCGACGCCGTGCAGCTCCGCTCGGATGCCCTGCTTGGACACGGCGCCCCGGATGCTGACGTCGATGCGGCGGCTGGACAGGTCGAGCGACTGCAGCTTCTGAACGACCGGCAGCACGAACACCGAGGCGCCCATGACGACCTTCTGGCCGGACAGGTCGGTGCTGCTGGTGCCGTCGGCCGACTGGGTGGTGCGGCCCTTGCGGCCGGTGATGATGAACGCCTCGTTCGGGCCGGCCACCTTGATGCGGGACAGCACGAACAGGACGATGAGCAGGATCAGGAGGACGGCACCGCCGATGGCGATGAGCAGAGGCGACATCTATACCTTTCCAGGGTGAGGGGTCTCGTCGACCCGGAGGGTTTCCTCGACAACGACACTCGTGTCGGACGGCGCCTCGATCACGAAGACCTGCGCCCCGAGGGGAATCGCGTGTTGCGAACGGGCGTACAGCTTGATTGGCTGGCCGCCGAGCAGGATGCGCACTTCGCCGAAACCCGTTCCGGCCGGTACGGCGGTGACGATCACGCCGAGGCTGCCGACCAGGTCCTGGCGGGTGGGGGTGGCGTCGGTACGCATGGTGCGCGCGGCCCGGGAGAGGCGGAAGGCCAGCCAGCCGGTGGGCACCGCGGCGGCCAGCCCGACGACGGAGGCGAGCGCGATGGCGCCCGGCGAATCGGCCCCCAGCAGTTCGGCCGCGATGGCTCCGGCGAAACCGAACGCACCCAGGAAACCGGCCACGACTTCCAGCGAGACCGGCCCGTCGCCGAAGTGCAGGAAGCTCATCAGCTCGCCGCCCAGCAGGGCGAGCGCGAGCACGACCACACCGACGGCGCCGAGCACCAGGAAAACCACGGTCGCCGTAGCCATTGGCCTGCCTTTCCCCGCCCGAACGCCGAGGTCAGGGTAGAGCATCGACACCACAAGGAGTTCACAGTCCCTTGACAGTCCGTGCTCAGAAAAAGAACGTGGCTCCTATGAACGGGAAATCACCGCTGTCGGTGCTCAGGCTCTTCCAGGACGCGGCCGAGTGGGTGCCCGCGTACGCGCGTTTTCTGCGCTCCGAGGGCGTCAAGGCCGTCGCGGTGCGCGACCCGTCCGAGATACCGCTGATGACGAAGGCCAACTATCACCAGCAATATCCGCTGCCCGATCGCTGCCGGGCCGGGCGGCTGGAAGCGGCGGCCGTCGTGGCCCTCTCGTCCGGCTCGTCGGGCCGGCCCACGGTCTGGCCGCGCTCCATCAACGACGAGGAGGCGGTCACCGCCCGGTTCGAGCAGATCTTCCACGAGGGCTTCCAGATCGGCGACCGCAGCACGCTGGCCGTGGTCTGCTTCGCGCTGGGCAACTGGGTCGGCGGCATGTACACCGTCGCCGCCTGCCGTCAGCTCTCCGTGATCGGCTATCCGGTCACGGTGGCCGCGCCGGGCAACGACATCGGCGAGATCCTGCGCGTGATCGGCGAGTTGGGCGACTCGTTCGAGCAGGTCGTGCTGCTGGGCTATCCGCCCTTCGTCAAGAACGTCATCGATGCCGGGCTCAGCCGGGGCGTCGATTGGCCCTCGTACGATGTGAAGCTCGTGCTGGCGGGCGAGGTGTTCAGCGAGCAGTGGCGCAGCCTGGTGGCCGAGCGGGCGGGCGTGGCCGACCCGGTCAGCGGCATCGCGTCGCTCTACGGCACGGCCGACGCCGGGGTGCTGGGCAACGAGACCCCGCTCAGCGTCCGGATCCGCCGCTTCCTGGCCGAGCGGCCCGACATCGCCACTCCTCTGTTCGGCGACGCCCGGCTGCCCACCCTGGTGCAGTACGACCCGTCGACCCGCCTGTTCGAGACGGCGCCCGACGGCACCCTGGTGTTCAGCGCCGACGGCCTGGTGCCGCTGGTCCGCTATCACATCGCGGACGAGGGTGGTGTCCTGCCGTACGAGAAGCTTCTGGGTCTCTGCCGCGAGCACGGTTTCGAGCCGGGCGACGGTCCGCGGCTGCCATTCGTCTACGTCTTCGGGCGATCGCTGTTCACGGTGTCGTTCTTCGGCGCCAACATCTATCCCGAGAACGTCACCGTCGGCCTGGAGCGCCCGGCGGTCAGCGGCTGGACGACGGGCCGGTTCGTTCTGCGTACGGTCGAGGACGCCGACATCGACGGCCGTCTTCAGGTCGTGGTCGAACTGGCCGCCGGGGCCGAACCCACCGAGGAGAGGCGCCGCCTGGCCGCAGAGTCGATCCGCGACGAGCTGCTGCGGCTCAACAGCGAGTTCGCGCACTACGTGCCGGCGGCGTACCAGCTCCCGCAGATCGAGTTGCGGGCCGCCGACGACCCGGAGTTCTTCCCGCGCGGGGTCAAGCACCGCTACACGCGGGACGACACCGGCTCGGCGTAGACGATGACGTTGTGGCTGTAGACGCCGTCGTGGAAGGAGCCGCCGCAGGTCACCAAGGCCAGGCGGGGCGCGGTGTTCGCGGCGAACAGCTCCTTGGGCAGGCGCTGCTTCGGATAGCTGCGGCGGGCCACGGCCTTGTAGGCGACGACGCGGTCGCCGGCGCGCACCTGGATCGTCGCGCCCAGCTTCAGATTCTCGAGGCGGAACAGGGCGCCGGGGCCGTCCTCGGCGGTGTCCACGTGGCCGGCGATCACCACCGTGCCACGCGGGGAGCCGGGGGTCGCCGAGCCGATCCACCAGCCGAGCCGGGCGCCGTCGTCCGGAACGTTCAGCGAACGGTCGGCCCGGACGCCGACGGCCTGCACGGGGGCGTCCACTTTCAACTGGCCGATTGCGACGCGGGTCGGGGTGGCCCAGGCCGGCGGCGTTGGCGCCTTCTGGGTGGGCTTCTTTTCGTTGCGCGCCTTTGCGGTGGGCGCGGGCTTGCCGCTGGGCGTCACTGACTGGGGCGCGGCCACGGCGACCGGCAGCGCGCCGGCGTCCTCCGGCGGTTGTCCGCTGTGGATGGCCAGGGCCACGCCGGCGGCCAGCGCCGACAGGCCGGCGGCAAGTGCCGCCCAGCCTGCCGCGCGCCGGCCACCGGACAGTGGTTCGGTCATGCCCGGACGAACAGACGCCGCCGGAACAGCACAGCACCCGCCACCAGCAGCAGCACGCCGAGGCTCAGCAGCGCCACGACCGGCGTGGTGAAGGTCCGGCTGGCGGCCTCGCCGCCGGTGCCGGTGCCGATCCCGGCCGGGACGCCGACCGCGCGGGCGGCGTCGTTCAGCAGCTCGTGGTGCGAGGCGATGACCGGCGCCGCCGCCTGAGCGTTCTTCTTGGCCGCGGCGTCGGAGCCCTGCGAGATCTCCTTCTGGCCGTTGGCCATGGCCTTCATGTGCGCGTCCATCTGCGTCGAGACGAACAGGGCGTCGAAGTCGTCGCCCGAAGCCTGCTGGTACTTCGCGGCGAGCGCCTGCTGCTCCTCGTTGGGAGCCCCGGGCAGGTCGACGTCGAGTTGCGAGGCCGTCTGCCGCACGGCGGCGTCCAGCTTGGTGTGGTCGGCCACGAACCGGGCGCCGAGATCCTTGACGTCCTGGCTGTCGCCCTTCTGCTGGGCCAGCTTGCCGCCGGCGATCTCGGCCAGGTTCGACTGGTGCGCGGCCCGCAGGTAGGCCGCGTCCTGGTCGGACGGCGCCGCCTGGGCCGCGGTGGCGGGAACCAGGAACATTCCGGCCAGACCCAGGGCAAGCGCTGCTTTTCTGATCAACATGGGACAGATCCTCTCGATGGGAGCGAGAGCCGGGTACCCGGCCCTCGGAGGACCATTCCTCTTCGACGCGAAAATCGACGCAACTTTATGTTGAGCGTTGATCGATTGCCTTCCCGTTTCGGCTCTGGACGTTGGGAGCGCTCCCATGTAACGATGATGCTCTATACCGGAGGTGCCCGTGAAACTGCGCGCCGTGTTGGCCGTCCTCGTCCTCGGTCTGGTTGGTCTCGCGGCGCCCGCCGGCGCCGCCGCCGCGCCCGCCTACAGCTACGGCGAAGCGCTGCAGAAGTCGCTGTTCTTCTACGAGGCTCAGGTGTCGGGCAAGAAGCCGGCCTGGAACCGGGTCTCGTGGCGGGGCGACTCGGCGATGCGCGACGGCTCGGACGTGGGCCTCGACCTGACCGGCGGCTGGTACGACGCGGGCGACCACGTGAAGTTCGGGCTGCCCATGGCGTTCACCACCACGATGCTGGCCTGGGGCGCGATCGAGAACCGGTCCGCGTACGCCGATTCGGGGCAGCTGACGCACCTGCTGAACAACCTGCGCGTGCCCAACGACTACTTCATCAAGGCGCACCCGTCGGCCAACGTCCTCTACGGCCAGGTCGGCAAGGGCGACGACGACCACAAGTGGTGGGGGCCGGCCGAGGTTCTGCCGATGGCGCGTCCGGCGTACAAGATCGACGCCTCGTGCGGCGGAACGGAACTGGCGGCGGAAACGGCGGCCGCCATGGCCGCGAGCTCCCTGGTTTTCCGCGCGACCGATCCGACGTACGCGGAAACGCTTTTGACCCATGCCAAGCAGCTCTATGCGTTCGCCGACAATGTGCGGAAGAGCTATCACGAGTGCATCACCGACGCGACGGCGTTCTACAAGTCGTGGAGCGGTTATGCCGACGAATTGGTGTGGGGTGCGATCTGGCTGCACCGGGCGACCGGGGACGCCTCCTATCTGGCGAAGGCCGAGGCCGGATACGACGCGCAGGGCAACGAGAACCAGACCAATACCAAGATGTACAAGTGGACGATCTCGTGGGACAACAAGCAGTACGGCAATTACGTGCTGCTGGCCAAGCTGACCGGCAAGCAGAAGTACGTGGACGACGCCAACCGGTGGCTCGACTGGTTCACCGTGGGGGTCAACGGCGAGAAGGTACGCACGTCGCCCGGCGGAATGGTCGTGGTCGACACGTGGGGAGCACTGCGGTACGCGGCCAACACAGCGTTCGTGGCGTTGGTTTACAGCGACGGGCTCACTGACGCGGCACGGAAACAGCGGTATCACGACTTCGCGGTCAAGCAGATCGACTACGCGCTGGGAGCCAATCCGCGCAACAGCAGCTATGTGATCGGGTTCGGAGCCAATGCGCCGAAGAACCCGCATCACCGGACGGCGCACGGGTCGTGGTGGGACAGCCAGCAGGTGCCTGAGCAAACGCGGCATGTGCTTTATGGAGCGCTGGTGGGTGGCCCGTCGGCGCCGGACGACAAATACACCGACAGCCGCGGCGACTACGTCATGAACGAGGTGGCGACCGACTACAACGCCGGATTCACGTCGGCGCTGGCCCGGCTGTACGGCGAATACGGTGGCGCCCCGGCGGCCGGATTCCCGGTGGCGGAGAGGCCGGACATTCCCGAGCTCTCGGTCGAGACGACGGTCATGCAGAACGAGACCCGGTCGACCGGGATCAAGGCGGTCGTCTACAACAAGTCGGCGTTCCCGGCGCGGGCGTTGACGGCGGGCAAGTTCCGCTACTACTTCACGCGTGACGGGGACGCCGCCCTGACGGTGTCGTCGCCGTACACGCAGGGCTGCCCGGGCCCGACGGCGGCCAAGCAGTACTCGGGCGACATCTGGTACGTCGAGGTGGACTGCACGGGCTACACGATCGCGCCGGCCGGTCAGTCCGCGCACCGCATGGAGGTCCAGCTCAAGATCGGCGTGGTCGAGGGCGGCACCTGGACCCCGGCCAACGACCCGTCCTACCAGGCGGCCGCCGGCCCCAACCAGGGCGTGACGCTGTACGACGGCGCGACCCGCGTGTGGGGCTCGGAGCCCGGCACGGTGACCCCTCCCCCGACGCCGACCACGCCGACGCCGACCCCGACCACGCCCTCACCGAGCCCATCCACTCCGACGCATCCGACAGACTCGCCGTCGCCCACACCCACGCAGCCGGCGGGATGCCGGGTCGCCTACTCCACCAACGACTGGAGCAGCGGCTTCACCGGGACGGTAACCGTGACCAACGGCCCGACCGCGCTGAACGGCTGGACGCTGACCTTCCCGTTCACGGCGGGCCAGCGCGTCACCCAGGCCTGGTCGGCGACGGTGACGCAGTCGGGCACGCAGGTCACCGCGACCAACACGGCTTGGAACGGCAGCCTGGCCCCGGGCGCGACGGTGAGCTTCGGCTTCAACGCCACCCACACCGGCAGCAACCCACGTCCGACGGCGTTCGCCCTGAACGGCACCGCCTGCAGCTAACAGCCCTACGTGGACCAGCGCGGCGGCCCGGCACAGGCCGCCGCGCACCCCCCACCACGCCGCTCACACCCCGATTAGCCGCGCGCTTCCTGAGCTGCGGTGAGCAGGGCGGTGGCCTGGTTGTGCAGGCGGTTGCGGTCGACCGGCTCCCAGTGCAGTTCGCCGCTGATGTCCGCGCCGACCTTCAGCTCGGGGAAGTAGCCGCTCGGCCACACGACCAGGTATTCCGGGCCGCCGGCGTGCTCCCGGCCGAGCATCACGTCGAGGTCGATCAGCATGTCGGGGCTCCAGAAACCGGGCACCGGCCTGTCGTCCTTCAGCACCGGGAAGTCCTTCTCGTACCGGCCGGCGGATCTGCCGGAAGCCAGCGAGCGAAGGCCGCGACGTGCTCCGCGCCGCCGCTGATCGGCACCCGCCCGACCATGAAGCCGTCGTACCACCACTGCCCGTCGGGCTCGCGGGCGATCGTGAGCCACTCCGTCGTGCCGGGACCGTAATGGTCGTGCGGCCACGCCAGCTCGAACGACGTCATGGACGAGATTGTCGCCGACCGGCGATGTGGCGCCGGGCCGGGCGCTTCGGTCAATTTTCGGGGCGCCTTGGTTTTCTGGGACGCACTGACAACCGAAGCAGAGTCGGGAGTGAGCATGCGAACCAGAACCATCATCGGACTTGCCGTCGCGGGTGGCGCGGCGGCCGTCGCGGTCGGCGTCGGCGGAACCGCCCTGGCCGCCGGACCCGAGCGGGCCGAGCCGGCCGTCCAGGTCACCGTCGACAACGGTGGAGCGGCCACGCCGGGCGCGGGCACCGGATCCGGCTCGGCGACGCAGTGGGACTGCCCCGAGAAGAACGGATCCACCGGCGAGGGCACCTCCGGCGCGGCCGACCAGGCGCTCTGACCGCGTAGCGCGGCCTCAGGCAGGCCGGTGGGTCCGCACCGCCCTAGCGGATCCACCGGCCGCGGCGCGCGTCGAGTTCTATCCCGTCACGGGCTGGAACAGTTTCCACTGGCCCTCGGAGACGACCTCGGCGACACCGTCGACAACCTTGATGGCGGTCTCGTCGTCGATCGCGTAGGTCGGCGCCGGGATGTGGGCGGCCCACTTCTCGGCGTTGGGCAGCGAGGCGTCCGGGTGGTGAGGATTCTCGAGGTGCGGGATCACGGCGAAGTCGACCAGTCCCGCGCCCTGACCGGTGACCAGCAGGCGGTCGACGTCGCCCTCGGGCGTGGAGAACGAGACGTGCCGCCCTTCCATGTCGCGGGGCGGTTCGGTGTAGGTCTCGACGAAGGTGGCTGAGGCCGCGATGCTTCCCGCGCTCACCCCGACGTACACGGCCTCGGACCGCAAGCTCGGCAGCAGGGCGGTCAACCCGGAGCGTCGCATCCATTCGGCGAGGAACAACGGGTCGCCGCCCCAGAAGAGAAGAGCGTCGGCGGCGCGGACACCGGGCACCCAGGCTTCCTCCTCGATGTTCGGCAGCACCGTCAATTCGAGGATTCCCAGCGACTTCCACCCCAGGCCGCTCAGCGGCGACGTGCCCTGACCGGTGAGCGCCCGGTAGGCCATGCCTGGCCCGCCCGGGAACGGATAGATGGCGGTGGGCACTATTAACGCGTCGGCCTCGGCGATCGGCTTGCCCAGCAGGTCGACCAGTGCCTTCTCGATGCTGGAGTTTTTGATGCCGGACGAAGTGAGCAGTGCTTTCATCAGCGGACAACCTCGTAGGTGATGTGGGTGACCAGGGAAGCGCCGCGCGACGAGACCTGCCGCAGCTTGCCGGCCGGGACGCCGTCGAACAGCCGCTCGCCGGCGCCGATGATCACCGGCGCGACGTGCAGCCGCAGCTCGTCGATCAGACCGGCCGCCAGGTACTGATTGGTGGTGGCCGCACCGCCGGCGATCGCGATGGTGCCGTCCCCGGTCGCCTCCACCGCCTGCTTCAAGGCCGCCTCGATGCCCCCGGTGACGAAGTGGAACGTCGTGCCACCCTGCATGGGCAGATCGTCCCGCTCGTGATGGGTCAGGACGAAAACCGGTTTTTGGTACGGCGGATCCTGCCCCCACCAGCCCGTCCAATCCCGATCCCAGTCACCACGGCCCGGCCCGAACATGTTGCGGCCCATGATGAACGCGTCGGCGGCGGTGATCCCGGCCAGTTCGGCGGCATTCTCGTCGGGCGTCTCGAACATCCACTTGTGCAGTTCGTCGACCGGCCCGTCGCCGAACGGCTTCTCCAGCGCCTGGTTGACGCCCGCGGCGTACCCGTCGACAGACACGGAAAGGTCGGCCGTGACGTACGGCATGACTGCCTCCTCGATAACCGGTTGCCACATGCAACTGGTGAGCACCCTAAGCCCACCGATTGCGTCCTGCAAGCGGTTCGCCGCTCAGGGCGGTGAAGTGCCGAGCTCGTCGTACAGGGCGCGGGCGCGGTCGGCGTGGACGGGGAGGTCGAGGGCGCGGGCCAGGCCGGCATGGGCGCGGGCCTGCTGGTCGCGGAGGCCGGTCTCTTCGGCCAGGGCCAGCGCTGTCGTGTAGTGACCGGCGGCCTCGGACAGGAGCGCGGCAGCCTCGGACGGGCGCGCGGCGGCCTCGGACGGGCCGGCGGCGGCCTCAGAAGGGCCGGCGGCAGCTAGCGCGGCCTCGCCCAGGCCGTTGTGGGCCCACGTCTCGCCGTCGCGGTCGCCCGCCTGATGGAACCGGGCGAGCGCCTGTTCCAGCAGGTCGGTGGCCGATTCGGTGCGGCCCAGCAGGGTGTGGGCCGCGCCCAGGCCGTACAGGGCCCAGGCTTCGCCCGACTCGTTGCCCAGGGCCCGGAAAAGCGTGAGCGACCGCTCGTGGTGGATGGCGGCAACCTCGGGCCGGCCCCGAGCCGTTTCGACTGAGCCCAGGTTGTCCAGGGCCTGCGCCTCGCCCGTACGGTCGCCCAAGCCTTGCGACAGCGAGACAGCCGACGACAGGTGGCCGGCCGCGGAGTCGTACCGGCCCAGCCTTTCCTCCACCGTGCCGAGGTTGCCCAGCGCGCGGGCCTCGCCGGCCGGGTCGCCCGCGTCGCGGAACGTCCGCATGGCCCCGGCGTAGTAGTCGGCGGCCGACGCGTAGCGAGCCAGCCGGGCGTCCACATTGCCCAGGTTGGCCAGCGCCCGGGCCTGCCCGAGCAGGTCACCGGCCTGCAGGAACAGCTCCAACGCCCGGCGCAGGTACTCCCCCGCCTCCTCGTAGCGACCGAGCCGGCTGTGCGTCGTGCCGAACCCGAGCACGGCCTGCGCCTGAGCCGCCGGGTCCTCCAGCGCTTCGGCCGCGGCCTGGGCGTGACCGTGAATGGTGAGCGCGTCGCTGTAGTGGCCCCCGTCCAGGTAGCGGAACAGCGTCGCCGACAACCGCAGCGTGTGCTCCGGCCATCCCACCATCGCAGCGACTGCGGTCAACTCGGCCCGTTCCGCGTCAAGCCAGGCCCGCGCCTGTTCGGGTTCATCCAGCCTGGGCTGCGGGTGCGCGATCTCCGGAACCTTGGGGCGGCGTTGCTTCTCAGCCGGATGCAAGGTGTCCATGGCCACGCCGGCGGTAGCGACGTAGTAGTCGATCAGGCGAGTGCGGGCGGCCCGCCGCTCCGACGGGCTGTCCTCATCCGCGCCAACCTCGAGGGCATACGCGTGCACCAGATCATGAAAGCCAAAGCGACCCTCGCGCGGCTCCCGAAGGAGGTGATCCTCAACAAGCCGCCGCAACTGCAAAGCGACGTCATCGAGGCCGGCCCCGTCCAGAACGGAGGCAGAGGCCGGGGCAGGCGCCGACCCCGGCGCGGACGCAGATCCCGGTGCGGACGCAGATCCCGGCGCGGACGCCCGCGTGGGCCCCGGCGCGGACGCGGGCCCCGAAGCCGACGCGAGCCCTGGCGCATTCGCGGACCCCGGCGCAGAAGCTGAGGTCAGGCCGGAAGCCGACGCCGGCCCGGACGCCGAGGCTCGGGCGGAAGCCGAGGAGAGGCCGGAAGAGGAAGCCGGCGCTGAAGCGAGGGTCGGGATGGAGGGTGCTGAGGCGGAGGCCAGGGCGGAAGCGGCGTACGCGTCGAAGTCCTGACCTGGGTGCAGCGCGAGCAGGCGCAGCAGCCGTTGGCGGTCGGGGGGCAGGCCCTGGTAGGACAGGCGTAGCGCCAGCTCGACGCCGGTTTCTAGGCGGCGGTCGCGGTGCTTCTGGTCTAGGCGGTCGGCGTGGTCGTGCAGCGTCCAGCCGGGCCGGGCGCGCATGTGACTCGAGACCAGGCCGAGCGCGAGAGGCAGATGACCGCAGTGCTCGGCGATCCGGGCCAGCGCGCCCGCGTCCCCTTCGGCGTCGCGGGAGAGCGACCTCGTGGTCAAGCGACCGGCACTGTTGGAGGTCGGGCGTTCGGCGTGGGTCAGGAAGGCGCGCGCCTCGTCGGGGGTGAACACGTCGACGGTAATGCGGGTGGCGGCGCCCAGATCGGCGAGGCTGCGCCGGCTGGTGACGAGCGTGCGGCAGAGCGGCGAGTCGGACAGCAGCGGCCGCACCTGCTGCTCGCCGGCGGCGTTGTCGAGCACGATCAGCGCACGCTGCCCAGCAAGCTGCTCACGGAAGGCAGCCGAGCGCGCCGTCAGCTCGTACGGAATCTGCCGGGCAGGCACGCCGAGCAGCTGCAGGAAGCTGTCGAGCACGGCGGACGGGTCGGCCGGCGGCTGCGCGGGATCGATGTGGAAACCGCGCAGATCGACGAACAGAATTTGCTCGTACGGGTGATCGGCGCTCAACAGATGGGCCGCGCGCACGGCCAGCTGCGTTTTGCCGACGCCGGCCATGCCCTCGATGGTGGTGACGCCGCCCGGTTCGCGCCGCAGCAGCGCCAGCTCGGCTTCGCGGCCGGTGAACTCCTGCAGGTCTGCGGGTAGGACTTCCTGCGTACGCACCTGGGCCGCCGCCCGCGCCTCCCCGGTGACCACGCGCAGTGCCTGCCGCCACTGGGCGACGTATCCGCGCTCGCCCCACAACGCCCGCACGACGGCGATGAACAGGTCGTTGTCGACGCGCCGCCGCCCGAGCCGGAAGCAGTCACTGACCGTCGCCCGCCGAGCCGGCCGCTCCGCGTTCACCCGTTCCGTGATCGCCTCGTACGACGGGTTGCCGGACCAAATTTTCAGCGCACGCAGCAGCCCCACGAGGTCGTCCAGGCTCCGGGCCGGCCCAGGGTCCGGCAGCGCGGCAAGGTCGTTCGGCGAGGTCATGGACCACCCGGTCTGCGTGACGGTCGGTGTCTGCTCACCGGTCTACTGGGGATCACACCGAAGCGGCAACATGAATGACGCCATAGCGACTACAAGTGCCCGAACTACCTCGATCATGCCCCCGTCCGGGCGCGAGGGTCGAGCGGCGGCCTACGCGCGGGCCGGCTCGGTGGCGTTCAGGAAGGCCATGACCTCGGCCTGGAAGGCCTCCGGGGCCAGGCTGTGGACACGGTGGCCGACGGGGATCGTGGCCAGGCGGGCGTCGGGGAGGGCGGCGGTCATCTCGGCCAGGCGGCGGGGTGGGATGCAGCTGGTCGGGCCGCCGGAGAAGACCAGGGCGGGCTGGCGCACCCCGCTCAGGCGGGACCACCAGGCGGGGTCGGGGCGCACCAGCTGCAGGACGATCGAGCCCATCACGGCCAGCGCGTGCCCGGGACGCGCGGTGACCACGGCGCCGGCCGCGGCGACCAGGCGGAGCAGTCCGCCGTGGAACGGGGGCAGGTGGCGGGGCGGGGCGGCCAGGTCTTCGAGCACCAGCCGCGAGATCAGGTGGGGTGAGTGCTGGGCGGCGGCCAGGGCGGCGTACGCCCCGACCGAATGGCCGATGAGGACGGCGTCGCGCAGGTCGAACCTGTGCAGCAGCCCGAGCAGGTCGTCGCGCAGGCTGGCCAGCAGGTAGTCCGGCGTCTTCACGCTACCGGCGTGTCCGCGCAGGTCGAACGCGATCACGCGGTGGCCGGCGTCGGCCAGCCGGGGCGCGAGGCGGTTCCAGGTGGAGGAGCTGCTGCCGGTGCCGTGCAACAGCACCGCGGGCACGCCCGCCGGGTCGCCGCATTCGCGGTAGCCGAGGCGGACACCCTTGACCAGGACGGTGCCGACCGTCGACCACTCAAACGCCATGCACGTTGTTTACCAGACGTTTGACGGGCGACGTATCAGAATCCACCCTGTCGTAAACATCACTCGGGTCGTTTTGACCATGGATTGAGGGGCTATGTCCGGGACAAAACTCCGTTTGCTGTGGCCACAGTGGCAAGGCGCGGGAACCAGTAGTGTACGCAACCTTGCGCCCGAGTTTCCGTTCGACGTCGCGCGGCGTGGCTATGCGGTCGGATCGGCCGTCCTCGAGGCGGTGCTGCCGCCGCACAACGGCCCGACCGCGGCCGTGCCGGTGGCCATGGACGACACCGGCCTGGCCGAGCGGGACGGCATCGAGGCCAAGGACGTCGTGCTGGCACAGCTCGAGGGTGCGCTCGACGTCATCCGCCGGCACGACCCCGAGCGGATCGTCACGCTGGGCGGCGAGTGCGCGGTCAGCGTCGCGCCGTTCGCCGCGATGGCCGGCCGCTACGCAGACGACCTGGCGATCGTGTGGATCGACTCGCACCCCGACGTCGGCACCCCGGCCGACGAGTACCCGGGCTTCCACGCCATGGCCGTCGCCGCCCTGACCGGCCACGGCGATCCCGACGTGCTGCGCCTGCTGCCGGCCACCGTGCCGCCCGAGCGGGTGGCGCTGGTCGGCCTGCACGCCTGGGACGACGACAGCATCGGCCACGTGAGCGAGTGGGGCATCAGCTCGTTTCACCCCGACGACCTGCGGACGTCGACGCGGCCGCTGCTCGACTGGCTGGCCGGCACCGGCTGCTCGCGGGTCGCCGTCCACTTCGACGTCGACACGATCGACAGCAACGAGATCGTCTACGGGCTGGGCGCCGAGCCGGACGGCCTGACCACTGCCCAGGTGCGCCGCATCACGGCCGACCTCGACGCGGCCGGCGACGTCGTCGCCACCACGATCGCCGAGTTCATTCCCCGCCAAGTCATGCACCTGCGCCAACTGCTGAGCGGCTTCCCGGGGCTCTGAGCCGGCCCTCCCCCGCGGCGAGCGGCAGCACCGCGTGCACGTTGTAGCCGCCGCCATCGGCCGGGCCCGCGGAAAGTGTGCCGCCCAGGGCGCCGGCCCGCTCGCGCATGCCTCTGATGCCGTGGCCGCCGCCGCGCGACCGGGAGACGGGCCCAGCCGGAGCGGTGTTGTGCACCCGGACCCGCACCGCCGCGTCGTCCGCAGTCACGCTGACCCGCACGACCGAGCCGGGAGCGTGCCGTGTTGCATTGGACAGCCCCTCTTGGACGATGCGATAGGCGGCCTGCCCGACCAGCGGCGGAACGGCGGCCGCAGCACGCCCGACCGGCGGTTGCGCCTGAAGCACGACCCGCAGCCCGGACGCGGTGGCGGCGGACACCATGGCCGCCAGGTCGGCCAGGCCCGGTGACGGCGTCGTCGCGTCGGCGTCCGCGGACTCGCTGCGCAGCACGCCCAGCAGGCGGCGCATGTCTTGCAGGGCGGCCCGCGAGGCGCCGGCGATCGCCACGAACTCGGCGTCGCGCGTCTCGGGCTCGCCGCTCAGCCGGTAGGGCGCCGTCTCGGCCCGGACGGCGATCATGGACATGTGGTGGGCCACCACGTCGTGCATCTCGCGGGCGATGCGGACGCGCTCTTCCAGGACGGCGCTGCGTTCCTGCTCGGCCGCGGTCAGCTTCCGCTCGGCGACCAGGCTGTGCTGGGCCTCGACGCGGCGGCGCACCTGGTCGCCCACCACGGCGAGCACGACGACCGAGGCCGCCACGGGTAGCGCCCGGGACGGCTCGAGGTGGCCCATCGTCGTCGCGGACGTGAGCAGAACGACCCAGATCACCGTCGCACCCCGGTGGACGAGCGCGATGAACAGCACCAGCGCGGGCAGAACGACAAGCTGCAGCGGATGCCAGGGCCAGGACAGCCCGTCGGGAGCGACCTCGCGCGGCAGGTTGAGCAGCGTCGCCACCATGGCGAGCCGCCACGCGATCAGCGGCCGGTGCGGCAGCAGCGCTATCGGCACCGCTACCCCGGCAGCCAGCGCGATCTGGACGACGACCAGCTCAACCCCGCCGGTGTTGACGTAGACCAGGAGCGCCGAGCCCAGCGCCGCGGCGACGAACACCCCGCTGAGCAGCGGATGGCCGACCGGCCCGCGATCGCGCCCGGCCACCGCCGTCCGCAGGCCCACGAGGGGGGAAATCACCATGCGGCCATGCTTCTCCGGTGATCTTGGCGGAGCCATCCGGCAGACCGGAGAGAAAGAGGTGGGGAAAACCCCACCCCCCTTTGACGAAAGACCTCAGGCCAGGACGAACGTGTAGCCCTTGGCCTTCAGGCGCTTGAATATTTTGTCGAGGGCGGCGACGCTCTGGCTGCGGTTGCCGCCGCCGTCGTGCATGAGGATGACGCCGCCGGGGCGGGTCTTGCCGACGGCCCGGCTGACGATTGTGGACGTGCCGGGGCGGCTCCAGTCGCGGGTGTCGACCGTCCAGCCGACGATGCGCAGCCCCTCGTCACGGACGACGGCCCGGGTGCGGGAGTTGCTCGACCCGTACGGGAAACGGAAAACGTGCGGCGTGCGGCCCGTCACTTTCTTGATCTTTCGCTGGGTCCACACCACCTGCGAACGCGCCGCGCTGGTGGACAGCGTCGTGAAATCGGCATGATTGCGGCTGTGATTGCAGACGCGATGCCCTTCCCGGACGATGCGCTTCGCGGTTTTCTTGTACGATCCGGCATTGTTCCCGAGCATGCAGAACGTCGCCTTGACCTTGTTCCGCCGCAGAATGTCGAGAATCTGCGGCGTGTACTTGGACGGTCCGTCATCGAAGGTCAGCGCGACAGTTTTGCGCGCGGCCGACGCCTGAACAGTCGCGGCGGCCACCGTAACGGTTGCCGGCGCCTCAGTCGTCGGCGGATTCGCCTGAGCAAAGCCCAGAATCAGGGCACCGGCCCCCAGCAACGCGATCAATTTCGCCATGACACGATGCCCCTTCCGCTTCCGGAAGGCCATCTTTTCCATCGACGGCCGAGAACGTCAATGGGTGCGTCGGCATGGTGATAACCGACACGGAAGATTGATAAGGCAAAGGGGCTCCGGACGCCGGCGTCGAACCGCGGAGCCGGGCCTGCCTCGCACAGCGAGCCCGGACTTCCGGCCATTGGTCCTGTGTCCGAAAGGGTGCGACGCCGTCATCCGGAGCTGATTCAAGAATGGTGCATTCAGGACATTTGGACCAGCGTCAAACGTCTTGATCTTGGCCGCCGAAGGGCTCGACGCATCCTGACCCCACGGCGCGCATCGGGCGGCGGTTCGGCTTGCATTACGCCGTTGACCGGCGCGCCTCCCCCGTTTTTGCTAAGAGAGCCCGGCGAGTCGTGAATGGAGCCGACTCGGCGACCGCGCGACAGCCGTCGTCGGGCAGAAGGCGCAGGATGTAACGGCCGGGCTCGAGCAGTGCGGCCAGGGCATCCACAACCATCAATCTGCGCCCGGCGACACGCTAGAACCGCCGCGGCTCGCTTTTCTGACATCGAGGCGAACTCACGGTGTGCGATGGACGGCCAGCACGCCGGCCAGGCCCGTCACCTCCTCGGTGAGGGCGGGCAGATAGGCCGGGTTGGCCAGCTCGACGTCGAAGTAGTACGGCAGCGCGGCCACGGCGTCCTTCGGGACGGAACCGCCGGCGCAGTACGTCTCGCGGAAGCCCGCCGAATCCGGCTGCCAGATCAGCTCGCCCAGGCTCCCCGACCGGCTGCGGAAGATCGCCGCGTCGATCAGGGCGCGCTCCTGCTCGGTGGCGGTGTTGCTGACAAAGATCTTCACGTGCTTGCTGGTACGGGTCTCAGTGGCGGGCGCCTCGGCCGGGAGTCCAGCCGGGCGGCAGGCCGGGCCGGTCACGCCGCTTTGCCGCAGCACACCGGGCACCACGAACGCGAGCGCCACGAGCACCACGGCCGCGACCGCCGCCTTGGGCCACCGCCGGACCAGCCCGGCAGCGAAACTCAGCGCGGCCCGCACCGGCCGGGTCTGGGCGAGGGTGACCACCAGGATCAGGCCCGCGATGAACGCCGAGAGCAGGGCCGGCCCGAACCCGAGGTTGTAGAAGCCGCCCCACCACGGGCTGTCGCCGGGCATCTCCTCGCCCGGCCGCATCGTGCTCGGCAGCAGGAAGACCAGCGCCACGACGGCCGCCCCGGCCACGAACGGGCGGGCCCGGCCGGCGTGACGGCTCACCCACCAGGTGAGCAGCAGCGCCACCAGCCCGCCGGCGACCGCTCCGCCCCACGTCACGGTGGTGATCCATGAGGGCGGCGACCGCCAGATGTCGAACGCGGCCGCGCCCGGCGAGTCGTACGAGGGGCGGCCCGTCCAGTAGTAATCGGAGAAGTTGAGGATCAGGCCGGGCTTGGTGGCCCAGAAGGTGGCCTCGTACTGCGCGCCGCCGTCGACCAGCGGCTCGGGCGCGGGCACGGTGAAGTCGTGGATCTGCCAGCCGGCGGCGGCCAGCCGGTCGCGTGCGCCCGCCGCGTACGTCGCCACGTCCCGGGTCGCGTCGGTGTGCTTGACCCAGTAGGCCACCGAACCGTACTTGACGCCCTCGCCGTCGCCGAACGGCTCGATCGCCTCGGGCTCGCCGCCACCGAAGACCCGCAGCCCGGGGAACGCGGTGGCGGCCAGGCCCTCGGCCTGCAGCGGCGGCACGTGCTCGATGCCGATCCGCGCCGCGGCGAAGGCGCCGACGTACGCGCCGGCCAGCGCGATGAACAGGGCCAGGACCAGGCCTCGAACCCGTACCTTCACGCTCCACCTCCGCCGCGGCGACACATCGCGCGACAGCTTACGAAGCCCGCGCCAGCCTGGGCTACCCGCCTTACTCGCCCAGGTCGGCGTGCTTGTCGAAGCCGATGTACAGGCGCGCGGCGGCGTTCGTGCCCAGGGTGCCCAGGGTCTCGAGCTCGCGCAGCCGCAGCAGCGCCGGGTGCTGCGCGTACGCCTCGGCCGCGGCGGCCAGCCGGCGCAGCGCGTCCACCTCGGCGTCGGCCCGGATGCGCTTGGCCTCGGCGTCGGCCTCGGCGGCGACCCGCTTCGCGCTCGCCTCGGACTCGGCCTCCAGCGTCTCGCGCTCGGCCCGCGTACGGGCCTCGACCATCTGGGCCTCGGCCATGCGCTGCGCCGTGAGGACCCGGTTCATGATCTCCTGCAGGTTGCCCGGGAAGGCCAGGTCCTTCACGTCGGCCCGGATGATCTGCACGCCGTACCCAGCCGAGACGCCCTCGACGTCGCGCAGGATGTCCTCGCTGAGCTGGTTGCGGTTGGTCAGGATGGCCTCGAGGGTCATGGACGCGAGCGAGCGCCGCGCGGCCAGCTGCACGTCGCTGTAGATGCGGTCCTCGTAGTCGGCGACCTGCTCGACGGCGGCCTGCGGGTCGATCACCCGGAAGTGCGTGACGATGTTGACCCGTACGGCAACTTTGTCGGCGGTCAGGATCTCCTGGCCCTTGATGTTGAGCTCGCGCTCGCGCACGTCGAGCGGCACGATCGCGACGCGCGGGATGCGCTGCCCGGGGAAGCGTCGCTTGGGCAGCTCGTAGCGGCCGGGCTCGAGCACGTCGACGAATCGGCCGTCGGAGTAACGAAGACCGCGGTATCCGCTGTGGACGATCACCTCGTGGGTCTTGGACATGGTTCACCTCTGAAAGAACGTAAGGGTGGCCCCGTAGCGGTTCCGATGTGAAGGATCGGACGCCGGGAGAGCAGCGGATCAGCGTGGTTGGACGGCCAATGCACCCGCTGCGTGAGCGCTTTCTTCTGAAGCCGCCGGGGCCAAGATCAGAGTGACAGGAGTGGCGGCCGGCCACAACGCAATTACGGCGTCGCCGGCAGGGACAGGCGGAAGCGGGAGCCTTTGCCCACGGCGGTTTCCAGCTCGATGTCGCCTCCGTGGGCGCGGGCCAGCGAGCGGGCGATGGAGAGGCCCAGCCCGGCGTAGGCGCCGCCGGTTCGGGTGCGGGACCGGTCCGTACGGTAGAAGCGGTCGAACACCCGGGCGGCCTGATCCGCTGCCATGCCGGGGCCGTCGTCGATGACGTCCAGGACGGCCCGGTTATCCACAATGCCCACCCCGATGCGTACGGCCGTGCCGGGCGGTGTGTGGGCGACCGCGTTCCCGACCAGATTGGCGACCACCTGGCGCAGGCGAGCCTCGTCGGCGTCGACCGGGGCCGGGCCGGGCGGGCCGGCGCCGGCGGGACCGGTCAGCTCGACCGGGCGGGACGGGTCGAGCGCGTGCAAATCGTGCCGGGCGTCGGTGGCCAGCGTGCGCAGGTCCATCGGGGCGCGGTCGAGCTGGCCCTCGGGCGCGTCGTCGAGCTGGGCCAGCAGGAGCAGGTCTTCCGTGAGCGCGGTCAGGCGGGTCGCCTCGCGCTCGATGCGGCGCATGGCCTCGTCGGCGTCGGCCGGCTCGGCCAGGGCGCCCATGCGATGCAGGTCGGTCGAACCTTTGATGACAAACAATGGCGTACGCAATTCGTGGCTCACGTCCGACACGAAGGTCCGCATCCGCGCCTCCGAGGCGGCCCGGTCGGCGAAGGCGCGTTCCAGCTGGCCCAGCATCGTGTTGAGCGAGCCCGCCAGGTGACCGATCTCGGTGCCGGGCGCGGCCAGCTCGGGCACGCGGCGGGTCAGGTCGCCGGCGGCGATAGCGGCCGCGGTGTGCTCGATGCGGCGCAGCGGCCGCAGGCCCCGGCCGAGGGCGAACCAAGCCAGGCCGGTCAGTACGACGAGCAGCGCTCCGCCGCCGGCCAGGCTGGTCGTGCGGAGCTGGGCGACCGTGGCGTCGGCCTCGGCCATCGGCGCCGCCGCGATCACCGTCCCGTTCCAGCCCGTGGTGTGCTCGGCGACGGCCCGCCAGCGGTCCGAGCCGTCGGCCGCCGGCAGGAAGACGCCCCTTCCGTCGGTGGGAAGCGCGCGCAGGTCGGCCGCGGCCGGAAGACCGGCCCGATCGAGCTTGGACGAGCGGATGCCTTCGATCACCTGGCCGTCCGGTGCCACATAGACGAGGTACGGCGCACCGATCAGATCGAGTGCGGAGTCGAGCAGATCAGGGTTGGCGACGGGCTCGGGCCGAGGGCCGGCGCCCGGGATCGACGAGATCAGCGACGTGAGCGAGCTCAGCTGGGTGTCGAGCCGCTGCAGCTGGTAGTGCTCGAGCCGGCTGGACACGACCGCGCCGGCCAGGGCCAGCCCGGCGAGCAGCAGGGCGGTGGTGATGAGCAGAAGTCGTACACGCAAGCTCATGTTCGAGGCTCCCGCAGCACATAACCGACGCCGTGCACGGTGTGGATAACTTTCGGTTCCTCGGCGTCGACTTTGCGCCGCAGGTACGAGATGTACGTGTCGACGATGCTGGCGTCGCCGCCGAAGTCGTAGTGCCACACCCGCTCGAGGATCTGCGCCTTTGTGACGACGCGGCCGGCGTTCTCCATCAGGTAACGCAGCAGCCGGAATTCGGTGGGCGAGACACGTACGGGCTTCCCGTGCCGGGTGACCTGGTGCCCCTCGGCGTCGAGGCTCAGCGCGCCCACCGTCAGCACGCCCGCGTGGGAACCGCTGGTGCGGCGGAGGATCGCGTTGATCCGGGCGATCAGTTCCTCCAGGTCGAACGGCTTGGTCACGTAGTCGTCGGCGCCCAGCGAAAGGCCGGTCACCTTGTCGGCCTGCCGGTCGCGCGCGGTCAGGAAAAGCACGGGAACCGGGCCGCTGCGTCCCTGCGTGCGTTGCTCGCGCAGCCGCCGGACCACTTCGAAGCCGTCCATGTCGGGCAGCATGACGTCGAGCAGCACCAGGTCCGGCGGTTCCGCCGTGGCCGTGGCGATGGCCTCGGCGGCCGTGCCGGCCGAGCTCACGGTGAAGCCGGCAAACCGCAGAGTCGCGGAAAGCAGTTCCCGTACGGTGGCCTCGTCATCCACCACGAGCAGGCGTTCATCGCGCGGCGTCATGGCGCCAGCTTACGAACGCAGCCACGAGTAAACTGCCCATCGCCCCCGCCACCAAGCCGACACCGAGCGCAACCCACGGATCGGGCGCCAGACGCACGTCAACCAGCGGCACGGTAAGAATGAAGGCCTGAGCGGAAAGCCCGACCGACACCCGCGCCAACACCGCCAGCACGACGAGCAGTACGCCCCCGGCCAGCCCAACCGAGGCCGCCCGCACGAGGGCCGCCCGCCACGGCCGGTCCCGACCACCCGGCGCGCCCGCACCAGCGGTTCCAGCCGCCGCCGTCGCCGGATGTGTTGACTCTCGTGTTGACTGACATGTTGATTGTGTTGACTGGATCAACATGTCAGTCAAGTCAACATGTGCAGTCGAGCCCTTTCCGCGATAGATCCCGGCCGTGACCGCAACGCCGAAGCCCAGCGCCAGGACGGCGGATGTCAGCACCAACGGGCCACCCGTCGGTAACTCAGTTCCGCCGTCCAGAACGCAGGCGAGCATGCCGCCGGTGTGCACGTCCCAGGGCAGCCCGCTCAGCATGACGAGAGGAAACCCGAGCAAGCCGACTCCGACCGCCGCCGCCCCACCGACAACCCATGCGCCGACCAAGGGCACGACCGCAGCCCCGACAGCCGGCCACCGCAAACCCCGCAGCCCGCCCGCGACCGCCGGGAACCGCGCAGCGAGCCAGCACAACCCGACGACGACAAGCGCCCCGAACGCCGCACCCCACACCGCCGAGCCGACACCCACGACGAATCCACCATCGAGGGCTCTCCCACCCGCGCTCAACAGCCCGCCGCCACCTGGCAGCCCTTCGCCACCCGTGAGGCCGCCCGGCAATCCGCCGCCGGTGAGGCAGGCCGGCGACGCCATTGCCCCAGACGCGCCGGTCGGCAGAGTGAGATGTCCACGTGCGGTCCAGGCGGCCATCCCGATGCCTGCGGTGAAGGCGACCGCCGCCGAGGCGCCGCGGAGAAGCAAGCCCTCGCGTCCTCGGCGTAGCACCAGCGCTCCCAGCACGACCGCTCCGACCACGCTGATCCCCAACGGCGTCAGATCGATCCGGCTGTGTACAGCAACCGGCAAACCGCCCGACGGCGTCGCGGCGAGCCGGGCCGGCGCACCGGCCGCCATCGCGACGACCGCCGCCGTCAGACGGTCGAGCCGCCCCAGCCGCCGCGCGTCGAGCAGCAGCAGCGCGACGAACGCCGTACCGGCCACGGCTACCACCGCCCCGACGCCTGCCGCCGCACCCTCGCCGACCCGGCGGACGACCGGAAGCCTGGCCATGGGCAGTCGCCGGGGCATCAGATGTCGCGGCGGCGGAAAGCGATGAACGCAGCCGCCAGCACTGCGGCTATGGCCAGGCACATGCCGGTCAAGTTCAGCCACGGGTGCGGGAAGTCGGGGTCGGGCACCGTTCCCAGCGGGGCCGCCGCGCCCAGCGTGGGCCAGAAGTCGAAGACGCCGGACATCCAGGACGGGAACAGCCCGGCCACGGCCGGCACCAGGAAGACGATGCCGACCAGCGTGGCCAGCGCCCCGGCCGTCGCCCGCATGAGGACGCCCAGGCCGATCGCCAGCACTGCGATCGCGCCTAGATACAGGCCGCCCGCGATGACTGCGGGAACCACGCCGGGATCGCTCAGGTGCGCGGTCGGCACGTTCTGGCCGGCCATCAACGGCTGGCCGATGAAGAACGCGGCGAACATGAGCACTTCACCGGCGACCAAGGCCACCGCCGTGGCCAGTAGCACCTTGGCGGCCAGCACCCGCGTGCGGCGGGGCATGGCGGTGAGCGTTGTGCCCATCAACCCCGTCGCGTACTCCGACGTCACCACGAGGATGCCGAGCACCCCGACGATGAGCTGGGCCACGATGTACGTCATCGTGCTGCGCCCGGTCGGGTCCCAGGCCAGCCTCTCCGCCTCGGTGGCCGTCTCCCAAGCCTGCCCGGCCGCATTCGAGCTCAGGATCGTGATGCCCAGCCCGACCACGAACAGGCAGGCCAGCGTGTACCAGGTCGAGCGCAGGCTGCGCAGCTTGATCCACTCGGCCTGAAGCGTGCGGCCGAAGCCGGCCCGCGGAGCGACGTCCGTGCTCATGCCGCCACCCCCGAGAACTCGATGCTGTCGCGGGTCAGCTCCATGAACGCTTCCTCGAGCGACACCCGCTGCGGTGTCAGCTCGCTGAGCGCCACCCCGTGGTACGCGGCCAGCTGGCCGATGTCGGCGGCGCTCATGCCGGACACGACGAGCGAGCTCTCCAGCCCGTCGCGGACGGTCGCCCCGGCGGCGCTCAACTGTTGTGCGAAACGTGCACGATCGCTCACTCGGACGACGACAGCGCCTTCCCCGTTCGTACGCGTCAATTCGCTCACCGCCGTGTCGGCGATCAACCGCCCGCGGCCGATGACGATCAGGTGGTCGGCCGTCTGCGCCATTTCGCTCATCAAGTGACTGGAAACGAGCACTGCCCGACCCTCCGCGGCCAGCGAACGCATCAGATCGCGCACCCACCGGATGCCCTCCGGGTCGAGCCCGTTCACCGGCTCGTCGAAGATCAGCACCCGCGGCTCTCCTAGCAGCGTCGCCGCGATCCCGAGCCGCTGCCGCATGCCGAGCGAGAAGCCGCCGGCCCGCTTCCCGGCCACCCCTTCCATTCCCGTACGCGCGAGCACCGCATCCACCCGCTTGCGAGGCAGCCCGTTGCTCACCGCCAACGCGTGCAGGTGGTCGTAGGCCGTACGCCCGCCGTGCACCGCGCCCGCGTCGAGCAGCGCCCCCACCTCGACCAGCGGCACCGCCAGGTCGCGATAGTTCCGCCCGCCGATCGTGGCCGTCCCCCGGTCCGGCGCGGCCAGCCCGATGATCATGCGCATGGTGGTCGACTTGCCGGCCCCGTTCGGCCCCAGAAAGCCGGTCACCTGCCCCGCCTCGACGGTGAAGGACAGGTCGTCCACCACTGTCTGCGGCCCGTACCGCTTGGTCAGTCCCCGTACCTCGATCACGCTCATGCCGAGGATGCTGGCCGCCCGCCCTGGCCGGTTCCGCAGAGCTTCTTAACGAACTCTGTGTACTCTCGCGGCCACAAGCACAACGGCCGTGTACTTACACAGCGAACTCTGAGGGCGCCGACAGGGCGATCGTCAAAGCGGATATCCACTCCGGATCGGTCAGGCGGTCGCCGTAGAGCTGTCGCAAGCGGGTCATGCGATAGCGGACCGTCTGCGGGTGCACGAACAGCTCGGTCGCCACCTCTTCGCGCCGGCCCTGGTGCCGCAGCCAGCTCCGCAGCGTGTCGACGAGCTTGGCCGCCGAGTCCTCGGGGGCGTCGGCCAGCGGGGCCAGCACCCGCGCCCGCAGGTCGGCCAGGGCCTGCGAGTCGGCCGTCAGCACCAGCTCGACCAGGTGATCCTCGGTGTCGATCACGGTGCGGACGGTCCGCCCGGGCATCCGCAAGGTGCGTACGGCCCGGTCGTACGAGGCCTTGGCCGCCAGCCACGGCCGGGCCGGCCCGACCACGGCAACCTGACCGCGCAGCAGGCCGAGCAGGGCCTCCCGCGAGGCGTCCGGCACCAGCAGCACGGCGAAGTCGGGCGCGCCCGGTCCGGCCTCGTTCAGCTCGAGCGTGCGGCGATCGAGCAGGTCAATCACAGTGCGAGCGGTGTGCTCGGGGACCAGCACGGCGGTCAGTGTGCGCGGCGGCGACCAGTCGGCCCGCCGGGCGGCCGCCACCAGCGTGTGCTCGGGCTCGCCGGCCAGCAACGCCTGGGTCAGTTGTTCCAGGTGGCGCAGGCGGGCCCGGCCCGAAGAGGCCAGCTCGTCGGCGTGTCCGGCCACGCTGGCCGCCGAGAGCTGGTCGATGTAGGCGAACACCAGCTCGGCGAAGTGCGCGATGTTGGCGGCCGGCTGACCGGTGCCGAGAGTGATCGCGGCCATCTCGTGCCACGAGACGCGCGCGCCGACCCGGTAGGCCGCTAGCAGCGCGTCGAGGCTGCGGCCGTTGCGCGCCTCGCCCCGGCCCAGCGCGTACGCACCTTCGAGGGCCGGCCCCAGCGGTGACTGCGGGTCAGGACCCTCCGCCCGGGACACAAGTTGCAGGAAGGTGCCCAGCGCGGCCATGACGGCCCGCTCGATCTTCGGCCCGAGCTCGCCGGCGAACGGATCCGCGTACGCGGGCACCTCGGCTGTGATGGCATAGATGGTCTGCAACGCGATGTGGCGCAGCCGTTCCCGTAGGGGCGCGACCACCTCGGGTGAGAGTCGAAAAGTTCTTACATCTGGTAGGGGCTCCGTCACACCAATTTCTCCCGTTTAGGTGCCGCGTCTTGTCCCCCGTGAACAAATAATACGGTCACTTTCACTTCGGTAGGTCAGGAATCTACTCCCGCGACGTAGGACTCTTGTTACGTGGCTGTTATACGCAACGTCCGATCCGGCGCCTGGCGGGTCATCGAGCTGATCACGACGCCGGTGGTGCCCGCGGACTACCTCGACGTGGTCGCCCCGCTGCGCAACGCCAACGTGCTGCGGGCCAAGGTCGACGCCGTCCGGCCGGAAACGGATAACAGTGTCACTTTGCTGCTCCGGCCCGGTCGCGGCTGGCAGGCGCACCGGCCCGGGCAGTACGTCCGCCTCGGTGTGGACGTCGACGGCGTGCGGCTGTGGCGCTCGTACTCGATCACCAGTCCGCCCACCCGGCGCGACGGGCGCTTCACGATCACCGTCAACGCGGTGCCCGACGGCGTGGTGAGCACTCACGTCGTACGGAAAATGAAACGCGGCACGATCGTGCACCTCGACGTCCCGGCCGGCGAGTTCCTGCTGTGCGAGCCACGACCGGCCAAGGCGCTGTTCGTGACCGCGGGCAGCGGCATCACCCCGGTCATGGGCATGTTGCGCAGTACGTTGCACGAGTTGTCCGATGTTGTCGTCGTGCACTCGGCCGGAACGCGCGAAGCTGTCGTTTTCGGCGCAGAGTTGCGCGCTTTGGCCGCCGAAGGTCGCATCCGGCTGATCGAGCGGCACACCCGGGCCGACGGCCGCCTCAAGCCGGCCGACCTCGACGAGCTCGTGCCCGACCTGTTCGAGCGGCAGACCTGGGCCTGCGGACCCAACGAGATGCTGGACGACCTCGAGACCCACTGGGCCGACGCCGAGGCCGGCCACCTGCTGCGCACCGAGCGTTTCCGGCCGGTGCTCATCAATAGCGGCGGTGGCGGCACGGTCACCTTCGCTCAGTCCGGCACCGTGGTCGAGACCGACGGCTCCGAGCCGCTGCTCGACTCGGGCGAGGCGGCCGGCGTGCTCATGCCGTCCGGCTGCCGCATGGGCATCTGCTTCAGCTGTGTGCTGCCGCTGCGCGAGGGCGCCGTGCGCGACCTGCGCGACGGCCAGCTGACCGTCGCCGAACCGGGCGACAGCATCCCCGTACAGACATGCATCTCGGCCGCCGCCGGCCCCTGCAAGATCGACGCCTGATGAACCCGGTCGCCGGCCATCGCAAGATCAACGCGTGAAAAGGAACCCTGCATGACCACGATCCAGCGCCAGAAGACCAGCCCGATCGCCCACCTCATGCCCGAGGACATCGAGCAGATCGGCGTCGAGCTCGACGCCATCCGCGACGAGGTCATGGCCAGCCGGGGCGAGAAGGACGCCGCGTACATCCGGCGGGTGATCGCCTGGCAGCGCGGGCTCGAACTCGGCAGCCGCGGGGTGCTGCTCTTCTCGCTGTTCCCGCCGGCCTGGCTGGTCGGCACGGCCGGCCTGTCGATCGCCAAGATCCTTGAGAACATGGAGATCGGCCACAACATCCTGCACGGCCAGTGGGACTGGATGCGCGACCCGAAGATCCACTCGACGAAGTGGGAGTGGGACCACGCCTCCCCGGCCGAGCAGTGGAAGCACTCGCACAACGAGCTGCACCACACGTACACGAACGTGATCGGCCGCGACAACGACCTCGGCTACGGCATCATGCGCGTCGACGAGGACCAGAAGTGGCACCCGGCGCACCTGGGCCAGCCGTTCTACAACTTCGTCAACGCCTGCTTCTTCGAGTACGGGATCGCCGCGTACGACCTGGAACTGGGCCGCAACCTGGCCACCAAGGAGCGCCGCAAGGACCCGAAGTTCAAGGCCGCGCTCAAGGCCGTCCGCCGCAAGATCGGCAAGCAGGTGCTCAAGGACTACGTGGTGCACCCGGCCCTGTCCGGCCCGTCGTTCCTGCACACGATCGCGGCCAACGCCACGGCGAACCTGATTCGCAACCTGTGGAGCCACTCGGTCATCATGTGCGGCCACTTCCCCAACGGCGTCGAGACGTTCGAGAAGACGTCCATCGAGGGCGAGACGCGCGGCGAGTGGTACCTGCGGCAGATGCTCGGCTCGGCCAACATCAGCGGCAGCAAGGCCATGCACCTGATGACCGGCAACCTGTCCCACCAGATCGAGCACCACCTGTTCCCGGACATGCCGAGCAACCGCTACAAAGAGATCGCTCCGAAGATCCAGGACCTGTTCCAGCGGTACGGGCTCTCATATGTCAGCGGCCCGCTGCCGAAACAGGTCGCGTCGGCCTGGTACAAGGTGTTCCGCCTGGCCCTGCCGAACCGGGGCGAGGCCGCCGTCCGCCGCCCGGTCGAGAAGAAGGCTCCCGCCGTCTCGACCCGTTGGCGTCGCGCGCAGCCTCAGGCCCACCTCGGGTCGGCCGCCCTGGCCACGCCCGCACCGGCCGTCCTCAGCGCCGAATAGGCCCGCCACACGTCGTCCGGTATGTCGACGTGGGCGATGAACCCGCGCCCCGACGGCCCGTACCCATCCGGGCCGTCGGCGAGCCGCGGGATCTCGCCCATGAGAAGCGATAAATAGCGCTCGGGCGCCCACATTCCGGCCGGCGCATCGAGGTAATTGAGAGCGTCATCAACGTACGTCCGATGAGCGGCATAGTTGACGACGGTCTTCAGCGGCGCCAGCAATCGGAATCCCGCGTCCATACGCCGCTGCATGGAGGCGTCCTGAACGATCAGAATCCGCTCATGCGGCACGCCTCGAGCATCTAAAAGGTCCAAGGCTTCCCGTACGTTGCTCCCGCAGTTGGTCGACTCGGTGCCCAGCAGATCGACGTTCAGGCCGTGCCGCTCACGCAGATAACGCTGGAAAAGCGCAGCCTCGGTGACGTCGACGTCGCCCCACCCCATCGACTGCCGCATGGCTGCCCGTAAAGCATCGGTCGAGTGCCCCTGCCCGCCGACAATCATCGCCCGCTGAGCCACCCCGTTCTCGAGCGCCCGCGCGAAGACATCCCCGCCGGCCAGGATGCTGCCCCCGAACAGAATCGCGACGTCAGCCGCTCCCCTGTTCAAGGCCGTTTCGTCCCGCATCGCGCAGAAGTCCACCAGCAGATTCACGCTCCTAGCGACCTCACCACGCCCCACGACTCGAGCCTATCCAGACCGGAGTGCCCGGCTGATGGCATCCTGTGGAGCGTGAGGCCCAGGTGCTCCCTATATGTGGACGTCGGTTATCTGCTCAGCGCCACCGCCGTCCGAGTGACCGGGACGTCGTTCCGCAACGGGATCCAGGTCGACTACGAGTCGCTGATCGACGCGCTCGTCCAGCAGGCTGAAGCGCTGTCCGGGCTGCCGGTGCTGCGAGTGCACTGGTACGACTCCGCGCGCGACGGCGTGCCTGACAACCAGCAGCAGTTCATCGGCGAACTGTCGAACGTCAAGCTGCGCCTCGGCCGGTTCGGCCGGGAGGGCCAGCAGAAGGGCGTCGACCTGCGCATCGGCCTCGATCTGGTGACGCACGCCCGCAACGGCGCCGCCGACGTCTTCATCCTCGTCTCGGGCGACGACGACCTGACCGAGGCCGTCGAGGAGGCCCAGGTCCACGGCGTCCAGGTGATCCTGCTCGCCGTCCCCGACGCGACGGACAAGCCGCACGCCATCAGCCGCCACCTGATCCGCGCCGCCGACGGCCTCAAAACCATCTTCCCGGAAACCATCGACCAGACGGTCACGAAGATCGAAGTGCAGGGCTGGCGCCCGCGACCGAAACCGGCGCCCCTGCTCGAGCCCGGCGGGACGATGTTCGAGGATCAAGCCGACTTGACCGAGCAGATCGACTCGGTAGTCAGCAATGTCCTGGCCACCTTCCGCCGGTCCGCCACCGCCGAGGCCCTGACCGAACTCGTGGCCGGACGGCCGTCCATCCCCCGGGACATCGACAAGGCCCTGCTGACCGACCTGTCCGACCGCCGAGGCGGCATCGATCTGAACGAACTAGTGCGCCACAAACTCCGTACCAAGTTCTGGGAGAAGTACGACGAGGCCTGACCACAGTTCGTCGAAGTTCTTCGGCGGGAACCCATTCGAGCCGGCCCTCGACGGCCACAGGAAAATACCCGTGGTCAAGGCCTCCGCGGTCTCATCGATCATGGCGCCGACGCTCGGCCATTCCGCCCGCTCGAAGGCCCACTCCATCCCGTCTGCCGCCCGCCACCACTCCAGCAGGTCAGCCGGGAACGGCACACCGACTTCGCGCTGGGCGGCTGCGAGAACCGCCTCGGAGGCGCCCGGCCGCACCTGCGCCGCCTCGGAGGCGCCCGGCCGCACCTGCGCCGCCTCGCCCGCGCAGTGGCGCTGCAGCCAATCGACTATGACGCTCCACCGGCCGGCCACAACGACAGCGTCCCGCATTCCGGCGGTCTGAGCGCCTGCTTTTCCGGCCTCTACTCGGCTTGCACCACGGTGAAAGGGGGTCGCACGCCCTCGGTCAGTTCGGCTGCCGCCTCCAAGGCCATCACGGCGCGTTCGTGGCTTGTGGCGGAGGATTTGGCGGTGGAGTGCAGCGAGCCCAGGGCGACAAGGTAGCCGGAGCCGACCGCGGCGTAGCCCGAGATCGTGTGGCCGATCTGATAGTCGCTGTCGACGACGTAGAGGCGGCCGTGGATGCCGACCAGGAACTGGCCGCCCTGCTCCTGGCCGTCCTCCGTGCGGGCGTAGCCGCCTCTGGTCAGGCATTCGCGAACGGCGTCGATGAAGGTCGTGGCCATGAACCGGTCGACGTCCCAGTTGTCGGGCTCGCCGACGTCCAGGGAGTAGCGCAGCAGTTGACCCATCCGGTAGCTGGTCGTGAAACCCATCAGGTACGGGCCCACCTGGAACACCTTGGAGTCGGAGCGCACCGCGACGTGCCACCCGTCGCTGCCGGCCGAGTCCCCGCCCACGGTGACGGTCCGCCCGTCCGTGATCCCGACGATGCACGTCACGAAGTCACCCTTCCTGGCTCACTCGGTCAGCGTGACTGTAGCCGTGCGCGGGTAGATTGCTTCCATGATCAGAGCGGCCGTGGTGGACGACGTCCCGGAGATCAGGGCGATGATCCGGGAGCTCGCCGCGTACGAACGGGCGCCCGAGCAAGCGAAAGCAACTGATGCTCAGCTGGTTGAGGCCCTGTTCGGCTCGGACCGTGCCGCGTACGCCCTGATCGCCGAGAACGACGACCCGAAAGAGGTGGTCGGCTACGCGGTGTGGTTTCCGTTCTTCTCGACCTGGACCGGCACCCGGGGCATGCACCTCGACGACCTCTACGTCCGTCCGGAGGCGCGCGGCGGGGGTCACGGCCGGGCCCTGCTCGCCGGCCTGGCCGCCATCTGCGTGGACCGCGGCTATGAACGCTTCGAGTGGCGGGTGCTGGACTGGAACGAGCCGGCCATCGGCTTCTACCGCTCGCTTCGCGCCGAACTGCTGGACGAGTGGACGATGTGCCGGCTGAGCGGTGAACCCCTCGCGGACCTGGCCCGCCAAGCGCCGGCGCGCTGACGAAAGCAGCATTGGACCGCCGTCGGTACGGTGTGCCGCATGGACGAGCATGATGCGAACGTCGTCGTGGCGACCACGATGCCGTTGTCGGCGCAGGCCCGGGCCGACCTGAGCCGGATGCTCGGTGACGGCTACATCGTGCTCGACATCAAGGAGGCCCCGACCACGGCCAACATCGTGCTCACGACCGTGGTCAGCGCGCGGACGCTGGGTTCGCTGCGCGGGCTTTTCCCGGACGCGCGAATCCTCCTCACCGAATTCGACGATCACGATCGGGGCATCCAATACCCGGGGCCGATCACCCGGGCGTTGGAGGGCGGCCCCGACGGCTACTACGTCGCGCACGGCCTGGAGGCGTTGCCCGCCATCGTCGAGAACGAGTCGCGGCTTCAGCTGGCGGGCAGCACCCGGCCGTCGCCGCCGATGATCGACACTGGTCCGCGGGAGCCGGTGGAGCGCCGGGCCGTGCTGTGGCCGCCGGTCGAGTCCGGCCATGGCAGCATCGTCTGGACGCAGGGCACCGACGCGGCCGACGGCCTCACCCTCGACCTCAAGTTCCTCGACGACGCTGTCGCGGGCTTGCTGCGTACGAACGAACCCCGCGCGACAGGCCTGTGGGCCTCACTGGTCGCGGAGACCGCCGTGCACCTGGCCCGCACCACCGACACCGACATCCTCGTCGACGTGACCGGCCTGTCCCCGGCCACGCTGGCTCAGCTCGAAGTGCACGTCTCCTCCGAACGAATCAACCACGGTTCCCGTCCCGCTCCGGAAGAGGCTTGACCAGGATGGCCCGGGCGTAGAGCAGGTCGAACCCGTTTCGCTGCACGTTCTGCTGCGACTTGGAGCCGGGCTGTGTGGTGACGACGGCGAGGTCGCACCCCTCGGCCGCCGCATCGGCCAAACGAGCCGAAAGCAGCGCCGACTGGACGCCGCGGCGCCGGTGCTCGGGAAGGGTCGCCGCGCCGGTCAGCTGAGCCACCCCGCCGGCCACGTGCATGCTGGCGCCGCCGGCCGGGACGCCGTCGCGCAGCGCGAGGTAGTGGCGCAGACCGGCCGCGGCCATGTGCCGCATGGCGTTCACCACCACGTCGCGCGGGAAGTCCTCGTGCGAGGCGACGCCCTGCGTGTCAGCCACCGCAAAAGCATCGGCGACCACGTCGAGCCATTCGCCTTCCCCGGTCGCGCTTCGCACTTCGATGTCGTACGTCGTCCCCGCGCCCGCCGTGGGCCGGCAACCGGACACGTTCTCGAACGAGACGAGCCGGTAGCCCCGCCCGCTCAACACCTCACCGACGGCCGGGTCGGCGAGTGTGGACACTTCCGCCTGAACCGCGCTGCCACGGGCGAAGAAGGCCTGCTCCACCGCGTCGAGGTCGGCGGCCGCCGGAACGCCACCGAAGCCGAGCCCGGCCACCTTGTTCAGCGGCGAGTCGGCCTCGGCGAAGCTGGCCACTCCACCGGCCAGCGGCACGGCGAACCCGTTTCGGGCGGCTTCGCTGCTGCGTCCCATGAGGTCGGCTTCGAGCCGTTCGAGGCGAGCAGCCATCTCCACATCGCAGAACAAGCTCATCGTTCGCCAACTTCGTACGAGAACACGATCATGTCCCGCATGACGATGCCGTTCTCGCTCAGCGGAGGGTCGATGTACGAGAAGAAGTCCCGCTTCACGCCGTGCATGCGAAACCCGCACCGCTGATAGAACGCGATGTTGTCGAGCGAGCAGTTACCCGTGCCGACCAGCATGCTCCGCCCGTGCCGCGGCAGCTCCGCCTGCAGCGAGGCCACGATCCGCCGCCCGTGCCCCTGCCGCCGGGCCGGCTCCACAACGGCGAGATACAGCAGTTCCGACGGTTCCGTTGCCGACCACCGCATCACCGCCGCGCCGACCGGCTCCTCCCCCACCCGCGCGATATACCCCTGACAGGCGGACTCCCGCAGCGCGGCCCGAATCCGCTCGTCGTCCTCCTCAGCGTCGTGCAGCAGCGGGACGAGGCTTTCCGACTCACCCGCCGCCACAGCAACGCACTCCCAGTTCGTGTCCACTCGGCGAATCTCGCACCCCGCCGCCGTACCGACAAACGGTTTTGCCGCAAGATCAGCTATCTTGCCGTCGTGCATATTCAGGTGGATGAAGGCGCCCTGGTCGAGGTGCCGACGGCCGACGTCACGGGGATGGACCGGCGCGCGTTCGGCGAGTTCGTGGGCCCGCAAGGCGAACTGGCCTCCTACGCGTTCGGCTGGACCACCGGGGCGGATCCGCACGTGGCTCGCCTGTCGGTCGGGATCGGCGCCGGCAACCCCGGCGGCGGCACGTTCCACGCCGTCGTCTTCGCCAACGAGGGCGGTCACGCGTTCTCGCTGGTCGACGAGCCGTTCGAGCACGTCCCGCAGGGCGGCCCCGACCTGACCGCGAACGAGGCGCGCGCCCACGAGGACCTGCCCTTCGTGTGGTGGGTCACCGACCACGTCATGCAGCTGGACCGGCGGGCCTGGTGGATGCGGCACTGGCTGCTGGGCACCAACTGCGTTCAGACCAGCCAGGTCTTCGAACGTCACGAACCGGTGCTCTCGATCAGCCACGACGCCCACGACGGGCTCTGGCAGCTGACCGGCGCCTCGGACGGGGACACCGCCACCGCCAAGCTCGGGCACCTGCACCACGCCGTCGACGAGGATCCCAGCCTCATCGACGTCCTCGACCTGCCTCCAGGACGCACCGCCGAGCGCGCAGCCGCCGGCAAACCCTGGACCGGCCGCCTCTGATTCGGGCCGCTGGACGGGTTCCTCTACCGTTCTGCCCATGGGGGAAGAGTCGATGGGTTTCGGCGTTGTCGTCGCCGCGTTCGTGGTGGGAGTTCCGGCGATCGCGGGGGTGCTGGCGATCGTGCTCGGCCTCCGGCGGCGGCAGCGGGTGCGGCAGCTGCTCCGGGACGGCCAGCGAATCACCGCGGTGGTGGCCGGCAATCAGCGGGTGGCGCAGAGTGAAGGCCGAGACACGTTCCTGCCCGTCGTCCGGTTCCACACGCGCGAGGGCCACGAGGTCCGCACGGCGGTCGACACTTCGAGCAGCTACAAGTCACACATCATCGACGTCCCGATGGACATCATCTACGACCCGGCCGACCCCCAGCGCGCCATGTCCGTCGACACCCGCGGCGACGGCGGCATCGTGGCTGTCGTCGTGGGGTTGGGCTTCCTCGCCTTCTCGGTGGGCGCCTATTTCTTCGTAACTATGGGCGGATTCCTCGACTAACTCAGCATCTCGAGCTCGAGTCCTCGGATCACAGCCCGACCTTCTTGACGCCATAGGTGGCTTGCTTTGTCGTGAAGCCCTCGAACTTGAGCTGCCGAATCAATTCGGAGCGGGAGAACGATCCGCTGTCGAGATAGTCCGCCGCTTTCTTGGCGGCCTGGTCGTTCCAGTTGGCGTTCTGCGCGTTCACACCGAAGGTGGCCTGCTTGGTCGAGAAGCCTTCGAACTTGAGCTGTTTGATCAGCCCGGAGCGCGAGAACGAGCTGCTCTCCAGATAATCCGCTGCTTTCCCGGCGGCCTGCTCGTTCCAATCGGCCTTCTGCGCGTTCACACCGAAGGTCGCGTCCTTGGTGGAGAAGCCTTCGTATTTCAGCTGCTTGATCAGGCCGGAGCGCGAGAACGAGGACGACGACAGATAGTCGGCTGCCGTGTCGACGGCATTCTGCTGCGAGACGGTCAGCTCTTCGGTGGGTTCGGTGGTGGGTTCCGCGATCACTTCAGTAGTGGGTTCGGTGACGGCTTCCGCGGCCTCGGTGGTCGGCTGCCCGGCAGAACCTAGGTTGCCGTGGTACTCGCCGCACAGAGTGGTGTCCCACAGTGTCGGATCGTACGGGCGGGTGCCGACGGTCATGTCGATGCACACCTGGAGCTTGTCGATGGCTTCCTGGTTGGCCGCGCTGATGGATGGCGTTGTTGTCATAGCCGCAACGGGAGCCGCGGCGGGCGTCTCGTCGCCCCCACCGGCAGCGATACCGACTACGACGAGCCCGGCGAGTCCGGCGAGCACACCGCCACCGATCAGGCCGGCCTTCTTACCGCGGCCCATTCTGCTTCTGGGGGCGGGGACGTATTCCGGCGTATACATGAAAGTTCCCCCTGCGCGCGGGTTGTTCAGCGGCGACGCTTTTCCGCGCCGGCATTGACCCGGGCCGACATCAGGTTAAATGCCGGATGCAGCAGGAGAATCCGCCGGAAGTACATGTGCAGAAGCTTCATGGCGGACTCGGCACTGACGTTCATTGCCGCCCGCCGGGCCGACGGGGGATGTCCACGGTGCACGGTCTGATTCCGGCGTCGGCGTCAAAGATCACGGCACTGCATATCCGCCGCGGCGCGGTGCCGGGTTCAGCCGATCAGCAGTGTGATGACCAAGCCGAGGACAACCATTGCGTAGGCCGCGATCATCGCGTTCCTGCGGATCGGGCGGCCGGCGGCGAGGCCGAGCAGGCCGGTCAGCAGGCCCAGCAGGATCACCGTGACCGGGACGGGACGCGACCAGTCCGGGCCGGCGATCGGGCAGAGGGACTGCTCGGAGCCGACGATGCAGCTGTTCGACATGATGTGGGCCGATCCGAGGAGGGTGACGGCGGCCAGGACGACCAGGGCGGCGAACGCCCCGGCGTATCCGGCAGCCTCGGCCGGGGTGCCGTATCGGCCGCTCGTCCTTTGTTCGGTTCGCACGGTTCCTGTTCCTCGCTGATCTCTCGCTTGGCGGCGGACAGTCAGTCCAGCACTTTCCGGGGTGGCCGGTCTACTGCCGTATGTGCAGGTCATGTGAAGAATGCCGCGGTGTGCTTCAATCGCGGGCCAGCCATCGATGTTTGTCAGCGGGGGTAGCTCATGAGGCGCAGGCACTTCTTACTGGGTGCGGCCGGGATCGTTCTGGCCGTTCCGTCGCGGGCGGTCGCGGCTCCGCCGGCGGCGCCGGATCTGGTGGCTGACCCGGCCGGGGCGGAACGGGATTTCGTACGGTGGTTGTCGGTTCACGCCCCGCGCCGGGCGGTTCAGCAGGCGGCCGGCCAGGCCGTGGACGGTGACACGGCGGCGTTTCTGTCGTCGGGCTATCCGGCCGCGCTGAGCCAGGCGGCTCGGGATCGGGCGGACGATCTCGAGTACGCGAACCGGATGGCGGCCGAGCACCCGGCGGCGGACTTTCCTTGGGTGAACGCGGCGGCCCGGCGCGCGGCGAACGGCACCGACGAGGAGCTGGCCGAGTTCGGCGGCACCGGATACGCGGCCGCCCTGGCCCAGGACAACGCCCACGTTCCGTACGACGACGGCGCCTCCCTGGTGAGCTCGAGCGACTGGGACTATGTGGACTCCATTCGGTTCGTCGATCCGGGGTCGGTTGCCGTCGAGCGAGCCGGCGCCGTGCGGACCGATGCCGACGTGGCCGAGTTCCTGCGCCACGGCTGGCCCAGCGCGGCCCGCATCGACGTCGACGCGTTCCGCGGGCGGTACGTCGCCGACGAGCTGGCTCAGTGGCAGCAGGCCAACTACCAGATCCGGATTGCCGTAGCGGCCGACGTCGACCCGTACGCGGCGTTGCAGGCCTGGGACGTCGTTCGCCGGGTGGCCAGCCGGCAGCCGAGCGCGTGGGCCGAGCGTGAGCGGTACGCGCGGGGGCGGGCCGACGACTGGCTTCGCCTCGCCTACACGGCTTCGGACTCGGACAGCCCGCTCTGGGCCACGCTCGCCGTCGACGCCTGGGCCCTGCAGGAGCGGTGGACCAAAGAGGTACCGGGTGCGATCCGGCAGGCCGATTGGTGGCGGCAGCTGGACCAGTACGCGCAGGCGGCCATCGAGGAGCTGATCCACGGCTGGTGACCGACGCCGACGCGCCGCCGATGAAAGTCACCGGCGGCGCGTCGGGGAAACTAGATGACCGAGTTGGCCGACACGAACGTGTAGCCCTGGGCCTTGATCCCGGTGACGACCTGCTTGAGGTAGTCGGTGCCGAGGTACGGGTGGTAGAAGAAGCTGGCCACCCCGTCGCGGACCACCAGGTTGCGCTTGGCCGCCCCGATCAGGTCGGCCGGCAGGCGGGCCGGGTGGTTGTTGAACGCGTCGGGTTCGACGTTGCCGACGTTCTCGGGAATCACGACCGAGCCGTAGACGTCCCGGACGGCGTACGGGAAGAACTGGCCGAACTGGCGGGAGTAGTCGAACTTCTGGCCGGTCAGCACGCCGGGGAAGTACAGGCCGCGGTCGTAGCGCTTGCCGAACAGGGTGTTGACCACCTGGTAGTCGACGGCGCTGGCCGCGTAGTGCGGGAACTCGAAGATGGTGGGCGTGCCGAGGCCGGCCGCGGTGAAGATGAGGCCCGAGGCGACCATGCGGCTGGTGGCCCAGGCGGCCGAGTCGCCGGCGACGGGACCGTCGTAGATGACGCTGTCGTTGGCGTCGACGTGGGCCGCGTAGAACTCGAAGTCGTTGGCGCTGACCCCGTCGTACGGGTTGGCCACGTTGCCGTACTGGTGGGTGTAGCCGTGCATGAGCAGCGTGCCGCCCTTGCTCTGCATGTACTTGAGCGCGGCCACCACCTTCGGCTTGCTCAGCAGCGTGTAGTCCTGGGCCTTGCCGCCGTTGTTGACGCCCTTGGGGTCGCGGTAGCGGGGGTAGACGGCCACCGTGAACGGCACCTTCTCGCTCGACAGGTAGTCGGCGACGGCCTTGAGCTCGGCCGGGTCGGAGTCGGGGCCGACGTCCTCGATGCGCACCAAGCCGCGGTGCCGGTCGACGTTGGTGAAGCCCAGCGAGTCGAAGAGCAGATCGGCGAACGCCAGGTAACGGTCGTCGTGAGTGACGTACGCGAAAGGAATCTCGCCCACGTAGGTGAAGTTGCCCGACTTCACGGCCCACGGGAACGTCGAGCCGTCGGGGCGGACGGCCGTGGCCAGCGTGCTCACCTTGGCCGGGTCGCTGATCGACAGGTTCATGATGCCGGACTTGTTGACCGTGTCGCGGGTGAGCGTCTGGCCCTTGTAGCCGACCTCGGCCACGTCCGCGAAGTCGAAGCCGCCGCTGGTGAAGCCGTGCTGCGCCGCGAAGTCGCCGGTAGCGGTGAGCTGCCAGATGTTGTCGTACAGCCAGGTCACCGGCTTGCTGGTGGCGGTCACGTCGGTCAGGAAGGCCGGCGGGATCGGCTCGTCGTAGGTGGAGCCGACGTAGATGACCGCGGTGTACGCGTTGAGGTCGCCCGCCTTGTACGAGCCGACCGGCGCCGCCGTCCACGAGCCGAAGTGGGAGCTCAGGTTGGCGGTCTGAGTCGCGTAGACCTCGCCCATCCAGCCGTAGTCGCCCGTGGTGTCGTACAGGACAAGGGTTTTCGCCGTTCCGCCGCCGGGCGCGGCCTTGCCGGACTTGGCGGCCGGCAGCGCGGTGACGACGGCGGCCGGCTTGACCGCGGCCTCGGCCTGCACCGAGCTGAGGGCGAACGCGCCGAGGGTGACGGCGGCCGCGGCGGCCGAGATGAGGGGCTTCGAGAAACGCATCAGCGGGACACTCCAACCATGGCTTCGGGAGAGGCGGTCAGACCGAGAAGAGCGGCGGTGGCTTGGGCGGTGCGGTGGGCGGCGAGACCGTCGCCGTACGGGTTTCCGTTGACGGTCATGGCGTCTCGGCGAGCACGGTCGTCGAGCAACGCGGACGCCTCGTCGACGATCAGCTGCGTGTCGGAGCCGACCAATGTGGCGCAGCCGGCGTCGATCGACTCGACCCGCTCGGTGACGTCACGCAGCACCAGCGCCGGGACGCCGAACGACGGCGCCTCCTCCTGGATGCCGCCCGAGTCGGTCAGCACCAGGTAGGCCTCCGACAGCAGGCGGGACAGGTCCGCGTACGGGACGGGGTCGGTGACCGTGACCCGCTCGAGCCCGGCCAGACCGGCCTCGACCTGGGCCCGTACGGCCGGGTTGGGGTGGCTCGGCAGGATCACGTCGATGTCCGGGTACTTCGCGACCAGCGTGCGCACGGCGGCCAGGATGCGGTCGAGCGGCTGGCCCCACGACTCGCGGCGGTGGGCGGTCACCAGCACGAGGCGGTTGCTCGAGTTCGCGCGGGCGGCGGCAACAGCGGCGTTGGCGTAAGGCAGCTTGCGTCCGGCCACGGCCAGGGTCGCGTCGACGACGGTGTTGCCGGTGACCATCACGTCGGCGGCCGGCACGTTCTCGTCGAGCAGGTTCATCGCCGCGAGCGGGGTCGGCGCCAGGTGAAGCGAGGCGACCTGGGCGACGAGCTTGCGGTTGGCCTCCTCGGGGAACGGCGAGTCCAGGTCGCCCGAGCGAAGACCCGCTTCCAGGTGTACGACGGGAATCCGGCGCCAGAAGGCCGCCAGCGCACCGGCCAGGCTGGTCGTGGTGTCGCCCTGCACGATGACGGCGGCCGGCGGGCGGACGTCCCACAGCGCGTCCAGCTGGCGCACCATCTCGGTCATCAGCTCGGCCTGGCTGCCGGTGCTGCGCTCGATCGTCAGCGTGACGTCGGCGGTCAGGTCGAACGCGGCCAGCGCCTGGATGACCATCGTGGGGTGCTGACCGCTGGCCAGCAAAACCGGCTCGACCAGACCCTGCTCGCGCATGGCGATCGCGACCGGGGCCAGCTTGACGGCTTCGGGGCGGGTGCCGCCGATCAGGTGCACTTCGGGGAGCGACATTTCGGATTCTCCTGGGGGGTCTCAGGCCGCGAGGGCGAGAGCGGAGGTGGGGAGCGGTTCTTCGGCCAGGCGTTCGGTCTTGGCCCAGGCCTGCCGGCCGGTGGCCTGCCGGGCGATGGCGCGGTAGGTGGCCACGAGGCCGAGGAGCAGGAACGCGGGGTAGGCGACAGCGGCCAGGAACAGCCGCGGAAGGGTCTCGTCGCGGAGCCGGTAGCGGTGCACCAGCGCCCACAGGAAGCCGGGGAACCAGGTGATGCCGAGCCAGACCGCGCCGCCCGCGGCCAGGTCGGACCAGCCGGGCGTGCTCACCGCGACCATGACGGCCAGGACGACGGTGACCAGCGCGTTGATCCACGGCGAGAACAGGTAGTGCAGCACCTCGGCCAGCGAGGTGAGCCCGATCTGCTTCGAGGTGACCAGCTGCCGCAGGTAGCGGGCGCACTGCAGGTTTCCCTGGGCCCAGCGGGTGCGCTGGCGGGTCAGCCGGCGGACGTCGACCACGGCCTGCTGGGTGACCGCGGCCCGCGAGGTGTAGCGGATGCCGACGCCCGACAGGTGCATGCGCAGGCCCAGTTCCAGGTCCTCGACCAGGCAGGCCGACCACGGCGCCGCGCCGAGCGCCAGCAGCGCCGAGAGCCGGGTGAACTGCCCGTTGCCGCCGAGCCCGACCGTGTCGAGCCGGTCGCGCAGGCTCTGGCAGGCGTTCACGATGGACGCGAACTCGAGGTCCTGCACGGCGCCGAGCAGCTTGTTGCGGTTGCGGATGCGCACCTGCACCTGCACCGCGCCGATCGCCCGATCGCGCAGCATCCGCGACACTTCGAGCAGAATGTTGGGGCTGCCCTGACCGTCGCCGTCGATGATGCCGAGGACGACCTTCTCGGGGCTGATGCCGGCCTGCGCGGTCTGCTCGGCGATGTAGCGGTACGCGGCGTTCAGCGCCTCGCCCTTGCCCTTGCGGGCCTCGGGCAGCTCCCGGCGCATCACGTGCAGGCGAGGGTGGTCGATGGCGGCCAGCACCTCGGGCGTGCGGTCGTCCGAACCGTCGTCGACCACCAGCACCCGGGCCAGCGTGTTGCCCGGTCCGGTGAGACCCAGAGCGGCCCGTACGGTGTTCCCGACCACGACCTCTTCGTTGAGCGCGGGCACGATGATCCAGAAGTGCTCGGGGGTGCCGTCGCCGTTGACCAGCGACCGGCTGACCAGCTCCTGGCGGCGTGACGCCACGTAGCGGACGGCGATGGTCACCAGCGCGACGGTCGAGAGCGGCCACGACAGCATGAGCGCGTAGCCGGCGACGAGGATCAGCCCGCCGTGTTCTCCGAACATCGCAACCTCCGCCTTGTCACCGTTCGTGATGTCGCCCGTCGCGGTTACCCGTGTTTTTCGGACGCATTAGGACAATAGGAAGCTACGCAGCGTGAAACAAGGGCGTTGACCTGGGCGGCGGCGCATCCTGGCCAAAGGGTTGAACTCAGACATCTCAGGCTGCACGTATCGGGTCGAAACCAGGCACGAATCGGGCTTTTGCCGCTTACCGCTTCGGCGGCTTGCCCGCCCCCAGATCTCACTCTTCGTAATGTCGCCGTACGAGATCGGCTAAGGGATCGTCGGCCGCCTGCGGTCACTATGAGTGATTTCGCTGTCGCGCGGGGCGGGCCGGAAAATGTCGGCGCCCTGTGGTAGTTATTGACCCCTCTGGATCGGTGCGCGGGGGCGAGACCGTTCAGTTGTCGCTGCCCCCTGCCCGGTCCTCGGCTTCGAGGGGGAAAGTGCAGTGCGCAGACCTGTCGTCTTACTCGCCGCGCTCGTGACGTGTCTGGGTGGCCTCGCCGTCGCTCCGGGCACCGCGCAGGCCGCGGCCGAGCCCACAGTCACCCAGCTGCCGTTCGGCAACCCGGCCGACGTCGTCTCGGCCGGCGACCGGGTGTTCATCAGCGGCGGCCGCGACGCCACGCAGATCGTCGTCACGTCGGCGACCGGGGCGATCACCGGCACCATCGACGGCCTCCAGGGGCCGACCGACCTGCAGCTCAGCAACGACCGGCGCATGCTCTACGTGGCGCTGCCCGCGGCCGGCCAGATCGTCGCGTACGACACTGGTTCGCTCCTGCGGTCGGCCGTCTACGAGACCGCCTGCCCCGAGACGCTCGCCGTCACCGGCCGCTTCCTGTTCTTCGGCTACAGCTGCGACAGCCGCGGGCTCGGCAAGGTCGACCTGGGCCGCCAGCCGGCCGTGGTGACCACCGGGCTCACCGGCCAGAGCTTCAGCTACGCGCAGCCGGCCACCGCGCTGCGCAACAACAACGTGCTGTTCGTGGGCGACGCGGGTGGCAGCCCGTGGACGGGCTACTCGTACACGATCGGCGCCGGCGGGGCGCTGACCTATGTCGGCAGCACCAGCCAGCTCGGCGGCAACCTGGGCGACGTGGCCGTCGACCCGACCGGCGCCACCGCCTTCACGGCGAGCGGATCGCCGTACCGGCTGCAGACGTTCTCCATGGCCAATCCGGCCCAGACCGGCCGCAGTTACTCGCTCGCGCCGTACCCGAACGCGGTCGAGCTGACCCGCGACGGCACGCGCATCGCGGGCGGCTCCAACGCGGGGTACGACGGCGATGTGACCGTCTTCGGCGTCGACGGCAGCTCGGTGGCGTCGTTCGAGCTGGGCGGCACCGACCACATCCTGGCCCGGGGCGGCCTGGCCTGGGCGCCCAACGGGAAGAGGCTCTACGCGATCAGCAACGACGGCTTTTCCCAGCAGGCGCCGGCCCAGCTGCACGTGTTCCCTATCCCGGCGGCCTGAGGTCACCGATCACAACCATGCGATTGTGATCGGCTCGCAGCGGCTCACCGTCTTCGCCGTACGCGGTGACGGCGGTGAAGCCCGCCGCGGTGCACCAGTCACGCAGCTCCGGGAAGCCGAACAGGCGCTTGAGGAAGGTGAGCGTCCGGGCCCGGCCGTCCCGCACGACCGTGCGCTCGACCTCGAAGCGCAGGGTCAGCGGGTCGAGGTGGTGCCGGTCGACCAGCAGGTCGCCGTTGGCCCGGGCGGCGGTGACCCGCGAGGGAGTGTACGAGGCCAGGAACTTCACAAGGTTGTCGAGGTCCATGGCCAGGCGTCCGCCGGGCCGCAGCACGCGCACGATCTCGTCGAGCACACCCCGGTTGGCGTCGTCGTCGAAATAGCCGAAGGCGGTGGTCCAGTTGACGACCCGGTCGAACCGGCCGTCCCACTCCCCCGGCAGCGCGCGCATGTCCCCGGCGACGTAGTCGACCTCGACTTCGAGAGCGCCCGCATCCGCCCGGGCACGGTCCAGGAACACGGCGGAGGAGTCGAGCCCGGTGACCCGGCAGCCGCGGGAGGCCAGTTCGTTGGCCAGCGCGCCGTGCCCGCAGCACAGATCGAGCACCGCCATCCCCGGCTCCAGGCCGAGCAGCCTCCACACCAGGTCGGCCGCCGCGGTCGCGCCCGGATACGCCGTGCCCACAATCGGTCCGTGCGTCGGTGCGCCGCCGCTCTCCGCGCCCACGAAGAAGTGCAGATAGTCCTCGTCGTACATCGATGCCGCGTCGAACAGATCCCCCGTCATCCCGCCACCGTAAGGGCGGCGTGAGATCGCGGCGAATCGGGTAACGACCCGGACGTGAGCATCGCTCTTGTGTCGGCCGGCGTCCTGTTCGTTCTGTTCGGCGTGATCGTGGTGGTCGTGGAGTTACGCCGCGGCGACTCCCTTTTCGGCCTGCTGCGTAGCGAGAGCGCCGAAACCCGCCGAGCCGTGCGCCAGGCCATGCGCGACGGCGAGACCGACGACCCGCACGTCGACCACCTGGCCCGCCGCGTCCTCCGGGCGGCGTCCCGGCAGCGCTGGGCGCGCTACTTCTTCGGCGGGATGCTGGCCCTCTCGGTCCTGCTGCTCGCCGTCGGCCCGTACTCGGTCTCGAACATTCTGCTGCGCTCGGCCCAGATACTTCTGTGGTCGGGGGCGATCGCCCTCAACGTCATCAACCAGCGCCGCCACGACAACTACCGCGGCCTGTGCCCCGCTGTTCAACTGGACTGAGCCGCAACGTGGTGGCCGCCGCGGCCGGAGTCACCATCGGCCCGACGGCGCCGCCGCCGTAGCGCTGGTACTTCACGCGATAGGCAGCGTCGACGGCCGCCCGCACGTCCTCCGCCCCCGCGCCGACGTCCTCCACAACCACCGCGGCCTCCAGCCCGGGCACCCGAATGCCGGCCCGCCCCGACCGCACTACGTGCCCGAACCACCCGGTCTCCCGCCGATGCCAGCTGCGCACGAAGACCTGCTCCCCCACGCGCACAACCCAGATCGGCGCCCACCGCAGCGACGTCCCGTCCACCCGCTCGGCCGCTATCTCAAGCTCGTCCGCCGCCTCGATGAGCAGCAGTTCCTCCGCCGTCCACCCGTCCGCCATGACGCCCTTTGCTGGTGTCCTCATCCGGAATTGACGATCAAAGCGAGCCTTTCACGAGCTGCGCCCTCGGCCTCCCCGGTCCGGCCGAGGAAGACCGACGCACAGTCCCGGAGACGCGCTCTCGTCGTCTCAGTCGTCCATTCGGCTCGCATCAAGGTTTCCACGACCTGGGCCGCGGTTTCGGCTCGTACGTGCCGGTCGGTCAGGAGCGCGTTCAGCAGCAGGTCGGTCAGCCTGGTCAGCTGCACGTCGTCGTCCGGACTCCACGAGCGGTCGTCAATTACGCACACCGAAGCGCAACGCACGTAGCGCAGATGCCGGTCGGGCACATCATCGTCCGACGCCGTCAGCAGCAGGACGTCGAGCAAGGCTCGTGCTCTCGACGGAGCCAGGTCTGCCTCATCGGGGAAGACGGAGAAGAAGCGGGTGACGACATGCTTTCCCAGTTCGAAGAACGGCTCGGCGACATGCATCAGCATGTCGCTTTGCCCACCGCACAGGAAGTTCGCACGACGACGGACACCGAGCTCGTCCGCGAAACCCCAGATGAACGAGCCACGACGCTCGCCGATGTTGTAGGTCCAGAGCGGATCGATCGCGGCGGGCACCTCTTGGCCGTGGTCGACGTAAAGCACCACGTCACGGTGAGTGCCGTCGGTCACCCGCCGAAGGGCCATGGTATGCACCATGCTGTAGAAATCGGCGCCCAATTGTGACTGCCACAACAGCGCCAGCCGATGCCACTCTTCGACGGGATCCGTCTCCGCGGCCGTGAACACGTCCCCACCTCGAAGTTCGCCTCGGATGAGGGCGGCCAGCAGCACGAGGTTGGCGCTGTACGCCGCGTGCCGCTGCGACACGCTGATCCGCTGCGGGGCGTACTGCGCGAAGGATCGGGCCGGGTTCGGCAGGCCGGCCGAGCGCAGCAGGCGAATCAAGAGGTTCGACAGGCGCTCCCGCTCGGAGGCGTCCAAGCGCGCGGCCATGAGCGTCAGGAACTCCACGATCGGCTTGCGGCCGGCCAAAGCGGCGAACGACAGCAACGCGTGCAACAACCCGTCGTCCACTCCGCCGGTCGGCAGCATGGCGGTGGCGTCCCGGTTCGCGGAGTCGACGGCGACCTCCCAGGTGAGCCGGGCAACCAGGTACTCGCCGAAGGTGGCGTGCAGGAACTCGTACGTGTGCAGAGCTGACTCGTCGCGGATCGCGCGCGCCCGGTGAACGAAGAAGAACCGGCCGAGCTGACGTTCGGCCGGACCCAGCCGGGACCGTATCGCGCCGGGTTCAATCTCACCGGGCCTGCCGAAAATGGCGGCGAGGTCGAGCTCGAGATCCGACTCAGTGACCCACTGGCTCTGCCGGTTGAACATCGCGAACGCCACGATCGACAGCCTGCGCATGTCCTCGGTGATCAACGCCTGAAGCTCGTCGGCCGACGGTGACAGATCGTGCTTCGTGATCTCCCGACGCGCGAACGCCGTGAGAAGGCCTTCGTACAAAGCCGAGGGCACGATGGCCGGCGGGAACCGCCGCAGAGCGTTGCCGTCGGCGTCGTACAGGGCCAGCATCAGCAGAAGGAGCGGCTGGCCGGCGATATCGGCGTGCCTCCGGACCACTTCCACGTCCAACGGCTTGATGTCGGCTCGTTCGAAGTTGGCGGCGTTGGTTCGGTTCCAAATCGTCACCCAGGCGTCGATCTGATCTTTGTCGAAAGGCTCCAAGCGCACGAAGACGGTGTCGATGGGCGCCCGAGCACGGTCGGCCACGCTGGTCCGGGTGGTCACCAGGATGGCGGCGGGGCGCCCGAGCTCGGCCTCCCGTCGCTGGAAGTCGGCCAGCCGGGTGAGGTAGTCGGTCTGGCGAACACCGGTCGCCTGCAGGAGCTCGTCGAATCCGTCGATCAAGATCACCGGCATGCTGCCCGCGCAGCCGCGGACCAGGTCGGGCCAGGCAATCCGCTCCCCCGTCGACTGCAGGACGGCTCGTTCGATCTGCCCTTGCACGTCAAGTTCGGCCGCCACATCCCGTAGGGGCACGCGTACCACCAGGTAGTCGGCCGGTGGCAGACGTGCGGCGAGCACCCGGGTCAGGACGGACTTCCCGGCGCCGGGCTGGCCGAGAACGAGCATCAGAGTCCCGGTCGCCTCGACACTGGTGAGATAGCGGAACAGGAAGTCTTCGAGGTCGTCCCGGACCGGTATCTGCTCCCATCCGTGCTCGTTGCTGGGACCTCCGTCGGGCGCGAAGTCGGTGACCCGGAACCGTGGTGTCAGGAAACCTTCGGCGAGCGTGGGTACGGACAGGTCGGGCGGCACGTCACCCGAGTCCGCGATCGGACGGCCGAGCGCCGCGCGGTTCACGCGGGCGATGCCGCCGACGCGTTCGGCCGGTAAACGGCCGGAGGCCAGTGCGTTCAGTCGACGTTCCATGCGGGCCAGCGACGGTTCGAGGCCGCGTACGGCCGTCCGGGTCGCCTCATGCTCCATCAGGTCGATCCAGATCGCGACCTCCGGAAAATCCGCGGCCAAGGACCGCACATGGTCCACGTACCGCTGCCGGGCGTTGTCCGGGAGTCCGTCGAGCACCACGCCGCAGGCTTCCTGGTCGCTGATCGACAACTCTTCCCACACTCGAAGTCCGGTCAGGAAGGTGCGAACGCGCGCACAGAGGTCGCCGTAATAGGCATCAAGCGCTGTCAGAAAGTCCTCGTGTCCGCCCTGCAGGATGGGCACGGTGAGGCCGGCGTCCACGACGGCGTCGGCGAAGGATCTGCCATCGGCCGGCGGCGCCCCCGACGCAATCGCGATCTGTTCCGGCGCCGACAGCTCGATCTCGCCGAACCGCAGCGGCATGTCGGTTTCGGCCATCGCCTCGAAGTAAGCCGTGACGACCAGGATCGTGTGCGCCGCGGCCAGACGTTCCGTCCGGCCGTAACGACTGAGTCCGCTGCGTTTCTCGCGAAGCCCCTTGATGAGGTCGCGACCAAGCCTCACGATCTCGGCTTTGGCGTCGATCAGCGCCAGTACGGCCGGAGCGGCCGGTGCCGTCATCAGGAGCGCACCGCCCGCCAGCACATCGAGCCGACGGACAGCTTCGTCGTCCCCACCGAGCACCCGGACCGCATCGACGTAGCTGAGAATCCGCGCCATGCCCACAGCATGGCCCATCACCGCGAGGCTGGTCCGGACCGCAGGTGCGGGAAAGTCCTCAAGTCGGGGCGGTGGGCGCCGATCGGGGGCGCGACATGAGAAGGCTTTGGATCGGCTTGAGCGCCGCGCTGCTGCTTGCCCTGGGTGGGGCGTCGACCGGCACGCCGGCGGTGGACGAGCGGGCCGACGCCTGGGAATGGGTTGAACAAGGTCGGCCGGAGCCGATTCTCTCGACCTACACGCTGGTCGACACGCAGGAGGACGACCGCTGCATCACCTATCCCGCGCCGGCGAGTATCCCGGTCACCGTGGGGGTGGGTGAGTCGATCGGCCGCTTCAACACGCAGTACCGGGTCCGGTCGATCGGTGTGACGCCCAACGGGCCCGAGAACGTCTGGCTGGTGGCACGGGTCGAGGTGGACGCCTCCGGATGTGCCGGCTGGGCGGAACTGTGGGACTTCTTCTTCGCCGCAGCCGACGGATCGGTCTATCCGCCCGCGCCGCAAGGACGGCTGGGCGAGTTCACCGCGTACGACATCTCGCCCGGCGAATGGGCCACCGGTCTGATCTTCTTCGACCTGCCCCGAGCGGCAGTCCCCGGCGGGGCGGTCGGCTTCCAGGCCCTGCTCGATCCGGCAACGGAAGGACCGTACGGCCTGTGGTCCGTCCCGGCGTCTCCGCCCGCCGCCTCCACCCCCTACGAGTACCCCCGCCGCCGATAGGGTGGCCGTCGTGACGCGCGCCGTCGTCTTCGACCTCCTCTACACGCTGGTTCATCCGCGCGGAACGGGCCGGATGGCGTGGCTCGCCGACGCCCTGAGCCTGGACGTGGACGCCCTTCGTAGCCGCTGGCACGCGTTCGAGCCGGAACTCGAGTCGGGACGCGCGGGCGGGCCCGATCCGGAACTCGGCTGGTTGCGCGCCACCGCGGCCGAGCTGGGTGTCCGCCTCACGGAAGCCGACCTCGAGAAAGCCGCGACCGAGTGGGACCGAGGACGGCGAGAGGCCCTGCTCGATCCACCGGCGGCGACGATCGCCGCGCTGACCGGGTTGCGGGAGCGCGGGCTCAAGCTGGGCGTCCTGAGCAACACCCATGCCCTCGAGATGCGCGCGTGGCCTCGTTCTCCGCTGGCCGGGCTGGTCGACGCGGTCGCCTTCTCGCACGAGATCGGCCACCTCAAACCCGAGCGGGCGGCGTACGAGCACATCCTCGACCGGCTGGCGGTGCCGGCCGCTGACGCCGCCTACGTGGGCGACGGCAGCAACGACGAGCTGCTGGGTGCGCGCGACGCCGGATTCGGCCTGGTCGCGTTGGCCGAGCAGGCAGCGGCCGAAGCTGCCCCGATCACCCTCGCCCGCTTGCGCGCTCAGGCCGACGTCTCGGTCACGTCCCTGCTCGACGTGGAACGTGCGCTGAGTGCTTAGGGCTGTGCTCCCGTGACTACGGCGGTTACGTCGTTGGCTTGCTATCACCCCTGACGACATCGACGGGCGGTCCGGAACAGGACAGATCCCACGATGAGCGCCCGACTCAGCTTTCCGTGGCCTCTCTCTAGCGTCGGCGCTATCCGTCGACACCTGTCTGGGGACGCGAGGAAACTGCGGCAACCTCCGCTCACCGCCCAACTGATACGGGAAGCGCGCCGCTTCTTCGAGGTCATCTTTGACGGGCTCGTGGAACGATGACCGCCGCGGCCGCCCCGGACGGGAGGTTCGAGAACGACACCTACCCTCAGCGCAAGCGACGGGTGGAGCGGCGTCTGCGCCTGGTCACCCTGGTCGGAGCCAGTCTGACCTTGTTCCTCGCGGTCCTGTTGTCCGGCGACGCCGCATCGGCTGTCTACACCGCCGTCCCGCTGTGGTGGCGTGCGTTGATTCTCATGTTGCTCGTGTTCACCGGCGCGTGCATCGCCTCGGCTTACATTCGCTATGAGCGGGAGCTGCATGCGCTTCAGGTGCTCATCGAGGACGGGATCCCGGCCGGAACGCCGTCTCAGCCGGGGAAGCGCTGGGCAGTGGACGCGGACGTGTTCTGGATCTCCGGTTTGCTGCTCTTCGTCGCTACCGCGGTCTTGTTCGTCATCGCCGGCTGGGTCGCAACGGCGGATGAGCCGGGCCAGTGTGCGCTGGGTGCGTAGGGATGTGCGCTCGGTGAGGACGACATGGCTGCGGGGACGGCACACACTCGGGGGATGACTAAGAAACGGGGATCCAAGGTGATCGCGGTGGCTGTGGCGGTGGCGCTCGTGTTGACGGGGGCGCCGGCCGCGGCGGGGACTGGGCCGACTGTGCATCTGGCCAAGCCGCTTCGGGCGGAGTGACTTTTCCGACGTACGAGTCACGCGCGGGCGAGGGGATTCGGCGGTAGAAATCGTAGAGTGCCCGAACTGAGTCCTCGCCGGCGTGCGCTTGTGCTGGCCATCTGTTGCCTCAGCCTGTTCATCGTGGGGCTGGACAACACGATCGTGAACATCGCGCTGCCCGCCCTGCGCAGCGACCTCGACACGTCGGTGTCGGGGCTGCAATGGGTGATCGACGCCTACACGTTGGTGCTGGCCAGCCTGCTGATCCTGGCCGGCAGCACGGCCGACCGGGTGGGGCGGCGGCGCACCTTCCAGGCGGGGCTGGCGCTGTTCACGATCGGGTCGCTGCTGTGCAGTGTGGCGCCGACGCTGGGGTGGCTGATCTTCTTCCGGACCATCCAGGCCGTGGGCGGGTCGATGCTGAACCCCGTGGCCATGTCGATCATCACGAACACGTTCACCGAGCCGCGGGAGCGGATCCGGGCCATCGGCGTGTGGGGTGGCGTGGTCGGGCTGAGCATGGCGCTCGGGCCGGTGCTGGGCGGGGTGCTGGTCGAGTCGCTGGGCTGGCGGTCCATCTTCTGGATCAACGTGCCGGTCGGGGTGGCCGCGATCGCGCTGGCCGCGCTGTTCGTGCCCGAGTCGCGGGCGCCGCGGCCGCGGCGCATCGACGTGGTCGGGCAGGTGCTCGTCCTTGTGCTGCTGGCTTCGGTCACGTACGGGATCATCGAGGGACCCTCGTCGGGCTGGGGCTCGGCCGAGATCGTCGGCTGCTTCGTGCTCGGCGCCGCCGCCCTGGCCGGTCTGCTGTTCTACGAGCCCCGGCGGGCCGAGCCGCTGCTCGACCTGCGGTTCTTCCGCAGTGTCCCGTTCAGCGGGGCCACCCTGATCGCCGTCTCCGCCTTCGCCGCGCTGGCCGGGTTCCTCTTCCTCAACACGCTCTATCTGCAGGACGCGCGGGGCTTGTCGGCCCTGCACGCCGGCCTCTACACGCTCCCCATGGCCGTCATGACCGCGGTGTTCGCGCCGCTGTCGGGGCGGCTGGTCGGCGCGCGGGGCGCCCGGCTGCCGCTGATCCTGGCCGGCACGGCGATGACGCTGGCCATGCTGCCGCTGACCCGCCTCACCACCACGACCCCGGACGCCGTGCTGATCGGCTCCTACCTGCTCTTCGGGATCGGGTTCGGGCTGGTCAACGCGCCGATCACGAACACCGCGGTGTCCGGCATGCCGCGCGCCCAGGCCGGGGTGGCGGCGGCCGTGGCGTCGACCTCGCGGCAGGTGGGTGGCTCGCTGGGTGTGGCCGTGATCGGTGCGGCCGTCGTCTCGGGCTTCGCCGGGCCCATGGACACCGGGTTCGCCGAGGCCAGCCATGTCGGCTGGTGGATCGTCGTCGGCTGCGGCCTGGCTGTGCTCGCCCTGGGTGTGATCACCACGGGCCGCCGCGCCCGGGCCACCGCCGACCGGACGGCGGCCGAGCTCATCGACGCACCGGACGCGGTGCCCGCCTAAATGGAACTGAGGCGCTTGTCCATGGCCTCGGCCATGGAGACCTGCCCCAGGTCGGCATACCTATTGCGGGCCCGCCGCCAGAACGTCGCCGCCTCGACCGGCCGGCCCGCCTCGGCCAGCAGGTCGCCCCGCTTGACCTCGGTGCCGGCCATCCCGTCCTCGTCCTCGATCCGCCGGAACAGCTCGGCCGCCTGGTCGAGCCGGCCGACCGCCTCGTCGACGCGCCCGAGCCGGGCCAGCAGGTGGGCGTGGGTGCCCGCCGCGACGGCGGCCGAGTGCACGTCCCCCAGCTCCACCGCTATGCGGCCGGCCCGGACGAGGTCGGCCATGCCCGCCTCCACGTCACCCACCTCCGCCCGTTCCCAGCCCGTGCCGAGCAGCGTGAGCGACGTCCCGCGCGCACTCCCGCCCGACTCGAACAGGGCCAGCGCCTGCTCGAAGAACGACAGCGCCCGCTCGTGGTGGTCGACCTCGGCCTCGACGACGCCGCGGTTGCGGTAGACCTCGGCCAGTTCGGCCGTGCGGCCCAGTTCGGTGAGGATCCGCAGGGTCTCGTCCAGGTGGGCGGCCGCCACCCCGATCTGGTCGGCGTCGGCCGCGACCGCGGCCCGGGACCGGCCGCTGACGGCGTTGGCCCCGGCCAGCATCCGGTGCATGGCGGCCTGCCCCTCGAGGTCGCCGGCGGCCACCGCGCGGTCGAGCGCCCGCGTCGCCGTCGCCTCCCACCGCTGGTAGAGGCCACGCCGCTGGTAGTACGGCGTGAGGATTTCGGCCAGGCGCCAGGACCGTACGCCGGGCAGGTCGCTCGCCGCTTCGAGCACGCCGAGTTCGCCGGTGAACCAGGCCAGCGCCTCCCGCAGATCCATGGGCGGCTCGGAGGCCTCGGCGGGCGCCTCGCTGAACCGGATGGCCGGTCGCAGCGCGCGGTTCGCCCGGTCGCCGACGCTCAGCAGGTGGTCGAGCAGGCGCTGCTGGGCCTCGGCCCGGGACTCGTCGTCGAGGCAGCCCGCGTACGCCTTGATGAGGTCGTGGTAGGACCAGCGGCCGGGCCGGATCTCGGCCAGCAGCGAGGTGCGGGTCAATTCCCGCAGCACCTGCCGGGTGGTGTGCAGGGGCAGGGCGGCCAGTTCGGCGGTGGTGATCGCCCCGAAGTCGGGGCCCGGGTGGGCGGGCAGCAGGCGGAACAGCCGGGCCGCCCGATCGGAGAGCAGCCGGTAGGACCAGGAGAAGACATTGCGCACGTCGCTACGGGGTTCCTCGCCGTCGAAGAAATCCAAAGGCGGCGCCGTACGCAGTTCGTGCGCGATGGCCCCCAGCGTCCATTCCGGGTAGGCCAGCGCCCGAGCCGACACGACCGCCAGGGCCAGCGGCAACCGTCCACAGTGCTGGACGATCTCGTCGAGCGCCGCCCCCTCCCCCGCTATCCGCTCGGCTCCGAGCCTGTCCCGCAAACCAGCCCGGGCCTCCGCGAACGAGGGCACGGCGAGACTCAGCGGCACGGCGCCCTCCCCCACCACCAGGCCGGTGAGCCGGTTGCGGCTGGTGATCAGCACCAGCGCCCCGGGCGAGGCGGGCAGCAGCGGGCGCACCTGGTCCTCGTCGCTCGCGTTGTCGAGCACGATCAGCAGCCGGCGGTCGGCGGTCATGGTCCGGAACAGCGCGGTCAGCTCGCCCACGTCCTCGGGCATCTGCGCGGCGGGCACGCCCAGCCCGGCCAGCAGCTGGGTCAGCGCCTGCCCGCTCGCGACGGGCCGCTGGGCCGGGTCGAAGCCGCGCAGGTTGAGGAACAGCTGCCCGTCCGGGAAGCGGCCGGCCACCCGGTGGGCCCACTCGGTCACCAGGCTGGTCTTGCCCACGCCGGGCAGCCCGTCGACGATCCCGATCACGGTGGCCGCCGGCTGCCGGTCGAGTTCGCCGGCGAACGCGGTCAGCCGGGCCAGTTCGGCCGTGCGGCCGGCGAAGAACCGGTTGCGCGGCGGCAGCTGAGCCGGAACCACCCGGGCCGGCGCGGCGGCCGCCACATCCTGCCGCAGCACCCGGTCGTACGCCTCGCGCAGTTCCGGCCCGGGGTCGACGCCCAGCTCCTCGACCAGCCGGGTGCGCACCGCGTGATAGGCCGCGACCGCCGCCGCTTGCCGCCCGGTCGCGGCCAGCAGCAGGATCAGCCGGGCCTGCAACGCCTCGTCGAGCGGGTCTTGCTCCGCCGCCTCCTGAGCCACCGGAAGCAGGCTGCTCGCCCGGCCGCAAGCCAGCGCATCGTCCACGGCGGCGGTCAAAACGGCCACCCGCTCGCGCTCGACAGCGGTGAATTCGGGTACGAGGCTGGGCGGCAGATCGAGCCCTGCCCCGCACCGGCCCCGCCACAACCGCAACGCCGCCATCCGCGCTTCGAGCGCATCACCGGAGGCGGCGCCCTCGGCCGCGAGCCGCCGGAACTCCAGCAGGTCGAGCGATTCCGGGCCGGCGGTCAGCTCGTAGCCGGGCGCGGACCGGCGCACCCAGCGGCCCTGGGCCCGGAACGGCAGATCGGGCTCGAGCAGGCGCCGCACGTTGCTGATGTGCCGGTGCACGATGTTCTCGGCCCGCACCGGCGGGTCGTCGCCCCACAGCAGCGTCAGGAACTCGCCGGTGGCCACCGGGCGGCCCGCCCGCACCAGCAAAAGACCCAGCACGTGACGCAGCTGACGCTGGCGCAGGTCGACCTCGGCGTCGCCCCGGCGTGCTCGGACCGGGCCGAGAATGCCCAGCCAGACCGTCCCCTCCACACGCATCACCCCGTCGGTCGGAGCCCTCAGACTGGCATGAACGCGAGCCCGTGTCATTGGCATGTCAGAGGCCGGTCGGTACACCCTCCCTAGTGTCCGAATCATGGCATCGCAGAATCCTGCCGCCCAGGTCAACGACCGGATGACCGACATCGTGCGGACGCACCGGCCGGCCCTCGTGCGGTTCGTGCAGCAGTTCACCCGGGGCCGCCACCACGCCACCGAGGACGTGGTGCAGGAGACGATCATCCGCGCCTGGCGGCATCTCGACCGCCTGCCCGAGGGCGAGGACGAGCAGCGCCGCTGGCTGTTCACCGTGGCCCACCGGCTCTCCATCGACAACGCCCGGCGCCAGAAGGTCCGGCACGCCGACACGACAGTGGCCTTCGACGACGTACGCGGAAATGCCGCACCCGACGACGTGGCCTCAGCCGTCGTGGCCGCCGACTCGCTGCGCTGCGGGCTGGCCGCGCTGGCCCCGCACCAGCGCGAGGTGGTCGAGGAGCTCTACGTACGCAACCACACCGCCCAGGAGGCGGCCGAGCACCTGCATCTGCCGCTCGGCACGATCCGATCGAGGCAGCACTACGCGATCCGCGCGCTGCGCACGGCCGTGCTGGGCTGAGGCGTGTGAGTGGAGGCACAGCGCGGCCGGTCGAATTCCGGCCGGTGCGCCGCGTCTGCGCCGGTATGACCGAGAAAGAAGCAACAACGTACCTGCGCGGCCGGGTCGACCCGGCGCGAGTCCTCAATCCCGGCGACCACGGCTACGCGGAGGCGGTCCGCGTCTGGAACGGCGCGGTGACGGCCCGGCCGGCCCTCGTGGTCCGCAGCGAGTCGGTCGATGACGTCCGCAGCGCCCTGGAGGCCGCCCGCGTGGCCGGCCTGCCCGTCTCGGTGAAGGGCGGCGGGCACGACTGGGCCGGGCGGTCGGTGCGGTCCGGCGGGCTCACCGTCGACCTGTCCGGCCTGCGCTACGTCGCCGTCGACCGGGACGCCCAGGTGGCCACCATGGGCGGCGGCACCACCGCGGCCGACCTCATCGACGCCACCACGCGGCACGGGCTGGTCACCGCCACCGGCACGTCGGCCGCCGTGAGCATGGCCGGCCTGGCCATGGGCGGCGGCTATGGTCCCGGCACCAGCGCGTACGGGCTGGCCCTGGACAACCTGCTGTCGGCCGAGGTCGTGCTGGCCGACGGCCGGGTGGTCACCGCGGACGAGGACAACGAGCCGGACCTGTTCTGGGCGCTGCGCGGCGGGGGCGGGAACTTCGGGGTGGTGACGTCGCTGCGGATGCGGCTGCACCAGCTGGACACCGCGCTGGCCGGGTTCCTGATGTTCAGCCCGGACGACGCGGCCTCGGTGTGGAGCGGGATCGAGCACCTGCTGGCCGACGCGCCGGACGGGCTGTCGATCGACTCGGGGCTGGTGACCGGGCCCGACGGGTCGCCGGCGGTGCTGGTCTCGCCGACCTGGATCGGGGACGCCGCCGAGGGCAAGGAGTTGCTGGCCGGGCTGGACGGGCTCGGCACAGTGTACACGTCGCGGATCGGGCCGGCGCCGTGGGCGGGCCTGATCGGGTTCGTCGACAGCATCGCCCCGGCCGGGCGGCACTACGCCGTACGGACCCGAAATGTTCCTGGCTTCACCGACGACGTCATGGCCGTGCTGGCCAAGGCGGGCGCCTCCCGGACCACGCCGGAATCGACCATCGCGCTGCACTGCTTCCGCGGCGCGGCCGCCCGCGTCGCGCCGGATGCCACCGCCTTCACCTGGCGCGTGCCGCACTTCATGGTCGAGGTCATCGGCTCCTGGTGGCCGGACGACCGCGAGCCGGACCGGCACCGCCAGTGGGTCGAGCGTACGACGGCCGACCTCTCGGCCCACGCGATGCCCGGCGGCTACGTGAACCTGCTCGGCCCGGACGAGGGCGACCGGGCCGCCGACACGTTCGGGCCGAACACCGCCCATCTGCAGGGCGTCAAACGGCGGTACGACCCCGGCCACACGTTCACCGGGGTCCCGCTGCCGGCCTGCGACTGATCAGCCGACGCCGGCGGCAATCAGCCCGATGCCGCCGGCCAGCAGCCCCACCGCCAGCACGGCCAGGCCGATCCAGATGAGCGCGACCAGGCCGTTGGGCTGCTGCGGATCGCGGCTCGCGACCGACAGGAAGAAACCCGCGGGCACGAAGATGGCCGCGATGAGCACGCCGGTCGAGAGCGTGGCCCACGGCTCGCCGACGTCGTTCGACTGCACCAGGACCATCACCAGCAGGCCGAGGATGACCAGGACGCCGGCGTGCGCGTGCCCGGCCCGGAAGAACGACTTCTGCAGGTCGTTGGCCGGCGCGCGGCCGCGGGCGACGCGGAGCAGGAAGGTGCCGCCGTACGCGATGCCGATCACGGTCAGCAGCACGACGCCCGCGATGATCCGGTGAGTGTTGTCGAGCATGGAGGAGCCTTTCAGGCGGCGGGCAGGGCCCGGTCGAGGTGGGTGAGGGCGTCCCGCAAAGCAGCCCGGGACGTGATGCCGAGCTTCGGGAAGACCTTGTAGAGGTGGTCGCTGACGGTCCGGTGGGACAGGAACAGTTTCTGCCCGATCTGCTTGTTCGTCAGTCCCGCTCCGGCCAGTTCGGCGATCTCGCGTTCCTGCGGGGTCAGCGGGTACGGGGTGGTGGCCGGCAGGGACTGCGGCCGACCGGTCGCGCGGAGTTCGTGGGCTGCCCGATCGCGCCACGTACGGGCGTCGAGCGCGGTGAAGAGGTCGTGGGCGACGGTCAGGTGCTCCCGGGCGGCCGGGGTGTCCCGCAGTCGGCGGAGGCGAACACCGTACGCGTAATGGATCCGGCCCAGCTCGAAGGGCCACCTCTCGGCGTCCGGTGTGGACACGGCCGCTTCGAACAGCTCGCGGGCCGTCGTGTCGGCGGCGGTCATCGCCTGGGCCGCGGTGGTCAGCATCCGCAGCCGTGGGGAAAGCTCCGCCGCGCCGGTATCCCGCAACGCTTCGGCGTGGGCGGCGGCTTCCCGCGTACGACCGGTGTGCAACGCCGCCTCGACCAGATCGAGCGCCGACCACAGCGCCGTCGGCCGGTGCGGCAGCAGCCGTCCGGGCGGGCTCAGCCGGGCCGCGTGCCGGTAGGCGCTCTCGAAGTCGCCCGCGCCCAGCTCGGCCAGGGCCCGGGCGTGCACGGCGAAATGAGTGATGCCGGCCGCGTGCCGCGCGACCGCCCACCGCAGGAGCTCGTCGGTGAACTTGCGCGCCGCGGCTGTGTCGCCCCGACCGGCGGCGATGAGTGCTCGTACGTACTGGAAATACCAGGGGTAGAAACGAAGCCCGTGTTCCGCGCAGAGCGCCAGGCCCTCCTCGGCCAGGGTCCACGCCTCGTCCCAGCGGCCGGCCAGGAAGCCGTCGAGCCCCAGATGCATGAGCGCGCCCAGGTGACGGCGGGCCGGCCCGCGACCCTCGCGCCCGGTCTGCACGAGGTGCCGTTCGGGGCCGCCCAGCGCGGGCAGGCGGTCGGCGAAGACCGCGGCGGTGCCGAGCCGGATGAGCCGGGTCGGGTCCTCGCCGTCGCGGACGCCCGCGATCAGGGCGTCCAGGGCGGCCACATCCTCGCGGCAGGCCCGGGCCGGGTCGGAGAAAATCGCCGCGACCAACCGCAGTTCCTCGGGCGGGGCTGGGTTGAGACGGCCGAGCAGAGTGAAGAAGGTCTGCCAGGCCTGGTCGGTGCCGGCCCACCAGCTGACCAGCAGCAGCGAGTGCAGTGCCTCGATCAGGTCCGGGTCGGTCGCGTCGTCGCGGGCCCCGATCGTGGCCGCCAGCAGGCGATGAGCGGTCGGGATGTCGCCTCCGGCGTTGACCAGCAGGTGGGCCGCGGCGACGGCGGCCGGCAGCGAGTCCGGGCAGCCGGTGCGGCGGGCGTCGCCCAGCAGCTTGGATGCGACGGCGGGCTCGCCACCGGCGTCGGCCCCGATGGACGCGGCCTCGGCCAGCCGGTGACCGCGGCGGACCGGGTCGGTGCTGAGTTCGGCCGCGCGGGTCAGGGCGGCAACCGCGCCGATGGCGTCGCCCCGGCGCAGCGAGGCGTGCGCGGCGCTCTCAAGTTCGCGGGCTGTCTCTTCGTCAGCGCCCGTCACGGACTCGGCGAGATGACGGGCGCGCCGCTCGGGAACGTCGCGGTACGCCTCGGCCAGGGCGGCGTGGGCGCGGCGCCGTTCGCAGGGTGCGGACGCCTCGACGACCGCCGCGGCGATCAGCGGATGCCGCAGCCGGGCCCGCGTGGCGTCGATCCGGACCAAGCCGGCGGCTTCGGCCGGCGCCAGATCGTCCTCGACCGGCTTCGTCGTGCCGCCCAGCGCCACCAGCAGCATGGCCCGGCGGCAGCGGTCGGGCAGCGCACGCACCTGGGCCGCGAAGACCGGGCGCAACCGCTCGGGCAGGGGCAGCACCGGCGGCAGGGTGGTGAAGTCGCGACGCTGGTCGCCGTCCAGGGCGGTGGGCAGCTCGAGCAGGGCCAGCGGGTTGCCGGCCGCCTCGGCCAGCAGACGACGCCGTACGGCCGGGGCCAGGTCGGGAAAGCGGCGGTGGACCAGCGTGCGGGCGGCGGCCGGTGCGAGCGCCCGCAGCTCCAGTTCGTGAACACCGCCGTACAGGTCGAAGCCGGGACGACAAGAACCGAGCAGCGACACGCCGGTGCCGGCCAGGCGGCGGGCCAGGAACCCGAGCACCTCGGCGCTGGCCCGGTCGGCCCACTGCAGATCGTCGACCACCAGCAGAATCGGGCCGAGTGCGCGCAGCCGGCCGAGCAGGGCGTTCACCACGACCAGCCGCTGCGGGGCCGGCCCGATCTCGAAACCGAGTGCTACGCGCAGTTCGAGGCGGTCCGGCTCGCCCAGCGGGGACAGCAGCTGGTTGAGCGTGGAGTAGGCGACCTCGGCCTCGAAGTGCGCCCCACCGGCCCGCAGAACGCGCCGGCCCTTCGAGGCCTCCTCCCGGGCGAACTCGTCGAGCAGCGCGGTCTTGCCCACCCCGGCCTCGCCGACGACGAGGAGCGCCCCCGGCCGCCCGAGGTGCGCCCGCAGCGACGCCAGTTCGTCGTCCCGCCCGATCAGTCCCATGACCCGCATACGCAGCGCGAGGCGCAGTGTTCACCGTGAATTCCGGAGCCCGCCGTGCGTCTCAGGGGGCATGCCGCACCGCCCGTTGCTGAATCCGATGCGAGCGCGCGCCGCCGACGAGCCGCACCGCGCCTCGACGCCGCTCGAGTTGTTCTTCGACCTGTGTTTCGTGGTGGCGGTGGCGCAGGCCGTGGGCCCGCTGCACCACGCCGTCGCCGACGGGCACGCCCTGACCGGCCTGGCCAACTACCTGTCGGTGTTCTTCGCCATCTGGTGGGCCTGGCTCAACTTCAGCTGGTTCGCCAGCGCCTACGACACCGACGACGTGCTCTACCGGGTCATGACGCTGGTGCAGGTGGCCGGGGCGCTGGTGCTGGCGGCCGGGCTGACGCGGGCGTTCGACGACGGCGACTTCCGGGTCGACACCATCGGGTACGTGGTCATGCGGCTGGCGCTGGTGGCCCAGTGGCTGCGCGCGGCCCGTTCCGACCGGCAGCGCCGCCCGACCGCCCTGCGCTACGCCACCGGCATCGTCGCCGTGCAGGTGTTGTGGCTGCTGCGGCTGCTCATCGACGCCGAGTCGGGCTGGTTCCTGCCGTCGGTGCTGGTGCTGATCGCGCTCGAGCTCGCGGTGCCGGTGTGGGCCGAGCACGCGCCGGGCGGGCCGACCACGTTCCACCCGCGGCACATCGCCGAGCGGTACGGGCTGTTCACCATCATCGTGCTGGGCGAGTCGGTCGCGTCGACGGTCGAGAGGTTCCGGGACGGCGAGGTGGCGGCCGCGGTGTCGGGGCTGGTCATCGTCTTCTCGTTGTGGTGGCTCTATTTCAACCGGCCCGCCCATGAACTGCTGGACTCGCTGAGGCACTCGCTGCTGTGGGGCTACGGGCACTTCTTCATCCTGGCGGCGGCCGCGGCGGTCGGGATCGGGCCGGGGGCCGGGTACGCCGTCGCCGTGTACCTCTTCTTCGTGTGGCTGCTGCACCGGCGGGCCGCCAAGTCGCCGGCTCTGCTGGTGGGAGCCGTGCTCGCCCTGCTGACCCCGCTCGCGCCGGCCTCGGCCGAACTGCTGGCGGCCGTGCTGGTGGTGCTGGTGGCCGTGGATCTGCCTAGATCGCGAGACCTACGTACTTCGTCTGCAGGTACTCGTTGATGCCCTCGGCGCCGCCCTCGCGGCCGAAGCCGGACGCCTTGACGCCGCCGAACGGGGCCGCCGGGTGCGAGACGACGCCCTGGTTGACGCCGACCATGCCGGTCTGCAGGGCCTCGCTGACGCGCACGGCCCGCGACAGTTCGCGGGTGAAGACGTACGCCACCAAGCCGAACTCGGTGTCGCCGGCCCTGGCCACCGCCTCGTCCTCGTCGGTGAACGTGGCGATCGGCGCGACCGGGCCGAAGATTTCCTGCCGGTTCAGCTCGGCCTCGGGCGGCACGTCGGTGAGCAGGGTCGGCGCGTAGAAGTAGCCTGCGTCGCCGACCGACGAGCCCCCGCACAGCACCTTCGCGCCGAGCGCCACCGCGTCGTCGACCAGAGCGGCCACTTTGGACCGGGCGGCCGCATCGATGAGCGGGCCGACGTCCACGCCCACGCGCAGCGCGGCCATCCGGTCGGTGAAGCGCGCGGTGAACTCGGCCGCCACCGACTTGTGGACCAGGAACCGGTTGGCCGCCGTGCAGGCCTGGCCCGTGTTGCGCATCTTGGCCGCCATCGCGCCGTCCACCGCGGCGTCGAGGTCCGCGTCCCCGAACACCAGGAAGGGCGCGTTACCGCCGAGTTCCAGCGAGAGGCGCAGCAGCTGCTCGGCCGACTGCTCCATCAGCAGGCGCCCGACCGGAGTGGAGCCCGTGAAGCTGAGCTTGCGCGTGCGAGGGTCGCGCACCAGCGGTTCCACCAATTCGGCCGTACGCGTGGTGGTGACGACATTGAGAACGCCGGCCGGCAACCCCGCCTCGCCCAGCAGGCCGGCCAGCGCGAGCATGGTCAGCGGCGTCTGGGTGGCCGGCTTGACCACCATCGTGCAGCCCGCCGCCACCGCCGCCCCGATCTTGCGGGTGCCCATGGCCAGCGGGAAGTTCCACGGCGTGACGAGCAGGGCCGGGCCGACGGGCTGGCGCATGGTCAGCAGCCGGGTGGCGCCGTCGGGCGAGGGCGACCAGGTGCCGCCCGTCCGCACGGCCTCCTCGGCGAACCAGCGGAAGAATTCGGCGCCGTACGCGACCTCGCCCCGCGCCTCGGCCAGGGGCTTACCCATCTCGGCCGTCATGAGCGCCGCGAACTGCTCCCGCCGCTCGGTCAGCAGCTCGAAGGCGGCCCGCAGGATCTCGCCCCGGGCCCGCGCCGGGGTGGCCGCCCACTGCCGCTGGGCCTCGTGCGCGGCGGTCAGCGCGGCCAACCCGTCGGCCGAGGTCGCGTCGGCCACCGAGGCCAGCACCTCGCCGGTGGCCGGGTTCTCGACGTCGACCGTCGCGCCGTCGCCCGAGTCGCGCCAGGCGCCGCCGATGAACAGTCCCGTGTGCGTCATGTCTTTCAGGGTCGGTTCGCGGGTGCCATGCTGTCCAATACTTGAAAAGCCGCCGCACGATGCTCGGGAGGCATGGGGTGGAGCTCCGGCCGTTGCGCTACTTCGTGGCGATCGCCGACGCCGGCACGGTCACGGCGGCCGCGGCGGCGCTGCACCTGACCCAGCCGTCGATGTCGCGGCAGGTGCACCAGCTCGAGCGGGAGCTGGGGATCGAGCTGTTCGTGCGCGACCGGGGGCCGTTCCGGCTCAGCGCAGCCGGCAGCGAGTTCCTGCCCGTCGCCCGGCGGCTGCTGACGCAGGCCGACGCGGCGCTCGAGACGGCCCGCGCGATCGCCGCCGGCCGCCTGCGCAGCCTGACGATCTCGGCCCCCGGCACGACGCTGACCGACGTGGTGGCCCCGTTCCTGGCCACGCTGACCGCCGGCGACCCGATGCCCGCGGTGTGGGAGGAGGCGCCGCCGTCGGTTTACGCGACCCTGGACCGCGGAGCCGACCTGGCCATCGGCACGACACCCTGGCCGGCCCACCTCGACGGCCTGCCGCTGGCCGAGCTGCCGGTGTGGGCGTACGTGCGGCCGGACGATCCGTGGGCTCAGCGCGAGGCCGTCGGGGTCGACGAGCTGGTGACCCGCCCGGTGCTGCTGCAGAACCGGGATTTTCATCCGCGGCGGGCGCTCGACCAGGCCCTGGCGGCGGCCGGACTGGCGTACGGGTCGTTCCACGAGTTCGCCTCGGCCGAGGTGGCCCAGGCGGTGGCCGCTTCGGGACGCGGGGTGGCCGTGGTTTCCGACGATCCACGCTTCGACCTGCGCCCGGTGGGGATTCACGGCGTACGGATAAGTCTTTATGCCGCTTGGGAACCGCACCACCACGGCGCGGAAACCATCGCGGCGATCGCTGCCCGGTTGCGCGCGTTCTGCGCCGCCCGTTACGGCCTTTGAGCCTGTTCGCGGTAGTCGCGGGGTGAGACGCCGGTGTGGGTGCGGAAGGCGCGGCTGAAGTCGGCCGCCCGGGTGAAGCCGCAGCGGCCGGCGATGCTGGCGATCGTGAGGCGGCTCAGGTGCGGGTCGGCCAGGTCGCGGCGGGCGCGGTCGATGCGGCGGGCCCGGATGTGCGCGCCGAGGCTCACGTCGTGGTGCTGCTCGAAGATGCGGTGCAGGTAGCGCAGCGAGATCTGGTGGGCGGCGGCGACGGTGGCCGGGCGCAGGTCGGCGCGGTGCAGGTTCCGGTCGATGAACGACGTGATCCGCAGGTACAGCACCTGCGAGGGCGAGCGCAGCGGCGGCGAGCCCCGGTCGAGGTGGTGGGCGAGCACGGCGGTGACCAGGTCGATCGCGGTGTGGCCGAGCCGCAGCGAGTCGCGCGCGGTGAAGCCGGCCTCCTCGCGGGCCAGCGAGACCAGGAACTGCGTGAACACGTGGGCGATGCCGTCCGCGCCTGGGATGGGAGTCGCGCACAGGTCGAACACCTGCGACTCCGGCAGCGGCAGCAATCCCTTCGGGAACTGCAGCACGATCGTCTCGGCCGGCCGCATGCCGCTCATGTTGACCGCTTCGAACGGCTGCGAGCTGTCGTACACGACGAGGTCGCCCGCGCCGAGCAGCGCGCTCGTGTCGTTCTGGTCGATCCCCTGGTCCCCGCTGCGAATCAGCCCGACCGACAAGAACTCAGGGTCAGAGGCTTTGATTAATTTCGCCGTACGCCGTGACGAGAGCGACGTGTAGGACAGCGACACGAGCTGGGCCGCTCCGAGCGGCAACGCCCCCAGCCGGGCCGCGAAGGCCGGCGGATCCGGGCTGCCGATCTCCGTCTGAATCAGCGAGGCGGCACACACATCCTCCCAGGCGGCCACGCGATCCGCGACCGGCAGGTTCCGAGTGTCGAACAGAGTGCGCAAGGGTGCCCCTCCCCTGAGGTCACCCAGCGTGGCACACGCGGTCTACTCCTTCAGGAGTCCGAGGGTGGCTTGCTGCACGGCGGGGTCGCGCCACAACACGGCCAGGCGGTCGTCGCCGGCCCGGTCCGCGGCGTCCCGCACGGCGGGGGCGATGGTGCGGCCGTCGTCGAAGGACGTGAGGACGGCCGGATGGATGTAGGAGGCGCGGGCCACGGCCGGGGTGTTGCCGAGCAGCCGGCTCGTGGCGCGTACAGCAGCCAGTTGCGGCGACTTGGCCTTCTCGTCGTGGCGGGCCCCGCCGAGGGCGGCCGCGGCCAGCACGGTGCCGGCCCAGGTGCGGAAACGCCGGGCGGTGGCGTCGATCCCCGTGAACGTGTGGATGAACGCGTTGACGTGCGAGCTGTGCACCCGTTGCCAGCCGCCGTCGTCCCGGCTCCAGGCCAGGAAGGCCGGATCGTCGTCGGCCCTCGTCAGAAGCCGCCGCGCCCAGGGCGCCAGCACCGGATCCGACACCTCGACCACCCGGTGCAGATGCTCCTTGGCCGAGTAGTCGAACGTCACCTTCTCGCCGCTGACGTGCACGTGATGCCGTTGCAGGGTGGTCAGGCCGTACGTGTGGTTGTCGCGGGCGTAGCGCTCGGACCCCACCCGGAAGAACCCCAGATCGAGCAGCCGCACGGCCGCGCTCAGCACGTGGTCGCGATCCAGCGTGCGCCGCGCCCGGCCCAGGCCGTGGTCGACGTGTTCGCGCAGCGTGGGCAGGGCCGCCGCGAAGTCCGGCACGTGAGCGAACTTGTCGCGCGACCGGCTCTCGGTCCACCAGGCCGCGTACCGGTACTGGGTGCGGCCCGCGCTGTCGATGCCGACCGCCTGCACCTTGGCTTCGGGGTCGGCCGCGATCCAGACGTTGCGCCAGGCCGGCGGCACGGCCAATGCTTTCAGGCGCGCGGCGACCTCGCCGTCGGCCACCACACGGCCGCCGTCATCGACGTACGACGAACCCTGACGCCGATATCCCGGCGGCCTCGGATGCTCACTGCTCACCGCATCCACGGTAAACACGATTCTCAGCGCCTGCCGTGCCCCGCGTCACCCCGCCGAAGGGATGCTCACGTGATCATCGACGCGCACCACCATCTGTGGACGGCCGACTACTCCTGGCTGCGGGAGCCGTCCCTGGCCCGGATCCGGCGCGACTACACGGTCGACGACCTGCGGGCCGCCCTCCGCGGGACGGGCGTCGACCGTACGGTATTGGTCGAGGCCGGCCGCGGCGATCTGGCCGAGACGCGCGAGTTCCTGCGGATCGCCGAGCGGACACCGGAGATCGCCGGCGTGGTCGGCTGGGCCTCGCTCACCGACCCGGATCTGGCCGCCACCCTCGCCGAGCTCCGCAGTCCGCTGCTGGTCGGCGTGCGCGACCAGGTGCAGGCGTACGCCGACGACCACCTCGACCGCCTGGACGTCCGGGCCGGGCTGGCCACGGTCGCCGCCGCCGGCTTGGTCAACGAATTAGTCGTACGCCCATCGCAGTTGCCGTCCGTGGCCCGGGCCGCAGCCGCACTGCCGGCCGCCACGTTCGTCCTCGACCACCTGGGTAAACCGCCCATCGCGGCCGGCGGCTTCCACGAATGGCGGGAACTAATCACCCCGGTCGCCGCGCAACCCAACCTGGTGGCCAAACTCTCCGGCCTGGTCACGGAAGCCGACTGGACCCGCTGGACGGCTGAAGACCTACGCCCGTACGTGGAAACCGCACTTGACTTGTTCGGCCCCCACCGCCTCATGTTCGGCTCGGACTGGCCGGTGCTCGAGGTCGCGGCCACCTACGCCGAGGTCATGGCCGCGATCACCGCCCTGCTCGGCGGCACACCGAGCGACGTATTCAGCACCACCGCCATCAACACCTACGGGCTGGCCGGTGAGGCGAGCTGGGGATAGGGCGCGAAGCATCGCTCCATGGCCGACAACAGATTGTCGGGGAAGATCGGCACGACTAGCTCACCCGTCACCACGGCGCGCAGGAACGCGGCCAGCCCGCCGGGAAACTCGAACCATTCCTCGGTCTCCGAGTCGCTGACGACAATGGTCCACGCCTCCGGATCGGCGTTCTCCGTCCGCCAGAACAGATAGTTTCCGTTGTCGCTGACGCCGCAGAGCAGAAGTTTGTCGAGCTCGTACGGCCACTCGTATTCGTCTTCCAGATCCCGCAGCGTCCGCAGGACTTCAGCGTTCATCGTGTCGAGGCGGGCCGTCGCCACCTCGGCTTCCGGCAGATAGACCGACAGGAATCCGGCGAAGCGCCCCGACTCGTAAGTCGCGACGATCTCACGGTAATCGCTCGGCAGGGGCTGGCCCGTGCGCAGTTCGAAGGCCCGCCAGTCGAAGTCCGATCGACTGCCCGCTGGAGGAGAGCAGACATCGATCAAGTCAGGTACGGACAACTCGGGCCCCTTTTCACTGTGCGCTGCCGGGAACAAAGTTGCCATGCGCGGTGACCCGGCAGCCGGCCGGTGCGCTGTGTGCGTAGCAGTGTGCGCTGTCTGCTGAAGACAAGCGCTTACCCGGTGTCTCAGACTGTCTGGCGACGGGTCGCCAACGGGGGCACGAGAGCGGACCGTTCTTGTGGGTGACGCCGTGGACAGAGCAGCCGCCGGGCGGGGCGGCTGCTCTGTCTTCTTGATAACAACCGACGACGCTGCGGTCAGCGGACGGTCTCGCGGGCCGCCTTTTCGATGAAGGCCACGGTCCGGCGCGGCTGGGACACGAAGACCAGGTGTGAGGCACCCTCGACGACCTCGGTCTTCGCGTTGGCGCGGGTGGCCATGAACTTCTGCGCGGCGGGCGGGATGATCTTGTCGGCGCCGCTGATCAGGTTGTAGTTGCGGATCGTGTGCCAGGCCTGCGGGCCCTGCGCGGGCTCGCCGAGGGCGGCGCCGGTGGCCGGGCGTTGCGCGACGGCCAGCAGCGCGGCCTCCTTGCTGGGCACGTCGGCCGCGAAGTTCGAGTGGTAGACCTTCGGATCGATGTACAGGTCGACCTGGCCGCCGGGCAGCGGCACCGGCTTCAGCGACTCGCCGACCGTGCTGCCGGGGAACTTGCCGGCCAGTTGCTCCGCGCTCTCGCCGGTCTCGGGCACGAACGCAGCCAGATAGACCAGTGCTTTCACATTCGAGTTGCCGGTCGCCGCGGTGGAGATAACTGCGCCACCGTACGAGTGACCGACCAGCACGATCGGGCCGGTGATGCTGTCGAGCAGGGCCCGAACCTGCACGGCGTCGGAGCTGAGCCCGCGCAGCGGGTTGGGCGCGGCCAGCACCGGATAGCCGTCGGCCAGCAGCCGCCGGGTGACCTCGTTGAAGCCGCTGCTGTCGGCGAACGCACCGTGCACGAGCACGATAGTGGGCTTCTTGGCCGGGTGGGCGTCGGCCGCGGTCATGGCGAACATCGTCAAGCCGGCCGCCGCCACGACCGCCGTAGCTGTAGCGAATACGGTTCTGGAACGGTTACGCACTTCTGTCCCCCTCGTCAGATCTTGAGGGCCGAGGCTAGGAACAGGCCGTGGACGAGGACTGGATCACAACTGGAGTGGTGACTCCGGTCGATCCATCGCATGTCCACTGCACCCGAGCAGACTGCGGCCATGCCCCTGCCGAGCGGACCGCTTCTCACCGACGAGCAGTTCCGCCGCCTGGCCGCGTACGGTGCGGCCGAGCACGTCGAGGCCGGCCGCGACCTGTACGCAACGGGCGACCGTTCGTACGACTTCTTCCTGCTCACCACGGCCGCCGTGGACATCGTGCGGGACGCCACGGTGCTCGAGCCGGAACGGCTGATCTACCGCGCCGGACCGGGCGACTTCCTCGGTGAGCTCAATCTGCTGACCGGCCAGCACGTCTACTTGACGGCCCGGGTGGTCTCGGCCGGAACGGTCGTGCGGATCGGCGCGGCGGCGGTGCGCCGCGTGATCGCCGAGCAGGTGGACCTGGGCGACGTGTTGATGGAGGCCTTCCGCGTACGGCGTGACGTCATCGCCGAGGCGGCCGGGAGCGCACTGGAAATCGTCGGCCGGGCCGACGCGGCGGCCTCACTCGCCTTGCGGACGTACGTGAACCAGTTGCTCCTGCCGCACTCATGGCTGGAAGCGGATACAACATCCGGTCGCGCCGTGATGCTGGCCGCCGCGCTGGACGAGGACGACCTGCCGGCCGCGATCATCCGGGGCTCGGCCCTGCGGTCAGCCACACCCGGAACGGTCGCGCAGGCCCTCGGGCTCACCTACCGTCCCGGCGAAGGATCGGCCGACGTCGTCGTGGTGGGCGCGGGCCCGGCCGGGCTGGCCGCGGCCGTCTACGCCGCGTCGGAGGGGTTATCCACAGTGCTGCTGGATCGTCAGGGTCTAGGTGGCCAAGCCGCAAAGAGCGCCCGCATCGAGAACTACCTCGGCTTTCCCCAGGGCGTCAGCGGCGAGCATTTGACGCGCCTAGCCATGATCCAGGCCCTCAAGTTCGGCGTACGGATCCACTCCCCCTGCGTGGTCGCGGGGCTCGACCCGGCCGGCCCGGCCGTGCTGCTGGCGGACGGCACACGCATCGAGTCCCGGGCGGTCATCGCGGCCACCGGCGCCCACTACCGCCGCCTGGACGTGCCCGAGTGGGACCGCTTCGAGAACGGAGGGTGTATCCGCTACGCCGCCACCGAACTGGATGTGCGGGGCTACGAGAACCGGCCCGTCGCCGTGGTCGGAGGCGCCAACTCAAGCGGCCAGGCCGCCCTGTCGCTGGTAGCCCACGGCGCGACGGTAGACCTGATAGTCCGGGCCGCCGACCTACGTTCCGGCATGTCGTCCTACCTGGCCGACCGAATCCAGGCGGACCCCAGGATCCGCCTGCACACCGGCTCAACGGTGCGCGAGCTGGACGGCCCCGAGCTACTCGACTCGATCGTGATCGAACGCACTACAGGCGACAAGCAACGCCTCGACTGCGCGGCCCTGTTCTGCTTCATAGGCGCCACCCCCGTATCCGACTGGCTCACCGGAGTAGCCCGAGACCCCAACGGCTTCGTCCTGACCGACGCCCAACCCCTCCCCTACCAAACCAGCACCCCCCGAGTCTTCGCCGTAGGCGACCTACGCTCCGGCTCCACCAAACGAGTAGCCACAGCCGTAGGCGAAGGCGCCGCCGCCGTCTCCTCAGTCCACGCAGCCCTGACCAACACCTGAACCGCCTTTCCCACACGCAGACCCCTTGCACGCCCGGGCCCGCTCGACTGCTGGTGGGCTAACGGCCGTCGCAGCCAGCCGAGTGCACGTTCGCTCACCTTCGCGCACACCCCATCCCACAACCGCCAGCAAATGGGCGTTCGCTCACCCTTGCGCAGCCCCCCGACCAAAACCGCCAGCGGAATGCACGTTCGCTCAACTATGCGCATTCCCAGCCGTCAGCGAATGCGCGTTCGCTCGGCTGCGCACACCCTCAGATGTCGGCGCGCGAATGAGCCTCGGTCGAGTCCAGCGACAGGCCCGGGCTGGCGCACAGGCGAGCAGCAAGTGCGGCCAACGCCATCGGCAAACGCCCCTGCAGCTCGACTACGCGATCGAGAGCGTCGTCATCGGCGTGGATGTGTGCGGGCAGCCGGGCGCGGAACAGGTCGCGGGCTTCCGGCAGATCCGGGCGGTCGAGGTGGACGAGGGACGCGCCGGCGGAAGCGGCCAGGTCAATTAAGGGTTCGCGGCTGAGGGTCAGGACGAGGCTTCCGGGTGCGCTCGGCACCAACGCGTGCGCCTGCGTCGCGTCGTGAATGTTGTCCAGGACGACCAGGAGCCGTGAGGTGGCCGTCAGGCTGCGGTAGGCGCCGGTCATCGCTTCGAAAGTGGTGGGGATATCCGTTTTCCGGATGCCCAGCGCGTACAGGAAGGCACGCAGACCCTCGGTCACGCCGCAGCGCAGGTCGAGGTGGAGCTGGCCGTCGGGGAAGTCGCCGGCCGTCCGGCGCGCGAAGTGGGTGACCAGCGTCGACTTGCCCACGCCGGCCTCGCCGTGCACCGCGATCACCGTCGGGCCGCCGTCGTGCAGGTCGCCGGCCAGTTCGGCTAGCCGGTCCAGTTCGGTCTTGCGGCCGGTGAACAACGGTTGATCCGGCGGCAGCTGCGCCAGTGGGATCACCGGACCGACGGTGAGCAGCCGGCTCAGGCGATCGTTTTCGTACAGCGATGCAGGCGGAAGCTGCGCGAGCGACCGAGCCGGGCGGTCGGCGCTGAGTGGCGCGGACGGCGGAAGCTGCGCGAGCGGGCCGACCGGGCGGTCGGCACCAAGCGGCGTGGATGACACGAACTGCGCAAGCGAGCCGACCGGGCGGTCGGCAATGCGCGGTGAGGACGGCGGAAGCTGCGCGAGCGGGATCCCGGCCGGAGTTGGGCGGGCGGTGGGTAGCGGGGCGGCGGCCTGAGTGAGCACTCGCTGTTGGGCCTCGCGTAACTCGCGGCCGGGGTCGATGCCCAGTTCGTCGGCCAGGCGGGTGCAGATGCCGCGGTGGACGGCCAGTGACTCGGCCTGGTAGCCGGCGGCGGCCAACGTGGTGACCAGGGCGGCATGGATGGGCTCGTTCAGGCGGTCCATCTCGGCGGCCAGGCGCAGTGACGGCAGGACTTCCATGGGGCGTCGCACCAGCACGGCTATCTCGGCCGCGTCGGTGGCGGCGGCTACGAACTCGTTGTCGATGGCGGCGAACGTGGCCGTGGCGGCCGGGCTGTCGGAGAGGGCGTCGCCGGTGGGGCCGTGGACCAGGCGCAGCGCCTCGGCGTAGCGGTCGAGGGCTTCGACCGGGCCGTTGCCTGCGGCGCCGGCCCTGGCCGCGGCGACCAGACGGCGGAACAGGGCCAGGTCGAGGGTTGCCGGGCCGGCCACGAAGCGGTAGCCGATGCGGTGGCGCTGCAGGTAGGCGCCGGTGGATCTCGGCGGGAGGCCCGGCTCCAGCAGCCGGCGCAGCGAACCCACGTACTTGTGAATGTTGTTGACCGCGCTCGGCGGCGGCTCGGTTCCCCACAGCAGGTTGACCAAGTCGTTGATGCTGACCGGGCGGCCTTCCCGCACCAGCAGCAGGGCCAGCAGGCACCGCTGCTGGCGGGGGCCGGCGTCCAGTTCGGTGTCGTCCCGCCACACGCGCAGCGGACCCATCACGGTCAGGCGCAGTCGCGAAGTCATGAGCCGATCCCACCAAGCCGGGCCCGCCCGGACATCACACAAGTTGACGCTGTTGAAGACCGGCAGCACTTGCCGCAGGTGAAGGCGTACGGCCGGTTCTGGACGGCCTCTTGATCGGCTACCGTGGGGCCCGATGACGAGGACGGCGTGGCCGCTGCGGGGGCGGGACTCGGAGCGCGAAGCCCTGCGCGACCGCGTACACCAGCTGAGCGCCGGCACCGGCGGGCTCGTCGCCGTCGAGGGCGCCGCCGGCAGCGGCAAGAGCCGGCTGCTGGCCGAGGCCGTCGCTTTCGGCCGCGAACGCAACTTCTTGGTTCTGTACGCCGCCGGGCAGGCCGCCTCGGCCGGTGTCCCGCTGTGGCTCCTGCTGGAGGCGCTGACCGACACGGCCCGGCCACCAGTCGACCTGGCCGCGCTGCGGGAGGCGACCGAGCCGTTCTGGCTCATCCAGACCGTGCACGAGGGACTGGAACGCGCGGCCCTCGAGGCACCCGTGATGATCGTCCTCGACGACCTGCACTGGGCCGATCCGGCCACGGTCAACGCGCTTCGGTCGCTGACCCGGCGGCTGGCCGCCGATCCCGTCCTGTGGGTGCTGGCGTCGCGGCCCGGCGGCCCGCAGATCGCCGACGAAGCGATTTCCTTACGAGGCCTGGAATCTGACGCGGTGGCCGAGATCGCGGAGGACGTGCTCGGCGGCCGCCCGGACGAACGGCTCGCCGCCATGCTGGCCGGGGCGCAGGGGCGGCCGCTGTTGCTGCTCGACTTCCTGCACGGTCTGCGCGACGAGCGGGCCGTGCGGGTGACCAGCGGGGTGGCCTCGCTACGGTCCGATCGGCCGCCGTTGCGATTCGCCGAGTCGATCCGCCGGCACGTCCGGCAGCTGTCGCCCGACGCCCGGCTGGCCGTCGAGATGGCGTCCGTCCTGGGCCGTACGTTCACCGCCGAGCAGCTCGCGCGGATGCTCGACCGCACCCCGGCTGCCCTGCTCGTCCCCCTCCGCGAGGTGCTTGAGACCGAGCTGATCGTCGAGGACGGCGACCGCTTCGCATTCCGGCACGACCTGGTGCGCGAGGCGGTCGACTCCGGCCTGCCCGCGCCGCTGCGCCAAGCCTTGCGCCGGCAGGCGATCGACGCCGCCCTGGCCGAGGGGGCGCCCGCGGCCGAGGTGGCGGCGCTTGTGATGGAAACGGCCACCTTCGACGATCGGGACGCGATCGCCCTGCTGCGCCGGGCCGCCACCGAGATCGGGCGGCGTGACCCGGCCACCGCGGCTCGGCTCGGCACGCGGGCGTTCGAGCTGACCCGCCCCGACGATCCGGATCGGGGCCCGCTGCTCACCGAGACCGTCATCCATCTCGTGCTGGCCGGCCGGGCCCCGGAGGCGGCCGAACTCGTCGAGCGCAGCGGTCCGGTGCTCGACCGGGTGGCCACGGCCCGCATCCAGCTGCTGATCGCCGAGGCCATCCTGCCCGCGACGGCCGGACAGGCGGCCGAGATCTGCCGCGAGGCGTTGACCGACGAGGGGCTGCCGGCCGAGCTTCGGGCCCGGCTGCATGCCGTCATCTCGGGTGCGATGGGCATCGTCGGCCGCCCGGATGAGGCCCGGCGCGCGGCCGACGCCGCCATGGCCGAGATCGGCGGTGGCCGGGACTCGGCGGTGCTGGTGGCGAAGGCGGTGGCCGACTTCCAGTCCTGTGACTGGGCCGGCGGCCTGCGCGCGGCCGACGACGCCATCCGGCTGCGCAACGAGACGGCCGGGGTCCGCTCGCTGTCGCTGCCCGACGGGTGGAAGGCGATGATGCTGGACGCGACGGGCCGGATGACCGACGCGTGGCGGCTGGCCGAGGACGGCGCCCGGCTCGCCCAGACCGACGGTCAGCTGGCCAATGCGCGGGTGTGGGCCATGGTGCGGGCCCGGATCCACCTGCGGGGCGGGCGGTTCGACGAGGCGCGGGCCGAGGCCGAGGCCATCCAGGCGATGTCGCACGAACTGGGCACGGTCAGCTATCTCTACACGGCCGCCATGATCCTGGCTGCGGTCGCGATCCACCGCGGCGACCAGGCCGGGATGAAGGCCGCCGACGCGATGGCCGCGCACATGCGAGCGAGCGACGCGCCCACGTGGCAGGGCCGCGGCCAGTGGCTCCAGGCGCTGCTGGCCGAGGCTCGCGGCGCACCGGCCGATGTGGACCCCGCGCCGCAGATGGACGCGGTGTTCGCCGGCTGCGTCCGCGTCATCACGCTGACCGAGCACGCCGAGGTGGCCACGCTCGTACGCCTGCTGTTGCGGGCCGGCAAGCGGGAAAGAGCCGCCGCAGCCGTCGATCGGCTGGCTCAGGAAGCGGATCGGCATCGCGGTGAGCCGGTGGTCGTGGCCGCGTTCATGCACGCGCGCGGCTTGCTGAACGCCGATCCGGAGCTGCTGCGGCAGGCAGCCGAACTGCATGAGGACGACGAACGGTTGCTGTTGCGGGCCCGGGTAACCGAGGACGCCGGGTCGGTGGTGGTGCTCTCCGACCGTACGCGGGGATTGTCGTTGCTCGGATCGGCGCTCGACCAATGGGAAGCGATGGGCGCCGACCGGGATGCCGCACGGGTGCGCGGTGTGTTGCGCGGCCACGGAGTCCGGCGGCGCGCCCCCAACCGTCCCCAGGCGGGGTGGGCCGGGCTCACCGAGTCCGAGACGAAGGTGGCCCGGCTGGTCGCGCAGGGCTGGACCAACCGGGCGATCGCCGACGAGCTCTACCTGTCGCCGCACACGGTCAGCTCGCACCTGCGGCACGCGTTCGTCAAGCTCGGCGTCCGTTCACGATTCGAACTGGCGCACCGGATGACGGCCGGCTGACCGTCAAGTCCGCGGTGGGCAGGGTCTGGCAGGCCAGCCGCCAGCCCGCCGCGAGCTCGTCGGCCGAGAACATGCCGCGAGGGTCGGTTTCGTAGGCGCCGGCGGTGATTCGCACCCGGCACGTTCCGCACGATCCCTCGCCGCACGACTGCGGGAACGGCACACCGGCCGCGTTCGCCGCGTCAAGCAGGGTCTGCCCGGGCGTACCGGTGAAGGTCTGGTCCTCGACGGTGATCGTGTACCCGGTGATGCCGGCCTTCTCGGCGGCGACCGCGAGGGCGTGGGCGCGCTCGCGGCGGGTCTCGGCGCTGCGGCCGGAAACAAAGGCTTCGGTGTGGATAGCGTCGCGCGGAACCGCCAGCTCGGTGAGCCAGCCGATCACGTCCTGCATCATCGGCGCCGGGCCGCACAGGTGCACGCGTGTCACGTCATCGGCGTACGGGCGAAGGGTTTCGAGGTCGATGCGCCCGCGCCGGCCCGTCCAGCCGTCGCCCGGGCGGCTCACGAGGAAGACCACCTCGAGGCCGGGCAGGCGGGCCGGAAGCTGTTCGAGCTCGCGCCGGAACGGGATCTCGTCCTCGGTGCGGCAGCCGGCCAGCAGCACGATGCGGCCGGTGCGGCCCGATTCCGCGGCCTCGGTCAGAACGCTGAGCAGCGGCGTGATCCCGATGCCACCGGCAATCAGCAGCAGCGTGCCCGCGCTCTCCTGCCACGTGAATTCGCCGAACGGTCCGCTGACGCGCAGGGTGTCGCCGGCGGCCACATCGTCATGCAGGAAAGTCGAGCCGAGGCCGTCCGGGTCGCGCTTGACCGCAATCTCGACGTGATCCGTCGTTCCCGGGCCGCTCGAGATGGAATACGAACGCTCGATCGGCTCGACCGCCACGGGAAGGTCGATTTTCAGGTACTGACCGGCGGCGAAGGCGAACGGCAAGGTGTCGCCGGCCATCGGCGCCAACCTGATTTTCCGTACGGTCGGGGTCAGCACTTCGACGTCGGTGACCCGCAGATAGCCCTGCCACACCGCCGCCGAATCACGCACCGGACGGGCCCGGATGGTCCGCCACATAGCGCCCGTCTGGCGTGGGCTCAGCACAGCATTGGCCGCCATGAGCCCGCCCGCGAGCGCTCCCACCACGCCCGAGCCCCAGGCGTCCTGCCCCGCCACGACGAGACCCTTGACTGGCGTACGAGCCCCGGCCACTCCCGACCGCAGGCGTTCCGGGGTTGCCGCGAGCCCGTAGAACGAGCCGCGCACGCTGTGCTGAAAATTCTCGAACGTGAGCGGGGTGGCCAGTTCGGCGAACACGACAGTCCGCGCGAAGCCGGGCCAGCGCTCGTCCAGCCGGGCGATCAGCCGCCGGGTCAGCTCCTCCTTGAGCTTGCGGTACTCCTCGGGCCGATTCTGCTCGTCGGTGCCCTCCCACTGCGCGAAGGCCGCCGGATCGACCAGCTCCAGCAGTTCGACGGTGTGGTGGCGGGCGGCCGGGTTGTTGAGGGACGCGAACGAGACGTACAGGGTGCCGTCGCCCAGCTCGCGCCGGAACCCGTCGTGGCCGTCCAGGTCGGGCATGAACCAGTGGTTCTCGCCGCGCAGTCCGAACGCGGCCGGCGACCGGTCGAGCCCGAGGAACAGCATGACCGCCGACGGCTCGGGCGGCAGCGCGGCCGGCTTGTCCGCCCATTCCGGGCCCAGCAACGCGTACGTGTTCCGGACTCCGGCTGCCGAGACGACGGTTGGCGTGCGCACGCGATAGGTGCGGCCCGACGCCCGATCCTCCACTTCGATTTCCCGTACGCGTCCCCGCTCGGTCACGATCCGGTGCACCTGCTGCCGGGTGCGCACTTCCACGCCGTACCGCGCAAGAATTTCCAGGACGATCCGGTTGAGCTCCTTCGGACCGCCGACCGGATGCGCCGTGCCGTCCAGGAAGAAGGTCGTCGGCACGGCGGCGTGATAGCCGAACGCGTTCGCCCCGGGCGGCGTCCCGTACAGCCCCCACCGAGCCTCCAGCACGGCCCGCAGGCGCGGATCGTTGAAGCTGCGCGCCATCTGCTCGCGCGTGGTGCGGTAGGTCGCCGGGAACAGCCTTTCCACAACCGGATAACCCATCCGGCGCACCGGGGCCGGGAACGACGAGAAGACGTTGCGCGCGGCCAGCCCGGTCATGGCTCGCCGTACGGTCGCGAAGTACCGGTCGATGGCCGCGGCTTCGTGCGGGAACTGCTCCTTGAGGCGGGCCTGAAACTTCTCGCGGGTGGCCGGCACGGAGAAGTCGAAGTCCGGGAAGTGCAGCACGTCGTAGTCGTCGGGCAGCGGCCACAGCTGCACCCGCCCGTCGGTCATGAACTCGAGGAACGGCCCCGCGTTGCCGCTCATGTAGTGCAGACCGGTGCCGAACTTGAACCGCCCCTCGCGCGAGAACTCGTGCGTCATCCCACCCGGCGTGTAGTGCTGCTCGAGGACCAGCACCCGCTTCCCACCGAACTGGGCGAGCATCCGCGCCGCGGCCATCCCACCCATGCCCGACCCGATGACAACGACGTCAGTTTCCTCGTACGCGTTCTCGCTCACCGCCACAAGCTAGAGCGGACCAACTGGACTGTTACTGGATCGCCCGGCCGGGGCTCGGCCGGGCGATCAGCTCACCTCAGCTCAGCCGGGCGAACACCTGGCCGGCCACCGCGTCACCCGAGGACAGGCCGAAATCGGCGTCCCACTGGTAGTGCACGCCGAGGTAGACACGGCTGCGCGCGTTCTCCTGGGCCGCGGACGAGAACGACGTGTACGTGCGGTACTCCTGCTCGTTGGGATCGACGCTGTCGACCCGGAAAGTGACGTTGTCGGTGCCGAAGTAGCGCCGCATGACCCCGCCCCACGAGCCGGCCAGCGTGGCGTGCCCCGAGGTGTAGGCCGGGAAGGGCGGCGAGAACCGGACGCCGCTGCGGTTCACCGACAGCGGTTGCCAGGCCGGGTCGGCCACGGTGGCCGGGTTGCCGTCGGTGCCGGCCAGGCGGATCGCCGATTCCGGGCGCCACAGGTCGATCGGCGTCCGGTACTTGGCGTCCCACGAGACGATGGTGGCGTCGGCCATGGCCAGGCTGACCAGGGTGTAGAGCCGGGCCGCCTGGAACGACTCCAGATTGTGGTCGAAGGCCAGGATCGACGTGTGGCGCAGCAACTGGCCCGGCGGCTTGTAGGTGCCGGCCACGTCGTTGGCCCAGAAGAACGCGATCTTCGTCTGCTCGGCGGTGCGGGTGGTGGAGTTGACCGCGCCGAGCGACTTCACCTCGTTGACCTGGGCCGCGTACTCGGGGCTGGCCAGCAACGCGGGCAGCGAGCTGAACCCGCCGGGCAGCGGCGGCCGGAACTGGGTGTTCGAGGTCAGGGTCCACGGCGTGACCCCGCCCCAGTTGGGCGTCGCGGGAGCGCCGGATCCGGTCTGCCGCCATTGGCCGGGCTCGGTGCCTTCGACGTACGGGGTGTTGTTGTCGGAGCCGTCATTGGCCCGCGCAGCCAGGATGCGCTGGGCCGCCGTGACGCCGACCGAGGTGCTGAAGCCCTCCGGCCCCGGGTTCCCGACGGGCTTGTACTTGGCCGCCTCGGCGTAGAACGCGGTGAAGTCGACGGTCGGGAAGATCTGCGGCAACACGGTCCGGGCGGCCGCGTCGATGTTGGACACCACGTCGTAGTTGAAGTGCGGCTCCTTCGGCACCCGGCCCAGGTACGGGGTCGAGTTCCCGGCCAGCGAGACCACTGTGTCGTAGATGGCCGCGTTCAGGATGGCGGCCCGGCGGGTCAGCGGGCCCGGGGCGAGGTCGGTGCGGCTGAAGGCGTACCGCAGGGCCTCGTTCCACAGGATGACGTGGTCGGTGCCGGCCGGGATGGCCGCGGCCGGCCCGGGATTCGCCAGCACCGCAGCCGAGCCCCCGGTGGCGGCCGCCAGGCCGAGCGCGAGCGAGTTTCGCAGGACAGAACGTCTCTTCACAGGATCCCCCGTGTGTGGATGCACGGGACCCCGGCCACGCCTGTCGGCAGCCGAACCCCCGTGCGGCTGACCCCGATTCTTCGCATGCAGTGCCATCGACGTCAATGGATGCCGTTGCCGGCCGGCGACCGGACGGCGGAAACGGATGTCCGTGTGACGGGTTCCGTGCGGACGGTGACGGATCTAGGTTGCTGGATATTCACCGACCACCGTTCACAAGGGGGAGAACACATCGTGGTGTCTCGATCGACATGGAAACGGGTGGGGGCGGCGGCCGCGGCAGCGGTGCTGCTGGGCGGCCTCGTCGCCGCCGGACCGGCTCAGGCCTCGTCCGGAAATAACTCGGTCAAGGACGTGACCAAGGCGGTCACGCTGGCCGGAGTGCTGCGGCACCTGGTCGCTTTCCAGGCCATTGCCAAACTCAGTGGAGATACGCGGGCGTCGGGCACGCCCGGCTACAAGCGCAGCGCCGACTACGTGTCGACGCTGATGCGAGCGGCCGGCTACAAGGTCACCCGGCAGCCGTTCACTTTCAATTTCTGTACGGAGAACGGGTCGTCGTTCGCGCAGACCGCACCGACGCCGACCACCTACGTCGACCAGACCGACTACGACGTCCTCGACTGCTCGGGGTCAGGCACGGCGACCGGCACGGTTGTTCCGGTCGACCTGCAGCTCACCACCCCCAACACCAGCACGTCGGGCTGCGAGGCGGCCGACTTCGTCAACGTGACCGGCCGGATCGCATTGCTGCAGCGCGGCGGGTGCCCGTTCGGTCAGAAGGCGGCCAACGCCGAGGCGGCCGGCGCGATCGGCGTCGTCATCATGAACCAGGGCGACACCACCGCCCCGGACCGCCAGGAACTGTTCCTCGGCACCCTGGGCTCCCCGGTCGGCATCCCGGCCATCGGCATCTCGTACCCGCAGGGTGTGGCCTTCGCCGGCACGGCCGGGTTGACCCTCACGATCACCACCGACACCGTGGCCGACGTGCGCGAGACCGAGAACGTGATCGCCGAGTCGCGCTACGGCAACCCGGACGAGGTCGTCATGTCCGGCGCCCACCTCGACTCGGTGCCGGAGGGCCCGGGCATCAACGACAACGGCACGGGCAGCGCCGGCATCCTCGAGACGGCCCTGCAGATGCGCAACCAGAAGACCACCAACAAGCTGCGATTCGCCTGGTGGGGTGCCGAGGAGGCCAACCTGGTCGGCTCGACGTTCTACGTGAACAGCCTGACCGAGGAGGAGCACGCGAAGATCGCGCTCTACCTCAACTTCGACATGATCGGCTCGCCCAACTACACGTTCGGCGTGTACGACGGCGACGACTCGGCCGCCACCGGCGCCGGGCCCGGGCCGGCCGGATCGGCCCAGATCGAGGCCGTCTTCCAGAAGTTCTTCGCCGGCCGCGGCCAGGCCACGGCGGCGTCCGACTTCACCGGCCGTTCCGACTACGGCCCGTTCATCGGCACCGGCATCCCGGCCGGCGGCCTGTTCACCGGGGCCGAGGTCGAGAAGACCGCGGACGACGTGACCAAGTGGGGCGGCGTCGCCGGCGCGGCCTACGACCCCTGCTACCACCAGGCCTGCGACAGCTTCACCCCTGAGCGGGACGGCGCCGACAAGGCGCTGTACGCCCAGCTCCGGAAGGCCTACAAGAACAAGCTGGTCGGCAACATCAACACGTTCGCCCTGGACACCAACGCCGACGCGATCGCCACCGCGGTGGCCACGTTCGCGAAGGACACGTCGTCGATCCCGCCCCGCCCGGCGGCGATCGCGGCGGCCCGGGCCGCAGCCCCCACCCAGAACACCCACGGTGACTGGCTGAACTAAAAAGAGGTGGCCCGCGGCTCCTGGGCGGGCGGCTCGTTGAGAAGAATGGGGTGGCCGGCATCTCGATGCCGGCCACACTCTTGACCCGATGACGGAGAATGGACCGATGATCGCGAGGCGGATCGGCACCCTGGTGGCCACCCTGCTGGCCGTGGCCGGCGCCGGGGCCTGCGGAAACGCGGCCACGACAGACCCGCGGCGCAACGAGCAGGCCGCCATCGCGCCCGCTCCGGCGGCCGAGGTGCGCGCCCCGGCGCGTGAGGTCCAGGCCGCGGCCCCGGCGGCCGTCGGGGTCCGCAACGTGCCTTCGGCCTTCCGCCTGCCGCCGGGCAGCCGGGTCACCGCGCTGGCCGACGGCGAGTCCGGGGCCTCGTTCACGCTCACCGCCCCCGGCCCGGAGGCGGTGCTGTCGTTCTACCGGCGCGAGCTGCAGCGGGCCGCCTTCACGATCGTTGCCGACCACGCCGAGCCCGGCGCCACCAGCCTGTCGTTCCGCGACGCCGACGGCTGGGCCGGTACGATCTACGCCACCGCCCAGCGCGCCACCGTCGCGGTCCGCCGCGCGTAGCGTTCAACAAGACAGACGCCACCGCCCAGCGCACCACCGTCGCGGTCGCGCGTAGCGTTTACCAACGCAGCGGACCAGGAGCAAGCACGGCGGCCCCACGTCCATGGGTCCAGGCCGATGCGGCACTCGGGGTGGTCCAGCACGAGCCCGCCTTGGGCGAGTCAGCGCCTGAAGGCTCGTTCATGTTGACTGGATCAATATTGACGTCAACATTGACGCCGATACACACGTACACACTTCGCGTTCGTGGCTGAGGTTTGGCTCCCGGCCACCGACCGACATCCCGCCGCGTCAATTGGCAAGGTTGAGCATCTTCACGTCGGCGGCGGGGGTGCCGACCTTCGTGGCTGCGCCGAAGCCGGAGTCGGGGCCGCTTCGAGCCGGGCCGCCGCCGCCAGCACGAGTTCGGCGCCGTCCTCGGCACCGATGCGGCGGGCGAGCTCCGTCGCGCGGTCGCGGTAGGACGGCTGATCGAGGCACGCGCGCAGGGCTTGGGCCAGGGCGTCGGCGGTCAGCTCGGTCATCGGCAGGGAGCGCGGCGCCACACCCAGGTCGACCAGGCGGCCGGCCCAGAAAGGCTGATCGACCAGCACGGGAACAGGGACGGCCGGCACTCCCGCCCGCAAGCCGGCGGCCGCGGTGCCGGCTCCGGCGTGGTGCACCACCGCAGCCGTACGAGGGAACAGCCACTCGTGCGGGAGGTCGCCGACCACCAGGATGTCGTCGCCGGCCGGGCCCAGCTCGGCCCAGCCGGCCTGCACCACGGCACGCACCCCGGCCCGGGTGACCGCGGCCGACACGATGTCTTGCAGCTGCTCCTGCGAGGGGGTCATGCTGCCGAACCCGATGAACACCGGCGGCGGCCCGGACTGCAGGAAGTCCGCGAGCTGATCCGGCGGTTGCCAGGCTTCCGAGCGGTACGGCCACCAGTAGCCGGTGATGTGGACGTTGTCCGGCCAGTCCGGTGGCCGCGGAACCACGGCCGGGCTGAAGCCGTGGAACACAGGCCACCCGGCGGCCCTCGGCTCGGCCAGACTCAGCCGGCGCAGCACAGGCGCGTAAAGGGCGGCCGACCGGTCGACCACGTCCCGCGTCACCGGCCAGCCGGAATCGTTCGCCGGGACACCGGGTGCGAGGTACACCCCAGCACTGGGCAGGCCGGCGCTGTTCGCCACGGCCCGGCTCAGCGGAGCCGGGCCGAAAGCGGTGAGCACGAGGTCGGTCCCGGCGGCCACAGCGGCCACGATCCCGTCCCCCAACTTGTGAAGAAACTCGGCGAAGACCGCTTGCGCCTCGGACGGGCTGGGCGCTGCCGTCCGCGCCCGCACCAGCTCGACCGGGTCGCCCGGCAGCGTCCGATGCTCCAGCCCGGCCGACAGCACCAGATCGGCGAACCGGTCGTGCGCGGCCAGAGCGACCGAATGCCCGGCCTCGAGCAATCGCCGCCCCAGCCCGGTGAACGGGGCTACGTCACCCCGCGAGCCCGCCGTCACGATCAGAATGCGCATACCAGGCCGCGCTCCCTCCCGGCAGCACCTCGCCGGATGCTCGCGGGTCGCTGTGCAGCACCAGCGAGGCGGACCGTGCCTCGTCAAGGACGGGATCAGGCACGGGGGCGGCGTCGTCGCCCACATTCACTATGCACAGGAACCCCGGCCCGCGGCGGAAGGCCAGCATGTCGCCGGTGGTCGGTATCCACGTGAGGCCGGCGTCCGGGAGGTCGCGGCGCCGAGCCAGGGCGGCGCGGTACAGGTTGAGGATCGAGCCGGGATCGGTGGTCTGGCGCTCGACCGTCAGCGACTTCCAGGCGGCCGGCTGCGGCAACCACGTGGCCTCCCCCGGCCCGAAACCCAGCGACGGCGAGGCATCCGACCACGGCAGCGGCACCCGGCAGCCGTCACGCCCCAGTTCTGCGCCCCCGCTTCGGTGAAACACGGGGTCACGTCGTACGGCGTCGGGAAGGTCTTCGACCTCGGGCAGGCCCAGTTCCTCACCCTGGTACAGATAGGCGCTTCCGGGCAGCGCGAGCATCAGCAGGGCGGCGGCGCGGGCCCGGCGCAGACCGAGCTCACCACCGCCGTACCGGGTGACGTGCCGGACCACGTCGTGGTTGGAGAGCACCCATGTCGGCGGCGCCCCGACCCGTTCGAGCGCCCGCATGCTGTCGTCGACCGCCTGGCGCAGGGCCGGCGCCGAGAAATCGGCCGTGAGGAAGGCGAAGTTGAACGCCGTGTGCAGCTCGTCCGGCCGCAGATAGAGCGCGAGCCGATCGACCGTCTGCACCCAGATCTCGCCGACGAACACGCGGTCGCCCGGATAGCCGTCCAGCACCCGCCGCCAGCCCCGATAGACGTCGTGCACCTCGTCGACGTCCCAGTGCGGGTGGCTCGCCTGGCCGGCGTCCACGTCACGCATCTGCGGATCCTTGGCCAGCCCGTGGGCCACGTCGATGCGGAAGCCGTCCACTCCGCGATCGAGCCAGAACCGCAGGATCGAGTGGAATTCCTCGCGTACGTCGGTGGTGGTCCAGTCCAGATCCGGTTGCTCCGGGGCGAACAGGTGCAGGTACCACTGGCCGTCCGGCACCCGCGTCCAGGCCCGGCCGCCGAAGTTGCTCATCCAGTTGTTGGGCGGCTCGTCCCCGCGGCCGTCGCGGAACAGGTACCGGCCGCGCTCGGGACTGCCGGGCGCGGCGGCCAGCGCCTCGCGGAACCAGGGATGCTCGGACGAGGTGTGGTTGGGAACGAGGTCGATGATGACGCGCAGGCCCAGCGCGTGGGCGTCGCGCAGCAGCGCGTCGGCGTCGGCCAGGGTGCCGAAGCGGGGGTCGACATCGCGGTAGTCGGCCACGTCGTAGCCGTTGTCGGCCTGCGGGGACGGATAGAACGGGTTGAGCCAGACGGCGTCCACGCCGAGGTCGCGCAGGTACGGCAGGCGGGACCGGACACCCTGCAGGTCCCCGATCCCGTCGCCGTCGGAGTCGGCGAAGCTCCACACGTACACCTGGTAGATCACCGCGTGGCGCCACCAGCTCATCGCGTCGTCCGTTCCCGGAGCTCCTCTTCCTCCAGGTGGGCCAGGTCGGCCGCGGCGTCCTCGTCGCGGGTCAGGTTCTCGCCCGTACGCGGGTCGAACAGGTGCATCCGGCTGGTGTCGGCCCAGAACTCGGCCTCCTGGTTCTCGCGGAGCCGGCTCATCGCGTCGATCGAGATGATGAGCTGCGTCCGCAGGGCCTCGCTGTCGAGTTCGGCCGCCAGTTCGGCCAGCTGCCGGGTGACCTCTTCATTGGCCTCGAACGGGATGTACGCGTACTGGGAATCACCCAGCCATTCCGTCACGTCGACCTTGGCCCGGAACAGCGCGCCCCGCTCCCGTTTGGCCGGGTCGAGCAGGCGGGCGTCCTCGAAGTGGTCGGGCCGCATGCCGGCGATCAGCAGCTGCCCGTCGGTGACCTTCCCGGCCGCCTTGGCCGGCAGGTCGACCTCGAGGAACGGCAGCTGCAGGCGCTGCCCGGCCACCACCGCCGGCAGGAAGTTCATGGGCGGCGAGCCGATGAACCCGGCCACGAACATGTTGACCGGCTGCTCGTACAGCTCGCGGGGCGAGGCCACCTGCTGCAGGAAGCCCCGCCGCAGCACGGCCACCCGGTCGCCCAGGGTCATCGCCTCGGTCTGGTCGTGGGTGACGTACACCGTGGTCGTGCCCAGCCGGCGTTGCATGCGCGAGATTTCCGTACGCATCTGCCCGCGCAGTTTGGCGTCGAGGTTGGACAGAGGCTCGTCGAACAGGAACGCGTTGACCTGCCGGACGATGGCCCGGCCCATCGCGACCCGCTGCCGCTGCCCGCCGGAGAGGTTGGCCGGCTTGCGCTCGAGGTGCTCGTTGAGCTCGAGCATGTCCGCCGCCTCCTTCACCCGGCGCCGGATCTCGTCCTCGCTGACCTTCTTGTTCAGCCGCAACGGGAAGGCGATGTTCTCGAACACCGTCAGGTGCGGGTAGAGCGCGTAGTTCTGGAACACCATGGACAGGTTGCGGTCGCGCGGCGCTTTCTCGTTGACCCGGTCGCCGCCGATCACCATGTCGCCCGAGGTGATGTCCTCGAGCCCGACGATCATGCGGAGCAGGGTCGACTTGCCGCAGCCGGACGGCCCGACCAGGATCATGAACTCGCCGTCGGCGATGTCCAGGCTGATGTCGTTGACCGCCTTGAAGCCGTCGCCGTACTCCTTGACGATGTTGCGCATCTCGATGGCTGCCATGCCGGGGTTCCTCTCCGAGAGATGACTAGCCTTTGACGGCGCCGTTGGTGAGACCGGCGACGATCTTGCGTTGGAAGAGCAGCACGAGGATGACCACCGGGATCGTGACGACCACGGCGGCGGCCGCGATGGGCGCGGTCGGTTGCGAGAACTGCGAGGCGCCCTGGAAGAAGGCGAGCGCGGCGGGCACCGGGCGGGCCGCCTCGCTCGAGGTGAGCGTGATGCCGAAGACGAAGTCGTTCCAGACGGCGAAGAAGGTGAGGATCGCCGCCGTGAAGACGCCCGGGGTGGCCAGCGGGACGATGACCCGCCGGAAGGCCTGCCACGACGTCGCCCCGTCGACCTGGGCCGCCTGCTCCATCTCCCACGGGATCTCGCGGAAGAACGCGGCGAGGACGTACACGGCCAAGGGCAAGGAGTACGACAGGTACGGGATGATCAGGCCCAGCCACGTGTCGTAGAGCCCGATCGTGCGCCACAGGTTGAACAGCGGCGTGGCGATCGCGATGACCGGGAACACCGTGATGGCCAGGGCCACGCCCAGAACCAGGCGCTTGCCCGGGAAATCGAGACGGGAGATGGCGTACGCGGCCAGGGTGGCCAGGATGACCGAGATGGTCGTGGCGATCAGCGCCATGCCGACCGAGTTGCGCAACGCCGTGGTGAACAGGTCGCTGGCGAACACCGTGCGGTAGTTCTCCCAGCTCCACGTCGTCGGCAGGAACGACTTGTTGGTGATGTCGTCGCCCTCCTTGAACGAGAGCGAGACGATCCACAGCACCGGAATGATGGCGTAGGCGATGATCAGGATCGCGCCGACGATCCAGTACACCTGTGTGCGGCGGCTGACCTTCACTTCCGCTCCCCCCTCTGCTGGGACAGGTCGGTCTTGAAGACCTTCACGAACATCACCGCGATGAGGACGACCAGGATGGCCAGGATGACGCTGACCGCGGAGCCGAGACCGACCATCACCCGGCTGATCGTCTGCCGGTAGGCCAGGAACGACAGGGTCTCGGTGCCCTGGGCGCCGGCCGTCATGATGAAGACGCTGTCGAAGATGCGGAACGCGTCGAGCGTGCGGAACAGCAGCGCCACCATGATGGCGGCCTTCATGTTGGGCAGGATCACCCGCTTGACCCGCTGCCAGGCGGTGGCCCCGTCGACCTTGGCCGCCTCGAGGTAGTCGTCGGGGATCTGGGCCAGGCCGGCCAGCAGCAGCAACGACATGAACGGCGTGGTCTTCCAGATCTCGGCCACGCAGACGGTGACCAGCGCCGACCACGTGCCGCCGAACCAGTCGAACTCGCCCAGCCCGAACAGCCCGTTCACGAACCCGTACGTGTTGCTGAACGCGTAGGCCCAGGCGTAGGCCGAGACGACCGTGATGATGCCGTACGGGACAAGAATTGCCGTACGCAGGGCAGTGCGCAGATAGAGGGCGCGGTGCATGACCATGGCCAGCCCGAAGCCCAGCACCAGTTCCGCCGCCACGGTCACCACCGTGATCAGCGAGGTGACGCCGAACTGCTGCCAGAACAGCCCGTCGGTCAGGATCGTGAAGTAGTTGCCGAGCCCGACGAAGTTCCGCCCCTCGGGGTCGGTCAGCCGGTAGTCGAACATCGACAGCCAGATGGCGTTGAGGATGGGATATCCGGTCACCGCCACCATGGCGATGAACGCGGGCCCGGCCAGTAGCCAGCCCAGGTTCCGCTCGTGCCGGGCGCGGTCGGTGAGCCGGACCCGGCGCTGCGACCGGGTCTCGGACGAGGTTCTCGGTGGTGCGGCGGAAGTTGTCGTGCTCATGGCCGCTCCTAGATCAGTCTCTTGTTGGACAGGACGTCCTCGAGCAGGTCGTTGGCCTCCCGCGGGGTGGAGCCGGGTGAGAGCGAGTCCGGCGGGTGGAACGCGGTCTGGATCGAGCCGGTGACGTCGCCGTAGTACGGGCTGACCGGCCGGGGCGTGGCCGCGTCGAGGCCGGTGCGGATCTCGTCGGCCATCGGGAACATCTCGCGGATCTCGGGGTCGTCGAACACCGAAGCGAGCGCGGCCGGGTTGCCCGCGGTCTTCATGAAGTCCTTCTGGCTCTGCTCGTTGGCCAGGCACCGGATGGCCTGCACGGCCAGGTCCTGCTTGCGGCTGAACGAGCTGATGGACAGGCCCAGGCCGCCGGACGGGGAAGCGCTCTCGGTGCCGGTCTCGACGCGCGGATAGGCGGCCCAGCCGACGTCGTCCTTGAAGTTGGCCGGCAGGGTGCCCTCCTCGATGGCCGAGTCGAAGGCGGCCCAGACGTACGGCCAATTGACCATGAAGCCGCCGGTGCCCGCCTGGAACGCGGCCCGCGAGTCCTCCTCACCGGCCGTGCTGAACCCGGCCGGGGCGGCCGGCGAGACGGCGAGCTCGTGCATGATGCGGGCCGCCTCGGCGCCGGCCGGCGTGTTCAGGCCGCCCTTGACCTCGTTGGCCGGCAGGTTCTCGGAGCCGGCCTGCAGGATCGACCCGCCGGCCGACGAGACCAGCGCGTTCACCCAGACCATGAGGCTTTCGTTGCGGCGGCCCTGCGCGGCCACGGTGACACCGGCCTGGGTCGCGCCCTTGATGAGCTGATCCCACGTGACCGGGCCGGCCGACGGGTCGACACCGGCCTTCTGCAGCACCGATTTGCGGTACCAGAGCAGCTGCGTGTTGCCGTAGAGCGGCGCCGAGTAGAGCGTGTCGCGGAAGGTGGACTGCTTGAGCGGGCCGTCGAGGATGCCGTCGGAGAACTCCTGCCGTTCGGCGTCGGTGAACGCGCGCAGGAAGCCGGCGTTGGCGAACTCCGCCATGAACGGCGGGTCGACGCTGACGATGTCCATCGAGCGGTCCTCGGCGGCCAGCCGGCGCAGCAGCTGCTCGCGGCCGCCGGCTGCGGTGTTGGGCAGCCGCTGGATGTTGAAGGCGTAGGCGCCGCCGGACTCGGCCGAGCAGCGCGTGGCCACGTCCTCCTGAGCGGCGTCGGCGATGTAGTAGGTCAATGTGTTCGACCCGTCGTCGCCGCCGCACCCGGCGAGGACCGAGGCGAACACGACGAGGGCGGAGCCGGCCGCCCAGCGGCGTGGCTTGTGCTGAAGCACGGTTGCCGTCCCTTCTGTGGATGGGCTTGGAACCGTTTGCGGATTTCAGCGTCAATGTGATCTGCGTCTCTCGTCAAGAGTCACAATGTGCACGCTCTGCGTGATCGGAAACGCTTCCAACGATTGCTACGCTCACCTCGTGCCACCGCACACGAGGGTCAACATGGCCGATGTGGCGCGCCGGGCCGGCGTGTCGATGGCGACCGCCTCCCGGGCCCTGAGCAACCATCCGCACGTCGCCGCCGAGACCCGGGCCCGCGTGCTGGCCGCGGCCGAGCAGCTGTCCTATGTGATCTCGCCCGAGGCGTCACGCCTGGCCGGGGGCGCCACCGATCGGGTCGCCGTGGTGGTGCCGCACATCGCCCGGTGGTTCTTCGCGACCCTGCTCGAAGGCCTCGAGTCGGTGCTGCGGGAGGCCGACCTCGACGTGCTGCTCTACCACGTGGGCGACGAGGCCGACCGGCGCGACTTCTTCCAGCGGCTGCCGGCCCGGCGCAAGGTCGACGCCGTGGTCGTGCTGGGCATGCCGGTGCGCGACGGCGAACGGGCCCGGCTCGAGCTCATGGGCGTGCACATCGTGGCGGCCGGCGGTCAGGTCGAGAATTATCCGTACGTCTCCATCGACGACGCCGCGGCCGGGCGCCAGGCCGTCGACCACCTGATCTTCCTGGGGCACCGCCGGATCGGCATGATCGCCGCCGTCGACCCGGCCGAGCCCGGCTGGCCGGCCAACCCCGGCCGCACCCGGGCGTACGAGCAGGCGCTGGCCGACGCCGGCCTGCCCGCCGACCCGGCCCTGGCGGTGACCGTGCCCTGGGGCGGGCTGCCCGGCGCCGACGCGATGTCCCGGCTGCTGGGCCTGCGGGAGCCGCCGACCGCCGTCTACGCGCACTCCGACGAGGTGGCCTTCGGCGCGATCCGCACGCTGCGCCGGGCCGGCCTGCGCATCCCCGGGGACATGTCGATCGTGGGCATCGACGACCACCCGATGGCCGAGCTGGCCGAGCTCACCACGGTGGCCCAGCCCGTCCGTGACCAGGGCGTGCTGGCCGGCCGGGTGGTGCTGGCCCTGCTCGCGGGCGAGCCGACGGCGGGCGGGGTCACCGTCCCCACCCGCCTGGTCATCCGCGGCTCGACCGCCCCGCCCCGCCGCTGACTACAGGTTGTTGATGCGGGCCAGCAGCTCGGCCTCGGTCAGGTTCTCCAGCTCCGCGTCCTGCTTGCGGCCCAGGACGGCGATCAGCTTCTCCTTCTCCAGCTTCTTGGCCGCCGCCGCCTTGGCCGCCTGGTCCTCCGCGAGGCGGTAGGCGATGACGTGCTTCACGACCTCGAGCTTGGCCTCCCAGGTCGCCTTGGCCGGATCGGCCTCGGTGGCCACGAACGACTCGGTGCCGACGGCCTTGAGCTCGGCGTTGACGGCCTTGGCCACGTCGTCGAGGCTGAAGCCGGACTTGGCCGTCAGCGGGAGCTCCCACAGCTGCTCGGTGGTCAGCAGGCCCTTGGCCGACGGGTAACGAAACTTCTCCCGCGTGGCCTTCTCAAAAACGGTCACGATGCCTCTTTCGATCAGAACTGGATGCTGATGAGCCGGCGCCGGCCGCCGGTCGTGGTCACCTTGGCCACCACGGAGTTGCGAACCGTGGAGCTGAAGCCCAGGCCCGACAGCTGATCCTCCGACGGCTCGCACTTCGTGCGGTCGCCCAGAACCTCGAACACCTTGCGGTGCGGCTGCAGGTCGCCGCGCAGGAACTCGTTGTAGATGCCCCGGGCCGGCCGGTCGTTCCGGCAGCCCTTCAGCATGAAGAAGTAGTGGCGGTGGCCGACCTCGTTGTCGTCGAAGTAGTTCGGCGAGTACATGACGGTGGACACCGGCACGAACTGTTCGGTGGTGATGCCCCACAGTTCCTGGCCGGCGCTGCCCGCCTTCATGTCCTCACCGGGCCGGAAAGCGGTGATCACCTCGTTGGCGACCGTCATCCGGCCCACCTCGACGGTCTGCTTGTGACCGACCGCCCGCTCGTGGCTGTAGTGCTCGATCCGCCCGTTGCTCTCCGTCTCGATCACGAAGCCGACCTGGGTGCTCTCCCGCTTGTTGAACTGGTTCACCTCGATCCGGTACTCGCCATCGGGCACAGTTCCGGTCCAGGTGACGTTCTCCACCGGCTCACGGGTGAACCGGCCGCCCGCGTTCATGTCGACGTCCAGCTTGTTGCGCTTGTCCTTGTACCAGATGTGGGCGCCGTCGGGCTCGAACACGTGCAGGTCGAGATCGTCGTGGTTGAACCAGGACAGGCTCACGCGCAGCTTGCCGGTGACGTTGCCGCCGGCCCGCTTGACCCTCTCCTTGATCGAGTCGGTGACATTTCCCCCGTACGACCAGGCGAAGTCGTTGTCCCAGGTGAACAGCCGCGGCGCCGCCGGGTGCTCACCGGTGGTGAGGCTGACGAAGTGCGGCTCGTGGCGGTTGGCCACCCACAGGTCGATGGTGGCGGCGCCGGGCAGGATGTCCTTCATGAAGGTGACGACCGGAACCTCTTCCGGCTTCGCGTCCCGCAGGCGCGCGCCGGACGACCCGGTGGTCGCGGCCTGCATGAGCAGCCCCTCGAGGCCGTCCTTCATCCGCGACTGGGTGTCGTTGTCGACCCACAGCACATTGGTGACAGAGACGTCGGACAGGCGGGCGAACCGGCGCTGCAGCGACTCCTCGAGGCCCAGCTCGTCGATGGTCTTCATGGCCGCCTTGACCATGGCCGGGGTGATCAGCGCCTGGGGACGCCGGTAGTTCTGGGGCGCCACCTTCGACTCGAACGACCGGACCGCCTGCTCCAGGCCGACGCCCGCGGACAGATCCTGGACGAGGGTGCCGATCACCGTGTTGCGGAACCGGGCCGCCGGGTTCATGGCGTAGGCGAACACGAAGGCCCGCTGGTCGGCCGCCTGCGTCCACTGGTTCCGCAGGTAGCGGAACTCGGTCACCGCCCGCAGATGCTCGGTGCCGCGGTAGAGAGCGTTGTCGTCGATGAGGTCGGCCACGGTGTCCAGAGCGTCCGGGGTCAGCTCGTTCAGGCCGCGCTGGAACACCTGCACCGCGGCGTCGAACGCACCCCGCGCCGCGCCGACGTCCCGCGTGCGGTGCTGCTTCGCCACCCGGCCGTGCAGGTGGTGCCACACCTCGACCTGACCGTCGCGCAGCGACCGGGTCGTCCTGGCCCCGTACTGCGCCTCGGTCGACCGGAAGAGGTCGGACAGCGGCAGGGTGCCGACGAACTCGTCCATCGCGGCGGCGACGACGGAGAAGACCGGGTCGGCCGCGGCCACCCCGGACCAGAGAGAGCGGACCCGGTCGTTGTCGATCTCGACGACGGCGCCGAAGTTCTTGATGAACCCGCGGCAGGTCGAGCAGTCGTACTCGGTCCGCTCACGGAACCGCAGATTGGTGCCGGCCGGGAACGACTCGAGGAAGGTGAGCCAGAGCGAGTCCCGGTCGAAAGCGTCGCCGGCGACGTACAACTCGCCCTTCGACATCGCGGACAAACGCGTGTCCACATCGGCCACGAACTGCTGGAAATCGCTCATCGAAATACCCTCCTGGATCTCGGAAGATCCTAAGGAGCGCAAGCAATTCGAAGAAACGGATTTCCAGCCGTCCGCGGCCGCCGCGCTACGCCGTCCAGCGGCGCAGTTGGTTCACGTCGATGGTTCCGGCCATGGCCAGGAAGCCGGCGCGGTTGGGATGCAGGTGGTCGCCGGGGCCACCGACGCTGCTGTTGGTGTCGAACTCGGGGCGCAGGTGGCCCGGGTTGGCCGGATCCTCGGTGACGGCGGAGAAGTCAGCCACTCCGTCGAAGGCCCCGCTACGGATGAAAGCGTTGACGGCGCGGCGTTTGGCGTCGGTCTCGGGTGTGCCGTACAGGCCGAACTCGGTGCCGGCGGACGGGGTCAGGGTGGCGCCGACGATCTTGATGCCGCGGGCGTGGACGCGGCGGATGATCTCCCGGTAGCCGGCGATCACCTGCTCGGCTGTCGCGTTGCCGCCGCCGAGGTCGTTGATGCCTTCCAGCAGGATCACCGCGCGGACGCCGGGACGGGCCAGCACGTCGCGGTCGAGGCGGTCGAGCGCGGGCGGGCCGTCGCAGGGCGTGCAGCCCCCGGGCGTACGACCGATTCGCGTCACCATGTTGCCGCCGATCGCCTCGGTGACCACGGAGGTGCGCTCGCCCAGGCGGCGCTGCAGCACGTCGGGCCAGCGGTCGCTGCCGTTGATCGTGCTGAAGAAGCCGTCGGTGATCGAGTCGCCGAAAGCCACCACGGTGGGGACGCCGGAGCGCTGCGCCTGCACCTCGGAGAGGAAGTACCACGAGGTGGTCGAGTGCGGGAAGGCCAGGTCGCCGCGGTCGGCCGTGTGGTCGCCGCTGTCCGGGTCCGATACGTACGACGTGGTGAACGAGGCGGCGTGCCAGGTCATCGGGCCGCTCGCGCCCGACACGTGCAGGCTGACGGCAAGGCGCTGGGACTGGGCGTCGGCCACCTTGACGCGGACCGGGTCGCTCAGAACGGTCCGGCCGGCGGGGACCACGACCGATCCGCGGCCGCCGAAGGTCAGGGGCCGGTTCGTGCCGGGGGTGAGGTTGGCCCCGGTCGACTGCAGACCGGCGTACGCACGCCCGAAGGTGACCGCGCGGGTGCCGAACTCATTGCTGAGTCGTACGCGCCAGCTGTCGCCCGTCACGCTCGGGTCCACGATCAGGCGCAACGTCTGGTTACGGGCCTGGTTGTCGGGGAAGGCGGCGGTGAGCAGGGGCGCCGTGTTGCCGGGACCGGCCGGCCCGGGCACGCCGGGCTGCCCCACCGAGTACCCGATCGGATAGACCCCCTGCGCCGAACCGGCCCAGGCCGCGGCCCACGTCTGCCCGCGCGCGCCGCCGGCGGCGGCGGCGGCCCCCGTTTGCTCGCGCGCCTCGGCGGCGGCCACGGGCGTGAGCAATACGCACGTGGCGACGGCGGCCATAACTTTGCTGATCCTTGCCACTCGCATGGCACCCCCTCGGAAGTCATCGACGCTCATCGTTACCATCGGCTTGACCGGCAATCAATCGACAGTCATATATTGATGAGATGAGGCTTCTCCGCGTGCTTGCCGTGATGTCCCTGGCCGCGGGCTCCGTGGCCGTCGCCGGCCCCGCCCGGGCGGCCGGCTGCCTCGACCCGTCGGTGCCGTTGTCGGTCGAGGAGAACCGCTTGACCGTCACGCTCCCGGGGCAGGACAGGCCGTTCGCGCGGCAGATGATCGAGGGTGCGGGCTTTCAGGGCTTCACACCGGCCCTCGTCCGGCGGCTGTGCGCCGCCCGTTCGCCCGGCGCGGCCGAGAAGCTGCTGGCGCGTGAGGGCGAGAAGCTGTGGCACGCGGCGGTCGACCGGGCTCAGCGGCGCGGTCCGGTGCGCGGGAGCCTGCCCTACAGCGACGACCGTCCGCTCTACTGGACCCGGATCGAGGCCATGGCGGCCATCCGGCAGCTCCCTCTCTTCTCGGGTCAGCGTCTGCAGCTGATCGAGACGTTCGACCGCGCATCGCGTGGGATGCCGGACATCAACTTGCCGGCGGGCAGCAAGGTCAAGCGGGTCATCGTCAGCGGGTTCGATCCGTACACGCTGGACGGCGGGGTGGGCGGCAACAACATCCGGCACGGCAACCCGTCGGGAGCGACCGCGCTGTCACTGGACGGCACGCGCCACGGGAACGCGTTCATCGAGGCCTACACGCTGCCGGTGAGCTATCCCGAGTTCCGGCGCGGCTATCTCGAAGACACCGTGGGCCCATTCATGCGGCCGGGCCCGCGCCAGGTCGACGCCTCGATCACGGTGAGCCAGGCCGGGGGCGCGGTGTTCAACCTCGAGCAGTTCAACGCGCGCTACCACGGTGTCTCGCCCGGCAACGACAACTTCCGGCCCTGCGCGGCGGTCGGCGGGGTGCCGCAGCTGGCGGTGAACAACCCCGAATGCACCATCACCGTGGTCGACCGGTGGGGCGGGCCAGCCACTCCGGATCTGCGCGATCCGCCGCAGTGGACCAGCGCCACCCTGCCGGTGGAAGCGATGATCGCGGCCGACACGGGCGCCGACGTGCCGCGTCCGCCGGGCGACACCTGGCCCGACGAGTCGGTGGCGTTCGGTGTCGTCCACCGCACCTCGTACGTCGAATTCCCGGATTGCACGGCGCCGGAGAGAGTCACGCGCGACGGCGTGCCGCCGAGCCCGCAGTCATGCTCGTACAGCGGCGGTGGCGGCAACTACCTGTCCAACGAGAGTGCCTACCGCAACACGCTGCTGCGCGACCGCCTCGGCCTGAGCATTCCGGCCGGGCACATCCACACCCCGGACATGCAGCATTTCGAGACCGACTACGAGCCCAGCGACGCCACCTTCGACGCGTGGCGCCTGGCCATCGCCCAGCAGACCCGCAACCTGGTTCACGTGGTGGCCGACGAGGCGTGAAGGTCGGTCTTCGAGGTTTCGGGGGCGAACCACAGCGCCACCAGCGTAATGAGGAGCGCTGCTAAGACGTACGCGGAAACGGCGAACGCCGAACCGGTGAGCTGCACCAATTTGATCGAGATGAGAGGGGCCAGCGCGCCGCCCAGGATGCCGGCGATCTGGTAGCCCATCGACGCGCCGGAGTAGCGCAGCCGGGTGCTGAACATTTCCACGATGAACGCCGCCTGCGGGCCGTACATGGCCGCGTGGGTGGCCAGGGCGACCACCGTGGCCAGCACGATCACGACGCGGTTCTGCGTGTCCAGCAACGGGAAGAACGCGAACGCCCACACCGCCGCACCGGCGGCCCCGACCGCGTAGACCGGACGCCGCCCGACGCGATCGGAAAGCGCGCCGAACACCGGGATGAGCGCGAGCTGGAACGCCGAACCGATGAGCACAGCCGCCAGGCCCACGCTGCGCGGCAGACCGAGCGTCCCCGTGATGTACGTCAGCACGTACAGGGAAAAGGTGTAAAAAGCCACGTCGGTGCCGATCCGCGCGGCCATCGCGACCAGCAGTCCGCGCGGATGGCGACGCAGGACCTCGATCAGCGGCATACGAGCTTTGGCGCCCGATTCCTCGACCTCGGCGAACAGCGGCGACTCGCTGATCGACAAGCGGATCCACAGGCCGACGATGACAAGGACGCCGGAGAGCAGGAAGGCCACCCGCCAGCCCCACGACAGGAACGCCGCCTCGGACAACGTGCCGTTGAGGATCCACAGCACCCCCGCGGCGAGCAGGTTGCCGGCCGGCACACCGACCTGCGGCCAGCTGGCGTTGAGACCGCGCCGGTGCTCGCCGCCGTGCTCGACCGACATGATCACGGCGCCGCCCCACTCGCCGCCCAGCCCGAGCCCCTGCAGGAACCGCAGCACGACCAGCAGGATCGGAGCCGCTACCCCGATCGAGGCGTAGGACGGCACCAGGCCGATGGCCACGGTCGCCGCCCCCATCAGCACCAGCGTGGTCACCAGGACGTTGCGCCGCCCGGCCCGGTCACCGAAGTGCCCGAAGACGATGCCGCCCAGCGGCCGGGCCACGAACCCCACCGCGTACGTGGTGAAGGCCAGCAAGGTGCCGGTGAGCGATTCGAACTGCGGAAAGAACAACTTCCCGAACACGAGCGCCGCCGCCGACCCGTACAGAAAGAAGTCGTACCACTCCAGCGACGTGCCGATCAGACTGGCGACGATGACCCTGCGCATCCGCCCGGCTTACCCGCAATCATTGATCGACAGTCACCTATTGGATGATCGGCCGCCTGTGCGACGCCGTCGGCAGTGCCACGGTGATGGGATGAGACATGCATCGATACGCACGCTCCTCGTGATCTGCGCCGCGCTGGTGCTCCCGGCCACTGCGGCCGCGCCGGCGTCGGCCGCCCGCGGCGACCCCGCTCTGCAGGCCGCCCTCGACGACGTGGTCGCGGCCGGGGGAACCGGTGCCCTGGCCGTGGTCGACGACGGCCGGCGGACGATCCAGCTGACCAGCGGCGTCGCCCGGCTCGAACCGCGGCAGGCGTTGCGGCCGTCGGCGCGCTTCCGCGTCGGCAGCGACACCAAGACGTTCGTGTCGGTCGTGGCACTGCAACTGGTTGGCGAACGGCGGCTGCGGCTCACCGACACCGTGGAGCACTGGCTGCCCGGCCTGGTGCCGAACGGCCAGAACATCACCCTGCGGATGCTGCTCAACCACACCAGCGGCCTGTTCGACTACGGCGCCGACGAGACGTTCTTCGCCGAGTTCCTGGCCGACCCGACCCGCCCGCGGACGCCGCGCGAGCTGATCGCCATCGCCAACAGCCACCCGCCCTCCTTCGAGCCCGGCGGCGGCTGGTCCTACTCCAACACCAACTACATTCTGGCCGGCCTGATCGTCGAGAAGGCGAGCGGCCGCGCCCTCGAGCGGCTGGTCGAGCAGCGTGTCATCCGGCCTCTGGGCCTGCGCAGCACCGCGTTCCCGGCGACTACGCGGATCGCGGGCTATCACGCCCACGGTTACCTGCCGCCGTCGGTGACCGGCGCCGGCTACCGGGACATCACGGCGGTCGACCCGTCCTCGGTGTGGGCGGCCGGCGCGATGACCTCGAACGCCACCGACCTGCGGACGTTCTACGAAGCCCTCCTGCGGGGCCGCCTGCTCGCCCCGGCTCAGCAGCGGGAGCTGCTGACCCCGGTCGTGGTGGCGCCCACCTTCAGCTACGGGCTGGGCCTGTTCATCGAACAGCTCTCGTGCGGGCCGGTCTTCGGGCACAACGGCGGCATCCCGGGGTACGTCTCGTGGACCTACACGGACCGTGCGGGCGAACGGAGCATCGTCCTCATGATGCCCACCCAGCCCGACGACGCCCTGTTCCCCGTACTCACCAAAGCTTTGGACCTGGCCGTGTGCCGCATGTTCGGCCGGCCTCCGCTCTAGGTGAAAGTGTTGTTCTGCGTGGTGCCGTCGCCGATCTGCACGCCCTTCGACCCGGTGACGGTAACCCGGTACTTGCTTGTCGGCGGGACGACGGCGGCTGGGCCTGAGCTCGGCCCCCGGCCGGCGAGCTGGTCGAGCAGCGCCAGCAAGACCTCGGCGGCGGCCCGCGCGGCGAACCTCTTGTAGCGGTCGTCCTTGTTGGGGTCGGCGTGGTCCATCACGCCCTTCACGACGAGCCAGTGCGGGACGTTCTGCCCGGCGGCCACCGTGGCGATGGTCGCGGCCTCCATCTCGAGGCCGACCACCGTACGCACCCCCATGGCCGCGAGCCGATCCCACGACTCGCCGTCCTTGGCCACGTAGCTGCCGCTGGCCATCGGGCCGGCCACCACGGCGAACGGCAGCTTGTCGGGACCGTCGACGTCGTTGTACAGCAGCCGCGTGACATGCGAGCGGCCCGCGGCGGTCAGCTCCCAGCCGGGATCACCCCACGCCACGAGACCGCGATCTTCGAGCCCCGCGATACGGGGGTTCCAGGTGCCGGCGGGGAAGTAGCGGTCGCGGGCCGGATGCCTCCTCGGGTCCTGCCCGGCGTGCAGCCGCTCGAGGAACCAGACGGCCGCCTCCTGTTCGGTCGCCTCGCCGTAGCTCGGCAGCCCGGCCGGATCGAACTCCTGAGCCGCGCGGAACCACCGCTCGTCCAATCGGAACTGGCGGTGATCGCCGACCAGGCCCTCCGCGGTCACCTTGCCCTCGTCGTACTCGTACGCGATCTCGGCGACCACGACGTCGCCGAGCGCGACGTCCGACGGGTTACCCGCGCAGACGCCGGACATCGCCAGGCACCCGGGCTTCAGCTCGCCGGCCAGGTGCGTCGCGAACTGGCCGGTGGTGCGGCCGCCCATCCGGGTCGGCCGGGCCAGCGCGAGCGACAGACGCCGGCCGTCACGGCACGGGTAGTCGGCGTGCAAAAACGGCAGATTTCCCTCGTACGGCGTCCAGGTCACGCCCGACGCCGCCCGCACGGCATCGAGCTCTTCCTTCAACGCCGCGATGATCAGCACATCGACGCCGCCCATGCCACCTCCCCATCACACCCCGCGGCCGCGACACTACCGGGCGGGGGGTGACGATCGAGGACATTCGATCTATGGTGCGTTTCTAGCCTGAGAGGCGGCGCCATGGCGGACATCGAGAAGTTCGGGTATCGGCAGGAGCTCAGCCGGTCGCTGAGCTTCACCGATCTGCTGATCTACGGGCTGATCTTCATGGTGCCGATCGCGCCCTTCGGGATCTTCGGCAGTGTGTACAACGGGTCGGGCGGCATGGTCGCCCTCGCGTACGTCATCGGGATGGTCGCGATGATGTTCACCGCCCTCTCGTACGCGCAAATGGTCAAGGCCTTTCCGATGGCAGGGTCGGTCTACAGCTATGCCGGGCGGGGGATCGCGCCGCCGGTCGGGTTCCTGGCCGGGTGGGTGATCCTGCTCGACTACGTGCTCGTGCCGGGGTTGCTGTATCTCGTCGCGAGCGTGGCCATGCACTCGCTCGTGCCGGGAGTGCCGGTGTGGCTGTGGCTGGTCGCGTTTGTCCTGCTCAACACCGTGGTCAACTATCTGGGCATCAAGATGACGGCCCGGGTCAACCGGATCATGCTGGCGGCCGAGGTCGTCATCCTGGCCATCTTCCTGGTGGTCGGGGTGGTGGCTCTCGCCAACGGGAAGGGCGACGGCTTCTCGTGGAGCCCGCTCTACAACGCCGACACGTTCTCGTGGTCGGTCGTCTTCGGCGCGGTGTCGATCGCCGTACTGTCATTTCTTGGTTTTGACGGCATTTCGATGCTCGCCGAGGAAAGCCGGGAAGAAGCGCGCCAGATCGGACGGGCGATGGTGGGCGCGCTGCTGCTGGCGGGCACGCTGTTCGTCGTACAGACCTGGGTTGCTGCTCTGCTGGTGCCGGACGCTCCCGGACTGCTGGCCAACGGCGACCCCGAAGGTACGGCGTTCTACGACGCCGCTCGGGCGGCCGGCGGTGGCTGGCTGGCCAACCTGACGGCCCTGGCCACCGCGATCGCCTGGGGCTTCGCCAATTCGCTGGTGGCCCAGGCCGCTACCAGCAGGCTGCTGTACGCGATGGCCCGCGACGGGCAGATGCCGCGCTTCCTGAGCCGGATCAACGAGCGGCACCGGGTGCCAGCCAACGCCACCCTGCTGGTCGCGGCGGTGTCCTTGGTGCTCGGGCTCTACATGGCCTCGCGCGACGACGGCATTTCGCTGTTGTCGACGCTGGTCAACTTCGGCGCCATGACCGCCTTCCTGGCTCTCCACGTCGCGGTTATCGTGCACTACGTCGTACGAAATCACAGCCGGGACTGGTGGCGGCACCTGATCGTTCCGGTGATCGGATTCCTGATTCTGCTCTACGTGGTGATCAACGCGGACATCGCCGCGCAGACGCTCGGCTTCGCCTGGCTCGGTGTCGGAGTGATCGTGCTTATCGTGTTCTACGTGACCGGCCGCCGCCCCGCGCTGGCCGGCCTTTCATCGCCGGAGGACAGCCGATGACCGACGTCGTGAGCTACCGCCCCACTCCTGAGGAACTGTCGTACACCTTCGGTGGGCGTGAGCCCGTACGCCGGGTCAAGCCGGGCACGATCGTCGAGCTCTACACCGAGGACTGTTTCGGCGGCCGGGTCCGCGACGTGGGCGACCTGCCCTCCGTGGTCTGCGAGTTCCCCTACCTGAACCCGGTCACCGGCCCCATCCACGTCGAGGGGGCCGAGCCGGGCGACACGCTGGCCGTGCACTTCGTCGAGATCGTGCCCGCCCGCGAGTGGGCCGTCTCGTCGACGTTCCCGCACTTCGGGGCGCTCACCGGCACCCACACCACAGCGATGCTGCACCCGCCGCTGGACGAACTGGTCTGGAAGTACGACGTGGACGTGGCCGCCGGCGTCGTCCGCTACCACGCACGGCGCAGCGACTTCACCGTCGAACTGCCACTGGACCCCATGCACGGCACGGCCGGGGTCGCGCCCGCCGCGTTCGAGAGCCGCATGACGATCGTCCCTGACGCCCACGGCGGCAACCTGGACACTCCTGAGCTGCGGGCCGGCGTGACCGCGTACTTCGGCGTTAACGTGCCCGGCGCACTCTTCGCCCTCGGCGACGGCCACTGCCGCCAGGGCGACGGCGAGGTCTGCGGTACGGGCGTCGAGTCAGCCATGAACACGGTGCTCATCCTCGACGTCATCAAGGGCGCGGCCACCCCCACGCCACGCTTCGAGACCGACGCCGCCCTGATGTCGGCCGGCTCGGCCCGCCCGCTCGAGGACGCGTACCGCATGAGCCAGCACGACCTGGTCACCTGGACCGCCGACCTGACCGGCCTGGACATCCTCGACGCCTACCAACTGATCAGCCAGGCCGGCGAGGCCCCGGTCGGCAACGTCTGCGACCCGAACTACACCATGCTGGCCAAGGTCGCCAAAACCTTCCTGCACAACCCTCCCGCGTACGAGGGAATCCACACCCGGTTGCGCTCGACCGCCCAGGACTACCTGCTCAGCCGCTGAGAATCGACAACACCGTCTTCGTCACGAGGTCGGGCACGTCCCTTTCCCGTACGCGGCCGGTGCGCACCTCTTCGGCGGCGCCGTGCAGGACGTGCTGAATCACATTGACCATCCATGTGATCGGCAGGTCGGTGCGGAAGACGCCGTCGCGCTGACCGCGGCGGATCAGGCGCTCGACGCGGTCGGCGGCGGCCGCGTGCAACTGGCGCACCCGGCCCTCGGGCAGCACCTTTTCGGCCGCTGACAGAAGCGCGTTTGATTCCGACACCAGCGACCAGCTCGACCCGAGCAGACGGGTCAGCACATGGCGGGGGTCGCCCTCGAGGTCGACCCCAGCCAGCTTCTCTTCGCCGGCCCGCAAAGCATCGGCCAGAGCGGCCTCGACCAGCTCAGGCCGGGTGCGGAAGTGGCCGTACACCGTCATGCGCCCGACCCCGGCAGCGGCGGCGATGTCGTCCACCGTCGCGTCCGGATCGCGGCTGAGTGCGGCCCGGGCCCCGGCCACGATGCGCGCGATGCTGCGTTCGGCGTCGGCCCGGCGGGGGCGCGCCCTGGTGTCAGCCATGCGACCACTTTATCTCGTACGGGAATGTACGAGATACGCTGCCGGTTAACTCGTACACACACGTACGAGTTAGCTCTGGAGGCTGATCATGACATCCCATCCCGCGCGCTGGCGGATCCTCGGATTTCTCGGGATCGCCCAGCTGATGCTCATCCTCGACGTCACCGTGGTGGCCATCGCGCTGCCCAGCATGGGCGCCGACCTGAACCTGAGCCGCGAGACGCTGACCTGGACGGTGAGCGCCTACACGCTGACCTTCGGCGGCCTCATGCTGCTGGGCGGCCGCTTGGCCGACCTGGCCGGCGCCAAACGCGTCCTGCTGGCCGGGCTGCTCATCTTCTCGGTGGCGTCCCTCGTCACCGGGCTGGCCTGGTCGCCGGAGGCGCTGCTGGGTGGCCGCATCGCGCAGGGCCTCGGCGCCGCCCTGCTTTCCCCGGCCGCGTTGTCGCTGGTGGTCGCCCTGTTCGACGGCGACGAGCGCAACCGGGCGCTGGGCATCTGGTCCGCGCTGGGCGGCGGCGGGGCGGCCCTCGGCGTGCTGCTCGGCGGCCTCATCACGGCAGGCCCCGGCTGGCCGTGGGTCTTCTACGTCAACGTGCCGGTCGGCCTGATCATCGCGGTTGCACTGACCAGCATGCTCCCGGCGACCCTGGCTGACAGCGGGGACGCGACCCCGGGAGAGCACTCCGATGCGAACGCGGACGCGCCCTCAACCGCGAATGCGAATGCGGAAAGTCGTACGCGGCTGGACGTGTTCGGCGCGGTGCTGGTGACCGCTTCCACCGCGGCCGTGATCTTCGCGTTGATCGGGGCGGGTGACCGGGGCTGGCTCAGCCCGGTCACCGGCCTGCTCGTGCTGGCCGCCGCGATCGGCTACGTCGTCTTCGTCGCGTGGCAGCGGCGGGCGTCGTCGCCGCTGATGGACGTGTCGCTGCTGGCCCGCCGTCCGGTTGCGACCGGCGCCTTCCTGATCCTGCTGGCCACCGCGCTCATGATCGCCGTCTTCTTCCTGGGCACGTTCTATTTCCAGCACGCCCGCGGGTTCGGCGCGCTGACCACCGGCCTGCTGTTCCTGCCGGTGGCCGTGTCCACGATGGCCGGGGCGCAGCTGACCGGCCGCCTGATCGGCCGCCTCGGCGCCCGGCCGCTCGCGATGGCCGGCACCGCGATCGCCGCCGCCGGCATGGCCGTTCCCGCGTTGTCGCTCACCACCGCCACGGTCGTGACCGGCGTCGTCATCGCCGCCGCCGGCACCGGCGTGCTGTTCGTGGTCGCCTCGGCCACCGCGCTCGGCCAGGTCGCCCCGCACGAGGCCGGCATCGCCTCGGGCATCGTCAGCACGTTCCACGAGTTCGGCGCCTCACTCGGGGCCGCCGTCATCTCGAGCGTGGCCGCCGCCAGCATCGCCGGCACCACCCTGACCGGCTTCGAGAACGGCTTCCTCACCGCCGCGATCGTCGCCGCCGCCGACATCGCGATCGCCGCCGTCCTAACTCCGACCCGACCGCGACCAACCCCCGTCCCCGCTTGAGCACCGCCGCGCCAAACGCTCAGCACATGCGCGCAGTCCGCCAAACGCTCAACACCCGAGCACGACCATGCGAAACGCTCAACACCTGCGCGCAGCCGCACGAACGCTCAACACCCGCACGCAGCCCGCCAAACGCTCAACACCTGCACGCAGCCGCACGAAACGCTCAACACATGCGCGCGGCCGCGCTAAACGCTCAACACCCGAGCACGACCGTGCGAAACGCTCAATACATGCGCGGGCGCGTTCCAATTGAGCGTTGTTGGCGTGCGGGCGCGGCCGTGCGCGGGCGGTCAGGACTTGAAGGCGGCCGCCGAATCCAGGACGCCGGCCTGGGCCATGCTGTCGACCGTGCCCAGGTAGTGCTCCTCCAGGATTTGGACGAAGTTCTCGGCTGTGCCTACGCGGAAGACGTCAACCACCTGTTGGTGGCGGCGGGCTGCCTCGTCGAGGCCGATGTGCTGGCGGTCGATCGACGAGCGCATCAGGGCGCCCATCTGGGCGTCCAGGGTTCGCCACAGGGCGGCCAAACGGTGCTTTCCCGCCGCGTCGATGATGCAGCTGTGGAACTCCGTGTCGAGGTCGATCATGGCCGCCACGTCGCCGTTCGTGGCTGTGGCGGCCATGCGGTCCACTACCGCCTGCAGGCGGTCGACTATGGGGTCCTTGTGGAAGGTCAGCAGGCGGGCGGCGCCGGCCTCCAGGACGAACCGCGCGTAGCAGGCGTCTCGTATTTCCTCGTACGACATGCGGGTGACCACGCTGTGGCGGCGCGGGGTGATCTCGACCAGGCCGTCGACGTTCAGTTGGCGCAGCGCCTCGCGGACGGTGGAGCGGCTGACCCCCAGTTCCTCAGCCAGGGGCGCCTCGATCAGGCGCTGGCCGGCCTCGTACTCGTTGTTGAGGATCTTGCGGCGCAGCTCCAGATAGACCGCCTCCGGCAGGGAGCGGTGCAGGAAGCTCGCGGGATCGCTCATGGCCGGAAGTCTAGGTGCTCGGCGGTGACTCCCCGGTGCTGGTCGCCCTGGATGTCGATCGTCAGAGCCTCCCGCGGCCCGCACAGCATGGGCATCAGGCCGGGACCGTGCCCCGGCTGAGGGCTGCCGCCGTGCACGATCAGGCCCACCGTGCGCCAGCCGCGGCGGTAGCCGGCGTTGTGCCGGACGTCCAGGTCGTCGACGGCCACCAGGTCGCCCAACAGCAGCCCGGCCAGCCCGGCCGCGGCCGCGGTCTCCGCGGTCACCTGCAGGTCGAGGTCCCACATGTGAGCCGGACGGCCGATCCCGTTGCCGGCCAGCGCCGACGGCACGGCGGCGCGCACCGACGCTCGTACGCCATCATTGCCGACCGAGATCGGGAGCCGGTCGAGGAAGTCCGGATCCGTGTTGATCAAGGCGACGGAAGGCGAAACGACAGCGCCCTGGCCATGGGCCCGAACCAGGATCGGGTCGCCCGGCAGCAGCAGTTCGAGCACGTCGTCGGGGAAGACGACGATCACCCGGCCCTGCTCGCCCCGCTTGCCGAGCACCCGGCCGCGCCGCCCGGCCGCCGCGCCGCCGTGCACCACCGCCTCGTTGCCGAGGCAGGCGAGCGCGGTCAGCCCGTGCCGGGCGGCCTGGTCGGTGTGCGAGAGCGTGACGCCGGGCGCCGCGTGGTCGGCGTCGTGGTCGAACACCCCGTCACCGAGGCGGACGCCGAGCACGATCCCGGCTGTGCCGATCGGCACGTACGGACGGCCGTCGACGTCGACCAGGTACGGCGACGACGGCATCTCGGGCGTCTCGACGGCGCCGCTCAGGTTCATGGCAACCGTCTTCACGATGCCCCTTTCACATGGAACGCTTCGGCCGGGCCGGACAGGATGGTCGACGGGCCGGGGCCGTGGCCGAACAGCCGGCAGTGCCCGGTGCAGATCACCCCGACGGTCAGGTAGCCGGGCCGGTAGCCACGGCCGTACCGGTGGTCCTGGTCCTCCAGCAGCACCAGGTCGCCGAGCCGCAGCGACTCGAGCCCGAGCGACAGGTCGTCGCCCTGCCCGGCGTAGGCGCCCATCAGGTCGGTGTTGGCGAACTCGGACACCATGCCGGCGCCCGCGCCGACCGCCGCTGCCGGCACCCGGGCCGCCACCTCGACCTCGAGCCGCCCGTCGTCGAGCGTCCGGATCGGCAGGCTGTCGAGGAAGCCGGGGTCCAGGTTCTTGGCCACGACCGTGGGGTGGTCGAGAAAGCGCAGACCTTGCCCGTACGCGCGAATGCTCACGCGGTCGCCCGGGGCGACCAGTGCGAGGTCGTCCTCGGCCATGTCGACCAGCACGTACGCGTGCTGGCCGAGCACGCGTCCGGTCTTCCCGGCGGCCGGCCCCGATCGCACGGTGACCTCGTTGCCGACGCAGGACAGGAACTGCAGGGCCATGTTGGCCCCCTCCCCCGCCGCCCGTACCGACAAGCCTGGTTCGAGGTGGTCGGCCGCGTAGCCGGTGGCCGGGTCGCCCGCGTGCGCGCCCAGCGTGACCCCGCCCATGCCGGGCAGCAGGAACGGCGTGCCGTCGGCGTCCACCCGGTAGCCGTGCCGGTCGGCCAGCGCCGGCCACACCTCACCCACCAGAATCTGGGTGACCAGCCGGTCCCGATTGGTGCGCACCCCGCTCATCGGGCTGCTCCGAATCGAAATTTGTGCCCGCGCAGCGCCGGTGCGGTGGCCGCGCCGTTCCACACGTTCATGACCGGCTGCGACCGCAGTTCGCTGCCCAGCCCGTCGACGGTCGAGAGCAGATCGAGGACGGAGTGGGTGAACCGCGCCCCCGCGACCGGGGCGGCCAGGCGGCCGTTCTCGATCAGGAAGCAGCCGTCCCGGGACACCCCGGTGATCGTGCCGGTGACCCGGTCGACCAGCCGCGTGTACCAGAAGCGCTGCACGTAGACGCCGCGTTCGACCCCGGCGATGAGGTCCTCCTCGGTCTGGTCGCCTGGTTCGAGCCGCAGGTTGGCGGCGACCGGGCGGGGTGGTTCCTCCCGGGCCACGTGCGCGTGCCCGGTCGAGGCGGTGCCCAGCGCTCGCGCGGTGGTCAGGTCGGTCACGGCGGCGCCGACCCGGCCCGCGTCCAGCAGTGCGACCCGCGACTTCGCCGTGCCCTCGAGGTCGAAACCGATCGGCAGACCGTCCACGGCCAGGGCGTCGTCGGCGACGGTCACCATCGGCGCCGCCACCTGGGCGCCCGCGCCCGGGGCGGCGAGCAGCCCGACCCCGGCCGCCGCCAGTTCGCCCGCGAAGCCAAAGTCGGGCAGGAACCCGATCAGCTCACCGGCCGCCTGGGGGCCCAGCACCACGGTGTAGTGCCCGTCGGCCAGCGGGCCGCGACCCCGGCCGGCGGTGGCCTCGCGGACCGTACGCTCGATGGCCTGCTCGATGTTCAGGGCCGAGGACGAGCGGTGCAGGTCGATCCAGTGCGAGGTGCCCTCGTCGACGGTGGCGGTCAGGCTGCCGGACGCCTCGGTGGCGAGCGTGTGCCGGGCGACGTCGGCGCTGTTGACCACGGCCATCTGGGTGACGGCGCGGCCGAACATGCCCGCCGCGGCCGCGTTCTGCCGCATGGCCGAGGAGGCGAGGGCCGCTCGCGCCCCACCGTCGAACGCCACCGTGTCCTCACTCCAGACGGACATTTCCAATGGGGGTGAGACGGCGTCGGCGGCGGCCACTACGGCGTGGCCGGGTGAAGAGGCGCGCGCCGCCAACTCACGGGCCAGCGCGGCGGCACGGGCCACGGCGTCATCCAGAAAGGCGAGCGCCCCGCAAGCAGCCCGCGCGGCGTGCCCGTTCACGATCGCCCGCACGGTGAACTGGGTTTCGGTGATGTTCTGCGGCTGGTGGATCCGGCCCCCGGCGAACCGGGTGTACTCGCCGGCCCGCCCCAGCAGGGCGATCTCGACGGCGTCGGCATCGGCGCTGGCGGCCGCCTTCTGCAACGTCTCCAGCAGAGCGTCCGGCGCGACGGGCGCAGTGAACGAGGACATCAGGCGACTCCGATCCTGAGGTCGCGCACGAGCATGGGCGACGCGCCGTGGGACAGGAATCCCCACTGCTTCGGCTCGCCCTTGCCGCACGGGTAGCCGTACGACCGGAATTCCGACGGCCCGGCCACCGCTTCGACCGACCCCCAGAATTGCGGGGTGATTCCCCCGTACGAGAAATTCTTGAGCAGCCGCCCTCGGCGCCCACCCTTCACCTCGTACGCGACCTCGGTCCCGAATTGGAAGTTGAGCCGCTGGTTGTCGATCGACCAGCTGCGGTTGTCGTCGATGTAGTAGCCGTCGCCCATCCGCTGCAGCAGCTCGTCGAGGCTGCCCTCTCCCGGCTGCAGGAACACGTGCGTGGCGAAGCAGACCGGCAGATAGCCCCACCCGTCCGAGCGGGCGGCCCCGGTCAGCGTCTGCCCCGAGCGCGCCGCCGAGTCCCGGTTGGACAGCGTGTTCCGCACGATTCCCCGGTCGATCAAATTGAAGGCCCGGGCCGGCGTGCCCTCGTCGTCGAAGGCGAAGCTGCCCCGGGTGCCGGGCACGGTCGGGTCGGAGGTGATGGTGACCGCCTCCGAGCCGTACCGCAGCGACCCGATGTCCTCGGGCCGGATGAACGACGTGCCCGCGTAGTTGGCCTCGTCGCCCAGGATTCGGTCGAGTTCGAGGGCGTGCCCGCTGGACTCGTGAATCTGCAGGGACACCTGCTGCGGCCCGATCACCACGTCGGCCCGGCCGGGCGCGGCGACCGGCGCGGTGAGAAGCATGACCGCCTCCTCGCCGACCCGCGCCGCCTGCTCGGTCATCGACAGCGAGGACAGGTACTCCCAGCCGGCCGCGGCCGTGTTGCCGTGGAACGAGTTGGGGTAGCTTCGCCGCTGCACGTCGCCGTGGCCGCGCGCGGTGACCAGCACCATCGCCCCGGTCTCGACGAAGTGCTGGTGCTGCCGCGAGCCCTCGGTGTCGGCGTAGTGGCGGTGCTGGCGCTTGGCGTTGATCCCGGCCTGCACGGCCGCCACTTCGGCCGGCGCGGAGGCGGCAGCGAGCCAGTCGGCCAGCAGCTCGTACCGCCGCGCGGTCGGCACCGCGAACGGGTCCTCGCCGACGGAGGTCGCATACGAACCGCTGGACGGCTCGCGCGGCGGCAGCGACACCGGCTTGCCCGAGCCGGCCAGCGCGACCGCCGAGGCGTGCGCATCCCGAGCCGCGACCGCAGCATCGGCCGCGGAGGCCAGCGGACGGGCCGCGAAGCCCCACTGCCCGTCGACCAGAACTCGTACACCGATGCCTATGTTCTGCTCGATCCGCTCGTCCGGATCGCCGCCCAGGCTGATGTACGACCGCATCTCCTCGGCCTCGATCAGCCGTACGTCGGCGAATTCCGATCTGTCCGACACGGCGGCGAGCGCCGAGTCCAGAATGTCGCGCGCGGTGGCGGAGGAAGCGAGAGATCCCCAGGAATGCGCGCTCATGCGGCGTCCAGCGGCAGGTTGACCCACGAGCGCGAGCGGAAAGAACGCTCGTACGCGTTGATGGTCTCTTGCACCAGAGCGCCCTGCCCGAAGTCGCCCTGGTTGGCCGCGCCACCGGAAAGAATCTCGGTCGCGAAGTCCTGGCAGAGGCACGAGTAGAACAGGAAGTCCCAGTCCTCCTCCGAGGTGCCGCCGGTCGGGAAGAACTCTTGCGGGATCGGCCGCTCGACGAACTCCACCTCGTTCTTGGTGGCCGTCTTGATGGTCTGGCAGATGCCGAACTCGTCGACCAGCCGAACGATGATCGCGCCCTCGGAGCCGTAGATCCGGGCCTCGATGCCGGGGAAGTTGCCCACCGTCACGTACGACGACTGGATCGAGGCCAGCATGCCGTTGGAGAACTCGCCGATCCACATGTCGCCGTCGTCGATGTTCAGCCGCTGCGTCTTTCCGGTGTCGCGGACCATCCGCTCCGGCACGAAGTTGCGCATGGTGCCCACCACCGACTCGAGTTCGGCGCCGCTCCACCAGTGCATGATGTCGATGATCGGCGCGCCGTAGCCCTCGATCGACGACGTGGCGATGACGTCCGGGTCAGCGTTGGGGTCGACCTGGCGCATCGGCGTGGCCGGGTCGATCCACTGGCTGTTCTGCTCGTAGCCGTTGAAGATGTACGGCGTGCCCACGAACCCGGCGTCGATCAGGCTCTTGGCGTACTGCACGGCCGGCGCGTAGCGGAAGGTGAAGCCCAGCTTGGTCTTCACGCCCTTGGTCTTGGCCAGCTCCGAGAGCGCCCGTGTCTCGTGGAAGTCGTGGTGCACCGGCTTCTCGCACAGCACGTGCTTGCCCGCCTCGAGCGCGGCGGCCGAGATCTCGTAGTGCGCGCGGTTGGCCGTGGCCACGTCGATCACGTCGATGTCGGGGTCGGCGCAGAGCTCGCGATAGTCGGTCACCAGCTTGCGTACGCCGAACTTCTCGCCCGCCTCGGCCAGGATCGCCGGGTCGGTGTCGGCCAGCGCGACGACCTCGACCCGGGGGTCGCGCTGCCAGCCCGGGATGTGCGCCCGCTGGGCCCAGCGGCCGGCGCCGACAACGGCGACACGAAGTTTGTCAGTCATGGAGGGGGGTTCCTTTCAGGAGCTAGCGACGTACGCGCGGGTCGATCGCCGCGTAGGCGAGGTCGACCAGCAGGTTCATCACGACGATGAAGAGGGCGGCGAAGAGGACGGCGCCGGTGATCATGGGAATGTCGAGGGTGCCGATGGCGTCGAAGGTGAGCTTGCCGACGCCGGGCAGGCCGAACACGGACTCGATGACGACCACGCCACCGAGGAAGTAGCCGAGGTCCATGCCGAGCATGGTCAGCAGCGGGCTGAGCACGTTGCGCAGGCAGTGCCGCAGCAGGATGACGCTCTCGGGCATGCCCTTGGCCCGCGCGGTCTGCACGTACGGGCTGCGCAGCGCCTCGAGCATGTTGGTCCGGGTGAGCCGGGCGTACCAGGCCGCCCCACCCAGTCCGAGAGTGAACGACGGCAGGATCAGATAATTGATGTACGGGTTGGAGTAGCCACTGAGCGGGAAGACGCTGCTCTTGTAGGCGAGCGCGTACAGCAGCAACAGCCCGAGCCAGAACGGCGGCGCCGACAACCCGATCAGCGAGCCGAACGTGGTGGCCCGGTCGAGCAGGCCCCGCGGCCGGTAGGCGGCGATGATCCCGATCGGCACGCCGAGCAGCACCTCCCACAACACTCCCAGCACGGCCACCGCCGCGCTGACCGGCAGCGCGTGCCCGATGGCCGAGGCCACCGACGTGCCCTGCAGGGCGTAACTCGTACCAAGGTCGCCCTGCACCGCCTGGCGCAGGTAGGTCCAGTACTGGTAGCCGAGCGAGCGGTCCAGCCCCAGCTCGTGGTGGATCGAGGCGACCGTGGCCGCGCTGGCGTTGGGGCCGGCGATGAGCCGGGCCGGGTCACCCGGCACCACGTGGGTCATCAGGAAGGCGAGGGTGACCACGCCGAACAGGACGATGAGCGCCTGGGGCAGGCGGCGCAGCAGGAAACGGCTCATCAGCGGCGCTCCGGTGCGGTCGGGTCGAGCAGGTCGCGAAGCCAGTCGCCGGCCAGGTTGAAGGCCAGGACGGTGAGGATCAGGCAGACGCCGGGGGCGAACAGCAGCCAGGGCGCGATCTGGAAGTAGTCCTTGCCCTGCTCGATCATCTGGCCCCAGGACGGGTCGGGCACCGGCACCCCGACGCCCAGGAAGGACAGCGAGGCCTCGATGAGGATCGACGACGCGACGCCGAGCGTGGCGTACACGATGATCGTGGGCACCAGGTGCGGGAACAGGTGCTTGCGCATGATCCGCCAGTGCGAGAGGCCCAGCGTGCGCGCGGCCACCACGAACTCGCGCTCCTTGAGCGAGAGCACCAGGCTGCGCACGATCCGGGCCAGCGCCGTCCAGTAGATCAGCGCGATCACGAACACCACGTTCTTGGCGCTGGGCCCGGTCACCGCGATCAGCGCGATGCAGAACAGCAGGATCGGGAACGACATGATGACGTCGGTGATCCGCATCAGCACGGTCTCGGTCCAGCCGCCCAGATAGCCGGCGACCAGGCCGACCAGCACCCCCATCACGGTGGCCAGGCCGTTGGCCAGGATGCCGATGACCAGCGAGACCCGCGCGCCGTAGAGCAGGCGGGAGAGCACGTCGCGGCCGTTGGGGTCGGCGCCGAGCGGGAAGTCGCCGCCCGGTCCGACCGGCGCGCCGTTGGCCTGCAGACCGTCCGGGTAGGTGGCCAGCGGCGGATGCGGGGCCAGCAGCGGCGCGAGGATCGCGGCCAGGGCCAGCAGCACGAGCAGCACGATCGACAGCAAGGCCGGCCAGTCCTTGCGGAGGCTGCGCCAGGCCCGCAGGCCGAAGCCGGGCAGGGCGGGGTCGCCCTGGGGAATCTCGAGCGGGGCGGTCATCGGACCTCCTCTGCGGTGCGGCGGCGCCGGCGGCCGGCGCCGGGCTCCGGGATGGCGGCGATCAGTTCCCGGGTGTACGGGTGTTCCGGCCGGGCGAACACGTCGGCGCTCGGCCCGTGCTCGACGATCCGGCCGCCGCGCATGATGGCGATGTCGTCGGCCATGAACCGCAGCGTCGACATGTCGTGCGAGATGAACAGGTAGGCCAGCCCGTCCGCGTCCTGCAGGTCCTTGAGCAGGTTGAGGATCTGGGCCCGCACCGAGACGTCGAGCGCCGAGACGGCCTCGTCGCACACCAGCACCTGCGGGCCGACGGCCAGGGCGCGGGCGATCGAGACCCGCTGCCGCTGACCGCCCGAGATCTGGTGCGGGTAACGCCGGGCGAACGCGGCCGGCAACCCGACCCGGTCGAGCAGTTCCCGCGTCCGGGACGTGTGGTCGGGCCGGGACACGCCGGCCGCGGTCAGCGCCTCGGCGATGTTGTCGCCCGCCGTGAGCCGGGGGTTGAGCGAGTCGTACGGGTCCTGGAACACCATCTGCATGTGCCGGCGGAACTTGCGCAGGTCTCCCCCGCGCAGCTTGGTGACCTCCTGGCCGCCGATCAGCACCGAGCCGCCGGACGGCTCGACCACCCGCATCAGGGCCCGGGCCACGCTGCTCTTGCCGGAGCCGGACTCGCCGGCCAGCCCGAGCGTGCGGCCGGGCTCGATGGTGAACGAGACGTCGTCCACCGCCTTGAACGTCTCCTGGCGCAGCCCGCGGCCGGGCCGCTTGTAGGTCACGGCGAGGCCGTTGATGACAACCGCGCTCATCGGACCTCCACGGGGACGGAATCGAGCGGGAAGAAACAGGCGGCGGGGCGGCCGGTCGCCGTCGGCTCGAGCGCCGGGTCGTTGGTGCGGCACACGTCCTGGACGCGCGGGCAGCGGTCGGCGAACGAGCACCGGTCGGCCGGCACCGTGCCGAACGGCGGCGACCCCGGGATGGCGGGCAGCCGCCGGGGCAACTCGCCGTGCAACCGCGGGATCGAGTCGAGAAGCGCCCGGGTGTACGGGTGGGCGGGCCGGGCGATGATGTCGTCGGCCGGCCCGGCCTCGACCACCCGGCCCGCGTACATGATGAGAATGCGGTCGCAGAAGCTGGAGACGACGCCCAGGTCGTGGCTGATCAGCACGGTCGCCGTGCCGTGCCGGTCGGTCAGCTCGTCCATCAGGTCGAGCACCTGGGCCTGAACGGTGACGTCGAGCGCGGTCGTCGGCTCGTCCGCGATGATCAGTTTTGGCGTGCAGGCGGCCGCGATCGCGATGCACACCCGCTGCCGCATGCCGCCGCTGAACGAGTGCGGATAGTCGCGCAGCCGCCGTTCGGCGTCGGCGATCCCGACCGTCCGCAGCAGACGGGCCGCCTCCTCGCGGGCCGCCGGCTTGGAGAGCCCGCGGTGCCGGCGCAGCCCCTCGGTGAGCTGGGTGCCGATGCGCAGCAACGGGTTCAGGCTGGACATCGGGTCCTGGAACACCATGGCGATGTCGGACCCGCGCCACCCGGCCAGCCGCTTGGCGTCGTACCCGAGAACGTCGTCCCCGGCGAACCGCACCGCGCCGCCGACCTCGGCCGAGAGCGGCAGCAGCCGCATCACCGCCTGCGCGGTGACCGACTTGCCGGAGCCGGACTCGCCGACGATGCCCACCCGCTCACCGGCGGCCACCTCGAACGAGACCCCGCGCACGGCGGCCGAGCGCGTGCCGTCCCGTTCGAAGCCGACGGTCAGGTCGTCGACCTCCAGAAGTGCTGTCACATGGTGTCCTCGGGGTCGTTCCCCGGCCGCTCCTGAAAAAAGGAGCGGCCGGGGGAAACCGGTCAGCGACTGGCGGCGCCGTCGGTCTTCCAGTAGTTGGTCATGTCCCAGCCCCAGATCGGCTGCGAGTGGTAGCCGCCCACGGTCTTGTTGAAGACCTCGGTCTTGGAGCCGTAGTAGAGGGGCACCACCGGGTTGTCGGCCAGCATGGCCTTGGTGGCCTGCACGTAGACCTCGGTCGCGGCCGCGTTGTCCTTGGCCGCGAGCGCCTTGTTGACCAGGTCGTCCACGTTCTTGTTGCAGTAGAACGGGTAGTTCTGGCCGCCCGGAATGGCCGCCGCGCAGGACAGCAGCGCCTGGTAGAAGTCGCTGGCGTCCGGGTAGTCGGCCACCCAGAAGGTGAGCGTCATCGGGGCCTTGCCGGGCGTGCCGGCCAGGTCGAAGAAGGCGCTCTGCTGCACCGGCTTGGCGTTGACGGTGATACCGATCTTCGCGAGGTCCTGCTGCAACTGGGGCAGCAGCGCGGTCCACGGCGAGGTGTTCCACGAGTACATCTCGGTCGAGAAGCCGTTCGGGTAGCCGGCCTCGCTCAGCAGCTGCTTGGCCTTGGCGATGTCTTGGTCGTGGGTCAGCTTCTCCTCGGTGTAGCCGGTGATGCCCGGCGGCAGGTACTCGTTGGCCGGCTTGCCCTGCCCGGCCACCAGCTTGAGGAGGAAGTTGCGGTCGAAGGCGTACGAAACCGCCTCGCGCACCTTCGGGTTGTCGAACGGCTTCATCTTCGTGTTCATGGTGACGAAGTAGGTCGACGGCTTGACGATCGTCGTGGTCTGCGCCTTGAGCGACGCGTTGTTGGTGACCGTGAGGTAGTCGGCGGCCGGGATCGGGTCGCCCATCAGGTCGATGTCGCCCTTCTGCAGCGACAGCAGCGCGACGTGCGGGTCCACGCCGAGCTTCTCGACGACCTTGTCGACGTACGGGCGCGGGGAGTCCCAGTACTTGGTGTTGCGGTTGACCACGATCTCCTGGCCGGGAGTGAAGTGGTCGAGCGTGAACGGGCCCGAACCGACGGGCTGGTTGCCGCCCGTGCCGTCCTCGATGACCGACGAGTGCGGCATGGCCAGCACGTACTTGAAGGCGCTGTTGGGCGCGGACATCTTGATCTGCAGGGTGGTGTCGTCGACCGCGGTGATGCCCTTGGCGCCGCCGGCCACGCCGGTCCAGAAGCCCTGCACCGGCGACTTGGTGGCCGGGTCGAAGATGCGGCCGAACGAGTAGACGAAGTCCTTGGCGGTGACCGGCTTGCCGTCGCTGAACGTCATGCCGGAACGCAGCTTGATGGTGTACGTGAGCCCGTCCGCGCTGACCTCGGGCTCGGCCGACGCGGCCTGCGGCGCGATGTTCATCGTGTCGCCGGTGTAGTCGTACAGCCGGTCGTACAGCATGCGCATGTTGTTCCAGCAGGTGGCGTCGTAGCACACCGCCGGGTCGAAGGTCTTGGGGTCGCTCTGGTAGGCGACGGTCATGGTGCCGCCGTACTTGGCGGTGGTGCCACCGCCGGTGGCGGGGGAATCGGCATCGCTGGTGCCGGCGCAGGCGGCGGTCAGACCGACCGCGCCCGAGAGCAACGCCGCCAGGATGAGCTTGCGAGCAGCCATCCGGGGCCTCCTTTACTTTTCCGGGTGGGGGTGATGTTCGGCGAGCAGGGAGCGGACGTCGGTGAGGCCGCGGACCACGTTGTCGGTGGCCGCCGCCAGGGAGAGGCGGAGATGTCCGGCGCCGGCCGGCCCGAAGGCCGTTCCGGGCGCCGCGGCGGTGCCGGTCTCGTCGAGCAGGCGCCGGGCGAAGCCGTCGTCCTGCGCGCCGGGCACCGTGAGCCAGAGGTAGAAGGCGCCGGCCGGCCGGGTGGCAGGCAGGCCGAGCCGCTGGGCCGCGGCCAGGGCGACGTCGCGGCGTTCGCGGTACGCGGTCCGCATGACGGCCACGCAGTGCTGGTCGCCGGTGAGGGCCGCGACCGCGGCGTGCTGAGCGATGGTGTTCACACAAGAGGCGGTCACCTCTTGCACGCGGGCCAGTCCGGCCGCGAGTTCGGGGGTGGTCACGGCGTAGCCGACGCGCCAGCCGGTCATGGCGTAGCTCTTCGACAGCGAGAACACGGTGACCGACGGGACGCCGGGCGCGGCCGCGGCGAAGGAGGGGGCGGGCTTGTCCAGCCAGAGCTGGTCGTAGCACTCGTCGGAGATGACGACCAGGTTGTGGCGGGCCGCCCACTCACCGATCTCGGCCATCTGGGCCGCGGTCCACTGATAGCCGACCGGGTTGGACGGCGAGTTGGTGACGATCGCCTTGGTGCGGGGGCTCGTGAGCGTGGCGAGATGGTCGTAGTCCGGGGTGTGGTTGTCTTTTTCGACGAGCCGGTAGCCGCGTGGCACCGCTCCGAGCAGGGTGGCGATCGTGCCGAAGTTGGGCCAGCCGGGATCGGGGACCAGGATTTCGTCGCCCGGTGAGAGCAGAGTGCGGTAGGTGGCGAACAGCGCGCCCACTCCGCCCGCGGTGACGACAACCTGGCCGCTGTTAAGGGCATTGTCGCGGGCCAGCTTGACGGTTACGGCGTCGCGCAGGGCGGGCAGGCCGACGCTGGGGCCGTAGCGGGTGTGGCCGTCGCGTGCGGCCCGGTCGGCGGCCTCGACGATGTGGGCCGGGGTGTCGAAGTCGGGCTCGCCGAACTCGAGGTGGTTGGCGTCGGGGCGGGCCCAGGCGGCGTTGGCCACCGCGCGGATGCCGGAGGCGGCGGTGTTCGCGACCTCGGGGGCGATCACGTCAGGCTCCGCATCATGCCGCCGTCGCACGACAGCAGGCTCGCGGTCACGTACGACGAGGCCGGAGAGGCGAGGAATCCGACGACGCTGGCGAATTCCTCGGGCTGGCCGTAGCGGCCGGCCGGAATGGTGGCGATGGACGCGGCCCGTACGTCGGCCTCGTCCTTTCCCGTACGCGTGGCGGCGGCCCGGTCGAGGGCGGCCACCCGCTCGGTGTCGATCCGCCCCGGCACCACGCCGTTGACCGTCACGCCGTCGGCCGCCACCGTCCGGCCGACCGTCTTGAGCCAGGCCGCCAGGGCCGCGCGGCCCGAGTTCGAGTAGGACAGCTCGGGCAGCGGCTCGCGCACCCCGGACGACAGCACCGCGATGATCCGGCCGAAGCCGCGTTCCCGCATCCCCGGCAGGAGCCGGGTGGCCAGGTCGATCGGGGTCACCGTGAGCAACTGCAGGGCCCGGCGCCACTCGTCGGCGTCAGTCTTGTCGGCCGGGGCCGGCGGCGGGCCGCCCGCGTTGAGCACGAGAATGTCGGCTTCACCGGCCGCGTCCGCGACCTTCTCGGCAGCCCCGGGGTCGGAAGCGTCAGCAGCGACGGTCTCGATCTTCACGCCGGTCAAAGATTGCGCCACAGAGGAAAGGCGTTCCTGGTTGCGGGCCCACAGCAACAGGTCATAACCCTGAGCGGCCAGGTTGCGGGCGATGGCGGCGCCCAGGCCCGAGCTGGCCCCGCCGACGACGGCCTTCACAGGGCCAGCGCTTCCGGCGCGGGCACCAGGCCGACGCGGGCCAGCACATCGTCCAGGTCGTCGAGCGTGCGCTGGTCGGGCAGGGGGCTGAGCGCCCGGGTACGAGCAGTGGACAGCACCCCGCGCCGGCGCAGCACCTCCTTGCGGATGCCGAGCCCGGCCTTGGGCTGGCCCTCGAAGGCGATGTACGGCAGGTATTTGTCGTTGAGGCGGGCGGCCTCGGCCCAGTCCCCGGCTTCGGCCGCGAGCCGGATCGCCCGCAGGATCTCGGGGAAGGCGAAGCCGGTCATCGTGCCCGCTCCCCCGCGCCGCAGCTCGTTGTAGGCGCTGACCCCGCCCAGCCCGCCGAAGACGGTCAGGCCGGGCCGCTGGTCCAGCAGCTTGGAGATCTTCGGCGGCGTCGGCGGGTCCTCCAGCTTCACCGTCTCGGCGCCGCACGCGTCGAGCGCGGCCAGCAGCCCCGAAACCGGCATCGTGACACCGGTCGCGGCCGGCTCGTCCTGCACGATCACCGGGACGTCGAGCCCGGACGCGGCCGCCTTGTAGAAGGCGCCGATCGTGTCCGTGTCCTTGAGCAGCGGAGGCGCGGACACCATGACCGCGGCCGCTCCGGCCTCGACCGCCCGGCGTGCGTTCTCCTTCACCACGGCCGCCGACGGCGCCGAGCATCCGACGGCGAACGGGATGACGTCGCGGGCCGCTCCGGCCACCGTGTTCAGCACGAGGTCGCGCTCGGCGGCGGTCAGGTCGGCCGCCTCGCCCATCACGCCGAGGATGGTGATGCCGTCGGCGCCCCACCGGGCGGCCGCCGCGACGAGCCGGGTCAGGCTCTCGGCATCCACGGCGCCGTCCCCGGTGAACGGCGTCGGGCTGATGTACCAGGTGCCACGCAGGCTGCTCATCTGATTCCTCCGGTCAGTAGCCGCGGTCGCGGTGGTAGCGGTTGCGCATCGGCTCGCCGGCTCGGTAGCGGCGCAGGTTGTCGAGGAAGAGATCCACCAGGGCGGCGTTCTCGCCGGCCACGGTCGACGCCGAGTGCGGCGAGACCAGCACGTTGTCCAGGTCCCAGAGCGGCGACGAGTCCGGCAGCGGCTCGGTCGCGAAGACGTCGAGCGCCGCGCCGCCGAGATGCCCCTCACCGAGCGATTCGATCAAGGCCGGCTCGTCGACGACGGGTCCTCGGGCGATGTTCACCAGGACGGCGCCGCGCGGCAGCCGGGCCAGCTGCTTGGCGCCGATCAGCCCCTCGGTCTCGGGCGTGAGCGGGCAGCAGAGCACGAGCACGTCGGTGCGGGGCAGCACGTCGTCGAGGTCAACGGCGTTTCCCGTACGACCGATGCCGATCACCTCCGTGCCGAGCGCCTCGAAGGTGCGGACGACCTGCCGCCCCATCCCGCCCAGCCCGACCACCGTGACCGTGCGACCGGCCAGCTGGGCGGTGGTGTAGCGCTCGAAGATGTGCGCCCGCTGCCGCCGGCGCAGCTCGGGCACGCCCTTGATGAAGTGCAGCGCGCCGGTGACGGCGAACTCGGCCAGCGGCACGGCGTGGATGCCGCCCGCGGTGGTGAACTCGATGCCGGTGCGGTCGAGCCCGGTGCGCTGCACGAAGCCGCCGATGCCGGCGCTGGTCGCCTGCACCCAGCGCAGCCTGGGCGCCCGCTCGGCCAGCTCGGCCGGCCGCTCCCAGTCGAAGTCGAAGGCGATGTCGGCCCGGGAAAGCATGTCGGCCCACCGCCCGGCCTGCTCGGCGGTCAGCTCGGGGCGCTTGCCGCCGTGGTCGCAGCGGTACTGCGGCACCGGCACCAGCTCGGGCTGGTAGAGCACGGTCAGACCGGGGTCGGCCGCGGCGATGCGGTCCACAAGCTCCGGTTCGAGGTAGCTCGCGATGACGACCGTCAACGGTGTCGAAGGCATGAACGGATCTTTAGCGGTCGACCGCTGATTGTCGACCGTCGACCGCTCGTCGTTACCATTCCTTTACCGAAAGCAGTCCGGAATCAGGCGGTTACGTCGCGAATGACCAGCGGTCCCACTTCGGTGCGGGAGCTGACACCGAGCTTGCGCAGGATGTTGGAGACGTGAACGGCCGCGGTTTTGGGTGAGATGTAGAGCCGCCGGGCCAGCTCGGTGTTGGTCAGGCCCTCGCTGATCAGCACGGCCACCTCGCGTTCGCGCGGCGTGAGGGCGGCCGGGCCGGTCACCGCCGGGGGTGCACCGGCCGGAGCCAGGCCCAGCTGAGCCCGGACCTGGTCGAGCTGAGCCACCCGCCACCCCGCCCAGCGGGCCAGCAGGGGCGTGGCGGCGTCGGCCTGTTCGGCGGCCTCGGCCCGGCGGTCGGCGGCCAGCAGGCAGCGTGTGGCCCCGACCCGTACGGTGCCTCGGACCGAAGGTTGAAAGGACTCCACATCGGTCACCGCGAGATAGGCGGGCAGCGCCTCGGCGTGCTTGCCGCGGGCCTCGGCGAGCTGGGCGCCGACCAGCGTCTGATAGGCCTGCGAGACCTCGGGGCGCACCAGATCGGCGACCAGGCGGTCGAGCCGGGGCGCGGGCAGGCCGAGGTCCAGCGCGGCCGAGATCAGGTCGTGGGCCTGCTCGCCGCTGCGCCACTCCTGGTGGGTCAGGCCGGCCAGCAGCTCGTCCATGGCGGCCTCGGCGCGCGGCAGGTCGCCGCGGCGGCAGGCCAGGTGGAACGTGAGGCCGGGAACCGTGGCGGGCAGGTTGTCGGCCAGCTCGGCGAGGTCGGCCACGATCTGCTCGACCCGGTCGTACTCGCCCGCCTCGAGCAGCAGCCCGGCCAGGAAGACGCCGTGATAGTCGGCCCAGCGGCCCCGGCGCCGGTAGCCGCTGTCGTTCTCGCGGCCCTCCTCGAGCGCGGCGATGCCGGCCCGCAGGTCGCCGGTGCGCTGGGCGAGCCGGGCCCGGCCCTGGAAGTACGTGGCCACGGCCAGCGACTCGAAGCCGGCGCGCTCGGCGTCGACCCGCATGCGTTCCAGGGCCTCGGCGTGCTCGTCGGGCGAGGCCGGTGGCACCTCTTGCACCAGCGTGTTCAAGGCGCGGGCGGCCAGCACCCACTCCCCCGCCTTCTCGGCCTCGTCGACCAGGGCGGACAAAATCTCGCGGCCCTCGGCGGCGGACTGCGGGCGTTCGCTGAGCGAGGATCCCTTCTCGAGCAGCGCGGTCAGCCGGATCACCGGCAGGTCGAACTCGTCGGCCAGGGCCAGCGCGCGGTCGCTCCACAGCAGCGCGGCCTCGAGGTCGTCGCGCAGGTAGGCCGACTGGGCGATCGCGGTCATCGCGCGGGCCTGTCCGGCCCCCGGCGGGAGCTGCGCGATCAGGGTCTCGATGTCGTGCGTCAGGGCGCCCATCTCGTCGAACTCGCGGGACTCCCACGCCAGGCGGACGAGCAGGTACAGCGCCTCGGCCCGGTCGGCGGCGGCGCCGGCCAGGTCACGCCAGCGGCGGCCGTAACGCAGGGCGTCGTCGAGCAGGCCGGCCAGCCAGGCCGCCCGGGCCGCGGCGCCGAGCAGTTCGGTGTCGTCGGGCAGCTCGTCGAGGCCCATCTCGGCCAGCTGCAACGCCTGATAGGCGGAGCCGATCGACAGGTAGAGGGCGGCGCCGCTGCGGGCGGCCGCGACCAGATCGTCGTACCGGCCGGCGCCGCGGGCGTGGTGAGCCACCATGGCCGGGTCGGACGAGCCGCCCTGCAACAACACCTCGAGGGCGGCCTCGTGCAACCGCCGGCGCTGGCGGCCGAGCAGCTGGTCGGCGATCGCCTCGCGCACCAGGGCGTGCCGGAACGCGAACTCGTCCTCGCCCGCCTCGACCAGCACCCCGCGGGTCACGAGCTCGCGCAGGACGGCGATCAGCTCGTCCTCGCCTGTGCGGGAGACGCCGGCGAGCAGGTCGAACGGTATGCGCTGGCCGAGCACGGCGGCCGCCTCGACGATGCGCACACTGGCCGGATCAAGGTCGTCGACCTGGCGGCGCAGCACGTCGGCCAGGCTCCACGGCAGCGGCTGCTCGACCAGCGTCTCGACGTCCGTGCTGGGCAGCGCGCGCAGCAGCTCTTCCAGGAAGAACGGGTTGCCGCCGGTGCGGTGGTGCAGGGCGGTCGCGGCCCGCATCGGGGCCGGCGCACCGGTGGCGGCGGCCAGCAGGGCTGCGGTCTGGGCCGGGGTGAGGCGATCGAGCCGTACGTGGGTGACGGCGTGCCGCCGTTCCAGGCGGGCCAGCAACCCGGCCACCGGCTGCCGGCGGGTCACGTCGTCGGGCCGGTAGGTGCCGATGAGCAGGCGCGGCCCGCGCTGATCGGCTATCCGCTCGAACAGGGCCGCGCTCTCGGAGTCGGCCCAGTGCAGGTCTTCGAAGACGACGACGGCGGGCCGGTCGGCGATCAGGTCGGCCAGGATGGCCACGCCGGTGTGCAGGCGCTCGACCGGGCTGCGCCGGGCGTCGGCCAGGGCGGCCAGCTGCTGCTCGTCGACCTCGGGCCGGCCGTCGATGGCGTCGAGCAGCACTTCGTACGGCCGGGAAAGCGATCCCGGCTCGGCCTGCCCGACCAGAACGACTGTCGAGGCGGGCAGGGTGGCCAGCAGCTCGTGCACCAGCCGGGTCTTGCCGATGCCCGGTTCGCCGGCGATGACCGCGACGGCCGGCTCACCGGACGAGGCGAGCCGCGCCAACCGGCGCAGCTCGCCCTCACGACCGATCATCACCGGGCTGGCACCGCCGCGGAGGGTTCGCACGGGGCAACCCTACCGGTGGGCGGCCGCGCGGTGCGGGGGCGACGAGCGCGCAGGGCCTCGCGGGCGCGCTTGAGGATCTGCGCCTTCTCGGACTCGGCGATCATCTCGCGGTGACGGTCGTTGACCATGGTCAGCATGAGTTCGGGGTGGACCAGCATGACTGCCTCCTTGTTGCCGGGTGATGACTCAATCCTCGGCAAGCAGAGGCCCCGTCACATCGGGAGCGTTTACCTATCTTCGCTGGTCACGAGCGTCCTAGGTATGCCTAGAGCACGCACCGCGCCGATAAGCATGGGCCAGAAGGCATCGACGTCCAGCCCCACCGCGACGTCCGCGTTGTCCGGCCGTGCGCTGCGATGATGCAGGTCGGCGACGGTCGCGCCGCGGGTGTACGTGCCCCCGAGCTCGACCACGACCGGGGCGGCCACCGTGCGTACGACGGAAGGGTCGAGCACGTAAGCCACCGCGACCGGATCGTGCACGGGCGGGTGCTCGAAGCCGAAGTTGCGCCGGTAGGCGTCCGCGAAGAACGTCATCAGCTCGGCGCAGGTGGTGCCGAGCCGGGTGCCCAGCGCGCGGAACTCCTCGATGATCTGCGTGGTGGCCAGCGCCCGGTGCGTGACGTTGAGCCCGACCATGGTGATCGGCAGGCCCGACCGCAGCACGATGTCGGCCGCCTCCGGGTCGGTGACGATATTGAATTCCCCGTACGGCGTGGTGTTGCCGCGATCGGTCGATCCACCCATGAAGACGATCCGGCGCACCCGGGCCGCCGCCTCGGGATGCAGGCGCAGCAGCAGCGCGACGTTGGTCAGCGGCCCGAGCGCGATCAGCGTGACCGGCTCGGGCGAGCCCTCGATCAGCCGCCGCATCAGCTCGACCGCGTGCACCCCGGCCGTACCGGCCACCGGGACGTCGAGGTCGGGCCCGTCCAGCCCCGACTCGCCGTGGATGTCGCCGGCCACGGTCAGCTCGCCGACCAGCGGCCGCTCGCACCCGGCGGCCAGCGGTACGTCCGACGCCCCGGCCAGCGCGAGGATCTTCTGTGCGTTCCGGGTCGTCTTCTCGAGCGTCTGATTCCCGGCGACCGTGGTGACGCCGAGCAGGTCGAGCCGCGGGTCGCCCAGCGCCAGCAGCAGCGCCATGGCGTCGTCGTGGCCGGGGTCGCAGTCGATGATGACGGGTCTGGTCACGTCACTCCCGGAAGAATCGTGCCGCTGAGCAGGCTGCCCGGGTCGGGCGGGCCCTCGGGATTGTTGGTGACGACCACGACCAGGTCGCGCTCGGGCACCACGGCGATGTACTGGCCTCCGTAACCGACCGCCGTGAACGACCGCTGACCGGCGCCGTCGTCGTCGATCCACCAGTGCAGGCCGTAGCCGGTCAGCACGTCGGGCGGCAGGCCGGTCGGCCGGGTGGCCGCGTCCACGAAGGCGGCCGGCACCACCTGGCGGCCCTCCCAGCGGCCGCCGTTGAGATAGAGATAGCCGAGCTTGGCCAGTTCCCGTGTGGGCAGCCGCAGGAATCCGCCGCCGCAGTGAATGCCCTGCGGGTCGACCGGCCAGGCCACCGAGGCCTTGGTGTAAGCCGGATCGACGTCGGGGTCGAAGGCGCCACCCATCCTCGGCTCGTACATCGTCGTGGTGTCGATGCCCAGCGGTGTGAACAGTTTCTCGCGGGCGTAGTCCAGCACCGTCCGGCCGGTGGCCCGGGCCACGATGGCCGCCAGCAGGTGCGAGCTGGCGCTGCTGTACTGGAACCGGACGCCCGGCTCGGCGATGAGGCGGCGGCCCAGGATCTGGCGCACCCAGTCCGGGCTCGCCCACAGATCGTCCTCCCCGGCCGGGTCGCCGGCCAGCCCGGCGGTCATGGTCAGCAGGTGCCGGACGGTCACCCCGGCCAGGGCCGACCGCGGGGCGGCCAGCAGCTCGCCCACGGTCTGGTCGAGGCTCTTGATCTTTCCCTCGCCCAGGGCGATGCCGACCAGGGTGGCGACGAAACTCTTGGTCACCGACCGGACGTCGTGCCCGGAGGCCGCGGTCAGGCCGTGCCAGTAGCGCTCGTGGACGACGTAGCCGTGCCGGACGACCAGGACGCTGCGCACCTCGGTGAAGACGTCGCCGACCTGCTGGTCGAACCGGGCCAGCGCGGCCGGGTCGACGCCCTGGGTCCGCGGCGCCGCGGTGGGCCAGCCGGTGGTCGGCCAGGCGGCCCGCGGCGCCGTCGGGGCGGTCGGGTCGGGAGCGGGCGGGGAGTCCGAGCAGGCGGTCAACGCGCAGATCAGTGCCGCCGCGACGAGCCCTCGCACTCTCATCACTCCGCCCTCCTAGCGGCACGCTACGCCTTTTCTTGACAGCATGTCCGGCCCGGCGTTGGGTATGGGAAACGTCGATGGACGTTGGAGGCTGTGCCATGACTGCTGCAAGGGGCGAGGCGCCGCCCACCGATCAGCTTGACGAAGCCGAACGACTGAGCGTGGATGAGCTGCGGGAACTGCAGCTCCAGCGGCTGCAGTGGACATTGCGGCACGCGTACGAGAATGTCCCGCACTACCGGCGCGCGTTCGACGAGGCCGGGGTGCACCCCGATGACTGCCGCGACCTGGCCGACCTGGCCCGGTTCCCCACCACCAGCAAGGCCGACCTGCGCGAGAACTACCCCTTCGGGATGTTCGCCGTGCCCGAAGCCGACGTCCGCCGGGTTCACGCTTCCTCCGGCACGACGGGCAAACCGACCGTGGTCGGCTACACCCAGAACGATCTGGACATGTGGGCCACCGTGGTGGCCCGGTCGATCCGAGCCGCGGGCGGCCGGCCCGGCGACCGGCTTCACAACGCGTACGGATATGGGCTGTTCACCGGCGGGCTCGGCGCCCACTACGGCGCCGAACGGCTCGGCTGCACCGTCATCCCGGTCTCGGGCGGCATGACGCCGCGGCAGGTGCAACTGATCACCGACTTCAAGCCCCGCATCATCATGGTGACGCCGTCGTACATGCTCACGGTCATCGACGAGTTCGAGAAGCAGGGCATCGACCCGCGCAAGTCGAGCCTCGAGATCGGCATCTTCGGGGCCGAGCCGTGGACCGAGCAGATGCGCCTCGAGATGGAGGAAAGGGCCGGCATCCACGCCGTCGACATCTACGGCCTGTCCGAGGTCATCGGCCCCGGCGTGGCCCAGGAGGCGGTCGAGACCAAGGACGGCCTGCACATCTGGGAGGACCACTTCTACCCCGAAGTGCTCGACCCCGAGACGGGCGAGGTGCTGCCCGAGGGTGAGCTGGGCGAACTGGTCTTCACCTCGCTGACCAAAGAGGCGATGCCGGTCATCCGCTACCGCACGCGCGACCTCACCCGGCTGCTGCCCGGAACGGCGCGGCCCGGCATGCGCCGCATGGAGAAGGTGACCGGCCGCAGCGACGACATGATCATCCTGCGCGGGGTCAACCTGTTCCCGACCCAGATCGAAGAAATAATCCTGCGTACGCCGGGACTGGCCCCGCACTTCCAGCTGGTGCTCTCGACCCGCGGGCGGATGGACCACCTCACCGTCCAGGTCGAGGCGCGCCCCGACACCCCGGCCGACCGCCGCGACCGGGCCGCCGTCGAGGTGGTCAAGGCGGTCAAGGACACCGTCGGCACCAGCGTCGAGGTGGTGTGCGTCGAGCCCGAAACCCTGGCCCGCTCGGCCGGGAAGATCCAGCGCGTGATCGATAACCGCACCTGAGTTTCTAGGGGAGGGACATGGCCGTCTTCCGGATCATGGAAGCCACCGCCCGGCCCGGCTCGATCGGCCGGCTGTCCGAGCTGCTCGTCCAGCAGGAACAGTCGGTCGTGGCCGACGCGCCCGGCATCGTCTTCGCCCAGTCCCTGCGCAGCGGGGACAGCGTGCTGGCCGTTTCCAGCTGGCGCAGCGTGGAGGACATGCAGCGCTATCTCGACCAGCCGGCGACCAGCGCGTTCTATCAGGCGCTGCCCGAACTGCTGATGGGGATGCCGAGCGTACGAACCTTCGAAGTCATCGGGTCGAACGGCTGGGTGCCGTCGTGAGCTGGTACTACCCCAAGGGGTGGACCGATCAGGACGACGGCATCGACCAGGTGCTGATCCACTACAGCTGCACGCCGCCCGGGCAGTGGCCGGACTGGAGCTGGAGCCACGACGCGCGCGTGCTGCAGGACTTCGGCGGCTACCCGCGGCAACGGCTCAAGGTGCTGCGAATGCCGCGCGAAGTGTGGGACATGCAGCACGGCTGGTCGACGCCGGAATACCGGTTCCACTACTACTTCGAGGTGCACCAGAACGGGCACCGCTGGACGACCGACCTGTTCTCGGAGGACATCGTCTACCGCGACCTCGAGTACACCGACGACAACGGGTGGATCACCAACATCTGCATCTACTGGTCGGTCGGCGACTGGGGCGCGCCCGTCTACAGCCCGATGGAAGACCCGCGCATACCGGGCGACTCCGAATTCGTGGCCAAGAACTATTACACGTACGACGACAAGGAGCGCTTCCACCACTCGAAGTACCAGATGCTGTACGAGCTGGACCTGCCGCACCGCTTCTACTCCCGCATGTGGGGGCCGCGCGGCACGACGCTGGTGCAGCAGTACCACATCGGGCGCATGTATCCGCCCGAGGAGAAAAGCGAGACCTGGATCGGGCCGTACGGCTCGTCGGCGCCGGGAGGTGACAACTGTTGGGTGCACCATCTGTGACCACATTCTTCGGGCTGCGCAAGGTCTGGCTCGACCCCGGGCCGGGCATCGCCATGGTGCAGGCGCACTACACCTGGTCGCCCCGGGACGTCACGCCGGACTGGGCCGACGCCGAACAGGTCGTGCTCGCGCCGCAGGGCGGGCCGCTGCGCACGGCCGTGCTCGAGGTGCCGCGGCTGGATCCGGGGTTCGCGCTGCACCACTTCTTCTTCGTGGTCGGCGCGGACGACCGGGCCGCCTCGCCGGTGTTCACCGAGGACATCGTGTCGGCCGAGGTGACCTACACCGATCATGCGGGCGCGGATTCCCCGGACTCGGGCTCGCCGGGCCTGCTGACGTCGGTCGGGCTGGTGTGGAGCGAGGTCGAGCCGTCAGTGCCCAACTACACGAGCACGACGATGGACGGGCTGCCGTTCGAGACTATGGGAGACACGCCGGGCGAGGGCAGCCTCTACGAGTTCGTGCGGGCGCAGCCGTTGCCGCACGTCTTCCGGGGGCGGGTGTGGGGTGTGCGGGGATCACGCATTCGGTACGCGTTCCACCTCGTGCGCTCGGGGCGGCCCGATCCGGCTGACAACAGCGAGAGCTGGGACGACAACGACGGAGCAGGCTGGATCATCGAATTGTGAGGCGTTACGAGCAACCCCTGCGGTGGGCGGCGCCGGGTCGCGTCCGATACACGGGCCGGCTGGCCCGGGACGCGCGCGATCTGGTGCTGCACGCGGGTTTCGACGGCTGGCAGTCGCCGACGGACGTGCCGATGACCCGGGTCGGCGAGCAAGCCTGGGAGGCCGACGTCTCGACGCGCGGCCGGCTGGTGCTCGACTGCGTCGTCCGCTCATTGCCCGCTGCTGCCGCTCCTCCCCCTCCTCCCGCCTCGACAGCCCTCAGCGCTTCTCGTGTCCTCGGTGCTTTCCGTGCTCGCGGTGCCTCCGGCGCTTCAAGCTCTCCGGGCGCTGCGAGCTCTCCCGGCGCTCCGGGCGCTGCGAGCTCTTCCGGCGCTCCGGGCGCTGCGAGCTCTTCCGGCGCTCCGGGCGCTGCGAGCTCTCCCAGGGCTCCGGGCGCCCCGAGCTCTCCCAGGGCTCCGGGCGCCCCGAGCTCTCCCGGCGCTCGCGGCCCTTCCGCGTGCGACAACAACGAGGGCGCCGACTATCGGTTGTGGATCGGGCTGGACCCGGTGGACGCGCACGTGCACGCCCGGTCGCCGGGGCGTGATCAACTGGGCTTCGGCAGCCTGCTCGCCGCCGAGTTCTGCGGGGGCATGACGCAGGCGGTGGTCTCGTGGCAGGACAACGACTTCGTCGAGATCGCGGCCGAGGCGGTGCCATGGCTGACCCCCCTGGTGTGGGTGCGGCCGGGCGGGCCCGACCCGGACGACGTACGGCAAAGAATTTCTGATGGCGCTGCGGGACTGAAGCTACATCCGGCGTACGACAATTTTCCGGCCGACACCGCGGGTCTCGATCCCTATCTGAAGGTGGCCGAAGAGGCGGGGGTGCCGGTCACTGTGCACAGCGCCCCCGGCCCGGCCGACCCGGACCTGATCGCCAGGCTGGCCGAGCGTTTTCCCACCGTGCCGATCGTGCTGTACCACACCTATCTCGGCCCGCCCGAAGGTCGCCGGCGCGCCGCCCGCCACGCCCAACGGCTGCCCAATCTGCACCTGGAGACGTCGTGGTGCGACTCGGCGACGGTCGAGCGCCTGATCGACGACGTCGGCCCGGGGCGGGTGCTGTTCGGCTCCGACGCGGCGACCGACGGCCCGCAGCATTTCGTGCGTCAGCCGCCCAACCTCGAGGCGGGTGAGACGTACAACGCAAGCCTGCTCAAACTCGCGAAGCGCCTCAAGCCGGCGGTGTTCCGCCAGTTTGCCGAGACCAACGCCCGCGCGTTGTTCCGCCTGAAGGCCTGACCAGCCCCGATAGTAGTTCCCATGCTTCCCATCCTGGGCCGGCTGCGCCGCGACCTGATGCGCGGCGGACCGCCGACCGCCTCGTTCCTGCGCCCGGTGGGTCCCGAGGTGCCGTCGGACGCCGAGGTGGTGCGGGTCGTCGACCTGTGCATGGGCGTCGGCGAGGTGCTGCTGTCGAGCGGGGAACCGGCCGGCGAGACCGCGGAGACGATGACCCGGCTGGCCGCGGCGTGCGGGCTGCCCACGGTGGACGTCGACATCACGTTCAACTCGATCGCCATGTGCGTCCACCGCGGCCAGGTGGCGGCGCCGGTCAACTCGATGCGGATCGTGCACTACCGGACGACCGACCTCACCCGCCTGGCCGCGGTGACCGCGATCGTCGACGAGGTGACCCGTGGCCTGATGACGACGGAAACGGCCACATCCGCGCTGACCCGGGCCACGGCCGCCCGTCACCCGTACCCGCGCTGGGTGGCCACCACCGGTTGGGGCGGTTTGGCGGCGGCGGTCGCGGTGCTGCTCGGCGGCACGGTGCTGATCGCGCTGACCGCCTTCGTGGTGACCGCACTCATCGACCGCCTGGGCCGCGTCCTCACCCGGTGGGGCGTGGCGCCGTTCTTCCTGCAGCTCACTGGCGGCCTGGTGGCCACCCTGGCCACGGTGGGCGTGTTCGCGACCGGCATCCTGCCGCCGGGAACGCAGCCGTCGCTGGTCATCGCGGCCGGCATCACAGCGTTGCTGTCCGGCCTGTCGGTGATGAGCGCGGTCCGCGACGCCATCTCGGGCTACTACGTCACGGCGGCCGGCCGCGCGGCCGAGGTGGCGTTGCTGTCGGCCGGGCTGCTCTCGGGCGTCATCCTCGGCCTGAAGCTGGGCCTCGAGTTCGGCGTCAGCCTCGACCCGGCCCAGCCGGTCAGCGCCGACGTGGCCCAGTTCGGCCTGTCCACGTTTGCTGCGGCCACCGCGGCCGGCATGTTCGCCCTGGCCTCGTACGCGCCACTGCGCTCGCTGGCCGCGGCCGCCCTGACCGGCGCCGCGGGCTGGGCCGTCTTCGGAGCACTGACGATCTATGCCCACTTCGGCCCGGCCACGGCCACCGGCGTCGCCGCCGCCGTGGTAGGCCTGGCCACCGGCCTCTCCCGCCGCCGCGGCCGGGTGCACGCTCAGGTGATCATCCTGGCCGGCATCATTCCGCTGCTGCCCGGCTTGACCGCGTACCGCGGCTTCTACCAACTGGCCACCCAGCAGGCGACGAGCGGCCTGGTCACCATCACGCTGGCCCTGGCCATCGGCCTGGCCCTGGCCGCCGGCGTGGCCCTGGGCGACTTCATGACCCGCCCACGGCCCCGCCGCCGCGACTAGGCGCTGACGTGGACGTAGTCGACGACCATCTTGCTTTCGTCGGGCAGGCCGGCCGGGTTGCCCTGGCCGAAGTTCCCGCCCACGGCCAGGTTGAGAATGATGAAGAAAGAGTGCTCGAACACCCAGTGGACGTTGCCCTTGGCGGCACGTAGCGAGTCCGGGGTGGCGCGGAAGAACTCGTTGCCGTCCACGGTCCAGACGATCAGATTGGGTGACCAGTCCACGGCGTACGTGTGGAAGTCCTGGTGCCACGGGGTGCCGGAGACGATCTGGTTGCCGTACGACTCGCCGCCCGAGTAGCCGGGGCCGTGCAGCGTGCCGAACAGCTGGTTGGGCTCGCGGCCGACGACCTCCATGATGTCGATCTCGCCGTCGGTCGGCCAGTTGCTGCCGCCCAGCATCCAGAACGCGGGCCACAGACCGGACCCGTCCGGCACCTTGATGCGCGCCTCGACCCGCCCGTACTGCTGGGTGAACTTGCCCGACGTCTGAATGCGCCCCGACGTGAACTGACAGGCACCGTTCCAGCAGTCGTTGTGCCCGCCGCTGCCCTTACGGGCAGTGATGACGAGGTGCCCCTCGCCGTCCATGGCGACGTTGCTCGTGCCTTCGGTGTAGTACTGCAGCTCCTGGTTGCCCCAGCCGCTGCCGCCGACGTCGAAGTTCCACTTCGACGTGTCGACGCCGCTGCCGGCCGGACCGTTGAAGTCCTCGTTCCAGACCACCGCGGCCTCGGCAGTGTCGCTGCGGGAGCCGATCGCGAGGCCGGCGCTCAGGCTGACCGTGAGGGCGGTCGCCGCGATGAGAAGCCTTGACTTACGCATGGGGAAATCCTCCGGGGAGAGGGACAAAACCAATCAATCCCCAACATAGACCCCCCTCATTCAGTAGGCGCAAGTCCAACCATGATCTTCACGGTGCGTGACCGCCGACCGAGCCGCAACTCGGCGGGCGCGTTCTGCCCTCGCTTACATCGGCGCGGTGGCCCGGTGGACCAGCGGATGGCCGCGCGTTCTGCCGCGCGGTAACCTCGGCTCGATCAATCCCGCAAGTACCGCATCCCGGCACGGGTAGAAAGCCGCGGCCACCAGGCGAGATGATCGCCTGACGGCCGCGGATGTGCTAGCGCGATAAATGGATCCTCTTCGTGTTGCTCAGAGGCGTCTGATCGTGCCCCGAACGACTCAGGTGCCGGCGCGCCCGATGTCGTGCTCGCGGAGTCAGCGCCGGTCGCCGCGCGTGCTGCCACCCTGGTCGCCACGGGTGCTGCCGCCCTGGTCACCCCGCGTGCTGCCGCCCTGGTCACCCCGCGTGCTGCCGCCCTGGTCCCCACGGGTGCCACTCCCCTGGTCACCTCGCGTGCTGCCGCCCTGGTCACCGCGAGTGCCACTCCCCTGGTCACCTCGCGTGCTGCCGCCCTGGTCCCCACGGGTGCTGCCGCCCTGGTCACCGCGGGTGCTGCCGCCCTGGTCACCGCGCGTGCTGCCGCCCTGGTCCCCACGGGTGCTGCCGCCCTGGTCACCGCGCGTGCTGCCGCCCTGATCCCCACGGGTGCTGCCACCCCGGTCACCGCGGGTGCTGCCGTTCTGGTCACCGCGCGTGCTGCCGTTCTGGTCGCCTCGCGTGCTGCCGCCCTGATTGTTGCGGGGGTTGTGGCCCTGATTGTTGCGGCCGTCGTTGTCCCGGCCACCGCGACCGTCGTTGCGGTCGAAGCCACCGTGGCGACGGTCCCGGTCCCGCATCCAATCGTTCCGGTGCGAGCCCGGACGGAAGTGCCGGAACTGTCCCGGACGAACCGGCCGGAGCTGACCCGCCCAGACCGGACGGAACTGAGCCGGGAAGCCGCGGACGACCTGGAACGGCCGGCCGAACCCGAACGAGCCCCAGTTGTCGTAGTCGACGACCTCGAGGGCCCAGGCGCCCCGCCGCGGGCCGACGCGAACGACGGTGCAGTCGTAGTCGTCCCAGGCGCCGCTCCGCTCGCCGTACATGCCGGCCAGCTGGCAGGCCCGCAGCGAGCGGTAGAAGCCGACGATCTGGCTTTCGCCCCGCCACATGTTGTGGCTGGCCGCGATCTTCCTGTCCGGAGTCGCCGGCCCGACCGGCCCGGCCGGGGCGGCCTGAGCCGGACCCATGCCGACGGTCAACGCGGTGAGAACGCCGAACCCGCCCAGGGTAAGGGCGTGGGTGAGCTTGTTCATCATGTTTCCTCTCGCTGCTTCATGGCGCCGTACAGGAAGACAAACCGGATTTACCCGATATCGGATGTCGAGCTGACGGCCACCTTCCAGCGAGGAACAGGCCGTCGCCCGATAGCCGATCGGTGGACCCTGGACGGGTCCGCCACGTCGCGGGGCGCCGGTACGACTCCGGTCCGCCGCGGATCCAGCACAATGATGGGCATGGATCTCTCGCCCGAATCGGTACTACGGTTCGTGCTTGTCTCGGCGGTGGCGATGCTCGCGTTGTCCGGGCTGAGCGAACGGCGAATGCGCCAGCAGATCGTGGGGATGCTGTTCCGCACCGTGTTCCCGTTGCTGCTGGCCGGGGTCGTCACGGCCATGGTGGTGCTGACGGCCAACCGCTACCCGCAGTGGTGGGACAGGTGGTGGCGGTACGTGGTTCCGCTGTCCACGCTGATCTTCGGGGTGGCGCTGTGGCTGCCGCAGCGGGGCCAACGGCTGAGCTGGAGCGGCCACTGGGAGTTCCGTGATCCGGCCCAGGGACCCGCGACCGGCGCCGGAGGCCTGACCCGGCCGCCGCAGACGGGGCTGCGGCTGCTCGGCTACCTGATCATATTGATCGGGCTGGGCCTCACGGCCGTTCCCACGTTGGTGTTGCAGCGGCCGGACATCACCCCGGACTGGGTGGAGCCGAACGGCTTTCTCATCGGTGTCACCGGGTTCTTCGGCATCTTGTACGGCGGCAAGACGTTGAAGCTCGCCCGCAACCGGCAAGCGCGGGAGCTCTTGTCGCGGCCGATCCGCGGCGACGTCTGGCGGGGATCGCTGCTGTGGATCGCGGCCTGGTTGTGTTGCCTGGCCGGGCTGACCCTGACGATCGGCGGACTGGTCCTGATGATGAGACCGGGCGACCTCGCGTGGTGGCAGACGTTCCTCACGCTGTGCACGATCGTCGCCGGCGGTGCCGTGTTCACGCGCGGCCGCCGGGTGTTTCTGCGGGCAAGGCGGCACCGGTCCCGCCTCGTTCCCGACCATCGGCAGCTCGAGGCCGGTTCCTATGTGCTGTACCTGCGCTCCTTCGAGGAGGACGAGCGGCAGACGGCCCTGCATGAGGTTCCGCTACCCGGCCTGTCGGGTGGTGCAGCGGTCGGTTTCCTGGTGTCCGGACGCTCGGCGGAGGAGCACGTGGCCGAGATCCTGCGGCCGGTCGGGCCGTTGGTGGCGGTCGGCGCACCGGGTGAGCGGCTGCCCTATGTCGGCGCGGCACGCATGTATCTGCCGCTCGCGGGCTGGCAGGGGCCGGTAAGCGAGTTGATCCGGAAGTCCCGGCTGACCGTGTTGACCCTGGGCACCAGTGCGGGAACGATGTGGGAGCTGGCCGAGTCGTTCCGGCTACTACCCCCGCACCGGCTGGTGCTGTTCATCCCGGCGCTGACCAGGACGGACTACGAGCGCATCCGGGCCGCCGCGCCGCGTCTGCCGGAGTGCCCGGAGTGGCTGGACGCCGGATATCGAACCGTGATCCAGGGCGTCATCTATTTCGATGCGGACTGGACGCCGGCCGTCGCGCCTGTTCTGGACGACTCCGGCAACGTGACGGCCAACCTGTTCACGGCGATGATGCCCGCGCTGCTACCCGCCTTCGCCGCGCTCGAGCAATACGAGAAGGAAACCGGCGTGCTGTGCGGCTGACCCACAACGTCCCAGGCGGTCAGGCGGCGCTCGAGTCCTGGGCGGCCAGCTGCGCCTTTATGCGGGCGGTGGCATCGTTCAGGCTGTCGGTGTTGACGGCGGCTGCGGTGTCGCCGTCGTGGGCTCGGGCTGCTTCGACCAGTTGGTGCTGGTAGCGCCACAAAGAATCGTCGGCGGGGCCGTCCAGGGCGGCTTGGGCTCCGACTATTTTGTAGGCCCGGCAATGCGACCAGAGGGTCTGGATGGTTTCGACCAGCACCGGGTTGCCGGCGGCTCGGTACAGGATGGTCAGCAGGGCCTCGTCGTGGTCGAGGTAGGCGACCACTCGATGCTCGGTGATGGCGGTGCGCATCAGCTCGAGTTCGGTCTGCATGGCGGCCACGTCCGCCGCGGTGATGTGCTGGCTGCCCAGGCGGGCGGCTTCGACTTCCAGCAGGCGCCGTACGTCGTACACGTGGACCAGTTCGGCCAGGGTCAGGCCTTTGACCACCGCGCCCTTGTGGGGGACGCTCTCGGCCAGCCCGGCCTCCTCCAGGCGGCGGATGGCTTCGCGTACGGGCATCACGCTCGTTCCCACCTGGGCGGCCAGGTCGCGGATGCGCAGCCGGGTGCCGGCCGGCAGGTCGCCGTTCATGATGGCCTCGTGGAGCGCGCTGTAGACCTGGTCGGTCAGCAGGGCGGGTTCGGCGCGCTTCGAGATGGGCACTTGGCGAGTATAAAAGCGGTGGGGGCGTGCCAGCGGCGGGCCAGCGCGACCAGGCGGAACGCGACGATGACGACGGCGGCCGGCACGGCCAGGCGGGGCTGGCAGGCGACCGCGATCGTGCCGGCTATGGCGGGCACCGCGTACAGCTCGGCGTCCGGGCGCACCAGGGCCGGGGTCTCGCGGGCGATCATGTCGCGCAGCACGCCACCGCCGACGCCGGTGACGACGCCGAGCACCGCTGCCGGCAGGGGGCTCAACCCGTACGCCAATGATTTGAGGGTTCCGGTCACGCAGAAGACACCGAGGCCGGCCGCGTCGAAGACCAGGACGGCGGTCGTCAGCCGTTCCAGCGCCGGATGCGCGAAGAACGTGACGACCGCCGCCGCGACCGGCATCAGGAAGTAGCCGAGATCGGTGAACGCGACCGGCGGGGTGGCCCCGATGATCACGTCCCGGGCCACTCCCCCGCCGAGCGCGGTGATGCCGGCCAGCAGCACGATCCCGATCACGTCGAAGCCCTTGCGGATCGCCATCAGCGCCCCGGACACCGAGAAGGCGAAGAGGCCGACGAGTTCCAGAGCCAGCAGCATGGCTACGGGCGGGGTATGCCGACGGGGAAGCCCACGGCCGCCAGTTCCGCCTTCACCGCGGGTACGAACGGCTGGGCCATGATCCGGTCGATGAGCGGGTAGATCTCGGACCACAACTTCCGGGCCAGGCCGAGGTCGCCCGAGGCGACGGCGTCATGAACGGCAACCAATTGCGCCGGTACGACGTTGGCCGTGCCCGCCATGACCCCGGCCGCACCTTCGACGAGGGCCGCCAAGAGCAGGCTGTCCCACCCGACGAACGTGGAGATCACATCGCCGTGGTTGTGGATGAGCCGCGCCGACTGAGCCATGTCGACCGTCGTGTTCTTGATGTAGCGGATGTTCTCGACCTCGCGGGCCAGCGCGCCCACCACGTCGGGGTCGAGGTCGACGCCGGTGGCCACCGGCAGGTTGTAGAGCATCACCGGCAGATCGACCGAGCCGGCGACCGCCCGCAGGTAGGTCAGCGTCCCGTCCACCGACAGCGGCTCGTAGTACGGCGCCACCACCATCACCACGTCGGCGCCGGCCGACTGGGCGTGCCGCGACAGGCGGATGGCCTCGGCCGTACTCGTGGCGCCGGTCTGCGCGACCACCGGCACCCGGCCCGCCGCCTGATCGACCACGACCTCGACCGCGAAGCGACGCTCGTCGCCGCTCAGCGCGCTGAACTCGCCGGTCGAGCCGCACACCACGACGCCGTGCACTCCGCCGTCGACCGAGCGGTCGACCAGGGCCCGCAGCCGGGCCTCGTCGATGCCGCCGTCCGCCGCGAAGGGCGTGGCGAGCGCGGTCAGGATTCCGTGCAGGGTCATCGTGCTGTCTCCTTGGCGGTGGCCAGGTGGCTCGCGACCTCGTCGGCGGCGGAGAACCCGGTGTGGATGGCGGTTTCGGTGTAGAGGGTTCCGAGGTAGTCGCCGGCCAGCAGCACACGGCTGCCGCGGCGCCTCAGGGCCGGCTGCAGCGCGCCGCGCCCGGGGAAGCAGTAGGGGGCGCCGGTTTCCCAGCGCTGGACGTGCGCCTCGGCCACGGAGAAGCCGCGGCCGAGCACCTGGTCGAGGTCGCGGGTGTAGATGTCGAGGATTTCCTTGTCGGACTTGGCCAGCAGCGTGCGGGCCAGGCTGGCCGGCGAGAACGTCATGATGCTGCCGCCCGGCTGCCGCGTGCTCTCACTTCCGCGTACGAGGCTGGCCTGGTTCAGCACGACGTTGAACGACCGCTTCGGCGTGGCGATCGCGTACGCCTTGTCCCACGGCCGGGCCGAGTTCTCGTCGGTCAGGAAGGCCGCGCTGACGTACGGGCCGTACACGATCTTGCCTAGCGCCTCGCGGATGTCGGCCGGCAGGTCGACGGCGACCCGGTGCGCGACCGTGGCCGGCGTGGCCAGCACCACGTACCGCCCCTCGACCTCGTGGTCCACGCCGTCCCGGCGGTAGCGGACGACGACCGAGTCCCGCTTGTGGACGATCTCGGCCACCTCGGCGCCCAGCTGCACGCGGTCGCCCAGCGCGGCGGCGATGCCTTCCGTCAGCGTGGACGGGCCACCGACGATGCCCCGGCTCAGCCCCTGGCCGATGTTCCAGACCAGGCTGAAGTAGCCGATGCCGGCCCCGGCCGAGAGCTCGTGCGGGTCGGCCGCCGAGCGGGTGACGGTCGGGCGGAACAGCGCCTCGGCGTCCTCGGGCAGGTCGCCCACGAAGTCGCGGAAGCTGCGCTCGTTCTCGAAGTCGTAGATCCGCTGCTGCCGGGCGTCGGGGTGCTCGCCGGGCCGCTGGCGCACGATGTTCGCGTACCGCAGAACCTGCCGCCCCACCTTGAGCCCGGTCTTGACCAGGGCCACCCGCGACGACAGGGACATCGGCACGCGGAACGGGTAGCTCTCGATGCGGCCGTTGAGCAGCAGCTTGCCGTTCATCGACAGCCCGGCCAGGAAGCCCGGCACCGGCACGGCGGCCGTGCCCGACTCGGTGAGCAGCGCGTCGGTCGACGAACCGGGCCCGGCGAAGACGTGCCCGCCCCAGTTCAGCCAGTACTTCCCGCGTCGCTCGGACCGGATGCGCCCGCCGATCCGATGACTCGATTCCAGCAGTACGAGGTCCTGATGCCGCAGCCGCCAGCCGGCCGCCAGCCCGGCCAGTCCACCGCCGACGACGATGACGTCCTTCATGAGTGCTTTCCCTTCACCATCGACAATTGCGGGCTTTTCCGTACGGCGGTCGCGCGCGCAGGCAGGGCGGCGCTCTCGGCGAGCGTGAGGCCGCGCGTCTCGGGCGCCCAGGCCAGCGAGACGAGCAGCCCGGCCAGGGTGACGGCGCCGCCGATCAGCATCGTGGTGCCGATGCCGAGGCCGGTCAGGGCCAGCGGAACCAGGTACGTGCCGACCGCCGCGCCGATCCGGCTCAGCGAGGACGCCAACCCGACGGCCGAGCCGCGGATCTCGGTCGGGAACAGCTCGTTCGGATAGACCCACTGCATGATCTGGGTGCCTCCGATGAGGACCGCGTACGCCGCGAACAGCGCCATGATCAGCCAGGGGCTCGCGCCGGTGGCCAGGCCGAGGCCGATCAGCGCCACGGCGCTCCAGCCGAAGCTGTGCAGGATCAGCTTGCGGCGGCCGATCCGGTCGACCAGGAACACGGCCACGACACAGCCGACCAGGAACAGGATCGTGATGACGGCCGACCCGATGTGGGCCAGGTCCCCGCCCAGGTTGAGCGCCTCGAGGATGGCCGGGCCGAACGCGTACACGGCGAACAGCGGGATGATCGAGAACGTCCAGAACAGGGTTATGAAGGCCATCCGCTTGCCGTAGCCGGAGCGCAGCATCGCGGCCACGCCGACGTTCTGAGTCTGTTCCTCGCCGAGGTCGGCCACCGTGACACCGGGCCCGTAGACCTGGGCCAGCACCTCGTTGGCCTCGTCGGTGCGGCCCATCTTGGCCAGCCAGCGCGGCGACTCGGGGGTGCCCAGGCGGAGCAGGATGATGATCAGGCCGGGCAGGGCCGCGCTGGCCAGCATCCAGCGCCAGCCGCCGTCGAACGTGAGCAGGAACTGCCCCACGACGTAGGCCGCCGCCGCGCCGACGAACCACATGCACACGTACGCGCCCAGCAGCTTGCCCCGCCAGCGGCGCGGCGTGAACTCGGCCAGCAGCGAGGTCGCGATCGGATAGTCGGCCCCGACCGCGACGCCGATGAGCAGGCGCAACCCGATGAGCCACCAGACGTCGTGGACGAAGGCCTGCGCGACCGAGCACGCGACCAGCGCGACCAGATCGATGGTGAAGAGCAGGTGCCGGCCGAACTTGTCGGTCAGCCAGCCACCGAGGAAGGCGCCGAAGAAGATGCCGATCAGGGCCACCGCGCTGACCAGGCCCTGCTCGTTAGCCGAGAGGCCGAGCTCGGGAGTCAGCTGGATCATGGCGACGCCGATGATGCTGAGGATGTAGCCGTCGAGGAACGGTCCCCCGGAGGAGAGGATCGCCAGGCGTTTGTGGAACGGGGACAGTGCTGCGTCGTCGAGCGTCTGAGACATGAGCGTGTCCGTCCGAGGAGGAAGAGGTTTCACTCACGTTAAGATGTGATCACAGATCACACAAGGGCCTACACCATGATTCTTCGATGTGACGGAGAGTGGCGGCTTTACCGTCGACCAGCCGGATCTAGCATGGTTTCCATGAGCGACGTCAACGCCGGTGAGCTGCCCGAGATGACGTTCGCACTCCCGACCATCCCGGCCTCGGCCGGCGCGCTGGTACGTGGCCGCAAGGGGCGTTTACTGATCCTGAAGCCGACGTACAAGAGCGGCTGGACGATCCCGGGCGGTGTTGTCGAGGTCGGCGAATCACCCTGGGATGCATGTCGACGCGAAACCCGAGAGGAGTGCGGCCTCGACGTCAATACGGGCCGGCTCATATGCGTTGACTTCCGCCGGCCCAAGCCTGGTCGTCCGGGTGGTATGCGTTTCCTTTTCGACTGCGGCGTCTTCGACGACGACGTCCTGGCCACCGTGGTCATCCAGCCGCTCGAGATCGCCGAAAGCCGGATCCTCCCGATCGACGAGGCGCTGCCTCTGCTCAGCGGACCCGTCCGACGTCGGGTACGCGCCGGCTGGAAGACCAAGCGGGTGCGCTATCTGGAGGACGGCCGCCAGGTGCCGGGAGTCAGCCCTTAACGGTCGACACCGGGCGTCCACGGCAGGCCCAGCATCTCCGATGCGCCGGAGGAGAGACCCACGATGGTGCAATCCTCCGGCGACCGGCGCCAGTCGGAACGCCGGAGCGTCGGGTTGACCTGTTCCACGCGCTTTCCGTCCGCGGCTCTGGTCGTGGTGCCGTTGTCCTGATAGCCCATTGCCCGCGAGACGCCCAGCGAGGCGTGGTTGGTGATCCAGGCCGCGGTGTCGGCCCGCTCGGCGCGCAGCCCGTCGAAGGCCAGGTGCAGGACCGCCTCACACAGAGCCTTGCCATAGCCGGCCCCCTGGAACTGGCGGCCCACCCACGAACCGGTGGAGACGGTCCTGGTCACGGCGAAGTGCTGCGCTCCCATCTTGCACACCGACGATGACGCCGTCGATGCGGGCAGCGAGCATCAAGTTCCACTTCTCGGGTCGCCAGTCGGCGAACGCGGCCCAGTAGTAGCGCAGGAAGCGACGTTCGGCCTCGGGTGAGGCGACGTCTTCCCACCTGACCGCTACTGATCTCCGAAGGGTGTCTTGCCTACTGTCAGGCGGGCGTCCAGGGTGGACGGCGCCAGGACGTGGTCGCGGACCAGGTGGCCGGCGCCGGCTATGCCGGCTCGGGACTTGAAGCGGGTCGGGACTATTTGCAGGCGGCGGGTGGCCAGCGGCAGCGAGCGTTGGTAGACGACCTGGCGGACGCCGGCCATCAGGTCGTCGCCGGTGCTGCCGAGCAGGCCGCCGAGGACGATCACGTCGGGGTTTAGCAGGCTTGTCGCGTACGCGACGGACTCGCCCATGATGCGGCCGGCGTTGCGCAGCGCGGCCACCGCGGCCGAGTCGCCTCGGCGCAGGCGTTCGGCGATGTCGCGGGCGTCGTGGCCCTCGCCCAGGTCGCGGGCCAGCGCCCAGCCGCCGACCAGCGACTCCAGGCAGCCGACGTTGCCGCACCGGCACTGCGGGTCGCCGAAGCCGGCCACGTGGGCGTGCCCGATGTCGCCCGCCGCGCCTTGGGCGCCCCGGTTGACCGCGCCGTCGATCACCATGCCGCTGCCCACGCCGGTGCCCGCCTTGACGAAGAACAGGTGGCGGGCCGTGGGCCAGAACCGGCGGTGCTCGGCCAGCGTCAGCAGGTTCACGTCGTTGTCGATGAGCACCGGCACCGGCCAGCTGCGCCGCAGGTGGCGCCGGATGTCGTAGCCCTCCCAGCCCGACATCACCGACCAGCCCATGACCCGTCCGGCCTCGTAGTCGACCGGCGCCGGCAGACCCAGCCCGAAGCCGGCCACCGCCGTCTGCTCCAGGCCCTGCTGCACGATGAGCTCGCGGACCAGCGCGGTGATCCGGTCGAGCAGCACCTCGGGACCGTCGCCGAGGGTCAGCCGTTCGACCCGGTCGCCGATGATCGCCATGTTCAGGTCGAGGATCGCCATGCGGGTGCGGTCCTCCCCCACGTCGACCGAGATGATCACGCCGGCCCGGGGGTTGAGCTCGAGCACCCGGGACGGGCGGCCGCGTGAGGGCAGACTCTCGGTGCTCTCGCGGATGAGCTGGGCGTCGAACAGCGTGTCCAGCCGCTGGCCCACGGTGGATCGGGCCAGGCCGGTGACCTGGGCGATCGCGGTGCGGGTGCGGGCCGTGCCGGCGGTGATCAGGCCGAGGATCCAGCCTGGTCCGTCATCGGCCGTGAGAACGGTGCTCATGAATCTCCCCGTGGCGTGATGGGCCACAGTCAACCACACGACTTTTGTCGGCCACAATACATAACTTCGACTTTGATGGTTGACAGCCGACGTAACCACCAACACGATGAGCCGTAACACCGCCGACTTATTTCGGCTGCAGGTCACATAGAGGAGGGCCCCATGAGGATCAACCGAGTCGCCGCCGCCGGGTTGGCGGCCGGCATATTTCTGACCGCCACCGCCTGCGGATCCGACGACAGCGACAGCAGCAGCGGCGGTGGCAGCGGCAACAGCGACGTCACCATCGGCATCGTCGAGCTGAACCTGTCCAACCCGTTCTTCGGCACGCTGCAGAAGGCGACCGAGGCGGCCGCCACGGCCAAGGGCTGGAAGACGATGAAGGCCGAGGCCAAGGTGCCCGGCGACTCGGCCACCCAGGTGACCGCGATCGAGAACATGATCGCCAACAAGGTGAAGGCCATCGTGCTCGACCCGGCCAACCCGACCGCGCTCAACCCCGTGGTCAAGAAGGCCCGCGACCAAGGCATCCTGGTGATCACGGTGAACGCCACGCTGACCCCGATCGAGGGCGCCGACGCCACCTTCGCCACCGACAACACCGAGGCCGGCAAGCTGATCGGCCAGTGGGCCAAGGCCTCGGCCCCGGCCAACCCGCGCATCGCGATGCTCGACTTCGACCTCTCGGACGGCCCGGCCGGCGGCCGCCACAACGGCTTCCTCGAGGGCTACGGCATCAAGGACGGCGACCCGAGCATCGCCGGCACGGCCCTCACCAAGGGCACCATCGAGACGGGACAGTCCGCGATGGAAAACCTCCTCTCGGCCCACCCCGACATCAACGTCGTCTACACGATCAACGAGCCGGTGGCGCGCGGCGCCAACACCGCGCTCAAGAACAAGGGCCTGGCCGACAAGGCCACCGTGGTCTCGGTCGACGGCGCCTGCAGCGGCGTGCAGGACGTCAAGGACGGCATCATCGGCGCCACCGCGATGCAGTTCCCGAGCAAGATGGGCCAGCTCGCGGTCGAGGCCATCGACAAGTACCTGGCCGACGGCACCAAGCCCACGGCCGGGCTCAACGACTCGGGCACGACGCTGATCACCGACAAGCCGGTCGACGGCCTCGAGTCGCAGACGTCGGAATGGGGTCTGCAGAACTGCTGGGGCGAGAAGTGACCAGCGCTCCCCCGCGCGAAACCGAGGCGGTCCTCCTGCAGAAGGAGGACCGCGCCGGTCCCTGGCGAACGGCCCTCTCCAGCCAGACCGCCGGCCCGCTGGCCGCGCTGGTGCTGGCGGTCGTCATCTTCTCGGCGACGACCGACTCGTTCCTCAACCCGGGCAACCTGTCGCTGATCGCCCAGCAGTCGGTGGTGGTCGGCACGCTGGCGCTGGGTCAGACGCTGGTCATCCTGACCGCGGGCATCGACCTGTCGAACGGCGCCATCATGGTGCTGGCCTCGGTGGTGATCGGGAACCTGGCCACCGACGGCAACGTGTTCGGCGCCCTGCTGGCCGGTCTGGCGGTCTGCCTCGTTCTCGGGCTGCTGAACGGCGTACTCGTGTCGCAGTTCTCTCTGCCGCCGTTCATCGTGACGCTCGGCGTGCTTTCGGTGCTGACCGCGGCGGCCCGGCTGTACACCGATTCGCAGTCGTACCCCATCAATTCGGAATTCCTCACCGCATTGAACGGGGGTCCGACATTCGGCGGGGTCACTATCACGTACGGCGTAATGCTGTGGATCGGATTGACGGCGATCCTCGGCTATGCGCTCACGCAGACCGCCTGGGGTGTGCGCGTCTACGCGGTCGGCGACAACCCGCGCGCCGCCGCCCTGACCGGCATCAAGGTCAAGCGGGTGCTGCTCAGCGTCTACCTGACGGCCGCGGTCGTGTACGCGTTCGCCGCCTGGCAGGCACTCGGCCGCACCCCGACGGCCGATCCGAGCGGCTACTCGACGGCCAACCTCGACAGCATCACCGCCGTCGTGATCGGCGGGACCAGCCTGTTCGGCGGCCGGGGCGGCGTGGTCGGCACGCTGATCGGCGCGCTGATCGTGACCGTGCTGGCCAACGGGCTCACCCAGGCCGGCATCGACTCGCTCTACCAGCAGGTGGCGACGGGCATCCTGGTCGTGATCGCCGTCGCCGTCGACCACTTCGTGCGGACGAGGCAGACGCGATGAGCACTGACGTCGTACTTCAGGCCCGAGGGCTGACCAAGCACTACGGGCACGTCGTGGCCCTCGACAACTGCGACTTCGACCTGCGGGCGGGCGAGATCCTGGCCGTGATCGGGGACAACGGCGCCGGCAAGTCGACGCTGATCAAGGCGCTGACCGGCGCCGTCATCCCGGACTCGGGCGAGATCACGCTCAAGGGCGAGCCGGTGCACTTCCGCAGTGCGCTGGACGCGCGGCGGGCCGGCATCGAGACCGTCTATCAGGAACTCGGCGTGGCGCCCGCTCTCGACATCACCCAGAACCTGTACCTCGGCCGCGAACAACGTCGAAAAGGCCTTCTCGGTACGGTGTTCCGCAAGCTCGACAAGGCGGCGATGCGCCAGGGTTCGGCGCGGCAGATGGCCGATCTGGGCATCCGCGTGCAGTCGATCCGGCAGAAGGTCGACACCCTCTCCGGCGGGCAGCGGCAGGCGGTGGCGGTGGCTCGCGTGGCGGCCTGGGCCACGAGCGTCGTGATCATGGACGAGCCGACCGCCGCTCTCGGCGTACGGGAAACCAATCAGGTCCTCCGGCTGATCGAACGCGTCCGCGAGAACGGGCTGCCGGTGGTGCTGATCAGCCACAACATGCCCAACGTGTGGGAGGTCGCCGACCGGATCCACATCCACCGGCTGGGGCGGCGCATCGCGCTGGTCGAGCCGGGAAGCACAACCATGGAGGAGGCGGTCGCCGTGATGACCGGAGCCAAGCAACCGGAGGCCCTCGCGTGACCGGCTACCGACTGGCGGAACTGATCGAGGCGGCCGAGCGGCTGGCCGCCGATGGTCAGCGCCGCATCCTCGGCATCACCGGGGCGCCCGGGGCCGGCAAGTCGACCCTCGCCCAGCAGATCACCGAGGCCCTGGGCGACCGGGCCGTGCTGGTCGGGCTGGACAGCTTCCATCTCTCCAACGCCGAACTGCACCGCCTGGGCCGGCACGCCCGCAAGGGGGCGGCCGACACGTTCGATGCGGCCGGCTATCAGAATCTGCTGCGCCGGCTGCGCCCGCAGACCGACGAAATCGTGTACGCGGCCGAGTTCGACCGTAGCCTCGAGGAGTCGATCGCCTGCACGGTGCCGGTGCGCCGGGAGACGCCGCTGATCGTCACCGAGGGCAACTACCTGCTGGTCGACGACGACCGGTGGCGGGCCACGGCCGACCTGATCGACGAGGTCTGGTACGTCGACCCGGGCGAGGAGACCCGGATGGAGCGGCTGATCGCCCGGCACATGCGCTTCGGGCGCAGCAAGGACGAGGCGTACGCCCGCTCGCACGGCTCCGACCAGCGCAACGCGGAACTGATCGCCTCGACCCGGCCGCTGGCCGACCGCGTCGTGCAGATCATCAGTGAAAGGGAACCGGCATGAGCGTGCTCGATCTGTTTCGCCTCGACGGCAAGGTCGCCGTCGTCACCGGCGGCAACCGCGGCATCGGCAAGGCCATCGCCACCGCGCTGGCCGAGGCGGGCGCGACCGTGGTGGTGGCGGCACGCGACGCCGAACGCAACGAGCAGGCCGTCGCCGAGATCTCGAAGGCGGGGCCGGCCGCGCACGCCGTCACCACCGACGTGACCAGCCGCAGCGACCTGGTGAACCTGCGCGACACGGTGACCGAGCGGCTGGGCCCGATCGACGTGCTGATCAACAACGCCGGCGTCGGCATCCACGGCGAGTCGCTGACCATCGACGACGAGGGCTGGGACCGGGTGATGGCCACCAACCTGGACGCGGTGTGGAAGGCCAGCCAGGTGATCGGCGAGCAGATGGTGGGCCGCCGCTCGGGGGCGATCGTCAACGTGGGCTCGATGTCCGGCATGATCATCAACCGGCCGCAGTGGCACGCCCCGTACGCGGTGTCGAAGGCCGGCGTGCACCACCTGACCCGGTCACTGGCGGCGGAGTGGGCGCCGCACGGCGTACGCGTCAATGCGATCGCGCCCGGCTACACCAAGACCGAGATCTCGGACATCGACGACCCCAGGTGGAAGCACTACTGGATCGACGAGGTGCCGATGCAGCGGTACGCGCAGTCGGCCGAGATCGCGCCGTCGGCCCTGTACCTGGCCAGCGCCGCGTCGACGTTCGTCACGGGCGAGATCCTGGTCATCGACGGCGGCTACACCCTCTGGTAGCCGTCCTCTTGTCGGTGCCATGAGGCCAGGAGCGGAAGCAGGCGGGCCGTCTCGGAGCCGGGTTCGACCGTGTAGACGACCAGCACCTGATCCGGCTCGTAGGGCGCGGTGACCGCCTCGATGCCGAAGGTCAGGTCGCCGGCCACCGGGTGACGGATCAGCTTGGTGACCGAGGCATGGTCGCGGACGAGCTGATCCTCCCACCAGCGCGCGATCTCGGCGTCGGCCCGCAGGATCTCGTCGACCGCGGTCCGTAGCCGGCGGTCGTGCGGCCGGCGGCCCGCCTCCCGCCGCATGCCGGCCACCGTGTTGCGCGCGAAGACCTCCCAGTTGACGATCCGCTCGCGGGCGGCCGGGTCGAGCAGCAGCCACCGGGCGAAGGCAAAACCCCGTGGCATCGGGTGGCCGAGCACGGCCGGCAGCAGGGCGTTGCGGGCCAGCACCTCGGACCGCACTCCGAGCAACAGCACCGGCACATGGTCGAGCATGGTCATCACCCGCAGCAGCCCCGGATCCGGGCGCTGCGGGGCCTCGGCCACACCGGCCTTGCGGGCCCGCGCGGGTGCGGCCAGGTCGTGCAGGTGGGCGCGTTCGGTCTCGTCCAGGCGCAGCGCCCGGGCCAGCGCGTCGAGCACTTCGGCCGACACGTTGGCCTGCCGCCCCTGCTCGACCCGGCTGTAGTAGTCCGGGCTCAGACCGGCCAGCACGGCCAGCTCCTCGCGGCGTAGGCCCGGCACGCGACGAGGGCCCGGGAACGGCTCGAGGCCGGCCTGGGCCGGGGTGAGGCGGTCGCGGCGCGAGCGCAGAAAGGCGGCCAGGGCGGCCCGATCTTGCGGCATGGTTTCACCGTACGGTCGTGGCGGCGCCGCCCGGGTAGTCATGTCATGCCCTGGCACCACCGGCGCCGAGGCCCTGAACTGGGACGCATGACCAACAACCTCGCCGGCCGCACGGCCGTCGTCACCGGATCCACCAGCGGCATCGGCGCCGCGATCGCCGCCGCCCTCACCAAAGCCGGCGCCCAGGTCGTCGTCAGCGGCCGCGGCAACCGCGCCGGGGCGGCCAACTTCGTGCCGGTGGACTTGGCCGGCACCTACCAGCAGATCCGCGACTTCACGGCCGAGGCGACCGACCGGCTCGGCGGCCGGGTCGACATCCTGGTCAACAACGCCGGCATCTACCCGGCCACGGCGACCGCCGCCCTGGCCGACGACGACCTGGACGCCATGCTGGCGGTCAACGTGCGGGCGCCGCACGTGCTGGTCGGAGCGCTCGCGCCCGCCATGGCTGCGCGAGGGTTCGGGGTGATCGTCAACGTGGGCTCGTGGATGTCCCGGGTGGGTGTGCCGTTCGCCGCTATGTACACGGCCACGAAGGCCGCGCTGGAGCAGATGACCCGCACGTGGGCGGCCGAGTTCGGGCCCCGGGGTGTGCGGGTCAATACCGTGGCCCCCGGCGTCACTCTGACACCGGGCAACGAGGCGTTCCGGGAGGTGCTCGACCAGCAGACCGCGGGGACGCCGGCCGGGGTGGTGGTACGCCCGCAGCACATCGCGGACGGGGTGGTGTTTCTGGCTTCGGACGCCGCCGCCATGATCCACGGCACCACCCTCGACATCGATGGAGGGATTGTGGCGACCCGGCTGGGGTGAGCCGGCCTCTTCTACGCTGCTGGCGGAACCGGGGCCGGGCGGGTACCGCGAGACCGGGAGCTTGATTACGGTCAGCTCATGGCGGACATCTCGCGGCGACCCAAGCCCCGGCCCCTGCTGCGCACGCTGGTCGGTGACGTGCTGCGCCGCCGTCGGCAGGAACAGGGCCGGACGCTGGCCGAGGTCGCGAGCGAGGCCAACGTCTCGGTGCAGTACCTGTCGGAGGTCGAGCGCGGCCGGAAAGAGCCGAGCTCGGAGATCCTGGCCGCGGTGTGCGACTCGCTGGGGATCGAGCTGGCCGACCTGGTGGCCGATGTGGGGCGCGACCTGATGATCGATCGCGCCCCGGCTCCGGTGTTGCGGCTCGACCAGGCCCGCCTCGAGCGCGCGCAATCCCCGCAGCGCTCCGGCGGCGTGTTCCTGCTGGCCGCCTAGCCGGCGCGGCTGGCCGCGTCTCCGGCGCCGCCGGCGTCCCCGTTACCGGCGGCGTTTCCGATGCCGGCCGCGTCTCCGATGCCGGCCGGCTACGCGGCGTCGAGGCGGAAGGCTCGGGCCTCGCGGCGGGTGATGACGCGGTCGGCCAGGCCGTAGGCGACGGCCTCGGGGGCGCGCAGGGCCATGCTGCGGTCGGTGTCGGCCCTGATCTTGGCGACCGAGTGGCCGGTGTGCTCGGCCAGGATCTGGTCCATCTCGGCTCGCACCTTGGCCACCTCTTTGGCCTCCACGGCCAAGTCGGGCAGGGTGCCGCGGGCCTGGCTGGACGGCTGGTGCAACGTGACCTTGGCGTGCGGCAGCACGGAGCGTTTGCCCGGTGTGCCCGCCGCGAGCAGGGCGGCCGCGGCCGAGGCGGCCTGACCGACGCAGATGGTCGCGATGTCACACCGTACGAAATGCATGGTGTCGTAGATGGCGGTCAGCGCGCTGAACGAGCCACCGGGTGAGTTGATGTAGAGCCCGATCTCTTGCTCCCCGGCCGATTCCAGGTGGATCAGCTGGGCGATCACCACGTTGGCGACACCGTCGTCGATCTCGGTGCCGAGGAAGATGATGCGGTCGGACAGCAGGCGCGAGTAGATGTCGAAGGCCCGCTCGCCGTTCGGCGTCTTCTCGACCACGGTCGGGATCGTGTACTGGCTCATGCGCTCAGTCCCATCGGCTGCCGGGTCATGGCCGGGCGGACGTCGTCGACACTGTCGAGGATGTGGTCGATGAGCCCGTACGCGAGAGCTTCCTCGGCGGTGAACCAGCGATCACGCCGGCTGTCGAGCTCGACCGTCTCGAGCGGCTGCCCGGTGTGCTCGGAGGTCAGCCGCAGCAACGTCTGCCCCAGCCGCTCCAGCTGGTTGGCGTAGATCTCGACGTCGGCCGCGGTGCCCCCGAACCCGGCCGAGCCCTGATGCATCAAGACTTGCGCGTGCGGCAGGGCGAACCGCTTGCCCGGCGTGCCCGCGGTGAGCAGGAACTGCCCCATGCTGCCGGCCAGCCCCAGGGCGAGCGTGCTGACGTCGTTGGGGATCAGCCGCATGGTGTCGAAGATGGCCAGCCCCGCCGTGACCGACCCGCCCGGCGAGTTGATGTAGAGGCTGATGACGCCGCGCGGATCCTCCGCCGACAGCAACAGCAGCTGCCCGCAGAGCCGGTTGGCGATCTGGTCGTCGACCTCGGCCCCCAGCACGATGATCCGCTGGTGCAGCAGCCGCGCGGCCACCTGGTCGTCGATCGACCCCGCGCTCCACGGGGCTGTCGCTGTGTTGAGTTGCATGGCCTTCTCCCTCGGCTCGGCCGGTGTGCTGGCTCCACCATCGAGCGGCCGATCGCGCCACACCAAGCCGATCTGCTGTCAGCAGATGGGCTTCGCTCTAAGCGAGCGCGGGCCGGGCGAGGAAGGTGCTGTCGGGGCTTCCGTCCGCTTTGTCGATCCAGAGCTCGTCGCCCACGCGGCGCAGGAAGAAACTGCGATAGTTGTACGACTCGAGGGTGATGCCGCCGGCGACGGAGCCGGCGCAGAAGGTCGCGTCCTGCCGGAACAGCACGGTGCCCTCATCCGCGCTCAGACGCAGCCGGAAGTCCTGGTGGCGCAGGTAGGGCCCGTCGAACGCGCGCAGCGAGAAGCACGCCGGGTCGGCCAGGCCCGCGACGACGGTCAGGGTGGCCCACTGCCGGTCGGCGAGCGGGCTCGCCGGCCCCACCGCCGCCAGGACGCCCAGGTCGCCCGAGATCGTGACGTACCGCCCCGGGCTCGCGGCCGACTCCAGCGACACCGGGCCGAGCGCGAGGGGCCGGGCCGAGGTGCCCGGCTGAGGAATCCCCGGGCCGGGGCGCGGCACCACGGCCACCGCCGGCGCGGGCTGCGGCGCCGTCGCCCATCCGGTTGCGGGCACCGTGACGCCCACGGCCAGGACGCCCGCGCCGATGGCGGCGGCCAGTGGGTGGGCGGCCGCCGCGTGCAACGCCTGCCCCAGCCACGAAGCAACGCTCGGCGTGGCCGTGGGCTGCGCGGCTGCATGGCTCGCCTGACCCGCCCACGGGACCATGGCCGGCGCGGTCGTGGGCTGGACCGCCGCAGGCTGGGCGGCCGCAGGCTGGGCGGCACTGGGCTCCGCGGCCGCGGGCTCTGCTTCGGTGGCCGGCGTCGGGGTGGCGGAAGGGCCGCCGAGGGCGACCTTGACCAGTGCGATCGGCACCGGCAGCAGCGCCAGGCCGGCCAGCAGTCGGTCGGTGGGCAGGAGGTCGGTTGCTGCGGAAGCGCAGATCGGGCACGACCGCACGTGGCGGCCGATCCGCTTGCGCCAGTACGGACTCGGGGCGCCGTCCCAGTCGGCGACGGCTTCGCTCAGTTTGTCGCAGCCGGGGACGGCCTCCAGCGCCGCGACGATGGTTCGGCTCAAGTCCAGTTGTTCGCGCATGCGTTGTACTCGTACGCCCGCGTGCGAGATCTCGACGCCCAGCGCGGCCGCTACGTCGGATCGGGTCAGTTCGCCGATCAGCTCCAGCCACCACAGCGAATAGAGAGTGCGCTCGTCGCCGGCCAGCCAGGACGCTGCCTGCCGCACCTGGCGGCGCTGGCCGGCCAGATCCGCGCGCAGCACGGCGGGGCCTTCCACGTCGGCAGCATCGTCCGCGTACCCGGCCGCGTCCTCGAGCGGGGCCGTGCGCGCGGTCCGCGTGCTCTCCCGAGCCAGGTGCGTTCCTATTTGGCGTACGGCAATGGTGGTCAGCCACGACCGGAAGCTCGCCGGCGACCGCAAGTCGCCGAGCTGCCTCAGCGCGCGCACCATGACGTCCTGCACCACGTCGTCGACCTCGGCGTCGCCGGGCAGCGCGGCCCGGACGAGGTTGTAGACCACGGGCAGGTGGCGGCGGGACAAGTCGTCCAGCGCGGCACGATCACCGTGCTGAGCCGCGCGGACCACCGCTTCGTCACGCATCGGCTTCCTCTCGGTGAACGCTCACGCCCTGCGATCGGATGCTAGGAGCACACCTGCGCGCATTCAAGCGGGGCCAGGCCGACTTTATGAACCGGTCCGGCGTAACAGAAATCAATGAAATTCTTTCTGAGTGTTATGCGGAGGCAGTTCAAATGGTCGGCGCTCCCGGCCGTTGAGCCGGCGGAAACGCTCTGGCAACATTCGCGGCATCCCCTCCGCGGCCTCCCCACCTGCCGTAGTTCCGGTTGTTAACGCTCACTTCGGCGGCCGCGGCCCTCTCGCAGAAGGAGCACGCCATGCCCCGACGCCGATTGCTCTCGGCGCTGGTCGTCACGGCCACCGCGACCGCCGGCGGTGTCATAGCCGTCGTCACCGCCCCGGCCGCCTCGGCCGCCACCGTGGACACCACGGCCTCGTACGTGCTGGTCAACCGCAACAGCGGCAAGGCCCTCGACGTCTACAACCTGGCCACCACCGACGGCGCCCGGATCACGCAGTGGACCCGCAACGACGGCAACCAGCAGCAATGGCAGTTCGTCGACTCCGGTGGCGGCTACTACCGCCTCAAGTCACGACTCTCCGGCAAGGTCCTCGACATCGCCGGCGCCTCGACCGCCAACGGCGCCGCGGTCAACCAGTGGAGCGACGCCAACGGCACCAACCAGCAGTTCCGCCTGGCCGACTCGGACGGCGGCTACGTCCGGCTGATCGCGCGGCACAGCAACAAGGCGGTCGAGGTTCAGGGCGCCGCCACCACCGACGGCGCCAACGTCGTGCAGTACGACGACTGGGGCGGCGCCAACCAGCAGTGGCAGCTGGCTCGGGTCGGCAGCACCCCGACCACCCCGCCGACGACGCCGCCGAGCGGATCCTGCTCCCTGCCCTCGTCGTACCGCTGGTCGTCGACCGGCTCGCTGGCCAACCCGCGGTCCGGGTGGGTGTCGCTCAAGGACTTCACCGTCGCCCCCTACAACGGGCAGCAACTGGTCTACGCGACCACGCACGACACCGGCACCCGCTGGGGCTCGATGAACTTCGGCCTGTTCAGCAACTACTCCCAGATGGGCTCGGCCAGCCAGAACGCGATGAACTCGGCCACCGTGGCCCCGTCGCTGTTCTACTTCGCCCCGAAGAACATCTGGGTTCTGACCTACCAGTGGGGGCCGACCGCGTTCTCGTACCGCACCTCGAACGACCCGACGAACGCCAACGGCTGGTCGGCCGCGCAGACCTTGTTCACCGGGAGCATCAGCGGCTCGGGGACGGGACCGATCGACCAGGCGGTCATCGGTGACGGCACGAACATGTACCTGTTCTTCGCCGGCGACAACGGGAAGATCTACCGCGCGAGCATGCCGATCGGGAACTTCCCGGGCAGCTTCGGCTCGTCGTACACGACAGTAATGAGCGATTCGACCAACAACTTGTTCGAAGCTGTCCAGGTGTACAAGGTGCAGGGTCAGAACCAGTACCTGATGATCGTCGAGGCGATCGGCGCCAACGGGCGCTACTTCCGGTCGTTCACGGCGAACAGCTTGAGCGGTTCGTGGACACCGAACGCCGCCACCGAGAGCAACCCCTTCGCGGGCAAGGCCAACAGCGGCGCCACCTGGACCAACGACATCAGCCACGGTGAGCTTCTGCGCACCAGCGCCGACCAGACCATGACCATCGACCCCTGCAACCTGCAACTGCTCTACCAGGGCCGCTCCCCCAGCTCCGGCGGCGACTACGGCCTGCTCCCCTACCGGCCGGGCCTGCTGACCCGGCAGCGCTGAGCGAACGGCGGGCCCGGCGCGGAGCCGGGCCCGCTGCGTGCTGACTTGCGGCGCTGAGCGAATGGCGGGCCCGGTACGACACCGGGCCCGCCGTCGTCGGCTCACGCGCAGGCGTAGACCTTGAACTCCCAGAGCGAATAGCCGTACGGAGTTGCACGTTCAGTTCCGTACATGCGCACGTAACGAGCGGTCCCGGTGAGCGAATGTGCAATTTGGCCGCCGGCTCCGGTGCCGGTGACCGTGGCGGCCGGTGTCCAGGTGGTGCCGTTGGCCGACGTCTCGATCCGGTACGACCGGCCGAACGCCGCCTCCCAGCTGAGCTCGGCCCGGGTCAGGGTGCGCGACGAGCCCAGGTCGACCTGGATCCACTGCGGGTCGGCAAACGCGGACGACCACCGGGTGCCGGCGTCGCCGTCGACCGCCTTGCCGCCCTCGAAGCCGGCCGCCTCGGTCGACGACACGGTGACCGGGCGTCCCTGCGAGGCCAGGGTGCCCGAGCCGCAGCCGGTGGGCGGCGGGTCGGTCGGCGTGGTGCCGCCACCGGTGGCGTTTCCGCCCGTCCAATTCGTTGCGCCGCTGGCCACCGTTTTGCCGGCCGGAAGCGACAGGGTGCGGCCGTCGGAGAACGTCACCGTTTGCGCGGTGTTGGTGATGTTCGAGGCCACGTACGTCTTGGCTCCGTTCTTGCTGAACACTTTGGCCAGCGGGTGATTCGCCGTCACGGTGGTGTCGACCTGGCCGAGCGCCTGCAAATTGCGGATCCAGTGGAACGTGTGGGCGCGGCTTTCGCCCTCTTCCGGCGTGTAGTTGCCGGCCGCTCGCAGCTTGGACATGGCCGAATCGGGGTCGCCCAATGCCAGGTATTGCCACAGCATGTCGCGCCAGAGCGTCGGTTCGCCGCCCTTGTTGCGCACCATTTCCGCGTACGTGCTGCGGACCGACGCCGGATAATCGCCCAGATAGAACTGGCCGCCGGTGATCGGCAGCATGTTGATGCCGACGATCATTTCGTGCTCGCCCGAGAACCAGGTCGCATAGGCGCCGCCGGAACCCCAGACGATCGCCGAGTAATTGTGCCCCCAGCTGGCCGGGAAATTCTCATTGCGTACGTCGAACCAGTACTCGTTGATGGCGGCGGCCTGCGTCGTGTAGATCCAGATGCCGGCATCGCGCACCGCCGTGTTGCCGGTGGCCTGACCCCATTGGATCAGCGCGTTGGCGAAGTTCTGCCCTTCCGACGACGACTCCTGGTTGTTGCCGGCGCCGAACGAGCCGTGCCCGGACGCCCAGTCGTGCCCCTCGTAGATGTCGAAGTCCCGCAGGTACGGGAAACGCGTGTCGTTACGGTCGTAATTGTTGGCGTCGCGGATGAGCAGGTCGACCATGCCGCCGTAGCGCCCGTTCGAGGCCCACGTGGGGTCGAACTTGGCCAATGTAGCCGCGGCCGCGATGAAGTAGCCGTAGTGGAAATGGTGGTCGTTCAATTCCTGATCGGAGCCGTACGACGCCGGGTAGCCGATCAGCGTGCCCCAGTTGCGGTCGTAGTAGAACACGCGTGAGGTCTTGCCGGCCGAGGCGGTGAACCAGTCGGTCAGGCGCGTCCGAATGACGTTGAGGGCGTTATCGCGTACGGCGGTGAGGTTCAGTTGATCGGCGATCTCCGCGATCCGGGCCGCCCGGCCCAGTCCTTTGCCCGTCCAATAGGTGTCGTCGCCCCGGAAGTCGGCCGGATTGTTGAGCTCGGCGTTCAGATAGTTGGTGATCGTCGTGAGGTCGGCGCCCGACGAATCACCCACGGCGGGGATCTCGGGCAACACTCCCGTGTACTTCATCGAGGTGCTGAATTGCGTGCCGGTGACGATGCGCATGGCGCCGCGGGGCGAGATGTAGCTCTGCGCGAGCGGCGTCGATCCGGTCAGATAACGCCACTGGTGCGGGTAGAGCGCGATGACCGTTCCCGTGCCGGTGCCTTCGCGGGCTGTGGTCGTCAACGCGTACGTCGTAGTGACCGTTCCGGCCGCCTGATTGTAGCTGTAAGAAAGGCGGCTGCCGGTGACGTGATTGTGCGCGAACGGCGTGAACCGGTCGGCCAGCGCAATTTTGTCGGCCGTGCTGGTGGAAGACGTGGTCGGCAGCACCGCCACCGAGAGGTAGCCGCGACCGGCCAGGTTGGACCGGATCGTGGTGCTGTTGAACGCCCAGTTGGCCCCGCTCGGAGCCCACGCGACGTAGTCGTGGCCGCCGATCGAGAAGCCGATCCGGTTGCCGCTGTTCGACCAGGCGGTGGCCGGGCCGGTCGTAGTGATCAGGGCGTCGCCGCCGGTGACCTCGTAGTACGAGAGCGGAAGGCCGCGGCCGATGGTGGCCCGCAGGGTGCGCCCGGCCCCGCTGAGGCTCGTGCTCACCGTCCAGTCGCTCCAGCCGTCGACGAGCGCCTGCGTGGCGTTGAGACCGTCGACACCGACGCGCACATGTTCGGCGTACGGGAAATGGTATTCGCCCGTGCCGGTGGCCGAGCCGCTGATCGCCGCGTCGGTCTGGTACGACAGGCCCATGCCCGCAGCGCCGGGCTTGTAGGCGGCCGGGCCCGCGAACAGCGGCATCGAGAACTGACAGTCGACTCGTTTGTAGAGCAGCGACGACCACCAGTCGTTGTTGGGCACCGCGCCGCCAGGTGCGTTGCTGGTGACGTACTGGCGGGGATTGGTCGAGATGTTGCCGCAACCGGTGGGAAGGCTGCGACCGGCGGGAAGGGTTTCGGCGTAGCTGCCGGCGCCGACGGGCGCGGCTTGTGCGCTGCTGACGTTCGCTATGACAGCCAGGCTGCCCGCGGTCAGGGCCAACGTGATCAAACTGGCGAGGCGTCTGGACTTCATGAGGGATAGGCCTCCGAGGGGGATGAGGGGATCCCGGAGGGCGCTAAACGGGGAAGAGAGCGCTCTCAGGGTTTCAGAACGCTATCCACTGCAGAGAGTTTCGTCAATGTTACGAACGGTCGGGCGTCACGCCGTAGACCAGGCGCAGGATAGCGTCGGTCAAGGTGTCGAGAAGTTCATCATCCGGATAGGCGCCCGGATCGGCGTACGCGTCGGCGAACGTCACGCTGCGCAGGTTGACCGCCATCGCGGCCAGCAACGGAGGCCGGCCCATGACGGTTAGCCCGGCCCGGGCGTCGCGCTCGATGCGCCGGCTGAACGCCGAACAGCCCTCGGCGACGAGGCGGTCGCGGATCTGCTGCACGTCGGGGCCCGGGTCGGGGTTGATGAACGCCTCGCGCAGCCAGCGGCCGTCGACCTTCCAGCGGGCCAGCGCCCGGCTCAGACCCAGCCGCAGGGCGGCCCGGTCGAGACCGTCGGAGGCCAGCCACTCCGCCATCTCGAGGTCGTTCTCGCCGATCACCAGGTCGACCAGGGCAGCCAGCAGGGCCTGCTTCGACTCGAAGTAGAAGTAGAAGCCCGAGCGCGCGATGCCGGCCGCGGTGGCCAACTCGTCGATGGTCACCTGGTTGATCGGCTTATCCCGGAAGACCGCGCGGGCGGCGTCGAGCAGCGCGCGTTCACGCTGATCACCCTTGGTCGGTCCGCGGCGGCTCTTGATGGCAGGCACACGCCGATCGTACAACCCCGCCGTCGAGTGAAATCGACATCACATCTCGCTTTTTCGACACGGTGTTGAGAATCGTCGGCTGCGCGTCTAGCGTTCGGCTCATGCCGTCCAACTCACCGTCCCGGCTCGTGCTGCCGGTCGCGTGCTACGTCGTCCTCCTGGTCTCCGCCCTGCAGACCCTGGTCGTGCCGGTCATCGCGAACATCCGCGCCGACCTGGGCGTCTCGGCCACGTCGGCCAGCTGGGTCGTCACCGCCAACCTGCTCGCCGCCGCCGTGCTCACCCCCGTGCTGGGCCGGCTCGGCGACCTGCACGGCCGGCGCCCCGTCATGATCGGCATCATGGTCGTGGTGCTGGCCGGCTCGGTGCTGGCGGCCACCACCACCGACCTGTCGCTGCTGCTGGTGGGCCGGGTGGCCCAAGCGGCCAGCTTCGGCCTGTTCCCGCTGGCCATCGGCGTGCTGCGCGAGGAACTGCCGCCGGCCCGCCTGACCGGCGCGATGGCCCTGGTCAGTGGCATGCTCGCGGTCGGCGCGGGCGCCGGGCTGACCGTCACCGGCCTGCTGATGCAGGACGGCGGCGACTACCACCAGCTGTTCTGGCTGGCCAGCGCACTGAGCGCGGTCGGGCTGGCCGGAGTGGCGGCGCTTCCCCGCCGGGCCGCCGCGGCCACCGGGCGACTCGACCTGATCGGCGCCGGCCTGCTCGGGCTCGGCCTGGTGCTGCTTCTGCTGCCGCTCGAGGAGGGCAACGGCTGGGGCTGGGGCTCGCCTCGGGTGATCGGCCTGCTGGTGGCGGCGGTGCTCGTGCTGACGGTATTCGTGCTGGTCGAACGGCGGATCAGCCAGCCCCTGGTCAGCACCCGGATGTTGACCCACCGCCCGATCGTGGTGGCCAACCTGGCCGGGCTGTTCCTGGGGTTCTCGATGTTCGCGGTCTTCCTGGCGGTGTCGAGCCTGGTGCAGACGCCGCCGTCGGTGGCCGGCTACGGCTTCGGCTCGACGGTGCTGGCGGCGAGCCTGGTCTATCTGCTGCCGGGTAACGCGAGCGGCATCGTCACCGCCCCGCTGGGCGGCCGCCTGGTCTCCCGCTTCGGCGCCAAGGCCACGCTGGTCACCGCCGCCGTGGTGTCCGGCCTGGGCTTCGCGATGCTGGCGGCGCTGCACAGCGCCACGTGGGAAGTCATCGTCGGCGCGCTGCTGGTCAATACGGGTGTGACCTTCGGGTACGCGGCTCTGCCGGCCCTGCTCATCGAAAACGTGCCGCCGGCCGAGACCGGGATCGCCAACAGCGTCAACTCGATCGCCCGCTCGGTCGGCATGTCCCTGGGCACGGCCTTCGTGGTCACCATGATCACGCGCAACCTGGTGCCCGGCACGCCGCTGCCCCACGAGGGCCAGATCGTCGCCATCTTCGTCACTGGGACCGTCCTGGCCGCCGCCGCGGCCCTGCTGGTGGGCCTGGCTCTGCCCCGCCGGCGCCCCGCTCGCATCTCCACGCTGGAGGCCGAGGAGGAAGCCGTCCTGGGCGCCGCCGGCGCCGACATCCCGGCCGGCCTGGCCACGCCCCGCCCCTGACGGGCCCTCTGATTACGGCCAGAGGAAGTCGGCCATTGCTGTGGTGGTGTGTAGTTCTTGGCTGGTGTGGCCGACCAGCCGGGGTGCCGGGTGAGGGCCGGGGACCGTGTGGCCGCCGCCGTGGACGGTGAAGAGGCGGACGGGGGCGTGGCCGTGCTGGTGGTGGTCGGTTCGGGTGATCTCGGCGGAGACGTCGGTGGTTGTCGGTGGCGTGGTGATGCCGTTGCGAGCTGCGAAGAAGGCGGCGGTTTCGGGGGCGGAAAGCATCTCGCCGCCGACCTTGAAGGCGAAGCGGGCCCAGGGCGCCATCTCGCCGCCGGCGTACGGGACGATCCGGTCCTTCGTGCCGTGGACGATCAACACCGGTTTGGGCACGACGGGTAGGCCCGGCACCAGGAAGTTCGAGGGCGCGGGCTGCTGAGCCGCGATGACCGTGGCGCCGGCCATCAGGTCGGGGCGCTCGTGCAGCAGGCGGACAACCATCCCGCCGCCGTTGGAGTAGCCGGCCGCATAGACGTCACGGCCGTCCGCGTGCTTCTTGACCACCGCCTCGGCGAACGCCACGTCGTCGACGCCGGCCAGCCGGGCCGGGAAGCGGCTGCCGATGCGCGCGTCATTCCAATTGCCGCGGTAGCCGTCGAGGTAGGCCACCGCAGTCCCCGGGATCGCGTCGAACGCCCCGCCGGTGAAGGCGCGGAACTTGGCCGCGTTCTGCGTCGAGCCGTGAAAGACCAGCAACAGGCGATCGTGGCCGCCGCTCGGCTCGATCAAGGTGTAGGTGCGGGTCCGGCCCGCTGCGTCGATCTCCACGTCACTTCTCCCCAGCGCGCCAAGCGGATGACTTATCCGTTTCACTCACCGTAGCAGCATCCGGATGGGTTATCCGGTTATCCTGGTCACCGTGACTCGCAGAGACGCTGCCCGCAATTGGCAGCACATCGTCGACACCGGCCGCGCGTTTCTCGACGAGGACCGTCCGCTCCGGCTCAACGAGGTCGCCCGTGAGGCGTCGATCGGCGTGGCCACCGTCTACCGCCACTTCCCCACCCCCGAGACGCTGCTCGAGGTGCTTGCCCGGCCAGGCTTGGAAAAGCTTGTGGCCAAGGCTGAAACAGCTCTGCGAGAGGAAGACGAGTGGGCCGCCTTCGCCGGCTTCCTGGCCGCCGGCATCGACGCGCAACTGGCCGACCCGGCCATCCAGCCCGTATACGCCGCCGCCACGCACGAACTGCCTGAGACCACGGAACTCGTCGACCGGCTGAACGCGCTGACCGCCGAACTGCTCGCCTGGGTTCGCGCGGCCGGCCGGATCCGTCCCGGCGTCGAACACGTCGACGTGATCCGCCTGATGTGCGGCGTGGTGTTCGCGGCTACCGTGCACGCCCGGCCGACTGAGCGCCCGACCTTGACCCGGCGCTACCTTGACGTCGTACTCGAAGGTCTTGCTTCTCACGACGCGAGCCGCAGACGCGACCAAAACTGAGCCGCAACCCGAAGGGGCCCCTCGACATCGCGGTACGCCTCGGCCGACTCCGCCTGTGGTCCGTCGGGCGGCCTCTGACCCGTCACCGATGACTCTGACCGGTGGCCGTGCAGGCCTCGTCGCGCTGCCGCCGAGCGATGGCGCCAAACAGCACCAGCACGCCGAGATGAGCAGACGGCGGGTGAGCGGGTGCAACAGCCGAGCAGTTGCCTAATGCTATTAGGTGTTTGCATAATGGTGTTAGGAAGGAGCGCACATGCCAAGAGCTGGATTGACGGCGGACCGGGTGACTCGGGCGGGCGCAGAGCTGGCTGACGAGCTGGGGTTCGACCAGGTGACACCGTCTGTCGTGGCGCGGCACTTCGGCGTACAGGTGGCAAGCCTCTATTCACACGTCCGCAACGCCGAGGATCTGCGCGTCCGGATCGCCCTGCTGGCGCTTGAGGAGATGGCCGACCGGGGCGCCGCCGCGCTGGCCGGACGGGCCGGCAAAGACGCCCTGATAGCGCTCGGCGACACGTACCGCGACTATGCCCGCGAGCATCCCGGCCGGTACGCCGCCGCGCAGATGCGCCTCGACCACGAAACCGCCCTGGCCAGTGCCGGACCGCGGCACTCGGCCATGATCCGGGCGATCCTGCGCGGCTACGACCTCACCGAGCCCGACCAGACGCACGCGATCCGGCTCCTCGGCGGCGCCTTCCACGGCTACATCACCCAGGAGCTCGGCGGCAGCTTCGACCACAGCGAACCCGGGCCGGAGAAGTCGTGGGGGCGCATCCTCGACGCGCTCGACGCCCTGCTCCGCCACTGGCCCCACGAAGGACAACCATGATCACCACGCCCGTCACCGTCGACCTGATCCGCGGCGCCGTCGAGCTCGAACAGACCGCCCAAGGCCTGCTGCCGCACCGGCTTCCCGCGTGGGCCCGCGCCCAGGGCAACGATCCGCAGCTGACGACGGTCGAGGCACAACCTTCCGGCGTACGGGTTGTCTTCCGCACGAAGTCCACGGTCATCGACCTCGTCACGGCGCCGACCAAACTCGTACAGCTGGGCGCCCCGCCCCAGCCCGAAGGCGTCTACGACCTGTACGCCGACGGGGTTCTGGCCGGTCAGCAGAGCGTCACCGGCGGCACCACCGTCACCATCGACCTGGCCACCGGAGCGGTCGAAGCCGCCCCCGGCGAGCCCGGCTTGGCACACTTCAGCGGCCTGTCCCCCACGCTGAAAACCGTCGAGATCTGGTTGCCCCACCGGGAAAAGACCGAACTGGTCGAGCTGCGCACTGACGAGCCGGTCGAGCCCGCGCCCGCCTCCGGCCGCCCGCGCTGGCTTCATCACGGCAGCTCGATCAGCCACGGCTCCAACGCGGCGAGCCCCAGCACGACATGGCCGGCCGTCGCGGCCGCGCGCGGCGGTTACGAGCTGACCAACCTCGGGTTCGGTGGCAGCGCCCTGCTCGACCCGTTCACCGCCCGCACGATGCGCGACCTGCCGGCCGATCTGATCAGCTTCAAGATGGGCATCAACGTCGTCAACGCCGACCTGATGCGCGTACGGGCGTTCGGTCCGGCCGTGCACGGCTTCCTGGACACGTTGCGCGAGGGCCACCCCAGCACCCCGCTGGTGGTCGTGTCGCCGATCTACTGCCCGATCCACGAGGACACGCCCGGCCCCGGCGCCTTCGACATGGCCGCGCTGGCCGAGGGCAGGCTCAGCTTCATCGCCACGGGCGACCCGGCGGAACGGGCCGCGGGCAAGCTGACACTGAACGTCATCCGCGACGAGCTGGCCCGGATCGTGGCCGAGCGCGCCAAGTCCGACCCTCAATTGTCCTATCTGGACGGGCGTGAGCTGTACGGGGAAGCCGACTTCGCCGTGCGCCCGCTGCCCGACCAACTTCATCCGGACGCGGCCAGCCACCTCTCGATGGGCGAGCGGTTCGCGGATCGCGTCTTCCGCTGAGGCTCAGGCGGCGGCGAGCTTGTGCATGTCGAGCTCGCCGTCCAGCCACAATTCGAACCACTGGGCGGGCGTCACGTCGAGTTCGTGGAGCTCGCCCTGGTCGAGGAACATGATGCGCCCGCCGGGAACGCGGCAGTCGAGCAACGCCCACATCGCGCACCCGAAGTCGCAGAAGAACACGACGCCGGGCATCCAGGCCGGGAAGTCGCTGTCGTCCGGGATCTCGGTGTCCCGCCATTCCACGTACTCCGCAAGCATGCCGGCCCCGCCCGCACTCTCGTGGCCGCCGCCAACGCCTTCGACACCACCGAAAGGCCCGAAGCCGCCGTTCGCGACCTCGCCGTACAGCCGCCGGATCAGCGGCGGAAACGGATAACCGATGACCCTTTCGGCCTCGTCCAGCGCCTCGGCCGAGGCGGGCGCCTGCACCCTGCTCTCCGGCGAATCTGTCATCCGGCCCATCGCCACCCGGACCATGACGGCGTCGAAGACCTCGTCCTCAGTCACCCGCAGAAAATAGAGGACAGGCACAGCACCCCGCGACCCCGCCGGCACGACATGGCAGTCACGCTGTTTTTGGGGTCGTCGGGGCCTGAGCGGCTTTCTTTTCCCGATCGGGTACGCCGTACCGCTGCGTCATGGACTGGCGGGAGCACCGATGATGGTTGCTGTGGACAACGATGCTCGGAGCGCCGTGGTCGCAGCCCTGCTCGGACTGGCCGGAAGCTCGGACTATCGGGATCGCGCGGACGCCGGTCAGGCGTTGGCGGTTCTGGCCGAGAGGCCCGAAACGACCCAGCCGCTGCTACGCCTGCTGCTCGATCCGGACGACACCTTCGTTACCGCGGCGACCGCAGCCGCCTTGTTGAGACGAGCGGATGAGATCGGCTTGGCCGCGGTGGCACATGCCCTGGCCGGCGCGGACGACAACCATGCCGACTGGCTGTACACCGCTGTGCAGAACGAGTTCTCGGTCTACGAGAGCCATCGAGACGCTGCCGTACGGACGTGTGACGCACTGATCGACAACGCCGATCCCTCGTCCCGCAACGGACTCACTGTTCTGCGCGACATGCTGACGGCGATAGACCCGATATTGCACTCCGCCCGCGAAGACTGATCATCCCGGAGACGTTGTGGAGACAACCGGATAGTGCATCCACATCGACGATCACGCCGTTGATTGGCGGCTCAGAGGGCGGTCCAGCCGTCCGGCGCCTCGTCCGTCGGGCACAGTGAATGCCATGGCGTACGGGGGTCCAGGCGGTCTGCGACCAGTGCTGAAAAGCGCGACCGATGAGGTCGAATGGGTGGCCGTGGGCGCGCGTGAGTTCCTGACCGTCGGCGGCTTGTTGCCGGACGCCTTCCCCTCCTATGCGCGCGTTTTTCACCCCGCCCATCTCGACGGCGGCGAGGTGAGATGGGCGGAAGTCGCGGCGGCGAACGGCCGTCGTGCTCACGCGGGCATGCAATGGGTAGCGCTCACTGGATCGTGGGAGTTGTACAACAACGTTGCACAACCAGGGTTGCGGAACGAGCCGCCCGTGGTGGGATCACTCCCCCGCATTCAAGCGCGGCATCTGGTGAAGGTGCTCGAGCGGTTCACCACGACCGCCGACGCCTGCTTCTACGGCGTGTGGGACGGCTTCACGGATCTGGACCTGCCTACGGAAGGCACCGCCACCCTCACGATGCCGGGCGACCGCCGGATGCTGCTGTTGAGCGGTCGCTTGGCCGACGCCTCGCTCATTTTCGACCAGAGCGCCAATTTGTGGTGGCCGAAGGACCGGGCATGGTGCGTCGCCACCGACATCGACCTCAACAGCACGTACATCGGCGGGAGCGACGCCTGCGTCGAGGCCGTCCTCGGCGAGGGCTCGCTGGAGACATGGCGGGCAAGCCCCAACGACCGCATCGACGGCGCCAGCGACACCCTCAACCCTCTTCCGCCACGTGCGGCCTGAGGCGCCCCGATCGGCCGTACAGCTGACTGAAGGTGGCCAGGCGCAGCCGGCCGTGACCGCCCACCGCGACCGCCTCGATCAGGCCGCCGTGCGGGGCGGAACGGAAACGGCGTGGTCGAGGTGGCGAAACGCCTGTCAGGAATTGCCGGCGAGAGTGTGAGCGTCCATGCTTCGAGGCAGGCGGCGCCATGCGGATGGCCGGAAGGCAAGGCATCGCGGCGCCGGCAGTGCCGACAACGTGTACGCCGTACTCGCGAGCGGCGTGAAGGGCCAGGCTGTTCCAGCCGCACCCGACATCGAGCGGCCGCTCACGGCGGCCAGACCACCTACGCCTTCTGGACGAACAACTGCAGGGCCGAAGCTGGTTGTCCGTTCATGGTCGCCACGTCGACACGCCGCTCGTTGAGCACATTGAAACCGGCGAACAGGCGGCGCAAGTGGTCGGCGGTGTGGTGACGGCAGATTGCGCCGTCGTCGGTCGCGAACACTCCGTACGGGCCGCCATGTGCTCTGGCGTGAGCGGTGTAGCGCCGGACATTCCGATCATCCGGCTGCAACAGCAGATCGCTGACATAGATGAGACCGCCCGGCGCCAGGAGGCTGCTCAGTTCGGTAATGAGCGTTTGCTGTGCGTTGTCGTCCGGGATGCACGTAAGAACGGCCAGCAGGATGACGACGTCGAAGGCGGCCGCCGGCCCAGCCCAAGTGGGCGGCGAATCGATGACTGCCAGGTTCAGATCCGGGCGGGCACGACGGCCACGATCGATCAGAGCCGGCGAGATGTCGATGCCGCGGACGGAGGCGAAGCCGAGGTCGCTGAGCTCGGCCACAGTCCGGCCATAGCCGCAGCCGTAGTCGAGGATGCGTGCGGTGCGGCTGATCGTCGTCAGCCACGTGGAGTCCAAGGGGTGCGTGAAGGTCTTGACCGCGCCCGCGGTCTGCCAATAGCGCGCAGCTTCGTGCATGCTCGCTCACTTTAGCGACCTGAGACATGCACGCGCCTCCCCGGGAAAGAGGCGCGTGCATGCCGGTCCAGGTCAGCCCGGCAGGACCACCTGCTGGGGAGCCGAGCGCTGGGTGGTGGTGCCGTCGCCCAGCTGGGCGTTGTCGTTGTTGCCCCAGCACCACAGGGCGGCGCCCGTCCGGAAGGCGCAGTTGTGATAGCCGGCGGCGGCATCCGCGGTCCAGGTGGTGGCGGTGCCGATCCGGGTGGGGGCGTAGCGGTGGGTTGTCGTGCCGTCGGCCAGCTGGCCGTAGGCGTTGTTGCCCCAGCACCACAGGCTGCCGTCGGTGCGGGTGGCGCACGCGGTGTCGAAGCCGGCGTTGACCGCCGTCCACGTGTTGACCGTGCCGACCTGGATCGGGGCGGCCTGGTAGGTGCCGGTGACGCCGAGCTGGCCGTAGCCGTTCTCGCCCCAGCACCACAGCGTGCCGTCGGTGCGGGTGGCGCAGGTGAACAGGTAGCCGGCGGTGACGTCGGACCATGTCGTCGCGGTGCCGACCTGGGTCGGGGTCGTCTTGTAGCCGAGCGCGCCGGTGCCCAGCTGGCCGGTCGAGCTGTCGCCCCAGCACCACAGGGTGCCGTCCGTGCGAGTTGCGCAAGTGTGAGCGAAGCCGGCCGTTACGCTCGCCCAGTTCGTCGCGGTGCCGACCTGCAGCGGGCTGGTCGCGGTGTAGACGGCCGCGCCGTCACCCAGCTGGCCGAAACGGTTGAAACCCCAGCACCACAAAGTTCCGTCCGTACGCACGGCACATGTGTGGCTGTCGCCGGCGCTCACACTCGCCCAGGTGGTGGCGGTGCCCACCTGGACCGGGGCGGTGCGCCGGGAGGTGGTGCCGTCGCCGAGCTGGCCGCGGGTGTTGCTGCCCCAGCACCAGAGCGTTCCCTCGGTCCTGACGGCACAGTTGTAGCTGGTGCCGCCGTCGATCCCGGCCCAGGAGGAGGCGCTTCCCACCCGTACGGGCGTGGTCTTGCTGACGATCGTGCCGTCGCCCACCTGGCCGCTGTAGTTGCCGCCCCAACACCACAAACTTCCGTCGGTACGGATGACACAGGTGTGTCCGTACCCGGTGGCCACGGCGGACGGCGCCGGAGCGGCCGCCGAGGCCGGACCGGCCAGAGCCGCAACCGCGGCGATCACCATGCCGATCAACGTCACTAAAGCTCGGATCTGCTTCACGTGCCGACTCCTCCTAGGACAATCTCTTGCCTGACAACACATCCGCCCTGCTCGCCACGGCCGCGGCCCACCTCGGCTTCCAGGCCACCGTGACCGCGGTCGTCTATCCGGCGCTGGCCCGCGTCCCCGCCGCGCAATGGATGGACGCCCACCGCGCCCACTCCCGCGCGATCACGCCCGTGGTCGTCGCCGTCTACGGATCCCTGCTGCTGGCCGGCGGATGGGCGCTCTGGTCCGGCCCGTCCCCGTGGACGTGGCTGACCCTGGCCGCCACCGCCGCCGCGATGCTGGTCACGGCCGTCGCTGCCGCTCCTGCACACGGCCGCCTCGGCGCCGGCCACGACCCGCGGCACATCCGCTTCCTGCTACGAGCCGACCGCCTACGCACCCTGGCCGCGGCCATCGCCCTGATCGCCGCCCTCGCCGCCGCCCACTGACCAAGACGACCGAAGCGCGCAACCTCTCCGCACATTGAGCGCCGCGGACATAAACGAGCACTCGCCGACGGACGCTGCGCGAGAACTGCGAACCGCGCCGGCCGGACTGAGCGCTTCGCCGCGCGAAGTGGTCGCGGCGGAAGCGAACGCTCATCCGCTGACGCAAGCCGCACGACGAGTGCGCGCTTCGTTTGCCGAACTGAGCGTTCTTCCGCCCGACTCGAATTCCGCGGACATTAACGCTCACTCGCCGACGCCAGCGGCACGAGAACCGCCCACTGCGGCGGCCAACTTTAGTGCTGTGCCGTCCAACCTGAGCGCCGCGGACAACAACGCTCACTCGCCGACGCCAGTTGCACGAGAACCGCCCACCGCGGCGGCCAACCTGAGCGCTCTGTCGTCCGACCTGAGCGCCGCGAACAACAACGCTCACTCGCCGACGCAAGCTGCACGAGCGCTGTCCATCGCGCCGACCAAATTGAGCGCTTCGCCGCTCGTATTGAGCGCCGCGGACAGGAACGCTCATCCGCTGACAGAAGTTGAGCGACGAGTGCGCACCCCGCCGGTCGAACTGAGCGCTTTGTGGCTGGAGTTGAGCGCCGCGGACATAAACACGCACTTGCCGGCGCAAACTGCGCGAGCATGACGCATCTCGTCGGCTGGATTGCGCGGTTTGCCGGCTGGGTTGAGCGGCGCGGACATAAACGCTCAGTCGGTAGTGCACGTTGTGCCGTTCAGGGTGAACACGGTGGGGCGGGGGTTGGCGCCGGAGTGGGCGCCGTTGAAGCCGAAGCTGACGGTTGCTCCGGGGGCGAGCGCGGCGCTCCAGGACTCGCCGGTGGCGGTCACCGTGGAGCCGGACTGGGTGACTCTTGCCGACCACGCCTGCGTCACGGTTTGGCCGGCGCCGAAAGTCCAGCTGAGCGTCCACGGGTTGATCGGCGTGGTGCCGGTGTTGGTCAGGGCTACCGTGCCGGTGAAGCCGGTGCTCCAATCGTTGGTGGTGTAGCGGACCCGGCACGAACCGGACGGGGTGCCGGCGGCTGTTGTCACTGCTAGTGCCGCTGAGCGGGTGGAACGGTTTCCGGCTGTGTCCCGCGCGGCCACGGTGAACTCGTAGCGGGTGGCTGGGGTCAAGCCCGTCACCGTGTGGGTGGCTGTGGTGGGCGAGCCGATCAGGACACCGTCCCGGTAGACGTCGTAGCCGGCCAGGCCGCTGCCGCCGGTGTCGGCTGATGGCGTCCACGAGAGCGTCAGCCCACTGCTGGTCACTGAAGCGGCCACGGGCACGCCGGGAACGGTCGGTGCGGTTGTGTCGGGCGACGTGTCTGCATAGGTCAGGCCATAGCCGTACGGGAAAAGCGGTGTCTTGCCGTCGCCGTCGTTGATGGGTTGCTGGGCGGCGGACTGCATCCACGTCACGGGCAGCTTGCCGGTCGGGGCGTAGTCGCCGAAGAGGACGTCGGCCACGCCTGCGCCCTCGGTGCCGGGCAGCCAGGCCGCGATCAGCGCGTTCCAGCTGCTCAGCTCGGCTGCGATGTCCAGCGGGCGGCCGGAGACCAGCACCACGATCACCGGCACACCCGACGCCCGCAGGCGGGACAGCGTGGCCAGGTCGGTCGCGTCCAGGGTCATCGCGCCGGGGCGATCTCCCTCTCCTTCCGCGTACGGGGTTTCGCCCACCACTGCGATCGCCGCGCGATACGAGCTGTCGATGCCCGTACCGTCGCGGTTGTAAGTCACCGTGGCGCCGCTGCCGACCGCAGTCCGGATGCCGGACAGGATCGACGTTCCAGGGACCGTGTTACCGCTCGCACCCTGCCAGCTCAGCGTCCAGCCACCGCTCTGGTTGCCCAGGTCGTCGGCGCTCTTGCCGGCCACGAAGATCTTGCCGCCGGTCTTGGCCAGCGGCAGGATCCCCTTCTTCAGCAGCACCTGCGACTGCCGCACGGCCTGCCGGGCCAGCGCACGGTGCTCGGCGCTCCCGATCGTCGAAGCGAAACTGCGGTCCGCGTACGGTTTCTCGAACAAGCCGAGCTCGAACTTCTTGGTGAGGATGCGCCGGTTGGCGTCGTCGACTCGCGCCATCGGGATCTGCCCCGCCTGCACGGCCGCCTTCAGGTAGCCGACGAACACTTTCCAGTCGGTCGGCACCATCGCCATGTCGAGGCCGGCATTGAACGCGATGACCACCTCGGCCTGGGTGAAGCCGCGCTGGCCGTCGAGCTGGTCGATGGCCGCCCAGTCCGAGACGACGAAACCGGTGAAGCCGAGTTCGCCCTTGAGCAGGTCGGTGACCAGATACTTGTGACTGTGCAGCTTCGTGCCGTTGAAGCTGCTGAACGACAGCATCACCGACCCGACGCCACGCTCGATGGCTGCTTTGAATGGCGGAAGATGCACGTTTCGCAGCTCGGCCTCGCTGATCTCGGTGTTGCCCTGGTCGACGCCGCCGGTCGTGCCGCCGTCCCCGATGTAGTGCTTGGCCGTGGCGAGCACGCCGTTGTCCTGCAGGCCGTCCACGATGGTGGTCATGGCCGTCGCCAGCTCCGGCTTTTCCCCGTACGACTCGTAGGTGCGCCCCCATCGGTCGTTGCGCGCAACGCACAGGCACGGCGCAAACGTCCAATCCTGGCCGGCTCCGCTCACTTCCTCGGCGGTCGCGCGACCAATTCGCTCAACAAGCGCCGGATCGCGTGTCGCACCCAGTCCGATGTTGTGCGGAAAGATGGTCGACCCCGGCACATTGTTGTTGCCGTGCACGGCGTCGATGCCGTAGATGATCGGGATTTGCAGCGGGGTGGCCAGGGCGCCGCGCTGATAGCTGTCATACATGTCGGCCCAGCCGGCCGGCGTGTTCGGCGAGGGCGCCGACCCGCCACCCGAGAGCACCGACCCCACCCGGTACGAGGTGACGTCGGCCGCCGTGGTCGTCCCCCGCTCCGACTGCGTCATCTGCCCGACCTTGTCGTCGAGCGTCATCCGCCCGAGCAGGTCGGCGACGCGGTCGGCCACCGGCAGCGACGGGTCCAGGTAGGGCAGGACAGCAGCGGCCCGAACAGACGCCGCAGCGTCGGCTTGGGCAAGGGCCACACTGCCAGCGGTGGGCAGGGCGGCGGCCCGAGCAGGCGCGGCGGTGTTGGGCAGGGCGGCGGTGGCCTGCGCGGGGATGAACAGGGCGGGCACAGCAATGACAGAAAGGCCGAGCGCTCCGACAAGCGCGGCCGATCCGAGTGAGCGCATGGTGTGTCCTCACGACCGGTCAGACATTGACCGTCATGTTTACATGGGAGCGCTCCCATTACAACGTTGCGTCCAAGGTGTGAACATGCTGCGTCGTCAGCGGCGGATGCGGAGGAGCGGAACCACGGGCGCCGGCAGCGGATACGGCGGTGGCATGTCCCCGTAGGCTCCGAACGCCGCGACCACCGTGGCCAGGTAGTCCTGGCGGATGCGGGCCGTCCCGGCCGCGATGCCCCGCCGGGCCCGCTCGGCGCTCTCGGGCCGGGCGACATACGTCCACGCCGTCCCGAACCCTTCAACGTCAACCGCGACCCGCGTGTAGTTGCCCTCGCGCGCGTCCAATGCCGGCAACTTCTCCTCGGGCAGCTCGAAAAGCACGCCCTCGACCGCAGCCTGCTCGGCCCTGGCCGCGTCGGACGCGGACCGGGCGGCTGGTTCCGCACCGGCGCCGGCCGACCCGATCGGTGCCGCGGCGCGAATGGCGCCGAACGTGGGCTCACCCTGACCGGTGACGGCGACGCCCGAAGCGCCCCCACCAGAACCGCCGGCCGCGGCGACGCCTGAAGCGCTCCCACCAGAACCGCCAGCAGCGGCGACGCCCGAAGCGGCCCCACCAGAACCGCCGGCAGCGGCGACGCCCGATGCGCCCCCATGAGAACTGCCAGCGGCGCCGATGCCCGGTGCGGGCCCACGAGAACTGCCAGCGGCGGCGACGCCCGATGCGGCCGCAAGAGAACTGCCGGCCGCGGCGACGCCCGAAGCGGCCCCACGAGAACCACCAGCGGCGGCCGTGCCCGAAGCAGCCCCACGGAAACCACCGGCGGCGGCTCGCTCGATGGTCAGGAAAAGGACCTGGATGGGCGGGCGAGTGCCATCGGCTACGTCTTGATAGACGACGGGGCCGTTCGCCGTGTTGTCGGTGCAGACGTTCCAGGTGCGGGTCCATCCACGGAGGCGGGCCCGGCGCGGGTGGCGCCCGCCGAGCCCGTCGATCGTCTCCGGCGCGACCAGTGACCCGTACCCGAAAATGGCCGGCATCCGCTTCCCCGTCACCCGACCAGTATCCGCTTGCCGATAGTTAGCCCTTGCGCTAACTATCCGGGCGGGCAATACTTAGCCGCGTGGCACAGTATTCGGCGCAGCTCGACGACGTCTTCGTGGCTCTGGCCGACCCGACCCGGCGCGGTGTCGTCCGGCGGCTCGGGTCGGGGCCGGCGAGCGTGGGTGAGCTGGCCGGCGCCTTCCCGATGACCCTGCCGTCCTTCATGAAGCACGTGCGCACGCTCGAGTCGGCCGGCCTCATCCGCACGACGAAGGCCGGGCGCGTACGCACCTGCGTCCTCAACCGTCAGCGTCTGGCCGTCGTCGAGGACTGGCTGGCCGAGCAGCGCGACATCTGGCAGCAGCGCACCGACCGCCTCGAGCAATTCGTCACCGAAGAGGAGAACTCGCCGTGAACCCCGACCTCGACCTGACCCTGCAGCGTGTCATCCGGGCCCCGCGGGCAACCGTGTGGCGGGCCTGGACCGACCCGGACCGCTTCGCGCAGTGGTGGATCCCGGCCCCCACCGTGTGCCGCGTCGACCAGTTGGAGGCCCGCCCCGGCGGCGGCCTCGTGACCCGGATGAGCGACGACGACGGCGTCACCTTCGCCCCGCACATGGACGCGCTGTTCCTCCTCGTCGAGGACGAGCAACGCCTCGTCTTCACCAACGCGGTCGACAGCTCGTGGCGGCCCACCAGTCCCCAGCCGGTCGCGCTGACCGCCGAGATCACCTTCGCCGACCACCCGGACGGCACCGACTACCGCGTCCTCGTCCGCCACGGCGACCCGTCGGCCCGCGAGCACCACGAGAAGCTGGGCTTCTTCGAGGGCTGGGGCGCCGTCACCGGTCAGCTGGCCACTCTGGCCGAGAGCCGGGCCTAGCGCTCGACCGCGGCCCGCGCCTCGGCCATCGCCTTCGGCAGCAGCGGCTCGGCGTCCACGCCCTCGCGCCCGGAGAGCGCCACCACCAGGCCGCCGTGCCGCGCGTAGACCCAGGTGAAGACCTGCGAGCCCTCGGTGATCCGCACGCCGAAGGACTCGTCGGCGTCGACACCGGCCGGCTTCAGCATCTGGTACGACTGACCCTCGACCTCGCAGCTCTCGTAGGCCGCGCGGATCAGGGCCAGCCGGTCGGCCGAGCCGGCCGGGCTGTCCACCGCGATCCGGACCCACAGATGGCCCGGCCCCTCCTCCGGCTCCATCGAGACGGACGCGGTGTACTCGTTCGGCTCGGTCAGCTCGGCCGCTGTGGGCGACGCGCCCTCGCAGTTCCGGGCGACCTCGGAGATCGCGTACTCGTTGTAGTAGTCCTCGTCGTCGACGGACGTGGTGTCGAGCGTCCACCCCGGCCCGAGGTCGGCCGGCTCGGGCAGGGCGTCGATCAGGCGGAGCGACCTGATCTGCGGTATGTCGTGGGAGAGCTCGCTGCGGTCGATCTCGCCCACGCCCTGACCGCACCCGGCGGCCAGCGCCACCACTAGGGCACCGGCCGCCGTCCACAGTGCTCGCATGTCGAGCAGTGTAGATATTCAGCGCACGAGGTCGGTGCCGCCCGAGACGACCACGGCGTAGGGCTGCGACGGGCTGCCGGGGACCGACACGCCGCGCACGCGCACGGTGTAGGTGCCGGGGGCCGGGGCGGGCACCGTGACCTGCTGGACGTTGTTGGTGGCGGTCGGGAACGGCGTGGTGTCGCCGTCCAGGACCGTGCCGTCCGGGGCCTGCACCTGCAGGTAGAGCTGGTTGACGAGCGAGCCGATGCCCTCCAGCGACGGCGGGTCGGTCCAGACCAGCGTGACCTTGAGCGGCGTCTCGGCCTCGGACGCGGGCACGGTGTAGCGCCGCATCTGGCCCGTGGCCACGCCGTCGGACGAGTCGTCGTAGCGCAGTTGCTCGTCGGGCGCGGGGGCCAGGGCGGCAGTGACGTCGACCCGGCCGAACCCGCACACGTTGTTGGGCCCGGCGCTGATCTCGCCGGCGAACTGGCCGCTCATCGTGGCCGCGCCGTTGATGAGCACGGCCTTGAGCAGAGCGGCCGAGGGCGCGCCGCCGTCGGCGGTCAGGCGTTCGCGTACGAGGGCGGCTGCCCCGGCCACGAGCGGCGTCGACATGCTGGTCCCACCGCTCCAGCAGTACAGCTCCCGCAGCTCGTGACCGGCCGGCAGGCTGCCCCACAACGGCTCGTCGCCCGGCGGCAGCGCCGACGAGCGCAGCGACAGCACGTTGGTGCCCGGCGCGACCACGTCCGGCTTGATCCGCCCGTCGTCGGTCGGCCCACGCGACGAGAAGCAGGCCATCCCGTTCACGTCGTCCGACACGTGCCCGGCCGCCGTGAGCCGCGGGAACTTGACCGTCTGGCTCCAGTTGAGGTCGCGGCCGGGCGGCGGGACCGAGCCCCGTGGGCGGTCGTTCTCGCTGGCCCCCACGGTCAGGCAGTTCTTGGCGGTCGCGGGCGTCCCGATCGAGTCGGGGTCGACCACGCCGTTGCCGTTGACGTCCTTGCCGTCGTTGCCGGCCGAGAACAGGATCAGCATGTCCGGGTTGTTCCAGACGAACTTGTCGACGGCCCGCGATGAGGCGTTGTAGATCCCCGAGTTGGCGGCGCCCCACGAGTTGGTGTGGATGCGGACGCCGGCCGCGTGGGCCGGGGTGAACAGCTCGGCGAGGTCGTCCGGCAGCCCGTACAGGCCGTCGGCCGGCGGCGGCCAGTCGGCCGGGTCGACGTCGACGCCCTCGGCGATCAGCTGGGCCGCGGTCTTCCAGTTCACGTGCTGGCCGATGGCCTGGAAGAAGACCTCAGCCTCGGGAGCCGCCCCGGCCGGCACGAACGCCGAGCCGATGGCCTTGGCCGCGGACCCGTCGCCGAGCACCGAGCCGGCGACGTGGGTGCCGTGGCCGGACTCCTCGTCGGCCGGGCCGTCGTCGCTCATCGGCGGGTCCGTCAGGAACGGGGCCAGGGCGGGCTTGGCCGGCAGGCTGGTCAGGTGGCGGACGCGGCCCTGCAGGTCGGGGTGGATGTGCTGCGGGTCGCCGCTGTCGAGCCCGGAGTCGGCGATCCCGACGAGCTGGCCGCGCCCGGTCACCGTACGGCCGGCGAAGGTGTGGCCGGTGGGCACGCCCATCACGGTGAGCGCGCGGTCGTTGTGCAGCTCGGCGAAGGCGAACGGCAGGACGGCCTGCACGCCCTGGGTGGCGGCGACGTCGGCGATCACCGACGGACCCGCCTCGGCCACGACCGTACGCCCGGAAGTGGAAATCACGACCCCGCCGGCCGTGCGGATGCGGGCCGACACCTCGGCCGTGCTCTCGCCGGGGAAGACGGTGACCTCCACCCGCTGCGAGTCGGCCCCGGTCAGATCCTCGGCGGCGACCGCGGTCAGCAGCGAGGCGCCCAGCTCGGTCCGCAGGTCGCGGCGCAGCTTGGACGAGACCTTCATGGCCGGGCGGTACGGGGTGACGTCCTCGACCCAGGGCTCGGCCGACAGCGCGGCCACCCGCTCGGGCAGCAGCCCGATCAGCAGCGTGAAGCCGGGGACGGTGTCGAGCACCGTGCCGCCGAGCGAGCGCACCGCGCCGAGCCATTCGGGGGCGGCCGGTCCGGCCAATTTGACCAGGTAGTACGCCGTACGGCCGGAATTCTGCTCGATCGGCACCTCGTCCTGGGCGCGGACCGCGTCGGCGAAGGCGAACCTCGACCCGGCGACCTGCGTGGCTTGCTCGGGCAGGGCGGTCGCCTCGACGCCGCGACCGGTCAGCTCGGCCAGCTGGGCGTCCGAACCGCGTACGAGCAGGGAATCGGGATATTCGGCCAGCACCTCCACCCCGGTCTCGCGGACGGTCGCCGCGTCCCGCGGCTCCAGCAGGGTGACGAGCATCTTGGCAGCCATGGCAGTCCCTCCCCGGTTGAATAACTGCCAGTGCACCGCTCGCCCCGGGCCTGGTTATCGGGAAGTCGGCAGGCCGACACGGTTACCACCTGATCGGATATAACAGTGATCACCGAATCGGGGGTGGTGGGGATGACGCTCATCGTGTGCGAGAGCCTGGTGCGCATCTATCAGACCGGCCCGGTCGAGGTCCAGGCGTTGCAGGGGCTCGACCTGGTGGTCGAGAAGGGCGAGATGATCGCCGTCGTGGGCGCCTCGGGTTCCGGCAAGTCGACGCTGCTGTCGATCCTGGCCGGGGTGGACGCGCCGACGGCGGGACGGGCCCACGTCGAACAGTGGGACCTGCTGGCCATGTCCCGGGCCGACCGCGTGCGTTACCGGCGGCACACGGTCGGGTTCGTCCGGCAGCAGACGGCGAGCAACCTCATCCCGTACCTGACCGCGCGGCAGATGGTCGACCTGCCGATGACCGCCGCCCGCACCTCGGCCGGCGAACGCCGCAAGCGGTCGGCCGAGCTGCTGGAGGCGCTGGGTGTCAGCGCGTACGCCGACCGCAAGCCCGGTCAGCTCTCCGGCGGCCAGCAGATGCGCGTGGCCATCGCGGTCGCCCTGGCCAACCAGCCGCACGTGCTGCTGGCCGACGAGCCCACCGGCGAGCTCGACACGGCCACCTCGGCCGAGGTGTTCGGCGCGCTGCGAGACGTCAACCGCGACCTCGGCGTCACCGTCGTCGTGGTCACCCACGATCCCGCGGTCAGCGGCCAGGTCGAGCGGACGGTCGCCATCCGCGACGGCCGCACCAGCAGCGAGGTGCTGCGCCGCACGGCCACGGCCGACGACGGCGGCACGCATGTCATAGCCGAGGAGTACGCCGTGATGGACCGGGCCGGGCGCATCCAGGTGCCGCGCGACTACCGGGAGGCGCTGGCCCTGACCCGGCGGGTGCGCCTGGCGCTGGAACCCGATCACATCACGATCCGGCCCGACGCATGACCAGCGCGTTATTGACCGTACGCGGGGTCAGCCGCACCTTCGGTTCGGGCCCGGCCGCCGTCCACGCCCTGAGCGACGTCTCGTTCGAGGTCGAGCCGGGCACGATGGTGGCCCTGGTCGGCCGTTCCGGCTCGGGCAAGACCACCCTGCTCAACGTGATCGGCGGGCTCGACCGCCCCGACTCGGGCACGGTGACGGTGGACGGGCTCGAGGTCACCGGACTCGACGAGGACGGGCTGTCCCAGCTGCGGCGGGACAAGGTGTCGTACGTGTTCCAGACGTTCGGCCTGATCCCGGTGCTCTCCGCGGCCGAGAACGTGGGCGTCCCGCTGCGGCTGGCCCGCGCCGAGCCGGCCGAGCGCGAGCGCCGCGTCGGCCTGCTGCTCGACCTGGTCGGGCTGGCCGACCACGCCCAGCAGCGACCGGGCGAGCTCTCCGGCGGCCAGCAGCAGCGGGTGGCGATCGCCCGCGCCCTGGCCGCCAGCCCGCGCCTGCTGGTGGCCGACGAGCCGACCGGCCAGCTCGACGCCGAGACCGGCCTGGCCGTGATGGGCCTGCTGCGGGGGGTGGTCGAGTCCGAGGGCGTGACGGCCGTCGTGGCCACCCACGACCCGGTCATGATGGCGCTGGCCGACCGGGTCATCCGGATCAGCGACGGCCGAGTGCTCACGTGATCGAGCTCGTCCTCCGGCGAGCCCGCGCGCACTGGCCGCTGCTGGCCTCGCTGCTCACCATCCTGGTCGTCGGCACCACCCTGCTGGGCACGAGCGCGCTGCTGGTCACCCGGACGTCGGAGCGCGCGGTGGAGGTCTCGGCGGCCCGGGCCGACCCGGACGACGTCACGGTCACCGCGTACGTCGGCGCCGTGGCCGCCAAGGACGCGCGCTCGGTCGCGGCGGACTCGCGGCAGGTGCTGACCACGGCGGTCGCGCCGTTCACGGCGACCACAATGACCCGCGCCTCGGGCGCCCTGCGGACGCTGCCCCTGGCCGGCGGGGAGTCGGACGGGGTGCAGGGCGGCGGTTATCTGGCCTCCATCCAGGACCTGCCGGACCGGGCCGCGCTGGTCTCGGGGCGGTGGCCGCGCCCGGCGACGAACGAGGCCGCGGTTCTGCAGAGCACCGCGCGGCTGCTGGGGCTCAAGGTGGGTGATCGCGTGGCGTTCGGGCCGGAATTGGGTCGTACGCCGAACGGGCCGGTCGCCGTGAAGGTGGTCGCCGTCGTCCGGCCGCTGCAGGACGCCGGCTGGGACCGCGATCCCCTCGGCGGCACCGGGTTCGACCCCGACCCGCCGGAAAGCACCTCGGCCCGGCAGATCCGTGCGTACGGGCCGTTCCTGGTCGACCTGGACGTGCTGCTCTCCGGCCGCAACGCGCTCAGCCGGCTCGAGGTCACCGCCCGCCCCGACCTGTCCGCGCCCACCGAGCAGGGCCTGAACCGGCTCACCGCCTCGCTGCTCGGAGCCAACCGCAAGCTGGAGGGCACGCTCGGCGAGCGGGTCGAGATCCAGCGCGTCTCGTCGCCTCTCCCCCAGCTGCTGCTGGCCGCCCGCGATCAGCAGCAGCTCACCTCGGGGTCGGTGCTGGCGCTGGCCGTGATCGGCCTGGTGCTGACGGCCATCGCGCTGGCCCTGGCCGGGCGGCTCACCACCGGCGTCCGGACCACCGAGTTCGACCTGCTGGCGGCGCTGGGAACGAGCCGGGGGCAGTTCACCGCCGTGGCCGCGACGGAGGCCGGCGCGATCGCGGCGATCGCCGTCCTGCTGTCGGTGCCCCTCTCGTCGCTGCTGTACGCCGGGCTGAGCCACCTTCCGCCGTTGTCCGGCGCGGGACTCACCTCTCCGGTCACCGTCAGGTGGACTCAGGTGCTGGTCGTGGTGTGCGGGGCGCTCGCGCTGGCCGCCCTCCACGTCGTGTTGTCGTCCCGGCCCGCCGTCGACCCGGGCGACCGCCGACGCCACCGTGAGCTGCTGGCCCGGTCGGGGCTCGACCTGCTGCTGGTGGCGCTGGCCGCGGTCGGCTGGTGGCAGCTGCGGTCGCAACCGGCCGCGGCGGGCTCGCGGGCCGATGCCGTACGCATCCTCGCGCCCGCCCTGATCCTGGTGGCCGGGTCGGCCTTGCTGCTGCGGGCCCTGCCGCCCCTGCTGCGCGGCGCCGAGCGGCTGGCCGGCCGGGCCCGCGGCTTCACGCTCTCGCTGGCCACCTCCGGGGCCGCCCGTCGCCCGCAGGCGCTGGCCGCCGGGCTGCTGATCTGCCTGGGCTGCGCGGCCGCGACATTCGGGACGGCGTTCGGCTCGACCTGGCACACCTCGCAGCGCGAGCAGGCCGACCTCTCGGTGGGCACCGACCTCGCCGTCTCGCTCGCCGCCGCGCCGGTCACCGGCCAGAGCGCTGAGGTCCGGGCGGCCACCGGCGGGGTGATCAGCCCGGTGGCCAAGCAGAACATCGTGGTCGGGCAGTGGCTCGGCGGTCCGGAATCGGCGCCGCAGCTGGTCGCCGTCGACACCCGGGAGGCCGGGTCGTTGCTGCGGGGACGGGTCGAGCACGACGGCGGCTGGGCCGGGGTCACTCGTACGCTGGTCCCGCCGGCCGCCGTGACCGGAGTGGCGCTGCCCGTGAACAGCAGCCTCGCCGTCACCGGCACCGCCACCGGCGCCCGGCCCATCGCCGTCACCCCGCACCTGATGCTGCAGGACGAGACCGGGCTGCGGACGAACTGCGACGGCGACCCGGTGCCGCTCGACGGCCGCCGTCACGCCGTGGCGGACTGCGTCAAGGTGCCCGGGCTGCGGCTGGTCGGCGTAACGCTGTCGGTGCTCGGCGAGTCCGGCATCCAGTACGTGACCGCGATCGACGCCACCGTGACGCTGCCCGAGCCGCCCGCCTCGGCCTGGACGGTCCGGGCGGCCGAACCCGACGCCCGGCAGCTGCTCGACCCGAAGGTCGCGGCCGACGGCGCCCGGCTGCGGCTGAGCAGCGCGGTCAGCTTCGCCGACACCACGCCGTCGAGCCGCGTCCTGGTTGCCACCGCCTTCGCCGACCCCGGCCCGGTGCCGGTGGTCGTCTCGAAACGGTTCGCGGCCGAGGTCGGCGCCCGGCGCGGCGCCGACATCACCTTCGCCGTCGACCAGACGCCGGTGGACGCGACCATCGCCGAGATCGTGGACGAGGTGCCGTCGGCGCCCGGAGGCGCCGCGTTGCTGACCGACATCGACTGGCTGACCCGTGCCCTGGCCGTGCACGGCAACGTGAACTCGCCGGTGACCGCCTGGTGGATCGGCGACCCGGCCCACGCCGACGCCGGCGAGCTGAGCCTGGGCCCGGTCACCACCCGGGCCGCCGAGGCCGAGCGGCTGACCGGCAGCCCGCTGCGCGCCTCGTTCCCGGCCGTGCTGCGGGTTCTCGTGGCGGCGGCCGTCGTGCTTCTGCTCGGTGGCGTGCTGCTGCAGGTCACCTGCGACATGCAGCTGCGGGCGGTCGAGGTGGCCCGGCTGCGCGGCCTGGGCGTCTCGCGGCGGGGCATCCGGACCGCGCTGCTGGGCGAGCAGGCCGCCGTGGTGCTGCCGCTGCTGGTGGCCGGGGCCGGCGTTGGGGCGCTCACCACGTGGCTGGTGGCGCCGTTGCTGATCCGCTCGGACACCGGGGCGGCGGCCGTGCCGGCGGCGGTGGCGCACTGGCCCTGGGCGGGCGAGATCGCGCTGCTGGCCGTGCTGGCCGGGGGCTGCGCGCTGGCCGCCGGGGCCGCGGTGCTGATCCAGGTGAGCCGGGCCGACGCGGCGCATCTGCGGGTGGCGTCGTGATCGCGCTGCACTGGCCCAGCGTGCGCGGGCGGGCCCGGGCCGACGCCGGTCCCCTGCTGCTGGTGGCCGTGGTGGTCGCCGTCGTGGCCCTGCTGGCCGGGGCGACGCCGCCGGTGCTGCGGGCGACGTCGGACGAGGCCACCCGGGACGCCGTGCGGCGGGCCGCCGACGACGCCGCGGTGCGGGTGGAAGCGGACTGGCCGGACGACTACGGGCCGACCGGCGGCCGTCAGCGCGCCCCGCTGCTCGCCCAGGACGTGGCCTCGCTCGGGCATCTGGCCCAGGACGACCTCAGCCCCGAGCTGCAGGCCGCGCTGCAGACGCCGGTCACGACGGTCTCCAGCATCTCGATGGCGGTCACCGACGGCAGCGTGCAGCGCCGCCTGCAGTTGGAGTACCTGCGCCGCGGCGACGGAGGCGACCCGCGGGTCACCTGGGTCGCGGGCAAGGCGCCGGGCCCCTCGACCAGCGACGACAGCATCGAGATCCCGCTCAACGGCGCCCCGTGGCCGATCCACGTCGGCGTGTCCGAGGCGGAGGCGGCCGCGCTGGGCGTGCGCCCGGGCGACCGGATCCCCGTCCAGGACGATCGCCGGACCCCGTACGACGTCCGCGTCAGCGGCATCTTCCGGCCCGTCGACCCGGGCGATCCGGCCTGGCGACTCGTGCCGTGGCTGCTGCAGCCGGCCGCCAACCGCGACGGCCTGGGCAGCACCCGGTTCGGCGGCCTGCTCTCCGACGAGTCGCTGCCCGACGCCCGGCTGGCCTTCCGCTCCGACCAGCTGCGCCGCGGCGTGCGCTTCGACGCCGACCCGGACAAGCTGACCTGGGCCTCGGCTCAGAACCTGGCCGACTCGGTGGCCACGCTCAAGGGGTTGTCGGCGGTCTCGGCCGAGCGTGACACGTCGCTCAAGTGGGCCACCCAGCTCGACAGCGTGCTGCGCGACCTGCGGAACCAGATCGCCACCGCCACGCCTCAGGCCTCCGTGCTGCTGCTGGCCCTGCTGGCCGGTGCCCTGCTGGTGGTGAGCCTGGCCGCGGATCTGCTGACCCGGCGGCGTACGACGGCGTTGGCCACCGCCCGGCAGCGGGGCGCCGCCCTGCCCGCGCTGGCCGCCGAACTGGCCGTCGAATCGGTGGCGGTGACCGTGCCCGCGGCCGCAATCGGGCTCGCGCTGGCCGCCGTCCTCACCGGCAGCGCCTCCCTGATCTGGGTGCTGCCGTTCGTGGTGCTGGCCATCGCCGCCGGGCCGGCCTTCGGGACGCTCGCGGCGGCCCGGGCCACCCGGGACAAGCGCGCCCCGGCCAACCGCAGCGCCCGCCGGTGGGCCAGGCGCACCGTCCGGCTGCGCCGAGCCGCCATCGACGCGGCCGTGGTCCTGCTCGCGGTGGGGGCCCTGGTCGCCCTGCGCCAGCGGGGCATCGAGACGGGGCTGGCCTCCGCCGCGCCCGCGCTCGGGGCGCTGGCGGTTTCCTTGCTTCTCGTACGGTTGTTGCCGCCCGCCACCGGGGCGGTGCTGCGGCTGTCGCTGCGCTCGCGGCGGTCGCTGGGGCTGTTCGCGGCGGCCCGGGCCGCCGCCACGTCGTCGCGGATGCTGCCCGCCCTGGCCGTCACGACCGCGATCGCGCTGGCCTCGTTCGCGGTCACGCTGCAGGCCACCACCGACCGTGGGTTGTCCGACGGCGCGTGGCAGGCCGTCGGGGCCGACGCGAGGCTCACCGTGGGCCTGGAGGCGTCCGGTTCCACCGCCGACATCGCCACCCGGGTCGCCGCCGCGCCCGGGGTCGAGGCGGCCGTCCCGGCCCGGGTGGTCGAGAGCGAGCGCTTCATCGCCGACTCCACCTCGATCGTGGCCCGACTGATCGTGGTGGACACCGCGGCCTTCCGGCGGCTGCTGGCCGGCACTCCCCTGCCCGGCCTGCCCGCTCCGGCCGGGCTCACCGCGGCCGACGGCGACACTGTTCCGGCGCTGGTCCGCACCGGCGACGGCAGCCTGCGGCCCGGCCTCGACTTCCGGCTGCCGCTGCAGACGAACAGCGCGATCCAGATGGCTGCGATCGGGGTCGCGCCGGCCATCGGCACCGGAGAAGACGTGATCGTGGTCGACGTGGCGGCGGCCAAGGCGGCCGGGCTCGACTGGGAGCCCGACACGGTGTGGGCGACCGGATCCGGCGCGGCCGCGGCGATCCGGGCCACCGGCGCCGACGGACGGCTGGTCACCCGGGCCGAGGTGGCCGAGGACCGCCGTACGGCGCCGTTGACCGAGGGTCTGGTCCGGCTCTACGTGATCGCCGCGGTGACGCTGCTCGCACTGGGCCTGCTCGGCTTCGCGCTGGCCGCCGCGGCGGGCGCGCCGGAGCGGTGGGAGACGCTGGCCCGCCTGCGGACGCTGGGGCTGCGGCCGCGGGACACGCATCGGGTCGCGGCCGGTGAGCTGTTGCCGGTGGCGGTGGTGGCGGCGGTGTCCGGGCCGCTGCTGGGGGCGCTGCTGGCCTGGCTCACGCTCGGACCGCTGGCCCTGAACGTGCTGACCGGGCAGGTGGCGGTTCCGGTGACGGTGGTGCCGTGGTGGACCGTCGAGCTGGTGACCGTAGGGGCGTTGGCGGCTGTGCTCCTGGCTGTGGTCGGCGGGGAGTCGGTCGTACGAAGGAAACGAAGGCTCGGCGACGTGTTGCGCGTGTCTTCCTAGCGGTTGCTCGAGACGTAGAGGCGATTCCGCCCGGCCCGCTTGGCCGCGTAGAGGGCGGCGTCGGCCCGGGCCAGCAGGTCGGCGGCCGATTCGACGCCGTCCCATTGGGCGGCCCCGGCCGAGAACGTCTGGCCGTGCGGGGTCACCGCCTGCAGCCGCTCGATGATGATGTCGGCGTCGGCCAGCTTGGAGTGGTCGAAGATCGCGCCGAACTCCTCGCCGCCGTAACGGGCCAGCAGGTCCTCCGGGCGCAGCTCGGCCCGCCAGGCGTGCGCGGCCAGGCTCAGCAGCTCGTCGCCGCCCTGGTGGCCGTGCTCGTCGTTGTACAGCTTGAAGCGGTCGAGGTCGATGATGGCGACCACCACGGGCGTGCCGTGGCGGCGGGCGCCGGCTATCCGGCGGGACAGCTCGAGATCCCAGGCCCGGCGGTTGGGCAGCGTGGTGAGCGCGTCGATGTGGGCCACCGCGTCGAGCTGACGGGCCTTGTCCTGCACCTGGCCGACCAGGTCGACCATGCGCAACGCCAGCAGCGCGAACAGGATGATGCAGCCGACCCCGGCGGCGAGCCAGTCGACCTGGCCGTCCTGCAGCACGCCCTGGGCGATGAGCAGCGCCGGGGCGGCCATGCAGGCCACGTTGACCAGCAGCACGCGGGCCGGCGAGGTCTCGGCCACCGGGCGCAGCGGCTGCCCGGTCAGCATGCGCATCGACGGGTGCAGGGCCGCGCCGGCCATCAGGAAGGCCGACAACGAGGTGAGCGGCTGCAGGTCGGCCGCCTTGAGCGACGAGATGAACGGCAGCAGCGTGGACAGGTGCGAGACGGTCTGCAGCAGCAGTGAGGCGCTGATCTGCCAGAAGGAGGCGTTACGCAGGCCCTTGGAGGTGAAGAAGCGGATCAGCACGCCGAGCAGCAGCACGTCGCCGAAGGGGAACAGCGCCGACAGCGCGTCACCGGGCAGCGAATCGTTGAGCCGCAGCAGCGGGGTGATGACCAGCAGCCAGCAGGCCAGCGCCAGCAGCACGCTGATCATCGCGGTGTCCAGCAGTCCCGCCCGGTCCTGCCGGAACGAGGTGCCCCGCATGATCAGCAGCAGGGCCACCGCCTCCAGCGGGTACACGGCCATGAAGATCGCGAAGGCGGCCGTGCCGGCGCCCGAGACCCAGATGACGAAGCCGGCCACCATGACCAGGCCGGCCGACGCCAGCAGGAGCCAGGGCCAGCGCGGCCGGGGCCGGTTGCGCACCACACCGGCGACGATCCCGGCGCTGAAGAGCACCGGCATGGCGAACGCCATCGAGCCGCCGACGGGGCCGGTGGGGTCGAGGAACGATTGCCCGACACAGAAGGCGACGGCGCCGGCCAGCCAGGCCTTCCAGAGCCGGGTGCCGGGCTCGCTCCCGCCGCCCGCCGGGGCCGAGGCACGGATGGCCGCGCGGTCGAGGACGGAGTGCGTCACCGTGCGGGCCCTCCTGATCTTCGTCGGTGCCCTTCTGATCGGCAGGGCTCACCCGCTCGTGAGGCGGTCGCGGGATTCGCCGATCAGGCGGGCCGCGTCGGCCTCCGGCACCGGGCGGGAGAAATAGAACCCCTGCGCCCGCTCGCACCCCAGCTCGCGCAGCAGTTGCACCTGCTCGGCGGTCTCGACGCCCTCGGCGATCGTGCCCAGGCGCAGGCCCGAGGCGAGGTCGATGATCGCCTTGACCAACGTGCGGGCGGCCGGATCGGGCTGGCCGGGAGCGGGCATGAAGGAGCGGTCGATCTTGACGTGGTCGATCGGCAGGTCCCGCAGATACGCCAGCGACGAGTACCCGGTGCCGAAGTCGTCGACCGCGACCCGTACGCCGTGCGAGCGCAGCATGGAAAGGTGGCTGATCGCCTGCTCGGTGACCAGGCCCGAGTCGACCAGCACACCCTCGGTGATCTCCAGGATGAGGGCCTGCGGCGGCAGCCCCGAGGTCTGCAGGGCGTCCAGCACCATCAGGCCGAAGCCGGGCTCGCGCAGCTGCCGGGGCGACACGTTGACCGAGATCACCGTGCCGTGCCGGTGGTGCCAGCCGGCCACCACCCGGCACGCCTCCCGCAGCACCCAGGCCCCGATGGGCACGATCAGGCCGCTGTCCTCCGAGACGCCGATGAAGCGGTCCGGCGGCACCATCTTCTCGCCCGCCGGCTGCCACCGGATCAGCGCCTCGACGCCGGCGATGTGCTCGTCGGCCAGGCGGATCAGCGGCTGGTAGTGGACCAGGAACTCGTCGCGGGTCAGGGCCTCGCGCAGCCGCTCCACCGTCCGGGCGGTCGCCAGCCGCTTCTCGCGCAGCTGATCGTCGTACAGAACGAATTGGTTCCTCCCGGCCTCCTTGGCCGCGTGCAGGGCCAGATAGGCGTCGCGGGAGACATCCGCCGCCGGCAGACCCGGCTCGAGCTCGCGCAGACCCATGCTGACCGTGGCGAACAGCTCGTGACCCTGCACCGGCAGCGGGCGCCGCATGGCGGTCAGCACCCGCTCGGTGGTGGCCCAGGCGTCGGTCAGGGGCGCGTCCTCGAGCAGCGCCGCGAACTCGTCGCTGTGCAGGCGGGCCACCAGCGCGCCGTCGAACAGCTCCCGCAGCCGGGCCGACACCGCCACCAGCAGCTCGTCGCCCACAGCGTGCCCGAAGCGGTCGTTGACGTCCTTGAACCCGTCCAGGTCGAGCAGCAGCAACGCGCCCGGCCGTCCGCTGTCCAGGGCGGCGGCGAGCCGGTCGTGCAGCACCGAGCGCATGGGCAGGCTGGTCAGCACGTCGTGCTCGGAGCGGAACCGCAGCTCCCGCTGCAGCTCGGCCTCGTTGCACAGGGCCGTCTCGAGGTCGGCCGCCCGCTCGGCGGCAACCCGGTTGAGCTGGCGCATCCGCTGCACGACCAGCGCCGAGGTGATGGCGGTGGCGATCATCGGGACGACCACGTCGAGGCTGCCCAGGGTGTCGTTCAGGCCCTCGCGCAGCAGGAACAGACCGGTGAGGATCGGAACGGCGACGACCGTGCCGACGTAGATGCGGGTTCCGCCGTGCCCGCCCAGGGAGGCCTGGCCGTCCGGCAGGGCGACGGTCCGCTTCATGGACGGGTGCAGGGCGGCCACGGTCAGCAGGCCGTTGCCGACGACCCAGCCCACGATGCTGACCGGGGTCGGGAAGCCGGCGCTGCTGCCGACGGTCAGATAGGCGGTGTCGGCCGTCAACCGGACCACGCAGGAGGCGGCGACCAGCCAGTACGAGACCGACCGGGAATCGCTGAGCAGCAGAAGGCGTACGCCGAAACCCAGCAGGACAAGGTCGAGGAACGGTTCGACCAGCAGGTACGCGTGCTGGTCGATGGCGCCGGTGTCGATGAGCGTGGGATCGACGAACACCATCCACCAGATCACCGCCGCCCCGCACGCGATGATCGCGCTCTCGGTCAGGCCGATCACCGCCGCGCCGCGCCGCCCGTGATTGGGCAGCAGGGCCACGCCGGCGCACAGGATCGGGTACGTGATGCCGTAGATGATGTTGATGGCGGCGCCGTTGGTCGAGATCGACGTCGGCAGCAGCGTGGCGAAGATGACGTTGCCGGCCAGCGCCAGCCCGACCGACGTGAAGATCAGCCACCAGGCCCGCGCGAACGCCGGCCGGTGCCGCCGCACCCCGCCGGCGATCGCCGCCATGACCAGGGCGGCGCTGGCCAGCATGAGGACCGCCAGCCCGTTGAGCGTCGAGACCTGGAACGCCACGACGACGAGCAGCGCGGAACAGACACCGCCGGCCCACACGACACCCACAGTCCTCACAATCGCATGATGATCTTCTCGATGTCTCCGAACGGGCTTCATCCCTGCGGCTGACCGCACTTCGCTGAGCGCCGCTCAGGTCGTACCCTGCGCCAGGGAGGACCCGATGTGTGCTGAACCGTTTGAGCTTCCGGTTGTGCGCGCCGCCGTGGAGTCCCGGGACCTCGGCGAGTTCCAGGAACTCATGACCCGGCGCTACGTCGACCACCGCCCGCGACTGATCGGGAACCCGCGCGACTTCCTGTTCCGGTCGCGGTCGGCCTGGACGAGCGCGCTGACCGTCGAACAGGCCCGATACCGGACCGGCCTCGCCATCACGACCGAGCCCTTCGAGTCGGTCCTGGCCGCCACGGTGCTGGAGGGCCGGCTCGACGTCACGGCCGGCCGGCAGCGGTCGCGGGCCGGCGGGGGCGAGTCGTTGCTCTTCCCACCCGGCCTCGAACTCGGCGTCATCATGGACCGCACCGCCCTGCGCGTGGCTCAGTTCCCGGTCGAGGCGGTCGCCCGCGTGGCCGGCCGGCTCGGCGTCGACCCGGCCGACTTCCGGTTCGACGCGATGATCCCGGTCTCGGCGGCCGCGAACCGGCTGTGGGCGTCCACCGTGACCTATCTGGCCGACGTGCTGGCCGGGCCGGTCGTCCAGCCGATCATGCTGTCCGCCGCGGTGGAGGCCGCGGCGACGGCGGCTGTCACGGTGTTCCCGAACACCACCATGACCGTGGGCTACACGCCCGGGGCCGGGCAGGTGGCGCCGGCCGCGGTCCGGCGGGCGGTGGCCTACATGGAGGCGAACGCCACCGAGCCGATCACCCTGGAACAGATCGCGGCCGCCTCGGGGATAGGGGTGCGGGCCCTGCAGGCCGGGTTCCGCCGGCATCTGGACATCACGCCGGTGGCCTACCTGCGCCGCGTACGCCTCGACGGCGCCCACCGCGACCTGCAGGCCGCCGACGCGGCCGGCGGCGACACGGTGGCCGACATCGCGTACCGCTGGGGTTTCCCGAATCTGGGGCGGTTCGCCGGCTACTACCGGGCCGCGTTCGGCCGCCGACCCAGCCAGACGCTGCAGACCTAGGCGGCCAAGGTGTACTTCGTGCCGCTGCCGTTGGGAACCCAGGCGTCGGGCAGCGCCGCGGCGAAGGCGTGCTGGGCTCGCCAGCCCGTGCAGTGACCGGGAACGAGCAGGCTGGGGCCGGCCGCCCGCAACGCCTCGACGGTGGGGCCGATGACCGGGTTGAAGTACGGGCCGCTGAGGTGCAGGCCGCCGAGCAGCGCGTGCAGCTGCGGAATGCCGGTGAGCCGTTGCGCGTGCCGGACGATGTTGATCGCCCCGGCGTGGCCGCATCCGGTGAGCACGACCAGGCCCCGGCCGCGCAGGTTCACCACCAGCGCCTGATCGTCGACGACGAGCGGATCGGGCTCCCACGTCGTGCCGTTCCAGGCCTGGTGGGCCGGCGGCATGCCGTGCTCGAACTCGGTCGTACGGTCGACCTCGCCCGTGATGAGTACGCTGCCGTTGGCGAGCAGCGACGGCTGCCGCCGCTCGATCACCTCGAAGCCCTCGCCCTCGAGGGCCCGCTTGTCAACGTCGGCAACTCTTGCGTGGCCAGCTTGCGGCGAGCCCAGCTTCCCGGATGGATGACCATGGGAAGCCCCCGCGCACCGCGCTGGCGGGACAGCCCGATGAGCCCGCCCGCGTGGTCGAAGTGCCCGTGGCTGAGGACGACCGCCTGCAGGCCGCCGACGTCGAGGCCGAGCCGGTCGGCGTTCACGACCATCGCGTCCGGCGACAGTCCCGTGTCGAACAGCAGGGTCGTCGTGTCATCCCCGCGCCGCACCGTGACGAGCGCCGAGAAGCCGTGCTCGGCCCGCAACCCGACGGTCGTCAGGCCGTCCTCGAACTGCGGCGCGGTCGCCGTGCCGGCCCCGAACGGAGCCCGGGTGACCCGGTCGTCGCTCCCGAGCAGCGCGTCGAAGACGTTGTCGACCAGCGTGGTGATGGTGACCTCGTCGACCGGGGGCAGGGTGATCGGGTCGGCCGCCGGGCCCTCGGCCGCCCTGGGCATCGCGGCCGAGACCGGTCCGTGGCCGCCGCTGGTGTCACACATACCCCGATGGTGCCACTGTTCAGCGGCCGTGGCGCTCCCGGCGGACGGTGGGGCGGCGGCCGCGGATGGTGGCCCGGGAGAGGGCCTTGATGACCCGGTCGGCGGCCGAGTCGGGCACCTCGACCAGCGAGAAACGGTCGGTGATCTGGATGGCGCCGACGTCGCGGGCGGGCAGGCCGGACTCGCCGGCGATGGCGCCCACCAGGTCTTGCGGACGCAGGCCGGCGCGGCGGCCGAGGCCGACGAACAGGCGGGTTACGCCGGAGTCGGTGGGGCGCTGGCGAGTCTCTTTGTCGCGGCGCTGCGGGGCGGGCGTCGGAATCTCTTGCTCGTCCACGTCGCCGCCGGCCGCCTCGTGCAGCAGCTTCACGGCGGCCAGGGCGACCGTCTCGATGTCGGCGTCGTCGGTGAGCGAGTCGATGACCACGCGGAAGCGGTCCAGGTCGTCGTCCTCGAGCGCGCCCTGCAGCGTCGAACGGGTCAGTTCGAGGCGGCGGGCGCGCAGGTCGGTCACCGTGGGCAGCCGCTCGACCGGGATGCGGCGGCCGGTCAGGCGCTCGATGGCCTTGAGCATGCGCTGCTCGCGCGGCTCGGCCAGGGTGATCGCGACGCCCTCGCGGCCGGCCCGGCCGACCCGGCCGATGCGGTGCACGTAGGCCTCGGGAGCGGACGGCACGTTGAAGTTGATGACGTGGGTAAGCTGCTCGACGTCCAGGCCGCGGGCGGCGACGTCGGTGGCCACCAGCAGTTCGGTGCTGCCGCCGCGCAGCCGGCCCATCACGCGGTCGCGCTGGTCCTGGCTCATGCCGCCGTGCAACGCCTCGGCCCGGTAGCCACGGCCGTTGAGCGCCTCGGTGACCGAGTCGACTTCTTCCCGCGTACGGCAGAAGACGATAGCCGCGGTCGGGGCCTCGACATCCAGGATGCGGCCGAGCGCCGCCGCCTTGTACGGGCGGCCCACGATGTACGCGCTCTGGCGCACCAGCGGCATCTCGCCCGGGGCCACGTCCTCGCGAGCCATCCGGATGCGCACCGGCTCGCGCAGGTGCCGGCGGGCGATGGCGTCGATCCGGGGCGGCATGGTGGCCGAGAAGAGCACGGTCTGCCGCTCGGCCGGCGTCTCGGCCAGGATCGCCTCGATGTCCTCGGCGAAGCCCATGTCCAGCATCTCGTCGGCCTCGTCGAGCACGACGGTGCGCACGTCGCCGAGGTGCAGCGTGCCGCGGTTGATGTGGTCGAGCACGCGGCCCGGGGTGCCCACGACGACCTGCACGCCGCGCGACAGGGCCTGCAGCTGACGGCCGATGGGCTGCCCACCGTAGACGGGCAGCACCCGGACGTTGAGGTCGCGGCCGTAGCGGTGCACGGCCTGCGAGACCTGCTCGGCCAGCTCACGGGTCGGCACCAGGGCCAGCGCCTGCGGGTCGTTGCCGCTCCCGCCGGTCAGCGACTGCAGGATGGGCAGCGCGAAGGCGGCCGTCTTGCCGGTGCCGGTGGCGGCCTGGCCGACCAGGTCGTGCCCGGACAGCAGCGGAGGGATCGATTCGCGCTGGATGGGGGTGGGTTCCTCGTAGCCGAGGCTGACGAGAGCGCGCAGAAGCTCCGGTCGAAGCCCCAATCCCGCGAAGCCCGCCTCGGACTCGACCAGGTCTTCGTCCATGACGACAAGGATACGAGCCGGGATCTTCCGGGAATGCGGGCCCCGTGCCATACTGCGCCGCCATGGACGTACGTCGATTTGTTGTCGTGACTGCCCTGCTGCTCGGCGGCGGGGCCGGCCTGGGTGCGGCGGCCGCGCCGGAGCTTCAGTTGAGCGGGCCGGACCAGGTGGCGATCGGGCGCACCGCGGTCTTCACGATGCAGGCCGAGGGCGTCACCTCGGAGCCGGTCACACTGACGCTGCCCACCGGCATGACGTACGTGTCGGCGGAGCCGGGCGCGGTGAACACCGTCGACGGCGGCCGCAACTCGGGACCGTGCACCGCCGACGGCCAGGTGGTGACGTGCGGCGTCGACCACCCCGAGGACGAGCTGCCCAGCTGGACCGCGACGGTGCTGATCGGGGACGACGTGGTGGCCGGGAGCCCGCTCACGCTGAGCGCGGCCACGGGCGAGCTGACCCGGACCCTGACCGTCGTCCCGGTCCGCGGCGCCGACCTCGCCGTCACCGTGGAGGACGTGCCGGCCCTCGTGATCCCGGGCCGGCCGCTGACCTACACGGCGGTCGTCCGCAACCTCGGGCCGGACCCGGCCACCGGGTTCACGCTGCACGAGTGGTTCGACGGTGGCTGGTACCGGGGCGGCACGGCCGAGCACGAGGGCGTGCAGTGCTACTCGGACCCGGGCGAGCTGGCCTGCGAGGTCGAGGGTGGACTGCCGGCGGGCGGGGAGATCCGGCTCGAGCACGTCCTGCCGACGACGGCCAACGCCGCGACGATCGGGCGACGCGGGATCGTGAGCCTCGAGGTGGACGATCAGCCGGCGACCATCGATGCGGCCAACAACGAGGTCAGCTTCCCGGTCCGGTTCGGCGCCGCGCCGCCGACTTCGTCGCCCACGCCGAGCTCCTCACCGTCGCCGACCGCCTCGCCGACTTCCACGCCCGCACCGACCTCGGGCACCGCGACCCCCGCACCCGGCGGCGGTCTCCCGATCACCGGGCCCGGGCCGGGGCCGTTGGCGCTCATCGGGGCAGGGCTGCTGCTGGCCGGCGTCGCCACGCTTCGCCTCGGCCGCCGCCGCACGACGCGGTGACTCAGGGCCGTTGCCGCGCTTCGCTTCGGTCGGCACCGCGCGTCGCGGGGACCTGAGGCCCGTTCGCGCGCTCCGCTTTGGTTGGCGCCACGCACCGCGGGGACCTGAGCCACCTCGCGCCGCGCCACCTCGCGCCGCGCCACCTCGCGCCGCGCCACCTCGCGACGCGCCACCTCGCGCCGCCCCCGGTTCGGTCGCTCCTCGACCGATGCCGTTGACATAGATGTATGCCGATGTTTCCATTCACAGGCAACCGTTGTTAACGTTCACTGCCCGGGAGGCCCCCGATGGTCACCAGAAGAGTTCTTCTCGGCGGGGCTGCCGCCGGCGCTACCGCGGCCGGATCGGGGTGGGCGGGGGCGGCGCGGGCGGACGCCACGATCGCGGTCCGGCCGAGCGCCGACTTCGGGGCCTGGGAAGGCTGGGGCACGTCGCTGGCGTGGTGGGCCAATGTGTTCGGCGCCCGCGACGACTTCGCCGACATGTTCTTCACCGACCGGTCGGTCACTTACAACGGCGTCGCCCTGCCGGGGCTCGATCTGAACATCGCGCGGTACAACGTGGGCGCTTGCAGCCGGAACACGGTCGAGGGCAGCGCCATGGCGGCCTCCCCTAATATCCCGGCGTTCAAGCAGATCGAGGGCTTCTGGCAGGACTGGCGCAACCCCGACCCGGCCTCGTCGGCCTGGAACTGGAACGCCGACGCCACCCAGCGGGCCGCGTTGACCAAGGCCACCCAGCGCGGCGCGATCAGTGAGCTGTTCGTCAACTCGCCGATGTGGTGGATGTGCCTCAACCACAACCCGTCCGGCGCCTCCGGTGGCGGCAACAACCTCCAGTCCTGGAACTACGCGCAGCACGCCCGGCACCTGGCCGTGGTGGCCCGGCGGGCCCGGGACACCTGGGGTGTGCGCTTCCGGACCGTCGACCCGTTCAACGAGCCGTCCTCGGCCTGGTGGACGGCGACCGGCACGCAGGAGGGGTGCCACATCGACGCGAGCATCCAGCGCACGGTGCTGGCCAACCTGCGGACGGCGCTCGACGAGCAGGGGCTGCAAACGGTGTGGATATCCGCTTCCGACGAAACCAGCTACGACCTGGCCCGCACGACCTGGAACAGCTTCGACGCGGGCACGAAGGCCCTCGTGCGGCAGGTCAACGTGCACGGCTACCAGGGCGGCGGAGGCCGGCGCGACCTGCTCCACAACGACGTACGCGCCGCGGGAAAGGTCTTGTGGAACTCGGAGACCGGGGACGGGGACGGCACCGGCCTCACGCTGGCGCAGAACCTGTGCCTCGACTGGACCTGGCTGCACCCCACCGCCTGGGTCTACTGGCAGGTCATGGACCCGACCGCGGGATGGGGTGTCATCCGGTACGACCCCAACTCACGCACACCCGGCGCCGTCGAGCCCAAGTACTGGGTGCTGGCCCAGTTCACCCGGCACATCCGCCCGGGCATGCGGATCCTCAACACCGGCAACAACAGCGCAGCCGCCGCGTACGACGCGAACGGCCGGCGATTGGTCATCGTGGCCGTCAATCCCGGCGCCGCGCAGACGCTGACTTTCGACTTGTCTGCATTCAGCACAGTCACCGGCGGCGTGACCCGCTGGACGACCGTCCCCGGCGGCAGCGACCGCTACGCCCGGCGTACCGACCTCGCCCTCACCGGCAAGTCGCTCAGCGTGCCCTTCCCGGCCGCCTCGGTGCAGACCGTCGAGATCTCCGGAGTGAGCGCATGAAGTCGTCACGCGTCGACCGCCTGGATCCGTAGCTCCGGGCCGGACAGGCACGATCGGGCCGCGTCTGACCGTCGGCGAAAGAGGCCCGGTGACCGGCCTTTCCGCGTTGCCGAGCGGGCTGGCGACCTTCTTCTCACCGATGTGGAAGCCCGACGAGGTTGGCGAGAACGCTCGGCGATCGTTACGGCATCTGCTCCGAGCGCTGCACCTCACACCTGTTGATTCGGGCCGAGGGCGAACCTAGATTCCGAGGTATGCCCGGGGAGGGGTTCCGGCTGGATGCGGCGGTCGCCGATGTGTACGGCGAGCTGCGGCTGGCGCCTGTGTTGCGGCGGTTGTTACGGCACAGTGGGCGGCTGACCGGCTCGGCTGCGGGCAGCATCTCGCTGGTGGACGCGGCTCGCGGGCAGTATGTGAAGGCGGCCGAGGTCGGGGCCAAGTGCCGCCTCGGGCAGCGGTTCCCGCTCGACGAGGGGGCCACAGGGGCGGCGTTCGGGCGGCGGCGGCCGGTGGTCATTCCGGACTACGGGCGGCTGCGGGCGGGGCATCTGGCCGGCACCGACCCGGCCAGCCGGGGTGCGGCGCTGGCCGTCCCGATCTGGTGGCGGGGCGACGTGATCGCGGTGGATGTCGTGTTCGCGCCGGCCGCCAGCGACTTCAGCGGGGGCGCGGTGGACGATCTGGAGGCGCTGGCCCAGACGGCGGCGGCCGCGATTGTCATGTCAGGGCGGCACGATCCGTCGCTGGCGGCGCTGATCGCGCGCCGGGTTCCGGCCACAGTGACCGAGGCGGGCGTGGTCCGGCCGGTCACCCCCGCTGTCGCCCGGATCGCCACCGATCTCGTCGCGGCGGCGGCCCGCGCGGCGGGCGAAGGGTCGCATCAGCGGGTGGCGCTGGTCTACGGCCAGGACGGCCTGCGGCTGCTGGTGCAGCAAGACGGCGGGCTGCGGGGCGACAGCACGACAGAACAAGACGGGCGAAGCCGCGACAGCATCACGGCGGAACGAGCCAGCGGGCGGAGGCGGGACGGCGGCGCGGTGGAAGGGGACGGCGGGCTGCGGGGTGACGAGGTGTTGCGGCGGGACGGGGTGACGGTGGAGGAGGTGCCGGGGTGGGGCGTTCTGGTGCGCGCCGAATTTCCGTACGCGCGGGAAGCTCCGCCCTTCTCGCCGCGCGAGGCCGAGGTGCTGGGGCTGCTGCGCGAGGGGCTGACCGACCGGGAGATCGCGGCGCGGCTGGTTGTCTCGCCCAAGACGGTGGAGAAGCACGTGGCGGCCGTGCTGCGCAAGACGGGCACCACGCGGCGGACGGCGGCCGTGGTGACGGCGCTGGACAACGGGTGGATTCCCCCATATCGGTGATCGGCGGCACCGGCTTGACTGGGGCTCGTGCCCATCGTCGCCCTGAAGGACATCCTCGACCGTGCGCTCGCCGAGCGGTACGGGGTGGCCGCCATCAACATCATCAACGACCTCACCATCGAGGCCGTCGTCGCGGCCGCCGCCGAGGAACGGGCGCCGGTGATCCTGCAGACGTCGGTCAAGACCGTCAAGCAGTACGGCCGGCGGCAGCTGCACGACATCGTCGAGACGCTGGTGCGGGAGGCCGACGTGCCGGTCACCCTGCACCTCGACCACTGCCCCGACCGTGCGGTGATCTCGGACTGCCTCGACGGCGGCTGGAACTCCGTGCTGTTCGACGCGCACGAACTTGACGTTGCCGACAACTTGCGCCAGACCACCGAGGTGGTGGCCGAGGCGCGCAAGACGGGAGCGCACGTCGAGGGTGAGATCGAGGGCATCCAGGGCGTCGAGGACGACGTCGGCTCGGACGACGCGCCCCGGGTGCAGAGCCTCGAGGTTGCCGTCGACTTCATCGAGCGGACCGGGGTGGACTGTTTCGCCCCGGCCATCGGCAACGCCCACGGCCAGTACAAGCAAGCGCCAGTCCTCGATGCCCAGCGGATAACCGATCTGGTGGCGGCCACCGGCAAGCCGATGGCGCTGCACGGCGGCACCGGACTGTCCGACGACCAGTTCACCGACCTGATCGCGCGCGGCTGCGCGAAGGTGAACATCTCGACGGCGCTCAAAGAGACGTTCATGAAGTCGGGGCTGGAGTTCCTGCGTACGACGGCCGAGCGCGACAAGTGGGATCCGCCCTCGCTGTTCAAGCATCAGCGGGCCGCGGTGCTCGAGATGGCCCGGCGGCACATCCGGCTGTTCGGCGGATCGGGGCGGGCCTGGTGACCGCGCTCATTTTCGATTGTGACGGAGTTCTGGCCGACACTGAGCGATACGGACACTTACCGGCGTTCAACGCCACCTTCGCTCAGTTCGGGTTGCCCGTTCAGTGGACGGAGGAGGAGTACGGCCGGAAGCTGAAGATCGGCGGCGGCAAGGAACGCATGGCCAGCCTGTTCGACGACCCCGGGTTCGCGGCCGCGGCCGGGCCCGGGGACCGTACGGAAAAGCTCTTGACCTGGCACAAGGCCAAGACGGCAGCCTTCAAGCAATTGGTCGCCGAAGGCAAGATCCCGCCCCGGCCGGGGATCAAGCGGGTCATCCTGAGCGCCATCGAAGCCGGATGGACGGTAGCGGTGGCGTCGACGTCGGCCGAGGAATCGGTGCGGGCGGTGCTCGAGAACGCGGTCGGGTCGGCGGCGGCCGAGATCCCGGTGTTCGCCGGCGACGTGGTGCCGGCCAAGAAGCCCGACCCGGCCATCTACCGGCTGACCGTCGAGCAGCTGTCGCTCGACCCGGCGCAGACGCTGGTCGTCGAGGACTCCCGCAACGGGCTGCTGTCGGCCACCCGGGCCGGGCTGAACTGCCTGGTCACGGTCAACGGCTACACCCGCGACGAGGACTTCACCGAGGCGGTGCTGGTCGTCTCGGAACTGGGCGACGAGGACCGCCCGCCGATCGAGGTGCTGGCCAACCGCGGCCGCGCCCGGCCCGGGGCCTACCTGACCCTGGACGACCTGCGCGCCTGTCTGGGAGGGCCGGCATGAGCATGCGGCAGACCGAGTTGGTGGTCCGGACCATCGCCGAGACGGCCATCGAGAACGAGAAGTACTTCGGCGACCTGGACGCGGTGGTCGGCGACGGCGACTTCGGCTACTCGCTGGCCCGCGGCTTCGAGAAACTGCTCGAAGGCTGGGACGCCCTCGATCGTACGGACCCGGGAACTTTCCTCAAGAAGAGCGGCCTGGTCATCACGTCGCGCATCGGGGGCACCTCCGGGCCGATCTGGGGCACGGCGTTCCTGCGGGCCGGCGCCACCGCCGGGGACGCCGCCGAACTGGACGGCGAGCAAGTGGTGGCCATGTTGCGGGCGGCCATCGAGGGCATCAAGGCGCGCGGCCAGTCCGACGTGGGCGACAAGACGCTGCTCGACGCGCTCGTGCCGTTCACCGACGCGCTGGCGTCCGGCGCGGGCCTGGCAGCGGCCGCCACCGCCGCCCGGGAGGCCGCCGACGCCACAGTGACCATGGTCGCCAAGCGCGGCCGGGCGGCGTACACGGGCGAGCGCAGTCGCGGCTCGGTCGACGCCGGCGCCATGGCGGTGGCGGTGATCGCCGAACGGATCAGCGAGACCTGGCAGAAGCAAGGAGCGGCATCGTGAAGAAGTTCGTCAACGACCCCAAGAACTACGTGGCCGAGATGCTCGAAGGTGTCGCGCTGGCCAACCCCGGCACCCTGCGCTATGTCCCCGCCTACAACCTCATCATGCGGGCCGACGCGCCCAACGAGAACAAGGTGTCCATCGTGCAGGGATCCGGCTCCGGGCACGAGCCGGCCCACGTGATGGCGGTCGGCAAGGGCATGCTCGACGCGGCCTGCCCCGGCGACGTGTTCGCCGCCCCGCCGATGGACTACGTCTACGAGACGGCCAAGCTGCTCAACTCGCCCAAGGGCGTGCTGCTGCTGGTCAACAACTACACGGGCGACCGCATGGCGTTCGACATGGGCAAGGAGATGGCCGAGGCCGACGGCGTACGGGCCGAGATCCTGACCATCAACGACGACGTCGCCGTGCAGGATTCGACGTACACGGTCGGCCGCCGCGGCGTGGCCGGCAACTTCTTCGTCATCAAGGCCGTGGGCGCCGCCTCCGAGCAGGGCGCCGACCTCGACGAGGTCATCCGGATCGGCAAGAAGGTCAACGACGTCACCCGGACGATGGGGGTCGCGCTCACGGCCTGCACGCCGCCGGCCAAGGGCTCACCGCTGTTCGAGCTGGGCGCCGACGAGATGGAGTTCGGCGTCGGCATCCACGGCGAACCGGGCCGCGAACGCCGCAAGCTCAAGGACGCCGACGCCATCGTCGACGACCTGCTCGAAGCCGTGGTCACCGACCTCCCCTACAACTCGGGCGACCGGGTGGCGCTGATGATCAACGGCTTGGGCGGCACCCCGATCAGCGAGCTCTACATCCTGTTCCGCCGGGCCCACCAGCGCCTGGCCGACCGCGGCATCACGGTGGGGCGCAGCTACGTGAACGAGTACTGCACGTCGCTCGACATGGCCGGGGCGTCGCTCACCCTGGTCCGCCTGGACGACGAGATCGAGGGCCTGCTGACCGCACCGGCCGAAGCCGCCGTCCGCATCTTCTGACCGCCACGCCCAGGCTCGCGATGGCGGGTGGTCAGGCGAATCCGGGATGCGGGTGGAATTTGCGCCCCGACGAATCCTGGTGGGCGGATGGCGTACGGGAAAAGGAGCGCGAGGCGCGACGGCCTGGACCGTCGCGCCTCGCTCGGTTCAGTGGGTCAGTTGTCGGCGAGCTGCCACTGCTGGCCGAGGTCGGTGGCCGAGCAGGTCTGCTGGGTCAGCGTGACGCCGGCGGTCTTGGAGCCGTCGGCGATGTCGAGGCACTTGCCTGTCGTCTTGTTGCGTAGCGCGGTGATGCCGGTGGGTGTGGTGTCGATCGTCCACTGTTGTTCGCCGTGGGTGTTGTCACCGCACGTCCATTGCAGGGAGCGCTGGCCCTCGGTGGTGGAACCGCTGCCGATGGCGGCGCACAGGTTGCTGCGGTCGTTGCGGATCTGGGCGTAGCCGCCGGCCTTGGCGGTCAGGTGGAACTCGTGGTGGTTGGCGTCGCCGCAGGTGGCCTGGACGAGGCCGGCGCCGTTGGTGAGGTCGCCGTTGTTGCTGGCGCAAAGCTTGCTGTGCTGGTTGATCAGGCGGGTGCCGACCGTGCGGGGCGTGATCTTCCACTGCTGCTCTCGGTTGGCGGTGCCGCGGCAGCCCCACTGGATGACGATCTGGCCGGCCGTCTTGGAGGCGCTGCCCATGGCCAGGCACTGCTTGCTGTTGACGTTCTGGATCGCGTTGTAGCCGGTGCCGTCGGGGATCAGCGCCCACGTCTGCTCGAGGTGGGTGTCGCCGCCGCACGGCCACTGCAGCAGCTCGGCGCCCTGCTCGGTGGAGCCGCTGCCGATGGCCAGGCACTGCCCACTGTGGTCGTTGCGGATCTCGTACGCGCCGCTGGGCCGCTGGGCCAGGCGCCAGTCCTGCTCGGTGCCGCCCTGGCAGTTCCACTGGATGGCGCGGGCCGCGTTCTCGGTCGAGCCGGCGTTGATGGCCAGGCACAGGTCGCTGTTGTCGTTCAGGATCGTGTTGACCTGCTTCTCGGGCAGATATTGGCCGAACCAGGAGCCGAGGTCGTCGACCCGCGTCACGGTGCCGCCGCGGGTGTCGGTCGGCTCGGCGCTCAGGCAGCCGCCCTGCCCGCCCGTCCGGGTGATGGCCACGAGCTGCACGGTGGCGCCGGACTCGCGCAGGGCGGGACCGCCGGCGTCGCCCTTGCACGGGCCCACCTGGGCCGAATCGGTGGCGGCGATCGACGGAGTGGAAGTAGCAGCGCTGCCCACGGTGAAGGTGCTCAGGTGCGGCGCGTCGGGGACCCAGGCCGATTCCGTACGACCGAAGCCCGCGACCGTGAGAACGTCGCCATCGGCCGGCGCCGTCGTGGCCAGGGCCACCGGCGCCACATCGGCGACGGCGACCGCCAGGCGGGCCAGCACGACGTCGCGGTTCGGGTGCGGCACGAGGCGGACGACTGACACGTTCTGGCCGCCCCCGACCTGCGACAGGTTGGACCAGCCGATCAGGGCCGTCGTCTTCTGAGCGGGCGCGCCGGCCGCGACCGTCGAGCCGAAGCAGGCCTTGGCCGTCACGACCCAGCGCGGCGCGACCAGGACGGCCGAACAGCTCGTGCTGCCGGCCAGGCCGGGTGTGCCGAACTGAACCTTCGAGACGACCTTGTACGCCTCGGAGGCCGGGACGGCTTCGGCCGCCGGCGACGGGCCGACGAGCCCGACCGACGCCGCGATCAGGGCGGCCGCCGCGACTTTGCGCAGTAATCCAGACATGATGATGGAGTTCCCCCGTGTTTCGGACGGACGGAAAGTCACGTCCGTCGATCTGAACGAGGTCACCTTACACATGACCACCGACACCTACGCGCTCTATCGGCGCTCGCTGGCCGTGGTCGTCGTCTCGCAGGTTTTCGGCGGCGCGGGCCTGGCCGCCGGGGTCACCGTCGGGGCCCTGCTGGCCCAGGACATGCTCGGCCGCGACGACCTGGCCGGGCTGCCGGCCGCCCTGTTCACCCTGGGATCCGCGCTGACCGCCTTCACCATCGGGCGCATCACCCAGCGCGCCGGGCGTCGCGGCGGTCTGGCCGCCGGGTTCGCCGCGGGCTCGCTGGGCGCGATCGGTATCGTGACGGCCGCCGTGGCCGACCGGCCGGGGCTGCTGTTCGTGTCGCTTTTCGTCTACGGCGCCGGCACGGCCACCAACCTGCAGGCCCGATACGCCGGTACGGATCTGGCCCCACCCGGGCAGCGGGCCACCGCGGTCTCGGTCGCGCTGGTGTCCACTACAGCCGGCGCGGTCGGCGGCCCGCTATCGGTCGACCTGCTGGGCGAGTTCGCCGTCTCGGTCGGCCTGCCCGCCCTGACCGGTCCGTTCGTGCTGGCCGCGGTCGCCTTCGGGCTGGCCGGGCTGATCCTGTTCGTCTTCCTGCGGCCGGACCCGTACCTGGTCGCCCAGCGCTCGGCTACCACGTCCGCCGCCGAAAGCGCTCCCCCAGCCGGTCTGCGGCGCGGAGTCGTCGTCGGCGCCACCGTCATGGTGCTGACCCAGGTGGCGATGGTCGCCATCATGACCATGACGCCCGTCCACATGCGGCACCACCACCACGGGCTCGGGCAGGTCGGCTTCGTCATCAGCCTGCACATCGCCGCCATGTTCCTGCCCTCGCTGCTCACCGGGCGGCTGGTCGACCGCCTCGGCAACCTCCCAGTGGCCGTAGCTGCCGCCGTCACGCTGCTCGCGGCCGGTGTGGTGGCAGCTTTCTCGCCCGGCGACTCGATGACCGGGCTGACGCTGGCGCTGGTCCTGCTCGGGCTGGGCTGGAACTTCGGACTGATCAGCGGCACCGCCTACATCGTCGACTCGACAACCCCCGAGACGCGCGCGAAGACCCAGGGCTCGGTCGACGTGCTCATCGCCCTCTCCGGCGCGGGGGCCGGCGCCTCGTCGGCCTTCATCACCGACGCCACCAGCTTCGCCGCGCTGTCGCTGGGCGGCGGCCTGCTGTCGCTGCTGCTGATCCCGGTGCTGGTCTGGCAGCGCCGGCCGTCCCAGGATGAGACGGCCGGGGCGGTTTCCCGCCGTTAGCGTCGGCCCCATGAAGGCACTCGTCTATCACGGTCCCGGCGCCAAGGCCTGGGAGGACGTTCCCGACGCGACCATCGTCGAGCCGACCGACGTGGTCGTGCGGGTCGACACCACCACGATCTGCGGCACCGACCTGCACATCCTGCACGGCGACGTGGCCGCCGTGACCGACGGCCGGATCCTGGGACACGAGGCGGTCGGCCACATCACCGCGGTCGGCGACGCGGTCAAGGGGTTCGCCGTCGGCGACAGGGTGCTCGTCCCGGCCATCACCAAGTGCGGGCGGTGCGAGTACTGCCAGCGCGGCCTGCCGTCCCATTGTGAGACGGTCGGCGGGATCGGCTGGATCTTCGGCCACCTGATCGACGGCACCCAGGCCGAGTTCGTACGGGTGCCGTACGCCGACACGTCGCTCTACGCGGTGCCGCCGGACGTCACCGACGAGCAGGCCATCTTCCTGGCCGACGCGCTGCCCACCGGCTACGAGGTGGGCGTGCTGGCCGGCGAGGTGCGTCCCGGCCACACCGTTGCCGTGGTGGGCGCGGGCGCGGTCGGCCTGGCTGCCATCCTCACCACCGGATTGTGGGGCGCCTCCCGCGTCATCGCGATCGACTCCAACAAGTTCCGCCTCGAGAAGGCCCTCGAGTTCGGCGCGACCGACGTCTTCGAGGCCGGCCCGTCGACCGCCGACGAGGTGCGCGATCTGGGCGTGGACGTGGCGATCGAAGCAGTCGGCTACCCCGAGACCTTGTTGACTGCCGCTTCCCTCGTACGACCGGGTGGGACGATCGCCAACATCGGTGTCCACGGCGTCCCCGTCGAGCTGCCCATGCAGGACATGTGGATCAAGAACGTCCGCCTGACCATGGGCCTGGTCGACACCGTCTCGATCCCCACCCTGCTCAAAATGGTGGCCGGCGGCCGCATCCCGGCCGAGAAGATGGGCACCCACCGGTTCACCTTCGACCAGATGGACGAGGCCTACGACGTCTTCGGCAACGCCGCGGCCAACTCGGCCCTCAAGGTGGTCATCACGCCTGCCTGACCTGGTCCGCGATCGCCCGGCCGAGCTCGGCGGTGGTTCCCTTGCCGTGCAGGTCGGGCGTCAGCGGGGCCTCTCCCGGCCCGTACGACAGGACCTTCTCGATCGCGGCCAGCAGATGTGCCGCCGCCTCGGGGTGGCCCAGGTGCTCGAGCATCATCGAGCCGCACCAGATCTGGCCGACCGGGTTGGCAATGCCGCGGCCGGCGATGTCGGGGGCGGAGCCGTGGACGGGCTCGAACAGGCTGGGGTGGTCGCGCTCGGGGTTGATGTTCGCGCTGGGAGCGATGCCCAGGGTGCCGGTGCAGGCGGGGCCCAGGTCGGACAGGATGTCGCCGAACAGGTTGCTGGCCACCACCACGTCGAACCACTCGGGGTGCAGCACGAACTGTGCGGCCAGCGCATCGATGTGGAACTTGTCCACGCGTACGGCCGGGAACTGGCCTTTCATCTCGGCCACCCGCTCGTCCCAGTACGGCATCGAGATGGAGATGCCGTTGCTCTTGGTGGCCGACGTCAGGTGCTGCTTGGGGCGGCGGGCGGCCTGCTCGAAGGCGAAGCGCAGCACGCGGTCGACCCCGACGCGGGTCATCACCGTCTCTTGCAGGACGGTCTCGCGCTCGGTGCCCTCGAAGATGCGGCCGCCGATGCTCGAGTACTCGCCCTCGGTGTTCTCGCGGACGACCACGAAGTCGATGTCGCCCGGCTCGCGACCGGCCAGCGGGCTGCGGACGCCCGGCATCAGGCGGCAGGGACGCAGATTGACGTACTGGTCGAAGGTGCGGCGGAACTGCAGCAGGCTGCCCCACAGCGACACGTGGTCGGGCACCACCTCGGGCCAGCCGACCGCGCCGAAGAAGATGGCGTCGTACGACCGAAGCGTCTCTTCCCAGTCGGTCGGCAGCATCGTGCCGTGCCGCTGCCAGTAGTCGGCGCTGGCGAAGTCGAAGGTGTCGAACTCGAGCGTGATGCCGAAGCGGCCGGCGGTGGCTTCCAAGGCTTCCATTCCCGCCGGTACGACTTCCCGGCCGATGCCGTCGCCGGGGATCACAGCGATGCGGTGGGTGGTCATGGCGCCTCCCTCAGTGCAGCGAGACCGCCCTGGGCGTCGGCGAGGGCGATCTGCTCGGCGCCGGCGGAGTCACCGGCCCGCAGGGCGCGGACCAGGGCGCGGTGGCTGGTGTACCTCTCCAGCCCGAACGTATCGTCCTCGGCCACCTTGCGCAGCACGAGCTCGCGGCGGCGGGGGCGGCTGAACACGCGGCTCTGTTCGAGCATGCGCACGAGCACCGGATTGTGCGCGCAGGCGCTCACCGCGTCGTTGAACTCCTGCATCGTGTCGAGCAGATCGGTCAGATAGCGGTCCGTCGACCGGCCCTGACGGCGCCGCTCCTTGACGAGAATGAGCAGGTCATCGGCCCGGTTGAGGATCACGTCGAGTGTGTCCAGCTGGTCGGGGGTGGCGTGCCGGGCGGCGAACCGCGCGACCAGGCCGCGCAGGCCCACCTCCACTTCGGCCAGATCGTCGATCGCGGCGTCGTGGATGGCGGCGACCAGCACCGTTCGGGGGCCGATGCGCTCGATCAGCCCGTCGAGTTCGAGCCGGCGCAGCGCCTCGCGCACCGGGGTGGGGCTGATCGCTAGCCGCTCGGCCATGCCGCGCTCGGTCACCTTTTGCCCGGGGCGGAGCTCGCCGGTGGCGATGGCAGAGCGGACTTGACGGTACGCATGGTCGGCCAGCGTCTCGGCAGCGTTCATGAGCGGCACTCTAACGCATGCTGTGGCTAACTTCAGTTGCAACTGTTGACGCTTTTGCTACAGCAAATTAACGTGACGCCCGACACTTGGGAGGGCGACATGGCTGGGGTGAACTACCGCAAGATCACTTTTTTCATCGCTCTGGCGCTCTTCGCGCAGGAGTCGACCTGGAACTTCTACGACAACCAGGTGCCCGTGCTGTTGCGCGAGCATGTGACGAGCGCGGCGCTGGTCGGTGCGCTCATGGGCATGGACAACCTGCTCGGCATCTTTGTGCAGCCTTGGATCGGCAACCGGTCCGACAACACCCGCACGCGGTGGGGCCGGCGCGTGCCGTACCTGGCGGTGGGCATGCCGCTGGCCGCGGTGCTCTTCGTCTTCCTGCCCTGGATGACCTCGGCCGCGATGCTGATCGCGGTGATGGTCGGCTACGCGCTGGTCGCCAACACGATGCGGCCGCTGGCCGAGTCGCTGGTGCCCGACTTTATCCCGCCCGAGAGGCGCAGCCGGGCCAACGCCGTTGTGAAGATCGCGGCCGCGCTGACCATTATCGTCGCTTCGCTCATCAGCCTGCTCGTGGTGGACGACCATCCGCATGCCGCGTTCGCCATCCCGTCGGCGATCCTGCTGGTGGTCACGGTGATCATGGTCGTGAAGGTGCGGGACAGCCGGTCGGCCGGTTACCAGGAGGCGCTGGCCGAAGACTCCCCCGATGAGGTGCGGGTGCCGCTCCGCCAGGTGATCGCCGGCATCGTCACCGACTCCGATCGCCGCCGCCTTCTGCTGCTGCTCACGGTCATGCTGTTCGGCGGCGCGTGGTTCGCGTCCCGCTCGCTCATCACGCCGTACGGGATGGAAGCGCTCGGCCTGACCCGGGGCGAGGCGGGCGGGCTGACGCTGCCGAGTGGCATCGCCTACGTGGTGGCCGCCTATCCGGCCGCGCTGCTGGCGGAACGGTTCGGCCGGCTCCGCACGATGGGCGTGGGCATGGCGGTCTTCGCCGCCGCGATGGCCGCCGGGTCGGTCGTGCAGACGGCGACCGCCACGGTTGTCGTGTTCTGCGTGGCCGCGGTGGGCGCGGCGGGCTTCCTCATCAATGCGGCGGTCGCGTTGTGGAATCTCGCGCCGTCAAGCCGGGTGCTCGGCACCTACACCGGGTTGTACGCGGTCACCTGGTATCTCGGCGGCTTCGCCGGCCCAGCCCTCATCGGCGGCGTCGTCGACCTGACCGGCTGGGACGGAATGCTGCTCGACATCGCCGTCCTAGCCGCGCTGGCCATCCTCGTCGTCGTCCGCCTGGGCCGCCTCCAGACCCGCACCGAGACTCCCATCCTCAAGTGAGCGTCCATGGCCAACTGCGCAGTTTCTGCGGTGGGTTGAGCGAAACGCTCGTGCCCGACACACCTCACACGCCGACTCACAAGCGAAGGGCGCTATGCCGACCATTTTGATCACCACTGACTACCTGAGACCGAGTGACGAGGTGGACACCTATCTCACCGGGCTAGGGTTCGCTACGCGGCACGATCCGATGCGCGGCACGCGGTCGGAGTCGAGCCTGGCCGCCGCGCTCGACGGCGCGGAGGGCGCGCTGATCGCCAACGAGCCGATGACCGCGCAAGTGCTGGGCCAGGCGCGTTCGTTGCGCGCGATCGTGCGTACGGGCGTGGGTTACGACTCGGTCGACGTGATCGCCGCGGCTGAATTGGGCATCAGCGTAAGCAACCTGCCCGGCATCAACGCCAACGCGGTGGCCGAGTACACGATCGCGCTCATGCTCGCTCAAGCGCGCAGCCTCGTGAGCACGGCGGCCGGTGTCGCCGGCGGCGAATGGCCACGGCGCGACGGCTTCGAACTGCGCGGCCGCACTCTAGGCATCATCGGCCGCGGCGCGGTGGCGCAAACTGTCCGTCCGTTGGCCGAAGCGTTCGGAATGAGCGTTCTCGACGGCGACCTGGACAAGTTGTTGCGCGAATCCGACTTCGTCTCCGTCCATACGGCCCTGAACGAGCACACTCGGCACCTGATCGACGCTTCCGCGCTCGCCAAGATGAAGCCGACCGCGCACCTGATCAATACGGCGCGCGGGCCAATCGTCGATTCGGCGGCGCTCGCCGCCGCGGTCCGCTCCGGACAGATCGCCGGCGCCGCCCTCGACGTCGTGGACATCGAGCCACTACCGATGGACAGCGAACTGCGCGACGTCGACGGCATCACCGTCTATTCGCACATGGCCGGCCAGACCGCCGAAGCCCGCCGCAACGCCGGCATCGAAGGCGCTCACGAGCTGGTGGCCGCCCTGGCCGGAGCCCCCAACCATCTCGTTCCCGGCAGCGCCCGCCCTGGGAGGAAGCCATGAACGCCGACGTCATCGTGGTCGGGGCCGGCCTCTCTGGGCTGGTTGCCACGGCAGAGCTTGCTGCGGCCGGTCGGTCGGTTCTGCTGGTTGAGCAGGAGCCCGAGCAGAGTCTGGGCGGGCAGGCGTTCTGGTCGTTCGGCGGGCTGTTCCTGGTCGACTCGCCCGAGCAGCGACGGATGGGCATCCGGGACTCGTACGAATTGGCCTGGCAGGACTGGCTGGGCAACGCCGGCTTCGACCGGGCCGAGGACGAGTGGCCGCGGCGGTGGGCCGAGGCGTACGTCGGGTGGGCGGCCGGCGAGAAACGTGCATGGCTGCGCGCTCAGGGCATCAAGTTGTTCCCGATCGTCGGCTGGGCCGAGCGGGCCAACAACTCGGTGCCCCGCTTCCACATCACCTGGGGCACCGGGCCGGGCGTGCTCGAACCGTTCATTGCTGCCGCTTCGATGAGCGATCGTGTCCGCATCGTGCATCGCCACCGGGTCGACTCGCTCATCACCGACGGCGGCGTGGTGACCGGCGTCGCCGGGCGGGTGCTCGAACCGAGCGAAGTGGCGCGCGGCCAGGCCAGTTCCCGGCGGGAGGCCGGCGACTTCGAGTTCACGGCGCAGGCGGTCATCGTGACCTCCGGCGGCATCGGGGGCGACCATGACCTCGTACGGCGTCATTGGCCTTCGCGTCTCGGCACTCCGCCCGAGCACATGATCAGCGGCGTGCCGGCTCACGTCGACGGGCGCATGCTCGGGATCGCCGCCGAAGCCGGTGGAGCGGTCATCAACCCGGATCGGATGTGGCACTACGTCGAGGGCATCCAGAACTGGGATCCGATCTGGGAACGCCACGGCATCCGGATCCTGCCCGGCCCGTCGTCGCTGTGGCTGGACGCGCGCGGGCATCGTCTACCGGCGCCGCTGTTTCCCGGCTTGGACACCCTCGGCACCCTCGCCCACCTGCGAACAACCGGCCACGACCACAGCTGGTTCGTGCTCGACCAGCGGATCATCGAGAAGGAGTTCGCACTGTCCGGCTCGGAGCAGAACCCGGACCTGACCGGCCGCAGCGTGCGCCAGGTGCTCGGCCGGATCCGTGCCGGCGCACCCGCCCCGGTGGAGGCGTTCAAGCGCAACGGCGCCGATTTCGTGGTCGCCGACGACCTGGACGAGCTGGTGAAGGGCATGAACGCGCTCACCCCCGAGCCGCTGCTCGACCCGGCGGACATCCGGCGCACCGTCGAGGCCCGCGATCGGGAGCTGGACAACGGCTTCGGCAAGGATCTGCAGGTGGCGGCGATCCGCAACTTCCGCAACTACCGCGGCGATCGGCTCATGCGCACAGTGGCCCCGCACCGACTGCTCGATCGTGCCGCCGGACCGCTCATTGCTGTTCGTTTGCACGTTCTGACGCGCAAATCGCTCGGTGGTCTGCACACCGACCTGGACGGCCGGGTGCTGAACGCCGACGGACAACCGGTTCCCGGCCTGTACGCCGCCGGCGAGGCCGCCGGGTTCGGCGGTGGTGGCATGCACGGCTACCGCGCCCTCGAAGGCACCTTCCTGGGCGGCTGCCTGTTCTCCGGCCGCCAAGCCGGCCGCGCCCTGGCCGCACTGACGAAATGACCCGCTCACCAGTCGAACAACAACCGCTCACCAACAGTCCGTTCATGAGCGACTCGCTCACAAACGACAACGTTCGCTCACTGAGCGAATCGCTCACCATCGGTCAGCTCACGCGGGACTCGCTCACGAATGACAACACCCGCTCACTGAGCAAGCCGCTCGCCAACAGTCCGTTCATGAGCGACTCGCTCACAAACGACAACATCCGCTCATTGAGCGAGCAGCTCATGAGCAGTTCGCTCAGGAATGAGGCATCGAATGACTGAGGTGCGTGTGCTCACGCCGACCGGCATGCTCGGGGCCGGCTTCCCGCCCGAGACGGTGACGCGCGGCCTGGAACTGGGTGCCGACGTCATCGCGGTCGACGGCGGCTCCACCGACTCGGGGCCGTACTACCTCGGTTCGGGCACAGCGAAGACGGCCGCGGGGGCCGTGGCGCAGGATCTGCTCCTGTTGCTGCGAGCCGCGGCGACCGCCGGGATCCCGCTCATCATCGGCTCGTGCGGGACCAGCGGCACCGACTCCGGCGTCGACTGGGTGGCCGGCCTCGTACGCGGGATCCTCGCCGAAGAAGGGCTGGATCTGCGGGTCGCCACTATCTACAGCGAACAACGGGCAGCCGACCTTCCGCTCGATCGCATCCAGCCGCTCGCGCCCGCGAGCGAGCTGGACGCGGCGACGTTGCACAGCTGCACGCACATCGTCGGCATGATGGGTCACGAACCGATCGTCGCCGCCCTCGAAGCCGGCGCCGATGTGGTGCTGGCCGGGCGGGCCACCGACACCGCCGTCGCGGCCGCGTTCCCGCTGATGAAGCGTCTGCCGGCCGGGCCGGTCTGGCACGCCGCGAAGATCGTCGAATGCGGCGGCCAGTGCACGACCAACCCGCGCGCGGGCGGCGTCCTCGCCACGATCGACACCGACGGCTTCACCATCGAACCGCTCGACCCGGACAACAGTTGCACACCTGTGTCCGTAGCTGCGCACATGTTGTACGAGACGGTCAACCCGTTCTCGATGCGCGAGCCGGCCGGCACCATCGTCGTCTCGGAGGCGACCTACGAAGCCTTGGACGAACGGCGCGTACGCGTGGAGGGCTCCCGTTTCGAGCCGGCCGCCCAGCACACCATCAAGCTCGAGGGCGCCCGGATCAGCGGGTACGAGACGATGTCGTTCACGGCGATCCGCGACCCGCACATCCTCGGCCAGATCGACACGTGGGCGGCGCTGCTGCGCAAGATGATCGGCGAATGGGTGGCCCGCACACTCGGCCTGGGCGACGGCGACTATGAGATCGACCTGCGCCTGTACGGCTACGACGCGGTCCTCGACGGCATCGAGCCCGATCGCCGCCCGCCCAAAGAGGTCGGCGCGATGCTGCTCGTCCGGGCGGCCGACCAGCCGACCGCGACGGCCGTGGCCAAGGTGGCCAACCCGCTGATGCTGCACCTGCCCACGCCGGACATGAACTATCTGCCCAGCCTCGCATTCGCGACCTCACCGGCCGAGACCGAACGTGGCCCGGCGTACGAGTTCGTCCTCAACCACGCCGTCGACGTCGACTCCCCCACCGCCCTGTTCCGCATTCACCTGCCGGAGGCGACCGATGCCTGACACCGACACGATCGCCGACCTCGCGCTGGAGGTACGGTCGAAGAACGCCGGCCCCTTCTGGGTGACGATGGAGGTTTTCCTGCGCGACGCCGAGGGGTACGACCGGGTCGCTTTCCTCGACGCGGCGGTCGTCGCCCGTCTCTACGGCGTCGATCCGGCCGCCGTCCAGGTCTTCCGCCTGCCGGCCCTCAACGTCGTCAAGATCTCGTTCCCGCGCCCCGTCCCCCAGGGCGGCCTGCGCGACCGCGACATCCACGCCGGCCAGCACCACGTCCCCCTGGCCTTGCTGCCCGTGCCGGACTAGAAGCGCCGTGACGGGCAGAAGCGCCGTGCCGCCGGTGCGAAGTTAGGCGGACTCCGTCCCCAGCTTCTCGAGCGCCCGCAGAAAGGTCCGCCGGTCGCCGGCCGGCAACTGGTCGAGCAGCACCGCCTCGGCCTCGCGAATCTCGGTCTGAGCCGCTTGATGCAGCGCGCGCCCGGCCGGGGTCAGCCCCAGCAGGCGGACGCGGCGGTCGGCCGGGTCGGGCTCGCGCTCGATGAGGCCTCGTTTCTGCAGTTCGTCGAGGACGGGGATGAGCCGGGTCTTGTCGGCGCCGATCGAGCGGGCCAGCGCCGTCTGGGTGCGCATCGGCTCGTCGCGCAGCACGGTGAGGACGGCGTAGCCCCACATCGAGATGTCGTGGGCGGCCAGGATCGGCTGCTCGACGGCGACCATGTGCCGGCCCAGCCGCATCAGCATGGCGGCCAGGTCGGGCCGGTCCTCCGCTTCCCCGCTCACCAGCACAAATTACACGGCGGCGACCCCGCAGTACTGGTTGACGTCGACGTGGCCGGTGTCGCCGTCGGGGCGCCAGCGGTTGCACGGCACCACGCCCGGCTCGATCAGGCGCAGCCCGTCGAAGAAGCGGGCGATCTCGGCCGCGCTGCGGTACTTGATCTTCGGAGTGCCGCGCTCGTTCCAGAACTCGACGATCCGGTTCGCCTCGTCGGTGTTGATGTCGTCGCAGCCGTGCGCGATCACCAGGTAGCTGCCGGGTGGAACTGCTTCGACCAACGTACGGACGGCAGCCCGGGCTTCGTCGTCGTCGCGCAGGAAGTGCAGGATGCCGAGCAGCGTGACCGCGACCGGCCGGGTGAAGTCGAGCGTCCCGGCGGCGGCGCGCAGGATCTCGGCTGGGTCGTTCAGGTCGGCCTGCACGTACTCGGTGCGCCCCTCGGGCGAGCCGGCCAGCAGCGTCCGGGCGTGCACCAGCACGAGCGGGTCGTTGTCGACGTACACGACCTTGGTCTCGGGCGCCGCCGCCTGCGCCACCTGGTGGGTGTTGTCGGCCGTGGGCAGGCCGGCCCCGATGTCGAGGATCTGCCGGATACCGGCCTCGGCCACCAGGTGGCGCACGGAGCGGCGCAGGAACTTGCGGTCCTCCTGGGCGAGGGTGACGATCGACGGCAGGATCCCGGCGATCACGTCGCCGGCCTCGCGATCGACCTGGAAGTTGTCGGTGCCGCCGAGCCAGTAGTTCCACAGCCGCGCGGAGTGCGGCGTGCCGGTGTCCAGATTGGATACATCGAAGTCCGTCACCCGCTCATGGTGCCAGCCCGCGCCGATTCCCGGGAACCCGTCAGTCGTCGGCGTTCTTGGTCAGCACCTTGAACGCCGGATCGAGCTCGACGTCCCATTCCTTGTTGTCGGCCGAACGGACCTCGACCTCGTAGGCGACGCCTTCGTCGTCGCCCGCCTCGACGCCCAGCACAGTGCCGCCGGCCACCGCTTCCAGGGCCGCCTTCTCGGCCGAGGCCCGGTCGGCGCCGGTCAAAGCAGGGTCGGCCGCCTCGGCCTGCTGCGTGACAACCTTGAGGTCCTTGTCGAGCTTCACGTCGACTTCGCTGCCGTCCGGCTTGCGCACCTCGACCTCGTACGCCTCGCCCTGATCGTCACTCGCCTCGACGTCGACCACCGTTCCGCCCCCGACGGCCTGCACGGCGGCGTTCCCGGCCCGGTCGCGGTCGCTGCCGCTCACATCGGGATCGGCGTAGGCGGCGGTGGCCCAGACGCCGCCACCGACGGCGAGGGCGGCGACGGCTGCGGTGGTGAGGATGACGCGCTTCGTTTTCATGCGGCCTACTCTGCGGGGCCGTCGCTGAATCCAGCCTGAAAGCGCACGGTGAACCGAGCCCCGCCCACCTCCGAACGGGTGACCGCCACGGTTCCGCCGTGCGCGCCCACGATTTCCTTGACGATGGCCAGGCCGAGCCCGCTGCCCCCGGCATCCCGGGCACGAGCCTCGTCGAGCCGTACGAACCGTTCGAAGACCCGTTCGCGCTGGTCCTCCGGGATGCCGGGCCCGTCGTCGTCGACGGTGAGCTCGGCCGTGCCGCCACTCTCGCGCACGCCGAAGGCGATGGTGGCGACGGCGTGCCGCGCGGCGTTGTCGGCCAGATTCCGGACCACCTGAGCCAGGGCGGAGGCGTCCCCGCGCGTACGGCCCGGTCCGACGCCTCTGGTGTCGACAACCAATCCCGTACGGCTGACCCGCTTCGCCTCGGCCAGCGCCAGGTCGTCGAGATCGACGTCGTGGCACGACCTCCCCGCACCGCCGTCGTCGGCCCGGGTCAGCAGCAGCAACTGGTCGACCAGCCGTTGCAGGCGAGCCGATTCCTCCAGCACCGTCCGGGCCAGCTCGCCGTCGGGCAGGGCGGCCGGATGGCTCTGAGCGACCTCGGCCACCTGCCGGATGCTCGCCACCGGGGACCGCAGCTCGTGCGAGGCGTCCGCCACGAATTCGCGTTGCCTGTCCCGCGAGTCCTGCAGCCGGCCCAGCATCTGGTTCATGGTGCGGGCCAGCCGGCCGATCTCGTCGCGGGACGCCGGCTCGGGCACCCGGCGGTCCAACCTGTCCCCGGTGATGGCCTCCACCTCGCGCCGGATGCGTTCCACCGGAGCCAGCGCGCGCGATGCCACCACCCAGGTCACTCCGCCCACCAGCAGCACCAGCAACGGAAGACCGACCGCGAGCGGGGTGATCAGGGCTTCGGTCGACTCCTCCACCTCCTCGAGCGAGGCGGCCACCGAGACGCGGTAGCCGCCCTCGCTGTCGGTCACCACGAGGTGGTCGTCGCCGTCGGGCAGCGGCTCGTCCGATCGGGTGACGGTGCCGTCGGGTGCGGTCAGCTGCCACGAGAAGTCGTCATCGTCCGGCGCCGGCGACCCGCCCTGCTGCAGGATCGCCGCGGCCCGCTGCTCGGCCGTCGCTTCCAGACCGTCGCGCAGCGATCCGCGCACCAGGAACACCAGCGCCAGGGCGCCCGCCAGCATGGCGACCGACACGACCAGTACGGCCGCTGCCGTCGTACGCAATCGGACGTCAGCCACCGTCGCCGCCCAGCCGGTAACCGGAGCCGCGCATCGTCTCGATGGCCGTCCGGCCGAACTTGGCGCGCAGACGCCTGATGTAGACCTCGACGATGTTGGGGTCGCCCTCGAAGTCGGCATCCCAGACACCGTCCAGGATCTGCCGCTTCGAGACCACGTCGCCGGGTCGCCGGGCCAGGAACTCGAGCAGCGAGAACTCGCGCGTGGTCAGCTCGACCTCGGTCCCGCTGAGCCAGACCCGCCGCGCGGCCGGGTCGAGACGCAGGTCGCCCACCACCAGTTCGGTCGGGCGCTCACGGGCGCCGCGCCGGCTGACCGCGCGCAGTCGCGCCACCAGAACCGGGAACGAGCACGGCTTGGTCAGATAGTCGTCGGCTCCGGTGTCGAGGCCCTCGACCTGATCCCATTCCCCGTCCTTGGCGGTCAGCATGAGGATCGGCGTCCAGTCCCGTTCGGCCCGCAGCGTCGCGCACACCTGATAGCCGTTGAGACCCGGAAGCATCAGGTCCAGAACGATGGCGTCGTACGTGTTCTCGCGCGCGAACCACAACCCGTCCACCCCGTTCTGGGCCACGTCGACGGCGAACCCCTCCGCCTCGAGCCCGATCCGCAACGTACGGGCCAGCCGTTGCTCGTCGTCGACGACGAGTACGCGCATCGGTGCACCTCCAGAGACGGCCGATCCACCATCGTCCCGCACCGGAACTGAACGCCCCCTGAAAGACTCGCGTCAGATGACGACCACGATCTTCCCCTGGGTGTGGCCGCGCTCGGACTCGCGATGCGCCTCGGCGATCTTGTCGAGGGGGTAGGTCGCGGCCAGGTACGGGGTGTAGCCGCCGCGAGCTCCTTCGGCGAGCAGGGCGGCGTTGTTCCCGGCGGAGATGTGCCGCACGCCGAGTTCCCCGGCGCGGCCGTCGGCCACTGTCACCACACGGTCGGCATGGCCGGCGATGGCCACGAGATCGGGCAGCGAGCCCGAGGCGGCGGTGTCGAGCACGGCGTCCACCCCGTTCGGTGCGAGCTCCCGGATGCGATCGGCCAGACCTTCGCCGTACGTGGTGGGAAGCGCGCCCAGCGCGCGCAGATAGCCGTGCTTGCCCTCGCTCGAGGTGCCGATGACCGTGGCGCCGCGAGCGACCGCCATGGCGACGGCGGCGCTGCCCACGCCGCCCGCCGCTCCCTCGATCAGCAGCGTGCGGCCGGCGAGGTCGCCCAGCGCGTCGAGCCCGGCCCCGGCGGTGTCGACGGCCAGGCCTGCCCCGGCCGCCTCCTCCAAGGTCCACGCCTCGGGCACCGGCGCCCAAGCGGACAGGACGGCGTACTCTGCGGAGGCCCCGCCGAGGCCGCCCAGCCCGAACACCCGGTCACCCACGGTCACGCCGGTGACGCCCTCACCGACCTGGTCGACCACGCCGGCGGCGTCCCGGCCCGGGATCGCCGGGAACTCGATCGGCAGGAAGGCGCGGACCGCTCCGGCGCGGATCTTCCAGTCGACCGGGTTCACGCTGGCCGCCGCGACCTGGATGCGGATCTCACCCGGCCCGGCGTTCGGCTCCGGCGCGTCCTCGATGACGAGGACGTCGGCCGGGCCGTAGTCGTGGAAGCGGGCAGCGCGCATGATGGCTCCTTGATCACCGAATGCTTTCGTCGGAAAGTAACGTACGGTGTAATTACTTCCCGCGGCAAGGGTTGGTCAGATCACGTCCGCTTTGGTTTCCGCGGAAAACGTCTTGGTGTTACGGTCGCGCGTGTGGATGAGCTCGCGCCGGCCCAGGCGGACACGTGGGGGTCGCTGCTGCCGGTCCTGCTGTGGCTGCCGGCGGCGCTGGAGGGGCGGCTCAAGCAGCACGGCCTGAGCCACCCCGAGTTCCTGATCCTGTGGTGCCTGGCCGAACACCGCGAGCGCACGATGAGCTCGCTGGCCGAACGGTCCCGGGTCACGCCGTCCCACCTGTCGCGCATCGCGGCCCGGCTGGAGAAACAGGGCTGGCTCGTACGCACGACGGACCCAGCCGACGCCCGCTGCACGATCGCGTCGCTCACCCCGGCCGGCGCGCGCAAGTACGCGGAAGCCGTCCCCACGTACAACAAGGCGTTGCGCGAACACGTCTTCGACCAGCTCACCGCCGAGCAGGCTGAGCAGCTCGGCGGCATAACTGCGCTCATTGCCCGTACGCTCGACCCGCACACAAGCTAGCCGTCGCGGCGGTGCAGCAGCAGCGCGCCCAAGGCAAGAGCTCCCACTGACCAGGCCGCCACCACGCCCAGCGCCGCCCACGGACTCAGCGGCAGCACGGAGTTGTCCACCGTCGTGGTGATGGCTTGCACGGCCGTGGCCGGAGTCAATCGGTAAAGCACGCGCTGCCAGTCGGGGTCGGGCAGCATGCGCAGCAGCATCGGCATCAGAAACAGCAGCGACAGAACGATGCCGATGGCGGCGGCCGAGCTGCGTACGACCGCCGCCACGCCCAAACCGAGCAAGGCCACCAGAATCAGGTGAAGGACCGAGGTGGTGGCGGCCCGCAGCATCCCGGCGTCCGGGCTGAGGCCGATCACCGCAACGCCGACCCCCAGCACAGCAACCGGAGTCACGAGCGCGGTGAGCAGCCCAGCCTTGACCGCAAGCACATCGAGGCGACGCGGAACCGCAAGCAGAGTCGCCCGAATCAGGCCGCTGCCGTACTCCCCCGCCAGAATCTGCACGCCCGCCGCGGCCACAGCGGCCTGCCCGAGCCGGACCCCCAAGAGCCGCAACTGCGCCGGATCAACCGCATCCCGCCCGAGGGCAACCCCTCCGGCAACGATCAGCAGCCCCGCAAGGAGGGGCACGGCCGGCCCGGGACCGCCGGTGAGCAGCTTGACCCACTCACCCCGCCACGCAGCCCGCAGTCTTATCGCACCACACTGCGGTCTCGCCATGCGGCATTTCATGCCCGGGTCCGATTGAGGCGCCAGGCGGCTGCGGCTACGGCGGTTAGTGCCCACAGCGCCAGCACGGCCAGGCCGGCCCAGGGCGGTAGTGGGAAGTAGCCGTCGGCCACTGTTTGTGGACGGGACATCTGTGGATAAGCGGCGACGCTCTGCTGGATCGCGAAGGCGGCGGCGGGGGTCAGGCGCAGCAGCCAGGCGGACAGTTCCGTCGGCAGCACCGAGGTCACGGACAGGATCGGGGGCGCGACCAGCAGGGCGGTCACCGCCACGATCGCGAGCACCGAGCGACGTAGCAAGGCCCCGACGCCGTACGCGAGAACGCCGGCCAGCGACAGCAGGAGCGCCGTGCCGAGGGCCACGCGCAGCATGGTCGGCCCCGAAACGGATAACACCACCACTTTTTTCGCCTCCAGCAGGCGTACCGCCATCGGCAGCGTCACAGCGACCGCGACCAGGCCTGCAACCAGCGAGACGGCCCCGACCACGGTGGCCTGGGAAACGGATATCCACACCGGTTTGGGCATCGCGGCCAGCGTCGTGCGGATCAGACCGTGCCGGAACTCGGCCGTGCCGCACAGCGCCGCCACCACGATCAGGGGCAGCAGCCCGGCGAACACTCCGGTCAGCACCCGCTCGACGGACATGCCGCCCTCGGTGTCGAGACCGATGTCGCCGGCGCCGGCCACGGTGACAACGCCGCCGGTCTCGGTGTGTCCCGGCGGGTGGGTTTCTTCCCAAGTCGTGCGGTAGTCGGAGTAGCCGACCAGCGTCTCGTCCCATCCGCCGCCGGGGGTGACCCGGGAGAACTCCGCTGTGGCTTGGGTCCAGCGGGCGGCGACGGCGTGTCCGCCCTGCGGGTTCTCCTCGACGGTGAGCCCGCTGGGCGAGGTGACGAACAGGCCGATGCGCACGGTGGTGGGCAGGTCGTTCAGGCGTACGGTCTCGATCTTCTGCCAGGCCGCGCCGTCGGCCGAGACGTATCCGGTGATCTTGTCGCCCTGCCGGGTCAGGCGGAGCCAGGCCTCCCGTACCGGCGACGAGGCCTTGTCGTGCGTGAAACCCGATTGCATGCGTACGCCGTGAGCGCCCGTGACCATGACAGCGGCGTAGTCGGCGCCCGGGCTCGTCCCGTCCTTGATCATTAGGCCGGCCTTCGCCCACGGGACGACTCCGCGCACGATCTCGTCGTGGTTCGGCGGCGGGTAGGTGATCGTGCCGTCGAGGTGGCCGACCTTGGCGGTAAGCGAACCGTCGCCAGTGAGCGTTCGATGCACGAAGGTGAACTTGTCGGCCACCGAGCGGCCGGACGTGTCGGTCGGCGGGGCCGGACAGTCGACCTCGCGCGTGCCGTCCATGCACGACATCGTCACGCCGGTGGCGGCCAGGACGCCGAGCCCGATCACGATCAGCGCGGCGGCCGCGGCGCCGGCCATCCAGCCTCGTACGGTGCGGAACTTCAGCCATTCGGCCCGCAGCATCATCGGATGCTCCCGACGCCGTCGGTGAGCCGCAGATAGGCCGCTTCCAGCGAGGCGTGCTCACCGATCAGTTCGTCGACGCCGGCGTCGGCAATTGCGCGACCATGAGCGACGACGACAACATGCGCCGCCATATCTTGCAGTTCGCTCATCAAGTGACTGGATACGAGCACCGAACGACCATCTTCGGCCAACTCGCGCAACAGGTCGCGCATCCAGACGATGCCCGCCGGGTCGAGCCCGTTGAACGGTTCGTCCAGCAGCAACACGGGCGGGTCGCCGAGGAGCGCGGCCGCCACGCCCAGTCGTTGGCGCATGCCGAGCGAATAGCCACCGGCCGCGCGCCGACCGGCCGCGGCCAGACCGGTCAGGGTCAGCACCTCGTCGACCCGACTGTCCGGCAGATCTTGCGACCGAGCCAGCCAGCGCAGATGGTTGCGGCCGCTGCGCGACGGGTGCAGCGCGTGCGGGTCGAGCAGAGCGCCGGCATGCCGCATCGGGCACGGCAGGTCGGCGTAGCGCCGCCCGCCGATCGTGGCCGTCCCGGCGTCCGGCCGGTCCAGCCCCACGATCATGCGCAGCGTGGTCGACTTGCCCGCCCCGTTAGGACCGACGAACCCGGTGACGTGCCCCGGCCGTACGACAAAGGTCATCCCATCCAGGGCAACCGACGACCCGAACCGTTTACGCAATCCGTTCACTTCGATGGTGGTCATGCCGCGAGTTCTACGCAGCCGCACCTAACCCGGCCGCGACAACCGCTGTCACACCCCTGTCACATGTGGGCGGGCACGCTCGTCTCCGCTAACAGCCGGCCAGGATGGACGCTGTCCCGCCCGTATCGCGTGTGGGCGGGCACGCTTCGGTCCACCGACAGCCGACCCGACGGAAGCAGTCACGTTCATGTCATGTGCTGGCGGGCATGCTCCGCTTCCCCGACAGCCGGCCAGTACGGACGCTGTCCCGCTCGTGTCACTAGCGGGCGGGCACGCTCTGGTCCACCGGCAGAGGACCTGACGGAAGCAGTCACGTCCATGTCAGGTGCTGGCGGGCATGCTCCACTCCCCCGACAGCCGGCCGCGACGGACGCTGCCCCGACCTTGTCACGTGCGGGCGGCCACGTCCGGCACGGCCAACGGCCCGCCGCGACCTACGCTGTCTCGGCCCTGTCACGAATGGGGCGCGCCGCCAGCTATGACGGGCGCTGTCACGGCCCGGTCGCGGACAAGCGCGCATCCTGCTTCGCCGACAGCCGGCCGCGACAGACGAAAGTCGGGGCGGGCGGGCTCGGCTCGGGCAAGAGCTGGATGCTGTCACGCCGCTGTCACGTGTGGGCGGGCATGCTGGGCGGATGGGCGTCCGGTTGCGTTTCACCCTTCTGTACGGCGTGCTGTTCCTCGTTTCGGGGATTGGGCTTCTGCTGATCGTCGCGGCTTTCGGCGTACGGGCGTCGCGGCCCGCCGGGGAGCCGCTCGACCCGGCGGCGATGGAGCAGATCGACGCGGCGGCCGCGGCCCACAACCGGCAGCTCCTGGTTGGCGTGGTGGTCGCCCTGGCGTTCATGTTCCTGATGTCGTTGCTGCTCGGACGGGCGGTGGCGGGCCGAGTGCTGCGACCGTTGCGCACCATCACGGCGGCTACCCGGCGGATCAGCGCCGACAACCTGCACTCGCGGCTGGCCATCGCGGGGCCCGCCGACGAGGTCAAGGACCTGGCCGACACCATCGACGACCTGCTCGGCCGGCTCGAGGAGTCGTTCGCGGCCCAGCGCCGGTTCGTGGCCGACGCCTCACACGAGCTGCGTACGCCGTTGGCGACGATGCGGGCGGCAGTCGACGTGGCCGCGGCCAAACCGGCGCCGCCGCCCGAGGTGGTGCGGCTGGGTGACCGGGTACGGGCCGAACTCGACCAGCTCGAACGGCTGCTCGAAGGCCTGCTGGTGCTGGCCCGCGCCCAGCACGGCGCCCTCGACGGCCGCACGCCGCTGCCGGTCCGATCGCTGATCCCGGCCGGGACACCGCTTGCAGGCGATGACTTCCTCACCGTGGGGAACCCGGTCCTGCTGGCCCGCATGGTCTCCAACGTGGTCGACAATGCCACCCGCCACAACGAGCCGGGCGGCTGGATGATGGTGACGCTCTCCCCCGGCCTGGTAGTGGTCGAGAACGACGGCCCGGCTCTTGACCCGGGCGAGGTGGCGACGCTCGGCCGCCCGTTCCGCCGGCTCGGCGTATCCCGCACCCGATCGGGCCCGGGCACCGGCCTGGGCCTGGCGATCGCCTCCGCGGTGGCCTCGGCCCACGGCGGATCGCTCACCCTGCAGGCCCGACCTACCGGCGGCCTCCGAGTCGAGATCCGCCTGCCCATCTGCCCTGGAGCGGGGCAAGAGAGCCGGCAGGCCGGGTCGCCGCGAGGGGTGGAGGCCGAGGTGGAACGGTCGTGAGGGTGCTCGTGGTGGAGGACGCCGTTGCGCTGGCCGAGGTGGTCGCGGAAGGGCTGCGGGATCAGGGGATGGCGGTTGACGTGGCGCTCGACGGGCTGAGCGCCGCGGCGAAGGTGGACGTCAACGCGTACGACGTAGTTGTCTTGGATCGGGACCTGCCCGGTCTGAGCGGGGACACGCTGTGCGAGATGATCACCGGGCGGAGCGAGCGGGCGATGGTGCTCATGCTGACCGCCGCGGGGTCGGCCGATGATCGGGTGCGCGGGTTGACGCTCGGCGCCGACGACTATCTGGCCAAGCCGTTCCACTTTCCTGAGCTGGTGTTGCGTGTGCGGTCGCTGGCCCGGCGCCGGCCTGCCGCAACGGCGCGCACGCTCACCGCGGGCGACCTCGAGCTCGACCCGATCCGGCGAACCGTCACCCGGCGGGGCGTGCCGCTGAACCTCTCGGTCAAAGAGTTCGCGCTGCTCGAAGCGCTGATGCAGGCTGCGCCCGGTTATCTGAGCAGCGAGGCCCTGCTGGAGCAGGTCTGGGACGAGAACGCCGATCCGTTCACCAATACCGTCACCGTGACGGTCGGACGCCTGCGCCGCAAGCTCGGCGAGCCGCCGGCCATCGTCACCCTGCCCGGCGTCGGTTACCGCATCGCCGGGCCAGCCTGATTACATCGATGTTTCGCAATGGTTGACAACGCTGTCACGGTTCACGCAGTCTGGGAGCGCTCCCAAAATCCCCCTGGACCACGAGGTGAATCGTGAGTAAGCGCAGAAGATGGCTGAGCGGCCTGGCCGCCATGGCCGTCGCGGCCGGGCTCGGGCTGGCGGCCACCGCCCAGCCCGCGGCCGCCGCGACCGGCATCAAGGTCAGCGGCACGCAGATCCTGGAAGGCAACGGCAATCCGTTCGTCATGCGGGGTGTGAACCATGCGCACACCTGGTACGCGGACCGGTTCTCGTCGCTGGCCGACATCAAGGCCCTGGGCGCCAACACCGTACGCGTCGTGCTGAGCACCGGCGACCGGTGGACGCGCAACGACGCCGCCGACGTCAGCCGCGTGATCGCCGAATGCAAGCGGCTGCGCCTGATCTGCGTACTGGAAGCTCATGACACGACCGGGTACGGCGAGGACGCGGCGGCCACCACGCTGGCCAAGGCCGTCGACTACTGGATCGGGATCAAGAGCGCGCTGGACGGGCAGGAGAACTACGTCGTCCTGAACATCGGGAACGAGCCGTACGGCAACACGAACGCCAGCGGCTGGGTCGCCGACACCAAAAACGCCATCACTCGACTGCGCGCGGCCGGCTTCGCGCATGCGCTGATGGTCGACGCGCCCAACTGGGGCCAGGACTGGCAGTTCATCATGCGTGACAACGCGGCCTCGGTGTTCGCCGCTGACCCGCAGCGCAACACCATCTTCAGCATTCACATGTACGGCGTATTCGACACCGCCGCGGAAATCACCGACTACGTCGGACGGTTCCAGACGGCCGGCCTGCCCCTGGTGATCGGCGAGTTCGGCCACAACCACTCCGACGGCAACCCCGACGAGGACACGATCCTGGCCACCGCGCAGGCCCGCGGGATCGGCTACATCGGCTGGTCGTGGAGCGGCAACGGCGGCGGCGTGGAATACCTCGACATGGTCACCGGCTTCAACCCGGCCCAGCTCACGTCGTGGGGCACCCGCATCTTCAACGGCGCCAACGGCATCAAGGCCACCGCCCGCGAGGCCACCATCTACGGCGGCACAACCCCGCCGACCACGCCACCGACGACTCCTCCGACCACGCCTCCCACGACACCGCCGACCACGCCTCCCGCATCGGGTGCCTGCATTGCGACGTACGCGGTGACGGGCTCATGGGGCACCGGCTTCCAGGGCGCGGTGACCGTCAAGGCCGGCTCGGCCGCCATCCGAGGCTGGACCGTCACCTGGACGTGGCCCAGCGGCCAGCAGTTCACGAACAGCTGGAACGCCACGGTGACCACCTCCGGCAGCGCGGTCACCGCCCGCAACATGTCGTACAACGGCAGCCTCGCGGCCGGCGCTACCACTACGTGGGGCTTCACCGCCTCGTACGCCGGAACAAACACCGCCCCAGCCGTCACCTGCGCCGCCGTCTGACTCCAGACACATCCTCACACCGTGCGCCGGGCTCTCGACAGGAGCCCGGCGCTCCCATTTGCGCCGGTCCCCCTTCGGCAGCCGCGCACGGGCTCTCTGAACGCGAAAGGGAGCTCGGTGCACATCCGCACCAGCTCCCACTTCAACGTATACCGGAGTGCCCGTCTTGCGGCAAGACCCCCGGTTTGGCGCACAATCGGCCAGCCGAACCGAGGAGGATCAAGAACCGTGACCCGCTACGTCCTGGACCTGACCGAGATCGACCCGTCGGAGATCGCCCTCGCCGGCGGCAAAGGCGTCAACCTCGGCGAGCTGACAAGGATCGACGGCGTCCGGGTGCCGCCCGGCTTCTGCGTGACGGCCGAGGCCTTCCAGCGAGTCCTCGCAACCACGCCGGTGATCGCCTCCCTGCTGAACCGCCTGTCCCTACTCGGAGCAACCGACACCGAAGCAATCCGAACGCTCGGCGCAGAGATCCGCCATGCGATCAACACCGCGCCAGTCCCCGACGATCTGACCACAGCCATAACAAGCGCCCTGAACGAGCGAAACGCGCAACAAACGCCAACCAGCGACGTCACGGTTGAGCGAAGCGGGCAACAAACGCCAACCAGCGACGTCACGGTTGAGCGAAGCGCCCAACACCGGCCAACCAGCGACGCCAGCGACGTCAGCGACGTCAGCGACGTCAGCGACGTCAGCGACGTCAGCGACGAGCAAAACGCGCAACATACGCCGACCAACGACGCCACCGGCGAGCAAAACGTGCAACGAACGCCAATGAACGACGCCGCGGTTGAGCGAAGCGAACGAGATGCTGCGGTCGGGCACGTCCTGAGTGATCGCGGTGAGCAAGTTTCTTGGGCTGTGCGGTCCAGTGCGAACGCTGAGGATCTGCCGACTGCGTCGTTCGCTGGGCAGCACGACTCGTACCTCAACGTGGTGGGCCGGGAATCGGTGATCGAGCACGTCCGGCGGTGCTGGGCGTCGCTGTTCACTGATCGGGCGATCAGCTACCGGCTGCACAACGGCATCGACCACCGGCGTGTGCATATGGCCGTCATCGTGCAGCGGATGGTCACTCCGCGAGCGTCGGGTGTGCTGTTCACGGCCGACCCGGTCACTTCGAACCGGACGGTCGCGAATGTCGACGCCAGTTACGGGCTCGGCGAGGCGCTGGTATCAGGACTGGTCGATCCGGACGTCTACCAAGTGCGCGACGACGCCATCATCGAACGGAGAATCGCCACTAAACGGCTGGCGATCGTTCCGCGCCCCGCAGGCGAAACTGAGCAACGAGAGATCGAGCCGGAGCTCCAGGACCAGGCTGCCCTGAGCGATGAGGAAGTTCTGGCGCTTGTGCGGCTGGGGCGGCGGATCGAGGCCTACTTCGGGCGGCCGCAGGACATTGAATGGTGCTGGGGCGACGGCGGGTTGTGGATTGTGCAGAGCCGGCCGATTACGACTCTCTTTCCTGTGCCGGAGACGGGGGACGGCGAGAACCACGTGTACGTCTCGGTCGGGCATCAGCAGATGATGACCGACGCCATGAAGCCGCTCGGGCTGTCGTTCTGGCAGATGACCACGCCGCGGCCTATGGCTGAGGCTGGGGGGCGGCTGTTTGTGGACGTCACCGAGATTTTGGCTCGGCCGTCCAGCCGGGGGAATCTGATCGGCGCCCTCGGGAAGTCGGATCCGCTCATCGGTGGGGCTCTGCGGGCGGTCGTCGAGCGGGACGGGTTCCTGCCGGTTCGGGCGGACGAAGGGGCCGCCTGGGTGCCGCCGGGTGGCGGGGCCGAGCCGATCGAGACTGATCCGGCCGTGGTCACCGAGCTGATCGAGGGAGCCGAGCGGGCGCTGGCCGCCACTAAACGGGGCATCGCCGGGTTGTCGGGGGCGGCTCTGCTCGACTTCATCCGGGCCGATCTGCTCGACCTCAAGGCGGTGCAGTTCCGGTCGCACAGCCTGCAAGTCATCAACGCGGGCATGGATGCGGCCTGGTGGCTCAACGAGCACATGCTGGACTGGCTCGGCGAGAAGAACGCGGCGGACACGCTCACCCAGTCCGTGCCGCACAACATCACCTCGGAGATGGGCCTCGCGCTGCTGGACGTGGCTGACGCCATCAGGCCGTACCCGGAAGTTGTGGCCTTTCTGGAAACGGTTGAGGACGAGAACTTCGTCGACCAGCTGCCGGCGGGGCCGCGGGAGGCCTTTCGGCTTTTCCTCGACAGGTACGGGATGCGCTGCGCCGGCGAGATCGACATCACGCGGCCTCGGTGGAGCGAGCGGCCGACCGCCCTCGTGCCGCTGATTCTCGGCAATGTGCGCAACTTCGAGGCGGGCGCTCACCAGCGGCTCTTCGAGCAGGGGCGGCAGCAGGCCCTCGAGAAAGAGCGCGAGCTGCTGGGGCGCCTGGACGGCAAGCGGGCCGAGGAGACCAAGCGGATGATCGACCGCGTCCGCATGTTCAGCGGCTATCGCGAGTACCCGAAGTACCACATGATCAGCCGCTATCTCGTCTACAAGCAGGCCCTGCTGGCCGAGGCCGGCCGTCTGGTCGCGGCAGGCGAGCTCGACGACCGCGAGGACATCTTCTTTCTCCGGTACGACGAACTGGCCGACGCCGGGAGCCGGAGGCCGCTGATCGCTGAGCGCCGGGCGGCGTACGAGTCGTACCTGAATCTGACCCCGCCCCGCGTGTTCACCTCGGACGGCGAGGTCATCACCAGCACGTACGGGCGGGAAGCGGTGCCACCCGGCGCGCTGGAGGGGCTGCCCGTCTCGGCCGGAACCGTGGAGGGGCGGGCGCGCGTCGTCCGGGACATGGCCGACGCCGAGCTCGAGCCGGGCGACATCCTGGTCACCGCCTACACCGACCCCAGCTGGACGCCGGCCTTCGTCACCATCGCGGGCCTGGTGACCGAGGTGGGCGGGCTGATGACGCACGGCGCCGTGATCGCCCGCGAGTACGGGCTGCCGGCAGTGGTGGGCGTCGAGCGGGCGACCCGGCTGATCGAGGACGGGCAGCGGGTGCGGGTGCACGGCACCGAGGGGTACGTCGAGATTCTGGCCTGAGGTCGAGGGTTTTCCCCATTACGGAGATAGACCCCCATATATAGCGTCACTTGTGTCTCACCCGGACCGGCCATCCGCCGGGCCGGGAGCCGAGCCCGCCCGCCACCCCCGCGGGCGGGGAAGGAGTACGCAAGATGGCTCGAATTCCCCTGGTCATCACGCTGGCGGCGGGCACCGCCGCGGCGTCGGCGCTGGTCGCCGTGACCGGTCCGGCCGCCGCCAAGCCGCCGACGCCGTCCGCCGACGCGGTCGCGGTGGCCGACGCCGTGGTGGCCGCCCGCCCCGCCGCCCTGCGGGCGAGCAAGCACGACACGTTCCAGCGGCGCCAGGTCTACAAGTCGCACGGGCTGACGTACGCGTCGTACGACCGCACCTACAAGGGCCTCCCGGTCAAGGGCGGCGACTTCGTGGTGGTCACCGACGACGCGGGCCAGACGCGCTACACCTCGGTCGCGCAGAGCAGCCCGCTGGGCGAGCTGTCGACCGCGCCCGGCATCGCCCAGAGCGCGGCCGTGGCGACGTCGAAGGCGCAGCTCAAGACCGTCAGCGGGGTCGAGGGCACCCGGCTCGTCGTGGTCGCCACCGAGGGCCAGGCGGCCAAGCTCGCGTACGAGACCACGGTCAACGGCACCAGCGCCGCGGGCATCAGCCGCCTCACCGTCGACGTGGACGCGGCGACCGGCGCCGTGCTCAGCACCGAGGAGCACGTCACCGAGGCCACCGGCACGGGCACCGGCTGGATCAACGGCACGGTCTCGCTCAGCACCACCCAGTCGGGCTCGACGTACTCGCTCAAGGACCCGTCGACGACGAACCTGAGCTGCCAGGACGCCTCGACCCGGGTGACGTTCAGCGGCCCCGACAACGTGTGGGGCAACGGCAACGGCACCAGCAAAGAAACGGGCTGCGTGGACGCGCTGTACGTGGCGCAGAAGCAGAAGGCGATGCTCTCGGCGTGGCTGGGCCGCAACGGCCAGAACGGCTCGGGCGGCGCGTGGCCGATCCGGGTCGGGCTGAACCAGCAGAACGCGTACTACGACGGCACCCAGATCCAGATCGGCAAGAACACCGCGGGCCGGTGGATCTCGTCGCTCGACGTGGTCGGCCACGAGCTGGGCCACGGCATCGACGACAAGACCCCGGGCGGCATCTCGAAGGGCGGCACCCAGGAGTTCGTGGCCGACACCATCGGCGCGGCCACCGAGGCGTACGCCGCCAACGCCAACGACCCGTTCGACTACCAGGTCGGCGAGGAAGTGAACCTGGTCGGCAGCGGCCCGATCCGGTACATGTACAACCCGTCGCTCGCCGGTGACGCCAACTGCTACTCGAGCAGCACCCCCGGTTCCGAGGTGCACTCGGCCGCCGGTCCCGGCAACCACTGGTTCTACCTGCTGGCCCAGGGCAGCGGCGGCAACGGCCAGCCGGCCAGCTCGACCTGCAACGGCACCACGGTGGCGGGCGTCGGCATCCAGAACGCCATCAAGATCATGTACAACGCGATGCTGCTGAAGACCTCCAGCTCCTCGTACGCGAAGTACCGCGTGTGGACGCTGCAGGCCGCCAAGAACCTCACCCCGGGCAACTGCACCCAGTTCAACGCGGTCAAGGCCGCCTGGAACGCGGTCAGCCTGCCGGCCCAGTCCGGCGAGCCCACCTGCTGATCCGATCAATTGTCCGGCCCGGCGTGTCCCCCGACGCGCCGGGCCGAACTGCATTCACCGGGGCGACGCCCGCGGCAGCCGGCGACGACCTTGGGGTTGCGCCGCAGGGAGTGGATATACGACAACCCTGGCCGGAGGTCAACTAGGCTCTTGACAGCTAGTCATGTGAACACCATGCTGGGCGTCGCGCCGATGGTGAGCGCGAAGGAGGAACGATGACCGAAAGCGCGTCCACCAAGGTTGCATCTTCCGCAGCGGCCCGCGACTTCGACGGCCTTTACAAAGCGCTGCTGCAAGCCCATCCCCGCGAGGCTCTGCATCTGCTGTGTGGCGCGCGTGTCGATGGCCAGGCCGTCATAGTCGACGGGCCGACCGAGCAGCCACGACAACGCAGCCGACAACGCGACAAGGTGTTCGTGGTCCGAAACGGCAGCGGGAGCCCCGCCGACGTCTACCACGTTGAAGTTCAGGTCAAGCGGACTGTGGACTTTCAGGAACGCATGGTCGCCTACTGGGCCGACCTGGCACTCAAATACCGTCGAGCGGAGCACCGCATCCACCAGATCGTGCTCTGGCCACTGGGCGGAGGGTATTCCGGCCGCTTCGAGCGCGACCACGCCCGCCTCGACTACCGATCGGTCAACATTCCCGACGACCTCGACCCGGGCGCGCTGCTGGCCGGGCCCCTGGCGCCGTTGGCTCTGTGGGCTCGGAAACCGCCGCCTGATTTGGAGGAACGGGTCGCCGATCGCATCGCCGCGACCAGCGCGCTCGAAGAACAAACGGTGCAGATCGAACTGGCTATGCTCGTCGGAGGGACAATGTCGGTGCAGGTTGTCGAAGCGTTGCGGAGGCGGGGCATGGACAACGTTCTCGCGCAGACGGAACTGGGCCGCGAGATCGCGCGCCGAAGCCGGGAGCAGGGCCTGGAGCAGGAACGTGTGGACGGGATGCGGGCGCTCCTGCGGGCGCGTTACGGAGAGTTCGACGACCTGGACGACCTCGCCCACGACCTGGCCACCAGCGATCGCGACGGGAGCATCGCCCGGATCGTCGCCGGCGCCACCCTGGACGAGCTGCGCGCCTGAGACGCCGGTGTGACCCGGGTACAGCAGGCTGTACCTGGAAGTGGGTAGTCAGCCGGATCGATCTTCGTCGCCGCCGAAAATAGCGTTCTGGGCATGACGAACAACTACCGCAAGCTGACGATCGGCCTCACGACGGCCGCCATCCTCGCCGCGGGCGTCGGAGTCGCCCGGGCCGACAGCGTCACCGAACGAGCCGCGCAGACGATCAGCTGGGACGGCGTCACCCGGGAGCCGGTGAAAATCGACTTCGGGAAGGGCTGGGTGACCGACGCCGAGCTCACCTACCCCACCGCGAGCACCGGCCGCCTGCCGCTCGTGATTTTCCTGCACGGCAGCGGCCACAACGACATGAACCAGACGCTGCCCGAGGGCAAGGGCTCGACCTTCGTGCCGCTGGCTCAGGCCGTCAGCCGGGAGGGCTTCGCGACCCTGCGCTTCAACAAGCGGGGCGTCACCGGGATCGGGCCCGTCGAGAGCACCGACCCGGCCCAGCTCAACCCCGATAAGCCGTACGAGCAGATTCAGAAGGACGCCGCGTCGGTGATCCGCTTCGCCGGGAAGTCGGACCGCGTGGACCCGTCGAAGATCTTCCTGCTCGGGCACAGCGAGGGCACCAACGTGGCCGCGAACCTGGCCGCCGAACCGCGCAAGTTCGGCATCCCGAAGCCGGCCGGCGTGGTCGAGATGGGCGTGGTCGGCCTGCCCATCAAGCAGCTGCTGACCCTGCAAATCTACGGCCGGCTGCTGCTGCAGATGCACGACGAGTTCGACGTGAACGCCGACGGCCAGCTGACCGCGGCCGAGGCCACCGACGGTCTGGTCGGCCAGCCCAAGGAGGTCGCCGACCAGTACCGCTCGATCCTGCTCAAGGGCAGGAAGGTGCTGCCGAGCACCGACACCAACCGTGACGGCCGGATCGCGATCGATGCCGAGGCTGGTCCGGTGCTGCGGAAGATCACGCACATCGACGACTACCCGAACCTGCCCGACCTGGACCAACCGACGATCGACTACGCCAACGACATCGCCCGCTTCCCGACCGTCTCGCAGGCGCTGCCCAAGTTCGGCGGCCCGACGTTGCTGCTGAACGGCGAGAACGACCTGCAGACCCCGGCCCGCGCCGCCCTGGTGGCCGACGCCGCCGTGGCCAGGGCCGGCAACCCGGACCACAAGATCGTGATCTACCCGGGCATGGCGCACACCATGAACATCACCCCGAAGTTCACGCCGGAGTTCGGCGAGCCCGACAAGCAGGTCATCACCGAGATCCAGGGCTGGCTCAAGGCCCGCCGCTAGGCCGGGGGCCGGGGCTTCAGCAGCGTGATGCGGGAAGCCCCGAGCTCGGTCACATAGAGGAAGCCAGTCGCTTGGTCCTGGGTCAGGTCAAGCGGCTGGCTGAATCCCGTGAAGCCCACGATCCCGGTCGTCCGGTTGGACAGCCCGCCCGACGCGGCCACGTCGAACGTCTCGATGTCCTGCCCCGACGAGTAGCGCACCACCAGCAGCTTGCCGTCGAGCGCGCCACCCCGGTACTCGATCGCGCCGTTGGCCGAGGCGTGCAGCCCCGCGTCGTACGTGCCGGCCAGGTCGAAATTCGGGTCGGGGGCCGTGCCGACCGGGTAGGCGCCGACCTGGAACGGATCGGCGCCCGCGGTCGGATTGCCGCCGGCCAGCACCCATTCGCAGCGTGTCGGGTTCGGATGACCGTAGTAGCGCCCCGCGCGCACGTCGAAAACGTAGTCGGTCTCGGCCGTGGGCACGTTGGTCAGCGCGGGCACGGCCGGTCCCGTATAGCCGCGGCGGGCGCACGAGGCCGGCAGCGTGGCCGGAGTCGCGGGCGTGTTGCCGCCCGCCGCCGAGCCGTTCGTCGGCGCGTAGAGATGCCCGTTGCGGTGCCACACCAGGTCGTAAGCGTTCCGCACGCCGGTGGCATGCAACGTCAAAGGCGAAGTTCCCGCGTACGGGCTATAGGTGCCGCCTTCTTCGGTCTTCACATCGAGGGGCAGCGTGGCCGGCAACCGCGCCACGTCCAGCCGCAGAACAGCCGCGCTCAGCAACCGCTCCGGCCGGTTCCCCCACGTCGCATCGGCCGCGCCCATCGCGTTGTTGGCGCCCTGCGACACGTACAGCGCGCCGTCCGGCCCGAACGCTATCGAGTTGGTCTCGTGATCCTTGACCGACCGCGGCAGGTTCACCACCACCGGCGTGTAGGTGCCGAGGTCGGAGCCGCTGAGCCGCCCGATCCGCCCCGACCAGTCGGGCACGTTGAGCGGTCCCACGTACTCGTAGTTGTCGGTGACCCACAGGATGGGGGCGGCCGCGGTCGAGGCGGGGTCGAAGGCCAGGCCGATGACCGTACGGGCCGGTGCGCCCGGCAGACCCAGCGCGGATGCGTTCGTACGGACCGAATTGATGATCGTCGGCGTGCCGAGCGTTCCGCCCGCGTTGATGGGGAACCGGAAGATCCGCCCGTCGAGCGTGCCCGCGTAGAGCCACCCGTCCGGTCCCTTGAGGACACTCGTGAACGGCGCTCCGGTGGCCACGCCGACGGTCTTGTCGAACGCGGCCGGGCCGCCGCCGGTCGGGTTGCCGCTGGCTGTCGTGAAGACGATGGAGTACGGCGCGAAGGGCTTGCCGGTCACGTCGGTGACGCCCGGGGTGACGGTGAAGCGGTACGCGGTCAGCGGCGCCAGCGGGGCGGTCGGCGACAGGTTGATGACGTCGCCTCCCCCGCTTGTGATGGTGGTCGCCGCGACCGGCGCGCCGTCGCTCAGCCGCGTCAGGGTGACCGTCGAGCTGGTCAGCGAGGCGGCCCGCACGCCGCCGTTGGGCAGCACGAGATCCTCGACCACGCTGGAGGTCAGCGGCACGCCGGTCGCGCCGTTGGCGGGCGTGCTGGTGCGCACGGCCGGTGTGGTCTCGGCGCCCGCCACGGCCACGATGTCGGCGTACGCGAACTTGGTGTTGACCCCGCCGGCCGGGCTCAGCGTGACCCGCCCGTCGGTGACTCGTACGATCCGGGTGGCGGTGGCGAATTTGGTGGTGGCGTTGGGAATGAACGCGGCGATGGCGTTCTGGTCCTCGATGGACACCCAGTTGGTGCTGTTGACCGCGGTGCCGGCGTCCCCGACCGCGACGGTCACCGTGTAGAGCCCGTTGGGGACGGCCGCCTCCCACGCGCCCGGGGTGGTCACACCGGCCGAACCGGCCGGAAGCTGCGCGTGCATGAAGGTGGCCAGCCGTGCGTCGGCCTGCCCGGCGGCCGGGTTGCGGTTGCGGCCGTTGCCGGTGAGGTCGACCGGCGTACGTTCGCCCAGATCGACCCAGCCGTAGCCGCGAGCCGCCGTGAACGCCCCGCCCGAGTCGCGCACGTAGCCCGCGGCGGGCGCGGTCGCCGCGTCGGAGAAGTCCACCTTGAGCGGAACGAAGTCGGCGGTGACACGGCTGATCTCGACGTAGTTGAGCTTGGTGTTGGTGCCGCCCACGGCGTCCAGGGTCAGCCGACCGTCGGCGACAGCCACGGTGACGGTTGCCGCGCGGAACTCGGCCGCTGCGGTGCCGACGAAGCCGTCGATGGCCACGATGCCCTCGGCCCGTACGGTGTGGCGGCTGTCGTACGCGGGCTGGTCGCCGGCCGACACGGTCACCTGATAGGTGCCGTTGGGGACGACGTACTCCCAAGCGCCCTCGGTGAGCACGCCGTTGGCGCCGCCGACATCGCCGTACTGCAGATGCACCACCGTGTTGAGGCGGGCGTCGACGCCGGCTCGCGCCCGGTCCCGGGTGTTGCGCGTGAGATCGAGCGGCGTGGCTGTCCCCCGCTGCACCCAGCCGTACCCGCGCCCGGCGTCGAAGGCGGCGCCCGTGTCGGCGACATAGCCCGACGGCACGGCCGAGGCGGCCGGCTGGAAATTGACTTTAGCCACCGGGGTGACGGCGGCGGTGGCGGGCGCGGCCGGCGCCACGATCCCGGCAGTGACGAGCAGAGCGGCAACCCAGAGACGACGGCCCATGGCCGACAACGTCGCACATCGATGACGCGGCCGACCGATTCCGTTCGCCGGCTGCCGCTGGCTGCGAGTTCCGCCGCATCCCGCTATTTCGCTGGAACGAGCTTGATTGTCGCCCGTGCCCGCCCGATCCCGCCCGGCCCCGGATAGGTTGGGCCGATGGCGCAATCCGACATCCGCACGGTCGACTACCACACCGGCGGCGAACCGTTCCGGATCGTCGCGGAACCGCCGATGCCGATCCCGGGCGCGACGGTGGCCGAGCGCCGCATGTACGCCGTCGACGACCCCGCCGTCGACGGCCTGCGGCGGTTGCTCTGTTTCGAGCCGCGCGGCCACGCCGACATGTACGGCGGGTTCCTGACCCCGCCCGACGACGACGGCGCCGTGCTGGGCGTGCTGTTCTGGCACAAGGACGGCTTCTCGACCGCCTGCGGGCACGGCACCATCGCGCTCGGCACCTGGGCGATCGAGTCCGGTCTGGTGGCACCCGACCCCTCCGGCGTCACCGAGGTGCCCATCGACGTGCCGTCCGGGCGGGTGGTGGCCCGCGTGCACACCGACGGCGGCCGAGTCACGCGAGCCGACTTCGTCAACGTGGCCAGCTATCCGATCGCCCGGCAGGTCAAGGTGCCGACGTCACGGGGCGAAGTCATGGCCGACATCGCGTACGGCGGAGCCATCTACGCCCACGTGCCGGCCTCGGCCGTCGGACTCAGCGTGGAGGCGGCCGCGATCGACCAGCTGATCGCCGTGGGCCGCGAGATCAAGTGGGCGCTGAACGACAGCGAGCACGCCCGCCACCCGGACGACGACCGGCTCAGCGGCATCTACGGCACGATCCTGTACGACGACCTGGGCCGGGACGCGGACGGGAACCCGCACCAGCGCAACGTCACCGTCTTCGCCGACGGCGAGGTCGACCGGTCGCCGTGCGGCTCGGGCACGGCGTCCCGGGTGGCAATGCTGGCCGCCACCGGAGAACTCGGTGACGGCCAACGGCTGGTCCACGACTCGATCGTCGGGTCCCGCTTCCTCGCTCACATCGAACAGCACGTCACCGCGGGCGGGCGGCCCGCGGTGATCCCGGTCGTCACTGGCACGGCCCACAAGACGGGCGAGCACCTGTTCGTGGTCGATCCGGCCGACACCCTGGTTCCGGGGTTCGTGCTGCGCTGACTACTCCAGCCACACCTCGACGGTCAGGGGCGCGCTGCGGCGGCCGTCCTTGTAGACGACCACGACGGTGGCGGTGTACTGCTTGGCCGGGTCGAGGCCGGGGATCTCGGCGTACGTGGTCGCCCCGTCCTCGATCATGATGGTGGGGCCGCCCGGCTCGATCGTCAGCTCGTAGCCGAACGAGTCGTAGTCGCTCGACGGCGCACCCCACTGCGCGAACGCGTCCGGCCCGGTGAAGTAGGCGAACATGTAGGGCGCCGGGGCCGGCGGCGCGGGCTCGTCGACCGTCCAGGTGAACGTCACCGACGAGACCGCATCGTCGTTGTCCGTGGCCGTGAGGGTGACCTCGAACGTGCCCACCGTCGTCGGCTTGCCGTGGATCTCGTAGCCGTACGTGCCCTCGTCCAGCGTCAGGCCGTCCGGCAGACCGCTGACGCTCCACGTCACGATGTCCGGCTCCTCCAGGCGCGGCCGCAGCAGCACGGACTCGCCCACCCGCGTCCGCTGCGGTCCCGGGTTCTCGACCTTCGGCGGGGTGTTCACGTGCCACGTGAACACGGTGTACGCCTTGCGGCCGGTCGGGTCGGTCACCGTGATCGACACGACCGACGAGCGGTCCTCGACCAGCGTCCCGGTGATCAGGCCGTCCTCGGTCATGGTGAGGCCCTGGGGCAGCCCCTCGGCCGTGAAGATCAGGCGCTCCCCCTCGGTGTCGGTCGCTTGGACCTGCAGGCGCACGGTGTCACCGACGAGGTTGAACTGGTCGTCGACCTCCACGACGACCGGGTACTGCGGGACCGGCGGCTTGGCCTCGACGTGCACGGCGGTCCAGGCGGCGGCCACTGCCGCGTACTCGGCGCTGGTCTTGCCGTACAGGTCGGTGGCGCTGCTCAGCGTGGCGGCCCGGGCGTCGCCGAAATCGGTCGTGGAGACCATGTAGCGGGTGAGCGCCCGGTACCAGATGGCCCCGGCCTTGTCGCGCCCGATGCCGGTCACCGCGGCGGCGCCGTCGCACGGGACGGACTCGCCCCACTGGGACTTCGCGCTGCCCTCGGCCAGCGTGTAGAAGAACTTGTTGGCCACGCCCGAGTTGTAGTGCACGTCCCGGTAGTAGTCGCCGTCCCAGCAGCCGACCGACTCGCCGTCGCGGGCCGGGTCGTCCATGTACCGCAGCGGCTGGCCCGGGCCGCCGAAGTCGGTGAGCTCGCCGACGAGATAGTCCGGCGCGTCGGCCGGGTTGGCCGCGGCGAATTCGACCAAGGTGCCGAAGATGTCGCTCGTCGCCTCGTTCAGCGCGCCCGACTCACCCCAGTACTCGAGGTTGGCGGTCGCGCCGGTGACCCCGTGGCTCCACTCGTGGGCGACGACGTCCTGCGAGGTGAGCGCCCGGCTGTAGCTGTCGCCGGCGCCGAAGCGCATGCAGCGGCACTCGTCGTCCCACATCGCGTTGCCGTCGGCCGAGCGGTCGTGCACGACGGTCAGCGCGCCCCGGCCGTCGTCGGCGATGCCGTTGCGGCCGAAGGCGCCCTTGAAGTAGTCCCAGGTCTGCTGTACGCCGTGGTGGACATCGACGGCCAGGGTGGCCGGGTCGGCCAGCGTGCCGTCGCCCCAGGCGTTGTCCGCGTCGGTGAAGGCGGCCGTCTGCTCGCGGGAGGGCGAGTCGAGGTTCTGGCCGTCGCGGGTCTCGGAGTTGCCCCGCGCGGGGTCGACGAGCTCGTAGGCGCCGTCGTCCCGCCGGGTGGTGCTCAGCGCCACCTGGCCGGCCAGTGCCCCGCGCCCGGTGCCGTCCGCCGTGTGGACCGTGCCGACCTTGCGCCGCAGGGCGCCGGTCGTGGCGTCCACGATGAACTGGGCGTCGCGGCCGTCGACGTCGATGCGCCAGGCCAGCACCGGCTTGCCCGCGGTGGCGTCGACGACCAGCTCGGCGGTCCGCTTCCCGGCCGGCAGCTTGGCCGTGGTGGCCGCCTTGGCAGCGGAGACGGCAGGCGTGGTCGCCACCTTGATGGCCTGCTCCTGCGCCACGGTGGCGCCGCGCAGACGGCCGTCCGGCCGCGAGTGCACGACGAAGTCGCCGCCGAGCACGGCCAGGCCCTTGTACGTGCGGTCGAGGCGCACGTGCCGGGTGCCGTCGGCGTCCACCACGACGCTGCGAGCCGTGTACTTCTCGTCGGCCCCGCCCCGCACGACGCCCCGGTTGCGTTGCACCAGCGACTTGGCGTCGGCGGCGGCCCGCTGCCGCGCGGCCGGATCACTCGGCGAAGGCGCGGCCATCGCCTGGTCGGTCGTCGTCACGACGGCGGCGCCCGCGGCGACCACCGCGATGAGCGCCGCGACGCCCGGAAGAAGGCGTTGTGCAGCCACTTGTTCCCCGTTCCCCGTTGATTGCCGGAGGGCAACATAGCGGACTTTCTCTATATCGATCGATCCCGAAGCTCAGATGTGGCCCGGCTCACCACCGGGGTACGCGGCCGGACCGGGCTGGGCGGGCGGGATGACCGGCGGAGGCGGCAGGGCAGCCTCGAGCGCGTCCAGCAGCGTGTCGACCTCCGAGCGGGACAGTTCGTTCTCGGCCCGTACGGTGAAGTCGTCCACGGCGGCGATCAGGTCGCGCAGCAGGCCGGCGATCTGGGCCGCGCCGGCCTGGGCCGCTGTATCGGGGGCGCGGGTGGACAGGTCGGCCCAGCGGGCGGCCAGCCCGGCCAGTTCCTCGCGCACCGGGGGCCACGACAGGGCCTGGTCGGCGGTCGGCCGCTGGGCCCGGACGCGGGGAAGGCGTGTGTGGATCTCGGTACGCGTCTCGGCGGCGAGCCCGGACGCGAAGGCCCGCCACTGAGCGGCCCGCCGGGAGCGGCCGACGAGCAGGACGGCGACGAGCGCGCCGAACAGGCCGAGCACGAGCAGCCACCCCAGCCATCCGAAGCCGCCCGAGCCGGAATCGTCGGCGACCGCCACAGCGGATGCCGGCGTAGTCCCGGCCGGCGCCTCGGGCGCCGTGGTCCGCGCCGGCTCGGCGGGAGCGGGCGCTGCAGTCCGCGAAGGCCCGACGGTGGCCGGCAGCGTGGTGCGAGCCGGTTCGGCAGTGGGGGCCGGCTGAGCGCGGGTCGGTTCGTCGGTGACGGCCTCGCGCGTGCGGGTCGGATCGGCAGTGGCCGGCTCGCGCGTGCGGGTGGGCTCGGCGGTGACCGTCTCGCGTGTGCGAGTCGGCTCGGCAGTGGGCCGCGGCGACGCAGTGCGTTCGGCGGACGGCCGCGACGACGGCAACGACTCGACGCCACCCCCGTCTCCGCATGCCGCCACAAGAACCAGCACCGCAGCCGGCAGAAGGACGACCGATCGCTTCACGCGACGATCCGCAGGCCGTGGTCGGTGTTGTTGAGGCGGCGCCCACCCGTCTCCGTCACGGTCACGATGTCCTCGATGCGGACGCCGAACTGCCCCGGCAGGTAGATGCCCGGCTCGATCGAGAAGCACATCCCCGGCACGAGCGTGTGCTCCTCACCGCGTACGAGATAAGGGGGTTCATGAGTCGTCAGGCCGATGCCGTGCCCGACCCGGTGGATGAAGAACTGCCCGTAGCCGGCGTCCGTGATGAGCTGCCGGGCCACCCGGTCGATCTCCTGGCAGGCCACGCCGGGCCGCACCGCCTCCAAGGCCGCCTGCTGGGCCGCCCGCACCACGTCGAACACCTCTTGCTCGCCCGCCGTCGGCGGCCCGACATGAACCGTACGCGTGGTGTCGGAACCGTAGCCGTCCTTGAGCCCGCCGAAATCGAGCACCACCATGTCGCCGTCGCGGATCACCCGGTCGCCCATCTCGTGGTGCGGGTTGGCGCCGTTCGGCCCCGAGCCCACCACCGTGAAGTCCACTTGAGAGTGCCCGAACTCGCGCAGCAGCCGGGCCAGTTCGGTGCCCACCCCGGTCTCGGTGCGACCGGCGAACCGTACGCCGACGATTTTCTCGTACGCCGCGTCGGCCGCCGCCCCGGCCGCGGCCAGCCGTTCGACCTCGTCCTCCTCCTTGACCGCCCGCAGCATCGGCAGGGTGCTCGTCATCGAGGTGCACCGCACCGACGGCTGCGCGAGCTGCAGGGCCAGCAGGTGCATCGCCCACGCCGAGTCCGACAACGCATAGCGCCCACGCGGCGCGACCAGCCCGGCCAGCACGGCGTACGGGTCGTCGCCGTCCTTCCAATCGGCCAGGGTCACCGCCGCGACTCCGTCGGCCGCCTCGGCGTCCGGCCGTTCGAGCACCGGCACGACCAGGTGCGGGTCGCGCCCGGCCACCAGCACCAGCACGGTGAGCCGCTCGGTGATCGCGGTCGGCTGGTAGCCGGTGAAGTAGACGAGGTCGGGCCCGGGCGTGACCAGCAACCCGTCCAGCCCGGCCTCGTGCGCCTGGGCCAAAGCCCGCTCGATCCGATGCGCGTACGACTTCATGACCTGGAACCTCCCGTTGTGACCACAGGGATGGTGTGGCTGGTCGACGCGGCCGCGGCCGAGCGGTGAACCGCCTCGACCCGCCCGCCGCGGTGCCGGCCCATCAGCAGCAGCAGGGCCACGCCGAGGGCCGACATGACCGCCAGCAGCAGCGACGCCCGCGAGAAGCCGGCCGCCAGCGCCTCGGCCGCCGACTCTCCGGCCGCCCGCCGGGCGTCGGTCACCGCCGTCGAGACCGTGGCCGCCGCGGCCACCGCGAGCGACCCGCCCACGTACCGGGCCATGTTGGAGATGCCCGAGGCCGCGCCCACCTGCTCGGGGCTGACGGCCGCGGTCGACGCCGAGGAGGCGGGCCCGTTGGCCAGGCCCAGCCCGACCGCGATGCCGATCAGCGGCCCGATGAACCCGGCGTACGTCCACGAGGCCGTCACGAAGAACAGGATGAGAAAGCCCACCGCGCCCAAGCCGAACCCGAGGGCGACCGCGGCCCGGCTGCCGATCCGCACGGCCAGCGGCGTGATGACCGGGGTGATGGCGATCATGGCGGCCGCCGCGGGCAGCGTGGCCAGACCGGCCTGCAGCGGGCTCAGGGCGAACGCGGCCGGGTCCTGGAAGTACAGGCTGAGCAGATACATCAGCGCGTTGATGGCCCCGGCCACGAGCAGGATGGCCAGCGTCGCCCCGACCAGGATCCGGTTGCGCAGCAGGCTCAGGTCGACCAGCGGAGCCGTGGCCCGGCGCTCGGCGGCGACGAATCCGACCGTCCCGCCCACTGTGATGACGAGGCAGAGCAGGACGGGCCACGAGAACCAGCCCCAGCTGCTGCCCTCGCTGAGCGCCAGCACCAGCGGCACCAGCGCCACCGCCACCAGCACGGTCCCGAGCACGTCGATCGAGCGCGGCCGGTCGGGGTCGCGGGACTCCTTGACGGTCAGCACGGTCAGCGGCACGCAGGCGGCCGCGACGAGCGCGTCGATCCAGAACAGCCCCTGCCAGCCGGCCGCGTCGACCAGCACGCCGCCGATCAGCGGCCCGGCCGCCGCACCCACGGCCGAGGCGGCGCCCCACAACGTGATGGCCTTCATCTGACCCGCGCCGGACGAGTCGACCGAGAGCAAGCTCATGCCGCAGGCCAGAATGGTCGATCCGGCCGCACCCTGGATCAGCCGGCCGATGATGACTCCGGCGCCACCCTGGGCCAGCGCAATGACGACGCACGAGGCCACGAACAGCAGCAGCCCGAGCACGAAGACGCGGCGGCGGCCGAAGACGTCGCCCAGCGCGCCCGACGTGACGATGACGGCCGCGCCGACCAGCATGTAGCCGGTGACCGCCCACTGCAGCTGATCGATCGGCGCGCCCAGGTCGGCGCTGATCGCGGGCAGCAGAATGGTCACGGCCGAGGTGTTGGCGTTGACGACGAGCGCCGAGATGCAGGCCGCCAGCAGCACGCCCAGCCCGGCCGACTTCCGCACTCCGGTCTGCGTCATGGCGTGAAGCGTCTCCGGGCGCGGGCGGCCGGGGCATCCTTCGCGAGGGATGAATACGCGGGCCACGCTCCGGCCCTAGCGTCCGGGCATGACCGACACCGTGCTGTACCGGGCGCTCCGGAGAGCTGCGCAGTGACCAGGGCGGCCGAGGACGAGGTGGTCGACCTGCTCGGCGACCTGACCGACTGGCTGCTCGGCTCGAGCTTCGAGGGCACGATGCGCTGCGAGGCGGTCGTGCGGGACATCGCCGCGCGGTACGGCCACTCGGTGGAGGTGACGTTCCTGGCCGACTCGGCCATCGTCACGGTTGGCGGGCGGACCCGGTCGTACGCGCGGGAACCGGGTGTTCCCCCGCTGCACCAGGTGTCGGAATTCAAGCGGCTGGTCGCCGACATCCACCGCCGTCCCGTGCCGCCGGCCGAGGCGTCCCGGCGGCTGGCGGCGATCCGGGCGATGCCACCCCGCTGGTCGAAGCCGTGGCAGGTGGCCGGCCTGGTCTGCTTCACGGTCGGCTTCGGCATCTCGGTGCAGGCCACCTCGCAGCAGGTTGCCGTCTCGGCGCTCACCGGGCTGCTGGTCGGCCTGCTGGTGGTGGCGGGCGGCACGCACCGCCGGGTCGTGCTGGTCTCGCCGTTCCTGGCCTCGCTGGTCGTGACCGGGATCGTGCTCACGCTGGCCGAGCACGGGTTCATCGAGGGCGGCCCGATCCAGCTGATCGTGCCCGCGCTGTTCTATTTCATCCCGGGCGACGCCATCAGCGCCGCCGCCCTCGAGCTGGCCACCAACCGGATGACCGCCGGCGCCGCCCGCCTGGTCTACAGCGTGGTCGTCCTGCTCGTGCTGGCGTTCGGCGCCCTGGTGGCCGCGGTCCTGCTGCGGGCGCCGGCGAGCGACCTGTTCGACACGACCGTACCCGGGAACCTCGGCCCGCTGCTGGTGTGGGGCGGCTGGGTGCTGTTCGCGATCGGGGTGATGCTGACCTTCTCGATGGCGCCGCGTGACTTCCCGTGGGCGCTGGGTCTGGTGCTGCTCACGGCCGGGGTCACCGAGCTGGGCACGCGGGCCTTCGGCGACCCGGCGGGCACCTTCTTCGGCGCGATCGCGATGACGCTGGCCGCGCTGCTGCTCGGCCGCCGGCCGGGGCTGCCTCCGGCGTACGTGCTGTATCTGGGCGCGTTCTATGTGCTCACTCCGGGCTCGCACGGGCTGCGCGGGCTGGAGAGCTGGATCGGCGGCGACGAGGTGGGCGGCGTGACCGGTGTCGCCGACATGGTGGGGCTCCTGATCGCCATCGCCGTGGGCATGGTGGTCGCCGCGGCATCCCTCTCCCGGGATGAGGTGCGGTCATCCGCACGCGCCGATGATGCGGGCAGATCTTCGACGCGCAGAGAGGAAGCGGCATGAGCACGGTGCCGGACGAAACAAGTGTGCGAACCAGGCGGACGGTCGCCTACATCTCCTGGGTGGCCCTGGCGCTGATGACAACGAGTTCGGTGGCCAGCCTGCGACCGGCGCCGACGATGGCCGTCTACGGTCTGGCCAGCATTTTCCTGTACGTCGTGCCGGCCCTGGTCTTCCTGCTGCCGACCGCCCTGGTCTCGGCCGAGCTGGCCTCGGGCTGGGAGGGCGGCGTCTACAACTGGGTGAGCCAGGGGCTGTCCAAGCCGCTCGGCTTCCTCGCCGTCTGGTGCCAGTTCGCCATGACGATCTTCTATTACCCCAGCCTGCTCGGCTTCGTGGCGAGCACGCTGGCGTACGTCATCGATCCCGACCTCGCGGCGAGCGGCGTCTGGACCGCGATCGTCATCATGGTCTGCTACTGGACCGGCGTGTGGGTCTCGTCCCGCGGCACCAGCGGCGTGGCCGGGCTGGCCAGCGGCGGCCTCATCATCGGCACCCTGATCCCGGGGACGCTGCTGGTCATCCTGGGCATCGCCTTCCTGGGGCAGGGCAACGAATCGGCCGCCCCGATGGCCGCGAGCAACCTGCTGCCGGCCTGGGCCGGGCTGTCCAGCCTGGTGCTGATCGTCAACAACTTCCTGTCGTACTCGGGCATGGAGATGAACGCCGTACACGTCTCGTCGCTGCGCAACCCGGGCCGCGAGTTCCCCCGCGCGATGTTCCTGTCGATGGGCCTGGTGCTGGTCATCTTCATCCTGCCCGCGCTGGCCATCAGCTGGATCGTCCCGGCCGACCAGCTGTCGCTCACCGCCGGCGTCATGCAGGCGTTCGACGCGGTGTTCGCCGCCTTCGACTCGCAGTGGCTGACCCCTATCCTGGGCGTCATGCTGGTCGCCGCGTCGCTCGGCGGCATGCTGACCTGGCTGGCCGGGCCGTCCAAGGGCCTGCTGCTGATCTCGCGCCAGGAGGGCTATCTGCCGCCGTTCCTGCAGCGGCTGAACAAGCACGGCGTCCAGCAGAACATCCTGGTCACGCAGGGCCTGGTGACCACGCTGATCGCGCTGGCCTACGCGTTCATCCCGGACGTCTCCAGCGCGTACTGGATCTTCTCGGTGATCACCACCCAGGTCTACCTGATCATGTACCTGCTGATGTTCGTGGCCGCTGTGCGCCTGCGCCGCAACCAGCCCGAGCACCCGCGCGGCTACCGCGCCCCGATGCTCACCTCGCTGTGCGGCGTCGGCTTCGCGGCCTCGCTGGCCGCCCTGCTCATCGGCTTCATCCCGCCGTCGCAGTTCGGGTCGGGCAGCGTCGGCGTCTACCTGGTGATCGTGGCCGGCGGGGCGCTCGGGCTCGGCCTGCTCGTGCCCTACTTGTTCCTCAAGCTGCGTAAGCCCTCCTGGAAGGTTCCGGTCTCATGATGCACAACACCCGTCCGGTGACCTATCTGGTCCTCGGCGTCGCCTTCCTGCTGCTGACCGGCGTCGCGCTGTTCACCTTCACGAGCGGCGACGACGACGACCAGGACGCCGAGGCCAAGGCCGTACGCCTGAACGCGGAACTCGTCTCGGCCGGCCTGCGCGCGCCGGCCCCCGATCAGATCGCCCGCGTGCTGGGCGACGACGGCGGCGCGGTCTGCGCCGACCCGGGCAACGCGCTGCGCCGCAGCACCCTCTACGGCATGCTGACCAACGGCGCCGCCGGCCCCGGGCAGCGTCCGGTCATCGCCGGCAACAACGTGCTCAAGGGCCAGCTGGCCATCATGAAGGTCTACTGCCCGCAGCACCTGGACGAGCTGCAGCGGATCGCCGGCGACCTCAAGACCGGAGCCGTCGATGCGTGACCTTATCGATTCCCTGATGGGCCGGGCCCGCGACGACCTGGCCGCCCTGGTGGCGATCCCGTCGGTCGCCGACCCCCGGCAGTACCCGCCCGAGGAGTGCGCCCGCGCGGCCCGGTGGGTGGTCGACCACTTCGCCGAGGCCGGGCTCACCGGCCTCGGCCTGCACGAGACGAGCGACGGAAGCCGGGCCGTCTACGGCGAACGGCGATCGTCCGAGAAGGACGCTCCGACCGTGCTGCTGTACGCGCACTACGACGTGCAGCCGCCGTTGAACGAGAAGGCCTGGCGTACGCCGCCGTTCGAGCTCACCGAGGCCGGCGGCCGCTGGTACGGGCGTGGGGCCGCGGACTGCAAGGGCAACATCGTCATGCACCTCACCGCGCTGCGGGCCCTCGGCGACGACGTGCCGGTGAACCTCAAGCTGATCGTGGAAGGCTCCGAGGAACAGGGCACCGGCGGCCTCGAGAACTTCGTGACGGCCAACCCGGATCTGCTGCGGGCTGACGCCATCCTGGTCTGCGACACCGGCAATGCCGCGGTCGGCGTCCCGGCCGCCACGGTGACCCTGCGCGGCCTGGTCAACGTGGTCGTCACGGTCGAGGCGCTGGCCGGGGAACTGCACTCCGGCATGTTCGGCGGGGCGGCCCCGGACGCGCTGGCGGCGCTCGTGCAGATGCTGGCGAGCCTGCGCGACAGGGCCGGCAACACCACGATCGCCGGGCTCGAGAACGGCCAGTCCTGGACCGGCGCGCCCTACCCGGCGGCCGCCTTCCGCTCCGACGCCGGGCTGCTCGACGGGGTGAGCCTGCTCGGCGACGGCTCGGTGTCGGACATGATCTGGGCCCGGCCCGCCGTCACCGTGCTCGGCCTCGACTGCCCGCCGGTGGTCGGCTCGGCCGCGGCGATCCAGCCGCACGCCCGGGCCCGGCTCAACCTGCGGGTGCCGCCGGGCACGGACGCGGTGAAGGCGCAGGACGCGCTCGTCGCCCACCTGCACGCGGCGGCGCCGTGGGGCGTGCGGGTGCGGGTCGACGAGGAGGCGCTCGGGCAGCCGTTCGAGGCGCGTTCGGGCGGACCGGCCTACCAGGCGCTGGCGGCGGCCATGCGGACGGCGTACGGGCGAGAGATGACCACGCTCGGCCAGGGCGGCTCGATCCCGCTGTGCAACGTCTTCGCCGACACCTACCCGGACGCCGAGATCATCCTGATGGGGGTCGAGGAGCCGCTCGCGCTGATCCACGCCCCCAACGAGAGCGTGGACCCGTCCGAGATCGCCGCCCTGGCCACCGCCGAGGCGTTGTTCCTGCGGAGCTACAAGGGATAGAGCCCGGCCGGGGGCTTCGGCAGATCGCTGACCGCCGCGGCGAGGTACGGCCCGACCAGTTCGAGCCGGGCCTCGGCCGCGGCGGTCATTTCCACGATGGCGCCGCCGACCGACAGGCGCACCGAGAGGTCGGCGGTGCGGGGCCGCACGTACACCCCGACCGGTTGCACCTTGGCCGCCAGCCGCAGCGTGCGATCGCGCACCGGGCCGCGCCGGACGACCAGCACGTCACCGCTCCAGCGGGCCCACATGGGCCGCGTCCAGAGCCGGCGCAGGCCCGGCCAACCGGCCGGGGCCTCTCCGTAGACCCGCCGGAACCGGCACCGGAAGGACGGCCCGTCCTGGGCGAACCGCCGCCGCGCCCGCACTTCCCGGACCAGGGCGAGAACGACCAGCAGCACGGAAACAGCGACGAGCGCGCGCATGACGGCTCAGACGTCCTCGTCCGCGGGCAGCCGGCGCACCTCGATCAGGCGCAGACCCAGCCCGTGGATGCGCGAGATGAGCCCGACCACCGCCGACTGGTCGGGCAGCGAGCCGTGCAGCACGGTCTCGGGCGGCTCGACGCTCACGGTGAGGTCGCGCAGCTCGTCGAGCAGCTCGTCGGGCAGCACCCCGGACACCCGGACCTGGTAGGTCGCGTCAGTCATCGGACTCGTCCCTCCCCCGCTCCGATCAGACCGTCGTCTCGGACTCGGCGCCCCGCAGACGCCCGTGCAGCAACCCCAGCCGGAACAACCGTTCCAGGCGCCGGACGGTGAACGGGTGCGACTGCGGCAGCTGGGCCAGCTCGACCCAGAAGCCGCGCAGCCGCCGGCCCTGACGCACCAGCTCGTCCACGTCGGTGGTGTGCTCGGTGTAGCGGCCCGAGGCCAGCAGCACTAAGCCGGTGGCGCCGGACGGGCACAGGTGCGCGCCGTGCCGGTCGCACGAGTACTCCCGCAGCCGCGAGAGCGCCGGGCCGAGCAACGGGATGCGCTCCGAGTAGGCCACCGCGAGCTGATACCACAGCGCGACGTGGTGCAGCCGGATGTGCCCCAGCTCGTGACCCAGGATGAACCGCAGGCCCTCCCGATTGTTCTGGTACAGGTTCACGAACAGCTCGTTCGACAGCACCACGTAGTCGTGACCGGTGGCCTGGGCCGCGAACGCGTTGAGGGTGCCGTTGCCGTTGGCCAGATAGATGTTCGGCCGGCGCGGCAGCCCGAGCTTGTGCGCGAAATCGTCGGCCACGGCGTACAGCTCCGAGTACTGCCGCGGCGACAGCTCGACCGCGGTGCCGCGGATCTGGGCCCGCTGGGTCTCGCGGACGACGATCAGGCCCGGCACGAGCAACAGCAAGCCGATGAAGGCGGACCGCACCGTGGTCGCCCACCCGGAGTCGTGGAACCGCTCGGGCAGGAAGGGCAAGGTGATCGCCGCCTGCACGATGAACCAGATGATGGCCACGTTGAGCACCACCATGAACACGAAGAACGGCAGCTCGGCGGGGTGCCGTAGCCGTGTGGAGTTCGACACCGTGGTTCCCCCTGTTCCCTTTGTCCCTGCGATCCCCCGACCCTTCACCGGCTGATCGCCGCGCGCCTCATCCCGCCGGTATGAGGACCACCGGCGGGAGCGGGACGACGCTGGCGGCATGACTTCCCGGCGTTGGCTGGCCCGGCTCTCGTTCCTCGCCGCGGGCGCGGCCGTGCTTCTCGTCCTCGCCGCGGCCGGCTTCCGCGGCAGCCTGTTCCTGATCCTGGTGGCGCTGGGCGGCGCCGCCCTGGGCCTGGCCGCCGCCTGGTGGTTCCTGACCCATCGCGGCGTACGGCGGTGGGCGGCCGGCGCCGTGGTCGTCCTCGCGCCGCTGACCGTGGCCGTCCTGTTCGCCCGGGCTGACCTCGTCTGGGCGGTCGTCCTGTTCGGACTGTTGTGGGCCGGCGCCGTGGCGGCCGGGCGGCGCGCCCTCCACGTGGACGCCCGCGAGCCCCTGGAATGGGAGGCCTCACCGCCCCGGCGCCCGTACCTCATCATGAATCCGCGGTCGGGCGGCGGGAAGGTCGAGCGTTTCCACCTGGCCGAGCGGGCCCGCATCCTGGGGGCCGAGGTGCGGCTGCTCGACGGGCCCGCCGTGGACGTCGAGGAGCTGGCCCAGCAGGCCGTGCGGGACGGCGCCGACCTGCTCGGCGTGGCCGGCGGCGACGGCACCCAGGCCCTGGTGGCCGGGGTCGCGGCCGAGCACGGGGTGCCGTTCCTGGTCATCTCGGCCGGCACCCGCAACCACTTCGCGCTCGACCTGGGCCTGGATCGGCAGGATCCGTCGACCTGCCTGGACGCCCTCGTCGACGGGGTCGAGGTGCGCATCGACCTGGGCCGGGTCGGGGACCGTACGTTCGTCAACAACGTCTCGTTCGGGGCCTACGCCACGGTGGTGCGCAGCCCGGCCTACCGCGACGACAAGGTCGGCACCGCGCTGCGGCTGCTGCCGGCCGCTCTCACCGGCGAGCAGGGCGCGATTCGCGTACGGGCGGGCAGCGGACCCGAGCTGAGCGGGCCCCAGGCCGTGCTGGTCAGCAACAACCCGTACGCGTCGGAGGATCTGGCCGGGATGGGCCGCCGCCCCCGGCTCGACGGCGGGGTGCTCGGCGTGCTGACGGTGCTCGTGCGCGGCGCGTCCGGGGCGGCCGGGATGGTCGGCGGCCGGGGCCGGGGCCGATCGGTGATGCGGTGCACGAGCACCGAGGTGGTCGTCGACGCGGACGCCCCCTCCGTGCCGGTGGGTGTCGACGGGGAAGCTATCGAGCTGCCCGTGCCGGTGCGGTGCGAGATCCGCCCGGCCGCGCTGCGGGTGCGGCTGCCCCGGCATCGGCCCGGTGTGCGGGTGGCGCTACCGGAGATGGACTGGGCGCGACTGAGCACTTTGGCCCTGCCGGACCTGCGGCGGCCGGTACTGGTGGCCGGCCGCCGCGCGTGACTCACCGCCTTCGGCCGGTCCGCCGGGACACTCGCCGGGCCGTGCGCCGGCCGGTGCGCCGGGCGACTCTGCGTGATCCGAACATGGCGTCTCCTCCTTGTCGCTATGCCGCTGATGTCTCGAGGTCGGCCAGCTCCTTGGCCTCCTCGGCACTCACCAGGCCGATGCCGACCAGGTCGAACGGGCTGATGAAGGCGTCACCGATCCGGAACCCGCCGGCCCGGGCGATGGCGTCGCGCAACGGCACGGCCCAGTTGTGCTCGATGAGGATCAGGGCCGCCGCGCTGTCCGGCGGGATGTCCTCGAGCACGTCCCACGCCTGCGGATCGTCGAAGACGGCGACGCCGTGCTCGGCCGCCGCCGCACCGCCCAGCACCGCGCCCGCGGCCATCCCCTTCTCGCCCTCGATGCCCAGCCCGACCAGGGCGCCCACCTTGCTGCCGAGCTCGATCGCCTCCTGTTCGGTGAGGTTGCTCAGGTGCTCGACGGCCATGTTCCCGTCGGCATCCTTGTAGACCGCGAGCGCGTCGATCACGCGCACGGTGTCGTTCTGCCGCAGACGTTCCAGCTCGGCGATGATCTCGCCGTGGAAGTCCGGGTGCCTGAAGCCCAGCACGATCAGCTGAACCGGTCCGATGGCCATCTGCTGCCGCCCCTCTCGCCAAGTGACTGACGCTCCGATCGTCGGCCGCCGGGTGGCGCCGACGCCTCATCCGGCACGAGTGAGGACGGCGCCGCCCGACCCGGGTGCACTGGACACAGTCGTGCACGCAGGAGGGAGCGGGTCATGGAGGTAGAACAGAGCCGGGCCACCGGCTGGGTCGGCTGGGTGTTCTTCGCCGGCCTGATGCTGGTGCTGCTGGGCTCGGCGCACGCGGCCGTCGGCGCCCTGGCCATCTTCGAGCCCGACATCCTGGCCGGCACGCGTCCCGACGTGCTGCTCGACCTGCCGCTGACCGTGCTGGCGTGGGGTCACCTGCTGCTCGGCGCCGGCGCCGCCGTCACCGGCGTGGCCCTGTTCCGCGGCCTGGCCTGGGCCCGCTTCGTCGCGATCGTGGTCGCCCTGTTCACCGGCCTGATGAGCTTCGTGTTCGCCACCGTCTACCCGGTGTGGGCCGCCATCATCATCGTCCTGTGCGGCGTGGTCCTCTACGCCACCGCCGTCCACGGCGACGAGGTCTACGACGCGTACGGCCGGTGATCGTCCGCCGCCTCGACGACCTGCAGCGCCGACACGCGCCGGTCGCCTTCGGCCACGCCGTGGTCGTCAAGTACCTCGATGACGGCGGCCCGCGCGAGGCCGCGCTCATCACCTATTACGGCTTCCTCAGCCTGTTCCCGGTGCTGCTGCTAGGCGCGGCGATCGTCTCCCGCATGCTCGTCCGGGACGATTTGATCGCGGCACTCGTTCCACCGGGGCTGCAGGCCGACGTCCAGGACTCGGTCGAGGCGCTGTCGACGTCGGCCGCCGCCCTCGTCGTGAGTCTGATCGGCCTCGCCTACTCCGGCTCCGGGGTGGTCCTCTCGGCCTACTTCACGCTGAACCATCTGGCCGCGGTGCCGTGGAACCGCCGTCGCGGCCTGCTCTCCCGCTGTTTGCGGGTGTTGGCTGGGCTGGCCGTCATTGTCATCGGCGCCCTGATCGGCGGGATCCTCACGACGTCGACGGCCGCCGGGATCCCGGGCTCCTGTCTGATCATGGGCCTGGTGCTGATCGTCCTGGCCCGCCTGCTGCTGGACCGGCCGGCTCCGCTGCGGGCGATCTGGCCGGCCGCGCTGATCGGCGGGGTGGCGGTGACCGCGCTGCTGAATCTGACCGCCGCCGTCCTGCCCCGGCTGGTGCGCGGGGCCGGTCTGGTCTACGGCAGCTTCGCCACCGTGGCGGCGATCTTCACCCTGCTGTACCTGCTGAGCAACGCGCTCGTCCTCGGCGCCGAGGTGGCCGCGGTGCGAACCGCGCACCTGTGGCCGCGCTCGGCCGACCCGAGAAGGCCCACCCCGGCCGATCGCAAAGCCCAGCAGCTGCTGACCCGTGAGCAGGACCGGTCAGCGCCGCCGGGGCAGCAGCAGGCCGGCGCCCAGCCCGATGATCCCTACGACCGCGACGGCGGTCAGGGCCAGCGCGTACGCGCGTCCGGGCTGGTCGCCGACGCCGGCCACCAAAATAGTGCCGGCCAGCGCGGCGCCCAGTGACGAGCCCAGGTTGGAGACGCTGCGGGACAGCCCCGAGATCTCGCCCTGCCGGTCCTCGCCGAACGCGGACTGCACGACGTTCACCGACGGGGTGAGCATCAGGCCCAGCCCGAAGCCGATGACGAACAGCCCGGGCACGAACGGCCACACCCCGCCCACCGCGGCGACCAGGGCCATCAGCAGCACCACGCCGGCCACCGTGATGACGAACCCGGCCACGATGAGCGTGCGCTGGGCCCGCCGCTTGGCGAACCGTTCCGCGCCCAGCGACGAGAGCAGCAGGCCGACCGTGGTGGCCGTGAACACCGCGCCGGTCTCGATGGCGTTGTAGCCGCGGACCACCTGCAGGTAGGCCGACACCACGAACGACGTGCCCATCACCATCAGCCACTGCGCGTTCTGGGTGATCAGGCCGAGGTTAGACGTGCGGTTGCGGAACAGCGACGTGGACAGCAGCGGCTCCTGCCCGGCCCGCTCCTTGGCCCGTACGGACACGAAGAAGCCCGCCAGCACCAGCGCGCCCGCGGCGAGCAGCCCCAGCATGAGCCAGACGTTGTCGTCGGCGACCAGGATCCCGCCCACGAACAGGAAGAGGCCGGCCGCCGAGAGCACCGCGCCCCGCACGTCGAACGCGCGCGCCGGGTCGGGCGGCACGGGATCGCGTACGGCCCGGCGGCTCAGCACGACGATGGCCAGCGCGATCAGCGCCTGGAAGCCGAACGCGGCCCGCCAGCTGATCGCGGTCGAGATGAAACCACCGATCAGCGGCCCGGCCACCGCGCCCACCCCGCCCATCGCGCTGATCGCGCCGAAGGCCCGGGCCCGCGAGCCCACGTCGGTGAAGACCAGCATGGTCAGGATGTAGACGGGCGGGATCAGCAGGGCCGTGCCGACGCCCTCGAGGATCGAGTTGCCGATGATGAGCACCCCGAGCCCGGGGGCCACCGCGCTCAGCAGGGCGCCCAGGCCGAACAGGGCGAGCCCGGCCACCAGGCACCGCTTGCGCCCGTAGCGGTCGGTCAGCTTGCCACCCGGAATCATCAGGGCGGCCATCACCAGCAGGAAGATCGTGATGGTCAGCTGCACGCCCTGCACGTCGGTGTCCAGGTCCCGGCTGATGTCGGTGATCATCACGTTCATGTTGGAGCCGGCGAAGCTGCAGATGAACTGGGCCAGCGCGAAGGCCACCAGCGCCTGCCTGAGCTCGGTCGGGAAGCGCCCGCTCGCGGTCCGCTGTGTCATGAGCCGACGCTGGCACCGGAACCGCGCCGCGGGTTCATCCCGGCCGGATGAGGACCGGGGGTACGCGCCCGGCCAGCCTGAAGGGCATGCAGCGCAGCTTCGTCCGCCTCACCCATGACACCGCGGAGGGGACGGCCTCCGGCATCTACGGGCTCATCGTGTGCGCCGCCATGCTGGTCACCGCGCACGCCGAGCGGGCCTGGCGGGAGGTGCTGGCCGTTCTCGTCACGCTCACCATCTACTGGCTGGCCGAACGCTACGCCCGGATCGTGGCCGAGCGGATCCACGAGGGACGCCGCCCGGCCTGGCACACCGTTCGCCACCAATTGACCCACGGCTGGGAGCTGATCACAGCCTCGGCTCTGCCGCTGCTCGTGCTGGTGATCGTCCGGCTCGCGGGCGCCCGCATGGTGGCGGCCGAGTTCGCGGCGCTGGCCTGCTGCACGCTTCTGCTGTGCGTGGCCGGCTGGCGGATGGGCGCCGGCGGACGACTCACGCCGGCCGAACGCCTGGTGTCCACGGTGACCGCGGGGGCGTTCGGCGCGGCGATGGTCGTCCTCAAGACCTTGCTGCACTGAGTTCGTAGTCCCCGTTGGGGGTGACAACGGTTCCCGCCTTACCGGCCAGAATGAGCCCGGCGTCGGAGAGCGACCCGATCGCCGCCACGTCCCCGGTCATCTCGACGAAGTGGCACACCGCCTCGACCTTGGGCCCCATCGACCCGGCGGCGAAGTTCTCGCGCCGCAGCTCGGCCGGGGTGGCCCGGTAGATCGGTTCGGGGCGGGGCCCGCCGAAGCCGCGCTGCACCGCGGAGACGTCGGTCAGCAGCAGCAACGCGTCGGCGTCGAGCGACTCGGCCAGCGCCGCGGTGGCCAGATCCTTGTCGACCACGGCCTCGACCCCGGCCAGCAGCCCGGCGCTGTTGCGGATGACCGGGATGCCGCCGCCGCCGGCGCAGACCACCACGGTGCCGCTCTCGAGCAGCTTGCGGATGAGCCGGGTCTCCACGATCCGCTGCGGCTGGGGCGACGGCACCACGCGCCGCCAGTTGGGGCCGTCCTGGGCGATGGCCCAGCCGTGCGTGGCCACCAGCCGGTCGGCCGTTCCCTTGTCGTAGACCGGGCCGACGAACTTCGTCGGCTGGGCGAACGCCGGGTCGGCCGCCGAGACCAGTGTCTGGTCGAGGATGGCGGCCACCTGCCGGCCCGGCAGCGCGTTCTGCAACGCCTGCAGCAGCCAGTAGCCGATCATGCCCTGGGTCTGGGCGCCCAGCACGTCGAACGGGTAGGGGGCGCGCAGCGTGGGGTCGGCCGCGCTCTGGATGGCCAGCATGCCCACCTGCGGTCCGTTGCCGTGCGTCACGACCACTTCGTGCTCGGCCGCCAGCGGGGCCAGCGCGGCCACCGCACGCCGGGCGTTGGCCTGCTGGATCGCCGCGTCCGGCCGCTGTCCCCGTTCGAGCAGCGCGTTGCCGCCGATGGCGATGACGATGCGCATCTCTCACGCTCCCAGGGTGGCGACCATGACCGCCTTGATCGTGTGCATGCGGTTCTCGGCCTGGTCGAAGACGACGGAGTAGGGCGACTCGAACACCTCGTCGGTGATCTCCAGCGCGTCCAGCCCGGTGTGCTCGAAGATCTCTTCCCCGACCTTCGTACGCCGGTCGTGGAACGCCGGCAGGCAGTGCATCACCTTGACGGCGGCATTGCCGGTGGCCCGCACCATGTCCATGTTCACCTGGTACGGCTTGAGCAGCCGGATCCGCTCGTCCCAGGCCTGTTTGGGCTCGCCCATCGACAGCCACACGTCGGTGTAGAGGAAGTCGGCCCCGCGCACGCCCTCGGCCACGTCCTCGGTGTGGGTGATCCGGGCGCCGGTCTGCTCGGCGATGGCCCGGGCCGCCTTCACCACCTCGTCCGGGTTCCAGCGGGCCTCGGGCGCCACCATCCGCACGTCCATGCCCATCATGGCCCCGGCCACCAGCAGTGAGTTGCCCATGTTGTTGTGGGCGTCGCCCAGGAAGGCGAAGGCGATCTCGTTGTCGTGCTTGACCGTGTGCTCGCGCATGGTGAGCAGGTCGCACAGCGTCTGGGTGGGGTGCCATTCGTCGCTGAGCCCGTTCCACACCGGCACCCCGGAGTGGCGGGCCAGCGTCTCGACGTTCTCCTGGCCGAAGCCGCGGTACTCGAGGCCGTCGTAGAACCGGCCCAGCACCCGGGCCGTGTCCTCGACCGATTCCTTGTGGCCGAGCTGGGTGCTGCCCGGGTCGAGGAACGTGACGTGGGCGCCCTGGTCGTGCGCGGCCACCTCGAACGCGCAGCGGGTGCGGGTCGAGGTCTTCTCGAAGATCAGGGCGATGTTCTTGCCGGCCAGCCGGGGCGTCTCGGTGCCGGTGTACTTGGCCGACTTCAGCTCGGCGGCCAGCTTCAGCAGGAAGCGCCATTCGCCGGGGGTGAAGTCGAGCTCCTTGAGGAAGCTGCGGTTGCGCAGGTTGACGGACATCTCGGCTCCTCAGACAGCGTCGCGTTCGATGGGGCAGGTCATGCAGCGGGGGCCGCCGCGGCCCCGGCCGAGCTCGCCGCCGGCGATCGTGATGACCTCGATGCCGTGCCGGCGCAGGAAGGTGTTGGTGGTGACGTTGCGCTCGTAGCCGACGATCACGCCGGGCTCGACGGCCAGGAAGTTGGTGCCGTCGTCCCACTGCTCGCGCTGGGCGGCCCGGATGTCCTCGTTGGTCTCGAGCACCTGGATCTTGTCGATGCCGAGGATCTCGGCGATGGTGGCGAAAAGGTCGTCATTGCGTACGACGTGGAGCCCGTCCGCGTCATCGCCGGGCAGCACAGTCCACGAGCGCAGGGAGCCCTGCAGGTACGGGTACATGACGAAGGTGTCCCGGTCGAGCATCGTCATGACCGTGTCCAGGTGCATCATGGCGTGCGAGTGCGGCAGCTCGATGGCCACGACCTTGGTCGCGGCACCCTCGGCGAACAGCTGCCGGGCCAGGTTCTCGACGCCCATCGCGGTCGAGCGCTCCCCCAGCCCGACCATGACGGCGCCGTTGCCCAGCACGTGGATGTCGCCGCCCTCGAGGGTGGCCGGCTGGTGCGGGCGGTCGTCGCCGCCGTACCAGACGGTGAAGTCGGCCAGGGCGAACATCGGATGGAAGCGGTAGATGGCCGCGCTGTGCACCGACTCGCGCAGCCGGGCCGCCATCGCCATCGGGTTGATGCTGACCCCGCCGTAGATCCAGGCCGAGTTGTCCCGCTGGAACAGGTGGTTGGGCAGCGGGGTGAGCACGAAGTCGTCGGCGCTCATCAGCTCCCAGCGCAGGCTGTTCACGGTGAAGCCGGCCAGCTCGTTCTTGAGCACGCCGCCGATCAGGTAGTCGGCCAGCATCTCGCTCTCGGCCCGCTCGGCCAGCGCCCGCAGCGGTCCGGCCAGCGTCGGCCCGACCGTGTCCTCGGTGATGATCCGGTCGAGCACCCAGGCCCGGGCCTGCGGGATGTTCAGCACGTCGGCCAGCAGCTGGGCGAAGTAGTGGACCTTGACGCCGCGCTCACGCAGCACCTCGGCGAAGGCGTCGTGTTCCTCGCGCGCCCGGCGGGCCCACAGGATGTCGTCGAACAGCAGGTCCTTGACGTTGTCGGGGGTGAGCCGGCTCAGCTCGACCCCGGGCCGGTGCAGGATGACCTGACGCAGCCGGCCGATCTCGGAGTCGACGTGGAAACTCATGGGTTCTCCCGGGTTCACTGGTAGGGCGGCACCGCCGGCGGCGCCGACATCCGGTTGCGGACGGCGAGGAAGACCGGAACGCCCAGCAGGAACGCCGCGCCGGCCATGAGGAACGGGCCCCAGACGACCCACCAGTCGTCACCGGAGTTGCGCGAGTACCAGACGAACAGGATCGAGAAGGCCAGGCTGAGCACGGCGACGGCCGAGTCCCGGGCGAAGCGGGCGCCGTTTCCCGTACGGCGATCGAGCAGACGCCATTTGAGCTGGGCCAGCGCCGAGAAGGCGTACGGGATGGCGGCCGTGATGCCGGTCATCAGCACCAGCGTGTTGAAGACGGTGGCCCCGCTGGAGCCGGAGTAGCTGACCACCATGGCCACCGTGGCCAGCACGGTGCTGGCGATGATGCCCACGGTCGGCACCCCGCGCCGCGACAGCCGCCCGAACGTGGCCGGGAAGACCCCGTCCTTGGCCGCCGCCAGCGGCATCTCGGCGCAGATCATCGTCCAGCCGTTGAGCGCGCCCAGCCCCGAGACGATCACGGCCAGGGCGACCAGGTCACCGGCCCATGTGCCGCTGCCGGCCATGCTGTTGGCCGCGACCGAGTACGACGCCTTGTTGGCCTCCTCGGCCAGCTGCGAGGTGGGCACGATGCCGAAGATGGCGATCATCGACAGCAGATAGACGACGGCGCTGCCCAGCGTGCCGTACACGGTGGCCCGGGGAATGTTGCGGGACGGGTCGCGCACCTTGGCCGCGGCGACGGCGGCCGTCTCGACGCCGAGATAGCTGAACAGGCAGATGGCCATGGCGCTGCCGATCGCGCTCAGATCGCTGTCCCCGCTGACGTTGGCCGGGCTGTAGTTGGCGGTGGTGATGAAGAACAGGCCGACGGTCGACATGATGGCGAGCGGGATGAACTTGATGACGGTCGTCCACAGCTGGACGGCGCCCATGTTCTTGACGCCGGTCAGGTTGACCAGGGCCGGCAGCCACAGCCCGATCACGGCGATGGCGATCGACCAGCCGACGACCCCGTCCTTGTTGACGAAGTGCTCGACGTAGAAGACCCAGCCGGTGACGATGGCCGCGTTGCCGGCCCAGGCGGTGATCCAGTACGACCACGCGTTGAGGAAGCCGGTGCCGTTGCCGAAGGCGGCCCGGGCGTACGCGTAGGGCCCGCCGTCGGCCGGCAGCCGGCGCGAGAGCACGGCGAACATGACGGCCAGGCTGAGCGCGCCGACAGTGGTCAGCGCCATCGCCACGATGCTGATCGGGCCGATCGCGGCCAGCGAGAACGGCAGGTTGAAGATGCCGACCCCGATGATGCTGCCCAGGATCAGCGCGGTCGCCTGAGGCAGTCCGAGGGTGCGCTCCTCGGCCGGCCGGGTCGGCGCGGCCGGCGCCTTCAGGCCGGTCATGGCTCGACCGGCTCGAAGCGGCCGAGTTCGTCGTCACCCTTCTGGATCACGCCGTAGCTCGACTCGGGCACCGGCTGCCAGGCCCCTTCCAGCTCACCGAGCGGTTCGGAGACCACCAGCCGGGTCTCCTCCGAGAGCCGGCGCAGGTTGGCGTTCTCGGGATACAACGCGACCAGGGCCGACATTTCGGTGCTGTAGAACAGCGAGCGGCTGTGCCCCTCGGACGAATAGCGGAAGCACCAGACCCGGTCGCCGTCGGTGGTCGCGACGGTCATCTGCAGCGGGTTCTCCACCCCGTGGGCCCGGCCCAGATACTCGACCAGCCCGGCCATCCGTTCCACGGCGAGCGCCGGCCGGTCCCGCAGCCCGTACGTGAGCGCGAGATAGAACATGACCTCGGAGTCGGTCGAGCCCGCGATCGACGGGTACAGCGCCGGGTCGATGGCCAGCACCAGGTCGCGCTTGAGCCGGGCGAACTCCCGGATGCACCCGTTGTGCAGCCACAGCCAGTTGCCGTGCCGGAACGGGTGGCAGTTGGTCTGCTGCACCGGCGTGCCGGTGCTGGCCCGGATGTGGGCCAGGAACAACGGCGAGACCGTGGAGCGGGCCAGCTCGCGCAGGTTGAGGTCGCTCCACGCCGGGCCGGTGCCGCGGAACAGCGCGGGCTCGGCCAGCGGCGGGGCGTCGACGCCGTACCAGCCGACGCCCACCCCGTCCCCGTTGGTGGTCTCGACGCCGAGGCGCGAGTGCATGCTCTGGTCGATCAGTGAGAAGCGCGGCTCGTAGAGCAGTTCCTCGAGCCGGATCGGGGTGCCCGAATAGGCCAGCCAGCGACACATGGCGTCATGGTTGCCGCGCGGCCGAACGTTCCGGTTCATCCCGGATGGATGAGAGGAGCAGCCGGTGCACCGCGTCGGCGCCGATCAGCTCGCCCGGCCGGTTCCACCCGCGTGGCAGCACGAGCAGCGCCCGGCTCTGGTCGCCGCCGAGGCCGCCGTGGCAGCCGATCAGCTCCTCGAACGCGGCCACCTCGCCCGTGCCCGGCTCGTACAAGCTGTTCACCACCAGGTCGCCGGTGTGCCCGAGGCGGTCGTGGCGGCGCAGGTCGTCGGCGGCGTGCGGGCCGAACGCGGCCAGCGGGTCGCAGCCCTCGACGTGGTCGTCGCGAAGCCGGCGTCGCCCGTCCCGGCCGAGCACGAGCGCGCCGTGGTGCTGCGAGCGCACCAGCACGAACCCGACGCCGGGGTGAGCGGTCAGCCCGGCCAGCAACCGGGGGTGCCGGTGCTCAATCTGCTCCAGGGTCGCGCGGCCGGGCAGCCGGGCCAGGTAGATCAGCGCGAGGTTGCCCGAGGCGGCGACCACGACCTCGGGGTGGCCCGGAGCCGGTTCGGGCTCGGCGGGCCGCGCCCGGTGCTCCCGCTCGTCGGCCGGCGGCGCCACCACGTCGCCCGATCCGGTCAGCTCCCGGACAAGCTGCTCGAAGGGCAGGCCGTAGCGCTGGGCGAAGGTCGATCCCTGGCTCTGCCCGTGGTCGGAGAGAACCACCAGGTGGTACGGGCGGGGCGCGGCCGCCGCGACCTGTTCCAGCGTGGCCAGGACGGCGTCGATGCCCTCGAGCGAGGCCAGCGACTCGGGCCGGGCCGGTCCGGCGTGGTGGGCGATCTCGTCGTAATCCACGAAGTCGCAGAAGACAGTGGGGGCCCCGCGCATCATCTGCTCGGCCAGCACGGCCAGATTCAGGTGCCGCAGCAACACATTCGTGACCCCGCGCAGCACCACATAGGAGCCGCGGCGGCGCATCCTCGGCAGCACCCCGCGCACCCGTTGCCGTCGCGCCTGGGCCAGCTCCTTCACGGTCTCGCCCACGGTCAGCACCAGCGACCGGGTCAGCCCGAACGGGTCGAGCAGGTAGCCCGCCACCGCCCGGTCCGGCTTGTTCGTCCCGGCCCGGCTCATGGTCAGCAGCGAGGTGGCGGCGTCGCCCGAGAAGACGTTGCTGACGCTCACTCCCCCGCCGGCCAGCAGGCCGTGCCCGTCCGAGCACCGGGCCTCGACCAGGGCGCTGTCCCGCGGCCGGTTCGTCACGACCAGGCGGCCGGTGTCCTTCTCGTACCACCGGAACGCCGGCACCTGATCGCTCGCGCCGTGCAGCAGCCCGGCCTGGCTGGCCGGTGTGGTCGGCGGCAGCTGGGCGTGCCACTCGGTCAGCGTGTGACTGCCCGCCCGCAGCCATCGGCCCAGCGTGGGCAGGTTGCCGGCCTCGATCGCCCACCGGGCCAGCGGCGCCGACAGCCCGTCGATCTGAACGATGAGAACACCCGGAATTTCCGTACGCGGCACAGCCCGCCGATAGCGCCGGTTCACACGCAGCAGGTGCCGGGTCGCCGCGCCCGGTTGCCCGGCCGTCACGAACCACAGCACCACGCTGGTCAGCCCGGCCCCGAGCCAGGCGGCCCAGAACGCCGGCCAGAACCCGTCGACGTGCACCCCGGGCGTCAGCTCGAGCGCGGCCCAGACCAGCAGCGCCTGCGTGACCAGCCACCCGGCCACCACACCGAGCCAGCCCGCCGCCGAGCACAACGCCACCAGCAGCGGGCGCAGCACGGCCCCCAGCCCGCCGAGCACGACCGCGGCGGCCGCCACCGCCCAGCCGCTGTCCGCGTGCAGTCCCGGCACGACGCCGATGACCACGCCCAGCACGGCCGCGCCCAGGCCCACGGTGAACAGGACGGACAGCATGCGGCGAGTGTCCCGGCCGGCCGGCGGCGGGGGCTCACCCGCCACGGATGGCGCGCCCCTTTCCGGCCGGGCCGAGCATGGCGGCATGACGACGCTCTCGCGCCGAGTGCTGGACGCGGTGCCGCACCCGCTGCGGGCGGCCGTGCAGCGTCTGCTCGGCGAGCTCGTCCGGGTCCAGATCTTCGACCGCGCGATGACCCTGGCCGCGCAGGCCTTCACGTCGCTCTTCCCGTTGGTGATCATGATCGGGGCGCTCTCCGGCAGCGCGGCTCGGGACCGGCTGACCGACCTGATCCGCCTGCCCGCGGACAGCACCCGCCTGGTGCAGGACGCGCTGGGCGGCAGCCGCAGCGGCGCCTTCGGGGTGCTCGGCTCGCTGATCGTGGTGCTGTCGGCGACCGGGCTGGCCCGCGCGCTGGCCCGGGCCTACCGCGCCACCTGGTCGGTCGCCGGGCGGCGGGCGGGCCCAGCCGACACCGGCTGGCAGATCGGCACCGTGCTGCTGGTCGTGCTGTTCCTGATCGGCGTGCGGCTCCTCGTGCACCTGACCGACCTGCTGCCCGCGGCCGGGGTGGCCGGGGTGGTGGTCACCCTGCTGGCCGACTGCGGGCTGGCCGTCCTGCTCCCCCGCGTGCTGCTGGGGCCGGTGGTGCCGCGGGACCGCCTGCTGCTCGGTGGCCTGCTGTTCGGCCTGATCATGCTCGGCGTACGGGCGGCCGGCGCGATCTATCTGCCGCGCGCGCTGCAGTCGAGCACCGAGCGCTACGGCACGATCGGGCTGGCCTTCACGTACATCGGCTGGCTCTACGTCCTGTCGTTCTGCCTGCTCCTGTCGGCGATCCTGGCCGTGGTGCTGGCCGATCGGCTACCCCGGTGGTTCGTCAGATCAGACCCAGCTGCCGGGCCGTGACCACCGCCTCGCGGCGGCGGCCGGCTCCCAGCTTGCGATAGATCGAGCGCATGTGGGCCTTCACCGTATTGATCGAGATGTTGAGGTTCTCGGCGATCTCGCCCGCCGTGAGCATCGTCGGCAGGTAGTGCAGCACCTCGAGCTCGCGCTCGCTGAGCGGGCCGGCCGACGGGATCACGACCGGCAGCTCGCCGGTGATGTCGCCCAGCAGGTTGTCGCCGGCCGGGCCGCGCAGCTCGGTCAGCCACTGCTGCCGCCCGGCCAGTTGCAGCAGGCGCTGCGGGTCGCAGTGCCGGAACGGCCGCCGGATGTGGTCGGGTTCGGCCAGCGTCAGCGCCCGCTCCAGCGCCTCGCCGGCGGTGACGCTGCGGCCCCGGGCGTCGGCGGCCAGCGCGGTGATCACCCAGCCCGTCACCGCGGACACCCGGTCGGAAGAGGTGCGGACGAGCCCGGCCAGCGCTTCGGCCGCGTCGTGCCGCCCGGTCGCGAGGTAGGACCGGGCCAGGCAGGCCTGCTCGGGCGGGGCCAGCGGGCGGTCGCCGCCGTACCGGGCGAACACCGCGCAGGCGTCCCCCAGGGCCAGGTCGATCTCGGACTCGGCCACGTCGGTGAGGCGCATGAGCACCGGCGCGACCAAGCCCGGCCGGGCCTCGGCCCATGCTTGCCGCAGCACCGTACGGGCGCCGAGGGCCTCGCCCCGGTCGACCAGCAACCGCACCCGCACCAGGGCCGCCAGCACCACGAGGACGGCCTCGGGCACCTCACCGCCGGAGTGCAGGGCCATCCGCAGGGCGTCGCCGGCCTCGATGCCGCGGCCGCGCTCGGACTCGATCAGCGCCCGGACCAGGTGAGCCGGGGCGGCCGCGGGCCGCGTCGACGCGTCGATGCGCCGGGCCAGGTCGAGTGCGGCCGTCCCGTTGCGCTCGGCCTCGTGGATCGAGCCGCGCAGGAAGTCGAGCAGCGCGAGATGCCCGAGCGCGGACGCGGCGATCAACGGCATGCCGGCCCCGCGGGCGCCGGACGAGGCGGCCCACAGGTAACGGTCGGCGTGATCGAACTGTCCCGACCAGAGCAGCGCGATGGCCTTGTTGGTGAGCGCCATGGTCCGGTACTGCGGCAGAGCCGGGCCGGTCGCGGTGTCCAGGGCCGCGATGTCGGCCAGCAGCTCGGTCGACAGGTCGAGCAGGCGCGGCATGTCGCCCTGCCAGCGGACCAGGATGGCCGACTCCATCACGCCGAGGGCCACGCCGGTGGACGTCAGCGGGCGGCCCTCGCCCGAGCCGTGCAGCGTCCGGGCCTCGGCCAGCCGCGCCGCCATGGCCGCGATGTCGCCGCGGTCGAAGGCGCGGATGGCCGCGCACAGCACCAGATCGGCGTTGTCGGACAGACGGGCGGCCGGGATCCGGCGCAGGATCTCGATCAGTTCGGCTCGATCACCCGAGTTGAACAGCGGCATGCCGCGGTCCATCACGAGGTGGGCCAGCAGGGGCCAGTTGGCGGCGCCGGCGGCGTGGGACAGCGCGGGCAGAACGTCACCCGAGGACGCGTGCCAGCGCGCCGCGACCAGGTGCAGGGCGGGCACGAGGCCGGACTTGGTCGCCTGCAGGCGGTGGCGCAGGGCCGAACGGAAGGTCCGGTGGTACCGGAACCAGCCGCGGGTGCCGACCGGCTCGATGAACAGGTTGGCCTGGGCCAGCATCTCCAGCGTCCGCTGCCCGTCCTGGCCGCCGGTCAGCGCGTCGGCCAGCGGGCCGCAGATCCGGTCGGGCACGCTGGTCCGCAGCACGAACCGCCAGGTGTCCTCGGACTGGCCGGCCAGCGCCTCCTCGAGCAGGTAGTCCTCGGCCGCCCGTTCCGGGAAGCGCCCGTCGGCCGAGTCGGCGGCCAGGCGGATGCCCACCGGCCAGCCCTCGACCTGCCGGACCAGCGCGGCCAGGTCGTCGACCGGTAACTTCCGGTCGTGCAGGCCGAGCAGGCCGGCCGCCTCGTCCACCCGGAACGCCAGGTCGGCCCCGCGGATCTCGGCCACGTCCCCCGAGACCCGCAGCTGGTGCAGCGAGACGCCCGGTTCGCGCCGGCCGGCCAGCACGAAGCGGACTCGTTGCGGCGCCCGGCGCAGCAGGCCGCTCAGCCCGCCCAGCACCCGGCGGTCGGTCACCTTGTGCACGTCGTCCAGCACCACCACCAGGGTCGAGGGCAGGGCGGCCAGCGTCGCGCCGAGCCACCGGGCGAAGCGGCTGTCGTCGGCGCGGGGCACCGGCCGGGGCAGCATCACCCCGGCCGTGGTCAGCGCGAGCAGCAGGTCGGACCAGAAGACGTCGGGCTCGTCGTGCTCGTGGTCGAGGGTGAGCCAGGCGATCGGGCCGGACGCCGATCGGGCCCCGCACCACGAAGCGATCAGAGTGGTCTTTCCCCAGCCGGCGCCGGCGCAGACCAGCGTCACCGTGCGACGGACCCCCGCGTCCAGGGCGTCGACCAGCCGGGGCCGCCAGATCAGGCTGCTCGGCAGCCGCGGCCGGGGACGCGGGACGGCCCGGACCCGTACGGAGACGTCGTTGTTCGCGACTTCGCGCATGCGCTCCCCCTCCGCACAGTCCGCTCGGTGCGGGACGTCCGCTCGCGGCACGGAGGTCCCGCCGGTGCTACTCGTTCGATACGTGCAGCGTCACCACTGAGAGCCAGATCGTGGGGGGAACGCGCCGTCCGGGATGGTCGCGATTACGGACAGTGAAACGTGGAGGTGCGCCGCCTCCGCCACGCAAACACAATCGCCGTGGCATGGCAAGACCTCCACGCGAATCTGGCCGACATCCGTCCGGGATGGACATTGAAGGGCGCGACCAGGCAGAAGGCTCATCCGCCCGGTATGAGCCGCCGACCCGCCCGGCCGGGGACGCTCGATGCACGCCATTCATGCGCACGGAGGGACGGAACGATGACGAGCAGCAGCTATGCGAGCGAACGGCCCACGGATGCGGCGCCCGCCCCGCCGCTCACCGCGTGGATCGGGGTGGTCGTCTTCGGCGGGATCATGTTGCTCACTCTCGGTGCGTTTCAGGTCGTCGAGGGCATCGTCGCCCTTTACCGTGAGCAAGTATTCATCGTGACCGCGGATCAGCTGTTCGAGCTCGACCACACCGTGTGGGGGTGGACGCACCTGATCCTCGGCGTGCTCGCGCTGGCCGCCGGGGCCGGCGTGCTGGCCGGCCTGCTGTGGGCCCGGATCCTGGGCGCGCTGATCGCCGCGCTCGGCGCCTTCGTGCACCTGCTGTTCATACCGGCCGTGCCGATCTGGGGCGCCATCCTGATCACCATGGACATTCTCATCCTGTACGCCCTGTGCGCGCACGGCGGCGACGTCCGGCGGCGTCACGAGCAGGACGTCAGATCAGCTTGAGCGAGCGGGCCCGCCGCACCGCCTCGTTGCGCCGGGACGCCGACAGTTTCCGCAGGATGTTGCGCACGTGCGTCTTGACCGTGTTGACCGACACGTACATCGAGGCCGCGATCTCCTCGGTCGGCAGCATCTCGGCCATCCCCCGCAGCACGTCCAGCTCCCGCCTGCTCAGCGCCTCGACGACGATCGGCTCGGCCACGGCCGGCCCGGCGGCCCCGCTCAGCACGCGTTGCTGCACGGCGCTGCGCTCCTCGTCGCGCAGCAACCGCCGCAGCTCGTTCCACACCTGGTGCACCGGGCGCCGGTACGACTCCGGGGCCGCGACGGTCAGCGCGCGGCGCAACGCCTCCCGGGCCGCCGCGTCGTCGGCGCCCTCGGCCAGCATGGCCAGTAGCAGCCAGGCCTCCAGCACGACCGGCCGCGGCACCCCGCAGGCGCGGGTCACAGCGGTCGCGATGTCCTGGGCCGGGCCGGACTCGCCCTGAGCCATCAGCAGGGCGGCCCGGGTCACGGCCACGTCCGCGGTGCCCGTCGCGGGCAGGCCGGCCAGCAGCTCGGCCGCCTCGGCGGTGCGACCGGCGGTGATCAGCAGGCGGATCCGGCTCAGGGCGATCTCGCGGGACAGCCAGCGCGGCGGCTCGTCGCCGTTCTCCCCGGCCGCCACCAGCACACTCATCACCTGCCGGGTCTCGCCCCGGATCTGCAGTCGGCGCGCCTTCACCACGGCGCAGGCCAGCGCGGCGGGCCCGTCGGATCCGGTCGCGCACAGGGGCTGAGCGGCCCGCAGATGCCGGTCGGCGGCGTCGATGTCGTAGCGCTCGAGCGCCACCCAGGCCAGGGCCACCTCGGCTGCGGCGGGCCACCGGTCGCGGCTCAGCCCGCACTCGGCGGCCAGGTCGAGCGCCTGCCGGGCGTACGTCTCGGCCCGCCCGAGCCAGCCGCGGTAGGCCTCGGTGACGGCCAGCCGGCCCAGGCAGTCGATCTTCACCAGCTCGGCCCCCGGGGGCGCGGTCGCGACCGCCTCGGCCAGCGCGTCGACCGTCTCGTCGCCCGCGCTGTACGCGCCCCGGGCCACCCCCTCGGCCGCGTGCACCAGCATCCGCAGCTCGGGGTGGCGTGTCCGCAGCCGCTCCGGCGTGACAGCCAGGAACGCCTTGACCACCGGGGCCAGCTCCTCGACCTGCTCCGGCTCGGGGCCGACGGGCAGGGTCAGCAGCTGCATCAGGTGGAAGGCGAGGGTGAGGCCGTCGCCGCACGCGCTGCCGTGGACGGCGAGGAGCTTGCTGGCGTACGCGAACTGCTCGGCCGCCCGCAGGTGGTCGCCGTCGCCATAGGTGAGGGCCGCCCGCACCAGCACGGTCTCGGGAACCGTCTGGTGCTGCGGCAGACCGGCCAGCACGCCGCCCAGCCGCCCGGCGCTGCCCTCGATCACCAGCTGCCCGACGGCGAAGTCCTCGATCACCATGGTGGCCGCGGTCTCCCAGTCGCCGGCCCGCGCGCATTGGGCCACCGCGTCGGCCAGCCGGCCGTGCGCGAACAGCCAGTCGGCTGCCCGCCCGTGCAGCAGCGCCACCTGGTCGGGCTCGGCCCAGGCGAGCTGGGCGCGCAGCAGGTCGGCGAACAGGTGGTGGTAGCGGTAGAGGCCGGTGCCGTCGCCGACCGGCTGGATGAAGGCGTTCTCCCGGGTCAGCCCGGCCAGCAGGCGACCGGCGTCGGCCCGGCCGGTGACGGCGGCCGCGAACTCGGCCGTGAACGTGTCGAGCACGCTGGTCTCGAGCAGGAAGCGGCGCATCACCGGCGGCTGGAAGCGCAGCACCTCGCCGATGAAGTACTCGGCGACCGAGCTCTCGTTCCCGGTCAGTCCCGGCCACACCGCCGGGTCCGCGCAGCCCTGCCGGGCCGACGCGTACAGCCGGATCCCGGCCGCCCAGCCCTCGGTCCGGTCGAGCAGCTCGGCCACCTGGTCCCCGGTCGGCGTCACCCCGTGCAGCTCGAGCAGCCGGGCGGCCTCGTCCGCACGGAAGGCGAGGTCGGCCGTGCGTATCTCGGACAGCTCGCCGGCCAGCCGGTACCGGTAGAGCGGCAGCGGCGGATCCCACCGCCCGGAGAGCACCAGCCGCAGGCCGCTCGCGTGGCTCTGCAGGAACTCCAGCCCGGCCGCCCAGTCCCGGCCGGCCAGCTGGGAGGCGCCGTCGAGCACGAGCACGACCGGGGTCGGACACGCGGCCAGGGCGGCGGCGACGCGGGCCAGGAAGGGCCGGCCGGCCGCCGCCCCGGGCGCGGCCGGGACCTGCGCCGGAACTCGCACCCCCACCCGGCGCAGGCCCTCGATGAGGTAGGTCCAGAAGGTGGCGCCCCGCTCGTCGCCCGGTTCGACCGCTATCCAGACGATCGGCCACCGCACCGCCCCGCTGCGCGCCCAGGAGGCCAGCAGCTGGGTCTTCCCGCTTCCGGCCAGACCGGTCACCAGAGTGAGCGGCCCCTGCACGCCTTCGGTCAGCCGGTCCGCGAGGGCGGGCCGGTCGACCATGAACGGCGGTGGCGCGGGCACGGCGAACTTGGAGTTCAGCAGTGATCCGGCGGAATCCGCGCTCGGCTCGATGGACACCGCTACCCCCTAGTGACCCGAATCGATCTCTCGTTTCAGAGTCCGATTCGGGTTCGGCCCGGCGCATCGTCCGGATCGGATAATAGTGACCCTCGGTGGCGCCCCCGTCGGCACTCAGTGCACAAGCGACCGCGCTTCGAGAACGTGCGCGTTCCACGGCGGCAGATCGACGTAGAGTCCCGGGCCGGACAGCTCGTCCCCGTCCCGCTCGAAGACCCGGCCGTCGAGCAGGTCGGTCAGCCGCCACCGACCGCCGGGCGACGACCACGGCACGGGAACCCGGGCCTGGGCCGGGCCGTCGCTGAAGTTCACCGCGACCAGGCGCCGGTCACCCCCGTCCCGCCATGACCAGGCGAGCACACCCTGATAGCTCGGGTTGTCCGGCCACCCGGAGCACTCGAGCAGCTGCCAGTCGCCCCGGTCGACCTTCAGCCGGGCCAGCCGGTGGTGGAAGGCGAGCAGATCCTCGTCGACCGGCTCGTCGGGGTAGCGGCCGAGGAACACCGGCAGCCGGGTGCGGCGGCCCTCGAACTGGCCGTCGTGCCACAGCGTGGCCCCGGGCAGGGTGGCGATCGCCACGGCGGCCGCCCGGCCCCGCCCGCCGGGCAGGGCGGTGGCGGCGCGCGGCTCGTCGTGATTCTCGGTGAAGCGGATCAGCTTGTCCTGGTAGTCGCGGCCGGCCGTCAGGTGCTTGCGGACGGCGTCGGCGTCCTCGTGCACGAGCCGGTCGTACAGCCGCTTGTCGTAACAGAAGCCGAAGCCCTGCTGCTGCAAGGCCCACTCCAGGTCCCAGTACGCCTCGGCGACGAACACGAAGTCCCGGCCCGAACCGACCTCGCCGATGATCGCGGGCCAGAACTCCTCGGCCGGCGCCGGCCCGGCCCAGCGGCCCCAGGTGCGGGCGAAGATCTCGTTGGTGACCAGCATCGCCATGTCGCAGCGCACCCCGTCGCACTGCTCCGCGATCCCGGCCAGGGTGCGCGCGGTCCACTGCCGCAGGCCGGGGTCGAACGCGTTGAGCTGGACGACGTCGGGCCACGGCGGGAAGTACGGGTCGCGGCCGCGGGCCAGGACGTGTCCGCCCGCCGCGAACCAGGCGCCGGGCTCCCGGGCGAGGTCGTCCTCGCCCCCGTTGACCAGCCACTCGGGATGCCCGGCGACGATCGGGTGGTCCGGGGCCACGTGGTTGGGCACGTAATCGAGGATCAACCGCACGCCGCCCCGGGCCAGCTCGGAGCGGGCCACGGCCAGACCGGGCGCACCGCCCAACCGCTCGTCGACCTCGTAACGCCGTACGCAATAGGGCGAACCGACCACGTCGGTCGCGCTCAGGCCGGGCAGCGCGGCGTGGAAGTCGCGGCGCAGCCCGGGGTCGGCCACCGCGACGGCCAGACCGGCCGGACTGCGTTCCCAGACCCCCATCAGCCACACCGCGTCGAAGTCGCTCAGCTCGTCCCACACCTCGCCCGGCACGTCGCCCAGCGTGACCGGCCGGCCGTAGCGCCGGGCCAGACCGGTCAGCCAGGGCCAGGTGTCGATCTCGTACACCGCCGGAGCGGCCGGCCAGCCGGTCATGCTTCCTCCCTCTTGTGGAAGACCCCGGTCATCCCGTGATCCAGCAGGTCCTGGCCGTCGAGCCCGGCGAACAGGATCGGGAAGACGGCCACCAGCGCGGTCCATCCGGTCTGGTGGGTGGCGCCGAGGCCGGCTCCGTTGTCGCCGTGGAAGTACTCGGAGAACAGGATCAGATCGCGCCAGTTCTCGCTCCGGAACACCTGCTGACCGCCGTAGCAGGGGCGCAGACCGTCCGGGCCGGGCAGGAACGTACGGGTCAATCGGTCGGAGATCTCGCGGGCCACCTCGAACAGGGTCATCCGCACGCCGGAGCCGGTCGGGCACTCCACGGTGAACTCGTCGCCGTAGCCGACGTACAGATTGAGCAGGGCCCGGATCATGAGCGCGTTGACCGGGAACCAGACCGGGCCGCGCCAGTTCGAGTTGCCGCCGAACATGCCGCTGTCCGACTCGGCCGGCTGGTAGTCGACGGAGTAGATCCGGTCGCCCACCCGGAACTCGAACGGGTGCTCGGCGTGGTGCCTGGAGAGCGAGCGGATCCCGTACTCCCCCAGGAACTCGTTCTCGTCGAGCAGGCGCTCCAGAATGCGGCGCAGGCGCGACTCGTCGAACAGGGCCAGCAGCCGCTCCCCGCGCGGGCTGGGGGCCCGGGCGTCGGTGAGCACCGAGGTCAGGCCCGAGTGCCGGGCCAGGAACTCCGCCGCCTCGGTGAGCACCTGCGGATGCCGCTCGACCACACGACGGTCGTACACGGTGACGGCGGCCAGCGGCAGCAGCCCGACCATCGAGCGCACCCGCAGCCGTTCGGCGTCGCCGCCGGGCAGGCGCAGCAGGTCGTAGAAGAAGCCGTCGTCCTCGTCCCACATCGCCGCCTTGCCGTTGGCGTTCACCGCCACCGCGATCCAGGCGAAGTGCTCGAAGTACGTCTGCGCGTCCTCCAGGTAGACCGGGTCCTCGACGGCCAGCTCGAGCGCGATCTCGAGCAGCGTCTGGCAGTACAGGGCCATCCAGGCGGTGCCGTCGGCCTGGTCCAGGGTGCCGCCGGTGGGCAGGGGCGCGCTGCGGTCGAAGACGCCGATGTTGTCCAGCCCCAGGAAGCCGCCCTGGAACACGTTGTTGCCGTCGGCGTCCTTGCGGTTGACCCACCAGGTGAAGTTGCGCGAGAGCTTGTGGAACATGCGCTCCAGCCAGGTGTGGTCGCCGTGACCCGTACGGGCCTTGTCGAACTCGTAGACCAGGTAGGCCGCCCACGCGTGCACCGGCGGGTTGACGTCGCCGAAGTTCCACTCGTAGGCCGGGATCTGGCCGCTGGGGTGCAGGTAGCGCCGGGTCAGCAGCAGCTCCAGCTGGTCCTTGGCGAACGCGACGTCGACCAGGCTGAACGCGACCGCGTGGAAGGCCAGGTCCCAGGCCGCGAACCACGGGTACTCCCAGGCGTCGGGCATCGAGATCACGTCGTGCGCGGCCAGGTGGAACCACTCGCCGTTGCGGATGCCGTCGGCGTTGAGCGGATCGAGGCCGTGCTCGGCCAGCCAGCGCTCGACGTCGTAGCCGAAGTACTGCTTGCTCCACAGCAGCCCGGCCACGGCCTGCCGCACGACCTGCCGCTCGGCCTCGCCCAGCCGCGGCGGGTAGAGGCTCGCGAAGAACTCGTCGGCCTCGGCCCGGCGTCCGGCCACGATCGCGTCGAACGCCTCGGCCGAGTCGCGGCCGGGTGGCTCGGGGTGGTCGGCCAGCCGCACGCGGACGGTGGCCGACCCGCCGGGCGGCAGGTCGAGGACGTGGTCGAGGGCAACCTTGGTGCCGGCCCGATCCGGGTTAACCGCGCCGGTGTCGCCGTGCACGACGTACCGGTCGATCGCGTCCTTCACGTACGGCGTGGCGTTGGCCTGCCCGAAGAGGCGTTCCGTGTTCGTCTCGTTCTCGGTGAACAGCGGTTCGTGCTCGCCGAGGCCATGGAACCAGCGCGTGCCGAGCTGGTCGTGCACCGCCTCCACCCCGTCCGGAACCTGCCGCAGGCCCGGGCGCGGCCCACCGTCGCTCCACGTGTTGCGGAACCACAGCGTCGGCAACAGCCGCAGGGTGGCCGGATCGGGGCCGCGGTTGTGCACCGTCACCTTGAGCAGGATGTCCTCGGGGCTCGCCTTGGCGTACTCGACAATCACGTCGAAGTAGCGCTCCTCGGCGAAGATCCCGGTGTCGAGCAATTCGTACTCGAAGGCGTTACGGCCGCGCCCGCGGTTGGTGGCGAGCAGATCCTCGTACGGGAACTCGCGCTGCGGATACTTGTAGATCATCCGCTGGTACGAGTGGGTCGGCGTGCCGTCGACGTAGAAGTAGTACTCCTTGACGTCCTCGCCGTGGTTGCCCTCGGCGTTGGTGAGCCCGAAGAACCGCTCCTTGAGGATCGGGTCGGCGCCGTTCCACAGGGCCAGGGCCAGGCAGAGCGTCTGCCGGTCGTCGCTGAACCCGGCGATGCCGTCCTCACCCCACCGGTAGGCCCGCGACCGGGCCTGGTCGTGGGTGAGGTAGTCCCAGGCGTCCCCGCCCGGGCTGTAGTCCTCGCGGACCGTGCCCCACTGTCGTTCGCTCAGGTAAGGCCCCCAGCGCCGCCAGGGACCGGCGTCGTCGAGGCGCCCTTGCTCGGTGTCAGCCATGGGGCCAGCGTCGGCCCGCGACCCGGCCGGTTCGTCACCCGAGGCGGATGAAACCGGCCGGTCCGCGGGCCGCGACGGTCAGGCGCCCGCTCCGTGCAGCGCCTTCTGCAGCTCTTCCTCGGTCTCCTTGGGCAGCGAGGACTTGAGCACCGTGCCGCCGAACTTGCTCATCGCCTCGACCGCCTTGTCCGGCGTCACCGCCTCGACCACCATGAACAGCGCCGACGTGCCCGGCTTGAGCTCGTCGCGGATCCGCTCCTGGAAGTCCTTGTTGATGGCGCCCTTGGCCAGCTTGCCGGTCAGCGCCCCGAGGCCCGCGCCGACGGCCATGCCGAGGACGGGGACGAAGAACAGCATGCCGAACAGCAGCCCCCAGAACATTCCCCAGGTCGCGCCGCCGCCGACGGCGTGATGGTTGGTGGTCACGTGGAACTTGCCCTCGTGGTCCCGGGTGATCACGGCGATCGCGTCCGGCTGGATGATGAGGTCCTTGGCCAGCCGGCTCGCCTCCTGGGAGGCCGCCGTCGCCGTGCTCTCGTCGGGGTACCCGATGGCGATCAGAGTTGCCATGGTGCACCTGCTCCTTCTGTCGTCTCGTCGTCCGCTCAGTCAGCCACGCGGAACCCGGCGGCTCTTCACTCCTCAGGGATGAACTTCCCGCGCCGCATGGGGAGGACCGTCGGGGCATGGACGAGCGATACGAGATCCGGATCCGGGGCTTTCTGGGCCCGCTGCTGCGCACCGCGGTCGGCCAGCTGCGCTATCGCACGCTGCCGTCGCAGAGCACGATCCGCGGCCGGCTCTCGGACGCCGATCTCGAACGGTTGCTGGACCGGCTCGACCGGTCCGGCCTCGAAGTGGTCTGCCTGAGCTGCGTCCGGGCCGATTCATCCGCTGCGGATGGCGTGAGCGGCCCGGCCCGGTCACAGGATCGGGCCGACGCGACATCAGGCCGATGACTAGGAGAACAGCATGACCGAGACCGAGCCACGGCAGACATACGACGAGCCGTACGCGCAGCCCCGCCGGGGGCAGCCGTCCGGGTGGGTGGGCATGGTCGTCTTCGCCGGCGTCATGCTGCTCATGCTGGGCGGGTTCGAGATCATCGAGGGCACGGTCGCCCTGTTCAAGGACGACTTCTTCCTGACCACCCGGCAGGGCCTGGTGATACCGATGGACTTCACCGCCTGGGGCTGGACGCACATCCTGATCGGGGTGATCGGCGTCTGCACCGGTCTGGGCATCCTCTACGGGCAGATGTGGGCCCGGGTGGTCGGCATCGTCATCGCGGTGCTCAGCGCGCTCGCGAACCTGACGTTCCTGCCGGCCTACCCGTTCTGGTGCTCCATCATCATCGCGGTCGACGTGCTGATCATCTATGCCCTGTCGGTGCACGGGCGTGAGGTCAGGGCCTGAGCATGACCCGCCTGGTGGCCCGGCCGCCACGGCCAACACTCCGGTTCGCCGGTCGCGGCAACGGCGCCGGGCCCGGCGAACCGGCCGGTCTGCCCCGCGGTGTCATCATTCTGCTGGGCGCGGCCGGCCTGGTCGTGACGGTGGCCGGCATGCAGGCCACCGCCGATCTGCTCGCGCCCGTCATGCTCGCGCTCATGCTCACCGTCACGGTGAGCCCGCTGACGCAGTGGCTGCGCCGGCACGGCACCCCGGTCTGGCTGGCCATGCTGACCACTGTGGTCACCGTCTACGTGATCCTGTTCGCGCTCGGCGGGGCCCTGTTCGTCTCGGTGGCCCGGCTCGTCGACCTGCTGCCGCAGTACCAGGACCAGTTCGCGGGCCTGCGGGACGACCTCGTGTCCGGGCTGAGCGGCCTCGGGATCAGCGCCGGCCAGCTGCGCGACCTGGTGGCCGGGGCCGACCCGGGCACGGTCGCACGCCTGGCCGAGGGTCTGGTCGGCGGCCTGACCGGTCTGCTCTCCAACACCGTCTTCCTGCTCGCCGTGCTGCTGTTCATGTGCCTCGACACGGTCAACTTCCCGGCCCGGCTGCAGTCGGTCACCGGCGAGCGGCCGCAGGTCGTCGGCGCGCTGCGCAGCTTCGCCCAGGGCACCCGGCGCTACCTGCTGGTCTCCACCGTCTTCGGGCTCGTCGTCGCGGTCGTCGACACCGTGCTGCTGTGGTGGCTCGACGTGCCGCTGCCGCTGCTGTGGGGGCTGCTGTCGTTCATCACCAACTACATCCCCAACGTCGGCTTCGTCATCGGGCTGATCCCGCCGGCGCTGCTGGCCCTGCTGCAGGGCGGGCCGGAGCTGATGCTGACCGTGATCCTGCTCTACTGCGCGGTCAACTTCGTGATCCAGTCGGTGATCCAGCCCAAGATCGTCGGGGACGCGGTGGGGCTGTCGGCCACCGTGTCGTTCCTGTCGCTGGTCTTCTGGACGTGGGTGCTGGGGGCGCTGGGCGCGCTGCTGGCCATTCCGCTGACGCTGCTGACCAAGGGGTTGCTGGTCGATATAGATCCCTCCACCCGCTGGCTGAACGCCCTGCTGTCGGACTCCCCCGTACGGGATGATGCCGCCGCGCGGACTCGGCCCGCACCATGACGGTATGACCACGTTCACGGTATGGAAGTTCGACGAACCGCGGCAGGCCGAGCAGGCCGCCGACATCGTCAAGTACGCCGCCGCCGACCACCTGGTGAAGATCGTCGACTACGCGGTCGTGACCTGGCCCAAGGGCGCGGACAAGCCGGAGACCCACCACGAGCACGAACGCGGCCGGCACGGCGCCGGATGGGGGCTGTTCTGGGGCGTCGTGGTCGGTGGCCTGTTCCTCGTGCCCATCGTGGGCGGCGCGGTCGGCGCCACGGTGGGCGCACTGGCCAAGGCGACCGAGGGCACCGGGATCACCCGCGAGCAGCTGGAGACGATCCGCACGGAAGTCACCGAGGGCACCTCGGCGCTGTTCCTGGTCACCGATCAGGGCAACCTCGACCGGCTGGCCGAGCGGTTCCACGGCCTGCACACCAAGCTGCTGGCGACCAACCTGACCACCGAGGAGCAGGAGATCCTGCTCGACACGTTCAGCGACCACCTGAAATGAGCCCTGCCGCCCCGGAACAGCGCGCCGCGGCGGGACGCGCGGCCCGCAAGCGCGTCCCGCCCTCGGCGCACGCCGGTTTCGCGTCGCCGGCCGACCGGCCCGACCCGGTCGCCCTGCTGCTGGCCCAGGAGGAGGACCGGCTGCCCGAGCTGCTGCCGATCCGGCACGGCCGGATGCTGGTCTCGCCGTTCGCGTTCTACCGGGCCAGCGCCGTGCTGATGGCGGCCGACCTGGCCGGGACGCCCGGCTCGGGGCTGCACGCGCAGATCTGCGGCGACGCCCACCTGAGCAACTTCGGGATGTTCGCCTCGCCCGAGCGCCGTCTCGTCTTCGACCTCAACGACTTCGACGAGACCGGGCCCGGGCCGTGGGAGTGGGACCTCAAGCGGCTGCTGGCCAGCCTGGAACTGGCCGGGCGGGCCAACGGGTTCAAGCGCAAGGAGCGCACGGCCGTGGTGGTGGCGGCCGCCCGGGCCTACCGCGAGGCGATGGCCGGGTTCGCGGCGATGCGCGAGCTGGAGGTCTGGTACGCCCGCGCCGACGTCGACGAGTTCGCCGCCCAGCTCGGCAAGCAGCAGCGCAAGCGGCTCGCGTCGGCCGGCACCAAGGCGCGCGGGCGGAACAGCCTGCAGGCGTACAAGAAGCTGACCGCCGTGGTCGACGGGCGCCGCCGCATCGTGGCCGACCCGCCGCTGCTCGTGCCGGTGGCCGACCTGGTGCCCGAGGTGGCCCGCAAGCAGCTCGAGGCCCAGATCCTCGAGATGCTCGACGGCTACCGCGACACCCTGGCCGAGGACCGGCGGCGGCTGTTCGACAACTTCGCGTTCGTCGACCTGGCCCGCAAGGTGGTCGGCGTGGGCAGCGTCGGCACCCGGTGCTGGATCGTGCTGCTCACCGGCCGCGACGACCAGGATCCCCTGCTGCTGCAGGTCAAGGAGGCCGGGCCCTCGGTGCTGGACGGGTACTCGCCGGCCACCGAGACCGAGCAGCACCACGGGCGCCGGGTGGTGCACGGCCAGCGGCTCATGCAGGCGGCCAGCGACATCTTCCTCGGCTGGCAGCACATCCCGGGCTTCGACGGGCGGGGCCGCGACTTCTACGTGCGGCAGCTGCGCGACTGGAAGGGCTCGGTCGTGGTCGAGGCCATGGACCCGGACGGGCTGCGGCGCTACGGGCAGGTGTGCGCGTGGACGCTGGCCCGGGCCCACGCGCGGGGCGGGGACCGGGTGGCCGTCGCCGCCTACCTGGGCGACGACGACCGCTTCGACCGAGCCTTGGCCGCCTTCGCCGCCGCCTACGCGGATCAGACCGAACGGGACTTCGACGCGTTCACGGCGGCCGTCGCCGAGGGCCGGGCCGCGGCTCAGACCGGCATCTGATCCGGCTCGTCCACCCGCTCGGGCCGCTGCTCCCCGCCGGCCGAGGCCGGCGCGATGCCCGCCGCCTGCCGCGCGATCAGGGTCACGGCCACCTCGTACGCGGCCAGCACCACCACGATGACCAGCAGCGCCGTCCACGACGTGAGGATCAGGGCCAGCACCCCGGCCACGATCAGCCCGGCGATGCGAACGGCGTCGAGATGCGCCGCGATGAAGACCGGCGCCCGCCCCACGAGCTGCCACACCCGCGCCGCGCCGCGCCGGATCTGGCGGCGCAGCCACACCGGCAGCCGTCCCGGGCCGGCCAGATAGGCGAGCACGGCCAGGATCGCGCCGATCCAGATGATCTGGGTGCCGCGTTCCCGCAGCGAGGCGAAGACGGTGGTCACGGCCGCGTCCACACCATCGCGATAGGTGCCGGCGGGTACTCCTTCGACCACCTGCCGGCGCACCGCGCGCAGCACCGCGGTCACCACCACGGCCGCCACGACCAGCCACAAACCGAACTGCACGGTCGTACGCCGGCGTCGGGGCGAGACCACGTACGCCGCGATCAGCAGCAGCACCGCCAGCGAGCCGAACAGCACCAGTCCACGCTTGGCCGTCACCACCGCTTCCTGAGCCGCCTGCAGCCGGCCCGCGTCGTAGACGGTGAACTGGGCGAAGTTCGCGGGCAGGGTCACGCCCACCTGCTCCTCGACCCGGGCCCGCAGGTTCTCGGGGATGGCGCCGCTGCTCAGGTCGGGCAGCGTGATCGTCTTGCCGAACAGGGTCGGCAGCTGGGCGCTCAGCTCGCGCAGGGCCTGGTTGATCAGCGGCAGCAGATCGATGTCGATGTGGTCGTCCCCGGCCGTCACGACGTCGCTCTCGCCCTCGAGCACGGCCATCATGCGCTGGTGGACGCGGCGGTTCAGCTCGGCCCACACGACCTGGAAGCGGTCGCTGGTCAAGACCCTTCCCACCGTACGATCCACCTGCTCGCGAAGCTGGCCGGCGATCGGCCCGGCGGCGAACGCGGCCTGCTGCGGCAGCACCGTGCGCAGCCGCTGCTCCACGTCGACGATCTGGAAGAGCTGATCGGTGGCGTACGCCGACACGGCCGCAGCCACCTTCGGATCCGACGGCAGCGGCGCCACCGTGGCCACCCAGCGCTCGGTGTTCAGCGTGGTGCGGGCCGCCCAGAAGCCGACGACGCTCGTGACCAGCGCGAACGCGGCCAGCGCGACGAGGATCGCGGCGGCCGCCCGCCGGAAGGTCGCGGCACCGGCCCGTCGCCTGCGGCCCGCCGCCAGCTCGGCCTTCAGGCCGGCCACCTCGGCCCGCAGCCGGGCCAGTTCGCCGGTCTCCTCGGGTTCGGTCGCGGGCGCGGGGGCCGTCGTCGCCGGCGCGTGGGCCGTCGTCGCCGGCTCGGGGGCAGTCGTCGCGGGCGCGGCGGCCGTCGTCGCCGGCTCGGGAGTCGCGGTCGTCATGAGCCGACGGTCGCGAACGGGGTGGCGGGCCGCCTCATCCGCCGCGGATGAAGCCGGGCGGCGAGCCGCGGCGCAGGCTGGGGGCATGGCAATGGGCCCGCTGGAACTCGTTGTGCTGTCCTTCCCCCGCGACCGGCTCGACGACGGCGCGTACGCGACGCTCCGCAAGCTCACCGCCGGCGGGGAGATGCGCGTGGTCGACGTGCTGGTGGTCCGGGCCGGCGCCGACGGGCGAGCCCAGGCGGTCGAGCTGAGCGAGCGGCCCGGCCTGCGCGGCCTGGCCGGCCTGACCAGCGGGCTGATCACGGCCGTCGACGTCGGCGAGGTCGGCCTGCTGGTCGACGACGGAACCGACGCCCTGGCGGTGCTGCTGGAGCATCGCTGGCTGCGCGAACTGGAGCGACACGTGGCCGGGGCGAGGGGCAGCGTGGTCGCGCTGACCCACATCCCCGGCGCGCCGGTCGCGGTGACCCCCGTTTAGGAGAGCGATGAACACCAGGTTGAGCAACGCGTACGACGCCCTGCGCGGCCGCCCGCCGCGCCCCGACTACGGCCTTCTGATCGTCTTCCCGCTGCTCGCGGCGTCGGTCGGCGCGCTGATCGGCATCGGGGTCGACCAGCTGGTGGTGCGGCTGGTGTCGCAGCGCGACAGTTCTCGTCCGGCCGGCCGGACCCCGGCCACCGGCCCCGCTCTGATTCCCAACTGAGGAGAGGTCAATGGCGGTAGATCTGGAAACCATGGGCCCGGTCGACTATCTGTGCATCGAGTTTCCGCAGGGCAGCCTCAAGGGCACCGCGCTGCCGCAGCTGCTCGACCTGGTCGACCGGCACATCATCCGGGTGCTCGACATCCTGTTCGTGAAGGCCGGTCCGGACGGCAGCGTGTTCACCCTGGACGGCGGCGAGCTGGACGCGAGCGGGCTGGGCGCCTTCCACGGCGCCGGCACCGGCATGCTCGGCGGGGACGACTTGCGCGACATCGGCCAGGTGCTCGCGCCCGGGTCGGCGGCTGTCGTGCTGGTCTACGAGAACCTGTGGGCCGCTCCCCTGGCCGTGACGCTGCGCCGCAACGGCGCCCAGGTGGTGGCCGGCGGTCGCATCCCCGTGCAGGACCTGCTCGCGGCGCTCGACGCCACCGAGCCCGCCATCACCGCCCGGAAGGGATGATCCCGATGCCCGGACTGCTGCGCGGCATAGCCCGCACCGCCGTCGTCGCCGGAACCGCCACGGCGGTCTCCAACCGCGTGTCCCGCCGCCAGGTCGGCCGGTGGTCCCGCCAGGCCGAGGCCGAGGAGTACGAGCAGGCTCCGCCCGAGGACGACATGTCGTCGAAGATCGAGCAGTTGAAGCAACTGGGCGAGCTCAAGACCCAGGGCGTGCTCACCGACGCCGAGTTCGAGGCCCAGAAGGCCCGCATCCTGGGCTGACTTCCCAGCTGAGGCGCTTCAGCTTCAGCTGGAGCGCCTCAGTTCACCGCGGCGACCGGCGCCGTGGCCTCGGCGAGCGCGTCGACGAAGGACTTCGACGCCCCGTACGCCCGCCACAGCCGGCGCTGCCGGTCGGCCCCGGTGCCCGTACGCCGCAACCGCTCGAACCCAGCGTGCACTTCGTCCGTCTCGCCCGTCCGGTCGAGCTCCGGCTCGATCCGCCTCAGCAGGGCGGCCGTGCCGGTGTGCCCGAACGCGGCGTTGAGCAGATGGGCCCGGATCGTGGCCTCCCGCTCCGGCAGCACCTTCACCCGCCGGCGCACGTCCTCGATCAGCGTGGCCACCAGCGCCCGCACCGCCGCCGCGAACAGCACGGTGTCGTGCGCCTCGAGGCACGTGTCGCCGACCCGCACCTCGATGGTCGGGTACCGCGGGGAGAGCCGGGCCAGGAAGTAGATGCCCGAGGCGTCGGCGGCGGCGCCAGTCGCGATCAGGGCCCGGACGGCCTCGTCGTACCGGTCGGCGCCGGCCCAGATGCCCGGCGGCCGGAAGGTCGGCCAGCGCATCTGGGCGTGGTAGCGGTAGCTGGCCCAGCCGGTGTCGCCGCCCCCGGCGATCGGCGAGTTCACCGTCAGGGCCAGCAGCGCCGGCAGCCACGGCCGCAGCCGGGTCAGCACCGCGGTGGCGAGTTCCCGGTCGGCCACGCCGATGTGGACGTGGCAGCCGCACGCTGTCCCGTACGCGGCCGCACCGGGGAACCGCCGGGCCAGGTCCCGGTAGCGCTCGGAGTCGGTCACGACCACCTGCGGACCCGAGGCGAACGGCACGGCGCCGGACGCCACCAGCCGTACGCCTTCACGGTCGGCCGCCTCGGCCGCGATCAGCCGCAGCCGGCGCAGCTCGCGCCCCAGCCCGGCCAGGTCGGTGACCACGGCCGTGGCCGTCTCGACCTGGTAGGCCATGAACTCCGGCTTGATCTGCTCGTCGAGGCCGGCTCGGCGCACCACGGCGGGCGCCACGGGAGCGGGCGTCCCGTCCGGCTCCAGCAGCAGGAATTCCTCTTCGACACCCATGGTCAGCACTTGTTCGGTCCCTTCGCGGGTCACGGGCCGCGGACTACGGAGGTGCGGGCGATCAGGTCGTGGATCCCCTGGTGGCGGCGGTTCACCAGCAGCCAGAGGGCGCCGACCGGGAAGTAGGCGAGCAGCAGGGCCCGGACGAGGGCGGCGAGCCAGCGCACCGGCCGGCCCTCGGTGGTCACCACCCGCAGGCCGAGCACGGCCATCCCCGGGGTCCGCCCGGCGAGCAGCCAGAACAGGGCGCAGTAGAGGGCGAGGATCGAGGGCAGGAACACGATGTAGCCCGAGAGCACCGCCCGGGCCAGCTCGCGGGCCTCGTAGCCGACCACTGAGGCGACCAGACCGAGCGCGGCTGCCGCGACGCCGATGAGCATCGAGACGATCAGTGCGTCCACCACGTACGCCAGAAGCCGGCTGACCAGACCCCCGTAGGCCGCCGGAAGCGGATCGGCCGGCGCCGGCTTGGCGTAGGCGCTCACCTCGAGTCGGTCGGGGCGCGCCGGCCCAGGCGCAGGGTCAGCCGGTCGACCGCCTCGTCACCGGCCACCGCCGAGGCCCGCACGCGGCCGACGACCTCGTCGACCATCGTCTCGCGCTGGCCCCGGACGAGCACCCGGATGCGTTCCGGTTCGTTCTCGAGGATGCGGAGCACACGTTCCAAAGGGATGTCGATGAGCTGGTCGATCAGGCGGGAGCCCGCACCGACCGCCCGGCCGCGTTCGGTGGCGCCGCGCTCGGCCAGGCGCTGCCGCAGACCCGACGCGTCGGCGCCCAGGCTGTTCCACCGGGCTCGCAGCCGGTCCACGGTGATCGCGGCGTTCTCGCCGGTGCGGACCGCGGCCCCGATCGCCACGTCGCCCCAGCCGAGCAGCCCCGGAGAGGTCATGACACACCTGCCTTCCGGCGAAGGTAGATCTTGCGCAGTTCGGTCGGGATCACCACGACCAGGCCGACGAGCAGGCAGACGGCCCACTGCCCGAGACTCAGGCTGGTGGTGTTCAGGATCCGCTGGAACAGGCCCAGCTCGGTGGCGAGCAGGATGGCCGCGACCGACATGCCGGTGGTGACCAGGAAGCGCCGGTCGCCGAAGGTCTCCAGGCTGAACACCGAGCGGATGTCGCTGCGGACGGTGAACGAGAAGACCAGGTTGGCGATCGAGAACGAGGTCAGGCCCATGGTCCGGGCCACGTCGACGCCGTACTCGCGGTCGGCCGCCCAGATGAGGATCAGCGTGGCCACGCCCATGATCAGGCCGACGACGCCCAGCCAGCCCAGCGCCCGCCCGCTCAGCAGCGGCTCGTCGGACCGGCGGGGCGGCCGCTTCATGATGTCCGGCTCGGCCTTGCCGTAGCCCAGGCCGACCGACTGGAACACCTGCGTGGTGAAGTTGAGCCACAGCGTCTGCAGCGGCACGAACGGCACGCCGGCCGCGATGTTGAAGATGCTGGCCGACAGGAACGTGACGATCATGGCGGCCAGCACGCCCATCTGGAAGAAGATGTACTTCTTCAGGTTGGCGTAGAGGGCCCGGCCCAGCTCCACGGCCTTGACGATCGTGGCGAAGTCGTCGTCGGTGAGGATCATCGCGGCGGCTTCCTTGCTCACCTCGGTGCCGGTGATCCCCATGGCGATGCCGATGTCGGCCTTCTTCAACGCCGGGGCGTCGTTCACGCCGTCGCCGGTCATGGCGACGATGTGCCCCTTGCGCTTGAGCACCTCGACCAGCCGCACCTTGTGCTCGGGGGTGACCCGGGCGATCACGCCGATGCCGCCGATCTCGCGGTCGGCCTCGTCATCGCTCATCGCGGCGAACTCGGCCCCGGTGATCGCGCGCCCGTGGATGCCGAGCTTGCCGGCGATGGCGGCCGCCGTCACCGCGTGGTCGCCGGTGATCATCCGGACCTCGATGCCGGCCGCGTGGGCCTGCTCGATCGCGGCCTGGGCCTGCGGCCGGGGCGGGTCGACGATGCCGACCAGGGTGAGCACGGTCAGCCCGTCCAGCATGGCCAGCAGGTCGCCGCCGGGGTCGAAGGTGGCCGGGTCGAAGTCCTTGCGCCCGGTGGCCATCACCCGCAGGCCCTGCTCGCCCAGGCGGGTGTTCTCGGCCAGATACCGCGCCCGGAAGGCCTCGTCCACCGGCACCGGCGTCAGGTCGTCCCCGGGCACCTGGCCCGCGCGCATCAGCAACTGGTCGGGGGCGCCCTTCACGAAGCAGCGGACGACCCCGTCCATGCGGTGGAAGGTCGCCATCATCTTGTACGCGGCGTCGAACGGGAGCTCGGCGATGCGCGGGTACTTCTCACGCGTCGCCTCGGCGTCCAGGCCGCCCTTCTCGGCCAGCACGACCAGGGCGCCCTCGGTCGGGTCGCCGATCAGCCTGCCCTCGCTGACCACGGCGTCCGAGGCCAGGATCATCGGCAGCAGGAACTCCTCGAGCGGGACGTCGGGCTGCCCGGCCACCCGCTTGATCGTGCCGTCGGTGGCGTAGCCCCCGCCCGAGATCGTGTACCGGCGGCCCGGGATGGTCATCTCGATCGCGGTCATCTGGTTGAGCGTGAGCGTGCCGGTCTTGTCGGAGTTGATGGCCGAGGTCGAGCCGAGCGTCTCGGTCGAGCGCAGCCGCTTGACGATGGCGTTGGCCTTGGCCAGCAGCTGGGTGCCGAGCGAGAGGATCGTGGTGACCACGGCCGGCAGCCCGGTCGGGATGGCCGAGATGGCGAACGCGATGGCCGCCGTGAAGACGACGTTGAACGAGTTGCCCCGGGCCAGGTTGATGATCACCGAGGCGAACAGCGCGATGCCGGCCACGATCAGGATCTGGTTGGTCAGCTTGGCCAGCTGCCGGGTCAGCGGGGTCTCGGCGTCCTTCTCGGTCTGCAGCATGCCCGAGATGCGGCCCACCTCGGTGGTCATGCCGGTCGCGGTGACGACCAGCTCACCCGATCCACGGGTGACGTTCGTGTTCATGTACGCCATGTCGGCCCGGTCGCCGAGGTCGGTGTCCACCTTGGCGATCGCCTCGACGTTCTTGGCCACCGGCAGGCTCTCCCCGGTCAGCGCCGATTCGTCGATCTCGAGCGTGGCCGCCCGCAGCAGCCGCCCGTCGGCCGGCACGACGTCGCCCGCCTCGACCAGCACGACGTCGCCGGGCACGAGCTCCTCGGCCGGCAGCTCGGCCAGTGTCCCGTCCCGCCGCACCTTGGTCTTGATGATCATCATCTTCTGCAGCGCGTCGATCGCGGCCGCCGCCTTGCCCTCCTGGTGCAGGCCGAGCGCGGCGTTGAGCAGGGTGAGCGCGATCAGCAGGACGCCCGTCCCCCACTGCTTGAGCGGGAACAGGCTGCCCAGGCCGGCGGCCAGCAGCACCAGTTGCATGGGATCGGCGTACTGGCGCACGAAGGACCGCCACCACGGTTCCTTCTTCGTCTCGGCGAACTTGTTGGGACCGTGCTGCCGGCGGCGCTCGTCGGCCTCGGCGCTGCTCAGGCCGCTGCGCTGATCGACGTGCTCGGCCTCCAGCGCCTCCGGCACCGACAGGACGTGGAACACCGGAGTCTTGGTGTCCTCGGTCATCGTGGCCATCGCCGGCTCCTAGCGGTAGGTCCGCGGGACCGGCCGCGGCGCGACGGGAATCAGGGCGGACTTGCCGGAGCCGGCGACCAGGGAACCGATGGCCACGCCGAGCACGAGGTTGAGGCCCGAGGTGTAGACCCTGGCCCCGGTGCTGGCGTCGGTGACGAACGGCGCGAGCATCGACACCGCGGTGGCCAGCACGATCACCCAGCCGAAGAAGCGCATCGGCCGCGGCGTGGTGATCAGCAGGACGTGCAGGATGCCGGTGGCCACCAGCGCCGCCAGTCCCGCGCCGAGCGCGTACCAGCCGGTGGAGGCGTCTCCCCAGGTGCCCTGCCCCTTGGGCGCGAGCACGTCGACGTCGAACAGCCCCCGCCCGAGCAGGATCCCGGCGATCGCGATCAGGGCGGCCACCGCCGCCGTGGCGGCCCCGCCGGCCCACAACTTCCCGGCGTTGACGGCCGGACTGGGCCGCGGATCCATGGGTGCGTTCATTCCGGCCATGCCGTCCTCCCGGGTAAGCACACAAATGCCGCCCCGAGCGTCCCCGCCGCGATCCGGCCGGTCCTCATCCGGCAGGAATGAAAAGAGGTTCTAGGCTTCCGGGGTGAGAGTTCCCCGCGTGCGCACCGAGACCGGGCAGGTCGTGACCCTGCTGTTCACCCCGGACGAGGTCGAGGTGCACGAGGTGCGGCCGGCCCGGCAGCAGGCGGCCAAGCTGGGCGCGGGCGGGCTGATCCTGGCGGCCGGCCTCGCTCTGGTCGCCACCACCGTGGGTCTCGTGCTCTGGATCGTCTGCGCCGTGCTGCTGGCCGTGAGCGCCGCCGGGCTGATCTGGTGGCTGATCGAGGGCGCCCGCGAACGTGACCGGGGCCCGGCCGCCACCATCACGCCCGCGTCGGTGCTCAGCGCGGACAGCAAGACTGACAACGGCGAGGTGACGGTCACCCTGCGGCAGGCGCTCGGGCCCGACCGTACCTTCGCCGCCGTCGGCCACAGCGGGGCTTTGCTGTCGGCGCAGTTCGGCCGCTTGCTGGCTCCCTAACGATCGGCGTCGATCAGGCTCTGCGGGCGCATGTCGGTCCAGTTGGTGTTGACGTAATCGACGCACTCCGGCCGCGGCGCGGGGCCGTGGACCGTACGCCAGCCCGCCGGGACCTCGGCGAAGACCGGCCACAGGCTGTGCTGGTTCTCGTCGTTGACCAGCACCAGGAAGGCGCCGTCGGCGTTGTCGAACGGGTTGGTGCTCATCGGTTCTCCTCGGGGTTGTCGCTGACGTGGGCCGCCAGCTCTTGCAATGCGTCGAACCAGCCGCGGGCCAGGGCGCCGGCCGACTCCTCGGTCAGGACGGCCGACGGCCAGGCCCAGGTGGCGGTGAGTTGGGGGCCGCCGGCGCGGTCCTCGGTCTGGGCGTTGACCACCAGCTCGTACGTCTCCGGCATGCCGTCGTCGGCGCCGTTCTCGGCCGCCTCGGCCTCCGGCGCGTACTCCCAGTCGACGGTCTCGGGGAAGTCGAACCGGCCCATGTAGTTGAACTGGATCGGCGGGTGCGGCAGAGCCGCCAGCTGCGGGCCGGTCGCGGGGTTGAGGTAGCGCAGCATCCCGTATCCCATACCGTTGTCGGGCAGAGAAGCCAAATTCCCGCGTACGCGTTCCACAGCGGCAGCCACGGCCGGTCCCCCGCCCTCGACGTCGATGCCGGACGTGTCGAGGCAGACCGGGAAGATGTTGGTGAACCAGCCGACCGTGCCGGACAGGTCGGCCCCGGCCACCAGATGCTCCTCGCGGCCGTGTCCTTCCAGGGCCACCAGTACGGCGTCCCCGCCCCGCCAGCGCGTGACGGCCACGCCGAGCGCGCCCAGCAGCACGTCGTTGATGGTCGCGCCGAGCGCCGCGGGCACCCGGGTGAGCAGCGCCTCGGTGACGTCGACGGGCAGCGCCAGCGACAGGTCGAGCAGCGTAGCGGCGACATCGACCGAGGGGTCGAGGGGGCGGCGTACGGGCAGGGGTTGGCCCTTGCCGACGATCTCGGTCCACATGGGCAGCTCGGCGACGCGGGCCGGGTCGAGGGCCTGAGCGGCCAGGCCGGTCGCCCAGCGGCGGAACGAGGTCGCCGTGGGGGTGATGTCGGGGGTGCGGCCGGCCACGGCGTCCCGCCAGAACGCGCCCAGCTCGGGCAGCAGGACCCGCCACGAGACGCCGTCGACGGCCAGGTGGTGCACCAGCAGCAGAAGCCGTCCGGGCGCGGAGGGTCCGGCGTCGAACCACACCGCCCGGATCATCGTCCCGGTCGCCGGATCGAGTCCGGCCTGGGCGATCTTCGCTTGCGTGGCCACCGCTTCCCACATGTTGCGGCCGGTCACGTCGACCCGCGTGGTCCAGTCTTCGGCCCGCGACGAGCCCGCCGGGAGAACTTCGGCGATCCAGTCCCCGGCGTTCGCGTTGCCGGCGGTTTCGTTGCCGGCGTTCGCTTTCGGCGGGGTCAGGCGGGCGCGCAGCATGTCGTGTTTGTCGGCCAGCGCCTGCAGGGCGGTCAGTAGCGGCTCCCAGCCGAGGTTGGCCGGCACCTGCACGACCGCGGACTGGTTGAAGCCCCGGGTCGGCCCGTCGACCTCGCTGAGCCAGCGCATCACCGGCGTCAGCGGGAAGGCGCCGATGCCGTCGCCCGCCCGGTCCTCCGACGGCACGGCCGCCGTGGCGACCAGAGCGAGACTTTCCACCGTACGTTCGGCGAAGATCTGCCTCGGCGTGACCCGCAGCCCGGCCGCGCGGGCCAGCCCGACCAGCCGCATGGCCACGATGCTGTCCCCGCCGAGCAGGAAGAAGTCCGTCTCGGCGTCGACCGCGGGCACACCCAGCGCGGTAGCGAAGACATCGGCCAGGGTGCGCTCACGCTCGCTCTCGGGCGCCCGGCCCTCACCCGCCGCCGCCACCTGCGGTGCGGGCAACGCGGCTCGGTTGATCTTGCCGTTGGCCAGCGTGGGCAGCCGATCGAGGCGGATCAGGGCCGACGGAACCATGTAGTCGGGCAGCTCGTCGGCGATGGACTTCCGCAGCGCGTCAAGGTCGAAATTCTCCGGGGCCACCACGTAACCGGCAAGCAGGTGCACCCCCGGCCGGTCGGCGCGGGCGAGAACCACAGCCTCGGCCACCCCCGGCCGGGCGGCCAGCACCGACTCGATCTCGCCCAGCTCGACCCGGTAGCCCCGGATCTTGATCTGCTCGTCGACCCGGCCCAGATACTCGACCTGACCCTGCTCGGTCCAGCGCACCAGGTCGCCCGTGCGGTACATGCGGCTTCCGGCTGGCCCGTACGGGTCGGGGACGAACCGCTCGGCGGTCTGCCCCGGACGGCCAAGATAGCCGCGCGCCAGCCCTTCCCCGGCCACGTATAGCTCACCCGCGATCCCAGTCGGCACGGGCCGCAGCGCGTTGTCGAGCACATAAGCACGAGCCCCGCCGACAGCGCGCCCGATCACCGGCGCCGGGGAGTCCGCGATCCGCGCCGACAGCGCGTCCACGGTGGCCTCGGTCGGCCCGTACAGGTTGAAGGCCTCGGTCCCCGGCAGGCTGCCGAGGCGAGCCCACAGAGCCGGCGGGATCGCCTCACCGCCGACACCGACCACCGCGAGCGGGCAGCGGCCGTCGCGGATGAGCCCGGCCTCGGCCACCTGCGCGAAGTGCGACGGGGTGAGCTCGATGAAGTCGATGCCCTCGTCACGGATCTGCCGGGCCAGCCGCTCGGGGTCACGCTGGGTCTGCTCGTCCACGATGTGCAGGGCGTGGCCGTCGAGCAGCCACAGCTGCGGCTGCCAGGACGCGTCGAAGGCGAACGACCAGGCGTGCCCGACCCGCAGGTGGCGACGTCCGGTGCGGACTTGGGCGGGCCGGTGCAGCTGCTCGCGGTGGCTCCGGAACAGGTTGACCAGGTTGCGGTGGGTGACCACCACACCCTTGGGCCGCCCGGTCGAGCCGGAGGTGTAAATGACGTACGCCGGGTGCTGGGCCTTGGCCGGCCGAACCCGCTCGTCGTCGCCGATGTTGTGCCCCGGCTGCGTGATCACGGCCGCGTCATCCACGCGCAGGCCGTCGACGCCCACCACCAGCAGCGGCCGGGCGTCCTCAATCATGGCTTCGCGACGAGCTTTCGGGTACGCGGGATCGATCGGCAGATAGGCGGCCCCACTCTTGAGGACGGCCAAGATAGCCGCGATGGCGTCCGCCGTACGCGGCATAGCCAGCGCAACGACGTCCTCCGGCCCGGCCCCCCGAGACACAAGCAGCCGAGCAAGCTTGTTGGCGCGCTGGTTCAGCTCGGCAAACGTCCAGCGCACGCCCCCGCACACAACCGCGAGCTCATCCGGCGATTCGGCCGCCTGCCGTTCAAAGATCTGCGCGATCGTCAGGTCCTCACCGACCGCGGGCGCCGGCAGGTTCCAGCCCGCACGGTCCTCGACGCCTTCCCCGCCGTTCACTTCCGCCACCGACCGAGCGAAGCCGTTCACCTCGTCCCCGGACTGAGCGAAGCCGTTCACCTCGCCCCCGGACTGAGCGAAGCCGCTCGTTTCGACCGCAGGATGAGCGAAGCCGTCCGTTTCAACCGTCGACTGAGCGAAGCCGTCCGCTTTGACCCCAGACTGAGCGAAGCCGTCCGTTTCAACCGCAGGATGAGCGAAGCCGTCGGTTTCAACCACCGACTGAGCGAAGCCGTCCGTTTCGGCGGCGGACTGAGCGAAGCCGTTCGTTTCGGCGGCGGACTGAGCGAAGCCGTTCGTTTCGGCGGCCGGGTGAGCGGGGCCGGGTACCAGATCGAGGCGGCCGATCGGGCGCGTCGGGTCGGTCGCGAAGGCCGTGAGCACCGTGGTGAGCGCCGTGACGATCCGGGTCGCGACCGGGGCCGGGAACAGGTCGGGGCGGTGCTCGAGGCCCACCCGTAGCTGCTCGCCGGGGTCGATCACCCAGGTCAGCGGGTAGTGCGTGGCGTCGCGGCCGCCGGCCTCGGCCGCGTCCTCGAAGCCATCTTCGGAGCGGTCGGGGTAGTTTTCGACGATCAGCAGGGTGTCGAACAGCTCCCCGGCGCCGGCCAGGCGCTGGATGTCGGCCAGGCCCAGGTACTGGTGGTCGAGCAGGGAGGACTGTTCTTCCTGCACGCGGTCCAGCAGGTTGAGCACCGCTTCGGCCGGGTCCAGCTTGACCCGTACCGGAACGGTGTTGATAAAAAGGCCGATCATGCGCTCGACGCCCGGCAGCTGCGCCGGCCGGCCCGAGACGGTCGCGCCGAAGACGACGTCGTCGCGGCCGGTGAGGCGACCCAGCACGATGCTCCACGCCGCCTGCACCAACGTGTTGAGAGTGAGGCCACGTGAACGGGCCAGCGCGGTGAGGGCCGTGGTCACGTCGGCCGGCAGTTCCTGCTCGATCAGCCACGGCACGAGCGGCTCGCGCTGCGGGTCGGCCGGGGCGAGCCGGGTGGCGTCCACGACCCCGTCGAGCGCGGTGCGCCACGCCTCCTCGGCGGCGGTGCGGTCCTGGGCGGCCAGCCAGGCGACGAAGTCGCGGTAGGGCACGGGATCGGCGTCGGTGGTGCCCGCATAGAGGGCGGCCAGCTGGTCCATGAGCGGGCCGCGCGACCACCCGTCGAGCAGCATGTGCTGGTGGGTGAGCACGAGGCGGTAGCCGTTACGCGTACGCACGAGCATCATCCGCAGCAGCGGGGCGACGGCCGGGTCGAAGCGGCGCCCCTCCTCGGCGAGGCACTGCTGCCAGGCTTCGTCGGTCTCGCGCTCGTCCAGCTTCGAGAGATCCGCTTCGGACCACGGGAGTGCGGCGGCGCGAGCCACCACGGCCACCGGACGGCCCGAGCCGAGCTGGTGGAACGAGGCCCGCAGGTTGGCGTGCCGCTGCAGCAGGGCTTGGGCCGCCGCCCGCAGCCGGTTGGGCTCGATGGACGAGGGCAGGTCGAACACCATCTGGACGGTGTAGAGGTCGAGCCCGCCGTCGTCGAACGAGGCGTGGAACAGAAGACCGGCCTGCAGCGGGGAGAGCGGAAGCACCTCGGCCACGTCGATGCCGAGCCCCGCGATCTCGGCCGTCTCGGCGTCGGTCAGCTCGATCAGCGAGCCCTCGCCGGCCTCAGCCGTGAATGCGGCCCCGGCCGCGGCGGCCAACGCGGCCGGCGTACGCAGCTGGAAGATCTGCCGCAGCGTGAGCGACAGCCCCGCTGCCCGCGCTCGCCCCGCCAGCTGGATCGAGATGATGCTGTCGCCGCCCAGCCGGAAGAAGTCGTCGTCGACGCCCACGGTCGGCACGCTCAGCACTTCGGCGAAGAGGTCACACAGCAGCTGCTCCCGCGGGTTGCGCGCAGCCGCACCACCCGAGGCGGCGGCGAAGTCGGGCGCCGGCAGCGCGGCCCGATCAAGCTTCCCGTTGACCGACACCGGCAGCGCGTCCAGCCGAACAGAAGCCGACGGCACCATGTGATCCGGCAACACCCGCCGAAGCGCCGGCTCATCAACGGCTTTACTGCCGATGACGTACGCCACCAGATGCGCCACACCCGGCCGGTCTTCGCGAAGCAGAACGACCGCCGTGTCGATGCCGGCCTGAGCCGTGAGGGCAGCCTCGATCTCGCCGAGCTCAACCCGAAGCCCGCGAATCTTCACCTGCCCATCGCCGCGCCCCAAGAACTCGAGGACCCCCGGTGCCACCCAGCGAACCAGATCCCCGGTGCGGTACATCCGCTCGCCCGGCCCCCCGAACGGATCAGCCACGAACCGCTCAGCCGTCAGCCCCGGCCGCCCCCGATAGCCACGGGCCAGCTGAACACCGGAGAGATAGAGCTCCCCCGGCACCCCAACCGGCACGGGCCGCAGAAAGGCGTCAAGAACAGTGACGCGGGTGTTCCAGACCGGCCCACCAATGGGCACAGTGCTCCGTCCGACCCCGCCCGACGCCTCAGCCACCCCGGAGCCGACGCCGACGGACTCCTCCGCCCCGCGCCCAACCAGCTCCGAGATGACGCCAACGGACTCCTCCGCCTTGCGCCCAACCGGCTCCGACGTGGCGCCAAAGGACGCCGCCACTTCACCCGCGCCGGGCCCGGCTCGCCATGAGGTCACGTCGACCGAGGCCTCAGTAGGCCCGTAGAGGTTGTGCAGCTCGGCGTTCGGCAGCAGCTCCCGGAAACGCTCGGCGAGGGCCGACGGCAGAGCTTCCCCGCTACAGATAACCCGGCGAAGCGAGGTGCAGGCAGCCGCGGCTGGCTCGCCCAGGAAGGCGGCGAGCATGGACGGCACGAAGTGGACCGTCGTCACGCGTTCGCGCTGGATCAGCTCCGCCAGGTAGGCCGGGTCGCGGTGCCCGTCGGCCCGAGCCACCACAAGCGAGGCCCCGGTGATGAGCGGCCAGAAAAACTCCCACACCGACACGTCAAACCCAGCCGGCGTCTTCTGCAACACCCGATCATCCGCGGTTAACCCATACTCAGCCTGCATCCACCGCAACCGATTGACGATGCCCGCGTGCTCAACCGCCACACCTTTGGGCTTCCCGGTAGACCCCGACGTATAGATCACATACGCCACATCCCGCGGCCCCGGCAGAGCAGTCATCGATTTGCGCGAACCACTCACGTCCTGCACGGCGTTGAGCGAACCGCTCACTTGTTGCGCGACAATGAGCGAATCGCTCACCTGCTGCGCGACGTTGAGCGAGCCGCTCACCTGCTGCTCGACGTTGAGCGAATCGCTCACCTGTTGCTCGGTATTGAGCGAATCGCTCGCACGTTGCGCGACGTTGAGCGAACCACTCACGTCCTGCTCGGCGCTGAGCGAACCGTTCACCTGTTGCTCGGTGTCGAGCGAATCGCTCGCACGTTGCGCGACGTTGAGCGAACCGTTCACCTGTTGCGCGACGTTGAGCGAACCGTTCACCTGTTGCTCGGTGTCGAGCGAACCGTTCACCTGCTGCTCGACGTTGAGCGAATCGCTCGCATGTTGCTCGACGTTGAGCGAAGTGCTTGTGGCGGTTGGCTCGATGACTGGGCCGTCGAAGAGGGTGGGGTCGGTGGCGATCAGGGCGACCGGCTGGGCGTCGGCGAGCATGGAGTCGAGGCGGGCCCGCGGGTGGTCGAGGTCGAGAGGCAGGTAGGCGGCGCCGGACTTTTCGACGGCGTGGATGGCGACGACCAGGTCCACCGAGCGCGGCAGGGCGATCGCCACGACCGTCTCGGGACCGGCGCCGACGGCGGCGAGCACGTGGGCGAGGTGGTCGGTGCGTTCGTCCAGCTCGCGGTAGGTCAGGGTGGTTCCGTTGGGGCCGGTCAGGGCGACGGCGTCCGGTGTGGCGGCGGCCTGCTCGGTCAGCAGCTCCGGCAGCGTCGTGGCGGGTGTCTCGACGATCAGGCCCTGGCCGCCCGCGGGCAGAGCGGGGAGCAGGCCGATCCGGCCTACGGGGGCGTCCAGGCCGGTGGCGAGCGCGTCGACGATGTTTTTCAGGGCGTCGGCCAGGCGGGCGGCGTGGGCGTCCTCGAACAAGTCCGAGCGGTATTCGACGGCCAGGCGCAGTGTGGCGCCGGGCTCGGCGATCAGCGTCAGCGGGTAGTGCGTGGCGTCGTGGCCGTCGGTGCCGGTGATGGGCAGGCCGCCGTCGTCGCCGTCGTCCTCGTTGTCGGGGTAGTTCTCGAACACCAGCAGCGTGTCGAATAGCTCGCCGCCGCCGGCCGCCCGCTGGATGTCGCTCAGGCTGAGGTATTGGTGCTCCATGAGCGCGGACTGCTCGTCCTGCAGACGCTCGAGCAGTGTGCGCACCGATTCCTCGGCGCGCAGCCGAACCCGTACCGGAACGGTGTTGATGAACAGCCCGATCATGTCCTCCACGCCGGGCAGCTGAGCGGGACGGCCGGACACCGTAGCCCCGAACACCACGTCATCGCGCCCGGTGAGCCGGGCCAGCAACAGTGCCCAAGCCGCCTGCACCACAGTGTTGAGCGTCAGGCCACGAGCCCGGGCCAGCGCCGTCAGCGCAGCCGTCCGCTCTTCGCTCAGCGCAACCTCAACGACCGATGGCGCAAGCGCTGCCAGCTGCCCCTCAACCGGCGCAACCCGCGTCGGTTCCGCGAGCCCTCGCAACGCGGAAGCCCAAGTCTGCTCAGCCACCCGCCGGTCCTGCCCAGCCAGCCAGGCCAGGTAGTCCCGATAAGGCCGAACACTCGACGGCGCGTCCAACGACCGATAGAGCGCCGACAACTCGCTCATCAACGGCCCACGCGACCACCCATCCAACAACAGGTGGTGCATCGTGATCACCAGCCGATGCTCCGCAGGCCCAGTCCGAGCAAGCGCGAACCGCACGAGCGGCCCGACTGCCGGATCAAACCGCCGCCCCTGCTCCGCGAGCAACTGCTCCCAGGCCTGATCGTCCCCGGTTACGTCGGCTTCGGTCCAGAACAGGTTGGGTGAAGTCGGGATGACGCTTACGGCGGTGCCGGAGGTGAGGTTGTGGAACGAGGCGGCCAGGTTGCCGTGGCGGTTCAGCAAGGCCTGGGCGGCCTCGCGTAGGCGGGCGGGGTCGATCTGGCCGGTCAGGTTGAGGACCATGCGGACGGTGTAGACGTCGGGGCCGGCGTCGTCGAGCAGGGTGTGGAATAGCAGGCCGCTCTGCAAGGGGGAGAGCGGCAGCACCTCGCGGGCCTCGCCGGGTAGCGCGGCCAACTCGCGGCGGTCGGCGTCGGTGAGGGTGACCAGCGACAGGGCCGCGGGTACGGCGTCGGCGGTCGAGACCGTGCCGGCCACGGCTACCAGGCGGGCCGGTGTGCGGTTCTGGAAGACCTGGCGCGGGGTGAGGACCAGGCCGGCGGCTCGGGCTCGGCCGACCAGCTGCATCGACATGATGCTGTCGCCGCCCAGGGCGAAGAAGTCGTCGTCGATGCCGACCGATGCGACACCCAGCACGTCGGCGAAGACGTCGCACAGCAGCTTCTCGCGCGGGGTGCGCGGTTGGCGGCCGCCCGCGGCCGAGCCGAACTCGGGGGCGGGCAGCGCGTTCCGGTCGAGCTTGCCGTTGACCGACACCGGCAGCGCGTCCAGCCGTACGAACGCCGAAGGCACCATGTAGTCGGGCAGCACCGCGGCCACTCCGGCGCGCAGATCAAAACTCGACGCGACGGGGTCGGCGCCGCCAGCCCGCTGCGCATCCACGCCCAAGCCGTCGAGCCGCTGCGCGCCCGGGTAGAAACCCTCCGAGCGCTGGGCATTCGCGTCGGTGGCGGAGTCACGGCCTACGACGTACGCGACGATGCGCTTGACGCCGTTGTCGGTGCGGAGCACGACGGCGGCCTGGTCGACGCCGGGCTGGCGGGCCACCACGGCCTCGATCTCGCCCAGCTCGACCCGGAAGCCGCGGATCTTCACCTGGTGGTCGGCCCGCCCGACGAACTCCAGCGCGCCGGAAGCATTCCACCGCACCAGGTCGCCCGTGCGGTACATGCGGCTCCCGGCGGGACCGAACGGATCGGGCAGGAAACGCTCGGCGGTCAGGCCGGGCCGGTTGAGGTAGCCGCGCGCCAGCCCCAGCCCGCCCAGGTACAGCTCCCCCACCGTCCCCGGCGGCACGGGATTGAGGCCGCTGTCCAGCACGTACGCGGTCTGGCCGGGATCCGGGAAGCCGATCGGCACACTGCCGTCCACCGTCGGCGGCACCTGGTACAGCGTGGCGTTGACGCTGGTCTCGGTTGGGCCGTAGCAATTGAACATGCGCCGCCCGGTGGCGAAACGCTCGACCAGCCGGGCCGGCACTTCCTCGGTGCCGACCATCAGCGTGATGCCCTGCGGCAGTTCCACGCCGGCCGGCAGCGCGCCCAGCACCGAAGGCGGCAGCGCGACCTGCGTGATCTCCTGCTTGGTCAGGTAGTCGACCAGCGGCGCACCGGGCACGCGCAGCCCGGCCGGCACCACGATCAGGGTGCCGCCCGACAGCAGCGCCCAGCACAGTTCCCAGTACGCGAGGTCGAAGCTGGGCGACGCGAACAGCGGGCTGCGTGTGGTCTCGTCGAGCCCGAGCCGCCGCTGCTGGGTGGCGAGCAGCTTGGCCGCGCCCTCGTGGGTCATCACGACGCCCTTGGGCCGGCCGGTCGACCCCGAGGTGTAGATGACGTACGCGGCGTCGAGCAGGCCCGGCTCCGTGGGAACAGCGTCGCCGTCCGAGGCCACGTCGATCACGGGCAGCCCGCCGGGAACCGCCGTATGCGACACGACACAGACCGGCCGCGCGTCCTCGATCATGTAGGCGAGCCGGTCGGCCGGATAGTCCAGGTCGAGCGCCAGATAGGCCGCACCCGACCGGAGCACGCCCACCAACGCCGTGACCAGGTCGGTCGACCGCGGCAGCGCCACCGCGACGACATCCCCCGGCCCCACCCCACGGGCGGCCAGCGCCCGCGCCAACCGGGCCGAGCGCGCGTCCAACTCGGCGTAGCTGACCTGTTCGTCGCCGAGCACGACGGCCGTGTGCCCGGGAAACTCCGCGGCCATCTCGGCGAACCGCTGCGGGAACGTCGTCAGCGAGATCCCCTCGACGCTGCCCGCCCACTCTCCCAGCACGGTCGCGCGCTCGGCCGGGTCGAGCAGGCTGATCCGCCCGACCGGCACGGCCGGGTCAGCGGCGAACGCCTCGAGGATGCGGGTGAGCCGGCCCAGCAGCGCCGACGCCTGCGACGAAGGCACGACATCGGCGCGGTAGCGGATCTCCAGCCCGATCCGGTCGCCGGGGTCGGCGATCAGCACGAGCGGGTAGTGCGTGGCGTCCTGGTCGTCGATCTGGGTGACGCTCAGCCCGGGCACCGGGTCGCCGTCGTCGCTGGGGTAGCTCTCGAACACGGTCAGCGTGTCGAACAGTTCGCCCTGCCCGGCCAGCCGCTGGATGTCGGCCAGTCCCAGGTATTGGTGCTCGATGAGGGCGGCCTGCTCGTCCTGCAGGCGCCGGAGCAGCGTGCTCACCGACTCCTCGGGCCGCACCTGGACCCGTACCGGAACGGTATTGATGAACAGCCCGATCATCGACTCGACCCCGGGCAGTTGCGGCGGACGGCCCGAGACGGTGGCGCCGAAGACGACGTCGTCGCGCCCGATCGTGCGGGCCAGCAGCAGCCCCCACGCCGCCTGCACAACGGTGTTCAGAGTCAGACCGTGCGACCGGGCCAGCCCGGTGAGGCGAGCGCTCAACGACGAGTCGAGCACGGTTCCCACCGGATCGGGCACGCCGGCCGAGGTCGAGGCCGGAGCGATGCGGGTCGGCTCGTCCAGCCCGGCCAAGGCCTGCCGCCACGCTTCGGCGGCCGCCTTCTTGTCCCATTTGGACAACCAGGCCAGGTATGCCTTGTAGGGCGCCACCGGCGGCAGCGATCCCGGTCGCGAGTACAGGTCGAGCAGTTCCTTCACCATCAGCGGCGCCGACCACCCGTCGAGCAGGATGTGGTGGTGGGCGATGGTGAGCCGGTGGTGCTCCGGGCCGAGCCGCACGAGCATCATGCGCACGAGCGGCGGCCGGGCCATGTCGAAGCGCTGCTGCCGATCCTCCTCGACCAGGCGCTCAGCCTCCGCTACCGAGGACACATCGTGAATGGTCCAAGGCAGCCGCGCCCGCGTGGGGATCGCCGCGACCGTGGTTCCCTTGGCCGTACGCCGGAAACCCGCCCGCAGATTCGCGTGCCGGTCCAGCAACGCCTGCCCGGCCGCCTGCAGCCGCGAGGGGTCGAGCGGCCCGGCGAGTTCGAGGGTCATCGAGACGGTGTAGACGTCCGGCGCATCGCCGTCGTAGAGGGCGTGGAACAGCAGGCCCTCCTGCAGCGGCGTCAGCGGCAGGACATCCTCGAGCCCGGACTTCTTGGCGGTCACTGCGTCTCCCACGAGGCGTCGAGGTCGGCGAACTCGGCCTCGAAACTGTCGATGTCGTCCTGGCTGAGCGAGACCAGGTCAAGGTCGGACGGCGTGTGCCCGCCCGCGTCCTGCTCGGCCGCCAGCGACCGCAGCGCAGCCCGCCAGCGGTCGGCCAGCTCGTGCACCCGCTCGCCGCTGAGCAGGCCGCGCGGCCAGGTGAAGGTGGCGTTGAGGCGGGGACCGTCGGCGTGGTCCTCCGCGGTGGCGTTGATTTCCAACGGATAGTCGGCCGGCATCGCGTCGTCGGCGCCGCCGCCCCACCCCTCGCCGGCGGGTTGCCAGGGCGCGTCGGCGGCATCCCCGGCCGCGAATCGGCCGAGGTAGTTGAAACCGATCAACTGCTTTCCCCGTACGGCGTCCAGGCGCAGCAGTCCGAAGCCGATCCCGTTGTCCGGCACCGCCCGCAGCCGTTCCTTCACGACTTTGAGAGCGTCGCCGCCGTCTTCGAGCCCGAGGTCCAGGCGCACCGGATATTCGGTGGTGAACCAGCCGACCGTACGGGAAAGGTCCGCCCCCTCGACCAGGTGCTCCTCGCGGCCGTGGCCCTCGAGCATGATGAGCCCGCCGCCGTTCCAGCCGCGCAACGCGAGAGCCAGCCCGCTCAGCAGCACGTCGTTGACGGTGGCGTGGAAGGCGACCGGCACGCTGGTCAGCAGCGGAGCCGTCTCCTCGGGCGGCAGGATCAGAGCGAATACCTCGCTGGTGCCGACCGTGTCCCGCGCCGGGTCGAGCGCCCGCTCGGTGAAGGCCGGGACGTCCAGAACCTCTTCCCAGTACGGTGTCTGGGCCGTCGTGCGGGGGTCGGCCGCCAGCCGCTCGAGCTCCCGAGCCCAGCGACGGAACGAGGTGCCGCCCCGCTCCAGCGCCTTCCCCTCCCAAGCCGCTTCCAGGTCGGGCAGCAGGATCCGCCACGAGACACCGTCGACCGCGAGATGGTGAATGACGAGCAGCACGTGCCCCGGGTTCAGCAGCACCGCCTGCAGCAGCACGCCGGCGGCCGGATCGAGCCGATCGCGGGCGGCCGCGGCAATCGCCGGCAAACTGCTTTCCTCGTATGCCTGCTCGGTGACAACCTCGATCGGGGCACCCGGCTCGGGAATGTCGACGCCGTCGGCCGTGATACGGGCCCGCAGCAGATCATGCCGGTCGACCACCGCCTGCAGCACCTCGGTCAGCCGCGCGGCGGTGAGCCCGTCCGGGGCGCGCAGCAGCATCGACTGGCTGTAGCCACGAATCGGTCCGTCCACATCGAACAGCCACCGCATCACCGGCGTCAACGGCGCCTTCCCCCACGCCTCGCTCGGGTCCTCGACCACCACCGGTTCGACGGCGACCTCGCGGGTCAGCGCCTCCGGAGTCTTGTGGCGGAACACGTCGCGCGGGCTGATGGCCAGACCGGCCGCCCGGGCCCGGCTGACCAGCTGGATCGAGACGATGCTGTCGCCGCCGAGCGCGAAGAAGTCATCATCCGCACCCACCTGCGGCAGCCCGAGGACCTCGGCGAACAGGTCGCACAGCAGCTGCTCGCGCGTGTTGGACGCCGAACGGCCGTTCGACAGGGCGGAGAAGTCGGGATCCGGCAGAGCCGCCACATCGAGCTTGCCCGCCACCGTCCGCGGCAGCGCGTCGACCGGGACGTAGGCCGCCGGAACCATGTAGTCCGGCAGGACACCCCTTACGTCGTTGTAGGAACCGACGGTGTAGGCCACCAACCGTCCGTCGCGCACGACGACAGCGGCCTGTCCGCCCAGGGCGGCCTCGATCTCGCCCAGCTCGATCCGGAAGCCGCGCACCTTCACCTGGCCGTCGGCGCGCCCGGCGAACTCCAGCGCCCCTGCCCGGTTCCACCGAGCCAGGTCACCGGTGCGGTACATCCGGCCGGGACCGTACGGGTCGGCCACGAACCGTTCCGCCGTCAGCCCGGCCCGGTTGAGGTAGCCGTCGGCCAGCCCGGCCCCGGCCACATAGAGCTCACCCAGAACACCCGGCGGCACCGGCTGCAGCGCGTCGTCCAGCAGGTAGGTCCGCACGTTGTCGAGCTGATACGGCGTACGGGAAGGGCCGTGCCAGCCGTACGCGTCGACGGACGACTCGGTCGGCCCGTACAGGTCGTAGCAGTCGAGACCCGGCACGGCGCAGATCTGAGCCCACAGCTGTGGATCGATGGCCTCACCACCGACCAGCATGGTGCTGAGCCCCGCCTCGAGCACCCCGGCCGGGATCAGCTGACGCAGGTAAGTGGGCGTCACGTCGAGTACGTCCACGCCGTGCCGGCGCACGTACCCGATCAGTGCCTCTCCGTCGCGGTACTCGTCGTCGTCCAGCACGTGCAGTGTGTGCCCGGCGAACATCCAGAGCATCGGCTCCCACGAGCCGTCGAACGTGAACGAGGCGGCGTGGGCGGCCTGGCGACCGGCGCCCTTCATCAGGCGGCTGCGATGCGTGGCGAGCAGGTTCACGATGCCGCGGTGCGGCACCACCACGCCCTTGGGCCGCCCGGTCGATCCCGAGGTGAAGATGACGTACGCGGGATCGCCCGCCAGTGGCGCGGCCGGGGTTCCCGTCGGCCCGTCGAACAACCTCGGATCGTCCAGCAGCAGCCGATCCGGGCCCTCGGGCACCACGCGGCCGGCTGTAGTCAGCACCAGAGCGGGCCGAGCGTCGTCGAACATCGCGGCAATGCGCTCGGGCGGCTGGTGGGCGTCGTCCAGAGGCAGGTACGCGGCGCCGCTCTTGAGCACGCCGAGGATCGCGGGCACGGTGAGCGGGCGTGGCGTGGCCAGCGCGACCAGGTCACCCCGGCCGATCCCCCGCCCGGCCAGCATGGCGGCGAGCCGGTCCGACCACTCGTCCAGCTCGGCGAACGTCCACTCGCGGCCGCTCGAGACCAGAGCCCGGCCGTCGCGGATCGCCTGCTTCCAAGCGTCGACGATGCTGCCGCCGGCGACCTGTGTTTCCGGCGCGGAAAGCAGACGGGACCGCTCCTCCGCGCTGAGGACGTCGATCCGGCTGAGCGACAGCGCGGGGTCGGCGGCCAGAATCCGTTGCAGGCGCTCGACGAACGTCCGGGCGGTGTCGGCGTCGAACAGATCGGTGGCGAACTCGAGGGTGCCGTCGATGCCGCCGCCGGGCGCGTCGGTGAAGTCGAAGGACAGGTCGAACATGGCCGCGCGATGCCCGACCGGCTCGGGCCGCCCGTCCAGGTCGCCCAGCCGCCAGGTGTCACCACCGCCGGGCAGGTAGGACACCATCGTCTGGAACAGCGGATGCCGGCCCAGCGACCGCACCGGGTTGATCGCCTCGACCAGGTGCTCGAACGGCACGTCCTGACGGTCGAAGGCGGCCAGATCGATCTCGCGCACCCGGGACAGCAACTCCCGGAACGACGGGTCGCCCGACGTGTCCGTGCGCAGAACGAGCGTGTTGACGAAGAAGCCGACCACGTCGTCGACGGCCGCGTCCGGGCGGCCCGCAACCGGCGAGCCGAGCGGAATGTCCGTGCCCGCACCGAGTTTGGTCAGCAGCGCGGCCACGGCGGCCTGCACGACCATGAACAGGCTGGTTCCGGTGCCGCGGGACAGGGCGCGCAGGCGTTCGGCGACCGGGCCGGGAACGGCGAATTCCACGAGCTCGCCCCGGTGACTGGCCTCGGCCGGTCGGGGCCGGTCGGACGGGAGCTCCAGCTCCTCGGGCAGCCCGGCCAACGCCGTACGCCAGCCCTCGATCTGCTCGTCGAGCGCCAGATCCCGTTGCCACAGAGCGAAATCGGCGTACTGCACCGGAAGCGGCGGGAACTGCGGCGCGCGGCCGGCTCGGCGGGCCTCGTACGCGGTGGCGAGCTCGGCCCGCAGCGGCTCCTCCGACCACTCGTCTCCGGCGACGTGGTGCAGCAGCAGGAGCAGCACGTGCTCGCCGGGCGCGACCGCGTACACGTCGACCCGCAGCGGCGCCTCGCGGTCGAGCTCGAAGGTGTGCTCGGCCGCGGAGTCGTCGAACGGCCCGTCGTGGAAGGCCACCGGCACCGCCGAGGCGTCGAGCAGGTGCTGGTACGGCGTCCCGTCCACCTCGGGGAAGACGGTGCGCAGCGTCTCGTGCCGGTCGGCCATGTCGCGGACGGCCGCCACCAGCGCGGTGCGGTCGAGGTCGCCGCGCAGCCGCCAGGCGATCGGGATGTTGTAGGTCGGGTTCGGCCCCTCGAGCTTGTACTGGAACCACAACCGTTGCTGCGCATACGAAAGCGGCACGCGAGCCGGCCGCTCCTGCCGCACCAGCGGCGTCCGCGTCGACCCGGTCAGCGACGGCGCCAGCGAGGCCACCGTCGGAGCATCGAACACGGCGCGCACCGGCAGATCGACGCCCAGCACCGCCCGTACCCGCCCCGCAAGACGCATGACGAGCAGCGAGTGCCCGCCCAGGGCGAAGAAGTCGTCGTCGATGCTGACCGAAGGCAGCCCCAGCACCTCGGCGAACAGATCACACAGCTGCTGCTCCCGGGTGTTCCGGGCCGCCCGCCCGCTCGACAGACCGGAGAAGTCCGGGTCCGGCAGCGCGGCCACATCCAGCTTGCCCGCCACCGTCCGCGGCAGCGAGTCGACCGGGACGTAGGCCGCCGGGACCATGTAGTCCGGCAGGACACCGCGTACGTCGTTGTAGGAACCGACGGTGTAGGCCACCAACCGCCCGTCGCGCACGACGACCGCCGACTGGCCGCCCAAGGCGGCCTCGATCTCGCCCAGCTCGATCCGGAAGCCGCGGACCTTCACCTGACCGTCGGCGCGCCCGGCGAACTCCAGGGCGCCCGCCCGGTTCCAGCGAGCGAGGTCACCGGTGCGGTACATCCGGCCGGGACCGTACGGGTCGGCCACGAACCGCTCCGCCGTCAGCCCGGCCCGGTTCAGATAGCCCTGCGCGAGCCCTTCCCCAGCCACGTAAAGCTCGCCGAGGACGCCGGGCGGCACCGGCTGCAGCGCGTCGTCCAGCAGATAGGTCCGCACGTTGTCGAGCTGATACGGCGTACGGGGAAGGCCGTGCCAGCCATAGGCATCCACCGACGCCTCGGTCGGCCCATAGAGGTCGTGACAGGCCAGGCCCGGTACGGCACACACCTGCGCCCACAGCTGCGGATCGATCGCCTCGCCCCCGACCAGCAGCACGCTCAACCCCGCCTCGAGCACCCCGGCCGGGATCAGCTCGCGCAGGTAGGTCGGCGTCACGTCGAGCACGTCGACGCGTTGCGAGCGCAGCAACGGCACGAGGGCCGCCGCGTCCCGGTATTCGTCATCGTCCAGCACGTGCAGCGCGTGTCCGTCGAGCAGCCAGATAAGCGGCTCCCAGGACCCGTCGAAGGTGAACGAGGCGACGTGCGCGACCCGCCGCTTGGGCCCCGGCATGAGCGTGCGGCGGTGGCTGGCGAACAGGTTGGCGATGCCCCGGTGCGGCACCACGACACCCTTGGGCCGGCCGGTCGAGCCCGAGGTGTAGATGACGTACGCGGGGTCGAGCGGGTCGATCCGGCGCGGTGGCAAAGGTTTGGCGGCCGGGGCGGCGTCACCGACCACCACGCGAGCGCCGCTCCAGGCCAGGTCGGAACCGGCGGTCGTCACGAGCAGGGCCGGCTTGGCGTCGTCGAGCATGGCCGCGATCCGGGCCGACGGCTGGTACGCGTCGAGCGGCAGATAGGCCGCGCCCGCCTTGAGCACGCCGAGCAGCGCCGGCACGGTGAGCGGGCGTGCGGTGGCCAGCGCGACCAGGTCGCCCGGCCCGACGCCGTGCGCGGCCAAGCTTCCGGCCAGGCGCGAGCTCCAGTCGTCCAGCTCGGCGAAGGTCCACGACCGGCCGTTGGAAACCAGCGCGCTCGCCTCGGGAGTCGCTGCCACCTGAGCCGCGAAGAGCTCGACGATGGTGCCCGCAGGCGTTTCCGTTGCTTCGAAACTGAGGAGGCGGGCCCGCTCGGCCGGATCGAGCACGTCGGTGCGGCCGATCGGCGCCGACGGGTCGGCCGCCATCGCGGCGAGCACGCGGCCCAGCCGGGCGACCAGGGTCTCGGCCGAGTCGCGGTTCCAGCGGTCGGTGGCGTATTCGAGTTCGCCCCGTACACCGTCCCGGGTCTCGAAGAAGTCGAAGGACAGGTCGAACATGGCGACCTGCTGGCGTACGTGCTCGGTCTCGACCCGCAGCCGCCCGAGGTGCCAGGCCCGGTCGGCCTCGCCGAGGTACGACACCATCGTCTGGAACAGCGGGTGCCGGCCCAGCGACCGCACCGGATTGATCGCCTCGACCAGGTGCTCGAACGGCACGTCCTGCCGGTCGAAGGCGGCCAAGTCAGTCTCGCGCACCCGTCCCAGCAGCTCCCGGAACGACGGGTCACCCGACGTGTCCGTGCGTAGAACGAGCGTGTTGACGAAGAAGCCGACCAGATCGTCCACGGCCTGATCGGGCCGCCCGGCGACCGGCGAGCCGAGCGGAATGTCCGTGCCCGCACCGAGTTTCGTCAGCAACACCGCCACCGCGGCCTGCACGACCATGAACATCGACGTGCCGGTCGACCGGGCCAGATCCCGCAGCTGCGCGGTCACATCGGCCGGCAGGTCGTACCGGACCACGTCGCCGTGATAACTGGCCGCGGCCGGGCGGGGACGATCGGCCGGCAGCTCGAGTTCTTCCGGCAGCCCGGACAGCGCCGTACGCCAGCCCTCGATCTGCTCGTCGAGCGCCAGATCGCGTTGCCACAGCGCGAAATCGGCGTGCTGCACCGGCAGCGGCGCCAGCGCGGGAGCGTAACCGGCGCAGCGGGAGGTGTAGGCGGCCACCAGATCCCGGCGCAGCGGCACGTCCGACCACTCGTCGCCGGCGATGTGGTGCATCAGCAGGAGCAGCACGTGCTCGTCGGGCCCGAGCCGGAAGAGCCGCACCTGCAACGGCGGCTCCGCATCGAGCTTGAAGCCGTACTCCCCGATCTCGGCCAAGCGGCCGGCGAGATCGGCTTCGGCGATGTCCTCGACCGGGATCGGCAGCGACTCGGCGGGCAGAATCCGTTGGTACGAGCCGTCCTCGTCCTCGGCGAAGACCGTGCGCAGCGTCTCGTGCCGGGCGACCACATCGCCTACGGCAGCCGCCAGGGCGTCGCGGTCGAGGGCGCCGCGCAGCCGCCAAGCGATCGGCATGTTGTAGGTCGGGTTCGGGCCCTCCAGGCGGTAGAGGAACCAGAGCCGTTGCTGGGCATAGGACAACGGGATCCGCGCCGGCCGTTCCGCACGCACCAGCGGCGCCCGCGTCGAGCCGGTCAGCGACGGCGACAGCCCGGCCACGGTCGGAGTGTCGAACACCGCGCGCACGGGGAGCTCGACCCCGAGCACCGCGCGCACCCGGCTCGCCAGCCGCATGACGAGCAGCGAGTGCCCGCCCAGCGCGAAGAAGTCGTCGTCGATGCCCACGGTGGGCAGGCCCAGCACCTCGGCGAACAGGTCACACAGCTGCTGCTCGCGGGTGTTCCGGGCGGCCCGGCCGCCGCTCAGGACGGAGAAGTCCGGATCGGGCAGAGCGGCCACGTCGAGCTTGCCGGCCACCGTCCGCGGCAGCGCGTCGACCTCGACGAAGGCCGCCGGAACCATGTAGTCCGGCAGCACGCCGCGCACATCCTTGGGCGTGCCGACGGTATAGGCCACCAGACGCCCGTCGCGCACGACCACGGCGGCCTGACCGCCCAGCGCGGCCTCGATCTCCCCCAGCTCGATACGGAATCCGCGCACCTTCACCTGGGCGTCGGCCCGGCCCGCGAACTGCAGCACGCCGTCAGAGGTCCATCGGGCCAGATCGCCTGTGCGGTACATCCGCGCGCCCGCTGGACCGAAGGGGTCGGCCACGAAGCGTTCCGCCGTCAGCCCGGCCCGGTTGAGGTAGCCGTGCGCCAGCCCCTCCCCCGCCACATAAAGCTCACCGAGCACCCCCACCGGCACCGGCCGCAGCGCCGCGTCGAGCAGGTAGGTGCGCACGTTGGCCAGCCGGTAGGGTTCCCGCGCCGGGCCGTGCCAGCCGTAGGCGTCCATCGAGGCCTCGGTCGGCCCGTACAGGTCGTGGCAAGCCAAACCCGGAACCGCGCAGACCTGGGCCCACAGCTGCGGATCGATCGCCTCGCCACCGACCAGAAGGACGCTCAGGCCCGCGTCGAGCACCCCGGCCGGGATGAGCTCACGCAGATAGGTCGGCGTCACGTCGAGCACGTCGATGCCGTGCTTCCGCAGGTGCCCGACCGTAGCCCCCGCATCCCGGTACACGTCGGCGTCCAGCACGTCCACGGTGTGCCCGGCCAGCATCCACAACAGCGGCTCCCACGAAGCGTCGAAGGTGAACGACGTCGTGTGCGCGGCGCGGCGGTGCGGGCCGGCCATCAGGGAAGCGCGGTGGCCGCCGAGCAGGTTCACGATGCCCCGGTGCGGCACGACGACACCCTTGGGACGCCCGGTCGACCCGGAGGTGAAGATGACGTACGCCGGATCGTCGGGCCCGGCCGTTTCGTGCTCGACGGGCGTACCCATCAGCAGTTCGGTCAGCCGTTCGCCCGCCCAACCCGGCGCGGGATCCGCCCCTACGGTCAGCAGCAGAGCCGGTTCCGCGTCGGCCAGCATCCCGGCGATCCGCTCGGCCGGCTGCTCCGGGTCCAGCGGCAGATAGGCCGCCCCCGCCCGCAGAACACCGAAGATCGCCGGCACGGTCAGGGCCCGCGGCAACGCCAGCGCCACCCGGTCGCCCCGGCCGACGCCCCGCGCGCGCAGCGTTCCGGCCAGCCCGGCCGCCCAGGCTTCCAGTTCCCCGTACGTCCATACCCGGTCCGAGGTCTTCAGGGCGACCGCATCCGGCGTGCGCACGGCCAGATCCGCGAGCACCCCGCTGATCGTCGTGTCCGCAGTCGGGGCGGCCGTGTCGTTCCAGCCGCGCAGGATCGTCTCCCGCTCCCCCGGCGCGAGCACGCTGATCCGGCCCAACGGACTGTCCGGCGCGTCACACAGCGCGGTCAGCACGGTCGTCAGCCGGTCGAGCAGCGTCCCGGCGGCGGCCGCGTCGAACAGGTCGCCGCGGTATTCGAGGTCGAGGTGCAGCCGCTCGCCCGGCCGTGCGGTCAGCGTCAGCGGATAGTGGGCGCAGTCCCGGATCTCGGCCCTGGCCACCCGCAAGTCGCCCGCGTCGGGCAGCGAGGCGCCGAGCGGGTAGTTCTCGAACACGGTCAGCGTGTCGAACAGCTCGCCGTGCCCGGCCAGCCGCTGGATCTCGGCCAGCCCGAGGTGCTGGTGGTCCATGAGCCGGGCCTGACCGTCCTGCAGCCGCCGCAGCGCGTCCACCGCCGGCCGGGCCGGGTCGAGCCCGATCCGGACGGGAATGGTGTTGATGAACAGGCCGATCATCGTGTCCGAGCCGGCCAGGTCGGGCGGCCGCCCGGCCACTGTCGCGCCCACCACCACGTCGTCGCGGCCGGTCAGCGCGCCGGTCACGATGCCCCACGCGCCCTGCACGATGGTGTTCAACGTAAGCCCGCGAGCCCGGCCCAGCGCCACCAGGCGAGCAGTGAGGTCGGCCGGCAGGTCACGCAGGATCCGGTCGGGCACCACGGCCCGGGCCGGCGGCTGCCCGGCGACCAGCGTCGGCCCGTCCAGCCCGGCCAAAGCATCGCGCCAGGCGGTCTCGGCGGCCGGCTTGTCCTGGGCCGCGGTCCAGGCCAGATAGGCCCGGAAGTCGGCCGGTTCCGCCAGCTCGTCGCCGCGGTAGAGAGCAATCAGCTCATCCAGCACGAGCGGCACCGACCAGCCGTCGAGCAGCAGGTGGTGATGGGTGAAGACCAGCCGGTGGCGGTCGGATCCGAGCCGTACGAGGGTCATCCGCAGCAGGGGCGCCTGCGCCGGGTCGAAGCGGCGGCGCAGATCCTCGTCCAGGAAGGCCTGCAGCTCGTCCTCGGTCAGTTCCAGCTCGGCCCAGGGCAGGGCGAGCTGCCGCGGCACGAGCGCGGCGGCCTGGCCGTTGTTGCGGCGGCGGAAGGCGACTCGCAGGTTGGGCCGCCGGTCAAGCAGGGCCTGTCCGGCCGCGCGCAGCCGATCGGCGTCGAGCGGGCCGCACAGGTCGAGCGTCAGCTGTCCGGTGTAGACGTCCGGGCCGTCCGCGGCGAGCTGGGTGTGGAACAGCAGGCCCTCTTGCAGCGGGGTGAGCGGCAGAACGTCGGCCAGGCCGGCGGGCGCGGTCACGAAAGCTCCCATTCGGATTCGAACTCGTCGATCTCGTCCTGGCTCAGCGCGAGCGTGAGGTCGGACGGCGTGAGACCGCCGGCGGCCGGGCCGCGGGCGTGCGCCACCAAGGCCTCGAGCGCGGCGAACCACCCGGCGGCCAAGCGGGCCACCGATTCGTCGCTGATCAGCTCACGCGGGTAGGCCCACGTGACGCCGAGCTCCGGCCCGGCTGCGGTGTCTTGGACGTACGCATTGATTTCCAGGGTGTACGGCGCGACTGGCATGCCGAGGTCGAAGCCGCCGGCGAGGATGCCGTGACCGGCGACCGGCGCCCAGTCCCCGTCGGTCGTCGTGAACCGCCCGAGGTAGTTGAAGCTGATCTGCGGCGCCGCGGAAGCCGCCAGGGAAGACGTGAGATAGCGCAGCATCCCGTAGCCGATGCCGCGATCCGGGATCGCGCGCAGCTGTTCCTTGACCCGCTTGAGCGCGATGCCGGCGGCCGGCCCGCCCGCCAGGGCTTCGGAACGGTCGGCGTCGCCGGGATTCAGCCGCACCGGGAAGACGGTGGTGAACCAGCCCAGGGTCGCGCTCAGGTCGGCCCCCGGCACCACCTGCTCCTCGCGGCCGTGGCCCTCGAGCGCGATCAGCACGGACGGCTCGTCGCTGTCGCGCCACTCGGCCACGGCCAGAGCGAGTGCGGTCAGCAGGACGTCGTTGATGCCGGCGTTGAAGGCGGCGGGGACGCTCGTGATGACCGGCTCGGTGGTCGCGGTCTTCAGCCGTACGGTGTGACGGGCCACCGATTCCAGGTCGTCGACCGGCCGCAACGGGCGCACCGACAGAGCCGGATCGGGCCCGCTCAGGATGCCCTCCCAGAGCGGGGCCTCGCCCGCTCGGTCACCGGCCGCCGAACGCAGGTCGAGCGCCCAGCGGCGGAACGAGGTTCCCGTACGCTCCAAGGCGCCCGAAGTCCAGGCGGTGGCCAGGTCGGCCGGCAGCACGCGCCACGAGACCCCGTCCACGATGCTGTGATGCAGCACCAGCAACAGTTTCCGCTCCGCCTCGAACCACACGGCCTGGGCCATGACACCGCCGAACGGGTCGAGGCGACCGGCTGCCGCCTGCTCCTCGGCCTCGACCGACGCGCCCGGCGCCGCGACCGTGAGCCAGTCGGTGTGCTCGCCGCGCGGCGCGACGCGCAGAACGCGTTCCTCGCGCATCCACCGCGAACGCAGCAGGTCGTGCCGGTCGGCCAGCAGGTCGAGCGTCGACCGCAACCGCTCGGCCGTCGCGCCGATCGGGGTGGTGAGGACGATCGACTGGCTGAACGCCTCGAACGCGCCGCCGGTCTGGTCGAGCCAGTGCAGGATCGGGGTGAACGGCACGTCACCCACGCCGTCGTCGGGTTGCTCGCGAGGCTTGCTGTCCAGCTCGGTGACGATCTCGGCCAGCGCGGCCGGCGTCCGGTGCTCGAACACCTGCCGCGACGTGCAGACCAGGCCGGCCGCGCGGGCCCGCAGCACCAGCTGGATCGAGACGATGCTGTCGCCGCCGAGCGCGAAGAAGTCGTCGTCGATGCCCACGCCGGGCACGCCCAGAACATCCGCGAACAGGTCGCACAGCAGCTGCTCGCGCGCGTTGCGGGCGGCCGTTCCGGTGGCCAGCGCGGCGAAGTCGGGTGCGGGCAGGGCTGCCCGGTCGAGCTTGCCGCTGGTCAGCACGGGCAGCGCGTCGAGCTGCACCCAGCCGGTCGGCACCATGTAGGCCGGCAGCCACGATTCGGCGTGCAGGCGGAGAGCCTTGGTCAGGGCGGCCGGGTCGGTGAAAGCGGCCGGGCTGTTGGCGTGCGGGAAGCCGCCGGGGCGGTAGGCGCCGGTCGGTGGTCCGCCGAGCTGGAACACGACGTCCAGGTCGCCGCGCGCCGAGGAGCCGTCGTAGGTCACCGCCACGTGGTAACCGTGGTCCGCCGCGAGGGCGTGGAACTCCTCCACTGTTCCGGGGCGGCGGGGCACGCCGGTCACGCGCAACCTCTGCGGGCGTTCGGCCAGCAGCTCCGGGCCGCCAAGGCGTTCGGCCGGCGCGGGCTCGGCTTCCACAGTAGACAGCACTACGTCGTATCGGAAACGGCTCAGTTCGTTGTCGTAGGAGCCGCGCTTGACCAGCACCTCGGCCGACGGGAACTCGGGCCGCGTGGTGAAGAAGTCGGGGTCGAGCAGCAGCTCCTTCTCCGCCTTCTCGGCCTCCTCGACGCCGTCCGGTCCGTGGATGCCTTCCAGCAGCTCGCGATGCAGCCGCAGATTCCGTACGTCGCCCACGAACACACGACCGCCGGGCGCCAGCTTGGCGGCGGCCGACCGCAGCACGCCGGCCAGATAGTCGGCGCTCGGGAAGTACTGCGCGACCGAGTTGATGACGACGGTGTCGAAGAAGCCCTCCGGCACGCCACTCAGGTCGTGGGCCGGCTGAGCGCGCAGCTCGACGCCCGGCAGATCCGTGACCGCGCCTCGCAAGGTTTCGATGGCCTCTTCGGAGAGGTCGAGACCCCAGTAGCTTTCGACATCCGGCGCGAGCCGGGACAGCAGAAGGCCGCTGCCGACGCCGATCTCGAGGATCCGCCGCGGTTCCAGCTCCCGGATCCGGGCGACCGTCGCGTCACGCCATTGCCGCATCTCGTCGAGCGGGATGGGCGAGCCGTCGTAGCTCGAGTTCCAGCCGGTGAAGTTCTCGTCGAAGCGTTCCACCCGGCCCGCCTGATAGAGCAGTTCGTGCAGCTCTTTCCACTCGGCGACCTGGGTCTCGGCCTTCTCCTCGGGCGCGGCGTCGGTGGCCGGCACGACGTACGCGGCCAGCCGCTGGTCACGCACCACCACGGCGACCTGCCCGACGCCCGGGTGGCGGGCCAGCACCGACTCGATCTCGCCCAGCTCGATCCGGTAGCCACGCACCTTCACCTGGTCGTCGACCCGGCCCAGGAAGTCGATCCGGCCGTCCTCGCGCCGGCTGGCCAGGTCGCCGGTGCGGTACATGCGCCCGCCGGCCGGCCCGAACGGGTCGGCCAGGAACCGTTCCGCCGTCAGGTCGGGCCGGTTCACATAGCAGCGGGCCAGACCGGGCCCGGCCAGATAGAGCTCACCGGTGACACCAGGGCCGACCGGCCGCAGCTCGCCGTCGAGGATGTACGCCTCGGTGGCCGGGTCGGGCCGGCCGATCGGCACGGACGAGCCCTCGGCGCGGTCCGGGTCGCACTCGCCGAGTGTCGAGTTCACCGTGGCCTCGGTCGGGCCGTACGCGTTGAACATGCGACGGCCGCGGGCCCAGCGGGCGACCAGCTCGGGCGAGACGCGCTCGGTGCCGGCCAGCAGGATGCCCGGCGGCAGCTCGCATTCGGCGGGCAGGGCGGCCAGCAGCGCCGGCGGCAGAATCATGAAGTTGGTGCGGTGCTTCATGGCGTACTCGGTCAGCGCCGTCCCGGCCACCCGGCGCTCGGCCGGCACGATGACCAGGCGGCCGCCGCTGAGCAGGGCCAGGCACAGGTCGAAGAACGCGACGTCGAAGCTGGGCGAGGCGAAGTGCAGCACGCGGATGTCGGGGGTCATGCCGAAGCGCTCGTAGCCGGTGGACATCAGCTTGGCCACGCCGGTGTGGGTGAGCAGAACGCCTTTGGGGCGTCCGGTCGAGCCTGAGGTGTAGATGACGTACGCGGCGTTCTCGACTTTCAGTCCCGGGCGTTCCGGCTCACTTGCCGGGTAACTGGTCGCTTCGCCGATCAGGAGTCGCGGGCCGGCGGGCAGCCGGTCCTCCAGCTCGGGCGTCGTCACCATGCAGACCGGCTTGGCGTCTCCGACCAGGTAAGCGAGGCGTTCGGCAGGGTCGGCCGGGTCGAGCGGCAGATAGGCGCCGCCCGCCTTCATCACGGCCAGCTCGGCCACGATCATGTCGACCGAGCGCGGCACCGCGAGCCCGACCACCTTGTCCGGTCCCACGCCGCGCGCCTGCAGGGCGTGGGCCAGCCGGTTGGCCCGCGCGTCGAGCTCGGCGTAGCTGACCTCGGTGTCCTCGAACACCACGGCCACCGCGTCGGGGTCACGGCGCACGACGGTCGCGAAGACGTCGGGGAACGTGGCCGGCGCGACGGTCAACGGTCCGCCGCTGGTGTGCTCGCCGAGGATCTGCAGCATGAAGTCACTCCCGGTCAGGGTGAAGCGGGCCGGGTGGCACCCGCCACCGGCCTGTCGTGGGATCTGGCGTCAGGGGTGCTGGGTGAGGTATCCGCCCATGGAGCGGAAGTACTCGCCGGCGCCGAGTTCGGTGCCGTCGTCAAGACGGACCCGCTCGACGGCCAGGCCGTGGCTCGTGCCGCGACGGGCCTCGGCGCCCGCCACGATCACGACGGCGTCGTCCTCGCGGTAGAAGATGCGGCCGGGCGTGCCGCCGTAGATGCCCTTGGACACGCGCGCCGCCACGATGCGCAGGCGCTGCCCGTTGTGGAAGGTATAGGCATTGGGGTACGGGTCGGACTGGGCCCGCACAAGGCGGTCGAGCTCCTCGGCCGTCCACGTCCAGTCGATCCGGTTGTCCTCGTCCGACCGCTTGTGGAAGAAGCTGGCCTGCGACCTGTCCTGCGGCGTCCAGTCCGTACGCCCCGACTCGATCAGCGCCAGCCCGTCAACAGTGATCGGACCGAACAGCTCGAGCGTCTTGTGGAACAGGTCGGTGGTGGTGTCGCGCGGACCCACCGGCACCGAGCGCTGCAGCACGATGTCGCCCGCGTCGAGTTCGCCGTCCATCATGTGGGCGGTCACCCCGACCTCGCTCTCGCCGTTGATGAGGGCCCAGATCAGCGGCGAGAAGCCGGCGTACTTGGGCAGCAGCGAGTCGTGCACGTTGAGCGTGCCCAGCCGGGGCAGCTCGAAGACCTGGGGCGGGATCCACGTACGCCAGTTGGTGGCCACGATGACGTCGGGCGCGGCCTCTTTGAGCGGCACCAGCAGGTCGTCGTCCGGCCGGTCGCGCGTCTCGACCGGGATGCCGTGCTCGGCGGCCAGGTCGGCCACCGAATCGCTCCAGATGCGCTCGTAGGCGTGGTCGCTCTTCGGGTGGGTGACGACGAGTGTGACCTCGTGCTCCGAGTCCAGCAGCGCTTGCAGGGTGCGATGACCCCACGTCTGGTACCCGAACATGACAACCCGCACGGCTCCTCCTGACCCTTCGGCTGGCCCATCGAGGCCCGCGAAAGTTAGGTTAGTCTAACCTCGCTTCCGCCGACTAGGAGGGGAAGCCGAACCCCTTGACGCACGTGTCGACACACTCGACACCGACCACGAGGACTGCCGATGTCACCGAACGGCCCGCAGCGCGATATCCCGGTCTACGACCTGGTGGGAGTGGGTTTCGGTCCGTCCAATCTGGCTCTGGCCATCGCCGTCCAGGAGCACAACGACGACACCCCCGCGAACCCCGTCACGGCCGCGTTCTTCGAGCGTCAGGCCGCTTTCGGCTGGCACCGCGGCATGCTCCTGGAGGACGCCACCATGCAGGTGTCGTTCCTCAAAGACCTGGTCACCCTGCGCAACCCGGCCAGCCGCTACAGCTTCCTGTGCTACCTGCAGGACCGCGGCCGGCTCATCGACTTCATCAACCACAAGACGTTCTTCCCACTGCGCGTCGAGTTCCACGATTACCTGGAGTGGGCGGCGGCCAAGGTGGGCGACGTGGTCCGGTACGGCTGTGAGGTGACCGAGGTCGTCCCGGTGATCCGTGACGGCGTGATCGAGGCGTTCGACGTGCTCGCGCGGGACGCGGACGGCCTGGTCACCTCGTGCCGGGCCCGCAACCTGGTGGTGGCCACGGGTCTGCGGCCGATCCTGCCGTCCGGGGTGCACCTCGGCGAGCGCGTGTGGCACAGCCGCGACCTGCTCACCAACGTGGGCCGGGTCGAGAAGGCGGACCGATTCGTGGTGGTCGGGGCCGGTCAGAGTGCGGCTGAGATCACGGCTTTCCTGCACGAGAAATTTCCCACAGCCGAGGTGTGCGGGGTCTTCTCGCGCTACGGCTACAGCCCGGCCGATGACAGTTCTTTCGCCAACCGCATTTTCGACCCGGCCGCCGTGGACGACTTCTTCGACGCCCCGGCCGAGGTCAAGACCATGCTGATGAACTATCACAGCAACACGAATTACTCGGTGGTGGACAACGACCTGATCGAAGACCTCTACCGCCGGGTCTACCGGGAGCGGGTGGCCGGGGTGAGCCGGCTGCGGCTGCTCAACATGTCCCGGCTGGCCGGCGCCCGCGAGGACGTGGACCACGTGGCGGTCGACGTCGAGATGCTGACCACCGGCGAGGTGACCACGCTGGACGCCGACGTGCTGGTCTGCGCCACCGGGTACGCCCCGGTCGACCCGTTCCCGCTGCTCGGCGAGGTGGCCGACCGGTGTGCGCGGGACGAGTTCGGGCGGGCCCTGGTCGACCGCGACTACCGCATCCGCACCGACGACAGCATGGCGGCCGGCATCTATCTGCAGGGCGGCACCGAGCACACCCACGGCATCACGGCCTCGCTGCTGTCGACGTCGGCGGTGCGGTCGGGCGACATCCTCGCTTCGATCACGGCCCCGGCCCGTACGTCTCTCGGCGTCTCCTGAAAGGCGGTCACCCCGGCCGTTAATCGCGCCTTTCCAGGCGGTAGAGGTCTTCGGCCGGGGGGACCACGACATCACTGTCGCGGACGACCTGACGCAGTGCCGCTTCCCAGGCCGAGCCGATGTCCCCCGTGTTCACCAGGCCCTGATCGATGAGGGCGGCCAGCACCGCCAACTGCTGCCGCGAGGGATCGCCGCCCGCCTGCGACGACTGCGCCACGATCGAGCCGGCCGACCGTCTCGCGGCGGCCTCGTCGCCCAGACCCGCGTGATCGACGGTCAGGTTGTAGGCCGTCGTGAGGGTGGCCGGGTGGTCGCCGCCGAGGATCCGGGTGCGGCGAGCCAGGTTCTCCTCGTCCAGGTCGCGGGCCTCCCGGTAGCGCCCCGCCTGGCGCAGCACGGCGGCCAGATTGCTGACCGTGGTGAGCGTGTCCGGATGATCGGGGCCGACGGCCCGGCGCTGCAGCTCGAGCACGTGCTCGAACAAGGCCCGGGCTTCGTCCAGCAGCCCCATCGCCAGCAGGCTGGTGCCCAGATTGCCGGCGCTCGTGAGCGTCGCCGGGAACTCCGGGCCCAAGAGCCGTCGCCGCCGGGTGAAGACATCCTCCGACAGTTCGCGGGCGCGCTCCAGTTCGCCCAGCGCGCGGAGCACGTTGGCCAGGTTCTCGGTCGCGGCCAGCGTGCCCGGATCGTCCTGACCCAGCACCCGTCGCTGCCGGCCCACCGTGTCCTCGAGCAGGTCGCGCGCCTCGGCGATCCGGCCGGTCGCGGCCAGTTCCACCGCCAGGTTGGCCGCCGAGGTCAACGTCTTGGCATGGTTCTCGCCCAGATGCTCGCGGTCGATCCGCAGCACGCGATCGCGCAGCGGTAGCGCCGCCGAGGCCTGGCCGCGGGCGTGCAGATAGTCGGCGGCCCGGCTCAGCAGGCGCGGATCCTCGACCGCGTCGCCCGTCGCCAGCACATGCGGGAGCAGCCGCGACCACTGCGGCCAGCTCCGGGGCTCGTCGGCCGGCAGGTCGTCGGTCGCGTTCGTCAGCAGCCGCGCCGTCCGGAACCGCCAGTCGTGGCCGGGGTTCTGATCCGTGGCGCGCTCTCGCAGCAGGGCGGCCATCAGGCGGTGCAGCTGCAGGGTGTCCGGCGTGACCCGGGCGAGGCTGAAACGGGTGAGGAGGCCGGCCGCCTCGGCGAACGCCAACGGGCGGCGGGCCGTGTCGGACAGTGGTCCGGGCAGCGTGTCCGCGTGGTCGGTGAACAGTGTGCGAGGCACCGGATCCGGGGCCAGCCAGGCCAGCATCGTCAGCAGTTGCAACGCGGCCGGGTTCTGGTCGTCGAGGCGGTCGAAGGCCAGCTGGGACGAGACGGCCACCGACTCGGGGAAGCGGTTGGCCGGGCGCCCCAGCAGCTCGTGCGCGGTGATGCTCTGCAGGTACTCGTCGACCTCGATGCCGGTCTCGGCCAGGAAGGCGGCGCTCAGCGCGACCGCGAGCGGCAGATCCCCGAGCGCTTCGGCGACCCGGCCTGCGTCCCGATCATTGAGATTAGGTACGCCCGATCGCAGCAGCCGCACCGATTCCTCGCGCGAGAAGACGTCCACCTGCTGGGTGCGGGCCACGTGCCGCCAGTCCGAGGTCCGCGAGGTGATGATGATGTGGCCGCGCCCGCTGGGCAGGAACCGGTTCAGCGACTGCGGATCCTCGGCGTTGTCGAAGACGATCAGCCACCGGTCGCGGTCGCGCAGGGCGCCGCCGAGGCGGGCCACCGCGCTCTCCACCGGGGCGTTGCGGTCGACCACGCCGAGAGCGCGGGCCAGCTCGGCCAGCTGGTCGGGGATCAGCGCCGGGTCGCCCGCGTTCACCCACCACGCGACGTCGTAGTCGGTGCTGTGCCGATGGGCGTACTCGATGGCCGCCGCCGACTTGCCCACGCCGCCCATGCCGACCATGGCCTGAACCACCGTCGGACCGCCGCGCTCGATCTTCTGCGACAGGTCGCCGAGCTCGCTCTCGCGGCCGGTGAAGGCGGCCGTACGGGCCGGGATGTTCCACACCTTCTCGCCCGCGGCCGCCTCACCTCCCTTGCCGGCGGCGGGGCGCAGCACGACCCGGACGAACCCGTCGGCGTGGGTCACCACCGGTTCCGGCGCCCCGGCCCGGGCGCAGTCGGCCACCGTGCTGGGAATGCCGCTGCCCTCGCCCTCGACCAGCCCGGTCCAGCTGAGCGTGCTGGCCACGCGAAAATTGCGGTGGCGCGACTCGCCGGCCAGCGCCGACAGGCTCTGCTCGGTGCCGGGCGGCAGATCCCGGCCCTCCCAGTCCCCCGGACTGCTGATCTCGAGCCGGTTCGCGAACAGGCGCACGTGGACCGAGCGCCCGCGATCCTCGTAATTGCGGTGCACCAGCGCGTTGGCCAGCACCTCGCGCACCGCCACCATGGGATAGCGGTAGACCGGCTCGGATCGCGCGCTGGACGCGGACGGCGCCTCGCCCTGCCGCACCCGGTCGGCGATGAACCGCCACGCCCGCTCGATCTGGCGGGCCAGCGGCCCGTGCAGGTCGACGCGTTCGCGGCGGGCGGTCAGGTCGTCGCCGAAATACTGGACGCACTGCACCACGGCGGTGGGCAGCACGACGGTGGGGTCGTTGCCGAACAGCAGAACCCCGGCCCGGGTCAACCGGCGGCCGCGCATGAGGCCGCAACGCTCCAGGAACTGCCACGCCGAAAGGCTGTCGGGCAGCCGCTCGGCCACGTCCCGGCGTAGCTTCCGGCGGAAGTCGCCGACCTCGTCCAGGTCGAACGTGTCGGCGTCGGTCAGCTGCTCCAGATAGTCCAGTTGGCCGTGCTCGGGGTCGGTGACCACGGCGGCCGGCTCCTCGCCGGGCGGCTCGGGCGGAAAGTACGGAGCTAACAGCGAGCGGAGGCCCGACGTCACACTCTCGCCACTCAACCCGTACGCGGGAACGCTGTGCCGACCGGCCAGCGGACCCAGATCGAGGTCCTCGTCCATCTCGACCAGCACCGACCTCGGCCCCAGCACCTGCTCGTCGAGCCATCCGGTGCCGACCGCGCGATAGGTCGCACACACCACCTGAGGAGCGTCGTAGCCGTCGTCCGAAGTGAAACCGGCGGCGTGCAGCCAGCGGGTGAGTTCGGCGGCCGGCTCGCGGTCCTTCGGGTGCGCGAGCAGCCGGACGACGCGCCGCCGGACCGCTTGGCCGGGACGCGCGGGCAGCTCGGCCGCATCCTTGGCCCGCCGGCGGTCCTTCTCCTCGGTCAGCGCCTCGAAAAGAGCGGTTTCGAGCTCGTACAGGTCGGTGACTTCCGCGACGACCAGGCCTGATTCCCGCAGCCGGCGCTGGAAGACCCGCTGCCTCGAATCGGTGCCGGACCGATCAGCGAACAGAAAAACCAGGCGCGTCAGCGGCGGTTTCTGCGAGCTGGCGGCGTCGAATTCGATTTCCGCGTACGACCGGGTGGGGTCGTCCTCGGCCGGCGATCCGTAGCGAGAACCGGCCAGACCCACGTAGACATCAGCCGCGTCGATCTGCTCGGCCAGGCGCGGGCCGCCGTGGCCTTCCGTGTGGACGAACGAGCAATTGGCCCGGGTGACCGCCCTCTCGGCCGCGGACGCGAAGTCCCGCCCGGCCGGGTGCGCGAGCAGGTCTGAGCTGTAGCTCAGGAAGACCCGCAGGGAACGGTCCGACACAGCAGGTCAATCTACCGGGCCGGATCGGTCCGGCCCCGGCGTCTCGTCGCGTGCCTCGCGCCCGAACGCGCGCAGATAGTCCTCGACGCTGAGTCCGGCTTCCCGCAGCAGATCGACCACGACCGCCACATCCTTCGGGAAGTCCTCCACCGCCGCCGCCAGCCGGTCGGCCTGGCTGACGGTCAGTTCCTCGTCGCGGATCCGCAGCAGCTCGATCGATTCGGCGCGGCCGAACGTCCCGACGGCGATCGGCCTGACACCGGTTCGGTCCCCGCGCGGTGAGGTGATCAGCACGTGCCCGGCTTCGGCCGGCAACAGCGGCAGAACGTGAGCCGGGTCGGCGACATCGTCGATCACCACCAACGACCGCTTCCCGCGCAGGGCCGTGGCCAGGTCGGCCAGGCCCGGGGCCACCGACGGCTGGAGAGTCCGGGCCAGCAGGGTGAGCTGGTCCGCGACCTGGTAGGGCTCGCCGTTGCTGATGTACCAGGCGATGTCGTAGTCGTCGGCGTGCCGCCGCGCGTACTCGATGGCAAGGGCCGTCTTGCCGACCCCGTCGCCGCCGTGCAGGACCACCGCCGACGGCCCGCCCTCGGCAAAGGCGTCCTCGACCTGGCGCAGCAGGTCTTCGCGGCCGACAAAATCAACCGTGTGGGCCGGGATGTTCCACACCGGCGCCGGCTGGTTGCGCCGGCCCGGCCGCAGCACCACCTTGACGAAACCGTTCTGCCGGACGACGACCGGCTCCGGGGCGTCCAGCCGGGTGCAGTCGGCCACCGCCGTCGGGATGCCGCTGCCCTCGCCCTCGACCAGTTTGACCCAGGTCAGCGCGCTGGCCAGCCGGAAATTGCGGCGGCGCGACTCCCCGGCCAGCGCGCCCAGGTCCTGCGCCTGGTCGTCGGCCAGGTCGCGGCCGGCCCAGGCGCCCGGACTGCTGATCTCGAGGCGGTCGGCGAACAGGCGGACGTGGACCGTGCGCTCGCGGTCCTCGTAGTCGCGGTGCACCAGGGCGTTGGCAAGCACTTCGCGTACGGCGATCATCGGATACTCGGCCGGGTGGCCCTCGCCCGTGCGGTCGGCGATGAACTGCCGGGCCCGCTCGATCTGCTGGGCGATCGGCCCGTGCATGTGCTCGGACTCGCGGGCGGCCGTCCTGTCGGTGCCGAGGTAATGGGTGCACTGCACGAGCGCGGAGGGCAGCACTCGCTCCGGCTGGCGGCCGAACAGCAGCACGCCGGCCCGGGTCAGCCGGCCGCCGCTCATCAGGGCGCAGCTCTCCAGGAACTGCCGGTCCGACAGCCCGGCCGGCAACATGCGCAGCCGTTCCGGCCGCAGGTCGGCCCGGAAGGCCGCGATGTGCTCCGGGTCGAAGTCCAGCTCGTCGGTCAGCTGGTCGAGGGCGTCGGGGGCGGCCGCCGACGCCGGGGCCGCCACCGGGACGACCGGCTCGGGCGGCAAGAACGCGGCCAGCGCCACCCGCAGCCGCTCGACGACCTCGTCCGCTGTCGTGTCGTAGGCCGGGACGCGTACGGCGTCGGACGTGATGGCCAGATCCTCGTCGAGCTCCACGATGACGTCGGGCCGCGAGCCGGGGTCGCTGAGCATCCCGGTGGCCACCGCGCGGTAGGTCGCGCCGACGATCATCGGCCCGTCGCCGTCCTCGGCCGACACCACAAAGCCCACCCGGCCGAGCAGACCGGCGAGATGCGCGCGCCGCTCGCCGTCGGCCGGATGGGAATGCAACCGCACCGTGCGCCCGCGTGCGAGCGGCGACGTGGCCGGCCCGATCGTGGCGCGTTCGGCGTTGTCCTTGCGGCGCCGCCGGTCCTTCTCCTCGGTCAGCGCGTGGATGAGCGCCGCCTCGAACTCGTCCGGGCCGGCCACCGAACCGACGACCAGGCCTTCGTGCAGCACTCGCGTACGGAAAGCGTCCTGTTTGGCGCTGTTCTCGTCGCGCAGCAGGTCGGGCGGGATGGGCAGCGCTCGATTGCCCGCGAGCAGGAACATCAGCCGGGTCAGGGGCGGCTTCATCCGGCTGGCCGTGTCGAACTCGAGTTCCGTGTAGGACTTGCCGGGCTCGTCGGTGACCGCGCTGCCCCAGCGGAAGCCGAGCAGCCCGACGAAGATGTCGGCCTTCTCGACGGCCTCGATGCACACCGCCGCCGGCTTCTCGTCCCGGGTCGCGAAGTACTGCATGTCGGCCGGCACCCAGCCCACCTTGAGCACCGCCGACTCGGCCGCCGCGACGAAGTTGCGCCCGTCCGGGTGGGCCCTGAGCTCAGACGTGTGGCTCAGAAACACGCGCAGTATGTCGTCCGCCACAGCAGGCCACCCTACCGTCCACGGTCGATCTCTTCCCTCCCCCAGCTGCGTGCACGTGTTCCTCCCCAGCTGCGTGCACGCATTTCTCCCCCAGCTGCGTGCACGCATTTCTTTCCAGCTGCGCGCACGAGCCGCCGACGGCCGCCACGTCGCGCTTCATCGGCCGGACGCCAGGCCGCCCCGGTGTTCCTCGCGGGCGCCCTTTCGCACCCGATCGACGATGGCTTCGAGCAGCGGGCCGGGCGCCTCCTCCGGCACCCAGTGGCCGACCCGGCGCAACGTCACGAAGCGGTAGTCCTCGTCGACCAGGTCGGCCGTGCTTTCCGCGGCAGCCCGGCCGACCACGAAGTCGCGCGTGCCCCAGACGAAGGTCGTCGGCACGCCGACCGGGCCGATCACCGGCACCCGGGGGTCGTCGAGCGCCCGGTACCAATTGAGGGCCGCGGTCAGACGGCGGCGGTCGCGCATCGCTCGTACGTAGGGAAGGCCTCGCACCCCCAAGCGGCGCAGCAGTTGCTGCATCAGCAGCCGGGCCAGGCCCTCGCCGGCCCGCGAGCGCAACAAGGCGGTGTAGGCGAGGCGAAGGCGCTGGACGCCGTGCTTCTTGACCGCGCGGGCCAGGGCCTCCGGATGCGGCAGCGACACGGCGGTCAGGCTCAGCACCCGCTCGGGATGGTCGGCCGCGAGCCGCCAGCCGACCTGGGCGCCCCAGTCGTGCCCGACGACATGAACCGCATTCAGACCGAGCGCGTCCAGCACGGCTACGGCGTCGGCGACGGCCTCGGTCAGCCGGTAGTCGCCGACGTCCGCCGGCCGGGCGCCCGGCGCATAGCCGCGTTGGTCGTACACGTACGTACGCATTCCGGCCTTGTGCAGTTTGGGCAGCAACCCCGCGAACTCCCGGCGGTCCTGGGGAAAGCCGTGCAGCAGGAGCACCGGCTCGCCGTCCGGTGGCCCCGCCGCGTACACATCGAACGTCAATCCACGCGTGGTGATCTGGTCCATGCCCGGCATACGCGGGAACGCGCCTTTCCCTCAGCTGTGTGACCGGCGCCTCACTGAGCGCCAGAACTGTCACATCGGCCGGGGCTCCGCAGTCATGTGGTCATGGTGGTGCGAACCAAACGGACGCGAGCTCAGCAGGTGTCAGCCGCCGCGGCCGGGGTGGACGAGCGATTCCGGGTCGCCACGCCCCTGCGCGGGCTGCTCAACAAGGTGTTCCCCGACCACTGGTCGTTCCTGTTGGGCGAGATCGCGTTGTTCTCGTTCGTCATGTTGATCCTGACCGGGGTGTTCCTGACGCTGTTCTACGAGCCGTCGATGCAGGAGGTCACGTATCAGGGCTCGTATCCGGCGCTGCGCGGCGTCGAGGTGTCCCGGGCGTACGAATCGACACTCAACTTGTCGTTCGAGGTGCGCGGCGGGCTGTTCCTGCGCCAGATGCACCACTGGGCGGCGCTGCTGTTCATGGCCGCGATCGTCGTGCACATGGCGCGCACGTTCTTCACCGGCGCCTTCCGCAAGCCGCGCGAGGCCAACTGGCTGCTGGGTGTGGGCCTGTTCGTGTTCGGGTTCCTGGCCGGCTTCACCGGTTACTCGCTGCCCGACGACGGCCTCTCCGGCACCGGGCTGCGCATCGCCTCGGCCATCATCCTGTCGATCCCGGTCGTCGGCACCTGGCTGTCGGCGGCGCTGTTCGGCGGCGAGTTCCCCAGCGAGCTGATCATCGGCCGGTTCTTCATCCTGCACGTCCTGCTCATCCCGGCCGTGCTGCTGGCGCTCGTGGTCGTGCATGTCGGCCTGGTGTTCGTGCAGAAACACACACAATGGCCGGGCCCCGGCCGGACCGAGCACAACGTGGTCGGCGAGCGCATGTTCCCCCGGTACGCGCTCAAGCAGGGCGGCATGTTCCTGTCGGTGACCGCCGTGATCGCGCTCAGCGCCGGCCTGTTCCAGATCAACCCGGTCTGGCTGTTCGGCCCGTACCGGGCGGCCGACGTGTCAGCGGCCAGCCAGCCCGACTGGTACGTCATGTTCCTGGACGGCCTGGTGCGCCTCATGCCGGCCTGGCAGATCACCATCCCGATCGGCGACGGCTACAGCATCCCGCCCATCTTCTGGCCGTCGGTCGTCGGTTTCGGCGCGTTGCTGACGCTGACCGCCATCTATCCGTTCCTCGAAAGACGCATGACGAAGGACTACGAACGCCACAACCTGCTGCAACGCCCGCGCGACGTCCCACACCGCACCGGCGTGGGGGTCATGGCCCTCACGTTCTTCCTGATAGCCACGATCTCCGGCGGCAACGACATCATCGCCGACAAGTTCCACGTAAGCCTGAACGCGATGACTTGGGCCGGCCGCATCGGCCTGCTGGTGGGCCCGCCCCTGACCTACTGGATCACCGTCCGCCTGTGCCTGGGCCTGCAACAACACGACCGCGAGGTCCTGGCCCACGGCGTAGAAACCGGAATAATCCGCCGCCTCCCCACCGGCGCTTTCGTCGAGGTCCATCAGCCCTTGTCCGAAAAGCCTTCCCCGTACGCAGGTTGGGTAGTGCCGAAGAAGATGAACCGCCTAGGCGCCCTGGCCCCCGCGATCAAGGGTTTCTTCTTCCCGCTCGAACGCCCCTCACCCCCCGAGGCTGTGAAGGACGAGAGCGCCCCGCCCCTCGAGAGGCCCAGCCGGCACGTCGACGAGCCGGAAGCCGAGCTCGAGGTACGCCGCCTCATGGATCCGCTCAAACGCCAGTGACTCCGCAAGACCAATCCGTCGAGCAGCCGTAGGTTGCACAAACCCTTGGTTGCGCACGAAGAAGACCGTCGCTTCGTACATCCGCCGACCGCCCATTCGCTCACCTTCGACCAGTGCGGCACCCAAGACGTGCAACCCAGTGTCCATTCGCTCACCTTCAGCCAGTCCGTCGGCCGAAACGTGCAATCCGCCGTCCACTCGCTCACCTTCGACCGTCGACAGAGCCGCCGCGCGCAAGTCGGCACGCATTCGCTCACCTTCAGCCATCGGCCGACCCGCCGCGAGCGGGCCCGTACGCCTTCGCTCACCTTCAACCAACGACTCAGCCCGCGCACGCAACATTCGCTCACCTTCGACCAACTCGCCGGCCGATACGTGCAGGTCAGCGCGCATTCGCTCAACCTCTTGCAACAGGTTGTCGGGTGCCGGAAGGCCGAGGTGGCGGCTGAGCGCCAGAGTGCACACCGGTGACCGGTCGAAGAAGACGATGGCACCTGGGCCGCTCGGCGCTGGTCCGGACAGGCCACTTTCGACTCCGGCGCCTTGTCGCTCGGCGGCTTGGTGACGGCGGCGCTGCAGGTCTGCGATGCGCTCAAGGAAGCCTGGTTCGCGCCACGGCTCCTCGACGCCTAGCGCCTGTCGTAGGGCGATGACGTCCGTGGCCGCCTCTTCGACGACGGCGTAACCGGCCAGCTCCAGCCACCGGAGCAGGGCTGTCTTTCCCGAGCCCGGCGTGCCCGTAAGGATGTAATTGCGCATAACGAGTCCTCCCACCAGCGATCACCGTTGTTCTTCTTGTGAAAAACCTCGTCCTCAGCACGCTTGCCGGCGTCACCCTGCTTGCCCCCGCAGCGCCCGCCATGGCAGCTGACGCCGCTTCGGCCCGTGCCGTCGCGGCCCCCGTCGCTACAACTTCTGAGCTCGCCGCCCCCGCGACTGCAGCGCAGGCCGCCACGAGCCCCGTCGTCGCGCGCCGCGGCGCTGCGGCACACGCCGTCGCAGGCCGCGCCACCGCAGCCCCCGCCGTCGCAGCTCCGACCGCCGCAGCTCCTGCCGCTGGAGCACAAGACCTCGCAGCTCGCGTCGCTGCGGACCCCGCCTCCGCGGCCGCTGCCGTCGACCCGGCCAGGTTTCGCCTTTCCATCGGCAGTGTCGTTGCGCAGGGCAAGTACGAGCACATGATGAGCATTCCGGAGCGGCCGGTGCCTCCGTTCCGCATCACCGGCGCTCTGACCGGCCGGAATTTGTTCCGGTGTGCCGTCCTGCAGGTGGGGGCCAGCGGACCGGCCGACGGGCTCGAATGGCGTACGGTCGCGCGCCACTGTGGTCGCGGGCGCACGCCGTTCCGTGCGCAGGCGTCCTACATGTTCCGGGGAGTCCAGCCTCCGCTGCGCCTCTGCGCCGGGTGGACCCTCACCGAGGCCGGGCAGGCCAGCCGATGCGACCAGTACAGTCCGCCGGCCGCCGGTCGCTGAGGCCGGCTGATCGAAGACGCCGGGCGGGCCGCCGTGCTCGCTCGGGCTTCGAGGTCGCCGCGGGCGCCTTCGGGGCGGGCTGTCGTCGAACCCCCGGCAGGCGCGATCGGAGCGAGCTGCCGCCGAACCCGCGGCACGATCGGATCGTCCGCGGTCGGTGGCTCTCGATAGCGTGGGCCTGTGTTGATGCGGCCGGCGGACGTGCGGGATGTGCCCTTCCTCGAGCGGGTGCTGTTGGAGGCGTACAACTGGTCCGAAGCCCGCTTCACCCTCGACTGGATCCGGACCGACGCGATGGCGCGGCGCTATCTCGAAGAATTCCCGGCCGACGGCGACTTGGGCGTGGTGGCGATGGTCGACGGTGCGCCGGTGGGTGCTGTCTGGGGCCGTGCGCTGCCGGCCGACCGCGCCGGCTACGGCTTCGTGGCACCCGATGTTCCTGAGCTGACGCTCGGTGTGCTGCCGCAGGCCCGCGGTCGCGGCGTGGCGACGCGGCTGATGAGCAACGTCATCGAGGCCGCCTGGGAGCGACGTCTGCCTGGGCTGAGCCTCAGCGTCGAGGACGGCAACGCCGTTCGATGGCTGTACGAGCGGCCGGGCTTCGAGGTGGTCGGGCGCAACGGCAACTCCGACACCATGCTGCTCAGGCCGGCAGCTGGAACACGCACCACTCGTCGACCGGCTTGAAGCCTAGCTTGGCGTTCACCGCGCGCATGTGCGTGTTGTTCTCGGCGTTCCACGCCTCGATGTACCGCATTCTCGGCTCGAACGATCTCGCGTACGCATGATTGGCCGCCTTCACCGCCAAGCCCAAGCCGTGGCCGCGGTGGGCGGGCTCGACGATGGTGATCCGCTGGCGGGCCTGGGCGTCGTCGTCCGACTCGAAGGCCAGCTTGGTGCGGGCGACGATCCGGCCGGTCGCATCGTGCCGGGCCGCGGTGGAATACCAGCGGTGACCCCGGCCGAGCTGCGTCGCCTCTTGGGCCCATACGCGATCGGGGTCGAAGACCTGCGGGCCGCCGGTGGAGGTGGCCAGCGACAGCCGGCCTTGCAGCGCGGCCACGTCGCCGATGATCTCGGAGGGCACCGCGTCGCGCCACTGCACGAGCGAATAGCCGTCGGCCGGACTCGGCACCTCGGCGTCCGTCACCTCCAGGCGCGACCTGATGCTGGTCATGCCCGGCCGGTGCCCCCGGTGCTTGAGATAGTCGTAGCCGTCGCCGGGCCGCGCCACCTCGACCTCGATCAGGCTACGGCCGTGCCGCCGGGCGGCCGCGACAACGTCGTTCATTAGCCCGGTGCCGATACCGCGACGGCGATACTTCGGGTGCACGACCAGCTCCGCCTGCAGCATGTGCTGGTTCTCGGCCTGCGGCAGCAGATACGACGCGCCCCCGACCACCTGGTCGCCGTCGCGGGCCAGTGACACCTCCTCGACCGTCGCGGGCCATGGGTGCTCGAACCGGGCCTCGTGTTCGCGACGGCTCGGCGCGAGGAAGTCGGGCGCCGCGACCATCAGGTCGAACCACTGCCCCATGGCCTTGGAGTCGGGCATGTCCGCATCCTGCAGCGGAGCGCGACAGGCGGGCAAGCGCGGTGGCCGGCGGACCCCGCCAACTATCATGGCGGCATGGCGATTCGCGGCGGTCGATTCGCGGCGGGGCGGCGGGGTGCCCTGCGGTCGCTGATCTCGGCTGCGCTCGCCGTCGTGAGCATGCTGTCGGTCACCGTGGCGGCGATCGGGCCGGTTCTGCCGGCGATGGAGGCGCTCGCGGGTCGGGCGGCGGCCGCCGATCTGCAGGTGATGACCTTCAACCTCCGGTACGCGGGGATCGTCGAGCCGAACTCGTGGGTTCAGCGGCGGCCGGTCATGAAAAAGCTGCTGACGGCCGAGCAGCCCGACCTGATCGGCACCCAGGAAGGCCTCGTTCACCAGCTGCAGGACATCAAGGCCGACCTGGGCGACGGGTACGACTACATCGGCAAGGGGCGGCTGGGCGGCACCATCGGCGAGTTCATGGCCGTGTTCTACCGCAAGCAGCGGCTCACTCCCCAGGCGTACGGAAATTTCTGGCTTTCCGACACGCCGACCGTGCCCGGTTCCGAGACGTGGGGCGGTTTCTCCGTACGCATGGTCACCTGGGTCCGGTTCGTCGATCGCGCAACCGGCACGCGTTTCTACGCCGTCAACACCCACCTCGACAACGCCAGCGAAAATGCCCGCCGCCACGCCGCCGAGCTGATCCGCAGCCGCCTGTCCGCGCTGAACCCGAAGCTGCCGATCATCCTGACCGGTGACTTCAACACCCCCGCCGGATCGGGCAGCTACGTCTACAACCTGCTGGTCAACCAGGCCGGCTTGCAGGACACGTGGACCACCGCCGCCACCCGCGGCCCGGCCTACAACACGTTCCACGGCTACCAGCCGATCCAGCCGGACGGCCCCCGCATCGACTGGATCCTCACCTCACCGGGCGTCACCGCCACGGCCGCGCTCGTCAACACCCATCACACCGGCCGCCAGTTCCCGAGCGACCATTTCCCCGTCCAGGTCCGTCTGCGCCTCAATTGACGGGTACGAGGCGGGTGAGCTGGGTGACGTGGGCCGGGCTCAGCTCGTCGAGGCTGTGGGCGCCGAGCAACTTCATGGTGCGGACGATCTGCTCGGTCAGGATCTGGATGGCCCGGTCGACACCGGGTCGTCCGCCCGCCATCAACCCGTACAGATAAGCCCGGCCGATGAAGGTGAACCGCGCACCCAGCGCGATGCACGCGACGATGTCGGCCCCGTTCATGATGCCGGTGTCGACGGTGACCTCGACGTCCTGGCCGACCTCGCGCACCACCTTGGGCAGCAGGTGGAACGGGATGGGGGCGCGGTCGAGCTGGCGGCCGCCGTGGTTCGACAGCACTATGCCGTCGACGCCCAGGCCGGCCAGCTTCTTGGCGTCCTCGACGGTCTGCACGCCCTTGACGGCCAGCTTGCCGGGCCACATCTCGCGGACTATGCGCAGGTCCTCGTAGCTGATGGTGGGGTCCATGGCCGCGTCGAGCAGTTCGCCGACCGTGCCGCCGGTGGCCGACAGCGAGGCGAACTCGAGCTTCGGCGTGGTCAGGAAGTCGTACCACCACCAGGGACGGGGCACCGCGTTGGCGATCGTGCGCAGGCTGAGCTGGGGCGGGATGCTGAAGCCGTTGCGCTTGTCGCGCAGCCGGGCGCCGGCCACGGGGGTGTCGACGGTGAAGAACAACGTGTCGAAGCCGGCCTTGGCGGCGCGCTCGACCAACGCGTACGAGATCTCGCGCTGTTTCATCACGTAGAGCTGGAACCAGTTGCGGCCGGCCGGGTTGACCTCTTTCACCGTCTCGATGCTGGTCGTGCCCAGGGTGGAGAGGCAGAACGGGATGCCCGCGGCGGCGGCCGCACCGGCGCCGGCCGTCTCGCCCTCGGTCTGCATGAGCCGGGTGAACCCGGTCGGGCCGATGCCGAACGGCAGCGCCGACGGGCCGCCGAAGACGGTGGTGGCCGTGTCGACGTTCGCGACGTCGCTCAGCACGGACGGGTGGAACTCGACGTCCTGGAACGCCTGCCGCGCCCGCGCCAGGGAGAGCTCGCCCTCGGCCGCGCCGTCGGTGTAGTCGAAGGCGGCCCGGGGCGTGCGGCGCTTGGCGATCAGCCGCAGATCCTCGATCGTGAGCGCCGCCTCGAGCCGGCGCGTGCGCCCGTTCAGCTGCGGCTTCTTGAACCGCATGAGCTCGAGGATCTCGGCCGGCCGGGGAACCTGTCGCTGGACCATAGGGCCAGCCTACGACCGTTCAGACCACAACGCCGTCGATGGTTTCCAGCCGGGCCGCCACCTCGTGCGGCGGCAGCGGACGGCCGAACAGGTAGCCCTGGCCGTACTTGTAGCCCAGGCCCCGGATCAGGTCGCGCTGCTCGTCGGTCTCGATGCCCTCGGCCACCGACGAGAAGTCGAGCGCGTTGGCCATCTGGCTGACCGCGTTGGCCACGGCCGCCTGCCGCCCGACGGTGGTGATCGACTCGACGAACGAGCGGTCCAGCTTGAGCGTGGTCACGGGGACGGTCAGCAGCAGGCCGAGCGAGGACGCGGCGGTGCCGAAGTCGTCCAGGGCCAGCCGCAGACCGAGACCGCGCAGGCCCAGCAGGGCCGCCGCCGACTCCTCGTCGTCGAGCACCGCGGTCTCGGTGACCTCGATACTGAGCAGGCCCGGCGGCAGGCCGGTGTCGCGCAGTACGGCGGCCACCTCATCGACGAAGCCGGGGCTGCGCAGCTGACGGCCGGCCACGTTGACGCCCACGGTCAGGCTGCCGGCGCCCGGGAAGTCGGCTCGCCACTGGGCGGCCTGGCGGGACGCCTCGCGCAGCGCCCACGCCCCGATGGCCACGATGTGCCCGGAGCGCTCGGCCAGCGGGATGAACTCGACCGGCGAGACCAGGCCCCGGGTTGGGTGATTCCACCGGATCAGGGCCTCGACGCCGGTCATCCGCAGGTCGTCGAGCGCCACGATGGGCTGGTAGACCAGCGTGAACTGACCGGCCTCGACGGCCTGGCCGAGGTCGCGGATGATCTCGGCGTCGGCCGCGGTGCGTTCGCCCATCTCGTCGCTGAAGCAGACCGAGGTGCCCTTGCCGCGCCGCTTCGCCTCGTACATGGCGATGTCGGCGTTGCTGAGCAGGGTGGCCGGCTCGTCGCCGGGCCGGGCCCACGCCACGCCGATGCTGGCCCGGGTGTATCCGCCCAGCCCGGCCTGCAGGTCGTCGGCGACCCGGCGGGCGCCCTCGGGGCCGGTGTCGGGCAGCAGGATGGTGAACTCGTCGCCGCCCAGCCGCGAGACCAGGTCGTCGGCGCGGACCGTGGCCCGCAGCCGCCCGGCCACCTCGACCAGCAGCGCGTCGCCGGCCGCGTGGCCCATCGTGTCGTTGACCGTCTTGAAGTCGTCCAGGTCGATGAGCAGCACCGACGGCGACCGGCCGGCGTCGAGGTGGATCTCGAGCTGCTCGGTGAAGTGCGTACGGTTGGCCAGCCCGGTCAGCCCGTCGGTCGAGGCCTGCTCGCGCAGCAGCACCTCCTGGTCGGTGAGGTGCTCGAGCGCGACGTCGAGCCGGTCGATCAGCCGCACGTTGTCCTGGAACGCGATGAGCTGCCGGGCCGCGACCAGCGCGGTGATGACGACGACGCCCGCGGTGGCGCCCCAGAACCGGGTGGAGACGTCGGCCGGCAGAACGATGAGGAAGACGGCGAAGGTAACGGCGATCATGCCGTACGGCAGAAGGCTGTAGGGCTTGCGCTTGGCCGGCTGAACCGGTCCGTCGGCGCGGACCACCGTCTCCTGGATGCGGGGCCCGATGGCGATGAGCAGCGACGGCATCAGCAGCACAACGAAGACGTACCAGCGGTCCTGGTTCTGGAACGAGCCGGGCAGGAACGAGGCCAGACCCTGGACGACAGGCGCGGCGACCATCGGCCAGGCCGCCTTGCGAGCCATCGGCGGACGCGGCACCAGTGCCGCTTTCGTGGCCGAGAAGGCACCGACCACAACCAGCGCGGCGGTGATGCTGGCGGTCACCCGGTCGGCCGGCGCGGTCACCGGGTAGACGGCGAAACACCAGGCCATGACGCCGCCGCCGACGAGCACGGTGGTCGCGTCGAGCCAGAAGACCAGTTTCTCGCGGGCCGAGCGCAGACCGTGCGGGAAGAGCAGGCAGGCCAGGACGTTGCTCGACATTCCGACGATGAAGAACGCCGACTGTACGGTTGTCCCGGCGGTCGAGGCGGTGGCCGGGTTCAGCAGCGTGTGCACCGCCTGGAAGCTGTCGCCCACGGTGAACGACGAGCCGGCGAAGGCGATGGCCGACCAGAACTTCCGGTAGTGCGGCACGAGCGCCCGCAACCGCCAAGCCCCGTACGCGAGGGCGGCGTCCATCGGCACCTGCGCACACCAGAACACCTGCGACTGCCGTCGCGGATCGCCCTCGAACAGCACGAACAGCGCGAAACCGGTCAGGGTCACGGCCAGCAGCGCCATCAGGATCGGATCCCGCCGAAACGCCCTCATCTGGCCACCTCCCCCTAGCTCTCGACTTCTGACCATCGGCCGGCCGGACGTCGAGGTGAGGGAAATGTCAGGCCGCCGGCACCGGCTCCCGGGTGCGGAACTCGTGGATCGGGCGCCAGCGGTCGTGCAGGGTGGTGATCAGCGAGATCATCGTCAGGAAAAACAGGGTGTCCCAGCCGTCGAGCTGGTTGTCGAGGATCCAGTTGGCCAGGGTGGCGAAGGCGATGTTCAGCAGCAGCCGGACGCCGAACGTGGCGGCGATGGTCTTGATGGTCCAGGCGCGGCGGGCGATGGCCAGCGAGACCACGGTGTTGAGGACGACGACGATGGCGGTGCCGACGAACAGGTTGCTCATCGAGCCGGTGTAGTCGGGCAGCATCTCGGCGAAGATGGCGCAGATCAGGCCGAGCAGGAAGACCTTCTCGAGCGTGTTGCGCGACCACACGGCGTCGTACTTGACCCGCCAGGCCTCCCGCTCGTGCGGCTCGTCGATCTGCTCGGGCAGCGGCTCGGGCTTGATCTGCCAGTCCCAGTCGGCCGGGCGCAGCCGGGGCCGGACCACCCGCTGGAACAGGACGACGAGCCCGGCGGCCAGGGCGACCAGCAGCCCGATGGCCCACTGGTGCTTGGCCAGCTCGTCGGTGACGTCGAGCTGGGCCACGTGCAGCCACCACTCCTGCGGCAGCTTGATGACCACCCAGATCAGGCCGGCCGCGCTCAGCCACCAGCTGACCAGGAAGGTCAGCGGCGACCAGCGGGAGCGGACCGTCTCGTACGCGATGAAGAAGTACTCGAAGACGTTCGGGAACACCAGCAGCAACCAGCGCAACTGCGTCAACTCGAACAACAGCGCGCCGGCGAGCCGGTAGAAGAAGAGGAACCGCGAGATCCGGAACGCGGGTTCGCTGGTCCAGTTCCGCAGCGTCGACAGGTAGGCGATGGCCAGGTAATAGACATCCATTGCTTTGTCGTACGACTGATACCCCGGCGGGTCGTAGCCGAACGCCTGGAAGATCGTCTGGTCCACCCCGTCCAGCACGAGGCAGGCGATGACCGCCGGCAACGGGTAGTACGGAATGGCCAACGGCAGCAGAAACCGCGCCGCCACGACGGCGACGAAAACCACGGCAGCCCCGGTGCTCACGGCTACCTATCTTCCGCCCCTGCACCGCCCAGGTCGATCACCGAAACGGCCCGCGTCGCGCAATTGACTGACACAACGGCCCGGCGGGCTCACTCTGGCCGCATGACGTACCGATCGCCACGCGCACCGTCGAGGAGCGACTGGCCGGCCGTGGTCGTCGCGGTCGGCATCCTCCTCCTGTTGGGTGCCGTCCTGGTCACCGCCACCGCTCGCTGGCAAGCCTCGGACGTGCGGGACATCATTGAAACGCTGGCTCCGGTCCTGGGAGTGGTGACAGGCGCCTTCGTCACCTACTTCTTCACCCGGCAGGCGTCCGTCGCGGCCACCGAGGCCGCGCAGACCGCGACCGACGTCGCCGCCCGGACGGTGTCGGACGCGAACGCACAGACCGAGCGTTCGCGCGTCCTGCACAACGCCCTGACCACCGCGGTCACCATGGTCGACGAGAACACCGGCCGGCTGATGCGGGAGAACCCGACGATCAAGGCTGCGCTCGAAGGGCGCTGACCGTGGATGTGCTGCTGGTCCGCCACGGGGCTCGGCTCCCCGGCGAGGGTGAGCTGAGTGGGCACGGGCGGCACCAGGCGCAGCTCGTCGCCCGGGCCTTACGGCTGCGGAAGTGCACCGTCGATTCCTGCTTCAGCAGTTCGAGAAGTCACGCCGTCGAAATGGCGCATCTCTCCCAACCGGACCAGGCAATCCCGGTTCATGAGCTGCCCGCCCTCACACCGTGCGGTGGGCCGGACGACGTGGACACTCTCGTCGAGCAGGCCACCGCTCTGGATCCGGATCTGGAACGGCGCCGGGGTGTTCTGCTGGTCGGGCACGAGGGACGGTTGAGCAACCTCGTCGCCGAGCTGACCGGAACCCGCGCCCGGCCACTGGCGCACGGCGAGGTGGTCTGCGTCCAGGGTGACTGCCTGGCCGACCTGGTGGCGGGGCGCGGGACGATCTGGTTCCGCTATCCGACGTACGACCATCAGGACGGTCAGCTGCAGCCCAAGGTGCAGTCGAAGATGACGGTGTCCACCTTCCTCGCCGGCTTCGTGTTCACCGCGCTCAGCGGCCTGCTGCTGCTGGCCACCGACCGGTGGACGGTCGCCCAGGTGATCGCGGTCGTCGCCCTCGCCTCGTCGCTGGCGCTGTTCGTCGCCTGCGTCTACATCTTCGACCAGCTCGGCATGCCGTCCGGCTTCTGGACCGACTCGTCCCGGCCGCGGCTCTGGCGGCGCTACTACGAGCGGCGTGAGCACAAGCGGGAGGAGCGGTGGCACGCGATCGCCGAGGAGGCGGACGCCGGCGCCGCCGATGATGACGCGCGGTCGTGGGCGCAGGAAGGGCCGCGCTACCACCTCATGGTGAGCACGTCGAAGGTGCTGTTCACGCCGGCGACCTGGCTGGCCCTGATCGGGTTCCTGGCGCTGCTGAGCGACACCGAGGACGTCCGCATGGTGGTCGGGGCGGGGATCGGGCTGGTGGTGGCGGGTGCGTTCGCGCTGAGCCGGCGGCCTGATCTGGGGGCGGACTGAAGGTCGACCAGATTGTGATCTACTTCGGACCCGGGGATACGTCTGACGACTGGTGCCGGGTAACGGGCGACGCTAGGGTTTGCAGCGCTTGATCGACGGCGGGCCGGCGCGGGGATTTTCCGCCGGTCACGGGGCGCCGTGCGCCACCCTTCCTCGAACCGGATTGGAACGACTTTTGACGTCCACATCGGCTGGTCAGGCGGCGGATCGCAACCCGCGGCAGCAGTCCATCGCGCGGCGGGTCGTGCGGCTCGTGCTGGTGCCCAGTGTGGTGGCCCTGCTGATCTGGTTCGCGGCCTCCGGCTACCTGGTCTTCCAGGGCTTCTACAACCGGGCCGTGGCCAACTCGGTGCGGCAGGTCTCCATCCCGGCCGTGACCGCCCTGTCCTCCCTGCAGCAGGAGCGCCGGCTGAGCGTGGCCTACCTGGCCCGCCCGGCCAACGGCCTGACCGCCCTGCTCGACCGCCGCCGGCAGAGCGACCAGCAGGTGGACGCGCTGCGCCAGGCGGCCGACGGCGCGCTCGGGCAGGCCCCGCAGTCGATCAAGGATCGCTGGAGCGAGCTGACCGGCTACCTGGACCGGCTGGCCACCACCCGCAGCGCGATCGACGCCCGCACGATGACCGGGCCGGACGCGTACGCCTTCTACAACAGCCTGCTCGACGCGGCCACCGAGCTGTTCGACAACCAGGCCCGCGTGGTGCCCGACGTGACCGCCACCCAGGGCGGCATCATCGCCACCGAGGTGTTCCGGGCCAGCGACCTCATGTCGCGGGCCGGGTCGCTGATCGACGGCGCGCTCGCCTCGGGCCCGCTCAGCCGGGCCGACTACCTCGAGTTCGTCCGCCTCGTCGGGGCCTACCATTCCGCGCTGGCCACCAACGCGCCGCACTTCGAGCCGGCCGTGCGGCAGCGGTTCGCCGAGATCGAGGCGAGTCCCGAGTGGAAGCAGCTGACCCAGCTCGAGGGCGGCATCACGGCCGGCGGGCCCTGGGCCAAGCGGGTCTCGCCCACGCTCGGCATCGGTGTCGACCGGTGGTCGCAGCTGACGGCGGCGGTCTCGGGTGACCTCATCGACCTGACGATCCGGCAAGCCGACCAGGTGTCCGCGCGAACCCTGCGTACGGGAAACAATCAGCTCCTCACGGCCAGCCTCGGTTCGCTGCTGGCGCTCGCGATCGCGCTGGGGGCGATCCTGTGGGCCGTCCGCCAGTCGCGGGTGCTGGTCGACCGGGCCCTGTCGGTGCGCCTGGCCAAGCTCGGCAGCGACGCCGACACGCTCGTCGACCAGCGGCTGCCCGCCGTCATGGACAGGCTGCGCCGCCGCGAGCAGGTCGACCTGGCCACCGAGTTCGCCGCACCGGACTACGGCGGCGACGAGATCGGCCAGGTGGCCCGGGTCATCAACCGGTCGCTGCAGGCGGCCGCGGGCGCGGCGGTCGACGAGGCCAAGGCCCGGACGGCGGGCACGGCCATGCTGATGGGTGTCGCCCGGCGCCCGCAGCGTCCCCTGCAGCGCGGCCTCAAGGTGGTCGAGGATCTGCAGGCCCAGGTGGGCGACGAGAAGCTGCTGACCAACCTGTTCGACATCCACCACCAGCTCAACCAGACCCGCCGGTTCCTCGAGAACCTGGTCATTCTGGCCGGCGGGCAGATCGGCCGGCGCTTCCACAATCCGGTGGCGCTGCGCCGGGTGCTGCTGGCCGCGTTCGCCGAGGCCCGCAACTACCAGCGGATCACGCTGCGCCGGGCCAACGACGTGTCGCTGGCCGGGCACGCGGTGGCCGAGGTCATCCACCTGCTGGCCGAGCTGCTGGACAACGCGCTGGCCTTCTCGCCGCCGGACACGACCGTCTGGGTCACCTCGAGCCGGGTCCAGCACGGCGTGGCGATCGAGATCGAGGACGCCGGGGTCGGCATGTCGGCCGAGGCCGTCGAGCGCGCCAACACGCTGCTGGCCACGGCGCCGACGCCCGACGTGACGGAACTGCGGGACGGCGCTCAGATCGGTCTGCACGTCGTCGCCGAGCTCGCGAAGCGTGAGGGCGTGCAAATCAGCCTTCGGCGTTCGGCGTACGGGGGTCTGCTGGCAATCGTGCTTCTGCCGGAGCGCATCCTCGTGGGCGCCGACAACGACCGCGAAGGCGACACCCGCGGCATGCCGATCGTGCCCGCGGCCCCGCCCGCCGCCCCGGCCCCGCCTGAGGTGCAACCCAGCCGGTCCGCGGTCGCCGTGCTGGAGCCGGTGGCCGAGAAGCCGGCCGGGAAGCCGCCCCTGCCGCACCGCCGCCCGCAGCAGCACCTGGCCCCGGAACTGCTGGAGGCCGACGAGGAGGAAGAGGACACGGCGGCCATCCCGGTCCGCTCACCCGAGGAGGCCCGCCAGCGGTTCGCCCGGTACCAGCGCGGCTGGGCCGAGGGCGCGGCGGCCGAACGCACCGACGAGAACACCACCGACGCTGAGCAAGGCGGGAACGCGTGACCGATCCGACTACCCCGACCGACCTTCCCTGGATGCTGGACGACCTCGTCGAGGTGCCGCACGTCGTCTCGGTGGTGGTGCTCTCCACCGACGGGCTGATCATCCAGAAGTCGTCGCTCATGGCTCAGGACCTGGCCGAGATCCTGGCCGCGGGCGCCTCGTCGATGTACAGCGTGGCCGCCGGCACCGGGCGCCGGTTCAAGAGCGGGCCGGTGCACCAAGTGATCATCGAGTACGGCGAGCACACCCTGTTCATCGCGGCCGCCGGGCAGAACGCGCGCCTGGCCGTGCTGTGCGAGCAGGACGTCGACATGGGCCTGGTCGCGTACGAGGTGAGCCGGCTGGTGACCCGCATCGGTGACTTCCTGGGCACCGGAGCGAGGACCGCGGCGCCGGTCGACTCGTGAGCTTCGAGACCTGGGACGGCGACGACGAGTCCGCCGCGGGCCGCTTCGTGCCGTTGTACGTGCTGGTCAACGGCCGTACGTCGCCTCGCGACTCCACGCTCGACCTGGCCACGCAGGTGGTGGCGCTGCCGGTCGACACCCGCCGGCTGGAGCCGGAGTACCTCGAGATCGTGCGGCGCTGCGCCGGCTGGATCTCGGTGGCCGAGATCGGCGCCTACCTGCGGCTGCCGCTGGCCATCACCAAGGTGATGGTCGACGTGCTGGTCGAGCAGGGTTACCTCGCGGTCGGCACCCCGGCCCAGCAGAAGATCATCGACACCCACGTGCTCGACCAGGTGATCGCCGGCCTGGAACGGTTGTAGGACGAAGGGACGCAACGTGGACCGGACATCGGTCAAGATCGTCGTGGCCGGCGGCTTCGGCACCGGCAAGACGACGCTGGTGGCCTCGGTGAGCGAGATCCCGCCGCTGACCACGGAGGAGATCCTGACCGAGGCCAGCCTCGGGGTGGACGACACCACGGGGGTGGAGGGGAAGTCCACCACCACCGTGGCGCTGGACTTCGGGCGCATCACGATCAGCCCGGACGTGGTGCTGTACCTGTTCGGCACGCCGGGGCAGGACCGCTTCTGGTTCATGTGGGACGAGCTGGCCCAGGGCGCGGTCGGCGCGATCGTGCTGGTCGACACGCGGCGGCTCGACACGAGCTTCCCCGCCGTCGACTACTTCGAGCGGCGGGGCATCCCGTTCGTCACCGCGGTGAACCGGTTCTTCGGCGAGTGCGACTACACCGAGGACGAGATCCGCGGGGCGCTCGAGCTGGACTCCCGGGTGCCGCTGGTGTGGTGCGACGCCCGGGACAAGGAATCGAGCAAGCTGGCCCTGATCACGCTCGTGCGGCACGCGATGGCCCGGCTGAAGGTCAAGGCCTGATCGGCTCCAGCCGCACCTTGAAATGCCGCAGCATCGGCGGCGTGGAGACGATGCGGTAGCCGGTGATCCGCTCGGGATCCTTGGCGATGCCGGCCAGCGTCTCGGCCACGTACTCGAAATGCTCCTGGCCGTAGACGCGGCGCGGGATGGCGAGCCGGACGAGTTCGAAGGGCGCCGCGGTGACCAGCCGATGCTGCTCGTCCATGGTGCCCAGATACAGCGAACCCAGTTCGGCGCAGCGGATGCCGCCGTCAAGGAAGAGCTGGCAGCCCAGCGAGTGGCCGGGGAACTCGGCCGGCGACAGGTGCGGCAGCAGGCGGCCCGCGTTGAGATAGAGCGCGTGCATGCCGGCCGGCTGCACGATATCCACCCCGGCCTCGTTGATCATGCGGGCCAGGTGCGCGGTCGCCGAAGCGCGCGCTTGCAAATACGCGGGATCCACCACTTCGCGCAGCCCCACGGCGAGTCGCTCCAGGTCGTGTCCCGCCAATCCCCCGTACGTCGAAAAGCCCTCGGTCGCGATAAGCAGGGCCTCACAGCGCGCGTGCAAGCTGTCGTCCCGCAGGCCGAGGCACCCGCCGATGCTCGACAGCCCGTCCTTCTTCAGGCTGATCACGCACCCGTCGGCCAGGTCGAACGCCTGCCGGGCGATAGCCCGCGGCGTCCAGTCGGCGTATCCGGGCTCGCGATCGCGTACGTACCAAGCGTTTTCGGCGAAGCGGGCGGCGTCGAGGAAGAACGGCACGCCGTGCTGACGACAGAGCTTGTGTACGGCGTTCAGGTTGGCCATCGAGACCGGCTGCGCGCCGAGCCCGTTGTTGGTGATGGTCATCAGCACCAGGCCGACCTTCCCGCCCTCGGGTCCGGCGAGCAGGGCGGCCAGCGCGTCCACGTCTATGTTGCCCTTGAACGGCTCGTGGCTGTCCAGGTCGAGCGCCTCGGGACAGGGCAGGTCGCGGGCCTCGGCCCCGGCCAGCTCCACATTGGCGTGCGTGGTGTCGAAGTGGGTGTTGCTCACGCAGATCTGGCCCGGCCGCAGCATCGTCGAGAACAGGATGCGCTCGCCGGCCCGGCCCTGGTGCACCGGGAGCACGTGCGGGTAGCCGGTCAGGTCGGCCACCTCGTCGAGGAAGCGGAACCACGAGCGGGCGCCGGCGTACGACTCGTCGCCCAGCGCGGCCGCCGCCTCCTGAGCGGCCGAGGTGGCGCCCGTGCCGGAGTCCGAGAGCAGGTCGATGGTGATCTGGTCGGCCCGCAGGTTGAACGGGTTGTAGCCCGCCTCGCCGAGGGCGGCGGCCCGTTCGGCGGGGCTCAGGAACGGGATCGGCTCGACGACCTTGATCCGGTACGGGGACAGCGGCACGGTTTCTCCTTGTCGGTCAAGCTGCGGGTACCCACACCGATCGGGGCGGGGTGACGTCGTACGCCTCGGCGGACAGATAGACCGTGACGCCCGGCCGGGGCGGGCCGAGCCGCAGCGAGACGTGCGCGATCAGGCCGACCCCGGCGCCGAGCGGGCGGCGGGACACCGCGGCCACGCAGCGGTGCAGCAGGGCCGGGCTGAAACCGTGGTGCGCGACGAGGGCGGCGGCCCGGTCTCGGGCCTCCAGATCGTCGTCGACGTAGTCACGGATCGGCACGTAGACGCTGTAGCCGACCGGCTGGGCGGCGCCACCGGCCAGCGTGTAGCTGCCGACCAGCGGGCGGCGGTCGAAAGGGCCGGGGCCACCGGCGGATCGGCAGAAGTCCGCCACCTCGTCCGGGTCGACGCCGGGCACCACGGCGGCCGCCCGGGCGGCGTCGGCCGGGTCGGCGTCGTAATGGCTGACGTAGAGCTTCACCCGGGCCTGGGGGCCGTCGTGCAGGTCGAGGGCGAAGAACGAGAGGCGGTCGCGGCGGCCCAGCTCGCCGGGGCGGATCGAGCGGGCCAGCATCATGCGGTAGGCATCGCGCAGGCCGAGCGTGCCCAGCGCCTCCTCGACCAGTTCGGGGGCGCGACTTATTCCGGCCACTTCCGGGTTGAAGTAGACCTTGAACTCGGGGTCGCGGCCGTGCCGGAACACCAGCGAGCACCACAGCGCGAAGCTTCCGCCGGGCGTTGTCGCGGCGCTTTTGGTGAGCGTTGGAGCGGCGCTGCCGGGCCAGGTCGGCGCGCTGCTGGTCGGGCTGGCCGCCGTGAACAGGTTGCGGATGGCGTCGAGGCGGGTCGTGGCCAGGCCGAACCGGTCGGCGTTGGCGGCCAGGAACGCGTACGCGGCCTGGGTGTTCGACCCGAGGCCGGGCGCGATCCCGGGCACCTCGGCCAGGATGCGCAGGGCCGGCGGCTCGTGGTCGTTGAAGGCGACGGAGAACTCGACCGGCGAGTGATCGTCGGCGATGTCGGAAAGCCAGGCCGGCGGGTCGGCCAAGGAGCGGGCGCCGTGCGGTCCGAGCAGGCCGGCCAGCAGGTCGAGGGGAACGGCCGGGTCGAGATCGAGCACCCGGCACAACGGGTTGAGCTGCCCGGCCAGATGTTGAAGGACCGAGAAGTGGCGCATGGAGTTTTCCTGTTCCGCGGCTGGGGGGAAGATCCGCTGACTCACCCATCGTGAGTGGACAGTCACCCTTAGTCGAGAGAGACATGGATCACAATGCAGCCTGGATCGGCGTCTCATCACGAGCGGTGACGTCCGATAAGGATCAATCACCCGACGTCGGGCGAACAGCAGCTACTGTTCGCAACCGTCTGCGGAAACAGGAAAATGCCTCATCTTAGATGGGTGATCACCTCGTCCACGGTGGTCACGTCGGCGTACTTGGCGCCCAGATCGAAGAGATTCGCCTAATGCACCTCGGGAGTGCGGTCGCCACAGGCGTCGGCCGCCACCACCGGGTGGAAGCCGTGTTGCATCGCGTCCGTGGCGCTGGCCCGCACGCAGCCCGAGGTCGAGACGCCAGCGATGATCGTGGTGTCGACGCCGCGGGCGGTCAGCGTGGCCGCCAGCGACGTGCCGAAGAAGGCCGACGCGTACTGCTTGGTCACCACCACCTCGCCCGGGGCCGGGGTCAGCTCGGGCACGAACTCGGCCACCTCGGAGCCCTCGACCAGGGCGGCCAGGGCCGGCACCTTCCGCACGAACAGGCCGCCGTCGCTGAGGTCGGGCGAGAACCGTACGCGGGTGTGCAGCACCGGGACGCCGGCCGCACGGGCGGCCGCGAGCAGGGCGGCACACCCGTCCAGCGATTCCCGGGAGCCCAAGTCGAACGGGCTGCCGGGCGTGAAGTAGGCCCGCATCATGTCGATCAGGAGCAGGGCCGGGCGGCGCCCCCAGCCGAGGGCGCCGCCGAACGGGGTCTCCGTCACGTCCACACCGGCCCGCTGCCCGAGGCCGGACTCATGTCCACACCGGCTTCTTCGGGGCGGGCAGTCCGGTTTCCTCCTCGCAGCGGGCCAGGATGTCGTCCATCGAGCCGCCCATGTCGAACACCGGCAGCTCGTCCGGCCGCTGTGCGCGCATTTCCTGCCTCAGCGCTTCCGTCCCCGCGAGGTCGGCCTCGCCCTCGGTCACCACTACGCCATACGCGCGGGCGCCTTCAGCCGTGACCAGGCCGCGCCGGACCTCCTTGGCGACCAGCGCGGGATCGCGCTCGAGCGGGTCGCCCCACCCGCCGCCGCCCCAGGTGACGAAGTGCAGCACGTCGCCCGGGCGCACCGGCACGTCGTGACACTTGCTGGGCAGGATTTCGCGTTCCCCATCGGCCCGGTTGATCCACTTGGTGCCGCGAGCCCCGGGCGCGCCGCCGTTGACGCCCCACGGGTACATCAGCCAGCGGTCGTCGTGGATGGCGATCGTGCCCGGCTCGAGGAACCGGTAGGCCACGTCGACCCCGTTGCCGCCGCGGTGCAGCCCGGCGCCGCCCGTGTCGGCCACCGTCTCCCACTTCTCGATGCGCAGCGGGTAGTACGACTCCAGGAACTCGCACGGGATGTTGACGAAGCTCGGCCACAGCGAGTGCCCGTCCGGCCCGTCACCGAGCGGCCGCCCCGGAATCCCACCGAACCCGATCGAGTAGAGCTGGAACCACTCCCCCTTGCGGTCGCCGCCCGAATAGTTGCCGGAATACATGAAGTGCGGCGACGACGAGAAGCCGGCCGCGTTGAGCAGCGCCGGATTTGTCTGCCCGAGCAGCCCGCCGAACAGGTCGAACACCCGGCCGATGCCGTGGTTGCGGGCGTTCAGGGCGGCCGGGTGCTTCGGCTTCCAGTACGAGCCGTCCGGAATCGTCACGTCGACCAGCGGATAGAAGCCGTCGTTCCAGAGGATCTGCGGGTCGGCCACGGTGATCATGTAGATCCCGAAGAACATCCGGGCCAGGTTCTCGTTCAGGTAGTAGTTGACCGGGCCGATGGCCTGCGGCGACGACCCGCTGAAGTCCAGGTGCACGCGTTCGCCGGTGCGGGTCAACGACAACTTCAGCTCGTACGGGCCGTAGCCCACGCCGTCGTCGCAGATGTAGTCCGTGAACGAAAGCGTGCGGCCCTCTTCGAACACCACCTGCAACAGCGTCTTCATGGCGTCGTAGTTGCGCTGCAGCAGGGCGTCGAGTGCGGAGACGTACGTCTCGACGCCGAAACGAGCGCACATCTCCTGTACGCGGCGGGTGGCCGTGCGGCAGGCGGCGACCAGACCGTTCAGGTCCGCGCGGTTCCAGTCAGGAACGCGCACCTGATTGAGGATGATGCGCAACGCGTCCTCGTTGAGCTTCCCGCCGTCGTACAGCTTGAAGGGCGGGATGACCACGCCCTCCTCGTAGATGGTCTTGGCGTCGGTCGGCATCGACGAGGGCGTCTTGCCACCGACGTCCGACATGTGGCCGAACATGGACGCCCACCCGACGACCCGTCCGTCGAAGAAGATCGGCATCACCACGAGCCAGTCGTTGGCGTGGCTGATCGCGGCCCCGCACGAGTACGGGTCGGAGGTGAGCAGGACGTCGCCCTCACGGATCTCGCCCGCGAACCCGGCTAGGAAGTCGGGGATCGAAAGGCCGAACTGGCCCACCACCATCTTGCCGGCCGGGTCGGCGATGAGCGGGAACTCGTCGTGCTGCTCCCGAATGCCGGGCGACAGCGCCGTACGGAAAAGCACCTCGTCCATCTCGTAGCGAGCGTTGCGCAGCCCGTTCTCCACGAGGTCAAGCGTGACCGGGTCGACGTCTTTACCGGCCAGGGCCGCGGTGTTGGTCTCGACGATGGTCGCCATCTCAGGCCTCCTTGACCGAGGTGATCAGCGGACTGCCGGTCTTCGTCCCGGCTCTCCTGGCCGGGATGACCATCAGGCGGCCGCGGGCGGGGGTCGTCGCCATCTCAGGCCTCCTTGGCGGGGGTGATCAGCAGGCTGCCGCTGGCGTGGGTGGTGGCGATGTGGCCGGGCAGGATGAGGGTCGTCGAGTCCATCTCGGTGACGATCGCGGGGCCGGCGATGACGTCGCCGGCCTGCAGCTTGAGGCGGTCGTAGAGGTCCGCGTCGACGAACTCACCCTCGACGTAGATTCGCGTGCTGCCTGACTTCTCGGGCTTGCCGTCCCCGGGTTCCAAGTGGGTGGGTGCTACCCGCGGGCGCTCGCCGGTGACCGTGGCGCGGGCGTTGACCAGCTCGTGGTCGACCGGCAGCGTGAACGAGAACAGCCGATCGTGCTCGGCGTCGAACCGCGTCGCCAGACCCTCAGGACCGTCCGCCAGTTCGAACGTCACCGGCAGCTCGTTGCCCTGACCGACGAACCGGACGTCCGCCGAGTAGGTGACGGTCTGCTGCTCCTTGGCGATTCCCTGATCGACCAGCCGCTGGGCCGCGGCCTCGGCCAGCTCGCCGAAGATCTGCTCGAGATCCGACGAGCTGAGGTCGCCCAGCTTGCGCAGGACGGTCCGGGCCGACTCGTCCCGGGCCGACGTGGTGGCGTCGCCGAGGGCACACAACACGCCGGGTGACGGCGGCACGATCACCGGCCAGGCGCCGGTCAGCTTGCCGAGGGCATTGGCGTGCAGCGGGCCCGCCCCACCGAACGCGACGAGCGCGAAGTCGCGCGGGTCGAAGCCCTGCTGGACGCTGACCAGGCGCAGGCCGCCGAGCATGTTCTCGTTGACGATGTCGATGATCCCGGCCGCGGCCGCTTCGGCGCTGTCCAGGCCCATGGCGTCGGCGATCGTCTGCACGGCGGCGCGGGCCGCCTCGCGGTCGAGGCTGATCTCGCCGCCGGCGAGCGTCGTCGGCAGATAGCCGAGCACGACGTTGGCGTCGGTGACCGTCGGTTCGGTGCCGCCCTTGCCGTACGCGGCAGGACCCGGTTCGGCGCCGGCCGACTGCGGGCCGACGCGCAGTGCGCGGGTCAGTTGCGGGACGTGCGCGATCGAACCGCCGCCGGCGCCGACTGTTCGTACATCGACCGCCGATGCGCGAACGCTCAGATCGCCGACTTTTGTCTCCCGGCCGATGCGCGCTTGAGCGTTTTGCACGAGGGCGACGTCCGTCGACGTTCCACCCATGTCAAAAGTGAGCAGTTCGGTGTGCTCGGACTGCTCGGCCACCCACACCGCGCCGGCCACGCCACCAGCCGGGCCGGAGAGCAGCATCGTCACCGGCGCCGCGATCGCCGCGTCGGCTCCGGACAGGCCGCCGTCGCTGCGCAGGATGGACAACTCGGCCGGAACGCCCTCGGCGGTGAGCTTCGCGGACAGGTTCGCAACATATCGCGCAACTTGGGGCTGCACGTATCCGTTCGCAACCGTCGTCAACGCTCGCTCATATTCGCGCATCTCCGGAAGGACGACGCTCGACAGTGACACCTCGATGCCGGGCAGCTCCTCGGCCGCGAGTTGAGCGATGCGACGCTCGTGCGCATCATTCGCAAACGCGTTGATGAGCGAAACGGCCAACGCCTCGACACCGTTCGCGCGCAACTTGCGCAAAGCTGCGCGAGTTGCTTCCTCGTCCAGTTCGTGCACGACCGTGCCGTCGCTGCCCATCCGCTCGGGCACCTCGACGGTGTTCTCCAGCGCGGCCAGCGGCTCGGGCTTGGGCCAGATGATCCAGCCGGCCAGGCCGCCGGGCACGAACGAGCGGGCGATCTGCAGCACCTGCCGGAAACCCTGCGTGGTGACCAGGCCGACCGTCGCGCCCTTGCCCTCCAGGATCGCGTTGGTCGCCACCGTCGTGCCGTGCAGAACGTTCGCCACCGCGGCGCGGTCGATGCCGGCCTCCGCGCACACCTTGTCGATGCCGTTCAGGACGCCCACGGACTGATCGCTCGGCGTCGAGGCGGTCTTGGCCCGCCAGGTAGATCCGGAATCCTCGTCGACCAGCAGCACGTCGGTGAACGTGCCGCCCACATCCACACCGAGCCGATATGACATCGCTCTCCTTAAATGATCTTGGCAGTGCGCAAACGCGCGCGCTCCGTTTCGTCCAGGCCCAGAAGGCCGCCGTACACCTCGTCGTTGTGCTCGCCCAGCGCCGGACCGGCCGTACGGACCGAACCCGGCGTGGCCGAGAGCTTGGGAGTCGCGTTCTGCATCGGCAGTGCGCCGAAGTCGGGGTGGGGCACCTGCACGATCGCCTCGCGCGCCGCGAAATGCGGATCGTCGAACATGTCCTTGGCCCGGAAGATCCGGCCCGCCGGTACGCCGTTCTCGTGCAGGGTGGCCAGCAGGGCCTCGGCCTCGACGGTCGACGTCCACTCGGCGATCAGCGTGTCCAGCTCGGCCATCGCCGCGCCCCGCGCCGAATGCGTGGCGTAGCGCGGATCCTTGGCCAGCTCGGGCCGATCCATGGCGGTGGCCAGGCGGCCGAACACCGCGTCCTGGTTGGCGGCGATCAGGATCAGGTCGCCGTCGCCGGTCGGGTAGACGTTGCTGGGCGAGACGTTAGGTAGCGTGGCGCCGGTGCGTTCCCGCTGGTAGCCGGCGACCGCCCACTCCGGCAGCAGCGACTCCATCATGGCCAGTACGGCCTCGTAGATGGCGGAGTCGACGATCTGACCGCGGCCGGTGTTGGTGCGGGCGTGCACGGCGACGAGGGTGCCCAGACACGCGTACGTCGCCGCAAGAGAGTCACCGAGCGAGATGCCCGCGCGCACCGGCGGACCGTCAGGCTCCCCCATCACGTACCGGATGCCGCCCATGGCCTCGCCGATCGAGCCGAATCCGGCCCGGCTCGAGTAAGGGCCGTTCTGCCCGTAGCCGGTGACCCGGGTGATGATCAGGCCCGGGTTGGTCTGCCACAGCGTCTCGGGCGCCATGCCCCAGCGCTCGAGAGTGCCCGGCCGGAAGTTCTCCACGACGATGTCCGCCGTGTCGATCAGCTGCCTCACCAGTGCCTGGCCTTCATCCGTACGCAAATCGCAAGTGACCGATTTCTTGTTGCGCGCCACCACCGGCCACCAGAGCGACTTGCCGTGCGGCTTCTCGCGACCCCACTGGCGCATCGGGTCGCCGCGACCGGGGTCCTCGACCTTGATGACCTCGGCCCCGAAGTCCCCCAGCAGCTGCCCGCAGAACGGCCCGGCCAGCAGCTGCCCGAACTCGACCACCCGCAGATCCCCCAGCGGCCCGGTCATGAAAGTCCCCCGATCATCGTGGCGCGGGCGTCGGCTTCGTCGGGGCCGTTCCCGCTGGTCGTGGCGCCGGCTTCGATTTGGTACGGGTCATTAGCGCTCGTTGTTGAATGGGCACCGCCGTCCGCCTTGCCGTCGCCGATCGTGGCGGCACGGGCGCCGGCGTCCACCGGGCCGTTCCCGGCCGTCGTGGCGCGGGCGCCGGCGTCCACCGGGCCGTTCGGGGCCGTCGTGGCGCGGGCGTCGGCGTCCACCGGGCCGTTCCCGGCCGTCGTGGCGCGGGCGTTGCTCCGTCCGGCGCCGTCGCCGCTCGTCGTCGTGCTGACGCCGGCCACCTCCGAGCCGCCGCCGATCATGGTGGCGCGGGCGTTGTAGAGGTGGGCGCGCATGATCGCCTCGGCCCACTCGCCGGCGCCGGCGCGGGCGGCGGCGACCATCTCGACGTGGTGGTGCAGGCTGCGCGACAAAGCGTCCGGCGTGTAGTCGTGGAAGTTCTGGGTGACTACGGCCGCGTGCGTGACGCCGCGCAGCGCGCCGGCCAGCGGCGGCGACCCGGCCGCATCAATGAACAAGCCGTGGAACCGCCGGTTCAGCTCGACGATCGCCCCCAGATCTTGGTTGCGCCCAGGCTTCCCCACTCGCAGCATCTCGGCGGCCAGGTCGTCCAGCTCGTCGAGTTGTTTCGGCCGAAGGTTCGGCACTGCTTGGCGTACGGCGTAGGGCTCGAGCCGCAATCGGAGCTCGAAGATCTCGCGCAGGTGCTCGGCCGACCAGGTCGCAACGCGCGCCCCGCGATTGGGCTGGATCTCGACCAGGCCCTCGGCGGCCAGCCGGGACAGCGCCTCACGGATCGGAGTGCGGCTCACCGACAGCCGTCCGGCCAGTTCGGCCTCGCCGAGCCGGGCGCCGGACGGGATCGCCCCCGACAGGATCTCCTCCCGCAGGGACTGCGCCGCCTGTTCCGCCGCTGGTCGCACTGGCTCTCCCCTCGAAAGTTGTATGCAATCCTTGCCATGACCCCGGCGCTTCCGCAAGAGTGGCGACCATGCGGATCTCAGGTTGTATGCAATGACCGTCTCGATCGTCGAGGTGTCGCCGCGCGACGGGCTCCAGAACGAGTCCGCGATCGTGTCCACGGCCGACAAACTGGCGCTGATCGACACGCTCGTGGCAAGCGGCGTGCGCCGCATCGAGGCCGTCAGCTTCGCCCACCCGAAGCGGGTGCCGCAGATGGCCGACGCCGAGGCGGTCGCGGCCGGCCTCCCCCGCGGCGCGGTGTCCTGGATCGGCCTGGTGCTCAACGAGAAGGGCCTGGACCGGGCGATCGCCGCCGGCCTGGACGAGGTCAACGTCGTAGTCGTAGCGACCGACACCTTCAGCAAGCGCAACCAGGGCGTACCCACTGCGGAAGCGGCCGCTGCGTGGTCCCGCATCGCTGCCCGCGCCCGCGAGGCCGGCCTGCGCACAACAGTGACCGTCGCGGCCGCGTTCGGCTGCCCGTTCGAAGGCGAAGTGCCCGTGTCTCGGGTGCGCTCAGTGATCGAAGCGTGCGCCGCGGCTCGCCCTGACGAGCTGGCCCTGGCCGACACGATCGGAGTGGGGGTGCCGGTCCAGGTCCGAGCCCTGCACAAGGCGGCGGCCGAGGCGGCCCCTGGCGTCCCGCTGCGCTGGCATTTCCACAACACCCGCAATACGGGCTACGCGAACGCCCTGGCTGCAGCCGAACTGGCCGGCTCCGACCCGGTAGCCCTGGACAGTAGCGCCGGCGGGATCGGTGGGTGCCCGTTCGCGCCCAACGCCACGGGGAACATCGCCACCGAGGACTTGCTCTACCTGCTGCACCGAAACGGCTTCGACACGGGTGTCGCCGTTGATCCTCTGCTGCCGTTGGGTGAGCGCCTGGGCGAACTGCTCGGCCATCAGGTGCCGGGCCAGCTGGCCCGAGCCGGCCTGTTCCCGTCCTGAACCCCTCACCCGTCGAAGCCCGATTAGCGCCGTTCATCATCGGGTCGGCTGCCCAAGCTGGCGTGATCACCGGGCCGTCCCGTCCTCGGCCGAGGCAAGGCACTGCAGCAGCACAACGACATCGGGCCGCAGACGCCCGAAGCACTGACTCAGCTGAGCGGTCACGTTCTCGGCCAGGGCCAGCCGCTGCAGCAGCACACCGACATCGAGCCACAGTTCGCCCCGACGCGCTCACTTAGGCGAGCCATTCGCCCTCACACAGCGGGTCAAACCGGCTCTTTCCCGGTTTAGCCGAAACGGCACACCGAAGTCGGTGTCAGCCCGCACTGAACGGGTAGGCGAACATCGATGGATCGACGAGCCGCGCCGGCGGGAGGTGTTGTCATGCGCGGGTTCACGGCAATTGCCGCAGCTCAGCGCGCTGCCCGCCTCCTGATCCTGGCCGGCCTGGCCGTGGCCGCCTACTTCGCCCTGAGCCTGCTCGACCACCCCGCCCACGCCGACGACGGTCCGACCATTCCACAGTCGAGCACCAACGTGTCCCCCACCGCGCCCAAACTGACTGGCGACGTCACCAAGACTCGCCCGCCCCCCAGCGCGCCGAAGCTCAAGGACGCCAAGCGCAGGCCGGCGGAAGGGCAGTCCGTTAGCTCCAAGAACGCGACCCCCCGGCCGGTCACGGTCGACACCGCGAAGCAAGCCGCCGCTCCGAAACACGTCGCCGCCTCAAGGCAGCCCGCCACCTCGAAACATGCCGCCGCCCCGACCTCGAGGAAGGCCGTCGCCCCCAAGAAGGCCGCCGCCTCGAAGCAAGTCGCCGCCCTCAAGAAGACTGCCAAGCCGAAACACGCCGTCGCCCTCACAAAGGGCACTCCGCTGCAGGGCGCGCCGAGTAACGCCGACCCGCACAAGGCGCCCCGGCCAAAAGCCTCTGCGATGACCAAACGCGCACTGCCGAACGCCGGACGCGCACTCTCCTCAGCCACGCACCACGCCGTGCCGCAATCTTCAAGACCCACCAAGCCCACGGCCACCAAACGCGCAACTTCGGCCATCAAACGCTCAGTCACGCGACACTCGAACGCAGAAACGGCCGGCAACGCCGAACCGGCGATCGTCAGACGCGAAGCGTCGAACGCCGAACGCGCACTCCCGATCACCACAGTGCCGGGACGCGCCGGGCCCGCCGACCTCCCACCCACCAAACGCGCAGCATCTGCCGTCGACCGCCCAGCAGTGCAGTTGAAGATCCCTACAGCCGTCCAAGGCACTGTTCGAACGGTTACGCAACGGACAGTCCCCGTGGTTCGAGCGCAGGTGGCATCAGTCGGGCCGGGCGGCGAGCAGGAGGCCCCGGGCACGTTGACGCTCGCGCAAGCGGCCTCGCCCGCCCGAGCGATCAACGTGGTCGCGCGGGCGAACAACCCAGCTGCGCACGCCAGTGACTTGCTCACGCGCGTGAACGATCAAGCGGCACGAGCCGATGACGCGGTCGCGCACTTGAAGAATCCGGCCGCGCGAGCCAACGACGTGATCGCGCAAGCGAAGGACCTTGACTCGCAGCTGCTTAAGTCGACTGCGCGGGCCAGCAATGTGGTCGGGCAAGTAAGCGACGAACTCGCACGGGCCAACGACGTGGTCGCGCAAACGCGCAACGAGCTCACGTTAGCCAACGACGTGATTGCTCAGCTGAGCAGCACCGCTCAGCGAGCCGACCACGACCTCGCGCAAACGAGCAACCAGCTCCCGTCGGCCAACGACCTCGCCACGCACTTCATCGACGCGACTTCACGGGCCAACGATGTCGTCGCGCAAACGAGCAACCAGCTCCCGTCGGACAATGACCTCGCCACGCACTTCATCAACCCGACCGCACGGGCCAACGATCTCGTCGCGCAAACGAGCAACGAACTTGCACGAGTCAGCGACTTCGAGGCGCAAACAAGCAACAAGCTCATACCGGCCACCGACGTGTTCGCTCTGCTCGGCGGCACCGCTCAGCGAGCCGACGACGACCTCGCGCGGACGAGCAACCAACTCCCGTCGGCCAGCGACCTGATCACGCGTCTCACCGAGGCTGCTGCACGGGCCGACGACGTGGTCGTGCAGATGAGCGACGGGCTTGCACGAGGCGTCGATCTGGTGGGTCGAACCAGCAGCCAGCTCTCGTCGGCCTACGACGTGATCGCTCAGCTCGGCGGCATGGCTGGGCGAGCCGACCACTACTTCACACAGACGAGCAGTCAGTTCACGCCGGCCGCCGACCTCGCCACGCGCGTCATTGCCGCGGCTGCGAGGGGCGATGCCGTCGTTGGGCGAACGAGCGGACAACCCACGCCGGTCGGCGACATGGTCGCGCAAACGAGCAGCGAACGTGCACGAGTGAACACCGCGGTTGCGCATATGAACGGTTCTGTTGCGCGAGTGAGCGGTACTGCGCGAATGGACATCCGTGGTGTCGGCGTGTTGCCAGGCTGGTCGTGGATGGCTGAATTGACGCGCGAGTGCTTCGGCCACGAACTCGACGGACGAGTGGACGCCGACGCTCAGCGAGCCGGCGAGCGGCACGCCGGTGTCGCGTTAAAGTCGGCGCCGGGTGTGCCGGCTCCTGGTTCGCCGCACCCGGACGGGTATGACGCCGGTGCGGGGCATGTTCGGGACTCCGGTGGGGGCTCTGCGCCTCCGGTGGGCACTGTTCCGTCGTCTTGGCGGCCGGAGATGTCCGGCGCCTCTGTTCTTTCGCTGACTGATGTCGGCGGCTCCGGACGTACTGTCCGGTATTGCGGTCCTCCCAGCTAGAACTCGCGGTTGGAGACGCGGCCCTCGCCGGTGTAGATGACCCGGCGACGGCCTTCGGCCGGCCTCCGGTGATCCGATCTTTGGACGGAAGCCGGCTTCCCACCGCGAAGCTTGAACCTTGGCTGGGAGGCCATCGTGATCCGCATTCTGCTTGTCGAACCCATGAATCTGTTGCGCGGCGCCCTGGCCGCGACCCTTTCCCTGCAAGACGATTTCGCTGTTGTGGCCGAGCTGGACGGGCTCGGTGAAGCTCTCGACATGGCCCGGGCCGTGCCGCCGGACGTGGCTCTGGTCAACGTCGAGCTGCTGACCGAGGACGGGTTGCGCCTGTTCAGCCGGTTCGCCGTGGAGCAGCCTCGCTGTGCGACGCTCGTGCTGGCCGGGCCGGACGCGCCGGAACGGCTCCACCGCGCGCTGGACGGGCACGCGAGGGGTGTCATCGGCACTCAGGCCGCTCCCTGTGAACTGGTGCGCGCCATTCGGCAGCTGGCCCGCGGGGAACGCGTCATCGACGCCGGTCTGGCCGTGGCCATGGTCGCGGCACCGCGCAGTCCGCTGTCGGCTCGGGAGATGGACGTGCTGAGCGTCGCCGCGTCCGGTGCGCCGTCGCCCGAGATCGCGGCTCGGCTGCACCTAACCGCCGGAACCGTGCGCAACTACATCTCGGTGATCCTGCGGAAGACCGGTGCCCGCAACCGGCTCGAGGCGGTCCGGGTGGCCGAGGCTGCGGGCTGGTTCGGATGACTTTTGTCAACACGCGTCGATGACAACGCTCACTACGACCGGGCCGCCCGGACATCGAAGCTTGTCGGTGACAGGACTTCACAGCAGCAGGAGGAACGATGATCCGGCAACGACTCTCGATGCTCGTCGTGTCCGTGCTCGCAGCGCTAGGGCTGGTCGTGGCGGGCACGAGCGTGGCCAGCGCCGCCCCCGGCGCCCAAGCGGCCGCGCCGCCCACCGCCAGCGCCGTCCCCACCACCCCCGTCACCGGCAGCTTCACCGACGCCAAGGGAGGCACCGGCACCTTCGCCGGCAACTTCACGCCGACCAAGTTCGCGGCACGCAACGGCAAGCTGATGGCCACCGGCAACCTGACCGGTACGCTCACCGACTCGGCCGGCAGCGCCGTCGGCACGGTCAACCAGCCCGTCAGCACGACCGCCGTCGTGGCCCAGGCCACCTGCGGGATCCTCGACCTGGTCCTCGGCCCGCTGCACCTCGACCTGCTCGGCCTGACGGTCGACCTCAACCAGCTCCACCTGGTGATCAACGCGGTCTCGGGCCCGGGCAACCTGCTCGGCAACCTGCTGTGCGCCATCGCCGGCCTGCTCGACGGCACCCCGACCGCCGGCCAGCTGGCCGCCATCCTCAACTTCCTGCTGGCCCTGCTCGGCCAGCTCTGACCGCGACAGACCGGGTCGTCTTGCTCAGCCGCCACTGAGCAGGACGACCCTTTCGCCGCGCGGGCCGGGCTCGAGCATGTGAGCTAGAGCGGCAGCCACTCCAGGCTGGTGGTCATCTCGGCCAGGATCGAGGGCACCGGCTCGACGCCGAGGCCGGGGCCCGTCGGGACGGGGAGGTGGCCGTCCTCCAGCACGAACGGGGGTGTGACGTCCGTACGGAAATAGCGGTCGGACGCCGACGTGTCGCCGGGCAGGGTGAAACCGGGAAGGGCGGCCAAAGCCACGTTGGCCGCCCTTCCCAGGCCTGTTTCGAGCATGCCGCCGCACCACACGGGGATGCCGTTGGCCACGCACACGTCGTGGATGCGGCGGGCCTCGAGGTAGCCGCCGACGCGGCCCGGCTTGACGTTGATGATGCTGCACGCGCCGAGGCGGATGGCGTCGGCCGCGGATCGGGCGGACACAATGGACTCGTCCAGGCAGATCGGCGTTTTGACGCGCTGGGACAGCTCGACGTGGCCGAGCACGTCCTCCTCGTCCAAGGGCTGCTCGATCAGCAGTAGGCCGAAAGGGTCGAGCGCGGCCAGCAAAGGCGCCTGGCCAACCGTGTACGCCGTATTGGCGTCCACCTGAAGCAGGACCTCATCGCCGAAGCGTTCGCGGACCGCGCGTACGGGTTCCACGTCCCAGCCCGGCTCGATTTTGAGCTTGATCCGGACGTATCCCTGGGCGAGATAGCCGTCGACGGCGTCCAGCAGTTCGGGGATCGAGTCCATGATGCCGACCGACACCCCGCACGGCACGCGTTCCTGGGTGGCGCCGAGCTCGCGGGCGAACGACCGGCCGGCGCCGCGCAGTTCGGCGTCGAGCACGGCCGTCTCGAGCGCCGCCTTGGCCATCCGGTGGCCCTTGAACCGGTGCAGGGCCGGGGCGACCCCGAGCGCCGAGTTCAGAGGCTGAGCGGCTAGCGCGGGCACCAGATAGCGCCGCAGCACGTCGGCCGCCCCCTCCACGTACTCGCTGGAGTACAGCGGATCGGTCATCGCGACGCACTCGCCCCAGCCCTCGGCCTCGTCGGTGACCGCCCGCAGCAGCAGCACATCCCGCTCGGTGGCCGTGCCGAACGACGTCCGGAACGGGGCCACCAAGGGCATCCGGATCCGTCGCAGCTCGATCCCGGTGAGTTTCATCGGTCCTCCCTGTCCACCACGTACCAGCCGGCGCGGTCGAAGCCGGTCACCCGGGCGCCGCTGTCCATCAACGGCGCCAGCGCCTCGCGCACGGCCACCCGCCACCGCCGGGCGCTGGCCGGATCGGCGCGGCGCAGCAGGCCGATATCCGGCGGCACCGCCACCAGAACTGTGCGGCCCTCGGCCGGGCGGGGAGCCGGTTCCCCGTCCGGTGTGCGGTCCAGGACGACGACGGCGCCGGTCAGGTCGCGAGGCTCGGGCCGGCCTCCGTGCGCCGCCTGGTCGACGTACGGGGAATTCAGTTCCCAATGCACCAGCAGGCGGTCGGTGTCGTCGCCGCGGTTCATGGAGTCGCCCATCGCGCCGTAGAAGTCGGGCAGGTACTGCACCGGCAGCGCGCCCAGCTTGACCAGGTTGAAGTACGCGTTGCGGCTGACCAGTGGGTCGTAAGTCCAGCTGACCCGGGTCACGCCCCGGCTCAGCGCCCACGCCCGCTGATGCAGCTTGAGCGCCCGGCCGACGCTGCGGCTCTGGGCCGCGCGGGTGACGCCGGCAATGTGGCTGTGCATCTCACGCCGGTCGGGGGCGGCGAAAAAGGCGACGCAGCCCCCGATCATGCCGCTGGCGTCGAACACGCCGACCACGTAGTTGCCGGCCTTGCTCATGGCGCGCAACAGGTCGCGGGTCACCGGCGGATTGGCCGGGTTGAAGTGCCAGATGCTGTCGAACAGCTCGTACAGGTCGCGCAGCTCGGCCAGCTCGGTCAACGGTCTGATGTGGATTCCGGCCGCCTCGGCCGCCGCGTCGGCCGCCGTGGCCGGGGTGAGCAGGTCGCTCATCGGCCGGTCACCTCCCGGATCAGCGCCGCCACCAGTGCCGCCCGGCGCGGGATCTCGGCCACGACGACGTGCTCGCCCGGTGCGTGCGCTCCCCCGCCGACCGCGCCCAGCCCGTCGAGCGTGGGCGTGCCGACGCCGGCCGTGAAGTTGCCGTCCGAGGCGCCGCCGACCGCGGCCTGGCTCAGCTTGCCGTCGATGGCCAGGGCCCGCGCGAACAAAACTTGGGAGGCGGCGGCCTCGAGCGGCGGCCGGTTGGGGCCGCCCTCGATGGTGATCCGGGCGCCCGGCAGCACCGGCGTCAGGGCCAGCAGCGCGGCGTCGACCCGTTCCTGCTCGGCGACCGTGCGAGCCCGGACGTCGATGGCGAACTCACCCGTCGCCGGCACGGTGTTGGTTGTGGTGCCCGCGGTCATCCTGGTCGGCACCACCGTCGTACCAAGTGCCGGATCGTCCAAGGCTTGGACGGCCAACACTTGGTGAGCCAGCTCGATGGTCGAATTGATGCCCCGGAACGGCTCGAGCCCGGCGTGGGCGGCCCGGCCGGTCACTCGTACGCGGTAAAGGGAAACGCCTTTGCGCTCGGTCTTGAGCGCGCCCCCGTCGGCCGCGCCCTCCAGCACCAGGGCGGCCGCGCACCCGGTGGCCTCCTTCTCGATGAGCTCGCGCGAGGTCGGCGAGCCCAGCTCCTCGTCGCCGGTGACCAGCACGCTCACCCCGTCCCGGTCGGGCAGCGCGGCCACCGCGTGCAGGGCCTGAACCAGCCCCGCCTTCATGTCGAAGCAGCCCGGGCCGCGCAGGATCTCACCCACGATTTCGTACGGGTGGGAAGCGAGCGATCCGACCGGCCACACCGTGTCATGGTGACCCAGCACCAGCACGCGGGGCGGCCCATCGCCGAAACGCCACCGCAGATGGGTACGGCCGTCGAGCACGATCCGCTCCGGTTCCGCGCCCAGCAACCGCCGGCCGACGCCCGCCAGCACCTCGGCGCTGCGAGCCACGGCCGCGCGGTCGTCCGAGGGCGACTCGCACGTCACCAGCTCCCGCAGGTCGGCCAGCATGGCGGCCAGGTCCATCTCAGGCCACCTTCGGGGTGGCCCGCACGCCCAGGTGCAGATAGCGCTCGCCGGTCGGCAGGCGGTAGAAGTAGGCCGGGAACCAGACGTCGCTGTTGGGCATCTGCACCAGGAACAAGTCTTCCTTCACGCCCACCATCGGCAGCTCGTGCACCGGCTCGGGGCTGAGCTCGGCCAGCGGCCCGGTCTGGGTCATTCTCAAAATGGGACCCTCGAGCACCTCCAGGCGCACGCTGGCCCGCTCGTAGGTGCCCAGGTGCGGGGTGACGTCCACGTCGACCGGCGGCGACGGCGGGGTGAGCGGCCGCGGCATCGTCACCCCGGCCACCTCGGCGAAGATCTCGGTGAACAGGTCCTGGTAGAGGTCGCGGGCCCCTTCGCCGTTGGTCAGCAGGGTCACGGCCAGCCCCTGGGAGGGCAGCAGCCGCAGGAACGCCGACTGGCCGATGGTGTTGCCGTCGTGCCCGATCAGCCGGTGCCCGTCCCAGCCGAACCGGATCCAGCCCAGCCCCCACGAGTCGCCCAGCGTGTACTTCTCGGGCAGCTCGACCTGTTCCTCGGTCATCGCGGCGGCGCCGGCCGCGCTCAGCACGTCCCCGCCCCCGTCGAGGTGCATCCTCGCGAACGCCAGCAGGTCGGCCGCGGTCGAGTTGATGAGCCCGGCCGGGCCGAGCGCCCGCGGCAGCATCCACACGGGCGCGACCTGCGGGCCGGGCAGGTGGCCCGCCGCCGTGCGGTGCAGCAGGGCCTCCTCGGGCAGGGTGCTGGTGCGGCGCAGGGCGAGCGGGGTGATGATGCGCTCGCGGACGGCCGCGTCCCAGGTGCCGCCGGTCAGCTTCTCGATCACCCGGCCGGCCAGCGAGAACCCGGAGTTGCAGTACGACCAGGTGGCGCCGAGCGGATGGTTCTGCGCCACGTCCCGCAGGCCGTCCACGTAGAGCGCGAGGCAGTCGTCGCCGCGGCCGGTGTCGGTGAAGACGTCGCCGTCGATGCCGCTGGTGTGGGTCAGCAGGTGCCGCATGGTCACCTTGGCCGCGACACCGGAGTCGGCCAGGGTCAGCTCGGGCAGCACGTCGGCGATCGGCGCGTCCAGTTCGAGCTTGCCCTCGTCGACCAGCTGCTGCACCAGGGTGGCCGTCCAGACCTTGCTGATCGAGCCGATCTGAAAGACCGACTCGGTGGTGGTCTCGACGCCGCTGTCCACATTGACCAATCCGTACGCGGCCTCGACCAGCTCGTCTCCGCGCGAGATTCCCAGAACGGCGCCCGGGAGCCCGTGCCGTGCCGCGAGAACGTCGAGCCGCCGCTGCCAGTGCGCGGCGTCGAGCGGCTTGCGGCCGGTTCCGGTGTGCCGCTGCACCCACTCGGCGATCCGGCGGTTGAAGTCGAGGCGCTGCGACGGCGGCCCCTCGACGATCAACAGGTGCGAGCCGCCCGGGTACAGCACGAGCTCGGCCGGGACGCCGCGCTCGCGCAGCGCGGTGAACCACTGCTGGGCCTGGCCGACCGGGCAGCGCAGATCCGAGTCGCCCTGGATGATCAGGGTCGGCGTGTCGACGTCGGCCACCCGGGTCAGCGGCGACATCGCGGCATAGTGCTCCGGATTCGCGTACGGGCGGCCGCCGAGCTCGATGTCGGCCAGCAGATGCCCGTCGTCCGAGGCGCCGGCCATGCTCGTCAGGTCGCTGACCACACCCCCGGTGACGGCGGCGGCGAACCGGTTGTCGATGGCCGTGAGATAGCAGGTCATGTAGCCGCCGTAGCTGTAGCCGGCCACCGCCAGCTTCTGCGGATCGGCGGTGCCGTCGGCCACCAGCTGGTCGAGCGGTTCGAGGAAGTCGCGGGCGTCGGCCACACCCCAGGCGCCCAGGGCGGCGTTGTAGAACCGCTCGCCGTAGCCGTCGCTGGCCCTCGGGTTGAGCAGCAGCACGATCCAGCCGGCCGCGGCCAGTTCCTGGTGGTACAGGTGGACGTCGTCGGCGGCGCCGTTCCAGGCGTTGTGCGGGCCGCCGTGGATGTCCAGCAGCAGCGGGTGCGGGCCGGTCGCCTCGGGATCGCGGATCAGCCAGCCCTGGACGACCGTGCCGTCGGAGATGCTGAATTCGCGTTCCTCACGCACGTACAGGTCGATGTCGCTCTCGTTGTGGCTCGTGCGCACGCTTTCGGCGCCGCCCGCGACGTCGATCGAGACAACTTCCCCGTACGAGGTGGGGGTGGCCAACACGATCGCCGCAGTGTCGCCCGCGACCGACAGCCCCGAGACCACACGTCCGGCGCCCGCCACGACCGCACGCGGCTCGCCGCCGTCCGTGGACACCGCGTACAAGTGCGAACACCCCCTATCCCGTACGCAGAACAGGACCGTCAGCCCGTCGCCGAGGAACCGTGGCACCGCGCCCGGATAGGCCGGCCCGCCCGGCATCACGTTGCGGTCCAGGCTCTCCGCGAGGTCCCGCACCGGCCCGCCGTCCAGCGGCACGTAGAGCAGACGCGCGTGCCCGATCGGTTCGCCCGCATAGCCGACGACCACCAGCGCGTCGCCGTCCGGCGTCCACACGGCCGGCCCGGCGACGCCTTCGTCGAGTCCGACCACCCGCGGCCGGGCCTTGGGATCGGTGATGTCCAGGACGTGCAGTGGCGCGCGGAACACCAGATCGGCGTCCGAACCGGTGGCCGCCGCGAAGGCCAGCCGGGCCGAGTCGGGCGACCAGGCCGGATCGCCCGCGTGCCAGTCACCCTCGGTCACCTGGCGGACCTGCCGGGTCTCCACGTCGAGCACGAACAGGTGCTTGCGGACGTCGCGCAGCCACCCGGCGCCGTCGGCCTGATAGTCGAGGCGTTCAGTGACGATCGGCGCCTTCTCGTCCGCGTCCGCCGTCGCGACGGGCGCCGAGAAGGCGATTTTCGTGCCGTCGGGGCTCCATGCCGGGGCGCCCGCGCCCTTGGGCAGGTCGGTGACCGCTTCGGGTTCGCCCCCGTCGGCGGGCAGCAGCCACACCTGCGGCGGTTCCTCGCCGCCGCGCAGGAAGGCCAGCTGCCGGCCGTCCGGCGACCAGGCCGGCGAGGTGTCGGCCTTTCCTCTGGTCAGCCTTTTCCGCGCGCCGTTGTCGTCCACGAGCCAGATGCCCCGCAGGACGCGGTCGGCCTCCTGGTCGGCCGTGCGCAGCACGTACGCGATCCGGCCGCCGTCCGGGCTCAGGGCGGGCTGCTCGGGCGTCGCCACCGACACCAGGTCCTCGATCTGCGCACGACGTGCCACGGTTCCCCCTCGCCTCATGGGTCTTAGCGGGAAGCCTGCCCGCCGCGGCGGCCGGTGTCATGGTGCGCCCGGACGAGTCGAGGGCCCCCGACTCGTCCGCTACGCCGAGAACACCCGCAGTTGCAGCATGGCGCCGAACCGGGCCTCGGGGTCGGTGAGATCCACCTCGCCCACCTCGGCCAGGCGGCGCAGCCGGTAGCGGAACGTGTTGGGGTGAACGTGCAGGGCGGCCGCGGCGGCCACCGCGTCGCCGAACGCGTCCAGCCAGGCCGCGTAGGTTTCGACCAGGTTGGCGTTGTGCTCGGCGTCGTACGCGAGAAGCTTGGCCAGCGGTCCGGTCGGGGCGTCACCGCGCTCGGCCACCAGATCGCGCAGTTCCAGCACCATCGCCTTGGTGTAGACGTCGGCCAGCCGCGCCACCCGCAGCCCGCAATCGGTGCGCAGCACCCGCAGCGCGCGGTCGGCACTGGCCCGCGCGGCCGCCAGCTCGCTGATCGAGGATGCGGACGGGCTGACCCCGATCAGCGCGGGCACCCGCTCACCCACCCGGTCCAGGAACTCGCCGGCCACCTGGACGGCCCGCTCGGCGGTGGCCACCGGCAGCAGCCCGTAGGCGACGTCGCCGAGCAGGGCCACCGCGCTTCCGGCGTGCACCGCGCTCAGGTGCATGGCCAGCGCGTCGGTCAGCCTCTGGCGGTCGGCGGCCAGGCCCGACCGGTCGGCCGCGCCCTCGGGTTCGGCCGGGGCCAGCGCCAGCACCACCAGCGGCTGGTCGGTGAGGCCGAGCCGGGCCAGCGATTCGCGCGCGCCTGAGCCCCCTTCCAAGGCGGTGCCGACCAATTCCGTACGCAATCGGCGCTCGACATCCGCGCCGGCGCGCAGCCGCAACAGGTGCAGCGCGACCAGCTTGGCCGCATCACTGAACGCGCGCGACCGATCGGGGGTCAGCGGCTCGTGCACGGCGGCCCAGATCGAGCCCAGGAACTCGTCGCCGGCCCGCACGGCCACCGCCACCCGGGGCACCGAGAAGTCCTCCGGCGCGCTGGCCGGCGGGGTCACGAACACCGGGTCGGCGCTGCGGTGCAGATCGCGGAACGCGCCCTGGCGGGACAGCAGGCGGGCGTAGCGCTCGGGCACCTGGCGTCCCAGAATCGTCTCGACCCGGGACTCGTCGGCCTCCTCCTGCCGGCCCGAGAAGGCCAGCACGCGCGAATCCGGGTCCTCGATCGTCACCGGTGCGTCGACCAGCGCGGCGACGGCGTTGGCCAGCGCGAACAGGTCACCCGAGGGCAGGCCGCCCAGCATCTCGGGGCCGGCGTCGCCGACGTCGCCCTGGCTCAGCATCGAGCGCAGCAGCGCGGCCAGCTGGGCCCAGGAAGCCCCGCGGGTCAACGCCAGCAGGGCCACCCCGGACTCCTCGGCGGCGGCCCGGAGCTCGTCGCCGGGCGGCACCGGGGCCCGCACGATCAGACCGGCCGCGCCCTGCTTGCCCAGGGCCCGCAGCAGCGCGGCGATCTCGGCCGGCTCACGCAGGCCGACGCCGAGCACCAGCGCGGGCGAAGGCAGGTTCGGCTCGTCGTACGGGTCGTGGATGGCGATCCCGGCGATCGGCTCGGCCGAGCCCACCCGGCCGTGCACCAGGTCGAGCAGCGTGGCCCCCAGGTCGTCGAGGACCCGGCCGAGACTGGCGCGCGGCAGCTGGCTCATGCCAGTCGAGCCTAGTGGCATGGCTCAGTTCCCGAGCGGTACGCCGGGACGCGGCACCGCCTCCAGCAGCTCCCGCGTGTACTCGTGCCGCGGGTCGGTCAGCACCTGCTCGACCGGGCCGTACTCGACGATCCGGCCCTGCCGCATCACGGCCACGATGTCGCTGACATAGCGCACCACGGCCAGATTGTGCGAGATGAACAGCATCGTCAGCCGCATCCGGCGCTGCAGATCCTTGACCACGTTGAGCACCGCGCCCTGGATCGAGACGTCCAGGGCCGAGGTGATCTCGTCGGCCACGATGACCTCGGGCCGGCCGGCCAGGGCGCGGGCCAGCGCGACCCGCTGCCGCTGACCGCCGGAGAGCTCGTCGGGGCGGGCGCCGGCCCGGTCCGCGGCCAGCCCGACCAGTTCCAGCAGGCGGGCCACCTCGGCCCGGCGGCCGGGCATCTTCCGGGGCATGGGCTCGGCGATCGAGTCGCCGATGCTCATCCGCGGGTCCAGCGCCGAGTACGGGTCTTGGAAGATCATCTGCAGTTTGTCCCGCTGGACGGGCCGGCCGTCCAGCAGGATCCGGCCCGCCGTCAGCGGGGCCAGGCCGACCGCGGCCCGGGCCAGCGTCGACTTGCCCGAGCCGGACTCGCCGACCAGCCCGACCACCTGGCCGGCCGGCACGACCAGGTTCACGCCGTCGACCGCGACCGTGCCCAGCCGGCGCGAGCCGAACCGCACGGTCACGTCCTCGAACGTCAGCTCGCGCACAGCGGGGTGGCCCGAGCGCCGAAATGCACGTACTTCTCGCCGGTGGGCAGCTGGTAGAAGGTGGCCGGGATCCAGTTGCCGGTCTCCGGGTCCTGGCAGACGAACAGGTCGGGCGCGACCGCGACCATCGGGTAGTCGGTCGGCTCCTCCTGCAGCAGCTCGGCCATCGCGCCGGTGACGCTGACCCGCATCACCGGGCCGTTCTCGCCGACGCTGACCTCCTGGCGGATGCTGGCCCGCTCGTAGACACCCACGTACGGCGCCGGATCGATGTCGACCGGCGTGGACGGCGGGCTCAGCGGGTGCGGCACGGGCACGTCGGCCAGCTCGGCGAAGATCTCGCGGAACAGCTCCTCGTACAGCTTGGCGCCGTTGCCGCCGTTGGTCAGCAGCGCCACCGCCAGCCTCTTCTCGGGCAGGATGCGCAGGAACGCGGCCTGGCCGATGGTGTTGCCGTCGTGCCCGATCACCCGGTGGCCGTCCCAGCCGGCCCGTTCCCAGCCCAGACCCCAGGAATCGCCCAGCAGGTGCTTGTCGGGCAGCTCGACCTGGTGCTCGGCCATGGCGGCGGCGCTCGCGGCGCTGAGCACATCGGCCCCGTTGTCCAGGTGCATCCGCGCGAACTTGAGCAGGTCGGCCACGGTCGAGACGATGCTGCCGGCCGGCCCCGCCGATCGCGGGATGCCCCACACCGGCGCCACGGTCTGCTTCCCGTCGTGCGTCACGTGCCCGACGGCGGCCCGGTGCAGCAGCGCCTCCTCGGGCAACGTGACCGTGTGGGTCAGCCCGAGCGGGGCGACCAGCCGTTCGCGTACGGCCGCGTCCCAGGTGCCGCCGGTGAGCTTCTCGACGACCCGGCCGGCCAGCGAGAACCCGGAGTTGCAGTACGACCAGGTCGCCTCGAGCGGATGATTCTGGGCCGCGTCGGCCAGCGCCGCGGCGTACTTCTCGAGGCAGTCGTCGCCGCGCCCGGTGTCGGTGAAGACGTCCCCGTCGATGCCGCTGGTGTGGGTCAGCAGGTGCCGCATGGTCACCTTGGCCGTGACGCCGGGGTCGCTCAGCCGCAGCTCCGGCAGCACCTCGACCAGCGGGGCGTCGAGCTGCAGCTTCCCCTCGTCGACCAGTTGCATGACCAGCGTGGTCGTCCACACTTTGCTGACCGACCCGATCTGAAACAGCGAGTCGGTGGTCGTCTCGACGCCGGTGCGGGCATTCAGAACGCCGTACGCCGATTCGCTCACCTCTTCGTCGAGCAGCACGCCCAGCGTCGCACCCGGAACGTCATGCTTCTCGGCCAGCTCAGCCAGACGCCGGTTCCAGTGCTCGGTATCAATAGTCACGGTCTTTCTCCTCCCAACGGTGCGGCAATCTGGTCGTCGGTGTTCTCGCTCGCGACCGGGTCGCCCTGCACTAGGCCGTTTGTCTCGTCGCTCGCGGTGCGGTTGTCGGGCACCGCGGCCGGGGCCAGGTCGGCGTGCCAGCAGGCGACGCGACGGCCGGCGGCGTACGTCGTCAGGGCCGGGTCTTCCTGGCGGCACTGGTCGCTGGCGAGCGGGCAGCGGGGCGCGTACGGGCAGCCGGTCGGCAGGTCGTGCGGGTCCGGCGGGCGACCCGGGATCACGGCCAGCGGCCGGTCCCGGTCGGTGGTCATGTCGGGCACGGCGGCCACCAGTGCCCGCGTGTAGGGGTGCCGCGCATCGTGCAGCAAGGCCTCGGTCGGCAGGTCTTCGACAACCCGCCCGGCGTACATGACCAGCACCCGGTCGCAGACCTGCCCCACCACGGTGACGTCGTGACTGATGAACAGAAGCCCGACGTCCTCCGCGGCCCGGATGTTGGCCAGCAACTGCAGCACCTGCCGCTGAACGGTGACATCAAGAGCAGTGGTCGGCTCATCGGCAATGATCAGCTTGGGATTGGCCATCACGCCCATCCCGATCATCGCCCGCTGCCGCATGCCACCCGAGAACTCGTGCGGCAACTGCCGCGCCCGCCGCTCGGCCCCCGGAATGCGAACAGCCGACAGCCGATCAACAGCCCGCCGCCAAGCCGTCCGCCGATCAGCCCCCTGATGCTCACGCACGACTTCGGCCAGTTGCCGCCCCACCCTTTGCGTCGGATTGAGCGAAGTCATCGGATCCTGAAACACCATCGACAGCGACGTCCCCAGCAGCCGCCGCAGCTCATTCTTGCTCTGTTCGACGCCCTCGCGCAGGTCGGCGCCTAGGAAGTCGAGGCGGTCGGCTCGTACTTGGCCTGGGCGCTCGATCAGCTGGGCTATGGCCAGCGCGGTCAGGCTCTTGCCGGAGCCACTTTCGCCGACGATGCCGATGGCCTCGCCCTTGCGGACGGTCAGGCTGACGCCGCGGACCGGGGTGACCTCGCCGGACGCCGTGGGGAAGCTGACTTGCAAGTTCTGCACGGCCAGCAAGGGCTGGTCGGAGGCGTCCGGCTCGGGTTCGGACTGAGCGATCTGGTGGTCGGTGGCTGTTTCTGCTCGTTTGCCGGCGTGGGTTGAGCGCAGGCCGATCGCGCGGGCTACGGCCTCTCCGGACAGGTTGAAGGCCATCGCGGCCAGCACCACGGCGATGCCGGCGGCCAGGGCGCCGGCGGGGTGGACGTAGATCTGGGCCAGGCCCTCGCCCAGCAGGCGGCCCCAGTCGTAGCTGGGCGCCTGCACTCCCAGGCCGAGGAACGACAGGCTGGCGAACGAGAGCAGCGCGGTTCCGGCGGCCATCGTGGCCGAGACCACGAGCGGTTCGGCGATGTTGGGCAGCACGTGCCGGGCCAGAATGCGCATCCGGCCGATGCCGGCCACCCGCGCGGCGGCGATGAAGTCGCGGCTGGAGACGGTCGCGGTCATGGTCTGGGTGAGGCGGGCGAAGCCGGGCGCGGTCGCGAAGCCGATGGCCAGCACGGCCCCCTTGGCGCCGACTCCGAAGATGACGGCGAAGAACAGCGCGAGCAGCAGCGCCGGGAAGGCGACGGCGATGTTGATGAGCGCGCCGATCCACCGGCCGGCCCGGCGGCCGAGCAGCACGGGCGCGGTGCCGAGCAGCAAGCCGGTGGTCACGCCGATCGCGGTGGCCAGCAGGGCCAGCCCCACCGACAGCCGCGTGGCCACCAGCACCCGCGCGAAGATGTCGCGGCCCAGCAGGTCGGTGCCGACCGGATGCGCCGACGACGGCCCCTGCAGGATCTCGGCCGACTGCACGGCATCGGCCCGGCCCTGCCAGATCAGCGGCGCCACCACCGCCAGCACGAGCACTGCGACCAGCAGAACCGCCGCGGTGATGCCGAGCGGGCTCCGCAACGCGCCGATCCAGCGCTTTGATGCATGGGAAGCCACGGGCATCAGGCCTCCCGGATCGCGGAGCGGGGGTCCAGCACGGCCAGCGCCACATCCACCACCAGGTTGATCAGCAGGACGCCCAGGCCGTACACGAGCACCACGCCCTGGACGGTGGGGTAGTCCTTGGCCAGGATCGAGCCGACGATCGTGCCGCCCAGGCCGGGCCAGGCGAAGATGTTCTCGATCAGCACCGTGCCCGCCACCAGCGCCCCCAGCAGCAGGCCGCCGATGGTCAAGGTGGCGGTCAGCGCGTTGGGCAGGGCGTGCCGCAGATAAATGGCGCCCGACCGCAGCCGTTTGGCTCTAGCCGTACGGATGTAATCGGCCTGCAGCACGGCCAGCAGCTCGACCCGGACGATGCGCGCCAGCATGAATGCCGGCCCGACGGCCAGCGACAGCACCGGCAACACGTACGAGGAAGGCCCGGACCGACCGGCCACCGGCAGCCATCCCAGTTGGACGCTGAACACGAACACCAAGCCGACCGCCATCAGGAATTCGGGGATGGTGGCGACCACGACGCCGGCCGAGGTCAGCGCCCAGTCACCGCCGCGGCGGCGGGTGTCGCGGGCCAGCACGGCCATCAGCAGGCCCAGCGGCACCGAGACGACCACCGCCACGGCGAACGCCAGCAACGCCATCTCCACCGTGGACCCGAGCCGGGTCGAGATCACCTCTTGCACCGGCAGCCCGGACGACATCGAGACGCCCAGGTCGCCGGTGAACAGGTTGCCCAGGTAGTGCAGGTACTGCAGCCACAGCGGGTCGTTGAGCCCCAGCTGTTCCCGCCGCTGCTCGATCAGGGCCAGTGGGGCGGTGGGGCCCAGTGACGCCCGGACGGGATCGCCCGGCAGCACGTGGATCATGAGGAACGCGGCGGTCACCAGCACCCAGACGCTGAGCACCAGCTGCCCGGCCCGGCGCATCCCGAACCGGGCCCACGCGTTCTCCGGCCCACCGATGGCAACCACGGCTCAGCCCAGCATCCGGATCGACGACGGGTCGACGTCACCCTCGGACAGGTTGAACTCGGCCCCGTTGCCGATGGACGGCGCGTTGGAGTTGGCGAACGGCACCAGATCCAGATTGGCCACCACCGCCTTCTCGGCCTCGGCCCACTTCGGGCACCCGCTCTCGCCGGTCATCTTCTGCGCCTCGGCCACCGCCGCCGCGTACTGCTTGTTGTCGAAGGCGGCGAAGTTGGCCCCGTTGGGCGGGGTCGGCCCGCTCAGGAACGGCACCAGCTGGCTGGGCAGGGTCACGCCGATCGGGAACATCGCCACGTCCCAGGCCAGCTGCCCGGCCGCGATCTGCCCGACCTGGGTGGTGGTCACCGACTTGAGCTCGATCTGCATGCCCGCGGCCTGCCACTGCTGCTGCAGCAATTCGGCGGCGGCCTGCGCGCCCGGGTTGCCGGTGCCACCCCAGGCCACGACGAGCTTCTTGCCGACGGCCCCGGTGGCGGCCAGGGCCGTCTTGCCCCCCGCCGCGTCGAACGCCGGCAGCGTCCCGGCCACCGTGTCGCCCTTGCAGGGAGTCATCGCCGGGGCGACCAGGCCGGTGGCCGCGGTCCCCCGCCCGCTGGTGAAGACCTGCTGCATCTGGTTGAGGTCGGCCGACTGGATGAGCGCCTTGCGCACGGCCAGGTCGGCCGTGGGCAGGCCGGCCTTCTGGTTGAACCAGATCTCGCCGGTCGGGGCGAGCACGTCCCGCTTGAGGAACTGATCGCCCTGCAGGCGCTGGCTGTCCGGGCCGGTGAAGCGGGCCACGTTCACCTCGCCCGAGAGCACCAGGTTGGCCGCGGTCGTCTCGTTGGTAATCACCCGGATCACCACCTTCTCGGGCAGGCCGACCGTGTCCGCCTTGAAGTCGCCCGGGCCCCACGCGTACCCCTTGCGCCGGGTCAGCGTGTAGTGGTCGTCCGGCACGGCCTCGGTCACCGTGTACATGCCGGTGCCCTCGGAGGCCTGCTTGAGCTTGGTCCGGTCGGCCAGCCCCTTCTCGCAGACGATGGGCAGGCCGCCCAGGTTGCGCTCGAGGAACGCGTCCGGGCTGGGCGAGGTCACCGACACCGTGCCGGCCGCCTCGTCCGCCGTCGCCTTGGCCCCGGCCGGCACGTACAGGCTGATCCGGGTCGACGAGTTCTTGGGGTCGCCCACGAACGAGATGTTCTTGGCCACCGTGGCCGCCGTCAGCGGCGTGCCGTCCGCGCACGTGATGCCCTTGCGCAGCGTGAACGTGGCCGTCGTACTGGTCGATTCCCACTTCTCGGCCAGCCCGGGCAGCGTCTTGCCGTCGGGCGCGAAGCCGAGCAGGGAGTCGTAGAGGAAGCGGTCGACCTGGCCGGTGACCGACAGGGACGTGAAATGGGGATCGAGGTTGCCGGGGTCGCCCGCGACAGCCATCGTGAATGTCTTGCCATCGACGGCCTGGCGCCCGTTGGCACCTCCGCCGCCGTCATTGCCGCAAGCGGCCAGGAGAACTACAGCCCCCAGCGCGGCCGCGCATCGCAAAGCCTTCATCGTGCCTCCACGTGCTGCGTGTCACAGCAGCCTGCCGAGCACGCGGGCTCCTTGTCTTTGGCGCTGCCGACAACATGACGACCATCGAGTTGTCGCGGTGGACCACTGTCGTTTTCGTCCAAGACGCCTTCGTGATCAACTTCTAGGCTGGGCGGCATGCGTGAACTTGTGTATACGGCGTTCGTCTCGCTCGACGGTGTGGTCGACTCCCCCGGCGGTCCCGCCGAGGGCCACCGCAGCGGAGGTTGGGTCTTCCAGGACATCGAGTTCCGGCCCGAGGTGTACGCGTTGAAGGGCGAGGAGCTCGAGCAGACCTCGGCGCTGATGTTCGGCCGCCGCAGCTACGAGGCGTTCGCGCCGGTCTGGGTCGGCTCGGCCGATCACGCCGGCTACAAAGACCTTCCCAAGTACGTCGTCTCGACCACGATCTCGGAGTCGGAGCTCACCGAGGGCTGGGGCGACACGACGATCCTGCGCTCCACCGACGAGATCGCCGAGCTGAAGAAGGGCGAGGGCGGCGCCGTCTTCATCCACGGCAGCGCCGAACTGGCCCGGCGCCTGTCCGAGGCGGGCCTGATCGACCGCTACCACCTGCTCATGTACCCCGTGCTGCTCGGCGCGGGCAAGAGCCTGTTCAGCCGCGCGGACAACGACAAGCGGATGCTGAAGCTGCGCGACTCCGAGGCGTACGAGAACGGCATCGTCAAACTGATCTACGACGTCGTCTGATCCAGGTTGAGGTTGAGCGTCCCGATCGCGCCGTCGCGCAACTGCTTGGGCGTACGCCCGACGAACCGCCGCGTCGCCCGGGCCAGATGCGGCTCGTCGAAGTAGCCGAGCTTGGTCACCACGTCGGCCACCGCAGCCCCGCCGGTCAGCAGCACCGACGCCTCGCGAGCGCGCTCGATCTGCCGCACGGCCCCCTGGGCCAGCCCGGTGGCCGCCCGGAACCGCCGCTCGACCGTCCGCGGGGTGACCGGCGGGCGGCCGCCGCGGCGCAGCTCGGCCACGACCGGATCCCGCACCAGCGCGCCCGCGCGGACCAGCCGATCGACCAGAGCCTCGGCGTCGTCGGGGCCGGGCGTCTCCCACCGGTCGCCGCCCAAGCGGAAGAACCGGTGCGTGGTGTCCGGCAGCCCGAGGCCGCTGTCGACCAGGCTGGGCGTGGGCACGGCCCGCAACGAGATGCCCACCGCGAATTCGATGCCGGAGAACGTGGCGCCCTCCGGCACGGGCGCCGTGCCGGCCCGCGTCTCCGGCCCGGTGACCCCGGCGTACGCCCGCCCGTCCTGCTGCCAGAAGACCAGACCCAGCCGCACGCCGGCGGCCGACGTCATCTCGGCCACGCCGTCATTGACGCAGCTCCACACCTCGCTGACCCACGGCGAATCCGACCCGCGCGTGGTGAACCTCAGCCGCATGGGCCCGACGGTACGCGACGACCGATGAGTTTCGGGGCGGCCGCCGGTCTACCCGGCATGGCGAACATCATCTCGACCTTGTTCATCGCGGCCGACGGCGTAGCCGAGATCGACCCCGACTGGCACTTCCCCTACTTCGACGAGGCCATGGGCCGCGCCGTCACCGAGGACTACGAGACCTCCGACGTGCTGCTGCTCGGCCGCGACACGTACGACAGCTTCGCCGGCGCCTGGCCCGGCCGGGAGGCCGCCGGCGGCGAGGACGCGCCGTTCGCGAAGCAGCTGGGCGACACCCGCAAGGTGGTCGCCTCGCGCCAGAAGCTCGAGTTCACCTGGCGCAATTCGGAGCTGATCGACGGCGACCTGATCGAGGCGGCCCGTGCGCTGAAGGCCGACCCCGGCGTCAAGGGCGTCCTCATCCCCGGCTCGATCAGCATCGTGCAGCAGCTGCTGGCGGCGGGCCTGATCGACGAGCTGCGCCTGCTGATCCATCCGGTGGCCGCACGCAAGGGGCGCCGCCTCTTCGACGAGGGCGACACCCCGTACCACCTGAAGGTGATTCTGACCGAGCCGCTGCCGACCGGCGTCATCCGGGTGATCTACGCGCCGGCCGCCGCTCCCGCCCAGGCCGGCTACGAGGATTCGGTGGGCAAGGTAAATCAGTAGCGGCGGCCCGTCCGTCGTGCCACGGTGATTCCGTACGCGTCACCGACGACGAGGAGAATGCAATGCGAGCAGCTTCCACGCTCCGGACCCTTTTCCGTCCCACCGTGGAGTTGCGCCTTGGCATTGTTGAATCTCGGGATCGTCGCCCATGTTGACGCCGGCAAGACCAGCCTGACCGAGCGGCTGCTGTACGAGGCCGGGGCGGTCACCCGTCTCGGCAGCGTCGACGACGGCACCACCCGCACCGACTCGATGGAGCTCGAGCGGCGGCGCGGCATCACGATCCGCGCCGCCGTCACCTCGATCCGCCTCGGTGAGCTCACCGTCAACCTGCTCGACACGCCGGGCCACCCGGACTTCATCGCGGAGGTCGAACGGTCGCTGGCCGTGCTCGACGCCGCCGTCCTGGTGATCTCCGGCGTCGAGGGCGTGCAGCCGCAGACCGTGGCCATCTGGCGGGCCCTGCGCCGGATCGGCGTACCCACAATGCTTTTCGTCAACAAGGTGGACCGCCGGGGCGCCGACGTGCCGCGGGTGGTGTCCCAGGTGCGCCGCCGGCTGGGAACGACGCCGGTGATCCTGACGAAGGTCGCCGGTCAGGGCACGTACGAAGCACGGGTGCGCGCCCTGGGCCTGGACGCCGAAAGTGTTGTGGAGGCGGTGGCCGAGGCCGACGACGCCGTGGCCGAGCGCTGGCTGACCGGCGAGCCGGTGCGGGCCCGCGAGGTGCGACGGGCTCTGCGGCGCGACGAGCTGACTCCGTTGACGTGCGGCTCGGCGATCACCGGGGCCGGCGTGCCGCAGCTGCGTCACTTCCTGACCGACCTGATGCCCCGCGCGGCGTCCCACGACGGGCCGCCGGCGGGAACAGTGTTCGCCGTCGACCGTGACGGGCACGGACGGCGGGCCTGGCTGCGTCTCTGGTCGGGGTGTCTTCGCGTACGGGACAAGGTGCAGTTGGCCGAGGGCCGGCCGCAGACGGTGACCGAGATAGCCGTGAGCGAGCCCGGCGGGGTGCTGGTGCGTTCCGCGGCGTCGGCCGGTCAGATCGCCGCCGTACGCGGACTGTCGGCCCGGATCGGGCAGCACGTGGGCGATCCGCCGCGGCGCGACCTGTACCGCTTTCCCCCGCCGACCCGGCAGGCGCTCGTCGAACCGGTCGAGCCCTCGCAACGCCTGGCCCTGTTCGCCGGACTCGCCGAACTGGCCGACGAGGACCCGCTGGTCGATCTGCGGCTCGACGAGGCGCAGGGCGAGGCGGTGATCCGGCTGCACGGCGAGGTGCAGAAAGAGGTGATCGCGTCGCTGCTCGAGGACCGGTACGGCGTGAAGGTGCGCTTCTCGGGCACGCTGACCGCCTGCATCGAGCGGGTCGCCGGCACCGGCGCGGCCGAGGACCGCATCAAGGAGCGCGGCAACCCGTACCTGGCCGGTGTGGGCCTGCGCATCGAGGCGGCCCCCGTCGGGCACGGCATCGAGTTCCGCCCCGGCGTCGAACCCGGCCGCCTCACACCGGCTTTCCTGGCCGCCACCGAGGAGGGTGCGCGCGCCGCGCTGCGCCAGGGCCGCCACGGCTGGCCGGTCACCGACTGCGTGGTCACCATGACGTCCTCGCAGTACTGGCCGAGGCAGAGCCGTCCGCACCAGAAGTTCGACAAGTCCATCTCGAGCGTGGCCGCCGACTTCCGCCACCTGGCCCAGGTGGTGGTGACGGCCGCCCTGGGCCGGGCCGGCACCCGGGTCTGCCAGCCGATCGAACGCTTCGACGTCAACCTGCCGGCCGACACGTTCGACGCGGTGACCGCCCTGCTCGGCCGGGCCGGCGCGGTCATCGACGACACCTCGGCCACCGGCGAGTACCTGGAGGTGAGCGGCACCCTGCCGTCGGCCCGGATCCCGCCGGTGGTGGCCGCTCTGCCCGACCTGACCGGCGGCGAGGCCGTGCTGACCACCCACTTCGACCACTACGCCCCGGTCACCGGCGAGGCCCCGCCCACCCTGCCCCACCGGGGCCCCGACCCCGCCGACCGGGAGGCGTGGTTCCGTGCCGTGCCGCGGTAGTCAGGCCGTCCCGAAGAAGGCGCGCAGATCGCCGGCCAGTTGCTCGGGCGGTTCCAGGGCGGGGAAGTGCCCGCCCTCGGCGAACTCGCTCCAATGGGCGTCCGCCGGGGCGGGGACGAGCCGCCGCACGGTTTCGTCGGCGCCGAAGACGGCGAAGGCCTGCGGCACCGTGACCGGGCCGCCCCAGTCCAGGGAGTGCGCCTGGTCGAACAGCGTGTGGGCGGCCGATCCGCCGCACCCGGTGAACCAGTAGAGGCTCACGTTGAGCAGCAAGGCATCCCGGTCGATGGGCAGGCGGGTCCAGGCGTCGAACTTCTCGGCGATCCAGGCCAGCTGGAACAACGGCGAGTCGGTCAACCCGTACGCCATGGTCCGGGGCCTGGTGTTCTGGATGGCCAGATAGCCGGAGCCGTCCCGGGTGAACTCGTCCATGCGTTGCCGGATCAGCTTGTCGACCGGGTCGGACGGGTCGAGGCGGTCGGCCATTCCGGGCAGGAAGGTGGCGGTGGCGGCGGCCGTCATCGGGTCGGTGACCACGTGGACACCGATGACGTGCGCGGCGTCGAGGGCAGCCACGGCACCGGAGACACCCGCGCCGACATCGCCGCCGTGTACGCCGTAGCGGTCATAGCCGAGGCGGCTCATCAGCGTGACCCAGGCCCGCGCCGTGCGGCCCATCGTCCAGCCCGGCCCGGACAGTGGCGTCGAGAAGGCGTACCCGGGAAGCGAGGGAACGACCAGATGGAAGTCGGGCGTCAGCCGCGCGGCCAGGCCGAGGAATTCGACCGGCGAGCTCGGGTAGCCGTGCGTCAGCAGCAGCGGAACGGCGTCGGGGCGGGGCGACCGCAGGTGCAGGAAGTGGATGCGCTGGCCGTCGATCTCGGTGACGAACTGGGGGTGGCGGTTGAGCTCGGCCTCGGCCCGGCGCCAGTCGAATCCCGTACGCCAATGATCGGCCAGTTCGCGCAGCCGGGCCGCATCGATGCCTCGGAATTCCGGCGTGCCGGGGACGTCCACCGGCCAGCGGGCGTCGTCCAGCCGGGCGTGCAACGCGTCGAGGTCGGCCTGGGGCACGGCGATGCGGAAGGGTTCCATGCCCTCATCGTGGTGGCCATTGCGGTTCCGATCGTTCCGCATTAGAGAGAGACATGGCCGAAACCTCTGCCCGTCTCCTCCGGCTGCTGTCGCTGCTGCAGAGCCGTCGCGACTGGACCTCGGCCGGGCTGGCCGAGCGGCTGGGGGTGACCACGCGGACGGTTCGGAAGGACGTGGAACGCCTGCGTGGGCTGGGATATCCGGTGGACGCACGCCCGGGAGTCAGCGGCGGCTATCGGCTGGGCGGCGGCGCGAATCTGCCTCCGCTGCTGCTCGACGACGAAGAGGCGTTGGCCGTCGCGGTCAGCCTGCGCGCGGCGGCGGGCGGCTCGGTCACCGGGGTCGAGGAGGCCTCGGTGCGGGCGCTGGCCAAACTGCAGACCCTGCTTCCGTCGCGCTTGCGACGCCGGGTCGCGGCTTTCCAGGAGTACGTCGTACCGATGCCGGCGGCCGGGCCGCGAGCAGACCCGTCGGTGCTCACCACGATCGCCGCCGCCTGCCGCGACCAGGAGCGGCTGCGTTTCGACTACCGGTCGCACGACGGTCACGAGAGCCGGCGTGAGGTCGAGCCGTACCGGCTGATCCACGACCGCCGGCGCTGGTACCTGGTGGCGTGGGACGCCGCCCGGGCCGACTGGCGGACGTTCCGCGCCGACCGGATCACCCCGCTGGTGCCGGGCGGCCCCCGGTTCACGCCGCGGCCGCTGCCGCCCGACGAGCAGATCGCCGAGTGGGTGGCCCGGGGCGTCGGCACGGCGACCTGGCGCTACCGGGCCCGCGTGGTGGTCGAGGCCCCGGCCGGCTACGTGCGCAGCCGGATGCCGGTGCCGGTCGACGTGCGGCCGCTCGGGCCGGACCGGTGCGAGTTCACGCCCGGTTCGGACGACCCGTACCAGCTGGCCGTCCACCTCGGGCTGCTCGACGCCGACTTCACCGTGGCCGACGGGCCGGAGCTCGTGGCGGCGCTCGACCGCCTGGCCGATCGCTGCCGCCGGTCGGTCCGGGGCAGCTGAGGCATCGCGCGCCATCTATCATCCAGGCGACCGTCACGGAGACGGTCGTCGATGAGGGGTGACACGCTTGCGGTACAAATCACTACTGGCCGGGCTGTCGGCCGCCGTGCTGGCCGGAGTGCTCGCGGGGAGCATTCCGGCGTACGGGGTCGTGGACGGCACCGAGGCGGCCGACGGAACGTACGGCTTCGTCGCTCGCCTCCAGATCGGCACTCCCGGGGTAGGCCGCGCCTGCACCGGCGCCCTGATCGACCCGCAGTGGGTCGTGACTGCCGCCACCTGCTCCCAGCAGCCGGGCGAGACCACCACGGTGACCGTGGGCGGGCAGGTGCGCACGGCGAGCCGGTTCGTGTCCCACCCCGAGCGCGACATCCAGCTGGTCAAGCTCGATCAGCCGACCACCGTCCCGCCCGTCGCCCTGGGCACCACGGCTCCGGTCGAGGGTGACGTGCTGGGGGTGGCCGGGTTCGGCCGCACCGCCACCACGTGGGTGCCCGACAAGCTGCACACCGCGCAGTTCACGGTGGGCGCGGTCGGCTCCGCGCTGCTCGACATCACCGGCGTCAGCCCGGGGCAGCCGGGCCTGTGCAAGGGCGACGCCGGCGGGCCCGCGCTGCGCGAGACCGACGGTGCCGTAGAGCTGGTCGCCCTCAACCACGCGTCCTGGCAGGGCGGGTGCATCGGCACCGACGAGACCCGCCGGGACGCCACCGAGACCCGGATCGACGACCTCGCGGGCTGGATCCGCGGCATCGCCCCGGGCGGCCTGGCCCAGGACCACCGCGACGACGTCACGCTGGTCTACGGCTACTCCACCGGCGCGGCCGGCCCGTTCACCTTCACCACGGCGGCCAACGGCGCGCTGACCGCCCGCGGCGGCTTCAAGAGCGCGGACGGCGCCTACAACGTCGCGAAGATGAAGGTGCTGCGGGGCGACTTCAACGGCGACGACATCGTCGACCAGGCCGTGCTGAACAGCGCCGCCAACGGCACCCTGAGCCTGGACACGTTCCTGGCCGGGCCGGGCGGCGCCTACTCGGGCGCGCTGCGCTCGTGGACCAGCAGCGGCTTCGGCTCGTACGACCAGATGCTGATCACCAGCGGCGATTTCAACGGCGACGGGCGTACGGACGTCGCCAGTTTCTACAACTACGCCGACAAGTCGGTCGGGCTGTTCACCTGGCTCGCCCGCGCCGACGGCGGCTTCGCCAATCCGACCCGTAGCTGGCTGACCGCCGCTTCCCCGGTCTGGGGCGAGATCGCCCGGATGCAGATCTTCAGCGGCGACTTCAACGCCGACGGCCGCACCGACATCGGCTCGTTCTACAAGTACGCCGACAACGGCGTCGGGCTGCTGAGCTGGACGGCCAACGCGGCCGGCGGTTTCGCCGCCCCGGTCCGCGGCTGGTACGCGCCGGCCACCCCGTACTGGGGCGACCCGAAGCGGATGAAGATCGCGGCCGGTGACTTCAACGGCGACGGGCGGGGCGACGTGGCCGGTTTCTACGGCTACGCCGACGGCAACCTGTCCATGCTGACCTTCACGGCCAAGGCCGGCGGCGGCTTCAACAACGCGTTCAGCTCGTGGAAGTCGAGCACGTCGTCGTGGGGCTCGTGGGAGAAGACCCGGTTCACCGCGGGCGACTTCAACGGCGACGGCCGCGACGACCTGGCCGCGTTCTACGGCTACGCCGACGGCAGTATCGGCTTCCACACGCTGATCGCCAACGAGCAGGGCGGGTTCGCCACGCCCGTGCGTTCGTACAGTTCGGCGACCTTCGGGGCGTACGACCGGGTGCACTTCACCGAGGATCAGAAGTGAGTTAGCAGTCGTCATGGCGACAGATCAGCCGTCGTTCCCCACCTTGCGGCAAGGATCACTGCATGACTGTCCACCTCCGCGGACACTCGACGGTCGTCGAACGCAGCGGTGACGGGGCCCTGGATCATCTGCGCACGATGATCCGGGCCCTGCCCGTCCCGACCGCGCCGCTCAGCTTCCCCAGCCGGGACGCGGCGCTCGGGCTGGCCCTGATGGACCTGTCGTTCCGGCTCGACCATCTGCCGCGGCTCTCGGAGCATCTGACGCTGATGGACCGCGGGCACATGAGCCGGACGATCAGCGTCGACGTCGACCTCGACGAGATCTCGGGCCGGCTCGGTGAGACGCTGCTGGTGCCGGGCGGGACGGCGCTGTGGGTGCCGGTGTCGCGGTACAGCCGCCGCGACCTGGCCCCCGTGGTCATCCGGGACTCGAACGGCGACGTCGTGCCCCGGCTCTCGCACCGCGACGCCAACCGGGTCACCGCGGCCGCCTTCGTGAAGTTGCTGTTCATGCTGATCAACGCGCACGACGACGTGGCCGACCCGACCGGCCCGATCCACCAGCTGCGGCACACCCACCAGCGGTCGCGCTGGCTGATCGAGGCGGCCATCACCGAGCTGATCATGGTGGGCGCGCCGGCCGGTCAGCGGCTGCACACCCCGCTCGATCACGCGGCCGGGCTGCGCAATTCCCATTCCGTACGCGATCTCGCACTGGACGGCCTCGATGCGCTCTTCCCGGTGGGTGCCGACGACCAGGCCGTGCCGTTCGCCCGCCTGCTGCAGCTGGCCGTCCGCCAGTACGTGCTGGTCGCGCAGCTCGGCCGGGACCGCCCGCGCCGCTTCCTGACCTGGGAGGCGCCGCTGCTGCCGGCCCAGCACCGCCCGGCCCCGCTGCGCAACCTGGCCAAGAACGTGCTGCCGGTGAACCGTGAGTTCGTCGTCGAGTACGAGACGGAGATCCCGCGCTCGGTCAAGGCGTACCACCTGACCCTGGAGGTCCGGCAGGAGATCAGCGTCCGCCGGTTCGTCATGTCCAGCAACGTCGACGAGGAGTTCGTCGAGGTGCTGGCGCAGGACCTGGAATCGGTGGCCCGGCGGGCGGACCGGCTGGGCGGCCACCACAAGCTGCTCGAGCTCGAGATGCAGGGCATCGCCTCGCGGCTGGCCGAGCTGGGTCACCGCCGGCTGGTCGACCTGGCCGGCTACGAGGCATACCTGGCCCGCCTGCCGATCCCGGTCGGCCCGGAATCGGCGCCCCCGCCGGCGCGGCTGACCGCCGACGAGGTGCTGACCGCGTTGTCGGCCGGCAACTGCTCGCTGGACGTGCTGGCCGCGTTCTGCGCGCACTACGCGGCCGACGGCCTGCAGCACCTGGCCAAGAGCGGGTTGCCCGGGCCGGCCCTGCGCAACATCGCCGCCGGGCTGCGGGCCGCCCAGGCCGGCCGGGACATCACGACCGACAACGACCCCCGCGAGCACGGCGCCCACGCGCACTGGCGGCGGCCGCCGGTCGAGCTCAGCCCGCAGTCGACCGAGCCGGTGCGGGTGTTCGCGTTCATGGCCCTGGCCGACGAGGCGCCGGCCCTGATCGAGAGCATCACCCGGATGGTGGCCGGCCTGGCCCTGGTGGTGCTGGGCATCGGCACGCTGCTGTCGGGCGGGATCAGCTGGCTGTACTCGCCGGCGATTCCCGAAGGCTTCGTGCCGGACCAGGCCGACGCCGTGGTCGCCGTGCTGCTGCTGGTGCCCGGCCTGCTGCTGGCCCGGCTCGACCTGCCCAGCACCAAATCCGTACTCGGCCAATTGCACAAATTTCAGCGGACGCTCGCCGCCGCCTCGGTGGTGGTGACCACGGCGTTGGCCATTGTGGTGGGCACGGTCGACTCCGACCGCGAGATGACCCGGCTGTTCCAGCTCGCGCTGGGCGTCCTGATCGTCATTCTGATCTGCTGCCTGTGCGAGTTCTACGCCCGGCGCATCCACCGCAGCTGCCCGGTCCCCCGCTCGTCCCGGGTGCCGCGCTGGCTGCGCGACGCCCGCCGATCGACCCGCCCGGTGGTCGAGCCGGACGACTTCTTCGACGCCCGCGGCGAGGGGTGAGATGACGCAGCCGATGAACTCCACCAAGTCGTCCGAGCTGGCCCGGATAGCGGCCGAGGCGGCCGGCACGCACTTCTCGTCGGTCGAGTTCACCCTGACCCACGGCCCGGCCGACGCGCCGCTGCCGGAGTCGATCGTCGACCCCGACAAGGAGGACCCGAACGGCTGGCCGACCGACTTCTGCTACTTCTCGGCGGCCGGGCTGTCGATGTCCATGTCGACCTGGCCGTCGGTGATGTCGGCGTTCAGCGGCCGGGTGCAGATCGGGCCGGCCGAGCAGACCGGGCACGGGGACACGTACTCGTACTTCGGTCATGCCGTGCCCAACCCGGGGTTCCTCAACCAGTCCACGCGCAAGGTCGAGGTGCTGATCACCCTGGGCACCGCGCACTGGTCGCCGACCTACCGTGAGGCGCTGATGCAGGCGCTGGTCATCGAGAAGCTGACCGCGCTGGCCGCCGAGCGCGACGCCCCCGTGCTGCACCTGCACACCCCGGTCGCGCCGGTGCCGCTGAGCATCAAGAGCGAGCGGGGCGACGGCTCCAACGAGCGCCTGCGCGACGCGATCGCACCCTGCCTGCGGTTCTCGATCGGCGTCGACCCGCAGATGTCCGAGTCGCGCCTGGACTTCGAGACGGAGCTGGCCGCGCTGGCCGAGGAGTACGGCTTCGGGCTCAAGCTCAACGACCAGCGCTTCAACCGCGTACGCGGGGAATGGTTCACGATTCGCGGCTTCGACCGGGAAAGGTACCGCCAGGCGCGCAACCAGCTCTTCCCGGCCGCACCGGCCTCGATCCCCAAGCGGGCGGTCATCGCCAGCGTCATCGGCCCGTCCCGCACCGGCACGACCGCGGCCGCCGTGGCCGCCCTGCGCGAACGCGGCATCGGGGTGCTGGCCGCCTCGATCTCCAGCATGCGCAAGACAACCTTCATCAACCTGGTGCTGCCGGTCACGGCCGAGGTCAAAGAGACGCCGCCGCAGTGGTCGGGCGGCTGGCTCGACGCGCTGCCCCGTCTGAGCGCGTGCGCGGGTCATCAGCTCGAGGTGGCCGACCAGCCGCTCATCGCCGACTGGAAGGTGGCGGTGAGCCCGGCGATGCGCTGCAGCTACCCGCCGTCGAGCCGCCAGACCGGCGCCACGTTCACCGGCAAGGTGCCCTACCCGATCTGGCTGTGGTGGCAACTTCCCCACCGTACGGTCGACACCCCCACGCTGCTGGCCGAGGTGCAGGCGGCGTTGCAGCCGCACGCCCGGCGGTGCGACATCGCGTACGCCCAGTCCCGCCTGTGCCGGGGCGACGTCGTCCGCGGCCGCGCGAAGCTGGTCGTCGTGCTCTCGCAGGAACACCGCGACCACACCGTCGTCCAGCGCCTGCTGGCCGACGCCACCGAGGCCGCCCAGCTGCGCATCCGGGAGCGGCTGCCCGCCCTGGGCCAGGTCGACCCGAGCAAGATCCGGCTGCGCCTGTCCCCGCGCGAGCGCTGGCTGACGTACGCCGACATCTCGGCCTGACCCCCTGGATCCACAAGTAATCCCGTAAGAATCCAGGGGGCCCGGTCAGCATTCGGGGCATGACGACGCAACCGAGTGACGCCGCCATCCGATGGTGGTTGTGGATCCATATCGCGTGGTACGTGCTGGCCAACGTGGGCCAGATCTTCACCTGGTACTACGCCACGCCGGAACTGTTCTTCTGGCCGCTGTGGTCGATCGTGGGCTGGGGCATCGGGCTGGGCTTCCACGTCTGGGCGGCCCGCCGGACGCTGCGGGCCCGCGCCGCGGCGGTCTCATGAGCGAGTCAGCGGATACGTCTCGTTGGCCAGCCAGCCGCGCAAGAGATTCTGCTCGTACGGGTGGCCCGGGCGCTCGCTGACGCCGCCCGGCAGGGAATCCACTGTGCGCCAGCAGGAAGCCTCGGCCTGGGCCACGAAGCGGCGCGCCGGCACCAGGCTGACCGTGAACTTCTCGGGGTCGTCGGCGCGCAGCGGATGCCCGGCCACGTCGGGCACGTTGGCGCCGCCGTCGACCGGGATGCCGGAGAGCCCCGGCAGCGGCGGAGTGAACCGGTTGCCCGCGGACGGGACGGTGTAGGGCGGCCCGAGCGGCGACACCAGGGTGATCCGGTGCAGCTTGCCCCAGCGGTAGTCGCGCTGGTCGGTGGAGTTGCCGAAGGCCGCCTTGAAGTTGTCGCTCGCGGCCAGCGTCAACGCGTCGCCGAGGCTCTTGAGCATGAGGTAATCGCGGCGGGCCGTCGGATCGGTGAGGCCGGGCACGGCGAAGAAGTCGATGCCGGACTCGCCCACGCCCCCGCGCTCGACCAGCCGCTTGAGCGCCTGCATGGCGTGAAAGTCACCCGGAACCGCCAGCCCGCTCTTCAGGTGGCGGTCGAACACCTCGACGATGAAGCGGCCCCGCCACAGCACATAAATCGAGGCGGCCGCACTGTCGGTCGGATAGGTGTGATCCCACCGGTTCAGCCGCCCGGCCGCCTCGACGATGCGCTCGTCCTGGGCCAGCTTCGCCAGCGCGGGCACCGAGCTGCCGCGGGCGCGGGACAGCGCGGCTGGGATCATGGGCACGAAGTACTGGGCGTCCAGCGCCGTCGTGTCGGCCTGCATCCGGACGACGTCGGCCGCGGTGACGGAGCCCTTGCGCACGGCCGCCCTCACCATGTCGGTGATGCGGCCGCCCCGGAAACCGTTGTGGAAGAAGCTCAGATACGAAATCCCGCCGCCGGGCCGGCGCTGGTTGAGCATGTCGTTGTCGAAGCTGTTCCGCGTCGGGTCGTTGTTGGCCGAAACGACGAACCCGGCCGGCGGATTGACCACCTGAGGCATCTCGGCGAACGGCACAATCTCGTACGGCAGTGTCTGGTTTGGCTGACGGTGGCGCACGGGAAGCCACTCATTGCCGCCGGTGCCGTCGCGGAGCAGATAAGGCGGGTTGCCCCGCACCTTTCCGGCCTGCAGATCCTCGCGGATCGGCACCTCGGCATTTGTGAAGTAGGCGATGGTGCCGCGCCGGTCGGCGTACACGAAATGCTGCCCGCCCACATCGAAATGCTGCAGGGCCCGGCGGAAGTCGCCGACGTCGCGCGCGAGGTTGAACTGGCGGAAGGCCTCGAGCTCAGCGGTCGGAGAGAAGCCGGTGTACTGCACCGAGATTCCGGTGCCGCCCTTCTGGTCGTACGTCAACAGGGGCCCGTTGTTACGCCGGGGCACGATGAGGGTGCGTTCCGGGACGGTCGCGCTGGGCGGCGCTGTCTCCAGGGTGTCCGGTGTCGTGCGCGGGTTGACCCGGAACGTCTCCGGTATCGCCACCACAGCTTCGCGACGGCCCTGATAGACGGTCGCCAGCCCGCTCGGCGAGCCCGCGTCGGTCTCAACCTTCTCGGCGTACGTGTCGCTGACGTCCATGAAGTGCTGGGTCGCGCCGTAGGCGATGTCCCGGTTCTGCCCGAGGATCACGAAGGGCGTGCCGGGCAGGCTGTCACCCTGAACGTCGAACCCGCCGCCCCGCAGGTCGATCGGATAAAACGTGGACGGCGTCTCCAGGCTCAGATGCGGATCACTGGCCAGAATCGGCCGCCCGTTGGCGGTGTGCCGCCCACCGATGACCCAGGAGTTGGAGCCGCGATCCCCACTGCGATTGAGCGCAGCCTCAATGAGTGGCGCCCGCTTCGCCCGCGCAAGATACTCACCCGCCATACGCACAACCGCCAGCGGAAGCTCCCCGACCCGCTCCGACTTCTTCGCGTTCGCGCTTGCCGCGGAGCCAGCCGCCGACGAGACGGCATGCCGCCTCGCAACAGCATCGGCCGCAGACTTCTTCGTGCCCGAGTTTGCTACAGCATCGGGCAGTGACGACACACCAGCTGGCTTCGCTACAGCGTCGGCCGCCGACGGCACGGCAGCGTTCTTCGCTACAACGTCAACCGCCGACGGCACGGCAGCTGGCTTCGCTACAGCGTCGGCCGCTGACGGCACAGCGGCCTTCTTCGCACTGAGTCCGGCCACCGACGGCGCGACGCCCAGCTCGGCAGCGGACGCGGCCCCCGCCGGCGCGGCGCTGGGCTTGGCGGCGGAATCGCTCACCGGTGACGCGGTGGAGAACGGCGCGAACGGCATCAAGTCGCCGAACACCGCCTTCTGACCGTCGAAGCCCGCCGCCTGGTAGCCGCGCACGGCCGTATTGCGGTCGATGTCGAGGTCGAACGACAAACTGAACGCGAGCGTCTTGATGACCACCAGACTGTCCACCTCAGTCCAAGGCGCCACCTTCGTGATTCGCACAGTCTTGTACTGCTCAGGCAGGTCCCCGCTCGCAATCCTGTCGTTGACCCCTTCCGTGTACGCCTTGAGCGCGGCCCGAGTCTCCCCCGACAGCACAGCGAGCCCCTTCTCGGCCGCCCGCCGCAGCCCCAAAGTGCGCATCTGAACATCACTCGCCAGCGCGCCACCACCGATCAGCTCAGCCAACGTCCCAGCCCCACGCCGCCGCGAAACGTCCATCTGAAACAACCGATCCTCGGCATGCACCCACCCCTGCAGCCGGAACAACCCGTACTGATCTCCCGCCCGCAGATGCGGCACGCCATACCCGTCCCGCACAACTTCGCCGCCCGCACGCAGTCGACGGACGCCGTAGGCGTCTCCGGTAGCGCCGACCGCGGCCAGCCCACTTCGCACGCGGTGAGCGTCCCCAGCGATGCCAGCCCCAGCCTGCCCATTTCGCGCGCGGTAGGCGCCCTTCGCAAAGCCGGCCTCGACCCGCACATCTCGCACGCCGGAGGCATCCCCGGCAACGCCGGCCCCGGCCCGCACATCTCGCATGCCGGACGCATCCCCGGCAACGCCGGCCCCGGCCCGCACATCTCGCATGCCGGTGGCGCCACCCACGACGTCGACCCCGGCCCGCAGCGACCGCACGCAGCAATCGCCACCGTCAAGGCCGGCCCCTGCGGCCGGCGGAACTCCGCCGAACAAGCCGGCAGCCAATGTGCCGACAGCGAGCATCGGAATGAGCGATCCGAACATCGAACGACTCCCCTCGAGCAACGAATGGACAACCTTCGTTCGCCGGGCGCGCACATTTGGACGGTTCTCGCTCATGTCTCCCTCGCGACAGTTTCGGGTTGCCGACACGAAATGCGCATCGGCGGTGCAACTCTGCGCGGAGTCGCCGGATCGGAGACAAAATGATCGAGAACGGACACGTCGGAGACCTGGCCGGCCCCTACGCGGTCGGCGCGTGCTCCCCGGCCGAAACCATGGCCGTCGCCGAGCACCTGCGAAGCTGCCCATCCTGCGCCGCCGAGGTCGACACCCTCTCGCGCACAGCCGAGTGGATCGGAGTGACCGCCGCCCGCCCACCCGACCCAGCCCTACGCCCTCGAGTGCTGGCCGCCGCCCTGGCCGCCCGCCCAGCCACCACCCGACAAGCCATTCCCGAGCCCAACACCGCGCAACCACCAGCCACCCAACCGGTCACCGCGCGATCAAAGGACGCGCACCCGGACACCGCTCAAGCAACAGACATGCACTCGGGCACCGGGCGAACTGCAGACGCTCAAGCGGACAACGCACGAACATCAAACGTGCAAAACGACGGTGCGCGGACAGTAAACGCGCAACTCGACGAACCGCAACGAGCGAGTGCGCAACCACTTGCGCGGAGGCGAACGGGATCCGCCGCAGGCCAGGACCGGGAACCCGAGGTCGCTCAGCCCGTCATCGTGGAAACCACCAGCGCGAAGGCAAGCACTGCGCAGCCGGACGTCACACGAACAGCCGGCGCGCAGTCCGACGACGCGCGAATATCAAACGCTCAAGTGGACAACGCGCGAACAACAAACGCGCAAAACGACGGTGCACGGACAGAAAACGAGCAACTTGACGAACGGCAACGAGCAAACGCGCAATCTGACATCGCTCAGTCCGCCGGCGAACGGTTGATCAGCGCAGAGATCACGCGACCTGTTGCGGCGCAGCCGGTCGACGCGCGAACGGCTGAGACGCGATCGGACTCTGCGCGACTGGGAGACGGACGGCTGGACGAGGCGCGGCCGGGTGACGCCTACCGCGTCCAGGTCGCTGAGCTCGATCGGCTGTTGGGTGACCTGCCCGCTGAGCTTTGGCAGAGGCCGTCGCGGCCGCATACGAGTGTTCGGGCGATGATCGTGCATCTGTCGGAGAATGACGCTCTGGTTGCCGGCGCGGCTGATGTCGGGCCGCGGCGGTCGAACCCGGACGTACGGGTGCAATGGCGTTCGCAGGCGGACGCCATTCTTGAGGCGGCCGACCGGGACGACGGGGCCTTGCTTGATCGGCGGGTTCGGCTGGCGGGGCGGGCCGAAGTGCATCGGCCGGTGCGACAGGCCCTGATCCAGCGGGGGTTCGAGACCTGGATCCACGCCGAGGACGTGCGGGCCGTGCTCGGGCTGCCGCCGCGTCCGCCGGCTGGGGGCCAAACCGCGGGGATCGTCGGTTTTGCACTGTCTCTTCTGCCGGCGGCGTTGAAGGCCGCCGGTCACAACCACACGGTCCGCTTGGCGTTGACCGGCGGCGGCACCCACCTGGTCGGGCCGGATGAGCCGGTCGCCAGCTCGGCCTTAACCGGGGTCGGCACCCACCTGATTGGGCCGGATGAGCCGGTCGCCAGCTCGGCGTTGGCCGGCGTCGATACCTATCTGGTCGGGCCGGATGAGCCGGTCGCCAGCTCGGCGCTGACCGGCGTCAGCGCCAACCTGGTTGGCCTGCATGAACCGGTCGCGGAGATCACGTTGCCGGCTGAGCGGTTCTGCCGGCTGGTGGCGGGGCGGCTGACCCCGGCCGATTCCGGTGCCGTGATCAGTGGCGACCGAGAAGCGGCCACGAAGCTGCTGAGCGTCGCGGCCACGTTGGGTTGTGATTGAGATGCGATCGCTTCCTACGGCGGACGACGTTCGGCTGCGGGACGGCCTCGTCGCTGGGTCCGAAGACAGTTTGGCCGAGGTGTACGACACGTACAGCCCGATCGTCTACGGCATGGCGTTGCACATGACTCGCGACCGTGGCGCCGCTGAGGACATCACTCAGGAGGTGTTCGTCGACCTTTGGCAGCGGCCGGAACGGTTCGATCCACACCGTGCGCCGCTCGGCGGGTGGCTCAGCATGATCGCGCGGCGGCGGGGCATCGACTGGGTGCGCCGGCGCCGTACGCAGGAGAACGCCCTGCTGGCGGGGGCCTACGGCGAGCCGGACCATCACGTCGAGGACGCCGCTCTGGTCTCGGTCACCTACACGCATGTGCGGCGGGCTGTCGCCGCGCTGCCCGCGCCCCATCGCCAGGCGGTGCTGCTGGCCTACTACGACGGACTGACCTACCGGGAGGTCGCGCGCACCCTGAACATCCCCGAGAGCACGGCCAAGTGGCGGCTGCGCAACGCCCTGCACCGCATCGGCGAGCGGCTCACCGCCGAGGGCATTCATCCGTAGACCTTCGATGGTTGGTGTCTGACCTGGCCAAGGCGTACCGTCCGGATAGCTCGCAGGGGTGGGGAAGGACACGTTGACCGCGATCTTCGGAACGGCGCCCGGATCACTTTCGGACTTCGAGGTGATCTCGGAGCTGGGGCGCGGGGCCGGTACGGCCGTCTACCGGGTCCGCCGCCACGGCGACGAGTATGCGCTCAAGGTGCTGTCCTCGGCCGACCCGAACGCCTTGACGGCCGTGCGGCGGGAAGCCGCCCTGCTCGGGTGCGTCGGGAATCCGCTGCTGCCCCGGATCTTCGAGGTGGGCGAGACGGTCGCCGGCCCGTACCTGGTCCTCGAGTACGTCGAGGGGTCCTCGCTGACCCAGGCCCTGCGCCGCGGGCCGTTCGACGAGGACATGGCCGTACGGCTGGCGATCGACCTGGCCGGGCCGCTGGCCGCCGCGCACAGCGCCGGGCTGGTGCACCGCGACATCAAGCCGGACAACGTCATCGTGGAGCCGGCCGGCACCGCGCGCCTGATCGACTTCGGTCTCGCCGTGCGGGACGGGGCGTACGACGGCGGGGTCGCGGGCACCCCGGCGTACAGCCCGCCCGAGCAGACCGGGATGCTCAAACGTCCGGTCGACGGCCGGTCCGACCTGTACGCGTTGGGTGTCCTGCTGTTCGAATGTGTCACCGGCGAGCCGCCCTACCGGTCGCCGGACGCGGGCGAGCTGATCCGCCTGCACGCCACCGCGCCCATTCCCGACGCCCACGAGCGCAACCGGGCCGTCTCGCCCACCCTGGCCGCGATCATCGCCACGCTCATGGCCAAGGACCCCGACGACCGCTACCAGAGCGGCGAGAGCCTGCTCAGCGACCTGCGCCGGGCCGCCGCGGGCCCGTTCCCGGTGGCCACCGACCGGCGGCCGATCCAGCCGGCCGGGCCGGTGCTGCTGGTCGGCCGCGACCAAGAGATGATCACGCTGGCCAACCGCTGGCTGCAGGCCCGCGACGGCACCGGCGGGGCGGTCATCGTGGAGGGCCCGGCCGGGGCGGGCAAGACCCGGCTCGTACGCGAACTGACCAACGCCGTCGCGGTGGACGGCGACCTCGTGCTGCACGGCAAGTGCATGCCGGACGATCCGGTGCCGCTGGCGCCGCTGCGAGTCGCCGTCGAGCGGTACCTGCGCACTGTCGAGCGGCTGCCCGCCCGCGACCGCGACCAGGCCGTGGAACGGCTGCGCCGGGCGGCCGGGCGCGGCGGGCCGCTGCTGCACAGCCTGTCGCCGCTGCTGGCCGACCTGGTGCAGATGCCCGAGATCGGCGAGCAGAGCCGGCACGAGCAGTTCACCCACGCGGTGTCGGCGTTCCTGATCGGGCTGGCCGACGAGTTCCAGGGCGCCGTCGTGCACATCGACGACGTGCAGTGGCTGGACGGCCCGACCCGCCGCGTGCTGCAGCAGATGACCAGCCGCCTGACCGCCACTCCCCTGCTGGTCATCGCCACCGCCCGGGACGGCGCGGGCGACGCGCCGGCGCTTGACCGGTTCGGTACGGACATGGACACCACTCTGGACACGCGGATCACGCTCGGCCCGCTCGGGCAGGACGCGGTGGCCCGGCTGGTCGACGATCTGCTGGGCGCCGTGCAGCTGCCGGGTGAGCAGGTGCGGGAACTCGCGGCGCGGGCCGGCGGCAACCCGTTCACGGTCGGCGAGTACGTGCGGGCGGTCATCGACGCCGGGCTGATCTCGCCGGCGTGGGGCGAGTGGCGGCTCGACCTGGCCGGCCTGGACCGCATCGACGTCACCGGCGACGCGGCCGACCTGGTGCTGCAGCGCATCGACGGCCTCGGGCTGGAGAGCCGCCATCTGCTGATCACCGGGGCCGCCGCCGGGCGCTGGTTCCCGTCCGACCTCGTCGCGGCGGTCTGCGACAGCGAGCCCCGCCGGGCCCGGGCGTTGCTGGCCGAGGCCGAGTCGCGGCGGCTGGTGATCGCTTCCGGTCCGGACGGCTACCGGTTCCGCCACGACCGGATCCGCGAGGCCCTGCTGGCCGGACTGGACGGGCAGACGGAACGCCGGTTGCACCAGCGCATCGCCGAGGTGCTGGACAACGCCCGCCTCGACAGTCCTCGTTTCGTGTACGCGACGGCCCGCCACTACGCACGCGGTGAACCCGGTCGCCGGCCCGAGCGGGTCTACCTCAGCGGATACGCGGCCGGCCGGTTGGCCTTGGCCGAGCACGCGCCGGCCGAGGCCCGCGAGTTCCTCGAGGTGGCCGCCCGGGCCGCCGACGCCGCGGGGCTGACCCCGCAGCCGGGGTTCTTCGTCGCGCTGGGCACCAGCTGCGCGCGCACCGGCCGCTTCTCCCAGGCCCTGCGCCACCTGGACCAGGCGCTGCGCGGCGAGCCGGACAAGCTGCGCCGGGCCGAGATCCGGGCCCTGGTGGCCCTCGTCCACAACAGCGCCTGGAACCCGGACCGCGCGTTCGACGCCGTCCGCCGCGGACTGTCCGAGCTGGGCTCACCGTTGCCGCGTAGCCGGCCCGGCCTGGCCGTGACGACGCTGATCTCCTTGCTGCTCGGGCTCTTCGTCGGGCGTACGCGAATAGGGTTCGGCACCGCCGACGGCCGCCGCCGAGAGCGCTATCGGCTGCAGGCCATCCTGTACGACATCGCCACCTATTCGCTGTCGATGCGGATGCACCGGGTCATGCGGGCGGTGATGAGCTTCCGCGCGCTCTATCCGATCAACCGGCTCGGCCCGGGTCGCGAGTACGCGCAGCACATGGCCGGGCTGGGCGTCATCGCCGACGTGGCCGGCAAGCCGAAGTTCGCCGACCGCCTGTTCGACCGGGCCGCCGCCGTCGCGGCCGAGAGCGGCGACCCGGAACTGGTCGGCTACGTCGAGTGGAAGCGCGGCGTGGGCAGCCACTTCGGTGGCCGCGACGAGGACAGTCACATCTGGGGCCGGGTGCTGATCGAGCACGAGAAGTGGCTCGAGCTGGGCGACTACCTGACCGGCGTGGGCGGCGTGTGCATGCAGTTCTACAAGCGCGGGCGCACCGCCGACGCCGAGGCCTGGCTGCGTCGCGGGCGGGCCCGGCTCGGTCCGGGCGCCGAGGCCGAGGGGGCCGCGGTGCGTGCGGTGGCCGCCATCATCGCCGCTCAGCTGGGCCGGGCCGACGAGGCCGCCTCGCACATCGAGGCGCTGCGCCGGTTCCTGCTGGCCAACCCGGACAACCCGATGCAGCTGATCAACCTGTACGGGGCCCGGATGGTCGCCCTGTTCGAGACCGACCAGCTGGGTGAGCCGTTCGACCAGCTCACGGCCGAGTTCGCGGCGCTGCGGATGAAGCCCGGCTCGATGGTCCCCGAGCAGCGGGTGTTCTTCGTGTTCGAGGCGCTGGGCCGGCTCGCCCGCTGGCACCGGGCGGGGCTGTCGGAGAGCCGGGAGGCCCTGCGCTCGGCGGCCGAGCAGGCCGTCGACCGGCTGGGCGAGAAGGCGACCGACAAGCCGCTGCGCGGGTTCCACCAGGTGGCGCACGCCGAGTTCCAGCGGCTCGACGGGCGGCCGCTGGAGGCTGTGCGGCTGCTGGCCGATGTCGAGGTGGAGCTGCTGCCGCTCGACGCCCCGCTCATCGCGTTCGAGGCGGCCCGCGTACGGGCAAGGGCCTTGACCGCTTTGAATCAGACCGCCTCGGCCGCCCTGCAGGCAAAGGCCGCCCACACCATCGCCACCGAGCAGCAGTGGCCGCAGCGGGTGCGCTGGGTCGAGGACGAGTTCCCGGCCGGGCGGCCCGAACCGGCCAGTCCCGTCCGGGCCGCCACCGACAGCCACCGCCCGACCGACCTGTTCCGGCGCCGGCTCGAGGCGTTGCAGCAGGTCAGCCTGGCCTCGGCCAGCGTGCTCGACCCGCGCGAACTGGCCCGGGTGGCGCTCGACGAGACGCTGCGCATCCTGGGCGCCGAGCGGGCCCTGCTGTTCCTGCCCGGTCCGGGCGACGGCCAGCTGGTGCCGTTGGTCGGCCGTGACGGCGGCGGGCACGACCTGCGGCAACTCACCGGCTACAGCGCGACCCTGGTCGAGCGGGTGCGGCGGACGGCCGAGCCCATCGTGGTGACCGGCAGCGAGGAGGGCGAGGCGCTCGGCTCGCACAGCGTCCAGGTGCACGGCCTGCGCAGCATCCTGATCGCGCCGCTGCAGTTCGACAATCAGCTGCGCGGCGTGGTCTATCTGGACAGCCGGATCGCCAAGGGCGTGTTCACCGCGGACGACGTGGCCATCCTCAAGGCGATCACCAACCACATCGCGGTGTCGCTCGAGACCGCGCGGGCGGCCCAGCTCGAGGTGGCGGTGCAGGCCGCCCGCCGCCAGCGCGACGTGGCCGAGACGCTGCGCGCGGCGATGGCCGATCAGAGCTCGTCGCTCGATCCCGACGAGGTGATGCGTCGCCTGCTGAGCAGTCTTTCCCGTACGCTCGATGCCCCCGCGGCCGTGCTGCTGACCGGGGCGGCGGACGGCCAGCTGGTGGTCGCGGCCGCCCACGGCGACACGGCCGAGATCGGGCGGCACATCTACCCCGTACCGGCCGAATTGCTCGATCTGCAGGGCCCGCGCACGTCCACCGTCACGGCCGGGTTCGACGACCTGCTCGGCCCGGTGGGCAGCTGGTGGGCCATCCCGGTCGCCCAGCACGACCAGCAGGCCGGCATCCTGCTGGTCGGGTGCCGGAACGCGATCACCGAGGCCCAGGCGGAGGTGGCGGCGGCCATCGCCGGGCAGGGCATGACCGCGTACGAGAACGCCCGCCTGTTCAGCCAGGTGCGCCGGATGGCCACGATGGACGGTTTGACCGGCCTGAACAACCGCAACCACTTCTTCGCCGAGGCGGGCCGCCTGCGCCGCGACCCGGTGGCCGCCATCATGATCGACATCGACCATTTCAAGAGCATCAACGACACGTACGGCCATCCGGTGGGCGACGAGGTCATCCGGGTGGTCGCCGACCGCCTGCGCAGCGCCGTCACCCCGCTCGACGTGCTGGGCCGCTACGGCGGCGAGGAGTTCGCCGTGGTCACCCCGCAGACGCCGGCCCTGGCCGCCGACCTGGCAGCCCGCCTGCACTGGGTGGTCTCGGGCGACCCGGTCCCGACCGCGGCCGGCCTGCTGCCGGTCACGATCAGCGTCGGCCTGGCCTGCTCGCGCGACGACGCCCCCGACCTGAACCAGCTGCTCACCCAGGCCGACCGAGCACTCTACGAGGCCAAACAAACCGGCCGCGACCGCGTCGTTGCCTACCCGAACTGACCGGTCCGGGTCGGGTGGCCGCCACCGGCCGGCCGCGGGGGGCGACGCTGGGCGGTCAGCCGTCGACTCGGTAGCGGGCGAAGATCGTGCCCTTGGAGAAGGTGTGATGTTCCAAAAGGGTCAGGTTGCGGCGGACGCCGGCGGGCAGGGCTGAGGTGCCGCCGCCGATGATTACCGGGCAGATCACCAGGCAGATCTCGTCGACCAGGCCGGCGCGGTGGGCCTGGGCGGCCAGGTTGGCGCCGCCGATCGCCAAGTCGCGCGTGGCCGACTCCTTCAGGGCACGCACCGCCGCCGGGTCGAAGGTGCGCTCGATGCGGGTGCGGGCGCTGCGCGGCTCGTCGAGCGTGGACGAGTACACGATCTTGTCGGCTGAGCGCCAGATCTCGCTGTAGTCGAGGATGTAGTCGGGGTGGCCGGGCTGCTCGTGCGCCGTCTCCCAGTAGGCCATCACGTCGTACAGCCGGCGGCCGTACAGATGCGTTCCGATGCCCCGGTCGAGGTCGTTCAGGAAGCGGTGCACCTCTTCGACCGGCTCGCTCCAGCCGAACTTGCCGTTCTCGTCGTTGACGTAGCCGTCCAGGGACACGATGTCGGTGTTGATCAGCTTGGCCATGCCTGCGCCTCCCACTCTGGTTGCACCTTGCAACCAGAGTTCACCGTAGGCAGACTGCTTGCGAAATGCAACCGCTCAGCGGCGGGCGTCGTCCAGCAGGCGGCCGACCCGCTCGACCAGGTCGGCCGAGTCGAACGGCTTGGCCATGTACTCGCTGGCGCCGATCGAGCGGCCGTAGCTCGCGTCGAGGTCGCGGCCCCGGGCACTGAGGATCAGCACGGGGATGCGAGACGTACGGGCCATGCCCTGCAGCTGCTGGCAGACCGAGAGCCCGTCCAGGCCGGGCATGTCGATGTCGAGCACGACCAGGTCGGGGTGCTGGAAGTTGGCCGCGGTCAACGCGTCGTTGCCGTTGTTGACCGTCACGGTCTGGTATCCGGCCGCGGCGAGGCGCAGGGCCACGAGGTCGCGGACGTCCTCGTCGTCCTCGGCGATCAGCACGGTTGAGGTCATGGCGGACGCTCCTGGGGAGAGGGGGCTGATGCCCACATCTATCGGGCGGGCCCGCCGCCGTACGAGACCTTCTCAGTAGCGGGACGAGAGCAGTTGGGAGCGTTTCCGTTGCTTCGCCGCGTACAGGGCGGCGTCGGCCCGGTCCAGGGCGGCCTCCAGACCCTCCCCGGGCTCGGCCGCCGCCCAGCCGACCGAGGCGCCGACCATGGCCGCGTCGAGCTCGGCGGCGATGCGGCTCATGACGGCCTCGGCGCCGGCCGGCGTGCATCCGGGCAGCACCAGGCCGAACTCGTCGCCGCCGATGCGGGCCACGAAGTCGGTGTCGCGTACGGCCCGCCGAGCCACCACCGCTGCGGCCTTGATGTAGGCGTCGCCGGTGGCCTGACCGCGGGTGTCGTTGATCGTCTTGATCCCGTCCAGGTCGATCACGGCCACCACCGTCGGGTCGGCCAGCCGTTCGAAGCGGGCCTGGTTGCGTTCGACGATGCGCTGCCAGCCGCGCCGGTCGGGCAGCCCGGTCAGAGCGTCGGTGTCGGCGCTCAGCTGCTCGCGCAGCAGCGCGTTGGTGGCCAGGTCCTGCAGGCGGTCGTTGGCCAACGCGGCGGTGAGCAGCCGGCCCAGCAGCACGAGCAGCGGTTCGGCCTCGGCCAGCCGCGGGTCGTTGGCGCGCACCTCGGGGTCCAGCCCGCAGATCGCCCCGAACAACGTGCCGTCCGGCTCGGTGATGGCCGCCCCGGCGTACGTGCCGATGTTGATCAGCTTGTTGACCCCGGCCTTCGCGTACGCGGGTACGGCTTGAGCGTCCACCGCCACGGCCGGGGTGTCACCGGCGGCCATGTGGATGCAGAAGCTGTCCTCCCACGGATGGCTCTGGCCTTGGCGCAGCCCGTACCCGTTGTCCGAGTCCAGATACAGGTAGGTCTGCCGGCCGTTCTCGACGCGGGTGACCGCCCAGAACGCCAGCGGCAGCTGCTCGTGCAGGTAGTCGAGCACGAGCTGCGAGGCGTGTTCGAAGCCGGCCGCCGCGAAAAGCTGTTCCTCCTCCCCGTCCGGAGACGACGAGGACGGCGACGACGAGGACGGCGGCGTGACGCCGGGCGCGGGCGCCTCCTCCTCGGGCGGGGGCGCGATGGTGGCGTCGGCGGGCAGGGTGAACGTGAAGCGGGAGCCGTCGCCCTCCGGAGAGGCGGAAGCCGAGATGTGGCCGCCGTGCCGTTCCACGATGCGTTTGCAGATACCCAGGCCGAGCCCGGTGCCGCTGTAGCCGGCGGCGCGGTGCGCCCGGTGGAAGCTCTCGAAGATGCTTTCGTGCTGGCCTTCGGGGATGCCGATGCCGTTGTCGTCGATCGTCACGGTGACCAGGTGGTTGGCGTGCTCGGTGCGGATGCGCAGCCGTGGGACCACTCCCGCGTCCGTGTACTTGATCGCGTTGCTGATCAGGTTCTCCAGCAGCTGCCGCACGAGCACCGGGTCGGCGTAGACCGGGCTCAGCTCGCCGATGTCGAAGGCCGGCACCGGCGTGCCCGCGCTCTGCGCCTGGTCGATGCGGGCGATCGCGATGTCGTTGGCCAGCGCGCCCAGGTCGACCAGGGTCGGGGTCAGGGCGGCGTCGCGGGCGGTGGTGTACGCCAGCAGGTCGTCGATCATGCCGCGCATCCGCCGGGCGGCCCGGCTGATCCGGCCCAGCCCGTCGCGGGCCTGCGGGTCGTCGGGCGTGCCGGGCTCGTCGAGGGCGTCGGTCAGCCAGTCCGTCCAGCCCTCGACGGTGGCCAGCGGGTTGAGCAGGTCGTGGGCCACGACCCCGGCGAAGGCGGCCAGCTCGTCGCGGTGCCGGCGCTCGGCGGTGACGTCGTGGAACACGGTGACGGCACAGCGGGCGCCGTTCCGGTCGCCGGGCACCACGGCCGAACTGACGCTGAGCAGACGGCCCTGGGGAACACCGGGATTGCGGACGAGAATGTCCATCCCTCGTACGTCGGTGCCGGCCAGGGCGCGTCGGTGCGGCACGTCTTCGGGCGCCACCGGGGTTCCGTCCGGGTGGAACAGGCCGTAGTAGTCCGGCCGGCCGATGTGCTCGGAATCGCTGACCACCCCGCCCATCAGCCGCCGGACGGCCGGGTTGCGCAGCAGCAGCCGGCCCTGATCGTCGACGACGTGCAGGCCCTCGACCATCGAGTTGACGATGGCGGTCATCAGCCGGGCCTGGTCGGCGGTGGCCTCCTGCTCGGTGCGCAGCTGCCGGACCAGGGCGACCCGTTCGTCGCGGCCCAGCGCCAGGGCCAGGCCGACCACGGCGATCATGCCGACGAAGGCCTGCGCGACCAACGCCCGGGCCGGGTGCGAGCCGATGAACGCGAACGCCCCCGAGCCGTGCAGCGTGAACAGCACCGCCGTCGTGCCGAAGACCAGGCCGTGCAGGACGACGAAGGCGGTGTTCAGGCGCGAGCCGGCCCACACGGTCAGGCCGATGACGGTGAAGGCCAGCGGGAGGTGGTGGTTGATGCCGAAGACAGCGGCGTAAGCCCCGACCGACAACGCCACTACTGCGACGTACTCGAGACGCAGTCGCAATTCGCGGGCGTGGCTCCAGGTGAACCAGACCGCGGCGAGCACCAGAATGCTCACGGTGTTGCGGGTCATCCAGACCGCGGTGGCCGGCCACGAGTACGAGCCGGAGACCGCCCACACGCCGGTCGGCCCGATGAGCGCCCCGCCCGCCGTACTGACGAGGGCGACCGCCATCAATCGCCACAGTTCCCGCGTACGAGTAAGGGGTTGCACCACCCATCGGCGAACCAGCCAGGCGAACAACCCGGCCTGCACGACGTTGGCCAGCACGAACCAGACCGCCAGCGAGAGCGAGGCCCCGGTGGCCATGTTGACCACGATAGTGATCAAGCTCAGGGCGGCGACGTCGGCCGAGCGCCACCGCGACTCGAACTGCACCAGGAACCACACCGCGGAGACGCCCGCCGCCGGCCAGACCAGGCTCAGGTTGGTCTCGTCCATGACCGTCAGCCGGCCGGCCCAGGTCGCGGCCAGGAAGGCGAGCGAGAACCCCAGCGTGCGCGCCGCCGACGAGCGCCAGCTCATGGGTCCCCCGTCCTGCGTGTGGTCTCTCAAGACCCATCGGCACCGGGAACCACCGGCTGAGCCGTCAGGCGGTGAAGCGCAGCCGTCGGCGCCGCACGAGCAGCACCGCGACGGCGCCCGCGGCCAGCAGCAGCGCGCCGCCGCCCAGCACGGCGCCGGTCGGGGCGCCGGTGACCGGCAGGCCGCCGCCCTCGCCGCCGTCCGTGGGCGCCGGAGCCGGGGCGGCCGTCTTCGTCGGGGACGCGCTCGGCGAGGCCGGCGCGGTGGGTTCGGTGGTGCCGCCGCCGCCGGGAGCGGGGCTGGGCGTCGGGACCGGGCCGTTGTACTTCGGGTAGTTCTTCTCGAAGGTGCCCGAGACCGGGTCGCCGTAGGCGCGGGCCGGCGTGACCAGCGGGGCGTCGTCGGCCTGGAAGACCAGGCCGGGCGTGACGCCGTGCTCGGCGGTGGCCGTCACCTTGGTGATCCGGTCGGGGTCGATCGAGCGGACGAACGCCACCCCGCCTCCGTTGATCACGTGGGTGATCAGCCAGGTGCCGCCGTCGTAGCGGCTGTCGGTGATGGCGTAGCCGTTCTCGACGGTCAGCGCCATCCGGCCGGGGCCGTTGACGACCAGCTCGGGGGCGTCGACGTAGCCCGGCTCCTCGAAGGTCACCGTGCGGTGCGGCTCGCCCGTCGCCTCGCGGGCCCGGGTCAGGTAGTCGTACACCTTCTTGATGACGGCGTACTCGTTCTCGGCACCCAGGCCGGCATTGGCGCGCCAGGCGCCGAGCGTCACGTTGTCGGTGCGCTTCCAGATGGCGGCCTGCGTGCCCAGGCGCAGCAGCTGGTTGACGGTCGCGGCCGAGGCGCGCGGCGGCACCTTCGCGCCGGCGGCCGCGACGAGCTGGTCGCGGCCGACGGACGGGTAGCCGTGCTCGATCACCCATTGCGCGTACGCCAGATTGTTGTTGCCGGCCTCGGCCCAGGTCACGTTGGCGTAATCGTCCGAGCCGGCCGGGGCCGTGCGGCTGAACTCGAGCGAGAAGGCGGGAACGGACGGACCGCGCGTCTCCGCCATCTGCAGCCCACGAACGACCGTCGGCGTCCCGCCCAGCAGCAGCGTGCGCGATGTCCCGTCGGGCCAGGCGACGGCCGTCAGCGGCTCGTCGGCCGCCATCGCCGGCGCGGCCGCGCCGAGCACGAGCCCGGCGCCGGCCAGGAGGGCAGGAATCAGCCCCGACAAACGATTTCTCACTTACTTCTCCCCCGTGATCACGTGTGCCGGGGCATTCAACCACGTTCACCGGGTTCCCGCTGCGGCCTGGTTCAGCAGCCGTTTCGCGTGCCACTCACGGCCACGTCGTCGTACCAGAGGGTGTCCGCGCCGTCGCCGTAACTCTCCCAGCCCAGGCGCAGATCGGTCAGGGCCGGGCGCCACGTGCGGTTGAGCCACTGGCTGTCGATGTCGTGCGTCGGCACGCCGTCCTCGAGCAGCCCGGGCACGGACGTGTTGTTCAGCCAGGTCTCGATGGTGCCGTCGCGTCCGTCGACCTTGTACTCCACGCAGTTCCACGTGTTCACCGGAAGCGGGCTGGAGAGAGCAACGCCGGCCGGGCTCTGCTCGGGCAGCGTGGCGTCGTCCGAGGCCCGGTTGAACTGCAGGGCGCCGTTCTGGCCGCCGAAGCGCAGATCCCGGTTGCCGTCGGCCGAGTCCCGCATGGCCACGGCGGTGACGTGGGCGGCGGGCAGCGCGGTCGTGTGCCGGACCCAGAACCGTACGTACCAAGCGTTGGCCGCCGTGCCGAGGATCTGGGTGTTGCGGACGAAGACGTGGTTGCAGTAGCCGGCGGCGCCGTTGATGCGCAAGGAAGTTGAGCCGCTGTGCGCGACCGTGCGGTCGATGGCGGCGGTGCCGGCGCCGGAGCAGTCGGGGTAGGTGACGGCCCAGTTGCCGCCCGGGACGCTGCCGGTCTGATCCTCGAAGCTGTCGCCTCCGCCCTGCGTCGGCGGCGGGGTGGTGGGTGGCGGTGTTGTGGGTGCCGGAGTGGTGGGCGCTGGGGTTGTGGGCGTCGGGGTGGGGGTGTCGCCGTTGCAGGAGACGCCGTTGAAGCTGAAGTCCGTCGGCGCCGTGTTGGTGCCCGAGTACGTCGCCTGGAAGCCGAAGCGGGTGGATGCGCCGGTCGCGAGGGGGCCGTTCCAGCCGACGCTGGTCGCGCTGACGGCGTTGCCGGTCTGGGTTACCGTGGCGTTCCAGCCGCTCGTGACGCGCTGGTTCCCGGCGAAGGTCCACGAGAGCGTCCACGAGGTGACCGGGGCGCCGCCGTTGGTGACCTGCACGTCGGCCGTGAACCCGCTGGACCAACTGTTGGCCGTCCACCCCACGGTGCAGGCCGGCGCGGCCGACGCCGACTGTGAACCCACGAACCCGGCCGCGACCGCTGCCGCGGCCGCCGTCATGACTGCCAGAACCCTCACGCGCACGGCTCAACCTCCTTGGGAGCGCTCCCATACATCGATGACTGTAGTTGCGTACGGGCGCGTTGTCACGAAATCAGCGGCCGCCCTGTCCTGGCTGTTCAAGGAGGCAGACATGAATCAGCTACCACCAGGGGTCGACCTCGTCTCGACCCGGCCCGACGCGACCGCCCTCATCCCGGACGGCGCCGAGGCCAGAACCATCACCGTCACGCTCAGCCCCGGCGATCCGGGCGCCCCACCGCATCGGCATCCCGGTCCCGTCTTCGGCTACGTGACCCAGGGCGAGATCCTGTTCGAGCTGGAAGGGCAGCCGCCGCGCGTGATCAAGGCGGGCGAGTCGCTGTTCGAGCCGGGCGGCGACACGATCCACTACGTGGGCGCCAACAATCTCGCCGACGCGCAGTCACAGCTCCTGGTCATCATGTTCGCGCCGCCCGGGACGCCGATCCTCACCGTGGTCAGCGAGGAGGAACTGGCCGAACGCAAACATCTGCGCTTCAGCGAGCGATGAGATCCGGCGTCGAAGGTGGTCCAACCGGTATGACTGCTACCTACACCTTCGACGTCTTCTCCAGCCTCGACGGCTTCGGCACGGCCACCGGCGACTGGACCGGCTACTGGGGCAAGCAAGGCCCCGAACTGCTGAATCACCGGCTTTCCCAGTACGAGCGGGAGCAACGGATGGTCTTCGGAGCCAACACGTACCGGGCCTTCGTGCAGCTGCTCGGTTCGGACGAGGAGCAAGCCGCACGCGATCCGTGGGTGACCAAGATGATCAACCTGCCGGCCACGGTGGTGTCGAACACCCTGCAGGGCCCGCTCGAGTGGGCCGACGGCACCATCGCGACCGGTGACGCCGTCGACGTCGTGGCCCGGCTCAAGCAGGAGTCGGACGTGCCGCTGCGCTCGCACGGCAGCCTGTCGATGAACCGGGCCCTGATGGCGGCCGGCCTGGTCGACTTCGTGCAGGTCAGCCTGTTCCCCGTGATCACCGGCCGGAACGGGCAGGACCCGATCTTCCGGGGTGCCGAGGATTTCGACCTGGAACTCGTCGACACCCGGACGCTCGACGGGCGTACGCAGGAACTGGTCTACCGCCCGACCCGGCACGGCTGACGATTCTTGTCGTACCCCCGGCGGACACTTGTCGGGTGAGCGGTGGACGAAGGCGTGAGGCGAGTGTGGCCCACGTCGACCTGGACGCGATGTTCGCGGCGGTCGAGCAGCGCGACAAGGTGTCGCTGCGCGGCCGCCCGGTCATCGTGGGCGGGGTTGCCGGTCGCGGCGTCGTGGCGACAGCGTCGTACGAGGCCAGGCGGTTCGGGGCGCGGTCGGCCATGCCCACCGCCGAGGCTCGCCGCCGCTGCCCGTCCGGCACGGCTTTCCTGGCGCCCCGCTTCGCCGCCTACCGCAAGACCAGCGAGGTCGTCATGGCGCTGTTGGCCGAGGTGTCGCCCCTGGTCGAGCAGGTTTCCATCGATGAGGCGTACGTCGATCTGGCCGCCGCCGGGCACGACCTCACCGTCGAGGCGGTCACCAAGCTCGCCGAGCAGGTCCGGGCGGAAATCGCCGTCGCCACCGGCGGGGTCACGGCGTCGATCGGCCTCGGCACGTCCAAGCTGGTCGCGAAGATCGGATCCGACCTGAACAAGCCGGACGGGCTGACGGTGGCCGCCCCCGGCGACGAGCAGGCGCTGCTGCACCCGCTGCCGGTCACCCGCCTGCCCGGCGTCGGCCCGGCCACCGCCGAACGGCTGCGCCGCGCCGGCCGCCACACCATCGGCGACCTGGCCCGCGTCGAACTGCCCGAGCTGATCGACTGGTTCGGCCAGGCCCACGGCGCCGGCCTCTACCGGCTGGCCCGCGCCGACGACGACCGCCCGATCGTCGGCGAACGCGAGGCCAAGTCCGTCTCGGCCGAAGAAACGTTCGACGTCGACCTCACCGACCGCAACCGCCTCAACCACGAGATCGACCTGCTGGCCACCCGAGTCGGCGGCCGCCTACGAGCCGGCGGCCTCTCCGCCCGCACGGTCACCATCAAGGTGCGACACCACGACTTCACGACGATCACCCGCTCGGCCACCCGCTCCCAGCCCACTGACGACCCGAGGCTGGTCGCCCAGTTCGCCCGCCGCCTGCTCGCCGAGGTCGACACCTCATCCGGCATCCGCCTGCTGGGAGTCGGCGCGACCACCCTGGCCGACTTCGTCCAGGACGACCTCTTCGGCGCCGCGGCCACCACCACCGAACCCGAACCCCTCGAACCGGAAGCTTCGGTTACGCCGGCCCCAGCCGCGGCGGCCGAATGGCGCCCCGGCCAGGACGTCCACCACGACGAACACGGCCCCGGCTGGGTCTGGGGCAGCGGCCGCGGCCGGGTGACCGTCCGCTTCGAGGGGCCGCTCACGCCGCCCGGCCCGGTCCGCACTTTCCCCGTCGACGACCCCACCCTCCACCCCGCCGACCCACCCGACTGGAGGCCACCGCTGTAACTGCCCGACCACCCCATCGTCCGACGCGTTCCGCCCGCGTCGCCCGGTGCGTTCGGTTTGCGTCGCCCGGCGCGTTCGGTTTGCGTCGCCGCGTGCGTTCGGATCGCGTCGCCGCTTGCGTACAGTTCGCGTCGCCGCGCGCGTTCGGTTCGCGTCGCCGCGCGCGTTCGGTTCGCGTCGCCGCGCGCGTTCGGATCGCGTCGCCCCGCGCGTTCGGATCGCGTCGCCCCGCGCGTTCGGATCGCGTCGCCGCGCGTCCGGTTCGCGTCGCCCCGCGCATTCGGATCGCGTCGCCCCGCGCGTTCGGCCTGTGTCGCGTGGCGCGCCCGCCGACCGATGCCGCTCCCTGGAGCCGGCCGCCTATCCTGCGATCATGAGTGAGGTCGGGACGCGGTCCTACGTGGAGCGCATGCGAGCGTTGGTCGGCCGCGAACCGCTCGTGGTGGCGGCGGCCGGCGTGCTCGTCTGGGACGACCGGCGGAGGGTGCTGCTTCAGAAGCGCTCCGACGACCAGACCTGGTGCATTCCCGGAGGGGCCGTGGAGCCGGGCGAACAGCTCGAAGACGCCGCCCGGCGGGAACTTCGCGAGGAAACCGGCCTCGTCGCCGGAAAGCTCACCCTGCTGTCGGCCCGATCCGGCCCGGAGTGCTTCCTGGTCTACCCCAACGGTGACCAGTGCCAGGTGATCTCCCTGACCTACCGCGCCGAGTCCTGGTCTGGGCATCTCGACCGGGCCGACCCCGAAACCACCGACCTCGAGTTCTTCGACCCGCTCGAACTGCCAGAGATGAACGCCTACAACCGCGCCCTCTTCACCCACCTGGCCTTAGAGGGCCGCCTGCAGCCGCCCGCGCCGGCGTGATCGCTGTCTCGAGCGGCCAGCGCGCTGGGTGTTCAGCGTGTGAGTGCGATCCTCAGGCGGCACATCGCGTGGGCGGGCAACTGCGCGCTCATCAGGCGGGAAGTGGTCAGCGTGAGGTGATGGCCAGGGAGCCGAAGCCGGCGGCCGCGGTCACGTCCAGGCCGGAGCCGTCGCCGGTGGTCAGGACGGTGTTCTGGGCTATGCCGCGTTCGCGTTTGCCGTAGAGGCTCACCTCGCCGGCGCCGGAGCGGGCCTGGACCCGGACCGGGACTTCACCCTCGGTATCGATGCTCCACTCGCGGACGCCACCGGACATGCGAATGGGCAGGGGCTGGTCGGAGCCGGGCAAAGTCAGGTGGACGCGGTCGGCGCCGCCCGACAGGTCTACCTCGCGGACTGTGCCGCCGGTCAGCACGAACGTCGCTGCCCGCACGCCTCCGTTCATGCGGATCGTCCAGGCAATTCGGTCGTCCAGTTGCACGTCGAGGCGGCCGTCGCCCTCAGAGCCGGTCGGGCGGGTGGTGAGCCGCACGTCGGTGCCGTCCACGGTGGCAGCGGGGTTCAGGGCGCTGCCGGTCGGTGTGCTGACCCGGATCGGGCTGTCGGCGGGCCGGCCTAATGTCAGGTTCAGCTCGGTCACGTTGCTGGCCAGGTCAAACGTTCCCGCGGCGAACGCCGGGCCGCTACTACCCACCGACGTCGCCGGCGTCGACGAGGTGGAGATGACCAGGGCGGCCACCCCGACCAGAACCGCGACGCCGGCCACCGCCAGCACCTTCAACCGCAGCCCGCCCGTCGACGGTTCCGTCCGCGCGTCCGGAACCACGTCGAACTCCTCCGTGGGCGGTTCCTCATCCGGCCGAGCCGCCGCCGCGTCGGACGTCGGCCGGGTCGGGCCGCTGCGCCCGCCGGCCGAATCCAGCGATCGATCAACGGGCTGAGCGGCCTCGTCTCGGTAGGCGGAGCCGGCCGCGCCCGGTGAGGGGTCACCGGGCTGCTCGGCTCGGTAGGCGAAGCCGGCCGCGCCGGACAGCAACGGGTAGGTCTCGGTCGGGTCGTCGAGCCCGTCCATCGGGGATCTCCTCGCTGCGGCCGTCAGGGTCGCCTGGAGGTACGGCGCTCGGGCCCGCGAAGGTTCGATCGGGACCGGCCCCGAAAAGGCGCAAGCTGCGTCTAGGTGGCGTTCCGGCAGCGCGTTGAACCGGCCGGATGGATCAGGTACTGGCCGCCCCGGGTGACGGCCCGCGGAATCAGCTGCGGCGCAGAAGGGCCTGGTAGACCGAGTGCACCAGGATGGGGCGGCGGACGCTTCGCAGGACGGGTTCGAAGAACTCCTGGCGGTAGTCGGGGTTGGTCATCGACGTGGTCGAGAACGAGACCCCGCCGAACGAGGCGAGCAGCGCGGCCAGCTTGAACAGGGCGACCGGCAGGCCGATCTGCAGGGTCGGCTCGTGCCCGATCCACGTCTCGGCCGTCTCGGGCTGGACGGTGATCAGGCCCAACGCCACGAAGAACAGGAACAGGCCGAGCCCGATGACCGCCGCCTGCACCAGCTGGCGGACGGTCAGCAGCACCAGCACGTTGATTTCCTGCGAGTGCTGCAACGGCTGCAGTTCGGCCGGCGGCACGTCGACCCCGGCCAGCGGGGTGCCCTCGCACGCCTCGGCCAGGTCCTGCGGCGTCGGGGTCGGGCCCACCGGGTCCTCGTCGTAGCCCTTGACCACCCGCCAGGTCGCCAGCCCGACAATGACGGTCAGCAGCGCCAGAACGAGCCAGACCCGTACCCAGGAAAGCCTGTCGAGAAGTTGCCACAGCTCGCCGGTGAAGAACAGGAACAGCGTGCCGAACAGCACCACCGGCAGCGAGCGGCCGAACGAACGCGGAACGTCGGCCAGGCCTTTGGCCAAGTCACCGAGGGCGTGACGAAGGGCCGCCACAACACCGTACGCGGTAGCAAGATAGGCGCCCGCGAAGACGGCCAGATAGATGAAAAGCCCGGCCAGCCCGACGATCAGCGAGACGTCGCCCGAAGGGCCGGCGAGCTCTTCGCTGAACGCGCCCGGCCATGCCGCGTGCACCAGCGGCCCGCCGACCACGAACAGCACACCGAAGAAGACCGCCACCCCGATCAGCCCGCCCCGACTCAGCCGCGGCGGCCGGCGCCCGTTGAGCCCGGCCGTGAACGGCCAGATAGCCGCGACCACCAGCAAACCCAGCACCAGCGTGAGGAACGTCGGCACCGAGGCCACCTGCAGCAGCCAGTACACGGTGGCCCCGCTCAGCAGCGGCAGCATCCGCGGCACCACCTGGGCCCGGGCCGAGAAGTCGGCAATCATCTGGGGCAGCGCGGCCCGCACGAACCAGCGCTCAGTACGGTTCAGGGTCGCCGCGAGTGATCCGCTCACGCGCACGATCGAACCATGAACCCCATCAGTCGGTGAGGTCGGTCGACACGCTCAGCTCGCGCCACTGGTCGATCTCGGCCAGCTGGCCGTCGAGAACGGCGGTCGCCGCGGTCACGGCGTCGGTGCCGAGCATCAGCAGAGCCGGCGGCCGGTCGGACTCGGCGGCGGTGATCAGGGCCTGCGCCGCCTTGACCGGGTCGCCGGGCTGGTTGCCGTGCGCGGTGTCATGCTCTTTGCGGCGCTTGCCCGCCGTGTCCGCGTAGTCGTCGATCACGGTGGCCGACTGGGTGAGCGACCGCCCGGCGAAGTCGGTGCGGAACCCGCCCGGCTCGACCGCGATGACGTTGATGCCGAGCGGCGCCAGCTCTTGCCGCAGCGAGCCGGACACGCCTTCCAGAGCCGCCTTGCTGGCCGCGTAGTAGCCCGACCCCGGCGGGCACACCTTGGCCCCGATCGACGAGATGTTCACGATCGTCCCGCTCCGGCGCTGCCGCATGCCCGGAAGAACCGCCTTGATCAACGCGACCGGCCCGAAGAAGTTCGTCGCGAACAGCCGCCGCACATCCTCGTCGTCACCTTCCTCGACGGCCGCCCGATACCCGTATCCGGCGTTGTTGACCAGCACGTCCACGCCCCCGAAGCGACTCTCCCCCTGCGCCACCACCTCGGCCACGGCACCAGGGTCGGTCACGTCCAATTCCAAGGCCAGAGCGCTTCCCGGGTACGTCGTGACGAGATCACCCACCGAGCCGGTGTTCCGCGCGGTGACGACCGCGTTGTCCCCGCGAGCGAGCACGGCCTCAGCCAGCGCCCGCCCCAGCCCGGTCGACGATCCGGTGATCAGCCAGGTGGCCATCTCGAACTCCCTCAAGCGCGACTGTCGGCGTGCCGATCGGCACACCCCATGTCATCACCTGTCGGTCCAGGTCGCGAGCCGGGTCCCGTCCTGGTGGTAGAGGGCCACCACGAGGTCGCCGTTGGGACCGGACGCCGGGTTCGAAACCGACACCGTGCGCTGCTCGCTGCCGCCTTGGAGGATGAGCACCATGGCCTCGTCGTAGCCGGTGTCCCGGGGCTGAGGCGGCTTGTCCTCGGAGCCGTAGTACTTCAGGAGGCTCGGGAAAAAGACGTAAGACCCCGACCGTACGGCGATCGAAAGCTCGAAGAACAGCGCGTCCTCACCCTCCGGGCCGTCCGGTCCGTCCGTCGGCTTCAGGGTGGCCGAGAGCTTGAGGTTGCCCCGCTGCACGTCGATCTTCTTGCCGATGGCGGCCTTACGCGCCGGCGAGGGCGAGGGGGCAACCGTGGTCTCCGGAGCCGGCCGCACCGACACGTCACAACCGGCAGCCGCAATCATCAGCGCTGCCACAACCGCCAGGCCTCGAGAAACTGTCATGTGGACACTCCTCCCCTGCGTACCTGTCGGCCAGAGTGGCATTTCCGGGTATTGGCCGAAACAAGCGACGGCTTGGACAATCAAAGGCTGGACAATTTCCTCGTACGAAGGGAAGGTCCGATGGCCCGGCCCGAGCGCCCGTTCGACCCGGCCGCCCACGCCGTGGTGGTGCGCTTCGCCGAGGCCCTGAGAGCCCTACGCCGCGAAGCCGGGGGGCCCACCTACCGCCAGCTCGCGCCGCGGGCTCTGTGCTCGAAGGCCAGCCTCTCCGAAGCCGCAAGCGGCCGCCGCCTGCCAACCTGGGAGGTGACAAGCGGCTTCGTCCAAGCCTGCAACGGCAACGTCGACGCCTGGCTTCAACGGTGGCAGGACGCTCGGATCGAGCTTGGCCTGTCGCCGGACCCGAAGGCCCGCACGCCGGGGTCGTCGCCGTCGCGCAGGGAGGCACGCACCGGAGACGAACCAATCCGCGCCCCACAGTTCGCACCGGGACCGCCGCCGTCCACCGCCGGCAAACCGATTCACGACCTGCGGCTCGCGCCGGGAACGTCGCCGTCCACCGCCGGCAAGCCGATTCGCGACCCGCGGCTCGCGCCGGGATCGTCGCCGTCCACCGCTGGCGAACCGATTCGCCGCCCGCGACTCGTGCCGGGGATGCCGGTCGAGGACCCTACTCGGGCCGGGAGCCGTCGTAGTTGCGGACCTGTGGATAAAGAGGCGCGCCCTGGGACCGAGTCGGCACGGACGCCGCGCTTCGTGGGCCGCTGCGAGCCCGTTGCCGACAACGCCGACCCCAAGCGCAGCGGCTGCGCCGACGACCCGGCCGGCATCGTGACTCTTGACCGCGTCGAGGTGCACACCGCCCGCCAAGAACTGCTGGGGGTGGCCGAGCTGCGGCACGCGCCGACCCACCGGGCAGCTTGGGGCCGCTTCTTGCCCAGCGACCGCATGCTCTACCTGCGCTTGGAGGCAACCGTCACGATCGTCGCCGCCCGCCCGTCCACCCACACGGTCGGCACCCCGTTCACCGCAACGTTCGACGGCCAGGCCGTGTACGGCGACATCCTGCTCGTCGGCCCGGGCCCGGTCGAAATCACAGTCACGGTCCACTCCTCCGCCGGCGGCGGCTCAGCCACAACGGCCTGCCTGGGCGGATGACCCCGGCGGCGCTCAGCAACGACGCCCCGCCCCGGCGACCGACTGCCGGCGCGAATGACCGCGGCGCGCTCAGCAACGGCAGCCCACCCCGGCGACCGAGCCGGCGGCGGCCCGTCGTGATGAACAAGGCAGCGGCGGCTGGACTGGAAACTGTGAACTCGGCGCCGAAGGCGTCCTTTGTGGGGTGCGGCACCGCCGCTAGAGCATCCTAGGAGGCTAGGAACTAGGTAGGGAGGCCGATCGCGGGCGGGGTCACGCGTCTTGAGGGTTCGGCACGATCAGCACCAGCGGCGCCGAGCAAGCCGATGACTGCGCGTGGCCTGTGGATGACGGGTACATGTTGACGTGTTGATACATGTTGATACACATAATCAACACGTCAACATGTCAATGTGAGGCGGGTCCGTGGTGGGTCAGAGCCAGCCTGCTCGGCGTAGGACTCGGTGCAGGATGAAGGCGCTCACCAGCAGGAGCAGGAGGACGCTGGGGTAGCCGTAGCGGGACGTCAGCTCGGGCATGTGGGTGAAGTTCATGCCGTAGATGCCGGCGATCGCGGTCGGCAGTGCGGCTATGGCGGCCCAGGCGGCGATCTTGCGGAGGTCGTTGTTCTGCTCGACGGTCAGCTGGGCCAGGCGGGCCTGCAGCAACGCGTTGAGCACGTCGTCGAAGGCGACCACCTGCTCGACGGCGGCGGCGTGGTGGTCGGCCACGTCGTTGAAGTAGCGGCGGGTCTCTTTGGGCAGGTCGGCGAACTGCTTGCCGGCCAGGGCGGCCAGTGGGCGCTGCAGCGGGAGCACGGCTGCCTTGAACTTCATGAGCTGGCGCTTCAGCTGGTAGATCTGCTCGACCGTGACGGGGGTGCCGGGGGCGAACACGGCCGCCTCGGTCAGCTCGAAGTCGGTCTGCATGGCGGCCGCTATGTCCACGTACGCGTCGACCAGGCGGTCGAGGATGGCGTGCACCACCGACCACGGGCCGTGGGACAGCGCCTGCTGGTCGTGGCTGAGGTCGGCCCGCAGCGAGCTGAGCTCCATGACCGTGCCCTGGCGGACGGTGATCACGAAGTGCGGGCCGATGAAGAGCCGGACGAAGCCGGTGCTGACGATCTCGCTGGTCGCGGTGACGCGCTCGTGCTCGACGTATTGGGCAGCCCGGACGACCAGGAACACCACATCCTCGTACCGCTCAATTTTGATTCTCTGCTCGCGGTGCAGGATGTCCTCGACGGCCAGCGGGTGCAGCCCGAACACCTCGGCCACGCGGTTGAGCGCGGCCTCGGTCGGTTCGTGCAGGCCGAGCCAGACGAAGGCGTCCTCCCGCTCCTGGGCCCGCGCGTACAGGTCGGCCAGGTCGGCGGCGGGGCCCGGGCTCTCGACGGCGAGCCCGTCGACGTACAGCTCGCAGCCCACGATGGCGGTGTGGTCAGCGCGTCCCCGCACGACCGGCCGCGGCGGTTGCCAGGTGCGTCGCCCGTCCAAGAGTCACCCCCGGACCGGAGCCTACTTCCCGGCGTCCTCGCGCTCGAAGGTTGCCACCGGTGTGCCGGTCTCGACGGTTCGGGTGACGGTGCACAGCTTGTCGTGGGACTGGCGCATGACGCGGGGCACGACCTGGCGCGCCCGGTCGCCCTCGGGGCCGTCCGGGAAGGTGAGGTCGAACTCGATCTCCAGGTTCTCGAGCCGGTTCTCGCCCTCCTCGGTCTTCACCTTGGTGCCGCGCACGCGGATCACGAACCGCGACGGCTCGGTCTTGCGGCTGGCCACCAGGTCGACGTCGATCCCGGAGCAGCCGCCCAGCGCGGCCAGCAGCAGCTCGACCGGGGTGAAACGCTCGTCGTCGCCCGAACCCATCGGGATGACCCCGCCGCGGACGTTGCGCACGTCGTACTGGCCGGCGCTGGTCCGCTCGATCTCGACCGACCGGATGCTCTCGTTCGTCATGCCGGCCGACGCTACCCGGCGATCTACCAGGGCAGCTCGCCGGCTTCGTCGCGCAGGGTGCCGGTCGGGCCGTCCGGACCCAGGGTGGCCAGGCCGACGACCACGCGGGCGCTCTCTTCGACGGCGCGGCCGATGCCGAAGGCGGCGGTCATGTCGGTGGCGGTCGTGCCGGGCTCGAGCGCGTTGAACTTGACGGCCGGCTCGGACTTGGCGTACTGCAGGGTCAGCATGGTGGCGGCCGCCTTGGACGCCGCGTACAGGGCGAGCGGCATGCCGTACTCGGGGCGGTCGGGGTTGGTGACGGCCCAGAACGAGCCCATGCTGCTCGAGACGGTGACGACTGTCGGGTTGGACGATTTTCGCAACAGCGGCAGCGCGGCCTCGGTGACGCGCACGATGCCGACGGCGTTGGTGTCGAAGGCGCGCAGGGCGGCCGGCCCGTCGACCGGTCCGTCGGCCAGGATGCCGGCGTTGTTGACCAGCACGTCAAGATGGCCCTCGGCCTCGCCGATGTGCGCCAGGGCGGCGTTGACGGAGGCGTCGTCCGTCACGTCGAGCTGCACGAACTGCGCTCCGAGGTCGGCTGCGGCTTTCTCACCCCGTACGGCGTCACGGGACCCGACATAGACGGTGTGGCCCAGTTCGAGCAGCTGGCGGGCGGTTTCGAAGCCGATGCCCTTGTTGGCGCCGGTGATCAGTGTGACGGTCATGGGACCCAAGCTAGGAACGGCCGGACGCCGGACCCAGAGCCCCCTTCAGCCTGGGGTGCGGCAGGACCCCCTCTGTCCCGGCGGGCCGACCTAGGCTGGTTCCGTGAGCGAGACGACCAACGCCCTCGGCGCCTTCCTGCGGGCCCGGCGCGAGCTGGTGACGCCCGAGCAGGCCGGCATCCCCGAGGTCGGGGTGCGCCGGGTGCCCGGTCTGCGGCGCGAGGAGGTCGCCATGCTGGCCGGCATCAGCGCCGACTACTACCTGCGGCTCGAGCGCGGCCGCGACCGCAACCCGTCGGTGCAGGTGCTCGAGTCGATCGCCCGGGTGCTGCAGCTGGACGACGACCACGTGGCCCACCTGCTGACCCTGGTCGCCGAGCCGCACCGGCCGCGGCGGCGCCGGCCTCGCCGCGAGACCCCGCCGCCGGGCGCGCTGAAACTGCTGCACTCGCTCATCCAGCCGGCCTTCATCGAGGACCGCTACTTCGACATCCTGGCCTCGAACGATCTGGCCCGGGCGCTGTCGCCGCGCCTCGACGCAGGCGGCAACCAGATGCGCGACCTGTTCCTCGACCCGAGCGAGCAGGCCCTGCACCCGGAGTGGAAACAGGTCACCGAGTGCTTCATCGCCAACCTGCGCCAGGCGGTCGGCACGGACACCGACGACCCCCGCTTCATCGAGCTCACCGGCGAGTTGTCGCTGGCCAGCCCGCGGTTCCGTCAGCTCTGGGCCCGGCATGAGGTGCGAAGCCAGCGTGGTACGCCCATCCGGCTCAACCATCCGCAGGTCGGCGAGCTGACCCTGAACCGGGAACGCCTGAGCATCGCCGGCGCCGAAAGCCTCATGCTCGTCGTCTACCACCCGGACGCCGGCTCCGGCGACGCCGAGAAGCTGGCCCTGCTCGCGTCGGCCGGCCTGCCCGCCCGAAGCGCGCCCGCCGGCCTGCCGGCCAGCAGCTCCGAGACAGCGGCGAACCGTCAGCCGGTCGCGGAGGGCACCTTGGCGAAGCAGTGCGCGCCCGGCATGCCGACGTAGACCCCGTACACCGGAATCGGCTGATAGCCGTGCCGGACGTACAGGGCGACCGCCTCGGGCTGGCGGTCGCCGGTGTGCAGGATGACCCGGGGCGCGCCGAGCCGCCGCGCCTCCACCTCGACGGCGTCGAGAAGGGCGGCGGCGACACCGCGGCCGCGCCAGGCCGGCGCGACGTACATCCGCTTGATCTCCAGGTCGGGCCCGTGGCGGCGGAGCAACGCGTGCCCGATCGCGGTGCCGTCGTCCGCCACCGCGAGACCCACCCACACCACACCTTCACTCGTGACGACCATCTGCGGTTCGTCACCGACGGGCGGCATCCGGTCGGCGTAGCGCTCGCGAATCTCGGCCCGCATCGCCGCCCGCAGCGCCTCGCCCGCGGGGTCGTCCCAGCTCACCGACCGGATGGAGAAGGCCACGACCTCAGCCGTTGGTCTGGTCGCGCCAGGTCAGCCAGGACTTCAGCTCGCTGAGGTCGTAGTCGGGGCCGCTCGCGCTCACCGTGAACAGCGACGCCCCGAGCTTGCGGAACTCCGGCCCGGATTCGGCGGGCTCACCCCGTACGGCCGTGGAAATTTCGATCTCGTCGGGGTTCCGGCCGACGTCGGCGCAGTGCTGCCGCAGGATGCCGATCTTGCGTTCGACCGTCTCGGCGTCGCCGAAGCTGTGCCAGATGTCGGCGTGGCGGGCCACCAGGCGCAGCGTCTTCTTCTCGCCGCCGCCGCCGATCAGCACCGGGATGTCGCGGGTCGGCGCCGGGTTCAGCTTGGCGAACCGGGACTCGATGCGGGGCAGCGCCTCGGCCAGGTCGTCCAGGCGCCCGCCGGCCGTGCCGAACTCGTAGCCGTACTCCTGGTAGTCCTTCTCGAACCAGCCCGAGCCGATGCCCAGGATCAGCCGGCCGCCGCTGATGTGGTCGACCGTACGGGCCATGTCGGCCAGCAGTTCCGGGTTGCGGTAGCTGTTGCAGGTGACCAGGGCGCCGATCTCGACCCGGCTGGTCTGCTCGGCCCAGGCGGCCAGCATCGTCCAGCACTCGTAGTGCAGGCCCTCGGGCTCGCCGTACAGCGGATAGAAGTGGTCCCAGTTGAACAGGATGTCGACGCCCAGCTCCTCGGCCTCGGCGGCGGTGCGGCGGATGGTCTGGTAGTCGGCGTGCTGCGGCTGGAGCTGCAGCCCGATCCGGACGGGCCTCGAAGTCATGATCGAAGCCTAGGCTCCGTCGCGTCGTCCCGCCCGGCAAGCTCGCGCTCCAACTCGTCGATCCGGTCCTGAAGATCAGCTTTCCAGGTGACCTCCGCCCCGGCTTGCGACTGCGTTTCCCGTACGGTGTTCAGGTCCGCGCGGGCTGCTTCGGAGTTCCCGAACTTCGCGTGCAGCCGGGCCCGGAACACCAGCGACGGCATCAGCGCCACCGGATCCTTGTGCAGCCGTTCCCGCACCTCGAGCTGCCGGGTGGCCGCCTCGATGGCTTCCGGCCCGCGCCCGGCCGCCTCCTCCAGGTCGGCCAAGAGTCCGTACGCGGTCGCCTCGGCGAAGTCGGCGATGTGCGGCGGCGGCGCCGTGGCGGGATCGCGCACCAGCGTGAGGACCTCGCGGTACAGCTCGGCCGCACCGTCCAGCGAACCGGCCCCGGCGGCGATCCGGGCCGACTGCAGAAGCGCGTTCGGCAGGCCCTCCCGTTCGTTGACGGAGCGGAAGTCCTCCACCGCCGCGCGCGCCTCGCGCAGGGCCTCCGGGGACTGGCCCGCGCGTTCGTAGGCCCCGGCCAGGTAGTAGCGGGCCCAGCCGATCTGGGTGCGGTCCCCGGCCCGTACGGCGTGCTCGACGGCCAGACGGGCGTGGCTCAGCCCCTCGGCCAACCGGCCCTGGACGATGACGTACACCCAGGTCAGATAGCCCTCGTGGATGGCGCGCAGGCGGTCGTCCCCGAGGTGCCGGGTGGCCGTCACGGAGAGGGTGAACACGTCCTCCCAGCCGGTCCACGAGAACCAGAAGTCCGAGAACCAGTGCAGCGACTCGGCCACGTCGACGACCCGCTCGTGCCGGCCCGCCTCGGCCGCCGCCCGCAGGGCCGGGAGCCAGTTGTCGGCCTCGGCCCGCAGCCAGTCCTCGGCCTCCTCGCGCGAGTCGAGCGCGACCACCTCGGCCACGCCGGCCCGGCCCGGTCCGAAGCCGGGCTCGAAGTGGCGCCCGGCCACGATCACCGTGTCGAGCAGCCACTCGTCCCGCCGGCGAGCCGCGGCCGCCCTCTCCGCCGGATCCTCCTCCCGCTGCAGCTCGCCGTCGGCGTACAGCCTCAGCAGGTCGTGGAACTCGAACCGGCCGTCCGGCCGCTGCTGCAGCAGGCTCAAATCGGCCAGGTCGTCGAGCGCGTCCTCGGTGACCGGCACCGGCTCGGCCACCAGCACGCTCGCCAGCTCGGGCCCGGTGGAAGGGCCGGGCACCAGCGCGAGCCGCCGGAACAACCGGCGGGCCGGCCCGGCGAGCTGCTGATAGGACAGGTCGAAGGCGGCCCGCACCCGCACGTCGCCGGCCGTCAGCGTGTCCAGCCGCCGCTCCTGCTCGGCCAGCCGGGCGATCAGGTGACCGGCCGTCCAACCGGGGCGGCCGGCCAGCCGGTTGCCGGCGATCCGCAGAGCCAGCGGGATGTTGACGCACAGCTCGGCTATGCGGCGCAGCTCCTCATCCGTGGCGGCGGCCGGCCCGAGGATGCTCGCCAGCAGGGTCACGGCGTCGGTCTCGGGCAGCGGCTCGAGCCGCAGGCGGCGTACGTCGTCCAGCCCGCTCAGGGTCCGGCGGCTGGTCACCAGCACGACGGCCGGGCCGTCCGGCGGCAGCGCGGGGCGCACCTGGTCCTCGCTGCTCGCGTTGTCCAGCACGATCACCAGCGGCCGGCCGCCGATCATCGTCCGCCACAGCGTGGACGCCTCGGCGATGTCCCGCGGAATTATGCGTACGCCGGGGTCGAGCGCCCGGATCAGTCGGGCGAGCAGGGCGGCCGCGCTCAGCGGTTTCGCGTCGAGCCCGCGCAGGTCGACGAACAGGGTCGGCCGGACGGCCCGCACCGCGAACGTGGTCTTGCCGACACCGGCGTCCCCGCTGATCACGACGACCCCGCCGCCCGCGGTCCACTCGCGCACCTGAGCCAGTTCGGCGTCGCGGCCGGCGAAGTCGGTCACCTGGCGGGGCGCCGGAAGCTGGTGGGCCGGTGTCGCCGCGGTCGTTGCGCGGGCACCCCGGGCGGCGGTCAGCAACGCTTCCCGGTCGGCGCCGGTGACGCCCAGGCCGTCGGCGATCGCTTCCACCGTACGGGCCCGGGGGCGCAGACTGACGCCGCGCTCCATGTCGCTGATGGCCCGGTCGCTGACCCCGGACGCGGCGGCCAGCCCGTCCAGGGTCAAATCGGCCGCGATGCGCATCCGGCGCAGAAGCTCCCCGAACGGGACGTCCTCGGCCATGTCTCCCCCACCGTCGGTCGCCGGCCCGTCCGACCCAGGGCACTCCGGCGTTGCGCAAGGGCACAGTATTGCCCGACGCCGCTGGTCACCGCGCGGGCCGGGCAGACTGGAACCGTGAATGATCATCGCGATCCGGTGGACGCGCCGGGGCTCGTGGGGCGCGGGGCGCTCTGGGCCGAGCTGACCGGACTACTCACCGGATCGCCAACCGGCGACGCCGCGGCGGCGGTTTTGCTGGCCGGGCCGGCTGGGATCGGGAAGACGGCGCTCGTGGAGCGGTTCGTCGGGGCGGCCGAGGCGGCCGGGCACGTGGTGGCGCGGACGCGGGGGCGGGCCGGCATGGCGGCCAGCCCCTTTGCGGCACTAAGGGAATTGCTGGACGGGTCGGAGGCGGTGGCGGCCCTGCCTGAGCGGCAGCGGGACGCGGTGGAGGCGGCCCTGGGCGGCGCCGTCGAGCCGACCGATCTGCTCACGTTGCGGCTGGGGGTGGCCGCGGCGTTCGAGGCGCCGGGTGGCGACCGGCCGCTGGTGCTGGTGGTGGACGATGTCGACCGGATCGACGCCCCGAGCTTCGACCTGCTGCTGACCGTCACGGCGACGATCGTCTGGAACCAGCTGCCAGTGGTCGCGCTCTTCGCCTGCCGGGACAACCGGCTGCCCGCCGAACTGGCCGATCTGGTCCGGGTCGTCACCGTGCCCGCCCTGACCGAGCAGCAGGCGGAACGGCTGCTCGACACCGTGGCCGGGGGCGGCGGGCGGGCGGACCGGCTCCGGCTGCTGGAACGCGCGGCCGGCAACCCGCTGGCCCTGATCGAGCTGAGCCGGCGCGGCGATGCCCCGGCCGGCCCGGTCCGGCTGTTCGTGACCGCGATCGAGGCGCTGCCGGACGGGGCTCGGCGGGCGCTGGCGTACGCCGCGGCCGGGGAGAGCCGCATCTCGGTCATCGCGGCGGCCGATCCCGGGATCACGGCCCGCCAGTGGCAGGACGCCGCCGAGGCCGGGCTGATCGAGGTGCTCGACGGCTGGGTGCGGTTCCGGCACCCGCTCGTCGAGTACGCCGCGCTGCTGGTCGCCGGGGACGCCACGGAACGCGACCTGCACCGCCGCCTGGCCGATGTCGTGCCCGAGCGGTACCAGGCGCTCTGGCATCGGGCGTCGGCGGCCGAAGGTGACGACCCGGCGCTGGCCGCGGAGCTGACGGCGACGGCCGACGATCCGGCCGCCGATCCCCCGACGGCCCTGCGGCTGCTGGAGCTGGCGGCCGAGCGGGTGCCGGTCGACGAGCGGGCCCGCGTCCTGCTCACGGCATCCGGGCGGGCGGCGGCGATCGGGCGGGTGACCTGGGCCGCCCGGCTGCTCGAGAACGCGCGGACGGTGGCCGGCCCGGATCCCGAGCCCAACCTGCGGGCCGACCTGCTGGCCCTGTCGAGCTGGCTCGAGACCGTACGGGGACGGCCGGTCGCCGGTGGCGAGCTGCTGCGCCAGGCCATCGGCGCCGGCGGCGACCTGCGTGTTCCCGTGCTCGCCCTGGTCGTCGTCACCGCCGGCTTCCCGTCGTTCCTGCTGGGCTCGCCCGAACTCGACCACAGCGTCCTCGACGGGCTGGGCCGGCTGCCCGAGGCGACCGGCGGGATCACCCTGATGCCGCAGGCCCTGGTGGCTCCCGGGCCGGAGGTGGTCGAGGCGGTGCGGGCGACGCCGGATCCGGTGACGGCGGACGACGTCGTGCGGGGCGTGTCGGTCGGCGGCGCGGCCATGCTGCTCGACCGGCCCGAGGACAGCCTGCGCCTGGTCCGGCCCGGGGTTCAGGCTGTGCTGGAAGGCACCGCGGGCGCCGTCTTCCTGACCGCGCCCGGAGTCGCCGGATGGGCGCTGATCGATCGGGGTCGCTGGGCCGAGGCCGAGCAGATGATCGTGCCGCTGCTCTCGTCGCCGGCGGCGGCCGAGGCCACAGCGATCCGGACCGGCGCGTACGCGCAGCTGGCGGTGATCGCCTACGCCCGGGGGCGGACCGCCGCCGCCGAGGATCTGCTGGCCCAGGCCGGGCGGCAGCTCGACGCGTACGACATTCCGGCCTTCGCGATCCGGCTGCGCTGGGCCCGGGCCGGGGCGGCGATGGCGGCCGGCGAGTACGACTGGGCGTACCGGCTGCTGCGTTCGGCGGCGGCCGCCGAGGGCGTCGTGCACGGCTGGCAGGTGCTCGTGCTGCCCGACCTGGTCAGCGCGGCCATGCGGGCCGGGGCGGACGCCACGAAGGACGCCGCGAGGATCGTCGAGCAGGTGGGCGCGCGGGGCGGCTGGCTGACCGAGCGCCGGGCCGCACGGCTCGCGGCCGCCCGCGCGCTGCTGGCCGACGAGGCGCCGCCGGTGAGCAACGCCCGCGCGTTGCCGGGCGACGAGGCGCCGGCGGTTAGCAGCGGCGGGTGGCCGCTCGAAGAGGGGATGCTCGCCGTCGAGGTGGCCGACCGGCTGCGCCGCGCTCACCAGCCGGGACCGGCCCGGACGACGCTGCTCGACGCCCTGGACGCCTTCGACCGGATCCGGGCCGGCGCCTGGATCGCCCGGGCCGAGGCGGATCTGCGCCGCCGCGCGCCGGCCGGGCGCACCGATGTGCTGGCCGCGCTGACCGCCCAGCAGGAGCAGATCGCCCGGCTGGCCGCGCAGGGGCTGACCAACAAGCAGATCGGCGAGCGGCTGTTCCTCTCGCCGCGGACCATAGCCTCGCACCTGTACAAGATCTTCCCGCTGCTCGGCCTGACCAACCGGGCCCAGCTGAGCGACCTGGTGGCGACCGCGGACGCGCGCGAGTGATCGGCCGCGAGGGCGCTCTCGCCGAGATCGCCGGGGCCGTGTCGGCCGGGCGGTCGGTGCTCGTCGGCGGCGAGCGGGGCGCCGGGCGGACCACCGTCCTGGCCGAGGTGGCCCGCCAGTTCACCGCGGCCGGCGGATCGGTGCTGGTCACCCGGGTGCTGGCCGGGGACGGCGCGGTGCCCCTGGCCGCCCTGCAACGGCTGCTGGCGCCCGTCCGCGACCGGGTCCCGCTGCTGCCGCCGGCGGCCCGCGGCACACTGGGCAGCCTGTTCGGCAACGGCGGCCCGGGACACGGGCCGGTGCCGTCGGCCGCCGCGCTGGGCGAGGCCGTGGCCGCCCTGGCCCGGCTGCTCACCGCGGACGGCCGCTGGCTGTGGTGCGTCGACGACCTGCACCGGTGCGACCCGTCGTCGGCTTCGGCCATCGCCTCCGTGCCGGGAATCCCGGTCGTCGCCACCGTGCCCGGGGCGCCGTCCCGACCCGGCTGGACCGTCGCCGACACGCCCGAGGCGCCGTCCCCACCCGGCTGGAGTGTTGCCGACACGCCGGGAGCGCCGTCCCGACCCGGCTGGAGTGTCGCCGACACGCCCGGGGCGCCGGCCCGACCCGGCTGGAGCGTCGTCGTCCTGCCGCCGCTCGGCCGGGCCGCCGCCGGCGAGCTGCTGGCCGCGCTGCCCGGCCTCGCGGCCCACCCGGCCGGCCACGTCGTGCTGGCCCAGGCCGGTGGCAATCCGCTGGCGCTGACCGAGCTGGCCCGCACGCTGCCTCCCCCGGCGGCGGTGCCGGCCACCGCGACCGAGCTGCCGGTGCCGGCCCGGCTGCGCGACGCCCTCGCCCCCGGCGTCGCCGGCCTCGGCCCGGACGCCCTGGCCGGCGCGGTGCTGGCGGCCGTGGCGGCCGAGACGCCCGGCCGCGCGCTCGCTCACGCCCTCGACGCCCTCGTCGCCCCGGCCGTCTGGACCCAACTCGCCGAGGCCGGCGTGGTGCGGCCGGGCCGGCTGCACCGCCCGGCCCACCCGGTCGTCCGGGCGGCCGTGCTGGAGCGGGCCGGGCTCGCGGCCCAGCAGGACGCCCGCCGGCAGCTCGCGGCTCGACTGGCCCCGGACAGTCCCGCGTACGCGTGGCATCTCGCCCGCAGCGGCCGGCCGCTGAGCGACGCCCACACCACGGCGCTGGAGCGGGCCGGGCACCGGCTGGCCGCGACCGGCCGTCTGCGCCCGGCCGCGTACGCGCTGGCCATGGCGGCCGGCCACACCCCGCTTCCCGGGCCGGCCCGGGAACGCCGGAACCACGCCGTCCACTGCGCCCGCTCGGCCGGCGAGGTCGCGTGGGCCGAGCAGCTGGCCGGGGCCGACACCGCCTCCGCGACCACGATCGTCGACCTCGTCGGCTGGGCCTGGCTGCGCGGCGACGACCGCGCCCGAGCCAATCTGCGCGCGGCCTTCGGCGCCGGCGGGCCGCCAGCCTGGGCCGCGGCGATCGCCAACGAAGAGAGCACCGGCACGCCGCCCGCCGCGAGCCAGGCAACCGCCGACCACGAAAACACCGACGCGCCACCCACCCCGGACCGGGCGACCACCGACAACGAAACCACCAGCGCGCCGCCCGCCTCGGCCCGGGGAACCGTCGACCACGACAGCGCCGGCAGGCTGCCCGCCGACAACGAGAACACCGGCAGGCCGCCCGCCGACGACGAAAGCACCGGCGGGCCGCCCGCCTGGGCCCGGGCGATCGCCGACGACGACGCCGGAGCCTCGTACGAGGTAAACCTGGCGGGCATCACGCCGGCCCAGCAGGCGACCTTCGCCGGGGTGGTGGCTCTGGCCCGGCACGAGACCGCCCACGCCCGGCGCCATCTGCGGCTGGCGGCGGATCTGAGTCCGGCCGGCGGCTACCAGCGGCCGATCGCGCTGACCGCGCTGGCCTGGGCCGAGTTCGACTCGGGTGAGCTGGACCGGGCGGACGACATCGCGGTGGCGGCGCTGCGCCATCCGGGAGCGGGTGATGACATCGCCGCCGCCGTGCAGGTGGGGGCGTTCGCCGTACGGGCCGCGGTGGCCCTGTTGCAGCGGCGGGACCATCGGGCCGAGCGGCTGCGGGACGTCCTGGACAGCCCGGTGACCGCCGCCCCGGCCCACGAGCAGCGGCTGATCCGCGCCCGCGGGCAGGCCGACCTGGTGGCCGGGGACTTCGACCTGGCCTACCGCCGGCTGCGCCGCCTCTACGAGGACGGCCGGCCGGTCCACTACCGCGTGTCCGACCTCGGCCTGGCCGATCTGGTGGCCGCCGCGGTCGCGCTGGACCGGCCGGACGACGTCGCTCCGATCGTCGCCGCGGCCGAGGCTCGGTTCCGGGTTCTGGGTTCGGTCCGGCTCACCGCGATCGGGTGGCGGGCCCGCGCCCTGCTCGCCGGGCCCGACCCGGCGGCCGAGGAGCACTACCGGCTGGCGCTGGCCGACCCAGGCACCGCGCAGTGGCCTCTCGAGCGGGCCGCCGCCAGCGTCGACTACGCCCGCTGGCTGCGCCGCCAACGGCGACCGGCCGCGGCCCGGGCCCTGCTGGAGGAGGCCCGCGACGCTTTCGCCGCGGCCCGGCTGCCCGCCTGGCAGCAGCAGGCCGCCGGCGAACTGGCTGCCGCCACCGCGCCCGCTCACCGGGACCTCAGTGCCCAGCTCACCCCGCAGCAGCACCAGGTGGTGCGGCTGGCCGCGCAGGGCTTGACCAACCAGCAGATAGCCACCCGGCTGGCCCTCTCGCCGCGGACCGTGACCACGCATCTGTCCCGGGCGTTCCCGGTCCTCGGGGTCACCCGCCGCAGCCAGCTCCGCGCGGTCGTCGACCCGGGCGACGGCTGACAGTCGTTCTACGGACGACGACCTCCGTCGCCGCTCGGCAGCATTGCCGATGTCGAGAGCGGAGGATCAGGTGGCCCAGGAAGAGACGTTCGGTGCGCTGCTCCGGCGGTTGCGGGCCGGCGCCGGTCTCACCCTGGAGCAGCTGGCCGAGGCGGCCGGGCTGAGCGACCGCGCCCTGAGCAACCTGGAGCGCGGGGTCAACGTGCGGCCCCGGGCCCGTACGGTCCGGGCCATCGCCGACGGCCTGGGCGCCGGCCCGGCCGACCTGGAGGACCTGCTCGCCACCGCCCGCCGGGCCCGAAGCGTGCAGCGCCCCGAGCCCGCGCCCCTGGCGCCCCGCCGAATCGCCGGCTTCACCGGGCGCGCCGAGGAGCTGGCCCTGATCGCCGCCTGGACAACCCACACCGGCCCGGCGGCGCCGGTGGTGGCGATCAGCGGCGACGCCGGCGTCGGCAAGACCACCCTCGCGGCCCGGGCGGCCGAGGCGTGGCCGCCCGGGGACCGGCTCCACGCCGACCTGCGCGGTCTGGACGCCAGGCCGGCGACGGCCGTGCAGGTGCTGGGCCGCCTGATCCGCGCGGTGAGCCCGGACGTCCGCGCCGTTCCCCGGGACGTGGACGAGGCTTCGGCGCTGTGGCAGACCCTGATCCGCGACCGGCGTCTGGTCGTGGTGCTCGACAACGCGATCAGCGAGAGCCAGGTGCGCCCGGTGCTGCCCGCGTCCGGCCCGGCGGTGACGCTGGTGACCAGCCGGCGCTCGCTGAGCGGGCTCGACGACGTGTTCCGGCTGCGCCTCGACCCGTTGCCCGAGGACGACGCCGTACGGATGCTGGCCGCCGTGCCCGGCCGGGCCCCCGCCTCGCCGAACCAGCTGCTGCGGCTGGCCGAGCTGTGCGTCGGCATCCCGCTGGCGCTGCGGATCGCGGGCCAGTTGCTCAGCCGGCCCGGGACGACCACGGCCGGTCTGATCACCCGGTTGGCCGCCGAGGAACGCCGGCTGGACACCCTGGCCGTCGGGGATCTGCAGGTCCGGGCCGCGTTCGACCTGTCCTACCGGCAGCTGCCGGAGCCGGCCCGGCGGCTGTTGCGGCGGCTGTCGTTGGTTCCGGGCTCGTCGTTCGGCCCCGAGCTGGCCGCCGCGCTGACCGGCGAGCCACCGGCGGTCGCCGAGGACATCCTGGACGACCTGGTCGACCTCAGCCTGCTGCAGCAGCGGCCGGACGGCCGGCTCGAGTTCCACGAGCTGCTGCGGCTGTACGCGGCGGGCGAGCTCGACCGGGCCGAGAGCGCCGCGGAACGGGCAGCCACGCTCCGGCGGCTCCACGACCGGTTGCGGCCGGAAGTGCCGATCGGCGCCCCTTGAGCGCGGCTATTCCTCGTCCTTTGTTCGTGGTGACGCCGGTCCGCCCGGTGGTCGAATCAAGGCCGGAAGGAGGTCTGCCATGATCGGACGCCGGCGGGAACTGGCCTACCTGCACGCGTTCCTGGACGCCGCCGCGGGCCGCCCGATGGCGCTCACGCTGCTCGGGGAGCCCGGCGTGGGCCGGACGACGCTGCTCGGCGCGCTCGCCCGGCAGGCCCGCGAGCGCGGGTTCCGCGTCGTCCGCCTGGCAACGGGCGCGGCGCTGCTGCGGCGGTTGTCCGCCTCGACGTCGCTGCCGGGCGACCCGGACGCGCTGCTGACCCGCCTGCTGCCGGCCGTCGACCGGCTCTGCGCCGCGGCGCCGGTGCTGGTGCTGGTCGACCGGGCCGACCGGGCCGACGCGTGGGCGGGCCGGCTGATCACGCTGCTGCTGCGGCATCTGTCGGCCGAACGGTTCTCGGTCGTGCTGGCCGTCCGCGGCCACGAGCCGCCGTGCGGGCTCGGCCCGGAGATCCCCCGCCGGCACGTGGAGCCGCTGCCCGACGAGGACGCGGCCCGGCTGCTGCCCGAGCTGGCCGGCCGGTCGCGGCAGGAGCGGCTGCGGCAGGCCGCCGGGAACCCGTCGGCGCTGCTCGGCGCGCGGCTGCCGGACGAGTACGGCGATCTGGTCGAGGCGCTGCCGGCCGTCACCCGCCGGCTGTTGCTGCACGCCGCGCTGGCCGACGAGTCGGAACCGGTCGCCGCCGTGAGCCGGGCCGCCGGCGGCGAGCTGCGCGACTGGGAGCCGGCCGAGCGGGCCGGGCTGGTCACGGTCTTCGGCCGGGTCCGCTTCGCGCACCCGCTGCTGCGGCAGAGCCTGGCCGGCTCGGCCTGGCCGGACGAGATCCGCCGAGCCCACGCCGCGCTCGCGGTCTGTGCGGGCTCGGAGTACCGCCGGGCGATGCACCACGCGGCGGCCGCCGAACGGCCGGACGAACCGGTGGCCGCCGCCCTGGAACGGGCGGCCACCCGGGCCGCTCCCCTCGACGCCGCCCGGGCCCTGCAGCTGGCGGCCGAGCACAGCCCGCGGGCCGGGACCGCCGTGCGCCGGTACGGCGAGGCCGTGCTGGCCGCCTGTTACGCCGGCGAGCCGGCCTGGGCCATCGAGCTGCACCGCCGGGCGGCCGAGCTGACCACCGACGCCGTCCGGCTGGCCCCGGCGGCGGCCGGCGCCGGGCTGGCGCTGATCCAGACCGGCCGCCCGGGGCCGGCGTTCGAGCTGCTCGACCGGATCGCGGCCGGCGGCCCGCTGGGCGGCCAGGTCGGGCCGGTCGTGGTGTCGATGGCCGCCACCGCCGTGCTGCTCACCGGCGACGCCGGGCATCGGCGGCGGCTGCCCGCCCTGCTGGACCGGGCGGACGTCTCACCGGCGGTCCGGGCCTTCGTCCGGGCGGTGGCCGACCCGGACGAGTCCGCCGGGGCCGACCCGGACGAGCCCGCCGGGCCCGCGCCGAGCGAGGCCGGGGCGGCGCAGCAGTTGTTCGTCGGCGCGGTGGCCTGGCTGCGGGACGACACTGCCGCCGCCACCAAGGCTCTGTCGGCCGGCTGGCGGGCGCTGGACGGCGCGGGCGTGCCGGGCGCGGTCATCGCGCAGCTTCCGCAACTCATCCTGTCGCTGATGGACATGGGACGCTGGCCCGAGGCCACCGACCTGCTCGACCGGACCGAACGCCTCGCCGCCGTCTGCGGCGCGACCCTGCTCGACACCGTCCTGCCCGCGCTGCGGGCCACCTTGCGCGCGTGGCAGGGCTGCGGGCCGTCACCCGCACCGCCGGGACCGGCGGCCGGCGGCGCCTTCGCGGCCGGCCTGCACCGCCGGGCGGCCGGATTGTGCGCACTGGCCGCGGCCGACCACGAGACCGCGTACGAGCAATTTCGCGCTCTTTTCGACGACGCCGGCGTTCCGCGGCACTTCGTCCTGGGCCCGCTCGTCCTGCCCCAACTGGCCCTGACCGCCGTGCGGACCGGCCGGGCGGAGGCGGCCCGGGCCGTCGTCGAGGGGGTTCGCGGCCGGGCCATCGGCGGGCTCAGCTGCCGCCGGGCGATGCTCGCCGACCACGCGACCGCCCTGCTCGACGACAGCGAACCGGCCTACCGGCGGGCCCTCGCCGACCGCGACCGGGCGCTGGTGTGGCCCCTGGAGTACGCCGAGGCGCAGCTGAACTACGGGATCTGGCTGCGGCGGCAGCGCCGCACCCGGGAGGCCCGGCCGCACCTCACGGCGGCGCTCGACACGTTCCTGCGGCTGGGCGCCCGCGCCCACGCCGACCAGGCCCGCCGGTACGTCCCCGGGCGCGAGGAGCCGGACGCCGGACCCGCCTTCGCCGCCCTGACCGCCCAGAAGCAACGCATCGCCCGGATGGCCGCCGAGGGCCTGCGCAACGAGGAGATCGCGCGGCAGCTGCACGTGTCGCCCCGGACCGTGGCCTCGCACCTCTACACCATCTTCCCGCAGCTGGGCGTGACCAGCCGGCACCAGCTGCGCGACCTGCTGACCGCCACCGGAAGGAGCAGCTGAGCATGCCCGGCCACGACCCGCTGAACCCGTTGTCCGGCCTGATCGGACGCTCCGCCGAGCTGGACCGCCTCCGCGAGACGGTGCGGACCGGCGGCAGCCTGCTGCTCACCGGCGCCCGCGGTTCCGGCCGGTCCCGCCTGCTGGCGGCGGGCGCGCACCTCGCCCGGGCCGCCGGCCACCGGGTCGTCGTGGCCCGCGGCGCGACCGCCGCGCCGCCGCTGATCCGGCAGCTGCTGCTGCGCGTGCGCCACGACCTGCCGGGGTTGCCGGGCCGGACCGGGCGGCACGCGCTCGCCCTCGTCGGGCTGGCCGGCGGCGTGCCCCCGGACGACGAGGCGCGGCTGCTGGCCGATGTGTTCGCCGCGCTGAACCGCGACCGGCCCACGGTGGTCGTGGCCGACGACGTCGACCGCGTGCCGGCCGAGCCGGCGGCGCTGCTGGCCGGTCTGGGCGGCCCGCTCCTGCTGGCGGGCGACGGCGCCCGCATCCCGGCTCTGCTGGCCGGCGCGCCCGTGATCGAGCTGCCGCCGCTGACCGACCGGGACGCGCTGCGGTTGCTCGAGAGCCGTGAACATCGGCCGGTCGGCGGGCGGGCCCGCGTCGAGATCCTGCACCGGGCCCGGGGCAACCCGGCCGCCCTGCTCGAGCTGGGCTGCGGCGGGCCGCTGCAGGCCGCGTTCGGTCACGAGATCGCGGGCCTGCCCGAGCCGGCGCGTCGCCTGCTGCTGCATCTGGCGGCCGCGCAGCCGCCGGCCGACGCGAGCACGGTCCAGGCGGCGGCCGGCCCCGTCGGTGACCACCCGTGGGCGGCGGCCGAGCAGATCGGGCTGACTACCCGTCACGGGGACGTCGCGCGTTTCACGCATCCGCTGGCCCGGGACGCCGCCTACCGGTCCGGCACCGCCCACGAGCGCGATCGGGCCCACCGGAATCTGGCCGCCGTGCTCACCGCCGAGCCCGGGCGACGCGCTCCGCACCTGGCCGCCGTCAGCTCCGGCGCCAACCGGGCGCTCGCGGCCGACCTGGAATCGGCCGCCGCCGCGTTCCGGGCCCGGGGAAACCTCTACGAGGCGGCCGGCGCCCTGCAGCAGGCCGCCGAACGGTCGTCGCCGGCGTCCGAGGCGGCCCGGCGGTTCCTCGCGGCCGCCGCCGACGCCGGCGACCTCGGCGCGGTGGACTGGACGCTGGAACTGACGGCGGCCGTCCGGGGGCTGACCGCGGACGAGACGCTGACCGGGGCGGCCGTCGCCGTCGCCGCGCGGTCGCTGTCCCGGTCGGGGCGGCAGCACGAGGCGTGGGCGATGGTGACCACCGCCGAGGGGTCCGGGGCGGCCGTCGCGCTCGGGCCGGCCATCGCGATCGCCTCGCTCACCGGCCGCACCGAGCACCGGCGCGGGCTCACCACCCTGCTCGAGGCGGCCGGGCCCGCGACCGATCCGCTGCTGGCCGCCCTGGCCCGGCTGGTCGCCGACCCGGCCCAGCGCGGCGGCCGGGAGCTGTGCGACGACGTCGTCGTGCCGCCGCCCAGCGCTCAGCTCGACGACGCGCGGCGGTTCCGGCTCGGGGTGGCCGGCTCGCTGGCCTACTTCGAGGACCGTCCCCGCCTGGCCATGGCCTTTCTGCGGGCCGCGGTCGACGTCCCGGCCGGCCGGCGACCGTCACCGTCGTCGGCCGAGACGGTCGCGGTTCTCGTCGACGTGCTGATCGACGCCGGGCACTGGGAATCGGCCGAACGGTACGCGGACACGGCCGGCCCGGTCGGGATGCCGATGGCGGCCGCTCATCTGGACTCGCTGCGGGCCCACCTGTACGCGATGCGGGGCGACACGGCGGAGGCCGAGCGCCTGCTGCGGACCACGTGGGCGCGGCTCGACGTCGAACAGAACCGGGCCATTCACGTACGGTTGTCGCGCTCGGCCGGGGCCGCGGCCCACGCCGCCGGCGACTACCAGGAGGCGTACCGGCATCTGCGGTCGGCGTTCGGCGCCGACTGGGAGCCGCTGGAGATCGTGACGGCCGGGCGCGGCATCGCCGAACTGGCGGCCGCCGCGGCCCGCACCGGGCACCGCGACGAGGCCCGTCTCGCCGTCCGGGCGGTCCGCGCCCAGCTGGGCCCGGCGCCGACCGCCCGGATGCGGATGCTGCTGCACACGGCCGACGCGCTGCTGGCCGACGACGACGAGCGGGCCGAGCACCACTTCCGGGCGGCCACGACCGACCCGGCCGGGCACCAGTGGCCGTACGACCGGGCGATGGCCCGGCTGCACCACGGCACCTGGCTGCGCCGGGCCCGCCGCCCACGGGACGCCCGCCCGGTGCTGACCGCCGCGGCCGACGTCTTCACCCGGCTCGGCGCCGTCCCGGCGGCCACCGCCGCCGACCGCGAGCTGCGGGCCAGCGGGCAGGACGCCGGGACGGGCAGTGACAGCCGGCTGAGCGGGCTGACCGCCCAGGAGCGGCAGGTGGCCGAGCTGGCCGCGCGGGGCCTGCGCAACCGGGAGATCGCCGAGCGGCTGTTCATCTCGGTCCGCACGGTCGGCGCGCACCTGCACAGCATCTATCCCAAGCTCGGGATCAGCGGCCGGCACCAGCTCTCCTGAGAACGGGGTCAGGCGGTGGCGCGGGCCGCCGTCTCGATCACGTCGGCGACCTGCTCGGGGCTGTGGTGCATGACCAGGTGGGGCGCGTCGATCTCGACGACCTCGCGCAGGCCGGCCCGCTTGTAGCCGAACCGCTCGACGTCCGGGTTGATGGTGAGGTCGGCCGACGAGACGATCCCCCAGCCCGGCTTGGTCTTCCAGGCCGCGACCGCCGCCGGCTCGCCGAACGCGGCCGCCGACAGCGGGCGCTGCGACACGGCCAGCACCTCGGCCACCTTGGGGTCGACGCCGGCCGCGAACACCCGCGGGAAGGCCTCGACGACGACCGACACGTCGGTGCCGGGCTCGCCGCCGGCCACCGGGTACGGCGTGTAGACCAGGTTGGCCGCCAGCTCGGAGTCGGGGAAGCCGCCCTGCAGCTGGCCCAGGCTCTCGCCCACCTCGAGCGCGTAGCCGGACACGTAGACCAGCGCGGCCACGTTGTCGGCGACCCCGGCCACGGTGATGACGGCGCCGCCGTACGAGTGCCCGGCCAGCACCACCGGGCCGTCGATCGCCTCGACGAAGGCCCGCACCGAGGCGGCGTCCTCGGCCAGGCTGCGGTTGTAGACCGGCGGGACAGACACGGTGTGCCCGCGGTCGAGCAGCAGCCGGGTGACCGGGGCCCAGGACGCCGAGTCGGCGAACGCGCCGTGCACCAGAACGATGGTGGACATGTCGTTTCCCTTCGCAGAAGTGACATGCCCATCGTCGGCAGCCCCCCGGGCGCCGTCGTCCGTCGAAATACTTAGCCGCCGGCCGAGGCGGGTGTGACGACGGTCGCGTGGCGGCGCCCGGCCAGGAACTCGGCCAGAGCCGGGCCGGGCATGGGGCGGGCGAAGTGGTAGCCCTGGCCGTACGTGCAGCCCATCTCGACCAGGCAGCGGGCCTGCTCGGCGGTCTCGATGCCCTCGGCCACCACGTGCAGCCGGTAGGCCTGGGCCAGCCGGACCACGGCCTCGGCCACGGCGTACGCGTCAGGATCGGCGTCGATGCCGGTGACGAACGACCGGTCGATCTTCAGGACGGTCACGGGCAGGGTGCGCAGGTAGCTCAGCGCCGCGTAGCCGGTGCCGAAGTCGTCGACCGAGATGCCGATGCCCATGTCGCGCAGCGCGCACAGGCGGGCCACGGTCAGCTCGTCGGGCTGCAGCACCACGCTCTCGGTCAGCTCGAGCACCAGGCGGTCGGCCCGGAACCCGGTCTCGTCGAGGATGCCCCGGATGACCTCGACCAGGTCGGTCTGCATGACCTGCCGCGCCGACAGGTTGACGCTCAGCCAGACCGCATCCGGCCACTCGGCGGCCTGCCGGCAGGCGTCGCGCAGCACCCACTCGCCCATCGGGATGACCGCGCCGGTCTCCTCGGCCAGGTCGATGAAGGCGCCCGGCATGAGCAGCCCGCGGGTGGGGTGGTTCCAGCGCACCAGCGCCTCGACGGCCATCCGGTCGCCACCGGCGAGGTCGACGACCGGCTGGAAGTGCACCACGAGCTCGTCGTTGCCGATCGCCCGGCGCAGTTCGGCGTCGCGGGCCTTGGTGTCCAGCTCCGGGCTGAAGACCCGGTAGCGGCCGCGGCCGGAGCGCTTCGCCGCGTACATGGCGGCGTCGGCGTGGGCGGTGAGCCGGGCGATGTCGGTGGTGCTCCCGTCCCGGAACGCGACACCGATGCTGGCCTCGACGCTGAGCACCAGATCGCCGAAGATGACCGGCGTCCGCAGGGCGTCGACCAGGCGCTGGGCGATGCTCTCGGCGGCGGCCCGGCTCGGCAGCGCGGTCAGCACGACGGCGAACTCGTCCCCGCCGAGTCGGCCGGCCGTGTCGCCGGAGCGGATGACCGCCCGCAGCGCCGTCGCGACCGCCTTGAGCACGGCGTCGCCGGCCTCGTGCCCGTACGCGTCGTTGATCGGCTTGAAGTAGTCGAGGTCGATGATCAGCAGGGCGCTGTGCCGGTCCTCGCGCAGCGGCTGCTGCACCACCTCGGTCAGGCGCTCGGTGATCAGGGCCCGGTTGGACAGCCCGGTCAGCGGGTCGGTGACGGCCAGCCGGCGGTTCTCCCGCTGAGCGAACATCTGCCGCACGATCACCAGCGAGGTGAGCGCGACCGCGCCCAGGATCATCCCGCCCAGCGGGTAGAGCGACTGCTCGCGGGCCACGAAGGCCAGCAGCCCGTACGCGAGCACGACCGCCCCGTACGGCAGCCAGCCGAGCCGCCCCCGGCCCGGGCGCTCCCCCTCGGTCAGATCGTCCTGCCGCATGCGGCGGTGCACGGCCAGCAACGCCAGGAAGGCGCCAGCCGCCCACAGCACGTAGGGCCAGCTGCCGGGCCGGAAGAACATCCCGAACTGCACGTAGGCGATGGTGAAACTGCAGTCGGCTATCACCTTGACCGCCATCGACCCGCTCAGCAGGCCCAGCACGGCCCCGGCTCGCGGGCGGCGCAGCAGCAGCGTGATGACCGCGAAGACCAGCAGCAGGTCGAGGACGGGCACGGCGGTCGAGAATGCCAGCACCACGGGGTCGGCCCCGGGCATCTGCACGAGCGGGCCGATCTCGACGTACCACAGGGCCATGCAGGCGCCGGCCACGACGATCAGCGAGTCGATCAGCAGCTTGAGGCGCTCGGTGCCGCTGCGCTGCCCGACCGGCAGCATCAGCACGCCGGCCACGACGAAGATCAGACCGACCGCGTACAGGTAGTCGGACACGCTCGGGTACGCCGGCAGACCGGTCACGAAGTTCTGCGCCAGCGACGCCACATGGGCGACCACCTGGAACAGGAAGCTCACCATGAGCAGGGCCCAGGCCCGGCGCTCGCGGCGCTCCAGTCCGGGTTTGCGCGCGACCCGCAGGGCCAGCGCCGCCGACAGCACGGTGACGGGCAGGTAGGCCAGGTCGTTGAAGATCCGGTCCTGCAGGTCGGTGCCGCCGTCGGAGATGATCTGGACGACGACCAGCACGCCGAGCAGGGCGCCCGATCCCCACACGGCGCCCGTCAGCAGCCGGCCGGGACGCGTTCGCAGTTGTGCCACAGTTTCCCGATCGGCAGCGACGCGCCCCGGCTGCGCGATTTCAGCCGAACAGGAAGCGCGTCGCGTTGCCGGTGAGCAGCTTCTGCCGCTGGTCGGGGCTCAGGAACGAGGCGGTGCGGACGACGTGGCCGGCCGGGCGCTCGCCCAGCGGGTACGGGTAGTCGCTGCCCACCACCACCCTGTCCTCGCCCATGGTGTCGACCAGCAGGCGCAGGGCGGGCTCGCTGAAGACCACCGAGTCGACGTAGAGCCGGTCGGTGTACTCGCTCGGCGGCCGCGTGGAGCGTCCGCGCACCAGGTCGCCGCGCCGGTGCCAGGCGTTGTCGGCCCGGCCCAGCCAGTACGGGAAACTGCCCCCGCCGTGGGCGAAGCACAGCCGCAGCGTGTCCGGCACCTGGTCGAGCACGCCGCCCAGGATCAGCGCCAGCGCCGACAGGTGGGTCTCGGCCGGCATGCCGGTGAGCCAGCGGGCCATCCAGCGGTCGAGCCGGGGGCCGTCCGGCATGTCCCACGGGTGCACGAAGACGGGCGCGCCGACCGCCGCGCAGTGCTGCAGGAACTCGACGATGCCGGCCGCGTCGAGGTCCTGGTCGCCGACGTGGTTGCCGATCTCGACGCCGACGTGCCCGGCCGCGAGGGACCGGTCCAGCTCGGCACACGCGGCCGCCGGATCCTGCAACGGAACCTGGCAGAACGGGACGAAACGCGGGTCGCCGTCGACCAGCGACAGCGTCAGGTCGTTGAAGATCCGCGACAACGCCACGGCCTGGGCCGGCGTGCGGTCGTAGCCAAAGAAGACCGGCGTCGGCGAGACGACCTGGCGTTCGACGCCGTCGAGATCCATGTCCGCGGCCCGGACGACCGTGTCCCAGGCCGACGAGTCGACCCGGCGGAACTCGGTGTCACGGATCATGATGATCGCTTCGCGCTCGGACTCGATCTTGAGCCAGGGCCAGCCGGTGCCGCCGCAGGCGACTTCGAGGTCCGGCCAGCCCTTCGGCACGACGTGCGTGTGGACGTCGATGGTCAAGCGTCAGCCCTTCCCGGGGTGCAGCGCGCCGCAGTTGTCACAGGTACGGGCCTTCTCGTCCTCGTAGAAGGCGGTGAACACCGGCGGCAGGTCCTCGACGATGTCGCGCACCTGCAGCTCGACCTCGTGCACCTTGTTGTTGCACTCGAAGCAGTACCACTGGAACTTCTCGAGCGTGCCCTCCTCGCGCACCCGCTCGACGACCAGGCCGATCGAGCCGGCCTCGGGGCGCTGCGGCGAGTGCGGGGTGTTGCCGGGCAGCACCCACATCTCGCCCTCGCGGATGTGCACGTCCTTGGGCCCCTCGGGCGTCATGGTCTTGACGTGCATGTTGCCCTTGACCTGGTAGAAGAACTCCTCGTAGGGATCGACGTGGAAGTCGGTCCGCGAGTTGGGCCCGCCGACCACCATGACGATGAAGTCGTCGCCGGTCGGGAACATCTGCTTGTTGCCGACGGGCGGCTTGAGCAGGTGCTTGTTGTCCTCGATCCAGCCCGGGAAGTTGATCGGGTCGGTCATGACGCCTCCTTGGACGGCAGCACAGCGACGGCTTGGATCTCGATGAGCAGGTGCGGGTGGGGCAGTTGGTGCACGGCCACGGTCGTCCGCGACGGGCCGCCGAAGTCGAAGAACTCGGCGTAGACCCGGTTGTAGCCGCCGAAGTCGTTCATGTTCACCAGGTACGTCGTGACCTGCACGACGTCGTCCAGGGTGGCGCCGACCGAGGCCAGGATGTCGGCGATGTTGGTGATCACGGCCCGGGTCTGCACGGCGATGTCGAGCGTGGTCGTGCCCATCTCGTCCACCGAAGCGCCGGCGATCGTGTTGTCCGGGAGGCGGCTGCTCGTCCCGCTCACGAAGGCGAACCCGTTGGCCACCTTGACGTGCGGGAACTTGCCGCGCGGGGTGGCCTTGCCGTCGACCAGCTTCCCGGTCACGACGAGGCCTTCAGCGAGGCCGAGCCCAGACCTTCGACTTCCACGCGTACGGTCTGACCGGTGCCCACCGGGACGGCCGCCGTGGCCGCGCCGGCCAGGACGATCCAGTCGTCCTCGAGCGTGCCGGCCAGCCGCAGTGCCTCGGCGAAGGCGAGACGCGGGTCGCCCAGGATCGCCGCGGTCGAGCCCGACTGAACCACCTCGCCGTCGAGAATCAGCTGAACGCCGAGGCGGTCGACCGAGTCCGGCACCGGTTGCCAGGAACCGACCACGAAACCCGCGGCCGAGGTGTTGTCGGCGATCACCTCGTCGAGGGTGAACTTGAAGTCGAGCCAGCGCGAGTCGATGACCTCGAGGGCCGGCGCGACCGCGGCGATCGCCCCAGCGCGTACGAGAAAAGCAACCTCGGGCTCGACCTTGGGGTGGATGCGCGGCCCGAGGTCGAGCACGCCGCCGTCCTCGACCCGCATGGCGTCGGTCAGCCAGCCCCAGATGACCGAGTCCACGCCCATCTGCTCCATCTTGGCCTTGCTGGTCAGCCCGAGCTTGACCCCGGCGATCGTCTCGCCGCGAGCCAGCCGCAGGTCAACGACTTCTCTCTGCACGGCGTAGGGTTCGCCCACCGAAAAAGAGCCGCCTGGAAGCTCCGTGGCCGTGGTCAGCGCGTTGTCGAGAGCAGAAGCGAGCGAGGTCATGACATGTCCAAGCAGACGTTGGTGTATTCGGAGTAGAAGTCGAGCGAGTGGCGGCCACCCTCGCGGCCCACGCCGCTGGCCCGCATGCCGCCGAACGGCGTCCGCAGGTCGCGCAGGAACCACGTGTTGACCCAGACCAGGCCCACGTCGAGCTGCGCGCCCGCCCGCAGGGCACGGCCCACGTCACGGGTCCAGACCGTGCCGGCCAGCCCGTAGGCGCTGTCGTTGGCCAGCGCGAACGCCTCCTCCTCGTCGTCGAAAGGCGCGATGTGGCAGATGGGTCCGAAGATCTCTTCCCGTACGGTCCTCGCGTCCTGACCGAGGCCGGTGATCACGGTCGGCTCGATGTAGGAGCCGCCGTCGCGCTCGTCGCCGAAGTGCGGCACCCCGCCCCCGGCCAGCACGGTCGCGCCCTCCTGGCGGGCGAGGTCGTAGTAGCCGAGCACCTTGTCGCGGTGCGCCTTCGAGATGAGCGGCATGGTGCCGGTGGTCTCGTCGGACGGCCACCCGTAGGTCAGCTCCTTGGCCTTGGCCGCGAGACGGGAGGCGAACTCGTCGAAGACCGGCCGCTGCACGTACAGCCGCTCGGTGCACAGGCACACCTGGCCGCCGTTGGTGAAGCTGGACCGCACGCTGCCGGCCACCGCCGCGTCGAGGTCGGCGTCGGCGAAGATCAGCCCGGCGTTCTTGCCGCCCAGCTCGAACGACACCGGCTTCACTCCGGGCGCGGCCGCGCGCATGATGGCCGAGCCGGTGGCCGATTCGCCGGTGAAGGTGATCGCGTCGACGTCGGGGTGGGTGGTCAGCCACTCCCCCGCCGCGTCGGGCCCGTGACCGTGGACGAGGTTGAACACGCCCTCGGGCACGCCGGCCGCCGCCATCACCTCAGCCAGCACGGTGGCCGAAGCCGGCGTCTCCTCACTGGGCTTCACGATGACCGCGTTGCCGCAGGCCAGGGCGGGCGCCACCTTCCACGTGAGCAGAAGCAAGGGGAGGTTCCAGGGCACGATGATGGCGACCACGCCCATCGGCTTGCGCACGGCGTAGTTGAGCGCGCGCCCGCCGCCCGCGGTGGCCGTGGTGAACGACTCGGTGCCGGTGGCCGCGACGACGTCGGCGAAGGCCCGGAAGTTGGCCGCGCCGCGCGGGATGTCGAGCGTACGGGCCTGGGTGTAGGTCTTGCCGGTGTCGGTGACCTCAGCGGTGACCAGGTCTTCGAACCGGCGCTCGAGCTCGTCGGCGATGCGGCGCATCACGGTCGCGCGTTCCTGCTCGGAGGTGCGGCCCCACGGCCCCCGCACGGCGGCCCGGGCGGCGGCCACCGCGTCATCCACATCGGAGCGCTCCGACTCGGTGACCGAGAAGACCGTCTCGCCGGTGACCGGCGACGCCTTGGCGAAGGTGGAGGCGGGCGGGCGGAACTCGCCCGCGATGAAGTTACGCAGCACGGGCGGATCGCCGATCATCGGACCACCTTACGGAGGATCGCGGCCGCGGCCAGGGCGGCCAGCGTGCCGGCCACGACGCCCAGCGCCTGGTGCTGCCGCTTCACCCGGCGGCGGACATCGGCGTACGGCGTGGTGGAGAAGGAGACGAGCTCGTAGCGCGAGACGTATTGGCCGGGCAGCAGCCTCTCCAAGGTGTGCTCGACCGTCTTGCCCAGCTTGAACAGCGGGTCGGCCACCTTGTCGCGCATCTCGACGAAGTTGGCCAGGGCCATCTCGGCGATCGCCTCGGAGTTCTCGCGGCGGCCCTCCTCGTACAGGGGAAGGGCCTCGGACCAGTTGTCGCCGGTCGCGTCCAGGCAGCGGTCGAGCTCGACCACGTCCTCGAAAGACGCGTTGGCGCCCTGGCCGTAGAACGGGACGATGGCGTGCGCGGCGTCGCCGATCAGCGCCACCCGGCCCAGCAGCTGCCAGGGCGCGCACTTGACCGTGCCCAGCAGGCCGACCGGGTTGTGCCGGTAGTCGTCGACCAGATTCGGGATCAGCTCGAGCAGGTCGGGGTAGTTCTCGCGGAAGTGCCGTTCGACGGCGGCCGGGCTGCCGATCGAGGCGAAACTGTTGCTGCCCGAGCTGGGCCAGAACAGCGTGCCGGTGAAGGAGCGGTCCGGGTTGGGCAGCGCGATCATCATCGAGGTGCCGCGGGGCCAGATGTGCAGCGCGCCCGGGTCGAGCGCGAACTCGCCGTCGCGGGCCGGGATGGTCAGCTCCTTGTAGCCGTAGTCGAGGAAGCTGACCGTCTCGGAAAAGCCTTCCCCCGCGTACGCCATGAGGAGCCCCCGCGTGGCCGAGCCCGCGCCGTCCGCGCCCAGCACGATGTCCGCCTTGGCCTGCGAGCCGTCGGCGAAGCCGAGCGTGCCCGTCTCGGGGTCGAGCGAGCTCAGCGGGTGGTCGAAGTGGACGGTCACGCCCGGGGTGGCTTCCGCGGCGTCCAGCAGCGCGTCGTTGAGCGCGCCGCGGCCGATCGAGTTGATGGCCCGGTCGCCGTCGAGGCTGTACGGCTGGAAGTTGGTCTCGTCGCCGAGCGGGTGCACCATCCGGCCGCGCATCGGCAGCGCGTCCTTGAGCACCTGGCCGTCCAGGCCGATCCGGCGCAGCGCGTCGATGCCGCGCTCGGACAGCGCCAGGTTGATCGACCGGCCGCGCTCGGCCCCGGTCACCCGCGGGTCGGGGCGGCGCTCGTACAGGTCGACGGTGTACCCCCGGCGGCCCAGGTAGCAGGCGAGCAGGCTGCCGCACAGCCCGGCGCCGACGACCGCGACATGCTTCACTTCGTCTCCTCCACACAGGCGGCCAGGGCCGCGGCGGCCCGCCGGCAGTCCTCGTAGGTCGAATAGAGCGGGACGGGCGCGAACCGCACGATGTCGGGCTGGCGCGCGTCGGCGATCACGCCGTGCTCGAAGCGCAGCCGCTTGGTCAGCGCGCCCGCGTTGCCGCCGTGCAGGCGCACGGAGAGCTGGCAGCCGTGCCGTTCCGGCTCGCGCGGCGTGATGACCGACAGCGGGCGGGTGGCCACCACCTCGTCCAGCAGCTCGCGCAGGTACGCCGTGAGGCGCAGGCTGCGCTCGCGCAGGGCGGGCAGGCCGACCTCGTCGAAGATGCGAAGCGACGTGCGTACGGGACCCATCGCGAAGATCGGCGGGTTCGACACCTGCCAGGCGTCGGCGCTGCGCGGCGGCCGCGACTCGGGGGTCATCTCGAAGCGCGTCGCGGATTCGGTGCTCCACCAGCCCTCGAAACGCTGCAGGCTCGCGTCGCCGTGGTGGCGCTCGTGGATGAAGACGCCGGCCAGGGCGCCCGGGCCCGAGTTCAGGTATTTGTACGAGCACCAGGCCGCGAAGTCCGCGCCCCACTCGTGCAGGCTCAGCGGCACGTTGCCGGCCGCGTGCGCGAGATCCCAGCCGACCACCGCGCCCGCCTCGCGGCCGGCGGTGGTGATCGTGGCCATGTCCATGAGCTCGCCGGTGAGGTAGTTGACGCCGCCCAGCATCAGCAGGGCCACGGTGTCACCCTCGTCGCGCAGGAACGCCAGAACGTCCTCGGTACGCAAGGTGTCCTCGCCGTCGCGCGGCTTGAGCCGGACGACCGTGGTGTCGGGGTCGAGGCCGTGGAAGCGGGCCTGGCTGCGTACGGCGTAACTGTCCGACGGGAAGGCGGCGTCCTCGATGACGATGCGCGTGCGGTCGCCGGCCGGCCGGTAGAACGACACCATCAGCAGGTGCAGGTCGACGGTGAGCGAGTTCATCACCACGACCTCGGACGGCAACGCGCCGACGAGCCGGGCCGCGGGCTCGGTCAGCAGCTCGTGGTACGGCAGCCAGGGCCGGGCCGCGTCCAGGTGCCCCTCGACGCCCAGGCGGGCCCAGTCGTCGAGGTCTTCGTTCAGCTCGGTCCGGGTCGCCTTGGGCTGCAGCCCGAGCGAGTTGCCGGCGAAGTAAGCGACCTCGGGGTGGTCGCCGCCCTCGGCCGGCGGGATGTGGAACAGGTGGCGATGTCCCGGGTCCTGCTCGTCTCTCTGGTGGGAGGACTCGTTCACTTACATCTCCGTCCGGGAGGTCCACAGCTCGGGGAACACGGGGCGGCTCATGCTGCGCTGCAGGAACGCCAGACCGCTGGAGCCGCCCGATCCGCTCTTGGCGCCCATGGTCCGCTGCACCGCCTTCAGGTGAAGATAGCGCCAGTCGCCGAAGCGGTCAGCGACCTCGGTCAACGCCTCGCCCAGCAGCCGCAGGTGGTTCTCGGGGCTGGTGTCGCGGTAGACGCGCACCCAGGCGTCGGAGACGGACTGCTCGGCCTCGTGCTCGTCGGCGACGTCCCGGTCCAGCAGCTCGGGCTTGAGGTCGTAACCGTGGCGGGCCAGCAGCGCGATCACCTCGTCCCACAGGCTCGGCTGGTGCAGCGCCGCCTCGAGCTCGTCGTAGGCCGCGGTGCCCTTGTGCGGGCGCATCAGCGACTTGGTGCGCAGCCCGAGCAGGAACTCGACCTGGCGGTACATGGCCGACTGGAAGCCGGAGCCCTCGCCCAGCAGGTCGCGGAACTTGTTGAAGTCGGCCGGGGTCATCCAGCGCAGGGTCTGCCAGGCCGCGTTCAGGCCCTCCAGGTGCAGGGCGGCCCGCTTCAACGGGGCCAGCGCCTCCCACATCTGGTCGGCCCGCACGTGGTCGCGGGCCTGCTCCAGCTCGTGCCGGATCAGCTTGAAGTAGAGCTCCATGATCTGGCTGACGACCAGGAACGACATCTCGCCGGGGTCGCCGCTCAGGGTGCGCTGCAGGGTGTGCAGGGTGCTGGCGTGCACGTACGCGTCGTACGGCACCTTCCGCCCGAACTCGAGCGTCGGCGCCCCGCCGTTGCGCGCCGTGCGGGCGTCGCGCTCCTCGGCCGTGGTCGGCCGCACTGCATTCACGGGATTCACGATCTCTCCTCTGGCGCTTGGAACCGCTCCATGATTTCGTTGCCGGTGCCTCGGTTGGAATGCCGAACTAACGGCTCTGACCTCGTTCTTCCTTGGAACGGCGGCTAGATTTGGCTCGCCGGTTTGCGAACGGAAGGTCGGGCGATGGACGCGATGGATTGGGCGCTGCTGCGCGAGCTGCAGGACGACGCGCGGCTGTCGTTCAGCGAGCTCTCCCGGCGGGTGCACCTGTCGCCGCCGGCGGTGGCCGAGCGGGTGCGGCGGCTCGAGGAGACCGGCGTGATCACCGGCTATCACGCCCACGTCGACCTGGCCAAGGCCGGGCGTACGGTGCTCGGGCTCATCCGGATGTCGTGCTACGGGCCGACCTGCGTGCTGCGCGACGACAAGGTGGCCACCTGGCCCGAAGTGCTCGAGATCAACCGGGTCACCGGAGACACGTGCTGCGTGCTCAAGGTGGCGGCCGCCTCGATGGAGGCGTTCGCCGAAGTGACCGACCGGCTCGGCCACTACGGCACGCCGTCGAGCACCATGATCCTGGCGACTCCGCTGGACTGGCAGCCCATCGCGCCGCCGCCGCGTTTTTAGTACCATCGAACGCGTGACGGAGCCGCTCGAAGACACCTCGGCCGTGCAGGTCGGTCCGCGCATCCGCGAGTTCCGTCAGCAGCGCGGGCTCACCCTGCGCAGCCTGGCCGCCCGCTCCGGGCTCTCGATCGGGTTCCTGTCGCAGGTCGAGCGGGGCATCTCGTCGATCGGGCTGACCGCGCTGGGCAGCGTGGCAACTGCGCTCGGGCACTCGGTGGCCGACTTCTTCGACGCCCCCGCAGCCGGCCCCGCCGACGACCCGGTCGTGGTGCCGCTGCCCCGGCACTTCACGCTCACCCGGGGCGAGAACGCGGCCGTGCAGTACGTGTCCGGCCAGCAGACTTACCGCATGCTGTCCGACCGGGGCGCGGGCCTGGTGCTCGAGCCGATGGTGGTGCACATCGCGCCGGGCGGCCGGCGCGAGGCCGCGTACGGGCACGCCGGCGAGGAGTTCGCGTACGTCATCTCGGGCGAGCTGCTGTACGAGGTCGACGGCGTCGAGCACCGCCTGCACCCGGGTGACAGCGTGCACCTGCGCTCGTCGGTGCCGCACAGCATGTACAACGACACCGAAGAGGTGACCACCGTGGTCTCGGTGGTCACCCCGCGCCTCTTCTGAGGCCGTCGCTGTCAAGATCGTTGTTCACAAGCGTGAAATTACTCCGTCCAACCGCCCCGCCCACCGCCCTAAACCTGACTGAAGACTGCCTCCATGGTGGCCGCCCAGATCGCCGAGCCCGGGGCGATCACGTCGAAGTGGTCGCCCGGCTGCTCCAGCAGCGTGATGCCGGAGGCGGCGGCGAACCGCCGGTTGATGTCGACCAGGTCGAGGCTGTCCCCGCTGCCCTGCACGAGCAGCGCCGGCGAGGCCAGCGGCAGCCGGGTCATCGGGTCGCTCTCGGCGTAGACGTCCGGCACGTCCTCCGGCGTCCCGCCGAGCGCGGTGGTGATGGCCCCCTCGCCCAGGAACCGCCGCTGCCCCTCGTGCAGGTCGAGCACCCCGGCCAGCGACACGGCCAGCGCCAGGTCGGGGTCGTCGGCGGCCAGGCGCAACGCCAGCTGCCCACCGGCCGAGTGCCCGAACAACACGATCGGCGAGCCCGGGTGTCGTTCGCGGGCCTTGGCCACGCCCTGTCGCAGGTCGTCGGTGGTGGCCGCCCAGCCGTTGCGGTCGGGGCGGCGATATTCGAGGTTCCAGCTGACCCAGCCGCGCGCGGTCAGGTCGATGGCGAGCGCGTCCATCAGGTCGGCCGCCCAGTTCGACCGCCAGAACCCGCCGTGGATGAGAACCCCGACCGGCGGGACGGAGGGGGCGTCCGTCGCGCCGGTCGGAGTCCGCTCATCGGCCCACTGCTCCGGGTGCTCGCCGTAGGCGACCCGGGTGGCGGGCTCGGTCAGCCGGTGCACGGCGTGCTTGATCGCCCAGGCCAGCCCCCACACGCCCCGCCCGTGCAGGTGCAGCGGCGACGCGGGCTCGGCGGCGATCGTCAGGTCGTAGAACACCGTGTTGGCGGGGGCCGCGGCCATCAACGCCGGATCGGCCGGCACGACCACGGCCGGGCCGTCGTGCGCGGCCAACTGGTCGGCGGTCACGGAGGACACCACGTCGAGGCCCACGTCCAGGCCCCAGGCGGTGTCGCCGGCCAGCTTGGTGAGCAGATCGCGGTCGGCCACCAGATCCGGGCCGAGCACCAGCAGGACGTCCATCGGGCGAGCTCCTAGCGGGAGAGCAGGGGCAGGACTTCGGCGCCGAGCAATTCGACACCACGATCATCGGTGAGGCCGTGCGGGGTGCCGAACTCGACCCGCCGTACGCCCGCATCGATCAGATTCTGGGCCTGGGCGGCCACCTGGGCCGGGGTGCCGGAGAAGGCGAACCGGTCGAGCACGACGTCGGGGATCAGCTTCCCCGCCTCCTGGTCGCGGCCCGCGTCGACCAGCACGCCCACCTCGGCGACGAGGCCGTCGGGCAACGTGACGGTGGGGTCGAGTTCGGCCACCACGGCCAGGTACATGGCCACCTCGGTGCGGGCTTTAGCGCGGGCGGCCTCGCCGTCGGTGTCGACCACGGTCACCGCGCCGAGCACGATGCCGATCTCGTCGACGTCGCGGCCGGCCTGGGCCGCGCCGAGAGCCAGCCGATCGCGGATCACCGGGACCATGTCGGGGTTGGCGCTGCCGCCCACCTTGATCTCGCCGGCGATCCGGCCGGCCAGCGCGGCGCCCTGCGGACCCCACGCGCCGAGCAGCAGCGGAACTTCGGGGCGGTGCCGCTCGTACCGGAGAATCGTGTCTTTCTCGAGGCTGAACATGCGGCCGGTGTACGCGTCCCGGTCCCCGCGGAGCAGGCGGGCCACGACCTCGGCGGCCTCGGCGAGGGCGGTCAGCGGACGCGGCTGGGGCAGCCCGACCGCGCCGAGCCAGGTGCCGCGGGCCAGACCCAGATACGCGCGCCCGTGCGAGGCGAGGTCGAGGGCGGCGATCTGCCCGGCGATCTCGTACGGGGCCATCGAGTACGGGTTGAGGCAGGCCGGACCGAGCCGCACCCGGGAGGTCGCCCCGGCCATCTCGAGCAGCGGGAAGATCGGCGGCTGGTACATCAGGTCGCCGAACACCGTCAGCACGTCGAAGCCGGCCGCCTCGGCCGAGCGGGCCAGCCGCGCGTACGTGCCGGCCGGCTTGTCGCTCTGCAGACCCAGGCCGATTTCCGTACGCATCAGGTCAGGTCCTCCGAGTTCATGGTCCGCCGGCAGGTGCGCTCGACCTTCATGACCAGGCGCTCCTCGGGGTCCGGGCAGATGAAGTGCGAGTCCTGGGCGAGCCAGTCGCCGGCCGCCAGGTCACGCTGCTTGGCGGCCAGGAACGGCAGCACCGAGGCCAGCGCGTACACGCAGAAGTGCTTGCCCTCGGGAATCGTGAGGTGCGCGCTGTTGGTCAGGTCGAAGTGGTCGCCCACCTCCATCCCGCACACCGACCGCCCCTCGATCCGGTCGACGCTGACCCGCAGGTCGTAGATGTCCATCTCGCTCATGACGCCTCCTCGCTGAAGCCCAGGATCCCCATACCGAAGTTCATGACGCTGCCGCGCCGGAGCCGACGCGGACGACGACCTTGCCGGTGGTGCGCCGGGCGGCCAGGTCGGCCAGCGCGGCCGGCGCCCCGTCCAGGGGAACGACCCGGGTGACCGGCGGCCGCAGCTCCCCCGCGGCGCACCGGCGGAACAGTTCGTCGTAGGCGGCGCGCACCTCGGCCGGCCGGGCCCACGGATACCGCGACCCCCACGAGACCCCGATCAGGTCGGCGTTGCGGGCGATCAGCCGGGCCGGGTCGACCGGCGGCGGCGCCCCGGCCGCCATGCCCACGCTGACCAGCCGCCCCTCGAAGGCCAGGCAGTCGAGGGACCGGCTCAGCAGATCCCCGCCGACCGGGTCGATCACCACGTCGACGTCCCGCGCGACCGCTTCGAAGTCGTCATAGCCGACCGCCTCCGAGGCCCCCTCGGCACGGCACTTCTCGAGCTTGCCGGGCGACCCCGCCGTGGCGATCACCCGAGCCCCGCGAGCCACAACCAACTGGATGGTTGCCATGCCGACGCCCCCCGCGCCGGCGTGCACCAGCACGGTCTCGCCCGGCTTCAGACGCGCCCGCTCCAGCGCGAACCACGAGGTCTGGTACGTCACCGGCAACGCGGCTGCCGTTATCGGATCCACCGACGGCGGCCGCTCCACCACCAGGTCGGCGTCGATGGTCACCGTGTCGCCGAGCGCGCCGTGCGGCAGCGCGGGACAGGCCACGACTTCCTTACCAATCAGATGGTTGGATCCGGGGCCGGCCTCGATGACCCGCCCGGTGCACTCCACGCCGGGCGTCATCGGCGGTTCGGGCCGCACCGGGTACTCGCCCCGGCACAGCGACACGTCGAGGAAGTTGAGCCCGACCGCGTGCACGGCCAGCTTCACCTGCCCCGGCCCCGGCGCCGGTTCGTCGGGCCGCGAGGCGACCCGCAGCACGTCCTGCGGCTCGCCCTCCGTCACAGCGATCAGCCGCCGGATCAAGGCCGGACCAGCTCCGCGTGGTGGTGCACGATCCGCCATTCGCCGTTCAGGCAGCGCAGCACGTCGGTGACCCGGGTGTGCTGCTCCTCGCCGCTGCGGGCGTCGCGCGTCACCAGCACGTAGCGGGCCACGCCGGTCTCGCCCCAGACGTCGATGCGCTTCTCGGTGGCGGCCATGAGGTCCAGCACCGGCCGCTCCCCCGCCGCGTCCCGGGTGTTGCGGTACGAGTCCAGCTCGCGCCGGGTGCGCAGCGGGCCCGGCAGGTGCGTCTCCCAGGTCGTCACGTCCTCGTGCAGGTGCGCGTCGAAGCCCTGCCGATCGCCCTTCAGGAACGACGCGTACATGTCGTCGATGCCGGCCGCGATGGCCGCGGCCCCGATCTCGGCGAAACTCATCGCTGGTCCTCCCGGCTGACGACGCCGCCCTTCATGACGAACCGCACGCCCCGGAAGGCGGAGGTGTCGTCGAGGGGGTCGGCGTCCATGGCGATCACATCGGCGTACTTGCCCGGCTCGACGGTTCCCAGGTCGTCCGACAGGCCCAGCCAGTCGATCGGCCCGCGGGTGCCGGCGTGCAGCGCCCGCACCGGGCCCAGGTGCTCGGCCAGGTTCTCGAGCTCGCGCACGGTGGCGTTGGTGCCCTCGAACGACCAGAACGGCGGCATGTCGCTGCCGAGCAGGATCTCGACCCCGGCGTCGAGGGCCATCTTGAAGCTCTCGATGTGCCGCGGCCCGGCGCCGAGCGAGCGGCACTGCATCCATTCCGGCACGCCGAGCTCGTCGAAGAACTCCTTGCACCGGGTCACCAGCAGCGTCGGCACGAGGGCGGTCCCCCGCGCGGCCATCCGCGCCGCGACCTCGGGGGTCAGCTGGTAGCCGTGCTCGACGCAGTCCAGCCCGAGCTCGACGGCGGCCGCGATCACCTCGGCCGGTCCGGCGTGCGCGGTGACCTTGCGGCCCCAGGCGTGCGCGGTCTCGATCACCGCGGCCATCTCGTCGGCGAACAGCTGCGGGGTGGCGATGCCCTCGTGCTCGCCGGCGATCCCGCCCGAGATCATCACCTTGATCAGGTCGGCCCCGGCCTTGATCTGGCTGCGGACGCCGTGCCGGAACCCGACCGGGCCGTCGCACTCCATGGTGTCGCCGCTCTCGTGGCCGTGCCCGCCGGTGCAGACCAGCGCGCGGCCGGCCGTGTACATGCGCGGCCCGGGCACCCGGCCGGCCTTGATGGCCCGGCGCAGCGCGAAGTCGGCGTGGTCCTTCTCGGCCACGTTGCGCACGGTGGTGACGCCGCAGTCGAGGGTGCGCCGGGCGCCGTCGGCCATGTACAGCGCCAGATCGTGCGGGCCCAGGTCCTTGACCGTGTTGCCGCCGCTGCCGGGCAGCGACAGCGAGAAGTGGGTGTGCATGTTGGCCAGGCCGGGCGTGACAAAAGCGCCGTCCATGTCCCGCTCGACGACTGGTCCCGCCGCTCGGGCTTGAGAAGCGATTTCCCCGTACGGGCCCACGGCCGTTATCCGGTCGCCGGTGATCCAGACGCCGGCGTCCTTGACCGGAAGCGCCCGGGCGTCCACCACCGTGCAGTTGCCGAGTAGCTGGTTCATGCGATCACCCCGTACACCTGGCGGGCCGCCTCGGGCGAGACGTACCCCTCTTGAACGTCGTGGCGCACCGCGTCCGGGTCCCGCCGGCTCGGATCGCCGTGCCCGCCGCCACCGGCGGTCAGCAGGGTGATCCGGTCGCCCGCGCGCACGGGGGTGCGTTTGGTGCTGACCCGCTTCTCGCGGTCGGTGCCGGGGAAGACGACGACCTGGTTCGGTTCGGGCGACCGGCCGCCGTCGAGCGCCCACGGCGCGCTTTTCGTCTTCTTGATGACCGACAGGAACTCGCCGTCGGTCACGAACCGGATGTCGCGGCGCAGCCCGCACCCGCCCCGGAACGTGCCGGCCCCGCCCGAGTCCGTCCGCACCTCGACCCGTTCGAAGAACATGCCGGTCTTGGCCTCGAGCACTTCGACCGGGGTGTTGCGGGCCTGGGTCTGGCACAGGTGGTTGGCCGGGCCGATGCCGTCGTGGTCGGGCGAGCCGCCCCAGCCGACCGGGTCGTTGTTGCTGACCGCGAACATCGAGCCGGTGTCGGGGTGGACGCCGACCATCATGAAGCCGGGCACGTCACCGCCGCTGCTGGCCGGCAACTGTGCGGGCATGCCCTGGGCCAGGGCCTTGTAGATCAGTTCCAACGCGACCGTGCCGGTCCACTGCGTGAAGGTCGCGGCCGGATACACCGCGTGGAACAGCGTTCCCGGCTCGGCCTCGACCCGCAGCGGGGCGAAGTGGCCGGCGTTGGTCTGCTCGCCCGGCGTGGTGATGGCCTTGAACGCGACCCGGCAGGTGGCGATGGTCGAGCCGATCGGCAGGTTGACCGGGCCGGGCACGGCCGCCGAGGAGCCGGCGAAGTCGACCGTGAACGTGCCGTCCTGAATGGTCACCGTGCAGCGCATGAGGATCGGGTCCTCGGTCACGCCGTCGTCGTCCAGCCAGTCCTCGGCCGTCCAGCTGCCCTGCGGCAGCCGGGCCACGGCCTCGGCCGCGGATTCCTCCGCCGCGGCGACGAAACGGTCGACAACCTCGTCGACGACCGCCGGCCCATAATGCGTGAACAGCTCCGCCACCCGGCGCTCGCCGGTGCGCAGCGCGGCGATCTGCGCGTTGAAATCGCCGAGCACCAGGTCGGGCATGCGCGAGTTGAAGCGGATCAGCTCCAGGATGTCGCGCACCGGCTCGCCGGCCGCATACACCTTCGTACCCGGGAAAATGAGCCCCTCTTGGTGCATGTCGGTCGAGTCGAGCACGTAGCCCGGATCCTTGGCCCCGAGGTCCATCCAGTGCGCGCGGATGCACAGGTACGCCACGAGTTCGCCGTCCGAGAAGACCGGCGCGAACATGGTCGCGTCGTATGAATGGGCCGCGTTCCAGTAGGGGTAGTTGAGCAGCACCACGTCGCCCTCGGCCAGCTCCCCCACGTACTCGACGCCCTTGCGGATCGAGTAGTCGTTGGCGCCCAGGAACCGCGACAGCCCGGTCGACTCGGCGACCAGCCGCAGCGACCGGTCGTAGACGGAGATGCCGAAGTCGTGCACCTCGTAGATGACCGGGTTGAACGCCGTACGCACGAGCGCCGCCCGCATCTCCTCGGCCGCCGACACGAGGTGGTTCCGGATGACCTCGACGGTGGCCCCGTCAGTCATCGCGCCCGGCCCCGTAGATCTGTTCGGCCGCGGCGGCCGAGACATAGCCCTCGGCGACGTCCCGCTGCACCGAGGCAGGGTCGCGGTCGGCCGGGTTGCCGTGACCGCCGCCGCCCGCGGTGAGCAGGGTGACCCGGTCGCCCGGAACGACTGTCAGCCGCTTGGTGCTGATCCGTTCCTCGCGGTCGGTTCCGGGGAACGCGACGATCTGGTTCGGGTCGGGCCGCAGGCCGCCGTCGAGCGCCCACGGCTGGGTCTTGGTCTTCTTGATGACCATCAGGAACTCGCCGGGGGTGACGAACCTGATGTCGCGCCGCAGGCCGCTGCCGCCGCGGAACTTGCCGGCCCCGCCCGAGTCGGTGCGGATCTCCACCCGTTCCATGAACATGCCGGTGCGGGCCTCCATCACCTCGATCGGGGTGCCCCGGCCGGTGCTGCCGCTGACGTGGGTGGCCGCGTCCATGCCGTCGTGGTCGGCCGTGCCGCCCCAGCCGACCAGGTCGTTGTTGCTGACGGCGAACATGGCCCCGGTGTCGGGGTGGGTGCCGACCATCATGAAGCCGGGCACGTCGCCGCCGCTGCTGGCCGGCAGCCTGTCCGGCATGCCCTGCGCCAGGGCCTTGAGGATCAGTTCGAACGCGACAATCCCGGTCCACAGCGTGAAGGTGGGCTGCGGGTACACGGCGTGGAACAGCGTGCCCGGCTCGGCCCGCACCTCCAGCGGCGCCACCGTGCCCGCGTTGGACGGCTCGTGGGGCGAGGTCAGCGACTTGAGGATCACCTTGCAGATGGCCTCGGTGGCGCCGAACGGCATGTTGATCGGGCCGCGGACGGCCGGGGAGGAGCCGGCGAAGTCGACCAGGAACCTGCCGTCGGCGATGGTGACAGTGACCCGCATCTTCACCGGCTCGTCGGTGATGCCGTCGTCGTCCAGGTAGTCCTCGGCGGTCCAGCTGCCCTGCGGCAGCTCGGCCAGGGCGGCCCGGGTGCGGGCCTCACCGTCGGCGATGACCTGCTCGATCGCGGCCAGCACGGTCTCCCGGCCGAACTTGGCGTAGATCTCGAGCAGCCGGCGCTCGCCGGTGCGGATGGCGGCGATCTGCGCGTGCAGGTCGCCGAGGATGGCGTCGGGCATGCGCGAGTTGAAGCGCAGGAGCTCGTGGATGTCGTGCACCGGCTCGCCCCGGGAGACCACCTTCGTACCCGGGAAAATCAAGCCCTCCTGGTGCATGTCGGTCGAGTCGAGCACGTAGCCCGGATCCTTGGCGCCCAGGTCCATCCAGTGCGCCCGGATGCAGAGGAAGCCGATGAGCGTTTCGCCCTCGAACACCGGCGCGAAAAGGGTGGCGTCGGAGGCGTGGGCCGCGTTCCAGTACGGGTAGTTCAGCAGCACGACGTCGCCGGGGTGCAGGTTCTCGACGCCCACGTACTCGACGCCCTTGCGCAGCGAGTAGTCGTTGGCGCCCAGGAACGAGGTGAGCCCGGTGGCCTCGGCGACCGGCCGCATCTGCGCGTCGTACAGGGAAAGGCCGAAGTCGTGCACCTCGTAGATGACCGGGTTGAACGACGTGCGGATGAGGGTGGCCCGCATCTCCTCGGCCGCGGACAGCAGATAGCTGCGCACGACCTCGACGCGGGCACCGTCCAATGTGGTCACTGTGCGGCCTCCTCGAGGGTGACGTGCAGGTAGCCGTGCTCGTCGACAGTCACGCTCTGGCCGCTCGGCACGACGGTGGTGGAGGTGCCCTCGTCGACCAGGGCGGGCCCGGCGAACGTGTGGCCGGCCTTCAGGTCGGCGCGGTCGTAGACGTCGAACGGCACGATGGCGCGGGCGCCGAAGTCAAAGGCCTCCCGGCGCGTACGGGGTGTGGCCGCGCCGCCCGACTCGATGAGCGGGAGCTCCGGCCGCGACGTGCGCCCGATGCCGCGTACGCGCAAATTGAGGATCTGCAAAGGGTTGCTCATCGTGTGCCCGTAGCGCGCGTGGTGCACCTCGTCGAACGCCGCCCGCACGGCCTCGGCGTCCAGAGTGGAGCCGACCGTGACCATCAGGCTGTGCTCCTGGCCGAGGTAGCGCAGCTCGAACTGGCGCTCGAGCACGCCGTCGCCGGCCGGAACACCCTGCGCGGTGAGGGAAGCGATCGCCTCGGCCTCGGTCTCTTTGAACAGCGGCTCCAGGGCGGCCAGGTCGGCGCCGTCGAGCGTGGTCATCACCGTACGGCTGAAGTCGTTGACGATGTCGGCCGAGAGCATGCCCCAGGCCGAGAAGCCGGACGGCGCGAACGGCACCAGCACCTCGCCGATGCCCATCTCGCGGGCCAGCAGCGGCGCCAGCAGCGGGCCGGCCCCGCCGAAGGCGAGCAGCGAGAACACCCGCGGGTCGTGGCCGCGCTCGACGGTGATCTGCCGGACCGCGCCGACCGTCTTGGCCAGCAGCACGTCGAAGATGCCGGCCGCCGCCTCGGGCACGGACAGGCCGAGCGGCTCGGCCAGCTGCTCGCGGATGGCGTCCCGGGCGGCCTCGTCGGCCAGGCCCATCGTGCCGGCCAGGAAGCGCTCGGGATCCATGAAACCGAGCACCACGGCGGCATCCGTGACCGTGGGCTGGGTGCCGCCGCGGCCGTAGCAGACCGGGCCGGGCGCGGCGCCGGCGCTCTGCGGGCCCACCTTGAGCAGCCCGCGGTCGAGCCAGGCGATCGAGCCGCCACCGGCGCCGATCGTGCGGATGTCGTACGTGGGGATCAGCAGCGGGAAGTGCTCGAGCTGGGCCTCGTACGCGGCGACCGCGCTGCCCTTCTCGATCACGCACGCGTCGAGCGAGGTGCCGCCGATGTCGAACGTGAGCATGTTGTCGCGGCCCAGCTCGCTCGCCAGGTACGCGGCGCCGACGATGCCGCCGGCCGGGCCGGAGAGCACGGTGTGGGTGGGCGACGTCTTGGCCACCGCCCCGGTCATCGAGCCGCCGCCCGAGCGCATGATCAGGAACCGGCCGGCGAAGCCCTGGTCGGCCAGGCCCTTCTCCAGCTCGTCGACGTACCGCTCGAAGATGGGCCGGATATAGGCCTCGAGGACGGTGGTGCTGGTCCGCTCGTACTCGCGGTACTCGCGCACGATGTCGGTGCTCAGCGAGAGGCTGACCTCGGGGTAGGCCTCGCGGATGATCCGGGCCGCCTCGCGCTCGTGGGTGGGGTCGAGGAACGAGTGCAGGAACGTGATGGCGATCGACGTGACGCCCTGGTTCTCGACCAGCTCGCGGGCCGCGGCGCGGACGCTCTCGGGGTCGAGCTCGTCGACGACGTTGCCCTTGTAGTCGAGGCGGCCGGTGACGCCGGCGGTGAACCGGCGCTGGACCAGGCTTTCCGGGCGCTGGTAGCGGAAGTCGTACATGTGCGCGGCCGGCACGTTGCCCCGGCCGATCAGGAAAATGTCGCGGAAGCCCTCGTTGGTGATGATGCCGGTGTTGCCGCCCCGCCGTTCGAGCACCGCGTTCAGCCCGAGCGTGGTGCCGTGGATGAACAGCTCCACCTCGCTCAGATCGGTGCCGAGCGCGGCGATCGCGTTGAGCACGCCCTCGGCCGGGTGGGCCGGGGTGGTCGACGCCTTGCGGAACCGGACCTTTCCCGTACGGGTGTCGAGCTCCATCGCGTCGACGAACGTGCCGCCGATATCCACGGCCAACCTGATGCTCATAGCGGGCACTGCCTTCCAGTTGCGAGGTGGTGGGGGCGCGCGGCCTCGGTGCTGATGGTCATGACGCCTCGATCAGGGCGGGTAGCTCGGGCACTCGCCAGCAGGCGGCCCGGCTGTCGCCGTACGGCTGAAGGGTCTGTTCCTGCGACCGGCAGGTGTCGGTGACGAACGGGCAGCGGGCGGCCAGCGCGCAACCGGCCGCCGCGTCCGCCTCGTCCAGGTCTTTCACGAGCTCGACGTCGGCGGTGCGGGTCTCGCCGAGGCGGGGCGCGCTGCCCAGCAGGGCCCGGGTGTACGGGTGCTTGGGCCGGTCGAACACCTCGTCGACCGGACCCTCCTCGACGACGCGGCCGAGGTAAAGCACGACGACCCGGTCGGCGAAACCGCGCACCGTGGCGAGGTCGTGTGAGATGAACACGGACCCGTGGCCGGCGTCGGCCGCCACATCGGCGATGACGTCGAGGATCTGCGCCTGCACGGTGACGTCCAAGGCGCTGGTCGGCTCGTCGAACACGATCAGATCAGGCTCGCCGACGAGCGCCCGCGCGATGCCGATCCGCTGCGCCTGCCCGCCGGAGAGCTCATGCGGCAGCCGGCTCAGGATCGAGCTGTCAAGCTCCATCCTGGTCAGTGCAGCCTCAGTCTTCTCGGCCCGCTCGGCCGTGGACACCTTGGCCGCCCGCAACGGCTCGGCGATGGAGTCCCCCACGGTCCGCCGCGGGCTCAGCGACCCGATCGGGTCCTGAAACACCATCTGCGCCCGCGTGCGCTCGGCCCGGCTCAGCTTCCGGACGTCCCGGCCGGACACCTCGACGCTGCCCTCGGACGGCTCGACCAGCCCCATGATGAGCTTGGCCAGCGTCGACTTCCCGCAGCCACTCTCCCCCACAACACCAAGCGTCTCGCCGGCGCGCAGCTCAAGGTCGACCCCACGCAGAGCATGATGCCCTCCAGACCCGAACCGGCTGCGATAGACGACATGCGCGTCCTTGACGCTCAAAACAACACGCCCAGGAGCGACGCCGTCCGTCCGCTGCGCGACGTTGTCCGTTTGCCGCGCAAGCGAACGCACGTTGTCCGTCTGCTGCGCGACGTCGTCCATTTGCGGCGCGAACGAACGCACGTTGTCCGTCTGCTGCGCGACGTCGTCCATTTGCGGCGCGAACGAACGCTCATTGTCCGTTTGCTGCGCGACGGCGCCCATCCGCTGAGCGACATTGTCCGTCTGCCGCGCAAGCGAACGCTCACTGTCCGCTTGTCGAGCGACGCTATCCGTTTGCCGCGCAAGCGAACGCTCGCTGTCCGCTTGTTGCGCGACGTTGTCCGTCTGCCGCGCAAGCGGGCGCTCGCTGTCCGTCTGCTGCGCGACGTTGTCCATTTGCGCCGCGAACGAACGCTCATTGTCCGTTTGCTGCGCGACGTTGTCCGTTTGCCGGGCAAGCGGACGGTCGTTGTCCGTTTGCTGCGCGACGTTGTCCGTTTGCCGTGCAAGCGGACGGTCGTTGTCCGTTTGCTGCGCGACGTTGTCCGTTTGCGGCGCACGCGAACGCTCGCTGTCCAGTTGCTGCGCGACGTTGTGCGTTTGGATTGCACGTTTGTGCGCGTTTGCTGTCGGCGTGGCTGCGTTCTGTGCGCGGTGGTGCAGAGGGAGCTGCTGGGGGTGGTAGCACGCGAGCGACCAGTCGCTTTCCAGCGCCCTCGTCTCCGGGCGGGATGAACGGCACTCGTCGGTAGCGTGGGCGCAGCGTGGGGCGAAGGGGCAGTCGTGGGGGGCCGCGGTCATCAGGGGCATGCCGCCGGCTGTCGCCACTACTCGGCCGCCGCCTACGTCGGGGACCGAGCGGAGCAGGGCGCGGGTGTAGGGGTGGGCCGGTTCGCGCAACACCTTCGCGGCGGGGCCGGTCTCGACGACCGTGCCGGCGTAGAGGACCACCACGCGGTCGCAGACCTCGGCGATGGAGGCCAGGTCGTGCGAGATGAGCAGGACGCCGCGGCCGTCGGTGTCGGCGGCGTGGCGGAACTGGCGCAGGATCTCGCGGGTCAGGGTGACGTCGAGGCCGGTGGTGGGCTCGTCGGCGATCAGCAGGCCGGGCGCGCAGCCGGTGGCCAGGCTGATCATCACGCGCTGGGCCATGCCGCCCGACAGCTCGTGCGGGTAGGCCTCGAGACGCCGGGACGGGTTGCGGATGCCGACCGCCGCGAACAGTTCCTTGGCGCTTTCGGCCGCGCGCTCGCCGCTCATGTCCTGGTGGGTGACCAGGCGGTCGATCAACTGCTTACCCACCGTACGGGTCGGGCTCAGCGCCCCGCGCGGGTTCTGGAAGCACATGGCCGCGCCTCGGCCACGGTGGCGGGCCAGCGCGACCGCGTCCATGCGGAGCACGTCGTCGCCGTCGAAGCCGACCCGGCCGGTGGCGTGCGAGCCCGACGGCAGCATGCCCACGATGGCTCGCGCCACCATGCTTTTGCCGCCGCCGCTCTCCCCCACCAGGCCGACGACCTCGCCCGGCGCCACCGAGAAGCTGACGTTGCTGAGCGCCGCCACCTGCCGGCCGGGCCGGTGGATGACCACCGACAAGTCCTCGATCTGCAGCATGGTCGCCGCCTTCGCGTCCGGGCGCTCGCTGAGCTGGCTGGAACTGGGCACGGTCACCGCCTCTTCGCGTCGGCGCGTTCCTGCAGGCCTTCGCCGAGCAGGCTGAAGCCGAGGACGCAGACGAGCAGGGCCAGGCCGGGCGGCACCGAGGTCCACCAGCGGCCGGCCACGACGTCCGACGTGCCGAGGCTGATCATCGAGCCCCACTCGGCCGTGGGCACCGTGACGCCTAGGCCGAGGAAGGACAGGCCGGCCAGCGTCAACATGGCCCAGCCGCAGTTCAGCGGGGCGATGACCCGTACCGGCGTCAAGCTGTTGGGCAGCAGGTGGCGCCACATGATGCCCAGAGTGGAGGCGCCCGACGTCTTGGCCGCCTCGATGTACTGCATCTCGCGCAGCGTCCGCACCTCGGCCCGCACCAGCCGGGCGTACGCCGGGGCGTTGACCGCGGCGATCGTGATCACCAGGTTGAAGAACCCGCCGCCGAGCAGCGCCGAGACCGCCAGGGCCAGGATGAACGTGGGGAACGCCTGGAAGATGTCGACGATGCGCATGAGCACGTCGTCGACCCAGCCGCCCAGGTAGCCGGCCAGCAGGCCGAGCAGCGTGCCCACCACCACGGCCAGGGCCACCGCCAGCACGGCGATGCCGAGGTCGATGCGGGCCGCGTGCAGCACCCGGCTCCACACGTCCATGCCGTTGCCGTCGCTGCCCAGCAGGTGTTCCCCGCCGGGCGCGGCCAGCGTGCCGGACGGGTCGATCTCGGTCGGGCCCCACTTGCTCAGCAGCGGGGCGAGGATCGCGGCGAGCGCGGCCACCACCAGGATCGCCCCGCCCACATAGATGAGGGACTTGGCGAACCGGCCGTCCCGCGTCCCGGAGACGACCGGGACGGCGTCGGGCTGCGCCATCTGGATGTCTGCCATCAGATTTTCACCCTCGGGTCGAGCCAGGCGTGCACGACGTCGGCGATGAGGAAGATCAGCACGTACGCGAACGCGATGATCAGCACGGAGGCCTGGACGACCGGGTAGTCGCGGTAGAGCAGCCCGCGCAGCGCCCACTGGCCGAAGCCCTGCCACGAATAGACGTACTCGATGAGGACCGTCGAACCGAGCGCCGTGCCGAACACCAGGGCGGCCAGCGACGGCAGCCGCACCAGCGTGGCCCGCCGCAGGTAACCGCGCAGCAGCGTGCGCTCGGGCAGGCCGTGCGCGGCCGCCGCGGCGTACGCCTCGGACCGCAGAACTTCCAAGGCCGACGCCCGTACGCTCCGCAGCAGCGGGGCGAGGACGCCGATCACCAGCGTGAGCACCGGCAGCACCAGGTGCGCGGCGGCCGACGAGATGGCCGGCCCGTTGCCGGTGATCAGCGCGTCGACCAGGTCGGCCCCGGTCAGCGGCGTGAGGTTGGTGTCCGGGTCGACGCGTCCGCTGGGCGCCGGGAACCAGCCCAGCGCGGCGTACCCGACGAGGATCAGCACCAGGCCCAGCCAGAACTCCGGGATGGAGTTGCCGAACAGGGCGAAGATCCGCACGGTGTGGTCGCCGGCCCGGTCGGCCCGGCGCGCCGACCAGATGCCCAGCCAGATGGCCAGGACGATGGCGATCGTGACGGCGATGACCACCAGTTCGAGCGTGGGCCCGAGGCGCAGCGCCATCTCGCCGGTGACCGAGGCGCCGCTCTGGATCGACGTGCCGAAGTCGCCGGTGACCAGCCCGCCCAGGTAGTCCAGGAACTGTTTCCAGATGGGCTGGTCGAGGCCGAAGCGGACGCGCGCGGCTTCCGCGTCGGCCTCGGTGGCGTTGGGCCCGAGGATGCTGCGGATCGGGTCACCGGGCAGCACGCGAACCAGCAAGAAGGTCAGCACGACCACCCCGAGCAGAACCGGGATCAGCTGGAGCAGCCGGCGACCGACGAAACGCAGAATTCGCACGGGATCAGGCCGATGCGCTCAGGTAGCGGAGGCGGGCCAGGCCGTCCATCGGCTGCACCCAGCCCGCCACCTTCTCGCGGACGGGCAGGTTGAAGTTGGGCTGGCAGATGATCACCCAGGGCACGTCGGCCGCGAGGATCGTCTGCGCCTGCGCCCACAGCTGCTGGCGGGCCGCGTCCTCGACGGTGGTGTGCGACTTGGTGTAGATCTCCTCGAGCTCCGGGTTGGTGTAGTTCGAGTAGTTGAGGGCGGCGCCCTTCACGAAGCTGGTGGCCAGCATGTACTCGACGTCGTTGACCCAGAGCTGGCCGGTGGTGATCTGCAGCGGGATGCTCTTCTGGGTGCGGCGCTCGCCCAGCGTGGCCGGGTCGAGCGGGGTCAGCTTGAGCGTGATGCCCGCCTTGGCCGCCTCGGCCTGCACCTGCACGGCGATCTTCTGCTGCTCGTCGCTGTCCGAGGCGAAGACCAGCTCCGAGTTGACGGTGGTCTTGCCGGACGCCGCGAGGGCCTGCTTGGCCTTCTCGAGGTCGTACGCGAAGGGGTAGCCGGTCTCGGCGTAGCCCGGCATGTCGAGCGGCACCAGGCTCTTGGTCGGCCGGGCGTCCCCGCCGTACACGTTCTTGATGATCTGCTCGTACGGCACCGCGTAGGCCAGCGCCTTGCGGACGTTCACGTCGTCGAACGGGGCGGTGGTGACCGACATCTGGATGGCGACCTGGTTGTTGCTGGCCGCCGAGAGCACCTTGACCCCCTCGACCTTCTTCAGGTCCTGCAGGTCCTGGCCGGTGATGCCGAGCGCGATGTCGATGTCGCCCGCCTGCAGCTGCAGCCGCTGGTTGGCCGCGGCCGACACGACCGAGAGCCGGATGGTCGGGGTCTTGGCGCCGTCCGGGCCCGGGTAGCCGGTGTTGGCGGTCAGCTCGATCTCCTGGCCCTGGGTGGCCTTGGCGACGTTGAAGTAGCCGCCGGTGGGCGCGTTCTTGGCGAACCACTCCTTGGCCCACGGGTCGGCGTCGGTGGCGTGCTTCTTGGCCTCGACCGAGTCGAACACGTAGAGCGAGATGGCCTGGATCTGCTTGGTCAGGGCGCTCGGGAACTCCTGGTGGAACTCGACCGTGTACTCGTCCTTGACGACGACCTGCTCGGGCTTGGTGAGGCCGATCGTGCGGTAGATGCCGGCCACGTTGGCCTGGGCCGCGAACGCGCGGTCCTTGGACCACTTGACGTCGGCCGCCTTCATCTCGTTGCCGCTGGCGAACTTGACGCCCTGCCGCAGCTTGAGGGTCCAGATCTTCTGGGTGCTGTCCGGCTCGAACGACTCGGCGAAGGTGGGGGTGATGTTCGCCGTGTCCAGGATCTCGCTGTCCCCGGCCTTGGTGACGCCATAGTCGATCATGTATGGGTAGACGTTCTTGAACAGCATCAGCGCGGTCAGGTCGAAGCCGACGAAGTCCTGGTCCCAGCTCGAGAGGTAGCTGGAGACGGCGATCCGCAGGGTGCTCGCGGCCGGGCCGCCGGAAGCCTTGGCGTCCGGGTTGTCCTTGCTGCCGGCGGCGCAGGCGCCGGTCGTCATCAGAAGCGCCACGCTGCCACCGAGCTGGAGCAGGCCGCGACGGGAAATGTTTGGCGGAGCCATGAGTGGTCCTCCTCGAGCCGAACGGCTGGCGACCCTTCAGGGCCGTGAACGGAGTTCTACCGGATAACGTGAGAGTGAACAAGGGGCTGACGGTTGTTCACAGCCAGACCGCAACGATTGCCTGAAGAGCTCGTCCGAACAGCTGATGAGCGGCGCGGGAAGAGTTCACACGCGTTCACACAGCCGATACAAACGTTTGTTCACGGTAGCGCCGCGGGCGGGCGGCTCGCGGGCGGTTGTGGGAAGCTACGCCCGCGTGATCACCGGCTGCCCGGAGGGCCCTCATGGCGTACGCCCGCAAGCTGGCCGACGGCCAGACCTGCCGCATCCACCGCTACGACATCGCCACGGGTGAGAGCACGCTCGTGCACACCAGCCCGACGGTGCTGTTCGAGGCGCCCAACTGGACGACCGGCGGCGACCTGGTGCTCAACGGCGACGGGATCCTGTGGAGCCTGCCCGCCGACGGCTCGGCCCCGCCCCGCCCGATCCCCTACGAGGGCCTGCCCGAGCTGAACAACGACCACGTGCTGGCCCCGGACGGCGAGACCGCCTACCTGTCGGCCAACGACGGGCACATCTACGCGGCCTCGTTGCGCGGCGGCTCGGTGCGTCAGGTGACCCACGAGAAGCGCCTGCACTTCCTGCACGGCGTCAGCCCCGACGGCGCCACCCTGGCCTACGTCGGCGTCGAGCCGGGCGACTGGTCGACGGCGAGCCTGCGGACCGTCGGCGTCGACGGCACCGGCGACCAGCAGCTCACCCCGCCCGGCGGCCGCGACGACGGCCCCGAGTACACGCCCGACAGCGCCTGGATCCACTTCAACACCGAGCACTTCGACGGCCACGCGCAGATCGCCCGCATCCGCCCTGACGGCAGCGGCCTGGAACAGCTCACCTTCGACGACCGGGTCAACTGGTTCCCGCACTTCGCCCCCGACGGCGAGCACGCGGTTTACCTGAGCTACCCGCCCGGCACCGAGGGCCATCCGGCCGACCGGCCGGTCGAACTGCGGCTGGTGCGCGGGGGTGACTGGCGTTTCCCGCGTACGGTCGTCGAGCTCGCCGGCGGGCAGGGCACCATCAACGTCAACAGCTGGTCCCCCGACTCGCGCCACTTCGCGTACGTGGACTACCCCCTGGCCGCCTGATCGCGCTCAATTCGGCCACGACGGGGCCGATGGGCTAGGTGATGCCGGAAAAGCTGTGGGACAGCCGCCTTGTCCGCGTGACCGCCGCTCTGGCCGTGGCCAACGCCGCCGTGTTCGCTGTCGACACGGTCACCGGCGAGCGCTGGCTCAAGGCTCTGTCGGTGTTGCTGGCCGGTCTGGCCTGCCTGCTCGCCGGCTGGATGTGCGCGCGGTTGCCGGAGCGCGGCGTCCGGCGCGTGTTCTGGCGTCTCTACGCGGCCGCCCAGTTCCTGTACGCCCTGGCCTGGTGGTTGCGGCTCGACTACTACCGGATCGACGTCCCCGCGCTGCCGGCCGTGAGCCGGACGTTGAAAGTGGCGGCGGTGATCGTCATGGTCGGCGCGATACTGCTGCTGCCGATGCGCCGCATGTCCCGCAGCGAGGTCGTCACCCTGACGCTCGACATGAGCACCGTTCTGGCCGCCGGCGCCCTGTTCGCCTGGCATCTGGTGGTCGAGCCGGTGCGCGCGGGCAGCACCTCGCTCGCCGAGGCCGGTCCGACCGTCGGCCACCTGGTCGGTGGCGTGCTCGGCATCGGCCTGGTCATGAAGGTCGTCTTCGGCCGCCGCGGCGATCTGGCACCGGGCGCGCTGCGGATGATCGGCCTGACCGCGCTGGTCGGCGGTCCCGGCATGGCCGTCTCGACGCTGTTCGACCGCTGGCCCGGACTGGAGCCGAACCTGGTCGTCGGCGGCTTCGCGGCCCTGCTTGTGGCGGCGGCGGTCCGCTACCAGGCCGTCGGGCCGGCGGGGACGGCCGACCAGCGCCGCATGTACACGCTGTATCCGTACACCGCGATCGCCGCCGTGGGCGCCCTGTTGATGCAGACTGTCGTCACCCGGGCCGCCGACGCACCGGTCATCACGGCCGGCGCCCTCGTGCTGGCCACCGTGGTGGTGGCGCGGCAACTGCTGACGCTGCGCGAGAACGACCGGCTCGGCGAGCGCTTCCGGCTGCTCGTGCAGAACTCCACCGACGTCGTGATGATCGCCGAGGCCGACGGCGCCGTCCGCTACGTCAGCCCCTCCGTCGGCCGGGTGCTCGGCCGCGAGCCGGACGAGCTTCTGGGCCGGGGCATTTTGGGGTTAGCCCACCCCGACGACCTGCCCGCCGTACGCACGGCCTTCCTCAGCATTCTCGAGGCGCCCGGGGCATCGGTCACCATGCACGCCCGCTACCAGCACGCCGACGGGTCGTGGCGGTGGCTCGAGACCACCGGGGCCAACTTTCTGCACGAGCCCAGCCTCGGCGGCATCGTCACCAACAACCGCGACATCACCGAGACCCGCACGATCCAGGACCGGCTCAGCCACGACGCCACCCACGACGCGCTGACCGGGCTGGCCAACCGGGTGCTGTTCGCCGAGCGGATCGCCCGCAGCACGGCCGGCCCGCCCGACCACCGGTTCAGCGTGGTGCTCATCGACCTCGACGACTTCAAGACCGTCAACGACACGCTGGGCCACCACGTCGGCGACGACCTGCTGGTGGCGGTGGCCGAGCGGATGGTGGCCAGCGTGCGGCCGGTCGACACGGTGGCCCGGCTCGGCGGCGACGAGTTCGCCGTCCTGTTCGAGGACCTGGGCGGCGACCACGTCGACCGGGCGCTGCGGCGGATCGCCGAGGCCCTGCTGATCCCGGTCGAGGCGGACGGGCAGCTGCTCAGCGTCCGGGCCAGCTTCGGCGTGGCCGAGGGCCGGGCCGGGGACGACCCGGCCGACCTGATGCGGCACGCCGACATCGCCATGTACGAGGCCAAGGCCCGCGGCGAGGGCGGGCACCAGCGCTACGTGACCGGCATGGAGTCGCGCGCGGCCGAACGCAGCCGCCGCCACGCCGAGCTGCGCCGGGCCGTCGCCGAGGACCAGTTCGTGCTGCACTACCAGCCCGTGGTCACGCTGCCGGAGGGCTCGATGGCCGGGGCCGAGGCGCTGGTGCGCTGGCAGCACCCGGACCGCGGCCTGCTCGGCCCGGGCGAGTTCATCGAGGCGGCCGAGGAGACCGGGTTGATCGTGCCGCTGGGCCGGTGGGTGCTGCGGGAGGCGGTCCGGCAGGCCGCAGCCTGGCGAACCGAACTGGGCGAGGCCGCGCCGCGAACCGTCTCGGTGAACGCCTCGCCGCGGCAGCTGCAGGACCCCGACTTCGCCGCCGAGGTGGCCGGCGCCCTGGCCGAAGCCGGTCTGCCCGCGGCCGGCCTGACCGTCGAGATCACCGAGTCGACCGCGGTCGGCGGCGGCGCCACCCAGACCAACCTGGCGGCCGTACGAGAGATGGGCGTCCGCGTCGCGCTCGACGACTTCGGCACCGGGGCGTCGACCCTGAGCCTGCTGGTCGACTGCCCGGTCGACCAGATCAAACTCGACCGCTCCTTCGTCCCCGAGCCCGGGCGCGACGCCATCGCCCGCGCCGTCCTGCAGCTGGCCCAGGCCATGGACGTGGAGGCCGTGGCCGAGGGCGTCGAGACCCCCGAGCAGGCCGCGCGGCTGACCGAGATGGGCTACCGCCGGGCCCAGGGCTACCACTTCGCCCGTCCGATGCCGGCCGACCGGCTGTCTGTCCTCGAACCGATGATTCCGGGCCGCCGCGCGGGTCCATAAGGCGTGGACGACACGAGGTTCACCGAGACGACGGCGCCGCTGCGGCGGGAGATCCTGGCCCACTGCTACCGGATGCTCGGCTCGGCCGCCGACGCCGAGGACGCGACGCAGGAGACGATGCTGCGGGCCTGGCGCGGCTTCGGCCGCTTCGAGGGGCGCTCCTCGGCCCGCACCTGGCTGCACCAGATCGCCACCAACGTCTGCCTGCGTCAGCTGAAACAGCGCGGCCGCCGCGCCCTGCCGTCCGACCTGGGCCAGGCCGAGGACGACTTCCACCGGCCGGCCCGCGCGGCGCCCACGGGGACCCGCTGGCTGGGGCCGTTGCCGGTCGACCCGGCCGACGAGGCGGGCGCCAACCAGCGGGTGCGGCTGGCGTTCGTGGCCGCGCTGCAGCACCTGCCGGCGTCGCAGCGGGCCGTGCTGCTGCTGCGCGACGTCGCCGAGCTGCCGGCGGGCGAGGTCGCCACCGCGCTGGGGATGACGACGATCGCCGTCAACAGCACCCTGCGGCGGGCCCGGGACCGGCTCGCCCGCACCGGGCCCGACCCCGAGGCACTGAGGGAGCCGGGCGGGGCCGAGCTGCGCACGCGTCTGAGCCGCTACGTCGACGCCTTTCAGCGGGCCGACGTGCGCGCGTTGGCCGCCGTGCTGCGCGAGGACGTCACGCTAGAGATGCCGCCCCACGCCACCTGGTTCGCCGGCCGCGACGCCGTACTGGGCTTCCTCGGCGCTCAGGTGCTGCGCGAACCGGGCCGCTTCGTGATGGCGCCGGTCCCGCTCGTGGCCAACGGCCAGCCGACGTACGCGATGTATCACCGCGAGCCCGGCGGCGACCTCGCCGCGCACGCGCTGCAGGTCCTCGACGTCGCCGCCGGCGGCATCCGGCACATCCACATCTATCTGCAGCCGGAGCTGTTCCCGATTTTCGGCCGCCCGGTGATTCTGCCCGCCGGCGCGGATCCACACCGCTGACACCAATCCTGGAGGAGGAACCGTGACAGCGATGGCAGGACAGACAGCGGTGGTGGTCGGTGGCAGCCGCGGGCACGGGCTCGGCGTGGCCCGGGCCGCCCGCGACGCCGGGGCCCGGGTGACGGTGGTCGCCCGCGACCTCTCGCCGGTCGCCGATTTCGACGGCGAACAAGGCGATGCCACGGACGACGCGTTCGCGGCGAAGGTGCTGGCCGCCAAGCGCCCCGATCTGCTGGTGATCACGGCCGGGGTGGCGCCCGAGATGCGGCCGCTGACCGGGCACACCTGGGAGACGTTCTCGGCCAACTGGCACAGCGACGTGCGGATCGCCTTCGTGTGGCTGCGGGCCGCGCTGGCGTTGCCGCTCGACCGGGGCTCGCGGGTAGTCGTGTTCGGCAGCGCCGCCGAGCTGCGCGGCTCCCCGCTGAGCGGCGGTTATGCGGGGGCCAAGGCGATGGTCCGGCTGATGACGGCGTACGCGGCGGGGCAGGCGACCGATCTGGGCCTCACGATGACGACCGTGCTGCCCGGCATCACCCCGCACACCACCGTCGGCGAGACGGCCATCGGCGCCTACGCGACCGCGTCCGGCATCACGGCGGAGGAGTTCCGGGCGCGGGTGAGCGGGGCGCCGTCCCCGGAGTCGGTGGGCACCCAGATTGTTGCGCTGGCGGCGGATCCGCGCGCGGCGCTGGCGGGCGCCTATCTGCTCGACGGCGACGGGCTTCGCGAACACGCCGGGTGAGGATGATCGAACCGGTCACGGCCCAGACGAGACCGTAGGTCGCGAAGCCCGCCGGCGCGGGTTTCCCGGGGCCGACCATCAGCGGGAGGGCGACGACGGTGACGGCCAGGCTGACCAGCAGGGCCGAGCGCACCAACGCGCGGGACGGCAGCGGGACGAAGCGGCCGACCAGCGCGCCGGCGCCGATCGTGAGCGGCAGCAGGACGGCGTCGTGGGCGACCAGCACGCCGGCCAGGAACACGAACGCGCCGCCCTTGAGGTCGGGGTCGGTGAGGGCGCCGACCACCGCGTACGCCATCCCGAGCCCGCCGAAGGCGATGAGCACCCGCCGCGCGGTTCTCACGACGCCTTCCGTACGGTGATCCGCCCGACCCACTTGGTCTGCAGCACGCCGGGCCGGTTGGGCGCGATCAGCCGGGCCGGGTAGCCGTGGTCGGGATGCAGCGGCTCGCCGTTCAGCCGCAGCGCCAGCAGCGTGAACGGGTCCCGGGCGTGCGGCGTCGGCACGGTCGTGGCCCGGTAGCGGCCGGAGGTCTGGAGCGATTCCACGTACGCCTCGGCGTCCTCCGGGTCCAGCCCGGCCAGCCGGATCAGGTCGCGCAGCCGCACCCCGGTCCAGGCGCCGGTGGCGCTCCAGCCCTCGACGCAGCTGATCGGCAGCACAACCGTGTGCTGGGGCAGGGCCGCCAAGTCGGTCAGGGTCAGGCTTTGGCTGCGGTCCAGGCCGGCCAGGACCAGCCGGTAGGCCGGGTCGAAGATGGCGTCGCGGACGCCGGCCGCGGCGGACGTCTTGTTGACCGCCAGGTTCTGCGGCTCGCTCCGGGGCCGGCGGGGTGCGAGCACCGAGACCGGCGCCAGCGGGGCCACCGTCTGCCCGGCCGTGGCCACCGTGATCAGTCCGGCCGCGACGCCGACCGTGCCGAGCAGGCCGCGCCGGGTGAGCGTGCCCGCCGGGGCCCGCTCCGGGATGCGTCGGGCCAGGGCTTGGCGGACGATCGGCAGCTTGACGCCGATGTGGGCCAGCAGGGCGCCGATGGCCAGCCAGGCCGACCAGTAGTGCCCGGCGGTGAAGAAGAACGGCATGGGGTCGTACCACCGGGCCACGTTGAGGACGCCGCTGATCACCTGGAACAGGGCGGCGGCGACCAGCGCGGCGATGCTCGCCCGCTCGATCGCGTGGGTGAGGTTCCGTACGGGCGGCCAGCCGAACAGACGCGGATAGACCGACCACAACTTCGCCCCGAGCAGCGGTACCGAGGCCAGCCCGGTCGCCACGTGCAGGCCCTGGGTGACCCGGTACAGGGCGACGGGCCGCGACGGCCAGACGAACCAGAACGGCGGGTGCTGGATGAGGTGGCTGAGCAGGCCGGTCAGGAAGCAGACCGCGAACGCTGAACCGAGCGCGATGCCGAGCAGGCTGGTCAGCCGGGGCGAGCGGCCACTGGTGTCGAAGGCGCCGCGCCGCAGCGGCCCGCGGCGCAGGGCGGCCGGCGGGGGCGGCAGCGGCCGGCTCATCCAGGCGTGGGCCCGGCGGATCAGCCGCCCAGCGTCGCGAACCATCGGCCCGCCTCCGTCCAGGTGCGCACGACCGGCAGACCACCGGCGGCGGCCGCCGTGGCGGGCAGGTCGCCGGCGGCCAGCACGGCCCATCGGAACGGTTCGCCCGCGGCTCCACCGACGGCAGTGATCCGGGCTGCGCCGGACCAGCTGGGGGTGTCGGGCGGGGCCAGCTCCACATGCACCAGGCCGTCGGGGGCCAGCAGCTCGCGGCAGCGGCGCAGCAGGCGGACCGGGTCGCCGCCGATGCCGATGTTGCCGTCGGCCAGCAGCACGTGCCGCCACCGTCCCTCGCCCGGCAGGGGACCGAAGACGTCGCGGCGCAGGACGGTGGCGCCGCGGGCCCGGGCCAGGCGCACCGCGGCGGCGCTGATGTCGATGCCGAGCGCCGGGTGGCCCCGCCGGTTGAGGGCGTAGGTGAGGCGACCCGGGCCGCATCCGACGTCGAGAGTCGGGCCCTGGCAGCGGTCGAGCAGGCCGAGGTCGCCCGGCAGCCGGCCCCGGCACCAGGCGGCGGTGTCGACGGCGTGCTCGGCCCCGCTGCGGTGGCGGACGGTCAGCGTGCCCGGCGCTCCGGCGACGGCACGTTCCAGGGCCGCGTCGAAGACAGCCAGCGCGGCGGCGGTCACGCGGCCGCCTCCACAGTCGCGCCGGACGGCGTCGCCGGAACACCGGCCCCCTCCGCGGGCATGGCGGCCAGTTCTGCGGCGACCGCGGCCCGGAATCGGCTGCCCGGTGGGCATAGTGCGGCCACCGCCAGCGCGTCGGGTGCCGTGTCGACGTCGGTCAGCTGGGGCAGGGTCGCCACGCGCAGGCCGAGGGCCTCGAGTGCGGCTCGGGTGAGTGCGCCGGTCTCGCCGGTCGACGTCGGAATGTCGCGCAGGACGCTCGCGTGCGTGGGATCGCGCAGGCCCAGCGCCCACCACCCGCCGTCCGTGGCCGGGCCGAACACCGCGTCCGCGTCCCCGGCGGTCAGCCGAGCCGACGCCTCGGCCAGCAGGGCCGGGCCAGCCTGCGGGGTGTCCATGCCGATCAGCAGCGTGGCCGAGCGGGGCGGGGCGGTGTCGGCGTACGCGAAAGCGAGTCGCTCGCCGAGCGGGCCGCCGCGCTGGATCACCCGCTCCCAGCCGGGCGGCGCGGGCAGATCGCCGTCGACGGCCAGGATCCGGGCTGCGGCCGGGGTCGCGGTGACGGCGGCCAAGGTGTCGCCGAGCGCGGCCGCGGCGATCCTGGCGGCTTGTTCCGGTGTGCACGGTGGGCAGAGCCGCGTCTTGACCCGGCCCGGCACCGGCGTCTTGGCCAGCACCACGATCCGCGCGCTCATCGGGCCAGCACCGCGCTCATGTCGCGCACGGCGCGCAGGGTGCCGCGGACCGTGCCGCTCACCTTGGACTTCGTCCCGGCCGCGCGTGGGTGGTAGGCCACGTCGACCTCGGCCACCGTCCAGCCGGCCCGGGCGGCCGCGATCAGCAGCTCGAGCGGGTAGCCGAAGCGGCGGTCGCGCAGACCGAGGGCGAGCACGTCGTCGCGGCGGACCGCGCGCATCGGACCGATGTCGTGCACGTCCAGGCCGGTGCCGCGGCGGAGCCGGCGGGCCAGCACGGCGTTGCCGAGCCGGGCGTGCGGCGGCCACGCCCGGCGGGTGACCGGCCGGCGCCGGGCGACCGCGAGACGCACCCGGCCGGTCCGCACCGGGCCGGCCAGCCGGGGCAGGTCGGCCGGATCGAAGGAGCCGTCGGCGTCCATCACGCAGACCACGCCGTCGGCCGGGGCCGAGGCGAGGATTCCGGCGTGCACGGCGGCGCCGTATCCGGGGCTGGGCACGGTGATCACTGACGCGCCGTGGTCGCGGGCCACGCCGGCCGTGCCGTCGGTGGAGCCGTTGTCGGCCACGATCGCCCGGTAGCCCTCGGGCAGCCGGCTCAGCAGCCAGGGCAGGGCGGGCGCCTCGTTGAGGCAGGGCAGCACTACGTCGGTCATGGACGCCGAAGCTAGCCGCGGCGATCCGGCTGCGGCGGCGAATCCGCCTTACCGCTTTGTTACGTCGCCGCCAGTTCTTACGAACCCCTGACGGGCTGTTCCGCCCGGCTGTGGCGGGGCCGGCCGGCGGCTACGGTCGGCCGCGTGACCCACGTTCTCGTGACCGGCGGCGCCGGTTTCATCGGCACCCACGTGACCGCGGCCCTGCTCGGGGCCGGGCACGAGGTGCGGGTGCTCGACTCCGCCCACCCGGCCGCGCATTCCGGCCCGCTCCCCCGTGACGTCCACGGCGCCCCGCTGGTGCACGGCGACGTCCGCGACATCTCCACTGTGGCCGGTGTGCTGCAGGGGATCGACGTGGTCGTGCATCAGGCGGCGATGGTCGGCCTGGGGGTCGATCTCGACGACCTGCCCGCCTACGTCGGCTGCAACGACCTCGGAACCGCGGTGCTGCTGGCCGCCATGGCCCGGCAGGGAGTGCGCCGCCTGGTGCTGGCGAGCTCGATGGTCGTGTACGGCGAGGGCGCCTACACCTGCCCGGCCGACGGCCCGGTCCGGCCGGCCGGCCGCGAGGTGGCCGATCTGGTCGCGGGCCGCTTCGAACCGGCCTGCCCGTCGTGCGGGCGCGAGCTGACGCCGGGCCTGGTCGACGAGGACGCGCCGCTGGACCCGCGAAGCGTCTACGCCGCCACGAAGGTGGCCCAGGAGCATCTGAGCGCGGCCTGGGCCCGGCAGACCGGCGGGTCGGTGGCCGCGCTGCGCTACCACAACGTCTACGGGCCCGGGATGCCGCGAGACACGCCGTACAGCGGGGTCGCCGCCATCTTCCGGTCGGCGCTCGAGGCCGGCCGCGCGCCACGGGTCTTCGAGGACGGCGGCCAGCGGCGCGACTTCGTGCACGTGTCCGATGTGGCCCAAGCCAACCTGGCCGCCCTCGCCGTGGACCGGCCGGGCCTGCGCGCCTACAACGTGGCCTCGGGCCGCCCGGCCACGGTCGGTGCGATGGCGACCGAACTGGCCCGCGCCGTGGACGGTCCCCGCCCGGTCGTGACGGGCGAGTTCCGCCTCGGCGACGTACGGCACATCGTGGCCTCGCCCGCCCGGGCCGCAGCCGAACTGGGCTTCACGGCCGCCACGGACCTGACCGCCGGAATGGCCGAGTTCGCCCACGCCGCCCTGCGCCGATGAAGGCCCGCCGCGCCGACGCGGAGCCGGTGAGGGCCCGCCAAGCGAAGCGGGTGACGGTCCACCGCGCCGACGTGGTCGCGGCCGGCGCCGCGTTGTCGTTGATCGCGCTCGCAGCGCTTGTAGGCGCGGTGCTCTATCTGGCCGGCCGCCCGGTGCACGCCACCCCCGCGCCGTTCACCGGCCGCTGGCTGCCCCACGTGGGTCCCGGCACGCCGCTCGCGCTCGCGATGGCGGTGCTGGTCATCGGGTACGGCCCCCGGCTCGCCGCCGTCCTTCCGTGGCGCCGCCTGCTCGTAGCCGCCTACGCCGCCTCGGCCGCCTGGATCGTGGCTCTGGCCCTGGTCGACGGCTGGCAGCGCGGCCTGGCCGGGCGCCTCACCACCCGGCACGAATACCTCAGCGAGGTCGCCGCGGTCACCGACGTCCCCGGCTTCCTGCGCGGCTTCGCGGGCCGCATCGTCGACTTCCGGCCCGATTCGTGGGCCACCCACGTGGCCGGCCATCCGCCGGGCGCGCTGCTGGTGTTCGCCGGCCTCGACCGGATCGGGCTCGGCGGAGGCGGCTGGGCGGCGATCGCCTGTGTCGCGGGCGGCGCCCTGTGCGCGGTGGCGGTGCCGGTCACCATCCGCGCCCTCGGCGACGAGCGAGCCGCCCGCGCCGCCGTCCCGTTCGTGGTGCTCTTCCCCGGGGCGGTGTGGATCGGAGCCTCGGCCGACGGGTTGTTCGCCGGCGTCGCGGCGACCGGGCTGGCCCTGCTGGCGGTCGCGCTGACCAGCCGGAGCGCGCCCTCCACCCGAGCGCCGGCCGGCAGCAGCGCGCCCGCCACCCAAGTGCCGCCCGGCCGGAGCGCGCCGGCCGCCGCGGGGGCGGGGCTCCTGCTCGGTGGATGCCTCTATCTCTCGTACGGGCTGGTGTTGCTGGTCGTGCCGGTGGCGGCCGTCATCGTGCTGGCAGGCCGAGTGCCGCGGGTCTTCGCACTCACCGTCAGCGCCGCGACAGCGGTCGGCGCCGCTTTCACTTTTGCCGGATTCTGGTGGCCGGAGGGATATCACCTGGTCACGGTCCGGTACTACCAGGGCGTGGCGAGGGTCCGCCCGTACGCCTACTGGGTCTGGGCCGACCTGGCCCTGCTCGCCGCCTGTGCCGGCCCGGCCGCTGCGGTGATCCTGCGCCGGGCCGCCCACCGGCGGCCTCGGTGGCGGCGCCCGGCGGTGCTGCTGCCCGCCTCGGCTCTGCTCGCGATCCTGCTGGCCGACCTGTCCGGCTACAGCAAGGCCGAGGTGGAACGCATCTGGCTGCCGTTCGCGGTCTGGCTGATGGCCGGGGCCGCCCTGATTCCTGTCCCCGGCCGCCGGTTCTGGCTCGCCGTCCAGGCCACGACCGCCCTGCTGATCAACCATCTGCTGCTGACCACCTGGTAGGCCGTAAGAACCTCGAAAGGTCCGCCGGCGTCCCGATCGGCTCGCGGCTCGGTAGCGTCGGGACGTGCCCCACGTGCTGGTCGTCGACGACGACCCGACCGTCAGCGACGTCGTCCGCCGCTACCTCGAGCAGGACGGCTACCGGGTGCGGCTGGCCGCCGACGGCCCGGCCGCCCTCGCCGCCGTCGAGGACGAGCAGCCCGACCTGGTCGTGCTCGACCTCATGATGCCCGGGCTGGACGGCCTCGAGGTGTGCCGGCGACTGCGCGTCCGGCGCCCCGGCCTGCCCGTGGTCATGCTGACCGCGCTCGGCGACGAGGGCGACCGGGTGGCCGGTCTCGAGGTCGGCGCCGACGACTACGTCACCAAACCGTTCTCGCCGCGCGAACTCGTTCTGCGCGTCCGCTCGGTGCTGCGCCGCAGTCCCCCGGCCACCGGGTCCGGCCTGCTGCGCGACGGCGACCTGACCGCCGACACCGGCCGCCGGACGGCGTCGGTCGGCGACCGGCCGCTGTCGCTCACCGTCCGCGAATTCGACCTGCTCGTCTTCCTGCTGCGCCACCCGGCCCGGGCCTGGTCCCGGGCCGAGCTGCTCGACCAGGTGTGGGGCTGGCAGTTCGGCGACCAGTCGACGGTGACCGTGCACGTGCGGCGGCTGCGCGAGAAGATCGAGAAGGATCCGGCGTCGCCCCGGCGGATCGTCACCGCCTGGGGTGTCGGCTACCGCTACGAGCCCGCGCATGACTGACCTGGTGCTCATCGCCGTCTACGCGCTGGGCGCGGGCGCTGTCGTGGGCGGGGCCGGGCTGCTCGTGCTGCGCCGGCTCGGCGGGCGGTCGATCGCCGTCCACGTGGGTGTGCTGCTTGTCGTCACGGTCGCGGCCGTCGTGGCCGGTGTGGTGACGGTCGCCCAGGCGATGTTCCTGTCCGCTCACGACCTGCAGGTCGTGGTGCTCACCGTGCTGGCGGCGGCCGTGGTCAGCCTGGCCCTGGGCATCACGTTCGGCCGCCGCCTGGCCGCCGCGGCCATGTGGTCGGCGCAGGCCCGCGAGCAGGAACGGCGGCTCGAGGCGGGCCGCCGCGAGCTGGTGGCCTGGGTCTCGCACGACCTGCGGACCCCGCTGGCCGGGCTGCGGGCCATGGCCGAGGCCCTGGAGGACGGGGTGGTGGCCGACCCGGTCGCGGTCGCCGACTATCACCGCCGGATCCGGGTCGAGACCGACCGGATGACCCACCTGGTCGACGACCTGTTCGAGCTGTCCCGGATCAACGCCGGCGCCCTGCGCCTGGCCCTGGCCCGGGTGCCCCTGGGCGACGTCGTCTCCGAGGCCATCGCGGCCACCGCCCCGCTGGCCGCCCACCGCCGCATCCGGCTGGTGGCGGCCGAGTCGGGGTGGCCCGTGGTGCTGGGCAGCGAGCCCGAACTGGGCCGGGTCGTGACCAACCTGCTGGTGAACTCCGTGCGCTACACCCCGCCCGACGGCACCGTACGCATCGAGGCCGGGCACGACGACCGGGACGCCTGGCTCGCGGTCACCGACACCTGCGGCGGCATCCCCGAGGCGGACCTGCCCCGGGTGTTCGACGTGGCCTTCCGCGGCGAGCGGGCGCGCAGCCCGGCGCCGGCCGGGACGGCAGGCGGCGGGCTCGGCCTGGCCATCGTCCGCGGCCTGGTCGAGGCGCACGGCGGCCGGGTCGGCGTCGGCAACACCGGCGACGGCTGCCGCTTCGTCGTACGCCTGCCCGCCCGGCCCTAGACCGACCCTAAGGTGGGCCGCATGACTGACGAACATCTGCGGCGGTGTGTGGAGCTCGCGGCCGAGGCTCTGGAGGCCGGGGACCATCCGTTCGGGTCGGTGCTGGCCGGGCCGGACGGCAAGGTGCTGGCCGAGGACCGCAATCGGGAGGTCACCGAGGCCGATCCGACCGCGCACCCGGAACTGCGGCTGGCGCAGTGGGCCGCGGCCAACCTCGGTCCAGCCGACCGCGCGGCCAGCACGGTGTACACGTCCGGCGAGCACTGCCCGATGTGTGCGGCCGCGCACGGCTGGGTCGGTCTGGGCCCGATCGTGTACGCCGGATCCAGCGCCCAGCTGGCCGGCTGGCGGGCGGGCTGGGGTCAGCCGTCGTCCCCCGTGGCCGTCCTGCCCATCACGACCGTGGTGCCCGGCCTCAGCGTCACCGGCCCCGTCACGCCGTACGACGAAGAAATGCGGGTCCTGCACGAGCGGGCGGCCCGGCGATGAGCGGCGGCGCGCGGCAGTTGCGGCTGATCGTCGAGGTCGAGGACTACGACGCCGCCGTGGCGTTCTTCCGGGACGCGCTGGGGCTGCCCGAGGAGGCGGCGTTCAGCGGCGACGGCGACGAACGCGTCATGATCCTGGACGCCGGCCGGGCCACGCTGGAGCTGGCCAACCCGGCCCACCACCGCTACGTCGACCAGGTCGAGGTGGGCCGCCCGGTGGCGCCCCGCTTCCGGCTGGCGTTCGAGGTCGCCGACGCCACCGCGAGCACGGCCGAGGCGGTTGAGGCGGGCGCTCAGGTCGTCGCCCCGCCGACCGAGACGCCGTGGCGGTCGCTGAACGCCCGGCTGGAGGCGCCGGGCGACCTGCACATCACCCTGTTCGAGGAGCTGGACGGATCAGGCGCGTAGGCCGAAGGCGCTGCGGTGGAAGACCAGGGGCAGCGAGTGGTCGGCGTGCTGCACGGCGTGCAGTCGCAACAGGACGATGGTGTGGTCGCCCGCCTCGACCTCGCGGTAGATGGTGGTGTCGAACTGGGCCAGGCCGTCCGGCAGGGTGACCGCGCCGTCGGGGCCGATCAGCACCTCGACGCCGTCGAAGCGGGTCGCGGGCGGGCCGGCCAGCTGGCGGGCCAGGCCGCCGTGGCGGTCGGCCAGGATCGTGATGCCCAGGTGGGTCGCCCGGCGCAGGCCGGGCCACGTCTTGGAGGTGTTGGCGATCGAGAACGACACCAGCGGCGGATCGAGGCTGACCGAGGTGAACGAGCTGGCCGCCAGCCCGGCCAGCACGCCGTCGACCTGGGCGGCGACCGCGACGACACCGCTGGGGAAGATGCCGAACGCCTGGCGCAGACGCACCGGGTCCAGGTCTTGGTTGGTGGCGAGCGGCACGGCATGCTCAGTCATGAAGTTCGCTTTCCCATGACCGCAACGTAGCACAATGCCTATGGGATTAATAGGGATTGTTTCCGGGCGTGCGGAAGCCCGCGGCGAGGCGAATCCGCCGCGGGCTCCGGGTGGAAATCAGGCCGCTGCCACCAGGCCGGCGGCCACCGGCTCGAGGGCGGTCTTCAGGATTTCCCGTACGTCGGAGACGATGTGCACGGTCAGCGCGGCCAGCACGTCGGCCGGCACCTCGTCCAGGTCGGGCTCGTTGCGCTGCGGCAGGTAGACCTCGGTGAGGCCGGCCCGCTGAGCGGCGAGCAGCTTCTGCTTGACCCCGCCGATCGGCAGCACCCGGCCGGTCAGCGACACCTCACCGGTCATGCCCACCTCGGCCCGCACGTTGCGGCCGAGCAGGAGCGAGACCAGGGCCGTGGTCATCGTGACACCGGCCGAGGGCCCGTCCTTGGGCACCGCGCCCGCCGGCACGTGCAGGTGGATCGGGTGGTCGAGCTGCTCGGGCGAGATGCCGAACTCCTCGGCGTGGGCCCGCACGTACGACAGCGCGATCTGAGCCGATTCCTTCATCACGTCGCCGAGCTGGCCGGTGACCGAGAGGCCGCCCTTGTCGCCTGGCAGCAGCGACGCCTCGATGTAGAGCACGTCGCCGCCCATGCCCGTGACGGCCAGGCCGGTGGCGACACCGGGCACGGCCGTACGCTCGGACGACTCCGGCGTGAAGCGGGGCCGGCCGATGAGCTCCTTGAGGTCGGCCGCGTCCACGGTGACCGGCAGCTCCTTCAGCGCCGCCTTGCGGAACGCCTTGGCCAGCAGCCGCTCGAACGACCGCACGCCCGCCTCGCGGGTGTAGTTGGCCGCGATCTCGCGCAGGGCGTCCTCGGTGACCGTCACCTCGCCCTCGGACAGCGCCGCCCGCTCCAGCTGCCGCGGCACCAGGAAGTCGCGGGCGATGGCCACCTTGTCGCTCTCGGTGTAGCCGTCGATCGAGATGAGCTCCATCCGGTCGAACAGCGCCTGCGGGATCGTCTCGAGCACGTTCGCCGTGGCGATGAACAGCACGTCCGACAGGTCCAGGTCGAGGTCCAGGTAGTGGTCGCGGAACGTGTGGTTCTGCGCCGGGTCCAGCACCTCGAGCAGGGCCGCGGCCGGGTCGCCGCGGTAGTCGCTGCCGACCTTGTCGACCTCGTCCAGCAGCACGACCGGGTTCATCGAGCCCGACTCGCGGATGGCCCGCACGATGCGACCGGGAAGAGCCCCGACGTACGTACGCCGGTGGCCTCGAATCTCCGCCTCGTCGCGCACGCCGCCCAGGGCGACCCGGACGAACTTGCGGTTCAGCGTGCGCGCGACCGACTCGCCGAGCGAGGTCTTGCCGACTCCGGGCGGCCCGGCCAGCAGGATCACCGCGCCCGAGCCCCGGCCGCCGACGATCGAGAGGTTGCGGGACTCGCGGCGGGCGCGGACGCCCAGGTACTCGACGATGCGGTCCTTGACCTCGTCCAGCCCGTGGTGGTCGGCGTCGAGCACGGCCCGGGCCGCCTCGAGGTCGGTGTTGTCGGTGGTGCGCACGTTCCACGGCAGGTCGAGCACGGTGTCGAGCCAGGTGCGGATCCAGCCCGCCTCCGGGTTCTGGTCGCCGGCCCGCTCCAGCTTGCCCACCTCGCGCAGCGCGGCCTCGCGTACGGAGTCGGGCAGGTCGGCCGCCTCGACGCGGGCACGGTAGTCGTCGTTGCCCTCGGCCTCGTCCTCGCCGAGCTCCTTGCGGATGGCCTTGAGCTGCTCGCGGAGCAGGTACTCGCGGTTGCGCTTCTCGACCGACTCGCGGACGTCGTGCTCGATCTTGTCGCTGACCTCGGACTCGGCCAGGAAGTCCTGGGTCCACTCGATCAGCAGGCGCAGCCGGGCCTCGACGTCCGGGGTCTCCAGCAGCTCGCGCTTGCGGTCGTTGGCCAGGTAGGGGGCCCAGCCGGCGGTGTCGGCCAGGTCGCCCGGGTCGTCGATGGCGCTGACCGACTCGATGACCTGCCACGCCTCGCGGCGCTGCAGCACCGAGACCACCAGCTGCTTGTACTCGGCGGCGAGCTCGCGGGCGTGCTCGCCGGGGGCGGCCACCTCGACCGGCTCGACCTCGACCCACAGGGCCGCGCCGGGGCCGGTGACCCCGCCGCCGATGCGGGCGCGGACACCCGTACGCAGAACGGCCGCGGGCGAACCGCCGCGGGACTTGCCGACCTGCCGGACGCTCGCCACGACGCCGTGGGTTGCGTAACGGTCCTCGAGCCGCGGAGCGATCAGCAGCTCGGAGCCGGCCGAGGTGCGGGCCGCGTCGACGGCGGCCTGGGCCGCCTCGTCCAGCTCGACCGGGACGACCATGCCCGGGAGGAGCACGACGTCGTCAAGGAACAACACGGGGAGACGTTTGCTGGTCACCCGGCACCTCCGAAAAGTTGAGTATGCGCGGCTCAACCTCGGCGGCCTCGATCCTCTTCCGGCGTTCGCTGCCGGCGAAAAACTCCCGTTCCGCAACTCACCCCGGGCCGGGCCGCCGCCGATAGGAGGGCATGCCCGAAACGCCCGGCCGCCCGTCGCTGTTCGCCGACCGGGCGTTCCAGGCCGTCACGGCACTGCTGATCATCGATGTCGCCGCCTTCGTGGCGCAGGAGCACACCGGCCGGCTCTGGCCCGCGCCGCTGAACTGGCTGCTGATGATCGCGGTCATCGTGCCCACGCTCGTGCTGTGCCGCCGGGTCGAGACGGACCCGGGGTCGGCCCCGGTGGTGCGCCGCTACTGGCTGACGGTGCGGATCGGCGCCTCGCTGTTCGTCGTCGTCGCCGCCCTGCGCTTCCTGTCCGAACTCGGCGCCGGCGGCTGGCTCGTGCCCGTCTCGGTGGTGCTGCACCTGGCCGGCGGCATCGTGCTCACCTGGCCGCTGGTCGGCCTGCCGTTCAGCGCCCGCAGCCGGGCCCGCAAGCTGGGCGTCGGGCTCGACCTGGGCACCCTGTGCTCGGCCGCCGGGCTGCTGATCTGGCACTTCGCGGCGTCCGAGCAGTTCGCCGGCGGCCAGGTCACCCCGGCGCGCGTGGCCGCCGCGGTCGTCATCATGGGCGCCGGCGTCAACGGCGTCTACCTGGCGGCCAAGGTGGTGCTGGCCGGCGTCGACTCGTTCGCCCGGCGCGGCCTCTACTGGATCGGCGCCTCGGCCCTGATCGGCGGGCTCGGCTCGGCCGTGGCCTTCCTGCACCGGCAGCAGCCCGAGGGCAACCTGCTGGTGCTGGTGCTGCCCCTGGCCGCCTACGCGGCCGCGGTCGGCGCCCGGATGCAGGTGGTCGACACCGCGGCCGGCGAGCGGCGTCCGCGCAAGGTGCGCGGCTACAGCTTGATGCCGTACGTGGGCATCGCGGCGGTCAACGCCATGGTGGTCTATCACAACGTGCGCCACACCGCCGACGGGCTGCTGATCGACGCGGTCGCGGTCACGCTGACCATGCTGGTGGTGATCCGCCAGCTGATCACCTTCCGGCACAACGACACCTTGCAGGAACGGCTCAGCTACGAGGCCGGCCACGACATGCTCACCGGCCTGGCCAACCGCTCACTGTTCGGCGACCGGGTCGCCGGCGCGCTGGCCGGCGCGGGCCCGGACCAGCCGCTCAGCATCGTGCTGGTCGACCTGGACGACTTCAAGATCGTCAACGACACGCTGGGGCACGCCACCGGCGACGCGCTGCTGGTGCACGTGGCCGAGCGGATGCGGGCCAGCGTGCGGCCGGACGACATGGTGGCCCGGCTGGGCGGCGACGAGTTCGCCATCCTGTTCTCCGGCGTCGCCGGACCCGACGTGGACCTGGCGCTGACCCGGATCGCCAACGCCCTGCTCGAGCCGGTCCTGATCGACGGCGAGCCGATGACCGTCCGGGCCAGCTTCGGCATCGTCGACGGCCGCGGCGGGGACGACGCGGGCGACCTGCTGCGCCGGGCCGACATCGCCATGTACGAGGCCAAGGGCCGCGGCGAGGGCGGCTACGAGCGGTACCGGCCGGGCATGGAGGCCCGCGGCGCCGAGCGCAGCCGCCAGGTCGCCGCCCTGCGCACGGCGCTGCTGGAGGAGCAGCTGGTGGTGTTCTTCCAGCCGGTGGTGACGCTGCCCGGCGGCCGGATCACCGGGGCCGAGGCGCTGGTCCGCTGGCAGCACCCGGAGAAGGGACTGCTCGGCCCGGGCGCGTTCATCGACGCCGCCGAGCAATCCGGCCTGATCGTCCCGCTCGGCACGTGGGTGCTGCGGGCGGCCACCCGCGAGGCGGCGACCTGGCCGGGCGAGCTGACGGTGTCGGTGAACGTGTCGGCCCGGCAGCTGCGCCAGACCGGCTTCCCGGCCGTGGTGGCGTCGGCGCTGCGCGACAGCGGCCTGCCGGCCCACCGGCTGACCGTCGAGATCACCGAGTCGGTGGCCGTCGGCGGCGGGGCCACCAGCGAGAACCTGCAGGCTTTGCGGGACCTGGGCGTAAGGCTGTCGCTGGACGACTTCGGCACCGGCGCGTCCACGCTCAGCCTGCTCGCCACCTGCCCGGTCGACCAGATCAAGCTGGACCGCTCGTTCGTGCCGGACGGCGGCTCGGAGGCGATCGCCGACGCCGTGCTGCAGATGGCCCGGGCGTTCGGCCTGCAGGCGGTGGCCGAGGGCATCGAGACCGCGGAGCAGGCCGAGCGCCTGACCGAGCTGGGCTACGAACGCGCCCAGGGCTTTCACTTCGCGCGCCCGATGCCCGCGGCCGACCTCCGCTCAGCGGTGGCCCTCGGTGAAGCGGGAGGACGTGAACTCGAGCAGCCGCTCGTCGGGCACCAGGGGCGCTAGCTCCGGGTCGTCGGGCGCCGACCTCGACGACGAACTCGCCACCCTCGCGCCGCCAGGCGTCGGCGGCGACGTCCCAGTAGGCGAAGTCGCGGCTGCTCAGCTCGAAGGTGACCCGCGCGCTCCGGCCGGGTTCGAGGGTCACCTTGTCGAAGCCGCGCAGCTCCCGCTCGGGCCGGCGGACGTACCGCGGCGACGCCTACCGCTTCGAGGCCGACCTGGTCCGCCGCGCCTGAAGATCGCCGCCGGCCGGCCAAGGCGCCGGCAAGACCGCCAGGCGGCGCAGTTTCTCGTGGCTCTCGCTGCCGGGCGTGGCGGTGTAGACCATCAGCAGGTGGGACTGCTGCGGGTCGACCAGGGTCTGGCAGTTCAGCACGAGCAGGCCGACGTCGGGGTGGACGTAGCGCTTCGTCGAGTCGGGCTTGACGCCGATCTCGTGCTCGTCCCACAAGGTGCGGAACTCGTCGCTCTCGGCCAGCAGCAGCTCGACGAAGCGCGCGGCCTCGGAGCCGGGGCCGCGCAGGGTGACCAGGCGGCGCAGGCCCGAGGCGTACACGCGGGAGAGGAACGCGTGATCCTCCGGCGGATGGATGCGGCGGGCGGCCGGGTCGGCGAACCAGCGGTAGCCGCGGCTGCGGGCCGGGCCCGTGTACGCGGAGGCGTCGCCGGTGAGGGCCACGGCCAGCGGCGTCTGCCGCAGGGCGTAGCCGAGCTCGGTGACGATCTCGGCCGGGGTGTCGGTCAAGCGGTCGAACACGCGGGACAGCCCGGGGCCGACGTGCTCGCCGCTCTCGCCCCGGGGCGGGGGCTGATGCCCGGCCAGCAGGAACAGGTGGTCACGCTCGTCGAGCGTCAGGTGCAGACCCAGGGCGATCGCCGCCACCATCTGGGTCGACGGGTGCGGGCCGCGTTCGCGTTCCAGCCGCTCGTAGTAGTCGATCGACATGTGGCACAGCGCGGCCACCTCTTCGCGGCGCAGGCCGTCGGTGCGGCGGCGCGGGCCGCGGGGCAGCCCGACGTCCTCGGGCTGCAGCGACTCACGGCGGCGGCGCAGGAAATCGGCCAGGCCGGCTCGATCGATCACCAGACGCTCCCTTCGGTGTTCTGCGTCGTTTGTAACGCCGCCGCGCGGGCTCATCCAGGGATCGCCGATCCCCGGCTGAGGGCGTGACCCACGGGTCACCGGGGATTCGCCAACCACCTGTAAGATGTGCCGACCGGCACAACCGTGGTGGCAGTTCGCCGTTGCACTTGTCAGACGCCGCCACCACCTCAAAACCGGAGATGTCGCGCATGAAGAAGTTCGCCCGCCTCGCGTCGCTCGGCCTCACGGCCGTGGCGATGACCGCCTTCGCCGGTGTGGCCGCGGCCGCCGAGCCGCCGGCCCGCGCCGTTCCGGCGGCCCCAGCGCCGGTCGCGGCGCAGGCAGCTCCGGTCGCGGTGAAGACCGTCCCGGTGATCGACGACCACGACCGCGGGCTCAAGTACGTCCAGTCCGGCCGGGTCGTCACGATCACCAAGGGCGGCGCGAAGGTGGCGACCGTCAAGCTCGCCTCGGCCACCTACGCCGCGCGCTCGGCCAAGCTGGTTCTGTCAGTCCAAGCCGCCCGGCCGTTCACGATCAACCCGGCCCTGTTCACGCTGTACGACGCCCAGGGCTACGAGTACGACCCGAAGCAGACCAAGCGCGTCCGGTTCGCCGCCGGCGCCGGCTCCCTCGGCCTGACCTTCGCCGGCACCTCGGCCCGGCCCGAGGCCGTGGGCTGGGTGCCCCGCCAGGACGAGGAAGCGGTCGCCGTCTGGGAGCGCGGACAGTAGGCCGTACGGGTCAGGGCAGCAGCACCGACCGCATGTGCGCCTTCCCGATGTTCGAGTAGGCCTGTTCGGCGTCCTCGAGTTTGTGCGTCTCGATGATCGGGCGGACGTTCTTGAGGACGGCGAAGTTCAGGGCGTCCTCGCTGTCCCGAGCCACCCCGCTGTACCAGCCGTCGATGTGCAGCCGCCACCATGAGAGGTCGTGGCCGGTGCCCCCGATCGGGTCCGCGCCCTCGACCACGATCAGCTGGCCGCTGTGCTTGAGCCCCTTGATCAGGCCGGTCTGCACGTCCCCGCGCGACGTCGTGTCGTAGATGACCTGGGCGCCGCCCATGGCCCGCAGCGCCTCGCCGGCGTCGTGCGCGGTGCTGTCGATGTAGTCGTGCGCGCCCAGCTGCCGGGCCATCTCCTCCTTGGCGGTCCCCCGGTTGATGGCGACCGTCCGGAAGCCCATCGCGTTGGCGAAGGCGACGGCCAGGTGGCCCACGCCGCCGACCCCGCTCACGGCGACCAGGTCACCCGGGCCGGCCGTCGAGTGCCGCAGCCCGTTGAACGCGGTCATGCCGGCGCACATCAGCGGGGCCGCCTCGGCGAAGTCCAGCTCGTCGGGCAGGGCGGCCACCGCGTCCTGCGGCGCGACCGTGTACTCGGCGTAGCCGCCGTCGAACGAGCTGCCGGTGATCGTCCGCATCTCGCAGTTGGTGAAGTCGCCCCGGCGGCAGTACTCGCAGGTGAAGTCGACGCCGCCGGACCAGCCGACGCCGACCCGGTCGCCCGGGCGCCACACCGTCACGGCCTCGCCGACCGCGTCGACGACGCCGGTGACCTCGTGGCCGGGCACCCGCGGCAGCCGGGTGCCGAACAGGGCGTTGCGGGGAATCGCCTCGCCCGCGCACACCCCGCAGGCGTGCACCTTGATCCGCACCTGGTTCGGCTTCGGTTCGGGAACCGGCAGTTCGGTCAGGACGAACGGCGCCCCGGCCACCTGAGCCTGCACCGCACGCATGGTCATGGTCGTACCCCTCTCAGTGCATGCCGCCGTCGGCGACGATCTGCTGGCCGGTGATCAGCGCGGCGCCCTCGCCGGCCAGGAAGATGGTCACCGCGGCGACGTCGTCGGTGGTGCCCAGCCGCCCGATCGGGATCCGGGCGATCAGGTCCTTGCGGTAGTCGACGTTCACGGCCGGGTCGGTGAAGATGCCGGCGCCGTCGATCGGGCCGGGGACGACGGTGTTGACCGTGATCTTCCGGGCTGCTAGTTCGAGGGCCAGAACTCGTACGAGATAATTTGTGGCGATTTTGCTGCCGCCGTAGGCGCCGACACCGACCTGCGGGACGGTCGTCGTGTTGGACGAGACCGTGATGATCCGGCCGTTGTCGCTGATCCGCCGGGCCGCCTCGCGCAGCACCAGGAAGGAGCCCCTGGTGTTGATCGCGACCAGCCGGTCGAACTGCTCGTCGGTCGTGTCGGCCACCGTGACGTTGACGATCTCGATGCCCGCATTGGCCACCACCACGTCGACGTGCCCGAAGTGGTCGACGGCCGCGTTGAACAGGCGCTTGATGCCGCCGGCGGACGTGGCGTCGGCGTGCACGGCGATGGCCCGTACGCCCGCGGCCTCGGCGTCTTTGCGCGCCTGCTCAGCGCCCTCGGGATGGCTGTGGTAGTTGACGACGACGTCGGCGCCCTGACTTGCCAGCCCCTGCAGAACCGCCCGCCCGAGACCCTCCGAGGATCCCGTGACCAGGGCGACCTTTCCCTTCAGAGTCATTGCTCTCCTTAGTCCGGCACGTGTCTCCACCCCGGTCAGACGCCGCGCGCGGGGCAGAATTCACCGGAGGCCGCGATACACCTGGTCCGGCTCGCGGGCCGCCTGCTCGGCCAGGCCGGCGAACCCGGCGACGAGCAGTTCGAGCAGCCCGTGCACCTCGTGCGCCGCCGACGGCCGCACCCGGAAGGCGCGGCCCGCGCGGGTCGTCTCGGCGTAGTCGTCGTCGTCCGGTGTCGTGTTGGCCACGGCGAGCAGCGGGTGCTCCGGGGACGACATGGTGCGGGTGTCGGCGATGAACACCACCGGCACGGCGGGGTGGCACCTGGCCACCGCCATCACCTCGCCGACGGTCGCGCCGTCCCACTCCGGACCCCGGATGATGAAGAACGGCCTGGTGAGGGCGTGCACGACAGCGGTGAAGGCGTCGTCGTCGGAGTAGTCGCAGCGGACGACGACGGGCGCCAGATCGTGGCGGTCGTCGAACGCCGGGGGAAAGGACCTCATAACCCGTCAACGCAGGCCGCCGGCCGTCCTTCACTTCAAGATCGCAGCGGTGTGCCGCAGCTCTCCTGAGCAACGGCGGCCCGGCTGCGTCTGCCTCGCCGAAACTTCTCTCCCGAAGGGGCGCCGCAGATGACCGCCGTCGTCGCACCACGCAGGACCCGCCTGCCGCTGAACAACCTGGCCGTCGCGTTCGGCCTGTCCGGGCTGGCCGGCATGTGGACGCTCGCCGCCGACGTGCTGGGCGCGCCCGAATCCGTGGCCCTCCTGCTGTGGGCGGTCGCGGTTGTGGCCTGGGTGGGGCTGACCGTGGCCCATGCCGTACGCGGATGGCAGAGCGACGAATCCCTGGCCGATCAGCTGCGGCATCCCGCGCAGGGGCCGATCGCCGCGCTCATGCCGGTGGTCGGGCTGCTCGTCGGGGCCGAGGCGCACCGCTGGCTGCCCCGCCTCGGGCCGGCCCTGGTTATCGTGTTCGCCGTCGTCGCCACCGTGTTCGCCGGCTGGATGCTCGCGCACTGGGTGAGCGGCCACCTGCACCTCGAGAGCGTGCACGGCGGCTATTTCCTGCCCACGGTGGCCGGTGGGTTCGTCGCGGGCGGCAGCCTGGCCAAGGTGGGACTGCCCGGGCTCGGCTACTGCGCGTTCGCCGTCGGGCTGCTGTTCTGGCTGATGATCGGCACGCTGATCCTGGCTCGCATCGCCGTCCACTCCGACCTGCCGGCGCCGCTGATCCCGACGCTGGCCATCTTCGTGGCGCCGCCGGCGGTCGGCGGCAGCGCGTGGTTCGCCCTGAACGGCCCGCGGGCCGACGTGATGGCCCTGTCGCTGGGCGGGGCCACCGTCATTCTGACGGTGATGCAATTCGCGCTGGCGCCTCGATACCGGCGGTTGAGCTTCTCGCTCGGGTTCTGGTCCTTCACTTTCCCGTACGCGGCGGTGGCGCACTATTCCGTCGAATGGCTCGCCTTGGAACGCCCCGTGGGCTGGCGGGTGTGGGCGTGGATGATCGTGGTGGCCATCTCGTCGTTCATCACGGTCGTCGCCGTGCAGACCCTACGCCGGTGGCGCCGCCGGTGAGCTGGTGCGCCGTGGCCGCCAGCGAACTCGCCCCGCCCGGATCGAGCAGGCGCAGGAAGTGGCGGCGGACGCTGGCCTCGTACGGGTTCCGGGCCTCCCGCAGCCACCGGCGCCCGGCCTCGGTGAGCACCGCGAACGAGGCCCGCCGGTCGTTGACGTCGGTCTCGCGCTCGACCAGGCCCTCGTGCTCAAGCTTCTCGACGATCCGGCTCATCCGGCTGATGCTGACGAAGGCGGCCGTGGCCAGTTCCCCGATGCGCAGCCGGCCCGCGGGCGCCTCGGACAGATGCCGCATGGTCAGGTATTCGCTGAGCGTACGGTTGAGTTCCTGCAGATCCCCGCCGACGCCCCGCTGGACGGTGACGGCGGCGCTCACGAATGCGTCGAACAGCGCGTGTTCCTCGGTGGACAAAGAATCGCTCATGTCGGTGCGGACGCGCCCATCCGACCCGAATTCACGAGTCGAGCGTCACGCCGTGAATTCCCCGCGCCGGCCCGCGTCCGCTTCAGCATGAAGACTCTCATGTCCCTGACGGCGGTCCTGGTCCTGGCGGTTGCCGGATGCGGTTCCGGCGCCGCGCCGGCCCCGGTCGCGGGATCCGCGCCGAGCAACGGCGACGCGGTGACCATCCACAACTTCGCCTTCGACCCGCCCACCCTGACAGTGAAGCCCGGCGCCGAGGTCACCTGGACGTTCGACGACTCCACCGACCACACCGTGGTGGCCGACGACAACTCGTTCGCGTCCCAGCCGATGGGCAACGGCCAGACCTACACCCACACCTTCCCGGCGGCGGGCGAGGTGGCCTACCACTGCTCGATCCACCCGTTCATGAAGGCCACCGTCACCGTCAAGTGATCCCGCCGATCGACGCTGCCGGACGCGGTTGATGCCGGCGCTCAGCGCGACGCAGGCCACGGACCGGACCACCAGGCCGACCGGCCGCCGACGGGCCATCGCGGGCGGGAACCGCCCGGGCAGCTGACGGGACGGCCGATGCCGACGCCGATCAAGGACGAACGTCAGCGGCGGGGGTGAGAAAGGCCGGATCCAGACGGAGTCGAGGACCGTCCTCATTCGCCGCAGGTGATGTGGGGGCGGGAGCGGGCGGCTCAGGGTGGCGTGGTGGTGGGGGCTTTTCTGTGGGGTGCGGTCAGTGCCTCGTCGTTGCTGGCGGGGGCGGTTGTCGCGTATCAATTGCGGCCGGGGCGGCGGCTGATCGCGGTCGTCATGGCGTTCGGCACCGGGTTGCTGTTCGGCTCGGTGTCGTTCGAACTGATCGACGAGGCGCTGCGGACCCGCACGGTGGGCGCGGTCGGCCTGATGGTGCTGATCGGCGCCGCGGTCTTCGCCGCCGGGGACTGGATGCTGAGCCGGCGCGGCGGCGGCGAGCGCAAGGACGCCGACGGCGCTCAGGCGTCCGGCTCTCCGTTGGCGATCGTGCTGGGCTCGGTGCTGGACGGCATTCCCGAGTCGTTCGTGCTCGGCCTGACCATCATGCAGGGTCAGATCAGCGTGGCCCTGCTGGCCGGGATCGTGCTGTCCAACCTGCCCGAGGGCATGGCGTCGTCGTCCGGCCTTCGGGTGGCCCGCTGGCCGGAACGGCGGGTGCTGCTGATGTGGTCGGCGGTGGTGCTCGTGTCGGGCGCGGCCGCCGTGGCCGGCTACGCCCTGCTCGACCCGTCGGCCGGCCGCACCGGCGCGCTGGTGCAGGCGTTCGCGGCGGGCGCGTTGCTGGCCATGCTCTCGAACACGCTGCTGCCGGAGGCCTACGAGGTGGAGGGGCCGCTGACCGGGCCGTTCGTGGTGGCCGGCTTCGCCGCCTCGCTGGCGCTCTCGTCCCTCTGATCCGGACTCTGCCGGATCATCCGATGCTCCGGCGCACCGACGAAGGCACGCCGGCCGTTGGTTGCTCCCAGGGACGGAGGCCCGTGATGACGATGACGCGGAAGCTCGCCGCGGCGGCGCTCGGTTTGGTGGTCACAGGGGTGATGGCGGCGCCCGCGGTGGCCACCACGCCGGGGGTCAACGGGCGGATCGCCTGAACTCGCAGCTGTACGTCGTCCGCCCCGACGGTCGCGGCCTGCGCCAGGTCACCCACGTCAGCGCGGACACCATGCTGCTGTCCAGCTCGTTCTCGCCCGACGGCAGGCAGATCGTCTACGCCCGCGGCGGCGTGGGCGACCAGCCGGACATCTTCACCGCCCGCGTGGACGGCAGCCATGCCCGGCCGATCACCGCACGCCGTTGTGGGAGAGCGCCCGGACTGGGGGTCTAACGTCCGCAGTTGAACCGGGCCTCGCCGGCGGCCATGCGGATGCCGCCGAGCAGGTGGGCCAGCAGCAGCGGGTCGGAGTAGTACTCGGCCTTGTGGCCCATCGCGGTGTAGAAGGCGCGGCCGCCGGCGTACGGGTGGCACCACGAGACGGGGTGGTGCGGGCCCATGCCGGGTGAGCCCTCGGGCTCGCTGTAGCCGCGCGGGTCGTACGTGCTCTCGTCCACCTCGGCCAGCACCCGGACGCTGCCTCGCGGGTTGGTGCGGAAGTTGTACCACTCCTCCTCGCGCTGCCAGCGCCGCGGCAGCGGGCGGGTGGCCGCCGTGTCGCGGGCGAGGACGTTCACCGTGGCCACCTGGAACTGCGGGTTGACCCCGCCCGGGTGGTCGCGGAAGTACGCCCCGACCAGACCGCCGTACCAGGCCCAGTCGTACTCGGTGTCGGAGGCCGCGTGAATGCCCGCGTACCCGCCGCCGTGCCGGATGTAGTGCTCGAACGCGGCCTGCTGCGCGTCGTCCAGCACGTCCCCGGTGGTGCTGAGCCAGATCACCACGTCGTACTTGGACAGGTTCTTGTACGTGAAGACCGCGGCGTCCTCGGTCGCGTCCACCTTGAAGTGGTGGCGGGCGCCCAGCTGCTTGATCGCGGCCACCCCGGCCGGGATCGAGTCGTGCCGGAAGGCGGCGGTCTTCGAGAAGACCAGCGCACTGAACCGGGAGTGCGCCGACGCCGCCCCGGCCGACCCGACCAGCCCGGCCCCCACCAGCACCACGGTCATTACGATTCTGCCCACAAGTCTCATGACCCCTCCTCCATCGAAGGGTATGACTTGCTGCGGAGCGACGCTAGGAGGTCAGCGTCTCTCCGTCCGGGATCTGGCTCGGGCCGGTCAGGTGGACGTCGCCCTCGATGGTGACGTCGGCGCCGAAGGTGACGTCGCCGTCGACCTGCAGGCGGCGGGCCTGGCGCAGGGACGGCGGGCCGGCCGGGAAGCGCTGCTCGAAGTCGGGCATCAGGCGGTAGTGCTCCGGGTCGAGCGTGACGACCGGGCCCGCACCCTCGTAGGCGGGCAGCACCTGGCCGTCGTCGGCCATCTCGTACGCGTCGGAACGCACCACGAGCAGGTCGTTGGTCGTCTTGACCGGGGCGAATCGCGTACGCGGAACCAGCACCGGCCTGGCGCCGGCGATCGAGCCGATGGCGGCGCCCATCGCCGTTTCGAGCTGAATGACGGGAGTGCTGGACGCGTCTTTGGGGTCGACGGTCTTGCGGTTGACGATCAGCGGGAGCTCCGGCGCCGCCGGGTCCTCCTGCTGCAGCCGCTTCAACGCCTCCAGGTCGATCCACAGGTTGTTGGTGTTGTAGTAGCGCCAGCGCTCGACGTCGCTGAACGAGTCGTCGCCCTCGGGCACCTGGGCTGTCTCGCGCAGCACGATGCGGTCGCCGTAGCGGGCCAGGTGGCCGCCCTTGCGATCGGCGGCCGTGCCCCGCACGACCTCCATGGCGAACGGGATCTGCTCGGCCGCGACCCACGCGGCCACCCGGGCATCGACGATCGCGCCCAGGTTGTCGGAGTTCGAGACGAAGCACCAGCGCATGCCCGCGTCGAGCAGCCGGTCGAGCGTGCCCGAGGCGGTCAGCGCGGTGTAGAGGTCGCCGTGGCCGGGCGGGCACCATTCCAGCTCGGGGTCGGCCGGCCACTCCACCGGGAACCGGTCGTTGGCGCGCAGCTTGGGCTCGCGGCCCTGCAGGAAGTCTTGGACGTCCAGGTCGTCGTAGCGCTCGAGCACGGCCAGGGACGGCTCGCGGGTGATCACCGAGTTCATCAGCAGGAGCGGCAGCCGTACGCCGTAACGCTCCCGCACCGCCAGCACCTGCTGAGCGATGACGTCGAGGAAGCTCAGCCCGCCCTTCACCCGGAGCAGCGACTTCGGCCCGGTCAGGCCCATGCTCGTGCCGAGACCGCCGTTGAGCTTCACCACGACCAGCCGGTCGAGAACCTCGCGGGCCACCTCGGGCGACGGCTCGGGCAGCTCCTCGAGCCCGGCCACGTCGGTCAGCGGCTCGAGGTCGCTGCCGGGCAGCAGACCGGCGTGCGGCGAGTCCAGCTGTTCGAGCCGGCGGCGCAGCGCGGCCAGCTCGGCCGGATGAGCACCGCCCTTCTCGGCCTTGGTCAGCGTGGCCAGAACGTAAGCAGGCGCATCCATGACTGTTCCTTTTCCCCGATTTCGGCTAGGGCATGTCCGGCCGATCACGTGGGTGCGAGGCGCGGTCCAGGTGGTGGCTGACGTCGGCCGCAGAGCGGTCGCATACCGGTGTTGTATGTGGCCGTTCTGCGGACGCCGTCAGGCGCCGCCTGGGCCTCGCCGCAGCCCCGCGTGATCGGCCGGACATGCCCTGATCCTATCGTCGGACAGCCGGCCTCAGACGTGTTCACCGGTCATGATCGCGCCGTCGGCCAGGGCCAGGATCACCGGCCTCGGCTGGTCCCCGCTGACGGCGACCAGATCCCCGGCGACCTCGATCGACCGCGCGGCCGACGGGGCCAGATAACTCTCCCACCGCACCGACCCGCCCCGGTCGACCGCCACCGCCCAGTTGTCGCCGCACGAGGCGATCAGCCGGCCGTCCTCGGGGCAGGCCAGCGCGTACGGGCGTTCCCGCGCAACCCGCAGCGCGTGCACGGGCTGGAACTCGGCGTCGAAGCAGGCCGCCTGCCCGTCGGACCCGGCCACCACCAGCCAGGCGCCCGACCAGGCGCAGGCGCTGACCGGCTTGCCGGTGAGCCGCACCCACTCCCCCGGCTGGCGGGTGGGCACCCAGGCCCGGGCCCAGCCGGTGCCGGTGACCGCCACGACCTCGTCCCGGCGGTAGTGGGCGGCCACGACCGGCCGTCCCCCGCTCAGGTCCGACTGCCCGACGCACGCGCCGCCGGCGACCTCCCACACGGTCGTGCGACCGGTGGCCGTCATGACGAAGACCCGGGTGCCGCCGGCCACCCACCCCACGTGCCGCGGCCGGTCGGGCAAGGCTCGCCAACGGGCCAGCATTTCGGGCGTACGGTCGTCGCCCACCCGCCAGACCGCGCCCGTGCCGTCGGTCGACGCCGTCGCCAGCCGGTCGCTCACGGCCGGGTTCCACGCCGCCGCGACGATCCCCCGGCCCAGCCGCAGCCGCCCGGCCCGGCCCGGACGCGCCGGATCAGTGGTGTCCCACAGCGTCAGTTCGCCGTTGGGCGCGCTGACCGCGAGCCGCCGCGCGTCGGGGCGGAAAGCCATTACCCGATAGGGAGAAATTCTCACTGCTGTGCCCCTGGTCCGCTCTGTGCAAAGGTGCTTCCCCGGGCCGGGGCGGGGTGCCCCACGGTGGCGGCCGCGGGACACCCCGCCGCCCGTGAGGCCATGACGCACAGCGCAGCGCTGATCGGCGACGGCCATTTCGAGAAGCGTGTGGTGGACACACCAGGGAGTACGCGCTAACGCGGAAATGCGCGGCGCGGGTGTGCGTGAACCAATAATTAACTCTCGTTACAGTGAGTTCCGGTTAACTATTCAGTCCTTTGTGCGATCGTGAGCCGCCGCCACGGCAATGCTCGAACGATGTACGCCAGACATGCTTCTATATCGATCGGTGATGCGCAAGCACTGATCATCCGCGAGCATTAGGCGGGCCTATTGGACACCGCGGCCGCCACGAGAGCCGGCAGCTCGGTCATGTCGGTGAAAATGTGCGCGGCGCCCGCGTCGAGCAGCGCCTGGGGCGGGTGGTGGGCCGGACTGTCCGGCGGGCAGAAGCCGAAAACGGTGGCGCCGGCCGCCACTCCGGCGGTCACCCCGGGCACCGTGTCCTCGACGACGGCGGCCCGGGCCGGATCGACGCCCAGGTGGGCGGCCGCGGCCAGGTAGACGTCGGGCGCCGGCTTGCTGTGCGGCTGGTCCATGCCGCTGAACATCTTGCCCGCGAACACCCGGTCGAGGCCGACCTTGGTCAATTGCAGCTGCACCTTGCCCAAGTCGGCGCCGCTGGCACAGGCGATCCGGCCACCCGTCCGGGAGTCGATCTCGTGGACGGCGGCCACGGCCCCCGGAATCGGCTGCAGACGCGCCCGCAGGCCTTCGTTGCGCCGGTCGCGGAACTCGGCCAGCCACTGCTCGGTGACCTCGAAGCCGGTGTGCGCGGTGATGATGGCCGTCTCGTCGCGCAGGGCCCGCCCGACGAAGAGCTGGAAGCAGTCCTCCTCGCTGATCGCCCAGCCCAGTTCGTGCAGCATCGTCCGCAGCACCCCGTTGGTGATGCTCTCGGAGTCGACCAGGACCCCGTCGCAGTCGAACAGAACAGCGTCGAACGAACCAGCACCAGACATGCCGCGACCCTACCGGCGGCTTCCGCGCCGCCCGTGGCCGGAGCGGGACGACCACAAGAATTCCACAGGGACGCGCGGCCAGACTGGCGCCAGTCCGATTCATGGGCATCGATGAATTGCCCACCACATCCGAGGAGTTCTTCCGTGCTGAGAAGAATGCTCACCCGCGCCCTGGCCGTCGTGCTGGCCGGCGCCTGCATGGTCGGGGTCTACGCCTCGCCCGCGCTGGCCTTCAGCGTCATCGGGCCGTCCTGCGACCCGTACAACCGGATCCGCATCGACTACAAGACCGACGCCGGGTCCGTCGTCGCCACCATCATCTGGGACGACACCAGCGATCCGGCCGAGGTCTCGGTCATCGACACCACGCCCGACGGGGCCTCGACCTACGTGCGCATCGACAACGGCACGACCGTCATCCAGTACCCGGGTCAGAGCAGTCCCTACCACATCGGCTACAGCGTCCGGAAGTTCCGGGCGGTGTGGAACGGCTACGCGGGCGACTGGGTCAATCCGCATCGCTGCAGCCCGTGAGAGATTGACGTAACAATCGTTTGTCATGCCGTCGCGCCGCGATTTCCTCGAAGCAGCCGGTATGGCCGCCGTCCCCGGGAGCATGCTGCCGGGGACGGCCCTCGCCGCCGAGGCGCTTGGCCTCCAACCGCGTCGATCAGGCGCCGGCCATCGTGCCGCGGTACCTGTCGTCGCGGGGTTACGCGGTTTTCTTCACCACGACCTTCGACACGACGTTCAACTTCGGCTCGCGCGGTGGAAGAAGAAGCCTTTGCTGAGGGCCTGCGCGAGGTTGGCGATGCCGAGGGCGCACCACAGGGCGGTCAGGCCACCGGCGTCGGCCACGGGCACCGCGACCAGGCAGAGCAGGCCGAAGAAGACGGCGGTGGAGACGAAGCCGGGGTAGGTGCGGCGCAGGCCGAGCAGGCCGAACCCGAAGACGGCCTGAAGAGCGTCGGTGACGACGACGAATACGACGAGCGGGAGCATAGCCTCGATCCGGGGTTGCAGCGCCGCGTCCGAGCTGAACAGCGGCACGATCCACCGGCCGAGGATCACCGCGGCGCTGCCCAGCACACCGACCCAGAGGAAAGCGACAACTGCGCCCGTTCGCACGGCCCGGCGCGCGCCGTCGAGATCAGCGGCCCGTACCGACCGGTCCACCATCGGCACGACGGCCTGGCCGATCGAGACCGCGATCGTGTAGATGAGATTGACCAGCGCCTCGGCGACGCCGTGCACGCCCGCCTGCTGCGTGCCGAGCCGGGCCGCCGCGATCGTCAGCACGGCCAGCACCGTGAACTTGACCAGCACCGTGCCGGCCATCGGTATCCCGGTGCGGGCGAGCAGCACGATCTCGCGGCGGTCGGGGCGACCGGGCAGAATCGTCCGGCGCAGGCCGGTGATGCGCCGGAGCGCGAGCTGCGTCTGCGCGGTGTAGACGACGCTGGAGGCCAGCATGGCGGCTCCCGCGCCCGTCACTCCGAGCGCGGGCAGCGGTCCCGGTCCGAGCACCAGGGAGCCCGACAGTCCCACAGTCACGGCAGTGCTGATCAGGCCGGCCCGCATGACCGTCCCGCCGCGACCGAGCGTCACGAGCGTCGAGCTCGCAGCGGCACCCACAGATTGAGCCACCACGGCGAGAGCCAAAAGCACCGGCAGCGCACCGAGCCCGCGCAGGACCGGTTCCGCCACGCCGGTCACCCGACCGATCTGCGACGTCGACAGCACGACAACGGCGCCGGCTCCGCCCACGGTGTAGCCGAGCCAAAGCCCATTGCCGAGCAACTTACCGAGGCGCGGCAGGTCGTTCTCGTGCTCGCTGACGTAGGGCATCATCCCGCGCATCGCCCCGGTCACCGTGGTGACGACCGGCCCGTAAACAGCGACGGCGACAACGAACGCCGCCAGCGAGGCAGTCCCGTGCCGGCCAAGAGTGGCCGTGTTGACGAGGGCGCCCACCGACGCGATCAGAGTGTTGACGTAGAGCGGCAGCGCGCTTTTGACGATCCGAGCTGCGACACGCAGATGCCGGGCTTCGGTCACGGTGTCCCCAGACACTCGGGCACGCGCGTCGGGCCGACGGCATCGCCCGGCCGCGAAACGCGTTGTTCTGTTTGGCTTTCCGGGTGCCGGTCACGATCAGCCCGAAGCCTTCAGCTGCAACCGGCCGCCGGACTCGTCGGCGACCAGCGCCGGCGATCCAGGAAACCGGTCCCGCACGTCGTCGAGGAACCAGCGCAGCACGGGGTCGAGGCTATCGAGCGTCGCCACCCACCGCGGGGTCGGTATTCAGGCGCCGTTGACATCGCGGAGCATCCGCCGCCATTCACACATTTCGCGCTCCCTATTCGAGCGGAAAGATGCCGACTACGCCCAGAGCGCCGAACACCACCATTGCCGCGCCGACCAGGACGGCCATTGCCCGGCCATACGCCATGGTGAATCGGTGCTCTCGCGACCCCGGTCGCGGGTCGCGCCCGAAGAAGGAACGACTCGACTCGACCCCCGAAATCCCGAACCGGCGGTTGAAAAAGATGGCCAGAACGCCGGCCACGGCAAGCACGCCATACATGATGCGCTCCAAGAAACATGTCCTCCTGACGCGTATGGCCCGTCAGCGGGCGCCCCGGAAGCAATGCGACTACGCAAGCGACCCGGTGGGTGAGCAGGCCCACGACCTGGCGGCGTCGCGGCCGGTTGGGGGCGGTTGCGGGCGCCGGCTGATGCGCTCGGCCGGGTCCCCCGCGCTGCCCGAGGCGGCCGGCCGCGTCGGTGCGCGGCCGCACGGTTGGGCCTCAGAGGTATTTGGCCAGGGTGGTGGCGATCTCGGCCCGCATGGGGTCGGGGTTGGCCCAGCTCCAGTTGGGGTGGGCGCGGTTGGTCATCAGCGACAGCACCAGCTTGTGCTGGGGCGCGACCAGCAGCGACGTGCCCGTGAACCCGGTGTGGCCGAACGTCGTGGGGGACGACAGGGCGCCCATGAACCAGGGCTGGCGCAACGTCACGCCGAGGCCGTGGTCGGAGGGGCGGCCCGGCCTTTCCGGGTCGACGGCGGGCAGGCCGGCGTTGTGGTTGGCCAGCATGTCTTTGACGATCTGGGCCGAGAGGATGCGCTTACCGCCGTAGACGCCGCCGGCCAGCAGCATCTGGCCGGTCAGGGCGACGTCGCGGGCCGTGCCGAACAGGCCCGCGCTGCCGATGACGCCGCCCATCTGGGCCGCGATGTCGTCGTGGACGGTGCCGCGCAGCAGGCCGCGGGCGGTGCGGGCGTCGGTGGCGACGAGCCGGGCCGCCTGGTCGGCCGCGGTGAGCCATTTGCGCGGGTTGAAGCCCATGTAGCGGATGCCCATGGGCGAGGTGACACCGCTCTTGATCGCCGCGTCCAGGGCGAGGCCGGTGACCTTCTCGACGATCTGGCCGGCCACCATCAGCCCGGCGCTGGAGTAGCGGAACGTCTTGCCCGGCACCGCGCCGCCGACCAGCGGGGTGGCCAGCACCTTGGCCCGCTGGGCGGCCACCGACAAGCCCTTAACGCCGGTGACACCGACCGGCAGGCCGCTCGTGTGGGTCAGCAGCATCCGTACGGTGATCTTGTCTTTACCCGCGCCGGTGAACCCGGGCAGGTAGCGCACGACCGGCGCGTCCAGCTCGACCTTGCCCTTGTCCACCTGCTGCAGCAGGGCGATCGACACATACACCTTCGTCAGCGAGGCCAGGTCGAAGATGGAGTCCGTCCGCATGGCCACGCGCTTGGCCGCCGCCAGCTCGACCGGGCCGGCGCCGTAGCGCAACGCGTGCCCGACGGCGAGGTTGGCCGTGGTCGAGTTGTTCACCATCACGACCAGCGCCGCCCCGGCGTACGTGGGGTGTTTCGGGTTGGCCGTCGTGGGCTTCAGGTATTTGGTCAGCACCGCCTTGAGCGGCGCGACATAGGCCGGCGCCGCAGCAGCCGCCGCACCGCCACCCGTACCGCCGCTCGCCTGCCCGTCGACCCAGCCGCCCTCGCCACGCCCGCAGCCGGTGACGGTGGCAGTCAGCGCGGCAGCGCCGGCGCCCAGGACGTGGCGGCGAGTCAACGACATGGCCGAGATCATGCCATGCGGGCGCCGTCCGCGCTGTCGTCCTCCGCCTGGGGGCTGGTGGTGACCGGGGGCGTCTCGACCGGCGGCGTCTCGACGGGAGGCGTCGTGGTCTCGGGCTCGGTCGGCTTGGTGGGCGGCGGGGTGGTGGTCTCGGGCTCGGTCGGCTTCGTCGGCGGCTTGGTGACCGGCGGCGTGGTCACCGGCGGGGTGCTCGGCGACACGACCGGCGGCTTGGTGGCGGCCGGGCGCTTGGTCGGCGTGGTGGTGGGTGAGTCGACCGGCGTCGTGCGGCGGTTCTTCTTGCGTACGGTCGTGGTGGTCGTCGACGAGTCGGCCTCACGGATGCGCGGGGCGGCCGGCGACGTCGAGGCCGACGGCGCGGGCTTGGTGACCTTGGGCGAGGTCTTGGCCGGACCGGCGCCTTCCACGGCCGCCTCGGCCGGACGGCCGCCCGGGGTGGCCGTGCCGTTGGCCAGCTGGATGCCGAAGACGCTGACGACCGCCGCCACGACGGCGGCCGAGGCCATGACGGTGGCCCGGCGGCGCGACCGCTGCGACATCGTGGGCGGCGACTTCGTGGCCGGCGCGGGCGTCAGCGGGCGAGCGCCGTACCGCAGCGGCTGGATCGGGCGGGCCAGCGGAGCCGGGCTGGTGAGCAGCCGGAAGGCCTCGGCCAGTTCGGTGGCCGAGGGCCGGGCCGCCGGGTCTTCGGCCGTACTGGCCTCGTACAGGCGGACCAGTTCGCGCGGCAGGCCGGCGAAGCGAGGCAGGCGCGGGGCCGGGCGGCCGTGGCGGGTGGCCAGGATCTCGCCCAGGCTGGCGCCCGGCCAGGCCCGGGAACCGGTGAGGCATTCGAACAGGACCAGGCCCAGCGCGTACACGTCGGCCGAGGGGAAGACCGGCTCGCCGCGCAGCTGCTCGGGCGCCAGGTGGGCCGGGCTGCCCCAGAGCGCGCCGTTGATGTCGACGCTGTTGTGGCCGGCCGCGGCGGCGATGCCGAAATCGAGCACCTTCACACCGTCGGCGGTGAGCATGATGTTGCCGGGCTTGACGTCGCGGTGCACCAGGTTCTGCGCGTGGGCGGCGGCCAGGGCGCACGCCGTCTCGGCGCAGATCTCGGCGGCCTGACGCCAGCGCATAGCGCCCGCGGTGACCAGCCGGTCGGCCAGGGTCTCGCCGTCGACGAATTCCATGACCAGGAAGGGCGTGCGGCGCGAGCCGTCGACGACCTCGCCGTAGTCGTAGACCTGGGCGATGTTGGGGTGGCTGAGGCCGGCCGCGGTGCGCGCCTCGCGCAGGACGTCGGTGGCCGCCTCGTCGAAGATCTTGATGGCCACGGAACGCTTCAACGTGTTGTCGAATCCGTGATGGACGACCGAGCTCCCGCCCTGGCCCAGGGCCGCGCCCAATCCGTAACGCCCCGCGAGCATGTGCACTGCGACCTCCCCATGGCCGTCCGCCCCCGGCCACACCCGCACGGCGGCGACGGGTGTTTCGGTGACGTGCCAGCAGCATACCCGTGGGGTACGACATAAAACTGCGTCGGTTGTCACCTAATGATCTTGTTGAATATGTGTGTCACGCAGGTCAGCTAGGGTGGCGCCATGCCGAGCCGACGCCTTCGTCTCCCGCTGGTGGCCACCGCCGCGACGGTCGTGCTGGGCGGCGCGTTGGTCGTCGCCGGTTTCTCCCCGTTTTCGCCCGGTGAAAAAGAACCGGCTTCGCTCGCGGTGCCCGTTTCGCCGTCCGGTGCAAGGATTTCCCCGTCCGCGGCGCCGTCGCCCACGGTCAGCGTCGCCCCCAGCCTCGGAACTGCGGCGTACGTCACGGCCTCACCCAAGCCGAAGGCGTCCGCGCCCACGCAGCACGTCGACATCCACGTGAACTGTAAGGACGGCAACGACAACAACAAGGGAACGCTGGCTGAACCGCTGCGCACGATCGGGGCCGCCACGTCCCGCTCGCTCGACGCCGGCACGGTTGTCGGCCTGGCCCGCGGGTGCACGTGGCAGACCACTGTGGAGCTTCGTGGCGACGGCACCAAAGCCAAACCGGTCAAACTCACCGCGTACGGGTCAGGAGCACTGCCGGTCATCAACGGCGGCAAAGCGGACCAAGAGAGCGTCGTGCTGCTCACCGGTCAGTACCAGATCGTCGAGAACATCCGGGTCACCAACGCCCTGAAGAACGGCATCGTGGTGCACGGCCCGAACAGCGGCGTCCGGTCCAGCACCGTCGACAAGTCCGGCGTCGGCGTGCAGTTCCGCTCCCCCGGCACCTGGGCCGACAAGGTGACCGTGCGCGACCTGAGCATGGTGCGCGACACCCCCGGCGGCGACGACGACTACGGCGCGGTCGGCTTCCTGGTCGAGGCGCACGACGTCGAGATCGGGCACAGCAGCTGCACCAACTGCCGGGCCCCGAGCAACGACTACGGTCACGACGGCGGCTTCGTCGAGGTGTGGAACAACGCCGACAACCTCGACGTGCACCACAGCACCGGCTCGAACACCCAGGGCATCCTCGAGATCGGCGCCGACCAGCCCGACTCGTCGGCGCGCAACATCAAGCTGCGCAACAACAAGTTCACCAACTCGCACGGCGGCCTGGTGCTGCACACCGACAACAACTTCGCCATCGCCGACGCCCAGATCGCCATCACCGGCAACACCATCTCGAGCACGGGCTCGCAGGACCCGCCCATCCTCGACGGCGACCTGAGCACGGTCACCTTCACCAGCAACACGGTGTCGACGGCCAGCTTCGTCGCCCACCAGACGCCGGCCAGCCACCGCTGCAACGCCATCACCCTGCGCGGCGGGGCCGAGGTCGGCTATCAGCGCCACAGCTCCGAAAAGCTCGGCGGCAAGGCGTCCTGCTAGACGCGGGCGGCGCGCTTGGTCCGGCACATCGCGGCGTCGGCCGCGGTCAGCACCTCGTCCGGTGACTGGCCGGCCCGGCCCAGCGCGTAGCCGATGCTGCCGGCGGCCGTGACCGGCCGCCGCCACCGTCCGGCCCGGGGGCGGATCGGTTGCCGCGTACGCTCGCCGGCATGGAGCTCGGGCTGGGGACCTGGCGGCGGGACCCGGGCACGGTGGTGCGGCGCGGGGTCACGGTGCCCGAGGGGGATCCGGCGGCCGGCGCGATCGTGGCCGAGTCCGAGGTGCCCGGGGTGGCGACGGAGTGGGCGCCGCACGCGCATCCGATGCATGTGCTGGTGTGGGTGCGCGGCGGCACTCTGACCTCGCGGATCGGGAACCGGATCTTCACCGTGCCGCCGGGGTTCGGGCTGTGGCTGCCGGCCGGGGTGGTGCACGGCGGGCGGCTGACCGCGGCGGCCGAGTTGCACGATGCCTTCTTCGCGCCCGACCGCACGCCGGTCGAGTTCGGCGGGCCGACGCCGATCACGATGACTCCGCTGCTGGAGTCGCTGTTGTTCCGGCTGGCGCAGCGAGATCTGGAAGCCGGGGCGCGGGCGCGCACCGAAGCGGTCGTGTTCGACGTGCTCGATCCCTCGGAACGGCAGTTCGCCCTGGCCCTGCCGGGCGACCGCCGCATCGACCCGATCGCCGAGGCGCTGCTGGCCGATCCGGCCGACGACCGCGGCCTGCTGGAGTGGGCGAACGAGCTGGGGTTGAGCGACCGGACGATCACCCGGGCCTTCCGCGAGGCGACCGGGCTGTCGTTCGCGCAGTGGCGGCAGGCGCTCCGGGTGCACGAGGCGCTGAAGCTGCTGTCGGACGGCGTCGACGTGCAAGGGGTGTCGGAACGGCTCGGGTACTCGCAGCCGAGCACGTTCATCGCGGCCTTCCGGCGGGTGATGAAAGTGACGCCGGGAGCCCTCATGTCCGAAATCCCGTATCGCCTGTCCTGAGTGCGGGATTGCCGACAAGTTGATCATCACCTAGCCTCCGTAAGGCAAGGCAAACCTTACTTGTACGGAGACGGTCGATGTCCCTTCGCGGTGATCACCTGGTGCTGCGCTACGGCAGCACCACGGTGGTCCATGACGTCGAGGTGGTGCTGACGTCCGGGCGCGTGACGGCCCTGGTCGGGCCGAACGGCAGCGGCAAGTCGACCCTGCTGCGCGCGCTGGCCCGGTTGCACCGGGTCGACGGCGGCGAGGTGGCGCTCGACCAGCGGAAGGTCACGCTGCTCAGCGCGCGGGAGTTCGCCCGCGAGGTCACCCTCTTCTCGTAGTCGCGGCAGGCCCCGCACGGGCTGACCGTCAGCGAGGTCGTCGCGTTCGGGCGCCATCCGCACCGGCGGCGCTTCGCCGGGCCGTCGGCGGCCGACCGGAGCGCGGTCGACCACGCCATGCGCGTGACCGGCGTACGGGAAATGGCCGAACGACCGGTCGGCGAGCTTTCCGGCGGCGAGATGCAGCGCGTCTGGCTCGCCGCCTGCCTGGCCCAGCAGACCGGGGTCGTGCTGCTGGACGAGCCGACCAACCACCTCGACCTGCGCTACCAGATCGAGACGCTCGACCTGATCCGCGACCTGGCCGACGAACACGGCGTCGCCGTCGGCGTGGTGCTGCACGACCTGGATCACGCCGCGCGGGTCGCCGACACGCTCCTGCTGCTGCACGCCGGCCGCGTCCACGCCGCCGGCGACCCCCTCCACGTGCTCACCGCCGAGCATCTCAGCGAGGTCTACGGCCTGCGCGTCGAGGTCGAAGCCGACCCGCGCACCGGCCGCCTCCGCATCGACCCCGTCGGGCGGCATCCCGCCCGTACCTCTTCAGGAGCGACATGATCCGCCTCACGCGCCTGGCGGCGACCCTCGTCGTGGCCGCAGCCGCGATCACCGCCTGCGGCACCACCACCGTCGAGCCCGCCGCCGAGAACACGGCCCCGCCCGCGTCCCAGACGTGCGCCGACGACACCACCAAGACCTCGACCGACCCGGTGTCGATGACCGACGGCGTCGGCCGCAAGGTCGAGCTGGCCAAGCCGGCCCAGCGGGTCGCCGTGCTGGAGTGGCAGCAGACCGAGGACCTGCTCACGCTCTGCCTCAACCCGGTCGCGGTGGCCGACCCCAAGGGTTACGGCACGTACGTGAAGGCGGAACCGCTGCCGGCCGGTGTCGCCAACGCCGGCGAGCGCGGGGAGCCCGACTTCGACGCGCTCTACGCGACCAACCCCGACCTGATCGTGGTCGAGGCGTTCAAGGCCGACGACGAGCTGATCACCAAGCTCGAGAAGCGCGGCGTCCCCGTGCTGGCCACGGTCGGGGCGGACGCCAAGGGCCAGATCGCCAACATGAAGAAGGTCTTCTCGATGATCGGCCAGGCCACCGGCCGGACCGAGCGCGCGGATCTCGTCCTGAAGCAGTTCGATCAGCATCTGGCCGAGGCCAAGCAGAAGGTCACGGCGACCGGTGACTTCCTGTTCTTCGACGGCTGGATCGAGGGCGGGAACGTGGTCATCCGTCCGTACGGCAAGGGTGCGCTCTTCACCGAACTCGGCGAGCAGCTCGGCTTGACCCCGGCCTGGACTGACAAGATCAATTCGGCGTACGGCAGTGGCGGGGTCGACCCGGCGTACGGGCTCGCGCAGACCGACATCGAGGGGCTGACCGCCGTCGGCGCCGCCACCCTGTTCTACTCCGACGACGAGACCCCCGACAGCTACGTCAAGGAACTGACCAAGAGCCCGATCTGGACCGCGCTGCCCGCCGTCAAGGAGAAGCGCGCGTACGCCTTCCCGGCCGGGGTGTGGGGCGCCGGCGGCCCGAAGTCGAACGAGCAGGCGATCGACGCGTACGTGAAAATTCTGACCCGGAAGTGAAAGGTGTGCGCGGGGCGGCCGTCCTGGCCGTCCTGCTCGTCGCCGTGCTGGCCGTCGGCGCGTGGCACCTGACGCAGGGGACGTCCGGCATCGGGCTCCTCGACCTGCTGCAGGGCGACGTGGACGGCATCCTGCTCGGCTCCCGGGTGCCGCGGCTGCTGGCCGGCGTCGCGGTCGGGGTGGCGCTCGGCTCGGCCGGCGCGCTGCTGCAGTCGGTCACCCGCAACGCGCTGGCCGCCCCGGACACGCTGGCCGTCACCGCCGGCTCGTACTTCGCGCTGTGCCTGGTCGCCGCGTTCGGGCTGGCCGTGCCGGTGTGGGCCTCGGGCGCGGTGGCCTTCACCGGCGGTCTGCTTGCTGCGTCCTTGGTGCTCGGCCTGGTCGGCGCCGCCTCGGGCACCGCGTCGACCCGGCTGATCCTGGCCGGGTCGGCGGTCGCGATGGCCCTCGACGCGGCCACGGCGATGCTGCTGATCCTGTTCAAGGAGAGCACGACCGGCCTGTACGCGTGGGGCAGCGGCTCGCTGGCCCAGCTGAACCTGGACGCGGCCACCCGCGCCGCCCCCGTCATCGTCGTCGTGCTGGTGGCCGCCCTGCTGCTGGCCCGGCGGCTCGACGTGCTCGGCCTGGGCGACGACGCGGCCGCCTCGCTGGGCGTGCCGGTCCGCTCGACGAGGGTCCTCGCGGTGCTGTGCGCGGTGCTGCTGACCAGCATCTCGGTGACGCTGGCGGGGCCGCTGGCCTTCGTCGGGCTGGCCGCGCCGGTGGCGGTGCGGCTGGCCGCCAACCGGATCAGCGCGCTCGGCCGGCACGCGTTTCTGATCCCGGCCTGCGGGCTGGCCGGCGCGCTTCTGGTGCTGCTGGCCGACGCCGTGCTGCGGGCGGTCATGGGCGCCCAGGCGGCCGCCTCGATCCCCACCGGAGTTCCGACCTCCCTGCTCGGGGCCGTGGTCATCGTGATCCTGGCCCTCCGGCTGCGGGACACCGGGATCGTGCCCCGGGCGTACGTGGCGGTCCGCTCGCGGCGGCGCTTCCTCACGGTCGTGGTGGTCGCGGCGGTGCTGCTGGCCGCGGCCGCGGTGACCGGTCTGCTGGCGGGCAGCTTGTGGTTGCGTACGGGCGACATCGCGCTGTGGCTGCAGGGCACTGCACCCGATCTGATCGGCCGCGCGCTCGATGACCGGGCGCCCCGCGTGGCGGCGGCCATCACTGCCGGGGCCGCGCTCGCCCTGGCCGGAACCGTCGTGCAGGGCACGGTCCGCAACCCGCTGGCCGAGCCGGGCGTCCTCGGCATCACGGCCGGCGGCGGCCTGGGCGCGGTGTTCGTGGTGACCTCGGGCCTCGGCGGCCGGACGGCGCTGATCGTCTGTGCGGTGGCCGTCGGGCTGGCCACCTTCGGGCTCATCGCCGTGCTGGCCTGGCGCGGCGGGCTGCTGCCCGACCGGTTCCTGCTGATCGGCATCGGCTGCGGCTACGCGCTCAGCGCCGTCAGCACGTTCCTGCTGCTGCGGGCCGACCCGTGGGACACGCCGCGCATCCTGACCTGGCTGTCCGGCACCACCTACGGCCGCACGTTCGCCGACGTCGCGCCGGTCGCCGTGGTGCTGCTGCTCGCGACGCCGATCGTGGTGGGGCTGCGCCGCCAGCTCGACCTGCTGGCGATCGACGAGGACACCCCCAAGATCTTCGGCGTACGGCGGGAGGGCGCGCGGTTGTCCCTACTGACCGCGGCAGCGGTCGCGGCGGCGGTCAGCGTGATCGCGGTCGGCGTGGTGGGCTTCGTCGGGCTGGTCGCCCCGCATCTGGCCCGCGGTCTGGTCGGCGTACGGCACGGACGGATCGTCCCGGTCGCCATGCTGCTCGGCGCTCTGCTCGTCTCGGTGGCCGACACCCTCGGCCGTACGCTGATCGCGCCCTCGCAGATCCCGGCCGGGCTCATGATGGCCCTGATCGGCGCCCCGTACTTCGTGTGGCTGCTGCGGTCACAAAGTCGCGGACCAGCCCGCTGACCAGCTCGGGCCGCTCGGCCACCAGGTGATGCGTGGTCCCCGGCACGGCACAGAGCTGCGCGCCGGGAATCGACGCGGCGATGAGCAGGCTGTGCCCGGGCGGAATCGTGTCCCGGTCGCCCGACATGATCAGCGCCGGAGCGTCGATGCGGGCGAGCTCTTTCGGCTCGATGTGCGGTTCGCTGGTCCAGAGGCGAAAGAGCTTTCCCAGTACGACGTCAGCGTGCGCAGCCCCGTCGGGGGACAACCGCTCGTAGTGCATCCGCTCGACATCCGGCCCCGGCTCCGCCGCCTCCTCCTTCGACAGCGCCCCGCCGGTGTCGCCGAACGCCGACGGATCGAGGTTCCCACTGATCGCGGTCAACGAGCGCACCCGCCCCGGGTGGTCGAGGGCCAGCAGCAACCCGATGATCGCCCCGTCGCTGTACCCCACGACGTGAGCCGACTCCAGCCCGACCGCGTCGAGGTAGCCGAGGGTGTCGGCCACCATCCGCGCGTACCCGTACTCCCCCGCGATGTCGGCCGACCGCCCGTGCCCGGGCCGCTCGAAGGCGTACACCCGGTGATCGCCCACCAGCGCATCCGAGGTCACCCGCAGCGACTCGAGCGAGCAGAAACCGCCGTGCAGCAGCAGAACGGGCTCGCCCTCTCCGTCGACTTCCGAGTAAAGGTCAACGTCGCCGATCCGCAGGTAGGGCACCCGCCCCAGCGTAGTCACGACTTCAGCCTCCGAGCCGGACCGGAGGCTCATAAGCTCGGGTCGTGGTTGAAGACGCCGCCGACACCATCGACTTCAGCGTCGAGGACCCGGAACGACCGTTCGAGCCCTGGCTCGCCGGCTACGTGGCCCGCATGGCCGAGCCGGACGCCCTGGCGCCGGCCGGGCCGCTCGGCGCCGAGTGTTCGACGGCGGCCGACGATCTCGTCCGCGAGCTCGAGGCCGTCAACAGCGAGGACCGGTGGAGACGCTTCACCCGCAAGCTGGCGCTGAGGGTGCTGGACGCCTACTGGCACGACGACGAGGGCGAGATCTGGACCGAGGACGACCCGGACCGGCCGTTCGCCCGCTGGCTGGCCGACCGCCTGGACGACGGGGCGATCGTCGTGCCGCAGGGCAGCATCGGGGCGCAGTGCCGCGACGCCGCCTACGACCTGGTGACCCGCCTGCGCGAGAACGCCGGCCCGGACAGCCGCACCGAGTTCGTCCGCATCCTCGCGGGCCTTCTCTACCGCTCCTACATCGACGACTACTGGGTCGAGGTGACCCCGCCGTACCGATGAGGGTCAGCCGCCCGCTCCCGGGCCGGGTGGGACGCCGGTGACGGCCCAGGTCTCGCGGCCGATCAGGTCGGCCAGCGCGACGCCGTCGGCGTCACGGTTGACCAGGATGACGCCGACCCAGCCGGTGTCCGGGTAGATGGTCCAGTTGGCGCCGACGCCGGGGTTGCCGCCGGCCCGCTGCTGCACCCACTGGCCGCCGGCGATCTCGACCGCGAGCCCGTACGCCCCGAACGAGGCCGGGCCGTGCGGGAGCTTGGGGGCGAACAGCACGTCGCGCCACGGGCGGTCCAGCAGCGTGCCGTCGCTCAGGGCCCGCGCGAACCGCACCAGGTCGGGGGCGCTGGCGAAGCCGCCGTCGCCCGGGGCGTCGACGAACGCGCGGCCCGGGTTCTTGCCCAGCACGTACGGGTAGGGGCTGCCCTGGCCGAGGTTCCGCAGGGCGTCCACCACGCCGCCGCCGGCCACTTTCATGTACGGGTGCGCGATGTCCCGCCCGGTGAGCCACTGCGGCCGCGTGTGGAAGGCCGAGCTGGTCATGCCACTGCGCTCGAAGATGTTCCGGCGGACGTAGTCCCAGTACGTCGTGCCGGTCACCGCCTCCACGATCAGCGCGGCCAGCGTCACCTCGGCCTCGGCGTGGGTGGTGGTCGGCAGACCCGGCACGCCGGCCAGGGTCGCCTGCCGGGCCCGCCGCTGATAGAACGCGTGCACCTCGTCGCGGCTGCGGAACACCCGGCCCACCTCCTCGGGCGGCGTGTCCAGCCCCGAGGTGCCCGAGAGCAGGTGGTGCACGGTGACGCGCTCGGCGATGTCCTGGCTGAAGCCGGTCAGGTGCTTGCCCACCGGGTCGGACAGGGCGAGCGCGCCCCGCTGGGCCAGCTGCAGCATGGCCACCGCGTGGAACGGCTTGCCGGCCGACGTGAGGCTGAACGCGGTGCCCTCGTGGTTGCGGATCCGCCTCTCCCGGTCGGCCCAGCCGTAGCTGCGCGACAACACCGTACGGCCGCGGTGCGAAAGCAGCACCACGCCCGAGAACTTGCCCTCGGCGGCCAGACCCGCCACGTACTTGTCGTATGCCTCGACCGCCCCGGCGCCCGGTGGCATCGGCCCGGCCCGGCCGATCCCGGCCACCAACGCGCTGCCGCCGAGGATCAGTGGTCGCCGACCTATCTGCTTGTCCATTCCTCCACTGAAGACAGCCTGACGTTGCGGCGGCGTATGCGCTTCCCGATACGCGGGCGATACGAGCCCGTCTACAGTTGCGGAGACGTCTCCGGGTGAGGGAGTGAGCCATGGTTCGAGCTGACGCGCGGGAGAACCGCGCGCGGATTCTGGCCGCCGCCCGGGCGGCGTTCGCCGAGGACGACAACGCGTCGATGAATCAGATCGCCCAGCGGGCCGGCGTCGGGCCGGGCACGCTGTACCGCAACTATCCGTCGCGCGAGGCGCTGATCCTGGAGATCTATGCCGACGAGGTCGGCCGGATCATCGGCTCGGCCGACGGGCTGCTCGCCGGGCACGCGCCTCGCGAGGCGTTGCGGCTCTGGACGACCGAACTGGTCGACGCCATGCGGCAGAAGCACGCGTTCGGGGCCGCCCTCAGCCCGGACGCGCACAAGTCGATCACCGAGCAGACGTACGGGCCGGTGATCGACGTCATCACCCGGCTGCTCGACGCGGGCAAGCGTGACGGCAGCATCCGCGCCGACGCCGAGCCGGGCGACTTTCTGCAGTTCACCGGCGCTCTCTGGCGGGCCGCCCCCGAGCGGACCCAGCCCATGCTGGCGCTGCTGCTCGACGGTCTATCCGGAGAATTCTCCGCTTAACTCTGGCATAAGTGGAGAGGTCTCCAGTACCGTTGGGGCATGACTGACGTATTGGTTACCGGCGGCTCGGGTTACATCGGCAGCTACTGCGTGCTGGCGCTGCTGAACGCGGGGTACGCCGTGCGCACGACCGTGCGCGATCTGGCTCGCGAGCCCCAGGTGCGCGCGATGCTCAAGGCCGATTCCGGCGCGCAACTGACGTTCGTACGGGCCGATCTGCAGAACGATGAAGGCTGGGCCGAAGCCGTGGCGGGCTGCGACCACGTGCTGCACGTCGCCTCGCCCACGCTGACCCAGGTGCCGCGCGACGACGACGAGATGGTGCGCCCGGCGATCGACGGCACACTGCGGGTGCTGCGAGCGGCGCGCGAGGCGGGCGTACGGCGGGTGGTGATGACCTCGGCGATCGGGGCCATCGCCTACGGCCACCCGCCGCGCGACACCCCGTTCACGGAGCAGGACTGGACGAACGTGGACGCGGACATCGCCCCGTACCAGAAATCGAAGACGCTGGCCGAGCGGGCCGCCTGGGACTTCGTGAACGGCGAGGGCCGCGGGCTGGAACTGGCCACGGTCAACCCGACGGCCGTGCTGGGCCCGGTGCTCGGCCCGGACTACTCGCCGTCGCTGAACTCGATCGCGAGCATGCTCGACGGCTCGGCGCCGGCCCTGCTGAAGTTCGCCACCGGCTACGTCGACGTGCGCGACGTCGCCTCGCTGCATCTGCTCGCCATGACCGAGCCGGCCGCCGCGGGCGAGCGGTTCATCGCCACCGCCGGGCACAGCCTCTGGCAGCGGGACATCGCCGCCATCCTGCGCGCGCGGCTCGGTGAGCGGGCGGCCAAGGTGCCGACCCGCGAGATGCCGCTCGTGGTGGCCCGGGGCCTGGCCAAGGTGAACCCGCAGATGGGCGCCCTGCGTCTGCTGCTGGGACGCAACCTCGACGCGACCTCGGCCAAGGCGGAACGCCTGCTCGGCTGGAAGGCCCGCCCGATCGAGGACACGATTGTCGAGACGGCCGAGAGTCTGCTCGCCCTGCGCGAGAGCTGAAGGGTCGGCACGGCTCCGCCAAGCCGTGCCGACCGGAGCGTGTGCCTAGGCCCGCGGGCGCGGCTCGGCGCCGACCTCGTACGGGATGGGCTCCCAGTTGAGGTTCTTGCCGACCGTGTCGTCGCCCTCGATCTCGGCCGCCACGTCGCGGATGTTGAGGCCGGCGTTCTTGGCCTCGAGCCGCGTCTCGTCGTCGTAGATCGAGGCCCGGAACGAGTTGACCATGTACGTGCGGGTCTTCATGTACTCGACGTAGCGGTTGTGGTGGGCGTCGTCGAGGCCCAGCGCGGCGAAGACCGCGAGCCGGTCGCCGTCGGCCTTGGCGATGCGCCACTGCGGGATGTTCGGGATGTCCTTGGGCTCCGGGTGCACCCACTTGGGGAACTTGTACAGGACGCCGTTGCCGCTGTGGGTGGTGCGCATGCTCCACACCGCGAGGTCACCCGGGCGCGTACGGACGTAGACGTTCTGCCCGAAGTTGTGGTCGGCCGTGTTGTGCGACTTGGCGCGCAGGTTCAGGCCGCCGGTGTGCCGGTAGTGGTCCTGCAGGTAGATGCCGAAACGCAGCAGCGTGTAGCGGCCCTTCCAGTCCGGCCCGTTGCCGTCCTTGCGGTCCACGTTGTCCTTGTGGAAGCCGCGCTGGCCGGAGTTGATCGTGTACGAGCTGTCGCCCGAGTACCAGATGTCGTCGCTGCCGAGCAGCTGGCGGGCGACGCTGACGAACCGGCCGTCGGTCAGCGAGCTGCGCATCTTCGGGTTGGAGAGCAGATCGCCGGGACCACGGCCGCGGGAGGCGAAGGCCGCCTCACGGAAACCCTTGATCTCGTCGCGCGAGTAGACGTTACGAATGATCTGGTAACCGTTCTCCCAGAACGCATTCACATCGACGGAAAGATCTTTGGCCATTGATTCCTCACCCGATTGCTCGCCTTGATATCACCGAAGGCAACGAAGCCGATTCGGCTCCCCCGTTGCACGCAGTGAAGCTTCGGCGGCCGTGACGGCCGGCACAACGGCCGGTTCGGGGAAAACTGGCCGTTCCCCCGCCGTGAAACCTCATTGAAGCCGAAGTGAAGCCGGGTCGAGCTGAGCGCCGTGCCGGCCGTACAGCCCGGCCAGCGGGCTCACCCGGTAACGATCGTGGTAGATCTGCTCGACCAGGTGCACACCGACCAGGCGATCGAGATGCTGGCGTACGGCCGGGACCGGCATCATCGCCACCTCGGCCGCCCGCGCCGTCGTGAACGCCTCGCTGGTGTGCACGGCCAGGCTGCGCATCAGCTCGGCGGCGTCGGGGTCGAGCCGCCGGTACGACCACGAGAGCGAGCGCAGCAGCGACCCCGAGCCGCCGTCACCGGCGTCGAGGGCGGTCAGCCTGTCCGCCTCGTCGCGCAGCTCGGCAATCCACGACGAGGGTGACACGTGCGGCAGCCGGGCCATGCGCTCGGCCAGAATGCGCAACGCCAGCGGCGTACGGTCGCACAACTCCCCCAGCCGGGCCGCCTCTTCCGTGCCCGGCTTGAGGCCGAGCAGGGACGACGCCTCGGCCGGCTCGAGGCGGGGCACGGTCACCCGTACCGCGCCGTCCAGCGCCACCAAGCCGCGCAGCTGGTTGCGGCTGGTGATCACGGCGGTCGCAGCCGGGCCGGGCAGCAGCGGGCGCACCTGCACGGCGTCGAGCGCGTTGTCGAGCAGGACGGCCAGCTGCCGGGTCGCGGTGAGCGAGCGGAACAGCTGGGCCCGGGCCGCGACGCCCGGCGGCACCTCGGCGGCGGCCACGCCCAGGCCCTCGAGCAGCACGGCCAGCGCGTCCGACGGGTCCAGGGGCGGCTCCTCGGCGTACCCGCGAAGGTCCACATAGAGCTGCCCGCCGGGATAGTCGCCGGCGATGTCGTGCAGCCACCGCACGGCCAGGGCCGACTTGCCGATGCCGGCCGGCCCGTCCAGCACGATCACGGCGGCCGCCTCGTCCCGGTGCCAGTCGAGGGTGGCGAACTCCTCGGCCCGCCCGACGAAATGCAGGGGCCCCGACGGCAGCGTGTGCGGAGCCACGGCCGGCGCCGCCGCGACCTGCACCGGAGCGGCCGCCTCGGACAGCAGCGGATGCAGCCCGGAGCCGCGCAGGATCTGCTGGTGGACCTCGCGCAGCTCGCCGCCGGGCTCGACGCCCAGCTCGTCGATGAACCGGTGGGACACCGTGTGGTAGGCGCTGAGCGCCTCGGCCTGCCGCCCCTGCCGGTACAGCGCGGCCATGAGCTGCACCCAGAAGCGTTCCCGGAAGGGGTGTTCGACGGTCAGCCGGCGCAGCTCGGGCACGATGCCCTCGGCCCGGTGCAGCAGCAGGTCGACCTCGATGCGCCGCTCCAGCGCGAGCAGCCGGCGCTCGTTGAGCGAGGGCAGGTCCATCTCGTGCAGCCACGGCGAGGCGACGTCGGCGCAGGCCGGCCCGCGCCACAGGTCAAGCGCCTCGCGCAGCAGCCGGGCCTGGGCGTCCAGGCTCGAGACGGTTCCGGCCTCGGCGACCAGCCGGTCGAACACGTGCATGTCGAGTTCGTCCGGTTCGACGAGCAGCGAATAACCGGCCGGACCGGTCACCACCGAACCCGGCCAGGGCAGCTCGTGGCGCAGCCGCACAATGTTGGTCTGCACCACCCGGCGCAGCGAGTTCGGGGCCTCGCCGGGCCACATCCGCTGGGCCAGCTGGGCCACCGACAGCTGCTGGTTGGCGTGCAGCAACAGCGCGGCCAGCAGCGTGCGGACCTTGCCGCCGGTCACCGGGCGGGTCTGCTGCTCGTGCTCCACCAGAAGCGGACCGAGGATCTGATACCGCATGCCTACCTTCCCCCGCGGCACACGCCACCCCGCGCCACCCGCACCCAACCGGGAACGAACGGGGCAAAAACGCCGCGGAGCCACGGCCGAACGTTTCGACGAACCTGAAACCTGAGCAGACCGTAGACACCTCGGCTCCGCCCCGCTACCCCGTCGCGGCCGCGTTGTTGACCGGCAATCGGTCAATTCATATCGCGCAAACTCTCAGAAGAATTGACCTTGGCCAATCGTCAGGGCCGCGCGAATCTGATCAATGCCGCACCGCGTTCCGGGATCGAACAGGTCGTCGATCACCGAGCGCAGGAAGCCGGGCCGCCCGGCCGACGCCGCGAACAGGGTCGCGCCCAGCGCCACCAGGTCGCCGTCCCGGGTCGGTTCGGCCACGCCGCCCTCGGCCCCGAACAGCAGGACCACCCGGTCGTCGTCGAACAACTGCACCGTGCCGGGCTGGACGTTGCCGTGCACCACCCCGGCCGCGTGGGCCGCCTCGATCGCGTCGAGCAGCCGCAGACCGATCCGGCAGACCTGGTCGAGCGGCAGGCGTCCCTCGGCCCGGATCGCGTCGGCCAGCGTCCGGCTCCCGAGTGGGCGGCGCGCCGGCGCGTACGAGACAGCTGTCATGCCCTGACCCTCCCGCGCGCCGGGCCGGTTGTCGTCAGGGCAGGCACCCAACGGCGATACCGGCTAGCCGGTATCGCCCTAGGATCTTGGCGTGCTCACTGACCTCTCGCTGGACCAGCTCGCCACCTACCGCAGCACGCAGACCGCGCCCGGCGGCTTCGACGAGTTCTGGGCCGGGACCCTGGCCGAGGCGGCCGCCCACGACATCGACGTGCGCCTGCGTGCGGTCCCGACGGGCCTCAAGACCATTTCCACGTACGACGTGACCTTCCGGGGTTATGCGGGGCAGGACGTCAGCGGCTGGCTACGGGTGCCCACCCACGCCACCGGCCCGCTGCCCGCGGTCGTGCAGTACGTCGGGTACGGCGGCGGGCGCGGCCACGAGCTCGAGAACCTGCTGTGGGCCTCGGCCGGCTTCGCCCATCTGCAGATGGACACGCGCGGGCAGGGCTCGGGCTGGAGCCTGGGCGTCACCCCCGACGAAGCCACGGCGTCGCCCCAGGTGCCGGGCGTGATGACCCGCGGCATCCTCGACCCGGCCACCTATTACTACCGGCGCATGTTCACCGACGCCGTCCGGGCCGTCGACGCGGCGCGCTCGCTCGAGCAGGTGGACAACGACCGGATCGCCGTGCTGGGCGGCAGTCAGGGTGGCGGCAACGCGCTCGCGGTGGCCGGGCTGCGCTCCGACCTGGCCGCGGTGGTGGCCTTCGTACCGTTCCTGTCGGATTTCCCGCGCGCCTTGCGAGTGACGGAGTCGTATCCGTACAAGGAAATCATCGACTATCTGGTCGTGCACCGCACCGAGGTGGAGCAGGTGCACCGGACGCTGCAGTTCTTCGACGGGGTCAACTTCGCCGGCCGGGCGACCGCGCCCGCGCTGTTCTCGGCCGCGCTGCGCGACACCGTCTGCCCGCCGTCGACCGTGTTCGGCTCCTACCACGAGTACGGCGGCGAGAAGCAGATCGAGGTGTGGGAGTACAACGGTCACGAGGGCGGCGCGATCCTCGACGAGCAGAAGGCCCTCGAGTTCCTGCGTACGCGTCTCGGCGACCCCTGATGAGCCGGCCGATCATTCCCGGCTTCCACCCGGACCCGAGCGTGTGCCGGGTCGGCGACGACTACTACCTCGTCTGCTCCAGCTTCGAGTACTTCCCTGGCGTGCCGCTGTTCCACAGCCGTGACCTGGTGAACTGGCGGCAGATCGGCAACGTGCTCGACCGGCCGTCCCAGCTGCCGCTGCCCGCGGACACCGAGGCGTCGGGCGGCATCTACGCCCCGACGCTGCGCCACCACGACGGCCGGTTCTGGATGATCACGACGAACACTTCGGCCGGCGGCAACTTCCTGGTCACGGCCGAGAACCCGGAAGGCCCGTGGAGCGACCCGGTCCGGATCGACCTGCCCGGCATCGACCCCGACCTGACCTGGGGCGACGACGGTTCCTGCTGGTGCATGGTGTCGGGCACGCAGGTCGCGCGCATCGACCCGGCCACCGGCCAGGTGCTCGACGGCCCGTTCCCGGCCTGGGCGGGCACGGGCCTGCAGTATCCGGAGGCGCCGCACCTCTACCGGATCGGCGGCTGGTGGTACCTGATGATCGCCGAGGGCGGCACCGAACGCGGGCACACCGTGGCCATGGCCCGGGCCCGGACGCCGCTCGGCCCGTGGGAGCCGGCCCCGCACAACCCGCTGGTGACCCACCGCAGCACCGACAACCCGATCCAGAGCACGGGCCATGCCGACCTCGTGGAGGACCCCGACGGCAACTGGTGGATGGTTCTGCTGGCCACGCGCCCGCGCGGCAAGACGCCCGCCTTCCACGTGCTCGGCCGCGAGACGTTCCTGGCCCGCGTGCACTGGGCCGGCGGCTGGCCCGTGGTGGGCGAGGTCGGCGTGCCGAGCGGGCCTTCGCTGCCGGCGGAACGGGACGACTTCGACGCGGTAACCCTGGCCCCGCAGTGGATCTCGCCACGGCAGCGCCCGGACGACTCGTGGTCGCTGACCGAGCGGCCGGGCTGGCTCACCCTGCACGCCGGCGCGTTCGTCGGCCGCCGCCAGCAGCAGCACGACACCCGGGTGACGACCCGGCTGGACCCCGGGACGGCGTGCGCCGGTTTATCCGTACGCATGGACGACGCGCACCACTACGACCTGGAGATCACCGACGGCCAGGCCCGGGTGGTGGCCAGCATCGGCCCGGTTCGCCAGGTCGTCGCCGAGCAGCCGGTGCCGCCTGGCTCGCTCGACCTGACCGTCGAGACCCGTACGCACGAGTCCTTCCAAGGGCCGGACAGGATCACGTTCCGCGTCGGCGACGGGCCGCCCCTGGCCGAATTGGACGGCCGCTACCTCTCCACCGAAGTGGCCACCGGCTTCACCGGGCGCGTGATCGGCCTGTACGTGACACGGGGATCGGCCGCCTTCGACTGGTACCGCACCGCCGCACCGTGAGCTCAGGGAACCGTTGACAGATCGCCGTTGCGCCAGGCGCCGGTGCCGGCTGTCACGGCTGTCCGGGCTCGCCGCCACTGACGGCGGGCGAGCTCACTCGGCGGGGTGTCCATCTGCTCGATGCGCCGCCGGGCCGCGGTGACGGCGCCGATCGTGGTGACGGCCGCACCGGCCAGCCCGATGATCCCGCCCACCACGGTGAGCGCGGCCCCGGTGATGAGAAGCGTGGAGGTGATCGGTCTGCTCATCCCCTCACTATCGACCACCCGGCCGCCGCCGGCCTCATTCGTTTCGGATGAGGTCGCTCGCCACGGGCCACTGATCATGATCTACTGCCGATCATGGAGCTGACCCCCGAGGAGAACCAACTGCTGGTCGCCGGCCTTCAGGCGGTGGGCAACAGTGTGAAGCGGGGCGCCGGGCAGGGAGCGAGCTTCGCGGCCCGGAGAATGCGTGCCGACATCTTCGAGACCGAGGTGGAGCTCCCGCTGTCGCTGCCGGCCGCCGCGGAGCTGGTCGGCCTGGCCCTGGATGCCCTCGGCACGAGGACAGCCGAGTCGCAAGCCGTCATGGGCTCGGGCGCGATGAACCTGAACCCGGCAGTCGTCACGGTGACGCTCCGCGAACAGGACGACACGGTCGTCGCCACGGTCCGCGGCGTGGCCAAGGAAGGCCTCATCCCCCAGCGCGCAGGCCGGAAAGCGGCCCGCCGAGTAGCCGAACAACTTCTGGGCGACCTGGACAGCTGACCCGTCTGCAGGGTGTCCGGGCGTGGGTGCCAAGACAGCACTGCTGATCTATGCCGAAGGTGATGCGCGTCGGGCATTGCCTGACGCGCTCCAACTGGACCGCGCGGCGACCGACGCGCTGGTGGCCCGGCTGTTGCCCGGGCTCGACGTCGTCCCGGTCGGCGACGGCAGCCTGGACTCGGCCGTCAACCCGCCGGCCGGTCTGCTCTACGCGGGAGTGTTCCCGGGCCTGACGATCATCTGCGACGCCGACCTGGGCGAGATCCGGCCGGCTGACCTACGGCCGAGCTGGCTGGCCGAGGGGTCGGGCCGGCGCGTGATCCTGCACTCGATGCACAGCGGGTCGGACTTCCTCGGCTTCGCGGTCTGGACCGCCGACGGAACGCAGGAACGAGCGCTGTGCCTGAACCCTGCCCGTGGCATCGTCGAGGACCACGGGAACCGGCTGCCGTTCGAGCAGTCGTACTGGGCCGGTCGGCACCCGGTCGAGCCCGACGACGAGGACGACGAGCCCTATCCCCTGCCGTTCCATCCGCTGGATCTCGGCGAGGAGGCGCTGGCCGCCCTGTGCGGGTTCGCCATCGAGGGGACACCGCCGGACGGAATGCCCGATCCGGACCTGGTGCCGTTGGCCGGCTACCGACGGGGTGCGCCGAAGCTGACACTGGAACGCTCGCACGGCCGCCCGATCCCGCAACCGTCAGCCCTCGACGTCGAGTCACAGGTCCAGCGGCTCGGCGACGGGCTCGACTATCTCATCGTCGACCGCGGCGGTGAGCACTACCTCCAAGCAGCCGCCGGCGGCCGTCACGACGTGCCGGCCCGGAAGTTCCAGGTCGAGCGACGCGAGGGCGGACCGGACCGGCACTTCCGATGCGAGGTCGACGCACTCGAAGAAGTCGCGCAGATCTTTCGCGGATACCTCGAGGACCCGGACGATCGAGGCGACCGCACCTGGGAGCAGATCTGGCTGTAGCCAACCTCTCCGGCGGTCTAGGCTGCCCGCCATGATCGAGCGATTGACCGACCGGTGGCGGCGCGAGGTGGCCGAACAAGCCCAGCAAGTCGCGGCCGGAACCTTGGCGCGTGAGCACGCGTATGCCGCCATGGCATGGCCGCCGGAGTTCATCGACGCCGTCGATGCGAGGCTCACGGCGTACGAACGCGAGGTGGCCCAGCTCGGTCCCGCACCGACGGACCAGGCCGTCTGGCGCGCGGTCGAGCGGGTGGTGCTCACCCTGAACGACGTGCAGACCGGCATCGACACCATGACCCGCGAAGAACTGTGCGAGTACATCGACGACGTGGTGACCGCCGCCGGCGTCGACGTCGACGCCGTAACCGAACGCCGCGACCTCGACCGAAGCCAACTGACGGACGAGTGGCGCGACTTCTAGACGCGTAATCAGCGGCAGATCCGTGACCCCGGCTGTCCCAACACTGGCCGACAGAGGCAAGGGGTCGGAACAACAGGTCAGCTTCCGAAGCGGCGGCGGGCCGACTCGATGTGACTCAAGTGCTGGTGGGTCCAGCCGCAGATCAGGTCGACCGTCGCGCGCAGGGCCTGACCCGGCTCGGTGAGTGTGTACTCGACGCGCGGCGGCACCGTCGGGTGCACCTTTCGCACGGCCAGGCCGTTGCGCTCGAGCATGCGCAGGTTCTGGGTGAGCATCTTGTGGCTGATGCCCTCGACCTCGGTGCGCAACTCGCTGAAGCGAAGAGTGCGCTCACCGAGCGCTTCAATGATCAGCAACGCCCACTTGTTGGCGACATCAGAGAAGATCTCCCGCGCCAACGAGTCGGCGCGCCTGAGATCCGCGTCCTCCGGCAGGCCGCTGAGCTGCTTGGTCACCATCGGGTTCCCCAGTCACTGAAAAGTGCGTTCTTCCACGTCAGCCCACACTCTCCTACGGTTCCTCAGTAACTACAAGAGAGCAGGAGACAAGTCGTGGCTGTTTCGTTCATCAACCCCGACCGGCATGTGCAGATCCCGCTCTACCACCACGTCGCGGTGGCGACCGGCAGCCGGCAGGTCCACATCGCCGGCCAGGTGGCGTGGGACGAGAACGGCGAACTCGTCGCGCCGGGTGACCTCGCCGGACAAGTCGCCCAGGTGTACCGCAATGTCGCCAAGGCACTGGACGCGGCCGGGGCGACCTTCCACGACGTCGTCCGGTTCACCTGGTACGCCGCGGGCTGGAAGCGGGAGATGTATGACGCCTTCACCGCGGGCGTCGACCAGGCGGCGCGCGAGTTCGACCTCGCCACCCCGCCGGCCGCGCTGATCGGGGTCGACATCCTTTTCGAGCCCGGCATCCTCGTCGAGGCCGAGGTCACGGCGATCATCGACTGAGCCGGCACACAGGCCGCACCGATCTCGATGCTACGCCCGCGATCGGGCGTCGTAGGCGTTCCGTGCCCGCTCCACCGCCGGCAGGTTGGCATCCGCCCAGGTGGCCAGGTGAGCGAAGAGCGGACCGAGGCCGGCGCCGAGCTCGGTGATCTCGTACTCCACCCGGGGCGGCACTTCGGCGTAGTACGTACGCGCGACGAGCCCGTCGCGTTCCAGCTGACGCAGCCGCTGCGTGAGCACCTTCGGGGTGATGCTGGTCAGCCGGCGCTCCAGCTCCACGAACCGCTGCCGCCCGTACTCGTGCAAGGCCCACAGGATCGGGGTTGTCCACCGGCTGAACACGATGTCGACGACCGGCGCGACCGGGCACGCGACCTCGGGGTCCGCTGAGCGTTGCATGTGCCCTCCACCACAAAGCCAATACTATCTTCTAGGTACCTAGTATACGGAGGCAACTAACGTCCCTCTCGACCGCACGAGCGAGCGGTCCGAAGGGGAGACAAACATGATCGTCGTAACAGGAGCGACCGGGAACGTCGGCCGGTCGTTGGTGTCGATTCTGGCGGCGTCGGGCACCGCGGTCACGCCGGTGTCGCGTGGACGGCGCCCGGTCGCGGTGCCGGACGGCGTTCGCCACCGACGCGCCGACCTCGAGGACCCGGAGAGCCTGGGTATGGCACTCGCCGGCGCCGACGCGATGTTCCTCCTGGTGGAAGGCGCGGGCGCCGGCCTTGACGGGTCCGAGATTGTGCGGGTGGCCACCGCGGCCGGGGTGAAGCGGATCGTGCTGCAATCCTCGCAGGCCGTCGGCACCCGGCCCGGAACCGCGTCGCACGCTCCGCTGCACGTCATCGAGGAGCAGGTACGCCGGTCGGGTCTCGGCTGGACGATCCTGCGCCCGGGCGGCTTCGCTTCCAACACCTTCGCCTGGGCGGGTTCGGTCCGGTCCGGCCGTACGGTGGCCGCGCCCTTCGGCGACGTCGGCCTGCCGGTGGTCGACCCGGACGACATCGCCGGGGTGGCCGCCATCGCCCTGCACGGCGGCCACGACGGTCGCACCTACGAGCTGACCGGCCCGGCGCTGAGCACCCCACGCCAACGGGCGGCGGACCTCGCTGCCGCGCTCGGCGAACCGGTCCGCTTCGTCGAGCAGTCGCCGGACGAGGCGCGCCGGCAGATGCTGGCGTTCATGCCGCCGCCGGTGGTCGAAGGCACCCTGGCGATTCTCGGGGCACCCACCGGCAGCGAGCAGCGAGTCAGTCCCGATGTGACGGAGGTTCTGGGCCGGCCTCCGCAGCCGTTCGCCGAGTGGGCCGCCCGGAACATCGACGTCTTCCGCTGACTCGCCGGACCACGTCTCCGGGTCTGACGCTCGAGCATGGCCGTCACGACGCGTCCGGGCGGCCGGCGATGACGCCGGCCAGGAGCGCGGCGGCCTCCTCGTCGCCGGGGCCGGCGCAGTGGCGCAGTGCGTGGACGGTCATCTCGCGCATGCCCGTGCGGGCGGCCAACCGGCGCAGCGCGCCGGCCCACTCCTGAGTTTCGGGGTGGTCGTGGCGGCGGCCGAGGTCGCACTGGGCGTCCAGAATGTAGGCGTCGAGCCAGACGTACGGGTCGGCCAGCCGGTTGGAACGGGTGCGCGCGTCGGCCAGCAGGTCGAACGCGCGGGCCGGGTCGCCGGCCGCGTCGGCCACGAGCGCGAGCGAGCGGGCGGCCATCCCCTCCCAGCAGGGGTCGCCGATCTGGCAGGCGCGGGCGAACGCCTGCTGCAGCAGACGGGTTGCGGCGGCGGGGTTGCCCGCGGCCAGGAACGTTTCGCCGCGCATCGCCTGCGGCCACGGTACGAAAGCCAGCCAGTGGTCGCGTTCGGCGACGCGGGTCGACTCGTCGAGGCGGGCCGCGGCCTCGTCCAGGTTGCCGGTGAGCAGGTGCATCCGGCCCAGCATGGACAGCGCGTAGGCCTCGGTGCGGGCGTCGGCAGCGAGCCCGATCGCCTTCTCGAGCCACAGCCGGGCCTTCGGATAGAACGCGCGGTCGCTCTCGACCGAGCCGAGATACATGCTGACCCGGGCCGTGATCGCGGGCGAGCCGTCGGCGACGCTCAGGGCGTCGGTGAGCCAGCGTTCGGCGCGGTCGTAGCGGGCGCGCAGGAAGTCGACGTACCCGATCTCGGCCCGGGCCTGCGCTGCCACCGCCCGCTCCCCCACGGCGAGCGCTATCCGGTCGGCCTCGTGCAGGAAGGCCAGGCCCTCCTCGTCCAGGCCGCGCAGCGAGTGGATCAGCGCCTCGGCCAGCCGGACCCGGGCCGCGAGCCGCCACCGGTCCGACCGCGCCCGGTCGGCCAGCCGGACGGCGGTCCGCAACGACCGCACCCCGGCCTCGACCGAGCCCGCCGCCACCGCTGCCGCGCCCGACTCGACGATGGCCTCGAGGGAGGCGTCGTCGGCCTCCGGACGGGATTCGCGCGTGGCCGCCATCGCCGCCTCGACCGCGGCGCCGGGCCGGACGCCGAGCTCCCGCGCGAACAGCTCGGCCACCGCCCGGTACTGCTTCTCGGCGGCCCGGTCGTCGCCGGCCAGCCGGTACAGCCGGATCACCAGGGCCTGGTGGTTCTCTTCGAGCGGGTTCATCCCGGCCGCCCGCACCGCCAGGCCGCGGGCCGCTACCAGATCGCCCGCCGCCAACCGGCCCAGTGCCGCCTCGTGCAGGATCGCCTCGGCCGCCGCGGCGATCCGCCGGCGCTCGGAGAGCAGCCACGACTCGAACGCGGGAGCGCCCCGCACGGCGATGCCGTCGAGCAGGTCGGCGCCCAGCCCGGGCAGGTCGACGGCGGCCGCCCACGAGCCGTGCCGCAGCACGTCGACATCGACGACCGCCCCGGGCGGCAGGCGCAGGACGACCGGGTCGCCGTCCACCTCCACGCCCAGGCAGCGGCGTATCTCGGCCAGGCCCCAGCGCAGCGCCCGCAGCGGGTCGTCGGCCTCCTGGTAGAGCAGGCCGGCCAGCCGGCTGCGGGTCAGCGGCCGTTCGCTGAGGACCAGGCAGGCCAGCAGGGCCCAGCTCTTGCGACTGCGCACCTGGTACGGGACCCCGTCGGGCCGGTCGACCCAGGGCGACCCGAGCAGGTGCACAGTCAGGCCCATGTCAGCCCTGCGCGCTGATCGGGTAGATCTCGTCGGCGACCAGACCGTGCGCCTGCCGGTGCACGGTGTTGGCCGCCTCCGCGTCGGGCGCCTCGACCAAGCAGAAGATCTTCCCCGCCTCCTCGTCCACCCAGTACTTCAGATAGTTGACCCCATGCGGGCCCTGGGTGGCCAGATCGGCCTCGTGCGCGGCGGCGACATCGCTCGCCGACACGCCACCTTCGACATTGTGGACGTCCATGAAAACGGGCATGACCTTGCTCCTATCGGTGCCGCCCCGGGCGTTTCCCGGGTGCTCACACCATCAAAGAGCGCCCCCGTTTGACGGGCCGTTTGACACCGGAAGCTCGACGAATCCTCGCGAGTGAGCGCGGACTGGATCGTCGGCCGCCGCGATCCAGTCACGATCCACTGGCGGCCCCCACCATCTGGGGATGCATCAGCGCGCGTACGAGAAACAATGCACCGCCGAGGAGGGGCGTCACACCGGGGCGACCACCCCGGTCCGGCACACCGGGCGCACCCTGTTCGCGCTGGCGCTGGGCACCTTCGCGATCGGCACCGGGGAGTTCGGCAGCAACGGCATCATCCAGTTGTTCTCGTCCGGGCTGGACGTGTCGGTGCCGGTCGCCACGTACGCGATCACGGCGTACGCGTTCGGGGTCATGATCGGGTCGCCGCTGATCACCGTGCTGGGCGCGCGCGTGAACCGCCGTACGTTGCTGCTCGGTCTCATGGTTTTGTTCCTGGCCGGCAATGTGCTGTCGGCGCTGGCCCCGAACATCGCGCTGCTGGTCGTCTTCCGGTTCGTCACCGGCAGCGTGCAGGGCGCCTATTTCGGGGCGGGCGCGGTCGTCGCCGCCTATGTGTACGGGCCGGGCAAGGGCGGCAAGGCGTTTGCCACCGTCATGGGCGGCCTGACCGTGGCCACCATCGTGGGTTCGCCGCTGGGCACGTACGTCGGCCAGGCGTTCGGCTGGCGCGCCACCTACTGGATGGTGGTCGGTGTCGGCGTGCTCTCGCTGCTGGCGCTGGTCGCCTGGCTTCCGCGCACCGACGATCTGCGCGGCAGCTCGGTCGCTCGCGAGCTGAGCGCGCTGCGACGGCCCGCCGTCTGGGTGATGGTGGCCGTGGCCGCGCTCGGCATCTCCAGCATCTTCGCCGTCTACACGTTCATCGGGCCGTTCATCACCGACGCGACCGGCCGGGACGCCTCGCTCATCCCGATCGCGCTGGCCGTCTTCGGCGTCGGCATGGCCGTCGGCAACTATCTCGGGGGCCGGATCGCCGACCGTTACGAGAGCCGCGGCCTGGTCGCCGGTTTCGGCGGCGTGCTGGTCATTCTGGTCGTCATCGGAGTCGCTGGCAGCAACGTCGCGGTTCTGATGCCGGCGCTGTTCGGAGTGGGCGCGACCATGATGTTCGCCATCCCGACCATCCAGGTGCGGCTGACCGACCTCGCCCCGGACGCGCCGACCCTGATGGGCGCGCTCAATCTGGCCGCCCTGAATCTGGCCAACTCGCTGGGCGCGATCGGCGGCGCGATCACCCTCGACGCCGGCTGGGGGACGCTGTCGACCGTCTGGGCCGGCTTCGTGCTGACGGCTGCGGGTCTTGTTTTGTACGGAGTCACGGCGCTCCGCCGGAAGCGGCCAGCCGGGCCGACAGCCGGCCCAGTAGCACCGGTAGCCGATCACACAGTTCGATGAGCTCGTCGATCAGGATGTCGTCCCGCTCCAGCACGGTCAGGTAGGCCGCGCGCAGCTCCGGCCCCGGCTCCACACCAAGGTCCTCGGAGAGCCGCCGCCGCGCCGACCGGTAGGCCGCCACCGCCTCGGCCAGACGCCCGGCGGCGGCCAGCGTGGTCACCAGGCTCGCCTGCAGCACCTCGTTGAGCGGTTCGGCGCCGGCCGCCCGGCGCAGTGGCGCGAGCACCCGGTCCGGCTGTCGCAGGCGGACGGCCACCCGGGCCGCGGCCACCACCGCGTCGGAGAACTCCCGGTCCAGGTTGGCGAAGACGGCGCCCGCCTCGGGCGAGTCGGCCAGTCCGGCGCCGGCCGCGCCCCGCCCGAGCCGCAGCGCCGCCACGTAGCCGTCGAGCGAGCGTTCGAGGTTCGCGCATGCCTCGGCCTGGGCGACGAGCCGCCGGAACCGCACCAGGTCCAGGGTTTCCGGCCCGGCCGTGAACCGGTAGGCGCCGCCGTGGCGGGTCAGGTAGGCGCCCGCCGACCGGGGCGGCAACCCCGGTTCGAGCAGGCGGCGCAGCGTTCCGACGTACTTCTGGATGCTGTTGACCGCGCTCGGCGGCGGCTCGGGCCCCCACAGCAGCTCCATCAGCTCGCCGACGCCGGCCGCGTGCCCGGGCCGGGCCAGCAGCACCGCCAGCAGGCCCCGCTGCTGCCGCGGCCCCGGATCCACTTCGACTCCGCCCCGCCAGACCTGCAGCGGGCCCAGGATGCGCAGGTTGACCGTGTCGCCAGACATGAGCCGAGGCTAGGCAGTGCGGGGGTTCAGCCGCCTACGTCGGATGACGTAAAGATGCGGGCCAGCTCCCCGCGCGAGGTCACATTCAGCTTCGGATAGACCCGGTACAGGTGGGTGCTGACCGTGCGCGGCGACAGGAACAACCGGGCGCCGATCTCGCGGTTGCTCAGCCCGTCCGCGGCCAGCCGGGCGATCTGCTGCTCCTGCGGGCTGAGGGTGGCCAGCGCGGACGGCGGCCGGATCCGGGCCTCGCCGGCCGCGCGCAGTTCGGCCCGCGCGCGTTCGGCCCACGGCGTGGCGCCGAGCGCTTCGAAGGTTCCGGCCGCGGCCCGCAGCAGCGGCCGGCAGTCGGTGACCCGGAACTGGCGGCGCAGCGTCGCGCCGTACGTCAGTTGCAGCTGGGCTCGGTCGAACGGCCACGCGGCCAGATCCTCGGCCAGCGCTTCGTCATAGTTCCCGGTCAGCACCGCCCGGGCGTACGCGAGACCCACCTGCAGCGCCGGTGACTGGCTCTGCTCGGCGATCGGCTCCAGGTCGGTCACCACCGGCCGCAGCTCGTCCGGCAGGCCGGCCAGCACTGCCGCCTCGGCCAGGTGGCCCAGCGTGAGCAGCTGGTAGTTCGGGAACCAGGCGCTGTCGGCCGGGTCGTAGATGCGCAGCAGCTGCCCGAAGGCGTCGCTCGCCCGCCCCTCGGCCAGGGCCGCCACGCCGCGGATGCGCTGCACCAGGGCCAGCATCGGCAGCCGGCCGACGGCGTGCAGCGCCTGCTCGGCGGCGTCGGCCCGGGCCCGCGCGGCGTCGGTGTCCCCGCGCAGCGCCTCGGCCAGCCCGGCCACCAGGCTGCCGCCGAGCGCCCACGAGCGCTGCCCGGTCTCGGTGGCCAGGGCGACGCACTCGGCGGCCAGCGGCAGCGCGGCCCGGGTGTCGCCGAGCCCGGCCGACGCCGACGCGGCCGTGCTCAGCGCCTGGGTCAGGGTGCCGATGCGGCCCTGCGCACGCAGGTCGGCCGCGGCCGACAGGGCCAGCCGGCGGGACAGGTCGAGCGCGCCCGCCGAGAAGGCGGCGATGGCCATCTCGAAGCGCCGGACCGGCGCCAGGTCCACCCGGTTGGCGAAGGCCCGCAGGCGCTCGAGCTCGGCCGCGCCGCACTGCACGGGCGCGACGTTGAGCAGGATCTCGGTGCGCCGCGGATCGTCGTCGGGCAGGTCGAGGGCCCGGGCCACGGCGACGAGCCGGTCCCGTACGGACGGGGTCAGGTTCGCGTAATAGGCGGCCAGCGAGATCTCGCTCATCGCCTTGACCGCCGTGACGGGGTCGCCGTCCAGGCGCATGCCCTCGATCAGGTCGGCGTAGGTCGACAGCCGGTCGGCCGCCGAGCCCTCCGGGGCCAGATAGAAGCCGCGGATCCAGGTGAGCCGGGCCCGGTCGCCCGGCCGCAGCGCGGTCTCGTCGATCTCGCCCAGCAGCCGCCGCACGGTCTCCGCGTCGCCCTGCTCGTGGGCGAGGTCGCAGGCCCAGATCTGCCGGCTCCCCCGCTCGGCCGGGTCCTCGCTGAGCCGCACGGCCCGGCCGACGGCGGCCAGCGCGACGGCGACCGCGTTCTGCTGGGCGGCGCCCAGGGCCACCTCGAACAGTTCCCGGGCCATCGCCTCGTCCGGTCCGGGCGCGGCCGAGGCGCGGTGCCACAACCGGCGCTGCGGGCTCAGCACGACTCCGGCCAGGGCCGCGTGCACCCGGCGGCGGTCGCTGGGCCGGGCCCGCTGGCGCAGGGCCGAGCGCAGCAGCGGATGCCGGAACCGCAGTTCGTACGCCTCGTCCACGGTCACCAGCCGGGCCGCCACCGCCGCTTCGACCGCCTCGGCCGGCACCGCCGCGGCCGCCACGATCTCGTCGAAGTCGCCGCCGTCGTCGAGCGCGGCCACCAGCAGCAGCTCCTGAGTGTCCGGCGGCAGTTCGGCCACCAGCCCGCCGAACGTCCGCTCGAGCCGGGTGCTGAGCGGGATCGAGGACGGCAGCAGCGCCGACCCGCCCGACCGGGCCGCGGCCGCGCCCAGCTCCACGAGGCCCAGCGGGTTCCCGGCCGCCTCGTCCAGAACCCGGGCCCGCAGCGCCGGGACCAGGCCGGGCGCGGTCCGTTCGAGCAGCGTCTCGGCGTCGGCCGCGGCCAGCGGTTCGAGCCGCAGCTCGGGCAGCCCGGCCGCGGCCAGCCGCCGGTCGACGTCCTCGCCGTCGCGCACGGTCAGCACCAGGCCGATCCGGTCGGACTCGAGGCGCCGCCCCAGGAACGTCAGCGTCTGCCAGCTCGCGTCGTCCAGCCAGTGCGCGTCCTCGACCGCCAGCAGCACCGGCTCGTCCGGTTCGCCGAGCTGCTGCAGCAGGTCGATGGCCAGCCGGTAGGGCGACGTGCCGGCCGCCGCCCGGACGAGGTGGTCGATTCCCGCGTACGGGATCCGAGCCTCACCCGGCACGCCGGTGACCCGCAGAACCCGCACCCCGCGCCGCCGCGCGCCCTCCACCGCGTACTCGAGCAGCGCCGACTTCCCGATCCCGGCCTCACCCCGCAACACCTTCGTCGCACCGCGCCGCCCGGCCACCTCCGCGAGCAGAGCATCGAGCACGCCGGCCTCGGCGCCCCGCCCGACGATCTCGGTCATGCCCCCATACTGCCAACCGGCCGCCGGATCAGCGATCGAGCTCCGCGAACGTGTCGGCCACCCAGTCGGCGATGAAGACGCTCACGTGCGGCAGGTGGTCGAGACCGATGTGCTCGGTGGCGCCCTCCTGCGGGGTGAAGACACGCAGCTCCCGCTTCGGTGAGTGGACGGCCTGCTCGTACGAGCGATGGGCGTACGCCAAAGGAATTTGCCGGTCGTTCTCGCCGTGGGCGATCAGGAACGGGACGCGGATGCGCTCGACGACGCCGTCGAGGTGGACGGCGTCGGCGAACTCGATGAACTCGCCGAGGTCGTCGTGGCCCCACACCCAGAGGACGTGCTCCCAGTAGTGCGGGACGGGTCGTTCGCCCTCGCGTTCCAGGCGGCGGCGCTGCACCGCGCCCCAGTTGTGGTTGGCCCCCCACGCCACGCAGAGCGCGAACCGGGGCTCGAACGCGGCCGCGCGCGGGGCGTAGTAACCGCCCAGCGACCAGCCGACGACGCCGATCCGGGCCGGGTCCACATCGTCGCGCGCCTGCAGCCAGTCGACGGCCGCCGATCCCCACGCCTCGGCGTCGATGCGGGCGGTCAGGCCTTGCAGCCGCAGGGCCTCGCCGGTGCCGGGCTGGTCGAGCATCAGACACGAGATGCCGCGGGCGGCCAGCTCCTCCCAGTGCCGGGACGAGTACATGTGCTCCTTGGTCGAGTCCAGCCCGTTGACCAGCACGACCACCGGCGCCGGCCGCCCGCCGGCCGAGGCCGCGCTGAAGTAGGCGGGCAGGGTTGTCCCCTCGTACGGGACGGCGACCCGGCTCACCGACGGGCTGTGGAGGTCGAAGGCCTTCTGCTGCAGGTCGAGCACGCGGCGGTAGGCAGGCAGGCGGTTCGGGTCGGAGTGGGCCAGCATCCGTTCGGCCTGGCACAGGTAGTTGGTGGCCCGGGCGTAGAGCTGCCCGGCCGTACGGGTGTGACCGGCCTTCTCGGCGCCGGCGGCCTGCGCGACGAGCTGATCGGTGAGGCCCGTCCACGCCCGCAGGAAGTCCGGGGTGCCGGCGTCCTCGCCGCCGGCGGCCGCCTCCCGGATCGGCCGGCAGGCCCGGTCCACCTCGTCGATCAGGCCGCCTGAGTTGAGCGTGGCGACGACGCCCAGGTTCCAGACGTAGTTGCCGGGAAAGTACTCGAACACCTCTAGGTCCTCTCGTTGCGGCGGGCCGGCCTCACCGGCGGCAACTCCAGCCCGGGGACCACCCGATTGCGGATGGTGCCGATGCCCTCGACCGTCATCTCGACGACGTCGCCCGGCTGCAGCGGCGGCGGATCGCCGTCGCCGCGCCGGCCCCACAACTCGGCCAGGCAGCCGCCGTTGCCGCACGTGCCCGACCCGAGTACGTCACCGGCCCGCACCCAGGTGCCGCGTGAGGCGTACGCGATAAGTTCCTCGAACGGCCAGCCCATCCCGGACAGCCGGTCGTGGCCGATCTCGGCGCCGTTGACCGACACCCGCATGTCGAGGTCGAGGAAGCCGTCGCGGTCGAGCTCGAACTCGTCCGCGGTGACCAGCCACGGCCCCAGCGTGGTGGCCGAGTCCTTGCCCTTGGCCGGGCCGAGGTTCACCTTCATCTCGCGGCGCTGCAGGTCGCGGGCCGACCAGTCGTTGAAGACGGTGTAGCCGAAGATGGCCGCTCGGGCCTGTTCGGGCGTGGCCGACGCGACGTCCCGGCCGGCGACGGCGGCGACCTCCAATTCGAAGTCGAACAGCTTCGAGCCGGGCGGGATGGCGACGTCGTCGTGGGCGCCGATCAGCGCGTACGGGTTGGTGAAATAGAAGGTGGGCGCCTCGTGCCATTCCGCGGGCACCCGGCCGGCGATGCCCTCGACGTGCTTCTCGAACGTCACGAAATCCCGTACGGTCGGCGGCTCCAGCGGCGGCAGCAGGCGAACCGCCGCGACGGGAACGGCGGGCTCGCGTTCGGCGGCAGCTCCTGCCTCCAGCGCGGCGGGCAGCCCGGCCCGCACGAGGTCGAGCACCGTCGTACCGGAAGGGAAAGCGTGCAGCCCGGCGGCGGAGACGACCCCGGACCGTACGACGCCCGCCGCTTCCCACGTCGCGAGGCGCATCAGACCGGCGGGGCCACGAACAGGCCCCGGTCCGGGTCGTTGAACGAGCGCTTGGCGACGAACTCGTTCATGGCGTTGGCCGTGCCCCACTGGTCGGACACCGCGGGGTCGGAGAAGTCGTAGAGGTGCGGGTGCCAGGTGTCCTGGTCGATCAGCTCGAGCTCGGTCGTGTACTCCATGGTGTTGCCGCTCGGGTCGAGGAAGTAGCTGAAGGTGTTGTTGCCGGCCAGATGCCGCCCCGGGCCCCAGATCTTCTCGACACCGGCCCGCAGCACGCGGCCGGTCCCCCGCATGTACTCGTCGAGGCCGCGCAGCTCGAACGACGCGTGGTGCAGCGACGGGTGCGGGCAGCGGGCGATGGCCAGGCTGTGGTGCCAGGCGTTGACCCGCAGGAACCACATCATGTCGCCCATGCGCGGGTGGGTCAGCGTGTCCGAGAGCGCGAAGCCGAGGTGTTTCTCGTAGAAGCGGCGCGTGCCCTCAGGATCGGCCGAGTTGATGACGACGTGCGAGAGCCGGACGGGGACGGACTCGCCCTCCTCGATGGCCCGGTGCCGGCGTACGGCGACGTCGGCCGAGATCTCGACGGTGCGGCCCTCGTTGTCGAAGAACCGGAAGCCGTAGCCGCCGCCGGGGGTCTGCAGCTTCCCGGGTTCGGTCACCAGCCGCACGCCGTCCGCCGCCAGCCGGGATGCGAGCGCGTCGGCGTCGGCGGTGCTCGCGACCCCGAAGGCGATGAGGTCGATCCGCTTGTCGGCGGCCTGCCGCAGCCGTACGACGTACTGCTCGGGGCTGCCCTCGGCGGCCAGGAAGGTGATGCCGCTGTCGCTGTGCTCGGCCTTCAGACCCCAGGTGCCGGTGTAGAAGTCGAGCTGGGCGGCGTAGTCGGTGACCGCGAGGTCGACGTGCCGCAGGTGAGTGATCATTTTCTGTCCTATCAAGACGGTCAGGCGGGCTGAGCCACGAGGCGGGCGATGTCGCGCATCAAGCCGGGCACGTCACCGCGTACGTGGTCGAGCTGCCAGCGGGCGATCTGGTTGGACGCGTCGACGACGGCCCGGGCCCGGTCGACCCGGCGGGCGTGGAAGGCGTCCCACAGGCCTTGGTCGAGCCGGTCGCGGCGGACGATCACATCGGCCAGTACCGACGCGTCCTCCAGGGCCTGCGCCCCGCCCTGGGCCAGCGTCGGCGGGCAGGTGTGGGCGGCGTCGCCGATCAGCACCACGCGGCCCCGGTTCCAGGGCGCGGGCAGAACGTGGGTCTCGAACCAGGTGTAGTTGACGCGGTCCGGATCGGTCAGGCTGTCCCGGATCTCGTCCCACGGCCCGTGGTACGGCTGCGACAGCTCCCTCATGGTGGCCAGCTGCTCGTCCGGCGTCAGGGTGGAACGGTCCTGGGCCGGCTCGACGATGTAGGCGTACAGCGTGGTCTCGCTGGTCGGGCAGTACCCGGCGATGAAGGACGGCCCGCCGTAGTAGAGGTCGGTGCGGGTCACCGAGGCCGGCCGGGGCCCGAACGCGCGCCAGATGCCCATGCCGACGGGCTTCGTCTCGAGCTCGACGCCCAGCGCCCGCCGCGTCCACGACTTCACCCCGTCCGCCCCGACCACCAGGTCGTAGCGTCCGGTCGACCCGTCGGCGAACGTGACGCCGACCCCGTCCGGGTCCTGGCTCAAGGCGGTGTGAGTGGTGCCCAGCCGCAACTTCACGCCGACCGCGGCCGCCCGGTCGGCCAGGATGCGGGCCAGCGCAGGCCGCGGCATGCCCAGCACGGCGGGCAGGTCCGGCCCGCCCGTACGCGCGTCGGGGATCTCGGCCAGCACGGTGCCGGCCGGATCGGGCGCGCGCAGGGCGGTGACGTCGAACGGATACCCGGCCCGGCTCACCTCGTCCCACACCCCGAGCTGCTTCAGCTCGCGCAAGGCGTTGCCCTGCAACGTGATCCCGGAACCGGCCGCCGTGACGTCCGGCTTGATCTCGGCCAGGTCGACGGCGATCCCGGCCTGGGCCAGGCCGATCGCGGCCGCGCTGCCGGCCAGGCCGGCGCCGACCACGAGGACGGTGTTCACCGCGGGCATCGGAACTCCCTCACTTGACGGCGATCGGGTTCACCGGGGCGCCGACCGCGCCGGTGACGGGCAGGGGCGCGGCGGTGAGGAAGAAGTCCCACACGCCGTCGGCGGCGCAGTCGGCCGCGAGCGCGTCCAGGTCCCACATCTCACCCAGGAACAACCCGATGTGCGGGATGCAGACCTGGTGCAGCGGCTGGAAGGCGTCGTCGAACTCGTTCGGCCGCACCTCGAAGCCCCAGGTGTCGGTGGCGATCCCGGCGATTTCCGCACGGTGGAGCCAGTCGGCCGTGGTGAACGAGAGACCCGGCGCCGGGCCGCCCGCGTAGTCGCCCCAGCCGTCGCGGCGGGCCCGGGCCAGCCGCCCGGTGCGCACCAGCAGCAGGTCGCCCCGCCCGACCCGGGCCGAGGCGCCCTGCGCGGCGATCCTGGCCTCGAGGTCGCCGGTGGTGATGGCGTAGCCGTCGGGCAGGTCCCCGAAGTCCAGCAGGACGCCGCGCCCGGCCACGTGAGCGGCAGCGGTCTCGATGCCGGTCACCCGGTCGCCCTCGCTGGTGACGACGTCGCCCGCCCGGCGCCCGTTCCAGGCGACGCCGTGGTCGAAGATGTGGCCGAGTCCGTCCCACTGGGTCGAGGCCTGCAGCGGCATGAAGACGACGTCGTCGGCCCCGCCGAGCCCGTGCGGGAAGCCCTGTCCGCGTTCGGCGTCCAGGCCGGTGTCGAGCATGGTGTGCACCGGGTTGGTCCGGCGCCGCCAGCCGTTCTGCGGCCCGTCGGCGTCGAACGACTGGGCCAGCGAGAAGCTGACGCCCCGGCGGACGAGCGCGGCGCCCTCGCGGCGCTTCGCCTCGTCGAGGAAGTTGAGGGTGCCGAGCACGTCGTCCGCGCCCCAGCGGCCCCAGTTCGAGCAACGCTTGGCGGCGGCCGCGATGGCGCCTTCCGGGTTCGTTCGGTCCACGGCTTCACCCTGCGGGCCGAGCGGCCGCGCCGGGAAGACGAGATGACTGATGCATCACATCAGCCGCGTGGATACCCTCGGCCCATGAACGTGGCTTCGCTCGATCTGAACCTGCTGGTCTCGCTGGACGCGCTGCTGCAACAGCGCAGCGTGACCCGGGCCGCGGCGCAGATGGGGCTGAGCCAGCCGGCGTTGTCGGCGTCGCTGGCCCGGCTGCGCCGGCACTTCGGCGACGACCTGCTGATCCGCGCGGGCAACGAATACCGGCTGACCCCGCTCGCCGTACAGCTCAAGGAACTCGCCCGGATAGCGCTGTCCGGCGTCGAGCGGGTGTTCACCGCCCAGTCCGAGTTCGACCCCGCGTCGTCCCGGCGCGAGTTCGTCGTCTACGTCAGCGACTACGTGGTGTCGATCCTGGGCGGCGCGCTGGCCGGCATTCTCGCCGAGGAGGCGCCGCACACCCGCCTGCGCCTGACCCCGCATTCGCCGACCATCGTCGAGCGGGCCGACCAGGTGCTGCTCACGGCGGACGTGCTGCTCATGCCGCACGGGTTCATCGCCGACCTGCCGCACCGCGACCTGTACCGCGACGAGTGGGTGTGCGTCGTCGACGCCGGCCATCCCGTGGTCGCCGGCGGCCTCACCGTCGACCATCTGCGTACGCTGCCGTGGGTGGTCACCTATCACGGGCAGACCGCCTCGACCCCGGCCGCGCGCCAGATGCGGATGCTCGGCATCGAGCCGCGGGTTCAGATCGTGACCGAGAATTTCCTCAGCGTCGCGTCGCTGATCGTGGGCAGCGACCGCATCGCCCTGCTGCAGCGCCGCCTGGTCGACGCGCTGCCGCTGCATCTGCCGATCGCGGCGCTGCCGTGCCCGTTCGACGTCAACCCGCTGGTCGAGGCGATGTGGTGGCACCCGGCCTTCGACGACGACCCGGAACACCTTTACCTGCGCGACGTCCTGGCCCGGGCGGCCGCCATAGACGCCACTGATACCGCCCCCCGGCAATAGTGATTTCCGCTCGCCGTCACGCTGTGCGGACACTGCTCGGCACGTGATACCGGTCACCTCGACCGACGCCGAGAGCCCGGAGGCTGACGTGTCCGACACCAGAACCGCAGGCCGGATGCAGGCCGCCGTGCTGCTGCTGTCCAGCTGCCTGTCCGTCCTGGGCGCGGTTCTGCTCGCGCCCGTGCTGCCCCGGATCGAGGACGCTTTCGCCGGCGCCCCCGGCGTCTCGGCGCTGACCCCGATCGTCCTCACCGCGCCCGCGCTGTTCATCGGCCTGACCGCCGCCTTCGCCGGGCGGATCGTCGACCGCCTCGGCCGCAAGCGCCTGCTGGTCGGGGCCCTGCTCGTCTACGCCGTCGTCGGCACCGCGCCGCTGTACCTTCCGTCGCTGCCGCTCATCGTGGCCAGCCGGGTGCTGGTCGGCCTGACCGAGGCGGCCATCATGACCTGCTGCACGACGCTGCTGGCCGACTACTTCCACGGCAACCGGCGCGAGCGCTACTTCGGCCTGCAGGTGGTCTTCACGACGATCTCCGCGACCGTCTTCTTCGCCGTCGGCGGCATCCTGGGCGAGGCCAACTGGCGGGCGCCGTTCTGGCTGTACTTCGCGAGCCTGCCGCTCGCCTTCCTCGCGGCCCGGCACATCTGGCAGCCGACCACGGCTCGCCCCGGCACCCGGGAACCGCTGCCCGCGCTGCCGTGGCGGCAGCTGGCCGCGCCGGTCGGGGTGACCCTGTTCGGCGGGCTCGTCTTCTACGTGCTGATCGTCGAACTGCCCTACAAGCTCGAAGACATCGGCGTGACGAGCACCGGAACGGTCGGCGCGGTCAGCGCGATCACCTCACTGGGCACGGCGGCCGGCGCCTTCCTGTTCGGCCGCCTGGCCCATCGCGGCCCCGGGTTCACCGTGCCGGCGGCGTTCGCCTTCAGCGGCCTCGGCCTGCTCGGCCTGGCCGTCTCGCCGGCGGTGCCGCTGGTCGTGCTGTGCGGGGTCGTCACCGGCTTCGGCAACGGCCTGCTGCTCCCGTCCCTGCTGAGCTGGGCGCTCGGCTCGCTCGCCTTCGACCAGCGCGGCCGCGGAACGGGCGTCTGGACCTCGGCGTTGTTCCTCGGCCAGTTCGTCTGCCCCCTGATCGTGCTGGCCCTCGACGGCGCACTGGGCGGCCTGGCCGCGGCCCTGTTCCTGCTCGGCCTGCTGAGCGCGGCCACCGCCGCAGCCCTGCGCCGGGCCACGCTGACCCCCGTGACAGCAGCCTGACCGCCCCTTTCTCCCGTTCGCGCCGACACCGCTCGCATGCAGGGTCTGCTGTACGTTCTTGCCGTGAGCGCGAAAGAATTGACCGAAAGCCCGGATTCGACATTCACCGCACTGCTGGCGGGCGCGGCCAAATTGCCCGGCGTACGCATCAATCGGACGGAATATCTCCGGAGCGCCTTGAGTCGATTCTGCTCGGCCGACGACATTCAGCGGGCGATCGACGAAACTCCGGCCGCGGCCGGCATTGCCGCCGACATTCTCGATCGCGCGGCCAACGAGTCCATCCGGTACGAGACGGCCAAGGTCAGCGCGCTGTCGGCCGCGGCCGGGATCCCCGGTCTGCTCTTCCTGCCGGCCACCGTGCCGGCCGACATGGCGCAGTATTTCGGCCACATGCTGCGGATCGCGCAGAAGCTCGCGTATCTGTACGGCTGGCCCGATCTGCTCGACGACGACAGCGACGAACTCGACGACGCGACCAAGGGCGTGCTCACTCTTTTCGTCGGCGTGATGTTCGGTACCCAGTCGGCCAACGCGGCCGTGGGAAAGGTCGCGGCCGAATTGTCCAAGACGATGGCCCGGAGGCTGCCGCAGAAGGCGCTCACCCAGGGTGTGGTCTATCCGATCGTGAGGAAGGTTGCCGCGTACGTCGGCGTCGAGATGACCAAGCAGACCTTCGCCAAGACGGTCTCCAAGGCTATCCCGCTCGTCGGAGCGGTCGTGTCGGGCGGGCTCACCCTGGCCACCTTCCTCCCGATGGCCAACCGGCTGAAGAAGCACCTCGCGAGCCTGAGCCTCACGAAGCCGGACCCCCGGGTGATCGACGGGGACGTCGTCTGACGGTTCCCGCTTCGCGGCCGACGCCCTAGCATCCATAGATGTGGATGTAGAAACCGATCGCGGGTCCATTCTGGACGTCGGGTTCGACGAGCGCGTCCCGCCGCCCAAGCTCGCGCTGTTCGCGGTGCAGCATCTGTTGACGCTGTCCGCCATCTGGGTCTTCCCGGTGCTGATCGGGCTCACCCTCGGGCTGGCCACCGGGGATGTCAGCCGCATGATCCAGGCCTCGTTCCTGCTGGCCGGCGTCGTCACCGTGCTGCAGTCGAGCCGGATCGTGCGGCTGCCGATCGTCCAGGGGCCGACCGCCGCGTTCTTCGCCGCCCTGCTGGCGGCGGGTGCGACGTACGGGCTCGACGCGGCCTTCGGGTCGATGGTCGTGGCCGGGTTGATCTTCATGGTGCTCACCATTCCGATCGGGCGGTTCGGGGTGCTGATCCACTTCCTGCGCTTCGCCACCGATCCGCTGGTGTACGGCACGATCTGCCTGATCATCGGCGCCCAGCTGGCCACGCTGGGGCTGCCCGGCTGGTTCGGGACCGAGGGCCAGCCCGGGTACGGCTGGGACCTGTTCTGGATCGGGCTGGCCACCCTGCTCACCGTGGTGGCCTGCCTGCTGTTCGGCGGTTCGACGCTGATCCGCCGGGCCGCGGTGATCATCGGCATGGTGGTCGGGTCGGTGCTGGCTGCGGTTACCGGGCTGTGGAGCGTGCCCGACCTGTCGGGGGTGTCGTTCGTCGGGCCGCCCTCGTTCCTGCCGTTCGGATTCGCCGTGGCCTGGCCGGCCGTCCTGCTCATGCTGCTCGCGTTCCTCGAGTCGAGCGCCGAGGCGGTCGGCATGTACACGCTCGTGTCGCGCTGGGGCAACACGGAATTGTCGCGTGAGCGCATCAACCGCGGCCTGTTCACCGAGTACGCGGGCTCGGTGGTGGGCGCCCTCTTCGGCGGCATAGGCACGGCCTCGTACCCGGAGAACGCCGGCATCGTCCGCGTGACCCGGATCGGCAGCCGGTTCGTCACGATGACGGCCGGGTTCATCGCGATCGCGCTGGCCTTCCTGCCCATGTTCAGCACCTTCGTGGCCGGGCTGCCGGGGGCGGTGCTGGCCGCCGCGTCAACGGTGCTGTTCGGCATCATCGCGATGGCCGGCGTCCAGATGATGAGCACGGTGGACTGGGACGACCTGAACATCACGGTGGCCGGCACCGCGTTCATCCTCGCGCTGGGCGGTCAGTGGCTGCCCGAGGGGCTGGTCGCGACCATGCCGGAGTGGGTGCGGGCGCTGGTCACGACCCCGATGATGTTCGGCGCGGTGCTGCTCATCCTGCTCAACGCCGGCGTCAACTACGGCCTGCGCCCCTGGCTGGCCCGCCGGTGATCACGCTCCGCCTCAACCACCAGCAAAACCAATTCCTGCGTACGGTCGTCGAGCGCGACGAGCACCTCGGTGATCTGGGCGATCTGGTGCGCGCGGCGCTTCGTGAGGCGACCGCTCCTTCTCCGATGCCCGCCGCGCCTTCGGTCGTTCCCGAGACGCGTACGGCTGTGGAAGAGCACATTCTCGAGCCGGGCACCGGCAAGGCGTTCGAGGTGGCCGCGGGCCGGGTCGTGCGGATAACGCAGGTCGAGGGGCACCAGTGCGTCGACCTGAACGTGTTCTCGCTGCACGATGCCCGAGAACGGCTCCACGTCGGGCGTACGCGGGGAATGCAGGGCCTGCACCCGGGACCGGGCGACGTGCTGTGGTCGAACGCGCCGTGGGAGCGCCCGATCATGGCCATCATCGGCGGCACGGCCACCACCGACACGCAGTTCCCGTTCTGCAGCCGGCTGATCTACAGCGCCTTCTTCGGCCTGCACGACCGCACGAACTGCCAGGAGATCCAGAACGAGGCCCAGCGCGAGTACGGCCTCGACCCGTGGGACCTGCACGAGTCGCTGAACCTGTTCATGCACACCGCCCCCGGCCCCGACGGCGAGCCCGTGATCCGGCGCAACGTCGCCCGCCCCGGCGACCACATCGAGCTGGTCGCCCTGATCGACGTGCTGGCAGTGCCCAACGTATGCGGCGACGACCTGTCCAACTGCAGCAACTTCGGCTTGCGTCCCGTACGCGTCACGGTCGAGGAGGGCGTCCCGGCCGACGGCGAGCAAGCCCGGACCGCCTACAACCGGGCCGTCGTCCTCGGCCTGCCACCCGCCCGCGAGTTCCCCGGCGCCCGCCCGCTACGACGCGACCCCGCGTATGTGGCCGCCTTCCCCCACCTGCCACTACGCCCAGCCGACGTGCCGATCGACGCCGACGAGGCACTGATCCGCCACTTCCACCAAGTCAAGAACCTTGACTTGTACGGCGACGACGACGCGGCCGCCCTACGAGACATCGTCCTGTCGTGGGCGATCGAGCGATTGGGCGCCTTCGCCGGCAACGACTGACGCGACCACGAGACGCGCTCACTCAACAGGCCGCCCTCCCCACCAACACCCGCGCGTGGTGGCTCGGCCCGTGTAGCGTGCCGCCATGGTCAGAGTGACGCCGAGCCGCCTCGCCCTGCTGACGCTGGCAGTCGTGTCGGCCGCGGCGTGGGTCTACGGAGTCATCGAGCTGCAGCCCCTGAGCGAGCCCGGCCCGGACGGCTACGCCGAGAACAACACCTACTGGCTCCGCGAGCTGCGCTGGGGCGCGCTGCTGGCCCTCGTCCTGGCGGCAATCGCCCAGGCCGGCGGCACCCGCCAGGCCCTACGAGCCATGACCGTCGCCGGCGCCCTCTGGCTGACCACCGACGTCGCCCTGGACCGCTACGACCACCTCCCCCACGCCACCACCCTGGCCATCACCGCGGTCCTGTTCTACTGCACGGTCGCCAGCACCGGCCCCATCGCGAACCTCGGCCCGACCACAGATGCCGGCCCGAGTGCCAGCGCGACCGCGAACATCAACCCGAGTGCTAACGCGACCGCGAAAGCCGGGGCGGGCGGATGGCGGCCGGGTGTGCTGCGGGCGGTGGCGGTCGTTGCCGCCGTTGCGTCTGGTTTGGTGGCAGGCGTCGAGTCGCCGACCGACACGGAGCCGGAGCTCACCTCGGGCGCGGCCACGGTCGCTTTCCTGCTCGCCCTGGTCGCGGTGGCCACGGCCGTGCACGCGGCTGGATCGTTCCGCCAGCGAATGTTGGCCCCGGCTCTGCTCGTCGCGGCGGTGCCCTGGCTTATCCGGTTCGCATCCCCGCAGCCGACCACGGGCCGGGCCTTCGCGACGTTCGCGTACCTCGTGGTGCTGGTGGTCATCGTCGTCGCGCTCAGCCGGCCGCACACCCGGCAACGCCTGCGGGACCACGCGGCTGCCGCGGCCATCACTGCCGTCATGGTGCCGCTCGTGCTGCTGCCGCTCACCCTGCTCAGCATCGTCTGGCAGACCGGCAAGCCGTTCACCGCATTCGCCGGCAACCCACCGATCAACACCGCCGACGAGGACATCCTGCTCGTCATCCTGGCCGTCCCGGTCGGACTGGTTCTCCACAAGGCGCTTCAGGGCCTGCTGCCCGACAAGCGCCCGCTGCCCGCCGACGTCCGGAGCGGCGCGCCGTCACCGGGCTGAGCCCACCGGCCTCATGTTGACGACTCGTACATGTTGATACACACAATCAACATGTACATGCATCCAATCAACATGTACGGCCGTCGCGGCTCGCGAGCCACCGCGTGGAGAACCGCCGCGTGGAGCGCCGCCACACGGAGAACCGCCACACGGAGAACCGCCACACGGCGAGCCACCACACGGCGAGCCGCCCCGGACGGTTGGCGTCCGGGGCGGCTCGTTGTTTCGGTGCGCGACTACTGCTGCGGGGCGACGACCCACAGGAGCTGGTCGTTCACCTCGGCGGTCTCGCCCGACGCCACCGTGATGATGTCGGCCGAGTCGTAGTCGAGCTTCTGGTGCGCGTACTGCCGGTTGTCACCGTCGCTGAAGCGAACCTTGTAGCGGCCCGGCTCCAGCAGCCCGCTGAAGTCGAAGCGGCCGTCGGCGTCGGTGTTGGTGTCGGACTGGTTGATCGTGTCGACGTTGATGAAGCTGACGTACACGCCCCGGGCCGGCGCCCCCGCGGCGTCGGTCAGGCGGCCGGAGATGCCGGCCAGGGCGGCCGCCCGGTCGGTCACGCGGACGGTCTGGCCCGACCGCACGAAGAAGCGCTTGGCCTGGGCCGGGTCGAACGTGTGGGGCACGTACTGGCCGAGCGGGCCGACCGCGTAGTTGACGATGAACGTCTGGTCGGGCCGCACCCGGATCCGGAACGTGCCGTCGGCCGCGGTGACGCCGCCGTGCTGCGAGGCGTTGTCGACGTTGGTGATGTTGACGGACGCGCCCGCGGCCGGCTTGCCGTCGGGGCCGAAGAACCGGCCGGCGATGACGCCCGCCGCGGTCACGACGCTGCTGGCGTTGGTGGTCCGGTTGGCCCGCACCTGGTAGGTCCGCGCCTGGTCCGGGTTGCTGATCCGGCCCGGCGCCCACTCCGACCAACCACCCAGCCCGACGCGCACCTTGTAGGCGCCCGCTTCCAGGCCGGAAACCGTGAACCGGCCGCGGCTGTCGGCCTGCAACTCTTGCACGGCGTCGCTGGACGGGTCGGCGAAGACCCCGATCACCGCGTCCGGCACGACCGCACCGCGCGTGTCCCGGACGACGCCGGCGATGCTGCCGGTCGCGTCGGCGGCCGACGCAGGCCCCGCGAACGCGGGCCCGGCCGCGGACGAGGCAGCCACGATCCCGGCCACGGCAGCCGCCAGCACCGACCGGCGACGAACTTGATTGAACTGCACTTGGGTTCTCCCATCCCTTGTGAGGTGAGGGAGACGCTATTGATTCCCGGCCCGCTCCTACCGAGAGCAACCGGCGGTTGGCACGAAGTAAGGAGCAGAGATCATCCACATGGGACGGATGCGCCGTTATGGGACGTACACGTCGGCCATCGCGGTGATGGTGCCGTTGGTGATGGTGGCCTCGACGAGGCCGTTGTTGCCGAGCCGTTCGGAGAGCTGGGTGGGTGTGATGGCGCAGGTGCCGACCGTCACCGGGTCCTCGGCGCAGCGCCCGGGGTCGTCGAACGTACTGGTCAATGTGGGGTTGGCCGAGGTCGGCAGGGTGACCGTCATGCGGCTGTCCTCGGTCAGCCAGGCCTGCTCGCACGGGTTCTCGGGCGACGCCTTGAGGTTGAACGTCTGGCAGTACTCGTCGCCGGTCATGAAGAGCACCGGCTCCACCACCACGGATTTCGCCTTCGGGTAGTAGCCGTGGACCTTGACGATCGACTTCGTGCTGCCCGTGCGCACGTCGGTGAAGGCCAGCGTCGTCGGGGCGGACGGCTGGTCGCCGATCGGGCGGATCTCGGCCCGGCTGATGTGCGCGGACGCCCGTACGTCCTGGTCCTTGGCCTCGTCGGCCGGGCCCACACCGAAGGCCACCTTGCCCGCGAGCAGGCTCGGATCGGTCAGCTTCTTCTCGAGCACCACCTGGCCGTCGACGGCCACCGTGGCCACCTCGTCGCGCAGGCTCAACAGGACGTCGCGGTTCTGGCCGGGCGTGAAGAGGGCTTGCTCGGCGGCGCCGATCGTGGTGTTGCGCAGGGCGCCCTCGTGCCGCAGCCGCACGGTTCGCGGGCACAGGTCGAGCCAGTAGGAGGCCTCGCCGGCCGACCGGAACTGGATCTCCGCGCAGGAGCGGGCGTCGCCGACCGCGACCCGGGCCGCGATCGACTGGTCGCCGGCGAAGGTCTGGGCCGGACCGGGGCAGGTCGTCGCGAAGCTGGGCGTGGTCATGGCCAGGCCGTCCCGGAAAGAGCAACTGGCGCCGTACGCGTCGGTGGACGCCCGCCATTGGCCGGGCCGCACGAGCGCGTCGACCACCCACGGACCGCGGACCGAACCGGGCACCGGCATGACCGCCTGGGCCGGTGGGGCCGACTCGACCGGAGCGTCCCGTGAGTAGCGGCCGTACAGCCCGGCCCCGCCCAGCACCAGCGCCGCCGCCGCGGTGGCAGCGACAAGCGTCCGCGTACGGCGACGCACGGGGGCAACCGGCCGCCGGCCACCGCCCGACACGTGCCGCCCCGAGAGCTGAGCCGCCTCCGCCGCCTCGCGCAGCGGACGGCCGATCCCGCTCGCGCCGGTGTTCTGGGCCAGCAGCAGGTTGAGCAGTTCGGGCGCGGTCGGCCGGTCGTCCGGATCCTTGGCCAGGGCGACCGCCACCAGTTCGGCCAGCGGCCCGCTCAGCCCGGTCAGGTCCGGCGGCTGGGTCAGGATGCGGGCGGCGGTGGCCACCGGAGAGTCGGCCCGGAACGGTGTGCGCCCGGTTCCCGCGTACGCGATAACTGCGCCCCAAGCGAAGACGTCGGCCGCCGGTGTGATGTCCCGGTGCGCGTCGTCGAACCGTTCCGGCGCCATGTACGCGACCGTGCCGACCATGTGGTCCGGCGCCGTGTGCCGGCTGGTCACCTCGATCGCCCGCGCGATCCCGAAGTCGATCACCTTGGGCGTGCCCAGCGCGAACAACACGTTCTGGGGCTTGAGGTCGCGGTGGATCACGCCGGCCCCGTGGATGGCGGTCAGCGCGGTGGCCACCCCGACCGCCACGCCGTGCAGGCGGCTGTCGGCCAGGGGGCCCTCGTGCGTGACCACTTCCTCCAGGCTCGGCCCGTCGACGTACTCGACCACCAGGTACGGCGTCGGGTGGTCGGGGTCGGCGTCGAGCACCGCGGCCGTGCAGAACGGCGGCACCTGGCGGGCCCGCCTGACCTCGCTCCGGAACCGGCCGCGGAACTCCTCGTCCCACGCGTACTCGGGCTTGATCATCTTGATGGCGACCGCCGAGCCGTCGTCCCGGCGCCCCAGGAAGACCGTCCCCATGCCGCCTTCGCCGAGCCGAGCCAGCAGTTGGTAACCGCCGAGCGACTGTGGGTCGCCGGGGCGCAGCGGGCTTCGCATCGGCCCACAATAGCTATCGAAGAGGCACGATCCCCTGGGCCCCGCGCGGGAACGTCGCGAGCACGTCGGCCGGGATGTTGAGGTGCTGCGAGACCAGCGCCGGCGGCAGGTGGCTGAGCCAGTTGGCCAGCGAGACCTCCTCGTAGCGCTCGCTGCGGAACGTCTCGAGGTAGATCAGCGGCTCGTCGCCGGTGTTCTCGACGTAGTGGCCCAGGTTGCGGCGCACCAGGCCGACGTCGCCCGCCTTGAAGTCGGTCGTGTTGGCGTGCGGGCCGGTGTTGAACACGGTCATGCGGCCCGAGCCCTGCAGGTAGTACTGCCATTCGTCGGCGTTGGGGTGCCAGTGCAGCTCGCGCATCGAGCCCGGCTGCACGATCGTGAGCGCCGCGGCCACCGTCGTGAGCGGGTAGTTCCTGCTGTCGGCGATCCGGATGCTGCCGCCGCTGTTCTCGTAGCGGGCCTCGGAGCGGGACAGCCGGAAGATGACCGGGCTGGTCGCGCCCCACTCCACCCCGGCCGCGGACTGGTCGGCCTCGAGCTCGCCGGGCTCGTCGCCGGGGAAGATCCACAGGTTGTGCAGCGGAATGTCCTTGAAGGCCTCCTGGGCGACGCCGAAGTTCTTGGCCAGCACCTCGGGCGGCGTGTGGGCGAACCAGTCGGTGAGCAGCAGGGTGTTGCTCTCGGACTGCTCGCCGTCGTCGAAGGCGAGCACGAACTCGGCGCCGTCGGGGCCCATGCCCTGCAGCGAGTGCGGCAGCCCGGCCGGGAAGAACCACAGGTCGCCGCTCTCGACGTCCTCGACGCTGGGCAGGCCCTCCCGGCTGAGGGTGGTGATGCGGCAACGCCCGCGGCTCATGTAGGCCCATTCGGCGGTCTGGTGCCAGTGCAGCTCGCGGATGCCGCCCGGCTCCAGGTACATGTTGACGCCGGCGATCTCGTCCGAGATGGCGAAGTCCTGCTGGGTCACCTCGCGGGCCCAGCCGCCGCGCTGCTGCCGGCGCGGCGAGATGTTGAACGACGACCAGAAGAACGGCTGCGTGCTGATGTCGGTGGCCGGCGCGGTGAGCGCGTTCGGGAACTGGCTTTCCAGCACCTGGTTGCGCGGCCCGGTCATGCGGGTGCTCGCCGGGTCGCCGTCGGCGGTCGCCATCCCCTCCGGCGGCAGATCCGGGTGGCCGAAGGTGGGCATCTCGTGGTGCGGCGCCCGGATGTCAGCGGAGTCCATGACTTCTCCTCGATCGTGGAAACGGTGAGCGGTTTCCAGCGCAGCACTGGGCGGAGAGCACCGGCTAGAGGCAGATGACTACGCCCGCGACGCCGCCCGGCCGATCGAGTCACCTGACGCTACCGGGCGCGCTTCACGCTCGTGGACGCTGATCGCGTGACTCTCCATCGCTCTCGCACAGCGGTTCTGGCGCTGGTCCTCGTGGCCGGCGCGCTGCCCGGCTGCGCCTCGTTCGAGACGGCCGGCCGGGCCGGAAAGCCGGTCGTCCTGACCACCTTCACCGTGCTGGCCGACATCGCCCGCAACGTCGCCGGCGACCACCTGACCGTCGAGTCGATCACGAAGCCGGGCGCCGAGATCCACGGCTACGAGCCGACTCCGCGCGACCTCCGGCGGGCCGCCGACGCCGATCTGATCCTGGACAACGGTCTCGGTCTCGAGGCGTGGTTCCAGCAGTTCGTGGACGGGCTCGACGTGCCGCACGCCGTGGTGTCGGACGGGGTCGCGACGATCGGCATCGCCGGGGATGCCTACGCGGGCCGGCCGAACCCCCACGCCTGGATGAGCCCGGCGAACGTACGGACCTATGTGGACAACACGGTCGCGGCGTTCGGCCGGCTGGATCCCGGGCATGCGGCCGACTTCGGCGCCAACGGGGACGCGTACAAGAAAGAACTTCAAAGAATCTCGGACGGGCTCGTACGAGATCTGTCGGTGCTGCCGCAGCGCCAGCGGGCACTGGTCACGTGCGAGGGCGCCTTCTCGTACCTCGCCCGCGACGCCGGGCTGACCGAGAAGTACATCTGGCCGGTCAACGCCGAGCAGCAGGCGACTCCGCAGCAGATCACGTCGGCCATTGAATTCGTGCGGACGAACGACGTACCGGCCGTGTTCTGCGAGTCGACCGTGTCGGACAAGCCGATGCGGCAGGTCGCCGGCGCCGGGGGAACCGCGTTCGGCGGCACGCTGTACGTGGACTCGTTGTCCGAAGCGGGCGGGCCGGTGCCCACTTATCTGCAGCTGATCCGGTACGACGCCGGCACGATCGCCGCCGCGCTCACCGGGCGGGCGTCGTGACCCCCGCCGTCGAGGTCGCCGGGCTGACGGTCCACTACGGCGAGGTGCGGGCCCTGGACGACGTGTCGCTACGGGTGCGGCCGGGCCGCGTCACCGGGCTGATCGGGATGAACGGATCCGGCAAGTCGACGCTGTTCAAGACGGTCATGGGCCTGACCCGCCCGGACCGCGGATCCGTTGTCGTGGACGGCATCTCGCCCGCCGCGGCGCGCCGGCGGGGGCTGGTGGGGTACGTGCCGCAGAGCGAGGACGTCGACCGGGCGTTCCCGGTCTCGGTGCGCGACGTGGCGATGATGGGACGCTACGGGCGCATGGGCCTCACCCGCCGCGCCCGGGCCGAGGACCGTACGGCCGTCGCCCGCGCCCTCGAGCGCGTCGAGCTTTCCGAGTACGCCGATCGCCAGATCGGGCGGCTGTCGGGCGGTCAGGCCAAGCGGGCGTTCGTGGCCCGCGGCATCGCCCAGGCCATCGGGCTCAACCCCCGCCGGCTGGGGGCGTTGCTGCTCGGGCTGCTCGCGCTCACCGCCGTGGTGGCGCTGCAGGTGGTCGGCGTGATCCTGGTCGTGGCGATGCTCATCATCCCCGGGTCGACCGCTTACCTGCTGACCGACCGCTTCGGCCGGATGCTCGTGATCGCGCCGGTCATGTCGACCGTGTGCGCCGTCGTCGGCATCTATCTCAGCTACTGGCTGGACGCCGCTTCGGGCGGGCTCGTGGTGGTCGTCCAGGGCGTGGTCTTCGGTCTCGTCCTCGTGCGCCGTCTCGTCCGGGTGCGCCGGCGCCGCGCCCTCGTCCTGGTCCGGTGACTTGTCATGACCCTGATTTCGCCCGCCCATCTCGCGACGGCCACGGCGTACACCCTCGCGTTCGCGGCTGGCGCGATCGCCGCCTCCGGGGCCGGGCTGTTCGTCCTGACGCTGGCGGCCGGCGCGATCGCGGTGCAGGCCGCCGGGGCACGACGCATCCGGCAGCTGGCGGGGCTGGTCGACAGCGACCCGCTGTGGAAACGGATCGGCTCGATCCCGGCCCTGATCGCCGGCGCGGTGACGGGCCTGGCCGTCGTACCGGCCGCACCCGCCGCCGCCGGGCCGATCGCCATCTTCGCGGTGATCGCCGCGGTGGTGCTGGTACGCCGGACGGATCTGCACCGTGGCTGACGATCCGTCAGCCGGCCGCGGCCTCGGCGACGTCCAGGTCGGCCAGGGCGGCGTGCAGCTGGGCGCGCGAGGTGATGCCCAATTTGGGGAAGATGCGGTAGAGGTGGGCGGCGACGGTCCGGTGCGACAGGTACAGCTTCTGGCCGATCTGCCGGTTGGACAGGCCGCGCGACGCCAGCCGGGCGATCTCCAGGTCGGCCGGGGTGAGCACGACGGGGGCGGCGGCCGGGGGCGGGCCGACGCGGAGGCCGGCCACCCGGGCCTCGCGGCGGGCCCGTTCCGTCCAGGCGGGCAGGCGCAGCGCCTCGAAGCCGGTGAGGGCCGCGTTGAGCGGAAGCCGGGAGGCGGCCACCCGGCGCCGGCGGCGCAGCCGTTCGCCGTACGCCAATTGCAGCCGCGCCCGCAGAAAGGGCTCGGCCGACCGGTCGTCGGCCAGCGCGCGCTGGAAATGCTGCTCGGCGTCCTCGTCCGTCGCCAGCAGCGCCCGGGCGTGACGAACGGCCGCCCCGGCCCGGTCGCTGCCGGTGCGCTCGGCCCGATCGGCGGCCACCGGCAGCAGCGAATGCGCCTCGGCGGCGCGGCCCAGCTGAATGGCCGCCTCGGCCAGATCCCCGACCATCCAGGACCCCAGCAGGGCGTCGTACGCGGTGTCGTGCCGATCGAACAGGCGGAGCAAAGCGTCCAGGGCCGGCTCGTGGCGGCCCGCGGCCAGCAGGGTCAGCCCGCGGACGGCCTGGACCCGGGCCAGCAACCGGCCGACGTGGTGAGCCGACGCCTCCAGCTCGACCTCGGCCGCGACAGCCAGGGCGGCGTCGGTCTCGCCCCGGATTCCGCGCACCGCGGCGACAACCAACTGCCCCGCCCACGCCCACAAGGGCTGGCCGGTCTGCCCGGCCAGCCGGACACCCTCGACGGCGTTCTCGTCAGCCGCCGTGTACTGCCCGAGGTGGATGTGCGCCCACGCCTGTTCGATCAGGACGGCCACCAGCCGCCCCTGCCGTCGTTGCGCTCGGAACAGGTAGGCGGCCTCGTTCAGCAGCGGCACGGCCGGCGCGAACTGCCCCGCCCGGGCCGCCGCAGCGCCGAGCACGGCCGACCGGTCGCCGCTGCTCTCCGCGTCCGGCCGGTCGGGCGGCAACCCCGCGAGCGCTCCCGTGACCGGGTCGGCCAGCGCCTCGAAGGCGACGCGCTCGCTGTCCGGCAGCGGCTCGGCGGCGGCCCGGATCAGATCGCGCAGGTCCTCGGCCGGTTCGATCCAGGTTCCGCGCTCGGCGGCCTGTCGCAGCAGGTGGAACCCCAGCAGGTACTCCCCCTGCTCCAGCGTGCGGCGGGCCCAGCGGGCGGCTTCCCGGGCGACGCCGGCCGGAACGGGCGCTCGCCGGTGATCCAGCCCGACCCATCTCAGCCGATGCCGGTCGACCGGGCGTAACGCGCAACCGGCGGCCGCGCCCGCGAGCCGCAGCACCCGCTCGGGGTCGCCGAGTTGACCCGCCAACTCGGCCGCGTCGAGCAGGCGGCGGCCCTTCAGTTCCGGGTCGTCGCTGAGCTCCGCCGCCTGTTCCAGGCCGCTCACGGCGGCGGCCAGCATCCCGCGGCGGTAGGCGATGTGCGCGGTGGCGGTCAGCGAGGCCTCGGACAGGGCGCGGACCCGGCGGTGCCGGAAGCCGGCCCGCTCCAGCCGTCCCGATCCGGCCGGGCCCGGCCGCCCGGCGACCAGAAGTCCGATGGGGTCTTTCAGCTGCCGCGCGACGAAGGCCAGCGCGTCCACCGACGCCTCGTCCAGCAGGTGCCCGTCGTCGACGACCACGAGCATCGGCCCGGCCTGAGCCGCCTCCGACAGCACCTGGAGGGCGGCCGGCCCGGAGGCGGCGCGCGACCGGAGCGGACGCAGCAGCCGGTGCAGGGCCGCGTACGGCATATCTTTCTCGGCGGCCTCACCGGCGGCCGACAGGACGGGCATCCGGCGGCGTACGGCCTGCGCCGCCGCCACCTCGAGCAGGGTGGACTTGCCGATCCCGGGTTCACCGTGGAGCAGCAGCGCGAAGCCCCGGTGCTCCAGGCCGTCGATGAGGTCCTTCAAGAGACCGGCCTCTGCCTCCAGGCCGGGCAACGTGGGGGTGGCCAAGGCGGTCTCCTCGCACTCCGTACCGGTCGCCAACGCGGACCCGTACGACTCTGCGCCGGACACGACGAACCCCGCATCGCATGACCGTGCGATGCGGGGTGTATGCGGGCGGTGACCTTCGTTACGCGTGCCGGCCACCGCCCGTACGGGTCAGGCCTCGAACCGGGTACGGCGGCGCCGCGCCACGAAGAAGCCGAGCACACCGGCGGCCACCAGCACCGCGCCGGCCCCGCCGAACAGCGCGGTCTGCGAGCCGGTGATCGGCAGGCTGCCGCCGCCGCCCTGACCGCCGCTGCCCGCACCGGCGACCGGGTTGATGACGATCGCCGCGGTGTCGTTCTTCTTGTTGGTGTCCTTCGCGAACCGCTCGCACTGGCACGGCGGGTTGACCTCGACCAGCCCCTTGGCGTTCGTGACGTCGGCGGTCAACTGGACGCCGAATTTCCACAGCACAGTCGTCTTGGCCTTGAACAGCGGCGAGCTGAAGCAGACGTACTGAAGGGCCTTGGGGTTGGTTTTGACGCTGTCGTCCTCGGCCTTGGTGCAGCCGTCGGGAACGCTGACGACCTTCGCCTGGGCCGGGATGGTGACGATGACGGTGGCGGCGGCCGATCCGATGCGGCTGGCGTCCCGGGTGGCCGGGCCGTTGTTGCGGGTGCCGACCGGCAGGGTGACGGTGTCGCCCTTCGCGCCCTTGGCGGTCGCGCCCACCGCGGCGAAGTCGGTGCCCTGCCGGCCGAGCACCTTGATCTCGACGTTCTGCCAGTTGTTGTCCAGGTCGGGGTCGGTCTGCTGAACCTCCCGGGCCGAGGCCTGCGCGGTCAGACCGAGCTTGCCGCCCTTACCCGCGCGGCCGGGGCCCTCGTAGCCGGCCTTGTCCATGTACTCGAGCAGGTCCTGGTAGTCGTCGCCGGTCAACCACTGCATTTCCCCGTACGCGCCACCCGGCGCCGCCGTGTCCGGCCGCAGCCGGTAGGGCAGGCTGGTCCGGTAGGTCGCGCCCGGCTGCAGGTCCTGCTCGAACAGGCAGGTGTTGACCTGGCCGTCGCTGTACCGGCAGTTCGAGAACTCCCGGGCCGACGAGAAGGCGTAGTCGGTGTTGAAGATGATCGCCGCGCCGTGCAGCACCTTGTCGCTGGTGTTGGTCACCTGCAGCTTGGCGTCGAAGCCGGCGCCGGCCTTGACGCTGATCTTGCTGCCCTTGCCCGCGGCGAGGTCGACGCCCTCGGCCACGGTCACGCCGGCCGTGGTGGTGACCTTCGCGATGCCGTCGGCGGTGAACGTCGTGGTGATCTTGCCGGTCTTGCCCAGCGCGGTCTTGGCCGCGGTCAGCTCGGCCTCGAAGTAGCCGATCACCCCGTCCGGCCCGAGGTCGAACTCGAACGGCAGCGAGCAGGTCAGCTTCGTCGCGCCGTCGGCCTGGCAGTCGCCGAACTCGTCGGCCTTGAAGGCGACGCCGTCCAGGTCGCCGGAGAGCTCGAAGGTCATCGCCGTGTTGTAGAGGACCGTGTCCTTCTCGGCGAACAGGATCGGCGCGACCTGGGTGCCGGCGCCGGCCGCGACAGCGACATCCGGCAGCACGACGTCAACGCTGGGCGCGGCCGCGGAGGCGGGCGCCGCTGCGGTGGGCGCCGCCGCAGAGGCGGGCGCAGCGAATGCAAAGGCCGCCGCGGCGGCACCAGCCAGGGCGCCGAAAGCCATGCGCCGGCCAAAGAAGCGGGACATTGAAGAGGGGCCTCCCGTGAAGGGCTCCACCGGTGGAGCTGACGCATCATAGGAGAAAGTCGATCAACCCGCTGCCCCGGTGGGCAGGGTCAGAATCATGGTCAGTCCGCCGCCCGGAGTGTGTTCGGGGACGAGGGTGCCGCCCATGGCCTCGGTGAGGCCTCGGGAGAGGGCCAGACCGAGCCCGACGCCGGTGTGGTTGTCGCGGTCGCCGAGGCGCTGGAAGGGCAGGAACACGTCGTCCCAGCGGTCCTCGGGGATGCCGGGGCCGTGGTCGATGACGCGCAGCTGCAGGGTGGAACCGAGGGTGCTGGCCGTGATGGCCGGCGGTCGGCCGGCCGGGCTGTAGCGCAACGCGTTGGCGACCAGGTTGATCAGGATCTGGTCGAGCAGTCCGGGGTCGGCGTGCAGCGGGGGCAGGTCGTCGGGGATGTGCACGGCGACCTTGCGTCCCTCCGGTCCGAGTTCGTCCAATGCCCGGGGTACGGCGTCCTCGGCGCCGAGGTCGACGGCGTTCACGCCGAGCGCGCCCGCCTGCAGCCGGCTCATGTCCAGCAGGTTGGTGACCAGCCGGACGAGCCGGTCGAGGGATTCGTCGGCCGTGGCGAGCAGTTCGCGCCGGTCGTGCTCGTCGAAGTGGACCTCGTCGCTGCGCAGGCTTTCGACCGCCGCCTTGGCGGAGGCCAACGGCGTACGCAAATCGTGGCTGACCGCGGCGAGCAGGGCCGTCCGCATGCGGTCGGCCTCGGCCAGAGGTTTGGCCGTGGCCGCTTCAGCGGCAAGCTGTTCCTGGCGTAAGGCAAGCGTTGCCTGCGCGGCGAACGCTTCCACGATGCGGCGGTCGGAGGCTTCGAGCGGGTGGCCGCGCAGCAGCATGGTCACGTTGTCGTCGACCTTCACCTCGACGTCGGGAGTCTTCGTCGACTCCCCCACCTGGGCCGCGACAACGCCACGGTCGAGCAGAGTCACCGAGTCGAGGGTGAACGTCTCGCGCAGCCGCTCGAGCAGTGCCATCAACGGCCGCTCCCCGCGCAGGACGCTGCCCGCGACGGTGGCCAGCGTCTGCGCGTCGGCGGAGGCGGCCGCGGCCTGCCGCGTCTTGCGGGCCGCGGTGTCGACGACCCAGCTCACCGCCAGCGCCACCACCACGAAGATGGCCAGAGCCAGCAGGTTCTCGCTGCGGGCGATGGTGAATTTGCCGAACGGCGGCGTGAAGAACCAGTTGAGCAGCAACGAACTGGCCACCGCGGCCAGCAGCGCCGGCCACAAACCGCCGATCAGCGCGACACCGACAACGGCGGCCAGGAACAGCAGGATGTCGTTGGTGAGCGACGTCGACGGACCGAGGTCGAGCGCCGCGGTCAACGCGGGCAGCCCGAGCACCGCGGTGAGCAGCCCGGCCACCCGGCGCCGGCGAGACAGCGCGGCCGGCAACCGCCGACGCCGGCGCCCCTGCGCGGCCCGCTCGTGCGGCACCAGATGCACGTCGATCGAGCCGGACATCGCGGTCGTGGTGACCCCGACGCCGGCCGAGAACAACTGAGCGAACTTCCCCCGGCTGGACGCGCCCAGCACGATCTGCGTGGCGTTCACCCCACCCGCGAAGTCGAGCAGCGCCCGCGGCACGTCCGCCCCCACCACCTGGTGATAGGTGCCGCCCAGACTCTCGACCAGAACCCGCTGCCGGGCCAGCACAGCCGGATCCGCCCCGGCCAGCCCGTCGTTGCGGGTGACGTGCACGGCCATCAGGTCGGCGCCCTTGTCGCGCGCGGCGATCCGGGCGGCCCGGCGAATCAGGGTGTCGCCCTCGCGGCCGCCGGTGAGCGCCACGACAATCCGTTCCCGGGTTTCCCACGTGGCGCTGATGTCGTTGTCGGCGCGGTACTTGTCGAGCTGTTCCTCGACCTTGTCGGCCAGCCACAGCAGGGCCAGCTCACGCAGTGCGGTCAGATTTCCCGTACGGAAGTAATTGCCCAGCGCAGCGTCGATCTTCTCCGGTTGATAGATGTTGCCGTGGGCCATCCGCCGGCGCAGCGCCTCCGGCGTCATGTCGACCAGCTCGACCTGCTCGGCCGCCCGCACCACCGCATCCGGCACGGTCTCGCGCTGCTCCGCACCCGTGATGTGAGCGACCACGTCGTTCAGCGATTCCAGGTGCTGAATGTTGACCGTGGTCAGCACGTCGATGCCCGCGTTCAGCAGCTCGTCGACGTCCTGCCACCGTTTGGCATGCTTCGACCCGGGCACGTTGGTGTGCGCGAGCTCGTCCACGACGGCCAGCTCGGGCTTACGGGCCAGCATCGCGCCGAGGTCCATCTCGGTGAACTCGGCGCCCCGATACTCGACGGTGCGGCGCGGCACCACTTCCAGATCCCCGATCATGGCCCGGGTGTGCTGACGGCCGTGCGTCTCGACCAGCCCGACCACCACGTCGGTGCCCCGCGCAGCCCGCCGATGCGCCTCCTCCAACATCGTGTAGGTCTTGCCGACGCCGGGCGCAGCGCCCAGGAAGATCCGCAATTCACCGCGTGCCATCTGTTCCGCTCTCGATCCCATCAACCTGTTGCCGACCGCCCATGACCAAGGTGAAGGCCGTTCCGCCCCGGGTCCAGCTTGACGGTTGGTCCAGCTTTCGGGGACGACTCGGGGTGGTGACGTCTCAGGTCCAGAGGTCCCGGCCGGACGTGTCCAACGTGAGAAGGTCTTCGTGCAACGCGTCGAGGTGACGCCCGGTGGGATGGCCGTCCGGGCCGGTCTCGACCAGCGCCCACCCGGGGCGGCCTTCCTCCGCGAGGCGGGCGAGCAGGGCGAAGGCCGTCTCGTAGGCGACCGCACGGGCCAGCCGGGCCACGTCCTGAGGGCTGCCACCGGCTTCGACAACGCGCCTGGCCGCGGGAATGTTGCCGACACCGTCACGCCAGCTGTCGATCATCTCGGGCCAGATCGCCCGCAGGAACCGGTAGCGAGCCAGCTGGGGACGGTTCTCGCTGATCTCGGACTCCGCCCAAGCCCGGGGATCGTCGCATCCCCACTCGTCCAGGGTGGTCAAGATCTGCTCCGCACGCCGACGGTCCTCGACGGAGAGCGCCTGAAGCCAAGCCCGATCATCACTCATGCGCCAGATTGAAGCACTGGTCACGGCCGGCTCGGTCCCGCGTCGCGCGACCGGGTCGGTCCCCGCTCCGCGGACAGGCTGCTTATCAGTGCGCAGTAGACGTCCGCGGACCACCCCCACCCCAGCACTGGGTGGGGCAGAGTTAAGCAGTCCGGCCCGACAATGTTCGGCGGTTGTCCACAGATTCAGCCGTCGACGCGAGCCAGATATGCACAGGCGGCGCCGGTGCGGGCGGAAGCAGTCCGCGTCCTGCTGGTCATCCCCGGCCGGGGCGAGGCCGACCAGCGCCGACGCCGGCTGGACCAGCGCCCGCCTCGATGAAGAGGGCCGGCGACTCGCCAACCGTCACGTGAGTGCTGGTTGGGAAGTTCTCGAGGCGCGACCGCTGGCCTCCTCCGCATGAGCAATCCACGCAGCGCGTGGGAAAGCGGTGTTCGCAGCGCCACCGACTGGCGGGAATTCGGCAACTGCCGGCGGTGAAGGGGGCGATTCGCAGGATAGTGACGAGGGTGGGCCATGAGGCAATCGCCGACGGCACTCTCGCCTACCCCGGCGTCTCCACAGGTCGGCGTCGCGGGCCGCACCGCGTGAATCCCGCCGTGCATGTCGTCGAGCGGGCCGGCACGTTGTCGAGAAACAGGTTCAGCCAAGGAGCATGGCGGCGACCCGAGCCTCCACAAGCGGGTGTTCGCAACGCCTGGCCCCCGTCGAGCGAGAGGTTCAGGGTGGCGATGACCTTGCGCATCGGATGGGCATGCCCCCTGTGCCGGGGTGGCACAGGGGGCGACCAGAAACGCAGAAGCGGGGTTACTCCGCCTTGTGGGCGGCCTTGCTGGTGTCGACCGTGGCGTCGACGTCGTCGTGGGTTGAGGCCGAATGGCGGGCGTTGTGGCCCGCAACGGCCGGGCGGCGGCTGAGCAGGAACAGGGCCGCGATGATGAGGATGGCGCCGAGGACGGCCAGGATGATGGGGCCCCACAGGCCGACCAGGTTGAGCTTCTGGCGGTTGTCGCCCGAGGTGTCGGCGGCGCTCTTGATGGTGTCGTCGGTGTAGGTGAAGGTGGCGTCGAGGATCGAGACCGACTGGCCGTTGTCGCCGACCAGGTTCTTGCTCTGCTTCTCTTGCACCTTCAGGTACTGGCCGGTGGTGGGCTCGACCCACACCGTACGCGTGTTGCTGTAGCGCACCTCGCCGGTCTTGGCCCCCTTCAGCAGCTGGGAGGTCAGCACCTGGAGCCGGTCGGCCGGGAGCTTCTGCACCTCGTCGCTGATCTGCTGGGTGAACTGGTACGCCTCGAGGCCTTCGATCTTCTCGGTGCCCGTGAACTTGGCCGGGCGGGCGGCCAGGATGTCCCGGTCGTAGATCTCGTAGTCCTTCTTCTCGGTGGCGAAGGGGAACTTGTAGATCTGGCCCGAGTACTGGACCGCTTCCTGGTTGTTGCCGGTGTCGAGCCACGCCTTGTCCCACGGCTGGGCGGCCGCGGACTTGCGGTCGATGGCCAGCGACGTGCTGTACGCGCTGATCAGCGTGTTGGTGTCGGTCCGCATGACCTGCTGGCCGACCAGCCAGACGACCGCGTCGCCGTCCAGCGGCTCGCTCAGTTCCGAGGTGGTCTTGGCATCGGGCGTCACGGTGATCGTCGAGCGCAGTTCCACGCCCTCCACCACCTCGGCCTTGCCGCTGGTGATCTGCAGGAAGCGCGCGTTGGGGGCCACGGCGACCGACTGCGTGGGCTTCATGTCGTAGGGCAGTTGTTCCACAGTGGGTGCCACGACGAAGGCCAGCCCGGCGGCGAACACCAACGCCAGAACACCGAGACCGAAGAGCGCGGCGCCGAGGACACGGGACTTCATGGTGCCTCCACGAGGTGGGGAAAGACGGAGTTGGCGGAAGGTTACTACTCAGTAGGTCCGGAAGCGACCCCTGAACGGCATCTTGTTGAAACGCAGAATTATTCGGTTGTTGCGCAGCGTCGCAACACGACCGTGAAGTTCCACGTCAAGGCCTCGCGGAGGAGTGGCACCCGGGCCACCCAGCAGGCCCAGCGCGGATGGTACCGGGGAAGCACATCGATGATCGTGACCGCCCCGGCCCGGCGCGCCGCGTTCGTCCAGCGCATGCTCCGGGCCGCGCTGATGGCGAACAGCGTCTCGCCGATGCGGTTCTTGGGCTCCTGGCCGTTGCGGCGAACGTAGCGGCGCCGGGCGCCCTTGCCGCCGAGCAGCAGATGCCACGGCCCGGTCTCGTGGCCGCCGTGCGGGGACAGCCACGGCGTGTACGAAACGAAGATCGTGCCGCCCGGCTTGGTCACCCGCGTCATCTCGTCGAGCATGGCCTCGGGCTCGGCCACGTGCTCGAGGACGTTGGACGAGTAGCAGACGTCGACCGAGCCCGACCTGATCGGCAGGGCGGTGCCGCTGCCCCGGACCATGCCGCGCACCTCGGCCCCGGACGCGGCGAAGTCGCCGACCGCCGGGTCGAGCCCGTGGTACGTGGCGCCGGCCTTCTCGAACTCGTTGCCGAAGTAGCCCGGCCCACCGCCGACATCGAGCACCCGGGCCCCGTCCAGCTCCACGTAGGAGGCCAGCTGGCGCACCGAGTCCCCGGCGAGCTCGGAGTAGAACCGGTCAGGGTCGGACTGCTCCACCAGGAACGCGCGGAACAGCGAGATCGACCGGCTCAGCGTCGCCTGGTGGGGTGCCAACGATTTCCTCCGTGGACTCGACCGGCGGCGCCGGATCCTTACGACGGCGGCTGGACGGCGCGGCGGTGGCCGCCACCGCGCAGACGGCCGCCAGCATGGCCAACTGCACCCAGGCGCCGTACGCCCATTCCTGACCGTGGCCGAGCAGGCGCCCGCCGACGGCGACCGCGAAGCCCGCCCCGGCGCAGGTGAAAGCGATGCCCGGCAGTGCTCGGGGGAACACCTGGCGCACGATGAGCATGGCCAGCAGCAGCGACGCGCCGGCCGCCCCGCCGAGGACGACGGCCAGCGCCAGCAGCGGCACGACCATCCATCCGGCTCCGCCCGGCACGCCCCGGAACATCCAGCCCTGCGGCGGCCAGTTCCGGCTGAGCCGGCGTCCGCGTACCGGAATGAGGGCCATCAGCAGCACCAGCAGGATGCAGGCGGCGCCGACGGCGAGGCCCAGGCGGTAGGGGCGGTCGGGGGTGAACTCGAGCGTCACGCTGCCGCCGGCGCCGGCCGGAACCACGAAGGCCTGCTGCCAGCCGTCGACGCGTACGGCGCGCAGTTTCTGCCCGCCCAGATCGGCCGTCCAGCCCGCGTTGTAGTTCTCGTGCACCAGCAGCAGCGATTCCACGCCGTTGCCGACGGCGACGCGCCGGTCGGTCGGCTCCCACCGGTCGACCTCGACGGGTCGCTCGGTCACCGCCGCGGCTTTGCCCCGGGCGAGGGTGGCCGAGTCGATGACGTACGCCGCCGAAGGCACCGTCCGCAGCCGGTGCTCACCGGCCGGCAACGGCACCGATTCGCTCACGAAGTCGTCGCACACGGTCACCTTGAGCGCGCGCCCGGCCCGCACGTCGCCCAGCGTGCCCGCGACCGAGGTCGGGTAGGACACCCCGTCGATCTCGACGCTCGGCCCCGTCCCGCAGCGGGTCAGCAGCGGTGTGCTGTCGGCGGCCGGGGTGATCAGCTTGCCGAACGCGGGCACCTCGACCTCGGCCACACCGGCCGGCGCGGGCCAGCCGTTGCCGCGAGCGTCGGCCACGACCTCCTGGCTGCCGGTGATCGCGATGGCGAGCTGTTTCGTGGTGACGGCCGGGAACACCACCAGGCCGTCGTCGCCCACCGGAACCACTGTCTTGAAGCTCGGCGTGGTGATCAGCACCTGGGTCGGCTTGGCCGCGACCGGCGCGTCCGGGACGACCAGGCGCACCCGGTCCAGCCGGCGGGGCTTGGCCCACGACAGCCGCAGGGTCGGCGTCTCGTCGGTGGGCTCGGCCAGCCAGGCGGTGGACGGGTCGCCATCGACCGCCGCGTGCGCGCCGGCCGTGACGTCGCCGGTCAGCACCGAGGAGGCCGAGGCCGACACCGGCCGGGTCAGCGGCAGCGTGCCGCCGGGCCGGGGCTGGGCGGTCAGGCGCAACGTGTAGTTCGCGGTGGCAGTGGTGGTGAAAAACCGGTCGAGGCCCAGCGGCTCCTCGCCCGAGCGGGCCAGGAACTGGTCGCAGCGCACGACTTCGCCGGCCGGGTAGCAGGCGCCGCGCTGCTGGGGGGCCCGCTCGAACGCGTAGACCGCGGTCGCGCCGGCCGGGACGTCGGCCGGCACCCGCAGGCCGCGCTGGGCGTCCAGACCGGGGATGCCGAGCTCACGCAGGGCCACCGCACCGGAGTAGCCGGGCTGCAGGGCCAGCACGGTGACCCGTACGGTCGTGGTCAGACCGGGCAAGGTGGAGAGCTGGTGCTTCCCGGGGCCGGCCGGGACGACGCGATCGACCACGCCCTGGTCGGTGGTCAGCCGCACGGCCGCCACCGGGGCCGCGACGCGCAGGTCGTCGGCGAAGTCGACGGTCACCTCGGTCACCCGCTGCGGCGTCTCCAGCTTCACCTCGAGCCACTGCCCCACCGCGGACTGGTAGGCGTCGGAGCGCCACGCCGTCGACACGTCGCCGTCGAGCGCCGCGAACGGCAGCCCGGACGGGTCACTCGGGCCGAACGAGTCGGCGAAGCTCTCGCTGCTGGACGCCCGCACCGAGCGCACACCCTGGTACGCGGCGACCGTCTGGTGGCCGTCGGCGTCGAAGGGCAGGAAGTCACTGCGTACGCGGCCCTGGCGGGTCTTCTCGTCGGCCGTCAGGGTCTGGCTGACGTTATCGCGCATCCGGCCGATGTTGAGCTCGCGCCGCCGCAGCCCGTCGGTCACGATGCGCGGCCCGGTGAAGCCGGCCGCGTCGAGGTCGCCCGCCAGCACCGTGGGCTGGGCGCCGTTCACCAGGCCCTGTTCGAGCACGCCGAGCAGGGATTCCGGCCCGCCGCTGACCGTCGGCACGTCCTTGACCGCGGTGGCCGAGACGGTCGGCACCGGGCGGTCGACCTCGAAGATCTCGATGGCCGGCACCGAGACGCTCGCGTCGACCGGGCTGGGCGCCGCCCCGGCCGCACCCACCTGCGGGCCGAACGAGGCCGCCGGCACCAGGCCGGGCGAGCCGGTGATGGCCCGGCGCACGACCGCGATCGGCGGGGCGCCCGAGGCCGACCGGTCGAGGTCGTGACGCACCAGCAGGTAGCGGTAGCCGGAGCGGGCCAGGAAGTCGGCCAGGGCGGGCGATCCGCGACCCTGGGCCAGCACCTGCTCGACGGTGTCCATGACCCGGATGTTGCCCTCGGAGCCGAGCGGGATCTGGTGCCGGGTCGACCACGGCGCCTCGGCCAGCGGCTGGATGGGCTCGTCGACCGTACGGCCCCAGGAGTGCTGGGCGAAGCCGGATCCGGGCACGACCAGCGTACGGGCCTGGGCGTCCTGGTCGTGCAGCCACGAGGTGGCCTGGCTCCAGTAGCCGGGCACCTGCGACCAGCCCGGCCCGGGGCGCAGCACGAACAGCCAGGCCGGGGCGATCGCGGCCAGCAGCAACGCGGCCACCACCGGAGCGGCCGGCAGCCGCAGACGCAGCCGGCGCAGGACGACCGCCCGGCTGGCCACATAGGTCAGGCCGAGCGCGATCGGCAGGCGCAGCACCGGCTCGAACTTGTGCACGTTGCGCAGCGGGGCCAGCGGGCCGTCGAGCAGGTCGCGCATCAGCGGCGCGAACGGGCTGTCCATGGTGCCGACGTAGCCCATGGTCAGCAGGGTCAGGCCGGTCAGCATGCCGAAGACCAGGAACCGCTTCTCGGGCAGGCCGCGCAGGGCCAGCCCGGCCAGGCCGACGGCGGCCACCAGCGCGGTCGCGGCCATCAGCACCGGCCGGTCGACCAGCATCCAGCCGGCCGGCCACCACGGCTCACCCTGGACGATGTAGCCGCTCCACTGGTTGGTGCCGCGGATCGCCTGGAACAGCGAGGTGATCGCGGTGGTGGTCGCGGAGGACTCGATGTAGTCCAGGAACGGCAGGCTGTACTGGCCGAACAGGAACAGCGGGATGATCCACCACAGGGCGGCCAGCGTGACGAAGACCGTCCACCACGCGGTCAGCTTGACCATGTCCCGGTTCCAGGGCCGGGTCAGCAGATAGACGCCGGGCAGCACCAGGGCCATCACGACGGCGGCGGCGTTGATGCCGCCCATGAAGATCACGGCCAGGGCGGAGAGTGCCGCCGCGCGCCGGGCCGAACCTATCCGGCGTACGGACGCCAGCGGCAGCATCACCCAGGGCAGCACGACGACCGGCAGCATCTCGGACGAGAGCGGCCCGATCTCGGTGAGCATGCGGGGCGCCAGCGCGTAGGCCAGGGCGCCGATGATCCGGCCGGTGTCGTTGCCGATCCGCATGGCCCGGGCCAGCAGCAGCACGCCGAAGTAGGCGGCGCAGAACAGCAGCGCGCACCAGACCCGCTGGGTGATCCACGGCGGCACGCCGAGCAGGTCGCCGGCCGCGAAGAACGGGCCCATCGGGAACAGGTAGCCGTACGCCTGCTGCTGCAGTTCGCCCGAGGTGGCCCACGGGTTCCACAGGTGCAGCGAGCGCGCCATGAAGCCGATCGGGTTCTCGGCCAGGTCGAGCTTGGTGTCGAAGGTGGTGCGCCCCGGCCGCTGCAGGAAGGCCAGGACAATCAGCAGCACGGCCCCGGCGGCGACGGCCAGGCGGCGCGGGCGCTCGGCGACGGCGGTCATCGGCGGCACTTCGGCGGCAGGCAGCTGAACTCGGCCAGCGCGGTGAAGAAGATCTGGCGGATGCCGGACGGCTCCTTGGTCAGCGCCACCTGGCCGCCGGTGGCTCGGGCGATCTGCTGCAACTCGTCCGGGTCGATCTCGGGGCCGACGCCGATGAACAGGATCGGCACCGGGCGCTTGCGGTCGACCAGGCCGCCCAGCTCGCGCAGCAGCACCTCGCGCTTGATGCCGCGCTGGTCGTCGTCGCGCCCGTCGGTCAGGATCAGCACCATGTTGATCCGGCCCGGCGTCCAGTTGCGGGTGGCGTCCCGGTACGCGGCCAGCGTGGTGTCGTAGAGGCCGGTGCCCCCGTTCGGCTTGACCCGCATCCGGCCCAGCTGCTCGATGATCTGCGCGCGGCGCGGGCCGACCGGGCCGACCGGCACCGTCTCGCGGTAGTCGCGCCCGTCGGTGAGGTTGGTCGAGAACTCCCAGATGCCGATCTCGGTGGTGCCCAGCAGCAGCTTGGCCCCGCCCTGGGCGGCCGCCACGGTGGCCGACAGCCGCGTCGCCGACGAGCCCGGCACCTGCGCCGCCATCGAGCCCGAGATGTCGAAGACGGCCAGCATCCGGGCGCTGATGTGCACCCCGCCCCACGCGTTGACCAGGTTCAGGGCGGTGGTGTCGTCGGGCAGCCGGGCGGGCGCGTAGACGCCGGTGCGCACCTTGGTGGCGGCGGTGATGCCGTCCGGGGCCCGCCCGTCCGGGGTCCGCAAACCGTTGCCGGTCATGGTCCGGGCGCCCTCGGCGGCGAGCAGCGCGCGCAGGAACGAGGCCGCGCCTTCGCTCGCTTCGCCCGAACCGAGAACGGCGTACGGGTAGTCGGGGCCGGGCAGCGCGGCCGGCGGATACACCGCCACCTGGCCCGGACCGCTGAGCACGGCCTGCTCGGTGCTGACGACCGCGCCCGATCCGGCGGGTTTCCCGGCGCCGTCCGACACCGTGTCCGGGGCCAGGCGGCGCATGATCGCCGCCGCGCCGGCCGCCACGTCGTCGGGCCGGGTCTTGGCGGCCAGGGCCCGGATGCCGACCAGCGCCGCGAAGCCGAGCGGGCTGATCGCCGGGTCGGGCAGCGCCACCGGCACCGGCGCCTTCGCGTCGGCCACCAACCGGGTCCAGTTCAGCGCGCCGCTGCGGCTCAGCCGGGCGGCCGTGGCGCTGGTCAGGGCCAGCACGACCGGGGTCGAGGCGACGGACACGCCCTCGGCCGGCACCTGGAACGCGCCGGCCGCCCGGGCCCGCCGCAGCCACAGCGTCGACTCGGGCAGCCACACGTCGGGCGCCGGCGTGGCGGCCGGGGCCGAGGTGGGCGCGGCCGACGCCGGATCGGTCCTGGACAGGTCACGCAGGACGTCGGCCGACGGGCGGGCCTCGACGACGACGGTCAGGCAGGTCTCGCGCCCGGCCAGCCGCTCGGCGACCGTCTCGGCGGCCGGGGCCACGCTCGGCGCGGCGGCGACCCGCAGGGTCGTGCGCTCGGCGCAGCCGGGGTCGCTGCGAGTGCGCTCCAAATAGGAGATGGCACTCCATCCGCCGAGCACGGCGACCAGCGCGACGCTCAGCAGCGTGACCGGCCAGAACTCCGGTCGCGCGCGGAGACTCCCGTCGGCCACTGGTCTCTTCCCTCCATCGACGAAGGCGTTGCGGTTTCTCGGCAGGCTGCCCTAATGTGACGCGACCGTGAATCGTACTCGCCAGTAGGGGTGTGAACGAGTAGACCATGACCGATGTCTTCGGCGCCCACGTACTGTTCCTGAACTGGCGGGACACTGCCCACCCGGAGGGGGGCGGTTCGGAGGTGTTCCTCGAGCGGGTGGCCGCCGAAATGGTTTCCCGGGGCTACCGCGCGACCCTCGTCTGTCAGGCCTACGGCGTGGCGCCGGCCGAGGAGACGAACCCGGACGGCCTCCGGATCGTCCGCCGCGGCGGTCGGCACACCGTATACCTCTTCGCGGCGTTGATCTACCTCGCGGGCCTGTTCGGAATCGGTCCGTTGTCGCGGCGCCGACTGGGCCGCCCGGACGTCATCGTCGACGTCGGCAACGGCATCCCGTTCCTCAGCAAGCTCTACGCCCGGCGGCCGGTGATCGCGCTGGTGCACCACGTGCACCGGGAGCAGTGGCCGGTGCTGTTCAGCCCCCGGGTGGCCCGGATCGGCTGGTGGATCGAGTCCAAGCTGGCCGTCCGGGTCTACCGCCGGTGCCGCTACGTCACGGTCTCGGAGTCGACCCGGGGCGAGCTGACCGGCCTCGGCGTCGACCGGCACCGGATCACCGTCATCCACAACGGCACGTCCGCCGTGGTCGGTCCCGAGGTGCCGCGCACGCTGCACCCCAGCCTGATCGTTCTCGGACGCCTGGTTCCGCACAAGCGGGTCGAGCTGGCCATGCGGGCGACCGCGCTGCTGGCCACCGAGATGCCCGACATCGAGCTGGTGGTCGCCGGGCACGGGTGGTGGGACGAGCCGCTGCGCCAGCTCGCGGAAGACTTGGACATCGAGAAGCACGTGCGGTTCGCCGGTTTCATCACCGAGGAGCACAAGCACGAGCTGCTGTGCGGCTCGTGGCTGATGCTGCAGCCCTCGATCAAGGAGGGCTGGGGACTGACCATCGTGGAGGCCGGCGCGCGGGGCACGCCGTCGGTGGCTTTCCGCTCCGCGGGCGGCGTGGTCGACGCGATGGCCGACGGGGAGACCGGCGTGCTGGTCGAGGACGAGTTCGACTTCTTCCGGGCCACCCGCGAGCTGCTGCTGGACGCTCAGCGGAGGGCGAGCATGGGCTGCGCCGCCGCCTCGTACGCCCGGCGCTTCACCTGGGCGATGACCGGTGAGGCCTTCGCCCAGGTGGTCGCCGGGCACCTTCCCGCGGCTCAGCCGGGGAAGTCGGGTCAGCGGGTTCCGTAGACGCTCGTCGCGGGATCGACGATCTCGCTCGTCTGGGCGACGCGGTCGGCGGACGGGTTGACCGCGCCCATGGTGGCGATGATGCCCACGGCGCCGAGAATGCCCCCGGCGACCAGGGCGACAACGATCGTTGCCAGCTTGGCCATGCTTTTTCTCCCTCCCCGGTTCGAGTTGGCGGACCCTACCATGATCTTCGCCGCGTCCGCAGGAGCGCGAGCGCATAGAAGATCACGACTACGGCGAAGGCCGCGTGGGCGGCCAGCGCGAATATACGCCGGTCGAAGTTCGCTGGTGAAGTGGATGTTACCGACGAGTTCGACCAGAGCTGCAGATACTCTCCCGCATAGGCGGGCCGGAGTCCAGCCAGGACTTCGGCGGGCGGTCCGGCCCCCGCGCCGACGCGCACCAGCACCCAGCGGAAGCCCAGTTCGGCGGCGGGCCGGCCGGCCGCGAGATGCCGCTGGACCTCGGCCGCGCGCGGGCTCTCCCCGTCGACGGTCACGGTTCCGACACGCAGGGCGTCGTTGATCAGCACCGGGGCGTCCAGGTAGCGGGGCGCCGGGTCGCGCACCACCACGCCGTCCGTCCAGGAATAGCTCTGGTAGCCCTCGAACGGCAGCGAGAGCACGTCGCCGGGCGCTGCGGCTACTTGCCGGGCCACGGCGTCCCAGTCGGCCGGGTAGTGGACCGGCTTGAGCGCGCCGAGGCCGCCGAAGGCCAGATCGGGCATGACCGCCACGGGCAGCAGCAGGAGCCCGCCCAGCAGCACCCGGCCCGCCGACGGCTCGAAGCGGCGGGCCAGGGCGCCGGCCAGCCGCTCGGCGCCGGCCCCGAAGGCCAGGGCGAGGATCAACGCGTACGGGATGAGGAACTTCTGCCCGTCGCGCAGCAGTCCGCCGCCCGGCACGTGCCCGACCACCCACTCCAGCAGGGGCTCACCGGGCCCGGAGCCCAGGGCAGCCAGCACGAATCCGCCCGCGGCCAGAATCAGCAACCGGTCGGTCAGACCGGGCAGGCGGCGGCGCAGCAGCGGCAGACCCACCGCCGCGATGGCGAGCAGCAGCAACGTCACCACGGGCGTCAGCACCGAGGCGCGGCTGGCCGGCACGGTCGAGGCGTTCCACAGTCCACCGGTGCCGGCCAGCGACCACCAGGCGCCGGCCCAGTTCTCGGCCCGGGCGGCGAAGGCGGGCACCCCCTCGGGATCGGAGACGCCGCCGGCCGGCCCGGTCAGCGCGGCCACCAGCCACGGCAAGTTGAGCCCGGCCACCGACACAAATGCGATCCAGGTGGCCCGCGACCGCAGCGGCAGCAGCACCAGGACGGCGGCCAGCGCGATCAGCCCGCCGGTGGGCGTCACGGCCGCGAGCGCGGACGCGAGCACCAGCCGGGGCAGCCCGCCCGGACGGTGGTCGCGCACGTCGCGGGCGGCCGAGACGAGCCAGGGCAGGGCGGCGTACGCGAGAAGCAGTGCCCACTGCCCGAGCAGCAGCCGTTCGGCCAGGAAGGGCGTCCACGCGTACGCGAGAGCCGCCACCAGCCGCGGCCCGGTGCGCGCGGCCGGCATCAACCGGGCCGCCCCGAGCGCGGCCAGATAGACCACCGCCACCAGCACGATCCGCTGCAGCAGCCAGCCCGGGATCGCCACGTTGGCCAGCGACACCAGCGCGTCCAGCGGCACCGCCCGCGGCAGCGAGTCCGCCGGGGCCAGCATCTCCCAGTTCAGCGGCTGCCGCGGCACGAACACCATGTCGTACCGCAGCGCGTAGCCGGGCCAGGCCAGCGGGGCCAGGACGACCGCGGTGACCGCGCCGGCGACGGCGTGCGTTCTCACCCGACCGGCTGGGGCACCAGCGTGCCGATCTCGATCTCGTCGGTGCAGATGTTGGCCGCCGGGTCGTCGGCCTTCAGGGTCGCCTCGTCGCCGCCGGCCAGCATCAGGACGAACATCGCGTTCAGGCCGCGGCGCACCGCGAACGTGCGGGCCGGGTGGTCCCCGACCTGGACCGTGGCCGTGGTCTCCTTGTCGCTGAGATAGCCGATCCGCAGCACCTGCCAGTAGTCGACGACCTCGGACTGCAGCGGGATGCGGACCGTGCGGCCCTTGGTCACCTGGTAGCCGCAGCCCTTCACCGGGCCGGGCTCGGCCCGCACGCCGTCGACCCAGGCCGGGCGGATGTGCCCCGAGGCGTCGAAGATGGACAGCCGCTGGGCCTCGGTGACGAAGACCGGCTCCTTCTCGAGCGGGCCGAAGAACCGCGACTGCATGTTCCACGGGCTCGACATGCTCGGCACCACCTCCTCGGGCACCGGCTGATCCATGAAGACGGTGCCCGCCTCGGCCATGGAAAGATCGGCTTGCGCGGTACGGAGGTAGTCGCGCCCGGATTTCTCGGACCAGTCGGACGAGAAGTCGACGCTGCTGAGGACGCTACTGGCGAGCAGCAGAACCGCGGCCGCCGCCGCCAACGGCACCGGCGCCCGGCGCTCTTCAACAGTGTCGTCAGTCCGCCGCAGGCCGCATATCGCGAAGCCGACGCAAAGAGCCGCGACCACGATGACGTCGCCCAGGTAGCGCGGCACCAGGCCGGCCACCCCGCTGAAGCCCGAGCCGAGCCGGGTCGCCGCCAGCAGGCCGCCGGCCAGCCCGGTGAACAACACCAGCAGGGTCCACGCGCGCACCGCCACCCAGCGGCGCCACCAGATCGTCCCGGCCACCAGCGCCAGCATCAGCATCCAGGACGCCCAGCGGGCGGCCGTCGTCGGCGCCACCACCGCGGTGCCGTCGCCCGCGGCCAGCCAGCTCCACGGCCCGCCGAGCAGCCCGGGGGCCAGCGCTTCGCCGAAGTACTGCCCGAAGAACGTGCCCACCTCCCCCGCCGACGACGGTTGCCGCAGCGTGGAGGCGGTCGACATGGCCAGGTAGGCGCCCAGGTAGACGAGCGCGATGACGGTCAGCAGCAGCCAGGACTGCCACCAGCGCCGGATCGTCGTGACCAACGCGCGGATCGGGCCGCCGGGGGCGTACAGGCAGAGCGCGACCAGGAACACGAGCGGGATCGCGAACAGCACCTTCTCGAAGAACAGCAGGCCGACCAGCACCGCGGCGGCCAGCGAGACCAGGTGGTGGCGGTCGCCCGTGCGCATGTAACGCACCTGGGCCCCGACGGCCAGGATCATCGCGAGCTGCATGGGCAGCAGGTTGACGCCGACCGCCCACCAGGCCGTGACCTCGAGGGTCAGCGGGTTGAAGACCAGTACGCAGAGCGGCAGCAGCAGCCCCCACCCGGCCGGCAGCATCAGCTTGAGCAGGCGGTAGAAGGCGATCCCGACGGCGAGCTGGCCCAGCAGCATGAGCACGAGCAGCGGCGTGTAGTCGTAGCCGGCCAGCCGCTCGACGGCCAGCGTGATCAGCCGCCCGCCCGGCATGAAGTGGTTGTTGTAGAGCCCGAACAGATGCTCGAAGTCCAGCCCGTACGCGTCGGCCTGGGACATGATCGGGAAGTCGTCGATGGCCAGGAAGCCCCGGTGCGAGACGACCGCCCGCCAGGCCACGCTGAGCAGGATGAGCACGCCCGCGACGACATCGACGGGATTCCTCAGAACACGGTTCACGAGCGGCGCTCCGGGCGGAACAGGACCATGTTGACGTAGCGCGGACGCGGCCACACCACCCGGCGGGCGAAGCTCTGCCCGACCCGGGCCAGGGCCTGGCGCTGATGGCCGATCAGGTCGAATTCGGACAGCGGGATCCAACGGCCGGACGGCATCACGTACGGCCGGTAGCCCCACCCGCCGAGCAGCTCGAGCACCGGCTCGACCGGCTGGATCCGCTCCTCGAGCTCGACGATCAGCAGCGGCTTGTCCCGCCGCAACGTGCGCTCGGCGCCGCGCAACGCCGGCACCTCGTGCCCCTCCACGTCGATCTTCAGGAACCGGACGTCGGTCAGCTCCAGCTCGTCCAGGACGATCCGCCGGACCGTCACCGCGCGCCCGGTCGGCTGCTCGAGCGACGAGGTGCCGGTGCCCGGGCCGCCCGGCGGCAGGTACAGCTCGGCCGTGCCGGCGTGATCGGAGGCGACCGCCTCGACCACCCGCACGTCCGGGAAAGCGGTGGCGACACTGTGGGCCAGCTCGGCCGTCGGCTCGATCGCGACGACCCGGTCGGCGATCCGGCGCAGGCCGCGGGTCCACGGCCCGTACCAGGCGCCGACATCGACGGCGGTGCCGCCTCGTGACGCGTACGAGGCGAGCCGCGCCAGCTCCGGTTCGACCCGGGGATAGGCGAATCGCACCGCCGCCGCGACCGTGCGCGACGGCAGTGCCGAGCTCAAGTGGGTGGAGAGGGTGCCGGCCATGGTGACGAACCATAGTGCCTGTTTCGCACATGGGTAGACCCGAAGTTGACTCACGAGTAACCTCCAGGCACCGAAGTGAAGGGAGCCGTGTGTGGACGTCTGCGTCGTGGGTGGTTGCGGCCGTGTCGGGCTGCCCCTGGGCATCGCGCTGGCCTCGCGCGGACTCTCCGTCGTGTTGTACGACATCGATGCGACAGCCGTCGATCGGGTCAACCGGGCAGTGATGCCCTTCGCTGAACACGGCGCGGCCGAGCTGCTGGCCGAGGCGGTCGCGGCGGGCCGGCTGACGGCCACCACCGACTCGTCGAGCGTGGGCCGGGCCGACGCGCTGATCGTCGTGGTCGGCACCCCGGTCGACGAGCACCTCAACCCCGACCTGGGCGCGGTGCCCCGGGCCATCGAGCGCGGCGTCGAGCATCTGCGCGACGGTCAGCTCATCGTGCTGCGCAGCACGGTCTACCCCGGCGTCACCGCGCTGACCGAGCGGCTGCTGGCCGGCCGCGGGCTGAAGGTGGACGTCGCGTTCTGCCCGGAGCGGATCGCCGAGGGCAAGGCGATGACCGAGCTCTTCGAGCTGCCGCAGATCGTCGCCGCGCGTACGCCGCAAGCCCTGGACAGGGCCGAGAAGCTGTTCCGCACCCTGACCGACTCGATCGTCCGGCTCGAGCCGGAGGAGGCCGAGCTGGCCAAGCTGTTCACCAACACCTGGCGCTATCTGAAGTTCGCCGCGGCCAACCAGTTCTGGATGATGGCCAACGACTTCGGGCTCGACTTCGCGCGGATCCGGCACGCGGTCACCTTCGAGTACCCGCGGGCCGACGACCTGCCGATGCCGGGCTTCGCGGCCGGGCCGTGCCTGCTCAAGGACACGATGCAGCTGGCCGCGTTCAACCGGAACAACTTCGTGCTGGGCCACTCGGCGATGCTGATCAACGAGGGGCTGCCGCTGTATCTGGTGTCGCGGCTGGAAGACCGGTTCGATCTGAGCGAGCTGACCGTAGGCATCCTGGGCATGGCGTTCAAGGGTGGCAGCGACGACTCCCGCGACAGCCTCGCCTACAAGCTGCGGAAAATCCTGATGCTGAAGGCGCGCGAGACGCTGTGCACCGACCCGCACGTGCGCGACGACCGCTTCCTGCCGCTCGACGACGTGCTGAAACGGGCCGACCTGCTGATCATCGCGGCCCCGCACGCGCAGTACGCCGAGCTCGAGACGGACACGCCGCTGATCGACATGTGGGGGCTGACCGGAACGGGCGTGCTGGTGTGACGCCCCGGGTCTCGGTGGTCATCCCCGTCTACAACGAGGGCGAGGACGTCGTCCGCCACCTGCAGCGCATCCTGCGCGAGGTGCTGCTGCCGGCGGAAATCCTCGTGGTGCACGACATGCCCGAGGACACGACAGTGCCGTACGCGCAGCAACTCGCGGAGCACGACCCTCGGGTGCGGACGGTCCTCAACACGTACGGGCGGGGGCCGGCCAACGCCATCCGGTTCGGCATCGACGCCGCCGCGGCGCCGGTCGCCGTGGTCACCATGGCCGACGGCTGCGACGACCCCCGGCAGATCGACGACCTGGCCCGGCTGGTCGACCGGGGCGTCGTGGTGGCCGCGGCCTCGCGCTACATGCCGGGCGGGCAGCAGGTGGGCGGGCCGCGGTTCAAGCGGATGGCCTCGCGCTGGGCCGGGCGCACCCTGTGGTGGCTGGCCCGGGTGGGCACCCGGGACGCGACGAACAGCTTCAAGGCGTACGACACGTCCTTCGTCCGGGAAGTGGGCATCGAGTCCAACACCGGGTTCGAGATCGGCATCGAACTGACCGCCAAGGCGACCCGCATGCGCCGCCCGGTGGCCGAGATCCCGACGATCTGGCTCGACCGGCAGCTGGGTCAGTCCAACTTCGACGTGGGCCGGTTCATGCCGAGCTATCTGCGCTGGTACTTCTTCGCGTTCGGCCCCCGGCTGACCGACGACCAGCTCGCCGCCCGCTGGGCCGCCCGCAAGCCGGACACCGCTGTCAAGAAAGAGAGCACCCGCACGTGACGAAGGTTCTGGTCACCGGCTCGGCCGGGTTCATCGGCGGCTACCTGGTCGAGGAACTTCTCGGCCGGGGGCACGAGGTGGTGGGCCTCGACGACTACTCGAAGTACGGCAAGGTGGCGCACGCCTACGACGACCACCCGCGTTTCCGGTTCGTCGAGGGCGACGCCCGCGACCCGCGGCTGGTCGGCGAGCTGCTCGAGGGCTGCGACCACTTCATCGCGGGCGCGGCCATGATCGGCGGCATCTCGTACTTCCACACGTACGCGTACGACCTGCTGGCCACCAACGAGCGGATCATGGCGTCCTCGTGCGACGCGGCCATCGCCGCCCACCGGGACGGCCGGCTGCAGAAGGTCACCTACATCTCGTCGTCCATGGTGTACGAGTCGACCGACCGCTGGCCGAGCAAGGAGGGCGACGAGAAGGCCGTTCCGCCGCCCCGCTCCTCGTACGGGTTCCAGAAGCTGGCCGTCGAGTACTACGCCCGCGCCGCCTGGGATCAGTACCAGCTGCCGTACACGATCGTCCGGCCGTTCAACTGCGTCGGCGTCGGCGAGGGCCGCGCCCTGGGCAACGCCGAGGTGCTGTCGGGCAACGTCAAGCTGGCCATGTCGCACGTCGTGCCGGACCTGGTGCAGAAGGTCCTCAAGGGACAGGACCCGCTGCACGTCCTGGGCTCCGGCGAACAGGTGCGGCATTACACGTACGGCGGTGATCTGGCCCGCGGCATCGTCACCGCCATGGAGCACGAGGCCGCCCGGAACGAGGACTTCAACCTCTCGACCGCGCAGTCGACGACGGTGCTCGAACTGGCCGAGCTGATCTGGCGCAAGGTCAAGGGAGCCGAGGTGCCCTTCCGCCACGTCAGCGACGAGCCGTTCGCGCACGACGTGGCCATGCGGGTGCCCGACGTGACCAAGGCCCGCGACGTGCTCGGCTTCACCGCCGGCACGACGCTCGACGACATGCTCGACGAGGTGATCCCGTGGATCACGCGAGCGGTCGCGGAGGGCCGACTCTGAAGACCCGCATCGGGCTGTCCGGCGCGGCGGTCACGGTCGCGGGCGCGGTCACCAACGCCTTCGGGTACGTGGTGCCGGTGCTGGGCGCCCGCCGGCTGAGCGCGGCCGAGCTGGGCGCGCTGGCCACCGTGCTGGCCATCGTCGCGATCGCCTCGGTGCCCGGCACCGGCCTGCAGATCGCGATGGCGGTGCGCCGGGCCCGCCACCCCGGCGCCACCGCCGGCCGTGTCGCCCTGATCACCGCGCTCGTGTGCGGCGGCGCGGTTCTGTTGCTGACGCCGGTGGCCGGCCCGCTGCTCGACCTGCCGCCGGTGCTGATTCCGCTGCTGGCCGTCTACACCTTCGCGATCGTCCTCAGTGGCCGACGGCTCGGCGAGCTGCAGGGCGACGAGCGCTTCCTGCGGCTGGCGCTGGGCATGTCGGTGCTGGCCGCGGGCCGGTACATCGGCCTCGTCGCCGGTCTGGTGCTGGGACTCGGCCTGACCGGCTCGGTGCTGCTGGCCACGGTGCTGGCGCTGGGCGTGCCGCCGGTGCTGGCGGTCATGGCCCGTACGCCCGGCGCCCCGCCCGGCGACCACGGCCTCACCGCGCGGCAGGTCTTCACCGCCGGCTCGGCCACCCTGGCCATGCTGGCCGTCTCGTACGCCGACGTGATCCTGGCCCGCCACCTGCTGCCGGCCGACGCGTCCGGCGCCTACGCGGTCGGCGCCGTGCTGACCAAGGGCGCGCTGTGGGCCCCGCAGGTGGTCACCGTGCTGGCCCTGCCCAAGCTGGCCCAGGGCAGCCGCCGCGCCCTGCTGATCGCGGCCGGCCTGGTCGCCGGCTGCGGCGCCGTGCTGATCGCGGCGTCCGCCCTCGCCGGCGGCCTGGCCTTCCACCTGGCCGGTGGTGACGACTACACCGGCCTCGGCCGGTATGCCCCCGTCTTCGCCACCACCGGCGCCCTCTACGCGCTGGTCTTCGTGCTGGTCAACGCCCAGGTGGCGGCGGGCGGCCGCTGGCCCTCGGCTCCCCTGTGGGCCGCCACCGCCGCCCTCGTGGTCACCACGGAATGGCTCGTGCCGCCCACGCTGCCCGCCATCATGTGGTCGGCCGCGGGCGCCGCCGCCCTCGCCCTGACCGGCACCGCCCTGGCCCTGCGCCGCACAACCGCCTAGCAGGTGGTGACGGCGGTGCCGCCGCCCTCGTTGAAGAAGACGCGCTGGCACTTCGGGGCGAACGGGTCGTGCACCTCGACCCAGACGGTGTTCTGCTTGGGCACGTACCAGCCGCCCTGGTACCAGTCGTCGGTGTCGCCCTCGGCGATGTTGCCGAAGTTGATGGTCACCGGTTGCGGGGGTGACACCTGGTTCCAGTTCACCCCGTGCCAGACGACGTTGGTCAGCAGGTCGGTGTGGCCGCCACGGGCCAGCGGGATGTTCCAGACCCGCCATGCGTCGACGCGGTAGGTCAGGTCGTCCCGCTCGTCGTTGGAGTTGATGAAGACGCAGGCCGCGAACGAGAACGTGCCGTCCGTGTTCTTCACGGTCTTGCAGACGTCGCGGTTGACCGGCGCCGCCGCGGCCGGCGTGGCGATCAGGCCGGCCAGCACGGCCGCCGAGGCGGCCACGGTGACCGCCCGGCGCAGCAGATTTGCCCCCATGAGAATCCCTTTCAATTGGCATCGGAGGCCTCACGAAAGCAGACCGGTTCCGCGGCGCGGAAGGGTTCGGGGCCCGATCTCCCACCACCGCAGCAGGCATCTCATACCAGCGTTGTAGTTGCCGGCCGGCGGGGCGGGTCAGCCGGCCGGGCGGGTACGGTCGCGAGCCGAGGCGTCCATGCCGTGAGCCTTCAGGCCGGCCCGGGTGAAGCCGGACCGGACCGGGTGCGGGGCCTGCTCGGCGAACGGGACGGTGACCAGGAAGGCGGCGCCGCAGGGCTGGTTGGGCTCGTAGCTGACGTCCAGCCCGCTCGCCTCGGCCAGCTGCCGCACCAGGTAGAGGCCGAGACCGGTGCCGGCCGTGGTGGTGGCGACCCCGCTCTCGGCCCGGGCGAACCGGTCGAACAGGTGGGGCACGAAGGCTTCCGGCACGCCCTCGCCGTGGTCGGCGACCCGGATCTCGACGTGGTCGCGGCGGTTGGCCACGGTCACCACGATCGGCGGCTTGCCGTACTTGGTGGCGTTGGCCAGCAGGTTGCCCAGGATCAGTTCGAGCAGCTTGCCGTCGGCCAGGCCGCGGGTCTGGTCGGGAGCGACGACGGTGGTCGGCGTGGCCTCGCCGGCCTGGGTGGCGCTGACCACCGAGCGGACCAGGTGGCAGAGGTCGACGCTGACCGGCCGGGCTCGCATGGCGCCGGCGTCCAGGCGGGCCAGGGTGAGGACGTCGTTGACCAGTTCGCTGGCCCGATGACCGGCGGCCGTGATGCGTACGACGTCGCCGTGCTTGTCCTGCTCGGGCGCGACCTCCCAGTCCTCCAGCAGCAGCTCGCCCAGCCCCACGATCTTGGTCAGCGGCTGCTGGACGTCGTGGCTGAGCATGGCGATGAAGTCGGCCAGGTTGGCGTTGGCCTCCTGCAGCTGGTGGGCCCGCTCGGCCAGCTCGGCCTCGTTGGCCAGCCGGGCCCGTTCCAGGGCGTGGCGCTCGGTCATGTCGACGATGTGGGTGGCGAAGTGCGTGGGCAGGCCGTCGCTGTCGCGCAGCACGGCGCTGGTGATCGAGGCCTCGATGACGTGCCCGTCGGCGTGCAGGAACCGATGGTCGAGGCGGATGCCCTCGACGCCCTGCTCGAACCAGTCCCGGCCGTGGTCGCGCACCCGGTCGACGTCGTCCGGGTGGATCAGGTCGATGTAGTGGCGGCCGATGAGGTCGGCCTCGGACCGGCCGAACAGCTGGCAGGCGACCGGGTTGACGCGGACCAGCCGGCCGTGGGTGTCGGTGAGGGTCATGCCGACGGCGGCGTCGTCGAAGACCTTCCGGAACCGCTGCTCGCTGGTGGCCAGCTCCTGGCGGCTGCGCCGGGCCCGGGCGATGGCCGCGACCACCAGCAGCCCCACCGCCGCCGCGCCGATCAGGGCGGCCCGGCCGGCGATCTCGCTGCCGGCCTGCGCCGCGTACAGCACGTTCTCGCTGACCGTGGCCGACAGCTGCCACGGTGTGCCGGCGATGGGGACGACCGTGTATCGCCACCACTGCCCGCCGGCCCGGTACCGGCTGTGCGCCTTCTGCTTCACGGCCGCCGCCAGCGGCGCGTTCTCGCCGGCCAGGGTGGGGATGGCGCCGATGCTCAGGGGCCGGTTGGCGGCCACGATGCTGCCGGTGGAGTCGACCAGCTGAATCTGCGCTCCGGCCAGGGACAGAGCGCTGCTCAGGTACGCCGACAGCGGGCTGTCCCGGATCGCGACCGCGCCCGAGAACACGCGCCGGCCGGCCATGGAGTCGAACGGCACGGCGAAGGCCACCACCGGCTCGCCCCGGACGGCGGACCGCACGACCGGCGACACCGCCGGGATGCCCTGGTTCAGGGCAGTGCGCAGATGCCCGTACCGGGAAGCCAGATCCTGGCCGATCGCCCTCGGGTCGGCCGGCGTGACCTGCACCGCCCGGCCGCGCGAGTCGAGCAGCACCGCGGCCGGATAGCCGAACCCGGCGACGGCCTGCTTGAACTGTGACGCCTCGACCGTGGCGCCGGTCAGCGACGCCCGGGCCTGCACGCCTTCGCGCTGGATGAGGTCGGCGGTGTAGCTGGTGACGAAGTCCCGCATCAGCGCGACCCGCAGCTCGAACCGCTGCGCCGTGGCCTGCCGGCTGTTGTGCTGCTGCCACAGCAGCCCGGTCGTCGCCACCAGGGCCACCAGCAGCCAGATCAGCAGGGGCAGGGCCGCGGACCGCCAATAGCCGAGCGCACCGCGAGCCCACCGCATACTCCCTCCATCGGCAGCCTGCCGGAAAGGACTGAGCGGCTCTCCGCGGGCCGCGGCGCCCTCACTCCGCGGCGAGGGTCTGCGGCAGGTCCCGGCGCAGGGCGACCGCGGTCGGCAGCACGGTCGCGACCAGGGTCAGCAGCAGCCCGATGCCGGCGACCGCGCCGATCGCGGCCAGGCCGAACGAGGGCGTCCCCGTGTCCGCCGCCCATCCCCCGGCCAGCGCGGCGACACCGACGGCCACCGCGCCCAGGATCGTGGCGGTGACGGTGTAGATGACCGCCTCCCACGCGGCGGCCGCCAGCACCACGGCCCGGGTCGCGCCGGCCGCGACGACCAGGGCGAACTCGCGGTCGCGGCGGCGGCCGGCCATGAAGATGGTGGCCGTGGCCCCCAGCAGGGCCAGCAGCAGCGGGCCGCCGAGCAGCAGGACGACCGAGCCCGCCGTCACCGTCCCGCCGTCCGAGGCGGTGCCGTTCGCCGCGTACAGGCCGCCGGCCAGGGCCACCGCGACGGTGATGGGGCTGATCGTGGCGGTGCTGCGGGCGACGCCGTACGCGGTGCTGCTGCGGGCCAGATACCAGGCGCTCGAGATCTGGTCGGGCACCAGGGCGGTCCACCCGCGCAGCAACCGGGCCAGGTACAGCGGCGCGAAGGCGGCCAGCACGCCCGCGGTCAGGGGGGCGATCAGCATCAACGGGACGGAGAGCTGGTCCGGCGCGGTGCCGGGCAGGCTGGCGACGATGCCGGCCACGGCCAGCACCGCGATCAGGCCGCCCACCCACCGGCCCGCGGTCATCGGCTGGTCGGGCCGGTCGGTCTCGTGCAGCGACCGGATCGGCGGCGTCCGGGCGGCCCGGCCGGCGCTGCGTGAACCGGCCAGCGTGACGACGAGGGTCACGAACACCACGACCGGAACGGCCCCGCCGGCGCCGAGGACCGGGCGCAGATCGGCCAGCTCGGGCGAGCCGGCCAGCGAGAACCTATAGAGCGGCCCGAGGAGCGGAAGCGCGGCCAGGCAGCCGAGCACGCTCCCGATCAACGAGACGACGAGCAGCTGGGTGGTCACCACGATCCGGACGTACGCCGGCCGGACGCCGACCAGCTGCCACAACGCGTACGCCCGCTGCTGCAGCGCCACGGTCAGGCCGGCCACCGAGCCGGCGACGATCAGCGCGGTGATCGTGGTGAAGGCGATCATCACGCCGCTGATCGCGTACAGGGCGAGGGCGTCCGTGCCCCCGGCCTCGATGGCGGTTCGGATGTCGCTCGCCGCCACCGCACCCACCGTCCCTGTGGCCAGGGCGATCAGCAGCGTGCCGAGCCAGATCCGGGCGTTGGCGACCAGGTCGCTCAGGATCAGCCTCAGCATGTGATCGCGGTGAACACGTCGTCGGCGCTGGGGTGGTCGAGCTCGCGGTGGATCACGCCGTCCCGCAGCACCAGCACCCGGTCGGCCCGGGCGGCCGCCTGCAGGTCGTGGGTCACCATGATCAGCGAGCGGCCGTCGCCCGGCACCTTGGCCAACAGGTCGAGCACCTGGGCGCCGGACTCGGTGTCGAGGGCGCCGGTCGGCTCGTCGGCGAAGACCACGTCGGGCCGCAGGGCGAGCACCCGGGCCAGAGCCACGCGCTGCTGCTGGCCGCCGGAGAGGGCGCCCGGCCGGTGCGACGCCTGCTCGGTGAGGCCCACATCGGCCAGCGCCTGATCGATCTCGGTCGCGCTGATGCGGCGGCGGGCCAGGCGGGCCGGCAGGGCGACGTTCTCGCGCGCGGTCAGCGACGGGATCAGGTTGTACGACTGGAAGACGAACCCGATGTGGTCGCGGCGCAGGGTCGCCAGCGCATTGCGGCTGAGCGAGCCCACCGTACGGCCCAACAGGCGCACCTCGCCGGCGGTCGCCGGTTCCAGCCCGGACATGCAGTAGAGCAGCGTCGACTTCCCCGACCCGCTCGGGCCGACCACGGCGACGAACTCTCCCGGCGAGACTTGCGCCGTGATGCCCCGCAGCACCGGCACGACCGGTCCGCCCCGTCCGAGCGGAAAGCTTTTCACGAGGTTCTCCACCTCGACCAGAACCGGCACCCCACGCTCCCAAGATCGCGAACTCACCGAACGGTAGCGTCTTTGTCATCGGCCACGGTCAGCGTGCGCAGCGCCGTGGTCCGGGCCCGCACCGACCGGACACCGAGAACGCCGACGAACCCGGTCAAAGCGATCAGCAGGACGGCGGTGATCGCCGACCGCCCGGGGGCCGCGGTGATCTCGAGCCATTCGAAGGTGAACGCGACGGTCGCCGCCGTCGGGAAGGTGAACGACCAGAAGCCGAGCGAGAAGGTCAGCCGCCGATAGCGCGGGACGAGCGCGAGCTGGATCAGGACGAACAGCGCCGCGAGCCCGGCCAGGGCGGCCGGCGCCGGGCTCGCGACCGGCCCGGCCAGGGCGAACCAGGCCAGCCCGGCCACCGGCGGCGGGGCCAGCAGGATGGCCAGGGTCGGCGTCAGCGCGTCGGGCAGGGCGGGCCGGACGATGATCCGCAGCAGGATCAGCGTGGTCACCACGACCCAGAAGAAGACGCCGACGCCGAACGCGGCCCAGCCGACTTCCGGCAGGCCCACGGTGGCCGCGGCGTCGGCCCCGACCAGCCCGGCCGCGACCGTCGGCAGCAGGTAGCCGCCGTGCACCGCCGCCAGCTCCAGCTCGCCCCGCAGCCAGGTGCTGATCAGCCAGCCGGCGAACACCGCCGCCGCGACCAGCGCCAGCACCACGACCAGGCGGCCGGCGCCCGCCGCGTACCGGCTGAGGTCGGCCCCGAGCAGCAGGGCGACCACGGGCACCAGCGCGGCCAGCGGCCCCTGGGCCGGATGCCGTAGCTGATCGCGCAGCCGCTGGGTGGCCCGGACGCCGCGGACGAGGTGCGCGGTCACCAGCCACAACCAGGCAACCGCGGCGATCACCCAGAACACTTGCGGCGCCCACCCCGGCAGCCCGAGCACGGGCGCCGCCGCACTCCACGCCTCGGCCACCCCAGCCAGCCCGAATCCGACGGCGAACGTGTTGAGCGGGATCCGCTGTGTCGTCACCCCCTCATCGTTCGGCGGTCCCGGCCGGCGCCCATACGTCGTTCGACCGGTGTGACCGCCGGCCCCTCCGCCGTCTCTCACGGGATGTCGATCAGGACTTTGCCCACCGTGTGCTTCTCCACGGCCTGGTGGGCGGCCGCCGCCTCGGCCAGCGGGAACCGGGTCAGCGGCAGGCCGGCGTCCGCGCCGACCCGGAGAGCCTTGTCCGCCACGGCCTCGGTGACCGCGGCGACGGCGGCGTCCTTCTGCTCGGTGGTCGTCACGTAGGTCAGGATGAACTGCAGCTGGACGCTCTTGACCATGCACTTCGCGGCCGGCACGGGCAGCGGGCCGGACCCGGGCGTGTAGATGGCGATCGTCCCCTGCTCGGCCACGACCTCCACGTCCAGGGCCATGTTGTGGGCCGCCGCCACCTCGACGATCACGTCCGGGGCGCGGCCCGACTCGCGGACCCGGGCCACGACGTCCTCGGCCCGGTAGTCGATCACCACGTCGGCTCCGGCCGCCCGGGCCAGGGTCGCCTTGGCCGGTCCGGCGACCGTCGTCAGCACTGTCGCGCCGGCCCACTTGGCCAGCTGGATCGCCGCGTTGCCGACCGCTCCGGCGCCCCCGGCCACCAGGACGGTCCGCCCGGCCAGGGCGCCCGGGGCCAGCCGCCGCGGGCCGTCGGCCGCGCTGGTCAGGGCTCGGTGCGCGGTCAGCGCCGGGATGCCGAGGGCGGCCCCCACGTCGAACGACACCCCGTCCGGCAGCGCGACGACGTGCCGCTGCGGCAGCACGACGTACTGCTGGGTGGTTCCCTCCGACCGCCGCCAGGCGGCGTCCCAGACCCAGACCCGGTCGCCGACGGCCACGCCCGTGACGCCCTCGCCGACCGCGTCCACCACGCCGGCGCCGTCCTGCCCCGGCACGTGCACCGCGGCCGTCGTGCCGTCGGTGGTCCCCCGCCCGGCCCGCGCGCCGACGTCGGTCGGGTTGACCCCGGCCACCGCGACCCGGACGCGGACCTCACCCGCGCCCACCGGCGGGACGTCCCGCTCGATCACGTGCAGCACCGACGCCGGTCCCGGCTTCTCGAACACCACCGAACGCATGACCGCCCCGGTCACAGCGCACCGACCGCGGTCGCCGCGACCTCATGGTCCTGCTCGGGCGAGCCGCCACCGGCGCCGATCGCGCCCACGACGACGCCGGCCGCGTCGTGCACGGGGATCCCGCCCGCCACGAAGATGAGCGGCGAGGTCGTCGCGGTGGCGATGGTGAACAGCGGGGCGCCGGGCTGCACCGCACCGCCGAGGTCGGCCGTCGCCGCGCCGAAGTAGACCGACGTGCGGGCCTTGGCCACCGAGGTGTCGATCGAGACCAGGGCGGCGCCGTCCATGCGGGTCGCCAGCACGACGTGGCCGCCGCCGTCGATCACCGTGATGGTGTAGGGGATGCCGATCTCCGAGGCCTTGGCGACGGCCGCCTCGGTCAGCCGCGTCGCCGTGGCCAGCGACAGGGTGACCGGTGAGATCTGGGCGATGGTCGGGGTCATGACACGTACCTCCTGAGAAAGTTGGTGCCTCCGACGGTGCCCGCGGCGCGGCCGGCCGCCATGCGTCATCCGACCTGCCGTCTTGAGATCGGGCAGCGCCGGGTGGGCGGAAGGGCATCCGTCTTGTCACTGATGAAGATCGCCGTAGACTGCGAACAGTGCCTGCTTCCCATCCCTCGCTCGTCGGGCGTGAGCAGGAACTTTCCCGGTTGAGCGGCCTGCTCGACGCGGCCGGGCCGGGCGGCTTCGCGGTGGTGGTCGAGGGCGACGCCGGCATCGGCAAGAGCACCCTGGTCGACGCGGTCTCGGAGCTGGCGGCTGAGCGGGGCTTCGGCGAATTGCGCTGTACGGGCGTCCACAGCGAGACGACGTCGGGGTTCGCCGGCCTGCACGAACTTCTGCATCCCGTGCTCGACCGGCTCGCCACCCTGCCGCCGCGGCAGCAGCAGGCGCTGGAGGTGGCGCTCGGTCAGGCCGACGGCCCCGCGCCGAGCCGGCTGCTGACCGGCCTGGCCACGCTCGGCCTGCTCGAGGAGTTCTCGGCCGAGCGGCCCGGGCTGGTGATCGTCGAGGACGCCCAGTGGCTCGACGCCTCGAGTGCCCAGGCCCTGGCCTTCGCCGCCCGCCGGTTGTCGCAGGCCCGCATCGTGCTGGTCGCGACCGTCCGGCCGGGTTTCGAGGTCTTCCCGGGCGTCCCGGTCCTTCCGCTCGGTCCGCTCACCCCGGCCGAGTCCGAGCAGTTGCTGAACGAGCAGCAGCCGGTCCTCGACCCGGCCGCTCGCGAGCTGGTGCTCTCCGAGGCGTTGGGCAACCCGCTGGCGCTCACCGAGCTTCCGCGGGCGCTGGCCACCGGCGCGCGGCCCGACGGCGACCGCTGGCTGCCGATGACGCGCCGCCTGGAGCAGGCCTTCCTGGCCGGGGCGGCCGGCCTGCCCGAGGGCAGCCGCCGGATGCTCCTGCTGATCGCGGCCGCGCCCGAATCATCCGTACGGCATCTGACCGCGGCCGCCGCGAGCGCGGGCCTCACCCTCGACGACCTCGCGCCCATCGAGCAGGCCCGGCTGGCCACCGTGGCCGGCGACCGGGTCACGCTCCGGCACCCGCTGGTGCGCTCGGCCGTCTACGGCGCCGCCTCGCTGGCCGACCGGACGGCCGCCCACCGCGCCCTGGCCGCCGCCGCGACCGACCCCGACCGAGCGGCCTGGCACGCGGCCGCGGCCACGCCGGACTACGACGACGAAGTGGCGGCCGCCCTGGAGCGGAGCGCGACCCGGGCCCGCGACCGCAGCGCGCTGATCGAGGCGGTCGCCGCCCTGCGCCGCGCGGCCGCGATGTCCTCGTCGACTGACGACCGGGTGCGCCGCCTGTCGGCCGCGGCCGAGCTGGCCCGGCAGGCCGGCGAGGTGGCCGGCAGCGCCGCGCTGGTCCGCGAGGCGTGGCCGCTGGCCGCCGACCCGGAGGTGCTGGCCCAGCTGATCCTGACCGAGGTCGCGCTGGGCGCCACCGCCGCGCACCCCGGTCACAGCACCGCGGAGCTGCTCGATCTGGTGGAGCGGCTGGCCGGGCCGGGCGGGGACGCCAACCAGGTGCAGCGCCTGCGGGTGCTGGCCACCGCGGCCAGCGCCCACGCGATCCACAAGCTCCCGGCCGACCTGCGGGAACGGCTCGACCGGGCCCTCGACGCGGCCGACGCCGGCTCGGGCAGCCTGCACGCGCTGGTCGGGCACGTGCTGATCGACCCCGTGCGGCACGCGGCCCGGGCCCGCCCGCAGATGCCGGGGCTGGTGCGCCGCCTTCGCGAGTTCCTGGCCGGCGCGGGCCGGTCCCCCAGCCGCTCCCAGATGATCATCGGGGTCGGGCTGGTGGCCGAGGCCCTGCACGACTTCCCGGCCGCGCTCGACTGCTGGGAGCTGGGCGTCGGGTACTTCCACCGGGCCGGCGCCCCCGGCGACGAGGCCTGGACGATGCGCCAGCGGGCGGTGGTGCGGATTGGGCTGGGGCGGTTGCGCGACGGCCTGGCCGACGCCGAGATGGCGCTGCGGCTCGGTTCCGATCTGGGGTCGCGCGTCACGGTGGCCGACGCCGCCGTCGCCGCGGCCCGGGCGTACGCCTGGCAGGGCGACAACGAGCGGGCCCGTACGGTTCTCGGGGAGGCCGACGGACTCGGTGTCACCTTCGTCCGGGCCCGGGCCAGTTGGTCGGCCGGCCTGATCGCGCTCAACGAGCACCGGTACGAGGACGCGTGGATCGCCCTGAGCGCCGCGCAGGCCAGCGACACGACCGGCCTGTGGTCGCTGGCCGACCTGACCGAGGCGGCGGTGCGCACCGGCCGCGGGCCGCAGGTGCTGCCGCTGCTCGAGCGGGCGGCCCGGTCGGCCGAGGCGTTCGCCAGCCCGTACCTCGACAATCTGGTGCATCGCGGGCTGGCCCAGGCCGAGCCTGGGGCGGGCGCCGAACAGCACTTCGAGGCGGCGTTGAACGGCGGCGCCACCAATCCGGGTGCCCTGGAGGTGGCGCGCACCCGATTGGCGTACGGGACCTGGCTGCGCCGCCGCAAGCGGATCGTCGACGCCCGGGAGCACCTGAGCGCGGCCCTGCGATCGTTCGAGACGGCGGGCGCACGCCCCTGGGCCGAGCGGACCACGACCGAACTGCGCGCGGCCGGCGTCGCACCCGCGGCCCCGCAGACCTCGGCCGCCGCATCGGCCCAGCTCACGCCGCAGGAGTTGCGCATCGTCGAGCTCGCCGCCGAGGGCCGCACCAACAAAGAGATCGCCGACCGGCTCTACCTGTCGCACCGGACGATCGCCACCCACCTCTACAAGGTCTTCCCGAAGCTGGGCATCAGCAACCGCAACCAGTTGCGCGACGCGCTGGCCGCTCTCAGCCGGTCCTGACCACGGCGGCAGTGGCGCACGTCGCTGGTGCTTACGTCATCGGACGTATGCCAGTGCCGTCACCTCCGCGCCGATGATGGCGGCGGACGGAGGTGATCGGGGATGGCGGAATTTCCTCAGGGGGCGGTGCTGCTCGGCCGAGCGGCCGAGGAGGGTTCGATCCGGACCGCCCTGCACGACAGCACCGGCGGGCCGCGGACGCTGGCCCTGGCCGGCGAGGCGGGCATCGGGAAGACGGCGCTGCTGCGGCACGGGGTCGCCCTGGCCCGGGCCGAGGGCTTCCTGGTGGTCGACGTGCCGCTGGGCGCCGGCCGGACGCTGCTGGGGTCTCTGCTCGAGGCGGCCGGACGCCCGGCCGGCGACGTGCCGTCGACGCCGGTGGCGCTGCGGATGGCGGTGCTCAACGTCGTCGACCACCTGTGCCGCCGCGGCCCGGTGCTGATCGTCCTGGACGACATCGGCCCGGACGATGCCGAGACGCTGGCGCAGGTGCGGTTCGTCACCCGGCGGCTGCCGAGCCGGCGGGTGGTCGTGCTGATGGCCTCGCGCAGCCTCGCCGCCTTCGGGCCGACGGACGCCGGCACGACCATCTGCCCGGTGCCCCCACTTTCGGCGACCGCGGCGGCGGGCCTGCTGGACGGGCTGTCCGATGCGCCGGCCGGCCGGGAAAGGGCCCGTGTTCTGCGGCTGGCCCGCGGCAACCCGTACCTGCTGTCCCGGCTGGCCTCGTCGAGTGTGGAACCGGCGGGGCGCGACTTCGGTCTTCCGGCGGCCACCGCGCGTCTGCTGCTGGTGGCGGCGGCCACCGAGGAGGACGACCTCGGCGCCCTGCTCGCGGCGGCCGGGGCCGACCTGCGGGACTGCCGGGTCGCCGAGGAGGCCGGGCTCGTCTCGGTGATCGCGGGCCGGCTGACCTTCCGGCATCCACTCACCCGGCTGCAGTGCTATCTGGCCGCCGCCCCGGCCGACCGGCGCGCCGCGCACGCGGCCCTGGCCGGCTCGTTGCCGCCGGGGGCGCCGCTGCGTGACTGGCACGCCGCCCGGCTGGTGCGCCCGACCGACGACGGCGCGGCGACGGCGTACGAACGGGCCGCCGACGCCGCCGCGAGCCGCGGTCGCGGCCTGGACGCGGCGGCGATGCTGGAACGCGCCGCCGAGTGCGCCCGCGACGACCGGGAGGCGGCCCGGTTGTACGGCCGGGCCGCGGCCGAGGCCGACCGCAGCGGCGACATCGCGTGGACGCTCGACCTGTGGCGGCGGATGCTCACCCGGTCCGGCGACCCGCACCGCCGGGCCGCCACGGCGGCGGCGCTCGGCAACACGGCGATGTTCCGGCCCGGCCGGACGGTGCTGCGCCCGCTGAGCCGGCTGCTGGCCGCGCCGCCGGACGATCCCGGACTCGTCGCGCGGCTGTTGTCGCTGGCGGCCCGCTCGATCCTGAGCGACGGCGACCCGGCCGACGTGGTCACGCTGCGCGGGCTGCTCGACCGGCCCGCCCCGGACGGGCCCTGTCACTCGACCGCCCTGGCCCACGCCGTCGCCGACCCCGCCGGATGGGCCGGCCGCTACGGCGCCCTGCACGACTCTCCGCTGATGGAACCGCTGACCGGCAACGAGGAACGGGCCCGGCTGATGTCGGTGGCCGGCACCGCCTGGGTCGTCGACGACAGCGGGATCGCGGCCGACTACTACCGCCGGGCGATGGAGTGGACCCGCAACGAGCAGTCGTACGGGGTCTCCGCCCTGGCCACCGTGGTGTTCACCGAAGTGCTGCTGGAGGGCGGGCTGCTCGACGAGGCGGCGGCGGCGCTGCGGGACGCGACCGAGTTCGTCGGCGGCAACCGTTCCGCCGTGGTGCGGCGGGCCCTCGACGCCCAGCGGGTGACCCTGCTGATCCGTCGGGGTGAGCTCGACGACGCGGCCGCCCGGCTGGAGCAGGATTCGGCGGCCGGGCCGGTGGGCAGCCGGCTGGTGCGCTACCTGCGGCTGCGGGCCGCCGGTCAGCTGGCCGCCGCGACCGGCGACCACGACGCGGCCTGCACCGCGTTCCTGCGGGCGTTCGGGCCGGACGGTTCGCCGCTGCACTTCCTGATGTCGCAGCGCTCGGTCGTGGACCTGGCGGCGGCCGCCCTCGCCACCGGCCGCCAGGCCGAGGTCGCGGGAGTGCTGCGGACGGCCCGAACCCGGGTTTCACGCCCGACCGCGCGCCGCGACTGGTCGTGGCGGGCCGCCCTGGCCCTGCTGCACCCGGACGACGACGCGGCCGGCCCGCGGATGGCGGCCCTGCTGGCCGAGCCGGCCGCGGCCGACCGGTGGCCGCACGAGTACGCCACCGCCCAGGCCGCCTACGCCGACCGGCTGCGGACGGCCCGGCGCTACGCCCAGGCCCGGCCCCTGCTCGTCTCGGCGCTCGACATCTTCGTCCGGGCCGGCGCCCGGCACGACGCCGCCGGCGTGCGCGAGAAGCTGCGGTCCGTCGGCGTCCGCCCGGCCGGCGGCGGCGAGCCGCCCTTCACCGCGCTGACCCCGCAGCAGCAAATGATCGCCCGGCTGGCCGCCGACGGGCTCTCGAACCGGGACATCGCGGCCCGGGTCAGCATCGCCCCGCGAACCGTCAGCTTCCACCTCTATCAGATCTTCCCGAAGCTCGGCATCACCCGCCGCACGCAGTTGCGCGGCGTCGTGACGGCCGCCTGACCGGCCGGAGGACACCGTGGACGGAACCGACCTGCTCGGCCGCGACCAGGAACTGGCGACGCTGAGCGCCCTTCTCGACCCGGCCCGGCGTGGCGCCGCCACGACGGCGGTCGTGGCCGACGCCGGGCACGGCGCCTCGGCCCTGCTGGCCGCCGCGGCCCGCATCGCCCGCGAGCGCGGCTTCCGGGTGCTGAGCACGACCGGCCACCAGGACGAGAGCGACCTCGACGGCCTGGTGGCCCAGCGGTTGCTGATCGGGCTGCGGCCGGAACTGCGGGACCTGCCCGAACCGGCCCGGACGGCCGCCCTCGACGCCCTGCGGCTGCGTGCTCCGGACCCGGCCGCGCTGGCCGGGGCCATGGTGGACAGCCTGCGGGCCGGGCTGGGGCGGCGGCCGGGTCCAACCCTGATCACCGTGGACGACCTGCACCTGGCCGACGCCGTGTCGGCCCGGGTGGTGGCGGCCCTGGCCGGATCGCCGCCGGCCGGGCCGGTCGTGATCCTGCTCGGGGTGCGCCGCTTCCGGGCGGCGGCGCTGCTCCCGCCCACGGCCGGCGTCCTGACCCTGGGCCGGTTGACCGACGGCGTCATGGCCCGGCTCCTGGCCGCCCGGCTGCCGGACGTCGCCGGGCGGGCCCGGCGGCACCTCCTGCGCCTGGCCGACGGCCGGCCCCGCGCCGTCGCCGGCTACGCCGCCTTGTTCCCGGCGGCCACCACGGCCGACGTGCTGCGTCCCCCGGCGATCTGGACGGCCCAGCTGCGGCAGCGGTACGAGGCGCTGCTCGGCGGCCTGGACCGGGCCACGTCGGATCTCGCCGGCCAGGTCAGCGCGCGGCTGGGGAACGAGTCAGCGGCGGTGGTGCTCGCCGCCGCGGCCGTGTCCCGGCCGGTTCTCGAGCGGGCGGTCGAGTCCGGGCTGCTGGAGACGACCGGCGACAGTGTGCGCTTCGCCGATCCGCTGGCCGGGCTGGCGGCGTACCTGTCCCGGCCCGCTCTCGACCGGGCCGAGGCGCATCAGCGTTTCGCGGCCGCGCTACCGGCCGGATCCCTCGCCCAGGCCCGGCACCTGGCGGCGGCCACGACGGGACCCTCCGAACCGGTCGCGGCCGCCCTGGAGCTGAGCGCGCAGCGGGCCCCGTCGCCCGGCGACCGGGCCGAGGCGCTGCACCGGGCGGCCGAGTTGTCGCCGGATCCGGCCGAGGCGGCCCGTCGCTGCGCCGCCGCGCTGATCAGCGCCGGGGCGATCGGCCAGACGAGCTGGGTGCGCGAGCTGTACGCCGAGGCCTGCCGCCACGACCCGTCGATGATCACCACCGAGGTCGCCGCCGAGGCCGCCCTCGCGCTCGCCCGCTCGGCCCGCCAGCGCGAGGCGATGGACCTGCTGCTCGATCACGCCCGGGAGCGGCCACCGGCCGACGCCGGCCGGCGGATGCGACTCGCCGCGGCGGCCGCCGTGGTCGCCCGTCTGTCCGGTCTGGACGAACACCGGTCGGCCGTGATGCGCCTGCCCGGCGGCGGTTCCGCTCTGCCGAACTGGGCGGCGGAGACGGCCGACGCCGCCGGTAGGACGGCCGAGGCGATAGCGCTCCGGCAGGCCGCCCTGGCCCGGTCCGAGGGCCTGACCGAGCTCCCGGAGATCTTCCTGCCGCTGGCCAGCGGTCTGATCGACGCGGGCCGCTGGCCCGAGGCGGACGCGCTGGCCGACCGCGCCCGGGCTGCCTGCGACACGGCCGACCTGCGCCTGCTCGAGGTCGAGATCGTCGCCGTGCGAGCCACGCTGGCCGGCCTGCGCGGCGACGGGCCGGGCGCCCGCCGGCTGGTGGAGTCGGTGTGGACCCGCATCGACCTGCACCAGAACCGCCGGGTGGCGGCCCGCCTGCGGCAGAGCCTGGGCATCTCCGCCTTCGCCGAGGGCGACCACGAGGCCGCGTACCGGCACCACCGCGCCCTGTTCGGGCCGGACGGCACGCCGTTGTATCCGGACCACACCGGCCACATGCTGCTGGGCCTGGCCGTGACCGCGGTCCGCACCGGGCGCGCGGCCGAGGCGCTGCGGGTGCTCGACGCCTCCACCGGACCGGACAACGCGCGTCGGCGGATGCGCCAGGCCCAGGTGCGGGCCATGCTGACCGACGACGACACCAGCGAAACCGCCTTCCGGGCCGCCGTGGACGATCCGGCCGGCGAGGACTGGCCGTTCGAACGCGCCCTGGCCCGGTTGCACTACGGCACGTGGCTGCGGCGACGACGGCGTTCCCTGGACGCCCGCGTCCATCTGTCGGAGGCGGTGGCGCTGCTCGACCGCCTGGGCGCCGAAGGGCTGGCCGAGATCGCCCGCACCGAGCTGACCGCGGCCGGCGAGACACCGGACGCCGAATCGGGTCCGCTGCAGTCGCTGAGCCCCCAGCAGCGGCGGATCGTCCGGCTGGCGGCCGACGGCCTCAGCAACAACGAGATCGCGACGCATCTGCGCATGTCACCTCGTACCGTCGGGACCCATCTCTACAACGCGTACCCCAAGCTCGGCGTCGGCGGCCGCCGCCAGCTCAACGCCTTGCTCAGCAACGGGAAGTGACCGCACACGACCCGTCGATCGACGTATGGGGCCCGCCCGCGCGACGGGCACCGTCAAGACGTACAAGCGAAGGAGGGAAAGAATGTCCGATCTTCTGGACGAGGTCCTGGCCGCCTACGGGGGCCGGAGCACCTGGCAGAGCAAGAACCGGATCAGCGCCCGGCAGTTCTTCGGCGGCGCCCTGTGGGCCCTGAAGGGTCACCCCGGCGCGCTGGACGACGTGCGGGTCACCGTCGACCTGCACCGCGAGCACACCCGGCAGGAGCCGTTCTTCGCCGACGGCCACCACACCGACTTCACGCCCGGCCGGATCGCCGTCGAGGACGAGAACGGGGCCGTCGTCGAGGAACTGCTCGACCCGCGCGCGTCGTTCGCCGGTCACGAGTTCGCGACGCCGTGGACCCGGCTGCAGCTGGCCTACTTCTCCGGCTACGCCATGTGGACGTACGTGACCGAGCCCTACTCGCTCACCTTCCCCGGTGTGCAGGCCGACGAGATCGGCGGGTGGACCGAAGACGGCCGCTCGTTCCGGCGCCTGCTCATCACGTACCCGGACGACATCGCCACCCACAGCCCGCAGCAGACGCTCTACATCGGCCCGGACGGGCTCATCCACCGGCGCGACTACACCGTCGACATCGCCGGCCGCACGCCCGCGGCCGAGTACACGTCGGACTTCGTGCAGGTCGCGGGCCTGACCGTCCCGGCCACCCGATTGATCTATCCGCACGACGAGAACGGCCTGCGCCTGCCCGAGCCGCTCGTCGTGTCGATCCACCTGACCGGCATCGAGGTCTCGTAACTTTCGGAAAGTCCTCCGATCTTCTCGCTTCGGCGGTCAAAAGTTTGCGGCGCGCCAAGATCGTGGCCTGCGCCTGCGGAGCCGGTCAACGCCCCGACGGAGAGTTCGATATTTCCGCAAGGTTTCCGTAAGTTGTTGACAAGCTCACGTCGGCGGGGCCACCATCTCGCAATGACGGGCTTCGATGGCCGTCATCCCCCGCCACGGCGTCCCGCCCGGGTCCGGCCGTGGCCGGGGGGCTGATCCCCGACAGCCCCTCACGAGGAGGACGCACTCAATGACCGCAGAACCCGCACCCCGGCGTCGCGGACGCCTTCGCCTGTTCGCCGGCGCCGCCTGCGCCCTGGCGATGACGGTGTCCGGCGTGATGGTGGCCGGCACCGCGCACGCCGAGGCCGACCGCACCGTCTCGTCCAACACGACCGGCACCCACAACGGCTACTACTTCTCGTTCTGGAAGGACAGCGGCAACGCCAGCATGACGCTGCGCGCCGACGGCCGGTACTCCAGCAGCTGGGACCGCAGCACCAACAACTGGGTGGGCGGCAAGGGCTGGGCCACCGGCACCCGCCGGACGGTCAGCTACTCGGGCACCTACAACCCCGGCAACAACAACACCTACCTCGCCCTGTACGGCTGGACCCGCAACCCGCTCATCGAGTACTACATCGTCGAGAACTTCGGCAGCTACAACCCGAGCAGCGGCGCCACCCGGCTGGGCACCGTCACCAGTGACGGCGGCACCTACGACATCCTGCGCAGCCAGCGGGTCAACCAGCCCTCGATCGACGGCATCCAGACGTTCTACCAGTACTGGAGCGTCCGGCAGTCGAAGCGCAGCAGCGGCACCATCACGGTGGCCAACCACTTCGACGCGTGGGCCCGGGCCGGGCTGAACCTCGGCACCAACCACAGCTACCAGATCATGGCCACCGAGGGCTACCAGAGCCAGGGCAGCTCGGACATCACCGTCCGCGAGGGCAGCAGCGGGGGCGGCGGCAACCCGACCACTCCCCCGCCCGGCGGTGGCGGCGGCAGCAACTGCACCGCGGTGCTCTCGGCCGGCCAGCAGTACGGCGACCGCTTCAACCTCAACGTCGCCGTGCAGAACACCAGCAACTGGACCGTCGGGCTCACCCTCAACGGCGGTCAGAGCCTGCAGAACAGCTGGAACGCCTCGGTCAGCGGCACCACGGGAACAGTCACCGCGCGGCCCAACGGCAACGGCAACAACTTCGGCGTGACGATCATGGCCAACGGCAACTGGACCTGGCCCACCGTCACCTGTCGCACCAGCTGACGATCGACCGGCAGGTCCCGGCCCTCACAGAGGCGCCGGGGCCTGCGGCTTTCCCCACAGGTAGCCCTGACCGTAGAAGACGCCCATCTCCAGCAGCGCGTCCCGCTCGGGGGCGGTCTCGACGCCCTCGGCCAGCAGGGCGGCGCCGACCTCCTTGGCGAAGCCGGCCAGCGACCGGGCCAGGGCGCGGCGCACCGGGTCCTGGTCGACCCCGCGGACCAGCGAGATGTCGAGCTTGATGGTGTCCGGGCGCAGCTGCAGGATGTGGTTGAGGCTGGCGAACCCGGCGCCCGCGTCGTCCACGACCAACTGGATGCCCGCGTCCCGCAGCGGCCGCAGGTAGGCGTTGAGCTCGTCGTAGTCGCCGACCGGGGTGTGCTCGGTCAGCTCGACGCCGATCCGCCGGTCGGCGTACGGCAGCAGCAGATCACGCGCGGCCGAGGTGCTGACCGCTTCGGGCGACAGGTTGACGCCCAGCCACATGTCGGCCGGCAGCTGGTCCCGCAGGCGCAGGGCGCGCTCGAGGGCGAGCAGTTCCAGGTCGATGCCGAGCCCGCACACGGCGGCTGCCGCGAAAGCTCGGTCGGGGCTGGCGAAGGTGGCCGGCTCGAAGCGGGACAGTGCCTCGAAGGCGACCGTGACGCCGTCGGCCAGGCGGACCACCGGCTGCACCACGGCGCGGACGGCATGCGTACGCAGGACGTCGCGGACGACGGCCTCGACCTGACGGCTTTCCTGACCGGCCCGGGCGGCGTCGCTGCCGAGGTGGTCGCCGACGAGGTCGGCCAGCAGGCTCATGTAGCGGGCGGCCTGGACGTCGAGGTCGGGGTCGGCGCTGCGGCTCAGGCAGCACAGCATGCCGGCGATGTTGCCGTCGGCGTCACGCCAGGGCGCTCCCACGTACGAGCCGATGTTCATGTCCTGGGTGACCGAGAGATCGCGGGTGACCGGGTGCCGGCGCGCGTCGGTGATGACGGCCGGCAGCGCCCCGGCCACGACCCGCGCGCAGAACGAGGCGGAGAGGGGGGTTCCGCCGCCCACCGTCACGTTCATGCCGGCCAGCAGGCCGGTCGCGGCCGTGATGACCTGCTGATCGCCGGTGAACCGGCTGATCCAGGCCACTTCCATGCCCAGGTACGTGCGGGCCAGCTCCAGCAGCCGGTCGATCTGCGGATCGTCCGGGCCGGCGGCGGGCGCCGCGACCACCTCCGGCGCCGTGGAAATTTGCACGAAGCTCCCATCGGCCGTCCCGGCTCACTCTTGAGTGCTTACGCGCGCCGCGTGCATCCAAGGCGGGTGGTCCCGACGAAGTACGGGTTGGTGGCGCCGATGCCACCGCCCGACATCCGAAAGGACGCCCGAAGATGAGGTTCACCCGGATCGCCGCCGTGGCCACCGCGGCCGTCGCCGCCTCGGCCCTCACCGCCGCGCCGGCCTCCGCCCACACCAAGACGCTGAAGACGAGGTCGCTGGCCGCGGTGCTGACCGCCGACAAGAGCGGCTTCGACCGCAACGGGTACGACTACGACATCCTGACCGCCGCCGTGCAGGCCGTGCTCAAGGCCAAGCCGGCCAGCAAGGTCGCCGTGCTGGCCGACGGCAAGGTCGCGCTGACCGCCTTCCTGCCCAACGACCTCGCGTTCCGCCGGCTGGTGGCCGACATCCAGCACACCAAGCGGCTGCCGGGCGAGAAGGCGGCGTTCACCGCGGTGGCCGGGCTCGGCATCAACACCGTCGAGTCGGTGCTGCTGTACCACGTCGTCCCGGGCGCCACGATCACCCGCAAGGCCGCGCTGAAGTCGGACAACGCCAAGCTGACGACGGCGGCCGGTTCGAAGATCAAGGTCGACGTGTACGGGCGGTGGCACAAGCGGGTCGCGCTGATCGACGCCGACCGCAGCGACCGCAACCCGCACGTCATCCGCTTCGACATCAACAAGGGCAACAAGCAGATCGCGCACGGCATCGACCGGGTGCTGCGTCCGATCGACCTTCCCTGATCCCCCGGGGGCTGGCGACGGTTGCCAGCCCCCACCCGCGGGGTTACCGTTGGGAGCGCTCCCAGACCGGACGTCCCCTTCGGAAGGAAGCATCTTGTCCCCCACCCTCTCCCCACGGCGGCTGACTCTCGCCGCCACCGCCCTCGTCTGTGCCGCGGCCGGCGTCGGACTGGCCGCCGGTTCCGCCTCGGCCGGCACCCTTTCCGGCACCCTCTATCGCGACCCCGACACCGCCGTGGCCCGCTGGGTCGCGGCCAACCCCGGCGATTCCCGTACGGCGCTCATCAGCTCGAGGATCGCCAGTCAGCCCGCCACCCGCTGGCTCTCGAACTTCAATCTGAGCACCGTGCAGTCCGAGGTCTCCACCTACGTCGGCGCGGCCGCCGCGGCCGGACAGGTTCCGGCCCTGACCGTGTACGGCATCCCCAACCGCGACTGCGGCGGCGCCAGCGCCGGCGGGGCCCCCGACCTGACCCAGTACCAGACCTGGGTCAGCGGGATCGCCCGCGGACTGGCCGGCCGGACCACGCTGATCCTGCTCGAGCCCGACTCGATCGCCCTGCAGACCTGCCTCAGCAGTGGCGAGATCACCGCCCGCAACCAGGCGCTGGCCACCGCGACCCGGACGCTCAAGGCGGCCGGGGCCAAGGTGTATCTGGACGGCGGGCACTCGGCCTGGAACAGCGGGGCCGAACAGGCCCGCCGCCTGGCCGACGCGGGCATCGCCGACGGCGACGGCTTCTACACCAACGCCTCGAACTTCCAGTCGACGGCGAACGAAACTGCTTTCGGCCGTACGGTCCTGAGCTCGCTGTCCGGCCGGGGCATCACCGGCAAGCGCCAGGTGATCGACACCAGCCGCAACGGCGGCGCGGCCGGCGACTGGTGCGGCGACGACAACACAGACCGGCGGATCGGGCGCTACCCGACGCTCGACACGGGCGACGCGAGCATCGACGCGTACCTGTGGATCAAGCCGCCGGGCGAGGCGGACGGATGCCGGTACGCGGCCGGCTCGTTCCAGCCCGACCTGGCCGCCAGCCTGGCCACGGGCGCCTCGAACCCGCCCACGACCACCCCGCCCACCACGACCCCGCCGGCCACAACCCCGCCGGTCACCACGCCTCCGCCGACGACCACTACCCCGACGACCAATCCTCCGGCCGGCGCGTGTGGCGCCGCCTACGTGACGTCGAGTTCGTGGCAGGGCGGCTTCCAGGGCCAGGTGACGGTCAAGGCCGGCGGCGGCGCGGTCAGCGGCTGGTCGGTGTCGTGGACCCTGGCCGCCGGGCAGACGGTGAACCAGGTCTGGGGCGGTGTCCTGTCGGTCAGCGGGTCGACGGCCACCGTGCGCAACGCGGCCTGGAACGGCTCGCTGCAACCGGGCGCGACGGCCGAGTTCGGCTTCATCGCCTCGGGTCCGGCCGGCGCACCCGGCCTGACCTGCACGGCCTAGCGAACCGGGAGCTTCACGCGGCGGCCCAGGCCGACCTCGGGAGCGGCGGTGTCGGTCACCATGGCGTACGCGCCGGCCGGCACCCCCTCCCGGGTCGCCACCTTCGAGGCCGCGGCCAGCAGGGTCCGCTCCCGCGCGCCGGCCAGGAAGAAGACGTACTCGTCGCCGACCTCCTCACCGTCCTCGTACTCCTCGAGGCCGAACTCCTCCTCCAGGTCGATCAGGAAGTCGCCGACGTCGTCGATCCACTCGTCGTCAGCGGTCACCGGGAAGTGGATCTCCACCATCACTGCCATGCCGACGATGATTCAGCACCCGGCGCGTGGGCATGCTGGTGGGTATGGAATATCGCACGCTCGGGCGCAGCGGATGCGCCGTCTCCTCGCTCTGCCTGGGCACCATGACCTTCGGCAACGAGTCCGACGAGAAGGTGTCGCACGCCCAGCTGGACAGGTTCGTCGAGGCCGGCGGCACGTTCATCGACACCGCCGACGTCTACACGCGGGGCGAGTCCGAGAACATCATCGGCCGCTGGCTGTCCGCCCGCCCGGCCGACGTCACCGAGGCCGTCGTGATCGCCACCAAGGGCCGGTTCCCCATGGCGTCCGACCCCAACGGCGCCGGGCTGTCGGCCCGCCATCTGACCCGGGCGCTCGACGCCTCGCTGAGCCGGCTCGGCGTCGAGGCTGTGGATCTCTACCAGGCTCACTCGTGGGATCCGTACACCCCGCTCGACGAGACGCTGCGCACCCTCGACGGGTTCGTCCGGGCCGGCAAGATCCGCTACTACGGCTTCTCGAACTTCACCGGCTGGCAGCTGACCAAGGCGGTGGCGCTGGCCCGCGAGCTGGGGCTGGCCGGCCCGGTGAGCCTGCAGCCGCAGTACAACTTGCTCGTACGGGAAACCGAGTACGAGATCGTGCCGGCCGCGCTCGACGCCGGCCTCGGCCTGCTGCCGTGGAGCCCGCTCGGCGGCGGCTGGCTCACCGGCAAGTACCAGCGGGACCAGCGGCCGACCGGCGCCACCCGCCTCGGCGACAACCCGGAACGCGGGATGGAGGCCTACGACCGGCGCAACTCCGCGCGCACGTGGGACGTGGTCGACGCCGTGCAACGGATCGCCGAGGCCCGCGGCATCTCCATGGCCGAGGTGGCGCTGGCCTGGGTCACCGACCGTCCCGGCGTGACCGCCACGATCCTGGGCGCTCGCACCCTGGACCAGCTGGAAGCCAACCTGAAGGCGGCCGGCCTGCACCTCACCGAGGACGAGACGAGCGCCCTCAACGAGGCCAGCGACCCCCGGCCCAACGACTACCCGTACGGCCCGCTCGGCCTCGACCAGCGCAGCCGCACCATTTAAAGCACTCCGCGCAGGAAACGGTCGGGCCGCGCCACGGTGACGCGGCCCGGCCGACCGGTCCCGGCCAGCAGACCGTCGAGGTCCTCGATGGGCAGGCAGCCCGGCGCGGCGTCCGGATGATCGAGCGCGAGCAGCACCGCGCCGTCCGGAATGCCGGCGGCCACGTCCCGGGGATCGCACCCGTGGCCGATGTAGGCCCACCGGTACCCGATGACCTCGTCCAGCCGCACCCGTGGCCCGCCGCGGACGCTGATCCACGGATTGGGCAGCACCCGGCCCGCCTGCGGAAGCGGCCCGGCGACGGCCCGGGGAAGCCGGCGGGCGGGCAACGGCTTGCCGCCGGCACGGGCTCCGAGCCCGGGCACCGAAGCCAAGACTCGCAGCACGGCCCGGCTGAGCCCCATCGCCGTACGGCTGCGGGACTGCACCAGCCGGCCGATGCGCAGGGCCAGCTTTGTGGAGCTCTCGACGTCGGGCCGGCGCTCCGATGCGTACCCGTCGAGCAGGTCGGGACCGCTCACGCCGTTCACCACGTCCGCGAGCCGCCAGGCCAGGGCGATGGCGTCGCGCATCCCCAGGCCCAGCCCGAGCCCGGCGAACGGCGGCATGGCGTGGGCGGCGTCCCCGGCCAGCAGCACCCGGCCGGCCCGCCACCGGTCGGCCATCCGGGCGTAGAAGGTGAAGACGGTGGCCCGCTCGATGTCCACGTCCCCGGGCTTCACCCAGTCGCCGACCAACGCCCGCACGGGCTCGGCCGCGGCCATCGCCTGCGGATCCTCGCCCGGCAGCAGCATCCATTCCCAGCGCCACCGGTCACGTTGCGACATGGCCACCGCCGGGCGGTCCGGGTCGAGCACGAACGCGATGCTCGCGCCGCCGTCCGTGGCGCCGCCGACCCCCGGCACAGCGCCGGCGCCGTCCCGGACCGGGGCGTCGACCACCAGCCACGGCTGCGCGAACGTCCGGCCCGGGAACCCGATCCCGGCTGCGGCACGCACCGCACTGCCGGTGCCGTCGCACCCCACCAGCCATTGGGCCGTCACGCGGGTGCCGTCGTCGAGCAGCACGCTCACCTCTTCGTCGTTCTGCTCGAGGCCGCGCACACTGCGCCCGGCCAGCACCTCGACGCAGCCGGTGGCGACGGCGGCGGCGCGCAGGGCCGCCTCCAGCGCGGGCTGGTCGAGCCGGACGATCTGCGGCAGCCCGTACGCCCGGGCGGTCTGCTCGACCATCAGCAGGGGCCGATGGTCGCGGTCGACCACGCCGTTGCGGGCCAGCGGCGTCGCCCACTCCTCGAGCGGGGGCAGGCCGGGCAACGCCGTCAGCATGCGGATCGACTCGATCTCGAGCACCGCGGCCCGGGGCTTCGGGTACGGCCGGTCCTGGGGCTCGACCACGATCACCGGCACCCCCCGGCTACCGAGCAGGACGGCCAGCATCGCCCCGACCGGGCCCATTCCGGCCACGACGACGGTGGTTCGCTTCGGGTCACTGTTGTCCACGGTGCTCCTCAACCCATTGCTCGAGCAGGCGGCGGTCGAGCATCTCGATCGACCCGGACGTCACGCCCAGCGTGCGTTCGACGATCTCGGTGTAGACGCTGACCATGGCGTCGACGGCCGGCCAGTCCGCGTCGTCGAGCAGCAGCCGCCCGGTCGCGTCCACCAGGTCCTGCACGATGGTCACCAGCGCGGCGGCCACCGCCTCGGGCCGCTCCACCCGGAAGACGCCGGTCGCCGCGCCCTCGCGGAGGATCGGCGCCAGCAGTGGCCCGAACCGCGCGATGCCGGCTGCCCGGGAGCGTTGCATGACGACGGCGTTGTCGTCGGAGTGCAGCACCCGCAGGGCGGCCATGAACGCCCGGTCACAGACGCGGGCGCCGGCCAGCACCACGAAAGCCTGTCGTAGCCGCTCCAGCGGTGGCTCATCGCTTCCGGCAACCGGCGCCAGCTGACTCTCGTACTTGCGGATCACGCGGTCGATGAACGCGTCGAGCAGCGCCGGCTTGGAGTCGAAGTAGTGATAGAAGGCGCCCTTGGAGATGGCCAGGTCGTCCAGCAGGTCCTGCACGGTCATCTGCTGGTAGCCCTTGGTCGCGATCAGCCGGTACGCCGCGGTGAGGATGGCGTCGCGCCGGGCCGCATGGTCGCGCTCGTTCACCGTACGGGCCATGCCGCTCCTTTGTCAGACCGACCGTCGGTCTATTTATAGCACGCGTTGCGAGTTAACAATGTTTTTAGATAGACGTAAATAAATCTGATACACCGGCTCACCGACTCTTCGGCGTCGCAGAATCCTGACCATGGTGAGCTGGGGACGGATCGTGACGGCCGGGGCGATCGTGGCCGGCATTCTGGTGGGGACGGCCGCGCCCGCTTCGGCGGCCGTCATCTGCAACCGCTACTGCGACGGGCGGGACGCGGGCCAGGCCGGCGGCGACCGGACGCCGGTGCGCAGCACGCTCTACGGGCGCATCTTCACGCTGCACGTCGACGACGCCAACTCGATGGGGTGGGGCTCGATCGACGGCGGCCAGGCGGGCGACGAGGTGTGGCTGGACCGGTCGTTCGACGGCGGCCGCACCTGGGCGAGCGGCAGCCGGCTCGGCGGCGCGGTGGTGCCGGCCGGCGGAACCGGCGCGAGGGGAACCATGGTCAACGTCGACGACTGGGTGAACCGGGGCGTCGGCGCCCTGCGCGCGTGCGGCAAGGCCGGCGACCGGCCCGAGATCGCCTGCACCGCGTGGGCCCGCAGCACATGGAACGCCGCCGACCGCGGGCGGGCCGCGGCCACCGCGCTGATGATGCGCTACCGCCAGGACACCGGCCTGTGGGACGACAACGCCTGGTGGACCAGCGCCAACGCCCTGACCGCGCTGATCGACAACATCCGGGTGTCCGGGATGGACAGCTACCGGTACGCGATCGCCAACACGTACGACCGGCAGCTCGCCAGCCGCCAGGGCCAGTTCCGCAACGAATACCTGGACGACACCGGCTGGTGGGGCCTGGCCTGGATCGCCGCGTACGACCTGACCCGCGACAGCCGCTATCTGAGCACCGCCCGCGCCGACGCCGACCACATGCACGCCTACTGGGACACCAGGTGCGGCGGCGGCATCTGGTGGGACACGGCCCGCACCACCAAGGTGGCCATCGCCAACAGCCTGTACATCCAGCTCAACGCCGCGCTGGCCCAGCGCCTGGCCGGCGACACCGTCTACCGCGACCGGGCCCGAACCGGCTGGACGTGGTTCGCCGGCACCGGCATGCTCACCTCGGCCAACATCGTGATCGACCGCATCGACCTCGGCACCTGCCGCGGCACGAGCGGCCCGCTCACCTACAACTCCGGCGTCCTGATGAACGCGCTGGTCCAACTGAACAAGGCCACCGGCGACGCCAACGCGCTGACCGTGGCCCGCCGCATCGCGGACGCCTCCACCACCAGCAACGCCCTCAACTCGGGCAGCATCCTCCGCGAGCCCGGCGAGGGCGCCAGCTGCACCGGCGACCAGCCCTCCTGGAAGGGCGAGTACGCCCGCGGCCTGGGCGTCCTCAACGACGCCACCGGCGGCGCCTACGAGACGTACCTGCAACGCCAGGCCACCTCGGCCTACACCACCAACCGCAACGCCCTCGACGAGTACGGCATCCACTGGGCCGGCCCCTTCGTCCCCAGCGCCCACGCCTGCCAGCACGCCGCCCTCGACCTGCTGAACGCCGCCACCTGATACCGCGGCTCCGCTTCGGTGCAGCAACGGGCGAGCGTACGGCCGACGGGCGCGAGCAGGCGGGTCGTGACCAGGTCACGCAGGCCCCGGTGCGCCAGCTGCATGCTCAGGCCGGGCCTGGTCGACAGGTGACGCCGCGGTGCTGCAGTTCCCGGTTGTCCCCCGTGTCGCCGACCCAGCCGGGCCTCGACGGACGAGAACTCCGGGGCGAGGATACGGCTCGAATTTTGTAGCCTCCTTTCTCATGGAGGAGAGCGCACGGTTCTACCGGCAGCCCAGCGTGACCTCGGACCTGGGGCGCCACCGGGATCGGGTCGTCGGGCTTCCGGCGGAGCCTGAAACGCTCGGTGCGGTCGTGCGCAGTCTGCTGGTTCACAACCACACGGCGAAGGTGCGGGGGCTGCGCTTTTCGGCTGGGCGCCGGGCGCACATCGAGACCGTGGGGGCCGAGGCGATCGTGGACAACGTGGTCGGCATTGATTCGGCGCCTTTGGATCGGGCTCGGCCTGTCGGGCGGAGGATGTACGGGTTCTGTTATCACTTCGCGCTGCTGCACTGTGCCTTGCTGCGCGCTGTGGGGACGGCGGCTCGGGTTCGGTGTGGGTTTGCTGGGTATTTCGCGAAGGGGCGGTGGATCGATCACTGGGTGGTCGAGTACTGGGACGGTTCCCGCTGGGTTCTCACCGATTCTCAGACCGGGCGCAGCGATCTGACTCGAGACGACTTCCAGGACGGCGTGACCGCGTGGAAGCTGTGCCGCGCCGGCGCCGCGCAACCGGCCGTGTACGGCAACGGGGAGCTGTGGGGGTGGGACGAACTGCGGGGCAGCCTGATCAACGACGTGGGCGCCCTCGACAAGGTCGAGGTGGCGGGCTGGTACTGGTGCGACCGGCTGCAGGTGGAGCCCCTCGATCAGCCGCACGAGGAGCTCGACCAGGTGCTCGACGTGGTGTCGGTCGCCGAGGTCGGCGAGTGCTTCGAGTTGTATCCCGATCTCCGGCCCCCGGCCGATGCGGTCGCGCGATGAGCGAGATCCCGGATCTCGGGCCGGTGCCGCAGCGGATCGCCGTCGAGGTGGCGCAGGTGCACCGGCTCATAGCTGGGCAGTTTCCTCAGTGGGCCGAGCTTCCGGTCAAGCCGGTGGCCGTCGGCGGCTGGGACAACTGGACCTTTCACCTCGGCGCCGACAAGTTGGTGCGGCTGCCGAGCGCCGCCGAGTACGCCCTGGCGGTCGAGAAGGAGCATCGGTGGCTGCCGGTTCTGGCCGACCGGCTGCCGCTGCCCGTTCCGGTTTCCCTGGCCAAGGGCGAGCCGGATGCGGGCTATCCCTTCCCGTGGTCGGTCTACCGGTGGATCGACGGGGCGCCGGCCAGCCGCGAGAGCATCGCCGACCCGGTGCGGTTCGCGCTCGACCTGGCCGAGTTTCTGGCCGCCCTGCAAGGCGTCGACGCCACCGACGGCCCGCGCCCGGGTGTGCACAACTGGTTCCGGGGCGGAACTCTGCGCACTTTCGACAAAATGGTCGAGGATGCCGACGACTCGGACCTGGTGCGGGAGATCTGGGCCGCGGCCCTCGACGCCCCCTGGGACGGGGTGGACCGCTGGTTTCACGGGGACATCGCCCGCGGCAACCTGCTGCTCGATGACGGCCATCTGTCGGCCGTCATCGACTTCGGGACATGCGGCGTCGGCGACCCGGCCTGCGACCTGGCGATCGCCTGGACGCTTCTGACCGCCGACGGCCGGAAGGCCTTCCGCGAGCGGCTGTCGGTGGACGACGCGATGTGGGCCCGGGGACGCGGATGGGCGCTGTGGAAGACCCTCGCCAGCAGCGTCGAGGACGAGCCGGAGAGCCGGCGCATCCTCGGCGAGATCTTCTCCGAGTACGCCGATCAGTCCTGCGGGTAGCAGTTGTCCTCCGGGTACCAGCGGGAGGCGTACCCGTTCCAGACGGCCCGCCACTTGTACACGTCCTCGTCGATCCGCGCGAACGTGTAGAACTCGCGGACGTCACCCCCGCCGAAGTCGACCCGGGCCGACATGACGGCGCCGTCACGCGGCTCGGCGTCGTAGATGTCGATCGTGTGGTAGCCGGCGTACCAGTGGAACGTGGCGCGCCCGAGGTAGGTCTTGTTGTCGGCGAAGTAGCTGATGCTCAGCCCCTCGCGCTCGCAAAATTCGCTGCGGGTGAAGGCCTGCGCCGCCTGGGTCGAAACGAGCAGACCCGCCGCGGCGACCAGCACCATGACCAGCACGCGGCCGACCGTCTTCCGTACCATCTGGTGTCCCTTCGAAGTGGTGAACTAGCTGTCGGCCCGCGCCGGAACCCGGGCCATCCGAGTGACCAGGACGGCTGCCGTGCCGAGCAGGCCGCTGAGGCCTACGACGGTTGAGGGTGAGAGGCCGGCCTGCACGGCCGCGCCGGCGGCGAGGAAGGCGAGGCCCTGGACGACCAGCAGGCCGGAGGCGGCCACGCCCATGGCGCGGCCGCGGAACTCCGGGGCCACCCGGCGTACGAAAATGGCGTTGAGCGGAACGATGAACGACGCGCCCAGGCCGGCCGCGGCCAGCAGGAGCAGCACCACCGGCAGGCCGGGGTCGAGGAGGGCCGGCACGAGGGCCACTGTGGACAGCACGGCGGCCGGCCTCAGCACGCGGTCGCGGGTTTCGGGGCTCAGCACGCGGGTCAGCAGGATGGCGCCCAGCAGGAAGCCGGCCGAGGGCGCGGCCAGCAGCAGTCCCGCTTGGGCCGGGCCGCCGCCGAGCGAGTCGGCCCAGGGATAGGCGATCGCCTCGGGGGCGAACGAGAAGGCGCTCGCCACCCACACCAGGGCGAGGCAGGTGCGCAGCCAGGGATCGGCCAGGATGTAGCGGATGCCGTCGCGCGACTGGGCCAGCAACCCGGTCGTCTCGCCCGAAAGGGTCGGGGCCGGGCGGCGGGCCAGGCCGGCCGAGATCAGCAGGGCCGAGGCCACGAAGGTCGCCGCGTTGCCGAGCAGCGACCACACCGGGCCGACGGCCGCGACGATCACGCCGCCGGCCACGAACCCGAACAGCTGGCTCAGCTGGCTGGTGATGTTGCTCAGGCCGTTACCGGCTATGTACGCCTCGCCCGGCAGCATCTCGGGCATCAGGGCGGCGCGGGCCGCCACGAACGGCGGCGAGAACAGGTGGGCCGCGTAGAGCAGCACGATCGCCACCCATAGAGGCAGGCCGGGCACTGCCACGAGGGCGATCAGAGCGGCCCGGGCCAGGTCGCAGACGATGAGCACCGACCGCCGGGGCAGGCGATCGGCGTACGTGGAAAGGACCGGCCCGCCGAGGACGCCGGGCAGCCACGAGCTGGCGTAGGCGACCGCCGACAGCAGCGCCGAGTTCGTGCGATCGAAGACCAGCACGGCCACGGCCACCGCCGCCACCTGGTCGCCGAGGTAGGACAGCACCTGACCGCCGTACAGGTAACGGAATTCCCGATAGGCGAAGAGCTCGCGATAGGTCGCCATGAGCGGAGAAGCGCCGCCCGACGTCCCGGGCGGCGCTCGTTCCCTAGCCCCAGGTCGCCCCGCGACGGCCCCAGGTCGCACCCTTGTTGTCCGCGGTCATGTCGAACTCCCTTCCCTGGTGTCAGGTCGGGTTCGACGATCGCTCATGAACCCTGCGGAATTCCTGCGGACAGCCGTTGCCGCACCTCGGCCGCGTTGGCGTGACCCAGGTCCTCGTAGATGGTCAGCGCCTCGCGCCAGGCGGCCGTCGAGTCGGCCGTACGCCCGCAGGCCTGATGGGTGTCGCCCAGGTGCACGAGCGTGTCGGCCACCCAGTACAGGTCGCCGAGCTGCCGGTAGAGGCCGAGCGCCGTCTCGTAGCACTCGACCGCCGCGTCGTACTCGCCCAGCCCGTGCCGGATGAAGCCGAGGCTGTCCCAGGCGGCGGCCCGGCTGTCGTCGCCGTCGCTGCTGTTCTCGAACAGGGCCAGCGCCCGCTCGCAGAACTCCAGGGCACCGGCGAAGTCGCCCAGCTGCGCGCGGTAGAAGCCGATCGTGTTGAGCGTGTTGGCGCTGCCGTAGCCGGAGATCTCGAGGGCCTGTTCGGCGTGGGCCAAGGCGTCGCGCATCCGGCCCTGCCGCTCGCACAGGATCGCCATCTCGTGGTGGACGATGGACTGGCCGTCCCGGTCGCCGGCCCGCTCGTGCAGTTCGAGCGCCAGCCGGTAGTGGCGGTCGGCCTCGGCGGCGCGGTCCAGCAGGGTCCAGGCCCGGGCGAGGCGGGTGTGCGCGTAGGCCCGGGCCGGCTCGTCGAGGACCGTGGCCAGCGCCCTCTCCCACACGGTGACCAGGTCGTGCCACGGGCCCTGGCGGTAGAGGAAGGTGTCCAGCGTCCAGGCCAGCTGCCAGGGCCGGTCGCCGTCGGTGCGGGCGGCCCAGGCGAGCAGCACGGCCCGTTCCGCCGCGAACCAGCGCATCGCGGCCTCCTGGTCGGCGAGCGGCTGACCGGCCGCCTCGATCGGCACGACCGGCGCCGACCGGGCCGGCACCAGAAGCATGGCTGCCGTGAAAGCGGTGCCGAGGTAGTGATCGAACAGGCGGGCCTCGTCCTCGGCGCGGACCGCCGGGTCGGTCTCCAGGGTTTCCGCGTAGGCCCGCATGAGGTCGTGCAGGCGGTACCGGCCCGGCGCGTGCTCGGTGATCAGATTCGACCGGGTCAGCTCCCGCAGTCCGTCCGCGAATCCCAGCGCCGCGGCCGAAAAATCGGGTCCCGGGTGTACGCCGATCCGGCGGAACAATCGGGCCGCGTCCAAGGTCAGCGCCTCGTACGACCACGAGAACACCGCCCGTACGTCGGTGTCAGGGGTGTCGCCGGCCAGCGGGGCCCACCGGTGCCGGGTGCCGGCCAGCCCCTCGGCCAGCGCCGCCAGGCCGAGCCCGGGCTGCATGACGGCGTGCGCGGCGGCCAGCGTGAGGGCCAGCGGCAGCCGGGCGCACAACCCGATGATCGCGTCGCCCGCCTCGGCCTCGGCCGCGGTCCGGTCCCGGCCGAGCCGCCGGTCGAGCAGTTCCCGCGCCTCATCGTGGTCGAGCACGTCCAGGTGCAGCGGCTTGGCGCCGTCCGCGGCGACCAGCCCGGTGAGCTGGTTGCGGCTGGTCACCAGGGTCACGCAGGCGCCGGCGCCGGGCAGCAGCGGGCGCACCTGGTCGCTGTCGCGGGCGTTGTCGAGCACCAGCACCAGCCGCTTACCGGCCAGCCGGCTGCGCAGCAGCGCCGACTGCGCGGCCGGGTCGGCCGGGATGCGGGGCGCCGGGACGCCGAGCGCGCCCAGGAAGCCGCGGACCGCCTCGCCCGGATCCATCGCCGTGCCGCCTGGGCCGAAGCCGCGCAGGTCGACGTAGAGCTGGCCGTCCGGGAAGCGGGCGGCCCCGCGGTGCGCCCAGTGCACGGCCAGGGCGGTCTTGCCCACGCCGGCCGAGCCGCCGATGACGGCGAGCGCCGGGACCTTGTCCAGCTGGGCGAGCGCGCCGGCCCGGCCCGCGAAGTCGGCCACGTCGGCCGGCAGCTGGGCCGGAACCGGTTCGAGCGGGGCCACGGCCGCGGCCTCGTTGCTGGTCAGAATGGCGGCGTGGGCGGCCTGGGTGGCCGGGGCGGGGTCGGCGCCGAGCTCGTCGGCCAGCCGGCGGCGCAGGGCGTCGTACTGGCCGAGCGCGTCGGCGGTGCGGCCGGTGGCGTGCAGCGCCCGCATCAGCGCGACCGCGACCGGCTCGGCCAGCGGCTGCTCCCGCACGATCGCCCCGAGCGGGCCGATCACCGCGGCCGGGTCGCCCGTCGCCAGTTCGGCCTCGGCCCACGCCACGACCGCGAGCAGGCGTTCGGCGTCCCACGCGGCGCGCATGGCGGCGGGCCAGTCACCGGTGAGGCCGGCCAGAGGCTCGCCGCGCCACAACCGTACGGCCGAACGCAATTGCGCGACGTCCCCGTGCGCCCCGGCCAGCGCCCGGAACCGCAGCAGGTCGACCTGGTCGGCGGGCAGGTCGAGCAGGTAGCCGCCCGAGCGCCGGACCAGCGGATCAACCCCGCCCCGGCGCAGCGCGCCGCGCACCCGGGCCAGGTGCGACTGCAGCGAGTGCCGGGCCCGGGCCGGCACCGCCTCGCCCCACACCCGGTCGATCAGGGTCTCGGCCGTGACCACCCGGCCCGCCTCGCAGGCCAGCGCGGCCAGCACCGTGCGCTGACGCGGCTCCCCGACCGGCAGCGGCCGGCCGCCGGCCCAGAGTTCGACGGGCCCCAGCAGACGTACCTCAAGCACAGCGCTCCCGGCGGGGTAGAAAGATCCACACGTAACGATCCCTGATCTTGAAGACCACAAAGGACACGATCCGATACCAACCCGCCCTCTCTTCGCCGTGAGTGGTTAGTGTCTCGCCAACGGTGACCAGCGTCACGAGTGGCTGTCCGTACCCAAAGGACGAGGGGATCAGGATGCGTGCATCACGAATGCGGGCGACGAGGCTCCGGGCGGTCATCGCCGCCGGCGCCGTCGCGGCACTGACAATCGGCGCGGCCGGCTGCGCGGAGAGCGACCGGGACAGCGGTGGCGGTGACTCGGCCGCCGGTGGCACCTTCATCTTCGCGGGCGCGGGCGATCCCAAGAACTTCGACCCGATCTTCAACGACGACGGTGAGTCGTTCCGGCCGATCCGGCAGATGTACGACACCCTGATCACCCACAAGCCGGGCACCGCCGAGCTGGTCGGCGGCCTGGCCGAGAGCTGGGAGAACGACCCCTCGGGCAAGGTGTGGACGTTCAAGCTGCGCCAGGGGGTCAAGTTCCACGACGGCAGCGCGCTGGACGGCACGGCGGTCTGCGCCAACTTCGACCGCTGGTACAACATGAAGGGCGAGGCCGCCCAGTCGCAGATGATCTACTACGCCGACGTGTTCGGCGGGTTCGCCGGCAACCCGGACGCGGTCTACGACAACTGCAAGGCGCCCGACGCGAACACCGCTGTCGTCACGATGAAGAAGTACAAGGGCGCGTTCCCGGGCGCGTTCACGCTCACCGCGTTCTCCATCGCCAGCCCGACCGCGATGAAGCAGTACGACGCGGACAAGGTCACCCAGAACGGCGACTCGTTCTCGTACAGCGCCTTCGCCAACGAGCACCCGACCGGCACCGGCGCCTTCACGTACGGCGGCTGGAACAAGGCCACCGGCGAGATCACGCTGAACAAGAACCCCGACTACTGGGGCGACAAGGCCAAGGTCGACAAGATGATCATCAAGATCATCAAGGATGAGAACACCCGCAAGCAGGAGCTGCGCGCGGGCACGGTGCAGGCCATCGACTTCCCGGCCCCGGCCGACCGCAAGGCGCTGGCCGGCGAGGGTTACAAGGTGCTCGACCGGCCCGCCTTCAACATCCTCTACCTGGGCATCAACCAGAAGAATCCCAAGCTCAAAGACCTGCGGGTGCGCCAGGCCATCGCGTACGCCCTCAACCGAGCCCAGCTCGTGCAGACCAAGGGCCCGGGTGGCTCCGCCGTGGCCGACGAGTTCCTGCCCAACACGGTGCTCGGCTACGCCACCGACGTGCAGAAGTACGAGTACAACGTGGACAAGGCCAAGCAGCTGCTGTCCGAGGCCGGGGCCACCGGGCTGACGCTGAACTTCTACTACCCGACCGAGGTCTCCCGCCCGTACATGCCGAACCCGCAAGAGATCTTCACCGTGCTCGCCAACGACCTGCAGGCGGCCGGCATCAAGGTCAACGGCGTCCCGCGCCCGTGGAACGGCGGCTTCAAGGACGACGTGCAGCAGTTCGGCAAGCAGGACCTGCACATTCTCGGCTGGACCGGCGACTACAACGACCCCGGCAACTTCGTCGGCACGTTCTTCGGCCGGGCCAAGCCCGAGTTCGGCGACGACGCCATGACCGAGATGTTCACCGCCATCGGCAAGGCCGACGCGACTGTCGACCAGGCCGGCAAGAAGGCCGCGTTCGAGCAGGTCAACCGCGACCTGGCGGCCAAGTGGCTGCCCGCCGTGCCGATCTGGCACGCCCCGCCGGCCATCGTGACCACCAAGAACGTCGAGGGCCTGGTGCCCAGTCCGCTCACCGCCGAGGAGTTCAACACCGTTTCGCTGACCAAGTAACCGATCCATGCTGAGAGTCATCTCGCGTCGGCTGGTCCAACTGGCAGTCACGCTGCTCGCCCTGACCACTTTGGTGTTCTTCTGGCTGCGCAGCCTGCCCGGCGGACCGGTCGACGCGTTGCTCGGTGAACGCGCGACCCCACAGACCCGTGAGCTGCTAACCCGGGCCCTCGGCTACGACCAGCCGATCTGGGTCCAGTACGGCAAGTTCCTGCAAAACGTGGTCACCGGCAACTTCGGCAACTCCATCCGCACCGGCGAGCCCGTCACCGAGGTGATCGGGCGGGCTTTCCCGGCGACCGTCGAGCTGGCGGTCGCGGCGATCATCATCGCGATCGGGCTGGGCGTCCCGCTCGGCTACCTGGCCGCCCGGCACCGCGGCCGGGTGCTCGACAACGCGACGATCATCGTCACCCTGGTCGGCATCTCGATCCCCATCTTCTTCCTGGGCTACCTGCTCAAGGACTGGCTGACCCAGGGCGTGCACGTGTTCCCGCCCTCGGGCCGGATCAGCACCGGCCTGGACAACACCGACGTGACCGGGTTCTTCGTGCTGGACGGGCTGCTGACCCGGGAACTGGACGCCTCGGCCGACGCCCTGTGGCATTTGGTGCTGCCGGCCGTCACCCTGGCCACGATCCCACTGGCCATCATCATCCGGATCACCCGGGCCAGCGTGCTCGACGTGCTGGACGAGGACTACATCCGCACCGCCGACGCCAAGGGGCTGCGCAGTCCCACGATCCGCAAGCGGCACGTGCTGCGGAACGCGCTGTTGCCGGTGGTCACCATCATCGGCCTGCAGACCGGGGCGTTGCTGGCGGGCGCGGTGCTCACCGAGAAGGTCTACAACTGGGGCGGGCTGGGCACTTTGATCACCGACTCGATCAGCGGCAGCCGGGACTATCCGGTGCTGCAGGCGCTGATCCTGCTGGCCGCCGTCGTCTTCATCGTGGTCAATCTGGTGGTCGACCTCTCGTACGCGGTGATCGACCCGAGGGTGCGTGTGCGATGACCCGGGCCCTGTCCGACGTCAAGCGCCGCCGCATCGACGAGCTCATCGCCCACACGTCCGACGCGGGCGGGGTCAGCCTGCTCCGCGACGCCGGCCGCCGGCTGGTGCGCAACCCGACCGCGATCGTCGGGGCCGCGATCATCGTGCTGTTCCTGATCATCGCGATCTTCGCCCCGCTGGTGGCGCCGCACGACCCGGTGCAGCGTTTCCCCGAGCTGACCCAGAACCTGACCGTGGACACCATCCCCGGCGCCCAGGCCGGGCACCCGCTGGGCAGCGACCCGCTGGGCCGCGACTTCGCGTCCCGGATGATCTACGGCGCCCGCCAGACGCTGTTCGTGGGCGTCCTGGCCACGCTCATCGGCCTGCTGGCGGGCGTGCTGCTGGGGGCGGTCGCGGGAGCGGTCGGCGGCTGGGTCGACGCGGTGGTCATGCGCCTGACCGACGTCATGCTGGCCCTGCCCAGCCTGCTGCTGGCGATCACGCTGGTCGCCCTGGCCCGCGAGTCGTCGCAGTGGACGGTGATCGTCGCGGTGGCCATCGTCAACGTGCCCATCTTCGCCCGGCTCCTGCGCGGGTCGATGCTGGCCCAGCGCGAGAGCGACCACGTGCTGGCCGCCCGCGCGCTCGGCGTGAAGCAGCGGCACATCGTGTCCCGGCACATGCTGCCGAACTCGCTGACCGCGGTCATCGTGCAGGCCACACTGACGTTCGCGGTGGCCATCCTGGACGCGGCCGCCCTGTCGTTCCTGGGCCTGGGCGACCCGGACATCAACCGGGCCGAGTGGGGGCTGATGCTGGGCGTGGACGGCGTGCGCTATTTCGAGGTACGCCCGGAACTGGCCTACTACCCGGCCCTGGCCATCATCCTCGTCGCCCTCGGCTTCACGCTGCTCGGCGAGAGCATCCGTGAGGCGCTCGACCCGAAGAACCGGCGGTGATCTGAGATGCCCCTTCTCGACGTACGCGATCTGTCGGTGGTCTTCCAGCGCAAGGGCACCCGGCCTGTCCGAGCCGTCGACGGCGTGAGCTTCACGGTGGAGCCGGGCCAGACGGTCGGGCTGGTCGGCGAGTCCGGCTGCGGCAAGTCGGTGACCAGCCTGGCCATCATGGGACTGCTCCCCCGCCGCGGCAACAAGGTCACCGGCGAGGTCCGGTTCGACGAGACCGACCTGCTGAAGCTGCGCCCGCAAGACCTGCGCGACTGGCGCGGGCGGGACATCGGCATGATCTTCCAGGACCCGTTGTCGTCGCTGAACCCGGTCATCCCGCTCGGCCTGCAGGTGGCCGAGGTGCTGGAACGCCACCAGGGCCGCACCCGCAAGGCGGCCTTGAAACAGGCTCGCGACCTGCTCGACGCGGTCGGCATCCCCGACCCGGACCGGCGGCTCGACGAGTTCCCGCACCAGCTCTCGGGCGGCATGCGGCAGCGGGCCCTGATCGCCATCGCCCTGGCCTGCAAGCCGCGCCTGCTGATCGCCGACGAGCCGACCACGGCGCTCGACGTGACCATCCAGGCCCAGATCCTGACGCTGCTCAAGGAGCTGGTCGACGACTCGGGCACGGCGCTGGTGATGATCACCCACGACCTCGGGGTGGTGGCCGGTCTGTGCGACACGGTCAACGTGCTCTACGCGGGCAAGGTGGTCGAGCGGGCCTACCGCCACCAGCTGTTCGCCGAGCCACGACATCCGTACACGCACGGGTTGTTGCAGTCGGTGCCCCGCCTCGACGTCGACCGGGGCGAGCGGCTGCACCAGATCCGCGGCTCGGTCAGCGACAACATCCCGTGGTCGGAGGGGTGCGCGTTCGCCCCGCGGTGCGACCGGGTGATCGACGACTGCATCGGCGAGACCGTGCCGCTCGAGCCGACCTTCCGCGGCGGCGCGCTGCGGTGCACGAACCCCGTACCGCAGGAGGTGCCCGCGTGAGCGACGCCCTGGTCGAGATCGACGACCTGAAGGTCCACTTCCCGATCAAGAGCGGACTGCTTTTCGACCGTACGGTCGGCTACGTCTACGCCGTCGACGGTGTCTCCTTGAAAATCAAGCGCGGCGAGACGTACGGCCTGGTCGGCGAGTCCGGGTGCGGCAAGTCCACGCTGGGCCGCGGCCTGCTGCGCCTGGTCGAGCCGACCAGCGGCGGCATCACCTTCGACGGCACCGACGTCCGCGCGCTCAGCGGCGAGCGGATGCGCCTGTTCCGCCGCCGCATGCAGATGGTGTTCCAGGACCCGATGTCCAGCCTCGACCCCCGGCAGTCGGTCGAGTCATTGCTCATCGAGGGGCTGAAGGCGCACGGCCTGCGGACCTCCATGCACGAGAAGCTGCGGTCCACCCTGGACTCGGTCGGGTTGCCGGCGTCGGCGCTGAGCAAGTATCCGCACGAGTTCTCCGGCGGGCAGCGGCAGCGGATCGGCATCGCCCGGGCCCTGGTGCTCGACCCCGAGCTGATCGTGGCCGACGAGCCGGTGTCCGCGCTCGACGTGTCGATCCAGGCCCAGGTGGTCAACCTGCTGGACGACCTGCAGGAATCGCTGGGGCTGACCTATCTGGTGATCGCGCACGACCTGGCCGTGATCCGGCACATCTCCGACACCATCGGAGTCATGTATCTGGGATCGCTGGTGGAAGAGGCCACTGCGGACCAGCTGTACGAGCGCCCCCTCCACCCGTACACGAAAGCCCTGCTCTCGGCCGTGCCCATCCCCGACCCGCTGGTCGAGGACAGGCGCGAGCGGATCCTGCTGGCCGGCGACCTGCCGTCGCCGGCCAACCCGCCCAGCGGATGCCGGTTCCGCACGCGCTGTCCCTGGTCGCAGATCCGATGTGCCGAGGAGCGTCCCGAGCTGCGCGTGTTCGACGACTCCGGGCAGCGGGTGGCCTGCCACTTCGCCGAGCAGATCCTCAGCGGCGAGCTGCGGCCGCACGAGGTCCGCGCCGAACTGGTGCGCCCCGCCGGGGACGCGGCCGTCGACGCGGAACTCATCCCCACCCAGGGTGACCTTCCGACGCCCTGAGATCAGCCGAGGTACTTCTCCCACGGGCCGGTGATGGCCAGCGTCAGGCCCGGGTCCTGCATGTTGACGAAGAGGACACGGCCGTCGTCGGTGAACGCCGGCCCGGTGAACTCGGAGTCGTTGAGCTGGTTGCGGGCGATCGCGTAGGTCGGGCCGCCCGGGAACGAGCTCAGCACGTGCGACGCGCCGGCGCCGTCCTCGGCCAGCACCAGGCTGCCCCACGGGGTGACGGTGACGTTGTCCGGGCCGTCGAAGGTCAGGTCGGTGTACCTGGCCGGGGCGCCCTCCTCGGCCGTGACCTGGTGCGGGAAGTACGTGACGAGCTGAATCGTCTGGTTGCGGTAGTGGTAGAACCACACCATGCCGTCGTGCGGGGCGGCGTCGGCCGGCAGTTCGCCGTCTTCCCACGCGTACGAGTTGACGACGTACACACCGTCGTCGGTGCCCCACACGCCCTCGAACTTGCGGCCGCGGGTCACCTCACCGTCGGCGAACTGCTCGCGTACGGGCTTGGTGCGCGCGTCCCGCTCGGGAACTTCCTTCCACCGTACGGGGAACGGCCGCCCGAGCTGGGCCGACGTCAGGTACGCGACGTCGGGCAGCACCGAGCCGTCGTCCATGATGATCTGCATGGCGGCCAGCACACCGGCGTCCGCGGGCAGGCGGGTCAGCACCTTCGGGCCCACCTTGACGCCCCGCGGCGCGGTCCAGCGGTAGAACAGGCCGTTGGGCTGGTCGGCGTCCTCGGACAGGTAGATGTGGGTGCGGTCCTTGTCGATGGCCAGCGCCTCATGGGCGTACCGGCCCAGGCATTTGATCGGCCGCGGGTCGGAGCTGCCGTCGGCCCACACCTCGAAGACGTAGCCGTGGTCCTTCTGGAAGACGCCCGTACGGCCGCTCTCCTCCCACTTGTCCCCGGCCCGATCCTCGGTCTCCTCGCAGGTCAGCCACGTGCCCCACGGGGTCGGGCCGCCGGCGCAGTTGGACACGGTGCCGCTGATGGCCACGAACTCGCCCAGGTTGCGCCCGGCCCGGTCGGTGGTGATCACCGTGCAGCCGCCGGAGTCGAGGGCGCCCGGGTCGTAGACGGTGCCCCGGACGTGCGGCACGCCGAACTCGGCGCCCGGGTCGTTCTCATGGTTCTGGATCAGCGTGTACCGGCCGCGGCCGGCGTCGAAGACGGCCATGCCGTCGTGGTCGGACGGGGTGACACCCTGGCCGTGGTCGAGGCGGGTGACCCCGGTGCGGGTGACGACCGCGTAGCGGAAACCCGCGGGCAGGGCCAGGATGCCGTTCGGGTCGTCGACGAGCGGCGGGAACGGGACGTGGCCGCCCGGGGCCGGCGGACGGCTCGGGTGGGCTTGGGCGAGGGACGGGACGCTCCCGGCGACGGCCAGGCCGACACCGGCGGCGGCGCCACCGGCCAGAAAGGTGCGACGTGAAGCAGGCATGGCGCCCAGTCAACGCACATGGATCGACACCGATAGCCCGCGCGGGCGTCCGGCGGGCGATATCGGCGTGAAGAATCCGGGTGGCGTTAAGGTCCGCTGAGCGGATCTTTAAGGGTTCCTTAGCTTCGGGCCGGGACCGGCGCGGATGCAGATACTTGGATCTCCACCCCCACGCCCGAGGAGATTCACCGTGCCCGCCCACGCCCGCCGCAGCCTCCGACCCGTCCTGCTGATCGCCGTCGCGGTCGGGGTGATCGGGGCCAGCTCCGCCGGCATCGCCGTGGCGCGGTCCTCGTCGGACGACTCTCGTACGGCCGCGTCCGCCCCCGTCGACGCGGAGCCCCTGAACGCCACGCCCGGCCCGGACCTCGAGACGGAACTCGCCGCCGACCCGCTGCCGCCGTCCTCGTCACCGACCGCCAGCCCGTCCCCCAGCACGACCACCACGGCCAAGCCCACCCCCACCCCCACGGCGAAGCCCACCACCGCCGCGCCCCGGCCGACCCGGACCAAGACGACCAAGCGCCCGACCAAGTCGCCGACGAAGACGAAGACGCCGACCACCCAGCCCCCCGCCCCCGAAGGCGGCAGCTCGGACACCGTGACCGAGGTGATCCGCCTGGTCAACGCCGAACGTTCGAAGGCCGGCTGCGGCGCCCTGACCGGCGACGCCCGCCTGCACCGCTCGGCCAAGAAACACTCCGACCGGCAGGCCGCGCAGGAGACGATGTCCCACCAGCTGCCCGGCGAAGCTTCGATGGGCGACCGAGTGTCGGCCGAGGGCTACCGCTGGGGCGGCGTGGCCGAGAACGTCGCGGCCGGCTACCAGACCCCGGCCGCAGTCATGGAAGGCTGGATGAACAGCGCCGGCCACAAGGCCAACATCCTGAACTGCGGCTACAAGAACATCGGCGTCGGCGTGACGAAGTCCGGCAAGGGCACCCGCTACTGGACCCAGAACTTCGCGTCGCCCCTCTGACCCGCACCCCGCGGCGGGCCCGGGCCGCTGTAGTCCACCTTCGCGAGCGGCCGGGCCGCTCTGATGCGCATTTCGCGAACAGGGCTACATCGATCCGCACTTCGCGAGAGGCCGGGCCGCCGCGATCCGCACTTGGCGAGTGGCCGGGTCACTATGACTCGCCCTTCGCGAGCGGCCGGCCCTGCGACCTGCACTTCGCGAAAGCTGCGTTGCCGTGGCCCGGAAGCGGGCTGCTGTAGCCGGCAACCGGGCCGGGGTGATCGGCGACGGCTGAGACGGCCGACGCGGGCCGGGCCGACACCAGTCGTTACGACGAGCGCGAGCCCGACGACCGGCGGGCGGGCCGGAATAGGCGGCGCGAGCCGGGCACCGGTGAGCGGCCCGGGGTGGCCCGAGCGATTCGAGATGGCCGGCACAGGTCGGGACGACAAGGGAGCGGGCGAACGACTGGCGCGGACCCGCACCACCGATGTCGACCGAGACGACTAGCGCAGGCCGGCGTCACCGGTAACGGTCTCACTGTCACCGGCGAACGCGCCGGCATGGCCGATGAGCGGGCGACCGACCGGCGGGAGCCCACACCATCCGCGCGGTCCAAGACGACCAGCGCGAGCCGACACGACCGGCAACGGATCCCCCATCACCGACGAGCGGTCGGCATAGCCAGCGAGCGAACGAACGACCGGCGCAAGCCCACCACCTGCTCGGACCGAAACGACCCGCGCGGACCGACGCGACCGGCAACGGGCCCACTGTCACCGGCGAGCGGGCCGGGATAGCTGGCGAGCGGCGAACAACCGGCGCAGGCGCCGTGGCGACCGGCGAGCAGTGAGCAACCGGTGAGCGGGCCGGGGTTGCCGGCCCGCTTTCGCTCAGTTGAGCGCCAGTTCGGCGCTGGGGAAGGTGGTGAAGGACGGGTTGATGTCGGATTCGCCGGGGGCGCCGTCGCAGCGGCGGTTGGGGTTGAAGGCCAAGTAGGTGCCGGAGCTGCAGGGGGTGGCGAATTCGGCGTCGCCGCCGACTACCACGTTGCCGGTCAGGTTGGCGCCGGACTGGATCAGGGCGTTGTCCTTCACGACGGCGTTGCCTCCTACTGTTCCGCCGTTTATCCAGGCCAGGCCTTCGATGCGGGCGTTGCCGGTTACGGTGCCGGCCATCACGGCGGCCTTCGGGCCTACGTAGGCGGTGGCGGCTACGTTGGCGTTGGCGGCCACCCAGCCGCCGCCGTTGGGGTGCCAGCGGCCTCCGTTGGTGGCGGCCGGCTTCACGTAGCCCGCTTCGAAGCCCGACGGCGTCGCGCCGGTGAGACGGAACTCGTACGGGAAACGACGGGCTTTGTTGTAGCCGTCGAGGAAAGCGTAGTGCGGCACGGCGGTGGGGGTGGCCGTGACGACAAGCCACACGTCGCGTTCGCCGGACTGCAGCTGGAACGAGAGCTGGCCGTCGGTGCCGGTGACGAGCGGCGAGTAACGCGGGGTGCCGTTGCGGACGGCGACCAGCCCGTACGTCCAGCCGGTGGCGCCGGTCTCGGCGTGGCCCTTGAGCCGGATCCGCACCAGGCCGCCATCGGTGGCGGGCACCAGCTTGATCTTGTTGAAGCCGTAGTCGGACGGGGCGACGCGGGCGTTGATGCGGTAGTGCCCGAGCGACTGGTCGACCGCCTCGACGTTGCCGCCGTTGTACGCGTTGTTGAGGAAGCCGGCGCCGTACACGTTGTTTATGAACGGCATCAGTGTCGACCGGTTGCCGAAGTCGTACGTCGCCGTACGGGATGCGTATTCGCCGACGCGCCGGTTGAGCTCGGCCTGGGTGATGCCGGCGACGCGGCGGTACGTCTCGAGGGGGTGCTCGGTGTTGCGGGCCTCGTTCCAGATGCGGTTGACCATCGCGAGCCCGTCCCGGTCCTTGATGTACTGCAGAAGCATCCAGTTGCCGTAGTGATGGCGGCTCGAGCTGTAGTACAGGTTCTCGGAGCGCAGCCACCGGCTCAGGTCACCGGCGGCCGTGGTCGGCAGCGCCTGCATGGCCATGAACTCGGCCGTCGTCTCCCAGAACGTGCCCGCGCTCGCGTCGGTGAAGCCATAGCCGGAGCGTCCGAGGAACGTGTAGTTCTGGAAGACGTGCCCCAGTTCGTGGGCCAGTCCCCACGAGCCGGGCAGGGCCGCCCGCGGGTCGATGTTGATGACGCCGACCCGCCCGTCGACCGAGCCGCCGGTGGCCCAGGCGTTGAGCTCGGTGCGGTTCCACGTGTTGGTGACGATCACGATGATCTTGTGCTGGGCCAGCAGTCCCTGCTCGGGCGTGAACTGCATCGTGTTGACGTAGAACGAGTACAGGTTCTCGAGCTGCGTGATGATGTTGCCGGCGTCGAACTTGTACGGCGAGGGCGCGGCCGCCGGGTCGGTGCCCGACTTCTCGCCCCACAGCAGGATGAAGTTGTTCGACTCGCGGGTGCGGTTGGCCGCCCACGGCACCTCGCCGGTCTGCGTCCACCGGGCCGGTATGTAAACGGTCTTGGCCGCCGCGGCAGCCGGCAACGAACCGACCGCGGCGGCCGGCCCCGGCGGCAGTGCGGACAACGCACCGGCCAGCACCACCGCCGCGGCGGCCGAGCCGAGCAGACGCCGACGAAGAACATTCATCACCATCACCATCCTTTGTCAGGACGGCTCACGGTAATCACCGAAAACGGTTTCGGCAATCGGCGTTCATCAATGCTTAAGAAAAGGTGGGAGCGCTCCCTGTGCAGGTGGGCGGCTCAGAGGAATTCGCTGCGATAGGTCGAGGCCAGTTCGGCCGCGCGCTTGCGACGCTCCAGCATCTCGGCCTCGGAGAGCTGCGGCGGAGGCGCGTCCTGGCTCGCGACGCGGTCGCCGATGCGCATGAAGTACTCGTCCTGGCCGGCCGGGGTGCACATGCAGAGCATGCGGGCCGGCGCCCCGGAGGCGTTGCGGAAGTTGTGCGGGGCGTTGGCCGGAATGTTGATCGTGGACCCGGCCCGGACGACGTGCTTCTCGCCGCGGAACGTGAACTCGATCTCGCCCTCGAGGATCGTGAACATCTCTTCGAAGTCGTGCCGGTGCGGGGGCGGGCCGCCGCCGTCGGGGACGCGCATGTCGATCAGACAGTACTTGCCGTCGGTCTGCTCGCCGGTGATCAGCATGGCGTAGGTGTTGCCGACCAGCGAGATGAACGTGGTGGCCGGGTCGTCCGGGTTGGCCACGGTCAGCGACCGGGCGGGGTTGTCGTCGGGAAGCACGGTGTCTCCTTCGCGGGTGGGCAGAACGAGCTCGCGGATGGGCAGAACGAACTCACGGACAAGCAAGACGAACTCGCGGGTGGGCCGGACGAACACGCACGCGCGCCGGACAGATTCGCGGGCCGGGCCGGGCCGGGCCGGGCCGAGCCGAGCCGAGCCGGGCCGAGCCGGGCCGGACAGGGCGAGCGAGCGGGCAGGGCGAGCGAGCGGGCAGGGCGAGCGGGCAGGGCGAGCGGGCGGAACGGAACTCAGGCGACGATGACGACCTTGCCGTGCACGCCGCCCTGGGCGGCCTCGGCGTGAACCGACGGCAGCTCGGCCAGCGGCACCCGGCGGGCGACATCGACCCGCAACTCCCCCGCGTCGACCAGCTTCACGAGCTCGGCCAGCTGGGCGGCGTCGCTGCGGACGAACAGGTCGATTCCCCGTACGCCGCGCTCCTCGTCGCTGGGGGCGGGCATCCACACCGTGGTGCTGACCAGGACGCCGCCGTCGCGCACGAGGCCCAGCAGCGCGGCCAGCTGCGCGGGCTCGATCGGCGCCAGGTTGAGCACCACGTCGACCGGCTCGCTCACCGCCGCGGTCACCTCCACGGCCGAGTGGTCGATGATCTCGTCCGCGCCCTGGGCCCGCGCCGCGCTGTGCGGGCCGGCCACGGCGATCACGTGCGCGCCGGCCCGCTTGGCCAGCTGCACCGCGTACCCGCCGACGGCCCCGCCGGCGCCGTTGATCAGCACCCGCTGCCCGCTCTTGAGCCCTGCGTGGTCGAACAGCGCTTGAAAGGCGGTGAGCCCCACGGCCGGCAGTGCCGCCGCGTCGGCCAGCGGGATGCCGGTGGGCGCGGTCGCCAGGATCTCGGCCGGGGCGACGACGTACTCGGCCGACGCGCCCGCACCGGTCATCGGCAGGAACCCGATCACCTGGTCGCCGGGCTGAAAGCCGGTCACGCCCTCGCCCAGCGCCTCGACCGTGCCGGCGACGTCGATGCCCGGCGTGTGCGGCAGCGTGACCGGGATCGGGCCCTGCATGTAGCCGCCGCGGATGTTGCCGTCGATGCCGTTGAACGTCGTGGCCGCGACCCGGATCAGCACCTGGCCGGGGCCGGCGACGGGCTGCTCGGCGTCCTCGTACCGCAGGACTGACGGGTCGCCGTACTCGTGGAAACGCACTGCCTTCATGGGGATCCCTCGCCTCTCTCAGTTGCTTCGTTTTCGAAGCACATTCAGACCGTAGCATGCTTCGGATTCGAAGCAACACTTCCGGGATGTGAGCCGGCTCGCATCCGCGGCCGCTCTTGCTCATCGAGCTTCGCGTGCCGGGAAGGCCGGATGAAGGTCGAACTTATCCACGGACAAGTCGTCCGGGGATCAGCGCCGCACGCCCGCCAGCAGCTGCAGCTTCTCGTGGCTCGGCGTGCCCGGCACGGCCGAGAAGACGAGTAGTTCCTGAGCCTGTTCGGGGTCGATCAGGCGTTGCCCGTACAGCTCGAGCTCGCCCAGCTCGGGGTGCCGGTAGCGCTTGAGGTCGTGGTGGTGGGTGACGTCCACCTCGTGCCGCCGCCACACCTCGGCGAACTCCTCGCTGACCTCCAGCAGCGCCGCGACGATCTCGCCGGCCCGGCCGGTCGGGTCGGCCGTGTACGCCGTCCGGAGCTCGACCGTGAAGACGCGCCCGCGCACGTCGTGGTCCTCGGACGGATAGAGCGCGCGCTGCTGCGGGTCGGTGAACCACCGGTACACCAGGTAGCGGGCCATGCCGGTGAACCGGGTGTAGTCGCCGAACAGCGCCACCGCCGGCGGCGTCTGCAGCAGGCACTGACCGAACTGGTTGAAGACCACGGCCGGGGTGTCGGAGAGCCGCTGGACGATGCGCATCATGGCCGGGCTGACGTGGTCGTCGTCCACGATCCGCCGCGGCGCCGGGTGCCCGCCCAGGTCGAACAGGTGGTCGCGTTCGCCCAGGCTCAGCTGCAGGGCCCGGGCCAGCGCGGCCAGCACCTGCTCGGACGGCATCGGGCCGCGCTGCTGCTCGATCCGGCCGTAGTAGTCGGTCGACACCCCGGACAGCGCCGCGACCTCCTCGCGCCGCAGCCCGCCGGTCCGCCGCCGGGCGCCCCGGGGCAGCCCGACGTCCTCGGGTTGCAGCGCCTCGCGCCGCGCCCGCAGGAAGTCGGCCAGCAACGCCCGGTCCATGTCAGTTGCCGCGGCCGCGCGCGGCGCGGGGCTTGGCCGACCGGGGCGGCGTGGCCCGCATGTGCTCGCGCACCCGGCCCAGGATCGCGCTCAGGGCGGCCAGATCCTGGCCGTTCATCGGCTCGAACAGCAGCTGCCGCACCCTTTCGGCGTGCTCGGGGAGGACCCGGGCGATCAGGTCGCGGCCGGCGTCGGTGACCGTCACGATGACGCTGCGCTCGTCGTCCGGCGAGGGCGAGCGGGTGATCAGCCCGCGCTTGTCGAGCAGCCCGGCCTGGTAGGTGAGCCCGCTGCGGCTGTAGACCACGCCGTCGGCCAGGTCGGTCATCCGCAGCTTGCCACCCGGGACGTGCACCAGCCGGGCCAGGATCTGAAACTGCACGTAGCTCAGGTCGCCGGCCGACCGCAGATGCTCGTCGACGGCGTACTGCAGCAGGCTGCTGACCTCGGTCAGGGCGAAGTACGCGCCGAGCTGCTCGGAGTTCAGGCCAGGCGTCGGGTCGGTCACGCCGGCCATCCTACGTGCTTCGAGCTCGAAGCAACCAGGGCCGGGGCCGGCGTCAGAACAGGGCCGGGGCCGGCGTCAGAACAGGGCCGGGGCCGGCGTCAGAGCAGGTCGACGCCGGCGTCAGAGCAGGGCCGGGATCGCCGAGAAGACGGCGTCCGGGTCGTAGCGGCGTTTCAGGTCGAGCAGGCGGCCCAGGTTGCCGCCGAACGAGTCCCGGGCCCGCGCGTCGTCCTCCGGCCCGAGCAGATTCGGGTAGCCGCCGGGCAGGGCCACCGGGTCGAGGGCCGCGGCGACCGAGTCGGCCCAGTCGCGATGCCGGTCGGCCGGCTCGCCCGGGGTCCAGGTGGCGATGATCTCGATCGGGTGGTGCGGCACGCGGTGGGCGAACGCCGTCCCGGCCGGGTCGGCCTTGGCCGCCGCGCCGTGGAAGTGGTTCACCACCAGGGCCGAGAAGGGCGAGGTCACTCCGTACGCCGCAGAGGTCAGCGCCTCGGCCGCGTGCGACGACACGGAGGCCAGCCAGCGGCTGCGCAGCAGGCAGTGCGTGCCCTCGACGATGTTGGCGTCGAACATGCGCAGCGCCGCCGCGTACGGCATGGGCTCGATCCGGTCGACCACCGGGCGGCCCAGCGACCGCAGCCGCCCGATCAGGCGCTCGCCCGCGGCCTGGTCGTCGCCGCACCAGAACGGGCACAGGAAGGCCATCGGCCCACCGGGACCGGGCAGGAAGCCGGTCATGACGGTCAGCTCGTCGGGCCCGGTGGCCACGATCTCGGCGTAGCCGTTGAGCACGGCCGGCCCCTCGTCCGGCGGGAACAGCAGGATGCCGGCCAGGATCGAGGGCAGCTCGTGCAGCCGGAGCCGCAGGCTGGTCACGACGCCGAAGTTGCCCCCGCCGCCGCGCAGCGCCCACCACAGGTCGGCATCCGCCTCCGGTCCGGCCACCACCGTACGGCCGTCGGCCAGCACCACGTCGGCGCTCAGCAGGTTGTCCGCGGCCAGCCCGAACCGGCCGATCAGCGGCCCGTACCCGCCCCCGGTGGTCAGCCCGGCCAGCCCGACCCCGCTGACCACCCCGGTCGTGGCGACCAGCCCGTGCGGCGCCGCGGCCGCGATCAGGTCGGACGACAAGGCTCCACCCTGGACGGTGGCAACGCGGCCGTCCGGGTCGACGGTCACGCCGCGCATGCCGGTGAGGTCGACGACCATCCCGCCGTCGCGCAGCGCCCGCCCGGCCCAATCGTGGCCCCCGGCCCGTACGGAAAGCGGCCGCCCCTCGTCGCGCGCCACCCGGACCACCGCGCTCACCTCATCGGCGTCCGCGCATCGGCCGATCAGAGCCGGATGCCTTTCCACGTCGGCGTTCCACACCCGCCGGGCGGCGTCGAACCCGCCGTCGCCGGGAGCGATCAGCCGCTCCCCCAGCCTGTCCCGCAACGCCCGCACGGCCCCTGAGTCCGTCATGGCCGGACCCTAGCCTCCCGGTCACCGATCGTGCCGTCACCAACACGACAGGTCAGGCGGTCTCGCGCAGGGCGGTGGCCAGCTTGCGGCGGGAGGTGATGGACAGCTTCCGGAAGATGCGGGTCAGGTGGTACTCGACGGTGGAGGTGCTGAGGAACAGGCGGGCGGCGATCTCGCTGTTGGTCGCCCCGGCCGCGGCCAGGCCGGCCACCTGGCGTTCCTGCGGGGTCAGGTCGCGGTCGGCGCGGTCGTCGCGGGAGCGGGGGCGCTCGCCGGTGGCCTGCAGCTCGGTCCGGGCGCGGCCGGCGAAGGCGGTGGCGCCCATGCGGGTGAACATGTCGTGGGCGGTGCGCAGCTGGGCGCGGGCGTCGGCTCGGCGGCGGCGCCGGCGCAGCCATTCGCCATAGAGCAGGTGACTCCGCGCCAGTTCGGTCCTGATGTGCGTACGAGTCAATAATGCGATCGATTCGCGGTAGTGCGGCTCGGCCTGGTCGTCGTCGGCCATCAGAGCGCGGCAGCGGGCCAGCAGGCCCAGGCCCCAGGGCGTGCCGCTGGCCGGGGCCCGTTCCTCCAAGCGGACGAGCGCCGCCTTCGCCGCCTGATGGTCGCCGCTGCGCACTCCAGCCTCGACGATCTCGTGCAGCGACCGGGTCGCGGCGCCGGGCTTGTCGCGCTCCAGCGAGGGCCGCAGACAGTCCAGCGCCTCCGGATACCGGCCCAGGCTGATCTCCAGCACGGCCAGCGAGTTGCGGACGAGGAAGCCGAGCCCGGTCGCGCCGGCCGCGAGGGACCGCACCTCGTCCTCCCGGCCGCGCCAGGCCAGCAGCTCGATCCGCTCGACGCCGCCGACCAGGAGCGGACCGAGCACCTTCGAGAGGTCGGCCGCCTCGTCCTGGAGCGCTTCGGCCGCGTCGAACCGGCCCGCCCTGAGCTCCCAGGCCACCCCGACCGCCAGAGTGGTCCGCAGCGTGCCCAGGGCGCCGCTGCGGCGGTCGTACGCTTCGAGCTCGTTCCACATCCGCCGGCCGGCTTCCTCGTCCCACAGGTCGTCGGCGGCGAGGAAGCTGATGACGGCGAGCGGCGGGCCGTCCTCGACCAGGGTTTCGTCCGCGGCCAGCGCCTCACGCAGCAACGGCACGGCGTTGACGTAGTCGCCCGCGAGGCGCGTGGCGCAGCCGACCAGGAACAGGTCGGCGTACGTGACCCGATCCGGCCGGGCAGCCGGCATGTCCAGCACGCTGCGGGCGATCTCGAGCATGGTGGCGTGGTCGTCGGTGATCAGGACGACCTGCATCGCCTCGAACATCATCTTCCGGGCCAGCGCGGCGTCCAGGGCGGCGATCGATTTCGCCGCCTCCAGCAGGATGCCGGGCGCGTTGGCGTACTGACCCGCGTACATCTCGGCGGTCGCCCGGGCCTGCCGGGCCAGCGCCCGCGGCACGGGACGGTCGAGGCCGGGCTCGGCGCGGTCGAGCATCCGGCCCGCCGCGTCCGGGTCGCCCAGCACCAGGTGGGCCCGGGCCGCCGCGACCAGGCGGGCGGCCTGCGCGCGGGGGTCGGGCGAGAGGTCGGCCGCGCGGGCCAGGAAGGCGGCCTGCTCGGCGTGACCGCCGCGGGACCGGGCCCGTTCCGAGGCCTGCTCCAGCTGCGCGGCCACCTGCTCGTCGAGCCCGATGGTGGCCTGCGCGCGGTGCCACGCGTGCCGGTCGGCGTCGAGCGCGGAGTCGTACGCGGCAGCCAGCGCCGCGTGGACGAGCCGCCGGTCGGCCGCCTCGGCTCCGCGGTACACGGCCGAGCGGATCAGCGGGTGCCGGAAGTCGAGCGCGGCGGTCAGGATGCCCTCGGCCAGCGCCCGGTCCATGTGGTCGGCGGCGATGCCGAGATGGGCGGCGGCCCGCCACAGCAGCGACGGGTCGCCCGGCGGCGCGGCCGAGACGAGCAGCAGCAGCAACCGGGTCTCGGCGGGAAGCGGCCGGATCTGCTGCTGGAAGTGCGTTTCCAGCCGTACGCCCGCCGGCAGCGGCCTGGGCAGGGGGACGAGGCCGGCCAGTTGCCCGGCGCTGAGCGTGCGGGCCAGTTCGGTCAGGGCCAGCGGGTTGCCGCCGGACCCGGCCACGAGCGTCGCTGCCACCTCGTCGTCGAGGCGACCGGCCACGCCGGCCGCGAGCAGGCTGCGGGCGTCCTCTTCGGGCAGTCCGGACAGGGTCAGCGTGGGCAGATCGCCGACCGGCGCCGGGCCGTCCGGCCGGGTGGCGAACAGCAGACCCAGGGCCTCGGCGTGCAGGCGACGGGCGACGAAGGCGAGGGCGTCGGCCGACTCCCGGTCCAGCCACTGCGCGTCGTCGATCACGCACAGCAGCGGTTCCGGCGTGGACGCCTCGGCCAGCACCGTGAGCGCGGCCATGCCGACCAGATAGCGGTCGGTCGTGCCGCCCGCGGTGTGGCCGAAGGCCGTCCGCAGGGCCTCCCGTTGCGGCTCCGGCAGCGCGTCGATGCCGCCCAGCCACGGCCTCAGCAGCCGGTGCAGGGCCGCGTACCCGAGGCAGCTCTCCGGCTCGGCCCCGGCGATCGGCACCACCCGGACGTCCGGGCAGCTCGCGGCCACCCGGTCAAGCAGGCTCGTCTTGCCGCTGCCGGGCTCGCCCACGACGACCAGCGTGCCGCTGCGCCCGTCGCGGACTCCGGCCAGCAGATCAGCCAGCACTTGCTGTTCATGGTGACGGCCGATGAACCCCATCGCGGCACCACCCCCCGCACCAGGGGACCATCGGGCACCGCCCGGGCACGCCAGGGAACGACCCTAAACCGCGGCCCTAGGGGCGCTACGCGTCCTGGGCGCGCAGGGCGTCGGCGAGCCGGCGGCGCGACGAGATGCCGAGCTTGGCGTAGATGCGCGACAGGTGATACTCGACGGTCTTCTGGCTGACGTAGAGCTCGGCCGCGGCCTCCTGGTTGGTCCGCCCGTTGGCGATGACGTGGGCCACCGACAGCTCGCGCTCGGTCAGCGTGAGCGGGCGGGCGGGGTCGCTCTCGGCCGCGGTCAGCCCGGCCACGGTCAGGTCCTGCTCGCAGCGCTGCTGGAACGGCACGGCCCGGAGCGTGCTGAACCGGCGGTGGGCCCGGGTCAGCCAGGTCGCGGCGGCGCGGCGGGAGGCCGACCCGGTGGCCAGCAGCAGTTTCCCGTACGCGTGCTCGAGCATGGCCCGGTAGAGGGGCGCGGTGTCGGCGTCGACCTCGACGGCGAGCGCGCTCCGATAGATCTCGACGGCGTCCCGGGGGCGGTTGCGGGCCTCGGCGACCTGCCCGGCGAGCCGCGCCACGACGTCCCGCAGATAGCCGCCGGGATCGTGCCCGGCCCGCAGGTCGCTCAGCACGGCGTCGGCCGCGTCGATCTGTCCCTCCCCGGTCAGCGCCTCGACCAGCAGCGACTGCTGCCACAGCCGGAAGGGCCGGAACCGCGGGCCCGACTCGTCGAGCAGTGGCTGCAGCGATCGGTGTATCGCCCCGGAGTCGGCCCGGGCCTGGGCCACGGTCGCCGCGGCCAGCGACGAGTAGACGATGTCGGGCGGCGACCCGAACGTCTGCACGATGCGCGACAGCTCGTCGAGGCGGCCCTGAGCCCGCTCCCACTCGCCCCGGCCGGCGTCGACGCAGACGGCGGCGAACCGGCCCGCCGCGTCGAAGGCCAGCTGGTCCTGGGAGGCGGCGACGGCCCGGGCCCGGTCGGCGGCGGACTCGCTCTCGGCCCATTCGCCGGCCAGGTAGTGCACGACCGACTGCAGGGCCAGGGTGGCCGGGCCGAGCCGGGAACTCGCGCCCTGCTGGTCCCGCAACGCGACGGTGCGCAGGTCGGCCCGCGCCCCGGGCAGGCGGCCCAGGAACAGCCGCATCACCCCGCGCGTGGCCAGGGTGTCGAGGTTGTCATCGCGTACGTCGTAGCTCTCCACCGGCAGATGCGTGAGATCACCCAGAGCCGCGCGCGGACCGAGGTGCCACATCCGCCCGGTGGCCAGCAGCGCCCGGGTCAGGTCGGTGGTGGCCGGGTCGAGGTCACCGGCGGCCAGCGTGCGCCGCGCGATCTCGACCGTGTCGGCGCCGCGGCCGCTCGCGATGGTGATCTGAGCCAGGAACAGGCCGGCCAGGGCGGCCACCCAGCCGGTGCCGGCCTCGCGCCAGGCCTCGTTCAGGTGCTCCTCGGCGGTGGGGATCCGGCCCGTCATCATGTCCATGATCCCCAGGACGCAGCTGCGCAGCGGGCCCGGCGCGCAGTCCTCGACCTGCGGCCGCAGCGGCAGGGCGCCGTCCGCCCGCAGGGTCAGCAGCGACTGGGCGCACGAGGTGAGCAGCCGTCGCTCCCGGTCGTCGCGGCCGGGCGAGAGGGCCGACGCCCAGCGCAGGCGGGTGGCGGCGATGGCGTTGCGCCCGGCCGCGGCCTCCCGCATCCCGGCCTGTTCGAGCTCGGCCGCCAGGCCCTCGTCGGTGGTGGTGGCGGCCGCGACGCGGTGGCTCCAGCTCGCGGCCGTGCCGACCAGACCGGCCGCGCCGGCGTGCAGGGTGCGCCGCCGTTCCGGGCTGAGCGCGTCGTAGATGGCGTCCCGCTGCAGGGTGTGGACCAGTGCGACCGGGCTCTGCGGCTCGTTCGGCCACCACACGGCCAGCCCGGCGGCGAGCGCGGGGCCGAGCGCGTGGGCCGGGTCGGGCAGGTCGGCCAGGCGGCCGGCCGTCGACAGCGGCACCCGGGCGTCCAGCACGGCCAGCGCCTCCAGCAGCTCACGCGACTCGGCGGGCAGGCGGTCGAGCTGGGCGTTGATGGCCACCAGCAGCGAGCGCGGCACCGGCCACCGCCGGACCGCGTCGTCGCGCAGCACGTCGGCCGGCACCTCGGTCAGCACCGTGCGCAGGTGCAGCGGGTGGCCGCGGGTGTAGTCGCGCAGCCGGTCGCTCAGGCCCGGCGTGAGCGGGCCGTCGATCATCGCCGCGGCCAGCCGCGCGACGTCGTCCTGGCCCAGGCCGCCGAGGTCGATCCGGGTCGCCTGGTCCGAGGAGTGCAGCAGCCGGTCGAGCGACTCGTCGGCCGATTCGGCGGCGGGCCGGGTGGCCAGGATCGTCAGCACGCTGTCGGACCACAGGCGGCGCAGCACGAAGCCGAGGGTCTGGGTCGACGCGCGGTCGGCCCACTGCAGGTCGTCCACGATCACGGCCACCGGGCGGCCCGGCTGCTGCAGCTCGCCCAGCAGCAGGAGCAGCTGGCCGCCGATGACGTGAGGGGTCGAGCCGGCCGCGGGCTCGGACAGCAGCGGGAACCGGAGCGCCACGTCGCGGCCGGCCCGCCTCGTCAGTTGGCCGATCACGCCGTACGGGAAATCGGTCTCGGACGCATCGGCGGTCGCCCACAGAACCGTGAAGTCGCCGAGCGTCGAGGAGAAGCTGCGCAGCAGGGCGCTCTTGCCGATGCCGGCCTCACCCTCGACCACGGCCAGCCGGGAACCGCCCGCCCGGACCTCGTCGGCGCAGGCCCGCAGGCGCTCAGTCTCGCCCGCCCGGCCGACGAACAGCGGCGTGGCCTCACCGCTGGTCACCGGTCGACCTTAGGAATCCCCGATCGGACGGCGCAAGGAGCGCTCCCAAACTGTGGTCTTTCCCTGATTCGATCTGCCCGAACGACTGGTGTCCTGACGCCATGACGACACCAGTGATCTTCATCCACGGCCTGTGGCTGCACGCGACCTCGTGGGAACCCTGGATCGAGATGTTCCGCGCCGAGGGGTACGCGCCGATCGCCCCCGGCTGGCCCGGCGACCCCGACACCGTGGCCGAGGCCCGCGAGACCCCCGAGAGCATCGCCGACCACGGCATCGACGACGTGGTCGAGCACTTCGCCAAGATCATCCGTGGGCTGGACGAGGCCCCGATCCTCATCGGCCACTCGTTCGGCGGCATGATCGCCCAGAAGCTGCTCGGACAGGACCTGGGCCGGGCCGCCGTGGCGATCGACGCCGCTCAGATCAAGGGCGTGCTGCCGCTGCCGCTGTCGGCGCTGCGGGCCACCCTGCCGGTGTTCAAGAACCCGGCCAACAAGCACCGCGCGGTGTCACTGACGGCCGAGCAGTTCCGGTTCGCCTTCGGCAACGCGATCCCGGCCGAGGAATCCGACGCGCTGTTCGAGAAGTGGACGATCCCCGCCCCCGGCAAGCCGCTGTTCGAGGCGGCCGCGGCCAACTTCGACCCGCACTCGCCGGCCAAGGTCGACACGGACAACCAGTCGCGCGGCCCGCTGCTGCTGATGACCGGCGGCAAGGACCACACCGTGCCCGAGGCGGTCACCCGGGCCACACTCAAGCAGTACCGGCACTCCGAGGCCGTCACCGACATCACCGAGTTCCCGGACAAGGGCCACTCGCTGACCATCGACAGCGGGTGGCGCGAGGTCGCCGACACCGCGCTGACCTGGCTGCGGCGGCAGGGCCTGTGATGTCCGGCGGCACTGCGATCGTCACCGGCGCCAGCCGGGGCATCGGGCTGGCCGTCACGGCCGCCCTGGCCGCCGAGGGCTACTCGGTGACGGCGGTTTCGAAGGGCGGATCGGCCGAGCTGAAGGAGCTGGCGGAGACCGGCCGGGTGACCTCGGTCCTCGCCGACCTCACCGATCCGCAGGCGCCTTCCGCGATCCTCTCTTCCTTGAAAGAGGTCGATGTGCTGGTCAACAACGTCGGCGCAGTGCGGCCGCGTACCGGCGGGTTCCTGTCGGTGACCGACGAGGACTGGGCCGCGACCCTGGAAGTCAATCTGCTGACGTCCGTACGCATGACCCGCGCCGTGCTCCCCGGCATGGTCGAGCGCGGGAGCGGCAGCATCGTCACGGTCGGCTCGGTCAACGCCGTCCTGCCCGACCCGCTGGTCGTCGACTACAGCGCGGCCAAGGCGGCGCTGGCCAGCCTGTGCAAGTCGCTGTCCAAGGAGTACGGCCCGAAGGGCATCCGGGTCAACACGGTCAGCCCGGGCCCGGTCGCCACCGCGCTGTGGCTGGGCGAGGGCGGGGTGGCCGAATCCGTCGCGAAGGCCACCGGCGCCGACCCCAAGGCCGTGGCCGCCGGCGCGGCGGGCGACTCGGTCCTCGGCCGTTTCACCCGTCCCGAGGAGGTCGCCGACCTGGTCGTCTATCTGGCCGGCTCCCGCGCCGCCAACATCACCGGCTCGAACTTCGCCATCGACGGCGGCCTAGTCAGCACCCTCTGATCGTTCCCTGCCCTGGAGAGAAAATGTCCGATCTGCCCTTCTGGTTCCTCGGCGGCCAGGTCCGGGTCCTCGTGCCCGGCGAGGCGACCGGCGGCGCCGTGTCGGTCATGGAGTTCACCGACATCGCCGGCCACGCCCCGCCCATGCACATCCACGACAACGAGGACGAGGTCTGGATCGTCCTGGACGGCAAGGTGAGCTTCTTCGTCGGCGACCAGAAGTTCGACCTCGAGCCCGGCCAGGCCGCCCACGGCCCGCGCGGGGTGGCCCACAGCTACCTCGTCCGCAGCGACAAGGCCAAGCTGGCCGCCGTGTTCGCCCCCGGCCACGTCGAGAACTGGTTCACCGGCAACGGCTCCCCGGTCGCGAACGTCGACGACGCCCCGGCCGAGTTCGACATCGGCGCGATCCTCGCCTCGGCCGACACCTACCGCGTCCACGTGGCCGGTCCCCCGCCGATCGGCTAAGCAGTCGTCACCGTCAGGTCCGGCCGGATGCCGGCGAGCTTCGCCATCCGGCCGGCCTCGGCCTTCAGGTCTTTGCGCAAAACGGCGCCGGCCTCGGGAAACAGGGTCACGCTGAAACCGTTGTCGCCGGCCTCCCAGGTGCCGGCCACCCTCCCGCCGCTGACCACGACGGGCGAGATCCAGCCGGCGGCCTTGCTGATCAGGGGCCGGCGTTCCGGCGCGATGATCTCCTCGTTCTTGGTGCCGGGGCCGAGCACGAACTGGTCGAAGGCGGGCAGCAACCGCACTCCGGTGAACGGTTCGGTTGCGGCCAGGTCGTCGAGGTCCTTCGTACGCGCGTACGCGGCCCGGCCGTCGACGGTGACCTCGGTCAGCACGCCCGCGTCGGTGAGGGAGGCGAACCACTTCCTCAGGGCGGCCTTCTTCGACGCGCCGCGGATAAGCCACTGGTCGAAGGTGTCCGATGTGGCCGGTCCGTACGCGCCGAGATAGGCCGGGATGACCCGCTGGGCCGCCTCGTCCGGCTCGGGCAGCCCGTTCCAGCCATCGATCCACGTCGCGGGGCTGGTGAACGTGATTTTGTTGCCCTCGCTCGGCCCGTGGCACAGCAAGCCCTGCCAGGCCAGCGGCTTCAGCACGGCGCCCCAGCCGGACCCCAGCAGTTCGGCGAGCGAGTCGTCGCGGGTGCGCTCGAGGATCCGCGCCGCCAGCTGCTCCCGGGTCAGAACCTCACCGTGCAGCACCTCCCGGGCCGCGTCGGCGATCTCGGCGACCTGGGCGGCGGTGGCGAACGTCTTCTGCCAGGCCCCCTTCTCCCACGTCCGGGCGGCGGCGATCAGGCTCAGGCCGGCGGCCGCGTCGTCCGGGGTGAGCAGGTGCAGCGTGCCGCGCATCGCCCACACCCGGATCAGTTTCCGGTTCCGCAGCGCCTCTCCCGTGGCGGCCGACGCCGGGTGCCGCACGCCGACAGCCTGCTCGGCCGCCGACGCGACCTGCGCCTGCACGCCGACCAGCCGCTCGACGATCTGCTCGGTCGACACGCCCTTCGGCCGGTCGAGGAACTGCCGCCGCATCCGCCACGACAGCACTTGATCCAGGGACAACTTCACAGGCCGGCCCAGCCCATCTTCTCGATGTTCTCGACGTCGGGATCCAGGCGTAGCACCCCGATCTGCTCTCCGGTGAGCGGCGCGACGAAGACACCCCACGAGGTGACCAAGGTCGGCACGATGCCGTGGCGTGGCGGCCGCCCTCCAGCACGTCCTTGGCGTCCCGCGACTGCCGGATCCACTGGTGCACGACGACCGCCCACGGGTCTCTTCTCCACGGCGGCACCGGGCCAGTATCTAGGATCGCGGGGAGACACGGGAGGCGAAGGATGGCGCGGTCGGAATCGGCTCGGACCGCGCTGCTCGACGCCGCGGAACGGTTGTTCGCCGAGTCCGGCACCGCGCCGGTGTCCGACCGCCGGGTGGGCGAGGCGGCCGGCAACGCCAACCACTCGGCGGTGCGCTACCACTTCGGCGGGCGGGACGGCCTGTTGCGGGCCCTCATCTCGCGGCACCTCGACGCCGTGCTGGAACACCGGCCGGCGAAGACGGCGAAGACCGAATCCGTGCTGGAGGACGTGCGCAGCTTCGTCATGCCGTCCATGCAGGTGCTGGCGGCGCTGCCCCGGCCGAGCTGGCGGGCCCGCTTCCTGGGTCAGGCCCTGCACGACCCGGCCGCCCTCCCGCTGATCGTCGAACTCAGCGACGACCGGCCCGACCAGCTGCGGATCCGGCGCTCGATGGTCACCCACCTCAAGCACCTGGACCGGACCGTGGTCGCCGGCCGGACCCGGCTGATCACCCGCATCATCACGTCGACCGCGGCCGACGTCGAGGGCCGCGCCGAACGCGACGGCTCGGATCCGCAGTGGCTCGCCGTCGGCGACTTCCTGGCCGACGCCATCGCCGGCATGCTGACCGCCCCGGTCACCCCGACCGGCCGGCCCGTCCCGCCGCACCTTGCCTAGATGTGCGCTTAGGCAGTTCCTGCCGACGCGGCCGGGCCGGTGAGCGCCGCACCGTGGTGCGGTGTACGGAATTCTGATTTACGTAGATCTGACGCTGGCCGTTCTGACGCTGATCGCGGCGCCCGTGGCCGGGCTGCGGGCTTCCCGCCGCTGGCTGTCTGTGCTGGCCGGGCTGGCCGCGGGCCGGTTGGTCGTGGCGTTGCTGCTGCTGACCGGCGGGCTGCTGCTGGCCGATTCCCGGCTGAGCGTGCAGGTGCCGCTGGCGTTGCTTCCGGCGGCGTTGGCGGTCTGGCGGCCCGGTCGTACGACCGCGAACCTCGCCGCGTCGGGCGGGGTGCTGTCGGTGTGGTGGCTGCTGGCGCCGTTCGCTCCGCAGGACACCGTTCTGGTTCTCGCCGGGTCGGCCGTCGGGCTGGGGGTCGTCTTCTGGCTCTCGGTGGCGGTCGGGCGGTGGCGGTCATCGGCGTCGCGGCTGGCCCGGTTGCCGTGGGTGGGGGTCGCGCTTCTGCTGGTCCCGGCGACCACGCTGGTGCTCGCCGGCCGGGCCGACGCGTCCGCCGACGGGCACGAGCACGGCGGTTCGGGGCCACTCGCGGTGGGTCAGCTGGCCGGGCCGAAAGACCAAGTTCCCGCCGTACGCGAAACATTTGTCGCCGCGAGAACGTCGGTGCACCTGGCTTCCGGGCTCGCCGTGGCAGGACTGACCTTCAACGGCTCCTCGCCCGGCCCGCAGCTCCGGGTCAAGCGGGGCCAGCTGGTCGAGGTCACCCTGGTCAACGAGAACGTGGACGAGGGCGTGACCATCCACTGGCACGGCGTCGACGTGCCCAACGCCGAGGACGGCGTGCCCGGCGTGACCCAGGACGCCGTCGCCCCGGGGCAGCGGCACGTCTACCGGTTCGTGCCCAACCGGTCGGGCACTTTCTGGTACCACACGCACCGGGACGGCCTGCTCAACGTCAAGAAGGGCTTGTTCGGCGCCCTGATCGTCGAGGAGCCGGCGACCTTCGAAGGCCTGGACCGTACGGTGTTCACCCACGCCTGGCCCGGGCCGGACGGGGACGTCGTCGCGCTCGACCGCAACGACCGGCCCACCGGCGAGACCGCGCCGGCCGGTCGCGAGGTGCTGGTCCGCGCGGTCAACAGCTCCGAGGAGCCGCAGACCGTCCGGGTGAGCGGCGCCCCGTTCCGGGTGACGGCGATCGACGGCAACGCGGTGCAGGGCGCCACCCCGCTCGAGCCGGGCACCGAGTTGCTGCTGGCGGCGGGCGGCCGCTACGACGTCGCCTTCACGATGCCGGCCGGCCCGGTCACGCTCGGCAGCCCGGATGCCGCGCTCACCTTCAGTCCCAACGGCTCGGCCGGCCAAGCCCCGGACACCGGCGGCGGGCAGTTCGACCCCCTGACGTACGGCTCGGGCTCGGAACCGGTGCTGGGCGGCCACGACAAGACGTTCGACCTGCGGCTGGACGACGGCTTCGGGTTCAGCCAGGGCCGGTTGTCGTACGTCAGCAGCCTGATCAACGGGCGCCTCTACCCCGCCGTGCCCACCCTCGAAGTCGGCCGGGGCGACCGGGTGCGGATGCGGATCGCCAGCCGCAGCATCATCAACCACCCGTTCCACCTGCACGGCCATCGCGTCCGGGTGCTCGCCCGCAACGGCGAGCCGGCCTCGGGCAGCCCGTGGTGGACCGACACGCTCAACATCGCCGGCGGCGAGGTCTACGAGATCGAGTTCCGGGCCGACAACCCGGGCATCTGGATGGACCACTGCCACAACTTCCAGCACGGCGCCGACGGGATGATCATGCATTTGGCGTACGCCGGGGTCACCACCCCGTACTCGTCGGAGCACGCGCCCGAGTAGCCGGGCCGTCACCGATCGCCGATTAGGCAACTCTCGCCGAGGCCGCCGGCACCGGACCCCGGACACACTCGGCGGGTGACTGTTACCGCCACCGAAATCGTCCTGCCCGGCGTCGTCGAGCCGAGCGGCCTGCAGGTCCGCACCCGTGACCTGCCGCCGCCCGGCCCGGGCCAGGTCGTGCTGCGCGTCGAGGCGACCGGGGTCTCGTTCGCCGAGCAGCAGATGCGCCTCGGCCGCTACTTCGGCCAGCCGCCGTTCCCGTTCGTGCCCGGCTACGACGCCGTCGGAACGGTGACCGCGACCGGCCACGGCGTGGATTCGGGGCCGGCCGGGCGGCGGTTCGCGGTGGTCACCAAGGTCGGGGCCTGGGCCAGCCACCTGGTGACCGACGCGGCGGCCCTGGTGGCGGTGCCGGACGGGGTGGGCGCGGCCGATGCCGAGACCGTCGTGGTCAACGGCGTCACCGCGTATCAGATGTTGTACCGGGTGGCGCGAGTGCGGGCCGGGCAGACGATCGTGGTGCTGGGCGCGAACGGGGGTGTCGGGTCCACGCTCGTGCAGCTGGCCCGGCACGCCGGCATCACGGTCGTCGGCACGGCCTCGGCCCGGCACCACGGCCTGGTGCGCGAGCTCGGCGCGATCCCGGTCGACTACCGCGACCCCGACGCGTACGCGCAAATCGCCCACCATGCCCCGGACGGGGTGGACGCCGTGTTCGACCACGTCGGCGGGGACGGGCTCAAGAAGTCGTGGCGGCTCGTGCGCAAGGGCGGGACGCTGGTCTCGTACGGGACGGCGGCCGACAAGAACAGCCCGGGCTCGCCCCAGCTGACCTTCCTGAACCTGTTCTCGCAGCTGTGGATGTGGCACTTGTCGCCCAACAACCGCAGCGCCCGCTTCTACAACTTCTGGGCCGCCGCCTCCAAGAGGCGGCACCACGAAGACCTCGCGGCGGTGTTCAAGCTGCTCGCCGAGGGCGTGCTCACCCCGCAGATCGCGGCGACGTTCCCGCTGAACCGGGCGGCCGAGGCGATGGCGCTGGCCGAGTCGCACACGGTGGCGGGCAAGGTCATCCTGACCGGGGAGTGATCCGGTTCTCTACGGTGGTGCCATGCACACTTCGCCGGCCCTGGTCGGCCGGCTCGACGAAACGCGGCGCATCGAGGCGCTGACCGCCGCGGCGCGCGACGGTCGCGGCGGGGCGCTGGTGGTGCGGGGCGAGGCGGGCATCGGCAAGACGGCGTTGCTGGATCACGCCGTACGCGCCGCGCCCTCGTTCCGCGTGGTCGACGCCTTCGGGTCGGAGTTCGAGCAGGAGCTGCCGTACTCCGGCCTGCACCAGCTCTGTGTGCCGCTGCTCGAGCACCTGGACGATCTGCCGCCCCGGCACCGCGACGCGCTGCGGGTGGCCTTCGGGATGGCCGAGGGCACCCCGGGCGAGTTCGAGGTCGGGCTGGGGGTGCTCGGCCTGATGTCGGCGGCCGCCCGGTCGCAGCCGTTGCTGTGCCGGGTCGACGACGCGCAATGGCTGGACGGCGCGTCGGCGAAGGTCCTGCGGTTCCTCGCCCGGCGGCTGGCCACCGATCCGGTCGCCCTGCTTTTCGCCGTACGCATCGGGGAGCGCGCCGATGAATTCGACGAGCTGCCCGAGGTGCTTCTCCGCGGCCTCACCGACGACCAGGCCCGTACCCTGCTGGCCGAGCGCAGCCCGTTCCCGCTGGACGACCAGGTGCGCGACCGGCTGGTGGCCGAGGCCCAGGGCAGCCCGCTGGCCCTGCTCGAACTGCCCCGAGCCGGCGGGTTCGAGCCGCCCGACAATTCCTCGGTGCCGGCCTGGATCGAGCACGGCTTCCGGGCCCGGCTGACCGGCCTGTCCGGCCACGCCCGGCTGCTGCTGATCCTCGCGAGCGCCGACCCGACCGGCGATCCGGGCCTGCTGTGGAGCGCGGCCCATCACCTCGGCCTCGATCTGACGAGCACGAGCGCCGAGGCGGCCGGCACCGGCCTGGCGGCGTTCGGCCACCGCGTCAGCTTCTGCCACCCGCTGGCCCGCTCCGCGGTGTACCGGGCGGCCGGGGACGCCGAGCGCCGCACCGCCCACCGCGCCCTGGCCGACGCCACCGACCCCGGCACGGCGCCCGACCGGCAGGCCTGGCACCGGGCCCAGGCCTGCGCCGGGCCCGACGACGAGGTCGCGGCCCAGCTCGACCGGTGTGCCGCCCGTGCGCAGTCCCGAGGCGGGGTGGCCGCGGCGGCCGCCTTCCTCGAACGCTCGGTGGCGCTCTCGCTCGATCCGGAGCTCCGGATCGAGCGGACCCTGGCCGCCGCCCAGGCGAGTTTCGACGCCGGGGCCACCGACAAGGCGATCGCCCTGCTCACCACGCTCGACAACGCCGGGCTCAGCGAGCTGCAGCGGGCGCAGGCCGAGCTGCTGCGCGGCCGCACGGCGTTCGCCCGGCATCGCGACGGCGCCGGGCCGATGCTGATGGTGAGCGCCGCCCGGCGGCTGTCCACCCTGGACCCGCAACGGGCCCGCGGCTGGTTCCTCGACGCCCTCGAGATGAGCCTGGTCGTGGGCCGGGCCGGCGGTGTCGTCGGTCAGGTGGTCGCGGCCGCCCGCGCCTCGGCGCCCGCCTCGGCCTCGCCCGATCTGCTGGATGCTCTGCTGGCGCTGGTCACCGACGGCTACCGGGCCGCCGCTCCGCTGCTGCGCCGGGCCATCGACGACGACACGACCCGGGCCCGGCGGCCGGCGCTGGCCACCATGGTCGCCGTCGAGCTGTGGGACCCGGACACCCACGCCGCCATCACCGAATGGCTGGTGAAGACGGGCCGGGCCACCGGATCCCCGCTGCTGCTGCGGCTCGGCCTGGCCCAGAAGGCGGTCGAGGCGATCGTCCTGACCGGCGATCCGGGGCAGGCCCTCGCGGCCACCGCCGAGGAGGCGGCCGTCGCCGACGCCACCGACGCCGCCCCGCTGCTGTACCACCGGCTGCACCTGGCCGCCCAGCGCGGCCGCCGCGACGAATTTCTCCAGCTGGCGGCGGCGATAGCAGCCGAGCCCGACCAGGCCGGGTGGGTCACCAACCTGCACGCGACGGCGGCCACCCTGCACAACGGGCTGGCCGACTACCCGGCCGCGCTGGCCGCCGCCCGCCGGGCCGTCGAGCCCGGCGGCATCTTCCTAATCGGACCGGCGCTGCCCGAACTGGTCGAGGCGGCGGTCCGCTGCGACGAGCCCGCCGTCGCGGCCGAAGCCCTGGCCACGTTGGCCGAACGCACCGAGGCCAGCGGAACCGCGACCGGGCGGGGCATCGCCGCCTATGCGCGCGGGCTGGTGACCGGGAACGAGAACGACTACCGCGAGGCCGTCGACCTGCTGGCCGACGGCCGGCTCACGCCGTACCTGGGCCGGGCCCATCTGCTGTACGGGGAATGGCTGCGCCGCCAGGGCCGGCGCCGCGACTGCCGGGTGCAGCTGCACACCGCGTACGACCTGCTCGAGACGGCCGGGCAGGACGGCTTCGCCCGGCGCGCGGCCGACGAGCTGCGGGCCACCGGCGAGCGGGTGCACTCCCGGTCCGAGCACCCGTACGAAAAACTCACCATGCAGGAGGTGGCCGTCGCCCGCCTGGTCGGAGCCGGCGCCACCTCCAACGAGGTGGCAGGTCAGCTCTTCGTCAGCAAGCGCACGGTCGACGCCCACCTGCGCAGCATCTTCCGCAAGCTCGGCCTCACGTCACGCCGGCAGCTCCGGGACCACCCGGAGCTGATCGGCGCCACGCGGGGAAACGCCTACGCCTGACCGGCCTTCTCCAGGGCGGAGCAGCAGGTGTCGGTGATGAGGCGGGTCACGACGTACGGGTCGACGTTGGCGTTGGGCCGGCGGTCCTCGATGTAGCCCTTGCCGTCCTTCTCGACCTGCCACGGGATGCGCACCGAGGCGCCGCGGTCGGAGACGCCGTAGCTGTACTCGTTCCACGGGGCGGTCTCGTGCAGGCCGGTCAGGCGGTCGTCGATGCCGGCGCCGTAGTTCTTGACGTGGTCCATCGGCTTCGAGCCCTCGCCCAGCGCCTCGCACGCGGTGATGATGGCGTCGTAGCCCTCGCGCATCGCCTTGGTCGAGAAGTTGGTGTGCGCCCCGGCGCCGTTCCAGTCGCCCTTCACCGGCTTCGGGTCGAGCGTGGCCGAGATCTTGAAGTCCTCGGCCGTGCGGTAGAGCAGCCAGCGGGCCACCCACAGCTGGTCGGCCACCTCGAGCGGCGCCAGCGGGCCGACCTGGAACTCCCACTGGCCGGGCATGACCTCGGCGTTGATGCCCGAGATGGTCAGGCCCGCCTTGAGGCAGTTCTCCAGGTGCGCCTCGACGACGTCACGGCCGAAGATCTCGTCGGCGCCGACACCGCAGTAGTAGCCGCCCTGCGGGGCCGGGAAGCCGCCGGCCGGGAAGCCGAGCGGGCGGGCGCCGTCGAAGAACGTGTACTCCTGCTCGATGCCGAAGATCGGCGCCTGCCCGGCGAACCGCTCCGCGACCTCGGCCAGCACGGCCCGGGTGTTGGACTCGTGCGGCGTCATGTCGATGTTCAGCACCTCGCACAGCACGAGGATGTGGTCGCCGCCGCGGATCGGGTCGGGGCAGGTGAAGACCGGCTTGAGCACCCGGTCGGAGGAGTGGCCCTCGGCCTGGTTGGTCGACGAGCCGTCGAAGCCCCAGATCGGCAGCTCGGCCCCCTTGGCCTGGTCGTCCAGGATCTTCGTCTTGGAGCGGAGCTTCGCCGTCGGCTCGGTGCCGTCGATCCAGATGTACTCTGCCTTGAAGCTCACGATCCACATCCTCCGGGGATTAGCTGTACGGCCTGCGCGGTGACGTGGCCAGCCTGGCAACACCCGGTTTCCCGCCCATTGCTCATGTGTGACGCCCACGTTTCGGAGCGTGTGTCTGCCGTCACCCGGCCCTGACGCCGGCCGTCGAGTCCCGCCGGGCGAACGCGGCCGGGGTGAACTGTCCCTCTTCCAGCCGGTTCTCGATCTCCTCGAGGCTGCGGCCGGTCAGCTCGGGCATCTTCCGATAGAGGAAGGCGAACGCGACGAGGTTGAAGACGGCGTACATCCAGAACGTCTGCCCCGTGCCGATCGCCTTCATGGTGCTCAGCACCGTCAGCGTGATCAGCACGTTGGTGCCCCACAGCGAGGCCGACTGCGCCGCGGCGCCCGCCGCCCGGGTGGCCAGCGGATAGATCTTGGAGCCGGTCAGCCAGCCCATGAGCTGGATCCCCCCGGCGGTGAAGGCCATGAAGGCGATCAGGGTCCCGACGATCCAGGGGATCATCGACTTGCCGTCGTGGCCGGTCACGAAGAAGGCGCCGAGCACGATGAGCGCGACCGCGGCGCACGGCAGCGTCAGCAGCGTCAGGCGGCGCCGGCCCACCCGGTCGATGATGGACAAGCCGATGAGCTGCGCGATCAGGTAGGTCAGGCCGAGGGCGACCGACACCCGCAGCGCGGTCGAGTCCGGGAAGCCGTTGTCGGTCAGGATCGTGGGCGTGTAATAGACGATCATCTCGATGCCGGAGAGCTGGGTGAAGATCGCCAGCCCGCAGCCCACCACGAGCGCCGGCCGCACCCAGGCCGCCTTCAGCCCGGCCCACCCGCGGGTGCCGGCCCCCTTCTCGGCCTGCGCGTTGTCCTCGATCTCGCGCAGTTCCCCGGACAGGTCGCTGCCCTGGGGCCGCACCCGCTCCAGCGCCTGCCGGGCCCGGTCCAGGTGGCCCTCTCGCGCGAGCCAGCGCGGGCTCTCCGGCAGCCTCAGCATCAGCGCGAACATGATGGCGGCGGGCACGGCGGCCATGCCGATCGCCACGCGCCAGTCGATGACCTCGGCCGCGCCGGTGATGGTGGCGATGACGATGCCGACGCCGATGGCGATCTGGAAGAAGAGCACCAGCCGCCCGCGGTAGGCGGTCGGCGCCAGCTCGGCCACGTACACGGGCGCGGTCTGGGTGGCGCCACCGACTGCGAAGCCCAGCACCAGTCGGCTGAGCGACAGGGTGATCGGATCGGGTGAGAGCGAGGCGGCCAGCGACCCGACGACGAAGACGATGCCGATGAGGAGCAGGGTGCCGTGCCGGCCCCGCCGTTCGGCCAGCCGGCTGCAGGTGAGGGCCCCGATGACAGCGCCGACGGGGTTACCCCGAGCCGGCGCGCCTAAGCCGGCTCCCCCGAGACGGCTCCCTTGCCGGGTCCCGGCTGCAGGAACTCGACGCGGGTGGCGGTCAGCAGCGGATTCTTCAGCTCGTGGAAGCGCCGCATGTGCTCGGCGTCCTCGTGGGCCTGGAAGGCGTCCCGGTCCCGGTAGACCTCGTAGAAGACCCGGGCCAGGGGCTCGCCCTCGACGGCTGCGGTCGCGTAGACCAGGGTGCCCGGCTCGAGTTCGGTGATCTGCTGCACCGCCGTGGCGGTCAGCTCGTCGAAGCGGGCGGCCGCCTCGTCGTCGCGGCAATCGAACCGTACTACCAGTGCGAACATCGCCCCTGCCCTTCCCTCCGGCCGCTGTCGGGCCCCGTCGGGATGCTAGGCGGTGCGGCGGAGGGCCGGCACGTTCACCGCGCCGGCCCTCCGGGGCGTCACTGCACGATGACGTGGTCGGCGAAGGCGGTGCCGGTCGAGGCGGCCTTCGAGTACAGCAGCACCGTGACCTCGGCGGTGCCGGCGGGCGCGGTGGCGGCCACCCTCAGCCACTGCCACGAGTTGGCCGGGCCGGCGTGGTCGACGGCCGTGCTGGTGATCAGGGCGCCCGACGCGTTGTAGAAACGCAGGTAGATCGACGGCGTTCCGGACTGGACGAACATCCGGGCCAGGCCGGAGTAGCGGACGCCGGGCGCGGCCGGCAGCCGCACGCTTTCCAGGCCGGTGGCGGTCGCGGTGCTGGTGTCGACGAGCTTGGCCGACGTGGCGCCGGTGTACGCCCGCTCGGTCGAGGCGGTGTTGCCGCCGGCGCCCCACTGCGTCCAGCCGGCCAGCCCGTTCTCGAAGCCGTGGTTGGGCACCGCGACGTCGGCCGTCCGGGCCACCGCGATCTGGTCGAAGTAGGCCGTGCCGGTGTTGACCAGGCTGTAGTAGAGCAGCGCGGACACCCGGGCGGTGCCGGCCGGCGCGGTCGCGGTGTGGGCGATCGGGGTCCACCGGCCGAGGCTCCCGGCGAAGGCGGTGGCCGAGCTGCCCACCACGTCGCCGGCCGTGTTGAAGAAGCGCAGGTACAGATCCGGCTTGCCGGCGGTGACGGTGACCTGGGCGGTGGCGGTGTACGAGACCCCGGGCACGGCGGGCTGGCTGGTGCCCTCCAGGCCGTCGGCGGCCGTGGTGCTGGCGTCCACGATCTTGGCGGAATTGATTCCCTCGTACGCGTAATCGGCCGACACCGTGTTGCCGCCCCCGCCGTACTGGGCCCAGCCGGTCAGCCCGCTCTCGAACCCGGCGTTGATCAGCGGGACGCCGGGCGTGCGGGTCAGCTCGACCTGGTCGAAGTACGCGGTCGTGGTCTTGGCCTGCGCCGAGTAGAGCAGGACGCTGACCTGCTCGGTGCCGGCCGGCGCGAACCCGGTGGTCGACATGCGCTGCCACTGCCCGGCGGCGGCCGAGTACGTGGTGAGGGCGGCCGAGATCTGGGCGCCGCTCGCGTCGAGGAAGCGGACGTAGAGGTCGGGCTGGCCGCTGGAGGCGTTGGCGAAGGCCACGGCCGTGTAGCGGATGCCGGGCGCGGCCGGCATGCGGGTGCTCTCCACCCCGTCGGCGGCCGACGTGCTGCTGTCCACGATCTTCACGGCGCTCGTGCCGGCGTAGACGCGCTCGGTGGAGGCGACGTTGCCGCCCGCTCCGTACTGCGCCCAGCCGGACAGCCCGCTCTCGAAGCCGGGGTTGGGCGGGCTGATCACGCCCGGGTAGGGGTCGGTTGTGTTCCGGGCGACCCAGTCGGCCAGCGTGTCGAGCCGGGCCCCGGTGCCGCCGCGGCGGGTCTCGCTCTCACCGAGGCAGCCGCCCTGCCAGGACGCGGCGTTGAGGGCGACCAGCTGGGCCGGGGTACCGGCCCGGAACAGCGGACCGCCCGCGTCGCCCTTGCACGTCGACACGTCGCCGGACGGGGTGACGTCGATGGCGGCGTCGGCGACGGTGTCGACGGCGAAGTCGGCGGTGCTGAGCGTGCCCGGGATCCAGGTGGTGGCCGTGCGGCCGTAGCCGGCGCTGCGCAGGGTCTCACCGGCCGTGGGCGGGGCGGTGGCAATCGTGACCGGCGTGATGTCGGTGACCGGCGCGTCGAGGCGGGCCAGGACGACGGCGCCGCCGGGGTGGCGAACCAGGCTGGTGACCGCGCGGACCCGGCCGGTGGCGTTGGCGGCGAGCGAGCTGCGCCCGATGGTGACGGTGGTGGGCTGGGCCGGCCGGTCGGTGGCACCGGGACCGAAGCAGTCGGCGGCGGTGACGATCCACTGCGGAGCGACCAGCGATCCGGTGCAGGCGAAGCTGTCGCTCACGGCGACCTGGGCCACGAACGGATAGGCGCCGGCCGCGGCCTCGGTCCCGCCGGCGATGCCGTACGCCGGGGCGCCGATCAGCGCCGTGGACGCCACTGCTGCCGCGAGCAGACCGGCTCGACGGCCTTTCAAAGTGCGCACAACTCTTCCCCCATGTTTAGGAACCAGCCCACAAGAGTAGATGATCATGAATGTTCCGGTGGTCCCGGCCGGTGAACGCTGCGTGAACGACCATCGATGTACGTTCGGGCACCGTCGACAGTAATAATTTTCTCTACTTGGCCATGGGATGTAAAAAATTCATTGACCGGCGTCGACGGCCGTGGCGATGCTGTGAGCCTCCCCCATCCCCCAAGGAGGCCCCACTCCGATGGCAAAAGCCTTGATACGCCGTACGATCCACGCCGCCGCGGCCGCGCTCGTGGTCGCCGCCGGGCTGGCCGCGGCGCCGTCCTCGCCCGCGCAGGCCGCGGTCACGTGCGGCGTGCTGTTCGACGACTTCACCTACAGCTCGACCGCGGACCCCGCCCTCGGCCAGCGCGGGTGGCACGTACGCACGAACTCGGGTGGCCCCGGTGTGCCCGGCGCCACCTGGTCGGCCGGCAACGTCTCGTTCCCCGTCGTGGACGGCCAGACCGTGGCCCGGTTGCAGGCCACCACCAACGGCACGGCCGGCGGCACCACGCACGCCGAGATGTCGCTGTCCGACCGGCGGTTCTTCGAGGGCACCTACTTCGCCCGGATCAAGTTCGCCGACACCCCGGCCTCGGGCCCCGACGGCGACCTGGTGAACCAGACCTTCTACACGATCTCGCCGCTGCGCTACGCGATGGACCCCATCTACAGCGAGCTCGACTTCAGCGAGTACCTGCCCAACGGCGGCTGGGGCGCGACCGGGCCGACCAACTTCCAGACCACCTGGTACACGTACCAGCCCGACCCGTGGGTGCAGGACCGCCAGTACAGCAGCCAGAGCCGCAGCATCGCGGGCTGGCGCGACGTGATGGCCACCGTGGCCAACGGCGAGGTCCGCTACTACATCGACGGCCAGCTCGTCGGCACGCACGGCGGCAAGTTCTATCCCCGGCAGAACATGTCGATCGACTTCAACCAGTGGTTCATCGACCTCACCGGGCACAGCGGCGGCACCAGCGTCTGGCACGAGAACATCGACTACGTCTTCCACGCCAAGAAGCAGGTGCTGACCCCGGCCGAGGCGACGGCCCGGGTCAACGCCTTCCGCGCGGCCGGCACGAGGCACACCGACAACGTCACCGCCGACAACACCTGCACGCCGAGCTCGACCGACAATCCGCCGGCGGGCACGACCAGCCGGATCGTCAGCAACTGGAACAACAAGTGCATCGACGTGCCGGCCTGGAACTTCGCCGACCGCCAGCGCGTGCACGTGTGGGACTGCACCGACGGCACCAACCAGAAGTGGCAGTTCGTCAACGGCACGCTGCGCACCGAGAACAACAAGTGTCTGGACGTGGCCGACGCCGCCACGAACGACGGCGCGGCCATCCAGATCTACACCTGCAACGGCACCGCGGCTCAGCAGTTCGTGCTGAACGCGGCCGGCGACCTGGTCAACCCGCAGGCGAACAAGTGCGTCGACATCGCCGAGTGGAAACCCGACAACGGCGCCCTGCTACACCTGTGGACCTGCGTCGGCGGCGCCAACCAGAAGTGGCGCCGCGGTTAGCCATCAGCATCCGAGTCGCCGGGTCGACAGGGCCAGATCGTCGATCCACAGGTCGTACGCACCCGGCGTGGACCCGTCCTGGTAGAGCTGCCAGCCCACCTTGACGGTGTCCACGACCGGGAGCACGAACGGAACGTCGTTGCCGCCGTGGTCCGTGGTCGAGGCGGTCAGCTCCGGGTTGGCCACGCCGTCGATCCACACGGCCACCCGGTTGCCGTTCGCGTCGAGCATCCACTCGAAGCACTGCCAGGTGTCCTCGGCGACGGGGGCCGACTCGCGCCAGTTCGTCCAGTCACCGGTGGGGCCGCCGTCCGCCCCGACACCCCAGAACGTTCCCGGTACGGTCGGAGCGTACTGGCCGCCGACGGGCCGCACGATCTCGTCGCTGCCCGAGCCGGTCGCCTCCACGAGCGTGAAATGCGCCCAATCGGGGGCGGTCGGGAAGGCGTCGACGCGCAACCGCATCCGCCCGAAGAACCGGTTGCCCGGCGCCGCGAAGTCGTCGACCCGCAGGAAGGCGTGCCCGTTCCCGGCTGTACGCACGTGCAGCACCTTGTTGCCTCGGCGGGCCCGCTCCACGGTGAGCGCGCCGTTGCGCGTGTCGACGCCCCACTTGAGCGTGGCCGCGCCGCCGGTCGGCAGCCGCTCGAAGTCCTCACAGAAGAGCAGCCCCGGACGGCACGACCCGCGTGCGGCGGCGCCCGCTTCGGCGGCGCTTGCTGCGCCGGCGCCGAGCATCACTGTTGCGGCGAGAATGGTGAGAAGGCGGCGCATCTTTCTATCTCCCGTTGCTGGGCTGCAGGTGGAGGTTGCTCGCGGCCACGGCGGGCACGCCGCGCCGCCCGGCGATGAGCGCGTCGAGCGACCAGGGCCCGGCGCCCAGCACCGCGATGGTGAGGAAGGCCCACGCGTACAGGGCCGGCGTGACCCCGCCGTTCTCGATGGGCAGGACGCCCTGCGGCTGGTGGACGACGAAGTACGCGTACGCCATGGAACCGGAAGCCAGCACCGCGGCCGGACGCGTGGCCAGGCCGGCCAGCACCAGGGCGCCGCACACCAGCTGGATGAGGGCGGCGTACCAGTTGGGCCACGTGCCCGGCTCGATCGGCTGCCCGGTGCCGCGGTTGCCGCCCAGCACCCCGAACACGGACGCGAGCCCGTGACAGAGGAACAGCAGGCCGACCACGATGCGGAACAGCGACCACGTCGGTGCGGTGAAGCGGTGGGGAGTCATGGCTTCTCCTGGGGAACCGTGGGGACGGGGACGACCGCAGGCTAAGAGCGCCGGAAACCCGTACGCAATGAAGTTCATCTATGTCCTGGTAGCGGTATGGGAGCGCTCCCAAAGGCTGGGAAGGCAACCGCCGCGGCGAGCGCACGAATTCCCGCTCCGGGCGTGACGCACGACTCCAACCGATCAGTACAGAAATGGCTGGCGGGGTGCTAGCTTCTCTAATTACATACCGACCGATACAGAAAAGGAGGCGGCGATGAGAGACGAACTGGGCCGGGCCGGTCTCTGGAGCACCCGGTTCCGGCACGCCGGCCGCTCGCGACTGGGCGACCTCGCGGCCGGACTGGAGGAGATCGGCTGGCGGACGCTGTGGCTGCCCGGCATGGACGGCGCGGGCACGCTCGACGACGCCGGCCACGTGCTGTCCGGCGCGCCGCGCAGCCGGGTGGTCACCGGCGTACTCAACATCTGGGGCCAGCAAGCCGCCGAGCTGACCGACCGGGTCGCGAAGCTCGACGCCGAGCACGGCCCGCGAACCGTGGTCGGCCTGGGCATCGGCAGTCCGGCCGGCGCCCGGGCCCACGGCCTCGAGTACGGCAGCCCCGTCGCCACGATGTCCCGCTACCTCGACGACCTCGGCCCGGCCGTCGGAACCTCGCGGCGGCTGCTGGGCGCGCTGGGCCCGCGCATGGTCGACCTGGCCGTGACCCGCACCGCCGGCTGGCACCCCTTCCTGGTCACCCCCGGCTACGTGGCCGCCGAACGCGAACGGGTCGGCGCGGCCCCGTTCATCGCCCCGCACCTGGCCGTCGTGCTCGACACCGACCGGGCCCGCGCCCGCGCCACCGCCCGGGCCGGCATCGGCATGTTCCTCGGCTTCCCCACCTATCAGGCCAACCTGCGGCGCCTCGGCTTCGGAGACGACGACCTGCGGCCCGGCGGCAGCGACCGCCTCATCGACGCCCTGGTCGCGCACGGCACCGCCGACGACGTACGGCGCCGCATCGACGAGCACTTCGACGCCGGCGCCGATCACCTGGCGCTGGACCTTCTCACCCCCGATTCCTCCGGCCTGCCGCTGGCGCAATGGCGCGAGCTGGCCGGCCTCGTCACCACCAAGGAGAACTGATCATGAACACTCTCGACAACAAGACCGCCCTGGTCACCGGCGCGACCTCGGGCATCGGCCTGGCCGCCGCGCGGAAGCTCGCGGCCGAGGGCGCCCACGTCTTCCTGACCGGCCGCCGGCAGCAGGCCCTGGACGACGCGGTCGCGGCCATCGGCCCCGACGCCACCGGCGTACGGGCCGACGTGGCCGACCCGGCCGACCTGGAACGCGTGGCCGCGGCGATCCGCGAGCGCGGCGCCGGCCTGGACATCGTGTTCGCCAACGCCGGCGGCGGCGAGTTCGCCGCCCTGGGCGACATCACCTGGGAGCACTACGCGAGCACGTTCAACACCAACGTCGGCGGCACGCTGTTCACCGTGCAGACCGTGCTGCCGCTGCTCAACCGGGGCGCCTCGGTCATCCTGACCAGCTCCAACATCGACGTGAAGGGCGCCGCGTCGTTCAGCGTCTACGCGGCCAGCAAGGCAGCCCTGCGCTCGTTCGCCCGCAGCTGGTCGGCCGAGCTGGTCGGGCGGGGCATCCGGGTCAACAGCATCGCGCCCGGCCCGATCGCGACGCCCGGGCTGAGCGGCCTGGCCCCCGACCCCGAGGCGGCCGAGCAGCTGCTCAAGGGCCTGGCCAGCGGCGTGCCGATGGACCGCCTGGGCCGCCCGGACGAGATCGCCGACGCCGTGCTCTTCCTGGCCTCCTCCACCAGCTCCTACATGACCGGCGCCGAGATCTACGTGGACGGCGGCGCCAGCCAGGTCTGAGCTCAGCTCAGCGCGGCCGCCTGGACGTTGACGTTGCCGCAGGTTGGGTGGTGCGGCACGGCGTTGGCCCAGGTCACCCGCAGCGTCTCGGCGGCCGGCGCCCGGAACCGCAGGACGAACACCGCGTTGCCGTTGGTCCGCTCGTTGACCAGTTCGGCCGTCACGGTCCGGCCGGCCAAGGTGGCGGTCAGCCGCCCCTCGGCCATCCACACGCCGGCGTAGAGACGCAAGGTCCGGGTGGCCGGGGCCGCGGCAACGGCGATGGTGAACGTTGCGCCCGGCTGACAGACGTACAGCCCGGTAGGCGAGGGCCCGGCCGAGGCGGTCGGCGTGCCAACGGTCCAGCTGAAGCTCTGCGGGTTGTTGTCGTAGCGCCCGGCCGGCGCCGAGACGACGAGGTCTTTGATCTCGCCGGAGCCACCGGCTCGCCGGTCGACCGATTCCGGGCTCGAAAGTCCCCAGTGGAGCCAGTCTCGAGTGCCGACCCCCGAGAGGTCGACGACGGCGGGCACGGAAGACCGAGTGACGCTGAGGGCCGGCGGCGCTTCGACCGGCTTCTTCGTAACGGGGGCGGGCGGCCGGGTCCGGACGGGCTGTTCGTGCGGCGTGGTGGCCACCGGAACAGACGGCGTTTCGGACCGCGCCGGCTCCGACTCGAACCGGAGCGGCGGCTCCCACGGCTCGGTGAGCGAAACCGGCGGCGGCTCCTCCCCCACCGGCTCGTTCCCCAGGCGTACGAAGAACGCAGTGACCCCGACCAGCAGCAGGCTGCCGGCAACGGCAGCACCCAACGTCCACCGAGCCCGCCGCGAGCCGTCCTCCCCGGTGAACAGCTCCGGCCGCTCATCGTCGCGATGTGATGGCACGGATCCCCCTGCAGCCGGCGCCGTACGGTCAGCGCCGAACCTAAGACATACGTCTTAAGAAGGGAAGAGGCGGACGTCGGCCGCCGCCGATGCCCGTTCCGTCGATGTTGTCATCGGCCGGCTTCCATGTACTCTCTCCGGGCCCCAACCCCGGAAGGTCATTTTCATAGTGCGTGCCTTGCTCGTGATCACCGCCGCCGTCGTGGTCGGCTTCGCCCTCAGTCCGGCTCTCAAGGCCGACGCGGAGTGCAGCACCCCCGCCCAGCCGTCGTCGGCTCCGGTTCGCGACCACTGGACCAACGAGCAGGTCGCCAACGCTCGCGTCATCGTCACGATCGGGCAGCAGCGACGGGTTCCGGACGCGGGTCTGGTGGTCGCGGTCGCCACCGCCATGCAGGAATCGAGCCTGCGTAACCTGCGCGGTGGCGACCGCGACTCGATCGGGCTGTTCCAGCAGCGGCCCAGTCAAGGCTGGGGAACGCCCAAGCAGTTGCGCGACCCGGCGTACCAGACCGGCAAGTTCTACGACAAGCTGCTGCGCACCGACGGCTGGCAGCAGATGCGGGTCACCGAGGCCGCGCAGGCCGTCCAGATCTCGGCCTACCCGGAGGCGTACGCGAAGCACGTTCCGGCCGCCAACCGTCTGGTCGAGAGGCTGAGCGGGGGCGCCGGAAGTGACCCGCGCCCCAGCCCTTGCTCCTGACCTGCTCTACCGCTGACCGAACCCTCTGAGCGTCCCGGCCGGCCCGGCTGCCGGCGAGGCCGCGCAGTCCGTGTCCTTCGGGAACTTGCCGTCGACCAGCCAGGCCGTGCCGACGGTGAGCGCGCAGGCGTTGCCGCCGTAGACGTAGACGCCGTGCTGGTTGTCGTCCACGGTCACCAGGCGGGAGCGGTGGGCGAACTTCGTACGGAAAATCTGACCGCCCACCAGCGGCGTGGCCACGTCCCGGCGGTTCTGCATGATGACGATGTTGGCCGGCCCGTTGTCGTTGATCGCGACCTGGGGCTCGGCCGCCCGGGCGGTCCAGAAGGCGCACGGGGTGATGTTGGCCGAGGCGGCGCCGAAGATCGGATACTTCTGGCGGTCCTCGGCGACGCTGCGCTGATAGGTCCGTACGTCGCTCGGCCACTTGCTGTCGCCGCAGGTCACCGCCAGGAAGGCCGAGAAGAAGTTGGACTCCGGCACGGTCGGCTCCGGCGTCGCCCGTACGTCGGTCGGGCCGGCCGGTGCGGCGGGGTTGCGCATCGACTGCCACAACGACGCCAGTTTCCCGTACGAGGTCTCGCCGTACAGGCTGCCGAAGGTGAGCAGCCGGAAGAGACGCCCGTCGAATCCGGCCACCGGCTTCTTGTCGAGCCGCCCGGCGATCGCGAAGTACGTCTTCCTGACCTCGGCCGGCGTACGACCGAGCCCGTACGCGCCGTGGCGGGCCGCGACCCACCGGGCGAAGCCGGGGAAGGCCTGCTCGGCGCCCAGCCCGAACCGGCGCATGACCGTCCGGGTCAGGGCGGTGTCGCCGGTGTTGCTGTCGATGATGACCCGGTCGGTGGTGCCGGGGAACATCGAGGCGTACGCGGCGCCCAGGGCCGACCCGTAGGACGCGCCGAAGAAGCTGGCCTTCTTCTCGCCCAGCGCCGCCCGGATCCGGTCCAGGTCCCGCGCCGTGTTGGCCGTCGTGATGTGCGGCAGCAGCCCGTACTTGTCGTTGGCCGCGCACTGGTCGGCGACGGCCTTGGCCGCCTTGGCGTCCTCGGCGACCCGGGCCGCGTTCTCGGCCCAGAGCGGAATGTTGCCGGCGTACCCCTGCGCGGCGGTGAACTTGCAGTCGACCGGGGACGAGTAGCCCACCCCGCGGGTGTCCATGCCGATCAGGTCGTACTTCTCCTGGACGCTGTACGGCAGTCCGATCTGGGTCAGGTCGAACGGCATCGTCAGGGCGCTGATGCCCGGCCCGCCCGGGTTGAGGAAGAGCACGCCCCGCCGCTTCTGCGGGTTCGGGCTGGCCACCCGCGACACCTTGAGGTCGATGGTCTTGCCCGTCGGCTTCCGGTAATCCAGCGGCACCTTCACGGTCGCGCACTGCAGACCCGGCGCCGCCTTGGCGATCGGCTCGGGGCAGGCGCCCCAGACCGGTGCGGCGGCGGCACTCCGTCCGACCGGCGCCGCTGCCACCGAACCGGCCAGGCCGACTACCGCGGCCAGCACCGTACCCAGAATCACCGCGCCTTGTTTTCGCTTCACGTCCACTCCCCAGGGTGGTCTCGAGCTGTTCCGGCGCGGCCCAGTAGAAACTGTGTTCCGGCTACACGGTCAAACCGCTCGGCGCATCGGATCCGTGAGCCTGTTTGTCGGTGCTGAACGCGACCTCGCGGCCGTCGTCCAAAGTGGCCAAGCGGCCGGCCAGGGCGGTGCGGATGTTGGCGTACGCGTCGGAACCCAGGGCCTGGCGCAGCGGAGGCTTCGGGTGCTCGGCGAGCGCGATGATGGCCGCCGCGACCTTCTCCGGGTCGCTGATCGTCCTCGGGCGGGACGTCGGCCGGGCGCAGGACGGCCGGGTTGTCGCGGCAGGCGGGGTGCTGCTCGGCGGCCGGGGCGGCGGGAGTGCCGGCGATGTCGGACATCCCGGGCTCCATCATGGTGACCTCGATGCCGAACGGCTCGACCTCCGCGGCCACCGCTTCGTAGAAGCCCTCGAGTCCCCACTTGGCGGCGTGATAGATCGAGAAGCCCGGGTAGGCGAGCTGCCCGCCCTGGCTGGTGACCTGCAGCAGACGGCCGCCGCCCTGGGCCCGCAGATGCGGAACGGCGGCGCGGGTCAACTGGATCCCCGCGATCAGATTGACCGCCAGCACTTCGTCGATGTGGTCGTCGGTCAGCTCCTCGGCCGTGCCGAAGATGCCGTAACCCGCGTTGGACAGCACCACGTCGATCCGGCCCAGCTCCGCGAAGGCCTCGTCCACGACCGACCGCAGCCGCGGGGTGTCGGTCACGTCGAGGTCGCGGACCCACAGCCGATCGCCGTGGGCCGCCTTGAGGTCGTCGAGCCGCTCCGGCCGGCGCAGGGTCGCCGCCACCGTGTCGCCGCGTTCCAGGAGCTGCCGGGTCACGCTGCGGCCGAAGCCGCTCGCGGTGCCGGTGATGAACCACGTTGTCATGGCTGTGGTGGTGCCCCGGAAGGCTGCGGGCGAGTCGCGACAATCACGAATGCTCGCATGCCGGTCACGCATGGCTGAGCATGGAGGGATGGCCGAGATCTCGCTCAGCGGGCTGCGCGCGGTGCGGCAGGTGGCCACGCTCGGGTCGTTCACGGCCGCCGCCGAGGCGCTCGGCTATACGCAATCGGCCGTTTCGCGTCAGGTCGCGGCGATGGAACAGGTGGCGGGCGCGCCGCTGTTCGAACGGCACGCCCGCGGGGTCCGGCCCACGGCGGTCGGCGAGGTGCTGCTGAGGCACGCCGGCGCGCTGCTGGACGCGGCCGAGGCGGCCGAACGAGACCTCGCCACCGCCCGCGAGCGGCTGGCCGGGCGGCTCATCGTCGGCGCCTACCCGACCGGCCACCTGGTGCTGGTGCCGCGGGCGCTGGCCCTGATGCGCGACGAGCATCCCGGCGTCGAGGTGACGTTGCGCAGCCACGGGTCGCGGTCGCTGCTGCGGATGCTGCGGGCGCAGCAGGTCGAGGTCGCGATCATCGTGTGCGCGCCCGGCGACGACCCCGACCTCACCGGACTGCGGCACGAACGCCTGCTGGGCGCGCGGCTGCGGGTGGCGGTCGCGGACGGTCACCGGCTCGCCGGGCGGGGCTCGGTGACCCCCGACGACCTGCGCGACGAGCCGTGGATCGTCGGCGCGGCCGGGCCCGGCGACGGCCACCTGGGCGCCTGGCCCGGCATCGAACGACCCCGGATCGCGTACGCGGTGAAGGACTGGCACGCCCGGCTGGGCATGGTGGCGGCCGGCCTCGGCGTGGCGCTGGTGCCCGGCTCGGTCATGTCGCTCATGTCGCGCGGCATCACCGCTCTCCCGGTCGACGACGACGGCCCGCACACCCGCCACGTCCTCGCCGTGACCCACCCGGCCGCCGACCCGCTCGCCGCGGCCTTCCTCGCCGTGCTCCGCCGCGTGGCCGACCCCGCCATCCTGTGAGCAGCCCGGCCCCGGCGCCGGCGGCCGGAGGCCGGAGGCACAAGCGTCAGGACGTGGTGGTCGGCGCGGGCGCACCCGAAGGCGCGGGCGCACCCGAAGGCGCGGGCGCATCCGAAGGCGCGGGTGCATCGGACGGCGCCGGGGCGCTGTCGTGACCGGGCCGGCCGTGCTTGCCCGGGCCCTCGCCCGAACCGTCGGGCCCGCCGGGGCGGCCGGGGCCGCGCCGGCCTTCGGGGCGGTCCGGGGCCAGGGTGACCGTGGTGGCGTCGAGCGAGACGCCGTCGGCGTTCACCGTGCCCTCCGCGTGCACCCGGACGCCCACCTTGACGTCCGCGGGGACGGTCGCGATGTTGATCTGGCGGGTGAAGCCGTCGCGGTCGGTGATCATGATGTGGCCGCCGTCGATCGACTTGACCGTCCCGCTCAGGTGCGGCTTGTGCTCCCGCGGAGCGGGCGCACCCTCTGAAGGAGCAGGCCCGCCGCCTGAAGAAGCGGGCCCGCCGCCGGAAGGAGCAGGGGCGGCGCCCGAAGGAGCGGCGCCGCCGTCCGAGGCGGAGGTGGACGGCGCGGGTGACGGGTCGGCGTGGGCCAGCCCGGCGACGCCGAGGGCGATCCCCCCGCCGGCCACGACGGCGATCGCGACCCGGCTCAGCCGGCCGGTGTTGGTGGTGGAGTCAGGCAGGGACAGCTTCACCGTCAGCATCTCCTTGTTCTTGGCACCACGTCGGTCGCGGCGCCTGGTCCCACGCTGACCTCGCGACCTGAAGACGACCTGAAGCGGCCGGCTTCTTCAGCCTCTCTTCAGCTTCGTGAGGGCCCAGCCATAGGCGGCCCGGCCAGACTGGGCCGATGGTCGCCCGGGTGCTGGTGGTGGAGGACGAGGACGCGATCCGTGACCCGCTGACGGCGGCGCTGCGGGCGGCGGGCCACGAGGTCCGCGCGTGCGCCGACGGCGTGGGGTTCGAGGACGTCGTCGACTCGTTCCGGCCCGACCTGGCCCTGCTCGACGTGCATCTGCCCGGCGGCCGGGACGGGTTCGAGCTGGCCCGCGCGCTGGGTGGCCGCAGCGACTGCGCCGTGCTGCTGGTGACCGCCCGCGACTCGGTGGCCGACCGGCTCACCGGGTTCGACGCGGGCGCCGACGACTACGTGGTCAAGCCGTTCGTCACGGTCGAGGTGCTGGCCCGGGTCACGGCCGTGCTGCGGCGGCTGGGCCGGGTGCCGTCGACCGTGCAGGTGGCCGATCTGATCGTCGACGAGGGGGCGCGGATCGCGTCCCGGGCCGGCCACGCGCTGACCCTGACCGGCACCGAGTTCAAGCTGCTGGCCTATCTGGCCGGGCACCGCGGCCGGATCCTGTCCAAGACCCAGCTGCTGACCCAGGTCTGGGGGTACGACGAGTACGACCCCAATCTGGTCGAGGTGCACGTCAGCGCCCTGCGCCGCAAACTCGAACAGCACGGGCCGCGCCTGATCCACACCGCCCGCGGCCTCGGGTACGTGTTGCGGCCGTGAGAAGACCGGCTTCGCTGCGGGGCCGGGTCACCCTCGGCGTGCTCGCCCTGCTCTCGGTGATCCTGGCCGGCCTGTTCACCGCGGTCGACGTGGCCCTGTCGGCGCGGCTGCACGCCGACGCCCGCACCCGGCTCACCGACCGGGTGGCCCTGGCCCAGCAGTTGCAAGGCACGGTGAGCGGGCAGCGGCTGGCCGACCGCCTGCGGGGTGACGGCGTGGTGGTCCGGCTGTGCGTGGCCGACGGCTCGTCCTGCGCCACCGCCGCCTCCGATCCGCCGCCGCCCGGCGCCGGCCGCCCCCGCGGCGAGCGTCCGAAGCGGCCGGACATCACGCCGACGGCCACGATTCCGGTGGAGACGGCCGGCAGCGTGCTCTTCGTCCGCTCGACGCTGCCGGGCAACCAGGTGCTGACGCTGAGCCTGGACACCACCCAGATCAGCGAGGCGGTCAACCGGCTGATCGTGCTCGAGGTGGCGGGCGGGCTGCTGGCCCTGCTGCTGGCCGGTTTCGCGTCGGCCCGGATCTCGCGGGCGGCGCTGCGCCCGCTGGAGGACATGACCGCGGTGGCCCGCCAGATCGCGGCCGGCGACCGCGGGCAGCGGCTGGACGTGCCCCGGTCCGACACCGAACTGGGCCGTACGGCGGTGGCGTTCGACGCCATGCTCGACGAACTCGAGGCCGGTGAGGGCCGGATGCGCGCGTTCCTCAGCGACGCGTCGCACGAGCTGCGCACCCCGCTGGCCGGTCTGCAGGCCAGCGCCGAACTCCTGCTGCGCGAGAACCCCGGTCGTGAGCAGCGCGAACGCCTCGCGGTGGCGATGGTGCGGGAGTCGCGGCGGGCCGCCCGGCTGGTCGACGACCTGCTCACCATGGCCCGGCTGGGGCAGGGCATGCCGCTGGTGACCGAGCGGGCCGATCTGCTCGCCCTGGCCGCGGCCGAGGTGGAACGGGCCCGCTCGCTGTCACCCGGGCTGAGCTTCAAGATCGGCGGCGACGGGGACACGTACGTGGAAGGCGACCCGATGCGGCTGGGCCAGGTCATCACCAACCTGCTGGACAACGCGCGCCACGCCACCCCGGCCGGCGGCAGGGTCTCGGTGCGCGTCCACCGCGACGGGCCACGGGTGCGGCTGGAGGTCAGCGACACCGGCCCGGGCGTCCCCGCGGCCGAACGAGCCCTGATCTTCGAGCGGTTCGGCCGCGGCGACGCCTCCCGGTCCCGGCACACCGGCGGCGCCGGCCTGGGCCTGCCGATCGCGCGCGGCCTCGCCCAAGCCCACGGCGGCGACCTGACCTATCTGGACACCGGCCCTGGCGCGACTTTCCGCCTCGATCTGCCGGCGGCCGGGCCCGCTCAGATCTGATCGACCGCGGCCGACCGGACCGATCCCTTGCCGGCGAACTTGGCCTCGTACATCGCCTCGTCGGCCCGGCGGAGCAGAACCGCGGCGTCCGCCCCGGTGGCCACGCCGATGCTGGCCTGCACCTGCACCTGCTCGCCGCCGGTCAGGCGGCACGGTTCGGCGACCGCCCGCACGATTTTCTCCGCCACGGCGGTGACGTCTTGCGGGTGGCGGGTCAGTACGGCGAACTCGTCGCCGCCGAGCCGGGCCACCACGTCGTCCGGGCCGGCGGCGGCGCGCAGCCGGGCCGCGGTCTCGACCAGCACGGCGTCGCCCGCGGCGTGCCCGTACGAGTCGTTGACCGGCTTGAAGTCGTCGAGGTCGATCAGCATCACGCCCACCTCGGCCCCCTCGGCCGCCACCTGTTCGAGGCGGTCGAGGAACTGCGCGCGGTTGCCCAGCCCGGTCAGGCTGTCGGTGAAGGCCATGGTGTGCAGCCGCGCGGTCAGGCTGTCGCGTTCGCGCAGCAGTTCGGCGTTGTCGACGAAGGCGACCAGCTGCCGGGCGACCACGATGGCGGTGATGGCGGCCAGCCCGGCCACGGCGACCCAGGCCCGCAGGTCGAATCCCCGCACCGCGAGCGTGACGACCAGCAGGGTGAACGTGCTCCACAACGCGACGTACGGCAGCAGGCTGAACGGCCGCTTCCGGGCCCGGCCGCCACCGGCGCCGGCCGAACGGAACTGGGCCCGCACGGCGATCATCAGCAGCGCGTGCGAGCAGACGGTCAGCGCGAAGATCACCCCGGGGTGCCCGTCCCGCACCAGTTCCGGGCCCAGCGCGCGGGCCAGGGCCTCCACGCCGGCCGCGAAGGGCCCGAGCACGCCGATGTGCCAGCGGAACGGCGCGACCCCGCTCAGATAGAGCCGGCACACGGCGAACGCGGTCAGCATGGCGACGACCGGGCCGGCCGCCACCGCGACCAGGTTGTGGGCCATCCCGGTCGCCGAGACGGTCCAGTACAGGCCGTAGACGCCGGCCGCGGTCACCACGGTGGCCAGATCGAGCAGGTAGCACAGCCGCTCGTGGGCCGACCGGTGCGGGATCGGGTAGGTCAGCACGACCACGGTGATGAGCACGCAGCCCAACCCGAGCGCCACCGTGCGCACCACTCCGGTGCCGGTGAGGGCGGCCAGCGAGAAGGGGCTCCGCACGGCGCCCACGAGTTGTGCCCACTCACCCGCAGCGAAGATCGCAGCCCCGGCGCCCAGTGCGGTCCAGAACCGGCGGCGCGGGTCGGCCCGGTCCAGCTGGCGGCTGGTCCGGAAGCCGAAGTACGACATCATCGACGCGAACACGGCCACCACGGCCCAGCAGACCACCACCTGCCACCGCGCGCCCGCCGTGGTCAGCACGAACCAGCCGGACAGGGCGACGGCCACGGTGAGCGCGACAGCCGGCATACCCCTGCCTATCGGCCGTCCGCGGGCTCAACTGAGCGGCCGCGCGGCAAAGGGCGGCAATCCGTTGACCGTTTCCGCTCCCGGAGCGCCCAATGGCCAGGACGACCCCGCGACCCGACCGACCCGACGGAGGCCCAGCCGTGCTCAGACCCCAGGACACCGCCACCCGCGAACGCAAGCGTCTCGACGGGCTCTGGCAGTTCGCCTTCGACCCGGCGGGTGAGGGGAGCGGCGCCCGCTGGTTCGCCGGCCCGCTCGCCGACGCCCGCGAGATGCCGGTGCCGGCCAGCTTCAACGACATCCCGGCCGACCCGGCGGCCCGCGACTACGCCGGCGACGTCTGGTACCAGACGACCGTGCGGGTGCCACGCGGCTGGGCCGGCCGGCGCGTGGTGCTGCACTTCGAGTCGGTCACCCACCGGGCCACGGTGTGGGCCGGGGACATCGAGGTGGCCTCGCACGAGGGCGGCTACACGCCCTTCGCGGCCGACATCACCGACCAGGTGCGGGCGGGCGAGCCGGTGCGGGTGACCGTGCTGGTCAACAACACGCTGAGCTTCCAGTCGATCCCGCCCGGCGTCATCGAGGACGGCCCGGCCGGGCCGCGGCAGCGCTACTGGCACGACTTCTTCAACTACGCCGGCATCCACCGCTCCGTCTGGCTCCACCAGACCGCCGCCGAGCACATCACCGACATCACCGTGGTGACCGGCCTCGACGGCGCCGACGGCACGGTCGGTTACACGATCGAGGCTGAGGGTTCGGCCCGTACGAGGGTGGTTCTGCGCGACGCGTCGGGCCGGGTGGTCGCCGAGGGCAGCGGCCCGCGGGGCGAACTGCGGGTCGAGAACGTGCACCGCTGGGCGCCCGGCGACGGCTACCTGTACGACCTCGAGGCGCAGCTGGTCGACGACGCCGGACGGGTCGTGGACAGCTACCACCAGAGCGTCGGCGTGCGCACGGTCAAGGTGAGCGGCAACCGGTTCCTGATCAACGGCGAGCCCTTCCACTTCACCGGCTTCGGCAAGCACGAGGACCTGGCCGTGATCGGCAAGGGGCACAACGACGCCTTCATGGTGCACGACTTCGAGCTGCTCGACTGGATAGGCGCCAATTCCTTCCGGACTTCCCATTACCCGTACGCCGAAGAGGTCCTTGATTACGCCGACCGCCGCGGCATCGTGCTGATCGACGAGACCGCGGCCGTGGGTCTGAACATGGGCCTGGGCGGCGGCATTTTCGGGGCGCAGGGCTACACGACGTTCAGCGACGACACCATCAACGAGCGCACCCGCGAGGTCCACGCCCAGGCCATCCGCGAGCTGGTGGCCCGGGACAAGAACCACCCGAGCGTCGTGCTGTGGTCGATCGCCAACGAGCCCGAGAGCGACACCGAAGGGGCGGAGAACTATTTCCGGCCGCTGTTCGATCTGGTCCGCGGGCTCGACCCGACGCGGCCGGCCGGCTTCGTGAACGTGATGCTCGCGCCGTACGGGAAATGCCGGGTCTCGCAGTTCGCCGACGTGCTCATGCTGAACCGCTACTACGGCTGGTACACCCACACCGGCGACCTGGCCGCGGCCGAGCTCGCCTGGGAGCAGGAGCTGCGCGGCTGGGCAGGCGAGAACAAGCCGATCATCATCACCGAGTACGGCGCCGACACCCAGCCCGGCCTGCACGCGATCGGCAACCAGCCGTGGACCGAGGAGTACCAGGTCGAGTATCTGGACATGAACCACCGCGTGTTCGACCGGATCGACGCGGTCGTCGGCGAGCAGGTGTGGAACTTCGCCGACTTCGCCACCACCTCGGGCGTGATGCGGGTCGGCGGCAACAAGAAGGGCGTCTTCACCCGCGACCGGCAGCCCAAGGCCGCGGCCCACGCGTTGCGCCGCCGGTGGCGCAAGAAGATCTAGGCCGGTCCGGTCGAGTCCCGGACGACGAGCCGGCAGGGCAGCACCACCGGCTCGTGCTCGCGCGGCCGCGCTCCCCGCACGATGGCCAGCAGGTTGCCCACGGCCGTGCGGCCCATCGCCGCCAGCGGCGCCGCGACCGTCGTCAGGGCCGGCGTCACCAGGTCGGCCGGGTAGATGTTGTCGATGCCGATCACGCTGACGTCCTCGGGGACGCGCACGCCCCGGGCCGTCAGCGCCCGGATCGCGCCGATGGCGACCCGGTCGTTGTACGCGATCACGGCCGAGGTGGGGTGGGCCGCGAACTCGGCCACCCCGCTCACGCCGCCGCCGACCGTGGGCGGGGCGTGGCCGGTGCGGCGGACGGTCAGCTCCAGCTCCAGCGCCGCCTCGCGCAGCGACCGCCAGCGCATGCCGTCGGCCCAGGACGCCTCGGGGCCGGACAGGTACGTGACGCGCCGGTGCCCCAGCTCGGCCAGGTGCTCCATGGCCCGCCGCATCCCGCGCGGGTTGTCGGTGATCACGCTGGGCACGTCGCTGACGATCCGGTTGAGCACGATCACCGGACGCTGCTTGGCCAGCATCCGGATCGCCGAGTCCGACATCCGGGTGGTGGTCAGCACGAAGCCGTCCACCGTGGGCGCCGCCCGGTCCAGGGCCTGACGCTCGTACACACTCGATTCCTGGGTATCGGCCAGCAGGATCGTGTAGCCGGCCGCGGTCGCGGCGGCCTGCGCCCCCTTGATGAGCTCGGCGTAGAACGGGTTCGTGATGTCCGAGACGGCCAGCGCGATCATCGACGTGGCTCCGGACGGCAGCGCGCGAGCCAGCGATCCGGCCCGATAGCCCAGCTCGGCCGCGACCCGGCGGATGCGTTCCCCGGTCTCAAAACTCACTCGACCCGGCCGCGAGAACGCGCGGGAAACGGTGGACGCCGCGACCCCGGCCGCCTTGGCGACGTCGTCGATGGTGACCCGCCGGTCGTCCACGCCATCACCTCCCGGGGCAAGTCATGGCAATGGATTGTTTCCATCCGATGACGGCCGCGACTCTCATTGCACATCCACCGACGCTCCCCGACAAGGCGGCCGGCATCATGAAACTCTCCGTCAGGTCCATCCTCGGCTACGGCGCGGGCGACGCCGCCAACAATCTCGCCTTCACCCTCGGCACCACGTTCCTGCTGCTCTACTACACCGACGTGGTCGGCCTGCCGGCCGCCGCGATCGGCACGATGTTCCTGGTCGTCCGGCTCTGGGACGCCTTCGCCGACCTGTTCGCGGGCCGCGTGGTCGACCGCACGATGACCCGGCGCGGCAAGTTCCGGCCGTTCATCCTGTTCGGCGCGGTGCCGCTGCTGGTCATGAGCGTGCTCACCTTCGCCGTCCCGTCAGGGTGGTCCGGCGGGGCCCAACTTCTGTACGCGTATCTGACCTACGCCGTCCTCGGTCTGGTCTATTCGCTGGTCAACGTTCCGTACGGGTCACTGGCCAGCGCCATGACCCAGGTCGCCGGGGAGCGGGCCAAGCTGGCCACCGCCCGCGGGCTGGGCGCCGCCGCGGCCGGGCTGCTGCTCACCTTCATCATCGCTCCGCAGATCCAGGCGGCCGAGAGCACGGACCAGCTGCAGTCGGTGTTCCTCCGGACGACGGTGCTGTTCGTCGTCATCGGAGGTGGCCTGTACTTCCTGACCTACAAGTGGTGCCGCGAGACGGTCGTGCGGGTCCAGCCCCGGGTCACCGTCCGCGAGACGTTCGCGACCCTGCGCACCAACAAGCCGCTCGGCATCCTCTGCGGTTCCAGCTTCTTCTATCTGATCGGCCTGTTCGCCGTGGGCGGGGCCACCGCCTACTACGCGATCTACGTGCTCGGCGACGCCCGCTACATCATCTGGATGACGCTGGTGACCGTGGCCGTGCAGTTCGCGACCGCGCCGTTCATCCCCCGGCTGGTCGCCCGCTTCGGCAAGAAGAACCTCTACCAGTACTGCGGTCTGTTCACTGTGGCCGGCGGCGTGGCCCTGTTCTTCACCCCGGGTAGCCTGCCCGTCCTGGCCCTGGTTTTCGTGGCCGTCAAGGGCTTCGGCGTTCAGCTGATCAACACCCTGATGTTCGCCCTCGAGGCCGACACCGTCGAGTACGGCGAGTGGAAGACCGGGCAGCGCACGGAAGGCGCCACGTACGCCATCTTCTCGTTCACCCGCAAGATCACCCAGTCCATCGGCGGCGCGCTGGGAGCCTTCGCGCTGGCCGTCGGCGGCTACGTCGGCACCCTGGCTCCCGGCGCCGTCCAGCCGGACAGCGCGATCATCGCCATCAAGGCCTCCCTCGGCCTGGTCCCGGCCGTCGCCGCCGTGCTGGCCATGCTGGTCTTCATCCGCTACCCCCTGACCGAGCAGCGCTACCGCGCCATGGTCGCCGAAACCGAGCAGCGCAAGCAGTCCCTGCTGGCGCCCGTCCCGCTGCCGGTCAGCGTGTAACCTCCGGCGATGCCCGACCTCCGCCCGGGGGCTGACTTCCTCGGCACGGCCCACAAGATCCTGCGAGACGAGCGCCGCCGCCTGGCCGCTCTGCTCGGCTGCCCCCACGAGCTCGTCCTCGTCGGGGGCAGCTCCCTGCCCGGCGCCCTCACCAAGGGCGACGTCGACCTCCACTTGCGAGTGCCGGGCGATGCCTTCCCCGCCACCACCGACACCCTGCGGCAGGTCTACGCGGTCGTGCATCCCGAGATCTGGCAGGCGACCCTCGCGACATTCACCGTCGAGGGCGCCGCGCTGCCGACCGGGATCGCGGTCACCCCGGCCGGTTCCGAGCACGACGTGCGCTTCACCCGCACCTGGCAACTGATGGCCGCCGACCCGGCGCTCGTCACCGCGTACAACGAAATCAAGCTCCGCCACCGCGACGACCCGGACGAGTACGAGCGGCGCAAGTCTGCATTTTTTGACGCGCTGCAGGACTGAACTTCCGTCGGGCGCCGTAGACCAAAGGCGGTGACGCGGCGCCGGTTGGCGGTGATGTTCTGGCTGGCATGAAGACGGCGTTGCGCAGGCCCGCCCTGATCGTGCTGCTGATCGCGCCGTTCCTCGGCGAGACCTTGTCGACCGCGACGCCGCCGCTCGATCTGATCCTGCCGTGGCGGTTTCCCTTGGTGGTCGCGCTGTACGGCCGCACCGGCCTGACCATCGCCGGTCTCGCCCTGGTCGCCGTCCTGCCGGTGACTTACGCCGACTTCGTCCGTGTTCCGGCCGGCCAGTTCGCGGCCGCCGCCGGGCTGTGCGCCCTGCTTGTCATGGCCGCGCTGCTGACGAGTCGATCGGCCGCCCGCCCGCAGAAGTCGCGGCCCCGCCTCGCCGGCTTGCTCGCTTTCGCGGCCACCGCCACCCACTTCATCCTCGTCTACACGGTCGCCGCGACCGGACTGGCCTGGCCGCTCGGCACGGCCGCCGCGCTGGCCCCGATCGCCGTCGCGGCCCTGCTGATCCGGCGGCTGGGGGCGGGCGGCGGCCTGTGGGTCGTCACCGGGATCCTCGGCTTCTTCCTCATCCTCGACGCGGTGGTCGGGCTGGGCGGGCGGTACGACCTGACCGTCGGCGCCCTCGCCGCCGCGTTCGGGCTGTGGCGGTTGCACAAGCTCTCCGATGGCAACGAAACGTATCGGCGCGCATGCTACGAGTGAATTAGACCTCCCGTACCTGCGGTTGCGTCGGTTACTGCGTCGCTTTACGGTGCAGGAGGGCTTGACCAACGGAGAGGTGACGGGCATGTCAGGGGTCGGACGACGAACGTTTCTCAAGGCGGTGGGCGCGGCCGGCGCGGCCGGGTGGCTGGCCGCCTGCTCGTCCGGTGACGACGACGCGACGGGCGGCGCGGCCACCAGCGGCCCGCTGAGCGGCACCGCCACCTTCACCACGTGGGCCAACGCCCAGGAGGAGGCGGCCTTCAAGAAGCTCGCGGCCGACTTCAAGGCGGCCCGCGGCGCCGACATCAAGATCGAGGTCCTGCCGTACGACCAGATCCGCACGGTGGTCGACCGGCGCCTGCAGGCCAACCAGGCGCCCGACCTGTTCCGCGTCTCGTACACCGACGTCGGCAGCTACGCCGAGAACGGCGCCCTGGCCGACCTCAGCGACTACCTCGGCGACTCGTTCGGCGACGCCTTCCTGCCGGCCCTGTGGTCGGCCGTGCAGTCCGACGGCAAGCCGTTCGGGGTGCCGCACCACACCGACACCTCGGCCCTGGTCTACAACAAGGCGCACTTCGCCAAGGCGGGCATCACGTCCGTGCCGGCCGCGCTCGACCAGGCGTGGACGTGGGAGCAGTTCACCGACGTGCTGCGCAAGCTCAAGGCGGCCAACCCGGGCGTCTCGCCGTTCGCCTTCAACTACCAGCTGTACGGCGCGTACCGCTGGTTCAACACCCTGTATCAGGCCGGCGGCGCCCTGCTCGACGAGTCGCTGGAGAACCCGGCCCTCGACTCGCCGCAGACCCGCAAGGCGCTCGAGTTCACCCGCAGCCTCTACACCGAGGGCCTGCACGCGCCGAGCGTCCTGGTCAAGCGCCCGACGTACCCGGACGAGATCTTCCCGACCCAGAAGATCTCGATGATCCAGGCCGGTGACTTCCTCATCCCCTCGATCGACGCGGCCGTCAAGGACAAGTTCGAGTGGGGCGTCACCTATCTGATGCGTGACGCCGGCGCGGCGACCGACCTCGGCGGCAACGCGGTCGTGGTCACCGACGGCGCCAAGAACCCGGACGTGGCGGCCGAGTTCGCCAAGTTCCTGGTGACGAAAGAGAACATGCAGACCTTCTGCGAGAAGACCACCGTGCTGCCGGTCCGGCAGGACCTGGCCAGCGCGAAACTGGCGTACGCGGCCCGGCCCGACCTCATGCCGGTGTTCCAGCAGCAGGCCACCACCATGCCCGAGGGGCTGGTCAAGGCGGCCACCTCGCCGGCGTTCGCGGGCATCAACCAGGCGCTGGTCGACACCATGGACCAGTACCTGTCCAACCCGTCGGCGAACACCGACGACACCGTCCGGGCGCTGACCGCCGGCGTCCAGAAGGCTCTGAAGGGTTGAGCACGGCCCGTGCCGCGGGGCGGCGGGCCGAGGCGTGGGCCGGCGTCGTGCTCACCAGCCCGGCGCTGCTCGTGTTCACCGTCTTCATGTTCGTGCCGATCGCGCTGACGTTCTGGTACAGCCTGCACCGCTACAGCGGGTTCGGCCGGATGCGCTGGCTGGGCCTGGAGAACTACCGCACGATCGCCGGTGACCCCACGTTCTGGACCGCGCTGCGCAACACCGTCCTCTTCACGGTGGTGTCGGTGCCGCTCAGCGTGGCCCTCGGTCTCGGCGCGGCCCTGCTGCTCAACCGCTGGCTGCCCGCCCGGGGCCTGTTCCGGGCGCTGGTCTACGTGCCGGTGGTCATCTCCGGGGTGGCGGCCGGCGTCATCTTCCTGCGGCTGTTCGACCCGGTCACCGGCATCGTCAACCAGCTGCTGACCCAGATCGGGCTGCCGGAGGTCAACTGGCAGGGCAGCGGGGCGGCGGCCATGCTGTCGGTCATCGCGGTGACCACCTGGCAGGGCATCGGGTTCGGCATGGTCGTCTATCTGGCCGGCCTGCAGGGCATCCCGCGCGAGATCTACGAAGCGGCGGCGGTGGACGGGGCGGCGGGCTGGCGCCGGTTCCGGCGGATCACCTGGCCGCTGCTCGCGCCCACGACGTTCTTCCTGCTCGTGTACTCGATCATCACGAGCTTCCAGGTGTTCGACGTGGTCTACGTGCTCACCCGGGGCGGGCCGGGCACCTCGACCACGTTCCTCGTGCAGTACGCGTACGACCAGGGCTTCAACCAGCGGCGGCAGGGCTACGCGGCGGCCATCGGCATGATTCTGTACGTCATCGTCCTGGCTCTCACGGTCGTCCAGTGGCGGCTGCAACGACGAAGGGACGAGGCCGTATGACCACCGTCGCCGCCCCGCCCGGGCGGGTCACCGAAGAACCGGAAACCGTTTCCCGTACGCCGTCCCGCGCGCGCCGTTATCGGCTGGCCCTGGCCGTCGTCGGCGTCCTGATCCTGATGTTCCCGATCTACTGGATGCTGCGCGTCTCGGTGGCCAGCACCGACGAGCTGACGACGCTGCCGGTGTCGCTGTGGCCGCAAGCCTGGCACCTCGAGAACTTCGTCGAGCCGTGGCGGCAGTACCCCTTCCTGCGCTGGCTCGGCAACTCCGTCGTCATCGCCGTCGTTTCCGTTATCGCCACCGTCGGCATCAATCTGTGCGCCGGTTACGCCTTCGCGAAACTGCGCTTCCCCGGCCGCAATCTGCTGTTCCTGCTCATCATCAGCACCCTCATGGTGCCCATCCAGGTCATCATGGTGCCGCAGTTCCAGCTGGTCATCGACCTCAACCTGCTGAACAGCCTGGGCGGGGTGATCCTGCCCCGGCTGGCCGAGGCGTTCGGGCTCTTCATGGCCCGGCAGTTCTTCCTGTCGATCCCGGATGAACTGCTCGAGGCGGCCCGCTGCGACGGCGCCGGCCATCTGCGTACGTTCCGGTCGGTCGTTCTGCCTTTGTCGGGGCCTCTGATCGCGGTGCTCGTCATCTTCACGTTCATGTGGCGGTGGAACGAGTTCGTGTGGCCGCTGATCGTGCTCACCGACAGCGACTCGTACACGCTGCCGGTGGGTCTGCAGTTCCTGATCCAGCAGTTCGGCAACAACTTCGGCCCGCTGCTGGCCATGTCGTTCCTGTCGATCCTGCCCATGCTGGTCGTCTTCGGCGTCTTCCAGCGCTATTTCGTCGAGGGCATCGCCCGCACCGGAATCCGTTAGAGCGACACGGAATGACGGGGCGGCTCACGATAGAGCGGGTAGAGCGGGCCGACGATTTCGTCGGCCCGCGCGAAGGAGTACCAGACCGGCCCGCCCAGCCGCTCCTCCGCCTCGGGCGTCAGCAGCACGCGGGCGGTGTGCGTGCCCGAGGGCTTGTCCTGCACGCGCACCAGGCCGAGGTCGCCGGCGAGGGCCTCGCGCACGCCGAGCTCGCCGATCCGCCCGTACGACAGGGTCTCCACCTCGAGGCCGGCCACGACCACCTTGACCGCGACCAGCCCGTCGACCTCTTTGCGGGCCACCAGCACGTCGTGGCCCTCGAGCGCCGGCGTCTCGACCGCGATGTCCGTGTAGGCAACGGTGCGCGATTCGTCCGGCGCGGTGAGATCCCGCAGTTTCTCTTGCGGCAGGCTTCCCCAGGCCACCATTTCCTCGTACGCCCGGGTCTCGCCGTGACCGATCGGGCCCAGCCTTTCCCAGTACGCCTCGGGAGCGACCGCCCGGACGGCGTCCCGGTCGCCGAAGAAGAACGTCTTGCGCACCCGCGAGTTGGCGTATTCGAGCAGCGCCTTGGTCAGGCTCTGCTCGGCCGACGGGTGCGCCGCCTCGCCGCCCGCCGTCACCTGGATCGCCGCGCCCGGCGCCGGATCGACCCCCATGGCATAGGTCGAGACCACGCCGAGGTCGGTCGCCGCGTGCTTGAGCACCGGCCGGATCCCCTGCGCGGCCAGCCGATCGGCCAGCGCCCGCACCGAGGGCGGCACGGTCTCGAGGTCGATGACCGGCGAGCGGCGGTCGAGGGTCCGGAAACGCAGCCCGTTCGTGTGCCGCTGCAGCAGCTCCAGCAGCCCGTGGTTGAAGGCCTGGTCGTCGTCGAGCCCGGCCCCGCGCCCGTTGGAGATGGGCGTGATCAGCCGCTGCGGCCCGCGCACCTCGCCGAGGCCGCTGCCCACGAAATCCTCGGGCACCAGCACGGTCTCGCCGGTCGCGCGGCGGGTCATCGGCAGCCACACCAGCGGCATCGACGCGTCGTAGGGCGAGCCGGCCGGCAACCCGAGCGTGCGCGGGTCGGCCACCCGGTCCCGGCCTTCGGCGGCCACCATTTCCGCGTACGAACCAAAGCGAGCAGATTCCTGCCGGTCGGCCAGATCGAGCGCGCTCATGACGTTCTCGGCCAGCTCACCCAGCCCGCTGACCTCAGCCGCCTCGGCTGTCGCGCCGTAGCCGTTGCCGTGGTGCCGGAACCGCCCGTCCACGGCCAGCGACACGCTCGTGACCGGGATGCCGAGCCGGTCGAGGGCGGAGATGTCGAAGTCCACGACCTCGCCGAAGCGCGACAGGACCGTACGGTAATGGCTGATCACACCGGCGAGAGACACGAACCCCACCCTACGGAAGGAGAACGCGACGTGCCGAGCGAGCAGAGCCATCTCAAACGCATGATCCTCAGCCAGTCGGTCGAGGGCACGGCCATCCCGATGGTGCTGTTCAGCGACGACACCCTGGCTCAGGGCGACGCGAGCGCCGACCAGCCGGAGGTTGTCGCGAGCGCCGCCGCCGGTCTGGGCGTCGACCCGGACGCGCTGGAGTTGTTCTCGTACGACGCCTACCGGCTGCAGTCGGCGCTGGGCGAGGGGCTGGCCCCGTGAACAAGTGGACGCCCGGGCACAGCGCCGCCCTCATGCGCTCGCCGATCGTGGCTTTGAACTTCCACGAGATCGCGGCCGAGCACCGCGACTCGGTGCGCCGCAGCCTGCGCCACGTGGCCGGGATGGGCCCGCGGTTCGATCCCGACGAGCCGGCGCCCGCCGACGGGCCACGGGTGTTCGTGGCCTTCTACGACGGGATGCGCGACGCCGCCTTCTTCGGGGCCGAGGAGTGCGAGCGGCTCGGGATCAAGGCGTACTTCTTCCCGCTGTTCCAGCACTACGACCCGCACCTGGCCAACGTGACCGACGACGAGTGGCGCCAGATCGCGGCCGTGCACGAGATCGGCTTCCACACCGCCACGCACGCCACGGTCGCCGAGGTCACGCCGCTGACCGTGGAGCGCGAGGTGGTCGAGCCGATCGCCCGGATCGAGGCGATCACCGGCGTCCGGCCGCGGATCGGGGCGTGGAAGGGCGGCACCCGCTTCGACGCCGACCAGCTGGGCAACCGGACCGCGCGCGAGCACGGCATCCGCCATCTGGTCTCGAACTGGTCGATCGAGCGGATTCCCTAGTTTCAGGCGGTCCGGAACGGGTCGCGGGTTTCAGGCGGTCCAGAACGGGTCGCGGCCGATGAAGCCCAGCAGGCGGGTCTGGGCGTCGGCGCCGGCCGGCACGGGCACCCGGGGACCGTACTGGCCGGAATTGCGAATCAGCTCCTCCATGGGTTCCATGCCGGTGATGAGCAGCGCCGAGTAGTCGGCGTCGAGCCGGTCGTCCTGGCCGGTGGCGCGGGCCAGGTCCCACGTGTGCATGAAGACGTCGGTCGTGTAGAACTGGTCGATCGCCCGGTCCAGCGGCAGGTCGCCGGTGTGCGGGTTCGAGAACGTCCGCCCGGCGGTGGCCGGGTCGTCCAGCACGGCCTGCACGCCGTCGGCCTGGGCCTGCCAGGCGGCGACCGGGTCGTCGTCCACGCCCGGCCCGCGCGGCAGGTCGATGCCCGAGCCGCCGGCCAGGAACCCGGGGAACCACTCCACGAGGTGGCGCACCACGTCCCGGGCCGTCCAGCCGTCCACCGGGGCCGGGGCGTCCCACGCCTTGGCCGCGCGGACCCGGTCGGTGAACGTGCCCGCGATGGCGCGGTGCCGGTCGGCGGCGCTCAGTTCAGCCAGCGTCATTGCTCAGCATCCTCTCCAGCTTGTTGTACCCGTCCCGCAGACCCACTTCCATGCCGCTCTTCAGCCAGCCGTCGCGGGTCTCGAAGCTGTCCACCAATGACTGCGTCCGCAGCCGGGTGCGCCCGTCGCCGAGGTCGTCGAACCACAGGGTGCTCAGCCCCACCTGGTCGGGGTCACCCTCGTACGTGAAGGTCTGGACCAGCCGATCGGGCCGGATCGAGTGGAACGAGCCGTAGAAGGCGTACACCTCGTCGCCCCGGACCGAGAGATAGCGGAAACTTCCCCCGGTACGGGCGTCCCAGTGCTCGATCTTCGTCTGCAGGCTGTCCGGGCCGATCCACCGGGCGAACAGCTCCGGATCGGTGTGCGCCCGCAGCAGCTTGGCCGGGCTGGCCCGGAACTCGCGCGTGATCCGGATGATCGGCAGGTCCGGATCCGCCTCGACGTGCGTCATGCCTCGGGCTCCTCGTCGTCCAACTCGGCCAGCACCCGGTCGAGGCGCTGGTACCGCTGTTCGGCCCGGCGCCGGTACTGCTCGATCCACTCGTCCATCACGTTCAGCGGGCCGGTCTCGAGCCGCACCGAACGCGGTTGCGGCCCGGGCGGACGGCTCACGACACCCGCCTCCTCCAGCACCCGCAGATGTTTGTAGACGGCCTGCAGGCTCATCGCGTACGGCTCGGCCAGCTGGTTGACCGTCGCGTCCCCCACCGACAGCCGGGCCACGATGTCGCGCCGGGTCGGATCGGCGAGCGCCGCGAACGTGCGCGACAAAGTGTCGGCGGTCATCGCCAGCCTTTCAACTATGTGGTTGAAAGACAAGCTAGCCGCCCCGCCTTCCCCGGTCAAGAGACCCGTCGCCGTCCCTCTTTCGGGGCAGGAAGTTGCGGACGGGGACACACACGCCGATCCTGGCTGGATCGGCGTGGATCGGCGGTCGGGTCATGAACTGCGGTGAGGTGGTGCGGCCGCCGGCCGGCAGTCCGCCCGAGCACTACGCCCTCGTCGTCGACGACGAACACACCATCGAGCGCGTCCTCGTACCGCAGCTGCGGCGGACGATCGCCGCCCGCGAGACCATCCTGATGGTCGTCGGCGAGCAGACCGCCGCGGTCGTCCGCGCCGGCCTGGGCCATGCCGCCGACGGACTGCTCTGGGCCCCGACCGACCGCTTCTACCAGCGGCTCGGCTTCACCTACGCCCGATTCCTGAGGTACTTGCGGGACCAGCACTCAGGGCTGCGACGAGTCCATCTCGTCACCGAACCCGACCTGGTGCAGGCCCCCGGGACACCGGTCGACCGGGCCGCCGCCTACCTGAGCTACGAAGCAATGGCCAACCGTGTCTTCGCCGGCTACGGCTGCCCGATCACCTGCATCTGGCACAGCGGCCGGCTGAGGGCCCCGGTCACCGACCAGATCCGCGAGGTTCACCCACGGGAATGGACCGCGGCCGGCGCCGCCGGCAATCCCGGGTTCGTCCGGCCGGACGAATTCCTCGAACGGTCGGCCCAGCGCCCCATGACGGCCGCTCCCCCGGTCACCGACATCGACATCACCGTGCGGCACGTCCACGAGATCGCCGCCGGCCGCGCCGCCGTCGCCCGGTGGGCGGCCGGGCACCACTTCGTCCCGACCGCCGTCGGGCAGATCGTCGCGGCCGCCGGCGAAGTGATCACCAACGGCGTGCGGCACGGCCGGCCGCCGGTCCGGATCCGCGCCTGGAACCACGACACCACGCTGGTCCTGCACGTCGACGACCACGGCGGCCGGCCGATCCCGCCCGAAGCCGGGTACCGCCCACCGGCCACGCCCGCCGGCCCCACCGGCCTGTGGGTGGCCCGCCAGCTCGCCGACGTGCTGCTCACCGGCACGGGCGGCGGCCGTACCGCCGTGCGCATGTACTTCCCCTACGCAGTGACTCACCGCCACCTGGACGTCCCCCACATCACGTGAGCGGACACCGCTCACCGGCCGTCGGACGACGGCGACCCGGATCCTCTTCCAGCTGCGCCGTCGAACGGCCGGCGCCCCCCGCCGGGGCGCCGGAACGTCGTGCGCCGGTCAGCGGGCCCGGCGGTCGGTGCCGTCCGTGCCCTCGAACTCGATCTCCTCCTTGCGCACCTCACCGCTGACGGTCTGCTGGTCGGTCACGGTGTGCTTGTCGAGCCGCACCCGCTCGACCGGGACGGCTTCGGTCTCCACCACGGGACGCTCGGCGTGCAGCGTGACCTCGTGCTCCTCCTCGGAGATGGTGGGACCGTCCATCGCCCGGCCGATGGTGGCGTCGGTGATCGGCTCGCGGTGCAGGGTCGCCTCCTCCCGGGCGACGGGCACGTCGACCTGCTGCTGCTCCGTGACGACGTACTTGCGCAGCCGAGCCTGACCCGCCCGCTCGGTACGGGTGCCGGCGACCAGACGCTCCTCGGAGCGTGTCATCGCCTCGTCCGTGTCCGGGCCCGAGGTGTCGCCCCGGTCGTCGGACGACGTGCCGCGCACACCCTCGCGGCCGCTGTCCCGGCCGGCGACCCCGCCGCCGGAGGGGGACACACCGTAGTAGTGATAGAGCTCCTGCTCCTCAGACGGGCTCAGCTCGCCGTCGCTGTCGATCCGCGGAGCGTCCTTGATCTGGTCCTTGCCGTACTGCACCTCGACGCGGTCACCACTGACGGCAGCCCCTTCCAGCGGCACGAGGGACTCCTTCAACCCGAACAGGCCGGTCTTGACGGAGACCCACTCGGGAGCCCCGCTCTCGTTGTCGAGATACACCTGTCCGGCCGAGCCGATCTTGTCGCCGTCGCTCGAATAGACGTCGGCGCCGACGACTCGCTGAATCTCATTCTGGGTGATCATGGAATTCCTTCCGCAGGGGAGATCGTCCGGCTGTTCGGCCGGATGACGAAGGGCTGATCAAAGGCACGGAATCGGATCCGAGTGCCCGGAAAGCGCTCGCGGGAACTGCCGTATTCGCGGACGTCCGCGTCGACGGCAACAGTCGCTCCTACCGGCCGTGCAGTGCCCGTCGACAGGTCGTTGAAACGGGAACTCCCCCGGACGGCACATCCGCTGCCCGCCCCGGCCCGCGCTTTCGGCGCGGCCGTCGATATGGATGGGCAACCGGCGTTTATCGGTTAAACGGGCGGGCATCCCCGGGCTACGCGGCTGACCGAAGTCGATGCAGCGACCGAGTCGGAGATTGCCATGAGTTCATCGCCTGATCGAAAAGACGCAATTTCGCCGACCTCCACCTCGGACGGTTCCGGCGCCCGGCCGGCCGGCGCGCACGCGGCCGGCACCTCCGCCCCGTCGCAGCGGAGCGGCGCGACCGTCGCCCCGACCGATCGGCGTGAGGTCGTGGCCCGCCAGAAGGACCGCTACGGCGGCATCAAATGGGGCTCGGCGTTCTTCGGCTGGCTGACCGCGACCGGCACCGCCGTCATCCTCACCGCCCTGCTAGTCGCGGCCGGCGCCACAGTGGGCATCGCCACCGACGCCGACGCCGGCGACGCGCGGGACAACGCGGCGACGATCGGACTCGCCGGCGGCCTCACCCTGCTGGCCGTGATCCTGGTGGCCTACTTCTGCGGCGGCTACGTCGCCGGCCGCATGGCCCGGTTCAGCGGCGTCAAGCAGGGCATCGCCGTGTGGATCTGGGCGATCGTGATCGTCGCGGCCGTCGCCGCCGCGGGCGCCGCCCTGGGCGACAAGTACGACCTTCTCGACCGGGTGGGTGGCTTCCCGCGCCTGCCGATCGGCGGTGACAACGTCACCACCGGCAGCATCGTCGCCGTCGTCATCGCCCTGGTCGCCGCCCTGATCGGTGCCGTTCTCGGCGGCCTGGCCGGCATGCGGTACCACCGCAAGGTCGACGAGGCCGGTCTCGGACGCTGACCGCCGCACCCGCCCGAGGAGGATTTCATGATCAATCGCGACTCTGTGCGCGACGTGTACGGCACCGACGTCTACAGCACCGACGGCGACAAAATCGGCTCGGCCGGCCAGGTGTACCTCGACAACGACACCGGCGAAGCCGCCTGGGTGGCGGTGCGCACCGGCCTGTTCGGCAAGAAGGAGTCCTTCGTGCCGATCCAGGACGCCACACTCGACGGCGACCGCCTCGAGGTGCCCTTCAGCAAGGACAAGGTCAAGCACGCCCCCCGCGTCGACCACGACCGTGAGCTCAGCCCGGACGACGAGGACGAGCTGTACCGCTACTACGATTCCGGGCCGGACCACGCCGAACGCCAGGACAGCGACGAAGCCGCGGGCCGGGACACGCCCGGCGGCGAAGGCGACGACGCCATGACCCGGTCGGAGGAACGACTCGTTCCCGGCACCCGCACCGAGCAGACGGGCAAGGCGCGACTCCGCAAGTACACCGTCACCGAGGAACGACAGGTGAGCGTGCCGGTCACCCGCGAAGAGGTGCGGCTGGAGCAGGAGCCCGCCACCGGCGCCGCCGTGCCCGCCCACCGCGCCGAGGAGGGCACGGCCGTCCGCGGTGACGCCCCCGAGGCCGAGACGACGTTGTGGGCGGAACAACCTGTCGTCACCACCGAGGCTGTGCCCGTGGAGCGGGTGCGCCTGCGGAAAGAGACCGTCGCGGGAACGGAGACCGTCAGCGGCGAGGTCCGCAAGGAACGGATCGAGCTGGAACAGGACGGCGAGCACAATGGCGGCGACGACCACCGGCCACGTTGACCGGAATCCTGCTCGTCCCGCCCATCCGAGGTCAGTCGCAGTGGCAGGCCCACTTCACCGGCTTGCTCGATCGGCTGGGCCGGCGTCAGCGGTTGACGTAGGCGGCCAGACCGCCAAGCTCCTCGCTGGCGATGAACACCGACCGCACGGTGATGATGGCTTCCTCGACGTGGGCCGGGCAGCCCCAGGCGGCGTCGCCCCACGAATCGGCGATCTTGAGTTCGGCCGGTTCGGCACATCCGGCCTGTCCGCCGAGCTGGCAGAGGTACGGGCGCGGAGCGGCGGCCTGGGCGGCCGCGGCGGCGCGCACCCGGGCGGTCAGCTCGGCCGAGGCGGCAGCCCGTTGCTCGGCTTCGGCGCGTAGCTTGCGCTCGGCCCGGACCGCCGCGGCCAGGGCGTCGTTGGCTTCCTGGGCCCGGGCTTCGGCGGCGGCCCGCGCCTGCTCGATGTGGTGACGTTCGATGGCCAGCGCCGCCACGCCGGCGAAGACCCGGGTCAGGGCGAGGTCGGCGTCCTGCGGGACGCTGGGAGTGCGGTGGTACACGGCGAACGTGCCCAGCAGGCTGCCGTCGCGGGCCAGGATCGGCGTGGACCAGCACGCCGCCACGCCGGCCCGCCCGGCGAGGTCGCGGAAGTCGGCCCAGAACGGGTCGGTGGCGATGTCGGTGACGATGACCGGCTCCCGGCGGTGGGCGGCCGTGCCGCAGGAGCCGACACCTTCACCGGTGGCTATCCCGTCGATCGCCTCGTTGTAGAACTCCGGCAGACTCGGCGCGGCCCCGTGCCGCAGATGCCGGCCGTCGGCGTCGGCCAGCAGCACCGAGACGAGCACCTCCTGCGGCACCAGGTGCTCGATGCAGCGGGCCATGCCGTCGAGCACCTCGGCCAGCGGCGCCTGCCGGATGATCTGCTCCAGCAGGGCACGGTGCTCGGCCATCAACCGCTGGGCCTGCTTGGCCTGGGTCGTCTCCACGCCGATGACCCGGACGCCGGTCACGGCGCCGCCGGCGGCTCGCCTCGGCTCGTACGTGAAGTCGAAGAACGCCTGCCGCGCGGACCGGCCGGTGCCCAGCCGGACCTCGACGTCACGGCCGGCATAAGGCTCACCGGTCCGGTAGACCTGATCCAGCAGAGCGGTGAAACCTTGGCCGGCCAGTTCGGGCATCAGTTCCTCGAGGGCGACACCGGTGCGGGCCCGGTCCTCGCCGATCGTGGCGAAGAACGCCGCATTAGCCGACTCCACCACGTGGGCCGGCCCCGACAGCAGAGCGAATACGGCCGCGGACCGGCCGAACAGCGCCCGCAGATCGTCCTCGGCCGGCTGCTCGGCGACCGCCGGACCGGCAGCGGCCGGCTCCGGGCCTGGTCTCGCTGTCATCTCCACGTCCACCTCTCCGCTGCGGATGCCGGCTCGGCCGCGGCGTGTTCAGCGCCGCGGCTCAACCGGCGACGCTGAACATTGCCACAGGACGGAGTCATCGACGGTCGCGGCCCTCGGGGCCCTCGAACTCGATCTGCTCCTTGCGGACCTCGCCGCTGATCGTCTCCTCGTCGCGGACCGTCTCCTTGCCCAGGCGCACCCGCTCGACCGGCACGGTCTCGGTCTCCACGACCGGCCGCTCGGCGTGCAGGGTCACCTCGTGCTCGGACTCGGTCATCGCCGGGCCGTCGTAGGCGCCGCCCACGTTGGCGTCGGTGATCGGCTCCCGCTCCAGGCGCACCTCTTCGCGGGTCACCGGCACGCGGACCTGCTGCTCCTCGGTGACCACGTACTTGCGCAGCCGCGCCTTGCCGGCCTGCTCGGTACGGGTGCCGGCGACCAGGTGTTCCTCGGAGCGCGTCATGGCGTCGTCGCCGGAGGTCGTGGCGTGGCGGCCCTGCGCGCCGTCCGCCTCCGCGTACGAGTCGGACCGGTAGTCGTCGCCGGACGAGGTCAGGTTGTAGAACGAGTAGAGCTCGCCCTCCTCGGCCTGCGACAACGGCCCGTCGGCGTCGACCCGGGGAGCGTCCTTGACCCGCTCCTTGGCGTACGCGACGACCACCCTGTCCCCGGTGACGTCGGCTCCGCGCAACGGGATGAAGGTCTCTTTGGCGCCGAACAGGCCTGTCCTGACCGTCACCCACTCGGGGTCGCCGCTCTCGGCGTCCAGGTAGACCTGACCGACCGAGCCGATCTTCTCACCGTCGGTGTCGTACACGTCGGCGTCGTCGAGGCGGCTGATGTCATTCTGCGTGATCATGGCTGATCCTTCCGGGGGAAATGGCGATCAGGGAACAGCGGCGCGGAAATCCGATCGACTTCCGCGCGTTCCTCCGATCGCTTGACGCCCTGGGATTGCCCTCCCGTTTACGACATAAACAGGCGACCCGCGTCGATGATCATCCTCACTTGTCGGCGGTCAGGCGAGGCGGCCGGCGGCGCCGCGGAAGAAGCAGCGCGACCCGGTCGAGCAGAGCCTCGAGGGCCTCCTCGAAGTCCTCGGCGGCCACGTCGACGGACAGATGCGGCTCGAGTCGCTGCAACAGCGGATAGCCGCTGAGATCCTCGATCGGCGACACGTCGGGCTCCTCGACCGGGCCGGTCTCCACGCCGCGGGCCGACACCTCGAGCAGCAGGTAGCCGAGCAGGAAGCTGCTGAAGGCCCGGTACACGGCGGCGGCGTTCTCGTCGGAGAACCCGGCCTCGGTCATCACCTCGAGCAGCGACTCGATCCAGCGCAGGCTGCGCAGCGGGGGACGAACCCACGGCGCCGCCGGCGGACGGGTCGCCACCAGCGGAAACGCCTCCGGGTGGGCCAGGGCGATGCGGCGCAGGCCGTGCGCCAGGCGCTGCAGATAGTCCACCCAGCCGGCGTGGGCCTCGAGGTGCACGTGCGGATCCCCGAACAACTCGTCCACGACGGACTCGACGACACCGTCCAGCAGCGCCTCCCGGCCCGGGACGTACCGGTACAGGGCCATGCCCTCGACCCCGAGATAGGCGCCCAGCCGCTGCATGGTCAGCATGCGCAGGCCGTTCTCGTCGATGAAACGGACCGCGGCCTCGATGATGCGCTGCCGGTCCAGACCGCTCCGGCCGGGTTGGGGCGCGCCTGCCGGGACGGCCGCCGGGGCTTCGCCGGGAGTGTCGGGGTCCACCATCACGCCTCCAGGGCCGGCTGCGGGCCGTCACGTACCGCACAAGCCTCCCACAGGGCACAGCACGGCGGTCAGGGGTTCGCCCGCCGCACCCCGGGCGTGGACGTGAAACCCATTCGGTTAATTGGTTTAGTACATAAACACCGCGCCGGAATCCATCGCCGAATTCCGGCGTGACGAGGTTGAAAAATGTGGTTCGAGGGAAAGTGGGCGGACGCGTTCCGGTCGCAACCTGCCGCCGGGACGGTGAGGAGTGGTCATCATGTCGGAAAATATGGCGGGCAACTCGTCGCCCTCGGCGGCATCCACCTCGGATCTGGTCGGTCAGGCCGCCGCGCAGATCTCCACGCTGGTCCGGGACGAACTCGCGCTGGCCAAGCTCGAGCTGGCCGAGAAGGGCAAGCGGGCCGGTGTCGGCGGCGGGCTCTTCGGCGGCGCCGCAGTGCTCGGACTGTACGGGCTGGGCCTCCTGCTGGCCCTGGCCGTGGTCCTGCTCGACCTGATCTGGCCGTTGTGGGTGGCGATCCTGGTCGTGCTGGTCGTCGTGCTCGCCGCCGCCGGCATCGCGGCGTTGCTGGGCCGCAAGAAGCTGCAGTCGGCCGCGCCCCCGTTGCCTCAGGACGCGATAGCCGGCACGCAAGCCGATGTACGAACCGTGAAGGACGCCGTACGAGAGGGACGCTCATGAGCAACCCGGACACCCCCGCTGACGCCGACCAGCTCCGGGCGGAGATCGAGCAGACCCGCGCCGACCTCGGGCAGACAGTGCAGGAGCTCGCGGCCAAGGCCGACGTGAAGGCTCGCGCCAAGCAGGCCGCCGGTGATGCCGGCAACCAGGTACGGCAGAAGCTGGCCGGCGTGAAGGACCAAGCCGCGCAGGCCGCCGGCGTAGTGGCCCGGCGAACGTCGACAGCGAGACACCAACTGGCCGACTCGGACCTGCCCGCCCGGCTGCGGCAGCCGTTGCCGTTGGCCGTCATCGGCGCCGCGGCAACCGCCGTGATCGTCGCCATCGTCATCGCAGCGCGCTCCAGGCGCTGACAGCGTCATCCAGGCAACAGACAAGAGAGGACCATCATGAGGGTCATCAAGCTGGCCACCGGGCTGGCCATCGGCTACGTGCTCGGCAGCCGGGCCGGACGCGAGAAGTACGACCAGATCGTCGCCACCGCCCGCAAGGCGCGGCGATCCGCCTCGACGCCGGCCCAGGACGAGCCCGGAACGGCACCCGCCGCCGGCGCGGACGAACCGGCGGCGAGCGCCGCCCTCGTAGTGACCGACGTCCAGGAGACCGTTGTGGTCACCGACGCGCCGAGGACCCCGCCGCGGCGTCGCCCCAAGGGCGCGGCCACGACAACGATCGCACCCGGCGACCTCTGACGTCGCGGGGCGCCCGCGCGGCGAGTCGTAGTGTTCAGGCATGACACAACGACTCGTCAGCGTGTGGCAGCCGTTCTTCCTCGCCAGCGAGAGCACGCCGGCCGCCATCGACGCCGCGGCCGAGCTGGAACAGCTCGGTTATCACCGGATCTGGTTCTCGGCCGGCTTCGACGAGAAACTGCCGCCCCGCTTCCGTGAGCTGCTGGACGGCACCGAGCGCATCGGCGTCGCCTCGGGCATCGCGACCGTCTGGCACACCTCGCCGGCCGAGGTGGCCGCCTTCACCGAGGACGCGGAGCGGGACCACCCCGGGCGGTTCCTGCTCGGCCTCGGAGCCAGTCACGCCGTCCTGGTCGAGAACGACGGCACCGACTACCGCAAGCCGTACTCGAAGACGGTCGAATACCTGGATGCTCTCGACGCTGCCGGGCTGGCCCCCGAGCGGCGCGTGCTGGCCGCCCTCGGCCCGCGCATGCTCGAACTCTCCCGTGACCGTTCGGCCGGCGCCCACCCGTACTTCACCACCGCCGAGCACACCGCCGAGGCCCGCTCCACCATCGGCCCCGACCGGCTGCTCGCCCCCGAGGTCGCCGTGGTCCTCGAGCCCGACCCGCAGAAGGCTCGCGCCGTCGCCCGGCAGTACACCGCCGGCTACCTCACGCTGCCCAACTACACCAACAACCTGCGCCGCTTCGGCTTCACCGACGACGACCTGGCCGGCGGCGGCAGCGACCGCCTCGTCGACGCCGTCATCCCGTGGGGCACGGCCGAACAGGTCGCCGCCGGCCTCGAGAAGCACTTCCAGGCCGGCGCCGACGAGGTCGCGATCCAGGTTCTCAACGGCGGCGACGCCACCAGCTTCCCCGCCGAGGCGTTCCGTGCCCTGGCGGGGAAGCTCATCAGCTGACTCAGCGGGCCTTCTCCCACATCGAGACGTACGCCTCGGCGCCGCTGAGCAACTGCCGGCGCAGCGCCGGGGCGTCCGGGCCGGCCTGGTTGAGCAGGTCGGTCAGCCAGTCCGCGTACAGGCCGTACTGGGCCACGCCGTCGGTGTTGAGGTCGAACGTGCGGGTGCCGTAGACCTGCCTGTCCACCCGGGTGCCGTTGGTCGCGGTGAACGGATAGGTCAGCGGGCGGGCGGCGGCGTCCTGGCGCGGGGCCGCCTGCGTGCCCAGGCCGTTCACGTCGGTCCCGACCCCGTACCCGGTGATCTTCGAGCCGTTGGCCAGCGACGTGTTCCGCCGCCACTCCTCGAGGAAGGTGGGCGTGTCCTGACCGTCCGGGGTGGCCGAGAACGCGTAGCCGGCCACGAAACCGCCGACCCCGAGCATCCGGTTGACCATCGACGGGTCGGACCAGCTGTGCACCGAGGCGACGCCCGGGTACTTGGCCTGCTCGGCCAGGTCGAGCACAGCCGAGGCGGCCTTCACGCTCATGTGGTCGATGTGGATGATCATGCCGCGGTCCATCATCCGCTCAACCAGATAACGGCCGAGCTCGGTCAGACCCCGTACGTTGCAGATCTTGCCACTCGGGTAGACCGGCAGGATCGCCCCGGCGGGCAGCCCCACACCGAGCTGCAGCAACCGGGCGAAGTCGTCGCTGACCAGCGGCTGCTCGTTGTCGGAGGGCCCGGTGCACGAGGTCGCCTGCCACCAGTGCCCGGTCGAGATCAGGTTGCCCACGTTGACCGCGGCGCCGGTGACCCCCTCGTCGAAGCGGGTGCCGCCGAACGCGTTGTCGAACTTGTGCACCGGGTAGATGCCGCTGACGCCCATGCCGGCCAGCTCGTCGAGGCCGGCGTCGATCTGGGCCTTGGTGCACTGCGGCACGTCGTTGACCTCGCGGCACCCGAAGATCTCGGAGTTCTCGACGCCGATGGTGACGGCCAGCTTGCCCTGGGCGGCGATCTGACGCACCTGGGCCGGGGTGGTGGCCAGCCGGAACCAGCCCTTACCGGGGCCGCCGCTGCGGGCGTCCACATAGTCCTGCATCTTGCGCAGGAAGTCCGACTGCGCGCGGATCTGGTCCATCTCGTCGCACGACGTGTGCTGCAGCGTCAGCCCGCAGATGACCCGGTTGGCCACCAGCAGCACGTTGAGCACCCGCTGCCCCGACTGCCAGGCGCGTTCCAGGCTGCGGAAGTACGAGGCCTCGTGCAGCATCGTGTCGTACTGCGGCCAGTCGCCGAACGTGGGCCAGCCGTCCTCGGCCGAGTCGATCGGGTCGGTGCCGGCGATGATCGCCTCGAGCAGCGCACCCCAGCCGAGAGTCGCGTGCGACGGGCACCCCTTGAGCGCAACCGTCACGCCACCCGGCGCGTACGGGTCACCGCAGTGCAGCGAGCCACCGAACGCCTCGGACGCCGTGATGTGCGCGTGCGCGTCGATCCACCCGACCAGCTTGCCGTTGGCGTCGACACCGGGCGCCGGGGTGCCGCTGACCCCGGTGGCGATGTCCGGCGCGGCCGCGCACCCACTGGCCGGCGCCAGCGCAACGGTCGAGTTCGCGTTGCCCGCGCCCAGCCCGCCGAGGTAGACGCCCATCTGCTGCCCGGTAGCGGTCGACACGAACCGGTAGCGGCCGTCGGCGGCGCTCACCGTCCAGTCGGCCCTTTCCCCGTACGAGTCACCGGCCCACACCCAGTTCAGCACGCTCTGATAGGGCGGCTTGCCGGTCGAGTCACGCAGCAGATACCGGCCCAGCTGGGTCGCCTCGAACCGGAACGGCTCAGCGCCCGCCGCCGTGCCCGTGAAGCCGTACCCCACGGAATCCCGGCGGACGAACCCCTTGGAGGTGGCCCCGTCGAACACCTGAAGCGTCATGCAGGCGCCCTCCAGGGTGTACGCGGGCGCCCAGGCCGCAGCCGCGACGGCGGGCGCGGGCAGCCCCCCGACGAGCCCGAACACCAGTAAGCCCGCAGCCAGTTTGCGCAGTCTCGTCACCGGAAACCCCCTCCTTGATCAGTGGGGGCGAGTGTAAAAAATGTCACACCCCATTCATAGATGTAGATGTGAGATTTTCTCTTATCTGCGTCCTCCCGCCCCGCCGGTTGCCCTTAATGCCGCCCACACCGCCCCGAACGCACCACCCCGGCCACCGGTCCCCGACCAGATCAACAGCGATTCCCCCACCCGCCGACGATGTCGCCCCACGCGAAGGCCGCCCACAAAGCGCAGCCAAAGCCCGACGCGCACCGCCTCGCGCTCGATGCGAGGCCTCCGGCGCGGACGAGCAAGCAGCCAGCTCGGCCACCGCCCGACCGCGCGGAGGAAAGCGGTCAGGTTGACCGCCGGCCGAACGCGCGGGACGAGCATCCAGCCGGTTGGCAGCCAGCCGACGCCTACCCCACGTGCGAGCAAGGAAGCGGCCGGGTTAACTACCGGCCAATCGCGCGGGCAAGAAGCGCCATGGTGGACGCCAGCCGACCGCGGTCAAGGAAGCGCCACGTTGGGTGCCAGCCGACCGCGCGGGTGACGAAGCGGCCACATTCCCCGCTGGCCGACTGCTGACCGACCGCGCCGGCGAAATGCGGCCAGGTTGACCGCCGGCCGATCGCACGGAGCGAGCGGCTACGTTGGCGGCCCACCGACCGCGCAGGCAAGGAATCGGCCACGCCAACAACCGAGACTGCCGACCGACCGCGCGGACGAGAAAGCCCCTGGGACGGCCGCCGGACGACCGCGCAGTCGAGCAAGCGGCCAGCGTTGGCTGCCAGCCGACCACGCGGACGAGAGCGACTAAGTAGTTCGCCGGCCGACCGCGCAGGGCGAGCAAGTGGCCACGCCCGCTGCCGACCGACCGCCAACAGACGCGCGGGTGAGGAACCGGCTCGGTTGACTGCCGCCCGATCACACGGATGTGGACGGGGTTCATATTGACTGAATCAACATTGACGTCAATATGTACGGCATCAACATGTTGACGGCGAGCCCTGTCGATACGGGCGTCCTGCGCTCGACCCGCCGCCGCGTCACCGCCTCAAGGCCCCGTGCGGGTGGCGGCTGATCGCGACTGCGTGGCCGCCGTGCTTCCGTTGCCTGATCGGAAGCTCAGTCCGGCCCGCTGATCGGCGACGACGCAGCCGTTATGATCCCGTTACCTGATCATGAGAACTAAGTGGTCCGGGACCGCATCGCACCAGACAACAGAGTCATGCGATGAACGAACGGGGTTACCGAGATGCGCAAGTCCCTCCTGGCCGTTGTCACCACCACCACCGCCGCCGCCCTTCTGCTGTCCGGGTGCGCGGGCGGCGTCGAGCGGGTCGACGGCGCTGCGGCGCCGGCCGCCGCGCCGACTTCCTCGGCCACGACGACGACGCCGCCGCCTGCACCGACCACGGAGGCCGCCCCCACGACCGGCGCGGCCACCACGGGCGCCCGCCCGACCCGCACCTCGACGTCTCCGACCAAGGCGCCCACGGCGGCCTGCCCCGTGACCAACGCTCAACTGCAGAAGGCTTTGAAGGCGAACCCCGACGACGGCGTCTTCCCGGACTCCACGTTCACGAAAATCGTCTGCTACAAGAGCTACGCGGCCACCACGGTCCCCGAGCGCTCCAACTCCGACGAGTCCTACGTCGTCTTCAAGCACGCCGCCGGCGCCTGGACCGTCCTCAGCAGCGGCACCGCCGACATCTGCCCCGGCGTCCCGGCCGACGTCATCAAGCGCTTCCGCAGCGCCCGCTACGGCGCCTGCCGCTGACCACTGGCCGGCCGGCTCGGCATCCCAACCGAGCCGGCCGGCCGGCAGCTACTAAACAAACGACACCCCGTGCCGCACCAACCTCTGCGCGGAGTGAGAAAGCGCGTCTCAGCCGGCGACGTGCAGTTCGGATCCGTTGGCGTCGTACGCGGTGAGGTCGGTCAAGGTGGCCGGCGGCCGGCCCTCCGTGAAGTCGAACCAGAAGATCTGGGCCTTTTCCGTTGGGGCGAACCCGCTCCACGCCGCCCGTTTCGCTTCGACCGTCTTGCCGGTGGTGGCGTCGCGGGCGGTGATTCTGGTGGCGTCGCCGACGTAGTAGCCGAAGGTCGGGGTGGTGCGGCCGTTGAGAAGCCGGCCGGCCTTGACCGCGTGGAAGCCCGGGGCCATGCGTCCGGCTCCGGGGTCGTTGCTTTCGATCTCTGGGCGGAAGTCGTCAATCGTGCCGGTCTTGGTGCGCCCGAGAATCAGGGTCAGCGTTTCGTCGAGGTTGTCGGGGTCGACCGTCTCGACGTAGAGGATCCATCGGCGGCCTTCGGCCTGCCTGCCCGTCTCGATGACCGCGCCGAGCACGCCGGGCGCCGACGAGTTGACGGCTGACGGCAGCGGCGCCGACGGGCCGGCGGCCGGGGTCGGGAAGGTTGAGCCGCCGGCCAGTTGGTTGCCGCCGATCAGCAGGGCGGCCACCGTCAGCGCGGACGCACCGCCGACCAAGAGTCGACGGCGGCGGCGCATGCGGCCTCCGGACGCCATCACCTGCTGCAGATCCATCGGCGCGGGGCGGAAGTCGGGTGGTGAGTGCATGGCGTCCTTCAGTTCTTCGAGCTGCGTCACTGTCCTACCCCTGCCTCGGTCTCGGTTCGTAGCGGCGGCACCAGGCCGGCCGTGATGCGCAGTTTCGCCAGGGCCCGGGAGTTGAGGCTTTTCACCGTGCCCGCGGACAGGTCTAGTTCGCGGGCCACCTCGGCCTCGCTGGCGTCGAAGAAGTGCCGCAGCACGATCACCGCCCGTTCCCGCGGTGACAACGCCCGCAGAGCGGTGATCAGCCAGCGCCGCTTCGACACGACGTCGGCGACGTCCTGGGCGGCCGGCGGTTCCGGCATGGTCTCGGTCGCGTACTCGCGCATGGGTCGCCGCCACTGGTCGGTGACCAGGTTGGTGAGCACCGTGCGGGCGTACGCGTAGGGGTCCTTGCGGCTGACCCGCCCCCAGGCCGCGTACACCCTGACCAACGTCGCCTGGGCCGCTTCCTCGGCGGCGTGCTGGTCGCCCGTGAGCAGGTACGCCGCCCGTTGCAGCCGCGACGAACTGGCCTGGGCGAACGCGATGAACTCGTCGTCACCGCGGGCCATGTGTGGCCTCTCTCCGTTTCATGCGCACCAAGACGAGCGAAGGGCCCGAATGGTTGCACGGGCTACGGAGCAGCGGGGCAGGCCGGCGCGACGAAGGTGCGGTGGGCGCCTCGGGTGAAGCGGCAGCCGAAGGCCGGGTCGGCGACCGCCCGGCGGTTGAGGACGGCGTCGCCGGCGGGGCGGTGGCCGGTGGCGATCCAGCTGGTCAGGTCGTCGAAGGCCTCGGTCAGTTCGGGCTGGGTGAAGTCGCAGTGGCCGACCCCGCGGATGGCCCGGGACACGAACAGGCGGGACTTGCCGTGGCGGGCGGCCCGGGTCGCGTACGCCTGCTCCATCGAGAACGGCACGAACAGGTCGCCGATGTCGTGCAGGCTGAGGACCGGGATCCGGGGGTTGCCGTCGACGCGGGGAATGCCGGCCAGGCCCGGGTCGGCCGCGGCCGTACGGCGTACCCGAAGCACTTTTTGATTCAGACGCCACTCGGCTGTGGTCGGCCACAGGCGGTCGGTGCTGCGATAGATCGTGCGGCGGTTGTCGGCGACGTTGCCGGGCGCGATGCCCGCCGTGCCACCCTGCAGGCCGGGATACAGCCCGAACAGGAACGGCAGGTCGGCCAGCGGCGGCAATGAGGGCGCCGCGTTCCAGTACGCGAAGGCGCTGTCGAACCCGGGCCGGTCCCCGCCGCTGCGCCGCTCCACCACCGCCGACCAGGTGCGCCCGGCCGGCGTGGACGCGGCCGGCAGGCCGAGCGCCGGGACGATCCGCCCCACCTGCTCGCGCCAGCGCTGCTGATAGCCGGCGTCCGGCTTCAGCGGGAACTCGATGTCCACCCCGGCCAGCGCGGCCGCCGTGACGTTCGCGTCCAGGAAGTAGTCGTAGAGCGCCGTGTCACCGAGCACACCGCAGTACGGCATGGCGCCGGCGAACGCCCGCGGGTGTTCCTCGATGGCGACGGCGGTGACGTGCCCGCCCATCGACGCCCCCGACATGATCACCGACCGGGCCCGGACGTCGGCGACCCGCCGGAACACGTCGATCAGGGCGACCGAGTCGCGGACCCCCTGCCCGACGTCGTACCCGTTGGTCGCGTAACTCGAGGCGGCCCACGCGTAGCCGCGCTTCACGTAGTGCTCGCGCAGCCCGGGATTGTCGACGTAGACGGTCGTGCCTGTCCCCCGGTAGCCGTGGGCCCAGACGACGAGCCGCCCGTTCCACGCGTCCGGCACCTCGATGCGATAGGCCGCCCCGGCCTCGATCCCGACGTGCACCCGGGCGCCCGGCAGCGCCACGAACGGCGTGCCGTCCACATTGCACGCCGGATCGGCGACGAGGTAACCCGGCTGGGTCGTGCTCGGCGCCGGCGCCGCACAGGCCGGCGCGGCGGCCATCGCGGGCGCCGGCGCTGCGGCGAACGAGACGAGCAGAGCAAGGACGACTGCGGCACGACCCCGGAGCATGGCGTTACCTCCCGGTAACATTCCAGGCTCGCCATCGACCGATGTCAAGACGTCAGGCGGGATCGATCAGGCCTCGGGGATGGGCCGGCCGAAGGTCTCCATCGTGACGTCGGACGGTTCGGGGCCGCCGCGCTTGCCGGTCTCCAGGTTGTCGATGGCGGTCAGCTGGTCCGCGGTGAGCTCGAAGTCGAACACGTCGAAGTTCTCGGCGATGCGCTTCGCGTTGGTCGACTTGGGGATCACCTGACGGCCCTGCTGCAGGTGCCAGCGCAGCATCACCTGGGCCGGGCTCTTGCCGTAGGCCGAAGCAATCTCGCCGATGACCGGGTCTTCAAGGGTGCTGCGGTGGCCGCTGTCGCGGTAGAACGTGATGCCGCCGATCGGCGCCCAGGCCTGGGTCAGGATGCCGTGCTCGGCGCCGAACTGCTGCACCTCGCGCTGCTGGAAGTACGGGTGCACCTCGATCTGGTTGACCGCGGGCACCACAGTGGTCTTCTCGAGCAGCTCGGTCAGGTGCTCGACCATGAAGTTGCTGACGCCGATGGCCCGGACCTTGCCGTCGGCCAGCAACTTCTCCAGGGCCCGGTACGCGTCGAGCGTACGGCCGAACTCGGACGGCAGCGCCTGGTGCAGGATCAGCAGGTCGATGCGGTCGACGCCCAGCTTGGCGGCGCTCTTCTCGAAGCCGTGCAGGGTCTCGTCGTACCCGTAGTCGCTGATCCAGATCTTGGTCTCGAGGAAGACCGGCTGACCGGACTTGGCCACGGCCTGGCCGACCTCGCGTTCGTTGCCGTACGCGGCGGCGGTGTCGACGTGCCGGTAGCCGGTGGACAGGGCCGCCTCGACCGCGGCGGTCGTCTCGTCGGGCGGGGTCTGGAAGACGCCGAAGCCCAGCGCTGGCATCTCGACGCCGTTGTTGAGCTTCAAGCTCGGGACAGTGCTCATGATTGTCCTTCAGTCGCGGGGCAATAAGCGGATGGTGAGCGGCGCGACCTGCGCGCCGACGACGGAGCCGACGATCTTCGGTCCGTACCGGTCGTACTTGCTGTGATAGGCCTGATCAATTCCCGCGTACGCATCGGGGGCGGCGTCGGCGAACTCGACATCACGCTCGACCCCACCGGCCCGGATGCGCCCGGTCCCGGACGCCTTGGCCCGCCGGAACCAGCCGTTGTTGGCGCCGTACGCGCTGCGCACGTAGATGTCGTCACCGTCGCGGACGACCCAGATGGTCACGTACGGTCGCCGGCTCCCGTCGGCCCGGGTCGAGCTGATCTGCAGCTCCTCGGCCTGACCGACGCGCCTCAGCTCGTCTTCGGTCCAGGTTGTCACGGCTTCACCAAGTACCCCTCAGTTGTCGGCGCAACCACGGCGGGACGCCGCCGGGGCCGCAGGGCGATCAATGTGACGACCAGCGCCAGGGCGACGGCCAGCAGGACGCTGCTGCCGGTCAGGGCCGCGCCGACCCGATCGGCCAGCGCCCCTCCCCCGGCGACGGCGGCCAGCACGGCCAGGCCCAGAGCGCTGCCGAGCTGGTGGAACGTGTTGACGAGCCCGGAGGCGGCGCCCGCGTCGGCCGGGTCGGCCCCGGCCAGCCCGGCCGAAGTCATCGGCGCGAAGGCGAGCCCCTGCCCGGCCCCGATGAGCACCATCGGCAAGGCGACCGCGGTGACGTACTCGCTGCCGGCCCCGGCCCGGCTGAGCCAGACCATGCCGGCCAGCGTGACGGCGACGCCGGCGATCAGCACCGGGACCGCGCCGAAGCGCCCGATGACCCGGTTGACCAGCACCGCCACCCCGAAGTTGACGGCCGACATGGGCAGGAAGGCGAGCCCGGCGGCCAGCGGGCTGAAGCCGAGGACCCCCTGCAGGTACTGCGACGTGAAGAAGAAGAACCCGATCATCGCGCCGAGGTAGAGCATCCGTACGAGATAGGCGCCGGTCCGCCGCCGGTCGGCGAACAACCGCAGCGGCATGATCGGCTGCCCGGCCCGGGCCTCGGTCGCCACCAGCCCGATCAGCAGCACCACCCCGAGCGCCACCGCCACGAGCGACGACTCGATGATCCCGAGGACCAGCGCGGTCATCCCCAGCGTGGCCAGCAGCGCCCCGGCCAGGTCGAAGCGGCCCCGGCGGCGCTCGGTCTCGCCGATGAACCGGCGGGCCGCGACGATCATGGCGAGGCCGAGGGGCACGTTGAGGAAGAACCCGGCCCGCCACGACACCAGATCGGCCAGCACACCCCCGACGACCAGGCCCGCGCTGGCCCCGATGCCGGCCACCGCGCTGTACGCGGCCACCGCCTTGGCCCGCTCGCGGCCCTCGGCGAAGCTCGCGGTCAGCAGCGACAGCGACGACGGCGCCAGGATTGCCGCGCCGATGCCCTGGAAGGCGCGGGCGGCGATCAGCCACCACTGGTCGGTCGCCAGCCCGACCAGCAGCGACGCCGAACTGAACAGCACCAGCCCGGCGATGAACATGCGCCGCCGGCCCACGATGTCGCCCGAGCGGGCGCCGAGCAGCAGCAGGCCGCCGAACACCAGCGTGTAGGCGTCCTGCACCCAGACCAGGCCGGTGGGACTGAAGTCCATGGCCGCCTCGATCCGGGGCAGGCCGGTGAAGATGATCGAGTTGTCGAGGATGACCATGAAGTAGCTGAGGCAGATGATCGCGAGGATCATCGTCGGGTGCTGTCGTCGGGCGGTGTTCACCTGTTCAGATCACCGCGAAATCCGGCCGGCGGGCAGTGACGGCTCTTCCCGGTACTGCGAGACACCCCCACGCAGACCGGCCAGGGCGACGACGGTGATGGCGGCACAGGCCGCGAACACCGTGCCGTAGCCGAGCCTGGTCACGGAGCCGAGGGCGATCAGCGGGCCGGCCACCACGGCGCCCAGGCGGCGGGTGTTGGCGTACAGGCCGGCGGCCAGCCCGGGACGCGGGATGATCTCTTGGAACAGCGTCAGCCCGACGCCGGCCACCGTGGCGAAGAACCAGGCGTTGAGCACCTGCAGGCCCAGCAGCAGCACCGGGCCGCGGGCGAACGCCATGGCGGCGTAGTAGGCGATCCCGGCCACACACCCCGTGAGCAGCAGCAACCGGCCGGAGACGCGACCGGTGAGCTTGCCGACCAGCAGCAGGGCCGGAATCTCCAGCCCGGCCGCCACCCCGAGGGCGATGCCGGCCCAGGCCACGTCGAGGCCGAGTCGGTCGGTCACGAACAGGCTCATCACCGAGACGGTGGCGCTGTTGGTGGCCTGCAGCGCGATGAACACCACGACCACGACCGCGACCCGCCCGCGTGGCACCCGTCCCTCTTCCGCTGGTGAGTCGCTCGCCTGGACAGCCGGGGCGCGAAGGGCCGCGGTGGTGGCGATGTTGAGCACCGCTACCACCGCGATGGCGGCCAGGATCGAGCGCGGGCCGAACCCGCCGATCAGGAACGTCGCCAGCGGCGGGCCGGCCACCCAGGCGAAAGACACCAACGCCCGCGTACGCACCACGTCTCCCGGAGCTGCGCCGGTGTGCTTGAGGTGGGCGAACAGCAGCGAACTGCCGACCCCGGCCGGGCCGCCGAGCACCACCAGGGCCACCACCGCGAGCGGCAACGAGGTCGTCGCGGCGAGGGCGCCGGCCAGCGCGAGCGTCAGTCCCCCACAGGCCATCATGGGCCCGGCGTAATTGCGCGCTCGATCGGCGTACGCGGGAACCAGAAGCGAAGCCACGAACCCGCCGGCGTTGTAGATCGCGAGCGCCCAGCCGACCTCGCCCGCGCTCGCGCCGAACACCGTGACCAGCAACAATGCCAGCGCCGGGCTGAGGAACGCGAACTGCAGTCCCCAGAACAGGGCCGACGCCGAAACCAGCACCTCCCGACAGTAGGCACGCGCCCGGGGGCGCAGGGAGGGTCTGGTGTTACCTCCCACATGGGCGGGGGCGGCTATACCGTTCAGGCATGGCTGTCACCCGCACTCTCGGTCGCGATCTGGAAGTTTCCGCCATCGGCTTCGGCGCGATGGGGATGAGTCAGAGCTACGGGCCCGGTCCCGGCCGCGACGAGAACATCGCGCTGCTGCGCGCGGCCGTCGAGCGCGGCGTCACTTTCTTCGACACGGCCGAGGTGTACGGGCCGTTCGTCAACGAGGAGCTGGTCGGCGAGGCCCTGCAGCCCGTGCGCGACCAGGTCGTCATCGCCACCAAGTTCGGGTTCGCGTTCGACGCCGACGGCCGGCAGACCGGACTGTCGAGCCGGCCCGAGCACATCAAGCAGGTCGCCGACGCCTCGCTCCAGCGGCTGCGCACCGACCGGATCGACCTGTTCTACCAGCACCGGGTCAACCCCGAGGTGCCGATCGAGGACGTGGCGGGCGCGGTCAAGGAGCTCATCGAGGCGGGCAAGGTCAAGCACTTCGGCATGTCCGAGGCGGCCGCCGCGACCGTGCGCCGGGCCCACGCCGTGCAGCCGGTGACCGCCCTGCAGAACGAGTACTCGCTGTGGTGGCGCCGGCCCGAGGACGAGATCCTGCCCATGTGCGACGAGCTCGGCATCGGCCTGGTCCCGTACAGCCCGCTCGGCAAGGGTTTCCTCACCGGCAAGATCAGCACGGAAACCCAGTTCGGCGAGGGCGACATCCGCGGCACGATCCCCCGCTTCGACGCCGAGGCCCGCCAGGCCAACCAGGCGCTGGTCGACCTGCTGGCCACGGTGGCCGCCCGCAAGAACGCCACCGTCGCCCAGATCGCGCTGGCCTGGCTGCTGGCCCAGCGGCCGTGGATCGTGCCGATCCCAGGCACCCGCCGGCTGGAGCGGCTGGAGGAGAACATGGGCGCCGCCGACGTCGAGCTCACCGCCGGCGACCTGGCCGAGATCGAGACGGCCGCCGCCCAGATCGACGTGCGCGGCGCCCGCTACCCCGAGCACCTGGAACGCCTGACCAACCGCTGAGAGGCGACCATGGACCACCGCAGCGAGATCCGCGACTTCCTCACCACCCGCCGGGCCCGCATCACGCCCGAGCAGGCCGGGCTGCCCGCCTACGGCACCACCCGCCGTGTGCCGGGCCTGCGCCGCGAGGAGGCCGCGATGCTCGCCGGGGTCAGCGTCGACTACTACACCCGCCTCGAACGCGGCAACCTGTCCGGCGTCTCCGAGAGCGTGCTCGAGTCCCTGGCCCGCGGCCTGCGCCTCGACGACGCCGAACGCGAGCACCTGTACGACCTGGCCCGCCAGGCCAACAAGAGCGCCCGCCCGGCCCGGCGCCGCACCACCCCGGCCGTCCGTCCGGTCGTGCAGCATCTGCTGGACGCCATGACGGATGCGCCGGCCTACGTCCGCAACGGCCGGCTCGACATCCTGGCCGCGAACTCCCTGGGCCGGGCCGTGTTTGCGCCCGTGTTCGAGGGGCCGCCCAACCTGGCCCGGTTCGTCTTCCTGAACCCGGCCGCCCAGGAGTTCTACCGCGACTGGGAGCAACTGGCCGAGGACGTGGTCGCGCTCCTGCGCGGGGAGGCGGGTCGCAGCCCGTACGACCGGGACCTGACCGACCTCATCGGCGAGCTCGCCACCCGGAGCGAGCGCTTCCGCACCTGGTGGGCCGCCCACAACGTGCGCCTGCACCGCAGCGGCGTCAAGCGCCTGCACCACCCGCTGGTCGGCAACCTTTCCCTCGCGTACGAGTCGATGGAGCTCACCGCCGACCAGAATCTGCGCCTCAACGCCTACAGCGCCGAACCCGGCTCCCCCGACCAGCAGGCCCTCAGCCTGATCGCCAGCTGGGCCGCCGGGTCTACAGTGTCGCGGTGACCTGGCAGCCGGTGCGTGATGCTTACTCGTCCAAGTCCGAGCAGTACATCGGCCTCTTCGACGGCGAGTGGCAGCCCCCCGAGGACGACATCTCCCTCGTTCGCGGTCACCTGAACGGCCTGGACGGCCCGGTGCTCGACCTCGGCTGCGGCCCCGGCCACTGGACGGCCGACCTGCACGCCCACGGCGCCGACGTGACCGGCATCGACATGGTCCCCGAGTTCATCGCGTACGCCCGCGAGCACTTCCCCGGGCCGGCGTTCCGGCTCGGCTCGATGACCGAAGTGGACGTCCCGGAGCACTCGGTGGCCGGCATCCTCTCGTGGTACTCGACGATCCACCTGCCCCCGCCGGAGCTGGACCGGGTGCTCGCCGAGTTCCGCCGCCTGCTCCGCCCGTCCGGCCGCCTGGTGATCGGCTTCTTCGACAGCGACGACGAGGTGGCCCCCTTCGACCACAAGGTCATCACCGCCTACCGCTGGCCGGTCGACGAATTCGCGGCCCACCTGACCAAGGCCGGCTTCACCGAACGCGACCGCCGCCGCCAGCAGTTCCCCGAACGCCCCGACCGCAAGTACGCAGCCATTGCCGCCGAGGCGATCTGATTCTTGAACGCGCGATCCAGATAAGCTAGCGTCGTCCTCATGGCGAGGACGCGCGAGTTCGACACCCAGGCCGCCGTGGCCGAGGCAATGACGCTTTTCTGGTCGCGCGGCTACGAGGCGACGTCGGTCCGCGACCTGACCCAGCGCCTGGGCATCGGTCAGGGCTCGCTGTACGCGGCCTTCGGCGACAAGGACGGTCTCTATCGGGCCGCCCTCGATCACTACCGCACCACCCTGGCCGCCGACGCCCTGCGCGACCTGCAGCGCGAGGGCGACGCCCGCTCGGCGATCCGGTCGATGCTGATCGAGCGGATCCGGATCGCGGCCGGGGCGGACGGCCGGGGCTGCCTGGCCGTCAACGCGGCCTGCGAGCGCCTGCCGCACGACGCGGCGACCCGCACGGTCGTGCAGGACATGCAGAACGCCAGCCGCCAAGCCCTGGCCGACGTGCTGCGCGCGGCTCAGGAGCGGGGCGAGCTCGCGCCGCGGCACGACCCGGACGCCCTCGCCGGCTTCCTGGTCACCTTCCTCAACGGCCTGCTGGTCTCGGCCAAGATCTCCCCCGACGTCCGCGCCCTGGAACCGCTCGTCGACATCGCGCTGACCGCGCTCGACTGACTTCCGATCCGGAGGCCCCCATGCACACCGCAGAATCAACCGTCACGCTCGGCGGAAGCCGCTGGCACACCTTTCCGGCCGACGGCGCCACCATGACCGCGCGCGAGTTCCTGACCGCCGCCGAGCCGCTGCTGCAGGGCGTCATCGACGACAACGCTCTCACCGCCGCCGACCTCCCGGTGCTGGAGGAGCAGATCCGGGCCACGCTGGCCCTGGGCGCCAGGGAGTCGGCCCTGCCGCTGACCGCCGGGCCGGACAGCTCCCGGGCGGCCCGCGAACTGGCCGAGCGGGCCACCGTGATCGGCGAGCAGATCGCCGGCCTGGCCACCGAGGCCGTGCGCCGCCTGCTCACCGACCGGATCGAGCTGCCGGCCGGGCCGCTGGTCGTGCGCAGCCACTGCTACGGCCACCTGCTCACCCCGGGCGCGGCCGACCTGCTGCTCCGCCGCCGGGGCGGCCCGGTGACGATGCAGCTCTACAACGAGTGGCTGCACCAGGTGGTCCTGCTGCGGGACGCGCTGCTGCCGTTCACCGACTGGCCGGACGTGCCGGTGTTCGTGACCGGCACCGGCCTGCGGCACCTCGAACCGGCCCGCGACGCGTTCCTCACCGAGCTGCTGGTCCGCCGGATCCGGCACTCCAGCATCGTCGGCTACGCCCGGCAGGTGGTCACCGGCGCCGGCGGCCCGGCCGGGTACGGCTTCGACGCGCCCGGCGGCACTGCCCTGCCCGCGGTGCTGGACCAGCCGCTCCACACGGCTCCGCGGTATCTGCTCACCTGGCGTCCCGACCCGGCCGTTCACACCGTGGCCACCTACGAATACGAGCTGTCGGACTACTACGCTGCGCCGCGGACACCGGTCGGCGATCTGCCGCCCACCGCGGCCCGGACCGGCTCGCTTACTGCCCGCGTGGTGAAAGGCGACTCCGCGATCGAGGTGACCCACGACGGGGTCGCCGCCCGCGTCGATCTGGGCCAGGCCCTGCGCGGTCACCGTTTCGCCCTGCGCGGCGACCTGTCCGACGGCCGCGAGGTGACCGCCGATCCCTGGTCGATTCTGCGCGCGCCCGGTCTGGTGTGGAGTCCTGAGGGCGCGACCGTAGTGGACAGCACCGGACTGGATGACCTGGTGGTGCTCGCCCTGCTCGGCCGCCTCTACCCCGAGGACCTGACCCTGGCCGCGACCGCGGTGGTGACCGGCAGGCGGGCCGAGCGCGCCGGCTCGGCCAACCGGTAGCCGACCCGGAAGACCGCCAGCGGCGTCGCGTGCACCCGGTCGGCCAGACGGGCCGCCGTTTCCGGGCAGTCCAGCAGCTGGCTGAGCGGGTGGACGGCCAAGCCGAACCGGGCCAGCAGCAGCCAGATGCGCAGCAGGCGGCGGCCGTCCTCGCGGGGGTCGGCGTGCTGCCCGGTCAGCACCAGGACGCTTCCGTCGTACCGCAATAAGCTCTTGCCACTGGCCGCCAGCAGCGCTGGAAGCCCGAGCCGCCGGGTCAGTCCGTAGCCCCGCAGCGCGGCCGACAGCACGCGCGCCTCGATACGGCTCAGGCCGAGGGCGCGGTCGGTCAGCCCGTCGCGGTCGTAGCGGGGGTCGCGCGGGTTCAGCCGCAGCCAGGCGCGCAGTTCGCGGGCCACCGGCGGGGTGCCGTACATCCAGCGGTCGGCCACGGCCAGGTCCTCGGCCAGGGCACGGCTGCGCACATGCACGATCCCGCCCTCGAGCGCGGCCAGAATCACCAGATCCAAAAGGCCTTCCGCGTACGGTCCCCGAGCGACCCGCCGCGCCTCGACATCAACCCGGTGGAAGATCGTGTCGTAGCGGTCCGCCGCCGGAACGAGCCGGATCACCCGCGGGTCGCTGAGGTCGCACCCGACCGACAGACCCGCGTCGGCCGCCACGATCAGGCACGTCTCGGCGAACGCGCCCAGGCCGAGCGCCAGGTCGCGGCCGGTCGGGTCGGAGTCGGGGAGCGACCGGGCCGGGTCCACGCCGATGACGATCTCGTCGGCGCGGTAGTCGATGGTCCAGGGCTGGGTGTTGTGCGCGCTCGGCGCCCGGCGGAACAGCGCCTCGCGCTCCCGCAGCGCCTGTACCCAGGTCATGCCGCACCTCGCTCGTAGAAGGTGTATCCGTGCCGGGGTTTGCCGCCGGCCCGCAGGTAGGAGGCGGCCGACGCGGCGTTGTCGCGTTCCACGAAGGTGCTGCGCAGCGTCCGGTAGCCGCCCGCCTCCAGGTGGCGGTGCACCTCGCGGCTGAGCAGCGTCATGTAGCCCCGGCCCTGCTCGCCGGGCACGACACCCTTGACGACCAGGACGGCGTCCCGGCGGTAGCGCGACCGCGTGGCCAGCAGCCGCAGCTGTTCGAGCGGGCCGAGGCGGCCGCCGGTTCGCATCAGGAACTCGGAGATGTCGGGGACGGCCACCACGAACGCCACCGGGCGGCCCGCCTTCTCGAGCCACACCAGCAGGCCCTCGTCGAGCAGGAAGGCCAGGCCGTCGGTCTGCTCGGCCAGTTGCCCGGCCGAGATCTCGGTGTAGTAGCCGAGCCGGGCGAAGCTCGCGTTCAGCATCTCGCGCAGGATCGGCAGTTGGTGGCGCAGGCCGCGGCGGGAACCGTGCCGGATGACCAGGCGCTCAGTGGCCAGGCGGCTGTCGTCGAACTGGTAGGCGGCGGCCGATCCGGCCACGTCGACCGCCCAGGTGTCGGCCTCGAACCGGCGGGTGAAACCGTGCCGCTCGTACATTCCGGGGTAGTACGAAGGGTTCCAGGCCGAGTCGACGAACCCGCGTTCCTCGAAGCCGCTCGTGATCACGCCGCCGGTCTGGTTGGGCAGCAACGCCACCGGCCCGAACAGCGCGCGGCCCTCGGCGTCGCGGGTCACGACGTCCATCAGCGCACCGAAAACCGCGTCGTCGTCGGTGAACTCTGTATGCCCGAACAGCTGGCCCGGGCCGAACGCGGCGTCGCGGTGGGTGCTCGTGCGCCCGGCCACCCGTCCCTGGCGGTCGCGCACCACGTACAGCTTCGCGGTGCGCGCGTGCCTCCGGATCACCGGGGCCGGCAGGGGCACGTATTTGTCGCGCGGGTGCAGCCGCAACGGCAGTTCACAGAACTCGCGCAGGTCGGCTTTCGTGCGTACGGGAAAGGCTTTCATCGCCGATGCACCGTCGGGCCGGCCGCTTCGGTGGACAGCGGCGTCCAGGTCGGCATGTGCGCCATGCTGCCGTCCTCGGCGCGCCACGAGCCATTGCTGTAACCATGCGGCTCGGCGGTGAACAGGCGGATGAAGCCGGCGGTCGCATTGTTCGCGCCCTCGTCGGTCAGCCAGCACATCAATTCGCGGTGGTGGCGGCTGCGCGCGAACTTGAGCATGGCGTCCTGGTCGCTGAAAAAGGCGATGGTGCCGATCGTGTACGGGAATTGGTAGTACACGGTGTGCCAGCGATAACCGGCCATCCGCTTCATCTGCCGAACCATCGGGAACCAGGTTCGGATGGTGTGCAGCATGGCCAGCGGACCCGAATAGCGAGTGGCCCCGATGAACATGGCGGTCGCCTGGCCCTGCGGCGGGGCGGCGGTGAAATCGGTGGTCCTCATGCGGCTGTCCCCTTGATGAGGTAGACGTTCTTGAGCTTGCCGGAAGCGCCGGCGAACGGGCCGGCGCCGTGCTCGTGGACGGTGATGCGCAGATCGGCGGCGGACGGATCCTCGGCCACCGATTCGGCGAAGTCGCGGCTCGACCGGGTCAGATGGGCCAGGACGCCGGCCCGGCAGGCGTCGGCCAGCAATTCCTGTTTCGCGGGCTCGAGACGTACGCCGGATCGCAGTTGAATGTGGACGGTCGGGCGGCTCTCCAGATCGGCGCCCTGCACCAGTTCCAGGCAGAAACCCTCAAGCGCATTGGCGTACGGATTTCCGTCGTACAGGCCGTATTCGATGTCCTGGGGATAGATGTTCGCCCCCATGTACGAGATGGTGCTGTCCTTGCGGCCGAACAGGAACAGCAACGGCAGGCGCATTCCGTCGACCCGCATCGCCGCCTCGGCCTCGGCCCGCACCTGAGGGTCGGCAATGGCCGCCAGCACCTCGGGCAGCGTGGCCAACCGGCCCTCGTCGCCGATGTTGTAGCGCACCTTCGGGTTCACCACCGAGGTCGAATTGATCGTGCAGAGGATCTCCGAATCGGCGTTGGTTTCCAGGTACGTCTCGAGCGGGTTGTACTGGAAGACCATGGGCAGCCGCTCCTCGCCCGGCCCGAGGAGCTTGGCCCGCAGGTCGGGATCGATGCGTAGCCGGCGGCGCACCCAGACGGTCAGGTCGGTCTCGCCGGCCATGCCGATGGTGAGGTCGCTCGCGCCGTAGCCCGAGCGCACCTTGAGGAAGCGCTTCTCGAGGTAGTCGCGCAAAGCCTCGGTCATGCCCTCGCCCCCGACGAGACCGGAGATGCGATAGTCGGCCCACGGGAACCGCTCGGCGTCGAGCTCGTCGAGCAGGCGTTTCAGAAAGGGCGGGTACGCGGTCACCACGTACTCGAAATCGGGCCCGAAGTGCCGCAGGGTGTCGACGATCTTGCGGATGTCGGGCCCGGTGTTCTTCACCATGGCGATCCGCGACATGGCGATGCCGGTGTTGGTGCCGGTCGCCCACGCGCCCATCGAATAGGCGTTGATGACGAACCGTCGCTTGGCCGGGAAAATCATCGTCGCGTACGCGGCCAGATTGCGGTGCACCGACTGCAGTTCGGCCCGGCTGCGGACCCAGTTGAACGGCTGCCCCGACGACCCCGACGACTCGTCGACCACACTGCCCGCGATTTCGAACCGCCCGTTGCGGCAGCGCTCGTGCTCCGGATAGGCCCGCACGTACGAGGCCTTTCCGGTGGGCGGGTAGCTCTCGAGGTCGAACCAGCGGAACTCCCACCCGTGGCGGCGCAGGAAATCGGCGTACGCGGGCACGTCCAGAGCCGCGAACTGACACGTCATCCACGCGTGCAGCCGGGCGAAACCACCCATTCGCGGCCGGTAGTGCCGGGCCATGAAACGCCACACCGCCGGGTGCCGCCGATAGAGGTCGTAGATGCCGCTCAGCGCGTAACTGACGAGCCGGAGCGTCCCTTGCCGCAAGGTCGAGATCACGGATAAGACGCTATGAGTTCCCGCCGCCCGTCACTTCCCCGCGGCTACTCAACCCTTCTGAGTACGCGACCTCAGACTGCCCAGACGGCGCGGATCCGGTCGGCCTCGGCCGCGGCCTGAGCCCGGCCGGCCTCGGCGGCCGGGCGGCGGCGGGCCGGGTCGAGCATGTTGCCGCCGATCGCGGCCCGCGCGGCGGCGTCCGGGGACACCACGGCACCCCGCACCTCGGGGCCGAGTGCCGCGATCTGCGCGGCCGGCCGACCGGCCCGTCGCGCCGATTGGGTCGTCGGGGCGAGCACGACCACCCGCTCGCTGCCCTCGGCCAGGTCGGCGTTGGCGACCGAGCGGACGCCGCCGTCGACGTACCGCACCCCGTCGATCGTCACCGGCGGCCAGACCAGCGGCACCGCGCAGCTGGCGGCGACCGCGTCGGCCAGCGGCACGCCACTGGCCGAGTCGAAAACTCGCACGCGGCCCGTCTCGGCCTCCACGGCCGGAATGAGCAGGCGGGTCGCCGGCCAGTCGCCGTCGCCGATGCGGCGGGCGATCACCGCGCGGCGCTCCTCTTCCGGCACGGTGCGGGCGCGCAACGCCCGGCGGCCCAGCCAGGCCCGGCCCCGGGCCGGATCGCCCGGCCAGAGACCGGCGACCACGAAGCTGAGCAGGACGCCCGGACCCAGCCGGGCGGCCAGTTCGCTGCTCGCGCCGGCGACCTGTGCCTCGTAAAGATGGGACAGCGGCTTCCCGGAGAGCACCTGAGCGGCCACCGAGGACCCGGCCGAGGTCCCCACGAGCAGGCCGGCATCGGTCAGGTCCACGCCGTGTTCGGCCAGGCCGTGCAGCAGCCCGATCTCCCACGCGACTCCCGTGACGCCACCGCCGCCGAGCACCAGAGCATTCATGCCGGTCATCAAAACATTGTTAACCGGTTAAGAACTGACCCGTCGTGGGCACTCATACATTCATGTCGATCGCTCAAGAGGACCTGCGCCCGTGCCCGGCCCGGATCACGCTCGACGCCGCCCAGCTCGCCTTCTTCGACGGGCTGCCCGCGGAGGCGCCCAGCGTGCAGACCGAGCTGGGGTGCGAACTCGAACTCGGCCACGAAGGCTCGCACGCCGCGCTGGGCCAGCAAGTGGAGGCCACGATGTGGTGGATCCAGTGGACGCTGAGCGCGTCCGAGATCAACCCCTACACCTGGTGCCCGGCGAAGAGCACGCCGCCCGTCGAGGAACGGGAGTGCACGCTGTTCGACGGGCATCCCGGACGACACGTCGGCGGCCCGGACAGCCCGCGCTCCGAGGCCGCCTGAAACGGTTCAGTGGTCGTTGCCGTCGCGGGCGGTTTCCGGTTCAATCACGGCATGCCGCCCGCCTCGCCGCTGACCGAGCTGATCAGCCGGTACCTGCCACCGGCCACCGACGCCTGCCCGATCTTCGCCGAGAACTCGCGGTACGAGCCGATCATCGACGGCGTCACCTACTTCACCGAGCTGGCCGATCACATGGCCGCCCTCGGCCCGGACGACGCCGTCTACATCGCCAGCTATCAGGCCGACCCCCAGCTCGACCTGACCGGTCGGGTCGCCGGGGAGGCCGGCTACCGCCCGTTCACCGACGTGCTCGCCGAGAAGGCCGCGGCCGGCACCGACGTGCGGATCGTGCTCAGCGCGGCCGAGTTCTCGGGCGGGGTGCCGTGGCTGCCGGTCGGGCCGTTCCGGGCCAACACCCTGGCCGCGCGGGTGATCCGGGCCTGGAAGCCGTCGACCGTCGACGTGGCCACGCCGCCGCTGGAAGACCGGGTGCTGCTCGACTGGTCGGGCCCGCTGCTGGGCTCCAACCACCAGAAACTCGTGGTGTTCAGCCACGGCGGGGTCCTCACCGCGTACGTCGGCGGTCTTGACCTTTCGCCGAGCCGGTTCGACCACTCGCCGCACCACCGGCTCAAGCTGGGCGAACACCGGTGGGGCTGGCACGACGCGGCGGCCCGCCTGCACGGCCCGGCCGCCGTCCGGGTGCGTGAGACGTTCCAGTTCCGCTGGCAGAACACGGCCGCCCTGCCACCGCGGCCCATCGCGCGCAACCTGCCGCCGGAGTACTTCCACCTGCCCAGCGGCGGGTTCACCTGGCTCAACCCGCAGGATCCACCGCGGGAGGTGCCGCCGGCGCCCGAGCAGCCCGAGCACCCGGCCGAGGGAACCGCGGTGCAGGTCGTGCGCTCCTACCGGCCGTGGTCGCTCTATCGCCACCGGGCCCTGCGCCGGATGCGCCGGGCCAACGTCGTACGGGCGGGAATTCAGGAGATCTACCACTCGATGACCACCGCGATCGGCGCCGCCGAACGCTACATCTACCTCGAGGACCAGTATTTCCACGAGTCGCCGGGCGGCGACCCCAGGTTCCAGCTGTACGGCCAACTGCGCGCAGCCGCCCGCCGGGGCGTCAAGATAATCCTGGTCGGCTCCGGCCGCCGCGACCCGGCCGACGGCGGCGACAGCACCGTCCACCCGGTGATCACGCACGACCTGCGGTGGCGGGTCCTGGCCCGGCTCCCGGTCGCCGCCCGCCGCAACGTGGTCATGTACCGCATCGACAACCTGACCGTCCACACCAAGCTGATGCTGGTCGACGACGTCTTCGCCAGCATCGGCTCAGCCAACTTCTTCAGCCGCTCGATGGTCGGCACCGACAGCGAGATCACCTCGACGTTCGTCACAACCGGTTCCCTCGTACGCGACCTGCGCGTCAAGCTGTGGGCCGAGCACCTGCGCACCCCCGTGACCGACCAGCTCGAACCGGCCCTGGCCGACCTCGACACCGCCCTGGGCATCTGGCGCCGCGAGTGGCTGCCGAAGAACCACCCGCCAGAAACGTGGCGCCGCCCGGGCCTCCCGGAGGGCTTCGCCCCAACCGAGCAGGCCCTGACCCCGGCCCGCTACTCCCCCGCCGTCTGGCGCCGCGAAGCGAGACGCCGCTGAGCGGCGCTCTCTCGGCTTTCGACCGAAACTCTCCCCGCTCGCTCGCCTCCAGGTCCACCGTCCGGCAAGGTCCTGCAGCTCAACCGCCGTCAACTCTTGAGGGATCCGTTCACATCCACATCGAGCGGGGCGACGGCGCCGGGGCCCGGCAATTCGCACACGCTACGTGCAAGCGCCAAGAGACCCGGGGAGCGCGAGTGCCCGGATCTGCCGAGATGAGTCCGGAAACCACCATCCTTGGCGCCTCTGGACTTGAGCCAGCGAAATCGTCGGCAGAGCCTGGCGGACCGTTTGACCAGTACCAGAACGATCACCGCACGATAAATCCACCATCTCGTGCGCGATCTTCGCCAGCTGCCAGTACCGCAGCCGCCGGGTCGCGGTGCTTCCGTCGCCGTAGTTGCCCTTGTTCGTGGCGTCGACGATCGCCCGCCACGTCGAGTCGACGACCGGGAACCAGTTGTCGTCGGCGTGCCCGCCGTTGGCCCACGGCGGCGCGTACCCGAGAATCAGCAGCACCCGGATGTCCCGGAAAGCCCGACGTCGGCCCTCGTGAAGACTTACGGGTCGGCGGCGGTCTCCGCCCCCGCAGGCAGTGCCACCGCCGCCAACCCGGGAACGGCCGCCACGCCGGCCATGATCTGCTCAGGACGCATGACCGGCGATCTCAGCGACGTCAGGCTGTGAACGACGTGCGGCGGCGGGCCAGCAGGAACACCCCGGCTCCGCCGAGCAGCAGCACCGCGCCGAGGCCGCCCACGACGGCCACGTTCGTGCCGGTCATGGGAAGGCCACCATCGTTGTCACCGCCGCCTGCGCCGCCCGGGGCCTCGGTGGTCGGGGCAACCGTCGGGGTGGCCGGGGAGTTGCTCGTCGGGGCGGGGCCCGTGGGCTCCTCCTCGCCCCCGCCGGGCGGAATGGTCGGGGTGGCCGGCGGCGTCGCGGGCGGGGTGACCGGCGGCGTCATGGTCGGGGTGACCGGCGGCGTCGTGGGCGGGGTGGACGCGGCGGGCATGACGACCCGGCCCGAGCTGGAGCTCGGGCCGTTGTGCGGTCTCTCCGGATTCACTTTGACCATCAGGGGCAGGCCTTTGAAGCCCGGGGTCATCTTGTCGCGATCGAGGAACGTCGGGCCCTGCGCGTCGAAGTACTCCTTGGTGAACCAGGTGAAGGTGTACGAGTACGTGGCGCCGGGCTGGGCCTTCGGGTGCACCCGGATCATCTCGCCGCCGAACTTGTACGTACCGCCCGGTTCAATCTCGTTCGGCGGCTCGCAAATGGCCTGCTCGCCGCTGGCCGGAGGCCGGTCGGGGGGAATGTTATCGGTGTACCGGCAGGTGTGATAGGCCCCGGCGAACCAGAGACCCTCCGTCTTGACGTAGAGGACCACACGCAGCGGCTTGTCGCTGTCGTTGCGGACCTCCATCGTCTCGTGGATCCGCTCGTCCGGCACGCCCTGGAAGATCTGCTGAGGCGGCCCGGCCACCAGGAAAGCGCTGGGATTGTCGGGCTCGGCGGCGGAGGCGGGCGCCGGCACGAACGCGGCGCCGATGGCGGCAGCCGAGGCCAGGCCAAGAAGGCGGCGAACGGTTGTCACGGTGGAACGGCTCCTTAGATCGACTTCGAGCACCGGAGGTTACCGGCGTGCGGGAACTCCCGCTGCCCCGATCAGCTAGGCGCCGGCCGCCCGCGAGGTCCCCTCCTGGGACAACGCGCTCGTGCTGCGCCGCGACCAGATAGCGGACGGTCACCGACACCGGGTCGGTGGTCAGGTCGTTCACCTGTGTCAGCACCGGAGATCGTGAACGGGCGGTGGCTGGCGGCCGACCCGGCGCTGGAACGCATCGCCAGCAGCTGAAGCCGGCCCCTGCCGCAGCCGGCCCAGGGGCACGGATCTGCCGAGATCTCGTAACCTCTCAGAGCGGAAGTCGCCGCTGGGTATTTCCCTCGCTCAGGTCGGGCGTGGTTCGCAGTGTGGAACCGTGGAGATGACAATCACACGGAGGCGGGTCGGCGCTGGTCGGCCGACCGCACTGCGCCGACGCTACTGGTGCCGATTGACCCGGCGACGGGATGGACACGGGCGAATGTCGATGAAGTCCTCGATTGGGCAAAGAATCTGCCGCGGTGAGATTGCCGGATGAAGTTCCTGCACATCCTGATCTGCCGCATACAAGGCGCGCGCCGGGCTACCGGACTCGAACCGGCTCATACCTCGCGGTCGGCAGCACAGAAGTGCTGGCACGGAATTTCCCACCCGCCTTTGCCCAGCGCGCCGCGCCAGATTACATGCCGGCCAGCGCCGCTGCCCGGGAGCGTTCTGGACGTGCGCTCTCATGCCGCTGATGGTGCGCGGCGTGCAGCTCGGTCGAATTTGATCTGCCGAGGAAGCTGTCGACCGTGGCAGCGACAGACAAGCACCACAGAGTCGTCGGTCAGGAGCCGCGGAAGGATTCGGCGTAGCGCCGCCGCATGTTGCGCGACCCGCTTGAACGCCAGCTTTAGGTTCGGTGCGCTCCCTACTTCCCGCAGGCTGCCGGGCCTTTACCCGGCCATCCTCCTCATCCCGAGCTCCAGCTCGTTGGCGCATCTGCGGGGGAACACCGCCGCCGCCGAGCTGACTTTGACTTGGATCGGGGTGGACGAACTCACCGCCCTCGCGGGGTGACGACTTCGGCGGTCGTGGTTCAGGTGGCGTACCGCTCGACGAGCATTTTGCCGATCGAGGTCAGGTGGTCCCGTACGGCCGGCGGGCCCGTCACGTCGATCCACTCGACCAGGCCGGCCAGCTCGCCGGCGAGGATGGCTTCGTCGTTGCCGCGGATCACGACCTCGATGCGGCCGTCGGTGGTGGACCCTCCGACCACGAGCCGATCGCCGAAACCCATCCGGAGCACGCCTATCCCCTGGGGCGCGCACACCGCCCGGGCCTCGACGGGTGTCCGCCTTCGTTCGACCTCGTCCGCGATGGCGCGCCAGCTCTCGGCGAGGTCGAAGTCCCCGGGGCGGTGCACGGGGTCGCCGGTCGGGTCGGCTGACGACACGCGGTCGATCCGGAAGGTGCGCCGACCGGCCTCGGTGTGGGAGACGAGGTACCACGACGGGCCCTTGGCGACGATGCCGAGCGGGTGGACGGTCCGCTCGGTCTCGTGGCGGTCGCGGTCGACGTAGCCGAGCCGGACCTGGACGCCGCGGATCACCGCGTCCTGGAGTTCGTCGAGGAAGCGGGGAGGCCGGGGCTCGACCCGGCTCGACCCCCATCGTTGCGGGTCCGTGACGAGCGATGCCGCCGCCGCCTCGGCCTGCGCCCGGAAGGGTTCCGGCAGGGCGTGGACGAGCTTGCGCAGCGCCGTTCTCACGGCCGGCGTCGCGGCCGAGGCCGGACCGGCCACCAGGAACAGGGCGCGCACCTCCCCCGCGGTCAACCCGGACAGGTCGGTGCGGGCGCCGCCCATGAGGCGCCAGCCGCCGCCCCGGCCCTGCCGGGAGTACACCGGCACCCCGGCCATGCCCAGGGCATCGAGGTCGCGGCGCGCGGTGCGCTCGGAGATCTCCAGCTCCCGGGCGACCTCCGCCGCGGTCACCTGCTCGCGACGTTGCAGCAGCAGGAGGACGGCCATCAACCGGTCAGCTCGCACTCCGGCCACTCTTCTCCGGAAACAGGTCAGGAGGTGACCGGTTCCGGTCGGCACGATGCCGGCATGACGATCGATTTTCCCGAGCCCACCCGCATTCCGGTCAACGGGGTGGAACTCGAAGTCTTCGAAGCCGGCCGGCAGAACGCGGGGAACCCCGTCGTGCTCTGTCACGGCTGGCCGGAGCACGCCTTCTCGTGGCGTCACCAGATGCCGGCCCTCGCGGCCGCGGGCTACCACGTCATCGTGCCGAACCAGCGGGGCTACGGCGGCTCGTCCCGCCCGGCCGCAGTAACCGACTACGACATCGCCCACCTGTCGGGGGACCTCGTCGCGCTGCTCGACCACTTCGGATACGACGATGCCACCTTCGTCGGCCATGACTGGGGCGCGTTCGTCGTCTGGGGCCTGACCCTGCTGCACCCGGACCGGGTCAACGGCGTGGTGGCGCTGAGCGTGCCCTACCAGGAGCGCGGAGAGATGCCCTGGATCGAGTTCATGGAGGCCGTGCTCGGCCGCGACTTCTACTTCGTCCACTTCAACCGGCAGCCCGGCGTCGCGGACGCCGTGTTCGAGGAGAACACCTTCCGGTTCCTTCGGAACCTGTACCGGAGGAACGTGCCTCAGCCGGGCAATGCGTTGATCAACCTCGCCCGGGCGGAAACCCCGCCCGGTGACCCCGTCATGAGCGACAGCGAGCTGGCCGTCTTCGTCGCCGCCTTCGCATCGTCAGGGTTCACAGGCGGCATCAACTGGTACCGGAACCTGGACCGCAACTGGCACCTGCTGGCGGACGTGGACCCGATCATCCGGCAGCCCACCCTCATGATCTACGGCGACCGCGACACGGTCGCGAGGGCGGAAAGGCTGACGGCCTTCGTGCCGAACGCGGAGGTGGTCGATCTGGACTGCGGTCACTGGATCCAACAGGAGAAACCGGAGGAAACGACCGAGGCGATCCTGCGGTGGCTGGATCAGCGGGGCGCTGATCCAGCCTCCGGTCCCGCCCTCGAGGCTGGGCGACGTGCGCGCCGGGTCAGGGGGCGATGACCAGCTCGGTGATGAGGTCGCCGGCGAGGGTGAAGCGGTAGTTCAGGTCGACGACACCGCCCGGGAAGTTGCCCTCCAGGTGGTTGGTGGCCACCCAGTGGCTGTCGTCGACGCGCTGGGCGCCGGTCAGTTCGGTCGTGTATGTGTATTGCGTACCGGCTTTGCCCAGGAAGCCGTGGATCTCGTCGGCGCCGCGGAAGGTGTAGCCCTCGTCGACGACCACGGCGTCCGGGGCGAACGCCCGCAGGGCGGCCTCGGTGTCGCCGGCCGTGTGCGCGGTGAGGTAGTCGCGGATGACGGTGGGCAGCTGCGCGATCGGAATCGATGTCATGCCTGGAGCGTGCGGGCTCCCTCGACGACCAGGTCAACCACGGGACTCTCCCCCGGGGGGAGGGTGCACACTTCAGGCATGCTGGCGATCGGCGAGTTCTCCCGGATGACCCACCTGAGCGTGCGTACGCTGCGCCGCTACCACGAGGCCGGGCTGCTCGAACCGGCGACCGTCGACCCCGCGACCGGCTACCGCTACTACAGCGCCGAGCAGATACCGGCCGCCCAGATCATCCACCGGCTGCGCGAGCTCGACGTGCCGCTGCCCGAGGTCAAGCGCATCCTGGGTTCGCCCGATCCCGGCGCGAGGGGCGCGCTCGTGGCCAACCACCTGCGCCGGCTCGAGGCGGAGCTGGACCGCACCCGGGCCGCCGTGGCGTCGCTGCGCCGGCTGCTGCAGCCGGAACCGGCCCCGCTCGCCGTCGAGCTGCGGGCGGTGCCGGCCACCACGGTGGCCGCGATCGAGGACGACGTCGACGTCGACCACGTGATCGCCTGGTACGCCGGGGCCATGGCCGAGCTGGACGCCCTGGTCGGCGAGGCGCCCGGCGCCCCGGGCGGGCTGTACGACAACGCGCTGTTCGAGCAGGGCCGCGGGCACGTGCTCGTCTACCGGCCGGCCCCGGAGCCACCGCGCGGCGGCCGGGTTCGTCCGGTGACCCTGCCCGCGGTGGAACTGGCCACCACCACGCACGCCGGAGAGCACGACGACATCGAGGTCACCTACGGCGAGCTCGGCGCCTGGGTGGTGGCCAACGCGCTGGCGGTGGTCGGGCCGGTCCGCGAGCACTACCTGGTCGGGCCCCGCGACACACCCGACCCGGCCCGATGGCGTACGGAAATAGGTTGGCCCGTCTTCGGGGTCGCCGCGCTTTAACCGATATCGATCTTCGCGCCGCGGGCGTAGCGTCCGCCCCATGACAGCTTTGACAGGTAAGCGTCAATGGGTCGCGGCCGCCGGCACGGCGCTGGTCATGGTCGCGGGGACCATGACCCCCGCCTACGCGAGCGGCGGCGGCGCACCCTCTCCCGGCGCGGCCGGGATCGGCGACCGTCTGTACCCGTTGCTGGGCAACGGCGGCTACGACGTCCAGAACTACGACCTGAGCCTCAAGTATCCGGCCAAGGATCCGAAGCAGACCATCACCGGCGACGTCACGATCACGGCCCGGGCCACGCAGGCGCTGTCCCGGTTCGACCTGGACTTCGGCGGCGGAGCGGTGGCCGCCGTGAGCGTCGACGGTCATCGGGCGGCTTTCACCCGTACGGGGGAAGAGCTCGTCATCACGCCCAAGCGCGCGCTGGCCAAGAACAAGAAGTTCCGCGTCACGGTCAGCGGCTTCACCGCCACCCCGGTCGCGGCCAACGCCGACTCGCCGGTCGGCTTCGTGAGCACGCCCGACGGCACCGTGCTGGCCGGGCAGCCCGACACGTCGCACCTGCTCTTCCCGAGCAACGACCACCCGCGCGACAAGGCCACCTATACGATCACGCTGACCGCGCCGGTCGGCTGGACCGCCGTCGCCAACGGGCGCCACCTGCGGGACAAGGTCCGCGGCGGGTACGTGTCGTCGACCTACCGCGAGTCGGAGCCCATGGCCAGCGAGCTCGTGCAGGTCGCGGTGGGTGACTTCCTCGTGCACCGCCGCGCGCCGGTCAACGGCGTGCCGATCCGCGACGTCGTGCCCCGCCGGCTCGCCGCCACGCTGCTGCCCAAGGCCGAGGTGGAGCGGGCCCAGCTGGCCTGGATGGAGCGCAAGGTCGGGAAGTACCCGCTCGAGAACTACGGCTCCCTGATCATCGACGCCGACCTCGGCTTCGCCCTCGAGACCCAGACCCTTTCCCTGTACGACACCGGCCTGTTCAGCCTGCCGTCGTACGTCCTCGATCCGATCATGAACCACGAGCTGGCCCACCAGTGGTTCGGCGACAGCGTGGCCCCGTACGAGTGGAGCGACGTCTGGCAGAACGAGGGCCACGCCACCTGGTACGAGGTCGTCTACGCGTACGAGACCGGTCAGCTGCAGCAGTACGCCGGCGTGGCCGACCTGGACGCGTACTTCAAGAACGTGTACGCCCGCGGCGACCAGTACCGCTCCCGGTACGGCCCGGTGGCCCGCCCGCTGCGGTCGGACTCCATCTGGGACGTCTTCAACCCGAACGTCTACGACGGTGGCGCGCTGGTGCTGTTCGCCCTGCGGCAGAAGGTCGGCGCCGCGAAGTTCCAGCAGATCGAGCGCGCGTGGGTGGCCAAGTACGAGGGCAAGTCCGCCTCGACGGCCGACTTCGTCGCCCTGGCCTCCCGCGTCTCGGGCCGCGACCTGCGCGGCTTCCTCAACGATTGGCTGTACGGGGTCAAGACCCCAGCCATGCCCGGCCACCCGGACTGGACCGTCCTGCCGGTCGGCACCCCGGCCCCGGCTCCGGCCCTGGCCGCCACCCGCAAGTAACCACCGCGGCCGCCTCGCCCCCAAGGGCGGGGCGGCCCGCTTCTTGAGAAAACCTGCACCTCATCCGCGGCACGATGCCCGGCATGAAGGAGGGCACGATCATCGGCCACGAGGCGGTGGGCGTGGTCGTCGAGGCCGGCTCGGGCGTGCGTAACTTCGCCCCCGGCGACCGGGTCGTCGTCCCGTCGACCATCTCGTGCGGGTACTGCTCCTACTGCCGGGCCGGCTACCAGGCGCAGTGCGACAACGCCAACCCGGGCGGCAAGCTGGCCGGCACCGCGTTCTTCGGCGGGCCCGAGGCGGCCGGCGGCTTCGACGGGCTGCAGGCCGAGTACGCCCGGATCCCGTACTCGAGCACCAGCCTCGTGCCGATCCCGCCCGGCGTCAGCGACGCCCAGGCCATCATGGTCTCCGACATCTTTCCCACGGCCTGGTTCGGCGCCAAGCTGGCCGAGGTCGGCACCGGTGACAGCGTCGCCGTCTTCGGGGCCGGGCCGGTCGGGCAGCTGGCCGTCCTGTCGGCCTACCTGCAGGGCGCGGGCCGGGTGATCGCCGTCGACCACAACGCCGACCGGCTCGCCCTGGCCCAGGCCCAGCACGCCGAGATCGTCAACTTCGACACCGAGGAGCCGGTGGCCGCGATCCAGGAGCTGACCGGCGGCATCGGCGTGGACCGGGTGATCGACGCGGTCGGGGTGGACGCCGAGCGCCCGGCCACCGGCGTCCCGGCCGAGCAGGCCCGCGAGTTCGACACCGAGCAGCGCGAGGCCGCGCCCGAGGGCAACCCCGCCGGAAGCCAGTGGGTGCCCGGCGACGCGCCGAGCCAGGTGTCGCAGTGGGCCGCCGCGGCCGTCGCCAAGGCGGGCACGATCGGGATCATCGGCGTCTATCCGCAGACGATCAGCACCTATCCGATCGGCGTGGTGATGAACAAGAACCTCACCGTCAAGGCCGGCAACTGCAACCACCGCCACTACATGCCCGACCTGCTGCGCCTGGTCGCCGAGGGCGGCGTCGACCCGGCCCTGCTGCTGACCGAGCACGAGCCGATGACCGACGTGATGGCCGCCTACCGCGAGTTCGACCGGCGCGAGCCCGGCTGGATCAAGGTCGCCCTCAACCCGGCCGCCTGAGGAGCCGACCCCACCCTCCAGCCGCATACTGGGGGCGTGGTGCGTGAGAATTTCCGGGAGTATCTGGACCAGTTGCTGCGGGACGGCTACAGCGTGCGGCACGACGCTCACCTGTCCGACCCTGACCTGATCGATCCGGGTGGCAACCCGGTCGAGACGTGGCGCGAGGACTACCCGTACGACGAACGCCTCGACCGCGACGTCTATGAGGAAGAGAAGTATCAGCTGCAGATCGAGCTGCTGAAGTTCCAGAACTGCGCGCAAGAGACGGGCTCCAAGCACGTCATCCTGTTCGAGGGCCGGGACGCCGCGGGCAAGGGCGGCACGATCAAGCGGTTCATGGAACATCTCAACCCGCGGGCGGCCCGGGTGGTCGCCCTGACCAAGCCGACCCACACCGAGCTGGGCCAGTGGTATTTCCACCGGTACGTCGAACGGCTGCCCACCGCGGGCGAGATCGTGCTGTTCGACCGGTCCTGGTACAACCGGGCCGGCGTCGAGCGGGTCATGGGCTTCGTCGACGACCACGACTACGACGTCTTCCTGCGGCAGACCCCGGTGTTCGAGAAGATGCTGATCGAGAGCGGTTTCTCGGTGACCAAGCTGTGGTTCTCGGTCGCCCAGTCGGAGCAGCGGACCCGGTTCGCGATCCGGCAGATCGACCCGGTGCGCCGATGGAAGCTGTCGCCCATGGACCTGGAATCGCTGGACCGCTGGGACGACTACACCACGGCCAAAGAGGCCATGATCGAGCACACCGACACCGACTACGCCCAGTGGACGTCGATCAAGAGCAACGACAAGAAGCGGGCCCGCATCAACGCGATGCGGTTCTTCCTGAACCAGTTCGACTACGACGACAAGGACACGTCGGTGGTCTACCCGGCCGATCCGCTGATCGTTCAGCGCGGCCGGGACTCGATCAAGGACTGACCGGCGCGTCCGACACCACGTGGATGATGTGGACCGGCTCGGTGGCCGGTCCCAGCCGTACGAAGTTGTGCTGCCCCCAGTTCCAGTGCTCGCCGGTGACCAGGTCGTGGGCCACGAAACCGCTGTCCCAGCCCAGGCCCAGGTCCGGCAGGTTCAGGTGGATCCACGTGTCCCGCGTGTGGTCGGGTTCGAGGTTGGCCACCACGACGATGACGTCGTCACGGTCGTACACGCGGCGCAGTTTCGAGAAGACCAGCACGTTGTCGTCGTCGGCGTGGTGGAAGCGCAGGTTGCGCAGCCAGTGCAGGGCGGGGTGGGCGCGCCGGATCTCGTTGAGCTTTCGGAGGTACGGCGTCAGCGTGGCGCCTTCGTCCAGCTCGGCCCAGCGCCGGTTCTTGTACTCGTACTTCTCGTTGTCGATCTGCTCCTCGGCGCCGGGCCGGGCCACGTGTTCCATCAGCTCGTACCCGGCGTAGATGCCGTAGCTGGGGGTCAGCGTCGCCGACAGGGCCGCCCGCATCTTCCACGCCTCGGGCCCGCCGCGCTGCATGAACGGCGTGAGGATGTCGTGCGTGGTCGGCCAGAAATTGGGCCGCATGTACGCGGCGGCCGGGCCGGCCAGCTCCGCGCAGTACTCGGTGAGCTCGTGCTTGGTGTGACGCCAGGCGTAGTACGTGTACGACTGCTGGAAGCCCACCTTGGCCAGCGTGTGCATCATCGGCGGCCGGGTGAACGCCTCGGCGAGCCACACGACGTCCGGGTGGTCGGCGGCCACGTCGGCGATCAGGCGTTCCCACAGCCACAGCGGCTTGGTGTGCGGGTTGTCGACGCGGAAGATGGTCACACCGTGGTCCAGCCAGACCCGCACGATCCGCAGAATCTCGGCGTACAGGCCCTCGGGGTCGATGTCGAAGTTCAGCGGATAGATGTCCTGGTACTTCTTGGGCGGGTTCTCGGCGTACGCGATGGAACCGTCGGCCCGGGTGATGAACCATTCCGGGTGGGCGGCCACCCACGGGTGGTCGGGCGCGCAGTTGAGGGCCAGGTCGAGCGCCACCTCCAGCCCGAGCCCGCGGGCGTGGCCCACGAAGGCGTCGAAGTCGTCGAACGTGCCGAGGTCGGGATGGATGGCGTCGTGGCCCCCGTCGGCCGACCCGATCGCGTACGGGGAACCGGGGTCGGCCGGCTCGGCGACCAGCGAGTTGTTGCGGCCCTTGCGGTTGACCCGGCCGATCGGGTGGATCGGGGTCAGATAGACGACGTCGAAGCCCATCGCGGCGACAGCGTCCAGCCGTTCGGCCGCGGTGGCCAGGGTGCCGCTGTGCCAGCGGCCGGCGTTCTCGTCGTACCAGGCACCCTCGGAGCGCGGGAAGATCTCGTACCACGCCCCGTAGAGCGCCCTTTCCCGCTCGACCAGCCAGGGATGTTCAGGCGACGCGCTGACGAAGTCGCGCAGCGGCCGGGCGCCCATCTCGGCCCGCACCTCGGCGCTCACGCCGGCGCTCAGCCGGGCCTCCGGCGGCAGACCGGTGTTCCGCAGCCCGTCGATGGCGCCGGTCAGCACCTCGGTCTGTTCCTTGCCCCGCGGCGCCTCGGCCACCGCCCGTTCGAAGAGCCGGGCCCCCTCCTCGAGCATCAGGTCGACGTCGACGCCCGCGCCGACCTTGATGACGGCGTCGTGGAACCAGGTGCCGTACGGGTCGGACCACCCCTCCACCCGGTACGACCAGGCGCCGGGCCGGTCGGCGCTGACCGTGGCGACCCAGGCGTCCAGCCCGGCATTGACCCGGGTCATCGCCACGGGGTGCTCGTTCCCGTCGGGGTCGGTGAGCACAACCGTCGCGTTGACTGCGTCGTGCCCCTCGCGGAACACGGTGGCCGTGACGTCGAACTCCTCGCCGGTGACCGACTTGGCCGGCCGTTCCCGGTGCTCGACAACCGGCCCGACCCCGACCACGGGGATCCGGCCGATCGAGTGGCGGACGGCTTCGGTCATCGGGACACCTCGCAGCTCGTCGTGTGTGTCCCACCTCATGTTCCCGCCGCGCCCGCCGGCGACACCTGATCAGAACGGGCTGATCCGCAGCGTGACGATCTCGAAGGGACGCAGGTCGAGCTCGATGCTGTCCCGGGACTGCCAGGTACGCCCGCCGAGATCACGCTCGAGCAGGTCGGTCGCCCGCGCGGTGGTGAAGCCGAAGCCCGGCTCGACGGTCGTCCGGGTGCGGGCGCCGGCCGCCTCGTACAGCCGGACGATCAGGTCGCCCGAGCGGTCCTCGGCCAGCTTGACCGCCTCCACCAGCACCGATTCAGCCGAGACGGCGACCACGGGTTCCACGCTGTGCCCGGCGTCGTCGAGCGTGCGGGCCGGCAGGTTGATCCGGTAGCCGGCCGCGACCGCATCGAGGACGCCGGGCGCGACGCCGAGGGCGGTCCGCAGCACGTGCAGGCCCTGGTCGGCCTGCGGGTCGGGATACTTCGGGCCGCGCAGCAGCGACTCGCGGACCAGCGTGGTGGTTCCGCCGTCGGCCCGGACGGCCCGGGTGATGTCGTGGCCGTAGGTGGACCCGTTGGCCACCACCGCGCCGAAGTCCCCCTCCCCCACGTGCACCCAGCGGTGGGCCACAGTCTCGAAGCGGGCGTGGTCCCACGAGGTGTTGACGTAGGTCGGGCGCCGGACGTGCCCGAACTGGATCTCCGAGGCGGCCTGGTCGGCCCGCAGGTCGAGGGGGAAGGCCAGCTTGAGGAGCTTCTCCTGCTCGTGCCAGTCGACGGTCGTCTCGATCTGCAGCTCGCTGTCGTCGCCGGCCAGCCAGTACCGCTGGACGATCGACGACTTGCCGTAAGTGTGGTTCACCACCAGCGAGTCGCCGGCGATCTCGACCGCCTCCGGGGTGCGCAGTTCGGTCATCGACCGCCGGTAGGAACGGTCGATGTCCCAGGCCTCGAACATGGCCGGCGTGTCACGGAAGATCTGCAGCACCGAGGCCGCCGCACCCGGTGCGATCAGCTGCCGCCCGGTCCGCCGATCGACAAAAGAGCTAATTGCGCCGTACGCATCAAAGCCCGCGACAACGTGCTCGTTGCTCAGCTCGTACCCGTCGCCGGACCGGACGGGCGCCACCGCCGGGCTCACCACCGCCGAACCTGCACCCAGCGCCGCAACCGAGCCGGCCGGCACCGGAGCCGCGTTGAACACGATCCGCTTGCTGCCGTGCCCGGCCAGAGCCCGTTGCGCGGCCCCGATGAGCTCCTCGAGCCGGGTCGCGATCCGCCGGTAGTCCTCCTCGGCCTCGTCGTGCACCCAGGCGATGGCCGAGCCGGGCAGGATGTCGTGGAACTGCAGCAGGAGGACCGTCTGCCAGATCGATTCCAGTTCCTCGTACGGATAATCGATCAGCCCCCGCACGGCCGCGGTCGCGTTCCACAGCTCGGCCTCGCGCAGCAGATGCTCGCTGCGCCGGTTGCCCTGTTTGGTGCGGGCCTGGCTGGTGTACGTGCCGCGGTGGCCCTCGAGATACATCTCGCCGTACCAGACGGCCGGCTCGGGCAGGGTCCGCTTGGCCTCGTCGAAGAATTGCGCCGGGGAGCCCAGCGTGACGCGGGGAGCACCCTCCAGGTCGCGGTTGCGGTGGGCCGCCGCCAGCATCTCCGGGGTGGGGCCGCCGCCGCCGTCCGACCACCCGAACAGGGTCAGCGACACGTTCGAGGCGCCGCGCTCGGCGTACTGCCGCTCGGCCTTGGCCAGATCGCCGGGGCCGAGGTCGGAGCCGTACGTGTCGTTGGGCGGGAAGTGCGTGAAGATGCGGCTGCCGTCGAGCCCTTCCCACAGGAAGGTGTGGTGCGGCATCCGGTTGGTGTCGTTCCACGAGAGCTTCTGGGTCAGGAAGCTGTTCGCGCCGGCGCCCCGGGCGATCTGCGGCAGCGCCGCGGTGAAGCCGAACGAGTCGGGCAGCCAGGCCTCGCGCGAGACGACGCCGAACTCGCGGTAGAAGAAGTTCTGCCCGAGCAGGAACTGCCGGACGAGAGCTTCCCCGCCGGGCATGTTGGTGTCGCTCTCGACCCACATGCCGCCGACCGGGATGAACCGTCCTTCCTGGACCCGGGCCCGGATCCGCTCGAACAGCGCCGGATAGAACTGCTTGACCCAGTCGAACTGCTGAGCGCTGGAGGCCGCGAAGACAAAGCCGGGGTCGGCGTCCATCAGGGTCAGAACGTTCGAGAACGTCCGCGCGGCCTTGCGGACCGTCTCGCGGGTCGGCCACAGCCAGGCCGAGTCGAGGTGTGCGTGCCCGACGGCGACGATCGAGTGCGCACTGGGATGGGCGGGCGAGGCCAGCACCGTACGCAGCTCACCGGCGGCAGCCGCGACCGTGTTCCCGATGTCGTCGGGATCGAGGACGTCACACATCCGCTCGAGCGCGTGCCGGATCGCGGCCCGCCGGGGCGAGGCGGCGTCGAGCTCGCGCATCAGTCCCATCAGGGCTGCGGCGTCGCGCAACAGCCCGTCCACCGCGAGATCGCGCTCGACCAAGGCGATCCGGCGCAGCGTGTAGATAGGTTCGGTGCCCGCGGTCGCCTTGTCGCCCAGGTGGGTCACGTCCGCACGACGGGGCGAGGCGAAGCCGGACGGCAGCGGCGCGCCGCCGGCCGCCGGGGCCAGGGTCGTCGCGAAGAAGTGCTCGAGCATGTTCGGGTTCGACGCCGCCTCGACGTAGAAGTCGACCTCCGCGTCGCCGGCCGGGTCGAGGTCGACCACGTGGTTGAACGGCTCGATGCCCTTGACGATCGAACCGTCGGGCCGGTACGCCAGCCCCTCCGCCTGGAAGGCCGGCAGCAGCCCGCTGAACCCCAGATCGACCAGCAGCTGGACGGCCGTGCCGGGGCTGCCCCAACCCGGGGGCACCTCGCCGGTGATGTGGAACCACGTCGTACCCCAGGGTTTGCTCCACCCCTGCCCGGCCGCGAACGGCTCGAAGGACTGGGCCACCGCCTCGGCGAACGGGACCGGCTCGCCGGGCGCCTCCCACGCCGTCACCGTCAGCGGCGAGATCCGCCGGTACAGGCGCGGCCCCAGCTGGTTGCTCAGAACATTGCCGATGCGCAGCAGCGCCTGGCCGTCGTTGTCATGCATGGCCGGAACGGTAACACGAAAAGTTCCACATGGAACTTTTGCGTTTCACTAGGCTGTGACCATGACTTCGCCGGTGTCGGGCACGGGTTCGCGGGGGCGCTACCCCAAGGGGATCCAGCGCCGTCAGCAGATCCTCGACCGCGCCGTCGAGGTCTACGCCGACCTCGGCTTCGAGGGCACCTCGCTGCGGGCGATCGGGGAGGCCATCGGGGTCAGCCACGCCGCGCTCCGGCGCTACTTCGAGACCCGAGAGGAGCTTTTCCTCGAAGTGCTGCGCGAGAAGGACCGCCAAGCCCTGGAAGAGGCGCACGAGGCCGGCCACGATCGGGCGCCCGGCTTCGCGGCCATGGCCGTCCACTACGCGCAGCAGGCGCCCGGGCTCATGGCGCTGCGGCACAGCATGGTCGCCCGTGCCCTCGAGCCGGGCAACGAGCACTCGCGCGAGTTCTTCCGCGAGCGCTACCGGTCGCTGCGCAAGCAGGCGCTGACCCTGCTGGAGTTCGCGCGGGAGCAGGGCACGGTGCGCGCCGACATCCCGCTCGAGACGGCGGCCGCCCTGCTGATCGCCGCGCTGGACGGCCTGTCCACGCAGTGGCTGCTCGACCCCGAGGCGGACATGCGGGCCGGCATGGCCCTGCTCGAAAGCCTGCTCGCGCCGGCCTCGTAAACAAAAAGTTCCACTCGGAACAATTCGGTGTTACGGTTCGCTCACGCGGCCGTCATCGCCGCATTCCCTCAGCTCAGAGGACTCTGACGTGGACGAACAGTCTGTTCTGGCGCGCGCCGAAGCACCCGCACGATCCCGGTACGCCGTCGCCGCCATCCCCCTTGCCCTGCTCGGCTGGTCGATCGCCCTGGTGCCGCCGCTGGCCGTCACGATCGCCCTGCGCCTGCGCGAACTCGACGTGGACGGCGCGGCGGCCAACCTCGGCCTCGTGCTCGGCGTGGGCGCCTTCTTCTCGTTCGTCACCAACCCCCTCGCGGGGCGGCTGTCCGACCGCACCATGAGCCGGTTCGGCATGCGCAAGCCGTGGATCTTCAGCGGCGCGGTCATCGGCTACGCCGGGATCGCCGTCATCGCGTACGCGCCGAACGTGCCTGTCGTCCTGCTCGGCTGGAGCGTGGCCCAGATCGGGCTCAACTTCTCGCTCGCCGCCCTGATCGCCCTGCTGCCCGACCAGGTGGAACCCGGCCGGCGCGGACGCGTCGCCTCGTTCATCAGCCTGGCCCAGAACGTCGGCGGCGTCGGCGCCACCTTCCTCGTGCAGCTGTTCCCCATCGGCCCCCTGCAGAGCCTCGTGCCCAGCCTGTTCGGCGTCGTGTTGATGCTCGCGGTGGTCGCGCCGATCAGGGACAAGGTCCGCACCGAGCAGCCCGTCGACCGGCTCGACGTGAAGACGCTGTTCGGGTCGTTCGTGTTCAACCCCCGCCGCTACCCCGACCTGGGCTGGGCCTGGCTGACCCGGTTCTTCCTCAACACCACCCAGTTCACCGCGACCAGCTACCTGACGTACTTCCTGATCGCGGAGTTCGGTGTCAGCGACGACGAGGCGCCGACCATGGTGTTCCAGGCCGTGCTGGTCAACGCGGTCGGCCTGCTGCTGGTCACTCCCGTGCTGGGCTGGCTCTCGGACAAGCTCGGCCGGCGCAAGCCGTTCGTCATCCTCTCCTCGCTGATCGCCACCGTCGGCCTCACCGTCATCGCAATCTCGTCGACGATCCCGGTCATGCTGCTGGGCCAGTTCATCCTCGGAGCGGGCGTGGGCGCCTTCTTCGCCGTCGAGCTCGCGCTCATCGCCGACGTGCTGCCCAGCGAACAGGACGCGGGCAAGGATCTCGGCGTGGCCAACCTCGCCCAGTCGCTGCCGCAGTCGCTCATCCCCATCGCGGCGCCCGGGGTCATCGCCGCCTTCGGCTATCCCGGGTTGTTCCTCGGCGGGGCCTTGTTCGGCATCCTCGGCGCGCTCGGTGTGACCCGCGTCCGCCGGGTTCGCTGAACTGCAGACCGAACGTTCTATTCGCTAAGATGGGGTCATGATGCGCGGCGCACCCTCCGAGGCTCGGCAGAGGCTTCTCAGTACGGCCACGGCAGTCTTCTACGCCGACGGCATCCACTCGGTCGGCGTCGACCGCATCATCGCCGAGGCCAAGGTGACCCGGGCCACCTTCTACCGGCACTTCCCCAGCAAGGACGACCTGGTGGTCACCTATCTGCAAGAGGTGCACCAGATGGAACGGGGCGCCATCACCGCCGCCATCGCCGCCCACTCGACGGCGGCCGACTCGCTGCTGGCGGTGGCCGACACCATCGCCGGCATGATCCGCCGTCCCGGTTTCCGCGGTTGCGCGTTCCTCAACGCCGCCGCGGAGTTCCCCGACCCGGCCCACCCCGTGCACCAGCAGATCATCGCCCACCGCCAGTGGTTCCTGGACACGCTGACCACGCTGATGGCCCAGGTCGCCCAAGATTCGTCCGACGCCGCCGCCCGCCACTTCGTGATGCTGCGCGACGGCGCCATGGCCGCCGGCTGCCTCTTCGACCCCGCCCTGGTCGTCGACACGTTCCTCCGCGGCGTCGAGGGCCTGGTCCGCATCCACGGCGAGCGCCGGCCCGCCACCGCCGGCTAGCGAAGGCCGAACTGGTCCCTGATGCCGGCCAGGAAGGTCGCGTCGTCGGTCGTGCGCCGGGAATCGAGCATCTGGACGGCGTCGGCGCCCGCCTCGTGGCGCAGGCGGCCGGACTCGTCGGTGACCGCGGCGAACACCGTCTCGGCGATGGCCGACGGCTCGGAGCCCTCGGCGGTCAGCGGGCCCAGCACGTCGAGCACCTTGCCGACGGTCGGCTGGTAGTCGGCGATCGGCGGGTCGTTGCTGAAGTCGAGCGAGCGGCCGCCGAAGTCGGTGCGGATGCCGCCGGGTTCGACGATTTTCACGCGTACGCCGAATGGGGCCAGCTCGTAGGCCAGCGACTCGGACAGGCCCTCGACCGCGAACTTCGCGCCGTGATAGAGCGTGCCGAGCGGGAACGCCATGCGGCCGCCGATCGACGAGATGTTGACGATCACGCCGGCGCGCTGTGAACGGAAGTGAGGCAGCACGGCCTGGGTCGTCGCCAGCAGCCCGAACACGTTGACCTCGAACTGGCGGCGGATCTTGGCCATCGGCGTCGACTCCAGCGGGCCGTACGCGCCGTACCCCGCGTTGTTGACTAGCGCGTCGAGGCGCCCGAAGCGGTCGAGGCCGGCTTGCACGGCCGCGGTGATCGAGGCCGGGTCCTCGACGTCGAGCCGGGTCACCAGAGTGTTGTCGAGCCGGGTCAGCTCGGTCTCCGCCTCAGGGCGGCGCATCGTGGCCACGACGTTCCAGCCCTTGGCCTGGAAGAGTTCGGCGGTGGCCCGGCCCAGGCCGCTGGAGGTTCCGGTGATAAGGACTGTCTGCGTCATGGATCAATCGTCGGCTCGGCCGCGGCTGAACCCTAGACCGTTGCGCGCAGGCCGATGCCTGATCCGCTCACAGCCGCGGCTGCCATACTCCCGGCGTGGATGTCCTGGCTGAGCTGCGCGAGCTGATCCCCCGGCTGCACGGCACGGTCGCCCGGGGCAGTTGGTTGCCCGGTTCGCTGGTGTCGGTGGCGACCACCAGCTCCGAGCCGTACTGCTCGCATGTCGAGCCGATGGTCGCCGTCGTGGTGGCCGGCGAGAAGCGGATGGCGCTGGCCGGGCACGAGTTCCGCTACGGCGCCGGCGAATACCTGATCTTCTCGCTCGAGCTGGCGGTCACGGCCCGGATCACGCGGGCCGACCCGTTCCTGGCGGCCGGGGTGCGTCTGCGACCCGAGCTGATCGCCGAGCTGCTGCTCGAAGCGCCCGATCTGGCCGCGCGCGAGGCTGCCGGGCCCGGCGCCGGGGTCGCCCCGGCCGACGACGAGTTGCTGGGCGCGATCTTGCGGCTGCTGCGTCTGGTCGAACGGCCGCGGGACTTCGCCATCCTCTCCCCCGGCGTCGAGCGCGAGATCCACTGGCTGCTGCTCACCGGACCGCTGGGCGGGCTGGTCCGTCAGGTCGGGCGGGCCGACGAGCGGTTCACGATCGCCCGTCGTGCCGCCCGGTGGCTCGAGGACCATTTCGACCACGCCGTACGGGCCGACGACCTCGCCCGGCACGTCGGTGTCAGCGTCGCCACCCTGAACCGGCACTTCCGGGCGGCCACCATGATGAGCCCGGTGCAGTACCAGAAGCAGCTGCGCCTGCAGGAGGCCCGGATCCGGTTGTCGGCCGCACCCGGCGACGTGGCCGGGGTCGGGCACGCGGTCGGCTACGAGAGCCTGTCGCAGTTCAGCCGCGAGTACCGCCGGCTCTTCGGCGTCCCGCCGAGCGAGGACGCGCGCCGCGCATGACGACGACGGCGGCCCGCTCCGGGGGGAACCGAGCGGACCGCCGTCTCCTTCGCGCTCAGGACGTGGGGCTCAAGGCACGTCCGATCGCGAAAGTCATCGGCCGTACGTTTCGAGCAGGCGCAGCCAGACCTCGCTGACCGTGGGGAACGAGGGGACGGCGTGCCACAGCCGGTCGATCGGCACCTCGCCGACGATGGCGATCGTGGCCGCGTGGACCAGCTCGGCCACGTCCGGGCCGACCAGCGTGAAGCCGACGATCACCCGGCGGTCCTCGTCGACGACCATGCGCGCGTGGCCCTGGTAGCCCTCGGCGTGCAGCACCGAGCCGGAGACCGCGCCCAGGTCGTAGTCGATGACCCGCGTACGCAGCCCGGCTTCCTCGGCCGCGGCGGCGGTCAGCCCGACCGACGCCACCTCGGGGTCGGTGAACACGACCTGCGGCACCGCCCGCTCGTCGGCCGTCACCGCGTGCCGGCCCCACGGACCGGTATCAGCCTTCTCGCCCTTGGCCCGGGCCACGATTGCGTCGCCCAGCGCCCGTGCCTGGTACTTGCCCTGGTGGGTCAGCAGCACCCGCCGGTTCACGTCCCCCGCGGCGTAGAGCCAGTCGCCGGCCCCGTCGACGCGCAGCGCCTCGTCGACCGTCAGCCACGAGCCCGGCTTCAATCCGATGGTCTCGAGACCGATGTCCTGCGTGTTGGGCGTACGCCCGATCGCGACCAGCAGTTCGTCGGCCTCGACCCGCGCGCCGTCGGCCAGCGTGAGGTGCACGGTCCCGGCCTCGTCGCGCGACACCGACACCGCCTCGGCCCCGACCCGGACGTCCACTCCGGACTCGCGCAGCGCCTGGGTGACCCGCTCCCCCGCGAACGGCTCGGCCTGGTGCAGCACGCCGTCGCGGGCGAGCATCGTGACCTTCGCGCCGAGGCTGTTGTACGCGGTCGCCATCTCGGAGGCCACCACGCCACCCCCGATGATGGCCAGCCGGCCGGGAACCGCGCTCGCCGCGGCCGCCTCCCGACTGGTCCACGGCTTCGCCTCGCGCAGACCCTCGATGTCAGGTACCAGCGCGCCGGAACCGGTCGCCACGACCACCGCGTGCCGGGCGGTGAGGGAGGTCCCGGCCACCTCGACGACGCGCTCCGCAACGATCCGGCCCTGACCCCGGTACAGCTTGATCCCGGCCGATTCGAGCCAGGACACCTGACCGTCGTCCTTCCAGTTGGAGGCGAAGCCGTCACGGCGGGCGAGCACCGCCGCCGCATCCAGGTTGCCGGTGGCCGCCTCGCGCGCGCCGGCCACCTGCCGGGCCGCCCGCAACGCGCTTCCGCTGCGCAGCAGCGCCTTCGTCGGCATGCAGGCCCAGTAGGAGCATTCGCCCCCGACCAGTTCCCGCTCGACGATGGCCGCGGTGAGGCCGCCTTGCACCAGGCGGTCGGCGATGTTCTCCCCGACCGGGCCGGCGCCGATCACGATGACGTCGTACGTGGTCTCGCTCATGGTCAGTTGCCTTTCGCGGTGCGGCCGAGCCGGATGGCGGCGATGAGGAAGAAGATGGCGCCGGGGATGGCGTAGCCGACCGCGTTGGTGACCGCGGGGTCGGCCGCCGAGGCGCCGGCGATGAACGATCCACCGGCGAGCACGGAGAGGCCGCCGCTGATGATCATGGGCCACTGGCCGCCCATCCTCCGGCGGGTCACGCCGACGAAGAGCTGGACCAGACCGGCCACGACGGCCCAGGCGCCCCACACCCGCAGCACGGCCGGGATGCCGGACGAGCCGGCGACGGCCAGACCGGCCGCGGCGAGCAGGCTGACCACGACGTTCACGTAGAGCAGGACCGGCGACCCGGAGGCGCGTGACGCGCGGGCGTCGATGACGGCGGCGGCCACGTCGACCAGCGGGTAGATGACGAGCAGCGTGGTGGTGAGCGCGGTCAGCTCGTCGGCGACCGCGAACGTCACGCCGGCCCAGACGACGGCGAAGGCGGCCCGCGCGAAGTACAGCCGCCGCAGGGCGGCCGCGGTGGTCGAGATGCCGGTGGCGGCAACAGTGGTCATGGTCGAGCCCTCTCAGTTTCCCGGTCAAGGGAGAACGAACGTTCTGTCGCCTACCACGATGACTGCGCGCCGAGGAAGATGTCAAGACCGAACGTTCTATTCGCTAGGTTCGTCACAAGAAGGTCAGCGAGAACGGCCGTCGGAAGCGCGGTCCCGGCTGCCCGCTCAGGCGCGGCGGGTGGCGTGCAGGGCGCCGAGCAAGGTGAGGCCCTGAGCGCTGGGGCTGCCGGGCTCGGGCTGATAGACGACGAGCAGCTGGCCGGCGGCCCCGCGTACGTCGAAGGACTGGGACACCAGCGCGAGCGGCCCGACGTCCGGGTGGACGAGCTCAGTCGGGTCCTGGCTCTTGCCGTAGACGGCTTGCGACGACCACAGATCGGCGAACTCCCGGCTCTTCGCGGTCAGCAAGCCCACTACTTCTCGCAGGCGGGGATAGCGGGGATCGAGGCCATCGGCGTGGCGCAGGCCGGCCACGACCGACTCGGCGAAGCGGTCCCAGTCGGCGAAGAAGGTGCGCGCCGCCGGGTCGAGAAAAGCCATGAAGGCGAGGTTGTCCAGGGCGCGGAACGGCGAGAACAGCGCCTCGGCCAGGGCGTTCGCGGCCAGGAAGTCCTTGGCCGGGTTCAGCACGAAAGCCGGGACGCTCGCGTAGCCGTCGAGCAGGTGGCGCAGCGGCGCACCGACCGTCTCGCGGGGCGATCGGCGCGTGCCGGGTGCTGCCCCGGCCAGCCGGAACAGGTGCTCGCGGGCCGGGTCGTCCAGGCGCAGGGCGTTGCCGATCGCCTCGAGGACCTGCGGCGACGGGCTGCGCTCGCGGCCCTGCTCGAGACGGGCGTAGTAGTCGGTGTTCATGCCGGCCAGCACGGCCACCTCTTCACGCCGCAGCCCCACGACCCGCCGTGGCCCGTACGAGGGAAGCCCGACGTCCTCCGGCTGCAGACGGGCTCGGCGCGCGCGGAGGAACTCGCCCAGATTGCTGGTCACCGTTCCACGCTAGGCCGACGGCCGTGTTCGTGCCTGGGTGCGGCTTGTCCTGGTTGCGGGCGGCGCCGGCACCGACGATTGCGGCATGACCACCAAGACTTTCCTGATCACCGGCGTCAGCAGCGGACTCGGCCGGGCGTTCGCGCTCGCCGCACTGGAGGCAGGGCACACCGTCGTCGGCACCGTCCGCAAGGATGCCGACGCGGCCGCCTTCCGGGGCGGGCGCGCCCACGCCCGGGTTCTCGACGTCACCGACGAGCGCGCCGTGTTCGCCACGGTGGCCGAGGTCGAGCGGACCGTCGGCCCGATCGACGTGCTGATCGCCAACGCCGGGTACGGGCTGGAGGGCACCTTCGAGGAGACGCCCCTGGCGGCGCTGCGGGCGCAGTTCGACGTCAACGTCTTCGGCGCGGCCGCCACCATCCAGGCCGTCCTGCCGTCCATGCGTGAACGCCGCCGCGGCCACATTGTCGGCGTCACCTCGATGGGCGGCCTGGCCGGCTTCCCCGGCGTCTCGGGCTACTGCGGCAGCAAGTACGCGCTCGAAGGCATCCTCGAATCGCTGGGCAGGGAAGTCGCCGGCTTCGGCATCCACGTCACCGCGGTCGAGCCCGGGTCGTTCCGCACCGACTGGGCCGGCCGCTCGATGACCCGGGCCCCGCGCACGATCGCCGACTACGACGACCTGTTCGGCCCCATCCGCCGGGCCCGCCAAGAGGCCAGCGGCCGGCAGCTCGGCGACCCGGCCCGCGCGGCCTCCGCCGTCCTGCACATCCTCGATGTCCCGCAGCCGCCGAGCCACCTCGTTCTCGGCTCGGACGCGCTGCGGATCATCCGGGCCGGCCGTGACGCCGTCGACCGGGACCTCACCGCCTGGGCGGAGCTGTCCCGCTCCACCGATTACTCCTCGATGTCCGAGAACAAGCCCTTGAACGGCACCGCCGTCCCGATGAGCCCACCGAACACGGCGCCCGCGACCGGCGTGGCCACCGCGGCCGAGGCGTCCTCGTAGCTGTCGAAGTAAAGGTCGAGCGTCCGGTACGCCGGCGTGGCGGTGCCGTCCTCCTTCGGCCACACCTTGGCCGACTCGACCCGCCGCACGTCCGGGAAGGTCGCCGCGGCCGACCGCACCTCGGCGTAGACCTTCTCGAACTCGTCCGGGTTCTCCGGGTTGTCGATGACCAGCGTGATCTTGGTGGGCATGGCTCTGCTCCTCGAGTGAAACGATCGTTCTGTTCACCCGAACGCTAGACCGCGCCGCCAGGATTGGCAATACCGAACGTTCTACCCTTCGTCACACCCGGAAACCGGTGAGCTCGGCCAGCCCGGCCAGCAACCGCTGCTGGAACTGCTCGTCGGCAGCGGCCGGCGGCGGCTCCCGTCGCCGCTGGTGGAACCAGCAACCGCCGGTGCTGACGGCTCGCGGGTCGTCGCTCGTGACCAGCCACTCCTGGGTGAGGTGGCCCAGCCTCAGGTCGTCGGGGGCGCCCGGGCCGCCCATCCGGGTCGGCACCCAACCCGGGTCCACCGCGTTGCTGGGCACCCCGGGCCACAGTCGCGCCACAGCGAGAGCCAGCGTCGTGACGAACAGCTTGCTGTCGGAGTAGGAGCCGCGGCGGGTCAGGCGGGACACGTCGGCGTGGCCGCCGCTGTGCATGCCACTGGTCAGGTACACCAGCCGGCGCGGCCGCTCGATGAGCGCGGTGAGCACGTACGGCGCCACGACGTTGACCCGCATGACCTGCGGGCCGCCGTAGACGCCGGCGTTGTGGATCACCGCGTCGACCGGGCCCAGCCGGTTGACCTGCTCGGCCACCCCGCGCGTCTCGCCGAGGTCGGCCAGATCGCCGGTGACGCCGGCGGCGCCGCGGTCGAGCAGGTCCCGTACGGCAGTCAAGCGCTCGGCACTGCGGGCGTGCAGAACCACCTCGTGCCCCTCGGCGAGCAGCGTGGTGGCGGTCAGGCGGCCGAGCCCGTCAGCCGACCCGGTGATGAAGACGCGTGCCACGGCTGCCCCTCACTGCTTGTTCGCGACCTCGTACGCGTCGCCGGGCACGGGCTCGAGCCAGGTGGTGGGGTCGCTGCCGTCGGTGTTGACCTCGAGCATGGCCAGGTGGCTCATGAACGTGTCGGCGGTCGCGCCGTGCCAGTGCTCCTCGCCGGGCGGGCAGACGACCGTGTCGCCGGCCCGGGCCCGGACGACATCGCCGTTGCGGGTGCCGACCAGGGCGACCCCCTCGGTGACGTGCAGGGTCTGCCCGACGTCGTGCCGGTGCCAGTTCGTCCGCGCCCCGGGGGTGAATCGCACCAGCGCCACGGTCATCCGCGACGGGGCGGCCCCGACCTGGATCGGCGTCATGTAGACGTCGCCGGTGAAGTTGGCGCCGGGCTGCTTGACGGTCGGCTTGACGGTCCTGAGTTCCATGGCCTCCAGACAACACCAGATGCCGGGCCGGTGCGAGGGGCTGGTGAAACGGGTACCGACAGAGCACCCTTCGGGGCTCGCGGCGGCCGTAGCGTGGGCTCGTGGACAACAAAGCGATCGTCGCCATCGGCGCCTTCACCGCCGCCGGCGACCTCGAGCGCCTGGACGAGGCGCTGAACCGGGGCCTCGACGCCGGCCTCACGATCAACCAGATCAAAGAAGTGCTGGTCCAGATGTACGCGTACGCCGGCTTTCCCCGGGCCTTGAACGCGCTCGGCACGTTCATGGCCGTGCTCGGGAAGCGCCGGAAGCGCGGTGTCACCGACGAGACCGGGCCCGAGCCCACCCCGCTGCCCGAGGGCACCGACCTGCTCGAACTGGGCACCCGCAACCAGACACAGCTGTCCGGAGCGCCGGTCGCCGGCCCGCTGTTCGACTTCGCCCCGGCCGTCGACCAGTTCCTCAAGGCCCACCTGTTCGGCGACATCTTCGCCCGCGACAACCTGGACTGGAAGAGCCGTGAGATCGCCACCATCTCGGCGCTGGCCACCCTGACCGGCACCGGGTCGCAGCTGGCGTCCCATCTCAACATCGGTCTGAACACCGGCCTGACCGAGGCCGACCTGCGCGAGCTGGTAGAGGTTCTGCGTACGGAGGTCGGCCCGAACCAGGCCGACACGGCCGGACGCACCCTGGACGCGGTTCTCGCGAAGCGCTGACAGAGGGCCGGGCCGCGACGGGGGGATGTCACGGCCCGGCCGGTCGGTCACTTCAGGCCGAAGGCCTTGGTGATGGTCTGTTCGACGCTGTTGCCGTACGCGTCGCGGGCCGTGGTCCGCAGCGAGACGTGCTGGGCCGGCTTCGGGGCCCGCAGATCCGTCGTCCAGCCGTCCTTCGACCTCTGTGAGCGCTGGCGGATCCAGGTGGCGCCACCGTCGTACGAGACCTCGAGCGTGACCGACGTGATGGCCTTGGTGCTGGGGGCGCCGGTCAGGTGGGACGGGACGACCGTGATCGCGGTCGAGCGGGCGGCCCGGTGCGCGATGTCCGTGGCGACCCGGTAGTCGAGCTGGATCAGCGGCAGGCGGGCCGTCCTGGCGTCCGAGGAGAAGTTCCAGGCCGTCCGTGTCGTGGCCGAGTACGGGTACTTCGTGGAGTCCCGCTTGGTCGTGACGACCAGGCCGTACGGAAGACGCTGAGGGCTCAGGCCGGAATTGGTGTCGATCCAGTTGTACGTGTTCTGCTCGATCACCTTCCGGCCCTGCGACAGGGTCGCCGTCATCTCGCCGCCGTCCGGGAAGGCGACTCCGGCATGGTTGGCGCCGGAGTCGCCCCAGCCGGGGATCTCGGCCACGATCCGGTCGCCGTCCCGGCGGGGCAGGGTGACCGCCTCGTTGATGCGCGGACGCTGGATCGCGCCCAGCCACGTCTCGCTCGTCCGGCTGCCCGCCTGGTAGGTGGTGTCGCCGCCGAGCTGGAACGAGTACCAGTCGTCCATGTCGGTCGACCAGCGGACGTCGTTCTGGGCGGTGACCCAGTCGGTGCGGAACCGGTCGGACCGCATGATCGTGGTCGAGCCGACCTTCACCGGCATGTCCGGGTTCTTGTCGAACCGCTTCTCGGAGATCTCCCGGTCGGAGGTGCTCCGGAAGTCGACGTCGACCCGGGCCAGCTCGCGCTCGGACGGGCGGTAGGTGAGCGACTTGGGCGTCCCGGCCGGCCAGTAGCGGACCAGGTCGTACAGGTAGTCGGTGGTCGGGTCGGAGGTGACGCGCAGGCTGAGCGGGCCCCGGCCGAGCTGGGCGATCAGGCGCTCGCCGTTGTCCTGGGTCAGCGAGACCACGGCCAGCTTCGTCTTGCGGGTGGCGTCGAAGTAGCGGCCGGGCTCGTTGTTGACGACCGCGAGCACCGCCGCCCCCGCCTTCTCGGCCGCCTCGACCTGACCGTCGAGGTCGTCCCGGCGTACTACCGCAATTTTGTCTTTGACGTCGACCCGGGCGAAGTCGGCGGTGGCGCCCTGGCCGGCGAACACGGCCGGCAGCTTCCGATCGCCCTCGGCCGGCACGGTCGAGCCGGACATGAGCGTCAGATCGTCGAACGAGTCGCCGATCGTCAGCAACGGCTCGGTCTTGCGCCAGCGAGCCGTGATCGACATCTTGCCGTCGCGAACCTTCTGACCGGGCGTGACCCAGATGCTGTCGTAGTAGCGGGGAATGATGTACGCGTCGGTGGCCTCGGCCGTGTCGCCCAGCTCGCGGTGGTAGTCGAGCCGGACCTCGGAAGTGGCCGAGGCCTTGGGCGTGATGGCCTGCACTTCTCGGGTGGCCGAGGCCTTCAGCGCGACCGCGGTGTTCTTCTCGACGACCACGGTGGGCGCGGTGACCAGGGCCATGCCGCGGGAGTTGGGTCCGTGGCTGCCCTCGACGTCGCCCCACATCCACACCGCGTACCGGCCGTCCGGCACGAGCACGTCGATCGGACGGCCGTCGAGGGTGAGGAAGTTGTAGTAGGCGCCGGCCGGGTCGCCCTCGCGCAGCATCAGGATCTCGCCGGGCATGGGCTCGCCGTTGCGGCCGGTCGGGGTGATGGTCAGGTGCCGGGGCTGGTCCTCGGTGCTGATCCCGACGACCGTGTCGGCCACGCGCACGCCGCCGGTGGCGGTGGCGACGACGCTTCCGGTGTGCCGGCCCTTCTCCCCCGTACGGCTCAAGTCCACCGTGGCGGTGACGGTGGCGTTGCCGGCGGCGGGCACGGTCACGTGCGATGCCGAGAGCTTCAGGAAGTCGATGCCCTCGACCGTCAGCTGCAGGTCGACAGCGGCGGTGCCCGTGTTGGTGTACGTGATCGTCCGCTCGACGGTGCCGGTCGGCTCGTCCTCGAGCGGGTGGATGCCGAGGTAGGCGGTGGCCGAGGCGAAGACGGTGGCCTTGGTGGTGGCCGCGATGTCGAGGCGGCCGCTGCCGGCCTCGTACGCGTCGTAGTCGGGCGTCTGCTTGGCCGTGCTCACCAGGGCGTCCTTGAGCTGCCCGCCGGTCCAGTCCGGGTGCTGCGCGGCGAGCAGGGCGGCCGCGCCGGCCACGTGCGGCGTGGCCATCGAGGTGCCGGAGGCCGTGGTGTAGAGCTCGTCGACGGGCTGGCCCATCGTGGTGCCGGCCGCGCGGGCGGCGACGATGTCCACCCCGGGTGCGGTGATCTCCGGCTTGAGCGCGCCGTCGACGAAGCGCGGACCGCGGCTGGAGAACTCGGCCAGGTGGTCGTCGCCGTCGACCGCGCCCACGGTGAGGGCGGCGTCGGCCGCGCCGGGCGACCCCACGGTGGTCTCGGTGGGGCCGCTGTTGCCGGCCGCGATGACGAACAGGGCGCCGGTCTCGGCGCTGAGCTGGTTGACGGCCAGGCTCATCGGGTCGGTGCCGTCGGTCGGGTCGCCGCCGAGGCTCAGGCTGACGACCTTGGCCTTGCGCTCCCGGGCCGCCCACTCCATGCCGGCGATGATCCAGGAGTCCTGGCCGGAGCCGCCGTTGTCCAGCACCTTGCCGATCTCAAGGTCGGCGCCGGGGGCGACCCCGCGCTCGCGGCCGCCGGATCCGGCCCCGGTGCCGGCGATGGTCGAGGCCACGTGGGTGCCGTGCCCGTGCCCGTCGGTGACGTCCTCGCCCGGCACGAAGCTGGCGCCGGCCTCGATCTGGCCGGCCAGGTCGGGGTGCCCGGCGTCGACGCCGGTGTCCAGCACGGCGACATCGACGCCGTCGCCGACGTTGCCGCCGGCCCACACCGACGGGGCGCCGATCTGGGTCACGCTGTCGGCGAGATCGGCGTGCACCTTGCCGTCCAGCCACACCCGGCTGATGCCGTGGGCGAAGGTGGACCGCATCGACGTGCCGCGCATGGAGGTGCCGCGCATCGACGTGCCGGTCAGCGACGCCCAGAACTCGTCGGCCCGGTCGCGGTCCGCGCCCACGACGCGGCCCCGGATGCTGGGCAGAGCCCGGAGCTCGGTGCCGGCCTCGGGAACGCTGTCGGCGCGGCGGCCGGTGGCGGCGTCCTGGTAGCCGAGGATGACCGGCAACTGACCGGTCGCGCTGTCGCCGTACCCCTCGCGCAGCAGGTAGGTGACGTTGAACAGCCGCTTGTCGAGCCGGCCGGCGCCGACGTAGGGCAGGGCGCTGTCCGGGTAGACGTACGTGTCGGGGCCGACGGTGGTGATGTGGGCGCCGACGGGTTCGCCGTCCGGGCCGCGCACCACGACGGCGCCGGGGCGGACGGTGACCTGATCGCCGGTGATCAGGGTGATCGTCGTGCTGGAGCTCTTGGCGGCGGGAGAACCGGAGCTCTTCGCGGCGGGAGCACCAGGGGCGGGAGCGTGGGCCTGGGCGGGCGCCGGCGGGGTCACGGCCAGCGCGGTCACGGCCGCGACGATGAGCGGCACGGACCGGCCGAATGGGATGGGCGACAACGGAACACCTCGACTCGATCAGAGGCCTGAAGTGCCGGTGACGCTATAAGCACCGCGATCGATCCATCCGGTGTCGATCTTGGTCGTTAACAAGATGGAAACCGAATGAGTAGCTGCCCGAAACAGGCCGGACTATCGTCCCTTCCGGTGTCTCAGCTGACCTCGTTCTTCGCGCTGCCCACGCCGGGCCCCTTCGTCGGGCGGCGCCGCCTGCTCGCCGCTCTGCGCGCCGAACTGGCCCGGCCCTCGGCCCTCGTGCTGCTGAGTGGCGAGCCCGGCGTCGGCAAGAGCCGGCTGGTGGCCGAGTCGCTCGAGGACAGCGGGCGGCCCGTGGTGGTGGCCCACTGCGACGACCTGCGCGAGCCGCAGCCGCTCGGGCCGCTCCTGGATGGACTGCGGGTCGCGCACACCACCGGCACCCTGCCGCCGATGCGGACGCCGGACGCGGAGGCGGGTGTCCTGGCCCGGCTGCTGCCGTCCCTGGCCGACCGGCTTCCGCCCGCCCCGGCGCCACTGCTCGATCTCGACGCCGAACGCGCCCGGCTGCTGCGAGCGGCAGCCGCCCTGCTGGCGGCGCTGGCGCCGATGGTCCTCGCGCTGGAGGACCTGCAGATGGCCGATCCGGCCACCCTGCAACTGCTCGACCATCTCGGCGCCTTTGCCGTGCCCGGGCTGACGATCCTGATCACCGTGCGCGAGGGTGAGCTTCCGCCCGGCTGGCACCCGGGTCCGGCGCTGCGGCGGTTGCGGGTGCCGCCGCTGACCCGCCCCGAGGTCCGCCGGCTCGGCTCCGCTCTGCTGGAAGGGTCCGACGCGGGCGCGCTCGCCGGCCACCTGTACGAGCGCACCGCCGGCATCCCGTTCCTCGTCGAGGAGGTCGTGCGGTCGCTGCTGACCGACGGCGGCGCCGGCGCCGACCGCCCGCACCCCGACCGCCTGGCCGACCTCGCCGTCCCGGCCCTGCTGCGCGACGTCCTGGTCGCCCGCCTGCAGGGCCTCGACGAGGCCGCCCGCGAGATTCTCGGCGCGGCCGCCGTGCTGGGTCAGGCCGCCGATCCGTGGCCGTTGGCGGCGATCGTCCAGGCCGAAGAGGACACGATCACCGCCGCCCTGCAGCAGGCCCGTGCGGCCGGGCTTCTGCACCAGCGCGAGGGACGCCTGTGGTTCCGGCACACCCTCGCCCGCCAGGTCGTGCACGAACTGCTGCCCCCGGTCACCCGCCGCCTGCTGCATCTGCGCACGGCCCGCCTGCTCGAGGACCAGCAACCCCGCCCGTACGCCCGGCTCGCCCACCACTACCGCGAGGCCGGCAGCCAGGCCGACCACGTCCGCAACGCCGAGGCCGCCGCCGGGCTGGCCACCGCCCGCGGCGACGACGGCACGGCCGCCCGCTTCCTGCTCGGCGCCGTCGAGAGCCCGGACGTGCCGCGCCGGGTCCGCGCCCGCCTCGCCGTCAAGCTGGGCCGCTCGGCCATCGAGAGCGTCGCGCAGGCCTCCGCCATCCCGGTGCTGCGCGAGCTGATCGCCGACCGCCGCCTGCCCCCGGGCGCCCGCGGCGAGCTGGGGCTGGCCCTCGGCCGGATGCTGCGCCAGCAGGGCGAGGCCCGGGCCGGCTACGAGGAGATCGAACGGGCGGTGCCGTACCTGCGGCACCACGGGACGCGGGCCCGGGCGCTGGCCGTGCTGTCCGCCCCGGACACCGTGGCCGACCGGCACCTGGCCGAGCATCAGGCCCGCTGGACCGAGGCGGCCGCCGCCGCGGCCCGGTCGGGCGACCCGTCGGCCGTCCTCGCGGTCGAGATCGCCCGGCTGTCCCTGTTGCTGGAGAGCGGCGACCCCACGGCCGGCCACGCCGTCACCGCGGCCGCCGCCGGCCTCGCCGGCCACCCCCGCGAGCGGGCCCGCGCCTGCCTGAACTGGGCCCAGGGCGCGCTGCACGTCGGCGACACCACGCTGGCCGCCACGATGCTGGCGACCGGGAGCCGGCTGGTCGACGACGCCGACTACGAACGGCTGCGGCCCGTGGTCGAGCTGACCAGCTTCGGGCTGGACCTGGCGGTCGACCGGCGGGCCGGGCTGGAACAGCGGCTGCTGCGCTTCCTGGCCCGGCCGTACCGGCTGCCGCTGGCCATGGCGGACGCCCGGCTGTACCTCGCCCGCCTGCGGTACCGGCAGGGCGACGTCGAGGTCGCCGAGCAGGGCCTGCGCGAGGTGATCGCCGAGGCCGATCGGGTCGGTGCGGCGTGGCCGCTGATCCCGGCTCGCACCGCGCTCGCGGAACTGCTGCTCGCGCGGGGCGAGCGGGCCGAGGGCCGGGCCGAGGCCGCGGCGGCGCTGGCCCTGGTCGACGTCAAGGGCCTGCCGGCTTGGGGCCGGGAGGCCGCCCGGCTGCTGAGCCGGACGGCCACCGCGGTCACGGGATAGCGCTCGTGTTGAAGGCGAACCGGGCCGTCGAGTCGGCGATGGCGTCGGCGTTGACGTCCAGCGCGGTCATGTTCGGGTTGGCCACGGTGTCGCAGGCCTGGTGGTAACAGATGTCGTAGGCGACGCCGGCGGTGCCGCCGAACAGGGCCGCCTCTTCCGGTGTCTTGATGCCCTCGGCGCCGGTGAAGATGCCGCCGGCGGGGATGCCGGTCGCGATGAACAGGCCGTAGTCGGAGCGGCCGTCGAAGTCGGTGCCGACGTGGCCGAGGCCGCGGCGGTCGAAGAAGGCCGCGAGCTGCCGCTCGATCTGCGCCGAACCGGGCGGTCCGGCCGGCGAGCCCACCGCGTCGGAGTCGTCACCGTCGTAGATCTTGTAGGCGTAGTTGGGCGAGGCCACCATGTCGAAGTTGAGGTAGAGCCGGATCCTGTCCCGCTGGGCGGCGGTCAGGCCCTCGACGTACTGGTCGGAGCCGAGCAACCCGATCTCTTCGGCGGCCCAGAAGGCGAAGCGGACCTTGTTGCGTACGGGGAAATACCGCATCTGCAAAGCGGTCTCCAGGATCGCGGCGGTGCCCGAGCCGTTGTCGTTGATGCCCGGACCGGCCGGCACGCTGTCGAGGTGGGCGCCGACCATCACGACGTTCTTCGGGTTGCCCAGCCGCGTCTCGGCGATGACGTTGTGGTCGGTGCCCAGCGTCAGGGTGGCATCGACCTTGAGCCGGACGGTGGCGCCTGGAATGGCGGCCAGCTCGTTCCCGACGGCGAAATCGGCGAAGACCATCGGGATATTCGCCCGCCATTCCCCGATGTCGATCGGGAAAGCGTCGGTACGCCCGGGTTGCCCCTCGTTGAAAATGATGATTCCGGAGGCGCCGGCGAATCCCGCGTTCCGCACCTTCGTCGCGAATGCGCACGTGCCCCGCTGAATCAGCGCTATCCGGCCCGCGACGAAACCGTTGAAATCGGCGGCCTCGCAGCCGCTGGTCGACGCGGGCGCCGGGCTCGGCGGCAGCGTGAGGTCGACGCCCTGCACCTGGGCCGTCACGTCGCCCGCGGGCGAGGGCTGGAACGTGTAGAAATCCTCGTTCGGGACGTAGGCCTTGGCGGTGGGGGCCGTCCGGTTCAGCATGGGCGGGCTGTTCTCGGTCCAGCTCTGCACGAAGTTGATCGGGTCGAGGGTGACCTTGTAACCGGCCCGGCGCAGCTTGCCGGCGACGTAGTCGCGGGAGGCGCGGTAGCCGGGCGTCCCGGCCGCACGGTTGCCGCCGTTGGCGTCGGCGATGGCTTGCAGGGCGTCGAGGTGCTGCTTGGCGTGGGCGCCGGTCACCTGCTTGACCAGGATTTTGGCGAACAATTCGTCGGGTGAGGTGGCGTTGGCCGGCGCCGGCTGGGCGACGATCAGGGCCAGGGCTGTCACCGCGGCAACAGCGCCGGCCGCCCCCTTTCGAAGGTGGATGCGCATGATTCCCCCGAATCATTGTGATCAATTGACAATCGCGACTCTCCATTCGCGAACGTAACGCGCGCTCCGGGGGTCAGGAATGGTCCGATCGGCTGGTCCGGCAAATGCATTCACGGCCGGGCCGGGCAGACCACCAGCGGCGGCGGGGCGGGAATCCGGGCCGCCGCGGAACAGTCGAAGCGCTGGTCGATCAGCGCTCGCACGTCGGGCGCCGACCGCGGCAGATTGAACCAGCCGTTCTGGATGATCAGGTATCGGGCGTCGCTGTCCTCGGTGAGGCAGCGCAGGTTGTCGGCGTAACTCTGCCGCTCACGCATCCGCGGCAGGACGGCCCCGCGCTGCAGCCACAGGGGTGACGGGTAGCGGCAACTCGTCGGGTTGCCCATGGCGTGGTTGATGGTGCCGTACGTCAGATACAGCACCGGGGTGTCCGGGCCGAGCTGCCGGCCGAACTCGGTCAGCGGCGCGTCGGACGAGCGGCCGACCGGCACGGTGTAGTTGTAATTGCTGAACGAGTACGGGTGCCCGGGCAGCACGGGCGGAAGCAAGGCGGCACTGAGCACGACCACCCCGGCGAACCACGGCAGGGCCAGCCCCGTACGGCCGGCGAAGAACCAGGCGGCGACGGCCAGCACGACCGCGGCCCCCTCGTACGCCCAGACCACCGTCGTGGCGTGCTCCAGCCGCCAGGGGGCGGGCTGGCGCAGCAGCACGAGGCTGGCTCCGGTGGCGATCAGCGCGGCCACGACCAGCGGCATGCGAAACCCGGGGCACAGCGCGAAGGCGGCGCCGCACGCTCCCGCGGCCAGCACGACGCTGGACGCGAAGTGGTAGTTGAAGAACTCGCCCTGCCCGTACGCGGGAGCCAGCGAGAACCCGGCCGCGAGCACCGCGATCACCGCGCCGAACCACCGCCGGCCGCCCGTTTCGCGCCGGATGAGCGCCACCGCGGCGGCCGGCCCCAGCACCAGGACGGGCGTGAGCACGGCGGCGTCCCCGATCGCGTCGCGCAGCTTGATCAGCTCGTCCTTGTAGATCCGCTGCGGCGCGCTGTGCACGAGGTTGGCCAGGTCGCCGAGCCAGATCCACTCCCACGGCTCGAAGTGCCGGACCAGGTAGAACCAGATTCCGGTCAGGACCGCGGTGGACAGCAGCGTCCAGGCGGCCCGGCGCCGGTCGTACACGGCGATGATGAGCAGGGCGATCAGCGCGATCGGGAAGGTGGACGCCTTGACCGCCACCACCAGCATCGCGACCGGGCCGGCCAGCAGCGCGCCGACCCACCACCGCCGGGGCGCGCAGGCGGCGCCGACCGCCAGGGCGCCGGCCAGCGCGGCCACCCAGTCCGGCTCGAGGAAGTGCCAGGGCGGGGCGACGATCAGCGCCAGCCCGGTGGCCCCGGCTATTCCGGCCGCGCCGGGCAGCCCGGACACCCGCCGGATCCCGACGAACAGCACAGCGACGACAGCCAGCACCAGAAGGTATGTCTCGGCGCGGATCACGTAATTCGTCGTGTCCGAGGCGGTCTCGCCGACGACCAGGACGCGCCCCTCGTCGAGCGCGGCCATGAAGATCTTGTAGCCGAGCGGCCGCGAGACGAAGATGTCCCAGAAGTTCACGCCGCCCCGGGTGGCCGTCTCGAGCGTGCCCAGGGCGTAACGCACGTCGCCGTTCAGGTTGGCCAGACTGGCCACCACCATCGCGGCCACCGCCGCCAGCACGGCCGTCGCCGCGCCGGCTTTCCGCGCCACTCCCCCGCGCTCCAGGTTCATCCGACTCTCTCGATCGCGCCGCCAAGCTTTGCCGCACCCTTGCACGCGTGCGTCGCCGACGCCACCCCGCGTCTTTCAGCCTGGATTCAGGCGCCTGCCCGGAACCGAGCGCCGCGCGATCCGGCCCCTGCGCGGCCGAGCCCGCCTTGACGTGTCGCCTTGCGATCTTGCGTCGGTGCGGCGACGATGGAAACGACGCAGCAAACGACGCAACTTTGCGCTAGCTTCTTCAGCGAAGCACCGCAACGATCGGAGTGGTCCATGTCATCGACTGCCTACGCACGCCAGGACGAGGCGGCGAGCACCCTGATCGCCGAGTTCGCCACCCTGCCGGCGGACGACCCGCGCCGCCGGCGCGTCCGCGACCAGGCCATCGAGGCCTGGCTGCCGCTCGCCCAGCACCTGGCCCGGCGCTACCACGGCCGCGGCGAGCCGTTCGACGACCTGCTGCAGGTGGCCGTGGTCGGCCTGATCAAGTCCGTCGACCGGTTCGAGCCGTCCCGCGGGGTCGAGTTCGCGGGTTTCGCCATCCCCACCATCCTGGGCGAGCTCAAGCGGCACTTCCGGGACCGCACCTGGTCGGTCCGGGTGCCCCGCCGCCTGCAGGAACTGCGGATGCGGATCACCAGCGCCAACAACGACCTGACCCAGACCCTGAACCGGGCGCCGACCGTCGCCGAGGTCGCGGTCCACCTGGGCGTCAGCGAGGAAGAGGTCATCGAGGGCCTGGAGGGCGCACGCGCCTACCAGACCGACAGCCTCTCCGCGCCCACCGGCGACGAGGGCTCGCCCGAGCTGGGCGAGACGCTGGGCGGCGAGGACGACGGCTACGAGCTGACCGAGATGCGGCTGGCCCTGGAACCGGCGATGGCCGCCCTGCCCCGGCGTGAGCAGCAGATCCTGAGCCTGCGCTTCTACGGCAACCTCACCCAGACGCAGATCGCTGCCAAGCTCGGCATCTCGCAGATGCACGTCTCCCGGCTGATCGCCCAGAGCCTGGCCACCCTGCGCAAGACCATCAACGACGGCGACTGAGGGCGTCCCGGCGTCAGGACCCCGGGCCCTGACGCCGGTGCGCCTCAGGTGCCGGCCAGCGAACCGCCGATACCGCCGACACTGAAGTACCGGTTGAGCGTCGCGAAGACGATGACCGGGGGCAGCATCATCACCACCGCCAAAGCCATCACCGACCCCCAGTCGGTGCCGTTCTGCTGGAAGAACGTCTGGACGCCGATCGGCAGGGTGAACCGCTCCTGCGAGCGCAGGAACACGATGGCGACCAGGTAGTCGTTCCACGAGACGAGGAACGTGAAGATCGCGGTGGACAGCAGGCCGGGCAGCGAGTTGCGCAGCACGATCCGGGTGAAGCCGGTGAACAGCGACGCCCCGTCGATCCAGGCCGCCTCCTCCAGCGACACCGGGATCGAGTCGATGTAGGCGGCCATCATCCAGATCGCCACCGACATCGACGCGCCGACATAGACGATGCCCAGGCCGACCAGGTTGTCGACCAGCCCGGCCCGGGCGAACAGGATGAACAGCGGGATCACCGCGGTGATCACCGGCAGCGACTGAACGACGAACAACAACAACGAGTACGCCGAGACCGACCGGCTGCGACCGCGGGAGAGCACGTACCCGGCGGGCGCGGCCACCGCGACCGAGACGGCCACCGTCGCCAGGGTCACGCCCAGGCTGTTGCCCAACCAGGTCAGCGTCGGGATGTCGGCGAAGATGTGGGTGAAGTTGGCCAGGCCGAACGCGGCGGTGCTGCCCGAGGCCACGCCGGGGCGCAGCGACAGGATCAGCACGGCCGCCACCGGCACCAGCACGACTGCGGTGATGAGCAGGATCGCCGTGAAGCGCCACCACCGGCCGCGGTCGGTCGTCATACGTGCGCCTTTCTGATCTGCCGGTACAGGGCCACGGACACGACGACCAGGCTCGCGGTCATCAGGAAGGCGATGGCCACACCCGGCCCGACCTGGAAGTTCTGGAAGACGGTGCGGTACGAGAGCACCACCAGCGAGGTGGTGGCGTCGACCGGCCCGCCCCCGGTGAGCAGGAAAATGGTCGGGAAGTCGTTGACGCAGAAGATCGTCATGAGGATCCACGAGATGTACGTGGACCGGCTGATCATCGGCAGCGTGATGTGCCGGAACTGCTGCCAGCGGGTCGCGCCGTCCACCTCGGCGGCCTCGTAGACAGCGCCGTCGACCCCGGCCAGGGCGGCGCCGACCAGCATCATCATGAACGGCACGCTGATCCACACCTTGAACACGCAGACCGTGATCTTGGCGAGCACGGGGTCGGCCAGGAAGAGCGGTGAGCCCAGCCCGAGGGCTTCCGCAAGGCTCGGCAGCGGGCTCTGCGGGGTGGCGACCAGCCAGTTCCACGCCGTCGACGAGACCACGACCGGAACCACCCACGGCAGCAGAAGCAACGTCTTGAACACCGTACGGCCGGGGATGCGGGTGCGGAGCAGGAGCGCCAGCCCCAGGCCGCCCAGCCAGCTGCCGAACACCCCGACCACGGTGAAGATCAGCGTGAACTGCACCGAACGCCAGAAGGCGGGGCTGGTCAGCGTGGCCCGGTAGTTCTCGAGCCCGACGTAGTCGCCCGCATTGATCAGCGAGCCGTCCCGCACCGACTGCAGCGCGGCATAGACCAGCGGGTACGCATTGATCAGCAGCAGCAGGACCAGCGAGGGCGCCACCAGCCAGAGCAGCATCCGCCGGGCCCGCCGCGGTTTTCGCGCACGGGTGGCCTCGGTCTTCGGATAGGCGGCGGTGATCGTCACTTGACGATTCCCTCCAGCGCCTTCTGCAGCGTCTCCAGCGCCGGCTTCGGGTCCTGGCCGGCCAGCACGGTCTGCGCGAACTGGGTGATCGGCTGGCTGGAGTCGACCGAGGCGAGCCCGCCGAACAGGGTCGGCGAGTTGGCCGCGAACGTCTTGGCCACGGGCGCCCACTCGGCGATGATCTTCGCCTTGGCCTTCTGCGCCTGGAACTCGGGCAGGGCGACGATCGACTTGAGCACCGGCAGGCCCGCGACCACGTTCTGCTGCCACAGCGTCTTCATGCTGCGGATGTAGTACGACAGGAAGGCCTCCGAGCCCTCTTGTGACGGGGTGTCGGCGTACATCATGATGTTGTTCTGGAAGACGAGGCCGGCCTTGGCGCCGCCGGGACCGGTCAGCGGGCTCATCACCTGCAGGTCGCCGTCGGTCTCACCGGTGTCGGTGTCCAGCCCCGCGGTGTGGATGCCCATCGCGACCTTCTTGTTCCGCCACTGCGTGATGAGGTTGTCAGTGGTGTAGCTGACCGATGCCGGGTCGACCGCCTTGGCCTTCACCATTTCCTGGACGAAGCGCATCGCCTCGAGGTTGGCCTCGGTGACCACGTCGACCTTGCCGTCGGCGTTGAACAGGCCGCCGCCGTTGTTCAGCATCATCAGGTGCAGGCCCTGGCTGCCCAGGTTGTTGCCGGCGCCCGCACCGGTGCCGAAGCCGAACAGCTTCCGCCCGGCCAGCGTGCGGCACGCGGTCAGCAGCTCGTCCCACGTGGTGGGCACTTGGACGCCGGCCGCGTCGAGCAGGGACTTGCGGTACCACCAGACCCGGAAGTCGAGCTGCCACGGCACCGCCGCGTAGCCCTTGGCGGTCTTCATCGCGTCCAGCTGGCCGGGCAGGAAGTCGTCGTACGTGCCGTCCTTCCGGAACTGGCTGACCACGTTGTCGGCGTACGCGATCGCGCCCTGGTCGGCGAACTGGAACGCCTGGAAGCCGCCGCCGGTGCTGACGGCCGGGCCGGTCTTGGAGGCGATGGCCGACGAGAAGGTCTGGCTGAAGTTGGCCCACTGCAGGCCCTGGTAGGTCGCCTTGGGCAGGCTGCCCGCCGGCTGGTACGCCTCGGTCAGCTTCTTGGCCGCCGCGGTGTAGTTCGCCTGCCCCCACGGCATGTCCCAGAACTTCAGGCGGCCGCCGTCACCGCCGCCGGACGCCGATCCGCCGCCGCAGGCCGACAGCAGCATTCCGCCGCCGACGGCGGCGCCCAGGCCGAGGAAGGCCCGGCGGGAGAGGTTCGTGTTCATGTTCGCTCCTTGAGTCCACGGCACAGGCCGGATGACCAGGACCGTAGGAGCTCGGGGATTGTTCAGGATCGATGACTGAGGCTGAACAACAGACGCCGAACATGACCCCGCGCGGGCGCGCGGGGTAACCGGGCTGGAACGCGTCGTATATACAGCACATTGGTCAACCACGATGGGAGGAACGGTGCCTAGACGGGAAAGACCGCTGGAATCCGAGGACTCGCCGTTGCTGCGGTTCGCCGGCGATCTGCGGCGGCTGCGCCGCCGCGCCGGTGGGCCGACGTACCGCGAGCTCGGCCGGCGGACCAACTATTCGGCCGCGGCGCTGTCCGAGGCGGTGGCCGGGCGCCGGCTGCCCAGTCTCGCGGTCACCGTCGCGTTCGTCCGGGCCTGCGCGGGGGACGCCGACGAGTGGACCGACCGGTGGCGGGACCTGGCCGCCGGGCAACCCGGCGCACCTCAGGAGACACCGCCGCCGTACGTCGGACTGGCCGCCTACCAGGTCGAGGACGCCGACCGCTTCTTCGGCCGCGAGGCGCTGACCGACACGCTGCTGACCCTGGTCGACGAGCGGCCGTTCACCGGGGTCTTCGGAGCCTCCGGCGCGGGCAAGTCGTCGCTGCTGCGGGCCGGGCTGGCCGCCCGCACCCGGCGGACCCCGCTGGTCGTCACGCCGGGCGCCGACCCTGTCGCCGAGCTGGCGGTGGCCGTGGCCGGTCTCGCCGACGAGCCGGTCGACCGGGTCCGCGACGACCTGGCGGCCGATCCGCAGGCGCTGCGGGGCTGGCTGACCAAGGCCGCCGACGACTCGCTGCTGGTGGTCGACCAGTTCGAGGAGTGCTTCACGCTGTGCGACAACGACGCCCGGCACTGGCTGGTCCGGGCGCTGACCTCGGCCGCCGGCCCGCACAGCCGGGTGGTGGTGGGCGTACGGGCCGATTTCTACGGGCACTGCGCGCGCCATCCCGAGCTGGTGGCCGCCCTGCACCGCGCGCAGGTGCTGGTCGGCCCTATGTCGGCCGAGGAGTTCCGGTCGGCGATCACCGAGCCGGCCACGCGGGCCGGGGCGTCGCTGGAGACGGCGCTGGTGGCCCGGCTCGTCTCGGACGTCGCCGGCCAGTCGGCCGCGCTGCCGCTCGTCTCGCACACCCTGGCCGAGACGTGGCGCCGGCGGCGCGGCATGGTCCTCACGCTCACCGGCTACGAGGACGCCGGGGGCATCCGGCACGCGCTGGCCCGTACCGCCGAACAGACCTTCGACGGGCTGGGCGAACCGGACCGGGCGGCCGCCCAGCGGCTGTTCCTGCGGCTGGTGGTGCCGGGCGACGGCACCGAGGACACCAAACGACGCGTCCGGCGGGCCGACCTGGACGTGCCGGACGCTCTGATCGAGCGGCTCGCCGCCGCCCGCCTGATCAGCCTCGACCGGGACAGCGTGGAACTGGCCCACGAGGCGCTGCTGCACGCCTGGCCGCGGCTGGTCGGCTGGATCGCCGCCAACCGCGACGACCTGCGCACGCACCTTAGGATCAGCGAGGCCACGGCCGTGTGGGAGGCGCACGGCCGCGACCCCGACACGCTGTACCGGGGCGTGCGTCTCGAACAGGCGGCCCGGCTGCGCGACCGGCTCAACCCGCGCGAGCGGTCCTTCATCGACGCCGCGTCGGCCGCCGAACAGGCCCGGATCGCGGCGGAGCAGCGCGCCACCCGCCGGCTGCGCCGGCTCGTCGCCGTGCTGGCCGCTCTCGCCGTCCTGCTGGCCGGCACGGCGGCCGTCGCGGTCACGGCGCAGCGCTCGGCCACCCGCCAGCGCAACGACGCGATGTCGCTGCGAGCCGTGGACGCCGCCCGCGGCCTGCTGGCCGCCCGCCCGCACGACGCCGAGGTGCTGGCCCTGGCCGCCCACCGCGTCGCCCCGAGCGAGCAGTCCCACGACATGCTGGTGCTGGCCCACGCCGCCGCCACCGCCACCTCGCTCGGCGGAGGCTTCGTGACCACGCCGGGCCGCAAGGTGGCGATCACGATGGAGCCGGGCGTGACCACCGGCGAGCAGTTGTGGCGGCCCGACGGCGCCTCATGGCTCCCCGCGGGAGCCCTGCCGACCGGCGACAGCTTTCTGCGTCTGCTGAGCGCGGACGAGCACCGGGCGCTCTACCAGGAGGGATCCTCCTCGACGTTGTGGGACCTGTCCGATCTCGACCGGCCCCGCCGGATCCCCGTTCCGGACGAGCTGCCGCCGGCCGACAGCATGGACGCGACGGGCACCCTCATCTCCGCCATGGGCGGCAACGGCACCGCCGTCCTGTGGCGGGTCGGTGACGATGCCGTACGCCGGTTCCCCGCATCCGACGTCGAAAGCACCGCCCTGCTGCCCGACGGCTCCGGGCTCCTGCTGTGCCGGCGCGTCGGCGACGGCGAGTACACCCTGGAGCAGTGGACGCTCGAAGGCGCCCGGACGGCGACACTCGCGCGCGAGCCGTACCGCATGTATCCGTCGGCCGGACCCGGTGGGCTGGTCGCCGTGGCCTCCGAGGCCGGGGAGGCGATGGTGCTGGACGCCCGCGACTCCTGGGCCGTCCGCACGGTGGCCCGCGTCGAGGGTCTCGAGCACCCGACGATCACGGCGTTCGACCCGGGCGCACCGGCCGTGGCCCTGACCGACCCGGACCGGGTCCAGCTGTGGGACGCCGCGTCGGCCACGGCGCTGCTCTCCCTGGACGCGCAGGGACTGCACCTGGGTTCGCCCCGGGCCGACGGCGGGCGGGTCGCGGTGCTGGGTCCGCGCGGGGCGCTGTGGCAGCTGGACAGCGACGTGCCGCGGGTCGTCCGCGAGATCTGCGCCGGGCCGGTCACTGTGGACTGGGCCCGCTACTTCCCGGGCACGGAGCCGAAGTCCCTCTGCCCTTGATTCCCTTCATCCGCGACAAGTGCCTGCCGGAAAACTGTTACGTCTTTTCGCCCCACCCCTGAGCTGGCTTTTTTCGTCGCACCTTTCCGACTGACTGTGGGAGCGCTCCCGTAACATTTACGAACGCCTATTTCTAGGGAGCGTTACCATGATCAGATCTCGGACGACCGGCGTCGGCCTGGTCGCGATCGGCGCCGTGGCCCTGGCCTCGGCGGCGGTCGCCGTGGCGGGGCCGGCCGGCGCCGCGGCCGCGGGCTGCTCGGTCACCTACGCCGTGTCCTCGCAGTGGCAGGGCGGTTTCGGCGCCAACGTGTCGATCACCAACCTGGGCGATCCGCTGACGGCCTGGACGTTGACGTGGTCGTTCGAAGCAGGCCAGAGCGTGACCCAGGCCTGGAACGCCACGGTGACCCAGAACGGGTCGGCGGTAAGCGCACGGAATGCGAGTTACAACGGCTCGGTCGGCACCGATGGAACGGTGTCGTTCGGTTTCAACGGCTCGTCCGGAAACACCAATCCCGTGCCCACCGGTTTCGCCGTCAATGGCGTGGCCTGCACGGGTGGCACCACGACACCGCCGCCGGCCACCCCACCGACCACTACGCCGACGACTCCGCCCACCACGCCGCCGGCCACGTGCGCCCTGCCCTCGTCGTACCGCTGGTCGTCGACGGGCCCCCTGGCGCAGCCGAAGTCCGGCTGGGCGTCCCTCAAGGACTTCACCATCGCCCCCTACCAGGGCCGGCAACTGGTGTACGCCACCACCCACAGCAGCAGCGCCACCGGCGGCTGGGGCTCGATGAACTTCGGCCTGGTCGACAACCTCGACCAGCTCGGCTCGGCCAGTCAGAACACCATGAGCCAGGGCGCCGTCGCACCGTCGCTGTTCTATTTCGCGCCGAAGAACATCTGGATCCTGGCCCACCAGTGGGGCCCGACCGCGTTCTCGTACCGCACGTCCACCAACCCGGCCAACGCCAACGGCTGGTCGGCCCCGCAACCACTGTCGACCGCGTCGATCACCGGCTCCAGCACCGGCGTGATCGACCAGACGATCATCGGCGACGACCAGAACATGTACCTGTTCTTCGCCGGCGACAACGGCAAGATCTACCGCCAGATCATGCCGATCGGGAACTTCCCGGGCAGCTTCGGCTCCAGCTACACGACCATCATGAGCGACACCTCGGAGAACATCTTCGAGGCGCCGCAGGTCTACAAGGTGCAGGGCCAGAACCAGTACCTGATGATCATCGAGGCCAGGACCAGCTCCTGGGAACGCTACTTCCGCTCGTTCACGGCAACCAGCCTCGGCGGCGCCTGGACCCCGAACGCGACGACCTACAACAACCCGTTCGCGGGCAAGGCCAACAGCGGAGCCACCTGGACCAACGACATCAGCCACGGCGAGCTGCTGCGCACGAGCGCGGACCAGACGAACACGATCGACCCCTGCCACCTGCAACTGCTCTACCAGGGCCGCTCCCCCAGCTCAGGCGGAGACTACGGCCTGCTGCCCTACCGTCCCGGCCTGCTGACCCGCCAGCGCTGATCCACCGACCCACCTGCTGCCCGCCCTCCACTGAGACGGGCAGCAGTTGGTGTCACAGGGTGAAAACGACGGTCGAGATGCTGCGGGCGGGCACCGTGACCGTGGCCTGGCCACCGTTCACAGCAACCGGCTGCGCGGCCGCGTTGACGTTCTGCGAGGTCACGAAGTACTCGGCCCTGGCCACGTTCTGGGGCGCTTGCACCACCGCGTTGCCGACCGCGCTGTTCGAGCGGTTGAGCACGACCAGCGTGATCTTCCCGCCGCCCTGATAGGCGGTCACCTCGAGCGGCGACGCCTTGGCACTCTTGGTCAGGGCCACTCGCTGATAGCCGGGGCGGACGAACTTCGCGTACTGCGAGAAGGCGTACCCACGCTTGAGCGGAGCCCCCGCCGTGGTGCCGTAGGCGGCCTCGCCGTCACCGATGAACGAGTAGTACCGCTTGCCGTACCACCAGATGTAGGCGTTCCAGTTCGACTCCATCGACTTGTGCACGGTGCGCATGATGTCGTCGAGCGTCTCGTTCCAGACCGCCTGATTGCCCGGGTTGCCCCAGATGTTCGAGCCGTTGCCGTCGGCCTCGTGGAAGTTCCATTCGGTCATCCACACCGGCTTGTTGTTCTGCTCGGCCAGTGCGTACGGCTTGAGCCGCCCCGAATCCTCGGTGCCGTAGAGGTGGCCGCCGATGTAGCCGATGTTGTTGCGCGCGGCCGCGTCGTTGAGGGTGGGATCGGTGTAGCCGTAGTTCAGGTTGACCGCCTCGGCCACCATCAGCTTGGTGTTCTGCACCTTGGCGCCCTGGTCCCGCACGAAGTTGCGCAGTTCGGCGCCGCTCCAGTCCATCGAGTCGTAGTCGGAGTGCCAGTCCGGCTCGTTCTGCACCGAGGTGACGTCGACCGGGACGCCCTGCGCACGCATGTACTGCACATAGCTGTTGAGATGGTTGGCGTAGTCGTCGTAGAAGTCGGTCTTCAGTTTGCCGCCGTTGACCCGGCTGTTGTTGGTCTTCCACGCCGCCGGCGCCGTCCACGGCGAGGCGAGGATCTTCACACCCGAGCCGTACGACTTGGCGGTGCGCAACGCGTTCACCTGGGTCGGCCATTCGCCGGATACAGGCGAGATTCCCGTCCGTACGATCGACAGGCCGAGCTGATCGGGGCCGAGCCCGACCAGAGTCTGCGTCTCGGCGGTCGACCAGGCTCCACCCCAGATCGAGACGGCGGCCCCGAACCCGTCGATCGTCTGGTACCGGGTGGCGCTGTTGACGCTGATGTCCGGCGTCCCCACTGGCGGCGTGGTGGGCGGTGTCGTCGGGGGTGTCGTCGGCGGCGTGGTGGGCGGTGTCGTCGGCGGCGTGGTGCCGCCGTTGCAGGCCATCCCGTTGACGGTGAAGCCGGTCGGCACCGGGTTGGTGGCCCCCGACGACCCGTTGAAGCCGAACGACACGGTGGCGCCGGTGGCGACCGACCCGTTGTAGCTGACGTTCCGGGCAGACACAGCCGCCCCGCTCTGGGTCACCGTGGCGTTCCAGGCCTGCGTGACAGCCTGTCCCGCTCCGAACGACCAGCCCAGCGTCCACGCGGTCAACGGGTCACCGAGGTTGGTGATCGCCACCTCGGCGCCGAACCCGCCCTGCCACTGCGACGTGACGGCGTACCGGACCGAGCAGCCGGCCGCCGCCGCTCCAGCGGGTTGGGCAAGGACGACGGCGGCCGAGGCCAGCACGAGCCCGCCGGCCGACCACATCGCGGCCGCAGATCTCCGGGGTTTTCGCATGGGGATTCTCCTTCAGGGGACAACGGTGCCCGGAGATTACGGGAGCGCTCCCACGCGTTCCAAGTGCGGCTTTCCGGCCGCTGCCACGCCCGGTGCCGCCGTATCACATTTACGAGTGGCCCTTTTCCAGATAGCGAAGCAAATGACACGCACACCGCCGGCGACTTCCGAACTGCCTTCCTCGTAACGCTTATCCGGGACCGTCTTTTTCTCGCATCTGCCAATTACGCTGTGGTGAGGCGGAAGGTGGACTGCTGGACGTAGGCGGCGGTCTTTTCCTCCGGGTCCAGGCGCAGGCGGCCGTCGAGGATGCGCACGAGCCGGTCCGGGTAGTTGGACGAGCGAAAACGCACGGTGCCGGCCTCCGCGCCGCGCTCGGGACAGAACGTGGCGTCCCGGCGATAGAGGTCGCGGTCCTCCTCGGTGTTGAGCACGATGCGGAAGGACGCGTGCCGGACGTACCGGCCGTCGGCCGAGCGCAGGGACAGGCACTTCTGGTCGGCGATGCCGGGCTGCGCCGTCACCACGATGCCCTCGGCTCCGGTCCCTTCGACCATCTGCTCGCCGTCCAGGACGATGACGACGCCGGGATCGGCGGCCGGATGGAGGACGACCGGCCCGGCCGGCACCAGGCCGGTCGCGCTCGGCGTGGCGGCAGGTCGTGACGGCGTCACCGGTGACGTCGTCGCCGGCGGGCGGGTCCGCCGCGGTGGGGTCACCTCTTCGGACGGCTCCGCCACGGCCGGCGGCGCCACCGATGTCACGCCTTGCGGCGTCCCGGACGGATCGGGCAGCGCGAGATAGACACTGCCGGAGATGGTGGCGCCGGCCAGCACGGCCGCGGCCACCTTCACCCCGATGACCGGCCCGAACCAGCCGGAGCCGGCGGCGACGCCGGCCCCAGCACCACCGGCTGCTCCCGCCCCGGCCGCGACACCGCTGACCGCGCCCGCCGCGAGACCCCCGGCCGCAGCCGGCAGAGGAACCAGGGAGGCGCCGAGCACCAGCCGCTCCAGCGGCACGAAGCCGGACCGGGCGGCCCCGCAGACGCGGCAGTCGCGCACGTGGCGGGCGAAGCGCTTGCGCCGGCGGGGACCCGGCGTGCCGTCCCAGTCCCGGGCCAGTTCGTCCAGCTGGGGGCAGCGTGGGCTCTGTTCCAGGGCAGCCACCACGAACCGGCTCAGGTCGAGCTGGTTTCGCATGCGCCGCAGGCGTACCCGGGCGTGCGCCGAGCGCAAGCCCAGCGCGGCCACCACCTCGGCCCGGGTGAGTTCACCGGCCACCTCGCGCCACCACAGCGCCGCCGGCTCGCGGTCGTCGGGGTCGAGCCAGGCGGTCGCCGCGACGACCTGCCGGCGCTGGTCGGACAGGCCCATCCGCAGCAGGGTGAGGTCGGCGAACTCGGCTTCGGGGTCGGGGACGCGCCCGGCGTCGTCCAGCGGAACCGTCCGGTCCTGGTCCTGGCGCCACGACCGCAGCCGGGTGCTGATCTGGTGGTTGGCGATGGCGACGAGCCAGGACCGGAAGCTGGCCGGAGTGCGCAGCGTCGGCAGGTCCCGGTACGCCCGCAGCACCGTCTCCTGCACCACGTCGTCCACGTCGGCGTGTCCGTCCAGCGCCCGCCCGACGACCCGGTAGAGCAACGGGAGGTGGGCCGCGATGAGCGCGTCGGCGGCGTCGCGATCCCCGTCGCGGGCGGCGGTCACCAGGCCGATCGGATTCGTCTCGTCGTTCTCTGTCACGCCGTCGCCGCGCCGGGCGCCTTCCATACCGGCGTGGCCGCCCGCCCCGCCGCTGTGCAACGCCACTCACACCTCCGTGCGGCCCACTTGCCGATGACGGCCGATGATAGCCGCAACATTCTCGTAAAAAAGGTGGCGCCTCGCCTCAATTTCGCCGGCAGTTTCTGTTACGCCCGGCCCCTCGGCGCAGCCACCGCATTTGTGATTGTGGGCTTGAAATGCTCCGGCACCATTTGCCATTGTCTATGGGAGCGCTCCCGCAGCCCATTCCGCCGTTCCCCTGGAGATCTCATGCAGATCCGGAAACGCCCACGCCGGACAGCGTTGCTGGCGATGGTGTCGGCCGCCGCGACGGCGGCGACCGGCCTCGTGTTCGCGAGCACGGCCGACGCGGCCACCACGCTCGGCGCCTCGGCCGCCGAGAAGGGCCGCTACTTCGGAGCCGCCATCGCCGCCGGCCGGCTCGGCGACAGCACCTACACCCGACTGCTCACCACCGAGTTCACCTCGGTCACGCCCGAGAACGAGATGAAGTGGGACGCCACCGAGCCGCAGCAGGGCCGGTTCTCCTTCACCAACGGCGACCGCATCCTCAACCAGGGCCTGTCCAACGGGTCCAAGGTTCGCGGGCACGCGCTGCTCTGGCACGCTCAGCAGCCGGGTTGGGCGCAGTCACTGTCCGGCAGCGCGCTGCGCAACGCCGCCATCAACCACGTCACCCAGGTCGCCGGCCACTACAAGGGCAAGATCTACGCCTGGGACGTGGTCAACGAGGCGTTCGCCGACGGCGGCAGCGGCGGCCGGCGCGACTCCAACCTGCAGCGCACCGGCAACGACTGGATCGAGGCGGCCTTCCGCGCCGCGCGGGCCGCCGACCCGGCCGCCAAGCTCTGCTACAACGACTACAACACCGACGGCATCAACGCGAAGTCGACCGGGATCTACACCATGGTCCGCGACTTCAAGGCCCGCGGCGTCCCGATCGACTGCGTCGGCTTCCAGTCGCACCTGGGCACCGGCATCGACTCGAGCTACCAGGCCAACCTGCAGCGCTTCGCCGACCTCGGGGTCGACGTGCAGATCACCGAACTGGACGTCCAGCAGGGCGGCAACCAGGCGAACATCTACGCCACCGTGACCCGGGCCTGCCTGGCCGTCGCCCGCTGCACCGGCATCACCGTCTGGGGCATCCGGGACAGCGACTCGTGGCGCGACGACAACCCGTTGCTGTTCGACGGGGGCGGCAACAAGAAGGCCGCGTACACCTCGGTGCTGAACGCCCTCAACGCCGGCGGCACGACCACACCGCCCAGCTCCCCGCCGGTGACCACCTCGCCGCCCCCGAGCGGCGGGGGCGCCTGCGCCGCAACCGTGTCGCTCAACTCGTGGAACGGCGGCTACGTCGCGACCGTGCGCGTCAACGCCGGGTCCGCCCCGGTCAACGGCTGGACCGTCGCCGTCGCCCTGCCCTCGGGCAGCGCCGTCACCAGCACCTGGAACGCGACGGCGACCGGCTCGCCGGGCACGGTGAGCTTCCGCAACGTGACGTACAACGGGCAGATCCCGGCCGGTGGCCACACCGAGTTCGGCTTCCAGGGCACGGGCGCCGGCCCCACCGCCACCCCGGCCTGCACCGTCACCTGATCCCCGGTGGTGCGCAACGGCCGTCGCGCTCGTGGGTGCGACGGCCGTCCGGGGTTCACGGTCGCGCGGCCGCCGGTCGTCGTTCCCGGGCGGCCGACGGCGCGACGCCGTACACCGAGGCGTAGGCGGCGGCGAACCGGCCGAGGTGGGTGAAGCCCCACCGGTGCGCCACCCGGGCGACCGTGTCGCCGCCGTCGCTCAGCAGGTCGCTGTGGGCTCGTTCCAGCCGTACGCGTCGCAGGTAGGCGGTCGGCGCCAGGCCGACGTGGTCGCGGAAGCCCTGCTGCAACGAGCGCACGCTCGTGCCGCCGATCCGGGCGAGCAGGGCGACGGTGTACGCCCTTTCCGGTTCGGCGTGGATGGCCTCGATGACCTGCCGGATGTGCCGGGGGCGGGCGGGGCCGGCCGGACGGTGCAGCAGGCCCCGATAGCGGTGGTCGGCGGCGTACAGAACGGCGTTGATCATCGCCTCGCGCAGAGGATCACCGACGATCGGCCGGTGCAGCGCGGTGTCCGAGCCGTCGAAGACTCCCGCGTAGACCCGGAACAGCCGCAACCACGTCGGCTCCCCGTGCGTCGGGAGCTCGGGGCGAAAGTCGACCGGACCCTCGACGTACTGGCCGATCAGCGCCTCCAGATGCCGCTCCAGATCACGGCGCTCGATCTGCAGGTACATCAGCTCGGTGCCGGCGGCGATCCGGTTGCGCCGGACGGCCGCCGGTGGCCGGTAGAGCCCGGCGGTCGCCGGGGTGAGCGACCACTGGCGGCGTCCCTCGTCGACCCGCAGCCCGCCGGAGCCGACGAGCGCCAGCGCGTAGACGTCGGCGCTGTCGGTGGTGACGGTCATGTCGTCCGACACCCGGGAACGAGCGACGCCGACCTGACCGAGACGCCGGTAGTCGACCGCCAGACCGGGCGGGTGGTGGCTGGAGTGACCGGGGGTCGTCAGCCTGATCCTCGGGTACCGAGCATACCGGTTCACGATGTCGGCGAGGCTGGACGACGAGAACGATCCGTCGCCCTCGTCGCAGCTGGCATCCTGCATGCCGGTTAACCGGGACCCTGAGTTCGATGCCGCATGGCCACCACCCTAGGGCGATCCGCCCGTGCTGGGAGCGATCCCAACGGGCCGAACAAATAAGACGATCAGGCGGCGAACTGTCACCGGTCGAGGTTGAGCAGATGGCCGTAGCCGCTGGCTGATCGCCGATATGGGTCCTGAGTTCCGGGACGCGCCTGGACCGGCCGACGACGCGACGAATCAGTGAACGTTAACAGGCAGCTGGCACGACGAACTCGCTGGCGGCAACTGCGAAAGACGGGCGCGAAAAACTGTTACGGCTTGACGCTCCAAGGCGTCGTTATATCTGAGAAGTTCGATGCCTTGAGTCGGCCGCAACATTCTGGCAACATCAGGCTTCCCAGTTTGTGAACGATCACATATCGTTGCGGGAGTCCTCATGCGACTACGACTGACCGCCCTCTTCGCGGTCCTGCTCACCGGCGCCGCCGTGCTGCTGAGTGCGCCCGGCGCCGAAGCGGCGACGGTGGACACCTCGGCCTGGTACGTGCTGGTCAACCGGACCAGCGGCAAGGCCCTCGACGTCTACAACCTGGCTACCACCGACGGCGCCCGGATCACCCAGTGGGCCCGCAACGACGGCAAACAGCAGCAGTGGCAGTTCGTCGACTCCGGGAGCGGCTTCTACCGCCTCAAGTCGCGCCACTCCGGCAAGGTGCTCGACGTGGCCGGCGCCTACACCGCCAACGGCGCCGCCGTCAACCAGTGGACCGACAACAACTCGGCCAACCAGCAGTTCCGCCTGGCCGACTCCGACGGCGGCTACGTCCGCCTGATCGCGCGGCACAGCAGCAAGGCGGTCGAGGTGCAGAACGCCGCCACCACCGACGGCGCGAACATCGTGCAGTACGACGACTGGGGCGGCGCCAACCAGCAGTGGCAGCTCGTGCGGGTCGGTGGCGGCACGACCAACCCGCCGTCGGGCACCTTCACCAACCCCGTGGTGTGGCAGGACTTCGCCGACGGCGACATCATCCGGGTCGGGGACGCGTACTACTGGTCGGCGTCGACCATGCACTACTCCCCCGGCGCGCCCATCCTGCGCTCGTACGACCTGGTCAACTGGGAGTACGCGGGCCACTCGGTGCCCCGGCTCGACTTCGACTCCGTGGCCTACGACCTGAACGGCTCCCGGGCGTACGTCAAGGGCGTCTTCGCCTCGACCATGCAGTATCGCCGCAGCAACAGCACGTACTACTGGATCGGCTGCATCGAGTACAACCGCACCTACGTCTACACCGCCTCAGCAGTCGACGGCACCTGGACGAAGCGGGCCCGGATCAACGGCTGCTACTACGACGCCGGGCTGCTGATCGACGACAACGACACGATGTACGTCGCGTACGGCAACACCAGCATCAGCGTCGCCCAGCTCTCCGCCGACGGGCTCAGCCAGGTCCGCTCCCAGCAGGTGTTCCAGACCCCGGCCGGCGTGGGCACGCTCGAGGGCGCCCGGTTCTACAAGCGCAACGGCTACTACTACATCTGGCTGACCCGCCCGGCCAACGGCCAGTACGTATTGCGTTCGAGCAGCCCCTTCGGCCCGTACGAGATGAAGCAGGTGTTGCTCAATCTGCCGGGTCCCATCTCGGGCGGCGGCGTGCCGCACCAGGGCGGGCTGGTGCAGACCCAGAACGGCGACTGGTACTACATGTCGTTCGTCGACGCCTTCCCCGGCGGACGGGTGCCGGCCCTGGCCCCGATCAGCTGGAGCTCGGACGGCTGGCCGGTGCTGCAGACCGTCAACGGCGCTTGGGGCACGACCTACCCGAAACCGAACATCACCACCTCGCGGACCGTGCAATCGATGCTGTCCGACGAGACGTTCGGCGGTTCCACGCTGGGGCCGCGCTGGGAGTGGAACCACAACCCGGACAACTCCCGATGGTCGCTCAACAACGGGTTGCAGCTGCAGACGGCGACCGTCACCAACGACCTCTACAACGCCCGCAACACGCTGACCCATCGCGTGCAGGGTCCGGCCTCGACCGCCACCGTCGAGCTGGACCACAGCACGATGCGCGACGGCGACCGCTCCGGGCTGGCCATGCTGCGTGACTCGTCGGCCTGGGTCGGGGTCCGGCGCGACAACGGCCAGACCCGGGTCGTGATGACCACCGGGCTGACCATGAACAGCAGCTGGGGCACCACCGGCACCGGCTCGGAACAGGCGAGCGCGGCCGTCTCCGGCGGGCGGATCTGGTTGCGGGCGCAGGCCGACGTGCGGCCCGGGTCGGGACGGCAGGCCACCTTCTCGTACAGCACGGACGGGGTGACCTTCACCCGGCTCGGCCCGGCCTTCACGCTCAACAACGCCTGGCAGTTCTTCCCCGGCTACCGGTTCGCGATGTTCAACTACGCCACCCAGGCCCTGGGTGGATCCGTGACCGTCAAACGCTTCACCATGACCGCCCCCTGAGGAGTTCCGCCATGCCGTTCCCCGCTATGAGCCGCCGCCGCCTTCTGCAAGCGGGAGGCGCGGCGGCCGTGGTCACCGCGCTCGACCCGCAACCGGCGGCCGCCGCCGTCGTCCCCCCGGCCCGCACCGACATCGGCGCGGCGGCGTTCCCGTTCGAGCTGGGCCAGGTGCGCCTGGCCTCGGGCCGGTTCCTCGAGAACCAGAACCGGACCCTGAGCTACCTGCGGTTCGTCGACGTCGACCGGCTGCTCTACGTGTTCCGGGCCAACCACCGGCTTTCCACCAACGGCGCCACGGCCAACGGGGGCTGGGACGCGCCCAGCTTCCCGTTCCGGTCCCATGTGCAGGGCCATTTCCTGACGGCCTGGGCCCAGGCCTACGCCGTGCTCGGTGACACGACGTGCCGGGACAAGGCGAACCAGATGGTCGCCGAACTGGCCGAGTGCCAGGCCAACAATGCGGCCGCGGGCTTCGGTACGGGCTACCTGTCGGGCTTTCCGGAATCGGACTTCACCGCCCTCGAGGCGCGGACCCTGTCCAACGGCAACGTGCCGTACTACTGCGTCCACAAGACACTGGCCGGCCTGCTCGACGTGTGGCGCTGGACCGGCAACACGCAGGCGCGGACTGTGCTGCTGGCGCTGGCCGGGTGGGTCGACACGCGTACGGCGCGATTGAGCTCGTCCCAGATGCAGGCGATGCTGGGCACCGAGTTCGGCGGCATGAACGAGGTGCTCACCGACATCTACCAGCAGACCGGCGACGCGCGCTGGCTGACCGCGGCGCAGCGCTTCGACCACGCCGCCGTGTTCACCCCGCTGGCCGCCAACGCCGACCAGCTCAACGGGCTGCACGCCAACACTCAGGTGCCCAAGTGGATCGGCGCCGCCCGCGAGTACAAGGCGACCGGCGCCACCCGCTACCGCGACATCGCCACCAACGCCTGGACCATCACCACCCGCGCCCACACGTACGCCATCGGCGGCAACAGCCAGGCCGAGCACTTCCGGGCCCCGAACGCGATCGCCGGCTACCTGACCGACGACACCTGCGAGCACTGCAACACGCACAACATGCTCAAGCTGACGCGCGAGCTGTGGGCGCTCGACCCCAACAACGCCGGCTACTTCGACTTCTACGAGCGGGCGTTGCTCAACCATCTGGTCGGGGCCCAGAATTCGGCCGACAGCCACGGCGGCGTCACGTATTTCACGCCGCTGCGGCCCGGCGGGCGCCGCGGGGTCGGGCCGGCCTGGGGCGGCGGCACCTGGTCGACCGACTACAACTCGTTCTGGTGCTGCCAGGGCACCGGCCTCGAGACCAACACGAAGCTGATGGACTCGATCTACTTCTACGCCGGCACCACGCTGACCGTGAACTTGTTCGTGCCGTCGACGCTCACCTGGTCGCAGCGCGGCATCACCGTCACCCAGTCCACGACCTATCCGGCCGGCGACACCACCACCCTGACGCTGTCCGGCTCGCCGAGTGGTTCCTGGGGCATTCGCGTACGCATCCCCGGCTGGACCCAGAACCCGGTGATCAGCGTCAACGGCGTACCGCAGAACGTCACCGCCACCCCGGGCAGCTACGCGACCGTGACGCGGACCTGGGCGGCCGGCGACACCCTCACGGTCAAGCTGCCCATGCGCGTGATCCTGCAGGCCGCCAACGACAACCCCAGCATCCAGGCGGTCACGTACGGGCCGGCCGTGCTGTGCGGCAACTACGGCAGCACGGCGTTGTCCGCGCCGCCGGCCCTGACCGCCTCGTCCATCACCCGTACCAGCACGTCGGCCCTGACCTTCACGGCCACGGCCAACGGCTCGACGGTGAACCTGGGCCCGTTCCACGACGCGCACGGCTTCAACTACGCCGTCTACTGGAACACCGGCGGCGGCACCGGCACGACGGTCAAGCTGGTCAACGCCGGTACGGGCCTGGTGCTGGGCGTGCAGGACATGTCCACGGCCGACGGCGGCCTGGCCGTGGTCTGGGGCGACACCGGCACCGCCGACCATCAGTGGGTGCGGGTCGCCGACGGCAGCGCCGTGAGGTTCCGCAACGCCAACAGCGGCAAGGTCCTGGGCGTCGAGAACATGTCGACGGCCGACAACGCACGGGTGCTGCAGTGGTCGGACAACGGCACCGCCGACCACCGCTGGACCCTGGTCGACAACGGCAACGGCACCTACAAGATCCGCAACGTCAACAGCGGCAAGCTGCTGGGCATACTCAACGGCTCGAGCACGTGGGGCGCCCAGGTGGTGCAGGACGCCGACAACGGCAGCGCGGACAACAACTGGCGGCTCGTGTGAGTCGATGATAGGCGTTGGGTATGCCCAACGCTCTGGTGGTGCGTGGCGGCTGGGAAGGGCATCGGCCGGTCGAGGCGACCGACCTGTTCCTGCCCTTCCTGGCCGGCCACGGATTCGACGTACGGATCAGCGAATCGACAACGGTCTACGGCGACGCGCGGCTCATGGCCGGGATCGACCTGATCGTGCAATGCGTGACCATGTCCGAGATCGAGCGCGAGGCGCTGGACGGCTTGCGGGCGGCGGTGGCGGCCGGCACCGGGTTCACCGGCTGGCACGGCGGCATCGCCGACTCGTTCCGCGCCTCGTCGGACTATCTGCAGCTGGTGGGCGGCCAGTTCGCCACCCACCCCGGCAAGGAACCGGGCGCCCGCTGCGGCGACGAGACCGACAATTTTCTGCCCCACACGGTCGACCTCACCCCGCTCGGCCGCGAGCACCCGGTCACGGCCGGGCTCGAGGATTTCGAGCTGACCACCGAGCAGTACTGGGTGCTGCACGACGACCTGATCGACGTGCTGGCCACCACCACCCACCCGGTCCAGCCGTGGCATCCGTGGCGGCGGCCGATCACCTCACCCGCCATCTGGACCAGGCAATGGGGTGCGGGCCGGATCGTCGTCACCACACCGGGGCACAGCCTCGACGTCCTGGGCCATCCGAGCGTACGGACCGTGATCGAGAGAGGAATGCTGTGGGCGAGCCGCACCGCATCGGCATCGTAGGCGCCGGCTGGATCTCCGGCGCCTACCTGAAGACCCTGCGCGACCACCCGGCGGTCGCCGTGGCGGCCGTGGCCGACCTCGACGAGGCGAGGGCCGTGACGGTCGCGGAGGGCATCCCCGGCTGCCGTCCGCTACCGGTCGGCGATCTCCTTGACGACAATTCCCTCGGTACGGTTCTCAACCTCACGGTTCCGTCGGCGCACGCGTCGGTGGCGCTGGACGCCATCGCCCACCGCAAGCAGGTGTACGGCGAGAAACCACTGGCGGCTGACATGCCGGCGGCTCGAACCGTGCTGGAAAGGGCCGTCGACGCCGGCGTGACGGTGGGCTGCGCTCCCGACACCGTGCTCGGCACCGGCGTGCAGACGGCCCGGGCCACCATCGACGCCGGGCTGATCGGCCGGCCGCTGTCCGCCGTGGCGGTGATGGCGACTCCGGGTCACGAACGCTGGCACCACAACCCCGACTTCTACTACCGGCCCGGCGGCGGCCCACTGCTCGACATGGGCCCGTACTACCTGACCGCGCTCGTCCATCTGCTCGGTCCGATCGTCGCCGTCACCGGTGCGGCCTCGCGGCCGCGGCTCACCCGCGTCATCGGCACCGGGCCGCGGGCCGGCGAGCGCGTCCCGGTCGAAGTGGACACACACGTGACCGGGGTGCTGCACCACGCGAGCGGCGCCCTGTCCACCATCACCACCAGCTTCGACGCGGTGCGCACCACGGCCGCGCCGATCGAGGTGCACGGCGAGACCGGCAGCCTCGCGGTGCCCGACCCCAACTACTTCGCCGGCGAGGTGCGGCTCTTCGAGCTCGGCGGCACCGAGTGGCGCGTCGTGCCGCCGTCGGCCGGCTACGTGGACGCGGCCCGCGGCGTCGGCCTGCTCGACATGCTGGCCGCACCGTCGCCGCGGGCCACCGGCGCTCTGGCCCTGCACGTCCTGGACGCCATGACCGCCCTGCTGCGCTCGGCCGACGAGGGCCGCCGCGTCGACCTGAGCACGACGGCCGAACGGCCCGGCCTGGTGCCGCTCACCCCGGTCGCGACCTGGCGTTCCCAGGCCGGCAGGCCGTAAGCCCCGGCCCCGGCACCGATCAGTCCCTGGCTGAGCGACCCTACGGCTGGCGGTGTTCCGGGCCCGCCTTCTTGGGGTGCTTGGGCGGCTTGCCCGCCTTCGGCGGCTTGGGGGCCTTGGGCGGCTTGTGTTTCGCGGCCTGCTTGGGTTTCGCGGCCTGCTTGGCTTTCGCGGCCTGGTTGGCTTTCGCGGCCTGCTTGGCTTTCGGCGCGGGCTGGACGACCGCCCGCACCCGCTGCTGCGACACGGCGACCGACCGGACCGTCCGCCGCGGAGTGACCCTCGACGTGCTCGGCTTCTGCGCCGGGGTCGTCGCCGAGGTGGACGGCACGGTGACCGCGTCGGCCTGGGCCGGGCGGGCCGGGCCGTCATCGGTCCACCAGAAGCCGCCCGCGGCCAGAAGTCCGGTGACCGCGCCGGCCGCGATCAGCACCGCCCGGCCGGGACGCCGGGTGCGAACCGGCGGCAACGTGACGGTGGGAGCGGACACGCTGCGCAGCAGGGCGGCGGACGGCAGGCCCGCGACTTCGCCGAGCACGTCGGCGACCTCGACGGCGCTGGGCCGGTCGGCGGGCCGCTTGGCCAGGCAGCGCGACACCAGCCGGGTCACCACGAGGGGAAGGCCGGGAATCAGCGGCAGCGGCGCCGGCTTGGCGTAGACGTGCGCCTTGACCATTCCGGTCACGGTGGACGCGTCCCACGGCATCTTCCCGGCCAGCGCCAGGTACATCAGCACGCCGAGGGCGTACACATCGGTGGCCGGGCGCACCGGGCCGCCCTTGATGCGTTCCGGGGCCAGGTAGGCCGGCGTGCCCACGAGCTGGCCGTCGCCGCCGTCGAACGCCCCGACCGCGGCCGAGATGCCGAAGTCGACCAGCTTCACTCCCCCGCTGGTCACCATGACGTTGGCCGGTTTGACGTCGCGGTGCACGATGCCGTCGGCGTGGGCCGCGGCCAGGGCCGCCGCCACCTGCGCGCCGACCAGCGTCGCGACCTTCCACGGCAGCCGGCCGCCGCTCAGCATCTGGGCCAGGGTCCGCCCGTCGGCCAGTTCCATCACGACGTACGAGAGTGTCCGGCCGCCGTGGGCGAAGTCGCCGTAGTCGTAGACGGCGACGACATTCGCGTGCCGCAGCCGGGCGGCCGCCCGCGCCTCGTCGCGGATGAGGCGCCGCTGATCGGGGTCGTCGGCCAGGACGGCCGACAGCACCTTGACCGCCACCTCACGGCCCAGCACGTCGTCGTCGGCCCGCCAGACCACCGACATGCCCCCGCGCCCCAGCTCTTCCCGGAGCCGGTAGCGCCCGGCGATCAGTTCCCCTCGATCCACGGGACGCTTCTTTCTCCCGCGGGCCGCACCCGAAACCCCGCGAAGCTCACCGGCCGCACCGGCGCTCCCGCAGAACCGACCAACGGGACGCTTCTTTCTCCCCCGGGCCGCACCCGAACCCCGCGAGGCTCACCGGCCGCACCGGCGTTCCGCAGAACCGGCCAACGCCGTAAGCCGACCTGGCGACTTCGCCGGCCGTGGCCCCGAGCCCGGGGCCCGTCTCTCGCTTCGCTCCCACGTGAATCTGAGAGACGGGCCTCGGGCAGCTCAGGCCGCCGTGCAGCTGACCGCGGGCACGCTGTTGGCGCCGTTCCACGTGCCGAGGAACCCGAAGGTGGTGGAGGCGGCCGCGCCCAGGTTGCCGTTCCAGCTCTCGTTCGCGACCGTCTGCGCGCTGCCGCTCGAGGTGGCCCGGCCACCCCAGACCTGGCTGACGGTCTGGCCGTCGGCGAAGGTCCAGGCGACCCGCCATCCGGAGAGCGGGGCGGCGCCGGCGGTCACCGTGACCTCGGCCTGGAAGCCGCTCTGCCACTGACCGGTGATCCGGTAGGTGGCGGCGCAGGCGCCGGGCTGCGGCGGCGTGGTGGTCGGTGGGGTCGTGACCGGCGGGGTCGTGGTGCCGGGCAGCTGGGTGAAGAACTTCCAGATCTCGCCGCCGACCCAGGTGCGGGCGCCGCTGGTCGAGGTGGATCCGTCGACCGGCTCGGGGGTGTGGTCGCCGTCGAAGGCGGCCCAGGCCACCGGATAGCCGGCCCGGCAGCCCGCGTAGGTCGTGACGATGTGGGTCAGGCTGCCCCGGGCCGGCTCGGGCGGGTTCTGCGCGGTGCAGCCGTTGTTGCGCACGAAGGTGTCCCGGATGGACCGGCCCTGCGAGATGTTCAGGACGCTGTCGTGGGTGCCGTGGATCCCGAGGTACGCGACCGGCTGGTTACCGGGACTGCAGCCGCTGAGGTTGGCCCCGGAGATGACGGCGACCGCACGGAAGACCGCCGGCCGGGCGCACGCGACGGCGTAGCTCATCGAGCCGCCGTAGCTCCAGCCCAGCGCGAACACCTGAGTGGTGTCGACGCACAGGTCGCCCTGGATGAGAGCGGTCAGGTTGTCGACGAGCGTGAGGTCGCGGTTACCGGTGTTGGCCCAGCCGTTGTCGATGCCCTGCGGCGCGACCAGGATCGCCGAATTGTTCGACAGGCCCTGGAGCCCGTAGTAGCCGGCGCCGGACACGTTGCCGGCGGTTCCGTTCAGCCAGTGGAAGGCGAAGATCAGCTTGTACGGCTGGTTGCGGTCGTAGTTGTCGGGGACCCGCAGGATGTACGTGCGGTTCTGACCGCCGCTCGAGATGCTCCGGGTGCCGCTGGTCAGCGTCGGCGCCTTGCCGCAGCCGGCGGTGACCGCGGCGCCGGCCGGGGCCGCCGTCACCACGGCGAGCGCCGCCGCCGTGGCCACCAGCACCGCCGAGACGGCGCCGGCGAATCTTCGGATCGACATCGCATTCCTCGATTCCGGGGGACGCACGAAGAAAGTGCCAGCGACGTTACGGGAGCGCTCCCAGAGTTTCAAGAATGTAAATGGATTCGGTTCGGGAAAGAAGAGGTCGTCGCTCATAACAGATTTTCAGTAACTAATTTCCGCGTCAATCAGATCGCCCGGAACTTTCGTTCAGCCCTTCCCCGTCAAACCGGAGAGAAGGGTGCAGGCTGTCCCGAAGCTGAGGATGACGGCAGTTATGCCTGCTAGTAGCCCCGAGGATCCAAGAACCGGCGAGGCCGGCTCTCCACAACTTCCGCAAAACTTCCGGAAGTAGTTGTTTCAGCAGTGTTACCCGTGCCACCATGACGCGAAATCGAAGCCCGTCGTTCTTCGTTCCGGCCGCGCGATTCACCGACCGTCCCGCCCCCACGGGAATCGGATTGTGTCGTGCGTGATGACGCATGCCCGGGACGGGGATGAGAAGAAGGGATACCCCTCGTGGCAGTTCTTTCCCCACCCGGCGCCGCGCGACGCAGATCGCTGCGGGTCCGGCTGCTGATCAGCGGTGCCGTCGCGGCAGTCACGGCCGCGGGCGTGGCCGTGGTGATGCCGGCTGCGAGCGCGGCCGAGAGCACCCTGGGCGCGGCGGCCGCGCAGTCGGGCCGGTACTTCGGCACGGCCATTGCGGCGAGCCGGCTCAGCAACTCGACGTACAGCACCATCGCCGCCCGTGAGTTCAACATGATCACGGCCGAGAACGAGATGAAGCCGGACGCGACCGAACCCAACCGGGGCCAGTTCACCTTCAGCGCGGGCGACCAAATCTACAACTGGGCCACGCAGCGGGGCCTGAAGGTGCGCGGCCACACCCTGGCCTGGCACGCCCAGCAGCCGGGCTGGATGCAGAACCTGAGCGGAAGCACGCTGCGCCAGGCGATGATCGACCACATCAACGGCGTGATGGCGCACTACAAGGGCAAGCTCGCCGCCTGGGACGTGGTCAACGAGGCGTTCGAGGAGAACGGCAGCCGGCGCAACTCCAACCTGCAGCGCACCGGCAACGACTGGATCGAGGCCGCTTTCCGCGCCGCGCGCACCGCCGACCCGTCGGTCAAGCTCTGCTACAACGACTACAACATCGAGAACTGGTCGTACGCGAAGACGCAGGGCGTCTACAACATGATCCGGGACTTCAAGTCGCGTGGCGTGCCGATCGACTGTGTGGGCCTGCAGACCCACTTCACCGGGGGCAGCTCGCTGCCCGGCAACTTCCAGACCACCCTGTCGAGCTTCGCCGCCCTCGGGGTGGACGTGGCGCTGACCGAGGTCGACGTCACCAACTCGTCGACCTCGCAGTACGCCGGGCTGACCCAGGCCTGCCTCAACGTGCCCCGCTGCATCGGCATCACGGTGTGGGGCGTGCGTGACAGCGACTCGTGGCGTTCCAGCGAGAGCCCGCTGCTGTTCGACGGCAACGGCAACAAGAAGGCCGCGTACACCTCGGTGCTCAACGCGCTCAACTCGGCCGGCCCGAGCAACCCGACGACGCCCCCGCCGACCACCACCCCGCCGCCCTCCGGCAACGGGACCCGGATCGTGGGGGCCCAGTCGGGCCGCTGCATCGACGTGCCCGGCGCCACGCAGAACAACGGCACCCGGGTACAGCTCTACGACTGCAACGGACAGTCCAACCAGTCGTGGACGCTCACCTCGAGCAAGCAGCTGACCGTGTACGGCTCACGGTGCCTGGACGCGGCCGGCTCCGCCAACGGCTCGGCGGTGCAGATCTACAGCTGCAACGGGCAGACGAACCAGCAGTGGAACGTCAACTCCAACGGCACCATCACCGGCGTCCAGTCCGGACGCTGCCTGGACGTGTGGGGCACCGGCAACGGCCAGCAGGTGCAGCTCTACGACTGCAACGGACAGGCCAACCAGCGGTTCAGCCTGAGCTGACCGGCGATCCGGCGAGCGGTGCGGAGGCAGATCCTGCCTCCGCACCGCCTCGCTGTGTCCACAGTTTGGACAGTCGGAACTTTCGGCTGACGTTACCCGTCTCACTCTGCCCCCAGCGTTGTGCATGCCGCGACGAGGCAACGAATTCGACGTTCGATATTTCCGCCAGGTTTCCGGAAGTTGTTGACAACGTTGCTGCCGGCGGGCCACGATCCGCAGTGACGGAGCCCGATGTCCGTCGTCCCGCCACACCGTCCCCGCGTGGCTGTCGTGCCCGGGCGGCTGCTTTCCCCGGCAGCCCCGGCGCCGTACCGGCTGAATCTCGTGGCGTCGTGGCGAGAGCCCCGGCGTCACCCTCGCGAAAGGGCTCTTCATGACGATCGCCCGGCCCGCCCTGTCCCCCGTCGGCGACGACGGCACCGGCCCTCGGATGATCCGGAACCCGATCCTGCCCGGATTCCACCCGGACCCGTCGATCGTGCGGGCCGGCGCCGACTACTACATAGCCACCTCGACCTTCGAGTGGTACCCCGGCGTCCGGCTGCACCACTCGACCGACCTCGTCCACTGGGAACCCCTGGGCGGCGCGCTGACCGAGCGCCGGCTTCTCGACCTGACCGGCACGGCCGACTCGTGCGGCGTCTGGGCCCCGAACCTGACGTACGCCAACGGGTTGTTCCACTTGCTCTACACCGACGTCGCCACGTTCGCGGGCGGCTACTGGGACCCGCAGAACTATCTGATCACCGCCCCGAGCGTCACCGGCCCGTGGTCCGACCCGGTCGTGCTGCACGGCCGCGGGTTCGACGCGTCGCTGTTCCACGACGACGACGGCGCCACCTGGATGCTGTCGATGCGCGCCGACTGGCGGCCCGGGCGCAACCGGTTCGCCGGCATCGAGATCCAGCGGTACGACCCGGACGAGCGCCGCCTCACCGGCCCGGCCCGCCTCGTCTTCACCGGCACCGGCGCCGGCCTCACCGAGGCGCCCAACGTCTACCGCAAGGACGGCTGGTACTACCTGATCACCGCCGAGGGCGGCACCAGCTGGACCCACCAGGTCACCGTCGCCCGGTCGCGGCGGCTGCTCGGCCCGTACGAGGTCGACCCCGGCGGCCCGTTGCTGACCTCGGCCGGCCGCCCGGAGCTGGCGCTGCAGAAGGCCGGTCACGGCAGCCTCGCGCAGACTCCGGGCGGCGAGTGGTACCTGGCCCACCTGGTCGCCCGGCCGCACGCCCCGGCCGGTCGCTGTGTGCTGGGCCGGGAGGCCGCCCTGCAGAAGGTGGACTGGGCGGCCGGCGCCTGGCCCCGCATCCACGACGGCGTACCGGCGGAGCTGGTTCCGGCCCCGGCCGGCATCGCCGTGAGGGACCGGCCGCCCTCCTCCGAACAGGTGGAGGACGACGACTTCGACGCCCCGGTGCTCGGCCCCAACTGGTCGACGCTGCGCCGCCCGGCCACCCCCGACTGGGCCGACCTGTCGGCCCGCCCCTCCCATCTGCGGATCCACGGCGGCCGGTCGCCGATGGCCCGGCACCGGCCGAGCCTCGTGGCCCGCCGGGTGACCGCGCGCCGGGCCACCTTCGAGGCGACGTGCGAGTTCGAGCCCCGCAACACCCGTCAGCTGGCCGGGGTCACCGCGTACTACAACTCGCGCAACTGGTACTACCTGCACCTGACCGCCGACGACGACGGCACCCCGGTGCTCGACCTGCTCTGCTGCGACAGCGGACGGGTCGCCGCCGCGCCCGGCCTGCGGACCGTGGTCGACGGCGTGCCCCGGCTCGGGCTGCGGGTCCGGTTCGACGGGCCGGCCCTGACGTTCGCCTACACCACCAACCCGGGCGAGATGGCGGTCTGGTACGAGCTCGGCCGCACCTTCGACGCCACCACCCTGTCCGACGAGTACGCCGCCACGATCGTCCCCGGTGAGCCCGAGGCGTGGGGCTTCACCGGGGCCTTCGTCGGGCTCTGGGTGCAGGATCTCGGCGCCGAGGGCGGGTACGCCGACTTCGACCGGGCCTCCTACCGCGCGGACTGACTCACAACGCGCCGCTGACGGTGACGAACGAGTGGGGCGGCAACTGCACCCCTAGCGCCCCGGCGGTCATCGACACCCCGTCGTACGGGCGGGGCGCCACCACCGCCGGCGACTGCGGCGTGTTGTGGTCCTGCAGCGCGCCGGACGTCAGGATCTGAGCCTCGACCGAGGGGAGCGTCCCACCGCGTACGTCGATCCGCACCTCCGCCGCGGCGAAGGCGTCCAAGTTGGACAGCAACACCAGCAACCGTCCGTCCTTCCGGCTGGCCGACATCGAGACGGTCGTCAGCGTCGCGCCGCCGACCGGCCGGGACGGCGGCGCGGTCCGGACGTCGACGTTGCCGCTGATGTACGGCTCGGCGCCGAGCAGTTCGCACAGGGCCATGAACTCGTGCGTGCCGAAGTGGTTGTTCTCCTCCACGCCGTGCCGGCTGATCCGCGGACCGTCGAGGTCGACGTTGATGACAGCTTCCAGGGCCATGTCAGGCGTCTTCTTCACTGTGGACCTCCAGCCGTCGAACTGGGCAAACGCAACTTCCGAGAGCATCCGAAACGTTTCACTTCAATGAGCCGCGCCGGCCGCGAACGGCGCACGTTCACAACGACTTCCACCTCATGGTGGCGAATATCTTGACATGCACATTGGTCACTTCATAGCTTGACTTCACATTCCGGAAACACTCCGAAACTTTCGGTTCCGAGGGGTGAACTCTGTGGCACCTAAGAAATTTTTGGCAGTAACCGCCGCGATGGTTTTGAGCGCGGCCGGCCTGACCGCCTGCAGCGGCGGGGACGACGACGGGGGCGACTCCGGCTCCGGCGGCGCCGTCACGATGACCCTCTGGCACAACTCCACGACCGGGCCCGGCAAGGCGTTCTGGGAAAAGGCGGTGGCCGACTACCACACGGCGAACCCGACCGTCACCATCAAGATCCAGTCCATTCAGAACGAGGATCTGGACGGCAAGCTGCAGACCTCGCTGAACTCCGGCTCGGCGCCCGACATCTTCCTGCAGCGCGGGGGCGGGAAGATGGCCGCGATGGTCGAGGCGGGCCAGCTCAAGGACATCACCGATCTGGTCACGCCGGAGACCAAGGCGGCGGTGGGCGACGCCGCCCTGGGCACCGGGCAGCTCGACGGCAAGACGTACGCCGTACCGGTGTCGATCCTTCCCGGCGGCTTCTGGTACAGCAAAAACACGTTCAAGAAGGCCGGCATCACGGCCACGCCGACCACAATGGAGGAGCTGACCGCGGCCGCGGCCAAACTCAAGGCCAACGGGACGCCCATCGCGCTCGGCGCCAAGGACGCCTGGCCGGCCGCCCACTGGTACTACTTCTTCGCCCTGCGCGCCTGCAGCAAGGACTCGCTCGACGCCGCGGTCAAGGACAAGAACTTCACCGATCCCTGCTGGACCAAGGCCGGCGACGACCTCAAGACGTTCGCCGACACCAAGCCCTACAACGACGGCTTCCTGACCACCTCGGCCCAGCAGGGCGCGGGCAGCTCGGCCGGCCTGGTGGCCAACGGCAAGGCGGGCATGGAGCTGATGGGTTCGTGGGACCCGGGCGTGATCGCCGGTCTCACCAAGGACAAGAAGCCGCTGCCCGACCTCGGCTTCTTCCCCTTCCCCGCGGTCCCCGGCGGACAGGGCGACCCGGCCGCGATCATGGGCGGCGCCGACGGCTTCTCGTGCTCCGAGAAGGCCCCGAAGGAGTGCGCCGACTTCCTGAACTACATCCTCACCAAGCCCCTGCAGGAGGCGTACTACAAGGCTTTCAACTCGCTGCCGGTCAGCAAGGACGCCCAGGGTGCGGTCACCGAGGACTATCTCAAGGCCGTGCTCGACGCCTACAACAAGGCGCCGTACGTCTCGCAGTGGCTCGACACCCTGTACGGCCAGAACGTGGGCAACGCGCTGAACGTCGGCGTGGTGAACCTGCTCGCCGGCAAGGGCGACGTCGCCGGGATCATCAAGGCCACCAACGACGCGGCCAAGAAGGGCTGAACGTGACGGTCACCCGTCTACGGGACGGAGGCGGCGTGCAGGCGCCGCCTCCGTTGCGGCCCCGCCGGCGCGGCATCGGCTGGGCCCAGCGGCTGGAGATCGTGGCCCTGTCCGGCCCGGCGATCCTGGTCTTCGTCAGCTTCGTGATCTTCCCGGTCCTGATGGCTGCCTACTACGGCTTCTACCGCTGGAAGGGCTACGGCGTACCGACCAACTTCGTCGGGCTCGACAACTACAAGACCATCCTGCAGGACACCGCCTTTCACGAGGCGCTGTGGCACAACGCCGAGATCCTCGTGCTCTCGCTCGTCCTGCAGGGCCCGGTCGCGATCGGGCTGGCGCTGCTGCTGAACCGCCGGATGCGCGGCCAGTCGGTCATCCGCGTGCTCATCTTCGTGCCGTACGTGATCTCCGAGGTCATCACGGGAACCGCCTGGGCGCTCATCCTGCAGACCAACGGCGCGGCCAACGACATCCTGCGCTCGATCGGCCTGGGCGGGCTGGCCGAGGACTGGCTGGCCAACCCGAAGCTGGCCATCTGGACCTTGATGTTCATCCTGACCTGGAAGTACGTCGGGTTCGCGGTGATCCTGTTCCTGGCCGGCATGCAGAACATCCCCGCCGAGCTGGCCGAGGCGGCCGCCGTCGACGGCGCCTCGTTCTGGCAGATCCAGCGGCACATCACGCTGCCGCTGCTCGGGCCGACCATCCGGATCTGGGCGTTCCTGTCGATCATCGGCTCGCTGCAGCTGTTCGACCTGGTCTACATCATCTGGGGCCAGTACGTCGCCTCGACCGCCGGCACATCCACCATGGCCACGTACATGGTGGTCGAGGGCCGCAACGCGGCCAACTACGGCTACGGCAACGCCGTGGCGGTCGTCCTGTTCGTCATCTCGATGGTCATCGCGCTGATCTACCAGCGCTTCGTCCTGCGCCGCGACACCGAGGGCGCTCTCACCGGAGGGCAGTAGGAATGGCCCGGCGCAACCCGTTCGTCTACCTCGTCGCCCTGCTCCTGATCGGCGTCATGCTCGGTCCGGTCCTCTACATCATCGTCGGCGGCTTCCGCACCAACTCGCAGATCACCGTCTCGCCGGCCGGCCTGCCCGACCCGTGGGTGGCCGGCAACTACACCGAGATCCTGGGCAGCGAGAACTTCTGGCGCCAGGTCGGCAACTCGACGATCGTGGCCGTCGTCACGACCGCGGCCGTCGTGGCCCTGGGCGTGATGGCGAGCTACGTGCTGGCCCGGTACAAGTTCCGCGGCCGGGGGGCGATGTACGCGCTGTTCGCGGCAGGTCTGATGTTCCCGGCCACGGTCGCCATCACGCCGCTCTACATCCTGGTCAAAAACCTGGGTCTGGTGAACACCCTGCCCGGTGTCATCCTGCCGCAGATCGCCTTCGCCCTGCCGGCCACGATCATCATCCTGGTTCCGTTCCTGCAGGCCATCCCGAAAGAGATCGAGGAGGCCGCGATGATCGACCGCTGCAGCCGGCTCGGCTTCTTCTGGCGGATGGTGCTGCCGCTCTCGGTGCCCGGCCTGATCACCAGCGGCATCCTGGCCTTCATCAACAGCTGGAACAGTTACCTGCTGCCGCTGTTCATCCTCAACAACCAGGACACGTTCACCCTGCCGCTGGGCGTGCAGGCCTTCGCCTCGCAGTACTCGGTCGACACGGCGAAGGTGCTGGCCTTCACGTCCCTGTCCATGATTCCGGCGCTGGTCTTCTTCAGCCTGTTCGAACGCCGCATCGTCGGCGGCCTCACCGGCGCGGTCAAGGGGTAGCGGCCGGGTGGCGCAGCGCCGGCTGGTGGGCCGGCGCGTACGTCGCAATCGCCTCGGCCGGCAGCGGGCGGCTGTAGAAGTAGCCCTGCGCGTACCGATAGCCGAGCTCATGCAGCTTGGCGGCCTGGCCGGCGGTCTCCACGCCTTCGGCGACGGCGCGCAGCCGCATGCCGTCGCAGATGCCGATCAGGGCGGCCACCACGACCGTCTGCGGGCCGTCGGTGGTCACGTCGTCGACGAACGACTTGTCGACCTTGAGGACATCGGCCGGGCAGGTGCGCAGCAGGCCCAGCGAGGAGTGGCCGGTGCCGAAGTCGTCCAGTGCGATCTTCACCCCGAGCGCGGCGATGGCCTCGAGCTCCTCGAGCGCCGTGCCGCCGTCGAAGACAGCAGTCTCGGTGACCTCGACGGTGAGCACGTGCGGCGGCAGTCCGGTACGGCCCAGCACCGCGGCCACCTCGAACGCGAACCCGGCCTCGCGCAGTTGCCGGGCCGAGACGTTGACACTGACCGTACGCGGCGCGGCGGCACCCAGTTCCTCCTGCCAGCGCACCGCCTGCCGGCACGCCTGCTCGAGAATCCACGCGCCGAGCGGCACGATCAGCCCGGTGCGCTCCGCGGCCGGGATGAACACCGCGGGACCGATCGGGCCGCGCTCGGGGTGGGTCCAGCGCACCAGCGCCTCCACGCCGGCCAGCGTGCCGTCCGGCATCTCGACGATCGGCTGATACAGCAGATGCAGCTGGTCGGTGTCGAGCGCGCAGCGCAGATCCGCCGCCAGCCGGGCCTGGTCGGCCGAGCGCTGATCCATCCGGTCGTCGAAGACCACCTGACGGCCCTTGCCCTGCCCCTTCGCCTCGTACATCGCGACGTCGGCCCGCCGGATCAGCTCGCTCGCGGTGTCGCCGGGCCGGGCTTCGGCCAGCCCGACGCTCGCCTCGACGACCAGATCGTGGCCGGCTGCCGGCAGCGGCCGGCGCATACCGGCCGTGATCGCCGCGAGCGCGTGGCCGTATTCGCCCCGCAGCAGAACCGCGTACTCGTCGCCGCCGAGCCGGGCCAGCACGGAGCCCGGGGGCAGCTGGGCGGCGATCCGCTCGGCGACCGAGACGAGCAGCGCGTCGCCCACGGCGTGCCCGAGGTCGTCGTTGATGGCCTTGAAGTCGTCCAGATCGATCAGGGCGACGCTCACCCCGGACGGCCCGGCCGCCAGCGCCGCCGTGATCTCGCTGGTCAGCACCGTGCGGTTGGCCAGGCCGGTGAGGCTGTCGTGGCCGGCCTGGTAGGCCAGCTCGTGCTGGCGCGCGTCGAGGTCGTCGAGCAGCCGCGCGTTGTCCCGCAGGGCGACCATCTGCCGGGCGGCGACCAGAAGGGTGACGGCGACCGAGCCCACCGCGACCGCCATCAGGTCGGAGGCGCCGCCGGCCACGCCGGCCAGCAGCAGCGCGCCGGTGGCCAGCACCGCCGTGTACGGCAGCAGGCTGGGCCGGCGCGACAGCGGCCGCGGTGACGGCCGGCCGGCCCGGGTCGCGCGCAGCTGGCGGTCGGCGGCCAGGCAGACCAGCAGGCTGGTGGTGGGCAGCAGCACATGTCCGGTGTTGAGGTAGGGCCGCTCGGCGAGCAACGGCGCCATCGCCCCGCCGACGGCCCCGACCGCTCCGGTCAGCGCCAGCACGTACAGGGCGCGACGGTCGATCAGCCCGGTGCCGGTGAAGGACACCTTCACGAAGGCCAGCATGCCGATGATCGCGGCCGTGCCCACGACGACTACCGACGCCGTCCCGGCGGCACTGCCGTCCGTCCAGCTCTCCCAGCGCGGCAGAACCAGGTGCCAGCTGAAGATCAGGACAGTGACGACCATGGTCGCCACGTCGAGCCCGAAGCGCGTCCATTCCATCCGGGTGCGTTGCGCACCAGGAATGCGCAGCAGACCCAGCAGCATCAGCAGCAGGCCGGCGACGTACAGCATCGCGGTGAAACCACCGATCTGCTGACCGGTCTGGTCGCCGCTGAAGTAGTCGCGGGCCGCGGCGGCCGAGGCCAGACCCAGGCCGATCATGCCCGCTGACACGTACCGCCAGAAGGTGCGGCCCTCTCCTCCGGCCCGCCACGACGCGGCCGCCGCCACCGGCACCGCGAACGCCAGCAACGCCCACCCGGCCATCGGGGGCGTCGGGCGGAACAACCCGACCAGGAACCACACCCAGGCCACCGCGTCGGCGCCGATGGCCGCGGTGAGCGTCCGGGTCATCCGCCAGCGCGGAACGCCGAGGGGGTTCCGCCCGGTGATCGGCCCGTTGTCCACGAAGTTCTCATCGGCCTCAGGCCCGGACAGGTGAGCCCAACCCGGCCGAGGGGTTCGGGGCCGGGTCGAGCGGGCAAGATCATCGCATGGATCAGCAGCTCATCACGTCCCCGCCCCCGCCCCGAGCGACCGAGCTGCACGCGTGGGTGCTCAACACCAGCACGGAACTGAAGCACCTGCGGGCCGCCATGCGCGAGGCGCTCGCCGGTCAGGGGCTCCTGCCCGGCGACGACGGCCTGGAGGTCGTCGACTCCATGGTGCTGGTCGCCACCGAACTGGCCTCCAACGCGATCCGGCACGGCCGGCCGCCCACCGAGATCCGCCTGCTGCGCACCGACGAGCACTTCGTCCTCGACGTCGCCGACCACGACCTGTCCACCGTCCCCGAGCTGGCCCACACCCGCCCGATCGACGCCGGCGGCCGCGGCCTGCTGCTGGCCATGAACATGTCGCTGAAGGTCGGCTGGTACGCCGCCGAGCAGACCAAGCACATCTGGGCGGTCTTCCCCGTCCCCGTTCGCGCCGGCTGAGGCGGCGTCACCCGGCCGTACGCTCGACGTCCCGGGCCAGGGCGCGCAACGTGGCCGCGAAGCCCAGCCGGCCGGCGAGCGACAGCACCGGCCCCGCCCACCGGGTGAGGGCCCGGGGCGAGACGGTCACGTCCTCGAACCACACCACACGGCAGCGGCCGCCCGGCAACGGTGTGACCGCGAACCAGGCCCGGCCGTGCACGACCCGGCCCGACTTGGCCACCTCGCATCGACCCGGCCGGTCGCCCGCCTCGTCGCCGGCCGGCGGCTGCCAGGCGACCACGGTCATCGGGTCGTCGAACGCCAAGGGCCCCACACCGGTGCGGGCGACGAAACCCGCCCCCAGCCCCTCGGCCGGCCCCGGCACGGTTCGCACCACGGTCAGCGGCGCCCAGTCGCCGTGGCGGGGCCAGTCCACCAGGGTCGCCCAGACAGCGCCGGCGGGCGCCTGAACCTCTTGAACAACGGTGAACTGTGCCATCAGCCGACTCCACGAGGTTGTGCGGACGCCGTCGGGCGCCCCGGTAACACTAGGCGAGTTTCCCGTTCCGGCCAGCGGGCATCAGTGTGGCCCATGGAGCCCTTGCGGATGGTCGGTCCGCCCGCGCGCACCTCCGTGCTGCTCACCTGGAGCGTCGAGAGCGACACCGATCTGGGCCGGATCCGCGAGGGGATCCGGCAGCACTTCGCAGCTGCCTCCGAGGACCGGACGGCGGAGCACCTGGGTCTGGTGGCGACGGAGCTGGCCGGCAACGCCCTGCGCCACGGGCTGCCCCCGGTGGTCGTCCGCCTGCTGAGCGATGACGACTGCTACGTCGTCGACGTCAGCGACCGTGCCGTCCAGGAACCCCCGATCGCGGCCCAGGCCCGCCCGGGCCTGCACGCCGGCGGGCGCGGGCTGGCGATCTGCCTCGCCCTGGCCGAGCGGGTCGGCTGGCACACGACCGGAAGCGCCAAACACGTCTGGGCGGCCTTTCCCCGGGCCCGTCCCTGAGCGGCCGATGTCGTACCCCCGTGGTAGACACTGCGGCTGTGACTAGCCCACCTTTCACGATCACCGAGCGGGAGGCGCCGACCGGTGTCCTGCGCGTGAGCCTGTCCGGCGACTTCGACATGAGCCTCGGTGACGCCCTCGCCCGCGCGCTGGTCGAGGCGGCGCGCCGCCCGGGGGTCACCCAAGTCGTCGTCGACCTCGACCACACCCGCTTCATCGACTCGCACGCCGTGGCCGGCCTGGTGCAGGGCTATCAGGCGGCCGCCGCGGCACAGCGCGAGTTCACCGTCGTCAACGGCCGCGGCACGGTTCAGGATGTCCTCGACATCACCGGGTTGTCCGAGGTGCTCTGCCGCTGAGGCGGGCCGCCGTTCACCAGCCGCGCGTGCCCGGGCCGCCCTTGAACGGGCCGGTGATGTCCGCGGTGATCCAGCCGCCGTAGAAGTCACCCTCCTGCGCCCGCACCAGTTCGCCGGCCACCCGGCACTCGTCGAGCCGGCCGGGATAGAAGGCGACGGCGCCGGCGAGCGCCGCGTACGGCCGGGTGGGGTTCTCGTACGACCAGCCGGCCTGCCGCACCCGGACCTCGCCGGCCACGACGTCCCAGTAGCCGGCGACGCCCTTGAACTCGCAGTACGACCGGCCCTCGCCGGGCTCGAGTACCCCGTCGGCGATGTCGCGGCGAGGCAGGTAGTAGACCGGCGGGTGTGACGTCTCCAGCACCCGCCAGCAGTCGCTGCTGTCGGCGATGACCTGCCCCGCGTGCACGACCGTCACCTGCTTGCTGACGCGCTCCAGCCGCGGCGGACGCGGGTAGTCCCAGACCGACTCCATCACCCCAGCTTGCCAGGCCGGCCGCCGGAGCGCCGCTCGCGGCGCACGGTCAGCCGTCGAGCGTCACCACCGGGGCGTTCTGGGCGACGGCCCAGTCCAACGCCTCGCGCAGCCGGTCCTCGGGCAACGGGCGGCGGCGGGTCACGGTCAGTGCCACCGTCACGGTCGCGGACAGGAACGCGCTGCGGGCGTGGGCGGCCTCGAAGTCGGCGACCAGACCGTACGCGAACGCCACCGCGTCGTCGTGCCCGAGCGCGGGCAGGTAGAGCAGGAAGTCGTCGGGGCCGGCCTTGGTCGCCCGGTCGGCCGGCCGCAGCCGGGCCACGACCAGCTCGATCGCGGCCTGCTGCTGGCGAGTGGCCGTCCGTCCGATCGGCCCGTCCTGGCCGGCCGGGGCGTGGGTGACCCGGACGGCCAGCAACGCCACCGGCAGAACGCCGGAGGCGGTGACACCGCTCGTCCCGGCCCATCGCCGCACCCCGGCCCGGCCCGCCAGGTCGGTGTCGCCCGCGTCGTCACGGCCCTCGTCGGGGCGGGCCGGCTGCGCACCGGTCCGCAGCCGGGTGTGGTCGTGCTCGGCCCGGGCCGCGAACAGGTGCAGAGCCGCGTCGGTCCGGCTCTCGCCCGGCGTGGCCGGTATCTCCCGCACCCGGCCGACTGCCGCATCCACCGCCGACAGAGCCGCCGGCGGCAGGCGATCGCCCAGTTGACGGCGCAGCCGAAGCACCTCGTGCAGCGCGTCGTCACGGCGGAAGGCGGCCCGGGCCTCGAAGACGCGCCCGCTCTCCAGCGTCGCCGAGCCGGCCTGGAACTCCTCGAGGTCGTGGGCCACCAGCATCCCGCCGAACCTGGGGGTCAGCACGACCACGGTCCACTCCCGCGCCAGCTCCTCCTTCTCGTCGAGCAGGACCGGATGGGCGCCGGCCGGCGTGTCCGGGGTCTGCTCGGCGACCAGACCCACCACCGTCACCGCGGCCCGGCCGGCGATCCGCTCGTAGACGGCGCGTTCACGTTCGAAGTAGGGCAGACGCTGGAACAGGGCGAAGACCACCATCGGCCCGTCCTCGGCGGCCGCCAGCGCCGCCCGTTCCAGCGCGTGCGAGATGGTCACCAGAGTTCTCTTGGTCAGCCGCCGGACGGCTGGGGCATCGGACACGGCCGAACCCTAGGGCCACCGCGCGGTCACCGCATCCGGGCGGTGGCTTGACTGTGTTCCCGCAACACACTGTTCAATCGGTGCTGAGTCGACGAAAGGCGCTGTCCGATGCATGTCACCATTCCGCGCGGGCCGATCGAGCTCGCGGCCGAGCTGCACCTGCCCCATGAGCTGGACGAGGCGGACCCGTTGCGCGCCGTGGTGCTGTCCACGCCGGGCAGCAGCGTGAAGGAGCAGATCGGCGCGAACTACGCCGCCGGCCTCGCCGCGCGGGGCATCGCCGCGCTGGTGTTCGATCCGGCTCACCAGGGTCAGAGCGGCGGCGAACCGCGCGACCTGGAGGACCCGTACCGCCGGAGCGAGGACATCTCGTACGCGATCGACGCCCTCACCGCGATCCCGGGCATCGACCCGCACCGCATCGGCGTCCTCGGCATCTGCGCGGGTGGCGGCTACGCGATCCACACCGCCCGCACCGACCACCGCATCCGGGCCGTCGGCGCGGTCGACCCGGGCGACATCGGCTCGTCGTTCCGCGGCTTCCAGGCGGACGGCCCGGTGGCCGCGCTCGACGCCCTGGCCGAGGCGCGTCTCGAGGAGGTCCGGACGGGCGTGCTGACCCGCGAGAACTGGCTGCCCGACACCCTGGAGGACGCGGAGGCGGCCGGGGTGACCGACGTCGACCTGCTGCAGGCGATTACCTACTACCGCACCGACCGGGGCCGCAACGAGCACTCGACGAACCGCCGCCTTTCCCGGGGCGACTCGTTGCTGCTCGGCTTCGACCCGTTCCACCTGGTCGACCAGCTCATGACCCAGCCCCTGCAGCTGATCCTGGCCGAGAACCTGGACGGCACCGGCTTCGACACGTCGGGTGAGCGGTTGTGGAAGCTGGCCCCGAATCCGGTCGACCGCCTGGTGATCCCCGGCGCCCGGCACTACGAGATGTACGACGTACCGGAATATGTCGACGCCGCCGTCGACCGGCTGGCCACCTTCTATCAGAACCACCTCTAGCCGGTCAGGACGTGCGGTTGGTCGCGGCGTCGGCGAGGGCGACGAGTGCCGACCGGCCGGGCTCGGCCAGGTCGACGTCGTCGAGCGCGGCCAGCGACCGGTCCAGCAGCTCGCCGATCATGCGCTCGACCCCGGCCAGCGCACCGGTCTCGACCAGAACCTCCCGCACCTCGTCGACCCCGGCGGCGTCCAGCGCGCTGTCGCCGAGGTGCGACTTCAAAACCTTTTCTTGTACGCCGGTGGCCTGCTCGAAGGCGAGCGCGACGAGCACCGTCCGCTTGTTCTCGCGCAGATCGTCCCCGGCCGGCTTGCCCGTCCGGCCGGAGTCGCCGAACACCCCCAGCACGTCGTCGCGCAGCTGGAAGGCCTCGCCGAGGGGCAGGCCGAACGCCGAGAAGCGGGCCAGCAGGCGGTCGCCGGCCCCGGCCAGCCGGCCGCCGAGCAGCAGCGGGTGCTCCACGGTGTACTTGGCGCTCTTGTAGTGCATGACCCGGCGGGCCCGTTCGACCGCGCCCGGGTCGCGCCGGCCCCCGCTCGCCTGGTCGAGCAGGTCGAGGTACTGCCCGCCCATGAGCTGGGTGCGCATGCCGTTGAACACGCTGCGGCCGCGGCCGAGCGCGACCGGGTGCAGGCCGCTGCCCGTGTACAGCTCGTCGCTCCAGGCCAGGCACAGGTCGCCGGCCAGCACCGCCGACGAGACGCCGAAGTGGTCGGCGTCGCTGCCCCAGCCCCGGTCGCGGTGCAGTGCCGCGAACCGGCGGTGCACGGCCGGGGCGCCCCGGCGCAGGTCGGAGCCGTCCATGACGTCGTCGTGGATGAGCGCGGCGGCCTGCAGGAACTCGAGCGCGGTGGCCGCGGTGACCACGGCCGGCTCGTCCGGCGCCCCGGCCGCCCGCCACGCCCAGTAGCAGAAGGCCGGTCGGAGCCGCTTGCCACCGCTCATGAGGTCGGCCACGTACCGCACGAGCGGGGCGCAGTCGTCGCTGACGTCGGCCAGCACCTCGGTCTGGCGGGCGAGGAACCTGTCGATCGTGGTGCGGACCCGGGCCCTCAACTGCTCCGCGTCCAGCAGCGCGTGAGCGCGCATTGCCTCGCTCATCATGAATTTCGTTATACAGGTAGCTAGAGAATCTTGCTACCTGTGGGCCTTATGATTTCCGCATGGGCGGACGACGGCGGCAACGATCCAGCGAGGTGGCCCTCGCGATCCGGGGCCTGCTGCAGGCCAGCGGCGAGGCCACGCACAGCCTGGCCGACCGGCTCGGCGTCGGCATCACCGACGCGCTGGCGCTGGACCACCTGCTCAGCCACCGGGACGGCCTCGGGCCGACCGAGCTCGGCCACCGGCTGGGCATCCGGTCGGCCTCGGCCACCACCCTGGTCGACCGGCTCGAGGCGGCCGGCCATGCCGAACGGGTGCCGCACCCGTCCGACCGGCGCCGGCAGACAGTCGTGGCCACCGGTCATGCGTACGAGGAAGTGCTCGGTGCTTTGACGCCTCTTCTCGAGCGGGTCGAGGCGGCGGCGGCCCGGCTGACCCCGGAGCAGGCCGAGGTCACCGCCGGGTTCCTGCGCGACGTCACGGCGGCGATGCGCGATTACGCCGCCGAGTGAGCCGGCCCGCTCAGGGAGCGGGCTCGGCCGTCACCACCACGTTGTCGCGGTAGTGGCGGGTCTTCGCGTCGAACGGGCCACCGCACGTGATCAGCGTCAGCCGGGGACTCCCGTCGCGGGCGAAGTACTTGTCCAGCGGGATGGCCGTCTTGCGGTAGCGCTCGCGGGCGATCACCTCGAAGGCCTGCTCCCGGCCGTCCGGACCGACGAGGGTCACCTCGTCGCCCGCGTTCAGCGCGCCGAGCTTGAAGAAGGCGCCCTTCCCCTCGGCTGCGCTGTCCACGTGCCCGGCGACGACGATGGAACCGGCCTTCGCGGCGAATCCCGGCCCGTACCGGTACCAGCCGACCCGGTCGACGCTGGGCGGGACCGCGAAGTCGCCGGTGGCCGCGTCGATGCCGACGGCGTCGACGGCCGCGTCCAGCTTCAGGGCGGGTATGCGCAGCCGGGCGGGCGCTTCGGTGGTCGCGGTCCGGGGCGGCCGGCCGTCCCGGACCGGCACCCCCACCGCCGAAGCGGCCGGAGAGGCCGGCCCGGTGACCGCCGGGGCGCCGAAGTCGGCCGCGGGCTGCGACTGACAAGCGACGACACCGGCGGTCACGGCCAGGGCCACACCCAGCGCCGCGACGGAAGCGGCGAGGCGTGAGCTCATCGACGCCCGGTCGCCAGCCGCGTGAGGCCGAACAGGGCCAGCAGGATGCCGACCGCGCCGATCCCGTACCAGGGCAGCGAACCGTTGCCGTCGGCGCGGCCGCCGTCACCGCTGGGCACGCCGCCCGGCGCGGAGTGCAGGCCGTCGATCGTCTGCGTCACGATGTCGAGGCTCTTGGCCTCGGCCGAGCCGACCGCGTACACGATCGTCGCCGTGCCTTCCTTCAGGTCCAGGTCGGCCGGGCCGAGCACGCGGGTGTCGCTGCCGGCCAGCACCACGTCGGCCGAGACGGTGCCCGCGTCCAGGTCGGCCTTGCCCTCCTTGCCGTTGGTCACGCCCTCGAAGACCGGCTTGCCGCCGGCCCGGATGTCGACCGCGGGCGCGGCCGCGGCGTGCCGGACGATCAGGCGGGCCTTACCGGCGGCCAGCTTGGCCGTGTCGTTGACGAACGGGGTCAGGGCCGGCTGGCCCTCCGCGTTCAGGTGGGCGACCAGGCTGATGTTGGCGCCGCCGGGCACCTCGGCGTCGTCCACGGTCAGCAGCGCGTCGCCGATGGCGTCGCCCGGCTTGGTCAGGGCGATGTCGTACTGGCCGGCGGGCAGGCTCAGCGGGCCGGCGACCTTGCCGGGCTGGAAGTTCGGCACGGTCTTCTTGCCGTTGACGTAGACGTCGACCGCCTGCCCGGGAATGCCGTGCACGACCGTGACCTGGGAGTTCGCCTTGGCGTAGGCCGGCCCGGCGCCCAGCGCGGCGGCGCCGCCCAGGGCGAGGATGGTGACCGCGCCGGCCGTGACCGCGCGGCGGAGGGACAGATTGCGCATCGGAACTCCTCGGGTGATCGTCGATTCGGTACGCCCGGTCCTTCGCCGGGGCGGCGGCGCTCGGATGCGGATGATCGAAAGAAAAAATCGGTGCAACCGCGCGGGCCCCGGCGAGCGAACTATCAGTTGGAACCCGTATCGAAGGAAGGAGGTCGATGAGCTCCGACGACGAGCTCGCCGAGCGGTTACGCGACGGCGACGAGACGGCTTTACGCATGGCGTACGACCGGCACGGCGCCGCCGTGCTGTACCTGGCCCAGCGGCTGCTGGGCAACCGGGCCGACGCCGAGGACGTCACTCAGATGACGTTCGTGGCCGCGTGGACCGGCCGGGACGGCTTCGATCCGCAACGCGGCAGCGTGCTGGGCTGGCTGCTCGGCATAGCCCGGCGCAAGGCGGTCGACCGGCTGCGGTCGATGGCCCGCGAGCAACGCACGACCGCCACCGTGCAGGCTCAGCAACCACCGCCCGAGCCCGACCGGACCCCCGAACAGACGGTCGACCGCCTCGTGGTCGCCGACGAGCTGTCCCGGCTGCCGGTCGAACAGCGACGCACACTGGAGCTGGCGTTCTTCGACGATCTCACTCATCCACAGATAGCGGCGGTCACCGGGCTGCCGCTGGGCACGGTCAAGAGCCATATCCGCCGGGGAATGGCCAATCTGCGACGGCGTTGGGAGGTGGACGGTGCAACATTTGGATCCCGATCGGCTGGTCCTACTCGCGCTCTCTGAAGAACTCGAGGACCTGAGCGAATCCGATCACCTGACGCAGTGCGACGTCTGCCGCCACGAGATGCGGGCCCTGCGCGAGGTGGCCGGCATCGGCTCCGACGTCCAGGCGCTGCGCGATCTGCCGCCGCCGCCGGAACACGTGTGGCAGGCCATCGAGGCGGGCATCGCACGGGCGCCCGCCCCTGTCGCGCCGGTGGTCGACATCAGGCAGCAACGGGCGCGCCGTTCCCGGCCGCGCTGGCTGACGCCGGTTCTCGCCGCGGCCGCCGCGGCGGTGCTCGCGGTGGCCGGCACGGTGGCCGTCGACCGCTTCACCGGCCGCGCGCCGGCCGAGGAGGTGACCGCGCGGGCGACGCTGACGCCGTTGAAGACGGTGCCGCCGAACGCGGGCGGTGACGTGCGGGTGCTGTCCGACGGGCAGCTTCGCATCGACGTCCGCAACCTGCCGCTGACCACCGGCTTCCACGAGGTGTGGCTGCTCGACCCGGACGACCCGGGCAAGATGGTGGCCCTCGGCAACCTCTCCGACCAGCCGGACGCCGTGCTGCCGGTCCCGCCGGGCACCGACCTGAAGCGGTACCGCCTGGTCGACGTCAGCGACGAGCCGCACGACGGCGACGCCACCCATTCCGGCCGCAGCCTGTTGCGCGGGACCCTCACGGGCTGAGCCGGCCCGGCGGGGTGGCGGTGTCGAAGCCGCCACCCCGCCTCCGGCGGCCGTGAGTTCACAACCGGGCGAGGGCGGCCCGCAGGAAGTCGTCGCGCCGCCGCGCGGCCTCCGCACTGTAGGAATCGGTCGGCGTGTTGAGGGCGGCCACGGCGTCCCAGTAGGCGACGTCGCCGGCCCGGGTGCCGGATGCCTGCTCCCAGCCCAGCAATATATGCGCGGCGGCGTCGTCGCCGTAGATGATCGCCGTCTGCTTGCGGAGCTCGCCGAGGTCCACGCCGGGATGGCCGGTCCCGGCGGTCTTCCAGTCGATCAGGGCGCCGACCCGGTGGCCGTCGGCCATCGCGTTGCCCGGCCACACGTCGCCGTGAACGAGGACGGTCGGCCCGGTCGGCGGCGTGATCGCCTGTACGCGCTCGTCGGCCCGCCGGAGCAGATCGGTGGTCGGCATCCGGCCCGCCCGGCGGTCCCCGGCGAAGTCGTCGACCGCGATGGGCCGCCGTCGCAACGGCAGCCGCGGTTGCGGGTCGAGGCGGACGGTGTGCACCCGGGCGATCGCGGCGCCGGCCGTGCGCAGGAACATCGCGGACGGCCGGGCGGGCCAGGCGCTGGTCCCGCCGGCCACGGTCTCCAGGCTGGCCGGCACACCCGCTTCCCGGCCGTCGACGTCGGCCGCGAGCAGCCGGGGCGCGGGCAGGCCGTGCTTCTCGGCCACGGCCAGCGCGGCCACGTTGGTCACGATCTGCTCGCCGGAGATACGGCTGCTGGGACACCTGAGCACCGCCGACAGCGGCCCGAACGACGTGGTCGCGTCGACCCACCACGGGCTCTCGCCGCCGTGCAGGGACCGCATCCTCGTATCCGGGCTGAGGTGCTTGGCCAGCCAGGCGAGCACCGGCGCGGGGGCCGAGGTCATAGCCGCAGCAGGCGGTCGGCGTTGGTCGCGTACACCAGGGTCAGGACGTCGGGCGGTAGCGCGATCGCGGCGATGTCCCAGCGGCCCTGAGGCGGGATCGGGGCGCCCGGCGCGTACGGGAAGCACTCGTCCTCGGTCTCCAGGAAGCGCCAATACGTTTCGTACGCCTCTCGGGTGGCCGGGAAGGCGTCGGAGCCGAACAGCACCCGGTCCGGGTGGTCGAGGATCAGCCGGCGGGTGGCCCGGGGCTGCCGGCCCAGTTCGGCCAGCCGCCCGCCGAGGTCGATGTGGAAGTTGGGGTGGCGGCGCAGCATGCCGTCGACCCAGCCCAGGTCCTCGGCCGCGCAGCCCACGTGGGCGCCGATGAACACTGTGCCGGGCGCGTTTCCCACCACCGTGTCCAACGCCTGCATCAGCCGGTCGAAGGTGGGGTGGCCGGGCGCGCCGAACCACCAGTCCGGGTTCTCCGCCAATTCCTCGAGCCTTTCATTGCGTACGTCGAAAGGGGCGAAGAAGGCGAGCGGATCGGCCGTGTGAATGAGCACCGGCAGTCCGAGCTCGCCCGCCGCCGCGAAAACATCAGCCAGGCGCGGGTCGTCGGGCAGCACCCGCGCGCCGTCGGCGTCGGTGACACCCAGCCCCAGGTCTTTCCACACTTTGAGGCCGCGCGCACCGGCGTCACGGGCCCGCATCAGCTGGGCGATCAGCGCCTCCGTGGGCCCGGGCCGCTGCAACGCCGTCCAGTCGAGGTGGGCGAAGGTCACGAACCGGCCCGGGTGCGCCCGGTCGTAGCGGTCCAGGTTGGCGTCGAGCTCGGTTCCCCACCGGCCGTCGAGGTTGACGATCGTCCGGACCCCGGCCGCATCCATCAGATCGAGCAGCTCGGCGGCGTCGGGGATGAGCCAGTCGCCGTCGCCGAGCCACCGCCCGAGGTGGTTGTGCACATCGACGACCGGCGCCGCCGCGCGGGCGACGTACGTCTGCGGCCGCCGGATCGACGGGACGGGCGTGTAGTCGCGCAGCGGCAGGTCGTCGATGTTCATGTGCGGCCCCTTCTAGGTGAGGGTGAGCCATCCCGTACGGATGTTCTGGCTGCTGTTGGCGAACCGCAAGGGAATGCCGCCGCGCATCGGATTGGGCACGCGCAGCATGATCCGGGCGCCGGACGGGACGCCCTTGATCCGGGCCGACAGCGTGGTCTCCGGCCCGGGCTGGATGCCGGCCACGGACCATCCGGTCGTCCAGCGCCGGACGATGCGCCCGGACCGGTCGGCCGCGGCCAGCTCGACCGGCCAGTCGTAGTAGAAGGGCGCGGTCCCCCGGTTGGCCACCCGGATCGACACGCGGTCGCGGCCGACCGCCGCCTGCGTGACCGTCAGCTCGTACCCCAGGGACCTGGCCGCGGACAGCGCACGCTGATACTCGTCGCCGGTGTAGCCCTCGCCGGCAAAGGCGGCGTGGTTGATGAGCCAGGAGGCGTGCGTCTGCGCCACCGACTCGGTGTAGTCCTCGTACTGCGTACAACTAATCGGGTCTTCGAACAGGCAGGACTGGATCTCGGGACGCAGCTCCCCGCCGACCGGTTCCCGCTGCCATTTGCCGGTGACGCCCTCGTCGATGAGGCGCTGCACGAAGTGCCAGGACTGCGCGGGCAGCGTCTCGAAGGCGAACGAGTCGTCGTGGTAGCCGATGTTCAGGTTCTTGTTCTGCGGGCTGGGATAGCGGGCCAGCAGCCGGGTGGTGCGGAACGCGGCGTCGTAGCGGTTCAGGATCCGGGTCAGGTTCGCGGTGCTGGGCATCCAGTTCTCGGGCCGGGTCGTGCCGTCGTAGGGCCAGGTGTGCCACTCACCCCAGAACCCGATCAGTCCCAGCGTGAGGAAGCCGATCCGCGGATCCCCGTCGTAGCGGCGGCCGAGCGCGGTGATGAAGTTCTCGAGCGAGGTGATCAGCCGGGGATCGTTCCAGTCGGGGGCGACGCTGACGCCGTTGTTGCCGAAGTCCGGATACGGGCGGGTGACCAAGCCCTGGTCGAGCAGATACTGCGGGATGCCGGTGGGCCGGCCCGGATAGTCGAGGTAGATCCGGAACGCGCTCTGGTGCCCGCGGGCGGCGATCGCGTCGAGCTGTTTCTCGATCGCGTCCCACCGGAACTGCCGGGGGCCGGTCATGATGTCGCGCAGCGGCAGATAGAACCATTCCATGCTGTGCGGGAAGGTCTGGTAGTCGCCGGCGAAGGGCAGGAAACCCTTGAGCGGGTTGTCGGCGGGCGCGGCGGTGTAGGACAGGGGCTTCCAGGTCGGGCCGGGCTTGGCCACGGCGGGGCTGCCTGTGGCCAGAACCAGGGCGAGGGCGAGGACGAGCGCTCTGCGCATGGTGTGATCCCTCAGCTGACGGTGATGCGGTCGATGTCGGGGGCCCAGCCGCCGGGGTTGGCGACGGTGATCGTGGTGGCGCCGGCGGGCAGGGTGAGCGTGGTGGCGGTGGCGCCGACCGTGTCCCAGCCGCCGGTGGCCGGGAAGGTGACGGGCTGGCCGTTGACGGTGGCCGTCCTGGGCTCGGCGGTCAGGTAGTGGAAGGTGACGGTTTTCGGGCCGCCGCCGGGGACGCCGGTGAAGGTGAGCGTGGCGCCGTTGCCGAGCCAGCCGACCTTCTGGCCGCCCGAGCAGGCCGCGCAAGAGGCAACTGCGGCTCCCCCGGTACGCGTACCGGCCTCGGCTTCGAAGCCGGCCGGCCCGCCGCCGCCCGTACCGACGGTCACCGGGCCCAGGCCGAGCCAGCCGTCCGACTGCTGGGTGGCGTTGGCGAAGCGCAGCTTCCTGGCGTTGGCGCTGACCGCCTCGAGCGGGTTCTTGACGCGCAACACCCACTGGTACGAGCCGTTGGCCAGCCCGGACAGGTCGGCGGTGTGCTGGAAGTACTGCCGGTAGCCGAAATCGCGATAGTCGCCGCCCGCGTTCCAGTCGGGGAAGTTCCGGATCGTCAGCGGTTGCACCTTGCGCAGATCCCAGCTGGTGTCCCACGTCCGTACGACCGTTCCGCCGCTGTTCTTCAGACCGAGCGTCACCGTCCACGGGTAGTAGAACGGGGCCACGCCGGTGTTGGCGATCCGGACGCCGACGTTCGTGCTGCCACTTGCCGTGTCGCGGTAGTAGGCGTTGTCGACCGTGAGGTTGTAACCCATCAGCCGGACCGCGGCCCCCACGTTGGCGTCGCCCGCCGCGTACCCGCCGCTCTGCTCGTTGATCATCCAGCTCGCGTGGGTCAGCTCGAGGCAGGCCTTGAGGTTGTCGACCGCGCCGGAACCGTTGGGCCAGCTCGCGAACGCCGTGGACTGGATCTCCGGGCGTAGCTCGCCGCCGATCGAGCTGGTGATCCACTTGTTCTCGGTGCCGGTGGCCAGGTTGCGCTGCAGCTGCGCGTAGGACGCGCCGCCGAGCGACTGCGGCAGCGTGACGCCCTGCAGCGGCGAGCCTTCGCGGAAGCAGAACGAGTCGTCGTGGTAGCCGATGTCGCGGTTGTTGGCGGCGCCGCCGGCCGCGTCCGGATAGCGGATCTCGACCTTCGTCCGGTTGAACGCGGCGTCGAAGGCGGCCACCAGCTGGGCGCCGTTGGCGTCGCTGGGCATGTAGTTCGGCCGTCCGTCGGCGGTGTCGGTGTCGTACGGCCAGGTGTGCCACTCACCCCACAGCCCGACCAGGCCGAGGTGGAGGAAGCCGAGCCGGGGGTCGCCGTCGTAGCGGGCGCCGAAGGCCGCGATGAAGTTCTTCAGCGCGGTCAGTGCGAACGGGTTGTCGTAGTCGGGGTGCGTGACGTTCCAGTACGTGTCGGCCCGCATCGCGACGTTGCCGGTGAAGCAGGGCGGGATCGCGTTGGCCGGGTGGCTGCCGGTGCCGCCGGGGTAGGTCAGGTAGACGCGGATCGCCGCCTGGTTCCCGTAGCTCGCCGTCTCGGCCAGCATGTTGTCCACGATGGACCAGTTGTAGCTGCCGCAGTTCGAGGCGCTGGTCATGATCTCCGACAGGCCGAAGTAGCCCCAGGTCAGCGCGTGCGGATAGCCGACGTTCTGGTTGCCGCCGGGTGAGTAGAACTTCGCGAAGCCCTTGAGCGGGTTGTCGATCGGCCCCGGCGCCGCCGCGAGCGGATGGACCGCCAGGGCGGCGTCGGGAGCGGACGGGGCCGCGGGCCGGGGCGGGGGTCCGGCCGGTGCGGCGTGCGCCACGGCCGCCGGGGTGAGGGCGAGGAGGACGCCGAGGACCACGGCGCCGAGGGATCTTCTCATTGTCGATCTCCGAGGGTCGGTGTTGCCCGGGGATTACGAAGAGGTATTGACAAAATATCGAAGGTCTACATCATTATTCGACATCGGGCCGGCTGGCAAGGGCCAACCCGTCGGATGAAGCGGGGGCGCGGATGAGCTCGACGAAACGGCGCGACGACCGTCGCGCGGCCTGGTGGTTCCTCGTGCCGGTGCTGGCCGGGTTCGCCGTGTTCTACGGCTACCCGGCCATCCGCGGCGCCTGGTACTCGGTCACCGACTACACGATGCTCGGCACTCCGGCCTTCGTGGGCGCCGACAACTACGACAAGCTAGTGCACGACAGCCAGTTCTGGCGGTCGCTGCTGGTCACCGTCTGGTACGTGGTCCTCAACATCGGGTCGCAGACCGTGCTGGCCCTGCTCGTGGCCGCGCTCATGCACCGGCTGACCCGCTCGGTGGTGCTGCGGGCGACGCTGCTGCTGCCGTGGCTGGTCCCCAACGTCACCGTGGGCCTGCTGTGGATGTGGCTGCTCGACACCAACCTCGGCTTCGTCAACCACCTGCTCACCACGCTCGGGATCGGCCCGGTCGGCTTCCTCACCGACGCGGCGCTGGCCATGCCGTCGATCGCGGCCATCAACACCTGGGCCTACGCGGGGTACACGGCACTGCTGCTGTACGCCGGGATGCTCCAGATTCCGCAGTATCTCTACGAAGGGGCGTCGATCGACGGCGCCGGCGAGTGGCGGATGTTCCGCTCGATCACGCTGCCGCTGCTGCGCCCCGTCCTGGCCCTGGTGCTGGTGGTCTCACTGATCGGCTCGTTCCAGATCTTCGACACCATCGCGGTCACCACGCAGGGCGATCCGGCCGGCGCCACCCGGGTCCTCTACTACTTCATCTATCAGCAGGCCTTCTCGTACTTCCAGATGGGCTACGCCTCGGCCGCGGCGGTGTTCCTCGCGCTGATCCTCGGCGTGCTCACCGCCGTCCAGATGCGCCTGCTGCGGGCGTCCACCTCGGACCTGGCATGAGGACGGACCGCATGCGCAGGATCTTCGGCTGGACGGTCATGGCCGTCATCGTGGTGATCACCGTTTTCCCGTTCTGGTGGATGGTCCGTACGGCGCTGACCCCGGCCGGCGACCTGCTGACCGACAACGCCGGCCTGCTCCCCCGCGACCCCACCCTGATCAACTTCGCCCGGGTGCTCAGCCTGACCAGTGAGGCCGAGGCCCGCGCGGCCGGCGGCTCGGGCGCGCACATCGACTTCGCCCGCTACATCCTCAACTCGGTCATCTACTGCGGGCTGATCGCGGCGTTCCAGACGCTGTTCTGCGCCATGGCCGGGTACGCCTTCGCCCGGCTGCGCTTCCCCGGCCGCGACCTGGTCTTCGCGATCATCATCAGCGCCCTGATGGTGCCGCCCATCTTCACGCTGCTGCCCAACTTCGTACTCGTCAAAGACCTCGGCCTGATCAACACGATGGCCGGCATGGTCGCGCCGACCATCCTGATGACCCCGTTCGCGGTGTTCTTCCTGCGCCAGTTCTTCCTGTCGCTGCCCCGCGACGTCGAGGAGGCCGCGATCCTCGACGGCAACGGCCCCTGGGGCATCTTCTGGCGGATCGCGCTGCCGATGAGCCGCGGCCCGCTGATCACCATCGGCATCACCACCACGGTGTGGGCCTGGAAGGACTTCCTGTGGCCGCTGCTGGTCGGCCGGGGCGAGGAGAACCGCCTGGTCACCGTGGCCCTCGGCGTCTTCCTGCAGCAGTCCCCCAACACCCAGCCGGACTGGACCGGGCTGATGGCCGCCTCGACGTTGTCGGTCGTCCCGGTCGCCCTCCTGCTGATCTTCGTCGGCAAGCGGCTCGTCCAGTCGCTCAACTTCACCGGCAGCAAATAACCCTCCCGCAGAGATGAGAGTCAGATGATCCGCAGAACCCGGGCCGCGGCCGTGCTGCTGTCGCTCGCCGTCCTCACCGGCTGCTCCGCCACCGCCGATTCCGGCGACAAGGACAACGTCACCCTCGACTACTGGCTCTGGGACGACAACCAGAAGGCGTCCTACCAGGCCTGCGCCGACGCGTTCACCGCGGCCAACCCCGGCATCAGGATTCAGATCACCCAGTCGGCCTGGGACCAGTACTGGCAGAACCTCACCACCCAGCTCGCCTCGGGGGACGCCCCGGACGTGTGGACCAACCAGGGCTCGTACTACCCGCAGTTCGTCACGTCCGGGCAGATCCTCGACATCGAGCCGTTCGTGACCGCCGACAAGGTCGACCTGACGCAGTACCAGGCCGGGCTGGCCGACCTGTTCACCAAGGACGGCAAGCGCTACGGCCTGCCGAAGGACTGGGACACCATGGCCCTGGTCTACAACGTGGACCATCTGGCCAAGCAGGGCATCAAGCCGGCCGACCTGGCCGATCTCACCTGGAACCCGTCCGACGGCGGCACCTTCGAAAAGCTGATCGCCAAGGCCACCGTCGACGCCAACGGCAAGAACGGGCTCGACCCGGCCTTCGACAAGACCAAGGTCAAGGTGTACGGGTATCTGCCCGAGTGGGCCGACGGGTCGCAGGGCCAGAACGGCTGGGGCAACCTGGCCGCGAGCAACGGATTCACCTACCTCGACAAGAATCCGTGGGGAACTCAGTACAAGTACGACGACCCCGCCCTGGCCGCCACGATCGACTGGTACAAGTCGCTGATCGCCAAGGGCTACAGCCCCGCGCTCGACAAGAACTCGACGCTGAGCCGGGACACGCTGATGGGCGCGGGCAAGGGCGCGATCAGCTTCGCCGGCTCGTGGACGATCAACACGTACCTGGGTGACGACGCCAAGGCCGCATTCGCGTTCGCTCCCGTGCCGGCCGGGCCGCAGGGCCGCAAGACGGCGATCAACGGCCTGTCCGACGCGATCTGGGCCGGCACCGAGCACAAGGACGCGGCCTGGAAGTGGGTCAAGTTCCTGGGCTCGGCCGACTGCCAGAACATCGTCGGCGGCAACGGTGTCGTCTTCCCGGCCATTCAGGGCGCCGGCGAGAAGGCGCTGGCCGCCCACAAGGCGAAGAATCGGGATGTGCAGGTCTTCGTGGACGAGGCCAAGGCCGCCGACGGCACCTTCTTCCTGCCGATCACCGAGCACGGCAACGAGATCAGCCAGACCGTTCAGGACGCCATCCAGTCGGCGGTGCTCGGCCAGACCGACTCGGCCACCGCCCTCAAGAAGGCCAACGACCAGGTCAACGCCCTCTTCAAGTGACCTGGGGACAAGGAGAACCATGGCATCGCTCATCGAGCTCGGCGGCCGCACCTTCGCTCTCGAGGCCTCCGGCCCACCCGAGGCAGCCGACGGCGGCCTGATCCTGCCGCCGGGACGCGTCGCGCTGCTGCACGGACTGGGCGATGCCCTGTTCTACCGCCACGGGCAGAACTCCTGGAGCCCGTGCGGGTGGCGCCGGCTCTCCGGCCCGCCGCTGCGCATCGCCGATCCGCGGCGGCGGGTCACCGCCGACGACGACGTCTGGGACGACCCGGCCCGGCACCACTCCTCAGCGGTGGCCGCCCTCGACGGCGGCGACGGCAACGTGCTGCTGCTGGGCGCGCTCGGGCTCGGCGTGCCGCGGCTGCAGGCCGACCGGGACACCCTGGCCGGGTGGTACGAGCGCGGGGCGGCCCCCTGGTTCCTGGCGTACGGTCCGGAAGCCGACGTGTTCGCCACGTACACCCGGCAGTTGGCCGGGCGGCTGGGCCGCCGTGACCGGCGCGCCGGCAACGTCTGGTGCTCCTGGTACGCGTACTACGAGACGATCACCGAGCAGCAGCTGGCCAAGGACCTCGAGGACCTGACCGGCCGGCCTTTCGACGTGGCCCAGATCGACGACGGCTGGGAGCGGATGGTCGGCGACTGGCACCCCAACGACAAGTTCCCGTCCGGCATGCGAGCGCTGGCCGAGAAGATCGGCGACGCCGGCCTGGTCGCAGGGCTGTGGCTGGCTCCGTTCATCGCCCTGCCCGGCTCCGAGTTCGCGCAGCAGCACCCCGGCCTGCTGCTGCGCGACCCGGACGGCGCCCCGGTGATCGCCGGCCACAACTGGGGAACCGGCTACCACGCCCTCGATCTCTCCCGCCCGGCCGCCCTCGACCACATCCGCGAGCTCACCCACCGGGTGGTGCACGAGTGGGGCTTCAAGTATCTGAAGCTCGACTTCATCAACGCCGGGGCCGTCCCGGGCGTCCGGGCCGGCGACGCCGAACGCGAGCAGACCTACCGCGACGCCCTGACGGCGATCCGCGAGGTGGCCGGGGACGACGTCTACCTGCTCGGCAGCGGCGCGATCCTGCTGCCCTCGCTCGGCCTGCTGGACGGGCTGCGCAGCGGGCCCGACGTCGCGCCGATGTGGCAGAACTACGCCAGCGACGACCCGTCCGACGCGATGGCCCGCAACGCCGTGGTCAACGCGCTGCACCGGCTCTGGCACCGGCCGCTGACCGAGGTCGACCCGGACGTCGTCTACTTCCGCAGCCGGCTCAACCTGCTCACCGACCAGCAACTGGGCTGGCTGCGCGACCTGGCCGACATCTGCCGGTTCCGGGCCGTGTCCGACCCGCCGAGCTGGCTCACCGCCACCGAACTGGAGAAAATGACCGCCTACCTGACCGCGCGCCCGCAGATCCGGCAGCTCGGCCGCTACCGGTTCGCCGTCGACGGCCGCGAGGCCGACTTCACCCCGGTCCTGGCCCCGGCCGCGCAGGCCTACCCGCTCTAGACTTGCCAGCGCCTGCCGACTTTGTAAAGCTCGGAGCATATTTCGCGGAGCCGGAGGAACACCCTTGACCGAGGTCACCACCACCGGCGCCGACCTGCCCCGGCTGCGCGAGCTCAACTCGCTGAGCATCGTGCGCGCCCTGCGTGACCATCCGCCGTCCACGGTCACCGAGCTGTCCCGGCGTACGGGTCTCTCCCGGCCCGCCGTCGACGTGATCGCACAAGGCCTGGTCACCGACGGCTGGGCCAGCGTGCTCGAGCCCGGGGCCAGCAGCGCGGTCGGCCGCCCGGCCCGCCGCTACCAGTTCCGGGCCGGCGCCGGTCACGTGCTCGGCATCGACGTGGGCGTGCACAAGATACTGGCCCTGCTGGCCGACCTGGACGGCGCCATCGTGCACAGCGTCAGGCACGCGGTCGACGCCCAGGCCGGCCCCGAGGCCCGCCTGGCCGAGCTGGACGAGGTCGTCGACGCCTGCCTGACCGAGGCGGGCAAGACGCCCACCGACATCTGGGCTGTCACCGTCGCCGTCACCGGGGCGGTCGACTCGGCCGGCCGCACCACCTTCTTCACGCCGCTACCGGGCTGGAAGGGCGTCGATCTGACCGCCCACTTGGCCACCCACTTCTCGTGCCCGACCGTCATCGAGAACGACTGCAAGCTGGCCGCGCTGGGCGAACAGTGGAAGGGCGCCGCCACCGACGCCGACGACATCGTCTATCTGCTGGCCGGGCTGCGCACCGGGGCCGGCCTGATCATCGACGGGGTGCTGCGCCGCGGGTTCGGCGGGGCGGCCGGCGAGATCGGGGCGTTGAAGCACGTACGCTGGCTCGACGCCCCCCAGCACCTGCAGAACTGCCCCGGCGTGCCGGAAACGGTCAGCCCCGACGACGCCGCCGCCTGGGTCTTCAACGCCGCCCGGGACGGCCACAAGGCCGCCCGCACCGCGGTCAACCGCTACGTCAAAGACCTGGCCGTCGGCGCCGCCGCCCTCGTGCTCACCCTCGACCCCCAGGTGGTCGTGTTCGGCGGCGGCTTCTCCCGCTCGGCCGACCTGATGCTCGACCCGCTGCGCCGCGAACTCGAACGGCTGTGCCTGCGCATGCCCGAGGTGCGCGCCTCGACACTGGGAGCCGACTCGGTCGCCCTGGGCGCGTTGAAGCTGTCGCTCAACGAGGTCGACCAGCGCCTGTTCGGCGGCAGCCTCTCCGCGCCCGTGGCTCCCCGCCGGTAGTCAGGAGCCGACGACCGGCATCCAGTCCGAGATGTCGTCGCAGCCGCCGAAGGTCATGTTCTCGACCATCCGCTGCAGCGCCGGGTACGGGATGGACTCCCGATCGTCGACCAGGACGGTGATCCCGCACGAGCCGGCCTGGATCAGCATCTGGCTGCCGTCGGGATCCGGGAAGTTGCCGACCTCGCCCTCGAGGTACCAGGTCTTGTGCCCGGCGATGGTGCGCACCTGCCGCTGGGCGTAATCCTCCCCCCACGCCGTCATGATGCCGTTCATCGGCAGCACCTGAACGGTGAGCGGAGCGTCCCAGCTCGGGAAGAACAGGTCGGACTGCTCCCCGCCGCGGGCCGGATCACCGAAGGCGACGTTGGCGGACACCCCGTACTCGGCAATGTCTCGGCTCTCGAAGTAGGTGACCGGCAGATCGCGCGGCACCCAGCCGAACCGCACCGGCGCCCGGGCCGTCCGGGGGGCCGTCAGCCGTACGTTCTCGGCCAGGCGCAGCGTCGCGGCGCGGTTCGCGGCCTCGTAGACGACCACCCAGGCGCCGGACCGGTCCTGCCAGCCGACCGCCGTTCCGATCCGGTACGGCGCTTGTGACCCACCCGGCCCGTCGGACGCCACCGCTGACGCCGGCGCCTCCAGGTTCTTCACGTAGAAGGCCGGGTGGCCCTGCACGGTCACCGGCTCGCCCTGACGCAGGCGGGTCGGGTCGAACGTACCGGGATCGTGGACGGCGATCGTGCCGCCGCTGTCGTCCTTGGGCGTGCCCTTCGGCCGGGCGACGAGGATCTGGGTTCTGCCCTGCGTGCCGTGGGTCAGGGTGAAGTAGACCTTGCTGGACGCCAGTTCCAGGGTGAGCTGGTACGGCTCTCGGTAGTGGGTCAGGGGGCCGGCCGGGTTCGGCGGCGGGTCGGCGGCGTACGACCGGACCACGACCGGCGCGGCCAGCGCGAGAACCACGACGACGGCGACGGCGGTCACCGCGCGGATCCGGTTGCGGCGGCGAATCCGCTCGGCGCCGGCCCGAGCCTGCTCGACCAGCCCGGTGGCGTCGGGAGCGAGATCGGCGCGCTGTTCGAGGGTGCGGCGGAGCTCGTCGAGGCTCGTCACGAGAGGATCCTTTCGTTGGTCGTGGGCTCGTCGAGCTCGATCCGGAGTGCGGCCAGCGCCCGGCTGGCGTTGCTGCGCACGGTTCCCGTCCGGCAGCCGAGCACTTCCGCGATCTCCAGGTCGCTCAGGCTCTCGTAGTAGCGCAGCACGATCACCGCCCGCTGCTGGCGCGGCAACCGCATCAACAGGCGCCACAACTCATCGTCGGGTTCCGGATGCTCCGGCGCGCGCGGCGCCGAAGCCCCGTCCACCGCCTCCGGTCCCAGCGGCACAGTCCACACTCGTCGTCGCCGGCGCAGCGACAGGAACTCGTTGGTCACCATCCGCCGCACATAGCCGTACGGGTCCTGCACCGAACCGATCCGCCCCCACTTCACCAGCGCCCGGGCCAGCACCTCCTGGACGATGTCACGGGCCTCCTCCCGATCACCGCTGAGCAGCGCCGCATAGCGCAGCAACGAAGCCAGCCGCGCCGCCGCGAACTCCTCGAAGCTCATCCGTCCTCCCCGTCCGGTGCCCCTAGGCTAAGAACGCGTTCGGTGCGGAATCCGCTGCAGGACGGCGCGAATCTCGGCGGCTCGTCAGGCGATCAGGCGTTCGTAGATGGTCAGGTACCGGGCGGCCATCACGGCGGGAGTGAAGCGAAGGGCCGCCTGCTCCCGGCACTCACGCTCGTCGAGGGCGCCGGCGGCCCCGACCAGATCGCCGAGTTCGTCCTCGTCGGTGGTGAGCAGCCCCGTGCGGCCGTGCTCGACCAGTTCGGGCAGGCAGCCGCGCGCGATGCCGGCCACCGGTGTGCCCAGAGCCAGCGATTCCACCACTGCCGTACCGCCGGGCTCGTTCCAGCGCAGCGGGAACAGCGCCACCCGGGCGCCGGCCACCAATTCGTCGCGAGCCTTGCCCATGACCGAGCCGACCCAGCGCACCCGCGTGCCGTCCACGTGCGGCGCGACCTTCTCCCGCCAGAACGCGACGTCCGGATTGTGCGGATCGGCGGCGGCCAGATCCTCCGGGTTGTGGTAGGGCCCGACCGGACCGGCCAGAATCAGATCGAATCCCTTTCGCTGGGCCAGGCGGGCGGCGAGGTCCTGCCCCTTGCCCGCGGTGATGCGGCCGAGCACCACCGCGTACGCCTCCTTGCCCACCGCGGGTTTGCGGTCCGCCCCGACGGCGAGCGGGGTGGCCAGGTGCACATGGCCGACCGAGTGCCGGCGCAACGCCTCGGGAGCGTGGCTCAGTTGATCGGCCGAGACACCGTTGACCCGGACGTGACCGTCGATGGTTCCGTACAGCTCCGGGTGTTTCTGCAGGTCCCAGTGGAGGGTGTGCAGGCCGGGCAGGTTCAGGGCGGCCAGAGTCGTCAGGCCGGCCGCCTCGACATGGTCGTGCACGAGGTCGATGTCGCCGGCCGCGACCCGGCGTAGCACGGCGTGCTGATGAGCCGGCACCACACCGCAGACCTGGTTGTACGGGCGTTGCAGCAACGGGAACTGACCGTCCGGGAACACCGACACCCGCTCGTCGACCGAAAGCTCGCTGTCGCCGACCGTCGCCAGGACGACTTCGACACCGAGCGCACGCAGCTCCGGCACGAGCGTGGCCACCACATTCTCGATTCCGCCGTAGCCACGTGGCGGCACCGAGAGCCACGGCCCGGCGTTGACCAGGACTCTCATGCGGCGCGCACCGCCTGCCGGGGCAGGGTGCTCAGCGGCGGGCGTTCGCCGACACCGACGTCGGTCACCACGATGTCCCGGTTCAGGTGCGGCAGTCCGCCTCCGGCTCCGCGCTGGAACTGGGTGAGCAGGGTGGTCGGCGGCACGGGCTCGGTGACCAGGCCGCGGCGGTGCAGCCGGCTCCAGGCGGTCACCATGATCTGCGCCGACATCCGGCCCAGCGCGTCGATGCTTTGATGCCGGTGGTGGCGCTCGCCCAGGTCGACCTGGGCCAGGGCGTCCAGGCCGACGAGGTCAAGCAGGTCGATGAGCATGGCGATCTCCACGCCGTAGCCGGAAACGAATGGGATGCGCTCGAAGGTGGCGCGGCGGCCCGCGTACTCGCCGGCCAGGGGCTGGACGAAGCCCGCGAGCTCCGGCCAGAACAAGTTGATCAACGGCCGAGCGCCGAGCTCGGTGACCCGGCCACCGCCGTCCACCTCGACGCCTTCGGACTTGACGAGCGGCCGGTGGTAGAAGCCCTTGACGAACTCGACGGATCGGTCGGTGAGCAGTGGTCCGAGCAGCCCGGTGACGAAGTCCTGGGAAAAGTCGCGCAGGTCGCCGTCGACGAACGCGACGACGTCGCCGGTGGTGGCGGCCAGCCCGGCCCAGAGCGCGTCGCCCTTGCCCTCCATCCGGGGCAGGCCGCGAGTGACCTCGTCCTGGGCGACGACACGGGCGCCGGCGGCGCGAGCGACCTCGGCGGTGTCGTCGGTGGAGCGGGAGTCGACCACGAGGATCTCGTCCACCAGTGCCACCCGCTCGGCCAGGTGCCGGCGGATGACGTCGACGATGACCCCGACCGTGGCCTGCTCGTTGCGGGCCGGGATGACCACGCTGACCTTGGCGCCCTTCTTGGACCGGGCCAACTCCCGGGCCGTCCATTGCGCTGCGTTGCTGGTGCGGTAGGTTGCCCATGCCTCGACCACGGGTAGCGCGCTGACCTGCTGCATGTAACCCCCGAACATCCGTGATGAAGATCTTCCGGTGCCCGGTCGGACGGCGATCAACCTTGCCGTGAGGTGGCGAACAGGCGACAGCACTGTGCGGCAAAGAGGTCTGAGGTTTCGGCGCGGGCCGAACGGGGAGTTGTCGGCACGTCGATGGCCTTTCGCGGCAGGGGGATTCATGACGGTGGTACGGGTCGGGCTGGTCGGCGCGGGCGGGGTGGCCCAGCGGCACGCGAGGGTGCTCTCCGGATTGACAGATGTGCAGGTGGCCGGGGTGACCGACGTCGTGCCGGCCGCGGCGCAGGCGCTCGCTTCGGCGTACCGGACGAAGGTGTTCCCCGATGTGCCGGCGCTGCTGTCGGACGGCGTCGACGCGGTCTACGTCTGCGTGCCGCCCTTCGCGCACGGACCGGCCGAACGGGATGTGATCGCGGCCGGCGTGCCTCTTTTCGTGGAAAAGCCCATTTCACTTGATCAAGACATAGCGGTGTCGCTGGCTGCAGAAATTGCTGAACGTAGTCTCCTCACCGCTGTCGGTCACCACTGGCGATACCTGGCCATCGCCGATCAGGCACGTGCCGCGCTGGCCGGCCGGGACGTCCGCCTGGTCACCGGCGCCTGGCTCGACAAGGTGCCGCCGGTGGGCTGGTGGCCGCACCGCGACCGGTCCGGCGGGCCGGTGGTGGAGCAGGCCGCACACGTGCTCGACCTCGCGCGGTACCTGGTCGGCGAGGTCACCCAGGTCAGCGCCGTGGGCAGCGGCACTCCCCCGGCCGTCCCGGGGGCCGACATCGACGGCTCGACCGTCGCCACCCTGCGCTTCGTCGGCGGCGCCATCGGCACGCTCGCGGCCACCTGCGTGCTCGGCTGGAAGGAGCGCGCCGGGCTCGAGATCTACGCCGACGGGCTGGCGCTGTCCGTGGCCGAGGACGGGCTCACGATCCGCTCCGGGGACGACATCACCACCGTCCCCAGTGACCCCGAGTCGGCCCGGGTCGCGGTCGACGCCGCGTTCATCCGCGCCGTCCGCGGCGAGGAGCAGGACATCCGGGTGCCGTACGCCGAAGCGCTGCGCACGCACGAACTCGCGCTGGCCGTGGCCACGTCGGCCGCCTCCGGAAAGACCGTCGATGTCTGACCGCAACCTGATCGTCGCCGCCCCCGGACAGCTCGACATCGTCGCCGAACCTGTGACCGACGGCCCCTTCCGGGTTCGCACGCTCTACAGCGGCATCTCGGCGGGCACCGAACTGAGCTTCGTCAAGGGCACCAATCCGGCTCTGAACGAGGCCTTTGACCCCGTGCTGGGACTGTTCGGCGGCCCGCCCTCGTCGCCGTACCCGGTGCGGCGGCTGGGATACATGGAGGTCGGCCAGGTCGTCGAGAGCCGCACTCCGGCCGTCACCGAGGGCGCCGTCGTGGCGATGACGTACGGGCACCGGACCGGCTGGACCGGGGACCCCCTGCGCGATCGGGTCGTCCCGCTGCCGTCCGGACTGGATCCGCTGCTGGGCATCTATGTGGCTCACATGGGGCCGATCTGCGCCAACGGCCTGCTGCACGCGGCGGCCGACCTGCACGGAACGGCCGTGCGTGGTCTGGGGGACGGGGTCGCCGGCCGGCGCGTCGTGGTGACCGGGGCCGGGGTGGTCGGGCTCCTGACGGCGCTGTTCGCCCGCCGGCACGGCGCGGCTTCAGTGGTGGTGGTCGATCCGACGCCGGAACGGCGCGCCGTCGCCACGTCGCTGGAACTCCAGACGCTCGACCCCGCGGCCGGCGACCCGGCGGCGATTCTGAAGACCGCGTGGCGGCACACTGCGGACGACCGCGGGGCCGATGTGGTCTTTCAGTGCCGGGGCCAGGCCGCGTCGCTGCACTTGGCCCTGCGGTTGCTGCGGCCGCAAGGCACCGTGATAGACCTCGCGTTCTATCAGGGCGGAGCGGATGAACTACGGCTCGGTGCGGAGTTCCACCACAACGGGCTCGCCGTGCGCTGCGCTCAGATCGGCCGGGTGCCGCGCGGGCTGGCGCCGGTATGGGACCGCGAACGCCTGTCGGCGGAGACGATCGAGCTCCTGGTCGACCACGGCCCGGCGATCCGCGAGCACCTGATCACCGCGGTCGTGCCGTTCGAGGAAGGCCCGCAACTCCTGCGGGACCTCGTCGCTCGGAAGCGACAGGAGCTCCAGGCCGTGCTGAAGTTCTGACCGCGGCCGCCAGCAGATCGGTCAGGCGGGTCATGCCGCCTCCGCGGGCCGCCTCACGGAACGCCTCGAGCAGCTCGTCGCGCTCGGCCGGATCGGGCGTGTTCCGGCGTCGTTCCGTCAGGTGACGGCGGGCGCGGACCGCCAGCTGGCGGGCCCTGGTCTCGTTGAGGCCGAGCAGCTTCGCTATCTGCGAGAACGGGTAGCCGAAGGCCTCGCGGAGCACGTACACGGCGCGTTCGGCCGGCGTGAGCCGTTCCGCCAGCAGCTGCACCGCGGATTGCAGGGCCGCGGCGCGTTCGGCCTCGAGCGCCGGGTCGGCCGACTCGACCGGGAGGTCAGGCAGCCAACCGCCGGCGTGGATCTCGTGGCGGGCGTAGGCCGAGGTGGCCGCGTTGAGCGCGACCCGCGTCGTGATGGTGGTGAGGAAGGCGACCCGGTTGCGCACGGGCTCGCGGTCGGCGCCCTGCCAGCGGACCCACACGTCCTGGACGACGTCCTCGGCCTCGACGGCCCGGCCCAGCCTCCGGTAGGCGATCCCGAACAGCCGGGAACGGACGCTCTCGAAGTCCGCCAGCGCCTCGGGTTCCAAGGGGACGGTGGACGTGCTCATGACGATCTCCTCCGCTCGCGCTGCCTGAATGCCGGTAAGGGCAGCCTCGCCCGGGGTGGATCACCGTCGAATCCGCTGACTCGCCAGCCGGGTTGGCCAGTCACGGGCCACGCGACCGGCCACCTCGCCGCTATCCTCAGGACCGACGACGTGATCGACCGGAGCCTTGGGGTGCGGAATGACTGCCTCGCGGACCACCGAGCTCGAGACCCGCTGCGATCGGCTGAGGGCGCTGCACCGTCCGGGCGCCCCGCTGCTGCTGCCCAACGCCTGGGACGTGGCCACCGCGAAAGCCGTGGTCGCGGCCGGCTTTCCCGTGGTCGCGACGACCAGCGCCGGCGTCGCCGCCACGCTCGGCTTCGACGATCACGAGAAGGCGCCGGCCGGTGAGATGTTCGCCGCGGCGGCGCGGATCGCCGCGGGTGTCGAGGCGCCGGTGACGGTCGACGCGGAGGCCGGCTACGGCCTGGAGCCGGCCGAGCTGGTGGCCGCGTTGCGTGCGGCGGGCGCGGCCGGCTGCAACCTCGAGGACACCGACCATGCCGCCGGCGATGTCCGCGAGCCCGAGCGGCAGGCGGAGTGGCTGGCGGCTGTCCGGCGGGCCGCGCAGGCGGACGGCTACCCGCTCGTCATCAACGCCCGCATCGACGTTTTCGTCGGGCCGTTCGTGGCCGGGGCCGGCCCCGAGGTTCAGGCCGAGCTCGTGCCGGAGGCGGTACGCCGCGCGAACGCCTACCTGGCGGCCGGGGCCGACTGCGTGTACCCGATCCTGTTGTGGGAGGCCGAGGCTTTGCGCCGCTTCCTGGCCGAGGTCGACGGCCCGGTGAACGTGCTGCGCCTGCCGATGACGCCGTCGCTGCCGGAGCTGGCCGCGGCCGGTGTGGCCCGGGTGAGCTGGGGACATCTGCTGTACGGGAACGTGATGGCCCGCTTCACCGAGCAGCTCGCCTCCATTCAGGAGTCCTAGACCGCGCGGAGCTTGCTCTCCGGCAGCCGGCCGAGCTGGCCGCGCGAGGTGATCTCGAGCTTGGTGAAGACCTTGCCCAGGTGGTACTGCACGGTCCGCGGGCTGATGAACAGCTGAGCGCCGATCTCGGGGTTGGACAGTCCTTCCCGGGCCAGCCGGGCGATCTGCCCCTCCTGGGGAGTGAGCAGGTCGCGGGTGTCCACTGTCCGTTTGCGGGCGGCGCCGCCGGTGGCCAGAAGCTCGCGGCGGGCCCGTTCGGCGAACGCCTCGGCCCCGGTGCGGGTGAACATGTCGTACGCCGTCCGCAGGTGCCCACGGGCGTCGGCGCGCCGATTCTCGCGGCGCAGCCATTCGCCGTACACCAGATGCGCACGGGCCAGGTGGATGGCGACGCGGCTGCGAGCGAGCCGGTCGATCGCCTCGCAGTAGTTCTCCTCGGCCGCCGCGCCCTCGCTCACCAGGGCCGTGCACCAAGCCCGGACGCCGTGGGCCCAGTCCGTGCCGGCGGCGTTCGTCCGCTCCTCGAGCCGGCGCAGCGCCTCGGCCGCCTCGTCGAGGGCGCCGCAGCGGACCCCGGCCTCGATCAGCTCGACCAGCGCGAACCCGTGGATGCCCAAGTCGTCGTACTCGCAGGCGGTCCGGGCGGCGGCCAGGGCGTCCTCGTAGCGGCCGAGCCCGTTGAACAGCACCGCGGTCGCGTAGCCGTGTCCCCCGATCCCGCGTCCCTCGCCACGCGCGAGCACGTTCTCGAGACCCCAGGTCGCGTACTCCAGGGTCTCGGCCTCCGCGCCCCGCCATGCGGCCAGCAGCAGCGAGGAGTACCGCACCGGGGCGTTGCCGGTGGCGTCGGTGATCGCGATCGCCTCCTCGGCCAGCGACTCGGCCGCCGCGAACTCGCCCGCGTGCAGGTGCACGACGGCTCGGTTGCCCAGCGCCAGGGGCAGCGCGATGAGCGCGCCGGCGTCGCGGCAGAGCTGGGTGGCCCGGGTCGCCACCTCGTGCCACATCGTGTCGTCCCACAGGTCACCGGCGATCAGCCACGGCAGCCAGAACCACCGCATGAAGTCGTCCGGCTCCGGCCCGAACGCGTGCAGCGCCCGCCGGAGCGGCGCCACGCTCGCGACGTAGCCTTCCGTGAACCGGCTGGCCAGACCGTCGAGCAGCAGATCGACCGGACGGGGTTCGGGTCCTGCGGCCGGGGCGTTACGAGCGGCCGCGGCCACCTCGCGCGGGCCGACGTCCTCGTTGAGGCGACCGGCGAAGATGGCGGATCCGAGCGCTTCCAGGTACGCCTCGCGCCCCAGTCGCGGATCGAGCGGCGCCAGCCGGTCGGCCGCGTCGAGCAGCAGCGGCGGGGCGTCGGTGCCGCGCCGCAGGGCGAAGGCGATCTGGGCCCGCAGGCGGGCCAGCCGAGCCCGTTGCAAGTCGTCGAGGGGGCACAACCCCGCGATGGCGAGCAGCTTGTCGGCGGCGTCGGGCGCGCCCGACTCGAAGGTGGCCCGGGCCGCGGTGAGCGCGCGCCCGCCGCGGCGAGCCGGATCGGGGGTCAGTTCGGCCGCGCGTTCGAGGAAGGCGGCGGTCGCGGCGATGCCACCGCGCTGGGCCGCCCGTCCCGCCGAGAGTTCCAGCTGGGCGGCGATCTCTTCGTCCGGCGTGGTGGTCGCGTGCGCGCGGTGCCAGGCCCGGCGGTCGGGATCGGCGTCGGGGTCGGTCGCCTCGGCGAGGGCTCGATGCGCCCGCTCGCGGTCGGGCAGGGGCGCGGTGCCGTAGATCGCCGAGCGCACCAGCGGGTGGCGGAACCGCACCCGGCCCCGTACGTCGATCAACCCCGCGGACTGCGCGGGCGCCAGGGCGTCGGCGCCCAGACCGAGCCGGTCGGCCGCCCGCCAGAGCAGAGCCACGTCACCGATCGGGTCGGCCGCCGCGGTCAGCAGCAACTGCCGGGTCCCGGCCGGGAGCGAGTCGAGCCGGCGCAGGAAGCTCTGTTCGATCCGGTCGGCCATCGGCGACGCGTCGAGCACGCCGAAGCCGCCCGCCAGTTCGGTCGGCGTCAGACTCTGCGGCAGTTCGAGCAGGGCGAGCGGATTGCCGCGCGACTCGGCGACGATGCGGTCGCGGACGAGCTCGTCCAGGCGCCCCGGCAGCGCCGAATCGAGCAGGGCGCGGGAGTCGCTGTCGCCCAGCCCCTCGATCAGCAGCTCGGCCAGCCCGCCCAACTCCGGAACGTGGCTCGGCTCGCGGACCGCGAAGACCAGGCCGACCGGCTCGGCCAGCAGTCGGTGCGCGACGAAGGCGAGGGTCAGCGCCGAGGTCTTGTCCAGCCATTGCGCGTCGTCGACCACCCACAGCAGAGGCCGCTCGGCGGTCACCGCCGAGAGCAGGCCGAGCACGCCCAGACCGACGACGAACCTGTCCGGCGCCGGGGCCGCACTGAGGCCGAACGCCGCCGCGAGCGCGTCCCGCTGCGGCGGAGGCAGCCGCTCGCGCATGCCGAGCACCGGCGCGCAGAGCTGGTGCAGGCCCGCGTATGTGAGCTCCATCTCATACTCGTGGCCGGCCGCCCGCGCGACGCGGAAATCGGCGGCGCTGCGCACGAGGTGATCCAGCAACGCCGTCTTGCCCACACCGGCCTCGCCCCGCACCACCAGCACACGGCTCTGCCCCGCCCGTACGGCCGAAAGCAGTTGATCCAGGGCGTCGCGCTCGTTGTGCCGATCACGGAACGGTGGGCTCGTGGACATCGTCCCGGACGCTATAACCGCCGCCGACCAGCGTCAATCGGCTTGATCGGCAACGCTGCGGCGCCTTCAGTCCCACCCTTGCTGCGGGGTCGCGCAGGTGCCGCGGAAGACGTACTGCGACGGCAGCCGGCGCTGCTCGCTGGTCCAGTCGATGGGCGGGCGACGTTGCTCGGCCGGCAGGTAGCCGAGCCGGTACACGGCCATCAGCTCCAGATCGTCCGGCACCTCGAGCAGGCGGACGATCTCGTCCCAGCGGCCGGGCACCTCCATCGGGAACGAGACGAACTGGATGCCCATGCCGATCTCGACGGTGGTCAGCCACAGGTTCTCCATGGCCGCGCCCATGCTGAACACCGAGTAGAACGAGGACAGTTCGCCCGGCCGGTACTCGGACCGGTCGAGCATCACGCCGAGCAGCAGCGGGGAGCCCGCGACGAGCTTGCGGTTCTCCTCGCCCAGGGTCTGCGGCACGCGCATGGCATTCATGATCTTCTGCCCGCGACTGGTGAACACCTGGCTGGTGAACGGGCGCAGCGGCGCGGGCAGCCGGTCGAACAACATCCCGTCGCGCCGGCGTTCCATCTCTTCCTTGCTGAACCGGAAGTAGGGCTTGTAGCGCTCGAAGAACGTGCCGTTGGACATCGCCTCGGTCATGCTCTCGCCGCTGATCCGGGCGATGGCCTCGATGGCCGGGCGGTCCTCGACGATCACGAACCGCCACGGCTGGCTGTTCAATTGCGACGGCGCCCGCCCCGCGACCTCCATCAGCAGCCGCTGGTGTTCCTCGGAGACCGGATCGGGCAGGAATGCGCCATTGGTGGTCCGGCGCCGGCGCACCACATCGAGAAACTCCATCAGTGACTCCTCCAGACAGAAACGAGAGCGGCCGCGTACGCCGGGGCGGCCGACCCGGCCAGCACCGCATGCCGGCGGAGGCGGCCACCGGCGTACGGGAGAACGGCCAGCGGACCGAGCGCCGGCAGCAGGGCGAGACCGGCCGGCCGGCGCTCGAGCACACCGGCGGCGACCGCGATCACGGTCAGCGAGGCCGTCGCCGTGAACAGGGCGTGATGGACCCAGCGGATGCGCGAGTTGTCGACCACGCCCGCCGCGACGGCCGTACCGAACGCGGCGTTGACCACGTAGCTCGTGGCGGCCGCGGTGACCAGGGTCCGGGTCATCGATCGTCCCTCTCGCACTCGAGCAGCAGGCGTTGCGGAAACATCGGCGTGACCCGCCACCCCGGCGGGACGGCGGCGCGCAACTCGGCCGGCCGGTAGCTGCGGCGGATGGAGAGCAGCCCGTCCTGGTGGACGAAGGAGCGCCGGGCGAACGGCAGCGTGACCGCCGCGTACAGGCCGTAGCCGGCACTCGCCCGGGCGAGGTCGTTGTGGAGGACCAGGCGGCGGGACAGGGCCCGGCTGTCGGCCAGCAGGGCGGAGAGCTCGCCCGCGTCCAGGTGGTGCAGCAGATGGTTGGAGATCACCACGTCGTACCGGTCACCCCGGGCGACCAGGTCCGCGCTCGACGCCTGCTCGAAGCGCACCCCGGCGTCCGGCAGCCGGCGCACATGACGCAGGGCGCGCCCGTCCGGGTCGATCGCCGTCGTCCGCAGCAGCAGCCGGTCACGGGCCGCCCATCGGGCCAGCGCGCGCGAGATGTCCCCACCGCCGAACCCGACGTCCAGCAGCGTGGTCGGCCGATCGGCGTCCAGCAGCGGCCGGATCCGTCGCCGGTAGAGCCGCCGCCAGCCCGAGACGAGCCGGTTGACCGCGGTGAACTGGCGGTAGGTCCGTTCGAGCCGGTCGAGGTCGCAGCCGGGGTCGTCCATCAGCTCCAGCGATTCGGTGTCCCGCCGGGCGAGCCCTGGACCCATGGTGTCGCTCTCCTCTCCGGTGGATCATCCGCGCCGACCTGGTTACCCCCTCACCCGCCGGGAACGCATCGAAACGCGTCCCCGCTGACACAATGGCCTCCACGACTCGGCGAAAGGACGCTGGCGATGGCGTACGGGGTGGTCCTGCGGCCCGATCCGGCGGTGTCCCGGCAGCTGATCGCGCTGTCCCACGAGATCGGCGCCCCCCACGACCCGCTCATGCTGCTCGGCGACCAGGCCCCACCCCACGTGTCGGTCCTGCACGTCGACATTGCCGCCGACGAGGCCGAAGACATCCGCGCCGCCACCGCACCCCACCGCGGCCACATCTTCACGGCCAAAATCATCGGCCTGCTGTACGCCGTAGTCCCACCCGGCGACTACTACGTCCCCACCGGCGGCCACTACTACGGCCTGGAAATCATCCGCACGCCCGAGCTGGACGCCCTGCACCAGCAGTTCCTGCGCCTGGGCCACCCGCCGCTGGGCCTGGTGAACGAGGACTACCGCCCGCACATCACCCTCGGCGTCACCGCCCGCCCGCCGTCCGCTCCCCCGTTCGCGTCCGTCCCCACCGGCGCCCTGCGGCTCACCATGGCCGGCGGCCCGGTCGGCCCGTTCGGCACCTTCCCCGACCTCACCGACGCGTAGAACACTCGGCGTACGCGTCCGGGTCTCGATGATCGCGAACGGTCCACCCAGGCCGGCGTCGGCACGGTGACCCTTTCGCGGCCGCCCCGGCACGTCGATGGCCACGGAAGAGAAGGCCCAAGGGCCGAAAGAGGTCCGCGATCTACGTAGAGAAATTCGCTTCGTCGGCAACTCGTCGGCCTCATTTGAACGCCGGATCATCGAGGATATCAGCGCGTACGATGAATATCTGCGCCGCATTGGCATGATCATCGGCGAGCAAGGCCCAAGCGTCCGAGTCGACAACTCTGCCGAAGTGCCTTACTACGATCCAGCTCGACAAGAAGTGCTGATCAGCGAGAAACATGCTGAAGACACAACTTTCATCCTTGTTCTTTTCACACATCCGCTGCTGATGTCGTACGCCGGCCGCGATCAATCTCAGCTGACGGCAGCAGGAAGAGCCGTAGAGTGGGCCCTTGCTTTTTACCTGGCCTGCAGTTTCCGCGACAATCCTCGCACTGGGCGTGTCGACCTGTCCTCCGGCGGCTCATTGCAGTCGGCTTCTTCCATCGATGAGATCGGAGAAGCCTGGGGATCGGCCTTTTGGCATATGCGTACCAATTAGGGTCAGGACGTCGTCGATCCTCTTCTGCTGAGCGCGTGGCAATCCGCGAGAACTTTCGGTCGAGCGAAGAAGGCGACGGACCTCGCGAACGCGATCGTGGATGAAGCCGCCCGCAGAGGCGTGGCGAGTGGGCGGGTTGCCGACCTGCTGGTTCAATGCGGCGTCTCCCGTAAGGAACGCCGAAGCCTGGCATAGGACACTCGCGGAGGCGGACCGACCCTCCGACCCATCGCCATGACATCTGAGAATTGCCGGTATCCACCTGATCACGACAGGAGTCATGACGTGGCGCGCCGCGAGTTGATCGACCGCTGGCGTACGGGGATCCTGCGCACGGAGGTGCTTCGGCGGCTGGGCGACGGCAGCTCCCTGCTCGACCTCGAGCTTCCCGTGGTGGACGGGCTGCTCGACCTGCGAGGGTTTCCGGCCGGCGGCCTGGACTCGCAGGCGCCAACGATCGCCGGCATCGATTTCCGGTACGCCACACTGGCCCACGCCCACCTCGAGGACGTGCGGTTCAGCGGCTGCCGTTTCGACGGGGCCGACCTCGCCCGGGCCGTGTTCACCGACGGGTCGGTCAGCGACTGCACGATGGTGCGGGCGACGCTGACCGAGACCCTGCTGGCCCGTACGACCTGGCAGTCGATCGACCTGACCGGAGCCAGGATGAAGTACTTCTCGGCCGAGAGCACGTCCTTCGCCGGGTGCACGTTCCCGGCGCTGCCCAAGGCCGAGTTCGCCGGCTGCACCATCGAGGATGCGGTGTTCGCCGGCGCGCTGACCGAGACGCGCTTCCTGGGCCGCGCCCACGACAGCGCGGTCCTGCGCCGGGTGACCTTCCGCTCGGCCGACGTGACCTACCCCGAGTTCGACGGGTACGACTTCGAGGACGTCACCTTCCCGCCCGGCGACACGCTGATCGTCGTTCCCCGCCACTTCCGGGCCGTGGCCGAACGAGCGGGCCGGCTTTCCTCGAGCCGCAGCGACCAGGTGGGTAAAGACCTGCGGCGGTTCCTCTCCAGCGAGTCCCTGCGGCCCGGCCTGCGGGAGACGGCCGGCTGGGCCACGGCCCGCCACGTGCTCACCGACAACTACGAGAACGGCGAGGAACTCGCCGACTTCGCCGCCACCAAGCTACGTGAAGCCCAAAAAGTTTGACCTCCGCCGCCGGCCACGACCACGTCGGGGCGCCCGCCGTCGACCCCGAGGCCGGCCCGGGCGAATGGCCGGCCGCCGGTGTCGTACGCCGGTCAGCCTCCGGCCGGCGGTCGCCAGTCCGCGTAGCGGGTCATCGAGCGCAGGGCCACTCCGGTCGGGACCAGACGCATCACCGTGTCGCGGGCCGCGACCGCCAGCCGGTTCTCGAGTTGCTGGCCGAACCGGCCGATCAGCCGGGATGCGGCCGCGACCCGCTGACTGCGTGGACGCCGCTCCTGGTCGTAGCTCCGCAGTCCGTCGGGCCGGCCCGCGACGGCGGCCAGGACGACGGCGTCCTCGAGCGCCTGGTTGGCGCCTTGGCCGAGATTCGGGGTCATCGCATGCGCGGCGTCGCCGAGAAGGACGACCCGGCCCCTGACGTACGTCGGCAACGGCTCGTCGAGGCACGCCAGCTCGTCCCGCAGCACGGCACCGGTGGCCGCGATGAGCGCCGGGATCGGCTCGTGCCAGTGCTCGAACCGGGGGTCGACACGGTCCGGCGCCCGGCCGGGCGAGGCGTTCACGGCCGCGTACCAGTAGACGCGGCCGTCGGCCAGCGGCACGATCCCGAATTCGGCGCCGGGCCCCCAGCTGATCGCCACGACGAGCTCGGCGCGCCAGGCGTCGGGTGTCACCCCGCGCCACGCGGTCACCCCGACCGGCTCGGGACCGGCCGAGAGGGGCCACAGCTGCCCGCGTACGGTGCTGCGGATGCCGTCGGCGCCGACCACCAGATCGGCATCGATCCGGCCCTCGTCGCCGGCGCAGCGATAAGTGACCTCACCGTCCGCGCTGACGCCCGTGACGTGGGCGCCGGTGCGCACTGTGACACCGGCCGGCTGGGCTTCGAGGAGGATGCGGTGCAGCTGGGCTCGGTGTATCCCGTACGCCGGTGTGCCGAGCACCTTTTCCAGCCGGCCCGCTTCGACCCGAGCCAGCCACCGCCCGTCCCAGCGACGAGTGCCCCCGGACCGGTCGGCGATGCCCGCGCCACGCACGGCCGCCCCGAGGCCGAGCGCGTCCAGGCACCGCAGCCCGTTCGCCTGCAACACCAGGCCGGCGCCCGCCGGGCGGAATTGAGCAGCGCGCTCGAGCACGGTCACCCGCCAACCCGCCCGGCCGAGCCCGGCCGCCGCGCTCAGTCCCCCGATGCCGCCACCGACCACCACCGCACGAGGCGCCATGACTCGCTCCTTCTACAGGCGTAGAAGCGATACTACAGATGTAGAAGGGGAAGGGACACCGTGCCTGCAGATCGTTTTCAGTTGCTCACCGACACCGCGATCGACGTTCTCGCCGCGGGAGGCATGCGCGGCCTGACCCACCGGGCCGTCGATCGCCGAGCCGCCCTGCCCGAGGGAACCACGTCGGCCTACTTCCGGACCCGCAAGGCGCTCATCGAGGCGGTGGTGCGCCGCATCGCCGAGCTCGACCGTGCGGACCTGCGGGCCGGGCAGCTGCCCGACCGGGCCGGCGGCGACGCCCCGGCTCTGACCGACGTCGAGTCGACTGCCGCCTCGATCGCCGCGGTGCTCGACCAGTGGATGGACGAGGGGCGCAACCGCACTCTCGCTCGCTATGCCTGTCTGCTCGAGGCCACCCACCATCCGGAGATCCGGACCATCCTGTCCTACGGCGACGACTCGCGAGCCCAGTCGGCGGCGATGCTCGCGGCCGCCGGCGCCCGGGATCCGCGCCGGGCCGGCGACCACCTCGTCGCCTGCATCGACGGTCTGCTGTTCGACCGGCTGGCCGGCGCGGGCGCGCGCACCGCACCGCATCCCGGCACCGAGGCCAACCGCGCCGACCTCACAGCCGCTGTCAGCACGCTCCTGCGCGGATTCATCGCAGCACCCTGAGCAGGCGGACCGCCGCGGGACCGGCCCGACGGTTCCCTACCGATCAGGCCGGACGGTGAAGCTGGTCCGCGGCGGCGAACTGCCGGCGGATCAGGGCTCCGGCCTCCTGCGGCGGGAGCGGGCGGTGGAAGAAGAAACCCTGGCCGATCGCGCAGCCCATGTCGACCAGGGCGGTCGCCTGGTCGGCCGTTTCGATGCCCTCGGCCACCACGCTCATCTTGAAGGCCTCGCCCAGGTGGACCACCGCCTCACACACCGAGCGGGCCTCCGGGTCGTCGGCGATGCCGGTGACGAACGAGCGGTCGATCTTCAGCACGGTCACCGGCAGGCGGCGCAGGTAGCTCAGGGCCGAGTAGCCGGTGCCGAAGTCGTCGACCGCCAGCTGGATGCCCAGGTCCCGCAACGCCTGCAGGCGGCCGATGGTGAGCGGGTCGGCCTGCAGGATGACGCTCTCGGTGATCTCCAGGGTCAGCCGGTCGGGCGGGAAGCCGGTCTCGGCCAGGATGTCCTCGACGGTCGTGACCAGGTCGGCCTGGGCCACCTGCTTGGGCGACAGGTTCACCGCCAGCCGGAGCGGGCCGGCTCCCGGCAGGCCGGCGCGCCAGCCGGCCGCCTCCCGGCAGGCTGCCCGCAGCACCCAGGCGCCCAGCGGCACCACCGCACCGGTCTCCTCGGCCAGGTCGATGAACTCGCCGGGGCCGAGCAGGCCGCGCACGGGATGGTTCCAGCGGACCAGGGCCTCGACCGCCCGCACGTCGCCGGTGGCCAGCGCGACCGCCGGTTGGAAGTAGACCACCAGCTCGTTCCCGGCGACGGCGCGGCGCAGCTCGGCCTCGCGGGCCTTGGTGTCCATCACGTCGGAGTAGTACTCGTACCGGCCGCGCCCGGCCCGCTTGGCCGCGTACAGGGCGGTGTCCGCCTGCTGCAGCAGGGTCTCGCCGGAGGCGGCGGGATCGTCGCGGACCGCCACGCCGATGCTGGCCTCGACCATGAGCACGTGCTCGCCGAAGACGACCGGCATGCGCAGCTCGTCGAGGAGCCGGGCGGCGACCGGGCCCGCGGCCTCCCGCGTCGGCAGACTGTGCAGCAGGACGGCGAACTCGTCCCCGCCCAGGCGCCCGGCCAGGTCGCCGTCCCGGATCACGCGGCGCATGGCGTCGGCCGCGGCCACCAGCACCGCGTCGCCCGCCTCGTGGCCGAAGGTGTCGTTGATCGGCTTGAACCGGTCCAGGTCGATGAGCAGCACAGCGGTGTGCCGGCCGGGCCGGATCGGCTGCCCGGCCAGGTGGTCCAGCCGCTCGGTGACCAGGATGCGGTTGGCCAGGCCGGTCAGCCCGTCGGTGACGGCCATCTCGCGGTTGTCGCGCAGGGCGTGCGACTGGCGGGCCATCACGAGCAGGGTGAGCACGGCCGCCCCGAAGATCATGCCGCCGTACGGGTTGATCGGCAGATGCGACGACTGCACGGCGAGCAGAACGTAGGCGGCGATGCTGGCCGCGTACGGGAGAAGGAAGACCGCGTTGCGGTCCCGCCGGCGCGGCGCAGGATGCCGCGGGCGGCGGTACTGCTGATCGGCCGCCAGCACCAGCAGGAAGCAGCCGGCCAGCCACAACAGGTCGGGCCAGGATCCGCCGGTGAACCCGCCGTTGAGCTGGATCCAGGCGTACGACACGTCGGCCGTCACGGTCAGGGCGATCGAGCCGGCGAGCAGCCGGACCGGGGCCGGCACCTCGGGCTGGTGACGCCGCAGCATGGCGGTCGACATGGCCAGGACGAGCAGCAGGTCGCCGATGGGCAGGGCGGCCGTGAAGGCCCGCTGCCACCCGGTGAGGTCCGGCGCGTTGAGGATCGGGCCGAGCAGCAGGTACCAGATCGCGATGAACCCGCCGGCGCCGACGATCAGCGCGTCCAGCGCCAGCTTCTGCCGGTCGCGCCGGCGCCGGTGCTGGCCCGGCAGCATCAGCAGGCCGGCGAACATGAACGGCGAGAACAGCAGGAAGCAGTAGTCGGCGGTGGAGGGGTAGGCGGTGGTGTGCAGGAAGTGGGACTGGACGAACCACGAGCAGTGCGCGGCCAGCTGGCAGCCGAACGCGATGGTGATCACCCGCCACGCCCGCCGGGTCCGGGGCTCCTGCCGTCCGGAGACGGCCACCCGGACCGCCAGCACGGTGAAGGCGAGGGCCAGGGGGACGTACGTGGCGTCCGTGACGAGCGTGCGGACCTCCGCGCTGCCCCACCCACCGACGTACCAGGTCTGCTGGACCGCCAGCAGAACGGCGCAGACGAGCACGCACGCGGCGCTCGCCCGACCGGTCCGGACCCAGGTCAGCATCACTGATCTGTTCGACGGCGCCGGCAGCCACCTGAGCCCCGTCGGCGTGGCGGTTCTACAGTGCCGTACATGAGCGATCCGGGTTCGGACTGGCGGGTGGTCGACGGCGTGATGACGGCCTGGTTCGAGGTGCCCTCGTTGACCAGCGGAGCGGCGCTGGCCGGGCGCATCGTCGAGCTGACGGCCGGGGCTGTGGTCGATCTGAGAGCGACAGGCCTTCGCGTACGCGTGGACGGGGCCGGACAGGCCGGGGCGGTGTCCACGGCGGCGCGGGATCTCGGACTGGCCGCGAACCCCGCCGTGCTGCAGCAGCTGAACGTCGTACTGGAAACCGCGAATGCGCCCGCGGTGGGCCGGTTCTGGCAGCGTGTGCTCGACTACGGTCCGGCCGATCCGCTGCGGCGCGATCCCGCGCTGCACATCCGGCCGTCGACCGAGGAACGGCCGCTGCGCAACCGCATTCACCTGGACGTGGTGCGGCCGGCCGCAGCTGTCGAGCAGGCGGGTGTCGGTGAGGCATCAGGACCGTACGGGGTGTGTCACGCCGATCCCGACGGCAACGAGGTCGACCTGGTGCCGGGCGACGTGCTCGGCGAAACGGCCGCGACCACCGACTGGCAGACGGTGTTCAGCGCGATGGCCTGCTACCGCACCACCTCGACGGCTCAGCAGCGCGACCTGGCCACCACGGCCGCCGCGCTGGCCGACGAGGCCGGCTTTCCGCTGCTCATCGACCTGCGGCCCGGGCTCGTGATTCTCGACAGCGGCAAGGATCAGTGGGAGGACGACACCCACGGCCTCGACGTCGACTTCACCGGCCTCGCCGCCGGGCTGCAGGCCGCCGCGAGAGAGCTGGGCGCGACGGCGGATCCGGCGCTGCCCCGCTTCGTCCAGTTGTTCCTGGACGCGGCCGACGTGGCCGCCGTCCGCGCGTTCTGGCTGGCCGCGCTCGGGTACGTCACCGACCGGCGGGACGGGGCGAGCGACATTCACGATCCCCGGCGGCTGAATCCGGTGCTGGTGTTCCAGCAGCTCGACACCTCGGACGCGGAACGGCGCCGGCAGCGCAACCGCATCCACGTCGAGCTCGCCGTGCCGCCGGACCTCGCGCGCGAACGCCTGGCCACGGCCCTCGCCGCCGGCGGCCGGCTGCTCGGCGAGTCGCAGGGTCGCCGGCTGGTCGCCGACCCGGAGGGCAACGAACTGGTGATCCTCAGCCAGGCCTGACCTGCCCGGAGGCCGCCGGGCATGTCGCCCGGCGGCCTACCGGTTTCACTTCATGGTGTTGCTGTTCAGCGGTTGCGACCGTTGCCGCCGAAGCCGCCACGACCGTTGCGGTCGTTGTCACGACGGTCGTTGTCCCGGCGGCCGTCGAAGTGGTGGTGACGACGGTCCCGGTCACGCATCCAGTCGTTGCGGTGCGTGCCCGGACGGTAGAACCGGAACTGACCCGGGCGGCCCGGACGGAACTGACCCGCCCACACCGGCCGGAACTGGGTCGGGAAGCCCCGGACGACCTGGAACGGCCGGCCGAAACCGAACGAGCCCCAGTTGTCGTAGTCGACGACCTCGAGAGCCCACGCGCCCCGGCGAGCGCCGACGCGGGTGATGCTGCAGTCGTGGTCGTCCCAGGCGCCGGCCCGCTCACCGTACTGGCCGGCCAGCTCACAGGCGCCCAGCGTGCGGTAGAAGCCGACGACCTGGCTCTCGCCCCGCCAGATGTTCTGGCTGGCCGTGGTCTTGCTCTCCGGAGCCGCGGGCGCCGCCGGGGCCGCCTGAGCCGGGCCCATGCCGAAGGTGAGGGCGGTCAGGACGCCGAACCCTCCCAGGGTGATGGCGCGAGCAAGCTTCTTCATGTGCAATTCCTCCCGTACTGGGTTGTATCGCGTCTTACGGGAGGTAAAACCCAATCAACCCCACATGGGATGTCGTCCTGACGGTCAACCTCGCCCGCCGGTTCGACCGTCGGCGGGCTCACCGTTCGGGTGAAGTGCTCCGTCGACAGTGCCCCCGACCGGCGCGAACACGGATCGGTAAGCCTCGGATCGGCAGGCCCTGGATGCGAATCCGGCCGTACGCGAATCTCGATCACAGCCGAGACGAGGAGCGCACGATGGCACGTACCAAGATCGACTTCAACCTGCCCGACCTGACCGGCCGGCGCGTCGTGATCACCGGGGCCAGCGACGGGATGGGCCTGGTCATGGCCGACCGGCTGGCCGCGGCCGGCGCCGAGCTGATCCTGCCGGTCCGCAACCCGGCCAAGGGCGACCAGGCCGTCACCCGGATCCGCCGCAACCACCGGGGCGCGAAGGTCTCGACCCGCACCCTCGACCTGTCCTCGCTGGCCTCGGTGGCCGCCCTCGGCGACACCCTGCGGGCCGAGGGCAACCCGATCCACCTGCTGATCAACAACGCCGGGGTGATGCAACCGCCGAGCCGGCAGACCACGGCCGACGGCTTCGAGGTGCAGTTCGGCACCAACCACCTGGGCCACTTCGCCCTGGTCGGGCACCTGCTGCCGCTGCTGCGAACGGGCCGGGCCCGGGTCACCTCGCAGATCAGCATCGCCGCCCGCAGTGGCAAGATCAACTGGGAGGACCTGAACGGGGAACGCTCCTACAACGTCATGCGGGCGTACAGCCAGTCCAAGATCGCGTTCGGGCTGTTCGGGCTCGAGCTGCAGCGGCGCAGCGAGGCCCACGGCTGGGGCATCACCAGCAACCTCGCGCACCCCGGGGTGGCCCCGACCAACCTGCTGGGCGCCCGGCCCGAGATGGGCCGCAACCGGACCACCCCGCAACTCCGGCTGATCCAGGCCCTGTCGTCACGCGGCATCCTGGCGGGCACGGTCGAGTCGGCCGGCCTGCCGGCCCTGATGGCCGCGACCGACCCCGCGGCCAAGCCCGGCGTGCTCTACGGCCCCAGCGGCCTGGGCAATCTCGCCGGCCGGCCGGCCGAACAGCGGCTGTACCCGCCGCTGCGCAGCACCGAGGACGCGGCCCGCATCTGGGAGGTCTCCGAGCGGCTGGCCCGGGCCCCCTTCGCGGCGGCCGCGTGAGCCGGCCGTTCTTCCGCGAGTTCCTGCGCGCCCCGCTGACGGTGGGCGCGGTCCGCCCCAGCGGGCGGGCCCTGGCCGAGGTGGCCACCGCGGCCGTGCCGGCCACGGGAGCGCCCGTCGTCGTGGAGCTGGGGCCCGGCACCGGCGCGTTCACCGGCCCCATCCAGCGGCGCCTGGCCGGGTCCGGGCGGCACATCGCCGTCGAGCTCAACCCCCGGTTCGCCGGCCGCCTGGCCACCCTGCATCCGGCGGTGACCGTCGCGGTGGCCGACGCCGCCGCGCTGCGCGACGTCCTGGCCGAGCGCGGCATCGACCGGGTCGACGTCGTGGTCAGCGGCCTGCCGTGGGCCGCCTTCGGCGAGTCGGCCCAGCGTGACGTGCTGGCCGAGGTGGTGGCCGCCCTCGACCCGGCCGGCGTCTTCACCACGTTCGCGTACGTTCACGCCCGCTGGACGCCGCCGGCCCGCCGGCTGCTGCGGTCGCTGCGCTCCCGCTTCGAAGAGGTGGTCGTCACGCGTACGGTATGGACCAACCTGCCCCCGGCCCTGGTCTACGTCTGCCGGCGCCCCCTACCCGCGGCCGCGATCGAACAGCCGGCCCGGCTCGGGACGGTGCGCCGGAGCGCGTGTTCTGCATGACAGTCTCCGGATCGGCGGAAGATCAGTTGTCAGGCTCTGGTTCCCTCAGTACCGCCCGGTCTCATCGCCCGCGGGAAGGAGGCGGCATGGCCTGGAGCACGAGCGAGCTGGCGAAGCTGGCCGGCACCACGGTGAACACGATTCGGCACTATCACCGGTCCGGCGTGCTCGAGGAGCCGGATCGCCGCCACAACGGCTACAAGCAGTACGAGATGCCGGACCTCATCCGCCTGCTGCGCGTCCGGCGGCTGGTCGAGCTGGGCGTGCCGCTGAGCCGGATCAAGAACCTGACCGCCGGCGCGGACGAGACGCTGCGCCAGGTCGACGACGACCACGCGGCCGCCATCGAACGGCTGGAGAAGGCCCGGCAGGGCATCGCGGCCATCCTGAGCGCGAACGCGCCGCCCGACACGCCGCCCGGCTTCGAGGCCGTGGCCGATCGTCTGTCCGAGGCCGACCGCTCGCTCATTCACATGTACACGCGGATCTACGACAAGCAGGGGCTGGCCGACGTGCTGAGCGCCGTCGAGAACGACGACGAAGGCGCCGACCCCGAATTCGAGGCCCTGCCGCCCGACGCCGACGAGGCGACCCGGCAGCGCCTGGCCGAGAAGTTCGCGCCGTCCGTGGCCAGGACCCTGCGCGCCCACCCCTGGATGGACGACGACCCGATGGCGCACGCGGCGAAGGGCGGGGACGTCACGCGGCAGGCCTTGCTCGACGCGGTGCGGGAGCTGCACAACGAGGCCCAGAACGACGTGCTGCGCCGGGCCAAGCAGCTGGCCCGCGAGCAACTACGGGCGCAGAGCTGACCCGGGTCAGCCCGCCACCTGGTCGAGCCAGCGGTTGTACCGCAGCCGTAGGGCCCGCTCGGTGCTGCCCACGGTCGCGCTGATCACGAACACGACGTTCAACCAGGCCGGCGCGTCGACCGGAGAGTCGAAGACACCGAACCGCTCGGCCAGCGGCGGGAACCGGGAGATCGATTCGACGGTCTGCGGGAGGCCGAGGATCAGCGGGACGACGATCAGGACGAGGGAGACCACGCCGATCCAGCGGCTGAGCGCGGGCCGTTCCCGGTCGAGGCGGGCCCGGCGCCCCTCGGCCGAACGCGGATCCGGCACGAGCTGCTGCTCGGTCCCGTCGTCGGCGACGAAGTGGCACCGCCGGATCCCGAAGGCCGACGCCATCACCTCGATCGCGCCGCCCTCGATCGGGAACACGGCGGGCAGCCGGGTCCGCGCGTAGCGCAGGCCGTCGCGGTACAGGTGAGCTTCGGTGTCGCCGTTGTCGTCGCTCCTCAAGTGGTGCACGTCGACCGCGTACTCCACCGGGCGGCCGGCGCCGGCGTCCGCGGGAAGGTAGAACAGCGACCGGGACAGCGGCTGCCACCAGCGGAACCGTTTCAGCGCACGGCCGTCGCCGGGCTTGATGCGCTGGATGGCCCGGCGCCTGCGCCATTCGTCGAACACCCGGCCATTGAAAAGTGTGTCCCTGCGACACAGTCAAGCCCGGGCTCATCCGGCGCGGCGCAGGGCGATGGACTGGATCAAAGTCGACCGCAGACCGGGCAGCTCCCGGTCGACCTGGTCCTTCAGCTCGGCGACGGCGGCCTTGTGCCCCCACAGGTCACGCCACCCGAACACCGTGCTCACGTTGCCGTCGATCGCCAGGGCGGCCAGCACGGCCTCGCCGATGGGAGGCGGCGCCGTTCCGGGTTCGCGCTGGGCGGCCCGGCGTACCCGCTCGCGCAGCGCCCGCACCGAGCCGGGATCGGTCAGCACGACCTGCTCGGCCGGGATGATGCCCAGCACCCGGCGCTGCTCGACGGTGACCGCCCCGGCCGCGACGAGCTGCGCCTGAACGGCTTCCTCGGCCTGCTGCCACCGTTGCTCCAGCACGTCGAACCAGCGGCGCGGCCGATCCGCCGGAACGTCGGCGAGCACTTGAGCGAGGAAGGGGTCGAGGGTGGTCGCGGGTGTGGCATTCCGCCGCTCGGCCCGGCCGGCGCGGTCGAGCAGCAGGCCGGACAGGCGCAGCTGGGCCACCGCGGCCCCGCGGAGCAGCGATCCCCGCACGGCCTCGCTGTCGTCGTCGAGCCGGTCCTTTTCGGGCTGATGGCTCAGCAGGAACAGCAGATGCGGCAGGGGCAGGGTCGTCATCAGGCCATCGCCGCCACAAGCAGGGCGCCGAGCAGCGGCGCGGTGGCGGGGAACCGGATCGAGGCGGCGACGGCGCCGGCGATGAACGGTTGCAGAACGCCGATCAACGCGGCGATCAGACGGACGTGGTCGGGTATCTGGGACAGATCCACGGCGGTTCCTCATTCGGCGATGTGCCAGGGTGAGGCCAGTCGACACTCTGTTCCCGGAACACGGTCAACGGCCGGACCCGCGTGACGTACGTCTCGGCAGTTGCCTCTGACGTCAACGTCAGGTTCTAGCGTGGGCCACATGCAGATCTCCGGAGCAGTCGCCCTCGTCACCGGGGCCAACCGCGGTCTCGGCCGGCACTTCGCCGAGCAGCTTCTCGCTCGCGGCGCCAAGGTGTACGCCACCGCCCGCCGGCCCGAACTCGTCGACCTTCCCGGCGCGACGGTGCTGGCGCTCGACATCACCGACCCGCGGTCGATCGCCGCCGCCGCGGCCGCCGCGCCCGACGTCACGCTGCTGGTCAACAACGCCGGCATCGACACGGTCACCGGCCTGGTCACCGGCGACCTCGACCGGATCCGGCTCGAGCTCGACACCCACTTCTGGGGCACGCTCGGCATGATCCGGGCCTTCGCGCCGCAACTGGCGGGCGGGGCCATCCTGAACGTGCTGTCCGCGATGTCGTGGTTCAACTACCCCGGCCACACCGCGTACGGCGTGGCCAAGGCGGCCGAGTGGAACCTGACCAACGGCGTACGGCTGGAACTGGCCGACCAGAAGACGCTGGTCACCGCGCTGCACCTCGGCGCCGCCGACACCGACCTCAGTGACTACGAGGGCCCCAAGGGCGACCCGGCCGTGCTCGTACGGGCCGGGCTGGACGGCCTCGAGCAGGACCGCATCGAGATCGTCGCCGACGACTGGACCGCCCACGTGAAGGCCTCACTGGCCGCCGACCCCAGCGAGTTCTACCGGTAGTCACCAGCGGCGGCTCCGGGCGCTGTCAGGCGGCGGTGTCGAAGGCGACCAGCCGCCGCACGAACCACGACGGGTCGGCCAGGTGGGGGTAGTGGGTGACGACCGGGGCGGCCTCGACCACCGCGCCCGGAATCCGGTCGTCCAGCCATTTCGCGTACGAGTCGTCCACCGGCAGGCCGTGGATCGACAGGTAAGGGGTGGGCTGCGTCGGCGTCAGGTCCGCGACGAAGGCGGTCAGCTCGTCCGGGCCCAGGTCGAGCAGCGGAGCCCACACGCCGGCCAGGACGTCCTGCCGGACCTCACGCCGCTCGCTGAGTTCCGCGGCCACGGCCGGATCCAGTTCGCCGTACATCTGAGCGAAGCCCGCCGTCATGAACTCCCGATAGCCCTCGCCGCGCACGGCTTCGGCGATCGGCGCCGGCAACGGCGTGATGTCGAGGGTCTGATCGACGTCGACCACCCCGCGGACGGGGAAACGCGAGGCGTAGGCGGTGGCCACCACTCCTCCGTACGAATGACCCAGCACCAGCGGCGGCTCGTCGATCCGCAAAGTGTTCAGCAGCTCGTGCACATCGCCGGCCAGCGTGAGCGGATCGTACGGCCCGACCCGTGGGGACTCCCCGTGCCCGCGCAGGTCGACGCGAACGGTGCGGAAACGCTCGGCGAGCGGCACACCGTCCCAGAAACGGCGGTCCTCGGTCATCCCGTGCAGGGCGACGAGCAAGGGCCCGGAGCCGTCGACGTCGTGGGCCAGCGGAACGGTTTCGGTCATTGGCCGGACCGTAGCACGCAGCGGGGGCTTGACCCTGTGGCAGGAACATAGTGTCGACTACGCGCGGACAGCTGACCTTCAGTCGCCGGCCGTGAAGCTCGGATGGCCGGCGTTGGCTCAGGAAGGGGCCGACGTGGCCTGGAGCACCCGTGAGCTCGCGGATCTGGCCGGCACGACGGTGAACACCGTCCGGCACTACCATCGGCTCGGCCTGCTCGAGGAGCCGGCCCGCCGCTACAACGGCTACAAGCAGTACGGCGTCGAGGATCTGGTCCGCCTGCTGCGCATCCGGCGGCTGGCCGCGCTGGGCGTGCCCCTCTCCCAGATCCACGAGGTCTCCGCCGAGGGCGACCTCGGCCCGCAGGTGCTGCGGCAGGTCGACACCGACCTCGCGGCCGAGGTCGAGCGTCTGCGCAAGGTGCGCTCGGACATCGCCGCCATCCTGCGCGACGGCGCACCGGCCGACACCCCGGCCGGCTTCGGATCCGTCGCGCCCCGCCTGTCGGCCTCCGACAGCTCGCTCATCCACGTCATCGCCCAGTTGTGCGACGAGGACGCCCTGGCCGACCTGAGGCGCATGATGGACACCGATCCCGACCCGGTGGACCAGGAGTTCGACGCCCTGCCGGCCGACGCGGACGAGGCGACCCGGCAGCGGCTCGCCGAAAGCCTGGCGCCCACGCTCGTCCGGCACCTCGCCGAGTACCCCTGGCTGAGCGACCCGGCGGCCCACCTGGTCAAGAGTGAGCACGTCACGCGGCAGACGTTCGTGGACGCGGTGGTCGATCTGTACAACGCGGCCCAGATCGACGTGCTGGGCCGGGCTGGCGCCCTCGCCCAGGAACAGCTCAGGCGATCGGTCCCGCGTAGTCCATCCAGAAGTCGACGGCCTCGGGCCGCGGGCGTGGCGTGAGCTCGGTGCTGTCGCCGAAGCCCATCACCCGCTCGGGTTCCTGTTCCACGGTCGGCCAGCGGGGAAGTCCGGGCCCGTTGGGGTCGCCGCGGCGGACGAAGTTGATCCAGTAGGCGCTCATGTGGTCGCGCAGCCGGTAGTCGGCCGGCTCGTACTCGGCGCGACCGTCCCGCCCGAGGTTGTCGTAGGCGTACATCACCTCCGCCCCGTGATAGGCCCCGAATTTCTCCAGCCCGTCCTCCGGCGGTACGCGGGTGAAGAAATACAGGTAGGCCGGGGCGTCGCCGGTCCGGGTCTGCAGCCGGGCCCAGCGGTGCATGGCGCGCGTCATGACGCTGTCGGTCTGCGCCTGCAGCGTCGACTCGAGCACCCGGTCCGGCGAGCCTCCCGGGTACAACCGCAGAAAGGCTTCGGCTTGCGATCCGTACGTCTCTCGGGCCGACGCCTCGTAAGCGTCCACATCGGTGTCCGGCGGGGCGGCCCGGGCCAGCGACGACTCGTCGGCGTTGCTGCCGACCAGGATCGGGACGTCCAGCTGCTCCCCGGCGGCGTAGATCTCGGCCGGCGGCTTCGGCAGCACGTGCCCGTCGACCGAGGGCCGCCAATGCGCCGCGAGCGATTCGGCGACCTTCTGGATCCGCTCGGCCGGCATGGCTCGCAGTTCCGCCACCGTCGCGCCGCCGAGCTCTTCGCTCAGCCGTTCGCCGGCCTTCATTGCGGCGGTACGGGTGTCGGCCTGGTCGCCGTCGCCGGTGTCCCCGGTGGTGCCCATGCACGCCCCGCTTCCGGCGATCATGCCGTGCACCAGCCCCCGGGCCAACGGCGAGGCGCCCAGCGTGCACACGCTCTGCCCGCCGGCGGACTCCCCCGCGATCGTCACCCGGCCCGGGTCGCCGCCGAACGCCGCGATGTTGTCCTGCACCCAGGTCAGCGCGGCGATCTGGTCCAGGATCCCGTAGTTGCCCGACGCGTTCCGCCGGCGAAGACCTCGACCGACCGATCGGCGTCGTGGACGCCGGTGACCGGTCCTTGGCGGGTCGGCACCGCGGGCGTCGGCCGGCTGTCTTCCCCGCCCGCGAGGCGGTTCCGCGGCGGCGGATGCGCGGCGATCGCCACCGTGGCGACCAGAATCCCGGCCAGCAGCCACGCTCCCACTCGAAGCAGCCTCCGCCCCCGCAGCCACCAGCGGGCAGTCAGTCCGAGGCCCGCCAGCAGCGCCGCCGGCAACACCCAGCCCCACCACGGATTCTGATTGAGCCAGGCCAGAACGCCGGCGGCGAGGGCAATCGGCGCCAGCGGGAGCCACCGTCGTAGCTCGTGAAGCACAACTACTGTTCCCTTCTGCTGCGACTCGCGGGGCCGCGCGGCGGTCAGCGGGTGGCGCGGGCCGACCGCCGGCGTTCGGTGAGGGCGTCGCGCAGGGCGGCCCGCGAGCTGATGCCCAGCTTGGGAAAGACCCGGTACAGATGGGCCGACACGGTGCGGGGTGAGACCACCAGCCGGGCGGCGATCTCTTTGGTGGGCAGGCCGGCCGCTGCGAGTTCGGCCACCTCCCACTCCTGCGGGGTGAGGTCGCCGGTGCGGCTCTTTCCGGTGGCCCGCAGCTCGGCGGACGCCCGGCCCGCCCACGGCACGGCGCCGAGCCGTTCGAAGCGCTCCTTCGCGGTCGACAGCTGCGCCCGCGCCTCTGCTCGCCGGCCCTGGCGGCGCAGATGTTCGCCGTACGCCAAATGAGTTCGCGCGACCTCGAACGGCCACAGCTCGATGCCCGGCAACGCCAGGGCCTGGCCGAACAGACGCGCGGCCTCCGAGGGCGGCGACGTCATCGCGGTCACCGTGACCGTGGCCAGGGCGAAGCGGGGTGAGATGCGGTCGAGGCCGGCGTTCCGCACCGCCGCCGCGTGTTTCAGGGCTTCCGGCGTACGACCGGAGTGGTGCGCCGCCTCCACCAGGTCCATCGCCGTCCACAGCGCCTCGAGGTTGTACGGCGGAAGCTCACCCGGCGCCGCGATCGCCGAGGCGTGGGCGAAGGCCGTCTCGAAGTCCGAGCAACCCAGCGCGGCCCGGGCCAGCGCCTGGTGAGCCCAGTTCCCGAGGCGGCCGAGCCCGCGGCTCTCGGCCCACTCGAAAAGTTCCCGGCAGTGGGCGGCACAGGCCTCGGTCTCACCGCGGTGCGCGGCGACAAGCGCGGCCACGTAGTGACCGACCCGCCCGAGGAGGCGATATCCGGTATCCCGGCTGAGATCGACGATCTCGGCCGCCGCGGTACGGGCCGTGTCCCACCGACCGGCGTACAGGTCCTCCAGGGCACTCATGACCAGCGGGGGAAGCGCACCGCCGACCGTGCCGCTGTCCCGCCCGTCCTCGACCGCCCGGGTCAGCCACGGGCGACAGCCGGACAGACGGTCCAGGTAGGAGGCGGCCAGCGCCGTACGGATCACGACGTCGGCCTCGGTCACCTCGCCGAGCCGCGCGATCTGGTCGTCGAGGTCACGCAGCAGTTCGCAGGGAACGGAACCGACATCCTCCAGGATGCGCACCAGCGAGACCGGCGAGCTGGCCGGCGCGGGCGGAAGGGTCGCGACCAGGCGCCGCAGCGGCGCCCAGTCCTCCGCTCGCCCGGAATAGTGGCAGACGAGCAGGAGCGTGAAGACGGCCGGCGAGAGGTCGTCGCGTTCGGCGGCGGTCTCGAGCCGGCCGGGGCCGATCGCCTCGACCAGCGCCTTGTGCGCGGTGACGACGTCGCCCTCGGTCATCAGGCTCAGGTAGCCGGCCGCGGCGGCCGCCGGCAACGACCGGCTCCGCGCGGGTTCGTCCAGCTCCAGCATGAGTTGATGGGACAGCTCGAGGTGACCGGCGACCGAGGCGCCGATGTAGGCGGCGTGGGCCAGGCGGCGGGAGCCGATCGCGCGGTCGGCGCTGAGAGCGGCGGCCCGCCGCAGCCGGGCCACGGCCCCGAGGATGTCGCCCCGGCGCAGGCTTTCCCGGGCGCCTGCCTCCACGATCCGGGCCACCTCCTCGTCGAGGGTCGTGGTGGCCATGGACAGGTGATCCGCGCGGCGCTCGGGCCGGTCGGCCAGCGCCTCGGCCAGCCGCCGGTGGGCGGCCCGCCGCTGGTCGAGCGTCGCCTCCTCGACCACGGCCGACCGGACCAGCGGATGCCGGAAGAACACCTGTTGCCCGTTCGCCCCGGCGTGCACCAGGTGGTCCCGCTCGGCGGCGCCGAGCGCGTCCAGCCACCCGGCCCCGCCGGCCGCCTCCAGCACACCGACGTCCCCGGAGCCCTCCAACGCTGCCAGCAGCAACAGCTCGCGGGTGGCGACCGGCAGCCGCGCGACGCGGGCGGCGTAGAGCGCCCGCACCTCGCGGGCCGGCCCTGACCCGGGCGGCGTCGGCCCGATGCCGAGGGCGCCCGACGCGGAGGCGAGGGCGCCGAACTCGAGCAGGGCCAGCGGATTGCCCTGGGCCTGATCCGCCACTTTCGCGAGCACCCGGCGCGGGAGGCCGGAGAACCGGTGCGCCAGCAGCCGGATCGCATCCGCACCGGCCAGCGGCGCCAGCGACATCTCGGGCAGACGCAGCCGATCCGGCGGCTCGCCGATCCCGGTACGCACGGAGGCCAGCACCCCGATGCGGCGACCGCCGGCCCGCCGGGCCACGAAGCTGGTCACGGACCGGCTGGCTCGGTCGAGCACATGCAGGTCGTCGACCACCAGCAGCAAAGGCTGTTCACGGGCGGCCTCGACGAACAGCGAGAGGGCGGCGTGCAGGACCGCCATCTCGGCCGGCGTGGGCCCGGATCCGTTGCCCAGCGCAACCTCGAGAACCCCGCGCGCCGAGTCCGGCAACAGAGCCAGCTCGGCGCCGAGCGGGCCGACGAGCTGATGCAGCCCCGAGAAGCTGATCTGCGACTCGTACTCGACGCCGCCGCCGCGGACCACCCGGATCCCCCGCCCCGCCGCCATCCCGGCCGCAGCGTCCAGCAGCGCCGTCTTGCCGACACCGGGCTCACCGGTCAGCAACAGGGCGCCGCCGTCCCGGGCTGCCTCGTCGAGCAGCGCGGCCAGACACCCCAGCTCGGCGGCCCGCCCGACCAGACCCCCCACGTCGACATCCATGCACCGAGTGGAAAGGGTGTTCCTACCACCGAGTCAAGCGGTCCGGCCCTGTCCTCGGCACACAGTTCCACCGGGCGTCGCCGGCCTTGGGGCTGGTGAGCATGGCGGTGGGCTCAGTTGTGGGTGGCTGTGCGCCGGCCGGATTCGGCGCTGCGCACGATTGCGTCCAGGAGGCGGTGGCGGCGGACGGCGTGGGTGAAGTCCGGGGCCAGGGTGGTGCCGTCGAGCAGGTCGTCGCGGATTGCGGTGTAGGCGTGGGCGAGCGTGTGGATGACGGTGCCGGCGAGGCGGGGGTGCTGGTCGTACGACGGTGGCAGTTCGAGGTCGGCGAGGGGCCCGCGACCTCGTACGCCGCGCACCGACACCGGCCCGATGTGCGGGAACTCGGCGCCGCTGACCTCTAGCCTGCCCTCCGTGCCGTCGATGATGAGGGAGAAACCGGCGCCGGACACCGCACCGCCGCGGTGATGCACGGACACGACCGCTCCGCCGGGGACCGTGCCCGAGACGGCGATCTGGTCCTCCGCGGTCATGTCGACGAACTCGCCGGTGTCGCCCAGCGGCACCTTGCGACGCCGCGTCGCCGTCGTGGCGACCACCTCCTGCAGCTCGCCCACGACCATGGACACCGCGTCGATGGCGTGCCCGAAGGCGATGGTCAGCATGGTGGCGCCCAGCCTGCGATCCAATGTGTACAGCTGCGGCGGCGTCACCGGTGTGCCCCACTCGGTCGAGGACGCCACCACCGTTGCCGACAGCACCTCGCCCACGTACCCCTGGGCCACCAGGTCGGTCAGCCACCGGAACGTGGGTGACGAGCGCCCCTGCAGGCCGGCGAAGGTTCGCGTCCCGCCGGCGGCCCGCTGCATCTCTTCCGCCTCGGCCAGGCTGACGGCCAGCGGCCACTCGGTGAGCACCGGCACCTCCGCCCGCAGCACCGGCAGCACGAGTTCGCGGTGCCGCGGCGTCTTGACCGCGACCACGACGAGGTCGACGTTCGCGTCGGCGGCCAGTTCCTCGACCGAGGTGTACGCGGGAACGTGGTAGGCGGCTTCGGCGGCCCGGGCCGAGGCTTCGGAGCCGGAGGCCAGCGCACGAAGCTCCAGGCCCTCGACGGCGGCCAGGGCGGGCAGATGCGCCCCGGCCGCCCATCCGCCCCGGGCGCTCAGCCCGACGATGCCGACACCGATCGGCTTACGACGCCCGGGCGCCGGCGTGATTCGCTCCACGCGTCCATGGTGCCTCGGGGATCCGAGGACACGTGAGGCGATCACCACAACCGCGGCGCGTCACAGGGTGCAGGTCGCGCCGGCCGCGGGCACCTCGAGGTCGATGAGGTAGTCGGAGGCGGCCTTGTCGACGCACGGGTTCGTGCCGGCCGTGACGATGGTGTGTCCCTCGCCGCGGACCGTGAGCAGCGCGCTGCCCAGGGACTCGGCCAGGCGGACGGCGCCGGCGTGCGGTGTGGTCGGGTCGCCGGTGATCGAGACGACGAGCGTACGCGGAAGGCCTTGGACGTTCTGGGCGTACGGGAAACCGAGCGTGGGCGGGGCCGGCCAGTGCTCACATCCGTCGCGCGCGCCGGTGGTCAGGTCGACGCCCGGGTCCATGAACGGCGCCGACGTGAAGATGGCGGCTCGCAGTTCGTTGCCCTGCTGCTCGCTCAGCCGCTGCTCGTCCATGCAGTTGATGGCGTAGTTGGCCTCGGCGAAGTTGGTCCAGGCGCCCTTCGCGTCCCGGCCCGAGAAGTCGAACCCGAGCTGGGCCAGTTCGTCGCCCTTGCCCTGCCGCAGCTGGCCGAGGCCCTTGATGATGCGCGGCCACGCCGCCTGGGTGTACAGCCCGGAAATCACGCCGCCCACGGCGCCGTCGAAGTCGAGTTCGCCGCCCAGGGCCGGCACCGGCTCGGCGTACAGGGGACGCACGATCTTCTGGAATTCGGCGGTGGCCTTCTTCGGGTCGCGGCCGATCGGACAGCCGTCCTGGCTCGCGCAGAAGGTGGCCATGCGGTCGAAGGCGGCTTGGAATCCGGTGTACGCGAAGACGCGCCGCTCGACGGTGCCCTGCCGGGAGTCGATGGCCCCGTCGAGCAGCATCGCGCGCACGTTGCGCGGGAACTGCTCGGCGTAGACCGCGCCGAGCCGGGTGCCGTAGCTCTGCCCCAGGAACGTCAGCTTCTCGTCGCCGAGGACCACGCGCAGGACGTCCATGTCGCGCGCCACGTCGCGGGTGCCGAGGTGGGCCAGGGCGTCGGGGCCGCCCGAATCCTTCGCGCAGCGTTCGACCACGGCCCTGGTGTCGGCTTCGGTCCACTGTACGGTCGTGCCCTGCGTGGTCAGCGCGACCTCACCCCGGTCGGCCTCCGCGTCGGTGTAGCAGTCGACCGCGGGCCGGGTGGAGCCTACCCCTCGGGGGTCGAACCCGACCAGGTCGAACCGTTCGACGAGCGGGCTCTTCGCCTTCTCCAGCCCGAGAACTGTGGTGGCCGCGCCGAACACCCCGGACCCGCCCGGTCCGCCCGGGTTGGTGACCAGCGAGCCGACCTTCGCACCGCCGGCGGCGTGACGGGCGACCGCGACCTCGATCGTGCGCCCACCGGGGTCGTCGTAGCTCAGCGGCGCCTTCATGCGGGCGCACTGCAGCCCGTCGACCAGCGCTATGACGGTGCTTTCGGTCTCGGTCGTGGCGTAGTCGTCGCAGTTCGTCCACTGCAGCGTCTGCTGGTGGAACCGGTCGAGCCCGGCCGGCCCGCTGGAGGTGGCCGGGGCCGGCGGTTCCGAGGTGCAGGCGGCCAGCGGCACGAGTAGCGCCGCCGCGGTGAGCCCAGCGATTATGCGGGACAGCTTTCCTGTAGTCAGCACAGACATGCTTCCAGGCAACCGCCGGACGCCGCTGTCGTTCAGGTCCGTCGTGTCACCGCAATCGATGACGTGACGTCACTGGCCACCGCCGGGCCGCCTTGACCGTGTGGCGACCACAGGGTGTGGCATGGGCTCATGCGTGCGCTGATCGTCGATCATTCCGAGCCCTCGGGCCTGCGGCTGGGAGTCGCGCCGGATCCCACCCCCGGCCCCGGGGAAGTGCTTGTCCGGGTGGCCGCCTTCGGGCTGAACGCCGGCGACCTGGCCGCGGCGCGCGGTCTGAGCGAAGGCAGCGTCCCCGGCTGGGAGGCGGCCGGTCACGTCGTACGGGCGGCGGCCGGCGGATCCGGGCCGGCGGCGGGCACGCCGGTCACCACGTTCGGCTACGACGGAGGCTGGGCCGAGTACCGGGCGGTTCCGCTCGACATGCTGGGCGCCGCCCCCGCCGGCGCCGATCTCGCCGCGATCAGCACCGTCCCGATCGCGGCCGGCAGCGCCCTGCGGGCCCTGCGCCGGTCCGGCCCCGTCCTGGGCCGGCGCATCATGATCACCGGCGCCACGGGTGGCGTCGGACGGTACGCGATCCAGTTGGCCCGCCTCGGCGGTGCGCTGCCGGTCGCGGTGACCCGATCGCCCGGGAAGTACGCCGACGAACTGCTCGACCTCGGCGCCGCCGCCGTGGTCGCCGAGCCGGAGGACTATCCCGACACTGTGCACACCGTCATCGACACCGTCGGCGGCCCGCTTCTCGTGCGCGCCTTCGACCGGCTGGAGAACTGCGGCGTCCTGATCTCGCTGGGACACCTGGCCACCGAGGCGGAGTCGTTCCCGCCGGGGGCGCTCATGGCCGACCCGCGGCGCAACAACCGCACGATCGTCAGCTTCCACCAGTTCGACGGCACTCCGCTGCCGCCCGACTTCACCTGGCTCAGCGAGCAGCTCACGCAGGGTTTGCTCCGCCCCTCCATCAGCTGGCGCGGTTCCTGGCGGCGCATCCACGAGGCGACCGCCGCCCTGGCCGGCGGCACCCTGCACGGCAAGGCAGTCGCCGACGTGGAGCCCGCACCGCTCGACGACGCTCACCGCGCATGATGCCCGAGCCGCCGATCCTGGCCGAGGACCTACTGCTGCTCCTGTTCCAGCCGGACGCGGAAGAGCGGAACACGGATGTCATGGCCGGCCAGAGCACTCTTCCCCATGCCCTCGCGGGAGCCGTGCTGGCCGACCTCGGCCTGGGCGCGCACGTGCGGATCATTCCGGGCCGGGGTGGCGCGAAACGGGTGGAGGCCGTCGTGCAACGGCCGCCGGCGGACGACATCCTGTTGTTCGCCTGGGACTTTCTGGCGGTGCGGCCCCGGGAGGTGCACGCCGCGATAGCCGCGATCGGGCCGGATCTGCGCAGCCCCCTGCTCGACCGGCTCGTCCGGCGCGGCGACATTCACCGGTCGGTGCGCACGGCGCTCGGCGTCATCGACGTCGAGGTGCTGGTGGACGGTGGAACCGGGCGCCGGGCGGCCCTGCTCTCCGCCGTACGGGCCGTGCTGGTCGACGGGGCGGAGCCGCAACCCCGCGTCGCCGCCCTGGCCGCCCTGTTGTCGGGGAGCGGGACGCTCGCGCAGTTCGGCCCCGGGATTCCGTGGGACGCCGCCGTCGTCGCCCGCGCCAAGACGCTCGAACACGAGAGCTGGGGCGCCACGGCCGCCGCCGAGGCGATCGCCCGCACCGTCACGGCGGCCATCGTCAGCAACGTCGTCGTCGCCGCGTCCGTCCTCCCGGAGCCGTCCGGGCCGCCGCCGGCCTGACGGGCGCCGCGATCAGGCGGTGACCCGGCCGACGAACGCGGTGAGATTGGCGACCAGGCGCTCGACCTTGGAGTCGGTCGAGATGGTCTCGGGCAGGCGACCGCCGGGGCCCGGGTCACGCAGGCCGCGGAGGTAGAGGGAGCAGCCGAAGTCGTTGCAGAAGTAGCTTCCGACCGAGTCGCCGCGCTTGCCGGCCTGGCCCGCCCGCGGCGCGACCATCAGCGAGACGCCGCCGAGCGGGCTGGTCGAGCACATCGAGCACATGCTGCGCCGCATCCGTTCGGCGCCGGCGCTCGGCACCCGGAGGGTCAGGGCCGTGTCGTCGACGACCAGGTACGCCCGGTTCGGCGCCCGGGGATCTCGCCAGCCCAGGTAGTCGAGGTCTTCCCAGGGCTCTTTCGGCAGCTCACGGGGCACGTACAGGCGCTTGGCCTCGCCCTTGCTGCAGTTCACGAAGGCGGCTCGGATCTCTTGCTCGGTCAGTGGCTTCATGCCTCCACGCTACGTCTTCCTAAAGGCTTTAGGCAAAATAATAAAACTCATAGGGAGACGTGCGGTTCAGCTCAGTGAGGCGACGCCGTGGCGGTAGGCCCAGATGACGGTCTGCACGCGGTCGCGGGCGCCGATCTTGGCCATGGCCCGGCCCAGGTGGCTCTTGACCGTGCTGACCTCGACGACGAGTTCGGCGGCGATCTCGGCGTTGGAGAGGCCGTCGGCGAGCAGCCGCACGATCTCGGCCTCGCGGGAGGTCAGCAGCTGACCGGCGGCGGCGTCCGGGGCCGGGGCCGGCGCGGACGGGCGCCGGCGGGCGAACTCGGCGATCACCCGGCGGGTCACCGTCTGATCGACCATTCCCTCGCCCGCGGCCAGGCGGCGGATCGCCTCGATGAGCTCGTCCATGTCGGTGTCCTTGAGCAGGAAGCCGCTCGCTCCGGCCTCGAGCGCCCCGAACACGTACTCGTCGAGCTCGAAGGTGGTCAGCACCAGGACGGCCGGCGGCGGATCGATCTCGTTGACGATGACCCGGGTCGCGTCGAGGCCGTTGCCGCCGGGCATGCGCACGTCCATGCAGACGACGTCGGGGCGCAGGCGGCGGGCCAGCGTCACCGCGTCCGGGCCGTTGGAGGCCTCGCCGACGATCTCGATGTCCTCGGCCAGCTCGATCAGCGAGCGGAACCCGGCCAGCAGCAGCGGCTGGTCGTCGACCAGGAGCACCGTGATCATGAGGGCCGGCCCGCCGTACGGGGAATCGTCAGCTTGACCGACCAGCCGCCGTCCGGGGTCGGGCCCGCGGCCAGCGAGGCCCCGATCAGGCCGGCGCGCTCGCGCATGCCGATGAGGCCGAAACCGCGGTGGCGACGGTCGGCCCGGGTTTGCCGCGCGAAAGGCGGGCCGTTGCGAACCTCGAGCACACTGTCCTCCGTACGGTGGTCGATCTTGATGGTGACCTCGGCGCCCGGCGCGTGATCGCGGGCGTTGGACAGAGCCTCCTGCGTCACGCGGTAGAAGGTCAGGTCGGCCGCCGCCGACAGCTCGCCGGGCCGGCCGGAGACGATCAGCTTGGGCCGCACCTGCGTGTCCGCGTGCCCGGCGACCAGGTGTTCGATCATGACCAGACCGGGTACGGGCGCCCCGCCGTCGGGCAGTCCCGGTTCGGCCGGGCCGGACTCCCGCAGCGCGCCGACGATCAACCGCAAATTCTGCAAGGCGCTTTTTCCCTCGGTACGAATGGTGGCGGCGCTCCGTCGGGCCGCTTCCGGGTCGCGGTCGAGCATGCGTTCCACAACTGTCGCCTGAACGATGAGCGTCGTCAGGTGGTGGGCGGCGACATCATGCAGTTCGCGGGCCATCCGGGTGCGTTCGGCGGTGAGTGCGGCATCCGTGCGTACGCGCAAGTTCTCCGCGGCCTCGGCGGCGCGCAGCTCGACCATCTCGGTGTACCGGCGGCGGATCATGGTGTTGCGGCCCAGCAACGCCGCCCCGCCGTAGAGGATCGCCGACAGCACGATCTGCACCAGGATGCGCGAGATCATGGGAGTCGACGGGGCGACGTGCGAGGCGAGGGCGGCCGGGATCGCGCTCAGCACCACGAAGCTGGCCGTCTCGGTGAACGCGGCCAGCCCGGCCACCAGCAGGGCCCGGCGTTTCGACATCAACGTGCCGCAGGTGTAGACGGCGATGGCCAGCGCCGCCCCGCGCAGGCCCTCCCCCGGTTCCGCCGCCACGGCCAGGGCGATCTGCAGGGCCAGGACGGCGGCGAGGCACCACAACGGCCGGACCCGGCGCAGGCACAACGCCGCCGCCTGGGCCATGAGCAGACCCACCACCGGGCCCGGGAGGCCGGGCACGATCAGCGGTCCGGCCATGGCCGCGGCGACGAGAGCGGCGAACGCGCTGTCCCGCCGGAACGGCGTCGTCAGACCCAGCGCGTCGAGCCGGCTGTCCCAGTCGCGTCGCTGCCGGTCGGCCGGCCCGGCGAGTCCGCGGGGTTCATCCATGACCGCTCACCCATTCGCGCTTCCGACGTGTGGCCGGGACCGATGCTACCCAGCGGAGGCGGCCCGCGGCGGTTCCCGAGGCGCCCGGAAATGAGGTTCCTACCTGCGACGGAGGCCGTCTCCGACGGAGGTCGCAAGGCCAAGTTCACGCCCGCGCCAGATGTGCCGGCGGGGGCGGAAAGGGCAGCGTACTGGTGAGCTCCACACGATCCGGTCGAGGAGGCCACCATGGCCGAACGCACCCCGAACAATCCACGTCCGCGCGCCCTGGTCGCCCTGGCCGTCCTGAGCGCGGCGGCGCTGTTCGGCATCGCGGCGTTCACCCGGTCCGGGGCGGCGGCCACGCCGGTCACCGACCGCAGCGGCTGGTACGACGTCGTCCGCGAATCGGTCAAGATCCTGGTGGAGTGCCGATGACGCTGTATGCCACCGCACCGGAGAGATCGGTGCGGTGGCGCCCACCTGCTTTCTCGCTCGACGGGGGCGCGGCGGCCGGCCTGGTCGGCCGCCGCGCGGAGCGCGAGGCGGTGGAGCGGCTGCTGACCGGTACGCACGGCGGACGCAGCGGTGTTCTCGTGGTGCGCGGGGAAGCCGGTATCGGCAAGACCGCGCTGCTCGAACTGGCCCGGGAAATCGCGGCCGGATCCGGGTTCCGGGTGGAGTCCTCGACCGGTGCGGAGTCGGAGACGCAGTTCGCGTTCGCCGGTCTGCATCAGCTGTGCGAGCCGCTTCTCGACCGTACGAGTTCGCTGCCCGAGCCGCAGCGGGCCGCACTGGGAGTGGCGTTCGGACGGCGCAGCGGCGCCGCACCGGACCGGTTCCTGGTCGGGCTGGCCACGCTCAACCTGCTGGCCGCGGTGGCCGAGGAGAAGCCGCTGCTGTGCGTCGTCGACGACGCGCACTGGCTGGACCAGGCGTCGGCGCAGGTGCTGGCCTTCGTGGCCCGGCGGGTGGCCGCCGAGCGGCTGGCGCTGGTGTTCGCCCTGCGGGATCCCGTCTCCTGTTTCGCCGGGCGGCCGGAGCTGCGCCTGGACGGGCTCGGCGACGCCGACGCGCGGGTGCTGCTGAACTCGGCGGTGAACGCGCCGCTCGACGATCGGGTGCGCGACCGGATCGTCGACGAGGCCCGGGGAAACCCGTTGGCACTGCTCGAATTGCCTCGCAGCGCCCCGCCGGCCCGGCGGGCCGGCGGCTTCGAGCGACCCGACGTGCTGAGCGTTCCCCGGCGCGTCGAGAACATCTTCCAGCGTCGTTCGGGCTGCCTGCCGGCCGCGACGCAACTGCTGTTGCTGGTCGCGGCGGCGGAGCCGACCGGTGACGTGGCCCTGCTGTGGCGCGCGGCTGCGGAGCTGAGCCTCACCCCCCAGGCGGCGGCACCCGCGGAGATTTCCGGTCTGCTGGAGATCGGCCGGCGGGTACTGTTCCGTCATCCGCTGGTGCGCTCGGCGGTCTACCAGGCCGCCTCGCCGCCGGATCGCCGCGCCGCGCACGGCGCGCTGGCCGCTGCCACCGATCCGCACGCCGACCCTGACCGGCAGGCCTGGCACCGCGCGCAGGCGGTACTGGGCACCGACGAGGAAGTCGCCGCCGAGCTGGAGCGCTCGGCCGGCCGGGCCCGCGCCCGCGGCGGATCGGCCGCTGCGGCGGCGTTCCTGCAACAGGCGGCCGAGCTGACTCCCGAGCCGGCCCGCCGTGCGGGCCGGGCGCTGGCGGCGGCGCACGCCAAGCACGAGGCCGGCGCGTTCGAGGCCGCGCAGGAGCTGCTGGTGGTCGCGGCGGCCGGACCGCTCGACGCCCTGCAGCGCGCCCGGCTCGAGCTGCTGCGCGCCCGGGTCGAGTTCCACCTGACCCGCGGCAGCGAGGTGCCGGGCATGCTGCTCGACGCGGCCCGGACGCTGGGCCCGTTGGACGCCCGGCTGGCCCGCGACACCCACCTGCACGCGCTCGAGGCGTCCTTCCACGCCGGCCGCCTCGGACACGGCCGGGGACTGGCCGAGGCGGCCGAGGCGGCCCGGTCGGCACCCGCGGCACCGGCGCCGCCGCGGCCGGCCGATCTGCTGCTGGACGGGCTCGCCACGACCTTCCTCGACGGATACGAGGCGAGCGTCCACACCCTGCAACGGGCCCTGAGGACGCTGCGCGACCGGGATCCCGGGGCCGGCGACGACGACCGCCGGTGGCTGTGGCTGGCCTGTCACGTGGCGGCCATGCTGTGGGACGACGACGCGATCTCCGTGCTGGCCGAGCGGGCCGTCCGGCTCGCCCGGGAGGCGGGCACGCTGGCCACGCTCCCCGCCGCGCTCAACGCCCTGGCCTCGGTGCTGGTGCTCACCGGCGAACTCGCCCGGGCGGCCGAGCTGGTCGCCGAGGAGCAGGCGATCACCCGGGCGACGGGGGCTCCGCCGCTGCCCAACGCCCGGCTCGTCCTGGCCGCCTGGCGCGGGCAGGAAACCGAGACGCACGAGCTGTACGCGGCCATGGTCGACGAGGCGGCGGGCCGCGGTGAGGGCGCGACGGTCGGCCTGGCCCAGGTCGCGCTGGCGGCCCTGCAGAACGGTCTGGGCAACTACGACGAAGCACTCGCCGCCGCGGCGCCGCCGTGCGAGCACGACGAGCTGGCGTACAGCAGCATCGCCCTGCCCGAGCTGATCGAGGCGGCCGTCCGGGCCGGCCGGCCGGAATGCGCGGCCACGGCGCTGGAACGGCTCAGCGTGCGGGCGCGCGCGAGCGGCACCGCCTGGGCGCTGGGGCTGGAGGCGCGTTCCCGGGCCCTGCTCAGCAGCGGCCCGGCCGCCGAGAAGCACTACCGCGAAGCCATCGAGCACCTCGAACGCTGCACGGTGGCCACCCACCTGGCCCGCGCCCGTCTGGTGTACGGCGAGTGGCTGCGCCGCGAGGGCCGCCGCCAGGACGCCCGGGAGCAACTTCGCACCGCGTACGGGCTCTTGTCCGGCATGGGCGCGGAGGCGTTCGCCGAACGCGCGGCCCGCGAGCTGCGCGCCACCGGCGAGCATCCCCGCAAGCGGACCGCCCAGCCGGCCGACGACCTCACGGCTCACGAGCTGCACATCGCACGGCTGGTGGCCACCGGGGCCACCTCCCAGGAGGTGGCCGCGCAGCTGTTCCTGAGCCCGCGCACCATCGAATCCCACCTGCGCAAGATCTTCCGCAAGCTGGGCATCACGTCCCGCCGGCAGCTCAAGGATGTGCGCCTGCAGTGACCGGCCGGCGCGACCGGAGCTGTTGCCGCGCGAGGGCGCCGGCGCGGGTGAACACGTCGAGCTGGGCGGGGTTGTAGAGCTCCGCCATCGCTTCGATGAACGTCCCCCGCGTGACGTGCTCACCCTTCGTCAGCCGGGCCCGCGCGTCACTCAGCCACGGATAGTCGATGAGATTTCGTACGAGTGTCGGCGCGAGCCGTTCGGCCAGCCGCTGCCGGGTCGCCTCGTCGGCATCCGCGGGCAGCGCGTTGATCTCGTCCCCCGCCGCGCCGGCCTCGGCGTCAACCTCCGCCATCCGGCGCAGGTCCGCGATCGCCTGGTCGTCGTAGAGCTGGGACCAGATGTGCAGCATCGACCGCTCGGCCTCGGACAGGTGCGAGGCGACGGACTCGAACCCGGCCGGCGCGTCGACCGGAGCACCCGTGTTCAGGATCTCCGCGATGCCGGCCTGGGCCTGCTGCAAACGCTCGATGCTGGCCGCGTGCTTGCCGTCCAGCTCCCGCAACACGTCCGGCAGGCGCTCGTTACCCGCACCCACCTCGTCGATCTGTGACAGCGGCACGCCCAGCTCGACGAGCCGCCGGATGCACAGCAGGCGCACCAGATGCGGCACCCCGTACTGCTTGTAGCCGTTGTACCTGCGCTCGGGCTCGCCCAGCAGCCCGAGCCGGTGATAGTGCCGAATCGTGTTCACCGTGGCGCCGGCCATGTCGGCCAGCTCGCGCGTGCTCCAGGCCATGACGTCGCTCCCTAGCCGCGAAGGCGGGCGGAGTCGATGGCGGCCACGCTCAGCAGGGTGCCGCCCAGCGCCGCAACAAGACTGATGCGGGCCGCGGGCGGAACGCTGCTCTCGCCCGCTCCGCGCACGGGCCGGCTCAGGGCCGCCTTGCGCCGGACCGTTTCCACGGTCGTGCCGGATTGGGTCGCGGAGGACTGCTCGATCATCGGTCAGGGTCCCTTCTGGCGAGCCGGCCTCGATGAAGTGCCGTGTGATCAGTCTTGTGCCGGCGGCCGCCCCTTCGCGTCGGTAGAAACCACCGTCAAGCGGAGGACGCCCCACGGACAGCGATCAGAGGGCGGTCACGCGGCGGAGCGCGGTCCCGGCGGCCAGCTCGGAGCGGTCGGCGGGATGCCCGATGTAGTAGGCCAGCGCCCGCAACAGCAGGCCGGGATCGGCGGCGAGCCAGCGCCCGCTGACGGTGTCGAACGGTGAGAGCGTCCGCGGGCCGGCAGTGTCGCGGCCGAGATAGTTGTGGGTGAGTGTCCGCGGCGAGCCGATCGTGTGGACGAACACCACCGGGGAGCCGGCCCACAGCGCGGCCACGTCGCTCACCGCTTCCCAGGGCACGAAGTGGGTGAACGTGAGGCCCCGGTGGTGGAAGCCGTCGGGGCCGATGACGACGCGGCCCGGCGCCAGCCTCAGGAACACGACGAGGAACACGAGCATGAGGACGGCCAGGACGGCGACCGCGACGCAGATGACGTAGCCCTCCACCGTTGCCTGAGCGGCGGCAGCGATCGACAGGCCGGCCAGCGCGACGATGGTCAGTACGGAGAACGCGCCGACCAGATAGGTCGGCGCTGCGGCGTACCGGAAAACCAGGCCTTCGGCCGTCTCCTGTACGCCGGTCGTGTCCGTGCGGCGCCGGCCACCGCCGTACGAGTGAAGACTCATCGCCGCCAGGTGTCCGAAGTAGACCGCAACCACGGCGAAGATGAAGGGGCCCCGGCTCAGTTGTGACACAGCGCCGAGGGCGATCAGCCCCAGAAACACCCCGCCGAACAGCAGGATCCCGGAGCGGCGCTGCCCCGTCCACTCGGGCGGCCACCGGGAGTCGTACGGAAGGATCTTCATCGAACAGCACTGTTCCGTAGTGGCTTGAGGTCTGCCTGCAACCGATCGTAGAGGGCGCGGTAGTCCGCCCGCGCCATGAGGGTTCGCTGGTCGCGTGGGCGTCCGTAGGGAACTCCCACGTCGGACCGGATACCACCGCCGGCGAGGGTGACGACCCGATCGGCGAGGAGGAGCGCCTCGGCGAGGTCGTGGGTCACGAAGACGACGGTCCGGCGGTGCTCCTCGTTGCCCCAGATGTCGAGCAGCAGGTCGCGGACGGAGGAGCGGGTCAGGGCGTCCAGCGCGGCGAACGGCTCGTCCATCAGCAGCAGGTCGGGGCCGGCGGCCAGGGTCCGGGCCAGTGCCACCCGCTGGCGCATGCCCGACGACAGCTGGGACGGGTACTGGTCGGCGGCCGGCCCCTGGGCCACAAGTTCGAGCATGTGCCGGGCGGGCGCCGGGCTTCCTCGCAGTTCCGGGCCCAGTTCCACATTCCGCAGCGCGGTGCGCCACGGCAGCAGCGCGTCGCGGGCGAACATGTAGCCGACGTCTGCCCGTCCGGCCCGCGGCGGGCGGCCGAACACGGTGACCTCTCCCGACGACGCCGGCACGAGGCCCGAGACGACGTTGAGCAGCGTCGACTTGCCCACGCCGCTGGCTCCGACGACCGCGACGAACTGTCCTTCGGCCACGGTCAGCGACAGGTCGTCGAGCACACGACCCGGCGACGATCCGAACCGCACGGAGACCGACCGCAAGCGCACGGCATCCTGACCGTACGCGGTCGGGAAACAGTGCCGAGGACGGTGGGCCGGCCGCGGCGGGGTCGCCTCTGAAAGCGATTGGCGAGCACAGAACTCTCGATCGCCGCCAGCACGGCCCACGTGCGCGGCAGCCTGCCGAGCAGGATCCCAGCCGGAATGCCGACAACCGCCGACAAGGCGAGCGCTCCCAGGGCCGCGCCGAGCGTCGACCACAAATTCGGCCAGAGGACACCGGAACTGTGCAGCCAAAGACCGGCCGCCCAGACCGCGTGCGGGCTCGGCAGCAGGACCCGGCCGGCGATGTCGAGCTGGTACGCGAGCTGCCACAACCCGATCAGGATCGGCAGCACGGCGGCGCGCCACAGCCACACCCGGCCGGCGGGGCCCCGCTCAGGCCGTCGCGCAGCCGTCGACCACGTACGCGGAGATGTCGGGCGCCGTACCGCCGGAAGCGAACTTCGCCTGATGGTTCCAGTTCGTCCGGTTGAGGGGCGGGATGTCCACGACGGGCATGTTGTAGGTCTTCCACAGGATCCTCGCCCGGCCCGGATCCGGCCCGAGGCCGAGCCAGGCGAACGCCCGCGGCCCCGCCGCCGGATCCTTCTCTAGTGCCTCGAAACCCTGGTTGAGGGCAAAGCAGAACTTCATCACCGTGTCGTGATGATCGTCGGCCCAGCCGCAGTTGGCAACGGCGACCGACTGCCAAAACGCGCCCAGCAGGGTGTGCGACCCGGCGAGATCCACCAGTTTGTCATATCTGGAGCCTTCGGCTGCGAGGTTCGTCTCGAGCTGCGAGTACGACATCGCCGCGTCCACCTGACCCGAGGCGAGCGCGGACGCGGCAGCCGCTCCGACGCCGATGGCCACCCAGCTAACATCGGTGTCCGGGTTCAGGCCGGCGTCCTTGAGCAGCGACCGCAGCACGAGTTCTTGCGCGGCCCCTCGCGCGGCGACGCCTATCGTCCGTCCGCGCAGCTGGGTGAGAACCCGCGGGTACGGCAGGGTGGTGTCGAGATGCAGGCCGGTGCGCACGATCACCCCGCACGCCGCGCCCTGGGTCGGCCGGAGCGCCCGCGCGCAGGCGCCGTTGCCGATGGCGTCGTAGAGCTGCGCCGGGCCGTGGTTGGCCACGTCGAAGTCCCCGCTCACCAGCCCCTGCAGGAGCACCGTCCCGGACGTCGCCCATGTCGGCCTGAACGTCAGCCCCTGCTGAGCGTAGAAGCCTTCCAGCTCGGCCGCGGCGTATCCGGTCGAGCCCTGCTCGCCCTCGGCGCGCACGCTCGGCGAAGCCGCCGGCCGACATCGCCGCGAACATGTCGTGAGCTGTCCGCAATTGTTCGCGGGCCTCGCCCAGCCGGGTCTCGCCCCGGAGTTATTTCCGGTACATGAGATGGGCCCGAGCCTGCTCGGCTCGGACTCCGGCCCGGGTCAATTGGTCGATCGCCTCCCGGTAGAGACCGTCGGCCACTCCCCCGTCGCTGAGCAGGGCCCACGAGTGCGCCGCGAGGACCCGGCCCCACCCGTGCGGGCCGGGGTTGGCGGTGGACTCGAACTCGGCCAGGGCGGCGAGGGCAACCCCCCGTTCCCCGCAGCGGACCGCCGCCTCGACGCGTTCCGGCAGCATCCAGGTGGGGACGAGGAGCTCCGTGGCCTCGGGGTCGGCCGGAAGGGCCGCCGCCTCGAAGTCACCCCGCCAGATGGCGACCATGGCCGACCCGCTCAGCGGCGTGGGCAGGACGCCGAGCGCGCCGAGCTCCCGGGCCAGAGCGGCCTGGCGGCTGCTCACCGCGTGCCAGGTCTCGACGTCCCACATCGCCCCGGCCGCCGTCGCCCCCAGAGCCCCGTGGTGAAGCCAATTGTCGGCCGGAAGCTCGGTCACGAGCAGGGGCGCCGAGCGACTCGCGGAGCAACGGTCCAGCCACTGCACGTCGTCGATCAGGCACATCAGCGGCCGGCTCGCGGCCACCTCGGCCAGCAAGGTCAAGGTGGCCAGCCCGACCAGGAAGCGATCCGGCGCGTCTCCCCCCGGTGAGCCCGAACGCGACGCGCAACGCGGACCGCTGAGGCGCCGGAAGGGCCTCGAGATGATCGAGCATCGGCGCACAGAGCTGGTGCAGACCGGCGTACGCCAGCTCCGCCTTCGACTCGACACCGGCGATCTGGGCCACCCGGAAATGCGGCTGCGCCCGCTGAGCCGCGTACCGCAGGAGCGCGGTCTTCTCCACCCCGGCCTCACCCCGGATAACCAGCGCGGCACTGCGGCCGGAACGCACGCTCTCGCCGAGGCGGTCCAGCTCGCCGAGCTCGTTCCTCCGGCCGTGGAGCTGCGCGGGGTCGCCGGACACGGCGCAAGCATAGTAGTTGTTCTGGTATCGACCCTGTTCCCGGAGCTGCCTTCGATCTCGGTGCATGCCCGGTGAGCACCACGAGCCGGGAACCAACACCGTGAACGCCGGTTGAATCCCGACCCATCCGCATCACCACCGGCTCCGAATCCCGGCCATACGACGGGATCGGAGTGGGGCATGGACGAGCTGGTAGGCGGCCGGTACCGGCTGCTCGAACTGATCGGCTCGGGCGGAATGGGCCGGGTCTGGCGAGCGCAGGACGAGCTGCTCCAACGGGTGGTGGCGGTCAAGGAGATCACCGTCGCCTCCACCGCCCTGCTGGCCACCCAGACCATGCGCGAAGCGCGGGCGGCCGCCCGGCTCGACCATCCCGGCGTGATCAACGTCTACGACGTCGTCTGGCAACAGGGTCGGTCCTGGCTGGTCATGGAATACGTCAAGGGACGCTCGCTGCAGGAGGCGGTCCAGGCCGACGGGCCGCTGCCGCCCCGGGAGGTCGCCCGGCTCGGCCTGCGCGTGCTGTCCGCCCTGCGCAGCGCGCACTCCGGCGGGGTACTGCACCGCGACGTCAAACCCGGCAACGTCCTGCTCGCCGCGGACGGCCGAGTCGTGCTGACCGATTTCGGCCTGGCCGTGATCGGCGACCGGGAGCCGGGCGGGCCCGACCCGCTTCTGGGCTCGCCGCACTATGTGGCGCCCGAGCAGCTGCGCACACAGCAGACCGGCACTCCGGCCGACTTGTGGTCGCTGGGAGCAACCCTCTACACCGCGGTCGAAGGACGACCGCCGTTCGCCCGGGACGACGTCGAGGCGTCCGTCCAGGCCCTGCTGAACGACGACCCCGACCCGCCGCGCCGGGCCGGGCCGCTGGCCGCCCTGCTGCTGGCTCTGCTCGACAAGAACCCGCAGAGCCGGCCGGACGGCGAGCGGACAGCCGCGTGGCTGGAAACGGTCGCCGTCCCGGCCGGCGGCACGGCCTTCGCTCCGGTCGCCCGGGGGATCGCCAAGGTCACCGCGCCGCGACGCCGGCCGCGGACAGCAGTGATCGCCGGCATCTCGCTGGCGCTGCTGGCCACCGGAGGCGCCGCCTATGCCGCCCGGTCCCACCAGACCGGGCCGGTCCGCCCGGCCGCTGTCGAATCAGCCGCTCCCCCGGTCGCGCCGGCTGGCCCGGCGGGTGACCTGTGCGGCCTCGGCGCCGACCGTCAGCCCGTCGTCGTGACGACCGGCCACGTGCCGGCCGGGCTGCCGGCGGGATGGATCTGGTCGCGTGACCCGGCCGGGTTCGCTCTCGCCCTGCCCGCCGGGTGGCTGCGTTCCACCAGCGGCAACGAAGTCTGCTTCGGCGACCCCGCCGGGCGCCGTGCCTTCAAGGTGAATCAGTCGCCGGTGCGGACGCAGCAGCCGCTCGCCTACTGGCAGGCCCGCGAGAAGGACGGTGACCTGCCCGGTTACCGGCGCATCAGCATGGGCGTCCTGATGCTTAAACGCGGCGGCGCCGACTGGGAGTACACCTGGCAGCCCGACTCCGGCACCACCCTGCACGAACGCCGCGTCCTGATCGCGACCTCGGACGAGAGGTCCTATTTGCTGCGCTGGACGACCGCCGCCCCGGACTGGGTACGGGCCCTGCCCGTACAGAAGCAGCTTGTGAATTTGTTCGCCTCCGCTCGCTGAAAGGCACACCGCATGAGATTCCCCCGGACCCTGCTGACCGTCCCGGTCGCAGCCGCTCTGCTGCTCGCCACGCCGACCGCGGCCCTGGCCGACGAAAGCGTGCACGTCAAGCTGCTCGAGCTCAACAACTCCGGCGCGAGCGGCAACGCCACGCTCACCGCCCTGGACAACGGCGATCTCAAGATCAGCATTCGTTCCACCGGCCTCGTGCCGAACTCCTCGCACGCCCAGCACCTGCACGGCTCGGCCACCGGAATGGACTTCCACTGCCCCGACATGTCGGCCGACACCAACGGCAACGGCTACGTCAGCACCGAGGAGGGTATGCCCGTCTACGGCGACATCTTCGTCTCGCTGACCACCAAGGGCGACACTTCCAAGGCCAGCGGCCTCGCCGTCGACCGCATGCCCATCGCCGACGCCAAAGGCAATCTGTCGTACGACCGGACCATCGCCTCCGCCGACCTGCCGAAGGGCACGGTCGAACACCTCAAGGACCTGCACATCGTCGAGCACGGCGTCGACGCCAACAGCAACGACAAATACGACCTCGACGGTCTCGGCGAATCCACCCTCGCCAAGTCGGCCGGACTCAGCGGCATCCCGGAGGAGGCCACCGACCCGGCCACATGCGGCATGGTCTCCGGCGCCGCCGTGGGTTCGGTACCGGTCGGCGGCGTGGCCACCGGCGACGGCAGCACCCGCGACCGGGCCGCCGCCTGGTACGGCGCCGGTGGGCTGGCTCTGCTGGCAGCGCTGGGCATCGTCGTGGTCACCCGCCGCCGCTCGTACGTGCTGAGCCGCGCCCAGCGATGACCCGGCACCGAACCCACGCCTTGATCATCGCGGCCGTTCTGGCGATCGCCGGTGCGGCCGCGATCGCCATCGGCCACCACGACGAGCCGGCCGCCGAGCCACCGCTGACCGCGCCACCCGCCGCGCCGTCCTCGGCTCCGGCCACGAAGGTCGGCCACGACGTCCTCACCCGCGGCAAGCTGCTGCCCGCGTCCGTCCCCACCCGGGTACGGATTCCGGCCCTGGACGTCGACGAGGCGATCACCGGCCTCGGCCAGGAGCCGGACGGCTCCATGCAGGTGCCCACCGATGCGCGCACCGTCGGCTGGTACACCAAAGCGCCCACCCCGGGCTCGCTCGGACCGGCCGTGCTCGCCGGCCATGTCAACTTCCACGGCGCCGACGGCACGTTCGCCCGTCTGTCCGCACTGCACAACGGCGACCGGGTGGAAATCACGCGGCAGGACGGCATCACCGCCGTCTTCGCCGTCACCCGCGTCGACCGCTACGCCAAGAACCAGTTCCCGGCCGGCGCGGTCTACGGCGCCATCGACCACGCCGGCCTGCGCCTGATCACGTGCGGCGGCTATTTCGACCGCCGATCCGGCCACTATGTCGACAACATCGTCGCCTACGCCGAGCTCCGCGGCACCGAGTGACGCAAAGCGAATCGCCGCCCATCGTGGAGTGACCTTGCCGGCGAGACCCGACCTCGTTGGAGTTTCGACGTTTAAGTCGCCGGAACTGGTCGATACAGGCCTCTCGTCCGGGGAGGGAACGATTCGATGAAGAACGGGTCCGTCGAGTACATCGCCGCGAAGTCTGTCGACGAGGTGATCAGCGCGCTGTCCGACGGGCAGACCTCGGTTCTGGCCGGCGGCCAGAGCCTGATCCCGATGGTGATCAACCGCGGCGCGACGCCGTGCCGGCTGGTGGACATCAACCGGATCGAGGGACTTGACACGCTGGCCGAGACGAACGGCTACCTCCGCGTCGGAGCACTCGTCCGGCACCGGGCCTTCGAATCCGACCAGGTCACCGGGCCGCTCGGCGACCTGCTCCGCGTCGTGGTCCGCCACATCGGACATCCGCCCATCCGGGCCCGCGGGACCATGCTCGGCAGCCTCGCCTACGCCCACCCCGCGGCCGAGTGGCCGGCGGTGGCGGTGGCCCTGCAGGCGCGGCTCGTGCTGGACGGGCCCGAGGGGCGCCGGACGGTGCCGGCCGAGGACTTCTTCCAGGCGCCGTTCACCACCACCCGCAAGCCCGAGGAACTGCTGGTCGAGGCCCAGCTGCCCACGCTGCCGGACGGAACCGGCGTCGGTTACGCGGAGGACCGGCGCACCTCGATCTTTCCGCATGCGGCGGCGATGGCGGCGGTCACCGTGACCGACGGCGTGGTCACCTCGGCCCGGATCTGCCTGGTCAACTCCGGCCCGTACCCGGTCCGGGCCGGCGCGGCCGAGGAGGCTCTGCTCGGCACCACGTTCTCGGACACTGCCATCGCCACGGCCGCGCAGATCGCGGCGGAGAAGGACACCGACCGGCTCGACGAGGACGCCGGGCGGCCCCGGCCGCGACAGGCCTTCCGCGTGCTGGCCAGGCGCGCCCTCGGTGGCGCCCGGGAGGGAACCGGCCGGTGCGGGTGATGCTGATCGTGGACGGGGAACGTCATAACCTGGACGCCGACACCGGCCGCACCCTCGCCGACGTGCTCGGGACGGAGTGCGGCATAGCCGGTTACCGCGTCGCCTGCCCCGACGGGACCTGCGGCGCCTGTGCCGTGACGCTGGACGGCGACGAGATCCGTTCCTGTCTGATGCTCGCCGTGCAAGCCGACGGGGCGAAGGTCACCACGATCGGCGACAGGTGAATCGCGAACGCGCCTCCGCGCCGGATTTGTCCGCTATTCTGGGGGCGGCGAACGGAGATCTCATGCAGGCATCGGCCGGGCCGTCGAAGCCGGGCGTCCTGATCGTCGACGACGACGCCGACATCCTGGATCTGCTGTCCCGCACCCTCGAGCTGCGCGGCTTCCGGACGTGGACGGCCGCGAACGCCGACGACGCCCTGCAGGTGTGCCGGCAGCAGCCGGGCGACATCGACGTGCTGCTGGCCGGCCTGTCGCTGCCCGATGATCTGAGCGGCGGTCTCGCGCATCGCGTCGCAGCCGAGTCTCCGCAGGTCAAGACCATCTTCGTGACCGGCGTGCCGCGGTACATCGCCGTTGGCTCAGGCCTGGTGCGGCCGGATGCGCCGTACGTGCAGAAGCCCGCCAACCCCGACCTTCTCGCCGGGATGATCTGCAACACGCTCCAGCGTGCGTCCGCCCAAGGAGACCGGGGCTAGGCCTCGATCACCGGTCGGCCTCACACCTGGAAGCGGGCGACCACCGACTCGAGCTCCGACGACATGCGGGCCAGCTCCTGCGCTGAACGCTGCGTGTCGGCCACCGTGGCGGTCGTGGTCCGGGCCGCCTCGGCCACCCCGGCGATGTTGCCGGCGATGCCGTCCGAGCCGCTCGACGCCTCACCGATCGACCGGCTCATCTCATTGGTGGCGGCGGTCTGTTCCTCGACCGCCGAAGCGATGGTCGTCTGGTAGTCGTTGATCTGGCCTATGATCGACGAGATCCGCCCGATCGCGTCCACGGCGCCGTCGGTGTCGGCTTGAATCGTCTCCACCCGCCGGGAGATGTCCCCGGTGGCCTTGGCCGTCTCCTGCGCGAGCTCCTTGACCTCGTTGGCGACCACGGCGAAGCCCTTGCCGGCCTCCCCCGCCCGGGCCGACTCGATGGTGGCGTTCAGCGCCAGCAGGTTGGTCTGCTCGGCGATCGCGGTAATGACCCGGACCACGTTGCCGATCTCGGCCGACGACGCGCCCAGCTTGGCGACCGTCGCGTTGGTGGCAGCCGCCTCGGTGACCGCCTCCGACGCCACTCTGGCCGCGTCGTTGGCCGACTGGGGGATCTCCCGGATCGCCGAACCCATCTCCTCGGTGCCGGCCGCCACCGTTTGCACGCTGCGCGAGACCTCCTCCGAGGCAGCGGCCAGCAGACCGGTCTGCGTCGAGGTTTCCCGGGCGTTGCCGGCGATGGCCTCCGCCGATGCCGACAGCCGGCTCGAGGACTCGGCGAGCAGGCGGGAGGAGTCGCCCAGCGCGGCGACAGTCTGCCGGATCGCCGCGGTGGCACGGTTGACGGCGCTGGACATCATGCCGACCTCGTCGCCGCCGGTGGCGCCAGCCTGACGGGTCAGGTCGCCGTCGGCGACCGCAGCGAGCACATCGCGGACCTCGGACAGGCGGCGGGCGATGCTGCGACCGACCAGGACGGCCAGCGCGACCGACAGCGGCACGCCGGCTAGGACCAGCACGACAATGGTGCGCCGGGTGCCGGTGGCGTCGTCGTGGGCCTCGGTGCTGTTCTGCCGGGCCTGCGAGCGCTCGAGGGCTATGAGCTGGTCGACGGCCGTGTTCATGATCTTCTCGGCGTTGCCCCACAGCGTGTACTGGTCGGCCAGCGTGGCCGGCAGGTCGTTCCCGGCCGGTGGGGCGTCCTTGAACAGCAACAGGTTGACCAACGCCTTGTACTGCCCCCAGGCGCCGCCGAAGGCCGCGGCTTGCGTCTTCCAAGCGTCCGAGTCGTCCGGGGCCGACATGTACCGGTCGCCGGCCGCGTCCACGGCAGCCTGGCCGGCCTTGGTCTCGTTCTCGTACTGAGTCCGCTGCGCGGCAGTCTGAGCCCCTTGGAAGAGGAAGAGCCCCCCGGTACATGTCGGCCATGCCGTTCTGGACGCCGACCAGAGCGTCCAGCCGCGTGATGTTGTCGTGCCTCAGTTCCTGGATCCGGTCGTCGAGCGAGCCGAGCCGGGCCCAGGCCACCCCGGTCGTGCCCAGGGCCACGACCGCCACCGCCACGATGACCTTGGTGCCGACTCCCATGTCGTTGAGGCGGTCACCGATCCGGGACGTGTTCGCCATCTGGAACTCCTGAACGTCACGTCAGCCCGAGGCCGGCGCCTTCCTTCTGCCGTTCGGCCGATTCACGTTCCCGCTGAGAAGTTTCATCCCGTTTGCTGAAGGCCGACGGCAGTGCCGGACAGCAGCCGGCGGCCACGGAGAGGAATCACCCGAGGGTGAGTCGGCCGACCATAGAATGCGCGGCGGCGGTGACCAGGGTGCGGTCGTAGCTGACGACGAACTCGAACTGCCGGTCGCCGTCGGGGCCGGTGTCACCGAGGTCGCGAGCCATCAGGGCGGCCGAGAGGTGAGCGCCGAGCACCACGACGGTCCACTCGCTGGCCAGTGGGTCCTGGACGGACAGGGTGGCGCCTTGTACGCCGGGGACCGGCGTGGCGGGCATGTCGACGCCGAGCACGGCGACGAACGGTAGCCGGGCGCCGAGCTCGGTGAACCGGCGGGCGGTCGACGGCCGGAAGAACCGGGCGTGCTCGAAGGCGGCGAGCAGCACCGGCGGAACCGTGGCCTCCAACGCCATCAGTTCCAGGGTCTTCGACACAGGAACGAGCAGGTCTTTGGGCGCGTGCCGGATCCGCCGGCCCGCGCCGACCAGCTCGTAGGGCGTCGCCCGCAGAGCCATGCCGATCGGGCGCGCGGCGAACCGCTCGGGACGGAACGCCGACGGCGTGAACTGCCTTTCCCCACGGGCCCACAGCCACCCCTGCCCCAGGGTCGCGCCGAGCACGAGGGCGCGCGTCAGGTCGCCCTGGGTCTCGATACCTTCGGCGACAACTTCCGCACCGGCCTGCTCGGCGTAGGCCCGGACAGCTCCGGCCACGGTGACAGTGGCGGGGTCCTTGACCGTACGGAGCAGCCTCAGATCGAGTTTGACCACCTCGGGCCGCAGCAACGGTATGAAAGCCAGCGAAGCCGGTTCGACGCCCACGTCGTCCAGCGCGATGGCACACCCGGCAGCGCGCAGCCGTTCCGCAGCCGCCAGCACCCCGGCCAGGTCGGCCGCCAAGGCCCGCTCGGTGATCTCGACGACGACCTGAACATGGGGCGCTCGGGCTGACAAGGCGTCGAGGACGACGTCCAACCGCTGCGTCGCCGTGCTCGGCTCGACGTTGACGAACAACGTCACCGGCCGGCCCTGCGAGAACAGAGCGGCATCGGACAACGACGCCTGCAACGACGCCCGTTCCAGGTCGGCCAGCCGGCCGGCCGCTCGGGCGGCGTCCAGCAGCGTCATCGGGGACTCCCAGCCAGAATCCGCCGGTCCGCGCAGCAACGCCTCGAAGGCCAGCACCGCGCCGGTGTCCACGTCGACGAAGGGCTGGTAGACGCAGTGCAGGCTACCGTCACGCAACAAGTCGTCGAGGCTCACGTCGGTCGGCCGCAGCGTAGGGATGGCGCTCACCTCGAATGTCTCAGCAGCTGCGACAGTCAGTCACGGGAGGCCACAACGGTGCACGATACCCGCGAAGCGGACCGGCCGTCCGAACTTCGCTTCGAACGGCACGGTCCCCCGCGTGGGCGGGGCCTACTTCACGGCCGGTGCGGGGCGCCGCCGGCGCCGGCCGGTCAGCAGCAGCGCCGCGCCGAGCGCCACCAGCAGGCCGCCGGCCAGCGAGAACGGCAGCGCCGGGACGCCGGTGATCGGCAGTCCCCCGCCGGAACCGCCGCCGCCCGGTCCGCTAAGGCCGCCGCCCGGTCCGCTGTCGCCGTCGGCCGCGCCGGTCACGCCGGTCGTGGTGGTTGCTGCCGTCTCGGCGTACGTCCGGGCGGCCCGGCCCGGGACGACCTGACCGGGGGCCAGCGCGACGACCGGTGCGACCACGCGGTAGTCGCGGGTGCCGGCGAACGGGGCGCCGAGCGTGTACGTGCCGTCCCGGCCGGCCTTCGCCGTGGCGACCGTGCGCCACCCGGCCGTCGCCCCGGCGCGCTCCTGCAGCCGCACCTCGCGGCCGGCGTCGTCCTCCTCCACGGTCGGGCACGGGCCCCGGTCGCACAGCCGGCCCGTCCTGACCACCCGGCCGGTCGCGGTCACCGTGCCGCCGATGGTGGCCTGCCGCGGGATCGTCACGGTCAGCCGGGTGCCCGCGACCGGCGCGCTGACCCCCGTGTAGCCGTACCAGCCGTTGGGCGCGGTGCGCAGGCCGACGTCGACCGGGGTCCGGCGCGGCGGCACGACGAACGACGTCGCGGTGGTCGGGGGGCCAGCTCCTCGTACTCGTTGAACTCGAACAGCGAGGCGATGGGGATGTAGCGGACCGGGCCGGGTTGCGGTCGGTTTACGTACCCGGCCGCCAGCCCGGCGTGTCCAGCGGGTCGCCCGGGTGCTGATTGGCGGAGGGATCGTCGTCCTGCTGGCCCTGCCCTCGTCGCGGACCTGGTTCAAGCCGGTGGACTGAGCCCTCTCGGATTAGCCGCGTGTTCGGCCTGCCGTGTACCGAGCGCCGCCGGATCCTCACCGTGCGGCAGCAGCCTGGGGCTAGGGGGTGGTGCTGGCACCCCTCACGATCGGCTGGCTCGCACCATCGAACGGAGCCTCCACGATCCGTACGGTCGAAGGCAGGCGACCGAGGGAGGACACCACGATGCTGGACCGCCTGACGCCGCTGATCTCCTCGCCGTGGCTGTACGTCGTGGTGTTCGCGATCGTCGCGGTCGACGGCTTCATCCCGGCCATGCCGTCCGACCCGGTGGTGATCGGGCTGGCCGCTCTGTCGGCCGGCGGGCCGCCCGACGTGGCGGTGCTGGCGGCCGTCGTGATCGCGGGCGGGATGGCCGGTGACCGGGTCGCCTACCTGCTGGGCCGGGGCGCCGGTCACCGGGTGCGCAACGCCAAACTCGTGCAGGCCAAATACAAGGCCGGGCAGGCGCTGCGACGGTACGGCGGCGGCGCGATCATCGTCGGGCGATTTCTGCCGTACGGGCGCACCGCCACCGCCATGACGTCGGGCTCGGCGGCCCAGCCGGTCGCGCGTTTCACCCTGCACACCGGCCTCGCCAGTGTGGCCTGGGCGGCGTACGCCATCGGTCTGGGCCGCCTCGGCGGGGAGACTTTCGTCGACTCGCCGCTGCTGGGCGCCGCGTTCGGCATGGCGCTCGGCATGGTCGTGGGCATCACGCACACGCTCGTTCAGCGCCGCCGCCGGTCCTTCGCCTCCGCCGGGACCCGCATCACACGATGAAGATCTTCTGCCAGCCCTGGTTCGTCCCGCCGTCGCAGGGGAACTGGGCGGCGACCGCGCCGGCCGCCGTGCTCGCGTCGACGCCATCAGGCACCCGGAGCGCAATTCAAAGACCAACGAATTGACGGTACGCATTCACGCCCGCCGCCATGACCCCGGAGCCCAGCCCTACAGAAGAGGCGTGTTCGGGCACTTTCCCTCAAGCGAGGGGGATCATCCGGAGGGTGGCCGCCTGGGCCAGCGCGCTCGTCATCCGGCGGACGCCGGAGTCGTTGCCGTAGCGGGCGCGCAGCGCGTCGTCGACCTCGTCCTCGCGGCCGGAATCGGCGACGAAAGCGACTCGTACCTGCAGACCGTCGACGTCGATCACGCCTTGGCCCGTACGGGAAACGCCTTGATACCAGCTGCCGCCGGTCCCGTTCAGCGAGCGGATGATCTCGTCGGCGCCGACCCGGACGTGGCCGATCATCACGAAGGGCCGCAGGGTTCCGTCGGGTCTTGCCCCGGCGAGGCGAATCAGCGGCGTACGGTCCAACGCCGCCAGTTCGGCCGGAGTCCACTCGCGAGTGCGCAACGCCTCGGTCATTTTGCTACCACCCTCGTTCTGCCGCCCTGGTCTCACCGGTCGCGATCGCCGTACGCAGATCGGCGTGGTCCGCGTGGGTCTGCCCGGCGTAGTCGCGGGCGAAGCGGACAATGCCGTCCCGGAAAGCGTTCCCCTTGCCGATGTAACCGGCGATGGCCGCCGGATCGCCGCTGCGGGCGTGCGACTTGGCCAGCGCATGGCCGCAGGCCGCCGCGAACTGCGGCAGATACCCCGCGATCTCCGGGCCGCTGGGAATGATCTTCATGTCGCGGAACTGCCGTACGTAGTAGTCGAAGCCGTCGACGCGCATGTGCCCCAGGAAGATGTCGCTGGCCGACTGCATCAGGCGCTGGCCGACGACGACCCGTTCGCCGTGGTTGGCGAAGTCGCTGGGGCCCAGGAACTCCTCGTAGACCGACGCCGTCGCCTGCTTGGCCTGGGCGAACACCGGCTGCCGGCCGCTGTCCCCCTCGAGCAGGTGCAGCCAGACCCGCACGCCGACGCTGCCCACACCCACGATCTGCCGGACGGCGTCGACCCGCCGGAACCGGTCGACGAGCCGGCGCAGATGCGGCGAGATCGAGGCCAGGTACGTGTCGTAGACCTGCTCGGACGCCCGGACCCGCTGCTCGTGGGTCAAGCCGTCGTCAAGGCGCTTCATCGGATCCAGCGAGATCCGCCGCTGCCCGCCCTCTTCGGTGACGAGTTGGCGGGCTGTTCCGTGATGAGTCCGCTTCCGCGACTGCTTCCTGATGTTGTCGGTCGCGGCCTGAGTGAACTCGGAGGTCAAGCCGCGCCACGGCACGTCGGCCGGGATCCGGTCGTACCAGACGTCCAGCTCGCCCATTCCGGCGTACGCGCGCATCGCCTTGCCATACGTTCTCACCGCGGCCACGGCGGCCTCGCCGGCACACGACTCCCCCAGCCGCTCAGACCCCGCGAGCACGTAGATGCTCGTCGCCAGCCGCTTGAGATCCCATTCGAACGGCCCCGGCAACGTCTCGTCGAAGTCCCGGGCGTCGAACAGCAACTGCCGCTCGGGCGACGCCCACAGCCCGAAGTTGAGGATGTGCGCGTCCCCGCACATCTGCACCGTCAACCCCGAGTGCGGCGCCGCAGCGAGGTCAGCCGCCATCACCGCAGCCGCACCCCGCAGATAGGCCCACGGCGACGACGCCATGCGCGCATACCGCAGCGGCAACAGCACCGAATCGCGTACGGCTTCCTGCCCCCGCAGCCGATCCAGGGCCATCACCTGCCGCACCCCGGAATCCCAGACCGCCGCACCCCGACGCGGCGCCCGCTTTCGCGCCCGCCGCCCGTCAACCACATCAGCGGCGACACTCTCCGACGCCCGGACACGAACGGCCAAGGGCGCAGTCCCGGTCATGCTGTGCCGGCTTCTTCGCGCAGTGCGAGCTCCTTCATCCGGTCAGCTAAAACCCTGTCCCTGCCACAGGGTCAAGCCACCGGAGAAAGCGGGCTGAAGGGCGAAGTCACGGCAGAACTGTGCCCAGTGCCGCCGCCGCGGCCGGTCCGATCCGGCGGTCGTGGGCCTGGTACAAGGTCGGCAGATGCAGCACCTGACGGCCGACGTACACGAAACCGTCGGTGTCGAGGACGGCGACCGGTTCCTCGTCCCGCAGGACGCCCCAGAACCGATAGAAGCCGCTCGGCCGGCATGCGTCGTCAGCCAAAGTCGGTGACGATGCGGCGTAGTTCGGAGTTGACGTAGAAGCCGTGGTTGTCGAGCAGGGTTCGCATCTCGTCCAGGGCCTCCTGGCCGCCCCGGCCGCTGCGAAGCATGGCGTAGCGGGCGCCGGCGGCGGGGGTTCGGCTCTGGCCTGCGGCGCAGTGCAGGAGGACTCGGTGGCCCTCGTCGCGCAGGGTGGCGACCATGCGGGCCGCCTGGTCGAGGGCGTAGGCCGTGTTGGCGTTGGCGCCGGGCTGGTCGACCAGCCACACCTGCACCTGGTTCTCGGCGGGTACGCCGGCGAACTGGGCCCGGCCGACTCGGCACAGCGAGACCACGGCGGTCGCTCCGGCCTCGACCGCGTCGGTGACCAGGTTGCCGAGGATGACGCCGTCGTCCTCGGGGTGGGTGACCAGCAGCGCGTGCGGGATGGGGGCTTCCATCCGGTCGAGGCCGGGCCAGCCGACCCGGTCGGGGCGGCCGGCCCCGGCGGTCAGCAGGCACAGCGCGATCAGGTCGGGGGTCCGCTGGTCGGGCCAGCCGCGCACGGCGCGTTGCCAGTCCAGCGGCACGCCGGAGGTGCCCCACCGCGCGCCCAGCAGCGCACCGGCGATGGCGGCCACCGTGTCCGTGTCGTTGCCGGCGCCGACCGCCGCGTACAGGGCGTCGCGAAGGTGGTCGCAGGCGAAGACGCCGGCCGGCAGGTCGTTGCGCGGGACGGGCGTACGGGAAATGGCCGACCACGCCGCCTGCAGGGCCGTCGCGACGAAGCCGTTGTTCGGGAACTGAGCGGGCGGATGCTGTTCGGCCTCGTCGATCCACGTCGTCCATTGCGCCCGGCGTTCGTGCGGGATCAGCTCCAGGCCCTCCCGCAGCCCGTCGAACGTGCCGTCCAGCACCGCCCGGCGCACCGCGGCACACCACAGCACGCAGCCGTCCCCGGCCAGCGGATCGTGATGGGTCAGCTCGCTGACGGCCCGCGCCGCCTCGGCCATCGCCTCCGGATCACCGAGATAGGCCAGGGCCACTATTCCCGTACGCATGAGAGAACCGTTCCCGGCGCTCTTCCCCGTTTCTTCGTGCAGGGCGCGCGCAGCCTGCGTCATCGCATCGCCCAGCCCGGCCTGGCCGTGCCCCTTGAGGCCGTCGAGCACGCGCCGGGTCTGGATGCCGATGTCGGTCGCGCCCTCGGTGCGCCACCGCAGGAAGTTGGCGGCGATCCGGTCGAGCGCTTCGGGCGTCCGCAGATCCGCCCCGGTGGCCGCGACCTCGGCGATGCAGACCGCCATCTGGGTGTCGTCGCTGTACTCCCCCGGCGCGTAGTCGCCCAGCCCGCCACCGCTCATCACCGGCGCCTGACCCGCCGGCGGCGAGGCGAACTCGTACGGGACTCCGAGCGCGTCTCCGCAGGTGGCGCTCAGCAGGACGCCGGCGGCCCGATCACTTTGCACGGCGCTCAACCGCGGTCGCGTGCTCATGTCCATCCTCCGAATCTACGGGCTGAGCCCGGCGCGCAGACCGCTGGCCCGGGCGATCGGCCGGGTCACCGCCGCCCGGACGGCTTCCTCGCTACCCAGGATGCGCAGCCCGCTCTTGGCCGGGTCACGGCTATGTAGAACAGCTCCCGGGTCAGCAGCGGTGAGGTTTCCGGGGGCAGGACCAGCGAGACCCGGTCGAACTGGCTGCCCTGGCTGCGGTGCACGGTCATCGCGTACAGCGGCTGGGCCTCGGACAGGCGCGACGGCGGAATCAGAACGGTCTGGTCGCCGCGGGCGAAGGCGGCCCGCGGGCCGTCCGGGGTCTGGATTACCACGCCAGTGTCGCCGTTGTAGAGCCCGGCGTCGTAGTCGTTGGCCGTGATCAGCAGCGGACGGCCGGGCGCCCATTCGGCGCCGGCCGCCGACGGCAGCCAGCTCTCGATCTCGCTCGCCCAGCGGGCTACGCCGTACGGTCCCCGGCGATGGGCGCAGAGCAGCCGATGCGACTCCAGCCGTTCCAGGGCCGTACCGGCGTCACCCCGCGCGGCCGCCTCGGCCTCGGACAGGGTGGCCGTCACTTCGTGCCGCAGATCGGCGCAGGACAGGGCGGGCGTCTCGACGAACTGCAGTTGCTCGCCGCCCGACCGGAGCAGGGCGACCACGGCGTCGTCGTCACCGGCGCGGACGGCCGCGGCCAGCCGGGCCAGGTCGCCGCCGAAGCGCCAGATCCGGTTTTGGGTGACGACCCCGTTGGTCACCCCGGGCGATCCGAACCCGAGGGCCTGCAGGCTTGCGTCAAGTCCGGGCTCGGGCCGGCCGGCCGGCCGCGGCCACGATGTCGCCGAGAACAGCGCCCGCCTCCACCGAGGCCAGCTGATCGGGATCACCGACGAGGATCAGGCGGGCGTCCGGTCGTACGGCCTCGATCAGCCGGGCCATCAACGTCAGCGACACCATCGACGTCTCGTCGACCACCACCACGTCGTACGGCAGGCGGTGGCTGCGGTTGTGCCGGAACCGGGTCCGTGAGCCGGGGCGGCGGCCCAGCAGACGGTGCACTGTGGACGTCTCCAGCGGCGGAAGCGACAGCGAGGCGGCGGCCGGCCGGACGGCCTCGGACAGGCGGGCGGCCGCCTTGCCGGTGGGCGCGGCCAGCGCGATCCGGGACGGCTCGCCGGGCTGGGCGCACAACACCGCCAGCAGCCGGGCGATGGTGGTGGTCTTGCCCGTTCCCGGCCCCCGGCCAGCACCGAGACCCAGCGCAGGGCGCTGACCGCAGCGGCGAGCCGTTGCTTTGAGGCGTCGGCGTCGAAGAGCCGGTCGATATCCGTACGCAGTCGGGTGAGGTCGACCGGCGGCGGGGGCGCGGCCGGCCGTTCTCCCCCCGCTGCCGGCGCACCGATTCCTCCTCGCGCCAGTAGCGGTCGAGGTAGAGCAGGCCGCGCACGAGTCGCAGGGGCCGCCCGGCCGAGCCGTCAGTGGATACGACCGGGCTGCGGGTGCAGGCCCGCGTCCAGCCGGCCGGATCCGGCCACGGCAGCGTGCTCACGTCGACGTCCTCGTCGGCCGAGGTGGTGCTGCGGGCGGTGGCCAGGTCGACACAGACCGATCCGAGACGCAACGCCCGTACGGTCAAAGCGATCGCCAGCTCGACGTCCTCATCGGACTCTGTGCCCCCCAGCATGGCCAGGCGACGGGCGATGTGCACGTCGGCCAGCGCGAGCACCCCGGCGTCGTTGAAGGTGGCGAGCAGGCCCGTGGCGCGCACGGCCTGTTCCGCGGTGACGGTCATGACGCGGGCCGAACAGGGACAGCCTAGCCGGCAAAGGCACCCGGCCGGGCTCCTGACGCAGGGCCCTCGCAGATCCCGGGCAGCCGCTCGGCTGCGCTCGGAACAACCATCCGCGCGCGCACCCGCCGCCACAGCTCGGCCTGCCAGCACAAGTCGTCGGTGAGCCCGCCCCTGACGCCGTCCGAGTCGTCGCCGGCCGCCCACGCCCGCAGCATCGCGGGCCGGTGCTGCCCGTACGAGTCGAAAAGCTCAGCCAGCCGCCGAGCCGTGGCATACCGGCGCCCCGGAGTCTCGAGGTAGGCGGCGAGGGTCGCACACCACGGTTCCCCGAGAGACGAGTCGATGGCGTCGAGCAACGGCCAGACACGCCGATCCGGCCGCCACGGGTCCTCGACCGCGCCCGGCATCCCGACCTGCTCGAGCAGATCGGCCATGGACGGAAACCGCACGTTGGCGCACACCCCGAGCCGCAACGAGAGCTGCTCCGCCAGCCACCGCTCCACACCCTTGGACAGCACGCTGACAACCTCGGCCGCAAAGGGATCGCCGAGCGGTTCAGCCACCAGATCGGCCAGCACGCCGGCCAGCCGATCCGTCCGTCCGGCCCGGTGAATGAGCAACATCGGTTCCGCTGAGCCCCCTCCGGCCCAGCTTCACGGCCCAGGGTGCAGAACGGCCATATCCCACAAAATGGCGGTGCTGGTCACCGAAGATCGGCGGAACAGGAGAGGCTCGTGTCGCCGGCCAGGAGCTCTCGACTTCGACGTGAGGAGCATGGTGCGAGTACACGTCTATGACGTCTTGACCAAGGAATGCGGCTGGAGTGACCAGAACGCCCGCGATCGCGGTAAGAACGTCTCCCACTACTACGACAACCACATTCGGACCACCAAGGCCCCGAAAGACGGCCAGAACGTGGCCATCAACGACGAGACCGACGTCCCCGGACTGATCGAAGCGGCCCGCAACATCAAAGACGGCGGAGCCTCGGCCAACGCCTACGCCAAGCCGACGAAGTTCGCCGGTTTCAGCCTCGAAGACATGGGCTTCTAGCAGGCAACCCGCCCCGTGAGCCGACCAAGCGGCCCACGGAGTCCGCGACATGGCCCGGGCGTAAGCCTGAAGGAGGCGGTAACGCGCCGGGCCAGGTCAGGCGGGGCTCACCACCAGGGCTGTTCCAGGGCGCGGTCCGTGCCGCCGGTGGCGTCGAGGCCGTCCAAGGCTTCCACGTCGGCCGATGTCAGCTCGAAGTCGAAGACCTGGGCGTTCTGTTCGATGCGCTCGCGGTGGGTGGACTTGGGGAGCACGATCAGGCCGCGTTGCAGGGCCCAGCGGATCAGGACCTGGGCGGGGGTGCGGTTCAGGCGGTCGGCGATCTCGGCCACCTGGGGGTCGCGCAGGTGGCGGCCGGTGCCCAGCGGGCTGTAGGCCTCCAGGGCCAGGCCGCGGGCCTCGCAGGCCGTCAGCAGGTCGCGGCGGAACTCGAACGGGCTGAACTGCACCTGGTTGACGACCGGCGCGACCTCGGCCACCTTGAGCAGTTCGTCGACCTCGGACGCGCTGAAGTTCGAGATGCCGATGGAGCGGGCGTAGCCGCTCCGCTGGGCGCGCTGCATGCCCTCCCAGGCCCAGGTCGGGCCGCCCTGCGGCCAGTGCACGATGTAGAGGTCGACGGCGTCCACGCCGAGGCGTTCGAGGCTGCGCTGCGCCTCGGCTTCCGGGTCTTTCGAACCGGGGTAGAACTTCGTCGTGATGAAGACGTCCTCCCGGGCGACGCCGCTGTCGCGCAGGGCCCGCCCGACGCTGGCCTCGTTGCCGTACGCCTGGGCCGTGTCGATGTGGCGGTAGCCGGCCTCGAGCGCCCAGCGCACCGAGTCCTCGCACTCGGGCCCGTCCGGCACCTGCCACACACCGAGCGCGAGCAGCGGAATTTCGTTGCCGTCGGCGAGCACACGCGCCCGCCCGTCCTGGGTCAGCTCTCCTGCGGCCATGGTCTTCTCTCCTGCTTCAAAATGATCGGCGCCTACTGGCTCCCACTCTGCACTGCCCGGCCTGACGCCGCGGAAACCAGGGCCCTCGGCGCCAGCCATTTGTGTACGACGGACAGCGGCCCCCAGATCAGCCGGGCCCTCGCCCGGTCGTAGCGCACGTAGGTCGACAGCGAAACCTCACCGTCGGCGGCCCGGACGACCAGGTTGGCCGTCATGAACGAGGAGGCCGCCTCGAGCCGGATTGCCTGGGGGCTGCGGCCGGCGATGCGCCACCCGGCGACGGTGCCGGCGGATCGGCTGCGGCTCAGTCGCAGGCCCAGGATGACCCGCCAGATGAACACTTCGCCGGCGTTCGGGACGTCACCGAAGATGGCCCGGGCCCACTCCTCCGGTGTCCGTCGCCGGTCGGTGCCCACGACGAAACGGTCGGTGTAGTGGATGGTGAAGAGTGGACTGGCGACGGCCATGACGGAACCCCTTCGACGTGTACGGTACCGTATACGCTCAGCCTAGCGACCACATACGGCGGCGTATATACGGGTGCGTACACGAGGAGAGTGACGTGCGGCATAGTGGATTCGTCACCCGCACACCGCGGGAAAGCTGGATTGAGCAGGGGCTGAAGGCTCTCGCCACGGGAGGCCCCGATGCCGTACGCGTGGAAGCGCTGGCCAAACAGCTCGGGGTGACCAAGGGCGGCTTCTACGGTTCCTTCGCCGACCGCGACGCTCTGCTGACCGCGATGCTGGAGACGTGGGAACGGGAAAGCACCGACGACGTGGCCGCCCGGGTGGCCGAGAAAGGCGGCGACCTGGTCACCCGGACCAAGCGAGCGGGAGTGCTCACCTTCTCCACCGATCGGCTGCTTCCGATCGACCTCGCTGTCCGTGACTGGGCCCGCCGCGACGAGGCGGTGGCCGAGCGCCTGCGCCGCGTCGACAACCGGCGCATGACCCTGCTACGCGAGTCGATCGGCACCTTCTGCTCCGACCCGGACGAGGTCGAGGCCCGCAGCGTCCTGGCCTTCTGCCTGCTCATCGGCGAGCACTTCTTGGCCGCCGACCACGGCGGCCGCACCCGGGCCGAGGTGCTGGCCCGCGCCGGCGACGTCATCTTCGCCAGGAAGGACGCCCATCCCACCGGGAAAGACGCGGGGAAGCAAGATGTCGAGTCCCTGGGCGACGTCCGCGCCCGGATCGACGACCTCGACACCCAGATCGTCGCCCTGCTGGCCCGCCGGCAGACCCTGGTCGAGGCCGCAGCCGGCTTCAAGACCGACGAGCAGGCCGTACGCGCGCCGGACCGGGTCGAACGAGTCGTCGCCGCCGTCCGCGCCAAGGCCACGGCGGCCGGGCTGGACGCCGACGTGGCCGAGTCGGTCTGGCGTTCGATGATCACCGCGTTCACCGAGCTCGAGCTGGCCCGGCACCGCGATTCCTGAACCGCGCGGCCGGATCAGGACGCGCGGCCGGATCAGGGCTTGCGGGCGACGGCGCCCCAGATGCTGATCCGGCTGGGGTCGGTGCTGTCGGGCTGCGGGCCGGGCCGCCACCGGCTGATCAGCTCGATGCCGGGGTCGACCAGCTCCAGGCCGTCGAACAGGGCGGCGAACGCGGCCCGGTCGCGCGGCCAGATGTCGCTGATCCCCGCGTCGAGCAGGTGCTGATAGCGGGCCTTTTCCTCGGCGGGCATGAAGTCCACGGTGAAGTGGGTCGCCGCCAGGTAGCTGCCCGACGGCAAGGCGTCGACCAATGTGCGTACGACGCTGTGGGCCTGCCCTCGACCCGGCCGCAGGAAATGCAGCACGGCGATCAGCATCAGCGCCACCGGCCGGGTGAAGTCCAGCGCCTGCCTGTCCCGGGCGGCGTCCAGAATGCTTTCCGGATCGCGCAGGTCGGCCTCGATGTAGTCGGTGGCCCCCTCGGGACTGCCGGCCAGCAGGGCCCGCGCGTGCGACATGACCAGCGGATCGTTGTCGACGTAGAGCACCCGCGCCGCGGGCGCCGACCGCTGCGCCACCTCGTGCGTGTTGTCGGCCGTCGGCAGGCCGGTGCCGATGTCCAGGAACTGCCGGACACCGGCCTCGCCGGCCAGGAACTCGGTCATCCGGCGCAGCACGGCGCGGTTGGCGCGGATGCCGGCGCGCATGCCGGGGAACTTGGCCTCGATGGCGTCGGCCGATTCCCGATCGGCCGCGAAATTGTCCTTGCCGCCCAGCCAGTAATCGTAGCGCCGGGCCGGGTGCGGCACCGACGTGTCGATCACCGGCGCGGCCGGATCAGACCCGGTCACATTGTCCCCCGTCGACGTCCGAGAACCGATTTCCGGCACTTTACCCATTCACGAGATGCCATGTGGACCCGTTCTGCCGCATAGTGGTAGGTCGAGGTGGTCCGAGCCGCCGGGACCGGTCGATCATGGGAATGCTGCTGGTGGATCGCGTTGAGTTCGTCGCCGAGGCCGCGCTGCTCGATCGGTTGGCCCTTTGTGGTGGCAACGTGTCCGCGCTGCACCGCGAGCTGGTGGCCGAGGCCGGCGGCGGCCGCGTGCCCAGCCTGGCCACCCTGCACCGGGCAGTGACCAAGGCTCTGGCCGCGAACGCGCCGGCGCCCCGCGACGAAACCTTGGAACCGCCCGATCCGGGTGTGGCGATGACAGTGGACGAGCTGGCCGAACGGCTGGGCACGCTCAAGGTCTGGGCCGGCGATCCGTCCTACGCGCGGATCACCACGCTGGTCAACGCGGCGTGGCGCCGGGCCGGGCGGCCGGACAGCGAGCTGGTCGGCCGGACCACTGTGGTCGACTGTTTCCGGCCCGGGCGGCGCCGGCTCAGCGCGGAACTGGTGACGGCGATCGTCCACGCGCTGCATCCCGACCACAACTACCTGGCGCAATGGCAGCAGGCGCTGCAGGCCGTCGCCGGCCAGCGGCGGGCGTCGTCCCAGGTCCGGGTGTACGACTCTCTGCCACCGGATCTGCCGGTGTTCACGGGCCGCGCGGACGAGCTGCGCCGGCTGCGGGACGCGCTCACCGCCGGCGGCCCGGTCGCAATCGCCACGATCGAGGGGATGGCCGGGGTCGGCAAGACCCAGTTGGCCGTACGGGCGGCGCACCTGCTCCCCCACGACAGGGTTCTCTTCGCCGGCCTGCGCGGCTTCGACCCCGATCCCGGCCACCCGCCGGCCGACCCGGTCGCGGTGCTGGACGGCTTCCTGCGGCTGCTCGGCGTGCCCGGTTCGACCGTCCCGCGCGACCTGGAGGCCTGCCGTCGGCTCTTCCACGAGCGGCTGGCCGGCACCCGCACGCTGGTCGTGCTGGACAACGCGGCCGGCGCCGGCCAGGTCCGGCCCCTGCTGCCGGCCACGCCGGGCTGCTCGGTGCTGGTGACCAGCCGCCGGAGCCTCGCCGAGCTGAGCCCGGCCGTCTCGCTGAAGCTCGAGGTGTTCGGCCGCCCGGAGGCACTGCGGTTCCTGACGGACGAGGTCGGCCCGGCCGTCGTACGGGAAGAGCCGGAAGCCGCTGCCCGCATCACGGAGCTCTGCGGACGGCTGCCGCTCGCGCTCGGCCTGGTCGCGGCGCAGGTGCGGGCGAGGCCGGACTGGTCCCTGGCCGACCACGCGGAATGGCTCGACGAGCGCCGCCGGGCCGGGCGGCTGGACGACGGGGTGGCCCTTGCCCTGGACCGGTCCTACCGGAACCTGGACGCCGAGCGGCAGCGGCTGCTCCGGCTGGTGGCGCTGCACCCGGCCGAGGACTTCGACGACTACGCGGCGGCCGCGCTGACCGGCGGCGACCTGGACGCGGCGCGGGCCGGGCTGCGCCGGTTGTGCGACGACCACCTGATCCAGCTGGCCGGCGACGACCGCTACACCCAGCACGACCTGATCCGCATCCACGCGGCCGAGCGCGCGCACGAGCAGGAGCGGCCGGTCGAACGCCGGGCGGCCCTGACCCGTCTGCTCGACCACTACCTGGCCACCGCCGCGACGGCGATGCGGATCCTGTATCCTACGGGCGCCGACCGCCGGCCCCAGGCCCCGGAAACGACCACGGCGGCGCCGGTCCTGTCCGGCCCGGAGGACGCTTCGGCCTGGCTGAACAGCGAGTATTCGACGCTGCTGGCCATTGCCGCGTACGCCGCCGACCGGGGCTGGCCGACGCACACCAGCCGCCTGGCCGAGGTGCTGTTCCGCCACCTGTTGAACACCAGCTATCGCGACCTGCTGACCGTGAACGAGCACGCGACGCGAGCCGCCCAGGCGGTCGGCGACTCCCGGGCCGAAGCCACCGCGCTGTCGGCCCTGGGTGTCGCGTACACCAATCTGGGCCGGACCGAACCGGCGGCCGATCGTCTGCAGAGGTCGGCCCAGCTGTTCCGCAGCATCCACGACGTCCGCGGTCAGGCCCACGCGGTGATCAACCGGGCCAACCTCGAGTTCTACCACCGTGGTCCGGCGGCGGCGAAGGTCCACTACGAGAAGGCGCTGGCCCTGTACCGGGAGGCCGACGACCGGATCGGCGAGGCCCGGGCCCTGGACAACCTCGGCTACAACGAGGGGACGCTCGGCAACTTCGACGAGGCGCTCGAGTTCCTGAACCGCGGGCTCGCCGTCCACGTGGAGGCCGGCGACCGGCACGGCGTCGCCAAGGGCCTGAGCAACCTGGCGACCATCGAGGTGCGAAGCGGGCGGCTCGACGAGGCCGAGCAGCACTGCGAGGAAGCCCTGACCCTGTGCCGGCGGCTGGGCAACCGCAGCATCGAGGCGGAGGCCCTGGACGCCCTCGCCCTGGTGCACACCCGCCGGGGCGAACCCGAGCGGGCCATCGAGCTGCACGAGCAGGCGCTGGCGATCAAACGGGAGGTCGGCGACCGGGTCTCGGAGGCCGACATCCTCAACGGGCTCGGCGAGGCGACCCGCGCGGCGGGCCGGCTCGCGGCCTCGGTCACCTGGTTCGAGGCGGCGCTGGCCATCGCGGGCGACACCGAGATGGCCGAGCAGCGGGGCCGGGCGTACACGGGACTCGGACACACCTTCGAGCGGCAGGGCGATCCGGCGTCGGCCCGGGCGTTCTTCGAGCGGGCCCTGCACCTCTACGTCGAACACGGCATGTACGAGGCGGACGGCGTACGCCGTCTGCTGGCCGACCGAAACGGCAACCGAACGACGACGCCGTGAGCGTGGGCCATCGTTCCCCCGTTCGGCTGCCGATTCCGCTCGTCCTCGCCGATCATGGCGGTGCGGGACAGGCGTACGGCGTAATCCGACCGACCCCGACCGTTTCTCAGCCGGCCTTGGGCTTCCTCAGCCGGCCTTTGGCTTTCCTCAGCCGGCCTCGGGCTTTTCTCAGCCGGCCTCGGGCTTTTCTCAGCCGGCCTCGGGCTTTTCTCAGCCGACCCGGGCGACCGCCGCGTAGCCGGTGGCCTCGGCCGCGGTCGGCCGGGGCCCCGGCTCGCCACGCCAGTCCTGAACCGAGACGATGCCCGGTTCCAGCAGCTCGAGCCCGGTGAAGAAGCGGGAGACCTCGGCCAGCGACCGGGGCGAGAACCGCGGCTTGATGCCCTCGTTGATGGCGTTCATCTTGGCGATCGTCTCGGCGTCGAGCGGGTCGAAGGTCGCGTGCGACAACATCAGGTAGCTGCCGGTCGGCAGGGCGCCGACCAGCCGATTCACGATGCCCCATGGGTCCTCGTGGTCCTCGACGAAGTGCATGATCGCCACCAGCTGGAGCGCGATCGGCCGGGTCCAGTCCAACGTTTCGCGTACGGCGGGATCGTCGAGGATCTTCTGGGGATCACGCACGTCGGCGTCGATGTAGGCCGTGGCGCCCTCGTCCGAACTGGTCAGCAGGGCCCGGGCGTGGCTGAGCACCAGCGGGTCGTTGTCCACGTAGACGATCCGCGATTCCGGGGCGATGCCCTGCGCCACGTCGTGCACGTTGTCGGCGGTCGGCAGCCCCGTGCCGATGTCGAGGAACTGCCGCACGCCGGCCTCGCGGGTCAGGTGCCGCACCGCCCGCTGCATGAACGCCCGGTTCTCGCGTGCCGCGGTGCGGATGTGCGGGAACACTTTGGCGATGGCGTCACCGGCATCGCGGTCGGCCTGGAAGTTGTCCTTGCCGCCGAGCCAGTAGTTGTAGCGCCGCGCCGGATGCGGCCGGGTGGGATCGAGGTCCGGCCCGCCGCGCCTGTCCGTGCCCTCGCCGATGCTCATCATCGTCTCCACGTCCGTCGATCGGTCCGGTCATCTTAATGCTGGCGCTCCGCTCATCTCGTCCGGGTGACCTCGGGGAAGGCCGGCGAGGGTCCGTCCAGCTGCGGCTGGTCGCGCTTTCCCAGGTGTACGTCGAGGAAGGCGGCCACGTACGTGCGGGTGATCAGCAGTTGCCGCTCGGCCGGGACGGCGCCGGGGTCCAGGCCGAGCTGGGCGCCGAGCACGGGCCGGTCGGTGAACGACATGTGCCCGGTGCCGGCGACGGTCAGCCACCGCTTCCACTCGCTCAGGCCGGGCCAGTCCCGCACCCAGCTGGCGTCGGCCGGCCGGTCCGCGCCCACCAGCAGCAGCGGCCGGTTCGTGACAACGGGGACGAACAGGGTGCCGTCCAGGTCGGCGGCCGCGTCCACCCGCCGGTCGGTGGTCAGCAGGTGCGCGGCGCTCGCCCCGCCGATCGAGTGGCCCACCACGGCGATCCGGTGACGGTCGAGGTAGCGGGCGCCGCGCCACGCCGGCCGGGCGCCGGTCAACCGGTCCAGCAGGAACGACACGTCGGCCGCCCGGCCCCGCACCACCTGCGGCATTACGTCGTCCAGCTCGCAGGCCAGGCACTCGGCGACCCGGCCGTCGGGGAACTCGACGCCGCGGGCCTCGTACGGGTGGTCCACCCCGGCCACCACATAGCCCCGGGAGGCCAGGTCCTCGGCCAGCCCGGTCAGCGATTCGCGGCTCGGGCTGAACCCGGGCGACAGCACCACCAGCGGCCAGCCCTTACCGGCCGGCGGGCGCACCGGCAGGTCGCGCCGGGCGTTGGTGGACACGGTGGTCAGCACGTCCGGCGGCAGGGGCAGGCCCTCGGCGGCGACGATCCGCGACGAGACCGCGGCCGTGGTGTACGGAGCTGGGGCGCCGCGGCCGGGCCGGGCGGGGTACCACAGCGACACCATCAGCTCGCGCCGCACGTCCGGCCGCCACGGGTCGGCCCGGGCGGTGTCGGTCAGGTGCAGCCAGGTGGTGCCGACGGCGTACGGCCCGGTCGGGCGGGGCAGGCTGAGGGCGGGAGCGGCGGTCGCGGCGGCGCCGATCGGCAGCGTCACCACCAGCAGGAACAGGGCGGCCAAGGCGCGGATTCTCATGCGCCTCACGCTAGGAACGGGCGGCGGCCCCGGTAACTGCCGAAAGTGAACACTCGACCCCGACCAAAGGCATCAACGCCCGTGCCGTACGTCGTTGGGTGGGTGCACGCGCGTGTACTCGTCCAGCCGGTCGGCGCGCAGGGCGGCGAACAACTCCCGGCACTGCTCCGCGTCGGGCACCATCACCGCACCGACCCCCGGCACGTCCCGGTTCTCGGCGATGGGCAGGGTCAGGAACGTCATGTCCTTCGCCCGCAGGTGGCGCAGCGTGAAGGCCAGGCGCTGCACCGGCATGCGCCGGTCGACCGTGAGCATGCCGGCCGCGGTCCGGACCAGCCGGTCCAGGCCCCGCGGGTCGGTCAGCAGGTTCTGCTCGGCGATCTTCTCGGCCAGCGCCCGCAGGTATTGCTGGTGCCGCTTGGACCGGTCGAAGTCGTCGTTGGGCAGGCCCCGGCGCTGACGGACGTAGTACTCGGCCAGCTGCCCGTCGAGGTGCACCTTCCCGGCCGGGAAGGCGACGCAGCGGCGGGACCGGCCCTGCGGGTCGGTGCACGGCGCCGACGGGTACGGGCTGTTCTCCGGCAGGAACCGGTAGGAGTCCACGCTCCTCTTGTCGATGACCACGTCGACGCCGCCGACCAGATCGGTGAGCTTGCGGATCCCGGCGAAGTCGATGAGGACCGGCCAGTCGACGGTGATGCCGCCGAACTGGTTGAGGGTCTGCACGAGCCGGGGCACGCCGCCCCACGCGTAGGCCGCGTTGACCTTGTTCCGGGGGCCGCGCTCGCCGCCGGCCGTGGCGATCGGCAGGTACGTGTCGCGCGGGATCGAGATCACGTACGCCCGGCCGGTCGACTCGGGGATGTGCACCAGGATGACGACGTCGCTGCGGCCGTCGCCCGGTTCGCCCTTCGTGCGGCTGTCCGAGCCGACGAGCAGCAGGTTCATCGGGCCCTTGACCTTCGGCGGCTCGGTCGGCTCGGCCGGGGCGCCCGCGGACCGGCTCGGGGCGGCCGGCAGCAGGTCGGCCCGCGCGACCGCACCCTCGTAGCGGCGCGAGAGCAGCCGCATCCCGGCGAAGGCGGCCAGCGACCCGGTGACGAGCAGCGCGAGAACTATGGTGAGCACCAACCGCCAGCGTCGTCTCATCGCTCACACCCCCACGAACCGGTAGCCGGAATCGAGCAGGACCGGAAGAACACTTCGCAGAGCCTGGACGGTCGGTGACCGGTCGCCGCCGCCGTCGTGGGTGAGCACGATCGACCGGTGGCCGACCTGAGCCAGGATCCTCGACCGGATCCTGCTCGCACCGGGGTCGTCCCAGTCGCGGGGATCGACGTCCCACGCGATCGACGTCTGCCCGAGCGCCGCGCACACCTCGAAAACCGTGCGCGACCAACTTCCGTACGGGGCCCGGAAAAGGTTAGGAATGCGGCCGGTCGTCCTGGCGACGTTCTCCACCGTACGACCCACCTCCGACCGGACACGGCCGGCCGGCAGCCGGTGCAGATCCGCGTGGGACCAGGTGTGGGTGCCGACCATGTGTCCATCATCGATGATCGCGCGCACCAGGTCGGGGTGAGCGGCCGCTTGCTGCCCGATCACGAAGAAGGTGGCTTTGATGTGGTGTTTCCGCAGGAGCTTGAGAACCTGCGGGGTGTACGCCGGATGCGGGCCGTCGTCGAAGGTGAGCGCCACGACCTTCGGGCCCCGGCCGGGCGGCACGACGTAGCGCGGCTCCTTCTGGACGGGGATGCGGGGCAGGCCCGTCGGGGAGGGTGACGGTGGTGGCGGCGGGGAGCCCACCGTGGGCCGGGGCAGATCGGGCGACGCCGGCTCAGATTGTGGCTGCGACTGCGGCCTTTGCTGGGCGCAGCCGCTGAGCAGCGACAGACCACCGAGGGCGAGAAGCACCCGCCTGCGGCCGGTCCACTGTTGTCCTGTCATCTGGTTCGTCACCTCCGGCTCCGCGCGGTCGCGGAGTTTCGAAGTGTGGTGACGAGTTGTCAGGAACTGATGAGTTTCCCGTACGCCCAAGTTTTTCTTGCCTCGGGCGGCAACCTGGGCGGCCGGAATCGCATGTACCCGGGTGTAGCGCCACTGCCATCATTCGGGGGATCTTGAAATGTCCGCACCTCACCGGCTCGCCCTGCCCGCCGTCGCCGTCCTGCTCGGGCTCACCGCCTGCGGTTCCACGGCGTCATCCGCACCCGCCTCCGCCTCTGCGCCGTCACCCACTCCTATCTCATCCGCTCCCGTTTCGCCCGCTCCTGCTCCAACGACGAAGGCGCCGTCGCCCTCGGCGACCCGGGACTCGCTGGGACCCGAGCACGGTTCCGGCGTCTGTCCTCCGGCCAAGGAGTTCGAGAAGCTGGTCGACCTGCCGGAGGGCTGGCACTTCGCGCGGGTGAAGTGCTGGAAGAGCTGGGCGACGACCGAGCCGGAGGGCCCGAACAAGGGCGACGGCATCTACCTGTTCCGGTACGCGTCCGATGCGGGCTGGCGCTATCACAGCCAGGGCAGCGGGTACTTCTGCAAGGACCTCGGCATCCACGAGCCCGCGCCGTTCTGCCAATACCCGTGATCCCGGCCGACGGGGCCGCGTGATGGCCCGTACGAAGTACGGTGTAGCGCACAGCTCGGCGCACGGGGAAGACGAGCGGAGCATGCCGGAGTCCACTGACGACCTCTTCTGCGATTTCGTCCGCACCCGGTCGGCGGCCCTTCTGAGGACGGGCTTCCTGCTGACCGGGGACAGGCATCTCGCCGAGGATCTGGTGCAGGACGCGCTGGCCCGCACGCACCGCGGCCGGCGCCGGCTGACCGACCCCGGGCATTTCGAGGCCTACACCCGTACGGCCATGTACCACCTGCACGTGAGCCGGTGGCGCCGCCGCCGGATAGTCGAGTCGATGCCGGGCGAGATGGCCGATGTGGCCGCGCCCGGCAGCGACCACGCCCACCGCACGGATCTCAAGCTCGCCCTGCACGAGGTGCTGGCCCGGCTCACCCGGCGGCAACGGGCCGTGCTGGTGCTGCGGTTCTTCGAGGACCGCAGCGAGGCCGAGGCGGCGGAACTGCTCAACTGCTCGGTCGGCACGATCAAGTCGCAGACCAGCAAGGCCCTGGCCCGCGTCCGCCACCTGGCCCCCGACCTGCTCTCGGCCGTGACGGAGGAAGGCTGATGACCGACGACCACGGGCGGCTGCGCCGGGCCATGGCCGACCTGGCCGAACACGGCGGCAACGCGGACATGTACGCGCGGACCCTGCGCAAGTCGCGTCAGTCCCAACGCCGTACCCGCATCGCCGCAACCGCGACAGCCGCGGCCGCGGTCTTCACCATCGCCGGCGCCGTCGCCTACGCCACAGCCGACCGGTCCGCCCCCACCCCGCCGATCGCGACCTACTCCCCGACCTCCAGCCCAACTCCGACACCGACCCCGCCTCCGACTCCGACGCACACCCCTTCTCCCAGCCTCACGTCGACGTCGACGGCGCCCAGCCACACCCCGACCTCGAGACCGCCGCGGTCGTCCACTACGACTTCGAGTCCGCCACAGTCGTCCACGACGACCAGCAACCCGCCCCGATATCCGGATTGCCCCTCCGCGAAGACCCTGGAGAAGCTGGTCGACCTGCCCGAGGACTGGTCTTTCGTGCCCTCCAGCGTGAAGTGCTGGCAGACCTGGGCGACGGCCGCCCCGCAGGGCCCGACCCCCGGCGACGGCATCTACCTGTTCCGCTACGAGCCCGGCCCGGGCTGGCGCTACCACAGCCAAGGCAGCAGCTACCGGTGTCAGGACCTGGGCATCACCGAGGGCGACCCCCCGTTCTGCGAGATGGACTAGCGGCTCGGGGGGGGCCAGTGTCGAGCTGCGCGGCCGGTGCTCAGCCGCACCCCTCGGCTCCCCGGCACCCGCGCAGGCTCTCCAGCTTCTCGTGCAACTCGGTGGCGCGGGCGGCGGGGAGCTTGGCGGCCGTGTTCAACAGCTCTTCCGGGTCGGTGGTGCGGTCGTAGTACTCCCGGGCGCCGCCCTCGTACTCGACGTAGGTGAAGTCCGGCCCGCGCAACGCGGCATAGGTCGGCGGAGTCCCACCGGCCGGCGCCTGCCGGTCCGGGTCATCGGCGGCCTGGCCGGGGCCGTGGTGCTCGACCAGACCGGTCGTCCGCCAGCCGGGCGCCTGGCCGTCCCGCAACCACGGGAGCAGACTCCGCCCGTCCACCGCCGGGCCGGGTGTCACGCCCCCGAACTGCTCGAACGTCGGGCGCAGGTCGATGTTCAGCACCGGCGCCTCCACGGTGGCTCCCCCGCGTACGCCGGGACCGGCCACCACCAGCGGCACGTGCACGTCGTGGTCGAAGGCGGTCTGCTTGCCCGCGGTCAGCCGGTGCTCGCCCAGGTGGAAGCCGTTGTCGGAACTGAAGACCACGACCGTACGGTCGGCGACCCCGGCCTTTTCCAGGGTCTGCCGCAGGTTGCCGATCATGCGGTCGATCGACAGCACCGACTGCGCCCGCTTGCGGTACGCCGTGTCGAGCTGGGCCGTCTGGGCGGCGGTGAGCGGCGCCCGCCCGGCCAGCCAGTCCGGCGCGTCCGAGGGGAGCTTGTCGAACGACGGCCCCCGCGGCGCCTTCAGCCCCGGGAACGCCTGCTTGTCCTCCGGCGCCGGAACGTACGGCCCGTGCGGGGTGAACGTGGCCACCTCGAGCAGGAACGGCTCCCCCGCCTCGGCCGAGGCGGTGATGAACGACTCGGCCTTGCCCTCGACGACCGTGGTCAGGTAGTCCTCGGGCGCCTGGCCGTAGTGCCGGACGGCGCCGTTCTCGTTGAGGTTGTAGTTGTATTCGCCGTAGCCGCCGCCGGCCACGTCCCACTCGGTCCAACCGGGCCGCACCCCGTGCTCGCCGGGCTGATAGCCGTTCAGGTACTTGCCCATCATCGCGGTCCGGTATCCGCGCGACCGCAGGCTGGTGGCGAAGGTGTCCCGCTCCTGTTCCCGCTGGAAGACGTGGAAGCCGCCGTCGTCGCCGCTGTTGGTGAAGACGCCGGTGTTGTGCGGGTAGCGCCCGGTGAGAATCGACGAGCGCGACGGGCAGCACAGCGAGTCGGTCACCGTGTACTGCGAGAACGTGGTGCCGTCCTGAGCCAGGGCCCGCACGTTGGGCATGTACTGCACCAGATTGGCGGACAGGTCGTCGGTGAGCACGAAGACGACGTTGACCGGGCTCCGCTCATCACCGGCCGGAGGCCCGGCGCAGGCCCCGGCCGTCATCCCGAACAGCAACAGCGCCGCCGCCAGCGCAGACCCGGCGCGAATCAGTGAAGTCCTCATCGTCCGCACCCTGCCCGCCCATTGATCGGCGACGATCAGCGCGATGTACGAGTTGTGTCAGGACGAGCCGGGCCGGCGCCAGTCGTTACACGTATGTCCGCTCGCTTCGCAGGGGCGAACGTAAGGGCATGACTGACACGCTCACCTCGCCCGCATGGGCGCAACCACACACCGACCTCACCGGGTCCACCGTTGTCGTCGTCGGCGGGGCCGGCGGGGTCGGCGAAGGCGTCGTCCGGGCCCTGCTCGCCGCCGGGGCCACGGTGGTGGCCACCTCGCGCTCGGCCGGGCGCCTCGACGAGTTTGCCCGCCGGATCGACGACCCGCAGCTGCACGTCCGCGAACTCGACCTGCTCGACCCCGCCTTGACCGAGGAGGCGTCCACCCTGGCCACCGAGTTCGGCGGCCTGCACGGAGTCGTGATCAGCGTCGCCGACTGGGGCCGCCAGGGCCGCAAACCGCTGCTCGAGCTCAGCGACCCGGAATGGGAGGACCAGCTGCGGCAGAACCAGACCACCGTGTTCCGCGCCTACCGGGCCTTCGTCCCGCTGCTGGGCTCCGACGGCATGATCCTGCAACTCAACGGCTTGTCGGCGGACCTGCCCTTCCCGATGGCGGCCGCGGTCGCCGCCGGCAGCGCGGCCACCAAGTCGCTGACCCGCACCCTCGCGGTCGAGCTGGACGGGCAGGGACCCCGCATCTACGAGCTGATCCTCGGCTTCGTCCGCACCCGCCCCCGGCAACTGGCCGGCGTCGACGACCCCAACTGGATCCCGGCCACCGACGTGGGCGTGCACATCGCCGAGGTGGCCGCCGGGACCAGCCCGCTCGCCGGCCACACCGTGCACTACTTCACCGACCAGGCGTCGGGGCCTTCGGCTGGTTGACCGAGCGCACCAGCTTGCCGGTGGCCGTGCGGGGCAGCGCCGCGACGACGGTGATGTCGCGGGGGCGCTCGGCCCGGGACAGCCTCGGGTCGAGCCACTTCCGCAGCTCGGCGGCGGTCAGCGTACGGCCCGGAAGGACCTCGACGGTCGCGCGCAGCCGCTGACCGAACTCCGGGTCGGCGACCGGCTCGAGCAACGCGTCGGCCACGTCCGGGTGGCTGGTCAGGATCGCGGCCACCGGGCCGGCGTAGACGTTTTCGCCGCCGGAGACGATCATGTCGTCGAGCCGGCCGTCGACGAACAGGCGGCCGGCCGGATCGAGGTGGCCGAGATCCCCGGTCGCCAGCCACTGCCCGTCCGGGTGCCAGCCCCGGACCTGGATCTCGCCGATCCGGTTCGGCGGCAACGGCGTGCCGCCGGGTTCGACGACCCGGATCCGGACCCCGCGCGGCGCCCGCCCGACCGTGCCGGGGGCGGCCCGCAGATCGGCCGGGGTGGCCATCGACGCCCAGCCGGCTTCCGTGGTGGCGTACATGTTGAACAACCGGCCGGGGAACAGCTCGCACAGGTCGGGCGGCAGCGCCGCAGCGCCGCTGACCACACCGCGCAACGAGTCGAGGGCCGGCCATCGCGCGGCGGGCAGCTCAGCCATGCGGCGCAGCTGGATCGGCAGTACGAACATCAGGCCGGCGCCGTGCTCGGCGACCGCGCTCAAAATCCGCTCCGGATCACCGCCGGGCACCAGAACCACCGGGGCGCCCAAGGTGAGACCGGCGGCGAGGTAGGTCAGGCCGTACCCGTGATGCGGCGGGGTGGCCACGACGATGGGCTCGCCCGGACGCACCGGCGTCAGCCGCAGGTGCGTGGTGACCGGGCCGAGCAGCATGCCCAGCGGCAGCGGGCGGGACACGCTGCGCGGCACGCCGGTGGTGCCGGAGGTCAGCACGGACATGCGCCCCTTTCGCGTACGGGACCTCGGCCCGCCAACCGGCCCGGCCAGCAGGTCCGGCCAGGCCATCCAGGTCACGTCGCCGGTTGCCCCGCCCGGCTCGCCGACCAGCCCGGTGGCCCTTTCCCGGCGCAGCACCTCGGTCAGGCGGTCGCGGGGCAGATCGGGTGGCAGCAGCACGACGTCGACGCCGAGCCGGGCCAGCCCGATCGCCACCGCCACGAAGCCCCGGTGGCCGTCGCAGGCCAGCCCGACCCGGTCGCCGGTCCGCAGGCCGAGCGTGGCCGCCGCGTTCGCCACGCAGGCCTCGGCCATCGCGTCCAGCTCCGGGTAGGTGACCGGCCCGTCCGGGTCGACCAGAGCAAGCCCGTTGGGCGGCCCGGCGGCCAGCGCCGTGTCCAAGTTGCGCCCGCGCCGCCCGGCACGCAGAACCCGTACGAGCCGCTGGGGACGCAAAAGACCGCTCGCCGCCAGCACCCGTAGCGGCTCGAGGGCGTCAAGCGCCCGCACCCCCGCGGCCAGCGCCCGCTCGACGGTGCGCGGCATCGCCGCCGACACCACCGAACCGATCCGAGCCCACCACGGCCACCACGACCGGTGGTGGGCCACCGCCCGGCACACGATCCCGGCCGCCTCGTCCGCCGACATGGCCGGGGCCCGCCGGAAGTGCGGCGTCGGCGCGCTCATCCGGGTGCGGACCAGATTGCAGTAGACCGTGCTGACCGTGATGCCGTCGCGCCGCATCTCCACGGCCGCGCTGCGCAGCCACGTGTCGAACGCCGCCTTGGAGGCGTGGTAGGCCGACCAATTCGGAGTGTGCAGGGACAGCCCGGCCGTCGACACGTTGACGACGTGCCCGCCGCCGGTCGCCCGCATCGCCGGCAGCAGCACCAGCATCAACTGGACCGGCCCGAGGTAGTTCAGGCTCGCGGTGCGCTGGATGTCGTGGAACCGGTCGGCGGTCTCGGCCACCGGGCGCCGGATGGACCGCCCGGCGTTGTTCACCACGACGTCGATCCGGCGGTAGCGCGCCACCAGGTCCGCGGCCAGCTCGGCGGCCGCCTCCGGCGAGGAAAGGTCGGCCGGGTGCACGAAGGCCCGGCCGCCCGCGGCGGCGATTTCTCCGCTTACTTGTTTCAACCTTTCCCTCGTACGCGCAACAAGCAGCACGGTCGCGCCGGCCGCAGCCAGACGGCGAGCCGTGGCGGCGCCGATGCCCTCCGACGCGCCGGTGACCAGCACGATCCGGCCGTCCACGACCGCTCGCAGCCGCCGCTCCCGGGGACCGCGCCCGGTGATCCCGGCCGCGATCCGCACCCACCGCTTGATGATGTTCACCGCGCCAGTGTGGACGCTCGCGAAAGCACCGGCCCACTGCAAATCCTGCAACTCCTTGTCTTGATATCGACGGGTGCCTATCGTCCCGAGGTAAGCGCTTTCCTGTCGTGGGGAGGGCGGCGCGACGCACCCCCGATTGGAAGCGAGACGAGGATGAAACGATCAGTCGCCCTGCGGTGGTCGGCCGGAGCCGCCACCGCGCTCACCACCGCCGCGATCATGTTGACGCTGCCGGCCACCCAGGCCCTCGCGGCCGACAACCTGAGCCTCAACGGCGGGGCCGACGGCTCCAGCAAGGCCAGCGGCACCAGCTACGGCAACATCAAGGACGGCAACACAAGCACGTACTGGTCGCCGGCCAGCTCGACCGGCTACGTCTCGGTCAAGTGGAGCAGCGCCACCACCGTCTCGTCGGCGGTCATCCGGCAGGCCTCGGGCGGCGGCACGATCAGCGCCTGGCGCCTGCTCAACGCCGACAGCGGCGCCGTGCTGAGCAGCGGAAGCGGCAGCCCGAGCACCATCTCGTTCGCCTCCACCTCGCTGAAGAAGCTCACCCTCGACATCACGAGCGCATCCGCCGCACCGCGCATCGCCGAGTTCGAGACGTACAACGGTGGCGGCGGCACGACCCCGACCACCCCGCCCCCGACGACGCCGACCTCCCCGCCGCCGACCGGCGGTTCCGGGGGTACGCCGACCGGCGCCTGGCCGTCCTCGGCGGGCACGGTCAGCATCTCCGGCACGGTCAACGTCTCCGGCACCTTCGACGGCGGCATGAAGACGTACTGCTGCATCGGTGACGGCTCGCAGAGCGAGTCCCAGGACCCGATGTTCAAGATCGCCAACGGCGGCACGCTGCAGAACGTCATCCTCGGCTCCCCGGCCGGCGACGGCGTGCACTGCGAGGGCACCTGCACGATCCGCAACGTGTGGTGGAACGACATCGGCGAGGACGCCGCGACCTTCAAGGGCACCGGCGGCGGCACCAGCTACGTGATCGGCGGCGGCGCGCGGAACGGCAGCGACAAGACGTTCCAGCACAACGGCAACGGCACGGTCAACATCTCGGGCTTCTACCTGAGCGGTTCGGGCAAGCTGTACCGCGGCTGCGGCAACTGCACCAACTCGTACACCCGCCACGTCCGCATCGACAACGTGCTGCTGAACGACATCGACATGGTCGCCGGCATCAACTCCAACTGGGGCGACACGGCCACCATCACCCGGGTCACCCTGAGCAACGCCTCCAGCGCCACCGTCTGCGGCAAGTACCAGGGCGTGGCCAAGGGCAGCGAGCCCAAGTACCTGGGCGCCGGCTGGAACGACGCCAACTGCAAGGTCAGCCAGAGCGACATCACGTACCGCTAGGCAGTGCCCCAGGTCACGGGAGGAGCGAGCGCGTCCTCCCGTGACCTGGGGCTAACGTCGGACTTCGAAGCTACGGCAGAGGAGTCACCGTGAGCACACCACAAGCCGGTTCCGCGGGCACCATCGACGTCGGCGGCGACCTGACGGTCAACCGTCTCGGCTACGGCGCCATGCGCATCACCGGCGACGGCATCTGGGGCGAGCCGAAGAGCCGCGACGAGGCCAAGGCGGTGCTGCGCCGGGCCGTCGAGCTGGGCGTCAACTTCATCGACACCGCCGACTCGTACGGCCCCGACGTCAGCGAGACGCTGATCGCCGAGGCCCTGTATCCCTACGCCGACGACCTGGTGATCGCCACCAAGGGCGGCCTGGTGCGCCCCGGCCCCGGCAACTGGCAGCCCAACGGCCGCCCGGAACACCTGCGCGAGGCCCTGGAGGGCAGCCTGCGCCGCCTGCGGCTCGATCAGATCCCGCTGTACCAGTTCCACCGCCCCGACCCGAAGGTGCCGCTAGAGGACTCGATCGGCGCCCTGGTCGAGCTGCAGGCCGAAGGCAAGATCCGGCACATCGGCGTCTCCAACTTCACCGAGGACCAGCTACGCACAGCGCAACGGTTGACCCCGATCGTCTCGCTGCAGAACCGCTACAACGTCGACGACCGCAAGTCGGAATCCCTGGTCGACCTGTGCGAGCAGGAGCAGCTGGTCTTCCTGCCGTGGGCCCCCATCCAAAACCTGGACAGCAACACCGCCGTCCAGCAGGCGGCCACAAAGTACGGCGCCACGCCCCACCAGATCGTCCTGGCCTGGCTGCTGGCCCGCTCCCCCAACATCCTGCCCATCCCCGGCACAGGTTCAACCGGCCACCTCGACGAAAACGTGGCCGCCGCCGACCTGACCTTGACCCCGGCCGAGGTAGCCGCCATCAGCGGCCACTGATAGAGGCACCGGCGGGAGCGGCGGCCCCGCGGTCAACTCCGGCGACCAGAATCCGACATCGGCTCGGCTCGGTTCACCGACGTTGATGAGCCACGCTTTCCTCACGATGCCGGGCGGTGGCTGACTGAAGGTGCCCGTGCCCTCGGAGAGCAGCCGATGAGGCTGAAGCGTGTTCATCGGCGGTGGCGGAACCAGTCACACACTGCGTCCAATTTGACGCTGTCGGAGCGCCGCGACTTGTATCCCGACGACGTGCTGGCCGTCTTCGCCAAGCGCATGAGCGTGCGCTTGGCGAGGACGCACGTGTCCGGGTGGATGGCCACTCTCGCCGTCATCGGTAGTCACGGTCCAGGAGATTGACAAACCTTCACCCGGCCGAGGCCTGACGTGCGCCGGTCTTGCCGTAATGCTTCTTGTCGTGAACTCTGGAACGGTGAGGGTCGTTCGATTCTTGCGGCTCAAAGGCGGAAGTTGGGGTTCACATGCAGGAATCTGCCAGCTCCAGGTACGTGCTCAAGGTCGCCGGTTAGGACCCGAAGATGGACGACGCAAGTCCTGTGTCGGACCCGTCCGAGGAGTCGGTCGGGAGCGACCCGGGCGGAGACCCGCCGGCCGGTCGATCGCCCAATGAGTCTATGAACCCTCGCCCCGCGGAGACACGACCTGTGACGGTGGACGCCGTCAACGATTTGTGGCGCCGACTGACCACCGGGACAGAGAAACAGCAGGCCTCGACGCGCGACGAGCTCGCACAATTGTTCGCCCGACTGACCGACGGCCAGGACGGCGAGGCCCTCCTCCTACTCTCCCTGCTTGACGAAAAGATGCGAGAATGTTCATCTGGGATCGGCGAGTCAATCCGCGTCCGGAACATTGTCATGTCTGCAGTGCTGGCGGTGTTCCAAGTCCGGAGCTTCCGAACCGACCACCCCGCGGTCATCCACTACGTGGTCCGCTATTCGCTTGACGAACCAGACCGGTTGAATCTGGTCATGCGCTTATGGGCCGGATTACTTCGTCACCGCCCGCACCGGCGGGACGCTATCCGTGCGCTGCACAGCAGCCAACTTTCCCTCAATGAGCTCAGCAATCGGCACGGCGGCGGCGACGCCCGGCTGGTCCGCGCAGCGTTGGCACGGGCGTTGTCGGGAGACGAGCTGAAAGAGCTGACTCGAGACTACGCGACCGTCAATCAACAATCCGACCTCGGACTGCTTGACCTGTCGATGGGTGGGCCGGCTAATACCGGTGCAAATCTTGCTGTCGCGACTCGAGTCGGTCGAACGGTCGTTCAGTATCCGATTACCGCCCGGCGGCACCTCGCGAAGGCCGAGAAGAGCAAGTGGTACCGGCGCGCGGAGCGGAGCGACGCCGATTTGCTGCAGGCCGACGCCCATCATGTGCTGGTGTACCGCGTCGGCGGCGACTACGTGCTGGACAACGAT